>NZ_CP137854.1 GCF_033546935.1 Xylophilus sp. GOD-11R | reverse complement strand
CGCCGATGTTCACCGCCGCCGTGTGCGACATCATCTTGATGTAGGTGTTGGCGTTGATGCCCTCGGTGGTCTTGTCGAGCAGCATGCGGCCGAAGTCGCCCACCGCCGCCGGCGTGCCGGCCGAAGAACCATAGGCGATGCCCATGCGGCCGCTGCGCACCAGCGGGTCGTCGAGCAGGCCGGCGTCGGCCAGGGCGAGCTCGCTGGCGCGGGTCGCCATGAGCGCGACACGGCCCATGCTGCGCGTCGACTTGCGGTTGTAGTGGGCCGGCAGGTCGAACGGTCGCGCGGGCGCGCCGAGCTGGGTGATGAGCCCCTCGTAGATCTTCCATTCGTCCATGACCTGCACGCAGTTGCGCAGGCCGCGCAGTCCGGCGTGCACCGTCGGCCAGTCGTGGCCGAGCGGGCTGATCGCACCGACGCCGGTGACGACGACGCGCTTCACAGCATGCCCCCGTTGACCGATATCACCTGCCGCGTGATGTAGGCGGCATCCGGCGTCAGTAGAAATGCGACCAGCGCCGCGACTTCGTCGGGCGTTCCCATGCGTTTGGCCGGAATGATCTTCAGCGCTTCCTCCAGCACTTCAGGCGCCACCATCTCGGTGTCGATCAGGCCCGGCGCGACGCAGTTCACCGTGATGTTGCGCTTGGCCAGTTCCACCGCGAGCGCCTTGGTCGCGCCGATGATGCCGGCCTTGGCCGCGCTGTAGTTGGTCTGCCCTCGGTTGCCCATGAGGCCCGACACCGAGGCCAGCGTGACGATGCGGCCGGGCTTGCGCCGCTGCACCATCGGCATGACCAGCGGATGCAGCACGTTGTAGAACGCGTCGAGGTTGGTGTGCACGACGCGGTCCCACTCGGTGCCGGTCATGGCGGGGAAGGCGTTGTCCATCGCCAGGCCCGCATTGCAGACCACCCCGTAGTAGGCGCCGAAGCGTTCCACATCGGCCAGCAGCTGGTCGGCGCAGGCCTGGCGATCGGCGACGTCGAAGCACAGCACCCGCGCCTGGCGGCCCAGGCTTCGGATCTCGTCGGCGACGGCCTCGGCCAGCGCGACGCGGCTGCGGCAATGCACCACCAGGTCGTGGCCCTGGCGCGCGAGCCGCAGCGCAATGGCGCGGCCGATGCCGCTGCTGGAGCCGGTGACGAGCACGGTCGGCGCGCTCATGCCGTCGCTCCCATCGCGAGCACGTCGCCGGCATTGGCGGGCTCGAACACCGAGACGGTGGCGCTGGCCATCGGTTGGCCGTCCACCGAGATGTCGCATTCGAAGAGGCCCAGGCCGTTGTCGCCGCAGAGCTCGCAGCGCACCTCGATACGCAGCAGCGCGCCGCAGGCAAAACCCTCGCCGTGGGCGGTGTAGCGGCGGGTGCCGAGCAGCAGGCCGAGCCGGGGGCTGCCGCCGCCGCGCCGGCGGCCGCGCGCGCTGGCCCAGGCGGCGATGGTCTGCGCCATGTATTCGATGCCGATCCAGACCGGCACCACGCCGTCGCGCACGAACAGGCCGTCGGCGCCGATCAGCGCCTCGGCCACGGCATGGTCCTCGTCGGCTTCCAGCACGCGGTGCAGCAGTTGCATGGCGCCGCGTTGCGGGATCCATTGGTCGATGTCTTCAACAAGCATGGGTCTGTTCGATTTCAGGCCGTGGCGAGCAGCAGGCTGGCGTTGCTGCCACCGAAGGCGAAGGAGTTGCTGAGCACGTGGCGGATTGGGCGGATGGCCGATTCGCCGGGTGCCACGAGATGGAGGGCCGGCAGCGCCGGATCGCGCCGGCCGTCCCACCAGTGCGGCGGCAGCCGGTGGGCGGGGTTGTCGACCAGGCAGCACCAGCCGAGCGCCGCCTCGATGGCGCCGGCGGCCGCCAGGGCGTGACCGGTGAGCGGCTTGGTCGAGCTGACCGGCACGCGCAGGCCCAGCAGTTCGGCGACGGCGCGGCTCTCCATGGCGTCGTTCTGCGGCGTGGCGGTGCCGTGCAGGTTGACGTAGTCGATGGCGTCGGAGTCGATGCCGGCCCGCTCGATCGCCAGCCGCATCGCGGCCAATGCGCCATGGCCGGTGGGGTCGGGTGCGGACATGTGGTGGGCGTCGGAGCTTTCGCCCCAGCCCGCCAGCCGCACCGGGCCGGGCTCGCGGCTCATCAGGAACAGGGCCGCGCCCTCGCCGATGTTGATGCCGCGCCGGTCGATGGACATGGGATTGCAGCGGTCGGCGCTCACCGATTCGAGTGCGCCGAAGCCGGCGATGGTGAAGCCCGAAAGCGCGTCGGCACCGCCGGCCAACACCGCGTCGAGCCGGCCGCCGCGCAGCAGCCGGGCAGCGGAGGCCAGTGCCTTGGCGCCCGAGGAGCAGGCCGTGGAGATCACATGAGCAGGCCCCCGGACCGACAGCTCGTGCGCGAGCCAGGCGGCGGCGTTGCCCATTTCCTGTTGCGCGTAGTCGTAGCCGGCCGGCCAGGGCAGTCCGGCGGCATGGGCGCGGCGCGCGGCGATGCCTTCGTCGAGACCGGCCGTGCTGACGCCGAGCACGATGCCCACGCGCGACGGGCCCCAACGGGCGACGGCGCGATCGACCTGCGGGCGGATCTGCGCCAGCGCGGCGGCGATCAAGCGGTTGTTGCGGCTGCGAAAACGCACCGGCGCCTGCGACAGGTCCGGCAAGGGATCGGCCACGCAGCCCAGGTGCAGCGGCCGGCCGGGCGTGTGGCCGTCGGTCGGCCGTACGCCGAGCGGGCCATCGGTGGCGAAGAGCGCCTCGCGCGTCGCCGCCACGCCATGGCCGAGCGCGCTGACGATGCCGATGTCGTTCAGGAAAACCGGGGTCATGGCTGGCCCTGTGCCGACGCGAGGCTGCGCACGCGCAGGCGATAGTGGCCGCGCAGATGCTGCAGTTCGGCATCCGCCGCCGTTCGGTAGTCGATGCGGGCGACGAGCTCGGCGCCGGCGAGCAGGCGCCGCGTTCCGGGAACGTCTTCCAGCGTCCATCCCGCAGGCAGGGCCTCGCGGATGGCGAGCGCCGGCCAGAGCATCAGCTGCAGGTCGGAGAGGATGCGCTCGCCGCTGACGATGGCCGGCAGGCCGGGCGCGCGCTGTTCGCGCAGCGCCTGGCCGTCCCAGTCGATGCGCACCAGCGTCTGGCCCAGGGCCATGACGACCAGGCGCACCGCGTCGGCGTCGACCTCGAGCAAGGCGTCGAGCTCGCGGACGGTGCCGGCGGCCTCCACGTCCAGCCGTTGCTGCCAGAAAATGTCCGCACCGAGCGATGCCGGACTCAGGCGCAACAGCGGTAGCGGCGCGGCCGGCCGCAGCAGCGCGCAGCCGCCGAGCACCGTCGGCAGGCCGAGGCAGAAGGCGCGCCGGCTGGCCGCGCGGTGCACGGTCATGCCGCCGGCTCCTGCGCAGGCTGCCGGAAGAGCGGAGACAGCAGCCAGACGGCCAGGATGCCGAACATCAGCGTGAGGCCGAAGGCGCGCAGGGCCGGTGTCTGCGACAGCCCGAGCAGGCCGAACGACAGCCAGGTGCTCGCCGCGCCGAGCACCACCGCCAGCCATGCGGCGCCCTCGCCGCGATGCTCCAGCAGGAAGATGCCGTAGTCGGCACCGATGCCCAGCAGCAGCACCAGCGCGAGCACGTTGAACAGCTGCAGCGGCTGCCCCATCCAGCCGAGCAGCGCCAGCGTGACGCCGGTCGCCAGCAGGGTCGGCACCCAGGCGCGCCACGCGGCACGGCGATAACGCCAGAAGAGCGCGGCGAAAGTGGCGACATGGCCGAGCACCAGCAGCCACGACATCGACACCCGGTAGCGCCCGAGCAATCCGGACACCTCGGCCACCTTGTCGACCCAGCGCACGCCGGCCAGGCCGTCGGCGGCGGACGCGAGTGCCGGCAGGGCCGCGCTGTCGTGCACACCGCGCAGCAGCACCACGCTGGTCTGGGCCCCGGCGATGGAGCCGAGCCAGAGGCGATGGCCGGCGCGGAATGCCGGGTCGGCCAGCCAGGCCTGCGGCGTGAGCGCACGCGCGTCGAAGGCCTCGCGCTGCGGTGCCTCGCCGAGGTGGTCGACGATGCCGCGCATCACCGCCGTCTCGGCCCGCTCGGTGAGCGCGCGGTCGGCCTCTTGTCGGCGGATGGACGGCACCCAGTCGGACAGGGCTTCGTAGCCCGACAAGCGCCCCTGCGCGACCAGGGGTGCGAGCCGCTCCTTCAACGCTTCCTCGCGCTCCAGCAACTGCTGCGGGTCGGCGCCACGCACCAGGTAGAACTGGGCCACGCCCGGCAGTCCGAGCAGGCTCGACATTTCGCGCTGCTCGGCGACCAGGCGCGGCGGCGGGTTCTGCAACTGCCGGATATCGTCCACGCAACGCAGCTGCCACCAGCCGGTCACGCACAACAGGCCGATCGCCGCGAGCAAGATCCAGCCCCAGCGGGTCGCGTGCCACCGCGGCCACGCCGTCAGGCTGCGTGCGATGGCGTCGGCGATGCGGCGGCGCGGCACCTGTCCGCAGTCGAGCCAGGGAAACCAGCAGGCGGCGGTGAGGAAGGCGGCGACCAGCCCGGTGGCCGAAAACACCGCCATCTGCCGCAGGCCGGGAAACGGTGCGATGCCGAGCACCAGGTATGCGACGACGCTGGTCGCCACCGCCAGCGCCAGCCCCGGCAGCAGGCGCCGCATCAGGCCCATGGGCCGCGCCGAGGGCTCGGCCTGCCGGCTGGCGAAATAGTGGATGCCGTAGTCTTCCGCGACCCCGATCAGGCTGGCGCCGAAAACCAGCGTGAGCAGATGCACCTGCTGGAACACCAGGGCCGTGACCGACAGCGCGGCGGCGGTGCCCACCAGCAGCGACAGGGCCACCAGCAACATCGGCCGCAAGGATCCAAAGGCGAGCCAGACCAGCAGCATCACCGCCGCCAGGGAACCCCAGCCGATGGTGTTGACCTCGCGACTGGCGCCGACGGCGGCCGCTTCCGCATGCAGCGGCACGCCGGCCGCCAGGACACGGGCCGAGGGCACCGCCGCGACCGCGGCCGCCTGCGCGGCGGCCAGGGCTTCGGCCAGCAACGGCTCACCGCTCAGGGAGATGGCCGGACCCTGCGTCTGCAGGGCGAGCACGATCCATTGCCGACCCCCTTCGGCCAGCCACAGTTCGCCGTCGCGGGGCCGCGCCCGGCTCGATGCCGCCCGCTCCGCCCACCACGGAGCCCACAGCCCGAGCGGGTCGGCCGCCCAGGCCGACAGGCGCGGTGCCGCGCCCGGCTGGAACAGCCCCTGCAGCGCCTCGGCCGCCAGGGCGTCGTCGCTGCTTGCGGCCAGATGCGTGCGCTGCGTCTGTGTCAGCAGTCGGTTGCGCCAGGGCCGGTAGAACGCCAACGCGGTGTCGAGCTGCGCCGGGTCCAGGCCAAGGCCTGCCTGCAGCGGCGAGCCGCGCTCGCGCATCGCTGCACGCCAGGCGGTCGTCGCCCGCAGCGCGCCCTGCGCATCGCTGGCGCCGACCATCACGACCACCGCGCGCGCGGCGCTGTCGGCCAGCGCGCGCGTGGCCAGCCCGATTTCCGGTGCCTGTTCGTTGGCCGGCAGCAAGGCCATCACGTCGGTGTCGAGCCGCTGGCCATGCCAGAAGCGCCACTGGTGCGCCGCCACCGCCAGCACCGCCACCAGCCAGAGCGCGGCGGCCAGCGCCCACCAGCGGCGCAGGCGGCCGTCAGTCAAAACGCGCGAGCTCATCGGCGTTGGCGCGGCTGGCCGCGACCTGCTGGCTGAACTGGATGACGCTGCTGTCGCCCTGCGCTTCGGCCAGGGTCACGCTGCGCACGAAGCGGTCGCCGGTGAGGCCCACGCGCGTGACGAAGCGTGCCAGTCCGGCGTCCCTCGGCCGCAGGTCCAGCGACCAGCCTTCGGCGCCGGCCAGGGTGCCTTCGATGACGAAGCGGCCGGTCAGCGCCGCCAGGTCGGCCGAGACGAGCGCGAACAAGGTTTCGTTGAGCGCCCGGATCGCCGGCTCGTCGCGGCCGTCGAGCTGCGTGGCGATGCTGCCGTCGGCGCGGCGGGAGACCAGGCGGTCGCGGCTGACGACCAGGGTGGACTCGAACGGCTCGCGGGTGTGCCAGAACACGCCCCGGTCGCGCAGCACGAGGAAATCGCCCCGCGAGACCAGCGGATGCCGGAAGCCCGTGACGCGTTTCTGTTGCTCGAACAGGCCGCGCAATACCGGCTCGGCGACCAGCCGCGACCGCACGCCGGCGACCAGGGCCGAAGTGCCGGGGCTCGACGATGCCGACTCCGCAAAGGCCATGGCGGCCGGCGCGGCCGACACGATGGCGGCGAGCCCGCCCATCCACCGGCGACGATTCCAGCTCATGGCGAAACCCCCAGCCGCTGCCACAGCACCGGCGGGCAGACGAAGCAGGTCTTGCCCGTGGCCATGTCGACCGCCAGCTGGATCGTGGTGGCTTCGTGCAGCCGGGCGCCGGTGGCGGCGTCGGTGATGCGGTAGGCGATGCGCAGGCGGTTCTCCCACTCGACGATTTGCGCGCGGACCCGGATCGCCGAGCCCAGCCTGGCCGGCGCGATGTACTTGAGCCGCACGTCGACGATCGGCCAGGCGAAACCGGAATCGCGCATGCCGGTGAAGTCGTAGTCGAAGCGCCGCAGCAACGCGCTGCGCGCCTGCTCCAGGTACTTGAGGTAGTGGCCGTGCCAGACGACCTCCATCAGGTCGATCTCGTGGAAGGCCGGCAGCAGTTCGATCTCGTGGCTCAGGTCGGGCGTCACGGCGGTCGTGGCACTCATGGCAGGTTCCAGGCTCGGTCGCGGACCAGACCGATGAGTAGCTGCAAATCACCGTCGAGCGCGCGGTCCTCCTCGACCAGCGCGACGACCTGCTCCAGCGCGGCCTGGAAGCCGGCGAGCGCCGCGCCGGGGCGCAGCTGCGGGTCGATGCGCGCGCGCAGGGCCAGGCCCTGCCGGGCGGCGATCAGCATGGCGGCGGCGACCTGCTCGGTGAGTTCGAGCACCCGCAGGCAGTCGCGCGCCGCGATGGTGCCCATGCTCACCTTGTCCTGGTTGTGGCATTCGGTCGAACGCGAGAAGACCGACGCGGGCATGGTCAGCTTGAGCGCCTCGGCGGTCCAGGCCGACACGCTGATCTGCAAGGCCTTGAGCCCATGATTGATGGCCGCGCGTGGCCCGGTTGCGCCCGACAGGTTGGCCGGCAGCCCGTGGTTGTAGCGGGTGTCGACCAGCAGGGCCAGTTGCCGGTCGAGCAGGTCGGCGATGTTGGCGACCGCCGTCTTCAGGCCGTCCATGGCGAAGGCGATATGGCCGCCGTAGAAGTGGCCGCCGTGCAGCACCCGGCCGGCTTCGGCGTCGATGATCGGGTTGTCGTTGGCGCTGTTGAGTTCGTTCTCGGCGAGCTGGCGGAAGAAGGGCAGCGCGTCTTCCAGCACGCCGATGACATGCGGCGCGCAGCGCAGCGAATAGCGGTCCTGCAGGCGCTGTTCGTTGCGCGCCGGCCGGTCGCTGTCGAGGTCGGCCCGGATGCGTGCCGCCGCCCGCTGTTGGCCGGCATGCGGCTTGACGGCGAACAGCGTCTCGTCGAAGTGGTGCGCATTGCCCGCGCTCGCCAGCACGTTGCAGGCGGTCAGGCGCGAGGCCAGCCGCGACAGGTATTCGGCACGCCGCCAGGCCAGGCAGGCCAGCGCGGTCATCACCGCCGTGCCGTTCATGATGGCCAGGCCCTCCTTGGGGCGCAGCCGCAGCGGGGCGACGCCGAGCCGCGCCAGCACTTCGGCAGCGGGCTGGCGACGGCCTTCGAACCACACGTCCCGCTCGCCGCACAGCACGGCCGCGACATAGGACAAGGGCGTGAGGTCACCGCTCGCACCGACCGATCCCTCGGCCGGAATCATCGGCAGCACGTCGTGGCGCAGCAGGGTCTCGAGCTGCACGAGCAGATCGACACTGACACCGGACATGCCGCGCGCCAGCGACGCCAGTCGCGTGGCCAGGATGGCCCGCGTTTCGTCGGGCGTGAACATCCGCCCCGCGCCGCAGCCGTGGTACGTGTAGAGGTGATGCGGCAGTTCCGCCACCAGCTCGCGGGGGATGGCCACCGTGCACGAGTCGCCATAACCGGTGGTCACGCCGTAGACCACGCCGTCTTCCTGCAGCAGGCGCTCCAGGAAGTCGGCGCCACGCGCGATGCGGGCACGGAACGCGGGCTCGGTCGACAGTTCGGCGCGGCGGGTGCCTCCGGCGAGCGCGGCGATGTCTTCGATGGTCAGCAGGCCGCCGTCGAACACGACGGGGGGCACGGAAAGTTCAGGAGACGTCATGGTGGGCCGGCGTCCGGCTGGCGATGGGCGCGGCCGTCGGCTGCTCCCAGAAGGGAAAGAAGTTGAACCAGTCGTAGGGCGCGTGGACCAGCAGGTCCTCGAGCCGTGCGGCGAACGCGGCGGCATGGGCGATTAGCGCGGCTTCACGATCACCGCGCGGCAGCTCGACACGCGTGGCGAGCGAGTCGAACGACACCAGGTGCCCGTCGCCCTGGCGCACGCAGCCCAGCATGAGCAGCGGGCATTTCAGCAGCGCGGCCAGCACGTAGGCGCCGACCGGAAACGGCGCGTCGTGGCCGAGAAAGGGCACGCGCACCGTCTTGCCGGAAGCCAGCGGCACGCGGTCGCCGGCGATGGCGATGAACTCGCCCCGCCCCACCCGTTCGCCGAGCAGCACCGCCGTCGCGGGATCGACCGTGCTGACCTGCATCAGCCGCACCCGGCTGTGCGGATCGAGCCGGCGCAGCAGCCGGTTGAAGCGTTCGGCGTGCAAGGTGTGCACCAGGATCGTCAGGCGCATTCCCGACTGATGCCCCGCCACCGCCTGGCAGAGCTCGAGGCATCCGACATGGCCGGTGACCAGCAGGCCGCCCTGTCCGCGCGCCAGCAGATCGTCGACGATCTCGCGGCCGCGAAAGTGCACGTTCTCGAAGCGGTACCGACCACTGAGCGCGAGCAGCTTATCGGCGATGGTGTCGGCGAACGACAGGAAATGCCGCAACGAGGCGTGCCAGCCGGGCGGGCGCGCCGGCACGCCATGGGCCGCGTGCAGGCGTCGCAGGTATTGCAGCGATGCGCGCCGGGCTACCGGCCGCGTCGCCCAGTACCAGAACACCACCGGATAGAGGATGGCGCGCAGCGGAGCGCGGCCGAAGACACGGTGCAGGCCGTAGAGCAGGCGGATGCCCGCGACGCAGGTGCTTTCGCCCAGCGCGGCCCAGTGCGGTGCCGATGTGGCCGCGCTCATGCCCGCACCCGGCTCCGGCGCCACAGCAGCCAGGGCGCGCGCCACAACATGCCGAAGAACAGCACCGCGTGCATGCGCGAGATCAGCACGTTGTCGCGCCAAAGGCGAAAGTGCGAGATGCCGTCCTGCGGATAGGTCACACGGGTCGGCAGGTTGACCACCTCCAGCCCGCGCCAGTGCAGGCGCACGATGATGTCGGTGTCGAAATCCATGCGCCGGGCGATGGCGGTGCTGGCGATCAGCCCCGACACCGCCGCCAGCGGATAGACCCGGAAGCCGCACATGGAATCGCGGATGTCGAAGGACAGCGTGTTGATCCACACCCAGACATGGGTGGCGTAGCGTCCGATGAGGCGCGCGCGCGGCACGCTGTCGTCGTAGATCGGGCAACCGCTGACCACCGCCTCGGGTCGCTCACGCGCCGTGGCCAGAAAGCGCGGAATGTCCGCGCAATCGTGCTGGCCGTCGGCGTCGATCTGCACCGCATGGCTGAAGCCCCGGCGCGCAGCCTCGCGCAGGCCGGCGACCATGGCACCGCCCTTGCCCTGGTTGCGCGGCAGGCGTTGCAGGCTCACCCAGCCGGGATGGGCCGCCACCACCGCGTCGAGAACGGCGGCGCAGGCGGCATCGCTGCCGTCGTCGACCAGCAAACAGGGCAAGCCCTGGCCGACGACCGCCTGCACCGCCGCGCCAATGGTGGCGGGATGGTTGTAGACCGGGATGAGGACCACGGGGTTGAATGCAGTCATGCGGCTTCGCCGAAGACAGCACGGCCGCTGGCGTGCACGCCCAGTGCCGATTCGAAACTGAACGACAGGCGACCGGCCGCCGGATTCCATTGCAGGTCGAGCAGCAGGGTCGCCGGCGGCAGCACCGGGCGGTGGAACTTGACCGCTTCTGCACGCAGGAAGCGTGGCGGCAGGGCGAAGCAGGCGCCGCCGAACGCGATCGCCCAGTCGAGCTGCGCCACGCCGGGAAGCACCGGCAGTTCGTCGAAGTGGCCGTCGAACACGGCCAGTGCCGGGTCGATATCGAGCTCGACACGCGCGTGCTCCGGTGCCTGCAGCCGCCACGTCGCCTTGGGCACACGCGGCCGGAACAACGACTGCAACAACGCCTGGGCGCTCTTGCCTTGCGCGTCGACCGGCAGCGCCTGCACATAGCGCCAGCGGCGCGGCAGCGCGATCGGCTCGAGCTCGGGCGACAGGGCTTGCGCCAGCCGGTGACCGAGGCGGCGCCGGCCCAGCTCGGCCAGCAGGCGCTGTCCGCCTTCGGTGAGCACCGCGACCACCGCGACGCGGTCGCCCGGCGCGCCCGACAGCACCAGCGCGCGGGCATCGGCGATCTCGGGCAATGCACCCACGGCCCGCTCGACCGCGCTGAGCGACACGCGCTTTTCCTCGATCTTCACGATGCGATCGGCGCGGCCTGCCAGGGCGAAGCCGCCCGCCACCGGCGTGGCCCGGTCGGCGGTGCGGTACCAGGTGTCGTCGGGCAGATGCCAAGAACGCACCGCGAGCTGGTCGTCTTCGATGCGCCATTCCACGCCGGGCAATGGTTGCCAGCGTTCACCATGGACCGCCTGGCGTCGCCAGGCGATGCCACCGGTTTCGGAGCTGCCGAGGATTTCGGTCGGCACGCAGCCCAGGCGATCCGCCGCCGATAACGCCGCGTCGGCAGGCAATGGTCCGCCGGAGGAAAACACCAGGCGCAGCGCGGCGCCTGCCGAGAGCCCGTCCGCCTCGGAGGGCAACCGCTTGAAGTGCGCCGGGCTCGACACCAGCACACAAGGGCCTTGCGCGATCGCGTCGGCCATCTGCCGCGCATGCAGCAGCCGGCGGCTGGCGAACGGGCGCCCGGCGGCCAACGGCCAGAGCACGCAAAACAGCAGTCCGTAGATGTGCTGGTGCGAGACGGTGCCGAGGATGCGTGGAGGCTGGTTCGCAGGGTCGTCAGCCGCCAGAGGGAAGCAAGCTTCGAGTGCGGCGACTTCGTGATCGAGCTGCGCGAGACGCTTGTGGATCGCGGTGGCTTCACCGGTAGAGCCGGAAGAGTGGATGACCAGACTGGTGTTTTGCGCATCCAGCGGCGGCAGCAGCACGGGCGATGCAACCACCGCCGCGTGCGGCGACAGGCCGCCCGGCACGTCGCCCGCCCATCCGTCCACCTGCGCCCGCAGGCGGTCCAGCGTGGCGGGAAGCCGGTTGCCGGGCAACCAGACCTGCTTGCCGGCGTGCCAGGCACCGTAGAGCGCAGCGGCGAAGGTGTAGCTGTCGTCTTCGAAATACAGCGCGAAGCGGGCACCTTCCATCGCCGCGAAGGCCGAGCACCAGGCCGCCACATCCCGCAAGAAGAGTTTGCGCGTGATCAGCGTGCCGTCGTGCCAGGCGACGGGCCGGTCGTCCTCGATACGCGCACCGCCCGTCGTCCCGGTACCGGCGACGGCCGTCAGCCTCGACCACTCAGGCATTGCAGCGGCTCCGCGCCAGGTTCGATCGCATGCGGCGGCGCACCAGCCATTCGCCCCCGAAGAACGCGGCGATCAGCACGTAGCAAAGAAAACCGTTGTAGAGCAGCCAGACCCGCTCCGACGCCCACAGCGCACTGGCCAGCGAAAGGCCGCCGTTGACCGCGAAGAACCCGCACCAGGCGATGGTGACGCGGCGGACATAAGGCAGCGCCTCGGCCGGCAGCGAAGGCTCGCGCAGCCGGGCGATCCGTTCGATCACGGTCGGCGGTTTGAGCAAACTGAAACCGAAGAGCGACAGCATCACCGCATTGACCAGCACCGGGTACAGCTTCACCGGCAGCCAGCTGTCGGCGGCCGCGCTGCACAGTGCCAGCAACACCGCGCCGCCGGCCGCATAGAGCCACAGGGCATCGCGACTGCTCCAGGCGCGCAGCAGGCCAAGCGCGGCTAGGCCGGCCGCGAGCCACGCCGGCGCCACCCGACCGAAACCGAGGTAGACGGCGAAGGGATAGGCCAGGGTCGCCACGCCGACGATCAATACACGCCAGCGCGGTGGCGCCGGCCGGGTGGCAAGGCTTCGCGTTGTGCCGGACTCAGGCATCGACCGGATCGACCAGCAGGCCGTGCAGGGCGTCGACGACGTCCTGCACCGTCCGCACCGCCTTGAAGGCTTCGGGCTGCAGTCGGCGACCGACCAGCGGCTTGAGTTGAACGATCAGGTCGACGGCGTCGATGCTGTCGATACCCAGGTCTTCGGACAGGCGCGCCTGCGGGCTCACGGTCGACGGATCGATGTCGAAAGTGTCGTGGAGTATCTGGACGATGCGCGCCAGGATTTCTTCTTTGCTCATGCCGGGGGTGCCTTGAATGCGTGGGATCGCGGCGGCTCAGGCCTGCGACGCGGCGGCCATGCCGTTTTCCACGAAGGCCGCCAGCGAACGCACGCTGGAGAAATGGCGGCGGGTTTCATCCGAGTCGGCGGACATGCCAACGCGGTACTTCTTCTGCAGCGCGACGCCGAGCTCCAGGGCGTCGATCGAGTCGAGGCCCAGGCCGGCGCCGAACAGTGCTTCGTCGGCGTCGATGTCGTCGGGCTGGATGTCTTCGAGCGACAGCGCCGAAATGATGAGTTGCTTGATCTCAAGCTCGAGCTCAGGGGAAGGCACGGCGGGTCTCCGAGGAAAAGAAGGCGGTCAGGTGATCGGTGAGACGCCGCGCGGCGAGCGCCTCGCTGGCGTTGTCGGCGACGAAGTCGGCCACGCGGATGGGAGAGCAGATCTCGATGTGGAACTGCACCGTGCGGTTGGGCACGCGGTACCACGCGACGCCCTTGCCCAAGGCCGCGGGCGTGCACCGAATGCGCACCGGCGTGATGTCCTGGCCGCTGGCCAGGGCGATGCGCGCCGCGCCGCGCTGCAGGCTGTGTTGTCCGGACGCCGGTGTGCGGGTGCCTTCGGGAAAGACGATGAGGTTGTTGCCGGCCGCCAGCGACTTCACGCAGGCATCCACCAGGCCGGTGCCCGAATCGTTGAAGACGAAGCCGGCTGCCGTGACCGGGCCGCGGGTGAAGGGATTGCGGGCCAGCGCCCCCTTGACGATGCAGTCGGCATGGCGCACACGCCCCATGAGCAGCACGACGTCGATCAGGCTCGGATGGTTGGCGAGGATCAGCAGGCCGCGTCCGCGAAGCCGCTCCAGGCCGTGCCACTCGCAACGCAGCAGTCGCAGGGCCTGCATGACCCCGACAAAGCCCCGGAACGCCCAGGTGATGACACGGCGAGCGGCAGAGGCCCGGTGTTCGGCGTTGCGCACAAACCAGCCCAATGCCGGAAACACGATGCCGCCCAGCACCACGCCCCCGACGCCGAAGCAGGCGAAGCAGAAGGCGGTCGACACGATGCGCGCGCCCCGTCGCAGCAACTCAGTCATGCCGGGTCCAGGTCCAGGCGCTTTGGCCGTCCGAAGACTTCAGCGACGGCGCGCCCGAGAGCACGAAACGGAAGACGTCGAGGCCGTGCGGCAGCCGTACTTTTTCGAGCGGATCGTGCAACTCCGGGCTGCACGCCCGAAGCGTGAAGGATTCGGCTGCATGAGCCGGGCGCGAGACGCGCCAGGCCCATGCGTAGGCACTGGAAGGCTCGTCCGAAAAGGCCGCGTATTCGCCCGGGAGCGGTTCGTCGTAATGGACGAGCATCACGGCTTGTGCGCCGTCGTCCAGCAGGGAGACGGCCTCGACCAATCCGGCTTCGGCGCTGAACCGGCCGCCCGCGATGCTCGACTGGAAGCCTCGGTCTTTTCGAGCGATCGAATAAATCGCGCTGATGGCGTTATGAACCGACAACGCAAAATCAGCCGGGGAAATCGGGGAACCGTTTGAATAATCGCCCAGCAAGTTCAGCGAACGGGTGGAATCGCCGTATCGGGACGCGAAAACGAACGGAAGGTGGTCGTCGTCGCCTTGGCAGTCGTAGGCCACTTGCGAAGCGTACTTGCCAAGTGGCCCCAGGCGGCGCCGAAGCATGGCCGGTACCTCGGCCAATGGCGCGGATGCAGGCGCAAACTCGCCGGCTGGACATTCAGGCGCCTTGGCCCACCGCAGCCAGCACGACGGCGAGACAAGTCCCGCTGCGAGGCCGGCCCACGCCTGGATGGCAAATTCGACCTGCATGGATTCCCCGCCCCACTCTTCCGCTTTTCGAGTATCAGTTTTGACTCGATGGTAAACGATGCTACTTGTTGTTACGACATTGCCTGACTGGCGGAGATGACTTCTGCAGGTTCGGCCCGATTAAAAAAAGGATCCGATTATTGCTAGCGATTGATCGTGATGCCGGCAGATGACCACATATAACAATCGAATCGACTAATTACGACCGGGGCCGAGTGCACCGGAATCCGCACCCGGGGCGCAGGCGTCAGGGCGGCACGTGGTGGTTCTCGTTGCAGGCGCGCCGCACCGCCAGGAGCTCGGGCGACGACGCAATGCGCTCCAGCAATGCCATGCCGCGGGTGCTGTTGCCGACAGGGTCGATATGGCTCGCATGCACCGCGATCGTCAGGCCGGTGGCCGGGCAGATGGCGACGATGCCGCCGCCCACGCCCGACTTGGCCACCAGGCCGGTACGCTCGAAGAACGCGAGGCTTTTTTCGTAGAGCCCGCCGACCCGCATCTGCTCGCGGATGAAGCGGGCATGGTCGGCATCCACGACGCGTTCGCCGGTGAACACGTTCTCGCCGGTGACGAAGGCGGAAAAAGCCGCCGCCAGGTTGGAGACGTCCGTCGACAGTGCGCAAGCAGCGATGTAGCCCTGCATGAGCTGGAAGGCCTGCAACGGCCGGTCGAACTCGGCAGGCAGGACGCTGCCGAGCAGGTGCAGCACCACCCGCGCGCGCAGCTGATTGCCGGCGGTATCGAGCAACTCGGAGCCGTGGATCCGATGGGCGGTTTCCATCACCTTCGAGACGCTCGAGCGGCGAGGCCCGAGCGACGCCATCAGCCGCATCAGAAGCGCCTGGCGGCCGACGCTGCCACCCTCCCCCGGCATGAAGGCCGCGGCGGCGATCGCGCCCAGATTGCACGATGCGTTGGCGATGCGGCAGTCGCCGCCGTTCCAGATCTCCTCGAGCAAGGCGGTCGTGGTTTCGGGGCCGATGCAGCGCAGGGCGAAGCGCGCGGCCTCGGGGTTGTCGAGCAGGCCAACGGTCGACGGCCCGTTGAACGCCATGTCGCTCGGAAGGCAGGCGATGGCGCGTTCGACCGCCTCGAGCCCGGCGTGTCGCAAGGCCGCCAGCAGAATGATCATTTTGAGGATCGATTGCCCGGTGAACACCGTGTTGTCACCGAAGGAACTGATGGCGCCGTTGGGCGCGACGATGCAGGCCGAGACCTTGCTCGGGTCGCAGCCGGCCAGCGCTGCGATGTAGTCGGCATTGGCGCCATGATTCGGTCCGGCCGCGACATCGGCGACATGCGCGCCGATGCTCTGCAGCAGTCGGTGGTAGGCCGGCGATGAAAACACCGGATGCGGGCGCCCGGGTCGGTCACGCAGGCGCTCGACAGTGGAAGTACCTCCGGGCGGCCGTGGCACGACGGTCAGCGGCGGGGCCTGCACGTCTCGATGGTCGAGCGGCTCATAGGCGATCAGCGTCAGCGGTTCCAGCGAAGCGCTGTTTTGCGCATCGTCGAGGTTGGCTCGGTGGGGTTCGTTGGTCGGACTCAGCGCGGACCGGTCGATATCAGGTGGCGGGATGAACGGGGCCGGGCGGGTTCCATCGCTCGATGTGCGTCGCAACATCTCTAGTCTCCTTGGCGGCTCGACCCGCGCTTCTGGGGTGGCCGGATGGCCGTTCTGCGGCGCAGTCTAGGCAGGCGTCCACCCCAAAAAAAAGCGCGACACGAAAGCCGGATCGGCCCGCGCGAACCCCGGCGCCCCTGTCAAGGAAATGCCCCGCCACCTGAGCAGGCGCGGCGCATCGACAGTGCGACGGGCCGGACGGCCCGTTCACGTTGCGTCAAGGCTGCACGTAGCGCTTGGTGCTGTAGAGGCTGCTGTCGAGCCTGGTGAGCACCGGCAGGCCGGCGGTGTTTTTCGGCTGGCGGTCGATGTAGGTCTGGAACACGTCGGAGTCGAGCACGACCGCACGCTGGGCCGTGCTGACCGGCGCGACGGGCACGGCGGCGGTGCCGCCGCTGGCGGCGACGGCGGCGATGGTGAAGTCGTCGCCGATCAGCACGTGCGGCGTACCGGCGCAGGCGGTGACGTTGCCGGCGGCGTCGAACGACACCTTCAGCTCGCCCACGACCTGCGCGTACTCCCCGGCGTGCACCAGGCACACCTGGCGGCCGTCCCCTGTCGGTCGCGCGGGTCGGGTAGGCGCCAGCCGGGCTGCCCACGCCGTAGGTCGACAGGCTGCCCGGGCCGAGCAGGGGTGCGAGTCGCCGCCGACCAGCACGTTCACGCCGCTGAGCTTGGCGATGACGGTCTTGTCGTAGTCGTAGCCGATGTGGCTCATCAGGATGATCTTGTTGACGCCACGGGCCTTGAGGGTGTCGATCTCCCGCTGGGCGGCGATGGTCTCGTCCTCGAAGGTGGTGCGCCCGGGTCACGCGCGGGAAGCCGGCGGCGTTGACCGCGATGTCGACCGGTGCGGCGCCCGCGGTGGTCTGCAGCTTCAGGGTCTTGATCTTGGTCTTGCTGTCCAGCGTCGAGCGGTGTTCGTCGATGTGCAGGATCGTCAATTCGAGCGGCTGAGGCGTCGGCGTCGGGGTGGCCACCACCGGGTCGCTGCTGCCGCCGCAGGCGGCGAGCACGAGGGAAACGGCGAGGGCCATACCGCCGGCTCGTATGGACGTCGTCACGGGCAATCCTAAGGTTGTGGCCAGGTGCATCCTGCGCATCGCCGGTGAAACTGCCATGAAAGACAAGGGCCGAACGCTCGGCAACCCGCACCGGTGGCCTCTCGCGGGCGACCTACAATTGACTTTCACTCTGCGCGAGCGGCAGCCCGGCCGTCGACTCGACGACAGCAGTCGAGCCGCGCAAAAGGAAAGACGGACCGCATGCCCACTACGCCTCCCACCAACATCGAAGAACGCCGCGCCGAACTGCGCCGTGCCGCGCTCGATTACCACGAGTTCCCCAAGCCCGGCAAAGTCGCCATCGCGGCGACCAAGCAGCTGGTCAACCAGCGCGACCTGGCACTGGCCTATTCACCCGGCGTCGCCGCGCCGTGCGAGGAAATCGTCAAGGACCCGAACAACGCCTTCAAGTACACCAGCCGCGGCAACCTGGTGGCCGTGATCTCCAACGGCACGGCCGTGCTGGGCCTGGGCGACATCGGGCCGCTGGCCTCCAAGCCGGTGATGGAAGGCAAGGGCGTGCTCTTCAAGAAGTTCGCCGGCGTCGACGTGTTCGACATCGAGATCGACCAGAAGGATCCGCAGAAGCTGGTCGAGGTCATCGCCGCGCTGGAGCCCACCTTCGGCGCGATCAACCTCGAGGACATCAAGGCGCCCGACTGCTTCTATGTAGAGCGCGAACTGCGCAAGCGCATGAAGATCCCGGTCTTCCACGACGACCAGCACGGCACCGCCATCACCGTGGCCGCCGCCATGCTCAACGGCCTGAAGGTCGTGGGCAAGGACATCGGCCAGGTCAAGCTCGTCACCTCCGGTGCCGGTGCGGCCGCGCTGGCCTGCCTGAACCTGCTGCTCAAGGTGGGTTTGAAGCGCGAGAACGTCTTCGTGACCGACCTTGCCGGCGTGGTCTACGAAGGCCGCACCGAATTGATGGACGAGGACAAGATCCAGTACGCCCAGAAGACAGAACTGCGCTCGCTCGGCGAGGTGATCGCAGGCGCGGACGTGTTCCTGGGACTGTCGGCCGGCGGCGTGCTCAAGCCGGAGATGGTCGCCAGGATGGCCGCCAACCCCGTGATCTTCGCGCTGGCCAACCCCAACCCCGAGATCTCTCCGGAAGACGCCCACGCGGTGCGCGGCGACGTCGTGATGGCTACCGGCCGCACCGACTACCC
This sequence comes from Xylophilus sp. GOD-11R, assembly GCF_033546935.1. Classification (GTDB taxonomy): domain Bacteria; phylum Pseudomonadota; class Gammaproteobacteria; order Burkholderiales; family Burkholderiaceae_C; genus Xylophilus. The sequence goes on along the minus strand of NZ_CP137854.1, from coordinate 5,109,200 downwards.
GAACCAGGTCAACAACGTCCTGTGCTTCCCCTACATCTTCCGCGGCGCACTGGACGCGGGCGCCACCACCATCACCGACGAGATGGAGATCGCGGCAGTCCACGCCATCGCCGAGCTGGCCCAGGCCGAGCAAAGCGAAGTGGTCGCGGCCGCGTATGTCGGCGAGCCGCTGGTCTTCGGCAAGGACTACCTGATCCCGAAGCCCTTCGATCCGCGGCTGATGATCAAGATCGCGCCAGCGGTGGCCCAGGCCGCCGTCGACAGCGGCGTGGCACTGCGCCCGATCCAGGACATGGACGCCTACCGCGACTCGCTGCAGAGCTTCGTCTATGCATCGGGCACGACCATGAAGCCGATCTTCGCCGCTGCGAAGAGCGCGACCAAGAAGCGCGTGGCCTACGCCGAGGGCGAGGAAGAACGCATCCTGCGGGCCGCGCAGATCGTGGTCGATGAAAACATCGCCCGACCCACGCTGATCGGCCGGCCGGCCATCATCGCCCAGCGCATCGAGAAGTTCGGCCTGCGCCTGAAGGAAGGCACCGACTACGACGTCGTCAACGTCGAGCAGGACCACCGCTACCGCGACTTCTGGCAGACCTACCACCGCATGACCGAGCGCAAGGGCGTGACGGTGCAGATCGCCAAGATCGAGATGCGGCGCCGGCTGTCGCTGATCGGCTCGATGCTGCTGCACAAGGGCGAGGTCGACGGCATGATCTGCGGCACCTGGGGCGGCACCCACATGCACCTGCAGTACATCGACCAGGTGATCGGCAAGCGCGCCGGCGTCACGACGTACGCCTGCATGAACGGCCTGCTGCTGCCCGAACGCCAGGTCTTCCTGGTCGACACCCACGTCAACTACGACCCGACGGCCGAACAACTGGCCGAGATCACCGTGATGGCGGCCGAGGAAATGCTGCGCTTCGGCTTCAAGCCCAAGGCCGCGCTGCTGTCGCACTCCAACTTCGGCAGCAGCAACGAACCGAGCGCGGTCAAGATGCGCCGAACCCTCGATCTGCTGCGCATCCAGGCGCCCTGGCTCGAAGTCGACGGCGAAATGCACGGCGACGTGGCGCTCGATGGTGCGCAACGCATGCAGGTCATGCCGCACAGCGCCCTGACCGGTGACGCCAACCTGCTGGTACTGCCGAACATCGACGCAGCCAACATCTCCTACAACCTGCTCAAGACGGCAGCCGGCGGCAACATCGCCATCGGCCCGGTGCTGCTCGGCGCCGCGCAGCCCCTGCACATCCTGACCGCCAGCGCCACGGTCCGGCGCGTGGTCAACATGACCGCGCTGACCGTCGCCGACGCCAACGCCACGCGCTGACGCGACCGCAACGGTCGAAACAAGGCCCCGAATCGGCGCTTTTTGCACCGGTTCGGCGCTTCGCGCCTGCCCGATACTTGCGCAGTAGTGCTCTTTCCGTCACACTACTGGATTGAAATTTCGGGGGTTTACCCGCGCTTTTAGTCGTTAAAAAGCGGCTGTTTGCCGGCATTTCCGTCCGCAGTTTCTGGCCAGTGATTTCCCGAAAGGTATTTGCGCATGTTGCGAAGGTTGGCGCTGATCGCGCCTGACCTGCGGGTTCTGCTCCGCAGCACGCCCCACCCGGCGCCTGGAGCACGGATCAGGGGTTTGGTCGCGGCAGCTTTGCTGGCCACCACCGCCTCCGTCGCACTTCTCGCGGCTGGCCCTGCAGTTTCGAAGACACCTCCATCGGTGGTCAGCCCCACGGCAACCATCCGAGTGGCGGAGCTTCCCCCTGAAGGGCGACAAACGTACGGGTTGATCCGCTCCGGCGGTCCCTTCCCTTTCGAAAAGGACGGTGTGGTGTTCGGCAATCGCGAAAAACTGCTTCCGCCTTTCCGGCGCGGCCATTACCGCGAATACACGGTTGTCACTCCAAGATCGCGCGACCGGGGTGCCCGGCGCATCGTGTGCGGCGGCGCCCCTCGAAATCCCGAGCGCTGTTTTTATACCGCAGACCACTACTCGAGCTTTCGGGAGATCGTCGAATGATATTTCTCTCATCACACCAATCGGAGACGGAAGCGAGCGATTCGGCTTTCGCACTCCAGAATTCAGGCCCCTTGAAAAAAGAAAGAGCAGCGGAGATGGATACCCCACTTCGTACCAAAGAAAACGAGTCCCCGCTTCGTGGCGTGCGCAGCAATATCGTTCAGTCGATTCGCGCACACCGTGTGCCCGACCTTCAAGAGGCGGCGCAGTCGATGGGACAGCACTTTCTGTACGCCAACCTCGCAGAAGCCCAGTCGAAGCAGGACGTGCTCGACATGATCGCGGCCCAGTTCACCTTCCCGTCGCACTTCGGCAAGAACTTCGATGCGCTGTACGACTGCATGACGGACCCGCTGCATAAATCGGGCCCGCAGCCTGGCTTCATCGTGGTGCTGGAACAGATTCCGGCGCACGCGAAGTTCGACAAGGAGGCTCGCGAACAGTTGCTCGACATCTTCCGCGACGCCTCGGATTATTGGGGCGACCGCAAGGTGTCCTTCCGCTGCTTCTATTCTTTTCTGTAGCCCGTTCTGCATCCACCAGCCAAGCAGAACGGGCGAACGAGGCTCCGGCGGCCGAGGCCGTTGCCGGCATCGCGATCGAGACCGATCCCGCAGAGAAAATGCCCACCGACAAGCTCGTGGACGTGTCGCCGATGGCGCTGCGCATGAGCAGCCCCTTCAATTCGGGTTACTGGCTGACCGCCGCGTAATGTCGAATCGATCGGATCGCGCTTGACGCGCCCCCATGAAAAAACCCGCCGATGGCGGGTTTTTTCATGGGCCGACCGTTTGCGCGAGTCGAACGTATTCGGCAACCGGCACCTCCTCAGCCCGTCGCGTCAGGTCGAAGGCGACCTCGACGCCACGCGCCTCCAGCCATTTGCCCAGCGTGTGGCGCAGCAGCTTGCGGCGCTGGCTGAAGGCGACCTGTACCAGCTCTTCCAGCAGCGGCGGCGACAATGCTTGCGGCTCGGCGCGCGGCACCATGCGGACGACCGCACTGTCGACCCGCGGCGGTGGGTCGAAGCTTTCGGGCGGCACGAACAGCACATTCTCCATGGCGTAGCGCCACTGCAGCATCACCGACAGCCGACCGTAGGCGGCCGTGGAAGGCGATGCGACCATGCGGTCGATGACTTCCTTCTGCAGCATGAAGTGCTGGTCTTCGATGGCATCGACATGGCCCAGCAGCTGAAAGAGGATGGGCGTGGAAATGTTGTAGGGCAGGTTGCCGACCACCCGCAACTTGGCGACACCCAGCCGCGCCGCGAGCGCGGTGAAGTCGACCTTCAGCACGTCGGATTCGATCACTTCGAGCTGCCCGTGTGAGCGCAGTCGGGCGGCGAGATCGCGGTCCAGCTCGATGACGGTGAGGCGCCCGACACGCTCCACCAGCGGTTGCGTCAGCGCCGCGAGACCCGGGCCGATCTCCACCATCGCTTGGCCGGGTTTCGGGTCGATCGCATCGACGATGCCGTCGATGATGCCGCCGTCGGACAGGAAATGCTGCCCGAAACGCTTGCGTGCGATGTGCTTCACGCTTCGGACTCCACCAAGCAGCAAGCCGACGGCCTCATTGCGGCACTTCGCGCAGCTCGACGTAGGCGCGGCCGCGCACTTCCTGCGCCCAGGTGGTGTAGGCCTCGTCGAGCTTCTTTTCGCGGGCGGCGGCGCGCACCATGTCGCGCTGTTCGCGCTGGTTGAGCGTGTGTTCGCGGCGCTCGATCAGTTGGATGATGTGCACGCCGAACCGGCTCACGAGGGGGTCGCTGACCTGGCCCGGCTGGAGGCCTTCGATCGCTTCCTCGAATTCGGGCACGAACTGGCCCGGGTTGGCCCAGCCCAGGTCGCCGCCCTGCTTGGCGCTGCCGTCCACGGAGAACTGCTTGGCCAGCTCGCCGAAGTCGGACTGGCCGGTGGTGACGCGCCGTTTGAGGTCGGCCAGGCGCTCGATGGCCGCAGCCTCGGTCATCTGCGGCGTGGGGCGCAGGAGGATGTGGCGAGCGTGGTTCTGTATGACCTGGGTCGGAACACCGGTGCCGTTGACCCGCTCGACCACCTTCAGGATGTGGAAGCCCGCAGGCGAGCGGACCGGTCCCACGATGCCGCCGACCGGCAGGTTCTGCGTGGCCTCGACGAACAGGTTCGGGTAACGGTCGGCCGGCCGCAAGCCGAGCAGACCGCCGCTGCGGCCTTCCGGCGCGTCGGAGTTTTCGCGGGCGAGCACGGCGAAATCGGCGCCCCCCTTGGCGCGGTCGGCGATGCCCTGCGAGCGCGCCTGAAGGCTGGCGACCTGCTGCGGCGTGGCATTTTCCGGCACGAGCACCAGCACGTGTTGCAGGTTGATCTGCTGGCCGGTCGCGCTTTCGGCGGTCTGCTGTTCGCGGATGAACTGGTCGATGTCCTGGTCGGTGACCCGCACGCGCGACTCGACTTCACGTTCGCGCAGACGCAGCAACATGAGCTGGTTGCGCAGGTCGAAACGGAAACGTTCGAGCGAGATGCCGTCGGCCGCCATGCGGCGATGCAGGCCGGCAAGATCGGTGTTGTTCTGCCGGGCGACGTTCTCTTCGGCCTGGTCGATGATGGGTTCGTCGATCTTGATGCCGTTCTCGACGGCCTGTTGCAGCTGCGCCTTTTCGTTGATGAGGCGCGACAGCACCTGACGCAGCAGCACATCGCGCGGTGGCAGCGCAGCGCCCTGCTGGGAGATCTGCTGCGCAGCGCGGTCGGCGCGCATGTTGACCTCGCTGTTGGTAATAGGCTCGGAATTGACCACCGCCACGATGTAGTCGGCCTGTTGCACCGTGGGCGCCATGGCGGCCGCAGCGCCGGCCGGGGGCTGCAACGAGGTCCCGGGCGCGGACATGCTGGGCGACAGCCGCAGGCCCTGCGCCGCTGCACCGGTCGTCCCGAGCAGGCCGAGGGCGACGAGGGTCAGCGAGAGAAAGAGGGCGTTGTGATGCTTCATGGTGGTGGACGCTCGTCCGTGACGATGGTTGGAGGCTGCCGGGCGCTGGTGACGGCGGGCGGCTAGTCGTAGTTGCTGAAACGGCTCGGTGTCATCACCTGTTCGTTCAGGTACTGGTAGCGGGGAATGCTTCGGCGCAGGATTTCGAGCGGGCTGGAACCGACGCGCGACATGCCGAAGAATTCGATCTGGAACAGCAGGCGCTTGTTGGCGGTGGTGGTGCTGCTCTGCAGCCGCTCCAGCACCACCCGGCCGATCCAGCAGTCGCCTTCGTATTCGAAGCCGACGACGGCATCGGTAATCTTGCTGTCGAACATGCTGTAGTTGACGCGTCCGACCGTGTAGAGACGTCCCGGACCCTGGCCACGACCGCGGCCGAGCTCCTGCCCGAAATCACCCCAGAGGTCGTTGATGGGCCATTGCCAGCCGACGTCGACCTGCTCGCTGGTGCCGCGCTGCAATCGGTAGGCGGCATTGATCAGCCGGTAGTCGCCGGGGCTGTAGCGCCCGCCGATGCTCGAGCGCACCGAGCGATCGGTCTTGGGGTTGTACTGCACGGTGGAGTCGAAGGCCCACTTCTCGGTCCAGTTGACCGAGCCGCCCACCATCACGTCGCTCAGGCGGTCGGTGACCGGCGCTTCACCGGGCAGCACGACTTTCTGGTCCTGGAAACGCAGGCGTTGCGCGATGCCGAACTTGGCAGCCTCGGCACCGGTGTTGGCGTCGATCAGGCGGGTGGTGACGCCGACCGTCAGCAGGTTGTTGTCGGAGATCCGGTCGTTGCCGACGAACGCGTTCTCGTTGTAGATCGAGGCGAAGTTGAAGTCGCTGCGCGCGGTGTCGTAGTTGGGCAGGTTGTTCTGGTTGCGGAAGGGCGTGCGGACATAGAAGGCGCGCGGCTCCAGCGTCTGGATGAGAGCACGGCCCAGGAGGCTGGTGTTGCGTTCGTAGACCAAGCCGCTGTCGATGCTGAAAGTCGGGACGGTGACGTTGTCCTGCGTCTGGCCGGTGGAGGCCAGTGCGTATTCGAAATCGTAGTGCCGGCTGTGCAGCTGCACCTTGGGGGTGAAGAACCCGCCCGGCGCCAGGAAAGGCCGGCTGATCTGCCCCAGCAGGTATTGCCGGCGCGCGTTGGGCTGGTTGGTCAGCGATGGGTTCGATTCGAACTGCGTGTAGTCGGCTTCGACCGAGTAATCGAAGCCGTTGGCGTCGAGCTTGCCGTAGCGCGCCACCACCTGCGGCAGGCGGTCGTACGGCGGCACGATGACTGAGTTGACGTCCTGCAGGGTCTGCCACTTGAGCGATCGCGCATTGAGCGTGAAGTCGCCGCGGCCCCAGCTGAAGTTGAGGTCGGTCGGCAGCAGGCGCTGGGTCAGCGAGACGCTGGTGCGCGGGAAATCGCGCCAGTAGTTGTTGTCGCTCGCGCGATTGATGTTGGCGCTGAAGCCCACCGCGCCGACGGCGTCGATGCCGGTGTCGATCGTTCCGGTGTGCAGCGCCGAAATGCCCCAGCGGTCGATGCCGTTGCGCAGCTGGTCGTCGGGCATGTAGTTGCCGCGAATCTGGCCTCGATAGTTGCTTTCCAGATAGCGGAATTCGCCCGCCAGATCGACCCCCCGCTTGCTCAGCAGCGAGGGATAGAGCGTGGCGTCGCGGTTGGGCGCGATGTTCCAGTAGTACGGAATCATCGTCTCGACGCCGCTGATGCTGTTCAGGCCGATGACCGGCGGCAGGAAGCCGGACTGGCGGGCCTCGGTCAGCGGAAAGGACAGCGACGGCACGGCCGGCATGCGCAGGCCCTTGAACTGCATCACCCCGTCGTGCGCCACACCCTGGCCGGTGCCCTGGTCGATTTCCAGCGACCGGGCGGAAATGACCCAGTCGGGCATCCAGCTCGGACCCGGTCGGCGCTGGCAGGTGGTGTAGGTGACGTCGTGGATGACCATGTGCTGGTCGTCGATGAAGTCGATGCGCGAACCCTGGCCGTAGGCGTTGGTGCCCAGGAACCGATAGCTGGGCCGCTCGAAGAAGCCCTGCATCGCGTCGATCTGCAGCTCCAGGTGCGGCCCAGTGAAGATATCGCCGGCGCGGTTGATGTACACGTTGCCCATGGCGATGGCGAGATCGTCGGGCTGGGTGTAGTCGAGCTTGTCGGCGCGGATCACGATGTCGGCGCGCCGGAATTCGGCGTTGCCCTCGACGGTGGTGCGGTAGTCGGTCAGGCCGGTGGTGCGCTCGCCGGTCACGAAGATCGGGAGGTTGCGGCGCTGCTCCGACGGAATCACATCGCGCAGCAAGGGGGTGCGTCGCAGCATGAGCGGTTCGTCGGCCGTGGCGGCTGCGAGCTGCGCCCAGGCGTTGCCGCCCTGCAGCAGCGTCGCCGCGACCAGCGCGTGGCTGGCCCAGGCGGTGGCGCGGAGTGAGAACGGGCCACGTCCCGCGCGCGGCCAGGGCGACGGACGGGAGAGCAAGGCGATCTTCGGTCGGGGCATCGGTCGGCGGAGCCGTGGCGTTCGGGCGTACAGCGAAATAAACAGGGGTCGGCGGAACCGACGAGCGGCAAAACTCGTCTTGCAGGACAAAACCTGCCCGGTGGGCGGCTTTGTAGAATCGATTATCCATGACCCCACCCGATACCCTGCCCGCGCCGTCCTCCACCATCGCCTGGGCAGACCCGGCGCGAGCCGAAGCTTTCGCGCGCTGGCTCGCCGCCGTCGCCCCGCCACACGGCCTGGCGCCGGCCACCTTGCGGCTCGCTTCGGCCGATGCGAGCTTTCGCCGCTACTTCCGGATCGACGCTCCTGCCATGCCGGGCGGCAGCGCCATCGTGATGGACGCACCTCCCGACAAGGAAGACAGCCGGCCGTTCGTGCAGATCGCCTCGCTCATGGCCGACGCCGGCCTGCGCGCGCCGCGCGTGCTCGCCTGGGACGCCGAACACGGATTTCTGCTCCTCGACGACCTCGGCCGGCGCACCATGCTCGACGTGATCGATCCGGCCGACGGCGCGGCCGCCCTGCCGCTGTACCGCAAGGCGATCGACGCGCTGGTGGCGTGGCAGGTGTCGTCCCGCCCGGCCGTGCTGCCCGTCTATGACGAAGCCCTGCTGCGGCGCGAACTCGCGCTGTTTCCCGAGTGGTACCTGGGTGCCTACCGGCAGGTGAAGCTGGAAGGCGCCGATGCCGCCACGCTGGCGTCGGCGTTCGACCAGATCGTCGCTCGCAACCTGGCAGCGCCGCAGGTCTTCGTGCACCGCGACTTCATGCCGCGCAACCTCATGGTCGACGACCACGACCCGGCCGCGCCGCTGGGCGTGCTCGATTTCCAGGACGCGGTGTACGGCCCCATCACCTACGACATCGCCAGCCTGATGCGCGACGCCTTCCTGAGCTGGGACGAAGACCTGGTGATCGACGTCACCGTGCGCTACTGGGAAGCCGCGCGCAAGGCCGGCCTGCCGGTCGGCGACGACTTCGGCGCCTTCTACGCCGAGGTCGAATGGATGGGCCTGCAGCGGCACCTGAAAGTGGCCGGCATCTTCGCCCGGCTCACCTTGCGCGACGGCAAGCCGCGCTACCTCGCGGACACGCCACGCTTCATCGGCTACATCCGCTCCACCTGCGACCGCTATCGCGCGCTGGGGCCCTTGCTCAAGGTGCTCGACCGGATCGAGGGCACCGAGGTCGCCACCGGCTACGCCTTCGGTCGCGTCTAGCCGACGGCCGCCGCGACATGCCGCGCATCTTCTGTTCACAGCCGCTCTCCACTGGTGCGGCGTTCGAGCTTCCGGCCGGTGCCGCACGCCATGTGCAGGTGCTGCGCATGCAGCCGGGCGACACCGTCACGCTGTTCGATGGCCGGGGCGGCGAGTACACGGCCGTCATCACCCGCATGGGCCGCAGCGATGTGGCGGTGGAGATTGGCGCTTTCGACCCGGTGGAGCGCGAGGCGCCGCGCACCATTCATCTGGCGCTGGGCATGCCGGCGAACGAACGCATGGACTGGTTGGTGGAGAAGGCGGCCGAACTCGGGGCCGCCAGCATTCAGCCGCTCATGAGTGCACGGACCGTCTTGCGACTGTCGGGCGAGCGGGCCGAGAAGAAGGCCGCGCACTGGCAGGCGGTGGCCGTCGCGGCCTGCGAACAATGCGGGCGCAACCGGGTGCCGGAAGTCAGGCCGCTGGCCAGCCTGGCCGACTGGCTTCACCAGCCGAAGCTGGCGGACGGCGTGCAGCGTTATCTGCTTTCGTTGGCCGACGGTTCGGCGCCGCTGCAGACCGGCGACCCGGTCGAGGCTTGCTTTCTTTCCGGCCCGGAAGGCGGGCTGACGCCCCAGGAAGAGGCCGCCGCGATGGAAGCCGGCTTTGCGCCGGTGCGCCTGGGGCCGCAGATCCTGCGCGCCGAAACCGCGCCGCTCGCTGCGCTGATGCGCCTGCTGGGCTGACGCCGACGAGCCCGTCTCAGGGCATGCGGGCGATGACCTCGGCCACCGCCGCCGTCAGCCGCTTGGCGTAGGGCACGTGCAGGAACTCGTTCGGTCCGTGCGCATTGCTGCGTGGGCCGAGCACGCCGCAAACCATCATCTGCGCCGTCGGGAAGCCCTGGCTCAACAGGTTCATCAGCGGAATGGTGCCGCCTTGTCCGATGTGGCCGCAGGGCGCGCCGAAATGGGCGAGCGAAGCCGCGTCCAGCGCCTGTTCGAACCACGGTGAGGTCGACGGCGCGTTCCAGCCGGTGGCACCGCCGCCGCCTTCGAAGGTGACCTTGGCCTGATAGGGCGCGTTGTCTTCGAGCAGGCGCTTGAGCTCCTGCACCGCGCCTCCGGCCTCGACCAGCGGCGGCAGGCGCAGGCTGAGCTTGAAGGCTGTAAAAGGCCGAAGCACGTTGCCGGCGTCCTTCATGGCCGGGAAGCCCTCGGCGCCAGTCACCGACAGGGTCGGCCGCCAGGTGCGGTTGAGCAACGCCTCGACCGGGTCGCCGGTGGTCGGCAGCACCTGCAGGGTGGAGCCGCCGCAGTCGTAATGCGCCCAGGGAAAGCGCTTGGTGACTTCGTCGCCCAGGACGGCGGCGGTGGCGCGGGTCTGCTCCAGGCGGTCGGCCGGGACTTCGCAGTGAAAACTCGCCGGCAGCAGCCGGCCGGTGGCGCTGTCCTCCAGACGGTCGAGCAGGTGGCGCAGGATGCGGAACGACGACGGCACGAGTCCGGAAGCGTCGCCCGAATGCACGCCTTCGGTCAGCACTTCCACCCGCAGGGTGCCGCCGGCCATGCCGCGCAGGCTGTTGGTGAGCCAAAGCTGGTCGTAGTTGCCGGCGCCGGAGTCCAGGCAGACCACTAGACCGACATCGCCCAGGCGTGGCCGCAGGGCGTCGACATACGGCAGCAGGTCGTAGGAGCCGGATTCCTCGCAGGTTTCGATCAGCCCGACGATGCGCGGATGCGCCGCGCCCTGTCGCTTGAGGGCCTGGATGGCGGCGATGGAGGCATACACCGCATAGCCGTCGTCGGCGCCGCCGCGTCCGTAGAGCTTGCCGTCCTCGTACTTGGGCGACCATGGCCCGAGGTCGCTGCGCCAGCCGGTGAATTCGGGTTGTTTGTCGAGATGACCATACATCAGCACCGTCTGGGTGCCGGTGCGCGGCGTGCCGGCCGTGCCGGTGGACGCGGCGACCTCGAAAAACAGCACCGGCGTGCGGCCGGGCAGGCGGATCACCTCGAGCGACAGGCCTTCGACCTTCTGCCGCTCGACCCAGTCGGCAGCATTGCGCACCACCAGGTCGATATAGCCCAGCGCGGCCCAGTCCTTCTCGAAGCCGGGCGACTTGGCCGGCACGGCGATGTAGTCGGTGATCTGGCGGACGATGTCGCCGTCCCATTGTTCGGTGATTTCGGCTCCCAGCCGGGCCGAATCGAGCAGGCCGGCGGGGATCTCGCGGTGCAGGGGTGCGTTCATGGGGCTGTCCTGGGGTGCGGATGATGTGGTCACAGCACTTTACGCCGCCATGGACGACGCCGACCACAATGGGGTTACCGCCGCTCGGCGCAAACAGGGAGACCAGGCATGGGGGACCAGAACGAACACCGCATTCGCACCGGCATCGGCGGCTGGACCTTCGAGCCATGGCGCGGCGGCAATTTTTATCCCGAAGGCCTGCCGCACGCCCAGGAACTGCACTGGGCCAGCCGGCAGCTGCCGGCCATCGAGATCAACGGCACGTTCTATCGCAACCAGACGCCCGCCACTTTCGCCAAGTGGCGCGACGCCACGCCGCGCGGCTTCATGTTCTCGGTCAAGGCGTCGCAGTACTGCACCCATCGGCGGGTGCTGGCCGAGGCCGGCGAATCGGTGGATCGCTTCATCAACAGCGGTGTGGCCGAGCTGGGTGAGAAGCTCGGGCCCGTCGTCTGGCAGTTCATGCCGAGCAAGGTGTTCGACCCGGACGACTTTTCGGCGTTCCTTGGCCTGCTGCCCGAGCGCCGGGACGGTGTTGCCCTGCGACACGTGCTCGACGTGCGCCACCCGTCGTTCCGCGATCCGGCATTCGTCGCCATGGCCCGGCGCCACCGCTGCGCCATCGTCTTCACCGATGCGGACAAGTTCGTGTCCATTCCGGACGCCACGACCGACTTCGTCTACGCCCGGCTGATGATGGCCTCGGCCGACGTGGTGACCGGCTACGACGATGCGGCGCTCGACCGCTGGACGCAGTGCGCGCGCGCCTGGAGCGAGGGCAAACGACCCGTCGGCCTCGAACAGGTGAGCCCCGAGGACGGACCGGAGACCGATCGCCGCGATGTCTTCGTCTACTTCATCAACGGCGCGAAAGAGCGGGCGCCAGCCGCCGCCGCGGCCATGCTGCGGCGGCTCGGCCTGGCGCCGTTGGCCTGAACATGCTCAGGCAGCCGCCGCCTCGACGCGCGACGAGGTGCTGGCCAGGGTGGGCGCAGCGCCGAAATGCACTTCGCCGCCGAGCTGGCCGCCCTCTTCGATGATCACGCTGCCATAGCGGACATGGCCGGTGACCTTGCCGGTCGACCGGATGACCAGGCGCGTGCGGGCGTTGAGCGTGCCTTCGAAGTTTCCCCGGATCTCGGCGAAGTCGACCTGCGCCGAGCCCTTGAAGGCGCCCTCTTCCTCGACCTGCATCACCCGCGAATCCATCGTCGCCTCGACCAATCCCTCGACCACGAGCGTGTCGCAGTCGGTGATCTCCACGCCCTTGAGCTTGATGTTCGGCCCGACGGTCAGCTTGCTGGGGTTCTCGGCCTTGACGCTGTCGCCGGTGCTCACCGGCGTGGTGACGGCCGGCTTGACGTCGCGCATCAAGGATGCGGGGGCAGGGGTGGAAGCGCTGCTGGCGGTGCTTGAGGAGGACGGCAGGGTCACGGTCGTGCCCGCGCTGTTGGTGGATGCGCCCGGGCGGGCTACAGGGGTGTCGGCATCGCGTTTGCTGCCGAAGAAGTTGGATTGAAGCGCCATGGGTTCTCCGTTAAAAGGAGACCTGATGCTAGGGACCACTTACGCGCAAAGCTTCCCGGTTTTTCGCAATATGAGTAACGCTATTTAACCAATGTTGCGAGGCGATGGTCACCCAAACCCATGTCACCGCTGTGTTTGCAATGAAGCGCGCCGGTAGCGCATGGATGCATTCATTTACGTCCCGGACGCCTGCAGTCGAAACACAGCGGTGCCCGCGCGTGCGTTCGGAAACCAACGAACCTCGCGCCCACCCTGTAATCCGAACGCGTCGAGAACCTGCAACCGATTGCGCCTCGCCAAGGCATCGAAATCACGGAAGGTGCCCACGCGAATGTTCGGTGTGTCGTACCACTGGTAGGGCAGTCGCCTGGTCACCGGCATACGACCCTGCAGCACCGACAGCCGGTTGGGCCAGTGCGCAAAATTGGGAAAGGCGACGATGCCCGTGCGGCCGACGCGTACCGTCTCCAGCAGCATGGTCTCGGCATTGCGCAGGTGCTGCAGGGTGTCGAGTTGCAGCACGACGTCGAAGGCCTGGTCGTCGAACAGGTCCAGACCGCTTTCGAGGTTGCGCTGGATCACGTTGACCCCGCGCCGCACGCAGGCGAGCACGTTGGCGTCGTCGAGTTCGATGCCGTAGCCGGTGCAGCCACGTTCGCGGGCCAGCAGGTCGAGCATGGTGCCGTCGCCGCAGCCTAGGTCGAGCACGCGTGCGCCGCGCGGCACCAACTGCGACAGGAGCCGGTAGGTGGCGAGATCGCTCATGCCGAAGCCTCCAGTTCGGCGCCGACACGCTCGAAATACGCCCCCACCAACGACAGGTAGCGCGGGTCGTCGAGCAGGAAGGCGTCGTGGCCGTGCGGCGCGTCGATTTCGGCATAGCTCACGTCGATGCGGTTGTCGAGCAGTGCCCGCACGATCTCGCGGCTGCGCGCGGGGGCGAAGCGCCAGTCGGTGGTGAAACTCGCCAGCAGGAATTTCGCTTTGCAAACCGCCAGTGCCTTCGACAGGTTGCTGCCGGTGGCACGGGCCGGGTCGAAGTAATCGAGCGCCCGGGTAATCAGCAGATAGGTATTGGCGTCGAAGTATTCGCTGAACTTGTCGCCCTGGTGGCGCAGATAGCTCTCGATCTGAAACTCGACATCCTGGGTGGTGTAGCGATAGGCCACCGCATCCCGCAACTCGCGCCCGAAGCGGGTGTTCATCACGTCGTCGCTCAGATAGGTAATGTGGCCGATCATGCGGGCGATGCGTAGCCCCCGTTTCGGCACGGTGCCATGCTGGTAGAAGTGGCCGTCGTGGAAATCCGGGTCGGTGACGATCGCGCGGCGCGCGACTTCATTGAAGGCGATGTTCTCGGCGTTGAGGTTGGGCGCGCTGGCGATTACCACCGCATGCCCCACGCGCTCGGGAAACTGGATCGCCCACGACAGTGCCTGCATGCCGCCGAGACTGCCGCCCATGACCGCGGCGAGCCGGCCGATGCCCAGCGCGTCGAGCAGCCGGGCCTGGGCCTCGACCCAGTCTTCCACGGTGACCACCGGAAAGTCGGCACCGCGCGCCTCCCCGGTCACCGGATCGATGTCGGCCGGGCCGGTCGAGCCGAAGCAGGAGCCGAGGTTGTTGATGCCGACGACGAAGAAACGATCGGTATCGAGCGGCTTGCCGGGGCCGACCATGTTGTCCCACCAGCCTTCGGAGCCGGCCTGCCCCGCATAGACGCCGGCGACATGGTGCGATGCGTTGAGCGCGTGGCAGACCAGCACCGCGTTGGACCGCGCGGCGTTGAGGTTGCCGTAGGTTTCGTAGGCCAGCGTATAGCCTGCGATGCTGGCGCCGCTGCGCAGGCGCAGGGCTGCGTCGAAGCGCATGGCCCGGGACTGTGCAATGAGATTCATGGCGAGAGGAACACGACAGGACAACAAAAAACCCGGCTTCGCTGCGAACGAGGCCGGGTGCGAGGGTGTCTTGCCGGTCCGTCTTTAGCAGCATTTGTAAAGCGCCCGCAAGCTGGAGCAAATCGGCGCAGGGCGGAGTATAGCGGCCGTGCCGTACCAGCCGGATTGCCGGGCCGGGCCACCGAAGGCGACGACGGCCGAATCGAATTAAGGCGGTAGGCCGAGGTTCTGGCGCATCGGCCGCATATACATATTCGAGTCAGCACCGTATCGATGTCGAATGGAGCCGATCGGACCTAATACCTCGGTAATTCGCCGGTGGCGCACCATTTACGCGTGGCAGTATGAAGATGCGCACCACAATCGCGGATGATCATTCCCAGATGCGGTGCGCGGCGTGCGAGGGTAATTCTGGTTAGTCCCGACTTACGCGGGTAATCCCTGATTCGAAATCCAGGGCGGGGGTCGCCTGCGTAATAACTGCTTGCCTTTTCGGCAAAGCTATGGACCATAATGCGCTCGCGGGCGTGTAGCGTTCGTTTCGCGGTGTTTCGTCGGGTTCGCGTGGTCGGTTGCTGATTGCGTTGCAGACTCCATCGCTTTTTTATCTCTTGTGTTTTTAGGAGTCCCTTCAATGGGCAACAAACTCTACGTCGGCAACCTGCCGTATTCGGTTCGCGACGATGACCTGCAACAGGCTTTCAGCGAATTCGGTTCCGTGACCAGTGCAAAGGTCATGATGGAACGCGACACCGGCCGCTCCAAGGGCTTCGGCTTCGTGGAAATGGGCAGCGACGAAGAAGCGCAATCGGCCATCAACGGCATGAATGGCCAGCCGCTCGGCGGCCGCAGCGTCGTGGTCAACGAAGCGCGCCCCATGGAAGCCCGCCCGCCGCGTAGCGGTGGTGGTGGTTACGGCGGCGGTGGCGGCGGCTACGGCGGTGGTGGCGGCGGTGGATACGGCGGCGGCGGTGGCGGCTACGGCGGCGGTGGCCGCAGTGGCGGCGGCGGCGGCGGTGGTTACGGCGGTGGCGGCGGTGGCCGCAGCGGTGGTGGCGGTGGTGGTGGCGACGGCGGCTTCCGCAGCCCGTACGGCTCCGGTCCACGCGGTGGTGGCGGCGGCGGCCGTGGTGGCTACGGCGGCGGTGGCGGCGGTGGTTACGGCGGCGGCGGTGGCGGCTACTGAGATCGCGTCAGCTTCGATCACACCAAAAGCAAAAAGGCCCTTCGGGGCCTTTTTCTGTTTTGCGCCCCTGATGATCAGGCCTCGCCACGTCGTTTCTTGCGTCCGCGGCCGGCCACCAGCCGGTCATACCAGGACGGCGGCAGCAGGCGCATGACCCGCGCCACGATGCTCATCTGCCAGGGGATCACACGCAAGGCAGCGCCGCTATCGATGGCCGCCACCGCTTTTTCGGCAAAAGCCGAGGGCGTGAGCATGAACGGCATGGCGTATCGATTGCCCTGCGTCAGCGGGGTGTCGACGTAGCCCGGGCACAGCGTGACCACGCGCACGCCACTGCCGCGCAGATCGCCGCGCAGGCTCTCGCAATAGGCGATGGCGCCGGCCTTGCTGCCGCTGTAGGCGCCGTGGCCGGGCAAGCCGCGAATGCCGGCGATGCTGGCGATGCCCACCAGCCGCCCGCTGCCGCGCGCGGCCATGGGGGCGACGAATGCATGGAAGGTGGCCGCCATACCCACGGTATTGGTCGCGAAGCTTTCGGCCAGTACGTCGATGTCGCTGCGGTCGGCGGAGTCGATGCCCACGCTGATGCCGGCGTTGGCGATGACCACGTCGGGCAGGCCCTGTGCCGCGATGCACGCCTGGCTGGCGCCGACGATGCTGTCGATGACCGCGACATCGGCCCGGTAGCTCGCCCAACGCCCGGTTTCCAGTCGCTGCTCGGCGGCCCACGTGTCGATGGCTTCCTGCCGGCGGGCGACCAGCGCAAGACGCCATCCGCGATGGTAGTAATGCAGCGCCAGGGCCTGTCCGATGCCGCTGGAGGCTCCGGTGATGAAGACCAGGGGCGACGCGGTCATGGCGGCGTTCAACGGGCGGGCGCGTTCTGCCGTGGCTGCAGCGTGGTGTGGACCCGGCCGCGCAACTGCATGACCTGGTCCGCGTTGTCGTAGTCCATGGCGTCGCCGGTGAAGGTGTCGGTGCCACGCGTCATGACGACGGGCCGGTCAGACCGCACCCGCTCGGTCGTGGTGTAGGCGTGCAGGAACTCGCCCCGAAACTGCATGCGCGGTATCGCCTGGCCAGATTTGCCGGTCATCGGCTCGCGGGTGACGATGGCGTTGCCGATCAGCTGCACCTCCGAGCCGTCGCCGTTGGAAAGCCCCCGCTCGGCGGTGGCGACCGTGATGGCGCCGGTGTCGGCGATCGCGCGGATGCGCGGCTTGTCGATCTCCAGCGTGTCGGTGTCGGGATAGTGGCGTCCTTCGACGCCGAAGACCTCGCGCTGCAGGCGCCCGTTGGCGTCGAAGGTGCGCAGGGCGAAGTCGCGCATGTAGTAGTCGGGATCGTGGCGCAGGGGCGCCACGACCTCGGGCGCGGCGGCCGTGGGCGAGTTGCGCACCAGCCAGTAGCTGCCCAACGCCAGCAGTCCCATGAGCGCGATCGGCAGGTAGATCGACAACCGGTCGATGGCCCCACGCAGCATGGCCGCCGGGGTGAGTCGGGCGCGACCCTGCGGCGTGGGCAGGGTGGTCGTCTGATGGACGGGTGGCGTGCTCATTGGGCGAAGGCCTGCAGCAGCGCATCGTAGCGGCCGGTGGCCGCCAGCAGGAGGTCGCAGCATTCGCGCACCGCGCCGTGGCCGGCGGCGGCGGCGGTGACGTGGTGGGCGACGGCCAGCACTTCCGCATGCGCGGTGGCCGGCACGCAGGCGAAGGCCGCCCGGCGCAACACGGGCAGGTCGGGCCAGTCGTCGCCCATGGCGGCGACCTGGTGCCAGCCGAACCCGAGCGACGCCAGCGTGGCTTCGGCGGCCGGCAGCTTGGCTTCAGTGCCGAAATGCACATGCTCGACGCCCAGGGCCGTCAGCCGCGCCCGCAGCGGTCGCGAATCTCGGCCGGTGATCACCGCCGGCACGATGCCGGCCGCCTGGAGCAGCTTGAGCCCGTGGCCATCGAGCGTGTTGAAGCGCTTGATCTGCTCGCCGCCGACACGCGGGTCGTCTTCCGGGTATTCGGCGAAATACAGGCCGCCGTCGGTGAGCACACCGTCGACGTCGAAGAAGGCGATCCGCACGTCCTGCGCACGCAGCAGCAGCTCGGGGTTGTAACGCAGCACGGGCGACAGCGGGCCGGGCGTGGAATCCATCGTCATACCACCTTGGATCTCATCAGTTCACCGATATGCACCACCCCCTGCAGCAGGCCGTTGGGGTCGGCGACCAGCAGGGCGGTGATGCGGTGTTGCTCCATGCGTTCGGCCGCGTCGGCGGCCAGGGCGGTGGGGGCGATGGTGCGGGGATTGGGTTTCATGACGTCGGCCGCGCGCAAGGCGCGCAGGTCGGCGCCGGTTTCGACCAGGCGGCGCAGGTCGCCGTCGGTGAAGATGCCGAGCAGGCTGCCTCGCGCGTCGACGATGGCCGCGGCGCCCAGACCCTTGGCCGACATCTCGTGCATGAGCTCGGCGAAGCTCGCCTCGGGCAGCACCCGGGGCACGGCGTCGCCGGTAGCCATGACATCCGAGACATGCGTCAGCAGCCGTCGCCCGAGCGAGCCGCCCGGGTGCGAACGGGCGAAGTCCTCGGCGCGAAAGCCGCGGATGTCGAGCAGCGCGACCGCGAGTGCGTCGCCCAGCGCCATCTGCGCGGTGGTGCTGGCGGTGGGCGCGAGCTGCAGCGGGCAAGCCTCCTGTTCGACGCCGCTGTCGAGCAGGATGTCGGCGTGGCGCGCCAGCGAAGAGCGCGGGTTGCCGGTCATGGAGACGAGGGTGGCGCCGATGCGCTTGACCAGCGGCAGCAGCACCGTCAGTTCGGCGACTTCGCCGCTGTTGGACAAGGCCAGCACCACGTCGGCGGCGGTGATCATGCCCAGGTCGCCGTGGCTGGCCTCGGCGGGATGGACGAACATCGCCGGCGTGCCGGTGGAGGCGAGCGTGGCGGCGATCTTGCGGGCCACGTGGCCGCTCTTGCCGATGCCCATCACCACGATGCGGCCCCGGCATTCGAGGATGGCGCGCACCGCCTGGACGAAACGATCGTCGAGGCCGCGCTTGAGGCCCAGCACGCCGGCGGCCTCGATGTCGAGCGTCTGGTGCGCCAGGCGCAGGGCCTCGGCGGGATCGAAGCGATAGGAGGCAGGCAGGGACGCGGTCATCGGCGGATTTTATCGGCTGGCTTCGTGCCGCACGGCGGCGAGGGCCTTGGCGCACGCTAGCATGCCGGGATGTCGTCGCTCGCCCTCACGCTGCTCTTCCTGCTCGCCGCAGTGGTGGGCGTGGTGGCGTGCCGCAGCCTGCGGCTGCCGCCGATGCTCGGCTACCTGGCCGCGGGGGTGCTGATCGGGCCGCACGCGCTGGCCCTCGCGCAGGACTCCGAAGGCGTGCGGCACCTGGGTGAATACGGCGTGGTATTCCTCATGTTCGTGATCGGGCTGGAGTTCAGCCTGCCCAAGCTGCGGGCCATGCGCCGCCATGTATTCGGCCTCGGCCTGGCGCAGGTGGCGGTGACGATGGCGGTGGCCACCGCCGGCGGGCTCGTCGCGGCGCGGGTGTTGACGGCCTTCGCCGGGGTCGACTGGCGTGCCGCGCTGGCGCTGTCGGGTGCGCTGGCCATGAGCAGCACCGCCATCGTCGTCAAGCTGATGGCCGAGCGGCTGGAGCTGGAAAGCGAGCACGGCAAGCGGGTGATGGGCGTGCTGCTGTTCCAGGATCTGGCGGTGGTGCCGCTGCTGGTGCTGGTGCCGGCGCTCGCCGCCGCGCCCGAGCGCCTGCTGCCGGCGCTGGCCATCGCCATGGCCAAGGCGACCGTACTGGTCGGCCTGCTGCTGGCGGGCGGCCAGCGGGTGATGCGCTGGTGGCTCACGCTGGTGGCCAAGCTGCGCAGCGAAGAGCTCTTCATGCTCAACCTGCTGCTGATCGCGCTCGGCCTGTCCTGGCTGACCGAGCAGGCGGGGCTCAGCCTGGCGCTCGGCGCGTTCATCGCCGGCATGCTGGTGTCGGAAACCGAATTCAAGCACCAGGTCGAGACCGACATCCGCCCCTTTCACGACGTGCTGCTCGGCCTGTTTTTCATCACCGTCGGCATGATGCTCGACTGGCACATCCTGCTCGACCAGTGGGCCCTGGTGCTGCTGCTGCTCGCCGTGCCGCTGGGCCTGAAGCTGGTGCTGGTAATGGGACTGGCGCGCGCCCTTGGCGGCACTACCGGGGTGTCGCTGCGCACCGCGCTCTACCTGGCGCAGGCTGGCGAATTCGGCTTCGTGCTGCTGCAGCTGACGCAAGAGCACCAGCTCATGCCGCCCGAGCTGCTCAACCCGGTGCTGGCGGCGATGGTGCTGTCGATGCTGGCCGCGCCCTTCATCATCCTGTCGTCGAACCGCATCGTGATGAAGCTGGTGGCCAGCGACTGGCTGCAGCAGTCGCTGCAGATGACCACCATCGCACGCAAATCGATCAACGCCAACCGGCACGTGATCATCTGCGGCTACGGCCGCTGCGGCCAGAACCTGGCGCGCATGCTCGAGCGCGAGGGCATCGCCTACATCGCGCTCGACCTCGACCCCGACCGCGTCCGGCAGGCCGCCGCCGCCGGCGATTCGGTGGTGTTCGGCGACGCCGCACGACTGCAGGCGCTGATGGCCGCCGGCCTGGCGCGGGCCAGCGCGATGGTCATCACCTACCTGGACACGCCTTCGGCGCTCAAGGTGCTCGATCACACGCGTTCGCACGCCGCGCAGGTGCCCGTCATCGTGCGCACCCAGGACGACCGCGACCTGGAACGGCTGCAGGCCGCCGGCGCCACCGAGGTGGTACCCGAGGCCATCGAGGGCTCGCTGATGCTGGCCAGCCACGCGCTCGCGCTGGTCGGGGTGCCGATGCGACGGGTGATCCGTGTCGTGCAGGACCAGCGGGATGCCCGCTACGACCTGCTGCGCGGATATTTCCACGGCGCCGACGACGATGCCCCGCAGGACGGCGACACCGAACGCCTGGCGCCGTTCACCCTGCCCGGCGGCTCGGCAGCAGGTGGCCGCAGCATCGGCGCGCTGGCACTGCACACGGTCGGCGTGCGGGTGGTCAGCCTGCGCCGGGCCGACGGCCGCCAATCGGCGCACGACGCTGAAACGCTGGTGGAGAACGGCGACACGCTGGTGTTGTCCGGGCGCGCCTCCTCGCTGGCGCTGGCCGAAGAACTGCTGTCGCGGCGCTGACCGGCCCTCACGGCCAGCCGGCGGCTCCTTACGCGTCCGGCAGCTGGTCGACCGGCACCGGCCGGCCGAACAGATACCCCTGGAACAGCTCGCAGCCGTTGGCGACCAGGTAGGCGTGCTGTCCCTCGGTCTCCACACCTTCCCCCACCACGGTCAGGCCGAAGCTGCGCGCCAGCTGGATGATGGTGCAGGCCACCGCGGCGTCGTGCGGATCGACCAGCACGCCGCGCACGAAGGACTGGTCGATCTTCAGCTGGTCGAAGGGCAGCTTCTTGAGGTAGCTGAGCGACGAATAGCCGGTGCCGAAATCGTCCAGCGACAGCGACAGACCGTAGCTGCGCAGCGCCGTCATCTTGGCGATGGTGTCCTGCACGTCGTGCAGCAGCAGGCTCTCGGTGATCTCGAGCTTGAGCCGCCGCGGATCGGCGCCCTCCTGCTCCACCACCGCCAGCATCTGGCTGACGAACAGCGGATGCCGGAATTCCCGCGCGCTGACATTCACCGAGACCGTCAGGTGCGCGCGTTTCGGATCGTTGGCCCAAACGGCCAGCTGCCGGCACGCCATGCACAGCACCTGGCGGCCCAGCGTCACGATGAGGCCGGTGCGTTCGGCGACCGGGATGAAATCGCCCGGCGACACCATGCCGCGCTGGGGGTGCGGCCAGCGCACCAGCGCCTCCACGCCGGACATGCGACCCTGGCGGTCGACCACCGGCTGGTAGTAGACGATCAGCGACTGCTTGGCCAGCGCCTGGCGCAGGTCGCTCTCGAGCCGCATGCGCGCCTGGGCGGCTTCCTGCATCGTCGGATCGAAAAAGCAGAAGGTGTTGCGGCCGGCAGCCTTGGCCTCGTACATGGCCAGGTCGGCGCGCTTGATCACCTCGTGCGAGGGCAGCTGGTGATCGGCGAACACCACGATGCCGATGCTCGGCGTGCTGACCACGTCGCCGTCGTCGATGGAATAAGGACGGCCGAGGGTGGCGAGCACCGCCTGCGCCAGTGCCTCGGCTTGCGCGGAGGCCGCCGGAATGTCGGCCGGCAATCCCTGCACCAGCACGACGAACTCGTCGCCGCCGAATCGCGCCACCGTGTCGTGCGGCCGCACGCAGCCACGCAGCCGGCTGGCCACCTGCGTCAGCAGCCGGTCGCCGCCGGCCGGGCCCAGGGTGTCGTTGGCATCCTTGAAGTTGTCCAGGTCGAGCAGCAGCAAGGCACCGCAGCGGCCCAGGCGGCTGCTGTCGCCCATGGCCTGCTCCAGCCGATCGAGCAGCAGCCGGCGGTTGGGCAGCCCGGTGAGGTCATCGACGAAAGCCAGCCATTCGACCCGCGCCTCGGCATGCTTGCGCGCGCTGATGTCGCGCCCTACGCCGCGGTAGCCGCGAAAGCCGGCCGCGTCGAAGTACGGCCGACCGCTGATCGACATCCACTGGCTCTCGCCGCCGTCGCTGGCCAGCTCGATCTCGAGGTCGTGGAACTGCTGGCGCGATTCGAGCAGCTTGCGGTGCGAGCGCCAGTGGGTCTCGTTGAGATTGAGTGTCTCCATCTCCCACGGATGCATGCCGAGCCGCAGCTGGTTGTTGAACGTGGCCTCGTCGTCGCGCACCGTGCCCTCCATGCGGACCAGGCGCAGGTCGCTGTCGGTCTCCCAGTACCAACCCGACGACAGCGTCGTCAGGTCACGCCAACGAGCCTCGCTGTCGCGCAACTGCTGCTCGGTGCCGACCCGCTCGGCCACGGTTCGGCTCACCATCGACAGCTGCGCCACCGTGCTCACCAGCGGTTCGAGCAACTCGATCAGCTGCTGCCCGTAGCCGCCAGGGCGATTGGCCAAGCCTACGAAAGCCACCACGCGGCCCGCCGCGCGCACCGGCATGCCGAGAAACGATTCGATCGGCGGATGGCCCGCGGGCAAGCCGTCCGGCACCCGGTCGATCGGCGAGGCGCCATACACCACCGCCTGGCCCGGTGCCTGGGCGCTGCCGAGCAGCCGGTCGAGGTCGGCGGTCAGCGAGCCCTTCTCGATCTGGGCATCGACCGTCGCGCGCGTCTCGTTGTCCCAGCGCACGTCGGCAATGGCCTGGCAGCGCAAGGTGGAGCCGCCTTTGTCGTCGGGCAGCACTTCGGCCAGGAAGCCGTAAGCGCTGTGGCTCAGGGACATGAAGTTGCCCAGCAGCCGGTCGAAAGCCAAAGGCTGTGTCGGCGCGGCCATGAAGGTCGACTGCGCCTGCGAGATCGACTGCAGCAGGCGGTTCTGGCTGGCCAGCCGCGCCGTCGAGGCATTGCGCTGCGCTTCCTGCCGGCGCCCGAGCGCGGTGCGCGCCAGGCGAATCGGCAAGGTGCGGGCGAACTGGAAGCGCGCGTCGAACACCCAGTAGTCGAAGAAGCCGAGCCGGATCGCGCGCCGGGCCACCGCTTCCTCGCCGGGCTCGACGCCGATCAGCAAGGGCGCCTGGCCGGCATCGCGCCGCAGCTCGAAGGCAGTGCCGTCCGGCAGGCGGTGCCGTACGGCGACCGCGTCGAAATTCTTGCGCCGCAGCGCCAGGCGCGCCTGCGCCACGGAGTCGGCCGTTTCGATATGTGGATCCAGGCGCTGACGCCGCGTCGACTCCAGGACACGCCGGATGTGCGATTCGTCGTGGTCGACCAGGAGAACGGAGTAAGACATTGCGGAGGTGGATCCGCCGGCCCAAGGCGCCGGCTGTTCGCTTTTTCCGTAACATTATGCGTTGCACATGGGCACGTGCTCATGGCGCGCTGCAAAGCTTCGCGCAGGAACGCGAGCCTTATTTGCCGATGCAGAAGCGCGAGAAGATCACGCCGAGCAGATCGTCCGCGCCGAACTCGCCGGTAATCGCACCCAGCGCGTTCTGCGCCAGGCGCAGTTCCTCGGCCAGCAGGTCGAGCGCCGCATTGCCCAGGGCGAGTCGCTCGTGGGCATCGGCCAGATGCTCGTCGACCTCGCGCAGCGCCTGCAGATGCCGTTCCCGCGCCAGGTAGAGCCCTTCCGGCGCGGACTGCCAGCCGGCAACCTCGAGCAGTCGGCGCCGCAACAGGTCGAGGCCCGCGCCGGTGCGGGCCGACAGCCGGATCGCGTCTTCGCCCATCGCCGCCGGCAGTGCGGCATCGACCGCATCGCTCTTGTTCCAGACCTGCAGCACCGGCACCGCGCGCCCGACCGCGCGCTCGTCCATCGTGCGGCGGATGTCGTCGTCGCCCGCGTCGTAACGGGCCTCGCCGGCCCGCGAAAGATCGTGCAGGAACAGCACCGCGTCGGCGCGCCCGATCTCGTCCCAGGCCCGGGCGATGCCAATGCTTTCCACCGCGTCGTCGCTGGCGCGCAACCCGGCCGTGTCGACCACGTGCAGCGGCACGCCTTCGATCTGGATGGTCTGGGTGACCTTGTCGCGCGTCGTGCCGGCGATCGGCGTCACGATGGCCAGTTCGGCACCGGCCAGGGCGTTCAGCAACGAAGACTTGCCGGCGTTGGGCTGCCCGGCGATCACCACGGTGATGCCCTCGCGCAGCAGCGCGCCCTGCCGTGCGCGTTGGCGCACCGCATCGAGCCGGCCGCGCAGGCGGTCGAGCTGACCCTGGGCGTCGGCCTGCTGGAGAAAGTCGATCTCTTCCTCGGGAAAATCCAGCGTCGCCTCCACCAGCATGCGCAACTGGATGAGCGCATCGCGCAGCCCGGCGATCTCATCGGAAAACGCACCCGACAGCGATCGCCCGGCACTGCGCGCCGCCGCCTCGGTGCTGGCGTCGATCAGGTCCGCTACCGCTTCGGCCTGTGCCAGATCCAGTTTGTCGTTGAGAAATGCGCGCTCGGTGAACTCGCCCGGCCGCGCCAGCCGCAAGCGCTTGAGCAGCGGCTGGCCGCTCGCCGGGTCGACCATCGACGCGGCCTCCAGGCAGCGCGCCAGCAGCAACTGCAGCACCACCGGACCGCCATGGCCCTGCAGCTCCAGGACATGCTCGCCGGTATAGGAATGCGGCGCGGGAAAGCGCAGCGCCAGCCCGTGGTCGATTGCCTGCCCTTGCGTATCGCGAAACGGCACGTAGCAAGCTTCCCGGGCCGGCAGCACCCGACCGCCCAGCGCCAGCGCCAGCGGCGCGACATCCACCGGGCTGCTGATGCGCACGATGCCCACCCCACCGCGCCCCGGGGCGGTGGCGATGGCGACGATGGGATCCTGGCGGTCAGCGGACATGGAAGGCGATTCTGGCGTCGAAAACAAAAAAGCCGCCAGACCACCAGCGGCTTAAGAAGAAAGGGCAATGCAAAGCGCGCCGACTAGCCGAGGGGCGTGGCAGCGAGGCTACGCCGAGCCAGCCCGCCGCCCCCTTCCAGGGGGAAGGCGAAGACGCGAAGCGCGTAGCCTGGGGGTTACTTGGTCACCCCAAGACGGCGATTGATGACGTACTGCTGGCTGATCGACAGGATGTTGTTCGTCAGCCAGTACAGCACCAGGCCGGCCGGGAAGAAGAAGAACATCACGCTGAAGGCCAGCGGCATGATCCACATCAGCTTGGCCTGGACCGGGTCCGGCGGCGTCGGGTTGAGCGCGGTCTGCAGCACCGAGGTCGCGGTCATCAGCAGCGGCAGGATGAAGAACGGATCCGGCGTCGACAGGTCGGTGATCCACAGCACCCAGGGCGCGCCGCGCATCTCCACGCTCGACAGCAGCACCCAGTACAGCGAGATGAACACCGGGATCTGGATCACGATGGGGAAGCAGCCACCCATCGGGTTGACCTTTTCCTCGCGGTAGATCCGCATCATTTCCTTCTGCATTTCCTGCGGCTTGTCCTTGAGCCGCTCGCGCATCGCCATGATCTTGGGGTTGATCGCCTTCATCTTGGCCATGCTGGCGTAGGCCTTGGCGTTGAGCCAGAAGAACGCTGCCTTGAGCAGCACCACCAGTGCCACGATGGACCAGCCCCAGTTGTGCAGCATGCCGTGCAGCTTGTCGAGCAGCCAGTACAGCGGCTTGGCCAGGATGGTCAGCCAGCCATAGTCCTTGACCAGCTCCAGGCCGGGCATCAGGGCTTCGAGCTTGTTTTCTTCCTGCGGGCCGGCAAACAACGTGGCGTCGATCGTCTTGGAGGCGCCCGGTGCCAGCGTGCCCAGCGGCGTGATCATGCCGACGGCGTAGAGGTTGTTGTCGACCTTGCGCATGAACAGGTCACGCTGGATGCCGTTGCCCAGCAGCCAGGCCGAGGCGAAGTAATGCTGCACCATCGCCACGTAGCCGGTGTCGGAGTGCTTCTCGATGTCGACCTTGTTCTCCTCGATCTTCTTGAAGTCGACCTTCTGGTACTTTTTCTCGGTGGTGTAGATCGCCGGACCGGTGAAGGTCGAATAGAACGAGGGCATGTGGTCCATGCCGAAGAACTGCAGCGCCTTGGGCGCCGGAATCTTCTCGGCGTCGGTGTTGCCGTCGCGCACGAGCTGCAGGTAGAGCTGCGGCGTGACCGGCGCGGTGCCGGTGTTGACCACCTGCTGCGCCACGTCGATCGCGTAACTGCCACGGGTCAGCGTATAGGTCTTGACCAGCTTCACGCCGCCGACGTCGGGCGACTCGAACTTGATCTGCAGGGTGTTCTGCCCTTCGGCCAGCGCGCGCGGGCCGGGCACGATGGTCATCACCGTCTTGTGCGTGGGGAACGCGCCGCCGATCAGGCCGGTCTGCGCGACGTAGACGCGGGTGGGGCTGTCTTCGAGCAGCTGAAAGCTTTGCTGCCGGTTTTCCAGTTCGCCGTGGGCGAGCAGCTCGCCGCGCACCAGCGTGCCGCCGGCCGAGTCGAAGACCAGGCGGTACACGTCGGTCGTGACCTCGACACGCTCGGACGGACGGGTGGTGACCGCCGGCGGCAGCTCGGTGCCACCTGCCGTCACCGCACCACCCGACGGCGCCGGGGTGGACGACACCGTCGGCACCGAGGAAGCGCCCTCCTGCTTGCTGGCGTCAGGGCTCGGCGCGGTCGCCACGGGCGTGGTCGAAGGGAAGAAGGTCGGCTGGTGACCGTTGTAGATCTGCCATTTGTCCCACAGCAGGACCATGGAAAAGCCAAAGATCACCCACAGGATGGTGCGGCGGATGTCGGTCATGAGTTCGTCTTCGCGGGAGATTGGGTAGCGCCGAGCCACGCGAAAAGGCGTGGCGGCGTTTCGGGAACCGGGTCGCAGCCACCGGCACACCAGGGCTGGCAACGGGCGATGCGCACGGCGGCGAGATAGCTGCCTGCGGCCGCGCCATGGCGGCCGAGCGCATCGATGGCATAGGCCGAGCAGGTCGGCTCGAATCGGCATTGGTTGCCGAGCCAGGGCGACAGCACCAGCCGATAGGCGCGCACGGCCATGATGGCCGCGCGGCGGGGCCAGAGCGCGGGCGTCATGGGCGGCTGTCGCGGTCGATGCGCGCGAGAAGCAATTGCACCTCGGCCCGCACGGCCGCCTTGAGCGCATCGGACGATGCACTCACGAACTGCTTGCGGTCGAAACCACTCTTCAGACGCACCACGTAGGCGGCCTGCGGCAGCATCGATTCGGCGGCGCCGCCGATCGTGTAGATCTGGCGCTTGATCGCATTGCGGGTAACCGCGCGCTTGGCCCAGCGCTTGGGCACCATCGCACCGAGCCAGGTGTGGTCGGTGTGGGTGAACAACGGTGCGAACGCAGGCGCGGCACTTTCTTCGCCCACTTTTTCCACAGACTTGTCCACAGCATGCACAACAACACCGGCGGGCACGAGTGCCAGCCGGTGAAGGGCGAAATGGGAAGTGCGCGCCACGATGCCGCCGGCGAGGACGGCCTGGAACTGCGGCCGTGTCTTCAGCCGCTGCACGCGATCACCATGCCGGATGCGATGGAGATTCCGCGCCGGCCCGGCGTCGCCCGAAAAGGGAGAGCCTCACCATGGCGCAGGAAGGGCGTGCCTTCCTCAGACTGCCAGGCGCTTGCGGCCCTTGGCGCGGCGGGCATTGATCACGGCGCGGCCGCCACGGGTCTTCATGCGGACGAGAAAACCGTGGGTGCGCGCACGGCGGATCTTGGAAGGCTGATAGGTGCGCTTCATGGCGAAATTCCTGGACAAAAATAATGGGAAGGCGACCGCGGAAATGATGATCCGCGACCCTGTCGGCAAATTTCCCCGGTGTTGTTCCTGCCGGCCTGGGGCCATGGAAACAACGACAAAAAGCCTCGCCAGCTGGGGCCGTGGCTCTCTCGTACGACCCGTACCGCTCGCCAGATGGCAGAGCAGGGGTCCGCGAGAAAGCCGGTGCGGGCGGCCTTCCGTCCCGAAAAGTGATTTCAGGGAAACCGCGAATTATCACCCAGTATCGCGCCGCGTGGCAACCGTTGGCCCCGAAGCGGCCGTTCGGACCGACCCTTCGACCATGTGGACAAGGTCTTGATAATCTAGAATCCGGGGGTTTGGCACCTCGTGCCTGTCCACAGAGCACGCACCTCCAACAATGATTCCGGGACTACCCGCCGGCGCCGCGCCGGCCGCCGCAGACGACGCAGGCCACAGCCTGTGGCAGGCCTGCGCCGAACAACTGGCCCAGGAACTGCCCGAACAGCAGTTCAACACCTGGATCAAACCCCTCGTCGCCCACGTGGCGCCCGATTTTTCCAAGGTCACGCTCTACGTCGCCAACCGCTTCAAGCTCGACTGGATCCGGGCGCAGTACTCGGGCCGCATCTCGCAGCTGCTTGAGCACATCTACGGCCACACGGTCGCGCTCGAACTGACCATCGCCGCCCGTGAAGCCCCGCCGCGCATGGCCGCGCCGCTGCCGCCGGTGCAGGTCGACGTGCCGGCCCCGGCCGAGCCGGTGGCCATTGGCGAGACGGCCGAGTCCGCTGCCGGGGGCTTTCGCAGCCGTCTCAATCCGGCCCTCACCTTCGACACCCTGGTCGAGGGTACGGCCAACCGCATGGCGCGCGCCGCGGCCATGCACGTGGCGGGCACCCCCGGCCATCTGTACAACCCGCTGTTCATCTACGGCGGCGTCGGCCTCGGCAAGACCCATCTGGTGCACGCCGTGGGCAACAAGCTGCTGGCCGACAAGCCCGACTCGAAAGTTCTCTACATCCACGCCGAGCAGTTCGTCTCGGATGTGGTCAAGGCCTACCAGCGCAAGACCTTCGACGAGTTCAAGGAGCGTTACCACTCGCTCGACCTGCTGCTGATCGACGACGTTCAGTTCTTCGCCAACAAGGACCGCACGCAGGAAGAATTCTTCAACGCCTTCGAGGCCCTGCTGGCCAAGAAGTCGCACATCGTGATGACGTCGGACACCTATCCCAAGGGCCTGGCCGACATCCATGAGCGCCTGGTGTCGCGCTTCGACTCCGGCCTGACCGTCGCCATCGAGCCGCCCGAGCTGGAAATGCGGGTGGCGATCCTGATCAACAAGGCGCGCTCCGAAGCTGCCGAGATGCCCGAGGAAGTCGCCTTCTTCGTCGCCAAGAACGTGCGCTCCAACGTGCGCGAACTCGAAGGTGCGTTGCGCAAGATCCTGGCTTATTCGCGCTTCAACCAAAAAGAGGTCTCGATCCAGCTGGCGCGCGAGGCACTGCGTGACCTGCTGTCGATCCAGAACCGGCAGATCGGTGTGGAGAACATCCAGAAGACGGTGGCCGACTACTACAAGATCAAGGTCGCCGACATGTACAGCAAGAAGCGGCCGGCCAGCATCGCGCGGCCGCGGCAGATCGCGATGTACCTGGCCAAGGAACTCACGCAGAAAAGCCTGCCGGAAATCGGCGAGCTCTTCGGCGGACGCGACCACACCACCGTGCTGCACGCGGTGCGCAAGATCGCCGCCGAACGTCAGCAGATCACCGAGCTCAACCAGCAATTGCACGTGCTGGAGCAAACCCTGAAGGGATGATCCGGGAAAGGGTCCGGCGGCAGGCAAAATGCGGTGTTTGCCCGCATCGCTAAGAAAACGTTGAAGTCAGCTCCTTACGGACTGAAATTGGAGAAGAGGTTGTCATGATCGTTTGGAAGGCCCCGCAGGAAAAGCTGCTGTCCGCGCTGCAATCGGTGGCAGGCATCGTCGAGCGTCGTCACACGCTGCCGATCCTGGCCAACGTGCTGGTGCAGAAAACCGGCCCGCAGTTGCAGCTCACCACGAGCGACCTGGAAATACAGATCCGCACCAGCGCCGAACTCGGCGGCGACGAAGGCAACTTCACCACCACCGTGGGCGCGCGCAAGCTCATCGACATCCTGCGCACCCTGCCCTCCGACCAGACCGTGTCGCTCGAATCCTCCGGCGGCAAGCTCATCCTCAAGGGCGGCAAGAGCCGCTTCACCTTGCAGTCGCTGCCGGCCGAGGACTTTCCCCTGGTGCAGGAAGCCGCCAATTTCGGCCCGCCCTTCAGCGTGCCGCAGAAGACGCTGAAGTCGCTGCTCGGCCAGGTCTCGTTCTCGATGGCGGTGCACGACATCCGCTATTACCTCAACGGCATCCTGTTCGTGGCCGAAGGCCGGCAGCTCGCGCTGGTCGCCACCGACGGCCATCGCCTGGCCTACGCCTCGGCCACGCTCGACGTCGACGTGCCCAAGCAGGAAGTCATCCTGCCGCGCAAGACCGTGCTGGAACTGCAGCGCCTGCTCTCCGACGGCGGCGATGCCGAGAATCCGCCGCGCATCACGATGCAGTTTGCCAACAACCAGGCCAAGTTCAGCTTCGACGGCATGGAGTTCGTCACCAAGCTGGTCGAGGGCAAGTTCCCCGACTACAACCGCGTGATTCCCAAGAATCACAAGAACAGCATCACCCTGGGTCGCGCGCCCCTGATGTCCACGCTGCAGCGCACTGCCATCCTGACCAGCGAGAAGTTCAAGGGCGTGCGCCTGAACCTGGAACCCGGCACCCTGCGCGTGGCCAGCAACAACGCCGAGCAGGAAGAGGCGGTCGACGAGCTCGACATCGACTACGGCGGCGACGCCATCGAGATCGGTTTCAACGTCGGCTACCTCATCGACGTGCTGGCCAACATGTCGCAGGACATGGTGACCTTCGAGCTGTCGGACTCCAACAGCTCGGCCCTCATCACCATTCCCGGCAACGAAGAATTCAAGTACGTGGTCATGCCGATGCGGATCTGATCCGCCGTCGACCAGCCTTTCAGACGTCCCGCCCCCGACCCGCGCGAACCGCGGGTTCGGCGTTTCTGAGATACCCGAGAAACACCGCCGAGATCGCCGCGTGAGCAGCGGCAACAGACCACCGGAAGCCCGACATGAGCGCAGAAAACAGCAACCCGCCCCACACCGAACCGGTCTACGAGGCCGAGATCGAGAACGCGGTGCCGGTCGAGATCACGCCCGACGGCGGCTACGGCGAAGGCGCCATCACCATCCTGGAAGGCCTGGAGGCCGTTCGCAAGCGCCCGGGCATGTACATCGGCGACACCAGCGACGGCACCGGCCTGCACCACCTGGTGTTCGAGGTGGTCGACAACTCGATCGACGAGGCGCTGGCCGGCTACTGCGACGACATCGTCGTCACCATCCATTCCGACAACTCCATCAGCGTCACCGACAACGGGCGCGGCATCCCCACCGGCATCAAGTTCGACGACAAGCACGAGCCGCGCCGCAGCGCCGCCGAGATCGCGCTGACCGAACTGCACGCCGGCGGCAAGTTCAACCAGAACAGCTACAAGGTCTCCGGCGGCCTGCACGGCGTGGGCGTGAGCTGCGTCAACGCGCTCAGCAAGATGCTGCGCCTGACCGTGCGGCGCGAGGGCAAGGTCCACGTGCTCGAATTCAGCCGCGGCTTCGTGCAGAACCGCCTGCTGGAGCAGCAGAACAGCGTGGAA
Organism: Xylophilus sp. GOD-11R; assembly: GCF_033546935.1. Lineage (GTDB taxonomy): Bacteria > Pseudomonadota > Gammaproteobacteria > Burkholderiales > Burkholderiaceae_C > Xylophilus. The sequence continues at coordinate 5,077,590 of NZ_CP137854.1, read as the reverse complement.
GTCTCGCCGATGAAGATCATTGGCGACACCGACAAGCGCGGAACCGAGGTGCACTTTCTGCCGGACACCGAGATCTTCAAGGAAAACAACGATTTCCATTACGAGATCCTGGCCAAGCGGCTGCGCGAGCTGAGCTTTCTCAACAACGGCGTGCGCATCCGCCTGAAAGACGAGCGCACCGGCAAGGAAGACGACTTCTCCGGCGCTGGCGGCGTGCGCGGCTTCGTCGAATTCATCAACAAGGGCAAGACCGTCCTGCATCCCACCTCGTTCTATGCGGCGGGCGAAAAACCGGCCGAAACCTACGGCGGCATTCCCGGCACCCACATCGGCGTGGAAGTGGCCATGCAGTGGAACAGCAGCTTTAGCGAGCAGGTGCTCTGCTTCACCAACAACATCCCGCAGCGCGACGGCGGCACCCACCTCACCGGCCTGCGCGCCGCGATGACGCGAGTCATCAACAAGTACATCGAAGAGCACGAATTCGCCAAGAAGGCCAAGGTCGAAGTCACCGGCGACGACATGCGCGAAGGCCTGTGCTGCGTGCTCAGCGTGAAGGTACCCGAGCCCAAGTTCTCCAGCCAGACCAAGGACAAGCTGGTCTCCAGCGAGGTGCGCGCGCCGGTCGAGGACATCGTCGGCCGCCTGCTCACCGACTACCTGCTCGAGCGTCCGAACGACGCCAAGATCATCTGCGGCAAGATCATCGAGGCCGCTCGTGCCCGTGAAGCCGCCCGCAAGGCGCGCGACATGACCCGCCGCAAGGGCGTGCTCGACGGCATGGGCCTGCCCGGCAAGCTCGCCGACTGCCAGGAGAAAGACCCCGCCATGTGCGAGATCTACCTGGTGGAGGGCGACTCCGCCGGCGGCAGCGCCAAGCAGGGGCGCGACCGCAAGTTCCAGGCGATCCTGCCGCTGCGCGGCAAGATCCTCAACGTGGAGAAGGCGCGCTACGAGAAGCTACTCACCTCCAACGAAATCCTGACCCTCATCACCGCGCTCGGCACCGGCATCGGCAAGGCCACCGGCGTGGGCGGCACCGCCGGCGTGGACGACTTCAACGTCGCCAAGCTGCGCTACCACCGCATCATCATCATGACCGACGCGGACGTCGACGGCGCCCACATCCGCACGCTGCTGCTGACCTTCTTCTACCGCCAGATGCCCGAGCTCGTCGAGCGCGGCCACATCTACATCGCTCAGCCGCCGCTCTACAAGGTGAAGGTCGGCAAGGAAGAGCAGTACCTCAAGGACGGCTCCGAGCTCGACGGTTTTCTGCTGCGCGTGGCACTCAAGGACGCGAGCGTCGCCACCGGCGGCGCCGACTCGCGCCGGATCGAGGGCGACACCCTGCGAGAGCTCGCCGCCAAGCACCAGATCGCCGAAGGCGTCATCACCCGCCTGGGCGGCTTCATGGACATCGAGGCGCTGCGTGCCATCGCCGACGGCGTCGCCCTGGACCTGGACACGGTCGAGGCGGCCGAAGGCAGCGCGGTGCGCCTGCAGGCCTACCTGCGCGAACTGCAGACCACCGGCGTGCCGGCCGAAGTGGCCGGCGAATTCGACACCCGCACCGACAAGCCGATCCTGCGCATCAGCCGCCGCCACCACGGCAACGTGAAGAGCAGCGTCATCACGCAGGATTTCGTGCATGGCGCCGACTACGAGGCGCTGGCCCTGGCCGCCGCCACCTTCAACGGCCTGCTGTCCGACGGCGCGACCGTGCGGCGCGGCGAAGGTGAGCGCGGCAAGGAAGAAAAGGTCGGCGACTTCCGCGCCGCCATGCGCTGGCTGCTGTCCGAGGCCGAACGCGCCACCGCGCGTCAGCGCTACAAGGGCCTGGGCGAGATGAACCCCGAGCAGCTGTGGGAAACCACCATGGACCCGAACGTGCGCCGCCTGCTGCGGGTGCAGATCGACGATGCGATCGAAGCCGATCGGGTGTTCACCATGTTGATGGGCGACGAAGTGGAGCCGCGGCGGGATTTCATCGAGACCAACGCGTTGCGGGCGGCGAATATCGACGTTTGATTCTTTCGTTCCCGTCGAACGAAGCACAGAATGCGAAAAAAAGGCCAATGGGACGTGCAACCCATGGGCCTTTTGCATTGGGCGAGACCGGACGGCGCTCACGACAAAGCGGCGAGTCATGGCGCGATGGTTTTTTCCACGAATGCCGCAAGCGCGAAAGCATCACCGACAAGGTCACGGTGGCCTGCCGAGACATCGACCCCGCCGAGGCCGTCCGGAGGATCTGGTGGTCGTAATGCTGTACTTGAACCGGATGGCGTGTGTCGACAGGTGAAGTGAAGGCAGTCTTCGTGCTCACCGACTTGCCGAAGAACTCGGAGGTCGAAAATGATGGACGAACGGGTTTCGAGCGCGCACTCCGTGTCGGAAGAGGTGAGGACCGAAGTGCTGAAGAGTCTGGCGGCCGTCGAGCGCCCGCATCAGGTGAAGGTTCTCTTCGCTTGCGAGTCGGGAAGCCGGGGCTGGGACTTCGCCTCGCGGACAGCGACTACGACGTGCGATTCATCTACGTCCAACGCCTCTCCTGGCATCTGCCCGTCGAGCCCGGACGAGACGGGATCGAACTGCCCATCAGCGGCGACCTCGATATCAACGGCTGGTGCTTGCGCAAGACACTGCACCTCATGCGCAACTCCAACCCGACCGTGCTCGAATGGTTGCGGTCACCGATCGTCACCGGCAGGAGGCCCTGTAAGTAGAACGTCTGCAGCAACTCGCCGATGTCAGCTTCTCGCCGGCGCGCGCGTACCGCCACTACCTGTCGATGGCGAAAAAGAAGAACCTGCACGAACACCTCTGCGGCGAAGTCGTCCGGTACAAGAAAGATCTCTACGTGCTGCGCCACTTGCTGGCGGCACGCGGGATCCGTGAAGGCCGCGGCGTACCCCCCCATGCGTTTTGCCGCACCGGCGAGCCAGGTCTTGACCGACCATGCCTTGCTCGACGAAGTCGACGCCCTGCTGGACGCCAAGATGCGGGCGGGCGAGGCGGCGACGAGCCCATGGTGGGTCGGCATCCATGATTTCATCGAAGCGGAGATGGCCGAAGCGATGAGGACGGCGCCGCATACGGGCGCAGAAATGGACGCGGTAGCGGCTGACCGGTACCTGCATGACGCCGTCCTGCGTTTCGACGCCGCGGGCTCGCGCCGAAAGACCACGATCGATATCGATGGCTTTACCGCACGCTGTGAGCCACCAGTTTGAAGCGCGGGCGTCGGATTCACTCGGGAATCGTCGAAGACGGCCGCGGCGAACCGTTTCAGGTCCGCGACCGAAACCGCTTCGGATACCGCGTCTCGCTGGTCACCCCCGCCCGGATGATGCGAAAGCTCGGCCGGCATTCCGGCAGCGCCAACAGGTGCTGGGTCCACTCGCCGTGGAACTGCGCCTGCAGATAGGGGCAGTGGCCGGCCTCGCGGCGGACTTCGATGAAGATGCGGGTCTGCGTCTGCGGGTCGACGGTATAGAAGCGGTTGACCCGGCTCATGACCTGGACCACCGCCAACTCCACCGGCACCATGCATCCGAAGCCCAGGTGGCCCAGATGGGTGATCTCATGGTGGTCGGCATCCGGTCGTACACGCTGGACGCAGTTCACTTCTAATTCGTTCATCGCACTTCGCTCCGTCGTATTAGTAATAGTGAGCGCATACATATTGCGCGAGCCACGTATGCTAGTGGGGGCCTCCGGTCACGTAAAGCGCTTTCGCCGATCGAATCCGGCCTCTGCCGGTATCAGGCAGAGCCGCCGTACAGGACTTACAGTCGACCGAATCGAGACGATCCTGACGAAAGAGCCCGTGGTGACTTCCAGCGACCTTCCTTTCCACAACCCCTACCGCCACGGCTTTGCCCGACTGGGCGTGGCGGTGCCCCGCAACCGGGTGGCCGATCCGGTTTTCAATGCGGCCGAGACCATTCGCCTCTACCGCGAAGCCTGCACCCAAGGGGCCGCGCTGGTGGCTTTTCCGGAACTGGGCCTTTCGGCCTATACCTGCGAAGATCTTTTTCATCAGAGCGCCCTGCTCGACGCCTGCGAGGTCGCGCTGCAGGCGGTGGTCGACGCCTCGCGCGAGGTCGCGGCGGTGGCGATCGTCGGATTGCCGCTGCGGGTGGAGCACCGGCTGTTCAACTGCGCGGCGGTCGTCGCCGGCGGACGGCTCCTCGGGGTGCTGCCCAAGACCTACCTGCCCAACTACGGCGAGTTCTACGAGGCCCGCCAGTTCAACGGCGCCGACACCGCCCTGGCCACCGAGATCGAGCTCTGCGGCACGGTCGCGCCCTTCGGCACCGACCTGCTCTTCCAGGCGCGACAGTTGCCGCTGCTCAAGCTCCACGTGGAGATCTGCGAGGACGTCTGGGTGCCGATCCCGCCCAGCAGCTACGCGGCGCTGGCCGGCGCGACGGTGCTGGTCAACCTGTCGGCATCCAACATCACCATCGGCAAGTCGGAGTACCGGCACAAACTGGTGAGTCTGCAATCGGCACGTTGCCAGGCGGCCTATCTGTATTCGTCGGCCGGCATCGGCGAGTCGACCACCGACCTGGCCTGGGACGGCCAGGCGCTGATCTACGAGGCCGGTGAACTGCTGGCCGAGAGCGAGCGTTTTTCCAACCAATCGCACCTGATCCTGGCCGATGCCGACCTGGAGCGCATGTCACGCGAGCGGATGCGGCAGAACAGCTTCGGCACGTCGGTGCAGAAGCACCGCCAGCAGCTCTCGGGCTGGCGCACCGTGGTGTTCGACCTGCCCCTGCCCGCCACGGTGCCCGGCGGCCTGATGCGGCGGCTGGAGCGCTTTCCCTATGTGCCTTCGGATGCCGCCAGCCGCGACGAGCGCTGCCACGAAACCTTCAATATTCAAGTGCAGTCGCTCGTGCAGCGCCTGGAAGCGAGCAAGATCCAGAAGGTGGTGATCGGCGTCTCCGGCGGGCTCGACTCCACCCACACCCTGCTGGTGCTGGCGCAGACCATGGACCGTCTGGGCCTGCCGCGCAGCAACATCCTCGGCTTCACCATGCCGGGCTTCGCGACCAGCGAACGTACGTTGCAGCAGGCGCACCAGCTGATGGCCGCCATCGGCTGCACCGCGCGCGAGATCGACATCCGCCCGAGTTGCATCCAGATGCTGGCGGACCTGGGGCATCCCTTCCACGACGGCAAGCCGGTCTACGACATCACGTTCGAGAACGTGCAGGCGGGTGAGCGCACCAGCCATCTGTTCCGCTTGGCCAACTTCCACAACGCGATCGTGGCGGGCACCGGCGACCTGAGCGAGCTGGCGCTGGGCTGGTGCACCTACGGGGTGGGCGACCATATGTCGCACTACAACGTGAATGCGTCGGTGCCCAAGACGCTGATCAAGCACCTGGTGCGGTGGGTGGCCGACACCGGGCTCCTGGGCGGCGATGGCAGCACCGTGCTGCGCAACATTCTCTCGACCGAGATCAGTCCGGAACTGATTCCGCATGAGGCGGCGGGTGGGGGTGCGCAGCCGGGGCAGCGGACCGAGGACACGATCGGGCCTTACGAGTTGCAGGACTTTCACCTGTACTACACGGTGCGGTATGGGTTTCGGCCTGGCAAGGTGGCTTATCTGGCTTATTCGGCTTGGCACGACCGGGAGATCGGCGGGTGGCCTGAGGATTTGCTGGATCCGCACCACGAGTACTCGCTGGCGGAGATTCGGAAGCACCTGCGAACCTTTGTCTGGCGGTTTTTTCAGATCAGTCAGTTCAAGAGGTCTTGCGTGCCTAATGCGCCGAAGATCGGGTCGGGGGGGTCGTTGTCGCCACGCGGCGATTGGCGGGCGCCTAGTGATTCGGAATCTGCTGTCTGGATGGCGGATCTGGAAAATATTCCGATGGAATAGGTTTTTTTGGTTTGGGTTAAAGGGGTTTTCGGGGTTGTTTATTAACCTTCAATTTATTAGGGGTGGGGCGTTTCTTTGGTTGGCGGGTTTTCTGTTTTCTTTCTTCTACTGTTCGTAGGGTGGAGCTGGGGGCTCGCAAGCCCCCAGCTCCACCCTCGGCAGAGAGAAGAAATACGCAAATCCAAAAAAGCCCGCTCTGCAAAAGTAAGAATTCAACCCCACCGAGCGTTCAGCAGAAGAAGAATCAGCGAATAGTCCCCATATCCACCACGAACCGATACTTGACATCGCTCTTGAGCATCCGCTCATAAGCCCCATTAATCTCATCCATCCGAATAACTTCAATATCCGACACAATCCCGTGCTTGGCACAAAAATCAAGCATTTCCTGCGTCTCGCGGATGCCACCGATAAGCGAGCCAGCCAGGCGCCGACGCTTGAGGATCAGGCTGAACACATTGGGCGAGGGATGCGGAGAATCAGGCGCCCCGACCAGCGTCATCGTCCCATCGAGCTTGAGCAGGGCCAGAAAAGCATCGAGATCATGCGGCGCGGCCACGGTGTTGAGGATGAAATCCAGCTTCCCCGCCTGAGCAGCCATCTCCTCAGGGTTGCGAGAAACCACCACCTCGCTAGCCCCCAGCCGCAACGCATCCTCGCGCTTGCTGGCAGAAGTGGTGAACAGCACCACATGCGCGCCCATCGCCGCCGCGATCTTCACGCCCATGTGGCCGAGCCCACCCAGCCCGACCACCCCCACCTTGGAGCCCGGTCCGATATTCCACTGCCGCAGCGGCGAATAGGTGGTGATGCCCGCGCACAGCAGCGGCGCGACGGCCGCGAGCGAGGCCTCGTCGTGGCTGATCTTCAGCACGAAGCTCTCGCGCACGACCATGGCGCTGGAATAGCCGCCGAAGGTGTTCTCGCCGCCGAACATCGGACCGTTGTAGGTGCCGGTGAAACCGTTTTCGCAGTACTGCTCGATGCCGTCCGTGCAGGGCTGGCAATGCTGGCAGCTGTCGACCATGCAGCCCACGCCGACGATGTCGCCGACCTTGAACTTGCTCACCAGCGAACCCACCGCGGTGACGCGGCCGACGATCTCGTGGCCGGGCACCGAGGGATAGAGAGTGTTCTTCCATTCGTTGCGGGCGGTGTGCAGATCCGAGTGGCAAACGCCGCAGAACAGCACGTCGAGCGCGACGTCGAGTTCGCCCGGAGCGCGGCGTTCGATGGTCAACGGGGCCAGCGGGGTCTCGGCGGAGGTGGCGGCGTAGGCGAGCGCTTGGGTCATGGCGATGTCCGTTCGGTTGGGAGTGGGTGGAAAAAAACACGCGACCATATCGCGTCGGCCGCACGGCTGCATGACCATGCCGCGCTGTCCCCACGCGCCTGCCGGCCAGCCGGTTCAGGCGCTCGCATCGGCGAACTTCGTGGCAAGAAAATCGACCAGCGCCCGCACCCGCGCCGGCACGAAGCGCCCGCTCGGCAGCACGGCGTTGAGCGGATAGTCCTCGCACTTCCATCCCGGCAGCAGGGCCACCAGCGCGCCGCTGGCGATGTCCTGGGCCACGTCCAGGCGCGACTTGCACAGCACGCCGGCACCGCCCAGCGCCCACTGGTGGACGATGGCCGCGTCGTCGGCCATGCGGTCGCCGCGCACCCGCACTTCCTGCCAGGCGCCGCCGCCGTCCACCGGCGCATATCGCCACCGATCGTGCGGGCCGCGCGCCACGTGGTAGGTGAGGCAGTTGTGCTGCAGCAGGTCCTGCGGCGTGCGCGGCGTGCCCCGGCGCGCCAGGTAGGCGGGCGATGCGCAGGTGACGCGATCGCCGACCGCCAGGCGCCGCGCCACCAGCCGGGAGTCGGCCAGCTCGCCCAGGCGCAGGGCCACGTCGACCTCGTCGCGCACCACGTCGAGCAGGCGGTCGCTGACCGACAGCGACAGCACCACACCGGGATGCGCGGCCAGGAACTCGTCCAGCCAGGGTAGCAGCACGCTGCGGGTGAGGTCGGAGGGCCCGGCCAGCCGCACCCTGCCGAGCAGCGCGCCCTGCCCCACCGTCAGCTGCGAGCCGGCCTCGGCCAGCAGGTCGAGTGCCCGGTCGGCGTAGCCAATCAGGCCGATACATTCGGCCGTCGGCCGCAGGGCCCGGGTGCTGCGCTCGAAAAGGCGCACGCCGGTCTGCCGCTCCAGCCGCTTGAGCGCCGCGCTGGCCGCCGCCGGGCTCATGCCGAGCAGGCGCCCGGCGGCGCTGAGCGATCCGGTGCGGGCCGCATGGCTGATCAATCGAAGGTCCGAGAGATTTTCAAACTGCATTTGAAACTGATCCGTCGCCGAGGCTGCTTATCAAGCGGCGATTGTCGAACTAGAGTTCATCCGATTCATCGACCAAGGACACACCACATGAAAGCCATTGGCTTTGCCCAGCCCCTTCCCATCGACCAGCCCGGCGCCCTGCAGGACATCGAGCTGCCCGCCCCGCAACCCGGCCCGCGCGACCTGCTGGTGCGGGTGCAGGCGGTGTCGGTCAACCCGGTCGACACCAAGGTGCGCCGCAACGCCAAACCCGCACCCGGCCAATTCCGCGTGCTGGGCTGGGACGCCGTCGGCACGGTGGAAGCGACAGGCGCGCAGGTGCGCAACTTCCAGCCGGGCGACCGCGTCTACTACGCCGGCTCCATCCTGCGTCCCGGCACCAACAGCGAATTGCATGCGGTCGACGAACGCATCGTGGCGCTGGCGCCGAAGTCGCTTTCCGACACCCAGGCTGCCGCGCTGCCGCTGACCTCGATCACCGCCTACGAACTGCTGTTCGACCGCCTCGGCGTGGCGCACGGGGGCGGTGCCGGGCAGACGCTGCTGGTGGTGGGCGGCGCGGGCGGCGTCGGCTCCATCCTGATCCAGCTGGCGCGCCAGCTGACGCAGCTGCGTATCGTGGCTACCGCCTCGCGAGCCGAAACGCGCCAGTGGTGCCTGGACCTTGGCGCGCACCTGGTGGTGGACCACCGCTTCCCGCTGGCCGCTGCCCTGCGCGAAGAAGGCATCGCCTCGGTCGACATGGTCGCCAGCCTGACGCAGACCGAGCAGCACTACGAGCAGCTGATCGAAGCGCTGATGCCGCAAGGCAAGCTCGCCGTCATCGACGACATGCCGGTGCTCAATGCGATGCCGCTCAAGAGCAAGTGCATCTCGCTGCACTGGGAGATCATGTTCGCCCGCTCCAGCTACGAGACCCCCGACATGCACCGCCAGGGCGAGCTGCTGGCCGAGGTGGCGCAGCTGGTCGATGCCGGCCGGGTGCGTACCACGCTGGGCGAGCAATTCGGCAGGATCGACGCGGCCAACCTGACCCGCGCGCATGCCTTCATCGAAAGCGGCAAGGCCCAGGGCAAGGTGGTGCTCGAAGGCTTCTGAGCGGGGCCAACGGGGTCGCCGGCGCGGGCGCGGCACGACAATGGCGGACATGCAGACCGTCCGTCCCGCTCCAGCGCCCGATCCCCTCGTCCCGGACGATGCCGATGCCGCCCTGCGCACGGCAGCCGGCAGCCGCAGCACCTGGGTCAGCGTGGCGGTCAACGTCGCGCTGTCGGCGCTGCAGTTCACGATCGGCATCTTCTCGGGCTCGCAGGGCCTGATCGCCGACGCGCTGCATTCGCTCACCGACCTGGTCAGCGACGCGATCGTGCTGGTGGCCGGGCCGCTCGCCCGCCGCGAGGCCGATGCCGACCACCCCTACGGCCACCACCGCTTCGAAACTGCCGCCACGCTGGCGCTGGGTGTGCTGATGCTGGTCGTGGGCCTGGGCATGGCGGCCACCGCCGTGGTGCGGCTGGAAACGCCCGAGGCGATACCGCAGGTGCACGGCGTGGCGCTGGTGGTGGCGGTGGTGGCGCTGATCGCCAAGGAGGGCTTGTTCCGCTACATGCTGGCCGTGGCGCGGCGGCTGCGTTCGACCCTGCTGGTGGCCAATGCGTGGCATGCACGATCGGACGCGGCGTCTTCGCTGGTGGTGGGCATCGGCATCGTCGGCAACCTGTGCGGCTACCCGCTGCTCGATCCGGTGGCCGCGCTGATCGTGGGCGGCATGGTGGCGCGCATGGGCTGGACCTTCGGCTGGGACGCGCTGCAGGACCTGATGGATCGCGGCGCGGACGAAGACGCCGTCGCGGCCATTGGCCTCACCCTGGCACAGACGCCTGGCGTACGCGGCGTGCACGACCTGCGCACCCGCCGCATGGGCGACCTGCTGGCGGTGGACGTGCACCTGGAGGTGGACGGCGGGCTGACCGTGGAGGCAGCCCATGCGATCACGGTCGAGGCCCGGCAGCGGGTGATGGCCGGCCACGAGGTGCTGAGCGTGATGACGCACCTCGACCCGGTCTGAGGCCAGTCGCTCAGGCCCTGCCCGGGCCTTCCTGGGGGCGCTTGGCCGGCTTGTTCCCGGTCTGCTTTTTCTTCGAAGCGCCCGCGGCGGGCTTGCCGTAGAGCGCGCGCAGCTCGTCCTTGGCATCGTCGAGGTGCTTGCGCTGCGCGGCTTCCAGATGCTCGCCGGCGCGGTTGATGTAGAAGTTGAGCATCGACATCGCCGAGCGAAAAGGCTCGGCTTTGCGGCGGTCGCTGTGCTCGGCCGAGGCCTTGAGCGAGCGGGCGATCTTCTTCGGGTCGGTCTGCTTGAAGACGCCGTCCTTCAGGTCCATCGCGTCACTGGTTTCGGTCACGTGCTGCGACCATCGCTTGCTGTCAGCCATGGCGGCTCCCGCAGGGCAGTTTTGGAGCAGCCGATGTTCGCGCCACCACCGGGGCACAGCGTCGGAATCGATCCGCATGCGCTGTCGGTGGCACGCCCTCGCGGCGATGTCAGCGGGCGGCGACCGGCGCGTCGGGCGGCTCGGACCAGCCCAGGCCCAGGCTCTTTTGCAGGGACACGTATTGCGTGACCAGCGCCGTAGCGCCACGGGTCAGGCCGTCCTCGGCCTGCAGCCGCTGGCGTTCGGCGTCGAGCGCGTCGAGCAGGCTGGCGGTGCCGCCCCGATAGCGCGTCTGCGCGATGGCAGCCGACCGGGTGGCGGTGTCGCGCGACAGGGCCAGTTGCTCCAGCGTCTCGCGCTGGCTCCGGTAGCGTGAGACGCCCTGCTCCGCATCCTGCAGCGCCGCGAGCACCGCCTGCCGATAGCGCGCCTCGGCCTCGTCGTAGGCGGCCTGCGACTGGCGGACCCGGGCACGGTTGCCGCCGAAGTCCAGGAAGTTCCATTGCAGGATCGGCCCGCCGATCACCGCCAGGCTGTCGTGGTGAAACAGGTCGGACGCGCTGCTCGACGAAAAGCCGATGTTGCCGAACAGCGTGACGCGGGGAAAGCGCCGGGCGATCGCCTGGCCGATGGCCGCATTGCCGGCGGCCAGCGTCCGTTCGGCCGCGCGCACGTCGGGCCGCCGCCGCAGCAGCGATGCCGGATCGCCCACGGCCACCGCCGCCGGCAGCTTCGGCAAAGCCGCCGGCTGGCGCAGGTCGGCATCGAGGGCACCGGGCTCCTGGCCGGTGAGCAGCGCCAGCTGGTCCAGGGTTTCGGTGATCCGGCCAGGTAGCGGCACCACGTCGGCCTGGGTGCCGGTGAGCTGGGCGCGCGCACGCTCGACGTCCAGGTCGTCGGCGGTGCCGCCCTGCCGGCGCATTTCGACCAGCGCGAGCATGCGGCGCTGGAGCGCGGTGTTGGCGCGGCCCAGTTCCAGCTGGCGCTGCAGCCCGCGCAGGCTGACATAGGCCTGGCCGACCTCGGCGGCGAGCTGCACCTGGGCATCCTGGTACTGGGCCACGGCGGCATCGGACTGCGCTGCCGCGCCCTCGATGCCGCGCCGCACGCCGCCGAAGATATCGATCTCCCACATGGCGTCGAAACCGGCGGTATAGAAATCGATGGTGCGCCGGCCTTCAGATGCCTGCCCGCCTTCTGCCGAGCCGGACGAAGACGACGATCCACCCAGCGCCGACAACGGGCTGCCCGGCGGTATCGAGGCCTTGATCGCCGCGCCGGTGGCGGTGGCGCCCGGCAGCGCGCCGGCGCGGCGTTGGGCCAGCGTGGCCCGCGACTGCCGGATACGTGCTTCGGCCGCCTGCAGGCTCGGGCTGGTGGCGAAGGCCTGCTCGATCAGGCGGGTGAGGATCGAATCGTCCAGCGCTTCCCACCAGCGCGCCGGCGGCGGCGCCGCGGGCTCCGATGCCGCGTCCGCACGGTGGAAGGCTCCGGCGGCCGAGGCCTGCGGCGCGGCGTCGGGCGCACCCCGGTAATCGGGGCCTGACGTGCACCCCGCCAGACCGGCGGCGGCCACGATGGTGATGAGTTGACGGGTGATGCTGCTCATGTCAGGTAGCCGGTCCGGCCTTCTGCCCCTGCGGCAGCGGCTTGAGAAACAGCACCAGCGGAATGGTGCACAGCAGGATCACGCCGAAGATCCAGAACAGGTCCGAATACGCCATGACCGTGGCCTGGCGTTCGACCTCGCGGCCGAACGCGCCGATGGCGCGCTGCAGGCCGGTGGCCGCGTCGCCGAAGCCCAGCTGCGATGCCAGGCCGCCGAGATAGTCCTGGCCGCGCGGCGAGTTGGCGGTGATCGATTCGCCCACCTGCTGCAGGTGCAGTGTGGTGCGGCGCTCCTGCAGCGTCGACACCAGCGCCAGGCCGAAGGAGCCGCCCAGGTTGCGCGCGCCGTTGAAGAGCCCGGCGGCGTCTTCGGCGTACTCCTTGCCGACCGAGCTCGTCGCCGCCTGGTTCAGGAACAGCATGCAGAAGTACTGGCCGAAGCCGCGCAGGATCTGTGGCCAGACGAAGTTCTCGCCGACCACGTCGGGCGTGAGGAAGGCGTTGAGGTAGCAGCTGCCGGCAAAGCACAGCAGGCCGAGCGCGATCAGCGCGCGGATGTCCACGGTGCGCGCCAGCAGCGGGAACAGCGGCATCATGCAGACCGCCGGAATGCCGCTGAGCAGCACCACGTAGCCCGCTTGCAGCGAGTTGTAGCCGGCCACGTTGGCGAGGTATTGCGGGATCAGGTAGAGCAGCCCGTAGAGCGCGCCGCCGACCACCAGGCTGATGAGAAAGACCATGCCGAAGGTGCGCTGGCGCAGGATGCGCAGGTAGACCACCGGCTCGCGCTTTTTCGATGCCGCCGTGAACTGCCCGATCGCCAGCGCGATGAAGCCGACCACCGAGCAGGCGGTCAGCTGGAGGATGAGCTCGGACTCGAACCAGCGCTCGCGCTGGCCCTCCTCCAGCACCACCGTGAGGCAACCCAGACCCACGGCGAGCCCGAAGATGCCCCACCAGTCGGCATTGGCCAGCAGCTCGGGCCGGCCCTTCTGCGCCGGCAGGCCGATGGCCAATAACGCGATCAGCACGATGCTCACCGGCAGGTTCAGAAAGAAGGCGTAGTGCCAGCTGATGTTCTCGGTCAGCCAGCCGCCCAGCAGCGGCCCGATCACCGGCCCGAGCACCGCGGTGATGCCGAACAGCGCCACGCCCACCGGCTGCTGGCGCGGCGGCAGCCGGGTGCTGACGATGGTCATGGCCGTGGGAATCATCGCGCCGCCGGTAAAGCCCTGCCCCACCCGGCCGATCACCATCTGCGCCAGCGAGGTCGACACGCCGCAGACCATCGAAAAGGCGATGAACAGAATGGTCGCGGCGAGCAGGAAACGGCGCAGGCCCAGCAGCCGCTGGAACCAGCCGGCCAGCGCGATCATGACGATCTCCGACACCAGATAGGCGGTGGAGATCCAGGTGCCCTCGGTGCCGGTGGCGCCGATCTCTCCCTGGATGGTGGGCAGCGAGGCATTCACGATCGACACGTCGAGCAATGCCATGAAGGAGCCGATGGTGCCGGCGGCCACCGCGAGCCAGGCACCGGAATCGGCGCGCTCGGCGCGGCCGGAGCGCTGCGCTTGCCCAGGCTGCCGTGCACCGCCGGCGCCGGCGCTGGCCGCACTCATCGGCCGGGCCCCGGCTGCACCGACTGGCGGTCGCGCTGCACCTCTTGCCGGCGCGCGTCCTCGCGGCCGTTTTCCGTGCGGTCGGATTCGTCCTCGGCCCGCTGCCGCTGGTCCCTGGCGCCCAGCGTGTCGACCTCCACCGTCACCGACAGCCCGGCCAGCAGCACCCGCCGCGACTCGGTGCCGGCGTCCACCCGGATGCGCACCGGCACCCGCTGCACGACCTTCGTGAAGTTGCCGGTGGCGTTCTGCGGTGGCAACAACGCGAACTGCGCGCCGGTGCCCGGCGAAAAACTCTCGACCTCCCCGTGCAGCACGCTGTCGGGCAGCGCATCGACATGGATGTCGGCCGGCTGGCCGATGCGCATCAGGCCGATCTGGGTTTCCTTGAAATTGGCGACCAGATAGATGTCGTCGACCGGCACCACCGACATCAGCCGCGTGGCCGGCTGCACGTACTGGCCCACCCGCACCGTGCGGTCGCCGATGCGCCCGGCGATGCTGCTTCGCACGACGGTCGCGCCGAGGTCGGCCTCGGCCTGGCGCAGCTGCGCCCGCGCCTGCTCCACCTGGGCCGCGGCGACCTTCTGCTGGGCGCGGAAGCTGCCTTCCTGGCGCGCCGCCGCTTCCCGCTGGGCCTGCGCGGCCGCCACCTGCGACAAGGCCTGGTCGCGTGTCTCGCGCAGGCGGTCGAGCTGCTCGGCGGTGTGCGCGCCCTGCGCCACCAGCGGGGTATAGCGGTCGACCTCTTCCTGTGCGTGTTTCAGGTTCTGGCGCGCGCCCTGCAGCTGGGCATCCGCCACCGCGATCTGCGAGCGTTGCTGGGCGATCTGCGCATCGCTCTGGGCAATGGAGGCCAGGCCCTGGTCGACCTGCGCCTGGGCCTGCTCGGCGCGGGCGCGGGTGTCGCGGGCGTCGATGCGCACCAGCGGCTGGCCGGCCTGCACCGTCTGGTTGTCGCGCACGTAGACCTCTTCCACATAGCCCGGCACCTTCGACGCGATGGCGACCAGGTCGGCCTGCAGATAGGCATCGTTGGTCTTCTGCACGAAGCGCCCGTGCCGCCAGTACTGCACGAACCAGATCGTGCCCGCCACCAGCACCACCAGGCCCAGCACGACGAGCGCGATGCGGACCTTGGGATTCTTCAGGGGCGAGGGCTTGGCGGGCTGGTCGCCGTCGGCCTTGCCGTCTTTCGGTGGCGATCCGTCCTCTCCCTTCTCGCCTTCCTG
Source organism: Xylophilus sp. GOD-11R (assembly GCF_033546935.1). Classification (GTDB taxonomy): domain Bacteria; phylum Pseudomonadota; class Gammaproteobacteria; order Burkholderiales; family Burkholderiaceae_C; genus Xylophilus. The sequence continues at coordinate 5,062,471 of NZ_CP137854.1, read as the reverse complement.
AGCGTCACCGGGGTCTTCCGGATCGCGATGTTGCCTTTCGCCCGCGTCGTGGTTCTTCGATTCGGTGGAAGGCTGGTCCTGTTCCGGCATGACGGTCGTTTCGCGAGCAGACGAATCGCAGAAGATGCCGATGACGGCGCCCGCTGTCCATCGCTCGCGCCACCACATCGCCTGTAGGACGCGGGCGACGCACTGTCCCTAGGCCGCGTCGGGCGCCTTGACCGCCTGCCGGATGCAGCGCACCACGATCTCGAAGGGCGCCAGCATCTGCTCCTGCGGCACGCTGGCGAAGCCGAGCAGCAGCCCGGCGCTACGGCGCCGGCCGAGGTAGTAGCGCGACAGCGGACGCACCAGCACGCCGGCCGCCGCGCATGCGTCGGTGACGGCCACGTCGTCGCAACCCACGGGCAGCGCGAGCACCAGGTGCAGGCCGGCGCCGGTGTCGTACTCGTGGATCCAGCCTTCGCCCAGCCACTGCTGCACCAGTCCTATCAGAAAGGCCCGCCGCGCGGCATACACCAGCCGCATGCGGCGGATATGCGCGGCGTACTGTCCCGACGAGATGAACTCGGCCAGCGCCGCCTGCATCAGCATGTGGCCGCCCCGGTAGAGCTCGGCCTGCGCGGTGCGAAAGGCGGCCGCCACCGTGGTGGGCACCACCATGTAGGCGATACGCAGGCCCGGGTAGAGCGTCTTGCTGAAGGTGCCGACATAGATCACCGGCGCATCCGGCAGCAGTCCCTGCAGCGAGGGGATCGGCTGGCCGGCGAAACGGAATTCGCTGTCGTAGTCGTCCTCCACGATCCAGGTGCCGTCGCGTGCCGCATGGGCCAGCAGGTCGAGCCGGCGCGACATGCTCATCACCGCGCCCAGCGGGTACTGGTGCGACGGCGTGACGAAGGCGAAGCGCGGCGGCTGCGCGGCCGGCCGGTCGCCAGGCGGCGGGCGCATGCCTTCGGCGTCCACCGGCAGGGGCTGCAGGGCGATGCCGTTGATCTCCAGCACGCTGCGCGTGCCCCAGTAGCCGGGCTCTTCCACCCAGGCGGTGTCGCCGGGGTCGCCGAGCACGCGGGTGATCAGGTCGATGGCCTGGTGCACGCCTTCGGTCACCACGATCTGCGAGGGCTCGCAGACCACCGAGCGCGCCTGCCGCAGATACACCGCCAGGCTTTCGTGCAGCGCGGCGTGGCCGCCGCCGGCCGCATAGCTCAGCGTGGCCGGCGACAGCGTGCGGCCGAGCCGTGCGGTGATCTGCGCGATTTTCTGGTGCGGCGCCTGCGTGATGTCGGGCAGCCCCGGCATGAACGCACCCCATTGCCGGGTCTGCGCCAGAGCGCCGTCGACCACCTTGCGCCCGCGCAACGACAGCCGTGCCGCCACGCCGCGCGAACGCAGCGTGCTGGCCGCCGACGGCCGGGGCAGCACCGGCAAATCGGGAATACGGTCGGCCACATAGGTGCCGCTGCCGGTCAGGCCCTTGGCATAACCCTCGGTCATCAGTTGCTCGTAGGCATGCATCACCGTGTTGCGCGAAATGCCAAGCTGCGCAGCCAGATCGCGCGAAGGCGGCAGGCGGCTGGCCGCCGGCAGGCTGCCGTCGTGGATGGCGGCGCGCAGGCATTCGTAGAGCAGCCGGTTGATCGGGTCGCCGGGCCGCGCGAGTTGCTCCGCCTGCAGGCGCTGGGCCAGGAGATCCACGCTGATCGATTTCAATTGGCACCATCCATATCGGCAAAGCGGAACTGGATTGTAGGACCGCTTCGACCTGTAATCAGCGGCGAACCTCCACCCATCTTTTTCCTTTTTCCGGACCCGAGCCATGAACAACCAGCAGATCGAACAACGCCGCACCGCCGCCGCCGCCCGGGGCGTGGGTGTGATGTGCGACTTCTATGCCGAGCGCGCCGAGAACGCGACCATCTGGGACGTGGAAGGCCGCGTCTTCACCGACTTCGCCGCCGGCATCGCGGTGCTCAACACCGGCCACCGCCATCCCAAGGTGATCTCGGCCATCCAGGCCCAGCTCGAACGCTTCACCCACACCTGCTATCAGGTCGTGCCCTATGAAAGCGTGGTCGACCTGATGGAGAAGATCAACGCCATGGCGCCGATCGCCGGCCCCGCCAAAACCGCCTTCTTCACCACCGGCGCCGAAGCCGTCGAGAACGCGATCAAGGTCGCCCGCGCCCACACCCGCCGCAGCGGCGTCATCGCCTTCGGCGGCGCCTTCCACGGCCGCACCATGATGGGCATGGCGCTCACCGGCAAGGTCGCGCCGTACAAGATCGGCTTCGGCCCGTTCCCCGGCGAGGTCTACCACCTGCCCTTCCCGCAGCCGCTGCACGGCATCACCGTGCAGGACAGCCTGGACGCGCTGACCCAGCTCTTCAAGTGCGACATCGAAGCCAGCCGCGTGGCGGCCATCATCATCGAGCCGGTGCAGGGCGAAGGCGGCTTCAACGTGGCCCCGGCCGAACTCATGGTGAAGCTGCGCGAGATCTGCGATGCCCACGGCATCCTGCTGATCGCCGACGAGGTGCAGACCGGTTTCGGCCGCACCGGCAAGCTCTTCGCCATGGAGCACCACACCGTCAAGCCCGACCTGGTCACCATGGCCAAGAGCCTGGCCGGCGGCATGCCGCTGTCGGCCCTGTGCGGCCGCGCCGAGGTGATGGATTCCGCCGCGCCCGGTGGCCTGGGCGGCACCTACGCAGCCAACCCGCTGGCCGTGGCGGCATCGCTCGCGGTGATCGAGGCGATCCGCGAAGAAAACCTGCTGCAACGCTCGGTGGACCTGGGCGCGCAACTGCAGGAATTTCTGGGCGAGCTGCGCGAGCGCTGCCCGGCCATCGCCGACGTGCGCGGTCTGGGCTCCATGGTCGCGGCCGAGTTCAACGATGCACAGGGCAAGCCAGATGCCGCCGTCGTCGGCCGCATCCAGAAGGAAGCCCTGGCGCGTGGCCTGATCCTGCTGTCGTGCGGCGTGTACGGCAACGTGATCCGCTTCCTGTATCCGCTCACCATCCCGCAGCAGCAGTTCGACGACGCGCTGGCGGTGCTGGCCGAATCCATCGACGCGGCCGTCGGCGCCACCGTCGCTGCCTGAAAGGTATCGCATGGACATGAAGACTTCCCCCCTCGCCCTGCTGAACGACCCGACCCTGCTGCGCACCGACGCCCTGGTCGATGGGCAATGGATCAAGGGCTCGTCCCGCTTCGACGTGAACGACCCGGCCACGGGCCGCAAGCTCGCCGACGTGCCCAACCTGGGTGCCGCCGACGCCGAATACGCGATCAGCGCGGCCAACGCCGCCTGGCCGGCCTGGCGCGCCCAGACCGGCAAGCAGCGCCACGCCATCCTGCTCAAGTGGTATGAGCTGCTCATGGCCAACGCCGAAGACCTGGGCCGCATCATGACGGCCGAACAGGGCAAGCCTTTTGCCGAAGCCAAGGGCGAGGTCACCTACGCCGCCAGCTTCGTCGAGTGGTTCGCCGAAGAAGCCAAGCGTGTCAACGGCGAGACCCTGCCGCAGTTCGACAACAACCGTCGCCTGATGGTGTTGAAGCAACCCGTGGGTGTGTGCGCGGCCATCACGCCGTGGAACTTTCCGCTGGCCATGATCACCCGCAAGGTCGCCCCGGCGCTGGCCGCCGGCTGCCCGGTGATCATCAAGCCCGCCGAGCTCACACCGCTGACCGCGCTGGCCGCCGCCGAGCTGGCCGTGCGCGCCGGCATTCCGAAGGGCGTGCTCAACCTGCTGACGGCCGACAGCGACAACTCGATCGCCGTTGGCAAGGCGCTCTGTGCCTCCGACGTGGTGCGCCACATCAGCTTCACCGGCTCCACCGAAGTGGGCCGCATCCTGATGGCGCAGAGCGCGCCGACGGTCAAGAAGATGAGCCTGGAGCTTGGCGGCAACGCGCCCTTCATCGTGTTCGACGACGCCGACCTGGACTCGGCCGTCGAGGGCGCCATCGCCAGCAAGTACCGCAACGCCGGCCAGACCTGCGTGTGCGCCAACCGGCTCTATGTGCAGGACGGCGTGTACGACGCCTTCGTCGAGAAGTTCTCGGCCAAGGTCAAGGCGCTGAAGGTGGGCAACGGTTTCGACGAGGGCGTGGTGCAGGGCCCGCTGATCGAGCCGGCGGCCGTCACCAAGGTGCAGAAGCACCTGGACGACGCGCTGGCCAAGGGTGGCCGCATCACCGCCGGCGGCCAGAAGCTGGAAGGCCAGTTCTTCCAGCCGACGGTCGTGGCCGATGCCTCGCCCGACATGCTGTGCGCCCGCGAGGAGACCTTCGGGCCGTTCGCGCCGGTGTTCCGTTTCAAGGCCGAGCAGGAAGCGATCGACGCGGCCAACAACACCGAGTTCGGGCTGGCGAGCTATTTCTACAGCCGCGACGTGGGCCGCATCTTCCGCGTGGCCGAGGCGCTGGAGTACGGCATGGTGGGCATCAACGCCGGGGTGATCGCCACCGAGCACGTGCCGTTCGGCGGCGTCAAGCAGTCGGGCCTGGGCCGCGAGGGTTCGCACCATGGCATCGAGGACTACCTGGAGCTGAAGTACCTCTGCCTGGGGGATATCCAGAAGTGATCCAGCTTGACCCGGTGCGGGTCAGGGACGGGGACGACGGCGGACAATGTCGCGTCCCCGTTTTTCATGGCGGTCAACGTATCTCAGGAGCCATTCATGCAGGAGCAATTCAAGGTCGAGGGCATGAGCTGCCAGCATTGCGTGCGCGCGGTCACCCAGGCCATCGAGGACCTGGACCCGTCCGCCGAAGTCACGGTGGATCTGGCTGACGGCCGGGTCGACGTGACGGCCGCATCACAGCCGCGCGAGGCGATCCGGCAGGCCATCCAGGAGGCTGGCTACCAGGCCGCCTGAGGGCCCGGGACGCGCTTCAGAACGGCGCGTCGTCGTCGGTTGGAGCCGATGTTTTTTCGCTCGACGCAAGGTCGGCGGAAGTCACCGCCGCCACCGGTGCGGCGCCCTGCGCAGCGGCCGGCGCCGGCATGCCGCCGGGTGGCATCTCGCCGCCCAGGGCTTCGAGCAAATCGGGCACCAGCTGGCCGAGTTCGCCGGTCGAAATGGCGGCATCGGCGTCGAAGCCGTCTTCCTTCTGCGTGCCACCTTCGAACACGCCTTCGAGGAAAGTGATCTTCTTGATCAGCATGCCCTCGGTCAGCACGAAGGACACCCGGTCCTGCCAAGTGAGCGCCAGGCGTGTGGGCAATTTGCCCTGCTCGATGTGGCCCTTGATTTCTTCGATGTCGAGCGGATGGCGTGCATAGCGCACCACGGCCTTGGAGTCGTCGGATGCCTTGAGCTCGCATTCGCGGTCGATCGAGAAGCCTTCGGGCGGGTCCTGGCTGATCAGCCAGTCGGACATGGCCGACTGCGCGCTCTGCTGCGTATAGAGCGGCACCACGGTCACGCCGGGCAGCGCGTCGACCAGCGCGGTCACCACCTCGTCGGCACGGGCCTGGGCGGACGAGCCCACCACCAGCCAGCCGGCCTCGGGGTCGACCCACACCGGCGTCGCGCCCTGGCGAGTGAAGGCCATGGGCAGCAGCTGCAGCAGCACGTCTTCCTTGAGCTCCTTGCTCTCCTTGCGTCCAGGCTTGCGGCCGGTTTCCTTCTCGATCTGCGCGATGCGCTCCTCGAGCTTGCGGCGCACCACGGTGCCGGGCACCACCTTCGCCTCGACCATGAACTTCATGATCCATTGGCCGCCGATGGATTCGACCAGCGGCGCATGGGCTTCGCCACGCGGCTCGACCCAGCCGGCCGAGCGTTCCTGCGAGGCACCGCAGGGCGCGAAACGGGCCTTGTCCAGGCCTGCTTCCAGCTTCAACAAAGCATCGCCTTCTTGGGGGGCGATGCGGTAGACGATGACGTTCTTGAACACGTTGCAGGGACTCGCTGTCAGGGGCGCACGGGGGCGCCGTCGGGAATGTCGGGAAAGTTGGAAAAGTCGGAAAACGGCGGCCGGATCGCCGCGTGCCGCCTATTGTCAGTGCTGCGGCTTCGCACCTGCGGACGAACGCTCGGTACGAAACGTTTACACAAGCCTCACCTGTGTCGCATGCGGGCATTACACGCGAATCGGAAACTGACTTCCAACCTGATGCCATCCATCGGCAAAAGGGGTCATCGAAAGGAAACATCCATGCGTCCCCATTTCCGCACCATCGTCCTGACCAGCCTGCTGGCCTCCGCCGGCATCGGCTCCGTCTTCGCCCAGACCGCACCAGCTCCTGCGCCACAGACCGCGCCCCAGGCCGGCCCGCACGGCGAACACCGTGGTCCGGGCGGCCGTTTCGATCCGGCCCAGCGCGAAGCCCGCGCCCAGAAGCAGCTCGCCGTGCTCAAGGCCAAGCTTCGCATCACCCCGCAACAGGAAGGTGCCTGGACGACCTTCACCACCGCGATGCGGCCGGCGCCCGAGGCCGGCCGTCCGGGCCAGGGTCCGAAGTTCGATCGCGAGGAACTCGCCAAGCTCACCACGCCGCAGCGCGTCGACCGCATGCGCGAACTGCGTGCCCGCCACATGGCCGAGGCCGATGCCAAGGGCGATGCCGTCAAGACCTTCTACGCCGCGCTGAACCCGGCGCAGCAGCAGACCTTCGACGCCCTGCCCCCGCCGCACTTCGGCGGCCCCGGCTTCGGTCCCGACGACCGCCAGGGCCATGGCCCCCGCGGTGGTCGTCCGGGCCCGATGGGCGGCGAGGCGCCGGCCCGTTGATGCCATGAAAGACCGGCCCTCACTTCGAGGGCCGGACAAGAAAAAAGGGACCGAGGTCCCTTTTTTTCATGGCGCTTTCGTGATCACGGACGGGGCGTCTTTTCACCAGCTGCGATGCCTTGCTTGGAGTGCACGGCCGCCTTGGCTTCCGGCACCTTGGAGCCCGCGCCCATCGTGGCCATGCCGCTGGTGGCGGGGTTTTCGGCGGCAGGACGGCCGTTCGGCGTGCCACGCGGACCGGTGGTGGTCGCATCACCCATGCCGGTGGTCTTGTTGCCCTTCATCTTGTTGGACGAGGCAGCTTCGCTCTTGACTTCGGCGCGGGTCGTGTCGGAGGTCATGGGCGATTTGTCCACCGGGTTGATCTGGCCCTGGGCCTTGGTGGTAGCGGCACCGCCGGTGGTGGTGGTAGGCACCTGGGCCGAGGCGATACCGGCTGCGGTCATGAGGCCGGCGATCAGGAGGGTAGAGGTGAGCTTGGTCATGGCGCGAGTTCCTTCGTATTTCTGCGTTGCGTTAGGGAAGATCATCCGGATCCAACCGGGCGACCCGTTCACAAGTTCCTGGTGTTTGCCGAGTCGTTGTGGAACCTGTGATGTACCTTACGTAGCGCCTCTGCCACAAAACGAAGGAAGGTGCGCCCGGGGGCTGTAGGACGCCGACGCGACGCGGATGGCGCGTTTTCGGCAAGATGACGAAGCTGCCTAAACTCGGGCGCACACCTTTTCTTCGCCATGCCTCAGGGCACTCCATGAACAACTTCCCCTTCCTCTCGGCAGCCACGGCCTTCGCGCTGCTGGCAGCGGCACCGCTGGTGCATGCAGACCCTTCCGTATCCAACGGTATCTATGTGCAGTACGGCCGTGCCGGCACCGCCAGCGACACCAACGCCTACACCCTGGGCGTGACCAAGCCGATGAACTTCAGTTCCTCGCTGTGGGGTACGCAGGCCACCGGTTACTGGGATCTCTACGGCACCTATCACCTGGCCGACAACCCCAACGGCGGCGATTACAAGACCTGGCTGGTCGACCTGACGCCTACCTTCCGACTGCGTTTCGACGGCGGCCGTTCCAACTGGTTCGTGGACGGTGGCGTGGGCGTTTCCTATACCGATGTGCGCTACCGGAGCAAGATCAAGGAATTCAGCACCCGCTTCAATTTCGGCACGCACGTGGCCGTGGGTTATTCGTTTGGCGCTCAGCGCGAGCAAGAAATTTCGCTGCGCATCCAGCACTACTCCAATGCCAGCATCAAGGACCCCAATCCGGGCGAGAACTACGTGCAACTGCGTTACGCGCACGCGTTCTGACACCCGCCAACCGGGCCGGGGGAAATCGGGTCTCGTCCTACGGAGCCCGCCCCGGGTGGCCCGGACAATGCTTTGGCATCTGAAGGCGACATCGCCTGCCCGGACGAAAGCATTCCATGAGCGCCGATACCCAACCGTTCACCTTCAAGGTGTTGACGGTCAACATCCACAAGGGATTCACCTCCTTCAATCGCCGGTTCATGCTGCATGAACTGCGCGATGCGGTGCGTTCCGTGTCGGCCGACGTGGTGTTTCTGCAGGAAGTGCTCGGCACCCATGCCAAGCACCAGGATCGCCACGCCAACTTTCCGCAGAACCCTCACTACGAGTTTCTGGCCGACGAGATCTGGCACCAGTTCGCCTATGGCCGCAACGCGGTCTACGACAACGGCCACCACGGCAATGCCTTGCTATCCAAGTTCCCCATCGTGCATTACCAGAACTACGACGTGTCCATCGCCGGACCGGAGCGGCGCGGCGTATTGCACTGCGTGCTGCGCATCCCGGACCGCGACCAGGACGTGCATGCGATCTGCGTTCACCTGGGCCTGGCCGAGAACCACCGCCGTCAGCAGCTGATGCGCATCAACGAACTGGTGAACGACGACATTCCCAAGGGCGCGCCGGTGGTGCTGGCCGGCGACTTCAACGACTGGCGCGGGCGCGCGCACGAGATCCTGGAAAAAGGCTGTGGCCTGCACGAAGTCTTCATCCAGGCCAACGGCGAGGCCGCGCGTACCTTCCCCGCCAAGATGCCGGTACTGCGCCTGGACCGCATTTACGTGCGCAACGCCAACGCCCATTCGCCGATCGTGCTGCCGCGCAAGCCGTGGTCGCAGTTGTCGGACCACGCGCCCCTGGCGGCCGAGCTGACCGTATGAGCGACGCCGAGGTCGTCGTCGATGCGGGACGCGGTGGCCGTCGCCTTCGATGGATCGCCGGCAACGATTTCCAGCTGCTGGAAAACGGCGAGCAGTTCTTTCCGCGTGTGTTCGATGCCATCGCGCAAGCGAAACGCGAGGTGGTGCTGGAGACCTTCATCCTGTTCGAAGACAAGGTCGGACTGGCGCTGCATGCGGCCCTGCTCGGCGCGGCCAAGCGCGGGGTGAAGGTCGATGTCATGGTCGACGGGTTCGGCTCGCCCGACCTGTCGCGCGAGTTTCTCGAATCGCTCACCTCGGCCGGCGTTCGCTTTCGGGTGTACGACCCCGGCCATCGGGTGTTCGGCAAGCGGGTCGGCTGGCTGCGGCGCATGCACCGCAAGATCGTGGTGGTCGATGGCGAACGCGCCTTCGTCGGCGGCATCAACTACTCGGCCGATCATCTGGGCGATTTCGGACCCGAAGCCAAGCAGGACTACTCGGTGGAGATCACCGGCCCCATCGTCGGCCACATCCACCGCTTCGCGCTGCACGCCATCGCAGTCGGCGGACAAGGCCGGCGCTGGTTGCGCCGGCGTGTGGCCGCGGTGCAATCGCATGCCATCGCACCGACCGGCTCGGCCGACGCGTTCTTCGTCACCCGCGACAACCACCGGCACACTAACGACATCGAACGCCAGTACCGTGCGGCGATCCGCTCGGCGCGCCAGCGGGTGGTGATCGCCAACGCGTATTTCTTTCCCGGCTACCGGCTCATTCAGGAGATGCGGCGTGCCGCCAAGCGTGGCGTGAAGGTGGATCTCATCCTGCAAGGCCAGCCCGACATGCCGATCGTGAAGATCGCGGCGAGCATGCTCTACCACCACCTGCTGCATGCGGGCGTGCGCATCTACGAATACTGCGACCGGCCGCTGCACGGCAAGGTCGCGCTGATGGACGACAACTGGTCGACCGTGGGATCGAGCAACCTTGATCCGCTGAGCCTTTCGCTCAACCTGGAGGCCAACGTCGTCATTCGCGACCATGCCTTCAACGAGAACCTGTTCGCCAAGCTCTCCACGCTGATGGAGCACAGCTGCAAGAAGGTGAACGCCTCCGACCTGGCCGGTGAATGGAGCGTGTGGCGCCTGGTGCGCAGCTTCTTTGTCTTCCACTTCCTGCGCTGGTATCCGATCGCCGCCACCTGGTTGCCCAACCCGCGCAAGCGTGCCCTTCCGGTGCAGCTGCCCGACACTGGCGAAACGGCCTCGCCCGGGCCTACCCGCACCGATGCCGCCTGATTCACCCGCCACCGCTTTCGCCTGGAAGGATCCGCGCAGCTGGCAACAGCAGGCGTGGTGGCCCTGGACCAAGCGCATCGTCAGCCTGCTGTTCTTCGCGCTGGTAGCGTGGCTCATCGTCAGCCGCGCCCGCACCATCGAATGGTCCAGCGTGTGGACCTCGTTGAAGGACATCCCTGCCTCGGTGCTCGGCATGGCCGGGCTGCTGACGGTGCTGACCTATCTCGTCTACTGCTCGTTCGACCTGATCGGCCGCTATTGCTCGCGCCACAAGCTGTCGCACCGGCTGGTGTTGTTCATCACCTTCATCAGCTACGCCTTCAACCTGAACCTCGGCACCATCGTCGGCGGCGTCGCCTTTCGCTACCGGCTCTACGGCCACTTCGGGCTGCACGGCGGGCAGATCGCGCATGTGACCGCACTCAGCATGGTTACCAACTGGATCGGCTATTGCGCGCTGGCCGGCATGGTGTTTCTGGTCTGGCCCCTGCCCTTGCCACCGCAATGGGACCTGGGCACCGGTGACATGCGTTGGCTGGGTGCGCTGGCGCTCGGCCTGGCCCTGCTCTACGTGGCGCTCTGCGCCTGGCGCGGCGGCCGGGACGGGCGTGACCTCGTGATCCGCGGCCGGGCCATTCCCATGGCTGGCTGGCGCATCGCGCTATTGCAGATCGGACTGTCGGCCATTCACTGGATGTTGATGGCTGCCATCATCTTCGTTCTGCTGCAGGGCCAGGCCGCCTATCCGGCGGTGCTGGCCACCTTGCTGGTCGCCGCGATCGCCGGGGTTCTTGCCCACATTCCGGCGGGGCTCGGCGTAACCGAAGCCGTCTTCGTCGCGCTGATGGGGCACCAGGTGGAGCACGGGCCGCTGCTGGCGGCCCTGCTTGCCTACCGCGGCATCTATTACCTCGCGCCGCTGGCCATTGCGGGCGTGTCGTACCTGGTCGTAGAACTGCAGCGCCGACGCGAAGACGAGGCGGAATCCGGCGTCGCTTGAAGTCCCTTCGCTGACAAGGCTTGATACCCGTTTGACGAATGATGACTGTATATTCATACAGTCATGACCTCGCCACCTTCATCCTCGCCGGACGTCCACCCTTTGCAGCGCAAGCTGGCCATCCTGGCCGATGCTGCCAAGTACGACGCCTCCTGCGCCTCCAGCGGCACCACCAAGCGTGATTCCCGGGGCGGCCAGGGCATGGGCTCGACCGAAGGATCCGGCATCTGCCACAGCTATGCGCCGGACGGCCGCTGCATCTCGCTGCTGAAGATCCTGATGACCAATTTCTGCCAGTACGACTGCCTCTACTGCGTGAACCGGGTCAGCAGCAATGTTCCCCGCGCGCGCTTCAGCGTGCAGGAGGTGGTGGAACTCACGCTCGACTTCTATCGACGCAACTGCATCGAAGGCCTGTTCCTCTCCAGCGGCATCATCCAGAACCCCGACTACACGATGGAGCAGGTGGTGGAGGTGGCGCGCTGCCTGCGCGAGGACCACGATTTCCGCGGCTACATCCACCTCAAGACCATTCCTGACGCCTCGCCCGAACTGTTGCGCCGCGCCGGCCGTTATGCCGACCGGCTGAGCATCAACATCGAACTGCCGACCGATGCCGGACTGGCCACGCTCGCGCCGGAAAAGGACGGCCTGGCGATCCGGCGGTCGATGGCGCGGCTGCGGGTGCATATCGACGACGCCAAGGGCGCGTCGGCCGAACAGAAGGCGACGCCCCTGCGCAGCCTGCCGGCCACGAACGCTCGCCGCGCCGAGGCGCCGCGCTTCGCGCCCGCCGGCCAGAGCACGCAGATGATCGTCGGCGCCGACGCCGCCGACGATGGCGCGATCCTCGCCACCAGCGCCACGCTGTACGGCGCCTACCGGCTGCGACGGGTCTACTACTCCGCCTTCAGTCCCATCCCCGATGCCTCGGCCGGCCTGCCTTTGGCGGCACCGCCGCTGATCCGCGAGCACCGGCTCTACCAGGCCGACTGGCTGATGCGCTTCTACGGTTTCGCGCACGACGAGATCATCCGGCCCGATGCGCAAGGCCGCTCGCTGCTGGCGCTCGATGTCGACCCCAAGACCGCGTGGGCGCTGGCGCATCGCGAACGCTTTCCGGTAGATCTCAACCGCGCGCCGCGCGAGATGCTGCTGCGGGTGCCGGGCCTGGGCGTGAAGGCCGTGGAGCGTCTGCTCGCGGCGCGCCGGGTGCGGCGGCTGCGCGCGGCCGATCTGTCGCGCCTGCATGTGCCGCTCGGCCGGGTGCTGCCCTTCGTGCTGACCGAAGACCACCGGCCCACCCGCCAGATGGAAGCCATGCCGGTGCCGCGCAAGCCGGTGCAAACACAGGCGAGTCTTTTCTAGCGAGACCGACAGGAGCGGATCGGCATGGAACATCGCAGGCGGATCCAGCTTCCGGACGATACCGATCTCGACGCCTTCCGCCGCCATGCGCGGGCCCTGGTCATGGCCGGCGTCGCGCCGCCGGACGTGGAATGGCAGGTAGCGGACGATTCGGCCGTCGACCTGTTCGGCGCCGAAGACATACCACTGCCGCCTGCCACCGACGGCCCCGCCCCATCGCCGAACGTGCCGCCCGATTTCATCGCGCTCTGCCGCTCGGTGATCCTGCATCGCGACCCCGGCCGGTTCGGCCTGCTCTATCGCCTGCTCTGGCGGCTGCAGCACGAGCCCGGTCTGCGCCACGACCCGCTCGATGCCGACATGCTGCAGGCCGAGCGCCTGGCCAAGGCGGTGCGCCGCGACCAGCACAAGATGACCGCCTTCGTGCGCTTTCGGACCGTGGCCGCTCCGGAGCCGGGCGGCCCCGACCTGCATGTCGCCTGGTTCGAGCCGGAGCACCACATCGTCGCCGCGACCGCGCCCTTCTTCGCCCGCCGTTTCGCCAACATGCATTGGGCGATCCTGACGCCGCGCGCCAGCATCCGCTGGTTTCCGCCGCACGACGGCGAACCCGGCCGGATGGAGCATGCCCCCGGCGCCCGGCGCGAGGACGCACCACCGGCAGACGCCGGCGAATCGCTCTGGCTCACCTATTACGCCAACATCTTCAATCCGGCGCGCCTCAAGCTGGCGATGATGCAAAAGGAAATGCCACGCAAGTACTGGCATAACCTGCCGGAGGCGCGGCTGATCGGCAAGCTGAGCGCGCAGGCCATGGAACGCAGCGGCACCATGATCGAACAGCCGACCACCACGCCCGCACGGCGCATTCGCCATCTGCCGATTCGCGCGGATGACACGCCCGCCCCGACGACCGTCCTGCGTCTGGACGAGCTCAAGGCGGCCACCGACCGCTGCCGCGAATGCCCGATCGGCCAGTTCGCCACCCAGTCGGTGGTGGGCGAAGGCCCGAGGCAGGCCCGGCTGATGGTGGTCGGCGAACAACCCGGCGACCACGAGGATCTGCGTGGCCGGCCCTTCGTCGGCCCGGCTGGCCAATTGTTCGACCGCGCGGTGGCCGAGCTCGGCTGGCAACGCGACCGGCTCTACGTGACCAACGCGGTCAAGCATTTCAAGTACGAACTGCGTGGCAAACGCCGCATGCACAAGTCGCCCGGTCAGCTGGAGGTGGCCGCCTGCCGCCATTGGCTCGAGGATGAACTGCGCCTGGTCGAACCGCGGGCGATCCTGGCGCTGGGCGCGACGGCCGCCCGCGCCATCCTCGGCCGGCCGGTGGCCGTCACCCGCGAACGCGGGCAATGGCTGGAAGACGACGCCGGCCGGCCGGTACTGGTGACCCTGCATCCCTCGGCGCTGCTGCGCGCCGATCCGCAGTACGGTGCCGAGAACTTTGCCGCCTGGATCGAGGACTTGAAGCAGGCTTCCGCGATCGCCATGGCCGACTGAATCGCGCCGACCCGAAACCCTGTGGAAAACATTCTGGTAACCAGACACTTGTCCACAGGCCGGGCATTTCGGCCCGATTCCATCCACAGACCGACACGGACACCAGCGCAGCCGCACACACGGTTGGCGGTGACGCAAGTGCTTGTCGCCAATCGAAAATTCAGCCTTGTCCCCAGAAACTGGCCATGCTTACTACTACTACTATCTTCATAGAATGAATTGGTAAAGAACTTGCCCGAAACTTCCCCGCGTCGAACCCCATGCGTTGGACAAGCATCGCCACCGCGCGCTACGGCCTGAAAAAATGATGTTCGAACTGGCCGGAGGTCGTCTCCGGGTGATGGGCACGCTCCATCTGCTACCCGTGGGCAAGACCGTGCCCGCCTGGGTGCGCTCGGCCTATGAATGGAGCGAAGCGGTGTTCGTCGAGCATTCGCCGGGCGAATTTGTCGATCGCGCCACGTCGGATGGAGCGGAAAAATGTCCGCGTGCCTCGCCGGAACTGCTGGCGCGGCTCCGGCAAACCGCTTGGTCGACGAACACGCAGCCACCATTGGTGCAGTGGCGGCGGGGAGCGGCGGTGGTGATGGCGCTGGCCAGCCGGCTTTCCGGGTCGCCGGGTGCCGATCAGGCGCTGCACGACTGGTGCGCCCAGCAGGGCAAGCCTTTCGGCTACATCGAACAGGCGAGCGATGTCCTGGACCTGCTGGACGCGATCGAAGAAGCCGACTGGCGGGCCGGGATCGCCGCCGAACTGGCACGACCAGGCACGCCGGCCCTGCAGCTGCAGCAGTTCTACGACGCGTGGCGCAAGGGCCGGATGGAGGTCATCGCGAAAGAAGCGCGCGAAGGACTGTTTTCAGTGCCCGGGATCCGGGAGCGAATGTTGACGGGCCGCAATGCTGCGTGGGCGGCTCCTTTTACCGAGCCAGGTCGTCGCAGCCTGGTCGCGGTGGGCGCGGCGCACCTGGTCGGGCCTGGCAATTTCCTGGAAGAAATAGCCCGCGTCAGCGGCCGACCGCTGACACGCATCGTCTGAATTTCAGCGCAGGCCAGCGAATGCACGGCGGGTTGCTTCGGCGACTACCTCGTCGTTCGCCTTGGCGGCCGGATCCGGCTGGGTGAAGAAGACGGTCAGGATCAGGGGCTTGCCTTTGGGCCGGCGGATAACCGCGATGTCGTTGGCGGTGCCGTATTCGCCGGTGCCGGTCTTGTCACCGACCGTCCAGTCGGCGGGGGTGCCGGCGCGGATGCGTTTGCCACCGGTGGTGTTGCCGAGCAACCAGCTGTCGAGCAAGCGCCGCTCGGTCGGCGCAATCGCCCTGCCCAGCGACAGGCGCTGCAGGTTGCGCGCCATGTCCGCCGGTGTGCAGGTGTCGCGCATGTCACCGGGCACGGCGGTATTGAGTTCAGGCTCCCAGCGGTCGAGGCGGAAGGTCGTGTCGCCCAGGTAGCGGGCGAAGGCGGTGACGGCGGCCGGTCCGCCGATCTGGCGCATCAGCAGGTTGGCAGCCACGTTGTCGCTGTACTGGATGGTGGCGGCGCAGAGTTCGCGCACGGTCAGGCCGGTGTCGGTGGCCTGGGAGGTTACCGGTGCGTACGTGTGGAGTTCGGACGCGTCCCAGCGAATGAGTTGGTTCAGCAGGCGCGGATCGGACGCTGCGCGGTGCAGCACGGCGGCAGCCAACAACACCTTGAAGGTGCTGCAGGCCGGAAAACGTTCCTGGGCACGGTGGCTGGCGAGGACGCCTTCCGGTCCCAGCAGGACCACGCCGAGGCGGCCGCCGGAGTTGGTTTCGAGTTCTGCCAGCCTCGCGTCGGTAGGCGACTGGCCATTCGCGGCTGGAAGCACCAGAGCCGCGATGCTGGCGACGAGCCAGCGACGGTGCAAGGAAGTCGGGCCGAAAGCAGACGGGCGGTACATGGGCAATCCCCGAAGTAAAGAGCAGGCGCGAAGGCTAGCGGCGGACGGCCGCCAATCGCCTTTGGCTGCACTTTCTTGCTTTTAATGGGCCGTGGACAGACCCACCGATCGCCCGGGTGGGCGTCCGGCCCGAAAGCCTGTGGAAAGAACGCTGGCAACTACGCCCTTATCCACAGCACTCGCGATTCGGACCGTATCCATCCACAGCGCCGATCGACGAAGCTTTTGTCCGCCCACATGGTTGGCGGCGACGCAAGTCCCTGTCGATGCACGGCTTTCTGGGCTTGTCCACAGAAGTTGGCCGTGCTTACTACTACTACTACCTTTGATAAGAGCATTAAAGGAAAAGCCAACAGAAAGTCCGGCGCCCCTGCAAAGCGCCTGGACGCGGTTCAGTCCGCCTCGATGTGCGCCGCTTTGACGACTTCCTGCCAGGCAGCGGATTCCTGCTTGACCTTGGCATCCATCTGGCGTGGGTTCAGGTAGTCGGCGGTGGCGCCCTGCTCTTGCGCCTTTTGCTGGAAGGCGGGTGAGGCGACCACCTTGGCGATCTCGGCCGAGAGCTTGTCGACCAGCGCCTTCGGCGTGGCTGCCGGCGCATAGACGCCGAACCACGAGGTGGCGTCGAGCTTGGGCAGGCCGGCTTCTGCGGTGGTGGGCACCTCGGGCAGGCTGGCCAGCCGGGTCTTGCCGGTGGTGGCGAGCACCCGCAGCTTGCCGGACTGGATGTGCGGGATGAACGGCGGCGCGGTGCCGAAGGTGATGTCGACCTGGCCGCCGAGCAGGTCCTGCAGCGCCGGGCCGGTGCCTTTGTAGGGAACGTGGGTCATGCGGATGCCCGCCTGCTGCTCCAGCATGGCGCCGGTGGCGTGCTGCAGCGAGCCGTTGCCCGAGGAGGCGTAGTTGAGCTTGCCCGGGTTGGCCTTGGCGTAGGCGACGAGTTCGGCCATGGTCTTGACCGGCAGGTCGGCGCGGATCACCACGATCTGCGGCGCCGAGATGACGTTGGCGACGGCGGTCAGGTCTTCGGGTTTCCAGCCGGGTGCCTGTTTGCTGACCAGCGGGGTGATGACGTGGTAGCCGGAGTACTGCATGAGCAGCGTGTAGCCATCGGGCTCGGCGCGCTTGACGGCGGCCGCGGCGATGCCGCCGTTGGCGCCGCCCCGGTTGTCGACCACCACCGTCTGGCCGAGAGCGGCGCCCAGCGGCGTGGCGAGCATGCGAGCGGAGATGTCGGTGGTGCCGCCGGCGGCGGTGGGCACGAGCATGGTCACCGTGCGATTGGGATAACTGGCGACGTTGGGCTGGGCGTGGGCGCCGGTGGCCAGCGCCAGGGCGCCGAGCGTCATCAGGGTGCGGCGCTTGGTGGTGGAAAAGTTCATCAGGTTTGTCTCCGTCTTGTTTCAAATCAAAAAACGTTCAGGCGGCCTGGGCCTGGTCGCGTGCGAGGGCGCGATCGCGCCATTGGGTGAAATCGGCCGGCGGCGCATGCAGGGCCAAGCGCTGGCCGGCCTTGAGCAACTGGCTGGGCACGTCGTGCCCGACCAAGGCTGGCAGGCGCGCGGCGCAGTCGAGCAGCAAAGGCAGGTCGCAGCCGGTGTCGTAGCCCATGAGCGCCAGGGCGTGCACGATTTCCTCGGTGCAGACATTGCCGCTGGCACCCGGCGCGTACGGGCAGCCACCGAGGCCGCCGAGCGAGGCGTCGAAGCGGTCGGCCCCGGCGGCGATGGCGGCCAGCACATTGGCCAGGCCCATGCCACGGGTGTTGTGGAAATGCAGGGTCATGCCGGCTTGCGGGAATCGTTCGCGAAAGGCGGTGACCGTGGCGCGGACCTGGCTCGGATACGCCATGCCGGTGGTGTCGCACAGGGTGATGCCGGTGGCGCCCCGTGCCAGAAAGCGGTCGGCCCAGCCGAGCACGGTCTCCAGCGGCACGTCGCCTTCCATCGGGCAGCCGAACACGCAGGACAAGGACACGTTCACGGGCACGCCGGCGGCCAGCGACAGGTCGATCACGCCCGACAGCGCCGCGAAGGATTGCTCGCGGGTCATGCGCAGGTTGGCGATGTTGTGGGTTTCGCTGGTCGACATGACCAGGTTGAGTTCGTCGGCGCGCGCCTCGATGGCACGCTCGGCGCCGCGCTGGTTGGGCACCAGGCAGGTGTAGACGACGCCGGGCGCCCGGCGGATCTCGCGCAGCACGATCTCAGCGTCGCGCAGTGCGGGAATCGCCTGCGGCGAGACGAAGGCGGTGGCTTCGATCTTGGCGAGGCCCGCATCGGAGAGCCGGTCGATCAGGGCGATCTTGTCCTCGGTCGGGATGAAGACCGATTCCATCTGGAAGCCGTCGCGTGTGCCGACCTCCTGCAGGTAGAGGCGGCGGCCGGCGCCGTCCCAGGCATTGGTGTCGAGATTCATGCGATGACTCCTTTTTCGCGCAGCAGCGCGACCTGTCGTTCGGTGAGGCCGGCTTCGCGCAGCACCGCATCGGTGTCTTCGCCGAGCCGGGGGGCGGCGGTGCGCAGGCCGCCGGGCGTTGCCGACAACTTGGGGCAGATGCCGGGCACGGCGAGCTCGTGGCCGTCGCGGGTGCGCTGGGTCAGCACCATGTCGCGGGCGCGGTAGTGCGGGTCTTCGGCGATGTCGCGGGCGGTGTAGACCTTGCCGGCAGGCACCTTGGCGCGGCCGAGCGCGTCCATCACCTCGGCGATGGTGTGCTGCAGGGTCCAGGCGCCGATGGCCGCGTCGATCTCCTCGATGCGCGCCACGCGGCCGGCATTGCTCTGCAGGTCGGGCGCGGCACCGAGGTCGGGCCGGCCGATGGTGTCCATCAGGCGGCGGAAGATGCTGTCGCCGTTGCCGGCGACCAGCACATAACCGTCGCTGCACAGATAGGCGTTGGACGGCGCGATGCCCGGCAGCGCGCTGCCGGCGGCTTCGCGCACCGCACCGAAGGCGCTGTATTCGGGCAGCAGGCTTTCCATGCAGTTGAAGACCGCCTCGTGCAGCGCGACGTCGATCACCTGGCCACGCGCCCGGTCGTCGCCGTGCACCTTGCGGTGGTAGAGCGCCATCAGCACGCCGATGGTGCCGTGCAGCGCGGCCAGGGTGTCGCCGATGGAAACGCCGACGCGCACCGGCACCCGGCCGGGTTCGGCGGTGAGGTGGCGCAGGCCGCCCATGGCCTCGCCGATGACGCCGAAGCCCGGCAGGTCGCGGTAGGGGCCGGTCTGGCCGTAGCCGGAAATGCGCAGCATCACCAGGCCGGGGTTGAGCGCCTGCAGGGCGTCCCAGCCCATGCCCCAGCCTTCGAGCGTGCCGGGGCGGAAGTTCTCGATCAGCACGTCGGCCTCGGCGATCAGCTGGCGCGCCAGGTCCTGGCCGTCGGCGTTGCGCAGGTCGATGGCGATGGAGCGTTTGTTACGCGACTGCACCTGCCACCAGACCGAAGTGCCGTCCTGCAGCATGCGCCAGTTGCGCAGCGGATCGCCGGCGCCGGGGGCTTCGATCTTGATGACGTCGGCGCCGAAGTCGGCGAGGGTCTTGGCGCAGAAAGGGCCGGCGATGAGCTGGCCCATCTCGACCACGCGCAGGCCGGCGAGCGGCCCCGCCGGGGCGGATTCTTGATTCATCGACATAGGTCTCCTGGCGTTGTGGCGGTCATCTTCCCGAGTAGAGGCGGGCCGGTAAACCGATGAATCGCGAAGCCGCCATCGCGGATGGCGATGGTGGGCGGCGCCGATGCTCTAATCCGGCCCCATGCGCATCGACCCGGTCTCGCTTCGCCTCTTCGTCGCGGTGATGGAGGAAGGCACCATCGCCGCTGCCGCCGAGCGCGAACACTTGGCGCCAGCGGCGGTGAGCCGCCGGCTGTCGGAACTGGAATCGGCGGTGGGCACCGCGCTCTTCCAGCGCAGCAACAAGGGCGTGCAGGCGACGGCGGCGGCGCATGCCTTGCTCGGGCTGGCGCGCGGCGTGCTGCACGGCCTGTCGGACATCACCGAGCAGATGGCCGGCTTCGGTGCGGGGCTGCGCGGGCATGTGCGGCTGTCGGCCAACATCTCGGCGATCACGCAGTTCCTGCCGGAAGACCTGCGTACCTTTCTCGGCCGGGCGCCGCAGGTGCAGGTGCATCTGCAGGAGCGCATCAGCACCCAGGTGGCGCGCGCGGTGGCCGACAGCACGGCCGACATCGGCATCCTCAATGCCGGCGACTACGGCCAGGCGCTGCAGCAGATTCCCTATCGAACGGACGAGCTGGTGGTGGTGGTGCCGCGCGGCCATGCGCTGTCGCGGCGGCGGCCGCTGCGGTTTACCGAGGTGCTGGCGCACGACATCGTCGGCCTGCACCAGGGCAGCGCGCTCAACGACCTGCTGCACCGGGGCGCCGCCGAGACCGGACTGCCGCTGAAGCTGCGCATGCAGGTGACCAGCTACGACGCGCTCTGCCTCATGGTGGACGCGGGGCTCGGCATCGGCGTGCTGCCGCGTGGCAGCGCGCGGCTGTATTTGCCGGCCTTGAAGATCCGCGCGGTCGACCTGGCCGAACCCTGGTCCCTGCGGAGGCTGGTGCTGGCGGTGCGCTCGCTGGAGGCGCTGTCACCGGCGGCTCGCATGCTGGTGGAGCATCTGCGGGCGGTGGAGGACGTGGCCGCTGGGTAAGTTCAGCCCCGCACCAGCCGCAGCAGCGTGATCTCCGAGGGCGCACCGATGCGTTTCGGCGGCCCCCAGTAGCCGGTGCCCCGGCTGACGTACACCCAGAGCTTGCCCAGCCGATGCAGCCCCGCCACGTACGGCTGCTGGAAACGCACGAAGTGGTTCCAGGGCCAGAACTGGCCGCCGTGGGTGTGGCCGGAAATCTGCAGGTCGAAACCGGCGGCCTGGGCGGCGGCGGCGCTGCGCGGCTGGTGAGCGAGCAGCACGCGCGCGGCCGGATCGGCCGGGCTGCCGGCCAGGGCGGCGACCGGGTCGCTGCGATGGCCGGGATCGAAATGCGCAGCGCCGAAGTCGGCCACGCCCGCCAGCACCAGCGGGCGCTCCTGCGAATCGGCGCTGGCGATCTGCACGTGGCCGTTGAGCAGCACCCGGATGCCGATGCGCTGCAGCTCGTCGATCCACGCATGCGCGCCGGCGTAGTACTCGTGGTTGCCGGTGACGAAGAAGCTGCCGTGGCGCGATCGCAGGGTGGCCAGCGGTGCGACATGGGCGGAGAGCGCCGGCACGCTGCCGTCGACCAGATCGCCGGTAATGGCCACCAGGTCGGCGCCCAGCGTGTTGACCTTGTCGACCAGCGCCTGCACGTATGGGCCACGGATGGTGGGGCCGACGTGGACGTCCGACAGCTGGGCGATGGTGAAACCCTCGAAGCCGGCGGGCAGCCCGGCGATCGGCACGTCGACCCGCCGAACTTGGGCGGTGCGGCGTGCATTGAAGGCACCGAAAGCGGTGATGGCGATGGCGGCCAGCGGCACCAGCCGGGCCGACCAGCGGCTGAAGGCGTTCAGCCGGTCACCCGGGCCGGTCACCAGCAGGCTGGCGACGGTGCCGGCGAGCAGCAGCAGGTCGCGCAGGAAGGTCAGCACCAGCAGCGAGGAAAACAGCCCCATGGCAACGAGCGCGGCGACCTTGAGCGTGCGGCCTCCGCGTTGGCCCTGCGGCCGCAAAGCCATCGGCAGCAGCAGCGCCGAAGTGGCCAGCCACAGCGCGAACAGGCCGCAGGCCAGGGGCGAGTCGGCGGCCAGCGCCGGCAGCAGTCGCCAGCCGACGTAGAGGTGGACCAGCAGGGAAACGAAAGGCAGAGGCAGGCGCATGGGACGAGGATTTCGGTGAGCGAAGGACGGCACGGGCCGGTCGCCCAAGTTACGCGATCCGGGCCGGCCGTGCTTTTGCGGGGCATCTCGGCCCGGCGCCTGTCCGGCCGGCGCCCGGCAGCGATCGGCCATCCGGCGGACAATCGCGTCCGCCTGGCGCCGCGTCGGTGGCGGCGGGCGATTCACCGACAAGCCCTTCCTGCCGAAGCGGCGCATCCAGACAAAGCCTTCATCCATGCTCCATTCCGACGGCCTGCCCCCTCCCGAGCGCCGGCGCGCCATGCTGGTCATCATCCTGGCGATCATCGTGGCGGTGCTCGACGGCACCATCGTCAACCTCGCCCTGCCCTCCATCGCCCGCGACCTGCAGGCACCGGCCGCCCATGCGATCTGGGTGGTCAACGCCTACCAGGTGGCCCTGCTGGCCCTGCTGCTGCCCTGTGCGACGCTGGGCGACCTGATCGGCTACCGGCGCGTCTACCTGATCGGCATGGCGGTGTTCACCGCGGCGTCGCTGGCCTGCACGATGGCCAATTCGCTCACCACGCTGGCGCTGGCGCGCGGCATCCAGGGCCTGGGAGCGGCCGGGCTGATGAGTGTGAACACGGCGCTGGTGCGGCTGATCTATCCACGCGCGCTGCTGGGGCGCGGCGTGGCGCTGAATTCGCTGGTGGTGGCGACCGCCTCGGTGGCCGGCCCGTCGGCGGCCGCCGCGGTGCTGTCGGTGGCCGACTGGCCCTGGCTCTTCGCCATCAACCTGCCGCTGGGCGCGGTGGTGCTGGCGCTCGGCCCGCGCGCCCTGCCCGACAACGCTTCGCCGCCGTCGGCCGGCGCCCGGCTGTCGCCGGTGGACGTGGGCCTGAACGCGGCCATGTTCGCGCTGGTGGTGATGGGCGCGGACGCGCTCGGCGTGAGTGCCGCCGGCGCGCGGGCCGACCTGGCACGCGGCAGCCTGCTGCTGGCCGCGGGCGTGGCCGTCGGCATCTTCTACGTGTTGCGCCAGCGCCGGCTCGCAGTGCCGCTGCTGCCAGTCGACCTGTTGCGCATTCCGCTGTTCCGGCTGTCGATGTGCAGCTCGGTCTGCGCGTTCTCCGCGCAGATGCTGTCTTTCGTGTCGCTGCCCTTTCTCATGCTCGACGCCCTGGGCCGCGGCACCGGCCAGACCGGCCTGCTGATGAGCTGCTGGCCGCTGGCCACGGTGGTTGCGGCGCCGCTGGCCGGGCGGCTGATCGGCCGGGTGTCCGACGGCCTGCTCGGCGGCATCGGCATGGGCTGCATGACGGCGGGCCTGCTGGCGCTGACCTGGATGCCGGAGCATCCGTCCAACCTCGACATCGCCTGGCGACTGGCGATGTGCGGCTTCGGCTTCGGTCTGTTTCAGTCGCCCAACAACCACACCATCGTGAGCTCGGCGCCGCCGCAGCGCTCGGGCGGCGCCAGCGGCATGCTGAGCACCGCCCGGTTGACCGGCCAGACCCTGGGTGTGGTGCTGCTGGCGGGCGTGTTCAGCGTCTTCAATGCCCACAACGGCCACGGGCCGATGGTCGGGCTGGTGATGGCGGCGTGTTTTTCCGGTGCGGCGGCGGTGTTCAGCTCGCTGCGCACGCGGCACCGGCTGGCCGAGCATTGAGATCGGACGATCCGTCCTGACGTTCATCCGGAGCCCATGGTCACCACCGTTTCTGCCAGCACCGACACGCCGCTCGACCTCTTGGTCGGCGGCATGACCTGCGCGTCCTGCGTGGCGCGGGTGGAAAAGGCCTTGCGCGCGGTGCCGGGCGTGACCGATGCGGCGGTCAACCTGGCGACCGAGACAGCGCGGGTGCGCGTGTCGCCCGACGCACCGGCGGACACCGACTGGCCTTCGCGCCTGCGCCGTGCGGTGCGTGATGCCGGCTACGAGCCACGCACCGCCGAGCAGGCGGCCGAGGCCGATTCCGCGCCGGCCTGGGCCGGGCTGCTGCCGGTGGCTGCGGGCGGCTTGCTCAGCCTGGTGCTGATGGCGCCGATGTTGCTGTCGCCCCTCGGCGCGCACACCATGCTGGCGCCGTGGCTGCAGGCGTTGCTGGCCGCGCCGGTGCAGTTCGGGCTGGGCGCTCGCTTCTACCGCGCCGGTTGGGCGGCGCTGCGCGCGCGGTCGGGCAACATGGATCTGCTCGTGGCGCTGGGCACGTCGGCGGCCTATGGCCTGTCGCTCTGGCTCTGGTGGCGGGCGCCGGCCGGGGCGATGCCGCATCTGTACTTCGAGGCGTCGGCGACGGTGGTCACGCTGGTGCTGCTCGGCAAATGGCTGGAAGCGCGCGCCAAGCGGCGTACGGGCAGCGCCATCCGCGCGCTGCAGGCGCTGCGGCCGGAAACGGCGCGGGTGCTGCGGCGCAAGCGCGAGGTGGAGATGCCGGTGGCCGAACTGCTGGTAGGCGACACCGTGGTGCTGCGCCCCGGCGAGCGGGTGCCGGCCGACGGCCGGGTGCTCGAAGGCCGTTCCCAGGCCGACGAATCGCTGCTGACCGGCGAGCCCCTGCCGGTCGACAAGGCGCCGGGCGACCGGCTGACCGGCGGATCGGTCAATGGCGAGGGCCGACTGCTGGTGGAGGTGACGGCGGTCGGTGCCGAGACGGTGCTGGCGCGCGTGGTGCGCCTGGTGGAAGACGCGCAGGCGGCCAAGGCGCCGATCCAGCGCACGGTCGACCGGGTGGCGGAAGTCTTCGTGCCGGTGGTGCTGGTGATCGCGGCGCTGACCATGGCCGGCTGGCTGCTGGCCGGCGCCGGCGTGGAGGCGTCGCTGGTGCATGCGGTGTCGGTACTGGTCATCGCCTGCCCCTGCGCGCTCGGCCTGGCGACACCGGCCGCGCTGATGACCGGCACCGGCGTGGCGGCGCGCCACGGCATCCTGGTGCGCGACGCGGCAGCGCTGGAGCAGGCCCGGCGCATCGTCACCGTGGCCTTCGACAAGACAGGCACGCTGACGGCCGGCCGGCCACGCCTGCTGGCCTTCGACACGGTGGCGGGCGACGACGATGCGCGCTGGCTGGCGGTGGCGGCGGCCCTGCAGGCGGGCAGCGAACATCCGCTGGCGCGGGCGGTGACGGCGGCGGCGGTCGAGCGCGGGCTGGCGGCGATGACGGCGACCGACATCCGGGCCGAAGCCGGTCGCGGCCTGCGGGGCGTGGTCGACGGGCGGGAATACCTGCTGGGCAGCGAGCGCTGGATGGCCGAGCACGGCGTCGCCCTGCCCCTGACCGATCGCACGGGAGCGCATGCCGGGGCGACCGTGTCGGTACTGGCCGAAAGCGTCGGCGACGGTGGGCAGGCGCGCGCCGTGCTGTCCTTCGGCGACCTGCCCCGCGAAGGAGCGGCGGACGCCCTCGCCGGGCTGCGTCGGCGCGGGCTGCGCCTGGCGATGCTGTCGGGCGACAACCCGGCGGCGGCCGCCGCCATGGCCGCGCCACTGGGCCTGCGCGCCGACGAGGTCCACGCCGGGCTGCTGCCGGCCGGCAAGGTCGACGCCTTGCGCGCGCTGGCGCAGGCCGGCCCGGTGGCGATGGTGGGCGACGGCATCAACGACGCGCCGGCGCTGGCGGCAGCCGACCTGGGCATCGCGATGGGCAGCGGCACCGACGTGGCCCTGCAGGCCGCCGGCATCACGCTGATGCGGCCGGACCCGGCGCTGGTGGGCGCGGCGCTGGACATCGCCCGGCGCACCGGCGCGAAGATCCGGCAGAACCTCTTCTGGGCCTTCGTCTACAACCTCGCCGGTATTCCCCTGGCGGCCTTCGGCCTGCTGAGCCCGGTGGTGGCGGGCGCCGCGATGGCGCTCAGCTCGGTCAGCGTGATGGCCAACGCGCTGCTGCTGCGGCGCTGGCGGCCCCGCCGGTAACGACTACCGAAACCGGCATTCCCTTAGGCAAAGTCAAAGACGGTCGCCGGGCTCGCACTGCAGAATATTCATTTGCTTACATTCAGGCCCGAGCTGCGCCCGTCCGGATGAGGTTTCACCGGTTCGGGTGCGTTTTTTCGAGCGCCCCACAAGGAGATTCCATGTCCGTGTTTTCGCTGCGCCGGTTCACCATCCGCATGCGCATGTTCGGCGCGATCGTGCTGGTGGTGGCGCTTGTCGCCCTGCTCGGGGGCGGCGGTTTCTGGGGCATGGGCGATATCCAGCGCAAGGCCGAAAACTTCGTGTCGACCTCGTCGGCGGCCACTGGCCAGATGACCGAGCTGCGCGACGCGCTGCAGACGGCTCGCCGCGCCGAGAAGGACATGATCATCCAGTACGAGAAGCCCGAAGGCGTGCGCGCGGCGCGTGCCGTCTGGGCCGGCGCGCTCGATAAGGCAGCGGCCACCGGCAAGCGTTTCGCCGACGAACACGGCGACGACGACGCCCGGGCCATGAACGACGTGCTGGAGCGCATCGGCCGCTACCGCCAGGCTTTCAGCGCCACCGCCAACCAGTTGGAGAACAACGGCTACGAATCGGCCACCACCGCTAACCGCATGAGCGCACGGGCGGTGGCGGTGTTCGAAGAGGCCGAGAAGAACCTGGCCGTGCTCGATGCCGGCCTGCGCACCCGCACCGAAGAACAGCTGGCCGCGCAGCGCCGCACCTCGGGCCGCATCCAGATGCTGTTCGCCATCGTGGTGCTGGTGGCGGTGCTGACCGTGGTGCCGCTGACGCTGATGAACATGCGCTCGATCTGCCTGCCGCTGGAGCAGGCGCGTCGCACGGCGCAAGCCATCGCCCAGGGAGACCTGTCGCAGCCGATCGCGGTGGAAGGCCGCGACGAACTCGCCGATCTGCAGCGCGCCCTCGCCGGCATGCAGGACGGGCTGGGCGCGATGGTGGCGCAGGTGCGCAACGCCAGCGAGAGCATCGCCAGCGCCAGCCAGCAGATCGCGGCGGGCAACCAGGATCTGTCGAACCGCACCGAGAACACGGCGGGCAATGTGCAGCAGACGGTGGCCTCGATCACCGAGCTCGGCAGCAACGTGCAGCAGACGGCGTCGTCCGCACAGACGGCGCACGCGCTGGCCACCACCGCCAGCGGCGCGGCCACGCGGGGCGGTGCGGTGGTGCAGCAGGCGGTGGCCAGCATGCAGGACATCGCGGCCTCGAGCCGGCGCATCAACGACATCATCGCGTTGATCGATTCCATCGCCTTCCAGACCAACATCCTGGCGCTCAACGCCGCCGTGGAAGCCGCCCGTGCCGGCGAGCAGGGCCGGGGTTTCGCGGTGGTGGCCAGCGAGGTGCGCAACCTGGCGCAGCGCTCGGCGCAGGCGGCGCAGGAGATCAAGGGCCTGATCGAGACCAGCGTCAATGCGGTCGACGGCGGGGTGAAGCTGGTGCGCGACGCGGGCGTGGCGATGGAAGAGATCGTCGCCGGCGTGAAGCGCGTGGGCGGGATCATCGGCGAGATCAGCGCGGCGGCGAACCAGCAGACGACCGGCATCGGCGAGGTGAGCGACGCGGTGCAGGACATCGACCGCATGACGCAGCAAAACGCGGCGCTGGTCGAGGAATCGGCCGCCGCCGCCGAGTCCCTGCGCGAGCAGGCGCAGCGTCTGGCCGGCGTGGTCGGACAGTTCCGGCTGGCGCAGGTACTGGGCCATGCGATGGCGATGCCGGGCCGCGACGAGCCCCAGCGGCTGCCCGGCGCGGCGCCGCGCCTGCTGGCCGAGGCCTGATTCGCCGCGCCGGTCGCCTCAGCGGGTCGACGGCGGCCCGTAGGGCGCGGGACGCGACTTCTTCGGCGTGGCGTCCTGACGGGCCGGCGCTGCGCCGGATCCGCCGAAGAGCCGGCCGATGGCGTCCCCGATGCGCGCC
Source organism: Xylophilus sp. GOD-11R (assembly GCF_033546935.1). Taxonomy (GTDB): domain Bacteria; phylum Pseudomonadota; class Gammaproteobacteria; order Burkholderiales; family Burkholderiaceae_C; genus Xylophilus. The sequence continues at coordinate 5,034,816 of NZ_CP137854.1, read as the reverse complement.
CCGATGGCGGTGCCCACACCCGGCAGCACCGCGGTACCCGCCGCCGCGCCGGCGAGGGCGCCCGGCGGCACGCTGTAAACCGGGTCGGTCACGGGACCGGTGATCCTGAGCGGCACGCCGACGATGCCATCGACCAGGTCGACCGCGAAATCGGCATCGATGCGGCGGTTCTGCAGCGTGACCTCGCCGCTGGCGCTGAGCTTGCCGGAGCGGGCCTTGAGATCGCGGTAGCGCATGACGATGCCGTCCGGATCGTTCTGCGTGTCCAGCACGCCCGACAGCGCATCGAGCGGGGTGGTGCCGGCGTGCTCCTTGCCCAGGCTGCGGATGGCGCGGTCAAGGTCGAAGCGCAGCACGGTGGCCTGTGCCACGGAGAAGCGGGTGCTGGTGCGCAGCGACTGGCCGATCTCGCCCGGGGTCGCGCCCTCGGCCTCCAGCGTGGTGTGGCCGGCAGCGCGGCCGGCGAGCACCGGCCGGCGCTGGAAAGCTTGCAGCAGCAGGCGCAGGTCGATGCGTTCGGGATCGAATTCGCCGGTGACGCGCCAGCGATCGGCAGCCGGTTGTTGCAGCGCCAGGGTGCCGTTCCAGCTGCCGTCAGCCACGGCGATGTCGGCCTTCCAGCGGTCCTGGCCGTCAAGGCGATGCAGGTCCACTTGCGCGGGTGGGTTCACGCCGGTGCGGGCGACGACGGCCTGGCGCGGTCGCCATTGCGGATCGAAATCGGCATGGCCGTGGAACTCCAGCGGCACCGGCCGGCGGCCGAGCCAGGTCACGCGGCTGAACTCGGCGCGCTCCACCGGCAGGTCTGCCAGTTCGAACGGGCCGCTGCCTTCGCGGCCTGGTGGCTTCACCCCCTTGAAGGCCTTGAACGAGGGTTGCGGCAGCGTGGCACCGTCGAGCCGCACGAGTCGAAAGGCGATCTCGCCGTGCAGCAATGCACCCAGGCGCGGCCAGGCGGCGAGGTGTTCGAGCACGATGGGCTGCGGCTGGTCGGTGCGCACATCGAACACCTCGACCAACGGCTCGGGCAGCAGCGCCCAGTGCAGCCGGCCGATATGGACCGGCACGCGCAGCTTGTCGCTCAGGGCCGCTTCGGCGCGGCGGGCGAGTTCGGCTTCGGAGGGGATCGCGACGGCGGCAGCGCCGGCGAGCGCGGCGACGACGACCAGGGCGATCAGGCTGATGCGCGTGGCGCGTCGGTGGACAGGCATGGATTCGGGTGAAGTGGCGACAAAGGATGGACGAGCCTTCGTTTATGCCCGGTGTCGGGCACGCCGGGCGTCGGCCGACATGCCTTCCTGCGCCTCGGGACCAGCCGCACTAGGATGCCTGTCGGCATCCTGGCCACACAAGACCAATCACCGACGAGACACCATGACCATCTGGACCCATCCCATCACCCTGGAAGACCTGCGGCAACGCGCGATCGGCACCGCCATCGAGCACCTCGGCATCGAGTTCCTGGAGATCGGCGACGACTTCCTGAGCGGCCGCCTGCTGGTGGACCAGCGCACCCGCCAACCGTTCGGCATCCTGCACGGCGGGGTGTCGGTGGTGCTCGCCGAGACGCTGGGTTCGGTCGGCGCCACCTACAGCTGCCCGATGGGGCACACGGCGGTGGGACTGGAGATCAATGCCAACCACCTGCGCGCCGTTTCCAGCGGCTGGGTGACTGGCGTGGCCCGGCCGCTGCACCGGGGCCGCAGCACCCAGGTGTGGCAGATCGAGATGCGCGACGAGGCCGGGCGCATGAACTGCGTGTCGCGCATCACCATGTCGATCCTCGCGCCGGCGGCCACGGCCTAAAGCTTCCGGCGCATAAGAAACCAACTTTTTATTCGTTCTGGTTTGGATGAACGCGACCGAATAATGCGGCGCGGCCGGTTTCCACCGTACCGCTCACCGGTTTTTCTCTCGCTTCTCCCATGAACTTCCAGCAACTGCGCTCCGTGCGCGAAGCCGTGCGTTGCGGCTTCAACCTCACCGACGTCGCGCATGCGCTGCACACCTCGCAACCGGGCGTGAGCCGGCAGATCCGCGAGCTGGAAGAAGAACTCGGCATCGCGCTCTTCGTGCGGGCCGGCAAGCGCCTGACCGGCATGACGGAGCCCGGCGCCCATGTGCTGCCGGTGATCGAACGCATCCTGCAGGACAGCGGCAACCTGCGCAGCGCGGCGCAGGAGTTCGTCGCCCAGAAAAGCGGTCGCCTGGTGATCGCGGCCACCCACTCGCAGGCGCGCTACGCGTTGCCAGGCGCGGTGCAGGATTTCCGGCGCCAGTTCCCCAACGTGCGGCTGCACCTGCACCAGGGCTCGCCCCGGCAGGTCGCCGAGATGCTGATGGCCGGCGAGGCCGACGTGGGCATCGCCACCGAGGCGCTGGACCGCTACGACGGCCTGGTCGCCCTGCCCTGCTACCGCTGGACGCATTCGGCCATCGTGAAGCCGGGCCACGCGCTGCTCGACGGGCCGCTGACGCTGGCGCGGCTGGCGGCCTATCCGCTGATCACCTACGACACCGGCTTCACCGGCCGGCCGCATATCGACGAGGCCTTCGCGCAGCAGGGACTGGTGCCCGACATCGTGCTGTCGGCCATGGACGCCGACGTGATCAAGGCCTATGTGGAGCTGGAGATGGGCGTGGGCATCGTCGCCTCCATCGCCTACGAGCACGAGCGCGACACCGGTCTGCGGGCGCTCGACGCCGGCCACCTGTTCGGCATCAACCTGACCAAGCTGGCGCTGCGACGGGGCAGCTACCTGCGCGGCTACGTCTACGCCTTCATCGAATGCTTCGCGCCGACGCTGGTGCGCAGCGTGGTCGAGCAGGCGCTCGGCGACGAGTCCGATGCGGGCGAGCGCTACGAGATCTGAGCGTGCTCAGTCGCCGTCGCGGCGCGCCATGCGGTCGCTCTTCCAGTAGACCTCGCTGCCGTCGTCCGCGCGGGCCAGCACCCGCGCCAGCACGAAGAGCAAGTCGCTCAAGCGGTTGAGGTATTGCTGCGCCGCCGGCCGCAGCGGCTCCTGGGCGGCCAGCGCCACCACCGCGCGTTCGGCGCGGCGGGCGACGGTGCGGCAGACATGGGCGAGCGCCGCCGGGCGCGATCCGGCCGGCAGGATGAATTCGGCCAGGCGCGGCAAGGCGGCGTTGTGTTCCGCCAGGGCCTCGTCTAGGCGCAGCAGCGCGGTCTCTTTCAACAGCTCGTGGCCCGGCATGCAAAGCTCGCCGCCGAGGTCGAACAGGTGGTGCTGCACGTCGACCAGCAGCTCGCGTACCGCGTCGGGAAGTGCGGGCTCGGCCAGCAGCACGCCGAGGTGGGAATTGAGCTCGTCGACATCGCCCATGGCCTGCACCCGCAGGTGGTGCTTGGGCACGCGGGTGTTGTCGCCCAGGCCGGTGCTGCCGTCGTCACCAGTCCGGGTGGCTATCTGCGTCAATCGATTTCCCATGGCATGCTCCGCGGTTTGCCCGCGATCGTTTTTCGGGGGACCATCGTAGCGACTGCCGCACGCCCCCCGCCCCAAGGCCATCCACCATGAACGCACCATCCGAACGCTCTCACCTGCTGCCCGCCCTCGCCCTGCGGGCGGTGCCCGAGGCCTTGCTGGAGGCGCTGGCTATGCGTTTCGGTGCCACGCAGTATTCGGCGGCCCAGGCGGTGCGCGAGCAGCACGGGCGTGACGAGTCGTCCTTCGACGTGCCGCCGCCGGCGGCCGTCGTGTTTGCGCAAAGCGTCCAGGACATCGCCGACGCGGTGCAGCTGGCCGCCGCGCACGCGGTGCCGGTGATTCCCTTCGGCAGCGGCTCCTCGCTCGAAGGCCATCTGCTGGCGGTGCAGGGTGGCATCAGCCTGGACGTGTCGCGCATGAACCGCCTGCTGCGCCTGGACGCCGACGACCTGACGGTGACGGTGGAACCCGGCATCACCCGCAAGCAGCTCAACGAGCAGATCAAGGACAGCGGCCTGTTCTTCCCCATCGACCCAGGCGCCGACGCGTCCATCGGCGGCATGGTGGCCACCCGCGCCTCGGGCACGAACGCGGTGCGCTACGGCTCGATGCGCGAGAACGTGCTGGCCTTGCAGGTGGTGACCGCGGCGGGCGAAGTGCTGCGCACCGGCACCCGGGCGCGCAAGTCGGCCGCCGGCTACGACCTCACTCGCCTGTTCGTGGGCAGCGAAGGCACGCTGGGCGTTGTCACCGAAGTGACGCTGCGGCTCTACCCGCTGCCCGAGGCGGTGTCGGCGGCGGTGTGTTCGTTTCCGAGCATTGAGGCAGCGGTGCGCACCACGATCCAGACGATCCAGATGGGCGTGCCGATCGCGCGCTGCGAGCTGATCGACGCGAATTCGGTACGCATGGTCAACCGGCATTCCCGGCTGACCCTGCCTGAGTCGCCGATGCTGCTGATGGAATTCCACGGCTCGCCGACCGGCGTGGCCGAGCAGGCCGAGACGGTGCAGGAGATCGCGGCCGACCATGGCGGCGACGGTTTCGAATGGGCGACCACGCCCGAGGAGCGCACCCGGCTGTGGACCGCGCGGCACAACGCGTACTTCGCGGCGGTGCAGTCGCGGCCCGGTTGCCGCGTGGTGGCCACCGACACCTGCGTGCCCATCTCACGCCTGGCCGACTGCCTGCTCGACTCGGTCGCGGAGGCCGACGCCAGCGGTATCCCCTACTTTCTGGTCGGCCACGTGGGCGACGGCAATTTCCATTTCGGCTACCTGATCGATCCGGCGTCGACTTCCGAACGTGCGAGGGCCGAGGCGCTGAGCGACTCGCTGGTGGCGCGTGCGCTGCGGCTGGAAGGCACCTGCACCGGCGAACACGGCATCGGGCTGCACAAGATGGGCTTTTTGGTGGACGAGGCCGGTGTCGGCGGCGTGGAGATGATGCGCACGCTCAAGCGCGCGCTGGACCCGCTCAACATCATGAACCCGGGCAAGATCTTCACGATCTGACCCTTGCCTGCGCGCGCTGCCGCCCGCGCCGGGGCGTTCAGGCGCGCCGGTAGACCCAGACCGGCTTGCCGCCCGGTGACGACGATGGAGAGGGCTGCGGACGCAGGTCCGGGTGCTCGTCGGGCAGCGGAAATTCCAGGCTCACCAGCCACGCACCCGGCCGCAGTTCGACCACCGCCTTGCTGGCCGCGCGGCTCATGCTCTCCGGCCGCTGGAACAGGTAGATCAGATCGACCTCGCGCCAGTCGTCGTGCCAGATGTCGCCCTGCCGCACCTGCGCCCAGGGGCAGCGCAACGCACAGGCCAGGCGCAGCGGCCAGCTCCATTCGGTGCCGCGCAGCCGCGCCTGCGGATAGGCGGCGTGCAGCGCGATGAGTCCGTCGCCCAAGCCGCATCCGGCGTCGAGTACCACCGCGCCGGCTGCCAGCGGCACGACCTCGGGCAGGCGGCGCAGCGCACCGACCGGCGTAGGGAACAGCGGTGCGTCGTGCCAGGCGCGCATCGGGTAGACCAATGCCAGCAGCGCCAGCGGCAGCAGCCAGGCCCAGGCCGGGATCTGCGCGGCGCCCAGCATGGCGAAGGACAGTGGATAACCGGCGGCCACCATCAGCCGGCGCCAGCGCCTTTGCTGCGGCACGGCGCAGATCACGCCGAGCGCGGTGGTGGTGAACAGCGCGATCAGCGGTGACACGCCCACGGCCCGCAGGCCGAGCCAGCAGACCCAGCAGGCGGCCCAGGTCAACAGCGCGGGCAGCGGCCAGGGCAGGCGCAGCAGGGAAACGGTGGCGGGCGGTCGGATCGGCATGCGCCGATCATCGCGCCCATTTCTTCACCACGGAAGCCAGGGTGTCCAGGCGCACCGGCTTGAGCACGTAGTCGTTCATGCCGGACTCCTGGATGGCCGCGACCCGCTCCATCGACGCGAAGCCGGTGATCGCGACGATCGGCATGCGGCCTTCGGGCCCGGGCAGCGCGCGGATATGGCGGGTGGCGGTGATGCCGTCCATCTCGCCGAGTTCGAGGTCCATGAAGACCAGGTTGAAGCGCTTGTTGGTGCAGGCCAGAACGGCCTCTGCGCCGTCGCTGGCGACCGCCACCCGGCAGCCGAGGGCCTGCAGCATCTTGCGCAGGATGAGCCGGTTGGCCGCGGTGTCGTCGACGACCAGCGCTTCGAGCGCGCTGTAGGCGACCGCTTCGCGCGACACGGTGACCTGCGGGGCGGCCTCTTCGCGCGGCAGCTTGCGCCGCTCCTCGAGCAGCGGCAGGCGGATGGTGAAGGCCGCACCGCGTCCGATCTCGCTGCTGACACGGATGTCGCCGTGCATCAGTTCGACCAGCGCGGCGCAGATGCTCAAGCCCAGGCCCCAGCCGCCGACGGTGGGACCGGTGTTGCCCGGTACCTCGGACAGGCGCGAGAAGCGGTGGAACAGCGAACGCTGGCGTTCAACGGGGATGCCCGGGCCGTCGTCGCTGATGACGATCTCGAGCAGCGGATTGAAGTTGCCGCGATAGCGCGCCTGGATGATCACCGTGCCGGTTTCCATCACCTTGAGCGCGTTGCCGACCAGGTTGAGCAGGATCTGCTGCAGCCGGGCCGCGTCGCCGATGAGGACCTCGGGCACCGACGCGTCGATGTTGGTGCGCACGCTGAGGTCGCGCCCGTTGATGGCGGCCGACGCCGAGATGACGGTGGTGCGCACGAGCTGGCGAAACGACAGCGGGGCGAGCGCCAGGCGGGTGCGCCCGGCGTTGAGCCGCCCGACGTCGAGCAGGTCGCTCAGCAGCACCTGCAGCAGCCCGCCGGTCTCGCGGGCGTGCTCGATCATGTCGAGGTGCTCCTGCGGCGACAGGTCGGGGTTGGCTGCGACGTCGAAGTAGCCGATGACCGAGGTCAGGGCGTTGCGGATCTCGTGGTTGAGGTTCTCGACGAACTCCTCCTCGGCGCGCCGCACGACTTCGGCCTCGTGCAGCAGCTGCGATTTTTCCTGGATGAGTCGCAGCACTTCGCGGAAGTTGGTCCAGTTGCCCCAGACGATGCCCAGGGTGGCCACCGCCATCAGCCCGAGCATGGCGATGAGCAGCAGCGCCATGTCGGACCGGGCCTGCCAGCCGACGTAGAGCGCGGCGCAGAGGATGGGCACCGCATACGAGAGCGCGGCCATGGGCAGCACGTAGAAGGTGGCGGCGGAGCCCAGCGCCAGGAAGGCCAGGCCGAGCGCCAGCAGGCTGGTGGCGGTGAAGTCGTGCGCCGGTGCGTACTGCGCCATGCAGGCGGCCCAGAAGCAGCCGAGGACGGCCGAATAGCCCACTTGGCGCCGCAGGTGGTTGACCGATACGGAGATCGGGCGCGGCCGGTGCCGCAGCTTCCACCAGGTCAGGGCGATCGGTGCCAGCAGGTAGGCCATCGCGAGCATCAAGGGCACGAGTTCGCGGGCGGGATAGTGCCGGCGCAGCAGGAAGACGGCGAACAGCATGCCCAGGCCGTTACCGACCAGGACGGTCGGCAGGTGCCGGACCAGCGCGACCGATTGCGAGATGCGCAGGTCGTTGATCGCCTCGGCGCGCCACCGCTGGTCGAATCCGCCTTCATCGGTTTTCGGGAATGGAGAGGAAGTCATTGGCAAATTCGGGGCATCGGGGTCATCGCCTCGCCGGGGTCAGGGAGCGCGGGCGGATGAAGACTCACTGCGGGGTCAGGGACACGGTGCGGGCAGAGAACAGTGCCGAGCGCCGGAAGCCACTGCCGTCGGACAGGCGGCTCCAACCCGATGGCGGGATGCATTCACGATCGGGCAGGTGGCTGATGGTCAGGCTCAATTCCACGCGCCACCACGCACGTGTGTGCACGGAGAAGTGGATGCGGGGCACGAAGCCGGAGATGAGCGAGTCGATCGAGTGCTGCAGGAACGCGGCCATGGCGGCGGCCTGCTCGGTGCGCAGGCGGAACCGCTCCTCGGCGCAGTCGATGCGTGGTTCGATCGCATCGGCCATGAAGTAGCGCATGGCCGCATAGCTGCGCACCAGCTGGCCCAGGCTCGACAGCGCGACCAGAGGACCGCCGCCGACCCGGTGAATTGCCGCCAGGTAGTCGGCGAGGCGGGCAATGAGTTCCTCGCGCGTGGGTGCGTCCTCGGTGCCGTTGCAGCGGTTGAGCAGGTTCATCACCGCATGGGTGTTCACCCCGTGGCGGACCTGCGTTTCGGGCGCGACGGCGAGTGCCATGGCACAGCGCAGGCCGATGGCGTGGCTGTCGGAAAGGGGGGTCATGTAGGCGCGCGAGGGGTAGTGGAGGGTTCGCCTGCGTCGTGTGGGGCGCGGGTGGCGATGCGGTGGATGGCGCGGCCGGTCTCGGGCGTTATACCGCAGCAGGGTCGAGACCCGCGTCGTCGAGCACCGACGTCGGCGAAGCGTTCGTCACCATGGACATCGGCGACGACGGCACGCCCGTCAGCGGCAGGTGCGCCCGAGCCTGCGGCTCGTGGAGCGGGAACGACAGGGCGTTGCCCTGCACGCGTACCCGGTGCGGCGGCAGGCTTTCGAGCCAGCTGAGTTGCGCATGCGATTCCACGCCCTCGACGACGACCTCCTTGTGCAAGGCGATGCACAGCTGCACGACTCCGGTCATGAGGGTGCAGGCCTCGGGATCGCGCGGCACGCGCGCCAGGAACGCCTTGTCGATCTTCACCACGTCGAACGGCAGTTCCGCGAGCAGCGAGAGCGCGGAATATCCGGTGCCGAAATCGTCGAGGGCAAAGCGGATGCCCTGCCCGCGCAATTGCCGGATGTTGGCGCGACAGGTATCGCTGAGCTGGATCGAGCGGCGCTCCACCAGCTCGAGCTCCAGCTCGCCGGGACGGATCCGGTATTGCGCCAGCAGGCGGCTGACGCGGGGCGCGAAAAGGATGTCGGCGAGGTCCTCCGACTCGATGTTGACCGCGATGAAGACGGCATGCGGATTGCGGCCACGCCAGGCTCGAAGCGCCCGGCAGGCCTCTTCGATCAGGTGCAGCGTCAGCGCGCCCATCAGCCCGGCGGCGCAGGCGACGGGAATGAAGTGTTCGGGTGCGATCCAGCCGTATTCCTGGTCGTGGTCTTGGCCGACGCTCAAGCGCGCCAGCGCTTCGAATCCGCGCAGCCGCCCGCCGAGCAACTGGTATTGGGGTTGATACAGCAGGCACAGGTGCCGCGCGCGCAGGGCGGAGGCCACCTCGGCGTCGCTCACCGTCGTGGGATCGGACGGAGTGGGCTTGATCGGGGCGGTTACCGGAGATTCAGGGATTTCCGGATGGATGGGGGGCATGGCGCGGGTAGGCGACGAGGCGACTAAGCGCTCCGGCGGGTGGGCGGCGTGATGAAACGCTTGTCCGCCACCTTGATCTCGCCGAAGCGCGGATGCGCCGGATTCACCACCAGGGCCATGCCCTCGGGCGCGAGCGAGGTCGGAACCCACGCGCCGAGGATATCGCCCTTGTGTAGTTGCGCCAGCAGGTCCGGCGAGACGCTCTCGCTGGCTGACAGATCGACGATGCGGCTTTCGGCGGGAAGCATCAGTTTTTCCCAGAGCATTTCGTCGGGGTTGATGCCGGCGCACATGAAGGCGGCCGACAAGGCGGCGAGTTCGCTCTCGCTCCACGCATAGACCACCCGTTCGCCAGCGCGATGGAAGGGGCCGTCGTAGATTGCGGGTTCGGACGCGGCGCGTTCCCACGACTGCGTGGGGTGCACGGTGCGAAAGGCGTGTTTCACAGCGGCCACCCCTTCGAAAGCGCCTCGACCAACGCTCCGAGTTGCTGGGCTTTGCCAGGGCTTCCTTGCGCGTTCTTGGGGCTAACGGTCAGCAGGGGATGGGTCGATTCGAACCAGTGTTCGGCTTTGCGATAGGAGCCCATCACGAGACAGGTTCGCTGGAAAAGCACCATCGGGGTTTCCTGAATCGGGACGGTGGGACGGCGGCGGGGAGGCAGTGCTGTCGTAGTCATGGTGATCGGCCGGTTCCGGGTGGTTGAGTGATGTACGGCTACAGCCGTTACTTCTGCTGCCGACCGGCTGACATGTGATGGAAGCCGGTTTGCATTGAAACGAAGCATCACAAATGTTGAAGTCCCCCGAGCCGAAATGCGACGAACCCCTGTTTTTGCACGATGAACCGCCCTATGGCGCGACGAAATAGCGAAGTGCTTGTCCGCTTACTAGTTACGCTTTCGATTAGCCCGCCGCGCGGTGAGAGTGTGTCCTAACATGCGTAAGTTTTGATAAAGAGCAAGGGTGTAGATGCATGTCGTGGTGGCTGAGGACGACCGGATACAACGCGAGCGCGTAACACGGTTGATCGCACGCCTGAGGCCGGAATGGACACAGGTCGCCCAAGTGGCGACCACCGCCGGCGTGTTCCGGGCGGTTGCCGAACTGCAGCCCGACATCCTCGTCCTCGACATTCACATGGACGAGCGCGATCCGCGCTGGATACGCCAACTTCCGTCAGGTTTGGCGGTGGTCTTCACCACCGTCGACGCGTCGTTGGCGGCCGAGGCTTTCGATCTGTGTGCCGCCGACTATGTGATGAAACCGTTGCGGCCGATCCGCATGGAGCAGGCGTTCGACCGCGTCGAAGCCCGGCTGCGCGCGCTGGGCCATGTTCCCCGGTCGGAACGCGGTCCGCCGCTGGCCGCGGTGGTGGCGGCACGCGGCAACGACCTGCTCGTGATACAGACCGACGACATCTGCTACCTGCAGTCGGATCACAAGTACACCCGGGTGGTTTCAGCGATGCAGGAGGGGCTGGTGCGCACCAGCATCGCCGAGTTCGAACGGCGGCTCGACCCCCGCTACTTTCGGCGTATTCACCGCGGAACCCTGCTCAACCTGCGCATGACCCAGCGCATCTGGCGCGACGAGGCCGGCAAGCTTCGTGTGCGCATGCGCTGCCCGGGAAGCGACCTGCAGGTCAGCAAGCCCTACGAGTCGGTCTTCAAGGTGCTTTGAGCCCTTGCGGCGCGGGCTGGAAGCCTGTTCTCAGGCGGTCGGTGCGCGCAGGCGCTCGATCAGCCCGTTGAGCTCGTCGAGCGAGCTGAACTGGATTGCCAGTTCACCGCTCTCCTGAACGCTGCCGCCACGCTTGCTGCGCTTCTTGATGCGCACCTCGACCTGGGCGGTGAAGAGGTCCGACAGTTCTTCCTCGACCCGTTCCAGGTCGCGCGACTTCGCCGGCTGCGGTGCCGGCGTCTTCTGGGCGGACAGGTTGAATTCGGCGCCGATCTTGCGCGCCAGCGACTCGGCTTCCCGCACCGACAGCTTGCGCGCGGCGATCTGGTGGGCGGCGGTGATCTGCGCAGCCTTGTCCAGTGGCAGCAGCGCGCGGGCGTGACCCATGTCGAGGTCGCCTGCCATGAGCATGGTCTGCACCGGGTCGGCCAGTGCCAGCAGGCGCAGCAGGTTGCTCGCCGCGCTGCGCGAACGGCCGACCGACTGGGCGGCCTGCTCGTGCGTCAGGCCGAATTCCCTGACCAGGCGCTGCAGGCCTTGCGCTTCTTCCAGCGGGTTGAGATCTTCGCGCTGGATGTTCTCGATGAGCGCCATGGCGGCCGCTGCCTCGTCCGGCACGTCACGCACCAGTACCGGCACCGACTCCAGCCCTGCCAGCCGCGCGGCCCGGAAACGCCGCTCGCCGGCGATGATTTCGTAGCGGCCGGCATGGGGCCCACCGTTGAGGCGCCGTACCAGGATCGGCTGCATGATGCCCTGGGCCTTGATGCTCTCGGCGAGCTCGTACAGGGCGCCTTCGTCCATGCGGGTGCGGGGCTGGTAGACGCCCGCGACCATGGTGTCCAGCGCGAGCACGGTCGGAAGGCCTGGATCGGCCGTGGCGCCGTTTTCGGGGGTGTCGAGGGCCTTGGGGCCGAGCAGCATTTCGAGGCCGCGGCCGAGGCCTTTTGATTTTTTGGTGACCATGGTCTTGGGTGTTCGTTCAGGTGGGCGCCGGGGTCGGCGCCAGGGTGACGGCGGCGGTGCCCGCCGCTTCGCGCAGGTAGGCATGGCCGAGTGGCCAGTCGCCCAGGCCGGACTCGGCGTTGAGGTGGCCTGCGGGGCCGGCATCGACGAACGCGCTGGCCCATCGCGAGGCGAAATGGCGCGCGCGGTCGAGGCGGCAATAAGGGTCGTCGTTGCTGGCGATGACGGTCGAGATGAATGGCAGACGCTGGTCGCTCATCGGGGCCCAGCCGTGCAGCCGGGCGCGCAGGCTGTCGCTTTCCACATCGGGCGGAGCCACCAGCAACGCGGCGCGCACGATGCGGGTGTTTCGCGAATGGGCGGCCCAGGCGGCGACCAGGGCGCAGCCAAGGCTGTGCGCCACCAGCACGACCGGGGCGCCCTGCCCTGCCAGGATCTCGTCCTCCAGGCGTGCGTTCCAGTCGCCGCGCAGGGGGTGGGCCCAATCGTGCTGTTCCACCCGTCGATAGCCGTAAAGCGTTTCCCATCGGCTCTGCCAATGCTCGGCGCCGCTGCCGTGCCAACCCGGTACGGTAAGGACGCGTGCGACCGTCATGTCGTGACGGCGGCTTCGGGCGTTTGCGCGCGCCGCACCATTTCTGTGGCAAAAGAAACAAAGGCTTGCGCACCCTTTGACGCCGGGTCGAACACCACACCGGGCAAGCCGTAACTCGGTGCTTCGGCCAGGCGCACATTGCGTGGAATCACCGTGTCGAAGACCTTGTCGCCGAAGTGGTCCTTGAGCTGTTCGCTGACCTGCTGTTGCAGCGTGATGCGCGGGTCGAACATCACGCGCAGCAGGCCGATGATCTTCAATTCCTTGTTGAGATTGGCGTGGACCTGCTTGATGGTGTTGACCAGGTCGGTCAGACCTTCCAAGGCAAAGTATTCACATTGCATCGGCACCACGACGCCATGGGCGCTGCACAGCCCGTTGAGGGTCAGCAAGGAGAGCGACGGAGGGCAGTCGATCAGCACGAAGTCGTAGTCGGCATCGACAGCGGCCAAAGCAGTTTTCAGCAGGCGTTCGCGCCCTTCCATCTCAACCATTTCCAGTTCGGCGCCGGCCAGCTCGCGGTTGGCGCCCAAGACGTCGTACGCACAGCCGCTGGCTTCCAGGCGGTCTGCGCGCACCCTGGCAGTCGCGATTGATGTCCCGTCTACCAGCACCTCATAAAGTGAGGCCGCCAGCGCGCGCTTGTCGACCCCGGAGCCCATGGTGGCGTTGCCCTGTGGGTCCAGGTCAACCAGCAGCACACGCTGGCCGATCTTGGCTAAGCCGGCCGCCAGGTTGACCGACGTAGTGGTCTTGCCAACGCCGCCTTTTTGGTTGGCGACACAGAAGATTCGAGCCATAGATGATGAGGGAGCGAAGTTGGTTGGCCGAAAGAGTGACGACCGATGAACGGCAGCGCGAGAGTTTACGTGGTGGAACGCATCCACACGATGCAGCGATCGGCCTCCAAGCCGGGAACTACAAGCTGTTCCACGTGAAACACTTCAACGGTCGAGGGCAGTAATGCGATTTCGTCGACCGGGTGTTTGCCTTTCAATGCCATCCAGACGCCGTTGGGCGCCAGCGACCCGGCGGACCATTGGGTGAAATCCGCCAGTGATGCAAAGGCGCGAGAACAAACCACGTCATTAGGCTCGCGGAGATTTTCTACGCGTGCGTGAAGGCCGCGCAGGTTGGGCAGTTTCAACTCCAGCCCGATCTGCTGCTGGAAAGCGGCCTTCTTTGCCACCGTGTCCACACAACTCACCTGTGCCTGTGGGCAGCAAATAGCAATGACGGCGCCGGGCAAACCTCCGCCGGAACCCACATCAAGCAGCGTGAACGGCTTGCCCCCTTCCCGCTCTCGCAACAGGCTTGGAATCACCGAGAGACTATCGAGCAGATGGTGGGTAACCATCTCGATCGGATTGCGTACGGCGGTGAGGTTGTAGACCCGGTTCCATTTCTGCAGCATCGCGAGGTAGGCATGCAGTTGGCTCAATTGGGTGCTTGAAAGGCGCAAACCGATTTGTTCGACGCCCTCCTCCAAGGTAATTGTCATCAAGCCGGTACCATCTCGTTCGTTGTCGACTCGCCAAACCCCTTGAAACCACGCTTCTTCAGGTGGATCAGCAGGAGCGATATTGCGGCAGGCGTCACGCCGGAAATGCGGGAGGCTTGACCCAGCGTTTCTGGGCGATGGCGGTTCAACTTTTGCCGAACCTCGATGCTCAAGGCCGCGACCTGCATGTAGTCCAGGTCGGCCGGAAGCTTCATCCGTTCGTGATGTGCAGAGCGTTCGACTTCATCCTTCTGGCGCTCGATGTAGCCAGAATACTTGGCCGAAATCTCGATCTGCTCGATGACCGCATCGACCGAATCGCCCAAGGTTTCACGTGAAACATCGTGACTGACGAAGCGCCCGCCGTCGAGCGACATCAACGCGGTGTACGTGACATTGGGTCTACGCAAGAGATCGCCAAGGTTGTATTCGTGTTCGATCGCCTTGCCCAGTACCCGCTCGGTTTCGCTCGCCGCCAGGTTGCGCGGGTTGATCCAGATTGAGCGCAGCCGTTCTGTTTCACGTGAAACAGCGTCTCGTTTGCGGCAGAAAGCGTCCCACTGGGCGTTACCAACCAGACCCAGCTGCCGACCTGCCTCGGTCAAACGTGCATCGGCGTTGTCTTCACGCAGCTGCAGTCGAAACTCGGCGCGGCTGGTGAACATACGGTAAGGCTCGGTGACGCCCTTGGTAATGAGGTCGTCGACCAGCACGCCAAGATAGGCCTCGTCCCGGCGCGGCAGCCAGGGGCCATCGCCGCGCGCCTGCAAGGCGGCGTTGGTGCCGGCAAAAAGGCCTTGAGCAGCTGCTTCTTCGTAGCCGGTCGTTCCGTTGATCTGTCCTGCGAAGAACAGCCCCGTGATCTGCCGAGTCTCGAAGGCTGATGTCAGCGACCGCGGGTCGAAGTAGTCGTACTCGATGGCGTAGCCGGGGCGCAGGATGTGCGCGTTCTCCAGGCCCTTCATCGATCGCACCAAGGCGTATTGAATGTCGAACGGCAAGCTCGTCGAAATGCCGTTGGGATAGAACTCGTGCGTGGTCAGCCCCTCTGGCTCCAGGAAGATTTGGTGACTTTCCTTGTCGGCGAAGCGGTTGATCTTGTCTTCCACGCTCGGGCAATAACGCGGGCCGACCCCTTCGATCTTGCCGGTGAACATGGGGCTGCGATCGAAGCCGCTGCGGATGATGTCGTGCGTGCGCTCGTTGGTGTTCGTTACCCAGCATGGCCGCTGCTCGGGGTGCATCGTAGCCGAGCCCATGAAACTGAAAGCCGGCACCACGCCCTCGTTGGTGCCGCCAGGCATGCCGTCGCCGGGTTGCTCCACACATTGGCTGAAGTCGATGCTCCGGCCGTCGATCCGCGGCGGCGTGCCGGTCTTGAGCCGGCCCTGCGGCAGTTGCAATTCCTTGAGTCGTGCCGACAGCGAAGTGGCTGGCGGGTCCCCTGCCCTGCCTGCCGCGAAGTTATTCAGTCCCACGTGGATCTTGCCGTCGAGGAAGGTACCGGCCGTCAGCACCACGGCCCGTGCGCGGAAGGTAATGCCGACCTGCGTGACGGCTCCCACGACACGATCGCCCTCCACCACCAAGTCGTCCACCGCCTGCTGGAACAGCCAGAGATTCGATTGGTTTTCCAGACGCGAGCGAATGGCAGCCTTGTAGAGAATGCGGTCCGCCTGTGCGCGCGTTGCACGCACGGCCGGGCCTTTGGAGCTGTTGAGAATGCGGAACTGAATGCCCGACTCGTCCGTGGCGATGGCCATGGCGCCGCCCAGCGCGTCGACTTCCTTCACAAGGTGACCCTTGCCGATGCCGCCGATCGACGGATTGCAGCTCATCTGGCCCAGCGTCTCGATGTTGTGGGTGAGCAGCAGGGTCTTGCTGCCCATGCGCGCGGCAGCCAGTGCCGCTTCAGTGCCGGCGTGGCCGCCACCGACGACGATGACGTCGAATTCCTGGGGGTAGATCACGATGCTTCCTTCCGTGCGCAAGGCACGTATTCGGTTTGCAGACCCAATTGACGGGCGGCTTCGGCCTGTCGACGATCGCAGGTCACGAAGAGGTCGACGCGGGCAGACATGGCGCTGCCGATATGCAGTGCGTCGGTCGCACACAGCGGGGCGTGGGCCATGGCGGCAAAGGCGAAACGTTCCACGTGCGCGTCGAGCGGTACACGTTCCATGTCGGCCACGTCCTGTTGCGCCATCGCCCAGGCGCGATCGAAATCGTGCGACGACAGACTGCCCTCCTGCCGTCGACGCATCAGGGCCGACGCCACCTCGGCCTGGCCGTGCGCGGCGATCACCACCGAATCGGTCGCGGCGAAGAGGTCGAGGATGCGATCGCGGCCCTCTTCCACGGCATAGCGCTTGGTGAGGGCGGAGGTGTCGAAGAGCACCCGCATGCCGCCTTCGCGGGGCGGGAACGGCATCACCACGGCGCGTTCTCGCGCTCTGCGCGCACCGCATCGGCGAGCGACTGACCTTCGGGCAGGGCGACCGGGTCGAAGGGGCGTTTCCAGCTCGGCAGGCGCGTGGGCGCTGCGTCGGCGGCTGCAGGCACCAGGTCGGCCACCGGCTTACCGTGCCGCATGATGCGAACCGTCTGGCCCTGTTCGACCAGGTCGAGCATGGCGGACGCATTCGCACGGAACTCACTCAGAGGGAGGATGTGCATGATGTACAGATTGGAGGAATCTGTACATTTTATCGGCCAAGCCCCCTATCGCACCGCATGAACGAAAAAGCCCCGCGCGGGCAGGGCTTGAGCGATGCCAGGGTGTTCTGGCGGGTAAAGCGGTCAGGCCATTATCAGCCGCTGCACCGTCGCCTCGCGCGGGTCCGGATCATCCAGCGGCGGCTGGCCGTCGTGGTTCACCTGAATATGCATGTACGACATGGTCACCGCGCCGAACATGGTGGCGAAAGCGGTGTCTTTGGCGTCCCGACCGGTCCCCACACGCACGACTGCCTCAGCGGGCGCGAGGTTGGTCGGATCGAACATCACCCACTGGCCACCCAGCCACGCTTCGAAGGTGGCGTGAAAGTCCTGTGGCGGCTCGTCGAAATGCACATAACCGACCACCAGACGGGCCGGAATGTTGAGCGCCCGGCAGAAGGTGATGGCCAGGTGGGCGTAGTCGCGGCAGACACCGGCGCGCTGCAGGTAGACGTCCTGGGCGCTGGTGGTGGCATTGCTGGTGCCCAGTTGGTAGGCGATGTTTTCACGGATCCAGTCGCAGATGTGGCTCACCCGCTGGTAGCCCTGCGGAACCCGGCCGAACAGATGCTGGGCAGCCCGGCTCATCACATCGGACTGGCAGAAGCGGCTGGGCAGCAGGTAGTGCAGCACCTCGTTGGGCATGTCGGTGATGCTGCATTCGACCAGCGAATGGTCCGGCTTCTGGCGCGTGTTCTCGATGCGTGCGTCGTAACGCACGACCAGCTTGCCGGGAATGCCGTCACAACGGAAAAAGCGGTTGCCGTTGTTGGGGTCTTCGAACTGCCGCACCTGGATGCCGGGGGTAATGGTCAGCGACTCGTCGAGGATGCGCTGGTCGCCACGACGCGAGGCCTGGATGTTGAAACAGAAATGGGTGTCCGCGTGGATCGCGTATTCGAGATCGCAGCGGAGGCTGGTGATGTTCGTCACGATGGACAACCTTGCTCGCAAAAATGGGGGAATCGGAAACCAAAAAAAGCCGCGACATGCGCGGCCTGGGAGCGAATTCGGCAACGCCGCCGAGCCGGCTCAGGCGTGGGTGCCGCGTCCCACGTGAAGTCGGCGCGCCACGCCTGCCGCTGCATGCGCCACGGCATCCTTGGCACGCTGGCCGCGTCGGCTTGCGGGTGGCACGCCACCCTCCCACCAGCTGTTCGCCGTCGTCGCCATCACCTTGCTTGCATACCAGAGCGGTGTGTACATGGGCGCCGATGGGGCGACGATCCGCTCCTGGCGCTCGAAAGGGCCGTGGAGCTGCAGCGCAAAGGAATGGGCGGAAGTCAGGTTCATGTTCGCCGGCATCGTCAGTCGATCGCCTTTCGGACCGCGCCCACGCCCAGGGCGGCGAGCACCACGAAGACGATGGCCACGAGCAGGAACAGGCCGAACAGAATCTTGGCGATACCGGCCGAGCCGGCAGCAACGCCGGTAAAGCCGAGCGCGCCGGCAATCAGCGAAATGATGGCGAAGATGATCGCGTACTTGAGCATGGTGTTCTCCAGAATCCGGACCAGTGCGCTGCGGTTGAGCGGCGGTTCCGGCGATGGAACGGACTCTAGGCAGCCCGGCGTGTTGCACGAGTCGGGGCGCTGCGCCTGGGCCTGTAGGACGAAACCAAGTGAAAACGCCCGTCCGAGCGCGGTGGCGTTTCCTGCGGATAGCATGCGGACGCGGCGTCGCACCGCCCGCCCGGTCCCGCGACGCGCCGAAAACCATCCAACTCGACCTGCCCAGGAAGCACTTTTCATGAAGCTTTATTTCAGCCCCGGCGCCTGCTCCTTGTCACCGCATATCGTGCTGCACGAGGCCGGCATCGCGCATGAGGCGATTCCCGCGCCGACCAAGACCCACAAGCTGCCCGACGGTACCGACTACTACAGCATCAACCCACTGGGCTACGTGCCGCTGCTCGAGCTCGACGACGGCACCCGGCTGCGCGAGGCGGCGGTCATCGTGCAATACGTGGCCGATCTGGCGCCGATGAAGAACCTGATCCCGGCACACGGCACCATGGCCCGCTACCGCATGCTGGAGTGGCTCAACTTCATCGCGACCGAGCTGCACAAGGGCACCAGCCCGCTGTTCAACCCGAGCACGTCGGACGAGATGAAGCAGGCCGTCAAGCTGAAGCTGAAATCGCGCTACACCTGGCTCGACGCGCAGCTCGAAGGCCGTGACTATCTCGGCGGCGACAACTTCAGCGTGGCCGACGCCTACCTCTTCGTCGTGACCGGCTGGGCGCAGAAGATGAACGTGGACATCGGCGGCCTGCAGCGCCTGCACGGCCACTACAGCCGGACCGCGGCCCGGCCGGCAGTCAAGGCGGCGCTTGAGATGGAGCAACAGCAGCAGCAACAACAGCAACAACAGTGATGCGCAGCCGCCGGGCGGCGACGGCTCAGGCCGCCGGCAGCGGCACCTCGGCCGGTGCGAACGGCCCCCTACCCCCGTCCTGCGGCAGATAGCGCACCTGCCGCTCGTGCCAGCGCGCCACGGTGCTGCGGTGCGCGATGCTCACCACGGCCGTGCCGGGCAGGCGCTCCTGCACCAGCGCGTACATGGCGGCCTCGGACTCCTCGTCCAGCGCGGAGGTCGCCTCGTCAAGGAACAGGTAGTCGGGCCGCTGCAGCACCGCCCTTCCAAAGGCCAGCCGCTGCTGTTCGCCTGGCGACAGGCGCATCGACCAGTTGTCCACGTCGTCGAGCCGCTCGACCAGCCCGTCGAGCCGGCAGTCGTGCAGCAAGGCACGCAGTGTGGCGGCATCGTATTCGGAAGCCGTTTGCGGATAGCACAGCGCATCGGCCAGCGAGCCAGTCGGCACATAACTCTTCTGCGGCAGGAACAGCAGGCTCTTGCCCGCCGGATGCGCGATGCGCCCGCCGCCATAAGGCCAGATGCCGGCCAGCGCCCGGAACAGCACGCTCTTGCCCGAGCCCGACGGCCCCGACACCAGCCAGCGTTCACCTGGGCGCACGGCCAGTTCCACCGGCGCGGTCAGCGGCGCATCCGCGTCGCGGCCAGGAACATTCAGCACCAGGCCGTGGGCATGCACCGCGCCATCTGCCGACGCGTCCACCGCGATGCCCCGGCTGCCGTCGCGCTGCGCCTCGTCGCGTTCGGCGCCGACGATGGCCTGTTCCAGGTCGAGCAGCCGGTTCGCCGAGGCCTGCCAGTTGACCAGGCTGGCGTAGCTGTCGACGAACCACGACAGCGCACCTTGCACCTGTCCGAAGGCCGAGTTGATCTGCATCAGCCCGCCCAGCGTGAGCTGGCCCGAGAAGTAGCGCGGCGCAGCCACGATCAGCGGGAACACGATGGCGACCTGGCTGTAGCCGGAGTTCACGAACACCAGGCGGCGCATGTATCGGATGAGCCCTTGCCAGTTGTCGCGGATCAGCTCGAAGCGCGCACGCAGCTGTGATTTTTCCGACGACTCGCCGTGGTAGAGCGCCACGCCCTCGGCGTTCTCACGCAGTCGCACCAGCCCGTAGCGAAAGCCGGCTTCGGTCTGCTCCTGGCGGAAGTACAGGCCGATCAGCGGCTTGCCGACCTTGTGGGTGATCCACGAACCCAGCACGGCGTAGACCAGCGCGGTCCACACCATGTAGCCGGGGATCGTCACCGCGTGGCCGGCCAGCGAGAACGACAGCGGACCCGAAAGCGTCCAGAGAATGGCCACGAAGGACACCAGCGTGACCACCGAATTCAACAGGCCTAGCGACAGCGTCAGGCTGTCGCTGGTGAGGCTGCGGATGTCTTCGGAGATCCGCTGGTCGGGGTTGTCGGCGCGGCCGCCCTGCTCGATGCGGTAGTAGGCCTGGTGCGCCATCCAGCGCTCGAGGAAACGGTTGGTCATCCAGGTGCGCCAGCGCATCTCCAGCCGCATCGTGGCGAACTGCTTGAGCACCGCCACCACGATGAACACACCGGCGATCGCGCAGAACTGCGCCAGCGCGGTCTTGAAGCCGGGGAAGTCGCGCGACTCCAGCGTGTTGTAGAAGATGCGGTTCCAGTTGTTGAGCCACACGTTCACCGCCACCACCGCGAGGTTCAGGCCCACCACCACGGCTAGCAGCCCAAGCGCGGCCTTGCGGTCTTCGGAGACCCAGTAGGGCTTGAGCAGCGCCCAGCTGTCTCTCAGGCGCAGCCGCCCGCGCGGGTCGGCGGGCAGCGGGGTGGACGGGATCGGGGCATGGCCGGTGGGCGCTTCGTTCGGAGCGGTCATGGGGCGCGGGTCCTTGGAATCCTGGGAAATGAAACAACCGCGCACAGTCCGTGCCACGGTCGCGGGCATCCTGCCACTTCCGACGCCCGGCGCTTGTGCGCAGACGTGCGGCGGCCGTATGGTCCCATCCCGTTCTTAGAACGCTCTTAACCCGCTCCCACGCCCGCTGGAAGCGCCCGTCTCATGTCCCACCCTTCCCAAGCCCCTTCCCTGTTCGACCCGGTCCAGGCCGGCAGCCTGCAGCTGGCCAACCGCGTCGTGATGGCGCCGCTCACCCGCAACCGTTCGCCCGACGCGATCCCGCTCGACATCACCGCCACCTACTACGCGCAGCGCGCCAGCGCCGGCCTGCTGATCACCGAGGCGACCGCGATCAGCCACCAGGGCCAGGGCTATGCGCACGTGCCGGGCCTCTACGGCACCGAGCAGCTCGACGGCTGGAAGAAGGTCACCGCGGCGGTGCACGAGGCCGGCGGCCGCATCGTGGTGCAGTTGTGGCATGTGGGCCGCATCTCGCACACTTCGCTGCAGCCCGAAGGCGCCGCGCCGGTGGCGCCCTCGGCCATTACCGCCAAAGCCAAGACCTACCTGGTGCATGCCGACGGCAGCGGCGAGATGGTGCCCGTGTCCGCGCCGCGCGCGCTCGACGTCGGCGAGCTCCCCGGCATCGTCAAGACCTACCGCGCGGCGGCCCGCAACGCGGTCGAGACGGCAGGCTTCGACGGCGTGGAAGTGCACGGCGCCAATGGCTACCTGCTCGACCAGTTCCTCAAGACCAGCTCCAACCAGCGCACCGACGACTATGGCGGCAGCATCGAGAACCGGGCCCGCCTGCTGCTCGAGGTCACGCGCGGCATCGTCGACGACATCGGCGGCGGCAAGGTCGGCATCCGGCTCTCGCCGGTCACCCCGGCCAATGACGTGGTAGACGACGACGCGCAGGCGTTGTTCGACTACGTGGTGCGCGAACTCGCGCCGTTGGGCCTGGCCTATGTGCACGTGATCGAAGGTGCGACCGGCGGCCCGCGCGAGGTGCCCGACCGGCCCTTCGACTACGAGGCGCTCAAGGCCGCCTACCGCCAGGCCGGTGGCCAGGGCGCCTGGATGGCCAACAACGGCTACGACCGCGCACTGGCCGAGAAGAAAGTGGCCGACGGCGAGGTCGACCTGGTCGCCTTCGGCAAGCTCTACATCGCCAACCCGGACCTGGTACGCCGTCTGAAGGAAAACGCGCCGCTCAATCAACCCGACCAGGCCACCTTCTACGGTGGCGGCGAGCACGGCTACACCGACTATCCGACCTTGGCGGGCCAGTAATTCGGCTGCGCGATCGGCCGCGTGTCGTCGGACTCGCGTGCCCGCACGGCGGCCGGCGTGGCGCGCAGGCCGATCCAGTCGCGCTCCGAATACAGGCGCAGCCGACGCTGCAGCTTCACGCCGAAGTCCAGGCCCGAGCGACGGAAGCTCACCGCATGCTGGCGCACCTTCAGTTCCACCTCGATCCAGGCGCCGCGTTCGTGCAGCATCGCGGCGTTTTCAGCCTCGACCTGCCGACGTAACACCGGCGGCGCATCGTCGCCCAGGCCGGCCAACAAGGCGCGGTTGAGGTTCACCCGCCGCGCCACGCTGTCGCGCAACTGGTAGCGCAGCAGGTAGGCGTCGAAGTCGCGTTCATTGCGCTGCACCAGGCGCAGAAAGCGGCCGAGCTTGGCCGATGCTGCGTCCGCCGGCCGGCTGCGGCCCTGCAGCGTCGCCTGGGCTTCGAACGTGGCCAGCCAGCCGAATAGCTCGGCACACAGGGCGTCTTCCCAGTCGGCGCGGTCCTGGTATTCGACATCGAAGGTGCTGGCGTGCGCCACGATGTCGCCGCCCTCCTCCACCAGTCGCAGCTTGCCCGAACGCAGGTGATTGAAATGCCGGGTATGTACCGGCAGGTGCAGGTCGGCCACCGTGAGCTTGATGCGGTTGGGCGTCGATGACGTGGCCGTCGCCGGGTCGCCCGTGAGCTCCACCGGGGCCGGGTGCGCAGGCATCGGCGTGACCTCCGGTTCGTCCTGGGTCGACGTGTTCCTGCCGCCCACGCTCATCCGCAGCCCGAGCGCGGCACCCACCTGAAAGCCGTGGCCGACCCGGTGCTGGTATTCGAGCACCCGTCGCCGGCCTGTCTCATGCCAGTCATGGCGGCTGCCGTAGTGGAGATGGGCTTGTGCAAAGACTTCCGGTCCCACCGACAGATTCATCACCCGGGCGGTTACGCCCGCCGAGCCCTGCGCGCTGCCGGAAGACTCCACCGACAAGGCGTTCACCCAGTTGACGGACAAATCGTCGCGGTAGAGCGCGTAGTCGACCAGCCGGCGCCAGGTGTCGATGGCCGCGTCCTCCGATGCCGAAGGGGCGCTGGTGAACAGGTGGTCCACCACCGCCTCGGCGCTGCGGTACATGGCCTCGTCGTCGAAGTCTGCGCCATCGGCCGTCGGGCGGCGCGCGATGCGGATCAGCAGACCCTCGGGACGGATCAACTCGCGGTGCAGCGGCGTCGCCGACAGGCGAAGGTCGGCGCGCGCCGCCACGCCCGGCACGCTCACGCGGCAGCCCACGCCCGCCTCCAGCTTCACCTGCTGGCTCGAGCCCGTGGCAGTGCCGATGAAGAGGCGGATGCCGTCCGGTCCGCGGGCGAGCTCGAAGACGCTTTCCCGGAACTGCGTGGCGGCCAGATCGACTTCGGCACTGACCGGCACGCCGCTCAAGGTCGCGGCGGCGGAGGCGATGCGGGAGAGCTGCTTGGTGCTCGCCCCCTGCACCTGCCCGTCGCTGAGCTGCAGGCGCGAGATCGTCGCCAACCCGCGCACCATGTCGCGTGCGAGCTGCCGCATGGTGTCGGTCTGCGCGGCGGGCTCTTGCGGCGCCGCCAGTGGCGCCGCCACGGCGATGGTCGATGTGCCGCAGCGCCGCAGCGTCCGTACGACGAGCCGCATCGCCGGCGACACGCCCTGCCCCGCGTCGCGACTCCAGGCCAGCAGATGTTTCCAGGTGCGGGGCTGCGCCAGCACCGCCGCGTATCCGCCGGTGGCCAGCAGGCTCAGCGCGGTCATCGCCAGCCAGGTGTCGCCGATGACATTCAGGCGCCTCATGGTGGTCGGGTCCGGCCACGGCTCTTGCAGGCTGTCGAGCTGCCGCAGGCACATGCGCGACGCTTCTTCCGACACCTCCTCGGCCAGTCGTTCCGATAGTTCCCACGGATCCGGCCCGCCCTGCCGGCACCAGCAACGCCAGGCTGCCGTCTCCAGCAGCGCGTTCACTGGATCCGCCTGCCGTGCCACGGCGAGGATGCTCATTTCGGGCGTGCGAAGCGCGGCCTCCAGCGCTTCGCGCCGGGCATCGGCAGCGGCGGCCACCGAGGCGAGGCCGCCACCGGTGGCGGGCGCGGTCCCGGTCTTTCGCAAGGGCGCGGGATCGCACAGCATCGCCGCGCGCAGCGGCCCCTGGCGCTTGCCCACGAGCCGCATCAGCCCGAGGCGCAGCGAGTCTTCCACGCCCCAGCGGTGGATGGTCTTGTGCTGGAACTTGTGCAGCACGGCCTGCATCCGGCGCAGCGTGGCGCCATCGTCGTGCGGCACGCCGTGCGACCACTCGAAAAGCGCCAGCCGCTGTGCCGATGTCGGCTTGCCGCCCGCCAGGCAGACGCCTGCCGCTTCCCATGCCAGCCGTGCGGGATGCGTGGCATCGACCGTCTGCACGGGATGCGCGCGCAGATAGTCGCCGGCCTGCAGTCGTACGCGCGCGGCCGTGGCGGTCACCGCGGCATCGCCACCGAGCGCGCGCAGCGCCCGCAAGCCGAGCCCGGAGCGCGACAGCCGCTGCGCCAACGCGAGCGCGAGGCGATCCACCGCATCCGGCGGACAAGCCGGCCCCGCGCCCACATGGCGCCACCACCCGGGCACGCGCAGCCGGTCCAGCACGAGCGACGTCAGGGACGCGGGCACGCGGCCGGTCAACAAGGCCTGGGTGACCAGCAGGCGCATGCCGTCGGCCAGTTCGGGATCGTCGCCCGCACCGAGCCGGTCGACGACCGCCGGCAGCAGCGCCGGTGCACCGGCCCACGCCGCATCTTGTTGGTCGACCGGGTCGCGGCTCAGGCGCATGAGGAGTTCGGCGACGCTGCGAGGCAGGGCTGATGCAGTGGTGTCGGCCGCGCGTTTCGATGACGTGTGGCGACCCGCGTGGCGAGCCGTCCGGCCACCGTCCCGCTGTAGATACAGCGCATCCGCGGGCTCGGACCGCACCGGCACGCGGGGTTGGTCATAGACATGGTTGTAGAAGCCGCACGCATGCAGGCCCAGCGGCGCGTGGATCTCGCAGAAATGCCCGCTGATCCAGTCGCGGGCGCGCACCGCGAGCGGGTGCCGCAATTCGTGGGCCGGAGCCAGACCGGTTTCCGAATCCGTGTCGTCGGCCCGCGTCAGCTGCGGCGGGTGTTTCACGTCCGACGGTTCGGCGGCTCGGCGTGTGGTCACGGCCGTGGTGGCGAGGCCCAACATGGGTTCAGGTTCTGGATGTCATCGAACCCGCATGGTCGTGCCGCCGGCAGATCCATCGCCGCTTTCAAACGAACTTCTGTATCTCTCCGCGCGATGGCGACACGCCGTCGAAGAGATGGTCAGCGTCAGGTCGTCGACCCCAGCGGCGGCGGCCGCCGCAGGATGACCGAGGCCGCCAGCCCGGGATGCTGGGCCGCGGGCTCCAGCAAGAGCTGCGCGTCCAGCAGCTGCGCATAGCGCGCCACGATCGACAGCCCCAGTCCCGCGCCCTGCTTGAGCCATGCGCCCTCCGGCCCCTGCGCCCAGCGCTGCCGCAGCCGCCCCTGCTGCTCCACGGAAATGCCGGGCCCGTTGTCGACGACGGTCAGCCGTACCTCGTCGCTGTCCGGCTCGGCGGTCACCGCCACGGTGATGCGCGGCTGCGAGCCGTCGGCCGGCTTGCCGTAGCGCAGCGCGTTGTCGATCAGGTTGTTGACGATGCCGTCGATCAAGGCCGCATGGCCCAGCACTTCCACCGCTTCGTCGAGGCCGCGCGCGCCCAGGTCGACACCGGCCGAATCCGCGCGCGACAGAAAGCGCAGCACCGCGTCGCGGGCGATCTCGTCGAGTGCGATCGGCTCGAAGCGCATCACCGGCGCCTCGTCGGCGCGCGCCAGCGCCAGCAACTGGTCGACCAGCCGGCTGGCGCGTTCCTCGCTACGTGCGATGCGTTCGAGCTGCTCGCGCCAGGCAGCGGGATCCTGCTGCGCCAGTCCGTATTCAGCCAGCGCCCGGATGCCGGCCAGCGGCGTGCGCAGCTCGTGCGCCACGTTGCCGGCAAACTCGCGCTGCGCCCGCACGCCGGCGCCCACCCGCGCGAACAGGCTGTCGAGCGCATCGCCCAGGCGGCGCACCTCGCGCGTCGATCCGCCCACCCGCACCGGCGACAGGTCGCTGGCGCTGCGGGTATCCAACGTCTCCTGCAGGGCCTGCAGCGGTCGCACGTCACGCGCCACGGCGCGGCCCATCCAGACCGCCAGGCCCACCAGCAGCACCAGCTGCGGCGCGATGGCGTAGAGCAGCAGGCTGCGCAGCAGCGTGGCGCGCGACTGGGTGGTCTCGGCCATCACCACGTCGAAAGGCTGCGGCCGGCCGGTGCGCAGCAGCACCGCGCGCAGCGGCCGGCCCTGGTAGGAGATGTCGGAGAAGCGGTAGCGCGCGCCGTCTTCCGGCGGCGGCGCGTGCAGCCCGCCGTGGCCGGCCAGCAGCGTGCCGTCGGGCCAGAGCACCGCGAAGTAGATGCGCTCGGACTGGTCGAACAGCACCGCGCCCACCTCGCGCGGCGACAGGCCGAGCTCCAGCTCCTCGCCGGTGGTGTGCACGTTGGCGGCCACCGAATAAGCGTCGTCGAGCAGCGCGCGGTCGAAGGCCCGCTGGGTGAAGTTGATGGCGACGGCGATCGACACCACCACGCCCAGCAGCCAGGCCAGCGCCAGCGGCACCAGCACGTGCTGCAGCACCCGGGTGCGCAGCGATGGCAGGCCGGGCACCGGCGGTGGCGCGGGCAGGGGCTTCAGGCCGTCGTCCGCCTGCGCCGGCGCGCGCGTCACATCGCGTCTCCGGCGCCGGATTCGGCCTCCAGCAGGTAGCCCAGGCCGCGCAGTGTGCGAATGCCCGCGCCGCTGTTCGTGAGCTTCTTGCGCAGCCGCGAGATGAAGGCCTCCAGCGCGTTGTCGCCCAGGTTGTCGTCGAAGCTCGAGAGCTTTTCCGACAGCGTCCGTTTGCTGACCACGCGGCCGGGCGGTGTCATCAGCTCCCACAGCACCTCGAACTCGCGCGCCGGTAGTTCGAGCAGCTGGCCGTCGAGTGCGAAGCGGCGGGCCTTGCGGTCGAGCGACAGGGCGCCGACCGAGGAGATGTCCTGCGTGCCCTGCGCGCGACGCACCAGGGCGCGCAGCCGGGCCTCGACCTCGGCCAGCTCGAAGGGCTTGCCCAGGTAGTCGTCGGCGCCCGCGTCGAGGCCGGCGATGCGCTCTTCGGTGCGGTGGCGCGCGGTCAGCACCAGCACCGGCGTGCGGTCGCCCCGGCCGCGCGCCGAACGCAACACGTCGAGACCGCTGCCGGGCGCCGCTCCGGTGCTGTTGGAGGCCGGCAGGTTCAGGTCGAGCAGCACCGCGTCGAAAGGCTGGACCCGCCAGAAATGATCGGCCTCGGCCACGCTGCGGGCCTCGTCCACGCGGTGGCCTGCATCGCGCAGGCTGCGCACCATGACGTCCCGCAGGACTGGATCGTCTTCGACTACGAGGATGCGCATCGGCTGTGGCTGAAAACAGAAAATGGACGGGGCTCTCGACCGGAGCGAAAGCCCCTCGATGGCGGCGGTCAGGCGATGGTCAGTACCGTGCCGCGATAACGTCGTCCATGAGCATACGACAGTTGTTTTGGATGGGCGGCCTCGGCCTCGCCATGCCCCTCGCGGCGCAGACCGCCGCCCCGGTGCCGGTGCCTGCCGCGCCGGCCGCCCTGACCCTCACCGCCCAGGCCGCACAGGCCATGGGCGCGCCCTACACGCTGACGCTGGCCCAGGCCCTGGCGGCCGCCCGCGAGAACCTCGACGTGGCCATCGCCCAGGGCAATCTGGCGGCCGCCCGCGCCGACATCCTGGCGGCCGACCACGCGCCGCTGCCGGTGCTCTCCGGTGTCGCCGAGAACATCGACCTGAAGAACGGCGTAGGCGCCGGCAACGCGATCCGCGACAAGCGCATCGACAAGACCATCGGCCTCGACTGGACCTACGAACGCGGCGACAAGCGCCTGCTGCGCACGGCGGCCGCCGAACGTGCCGCCGCCGCCGCCAGTGCCGATGTCGACGACGTGCGGGTGCACGCGCTCATCACCGCGCTGGCCGCCTACTACGACCTGCTGGCGGCGCAGGATCGCGCGGTGGAGGTGGGCGCCATCGCCGGCAGCGCGGGCGAGCTCTCGCGCGCCTCCGACCGCCGGGTGCAGGCCGGCGATCTGCCCGCCCAGGACGCGGCCCGTACCGCCATCGAGGCCCAGCGCGCCCGTGCCGACGTGCAGCAGGCCGAGCTCGATCGCCTGCAGGCGGCCGCCACCCTCACCCAGGCCATGGGCGCGCGCGGCGCCGGCCGCACCATGCCACGCCAGCTGCGCGCCGACGGCTACACCGCCCTGCCGCCGGTCGACGTGGAACGGGTCGATCTCGCCTCGCTTGCCGAGAACCGCCCCGACGTGCGCGCCGCCTCCGCCCGGGTGCAGTCGGCGCAGGCCAGCCTCGACGGCGCGATCGCGCTCAAGAAGGGCGACGTCACCATCGGTGCCGGCTTCGAGCACTACCCCGGCGTCTCCACGCGCCTGATCCAGTTCCGCGCCTCCATGCCGCTGCAGTGGGGCTACAGCTTCGAAGGCGAGATCGGCCGCGCCCAGGCCAGCTTCACGCAAGCCGAGGACGCGCTCGACAAGGCCCGTCGCGACGCCATCCTGGAGCTGCAGGGCCTGCAGCAGACCGCGCTCACCGCGCAGCGCCGCACCCAGGGCTACGAGGTCGAGATCCTGCCGCGCGCCCGCCGCGTGGCCGAGGGCGCCGAACTCGCTTTCCGACGCGGTGCGATCCCGCTGGTCGACCTGCTCGATGCCCGCCGCACGCTGCGCGCCACTTTGCTCGAAGCCATCGACGCCCGTACCGACTACGCCAAGGCCGCCGGCGCATGGACGCTGCAGACGCAGCCCGGCCTGCTGCTGGCGCCGTGAACCAGACGCCCGGCTCCGCCATGACCGACACCGCCCCCCGTTTCGCACCGAGATCCGCCATGCCTTCCCTGCCGTCGATGCTTTTCCGCCGTTCTTCCTTCGCCACGCTGCTGATCGCCGGCGCCGTGTCCGCGTGCGCCCTGCTCGCGGGCTGCGGCGAATCCGCCGAGAAGACGGCCGTGGCCGCGCCGCCGGCGCCGCCCATCCTGCAGGGCAAGCAGCTGCGCTTCCCGACCGGCCATCCGCAACTGGCCCTGCTCAACTCGGTGCCCTCGCGGCCCGCCACCGACATCGTGGCCGACCTGCCGGCGCGCCTGGTATGGAACGAGGAGCGCACCCAGCGCATCTATCCGGCCTTTGGTGGCCGGGTCGTGGCTATCGGTGCGGACATCGGCGCGGTGGTCAAGCCCGGCAGCGTGCTCGCCCGCCTGGCCTCGCCCGACTTCGGCGCCGCGCAGAGCGACACCACCAAGGCCGGCGTCGACGTGAACCTGGCGCGCAAGGTGCTGGCCCGCCAGCGCGAGCTGTTCGACGCCGGCATCATCGCCCGCAAGGACCTGGAGCAGACCGAGGCCGACCTCGCCCGCGCCCAGGCCGAATCGGCCCGCGCCGCGGCCCGCACCACCCTGTACGGCGCCGCATCGTCGATCAACCAGCAGCTCGGCCTGACCTCCGGCATCGCCGGCGTGGTGGTCGAGCGCAACATCAACCCGGGCCAGGAAGTGCGCCCCGACCAGAGCGGCCCGGGCGCCCCGGCCTTGTTCGTGGTGACCGACCCCAGCTCGTTGTGGGTGCTGATCGACGCCAAGGAAATCGACATCGGCAGCATGCAGCCCGGTACCACCTTCGAGTTGCAGGTGCCCGCCTATCCCGGTGAAACCTTTACCGGCCGCGTGATCGCCACCAGCGATTCCATCGACCCGGGCACCCGCACCATCAAGGTCCGGGGCGTCATCGCCAACACCGACCGCCGCCTGAAGAGCGAAATGCTCGTCACCGCGCGGGTTCGCGAAAAGATGAACGGCGTGGTCGTGCCGGCCACCGCCATCGTGCTGGAGCGCAACCAGCACAAGGTCTTCGTGCAGGTGCAGCCCGGCGTGTTCGAGCCGCGCATGGTCACGATGGGGCACATGGGCAACCGCGAGGTGGTGCTGAGTTCGGGTCTGGCCGCCGGCGAGCAGGTGGTGGCCGACAACGCGCTGCTGCTGGCGCGTGAATTCTCCGTCGCCATGGAAGACGCCGGCAATCCGACCTCGCCCCAAGCCAACCAGGCCAAGTAAGACAAGCATGAAGCGTCTCATCCATTACGCGCTGCACCAGCCGCTGTTCATCGTCCTGGGCACGCTGCTGTTCGCCCTGGCCGGCGTGTTCGCCTTCAAAAGCCTGTCGGTCGAAGCCTTTCCGGACGTGACCGACACCCAGGTCACCGTCATCGCGCTGTACCCCGGCCGCGCGGCCGAGGAAGTCGAGAAACAGGTGACGCTGCCGATCGAGGTGGCGATGTCGGGCCTGCCGAACTCGATCCGCGTGTTCTCGCACACGCAGTTCGGCCTGTCCTTCACCGTGGTGACCTACGACGACAACGCCGAAGTCAACCTGGTGCGCCAGCAGGTCGCCGAGCGCCTGCGCGGCATCGACCTGCCCGACGGCGTGGAAGCCGACATCGCGCCCAACGCCACGCCGGTCGGCGAAATCATGCGCTACCGCCTGCGCGGCGACGGCCGCAGCACGACCGAGCTGCGCTCCGAAGAAGACTGGGTGGTGGAGCGCGCGCTGCGCCAGGTGCCGGGCGTGGCCGACGTGGTCGCCATGGGCGGCGCGATCAAGCAGTACGAGGTGCAGCCCGACCTCGACAAGCTGCGCGCCTACAAGGTCACCTTCCAGAACCTGCTCGACGCCCTCGGCCGCGGCAACTCCAACGCCGGCGGCAGCTATGTGCGCCAGGGCGCGCAGCAATACACCATTCGCGGCATCGGCCTGCTGCAGTCGGCCGACGACATCGGCCGCGTGGTGGTCGCCGCGCGCGGCGGCACGCCCATCCTGATCCGCGACATCGCCGACGTGAAGATCGGCGCAGTGCCGCGTCTGGGTGTGGTCGGCCAGGACAACGACGACGACATCGTCACCGGCATCGTCATCATGCGAAAAGGCGAGAACCCGACCGTGGTGCTGAAGGCGGTCAAGGAGAAGATCGCCGACATCAACGCGCGCGGCCTGCCCCCGGGCGTGCAGATCGTGCCCTTCTACGACCGCACCTGGCTGATGGACAAGACCCTCTCCACGGTGTTCCGCAACCTGGTCGAAGGCGCCCTGCTGGTGTCGCTGGTGCTCTACATCTTCCTGTCGAACCTGCGGGCGAGCCTGGCGGTGGTGGTGGTGATTCCGCTGGCGCTGCTGTCGACCTTCATGGGCCTGAAGATCATGGGCGTGCACGCCAACCTGCTGAGCCTGGGCGCGATGGACTTCGGGATCATCGTGGACGGCGCGGTGATCGTCATCGAGAACGTGCTGCACCGCCTGTCCGAGAGCAAGGAGAACATGCGCGAGAACGAGCGGCGCGAGACCATCATCAACGCGGTCAACGAGGTCGGCCGGCCCACGCTGTTCTCGATGCTGATCATCATCGCGGCGCACATTCCCATCTTCGCGCTGCAGCGCCACGAAGGCCGCATCTTTCAGCCGATGGCGCTGTCGGTCACTACCGCGCTGATCGGCTCGCTGATCTTCTCGCTCACCCTGGTGCCGCTGCTGGCCTACTGGATGCTGCGCAAGAAGCTGCCGCACGGCGACAACCGCGTGGTGCGCGGCGCCAAGCACTTCTACGCGCCCATCCTCGACTGGGCCCTGCGCCGCCGGCGCACCGTGGCCATCGCCGCGGTCGTCGCCTTCGGCCTGACCACGGTGGTCGCCTCGCGCCTGGGCTCGGAATTCCTGCCCGAGCTCAACGAAGGCACGACCTGGGTCAACTTCACGCTGTCGCCCAACGTCTCCACGCAGGAGGCCTCGCGTGTGCTGCACATGGCGCGCAAGGCCCTGCTGACGGTGCCCGAGGTGCGCACCACGGTCTCCAAGGCCGGCCAGCCCGAGGACGGCACCGATCCCAAGACGATCTCCATGGCCGAGATCTTCGTGGACATCAAGCCCGAGAACGAATGGCGCAAGGGCATGACCCGCGAGAAGATCACCGAGGAGATGAACCGGGTGCTGTCGGCCATTCCCAGCATCGACCCCGCCTTCTCCCAGCCGATCCGCGACAACGTGCTGGAGTCGATCTCGCAGATCAAGGGCCAGATCGTGATCAAGCTCGCCGGCGACGACCTGGCGCTGATGAAGACGGTCACCGACCAGATCGCGCATGAAGTCAAGCAGGTCGAGGGCGTGGCCCGCGCCGAGATCGACCGCGACGGCCAGGTGCCGCAGCTGGTGCTGGCGATCGACCGCGACCGCGCCGCCCGCTACGGCCTGAACGTGCAGGACATCCAGGACGTGATCGAGGCCGCGCTCGCCGGCAAGGCCGCCACCAGCCTGTGGGAAGGCGAGCGCAAGTTCGCCGTGGCGGTGCGCCTGCCGGCCGAGGAACGCGTCATCGCCAACCTGCGCCGCACGCCCATCGCCACGCCCGACGGCGGCTACGTGGCGCTGGCCGACGTGACCAACATCCAGGAGACCGTCGGCGCGATGAACATTGCCCGCGAAGCCGGCCGGCGCACCACCGCCATCGGCATCTTCATCTCCGGCCGCGACATGGGCTCGGTGGTCGCCGACATGAAGGCACGCGTCGAGAAGAACGTCAAGATTCCGCAGGGCTACGTCGTCAACTGGTCGGGCGAGTTCGAGAACCAGGAACGCGCGATGAAGCGCCTGGCGGTGGTCGTGCCGATCTCGCTGCTGCTGATCTTCGTGCTGCTGTTCGACGCCTTCAAGTCCTTCAAGATGGCCGGGCTGATCCTGGTCAACGTGCCCCTGGCGCTGATCGGCGGCTTCGTCGCGCTGTGGATCTTCGGCATCCCGCTGTCGGTGTCGGCGGCCATCGGCTTCATCGCGCTGTCGGGCCAGGCGGTGCTCAACGGGGTGGTGATGCTGTCGGTGTTCCAGCAGCTGCGCCATGCCGGCATGACCGTGACAGAGGCGGTGCGCGAGGGCTCGATGCAGCGCCTGCGCACGGTGCTCATGACCGCGATGCTCGCCGCGCTCGGCCTGCTGCCGATGGCGCTGTCGCACGAGATCGGCTCGGAGACGCAGCGGCCGCTGGCCATCGTGGTGATCGGCGGCCTCTTCACCGCCACCCTGCTCACGCTGGTGGTGCTGCCCGCGCTCTACGTGGCCTGGTTCGGCAAGGAGAAGCCGCGTACGCCCGAGGACGACGACAGCCAGGTCATGGCGGTGGTCTGACCGCGACCGCATGAGGGCCGGATGCCCGGGCGCTTCGGTGCCCGGGCATCATCGCTTTCATGGAACTGCATTACCTCGATTTCGACATCAGCGAAGACGCCGACGGCTCGGCGGTCTTCGATGCGATGGCCTCGGTGGCCGTCGACCGGCTGCCCGCGCTGTGGGCAGAAATCGCTCGGGTGCTGGGCTGGGCGCACGAGAGCTTTCCCCATGCACGCGCACCGCTCGATGAAGGTGGCGAATGGGACTACCTGCTCGAGGGCGCCGAAGAAGTGCGCACGGCGGTCGAGCTGCATTTCGATCCCCAGGCCGGCACCGTCGCTGTCGGCAGCCGCACGCCCGGCATCACCCGGCATTCGGTGAGCCTCTCGATCACCGGCACGCCGACGTTCTGCGAGGCCTTGCGCTCGGCCTTCGAGCTGGTCTGAACTTCAGCGATGGAGAAAGTAGAAAAAGGCCGCGGCCAGGGTGCAGACGATGGACACCATCATGAACCCGATGACGATCATCAGGACGGTGTTGAGCAGCAAGGCGCGCTCGTAGCGGCGTTCTTCTTCCAGTTCGGCTTCGGTACGGGGCTCGGTCATAGGCGGTGCTATACGGCGCGGACCGCACGGCGGATTCGGAAATTTCCATGGCCGTGACCCGGGGCGCTCGGTGCATCATGCGAACAAATCGTCCATCAGCAAAGGCAGTCGTCGAAAACGCCTGCCGGTCGCGTGGAAAACTGCATTGGCGATGGCCGGCGCCACACCCACCATCGCCACCTCGCCGAGCCCCTTGGCGCCCGAGGCGTTGAAGCGGTAGTCGGGCCGGCCGACGAAGTCGACCTCGATGCGGCCGATATCGGCGGCGACCGGCAGCACGTATTCGGCCAGGTCGGTGTTGAGAAAGCCGCCGTAGCGCGGATCCACCTCGCTGGCCTCGCGCAGGGCCGCGCCGATGCCCCAGACCACGCCGCCCTCGACCTGGCTGCGGGCGGTGCGCGGGCTGATCACCGCGCCGCAGTCGGCCACGCTCACCACGCGTGGCACCCGGATGCGCCGCGTCGTCGGCTCCACGCGCACCTCGACGAAATGCGCGATGAAGCTGAAGGCCACGAAGTCCGGATATTCCGGGCCCGCCGCCGCCGGCAATCCACCAGTGAGCCGGCCGAAGACCTGCTCCGGCTGGCCGGGTGCGCGGCGGCGGCTCTCGGCCTGCGCGAACGGCCGCCCGGAGCCGCGCAACAGCTGCAGCGCGTTCGTGCCCGGCGCGGTGGTGGCGTCGCCCGCGTGCTGGCGCAGGTCGTCCAGCAGGCGCTCCACGGCCTCCATCACCGGCGGCAGCGCGGTGGCGGTGCCCCAGGAGCCGGCGGTGAGATGCTGCGGCGCGCCCGCGGTGTCACCGATCCGAACTTCCACCGCGGCGATCGGCGCGCCCAGCGTGCGGGCCACGGTCACCGCGATGGTGGTGCGCAGGCCCTGCCCCATCTCGTGCCCGCCCACCGACACCCGCACCGCGCCGTCGGCCTGCAGCCGCACCGTGGCGAAGGCTGGTGCCATCGCGGCCTTGTAGAGACCCAGCGCGACGCCCCAGCCGACCAGGCTGCCATCGGGCGCCCGCATCGAGCCTGGCGCCATGCTGCGGCGCTGCCAGCCGAACATCTCACTGCCACGCACCAGGCATTCGGTGCTGTGGCGCGACGAAAAGGGCTTGCCGGTGAGTGGGTCGGTCGCGGCGTCGTTGGCCAGCCGGAAGGCGACCGGGTCGCGGTCCAGCGCATAGGCCATCTCGTCGACGGCGCTCTCGAACGCGAAG
The DNA here is from genome assembly GCF_033546935.1 of Xylophilus sp. GOD-11R. GTDB lineage: Bacteria > Pseudomonadota > Gammaproteobacteria > Burkholderiales > Burkholderiaceae_C > Xylophilus. The sequence goes on along the minus strand of NZ_CP137854.1, from coordinate 4,999,383 downwards.
GCGGCGGGATGCTCGAAGGGCGCGCGCATGTAGCCGGGCGTCTGCACGTCGGTGCGCACCAGCCGCTCCACGCCCAGGTAATGCGACACGCCGTAGAGGCGCGCCGTGATCTCGGTGCCCACCGAGGGAAACAGGTCGTGGCGCGAGGTCTGCTGGTCGATCTCGTGCACGGCCGCCACCAGGCGCCCGCCGGCATCGGCACCCAGTCGCACCCGGTGGCGCCCGGCCGGCCGAAAGCTCGCGTTGTGGAACTGCTGGGCACGGGTCATGACCAGCTTGACCGGCCGGCCCAGCCGCCGTGCGGCCAGGGCGACCAGCGCGGTGTGCGGCTGCAGGGAGTTCTTCTGCCCGAAACCGCCGCCGAGCGATGGCGACACCACCCGCACCAGGCCCGGTGAAATGCCCAGCTGCCGCGCCAGCCCGTGGCGCACGCCTTCGCTGTTCTGCGTCGGCTCGTGCACGGTGAGCCGGCCGTCCTGCCACTCGGCCAGCGTGGCGATGATCTCCATCGGGTTCTGGTGCTGCGCCGGCAGCTCAAAGCGCAGGTCGACGGTGACGGCGGCGCTCTGCAGCGCGGCGGGCGCGTCGCCCACGCGCCGGTCGGCGAATGGCGGCAGGGGCAGCACCGAAGCCTGCGCCACCGGCGGCGCGTCGGCCTGGTCGAGGCCGGCGGAAAACGGCACGGTCGCATAACGCACGGTCACCAGCGCGGCGGCTTCGCGGGCGGTCTCCAGGCTGTCGGCCACCACCATCGCCACCGTCTGGCCGCGATGGGCGATCTGCGCCGAACGCAGGGGGTAGACGCTCTGGAAGCCGAAGCCGCCGGCCATCAGGAAGCCGCCGCCTTCGAACGCGTCGATGTCCTCGTGGGTGAATACCGCCTGCACGCCGGGCAGGCGCCGCGCGGCCCGGGTGTCGATCGCCTCGACGCTGCCGCGCGCGATGCGCGAACCGACCAGCGCGGCGTGCAGCAGGCCGGGCCGTCGCTGGTCGCCGGCGTAGCGCAGCGCGCCACGGACCTTGTCGCGCGCATCGACGCGTTCGGCGCCGGGCTGCGGCGTGCGGGGGGTGGGAGTGGGGGTACGGATGGCCATGGGTGTCAGCTCCTGTCGCGGGCCAGCAGGAGCGCGTCGGTGACCGTCTCCACGCCGAGCGCCACCTTGAACGCGTTGTGCGACAGCGGACGCGCATCGGCGAACGCCAGCTCGGCGGCGCGGCGTGCCGATGCGCGGGTGAGCGAGGCACCGACGAGGCTGCGCTCGGCCTGGCTCGCGCGCCACGGCCGGGTGGCCACGCCGCCGAGGGCGATGCGCACGTCGCGCACCCGGCCGCCGCCGATCTCCAGCGCCACGGCGGCCGAGGCCAGGGCGAAGGCAAAGGACTCGCGGTCGCGCACCTTGTGGTAGGTCGAGCGCCGGGCCGCCGCGCTGCGCGGCAAGCGGATGCGCACGATGAGTTCGTCGCCTTCCAGCACCGTCTCGCGCTGCGGCGTGTCGCCGGGAGCCAAGTGGAGCGCGGCGACCGGCAGCGAGCGCTTGCCGGCGGCGCCGACGGTGTCGACCACCGCGTCGAGCGCGACCAGGGCCACGGCCAGATCGCCCGGGTACACCGCCGCGCAGGCCGGGCTCGCGCCCAGCACCGCGTGCGCCCGGTTGTAGCGTGGTGCCGCCGGCGAAATAGCGCGCACCGGGCCGGTGCCGGCCGAGCAGTGCCACCGCCTCGGCGGCGCTGGCGGGGCGCAGGTAGGCGAAGTCACGCATGGCGGCCGCCTTGCGGGGCCGACATGCGCGGCGCGGCCTCGCGGATCGCCCGCAGGATGGCCGCATAGGCGCCGCAGCGGCAGAGGTTGCCGCTCATGTACTCGCGGATCTGCGCCTCGCTCGTCGCATGGCCTTCGCGCACGCAGGCGACGGCCGCCATCACCTGCCCCGGCGTGCAGTAGCCGCATTGCAGCGCGTCGTGGTCGACGAAGGCCTGCTGCATCGGGTGCAGCGTGCCATCGGGCGCGGCGAGGCCTTCGATGGTGGTCACCGTCCGGCCGTCAGTCTTGACGGCCAGGGTCAGGCACGACGCCACCCGGCGACCGTCCAGGTGCACCGTGCAGGCGCCGCATTGGCCGTGGTCGCAACCCTTCTTGGCGCCGGTCAGGTCGAGCCGTTCGCGCAGCACGTCGAGCAGCGATTCGCGCGGCTGCAGCTGCAGCGCGACCGCCTGGCCGTTGACCGTGAGCGACACCGGCACGCGCCCGTCGGCCGTTGCTTCGGCGGGCGTGGACGGTGCCTGCGCCACGGCGGCGCCCGCCACCCCGCTCAGCGACCCCACCATCAGCGTGCGGCGGCGCAGCGGCAGCCTGGCCAACGGCTTCATCGCGCCACCTCCGGCCACGCGGGCGCCGGGGTTTGCCGGCCGCGCGCCAGCCAGGCGTCGACCGACACCGGGCCGGCGCCGCGCGTCAGCATGAAAAACGCGACGAAGGCCAACATCAGCGGGTATTCGAAGCCTCGGTCGATCCAGGCGAAGGTCGGGGCGAGCAGCCAGCTGATGACCAGCATCTGCACCGTCACCATCGCCGCCAGCGGGCGCGTCAGCCAGCCGGCCACCAGCAGCAGGCCGCCCGCGCCTTCGAGCAGCGCGACGCACCAGCCAATCAACGGTGCGGCCGGCAACTGCAGCACTTCGCCGATGAGACGGACCGAGCCCGCCATCGGGTCGGCCATGCTGCCGTGGGCGCGGCCGAGCATCTTGGGCACGCCGTGCGTCATCAGCATGGCGCCGAAGGCCATCCGCAGCAGCAGCCAGGCGGGGTTTTCCAGGCGTGCGCGGAAGCTCGCGCCGTGGCGGCGGAGCTGCAGGAGCGTGGAGGGGAGAGGCGGCAAAGGCATGGCGATCCTCGTTCTTCGGTCGGGGGACGGCCAGTCTGGGTGTTTGTACGAACGGGATAAAGCCATCGAAACGGTCAATACAATTCCGCCCGTCTCAACAATGCAGCTGCAACATGGACCGGTTCGACTCGATGCGGCTTTTCATCTCCATCGTCGACCTGCGCAGCTTCACTCGCGCGGCGGCGGCGCTGTCGATTCCGCGTGCCACGGCCACCAACGCCATCAAGCAGCTCGAAGCGCGCCTGCGGGTGCGCCTGCTCGAGCGCACCACCCGCGAGGTGCGCACCACGGTCGACGGCGAGGCCTTCTACGAGCGTTGCCGGGCGCTGCTGCACGATTTGGAAGACGCCGAGTCGTCGCTCGCGCAGCGGGCGCTCAGCCCGCAGGGCCGGCTGCGCATCGATATTCACGGCGCGCCGGCCAACGAGATCCTGCTGCCGCGCATCCAGGAATTCCACGCCCGCTACCCCGACATCGAACTGGCCGTGGGCAGTGGCGACCGGCTGGTCGACCTGGTGCGCGAGGGCGTCGACTGTGTGGTGCGGGCCGGCGAGCCGCGCGATTCCTCGCTGGTGACCCGGCGCCTGGCGCTGATCGACCAGGTGACCTGCGCCAGCCCGGCCTACCTGCGCGAGCGCGGCACGCCCGGCTCACCGGCCGATCTGGTGGGCCACCGGGCGGTGAACTTCTTCTCCACCGCGCGCGCCGGCTTCTATCCGCTGGAGTTCCAGGTGCAAGGCCGCGTGGAGCAGCACCTGCTCGAGGGCTGGATCAGCGTGAACAGCGCCGACAGCTACAAGACCTGCGCCGAGCAGGGCTGCGGAATCATCCAGGTGCCGCGCTACGGCGTGGCGCGTCAACTGCGCGAGGGTGGCCTGGTCGAGATCCTGCGCGACTACCCCTGCCCGCCGATGCCGTATTCGGTGCTGTATCCGCACAGCCGGCTGTTGTCGCCACGAGTGCGGGTTTTCATCGATTGGGTTGGCGGCTGTTTCGACGAACGTTTCGCCTCGACCTCCTGATGCGCTCGAGGACGCGCCGAGCGTTGCGACATCCAACCGACGGGCGCGCGACCATCGCATATGGAAACGCTCCCATATGCATGTGAAAAACTTGGCACTTCTTGTCAGGGGAAAAAGGTGCGACACAAAAGGCAGGAAAACATCGCCGATGGAAGCGTTTTCATAACCATAACCGTGGCGGAGGTGTGACACGAATGTCGCAGCGCGGCTGCATACTGCCGCGCTGACTGAATCCGGTCGGCCGTTAGTTTCGTACACCAGAACGACGAAGCCAACGATTCCTTGCCCGCCGGGCCTTGTTTCCTCTCCTTTTCCTGCCTTCTTGACTTCCGCTGCTCATCCGAAACGCCGCCGCATGGCCGCCACGACGCCCGGGACCGCCCGCATGGCGGACGTCGCGGCGACCGCCGGCGTGTCGCTGGTGACGGTGTCGCGCGCGCTCAATACGCCCGACCAGGTGGCAGCCCCCACGCTGGCCGCAGTCCAGGCGGCGGTCGCCCAGCTCGGTTATCTGCCCAACATGACGGCGGGCAGCCTGGCGTCGCGACGCTCGCGCATCGTCGGCTGCCTGGTGCCGTCGATCTCGTACCCGGCGTTCTCGGAGACCGTCGAGGCGCTGGCCCGCACCTTGGGCGACGGCGGCTACCAGATGCTGTTGGGCCAGACCGGTTACCGCGTCGAAGACGAGGCCCGTCAGGTCGATTCCTTCCTGGCGCGGCGCGTTGACGCCATCGTGCTGACCGGCACCAACCATGCCGCCGGCCTGCGCTCCAGGCTGCAGCGCAGCGGAATTCCCGTGGTCGAGACCTGGGACCTGGCCGCCGCGCCGATCGACCTGTCGGTCGGCTTTTCGCAGCACGAGGGCGGCCGTGTCGCCGGCGCCCACCTGTTCGACTGCGGCTACCGTTGCCCCGCCTATATCGGCGCCGACGAAGACCGCGCCATGCAGCGACTGGCCGGCCTGCGTTCCATCGCCACCGAACGCGGCGCGGGCGACGTGCCGGCCGAACTCATCCTGCCTCCCGCACAGATCGACGACGTGGGACTGCGGCTGTCGGCCCTGCTGGCGCGCCGTCCCGACATCGACGCGATCTTCTGCCAAAACGACATCCTGGCTGCCGGTGCGCTTTTCGAGTGCCACCGACGCGGCTGGGACATACCCGGCCGCATCGCGGTCATGGGTTTCGGCGACATGCCGATCGCCCGCGCGGGGTTTCCGCGTCTCTCCACGGTACGGGTTCGTGGCAGCTGCATCGGTGAACGCGCCGGCCAGTTGCTGCTGGCGCGCTTGAGCGGACAGCAGCAGGCCGACACGGCAGTGGATATCGGTTTCGAGGTCGTGCGACGTGAAAGCACCTGATTACCCGGACGGCCCGAGCGGCCCGGTCCGCATGGCGGACGTGGCGCGCCTGGCGGGTGTTGCCCGCGTCACGGTTTCGCGCGTCCTGAGCAACCCCGCCAGCGTGGCGCCCGCCACCCGCGTGGCGGTGCAGGAAGCCATCGCCCGGCTCGGCTACGTGCCCAACCTCAACGCGGGCACGCTCGCGTCCAGCCGTTCGCGCATCGTCGGCTGCATCGTGCCCACGCTGTCGAACGCCTGGTTCGCCGAAACCATCGACGGCCTGTCCGAAGTGCTGGCCGCGGCGGGCTACCAGCTGCTGCTGGGCCAGTCCGGCTACGGGCCGGTGGGCGAGGAACGCCTGGTCGACACCTTCCTGGGACGCCGCGTCGACGCTATGGTGCTCACCGGCTCCGAACGCTCCGAAGCGGTTCGTGGCCGTCTGGCGGCTGCCGGCATTCCCATCGTCGAGACCTGGGACCTGGGCCTGGAGCCGCTCGACATGGCGGTCGGCTTCTCGAACTACGCCGCCGGCGAGGCGGCGGCCGAGCACCTGCTGGCGCGCGGCTGCCGGCGTCCGGCCTATATCGGCATCGAGGAACAGCGTTCGGCCAAGCGCCTGGAAGGCTTCACCGCCGCGCTGGCCCGGCGCGACATCGCGCCCGCCTGCATCGACGCCGGCGCGCCACCCACCACCTTCGAGACGGGCGCTCGGGCCCTGCGCGAACTGCTGGAGCGCCATCCGTCCATCGACGGCGTCTTCTGCAGCAACGACACGCTGGCCGCCGCGGCGCTCTTCGAGTGCCAGCGACAGGGCTGGGCGGTGCCGCAGAAGATCGCCGTCGTCGGTTTCTCCGACCAGCCGATCGCCGCGGCCACCGTGCCCTCGCTGACCAGCGTGCAGGTGCGCTCGCGCGAACTCGGCGCCGAAGCCGGTCGCATGCTGCTGCGCCGGCTGGGAACGGTGGCCGCCGGGCGCGGGATGGCGAGCGAACATCGCATCGCCGACCTGGGGTTCCGCATCGTCGCCCGAGAAAGCGCTTGAACTGTCAGGCCTCCCGGCTTTTCACTCCACACCGCTGCGGGTAGTTCGCCACCCCCCGAGCAGGAATGCCGGCCGCCTTGGGGCGGCCCGGCGGTGGGCGGTTATACGAGCCTCCCGGCTTCTCACTTCGCTTCGCTACGTGTAGTTCGCCACCTCCCGAGGAGGAGGTCCGGCCGCCTTGGGGCGGCCCGGCGGTGGCCGGAGCGGTTTTGCAAAGGGCGGCGCGAGGTCGAGGAAATGTCTGCCGCTTCCGCTCCTCACCCGTCCCGCAAGGCGGGCAGGTCGAGCACGCGCAGGCCGCCGTATTCGATGCTGATCTGGCCGCGTGCCTGCAGGCTGGCCAGGGCCTGGTTGACGCGCTGGCGTGACAGGCCGACAAGGTAGGCCAACTCCTGCTGGGTGATGCGCAGCATGTCGCCGACGGCCGGGTAGAGCACCGGGTTGAAGAGCGCCGCCAGGCTGCGGGCCACGCGCGCGTCGGGGCTGGTGAGGCGGTCGGTTTCCAGCGCCACGATGAACTGCGACAGGCGTTCGCTCAGCTGGCTCATCACGAAGCGGTTGAAGCCGAGGGAATGGTCCAGCAGCCAATGGAAATCGTCGATCGGCAAACCCGCGACCACGCTGCGCCGCAGCGCCTGGATGTTGTAGCGGTAGGGCTCGCGCTTGAGCACCGTGCCTTCGCCGAACCATCCGCCCGGCGCCAGGCCGGCATAGGTGACTGTCTGGCCACGGTCGTTGTCGGTGCTCATCTTCAGCAGCCCCTCCACCACGCCGAACCAGTAGGTCGGCGCCCGGCCGACGCGGCAGATGAAATCGCCCGGCTGTGCGACGCTGACCTGCAGTACTTGCAGCGCGTGCTGCCGCTCGGTGGGCTGCAGTCGTTCCAGCCACGGGACCACGGCCAGCTCGGCGCCGGTAGGCGGGCGGCGGCGCTGATGCAGGGCAGAGTCGATCACCATGTGTGGCGCGGATTCTGAGAGCCCGCCGCCGCCCGGCCCACCCGGGACTGCACCTGATAGGACATTCCCTAGGAATGTCGCCGGGGTGACAAGCGAGCGTCAAACGCAGGCCTAGCATGCCCGGCAAAGAGACAAGCCGAGGACCGCATGACGAGTACCTTTCCCCAGCTGCTGCACCGCCATGCCCAGGCCCGGCCCGAAGCCCCCGCCGTGCGCGAGAAGGAATACGGCATCTGGCAGACCTGGAACTGGCGCAAGACGGCCGAAGAGGTGCGCGCCATGGCCTGCGGTCTGATGTCGCTGGGCTTCGCACCGGGCGACAACCTGGCCATCGTGGGCGACAACCGGCCGCACCTGTACTTCTGCTTCCTGGCCGCGCAGGCCGCCCGTGGCGTGCCGGTGCCGCTCTACCAGGAATCGGTCGCCACCGAGATGGCCTTCGTGCTGCAGGACGCGGCGATCCGCTTCGCCTTCGCCGAGAACCAGGAGCAGGTCGACAAGCTGCTGGAGCTGCGCGCCACCGTGCCGGCGCTCGCATGCATCGCCCATGTGTTCTACGACGATCCGCGTGGCCTGCGTGGCTACGACCAGCCGGGGCTGGTCTCGGTGCAGGCGCTGATGGACGCCGGCCGCGCGTGGGACTTGGCGCAACCCGGCGGCTACGACGAGGCCGTCGCGGCCGTCATGGCCGACGACGTGTCGGTCATCCTCTACACCTCCGGCACCACCGGCAAGCCCAAGGGTGTCTGCCAGACGCACCGCGCCTTCATCGCCGCCGCCGAGGGCAGCATCGCCACCGACGGCCTGGGGCCGCGCGACGACGTCATCTGCTACCTGCCGCCGGCCTGGGTCGGCGACCACCTCTTCTCGCTTGCGCAATGGCTGGTGGCGGGCTTCACCATCAACTGCCCGGAGTCGCCGGCCACCGCGGCGATCGACCTGCGCGAGATCGGCCCGAGCTATTACTTCGCCCCGCCCCGGGTGTTCGAGGCCATGCTCACCTCGATCTCGATCCGCATGGAAGACGCGGCCGCGCCCAAGCGCTGGCTGTATGCGCGCTGCATGGCGCTGGCCCGCCGCGTGGGCGCCGACATGCTCGACGGCCGCCCCGTCGGCGCGCTCGATCGGCTGCTCTATGCCTTCGGCGACGCGGTGGTGTACGGGCCGCTGCGCAACGTCATGGGGCTGTCGCGGGTGCGGGTGGCCTACACCGCGGGCGCGGCCATCGGGCCGGACCTGTTCCGCTTCTTCCGCTCGATCGGCGTGAACCTCAAGCAGTTCTACGGCCAGACCGAGACCTGCGCCTATGTCTGCCTGCAGAAGAACGGCCGGGTGAAGCTGCACACCGTGGGCGAGCCCGCGCCGGGCATCGAGATCCGCATCGCCGACAACGGCGAGGTGCTGGTGCGGGGCGTGTCGGTGCTCAAGGAGTACTACCACCGGCCCGACGCCACCGCCGAGGTGATCGACGCCGAGGGCTTCTTCCATACCGGCGACGCCGGCGTGCTCGACGACGACGGCCACCTGCGCATCATCGACCGGGCCAAGGACGTGGGCCGCCTGGTCGAAGGCGCGCTCTTCGCGCCCAACTACATCGAGAACAAGCTCAAGTTCTTTCCGCAGATCAAGGAGGCCGTGTGCTTCGGCCACGGCCGCGCCGAGGTCTGCGCCTTTCTCAACATCGACTTCGACGCCGTCGGCAACTGGGCCGAACGCCAGGGCCTGCCCTACGCCGGTTATGTGGACCTGGCCGGCAAGCCCGAGGTGCTGGAACTCATCGCACAGTGCGTCGGCCAGGTCAACGCCGACCTCGCGGCCGAGCCCGGCATGGAAGCCACGCAGGTCGCGCGCTTCATCGTGCTGCACAAGGAGCTCGACCCCGACGACGACGAACTCACCCGCACCCGCAAGGTCCGCCGGGCCTTCATCGCCGACAAGTACCGCGTGCTCGTCGACGCCCTGTACGGCGGCGTACGTCGGCAGTTCATCGAGACCCAGGTGAAGTTCGAGGACGGCCGCACCGGCAGCGTCAGCGCCACGCTGAACGTGGTCGAGGCCCGCACCTTCGCCCCCTTGAAGAGCGCGGCATGAACATGATGGCCGAACCCCTCGACCTGGCCCCGTCCGATGCCACGCCGGTCGGCGACGTGGTGCTGGACGTGCGCAACATCTCGCTGTCCTTCGGCGGCGTGAAGGCGCTCACCGACATCAGCTTCGACGTGCGCGAGCACGAGGTGCGATCGATCATCGGGCCCAACGGCGCGGGCAAGAGCTCGATGCTGAACTGCATCAACGGCGTCTACCAGCCGCAGCAGGGGCAGATCACTTTTCGGGGCCGCACCTTCCGCCACATGAACAGCCGGCAGGTGGCCGAGATGGGCGTGGCCCGCACCTTCCAGAACCTGGCCCTGTTCAAGGGCATGAGCGTGCTCGACAACATCATGAGCGGGCGCAACCTGCGCATGAAGAGCAACCTGCTGATGCAGGCCTTGCGGGTGGGGCCGGCGGTGCGCGAGGAGATGGCGCACCGCGAGGCGGTGGAGCGGATCATCGATTTTTTGGAGATCCAGGCGTGGCGCAAGACGCCGGTCGGACAGTTGCCGTACGGGCTGCAGAAGCGGGTCGATCTCGGGCGGGCCTTGGCGATGGAGCCGCAGGTGTTGCTGCTCGACGAGCCGATGGCGGGGATGAACGTCGAGGAGAAGCAGGACATGTGTCGGTTCATCCTCGACGTGAACGAGGAGTTTCGGACGACCATCGTGCTGATCGAGCACGACATGGGGGTGGTGATGGATATCTCCGACCGGGTGGTGGTGCTGGATTACGGGCGGAAGATCGGGGATGGGACGCCTGCCGAGGTTCGGGGGAATGAGGAGGTCATTCGGGCCTATCTGGGGGGGGCTGCATGAGTTGTCTGCTGCCTTGTTTCAGGGCTGTGTCACTGCGTGGGCTTTGTCTCCTGCGGAGGGCTGTGCCACTGCGTGGGCTGCTTCTCTTGCGGAGGGCTGTGCCACTGCGTGAGCTGCTTCTCCTGCCGGGGGCTGTGCCACTGCGTGGGCTGCTTCTCCTGCGGAGGGCGGAGGCCGGGATTTCGCCCCGGCGGGCGAGTCACTTTCTTTGCTTCGCCAAAGAAAGTAACCAAAGAAAGGCGACCCCGGTGGGCGAGGTCCTTCGGACACGCTGCGGTACTCGGTTTTGCGGGGTCTGGCGGAACTCGCTTCGCTCAGACAGCCGCCAGCCCTTATCCGCAAAACCTCCGTTCCTCGCTCTCGACCACAGGGGACCCCAAACACCACACGGGCCATCGCTGCGCTCGGCCTACGACGGTCTTCGCTGCGCTCGACGGGGGATAAGGGCGACGCGTCCATGGGGCGGTGCAGATGGGTGCACGGCTGCCGCATCGGTCGGTGCGGCAAACAGCGCGCAGACCATGGAGCGTCCGTCACAGAGCATGGCGATGGAAAGCATGCGGCCCCCTCACCGTGCTCAGTGCGGTCGCCTGTCCTTACCCTCTCAGCCCCGACCCTGCGAAGCAGGGGCCAAGGCTCTGGATCAACCCTTGTCCAAACTGTTGCCGCTAGAGCGTTCGAAGGCACATACCCCAGGCCGAGCGAAGCGATGGCCCGACCGAGCTTCGAGCTCGTCTTCAAGGCAACTTTCTTTGGTGACTTTCTTTTTTGCCAGAAAAGAAAGTTACCGCGGGTCTGGGGGCGCGCAAGCCCCCAGCTCCACCCTACGGCCAGTAGAAGAAGAGAAGAAACACCAGCCCCCTCTGCAAGAGCGACGCCCCAGCTCCCCCCTACGACCAGTAGAAGAAAAGAAGAAAGACCAGCCCACTCTGCAAGAGCGACACCCCAGCTCCACCCTACGACCAGTAGAAGAAGAGAAGCAAAGACAAGCCCGCTCAGCAAGCAACGAGCCCAAGCCGCAAAGAGTCCACCAACGAACCAGCAGAAAGAAAACGCCATGGGCTTCCTCCTAGAAACCCTCTTCGGCGGCCTCATGGTGGGCATGCTCTACGCCCTCGTCGCCCTGGGCTTCGTCCTCATCTACAAAGCCAGCGGAGTCTTCAACTTCGCCCAAGGCGCGATGGTCCTCTTCGCGGCCTTGGCCATGGCCAGATTCTCCGAATGGATCCCCAAGTGGCTGGGCTTCGAAAGCCAGCTGCTAGCCAACATCCTGGCAGCCGCCACCGCCACCGCCTGCATGGTCGCAGTAGCCTGGGCCGTAGAGCGCTTCGCCTTGAGAAAGCTCGTCAACCAGCCCGGCATCACCCTCCTGATGGCCACGCTCGGCATCAGCTACTTCATCGACGGCGCCGGCCAGCTGCTCTTCGGCAGCGCCGTCTACCGCATCGACGTCGGCATGCCCAAGGACCCCATGATCCTCATGGAGAGCACCTTCGACGGCGGCCTGCTGCTCAGCAAGGAGGACCTCTACTCCGCCCTCATCGCCGCATTGCTGGTCGCTACCCTCACCGTCTTCTTCCAGAAGACCCGCACCGGCCGTGCCCTGCGCGCCGTGGCCGACGACCACCAGGCCGCGCAGTCCATCGGCATCCCGCTGTCGCGCATCTGGGTCGTCGTCTGGTCGATCGGCGGCATCGTCGCGCTGGTCGCCGGCATCATCTGGGGCAGCAAGCTCGGCGTGCAGTTCTCCATCTCCCTGGTGGCGTTGAAGGCCTTTCCGGTGGTGATTCTGGGCGGGCTGACCTCGGTGCCCGGCGCCATCGTCGGCGGCCTGCTGATCGGCGTCGGCGAGAAGCTGTCGGAGATCTACCTCGGCCCCTATGTCGGCGGCGGCATCGAGAACTGGTTCGCCTACGTTCTCGCCCTCGCCTTCCTGCTGATCAGGCCCCAAGGCTTGTTCGGCGACAAGATCATCGATCGCGTATGAAAGGCTTGGCCCACCCCCAGGCTTGCCCACTTCGTGTGGCCGCCACCCCCCTTCCAGGGGGCAACACCTGCAGTCCGGCAAAGCCGGCCCTGCGGTGTTCCATGAAATGCACGTCCGTTAACGCGGTGGAGGTGGGCTCGTGATCTATCGGGAAAATGGCCAGTTCAAGAGCAGCTACCGCGCCGACATGGCGCTGTTCCCCGTCGCCCAGGACCGCTGGGCCATGCTCGCCCTGCTGGCGGTGGCCTTCGTCGTGGTGCCGGCGCTGGCCAGCGACTACGTGTTCCGCGCGGTGCTGATCCCCTTCCTGATCCTGGCGCTGGCCGCGATCGGGCTCAACATCCTCGTCGGCTACTGCGGCCAGATCTCGCTGGGCACCGGCGCCTTCATGGCCGTGGGCGCCTACGCGGCCTACAACCTGCAGGTGCGCATCGAGGGCATGCCGTTGTTGCTGTCACTCATCGGCGGCGGGCTGGCGGCCACGGTGTGCGGCGTGCTGTTCGGTATCCCGAGCCTGCGCATCCGTGGGCTGTACCTGGCGGTGGCGACACTGGCCGCGCAGTTCTTCGTGGACTGGTTCACCAACCGGGTGAAATGGGTCACCAACGATTCGTCCTCCGGCTCGGTCAGCGTCAATGTGCTGTCGATGTTCGGCTGGCGCTTCGACACCCCGGTGCAGAAATACCTGCTGTGCCTGGCGCTGGTGGCGCTGTTCGCGCTGCTGGCCAAGAACCTGGTGCGTGGCGCCATCGGCCGGGAGTGGATGGCCATGCGCGACATGGACGTGGCCGCCAGCGTGATCGGCATCCGGCCGGTGCATGCCAAGCTCACCGCCTTCGCGGTCAGCAGCTTCATCGTGGGCGTGGCGGGCGCGCTGTGGGGCTTCGTGCACCTGGGCTCGTGGGAGCCGGCGGCCTTTGGCATCGACAAGTCCTTCCAGCTGCTGTTCATGGTGATCATCGGCGGGCTCGGCTCCATCGCCGGCAGCTTCTTCGGCGCGGCCTTCATCGTGCTGCTGCCGCTGGCCCTGAACTACGTGCCGCACTGGCTCGGCCTGTCGCTCGGCACGGCCGTGGCCTCGCAACTGGAGCACATGGTGTTCGGCGCACTGATCGTGTTCTTCCTCATCGTGGAGCCGCATGGGCTGGCAAAACTCTGGTCCACCGCGCGACAAAAACTACGGCTCTGGCCATTCCCCTATTGATCCCCAGCGTTCGTCGACAGCAGCAGCCAACCGGCACCAGCGAGTGCCCATAACAGGAGACAAGTCATGAAGCTCAACACCATCGTGATCGGCATCGCGGCAGCGGCCTCGACGCTGGCTTTCGCGCCGGCGTCGGCGCAGGAACAGTTCGTGCCCCTGCTGGTCTACCGCACCGGCCAGTTCGCGCCGCTCGGCGTGCCCTGGGCCGACGGCAAGCAGGACTACCTCAAGCTCGTCAACGCGCGTGACGGCGGCGTCAACGGCGTGAAGCTGGCGTATGAGGAATGCGAGACGGCCTACGACGCGGCCAAGGGCGTGGAGTGCTACGAACGTCTCAAGGCCAAGGGCACCGGCGCCTCGGGCTTCGACCCGCAATCCACCGGCATCACCTTCGCGGTGACCGACAAGGCCTATGCCGACAAGGTGGCCATCGAGACGCCCGGCTACGGCCTGTCGCAGTCGGTCGACGGTACCGTGTTCCAGTGGAACTTCCCGCTGCTGGGCACCTACTGGACCGCCGCCGACGTGATGCTGCAGGACATCGCGAAGAAGGAGAAAGGCAGCCTGAAGGGCAAGAAGATCGCGTTGGTCTACCACGACAGTCCCTACGGCAAGGAGCCGATTCCGCTGCTGCAGAAACGCGCGGCGGCCGATGGCTTCGAGGTGTCGCTGTTCCCGGTCACGCCGCCGGGGGTGGAGCAGAAGTCGACCTGGCTGCAGATCCGCCAGCAGCGGCCCGACTACGTGCTGTTCTGGTCGGCCGGCGTCATGACGCCGGCGGGCATTCGCGAGGCCCAGGCCAGCGGCTATCCGCGCGAGAAGATCTACGGCATCTGGTGGGCGGGCTCCGACCACGACGTCAAGGACATCGGCGCGGGCGCCACCGGCTACAACGCGATCACCATCCACAACAGCGCAGCCAAGGACAAGGTGCACGACGAGCTGAAGAAGTTCGTCTACGACAAGGGCCAGGGCACGGGCGTGCCGACCGGTGTGGGCACGTTGGCGCATACGCGCGGAATGATGATCTCGATGCTGCAGGTCGAGGCGATCCGCGCCGCACAGGAGAAGTACGGCAAGGGCAAGACGCTCACGCCCGAACAGGTGCGCTGGGGCTTCGAGAACCTGGACCTCACGGCCGACAAGCTCAAGGCGCTGGGCTTCGGCGAGATCATGCGGCCGGTCAAGACCTCGTGCGCCAACCACATGGGCAACGACTGGGCGCGCATCGTGCAGTGGGACGGCGGCAAGTGGCAGATTAAATCGGACTGGTACCAGTCCGACAAGACGCACATCGATCCGCTGGTGAAGGAGTTCGCGGCGAAGTACGCCAAGGACAAGAACGTCACGCCACGCGCTTGTTGATCTCCCCCAGGGAGGCTTGGCTCTCCCCCAGGCTACGCACTTCGTGTCTTCGCCTACCCCCTTCCGGGGGCAACACTGGCGGTCCGGCAAAGCCGGCCCACGGTGTTCCACGAAACGCCGGGCCGCGCTTGGTGGATGCGCGGTGGGTTGAAACGCTGGCCTGTCACGTTTTTGAAAACCAGTGAGGTGTTCGTCATGAGTGCTGTCGGTCCGTTGCTCGAGGTCAATGGCATCGAGGTCATCTACAACCATGTGATCCTGGTGCTCAAGGGGGTGTCGCTGACGGTGCCCGAGGGCGGCATCGTCGCGCTGCTCGGGGGCAACGGTGCCGGCAAGACGACCACGCTGCGGGCGGTGAGCAACCTGCTGCTCGGCGAGCGGGGCGAGGTCACCAAGGGCAGCATCCGGCTGCGCGGCGAACGCATCGAACGGCTGACGCCGGCGGCGCTGGTGCAGCGCGGCGTGCTGCAGGTGATGGAAGGCCGGCACTGCTTCGCGCACCTGTCCATCGAAGAGAACCTGCTGGCCGGCGCCTATACGCGCCGCGACCGCGCCGAGGTGGCGGCCAACCTGGAGAAGGTCTATGCCTATTTCCCCCGGCTCAAGACGCGTCGCGCCAGCCAGGCGGCGTACACCTCCGGCGGCGAGCAGCAGATGTGCGCCATCGGCCGCGCGCTGATGGCCAACCCGCGCATGGTGCTGCTCGACGAGCCTTCGATGGGCCTGGCCCCGCAGATCGTCGAGGAGGTGTTCTCCATCGTGAAGGACCTCAACGCCAAGGAAGGCGTGACCTTCCTGCTGGCCGAGCAGAACACCGGCATGGCGCTGCGCTTTGCCGACTACGGCTACATCCTGGAAAGCGGCCGCGTGGTGATGGACGGCACGGCGCAGGCGCTGGCGGGCAACCAGGACGTGAAGGAGTTCTACCTGGGCATGGGCGATGCGCAGCGCAAGAGCTTTCGTGATGTGAAGAGTTATCGCCGCCGCAAGAGGTGGCTGGCATGAGCGCCCTCGTTATCGACACTTTTTACGACGCGCTGGAAACGCGCGACGCGACATCGCGCGAGCGGGCATTGTTCGCCGCGTTGCCGGCGCAGGTCGCGCTGGCCCGGCAACGGTCGCCCGCCTTCGCCCGCTTGCTGGCCGATGTGGATCCGGCCACGGTGCAGGACCGCGCCACGCTGGCGCGCCTGCCGGTCACGCGCAAGGCCGAGTTGCTGGCGCTGCAGCAGGCCTCGCGCGACAGCGGCGGCGATGCCTTCGGCGGCTTCGCGACCGAGGTCTGGGGCCCGGTCATGCCACGCGTGTTCGCCAGCCCCGGCACGCTCTACGAACCCGACGGCGCGCGGCCCGACCACTGGCGCATGGCGCGCGCCTTCTATGCCGCCGGCGTCCGCGCCGGGCAGCTGCTGCACAACAGCTTCAGCTACCACTTCGTGCCCGCTGGCGCCATGATGGAAAGCGGCGCGCAGGCCCTGGGTTGCACCGTGTTTCCGGGCGGCACCGGGCAGACGGAGCAGCAGCTGCAGGCCATGGTCGAGCTGCGGGCCGATGCCTACGTCGGCACGCCGAGCTTTCTGCGCATCCTGCTGGAGAAGGCCGCCGAGCGCGGCACGGCGTTGCCGCATCTGCGACGGGCTTTGGTGTCGGGCGAGGCCTTTCCGCCATCGCTGCGGGACTGGGTCGCAGAGCGTGGCGTGCGGGCTTTTCAGTGCTATGCGTCTGCCGATCTGGGGCTCATTGCTTATGAGACCGAGGCTCGGGAAGGGCTGGTGCTCGACGAGGGGGTGATCCTGGAGATCGTGCGGCCGGGGACCGGGGAGCCGGTGGCCGACGGTGAGGTCGGGGAGGTGGTGGTGACGACCTTCAATCCGGTCTATCCGCTGCTGCGCTTCGGTACCGGGGACCTCTCGGCTGTGATGCCCGGGCCTTGCCCGACGGGGCGTACCAATACCCGGATCCGGGGGTGGATGGGGCGGGCGGATCAGACCACCAAGGTGCGGGGGATGTTCGTGCATCCGGGGCAGGTCGCGGAGATCGGGCGGCGGGTGCCGGGGGTGGGGCGGATGCGCCTCGTGGTCTCTGGCGAGATGGCTGACGATCGCTTGTTGCTGCGGGCTGAATGTGCGTCTGCCGACGGGGGGGTGGCTTTGCGATTGGGGGAGGTGGTGAGGGAGGTTACGCGGCTGCGGGCTGAGGTGGAGCTTTGTGCTTTGGGGAGCTTGCCCAATGATGGGAAGGTGATTGAGGATGGGCGGAGTTATCGGTGAGGGGGGGCTTTTCCTTGCCGGGGGGGGGCTGGTTCATTGCTGGGTGCGGGCTTGTCTTTTTTTCTTCTACTGAACGTAGGGTGGAGCTGGGGGCTTGCGCGCCCCCAGACCCGCGGTAACTTTCTTTCCGCGGAAAGAAAGTCACCAAAGAAACGCTAAGACGAGCTCGAGGCTCGGTCGGGCCATTGCTTCGCTCGGCCTGGGGAATGTGCCTTCGAACGCTCTAACGGCAACAGTTTGGACAAGGGTCGATCCAGTGCCTGGGCCCCTGCTTCGCAGGGTCAAGGCTGAGAGGGTAAGGACAGGCGACCGCACTGAGCACGTTGAGGGGGCCGCGCTGATTCGATCGCCATGCTCGATGCGCGCCGTGGTGCGGCCGGAGCGATCAAAGCGCATGCATTTGCCCCGCTCGCCAATGTGGTCCGTGCGCCCACTTCGCGGCCGTCTAGCGGTCACGTCACATGCCCGTTCGACCCGCCAGTGCGGCCTCAGCCCATGCAAGCAGCGCGCGTGGCAATCGGACCCACGCGGCCCCCTCAACGTGCTCAGTGCGGTGAACTGTCCTTACCCTCTCAGCCCCGACCCTGCAAAGCAGGGGCCAAGGCACTGGATCGACCCTTGTCCAAACTGTTGCCGTTAGAGCGTTCGAAGGCACATTCCCCAGGCCGAGCGAAGCAATGGCCCGACCGAGCCTCGAGCTCGTCTTAGCGTTTCTTTGGTGACTTTCTTTCCGCGGAAAGAAAGTTACCGCGGGTCTGGGGGCGCGCAAGCCCCCAGCTCCACCCTACGACCAGTAGAAGAAGAAAAGACAAGCCAGCCCAGCAAAGAGCAAACCCCCAGCACTACCCAACCTTCAATGGAAGAAAAGCCTCGCTCCGCGAGAGCAAGCAAGCCGGGCCGGCAACAGGCCAAAACATTCACTCCAGGTCTCCCACCTTATCGGAAGGAAACCGAAATGAATCCTTCAGCATAGAAGGCATAGCCAACTCCAGATTGATCCCCTTGGGCGGAATGGCCTGCAAAAACCACTTCCGATAAACAGCCTGAATCTCCCCGCTGACGATCAGCCGCCGCATCTCCTGATCGACCACTTTCTTGAAGGCAGCATCCCGAGGCGGCAACATGATCGCGTAAGGCTCGATGCTCATCGCCTTGCCCACCACCTCCCATGCCTGCGGCTTCGCAGCATTCGCCCGCAGCCCATAAAGCAGCACTTCATCCAGCGCAAACGCGTCCGCCTGCCCCGACTCGAGCGACATGAACGCCTTGGCATGATCCGCCGCCTCGACGATGTTCAACCGCAGATCGTGCTCGGCATTGAGCCGCCGCAAGGTCGGCATGGTGGTGGTGCCGGCCGTCGCGGTGACGGTCCGGCCCGCCAGACTGTCGAGGCTGCGAAACCCGCTATCGGCCCGCACCAGCAAGCGCACCGACGAGATGAAATGCGGAATGGTGAAAGCCACCTGCTTGCGCCGCTCCGCTGTGTTGGTGGTGGACCCGCATTCCAGCGCCGCGCGGCCCTCGGCCAGGGCTGGGATGCGGGTGGCAGCGGTCACCGCCAGGTAGCCCACCGACAACGAAGGCATGCCGAGCTCGCGCCGCACCGCGTCGACGACCTTCAGGCAAAGATCCATCGAATACCCGACCGGCCGCCCCGCACCGTCGAGATAGGAAAACGGCACCGACGACTCGCGATACGCCAGCACGATCTGCTGCGCCGCGCGGATGTTCTCCAGCGTGCCGGCCAGCGCCGCGGGTAGCGTGCAGACGCCGAGCGCCAGGACAGCGGCGACGCGCCACGGAAAGAAACTGCGGGTCATGGACGAATTCCTGGGCGACAAGGCAAGGCGCACATGATGGCCCAGCCCGTTGCGTTTTTGAAGAGTGCGCGGGCAGCGGCGCGCGTCAGCTGCAGGCCTGCAGCACATGGCCGGCCAGGGCCGGGGTCAGGGCTTGCAGCGCCGGGCGCACGGCATCGTCGACGGCCGGCAGGCGCAGTGTCAGACCCTGCACGGCCGGCCGTTGCTCCACCACCCGCGCGGTGCGCACGCCGCGTTGCGCCAGCGTCGCCAGACCGGCATTGGCCTCGGCCTGGGTCGCGAAGCTGCCGAGCGACAGCCCGGGTTCCAGCGCCGGATTGCCCGGCGCATCGAAGGCCACGTGCAGCGCCCGCAGCTCGGCGCGCTTGCGCACCAGCTGGTCGGCGCCGCCATAACGGCCCATGTAGATGATCCAGCGCGCCGGCGTGGCGCCGGGCACCAGCGACCAGCTGCCCGCCGGCAGCAGCGCCTCGGCCCGCGTGCGCAGCAGCGCGGCCTCGGCCTCGCCGAACAGGCCGGCCTGCAGGCACTGCGTGGCGCCGCTGGCCGATGCAGTGGCGGCCTCCGCAGGTGCCGCCGCCGCGATGCGCCGTGCCTCGTCGGCGCTGACCAGCTTCAGCGCCTCGGGCCGGATCTGCTGGCGCAAGCGCTGCGGCTCGTTCTGCGTCGGGCGCTCCAGGCCCCAGGCCCGCAGCGCGTTCTGCGACCAGGCGAAGTACACGCCGTTGGCCAGGACCAGGAACAGGGCGAGAAGGCGCAGCACCATGGCGTTACCGGCCTCAGGCTGCCGGGCGGATGCTGACCTCGGCGCTGCGCACCGATTCCCAGCCCTCGGCCGTCTGCACCCGCAGCACGCCGTCGGCATCGACGCTGGCGGCCGTGCCGTGTCGGCCGTCGGACAGCAGCACGGCGCGGCCGCGCAGCACGTCGCGTGCGGCAAAGCGTGCTTGCCAGGTTGCGAATCCCTGCGCAGCGAAGTCGAGCAGCGCGCGCACCAGCGCCGGCACCACCGCGCCGAGCGCGGCCGGCGCGTCGATGCCGGGCGACAGCTCCCGCAGCCCGGCCGGTGGCGTGCGCAGGCCGTCCGGCGCGGCCGGTGGGGCGATGTTCAAACCCACGCCGACGACGACGTAGCGCGGCGCACCGGTATCGCCCGAGCCCGTCGTCTCGACCAGGATGCCGCCGATCTTGCGGTCGTGCCACCACAGGTCGTTGGGCCACTTCAGGCCCAGGTCGGGATGCAGCGCTTCGGCGATGGCCACGCCCGCGACCAGCGACAGCCCCGACCAGTCGGCCGGCGCCAGCGGCAGGCCGAGCGAAAAGGTGAGGGCGTCGCCCCGGCTCGAATGCCAGTCGCGGCCCTGGCGACCCCGCCCGGCCGTTTGGCGCTCGGCCACCAGCAGGGTGGGCTCGGTGCGGCCGTCGCGGGCGCGGCGCATGAGTTCGCTGTTGCTGGAGTCGATCTCGGGCAGCACCTCGACGGTGAAGCCCTCGAGCAGCGGATGCAGCTCCTGCCAGATCGCTTCGGCCGGCCAGCGCAGGATGTCGTCCATGGGCGAGTTGCTCAACGTTTGCCGCGCTTGGGCGCCAGCAGGGTGCCACGGCAATCGGCCGCGCCGCACCAGCACGGGTATTCAGCTTTGAGCTTCTTGGTATAGCGCTCTTCGATGATCAAGCCGTAGTCGTAGCTCAGCTCCTCGCCGGCGGCGATGTCGCGCAGGGCCTTGATGAAGATGCGGCCGTCTTCCTCGTCGGCGATGCAGTTGGGATCGCAGGAGTGGTTGATCCAGCGCGAGGAGTTGCCGCCGTGGTTGGCGTCGATCACCCGGTCGTCGTCGACATGGAAGTAGAAAGTGTGGTTGGGCTGCTCGGGATCGTGCGGATGACGGTCCTGCGCCTCCTGCCAGCTGATGACTTCGCCGACGTATTCGATGAGGGTTTCGCCCTCGGCGAGATCCTGTACCGCGAAGACGCCCTTGCCGTGTACGCCGGAGCGGCGGGTCTGGATGCGGCGGCCGCCGGCGGCGGGGGCGGTTGAAGGCATGGCCGAAACTCTGTTAGTTTGAAAAAAGCACAGGCATGCGTGCGTGCGCATGCGCGGGAAGCCCGGATTGTAGGAGCCACCCGCGAGCGCGCCATTCACGCCGCCTGCCTGTCGAACGAACGACCCTAGAAAAACGGAAAAGAATCCATCCATGAGCAAGACCCTGGTGATCGCGGAAAAGCCGTCTGTGGCGCAGGACATCGTGCGTGCCCTCACGCCGGTGGCGGGCAAGTTCGAGAAGCACGAAGACCACTTCGAGAGCGAGACCTACGTGGTGACCAGCGCGGTCGGCCACCTGGTCGAAATCCAGGCGCCGGAAGAGTTCGACGTGAAGCGCGGCAAGTGGAGCTTCGCCAACCTGCCGGTGATTCCGCCGCGCTTCGACCTGAAGCCGGTCGACAAGACCAAGAGCCGGCTCAACGCGGTGGTGAAGCTGGCCCGCCGCAAGGACGTGGACGCCTTCATCAACGCCTGCGACGCGGGGCGTGAGGGCGAGCTGATCTTCCGGCTGATCGAGCAATACGCCGCCGGCGCCAAGCCCAGCCTGGGCAAGCCGGTGCGCCGGCTCTGGCTGCAGTCGATGACGCCGCAGGCGATCCGCGACGGCTTCGATTCGCTGCGCAGCGAGCAGCAGATGCAGGGCCTGGCCGATGCCGCGCGTTCGCGCTCGGAGGCCGACTGGCTGGTCGGCATCAACGGCACGCGGGCGATGACCGCCTTCAATTCGCGCGACGGCGGCTTCTTTCTCACCACCGTCGGCCGGGTGCAGACGCCCACGCTGTCGGTGGTGGTGGAGCGCGAGGAAAAAATTCGTAAGTTCGTCAGCCGCGATTACTGGGAAATCCATGCGGCCTTCGCGGCGCAGGCGGGCGAATACGCCGGCAAGTATTTCGACCCGCAGTGGAAGAAACCGCCGCCCGGCCCCGACGGCGTGCCCGACCCCGAACAGCGCGCCGACCGTGTCTGGAACGCGCGCGACGCGCAGGCCATTGCCGATGCGGCACGCGGCAGGCCCGCCACGGTCACCGAAGAGAGCAAGCCCACCACGCAGGCTTCACCGCTGCTGTTCGACCTGACCTCGCTGCAGCGGGAGGCCAATGGCCGCTTCGGCTTCTCGGCCAAGACCACGCTGGCGCTGGCCCAGAGCCTCTACGAACGCCACAAGGCCCTGACCTATCCGCGTACCGATTCGCGTGCCCTGCCCGAGGACTACCTGCCGGTGGTCAAGCAGACCATGGGCATGCTGGCCGACAGCGGCATGCGCCACCTCGCGCCCTTCGCCAGGCAGGCGATCGACCAGAACTACGTAAAGCCCACCAAGCGCGTGTTCGACAACGCCAAGGTGTCGGATCACTTCGCCATCATCCCCACCCTGCAGGCGCCCAGCGGCCTGAGCGATGCCGAACAGAAGCTCTACGACTTCGTGGTGCGGCGCTTCCTCTCGGTGTTCTTCCCCAGCGCCGAATACCAGGTCACCACCCGCATCAGCACGGTGCAGAACGAGGGCCGTTCGTACGCGTTTCGCTCCGACGGCAAGGTGCTGGTCAAGCCGGGCTGGCTGGCCATCTACGGCAAGGAAGCGGCCGACGAACTGGCCGAGGACAAGGACAACAAGGACAGCAAGATCCTCATCCGCGTGCAGCCCGGCGAGAAGCCGCTGGCCGAACGCGTCGACCCCAAGGGCCTGAAGACGCGGCCGCCGGCGCGCTATTCCGAAGCCACGCTGCTCGGCGCGATGGAAGGTGCGGGCAAGCTGATCGACGACGACGAATTGCGTGAGGCGATGCAGGAAAAAGGCCTGGGCACCCCGGCCACCCGCGCGGCCATCATCGAAGGGCTGATCGCCGAGAAATACATGCTGCGCGAAGGCCGAGAGCTGATCCCTACCGCCAAGGCCTTTCAGCTGATGACGCTGCTGCGCGGCCTCGGCGTGGAAGAGCTGTCGAAGGCCGAACTCACCGGCGACTGGGAATACAAGCTGGCGCAGATGGAGAAGGGCGAGCTCTCGCGGTCGGCCTTCATGGAGCAGATCGCGCAGATGACCCAGCGCATCGTGCAGAAGGCCAAGGAGTACGACCGCGACACGGTGCCCGGCGACTACGCCACGCTCGCCGCGCCCTGCCCCAACTGCGGCGGCATCGTGCGCGAGAACTACCGGCGCTACAGCTGCGTCGGCATTCCGACCGATTCCGAGCCCGCCCGCCTGGGCACCAAGGTGCGCGAGGGCTGCGGCTTTTCTTTCGGCAAGTCGCCGGCCGGCCGTACCTTCGAGCTGGCCGAGGCCGAAAAGCTGGTGGGCGAGCACCGCATCGGGCCGCTGGAGGGCTTCCGCTCCAAGGCCGGCTGGCCGTTCACCTCGGAGATCCTGTTGAAGTTCGACGACGAGGTGAAGAACTGGAAGCTGGAGTTCGATTTCGGCGACGACAAGAACGCCGAAGAATCGGGCGAGCTGGTCGACTTCCATGGCCAGGAGGCCATCGGCCCCTGCCCGATCTGCCAGGCCGGCGTCTACGAACATGGCAGCAACTACGTCTGCGAGAAGGCCGTGCCGACGGCGGCGCAGCCCACGCCGAGCTGCACGTTCAAGAGCGGCAAGGTGATCCTGCAGCAGCCGGTGGTGCGCGAGCAGATGCGCCTGCTGCTCACCGGGGGCAAGACGCAGCTGCTCGACAAGTTCATCTCCAACAAGACCCGCCGGGCGTTCAAGGCTTTCCTGACCTGGGATGCGGACGCGGGCAAGGTCAACTTCGAGTTCGAGCCGCGCACCTCCAAGTTCCCGCCACGCAAGACGGCGGCCGGCGCCGCTGCGGGCGCTGCCGCCAAGGCCTCGGCCAAGGCGCCCGCGAAGAAGGCCGCCGCCAGGAAGGCCGCTGCGCCCAAGGCGGCCCGCAAGACGGCCACGACCAGCAGCGGTGGCGCCACGCCGAGCGCGGCACTGGCCGCCGTGATCGGCGCCGAGCCAGTGGCGCGGCCTGCGGTCATCAAGAAGCTTTGGGACTACATCAAGGCCAACGGTCTGCAGGACGCGACCAACAAGCGCGCCATCAACGCCGACGACAAGCTGCGCGCGGTGTTCGGCAAGGACCAGGTGACGATGTTCGAGCTCGCCGGCATCGTCGGCAAGCACCTGAGCTGACGCGGCGGCGGCGCCCTCAGGCGGCGTCGTGTGCCGCGGTGCTGGCCGTCTGGCCGCGCAGTTCGCTCGCGACGGCCGCGCCCAGGGTTTCCAGGTCGAAGGGCTTGGCCAGCACCGATTGCCGGCCGATCACCTTCTCGACCTGGGCCATGTCGGCATAGCCCGTGGCCAGCAGGATCGGCATGCCCGGATGCAGGCGGCGCGCGGCCGTGATGAGTTCGGCGCCGTTCATGCCGGGCATGAGGTAGTCGACCAGCAGCAGGTCGGGCCGGTGCCGCTCCAGCGCGTGAAGTCCGGCCGCGCCGTCGGTGGCCTCGTGCACCGTGTAGCCGAGCAGGCGCAGGCATTCGACGATGCCCTGGCGCACCTGCGCATCGTCTTCCACCACCAGCACCTGCTGGTCCGGATGGCCGTCGACGCCGGCGGCCGGCAGCTGGGCGATGGCTTCGGCTTCCTCGGCCTGCGCCAGCGGAAAGCGCAGCATCACCGTGGTGCCCCGGCCGACCTCGCTGCGGATCTCCGAGGTGCCGCCGGACTGGCGGGCGAAGCCGTACACCTGGCTCAGTCCCAGGCCGGTGCCCTTGCCGACCGGCTTGGTGGTGAAGAAGGGGTCGAACACCTTGGTCAGCAGGCTCGGCGGAATGCCGGCGCCGGTGTCGCTCACGCTCACCCGCACCGTGGGCGCGGGGCCATCCGACACGATCTCGGTGCGGATGCTCAGCGTGCCGCCGTCGGGCATGGCGTCGCGCGAATTGACCGACATGTTGAGCACCGCCATCTCGAGCTGACCGCTGTCGAGCACGGCCGGCGCGCTGCCGGGGGCCAGATGCAGTTCGACGCGGATGCGTGAGCCGACCGACACCTCGATGAGTTCGCGCATGTTGCCGATCAGCGCGTTCACGTCGTTGAGCTTGGGCAGCAGGCTCTGCGCGCGGGCGAAGCTCAGCAGCTGGGCGGTCAGCCGTGAGCCGCGCGATACCGCCTCGCGCGCCCGCCGCGCGTAGACGCCCAGCTTCTCGTCGTCGGCCATGCGGGCGATGAACTGCAGGTTCATGTTGACCACGTGCAGCAGGTTGTTGAAGTCGTGCGCCATGCCGCCGGTCAGCCGCCCGATGGCTTCGAGCTTCTGGCCCTGCACCACGCTGGCCTGCGCACGTTCGCGCTCGGCGATCTCGTGCATCAGCCGATCGTTGGCGCTGGCGAGGTCGGCGGTGCGGGCCTGGATGCGGCTTTCCAGCTCGCCGTTGAGCGCCTCCACCACCTGCTTGGACGCCTCGATCGCCGCCAGGTGCTTGCGCGTGGCGTACTGCCGCGTGCGCGCCCGCACCGCCGAGCGCGCCGCGCTGGCCAGTGTCTCGGGGTTCACCGGGCGCTCCAACAGCACGATGTTGCCGAGCTCCTGCAATGACGCGACCGCGCGGGCCGAACGCCGGCCGGACTGGCGCGTGGCCATTACCACGAAGGGAAAGTCCGACCACGCGGGCTGGGCCGCCAGGTATTGGCCGAGCGCGGTGTCGAAGCCCTCGCCCAGCACTTCTTCGGTGACGATGGCCGCAGCCGCCTCGCGCGCCATTTCGGCCAGCAGCGAGGCGGTGTCGGGGCAGATCAGGCAGGCGATGCCCTGTGTGGACAGCACGCCCGCGATGACCTGCGCGTCACGACCGCGCGGGGCGTGGATCAGGACCCGGTTTTCCATGGGGTCAGCCGCCCATGGGGTTCGACGGCATCGCGAGAATGGATTCGGGCGCGGCGTCTCCCAGCAACGGCCGGCCACCGGTGTAGCGCGGAATGCCGCTCAGCACGCCCTGGAAATCGTCGAGCGCGTCGCCGATCTCCAGGCCGTCGCGGCCGAGGCGAAATTCGCGGATGACCGACTCGTGCGCCAGCGTGCGGCTCTTGATCGCGGTGATCGCCTTGCGCAGGCTGCCACGTGCCTCGAAAAAACGGAACTGCAGCAGCGCGTCGCTCAGGTAGCTCAGGTCGACGTCGGAGCGGATGTCGCCGACGATGCCGTGCTGCGACAGGATCAGCAGCGTGACCACGCCGCGCAGGTTCAGGTAGGCCAGCAGCTCATGCATCTGCAGCAGCAGGAACTTGCCGCCGGGCATGGCCTGCAGGTAGGCGTTGAGGCTGTCGATGACGACCATGCCGACCTTGTCGTTTTCGGCCGCGGCCCGTACCGCGTGGGCGAACTGGCCGGGCGAAAGCTCGGCCGGATCGAGCGCTCGCAACAGCAGCTGGCCCGACTCGAGGAAGGGGTCGATGTCCAGCCCGAGCGCCTTGGAACGCATGCGCAGCGTGCCCAGGCCTTCGTCGAACAGGTAGTAGGCGACACGCTCGCCGCGCCGCATGGCGTGTACCGCGCAGCTGATCGCCGTGGTGGTCTTGCCTGTGCCCGCCGGGCCGGTGAACAGCACGTTGCTGCCGGGCACCAGACCGCCGCCAAGCATGTCGTCCAGGTGCTCGGTGCCGGTGCTGACCGGCTGGGTGTCGAAAGGCCGGCCGTGCTCGCTGGCGACCAGTCGCGGAAACACCTTCAGCCCGCCCTTGTCGAGGTTGAAGTCGTGCTCGCCCTCGCGAAACTTCACCCCGCGCAGCTTCACCACCCGCAGCCGGCGTTTGTCCGGGCCATATTCGTTGGTGTTCTGATCGAGGTTGACCACGCCGTGCGCCAAACTGTGCAGGTGCACGTCGCCAGTAGAGCCGGACTTGTCGTCGAGCAGCAGCACGGTGCAGCCACGGTTGGCGAAGAAGCGCTTCAAGGCCAGGATCTGCCGGCGATAGCGCAGCGAGCTCTGGGCCAGGAGACGCATCTCGGAAAGGCTGTCGAACACCACGCGCGACGGGTTGCACTCCTGCACCATGGCCATCACCTCGCGGATGGTCTCGCCGAGCTCCAGCTCGGACGGGTGAAGAATGCTCTGCTCGGACTCCTCGCTCAGCCCTTCGTCGCTCACCAGGTCGTACACGTCGACGCCGGTCAGGTCCCAGTCGTGCGAGGCCGCCACCTGGCGAAGCTCTTCGCTGGTTTCCGACAGGGTGATGTACAGGCCCTTCTGACCTTCGGCGCGGCCCTGCAGCAGGAACTGCAGGCCCATGGTGGTCTTGCCCGACCCGGGCGTGCCCTCGATCAGGTAGAGATGGTGTTCAGGCAGGCCGCCGGTCAGGATGTTGTCGAGGCCCGGTATGCCGGTGGAGGCGCGCGTTTCGGTGGGCACAGGGAACGGGCGCCCAAGAGAGCGCGAAGATGGTGACAGGATCTTTCATTCTGCCCGGCGCCTGCGCCGCGGGGGCAATCCCCGCGCCCCAGACTTCGCGGGACCGACGCCCGCGCCGCTGTCAGAGGGCTTCCACCGCCGCCTGCCGGTAGCGCGCCGCCGGCTCGCGCAGCGAAAGCCTCGGCGCGAGCGCCAGGCGCGCGTCTTCCATCGCCTGCCAGCCTTCGAGCGAGGGCAGCGGCGGAATGGTCACCGCCTCGCCCATGTCCAGGCCCGCCAGCGCCGCGTCGACCAGGTCGCCCACCTCCATCAGCATGTCGGCCGGCAGCGCGTCGATCGAGCCGCCCGAGCGGTCCCAGATCTCGGTGCGGGTGGCGCCCGGCAGCACCGCCTGCACCCGCACGCCCAGCGGTGCGAGCTGCAGCTGCATCGAGCGGCTCAGGTTGAGCATGTAGGCCTTGGTGCCGCTGTAAGTGCCCGAGAACAGCTCCGGCGCCATCGCCAGCACCGACGCCACGTTGACGATGGTGCCCGCGCCACGCGCGGCGAACGCCTTGGCCGCCGCCGCGGCGAGCCGGGTGGGCGCGGTGATGTTGAGCGCGATCATGGTCTCGACCGCGTCGATATCGGCTTCGATCAGGCTGCCGTTGACCGCCATGCCGGCGTTGTTGATCAGCAGGTCGATGGACGCGTCTTCCTGCAGGCGGCGCTCCACCAGGGCGCGCTGCGCGGGTGCGGTGAGGTCGGCGACCAGCACCTCGGCGCGCACGCCGGTTTCGGCGGAGAGACGGGCCGCCAGCGCCTGCAGCCGGGCCGCGTCGCGCGCGACCAGCACCAGCCAATGACCGCGTCGGGCCAGGCGCTCGGCGTAGGTTGCGCCGATGCCGGACGACGCACCGGTGACGAGCGCGGTGCCGCGCGGGCTGGGAGTGGATTCGATCATAGCAGGTCGCTCCTGAAGCTGGAATTGTTTAAATGACGATCGTCATGATTAATTATATGACGACCATCATCTAAAATGGCAGACAAACTTTGGAGGAAGGCAGCATGAAGGTGAGCAAGGAGCAGATGGCGCTCAACCGCGAGCGCATCCTCGACGCGGCCGCCGAGGCCTTTCGCGAACGGGGTTTCGACGGCATCGGCGTGGCCGACCTGATGGACCGCGCCGGGCTCACCCATGGCGGCTTCTACGGTCATTTCGCGTCGAAGGAAGAACTCATGGCAGCCGCGGCGCAACGCGCTGCGGCGCAGATCGACCAGCGGTGGGGCGCGATGCCCGGCAGCGTAGAGCCGGCGCCGGCAGCACGGCGCGCGGAGATCGCCGGCCAGTACCTGTCGAGCCGCCACCGGGACGCACGGGGCCAGGGTTGCGTGGTCGCAGCACTGGGGGGTGACGCCGCCCGCCAGGCAGAGCCGGTGCGCCGGGCGTTCGGCGAGGGCATTCGGGCGGCCGCCGGGCGACTGGAGGCGATCAGCCCGGGCAAGACCGCCGCGGCCCGGCGCGCCCGTGCCCTGGGCGACTACGCGACGATGGTCGGCGCCATGGTGCTGGCGCGGGCGGTGGACGACGACGCCCTGTCCGACGAGATCCTGGCGGCCGCGCGGCTGCGGCTGGGCCTGGAGGCGGAAGGCGTCACCGGCGCCGGCTGAGGCGCCGTGTCAGGCGAGGCCGCTCAGGCCATCAGCCGTTCGAGCGCTTCGCGGTACTTGGCGGCGGTCTTCTCGATCACGTCCTGCGGCAGGCGTGGCGCCGGCGGCGTCTTGTCCCAGGGACGGCCATGCACCCGGGCGGCCTCCAGCCAGTCACGCACGAACTGCTTGTCGTAGCTCGGCGGATTGGTGCCGGCGGCCAACGCCGCGTCGTAGCCTTCCTGCGGCCAATAGCGCGAAGAGTCGGGCGTGAGGACTTCGTCCATCAACACCAGCTTGCCGTCGGCGTCGAGGCCGAACTCGAACTTGGTGTCCGCGATGATCATGCCCTTTTCGGCGGCAATGGCGGCGGCGGCCTTGTAGAGCGCGATGCTGGTGTCGCGGATCTCGGCGGCCAGCTCCGGCCCCACGATGGCGACCACCTGGGCGAAGTCGATGTTCTCGTCGTGCTCGCCGGCCGCAGCCTTGGCCGCGGGCGTGAAGATCGGCTCGGGCAGCTTGCTGGCATTGCGCAGGCCGGCGGGCAGCGGCACGCCGCAGACGGCCTGGTTCTGCTGGTATTCCTGCCAGCCGCTGCCGGCCAGGTAGCCGCGCACCACGGCCTCGACCGGCACCGGCTTGAGCCGCTTGACCAGCATCGAGCGGCCCCGCACCTGCGGGAATTCGGCGGCGCTCACCACGCTTTCGGGCGCATCGCCGGTGAGGTGGTTGGCGCAGATGCCTTCGAGCTGCTCGAACCAGAACAGTGCCATCTGGGTGAGCAGGGCGCCTTTGCCCGGAATCGGCTCTCCCAGGATCACGTCGAACGCCGAGATGCGGTCGGACGCGACCATCAGGATGCGGTCGTCGCCGACGGCGTAGTTGTCGCGGACCTTCCCGCGCGCGAGCAGCGGCAGCGAGGTGAGGGCGGAGGTGTGGAGTGCGTCGACGGTCATGCGGAGAAACCTGGAAGCGGCGGGGCGAAGAAGCCCAAAGAAAAAGCCCGGCGCTTCGGGCGCCGGGCCGGCAATTATCGCGGCGGGCGAGCGCGCCGCCGCGAGTGCCCCTTTTTAGTTGACGACCTGGGCCAGTTCGCCCTGCGCGTACTTGCCGGCCACGACCTGGAGCGAGTCACCCTTGATCTTGGCACCCTGGCCTTCGCAGCCGAACTCGATGTAGCGCTGCTTGCAGATCTGCTTGGCGGCTTCGCGGGCCGGCTTGAGCCATTCGCGGGCGTCGAACTTGTCCGGGTTCTCGGCCAGGAACTTGCGCACCGCGCCGGTCATGGCCAGGCGGATGTCGGTGTCGATGTTGATCTTGCGCACGCCGAACTTGATGGCTTCCTGAATCTCTTCGACCGGCACGCCGAAGGTTTCCTTCATCTTGCCGCCGTACTGGTTGATGATCGCCAGCAGGTCCTGCGGCACGCTCGACGAGCCGTGCATCACCAGGTGGGTGTTGGGAATGCGCTGGTGGATTTCCTTCACGCGGCTGATCGCCAGGATGTCGCCGGTGGGCTTGCGGCTGAACTTGTAGGCACCGTGGCTGGTGCCGATGGCGATGGCCAGCGCGTCGAGCTGGGTCGCCTTGACGAATTCGGCGGCTTCCTCGGGGTCGGTCAGCATCTGGCTGTGGTCGAGCTTGACGTCGGCGCCGATGCCGTCTTCTTCGCCGGCATCGCCGGTTTCGAGGTTGCCCAGGCAGCCGAGTTCACCTTCTACGGTGACGCCCACCTTGTGCGCGAGCTGCACCACCTGGCGGGTGACGCTCATGTTGTAGTCGAAGTCGGCCGGGGTCTTGCCGTCTTCGCGCAGGGAGCCGTCCATCATGACCGAGGAGAAGCCCAGGTCGATCGCGCCCTGGCAGATGGCCGGGCTCTGGCCGTGATCCTGGTGCATGACCAGCGGAATGTTGGGGTAGGCCTCGACCGCGGCCTGGATCAGGTGCTTGATGAAAGGCTCACCCGCGTATTTGCGGGCGCCGGCGCTGGCCTGCAGGATCACGGGCGCGCCGGTTTCCTTGGCGGCTTCCATGACGGCCTGGACTTGTTCCAGGTTGTTCACGTTGAAGGCCGGGATGCCGTAGCCGTTGACGGCCGCGTGGTCCAGCAGTTCGCGCATCGAGACGAGAGCCATGGGTTGTTTTCCGATGATGAGTGGATGGGAGAAGGGTGAAGACCACGGCGGATGTAATCCACCGGTAACTCTTTGATTTTAGCGGTCGATGCGTGACGGGCGTGAGCAAGTTTTACCGTGCGGCCGCTCGAGGCGGGAGGCCACTCACTGGGCGAATACCCAGCGGATCATTCAAAGCGGCGCAACAAAACGCAACCGGTATTGCGGGGCGCACTTGGTCCCGCGAGAAATCCGCGACAAAGGACGCCGCGGCGCTCTCTACCGAAATGCAAACCCGTTTCGTCTGCATGAAACCCGCAATATGTGCGCCACCTACGCAACATTGTTTTACAGGCAGTCAAATTCATTACCGAATTAGCGATCGCCTACTTTCGTGTCGGAATCGAAAAATGATTTGGCATCAATTTCCATCTCTTCGAGTTCCAGCCATGAAACATTTGATTTTGCCCATCGCCATCGTTCTGACCGGGACGGGCTCCGGCGCCAAGGCGGCGTATGTCGACCTGACTACCTTCGGCAGGTTCACCGGCACCAATTCGGCCATTTCGGTGGAAGAGAACCTGGCGACGCTCAGCGGTACCGCCCGGCTCAGCGGCCAAGTCAGCAACCTGCACTCCTTCGAATGGCGCTTCGGTGCGGGCGACGTCTTCGTCGAAAACTACATCGACGACTACGCCTATCACTTCACGACCACGGAGGGCTTCCAGTTCCTGAGTCATGTCGGAGGCGTCGGCGACTACAGCAGCACCAACTGGATGACATACACATTTTCGGCGCCGTACTCCGGCTCCATCACCTTCGGGGTCGCCAACGGCTTCGACGATGAGAGCCCTTCCATCCTGGCCATCCGCAATGTCGCCTACGACGTGGCCGTCTCTCCCATTCCCGAACCCGGCACCTACGCCATGCTGGCGCTGGGCCTGGGCGTGATGACGCCTTTCATGCACCGCCGCCGACGCGGGCAAACCCTACGACTTGAAACAAGCCCAGCAGCCCTGTAAAGACGGACCGACCTGCTGCAGTGCAACATCGGGGGTTTAGGCAAAACCCTCGGAAGGATCGAACCCATGCCCGTACGCAAGCCCGCGCGAAGTCTCGCCCTGCTGGCCGCCGTAGCCGCCTGTTCCGCGCAAGCCCAGGTCACGCTCAAGCCCGATGGCAAGTGGCGCTACCTGCTGACCGCCGGTGCGAACGCCACTTCGGGCAATACCGACACGACGCAGTTCAACGCGACGGGCGAGGCGGCCAAGGTGACCGATCACGACAAGCTCACCTTTCGTGGGCAGGGCAATTTCGGACGGGTCAACGGCGTGACGTCGACCCAGCGCTACGTGGCCGGAACGCAATACAACCGCGACATCTCCCGCAACAGCTTCTATTTCGGCTCGGGCGACTTCCTGAAGGACCGGCCCGCCAACATCGCCCACCGGTATTCGCTGGCAGGCGGTGTGGGCCGGCACATGATCCGCCGCGACGACCTCACCTTCGACATCTCGGTCGGCCTGGGCTACACCCAGGACAGCTACGTCACGCCGACCAGCGTGCTCGGCCAGACCCGAAGCGAATACGGCCGCACGGAAATGGTGTTGGCCGAGGAATCCAGCCACCAGCTCACCGGCACCACCAAGCTGCGCCAGAAGCTCACCGTCTACCCCAACCTGACCGATACCGGCGCCTACCGCGCGCTGCTGGACGCGGGCATTTCGGTGGCCATGACCAACACGCTCAGCCTGACGGCGGGCGTCAACTACCGCTACGACAGCGATCCCGGCGTGGGCTTGAAGAACGGCGACGCGTCCTTCGTCACCGGGGTCTCGCTGCGCTTCGACTGAAGCGCAGCCTCAGCGCTCGATGATTCGCCGGGTGACGACCGGCGGGCTTTCGCCGACGTGGAAAGCCAACTTGCGGTCGCGCAGGGCCACGTCGGAGGCGGTGACCCGGTCGAAGCGGCGCAGATGCTCGGTCCAGGAGTCGTCGATCACCTGCTCGTAGTAGAGGCGCGGGTCGACCACGTCGCGCAGCAGGTGCCATTCGCGCGCGCCCTGGCGCAGGCGGCTGCGCCGGCTCTCCTGCATGACCAGGCGGAATTCCTCGGCGCGTGCCGGATCGATGGCGTATTCGATCGACACCTGGATGCGCCCGGCTTCCGGCGCGATCTCCACCACCGGAACCTTGAACGCCCGTGAGGGCGTCAGGTCTTCGATGAGGCTGCGGTCGGGCAGAAAGCGCTGCACCGCCGCCATCACGATCACGCCGCTGACCGCCGCGATGCCCAGGCCGATGTGCAGGCTGGCCATGTCGGCCACCTGGCCCCACACCGCCGCGCCGACGGCGGTGGAGCCCATGATCGCCATCTGGCAGATCGCCATGCCGCGCGCCCGCACCCAGTCGGGCAGCGCGAACTGCGCCGAGGTGGTGAGCGAATTGGCGGCGCAGAGCCAGGCTCCGCCGCCGACCAGCATGCAGGGCACCGCCAGGTAGATGTTGGGCGAGAAGGCCACGCCGACGGTGGCCAGCGAGGTGAGCACCGTGCCGCCGAAGACGATCTCCTCGCGGCCCAGGCGTCGACGCAGCCGGGGCTGCACGCCCAGCGCGCCGATGATCGCGCCGGTGCCCATGGAGGCCAGCAGCACGGTGAAGGTGCCGGCGTCGCCGCCCGGCAGCGCGCGCGCCACCAGCGGCAGCATCGCCAGCAGGGCCGTCGAATGCAGGAAGAACGACGCCACGCGGATCAGCACTGCCCGCATGCGTGGCGACTGCACCACGAACTGCAGGCCCACGCGGATCGCGCTGCCCAGCTTCTCGCGGCCGAGCGGGCTCACCACGTGCTGGCGCTTCCAGCGGGTGATGACCACCGCCGCGCCGGCCGACAGCACCGCGTTCAGCACGAACACCCAGGCGGTGCCGGCGCCGGCGATGAGCGCGCCGGCCACCAGCGGGCCGATGATGCGCGACGCGTTCATCGCCACGCCGTTGAGCCCCATGGCGGCCGGCAGCTGAGAGCGCGGCACCAGCTCCGGCACGATCGCCGAGAACACCGGCCAGCGCATGGCCAGCCCGATGCCGTTGAGAAAGGTCAGCGCCAGCAGCAGGCCCGGCCCGATCCAGCCGGAAAGAATCGTGACGCACAGCAGCACCGCCACGGCCGACACCCAGATCTGGGTGACGATGAAATAACGCCGCCGGTCCAGGATGTCGGCGAAGGCGCCGCTGGGCAGTCCAAGCAGGAACACTGGCAGGGTGGAGGCCGACTGCACCAGGGCAACCATGACCGGCGAGGTGGTCAGCGAGGTCATCAGCCAGGCGGCGGCCACGTCGTTCATCCACATGCAGGTGTTGGCGACGACCCAGGTCACCCACAGCATGCGGAAGATCGGCGAGTGCAGGGGGGCGAGCGGTGACTGGGTGTCGGGGCTCGCGGCCGGGGCGGTGGGCGCGGCGGGAGCGTTGGAAGCGTTGGAAAGGGGCGGGGCGGCGTGGCTATCGGACGTTGGCTGCGGCATCGCCCGATTGTGACGCCGGAGTGATTGCGCAACGGTTCTGGCAGTCGCAGGCTAATCACAAGCGACAGACGATAGTTGCTCTGCTATCCTACCTTTGCATACATTTCCCATTTGAAGTTACAACTCACTAAGCCTTCACCTCGTGGAACCAGTCGTCGCCGAATATTTTTCCGAGTTGCAGTGTTCGCGTCAGTGGAAAGGCTTCCTGCGGGCCATGGCTGAAGAGTTCTCTCAGCAGCTGGCCGAGGGTGACCTGCAGGCCTTGATGCGCCGCCTCGGCGCCCGCTTCGCACAAGCCAGTCCGCTGCCGGACTGCAATACGCTCGACGAGCTGCAGATCGCCATGGGTCGCATCTGGGTCGGCCAGGACTGGGGCTGGGTGGCGCTCGAGGAACTGCCGGGCAGCCTGCGGATCCAGCACTACTGCTCGCCGCTGATCACCGCCTTCGGACCGGACTCCACCGCCTGGTCGCCGGCGTTCCTTGAGGGCGTGTACCAGGAATGGTTCCGCCAGTCGCAGGCCGGCACCCTGCAGGTGCGGCAGGTGAGCGCGCCCGACGCCGCCGGTTCCATCGAGCTGCGACTGGAGGCCGCATGAGCAAGTCTGCCCCGCGCATCCGCCTGGAGACGGGCCGATGAGCTCCGACGACATCGCCAACCTCTACCGCCAGTTCGGCGGTGAATCCGACGGCTACCAGGAACTCGGTCGCGACAACGTGGTGCGCCAGTCGCGCGAACGCTGGCCGCTGCTGGCCAACGTGCGCAAGCAGGACGCCGCGCGCGTGGTGCGACCCGGCCCGGTCGCCGGTGGTCTGCCCGCCGCGCCGGTGTCCGACGGCCCGGTGGCGCCGGTGTTCGACGAAGCCGCGGCCGCTGCTGCCGCCGAAGAGGCGCGCCATCGCCCGCCGGTCGCCCGCCCGCGTGCGCCGATGGTGCCGCCCCGTCCGACCGCGAGCGAGGTCCCGGTCGAGCCGGTGGTGATGGCCGCCGCCGCACCGGTCGAGCCGATTCTTTCGCCCGAGCCACTGCCCGCGCGCGCCGCAACGCCCAAGGCCCCGCAGCCGCTGGTGCCGCCCGCGCCGCCTCGCGCCGCCCCGACGCCGGTGCCTGCGGCCGGCGGCAACGAACTCGCGGGCGTTTTCGCGCGACTGGCGCGTGCACCGGAACCACCGGCCGCGCCCGCCGACCGCAACGCGTCCATCCTCAGAAGGTTGCTGCGCTCGTGAAAGTGCTGGCCATCGCTTCGGCCAAAGGCGGCGTCGGCAAAACCACTGTCACCGCGAATCTGGCGACAGCGCTGTCCCACGCCGGTCAGCCGGTGCTCGTGGCCGACCTCGACCCGCAGAACGCGCTGCGACTGCATTTCGGGCTCGACCCGCAGGCCATCGACGGCCTGTCGCGCGCGACACTCGCCGGCAGCTCCTGGCGCGCCAACTGCGAGCGCAGCGATCGCGGCGTGGCCGTCATGTCGTACGGTGTGCTCAACGAAGACGACCGCACGCTGTTCGAGGAGCATCTCGCCACGCACCCGGACTGGCTGCGCGAGCACCTCGAAAACCTTGGCATGGTGCGACACGCCATCGTGCTGATCGACACCCCGCCCGGCCCGTCGGTCTACCTGCGCCAGGCGCTGGCCACCGCCGACATGGCCTTGCTGGTCACCCTGCCCGACGCCGCCTCCTACGCCACGCTGCCCATGATGGAAAGCCTGGTCGACAGCTACACCGAGGGGCGGGGCGACTACCAGGGCCACCTGCACCTGATCAACCAGGCCGACGCCACCCGCCAGCTCTCGGCCGACGTCGCGCAGGTGATGCGCGGCCTGTTCGGCGAGCGTTTCGTGGGCAGCGTGCACCGCGACCAGTCGGTCGCCGAGGCGCTGGCCTACGACCAAAGTGTTTTCGATTACGCCCAGGACAGCCAGGCAGCGGCCGACCTGATGGAAATCGCGAAGACCGTGCTCGCACGGCTCTGCGCAGGAGTTCAAGCGCCATGACCAGTCAAGACAATTTCCAGGTGCCGCAGCGCAGCCTGCGCCAGCGACTGCGCACCGGCATGACGGACGTGGTGAACCTCTCGCTGTGGCGGCATCCGGCCGCGCGGATCATCGCCGGCATCGTGGGCATCGCGCTGTTCGTGACGGTGTTCACCGTGCCGCTGGACTTCTGGGGCCAGGTGATCTTCGCAGCGGTCAGCTTCGGTTGCGCGCTGCTGCTGCGCAAGGTGCCGGGCCGGCTGCCGACGCTCACCATGATCGTCTTCTCGCTGACCGCTTCGCTGCGCTACATCTACTGGCGCATCACCGAGACCACCGGCTTCGAAGGCTTCGTCGATACCTTCTTCGGCACCGGCCTGGTGCTGGCCGAGCTCTACGCCCTCACCGTGCTGCTGCTGGGTTATTTCCAGACTGCCTGGCCGCTGGAGCGCAAGCCGCTGCCGATGCCTGCCACGCTCGACACCTGGCCCACCGTCGACGTGCTGATCCCCACCTACAACGAGCCGCTCGAAGTGGTGCGCCAGACGGTCTACACCGCCATGGGCATGGACTGGCCGGGCGAAAAGCTCAAGGTTTTCGTGCTCGACGACGGCCGGCGCGAGGAGTTCCGCCTGTTCTGCGAAGAGGTCGGCGTGGGCTACATCACCCGCGACAACAACCGCCACGCCAAGGCCGGCAACATCAATTCGGCGCTGCAGGTGACCTCGGGCGAATTCGTCGCCATTTTCGACTGCGACCACGTGCCCACGCGCTCGTTCCTGCAGGTGTGCATGGGCTGGTTCCTCAAGGACCGCAAGCTGGCGATGCTGCAGACGCCGCACTTCTTCTTCTCGCCCGATCCGTTCGAGAAGAACCTGCAGACCTTCCGCGCCATTCCCAACGAGGGCGAGCTGTTCTACGGCCTGGTGCAGGACGGCAACGACCTCTGGAACGCCACCTTCTTCTGCGGCTCCTGCGCGCTGATCCGTCGTGAACCGCTGATGGCCATCGGCGGCATGGCGGTGGAGACCGTGACCGAGGACGCGCACACGGCGCTCAAGCTCAACCGCCTCGGCTGGAACACTGCCTACCTGGCGATTCCGCAGGCCGCGGGCCTGGCCACCGAATCGCTCGCCGGCCACGTCGGCCAGCGCATCCGCTGGGCGCGCGGCATGGCGCAGATCTGCCGCATCGACAACCCGCTGCTCGGGCGCGGCCTGAAGCTCGGCCAGCGCCTGTGCTACCTCAACGCGATGCTGCACTTCTTCTACGGCGCGCCGCGGCTGATCTTCATGACCGCGCCGCTGGCCTACCTGTTCTTCGGTGCGCAGGTGTTCCAGGCCACCGCGCTGATGATCGCCGCCTTCGCCCTGCCCCACCTGCTGCACGCCGGCATCACCAACTCGCGCATGCAGGGCCGCTTCCGGCATTCGTTCTGGAACGAGGTCTACGAGTCGGTGCTGGCCTGGTACATCCTGCGGCCGACCATCACCGCCTTCATCAACCCGCGCCTGGGCAAGTTCAACGTCACCGCCAAGGGCGGCATCGTCGACCGTTCCTACTTCGACTGGAACATCGCCCGGCCCTACGTGATCCTCGTGTTGCTGAGCCTGATCGGCATCGGGCTGGGCGTGTGGCGGGTGGTCGTCGGCGATTTCGCCCGCGAGCAATACACCACGCTGGCGATCAACCTGATCTGGACCACCTACAACATCATCATGCTCAGCGCGGCCATCGCGGTGGCCTCCGAGAGCCGCCAGGTGCGCAAGACGCCGCGGGTGATCGCCTCGCTGCGGGCGTCCATCTCGCTGGCCGACGGCCGCGTCATAGCCTGCCGCACGGAAGACTTCTCGCAGACCGGCCTGGGCCTGGCGCTCACCTCCGAGCTCGACATCCCCCTGGGCGAGCGGCTCTACGTGTCCATCTACCGCGACCAGGACGAAGCCTCGTTCCCGGCCGAGGTGGTGTTCCGCCGGGGCAACAAGCTCGGCGTGCACTTCGAGGAACTCACCACCATCCAGCAGGTCGCGCTGGCGCAGATGACTTTCGCGCGCGCCGATCTCTGGGCACAGAACTGGGGCCGGGGCGAGCGTGACACGCCGCTCAAGGCGCTGGGTGGCGTGCTGCGCATCGGCGCACGCGGTTTCGGCATCTTTTTTATCAACGCCTGGCGCATGCTGCGCATTCCCCGCATGACGCGGCGGACAGGCCCAACTTTGAAGACGGGGGATTGATGGTTCCGACAGCAGCAACAACGCCGCGCATGCACCGGGCTCTGGCCCGGGGCGTACTTCCTGCGGCAATCGCGCTGGCACTCGGCACCACGGTGCTTCTGCCAGCCGACGCCGCCACCACGCGAGCCCGCAAGGCCGACAAGGCGACCGAGACCAGCAGCAGCACCGCGGCCGGCACCCAGGGCGCCGCATCGTCGTCCGGCATCTCGACCTCGCCCGCCGGCGTGGTCGGCCGGCCCACCGTCAACCCGCCCGCGCCTCCCGGCCCGACGCGCACCTACTCGGTCTCGCTGCGCCAGCTCGGCGCCACCTTCCCGCTGCAGCTGCGCGGCGTGCAGGGCTCCGGCGGCGTGCCCTTCAGCGTGCGTGCCGACGAGGTCGTCACCTCGGCCAAGCTCAAGCTGAAGTACGCGTACTCGCCCGCCCTGCTGGCCAACATCTCGCACATCAACGTGCGGGTGAACCAGGAAGTCGCGCAGAGCATCGCCGTGCCGCGCGAGCAGGCCGGCACCGACCTGCAGACCGAAGTCAACATCCCGGTGCGGATGATCACCGACTTCAACCGCCTGGACATCGAGCTGATCGGACACTACACCCTCGACTGCGAGGACCCGGTGCACACCAGCCTGTGGGCCAGCATCGCCAACCAGAGCGAGCTCGAGCTCACCGTCGCGCCGATCGCCCTGCCCGACGACCTGAACCTGCTGCCGGCACCCTTCTTCGACCGCCGCGACGTGCGCGGCCTGAAACTGCCCTTCGTCTTTGTCGGCAACGCCGAGCAGGCCACGCTCGAGGGCGCCGGCGCCGTCGCCTCGTGGTTCGGCTCGCTGGCGGGCTACCGCGGCGCCAAGTTCCCGGCGTCCAACGACACCATCCCGGCCAAGGGCGCCGCGGTGGTCTTCATGACCGGCAACACCGGCATTCCCGGCGTCGAGCTGCCGGTGCCGACCGGTCCGGCCGTGGCCATGGTCACCAACCCCAACGACCCGGTCTCCAAGCTGCTGGTGGTGATGGGCCGCAATGCGGCCGACATCAAGGTCGCGGCCAACGTGCTGGCCGTCGGCGGCACCACGCTGTCGGGCCGCGTGGCCAGCGTGCAGCCGCTCAAGGAAGTCGTGGCGCGCAAGCCCTACGACGCGCCAGCGTGGCTGCGCAGCGACCGCCCGGTGCGCTTCGGCGAGATCGCCGACCAGCGCGGCCTGAACGTCTCCGGCTACGAGCCCGACCTGGTCCGCGTCAACTTCCGCGTGCCGCCCGACCTGTTCGGCTGGCGCGAGAAGGGCATTCCGATCGACCTGCGCTACCGCTACACGCCGCGCCCGACGACCGACAAGTCCTCGCTCAACATCAACGTCAACGAGCAGTTCCTGCGCTCCTACCCG
Source organism: Xylophilus sp. GOD-11R (assembly GCF_033546935.1). Classification (GTDB taxonomy): domain Bacteria; phylum Pseudomonadota; class Gammaproteobacteria; order Burkholderiales; family Burkholderiaceae_C; genus Xylophilus. The sequence continues at coordinate 4,959,325 of NZ_CP137854.1, read as the reverse complement.
CTGCTGGCGGTCGAGCGCGGCGTGCCGGCCGCCCTCAGCGCGCTGCTGCCCTCCACCGAGGACGGCACCGTCATGGCCCGCGAGCACGTGCGCGTGCCGATGTTCATGCTGCCGGCGCAGTCGCAGTTGCAGTTCCACTACTACTACGACTACATCAAGCAAGGGTTCTGCAAGGACGTGATGCTCGACAACGTCAAGGGCGCCATCGACGCCGACTCGACGATCGACATCTCCGGCTTCTCGCACTACCTGCCGATGCCCGACCTGGCCGCCTTCGGCAATGCCGGCTTCCCGTTCACCCGCATGGCCGACCTCTCCGAGACGGCCGTGGTGCTGCCCGACAACGCCGGCGGCGCCGACCTGGGTGCCTACCTCGACGCCATGGGCCTGATGGGCCGCTCGGCCGGCTATCCATCGACCGGCGTCACCGTCATCCGCGCGGCCGCGGTCGACAACGTCAAGGACAAGGACCTGCTGGTCTTCTCTTCCGGCACCAACCAGCCGCTGGTGCAGAAGTGGGCCGCCAACATTCCGTCGGCGATCACGCCCGCCGCCCGCAGCTTCCCGCTGTCGGACCTGCGCGGCCGCTTCCTCGACTGGTGGGATCGTCACCACCGCGTCACCCCCGAAGACCGCAAGCAGGAGGAGAAATTCACCAGCGACGGCGCCCAGGGCGTGATCTCCGGCTTCGAATCGCCGCTGGCCAGCGGCCGCAGCGTGGTGCTGATCTCCACCGACAAGCCCGAGAGCCTGGGCAACACGATCGACGCCCTGCTCGACCTCGACCGGGTGAAGAACATCCAGGGCAGCGTGTCGGTGGTGCGTGGCGACCAGGTCTCCAGCCTGGTGGCCGAGCAGACCTACCACGTCGGTCGCCTCGGCCTGCTGACCGCGGTGCAGTACTTCCTGTCGAGCCACCCGATCCTGCTGGTGATCCTGGGCCTGGCGAGCGCGGCCCTGCTGGCGATCGTGATCTACGTGGTGCTGCGCGCCCGCGCCCGCAGCCGCCTGGTGGTGTGACGCCGAAGACCGAACCCCGCCGCGTGCCGCCCCGGCGGCGGGATTTCCGTGCCCCGGCCGCGTCGGCCGGGGCAGTTCCATCCGGCGTTTTGCGCGAGACCCTGCGAGCAGCCCATGCATCCATCCCGTAGCCGCACCCTCGTCCTGTGCCTTCTCGGCGCCCTGCAGACGATGCCGGCGCAGGCCGCCACCAAGCGCGGCCGCGCGCCGGCGCCCGCCCCCGCACCGCTGGAAGTGCCGCTCGCGGCCGACCCCACCCAGAGCCCGGCCGACACCCGGCGCGAGCTGGAACAGCGCGTGCTCGAACAGCCCGGCGACATGGCCGCGCGGCTGGCCCTGGCGCAGCTGCTGGCCTCGCAGCCGGACACGCTGCGCAGCGGCATCGTGCAGCTGTCGCAGCTCGCGCGCGACCGCACCGTCGGCGCAGAAGCCATCGGCAGCTGGCGCGCCGCGCTCGGCTTCGCCGGCACCGGCCGTGACGACATTCCGCTCTACCAGGCCTACCTGAAGGTGCGGCCCAAGGACACCGCCGTGCGCGCACGGCTGGCCGAGATCCAGCGCGGGACGGCGTCGTCGCCCGCATCCGCGCCGGTCGGCCGCACGGCCGCGCCGGCACCCGTGCTGACCGGCACGCCTGCCTACATGCCGCCGGTCGTGCTGCCGCCCGCAGGCGGTGGTGCCGCCGCCGTCGCGTCGCCCGCCATCCCCGCGCCGGTCGTGCCGGCGCCGGTCGGCGTGCGCAGCAGCCTGTCGACGCGCGAGGAAGTCGTGGTGCCGGCGATGCCGCCGCGCACGGCCCCGCGTTTCGACGGTGTGGCCTCGACCACGACGCCAGCCGCCTCGTCCGCCAACTACGCCGCGCCCCCTGTGGTCGCCCGTGCGCCCGAAAGCCCGGACGAGCTGCAGTTGCGCAACCTCCAGCGCGAGATCGCCGACATCGAAAGCCAGCGCGGCCGCCCGGAGGTCAGCGCCGGTGTGGTCGTGCGCTCCCGCCAGGGCGAGCGTGGCATGAGCCGGCTGACCGATACCGAAGTGCCGATCCAGCTGCGCATGGACATGGGCGACGGCACCCTCACCGGCCACGTCACCCCGGTGTTCCTGGGCACCGGCCGCATCGACACCGCCTTCAACAGCATCAGCCGCTTCGGCGGCGGCCCGGTCGTGGCCACCGCGCAGCCGGGCGCCTCGGCCGGCGGCCAGAACCAGCAGGGCCTGGGTGTGGGCGTGGGCTACGAGCAGGGCAACCTGGCGGTCGACATCGGCACCACGCCGATCGGCTTTCGCTATACCGACGTGAACGGCGGCGTGCGCTACCGCATGCCGGTGAGCGAGGAATTCAGCTTCACCATGAACCTGCAGCGCCGCGCGGTGACCGACAGCGTGCTGTCCTTCGCCGGCGCACGCGACGCGCGCACCGGCCAGGAGTGGGGCGGCGTGTCTTCCAACGGCGCGCGGCTCGACGCCAACTACGACCGCGGCGGCTACGGCCTCTATGCCTACGGCGGTGTGGCGCGCTTGCTCGGCCATGGCGTGGAAACCAACACCCGGGCCGAATACGGCGCGGGCATCTTCTTTCGCCTGATCAACGAGCAGGACACCAAGTTCACCGCCGGCCTGGCCGCCACCGGCCTGAACTACGACAAGAACCTCGGCTACTACACCCTCGGCCAGGGCGGCTACTTCAGCCCGCAGCAGTTCCTGTCGATCGGCGTGCCGGTGGACTGGCAGCAGCGCACCGGCCGCATGTCCTACCAGGTCAAGGGATCGCTGGGCGTGCAGCACGTGCGTGAAGACGGCACGCCGTACTTCCCGAACGACGCCGCCGCGCAGGCCGCTGCCGGCACCAGCTACGGCGGCCAGAGCAAGACGGGCATCGGCTACAGCCTCGCGGCCGCGCTGGAGTACCAGCTGGAGCCGCAATGGTTCGTCGGCGGCCGGCTGGGCCTGGACAACTCGCGCGACTATCGCCAGTACCTGGGCAGCCTGTATGTGCGCTATGCGTTCCGGCCGCACGAGGGACCGCAGGTCATGCCGGTCAACTGGATTCGCAGCCCGTATGGAGGCTAGATTGGCTCTCCCCCAGGCTGCGCACTTCGTGTCTTCGCCTACCCCCTCACCGGGGGCGGAGAGATGGGCTCGCCCCCAGACTACGCACTTCGTGTCTTCGCCTACCCCCTCTCCGGGGGCGGCGGGCTGGCTCGGCATAGCCTCGCTGCCACGCCTCACCAACAGTCGGCGTGCTGCGCACGGTCTCCGCTTGGGGAGTGCTGGCTGCTTGTTGGGGGATCGGGTTGCATGATGCGGCGCGACTGTCTCACGCTGTTGTCGGCGGCGGCCGTGGCGCCTGCCTGGGGCGCGCCGGGGTGCGATGCGCGCTGGCCGCTGTGGGATGCGTTCGTGACGCACTTCGTGCAGGCCGACGGGCGGGTGATCGACGCGAGCACGCCGCAGAAACACAGCTCGTCCGAAGGGCAGTCGTACGGCATGTTCTTCGCGCTGGTGGCCAACGATCGGCCGCGCTTCGACGCGCTGTGGCGCTGGAGCGTGGACAACCTCATGGGCGGGCAGGTGCAAGGGCGCCTGCCGGCCTGGTGGTGGGGCCTCGCGCCGGACAACTCCTGGCGGGTGCTCGATGGCAATTCGGCGTCGGACGCGGACCTGTGGTTCACCTACGCGCTGCTCGAAGCGGCACGGCTGTGGAAGCAGCCGGCCTACGAGCGCGACGCGCGCCTGCTGCTGGCCGAGATCGAGAAACGCGAAGTGGTCGCGGTGCCCGGGCTCGGGCCGATGCTCATGCCCGGCGAATTCGGCTTCGTCCACCACAACCCCGAACGCTGGTATTTCAACCCCAGCTACCAGCCGCCGCCGGTGCTGCGCCGGCTGGTGTCGGCGTCGCCCGTGGGACCGTGGGGCGCGATCGCGCGCAACACCGAAACCATCTTCCAGGACGTGACCGCGCCGAGCGGCTTCGCGCCGGACTGGACCGCCTTCACGCTGGACGCCACGGGCAAGGGCGCCTTCGGGCCGCATCCGGAGAAGCAGGACGTTGGCAGCTACGACGCGATCCGCACCTATCTCTGGGCCGGCGTCACCCCGCCCTCCGACTCGCTGGCCCAGCCGCTGCGCACCGCGCTGGCCGGCCAGGTGCGCGCCACGGTCGCCGCCGGCCAGCCGCCGGAGTCGGTCACCGTGTCGACCGGCGCGATGCGCGGCACCGGATCCTTCGGTTTTTCCGCGGCGATGCTGCCGCTGCTGGCCTCCGCCAACGCGCCGGCGGCGCTCGCGCGCCAGCGCCAGCGGGTGGCCGACGGGCTGCAGCAGGCGCTGTCGCCGCAGGCCGTGCAGCAGCGCCAGCCACCTTATTACGACCTCGTGCTCACCCTTTTCGGCCAGGGCTGGCTGGACGGACGCTACCAATTCACCCGATCCGGCGCCCTCGCGCCGGCCTGGACATCGCCATGCCGAGCCACACCCGTTCATTGATCGCCGTCGCTTGCGGCCTGCTGCTCCTGTCCGCGCAGGGCTTCGCCCTCGCCCAGGCCGCGCCGGCGCCCGCGCAGTCGCAGACCGTCATCGACACCCTGCTGCAGCAGGGCCGCTACTGGCAGGCCCGCCAGCCTGAACGCGCCACCGAGGCCTGGACCAAGCTGCTGGCCGCCGACCCCGGCAACGCCGAGGCGCTGTCGCGCCTGGGCAGCCTGGCGCTGGACGCCAAGAAGCCCGCCGACGCCCGCCGCTACGCCGAGCAACTGCGCCGCGCGCACCCCGACAGCCAGGAGCTCAAGGAGCTGGAGCAGGACCTGGAGCTGGCCTCCAATACCGGCAAGGCCGACCTGGACCAGGCCCGCATCCTGGTGCGCGAGAAGCGTTTCGACGACGCGGTGCAGAAGTACAAGTCCCTCTTCAAGGGCCGCCAGCCGCTGGGCCGCATCGGTGTCGAGTACTACTCGGTGCTGGGCTACACCAACGGCGGTCGTGACGAAGCCCTGGCCGGCCTGCAGCGGCTGCAGAAGAACTATCCCGGCGACTCCCGCATCGCGCTCACCGTGGCGAGCCTGCGCTTGCAGAGCCCGTCGACCCGGCTCGACGCGATGCGCTCGCTGGCCAACCTGTCCAAACGCGGCGACATCGGCGGCGAGGCCACCGAACAGTGGCGTGGCGCCATGGGCTGGCTGGGCTCGCCACCGCCGGCCGCCTACACCGGCCTGTTCCGCGAATACCTCGCGGCCAATCCGGACGACACCGAGATCCGCGACCAGCTCGCCGGACGCGGCCCCAAGCTGCCCGGCCAGGGCGTGGCCGGCCCGTCGCGTGGCGGCGCGGCCGCGGCCGCCGCCAATGCGCCACGCAAGCTCGACCCGGTGTCGATGCGCATGGCCGACGGCTTCGCGGCCTTGCAGAACAACAAAGTCGCCGAGGCGGAAGCCGCTTTCGCCGAAGCCCACCGGCTGCGCCCGGCGGCTGGCGGGCCGCTCGGCGGGCTCGGACTGGTGCGGGTGAAGCAGCAGCGCTGGGGCGAAGCGCGCGACTACCTGCGTCAGGCCGAACGCATCGACGGCCCGCAGCAGTGGAAACAGGCGCTCGACTCGGCCACCTACTGGGAGCTGGTTCAGCAGGCCGGCACCGCCCGCACGGCAGGCCGCTACGACGAGGCCGCGCGCCGTCTGCAGCAGGCGATGGCGGTCGATCCCGAAAGCGACGACACCACCGCCGAGAACACGCTGGCCGCCGTCTACACCGACCAGAAGCGTTATGTCGACGCCGAGCGCACCTTCCGCCATGTGCTCAGCCGCTTCCCGGACGATCCGGACGCGCTCAAGGGCCTGGTCGGCACGCTGTCGTCCACCGGCCGCACCACCGAGGCGCTGGCCTTCATCGAAGGCCTCACGCCGCAGCAACGCTCGCGCATCGACATCGACCAGCTGCGCGCCGAACAGGCCTACGGCGAAGGCCGCGCCATGCTCGCGCGGGGCGAGGACGGCAGCGCGCGCGAGAAGCTGCAGCAGGCGGTGAACCTGTCGCCCGACAACCCCTGGATGCGCCTGGAGCTCGCCCGCCTGGACAACCGCAACGGTGCCCGCACCGGCGCGCGCAACCTGATGCAGTCGCTGCTGGAGCGCAAGCCGGCCGACCCCGAGGTCATCTACACCAACGGCCTGTTCCTGGCCGAGGTGAAGGACTGGCCCGCGATCCTGGAGCTGATGGACAAGATTCCCCCGGCCCAGCGCACGCCCGCCATGGGCAGCCTGCAGCGCAGCGCCGCGCTGCATGTGCAGGCCGACCAGGCCCTGGCGCTGGCCCGCGACGGCCGCCTGCCCGAGGCCAACGCGCTGCTGGCGCAGTCGGCCGCCCGCGTGGGCGACGACGCCGAGCTGCTGGCCATCGTGGCGCAGACCTATGTCGACCTGGGCGAGCTCGACCGTGCCCGTGCGCTGCTCGGCGGCGCCATCGAGCGCACCGCCCGCAACCCCGCCGCGCAGGCTTCCACCACCGCGCTGCAGTTGCGCTACGGCGACGTGCTGCTCGCCGCCGAGGACGACGCCGGCCTGGCCACCCTGCTGCGCCAGATGCAAGGCCGCATCCAGGCCGGCCAGCTCGACAGCGACGATCAGCGCCGCGTGGAAACCCTGCGCCGCGCCTATGTGGTGCGCCAGGCCGAGGCGCTGCGCAAGCAGGGCCAGCTCGCCGCCGGCTACGAACTGCTGCGCCCGCTGCTGGCCGACACCCCGCAGGACCCGGCCCTGCTCGGCCTGCTGGCGCGCATGTACGCCGACGCCGGCCAGCCGCGCCAGGCACAGCGCATCTACCGCGAAATGCTCTCGCGCGAACCCAACGACGTGAACACGCTGCTGGCTTCGGCCGGCCTGGCGGTGGCCGAACGCGATTTCCGCGAGGCCGACCAGCGCATCGACCAGGCCGAGGCGCTGGCACCGCAGAACCCCGACGTGCTGGCCACCCGCGGCCGGCTCTACCGTGCCCAGGGCCGCAAGGGCCAGGCCGTCGCCTACCTGCGCCGCGCCGAGGCCGCCGTGGTCGCCCGCAACCCGTCGCTGGCGCCGCAGGCCGCGCCGGCCGGCGCGGTGCGTGGCCAAGACCCGACCCCCGGCTTTGTCTCTGCCGACAATCCTTTTGCCCGCCCTACAGCTTCGGTAGGATCAGCCGAAATACCGGCACGGACCCGGACCGCGCCCGCGCCTTCGGCCGCCGCCCGGTAGAAAACGACTGAAAGGAATCCCATGCTCGCCACCCTGGCCGGACTCACCATCCTCATCATCGGAGACAGCCACCTCGCCAATGGCGGCTACCTCATCGACACCCTGCAGGACCCGCTGGTGCAGGCCGGCGCCAAGGTGCACACCATCGGCGTCTGCGGCTCGGTCGCCGGCGACTGGACCACCACCAAGCAGAGCGACTGCGGCGGTGCCGAACGCACGGGCAACGGCCCCATCACCTTCGTCGGCTCGGCTGCCGCCACCAAGCCGGTCAAGCAGCTCATCGCCACCGACAAGCCCGACCTGGTCGTCGTCGTCATGGGCGACACCATGGGCGGCTACAAGCAGTCCACCTATCCCAAGGCCTGGGCCTACAGCCAGGTCTCGGCGCTGACCAAGGACATCTCCTCCACCGGCACCGCCTGCGTCTGGGTCGGCCCGGCCTGGGGCAGCGAAGGCGGCCAGTACGGCAAGACCTTCGACAAGGTGAAGACGGCCTCCGAGTTCCTCGCCTCCAACGTGGCGCCGTGCAGCTATGTGGATTCGCTGGCCTTCTCCAAGCCCGGCCAGTGGCGCACCATCGACGGCCAGCATTTCACCAACACCGGCTACAAGCAGTGGGGCTCGGCCATCGCCAACGCCATCGCCGAATCGCCCGCCGTGGCCAAGAAGAAATGAAGCGTTTCGCTTTGCTCGCGCTGGCCGCCGCGGCCTGCGCCACGGCCCAGGCCGCGCCCAAGCTCTACGACACCGGACCGTCGCAGGACTCGGCCTTCGTGCGTTTCGTCAATGCCGCGCCACAGCGGCTCGAAGTGGTCTCCGGCCAGGCCCGGTTGCCATTGCCGGCCGACAAGCCGGTGTCCGAATACCTGTCGGTCAAGCCCGACACCAACATCGGTGGCGCCTTCGAGGGCGGCGGCCAGAAGGCCCCGGTCAGCGTCAAGACCGCGCCCGGCGCCTTCGCTACCGTGGTCGCGCTGCCCACCGCCGACGGCAAGGGCCTGCGCACCGCGGTCATCGCCGAATCGCCGGACGACTTCAACGCGCTCAAGTCGGCGATCGCCTTCTACAACTACGACGCCGGCTGCAAGGCCGCCGGGCTGCAAACCGCAGGCAAGGGCGTCGGCATCTTCAGCGGCGTGGCCGAGAAGACGGTACAGCGCCGCATGGTCAACCCGGTGGCGCTGTCGGTGCAACCCACCTGCGACGGCCAGCCGCGCGGCGCCTCCGTCGACCTCGGCACGCTGCAGGCCGGCCAACGCTACAGCCTGCTGCTGGTGCCTGCTGGCGCTGGTGCATCCAAGCTCATCTTCGCCGCCGACGCCATCGCCCGTTGAAGGCGGGGTTTGCATAATCGGCCGGGGCGACTAGTCCAACCGGACCGGGGGGGGGCGAACAAAAATAGCCTTGCCTATTCGACATACTGCTTCTCCAACCATTTGATGCGGAGTGAGCCCTTATGTCCACCTATCTCAAGATTCTGAATCACCGCGACTTTTCGGCGATAACTTCGGGGTTTCTTACATTCGACATGTTTCAGTTAATTACCTATCCCCATCTCTTGCGAATCAACCATTATAATCCCGAGCAATATTCAGGCATTATGTTGCTCCTTAACAGAGAGGGGCCGGCGGGAGTGGAGGCGGACACCGATCCGAAGTTAACCAAGAAGGGTTTGCTTCTGATCGACAAGAACGATGTTGACGAGATCGTTTTTACAGGCAACGTCAAGATTGGACCCGCCTATAGCTCCGCCTATAGCTGCGAGCCTTATGAATCGCTGACTGATGATTATCCCAAACGTGAAGTGCGCCTCACGCTGAATCAATCCAGCATTCAGACCTTCGAGCCTTTCCCATACTCACATCCGGGCAAGACCTTCAGCATGATACTCATGCAGCTCTGACGAAAAATAAGGGGAAGCCTCACACGGAAGCACGCGCAGGCGCCTCGCAGGGCGTACGGGTAAAGCGTTTCGGACGTCACAGACTGATACTATTGTCGAGCTTCTCAGGAGTGGCCAGCCTCTGATGGAGCTGCGCCAAATTTCTGCCACGCCACGGCACGCCGAAGCTGCTCAGTCGCACCCATGGTTTTTGCCTCGCTCGAGTTCCTGCTGCTGTTCTTCCCGCTTTTCCTGATCGCCTACGCGATCACGCCGAAAGCGCTGCGCAACGGCACCCTGCTGGCCGGCAGCTGGATCTTCTACGGCTGGTGGAGCCCGCCCTACCTGCTGATGCTGGTCGGCCTGACCGCGCTTACCTGGGGCGGCGGCCTGACCATCGCCGCCACCACCGCGCCCCAAATGCGGCGCATTCAGCTCACGGTGCTGATCGTCGTCATGGCCGGTCTGCTGGGCTGGTTCAAGTACGCCAACATCGTGGTCGAGACGATCAACACCGCGCTCGGCCATGCCGGCGCGATGCCGATCGCCTGGCAGAAGGTCGCGTTGCCGATCGGGCTGTCGTTCATCGTGCTGCAGGCCATCTCCTATCTGGTCGACGTGTTCCGGGGCACGGTCACCGCGCAACGCAGCTTCGTCGCCTTCGCCGCCTACAAGGCCATGTTCGGCCAGCTGATCGCCGGGCCGATCATCCGCTACGACTGGGTGAAGAAGGAGATCGGCAACCGCAGCTTCGGCTGGGACGGCTTCGGCGCCGGCGCGCGGCGCTTCATGGTGGGCATGAGCATGAAGGTGCTGATCGCCGACACGCTGGCACCCATCGTCGACCTGGCTTTCTCCCAGGCCCGGCCGGGCTTCGCCGACGCCTGGATCGGCTGCGCGGCCTACACCCTGCAGCTGTTCTTCGACTTCGCCGGCTACAGCGCCATGGCGATCGGCATCGCGCTGATGCTGGGCTTTCACTTTCCCGAGAACTTCAACCATCCTTACCTGGCGCGCAGCATCCAGGACTTCTGGCGGCGCTGGCACCTGTCGCTGTCGAGCTGGATTCGCGACTACCTCTACATCCCGCTGGGCGGCAACCGCCGGGGCAGCGTGCGCACCTACGTCAACCTGCTGCTCACCATGGCCATCGCAGGCCTCTGGCACGGCGGCGACAGCTGGAACTACCTGCTCTGGGGCATCGCCCACGGCGTGGCGCTGTGCTGTGCCCGGGCCTACAGCGCCAGCGGCCGCACCCTGGCGATGCCGCTGGCGCGCATCGCCACGCTGCTGTTCGTGATGCTGGCCTGGACGCTGTTCCGCGCCCACGATTTCGACAGCGCCCTGCGCATGCTGGCCGGCCAGTTCGGCCTGCACGGCGGCTTCGAGGTGGGCGACGCGCTCGACGCCGGCCTGCGGCGCGCGCACCTGCTGGCCTTCGCGCTGGGCATCGTCTGCGTGGTCTGGCCGGCGGTGGCGCCGCAGATCGCCGCGCGGGCCGGACCGCGCCTGTCGGCCATCGGCGCCCTGTGGCCGGTGCCGGCTTTCCTGTTGTCCTTCGCGCTGATCGCCAGCCGGGGCGCGGTGCCCTTCCTGTACTTCCAGTTCTGAGACGAGGAAGCCGCCCATGACCGCACCGTCCGCCGCCAACGCCGCGCCACCGATCGAGCCGCCCAAGGCCCGCAGCCTGGCAGCACGCTGGTCGGGCGCGGCGCTGCTGGCCTTCCTGGCCGGCGGGCTCGCCACCACCGTCACCGCCGTCGTCACGCAGCGGCTCGACCTGCTGCCGCACGCGCTCACCCGCGCCGCCTTTCTGGACGGCGCGAGCATGCGCGACATGGCGCAGGCCCTGGCCAACGCGCCTTTCGCGCGGGTGGCGGCCGAACGCGAGCGCGAGCTGAGCTGGCTGGCCATCAGCGACCTCGGGCCGCAGGTGCGCGAAGGCTGCCCGGGCTGGCTGTTCCTGGCCGAGGAATTGGCGCCGCAGGTCGATGGCGACCGCTACCTGCGCGACCGCGCGCGTGCCGTCGTCGAGATCCAGGCCGCGCTGCGCCAGCGCGGCATCCGCCTGATGGTGGCCGTGGTGCCGGACAAGAGCCGCATCGAGACGCAGCGCCTGTGCGAGCTCGACCGCTCGCTCGCGCTGGAAGGCCGGCTGCGCGGCTTCGTCAGCCGCCTGGCCGCCGCCGGCGTGCCGGTGGTCGACACCACGCCGGCCCTGAAGACCCTGCAGGACCGTGGCGAAGACCCGTTCCTGCGCACCGACACCCACTGGACCGAGAACGCCGCCGACGCCGCCGCGCGCGCGGTGGCCGACGTGGCCCGCAGCCTGGGCCTGGAGTTGTCGCCTCAGCAGAACTGGGACGTGGTTCGCGGCATGCCGGCGCGCCGGCCGGGCGATCTGGTGCGGCTGGCCGGGCTCGATGGTCTGCCGCTGTCGCTGCAGCCGGTGCCCGAGGAAGCGTCGGACAGCAGCTTCACGCTGCGCAAGCCCGACGCGGCTGTCGCGGCGGCTTCATCGGCTGCCTCGGCCGAAGCCGAGCTTTTCGGCGATGCCGATCTGCCGCAGGTCGCCCTGATCGGCACATCCTTCTCGCGCACTTCGCACTTCGCCGAGTTCCTGGCCGCCGCGCTGCAGACGCCGGTCGGCAACTTCGCCAAGGACGGCGGCAATTTCTGGGGCTCGCCTTCGGCCTACTTCGCCAGCGACGCCTTCCGCCAGACGCCGCCCAAACTCATCGTGTGGGAAATGCCCGAGCGGGTGCTGCAACTGCCGCGCGGGCAGGAGCGCTGGGCGCTTCCCTGAGGCTGCGCCGGCCGGCATTCGGGCGCCCATAAAAAAGGGCTGAAGCCGCCAGGCTCCAGCCCCAACTCGCAATGAAAAATCAGACAGTCCGGTGGGCGCTCAGAAGCTGTGGCGCACGCCGATCTCGTAGCCGGTGACGTTGCGGCCGGCCGCGATGGTCGGCTGGGTCAGGCCCGAGACCGCCAGGCCGCGCGTGGCCAGGCCGTCGTTGTTGACGCGGGCGACGGTGCCGTAGACCTGGGTCCGTTTGGACAGGTTGTAGCCGTAGCCGATGGCGAACTTGTCGGCGTCGGCGTTGTCGGTGGTCTTGTTGCGGTAGGTGCTGAAGGCAGCGCGCAGCTCGCCGGCGCCGATCGGGGCAGTGGCCGCGATTTCGAACACTTCACGTTTCTGGCCGCCACCCTTTTCGCCGACGAACTGGACCATCGGCTTCACGAAGCCGAAGTCGTATGACGCGCCCACGGTGGTGGTCTTGTAGTCGACGCCGCCCGGCAGGGTCAGGGCGCCGCCACGGACTTCGCCGTAGCCCAGGCCGAAGTTGATCGCGCCAGCCTTGTAGCCGCCACGCAGGTTGTAGGCGTTGCCTTGCTTGTCGTTGGCTTGCGACGAGTTGGTTTCGCCGAACGCGTACATCGCCTGGCCGTAGAAGCCGCCCAGCGTGGAGGGCAGGATGTACTGCACGGAGTTGCTGGCGCGCTTGGGAGCGCTGCCGCCTGGGGTGCCGGCAGCCGAGCTGCTGATCAGGTTGGAAGCGCCCAGGCCGCCGATGCCGATGTCGGCGAAGGGGTCGAAGGTTTCGATGTTCAGATAGCTCGGAAGCTTGTCACGGCCGATACGCAGTTCGCCGGCGGATTTGCTTTCCAGGCTGACGGTGGCGCGGCGCTCGAAGCCGAAGGCACCGTTGGTCGACCCGGAGCCGGCGTCGACGTTGAAGCCGCCTTCCAGCCAGAAGCCGGCACGCAGGCCGCCACCGAGGTCTTCGGTGCCACGAAAGCCCAGGCGGTTGCTGGTCTGGTCGCCGGTGGCCAGGCCGGCGACATGGTTGCCGCCGGTGGAAACGCGGGCGACGGATGCGTCGATCACACCGAACAGGGTGACGTTGGACTGGGCGAAAGCGCCCGCAGAAGCGGCGAGGGCGGCGATGGCGACGAGAGTCTTTTTCATTTGAGGCTTTGTGAATTGCAAGGCACCGGTTGACTCGCCGATAGGCAGCGGTCGTCTCCGGTCAGCGTCCGGTCAGGAAGCTGGGTGAATTGGAGCTGCCTTCTGTGACAACCCTGGGTAAACCCCAGGTTCGCATCGGGTATGGAACGATGGGGGGCAAGTGTCGGTTCGGCGCACGGGTTTTCCCGCAAACCTCCATAATTTGTGACTGTTTCTCACCTGCCCCTGCATGACACCCGCTTCCCGCCTGCCCGGTATCGTCGCCTTGTTGATGGCCACCGCCAGTTGGGGATCGATGTTCATGGTGGGCAAGGACGTGCTGCCACAGGTCGACGCCTTCTGGCTCACCGTCGTGCGCTACACCGTCGCGGCGCTGATGTTCACCGTCTTGCTGGTGCCGCGTGGCGCCGGTCCGTGGAAGCGACTGCGGGGCGCCGCCTTGCCGTTGGCCGTGCGCGGCGTGATGGGGTTCGGCGTCTTCGGCATCCTGCTGCTGGTCGGGCTCAGCCTGTCGGAGCCCTCGCACAGCGCGGTCATCGTGGCCACGATTCCCATCACCTCGCAGCTGGTGCGCTGGGCGCTCGACGGCGTTCGCCCGGGCTGGATCACCGCGGGCTCGGCCGTGCTGGCGCTGGTCGGCGTGGTGATCGTGTCGGGCGTCGCCACCCACGGCGCGGCCAGCGATGCGCACACCGGCCTGGGCGACGGCATCGCGCTGGCGGGCTCGCTCGGCTGGGTCTGGTACACACGGGGGCCGGCGCGCTTTCCGCAGCTCGACGTGCTGGAGTACAGCGCGCTCAGCATGGTGGCGGCCTGGCCGCTGCTGGTGGTCGCGGCGCTGGTCGCCACGGCGATGGGCATCGCCACCCCGCCGTCGGTGGCGCAGCTGCAGCACCACTGGCATGCGCTGCTCTACATCTCGGTCATGGCCTCGGGCTTCGCGGTGCTGGCTTTCAACTACGGTGTCGCGGCATTGGGGGCGGTCACCGGCACGGCGTTCATGAACTTCGTGCCGGTGTCGGCTCTGCTCATGGCCGCCGCACTCGGCAAGCCGCCGCTGTCGCACGAACTGGCAGGCACCGCGATGGTGGTGGCTGCCTTGTTGATCCACACCGCGAGCCGGCGTGCGCCGCCGGCCGTGCCCGCCATTGCAATCCACCCCGGAGCCGCACCTTGAGTCAGCTTTTCTCCCCCTGGCAGATCGGCCAGCTGCCGCTGGACAACCGCGTCGTCATCGCCCCCATGTGCCAGTACTCGGCGGTGGACGGCAACGCGACCGACTGGCACACGATCCACCTCGGCCACCTGGCCCTGTCGGGTGCGGGCCTGCTGATCCTGGAGGCTACCGCGGTCGTGCCCGAAGGCCGCATCACGCCTGACGACCTGGGCCTGTATTCGGACGACAACGAAGCCGCCCTGGCGCGTGTGCTGAAGGCGGTACGCGCCTATTCGCCGATCAAGGTGGCGGTGCAGCTCGGCCACGCCGGGCGCAAGGCGTCGAGCCGCGCGCCCTGGCAGGGCGGCGACCAGATCGCGTCGGGCCAGCCCGGCCATTGGGAAGCGGTCGCACCCTCGGCCGTGCCGCACGGCGCCACCGAAGAGCCGCCGCTGGCGCTCGACGCCGCCGGCCTCGCCCGGGTGAAGCAAGGCTTCGTGCAGGCCGCCGAGCGCTGCGCCCGGCTGGGCATCGACGGCCTGGAGATCCACGGTGCCCACGGCTACCTGCTGCACCAGTTCCTGTCGCCGCTGGCCAACCGGCGCACCGACGAATACGGCGGCAGCCTGGAGAACCGCATGCGTTTTCCGCTGGAGGTGTTCGACGCGGTGCGCGCCGCCTTCCCGGCCGAGCGGCCGGTGTGGATCCGGGTGTCGGCCAGCGACTGGGTCGACGGCGGCTGGGACGTGGAGAGCACCATCGCCTTGGGCCAGGCGCTCAAGGCGCGTGGCTGCGATGCGATCCATGTGTCGAGCGGCGGGGTGTCGCCGCAGCAGAAGATCGCGATCGGCCCCGGCTACCAGGTGCCGCTGGCGCAGCGGGTGAAGCAGGAAACCGGTCTGCCGACGATCGCCGTCGGCCTGATCACCGAGCCGCAGCAGGCCGAAGCCATCGTGGCCGGCGGCGAGGCCGATGCCGTGGGCATCGCGCGAGCCGTGCTCTACGACCCGCGCTGGCCCTGGCACGCGGCCGCCGCGCTGGGTGCGCAGGTGGACGCGCCGCCGCAGTACTGGCGCTCGCAGCCCTCGCAGTTCAAGAGCCTGTTCAAGGGATCACGCACCGGCCAGCGCTGAGCCGGCGCAGCGCGGGGGCCGGGCTCAGCTCAGCACGACGCTGCTGAGCCGGCGGCGGTAGCTCGCCACGGTCGGGTCTTGTGGCGGCACCTGGCCGTCGGCCACCTTCACCTTGGGCGGCTCGATGATCTCCAGGATCGCGATATAGGTCTTGCGTGCCAGATCCTCGTTCCAGGACTTGTCGCGCATCAGGATCTCGAGCAGCTCGTCCATGGCCTCGGTCCAGGCCTGCGCGGCCAGCAGCACCTGGGCCCGGTCGAAACGGGCGGCGAAGTCGCGGCGGTCGGTGGCGATGCGGGCCTCGATGGCGGCGAGGTCGGCGCCCTGCGCGAAATCGTCGGCCTTCATCCAGCGCTGCAGCGCGTCGAGCCGGCGGTCGAGCGCGGCCTTGGCGATGACCGGCGCGAAGGCCACCTTGGCGTCGTCGCTGCGGCCCTGCTGCATCAGCGCCTTGACGTAGCCGAAGCGGGCTTCGTCGTCGGCCGGGTCGGTGGCCACCGCATGCTGCAGCGCTTCGAGCGCGGCCTGCGGATCGCCCTCGCCGGGCGCTTCTTCCGGCTCGGGTTCGGGCTCGGGTTCCAGCTCGTCGGCCGGCGGCACGTGCTTGTCGAGGAAGGCGCGGACCTGGCCCTCGGGCAGCGCGCCCATGAAGCCGTCGACCGGCTGGCCGTTCTGCAGCAGCACGCAGGTCGGGATGCTGCGGATGCCGAAGGCCGCGGCGAGCTGCTGCTCCTGGTCGGAGTCGATCTTGACCAGCTTGAAGCGGCCGGCGTAGTCGGCCTCCAGCTTCTCCAGCACCGGCCCGAGCGTCTTGCAGGGGCCGCACCACGGCGCCCAGAAATCGACCAGCACGGGCACGGTCTGCGAAGCGGCGATGACTTCGGTTTCGAAGTTTTCTACGGTGACGTCGATCATCGTTGTGAGATGCGGATTCAAAACGCGGATTCAAGCACGATTCGACCCGGTCGGGGCTTGCGGCGGAGGCAGCCGGTAAAATCACGCGCTCTCAAAGAGGAGCAGTGATGGACCCGGTTCAAGGTGGCGTGGTTATCGGCGTGGTGATGGGGTCCAGCAGCGACTGGGACACCATGTCGCAGGCCACCCAGATTCTTTCGCAGTTCGGCGTGCCCTACGAGGCACGGGTGGTTTCGGCCCACCGCATGCCCGACGACATGTTCGCCTACGCCGAATCCGCCGCCGGCCGGGGCCTGCGGGCCATCATCGCCGGCGCCGGCGGTGCCGCCCACCTGCCGGGCATGCTGGCTGCCAAGACCACCGTGCCGGTGCTCGGCGTGCCAGTCGCCAGTCGCCACCTGCAGGGTGTCGACTCGCTGCACAGCATCGTGCAGATGCCCAAGGGCGTTCCCGTGGCCACCTTCGCCATCGGCAACGCGGGCGCGGCCAACGCGGCGCTGTTCGCCGTCGCGCTGCTGGCCAGTACCGACACGGCCCTGCGCGCCAGGCTTGAAGCCTTCCGCGCCGAGCAAACCGCCGCCGCCCGCGCCATGGCGCTTCCCGACCAGGGCAACGTCGCATGAAGGACGCCGGACAGATCCTTCCCGGCGCGACGCTGGGAGTGCTCGGCGGCGGCCAGCTCGGCCGCATGTTCGTGCACGCCGCCCAGTCCATGGGCTATTTCACCGCCGTGCTCGACCCCGACACCGACAGCCCCGCCGGACGCGTCAGCCACCATCAGGTGCGCGCCGCCTACGACGACCCGGCAGGCCTGGCCGAACTGGCGGGCCTGTGCGCGGCCGTCACCACCGAATTCGAGAACGTGCCCGCGCCCTCGCTGGCCACGCTCGCCGAGCGCCTGCCGGTGTCGCCCGCCGCGCGCGCCGTGGCCATCGCCCAGGACCGCGCCGCCGAAAAAGCCCATTTCGTGGCCTGCGGCGTGCCCTGCGCGCCCTACGCGGTGATCGAGTCCGCCGAGCAACTGGCCGCCGTCGACGCGGCCCTGCTGCCCGGCATCCTCAAGACCTCGCGCATGGGCTACGACGGCAAGGGCCAGGTGCGGGTGGCCGATGCCGCCGCGCTGGCCGCTGCCTGGCGATCGCTCGGCGGTGTGCCCTGCGTGCTCGAACAGATGCTGCCGCTGGCCGCCGAATGCTCGGTGGTGCTGGCGCGCGGTGCCGACGGCGCCTTCGTGCACTTTCCGGTGCAGCGCAACCTGCACCGCGACGGCATCCTGGCCGTCACCGAGGTCCATCCCGGCAATATCGATGCCGCGCTGGCCGACGAGGCCGTGGGCGCGGCCCGCGCCATCGCCGACGGCCTGGACTACGTCGGCGTGCTCTGCGTCGAATTCTTCGTGCTGGGCGACGGCCGGCTGGTGGTCAACGAGATCGCGCCCCGCCCGCACAACAGCGGCCACTACACCATCGATGCCTGCGACGCCTCGCAGTTCACGCTGCAGGTGCGCACCCTGTGCCGCCTGCCGCTGGTGCAGCCGCGCCAGCACAGCGCCGCCGTCATGCTCAACCTGCTCGGCGACCTGTGGTTCGACGCCTCGGGTGAGCAGCGCACGCCCGCCTGGGCGCAGGTGCTGGCGCTGCCCGGCGCGCACCTGCACCTGTACGGCAAGCGCGACGCCAAGCCCGGTCGCAAGATGGGCCACCTGACCTTCACCGCACCCGACGCCGCGAGCGCCCGCGAAGCCGCGATCACAGCGTGCGACGTGCTGGGCATCGCCCGTTTCGGCTGAGAAAACCGCGTCCATGGTGCTCGACGGACAGGATCCCCAGGCCATCGCCCGCGCGGCGGCCCAGCTGGCCGCCGGCCATCTGGTCGGCCTGCCGACGGAGACCGTCTACGGCCTGGCCGCCGACGCCGACAACCCGCAGGCGGTGGGCGCGATCTTCACGGCCAAGGGCCGGCCGAGCGACCATCCGTTGATCGTGCATCTGGCACCGGCTACCGGCGCCGACCACCGGCCGGCCGCGCTGTCGCACTACGCCGCCGAGCTGCCCGACTTCGCCGGCCGGCTGATCGACGCCTTCTGGCCCGGGCCGCTCACCTTGATCCTGCCGCGCCGGCCCGAGCACGCCGCCACCGCCGCCGGCGGCCAGGCGTCCATCGGCCTGCGCTGCCCCAGCCATCCGGTGGCGCAAGCCGTGCTCGCCGCCTGCCTGGCGCGCGGGGTGTTCGGCGTGGCCGCGCCCAGCGCCAACCAGTTCGGTCGGGTCAGCCCGACGACGGCCGCGCACGTGGCCGGCGAGTTCGACTTCGACCTGCTGGTGCTCGACGGCGGCCCCTGCGATGTGGGCATCGAATCGACCATCGTCGACTGCAGCCGTGGCGCACCGGTGCTGCTGCGGCCGGGCGCGGTCACCGCCGCCCAGATCGAAGCGGCCTGCGGCCAGCCCGCGCTGCCGCCCGAGGCGATGCGGACCGACACGCCGCGCGCTTCCGGCACGCTGGAATCGCACTACGCGCCGCGCGCCCGCCTGCGGCTGATGGACGCCGTCGCCCTGCAGGCCGCACTCGACCTGCTCGGCGCCGACGCCGCCGCGATCGCCGTCTATGCCCGTGCGCCGCTGCGCGCCCGCTCCCAGGCGGTGCTGCATCGGCGCATGCCCGACGACCCGGCCGCGACCGCCCACCAGCTGTTCGCCGCGCTGCGTGGCTTCGACGATGCAGGCGTCAAGCTCATCTGGGTCGAAACGCCACCGGCCGACGCCGCCTGGGACGGCGTACGCGACCGCCTGCAGCGCGCGGCGGCCGGGTGAAACCATCGAGATACCGGGGCCGAAATGCCCCTCGCTACACTCCCCCCACTTTTCAGACGGAGAAATTCATGACTGTTTCCTGGTTGCGCCGCACCGCCGTGCTGACCATCGCGTGCGCATCGGCCGCGCTGCTCACCGCCTGCGGCTCCGGCACCGTCGATTCCGCGATCCGCCCGTCGCGCTTCGTGGTGTTCGGCGACGGCCTCAGCGACGTCGGCCAGACCGGCACCCGCTATACCGTCAACGACGGCTCGGTCAACATCTGGGCACAGCAGCTCGCCTCGCGCTACGGCGTGGGCCTGACGGCGGTGTCGGCCGGCGGCAGCGGCTACGCGGTGGGCAACGCCCGCGTCACCCTGCACCCGGATGCTGCCGGTGTGGCCAGCACGCCCACCGTCACGGAGCAGATCGACACCTTCCTGGCGTCGGACTCGCCGAAGTCGTCCGACCTGATCCTGGTCGGCGGCGGCATCTCCGACGTGCTGGCCAATTTCGCCGCGTACCGTGCCGGCACCATGACCAGCGACCAGGCGGTCGCCGCTTCGCGCACCGCCGGCACCGAGCTCGGCGCGCAGGTGCGCCGCATGGTCAATGCGGGCGCCCGCTATGTCATGTCCACCGGTGTCTACGACATCGGCCGCTCGCCTTTCGGTACCGCCAGCGGTCAGGCCAGCGTGCTCACCAGCCAGGTCACCGCCTTCAATACCGCGCTCGAACTCGCCATCGCCAACCTCGGCGACAACGTGCTGTTCGTGGATGCGCAGTACTACTACAACCTGCAGATCGGCGTGCCCGGCAGCTACAACTTCGACGACGGCACCACGGTGGTCTGCACCTCGGTGGACGCGGGCAACGGCATCGGCACCGGCACCGGCCAGCTCAACTCGGCACTGTGCAATACCGGCACCATCAAAAGCGGCGTCGACTACTCCAAGTTCGAGTTCGCCGACAACGTCTACTTCACGCCGGTGGCCAACCGCCAGTTCGGCAACTACGCCTACGACCGCCTGCGCCTGCGGTTCTGAGCGACCACCGTCTTCGCGACGAAGCCCGCCGGACCCCAGGTCCGGCGGGCTTTTTTCATACCTTGCCGCGCACGAAGTCGACGTAGAGCACGGTGGCGGCGGAAACCGCAGCCGCCGCCGCCGCGGTGGCCAGCATGGCGCAGGCGAACCGGCGATTGCCGCGCCCGCAACCCGGAGCGAGGTGGGAAGACCGCCGTCGGCGAAGAACGTGTCGGAGCAGCTTGCAGATCATGGGAGGCCGTTCTGTTGGAGGAGCGGCCAAACCATATCGGCGAACGGAATTTTTCCGGGCTTTGTAACGTCTCTTGCCTTTGCTACATCGGTTGACAGTTACTGCCGTGCCGACCACGCGACCAGGGCGTCGAACGCCGCGCGGGCGGCGCCGGCTTCGGGATGGTTGGCGATGGCCACCAGCACGTAGCGCCGACCGCTCGCGGTGTGCACATAGCCGGCGACCGCCGCCACGTCGCGCAGGCTGCCGGTCTTCAGGTGCGCGCTGCCCGCTCCTGCCTGGCTGCGCCGCAAGGTGCCGTCCACCCCCGCCATCGGCAGCGATGCGGCCAGGTCGGGCATGAGCGGCGAGCGCCAGGCCGACTGCAGCAATCGCGTCAGACCCAGGGCGCTGATGCGGCCGTCGCGGCTGAGGCCGGCGCCGTTGTCCAGCACCGGTGGATCGACGTCGGCGAAACGCTCCCGCCACCAGCGCCGCACCACCTCGCGCGAGGCCTCGAAGCTGCCGGTGCCGGTGGACTGCAGCGACAGCGTGAGGAACACCTGCTGCGCCATGATGTTGTTGCTGTACTTGTTGATGTCGCGGGTGATCTCCGCGAGCGTCGGCGACGCGGCACTGAAGGCCGGCGTGGAGCCGACCGGCGCGCGGCCTTCGCGCGCACGCCCCGCCAGGCGCCCGCCCATCGCGCGCCACAGGCCCTGGATGGCGCGCGCGCCGTAGTGGTCGGGATCGGCATAGGCGACCGGCCAGCTCTTCTCGCCGCATTCGGCCGGAAAGTTGCCCGCGAAGCTGATGCGCTCGGGGTCCGACAGCTCGGCCTGCAGGCCACCGCGCCAGTCGCCGCAGGCGGTGCGGGCGGGTGCCAGCGCCACGGTTTCGGGCACACGCAACCCGGCCAGCGGTGGGTCGACCAGCACCCGCGCGCGGCCGGTGAGCAGGTCGGGCACGAAGCCCAGCGTCAGTGCGCGGAAATTCACCAGCAGCGCGTCGGGCGCGGCGTTGTAGGGCTTGGTGGGCTCACCGTCGAAGGCGCCCGGGTCGTGCGGCGGCAGTACGAAGGCGCTGCGGTCCAGCACGATGTCGCCGGCGATGTTCTTCACGCCCATCGCCTGCACCCGGCGCAGCAGCAGCCAGAGGCGTTCCAGCACCAAGGACGGGTCGCCTTGCCCACGGATGTACAGGTCGCCCTGCAGCGTGCCGTCGGTGTCCACCGGCCCGCCGAAGGTGACCGGCGTGTTCCAGCGGAAGGTCGGCCCGAGCAGGTCGAGCGCGGCATACGTGGTGACCAGCTTCATCACCGAGGCCGCATTGACGGGCTGGTCGGCCCGCCAGCGGATCAACGGTGCGCCACCCTCGGCCGGCGCCACCATCACCGCCAGTGAATCGGCCGGCAGGCGGGCGCGCTGCAAGGCGGCTTCCACTTCGGCGGGCAAGGGCGTCTGCGCGATGGCGGGCAGGGCGCTGACCATCGCCAACAAGGCGGTGAAGGTCGCTGCGATACGGCGCAGAGAAGAAGACGGACGTGGACGAAACAGGGATCGAAGCGAAGGGCGGTTCATCGAGGGTTCGGTGCGTGCGGGGCGACGGTCAGTCTAATCATCGGACGCGGTGGCTCGTGCGGGCGGACGCCGCGTCGATAATTTGCGCATGACCGCTGCCCATCGTCTCCTTGCCTTCGACACCAGCACCGAGCAACTTTCCGCCGCGCTGCTCGCCGGCGGCGTCGTCACGCAACGAAGCGGCCCGGGCGGCGCGCAGGCGTCGACCACGCTGATCCCGATGCTCGAAGACCTGCTGCGCCAGGCCGGCCTCGCCTTCGCGCAGCTCGACGCGGTGGTGTTCGGCCGGGGGCCTGGCTCCTTCACCGGCCTGCGCACGGCCTGCGCCGCGGCACAGGGCATCGCCTACGGTGCGCGCGGTGCGGCCCGGCCGGGCGGGCTGCCGGTGCTGCCGGTCGATACGCTGGCGGCGGTGGCCGAGTCGGCGCGGCTCGGCGGTGCGGGCGAGCGCATCGTCGCCACGCTCGACGCGCGCATGGACGAGGTCTACGCACAGGCCTTGCAATACGACAGCGTCAGCGCACGCTGGATCGCGGTCGAGGGGGCGGCCCGGCTGTACCGGCCGGAAGACCTGCCACTGCCTGAAGGCTGGGTGCTCGCCGGCAATGCCCGCGCGGCCTATGGCGAGCGCCTGGCCGGCGCCGCGCCACAGTCGGTGCACCTGTTGCCGGACGCGGCCGCGCTGCTGTCGCTGGCGCCGGGGCTGATCGCCGCCGCCGGCCTCGTCGACGCCGCGCAGGCACTGCCTCTGTACGTGCGCGACAAGGTCGCCAAGACCACCGAGGAGCGCGCCGCCGAGAAGAAGGCGCAGGCATGAGCGCGCTGGCCGACTTCACCGAGGCGCATTTCGAGCCGATCACCGTCGAGTCGCTGCCGGCCATCCTGCCGATCGAGCAGGACGTCTACACCCATCCCTGGACCGCCGGCAATTTCGCCGACTCGCTGCGCGCCGGCTACCAGGCGCAGCAACTCGTCGCCAGGGGCCGGGTCATCGGCTATTTCGTGGCCATGAAAGGTGTCGACGAGGTGCACCTGCTGAACCTCACCGTCGCTGCCGAGTTTCAGCGCCAGGGCTGGGCACAGGTGCTGCTGGACGCGCTGGCGCTGTGGTCGCGCGGGCAGGGCGCGCTCTGGCTCTGGCTGGAGGTGCGCGCCAGCAACGAACGCGCTCAGCAGGTCTACCAGGCGCACGGCTACCGCCGGGTGGGTCTGCGCAAGCGCTACTACCCCTCGTTCGGCCCGGAGCGCGAGGACGCCATCGTGATGAGCCTGCGCCTGTGGTCCTGAGGGCATTGCCGCGCCACCGATAATCGAGCGGTGACTGCCGAAACCTCGACCCTGCTCCTCGACGACCGCCGACGCGCCATGCTGCGCGAGATGGGCGTGCAGGTCTGGCTGCCGCGGGCCGTGCCCGTAGCCGATGTGGCGGCGGCACCGGCCCCTGCGGCCGTCGCCGAAGTGCCCGTCCAGCCGTCGACCCGGACCGAAGCGCCGCGTGTCGCCGAACCGCCGCCGGCCGTCGTCGCTCGCCAGGCGCCACCGCCACCGGTGGCCGCGCCGGCTGCCACGAGCGTTCCGTCCAGCGTTGCTTCCACTGCTTCCACCGTCTCCAACGCCGTATTGCGAGGCGACTGGCTGGCCCTGTCCACCCCCGAGGGCGACGATCCGCAGGCCCCCGTCTGGCTGCTGCTCGTCGACAGCCCCGGCGCCGACCCCCGCGTGGGCGACGCCGGTCGCCTGCTCGACGCGATGCTGCGTGCGGCCGGCCTGCACCGGGGCGCGCGCGTCTGGGCGGCTGGTGTCGGGCGGGCCGGCGAGCCCGGGCAGGCGCTCGACGAAGCGCTCGGGCAGGCCATCGTGGCCCGCAAGCCGGCCATGGTGCTGGCGCTCGGCCGGCTGTCCGCCCAGGCCGCTCTGGGGCGCAACGAGCCACTCGGCAAGCTGCGCGGCACGGTACACCGCCTCGAAGGCGCACCGCTGGTGGCCAGCTACGAACCGGCCTGGCTGCTGCGGGCGCAGGACGACAAGGCACGCGCCTGGGAAGACCTCTGCCGGGCCCTCGCGGCAGTGGCCGAGCCGCGTCCGTAAAATCGGCGCCATGACTTTCCTCGACCAGCTGCGCGACGCCGAGCGCAAAAACGGCTCGATGCTCTGCGTCGGCCTCGATCCCGAACCTTCCCGTTTTCCCGGCGCCTGGAAAGACGATCCGAGCAAGATCCACGACTTCTGCGCCGCCATCGCCGAGGCCACCGCCGACCTCGCCATCGCCTTCAAGCCGCAGATCGCCTATTTCGCCGCCCACCGCGCCGAAGACCAGCTCGAGCGGCTGGTCAACACGCTGCAGCGCGTGGCGCCGGGCGTGCCGGTCATCCTCGACGCCAAACGCGGCGACATCGGCTCCACCGCCGAGCAATACGCCCGCGAGGCCTTCGACCGCTTCGGCGCCGACGCGGTCACGCTGTCGCCCTTCATGGGCTTCGATTCGGTCGAGCCCTATCTGCGCCGACCGGGCAAGGGCGTGTTCCTGCTGTGCCGCACCTCCAACCCCGGCGGCGACGATTTTCAGGCCCAACGCCTGGCCGACGTGCCCGGCCAGCCGCTGCTCTACGAGCACATCGCCCGGCTGGCACAGGGTCCGTGGAACCGCAACGGCCAGCTCGGCCTGGTGGTCGGCGCGACCTACCCGGCGGAGATCGAACGGGTGCGTGCCCTGGCCCCGACCGTGCCGCTGCTGATTCCCGGCGTGGGCGCGCAGGGCGGCGATGCCGCCGCGACCGTCAAGGCCGGCTGGCGTGCCGATGCGCCGATCGCGGTCAATTCGTCACGCGCCATCCTGTACGCATCGAGCGGCGCCGACTTTGCCGAGGCGGCTCGCGCCGTGGCGGTCTCCACCCGGGCGGCGCTCGCGCAGGCGCGGCGCTAGGCGGCGACAGCCGCGGCCGGCGTCAGTCGTCGCGGTGCCGGCGATTCGGACTGTGCCCGGGCGTCGTGCAGGACCCGCCTACGCGATACGCGTTGCGCCGCCCAAATACCGTATTGGTCCATAAGTACCGTTGAGTGTTCGCTCACTTCGTTCCACCATGGGGACATGAGCAATACTCACACCACCGAAGCGCAGCATCCGGTCAGCCAGGCCGATGCGTTCCAAACTCCAGCCGAACAGGCGCCGTATCGGCAGGGACGTCCGCCGCCGGCCTGGATCGCGCCGAGTGCCGTGGCGGCGGCGGCGCTGGCCGCCTGCGGGGGCGGCGGCGATCCGTCGATGGCCGACACGATCGCTCCGGGCCTCCGGCAGATGGGCGCGGCCCTTCCGCCGGCCGGACTCCAGGCGGTCGCGTCGACGACGTACGCCGGCGGTGCTGCCGGCCCGCTGGGTTACACGCGGCTCAACATGGTCCCGGCCGACGACCGCGACGCCAGCCGTTTTCTGCAGCAATGCCAGTTCAGCGCATCCGATGCCGAGATCGCCAAGGTCCGGGCCCTCGGCTACGCGGGCTATCTGGCCCAGCAATTCGACGTGATTCCCACGATGACCACCTTCGCCTGGCTGAACCAGCGGGGGTACAACGCCATCGACTCCCGGTTCTTCCACTTCACCCCTTACCAGGCCGACTACGCGATCTGGATGAACATCTTCACGACCAACGACGTGGTCAGAAAGCGGGTGGCACTCGCGCTTTCCGAGATCTTCTCGGTCTCGATCAACGGCACGGGCTACTACTGGCCGTCGCATGCGATGGCGAACTGGTGGGACACCCTGTCGGCGAACGCGCTGGGCACCTTCCGCACGTTGCTTGACAAGGTCTCGCTCCACATCGCCATGGGCATGTACCTCAACACGCGCGGCAGCCAGAAGGAAAACGACGCTGGACGCCAGCCCGACGAAAACTTTCCCCGCGAACTGATGCAGCTCATGACGATCGGCCTGGTCATGCTCAATGCCGACGGCACGCCGATCACCTCGGGCGGTGTGCCCCTGGAAAGCTACACGCAGAGCGACGTCACCAACCTGGCGCGCGTCTTCACCGGCTACGGCTACAACTGGGCGGCCAACACCTATACCCCCTACAACAATCTTTCGGTGCCGAGCACCACGTTCATCCGCCTGCCGATGGCGATGGATCCGAGCCTGCATTCGCCACTGGCGGCCAATTTCCTCGGCACCTCCATTCCCGCCGACACCGATCCGGCCCTGGCGCGGAAGATCGCGCTGGACACCCTCGCCGACCATCCCAACGTGGGTCCGTTCATCGGCAAGCAACTGATTCAGCGGCTGGTCACGAGCAACCCCAGCCCGGACTACGTGGCACGGGTGTCGGCTGCATTCGCCGACAACGGCAAAGGCGTGCGTGGTGACCTCGCGGCGACCGTCGCCGCGGTTCTTCTCGACGACGAAGCACGTGGTGCGCAGGGGCTCACCAGTCCCACCTACGGCAAGCTTCGCGAGCCGATGTTGCGCATAGCGCAATGGGGGCGCACTTTCGGCTTCAACTCGGCGCGCGGGAGCTGGAAGATGTACGACACCTCGTCCACCACCCTGTTGGCACAGAGCCCGTTGCGGGCCTCCTCGATCTTCAACTTCTTCCGTCCCGGGTACGTGCCGCCGGGTACCTCTATCGCCGACGCCGGCATGGTCGCGCCCGAATTCCAGCTGGTCAACGAAACGACCGTCAGCGGCTACATCAACTACCTCGTCACCCTCTTGCGGTACGGCGTCTACGTCGCCGCGCCCAATCAACCCGAGCCCGGCAACAACGCCACGGACGGCTTCGACCTCGCCGCCAGCTATGCGGCCGAGATCCCGATCGCCCACGATGCCGCCGCGCTGGTGGCACGGCTGAACCTGCTGATGGCCGCGGGCCAGCTCTCCAGCGACACGGTCGATCTGATCGTGACCGCGCTCAGCGCAACGCCGCTCAGCGCGAACAGCTCTACCGTCAGCAAGCGGTCGCGCATAGCAGCGGCACTTTTGTTGATCATGTCCTCGGCCGAATACCTGGTGCAGAAATGAAAACTCCTTCCATTCCGGCCGCCTCCACAGGCAGCACGCAAGTAACCGCCGAGACTTCGCGTCGCGACTTCCTGAAGCACTCCGGCAAGGCCGCCCTGGGTGGCGTCGCGCTGCCGTTCGCGTTCGATCTCGCCGGCATCGGCGAAGCCGCCGCAGCCACGGCGTCCGACTACAAGGCGCTGGTCTGCGTTTTCCTGAGCGGGGGCAATGACTACGCCAACACGGTCGTGACCTACGACGACGACAGTCACGCCAAGTACTACGCGATCCGCGGCGAAAGCGGTTTCACCAAGGCGGCCCTGGTGCCGACATTGCTCACGCCGGCCTCGCCGCTGCCCGACGACCGCCAGTACGCCCTGCATCCCGCCATGACGGGCATGGCCACCTTGTTCAACACCGGCAAGGCCGCCGTGCTGCTGAATGTGGGCCCGTTGGTGATGCCGATGACCCGCGCCCAATACAGCACCGGCGCCCGGCCGGCGCCGCCCAAGCTGATGTCGCACAACGACCAGCAGTCGATATGGCAGTCGTCGGCGCCGGAAGGTTCCCGTGTCGGCTGGGGCGGTCGCATCGCCGACGAGTTGATCACCTCGAACGGCAATCCCGTATTCACCTGCATTTCGGCGGCAGGCAACGCGGTCTTCCTGTCCGGCCGGGAGGCGGCGCAATACCAGGTCAACACCTCGGGGGCGGTGCCGATCCAACC
This sequence comes from Xylophilus sp. GOD-11R, assembly GCF_033546935.1. Classification (GTDB taxonomy): domain Bacteria; phylum Pseudomonadota; class Gammaproteobacteria; order Burkholderiales; family Burkholderiaceae_C; genus Xylophilus. The sequence continues at coordinate 4,931,688 of NZ_CP137854.1, read as the reverse complement.
GATCAAGACGGCGCCCTACAACCTCAGTGCGGTGAAGGCCGCTCTGGCCACGCTGATCCAGCAGCCGCGAACCCATCAGCTGGAGAACGAATACAACCGAGTGACCAAGCGGGCCATCGCGACCGAGACACTAGTGGCCGCCGCGATCGGCCCCAGCAGCGTCGTGCACACCGTCTTTCCCACGAACAATGCGCTCGGCGACCAACTCAAGATCGTGGCGCGGCTGATCAACGCGCGCGGCAGCCTCGGGCCGGCCTCGCGCCAGGTGTTCTTCGTCTCGCTCGGCGGATTCGACCTGCACGACAACATGGCCGCCCAGCAGCCGGTGTTGCTCGGCCGGGTCAGTGCGGCCCTGGAAGCCTTCTATGCCGCGACGGTCGAAATCGGCCTGGCCGACCAGGTCACCACCTTCACCGCTTCCGATTTCGGCCGCACGCTGGCGATCAACGGCAACGGTTCCGACCACGGCTGGGGATCGCACCACTTCATCCTTGGCGGTGCGGTGAAAGGACAGTGCTTCTACGGCACGGCACCGCCGGTGAGCGTCACCAACACGGCGGCGGCGGAAGACCAGTGGCACATCGGCCAGGGCCGCCTGCTGCCCAGCACCTCGGTCGACCAGTACGCGGCGACCCTCGCGCGCTGGTTCGGCGTACCTCAGGACCAGCTCACGACGGTGTTGCCCAACCTGGCGAATTTCGGCACGGAGGCGGGCCGCCCCGACTACCCGCGCGACCTGGGCTTCATGCAGTCGCCGCCGCCGCCGCCGCCCTGAGCATCGCGCGCACGCACGGCGCGGGCGCGTCGGCCGTCAGCCCGCGGCCTTGGCGCCGGCCTCGGGCAGTTCGATCTTCACCTCGAGCACGTCGAAGTTGTCCTGGCGCTCCAGATTGACCTTGATGTCACGCGCGTCGATGGCGACGTATTTGCTGATCACCGCGACCAGTTCGCGCTGCAGCGCAGGCAGGTAGTCGGGACGAACCGCGCCCAGCCCGGTGCGCTCGTGCGCCAGGATGATCTGGAGCCGCTCCTTGGCCACGCTCGCAGACTTCTTCTTTTCCCCCAGCAGGAAGGACAGCAGGGACATCTTGCTTACCTCCCGAAGAGGCGCTTGAAGAGGCCCGGTTTCTGGGCTTCGGTGAAGCGCATCGGGCGCTCCTCGCCGAGGAAACGCGCGACCACGTCCTTGTAGGCCTCGGACACATCGCTGCCCTCGATGTGGATCGCCGGCGTGCCCTGGTTGGACGCCTGCAGCACCGTCTCGGATTCGGGCACCACGCCCATCAGCGGTATGCGCAGGATGTCCTGGATGTCCTGCAGCGAGAGCATCTGCCCGTCCTCCACCCGCGACGGGTTGTAGCGGGTGATGATGAGGTGTTCCTTGACCGGCTCTCCGCTCTCGATGGCGCGCTTGGTCTTGCTGCCGAGAATGCCGAGGATGCGGTCGGAGTCGCGCACCGAGGACACCTCGGGGTTGGTCACCACCAGAGCCTCGTCGGCGAAGTACATGGCCATCAGCGCACCGGTCTCGATGCCGGCGGGCGAGTCGCAGACGATGTAGTCGAAACCCATGTCGGCCAGGTCCTTGAGCACCTTCTCGACGCCTTCCTGGGTCAGCGATTCCTTGTCGCGCGTCTGCGAGGCCGCCAGCACGAAGAGGTTCTCGCACTGCTTGTCCTTGATCAGCGCCTGGTTCAGGTTGGCCTCGCCGTGGATCACGTTGATGAGGTCATACACCACCCGACGCTCGCAGCCCATGATCAGATCGAGGTTGCGCAGGCCGACGTCGAAGTCGATCACCGCTGTCTTGAAGCCCTTCAGCGCGAGGCCCGAGGCGAAGCTTGCGCTGGTCGTGGTCTTGCCCACGCCGCCCTTGCCGGAAGTCACCACGACGATCTTGGCCATGTTGTTGCTGTCCTTGAAATTTCGAAGAATGTTTGGAATGGGAGATGAGCAGGTGCGGCCGTGTCGCCTACTGCAGCGACTCGATCACGAGCTTCTCGCCGACCAGGCTGATCTTGGCCGCGCGGCCCTGGATCTCGGCCGGCAGCGGGGTTTCGGCGGTGCGGTAGATGCCGGCGATGGACACCAGCTCCGGCTGCATGCAGGTGGCGAAAATGCGCGCGGCGGTATTGCCGCGCGCGCCGGCGATGGCCTTGCCGCGCAGCGGCGCGTAGACGTGCACGTTGCCGTCGGCGATGACCTCGGCGCCGTTGCTCACCGCCGCCATCACGATCAGGTCGGCGTTGCGGGCATACACCTGCTGGCCCGAACGCAGCGGGCGCTCGATCACCATGGTGGGCAGGGCCGACGGTGCGGCCTGGGGCGGCGCGACGGGAGCCGGGGCCGGACGGGCGGCAGGAATGTCGGGCGCCTCGGTCAGGCCGGCGGCACGGGCGGCCTCGACCTGGTCGGCGCGGATGCCGCGCACACCCACCGGCAGCACCCGCAGGCGGCGCAGGGTGCGCACCAGCGCGGTGAAATCGACGTCGTGGCCGGCCGGCAGCTGGCCGAGGTCGATCAGGACCGGGTCCTGGTCGAAGAAGTCGGCCTGTTCGGCCAGGCGGCGCTCGACCTCCTGGACCAGGGCCTGCGGATCCGCCGTGCGCAACACGACCGAGATCAACGGCAGTGTGGCGCTCTTCAGGTCGAAGCTGGCGCGGGCGGCGGAACCGGTAGATGCGGCCATGGAGACAAGCGTTGTCAAAGTGCGCGAGTTTAGCGCGCGCTCCGAAGCCGTCCAGCGGCCGACAGGTACCGTCCGGCGATGTTCATGCGACCGCCACCTGGTTGCGCCCGCCGCGCTTGGCCGCATAGAGCGCCGCGTCGGCCCGTGCCAGCAGCAGCGAGATCGAGTCACCCGGCCGCACCTGGGTCACGCCGAGGCTGGCGGTGAGCTGCGTCGGCTCGCCGCCGATCTCCATCGGATGGGCCGCCAGCGCGGCGCGCAGGCGCTCGGCCACGGCGAGTGCGGCGTTCACGTCGGCGTCGGGCATGAGCAGGCAGAACTCCTCGCCGCCGATGCGCCCGGCGAGGTCTTGCGCGCGCGTCACCTCGTCGCAGATCGACGCCACCTCGCGCAGCGCCCGGTCGCCCGCGGCGTGGCCGTGGCGGTCGTTGATGCGCTTGAAGTGATCGACGTCGACCATCACCAGCGCCAGGGGCCGGCCGTGCAGCAGCGCGGCGGTCAGCTCCTCGTTGGCCATGCGCATGAAGTGGCCCCGGCCGGCCAGCCCGGTCAGGTCGTCGGTGGCCGCGGCACGCCGCAGGGCTTGTTCTTCCGACTTGCGCGCGGTGATGTCGACGATGGTGGTCAAGCGGGCGGGTTCGCCGTCGTAGACCACGGGAACGAGCGAGATCAGCGCCCACAGGTCGCGGCCGTGCGCATCGATCAGGTTGGCTTCGAAGTCGTGCACCAGGCCCTTGCGCCGGAAGGCGGACATCAGGCGGTCGCGCTCGGCGGGATGGCGGTACATGGTGCGTGGCGCGCGGCCGGTGAGGTCGGGCACGCTCATGCCGGCCATCGCAGCAGCGCGTTCGTTGGCGTAGACGAAGCTGTCGTCCGACACCCGCGACACCACCACCGGCAGCGGGATGTTGCGCAGGATCGTCAGGGTGCGCTCCTCGCTGGCGCGCAGTTCGCTGGTACGTTCGGCGACACGGCGCTCCAGGGTGTCGGCCAGGCCACGCACCTCGGCGTAGAGCCGGGCGTTCTCGAGCGCGCTCACCACGTTGCCCAGCAGCAGTTCCAGGAACTCGATGCGCTGCGGCGGAAACGCACCGCTGGCCGCGCCGTTCTCCAGGTAGAGCGCGCCGGTGACTACGCCCTGGCGCACCAGCGGCATGCACAGCAGCGAGCGCACGAGCCGGCGCTGCACGTAGGCCACGCGGTCCCAGGGGTGCTCGGCGCGGGCGTCGTCCGCGCGGATCGCCTGGCCGGTGGCCAGCACCGTGCGCAGGATCTCCAGCGGCAGGCGCTCGCCCGATTGCTCCAGCGACCGGGCTTCGGGCACCGGCGCACCCGACGCCGCGGCGCTGTCGGCCTGCAGCAGCCAGCCCTCGGTGCCGCGCAGCACCACCGCCACCCGCACGGCGCCCGCGTTCTCCCGCAGTACCTGCAGCAGCCGGTGCAGCAGGGGCGCGAAGGCGATCTCGGCGGTGATCGCCTGCACCGCCTTCATCAGCGCCCCAAGGTCGAGCGCGCGTACGGGCGTGCTCGGCACCGTCGGCGCCAGGCTGTCGGCGAAACGGCCGGTGACCGCTGCCGGTGCACCCCAGCGCAGCAGCACCGCACGCGCCTCGGCCTGTTCGGCGGGCTGGTCGAGCAGCAAGGCGCGCTGCTGGCGCACGATGGCCAGCAGCATCAGGTCGTCGGCATCGCGCACCGCCTCCAGGGCCGCGTCCAGCGACGCGCGCTTGAGGCCTTCGTCCGCGTCGGCGGCCGCCCGTTGCGCCACCAGGAGTTGCTGCAGCGGCAGCAACCGACCGCTGGCCACCAGCCAGGGCCGGAACCGTTCGATGGCGGCATTGACCTGCGCGCGCCAACCCTCCGGCGCCCGGCCTTCGCGCACCAGCGCGAGCCGCGCCGAGGCGGTGAAATAGATGCAGAAGGCGACCATGCCGAGTCCCCGCCCGGCCGAGAACAGCGCCGCGGCGGCCTCACCCGCCGCGACCGCCTCGGCATGTCGCCCGGACAGCGCATACAGGCAGCATTCGAAGACATGCACGAAGAGCGCGCCGGTCTGGTCCTTGCGGGCCGCGAAGCCTTCGAGGGCGGTGTCGCGGCGCCAGCCGTCGTGCTCCAGCGGGCGCGACACCAGGCGGGGCCGCTGCAGCGCGCGCACCGACTCGAACAGCACCTGCACATAGTCGTGCGCCACCGGCTGGCGCACCCGCCGCAGCGTGGCCAGGTGCTGCGCCAGCAAGGGCTCCACTTGCGACAGCGGCATGCCGCCAAGCAGCGCGTGGCTGCCGTGCAGCACCAGCGCCAGACCGGCGTGGCGCAGGTTGCCGTTTTCCAGGCCGTTGCGGTGCACCTCGATCCAGGCCGGCAGCGTGCTGCGCGGCGGCTCGATCCAGTGCTGCAGAAAAGCCCCGAAAGAGAAGCCCGCGTGCGCCTGCACCTGCTGCCAGCCATGGCGCTCGATCAGCCCCATCGACATGCGGCCGAGCGACCAGCCGAAACGGTAGTCGCCCAGCAGCTCGGCCACCAGCAGACCCATCACGGTGTAGGCCGACAAGGCCTGCGGCGCGTGGCCGTGGACCAGCATCAGCCGCATCTGCAGCACGGTCAGCAGCGGCAGCAGCGAGGGCCGCGCGATATAGGCGGCGGCCGTCATGCGCGCGATCACCGCCAGCTGCTGGTGCGGCAGGCTGGCCTGCATCACCGGCAGCTCGGCCAGCGCGGCGATGCCCACGGCTTCGATCTTGTCGCGTACTTCGGCGACCAGGCGCAGCACGTCGGCGGGTCCGGCCACGGCGGGCGGCTCCTGGTCGAGCAGGCGCAGCGCCTGCAGGCCGAGCTCGATGGTTTCGTCCAGGCGCCCCAGGCCGTACGAGGCCTCGACCCGCACGTCGAGCAGGCTCGCCCGCTCCGAGGGCTCCAGGGTTTCGTTGGACGCCCGCTCGATCAGCAGGCCCATCGCCTCGTCGTCGCCCTTGAGGCCGGCCATGCGGGCCGCGTGTACATGCAGCGCGAGCATGGCGGACCGATCGGTCTTCCAGGCCGACGGACCTGCCAGCGTCACGGCGCGCGCCGCATGGTCGGCGGCCAGATCGAAGGAAGCGCGGTCGCGCGCCACATACGAAAGCCGTTCGTTCCACGCCGCCAGCCGGGCGAGTTCGGCGCGGCCGTCGATGTCCTGCACGATCAGCGCGGCGCCGCGGTTGAGGTGGTTCACCACCGCGAAATCCGGCGCGTCGTCGGTCATGGTCGCGCCCAGCGTGCGGCCGATGCGCAGGTGCAGTGCCGCCCGGTGTTCGGGCGCGGTCAGCAGATAGGCGGCCTCCTGCACCCGGTCGTGAGCGAAGGCGAGCTCGACCTCGATGTCGGCGCGCTCGCGGGCGTCGAGCACGCCGATCCACTTGTAGCGCATGTCGGAAGGCGTCAGCACGCCGGCGGCCAGCGCCGGCTCCAGTCCACGCAGCACGGTGTCCTCGGATTCGCCACGCACCTGTGCCAGCGTGCGCAGCCGAAAACGCGCATCGAGGCAGGCGGCGATCGCCAGCAGCTCGCGGGTGCGCTCGGGCAATCGACCGAGCTGTTCGAGCATCAGCGAGACGACGTTATCGGCGATGCGTTCATGGCCGATGCGGGCCAGGTCCCAGCGCCAGGCCGGTCCGACCGGATCGCGCCAGATCTGGCGGCGCCGCTGCAGGTCCTGCAGGAAGCGGCCGAGAAAGAAAGGATTGCCGCCGGTCTTCGCATGGCAGAGCGCCGCCAGCTCCACGATGGCGTCGTCGTGCGCCGAACGCTGCAGCGTGTCGGCCAGCAAGGCGGTCACGTCGGCCAGGCGCAAGGGGCCGACCGACAAACGTATCGGCACGCGGCCGGCTTCGGTCCAGCCGGCGATGTCGCGCGCCAGCGGATGCTCCGGGCCCACCTCGTCGCTGCGCCAGGCGCCCACCATCAGCAGGTGCCGCAGCCCTTCGTCCAGAGCCAGCTCACGCAGCAGGCGGCGCGATACCCGGTCGGCCCACTGCAGGTCGTCGATGAACACCACCAGCGGTTGCGCCGCGCTCGACAGGGCCGCGAAGCAGCAGCGCATGGTGCGCAGGAAGCGGTTCTCGGCCTCCTGCGGACCCAGCGGTGGCGCCTCGCGCGGCGCCTGCTCCAGCAGCAGCGCCAGCTCCGGCACCGCCTCAATCGCCAGACCGGCGTTGGCTCCGAGCTGCGCCGCCAGGGCCTCGCGCCACGGCAGTTGCTGCGCGGCGCTGCCCGCCAGCAGCTGCCGCACGCGCTGGCGCAAAGCCTGCACGAAGGCCGCGCCGGGCGCCTGCTGGCCGAACTGGTTGAACTTGCCCTCCACCATCTCGCCGCGCCGGGCCAGCAACGCGCGCAGCACCTCGTGCACCAGCGCGGTCTTGCCGATGCCCGAAGTGCCGTCGATCAGCACCGCCTGGGCCGCGCCCGACGCCGCCGTCTCGAAGGCGGCCAGCAGCCGCAGCGTCTCGTCCGAACGGCCATAGAGCCGGGTCGACACCTGGAAACGCTGCGGCAGGTCGCCGGCAGCTGGCCGCCAGCCGTCCAGCGCTTCGGGCGTGCCCAGCTGCGCGCGCACATGCACCAGGTCGCGCCGCAGCGCCTCGTGGCTCTGGTAGCGCGACTCGGGCTGCTTGCTCAGCAGACGCTCGACGATGGCGCACAGCGCGACCGGCGTCTGCGGCCGCAGGGCGCGCAGGGAAGGCGGCGACAGCGCCAGGTGGGCATGCACCAGGGCGACCGGATCCTGGCCGGGAAAGGGCGGGGTGCCGGCCACCAGCGTGTGCAGCGTCGCGCCCAGTCCGTAGAAGTCGGCCCGGTAGTCGACGTCGGCGCTGGTGCGGCCGGTCTGCTCCGGTGCCATGCAGGCCAGCGTGCCTTCGAGCTCGTCGGGCGGCGCCAGTGTGGGCCGTTCGCTCGAAATCTCGGCCGAGATGCCGAAGTCGATCAGCTTGACCAGGCCGCGCTCCAGGTCGACAACCACGTTGCCCGGCGCCACGTCCTTGTGCAGGATGTCGTGGGCATGGACCTCGGCCAGCGCATCGGCCAGCGCGATGCCCACGGCCAGCACGTCGGCCAGCGGCAGCGGCCCGCCACGCAACAGATCGCGCAAGGCCACGGCACCGTCGTCGGGCATGGTGAGAAACAGAAAACCGCCCTGGCTGCCGAGCGTGTCGGCGCTCACGATGCGCGCGTGCCGCACCCGCCGCGAAAGCTCGTACTCGCGTCGAAAGCGGGCCACGTCGCCCACCGCCAGCGCCTCGTCGCGCAGGAACTTCACCACCAGTGTCCGCTCGCCCTGGCGGCAGCGCAGCACCGTGGAGCGTTCGCCGCGGTAGAGCACCTCGACCACGTCGAAGTCGCCCAGGCGGTCGCCGGCGACGGCGGTTTCAGGAATATCGACGGTTCGCAATGCCGGGGCCATCTTTCGATCATATGGTGGCCGACGTGGCGTCCCGGCGACGCGCTCCGCGCCCACCGCAAGCCCCGTCGCCGACGGCGGTCATGGACGGCGGGTTACAAAGCGCATCGACACCGACATCGCGCATCCCGAATCCGAAACCAGGAGGAACATCCCATGCTGCAATCCATCGATGCCCGCACCGGCCAGCCGTACGGCGAGCCCTGGCCCGAGTCCACGCCCGCGCAGATCGACGCCGCCGTCGCCCAGGCCGCCACGGCCGCCGACGCCTTCGCCGCCACCTCCGCCGCCGAACGCGCCGCGTTGCTGCGCGCCCTCGCCGACGCGGTGCAGGCCGCCCGTGCCGAGCTGGTGCCACTGGCCGATCGCGAAACCGGCTTGGGCCTGCCGCGCCTCGAAGGTGAACTCGACCGCACCACCTTCCAGCTGCGCGGGTTCGCCGACGTGCTGGAGGCCGGCGGCGCGCATCCCTTCCTGGACGAAGACACCGTGGCCGGCGCGCCGCCGGCCGGTCGTCCGCGCATGACCCGGGTGCGCATCCCGCTCGGGCCGGTGGCCATGTTCTCGGCCAGCAACTTCCCGTTCGCCTTCTCGGTGCTGGGCGGCGATACGGCGTCCGCGCTGGCCGCCGGCTGCCCGGTGGTGGTGAAGGCGCATCCGGCGCATCCGGGGCTGTCGCGCCAGGTAGCGGCCATCGCATCGAAGGTGGTCGCTGCCCAGGGCTTGCCCGAGGGCGTGTTCCGGTTCGTCGAAGGCGGCTCGATCGAGGTCGGCGTGCACCTGGTGCAGGCGCCGGCCATCGCGGCTGCCGCCTTCACCGGATCGTTCAAGGGCGGTGTCGCGCTGGCCAAGATCGCGGGTGAGCGGCCGCGGCCGATTCCCTTCTATGGCGAACTCGGCTCCATCAACCCGCTGGTCGCCCTGCCCGCCGCGCTGGAAAAGGACAGCGCTTCACTGGCGCAGTCCCTGGCTGGCTCCATCTGCCTCGGCTCGGGGCAGTTCTGCACCAGCCCCGGTGTGATCGTCGTCTGGAAGGACGCTGGCGGCGATGCCTTCGTCGCCGATCTGGCGGCCAAGCTGCAGGCCCTGGCACCGCACGCCATGCTGACCGGCGGCATCCGGGGCGCTTTCGACCGGGGCATCGCGGCCTGGCGCGGGCACGGCCAGCTGACCGTGCTGGTCGATGACGCCGAGGCGAGCGCTGCGGGCACGCCGCGGCCTTTTCTCGCCGAGGTGCAGGCGGGTGACTTCATCGCCGATCACCGGCTGCACGAAGAGGTGTTCGGGTCGGCTGCGCTGGTCGTGCGGGTTGGGTCTGCTGACGAAGTCGTTGCGTTGCTCAAGGCCATCGGGGGGACCTTGACGGCCACCTTGTGGGGTGTGCCCGCTGGGGTCGAGCTGCCGGACGAGGGGACGCTGGGAATCGTGCGGGCGGCTACGCAGGTGGCGGGGCGGGTGCTGTTTTCGGGTGTTCCCACGGGGGTGGCGGTGACTGCTGCGCAGCACCATGGAGGGCCTTATCCGTCCACTACTGCACCGTTCACTACCTCGGTTGGGTATGCGGCGATGGAGCGGTTTTTGCGGCCGTTGGCTTTGCAGGATGCGCCGGGGTGGTTGGTGGCTCGGGAAGGGGTGCCGGTTTGAGCTTGGCTTGCTCTTGCTCTTGCTCTTGCTCTTGCTCTTGCTCTTGCTGAGCTGGCTTTGCTTCTTTTCTTCTCTCTTCCGAGGGTGGAGCTGGGGGCTTGCGCGCCCCCAGACCCGCGGTAACTTTCTTTTGTTGGGACAAAAGAAAGCCCACCAAAGAAAAACCCTTGAAGACGAGCTCGAAGCTCGGTCGGGCCATTGCTTCGCTCGGCCTGGGGAATGTGCCTTCGAACGCTCTAACGGCAACAGTTTGGACAAGGGTTGATCCAGAGCCATGGCCCCGCTGCGCGGGTCGAGGCTGAGAGGGTAAGAACAGTTGACCGCACTGAGCACAGTGAGGGGGCCGCGTACGTCCAATCGCCATGCGCGTTGCTCGCATGGGCCGAGACCGCACTGGTGGGTCGAACGGGAGATTTAACGGGACCGCTAGCCGGCCGCGAAGCGGGCGCACGGACCACATCGACGAGCGAAGCGAATGCACGCGATTTGATCGCTCCGGCCGCACGACGGCGCGCATTGAGCGTGGCGATCGAATCAGCGCGGCCCCCTCACCGTGCTCAGTGCGGTCAACTGTTCTTACCCTCTCAGCCCCGACCCTGCGAAGCAGGGGCCAAGGCACTGGATCGACCCTTGTCCAAACTGTTGCCGCTAGAGCGTTCGAAGGCACATTCCCCAGGCCGAGCGAAGCAATGGCCCGACCGAGCTTCGAGCTCGTCTTCAAGGGTTTTTCTTTGGTGACTTTCTTTTGTCCCAACAAAAGAAAGTTACCGCGGGTCTGGGGGCGCGCAAGCCCCCAGCTCCACCCTACGAACAGTAGAAGAAAAGAAGCAAAGCCAGCTCAGCAAGAGCAAAGAACAAGCGCGATCCCACCCTTCATCGAAGGAACGACCGACAGCCCATCAAAGCCGCCCATCGAACTCCACAAGACTCTCCACCAACCCCCGAAGATCAGCCTGCAAAGCATCAAACCCCGGCTGCAAAACAGCAAACGAAGCCTCGTCCATATAGAGCTTCCGATTGATCTCCACCTGAATGCTGTGCCGCCCTTCGGCAGGCCGCCCGAACCGCCGCACCAGCTCCACCCCCTTGTAGGGATGGTTGTAATCCACGCTATATCCACGCCCCCGCAGAAACTCGCAGATCCGCAGCGACAACCGCGGATCAGCCGTTGTCCCATCGCGGTCGCCGATCACGAAATCGGCATGCGCCAGCCCCGGAAAATCGGTCGCATGGCTGCCCGCGATGGCCGGCATCGAATGGCAGTTGATATGCACCGAGAACCCGTGCCGCCGGTGCGCCGCCTCGATCGCCGCCCCCACTGCCGCGTAGTAAGGCTTCCAGCACCGCTCGATGCGGCCCCGCACCTCGTCCACCGACAGCGCGCGGTCGTAGATCGGCCGGCCGTCGTCGGTGAACTTCCAGATCAGCCCCTTGCCCAGCCGCACCTTCGACAGCACCTTTGGATCGGTCGCGACCGGATCCGGCCACGGCGCGTCGAGCAAGCCGGTGTCGAGCTCCAGCGTGTCGCGATTGGCGTCGAGATAACTGCGCGGGAACAGCGCTTCGACCCAGGCCACGCCCATGCCCGGTGCGAAGGCGTAGAGCTTCTCGACATGGGTGTCCTCGGCGGTGCGCAGGATCGCCATGTCGCAGCACGAGCGGAAGTCCGCCGGGTAGAAGGTGCCGCTGTGCGGCGAGTCCAGCACCAGCGGCGTGCTGCCGGCGACGCTGGCCACCATGGCGGCCGGCGCACCGGCACCATCGGTGCCGGGCTCGGCCTGGTGATGGCGTTCGTGGATCAGTTTCAGGGCTGTGTGCATAGGCTAATCAAGGGTGGCCAGGCTCAGTCGAGCTTGATCTTCGCGTAGGCCGCGACCTTTTCCATCTTGGCGATCTCGGACGTGATCTGCTTGGAGAACGCGGCCGGGCTAGTGCCGGACGGATATAGGCCCTGGCCGGCCAGGCGCTGGGCCACGGCGGGTTCGGCCAGCGCCTGGGCGACGGCTTGCTGAATGCGCAGCACCACCGGTGCGGGCGTGCCGGCCGGTGCCACCAGGCCGAACCAGGAAGGGTCGTTCAGGTTCTTGTAGCCGAGCTCGCCGTACGTCGGCACGTCCGGCAGGGCTTCCAGGCGCTCGTTCCACGACACGGCCAAAGCCTTGAGCTTGCCCTGCTTCACGTAAGGCAGCGAGGACGCGACCTGGTCGAAATACACCGCGACCTGGCCGGCCAGCACGTCGTTGAGCGCCGGGCCCGCACCGCGGTAGGGGATGTGGACCATCGAGGTGCCGGTGGCGCTCTTGAACAGCTCGCCCCACATGTGGCCGATGGTGCCGTTGCCAGGGGTGGCGTAGGAGACCTTGCCGGGGTTGGACTTGAGGTACTTCACCAGGTCGGCGAAGTTGTGGACCATCGGCAGTTCCTGCGGATTGATCACGATGACGCCGGGCGCCTTGACCAGCTCGGTCACGCCGACGGTGTCCTTGATCGGGTCGTAGGGCAGCTTGGCGAACACGGCGGGGTTCACGCCATGGGTCGACAGCGTGGCGACGGCCAGCGTCAGGCCGTCGGGTGCGGAGCGCGCCAGCTCGGCCATGCCGATGGAGCCGCCCGCGCCGGCGCGGTTGTCGATGACCACCGGCTGGCCCAGGATGCGCTGCAGCGGCTCCTGCAGCACGCGGCCGCTGATGTCGGTGGCGCCGCCCGGCGGGAAGGGAACGATCAGGCGGATCGGCTTGCCGGCTTGCGCCCAGGACATTCCCGGAACGACAGAAGCGGCGGCCAGGGCGGAGAGAAGAAATCGACGTTGCATGACGCACCTTTCAGGGGATTCGAAGCGGCCCGGGAGGCCTCGGGGTGAAGATTAAAGCGTTTGACGCTTTTTCCAAGCAACACCTGTACCTGATAACATTCCAATCAGGAATGATTTCAGTGCCTGCCAAGCCGTGTCGCTACGACGTCTCCAACCACCTCTGCAACTGTTGCGCGCCTTCTCCACCGTGGTGCGTTTCGGTGGCGTGTCGCGCGCGGCCGAGGCCTTGCACCTCACCCAGAGCGCGGTCAGCAAGCAGGTGCAGGAGCTCGAACGCTGGGTGGGCGTGGCGCTGTTCGAACGCACCCGCAAGCGGCTGGCGCTGACGCCTGCCGGCGAGCGCTACGAGCAGGCGGTGCGCGCCTTGCTGGCGCAACTGGAGGCTGCGACGCTGGAGCTCATCACCAGCGGCGACGAAGGTGGGGCGCTGCACCTGTCGACCCTGCCGACCTTCGGTGCCAAGTGGCTGATTCCGCGCCTGCCGGCCTTCCAGCAGAGCGAGCCGCAGGTCACCCTGCATTTCGTACCGTTCGTGCACGGCTACGACTTCCAGCGGCCCGAACTCGACTGCTCCATCCTCTTCGGCGACGGTCACTGGCCCGGCGCGCGCTCCCACTACCTGGCCGGCCAGGACGTGGCGCTGATCGCGCCCAAGGCCGGCCTCGGCGAAGGCCCGGTGCGTTCGGTGCGCGATGTGGCCCGCTGCACGCTGCTGCGCCACGTCACCGTGCCGGACGCGTGGCAGCGCTGGGGCGAGACCCACGGCGTGACTGGCTTCGACCCGCTCGCGGGGCCGCAGTTCGACCAGTTTCAGACCATGATCCGCGCGGTCACGGTGGGCATGGGCGTGGCGCTGGTGCCTCGCTGTTTGGTGCAGGACGAGATCAGCGCGGGTGTCGTCGACGAGCCGCTGGCCGACGGCGGCTACCGCAGCACGCTGGGCTATTGGTTCTGCTATCCCGAGGCACGTGCGCGGCTCGGGCCGCTGGTGCGCTTCCGCTCGTGGCTGCTGCCGCTGGCCGAAGGCGCGCCGACACCGGTCACACCAACGGCGCCCGCGTCGGCGGGCTGAAGCGGATCGAAAAACGCGCACCGGGCGGCTGGCGCCCGGGATGGGCGTCTTCCACTGTCACCTCCGCGCCGTGCAGCGCGGCGATCTCCAGCACGATCGGCAGGCCCAGGCCCGAGCCGTCCACGCCGCTGCCGAGCACCCGGTAGAAGGGCTGGAAGACCCGTTCGCGTTCCGCCTCCGCAATGCCCGGCCCGGAGTCCTCGACCTGCAGCACGGCGAAGCCGGTCAGCGGGTCCAGCAGCAGCCGCACCGTAATGACGCCGGGCTCCGTCTCGCTCGACGGCGTGTAGGCGATGGCGTTGTCGACCAGGTTGCGCAGCATCTCGGCGACGAGCGTCGGGTTGCCCGGCACCACCGCGCCGGCCAGGCCGGCGGGCGGGCCGTCGTAGCCGAGGTCGATGCGTTTCTCGAGCGCGCGCGGCACCGAGTTCTGCACCACCTCGATGGTGATCAGCGCCAGGTCGCACGGATGCTTGGGAAACGCCGCCTTGCCCGCCACTTCGGCCCGGGCCAGCGCCAGCAGCTGGTTGACGGTGTGGGTCGCATGCTTGCTGGCGCGCCCGATCTGCTGCAGCGACCGCTTGAGTTCCTCGGTGCTGGTGCCCTCGCGCTGGGCCAGGTCGGCCTGCATGCGCAGCCCGGCCAGCGGGGTCTTGAGCTGGTGTGCGGCGTCGGCCAGAAAGCGCTTCTGCGTGGCCACCGATTCCTGCAGCCGGCCCAGCAGGCCGTTGACCGAGGTGACCAGCGGGGCGACCTCCAGCGGCACGGTGCGGTCGTCGAGCGGGCTCAGGTCTTCGGGCCGTCGTGCGCGGATGCGGCGCTCCAGCTCCGACAGCGGCTTGAGCCCGCGCGCCAGCGCCAGCCACACCAGCAGCACCGCCAGCGGCAGGATGGCGAACTGCGGCAGCATCACGCCCTTGATGATTTCGGTGGCCAGCACCGAGCGTTTGCTGCGGGTCTCGGCCACCTGCACCAACACCTGCACCTGCGGCGCGCCGGCCTGCGGCGGCGTGAAGCGCACCCAGGTCGAGGCCACGCGCAGCGACAGGCCACGCAGCTCGGCGTCGCGCAGGCGTACTTCGCCGGTGGGCGGCGGTCGGCTGTCCTCGGTGCTCGGCGGCAAGGCCAGGTCGCGCTCGCCGGAGAGCACCTCGCCGTCGCCGTTTCGCACCTGGTAGTAGATGGTGTCGGCGTCGTCGGCGCGCAGCAGCTCGCCGGCGGGCTGCGGCAGGTTGAGCTGCACCCGGCCCTCGTGCAGGCTCACCAGCTGGGCAAGGGCCTGCACGTTGTATTCGAGCGCGCGGTCGAAGGGCTTGTCGGCCAGGCCCTGGGCGACCAGCCAGGTCAGCGCCAGGCTCACGGGCCAGAGCAGCAGCAGCGGGGTGAGCATCCAGTCGAGGATCTCGCCAAAGAGCGACCGCTGTTGTCTTTGAAATATCAAACTCGCCCCCAGGCTTGCCCACTGCGTGCGGCCACCTTCCCCCTGCCGGGGGCGGCCCTGGCGGCCCGGCAGCCCGGGCTCGCCCCCAGGCTTGCCCACTGCGTGTGGCCGCCTTCCCCCTGCCGGGGGCAGCCCTGGCGGCCCGGCAAAGCCGGTTCCGCGGGGCCCTCCAGCGCGCCGGCGCGCTGCGCGGCGACGAGCTTGCAAGCGTGGTGATCAGCCAGGGATTTTTTCAAGGCAGTAGCCGAGGCCGCGGACGGTGGCAATGCGGATCGGGCCATGCTCGATCTTCTTGCGCAGCCGGTGGATGTAGACCTCGATGGCGTTGTTGCTCACCTCCTCGCCCCATTCGCACAGGCGCTCGACCAGCTGGTCCTTGCTGACGAGCCGGCCGGCGCGCTGCAGCAGCACTTCGAGCAGGCCGAGTTCGCGGGCGGAGAGCTCGATCATCTTGCCGTCGATCGACGCCACGCGGCCGGCCTGGTCGTACACCAGCGGGCCGTGCTTGATGCTGCTGGTGGTGCCGCCCATGCCGCGCCGGGTCAGGGCACGCACGCGGGCCTCCAGCTCCTGCAGCGAGAAGGGCTTGGCCATGTAGTCGTCGGCGCCGAAGTCCAGGCCCTTGACGCGTTCTTCCACACCGTCGGCGGCGGTCAGCACCAGCACCGGCAGGCTCGCGCCGCGTGCCCGCAGGCGCTTCAACACATCCAGGCCGTGCAGCCGGGGCAGGCCGAGGTCGAGGATGAGCAGGTCGAACTCGTCGTGCGCGAGCAGCGCGGCGTCGGCCTCGGTGCCGCTGGCCACATGGTCGACGGCGGCGCCGGACGCGCGCAGGGAACGCAGCAGGCCGTCGGCGAGTACCTGGTCATCTTCGGCTATCAGGATGCGCATGGTCTCCTCCGTGTTCTCGTGACCGTGCCGCGATGCTATGCCGCCGGGTCGCACCGCGCGATGGCGAAAGCCCTCAGTTCGGGGGCCGTTTCGGCCCGGCCGACGACGTGGCGGCGGCGGCCGGCGTGGCAGTCGGCCGGCCCATGATGCGCGCCAGCGTGCCGTCGGCCCGCAGCGATTCGAAAGCCGCGCCCGCACGCGCGGCCACGTCCTTGGGCGTGGCGGCGCTCAAGGCCATGTAGAGGCCGAAACGCAGGTCGTCCAGCGGTGCCAGCCGGGTCAGGCCGGTGCAGTCCGGACGGGCGTCCTGGCACAGGGTGGCGGCTTCCAGTTCGGTCATCGGCACCAGGTCGACTTGCCGGTGCAGCAGCGTGCGCAGGTTTTCCATCGGCTGCGACGACACCACCAGCCGGGTGAAGCCCTGGCGTTGCAGGTACTGGTGGCGCACGTCGTCGCGCACCACCCCGATGGTGCGGGTGCGGGCGTCGTCGAGCTGCAGCACGTCGAGGTCGCCGCGATCGGGCAGCGCGTAGAGAAAGTAGCGGATGCGCAGCACCTCGCCCACCCAATGGAACTGGCTCTCGCGCTCGGCCGTGCGGGCGATGAGGTAGATGAGCACATTGGGCTCGCGCAGCGCCAGGTCCTGCGCGCGGGCCCAGGGGTAGATGTCGATGCGGTAGTCGGTGAGGCCGGCGCGCTGCAGGGTCTGCTCCACTACCTCGGTGGCGCGGCCGGCGACGCGCCCGTTCTGGCGAAACGACTGCGGCGTGTTCTCGGTGACGACGGTGATGGCCTGTGCGTCGGCCGGCGTGGCGACCGTCGTGCAGCAGCAGGCGAGCAGCCAGGCGAGGGTGATCGCGGTCGTGCTTTTCATGGGGCTTCCTTCTGCGGCACGGGGGCGGCGACGGCGCGGTCACGACCTTCGTTCTTGGCACGGTAGAGCGCCTGGTCGGCGCGGCGGAACAGGGCGTCGAAGTTCGCGTCGTGCTCGTGGTCGAGCGTGGCCAGGCCCATGCTCAGCGTGACGTGGGTCGACACCTCCGAGCCCGCATGCGCAACCGCCAGCGCCGCCATGGTCGAGCGCAGCCGGGCGGCCAGCGCGGCACCGGCTTCGGCATCGTTGCCCGGCAGCAGGATCGCGAACTCCTCGCCGCCGATGCGCGCCACCAGTTCGCCGCCGCGCTGCGCCACGGCCTGCAGGGCGCCGGCCACCGCCTGCAGGCAGGCGTCGCCGCCGCCGTGGCCGTAGGTGTCGTTGTAGCGCTTGAAATAGTCGATGTCGCAGAGCAGCAGCGTCAGCGAATGGCCGGCGCGGCGCGCGCGCTGGTATTCGGCCTGCTTGACCTGGTCGAAGCTGCGGCGGTTGGCCAGCCCGGTGAGCGAGTCGGTGCGCGACAGCGCCATCAGCTGCATGTTGGCTTCTTCCAGCTCGGCAGTGCGTTCCTGCACCAGCTCGGAAAGCCGGTCGCGGTGCGCGGCCAGTTCCTGCTCGAAGCGCTGTTGCCGCTCCAGGTAGTCCGACAGGTTGTTCTGCAACTGGTTGACGCCGGTCACCAGCAGGGCGAGTTCGTCGTCGTCGCGCTCGGGGCGATGCAGCTTCAGCGGTCGGCTCAGCGTGAGCGGCGTGAGATAGGCCAGGTGCCGTGCGATGCGCCGCACATGCACCGTGACCAGCCGGTGGAACAGCGCCATCACCAGGCTGGCCAGCAGCAGCGACAGCAAGGCCTGCCGCACGAAAATGCCCAGCAGCTCGTCGCGCAACTGCTGCCAGAGCTGGGCTTCGTCGCCTGCGATGCGCAGCTCGCCCACCACGTCGGCCCGGCCCGGAAACGGCTCGTAGAGCAGCGGCAGCTGCTGCACCGGCGCCACCGTGGACGGCTTCCAGCCGGCACGTACCCGTTCGAAGACCTGTGGCGGGCCGACCGGCAGCCGCACCGAGATGCGCACCTGCCCGACCGAGGGCGCCTGCGAGAGGATGGTGGCGTAGGTGCCGATCTGCTCGCGGTCCAGGTCCCAGGCGGCTTTGGCCAGGGCGCTGCCGTACATGCGGCCGATGAGGCTCAGGTCGGCTTCCATCGCCGCCTTGCCGGCGCGCCAGGCCGACCAGGTCTGAAAGGTGGCCGCGGCCAGCGTGAACAGCAGGCAGAAACCCAGCGTGGCCAGCATCAGCCGGCTGCCGAGCGAGCCGGGGCGCCAACGCGCCGGCTTCATCGCCCGACTCCCGAGATTGCGAGTTCCATCGTCCGGTCCTGCCTGCGTGCCAGCCTGCGGCACGGGCGGAGGGTAACCGGGTGACGGAAGTCCGTCAGCTTTGGGCATATGCCTCCAGCCCCAGCGCCACCACCGCCGCCACGTCGGCGCCCACGCTGTCGCGAAATTCCGCCTCGGCCCGGGCGACCGCGCGTCGGAACGCGTCGAGCCACGCATGCCCCACGGGCGTGAAGCACACCAGCCGGGCGCGGGCGTCGCGCGGATCGGGCTCGCGCCGCACCAGGCCCCAGGCTTCGCACTGGTCGACCAGCGCGCCCATCGACTGCTTGCTCATGCCGGCGGCCTCGGCCAGGTCGGTGAGGCGCGAGCCGCCGATCGCCAGGTGCCGCGTGATGTGGATGTGCGCGGCGCTCACCTGCGAGCGCGCCGCGAGGTTGGACAGCGCCAGCGGCACTTCCACGTCGTGCGCCATCAGCGCCAGCACGCGCGCGTCGAACAGCCGCATGGCGTGGCCGAGCAGGCGGCCGAGATGCACTTCGCGCCAGCCGTCGTCGAGGGTGGTGGGACTGCTGTCGTCGGTCATGGGGTTGCGGATTGCTCGGTCGATCGGATGGTGGCGGGCGACGCCGGCAGCACCAGCGTGAAGCGGGTGACGCCCCCGGCCGAAAGCAGTTCGATGTCGCCGCCGTGCGCCCGGGCGATGGCGCGGGTGATGGCCAGGCCCAGGCCTGCGCCGTCGAGGTCGACGCGCACGCGGGACTTGTCGCCGCGCACGAAGCGGTCGAACAGCGTGGGCTGCAGCGCGGCCGGGATGTCCTGGCCGGGATTTTCCACGGCGATGCGCACGCCCGCCGGATCCGTGTCCAGGCGCAACTCGATCGTGCCACCGGCCGGCGTGTAGCGCAGGGCGTTGGAAAGCAGGTTGCCGAGCGCGCGGCGCAGCATCAGCCGGTCACCGACGAGGGCGGCCTCGCCCTGCAGCCGTAGCCCGACGCCACGGGCTTCGGCCAGCGCCTCGTAGAAATCGAAGAGCGACGCCACCTCGTCGGCCAGCACCACCGGCTCGCGGCTCGCCAGGGTGGTGCCCTGCTCCACCTGCGCCAGGTAGAGCATGTCCGACACCATGCGCGCCAGCCGCTGCAGCTCCTCCGCATTGCTCGCCAGGATCTCTTCGTACTGCGCCGCGCCGCGGGGTTGCGATAGCGCGACCTGCGTCTGCGTCATCAGGTTGGTGAGCGGCGTGCGCAGTTCGTGCGCGAGGTCGGACGAGAACTCCGACAGGCGGCCGAAGTCGTCCTGCAGCCGCCCGAGCATGGCGTTGAGGTTGCGCGCCAGTTCGCGCATCTCGACAGGCGCGGTGTCGACCGGCATGCGCGCGTCGAGCCGGCGGGCGTTGACCGCATCGGCGCGCGAGGCAATGGCCCGCAGCGGCTTCAGGCCGCTGCGCGCGGCCCACCAGCCGAGCAGTCCGCTGAACAACGCGGCGAGCACGCCGTAGAAGCCCAAGGTGCGCCGGAAGCCGTGCTGGAAGTGTTCGTGCATCGCGGTGTCGGTGGCCACCAGTGCGCGCAGGGCGCCGGGGCCGTCGCCGATGCGGGCCTGCAGCGCACGCAGTTGCCGGCCGTCCTGCTGCCAGGCCTGCGCGCCTTCGGCATCGGGATGCGGTGCTTGCAGCGTGATGCCGGGCGACGCGTAGAGCAGCCGGCCGTCGGCGTCGCGCACCAGAGCCAGCAGGCCGGCGTGGTCGCCCAGCGCGGCCGCCAGCCGGGCGGCCGGCGGGCCCTGCGGATGCTCCGCCGCGATGCGCCGCAGCAGCTCGACCTTGTCTTCGAGCAGCACGTAATCCTCCTCGACGAAATGCGCCTCCACCGCGCGGTCGATCAGCAGCGCCAGGCCCAGCAGCACCCCGGCCGACACCAGCGAGAACAGCACCGTCAGCCGGGCGGTGAGCGACAGCCGGCGGATCATGCCGGCGGCTCCACGGCCTCGTCGGGCGCTTCCAGCACATAGCCCATGCCGCGCACGGTGCGGATCAGGCGCGGCTCGAAGCCGTCGTCGATCTTGGAACGCAACCGGCGGATCGCCACGTCGATCACGTTGGTGTCGCTGTCGAAATTGATGTCCCAGACCTGCGAGGCGATGAGCGAGCGCGGCAGTACCTCGCCCTGGCGGCGCGCCAGCAGTTCGAGCAGCGCGAATTCCTTCGGAGTGAGCGTGATGCGCCGGCCGGCACGCACCGCGCGGCGGCGCGTGGTGTCGAGCACCAGGTCGGCCACCGCGATGCGGTCGTCGGCCGCAGGCGCCGCTCGGCGCCGCAGCAGGGTGCGCACGCGGGCCAGCAGTTCGGCGAAGGCAAAGGGTTTGACCAGGTAGTCGTCGGCGCCGAGTTCCAGCCCCTTCACCCGGTCGGCCACGCTGTCGCGGGCGGTGAGGAACAGCACCGGCGCCGTCACCTGGCGCTGCCGCAGCGCCTGCAGGATGCGCCAGCCGTCCAGGTCCGGCAGCATCACGTCGAGCACGATCAGGTCGTAGGGCTCGGCCAGGGCGAGCTGGCAGCCGTCGAGGCCGTTGGTGGCCAGGTCGACCACGAAGCCGGCCTCGGTCAGGCCCTGGCGCAGGTAGTCGCCGGTCTTGCTTTCGTCTTCGACAACCAGGAGTTTCATGAATGGTCCGTGTGGACCCGTGATTTTCCCCCGTGGTGGCTGACTGCCAGCGGACCCGGACATGACAGCATCGTCATGTTCGGGTCATGCGGCTGTTCGACGGCAGCGCCTAGGCTCGGCGGGCATTGGTGCAAATTCATCGAAGAAGTCGTCGAAAAAGGAATCCATGGAGTTCGAGTCCAACGGCCGCCTGCTGCTGCCGCGCAGGCGCTTCGTGCAGGGTCTGGCCGCCGGCGGCCTGCTGGCCGGCTGGACGGCCGCCTCGGGCGGTGCCGAGGCCGGCCCGCGCCTGGGCACGCCGCCGGTGCTGCGCGGCACCGAGTTCGATCTGGTGATCGCCGAGCAAACGATCGTCATCGACGGCGTGGCGTCCATCGCGACCACCGTCAACGGGTCGCTGCCCGGCCCCACGCTGCGTTTGCGCGAAGGCGACACGGTCACCATCCGCGTCACCAACCGGCTGCGCGAGCCGACCTCGATCCACTGGCACGGCCTGCTGCTGCCCTACGACATGGACGGCGTGCCGGGCATCAGCTTCGACGGCATCGCGCCGGGCGCCACCTTCACCTACCGCTTTCCGGTGCGCCAGGCGGGCAGCTACTGGTACCACTCGCATTCCGGCTTTCAGGAAGTGCGCGGCCTGTACGGCAGCATCGTCATCGACCCGGCGCGACCCGCATCGCTCGCCGAAGACCGCGACTACACCGTGCTGCTGTCGGACTGGAGCGACGAGGATCCGATGCGCATCATGGCCAAGCTGAAGACGCAGAGCGACTACTACAACTACCAGCAGCCGACGGTGCAGGACTTCGCCCGCGACGTGGCCCGCGAGGGCTGGAAGGCCGCGCTCGACCGCCGCCGCATGTGGAACCGCATGCGCATGAGCCCGACCGACCTGGCCGACCTGTCGTCGGCCACGCTGCGTTATCTCTGCAACGGCATGACGCCCGAGGCCAACTGGACCGGCCTCTTCCAGCGCGGCGAACGGGTGCGGCTGCGCCTGGTCAACGGCTCGGGCAACACCTTCTACGACGTGCGCATGCCGGGCGTTCCGCTGCGGGTGGTGCAGGTCGACGGCCAGGAGATCGAGCCGGTGACGGTCGACGAATTCCGCTTCGGCCCCGGCGAGACCTGCGACGTCGTCGTGCAGCCGACCGATGATGCCGCCACCCTCTTCGCCCAGACCATGGACCGCACCGGCTTCGCCCGCGCCACGCTGGCGGTCCGCGAGGGCCTGACGGCGCCCGTGCCGAAACCCGATCCGGTGCAGTGGCTCGGCATGGCCGACATGATGGGCGGCATGGGCCACGGCATGCAGGGCATGCGGCCGATGCAGTCCATGGACCACGCCGGCCACGCCTTGCCGGCCGCCGATGCGCTGGCGGTGCCGGGCAGCCGGGTGCGCCATGCGCGCACCGAATATGGCCCGTCCACCGACATGCGGGTCGACCAGCCCCGCACCGGCCTCGACGACCCCGGCATCGGCCTGCGTGACAACGGCCGCCGCGTGCTTACCCTGGACGACATGCGGACCCTGGGCGGCCCGCTCGACGCACGCGGCCCGGGCCGCGAGATCGAGTTGCATCTCACCGGCAACATGGAGCGCTACACCTGGTCGATCGACGGACTGGAATACGGCAAGTCGACGCCGGTGCACTTCGCGCACGGCGAGCGGCTGCGGGTGATCCTGCACAACGACACCATGATGACCCACCCGATGCACCTGCACGGCATGTGGAGCGAGGTGGAAACGCCCGAGGGCGACTTCCAGGTGCGCCGCCACACGGTGCCGGTGCAGCCGGCGCAGCGGCTGTCCTTTCTGGTCACCGCCGACGCTCCGGGCCGCTGGGCCTGGCATTGCCATCTGCTGATGCACATGGAAGCCGGCATGTTCCGCGAGGCACTGGTCGCATGAGGCGCGCGATGCATCGCTACCTCGCCGGCCTGGGCCTCGTGCTGACCTGTGCCATTTCTGTCCAGGCCCAGCCGGCCATGCCCGCCATGGACCACGACGCCATGGACATGCAGGGCGGCGTCGCGCCCGCCGACGCGCGGGATCCCGACGCGTGGTCCGGCGGCTACCGCCGCGGCGTCGGCCCCTACGCGCTGGGCCACGGCCACCACGGCATGGGCCTGCACGCCATGGCCGACGAGCGCCTGTTCGCCGGCGTGCTGGTCGACCGGCTGGAGCGCGCCGGCCACGACGGCACGCATGTCGAAGGCCGCGCCTGGATCGGCAATGCCTACGACAAGGCGATGCTCAAGGCCGAGAGCGGCATCGAGCGCGGACGCATCGACGATGCCCGCACCGAACTGCTCTGGAGCCACGCCGTCGCCACGTATTGGGACACCCAGATCGGCCTGCGCCACGACGACGGCGCCGGCAGGCCCGCGCGCGACTGGCTGGCGATCGGCATCCAGGGCCTGGCGCCGTACTGGTTCGAGCTGGAGGCCACCGCGTACGTCGGCGAGGGTGGGCGCACCGCGCTGCGGCTGGCCGGCGAATACGAACTGCTGATCACCCAGCGGCTGATCCTGCAGCCACGCGTGGAAGCGCAGTTCCAGGGCCGTGCCGACCCGGCGACGGGCGTCGGCAGCGGGCTGACGACGGGCGCGCTGGGCATGCGGCTGCGGTACGAGTTCAGCCGGCAGTTCGCGCCCTATGTCGGCGTGGAGCGCTCCGGCGCCTTCGGCGACACGGCCGACCTGTCGCACAACGCCGGGCACCCGTCGGTCCGCACCCGCTGGGTCGCGGGACTGCGGCTATGGTTCTAGGTTCACGACGATTTCAATGCAGGAGTAAAAACTCATCATGCGCATCCGACGTTTGCTCTCCACAACGTTGGCGACCGGTCTGCTGATCGGCGCCGGCGCGGCCTTCGCGGCACCGAATCTGGTGTCCTCCACTCCTGCCGACAAAGCCGAAGCGGCACCGGCCACGCCGATCGAACTGCATTTCTCCGACCGCCTCGTCGCGCGCTCGTCGGCAGCGCAATTGGTCATGACCTCGATGCCCGGCATGGCCGACCATCCGCCCATGGGCATGGCGGTGACGGTGTCGGCGAGCGACGATCCGAAGGTGATGAAGATCGTGCCGGAGCAGCCCTTGCCGCGCGGCAGCTACCGGGTCGACTGGAGGGCGGTGTCGGCCGACAGGCAGTCGGCCAAGGGCAGCATCAGCTTCACGGTGAAGTGACGCCGCCCGGGCTCAGGCGGTGGCCGACGCCGGCTGCTTGAGCTCGATCTCCACGAAGACGAACTCGCCTTCTCCCGGGTTGATGACGTTGTGCTCCACGCCCACCGGGCGCGCGTACGCCACGCCGGTGGTGAGCTGCGAGGTCACCGGGCCGTCGGCGGTCTCGAGCAGCAGCGAGCCGGTGGTCTGCGGCACCACCACGTAGTACATGCCGTGGCGGTGCCAGCCGGTTTCGCCGCCGGGCGGAAAGCGCCATTCGGTCACCTTGACCTGCTCGTTGTCGATCTGCACGGTGGGAATGGCTTGCGGGCGGCTCATGGGCTGGTCGTGGGTTTGGCGAGGGCGGCCGCGTGTTCTTCGCTGGCCAGAAAACGCAGGGCCGCGGCGGTCGACGCCGGATAGCCCTGCTCGGTGTTGCGGATGTGCGATGCCAGCAGGCCGTTGAGGCGCGGCAGGGCATGGAAGGGCACGGCCGGATAGGCGTGGTGCTCGACGTGGAAAGGCATGTTCCAGGCAAAGAAGCGCACGGCCGCGTTGGTGTAGGTGGTACGGGTGTTCTCCAGCATGTCGGCGCTGTAAGCGCAGCCGGTGTGTTCGGACAGCAGGTAGGGCCGCAGCAGCCATTGCCCCACCGCCACCGGCAGCAGCCACAGCCACACGACCGCCAGCGATTGCGTGGCGAGCGAGGCGCCTAGAACGATCGCGTAGCCCGCCAGATAGAAGCGGGCCTCGCGGGCGATCAGGCCGCGCTTGGCTTCGGGCACCCAACGCTCGCGCACGATGCCGCGCAGGCCGTGTAGGGAGAGCATGCGCACCCGCGAGATCCAGGTCGGAATGCCGGTCCAGTACCAGGCCAGCGCGGGGCCCGCGGGCGGCGGCGGCACGGAGAGTTCCGGGTCGCGCGCCGGGTCCTGGGTGTAGCGGTGGTGGTCCCAGTGAAAGGCGCGGTAGTACTCGTAGGGCAGCAGGATCGCGAAGCCGGCCAGATGCCCCATGGCGTAGTTGAACGCCCGGGTGCGAAAGGCGGTCTGGTGCGCCGTTTCGTGCAGCACGTTGAACAGGAAGGCGATGAACCAGCCCTGCAGCAGCGTCGCCGGCACCATCCACCAGCTGCCGCGCGCCTGCCAGATCAGCGCCCCGCCGAGCACGATGGCGCCCAGGTGGCCGGCCGCCTGCAGCAGGCCGGGGCGATCGGACTTGACCGACAGCGGCAGCAGCTCGGCCGCCTTCAGGCGGAAAGCATCGGGTTGGGGCATGCGAGCAGTTCCTTGACGTGGGTTTCGATGAAGGTCCGGTCTTCGGCCGAGTTGAGCGGATTGCCCGCGCGGTGGCCCCACACCGAGGGGATGGGCTTGAGCTCCGCGTTGCGCAGGTGTTCCATCTCGGCGCGGTTGTCGTCGACCTGGAAGTACAGATCGTGGTCGCCGGGCATCAGCAGGGTGCGGGCGCGGATCGCGGACAGGGCCTTGGGCAGGTCGCCGCCGTAGAGCGCGTTGGCGCTGATGTCGCCGTGCTTCCACGTCCAGAACTGGGCCATCAGGTCGGCCGGGTCGCGCCGTGCGAAGGTGGTTTCCCAGGCGGTCACCAGGTAGTCCTCCAGCGAGGACGCGCCGAGCTCGCGCCACATCTCGCGGCGGTAGAAGGTCTGCGACAGCGCCCAGCCGGCATAGACCCGGCCCATGGCCCGAAAGCCCCGTACCGGGCGTTCGGTGAACACGCCGTCGCGAAAGCCGGGGTCGGCCGTCAGCGCATGGCCGGCGCTTTCGATGAACACCTGGTTGTGCGGCGCGCAACGGGCCGATCCGCACAGCACCGCGATGCGCTCGACCGCATCGGGAAACAGCGCGGCCCAGTGGTAGGCCTGCATGCCGCCCATCGACCAGCCGTAGACCAGCGCGACCCGCTCGATGCCCCACAGCTCGGCCAGCATGCGCTTTTGCACCTGCACCGCGTCGAAGTAGGTAACGTTCGGATAGCGGGTGCCGACGTCCGGCCAGGGCGTGTTCGACGGCGAGCTCGACAGGCCGTTGCCGAACAGGTTGATCATCACGATGAAGTACTTCGACGGATCGAGTGCGCCGCCTTCGCGCACCATGAACTGGATGTCGGTGTGCTGCGCCGCGTAGGAGCTGGGGTAGACGATGACGTTGGACTTGTCCGCATTGAGCTGGCCGAAGGTCTTGTAGGCCAGCTGCATGTGGCGGAAGGTGCGGCCGGACTGCAGCACCACGTGGCCGGCGTCGAAGCGCTGGTAGTCGGGCGTGGTGGCAGCGGCGGCGGAGGGAGCAACAGGCACGTTCATGGGCGGGTTCTATCCCCGTTTCGGGGCGTTGTTATCAATAACTATACTTTTAGTACAGAAATATGTCCGGACTCGCAACATGCATGCCAGTCGCCATGGTCGAATAGGCCCGATGACACTGATCGCCGAAAGCCCGTGATGACCGACAAGTCCGACTCCGCCACGCCCCGCCGGCCCGGCCGCCCGCGCTCCGAGGCGGCCTCGGCGGCCGTGCTCGATGCGGCCTGGCGGCTGTGCGCCACGCAGGGCCTGCGCGGCGCCACCCTGCAGGCCATCGCGGCCGAATCGGGGGTGTCGAAGATGACCATCTACAAGTGGTGGGACAGCCGGCTCGCCCTGCTCATCGATGCCTTCCTGCAGCAGGCGACCGCGATGCTGCCGCTGTCGCGAACCGATCCGCCGGTCGAGGCGATCCGCGCCCATGCCCTGCGTTACCTCGCTGCGCTGCAAGGTGATCTCGGCCAGGTGCAGCTGGCGGTGCTGGCCGAGTGCATGGCCGAGACCGGCAGTTCGGCGCTGTTCGTGGAGCGCTATCTCCGCATTCGCCGCAAGCTCGGTGCGGGGGTGATCCGGCGCGGCCAGCGCGATGGCGTCATCCGCGCCGACCAGCCAGCCGAGGCCTTGTACGACCAGATCTATGGCGCCATGTTCTACCGCTTCCAGTTTGGCCTGCCAGGGTTGAACCGGTCGTACGTGAGCGCGCTGGTCGAGAAAACGCTGGGCGCAGGCGTGGCCTGAAATGGTCAGGCAAACGTATTAAATAACGCACTTGTCAGCAGATACTTGGCCTCTAGAATACTGGTCAAGCATCCAGCCTGTTCATGCGGACAGCGGATCAATCCCACGCCAACTCGTTGACTCACCGGAGAATTCCCATGGACGCCAAGACCGCCGCCGCCAATGCCGCCGCTTCCGCCGAAAAGGCCAAGGCCCTGCAGGCCGCCCTCGCCCAGATCGAGAAACAGTTCGGCAAGGGCACCATCATGCGACTTGGTGAAGGCGAAACCGTCGCCGACATCCAGGTCGTCTCCACCGGCTCCCTGGGCCTCGACGTCGCCCTGGGCGTGGGCGGCCTGCCGCGCGGCCGGGTGATCGAGATCTACGGCCCGGAATCTTCCGGCAAGACCACGCTGACCCTGCAGGTCATCGCCGAAATGCAGCGCCAGGCCGGCACCTGCGCCTTCGTCGATGCCGAGCACGCCCTCGACACCCAATACGCCCAGAAGCTCGGCGTCAATCTGCAGGACCTGCTCATCTCCCAGCCCGACACCGGCGAGCAGGCCCTCGAGATCGTCGACAGCCTGGTGCGCTCCGGTGCGGTCGACCTCATCGTGGTCGACTCGGTCGCAGCGCTCACCCCCAAGGCCGAAATCGAAGGCGAAATGGGCGACAGCCTGCCAGGCCTGCAAGCCCGCCTGATGAGCCAGGCGCTGCGCAAGCTCACCGCCACCATCAAGAAGACCAACTGCATGGTCATCTTCATCAACCAGATCCGCATGAAGATCGGCGTGATGTTCGGCAGCCCCGAAACCACCACTGGCGGCAATGCGCTCAAGTTCTACGCCTCGGTGCGGCTGGACATCCGCCGCATCGGCACCATCAAGAAGGGCGAGGAAGTCGTCGGCAACGAGACCAAGGTGAAGGTGGTCAAGAACAAGGTCGCCGCGCCCTTCAAGACGGCCGAGTTCGACATCATGTTCGGCGAGGGCATCAGCCGCGAGGGCGAGATCATCGACAAGGGCGTCGAGGCCAAGATCATCGAGAAGTCCGGCGCCTGGTACGCCTACCAGGGCGAGAAGATCGGCCAGGGCCGCGACAACACCCGCGAGTTCCTGCGCGAGAACAAGGCGCTGGCCCGCGAGATCGAGAACAAGGTGCGCGAGAGCCTGGGCGTGGCCGTGCTGCCGGCCGACGTCGAGACCGAAACCGCCGACGCGTAAGCGCCGCCGGGCAACGCCAACCGCGCACGACGTGGCCTTCGGCAAGATCTCGCTCAAGGGCCGCGCGCTGCGCTATCTCTCCGGCCGGGAGCATTCCCGGGCGGAGCTCAAGCGCAAGCTGGCCCCGCACGAGGAAGCACCCGGCACGCTCGACGCGGTGCTCGACGAGTTGGCCGAGAAGGGTTTCCTGAGCGACGCCCGTTATGTCGAATCGGTGCTCAACCGCCGCGCCGGCCGGCTCGGCGCGGGCCGCATCCGGCAGGAGTTGCGCCAGCAGGGCATCGCGCCCGACGCGGTGGCCGAGGCCGTCGCGCGGCTGCAGGGCAGCGAACTCGAACGTGCCCGCGAGGTCTGGCGCCGGCGTTTCGACGCACCGCCGGCCGACGCCGCCGAACGCGGCCGCCAGGGCCGCTTCCTGATGGCGCGCGGCTTCGGCTCCGACGTGGTGCGGCGCGTGCTGGCCGGCGCCGATCAGCCCTTGGACGACGATGCGGGCTGACGCCTGCCGATGAACTGCGGCGCCACCCGGGCTATCACCGCGCCGTCGAAATCCCAGCCCACGCACTGACCCATGTGGGGCGCGGGCACGTCGCCTTCGTAGAGCGCGCCGCCGGCCGAACGGCGCGTGCGCTGCAGATGCGGATACACCGTCTGAAAGGCGGTCGTCGCCATGGCCGACAGCAGTTCCCGCAAGTGGGTGCAACCTGCCACGCCGCCCATGGCCTCGTCCACAGCGCGACGCCATCCCGGGCCCATGCGCGCGCCCGCCAGCCGGTGAAAGGGCAGCACCGCCGGCGCGCATTCGTCGAAAGGCGTGCTGGCCATCACGGCTGTCGCCTCGCGCACCACCAGGCCGTCGTCGATGGTCAGCCGGATGCGCATGTGGTGGATCGGCTCGCCCGCCTGGCGCGCGTGGCTGGCCGAGGAGGCAGAGTCGTAGGCCTTGGTGTCCACCAGTTCGCCTTCGATATCCCACAGACCGTCCTCACGCAGGAAGCCGTGCGTGGTGGTGCGGCGCGTGTGGATCGGTTGGCGAGCGGCGGCGGTCGGCAGTTCGTTCATGTGAAATCAGATGAATCAATGATCTGAGTGTGAGTCGAGATGCGATTCCGAGCATCCAGCCGGGAGAATTTTGCGACGCGTCCTCCCGGGGCCGACCGTGAAGTGCAGCACCGCGCATCGCTCGCGCGGTTCCGCCCGCACTTCCAGGGTGCATCTCGTCGTGCACGCCCCATGCGTTTTTCGTGCACCTGGCTGCACCTTCCCGCCCCGCCTGGATGGTTTCACATGCAGTTTCTTTCTCGTTTCGGCGCCCCGACCGGCGCATTCTTCATCGTCTGCATCGCGCTGATCCTGCTGAGCGGGCCGCTCGCGCGGATGCTGCTGCCGCTGCGGTACCGCCCCGGGCAGGAGGAGGACGCGCCCGAGATCTCCGCCGCCTCGGCCGCCCGCAGCGTGGCCGTGCTGGCGCTGTCGGCGAGCTTCTGGGTCATGGACCATCACAACGCCATCTTCTTCCTGGCGCTGGCCTGCTGTTGCGGTCTGTCCTTTCTCTGCCTCATCGCGCGCTACCGCCGCCAGCGGCGGCAGCATTCGGGATGGATCCCCTGCCGCGATGCGCAGGGCGCGCCCATCTTCCGGCTGGTGCCCATGGGCAGCGAATCCGAGCTCTACGACCAGGTGCAGTCGGAGCTGTCGTATGCACGGGTGCACGATCCCGAACTGACGATGAAGGAGTTCATCCTCAACCAGGGCGACGCGTCGCAGCGGCCGGCCGCCTGGTGGCCGCCGGCGGTGCTGGTCGCCACCGTCGCGCGGCTGCATACCTTGCTGGTGCTGCTCATCTTGAGCGGCATCAGCGCCGCGGTGCTCTGCGCGCTGGCCCTGGCCGCGATCTGCGGCCAATAGCGGCCACGGCCGGGCTCGATCAGGGCCGGTTTTCCTTCAGCGCGAGGTAGGGGCCGAGATCCAGCGCGGCCTGGTCGCCCAGCAGCCCGACCGTCACCGCCACGCCGGCCTCGCGCAGGATCGCGATGCCCCGACCGTCGTTGCGCGGATCCGGGTCGAGCATTGCGACGAACACTTCGCGCACGCCGCGCTCCACCATCGTGCGGGCACACGACGGCGTACGGCCGTGAAAGGAACAGGGTTCCAGGGTGACGAAGGCGACCACGTCGTCGAGCGGGCCTTGCAGCCGGGCCAGCGCGCCGGCCTCGGCATGCGGGTTCCCGGGCGGCTGGGTATGGCCCCGGGCGACAATTTCGCCGCCGCGCACCAGCACGCAGCCGACCGGTGGATTGGGCAGGCAGGCGGGCAGCGCGAGGCGGCCTTCGGCCAGGGCGGCCTGCATGAAAGATCGGGCGGAATCGGCGTCCATGCGACGAGCCTACCAGCGCCCGGGTCTTGACGGCCCCGCTAAGCTCGTCGGTTGACTTCGACCATGCCTTCTTCCGCCCTCTCATCGCCCCCGCCGGCCGCCGCCATCGGCCGTGTCCATGCACGACGCCTGCGCGACATCTACCGATCCGCCGGCTGGCCCTGCCAGGACCTGGTGGAGGTGGAACTCGTCACCGCTGGCCTGGTGACGCAGGTCTTCGATGCCCACGGCCGCGCCTCGCTGCGGGTGACGCCCGAAGGTCTGTCGCTGATGGCCAGCACGCTGGCCGGCAATCGGGCCGCGCGTTCGGCGCACGAAGCGCTGGAAGAGCAGGTCGCCCGCGCCATGCAGCGCGCCGGCCGCATCGTGTGGCGTGGGCTGTCGCTGCGGGCGCAGGTACCGTGCGAGGGGCCGCCGAGCGAGCCGCCGGCCGACCAGGTCGACGACACGAACGCGCCCCGGCCCTCGCGTTGGTGCATCGCCCGGCCCGATGTTTTTTCGGTGCGCAACACCTCGGTGGAGGCCTACCTCGCGCCCGTGGTGCACGAGATCAAGGTGCGCCGCTCCGACCTGCTGTCGGACCTGCGCAACCCGGCCAAGCGCGCCGCCTACCTCGACATGAGCAGCGAGTGCTGGTACGTGCTGGGCACCGACGGCCGGGGGCGTTCCATTGGTGAGGCCGAGGAAATTCCGCCGGAGTGCGGCGTGATGCGCGCCGAGGGCGACCCGGATCAGCCGCGCCTCGTGGTCGTGCGGCCCGCCCCGCGGCGCGCCAAGACGCTGTCTTTCGGCATCTGGCTCGCATTGGCCAAGGCCACGGCGCTGCCGGTGCTCGGCGACGACGATCAGGCGCTGCTGCAGCCCTGCGAGGACGACCCGCGCGCGTAACAAGAAGGGTCAGAAGATTGGCTGGTTCAGGCACGCAGTGCGTCCGTCGATTTCCAAGTCCCTTTTCAAGGATTTCGCAGGAGCGGCATTGCGCGCTGCCTTCTTCAGGCCATTTAACGTGTGGCGCGGATGCCCATTACTTGGGCCTAGGGATGTGCGGCCAACTATCGACAATAAAGATGGCGGTTATATCCAAATAGCGTTTTACACCGATCCGCCCGGCCCATACATTTGCTTCGCGTTCTCACTAGGTTTGCATTCCGGCAAATTATTAAAAAAACGTGCGAATTTTCTTGTAGTAAGCAATGCAAATCCATGGCGTCAATTAAATATTTATTTGAAATTATTGTGATGTTGCTGATATCTATCTCAGCAGCCAAAGCTCAATCGTTGCCGGTTGTGAGTGTATATGGGTCTTATGCATGGGGTGGCGGGTTTGGCGCAGGGTTCAGTTTTGGTCAGCAGGTGGGGGCCGCGCCATTTCCCGAGTATCCAATGATGGTCGCGGCCATAGACCAGCATCTGGCGCTCATCAACGTACGATGTTCAGGCGGAAACTATAAAGACGTGACATCGCATTCTGACGAGCTGAGTCGAACCTTGGCTGCCGAACAAATTTTTCGTGTGGTCAAACAAGGTCAAACACTCTGGGATTGGGTGTTCAAGAAAAAGCCCTATTACGGCGGGCGATTGCTTGTGATATTTGCCGACGGTGGGCAGGAAGAGTTTTTGGTGACCAACCCCATGCTGTCGTCAGCCATTCCGTTGGGCCCCATTCCAAATACACGTAAGATGGGCGATGGTGCAATTAAACGCCATCATATCTGCGGATGAACCGGTCCCTGCGTATCATTCTTGCCTCTCTAATCGGGGGGCTGATGCTTTTGGGGGCTGTCGTTTTTTATCAATTTCATGACGTTAATGCGCATGAGCCGGTAAAAAGAAGTCGATTTTCGATGTCGAACGATCAGGAGGTTAATCTCGCCTCGTCGCCTGTTTTGGCAGCTGCAATAAATAAGTCAAACGGCGAAAATGATTTAAACGTAAAGCATCGAAATGAATTCCTGCTGGAAGAGGCGCGAGATTATCGTGTGGCCTTTGAATATTTGTTGAGGGACCATACAGAAAAATCCGGCCTTTATGCGATGCATATTTTAAAATTGTGTACAGGATATTTGCGGGCGGAGCCAATGGAGGCTTCTCACTCGAGCAGGCAGGATGGTGCGCGGGAATTGATGGCAGCGCGCTGCGCCTCCTTTTCTACAGACGAACTTTCAGATCAAAGTCGATTGCACGCTATTAGCGACCCTCGGCTGTCAGGCGGGCTGAAGGACTTGTGGGTCAAGTTCATGCAGGCCGACGCTAACCGTGAAAGACGATTGAACGTGGTCCACCAGGCCCTTGCCGCGAACGACCCCCTTCTTCTGGAATATATCGGGCCGCTCGTCATGTACCGTGGCGAATCCGATGATTTCATGGTTGCCGGTAAGCGCTACAGCTCTGAAAATGGCCAACTCCTCATCAATGCATGGAACGCGGCGTTGTGCGAAGGGACTGGTACGCAATGTGGAGCGCGAGACCCCACCGTCCTGGAATCATGCGCACGATTGGGGATTTGCGTTGAATCACGCCGGGAGCTGGTCGAGGCGCAAATTCGCGATTATTTTGGGGCTGAAGGGAAAGCAATATTCGAGGAAGTATATCCAGCGCTAGTCACCATCGTGAAGACGCGCGATGCCGAAGCATTCCTGCCAAAGTAAGCAGGTGGGGCTTTTGAAAAGCCGCGGCAGCGGATGCCTGCCAATTTATGCATACACGCCATCTGCGGCGTCGTCCGACGACCGACGTGCCACACGCAGTGCATGCTAGTAACGACAGTTTTCACGTCCCATCCTCAGGAGATTTGCATGATCGAGAAATTCGCGACGGTTCATTGGGAAGGTGCCGGCAAGACCGGCAAGGGCGCCATCAGCACCGAAACCGACACGCTCAAGGCCAAACCCTACGGCTTCGCTACCCGCTTCGAAGGCGACAAGCAGGGCACCAACCCCGAGGAGCTGCTGGGCGCCGCGCACGCCGCGTGCTTCACCATGGCCTTCGCCTTCGCCGCCGAAAAGGCCGGCTTCCCGACCGCCTCGGTGGACACCAAGGCCCAGGTGCGCCTGGCCAAGGACGGCGACGGTTTCAAGATCGACCGCATCGCGCTCACGCTGGACGCCAGCGTGCCCAACATCGACGAGGCCAAGTTCCAGGAAATCGCACAGGCGGCCAAGCAGGGCTGCCCGCTGTCGAAGGCGCTGGTCTCGGTGCCCGAGATCACGCTCACCGCCACGCTGCGCGGCTGAGCCGCTGCTTTAAGGAGTTCGTCATGCCCACAGCATCACCCTCCGGCACGACGCTGCTGCTGCGCCGGGCCTCGATTTTCGGGGCGGCCTGCCTGCTCGGCCTGGCCGCCCACGCGGCCGACATCGTCGAAAAAGGCTGCACCGGCCACGAGGCGCGTAACGACCCGGCCGCGTGCAAGCGCGAGACCGGCGCAGCCAGGCAGGAAGCCCAGCGCGGCAACCTCACCACGCCGGCGGCGTCTGCCGCCAGCGCCAATGCGGCCGACCGCTGCCGTGCACTCACCGGCGGCGAGAAGACCGACTGCCTGACCCGCATGAGCGGCGGCGGCACCAGCAGCACGACCACCACCACCGGCGGCAGCGTCGAGGGCGGTGGTGTGATCCGCGAAACCACGACGACCACGACCACGGTGCCGGCCAAGCCCTGAGTCCAGCGCCCGAAAAGGCGCACCTCTCAGGCGGCGCGCGTGGTGCGCGGCGGCGCGTTCCAGCGCGCCATCAGCTCGGCGTGGCGCAGGCGGGCGGCGGCCAGGTTGCGCGCCTTCACATGGCCGTATCCCTTGATCGACTCGGGTAACCGGGCGATCTCCAGCGCCAGCGCCATGTCGCCGCCGTGGGCCAGGCCGTCGAGCAGGGTTTCGACGGTGGTCAGGTACTCGTCGACCAGGGCCCGCTCGGTGCGGCGCTCCTCGGTGTGGCCGAAGGGATCGAAGGCGGTGCCGCGCAGGAACTTCAGCCGCGCCAGCAGCCGGAAGGCCGGCAGCATCCACGGACCGAAGCGCTGCTTGACTGGCCGGCCTTGCTCGTCGTGGCGGCCGAGGATAGGCGGGGCAAGGTGATAGTTCAGCCGGATGTCGCCATCGAACATGCCGCGTACGCGGTCGACGAAGCCCTGGTCGGCGTGCAGCCGGGCGACTTCGTATTCGTCCTTGTAGCCCATCAGCCGGAACAACGATTTGGCGACTGCCTGGGCCAGCGCGTCGCCTTCACCGACCTTGGCCACGCGGTCCACCACGGCCCGGTACCGGGCCGCATACGCCGCGTTCTGGTAGTCGGTCAGGAAAGCCACCCGCCGCGCCACGATGGACGCCAGGTTCTCGCGCGGCTGGAAGGCGATGACCTGCGAGGGCGTTGCGGCCGAGGCCACGGCGGCCGGCCGGACCGCGGCCTGGCGACCCCAGAGAAACGCCGTCTTGTTGGCCTCGACCGCGACCGCGTTGAGCTCGATGGCGCGCATCAACGACGCATGCCCCAGCGGGATCCAGCCGCGCTGCCAGGCGTAGCCCAGCAGCATGGGGTTGGCATAGAGGCTGTCGCCCATCAGGCGTGTGGCGGTGCCGTCGGCATCGAAGGCGCCGACGGCCTCGGCGCCCACCAGCCGCGCCAGTTCCACGCCGCAGGCCTGCTCGGGGTTCTGCCAGTCGCCGTGGTGCACGAACTGCGCGGTCGGCGCGCCGTGGGTGTTGAGGGCGACGTGGCTGCGGCCGGCGCGCAGGCGTTCGGTGGTGTCGTGGTGTACCGCCACCAGCGGGTCGCAGGCCAGCACCAAATCGGCGGCAGCGGTGCCGACGCGGGTGGTGAGGATGTCGTCCTGGCGCGCTGCGATCAGCACATGGCTCCAGGTGGCGCCGCCCTTCTGCGCCAGGCCGGCCGCGTCCTGCGTGACGATGCCCTTGCCTTCCAGGTGCGCGGCCACGCCGAGCAGCTGGCCGATGGTGATGACGCCGGTGCCGCCGACGCCCGCGACCATTGCGCCCCAGGGCTCGCCGGACCGATCGGACAGCGCGGGCTGCTCCGGCTCGGGCAGTTCGCCCAGCTCGGCAGGCGACGGCGCCTGCGCCTTGGCGCGCTTCTTGAGCGCGCCACCGGACACTTCGACAAAGCTCGGGCAGAAGCCCTTCAGGCAGCTGGTGTCCTTGTTGCAGCTGCTCTGGTTGATGGTGCGCTTGCGGCCGAAGGGTGTCTCCAGCGGCTCCACCGACAGGCAGTTGCTCTGCACGCCGCAGTCGCCACAGCCTTCGCAGACCAGGTCGTTGATGACGATGCGGGTCGCCGGGTCGGCCAGCGTGCCGCGCTTGCGGCGCCGGCGCTTCTCGGTGGCGCAGGTCTGGTCGTAGACCAGGATGCTGGTGCCGGGCACCTCGCGCAGTTCGCGCTGGGTGGCGTCGAGCTGGTCGCGGTGGCGCACCGGTGGGTCGCCGGCGATCTTCACGCCCTGGTACTTGGCCGGGTCGTCGGTGACGATCACCAGCCGCGCCACGCCCTCGGCCTGCAGGCTCTGGCAGATCTGCAGCACGCTGTGGCCTTCGGGCCGTTCACCCACCTGCTGGCCGCCGGTCATGGCCACGGCGTCGTTGTAGAGGATCTTGTAGGTGATGTTGACGCCCGCGGCGATGGCCTGGCGGATCGCCATCAGTCCGCTGTGGAAGTAGGTGCCGTCGCCGAGGTTGGCGAAGATGTGTTTTTCGCGGGTGAACGGCTGCTGGCCGACCCAGGGCACGCCCTCGCCGCCCATCTGGGTGAAGCCCAGGGTTTCGCGGTCCATCCAGGTGGCCATGTAGTGGCAGCCGATGCCGCCCATGGCGCGCGAGCCCTCGGGCACCACGGTGCTGGTGTTGTGGGGGCAGCCCGAGCAGAACCACGGCGTGCGCTCGGCGCCGGCCACGCCGGCCGTGGCCTTGGCTGCAACTTCCTTGGCGTCGAGCACCGCGAGCTGCGTGCGCACGTGCGCGGCCAGGTCGTCGCCGGCCGCGTCGAGCAGGCCGAGCCGCGTGAGGCGCCGCGCTATGGCGCGGGCGATGAGCGCGGGCGACAGGTCGGCGTTGGCGCGCAGCAGCGTGCCGCCGCTGGGGTTGGGCATGCTCCATTCGCCGCCGGAGAAATCGCCTTGCACCTCGTCGAACTTGCCCAGCACGTTGGGCCGCACGTCGGGACGCCAGTTGTAGAGCTCTTCCTTGAGCTGGTATTCGATGACCTGGCGCTTCTCCTCCACCACCAGGATCTCCTGCAGCCCGGTGGCGAAGGCGCGGGTGAGCTGGGCTTCCAGCGGCCAGACCACGCCCACCTTGTGCAGCCGGATGCCGATGCGCCGGCAGGCCTCGTCGTCCAGTCCCAGGTCGACCAACGCCTGCCGCGTGTCGTTCCAGGCCTTGCCGCTGGCGATGATGCCGAGCCGGTCGCGCGGCCCTTCCACGGCGGTGTAGTTGAGCCGGTTGGCGCGGATATAGGCCAGCGCCGCATACCACTTGAAGTCCATCAGCCGGGCTTCCTGCTCCAGCGGCGGATCGGGCCAGCGCACATGCAGACCGCCGGGCGGCATCTCGAAATCGGTGGGGATGACGATCTGCACGCGCGTCGGGTCGATGACGGCGGTGGCGCTGGATTCGACGATCTCCTGGATGGTCTTCAGCCCCGCCCACACACCCGCGAAGCGGCTCATGGCGAAGGCGTGCAGGCCCAGGTCCAGGATCTCCTGCACGTTCGCCGGAAAGAACACCGGCAGGCCGCAGGCCTTGAAGATGTGGTCGCTCTGGTGCGCGGCGGTGCTGCTCTTGGAGATGTGGTCGTCGCCCGCCACCGCGATCACGCCGCCGAGCGGGCTGGTGCCTGCCATGTTGGCGTGCTTGAACACGTCGGAGCAGCGGTCCACGCCTGGCCCCTTGCCGTACCAGAGGCCAAAGACGCCGTCGTACTTTTGCTGGGCGGGGTCGGTATAGGCCAGGGTCTGGGTGCCCCAGACGGCGGTGGCGGCCAGCTCCTCGTTGACGCCGGGCTGGAACACGATGTTCTGCGCCGCCAGGTGCTTCTGCGCTTTCCACAGCGCTTGGTCGTAGCCGCCGAGCGGCGAGCCCCGGTAGCCGCTGATGAAGCCGGCGGTGTCGTGGCCGGCGAGCGCGTCGCGCTGGCGCTGCAGCATCGGCAGCCGGACCAGGGCCTGCACGCCGCTCATGAAGGCGCGGCCGTGGTCCAGGGTGTAGCGGTCGTCCAGGCTGGCCTGGGCCATCGCGCGCAGGACCGCATCGGGTAGGGGTGCATTCATCGGGTCTGTCTCCTGTTGCCGCTTCGAGTGCGGCTTTATGTCGGATCAGTGTAGGTTTTGCGCCCGGATAGGTGTTTGCGTTTATTGCCTTCCAAAGGGGTGTCGGAGAAAGATCCTTGCTCCTGGAGGCTGCGAATGAAAACACTCGATCGATTCGACCTGGCGATCCTGCGTGAGCTGCAGGCCGACGCGCGGCTGACCAATGCCGAGCTGGCCCAGCGGGTGGGCCTGTCGGCCGCGCCCTGCTGGCGCCGGGTGCGTGCGCTGGAGGAGGCGGGTTTCATCCTGGGCTACCACGCCCGGCTGGACCGGCAGAAGCTCGGGCTCGGCGTGTTGGCCTATGTGCGGCTGGACGCCGAGCGCAATTCGGCCGGCGCGATGCGCGAGCTGGAAGAAGCAGTGCGCCAGCTGCCCGAGGTGATCAGCTGCCACTACATCAGCGGCACCGGCACCTTCGAGCTGCAGGTGGTGGCCGAGGACCTGGACAGCTTCTCGCGCTTCGCGCTGCAGCGCCTGGCCGGGCTTGCGCAGGTGAAGGACCTGCACACGAGCTTTTCCCTGGGCGAGGTGAAGTCGGCATCGGGGCTGCCGTTGGACCACCTGGCCCTGTGATCGCGGCGCCGCCGCCGCCGCGGCATTCGCCGGGGCCGCGCCGATTTCGCGGGCGGGTGCGTCGATCGAGGGTGCATTGCGGAGGATCCGAAACCCCGACACCCCGACACCCCGACACCCCGGCAACGCGACACACCATGCTCACCACGCCCGTCACCCACCTGAGCGCCCCCGTTCCTGCACCGCTGGCCCTGGCGTTACACCCGCAGACTTCGCCGTCCTCCGACCTTGCCTCCGCCGACGCGCATGAGCCCCCGGCCGGCGATGGCCGGCCGCCCTGGACCGCCGGCAGTTTCAAGCCGCCTGCCTACGATCACGACTCGCCCGTCCGGTCCCGGCGCTTCGTGATCGCCAACCTGATACCGCCCGAGTTCCTCATGCTGCACCAGGCCGGCGTCGACCTGCTGCGCATCGGCGAAGCGCTCTGGCGTGCACGCATGGGCGGCC
Organism: Xylophilus sp. GOD-11R; assembly: GCF_033546935.1. Classification (GTDB taxonomy): domain Bacteria; phylum Pseudomonadota; class Gammaproteobacteria; order Burkholderiales; family Burkholderiaceae_C; genus Xylophilus. The sequence goes on along the minus strand of NZ_CP137854.1, from coordinate 4,892,685 downwards.
CACGCAGCGGCCTGCTCGTTGCACTGCGGCGCAAGCACCTGCGTGCGCTCGGCGGCGTGCACACCTGGCAGGGGCGCGAATTTCTGCGACGGCTGCGATCGATCAACCGCCTCGCCGTGCACCTCGCCCGGGTGCAACGGGAGCAGCTGCAGCGGTTGCGCGCCGAGGAAGGCGATTTCGACCGCCTGGGCTGGGAGGCCATCGTGCGCGACGAAATCGAGAAGGCGCGTCGCGCCGGCATGATCGCCATGGCGCACGAGGGCTTGCGGGAAGGCCCGTCCGCCGCAGAGCTGCAGCGGCGCATCAACTGCCGCATCCGGCTGCAGCAGAGCTGCCTGCCCTGGTTCCTGCAGTGGCTCATCGGCCACTTCCGGTGCTGAGCCGCGCGGGGCAGGCCCCGCGATGTCTAGTCCACCCGGTTGGTGCTGGAGCCTTCGATGCGGGCATTGATCACTGCCGGGTCGTCGTTCCAGTGCACGTTGACATGCCGGTCCTGCTCCGCCACCACCGCCATATCGGCCGGTATGCCCCGGCTGCGGGGGTCGACTTCGGCGTAAATCCAGTAGGGGCCGTAGAACGAAACCAGCCGGTCGCTGCCGTCGGGCATGAAGAGGTAGGCCTTGCGCATATAGCCGCCCTGGTAGACGAACTCGCTGGTCGCCATCTCCCGGTCGACCAGCGGGTCGTAGACGGTTTTGTAGTCGCCAGGCGGGCAGTTGCGCTCCATGTCCTCGATGCTGGTGAAGAATTTCTCACCGAAAAGAATGTAGCGGAGCCAGTCGTACGAAAAATCCAGTGCGCCCCGCCAGAAGGCTTGGATTTCCTTTATCTGCTGTTGCTTCTGCTGTCGTACCCGGTCGGCTTCCTGTCGGCGCTCGTTGTCGACCCGCTCACGGGCCAGGGCGGCATCGACTTCGCGCTGGGCCGTCGCGATCCGCGGCTCGATGTGGGCGCGCAAGTTGGCGGCCGGGTCGCTCTCGTGGAGGCCGCGCGCCAGGCGATCGACCGCCAGACTGCGAAGGTAGTTGGCGCCGTCGCGGATCAGGTCGGCGTGCGAGGGGAACCGGGCCACATACCAGTCGCGCGCACGGGCCATGCCGTCGAGGTAGCGGTAGACCTCGCTGAACTGGCGCGAGGCCTGCAGGCCTTGTGAGGACTTGCGGCCGCCGAGCGCGTCGATGACGGTCTGGCGCACGCCCTCGGAGCTGCTGGTGTTGTCGGCGGGCCGTGTCCACAGAAGATCGGCATAGGCCGCGATCCAGTCGGTGACGGTGCGGTTCTGGACCCGGACGTCGAACACATACGGGCGCGGCAGGGTGTCGCGGTGCGGCGGCGGGCCGAAACCGCCGGTCGAGATCGCGGTGTCGTTATCGAAGCCGGGCAGGTTTTCGAGCCGGTGATCGGCGCGTTGGAGCCCGGGGTTTTCTGGACCGGACGGGGGAAGGATCACGGTGGCGGGCTGCCCGGTCGGGGCGTGGTTCGCCAGGTGGGTGACGTTGTTCGAAATGGAGCTGGGAAACATCGCGATGGCACCGGTGGTGGAGACATCGCGATTGAAGCGAAGGGGCGGTTTTTCGTCGCTTGTGAAGCCGAATCCGCGACGACTTCAGCGCATCAGTAACGCCTGGCGCAACAGCCGCGTGGCGCGGTCGCGGATGCGGCCGGGAATGTGGCGCGCCGGCTGGTGCGGCCGCTGGCGGCTGGCGGCGCAGGCCTGCAGGAAGTCGTGGAGGATGGCGGTGTCGTCGATGGTGGAGTGCCGGCCCTGGCGGTGGAACTCGGGGTGCCATTGCGTGGCCGCGATGTAGCCGCGCACCGGCCCGCCGGTGCGGCGTATGGCCTCGGGCACGCCGTCCGGATGGCTCCAGGCCTCCACCGTGAAACCGTCGGCCAGGCGTTTGATGCCCTGGTGGTGGATGCTGTTGACACGCGACTGCTTCAGGTCCGGATAGAGCCTGGACAGGTGCGTGCCCTGCACGATCTCGATGTCATGGAAGTTCAGGTCGTAGGTGTCGGCATCGCGGTGGCGCAGCGCGCCTTCGTGCTGGGTCTCGATGTCCTGGTAGAGCGATCCGCCGAAGGCCACGTTGATCAGCTGCAGACCGCGGCAGACACCGAAGATCGGTTTGCCGGCCTGGGCGAAGGCCTCGACCACGGCGAGGTCGTAGAGGTCGCGGATGCGGTCGCCGATCCAGGCCTCGCGCAGCGGCTCCTCGCCATAGCTGCCCGGCCACACGTCGGCACCGCCGTGCATCACCACGCCGTCGAGCCATTCGGCGTAGTGGGCCAGGGTGACATCGCCGCGCGCGGTCTCGCCGGTGGGGCAGGGCACCATCACCACCAGCGCGCCGGCCGACATCAGCCAGTGGGCGATGGACTGCTCGACGTACTGCAGGGTCTTGCCGGTGAACAGGGGGCGCGAGGGATCGGCGTGCTGGAAGCAGGCGGACAAGCCGATCTTGAGTCGGGGCGGAGTGGCTTTGGGCATCGTGGGCGGCTGGACGACGGACGTGCCAGCCTACCCGGTTTGCCCGCCCTGTTGGCCGCCTGGGTACTACTTGTTGCCTTCCCGAAACGCTCGATCAGAAACCGACGTCGACGGTGATGTTGTCGGTGTAGGTGCCCGCTGCGGGCGCGGGCTGGTCGGTATAGATGCGGGCGGTGTAGGGCATGAGCTGGGTGTTCAGGCCGTCGGCGATGCCGATGCCGTTGGCCCGCGCCTGGCCGGTCGCGCCCCAGACGGTGGTGTCGGGCTTGAAGATGTCGTATTGCAGGCGGTTGGCGCCGGAGGACATGCGGCGCCTGCCGCCGGACGGGTCGGCACCGGTCGACAGGCCCACGGTGTAGACCAGCCCCTTGGTGCAGAGCAGGCCGATGTTCTGGCTGACGGTGGGAAAGGCGGTGAGCAGCGGCGCAGCACCGAACTGGATGTCGGGCGCGTTGATCGCGCAGTCGTTGGTGACCGTCATGCTGACGGTGAGCGTGCGCGGCACGTTGACGCCGCTGCTCGGCACGCCCACGCAGACGTTGAGCGCGTTGATCAGCCCTTCGCAGATGTTCTGCCAGTTCCACAGCACGGTCAGGGTGTCGCTGTAGACGCCGGCGGCCACGTTGGCGGAGGTGCCGGTGACGATGTTGAACGGCACCCGGGCCGAGCTGGCATTGAGCAGCGAGACCACGGCCGTGCCGTTGAGGCTGATGACGAGCTGGCCGTTGGTGTAGGGCTGGCCGTTGTTGGCGGTGATGGTGTAGGGAATGCTGTCGGTGCCGTTCTTCAGCGTCAGCCCGGTGACCGGCCCGGCGATGGCGGCGCTGAGCGTCGGCACGCCGCTGCCCAGGGCCAGGAGCACGCCGTTGCAGTTGAAGTCGACATTGGCGGTGCCGGTGCGCGGCGGACCGCTGCGTACCAGGAACGAGGACACGTTGCCCAGCGAGTTGCCGGACTCGGCGAAGGTGCAGGCGCCGGCGCTGGAACACAGGCCGGCCAGCAGCGCCGCGACGATGGCGATGCCGTGTTTCATGGTGGCGGCGCGCCGGGCACGCAGCGCAGGTTGCGTTCGCCCTGGCGGTACTGGTCGGCGCCGAAGCGCGCATGGCAGATGCCGCTCTGCGGCCGCGCGACGACGGTGTTGACCGGCATCAGCTGCGGCAGGTAGGCCACGCCGTCCCAGCCGACGACGCTGTCGAGCCCGGTCTCGACATGGTGGAAGGCGGTGCCGGCCTTCAGCGGCACGCCGGCGGCGTCGAGCAGGTAGAGCGTGGCCGACTCGACGGTGCGCACCGGCAGCTCGATCAGGGCGCCGGTGCCGCCGCGCACGGCCACCGCGCGTTGGGGCACGGCCACCTGCACGTCGGGCGGCAGGTCGAGCATCTCGATCGCATACTGGCCGAGCAGGTAGCCGGGCACCTGCGGCACGAGCAGGTCGCCGTGGCGGTCGGTGGTGCCGATGAGTTGCTGGTCGAAGCGCACCGGCACGTCGGGCCGGCCGGTGGCCACCACGGCGAAGGCGTCGGTCACGCGGTTGGTGGCGAAGACCCGGCCGTCCAGGTAGCCGAGCGAGCCGCTGGCGCCGGCCCAGCGCGCAAGGTTGCCTTCGGTGCCGTAGACGCCGCCCTGCAGCAGGATGCGCCGGTTGCGGTATTGCAGCGCGGCCTGGCTGTAGTCGCGGCTGCCTTCGCCGAGCGAGCGCGAGATGTTCCAGCCGAAGCCGCCGTCGGAGGGAATGTTCTGCTGGTACTGCGCCTGGAAACGCTGGTCGTCGCCGCTGCGCACGGCCGCGATGTTGGCGGTGGTGTTGCGGCCGAGCGTATAGGTGAGCTGCAGCCGCACCTGGGTGTCGCCGGTCTCGATGGTGCGGCCGGCGGTCACCGCGACGTAGGCGGCCTGGCCGATCGGCCGGGTGTAGGTGGCATAGACGACTCGGCTGCGGGCATCGCCCGGCACGGCCGCGTTGCCGCCGCCGCGCAGGTCGACGAAGCCGCCGGTGAGCGCGCCGCTGCCGACGGCCATGGTGGCGGTCATCTGGCGCTGCTGGCGGTAGAGGCGATAGCCGTCGTTGGCGTAGGTGGAGGCGTCGCCATAGCCCGACTGGCGGTTGATCTGCTGGAAGCTGAAGCCGCCGCGCTGGGTGTTGTACTGGTAGCCGGCGCTGGCCTGCCAGCCGCTGCCATTGATGGGCGTGCTGCCCCGGCTGAGCGATGCCGACATCGTGCCCCAGGTGCCGGGCTGGAACACCGCACCGACGCCCGCCACCTGCAGGCCACGACCGACCTGGCCCTGCGCTTCGAGCGTGAGGTGGTCGTTCCAGCCGCGCCGCAGCACGCCGGCGGCCAGCGGCTGGCCGTAGTCGAAGCTGCGCAGGCCATAGGCGCGGCGCAGCGCGCCCAGCGAAATCGAATAGTCGGTGAGCCCCGGCCGCAGCAGCGTGGTGCTGACATAGAACGGCACGCTGGTCGCCACCTGGCGGCCCAGCGCGTCGGTGGTGACGACGGTGGCCGCACCGGCACCGCTGACGAAAGGCAGCTCGTTGAAGGTGAACGGCCCGGGCTCGATGTTGCGGCTGGCGGTGCGGTAGCCGTTGACGAACAGGTCGACCGCCGAGGGTACGGCCGCCTGGCCGGCGAACTGCGGCAGCGGGTAGGTGACCAGGTCGGGCCGCAGCCCGAAGTTGCGCGACCACTGCACGCCGCCGAGCCGCACCGCGCTGGTCCAGGGCAGGGCGCCGACGACTACGTCGCCGATGTTGCGTTCGGCCGCGCCGTCGGTGTCGGGCCGGCTCCAGCGGGTGTCGTAGCGCAGGTAGGCCGATCCGCTCCAGCCGCCCTGGCGCAGGATGCCGCTGTGGCTGAGCACGCCCTCGGGGCCGAACCAGCGCAGCTCGCTCCAGGCCGAGTTGGTGGAGCGGCCCTGGGTGGTGGTGCTGTAGAGGTCGTAGTTCAGCAGCAGGCCGGTGCCGGCGATGGCTTCCACGCGCGGGCGCCGCGCCATGCCGCCCAGGCGCTGCTCCGGCAGCCATTCGGGCGGCACGGTGAGTAGCAGGCGCTGGTTGAGGCTGTCATATTCGGTTCCCACGCCGGGCAGCGAATCGACCGCCACGCGCCGGCTGGCTTCGGCCTGGCGCAGCACGTGCAGGCGGCGCAGCACCGAGGCGTCGACTTCGTAGTGCGGGCCGCGCTGGGTCACCTCCACCACCTCGCCGCTGGCACGGCCATTGACCACCAGCTCCAGGTAGAGCGGCACCGGCCCGTTGGCGTCGGCCAGTTGCAGCGGCGGCGGCGTGCCGGCCGAGAGCAGTCGGGGAAGGCAGATGCACACGGCGATGACCGGGGCGGCATGACGGCGGCGGCGTGCACGGTCAGTCCGTGGCACGGCGGATGTCGGCGGGCAGCCCGTTGAGTTGGGCGCGCAGTGTCGCGTTGCGGGGCAGCGGCCGGGCGATCGGGAAACGCATCGTTCGGCCGGCCAGCACGTAGCCGAGCAGGCCGGGGTTGATGGACTCGGTGCGGCCGTCCGGCGTGGACCAGGCCACGGCGGTCACGCGGGCATGCGCCGCGCCGCTGTTGCGCAGCACCAGCATCGGCTTGGCGCTGTCGCCGCCGACGGACCAGTCGAGCGCGGGTTCGAGCGCGCGGCGGTCGGGGCCGCCGAAGCCGTCGCGTGTGCGGCTCTGCGGCGCGACCGCGCCGGCGCCGTAGACGAACAAGGGCACCGCGTAGCGCAGCTGCAGTTTTACCGATGCGCCTTCGCGGCGCTCGGCCTCCTGCGAGGCGGGCGTGGGCAGCTCGTCGATGAAGATGCGGTAGGGCTGCTCCACGCCGGGTGTGGCGGGGCGGGTGGCGATCAGGCGCACCAGCTGCCTGGCGCCGGGCGCGATGGTGGCGATGGGCGGGCTGGGCACCACGGCCTGCTGGGGCTGGTAGTCCTCGCCGGCTTCGGATTGTTGCCAGTCGAAGATGCGCACCTGCAGCACGGCGGGTTCGGCGCCGTGGTTCTCCAGCCAGAGCGCGGCGGCCTGTTGGTCGGGGGCGATGACCGGGTCGATCGGCCAGATGAGCAGCGGCGTGCCGGCCTGCGCCGCCACCATGGTCACCGCGAGAGCCGACGATGCGAATCTGCGGGCCAGGCGTGAAAGGCCGGACAGGTTCACCACGATACGGTCACCTGCACGGTATCGGTGTAGATGCCCGCCGCCAGCCCCAGGCCCGGCAACAGCACGGTGCCCTGCAGCGGCAGCGCCTGCGGCGTGGCGCCCAGCGCGATGCCGACCGGCACGTTGGGCAGCACAGGCAGGTTGCCGATGTTGGTCAGCGTGAGCGCATAGGGCACGAAGAAGCCGTTGCCGTTGGCCAGGCGCCGCTGCAGTCCCACCGCATGCAGGCCACCGTCGATGGAGAGTTGCACCGTGGTGCCGGCAGTGCACTGCAGCAAGGCCTGGCTGCCGCCCGAGGGGCCGAGCGCGGCGGTCTGCAGGCCTGCGGACAGTGCGGAAAAAGCACCGAAGCCGATCTGGCCGAAGACCAGGCCGGTGGTCTGGCCCGGGTTGCCCACCACCAGGCAGCCGTTCTGCACCGTGGCGCCGACCGAGAAGGTGGGGCTGGTCGGGATGGTGGCCGCCGGCACGCCGTACAGCGCCGGCAGCAGCCCCAGAAGAAGGGCTGCCGTGCGGCGAAGCGTCACGGAAGGCTGGAGCATCGGTGGGTCAGAAGGTCAGGGTCACCACCAGGGTGTCGGTATAGGTGCCGGAGGGCAGCGCCGACGCGCTGGTCTTGTTGACCTGGCCGAAGATCGGCAGGTTGATCGCCGCGCCGTTGGCCGGGATGCTGAAACCGGTGGTGAGCGCCGTGCCGACGGGATAGGCCACGGTATGGCCGACGTCCTGAAAGATCTCGTAGGGAATGAAGGCCGTGCCGTTGCGCATGGCGCGGGTGCCAACGCCCACGGCGGCGCCCTGGCCGGCGTTGCTGCCGCCGTCGATGGAGATGGACAACCCGCTCACGTCGGGCGAGCAAAGCAGCTGGGTGGCGCCGCCGCCGCTCACGCCGGCGACCGGGATCGCATTGATCGTGCCGGTGAAGGTGCTGGGCTGCGAGGTGAAAGTGAGGGTGCCGAGGTTGATGCCGCCGGTGGAGCCGGGTGCGCCCACCACGATGCAGCTGGCGGTCAGGGTCAGCGAGGCGACGAGGTTGCCGCTCAGCGTGGCGGTCTGGCCGCCGGCGGCGACCAACGCCAGGGCGGTGCCGCACAGCGCGGCTCGCACTCCGCCTGTCCAGCCTGTCTTCTCCCGAATCGCATCGCTCATCGTCCGCCCTTGGTGCTGCTTGGAACCATTTCCGGCACGGCGTGTATGGGCACGTGTCCAGTCCTGGCATCTTTATCGCACCTTCGGACCGATTTCTTTAATCTTTTTGTTACTTGACGGGGGAGGCGGGGGTTATTCCCGGCCTGTCATGTGCGAAATGGCCGGCTCAGATGGCGCGATCCGGCTTCGCCGAAACGCCAGGGAACATCGACCGCGCGGCTGATGCCGATGCGCGGGCCAGACAACAGCATGACGGTCTCGCCCACGGGCCGGGGCCGCAATTCGAAGGGCGGCTCGGCGAGCGATCGGCCGTCGAGCCGGCGGTCGATGCCCAAGGCCTGGCCGACACGACCCGGGCCGGCGCAAAGAAGCCGTGCCTCCTGCAAGCCGCGCCGCTCACGCATGCGGTCCAGGCCGGCGACGGGCTCGATCGCCCGGATCAACACCGCCGCGCCGTGCCCCGCCGGACCGCAGACAAGATTGAGGCACCAGTGAATGCCGTAGGAGCGATAGACATAGGCATGTCCCGGCGGACCGAACATCGCCCGGTTGCGATCGGTGGGGCCGGCGTGGCTGTGCGAGGCCGGATCGTGCGGGTCGTAGGCCTCGGTCTCGACGATGCGGCCGCCCACGCCGTCGACCAGCAGCGTGACGCCGATCAGCTGTGCGGCGACCACCGCGGCGGATGCATCGAAGTCGACGCCGGCGAGCATGGGGCGCCCCGGTTCAATGGCCCGGCGCCGGATAGCGCCCGCCCAGCCCCTGGGTGATGGCGCGGCCGGCGGCCTGCACCGGCGGCGCGTGGTCGTGGTCGAGACGGTTGGACGGCATCGTCAGCGTGACGGCGCCGGCGAGCGCGCCGTCCGGCCCGAAGACCGGCGCGGCCAGCCCCGCGAGCTCGGGCACCCGGTCGCCGATGAGCACGACCAGCTGCTCCTTGCGGATGCGCGCGCGCAGGGCCTCGTCGAGCTGCGACGCGTCGTCGGCATAGGCCTGCAGCACCCGGCCGCCGGCGCCACGGTCCATGGGTAGCAGGTCGCCCGGCTTGAGGTTGTCGCGCACCGGCCGGGGCGACTCGATGCGGTAGAGGCACAGGCGCTGCTGGCCGTGCGGCACGTAATAGGCCGCGCTTTCGTGCGTGGCGTCGACCAGCGCCTGCAAGGCCGGCATCACCACGTCTTCGAGCGAGAAGGAGGCCGCGAACACCCGGTGCAATCGCTCGACTTCGGCGCCGACCGTCCAGCGGCCGTCGGGCAGGCGCTGCGCCAGGTGCGCATGGGCGAGCGAGGCCAGCATGCGCAGGATGGTGCTCTTGCTGATGCGGGTACGGCCGGCGAGTTCGGCCAGCGTCAGCACCGGCTGGGCGGCGCTGAAACAGGCGAGCAGCGACAGGGCGCGGTCGAGCGTGGCGATGCCACCTTCGGCGGCGTTCTGGTCGGCAAGCGCGGGGACGGCGGGGCGTTTGGGCATCGGGGCGAAGAGACGAAGGAAAGTCGGCGGAAATTGACATTCTGCAAGTCGACAAATAGCATAGATCGAATAGCGTTCTATCTTTGAAATTATTTCGAGACAACTTCCATGCCTTTGCCGACCCTTCGCTCCTCCGTCCTTTGCGCGCTGGCCGCAGCGCTTGTCACCGCCGTCGCGCCTGCCGGCGCCGAGTCCGCCTTCCCCGGCCAGCCGATCCGTCTGGTCGTGCCCTTCCCGCCCGCCGGCGGCACCGACGTGCTGACCCGGCTGGTGATGAACGACGTCACCCAGGCCACGCAGTGGAATTTCGTGATCGACAACCGCCCCGGCGCAGGCGGCAACATCGGCCTGGACATGGTCGCCAAGGCCAAGGCCGACGGCTACACCCTGGGCACCGGGCAAACGGCCAACCTGGCCATCAACCCGAGCCTGTATTCGAAGCTGCCCTTCGATCCGCTGAAGGACTTCGCTCCCGTCGCCCTGCTGGCCACGCAGCCGGTGGTGATCGTGGTGCGCGCCGATTCGCCGCTGAAGACCGTGGCCGACCTCAAAGCCCGCGCCGCCGGTCAGCCGCTCAACATGGCGTCGCCCGGTACCGGCACCGTCGGCCACATCGCCGGTGAAATGTTCGCCCGCCGCGCCGGCATCCAGATGACGCACGTGCCCTACAAGGGCGCCGGCCCCGCCATCACCGACCTGATCGGCGGCGTGACCGATCTCTACATCGCCACGCCGCCGAGCGTGATTCCCATGATCAAGGGCGGCAAGCTGCGCGCGCTGGCGGTCACCTCCGCCCAGCGCATCGCCGCCTTGCCTGACGTGCCGACCGTGGCCGAATCGGGCTACGCCGGCTTCGTCGCCGAGGACTGGAAGGCGCTGGTGGCGCCCGCCGGCACGCCCGACGTGGTGGTGCAGCAGATCAACACGGCGGTCAACACCGCGCTGAAGAAGCCGGCGCTCATCGCCCGCATGCAGGAAGAAGGCACGACGGTGCGCGGCGGCACGCCGGCCGAACTGGGCGCGCTCATCAAGAGCGAAACCCCGCGCTGGGGCGCGGCGGTGAAGGCCTCCGGCGCCAAGGCAGACTAAGGACATGACGACCAGCGCTTCCCCCGACACCGCCACCGCCGCACCCACCCGCCCGCTGCGCGGCGTGCGGGTGCTCGACCTGACCAACGTGCTCGCCGGCCCCTTCGCCTGCCACCAGCTGGCCCACATGGGCGCCGATGTCATCAAGGTCGAGGCCCGCCACGGCGGCGACCTGGCCCGCCAGCTCGGGGCCGACGCCGAGCTCAACCGCGCCCACATGGGCGCCTCCTTCCTGGCGCAGAACCCGGGCAAGCGCTCCATCACGCTCGACCTGAAGCAGCCGCGCGGCAAGGAGATCTTCCGCCGCCTGGTCGCCACGGCCGACGTGCTGGTCGAGAACTTCCGCCCCGGCGTGATGCAGCGCCTCGGCCTGGGCTACGAAAGCCTGCTGGAGTCGCAGCCCCGGCTCATCTACTGCGCCATCTCCGGCTTCGGCCAGGACGGCCCGCTGCGCGACCTGCCGGCCTACGACCAGATCATTCAGGGCATGTCCGGGATGATGAGCATCACCGGCGCGCCCGAAAACGCGCCCTACCGCGTCGGCTTTCCGGTGGCCGACACCATCGGCGGACTCACCGCGGCCATGGCGGTGGCGGGCGCGCTGGCGGACCGCCACCGCACCGGCGGCAGTTTCATCGACGTGTCCATGCTCGAAGCCGCCATGGCGACCATGGGCTGGGCGGTGTCCAATCACCTGGTCGCCGGGCGAGAACCCCGGCCGATGGGCAACGACAACGTCACCGCCAGCCCTTCGGGCAGCTTTCGCACCGGCGATGGCCTGCTCAACATCGCCGCCAACAAGCAGGAACAGTACGAAGCCGTCTGCCGCGTGGTCGGCCGGCCCGCGCTGGCGAGCGACCCGCGCTTCGCCGAACGCCAGGGGCGGCTGGCGCATCGCGCCGAACTCAAGGCCGAGCTCGAGGACGCCATGGCCGCCCGGTCGGCCGATGCGTGGTGGAAGCTCTTCAACGACGCGGGCGTGCCGGCCGGGCCGGTCTACACCGTGCCGCAGGCGCTGGCGCATCCGCAGATCGCCGGCCGTGGCCTGGTCGCGCACTTCGACGACGTACCCGGCGTCGGCCGCGACGTGCAGGTGATGCGCACCGGCTTCAAGCTCGACGGCCAGGCGCCGACGGTGGATTCGCCGCCGCCCACGCTCGGCCAGCACAACGACACCATCCTGCGCGAACTCGGCTACGCGCCCGAGGACATCGCCTCCTTCCAGAACGAGAAGATCACATGAGCCAGAACGACACCCCGACGCCGGGCAAGTCGCCCGACCTGCAGGCTGCCGAAAACTGGTGGGCCACCGACATCATCGACATGAAGCCCGGCGTGATCCGCTACCGCGGCTACGCGATCCAGGACCTCATCTCCGGCGGCGTCGGCCTGGCGCAGATGATCTGGCTCATGACCCGCGGCGAGCTGCCCACGCCCGCCCAGGCGCGGCTGCTCGACACCGTGCTGATGTCGGCCGTCGACCACGGCCCGCAGGCGCCCAGCATCGCCATCGCCCGCATGGCCGCGACCTGCGGCGTGGGCCTGAACAATGCCATGGCCAGCGCGGTCAACGTGCTCGGCGACGTGCACGGCGGCGCCGGCGAGCAGGCGGTGGGCCTGTATCGCGACATCGCCGCGCGCATCGACGCCGGCACCCCGAAGGCCGACGCGGTGGAAGCCGGCCTCGACGCCTGCATCGCCGAATACGGCAAGTTCATTCCCGGTTTCGGCCACCGCTTCCACCCGGTCGACCCGCGTACCGCGCCGCTGCTGGCCTTGGTCGACGAGGCGGCGGCGCGCGGCGAGGTGCCGGGCCGCTTCGCCCGCATCGGTCGCGCGGTGGAGGACGCCCTGGCGCGGCGCAAGGGCGGGCGGCGCATTCCGATGAACATCGATGGCGCGACGGCGGTCGTCTACGCCGAACTCGACTTTCCGGCGGAACTGGCGCGCGGACTCTTCTGCCTGTCGCGTTCGGTCGGCATCCTGGCGCACGCCTGGGAGCAGACCCAGCAGGGCGGCCGCAACAAGGGGCCGCTGCCGCGCACCGTGATCCCGGCCTACACAGGGGCCGCGCCGCGCGCCGTGCCGCCGCAGGGCTGACCATAAGCACAGAGAAGGCACAATGAAACGATGCTCATCCTTCGCTCATCGCCCTTCTCTCCTTTCGGTCGCAAGGTCCGCATCGCTGCCGAGGTCGCCGGACTGTCCGACCGCATCACCGTGCTGGCGGCCGACACCAACAGCGCGGAGGACAGCATCCGGACGCAGAACCCGCTGGGCAAGATCCCGGCGCTGATCCTGGAGGATGGCGAGGCCTTGTTCGATTCGCGGGTGATCGTCGAGTATTTCCACGACATGGCCCCGGAAGCAGGCCTGTTCCCGCCCGGCCCGCAGCGTTTCGCGGTGCTGCGCCAGCAGGCCCTGGCCGACGGCCTGATGGACGCCGCCCTGCTGCAGGTCTACGAGGCCCGCTACCGCCCTGCCGAGCACCACGTGCAGAGCTGGCTCGACTACCAGAACGGCAAGACCGACCGCGCCCTGGCTTTCGCCGCCGAGCGCTACACCCTGCCGAAAACCGGCACCCCCGACGCCGGCGAGATCGCCCTGGCCTGCGCCCTCGGCTACCTGGACCTGCGTTTTGCCGGCACCTGGCGCCAGCGGCACCCCGCCCTGGTCGACTGGCTGGCCGCCTTCGCCGATCGCACCCCGGCCTTCGCCGAAACCGCACCCCCGACCGCCTGATCAGCGGCGCTCAGGCGCGCTATGCCGCGCCTCGACGCTCACCATCTCCAGCGACGTCCGGGAAGACGCCAAAGCGCCGCGCCACCCCACCGTCCGATGAGCATCGCATCTCGTGGAACGCCGCGCCCCGGCTTTGCCGGGTCGCCAGCGTTGCCCCCGGAAGGGGGTAGGCGAAGTCACGAAGTGCATAGCCTGGGGGAGAGGCAAGCCCTCGAAGTGCGTAGCCTGGGGGAGAGTTAAACCCTCGAAGTGCGTAGCCTGAGGGAGAGCTAAATGACCAGTTTGAGGTTCTGCACGGCCGCCCCGCTCGCGCCCTTGCCCAGGTTGTCCAGCTTGGCTACCAGCACCGCGTGGTGATGGTCGGTGTTGTAGAACACCCGCAGTTCGAGGTTGTTGGTGCCGTTGAGCGCCTCGGCCTCCAGCTTGCCGTCGGTCGTCGCCGGCATCACGCGGATGAACTGTTCGTCGGTATTGCTGCGCGCGTAATGGGCGGCCAGCGCCTCGTGCAGGTCGCCGGCGCTCGGCTTGCCCGGCAGCAGGTCGAGGTGCAGCGGCAACTGCACCAGCATGCCCTGGCGGAAATTGCCTACCGACGGCACGAACACCGGCCGGCGGGTCAGTCCGGTGTTGGCCATGATTTCCGGAATGTGCTTGTGCGACAGCCCCAGCGCGTACAGCTCGTACGGTGCGGCGGTGCCGGCCTCGTAGGCTTCGATCATGGTCCGGCCGCCGCCCGAATAGCCGCTCACCGACGGCAGCGCGATCGGATGGTCGGCCGGCAGCAGACCGGCATCGACCAGCGGACGCACCAGCGCGATGGCGCCGGTGGCGTAGCAGCCCGGGTTGGCGATGCGGGTGGCCTGGCGGATCGCGTCGGCCTGGCCCTCGGCGAGCTCGGCAAAGCCGTAGACCCAGCCCGGTGCCACGCGGTGCGCGGTGGAGGCGTCGATGATCTTCGGCCCTGGCTTGCCGGTCTCGGCGATCAGCGCGTCGGCCATGGCGACCGTCTCGCGCGCGGCGTCGTCGTGTAGGCAAAGGATCACCACGTCGGCCTGGGCCAGCAGCTCGCGCTTGGCGGCGGGATCCTTGCGGCGCGCCGGGTCGATGCTGAGCATTTCGATCTGCGGCATCTGCTGCAGGCGCTCGCGAATCTGCAGGCCGGTGGTGCCTGCCTCGCCGTCAATGAAGATCTGGGGCATGTCGAAGCTCAAAAATGAAGGCAATTGCTACTGCCGGACACTAGCTTCACAGCGTGAACAGACTGTGTCGGCCAAGCGGGGCGGGGAAACCCCATGATACAGTCGGCGGCTATCCGGGCTGCCGTCGGGCCACAGGCTTCCGGGACGCTGCGCGCTACTGGTGGGCGACAGACAAGAATCGACGGCGCGATGCTCCCATCCTTCTCCCAGAGCGAGACCTCATGAAGATTCACGAGTACCAAGGCAAGGAAATCTTGCGCAAGTTCGGCGTGCCCGTTCCTAACGGCATCCCCGCCTTCAACGTGCAGGAGGCGGTGGAAGCCGCCGAGAAACTCGGAGGCCCGGTCTGGGTCGTCAAGGCGCAGATCCACGCAGGCGGGCGCGGCAAGGGCGGCGGCGTCAAGGTCGCCAAGACCATCGAGGACGTCAAGCGCATCTCCGGCGAGATCCTGGGCATGCAGCTCAAGACCCACCAGACCGGCCCCGAAGGCCAGAAGGTCCGCCGCCTCTACATCGAAGACGGCGCCGACATCCAGAACGAACTCTACGTTTCCATCGTCACCGACCGCGCCACCCAGAAGCTGGCGTTCATCGCTTCCAGCGAAGGCGGCATGGACATCGAGGAAGTGGCCCACTCCACCCCCGACAAGATCATCACCGAGTTCATCGACCCGCTGACCGGTCTGAGCGACGAACAAGCCAAGAAGATCTCGGACGCCATCGGCATCCCCGCCGGCTCCACCGCCCAGGCGGTCGACATCTTCAAGAAGCTCTACACCTGCTACATGGAGACCGATGCTTCGCTGGTGGAGATCAACCCGCTGAACGTCGACAAGAAGGGCACCATCACCGCCCTGGACGCCAAGTTCAACTTCGACTCCAACGCCCTGTTCCGCCTGCCCGAGATCGTCGCCCTGCGCGACCTCGACGAGGAAGACGCGGCCGAGATCGAAGCCAGCAAGTTCGACCTGGCCTACATCAGCCTCGACGGCAACATCGGCTGCCTGGTCAACGGTGCCGGCCTGGCCATGGCCACCATGGACACCATCAAGCTGTACGGCGCGGAGCCGGCCAACTTCCTGGACGTGGGCGGCGGTGCCACCCCCGAGAAGGTCACCGAAGCCTTCAAGATCATGCTGAAGAACCCCAAGGTCGAGGCCATCATGGTCAACATCTTCGGCGGCATCATGAAGTGCGACACCATCGCCACCGGCGTCATCACCGCCTGCAAGGCCGTGAACCTGTCGGTGCCGCTGGTCGTGCGCATGAAGGGCACGAACGAGGAACTGGGCAAGAAGATGCTGGCCGAATCCGGCCTTCCCATCATCAGTGCCGACTCCATGGCCGAAGCGGCTCAAAAAGTGGTTGCAGCCGTCCAGGCCAAGTAAGGAACAAGCGTCATGTCGATCTACATCAACAAAGACACCAAGGTCATCACCCAGGGCATCACCGGCAAGACCGGTCAATTCCACACCGAGAAGTGCCAGGAATACGCCAACGGCAAGAACTGCTTCGTGGCCGGCGTGAACCCCAAGAAGGCCGGCGAGTCGATCTTCAACATCCCGATCTACGCATCGGTGAAGGAAGCCGCCTCGCAGACCGGTGCGACCGTCTCGGTCATCTACGTGCCGCCGGCCGGTGCCGCCGCCGCCATCTGGGAAGCCGTCGAGGCCGACCTGGACCTGGCGATCTGCATCACCGAAGGCATTCCCGTGCGTGACATGCTGATGGTGCGCAACAAGATGAAGGCCAAGGAAGCCGCCGGCGGCAAGAAAACCCTGCTGCTGGGCCCCAACTGCCCCGGCCTGATCACGCCCGACGAGATCAAGATCGGCATCATGCCTGGCCATATCCACAAGAAGGGCCGCGTCGGCGTGGTGTCCCGTTCGGGCACCCTGACCTACGAAGCCGTGGCACAGCTGAGCGAACTGGGCATCGGCCAGTCGTCGGCCGTCGGCATCGGTGGCGACCCGATCAACGGTCTGAAGCACATCGACGTGATGAAGGCCTTCAACGACGATCCGGACACCGACGCGGTCATCATGATCGGCGAGATCGGCGGCCCGGACGAGGCGGAAGCCGCCCGCTGGTGCAAGGACAACATGAAGAAGCCGATCGTCGGCTTCATCGCCGGTGTCACCGCCCCTCCGGGCAAGCGCATGGGCCATGCCGGCGCGCTGATCTCCGGCGGAGCCGATACGGCCGACGCCAAGCTCGCCGTGATGGAAGAGTGCGGATTCACCATCACCCGCAACCCGTCGGAAATGGGCCGCCTGCTCAAGGGCCTGCTGTAAGTCGTTCTGCGCCGGGGTTGCAGGATGTACGCAGAATTACGCACGTCTTGATCTCCCGGCGCATTTAAACTGCGCACCGCTGAAGAAAGCGCTCCGGAAAGAAATTTCCGGAGCGCTTCTTGCATTAATTATTCATATAACAGGAGCGAAAAAACGTGGACATGCTCAGTACGCCGGATTTCTGGATCGGCCTCGTCAAGATCATCTGGATCAACATCATCCTGTCGGGTGACAACGCCGTGGTGATCGCCCTGGCCGCCCGTTCGCTGCCGCCCGAGCAGCAGCGCAAGGCCATTCTCTGGGGCTCTGGCGCCGCGGTGGTGCTGCGCATCGTGCTGACCGTGGTGGCCGCCTGGCTGCTCGAACTGCCCTACCTGCAGATCGTCGGCGGACTGTTGCTGCTGTGGATCGGCTACCAGTTGCTGGCCGAGGGCGACGACGAAGAAGGCGAATCCAAGGAGTACGGCACCCTGGGCGCCGCCGTTCGCACCATCCTGCTGGCCGACCTGGTGATGAGCCTGGACAACGTGATCGCCGTGGCCGCTTCGGCCCAGGGCAACATGGTTCTGTTGATTCTCGGCCTGGCGATCAGCATTCCGCTCGTCATCTTCGGCAGCACGCTGATGATCAAGCTCATGGAACGCTTTCCCATCATCGTGGTGCTGGGCGCTGCGCTGATCGGCTGGGTGGCCGGCGAAACCATCATGAGCGACGTCTCCCTGCGCGGCGTGCTGGCGGCCAACCCCTGGCTGCACTACGCCGCGGCCATCGCCGGCGCGGTGCTGGTGGTGGTGGTGGGCAAGGCTTCCGCGGCGCGCGCGTCCAGGGCCCACGGCCACTGATCAAGCCTCCTTCGCGACACACAGGCCCGGTGCCGGCCGCATCCTCGTCGATGCGCCGCACCGGGCCTTCGTTTTGGCGGACGGCGCTGCGGCTACCATAGCCGTCGTCCCATGCAATACCGATTCCACGCCCTCACCGACCCCGGCCGCCTGAGGCCGAACAACGAGGACGCGGTGCTTTTCGATGTGTCGGTGGGCCTGGCGGTGTTGGCCGACGGCATGGGCGGCTACAACGCCGGCGAGGTGGCCAGCGGCATCGTCTGCTCCTATCTGCAGGAGCATTTCGCGGCCTGGCTGGCGACGGCCGGCGCCAACGCGTCGACCCGGCAGGTGCGCCGTGCGATGCGGCAGAACGTGAACGCGGCCAACCAGACCATCATGGCGGTGGCCGAACAGCAGCCCGAATGCCAGGGCATGGGCACCACCCTCGTCTTGGGCGTGTTTCAGCCGGACCGGGTCATCATCGGATCGATCGGCGATTCGCGCTGCTACCGGTTTCGCGGAGGCGTATTGCAGCAGCTCAGCCACGACCATTCGGTGCTGCAGGAGCAACTCGACGCCGGCGTCGTCACCCCCGAGATGGCGCGCCACGCGCCCAACCGCAACCTAGTGACCCGGGCGCTGGGATTTCCCGTCAGCGGCGAGCTCGACACCTTCGAGCACCAGGCCGAATCGGGGGACATCTACCTCTTCTGCTCCGACGGCCTATCCGACATGCTCGACGATCATGAGATTTCGGCGTTGATTCGTGATGCTTTGTCGATCGAAACGGCAGCTTCGTCGTTGGTAGCCGCGGCGAATTCTGCCGGGGGACGCGATAATGTGTCAGTTTTGTTGGTCTCGTCGACCGGAGAGCCGGTCCGGCGGAGCCATCCGCTGTTCCGCTGGCGACGCGGTTGAGCGATGGATGCGACGCACGCGATCTCCGTGAGCGTCGCCGGTACACAGGAGCAGGAGTCGGCGATGGCGAGGATGTTGTTGTCCCTGGAAGGAGTCGCCTTGCGCGAGATCGTGCTGACGAAGGAATACACCACCTTCGGACGGCGGCCCTACAGCGACGTGGTGATCGACAACCTCGCGGTCAGCGGCGAGCACGCGGCCGTGCGCCGTGTCGGCAACGACATGGTGGTCGAGGATCTCAACAGCACCAACGGCACCTTCGTGAACGGCCGGCCGACGCGCCGCCAGGTGCTGCGCAGCGGCGACGTGGTGGAGATCGGCCGTTACCAGCTGCATTTCGAGGCGGCTGCGCCCGGCACGACGATGGAGCCGAGCGAGCCCGCGCCGGCCGAGGACTTCAGCTATTCCTCGATCCCGCCGTTCAGCCATTCGGAAATGGCGCCGACCTTCTTCCCCGAAACCGCCATGGCGGGCGACGTTCCGCCGGCCCTGTCCGGCAGCATCCGGGTGCTGTCGGGCGCTGCGGCCGGCAAGTCGGTCGATCTGGTGAAGGTGGTCACCACCATCGGTAAGGCAGGCGTGGGCGTGGCTTCCATCACCCGGCGGCAGCATGGCTTCAGCCTGGCGCATGTGGAAGGCGCGGCGGTGCCGACGGTCAACGGCACGCTCGTCGGCAACGCGCCGGTGATGCTGCGGCACGGCGACACGGTGGAGCTGGCAGGCATCCGCATGCAGTTCGTCCAGGGCACGGCTTGAAGCCCGCCCGCCGCCCACTGTCCGGGCCGGCCGGCGGCTGAGGCAGCGGCGATGGGCTGGCTGGCGGGGCGCAAGCGCCGTATCGCATGGGCGTTGGCGCCGGTGGCGTTCGCCCTTTTCTGCGAAGTCTCCGGCACCGGGCTGCGCGTATTGGAGCGCATCGATCATTTCATCTACGACCTGCGCCTGCGCTCGACCATGCCGCGCACGCTCGACGAGCGGGTGGTCATCGTCGACATCGACGAAAGAAGCCTGGGCCAGTTCGGCCACTGGCCGTGGGGCCGCGACAAGCTGGCGCGACTCACGCAGGAACTGTTCGACCGACAGCAGGCAGCGGTCGTCGGCTTCGACGTGCTTTTCGGCGAAGCCGACGACAGCTCGGGCCTGGTCAACCTGCAGCGCCTGGCCGAAGGGCCCTTGCGCGACACGCCCGGTTTCGCCGCCAGCGTGCGCCGGCTGGGCCCCTCGCTCGACTACGACCGGCTGTTCGCCGACGCGCTGCAGGGCCGTCGCGCGGTCCTCGGCTACTACTTCAGCAACGATTCCGACGACGGGCTGCGCGGCGTGCTGCCCGCTCCGGCGCTGGCGTCGAACCAGCCCGACGAGGCCGAATCGCTGCCGCGGCTCGCGACCCAGCGCTGGAACAGCGCCGGTGCGAGCATCCCGTTGCTCGCGCAAGCGGCGCCCCGCGCCGGCTTCATGAATTCGCTGCCGGATCGCGACGGCGTGATCCGCTCGGTCTCGCTCGTGGCGGAATTCGGCGGCCACTATTACGAATCGCTGGCGCTCGGCATGTACCGCGCGCTGCTGGGTGACCCGCGCCTGCTGCCAGTCATGGTGCCGGGCCAGCCGGTGTCGTCGGAACTGCACCTGCTCGAGGGCCTGCTGCTCGACCGGGGCGACAACCCGCAGCTCGTGCCGGTGGACGAACGTGCGTCGACCCTGGTGGCGTTTCGTGGCCGGGGCGGCCCGGCCGGCGGATCGTTCCGCTACATCCCGGCGGCGGACCTGCTCGACGGCAAGCTGCCGGCCGGTTCGCTGGCGGGCAAGCTGGTGCTCGTCGGCACCACTGCGCCGGGCCTGCTCGATCTGCGGACCACGCCGGTCGGCTCGGCCTACCCGGGCGTCGAGACGCACGCCAACATCCTGTCGAACCTGCTCGATGGCCAAAGCCTGGTGCGGCCCGACTACGAGCCCGGTTACACCGCACTCACCACCCTGGCCGCCGGCATGCTGCTGGCGTTCAGCCTGCCGCTGCTGAGCCTGGCCTGGGGCGTGTTGACCACGGCCATCGTCGCGGCCGCGCTCATCGGTGCGAACGTCTGGTTCTTCGCCGGCCAGGGGCTGGTGCTGCCGATCGCGCTGCCGCTGCTGACGGTGCTCGCCGTTTTTGCGGCCGACGTCGTCGCCGGTTATTTCATCGAAACACGCTCCAAGCGGCAGCTCGCGCGACTGTTCGGCACCTATGTACCGGGCGAACTCGTCACCGAAATGCTGCGCGAGCCCGGCCGCTACAGCATGCAGGCCGAAAACCGCGACCTGACGGTGATGTTCTGCGACATGCGCGGCTTCACCGCCATGTCCGAAACCATGGAGCCGCTGGCGTTGCAGGCGCTGCTCAACCGGGTCTTCAGCCGGCTCACTGAAGTCATCCGGCACCAGCGCGGCACCATCGACAAATACATGGGCGACTGCGTCATGGCGTTCTGGGGCGCGCCCGTGGCCGCGCCCGACCATGCGCGGCTCGCCGTGCGCGCCGGCATCGACATGGCCGAGGCCATCCGCACGCTCAACCAGGAACACGCCGAGCTCGGCCTGCCGGCGATCGGTGTCGGGATCGGCATCAATACCGGCGTGATGTGCGTCGGCGACATGGGCTCGGACCTGCGCCGCAGCTACACGGTCATCGGCGACGCGGTCAATCTGGGCTCGCGACTGGAAGGTTTGTCACGGCTCTACGGCGTGGATGTGGTGGTGTCCGAAAGCACGCGGGAGCAGGCCGGCGACGATTTTGGCTGGCTCGAACTCGACCTCGTCACCGTCAAGGGGCGGCAGCGCCCGGTGCGCGTATTCACGCCGGTCGACGCCGCCGGCGGTACGCCACCGCCGGACATCGCGAGCTGGAACGCCTTGCTCGCCGGCTGGCGCACGCAGGACTGGGAGAGCGTGCGCCGTGGCCTGGACAGCGCCGATTACCTATGGCCGCATTTTGCGACCCTGCATTCGCTCTATGCTGCACGGTTGGCCGATGCCATCGCCCATCCACCCGACCCGGCGTGGGATGGCTCCACCCGCCTCGACACCAAATGAACCGAGCACCCGTCCGTCCTGCCCCCTCCGCGAAGGAATCGCCATGAAAGTACGAGTGCTCGGCTGCTCGGGCTCCATCGCGCCTGGGCGCCGCACGACCTCATTCCTGGTCGACGACGACCTGCTTGTCGATGCGGGCACCGGCGTCGGTGACCTGAGCCTCGAGGAGATGGCGCGCATCGACCACGTGCTGCTCAGCCATTCGCACCTGGACCACATCGTCGCCCTGCCGCTCATGGCGGATGCCGTCGGCTCATTGCGCGACCGGCCGGTGCAGGTCCATGCACTTGGGCCGACGATCGCGGCCCTGCGCACGCATGTCTTCAACAATGTCATCTGGCCGAACTTCGAGCAGATTCCCTCTCCGGAAAAACCGTTCGTAAAGCTGATTCCTTTCCACGAGACGGAAAGCATGGGGCTGGCCGGCAAGCGGATTCGGGTCTTGCCGGCCGTCCACACCGTGCCGGCCGTCGGTTTCGCCATCGATGACGGGGGGGCCGCGTGGGTCTACAGCGGAGATACTGGGCCGAATCCGGCGTTTTGGGATCTGGTGAACGCGATGGATGTAGGCGCACTCGTCATCGAAACCGCTTTCAGTGAATCGGAGCGGCCCTTGGCCGAGATCAGCAAACACCTCTCGCCCGGCATGTTGGGCGATGCACTTCTGCATCTCAGCCAGCCGGGACGATTTCCCATTTGGATCACCCACGCCAAGCCGGCTGAACGGGCGTTGATCGCCAGCGAAATCGCTGCTTTGCAGCTGAATCCGAACTTGTCGATCGGCTGGCTCACTGAAGGGCAGGTGATCGGGACTGGAAACTCTGACAAAAAGTGACGAAATTGACAGGGTCGGCGTGGTGGTTTGGCCGAACGCAGCCGCCGGGTGACAAAGATGTCATTTGAGTGGATGTAGGCATCGGAAAGTCTCCACTTTTCGACTGGCACGGATGCTGCAACCTCCGCTGCGACAGAACCCATCCACCAGGAGTTAATTTCAATGACCCGCTCTATCCGGCGTAACGTGCAGCAAGGCTTTACCTTGATCGAACTGATGATTGTCGTGGCCATCATCGGCATTCTTGCGGCCGTCGCGCTGCCGGCTTATCAGGACTACACAGTTCGCGCCAAGGTGTCGGAGCTGATGCTCTCCGCCAGCTCGGCTCGTACCTGTGTCACCGAGGGTTTTCAGGCTGCCGGTGGCTCTGCGGTGCCGACCAATGTCCAAGACACCTGCTCCATTGCTCCGGTCGGCAAGGTAACTGCCGCAAGCGTCTCGACCGGCGGCGTTGTGACCGTGAACGGCTCCACTGCCACCACCTCGGTTGGGCAAGCCGTCACCATCACTTTGACGCCCCAACCCACCGCTGGAACGCTGACCTGGACCTGCACCGGCTCGCCTGTTAAATATGTTCCAGGCTCTTGCCGCGGCTGACCAGCAGGATGAAATGCCGGGCTGAGTTTCGAAAGAATCGGCCCGGTCAGTTTCGGGCGTCGGACAGATAGATATGAAACGACTGCAGCGAGGCTTTACGCTTATCGAATTAATGATCGTAGTTGCGATCATCGGGTTGCTCGCTGCGGTCGCCCTTCCGGCATACCAGGACTACACGGTCAGGGCGCGGGTAACGGAGCTTCTTGGCGTGGCAGGTGCGGCGCGCACCTGCATCGCCGAGGCCTACCACGCTGCCGGAGGCGGGGCGACCGTTCCCACCTCTATCACCACAGGCTGCGCAATCGTCCCAGTGGGGGGCGTCAGTGCTGCATCCGTCGGCACAGGTGGACTTGTCACCGTAGTCGGTTCAACCGCTACCAGCTCTGTCGGACAAGCGGTCACGGTGACTTTGACTCCAGCCGTTCAGTCAAGCGTTGGGATGATCACTTGGAGCTGTTCGGGGTCTCCTGCGAAATACGTTCCAGGTTCCTGTCGAAACTGACTTTATTCGAAACCCCTTTTTGAGGGGTTTATTTATTTGTAGAACACTGATGGCCAGATTTTTTGATTATTCAACGGAAAAAGACTTGGCATCCCGGTTGAGTAATGATCTTGCCAGAGATCTTCCGCCAGCCATGATGGGCGACCGCAGGAAGGTGATTTCCGTGAATAAAGTAACTCGCCTCCTGGAGAAGACATACGAAGCCGCAGCGGCTTATCAGCGCGAAAACATTCCCGGTTTCATTCGACGTGCCGTGCTCGCAAATAATTTTAAGTGGAATTTAAAAAACAAAAATTATCCGGATGATTTTGTTGAAATGGCGACGGAGGGATTGGTAGTAAGCATGGCAGGCGCACGAAAAAATAAATAAGACGGTAGGTTCGACTCCATGCTATCCAAATTTTTCCGGGAATTTGTCAAGGCCAAGAAAAAGTCGAATACGAGTGATGTTCTGCCGGAGCTTATTGAGCAAGCTTACGTGGCGATGTCGGCTGGCGAATTACGCAAGGCCGCCGATTTTTTTAAAAAGATCCTCGAAATCGATCCATACCATGTTCGTTCACTGAACGACTTGGGGGTTTGTCACGCCGATATGGGCGATTTGCCCGAAGCCGCTCGCCTTTTCGAGTTTGCATATTCACTCGATGACACGTATATCGCTGCCGTGGTCAATCACGCAAAAATGCTCAATGACCAGCGCAGAAGCGATGAGGCGCTTGAACACTTGAAACTCGCAAGGCTGAACGATCCCGATTTCATTGCGGTTGACGCCATTTATTCTGCGATTTGCCTCCATCGTGGTGATGTTGTAAAGGCCAGGTTTTTTCAGTTGAAATCGTGGTTGGCAAACTTTGACAATTTGCGATTGGCGAATGGGTTCTTGTTCGATACGGCTTATGCCGATGTTCCTGAAAAAACGCTCTCGGCCGAACATTATTTTTGGGCGCAAACAGTCAAGCCACTGCCTGAATTGCACCATGAGCCATTGGCGAAAAAGGCGCCGGTTGACCGGCGAATTCGCATTGGATATTGGTCTCCGGATTTTAGAAATCATTCGGTTCGATATTTTTTTCGACCCCTCATTGAAAACCACGATACAGAAAGGTTTGAAATTTTTCTGTATCACGATTTTCACGATAAAGATGGGCAGACATCGCTCATCGAAGATGCTGCAGAGCATTTCCATAGCGTTTTTGATTTGGCTGATGAGGATTTCTGTCAATTGATTCGGGCGCACGACCTCGACGTGCTCGTGGAATTGAGCGGCCACTCATCCCACAATCGCGTCAATTTGCTACAACATAAACTCGCTCCCGTGCAATTGACCGGCTTTGGATATCCGCCGACCACGGGCTTGAGAACAATTGATGCAAAAGTGCTCGATCCTTTTGTATGCCCCCCCGGTGCCGAGCAGTTTTATAGCGAAAGTCCGCTGATTCTTCCGCAATCATTCTGGTGCTTTGATCCGCTTGAAGCTGTGCCCGATTGCGGTGCGCCGCCCGTCTTATCAAACGGCTATGTGACGTTTGGGTGTATTGGTAATACGGCGAAAATAACTGGCAAGACCTTGGATAGCTGGGCGAAAATATTAAAGAGAGTCCCCCGTAGTCGTTTGTTGATACGCTCCATCTCATTTCAGGACCCAGCCGCGCTCAGGGTTTTTTCTGACCAATTGAGTGAGGCTGAAATACCGCTTAATCGCGTTGATCTGCACCCTCCCGCAGCAGGGGAGGATTATTATCGGTCATATAATGAGGTCGACATTATTCTGGATACGTTCCCGTTTAATGGCGGTACGACGAGTTGTTTTGCTGTCTACATGGGAGTGCCTATCATCACCATGTTTGGAGAATCTCTTATAAGTCGAATGGGGTTTTCAATATTATCAAATGTCGGCGCGTCAGAATTGGCCGTCAATAATGCCGAAGATTACGTGAAGAAGGCGGTAAAAATTTCCCAGGACGTCGAGTTTTTAAAAAGTTTTCGGAAACATGCTCGGCAACGCATGAAGGAATCAAGTCTTGGAAACGGAAAAAAATTTACCAAGGAATTTGAGGATGCGTGCGAACAAATGGTGTTGCAGCGGAATGTGCTTCGCAGGCCCGTCTCGATGGATCTACTAAGCGCTGACGAACTCGTGCGCCGTGCCTACGCCACGTTAAAGCGAAACCAAATTGGCGCAACTGCCCGAATAGTGAAACATTGTCTGGAGTATTATCCGCACTCGGCGGTGGCCCACATTTTATATACGCATGAAATGACTGAGGCCGGAAAATATGACGATGCTGCACGATACCTAACCCATCAGATGCGGAATTTTTCCGATGTCGAAAAGGTTTTTGCGTATTTAAATATTGTGCGCTGCCACATCCTTGCCGGGGACGTTACTGCCGCACGAGAGTCAGTCCGGTTGCTTTCGTTATTGACAGTCGAAGATGCATTTGACAGCCAACAACTCGCCCTTTACCAAGCAGCATTGCTCGGGCATGAGAATGGGCAAGCGACGGAAGACGTTCTGCATGAGCCGCTCAATTCGCTCGTCGAGATAGCCATACTCGTGCCTTGTGATGACGTCGAAGAATTTTCAAAACTTCAGGCTCGATGGAGCGCGGCCGTGGGTGGCTTGGACGTTGGTATCCGCGTGGTGCGATGCATGGAGAGTCAAAAAGTCGCAGCGTATGAGGCAGCATTGCAAGATAATTCATGCGATATTTTAATTATCGCTCAGAAAAATATTGATATCTGTCGGGATAATTTCGCATTCGAGGTGATTCGATCCCTCGATAATTTCGATGTTGTGGGGTTTGCAGGCGCGGTCCATTGGAAACGGTTGCATTGGATCACGGACAGTTTTACACGCAAATGTGGAGCTTTTGTTAAAGCGGGGCACTTGGAGGGAGGCGTCGCCGCTCCGGAACTTATGATTCTTGGCGAGGGTCGCAACATGCTGGTCGGGGATATGAGAGTTCTGGATGGCGGCTTGATTGCCATTCGCTGTAGTGCTGCAATCCGTGCAGTGAAGTTTGATGAACTCCTTGCAGATGCAGGGACGTTAATGGAGCAGGACTGGACGCACCGAGTTGCACAAGCGGGACTGAAAATTGGCGTTCATCGAAATCTCGGCATTGTCGTCGACGAAGCAATTCCTCTTAATTTTGAAAATCGCATCGAGGCAAGATCACTCTTATCAGAGCGGATGGGATTCGACATTTTTTCGATGGAGGCCGAAGATCGTAGTTTTGTTTCGCTGCCTCTGCACTCCAATGCTGATTCGGTTAACATTTTGAACCGGATGTTTGCTTGATTATGAAGACCATACTACACATTGGCTGTGGCTACTCGTCCCTTAAAAATCTGCCCCAGTATTTCCAAAGCGGAGAATGGGATGAGATTCGAGTGGACATCGACGAGGCTGTAAAGCCCGATATAGTGGCGAGTCTTCAGGATTTATCGGTATTTGAAGATGGGTCTATCGATGTCATATATTCATCGCACAATATAGAACACATCTGGGCCTATGAGGTTCCCGGCGTTTTGGCGGAATTTGAGCGTGTGCTTAGTGCGAAGGGTGTAGCGGTTGTATTATGTCCCGATCTTGCCTCGGTAGCACAGGGAATACTCAACGGAAGGCCCGATGACGTGTTATACGAGTCCCCCGCAGGACCCATCTCGGCAATCGACGTTTTGTACGGATTTGGTGCCGATCTCGCGCGTGGGAGACATTACATGGCGCACAAAACCGGGTTCACCGCGCCCATGTTGGCTGAGGCGCTTCTCAATGCTGGATTTTCCAGTGCTCTGGTTGCGCGCGACAGGTTCTACGGCCTGCATTCAGCGGCGTTCAAAGGATCGTGGACGATCGACGAGGCTCAGCAATGGGGTGGCAATATTTTCCCGTCAGCGGAAAATGTGTTGGAGGCACAGATATTTCAGGCGGGTTAAAGGATGAACCTTCACTGGACACGGTTTTTAGCTAGTCGATTAGCTACCGTGTGCGGAGGGCGACGCCACGTAGCTACCCGATGCCCCGCCATGCTTTTCCAGCACCCGCACGTCGCTGATCACCATTCCCCGATCTACCGCCTTGCACATGTCATAGATCGTCAGCAGACCCACCTGCGCCGCGGTCAGCGCCTCCATCTCTACCCCTGTCGGGCCGAAGGTCTCCACCGTCACCCGACAAACCACGCGCGCTCTCCCGCCTTCCGGCACCGGTGTTTCAAACTCGACCGCCACCCGGGTCAGCGCCAAGGGGTGGCATAGCGGAATCAGGTCGGCGGTTTTTTTGGCACCCTGAATTGCAGCAATTCGAGCCACGCCCAACACGTCGCCTTTCTTGGCTGTCCCACTCTCGATCAAGGCCAGCGTTTCCGGCCGCATGGCGATGGTGCCGCTGGCGATGGCGACGCGGTGGGTGGGCTCCTTGCCCCCGACGTCGACCATGTGCGCCTGTCCCTGGGCGTCGAAATGTGTGAGTGTGGTCATGTTGGCCTCCGGCGTGCGCCTCTCGAGTCGAGCGCAGTTAATCTGCGCATTTTTGTCGGCGTGAATCTGAACATTCTTCGCCTTGAAGCATCATACGGCGATGCATTTTCCGAAAGCCACCTCCGCTTTCCGATCGCTGCTCTGTACGGCGTTGTGTTTCTGCTTTGCGGTGGCGCCGAGCCATGCGCAATTGCCGAGCCTGGGCGATGGGGCGGACATGCCGGCTGGCGAGGAGCGTCGGCTCGGCGACCGCATCGCGCGTGAGCTCTACCGCGATCCGGATTTCGTCGACGACCCGATATTGGTCGAGTACGTACAGGGCATCTGGGACCGGCTGATGGTTGCGGCCGTCGCGCGCGGTGAGCTCAACTCCGAGCTCGACGAGCGCTTCGCCTGGCGCATCCTGCTGGGCCGCGATCGCAGCGTGAACGCCTTCGCCCTGCCCGGCGGCTACATGGGCGTGCTTTGCGGACTGATCGCAGTGGTGGGTTCCAAAGACGAACTGGCCTCGGTGCTGGCCCACGAGATGAGCCACGTCACCCAGCGTCATATTTCGCGCCTGATGGCGCAGCAAAGTCGCACCTCGCCCTTGTTCCTGGCCGGCATGGTGCTGGGCGCGCTGGCGGCCAGCCGCAATCCGCAGGCGGCCAACGCGGTGATCACCGGCGGCGTGGCGCTGCAGGCGCAGTCGCAGCTCAACTTCTCGCGCGCCATGGAGCGTGAGGCCGACCGGGTCGGCTACCTGGTGATGACGCAGGCCGGCTTCGATGGCCGGGGCTTCGCCGGCATGTTCGAGAAGCTGCAGCAGGCTTCCGGTTTCAACGACAGCGGCGGCTATCCGTACCTGCGCAGCCATCCGCTGACCAGCGAACGCATCGCCGACAT
The DNA here is from genome assembly GCF_033546935.1 of Xylophilus sp. GOD-11R. Taxonomy (GTDB): domain Bacteria; phylum Pseudomonadota; class Gammaproteobacteria; order Burkholderiales; family Burkholderiaceae_C; genus Xylophilus. The sequence continues at coordinate 4,863,980 of NZ_CP137854.1, read as the reverse complement.
GCGCTCGCGCATGCCGCTCGGTAGTGGCGATGCCAATCGGGCACCGACGGGCAGCATCGAGGACGCGATCATGTCCGCGCGGGCGCGCATCGTGTCGCGTCCGGGGCAGGACGCCTTGCGCGGATGGTCGGCCGAGCCTGACATGACCGGCTTTGACCGCCAACCCGACCGGCGCCGTGCGGCTGCGCTGTATGCGGCCGCCTTGTCGGACTCCGAACGGCGCGACCTGCCGGCAGCCCGTGCCCATGTCGCGCGCCTGGCGGCGTTGGTGGTCAACGACGCGGCGGCGTCCCGCCTGGCGCGCCTGCTGGCGGCCGAGATCGAGGTCGCGGCCGGCAACGGCGCTCAGGCCGTCGCGGCACTCGGCCCCTTGTCGAGCAGCCTGACGCGGCCCGAACTGGTATTGCTGGCCCAGGCGTCGCAGCACGGCGCGGTGGTGCCCACGCTCACGGACCGGCTGCAGTCGTGGCTGGCGACCCATCCTCAGGACGGCACTGCCTGGACGCTGATCGCCGCCGCCTATCGCGCAGAGAACCAGCCCTTGCGGGCGTTGCGCGCCGATGCGGAAGCCCAGGTGGCGCACCTCGACTGGTCGGGCGCGGTCGACCGATACAAGGCCGGACAGGAGTGGATGCGCCGCAACCCGGGCGGCAGCGCCGACTACATGGAGGTGTCGATCATCGACGCCCGCCTGCAGCAGGCGCAGTCAAGACTTCGAGAAGAGACCGCCGAGCGCTGATTCGATGATCAGACCGATGGCCGAATAGATGAGCGAGCCGACGAGGGCGGCGCCGAAGCCGCGGACCTGGAACCCGGTGAGTACACCCGAGGCGGCCCAGAACATCAGGGCATTGATGACGAAGAGAAAAAGGCCCAGCGTGATGATGGTGACCGGCAGCGTCAGCACCACCAGCACTGGCCGCAGGACCACGTTGAAAAGACCGATGACCGCTGCCGCGATCATCGCCGCTCCGAATCCCTTCACTTGAACGCCGCTGTAGATGTAGGCCACGAAAAGCAGCGCAGCGGCGCTCAGCACCCATTTGAGGATCAGCTTCATGCGGCGCAGGATAGCACCCGCGCCGCAGGAGCGAAGGCCGCTTACTCGGCCGCGAGGACCAGCATCGCGCCCATGCCGGCCACGGCGCCGGGCACGGCCCAACGGCTGGTGGTTTCGCGTTGCGGTTGCGCGTCGGTGACCGGTGCGAGGTCTTGGCCGAACTTGGGACGGCGCATGTCGAGCACGCGCGCGCCGGGGTGTTCGCCCAGGAGCTTTTCGGTCAGGGGCGCGAGCGGTCCCTGTGCCAGCACCGGCATGGCGGTATCGCCCTTGGACGTGAGCCAGGGCAGGAGCGCGCCGAAGAACTTGTCGGCCCACTTGGCGCGCCAGTTCTCGCGGGCGCTGTGGCTCACCCATTTGCTGATGCGGTGCGTCATGCGCGGGGCGCAGGCCACGACGATCCAGCAACCGGCGGGAGCATCCGGCCCGCGCCGCGACGCGACCATCGGCGCCAGCTGCTGCTGGGCGTAGGCCAGGTCGTCTACATAAACGATCATCTTGTCCATGGAAACTCCTTCAGGGGTTGAGGAAGACTCGGGGAGAGGACGCTTGGGAAGAGATAGTTTGGCCATGGCGAACGCTTATTTGGTGGCGGGGTTGACGGCGTCGGCGGTGCGCGCCTGGTCGACGCGTTCGGAGCCCGGCACCTTGCGGCGGCTCTTGAGCCAGCCCGCGCCGAGCACGCCGACGATGGCCAGCACGCAGACACCCCAGTAAGCGACCTGTTGCTGGGTGCCTTCGCCCTGGAAGAACGAAGCCAGCAGGCCTTCGTTGACGATCATCTTGGCGGCGGTAAACGCCAGCACGGCAGCGCCGAGCTGGATGATCACCGGGAAGCGTTCGACGAGCTTGAGCACCAGGCTGCTGCCGAACACCACGATGGGCACGCTGATCAACAGGCCGATCACGACGAGGTCGAAGGAGCCGTGCGCCGCGCCGGCGACACCCAGCACGTTGTCGATGCCCATCAGGGCGTCGGCGATGACGATGGTGCGCATGGCGCCCCAGAAGGTGCTGGCGCCGCTGGCATGTTCTTCGCCGTCGTCATGGCCCTGGTCGGCCAGGAGCTTGTAAGCGATCCACAGCAGGCCCAGGCCGCCGACGAGCATCAGGCCCGGAATCTTGAGCAGCCAGACGACGCCGACGGTCATGGCCGAGCGCACGATGATGGCGCCCACGGTGCCCCAGACGATGGCCTTCTTTTGCAGATGCTGCGGCAGGCGCCGCGCGGCGAGTGCGATGACGATCGCGTTGTCGCCGGCAAGGACGAGGTCGATCAGGATGATGGCCAGCAGGGCGGACCACCAGGGGGCGGAAAGAAACTCCATGAACACAGACTCCGGGTTGTGTCGAACATCGATAACAACCTGGGAAATGTCCCGGAGAAATGGGGGTGAGCAAACAGCCACCCTGGTTCAGGATGGCGGAGCTACAGACGCACTTCGACGGAACTTGTCCCAGGTTCGCATCGAAGGTCTTGCTCGGCATGGTGTCATGCTGATGTTGTTATGCCCGACAAGGCCGGAAATCTTTCGAGAGACTTCGTACTGACGACCTTGCCGATACCCCGGACCGTCAATGCCTTGTGGGAAAGCACCTCCTTGGACGGTACGGAGCGGGAGCTACTCCCCTTCGTAGCGCTATTAGAACATTACCGAACGTTCACCGGCAACCGCGTGTATCCGGGGTTTCCCGCAAGCCATTCCGGGCAAGGCATGACGCTTATCATCGCCCTCCCGCGACAGCCCGAGCTGGCCGCCGTTCCTTCCCGCTCTCACCGCATCTCTTCCGGGCGCATGCCTTCCCTGCACATCACCGACATCGAGGCCGCCATCAATTTCTGGCGTGCCCGCAAGCCCTCGCCCGACGGCGTGACCCTGGCACCGGAGATCCGCGCGCTGGCCGAGGTCTACGCGCTGATGGTGTACTACCACGAGGACGAGGTGGACCAGCGAGGCTTCCCGGCCAAGGCCTGGGAGGCCTGGATGGCCTGGTACGAGAGCACCCCGGACACGCCCTGCATCGCCATCTGCTCCACCAGTCAGGGCGACGAAGTCTGCAAGGGCTGCGGCCGTACCTTCGAAGAAGTGCAGCTCTGGCCCGGCATGGACCCGGCCGAGAAGCGCGCCACCTGGCGCCGCATCACGATCGAGGGCCATTCCTGGCGTTTCAATCGCTATGCGGAGCGGGCGGCCGAGGGCCCCGCCGAGCCGCCCATTTCTGACGAGAACGCGGCCGACGCATGATCCGGCTCACGCAGGCGCCCAATGCCGCGATCGCGACGATCTGGGCCGACCTGCTGACCGAAGCCGGCTTCGGCGCGACCGTCCAGCGCTTGTTTTTGTCGTCGGCGGCCGGCGAGTTGCCGCCCGGTGAATGCCTGCCGGAGATCTGGTTGCTGCACGACGACCATCTGGCCCAGGCGCGCGCGCTGCTGGCCCAATTGCAGTCGCTGCCGCAGCGACGTTGGGTGTGCGTGCAATGCGGCGAACAGGTCGAAGGCGGCTTCGAACAATGCTGGAACTGCACGGCCTGGATGCCGCGCGAGGCCTGAAGCGGCGGCCTACTTCCAGCGTTCGCAGGTCAGCTCGACCATGCGCCGGGCATCCGACAGCATGAGCGAACCTTCCTGCACGGTGGCCTGCAGTTGCATGCTGCGCTCGGCCATCAGCGCCATTTCCTGCGAGGCGGCGGTGGGGATGCGCCAGACTTGCAGCTTGTCGAGCCGCGCGACCTTGTTCTCCAGCCCGCGCCACCAGATCTCGGCGGCGTGGTTGAAGCAGAAGACCTGCACCACGTCGGCCTTGCTGCAGGCGCGTACGAGCGGTTTCTCCTCGGGCTGGCCAACCTCGATCCACAGGCGAGCGCGCTGGGTGTAGTCGCGCAGCCAGACGTCGGGCTCGTCCGGGTTGGAGAGTCCGGCACCGAACGCCAGCGTGCCGTCGCCGCCGCAGGTGCTTTGCAGTTCGTGGGCCGACAGCGCCAGTGCGGCCAGGCGAACCATCATGCGTTCGTCGTTCTCGCTGGGATGGCGCGCCAGCGTCAGCGCGTGGTCGGCGTAGTAGGCGTGGTCGATGTCGGCGACCGAAAGCTGCGCCTTGAAGATCGTGGACTTGAGTGCCATCGAGCGGCGCTCAGGCCCGGCGCGCGAGTTCGGCGGCCTTGCCGACGTAGCTCGCGGGCGTCATGGCCAGCAGCCGGTCTTTTTCGGGCTGCGGAATCTCCAGCGAACGGATCAGCGCGTGCAGGTCCTCGGCCTTCACGGTCTTGCCGCGGGTGACTTCTTTGAGCTTCTCGTAGGCGCCCTGCACGCCGAAACGCCGCATCACGGTCTGGATGGGCTCGGCCAGCACTTCCCAGGACGCATTCAGGTCTTCGTCGATGGCCTCCTGGTTGAGCTCCAGCTTGCCCAGGCCCACACCCATCGAGTGGTAGGCCAGTACGCTGTAGCCCAGCGCCACGCCCATGTTGCGCAGCACGGTGGAGTCGGTCAGATCGCGCTGCCAGCGGCTGATCGGCAGCTTCTCGGCCAGGTGGCGCAGCAGCGCGTTGGCCAGACCCAGATTGCCTTCGGCGTTCTCGAAGTCGATCGGGTTGACCTTGTGCGGCATGGTTGACGAGCCGATCTCGCCGGCCTTCAGGCGCTGCTTGAAGTAACCCAGGCTGATGTAGCCCCAGATGTCGCGCGCCCAGTCGATCAGGATGGTGTTGACCCGCGCCACCGCATCGAACAGCTCGGCCATGTAGTCGTGCGGCTCGATCTGGATGCTATAGGGCTGGAAGGTCACGCCCAGGCCGAGCGGCTCGGGTGTTTCGATGACCTTGCGCGAAAAGGCTTCCCAGTCGAAATCCGGCCAGGCAGCAAGATGGGCGTTGTAGTTGCCGACCGCCCCGTTCATCTTGGCCAGCAGCTGGATCGTGGCGACGCGGTCGCGCGCGGCCTGCAGGCGCACCACCACGTTGGCGATCTCCTTGCCGATGGTGGTGGGGCTGGCGGTCTGGCCGTGGGTACGGGCGAGCAGCGACACCTCGGCGTACTTGTGCGCCATGGCGCGCATGGTCTCCACGATGCCGTCGATCACCGGCAGGATGACCTGCTCGCGCGCCACCTTCAGCTGCAGTGCGTGGCTGGTGTTGTTGATGTCTTCGCTGGTGCAGGCGAAGTGCACGAACTCGGCGGCGGCCAGCAGCTCGGGCCGGGCCTCGAATTTCGACTTGATCCAGTACTCCACCGCCTTCACGTCGTGGTTGGTGACCTTCTCGATGTCCTTGATCGCGACCGCGTCGGCCTCGGAAAAGTTCTTGACCAGGCCCAGCAGATAGGTGCGTGCGCCCGGCGACAGCGGCTTGAATTCGTCGAATCCGGCGTCGGACAAAGCGATGAACCAGGCGATCTCGACCTGCACCCGGCGGTGCATGAAGCCCTGCTCGCTCATCAGCGGACGCAGGGCGGTCAGGCGGCCGGCATAGCGGCCGTCCAGGGGGGAAAGGGCGGAAACCGCGGAAGCGGCGGAGGCGGAAACGGATGTCGGGCTCATGTCACGGATTGTAGGTGGCGCGTTCCGAGGGGCCGGAGAAGCGGGTCGCCGCCGATAGAATCCGGGCGATGAAACTGATCGGATCGTTGTCCAGTCCCTACGTGCGCAAGGTGCGTATCGTCATGGCCGAGAAAAAACTGGACTACCAGTTCGTGCCCGAAAACCCTTGGGCCGCCGATAGCGCCGTGTCGGCGTCCAACCCGCTGGGCAAGGTGCCCTGCCTGATCATGGAGGGCGGCGAAGCAGTCTTCGACTCGCGGGTCATCGTCGAGTATCTCGACACCCTGTCGCCGGTCGGCAAACTCATCCCGTCGACCGGTCGCGAGCGCGCCGAGGTCAAGACCTGGGAGGCGCTGGCCGATGGCGTGATGGATGCGGGGGTGCTGGCGCGGCTCGAATCCGGTGGCTACGACGGCCGGACCGAATCGCAGCGCTCGCAGGTCTGGATCGACCGGCAGCTCTCCAAGATCGACGACGGCATCAAGGCCATGGCGCGCGGGCTGGGTGACAAACCGTTCTGCAGCGGGGTCCACATCAGCCTGTCGGATGTAGCGGTGGGCTGTGCGCTCGGCTGGCTGGAGTTCCGCTTTCCGCAAATTGGCTGGCGCGATGAGCATCCGAACCTGGGTCGGCTGATCGACAAGCTGGCCTTGCGCCCCAGTTTTGCCGACAGCAAGCCGGCCTGATCTTTTCCTTTGATCCGGCGTCGCCACCGCGCGGGTGGAATGAGTCGGAGGTGCCCTGCCGATGTCTGGCAGAAGCACCGAATACAAAATTGCTGCGAAGCGCCCCGACGCGAAGGAGGGAGGGAGGGAGGAGGAGAAGAGTCGCCTCGGGATTGCAACCGGATGACCGGAAGGCTTCGCAGCAAAAAAATCGTCGAGCGGCCGATGCCGTTCATGGGTGATGGGAGCGTGCTCGGGAATCGATGGTTCCCAAAAGTGGGTAGACGAGCGTAAGCCTTTGTAATCCGCCGTCGCTTGATGCACCGTTTCCCGTTTCCCGTTTCCCGTTTCCCGCCGCAAATCAGCGCACTGCCAGCTGTTTCTCCACGGCCGCCACGAATTCCGGGTTCTCCGGGGCGGTGGAGCTGCCGTAGGCCGCCACGGCGCGGCCATCGCGGCCCACCAGATACTTGTGAAAGTTCCACTGCGGGGCCTTGCCGGTTTGCGCTGCGAGCTCCTTGAACAGCGGGTCGGCCTGCGCGCCCCGTACCGCGGTCTTGGTGAACATCGGAAATTTCACGCCGAATGTGTTTTCACAGAAGTCGGCGATGTCCTTGTTGCTGCCCGTTTCCTGCGCGAAATCGTTCGACGGAAAGCCGAGCACCACCAGTCCGCGCTCGCGGTACCGGCTGTGAAGCGCTTCCAGGCCTTTGTATTGCGGCGTGAATCCGCAAAAGCTCGCGGTGTTGACGATCAGGAGCACCTTGCCGCCGTACTGGCAGAGATCCTGCGGCTTTTCGTCCTGCAGGCGAGGATAGGTTCGCTGCAGCAGCGCCGGGCATCCCGCTGGCCGGCTCTGGGCGAATGCCGGGTGCAGCGCAAGAGGCGCCAGCGCCAGGCCTTGGACCAGGATTCGACGAATTGTGCGTGGAGCGTCTGGATGTTTCATGCCTCCATGGTAGGCAAGCCCAGGGCGCCATGGGGCAGTCGGCGTGCGCCAAATGGGGGCGAAAAGCGTATGTCCTTGAATAGCTTGGCGTTTTTATTAATACGGCGTCATCGCCGCTTAAACTCGGGCCTGCGCCTGTCAACTAGGTCTCTCATGCTTTATCCCGAACTCTTCAAACAACTCGAATCCGTCCGCTGGGACATGGACCGCGATATTCCCTGGGACAAATTCGACGCTTCCTTGCTCACCGACGAGCAGGCGCAGACGGTGAAGATGAACGCCATCACCGAATGGGCGGCTCTCCCGGCCACCGAAATGTTCCTGCGCGACAACCGCCACGACAGCGATTTCTCGGCCTTCATGTCGATCTGGTTCTTCGAGGAACAGAAGCATTCGCTGGTGCTGATGGAATACCTGCGCCGCTTCCGGCCGGACCTGGTGCCCACCGAGCAGGAGCTCCACGAGGTGCGTTTCGACTTCGACCCGGCGCCGCCTCTCGAAACCCTCATGCTGCATTTCTGCGGCGAGATCCGCCTGAACCACTGGTACAGGCGCGCTGCCGAATGGCATTCGGAGCCGGTCATCCGCCACATCTACACCACGCTCAGCCAGGACGAAGCCCGCCACGGCGGCGCCTACCTGCGCTACATGAAGCGGGCCATCGCCAAGTTCGGCGACGAGGCCAAGAGCGCGTTCAGCAAGGTCGGCGTGCTGATGGCGAGTGCCCGGCGCACCGCCCAGGCGCTGCACCCGACCAACCTGCACGTCAACAAGTCGCTGTTCCCCAACGACACCGTGCAGAGCCGCATGCCCGATCCGGAATGGCTGGAGCACTGGCTCGACAAGCAGATCAATTTCGACGCCGTCTGGGAAACCAAGGTGGGCGAACGCATCCTGCACAACATGAGCCTGCTGCTCGGCCACAGCTTCAAGACCGTGCAGGAACTCAACCGCTACCGCAAGGAAATCGTGGCGTCGCTGGCTGCCAATGCCGGCACCGCGCCGCAGGCTGCGAGCTGACATCGAAGGGCTTTCCGCCCCTTCTCCATGCAAAAGCGCCGTCAGAACGGCGCTTTTTGCTTCTCCAGCGCCTCGGTCAGATCATCGCCAGCATCTTCTCCAGCGAGAGCTGCAGCTTGACCTCACGGTGCGGCATGCTGGCGGTGATCTTGTAGCCGACAAGGCTGGTGTCGCGCACCACGATCTCGCCAATCGGCATGCCCTGTCGGTTGAGCACGGCGGCCACGCGCGGCGTGGTGCCGGTCTTGCCGCGCCGCAACACGATGCCGACCTCGTTGCTCGCCAGCCGGACGAAGGAGCCGGGCGGATAGACGCCCATGCCGGTGATGAGCGCCGCGCCGGCCTCGTCGACCCGGTGTTCGTCGTCGAAGTAGCTGGCGCGCATCGCGATGGCCGCCGGCATGGCCCAGCGCGAGACGCGCGGCGAAAGCCGGGCGGCGAAGATGTCGGCCCGCTCGATCAGCCGCGCGGCGCGCTCGCCGGCGCTCATGTCGGCGAGCCGGCCCGACGGCGGCTCGTGGTGCAGCCGCACCGCCTCCAGCCAGACCTCGTCCTTCACGTCGATCAGGCGCAGCAGGTCGGCCGACGCGGCCGCGTGCATGGTGATCGTGGCCATCTGGGCCTCGCTCGGGCGGGCGGCCTGCTGGGCGAGTTCGTCCTGCAGTTCGGTCATGCTGATGTTCATGGTGAGCGCGGCCATGCAGACCGTCTCGACCATGGCTTCGTCCCACTGCAGCACCTCGCGTGCCGCCATGCCGCAGATGACCGACACCAGCATCGCGTGCGTGCCGCTGTACATCGGCATCTCGCGCGAGGCGAGGTGGATCAGCGCGAACAGGGTCGCGTCGGGCTGGCTGCGGGCATGGGCCGTGAGCTCGCGGTGCAGGCGGGCGATCTTGGCGAGAAAGTCGGGCGCGGTCGGCTTGCGCAGCAGCTGGCTGGAGCGCAGCTGCATCTCGTGCCAGTCGGGCGGGCCTTCGCGGGTCGGCACTGCGGGGCCGTTGGCACGCGCGGCCATCTGGGTGGACGCGATCTCGCCGATGGTCTTCTGCTCGCGCACCAGCGTGTCGAGCTGGCTCATGAAGGCGCGCGCCTGTTCGGGCGATTCGTCGATGTCGATGCACAAGGTGCCGGCACGCGACACCAGAATCTCCAGCTGATTCGGCGACGACACAACGAAGCCCCGGCGCGCCAGCAGTGTGCCGTCGAGGGTTCGAAGGGCAAACGGAAGGGGTCGGCCGAGCTTGATGGATTCGGGTCGGAGCGGAATCAGGTTCATGCGAATCGCCGTGGCTTTGACGATTATCGTTGGACAAACGGTGTGCGCCGCCAGACGAACGGATCAAGTTCTCGCTTTTTCGCTCAGTTTTCCGAGGTGCGGCGACGCAGCAGCACGCGTGCGAACCATTGGCCGACGTCGTCGACGTAGGTGAAGACGGCCGGGATGACCAGCAGGCTCAGCACCGTGGAAGTGATGAGCCCGCCGATCACCGCGGTGGCCATCGGCGAGCGGAAGCTTGGATCGGCGCTGCCGGTGCCGATGGCGATCGGCAGCATGCCGGCACCCATGGCCAGGGTGGTCATGATGATCGGGCGGGCACGCTTGTGGCAGGCGTCGATCAACGCGTTCCAGCGGTTCATCGGCGGCACTTCGGCATGGCCTTCTGTCGCCGGTCGCCCGCGTCGCGCGAGGATGGCGTATTCCACCAGCAGGATCGAGTTCTTGGTGGCGATGCCCATCAACATGATCAGGCCGATCAGCGAGGGCATGGAGAAGCTCTTCTGCGCGGCCAGCAGTGCAACGAAGGCGCCGCCAAGCGACAGCGGCAGGGCCGCCAGGATGGTCACCGGGTGCAGCAGGTCCTTGAACAGCAGCACCAGCACGATGTAGATGCAGAGCACGCCGGTGAGCATGGCCAGGCCGAAGCTGGCGAAGAGTTCGCCCATCACTTCGGCGTCGCCGATCTCGGTGACCCGCACGCCCGGCGGCAGGTTGCGTACCGAGGGCAGTTCATGCACCAGCCGCGCGGCGTCGCCGAGCTGCACGCCCGAAAGCTCGATGTCGAAATTGATGTTGCGGGCGCGGTCGTAGCGCTGGATCACCGCCGGCCCGCCCGAGACCTCGAGCGTGGCGACGTCGCCCAGCAGCACCGGGCCGCGCCGCCCGGGCACGCTCAGGCGGGCGAGCGTGGCGAGGTCCTGCCGCGCGCTGTCGTCGAGCCGCACCATGATCGGCACCTGCCGCTGCGCGAGGTTGAGCTTGGGCAGGCTGACGTCGTAGTCGCCGATGGTGGCCACGCGCAGCGTTTCGGCGATGGCGGTGCTGCTCACGCCCAGGTCGGCGGCGCGGGCGAAGTCGGGTCGCACCGCGATCTCCGGCCGGACCAGGCTGGCCGAAGAAGCCACGTTGCCAAAGCCGGGGATCGTGCGCAGGTCGCGTTCCACACGCTGCGCCGCGTCGCCCAGCGCGACCGGATCGTCGCCTGCCAGTACCAGGATGTATTTGTCGTTGGCGCCGCCGAGCCCGACCTTCATGCGCACGCCGGGCAGGGTTTCGAGCGCCTCGCGGATGCGGGCTTCTATCACCTGCTTGCGCGGCCGCTCGCCACGCCGGTCGAGCTGCAGCGTGAGCGTGGCACGCCGCACATCGCCGCTGCTCGACCCGGCGAAGGGCTCGCCGCCGGCCGAGCCGCCGCCGATGGTGGTGTAGATGCTGCCGACGTGGGCGACGCCCTGGAGCCGGCGGCGTGCTTCCTCGGCCACGGCGGTGGTCTGCGCCAGGCTGCTGCCGGGCTGCAGTTCCAGGTAGACCTGGGTCTGCGAGTTGTCGTCCGGCGGGATGAAGCCGGTGGGCAGCAGCGGGATCAGCGCGATCGAGCCGACGAAGAACAGCAGCGAGGCGACCATGGTCAGCAGCCGGTGGCGCAGGCACCAGGCCACCCAGCGGGTGTAGGCGGCCAGCCAGCGCGGCTCGCTCTCGCCGTGCGCCAGCGGCTTGAGCAGGTAGGCGGCCATCATCGGCGTGAGCACCCGGGCCACGACCAGCGAGGCGAACACCGCCAGCGACGCGGTCCAGCCGAACTGCTTGAAGAACTTGCCGGCCACGCCGCTCATGAAGGCGGTCGGCAAAAAGACCGCGATGAGGGTGAAGGTCGTGGCCACCACGGCCAGCCCGATCTCGTCGGCCGCTTCCATGGCGGCCTGGTAGGGCGTCTTGCCCATGCGCAGGTGGCGCACGATGTTCTCCACCTCCACGATCGCGTCGTCGACCAGGATGCCGATGACCAGCGACAGCGCCAGCAAGGTGACGGTGTTGATCGAAAAGCCCAGCAGGTACATGCCGATGAAGGCGGGGATCACCGACAACGGCAGCGCCACCGCCGAGACCAGCGTGGCGCGGAAGTCGCGCAGGAACAGCCACACCACGATCACCGCGAGGATGGCGCCCTCGTAGAGCATGTGCAGCGAGCCTTCGTATTCTTCTTCCACCGGCTGCACGAAGTCGAAGGCGGTCGTCAGGTGGATGTCGGGATGGCGCTCGCGCAGTTCGGCCAGGGCTTTTTCCACCGCCGCGCCCACGTCGACCTCGCTCGCGCCACGGCTGCGGGCGACCTCGAAGCCGACCACGGGATTGCCGTCCAGGAACGCGGCGGCGCGGCGCTCGGCGATGGTGTCGGAGACGGTCGCGATCTCGTCGAGCCGCACCCGCCGGCCGTCCGACAGCGTCATCTGCAGCGCAGCCAACTCGCCGGCGTTCTGTACCGTGGCCAGCGTGCGCACCGGCTGTTCGCCGGCGCCCAGGTCGGCGCGGCCGCCGGCGCTTTCGTTCTGCATCTGGCGCAGTTGCCGCGAGATGTCGGCGGCGCTGGCGCCGAGCGACTGCAGCCGGCCGGCGTCGAGCGACACGCGCACCTCGCGCGTCACGCCGCCCACGCGGTTGACCGCGCCCACGCCCGGCACGGCGAGCAGCCGGCGCGCCAGGGTGTCGTCGACGAACCAGGAAAGGCCTTCCTCGTCGAGCCGGTCGGAGCTGATCGCGAAGGCCAGCACCGGCTGGCCGGCCAGGTCGACCTTGGTGATGATCGGGTCGCGCAGGTCGGCCGGCAGGTCGGCCCGCACCCGGCCGACGGCCGAGCGCACGTCGTCCACCGCTTCCTGCACCGGTTTCTCCAGCACGAACTCGACCATCATGGTCACCGAGCCGTCCTTCACCGTGGTGTTGATGTGCTTGAGGCCCTGCAGCGTGGCGATGGAGTTCTCGATCTTGCGGGCGACGTCGGTCTCCAGCTGGCCGGGCGCAGCGCCTGGCAGCAGGGCGGTGACGCTGACCGCCGGCAGGTCGATGTCCGGGAAGTTCTGCACCTTCATCAAGGAGAAGGACAGCATGCCGGCCAGCGTGAGCAGCACGAAGAGCATCACCGCCGGAATCGGGTTCCGGATGGACCAGGCCGAGACGTTCATCGCGCGCCTTCGTTGGCGATGCGGACCAGGTCGCGGTCGTTCAGGAAGCCCGCGCCCTCCACCACGACCGGCTTGCCGGCATCGAGGCCGGACACGATCTCGATGCGGTCGCCCACGCGCCGGCCGGTGACCACCTTGCGCTGCACGACGCGGTGGTCGGCGTCGGGCACGAAGACATAGGAGAAGGCCTCGCGGACGACGACGGCCTGCTGGGGGACGGTCAGGGCGGTGCTCGAACCGAGATTGAAAACGCCTTTGGCAAACATGCCCGGGTAGATAGGGGCCCCCGGCTCTTCACTCCGCCGCGCTGCGTGTAATTCGCCACCCCCCGAGGGGGAGGCGCGGGCCGCCTTGGGTCGGCCCGGCGGCTGCCGCTGGTCGATGGCGGTGGCATTCGCCTCACCCGGAACGCCATAACCCGCCTGCGCCGGCAGGTCGACATAGACCAGCCCGTTGCGCGTCTGCGGATCGACGGTCGGCGCGAGCATGCGCACCGTGCCTTCCACCTCGGCGCCGCTGGCCGCGACGATCTGCACCTTCTGTCCCGGCCGGATGCGGCCGAGCTCTGCCGAGGTGACCTCGGCGCGCCACTCCAGCCGGCCGCGCCGCACCATGCGAAACAGCTCGGTGCCGGCGCCCAGCACCGCACCGACGGTGGCGCTGCGCGAGGAGATCACGCCGCTGTCGGGCGCCAACACCTGGGTGAAGCCCAGGCGCACCTGCTGGGCGTCGTAGGCCGCCTTGGCCGCCTCTACCCGCGCCCGGGCGGTCTGCTCGGTGGTCATGTACTGCGCGATCTGCGAGCTGCTGAGCGCGCCGCTCTTGTCGAGGGTGCGGGCGCGCTCGGCGTTGGCCGCGGCATCGGCGGCGTTGGCCTGGGCTTCCAGCAGCGAGGCGCGGGCCTGCGCCAGCTCGGCGCGCGGGGTTTCGGCGGCGAAGGTGGCCAGCACCTGGCCGGCACGCACGTTGTCGCCCACGTTGACCTTCACGTCGGTCAGCCGCAACCCGGAGGCTTGCGAGCCGATCACCGCTTCCTGCCAGGCGGCGATGCTGCCGTTGGCCGCCAGCGCGATCGGCAGCGAACCGGCCTGCGGCAGCGCGGTGGCCACGGTAAGCGCCGGACGCGGAGCGGGCGCGGGATCGGCGGCGTCCGCGCGACCGGAGAAGAGGCCGACGGCCGTCAGCGTGGCGCAGAGCCCGAAGGCGACCAGCAGGCCGGTCCGGCGGGAAGGAGGTCGGAAGGTGAAAGGCATGTCTCGGTCTCGAAAAGGTGGGCCCGCCGCTCAGCGCGGCGTGTCACTGGAAACAGCCTTGGCGGGCGCGGCCGACACGGCGGTGCCCGGCGGGTCGCCCGGTGCGGGCGAGGCCGGATCCCAGCCACCGCCGGCCGCGCGGTAGAGCGCGATCCACGCGGCCATGCGCTCACGCCGCAGGTTGACACGGGCGGTTTCCGAGGCGAGCGCGGTGCGGCGCACGTCTTCCAGCGCGATGAGCGTGGCGAGCCCGGCGTCGTAGCGCGCCTGCGTGCCGGCCAGCGCCCGCTTGTAGCCCTCGGCGGCCGTTTCGGCCGAGGCGATGCGGTCGGTGGCAGCCTGCAGGTTGACCAGCGCTTCCTCCACCTCGCGCACCGCCTGCCGGGCCTTGGCGCGGAACTGCGCGGCCGCCTCGTCGTAACGGGCCTTGGCCGAGTCGACGTTCGCGGCGAGCCGGCCGCCGTCGAAGATCGGCAGCGACAGGGCGACCGGCCCGACCTGCCAATTGCTGAAATCGAAGCTCTGGCCCCCGTAGTTCAGCCGGGCCTGCGACACCGAGCCCTGCAGCCGCAACCGGGGATAGCGCTGCGCCTGCGCGCTGCCCACCTCGGCGCTGGCGGCGGCCACCTCGAGGGCGGCCACGCGCAAATCGGGCCGCTGCTCCAGCACGGCGGCCGGCAGGCTTGCGATGGTGAAGACGGCCGGCACCGGCTCGGTCTCCACCGCCGCGTCCACCCGCCGGCGCAGGTCGGGCTCGTCCAGCGCGGTCAGCGCGACCAGTGCCTTCAGATTCACCTCGCAGCCGGCCCGCTGCTGGATCAGCCGCGCATCGCCGTCGGCCGCGCTGCCGCGCGCCAGGGCCGCATCGGCCGGTGCCTGGAAGCCGGCCTTGGCCGACAGATCGGACAGCCGGGCGGTTTCGGCGCGTGATTTCGCGTCGGATTCGGCCACCGCCAGCAGCCGGCGGCAGTTGCGCACGGTGTCGAGCTGATTGGCCACGTCGGCGGCCACCGCCACGCGGGCGTCGTGCCAGCCGGCGCGCGCGCCCTGCAGCCGGGCCTCGGCGGCGTCGCGACTGGCGCCGGCAGCGCCGAACAGGTCGGCGTCCCAGCTCACCGTGGGGCCGGCCTGCATCTGCGTGGCGATGCCGAGCACGGCCGCGTTGAAGCCGCGCTGGATGCTGGCGTCGAGGTTGACCGAAGGCAGCGTCGCCGCGCCGTTGACCACCCGGGTGGCCCGCGCCTGCAGCAAGCGCGAGCGCGCCTGGGCCAGCGTGGGGCTGGCGTCCTCGGCGGCGGCGATCAGCTGCACCAGCAGCGGGTCGTCGAGCCTTTTCCACCAGTCCGTCATGTCGGCCACGCTGCCGCCGTGGGGCAGCGGCGCCTGCCACCCGGCGGGAATGGTGATCGGCACTTGCGCCGGCGGGCGCTGCAATGCACAGCCGCCGAGCAGGGCCAGGCAGGAAGCGGCCAGACCGGCGCTTGGCAAACGGAGATTCATGGGCGTGGCGGCCACGCGACGCGGCGGGCGATGGCGGGAATCGGCGGCATGGGACGAACTTAACTCATCGGATCGCGGCGGCCGTCAGATTGTCGTGGTGCCGGGCGGATAAAGACATGGCGTGCTTTTTGCGTCCGGTTTTCGTGTCATGTCCTTCGTCCCGCGCTCCCAGGCTACGCCGCTCAATCTTCGCCAGATCGAGGTCTTCCACGCCATCATGATCACCGGCTCGCTCAGTGAAGCCGGCCGCATGCTGTGCGTCTCCCAGCCGGCGGTGAGCCGGGTGCTCGCCACCGCCGAGAGCCGGCTCAAGTTCCTGCTCTTCGAACGCGTGCGTGGGCGGCTGCAGCCCACGCCCGAGGCGCGGCGCCTGTTCTCGGAGGTCGAGCCGATCATCTCCGGCGTCGCCCATTTCAATACCGTGGCGCGCAGCCTGGCCGAGGGCGACGAAGGCAAGCTCTGCATCGTTTCCAGCCCGAGCTACAGCGAATGGCTGATGCCGCGCGCCATCGAGCGCTTTCGCGCCCGCCATCCGGACGTGCACATCAGCTACCGCCCGATGCCCTTCGACGCCCTGCTGCCGCACATGCTGCTCGGCCGCGCCGACCTGTGCATCTCCTCGATGGCGCCGCCGCCGAGCGCCAACCTCGTCGCCAAGGAGATCGGGCAGGGCAACATCATGTGCGCCATACCGCGCCGCCATCCGCTGGCCAGCACCGAGGTGATCACCGCGGCGATGCTGCGTGAGCAGACGCTCATCAGCTACGGCAGCGACACGCCCTTCGGCCAGCTGACCAGCCGTTTCCTGGAGACGGCCGATCTGTCGCCGCACATCGAGATCCGCTCCACGCCCGAAGCCATGGCCATGGTGCGCCAGGGCGTGGGCGTGGCGCTGATCGAGTCGTTCGGCTACACGGCGTCGCTGTCGGACACCATGGTGCTGCGGCCGATCGCGCCGGCGCTGGCCCACCAGATCTACCAGATCCATTCGCGCAGCAACCCGCTATCGAACCTGGGCAAGGGCTTTCTGGCGACGCTGAAGAACGTGCTGGAACGCGAGTTGCCCGAAAACACCCCGGCCGAGCGCATCGCCGCCTGAGGCACGGCCTCAGTCCGGCATGACCGGCGCGCGGGGCCGCAGCAGCTGCACGGCGCCCAGCGCCGCCACGATGAAGGCGCTGCCCGCCCATTGCCAGGCGGTGACGGTCTCGCCCAGCGCCAGCATGCCCGCCACCAGGCCGATCACCGGCACGCCCAGACCGAAGGGTGCCACCCGGCCGGCGGCGTGGCGCTTGAGCAGCCAGGTCCACAGGCCGTAGCCCGCCACGGTGGCGAACCAGCCGAGGTAGACCGCGCCAGCCCAGGCGCGGGCGCTCACGCCCTGCCAGTGCAGGCGGTCGGCGCCAGTGTCGAAGACCAGGCTCATCAGCACGAAGGGCAGGATCGGCACCAGCGACATCCACACCACGAACTGCAGCGGGTCGTAGCCCGGCCGGGCGTGCTGCGCATGGCGGGCGATGATGTTCGAGGCGGCCCACATCGAGGCGCCGCCGAGCGTGAGCATCAGGCTGATGAGCGTGACGCCGGCGGTGCTGCCGGCCACGAAATTGAGAGCGAAGCAGGCCAGGCCCAGTCCTGCCATCAGCATCGCGACGACGGTCGGCCGCGTCAGCCGTTCGTCGAGCAGCAGCAGGCCGAGCAAGGCGGTGAAGAAGACCTGCGTCTGCATCAGCACCGAGGCCAGCGCGGCGCTCATGCCCAGGCGCAGCGCCAGGAACAGCAGCCCGAACTGGAAGAACTGCGCCAGGCCCGCCGGTACCACCCAGCGCCACGACAGCTGCGGCGGCCGCACGAAGAAGATCAGCGGGAAGACCGCGAACAGGTATCGCAGCGCGCCGAGTTGGAAGGGGCTGAATTCGCGCAGCGAATATTTCATCGCGACGAAGTTCAGGCCCCAGATCAAGACGACCGCCAAGGCGGCGAGGAGGTCGGTGGGGCCAAAAGCGGTAGGTCGGTTCATGGATGGGCTCGGGTGACGGGCGAGTCTAGTGGCCCGCCGCCCACGGCCGCCCACAGCCCGAGGGTGGCGGCCGCCCGACGCCACGGCGTCGGGCTTCATCAAGATTTGGCGGTCATCCATAACCGACGGCTATGACCAGGGTAAACCCGCATCGCTTCAGTTTGAATTTTTTCGATTGCAGATCAATGACTTGCGGGTTTCCATCCCGCCGTCGCCGGGCATTCGTGCCACACGGTCGAGGGGCTTTGGGCCACGCGGGCCCTCTCGCATCATTCGACGAACCCGAACCCATATCGAGACGAAAACCCCCATGTCGAACCTCATCACCGTCGCCGCTGCCCAGCTGGGCCCGATCCAGAAAGCCGAAGGCCGCGATGTCGCCATCGCCCGCATGGTCCGCCTGCTGGAGCGTGCCCACCAGCGCGGCGCGCAAGTCGTCGTGTTCCCCGAACTGGCGCTCACCACTTTCTTCCCGCGCTGGTACCACGAGGACTTGGACGAGGTCGACCACTGGTATGAAAGCGAGCTTCCCTCGCCCGCCACCCAGCCGCTGTTCGATGCGATCAAAAAGCTCGGCCTGACCGTCTACCTGGGCTACGCCGAAATCGCCTTCGAGCCGGATGAAACCGGCGTGGTGCGCAAGCGCCGTTTCAACACCTCGGTGGTGATCGCGCCGAGCGGCGAGATCATCTTCAAATACCGCAAAGTGCACATGCCGGGCCATGTGGAGTACTCGCCCACGCGCCGGGTGCAGCACCTGGAAAAGCGCTATTTCGAGATCGGCAACCTGGGCTTCCCGGTGGTGCGCGCGCCCGTCGGCGACGTGCCGGTGAACATGGGAATGATGCTGTGCAACGACCGCCGCTGGCCGGAGTCGTGGCGCGTGATGGGCCTGCAGCAGGTCGAGCTGGTCATGCTGGGCTACAACACGCCGAGCCTGAACATGGAGAACCGCGGCTTCGAGGCGCACCACCTGCGCGTGTTCCATTCGGAACTGTCGATCCAGGCCGGCTGCTACCAGAACGCCACCTTCGCCGTGGCCACCGCCAAGGCCGGCAACGAAGACGGCCACGAGCTCTTCGGCCATTCGGTCATCGTCAACCCGCAGGGTGAAGTCATGGCCCGCACCACCACCTGGGACGACGCGCTGGCCGTGGCCGATTGCGACCTGGACATGTGCCGCCTGGGCCGCACGACGATCTTCAACTTCGCCGCGCACCGCCGCACCGAAGCCTACGGTCGCATCACCGAGCAGACCGGCAGCGTCGAACCGTCCGTCTGGACCGGCGCCTGATGTCCGCGCATTTCGACGATCCGCAGGACACCACCATGTCGACCACCGCTGCCGCACGCCCCCGCCCCGCCGCCACCATCCCGCACGAGATGCTGGGCGAGATGCGGGTGCCGACCTTCGCCGATGTCGAACACGCCGCCACCGCGATCGCGCCCTATGTGCGCCGCACGCCGCTGCTGCGCTCGCCGCGCCTGGACGCGCTGGCCGGTGCGCCGGTCTGGCTCAAGACCGAATGCCTGCAGATCACCGGTTCTTTCAAGGCGCGCGGTGCCTTCAACGCCATGCTGGCGCTGACGCCCGAGCAGCGCGCACGCGGCGTGGTGGCGTATTCCACCGGTAACCACGGCCAGGCCATCGCCTGGGCCGCCAGGACGCTCGGCCTGCCAGCGACGGTGGTGATGCCGGTCGACGCACCGAAGAACAAGGTCGCCAAGGCCACGCAGCAGGGCGCGCAGGTGGTGCACTACGACCGCCGCACCCAGAGCCGTGAAGAGATCGGCATGCGCCTGCTGGCCGAGACCGGCGGCACGCTGGTGCCGCCCGGCGACCATCCGCTGGTGCTGGCCGCGCAGGGCACGGTGGCGCTGGAAGCGCTGCAGGATCTGCCCGCCGACGCCCGCGCCAATCTGGGCCTGTTCGCTACGCCCTGCGGCGGCGGCGGCATGGTCGCAGGCTGCGGCCTGGCGATCGACGCGCTGAGCCCGCAGACGCGGCTGTTCGCGGTCGAGCCCGCCGGCTTCGACGACACGGTGCAGTCGCTGGCCCAAGGCCAGCGCGTGCCCAACGCCCCGGGTGCGACCACGCTGTGCGATGCGCTGATGGCCGCGATTCCCGCCGAGCTGCCCTGGGAGATCAACCACCGCTTCCTCACCGGCGCCGTCGCCGTGAGCGATGCCGAAGTGCGCACCGCGATCCGTTTCGCGCTCGAAGAGCTGCGCCTGGTCGTCGAGCCCGGCGGCGCGGTCGCGCTGGCGGCCCTGCTGGCCGGCAAGCTCGATCTGCAGGGCCGCGACGCGGTCGTGGTGCTGTCGGGCGGAAACATCGACACGCCGCTGCTGCGCGAAATGCTCAACGACTGAGACAGCGCCCGTTTTCCGAACGACTTTTTTCATCTTCTTTTTCTCTCGTCCCGTCCCACCAACCTTCCACCCGACGACCCCACCATGTCCACCTTCAAGACCGCTTTCGCCCGCCTGGTGCGCCGGCTGGCCCTGCCGGCCGCCGCCCTGATGCTGGCCGGTGCCGCCCACGCCGCCTTCCCCGACCGTCCCATCACCATCATCGTGCCCTTCAACGCCGGCACCACGCCCGACATCCTGTCGCGCATGCTGGCCGAGCAGGTCGGCCGCGACATCGGCCAGTCGGTCGTGGTGATGAACCGCGTCGGCGCCTCCGGGATCATCGGCACGCAGGCCCTGATCAACTCGCCGGCCGACGGCTACACCATCGCCTACGCCAACGTCGCCACGCTGGCGATCAACCAGGCGCTCTACAAGAAGCTGCCCTACGACGCCGACAAGCAGCTCGCCCCGGTGGCGCTCGCCGGCTACGTGCAGAACGTGCTGGTGGTGCGCCCCGAGCTGGGCGTGAAGTCGGTGCAGGAGCTGATCGCCCTGGCCAAGAAGAAACCCGGCTCGCTGAGCGTGGGCTCCGGCGGCAATGGCACCACCGGCCACCTGAGCGCCGAGATGTTCAAGTCGATGTCGGGCACCTTCATGACCCACATTCCCTACAAGGGCGGCCTGGAAGCCGATCTGGCGCTGATCCGCGGCGAGATCGACGTGCTGTTCGAGAACATCACCACCATCGCACCGTACATCCAGAGCGGCAAGGTGATTCCGCTGGGCGTGACCGGCACCAAGCGCGACCCGACCCTGCCCAACATGCCGACCATGGCCGAGTCCGGCCTCAAGGGCTACAACGCCGTGGCCTGGACGGGCTACGTGGCGCCGGCCGGTGTCGATCCGCACACCCTCGACTTCCTGAACAAGGCCTTCAACAACGCGCTGAACAACCCGCAGCTCAAGGCCCGCCTGGCCGGCATGGCCTTCGAAGTGACCGCCGGTCCGCGCAGCGCGCTGTTCGATCTGGCGCACAAGGAACGCCCGATGTGGGCGGACGTGGTCAAGCGCTCCGGCGCGGCGGTGGATTGAACTCCCCCAGGCTTGCCCACTTCGTGTGGCCGCCTACCCCCTCACCGGGGGCGGCGGGCTGGCTCGGCGTAGCCTCGCTGCCTCGCCCTTGAGGCAGTCGGCCTCGAGGGCGAGGCTCTCCCGCAGGCTACGCACTTCGTGTATTCGCCCACCCCCTTCCGGGGGCGGCGGGCGGGCTCGGCGTAGCCTCGCTGCCACGCCTGTCAGGCAGTCGGCTTCGCTTCGCTTCAGCCTCGGGCCGGATGAGGCGGGGTCGGGTTCAGGGGCAATGCGGACCTGCCGAGGGCAGGCTTCCGGTTTGAATGGAAGGACGCGAACATGGCTCATTACGACGTTCTCATCCGCCACGGCACCGTGGTGGACGGCACGGGTTCAGGGCGCCGGCGCGGCGATGTGGCTATCCGGGGGGACCGCATCGTCGCGCTCGGCGCACTGGACACCGATACCGCCGATACGGTGATCGACGCCACCGGCCGCATCGTGGCGCCGGGGTTCATCGACTCGCATACCCACGACGACCGCTACCTCACGGCCACGCCGCAGATGCCGGCCAAGCTCAGCCAGGGCGTGACCACGGTGATCACCGGCAATTGCGGCATCAGCCTGGCGCCATGGAAAGCCCGCGCCGGCCAGCCGGTGCCGCAGCCGCTCAACCTGCTCGGCGACGATCCGGCGGACTTCCGCTTCGACACCTTCGCGGCCTATCTGGCCGACCTGGAAAGCCGGCCGTCGGCCGTCAACGCCGCCTGCCTGGTGGGTCACACCGCGCTGCGTGTGGCGGCGATGGAGCGGCTCGACCGCAGCGCGACCGACGCCGAGATCGAGGCCATGCGCGGCCTGCTGCGCGAGGCGATGGACGCCGGCGCGATCGGGCTGTCGACCGGCGCGGCGTACCCGGCGGCGATGCCGGCGAGCACCGCCGAGATGGCCGGCGTGATCGAAGCCATGCGCGGCACCGGTGGCGTCTACGCCAGCCATATTCGCGACGAGAGCGACCGCATTTTCGAGGCGATGGACGAAGCCATCGCCGTGGGGGCCGCTGGGGATGCGCCGGTCGTGCTGTCGCACCACAAGCTGATCGGCAAGCACAACCATGGCCGCTCGGTGCAGACGCTGGCGCACATCGCCCGCGCCATGCAAACCCAGCCGGTGGCGCTGGACGCCTACCCGTATACGGCCGGATCGACCGTGCTGCGCAAGGACCGGCTTCCGGTGTCGAGCCGGGTGATTGTGACCAAGTCGGTGCCGCATCCCGAGCATGCCGGCCGCGATCTCGACGACATCGCGCGCGACATGGGCCTGTCGCCGGAAGATGCGGTGGACGCCCTGCAGCCGGCCGGCGCCATCTACTTCCTGATGGACGAACAGGACGTGCAACGCATCCTGAAGTTTCCCGCCACCATGGTCGGCTCCGACGGCATTCCGCACGACAGCGCGCCGCATCCGCGCCTGTGGGGCACCTTCCCGCGCGTGCTCGGTCACTATTGCCGCGACGTCGGCCTGTTCACGCTCGAAGAGGCGGTGCACAAGATGACCGGGCTCACCGCGACGCACTTCCGCCTGCCCGGCCGGGGTCGCATCGCGCCGGGCTATTTTGCCGACGTGACCGTATTCGACGCCGGTGGCATCGCCGACCTCGCTACCTGGGACCAGCCCACGCGCCAGGCCGCCGGCATCGACGCGGTGCTGGTCAACGGCGCCATCGCCTGGCGCGACGGCGCGGGCACGGAGGTCTACGGTGGCCGGGTGATCCGCCGCAGCGATGCGGCAGTCGGCTGAGCCGCACCGCGTTCACGCCTGGGGTACGAGCAGGGCTCGCCGGTACTGAGCCGCTTCTGCCAGATGTCCGACGCCGACGGCGGTGGCGCCGGCCAGGTCGGCGATGGTGCGCGCCACCCGCATCACCCGGTGCGTGCTGCGCGCCGACCAGCCCAGCTTGGTGGCGGTGCGGTGCAGAAAGGCCAGGGCCGGCGCATCGAGCGCGGCGTGCGTTTCCACCTCGGCCGCCTGCAGGGCGTGGTTGGCCTTGCCCTGTCGCCCCAAAGCGTGTTCGCGGGCCGCATGCACCCGGGCCCGGATGGTGGCGGTGTCTTCGCCGGGCGGCGCCTGCAGCAGGTCGGCCGGTGTCAGGGCGGGCACTTCGATCTGCAGGTCGATCCGGTCGAGCAGCGGGCCGGAGATGCGTGCCTGGTAGCGCTGGATCTGCTCCGGGCTCGACCGGTACGGGTTCTCGCGGGTGCCGAGACCGCCGCAGGGCGTGGGATTCATCGCCGCCACGAGCTGAAAGCGTGCCGGGAATTCAGACCGGCGTGCAGCCCGCGAGATGCTGATCTGACCCGTCTCGAGCGGCTCGCGCAGCGCCTCCAGCGCAGGTCGGGCGAACTCCGGAAGCTCGTCCAGAAACAAGACCCCGCGGTGCGCCATCGATATCTCGCCCGGCCGTGGTGGCGAGCCTCCGCCCACCAGCGCGACCGCGCTGGCGGTGTGGTGCGGCGACCGGGTCGGGCGCTGGCCCCAGCGGGCCAGGTCGAACGGGCCACCGAGGCTGGCGATGGCGGCGCTTTCCAGTGCCTCGTCGAGCGACATCGGCGGCAGCAGGCCGGCGAAGCGCTGCGCCAGCATCGACTTGCCCGAACCCGGCGGGCCCACCATCAACAGGCTGTGGCCGCCGGCCGCGGCGATCTCCAGCGCGCGCTTGGCGCCGGCCTGGCCTCGCACGTCGCCGAGATCCTGGTAGACCGGCTGCGTGGCCAGCGCCTGCGCGCCGGGTCGCGACCAGCCTTCGGGCGGATCGGCCGGGCCTTCGGTACCGGCCGGCAAAAAGCGGGCGACGACGTCGAGCAGATGGCGCGCGCCGTAGATTTCGCGGCCCGGCACCAGCGCGGCTTCGCCAGCGCTCACGGTGGGCAGTACGAGCCGCGTGTCGGGCGAGCCGCGCCGCAGGGCCAGCGCCATCGCAAGCGCCCCGCGCACCGGCCGCAGTTCACCCGAGAGCGAGAGCTCGCCGGCGAATTCCCAACCGGCCAGTTGCGATGCGTCCACCTGGCCGCTGGCCGCCAGAATCCCGAGTGCGATCGGCAGGTCGAAGCGGCCGGAATCCTTGGGCAGATCGGCCGGCGCGAGGTTCACGGTGATGCGCTTGTTGTGGGGAAATTCCAGCCCCGCGTTCAGCAGCGCCGAGCGCACCCGCTCCCGGGCCTCCTTCACTTCGACATCGGCCAAACCCACCAGCGTGAAGCTCGGCAAGCCGTTGGCCAGATGCACTTCCACGGTCACCGCGGCGGCCTGCATTCCTTGCAGGGCCCGGCTTTGCACAATCGCGATCGACATGTGCTTTCCTTATGTTGAAACTCCCGCATTTGCGGAAAGCGGCATATTGAATCACGATGTGCGTACACACTATGCACCGAAGCAGAGCATTATTCGCGGGAGAGCGCCGAATCGGAGCGATCATGCATTCTTAAAAGTACAAGATGCGCCGGGCACATAAGGGTATGCCCTAGATTTGGTGCATCCCTGCGATCGAGATGGACATCTGGCATGGATCGTGCGATTTGCGATGTGGCAATTTGTCACACTCCCCCCATCCATTCCCCTACTTCACCCCCGGAGAAGAGATATGAAGAAAGTCCTGATCGCGCTCGCCGCAGTCACCGCAGCAGGTCTGCCCCTCGCTGCCAGCGCGCAGTTGACCGCCAACGTGTCGTTGACTTCCAACTACAAGTTCCGCGGCCAGGACCAGGACGCTTCGCGCACCCGTGCGGTGAAGCCCGCGCTGCAAGGCGGCTTCGACTACACCTTTGGCGATACCGGCTTCTATGTCGGCAACTGGAACTCGAGCGTCGACTGGTTGCCGGGCAACAGCCTGGAAAGCGACTTCTACGGCGGCTACAAGATGACCGCGGGTGACTTCGCCCTGGACTTCGGTGCCCTGGCTTACATCTACTCCGGCTACCAGCCTGCCAAGACGATCGAGCTTTACGCTTCGGCCGGCTGGGGCCCGCTGGTGGCCAAGTACTCGCATACCGTCTCGGACGGCTACTTTGCCTTCTCGGACGCCTCGGGCAATCGCCTCGACGGCACCAACACTGGCTACTTCAACGTCGCCTACGCCCAGGAAATCTTCCCCTCGGTGACCTTGAAGGCCGCTCTGGGCTACACCCGCCTGAGCAGCGACATCCGCCACGACGGCACCACCCCCTGGAAGAACTACACCGACTACAGCGTCGGCGCCGCTTACGATTTCGGCGGCGGCGTCTCGCTGAGCGGCTCGGTCGTCGGCGCGACCAAGAAGGAAACCTACAACCCCGTCAACAGGACCCGCCTGGTCGTGGCCCTGACCAAGACCATGTGACGAATCGCCGGTGCGCCCTCGGGCGCGCCGGAAAAGCAATAACCGGAGGAATGAAAACATGAAATTGGTGACAGCGATCATCAAGCCCTTCAAGCTCGACGAGGTGCGTGAAGCACTTTCGACGATCGGAGTGCAGGGCATTACCGTGACCGAGGTGAAGGGCTTCGGTCGCCAGAAGGGCCACACCGAGCTCTACCGCGGCGCCGAATACGTCGTCGACTTCCTGCCCAAGGTCAAGATCGAAGCCGCCGTGGCCGACGACCTGGTGGAACGCGTGATCGAAGCCGTCGAGGGCGCAGCCCGCACCGGCAAGATCGGCGACGGCAAGATCTTCGTCTACGACCTCGAACAGGTCGTGCGCATTCGCACCGGCGAAACCGGCCGCGAGGCTCTGTGATCCGCAGGAAGAAAGAATCACCGAAATGAAAAAATTCCTTGCCTCCCTGCTGCTCGGCGCGAGCCTGATCGCCGGCGCATCCTTCGCCGTCGCGCAGACGACGACCGCTCCGGCCACCGGCGAAGCGACGGCCAACGCGCCGGCCGCCACCACGCCGGCCGCACCGGCCGCTACCGCTGCCGCTCCAGCCGCCGCGGCGCCTGCAGCCGCTGAAACCGCTCCCTCCACGGAAGCGCCCGCTCCGACCCCCAACAAGGGCGACGTCGCCTGGATGATGGTCTCCACGCTGCTCGTGCTGATGATGGCCGTCCCCGGCCTGGCGCTGTTCTACGGCGGCCTGGTCCGCAGCAAGAACATGCTGTCGGTGCTGATGCAGGTGCTGGTCACCTTCTCGCTCATCGTCGTGCTCTGGTTCATCTACGGCTACAGCCTGGCTTTCACCGAAGGCAATGCCTTCATCGGCGGTTTCGATCGCTTCTTCATGAAGGGCATCTGGGACAACGTCGCCGGCACCTTCGCCAACGGCGCGACCTTCAGCAAGGGCGTGGTCATTCCGGAAATCGTGTTCGCCTGCTTCCAGGCCACGTTCGCCGGCATCACCTGCGCACTGATCGTCGGTTCGTTCGCCGAGCGCATCAAGTTCTCCGCCGTGCTGGCCTTCATGGTCCTGTGGTTCACCTTCAGCTACATCCCGATGGCCCACATGGTCTGGTTCTGGATGGGGCCTGACGCCTACACCGGTGCCGACGTCGTCGATGCGATGAACGCCAAGGCCGGTCTGCTGTGGCAATGGGGCGCGCTGGACTTCGCCGGCGGTACCGTGGTGCACATCAACGCGGCCGTCGCCGGTCTGGTCGGTGCGTACTGCGTGGGCAAGCGCATCGGCTTCGGCAAGGAGGCGCTGACGCCTCACAGCCTGACGCTCACCATGGTCGGCGCCTCCCTGCTGTGGGTCGGCTGGTTCGGCTTCAACGCCGGCTCCGCCCTGGAAGCCAACGGCACCTCCGCTCTGGCCTTCGCCAACACCATGCTGGCGACCGCCGGTGCGGTGCTGACCTGGGCACTCGGCGAGTCCATGCTGCGTGGCAAGGCCTCGATGCTGGGTGCCGCTTCCGGCGCCGTCGCCGGCCTGGTGGCGATCACCCCGGCCGCCGGCAACGTCGGCATCGGCGGTGGCCTGGTCATCGGTCTCATCTCCGGCTTCGCCGGCCTGTGGGGCGTGACCGGCCTGAAGCGCATGCTCGGCGCGGACGACACGCTCGACGTGTTCGGCGTGCACGGCGTCTGCGGCATCCTGGGTGCGGTGCTGACCGGTGTGTTCAACGCTCCGAGCCTGGGTGGCCCCGGCTTCGTCGCCGACTGGACGACCGCCACGGTCATCACCGCCGACGCCTACTCGATCGGTTCGCAGGTCTGGACGCAGCTCAAGGGCGTGATCCTCACCATCGTCTGGTCCGGCGTGGTTTCGTTCATCGCCTACAAGCTGGTCGACATGACCATCGGCCTGCGCGTCAGCGAAGAGTCCGAGCGCGAAGGCCTGGACATCACGACCCACGGCGAAACCGCCTACCACTAAGACATCGTGGAGACCCGGGCACGATGCTTGCATTGTTCTCGGGGCTGCGAACTTGCTTTGTAGCGAGAGTCTCCTTTGGATGTTGGGCCCGCCTCACCGCGGGCCCTTTTTTTTCTGCGTCCTGAAACGCCGGCGCGCGTTGCCAGGACGTATGGTCGTGCGATGCAAATCTCCTGGACGCCCGCCTTCGACACGCCCGAGATCCTGGGCGAATCTCCTTTCTGGCACCCCGCCGAGCGCCTGCTCTACTGGGTCGATATTCCCGCACGCAGGCTGCTGCGCGGTAACCCTGAAACCGGCTCCAAGGAAGGCTGGAACATGCCTTCCGAGCCCGGCTGCATTGCACCGATCAGGGGCGGTGGCCTGGTCATCGCGCTGCGCGACGGTGTCTACCGCGCTCGTACCTGGGGCGGCGATCTGACATTGCTGGCGCGGTTCCCACACGATCCGGCCACGACCCGCTTCAACGACGGAAAGTGCGACAGCCTCGGCCGGTTCTGGGCCGGCACCCTGTACGAGCCGCGCGACAAGCGGGCGGCGGAACTGTGGTGCATCGACATGCGCAGCGGCAAGGTCGAGATCGGCCTCAAGGCCGGCAACGCCACCACCGCCAACGGCGTGCTCTGGACGCCTGACGACCGCACCGCCTTCTGGTCCGACACGCCGCGCCACCGCATCCATGCCTGGGATTTCGAATCCGGCCCGGCAGTCTTGCGCCATCACCGCGTGTTCCGGCAGTTCGCGCCCAAGCCCGAAGGTTGGACGGCCGAGGATGTCGGCTCCGACAGCTACGGCGGCCGGCCCGACGGCGCGGCCATGGACAGCGAGGGCCGCTATCACTGCGCCATGTTCGAGGGCGCGCGCCTGCTGCGCATCGATGCCGACGGTGTTGGCGAGACCAGCATCGCGCTGCCGGCGGCCTGCCCGACCATGCCCTGCTTCGGCGGCGACGATCTGCGCACGCTCTTCGTCACCACCGGGCGCGAGAAGCGCTCCGACGCCGAAATCGCGCGCATGCCGTGGTCTGGCCGGGTGCTGAAGGCGCGGGTCGACGTACCGGGGCTGCCGGTCAACTTCTTCGATCCCGGCCCGGCCGGCTAGGGTTTACGCGCATGTTCTTGCGCCAAATGACGCCAAGCTCGCCATAAATTTCAAATCACCGCTCTCGGCCTGCGCCGTAACATGTGGCAGATGTCATCTGCCCTCGATTCTTTGACAGAGCGCGTACGCGCCGCAGCCGCCGATCACACTCGCCTGTCCATCCGGGGCGGCGGCACCAAGGACTTCTACGGCCAGCCCGCCGAGGGTGAAATATTGGACACACGGCCGCTGACGGGCATCGTCGACTTCGAGCCGAGCGAGCTGGTCGTCACGGCGATGGCCGGCACGCCGCTCTCCGAGCTTCAGGCCGTGCTGGCCGAGAAGGGCCAGTGTCTGCCGTTCGATCCACCGCATTTCGCTGTCGGCGCCACGGTGGGCGGCATGGTGGCTGCCGGCCTGAGCGGTCCGGCCCGGGCGGCGGTGGGTTCGGTGCGCGACTACGTGCTGGGTGCGCAACTGCTCAACGGCCGGGCCGAACTGCTCGACTTCGGCGGCCAGGTCATGAAGAACGTCGCCGGCTACGACGTATCGCGCCTGCTCGCCGGCTCGCTCGGTACGCTCGGCCTCATCACCCGCGTCAGCCTGAAGGTGCTGCCGATCGCGCCGGCCGAAGCCACGCTGCACTTCGACTGCGACCAGGACGAGGCGCTGGAACTGCTGCACGGCTGGGGTGGCCAGCCCTGGCCGCTCGACGCCAGCCGCTGGGCGCTGCAAGACCCGGCAGATCCGGCCTCCGGCGCGCTGCACCTGAGGCTGCGCGGTGCGGTGGCGGCGGTGCAATCGGCCTGCGCCCACTTGGGCGGTACACGACGCGATGCCGACGAGGCCGGCCGGGCGCAGGCGGCAGCCGACTGGTCGGCCTGCCGCGACCATCGACTGGACTGGTTCGCCGCGCGCGCCGCCGGCCACGACCTCTGGCGCCTGTCGGTGCCGCAGACCACGCCGGTGCTCGCCGGCAGCGTTGCGGCGGCAGGCGAGCCGCTCGTGGAATGGCACGGCGGCCAGCGCTGGTACCGGGCCGATGCCGCTGACGCATCGCTCGCCGCCGCGCTGCGCCGGGCGGCCGCCGACGCAGGCGGGCACGCGGTTCGCTTCCGGTGTGCCGATCCACTCGCACCGGACCGGTTCGCGCCACTGTCTCCCGCATTGGCGCGCATCCAGGAGGCCATCCAGCACAGCTTCGATCCGGGCGGCATCTTCCATCGCGGCCGCCTGCACGCCGCCGCAGCCTGATCGACGCCATGCAACGCCTGCTCCACATCGCCGACCGCCATCGCAGCGCCTCCACCACCCGGTGGCTCGGACTGGTGCTGGCGTTCAACGCCGGCGCGGTGAACGCGGGCGGCATCCTGGTGGTGGGCATGTACACCTCGCACATGACCGGCTTCGCGTCGCAGGTGGCCGACAGCATGGTGCTGGGGCGCGGCTCCATGCTGCTGAGCGCGCTTGGCGCCCTGCTGTCCTTTCTGGTCGGCGCGGCCTGCACCGGCTTGCTGGTTTCCTGGGCCCGCCAGCACCGACTGCGCAGCGCCTTCGCCCTGCCGCTGCTGCTGGAAGCCGCGCTCCTGCTGCCCTTCGGGCTGATGGGCGCCATCACGCTCAACTGGAACACCCCGTTCGCGGTGCCGCCGACGGTGCTGCTGCTGGCTTTCATCATGGGCTTGCAGAACGCGCTCGGCACCCAGGCATCCGGCGGCCGGGTGCGCAGCACCCACATGACCGGCAACATCACCGACCTCGGCATCGAGCTCGGCAAGCTCTTCTATCGCAACCGGCAAGACCTGCCGCCGGCCGCACAGGTGCGCGCCGACCGCAACCGCATGCGCATGTACGGCGGCCTGCTGTCGGCCTTCATCGGCGGCGGCCTCTTCGGCGCGGCGGGCTTCCATTACGTCGGCTTCTTCTGGGTCGTACCGCTGGCCTCTCTGCTGCTGGCGCTGGCCCTGCCGCCGGTGCTGCACGACCTGCGCCAGCACAGCCACCTGCACACGGTGATGGTGCGGGGCCGCGAGCGCCTGCGTCGGCTGGTGCGACCCCGTCATCCATAAGAACGAGACACGATCCATGCAGACCACGCTGGCACCCGAATTCATCGACACCGCCGACGGCCGCGAGGCCGAAGCCATCCTGCGCAAATGCGTGCATTGCGGCTTCTGCACCGCCACCTGCCCAACCTACCAGCTGCTGGGCGACGAACTCGACGGGCCGCGCGGGCGCATCTATCTCATCAAGCAGGTGCTCGAAGGCCAGGCGCCCACCGAGAAGACGCGCACCCATCTCGACCGATGCCTCACCTGCCGCAACTGCGAGACCACCTGCCCGAGCGGCGTGCAGTACGGGCACCTGGTCGACATCGGGCGGCGCATCGTCGAAGAGAAAGTGCCACGGCGTACCGGCGAGCGCGCCCTGCGCTGGACCTTGAAGGAAGGCCTGACCTCGCCGCTGTTCGGGCCGGCGATGAAGCTCGGCCAGGCGATGCGCGGCGTGCTGCCCGCGGCGCTCAAGGCCAAGGTGCCCGAGCCGCAAAAAGCAGGCGCTTGGCCGACGCGCACCCATGCCCGCCGCATGCTCCTGCTGGCCGGCTGCGTTCAGCCGTCCATGGCGCCCAATATCAATGCGGCCACGGCCCGCGTGCTCGACGCCTGCGGCATCCAGGCCGTCGTCGCACCGTCGGCCGGCTGCTGCGGCGCGGTGAAATTCCACCTCAACGACCAGCAGGGCGGCCTGCAGCAGATGCGCGCGGCCATCGACGCCTGGTGGCCGCTGCTCGACAGCGGCGAGGCCGAGGCCATCGTCGTCAATGCGTCGGGCTGCGGCGTCACCGTCAAGGAATACGGCCATCTGCTGCGCGACGACCCCGCTTATGCCGACAAGGCCGCCCGCGTATCGGCGGCGGCGCGCGACCTCAGTGAACTGCTGCCCGAACTGCTGCCCCGTCTGCGCGAGCAGATCGCACCGCCAGCGTCCGGTGAGGTGTTGGCCTACCACCCGCCCTGCACCCTGCAGCATGGGCAAAAACTGCGTGGCGGGGTCGAGTCGAATCTGAAGGCGCTCGGCTTCGACCTGCGCACCGCACCCGAGGAGTCGCACCTGTGCTGTGGCTCCGCCGGCACCTATTCGGTGTTGCAGCCGGAACTCGCCCAACCGTTGCGCGACCGCAAGCTGCAGCACCTGGGGCGCTTGCGGCCAGCGGCGATCCTGTCGTCCAACATCGGCTGCATCACGCATCTGCAGAGCGGCACCGACCTGCCCGTCAAGCACTGGATCGAAGTGCTCGACGCCGCCTTGTTGCCGAAGTTTTGAGCGCCCTGATACCGCGTACGCGCCGCAGGCTGGCATGATCGCGGGTTCGCTCCCGATTTGACCGACGCCGTGAACGCAACCGATACCACCCCCGACAGCCCCGTGGCCGAGTCCGCCGCCACGCCGGCATCCGACGCGCCCAGCGGTTCCAGCTCCACCGTCGAGGCGGGATCGCCGGCCAAACGGCCGGGCGCCAATCGCCGAGGCGGCCGTGGAGGCCGCAGTGGCCGCAGCGACAAGGATGCCGGTGCACCGATGGCCGCCACGCCCGGTGCCGCCCCCGCCCGCAAAGGCGCTTCCGGCGCCCGCACGGTGCATCCGCTGCTGGAGCAACTGGCAGCGCTCTATCCCCAGCTGTTCGGCAGCGAGTTCCTGCCGCTCAAGCGCGGCATCTTCCAGGACCTGCGCGAGGCGCATCCCGAGCAACTGGCTCCGGACGCCCTCAAGGAAGCGCTCGGCCAGCACACCCGTTCCACCCGCTACCTGCAGGCCATCGCCGCCGCGCGTCCGCGCCACGACCTGGCCGGCCAGGTGGTCGAAGCACTGGCGCCGGAGCATGTCTACCAGGCGCTGATCGAACTCTGGCGCCGCCGTGGCCACCGCACGCCCGAAGCCGGCCTGGCCGAGCTGCGCGACGACTGGCGCCGCCGCATCGTGCGTGCCTACGAAGCCTCGGGCCTGGGCCGCGATGCCTATGCCGAGCTGGTTCGTACCCGCGACGAGGCCGCCAGTGCGCTGCTCGACGAAGCGCTGGCAGAGGCTTCGGCGCGTGCCGCCAAGGACGAGGCGCTGCTGCGTGCCTTCGAATCCGGCAACACCGGTGTCGAGGCCTTTGCCGACATGTACGGGCTCGATCCGCGCCAGACCGGCCAGGTGCTCGATGCCGCGCGGCGCCGGCGCGAACTGGCCACCCAGCCCGTCGCCTGATCCTGGCTGTTACAAGCGGGTGCGCCGGCGCTGCCGGCGCCCGCCAAAAATGCGGTCTTTCGCGCCCTGCGCCTGGAGGACCGCTTTTTTATGAAACCCGCATCCGCCAGCGTCCTGCTGGCTTTCGTCCTTTGCGGCAGCGCCGCCATGGCCCAGCCGCAGCCGATCCGCCAAACCTGTGGCGGTATCGGCTCCGACGAGTCGACGCGCATGCGCGAAGACATGAAGAATCATCCGCTCTCGCTGCTGTTCGCCAAGCCGGGCGGAGATTACCTGGCCGATGTGGCGGTGCGTCTGGCCGACGCCGATGGCAAGTGGCTGCTGGACTGGAAGGCGGACGGCCCGGTCTGCCTGCTCGACCTGCCGCCAGGCCGCTATCGCGTGGAAGCGCGCAGCGGCGAGCTGGTGCGCTCGCGTGAGGTGAACGTGGGGGCCACGCCGGTACGGGTGGATATCCGCTTCTGAGCGGCGGGCCGCATCGTGCGGCTCGGCGCCTCAGTGGTGGTCGTCGTGCCGGGCGATCTGCAGCAGATGCTCGACTTCTTCCGGGTAGCGCTTGAGGTTGTTGTCGTGCCAGCGCTTGATCGCCCACATCATGCCGGCCACCACCAGGCCGAAGGCGGTGATGGCGCCGAAGGCCGACAGGCCGAACTTGGTCGACACGCTGTAGAACGCGCCAAGTCCCAGAATGCAGGCCTGCTCGTTGAAGTTCTGCACGGCGATCGAGCGGCCGGCGCCCATCAGGTTGTGGCCGCGATGCTGCAGCAGGGCGTTCATCGGCACCACCAGGAAGCCTCCGATGCCGCCGAGGACGATCAGGAACGGTGCCGCTACCCACACATTGGTGATGTAGTTCATCAGGATCACCAGCAGGCCCATGCAGATGCCCAGCGGAATCACCCGGGTGGCCATGTCCAGCCGCATGCGCATGGAGGCCGCCACCGCACCGACGGCGGTGCCGATGGCCACCACCCCCACCAGCGACGAAGCCTGGGTGGTGCCATAGCCGAGCGCGGCGGCGCTCCAGGCCAGCACGATGTAGCGCAGGTTGCCGGAAACACCCCAGAACAGCGTGGTGGTCGACAGCGAAATCTGGCCCAGTCGGTCGCGCCACAGGCGCGAGTTGCAGGTCCAGAAGTCGGGCAGCAGTTCCAGTGCGTTGCACATGACGCTGCGATCGCGGTCCTTGCGCAGCGGGCGCATCTGCACGCCGGTATGCGGAATGCGGGTGTTGAACCAGGCTGCCAGGATGTAGACGAAGATCAGCAGAAGAATCGCCGCCTCGGGAGGCGTATCGATGCCGGTGTCGACATACGGCAGATCGAAACCGAGCAGCACGCCCGACACGTGGTGACCGACCAGCTGCCCGCCCAGCAGCACGCCGAGAATGATCGAGCCGATGGTCAGGCCTTCGATCCAGCCGTTGGCCTTGACCAGCTGGGAGGCCGGCAGCAGTTCGGTGAGAATGCCGTACTTGGCCGGCGAGTAGGCGGCAGCGCCGAGCCCCACAATGGCGTAGGCGGCCAGCGGGTGGGCGCCGAACAGCATCATCAGGCAGCCGACCACCTTGATCGCGTTGCTGTAGAACATGACGCGGCCCTTGGGCAGCGCGTCCGCAAAGGCGCCGACGAAGGGCGCCAGCACCACATAGAACAGCGCGAACATCGGCACCAGCGCCGCCCGCTGCCATTCGGCGGCACCCGAGGTACGGAGCAATTCGACAGCTGCGACGAAGAGCGCGTTGTCTGCCAGCGACGAGAAGAACTGCGCCGACATGATCGTGAAGAAACCGCGTTTCATCGATGGCATGCAGGCCGGCTGCGATGCCGGCGGTAAGAAGTGTCTGCTCTCGGGTTTCTTGGGGAACGCGGGTTATAGCATGCAGGCCTGGGAGGGCCTTCGCAATGTCCCACCCGGGTGCCGGTGAGTTATCGCCGCACAGAATGCCACGTCCCGTTTCGGAGATACCCAGTCCCATGCCCCGCCCGATCCTCGCCACCATCCACGCCGACGCCTTGCACCACAACCTGGACCGCATGCGTCGCGCTGCGGGCGATGCGCGGGTGTGGGCGGTGGTCAAGGCCAACGCGTACGGGCACGGCATCGAGCGCGCGTTCGACGCCCTGCGCGCCGCCGACGGTTTTGCGCTGCTCGACATCGCCGAAGCCGAGCGGGTGCGCGCGCTCGGCTGGCGGGGGCCGATCCTGCTGCTCGAAGGCGTGTTCGAGGCGCGCGACCTGGAACTGTGTTCGCGCCTGTCGCTGTGGCATGCGGTGCACTGCGACGAGCAGATCGACATGCTCGCCGCTCACAAGACACAGGCGCCACACCGGGTGTTCCTGAAACTCAACTCGGGCATGAACCGGCTCGGATTCGCGCCCCACCGTTTTCGCACCGCCCATGCGCGGCTGCAGGCCTTGCCGCAGGTCGACGAGATCTCGTTCATGACGCACTTCAGCGATGCCGATGGCGAACGCGGCATCGAGCACCAGCGGGCGGTGTTCGAGCGGGCCACCGCCGATCTGCCGGGCGAGCGCAGCCTGTGCAACACGGCCGCGCTGCTGCGCCAGGGCGGCGATGCGGTACTGGCCGCCGACTGGGTGCGCCCCGGCATCGGCCTCTACGGCTGCGCGCCGGACTTTCCCGGGCACGACGCCGCGCATTGGCAGCTGCAGCCGGCCATGACGCTGTCCACCCGCCTGATCGCGGTGCAGCTCCTGGCCGCCGGTGAAAGCGTCGGTTACGGATCGAGCTTCGTGGCCGAGGTGCCGATGCGCATCGGCATCGCGGCCTGCGGCTATGCCGACGGCTATCCGCGCCAGGCCGGCACCGGCACGCCGGTGCTGGTGGACGGCGTGCGCACCCGCACCCTGGGGCGCGTCAGCATGGACATGCTGACGGTGGACCTCACGCACGTGCCCGATGCCGGGCCCGGCGCGGAAGTCATTCTCTGGGGCCGGGCCGGCAACGGCGCGGTGTTGCCGGTGGAGCAGGTGGCGCACGCGGCCGGCACCATTGGCTACGAACTGCTCTGCGCGGTCGCGCCGCGGGTGGCCGTGTTGGCAGCTTGATCGGGTTTTGATTATCTGATGCTCAGATACATGGCATTCCAGATTCATTTGGATAATGCGCAGTGCATATCCGGTTGATTTTCGAGGTCTGCGCCGTGACATTGTGATTCGAGGGAAAACGTCGGTAAAACGGCCGCTGATCGCATTGCACGAATACCGCTTTGGAGTAACGATCCGCCCCCGCGCTCCCGGCAGCGAGCGCGGCGCAGCGATCCGTCTTACTCCAGCGAGGTTAAATCATGCTTTCATTTCCCGATATCAAAAAAGCTCCCATCGAATTATCCAAAATAGAGTCGGTATGCGATGCGCTCGCCACCGATTTCTTTCGCGATAATCATTATCGGGCCTCGCACCTGAGCATGACGGCCAGCGAGAACTATCCCAGTCGCTTCGTTCGCACCATGGGCGCCGGCATGCAGGGCGCCTTCTATGAGTTCGCTCCACCTTATTTTGAAGAACACGGCGAGTGGCACTTTCCAGACTCCGGCGCCCAGTCGGCTTTGGTGCAAAAGCTCACTCGCATCGGCTGTGAGGGGTTTCGCGCCCAGACATTCGACTGGCGTCCCAACGGTGGTGCCGCCGCCGAACAGGCGGTCCTGCTCGGCACCTGCTCGCGCGGCGACGCCTTTGTGCATTTCGCCCATAGCGACGGCGGTCACTCGTCGCTGGAAGAACTGGCGCGCAAGGTCGGCATCGGCATATTCCATCTGCCGGTGCGCGCCGACGACCTGCTGATCGACGTCGAGCGGCTGGCGCAATTGGTCGCTTCGCATCCCGAGATCCGAATGGTGATGCTGGACCAGTCGTTCAAGTTGCGGTGGCAGCCGCTGGCGGCCATTCGCAGCGTGCTTCCGCCTGCAGTACTGCTGGCCTACGACGCGAGCCACGACGCCGGGCTGATTTTGGGCGGTGTGGTGCCGCAGCCGCTGGAAGAAGGCGCTGACGTTCTCCTCGGCAACACGCACAAGACCATTCCGGGGCCGCAGAAAGGCTTCGTGGCCTTCGGCAACGCGGAACATCCGCAACTCAAATCTGTTTCGGACTGGGTCTGCCCGCTGATGCAGAGCAATTCGCACGCGGAGTTGCTGGCGCCGTTCTATCTCGCGATGGTCGAGATGTCGCTGTTCGGTCGGCCCTATGCGCAGCAAATCGTGAAGAACGCCAAGGTGCTGGCGCTCTGCCTGCGGGCCGAGGGATTGCAGGTGGCGGGAGAGTCGTTCGGCTATACC
The DNA here is from genome assembly GCF_033546935.1 of Xylophilus sp. GOD-11R. Classification (GTDB taxonomy): domain Bacteria; phylum Pseudomonadota; class Gammaproteobacteria; order Burkholderiales; family Burkholderiaceae_C; genus Xylophilus. The sequence goes on along the minus strand of NZ_CP137854.1, from coordinate 4,827,109 downwards.
GAAACGCATCAGGTGCACGTCACCATCGGCAGCCCCCAGGACGCCCTGCACATGGCGTCTAACGCCTTGGCGCGCGCTGGAGTTCGCTGCAACAACATCGAGATTCCCGGCTCGGGCGGCCGCCATGGCCTTCGGCTGGGCGTGCAGGCGCTGACACGTCGCGGCATTACCGAAGTCGATATGGCGACCGTCGCCCGCTTCATCGCGCGGGTCGTGCTGAGACGGGAGCCGCCGGACGCGATACGCCACGAGGTGGCACTGTTCCTGCGCAGCTTTCCGTTGAACCCGCTGCATTACTCGCTCGACAGCCAATACGATGCACCACACGGGGTTCGGCTGCGAGAAGAAGTGTTTGCATGAAAAAAGGCCCCGCAGCGCGGGGCCTTTTGCTGCCGGCCATGTGGCGGCAGGCTGCATGCGGGTGTCAATCAGGACATCTGGCGCTGGCGGTCGCGCAGCAGCTTGATCTGGTCGTGGTTGCGTTGCACACCCTGCAGCTGCTGTTCGACCAGTGCACGCACCGGCGCCGGCAGTTCCTGCTTGGATGCCTTGCGGTAGCGGGCGAGGGCCGAGTCCTCGCCGCGTTCGGCTTCTTCGAGGAGCGATAGATCGGTAGAGGTCGTCAGCTTGCTGCGCACGGCTACCCAGCCGCGGTGCAGGGCACCGGCGGCGGTGCCACCGTCTTCGGGCTTGCCGCCATTGGCGACGACGGCCTGTTCCAGGTCGGCAAGCGAAGCGTGAATCTCGTCGGCGCGGCGCTGAAAGTTCTGCTTGAGTTCCGGTGCTTCGGCACGGTCCGCCAGTTCGCGGAAGCCGTACTCGCCGTCATGCGAGGTTTCGATCAGGTCGTTGAGGGTGTCGATGACATCGGTGCGATCGGTCATGTGGATCTCCTTGAATCAGGGTTGGCGAGGCGGGCGGTCGGCGTCGTTGAATGACACCTTGTCGCCCTCGGACACTCCATGTTTGGGCCCCGTCCGCATCACAAGCGTCGGTGCCGGTGACCGATGCCTGTAGGACGTATCGGCCACCGCCGTAGGGTGCTTCAGCCGAAGAAGGCGTAGCCGATGAAGATGGCCGCGACCAGCCCCACCACGTCGGCGAACAGCGCGCAGCCCAGGGCGTGCCGGGTGTCGCGCAGGCCGACGCTGCCGCTGTAGACGGCCAGCACGTAAAAGGTGGTTTCGGTCGATCCCTGCACGATCGCCGCCAGCCTGCCGGCGAAGGAATCGACGCCATAGGTGGACATCACATCCACCATCAGCGCCCGCGCTCCGGAGCCCGACAGGATCTTCATCAGCCCCACCGGCAAGGCCGGCAGGAAGCGGGCGTCCAGGCCAAGCGCCGCGACACCCTGGCCGATGACGCCGAGCACCGCGTCCATGCAGCCAGCAGCGCGAAAAAGTGCAATGCCGCAAAGCATCGCGACCAGATAGGGCACGATCTGAATCGCCACGCCGAAGCCTTCCTTGGCGCCTTCGACGAAGACTTCGTACACCGCCACGCGCCGCCAGGCACCGACCAGCAGGAACAGCGTGACCAGCCCCAGGATGCAGGCCGCGCCGGCGATGCCCGCGACCTGCGCCACCAAAGCCGGCGGCAGTCGCGACAGGCCGTACAGCATCACGGCACCGGCGCCGATCAGGCCCAGCAGCGGCAGGCACCAGCGGGCCCGCCAAAGGGGGAAGCGCTGGCAAACGGCGACCGCCAGAAAGCCCGCCATGCACGACGCCGCGGTCGCCAGCAGGGTGGGCAGAAAGATCGCCGCCGCGTCGAAGTGCGCCACCTTCTGCTGCAGCGCGATGCTCTGGCGGATCGCGATCACCGAGGTGGGCACCAGCGTGAGCCCGGCGGTGTTGAGCACCATGAACATGATCTGCGCGTCGCTCGCGGTGGCGGCGCGCGGGTTGAGCGTCTGCAGTTCGCGCATCGCCGACAGCCCCAGCGGCGTGGCGGCGTTGTCGAGGCCGAGCAGGTTGGCCGACAGGTTCATGGTCATCGCCCCCTGGGCGGGATGGCCGGCCGGCACGCCGGGAAACACTGCCCGCAGCAAGGGCGCGGCCCGGCGCGCCAGGGCTTCCACCAGGCCGGCGCGTTCGCCCACCTTCAGAAAACCCAGCCAGAGCGCCATCACGCCGGTCAGGCCGATGGCGATGTCGAAGCCGCTGCGGGCCGCGTCGAACAGCGCCGCGACCAGCCGGGCGAACACCTCGGCATCGCCGAAGGCGAAGCGGACGCAGGCGGTGCAGACGGCGGCCAAAAAGAAGCCGAGCCAAACGAGGTTGATGACCATGCGAGCAGTGGAGGGCGGAAAGCGGAAACCGGCGCGAACGGTCGGTGAAGCTTGCGCGGCGAAAATCGTCGCACACGCGGTGCCGGCGATTGTCGTGCCGCGAAACCGATCATTCCTCGCCTGGAACTCCTGCCGCATGTCCGACGACGTTTTCCCGACCGCCCTACCCGCCACCGTCGACGCGGATGCCGACGCCCGCGCGCTCGACACCATCGCCCGGCTCGACGCCCGCACCCCACGCGAAAGCGTCGACATCGACGGCTGCCGTGTCGTCTTCCGCCGCATCGGCGACGGCCCGCCGCTGCTCCTGCTGCACGGCGGCCACGGCAGCTGGCTGCATTGGATACGCAACATCGACGCACTGGCCGCGCATCACACCCTCTGGCTGGCGGACATGCCGGGCTACGGTGATTCGGACGCGCCGGAAGGCGCGCAGACGCTGGACCTGCTGGTCGACGTGCTTGGCCGCGCGGTCGACCGCCTGTTGGGCGCGGACCAGCCGATCGACATCGCCGGTTTTTCCTTCGGTGGCCTGTGCGCGGCCACGCTCTCAGCGCGCCGGACGGCCGTGCGCAAGGCGGCGCTGCTCGGCCCCGCCGGCCACGGCCAGGCCCGGCGCGAACGCCTGGGCATGCTCGACTGGAAAGGGCTGCCGCCGGGCGATGAGCGCGATGCCCGCCTGCGCCACAACCTGGCCGCGCTGATGCTGCACGACGAGGCCTGCATCGACCCGCTGGCACTCGCGTTGCACCGCCAATCGGCGGTCAACACTCGGTTCCGCAGCAAGGGCATCTCGCGGCGTTCGGCGCTGCCGCAGGCGCTCGACGCGCTGGCGGAGCGCCAGGTGTCGGTGCTGCTGGCATGGGGCGAACACGACGTGACGGCGGTGCCGTCGCAGGTGGGGCCGCAGTTGGTGGCGGGCGTCGCCAGCCGCGAACTCGTCATCGTGCCCAACGCCGGGCACTGGGTGCAGTACGAGCAGCCGGCCGTCGCCAGCCGTCTGCTCGCCGACTGGTTCGCCTGAGGCGCGGCCGCGAATCGGCGCGCCTCAGGTGTCGGCGCTGAAGCCGATCGACTTGACGATGCCGCGCCAGCGTTCGGTGTCCGCGCGCAACGCGGCGGCGAGTTGCTCGGGCGTGCTGCCCTGGGCTTCCAGCCCGACGGCGGCCATGCCCTCGATGGTGTCGCGCTGCGCCAGGCCGGCGCGCATCACGGTGTTGAGACGCTGCACCAGTTCCGGTGTGGCCCTGGCCGGCAGGAACACACCGTACCACTCGCTGAAGGCCAGGTCCTTGTAGCCCTGTTCGACCAGGGTCGGCACGCCCGGCGAAAACCGGCTGCGGCGCGCGCCCGAGGTGCCGAGCAGGCGGCATTTGCCGGCCTGCACGTACTGGATGAACTCGCCGACCGGGCCGCACACGGCGGGGATCTGCCCGCCGATCATGTCCATGATGGCCGGCTGCGTGCCGCGGTAGGCCGCATGCGTCATGTCGATGCCGTGGGCGCGGCCGAGCAGGATGCCGATGAAGTGCGGCGAAGACCCGGCCGCCGGCGAACCGAAGGCCGCGCGGTCGGGCCGCGACTTGCACCAGGCCATGAACTCCACCACGGTGCGGATGCGGTCCGGCACCGAGGGACCGACCGCGAAGCCGTAGTCGAAGGTGGCGGCGATGCCCACCGGCGCCAGGTCGGCGACCGGGTCGTAGGGCAGGCGCTTGTAGGTGTGCGGATAGATGCCGAGCATCGACATCGGCGTCAGCAGCATGGTGGCGCCGTCGGCCGGCTGGCTCTTGACGTACTGCACCGCGATCTGCCCGCCGGCACCGGTGCGGTTTTCCACATAGGCGGTCTGGGCAAACGCCGGGTGCAGCTTTTCGGCGACGCGCCGGCTGGCCGCGTCGGCGGTGCCGCCGGCGGCGAAACCGTTGATCACGCGGGTCGATTCGAGAACGGTGCCCTGGGCATGGGCTATCCGCCACGGGCTGGCGGCTGCGGGCAACAGGGCGGCCGCCTGCAGCAGGCGGCGACGAGGAGCGGAAAACATGGTGGGTACGGGCAATGCGGGGAACCCGCGATTGTCGTCGCCCGGCGCCGAACGGCCGTCAGGGGTGTCCCGCAGGCGGCCCGGACGCTGTCGCTTTCAGGAAGGCGTGCCGAAATTGGTGTCGACGAAATCGGGCTGGTGGTACTTCACCGGCTTGCCGCGCCGACGGTTGACCTGGTCGGAAGCCGCGCTCAGCAGTTCGGTCACACGGAACGTGGTGTCGATGCGCTCTCGGCGGTCGGCCGAATGGTTCAGCCGCAGCATCAGGCGGGTCAGCGAGATGGAGTAGCGGTTGCCGGTACCGAATTCGGCGTCGAGCTCCGCCTTCGCATCGAAGGCGACGTTCATGACCGTCTCGACCTGACTGCCGTCGGTGCGCGTCAGCAGCGCGACCTTGGCGAGGAGTTCATCAAACTTGTTCATACGTTTGCCAATCTTCAGGCCTTCATCCCTGGTGAAAACCCGAATGAGGCCGGGTTTTCCGGCTCATTAGAAAGGACACGTGTCCAATCGGGTTCAAGCATGCACAAAAGATCGCGGTTTGCCATCCCCTCGAGCCCGTAACCCCTGCCCGGTCGCGGGTTGATCGGGCCGTATAGTCGGCCGGCTCATGGCCAAAGAAAAATCGACCTACACCTGCAGCGAATGCGGCGGCAACAGCCCGCGCTGGCTCGGAAAATGCCCGCATTGCGGCGCCTGGAACACGCTCGTGGAGACAGTCGCCCAACCGCCCGCGGCTGCCGGCAAGAACCGCCTGGGCCAGGCACCCGCCTTTGCCGCGCTGGCGCAGACGGCCGAGGTGACCGTGCTGTCGGAGATCGAGGCCGCCGACGTCGCCCGCGCCACCACCGGCATCGACGAGCTCGACCGGGTGCTCGGCGGTGGCATCGTCGAAGGCGGCGTGGTGCTGATCGGCGGCGACCCCGGCATCGGCAAGTCGACCCTGCTGTTGCAGGCGCTCGACGCGCTGGAGCGCAGCGGGCTGGAAACGCTCTACGTCACCGGCGAGGAATCCGGCGCGCAGATCGCCTTGCGCGCGCGCCGGCTCGGCCTCGACGGCTCGCAGGTTCCGGTACTCGCCGAGATCCAGCTGGAGAAGATCCTCGCCACGCTCGACACCCGCCAGCCTTCGGTCGCGGTGATCGACTCGATCCAGACCATGTATTCCGATCAGCTCACCAGCGCGCCCGGTTCGGTGGCACAGGTGCGCGAATGTGCTGCGCATCTCACCCGCGCGGCCAAGGCCAGCGGCATCGCCATCGTGCTGGTCGGCCACGTCACCAAGGAAGGCGCCCTGGCCGGGCCGCGCGTGCTGGAGCACATGGTCGACACCGTGCTGTATTTCGAGGGCGAAACCCACAGCGCCTTCCGCCTGGTGCGCGCCATCAAGAACCGCTTCGGCGCGGTCAACGAGATCGGCGTGTTCGCCATGACCGAGCGCGGCCTGCGCGGCGTGGCCAACCCGAGCGCGATCTTTCTCAGCCAGCACAGCGAACCGGTGCCCGGCAGCTGCGTGCTGGTCACGCTGGAAGGCACGCGGCCGATGCTGGTGGAGATCCAGGCGCTGGTCGACAGCGGCGGCCCGAGCCCGCGCCGGCTGTCGGTCGGCCTGGACCGCGACCGCCTCGCCATGCTGCTGGCGGTGTTGCATCGCCATGCGGGCGTGGCCTGCATGGACCAGGACGTGTTCGTCAACGCGGTGGGTGGTGTGCGCATCAGCGAGCCGGCGGCCGATCTGGCGGTGATCCTGGCGATCGCCTCGAGCCTGCGCGGCAAGCCGCTGCCGAGCGGCTTCCTGGCGTTCGGCGAAGTCGGTCTGGCTGGCGAAGTGCGGCCCGCGCCGCGCGGCCAGGAGCGCCTGAAGGAAGCCGCCAAGCTCGGGTTCTCGATCGCCGTCGTGCCCAAGGCGAATGCGCCCAAGAAGCCGGTCGAAGGCCTGACGATCCATCCGGTGGAGCGGGTGGAAGAAGCGATCGAGCTGCTGCGCCAGTTGCAGTGAACACCGCTGCGCTAAACCCCGCGCCGGCGGCGGGCTTCATGATGAGAATAATTCTCGTCCAGTAGACTCGACCGGATTTTTCCACTCGAGGCCACGTATCTCCATGCAGCTGAAAACCCAAGTCCGCGCCCTGGCATTCGCCGCCGCCGCCACCGCCGCGCTCCTGGCCGGCACCGCCGTGTCGGCGCACCAGATCTGGATCGAGCAGGACGCCGGCGGCGCGCGTTTGTTCTTCGGCGAATACGGCGAGAACCTGCGCGAGGTATCGCCCGGCCTGCTGGACAAGTTTGGCAAGCCGATCGCTCGCAAGGCCACCGCCCAGGGCGTCGGCCAGCCGGCCGAGGTGACCAAGGCGGCTGCGAACTTCAGCATTCCCTTCAGCGCGGCCAAGGGCGAATCGCTGATCGCCGAAGATGCCACCTATCCGATGTGGGACCTCAAAGGCCCCGGCCAGACCGGCCGCGGCATGTACCTGCCGGCCGCCCGCCTGGTGACCGACCTGTCGGCCCAGAAGCCGCTGCTCACGCTCGACCTGGTGCCCACTGGCACCCAGACCGCCGAGGGCGCCACGCTGCAGGCCTTCTTCGAAGGCAAGCCGTTGGCCAAGGCCAAGGTCGCGGTGGTCACCGCCTCGGGCTGGGCGCAGGAGCATCACACCGATGCCGAGGGCAAGCTCACCGTGTCGCTGCCCTGGAACGGCACCTATGTGATGGAGCTCAGCCACAACGGCCCGGCCGGTCAGCGCGCAGACGGCCAGAAGTTCGAGAAGGGCAGCTACGTCACCTCGCTGACGCTGGTGCGCGACACCGGTCTGCCCGCCCTGCCGGCGCCTCCCGCCGCCGCGCCGAACAAGTGATCGGTGCCGGGCCGGCGGTGTCCGGCGCCCCGGTCCGTGGCGGGTCCGCGAGGTGGGCAAGAGTGGTTCGCGGCGCACTGCGAAAATACCCGCCATGAAATTGCCCAAGATCCTCGTTCCGATCGGCTGCCTCGCCCTGCTCGCGGTGGCCTTCAACACTTACGGCTGGCGCGGCCTGGCCGTTGTCGGTGGCGGCATCACCATGTGGCTGCTGCTGCATTTCACCCGGATGATGACCGTGCTCAAGCGTGCGGCCGAACGGCCGGTGGGCTATGTCGGCAGCGCGGTCATGCTCAACGCCAAGCTCAAGCCGGGTGTGAATTTGCTGCACGTGGTGGCCATGACCCGCTCGCTCGGCGAGCAGCGCGACGGCATCGGCACCCAGTCCGAAACCTACCGCTGGACCGACGGTTCGCAGTCGTACGTGGACTGCACCTTCGAGTCCGGCAAGCTCGCGCGCTGGAACCTCACCCGGCCGCCGGCACCCGACGAGAACGAAGCCGCCTCCGCGCCGTAAAATGCCGGGCTTTTGCCGTCATTTCCTGGCGGCGCATCGCCCGGCGGCCGACCTTTTTCTGCGGGTCGCGGGCCTCTCTGAAGGACTTCGCGCATGACTCTCGTGCCTCCCGCACCCTCGCTCTCCGACCGTGACGGCAAGATCTGGATGGACGGCCAGCTCGTCGACTGGCGCGATGCCAAGATCCACGTCCTGACCCACACCCTGCATTACGGCTGCGGCGTCTTCGAAGGCGTGCGCGCCTACGACACCGTCGACGGCCCGGCGGTGTTTCGCCTGCAGGAGCACACCGAGCGCCTGTTCAACAGCGCCAAGATCCTGCGCATGAAGCTGCCCTTCAGCCAGGAGCAGATCAACGAAGCCCAGTGCGCCGTGGTGCGCGAGAACGACCTGAAGTCGGGCTACATCCGGCCGCTGGCCTGGATCGGCTCCGAGAAGCTCGGCGTCAGCCCACGCGGCAACACGGTGCACGTGATGGCGGCGGCCTGGTCCTGGGGCGCCTACCTGGGCGACGAAGGCATGGCGCGCGGCATCCGCGTCAAGACCAGCAGCTACACCCGCCACCACGTCAACATCACCATGACGCAGGCCAAGGCGGTGAGCAACTACAGCAACTCCATCCTCGCCAACATGGAAGCCCTGGACGACGGCTACGACGAGGCGCTGCTGCTCGACGCCTCCGGCTTCGTGTCCGAAGGCGCCGGCGAGAACGTCTTCATCGTCAAGAAGGGCGTCATCTACACGCCCGACCTGTCGGCCGGTGCGCTCAACGGCATCACCCGCAACACGATCATGCACATCGCCGCCGACCTGGGCATCGAAATCGTGCAGAAGCGCATCACACGCGACGAGGTCTACATCGCCGACGAAGCGTTCTTCACCGGCACCGCCGCCGAAGTAACGCCGATCCGCGAGCTCGACCGTGTCGAGATCGGCGCCGGCAGCCGCGGTCCGGTCACCGAGAAGGTGCAGAAGGCCTTCTTCGACATCGTCAACGGTCGCAATCCCAAGTACGCCCATTGGCTCACCAAGGTCTGAGAGTCGTCACATGAGCAGCCCCGCCTACTTCCCCGCTTCCGCCCCGCGCGATCCCGCCGCCATCGTCGAACTGGTCGCGGCCGACCTCAATGCGCAGGGGGGCGTCTTCTGCCCCAGCCCCAAGGCGCACATGAAGCTCTGGAACTCGCATCCCAAGGTCTACCTCGACGTGGCCCGCACCGGCGAGGCCAAGTGCCCTTATTGCGGCACGCTCTACCGGCTCAAGGCCGGTGAAGTCGTGGCGCACGGCCACTGAGCGTCAGCACATTGCGCCAGGGCTCGCCGGGCTCCTGGACGCAGCGCAGGTAGAGCATCGCGACCCAGAGCAGGCTCAGACCGATCTGCGCGTCGCGCAGCGCCGAGTTGAGGCTGGTGCCCACCGTCAGCACCACCATCGCGGCGAAGGCGAAGCGCCCGGTGAGGTCCTGCCTGCGCCATGCCTGGCGCAGCCCCACGATCATGATGAGCAGCAGACTGAACGCACCCGGCACGCCGGCCTGCGAGCCCATCCACAGAAAATCGTTGTGCGGCATGTTGTAGTCGGCCAGCAGCTTCGGGCCGCGCAAGTGCCATTGCTCGGTCCAGCCGCCGATGCCCCAGCCGAAGATCGGACGGTCGGCCATCATCAGAGCGGTGTCGCGGTACATGTAGAAGCGCACCACCCAACTGCCCTCGGACACCGCACCCGCCTGCGCGGCCTCGATTTCCTGCACGCCTTTTTCGAATCGCTGCTGCACGGTCGGTGACTGCCACACCGCCACGCCGATGACCGCGCCGCCCAGCAGCAGCGCCAGCGCGAAGGAGCGCAATTCACGGCGCCAGCGGTGCAGGCCCGCCAGCACCATGGCGAGCAGAAATCCAAGCATGGAGGTGCGCGAAGGCAGCGTCTGCGAGATGACCGCGAGCACCGCCGCGACCACGCCAAAGGCGATCACGGCGCGCCAGCGGTGCGGACCGTGCAGCGCTTCGAAGCCCAGCAGCGCCGCGCCGGTCGCGACGATGGTCAGCAGCAAGGCATTGCTGATCGACTTGTTTCCCACCAGTTCCAGCAGGGCATCGAAAGGTGGAAATGGTGGAAAACCGATGAGGGCGTGAAGCCCGATCAGCACCAGGCCCGCCACCGCCATGGCCAGAAAGGCCCGCAGCGCCCAGACCGTTTCGTCCCGTGTCAGCGCCAGGGCGGCCAGCACGGTGGCGGCGATGCGCAGCCCGTGCAGGGTGTTGCCCGGCGTCTGGGGGTAGTGCTTGCCGAAAGCCAGCACCAGCAGCGTCCAGGCCATGTAGAACACCACCGGCCACCACAACGGATGGTGGCGCACCCGCTGCGCGCGTTCGCGCCAATCGCCACCCACCAGAAAAGCCAGCCACAACAGAATGAATGCGCCGTAGTTAACGCCCACCGGCATGAACACTACCGCACCCCAGAGCGCCGCTGCGGGGCGGGCCAACGATTTTCTCCACATGTCCGAGATTCTAGGAGGGGCTTTGCGCCACCTTATTTCGACGGCGCTCCGTGTGGCAACACGATGACAAAGCTCGCGCCACCGCCCACGCGGCCCTCGCAACGCACCGTGCCGCCATGGCGCTCCGCGATCGATTTCACCAGGGCAAGCCCCAGCCCGACGCCGCCTTCGCGTTCGCTGGCGCCCGGCAAGCGGTAGAAGGGCTCGAAGATGCGCTCGCGCAATTCGGGCGGTACACCCGGGCCGCGGTCGCTCACCCGCAGCACCGCTTTGTCACCCTCGCGCCGTACCGAGGCCACGATCTCGCCCTGGCCGTAGCGCCGGGCGTTCTCGAGCAGGTTGCGCACCGCGCGGCGCAGCAGTCGCGACACGCCCCGCGCTTCGACCGTGTCGACTTCGCCCTCGGCGATGTCGAGCTCCGCGCCGGTGTGGGCGCATTCCTCGGCAGTGAGGCCGACCAGGTCGACCATCTCGACCGTGCCGATGTCGGCCTCATCCGCATCCAGCCGGCTGGCCAGCAGGATCTCGTCGATCAGCTGGTCGAGCTCGCCGATGTTGCGGCTGATCTCGTCGCGCGCCGTGGAACCGGCCGGGTTCATCAGCTCCAGCCCCATGCGGATGCGTGCCAGCGGCGAGCGCAATTCGTGCGAGGCGTTGGCCAGCAGGGACTTGTGCGACTTCACCAGTTGCTCGATGCGTTCGGCCGACTGGTTGAAGCGCCGCGCCAGAAACGCCACCTCGTCGGCGCCTCCGACGGAAACACGCGCCGACAGGTCGCCTCGCCCCCATTGCTCCACGCCGGTGCGCAGTTCTTCCAGCCGGCGCGTGAGTTTGCGGATGATGGGGTAGGTGGCCAGCGCCACCGCCACGCCCACCAGGCCGAGCGTCCAGAAGAAGCCGAAGGGAGGGCGGTTCCAGAAGTTGCGGGGCGGGCGGGGCAGGTGGACCGTGAGCATTTCGCCATCGCGCATGGAGACCGCGAATTCAGGGCCATTGCGTGGCGGTCCATCGTCGCCCTCGGCTTCGGATTCCGGCGCGCGCGGACGGGCGTCGGCCCCGGGTGGCGGGCCTTCGCCGCGTGGACCGCGCCGGCCACGGAGCGCGCCGCTGCCGACGACCTCGCCGGCGGCGTTGCGCACGAACACCTCGCGCAAGGGCGGATCGGACGCCATCTGCCAGGCCCAGCCCACCAGGAAGGTCAGCACCGCGACGGCGACCACCACGGCCAGCCAGATGCGCACGTAGAGACGCTGGGTCATCCGGGCCATCGCACGCGAGCGCCGTGCGATGGTGGTCTTCATGTCGACGTTCGCCACGCCTGCTCCTGTTCGATGGCGCGGGCTCCGGCCCGCGTTCTCCCGCATGCTCCCGGCGGATGGCGCGGGAGGCGGGGGTATTAGTCCTGCTGCTTGGCGAAGACGTAGCCGACGCCGCGCACGGTGAGGATGCGCTTGGGGTTCTTGGCGTCGGCTTCGATCGCGGCGCGGATGCGGCCCATGTGCACATCGATCGACCGGTCGAAGGCTTCGAGCTCACGGCCACGCACGGCTTCCATGATCTGGTCGCGGGTGAGCACACGGCCGGCGCGTTCGGCCAGGGCCACCAGCAGGTCGAACTGGTAGGAGGTGACCTCGGCCGACCGGCCGGCCACGTTCACCGTGCGCGCGTCGCGATCGATCTCCAGCGAGCCGAACTGCATGGTGCGGGTGGTGCTGGCCGCGCCTTCGCTGCGGCGGCGCAGGATCGCGCGGATGCGCGCGAGCAGTTCGCGCGGTTCGAAGGGCTTGGGCAGGTAGTCGTCGGCGCCGAGCTCCAGGCCGATGATGCGGTCCATCGGATCGCCCTTGGCGGTGAGCATGAGCACCGGCACCTGCGCGGCGGCACCGTGCAGGCCGCGGATGCGGCGGCAGACGTCGAGGCCATCCATGTCGGGCAGCATCAGGTCGAGAATGACCAGGTCCGGCGTGGCGGCGGCGCCGTCGCCCTGCAGTTTCTGCAGGCCGTCGGAAGCGGTGCCGGCGTGGGTGAAGCCGAAGCCCGATTGGGCCAAATACTCGCCGACCATCTGGGCCAGGCGGGTGTCGTCTTCGATCATCAGGAGTTGGGGACTGGGCATCGGTGGATCCTCCTGCGCTTGCGCTGGTGTGGCGTTGTCACTGCCGTAAAGTTAGGTAAAAGCCCCGGGCCTAGGGGTTGCTGCTCAGGGCGTGCGTACCGGCGTCGAGCGTCGTGCCAGGGCCACCAACGCCAGCACCGGCAGGCCGAGCAAGGCGGTCGCCACGAAAAAGGCGCCGTAGCCGAACCGGTCGACCACGTCGCCCGAGAAGCCGGCGATGAACTTGGGAAGCACCAGCATCAGCGAGCTGAACAGCGCGTACTGCGTGGCCGAATAGCGGATGTTGGTGAGGCCCGAGAGATAGGCCACGAAGGCCGAGGTGGCGATGCCGCCGGCCAGGTTGTCGGCTGCCACCACCAGCACCAGGCCGGTCACGTCGTGCCCGCGGGTGCCGAGCCAGGCGAAGAGCAGGTTGGTCAGCGCCGACAGCGCCGCGCCGGCCATCAGCACGCGCATCACGCCCAGGCGCATGGCCAGCGCGCCGCCGACGAAGGCGCCGACGAGCGTCATGACCACGCCATACACCTTGGTGACGGTGGCGACCTCGGCCTTGCTGTAGCCCATGTCCACGTAGAAGGGGTTGGCCATGATGCCCATCACCACGTCGCTGATGCGGTAGACGGCGATCAGCGCCAGCACCACCAGCGCGCCGCGCCCGTGGCTGCGGAAGAAGTCGGCGAAGGGCTCGACCAGCGTTTCGCGCAGCCAGGCGGCCGCGCCGCGTGCGGCGCTCGGCGGGCGCGGCGCGGGTTCGGGCGACAGCAGCGTGGTGAGAATGCCCACCGCCATCGACGCGGCCATGGCGCCGTACGCGAAGCGCCAGGCACCGGGTTGGTAGCCGGCGCCCGCAACTTCGGCATAAGCCGCGAGCGCCAGGACACCGGCGCCGGCCCAGATCATGGCGAGCCGGTAGCCGGTCTGGTAGGTGGCGGCCAGCGCCGCCTGCCGCTCTACGCCGGCCGATTCGATGCGGAAGGCGTCCAGCGCCACGTCCTGCGTGGCCGAGGCGAACGCCACTGCCAGCGCGCACCAGACGATGGGCCCGAGCGCCGTTTGGGGGTCGTTCAGCGCCATGCCCGCCAGACCAGCCGCCACGCCGCACTGCGCCAGCATCAGCCAGGCACGGCGCTGGCCGAGCAGGCGGCTGAGCAACGGCAGCGGCATGCGGTCGACCAGCGGTGACCAGACCCACTTGAAGGCGTAGACCAGGCCGATCCAGCTGAGGTGGCCGATGGAGGAGCGGTCGATCGAGGCCTCGCGCAGCCAGAAGCCGAAGGAGCCCAGCACCAGCAGCAGCGGCAGTCCCGACGAGAAGCCGAGCGCCAGCATGCGCAAGCTGGCGGGTTCGGCGTAGACCCGCAAGGCCTGGCGCCAGGACGATGGTGCGGGGGCCGTGTCGAGGTCGGCGGATGAGGTGGGATATGCGGCTGGCGGCATGGCGTGTGGCGAGGGGCTGCCTATTATTGGCGCGGAGCCGGACGGGCCGGGTCGCTAACATCCGGTCGTGGCCGATCTTCCCCTGCTGCTCCCCCCCGACCCCGAGGCCGCCGTCCCCGCGCTGGGGCGGCGCGCGGAGGAAATCTACCTGTACATCCAGCAGGACATCGCGCAGTTTCGACGCGTCCCCGGCGACCGCTTCACCGAGGGAGAGATCGCCGAGCAGTTCGGCGTGTCGCGCACGCCGGTGCGCCAGGCGCTGTTCCGCCTGCGCGACGAAGGCTATCTGGAGGTGCTGTTTCGCAGCGGCTGGCGGGTGCTGCCCTTCAACTTCGCGCGCTTCGAGCAACTCTACGAACTGCGCCGCGTGCTGGAGGTGACGGCCGTGCACCGGCTCTGCGAAGCCGGCCGCACGCCGGGCCACGCGCTGCTCGACGCGCTGGCCCACCGCTGGCTGGTGACGCCCCAGGAGCGCAGCACCGATGCTGCCGAGATCGCCCTGTGGGACGAAGACTTCCACTGCGACATCGTCGCGGCCGCCGGCAACGACGAAATGGCGCGGGTGCACCGCGAGGTGACGGGGCGCATCCGCATCATCCGCCGGCTCGACTTCACCCGGCTGCCGCGCATCGACGCGGCCTACCAGGAGCACGGCCAGATCCTGTCGGCCATCCTCACCAAGCGCGGCAACCAGGCGGCGATGCTGCTGCGCGCACACATCGAGGCCAGCCAGGCCGAGGTGCACAAGATCACGCTGCACCAGGTGCACATGGCGCAGCGCGCGGCGCGATCGGTTCGAGCCGACGAGGCGCCGCCGCAGTCGTGAACGCCCCGCTTTACAGCGCCGCCGCATCCCCTTAGCCTGCCGGAGTGCCGCGCGCCGAGTCCGCGGCGAAGGACCGAAGCCATGCCCAGCAGCCACGATCCGGCGCCGCCGCCCACCAGCGCAGGCTGGACTGCGTCGCTGACGAGGGTTGCGGCGGTGGCCGGAGCGCTGATTGCTGTCGGCCAGTCAGCGTCCTCGTGGATCGATGGCCATTTCCACGCCGACATGGAGCGCGAGAAAACTCGGCGCGAACTGCAGCTGGCCGACCTCAAGGAACGCAGCGCGCTGGCCGAAAGCTATCTCAAGCTGATCTTGGCCAAGGACACCCCGGAAGACGGCCGAGCCATCCTCTACAGCGCACTCGGGCAGCTCAAGGACCATCCGCTGCAGCCCTGGGCGCAGCAACGCTACGACGACTACCAACGCTCGCAGGCCAGCCTGAGGAAAGCCTTCGAAGACCAGGCCGCTGCTGCGGCGCTTGGCCCGGCGGCGAACATGAGCGAAAGCACGGCGAGCTATGTCGCCGACATCCAGGTGCTGAACGTGCGGATCGCCGCCGCCATGGAGAACCCGAGCCAGCGCGACGAGCTTCAGCGGCAACTGGTGGAGAAGTCGCGGGCGCTGGCGCTCGCGGCGGCGGCGGGCAACATCGAGCGGCTCGGCAAGGCGCCGTCGACCGCGACAGGGCCGGCGGCGACCGTGCTAGCCGCCGACACGGCGCGGCGCGTCACGGCCCTCACCGAGCGGGTCGACGCGGCATTTTTGAAACCCCTCTTTCCCGCGAGCGCCGCCGCCAACATCGACGCCAACGCGCCCTATCTCCGGGCGGCATTGCAGGAGTTCGGTGTGGCCGATTCGCGCCTGGTGGCCGCGATAGTCGCCACCATCGCGGTGGAAGACCCGAGCTTCGGCCCGCTCGAGGAAGCCGCTGGCGCGGCGGCGAAATACGAGAGCCGCTTCGGCAACACCGATACGGGCGACGGTGTGAAGTACCGCGGCCGCGGCTTCCTGGCACTCACCGGCCGCGCCAACTACCAGCGCATCGGCGAGCAACTCGGACTGGGCACGCGCCTGGTCGATTCGCCGCAGGACATCAACAGCCCGGAAGTCGCGTCGCGGGTGCTCGTGGCCTGGGTGATGCGCCCCGAAGCCGCCACCGCACGTGCCAGGCTGGACTATTCCGACACCGCCGCGGTGCGCAGGCTGCTGACCGGTGGCGCCACGCAACTGCCGAAGTTCGACGCTGTCTACCGACAGGCGCTGCAGGGGCTCACCGCAGCCCGTTGAGAGGCTCGGGCCCGACTCGGCCGCCCACACACCGCCGAGTCGGCCGGCAAGGGCGATCAGGCCGCGAAGTCGTAGTCGATCGTCAACGGCGCGTGGTCGCTGAACTTCACGTCCTTGTAGATGGCCGCACTGCGGGCGGCCTGGGCGATGCCCGGGGTGGCGATCTGGTAATCGAGGCGCCAGCCCACGTTCTTGGCGTACGCCTGGCCGCGGTTGCTCCACCACGTGTAGCAGGTGTCGGTGGTGTCGGGGTGCAGACGGCGGTACACATCGACCAGGCCGCCGGTGGCGTCGGTGAGGTGCAGGATGCGGCTCATCCAGTCGCGCTCCTCGGGCAGGAAGCCGCTGTTCTTGCGGTTGCCCTTGAAGTTCTTCAGGTCGGCTTCCTGGTGGGCGATGTTGATGTCGCCGCAAAGGATGAATTCGCGCTCGCCCTTGAGTTTCATCAGGATCGGGTGGACCTCGGCCAGAAAGCGGTACTTGGCGAGCTGCCGCTCCTCGCCCGACGAGCCGCTGGGGAAGTAGCAGCTGATGATCGACAGCTTGCGCGCCGGCGTGTCGAAGCGCAGTTCGATGAAGCGGCCTTCGGCGTCGAACTCGGGCGAGCCGTAGCCGATGACGACATCGCTCGGCTCGTGCCGGGTGTAGATGGCCACGCCCGAATAGCCCTTTTTCTCGGCGAAGTGGAAGTGGCCCTGCATGCCGGCCAGCTGTTCGAAACGCCCGGCCACATCGGCGGCCTGTGCTTTCACTTCCTGCACGCAAATACAATCCGGCGCGGTCTGCGCGATCCAGGCCTCCAGCCCCTTGCTGGTGGCAGATCGGATGCCGTTGAGGTTCAGGCTCGTCAATTTGAACAAGGAAATCGTCCCATGGTGGTGGATGGCAATGGCGCCCCGGGCGCAAGCGCGGCAGGGCCGCTGGCCCAGGAGTTCGTGCAGTTCTGCATCGAATCCGGCGTATTGCGTTTTGGTGAATTCAAGACCAAGGCAGGGCGGCTGTCGCCCTACTTCTTCAACGCCGGTCTGTTCGACGACGGCGCCAAGCTCGGTCGGCTCGCCGGATTCTATGCAGACGCCCTGATCGCCAGCGATATCGGCTTCGACATGATCTTCGGCCCGGCCTACAAGGGCATTCCGCTGGCCGCAGCGGTGGCGATCGAGCTGGCGCGGCGTGGCCGCAGCGTGCCATTCGCCTACAACCGCAAGGAAGCCAAGGACCACGGCGAGGGCGGCAGCCTGGTCGGCGCGCCGCTCAAGGGCCGGGTGCTGATCGTCGACGACGTGATGTCGGCCGGCACCGCCGCGCGGGAATCCATCGCGCTGATCAAGGCGGCCGGCGCCATTCCGCAGGCCATGGCGATCGCGCTCGACCGCCAGGAAAAGGCGACCGAGAACGGCCAGGACGTGGACTACAGCGCGGTGCAGTACGTGCGCAACCGCCTGGGCATGGAGGTCTGCACCGTGGCGCGGCTGGCCGATCTGCTGTCCTACCTGTCGAGCCACGGCGCCGAAGACGTGTCGGCCCACCATGCCGCCGTGGCGGCCTACCGGTTGCGCTACGGCGTGCAGGACCAGGCGTAGGGACGCCGCGGCGCCCGGTCGTCTGATTGGCTAGTCGCGCGGCCGGCGCTGTGCGCGGCGCAGCCAGCCGAACCAGAGCATCACCACCACCGGAACGCCCAGCGCAGCCCACGACAGCCAGTCGCCCCAGCCGTCCCAGACCAGCCCGGCGATCAAGCCCACGGCCGACAGCACGCCCATGGCCAGGGGCCAGCGCCACAGTGCCCAGCGTTCGCCACGGTGATGGTGGATGTTCGAATGCGAATGGCTCATCGTTTCTTGATCCAGAGATACAGGCCGCTGGCCAGCACGACGATGGTGGCGATGTCGAGCAGCGCCCACAGGATCTGCAGGGGGGTGCCACCGTAGTCGCCGAAGTGCAGCGGCTGCGAGATGAGCAATGCGGTGCCATACCAGGGCAGCGGACGGCTGTCGGTGACCTGGCCGGTCTCGGCGTCGACCAGCACCGGCTGCAGCAGGCGCGAGGTCAGCGGCGTGGCGCCTTTCATGAACACGGCGAAGTGGTGCGGGCTGGAAAAGTTGCTGCCCGGGAAGGCGATGAAGCGCAGGTCCATCTCCGGCAGCAGTGCGCGCGCGGCGTCGGCGGCCCGCTGCACCGGCACGGTGTGAGACGGCGGCGGCAGACCCTGGTAGGGCGCCACCATCTGCGCCATCTGGTCGTTCTGCCAGTACTTGAAGACCAGATCGGCCCAGGTGTTGATCATGCCGGTGCCGCCCACCACGAAAGCCCACACGAGCGTGACCACGCCGAGCAGGTTGTGCAGATCGAGCCACTTGGTGCGGGTGGTGCGGTCGCGGCGCACCGCGCCGAACTCCAGCTTGCGCATGAAGGGCGCGTACAGCACCACGCCCGAGATGATGGCCAGCAGCAGCAGAAAGCCCATGAAGCCCAGGAAGAGCTTGCCAGGCAAGTCCATGAACAGGTCGACGTGGAGCTTGAACATGATGTACATGAAGCCCTCGTCGAAGGGCGCGTGCGGCAGCGCCTCGCCGGTGCGGGCGTCCATCATCAGGCTGGTAAACCCGACGGCGGAATCGACCTTGTCGTTGAGCGTGACGAAAGCCATGCGGTCGTCGTCGTCGTCGGGGCCGTAGAACTGCACCACCTTGCCGGGATGCTTGGCCATGGCGTTGGCGATGGTGGTGTCGATGCTGGCGCGCGGCGCGTCGGCGGACAGCGCCGGCGGCTCGATCTCGGTGCCGAGCAGGTGGCCGATCTCGTGGTGGAACAGCAGCGGCAGGCCGGTGACGCAGAGCAGCAGCATGAAGACCGTGCTGACGAGACTGGACCACTTGTGCACCCAGCTCCATTGGCGGATGGCGGCGCTGCTCAGGTATCGGTGCGGCGCCTTGCGCGGGGCGGCAGCCGGGGCGTCGGAAATCGATTCCGGAGGGACGGCGGAGGAAGACATGGCGGATGCGGCTGGCCGGTGAACGGCGTGCCACGGAGAATGAGACGGATTCCCATTATTGCGGATGCTGCTCCGTGAAAGCGCCGACGCCGCCCCGCGCATGGGGGCTTTGCGCCGACGGCCGAGCTCAGGCCAGCCGGGCCTTGAGCATCGCGTTGACTTCGGCCGGGTTGGCCTTGCCCTTGCTCGCCTTCATCGCCTGGCCGACCAGGGCGTTGAAGGCCTTGTCCTTGCCCGCGCGGTACTGGGCCACGTTGTCGGGGTTGGCGGCGATCACCTCGTCGATGATCTTTTCCAGCGCGCCGCTGTCGTTCATCTGCTTGAGGCCCTTGGCTTCGATGACTGCGTCGACCTCGCTGCCCTCGCCGGTCCAGAGTGCGTCGAACACCTGGCGCGCGGCGTTGTTGCTGATGGTGCCGTCGGCGATGCGGCCGACCAGCGCGGCCAGTTGCGCGGCCGAGACCGGCGCATCGGCGATGCCGGACTCGCTGGCGTTTAGCCGGCGCGACACCTCGCCCATGATCCAATTGCTGGCCAGCTTGGCCTGGCCGCTGGCTTTGGCGGCCGTCTCGAAATAGCCGGCCATCGCCTTGCTCTGGGTGAGCGTGGCGGCGTCGTATTCGGGCAGGCCGTAGTCGGCCACGAAGCGCGCGGCCATGGTGCGCGGCAGCTCGGGCATGCGTGCGCGCACCTGCTCCACCCAGTCGGCCGCCACCACCAGCGGCGGCAGGTCGGGATCGGGGAAATAGCGGTAATCGGCGGCGTCTTCCTTGGTGCGCATGGCGCGAGTCTCGCCGGTGTCCGGGTCGAACAGCACGGTGGCTTGCTGGATCGCGCGGCCGTCCTCGATCTCCTCGATCTGCCAGCGGATCTCGTAGTCGATCGCCTGCTGCATGAACTTGAAGCTGTTCAGGTTCTTGATCTCGCGCCGGGTGCCCAGCGGCTGGCCGGGCTTGCGCACCGAGACGTTGGCGTCGCAGCGGAACGAGCCTTCCTGCATGTTGCCGTCGCAGATGCCGATCCAGGTGACGATCTTGTGCAGTTCGCGCGCATAGGCCACCGCTTCGGCGGTGCTGCGCATGTCGGGCTCGGTGACGATCTCCAGCAGCGGCGTGCCGGCGCGGTTCAGGTCGATGCCGCTCATGCCGACGAAGTCTTCGTGCAGCGACTTGCCGGCATCTTCTTCCAAATGGGCGCGCACCAGGCGCACGGTCTTCTTCTCGTCGCCGAGCATGAATTCGACCGAACCGCCTTGCACCACGGGAATCTCGAACTGACTGATCTGGTAGCCCTTGGGCAGGTCCGGATAGAAGTAGTTTTTGCGCGCGAACACGCTGCGCGGCGCGATGACCGAGCCCAGCGCCAGGCCGAGTTCGATGGCGCGTTCGACCGCGCCCCGGTTCATCACCGGCAGCGTGCCGGGCAGGGCCAGGTCGACCGGCGCGGCCTGGGTGTTGGCCTCGGCGCCGAAGGCCGTCGGCGCCCGGCTGAAGATCTTGGAGGCGGTGGAGAGCTGGGTGTGGGTTTCGAAGCCGATCACGACTTCATAGCCCTGGACGAGTGGCGAGGTCATGGGTGTGCGTCAGATGGATTCGGGTGCGCGGAGATGGAAGTCGGTAGCCAGCTGAAAGCGGTGCGCCGCATTGAGCAGCCGCGACTCGCCGAAGTAGTTGCCGATGAGCTGCAGGCCCACCGGCATGCCGCCCGCGCCGCTGCCCACCGGCAGGCTCATGCCGGGCAGGCCGGCGAGCGATGCGGGCAGCGTGAAGATGTCGGCGAGGTAGTTGGCGACCGGGTCATCGGACTTCTCGCCGATCTTCCAGGCCACGCTGGGCGCCACCGGACCGGCGATGACGTCGCACTGCGCGAAGGCGGCGCGGAAGTCGTCGGCGATCATGCGGCGGATCTTTTGCGCCTGCAGGTAGTAGGCGTCGTAGTAGCCGTGCGAGAGCACGTAGGTGCCGATCATGATGCGGCGCTTGACCTCGTCGCCGAAACCTTCGGAGCGGGTCTTCTTGTACATGTCGAGCAGGTCGCCGTAGCGCTCTGCGCGGTGTCCGAACTTCACGCCGTCGAAGCGGCTCAGGTTGGACGAGGCCTCGGCCGGCGCGATGATGTAGTAGACGGGAATCGACAGCTCGGTGCGGGGCAGCGACACCGGGACCAGCGTGGCGCCCAGACCCTGGTAGGTGGCCAGGGCGGTGTCGATGGCGGCCCGCACGTCGGGCTGCAGGCCTTCGCCGAAGAACTCCTGGGGGATGCCGATGCGCAGACCCGAAAGATCGTCGGCCAGCGAGCGCGAATAGTCTTCGGCGGGGCGGTCCAGCGAGGTGGAATCGCGGTCCGGATCCGGGCCGCACAGGGCCGACAGCAGCAGGGCGCAGTCCTCGGCGCTGCGGGCCATGGGGCCGGCCTGGTCGAGGCTGGAGGCATAGGCCACCATGCCGTAGCGCGAGGCGCGGCCGTAGGTGGGCTTGATGCCGGTGATGCCGCAGAAGGCAGCCGGCTGGCGGATCGAGCCACCGGTGTCGGTGCCGGTGGCCGCCGGCGCCAGGCGCGCGGCCACGGCCACGGCGCTGCCGCCCGACGAGCCGCCCGCCACGCGGGTGTGGTCCCAGGGGTTCAGCGGCGTGCGGGGCACATCGCCACCGACCGGCGCGACGGCCACGCTCTCGTTGGCCGAGCCCATGGCGAACTCGTCGCAGCTCAGCTTGCCGAGCGTGACCGCGCCCTGTGCCGCCAGGTTGGCGACCACGGTGGCGTCGAAGGGCGAGCGGTAGCCGGCCAGCATCTTCGAGCCGGCGGTGGTGGGGAAGTCGCGGGTGACGAAGATGTCCTTGTGCGCGATCGGCACGCCTTCCAGCCGGCCGGCGGTGCCGGCTGCGATGCGGGCGTCGGCGGCGCGTGCCTGGGCGAGCGTGGCCTCCTCGTCGATCGATACATAGGCGGCCAGGTGCTGGTGCGCCGCGGCGCGGTCCAGGAAATGCCGGGCGGCCTCCACCGCCGACACCTCACGCGCGGCGATGCGGGCGGCGAGTTCTGCCACGCCCAGATCGTGCAGGGGCTTGTTCTTGTCGACGCTCATCATTCGATCACCTTCGGCACCAGGAAGAGGCCGTTTTCCACGGCGGGGGCGCTGCGCTGGCTGTCCTCGCGCGACGGGAAGACGCCCACGGCGTCCTCGCGTAGCCGCAGGGCCACGTCTTCAAAGGCGGCGACCGGATGCGCCAGCGGCTCGACGCCGGTGGTGTCGACCGCGCGCATCTTTCCGACGATGGCGAAGAACTCGTTGAGCTGCGAAAGCACACGAGCGCTCTCGTCGGGACGGGGCTCGAGGCGCGCCAGGTTGGCGATGCGTTCGATGTCTTGGGGGGTCAGGGCCATGGCGAGCGGGCGCCACGAAGGCGCCTGGGCTGTAGTTCGGTTCCGGGATTTAGGCTGTTCGGCAGTCCGATGAGGCTCGGCGCGCCGGCAGCATCGGGTATTATCCCGCCTTCGCCCGGAGGCACCGCCCGCGCCCCGCGCCGGTCTTACTAGTCGAAGTATTCGTCCCCGGATCCGACCCTCCGCGACACCCCCCGACATACACAGCAAAAACCGGTGACGGCAGGCGCACAGCATGCCGTGCCCCTTGAGGATTCACATGTTTGGAGCTTTCCGCCGGTATTTCTCTACCGATCTCGCCATCGACCTCGGTACGGCCAATACCCTGATCTTCGCCCGCGACAAGGGCATCGTGCTCGACGAGCCTTCGGTCGTCGCCATCCGCCACGAAGGCGGGCCGCACGGCAAGAAGGTGATCCAGGCCGTCGGCCGCGAGGCCAAGGCCATGCTCGGCAAGGTGCCAGGCAATATCGAGGCGATCCGCCCGATGAAGGACGGTGTCATCGCCGACTTCGTGATCACCGAGCAGATGATCAAGCAGTTCATCAAGATGGTGCACCCGCGCACGATGTTCACGCCGAGCCCGCGCATCATCATCTGCGTGCCCTGCGGTTCCACCCAGGTCGAGCGCCGCGCCATCAAGGACGCGGCCGAGGCCGCCGGCGCCACCGCTGTCTACCTCATCGAGGAGCCCATGGCTGCCGGTATCGGCGCCGGCCTGCCGGTGAGCGAGGCCTCCGGCTCCATGGTCGTCGACATCGGCGGCGGCACCACCGAAGTGGGCGTCATCTCGCTCGGCGGCATGGTCTACAAGGGTTCGGTGCGTGTCGGCGGCGACAAGTTCGACGAAGCCATCATCAATTACATCCGCCGCAACTACGGCATGCTGATCGGCGAGCCGACCGCCGAAGCCATCAAGAAGAACATCGGCAGCGCCTTTCCGGGTTCCGAGGTCAAGGAGATGGAAGTCAAGGGCCGCAACCTCTCCGAAGGCGTGCCGCGCAGCTTCACCATCAGCAGCAACGAAGTGCTGGAAGCGCTGACCGATCCGCTCAACAACATCGTCTCGGCCGTCAAGAACGCGCTGGAACAGACGCCGCCGGAACTGGGCGCCGACATCGCCGATCGGGGCATGATGCTCACCGGCGGCGGCGCCCTGCTGCGCGACCTCGACCGCCTGCTGGCCGAGGAGACCGGCCTGCCGGTGCTGGTGGCCGAAGAGCCGCTGACCTGCGTGGTGCGCGGTTGCGGCATGGCGCTGGAACGCATGGACCGACTGGGCAGCATCTTTACTTCCGAGTAAGCAGCCCCTTGGCTTTTCACTGCGGTGAGTTGAGCCCATCGGCTTTTCACTCCGCCTCCGGCTCCGTGTAATTTCGCATCCCCGAAGGGATGGAGCCCCGGGCTTTGGGGCGGCCCCGGCGGCCCGGCGGCCGGGGCTGGTGGAATTTCCCGACTGCTGCCGTGAACCGCCTCGACCGCTGCCGGGGAAGTCAGGCATGTTGGGCGAGAGCCGCCCCAAGGATCCGAATGGTGGCGAACCGTGCGGTAGTCCTCGCACCGCCGCTAGCCCTCCCCGGCCGCGGGGAACCTTTCGCGCACCGCCGGGCTCCCCTATCATCCGACGCTTCCCGTCACCGGGTTCGATCCCCTCTTCCTTCACTCCGCCATGCCCCTGGGTACCCTGGATCGCACCGCGCCGCCCTTCTTCAAGCAGGGCCCTTCCGCGCGGTCCACGCTGGCGGTGCTGACGGCGCTGTCGCTGTTCCTGATGGTGGCCGACACCCGCCTGGGGATCACGCCGCCGGTCCGCTCGGCGCTGTCCACCATCCTGTATCCGGTGCAGTGGCTCGCCCTGCAGCCGGTGCGCATCGGCCGCCAGTCCACCGATTACCTGGCCACCGTCCGCTCGGCGCAATCGGTGGAAGACACGGCGCGCCGCAACATCCTCCAGCAGGCGCAGCGCGCCAGCCAGGTCGAGGAACTGCTGCTCGAGAACCGCCGGCTGCGCGACCTGCTGGCCTTGCGCCAGCGGCTCAACGCACCCGAGCAGGCGGCCGAGGTGCTGTACGACGCGCCCGACCCCTACACCCGCCGCGTCATCATCGACCGTGGTCAGCTGCAGGGCGTTGAGCTCGGTGCGCCGGTGCTCGACGAGACCGGCGTGCTGGGCCAGGTCACCCGGCTGCATCCACTGCTGGCCGAAGTGTCGCTGCTGGTCGATCGCGACTTCGCCATTCCCGTCCTCAACACCCGCACCGGCGCGCGCAGCGTGGCCTACGGCGATCCCGCCGGCGGCGGCGCGCTCGAACTGCGGTTCATGCCGGGCAACGCCGATGTGGAAGAGGGCGACCTGCTCACCACCAGCGGTGTCGACGGCGTCTATCCGGCCGGCCTGCCGGTGGCCAAGGTGAGCCATGTGGAGCGCCGCTCCGAATCGGCCTTCGCCCGCATCCACTGCCTGCCGCTGGCCAGCACCCAGGGCGCGCGCCACGTGCTGGTGCTGCAACCTCTGAGTGACCAGATTCCGCCACGACCCGCCGAAGATCCGGCGCCGGCCGAGAGCAAGCGCCGCCTGCTGCCTCCCCGCGTCACACCGGCTCCCTGACCATGGCACGCGCACAACAACTCCTGCTGCCGGTCAACCCGGTCTTCATCTGGAGCACGCTGTTCGTCGGCCTGCTGGTGGCGCTGCTGCCGCTCGGCCGCTCCGGCTGGGTGCCCGACGTGCTGATGCTGGTGCTGGTCTTCTGGAGCGTGCACCAGCCCTCGCGGGTGGGCATGGGCGCTGCCTTCGTGCTGGGGCTGTGCGTGGATGTGCAGCACGCGGCGCTGCTTGGGCAGAACGCGCTGATTTACACCGTCATGGTCTACCTGGGCGTGAGCCTGCAGCGCCGGCTGCTGTGGTTCGGCATTCCGCTGCAGGCGGTGCAGTTGCTGCCGTTGTTCGTCGGTGCGCATGCCTTGCAGACGGTGATCCGGCTGATCCTCGGTGCGTCGCTGCCTGGCTGGGGCGTGCTGGCCGCGCCCCTGCTCGAGTCGTTGCTGTGGGTGCCGCTGAGCGTGGTGTTGCTGGCGCCCCAGCGTCGCGCCCCCGATCGCGACGAGAACCGCCCGTTGTGACTATGGCCCCTCGGCTTTTCACTGCGCCTGCGGCTCCGTGTAATTCGCCATCCCCCGAGGGGAAGGCGCGGCTCGCCTTGGGGCGGCCCGGCGGCGTGCCGCGAGCCCCTCGGCTTTTCACTGCGCTTGCGGCTTCGTGTAATTCGCCATCCCCCGAGGGGAGGGCGCGGCTCGCCTTGGGGCGGCCCGGCGGCGTGCCGCGAGCCCCTCGGCTTTTCACTGCGCTTGCGGCTTCGTGTGATTCGCCATCCCCCGAGGGGAAGGCGCGGCTCGCCTTGGGGCGGCCCGGCGGCGGCCGCCGGGTGGCGCCTCGCGCGGCGGTGGAGTGCGGGAGGGCGCCCGCCGGTGCCGGTCGATTGCGCATCGCCCTCGCGCCGGAGGCTCTGCCATGACCGAAATCCGCAGCACCGAGATGGAGCTGGCGCGGTTCAAGCGCCGGATCCTGGCTGTGGCATTGCTGATGCTGTTCTGCTTCGGGCTGCTGGTCAGCAGGCTGATCTATCTGCAGATCGTGCGGCACGAGGACCTGGCCGAGCAGGCGGAGAGCAACCGGACGGCGGTGGTGCCTATCGTGCCCAATCGGGGGCTGATCCTCGACCGCAACGGGGTGGTGCTGGCCACCAACTACTCGGCCTACACGCTGGAGATCACGCCGTCGAAGGCGGGCGATCTCGAAGACACCATCTCGCGCCTGGCTGCGCTGGTGGAGATCACGCCGCGTGACCGTCGCCGCTTCAAGAAGCTGACCGAGGAATCGCGCAACTTCGAGTCGGTGCCGATCCGCACCCGGCTGTCCGACACCGAGGTGGCCAAGTTCGCGGCGCAGAGCTTCAAGTTCCCGGGCGTGGAGATCAAAGCGCGGCTGTTCCGCAACTACCCCTTCGGCGACCTGGCCAGCCACGTCATCGGCTACATCGGCCGAATCAACCAGCGCGAGAAGGAACGCATCGAGGACTCCGAGGACTCGTCCAACTACCGCGGTACCGATCACATCGGCAAGCTCGGGGTGGAGCAGAGTTTCGAGCGCCAGTTGCACGGCACGACCGGCGTGGAGCAAATGGAAACCTCGGCCGGCGGCCGTGCGGTGCGGCGCCTGGCCACGCACGCGGCCACGCCGGGCCAGACGGTGCAGCTGTCGATCGACATCAAGCTGCAGCAGATGGTGGAAGAGCTCTTCGGCGACCGGCGCGGCGCGCTGGTGGCGATCGATCCGAACACCGGCGAGATCCTTGCCTTCGTGAGCAAGCCGACCTTCGACCCCAATCTTTTCGTCGACGGCATCGACCAGGAAAGCTGGGCCGCGCTCAACGAATCCTACGACCGGCCGTTGCTCAACCGGGCGCTGCGCGGCACCTATCCGACCGGCTCCACCTACAAGCCTTTCATGGGCCTGGCCGGATTGGAAACGGGCAAGCGCACGCCAGGCACCGTCATCAACGACCCGGGCTTCTACATGTTCGCCGGGCACCGGTTCGGCAGCCCGGAAGGCTACCTGGGCGGGGTCGACCTGCAGCGGGCGATCATGCTGTCGTCCAACGTGTACTTCTATTCGCTGGCCAACGAGCTGGGTGTGGATGCGATCCATGATTTCATGGCGCCGCTGGGTTTCGGCCAGGTGACCGGCATCGACCTGCCGGGCGAAGTGACCGGCGTGCTGCCCAGCACCGACTGGAAACGGCGCACTTACAAGCGCCCCGAGCAGCGCAAGTGGTATGCGGGCGAAACCATCTCGCTGGGCATCGGCCAGGGCTACAACAACTTCACCATGCTGCAGGTGGCGCAGGCCACGTCGATCCTGGCCGACGGCGGCATCAAGCACCGGCCGCACCTGGTGCGCGCGGTGCGCGACCCGGTGACGGGCACGCTGTCCGAAGTGCCGCAGCCACCGGCGATCGACCTCGGCTTCAAACGGTCCAACCTGGATGCGGTACGCGCCGGCCTGGTCGCGGTGACCACCGGCGGCACGGCACGCGGCGTGTTCGCCGGCGCAGCTTATGTGTCGGCGGGCAAGACCGGTACCGCGCAGGCGGTGACCCAGGCGCAGAACACCAAGTACAACGCCAAGGCCCTCGAAGAACACCAGCGCGACCATTCGCTCTACATGGCCTTCGGCCCGGCGCAGAACCCCAAGATCGCGCTGGCGGTGATCGTCGAGAACGCGGGCTGGGGCACCGGCGCGGCAGCGCCCATCGCACGGCGGGTGCTGGACTACTGGCTGGCGGGCCTCTACCCGAGCGAGGAAGACATTGCCGCCACCCGCATCGGCAAGAGCTCCGCACCGATCGGCACGCCGCGCAAGGTCGAGGACATCACGCTCGCCGCGCCCTGAACGGCGGCGGCTCCGTCACTCGGCCAGCTCGGCCGGCAGCCAGCCGCGCAGGCTGTTGACGAACGCCAGCGCGCGCCGACTGCGCAGGTCTTCCACCCGCAGCGGCGCTTCGGCGATGCGGCCTTCGGCGATCAGCCGGCCACGCGCCACGCCCGGCAACACGCCGGCCGCCAGCGGCGGCGTGAGCCAGCGGCCGTCGGCCGTCTGCAGCAGCACATTGCCGCGGGTGAACTCGGTCAGCTCGCCGCGGGCGTTCCACAGCAAGGTGTCGAAGACGCCGCTGCCGGCGGCAGGCGCCAGCCGCTCGTAGTGCGCGCGGCGGCTGGTCTTGTGCAGCAAAAAGTCCGCGTGCACCGGCTCCATCGGCCGATCGGCGAGGCGCACCGAGACCGGCGCCGGCGTGTCGGCCAGGGCGAAGGCTTCAGCACGCAGTCCGGACGAGGCGGTCAGCACCAGCCGCACCCGCCAGGTGCCGACCGGGTGGGCGGCGGCCAGTCGCTCGATGGCGCGACCGGCGGCGGCATCGTCCCAGCCGAAGCCGAAATGCCGTGCGCTGGCCTGCATGCGCGCGAGGTGGCCGTCGAGAGCGCGGTAACGGCCGTCTTGCAGCCGCAGGGTTTCGATCAGGTCGAAGGGCTCGCGCGCCGCGTCCAGAAAACGCCGCTTGTTGCGCCATTCGTCCCATTCGCCCTGGCTCTGCGCGTCGATGGTGATGCCGCTGCCGATGCCGCAGACGGCGACATCGCCGCGCAGTTGCACCGTGCGGATCGGCACGTTGAAGGTGGCGCCGCCGCCCGGCCGCAGCAGGCCGACCGCGCCGCAGTACACGCCGCGTGGTCGGGGCTCCAGCGAGCGGATCAGCTCGGTCGCCCGCACCTTGGGCACGCCGGTGACCGAGCCGCACGGAAACAGCGCGCCGAAGACGTCGGCCAGGCGTACCCCTTCGCGCGTCTGCGCCACCACGTCGGAGGTCATCTGCCAGACCGTCGGCCAGGCGCGCGGCTGGAACAGCTGGTGCACCCGCACCGAATGCGGGCGGGCGATGCGCGACAGGTCGTTGCGGATCAGGTCCACGATCATCAGGTTCTCGGCGCGCTCCTTCTCGGACGCCACCAGCGCCTGCGCCTGCCGGGCATCGTCTTCGGCCGATTCGCCGCGCGGCGCGGTGCCTTTCATGGGGCGCGACACGATGCGGCCGTCCTGCCAGTCGAAGAACAGTTCGGGCGACACCGACAGGATCTGCTCCTCACCGGTGTCGACGAAGGCCCCGTAGCCCATGGGCTGGGCGCGTTGCAGGGCGCGGAACCAGGCTTCGGCATCGCCGTCGAAGTCGCTGTGCAGCGGTTCGGTCAGGTTGATCTGGTAGGTCTCGCCAGCGCGGATCGCGTCGTGGATGCGCGCGACGCGGTCGTCGAAGGCGGCGCGTTCCAGCGTGGTGCACCAGGGTGATGCCTGCCAAGTGGCGTTTTCGGTATCGGGGGCCCAGGGCTCGGCCCGATCGAACACGCCGAACCAGGCCAGCGGCCCCTCGCCCGGATGGGTGGCAAAGGCCGGATCGAAGGCGGCGGCGGCCTCGTAGCGCAGAAAACCGACGCACCAGGCGCCGTCGGCGGACGCCCGTTCGGCGCGCTCCAGCACGCCGCGCACCGCTTCGATGCGGTCGGCCCGCAGGATCTCGCGGCAATCGGCGAAAGCCAGGCGCAGCGGCGGCTGGTCGTTCTCGGAGAGGAAATCGACGAGGGCTCGAGGGCGGGAACGCGGGGTCATCGGCGCATTCTCGCTGCTGGCGTTAGGCCGCCGGCAGCGCTGCACGGGGTGGATCGGCGGTATGCGAGGAATCGTCGGGACGAAAAAAAACGCCAGGTCAGACCTGGCGTTCGGGAGGCTGCCCGCATCTCTCGAGGGATGCTCGGGCTGGATTTCGATTCTTGATTTGGCGTATGTCTCCTCGGGCCTCGCTCTCGCAGAGGCTCTAAGGCCCTGCAGCAGGCAGGACTTTACGCCCATGCGCACTTTTAGTGCATAGGGGCTTACCCGCGCCCTTTGTCGGTGAAAAGTATCCGCTCGTCGCCCGAAAGGGGGTGGACGGGGTTGCGCCTATGGCTGACAGGCGGGGGCTTTTCGCAGGCCGTAACATCTCGACGGCCTTCGCGGGTCTGGGCAGAGCGTGTGCTCTGCGCTTTTCCGGCGTTTCGTCTTCCCCACCCATCCACTTTCCACCAGCGCCGCATCTTGCAATCCATGGAGGACTTTTCCCCTCGCATCGTCCGTGACGCATCCGTCGCGCCGGCGTCGATGCGGCTGGTGGGGCGCTGGACTTCGGCGCAATTGGGCTCGCGCAGTGTGTGGAGCAGCCTGGTGCCCGAGCTGCGGCGAGCCTGCGGCGACGCGGAACTGCACTGGGACCTGAGCACCATCGGGCTGCTCGACCATGTCGGTGCGCAGCTGTTATGGAACGTGTGGGGCCACGGCTGGCCGGCACATGTGGACCTGTCGGACACCCAGCGAACCATGTTCGAGCGGGTCGAGCGGTTCAGCGTGGATGCGCCCGCCGAACGGCCGTTCACCGCCATGCGCGGCCTGGAATCCCTGGGTCGCCGGGTGATCGAAGCTTTGGAGCAGATGCGCGCGGTCACGCTGATGATCGGCCAGTTGCTGCTCGACGTGCTGCGCCTGGTGCGTCGGCCGGCCAACGGGCCGTGGCGCGATCTCTCCGGCCACCTCTACCAGATGGGCACGACCGCGTTGCCGATCACCGCGCTGGTGGGTTTTCTGATCGGGGTGGTGCTGGCCTACCTGATGTCGATGCAACTGCGGCAGTACGGCGCCGACTCCTTCATCGTCAACATCCTCGGCATTTCGCTGGTGCGCGAGCTGGGGCCGCTGCTGGCCGCGATCCTGGTAGCGGGGCGCTCGGGCTCGGCGATCACCGCGCAGATCGGGGTGATGCGGGTGACCGAGGAGCTCGATGCGATGCGGGTCATGGGCATATCGCACAGCTACCGGCTGGTGATGCCGCGCTCGCTGGCCATGGCGGTCGCCATGCCGCTGATCGGCGTGTGGACCATCCTGGCATCGCTGGCCGGCGGCATGCTGGCGGCCGACCTCGCGATGAACATCACGCCGGCGTATTTCGTCAATGCGCTGCCGGGCGCGGTGAGCCTGCCCAACCTGGGCATCGCCGTGCTCAAGTCGATCGTGTTCGGTGTGCTGATCGCGCTGATCGGCTGCCACTACGGCATGCGGGTGGAGCCCAATACCGAGAGCCTGGGCAAGGGCACGACGGCGTCGGTGGTGACGTCGATCACGGTGGTGATCCTGGTGGATGCCTTGTTCGCCATCGTCTTCCGGAACGTCGGCATATGACGGCTCACCCCCAGGCTTCGCGCACTTCGTGTCGCTTCGCCCACCCCCTCGCAGGGGGCAACACCAGCGGTCCGGCAAAGCCGGCCCCGCGGTGTTCCATGAAGGGCGTACGGTGAACTCGAGCCCGGCGGCCAATGTCAGCCCTGTTTGCGGTGCGGCGACCGGGCCGGTGGTGCGCATCGAGGGTCTGTGGACCGCGTTCGGCACCGGCAAGCGGCGGGTGGTGATTCACGAGAACCTGGCGCTGTCGATCGAGCAGGGCGAGATCGTGTCGCTGGTCGGCGGGTCGGGCACGGGCAAGACGGTGTTGCTGCGCCAGATGCTCGGGCTGGAGACGCCCGAGCGCGGCACGGTGGAGGTGCTCGGGGAGCCCGCAGCGCAGCTCGGGCGGCGCGGGGCGTCGAGCCGGGTGGGCATGCTGTTCCAGCAAGGCGCGCTGTTCTCGGCCTTCAACGTGCTCGACAACGTGGCCTTCGCACTGCGCGAACTCAACACCCTGCCCACCGCGCTGGCCCGCGACGCGGCGATGGTCAAGCTGCAGATGGTCGGGCTGAAGGCGGCCGACGCGCTGAAGATGCCGTCGGACCTGTCGGGCGGCATGATCAAGCGGGTGGCGCTGGCGCGCGCGCTGATCATGGATCCGCCGCTGCTGCTGCTCGACGAGCCCACCGCCGGGCTCGATCCCAACGCCTCCGACGAATTCTGCGACCTGCTGCGCTCGCTGCACCAGGAGCTCTGCCTCACGGTCGTGATGGTGACGCACGACCTCGACACCCTGTTCGCACTGTCGAGCCGGGTCGCGGTGCTGGCTGATCGGCGGGTGATCGCCGATGCGCCGCCGCGCGAGGTGGCGCAGGTCGACCATCCTTTCATCCGCCACTATTTCCAGGGCGAGCGCGGTCGTCGCGCCATGGCCCCCGTGCCGCCCACGCCACCGCCCACGGTGGCCACCGAGGATTGATATGGAAAACAAATCGCACGCCCTGGCCGCCGGCATCTTCGTGCTGGTGCTCACCGCCATGCTCATCGGCATGGCCTTCTGGCTCACGCGCGACACCGGCAGTTATCACGACTACGAACTCAGCACCGGCGACAACGTCACCGGCCTGCAGTTGCAGGCGCCGGTACGTTTCAAGGGCGTGCCGGTGGGCAAGGTGACGCGCATCGGCTTCGATCCGCAAGCGCCCGGCAATGTGCTGGTGCAGCTGGCGGTGCGCGAGGGCACGCCGGTCACGCCGACCACCTTCGCCTCGCTCGCCTACCAGGGCGTGACCGGGCTGGCCTTCGTGCTGCTCGACGACGACGACCAGCCGCAGCCGGTGGTGCCGCCGGGCGAGGACGGCATCGACCGTCTGCCGATCAAGCCTTCGCAACTCGGCCGGCTGTCGGAGAGCGCGCCGGCCATCCTGGCGGGCGTGGAAGACGCCACCAAGCGCTTCAACGATCTGCTCAACGACGACAACCAGAAACGCATCGCCATCGCCCTGGAGAACATCGGCAAGGCCGCGAACAACCTGGCCGTACTGACCGAGCGGGTGCAGGTCACCATGACCGAGCGGGTCGACCCCGCGCTCGCCGCCATGCCGCGCACCTTCGAACAGGCCAACGTCACGCTGCGCTCGCTGCAGGGAGCGGCCGGCGACATCTCCGGCGCGGCGCAGCAGATCGGCACCACGGCGGCGCGCCTGAACGAAAAGGACGGCCCGCTCGACCGCCTGGCCGAAGGCACCGGCGCATTGAGCCATGCGGTAGACGTCCTGGGCAACAGCACGCTGCCGCGCGTCAACCGCGTCAGCGACGAAGCCTCGCGCGCCATGCGCCAGCTCGGCCGCACCGTCACCGGCATCAACGACAACCCGCAATCGCTCATCTTCGGCAACGGACAGGCCCGACCCGGCCCTGGCGAACAGGGCTTCGTCGCGCCGCCCGAACGCGCGCCCGCCGCTACCGCAGGAGCCAGCCGCCCATGAAAACTCGCCTGTTCGACCGCCGCTTTTCCACTGCCGCCATCGCTGGCGTGATCGCCACCCTGGCGCTGGGCGCCTGCTCGGTGCTGCCCGACAAGCCGGCCCGACCGGTCTCCTACGACTTCGGCACCGGCATCGCGCCGCCCTCGGTCACCGAGGTCGCCATCTCGCTGCCGCCGATCGCGCTGGCCGACGTCGACGCCGCCGCACTGGCCGACACCGCCGCCATTACCTACCGCCTGCAATACACCGACGCCCAGCAGCTGCGGCCCTACGCGCAGGCTCGTTGGGCGTTGCCGCCGGCGCAACTGGTGCGGCTACGGGTGCGCGAGGCGCTGGGTCAGCGCCGGCCCATCCTCGATGCCGACGACGTGCTGGCGCAGCGCCGGGTCGAAGGCGGCCTGCCGCGCATCCTGCGGCTGCAGCTGGAGGAATTCAGCCAGGTCTTCGAGAGCCCGTCGCGCAGCGAAGGCGTGCTGCGCCTGCGCGCCACTCTGGTCGACAACACCGTACAGGGCGAGAACTTCGTCGGCCAGCGGGTCTTCGTGGTGCGTCGCCCGGCGACGACGCCCGATGCCCCTGGTGGCGTGCAGGCCCTCGCGGCGGCGACCGACGCCGCCGCTGCCGAAATCGAGGCCTGGCTCGCCCGGCTGGCGCCGCAGGCGGCGAGCGCGCCGATGCGGCCGCCCCGCCCCTGAGCCGGCCTGCAGACTGCGGTCGGTTCAGGTAAAACGAGGCCCCTCATCCATCCAGCCATTCAGCACTTTCAGGAGTTCTCCCGCATGCACGCCCACGACATCGACCTCATCGCCGCCGACGGATTCGAATTTTCCGCCTACGTCTCCGAGCCCGAAGGCAAGCCGCGTGGCGCCATCGTGGTGCTGCAGGAAATCTTCGGCGTCAACTCGCACATCCGCTCGGTCGCCGACGCCTATGCCGCCGAGGGCTACCTGGCCGTCGCGCCCACCACCTTCAGCCGGGTGCAGAAGGGCGTAGAGCTCGGCTATGCCGGCCCCGACATGCAGGAAGGCGTGCGCCTGAAGGCCGCCGTCGAGGCGCTGCCTGCGCCCGGCGTGCTGCAGGACATCCAGGCCGCGGTGGCTTTCGCCGCCAAGGCCGGCAAGGTCGGCATCGTGGGTTATTGCTGGGGCGGCCTGCTGGTGTGGCGCTCGGCCGCGCAGGTGCAGGGCCTGTCGGCGGCAGTGGCTTATTACGGCGGCGGCATGACCACCGAATCGGAAGCGGCGCGCAAGCCCCTGGTGCCGACCATCGCGCATTTCGGCGAGCACGACGGCCACATCAGCGTCGAAAGCGTCAAGGCCTTCGAAGCCGCGCACCCCGAGGTGAAGGTCTACCTCTACGACGCCGACCACGGCTTCAACTGCGACCAGCGCGGCTCCTACAACGCCCCCGCCGCCCAGCTCGCCCGCGAACGATCCCTGGCCTTTTTCGCCGAACACATCGGCTGATGGCAGGCGCTGCGCTGAGGTAGCCCGCAGCGCACCGACTGCCGGAGCCAAAGCCGCTCTGGAGCCCGCCGGCATCAGAGCGCGCGAACACCCCTCTCCGGAGGCCGCGCCAGCAGGCCGGCCGACTGCCACAGGGGCGAGGCGGCGAGGCTACGCCGAGCCAGCAAGCCGCCCCCGAAAGGGGGTAGGCGAAGACACGAAGTGCGTAGCCTGGGGGGCGATCCCATCCAGCGCCCGCCAGCATCAGAGCGCGCGAACAACCCCTCTCCGGAGGCCGCGCCAGCAGGCCGGCCGACTGCCACAGGGGCGAGGCGGCGAGGCTACGCCGAGCCAGCAAGCCGCCCCCGGAAGGGGGTAGGCGAAGACACGAAGTGCGTAGCCTGGGGACGATCCTATCCAGCGCCCGCCAGCATCAGAGTGGGCGAACAACCCCTCGCCCGAGGCCGCGCCAGCAGGCCGGCCGACTGCCACAGGGGCGAGGCGGCGAGGCTACGCCGAGCCAGCAAGCCGCCCCCGAAAGGGGGTAGGCGAAGACACGAAGTGCGTAGCCTGGGGGGCGATCCCATCCAGCGCCCGCCAGCATCAGAGTGGGCGAACAACCCCTCGCCGGAGGCCGCGCCAGCAGGCCGGCCGACTGCCTCAGGGGCGAGGCGGCGAGGCTACGCCGAGCCAGCAATCCGCCCCCGGAAGGGGGTAGGCGAAGACACGAAGTGCGTAGCCTGGGGGGCGATCCCATCCAGCGCCCGCCAGCATCAGAGTGGGCGAACAACCCCTCGCCGGAGGCCGCGCCAGCAGGCCGGCCGACTGCCTCAGGGGCGAGGCGGCGAGGCTACGCCGAGCCAGCAAGCCGCCCCCGGAAGGGGGTAGGCGAAGACACGAAGTGCGTAGCCTGGGGGAGACCCTATTTCTCTGGTCGGGCCAGGTACTTTTTTCGCCAGAACCACCCGATCAGCACCAGCGCGATCACCGTCATCGACCCCATCGCCCACCAGAAGCCATCCTGCTTGTGCACCAGCGGAATGAACTCGAAGTTCATGCCGAAAATGCCGGCGATCAGGTTCAGCGGCAGGAAGATGGCGGTGAGCGTGGTCAGCAGCCGCATGATGTCGTTGGCCCGGTTGCTCTGCACGCTGAAGTGGATCTGCACCGCGGTCTCGGCGCTCTGCTCCAGGCGCCGCACGTGGTGCACCACGCGCTCGATGTGTTCCAGCACGTCGCGGCTGCGCACCATCAGCAGGTCGCGTTCGCGCTGGGCCGCCGGCGTCTGCGGCGCCGGCCAGGTCTCCAGGGCATCGACCCAGTCCTGCACCGACGCGCGTTGGTCCTCGCAGATCTCGTCGAGGTGGTGCAGCGCGAGCCGCGCGTCGAGCAGGCCGCTCCAGTCGGTGGTGCGACTGCGCGGATGCAGCAGTTCGGCCTGCCAGTGGTCGAGCTGGCGGGTGAGCACGCGGCGCAGTTCCAGGTAGCCGTCGACCATCAGATTGACCAGCCGCAGCATCAGATCGGCCGGGCTCGACGGCGTGCGGGCGCCGGTGGCGCGGGCCTCGGTGGCGTGGCCGGCCAGCAGCCGCGCGGCAAAGGCGTCGCGCACGGTGCAGTCGTCGGGGTGCACGGTGAGCAGCACCTGGTCGAATACGGCGAAGCCGACCGGCGTGGTGTCGACACGGCGCAGCGCGGCCGGTCCCTGCGAGGCGTCGCCGCCGGTGTTCTGCGTGGCGACCAGGCGGCGGAACACCAGCAGGTCGTACTGCGAGGTGTAGTCGTAGTGCGAGGGCAGCTGGCGGTTGAGCAGATCGCTGACGTGCAGGTCGACCAGCTGGATGCCGATCAGCCGCTGCAGCGTTTCCTGGATGCGTGGCTGCTGCGCCTCGAGCTCCTGGCGGGTACAGGAAATCCAGAGAAAGCCGCCGGCCGGCAGGTTGGTGTCGAGGCCTTCGCCTTCGACCACCCGGGTGCCCTGCAGCGAGATGACACGCATCGCGGCCCGGCTGCTCAGCGCTGCGATTCGCGCAGCAGGCGCGCGGCCTGGATCGCGAAATAGGTCAGCACACCGTCGGCACCGGCGCGCTTGAAGGCGAGCAGCGCTTCGAGCGTGGCGGCATCGCGGTTCAGCCAGCCGTTGGCGAATGCGGCCTGCAGCATCGCGTACTCGCCGCTGACCTGGTAGGCGAAGGTCGGCACCCGGAACTCGTCCTTCACCCGGCGCACGATGTCGAGGTAGGGCATGCCGGGCTTGACCATGACCATGTCGGCGCCTTCGGAGATGTCGAGCGCGACTTCGCGCAGGGCTTCGTCGCCGTTGCCCGGGTCCATCTGGTAGGTGAGTTTGTTGCCCTTGCCCAGGTTGGCGGCCGAGCCGACCGCGTCTCGGAACGGGCCGTAGAAGGCGCTGGCGTACTTGGCGCTGTAGGCCATGATCCGGGTGTGGATGTGGCTGTCTTTCTCGAGCGCGGCGCGCACCGCGCCGATGCGGCCGTCCATCATGTCGCTGGGCGCCACGATGTCCACGCCGCTCTGCGCCTGCACCAGGGCCTGGCGCACCAGCATGTCGATGGTGACTTCGTTGATGACGTAGCCGTGCTCGTCGAGCAGGCCGTCCTGGCCGTGGCTGGTGTAGGGGTCCAGGGCGACATCGGTCATCACGCCGAGTTCGGGAAAGCGCTGCTTCAGGCCGCGCACGACGGTCGGGATCAGGCCGTCCGGGTTGGTCGCCTCGACGCCGTCGGGCGTCTTGAGCGCCGGGTCGATCACCGGGAACAGGGCGAGCGCCGGAATGCCGAGCGACACGCATTCCTCGGCGACCGGCAACAGCAGGTCGAGGCTCAGGCGCTCTACGCCGGGCATGGAGGCGACCGTCTCGCGTCGGCCCTGGCCGTCGAGCACGAAGACGGGGTAGATCAGGTCGTGCGCCGTCAGGGCGTGTTCGCGCACGAGGTTGCGGCTGAAGGTGTCGCGGCGCAGGCGGCGCGGGCGGGAAAGCGGGTAGGGGGTGGGGGTGCTGATGGGCATGACGGCCAGCGAAGGAGAGAGCGAGCGGATCAGGATCCGCGACAGGGCCACGAACGGGCCGATGCCGGATTGCACCACAGCCCGGCGCATGCCGGTGTTACTCGGGAATTCACCATATGGCGCCGTCCGGCGCCTTGCTACATTCAGCCGCGAACGGCAGCGCCGTTCCCCGCTTTTCCTCCCTGAGCGGGTGCTTCCCCGGCCGCAAGCCGCCGAAGCTTCCCAAGCCCGGCGCCGCCTTCGGACGAGCCGGGTTTTTTTTGGCGACCACGAGCATTGCCTACACTCGCAGCCATGCTCATGCTCTGGATCAAGTCGCTGCACATCGTTTTTGTCGCCAGCTGGTTCGCCGGTCTTTTCTATCTCCCCCGCATCTATGTGAACCTGGCCGATGTGCCGGCCGACAGCGCCGCCGAGCGTGATCGCCTGCTCGGCATGGCGCGGCGGTTGCTGCGCTTCACCACCCTGCTCGCCTTGCCCGCGCTGGTGTTCGGCGGCTGGCTGTTCCTGGGCTGGGGCATCGGAAAAGGCGCTGGCTGGATGCACGCCAAGCTGCTGGTCGTGCTGCTGGCCATCGGCTACCACCATGCCTGCTGGAGCCTGCTGCGCAAGTTCGTGGCCGGGCGCAATCGGCGCAGTGCACGCTGGTTCCGTTTCTTCAACGAAGTGCCGGTGCTGCTGCTGCTGGCAGCGGTGATCCTGGTGGTGGTCAAGCCCTTCTAGGCGGCCGCATGGAGCCGCTCGACCCCGCCCGCCCGCGACCGACCGCCGCCGGGCCGCTGGCCCTGGCCTACATGGCGCTGATCGTCTACGCGAGCCTCTATCCGTTCGGCGAATGGCGCGACCAGGGCATCGTGCCCTGGGCGTTTCTGTGGGCGCCGCTGCCGCGCTGGTGGACCGGCTTCGACGTCACGGCCAATGTGTTCGGCTACGGCCCGCTCGGATTCCTGCTGGCGCTGGCGGCGCTGCGCTCGGGCCGTGGGGTGCGTGGCATCGTGATGCTGACCCTGTGTGCGGTCTTGCTGTCGCTCATCCTCGAGGCCTTGCAGAGTTATCTGCCCGTACGGGTGCCGTCCAATGTCGATCTGGCGCTCAATTCGGCTGGTGCGGTGCTCGGCGCGGCGCTCGCTTATGTGTTGGAGCGATTGGGCGGCGTGGCGCACTGGGCACGCCTGCGCGAGCGCTGGTTCATCGACGATTCGCGCGGCGCCCTGGTCTTGCTCGCCTTGTGGCCGATGGCGCTGTTGTTTCCCGTCGCCGTGCCATTCGGTCTGGGGCAGGTGCTGGAGCGACTGGAGGATTCCGTCGCCGAGCTGTTGGAGGGCACGCCGTTCGTCGATTGGCTGCCGGTGCGCGCCGCCGAGCTCCTGCCGCTGGCGCCCGGCACGCAGCTGCTGTGCGTGGCGCTCGGCGTGCTCGTGCCTTGCCTGGTCGGCTATTCGATCGCCCGCCACGGGCGCTTGCGCGTGGGCATGGCACTGGGTGCGCTAGTGGTGGGGTCGATGGTGACCGGTTTGTCGTCGGCCTTGAGCTACGGGCCGGTGCATGCCTGGGAATGGCTGACCCTGCCGGTCCGCGTGGGCTTGGCGCTGGGCATGCTGCTGGCGGCACTCACGCTGCGGCTGCCGCGTCGCGCCTGCGCGGCATTGGCGCTGGTCGTAGTGGTGCTGCACCTGAACCTGCTCAACGAGGCATCGACCAGCGCTTATTTCTGGCAAACGCTGCAGACCTGGGAGCAGGGTCGCTTCATCCGCTTCCATGGGCTGGTGCAGTGGCTGGGCTGGCTCTGGCCGTTCGGGGCGCTGGCCTACCTGCTGCTGCGGGTTTCCCGCCGCGAGCGCGTAGCGCCGCGGGCGTCTGCCTAGAATCGGCACGATGAGCGATATCCCCCACGATTCCCCGGGCGAGGCGCCGTATTACCAGCGCCACGTGTTCTTCTGCCTCAACGAGCGGGCCAACGGAGAAGACAGCTGCGCGCTGCACGACGCCAAGGAAGGCTTCGACCACTGCAAGAAGCAGGTCAAGGCCGCAGGCCTCGCCGGTCGCGGCGGCGTGCGCGTGAACAAGGCGGGCTGCCTCGACCGCTGCGCCGGCGGCCCGGTCGCGGTCGTCTATCCGGAAGGCGTCTGGTACACCTTCGTGGACAGCGAGGACATCGACGAGATCGTCGAGTCGCATCTCAAGCACGGCCGCCCGGTCGAGCGCCTGCGCCTGCCGCCGGACGTCGGGAGGTGATATCGGTGAACGCCCAGACCGAAGCCCTCCAGCTGACCGGCAGCGCCGGTGCCATCGAGGCCGCGCGCGACCAACCTTCTGCCGGTGTCGAGCGACGCGGCACGGTGGTCATCGCCCATCCGCATCCACTGTTCGGCGGCACCATGGACAACAAGGTCGTGCAGACCCTGGCGCGTGCCTTCGTGCAATGCGGCTGGACGGCGGTGCGCTTCAATTTCCGCGGCGTGGGGGCCAGCGCCGGCGAATACGACGCCGGCAAGGCCGAAGCGCAGGACATGCTCGCGGTGGTGGAGCAAGTCGCGCCCGACGGCCCGCTGGCGCTCGCCGGTTTCTCGTTCGGCTCCTACGTCACCAGCCACGTGCTGGAGGCCCTGTGGGCCGCGCGTTCGCCGCAGAAGGTGGTTTTCGTCGGCACCGCCACCACGCGTTTTTCGGTCGCGACGGTGCCGCCCGAGGCGCACGAGCGCACCCTGGTCATCCATGGCGAAACCGACGACACCGTGCCACTGTCCGATGTAATCGAATGGGCCCGTCCGCAGACACTGCCGGTAACGGTTGTCCCCGGGGTCGGGCACTTTTTTCACGGACAATTGCCGCTGCTCAAAAGCTTGGTCGTGCGCCATCTTTCGGCGCCCTGAGTCCGTCTCCGCATCCCCCCTGCTCCCCGCCCATCCATGACCCGCTTCTTGCCGGCGCTGCGCGCGCTTGTCCTGGCCGCCCTGGCCCTGCCCGTCACTTTTTCCGCCGCCCTCGCGCAGACCACGCCGGTGCCGCCCGAGATCGCCGCGCGCTCCTATCTGCTGCTCGACGTCACCGCCAACCAGATCCTGGCGCAAAAGGACATCGACATGCCGGTCGAGCCGGCGTCACTCACCAAGCTGATGAGCGCCTACCTGGTGTTCGATGCGCTCAAGTCCAAAAAGATTACCCTGACGCAGACCTTCCCGGTCAGCCCGAAGGCCTGGAAGATGCCCGGCTCGCGCATGTTCATCGATCCCAAGATGCAGGTGCCGGTCGAAGACCTGGTCAAGGGCATGATCGTGCAGTCCGGCAACGACGCCACCATGGCGCTGGCCGAGGGCGTGGGTGGCAGCATGGAGCGCTTCGTTCAGATGATGAACGACCAGGCCAAGGTGCTCGGCATGCAGCACACCAGCTACCGCAACCCCGAAGGCCTGACCGAGGCCGGCCACACCACCACCGCGCGTGACCTGTCCATCCTGGCCACCCGGCTGATGCACGACTTTCCGGAGTACATCGGCTACTACGCGATCAAGCAGTACCGCTACCCGGGCACCCCGGCGGCCAACGGCAACAACCGCAACCTGCTGCTGTTTCGCGACCCCACGGTCGACGGTCTGAAGACGGGCCACACCGACGCTGCCGGCTACTGCCTCGTCGCCACCGCGCACCGTGACTTTCCGGGCGTGGGCAGCCGCCGCCTGCTGACCATCGTGCTCGGCACTTCCAGCGAAAGCGCGCGCGCCAACGAGTCGCAGAAGCTGCTGAACTGGGGCTACACCGCCTATGAAGCGGTCAAGCTGTTCGACGGCGGCCAGGCGGTCGTCAGCCCGCCGGTATGGAAAGGCACCCAGAACACGCTGGCGCTCGGCCAGCCCGGCGCCATCGTGGTGGCGGTGCCGTCCGGCACGGCGGGCAAGGTCAAGACCGAAGTCTCGCGGCCGGACCCGTTGGTCGCGCCGTTCGCCAAGGGGCAGAAGGTCGGCACGCTGCGTATCGCCGCCGGCGACCAGCCGCTGCTCGAGGTGCCTTTGGTCGCGCTGCAGGAAGTACCGCAGGCCGGCGTGCTCGGCCGGGCCTGGGACTCGATCCGTCTCTGGATCAAATGAGTCGTTGACGTCGCGGGGTTTTGCCAAACCCCGCATCGCTGCTACACTCGCGGGCTTTTCGGAAATTTGCCGAAGGGTTTCACGTTTTCGTTTCCAGAACGTTTAGGGACGTTTTCACAGGGTTTTTATCCATGCCAACCATCAACCAGCTCGTGCGTCAGGGGCGTGAGGTCGAGAAGACCAACTCCAAGAGCCCCGCGATGCAAAACTCGCCGCAGCGCCGTGGTGTCTGCACCCGCGTCTACACCACGACCCCGAAGAAGCCTAACTCGGCTCTGCGCAAGGTCGCCAAGGTCCGCCTGACCAATGGCTTCGAAGTGATCTCCTACATCGGCGGTGAAGGCCACAACCTCCAGGAACACAGCGTCGTGCTGGTTCGTGGCGGTCGCGTCAAGGATCTGCCGGGTGTGCGTTACCACATCGTCCGCGGTTCCCTCGACCTGCAAGGCGTCAAGGATCGCAAGCAATCGCGTTCCAAGTACGGTGCCAAGAAGCCCAAGGCCAAGTAAGCCCTGCGCTTTCGTTCGTTTTCCAAGGTGCTGTTTTCCGCGTGGCGCGGAGTTGCAGCGTAGTGACCCGATGTTCCGGGTCGAGTAAGTGAGAGTTCCATCTGGCTCTCGCGGCATCCGCCAAGGGTGCCAACTGAAGCAAATCAAGAGGTGAAAAATGCCACGTCGTCGCGAAGTCCCTAAACGTGAAATCCTGCCGGATCCCAAGTACGGCAATGTCGAACTCTCGAAGTTCATGAACGTGATCATGGAAGGCGGCAAGAAGGCCGTTGCCGAGCGCATCATCTACGGCGCGCTCGACCTGATCGAGAAGAAGAATCCTGACAAGGACCCGCTGGAAGCCTTCGTCGTTGCCATCAACAACGTCAAGCCCATGGTCGAAGTGAAGTCCCGCCGCGTCGGTGGCGCCAACTACCAGGTGCCGGTCGAAGTGCGCCCGGTGCGTCGCCTGGCGCTGTCGATGCGCTGGATCAAGGAAGCCGCCCGCAAGCGTGGCGAGAAGTCGATGGCCCAGCGTCTGGCCAACGAGCTGCTCGAAGCCACCGAAGGCCGTGGCGGCGCCATGAAGAAGCGTGACGAAGTGCACCGCATGGCAGAAGCCAACAAGGCCTTCAGCCACTTCCGCTTCTAAAAGCTGTCACAGCCGTCTCTCAAAATAGACTGGCCGGAAGCCCGATCCACCCATTTCTGGGGTGGGCGGGCTTCCGTCCGTTAACGGAGTAATTTTCATGTCCCGCAAGACCCCCATCGAGCGCTACCGCAACATCGGTATTTCCGCGCACATCGACGCCGGCAAGACCACCACCACCGAGCGCATCCTGTTCTACACCGGTGTGAACCACAAGATCGGTGAAGTGCACGACGGTGCCGCCACGATGGACTGGATGGAGCAGGAGCAGGAGCGTGGCATCACGATCACCTCGGCTGCCACCACCTGCTTCTGGAAGGGCATGGCGTCGAACTACGACGAGCACCGCATCAACATCATCGACACCCCGGGCCACGTCGACTTTACCATCGAAGTCGAGCGCTCGATGCGCGTGCTCGACGGCGCCGTCATGGTGTACGACGCGGTGGGTGGCGTGCAGCCGCAGTCCGAGACCGTCTGGCGCCAGGCCAACAAGTACAAGGTACCCCGCCTCGCGTTCGTCAACAAGATGGACCGTACCGGCGCCGATTTCCTGCGCGTGCGCCAGATGATGGTGGATCGCCTGAAGGCCAACCCGGTCGTCATCCAGATCCCGATCGGTGCCGAAGAGCACTTCCAGGGCATCGTCGATCTCGTCAAGATGAAGGCCATCATCTGGGACGAAGACAAGGGCGTCACCTTCCAGTACGGCGACATCCCGGCGAACATCGCCGATGTCTGCAACGAATACCGCGAGAAGCTGGTCGAAGCCGCTGCCGAAGCCAGCGAAGAGCTCATGAACAAGTACCTCGAAGGCGAGGAACTGACGGAAGCTGAAATCAAGCTGGCACTGCGTACCCGCACCATCGCCGGCGAGATCCAGCCGATGCTCTGTGGCTCCGCCTTCAAGAACAAGGGCGTGCAGGCCATGCTCGACGCCGTGATCGACTACATGCCGGCTCCTACCGACATTCCACCGGTTTCGGGCACCGACGAAGACGACCAGCCGGTGGTTCGCAAGGCCGACGACGCCGAAAAGTTCTCGGCGCTGGCTTTCAAGCTGATGACCGACCCCTTCGTCGGCCAGCTGACCTTCGTGCGCGTCTATTCCGGCGTGCTGACCAAGGGCGACAGCGTCTTCAACCCGGTTCGTGGCAAGAAGGAGCGTATCGGCCGTATCGTGCAGATGCACGCCAACAACCGCGAAGAAGTGGGTGAAATCCGCGCCGGCGACATCGCCGCCTGCGTGGGCCTGAAGGAAGTCACCACGGGCGAAACCCTGTGCGACCCGTCGGCCGTCGTCACCCTCGAACGCATGGTGTTCCCGGAATCGGTGATCTCCCAGGCCGTCGAACCCAAGACCAAGGCCGACCAGGAGAAGATGGGTATCGCGCTGCAGCGCCTGGCGCAGGAAGATCCGTCTTTCCGCGTGAAGACCGACGAAGAATCCGGCCAGACCATCATTTCCGGCATGGGCGAGCTCCACCTGGAAATCATCGTCGACCGCATGAAGCGTGAATTCGGCGTCGAAGCCAACGTCGGCAAGCCGCAGGTGGCCTACCGCGAAACCATCCGCAAGACCGTCGAAGAGGCCGAAGGCAAGTTCGTGCGCCAGTCTGGCGGTAAGGGCCAATACGGCCATGTGGTGCTCAAGATCGAGCCAAACGAAGCCGGCAAGGGCGTCGAATTCGTCGATGCGATCAAGGGTGGTGTGGTTCCGCGCGAATTCATCCCGGCCGTGGAAAAGGGCATCAACGAAGCGGTGACCCAGGGCGTGCTGGCCGGTTACCCGGTCGTCGACGTCAAGGTCACCCTGCACTTCGGCTCGTACCACGACGTGGACTCGAACGAACTGGCCTTCAAGATGGCCGCCATCTTCGGTTTCAAGGAAGGTGCCAAGAAG
Source organism: Xylophilus sp. GOD-11R (assembly GCF_033546935.1). Taxonomy (GTDB): domain Bacteria; phylum Pseudomonadota; class Gammaproteobacteria; order Burkholderiales; family Burkholderiaceae_C; genus Xylophilus. The sequence goes on along the minus strand of NZ_CP137854.1, from coordinate 4,782,466 downwards.
GCCAACCCGGTCATCCTTGAGCCGATGATGGCCGTGGAAGTCGAAACGCCGGAAGACTACGCCGGCAACGTGATGGGCGACCTGTCCTCGCGTCGCGGCATGGTCCAGGGCATGGACGACATGGTCGGTGGCGGCAAGGCCATCAAGGCCGAAGTCCCGCTGTCGGAAATGTTCGGCTACTCGACCACGCTGCGTTCGATGTCGCAAGGCCGCGCGACCTACACGATGGAGTTCAAGCACTACGCCGAAGCTCCCCGTAACGTCGCCGAAGCCATCATGGCCGCTCGCGCTAAATAAGGCGCGACCCCAGGCTGCGCACTTCGTGTCTTCGCCTTCCCCTTCCAGGGGCGGCGCTGGCGGACCGGCCAAGCCGGTCCTCGGCACCTCTTGGTAAGGCAGCGGAGATGGTTCGCAAGCTGGGATGAATCGGTCTGCGATCGTGTGCCCCCGCTGCCCGTGGTGGGGAATCAGCAACACGGTGCAGACCTAAAACCCAATCACGGGCATAGCTCTTTACCTAGGAATAGAAATGGCAAAAGGAAAATTCGAACGGACCAAGCCGCACGTCAACGTGGGCACCATCGGCCACGTCGACCACGGCAAGACCACGCTGACGGCTGCGATCGCGACCGTTCTGTCGAAGAAGTTCGGCGGTGAAGCCAAGGCGTACGACCAGATCGACGCGGCTCCGGAAGAAAAGGCCCGCGGCATCACCATCAACACCGCGCACGTCGAATACGAGACGGCCAACCGCCACTATGCCCACGTGGACTGCCCCGGCCACGCCGACTACGTCAAGAACATGATCACCGGCGCCGCCCAGATGGACGGCGCGATCCTGGTGTGCTCGGCCGCCGACGGCCCGATGCCCCAGACCCGTGAGCACATCCTGCTGGCCCGCCAGGTGGGCGTGCCCTACATCATCGTCTTCCTGAACAAGTGCGACATGGTCGACGACGCCGAACTGCTCGAGCTCGTCGAGATGGAAGTGCGCGAACTGCTCGACAAGTACGATTTCCCCGGCGACGACACCCCCATCATCCACGGCTCGGCCAAGCTCGCTCTCGAAGGCGACGCCGGCAAGCTGGGTGAGGAAGCCATCATGGCCCTGGCCAACGCCCTGGACACCTACATCCCTACGCCCGAGCGTGCGGTCGACGGCGCATTCCTGATGCCCGTGGAAGACGTGTTCTCGATCTCCGGCCGCGGCACCGTGGTGACCGGCCGTATCGAGCGCGGCATCATCAAGGTCGGCGAGGAAATCGAGATCGTCGGTATCCGCGACCTGCAGAAGACCACCGTGACCGGCGTGGAAATGTTCCGCAAGCTGCTCGACCAGGGTCAAGCCGGCGACAACGTCGGCCTGCTGCTGCGCGGCACCAAGCGTGAAGACGTCGAGCGTGGCCAGGTGCTGTCCAAGCCGAACTCGATCAAGCCGCACACGCACTTCACCGCCGAGGTGTACGTGCTGTCGAAGGACGAGGGCGGCCGCCACACGCCGTTCTTCAACAACTACCGTCCGCAGTTCTACTTCCGCACGACCGACGTGACCGGCGCCATCGAGCTGCCGGCCGACAAGGAAATGGTCATGCCCGGCGACAACGTGTCGATCACCGTCAAGCTGATCAACCCCATCGCCATGGAAGAAGGCCTGCGCTTCGCCATCCGTGAAGGCGGCAAGACCGTCGGCGCCGGCGTCGTCGCCAAGATCATCGCCTGATCGTCAACCTCGAAGGAACACGACCATGAGCAAGCAAATGATCCGTATCCGCCTGAAGGCTTTCGATTACAAGTTGATCGACCAGTCCGCGGCAGAAATCGTCGACACCGCCAAGCGTACCGGTGCGATCGTCAAGGGCCCCGTGCCCCTGCCGACCCGCATGAAGCGCTTCGACATCCTGCGCTCGCCGCACGTGAACAAGTCCAGCCGTGACCAGTTCGAAATCCGTACGCATCAGCGCCTGATGGACATCGTCGACCCGACCGACAAGACCGTCGACGCGCTGATGAAGCTCGACCTGCCAGCAGGCGTCGACGTCGAAATCAAGCTGCAGTAAGAAAAGAGCGCTCCGGCGTTGAAAACCCCGCCTGGTGGCAACACCAGGCGGGGTTTTTTCATGCCCGGACTCACAAAGCCTTGCCGACCCTAATGCGCCATGCTACATTCACGGGCTGCGCAAATTTTGGGCAACGTTTTGTCGTTGTCAAAAAAACGAATTGCGCAGTTTTTATTAACCTTCTCTCATCCGTGCCGCGCGGCCAATCGGTCGACGGTTCAGGAACGTAGTCGCCAATTGCAGTGGCTGCGGTGGGAGTTTCGGAGAAAAACCATGAGTCAAAGCAACTCCCCTGGGTTGCTGGGCCGCAAGGTGGGCATGATGCGCCTCTTCACCGATGACGGCGATGCAGTGCCTGTCACGGTAGTGGACGTGTCCAACAACCGCGTGACCCAAGTCAAGGCCCAAGAGACCGATGGCTATGTGGCCTTGCAAGTGACCTTCGGTGCCCGCAAGGCATCGCGCGTCAGCAAGCCCCAGGCCGGTCATCTGGCCAAGGCCGGCGTCGAAGCCGGCGAAATCGTGCGCGAATTCCGCGTCACGGCCGATACCGCCGGGCAATACGCCGCCGGCGGCGTGATCAAGGCGGAAGCCCTGTTCACCGTGGGTCAGCAAGTGGACGTGCAAGGCACCTCCATCGGCAAAGGCTTCACCGGCACCATCAAGCGTCACAACTTCAAGTCGCAGCGCGCGTCGCACGGCAACAGCCGTTCGCACAACGTGCCGGGCTCGATTTCCATGGCGCAAGATCCTGGTCGCGTGTTTCCGGGCAAGAAGATGTCCGGCCACCGCGGTGATGTCACCACCACCGTCCAGAACCTGGACGTGATCCGTGTGGATGAAGCGCGTCAGCTGCTGATGATCAAGGGTGCAATTCCCGGCGCCAAGGGCGGCTTCGTCACCGTTCGCCCGGCCATCAAGGCCAAGGCAGCCGACAAGGGAGCGAAGTAATGGAACTCGAACTCCTGAACGAACAAGGCCAGGCTTCGAAATTCGAAGTGCCCGAAACCGTTTTCGGCCGCGCCTACAACGAAGACCTGATCCACCAGATCGTGGTCGCCTACCGTGCCAACGCACGCCAGGGCACCCGCGCTCAGAAGGATCGTGAACAGGTCCATCACTCCACCAAGAAGCCGTTCAAGCAAAAGGGCACCGGCCGCGCTCGCGCCGGTATGACGTCCTCGCCGCTGTGGCGTGGGGGCGGTCGCACCTTCCCGAACAGCCCGGACGAAAACTTCACGCAGAAGATCAACAAGAAGATGTACCGCGCCGGTATGGCTTCGATCTACTCGCAGCTGGCTCGTGAAGGCCGCCTGGTGGTCGTCGATTCGCTGACCGTCGATTCGCCCAAGACCAAGGCGCTGGCCGCCAAGTTCAAGGCGATGAACCTCGAATCCGTGCTGGTCATCGCCGAAGAAGTCGACGAGAACCTGTACCTGGCTTCGCGCAACCTGACCAACGTCCTCGTCGTCGAGCCGCGTTACGCCGATCCGGTGTCGCTGGTTCACTTCAAGAAGGTCGTCGTGACCAAGGGTGCCGTCGACAAGCTCAAGGAGATGTTCGCATGAGCCGCGTCAATCCCACTCCCGCTCAGCGCACCTTCGCCGAAGGCCGACTGATGTCCGTCCTCGTCGCGCCCATCGTTTCCGAGAAGGCAACGCTGGTCGGCGAAAAGTCCAACGCAGTGACCTTCAAGGTGCTGCAGGACGCCACCAAGCCCGAGATCAAGGCAGCGGTCGAACTGCTGTTCAAGGTCGAGGTCAAGGGTGTCTCCGTGCTCAATACCAAGGGCAAGGCCAAGCGTTTCGGCAAGTCTTTCGGTCGTCGCGATAATGTCCGCAAGGCGTACGTCACGCTGAAGCCGGGCCAAGAGCTGAACCTGTCCGGGGAGGCTGCGTAATCATGGCTGTCATCAAGATGAAACCGACCTCGCCCGGCCAACGTGCCGTGGTCAAGGTCACGCGTGATCACCTGTACAAGGGTGCTCCGCACGCACCGCTGCTGGAACCCCAGTTCCAGGCAGCCGGCCGTAACAACAACGGTCACATCACCATTCGCCATCGCGGCGGCGGCCACAAGCATCATTACCGTGTTGTCGACTTCGTTCGCAACAAGGACGGTATTCCGGCCAAGGTCGAGCGTATTGAATACGATCCGAACCGTACCGCGCACATCGCCCTGGTGGTGTATGCCGACGGCGAGCGTCGCTACATCATCGCTCCGCGTGGCGTGGAGCCGGGTGCAACGCTGATGTCGGGCGCCGAAGCGCCGATCCGCGCCGGCAACACCCTGCCGATCCGCAACATCCCGGTGGGTTCGACCATCCATGCGATCGAACTGCAGCCTGGCAAGGGCGCGCAGATCTGCCGCTCGGCTGGCACCTCCGCGACGCTGCTGGCTCGTGAAGGCATCTACGCCCAGGTCCGCCTGCGCTCCGGTGAGGTTCGCAAGATCCACATCGAGTGCCGCGCCACCATCGGTGAAGTCGCCAACGAAGAACACAGCCTTCGCCAACTGGGCAAGGCCGGCGTCAAGCGCTGGATGGGTATTCGTCCGACGGTTCGCGGCGTGGCCATGAACCCGGTCGATCACCCGCACGGTGGTGGCGAAGGCCGCACCGGCACCGGCATGGCGCCTGTGGATCCTTGGGGCAACCTGACCAAGGGCTACCGTACCCGCAATAACAAGCGCACGCAGTCCATGATCGTGTCGCGCCGCAAGAAGTAAGGATTGACAAATGACTCGCTCTCTTAAAAAGGGTCCGTTTGTTGACCATCACCTGGTGGCGAAGGTCGACAAGGCCGTCACCGGCAAGGACAAGAAGCCGATCAAGACCTGGTCGCGTCGCTCCATGGTGCTGCCCGATTTCATCGGTCTGACCATCGCGGTCCACAACGGCAAGCAACACGTGCCGGTCTATATCACCGACCAGATGGTGGGCCACAAGCTCGGCGAATTCGCCCTGACGCGCACCTTCAAGGGCCATCCCGCGGACAAAAAAGTCCAGAAGAAGTAAGGAGCAGACATGTCCGAAACTCGTGCAGTCCTCCGTGGCGTTCGCCTCTCCGTGGACAAGGGCCGGCTGGTTGCCGACCTGATCCGCGGCAAGAAGGTCGATCAAGCCCTGAACATCCTGTCCTTCACCCAGAAGAAGGCCGCCGGCATCGTTAAAAAGGTGCTGGAGTCTGCTATTGCCAACGCCGAGCACAACGACGGCGCCGACATCGACGAACTGAAGGTCAAGACCATCTACGTCGAGCAGGGCACCACCCTCAAGCGCTTCACCGCGCGTGCCAAGGGTCGCGGCAATCGCATCAGCAAGCCCACCTGCCACGTCTACGTGACGGTCGGCAACTAAGGCCAGGAAGAAATATGGGACAGAAAATCCATCCTACCGGCTTCCGTCTGTCGGTGAGCCGCAACTGGGCCAGCCGCTGGTACGCGAACAACCGTGATTTCGCCGGCATGCTGAGCGAAGACATCAAGGTTCGTGAGTACCTGAAGACGAAGCTCAAGAACGCCGCGGTTTCGCGCGTCCTGATCGAGCGTCCAGCCAAGAACGCCCGCATCACCATTTTCTCGGCACGTCCGGGCGTGGTGATCGGCAAGAAGGGTGAAGACATCGAGAACCTGAAGAAGGAGCTCGCGCTCCGCTTGAAGGTGCCGGTCGCCGTGAACATCGAAGAAGTGCGCAAGCCTGAAATCGATGCCAAGCTGATCGCCGACTCGATCACCCAGCAGCTCGAAAAGCGCATCATGTTCCGCCGCGCCATGAAGCGCGCAATGCAGAACGCGATGCGTCTGGGCGCCCAGGGCATCAAGATCATGTCCGCCGGTCGTCTGAACGGCATCGAAATCGCTCGTACCGAGTGGTATCGCGAAGGCCGCGTGCCGCTGCACACCCTGCGTGCCGACATCGACTACGGTGTTTCGGAAGCCAAGACCACCTACGGCGTCATCGGCGTCAAGGTCTGGGTCTACAAGGGTGACACGCTGGGTCGCAACGACCTGCCCGCAGCTGTCGAGCCGCGTGACGAAGAACGTCGTCCGCGCGGTCCGCGCCGCGATGGTCGTCCGGGCGATCGCCCTGGTTCTGACCGCCGTGGTCCGGGCGCCGGTGCTCCCCGCCGCGATGGTGGCCGTACGTTCGGTGGCAATGTCGCCCCTGCCGATGGCAGCGACAAGCCCGCCGGTGCAGGCGGTGCCGTCGATCCCTCTACCGTTAAGCGCGTCCGCAAGGTAGCCGCGCCCGCTGCAGCAGCGGACGGTGCCAAGGCTGAGTAATCAGCCGTTTAAGGAAGAAATAACATGCTGCAACCCGCTCGCCGCAAGTTCCGCAAGGAGCAAAAAGGCCGCAACACCGGCGTCGCCACCCGAGGCAACTCGGTGGCGTTCGGTGACTTCGGTCTGAAGTGCACCGATCGCGGCCGCCTCACGGCCCGCCAGCTCGAAGCCGCACGTCGTGCGATTTCCCGTCACGTCAAGCGTGGCGGTCGTATCTGGATCCGTGTGTTCCCCGACAAGCCGATCTCCACCAAGCCCGCAGAAGTGCGGATGGGTAACGGCAAGGGCAACCCCGAGTACTACGTCGCTGAAATCCAGCCCGGCAAGATCGTTTTCGAGATCGTCGGTGTTCCGGAAGAACTGGCCCGTGAAGCGTTCAAGCTGGCAGCTGCCAAGCTGCCGCTGCGCACCACGTTCGTCGCACGCCAGCTCGGCGCCTGATCAGGAGAATGGAAATGACCAAAGCTGCTGACCTGCGCCAAAAAGACGTTGCCGGCGTGACCGCCGAAATCAAGGACCTGCAGAAGGCCCATTTCGGTCTGCGCATGCAGAAAGCCACGCAACAACTCACGAACGTCCGTTCGCTGCGCGTCACGCGCCGTGACATCGCTCGTGCGAAGACCATCCTTGCTGAAAAGCAAGCCGCCAAGTAAGGAGCCGACATGACGGAAGCTAAAAAATCCCTCAAGCGCACCTTGATTGGCAAGGTGGTCAGCGACAAGCGTGCCAAGACCGTGACCGTTCTGGTCGAACGCCGCGTTAAGCACCCGGTGTACGACAAGATCGTCGCCAAGTCGAGCAAGTACCACGCGCACGACGAAACCGGTGAATTCCACACAGGTGACATCATCGAAATCACCGAGAGCCGTCCGATCTCCAAGACCAAGAACTGGGTTGCCACCCGTCTGGTCCAGAAGGCAGTTCTCGTCTGAAGACGACCGGGTCCACGTTTGTGCACCCCTGAAACGGCCCACCTCGTGTGGGCCGTTTTTCATTTTTGACTCTCATTTTTTGAAAGAAGGAAAACTCCATGATCAAGGTCGGCGAAAAACTGCCTGCGGGCACCCTGATGGAATATTCGGAAGTCGAGGGCGAGGGCTGCAGCATCGGACCGAATGCGGTCGACATCGAGAAATCGCTCGCCGGCAAGACCGTCGCGGTATTTGCAGTGCCGGGAGCATTCACGCCGACCTGCTCTGCCAAACACGTGCCGGGGTATGTCGAAAACGCCGACGCCTTCAAGATGGCCGGTGTCGATGAAATCTGGTGCCTCAGCGTCAACGATGCCTTCGTGATGGGGGCTTGGGCTCGCGAGCAGAAGACTGCCGGCAAGGTGCGCATGCTTGCCGACGGCAGCGCGGCTTTCGCGCAGGCGCTGGGCCTGACGCTCGACTTGCAGGCGCGCGGCATGGGCGTGCGTAGCAACCGCTATTCGATGCTGGTGAAGGATGGCGTCGTGAAGACGCTGAACGTGGAAGCGCCGGGCAAGTTCGAGGTCAGTGACGCGACGACGATGCTGGGCCAGGCAAAAGCCGCCTGATAGCGGCTTACCCGACGTCGGGAGCAACCGCTACAGCGAAGCCTTGAGATAGTGGGCCCCGGCGATCGGGTTGTGGTAGTAGGGCGGGATGTCCTCGAAGCCAAGATCGGCATAGAGCACCCGCGCCGACTCCATCTCGTCGAGTGTGTCGAGCAGCACATTGGCGTAGCCGCCGCGGCGCGCGAGATCGAGTGTCGCCTCGGCGAGTTGCCGCCCGAGCCCGAATCCGCGAAAGGCGCGGCGCACGAACAGGCGTTTCATCTCACAGGCGTTGGGATAGTCCGAAACGTCGAGCGGCCGCAACGCGCAACAGCCGGCGACGGCACCGTCGACCAAGGCCAGCAGCAGCCCGCCACGGGGCTCGACATACTCGCCCGGAAGCTTTTCCAGCTCGTCCGCGATCTCCTGGAAGGCCAGGTCAATATTGAGGCTGGAGGCGTATTCGCGGATGATGTCGCGCGCGGCTTCCAGCTCCGAAGGGGTGGAGGGCGAGATCAGGCTGACTTGGGCTCTGGGGACGATCACGGGGATCACCGGTGCTGACCGGGGCTGTCGCGGAACGCGGAGTTTAGCGATGCCGAAAAACCATGCACCTGTCGACAACACCAATGGCCGGAGGGCTGACGGCAGTATCAGGCGGCCAGCAGCTTTTCGATCAGCGCATGCAGTTCCTTGAAATCCGGCTCGCCGACGTAGCGTTTGACGATGCGGCCCGACTTGTCGACGACGTAGGTGGTCGGCGTCAATTGGACGTCGCCCCATGCCTTGGCGACCGCACCGGTGTTGTCGATCGCCACGCTGAACGGCAGCTTGCGTGTTTCGGCGTAATTGACCACGTAAGCTGGCGGATCGTAGCTCATGGCGACTGCCAGGATGTCGAAGCCTTGGCCTTTGTACTTGTCGTAGGTCGAGATGACCTGCGGCATCTCGGCGACACAGGTGACGCAGCTGGTCGCCCAGAAATTGACCAGCGTGACCTTGCCCTTGAGGTCCTCGGTGCTGCGATGGGAGCCGTCGAGCAGCACGAAGGACGAGGCCGGCGCGGCAGTCGCTCCGCTGCCCAGGAGCGCCGTGGCACCCAGCGCGACAAGCATGGCGGCGGCAACGGCGTAGATCGATTTCTTCATGGGGCGGCGGGGCCGAGTGGCGAGTGGGCGAAGTTTAGGCCTTTCTGCTTTTTCTCGCCCTTTTCTCGCCTTTTTTCGCCTTTTCTGGCTTTCTCGCATCGGGCCGTTCCCTGAATCAGCCGAAGCCCGGGCCGGATAATCGACCGATGCTGTCCCTTCCGCGCCACTGGGTTGCGTTGTGCGCTTCGCTGATCTTGACCGCCTGCAGCCCGGAAATGAACTGGCGCGACGTGCAGCCCGCTTCCACCGCGCTGACGGCGACGATGCCCTGCAAGCCTGACGATGCCATGCGATCCGTGCCGCTGGACGGCCGCACGGTGCAGATGACGCTGGCCGGCTGCGAGGCCGGCGGCGCGACCTTCGTCGTCGGTTGGGCAGGCATGCCGCAGACCCGTCTCGGGCCCGCACTTGGTGAATGGCAGGACCTCATCCTGGCCCGCGCGGGCATCGCTTCAGGACCCGACGGCCCCGCCGGTCGTCCTTTCCTGCCGCCTGGCGCGCTGAATCTGCCACAGTCCCTGCGATTGCGCGCGATGGGACGCTCGCCGGACGGAAAACCTCTGGCGCTCGACGCGGCCTGGTTCGCGACGGCCGGCCAGCCCGAAGCGCCGGCCGGGCAGGTGTTTTTCGCCGCGATCTACGGTGAGCCACACGATCCTCAGGCGCGCGACTCCTTCTTCACAGGCATGCGGCTGCGCTGAACGGCCTGAAGCAGCAGGAGAGGCCGCCATAATGTCTTGCTGTCCCGCAAGCGCCACATGACCAACCGCATTTTCCTGATCGCCCACGCTCCCCTGGCCCATGCATTGCGCCAATGCGCGCTGCATGTGTTTCCCGACTGTGGCAACGGTGTGCTGGCATTGGATGTGCAGCCCAATGTTTCGCCGGAAGAAACGCTGGCTTCGGCACGCATCATCATGGGCCAGCATCGCGGCGGCGGCACGCTCGTCCTGACCGACGTCTTCGGCGCCACGCCGTGCAATGTCGCCCAGCGGCTGGTCGACGGCACCCATTCCAAACTCGTCACCGGCGTCAACTTGCCGATGCTGCTGCGCACCGTCAGCTACCGGCACGAGCCGCTCGACGCCCTGGTGTCGCGCGCGGTCGTCGGTGGCACGCAGGGCGTGATGCAGGTGGCGATCACCGCGCCGCAGAACCAGGCACGCAGAAAACATGATCCAGAACACCATCACCATCAGCAATAGGCTGGGCCTGCACGCGCGTGCGTCGGCCAAGCTCACCAAGCTCGCCGGCAGTTTTCCGTGCGAGGTCTGGATCGCCCGCGGCGAGCGCCGGGTCAATGCCAAAAGCATCATGGGCGTGATGATGCTGGCCGCCGGCATCGGCACGCAGGTGGTGGTGGAGACCAATGGGCCGAAAGAGGAAGAAGCGATGACGGCGCTTCTGGCTCTCATCAACGACAAGTTCGGCGAAGGAGAGTGATGGATCGCCCCCAGGCTGCGCACTTCGTGTCTTCGCCTACCCCCTTCCGGGGGCGGCCGCCGGCGGCTTCGCATTCGCTCATCTTTTCGACGTTGACGGAGCGCTGCTGACATGACCTTCGCCGTCCACGGTCTCGCGGTCGCTCGTGGCATCGCCATCGGGCGGGCGGTGCTGGTGGCGTCGAGCCGGATCGACGTGGCCCACTACTTCGTGGAGCCCGAGCATGTGCCGCGCGAGATCGGCCGGCTGCGCGAAGCGCGCGATGCGGTGGTCGAGGAGATCCAGCGGCTGCAGGCCAACGTCGCGCAGATGAATCCCAAGGATGCGCCGCAGGAGCTGTCGGCCATTCTCGATGTGCATCTGATGCTGCTGCAGGACGAGGCGCTGGAGGACGGCGTCAAGCACTGGATCACCGACCGCTTCTACAACGCCGAATGGGCGCTGACCACGCAGCTCGAAGTGGTCGCGCGCCAGTTCGACGAGATGGAGGACGCCTATCTGCGCGAGCGCAAAGCCGACTTGGAGCAGGTGGTCGAGCGGGTGCTGCGTTTCATGCGCGGCGTGGCGTCTCCGGTGGCGCCGCCCGCCACACGCCCGGCGCGCAGCCAGGACCTGCAACTGGCCGATACCGCCGATGTGCCGCTGGTGCTGATCGCGCACGACCTGTCGCCGGCCGACATGCTGCAGTTCAAGCAGAGCGTGTTCGCCGGCTTCGTCACCGATGTCGGTGGCCGTACCTCGCACACCGCCATCGTGGCGCGCAGCATGGACATTCCGGCGGTGGTCGGCGCCCGCAGCGCGAGCCAGCTGGTGCGCCAGGACGACTGGGTGATCATCGACGGCGACGCTGGCCTGATGATCGTCGACCCGTCGCCGATCATCCTGGCCGAGTACGGCTTCAAGCAGCGCCAGGGCGAGCTCGAACGCGAGCGCCTGGCTCGCCTGCGGCACACGCCGGCCATCACGCGCGATGGCGAGAAGGTGGAGCTGCTGGCCAACATCGAGCTGCCCGAGGACGCGCTGGCGGCGGTCAAGGCCGGTGCCGCCGGTGTGGGGCTGTTTCGCAGCGAATTCCTGTTCATGGGCCGCCACGGCAAGCTGCCCGACGAGGAGGAGCAGTTCGAGGCCTATCGGCGGGCGGTTTCCAACATGGACGGCTTGTCGGTCACCATCCGCACGGTGGACGTCGGCGCCGACAAGCCGCTGGACGACGCCCGGCGCGACGATGCCCACCTCAACCCCGCGCTCGGCCTGCGCGCGATCCGCTGGAGCCTGGCCGACCCAGCCATGTTCCGCACGCAGTTGCGGGCGATCCTGCGGGCGGCCGCCTTCGGGCCGGTCAAGATGTTGATTCCGATGCTGGCGCACGGCAGCGAGATCCGCCACACGCTGGCGCTGATCGACCAAGCCCGTGCCGAGCTCGACAACGCCGGCATCGGCTACGGTCAGCCACAGCTCGGCGCCATGATCGAGATTCCCGCGGCGGCCCTGTCGCTGCCGCTGTTCCTGCGTTATTTCGATTTTCTGTCGATCGGCACCAACGACCTGATCCAGTACACACTGGCCATCGACCGCACCGACGAGTCGGTCGCCCACCTGTACGACCCGCTGCACCCGGCCGTGCTGCGCCTGGTAGCCGACACCATCGCGGCCTGCCGGCGAGCGGGCAAGGACGTGTCGGTCTGCGGCGAAATGGCGGGCGATACCTCGATGACCAAACTGCTGCTGGGCCTGGGCCTGCGCAGTTTCTCGATGCACCCGGCGCAGATCCTGTCGGTGAAGCAGGAAGTGCTGCGCGCCGATGCGCTGCGGCTGCAGCCGTGGGCCGAGGGCGTGCTGAACGCCGAAGACCCGGTAGCGGCGATGACGACAGCCGCCTGAGCCCGGCGGCCACCCCTGGCCGCCCGATCGCTCAGACGCCGGCCGCGTGCGCCTGCTCGTCGGCGTGGTAGCTCGAGCGCACCATGGCGCCGACGGCGGCATGGGTGAAGCCCATCTCGTAGGCCTTTTCCTCGAACATGCGGAAGGTGTCCGGATGCACGTAGCGGCGCACCGGCAGATGCGAGTTGGAGGGCGACAGGTACTGGCCAATGGTGAGCATGTCGATGTCGTGCTCGCGCATGTCGCGCATCACCTGCAGGATTTCTTCGTCGGTCTCGCCGAGGCCGACCATGATGCCGCTCTTGGTCGGCACGTTCGGATGCAGCGCCTTGAACTTCTTGAGCAGGTTCAGGCTGAACTGGTAGTCGCTGCCGGGCCGGGCTTCCTTGTAGAGGCGCGGCGCGGTTTCCAGATTGTGGTTCATCACGTCCGGCGGAGCGGCCTTCAGGATCTCCAGCGCGCGATCGTCGCGGCCCCGGAAGTCGGGCACCAGGATCTCGATCTGCGTGCTCGGCGAGAGCTCGCGGATGTTGCGGATGCATTCGACGAAATGGCCGCTGCCGCCGTCACGCAGATCGTCGCGGTCGACGCTGGTGATGACCACGTATTTCAGCTGCAGCTGGGCGATGGTGCGGGCCAGGTTGAGCGGCTCGTCCTTGTCGAGCGGATCGGGCCGGCCGTGGCCGACGTCGCAGAAGGGGCAGCGACGGGTGCACTTGTCGCCCATGATCATGAAGGTGGCCGTGCCCTTGCCGAAGCATTCGCCGATGTTGGGGCAGGAGGCTTCCTCGCAGACGGTGTGCAGCTTGTTGGCGCGCAGGATGTCCTTGATTTCGTAGAAGCGCGTGCTGGGGCTGCCGGCCTTGACGCGGATCCACTCCGGTTTCTTCAGGGCCTCGCCCTGCACCACCTTCACCGGGATGCGCGATAGCTTCGCCGCCGCCTTCTGCTTGGCCAGCGGGTTGTAGGTGTCGAGGGATTGAACCTCGCGAACGACGTCGGTTGTGCTCATGGTCGGCTGGGTCGGGACGGTCAGGGCGCCAGGTAGACGCCGAGCTTGCCGGCCAGCACGGTTGCGGCCTCGTCCCAGGTGGCGGAGACGCCGATTGTAGAAAGGTCCACGGTTTTCAGGCCGCAATAGCCGCAAGGGTTGATGCGCGAGAAGGGTTCCAGGTCCATCGCCACGTTCAAGGCGAGGCCGTGGTAGGTGTACTGGCGGCTCACCTTGATGCCGAGCGCGGCGATCTTGCCCAGGCCGCGAAACGGGTCGTCGGGCGGCATCGGGCCCGTGAGCGCTGCATGGCCGAAAGGGTCGTCGAGCCGCACGTAGATGCCGGGCGCGCCCGCCACGCGATGGCCGGTGACGCCGAAATGCGCCAGCGTGGCGATCACCGACGCTTCCAGGCGGTAGACGTATTCCTTGACGAAATAGCCGGCGCGCCGGAGATCGAGCAAGGGATAGGCGACGACCTGGCCCGGGCCGTGATAAGTCACCTGCCCGCCCCGGTTGGTCGCCACCACGGGAATGTCACCCGGCAGCAGCAGGTGGTCAGGCTTGCCGGCCAGGCCCTGGGTGAAGACCGGCTCGTGCTCGCAGATCCACAGCGCGTCGTCGTTTCCCGGCGAGCGGCGCTCGGTGAAGGCCTGCATGGCTGCGTAGGTCGGCCGGTAGTCGACCCGCCCGAGGACGGTGACGGGCAACACGCCTTTCAGAGCACGACCTTGACCATCGGATGGGTCGACAGTGCCTGGTAGAGGCTGTCGAGCTGCTCGCGGCTGGTGGCCGTCACGTTGATGGTGATGCCCAGGTACTTGCCGCCGCTGCTGTCGCGCAGCTCGATCGTGGAGGCGTCGAAGAAAGGGTCGAACTGCTTGGCGGTGGCGGTCACCGCGTGGACGAATCCGTCGGTCTTCTCGCCCATCACCTTGATGGGGAACATCGACGGGTACTCGATCAGCGAATCCTTGCGGGCGGTGGGTTGTGCGTCTTCCATGATGTGAGTCCTCAGGCGGGTTTCGATGCGGTCGTGCGGCGCGGCAGGCGCAGCGTCTGGCCGATGGCCAGGGTGGTGAAGGCGTCGTCGGGCAGGCCGGCGGCACGGCGCGCGACGGCGAGGTCGAGCGGTGCCTGGTCCGAAGGTTCGTCGGTCAGGTTGAAGGTGCCCCAATGCACGCCGATGCTGCGCTTGGCCCCGACGTCCTGGTGGATGCGCACGCTTTCGGCCGGATTCACGTGTTGCTCACGCATGAACCAACGGGGCTCGTAGGCGCCGATCGGGATCATGGCGAGGTCGAACCCACCGCCGCTTTCGGGCGTCTGGCGTGGCGCGAAGCGGGCGCCGATGTCAGCGAAATCCTTTGAATAGCCGGTGTCGCCGGCAAACCAGAAATGGAACTCAGGCGCCAGCAGCGCATAGCCACCCCAGAGCGTCTGCAGGCGGTCGCCCAGGCTGCGCCCGCTCCAGTGCTGCGAGGGCGTGAGCGTCACCTCGGCGACGGCACCGTCGCGCTCGATCGTGTGGCTCTCGAACCAGTCCAGCTCGACCGCATCGGCCACGCCGTGCGAGCGCATCCAGGCAGCGATGCCGAGCGGCACCACGAACAGCGGCGGCCCGCCGGGTTGCGCGGCGAGCGCCCGTATCGAGGCCTCGTCGAGGTGGTCATAGTGGTTGTGGGTGATGAGGATCAGATCGATGTGTGGCAGGTCGGCCAGCGCCATGCCGGGTGGCTGTGCGCGCTTCGGTCCGATGAAGCTCAGCGGAGAGGCGCGCTCGGAAAACACCGGGTCGGTGAGCACCTGCAGGCCATGGTCGCCCAGTGGTATCTGCAACAGTGCGCTGGCATGGCCGATGAAGGTCATGCTGGGCACCATCGTGCCGCCTGCCGCGGCGTTGGCGCGGATGAAGGCGAGGTCCGGCGTGACCGTCGGCGGCGGTGACGCAGGCGCTTTCGGCAGGTCCTGCCGCCAGGCCTCCCATCGCCAACGGGCGAGGGCCTGCAAGCCCTTGGGTTGAAACTCCAGGTACCGGTTCTGGAACCCGTCCGGCCGGTGGTGCGGCTTGCTGGCGTCGTAGTACGGATTCACGTGTTGGCACCCGGCCAGAAGGAGCGCCGACGCTACGGCGGCCATCAGGATCAGGCGTGGAAAAAGGGTGGGAAGAGCTTGCGCTGGCGGCATACAGGAAGTCCGGTTGCGGGGTGCGCCGCACCGCATTGTCCGTGTCTGCGGCCCCGCCATTGCGAAGGGATTTCCGAAAACCTGCTCGGACATGGCAGATGGGGTCGTTGATCTCCCTATAATCAATGGCTTTGCTGAACTTTTGCAAACCGTAACAGGCTTCGGAAACCATGAGACCTGTGGACGATTTCGATGAAGTAGAGGCAGATGTTCCGGATATCAAGCCGCTGACCGCCGATGAGGCAAGACAGCTGCGAGAACGCCATCCACCCGTTTCGCCGTGGTGGGTGATCCTGGGACAGGCATCGGTAGGTGCCCTGGTCGCGCTGGCGGCATGGGGGATCACCGGGACAACCCGTGCGGGGTGGTCGGCAGCCTGGGGCGCGCTGGCGGTGGTATTGCCCGCCGCGGTGTTTGCGAGGGGCGTCACCCGCCGAGGGGTGGGAGCGAATCCGGGGGCTGCGGTAGCCGGATTCCTGGGATGGGAATTCGTCAAGATCGCACTGACGCTCGCGTTGCTCGCCCTGGCTCCCAGGGTGGTGCAGGGCTTGAGCTGGCTGGCCCTGGTGGTCGGCCTCGTGGCGACGATGAAGACCTGGTGGCTGGCATTTCTGATACGCGCCGTCTTTCGCAGAAAGGCGGCCGAGACATTGAATACAAGCGCCCGTGCGAGGGCCATGAAGGATTGATTTGAATGGCTGCTGAAGAACACGCCCAAACCGCCGGTGAATACATCGTTCACCATCTGCAGCATCTGCAGAACGTCAAGCAAGGAAAGATCGTCGATTTTTCCGTCATCAACTACGACTCGATCGTCGTCGGTGGCCTGCTCGGCCTGCTGGGCATCTTCGTGTTGTGGCTGGCGGCGCGCAAGGCGACCTCCGGCGTGCCGGGCCGGTTCCAGGCCGCGGTCGAAATGCTGGTCGAAATGGTCGACAACCAGGCCAAGGCCAACATCCGCAACGCGCAGAGCCGCAAATTCATCGCCCCGCTCGGCCTGACCGTCTTCGTCTGGATCTTCCTGATGAACGCGATGGACATGCTGCCGGTCGACCTGCTGCCCAAGCTCTGGGGTCACGCCTACGAGGCGCAGGGCATGAGCCGCCACGAGGCCTTCCTGCGCGTCGTGCCCACCGCCGACCTGTCCACCACGCTCGGCCTCGCGCTGGCCGTGCTCGTGCTGCGCTTCTGGTACAGCCTCAAGATCAAGGGCGCCGGCGGCTGGGCCCACGAACTCGTCTCGGCGCCCTTCGGCACGAGCAAGAACCCCATCTTCGCGATCATCCTGGGTGTCATCAACCTGGTGATGCAGATCATCGAATACACCGCCAATACCGTCTCGCACGGCATGCGGTTGTTCGGCAACATGTACGCCGGCGAGCTGGTGTTCATGCTGATCGCGCTGATGGGTGGCGCCGCCGCGCTGACGATCTCCGGCACGCTGCTGCCGCTGGGTCATGTCATCGCCGGCACCATCTGGACGCTGTTCCACATCCTGGTGATCACGTTGCAGGCATTCATCTTCATGATGCTTGCGCTGATCTATCTCGGCCAGGCCCACGAACATCACTGAGCAAGCAGGCAGGCCGAGGGGCGGTTCCACCGTCACCGAGGCCGCCGATCCACTCTCGCTATCCGTTTCCTTTTTCTCTAAACCAACCTCTCCATCTCAAGGACTCATCATGGAAAACGTTCTCGGCTTCGTCGCTCTGGCTTGCGGTCTCATCGTCGGTCTGGGCGCTATCGGCGCATCCATCGGCATCGCGATCATGGGCGGCAAGTTCCTGGAATCGTCGGCTCGTCAACCCGAGCTGATCAACGAACTGCAAACCAAGATGTTCATTCTGGCCGGCCTGATCGACGCCGCCTTCCTGATCGGCGTGGCCATCGCCCTGCTGTTCGCCTTCGCCAACCCCTTCGTTGTCGCCTAAGCCCGTTCGACGTCTTTCCAGAAAGGTGTTGCCGTGAGCATCAACGCGACCCTGTTCGTCCAGGCGATCGTCTTCCTGATCCTCGTGTGGTTCACGATGAAGTTCGTGTGGCCTCCGATCGCGAAGGCGCTCGACGAGCGTGCCCAGAACATCGCCGAAGGCCTCGCCGCCGCCGACCGTGCCAAATCCGACCTCGTCGCCGCCAACCAGCGCGTCGAAAAGGAGCTGGCCGATACGCGCAACGTGACCGCCACACGCCTGGCCGACGCCGAACGCCGTGCCCAGGCCCTCGTCGAGGAAGCCAAGGCCCGTGCGACCGAGGAAGGCAACAAGATCATCGCCGCCGCCCGTGCCGAGGCCGAGCAGCAATCCGTCCGTGCGCGTGAAGCGCTGCGTGAAGAGGTTGCCGTGCTCGCCGTCAAGGGCGCCGAGCAGATCCTGCGCAAGGAAGTCGACGCGACCATTCACGCCGACCTGCTCAGCCGCCTCAAGACCGAGCTCTAAGGACGCACGCCATGGCCGAAATCGCCACCATCGCGCGTCCCTACGCCGAAGCGCTGTTCCAGGCCACGCCTGCGAGCCAGCTCGACGCGGCGCTCGCCTGGGCCGATGAGCTCGGTGCCATCGCGGCCGATCCGCAGATGGCCCAGTTCGCCGACAACCCCAAGGTCGACGCGGCCCAGGTCTTCGACGTCATCTCCGGCGTCTCGCGCACGCCGCTGCCGGATGCGGCCCGCAACTTCCTGCGGGTCGTCATCGACAACGGCCGGCTGTCCGCGCTGCCCGAGGTGGCGCGCCAGTTCCGGGCATTGCGCAACGCGCAAGGCGGATCTTCGGACGCCGTCGTCTACAGCGCCTTCCCGATCGACGACGCCGCACTGGGCGAGCTCGGCGCCACGCTCCAGAAGCGTTTCGGCCGCCCGCTGAATCTCAGCGTGGTGCTCGATTCGTCGCTGATCGGTGGCGTGCGCGTCGCCGTCGGCGACGAGGTGCTCGACACCTCGGTGCGTGCCCGCCTCGACCAAATGAAGGCTGCCCTGGCCGCGTAAGCGCCGGGACTCCCGCAACCCCAACGACCAAGGAAAGAGTCATGCAACTCAATCCCGCAGAAATTTCAGAACTGATCAAGAGCCGCATCGAGGGGCTCGCGGGCAGTGCCGACATCCGGAACCAGGGCACCGTCGTGTCCGTGACCGATGGCATTTGCCGCATCCACGGCCTGTCCGACGTGATGGCCGGCGAAATGCTCGAATTCCCGGCCGGCCCGGACGGCCAGCCTTCCTATGGCCTGGCCCTGAACCTCGAGCGCGACTCCGTCGGCTCGGTGATTTTGGGTGAGTACGAGCACATCTCCGAAGGCGATGTCGTCAAGTGCACCGGCCGCATCCTCGAAGTGCCCGTCGGCCCCGAGCTGCGTGGCCGCGTGGTCAACGCCCTGGGCCAGCCGATCGACGGCAAGGGCCCGGTCAACACCAAGCTGACCGATGTGATCGAGAAGGTCGCGCCCGGCGTGATCGCCCGCAAGTCGGTCGACCAGCCGCTGCAGACCGGCCTGAAGTCGATCGACTCCATGGTGCCGATCGGCCGTGGCCAGCGCGAGCTGATCATCGGTGACCGCCAGACCGGCAAGACCGCTGTCGCCATCGACGCGATCATCAACCAGAAGGGCCAGAACGTCACCTGCATCTACGTCGCCATCGGCCAGAAGGCTTCGTCGATCAAGAACGTGGTGCGTGCGCTGGAGCAGGCCGGTGCGATGGACTACACCATCGTCGTCGCCGCCTCGGCTTCCGAATCCGCCGCCATGCAGTATGTGTCGGCCTACTCGGGCTGCACCATGGGCGAATACTTCCGCGACCGCGGCGAAGACGCCCTGATCGTGTATGACGACCTGTCCAAGCAGGCCGTCGCCTACCGCCAGGTCTCGCTGCTGCTGCGCCGCCCGCCAGGACGCGAAGCCTTCCCCGGCGACGTGTTCTATCTCCACAGCCGCCTGCTCGAGCGCGCGGCACGCGTCAACGCCGACTACGTCGAAGCCTTCACCAAGGGTGAAGTCAAGGGCAAGACCGGTTCGCTCACCGCGCTGCCGATCATCGAGACGCAAGCCGGCGACGTGTCCGCCTTCGTTCCGACCAACGTGATCTCGATCACCGACGGCCAGATCTTCCTGGAAACCTCGCTGTTCAACGCCGGCATCCGTCCCGCCATCAACGCGGGTATCTCGGTGTCGCGCGTCGGCGGCGCGGCGCAGACCAAGGTCATCAAGAGCCTGTCCGGCGGTATCCGTACCGACCTGGCGCAGTACCGTGAACTGGCCGCTTTCGCGCAGTTCGCCTCGGACCTGGACGATGCCACCCGCAAGCAGCTCGACCGCGGTGCCCGCGTGACCGAACTGCTCAAGCAGCAGCAGTACAGCCCGCTGTCCATCAGCCTGATGGGCGCGACCCTGTTCGCGGTCAACAAGGGCTTCATGGACGACATCGAGGTCAAGCAGGTGCTGCCCTTCGAACACGGCCTGCACCAGTTCCTGAAGTCCAGCCATGCGGCTCTGCTCGACAAGATCGAAGCCGCCAAGGCGATGGACAAGGATGCCGAAGCCGAAATGACCGCTGCCGTCACCGCCTTCAAGAAGTCGTTCGCCTGATCGCGAACGTATCGACTGAAAGGCACTAGGAGCACACATGGCAGCAGGCAAGGAAATCCGCGGCAAGATCAAATCGGTGGAGAACACCAAGAAGATCACCAAGGCCATGGAAATGGTGGCCGCCTCGAAGATGCGCAAGGCGCAGGACCGCATGCGTGCCGCTCGCCCCTATAGCGAAAAGGTACGCAACATCGCGGCCCACCTGGGCCAGGCGAACCCGGAATACGTGCATCCGTTCATGAAGACGAACGACGATGCCAAGACCACCGGGTTCATCGTGGTCACCACCGACAAGGGCCTGTGCGGCGGCATGAACACCAACGTGCTGCGCGCCGTCACCGCCAAGCTGCGTGAACTGCAGTCGCAGGGCGGCAAGGCAGAGGCGGTGGCCATCGGCAACAAGGGCCTGGGCTTTCTCAACCGCATCGGCGCGCACGTGGTCAGCCACGTCACCGGCCTGGGCGACACGCCGCACCTCGACCGCCTCATCGGCCCGGTCAAGGTGCTGCTCGACGCCTATGCCGAGGGCAAGCTCTCGGCCGTCTATCTCTGCTACACCCGCTTCATCAACACGATGAAGCAGGAGTCCGTGGTCGAGCAGCTCCTGCCGCTCGCACCTCCGGTGGCCGACGATTCGGCGGGCAAGCCCAGCTGGGACTACATCTACGAACCCGACGCGCAGAGCGTGATCGACGAACTGCTGGTGCGTTATGCCGAGTCGCTGGTGTTCCAGGCAGTCGCCGAGAACATGGCCTCCGAGCAGTCCGCCCGCATGGTCGCGATGAAGGCCGCCACGGACAACGCCGGCAACGTCATCGGCGAGCTGAAGCTGGTCTACAACAAGACCCGCCAGGCCGCGATCACCAAGGAACTCTCGGAAATCGTCAGCGGCGCCGCAGCCGTCTGACGGCCGTCGGGACCCGTTCACCTATTTGGAGCAAACAATGGCTCAAACGCAAACTCAAGCAGGCACCCAGGGCAAGATCGTGCAGTGCATCGGCGCCGTGGTCGACGTGGAATTTCCGCGCGACAACATGCCCAAGATCTACGACGCACTCAAGCTCGAAGGTTCCGCCCTGACGCTGGAAGTGCAGCAGCAGCTCGGCGACGGCGTCGTGCGCACCATCGCGCTCGGCTCGTCCGACGGCCTGCGCCGTGGTCTGATGGTCACCAACACCGCAGCGGCCATCACCGTGCCGGTCGGCAAGGCCACGCTCGGCCGCATCATGGACGTGCTGGGCGCGCCCATCGACGAGCGCGGCCCGGTCAGCCAGGATCTCACCGCCTCCATCCACCGCAAGGCTCCCGCGTACGACGAACTGTCGCCCTCGCAGGAACTGCTGGAAACCGGCATCAAGGTGATCGACCTGGTCTGCCCGTTCGCCAAGGGCGGCAAGGTGGGCCTGTTCGGTGGTGCCGGCGTCGGCAAGACCGTGAACATGATGGAGCTCATCAACAACATCGCCAAGGCGCACTCGGGTCTGTCCGTGTTCGCAGGTGTCGGTGAGCGCACCCGCGAAGGCAACGACTTCTATCACGAGATGGCCGACTCCGGCGTCGTGAACCTGGAGAGCCTGGAAGACTCCAAGGTTGCCATGGTCTACGGCCAGATGAATGAGCCGCCGGGCAACCGCCTGCGTGTGGCCCTGACCGGCCTGACCATCGCCGAGTCCTTCCGGGACGAAGGCCGCGACGTGCTGTTCTTCGTGGACAACATCTACCGCTACACCCTGGCCGGCACCGAAGTGTCCGCGCTGCTGGGCCGCATGCCTTCGGCCGTGGGCTACCAGCCGACGCTGGCCGAGGAAATGGGCCGTCTGCAGGAGCGCATCACCTCGACCAAGGTCGGCTCGATCACCTCCATCCAGGCCGTGTACGTGCCTGCCGATGACTTGACCGACCCGTCTCCTGCCACCACCTTCGCCCACCTGGACTCCACGGTCGTGCTGTCCCGCGACATCGCCTCGCTGGGTATCTACCCCGCGGTCGATCCGCTGGATTCCACCAGCCGCCAGCTGAGCCCCGACGTCGTCGGTGAAGAGCACTACAAGGTGGCCCGCGCCGTGCAGGGCACCCTGCAGCGCTACAAGGAACTGCGCGACATCATCGCGATCCTGGGCATGGACGAACTGGCTCCTGAAGACAAGCTGCTGGTCGCTCGCGCCCGCAAGATCCAGCGCTTCCTGTCGCAGCCCTTCCACGTCGCGGAAGTCTTCACCGGCTCGCCGGGCAAGTACGTGCCGCTGGCCGAAACCATCCGTGGCTTCAAGATGATCACCTCCGGCGAGTGCGATCACCTGCCGGAACAGGCCTTCTACATGGTCGGAACCATCGACGAAGCCTTCGAAAAAGCCAAGAAGCTGGCGTAAGGCGGCGGATACGGGCGCCTGCGCCGCGCTGGAGTGCTCGCCGTACACCGGTACGGCGCCACGCTCCACCATGCGCAGGCAACCGTCTCCCAGCCTTGCACCAACTTCTTGAACGTTTTTCTTGAACGGTCTCGAAGATCAAAGGAAACAAGATGGCCAACACCATTCACGTCGACGTGGTCAGCGCGGAAGAGTCGATCTTCTCGGGCGAGGCACGCTTCGTCGCGCTGCCGGGTGAATCCGGTGAGCTCGGCATCTTTCCGCGCCACACCCCGCTGATCACCCGCATCAAGCCCGGCACGGTTCGCATCGACATGGCCGATGGCGGCGAAGAATTCGTCTTCGTGGCCGGCGGCATTCTCGAAGTGCAGCCTGATGTGGTCACCGTGCTGTCCGACACCGCCATCCGCGGCAAGGACCTGGACGAGGAAAAGGCCAACAAGGCCCGCGCCGCTGCCGAAGAAGCCCTGAAGCATGCCAAGAGCGATCTCGACCTGGCCAAGGCGCAGTCCGAGCTGGCCGTGATGGCCGCCCAGATCGCCGCATTGCGCCGGTTCCGCGACAAGCGCTGATTCTTCTCGCGGTTATCAAAAAGCCACCTTCGCCGGTGGCTTTTTGTTTTCCGAGTGGATTAATAATGACGGCTTGATGAAAATTCGGTCGGTTGGAGAAATAAATAATTTAACCGCGTTGATTTCAAGCGTTCGTTTGAAATCAACGCGGTTCGTTTGAATTGCGGAAGCGAATGAACTGAAATTCGATCATTCCTCCTGGTCAAATACGAGGGGCCGGAATGTTCGATATTGGTTTTGCCGGAGAAGCGAGCGCGTTTCATCATTTGCCGTCGGTCGGTGAAGATAATGAGGAAGACGACATCTGGCACGACTGCCAATCGTCATTTTCTCCCGGCCTGGATAATCTCCCCGGCAAGGGCTCGGGGCCAACTTCCCCAGTCGCGGCCGCCGACACGGATTTCGCCCCAGCCGCCGCCCCATCGACATCGATCGAACTCGGACGCTCCCGGCTCACACCCGACGAACTCCATACGCTGTATGAGGCCCTGCAGCTGGAACTGACCCGGCCGGTCGATGCCGCCCTGGCCGCTGAAACGCTCTCGAAGATCCTGCATCGGATCTCGATGCGACAACAGGAGCGGAGCCGTCCTTTGGACATGCTCGAACGCGTGCGCTGCATCACCGACGACGACGTGCGCGACTTCATGCGGGCCGCGGGCCTGGCGGCGCATCACATCGAAGCCGGCGCCATCGCACAGGGCCGTGCGGCTGCCTTGGCGTCCCTGTCGACGCTGCCGGCCGCACTGCTCGGCACCTGCCTGTCCAGCGTCATCAATGCGATCTATCCCGAAAACGACCTCGCCCGGCTGCTGGGTTTCCTGCTGAATGTCGCGATCCTGGCGGCGACGCCGGTGATCAACGCCTGCCTGCTTCAGCCCTTCGGCGCGCTCGCCGATCGGTGGCGGGCTGAGCACTTCGTGGTTCGCCTGGACCGGACGCGTATCCATGACCAGCACGACAAGCCTGCATTGACCCGACGCATCGGTCTGGCGGTGCGCCGATACGACGAAGCACGGCAGGCGCTGCTCGATGCGCTTCACGCCGGCGCCGGCGAAGCAAACGGTTCGGCCGATCGCCTGGAGATGCTTCGCCATGCGCACACCGGCGCGGCCGAAGCATTGCGCACCCTCTTGACCGACGTGCGCGCCAAGCAGGCGGCCGACACGCGGGTCCGACTCGAGAACCGCTACCAGCAGGTCGCCCGCTATCTCAAGCTGGTCCTCTCGCCGGTCGGCCAGCTGCTGCGCGCCGGTCCATGGATCTCCGCCTGGGCTTCGGCTGGCTTTCAGCTCGGCACCTCCAGCGGCACCTCGGCCTTGCAGGCATGGCTCGCGGCCCGGGACGAAGGTTGCAAGCAGCGGTTCACGATCGGCTTTCTCCTGCTGGAGGCCGCGCCGTTGACGCCGGACGGCGCGGACAAGGCGCGCCGCGGCCATTCGCTGCAAGCTACCGATGTCGACGAAACGCGTCTGCGCGACTTCTTCACCGGCCCGCAGAAGGCGCGCGCCGCGATGCTCGCCACCTGCCTGCGTGCCCACGCCGGCCACGAGGAGCAGCGTCTGGCCGGCGCGGTCGCCGACGCCAGCGCCAACCTGCCCGACGACCAGGTGCGCGCGGAACTCGTCCGGCTGCGGGTCGATATCGAGCGCGTGGAACGGCTCCAGCTGAACGACCTGGCACTGGACGGTGTGGCGGCGCGCCTGCTGCAACCCGGTCGCGCCACCGATGCGCTGCTCTGGGCGGAGATCAGCGCGCGCCTGCAGAAGCGCGGCGAGCTGTCGAGCCAGTTCTGCAAGTTTCTGGGCCAGCAGTGGCAAGTGGGAATCGGGCCGGGCTATTTCGTTTTCGTACCCAAGCTGCTGAACGTGGTGTCGAAGGGCAAGCCGCCGATGCCGGGCATGGTGGCCTGCGCGGGCCTCGCGGCGCTGCTCGGCTTGGCCGGGTGCCGGGCGCATGCGGAGGTTGTGGTGGAACGCAATGAGTTCCAGGTGCGGGTCGACCACGGCGAGGCCGACATCGGCCTGATCGCCATGGCCCGTCACGCCGGCATCGCGCTGGTGGCGTTGCCACGTCAATTGCGCCAGCGGCAGCAATTCGAACCAGCGGTTCAAACCCTGCTGGAGCGCCTTGGGCAGGCCGAAGAGATCGAGCGGCGGCCGCTGCAGGACATCGATGGAGATTGGCGGCAAGGCACCAGCTCCGCAGAAGAGCGACTGGCGCCTCGGGCTTCGTCGTCGACGCTCGTGCTTCGCGAGGCGTGATCCGCACCCGAGGCCGGTGGAGCGAGCATGGGGATTCCGTCACCCCAGTGGTTCGCATGTTCGTCCCTGTTTTCCCTTCGATCTCCTGCATGGCGACGACCGCAGCGCACAAGCGTTCCAGATCGACCAGGCGATGATGGCCGAGATCGCTCGTTTGCCCGTCACTTCGCTGCATGCGGCCGTCGCCTCGACCGACGATGCCTTCGTCCGCATCGTGAGCCGCCTGCTGGCGCGACTTCCGTTAGGCGAGCGCGCTGCATTCTTCGACGATTTGATGACGACCCTGCCAGAGCGGCCGGCCGCGCGATACATCGCGTTGGTCAACCTCGGCGCATTGCTGCCCATGCTGCCCGGCGCGCAGTGCTTGCTCCGGCTCACCCGCCTCACCGAGTGGGCCGCCCAGCTTCCTCCTGGCGATCGGGACGGCGCCGATGTACTGCGAGGGCTGGTGTCGGCGAGGACCTTCCGGCGTTTGCCGCCAGGCCATGTGGGACCGGCTATCGAGATGCTTCTGCAGGCCGCGCAACAGATCCTGATGGCGCGGGAGGACCTGTTCGACTACCTCGACGACCTAGCTGCTCTGGTCTGCCTGGCGCCGTGGCCGGAGCGCGCTGCCTTGACGCAAATGCTCGAGCAGGCGCGCACCGGGCCGACCGCCTGACCGGCCAAGCGCAACGGCAAGCGATTCGCACACGGCGCGTGCCGGGCCAGGCAAGGAGCAGCGCGTCAACGTCATCCTTGCCTTTGGCCCCTCCGTGAGACCGCAGGTTCCGCGCGTACCCGACGATCCACGATCGGCCAACGAGCGGCCTTGGTAGCCAGATCCGCGCATTCGATTCGTCGCCACCACAGGTGTTGCGCAACGCGCCGTCAAGGCTGACGCTACAAGCGCGAGCATGGACCGATCGCTCAACTCGATTCGTTCGCATGCTGCCCTCTCCATCGGCCTCGCCGCCTTGTGGCTCCAACACCGCTGCGACCATCAGTTTCGTCGACACCAACGGAAAGCGCCTGCGCACGGATGCCGGCACCTCTGTCGTACCGGCAACACCAGCAGATCCTGCAACCCACGGATCCGAGCTGTCCGCCTTGCTGGACTTGCACAAGGCCCGACGGGCCGAGCTGAGGTCCTTGCCGGCGGAAGTACAGGTCGAAATCACGCGGTATCTCGCGCCACGCCACATCTGCCTTTATGCCGACGCGTTCGATCCATCGGTCGTGCCGGCACCGGAACGTTCAGCCGCGGCGATGTGCGTGCGCGTCGCAGAGGCCCGGTCGCTCAAGGAGCTGGAAGCCTGCGTGGGGGAAGCGGCCGAGCTTCACCCATGCACGCGGCACGCGCCCGTTCACGCCGCGTTGTGCCTGCTCAGGGACAAGCTGTCCTGGCGGCTCATGCCGGACGAGCGGGCGCGCGTCGAAGCGCTCGTGGACCGTTGCCTGGAGCTCGCCCGGGAGATGCCGCCCTTCCAAGCCGTGCGCATCGTCCGTAAATGCGGCTTCCTGCGTTTTGCCTCGACCACGAAACAGACCGGCGATGCGCTCGAATTGGCGGCGCGGGTGCGCAACGACGTGCGGCGACTTCTGGCCGGAGACCGCCTGCGCGCATTGCGCGAAGCCATGATGTTCGTCGGCTTCCATCTGCACCTGGGGGCACCGCACACAACGCCCGGCAAGCAGCTTCACCTGGTGGTCAATGCCTGCCTGGAGCAGTCCGACCTCCTTGCGCTGGAACAGCGTGAAGAACTGATCCGGCATGTCACCGGCACGGTCGGCGAGTGGCAGCAGCGCATGGGCGGCCCCTGGCCGGAGGTCGACCAACCCCTCATGAGCCGTATTGCCGCGCTGCCGGTGGCGTCCCTGCCCCGTGCGGTAACGCCGCATGGATCGACCTTCGTTCGCATCGTGGCCGACCTGCTGGCGCTGGCTCCGATGGCCGAACGCGGGGCCTTCATCGACCAGCTCATCGATAACCCGCCCCGCGAAACGGACGATCACAGCGAATCCCTTTTCAATATTGCGTGTCTGCTGCGGATGTTGCCTCCCGACCAGGTCGTGGATCGATTGGCGAACATCGCCGTGACCGCCGAGACGCTGCCGAGCCATCAGCGCTATCGCAAACGTATTCTCGACAAGCTGGGGACGGATCTGCCCTCCCTTGCCCTCTCGAACTTCGATTTCGACGTGGCGATGGTGTTGCTCGCGCAGCAGGCGCCGCTGGTGCTCCAGTCGGCACGCCAGCTTGGCGAATTCCGGGCCCGGTTGCGCATCCTGCTTTGTCTGGTCACGCCCGCATTACAAGCCGAGCTAGGGCAGATGATCGATGGCGAGGTGTCTTCGCAAACGCCGCCTTGACCTGAGCGCCCGATTCGCCGCCAGCGCGCGCGTTGCGCAACGACACGGCACGGCCGGCGCTCCTGGCGCGACCATGGACGAATTGCCCACTCCGGTCGCCCACATGCTGCCCTTTCCATCGACTTCCCCGCCGTCCAGGACCGCCTCCCGCGTCGCGGCAGACCGTCTGCGGCAGCGCACGGCTGCCGACACTGCTGCCGCGCACACGCCGCAACCGGTTCCGGCGGCCCACGGCGCTGACCTGTCCGCCCTGTCGGCCCGACAGCCCACCCGACCCCGCGAACTGACCGGCCTGCCGCCCGAGGTGCAGGCCGATATCACGCGTTACCTCACGCCGCGCCACATTGGCCTGTACGCCAACGCGTTCGATCCGTCGGTCGTACCGACACCGGAACGTTCGGCGGCAGCGCTGTCGGTGCTTGTCGAAGAAGCCGGGTCACTCGACGAACTCGAGGCGTTCCTGGACGAAGCGATCGAATTGCATCGCTCCACGCGGCACCGGCCGATCCACGGAGTCTTGTGCGTGCTCCGGAGTCGAATGCACGGGCGGGCTTCGTCTGACGACAGGCAGCGCGTCGACGCGATGGTGGACCGATGCCTGGAGGTTGCGCAGGAGATGCCCCCTAGCAAGCCTCGCGCATCGTCAGCAAATGCGGTTTTCTGCGATTTGCCATGGCCACGAAACGAACCACGGACGCTGGCGAATTGGCGGACCGGGTGCACAGCGAGGTGCCGGCCCTGCTGGCCGAAGACCGCCTGAAGGCGCTAAGCGAAGCGATGATGTTTGTCGGCTTGCGCCTGCACGACGGGGCACCGCTCGCGGCGCCGGGCAATCAGTTGCATCTGGTGGTGGACGCATGCCTGAAGCAAGCACAGCATCTTCCGCTCCAGGCGCGCCAGGCGCTGATCCGCCAGGTGACCGATACGTTCGACGAGTGGGAGCGGCTCACGGGCCGTCCCTGGAAGGAAGTCCGGCAGCTACTGATGGACCGTGTCGCCAGTCTGCCGATTGCTTCATTGGCCGACACCGTCACTCCGCACGGCCCCACCTTTGTGCACATCGTGACCGACCAGATGGCACCGCTTGGCCTGACCGAGCGCGGCTACTTCATCGACCGGCTCCTCCACAGTCCGCCGAGCGACGCGAATGATCACAGCGAGTACCTCTACAACATCGCCTGCCTGTTGCCGTTGATGCCGCCACCGCCGATCGTGGATCGATTCGCAAAAATCGTCGCGAGGGCTGCGTCGCTGCCGCCTGACCAAACGTACCGCAAGTATGTGCTCGACAAGCTTTCGGCGGACCTGGCGATCCTTCCCTTGCCGCCGGAGCACATCGGCGCCGCGATCGCCTTGTTGGCACAGCACGCACCGCTGGTGATCGAGGTGCGAGGCCGGTTGCGCCAATTCCTCGCCAATCTGAGCTTGAAGGTCCGCCTCGCGCCGTCGGAAATGCGCGCAGAACTCGAGCGGATGATCGAATGGGCGCCGTCGTCACAGGTGAGGCAGCCTTCGCAACCGTAACGGCCGGCCCCGCGCCAGGATCTGCCGCTGGCCGCCAACCCCAGGCTGCTGAACTTCAAAAGGCCTGAAAGGACCTGAAGGGATTGGAGCAGACGAGCGTGCGGTTACAACCGCCGCGACCATCGCAGCTCTCGCAGTGACGCTGACCGCTCCGTCGACGGGAATTTGTTGCAAGCCGCCCGCGCAGGCTGGCTAACCTGCGGCAAAGCCCCAACGACGCACCCGACACGCTCCATGGAACTCA
The DNA here is from genome assembly GCF_033546935.1 of Xylophilus sp. GOD-11R. Taxonomy (GTDB): domain Bacteria; phylum Pseudomonadota; class Gammaproteobacteria; order Burkholderiales; family Burkholderiaceae_C; genus Xylophilus. The sequence continues at coordinate 4,753,056 of NZ_CP137854.1, read as the reverse complement.
TCGTCGCCCGGCCGGAAGGCCTCTATTGCACTGCTGGCGACTTCTACATCGATCCCTGGCGGCCGGTCGAGCGCGCGGTCATCACGCACGCCCATTCCGACCACGCCCGCGTCGGCCACGGCCACTACCTGGCGCACACCGACAGCGAAGGCACCTTGCGCGCCCGGCTCGGCGCGGACATACCGCTGCAGACCTTGCCCTACGGCGAAACCGTAGAACACCATGGCGTGCGCATCTCGCTGCATCCAGCCGGCCATGTGCTGGGATCGGCGCAGGTGCGGCTGGAGCACGGCGGCCGGGTGTGGGTGGCTTCGGGCGACTACAAGCTCGAGGACGACGGCACCTGCGCGCCCTTCGAGCCGGTGCGCTGCGACACCTTCATCACCGAATCCACCTTCGGCCTGCCCATCTACCGCTGGCCCTCGCAGCCCGAGCTGTTCGCCGAGATCGACGCCTGGTGGCGCGCCAATGCCGCGGCCGGGCGGCCCTCAGTACTGTTCTGCTATGCCTTCGGCAAGGCCCAGCGCGTGCTGCATGGCGTGGATGCGAGCATCGGCCCGATCGTCGTGCACGGCGCGGTCGAGCCGCTCAATGCCGTCTACCGCGCAGCCGGCGTGCGCCTGCCCGACACCCGGCGGGTGAGCGACGAAAGCGTGAACGCCGCCCTGCTCAAAACCGCGCTGGTGCTGGCGCCGCCCTCGGCCCAGAGCACGCCGTGGATGCGCCGCTTTCCCGGCTATTCCGACGGCTTCGCCAGCGGCTGGATGCAACTGCGTGGCACACGCCGGCGGCGCGGCGTGGACAAGGGCTTCGTCATGTCCGACCACGCCGACTGGCCCGGCCTGCAGAAGGCGATCGGCGCGACCGGTGCCGAATGCGTCTACGTCACCCACGGCAGCGTGGCGGTGATGGTGCGCTGGCTGGCCGAACAGGGACTGGATGCCCGGTCGTTCAAGACCGAGTACGGCGACGAGGATGCGGAAGCGACGGCGGAGGCGCCCGCATGAAGGCCTTCGCCGCGCTCTACCGTGCCCTCGACGCCACCACGTCCACGCTGGCCAAGCAGGCGGCGCTGCAGGCTTATCTCTCGGCGGCACCCGCGCAGGACGCTGCCTGGGCGGTGTATTTCCTGGCCGGCGGCAAGCCGCGCCAGCTGGTGGCGACCCGGCTGCTGCGCGAGCTCGCTCGCGATGCCGCCGGCTTGCCGGAGTGGTTGTTCGCAGAGAGCTACGACGCGGTCGGCGACCTCGCCGAAACCATCTCGCTGTTGTTGCCGCCGCCGCCGCCCGGCGAGCACGATCTGGGTCTGGCGCAATGGATGCGTCAGCACCTGCTGCCGCTGCGCAAGACGCCGCCTGAACAGTTGCCCGACGTGCTGCGGGCCCAATGGGCCTTGCTCGATCCAGCCGACCGCCTGGTGTATTTCAAGCTGATCACCGGCAGCTTCCGGGTGGGGGTGTCGCGGCTGCAAGTGACACAGGCGCTGGCGGCGATCGGCGGGCTCGACCCGAAGCAGGTGGCGCAGCGCTTGATCGGCTACACCGCCATCGGCGGCCTGCCCGATGCCGACGACTACCGGCGGCTCATCGCACCGGCCACGCCGGGCGAGTCCGAGGCGCAAACCGGCGGCCATCCGTATCCCTTCTTCCTGGCCCATCCGCTGGCGCTGCCGGTGGCGCAATTCGATGCCACGCTGGGGCCACCCCAACGATGGCAGGTGGAGTGGAAATGGGACGGCATCCGTGCCCAGTTAGTGCGGCGCGCGGGCGATGTGTGGATCTGGTCGCGCGGCGAGGAACTGGTGACCGACCGTTATCCCGAGCTGCGCGCTCTCGGGGGGGCGCTGGCCGACGGCACGGTGATCGACGGCGAGATCGTGGTGTGGCGCGACGACCGGGTACAACCTTTCGCCGAGCTGCAGAAACGCATCGGCCGCAAGACGATCGGGCCGAAGATGTTGCGCGAATTGCCGGTGGTGCTGCTGGCCTACGACCTGCTGGAAGAAAACGGCCAGGATCTGCGCCGTCTGCCGCAACAGGAGCGCCGCGCACGGCTCGACGCGCTCGTCGCCCGCACGACGCATCCGCAACTGGTGCCCAGCCCGTTGCTGTTTGGCGCCGACTGGGCCGACCTGGCGGTGCAGCGCGAACAGGCGAGGTCGATGGGCGTCGAAGGCATGATGCTCAAGGCCCTCGATGCGGAGTACGGCGTCGGCCGCACCAAGGACGTCGGCACCTGGTGGAAGTGGAAGATCGATCCGCTGTCGGTCGACGCGGTGCTGATCTACGCCCAGCGCGGCCACGGCCGCCGCGCCAGTCTCTACAGCGACTACACCTTCGCCGTATGGGACACCGATGCGGCCACCGGCGAGCGCCGGCTGGTGCCTTTCGCCAAGGCCTACTCGGGCCTGACCGACGCCGAGATGGGCCGGGTCGACGCGGTGATCCGCCGAACCACGGTGGAGACCTTCGGCCCGGTGCGCAGCGTCAAGCCCACGCTGGTCTTCGAGCTGGGCTTCGAGGGCATCTCGCGCAGCAGCCGCCACAAAAGCGGCATTGCGGTGCGCTTTCCGAGAATGCTGCGCTGGCGCGAAGACAAGCCGGTGGAAGAGGCCGACAGCCTGCAGACGCTGGCGGCCTTGCTGCCCCATTCCGATCCGTGAGCCGCATCCGGGGACGTTGCCAGCGCTAGAGCCACGTGGCCTGCGCGTGGTCCAGCGCCGTGGCGAATCGGTCCAGGAGGTCTTCCAGATGCTGCCGTGCCGGACCCGGCGACATGGCCTCGACGTCTTCCCGGGTTCGATCCAGCTCGTCGCGCAACTCTTGCTCCTGGCCAGGCGGCAGCGGAATTTCGTCGCAGAGGGCGATGGCCTGCCGCAAGCGGCGCTCGGCCAGGGGCAGGGCGACGCGTTCGATGTCCTCGGTCAGCCTTTCCTGGAAGATGGCCAGGCTGCGGGCGTCGGCCACGTCGCCCTCGGCCTCCCGCCAGGCCCGGTGCATGTGCACCAGCTGCAGCAGGTACCAGGGGTTGCGCTCGGCGATCTCCAGCAGCACCGCGTGCTGCTCGCGGGCCGTGGCTGGCGCCGGGTCGTGGAAGAGGGTGGGCAGCACGTTGGGTTGCCGCAGCAGATTGGCGATGAGCGCACTGACATAACGCCGAACGCCAGGGCTCAGCTCGCTTTCGACCGGAGCGTCGATCGGGGCGCCCATCGATGCCAGTTCATAACCCGCCACGGTCAGCCCCGCGGCCAGCCGATGCAGGTCGTTCTGCACCTGGTCGTAATGGTGGCGGCCGCGCACCGCGTACGTCAGGTCGCGGACGTAACGGCTTGGTTTGTAGTTGCCCAGCCGGGTGAACCAACCGCGTTTGGACTGCGCTCTCGCACGGCGCCAGCGGATGCGATCGTCGGCGTCGAGCAGGTCCGCGTCAGGCAGCGGCTTGAGCTTGCGGTCGACCTGCAGTTTGAGTTGGGTCGTGCCGGCGTTGGTGCGCAGGAACTCCAGCAGGCTGTCGGGTCCGACGGCCTCGCCGGTCCAGTGGTTGTTGGCCAGGCGATAGTGCTGCATGTCCTGGACGGAATGCACGATGAGGCTGTGGAGCGTCGGGTCGTTGGGGACCGTGCCGCCGCGCAGGAACTGGGTCTGTGAGCCTATCTGGAACGTTAACGGATTGGTCACCGGCTGCACCGCATTCATCGTGTTGCCGAAGAGGGTGCTCGCCAGGCTGCTGTATTTGGGCGCAAAGCCGTCGGCCTGCAGCGACGTCGGCTTGATGCCTTGCGCTTCCATGGCGTCGATGGCTTCCTGGTCGAGCTTTTCCAGCACGATGTCGCCGGTTTTGTCGACCGCCTGGGCGATGGCCAACGCGCCGGTGGCCAGCACCACGACGGCGGCAGCTGCGCCCCGCCAGGTGATCGGGATCACCTGGCCGGCGAATCGGGCGGTGCCGCGGGTGAATGCGAGGAAAACCAGGTCGTTGTTGACGCGATAGTGGCGCGAGATGTGGCCAGCTTTGGAAAAGCTCTGGAGCGACGACTCGATGATGCCCAGCGGGTCTTGGATGGCGTCGTAGTCGCCCGCTTGCAGTGCCAGCAGATCCTTGAGCAGGATGCGCATGGCGCGTTGGCGTTCTTCGATTTCGACCGCGTGCTTGCGTTGCTTGGCCAGGAGCAGACCAGCGCGCTGCGAAGGCATGGCCGACAGGCCCAGGCTGGCGGCATCGCCAATGGGTGCCCCGTCGGAAAGCAGGCCGTCGCGCGTGAGCTCCACTTCGATGCGAGCCAGCCAGATTTCGGTCTCGTCGTCGGCGATGGGTGTGCGCAGCGCGACCTTGAGCGACTCCAGCATGACGAGGGGCAGCTGGAAGTCGGGCTCGTCGGCGTGCTGGACCAGGTGCGCGTCGAAGCATTCGCGGGCTTGGGCGCGCAGGGTGCTCAGTTCGGCACTCAATGGAATTGCGCCTTCTTCGTCGGGGAACAGGTCCGGGTGCTTGTCGGCGTAGCGATAGCTTTGGCGGATGCCATAGGCATCACGGTCAGACAGATACGCCTGGGCGGTGTCGTTGATCGCGCTGACCGGTTTGCGCAGCAGTTGCTGGGCGGCGTCGGACGAAGCCGAGACGAGGTCCATGGCCGCGAAGTGGGTGTCGATCACGCCCTTGTGTTTGCGCGCCGCCGCCACCTCGTGCATGGCGTCCATGGAGCGCCCAGCCAGCTCGGCGGCGAATCGTGGCCGGGGTCGGGCGGTCGACGTCTGCTCCAGCAAATGCAGGAATTCGAATCCCATCTGCGCCTGCCGCGAGCTTCCTTTCATGAGCTGCGTTTCCCACTCGGCGCGGACGCTGGCCGCCAGTTGGGTCATGCGGCGCGTGTAGAGCGGCACATGGTTGCCGTGGATGGCCTTGAGGATGCTGGCGCGATAGCGGTTGCGGTCCCCGGTGAGCGGCTTGGCGTGCGCCGAACGCATCAGCCCGTAGACGATGGCGTGGCTCTGTGCGCGCCGGTCGGCGTGGTACCAGGCCACCGAGCCCGCATCGCGGGAGAACGAGCCGACCCCGTAGGACAGCGCGGCGAAGAAAAGCCCGGCGCCCAGGCCCGCGAGCGGCCCGCCATGGGCAATGGCCGCGGGAATGGCAATGACCGCGCCGATACCGACGAGGATTTGCCCCACGAACCCCACGATCGCGCTGACCAGCAGCCCCCGGTATTGCGCCGACAGAAAGCCTTTGGATTCGAACAGCGCCTGCTCGGTCACGCCGACGGTCGACATGAACAAGCGGATCAGCGCCATGAATTCGATGCCGCCGGCATGCATGGCGACGATGTCCGGCGTGGTGTCGTCGGCCATCGCCTGGCGGTCGAGGCCCGAGGCCTGCACCAATTCGTCGACCCGGTCGCGCACGCGTCGGGCCATGGTCTCGACATCGGCTACCGGATCATTCTCGGAGCGGCGGTGGATCGCCTCGATGAGCGCGGCGATCACGGTGCGCCGATGGGCCTCGGACATCGGCTGGCCCGGCGTCTGGAGCTGATGCAGATCCGGCAGTTCGTCCGCGTATTCGAGCAGCAGCGCGGCCACGCGCAAGGGTGGTGGCAGGGCGTTGTCGAGCCCGAAGTGATCGCGGCCCATCATGTGATCGGCGTACTCGGCCAGCACGAAGAGTTCGGGCGCCAGATCGTGCCGCGCCTGGAGGTCGTAGCCCTTGGCGACTTCGAGTTCGTGCACCTTGCAGCGACATTCCAGGCCGGCGGGGCTGTCCGGCCGGGTGTATTCGGCCAGCGTTTGCTGGCCGATCTTCTGCATCGTCTTGCTCAGATTGCGCTGGTTCCAGTAGATCTGCGGGTCGACCATGCCCCTGATCGTCTGGGCCGAGTCGAAGGGCCGCAGATCGGCACTGGCTGCGCCCGTGGCACCGGCGCTGGCTTGCGAGGCGATCGCTGCGGCGTACTGTCCCAGCGCCGCGCCGGCCACGCTGATCGCGATGCCGGCCGGCCCCTTGATGACGGCAAGGGCGGCCAGCACTACACGCGACACCGTGCCCCAGACGCCTCCGGGCAGCATCAGGCTTTTGTAGTACTCGATGTTGCAGTTCTCGCGGATCTGCTCGCTGAGCATGGTGCAGCCGAATTCGCCGCCATTGCGCCGCCGGAACTCATCGAATATGCGCGTGCGCTCGGTGTCGATCTGCTTGCTGGTCTGCTTGGTGGCCCGCTCTACCATTTCGGCCACGACTTCGCTTGGACAGTCGGGCGGCAGGTTTTCTGATTCCCGGCGCAGGCGACGCATCGCCTCGAGATGGATGCTGTCGCAGTTGCGTTGCAGTTCCTCGCCGAGCTCGATGATCAGGTCGGCGGTGCGTTCGGCTTCTTCGGCGCTCGGTTGCATCACCTGGTCAAACGTTTCGGCGGCGATCCTCAGGATCGTGTCGTGACGCTCCAGCCCGCGCAGGGTGGCCAGGCGAGGATGTTCCAACAGGCGCGGCGCCAGCGCATCCAGCGCGCGGCTCAAACCGGATTGCGGATTACCCAGGTCGAGCATTTCGGAGACAAGCTGGGCGCGGGTGCGGGTGAGCTCCTTGTCGTCGTCGGCGATGGCGTTCCACAGCGCGCCGCCGGCCTTCTTGGCGTGGCGGCGAACGTTGGTCAGGAAGGCGTCGTCGATGTGGCCGAGCACCTGGTCGCGGATATCGTCGAGCAGGGCGGGCGTGAGCTGCGCCACGATGGCATCGCGCGGTGTCACCCCCGCGGGCAGGGTCTCGAGGGTGTGCGGCCCGGCGTGCTGCGGAAGGCGCGCCCGCGCGGCGTGGCAGATGCGCGCATTGCGTCGGTCGACGTCGGTCATGCTGATCGAGACGTGGGCCACCGCGCTCGAGACCTCGGCGCTCTGGCTGTGAAAGTTGCGCATGATGCGGCGAAGCGGTCTGTTGACGCCCTTTCGCTTGAGGCCGATGGTCGAAAAGTCGATGTCCTGCGCCTCGACCGGATGGAGCTGGCGCCAATGCGGATCGATCTGGGCCGCCAGTGCTCTTACGGCGGTGCGCAGCGTCCGCACATCGTCTTCGGTGGGCTTCTTGGTGCGGCTGTCGATGGCGAGGGCCGCGGCCACCACGCGGTCGGTCGCCAATTCGGTTGGTGTTGTGTCATCGGCATCGGCATCGGTCCTCAGAGCCTGCAAGGCCAGGGCTTTTTGCACCAGCTCGGCCGGGATGTCGAAGACGGCGGTGCCACAAAACCCCCCCAGATGTTCCACCATCGCATCGGGCAGACCGGAACTCATGTTCGCGTGGCGGGACCGAGGCGCGAATTCGCTGGACATCGCCGTTGGCTTGTCAGGAAACCGGGTCACCAGCAGGTGAGGCCCCTGATCGTCGGTTTGCACACCCTCGGTCGACCTTCCGGATCCGCGACTTTGGTGCGACCGCTGAGTGCGCGTGGGAAACGCCTGCGGTGGAGTTGAAGGGGGAAGCGTTCGGATCATCGTGTCTCCTTTTTGTGAAATCGATGATTTGGATGGACGCTGGCGCCAAGTGGTGTCGCGGCCGAAGCCGTGTCGTTCGAGGCGAAGTCATGCAAGGCGGTCCTACAGCCATCTGCCCGCCATGCCGACGCCGGTCGTGGCCGCCTCGGACAGAATGCGGATGATGAATGCCTTGCCTCGCCCGGCCGCCGCGCGCCACGCCGTTGCCGACTGGTTCGCCGAGCAGCAATGGAAGCCGTTTCCGTTTCAAAAGCAGGTCTGGAAGGCCCTGGCCGAGGGGCGTTCCGGCCTGCTGCACGCCACCACCGGCGCCGGCAAGACCTACGCGGTGTGGCTGGGCGCGGTGCAGGCCTTCGCACACCAGGCATTCGACGATGGCAATGCTCCGTCCAGCCGCCGGGCACCGCCGGCAGCGCCCCTGACGGTGCTGTGGATCACGCCGATGCGCGCCCTGGCGGCCGACACGCTGGCGGCCTTGCGCCGGCCGCTGGACGACCTGGGCGCACGGCATGCCGGCATCGCCCGCTGGACCGCCGGCGCGCGTACCGGTGATACCGAAAGCGGCGAGCGCAGTGCGCAGTCGCGCCGGCTGCCGACGGTGCTGGTCACCACGCCGGAGAGCTTCACCCTGCTGCTGGCCCGCGCCGATGCGCACGAAGTACTGCGCAGCGTGCAACTGGTGGTGGCCGACGAATGGCACGAACTGCTGGGCAACAAGCGCGGTGTGCAGCTGCAGCTGGCCATCGCCCGGCTGCGCGGCTGGAACCCGGCACTGCGGGTGTGGGGCATGTCGGCCACGCTCGGCAATCTGCAGGAGGCCATGGAAACGCTGCTCGGCCCGCGCGAACCCGACGACGCCGGCGTGCTGGTGCAAGGCAAGATCGACAAGCGCCTGGTCATCGATACCCTGCTGCCCGAGAACGCCGCGCGCTTCAGCTGGGCCGGCCACCTGGGGCTGCGCATGCTGCCGCAGGTGGTGGCCGAGCTCGACCAGGCCGGCACCACGCTGGTCTTCGTCAATGTGCGTTCGCAGGCGGAGCTTTGGTACAAGGCCATCCTCGAAGCGCGACCGGACTGGGCGGGCGTGCTGGCGATTCACCACGGCTCGCTCGACCGCGGTGTGCGTGAGTGGGTGGAGCAGGGGCTCAAGGCGGGCACGCTCAAGGCGGTGGTCTGCACCAGCAGTCTCGACCTGGGTGTGGACTTTCTGCCGGTGGAGCGGGTGATGCAGATCGGCTCGCCCAAGGGCGTGGCCCGGCTGTTGCAGCGCGCCGGGCGATCGGGCCACGCGCCCGGACGGCCGTCGCGGGTGACGCTGGTGCCAACGCACAGCCTGGAGATCATCGAGGCCGCCGCCGCGCGCGCTGCGGTGCGCGCCGGCCATGTCGAGAACCGGGTTTCGCCGCACCAGCCGGTGGACGTGCTGGTGCAGCACCTGGCGACCGTCGCGCTCGGCGGCGGCTTCGAGCCGGAGCCGCTTTACGCCGAAGTGCGACGCACGGCGGCCTACCGTGGCCTGCCGCGCGCGGTGTGGGACTGGTGCCTGGACTTCGTCTCGCGCGGTGGCCCGTCGCTCGCCGCCTACCCGGACTACCACCGGGTGCAGCCCGACGAGCACGGCGTCTGGCGGCTCACCGACAAGCGCCTGGCGCGGCGCCATCGCAGCAACATCGGCACCATCGTCAGCGATGCGTCGATGGTGGTGCAGATCAAGAACGGTGCGCGCCTGGGCACGATGGAAGAAAGCTTTCTCTCGCGCCTGCAGCCCGGCGACTGCTTCATCTTCGCCGGCCGGGTGCTGGAGATGGTGAAGATCGAGCAGATGACCGCCTACGTGAAGCGGGCCACCGCCGGCCGGCCGACGGTGCCGCGCTGGGGCGGCTCGCGCATGGCCTTGTCGACGGTGCTGGCGGCATCGCTGGTGGAACAGATGGGTCTGGCCGAAGCAGAGCGTTTCGATTCGCCCGAGCTGCGCAGCGTGCGTCCGCTGCTGGAGCTGCAGCAGCGCTGGTCGGCGCTGCCGGTGCCGGGCGTGCTGCTGGTCGAAACCCTGCGCACCCGCGAGGGCTGGCATCTGTTCATGTATCCCTTTGCCGGTCGCCATGCGCACATCGGCCTGGCGAGCCTCTTCGCCTGGCGCGCGGCGCAGCGCGAGCAGGGCACGTTTTCCATCGCGATCAACGACTACGGCCTGGAGCTGATCAGCGCCACGCCGCGCGACTGGGCAGACCTGCTGCCGGAACTGATGCGGCTCGACGAGCAACCGCAGGCCTTGCTGCAGGAAGTGCTGGGCAGCCTGAACGCGACCGAGATGTCGCGCCGGCGGTTCCGCGAGATCGCGCGGGTGTCGGGCCTCATCTTCCAGAGCCATCCCGGTGAGCGCCGCAGCAACCGGCAGCTGCAGGCGTCGGCGCAGCTGTTCTTCGAGGTGTTCCAGAAGTACGACCAGGACAACATGCTCCTGCGCCAGGCCGACGAGGAGGTGCTGAGCCAGGAGCTGGACATCGGCCAGCTGCTCTCCAGCCTGCGCAAGATGCAGACGCAGCGCCTGGTGGTGAAGCACCTGGAGCGCCCGGGGCCGTTCGCCTTTCCCTTGATGATCGAGCTGTTCCGCGAAAAGCTGACCAACGAGAATCTGGCCGACCGCATCGCGCGCATGGTGCTGCAGCTCGAGGACGCAGCCGAAGGGCGCGGGCCCGATGCGGCACAGGCCGAGGAAAAGCGCTCCCGCCGCCCCCGCCACGGCCCGCCGCGCGTGTCGCCGCCAGAGCCGCAGACGGCCGAGGAGCAGGCCGCGGCCGCGGCGATCAAGCGCGACCTGGATTTTTCGCTGACGCCGGTGGACGGCAAGACGGTCAACCGCCCGCGCCGCGAACGCAAGCCGTCGCGGCCCTTGCCTTTGCTCTAGCCGGTCACAGGTAGCGTTCGACCGCGGCCAACAGTTCCGGGAACTCGGTCATCGGATAGAAATGGCCGCGGTTGGCGACCTCGTGGTAGTCGCTCTGCAGTTGCCGATGCAGGAAGCGCGCTTCTTCGATCGGAATGAAGGGATCGCTCGGCGAATTGAGTTGCACGATCCATCGCTGGTTGCCACGGATGCGTTCCCACTGCCAGGGTTCGTCGAAATAGCCGCTGACCACCTCGGCCTCGATGCCCAGCGTGGTGTGATAACCCGCGACCAGTATCGAGCCGAGGATGCGGTGGCGCTCGGCGTGGCGCATGGCCGCGATGGCGCCGGACGAGAAGCCGACCAGGATGGTGTTCTCGCCGGTGCCCAGTTGTTCGAGGTAGGGCAGCCAATAGGCGGCGCGCGCCAGCATCGGGTCGGGCCAGGTGCCGGGTGATACGACCTCGCAGCCACGCTGGCGCAGCCCTTCGGCCACATAGGGAAACCAGTCGTCGTGGGTGGACCCGCCGCCGTTGCCGGGTATGAGAATGGCTTTTTTCCGCTGTGTCATGCCTGGGATCCTAGTGGCCACGACATTACAGGCTGCTGCAGCGCGGTCGCGCGGCGCTGGCTTAATCGAGGGCCCATGGCCCATCTGAACATCGACGGCGAAACCGTCCATCTGCTGCCCGACCCGGCTTTGTGGTGGCCGGCCGGAGCCACGCTTTTCATCGCCGATCTGCATCTGGGCAAGGCGGCGGTCTTTCGGGCGCGTGGCCTGCCGGTGCCGTCCGGCACCACGCGGTCCAACCTGGGTCGACTGGAAGCTTTGCTCACGCGCCATGCCGCACGTCGGCTGGTGGTGCTGGGTGATTTTTTGCACGCGGCCGAATCGCGCACGCCCGAGGTGATGGCGGCGCTGCACGACTGGCGCTTGGCGCATGCGGCGCTGGAGGTGGTGCTGGTGCGGGGCAATCACGACAGCCATGCCGGTGATCCGCCGTCGTCGCTCGGTATCGCGGTGGTCGACGAACCCTGGGTCGTGGGCCCGTTCGCCTGCTGCCACCATCCGCAGATCCATGACGGGCATCACGTGCTGGCCGGGCATGTGCATCCGGCGGTACGGCTACGCGGACCGGGGCGTGACGCTTTGCGCCTGCCGTGTTTCGTGCAGGAGGACGGACTGACAGTGCTGCCGGCTTTCGGCGACTTCACCGGCACCCATGTGCTGGCACCGACGGCCGGCCAACGGCTGTATGCGGTGGGCGGCGGCCAGGTGTGGCTGGTGCCGGTGGCCGTCGCGTCGCCTGGTTGAAGCCTTTGGATCAGGGGTGCGTCGCGAGCCAGTGATGGCGCTCCGCCGCGGTGGCGGCGACCACGGTGGCCAGTCGCGGTGGCACGCCACGAGTGCGCTGGGCCGCGGTGGCCTGCAGTGCCTCCAGCGGCTGGCGCCGCAGATGAAAGGGCAGGCTTTCGCACAGATCCAGCAGGCTGTGCCATGCTCTCTGGCCAATCGATGCATGCCGCGCATGGCCGCACATGCGGGCGACAGCGACCACGGCTGCGGAGCGCTGTTCCTGCGGCAGGGTTCGTAATGGCAGTTCCAGTTCTTCCAGCCGTGGTTGCAGATTCGCCACTGGCTGCGCGCCGGCGGTCAGCAACCTGACCCGGTCGAGCCTGCCGGCGGTGGTGGCCGGCAGCGGAGCCTCATCTACGGCACGGTTCCAGTGGTAGGCCCATTGCCCGAGAGCGAGCAGGTCCGACGGCAGCCGAGCCAGTACCGCGAGCCGATCTTCGGCCGGCAGGTCGTCGCCTTGCTGTATGACGATGGCAGCCAGGCGCCTGTGTCGGCCTTGCGGCAGCGTGTGGCGTGAACGGTCGGCCACGACTTCCAGCAAGCGCCGCATTTCGGCCGTGTCACCGCGTGCGCGGTCGAGCAGACGGCCGATGGTGGGCTGGTGATCCGCACCGGCATCGTTCGCAGGCGCGAAGAAATTCGCATCGTTCTGAATGTCGACCAGGCGCATCGCCGCAGACGCCGGCAGTCGATCCGACTGCGCATTCACAAAACCGCGGATTTCCGGATCGGAGGTTTCCTGCGTCAGGCGAATCAGGACCTTTTCCAGATCGGCAGGCGGCAGGCGCGCCACGGCGTCGTGCAGCACGGGCTCCCAGCGAACGCCCGGAGCAACAGCACCATGCAGCAGCAGGTCGAGCGCGACAGGGCGGCAGGCGGGCGAGGTGTCGCGCTCCACGCGCTGCACCAGCCGGGCCAGTTCGGCGGGCTGAAGCACACGGCCGGCGGCGGCCGCGCAGTCCAGCACGGCGGCGACATCGGCGTTCTGCGTCGCGCCGAGCGCAGGCAGCGCGAACATGCCTCCTTCGGCCGCCTGCCAGCGCAGGGCCGACTCGCCGAGCTGCGCCATCAACCGACGCCATTGCGCCGGCGCGACCGGCCCGCCAGCCATCACCTGGCGCAGCAGGCTGGCGACCAGCAGGGGCGATGGGCTGTTGTCGCGGGCGAGCAGCAGGCGCAGGGCATTGCGGCACAGGGGCGATGGAGGCGCCGCACGGTCGATCGGGGCGAAGGTGGTTGGGTTCAGTTCGAGCTGACGTGCGATTTCGCGCTCCAGCGGCCCGTCGTTCCACGTCGTCGCGCGTCGGGCGAAGGCCGCCCACGCGCTCTCGCGGCAGAGTTCGCGCCATGGGGGCGGCACGGCGGCCATCAGCGCCATGGCCGCCTGCCAGCTCGTGTCGTCGTCGGCTTCGTCGAGCGCGCTCATGGCGATCAGTGCGCGGCGTTGCTCGGAGAAGGTGGCGCGGAGTCGGTGGTTGAGGCCGTTCAGGCTTCGCAGGGCGCTGACGTCGAGCAAGCCTTCATGGCCCTCGCGGAGCAGGCCGAGTCCTACGATGTGCTGGTGGACTTCGACCGGGAGCTCTTCCAGGCGGGTTGGCGGTGCTGCGATGCCGGTGGAGATGGCCTGCGCGGCGAGAGAAGTTGGCCGCGAGGTCGCGGCGGTGGCGGAAAGGGCGGTGGAGGGCAACATGGGGCCGGATGCTCCCCGTGCCCGATCGGGTCGCCAACCCAGATGCCGCCGCCGCCGATCGCGCGAACCCGTGAGCCAGTGTCGAACGATGTCCGGATCCGTCATCGCGCGCCGCGCAGCGCGCTTGCGGTGGTTTCGCACCTTGGTCAGCATGCCGTCGATTGCCCTTCTGCGTAGCCGCGCCCACCGCAGCGACCGGCGCCGGGCGCGCGCCTCAGACCTGCTCGGCGAGCCAGCCCCGCCGGGCGGCATCCGTGGCGTCTTCGAGCGCCTGCAATTGCGGCGGAGCGCCGCGAACACGCCGGGCCGCGTTCGCTTGAAGCGCGTCCAGCGGTCGGCGGCGCAGATGAAAAGGCAGGCTCTCGCAGAGGTCGATCAGGCGCAGCCAGTGGGCGTTCGAGAGCGGCATTTGTTGTGCGTTCGCACACATATGCGCCACGGTTTCCAGGGCAACAGCGCGCTGCTGCGGCGGCAATGCGGCCAGCGGCGCGTACAGCTCTCCCAGCCGGCACGGCAGGTTGGCGGGCAAGGCGGGGCCGGCTGTCAGCGCCCGCACGCGGCCGAGCAGGCCTGCGTTGGTATCGGGCAGCGGTGCCTGCCGCAAAGTTTCTTCCCAGGCCGGCACCCAGCCATCGACCGACGCGAAGGGAATACGCGCCAGCACCGCGATCCGGTCCTCGGGCGGCAAGCCGGCGCTCTCGCGCATCGCGACGGCGGCGAGGCGGTAGCGCAGGATCCCGGTGGGTTCCGCACGCGATCGATCGGCCATCACTTCCAGCGTGCGCCGGAGTTCGCCGGGGTCGCTGCGGGCGCGGTCGAGCAAGGGGTGGATGATGGGTGGGTTGGTCGGGCTGCCACCGCACTCGATCTGCAGGAAGCTCGAATCGCGCTTGAGGTCGATGAAGCGCATCGCGGTCGAGGGCGGCATGCGGTCCAGGTGGGTCACCACGAATTCGTGGGCGTGCAGTTTGGAGCCGATTCCGGCCAAGGTGCGCAGTGCTCGTTCGAGTTCGGCCGCCGGCAGGCGACCCACGGCCTCCAGCAAGGCCGGTGGCCGGTGGCAACCCGGGGGAACATGACACCGAAGCAGCAGGTCGAGCGCGATGTGACGGCATGGCGGCGAGGTCTCGTGCTGCACGCGTTCCACCAGGGCGCCCAGTTCGTCAGGCTCCAGGGTTTCGCCGGCCAGCGCCGCACAATCCACGATGGCGGTCAGTTCTTCGACCTGGCGCTCGTCGAGTCCGGGCAATTCCGTGAATGCCGGGTCCGGCGCCGGCCACCGCGAGGCCGCTCGCGCAACGTGCTCCATCAGGCGGCGCCAGGTCTTCGCCGGTATCGGGCCCTGTGCCTCGGCCAGGCGCAACAGGCCGGCGACGATCGTGGGGGAGGGACTGGTCTCGCGCTCCAGCAGCAGGCGCAGGGCCCTGAGCCAAGGCCGCGACGGCAATACAGCGCCTTCGACGGGTCTGAACGTGGCGCAGTCCAGGCCCAGCAGCTTCGCCAGCGTCTGCTCGAGCTGCTCGTTGGTCCACTTCGGCGCGAGCCTGGTGACGGCCGACCACACCGAGTCGACGCAAAGGTCGCGGCATTGTTTCGGGACTTCGGCGAGCCGGGTCCAGGCCGTCTGCCAGCCGGCGTCGTCGCGCGCTGCCTCCAGAGCGCGCATCGCCAGCAGCGCGGGACGTTGGTCTGAGAAGGTGTCGCGAAGTTCCTGGTTGAGACCGCTGAAGACCTGCGTCGCGTCGACGTCCAGCGTTTGCTCGTGCCCGTTGCGGCGCAGGCCGACTTCGGTGATGAGTTGTTGAACTTCGCGCGAGAGGTGCTCGAAGGTGGTGACGGCTCTCTGCTGCTCCGTGGCTGGTGTCGGCGCATCGGGTCGGCGAAGCGGATGGGGCGCCGTCGGGGCGACGGCCGTGGGAACGGAGGGCAGCATGTCGGAGCTCGCATGAAGGATGTGAGGCTGCGCATGCTCCGCGCTTTTGCCGCTTCGTCATGCCGTCGAGCGACGCCGACGCCGCCGGGGCGAAGCGCGACGCCGAAGACCGGATCGCCTAGCCGGGCGGCAGGTCGCCCAGGAGCACCGGGGCATCCGGCAGCTCGTTTGGATGCTGGGTGCCGTCGTCCCGGGTCGGGAAATGGGTTGCCAGCAGGGTGGTGACGTCGTCGAGCGCCTGGGTCAGGCCGTCCTGGTAACGGCCGGCGCCGAAGGCGTCGCCCATGTGCGCCACCAGGTGCTGCCACTGGCCGGGGCCGACGTGGCGGTTGAGGCCGCGGTCGGCGACGATCTCGATGGCGTGTTCGGACAGCAGCAGGTAGACGAGGACGCCGTTGTTCTCTTCGGTGTCCCACACACGCAGTTTGCCGAACAGGGTGAGGGCGCGTTCACGCGGCGTGGCGTCGCGCCAGAGGTAGCTGGTGGGCAGGCCGGCCTCGATGCAGACGCGGATCTGGCCGGTGTGGTGGCGCTCGCTGGCCGCCACCTGTCGCTGCAGCTGGGCGACGAGTTCGGGCGGGATGGACTTGCGGATATCGCGTTCGTCACGCCAGCGGTGGCGCACGATGCGGGCGAGCCGGGAAAAGATCTTGGTCATGTCGCTCTCACCAGTCGCCCGAGGCGCCACCGCCTCCGAAATCGCCGCCGCCGCCCGAGCGGAAGCCGCCGCCCGACGAACGTGAACTTCCGCCGAAGGGGCTGCGCGTCAGTTCGCCGAAGCCGGTGCCGGCGATCACGCCGCCGGCCGCGCCGCGTGAGCCCAGGCGTGGCGCCAGACCGCTCCACGACAGCATCGCCAGCACCCAGGCCAGCACGCCGGCGACACCGGCGGCCACCACGCTCCAGGTAAAGAGAAAAGCCAGTCCGCCGACGACCACCGCGGCCAGCACCGCGCCAAGCCGTCGTCCCAGCACGCGCCGGGCCACGCCGCCGAGCACCGGTACGGCAACGAAGAGGAACACGGCGAGGTCATACCACTGGAAGCCGGTCTTGCCGCGATCGGCCAGCGGCTCGTCGCCGTCGATGGAGCCCTGCGCGGCGTCGGGCGCCGGCGGGTTGGGCGAAGGCAGCGCCTCGGCGCGGATGCGCTGCTCCAGGCGGTCGAGCGCGTTGGTGAGGCCGCCGACATAGTCGCCGATGCGGAAGGCCGGTGTGATGGCCTCGTCGATGACTTCCTTGGCCGCCAGGTCGGGCACGGCGCCTTCGAGCGCCTTGGCGACCTCGATTCGCACCTTGCGGTCGCGCTTGGCCACGATGATGACCAGTCCGTCGCCGATGGCGCGGCGGCCGATTTTCCAGGTGTTGCCCACCCGGTTGGCGTAGGCGGCGATGTCTTCCGGCGCAGTGGTCTGCACCATCAGGATGGCGACCTGCGAGCCGGTCGCCTGTTCGAAATTCACCAGCCGCGCCTCCAGCACGCCCTTCTGGCGGGCATCGAAGGTGTTGGTGTTGTCGGTGACGTGCATCGACGGCGCGGGAATCGGCTGCAGCTTCTGCGCCCGCGCGGCCGACGGCGCCATGAGCACCGTCAGCAGGAAAGCGGCGGCCAGCCAGGCGAATGCCGGGCTGCGCCACCGATGGAAAAACGAAGGAAAAATCAAAGCGCGAAGGCTCCTGTCAGCGTGCGGGCGGTGGGGAGGAGGAAGTGCCGAAATCGACCGTCGGCGCACGGCCGTCCTGGGCGCCGCCGGTGGCGGTGAAGGCCGGCTTGGGGGTGTAGCCGAAGATGCGGGCGGTGATGTTGGTCGGAAAGCTGCGGGCCTTCACGTTGTATTCCTGCACCGACTGGATGTAACGGTTGCGGGCCACGGTGATTCGGTTTTCGGTGCCTTCGAGCTGCACGCGCAGGTCGCGAAAGCTCTGGTTGGACTTGAGATCGGGATAGGCTTCCGACACCGCCAACAGCTTCGACAGCGCGCCGCCGAGCTGCGCCTGCGCCTGCTGATAGCGCTCGAAGGCCTGCGGATCCTTCAGCGCCTCGGGCGTGAGCTGGATCGAGGTGGCGCGGGCGCGTGCCTCGATGACCTGGGTGAGCGTGTCTTGCTCGAACTTCGCCTCGCCCTTGACCGTGGCGACCAGGTTGGGTACCAGGTCGGCGCGACGCTGGTATTGATTCTGCACCTCGGCCCAGGCGGCGGTCGATTGCTCGTCAAGGCTCTGGAATTCGTTGTAGCCGCAACCCGTGAGAAGTGCGGCCAGCAACAGGGAAAGCGTAAGGTGTCGCATAGGGTGGGGGTATGCCGTCGGGGGTGACAGGCGGCGAGTCTGACACAGGCTTCGGGCGGCGCAACGGACCGTCTGCATCAACCGGTATCCGCCGCGAGGCTATGCTTTGCGCTTTGTCGCCTTGCGCGCGACGCCAGGAAAGCCATCCATGCACCGAGCTACCGCCGCCGTCTCCCCGCAGCCCAGCCGAGCCGCCTGAAGATGCGCAGCACCCGCATGAAATCCACCGCGGCCGTCGGCGGCCGGCCCGACGATATCGAGGCCCAGTTCTACGAGGCGCTGCGCGCCGGCGACCTGGCCGCGCTCATGGCCTGCTGGGCCGACGAAGACGACATCTTCTGCGTGCACCCGGGCGGCCTGCGGCTGGTCGGCGTGGCGCAGATCCGCGCCAGCTTCGAGGCCCTGTTCGCGCGCGGCGCGCCGCAGATCCGCTACGAGGATGTGCGGCGCGTCGAGACGCTGGCCACCAGCGTGCACAGCGTGGTCGAGAAAATGACGCTCGCCATGCCCGACGGCGAAGCCGAAGCCGTGGTGGTGGCCACCAACGTGTTCCAGAAGACCGCGCAAGGCTGGCGCATGGTGGCCCACCACGCCAGCCCCGGCGCGATCGGCGAAGCCACCGCCCGCACCGAGGGCGCCCAGACCCTGCACTGAACGAACGTGCCGGCGGATTTCAATCGGTACCGTGCGCCCTGGTGGCTGCCGGGCGGCAATCTCCAGACGGTGTGGTCGGCGCTGTACGCACGGCGCGGCGACGGTTCGGCGCCCGTCTACCGGCGAACGCGCTGGGACACCGCCGACGGCGATGTGATCGACGTGGATTGGGCGGCGGACTCAGCCGGGGCTGGCGACGAGCGCCCACTGCTGGCGCTGTTCCACGGCCTGGAGGGCTCGTCGGCCAGCGCGTACGCGCAGAGCTTCGCTGCCGCCGCCCGTGCGCGCGGCTGGGCTTTCGCGGTGCCGCATTTCCGGGGCTGCGCCGGCACCCTGAACCTGGCGCCGCGGGCCTATCACTCGGGCGACTATGAGGAAATCGGCTGGATGCTGCAGCGGCTGCGCGAGGCGCACGGCGCAGGTCCGATCCTCTCCGTGGGGGTTTCACTGGGCGGCAATGCGCTGCTTCGCTGGGCCGAGGAAGCAGGCGCCGACGCCGCCCGGCTGGTGTCGGCGGTGGCGGCGGTGTGCTCGCCGATCGACCTGGGCGCCAGCGCCCGGGCCATCGGCCGGGGCTTCAACCGCCATGTCTACACCCGCATGTTCCTGGCCAGCATGAAGCCCAAGGCGCTGGCCAAGCTGGTGCAGCATCCGGGGCTCTTCGATGCCGAGGTGCTGAAGGCCGCCCGCGACCTGTACGACTTCGACGACGTCTTCACCGCACCCCTGCACGGTTTTCGCGACGCCGAGGACTACTGGCGCCGCTGTTCGGCCGCGCCGCGCCTGGGCGACATCCGGCTGCCGGCGCTGGTGCTGAACGCGGCCAACGACCCCTTCGTGCCGGTGCAGAGCCTGCCGACCCGGGTCTCGGGCGACCATGTCGTGCTGTGGCGGCCGCGGCATGGCGGGCATGTCGGTTTTCCGCGCGGGGCGCTGCCGCCGGGCGATGTCAATGCAATGCCGGAGGCGGTCTGCCACTGGCTGGGCGCGCACCTGCCCCTCGGCCACACGTCGCGCCACCCGTCGTAACCCGCGCGTCGCGATGCTCCGACAGAATCCACGCATGGACGACATCGTGAAACAAGCCATGGCCAAGTGGCCCAACGTGCCCGACTGCTTCGGCTGGCTGGGCCTGGACGCGCGGGGCGACTGGTATCTGCGCGACGACGCGGCGCAGGCCGCGGGCGTGTTTCCCGAGACTGCGGCGGCGCGCGGGGCGGTGCTGCGGCACGAACAGTTGCTGGGCTTCATCGCGCGCAACTACCAGGGTGACGAGGAAGGACGCTGGTTCTTCCAGAACGGTCCGCAGCGGGTGTATGTGGAACTGGAAGCCGCGCCCTTCGTCTGGCGCGTCGATTCGGATGGCAGTGTGAACTCGCACACCGGTCTTCCGGCGGGCGAGGTGTCGGAGTGCCTGGTGGACGAGCGCGGTCGGCTCTACCTCGTGACCGCGCTGGGCTGCGGGCTGGTCCACACGCTGGACATGCTGCACGCGGCCGAGGCGGTGGAATCCGGCGCCTGGCAGCCCCGGCCCGTGACCGATGCGGAACTGGAGCGGCGCTGCGGCTTCCAGCGGCACCCGGTCAGTGGGAAAGCTTGAAGTGCTTGGCGTGGATCGCGGCCACGGATGAGGAGAACTTGGCCAGCGAGAAACGGTTCTCGTAAGCCTTGCGGCCATTCTTCACCAGGGAGCGCCTGAGTTCGCCGTCGGTCAGCGCATCGATCAGGTTGTCGGCGATCGCCTGGATGTCGCCTGGCTTGACGAAAAGGGTGTCGACCCGGTTCTGCAGCACCGTCGGGATCTCGCCGACCGGTGTGCAGATGGTGGGGATGCCATTGGCAAGCGCTTCCAGCACCACGAGCGGGAGACCCTCGTCGTAGGAAGGCAGAATCATCACGTCGGCCGATCGCAGCACCTCGGCTGCCTTGGCCTGATCGACCCAGCCCAGAAAGCTCACCAGCCTCTGAAGGCCCAGCCGGTCCGAGAGACGGCGATATTTCTCGACGTCGCCGCCACCGACGATGAACACCTCCATCGTTTCCGGATCGAAGCGGGGATCGGCGACCGCCTGCAGAAGGTCGGCAGGCCCCTTGCGATCGGAAAGATTGCCGAGAAACAGCACACGCTTTCGGGGCCGATCCGGTCGGGACTCGGGCAGGTTGGCCGGGCCGGGAACGCCGTTGATGACGATGCTGACCTTGTCCGGACTGATGCCGATCACATCGATCAGAAAGCGCCGTGAGTTGTCGCCCAGCACGATGTTGTGGGTCGTCATCCGGAAGATCGAACGGGTGAACAGCCTCGTGGGGGCAGACGCGGTGCGGTAGTAGCTTTCCATCTGCGCGGCATGAAGATGGAGAACCGCAGGAATGCCGAGCGAGCGCGCGAACATCACGAGGATTCCCTTGCGCAGCACGCTCAGGCGTTCGGCCATGTTGACGTGCAGACCGGCCAAGCTTCCGTCGATGCGACTGCGCAGGATCGTGGCCATCGCCCGGCCGAGGTAAATGAAAGAGCTCGCCGGACTGCCACCGCCACGCGTGTCCAGCTTGACCATGTGGGCATCGCGATAGCATTCGAAACCGTCCTGCGCCTGGATCAGATAGTCGACCACCCGCAACATGCCGCCGCCGTTGGGTCCGAGCGGCCCGGCCATATAGATGTACTTCATTTAAACAGCGCCGAAGGTGGATCGGGAACGCAGCAGGACGCCCGTTTGCAGAGAGATGCAACGCCGCAAAGCATAACGTATGCCGACCTCGGCGTGGCATAAAAGCCGCAGGTCGTCAGTAGCCAGTCAGCCGGCAGGGGCTGCGATTTTTTTCGGCGATCGATTGCGGTTCACACCCGCATCTATCGGGCGGCATTGACCATGTACTCGACGGCCGCACGCACGTCAGCGTCCGAAGCACTGGAGCCGCCCTTCGCAGGCATCGCCCCCATGCCATGGAGGGCGGCATTGACCAGGGTGTCCATGCCGGTGGCGATGCGCGGTGCCCACGCCGCCTTGTCGCCGAACTTCGGCGCGTTGGCGATACCGGCCGCGTGGCAAACCTGGCAGGTCTGCTTGTAGAGCGCCTCGCCTGCCGCATTGGCCGTGGCGGCGGACGCCGCCACAGCTGTGGCCGGTGCAGCGGCAGGAGCGGCACCGGCCGGCGTGCCCGTGGCGGGCCCCGGCGATGCAGCGGCCGCCTGCACCGGCGCGGCGGTGGGCGCGGGTGCCGTGGTCGCTGCTGCCGCACCGGCGGCGGCCGTGGCGGCCGGCCGGTCGGGCACCGGGAAGCTCGCGCCACCGGCGTTGGCCATGTAGACCACCGCCCGGCCGATCTCGACGTCGTCGAAGTCGCCGCCGCCCTGCGCCGGCATGGCGCCCTTGCCGGCGAGCGCCGAATGCAGCAGGCCATCGTAGCCCTGACCCAGGCGCGGACCCCAGGCGGCGGCGTCGGCGAACTTCGGCGCGCCGACCATGCCGGTGGCGTGGCAGGTGGCGCATTGGGCCTTGAAGACATCTTCGCCCGACTGCAATGGCCGGTTGGCATCGCGGATCTCGACGGTGCCGATGCGCTGGATGCGTGCCTCGAGCGCTTTCTGGGAGTCGGCCTCGCTGACGCCGGGCGCGGGCTTGTTGGCGGAGGTGACGTAGAGGACGAGCCCGATGATCGCGAAGATCGGCACCACGAACGAGAAGAAGACCGCTACCAGCAACTGCTTGGGATTCTTGATCGGGCCCGAGTGGCCCTCGTCTGCCGGATTTGTCTCGCTCATGGGCTTGGCGTCCTCAGCTTTTCATCGGGGCGATCCAGGCGTGGAGTAGCCGGGAATCAGCGAACGATTATAGGGAGCCACCCCCTGCCGCGCGGCCCGCGGGACAGGGGGGTTTCCATGAGGCTCAGCGCGGCGAAGCGGTGCCGCCGGCGTTGTTGGCGGCGACTTCGTCGGCCGCCGTCCAGCCGCCGCCGAGGGCGCGGTACAGCGCGACCTGGTTCTGCCGCTGCGCCAGCCGGGTCTGCACCACGGCCTGCTGCGCGGCGAAGAGCGAGCGCTGGGCGTCGAGCAGGTCGAGGTAGGTCGAGACGCCGTTGCGGTAGCGCAGGTCGGACAGCTCGAACCGGCCGCTCTCCGCCTGCGCCTGGGCCTGCAGCGCGCGCAGCTGCTCGGCGAGCGTGGCCTCGCCGGCCAGTGCATCGGCGACTTCGCGGAAGGCAGTCTGGATCGCCTTCTCGTACTGGGCGACCGCGATCTCGCGACCGGCGCGCGCCGAGTCGAGCCCGGCCTGGTTGCGGCCGGCGTCGAAGATCGGCAGCAGCAGCGAGGGCGCGAAGCTGAAGGCCGAATTCTTGAACAGGTCGGACAGCTCGCTGCTGGCGAAGCCCGCCTGCGCGGTCAGCGAGATGCGCGGGAAGAACGCCGCCCGCGCCGCGCCGATGTTGGCGTTGGCCGCGATCAGTTGCTGCTCGCTCTGGCGGATGTCCGGGCGGCGGGTCAGCAGGTCCGACGGCAGGCCGGCCTGCAGTACCGGGAACGGCGCCACGTCGGCCAGGCGATTGCCGGCAAGGCTGCTGCGGATGTCGGCCGGCAGCGGCTGGCCGAGCAGCAGCACCAGCGAGTTCTCGTCGAGCGCGCGCTGGCGCTGCGCCTGGGCCAGCGTGGCGCGCGCGCTTTCGGCGAGAGACTCGGCCTGGCGGGCGTCAAGCGCGGACGACACGCCGTTTTCCAGCCGCATGCGGGTCAGGCGCACGGAATCCTCGCGCGTGGCGACGGTGCGGCGCGAGATGTCGAGCAGTTCCTCGTCGGCCTGCAGCGCCAGCCAGGCGTTGGCGATGCCGGCGATCAGGCTGGTCTGCGCGGCACGCCGGCCTTCTTCAGAGGCGAGGTAGGTCGACAGCGCCTGTTCCTTCAGGCTCTGCAGCCGGCCGAAGAAGTCGAGCTCCCACGAGGTGACGGCCAGCCCGAGCTGGTAGGTGTTGTACAGGTCGCCGGTGACCGGGTTCGGCGCACGCGTGGCGTTGGCGGCCAGGCCCACGGCCGGGAACTGCGCCGCGCGGGTGATGCGGAACTGCGCCCGGGCCTGCTCGATGGCGAGCGCGGTGGCGCGCAGGTCGCGGTTGCCCGACAGGCCGATGCCCACCAGCCGCGCCAGGCGTTCGTCGGTGAAGAAGCGCTGATAGGGCAGGTCGGCCGCGACAGCGCCGTCGGGCAGTCGCGGCGCCGCGCCGTCGATGGCCGGCGCCGGCGGGAAGGCCTGCTCGACCGGAGCGGCCGGGCGTTCGTACTTCGGGATGAAGCTGCAGCCGGAAATGGCGGCCGCGGCGGCGAGCGCCACGAGGGCGAATGTCGGTTTACGCATGGTGGTTTCCATCCGTGGATGCGGGTGGCTCGTCGCCCACGCCGGCCGCTTGGGCATGCTGGGCATACATCTGCTGCTGGCGCTTGCTGCCCTTGAAGAGGCCGCGCACCACCACGAAGAAGATCGGCACGAAGAACACCGCCAGCACCGTGCCGGTGATCATGCCGCCGATCACGCCGGTGCCGATGGCGCGCTGGCTGGCCGAGCCTGCGCCGCTGGCGATGAACAGCGGCAGCACGCCCAGCATGAAGGCCAGGGAGGTCATGATGATCGGCCGGAAACGCAGGTGGGCGGCGGCCAGCGCCGACTCGATCACGCTCTTGCCGGTGGCCTGCAGGTCCTTGGCGAACTCGATGATCAGGATCGCGTTCTTCGCCGACAGGCCGATGATGGTGATCAGGCCCACCTGGAAGTACACGTCGTTGGAGTAGCTGCGCATGAGTGTGGCCAGCAGCACGCCGACCACGCCAAGCGGCACCACCAGAATCACCGACAGCGGGATCGACCAGCTTTCGTAGAGCGCGGCCAGGCAGAGGAACACCGCCAGGATCGCGAAGCCGTAGAGGATGGTCGCCTGCGAGCCGGCGATCTTTTCCTCGCGGGTCAGGCCGGTCCATTCGTAGCCGAAGCCTTCGGGCAACTGCTTGGCCATCTGCTCCATCTCGGCGATGGCGTCGCCCGAGCTGTAACCGGGGGCGGCCGAGCCGTCGATGCGCATGGCCGGATAGCCGTTGTAGCGCACCGTCTGCGTCGGGCCGGTGACCCAGCGGGTGGTGGTGAACGACGACAGCGGCACCGGCGCACCGCGCACATTGACCGCGTTGAGCTTCAGCAGGTCCTCGGGCTGCATGCGCGCCGGCGCGTCGGCCTGCACCACCACGCGCTGCAGACGTCCCTGGTTGGGGAAGTCGTTGACGTAGCTGGAGCCCAGGGCGGTGGAGAGCACCGCGTTGATCGCGGCGAAGTCCACGCCCAGCGCTTGCGCGCGGTCACGGTCGATGTCCAGCCGCAACTGCGGCGCGTCTTCCAGGCCGTTGGGGCGCACTTGCGCCAGCTTGGGGTTGCGAGCGGCCATGCCGAGCATCTGGTTGCGCGCGGCAACCAGCGCGTCGTGGCCCTTGCCGGCGCGGTCCTGCAGCCGGAAGGTGAAGCCCGAGGCGGTACCGAGTTCGGGAATCGCCGGCGGCGACAGCGGGTAGATGAAGGCGTCGCGGATCTGCGAGAGCGCACCGAAGGCGCGGCCGGCCAGCGCCTTGGCGCTGTGCTCCTCGCCATGGCGCTCGTCCCAAGGGTTGAGCGTGACGAAGGCGAGCGCCGCGTTCTGGCCCTGGCCGGAGAAGCTGAAGCCCATCACGCCGACCATGCTGCGCACTTCGGGCTGCTTGAGCATGAAGCCCTCGACCTGCTCCAGCACCGAGCGCGTGCGCTCCTGCGTGGCGCCCGGCGGCAGCTGCACGTTGACGATGATGTTGCCCTGGTCCTCGTCGGGCAGGAAGGACGAAGGCAGCCGCAGGTAGACGACCACCACCACGCCGATGATGGCGACGTAGATGATGAGGTAGCGGGCCGCGCGCTTGAGCAGGCGCGCCACCAGGCTCTCGTAGCCCTTGGCAGTGCGGGTGAAGCCGCGGTTGAACCAGCCGAAGAAGCCTTTCTTCTCGTGGTGGCCTTTCTCGATCGGTTTGAGCAGCGTCGCGCACAGGGCCGGTGTGAGCGACAGCGCCAGGAAGGCCGAGAACGCGATGGAGGTCACCATCACCGCCGAGAACTGGCGGTAGATGTTGCCGGTGGAGCCGCTGAAGAAGGCCAGTGGTACGAACACCGAGATCAGCACCACGGTCACGCCGATGATGGCGCCGGAGATCTGGCCCATCGCCTTGCGGGTGGCCTCGAGCGGCGCCAGGCCTTCCTCGGCCATGATGCGCTCCACGTTCTCCACCACCACGATGGCGTCGTCCACCACGATGCCGATCACCAGCACCATGCCGAACATGGTCAGCACGTTGATCGAGAAGCCCAGCGCCAGCAGCGCCGCGAAGGTGCCCAGCAGGGCGACCGGCACCACGACCGTCGGGATGATGGTGTAGCGGATGTTCTGCAGGAACAGGAACATCACCAGGAACACCAGCACCACCGCCTCGAACAGCGTGTGGGCCACCTGCTCGATGG
Organism: Xylophilus sp. GOD-11R; assembly: GCF_033546935.1. Lineage (GTDB taxonomy): Bacteria > Pseudomonadota > Gammaproteobacteria > Burkholderiales > Burkholderiaceae_C > Xylophilus. The sequence continues at coordinate 4,727,257 of NZ_CP137854.1, read as the reverse complement.
AGATCTGCACGAAGTCCGAGCTGTCGTACGGGATGTCCCACTTGATGCCCTGCGGGAAGAACTGCTGCAGCTCGCCCATGCGCTGGCGCACGGCCTTGGCGGTGGCCAGGGCGTTGCCGCTCGGCGCCAGCTGCACGCCGATGCCGATGGCCGGCTTGCCGTTCAGGCGCGCCGAGGTCGCATAGGCCTGTGCGCCGAGCTCGATGCGGGCCACGTCCTTGAGCTTGACGGTGGAGCCGTCGGTGTTGGCGCGCAGCACGATGTTGCCGAACGCTTCCACGCTGGAGAGCTGGCCGGTGACGACCACCGTGGCCGCGATGGATTGCCCGGTGATGTTGGGCAGGTCGCCGATGCTGCCCGAAGCCACCTGGGCGTTCTGGTTGCGGATGGCGGTGGTCACGTCGGCGGCCGAGAGGTTGAAGCCGGTCAGCTTGGCCGGATCGATCCAGATCCGCATCGAGCGCTCGGTGCCGAACAGCTGCGCCTGGCCGACGCCGAAGGTGCGCTGGATTTCCGGCAGCACGTTGCGCGAGGCGTAATCGCCCACCGCGTAGACGTCGTTCTTCGGATCGTCCGACGACAGGATCACGAACATCAGGAAGTTGGCGCGCGACTTGTCGACGCGCACGCCCTGCTGCGTCACCGCGGCCGGCAGGCGCGGTGTGGCGCGGGCCAGCCGGTTCTGCACGTCCACCTGGGCCAGGTCGGGGTTGGTGCCCGGCTGGAAGGTGGCGGTGATGGTGCCGGTGCCGTCGGCCTGGGCCACCGACTCCATGTAGATCATGCCGACCGCGCCGTTGAGTTCGCGCTCGATCACGCTGATCACGCTGTCTTCGAGCGTCTGCGCGGAGGCGCCGGGGTAGGCGAGGTTCATCACGATGGCGGGCGGTGCCACCGTGGGGTATTGCGAGATCGGCAGCTGCGTGATCGAGACCGCGCCGAGCACGATCATGAACAGCGCGACCACCCAGGCGAAGATCGGCCTGTCGATGAAAAACTTGGCCATGCAGGCGCTCCCGTTTACTTGGTCGCCGCGGCCGGAGCCGCCGGCTGGGCTGCGGGAGCGGGCGCGGCGGCGCCGACCGGCTGCCACGGCACTGCCTTGACCGGCGTGCCCGGCGGGATCATCTGCAGCTTCTGGAAGCCGTCGACCATCACCTGCTCACCGGCCTTGAGGCCTTCGGTCACCACCCACTGGTTGTCCTTGGAGCCGCCGACCTTGATCTGCCGTGGCGAGATCTTGCCGTCCGCGCCGACGATCGACACGGTGTCGCCCTGCTGCGTGCGTGTCACCGCCTGCTGCGGCACCAGGAACGCGTTCTGAACCTGCGCCTGCTCGATGCGCACCCGCACGTACAGCCCCGGCAGCAGCACGCCGCCCGGGTTGGGCACCTCGGCGCGCAGGGTGACCTGGCCGGTGGTGGCGTCCACCGTCAGGTCGGTGAACAGCAGCTTGCCGGTCTGCGGCAGCACGGAGCCGTCTTCCTGCACGATGCGCACCACGGCGGCTTCGGAGCCGCCCGCGCGCTGGATCAGGCCTTTCTGCATGGCGGCGCGCAGGCGCGACACCTCGGCCACCGACTGCGTGAAATTGACATAGACCGGGTTGATCTGCTGGATCACCGCCAGCTGCGTGGATTCACCCTGGCCGACCAGCGCGCCCTCGGTCACCAGCGTGCGGCCGATGCGCCCGGAGATGGGCGCGGTCACCTGGGCATAGCCGAGCGAGATCTGTGCGTTGGTCACCGCGGCCTTGGCCACGGCCACGTCGGCCTGGGCCTGCTTCTCGGTCGCCTGCGCGTTGACGAAGTCCTGCTTGCTGATCGCGTTGACCTCGACCAGCGGCTGGTAGCGCTGCACCGTGGCGCTGGCCTGCGAAAGATTGGCTTGGGCGCGCTGCAGAGAGGCGGCCGCGCTCTGGGCACTGGCGGCGTAGGGCGCCGAATCGATTTGGTAGAGCACCTGGCCGGCCTTCACGTCGCTGCCTTCGGTGAACAGACGCTTCTGCAGGATGCCGGCCGCGCGGGCGCGCACCTGGGCCACGCGCGATGCCTCGACCCGGCCGGGCAGTTCGGTGTCGATGCCGACATTGCCCGGTTGCACCGTGACCACGCCCACCTGCGGTGGCGGCATGCCGCCGCCGGGCGGCCCGCCTGCAGCCGGCGCGCCTTCTTTCTTGCCGCATGCCGCCAGGAGCACGGCAGCGGCGAGGGTGAGAGCAAGAGCCGATGAGGCAGCCGCGGAACGGGCGGGAGTCGGGGCTTTCCACGAAGCGCGCATGGAGGGTCCTTCCAATGACTTTTGGAGCAATGCGGGAGAGGTCGAAGTTGACGCCGAAACTGCGTTTTCGGAATCAATCCGTACCGTAACGGTAGGTTACGGCCGGAGGCGGGCGCAAGTATACATACAATGCTGCATGTAAAAGCTTGATTCGCTGTGCCAGCCGGCGCGCTTGTGATCGAAGCCCCTCTCGCCTGACGAAACCCCGAACCATGGCCCGCCGCACCAAGGAAGAAGCGCTCCACACCCGCAGCCGCCTGCTCGACGCCGCCGAGCAGTTGTTCCATGCGCAGGGTGTTTCGCGTACCTCGCTTCAGGACATCGCGGCGGCGGCCGGCACCACGCGCGGCGCCATCTACTGGCACTTCAAGGACAAGGCCGACTTGTTCAACGCCATGATGGAGCGGGTCACGTTGCCGATGGAAGACACCATCCGGCACCTTGGCGAGGATCCGCTGGCCGACCCGGTCGAGGACATCCGCGGCTCGGTCCGCACCGCGCTGAGCATGGTGCGCGACGATCTGCAGGTGCGGCGCGTGTTCGACATCGCGATCCATCAGGTCGAGTACGTGGACGAACTCAAGGCGGTGAAGGAACGCCACCTGGAGTGCCGCAACGACTGCCTGGTCAAGCTCGAACGCGGGCTGGTGCGGGCCGCCGAGCGGCAGCGATTGCGGCTGGCGCTGGCCCCGGCGATCGCGGTGCACGGCCTGCACGGGCTGGTCGACGGGCTCATCCAGAACTGGTTGCTCGATGCCGACGCGTTCGACCTGGTGGCCAGCGGCACCAGCGCCGTGGACGTCTACCTGCGGGGGCTGGGGTTCGACCTGGAGGTGAAGACTTCGGCCGACCGGGCGGACGTGGTCGCTGAATAGGCCATAATCGCGCTCTTTGGCGCAATGCCAGAAACAGCGGCTGTAGCTCAGTGGATAGAGTATTGGCCTCCGAAGCCAAGGGTCGTGGGTTCGATCCCCGCCAGCCGCACCACATCTCAAAACAGCGTTGATTACGCTGCTTTATATTTGAGCAGGTGTCCCCGTGCGCAGCACCCTAATACAAAGGGTGTTCAATGGACAATCTCCTTCGTCGCGCTAGCGGCATCTACGTCGCGCGACTTGCCATCCCAACTCGGCTGCGGCCGATCCTCGGTTCCAGAGAGTTTGTGGCCAGCACTGGTGCGCGTAGCCGGACCATGGCGAAGCTTGTGGCCTGCAAGTTGCTCGCAGGCTGGCGGCGCAAGCTCTGGGAAATTGAACAGCTCCAGCTACCTGAGGCCTTGATGAACTACCACAGCATCCTCAAGCTCGTTGATGGCAGCCCTGCCTTGCGTGCCCACAGCTACTTGCCTATAGGTCAAGCTGCAGCTGCCATGGGGTTGGACGTGGCGGATCTCCTTCGGCAGGCTGCAGACGGGCACCTTGGGCTGTACTGCCGGCTATTGACGAGGCCGGGATACACCACGCAGTTCTCCGACTTCGAGCCTGACGATCCGGATTTGGGCACGGTCGTTGTGCCTACCCTGTCGACTAGGCCCGCTGGCTCTCGCCTTTCACGAGCCTCAGGGATCTATCGCGTACCGACAGACGAAACGGACGTGATTGCAGCGGTCTTCCTAGCAGGTAAGGCTGCTGATGTCGTTGCATTGGAGATCGTTGGGCAAAAAGCCAATGGCATGGCGTTCGTTCCAGAGGAGACCTTCCGTCTTGACGTCAACAACGTCGAACTTTCGTGTGCCGAACTTGAATCGCGCAGACGCCGCATGGCGGACGGGATTTCGCCAGCCGCTTTGGCAGCTGCCACGCCGGCATCTACCTCGACTCGCTTTACCCATTCGTTGAGCGCCTGCGCACGCTGCCAATTTTCGGCGCAATGGGATCAATTATTGCCGACAGCGACGGGTACTCATTACGGTGCTCCCATCCATCCTCACTGCACGCTTACGAACTTCGGGCGAGAACTAGTTCAGCTTCTTATGGCTTCTTCTTCTCAAGTGTTGAAGCCTAGTCAAAACTCGGGGCGATGCACGACAAGGTCGCTTGGCTGCCAAACCTGGCCGCGGAAGTCTACAACTGCGCAGCCGAGGGGACGGCTGTAAAGCCGACGGGGAATTTAATACGATGGAAGAGCGATCATCGTCCAAGGCAACGCTCTGGCCGACCTTGAGTTGCAGCCCAGCCTGCTGAATGGAATACCCGGGCAGTAACTAATCGCTCTTGGATTCTCGTTCTTTTATATGACGCCGCATCAAAACAGAGCGCGTTAAAAAGACTGGATTCCCAATAACGTAACGATTGAACAATCGTCGCGGCTCTAAAACTAGGCGAAACAACCATTCAAGCCCAATAAAGCGCATCCAATTTGGAGCGCGTCGAACTTTGCCGCCGATAAAGTCAATTATTGCGCCGCCGCAAATTATCAAGCAAGGCCAATCCTTTATCGCCTTCCGCAGTTCGATTGCAAGGATCTCTTGTTTAGGCATACCCATGCCTAGAATGATTAAAGCAGGCCGAGTATGCAGGGCAGAAGCAATGTAAAGATCGAGCTCTAAAAACCCGTGCATTGAATCAACTTCTGCGACTCCATCCATATTCGCAAGCACTACGCTGCGTGCTCGGCGGGCGATTTGATCGTCCGTGCCAAACAGAGCAATTCTTTGGCCATTATAGATTTTAAGAATATGCGGAATTAGATCTGTTCCGTTTAAATTAAAACCGGGCGTTTGATTGATCATTCGCAGCAAGGTTGCCACACCCGACCCGTCTCTCAGCAGGATATCGGCTCCCATTAATGCGTCAAAAAATTGATGCGAATTGACCGCAGAATTCATCGCATGGGCATTCACGAAAGCAAGAATTTTAGCGCCACGGGGTCTTGCAAGATCCGACATCAAATCTTTCATGCCCATATCATCGTTAACGATTCTAACTTTCGTAAGCAACCTACCCCATCGGCTTTTCCAGCTTCCAATTACGTAATAAGAGTCCATACACCTAGCTTAAAACCGCCGTTTTTAGGTCAAGCCTTCCGTTATATGAAAAACTGAATAGCCGTATTCAATTGATCTCCACAGGCGGTCTCTTGGCGAAGTCCTCTTTCGGGAACCACATACACGGCTTCTTGGCACGCGGACTTAGCTTCCTGGGCTGACGTATTTGGCTGAATGGGGTCTTCCGCCCCTGCTGCTAAATAATAAATAAACGTATTGCAAGCCATGCCTACTCTTTTGCGATCTCGGAAATTGACATGTCTCGCGCAATGCTTTAACGGCTGATGACAGAAAGTATCGCGTCATCATGCGACACAAGCGCGCGATGCAGGTCTAGCACGGTAGTTGCAATTTAAGCCGTATGGCCTATATCAAATCCGCTTCCTGTCCCGCACCGGCCAATGCTTCGGAATCGCAGAAGCTAGGCCAACTTTCTTCGCCCATCGCCGCGCCGCGACGTACGAGTACCTGGCTGGCAGCGAGCATTGCGTCGGCATCCGCGATGCTGCAGGCCTGTGGCGGCGGAGGCGAAGACTCACCTTTCCACGTATAGTGGCGGTGTTTCGAGCGACTCCAGCACCAGTACGAGTGCAAACGTTTCGGCCGTTTCGGGCTTGGGTCAGGCTGCGATTGCGGACACTGCTGTGGCCGGTGGCACGTCCGGACCACTTGAACAATCGCGCACTTATGTCATGACTAAGAGAGGGCAGTGAAGAGGTAGCCCAACCTACTGTCATAAAATGAATGCTCAACTGGTGCTCGCATTGGGGCTATAGACATGGGGTTAATCCCCGCCAGCCGCACCATCTTTCTTTTCACCGCCGTCCGGCAGCGTTCCATGGCGCTGCAAGCTCTGTTCGCCCATGCTGCGTCGCCTGCTCAAAACCTTCGAATCATCGAAGCGCCGCTCGGCCCGGCACTTGAACGCCGACGGGCTGGCCTGCTGGGGCAGAGGCGATCTGCCGGCCGCAGAGCGCAGTTTCCGGCAGGCGCTCGCCGAAAAACCCGACCACGCTTTCGCCATGAGCAACCTCGGCGCGCTGCTCATGGCCGTGCACCGCTACGAAGAAGGCATGGGCCTGATCGAGGAAGCCGCGCGCATCGCGCCGGAAGCCGACGCCGGCATCTGGGTGAACCTGGCCAACGCCTGCCATCTATCCGGCCGGATCGAGTTGGCCATCGAGCACTTGAAGCGGGCATTGAGCCTGGACCCATTGCGCGTCGAGGCGCGGCTGAACATTCTGCGGCCCTTGCTCGATGCCTGCGACTGGGACGGCGTGGCGGAGCAGGTCGCGTTCATCCGGCAGCAGTTGTGCGATCGGGGTGACGAGGCCTGGGGCATGGTCGCGCCGTTCAGCACCGTCTTCCTGGATTTCGATCGGCACGAGCAGAAGGCCGCTGCCATGTATTACGCGCGGCAGTTCGGTGACCAGATGCCGATGCCACGCCGGCCTACCCCCACGCGCACCGGCCGGCGCGTTCGCCTGGGTTATCTGTCGGCCGACTTCCACGACCATCCCACCCTGCACCTGACGCAGGCCATCTATGCGCTGCACGACCGGTCGCGCTTCGAGGTGTTCGCCTATTCCATCGGGCATCCCGACACCGGGCCGCACCGCCAGCGGGTGATGGCCGACTGCGACCATTTCGCCGATGTCCACCCACTGAGCGACCAAGCCATCGCAGGACGCATCGCCGACGACGGCATCGACATCCTGGTCGACCTGAAGGGCTACACCGGCAACGGCCGACCCGGAGTGCTGGCGCTGCGGCCAGCTGCGGTGCAGGTCAACTACCTCGGTTATCCGGGAACGATGGGCGCGCCGTTCATCGACTACATCGTGGCTGACAACCACGTGATTCCATTCGGGTACGAGGACGGCTACACCGAGAAGGTCGTGCGCCTGCCGTTCAGCTACCAGGCGACCGACAACCGACAGGCGATCGACCCGAACGTGCCCGACCGCGCCGCGGCGGGGCTGCCCGACACGGGCTTCGTCTACTGCTGCTTCAATACCTCGGCCAAGATCGACCGCCGCACGTTCGGCGCCTGGATGCAGGTGCTCAAGGCGGTCGACGGTTCGGTGCTCTGGCTGCTCGACGCGCCGGGTGTCGCACGCCGGCGGCTGGCTGCCCAGGCGCGCCTGGAGGGCGTGAACCCGAACCGCATCGTCTTTGCACCGGTGCTGTCCAAGCCCCTGCATCTTGCGCGGCTGGCGCTGGCCGACGCAGCGCTCGACACTTTCATCTGCAACGCACACACCACCGCGACCGACGCCCTGTGGGCCGGAGTTCCCGTGGTGACGCTGTCCGGCCAGACCTTTGCCTCGCGCGTGGCGACCAGTCTGCTGGCAGCGGCCGGGCTGCCGCACCTGGCTCTGGAGAACCCTCCGGAGTTCGTCGCGACGGCGGTCCGCCTGGCCAGGGATGACGGATTCCGGGCTGAAGTCCGCGCCGTGATGGACCGCAGGCGGGAGTCGCCCATGTTCGATACCGCGGGCTATGTGCGCGCGCTCGACCACGCGTATCTTTCGATGCTGCCCACACCGGAGCTTTCATGACCGACATCACCATCTTTCACAACCCCCGGTGCGGCACTTCGCGCAACGTGCTGGCGATGATCCGCAACAGCGGTGTCGAGCCCGTCGTCGTCGAATACCTGGTGACACCACCCGATCGCGCGACCTTGACGAAGCTCGTCGCCGACATGGGCACGCCGGTGCGTGAGGTGATCCGTCAGAAGGAAGCGCTCTACGCCGAGCTGGGGCTGGCCGACGCGACATGGAGCGACGACTCGCTCATCGGCCAGATGCTGGCGCACCCGATCCTCATCAACCGGCCGATCGTGGTGACGCCGCTGGGTACCCGGCTCTGCCGGCCTTCGGAAACCGTGCTGGAGATCCTGCCTTCGGCGCAGCGTGCCGCGTTGTCCAAGGAAGACGGGCCGCCGGTCGTCGACGACGCAGGCCGGCGCATCGGGCAGGCCTGACGCCGATCGGTCAGCGCCCGGTCCCGGCCGGGCTCACGCCAGGCTTTTGCCCAGCCAGTCGGCGAAGGCCGCGCATTCCCAGCGGTCCATGGTGCCGGTTCGCCAGCAGAGATGATGGCCGTGCGGGCTGGGCACGTCGAGGTCGAAGATGCGCTCCAGCGAGCCGTTGTCCAGCCAGGGCGCGGCGAGCTTCAGGCGCGCCAGCGCGATGCCCAGGCCTTGCGCAGCGGCGTCGCAGATGAGGCCGATGTCGTTGAAGGACGATCCCTCCGAAGGCTCGGGCCAGTCCAGGCCCTGCGCGTCGAACCAGTTGCGCCACGGGTCGAGCGGCGAGCGCAGCAGCACGGCGCGCTCCAGGTCGGCGGGTGTGTCGAACGGGCCGTGTTCGCGCAGGTAGGCCGGCGAGGCGAGCGGGGTGACGACGTCCTGCGCCAGGCAGATGTGCTCCACGTCGGCATAACGGCCGGTGCCGAAGCGCACCATCAGGTCGGCGTCTTCGGCCACCACGTCGAGCAGCGGAATGCTCACCTGCAGCGCGATGTCGATCTCCGGATAGGCCTCGGTGAACTGGCGCAGGCGCGGTATGAGCAGCGAACGCGCGAAGGTCGGCGTGACGGCGACACGCAGCTTGCGCCGCCCGCCGTGCGCGGCGCCGATGTCCGGAAATCGCGAGAGAGCGGCCAGCCCTTCGCGGACCTGCGCGAGGTACTGGGTGCCGTCGGTGGTCAGCGAAAAGTCGGCGCGGCCGAAGAGCTTGGCGCCGATGACCTGCTCGAGCTGCCGCACCCGGTGGCTGACCGCGCTGGGGGTGACGCACAACTCCTCGGCGGCCTGGCTGACGCTGCGCAGACGCGCCAGCGCCTCGAAGGTCAGCAGGCACTGGATCGGCGGGATGCGCTTGGCGCCCGCGACGATCACCGGAGTGCCGCTCGGCTGCGCCATGGCGGCTCTATTTGAAGATGACGGTCTTGTGGCCGTTGAGCAGCACGCGGTGTTCGCTGTGCCATTTCACGGCGCGCGCGAGCACCTGGCTTTCGGTGTCGCGGCCCTGGGCGGTGAAGTCTTCGACCGTCTTGCTGTGGTCGACCCGGGCGACGTCCTGTTCGATGATCGGACCTTCGTCCAGGTCGGCGGTAACGTAGTGGGCGGTGGCGCCGATCAGTTTCACGCCGCGGTCGTGCGCCTGGTAGTAGGGCTTGGCGCCCTTGAAGCTCGGCAGGAAGCTGTGGTGGATATTGATCGCGCGGCCTTCGAGCTTGCGGCAGAGGTCGTTGGACAGTACCTGCATGTAGCGCGCCAGCACCACGAGTTCGGCGCCCTCGGCCTCGATGATCTCGTACTGCCGGGCCTCGGCCTGCGGCTTGGTCGCGGCCGTCACCGGGATGTGGTGGAAGGGCACGTTGTAGCTGGCCGCGAGCTGGTAGAAGTCGCGGTGGTTGCTGATGATGGCGCGGATGTCGATGGCCAGCAGGCCGCTCTTCCAGCGGAACAGCAGGTCGTTGAGGCAGTGGCCTTCCTTGCTGACCATGAGCACCGTCTTCACCGGTTCCTGCTGCAGATGCAGGCTCCAGGACATCTGGTGGGCGGCGGCGAAGGCGCCGACTTCGTTGCGCAGGCCCGGCGTGTCGAGGTCATGGCGGAACTGAACGCGCATGAAGAACAGGCCGGTGGCGTGGTCGTTGTACTGGGCTGCCTCCTCGATGTTGCTGCCGCGCTCGAACAGGAAGCCGGAGACGGCGTGGACGATGCCGGGGCGATCGGGGCAGGACAGTGTGAGGATGTAGGCGTGGGTCATAACCGGCGGATTGTCGCAGGCCGTCGCTGCCTGGTTCAGCGCGCGGGCTTCGGGCCGAGGCGCGTGGCGAGCCCGGCGCAGGGGTCGCCGGCGGGCGCGGGTGGCGTCGGCTGCAGCTCGTCGAAGCGGCCCCGGGCGACGTCGCCGTCGGCCACCAGCGCGATGGCGCGCACGCGCAGCTGCGTCGGCAGGTGCTGAGGAACGCCCATGGCGGCGTCCACATGGCCGGATCCGGCCAGCAGCACGGCGGTGCGGCCGCCGGCGGCGGATTCGGCCAGCGCGTGGGCCATGCTGCGGTCGCGCGCGATCTGGATGCGCAGCATCTGCGGCAGGCGGCTTTCGGGCAGCAGGCCGCAGTGGCCCTCGCGCAGGGCGGTGCTCAGGCGCTCGCGGGCGGAAGCGGGCAGCTGGGCGTCGAGGGACACATCGGCCATGGCGGCGGCCATCTGGTCCTGCGGCAAATTGGCGCCGATGACCGGGATGCCGGCCGCGACCATCGCCGTGATGGCTGGCGCATAGCGCTCCCACGGCCAGGATCGTTCGCTCCAGCGCAAGGCCTGGCGAATGGCATCGGGCGTGGCGTCGCGGCCGAGCGCGACGGTGGTCGTGCCCGCCGGCGCCATCTCCAGTACCAGCGCGGACAGGTGTTGCGCGTTCGCGAGCTGATTCAAGCTGGCGACGACCACCGTGACCTGCCCGGGCGCGTCGTGCCGTTCGCCGAAGAGGAGGATGTCGGGCTTTCCGGCGCTCGCGTCGGGCGCGTTGGGTGTGGCGCAGGCTGCCAGGAACGCGGAGGCCAGGACCATGAGCATGTGTTGTCGGGGTCGCATGGCGTCACTATGCCCAAAGTCCAATCCCACAAATTTCACAAAAGAAAACGCGCCGCCGGATTGCTCCGTGGCGCGTTCGATGGGTCGTGGGTAGCGTGCTCAGTGCACGATCACCGGGTTCTGGGCCAGGCCGGCGTAGCTGTCGAGGGTGTCCTCGACTTCTTCCTGCGTCGGCGTGTTCTTTTGCCAGTCGAGGATCTTTTCCTGGAACATCTCGGCCCAGGAGCCGTCGAGGTAAACCTCTTTGCCGGATCGTTTATCGACAATCTCGAAGCCGTGGCGCGCGAGCTGCGGGCCGGTGGATTCGGGGAGATCCTCGTCGTCGTCGGGGACCATGTGGACTACGACAAAGCTCTCGGAGTCATACAGCATCTGCATGGTGCTTGCCTTTCATCGGTCTCTGACAGATAGCAACCTTGGTGCCAGTTTCAAGGGGAATGCCCTCTTGCTGGAAGTTGCCATGAGAGCATAACCGGGTAGGACAAGCCCTTGACGATCCGTTGTTTTCAAGGTCTTTCCGCGGAGTCGAGCCGCTGTTCGATGAAATCGCCGTTCTGCTGGGTGATGCGCATGCGCACCGGCAGGTAGCCGAGCGCGGGGGCGATCCACACCTCCACGCGGGTGTCGTAGGCCTTGCGCGGCGAGCGCTCCAGCCTGATCGCCTGCTGGGCCCCGATCGGCAATTGCAAGGCTTCCTCGTCGCCGACCACGAAGGTCCATTCGCCCAGGTCGTTGGAGCCGGCGGTGGGAATGGTGATGGTCGTGCCCTTGGGGTAACGCCCCGGGTCGCCCGCCATCTGGGATGACAGTTGCAGGAACACGCTCAAGCGGTCCTGCGCGCCCGGCGGCAGCGGCATCTGGGGCGCGTTGGAGCTGAAGACGATGCGGCCGGCCGCGCGGTCGAAATGCGTGGCCTGCTCGCGCTTGCCCTTGTCGGTGAAGCGTTCCGGCTCCAGCCCCGCAGGGCCGATGGTGCCTTCGCTGGTCTGGATGCGCGAACCGATGAGAAAGGCGCTGACCTCCATGCGGGTGCTGTAGCGGGCGCCGTCCTGCTGCCAGAGCAGGTCAGCGTTGGCGTGATAGACCAGTCCCTTGGCCTCGCCGTTCATCTCGTAGCGCAGGCGCACCGAGGCCGGAAGGCCGATCGGTGGCGGTGGCGTGGCCGAAACCGGCGGGGTGGGTTCGGGCGGTGGCGTCGCCTCGGCGGTCGTTTGTTCCGGCGCGGTGCCATCGGATGCCGGCGCCGTACCGTCGTTCGCACCGCTGTCGGGCGCGGCCGCGTCATCGGACACCGCGGATGGCGTGGCGACGGGTTGGGATGGCGACTCCGGCTGCGCGGTCGGCCGCGGTCGGGGCTTGCGTGCGGGCGGCGGCGGGGGCGGTGGTGGCACGACGCGGGTCACCAGGTGCAGCGTCTTTTCGTCGAGTGCCTGCCCGTTGGTGCTGCCCAGCGGCAACCAGCCCAGTATCGTCAGGTGGGCGGCCAGCACCACGATCGCCAGCACGGCGAGCATGGCGCGGGACAGCCGGATCGGCTTGACGGGCGGGGCGGAGGCGGCATGGCGCATGGCGTCACGGGAGAAGGCGGGGCTGGAGGGCGCGGCGGCGGGGCGCAGCGCTACGGCGACAATCGCACGATGAAACTCGCCACCTACCAGGACGGATCGCGCGAAGGGCAACTGGTGGTCGTATCGCGCGATCTGACCTCGGCCCATTATGCGACCGGCATCGCCAATCGCCTGCAGGCGGTGCTCGACGACTGGAACTTCCTGTCGCCGCAACTCCAGGATCTCTCCGACGACCTCAATGCCGGCCGGACACGCCATGCGTTCGCCTTCGAACCCGAACGGTGCATGGCGCCGCTGCCCCGGCCCTTCGCCTATCTGGAAGGCGATGCGTACGTCCATCGCGACGAATTGCTGCAGCAGGCCGCGGGTACGTCCGTCGCGGCACGCAAGACGCCCAGCCTGACCCGCCTCGGCGGCTCGGCGATGCTCGGCCCGGTGGATGCGGTACGGCTGCAGCGCACCGGCGTTTCTGCCGATTTCGAGTCCGGTCTGGCCGTCGTCACCGGCGACATCCCGGCCGGCTGCACGCCGGAGCGAGGACTGGAAGGCATCCGTCTCCTGATGCTGGCGGGCGGTATCGCGCTGCGCGGACCCGCGCCGGCCGAATTCGACGCGCGGCCGGCCACTTCTTTCGGCCCGGTCGCGGTCACCACCGACGAACTCGGTGCCGCATGGTCACGCGGCCGACTGGCCGGCGTGCTGCAGACCACCTGGAATGGTCGCAAGGTCGGATTGTGCGAGGCCGACGCCGACATGGCCTTCCATTTCGGCGATCTCATCGCGCGGGCGGCCCGCCATGGCCGGCTGGTCGCCGGAACCATCGTCGGCTCGGGGCCGGCGAGCCACCGCGGCACGCCGCGTGAAGCCGGCGCCGAAGGCAAGCGCGTCCGCAGGCAAGATGCCTCGGGCCTGGAATGGCCGCGTGGCTACGGTTCGATCGTGGAAAAGCGCGCCATCGAAACCCTGCAGGACGGCTCGGCCAAGACGGCCTGGCTGCAGGCGCACGACACGGTGCGTATCGAAATGAAGGGCCGCGACGGGCAATCGATCTTCGGTGCCATCGCGCAGGAAGTCACTTTTGACGACGACGGGGGTGCGGCGGCCGAGGCCTGACGCACGACCGATTCTCAGCGGGCAGCCGGCCCCGGTCCGCGCCGCGAGCCGTCCTCGAGCACTTCGTCGTCGCGCAACACCACGCCGGCCGGATCCCAGCTTCGTTCGCGCAGCAGGCGGCCGCGTGTGTCGTAGACCGATTCGGCCTTGGGCCGCCCCTGCATGTCGAACTGCCGGTGGATGCCGACGGGCGTCGGCGCGTAGCGGCCGGTGTCGACATAGCTGCCCTGCGCGGCCAGCATGCCGTTCTCGTAGTAGTCCTGCGTTTCGAGTGTGCGGACGCTGCCGGAGCTGGTGTAGCGCGCCTTGCTGCGGGGCTGGCCGTTGAGGTAGTAGGTTTGTTCGCTGGAGAGCTCGCCCTGGCTCCAGCGCCGTTCGCGGGTGAGTCGGCCGCTCGACGAGAACTCCATTTCGCGATCGCGCTGGCTGGCGCCATCGACCAGAGCCCAGACTACCTCGCGCCGTCGCGTGCCGTCGGCGCCGAAGATGCGCTCGATCCGGCCGTTGGCAGACGTTTCTTCCTGCGTGGCGGGCAGGCCGTTGTCCTGGAATGTTTCGTATCGCACCCGGCTGCCCGCGACGAAGGTGGCCCGTGCGCGCAGGGCGCCCGACTCCGCCACGAAGCTCACTTGCGAGGGCCTGGGCGCAAAGCCGCACAGGCGGGCATCGTCGACCGCCGGCGCCAGCACGGGCCGGTCGGCGCACTTGAGGGAGCGCAGGTCGCCACGGCGGGTGAATTCGGCATAGGCCAGTTCGCCCGCAGGACCGTAGAAGCTGGCGCGCTGCAGGCGGCCGTCCGGGTGGAAATTGCGCGTCAGGCCATTGAGCGCGCCGTTTTCGTAGTTACCCTCTCGCAGCAACTGGCCGCCGGCAGCGAACTCGCGGCTGCGACCCTGGAGATTGCCTTTTTCGTTGACGAACTGCTCCCGGCTGAGATGGCCGTTGGTGAAGTAGCGCACCGCGCCGGTGAAACGGCCCGACTGCAGGTCTTGTTCGCGCACCACCTGGCCGGTGACCGCGTCACGGCAACGCATCACACCGGTCCGGCCCTGTACGGCCACCTTGTCGGTGGGATTCATCACCGCACCGTTGACATCGCAAATCGGTGCGGCGCTGGCGGCATGGGCGATCTGCAGGCCGGAAGCCAGGCCAATCATGACGACGGCGCGGCCGATGTCCTGCCAGACCGGAACCCCGCACGCCGGCGTTCTCTTGCGCATCTCCTGAGCTTCGCTTTCGTTCCATGGGGCCGCTGGAGCCATTGCCAACGGCGAAACGAGCTTAGCAGCCACTTTCCTGCGAACCGGTATCGAATCGACATTCGTTACATCGAGAGACAGACAAATACAACAGGCGGTTGGTTGGTGAGATGCTCACGAAATCCACTGCGCAGTACGCGATGAACCGAAGGCCGGGAAGCCATGCGGTAAGCTGGCACGGCGCCGAAAAACACGGCGTATCGGCCAAATACAAGGACCATCTCATGAGCGACAAGAACGCTTTCGGCTTCGGCGCCTTCGTGCCGGGTTTCGACTTTCTCCAGGGGCTGGTCCAGGCCGCGTCGAAAGGGGCCGTCGGCAGCGTGCCGGCCGCACCGGACTGGTCGAAATGGGTGGCGCCGACCTTGCAGCCCGAAGAAATCGAAAAGCGGGTGGGCGAACTGAAGACGGTGCAGTTCTGGCTAGAGCAAAACGCGCGGGCGCTGGCCGCGACGATCCAGGCGCTCGAAGTGCAGAAGATGACCCTGGCCACACTGCGCGGCATGAACGTGCCGGTGCAGGATCTGGCGAGTGCCTTCGGGTTCGGCAAGGCGCCTGCGGCGGCGGCCGCTGCCGGCGGTGCAGGCCCCTACGACGACATGTACACCCGTCGTGCGTCCGAGCCGGCGGCGCCTGCGCCGGCCCCCGAGCCCGTGGCGCAGCCCGAGCCGGCGCCTTCGGCATCGACTGCTTCTGCTTCGACCGCTTCTGCCAGCACCCCGGCCCCCCCGCCCGCTGTCGATCCGCTGCAGTGGTGGAGTGCCCTGACGGGTCAGTTCCAGCAGATCGCCGCTGGCGCGATGCAAGAAGCGGCTGAGCAGGCGCGGCGTAATCCCGATCTGCAGAAAGCCGCCCGCGACGCCTTCGACGCGGCGGGTCGCATGGCGGCCGAAGTGGCGGCAGCGGCGACCACCGCGTCCCGAAAGTCGGCGGCCGGCGCTTCCAAACGCGGCGCTGCAGCGGCGAGCCGGCCTCCCGTCGCCAGGAAGGCTGCCGCGAAGGCTAAACCCGCGGCGGCGAAGAAGTCGGCCGCCAGACCCGCTGCCAAGAAGTCGCCTGCGCGCAAAAGTCCCCGTTGAGTTTCGACGCCGGCTCGGATTTCAGTTCCAAGAAAGCGCTCTCCATGCAGCTTTTTCCTTGTGGCCATGCCACGCATCCGCAGTGGCGCATGGCCACCGGTCTGGTGCTCGCCCAGCTGCGGGCGCAGCTGGCACTGCCCGGCCATGCACGTCACCCGACCCTGGGCCTGCTCTACATCACCGACCACTACGCCGATGCGGCCGAGGAAATTCTGGCCGCGCTGAGCGCCGAGTTGCCCGAGATCACCGACTGGGCCGGCACCGTGGGCGTCGGCGTGGCGGTGAACAACGCCGAATACCTGGACGAGCCGGCCCTGTGCGTGATGCTCTGCGAGCTGCCGCCGGACCAGTACCGCGTGTTCTCCGGCGTGGCGCCTCTGGGCTCGCTGGCCACCGGCAGCTTCGCTGCGCACACCGCCTTGCTCCATGCCGACGCCCACACGCCGGACATCGCCGAACTGGTCGCAGAAATGGCCGATCGCACCGCCACGGGCTACCTGTTCGGCGGACTCGCGTCGAGCCGGCGTGCGGCGGTGCAGTTCGCCGTGGGCGGCAACGGCAATATCCGCGGACAGGGCGCGGCCAGCGGCGTCTTTGTCGGCGGCCTGTCGGGCGTGGCTTTCGGCGAGGGCGTCAACCTGGTGTCGCGCGTGGCCCAGGGCTGCCAGCCGCTCGGGCCGGTGCATACGGTGACCGAAGCCGACGAACACGTCATCGTGCAGATCGACGGCCAGCCGGCGCTGCAGACCCTGTTGTCCGAACTGCAGATCAGCCTGGAAGAACCGCAGGAAGCCTTGGCGACGGTGCGTCGCACCCTGGTGGGCATGCTCGATCCGTCGGATGGCGGCGCGCTGGAACTGGTCGGTCGGGCGGGCCATTTCGGGGTGGACACCCAGGTGCGCCACATCATCGGGCTGGACACCACCCGCGAAGGCGTGGCGGTGGCCGGGCGCGTGAAGCCGGGCACGCAGGTGGCGTTCTGCCGGCGTGATCCGGTCGGTGCTCGCGCCGACCTGGTGCGGATCTGCGCCGAGATCCGTGAAGAACTCGCCCCGGAAGATCTACCCCTGAGCCACGGCAGCGCCGGCCTCGACGATGCGCCGGTCGCACCGACGCGCCATATCGTCGGCGCGGTGTATGTGAGCTGCGCGGGGCGCGGCGGCCCGCATTTCGGCTCGCCGAGCGCGGAGATGCAGATCATCCGCCGCTCGCTCGGCGACGTGCCGCTGGTGGGGTTCTTCGCCGGCGGTGAAATCGCGCGGCACCACATTCACGGCTACACCGGCGTGCTGACGGTGTTCATCGCCGACAACTGAATCCCGGACTCAGTAACGGCGCGGGTTGTTGGGTTTGCGGTCGGCGCGATTGGGTACGCCGTCGCCGTCGCGGTCCCAGCCACCGCGGCGCATTTCCCAGCGGTCGCCGCGCTGGTCCCAGCGTGGTTCCCGGTAGGCGTAACCCGGACGGGCGCGCAGGAACTGCCCTCGCACCCAGACATGCCGGCCGCCGCGCCATTCCCAATGTCCGGGCGACCAGACCTGGCCACGTCGTGGTGGCGGCACGCGTTCGTAGCGCATCGGCGGTGGCGCGACCTGCACGATGATCTGCGCCTGCGCGACGCTGGGAACAGTCGCCAGCGTGCCCAGCGACAGCAGGGCGATGGTGGCGGCGAGGGTGGTCCTGCGGATGTTCATGGCGGTTCTTCTTTCGTGGTTGATCACGGCTTCATGCTCCTGGCATTCCGTGAAGCGAAGGTAGCTTCGCGGAGAAGAATTGTGATGCCGTGTTTCAACCTCGGGGCAACAGGTGCGGCGGGCAAAATGAGCCGGGCGGGCCGATCCACGGTTGCCGCAGGAGACCCAGCCGCATGACAGCAGACCCGCATCCCAACCAGTTCGCCCTGCTGCGCCAGCGTCGCTTCGCGCCATTCTTCTGGACGCAGTTCGCCGGCGCGGCCAACGACAACCTGTTCAAGTTCGCCTTCACCGTCATGGTCACCTACCAGGTGTCGGTGTCCTGGCTGCCGCCGTCGCTGGCCGGGCTGGTCATCGGTGCGCTGTTCGTGCTGCCTTACCTGCTGTTCTCGGCCACTTCGGGTCAGTTGGCCGACAAGCTCGACAAGACCGCGCTGATGCGCACGGTGAAGAACCTGGAGATCGTCATCATGGCGGTGGCCGCCGTCGGTTTCTGGGCCGGCAATGCGCCGGTGCTGCTGGCCTGCGTGTTCCTGATGGGCTTGCATTCCACGCTGTTCGGGCCGGTGAAATACGCCTACCTGCCGCAGGTGCTGCAGCCGCACGAGCTGACCGGCGGCAATGGCATGGTGGAAATGGGCACCTTCGTCGCGATCCTGCTGGGCAACCTGGCCGGTGGCGTGCTGGTGGCGATTCCGCGCGTCGGCCACGGCACGGTCGCCGCCGCCTGTCTCGCGCTGGCGCTGGCCGGGCGGCTGGCGGCCCAGCGCATTCCGCCGCTCGGGGCGACCGACCCGAACCTGCGCATCAACTGGAACCCTGCCACCGAGACCTGGCGCAACCTGCGGCTGGCGCACACACAGCCGGTGGTGTTCCGCTCGCTGCTGGGCATCAGCTGGATGTGGTTCTTCGGCGCGGTCTTTCTCAGCCAGTTCCCGAGTTTCGCCAAGGAAGTGCTGCACGGCGACGCCCACGTCGCCTCGCTGCTGCTGGTGCTGTTCTCGGTCGGCGTCGGCACCGGTTCGCTGCTCTGCGAGGTGCTGAGCCGGCGGCGGGTGGAGATCGGCCTGGTGCCGCTCGGCGCCATCGGCATGAGCGTCTTCGCCATCGACCTGTACTTCGCCGCGCGCGGCTTGCCGGCGTCGCCGCTGTTGGCCCTGGGCGAATTCATCGCCCGGCCGGCGCACTGGCGCGTGATGGCCGACTTGCTGCTGCTGTCGCTCTTCGCCGGGCTCTACAGCGTGCCGATGTACGCGCTGATCCAGATGCGCAGCCAGCCGACCCACCGGGCCCGCATCATCGCGGCCAACAACATCCTGAACGCGCTGTTCATGATCGCCAGCGCGGTCATCGCGGGCGCGCTGCTGTCGGCGGGCTTCACCATTCCACAGGTCTTTTTGCTGACCGGCATCGCCAACGCACTGGTCGCGGGCTACGTGTTCTGGCTGGTGCCGGAATACCTGTTGCGTTTCCTGGCGTGGATCGTGTCCAACCTGGTCTATCGGTTCCGCATCGACGGCGCTGAAAGGATTCCGGCAGAAGGCCCGGCGCTGCTGGTCTGCAACCATGTGAGCCTGGCCGATCCGGTGCTGCTGCTGGGCGCGAGCCCGCGCCCGATCCACTTCCTGATGGACCACCGCATCTTCGCCACGCCGGTGCTCGGCGCGGTGTTCCGGCTGGCGCGCTGCATTCCGCTGGCCTCGCGCCAGGACGATCCGCAGATCTACGAAGCCGCCTTCGAGCGCGCCGCCGACGTGCTGCGCCGCGGCGAGCTGCTGGCGATTTTTCCCGAGGGCGGGCTTACCACCGACGGCGCGCTGAAGACGTTTCACCCCGGCCTGATGAAGATCCTGGCCCAGGCCCGCGAAGACGGCATCGAGCCACCCGTGGTGCCGATGGCGTTGCAAGGCTTGTGGGGATCGTTCTTCAGCCGCATCGAGCAGCGCGGCGGCCGGCCGGCGGCCATGGCGCGGCCGTTCCGGCGTGGTTTCCTGAACCGGGTGGCGTTGCGCATCGGCGAGCCCGTGCCGGCTTCGCAGGTACAGCCCGAAACACTGCGCAGCCGGGTCGCGGAGATGCTGGTCGCTCCTGCCTGACAACCATCGCCGCATGCCCAGCCGTCACGCCAAAGCCGATTTGCCACTCGACCAGGTCCGCCGCTTCCTGGAGCCCGGCCCGGTGATCTTGTTGACCTCGTACTGGAAGGGCGAGCGCGATGTGATGACGCTGGGCTGGCACACCGTGATGGAGTTCACGCCGGCACTGGTCGGTTGCGTCATCGCGCGCGGCAACCACAGCCGTGCGCTGGTCGAGGGCAGCGGCGAGTGCGCCATCAACCTGCCCACACGCGGCATGGCCGATGCGGTGGCGTCCATCGGCAACTGCAGCGGAACCGAAGTCGACAAGTTCGCGGCTTTCGCGCTGGAAACCGAGCCGGGTGAGCAGGTCGGCGCGCCACTGCTGCGCCGGTGCCACGCGCAGTTCGAATGCCGGGTGCACGACCGTCGTCTGGTCGACGAATACGATTTTTTCGTCCTCGAAGTGGTGCGTGCCCGGGCCGCGACCACGCCGCGCAATCCACGCACGCTGCATTACCAGGGCGAGGGTCGGTTCATGGTGGCGGGCGACAGCATCGGTCGGCGCCGGTTGTTCACGGCCGGCAAGCTGTAGCGGTGCCCGCCGCTTCAGCCGGTGAGGCGGGCGAAGTCGGCCTTGAGCAGCGACAGGAACTCGCGCGGCGCGGCCGGCAGCATGTGGCCCTTGCGTACGCACAGCTCCACCTCGGCGCGCAGGTGGCCGGCACCGACGATGGGAATCGCGCGCAGGTGGCCGTAACGCAGGTCGTGGCTGGCTGAAAAGGCGGGCAGGATCGTCACCGCCACGCCCTGGCGCGCCAGGGCGCGGGTCATCGCGATGGAGTTGGCGGTGATCAGTTCGATTGCTGCCTGCCGCTGCTGCTTGAACAATTGGTCGAGCACCCGCCGCACGCCGAAGGCCGCGCCCGGCAGCGCCATGGGATGGCGCAGCAGGGTCGACAGGCGCACCGAGGTGGCGTCGCCCAACGCATGCTGCGGGCTCACGAAAGCCAGCAGCGGCGCGCTTCGGGTGGCGACCACGCCGATCTCCGAGCGCCGCGGCGCCTTGAAGGTCACGCCGATGTCGCAGCCTCCGGCTAGCAGGCTTTCGATGGTGCCATCGGTGTTGTCGACCGCGATGTCGTAGCCGACCTGCGGATGCAGCGCATGGAAGGCGGCCACCGACTCCGGCAGCCAGGTGTCGACGGCGCCTTCCATGCAGCGCAGCCGCACGGTGCCGCGCCGCAGGCCTTCGAGGTCGCCGATGCGGGACTGCACCCGCTCGACCAGCTGGTGGATGTTGCCGACTTCCTCGGCGAGCATTTCGCCGGCCTGGGTGAGGCGCACGCCCTCGGGACTGCGCTCGAGCAAGGTGGCACGCAGCCGGGTCTCGAGCTTGGCAATCTGCCGGCTGACCGCCGAGGGCGTGACATGGAGCCGGTCGGCCGCCTGCCGAATCGAGCCGCAGGCCGCGGCTTCGGCGAAATAGCGCAGGGCGGTGAGGTCGAGCGGGCGCATGCGTTGCATTCTAGGCACGCAGGCATCGACGAAATGACGCTACCCGCAAACCCCCCGCTTGTCGCACAGTGGTCGCGACGAACCGCAGGTTCGATTTTCCAGGGAGCAGACGTGATCGATTCTTTTCTTCGTTCGACCATCGCCCGCCGACGGCTGTTGCAGGCGGCCGGCGCCGCGCTGCTGACCGGCACCGGTTGCGGCCTGGCGCTGGCCGCCGCCTACCCGACCAAGCCGGTGCGCATCGTGGCGGGCTTCCCGCCCGGTGGCGCCGCCGACCTGCTGGCTCGGGTACTGGCCGACCGGCTGGGCACGCTCTACGACCAGCCGGTCGTGGTCGACAACAAGCCCGGTGCCGGTGGCTCGGTGGGTGCGGGCGTGGTCGCCAAGGCGCCCGCCGACGGCTACAACCTGCTGCTCGGCGTGACGGCCAGCCAGACCATCGCGCCGTCGATCTACCCGGCGCTGGCGTACAAGGCCGAGGCCGACTTTTCGCCGGTCTCGATGCTGGCGCAGATTCCGGTGGCGCTGGTGGTGCATCCCTCGCTGGAGGCGCGCACGCCGGCGCAGCTGGTGGCCCTGGCCAAGGCCGCGAACCCGCCGCTGACCTTCGCGTCCAGCGGCAACGGTGCCATCCCGCATCTGACCGCCGAGCTGTTCAAGACCTCGCAAGGCGTGCCGATGGAGCACATCCCCTACCGTGGTGCGGCGCCCGCCATGGCCGACCTGCTGGCCGGCCGGGTGCAGGTGATGTTCGACCACCTGCCTTCGGTGCTGCCGCACATCCGCTCCGGCAAGCTGCGCGCCCTGGGCATCGCCGGCGCGGCCCGGGCGCATGCCCTGCCCGACCTGCCGACGCTGACCGAACAAGGCGTGCGCGACGTGGAAGTGAGCTCCTGGTTCGGCCTGCTGGCCCCGGCCGGTACGCCGCAGGCCATCGTCGACCAGCTCAACGCCGACACCGTCCGCCTCTTCGGCACCGACGTCACGGCGCAGAAGCTCGCGGCGATCGGCGCCGAGGGCGTCACCAGCAGTCCTGAATCGTTCTCCCGCGTGATCCGCGCCGACACCATCAAGTGGGCGCGCATCGTGAAGGAAACCGGCGCGAAGGCGGATTGACCATGCCACGCATCATCGCCAACGGCATTCCGCACAGCTACCAGCTGCACGGCGACGAGTCATCGGTGTCCACGCCGGTCGCGCTCGTGGCCGGCATGGGCGGCGCGGGTTCCTTCTGGACGCCGCAACTGCCTGCCATCTCGCGCCACTGGAAGACGCTGGTGTACGACCAGCGCGGCACCGGCGGCACCGAGCAGTCCGCGGTGCGCGACATCGAACAGCTGGCCGACGACTTCGTCGCGCTGCTCGACGCGCTGAAGATTCCGTCGGTTCACTTCGTGGGGCATTCGACCGGCGGCGCGATCGGCATGTCAGTAGCGGTGCGCTACCCCGACCGGGTGCGTTCGCTGGTGCTGTATGCCAGCGTGCACCGGGCCGACGCCTACCGTCGCCGCGTGTGGGGACTGCGCAAGAAGATCCTGCAGGAGATGGGGCCGGAGGTGTATGCGCAGACCACCAGCCTGTTCTTCTATCCGCCCGAATACGTGGCGGCGCACAGCCACATGCTGGAAGCGGTCGAGGCGCGGTCGGCGGCCGGCGAGATCAGCGCGCCGGAGATCATGGCCAGCCGCATCGATTCGATCCTGGCCTTCGACATCGCCCACGAGCTGCCGAAGATCCACAAGCCCACGCTGGTGCTGTGTGCCCGCGACGACATGCTGACGCCGGCGTACTTTTCGGAAGAGATCGCAGCGCTGATCCCGGGCGCGACGCTGCGGCTCTACGACCGGGGCGGCCATGCGTTCTCGCGCAGCCGCCAGACGGAGTTCGATGCGGCGGTGGTGGAGTTCGTCGCCAGCTGCGAGGAAGCCACCGCCTGATCCGCTAGACCCCGCGCGCCCGCTCGGCCTTGAACTTCGCGCGGAAAGCGTTGAACGCGCCGGCGTCGAGCGCCTCGCGGATCTCGCGCATCAGGTTCAGGTAGTAGTGCAGGTTGTGCACCGTGGTGAGCATGGGGCCGAGCATCTCGCCGCAGCGGTCGAGATGATGCAGGTAGGCGCGCGAGAAACCCTCGCGACCGCCTTGCTCCCACGAGACGCCGCTGGCGCCCGCGCAGGCGTGGCAGGTGCAGCTCGGGTCGAGCGGCTGGTGATCGGTCTTGTGGCGGGCGTTGCGGATCTTCAGGTCGCCGTAGCGGGTGAAGAGCGTGCCGTTGCGCGCGTTGCGGGTGGGCATCACGCAGTCGAACATGTCCACGCCCTGCACCACGCCCTCGACCAGGTCTTCGGGCGTGCCGACGCCCATCAGGTAACGCGGCTTGTGCGCCGGCAGCCGGTGCGGCGTGTGCGCCATGATGCGCAGCATTTCGTCCTTGGGCTCGCCCACGCTCACGCCGCCGATGGCGTAGCCGGGGAAGTCCATGTCGACCAGCTGGTCGAGCGATTCCTGGCGCAGATTCTCGAACATGCCGCCCTGCACGATGCCGAACAGCGCGTTGCGATTTTCCAGCCGCGTGAACTCGGCCTGGCAGCGCCTGGCCCATCGCAGGCTGAGCTCCATCGATTGGCGTGCCTCGGCTTCGGTGGTGATGTGGCCGGCGGTGTCGTAGGGCGTGCATTCGTCGAACTGCATGACGATGTCGCTGTCGAGGATGGTCTGGATCTGCATCGACACCTCGGGCGTCAGCAGCAGCTTGTCGCCGTTGACCGGTGAGGCGAAGCGCACGCCTTCCTCGCTGATCTTGCGCATGGCGCCGAGCGACCAGACCTGGAAACCGCCGGAGTCGGTGAGGATCGGCTTGTGCCACTGCTCGAAGCCATGCAGCCCGCCGAAGGACGCCATCACGTCGAGCCCGGGTCGCATCCACAGGTGGAAGGTGTTGCCGAGGATGATCTGCGCGCCCATTTCCTCCAGCGAGCGCGGCATGACGCCCTTGACGGTGCCGTAGGTGCCGACGGGCATGAAGATGGGTGTCTGCACCGGCCCGTGGTTGAGGGTGAGCGTGCCGCGACGGGCGTGGCTGTCGGGGTCGGTCTGGAGGAGGTCGAACTGAAGCATGGCCGGATTGTCCCCGAGAGCGCCATCGACCCTGTCTGCCCGGGGGCGAGCTTCGGCGCGATGGACGTCGGTGCGGCGTCTGGCTGGCGGCCCGCAGGTCCGGTCCTAAGGTGGCGGCTGGAGGAAAAAAATGTTCACGAATCCCTCGCCAGCCCATTATTTCGGCACCCAATTTCAGACCTATGTCCCCCGTGGGGCAATCGAGATCGGCAGCCGGGCGAACCAACCGGCCCCTCACGTCATGCCGCTGGCGTCCGCAGGCGCGTCGCCCACGTTGAAGGGCCTGCCTGCGGGCCGGTCGGCCTATGCGGCGCCAGACACTTTTGCCCAGCCCCCACAGCCGGCGGCAGACAAGTCCTGGAGCCATTTTCAATCGCGGGCAGAAAAGATCTTCGCGCACCGGTTCGGCCAAATGCCGGCCATATCGGGCGAGCATGCGCCCTTGGCCATCCATGCCGACGAACACAAGGTGCAATTGGTCGATCGCTTCGGCACGCTGACGCTTGATCGCGCTCCGCAGGGCTGGCTGCGCCTGACAGACAACGGGCGAGAGATCACCGACCGGACGGAGCGCCAAGGCGGGCTCGAAGACATCGCCGAGGCGCTTGGAACCCATGTGCCGCGTCGTCACAGGTCTCGGCAGGACGGCAAGCGGGCCTTGAACAGCGCCATGCGCCAGATGGCTTCGCAGGCCAGCTTGCACGACGGCAAGCGGTTCGTGCGCTTCGAGGACGGGCGCAGGGACTGGATCGGCACCACCGATGTGCGGCTGCCGGGCGGCGCGCAACTCGCACCGAACGCGGTACTGGATCCCACCGGTCGTTTCGTGCTCAAGCACGACCTGCATCTCAACGTCGACCCGCGAATGGATGGACTGAGCGTCGAAGGCCTCTACCGTGGCGCGCGCACGCGGTTAGCCCACGACTTTCTCAGGCGTTTTGGCTACGCCGCACGGGTGGCGGTGCAGCCGGTCATTCAACACAAGCTCGACTCCCTCGGTCGTGGAGAGACCGTGCATGTCCAGCTGACGGCGAGCCAGTGGGTTGCCGGCCGCGAGGTCAAGGTTGCCGAACAGCGGCCTGCGCCCTATGCGTTTCGTCAGGCCATGTACATCGTGGGGGCGACCGACGTGCTCAGCCGGGACGGCCTGCACATCGATCACAACGTGGTCATCACCGACAGCGGCCCTGTCGCCTTCGACCTGTTCGATGGCAAGCCCGTGCCGCCGCGGCCGCGGCCCACGCGGCAAGGCGAACCGGGCATCGATATCGAGCGCGTCCTGCGCAGCCTCGAACGTGCCCGCGCAGGTTTTCATCGGCGCCTCGGAAAGCAGGCGACCGACATGGCCCCCGAGATGGAGTTCGAGTTGCGGCAACGGATCAATCGGTACGTCGACGAGTGCATCGACCGTGCAAGAAATTTCGAACCGCGGTGATCGCCCATTGCCGGTTCAGCCACGGTGACAAAGATTGGCGGTCACGGGCGCGCGCCAGCGCGCGTCGGCAAGTCGCCTTCAGCGCCGCTGCAGCAGCATCGAGTCGCCGTAGCTGAAGAAGCGGTAGCGTTCGGCGACCGCGTGGCGGTAGAGCGCCATGATGTGTTCGTAGCCGGCGAAGGCGCTGACCAGCATCATCAGCGTCGACTTGGGCAGGTGGAAGTTGGTGACCAGCAGGTCGACCACACGAAACTCGAAGCCGGGGGTGATGAAGATGTCCGTGTCGCCGCTCGCCTGGCCGGTGGCGGCCCAGCTCTCCAGCGTGCGCACGCTGGTCGTGCCGACGGCGACGACACGGCCGCCGCGTTCGCGGGTTTCGGCGATGGCGCGCTGCGTGGGCTCGGGCACGTCGTAGCGTTCGTGGTGCATGTGGTGGTCGGCGATGCGCTCGGCCTTCACCGGCTGGAAGGTGCCCGCGCCCACATGCAGGGTGACGGCGGCGCGGCGCACGCCGGTGGCGTCGAGCGCGGCCAGCAGTTCCTCGTCGAAATGCAGGGCGGCGGTGGGCGCGGCGACCGCGCCGGGCACGCGGGCGAAGACGGTCTGGTAGCGCTGTGCGTCTTCGGCCGAATCGGTGTGGTCGATGTAGGGCGGCAGCGGTACGTGGCCGTGGCGCTCCATCAGGTCGTACGGCGTGTCTTCGGGACCGCCTTCGAAACGGAAACGGAACAGCGGGCCGTCTGCATCGGGCCAACGGCCGAGCAGCACGGCCTTGAAGCCGCCGGTCATGCGCAGTTCGGCGCCGGGCTGGGGCCGTTTGCTGACCCGCATGTGGCAGGCTACGTCGCCCTCGGGCAGCACCCGCTCCACCAGCAGTTCGAGCTTGCCGCCGCTGGCCTTTTCACCGAAGAGCCGGGCCTTGACGACGCGGGTGTCGTTGAAGATGAGCAGGTCGTCCGGCTGCAGCAGGCCGGGCAGGGTGTCGAAGATGCGGTCGACCGGCTCGGCCGCGCGGCCGTCGAGCAGGCGGGAGCCGCTGCGGCGGGCGGCCGGGTGCTGGGCGATCAGCTCGGGCGGGAGCTGGAAGTCGAAGTCGGCGACGGTGAAGTCGCGATCGGGAGTGGTGGTCATGGGGGCTTGATGACGGGACACGTCCGTTCCAAGGTTTCGACGGGACACGTCCGTTCCAAGGTTTCGACGGGACACGTCCGTTCCAAGGTTTCGACGGGACACGTCCGTTCCAAGGTTTCGACGGGACGCATCCCGCGTAAGGCCAGGTAGCCGGCCCCGAAACGGCCGGGCGAGAAGGCAGAATTCTCCCATGCCCGCCCCCGCTTCCCAGATGCCCGCTCCCCCGCCCGCCGCATCGGCGCGCAAGGTGCTCAGTCCGGCCCAGCAGGCGATGCGCAAGCTCGGCCTGGTGCGCGACATCGACCTGGCGCTGCACCTGCCGTTGCGTTACGAGGACGAGACCCGCATCGTGCGTATCGCCGACACCCGCAACGGCGATCAGGCGCAGGTCGAGGGCACGGTGATCCACAGCGACGTGCTGCTGCAGGGCCGGCGCCAGCTCAAGGTGCTGATCGACGATGGCAGCGACACGCTGGAACTGCGCTTCTTCACCTTCTATCCCTCGCACCGCCAGGCGCTGGCCGAGGGCAGGCAGGTGCGGGTGCGTGGCGAGGTGCGCGGCGGTTTCATCGGCCGCACCATGCTGCATCCAGGCTTCGGGCCGGTCGAGGCGCCGTTGCCCGAGGCGCTGACGCCGGTGTACCCGGCCAGCGCGCAATTGCCGCAGGCGTATGTGCGGCGTGCGGTGCGTTCGGCGCTGGGCCGGGTCGACCTGTCGGAAACACTGCCGGCGCGTGCCGATCCGTATCCGCACGGCGCCGGGCCGTACGAGCCGCCATGGACCCTGGCCGATGCGCTGCATTTTCTGCACCACCCGCCGGCCGACGTGGCGCTGGCCACGCTGGAAGACCGCAGCCATCCGGCCTGGCGCCGGCTCAAGGCCGAGGAACTGCTGGCCCAGCAGCTCTCGCAGCTGGAAGCCCGCCGAGCGCGCGACCGCCTGCGGGCGCCTTTGCTGCCGACGGCTACCGATGCATCGGCGCTGCCCTCGCGCCTGCTCGCCGCCTTGCCCTTCGACCTGACGGCGGCGCAGCGCCGGGTGGTGGAGGAAATCGCCGCCGACATGGCGCGGCCGGCCGACGGCGGCCAGGCGCACCCGATGCACCGCCTGCTGCAAGGCGATGTCGGCGCGGGCAAGACCGTGGTGGCGGCGATGGCGGCCTGCATCTGCATCGAGGCCGGGCACCAGTGCGCCCTGATGGCACCGACCGAAATTCTCGCCTCGCAGCATTTCGAGAAACTCGTCGGCTGGCTGCAGCCACTGCTCGCCGAGCGCGGCCGGCAGGTTGCCTGGCTTACCGGCGCACAGAAAAAGAAGGAGCGCACGGCGGCGCTGGCGCTGGTGGCCAGCGGTGAGGCGGCGCTGGTGGTGGGCACGCACGCCGTCATCCAGGGCCCGGTCGTCTTCAGCAGTTTGGCCCTGGCGGTGATCGACGAACAGCACCGCTTCGGCGTGGCGCAGCGGCTGGCGCTGCGCGAAAAGGCCGGCGGCGAAATCGACGGCATGCCGCGCGAGCCGCATCTGCTGATGATGACCGCCACGCCGATCCCGCGCACGCTGGCCATGAGCTATTACGCTGACCTCGACGTGTCCACGCTCGACGAACTGCCGCCGGGCCGCACGCCGGTGGTCACCAAGCTGGTGGCCGACAGCCGGCGCGACGAGGTGGTGGCGCGTATCTCGGCGCAGCTGGCGCAGGGCCGGCAGGTGTACTGGGTGTGCCCGTTGATCGAGGAGAGCGAGGCGGTCGACCTGGTCAACGCCACGCAGACCCACGCCGACCTGCAGGCCGCGCTGCCGGGCACGGTGATCGGCCTGTTGCATTCGCGCATGCCGCCGGCCGAAAAGAAGGCGGTGATGGCCGAGTTCAGCGCCGGCCGCATGGGGGTGCTGGTGAGCACGACGGTGATCGAGGTCGGCGTGGACGTGCCCAACGCCTCGCTCATGGTGATCGAACACGCCGAGCGGTTCGGCTTGTCGCAGCTGCACCAGCTGCGCGGCCGGGTGGGGCGCGGCGCGGCGGCGTCGGCCTGTGTGCTGCTGTACGCGCCCAACGAGGGCGGGCGGGTGAGCGAGGCGGCGCGCGAGCGGCTGCGCGCCATGGCCGAAACCTCCGACGGTTTCGAGATCGCGCGGCGCGACCTGGAGATTCGCGGGCCGGGCGAATTTCTGGGCGCGCGGCAGTCTGGCGCGGCGCTGCTGCGCTTCGCCGACCTGGAAACCGACGCCGACCTGCTCGCCTGGGCGCGCGATCTCGCTCCCCGGATGCTGCGCCACGACCCGGCGCTGGCGGCCCGCCACGTGGCACGTTGGCTGGGAACCCGTGCGGAATTCCTGAAGGCCTGAATGGCCGCGGAGATGGCGCCGGCGCCGGCGCTGCGTATGATCCGCGCCTACATGACGCTCACCGAACTCAAATACATCGTCGCCGTCGCACGCGAAAAGCACTTCGGCAAGGCCGCGGAAGCCTGCTATGTGTCGCAGCCGACGTTGTCGGTCGCGATCCGCAAACTGGAAGACGAGCTGGAGGTGAAACTTTTCGAGCGCAGCGCCAACGAAGTCGCAGTCACCTCGCTCGGTGAGGAAATCGTGCGCCAGGCGCAGAGCGTGCTGGAGCAGGCGGCGGGCATCAAGGAAATCGCCAAGCGCGGCAAGGACCCGCTGGCAGGCGCGCTGACGCTGGGCATCATCTACACCATCGGCCCCTACCTGCTGCCCGATCTGGTGCGCCAGTCGCTCAGCCGCACGCCGCAGATGCCGCTGATGCTGCAGGAGAACTTCACCGTCAAGCTGCTCGAAATGCTGCGAACCGGCGAGATCGACTGCGCGATCGTCGCCGAACCGTTCCCCGATACCGGCCTGGCCACCGCCGCGCTCTACGACGAGCCCTTTTATGCGGCGGTGCCGAGCACCCACCCGCTGTCGCAGCGCGACAGCGTGTCCGCCGAAGAGATCAAGGGCGAAACCATGCTGCTGCTGGGTACCGGCCATTGCTTCCGCGACCACGTGCTCGAGGTGTGCCCCGAGTTCGCCCGCTTCTCCAGCAATACCGAAGGCATCCGCAAGAGCTTCGAGGGATCGTCGCTGGAGACCATCAAGCACATGGTGGCCGCCGGCATGGGCGTGACCCTGGTGCCGCGCCTGTCGGTTCCCAAGACCGCCTTCGTGCCCAAGCTCAAGACACGCCGCATGGACGACGACGCACCGCACGTGAAGTACATCCCCTTCTCCGGCACGCCGCCGAGCCGCCGCGTGTCGCTGGCCTGGCGCCGCAGCTTCACCCGGTACGAAGCCATCGCAGCGCTGCGCAACGCGATCTACGCCTGCGAGCTGCCGGGAGTGACGCGGCTGTCCTGAGCGTCAATCGCCGGGATAGGCGCTCGCTGTTGGCGATGCCGCGCGGCTCGTCTTAAAGTCTTTTCTTGTTTCTTTCAAATCCCCAGTCAGAGGAACCGGACATGGCCACCAAATCGAAGAATGTGAAGAAGCTCAGCGTCGCCGCCGAGGGCAAGGTGCCCGCCAAGGGTGCGATCGCGGTCGCGCCGGCATCGGGCAGCGCACGGGCACCGGTCATCAACATCGGCATCGCCGACGCCGACCGCGCGACCATCGCCCAGGGCCTGTCGCGCGTGCTCGCCGACACCTACACCCTCTACCTGACCACCCACAACTTCCACTGGAACGTCACCGGTCCGCACTTCAACTCGCTGCACGCGATGTTCATGGAGCAGTACACCGAGCTGTGGACCTCCACCGACGTGATCGCCGAACGCATCCGCTCGCTGGGCCACTACGCGCCGGGCTCGTATGCCGAGTTCAGCAAGATCGCCACGGTGCCCGACGTGCCCGCCACGCCGCCCAAGGCGATGCAGATGGTGGAGATCCTGGTGCAGGGCCACGAGACCGTGTCGCGCATCGCGCGCAGCTTCATTCCCGTGGCCGAGGCCGCCGGTGACGACCCGACCGCCGACATGCTGACCGCCCGCTGCACGGTGCACGACCAGACCGCCTGGATGCTGCGCTCGCTGCTCGAAGACTGAGACCGCGCCCGAACTCTCGCCCCACGAAACGGAGCGGCACAATGCCAGCTCCGTTTTTTATTGGGGCTTCTGTTTCCCTCGCCCCGCCTCCCTTCACGATGTTCGCCGGCCGCCTTTCGCTGTATCTCGACCTGATTCGCTGGAACCGGCCCGCCGGCTGGCTGCTGCTGCTGTGGCCGACTTTGGTGGCCTTGTGGGTGGCGGCGGACGGCTTTTCCGGCTGGCATCTGCTGGCGGTGTTCGTGGCGGGCACGGTACTGATGCGCAGTGCCGGCTGCTGCATCAACGACGTGGCCGACCGCGATTTCGACCGGCACGTGAAGCGCACGGCGCAACGGCCGATCACCAGCGGCCGGGTGTCGACGCGCGAGGCGCTGGTGCTGGGCGCGGCGCTGGCGCTGGTGGCGTTCGCGCTGGTGCTGACCACCAATGCGACCACGGTGATCTGGTCCTTCGGCGCGCTGGCGGTGACCGTGGCCTATCCCTTCGCCAAGCGCTGGGTGTCCATGCCGCAGGCGGTGCTGGGCGTGGCCTTCAGCTTCGGCATTCCGATGGCCTTTACCGCCGTGCGGGGCGAGGTGCCGGCGGTGGTGTGGCCGCTGGTCGTGGCCAACCTGTGCTGGGTGCTGGCCTACGACACCGAATACGCCATGGTCGACCGTGACGACGACCTGAAGATCGGCATGAAGACCTCTGCGATCACACTGGGTCGCTGGGACGTGGCGGCAGTGATGGGCTTCTATGCCGTGGCCATCGTGTTGCAGCTATTCGCGTTGCAAGACCGGGCGCTCGGCTGGCCGTTCTGGCTCGCCATGGCCGCCGCCGCCGCGCAGGCCGCATGGCATGGGCGGCTGATCCGCGACCGCAGCCGCGACGGTTGTTTTCGCGCCTTCCGGCTCAACCACTGGCTGGGCGCGACGGTGTTCGCCGGCGTGGCGCTGGGCTATCTGTTTCGCTGATCGCGCAAGGTCAGCCGCCGAATTCGGCTCCCAGCTCGCGGGCACGCCGCTCGGCCGCATGCAGCGCGGCGACGAAGCTGTTCTTGATGCCGGCCTCGTCCATGGCGGTCACCGCCGCGTAGGTGGTGCCGCCCTTGGAGGTGACCCGCTGGCGCATCTCTTCCAGCGGATCGGACGACACGGCCGCCAGGTGCGAGGCGCCCTGGAAGGTGGCGACAGACAGCGCGCGAGCCTGCTCGGCCGACAGCCCCATCTCGATGCCGGCCTGCACCATGCTTTCGAGAAAGTAGAAGACGTATGCCGGCCCGGAGCCCGACAGCGCGGTGACCGCGTCGAGCTGCTTTTCGTTGTCGACCCAGCTCAGTCGGCCGGTGGGGCGCAGCACGCCTTCGACCAGCCCGCGGTCGGCGGCGTTGACCTCTTCGCGCGCGAAGAGCCCGGTCATGCCCTGGCCGACCAGTGCCGGCGTGTTGGGCATGGCGCGCACGATGCGGCCGGTGCCCAGCCAGGCGGCGATGCTGCCGCTGGAGATGCCGGCGGCTACGCTCAGGTGCAGGGCCTTGGGTGCCAGCGGCGCGACGGCGGTGGCGGCCTCGCGGAAGGTCTGCGGCTTGACCGCCCACACCACCACCGAGGCACGCGACAGGAAGGCGCCGGCGCTGGCCTGGGCCAGGATGCCGAACTGCTGCTGCAGCTTGTCGCGGGCGGCTTCGAAGGGCTCGACCACGTCGATGCGGCTGGCGTCCAGGCCCTGGCGGATCAGGCCGCCGATGATGGCGCTGGCCATGTTGCCGCCGCCGATGAAGGTGACGGGAAGATCGAGTACGGGGATGTCCTGGTTTTCGAGAATGTCGTTCATCCGTCGATTTTCAGGCAGCAATCGTCTGCCGGACAGCGTGTTCCCACTGTTGCATCCGTTCATCGGCCTGCGCGCGGCTGAGCCGCGGCTCGAACCGGCGTTCGGCCTGCCACAGCGCCGACAACTCGTCGGTGCCGGCGAACACGCCGCACGACAGGCCCGCCAGATAGGCGGCGCCGAGCGCGGTGGTTTCGATGACGGCGGGTCGCACTACCGCAATGCCGAGCAGGTCGGCCTGGAACTGCATCAGCAGGTCGTTGACGCAGGCGCCACCGTCCACACGCAGC
This sequence comes from Xylophilus sp. GOD-11R, assembly GCF_033546935.1. Classification (GTDB taxonomy): domain Bacteria; phylum Pseudomonadota; class Gammaproteobacteria; order Burkholderiales; family Burkholderiaceae_C; genus Xylophilus. Next base: position 4,694,245 of record NZ_CP137854.1, on the reverse strand, counting down.
TCGCGCATCGGCGCCACGCCAGCAGCGGCCGCGTCGCGCTGCATGGCAACCAGTAACGCCGCGCTCTGGAAGGCGATGCTTTCCAGCGCGGCGCGGGCGATGTGGCCCATGGTGGTGCCGCGCGTGAGTCCGGTCAGGATGCCGCGCGCCTCGGGCTGCCAATAGGGCGCGCCCAGGCCGGTGAAAGCCGGCACCAGCACCACGCCGCCGGCGTCCTGCACGCTGGATGCCAACGCTTCCACCTCGCCGCTGGTGCCGATGGCGCGCAGGCCATCGCGCATCCACTGCACCACCGCGCCGCCGACGAAGACGCTGCCTTCCAGCGCGAACTCCGGCTGCCGGCCGGGCTGGGCCGCACTGGTGGTGACCAGGCCGTTCTGCGAGGTCTGGAAGCGCTCGCCGGTGTGCATCAGCATGAAGCAGCCGGTGCCGTAGGTGTTCTTGGCCATGCCTTCGCTGAAGCAGGCCTGGCCGAAGGTGGCCGACTGCTGGTCGCCGGCCACCCCGCCGATGCGGATCGGCGCGCCCAGCAGCTCGGGCAGCGTGGTGCCGAATTCGGCGGCCGAGGGCAGCACCTCGGGCATGAGCGCGGGCGGGATGTCCAGCGCCTGCAGCAGCTCGGCGTCCCAGGCGTTGTCGTGCACGTTGAAGAGCATGGTGCGCGAGGCGTTGGTGACGTCGGTGACATGCACCGCGCCTCCGGTCAGCTGCCAGATCAGCCAGCTGTCGACCGTGCCGAAGGCCAGCTCGCCGCGTGCGGCGCGGTCGCGTGAATCGGGCACCTGGTCGAGGATCCACTTGAGCTTGGTGCCGGAGAAATACGCGTCGATGCGCAGGCCGGTCTTCAGCTGCACCTTCGGCGCCCAGCCCTCGTCGCGCAGCCGGGCGCATTCGGGTTCGGCGCGGCGGTCCTGCCAGACGATGGCGTGGTGGATCGGCTCGCCGGTGCGGCGGTCCCACACCAGCGTGGTCTCGCGCTGGTTGGTGATGCCGATGCTGCGGATGTCGGCGGCGGCGATGCCGGCCGTGCGCAGCACCTCGCGGGCGGTGTCGAGCTGGGTCTGCCAGATCTGCTTCGGGTCGTGCTCGACCCAGCCGGGGCGCGGATAACGCTGCGGCAGTTCGCGCTGGGCCTGGGCGACGATGCGGCCGCGGCCGTCGAACACGATGCTGCGCGAGCTGGAGGTTCCCTGGTCGAGGGCGAGGATGTAGGTCATGGCGTGGGGCGATGTCAGTCGGCGGCGACGTCGAGGCGCACGCCGGCCTCGGCCAGCAGCGCGGGAAAAGGCTCGGGCGGCGGCTCGTCGGTGAACAGCCGGTGGATCTGCGAGAGCTTGGCCGCCTCGACCATGGCGGGGCGGTTGAACTTGCTGGCATCGGTGGCCAGCCACACCTCGCGCGAGTGCCGGATGATGGTCTGGGCCACCTTCACCTCGCGGTAATCGAAGTCGCGCAGCGTGCCGTCGACCTCGATGCCGGAGATGCCGATGAGCGCGATGTCGACCTTGAACTGGCTGATGAAATCGACCGCGGCCTCGCCGACGATGCCCAGGTCCCGCGGCCGCACCACGCCGCCGGCCACGATCACCTCGCAGCCCGGTGCGTGGCTGAGGATGGTCGCGACATTGAGGTTGTTGGTGATGACGCGCAGCCCGCGGTGCTGCAGCAGCGCCTTGGCGATCGCCTCGGTGGTGGTGCCGATGTTGAGCATCAGCGAGCAGTCGTCGGGCACCTGGCGCGCCACGGCCCGGGCGATACGCGCCTTGCCCTCGGCGTTGAGTACCTCGCGCTGGCGGTGCGCCAGATTCTCGATGGTCGACTGGGGAATCCGCACGCCGCCGTGAAAGCGGGCCAGCGCGCCGTCGTCGGCGAGTTTTTGCACGTCGCGCCGCACCGTCTGCAGGGTGACGCCCAGCATGTCGGCGAGTTGGTCGACCGTCATGGAGCCGCGCTCGCGCACGGCGGCGAGCAACTGGAGCTGGCGGGGGTTGGTGTTCAAGGCGGTTAACCGAAAAGAAAGCATGCAGTGTCGTCCTGCTTGCGTTTGACTTTAAAACGAACAAAAACGAAAGAGCTCAGGGAAAATACCGAAGGGAAGCCCTTAAAAAGGAACAAAAATGAAAAAATATGAACACTAACGAAAAGACGTCATGGAGCTGACGCTGGAGCGTGTCGGCAAGGTCGTGGGTGCACAGACCTGGCTGCGCGATATCGATCTTGCCCTCAAGCCGGGCGCCGTCACGGTGCTGCTGGGCGTGACGCAGGCCGGCAAGACCAGCCTGATGCGGCTGATGGCCGGGCTGGACGCACCCACCAGCGGCCAGGTGCGGGTGGATGGCCGCGACGTGACCGGCGTGCCGGTGCGCGAGCGCAACGTGTCCATGGTCTACCAGCAGTTCATCAACTATCCGTCGTTCAAGGTGTTCGACAACATCGCCTCGCCGCTCAAGCTGCGCGGCGAAAAGGACGTGACCGCGCGGGTGAAGGCATTGGCCGACCGGCTGCACATCGGCCAGTTCCTCGACCGTTATCCGTCGGAGCTGTCGGGCGGCCAGCAGCAGCGGGTGGCGCTGGCGCGGGCGCTGGCCAAGGGCGCGCCGCTGATGCTGCTCGACGAGCCGCTGGTCAACCTCGACTACAAGCTGCGAGAAGGCTTGCGCGAAGAGCTGTCGCAGCTCTTCGCGGCGGGCGACTCGACCGTGGTGTACGCCACCACCGAGCCCGCCGAGGCGCTGCTGCTGGGCGGCTACACGGCGGTGATGGAAAAGGGCGAAGTGCTGCAGTACGGCCCGACCGCCGAGGTGTTTCACCAGCCGGCATCGCTGCGGGTGGCGCGCGCCTTCAGCGATCCGCCGATGAACCTGCTGCGGGGGCAGGCCTACGAAGGCCGGCTGACGCTCAAGGGCGGCCTCGTGCTGGCGTTGCCCGCGCCGATGGCCGCCGTCACCGGCCCGCTGACCCTGGGCGTGCGCGCTGCCGCCCTGCGCACCACCGCACGGCCAGGCGACACGGCACTTGCCGGCACGGTGCAGCTCACCGAGATCTCCGGCTCCGACACCTTCGTGCACTTGGGCATCGCGGCCGGCGACATGGTCGCGCAGTTCACCGGCGTGCACCACTTCTCGCTGGGCGAGCCGCTCACGCTGTACCTGCATCCCTCGCACGTCTACCTGTTCGACGGCGACGGCGGCCTGCTCGCCGCGCCCGAACGCTCGCTTCTCGCCGGAGTCCACTGACATGGCACGCATCGATCTCGACCTGGCCCATGCCTACCGGCCCGATCCGCGCCAGGACAGCGACTACGCGCTGCTGCCGCTCAAGATGAGCTTCCGCGACGGCGGCGCCTATGCCTTGCTCGGGCCGTCGGGCTGCGGCAAGACGACCATGCTCAACATCATCTCGGGCCTGGTCACGCCGTCGCAGGGCACGGTGATGTTCGACGGCCGGGACATGACCCACGCCACGCCGCAGCAGCGCAACATCGCGCAGGTGTTCCAGTTCCCGGTTATTTACGACACCATGACCGTGGCGGAGAACCTGGCGTTTCCGCTGCGCAACCGCAAGGTGCCGGCCGCGCAGATCCAGGAGCGTGTCGGCCGCATCGCCGAGATGCTCGACCTGAGCGGCCAGCTCGATCAGCGCGCGGCCAACCTTGCGGCCGATGCCAAGCAGAAGATCTCGCTCGGCCGCGGCCTGGTGCGGCCGGATGTGTCGGCGGTGCTGTTCGACGAACCGCTGACGGTGATCGATCCGCACCTCAAATGGCAGCTGCGGCGCAAGCTCAAGCAGATCCACCAGGAGCTCAAGCTGACGCTGGTCTACGTGACGCACGACCAGGTCGAGGCGCTGACCTTCGCCGAGGAAGTGGTGGTGATGACGCGCGGACGCGCGGTGCAGGTCGGCTCGGCCGAGGCGCTGTTCGAGCGGCCGCAGCACACCTTCGTGGGGCACTTCATCGGCTCGCCGGGCATGAACTTCATCCAGGCCGAATCCGACGGCGCGGGCGGCCTGCAGATCGCCGGCGAGCGGTTGCTTGCTGGCGCACAGCTGCCGGCCGGGCCGCTCACCATCGGCATCCGCCCCGAATACCTGCGCCTGGCCGCGGCCGGCAGCGCGGGCGCCGCCACGGCCACGGTGCGCAAGGTGCAGGACATCGGCACCCACCTGCTGGTGAGCGTGACCATCGGCGAGCAGTCCGCCAAGCTGCGGCTGGCCTCGGGTGACGCCGCGCCGCACGAGGGCGACACGGTCGGCCTGCAGCTGGTGGGCGAGCACACGTGTTTCTACCGCGACGAGGAGCTGGTGGCATGAGCACGAAACCCGTCAACCAGAAGGCCTGGTTCCTGATCCTGCCGGTGCTGGTCTGCGTGGCCTTTTCGGCCATCCTGCCGCTGATGACCGTGGTGAACTACTCGGTGCAGGACATCATTTCGCCCGAGCGCCGCGTCTTCGTCGGCACCGAATGGTTCGCCTCGGTGATGCGCGACGGAGAGCTGCACGACGCCCTGCTGCGGCAAATGCTGTTCTCGCTCGCCGTGCTGCTGGTGGAGATTCCGCTGGGCATCGCGCTGGCGCTGTCGATGCCGGCCGAGGGCTGGAAATCGTCGCTGGTGCTGGTGCTGGTGGCCTTGTCGCTGCTGATTCCGTGGAACGTGGTGGGCACCATCTGGCAGATCTTCGGCCGGCCCGACATCGGCCTGCTCGGCCGCACGATGGTGGCGCTGGGCGTGGATTACAACTACACCGGCGACGCCACCGACGCCTGGCTGACCGTGCTGGCCATGGACGTCTGGCACTGGACGCCGCTGGTGGCGCTGCTGGCGTTCGCCGGCCTGCGTTCCATTCCGGACGCCTACTACCAGGCCGCCCGCATCGACGGCGCCAGCAAGCTGGCGGTGTTCCGCTACATACAGCTGCCCAAGATGCGCGGCGTGCTGATGATCGCGGTGCTGCTGCGCTTCATGGACAGTTTCATGATCTACACCGAGCCCTTCGTGCTGACCGGCGGCGGGCCGGGCAATGCGACCACATTCCTGTCGCAGTACCTCACGCAGAAGGCGGTCGGCCAGTTCGACCTGGGGCCGGCGGCGGCCTTCTCGCTGATCTACTTCTTCATCATCCTGCTGCTGTGCTTCATCCTCTACACCTGGATGCAGCGCGTCGGCACCGCACAGCCGGAGGGCGCAGGCCATGAGTGATTCCCGCACGGGCAAGACGCGGTTTCGCAAGCGCACCATCTTCCTGGTGGCCTACCTGGTGTTCGCGCTGCTGCCGATCTACTGGATGCTCAACATGAGCTTCAAGACCAACACCGAGATCCTGTCGGGCTTCTCGCTGTGGCCCGCCGCCTTTACCTGGGCCAACTACCACACCATCCTGACCGACCCGTCCTGGTACCAGGGCTACATCAACTCGATGATCTACGTGGCCATGAACATGGTCATCTCGCTCGTCGTGGCGCTGCCGGCGGCCTACGCGTTCTCGCGCTACAGCTTCCTGGGCGACAAGCACGTGTTCTTCTGGCTGCTCACCAACCGCATGACGCCACCGGCGGTGTTTCTGCTGCCCTTCTTCCAGCTCTACACCACGCTCGGGCTGATGGACACCCACATCGCCGTGGCGCTGGCGCACCTGCTGTTCAACGTGCCGCTGGCGGTGTGGATCCTGGAAGGCTTCATGAGCGGCATACCGCGCGAGATCGACGAAACCGCCTACATCGACGGCTACTCGTTTCCGCGCTTCTTCATCACCGTCTTCCTGCCGCTGATCAAGGCCGGTGTGGGCGTGGCCGCGTTCTTCTGCTTCATGTTCAGCTGGGTTGAACTGCTGCTGGCGCGCACGCTCACCAGTGTCGATGCCAAGCCGATCGTGTCGACCATGACGCGCACCGTGTCGGCCTCGGGCATGGACTGGGCGACGCTCGCTGCGGCCGGCGCGCTGACCATCGTACCGGGCGCCATCGTCATCTGGTTCGTGCGCCACTACATCGCCAAGGGCTTCGCGATGGGCCGGGTCTGAAGGCCCGACCGCTGCGCCCGATCACCCTCGTTTCTGGAAGGACCGAACCATGTTCGCCTGGATGGCCTGGACCACGCCCGTGGCCGTGTTTTTCGTCTGCGTCGCGCTGATGCTCGCCGGCATGACCGTATGGGAAATCAAGTCGCCCACGGTGGAGCGGCGCGGCTGGCTGCCGATCTCCACCACGCGCGGCGACCGCCTTTTCATCGGCCTGCTGAGCGCGGCCTACGTCAACCTGATCTGGGTCGGCCTGGGCGAGCAGATGCAGCAATGGTTCGCGCTGCAGGATCCGCCCTCCGTGTGGATCGGCTTCGTCGTCTCGATGGCTCTGCTGGGCCTGGTGATGCGCAAGGGCTGATGAAGCTACGAGGCCATGAGATTTCCGACGCACGCGAACCCATCGTTCCCCCGGGGTCCGCGCCGCGCTGTGCACGACAGCTCGGGGGCACACCATCAAAAGAGGAGACAACCATGAAGATGCGCTACACAGTGCTGGCCCTGGCGACGGCCATGGCCATGGGCCAGGCGGCGGGCGCCGCCGAGGCCGACGCCAAGAAATGGATCGATGCGGAATTCCAGCCGTCCACGCTCTCCAAGGACCAGCAGATGGCCGAGATGAAATGGTTCATCGACGCGGCCAAGAAACTGCAGGCCAAGGGCGTCAACAGCATTTCGGTGGTGTCCGAGACCATCACCACCCATGAGTACGAATCCAAGACGCTGGCCAAGGCGTTCTCGGAGATCACCGGCATCAAGGTGACGCACGACCTGATCCAGGAGGGCGACGTGGTCGAGAAGCTGCAGACGTCCATGCAGTCGGGCAAGTCGATCTACGACGGCTGGATCAGCGACTCCGACCTCATCGGCACGCACTACCGCTACGGCAAGATCCTGTCGCTCACCGAATACATGGCCGGCGCCGGCAAGGAATGGACCAACCCGGGCCTGGACGTCAACGACTTCATCGGCCGCAGCTTCACCACCGCGCCCGACGGCCAGATGTACCAGCTGCCCGACCAGCAGTTCGCCAACCTCTACTGGTTCCGCGCCGACCTCTTCGCGCGCAAGGACCTGCAGGACAAGTTCAAGGCCAAGTACGGCTACGAGCTCGGCGTGCCGCAGAACTGGAGCGCCTACGAGGACATCGCCGAGTTCTTCACCAACGACGTCAAGCAGATCGACGGCAAGCCGATCTACGGCCACATGGACTACGGCAAGAAGGACCCGTCGCTGGGCTGGCGTTTCACCGACGCCTGGCTGTCGATGGCGGGCGCCGCCGACAAGGGCATTCCCAACGGCATGCCGGTCGACGAGTGGGGCATCCGCGTGGCCGACGACAAGTGCACGCCGGTCGGCGCCAGCGTGTCGCGCGGTGGCGCCACCAACTCGCCGGCAGCCGTCTACGCGCTCACCAAGTACATCGACTGGATGAAGAAGTACGCGCCCAAGGAAGCCATGGGCATGACCTTCGGTGAGTCCGGCCCGGTGCCGGCCCAGGGCCAGATCGCCCAGCAGATCTTCTGGTACACCGCCTTCACCGCCGACATGAACAAGCCCGGCCTGCCGGTGGTCAATGCCGACGGCACGCCCAAGTGGCGCATGGCGCCCGGCCCCAACGGCCCTTACTGGAAGGCCGGCATGCAGAACGGCTACCAGGACGTGGGCTCCTGGTCCTTCTTCAAGGACCACGACGCCAATCGTGTCGCCGCCGCCTGGCTGTATGCGCAGTTCGTCACCGCCAAGACCACCTCGCTCAAGAAGACTATCGTGGGCCTGACGCCGATCCGCGAGTCCGACATTCGCTCGCAGGCCATGACCGACGCCGCGCCCAAGCTCGGCGGCTTGGTCGAGTTCTACCGCAGCCCGGCACGCGTGGCCTGGACGCCGACCGGCAACAACGTGCCCGACTATCCCAAGCTCGCCCAGCTCTGGTGGAAGAACGTGGCCACCGCCGTCACCGGCGAGAAGACGCCGCAGGCCGCCATGGACAACCTGGCCGAGGAAATGGACCAGGTCATGTCGCGCCTGCAACGCGCCGGCATGGCCCGCTGCGCGCCCAAGCTCAACGCCAAGAGCGACCCGTCCAAATGGCTGGGCACGACCGGCGGCGCGCCCTGGGCGAAACTGGCCAATGAAAAACCCAAGGGCGAAACGGTGGCCTACGACAAGCTGCTGCAGGCCTGGAAGGACGGCAAGGTCCGCTGAGCGACGCTGCATTCACCGATGAAACCGAACCCCGCATGACACCCATCACCGCGCCTCTTCCGACCGTCCGCAGCGAACTCCTGGCGAAACTCGCCGAGGACCGTCTCTACGACCTCGCGGTCGTCGGCGGCGGTGCGACCGGGTTGGGTGTGGCGCTGGATGCGGCGTCGCGGGGTTTCTCGGTGGTGCTGCTCGAAGCCAACGACTTCGCCAAGGGCTCGTCGTCGCGGGCCACCAAGCTGGTCCACGGCGGCGTGCGTTACCTGGCCCAGGGCAACCTGAGCCTGGTGCGCGAAGCCCTGCACGAACGCGCGGTGTTGCTGGCCAATGCGCCGCATCTCGCGCAACCGCTGCCTTTCGTCATGCCGGCCTATCGCTGGTGGGAGGCGCCGTTCTACGGCATCGGGCTGACCGCCTACGACCTGCTGGCGGGCAGCTCCGGCCTGGGTCGCACCCAACTCATGGGGCGCGCCAAGACGCTGGAGCGCCTGCCTGGCGCCGCGCCGCAGGGGCTGAAAGGCGGCGTGCAGTACTGGGACGGTCAGTTCGACGACGCCCGGCTGGCCCTGGCCCTGGCGCGCACGGCCGCTGCGCGCGGCGCCCTGCTGGTCAACCATTGCCCCGTCGATACGCTGCTCTACGACGGTGGCAAGGTCTCGGGGCTGCTCTGCCACGATGCCGAATCTGGTCAGACTTTCACGCTTCGCGCTCGCTGCGTGGTCAATGCCACCGGCGTGTGGGTCGACGCCCTGCGCGCCCAGGACTCTGCCGCCAGCGGGCAGCCGGCCGAGCCGCTGGTGTCGCCGAGCCAGGGCGTGCATCTCGTCGTCGATGCCGAATTCATGCCGGGCGCCCACGCCTTGCTGGTGCCGCGCACTTCCGACGGCCGGGTGCTGTTCGCGGTGCCGTGGCTCGGCAAGGTGGTGCTGGGCACCACCGACACGCCACGCGCCGATGCGCTTGCCGAGCCCAAGCCATTTCGCGAAGAGATCGACTTCATCCTCGGCGAATCGGCGCGCTACCTGCGCCGCGCGCCCCAGGCCCGCGACGTACGCAGCACCTGGGTCGGCCTGCGTCCGCTGGTGCGCCCGCAAAGCAGCCCCGGCGGCGCGGCGGCCACCAAGAAGATCAGCCGCGAACACACCGTCCTGAGCGGCCCCGGTGGCCTCGTCACGGTCACCGGCGGCAAATGGACCACCTACCGCGCCATGGCCGAGGACGTGCTTCGGCACTGCGCCGACGAAGGCCTGCTGCAAGCCCGGCCCGCCGGCGGCACCAACGACCTGCGGCTGGTCGGCGCACCGCAAGACGGGCAGGCGTTGCAGACCATCGGCCATGCGCCCGGCATTCATCTTTATGGCAGCGAGGCCACCCTCGTGCAGGCGCTGCCCGGCGCCGATGTCTGGCTCGCGCCGGGCTTGTCCGAAGCGATGGTGCGGTTCGCGGTTCGCCATGAATACGCACGCACCGTCGAGGACGTGCTGGCGCGTCGCAGCCGGATGCTGTTCCTGGACGCCGCCGAGGCCGGCCGCCTGGCTGCCCGTGTCGCCGAACTGCTGGCCGAGGAGGGCGTTTCCCATCCCGATACCGCCGCCTTCGAAGTCCTGTGGCGACAATTCGACGCCACGCGCACCCCAGGCGCTTGACGCCTCTGCCGATCTTTGCAAGAATCGCTGGCTTCGCCCTTTAAAGGCGAATTTCTGCCCAATAAGAAGCGCCGCAAAATGGTTTTGCGGCGTGGACGACGGGCCCAAGACTGACCTGAACTGCCAAGCCGAGGGGCCGACCCCCAAGGGTGGCGACTCGGTACAAGTTGGGAATATTGCAATGATCCAGACAGAATCCCGGTTGGAAGTCGCCGACAACACCGGCGCGAAGTCCGTGCTGTGCATCAAGGTGCTCGGCGGCTCCAAGCGTCGCTACGCCAGCGTCGGCGACATCATCAAGGTCAGCATCAAAGAAGCTGCCCCGCGTGGTCGCGTCAAGAAAGGCGAGATCTACAGCGCCGTTGTCGTGCGCACCGCCAAAGGCATCCGCCGTGGCGATGGCTCGCTCGTCAAGTTCGACAGCAACGCCGCCGTGCTGCTCAATGCCAAGCTGGAGCCGATTGGCACCCGCATCTTCGGACCGGTGACGCGTGAACTGCGTACCGAGAAGTTCATGAAGATCGTGTCCCTGGCTCCCGAAGTTCTCTAATTTCCAGGACGCGACATGAACAAGATTCGCAAAGGCGACCAAGTCATCGTGCTGACCGGCCGTGACAAGGGCAAGCGCGGCACCGTCACTGAACGTGCCGACGACGCTCACCTCGTCATCGAAGGCATCAACGTGGTCAAGAAGCACGCCAAGCCGAACCCGATGAAGGGCACGACCGGCGGTATCGTCGAGAAGTCGATGCCGATCCACCAGTCCAACGTGGCCATCTTCAATGCCGCCACCGGCAAGGGCGATCGCGTGGGCACCAAGCTGCTGGCCGACGGAAAGCGCGTTCGCGTTTTCAAGTCCAGCGGTGAACAAATCCAGGCAGCCTGAGGACCATCGACATGGCTCGTTTCCAAGAACAGTACCGCGACAAGATCGCTCCCGAACTGATCAAGCAGTTCGGCTACAAGTCGCCGATGCAGGTTCCGCGCCTGCTGAAGATCACCCTGAACATGGGTGTGTCGGAAGCCGTTTCCGACAAGAAGGTGATGGACAACGCCGTTGCCGATCTGACCAAGATCGCCGGCCAGAAGCCCGTCGTGACCAAGGCCAAGAAGGCCATCGCCGGATTCAAGATCCGCGAACAGCAGCCCATCGGCTGCATGGTCACCCTGCGTGGCGTTCAGATGTATGAGTTCCTGGACCGTTTCGTCACCGTGGCCCTGCCCCGCGTGCGTGACTTCCGTGGTATCTCCGGTCGGGCCTTCGACGGCCGCGGCAACTACAACATCGGTGTCAAGGAACAGATCATTTTCCCTGAGATCGAATACGACAAGGTCGACGCACTGCGCGGCCTGAACATCAGCATCACCACGACGGCCAAGACCGATGCAGAAGCCAAGGCGCTTCTCGCTGGTTTCCGCTTCCCGTTCAAGAACTGAGGTCAGCTGTGGCTAAAGTAGCTCTCATCCAGCGCGAACTCAAGCGCGAAAAGCTGGCAGCCAAGTACGCTGCCAAGTATGCGGAACTCAAGGCAATCGCCTCGGACGCCAAGAAGAGCGACGGCGAGCGCGAAGCTGCACGCCTCGGTCTGCAAAAGCTGCCCCGCAATGCAAACCCGACGCGTCAGCGCAACCGTTGCGAAATCACCGGTCGTCCGCGTGGCACGTTCCGTCAATTCGGCCTGGCTCGCGCCAAGATCCGTGAACTCGCCTTCGCCGGCGACATTCCCGGCATCACCAAGGCCAGCTGGTAAGTCGGCAGGAGATATTCAACATGAGCATGAGTGATCCCATCGCCGATCTGCTGACCCGTATTCGCAATGCGCAGATGGTGGCCAAGGCCACTGTCTCGGTGCCGTCTTCCAAGGTGAAGATCGCCATCGCGCAAGTGCTGAAGGACGAAGGCTACATCGACGGTTTCGAAGTCAAGAGCGTTGACAACAAGTCCGAGATCGTGATTTCCCTGAAGTACTACGCCGGTCGCCCGGTCATCGAGCGCATCGAGCGCGTGAGCCGTCCCGGCCTGCGTGTGTACAAGGGCCGCGATGCCATTCCCCAAGTCATGAACGGCCTGGGCGTCGCCATCGTCACCACCCCGCAAGGCGTGATGACCGATCGCAAGGCACGTGCTACCGGCGTCGGTGGCGAAGTGCTCTGCTACGTCGCCTAAGCGGGCATAAGGAGTAATCGAAATGTCCCGCGTAGGAAAAATGCCGGTCGCCATCCCGCAAGGCGTGGATGTCGCGATCAAGGACGACCAGATCAACGTCAAGGGTACGGGCGGCACGCTGTCGCTGGCTCTGCACGCCCTGGTCAAGGTCGTCAACCAGGACGGCAAGCTGACTTTCACCCCGACCAACGAGTCGCGTGAAGCCAATGCCATGAGCGGCACGCTCCGCCAGTTGGTCAACAACATGGTGGTAGGCGTGAGCAAGGGCTTCGAGAAGAAGCTGTCGCTGATCGGCGTGGGCTACAAGGCCGCCGCCCAGGGCGCCAAGCTGAACCTCCAGGTCGGCTACTCGCATCCGGTCAACGTGGACATGCCGGCTGGCATCACGGTGGCTACCCCCACCCCGACTGAAGTCGTGATCAAGGGCGCCGATCGCCAACGCGTCGGTCAGATCGCCGCGGAAATCCGCGCGATCCGTCCTCCCGAGCCTTACAAGGGCAAGGGCATCCGTTATTCGGATGAAAAGATCGCGATCAAAGAGACCAAGAAGAAGTAAGGAGTCGCAGCATGTCTTTGACCAAGAAAGAGCAGCGTCTTCGTCGTTCGCGCCAGACCCGCATCCGCATTGCCCTGCAAGGCGTTCCGCGTCTGACCGTGAACCGCACCAACCTGCACATCTACGCTACCGTGATCTCGGGCGACGGCACCAAGGTGCTGGCATCCGCCTCGACGGCAGAGGCCTCGGTTCGTTCGGAACTCGGTGGTTCCGGCAAGGGCGGCAACGCCGCTGCCGCGACTGCCATCGGCAAGCGCATAGCCGAGAAGGCCAAGGCCGCCGGTGTCGAGAAGGTCGCTTTCGACCGCGCTGGTTTCGCCTATCACGGCCGCGTCAAGGCGCTGGCTGACGCTGCCCGCGAAGCGGGTCTGCAGTTCTAAGCAGGACCAATAATCATGGCTAAGTTTCAACCCAAAGTGCAGACCGAGGCACAGGACGACGGTCTCAAGGAAAAGATGATCGCGGTCAACCGCGTCACCAAGGTCGTCAAGGGCGGCCGTATCCTTGGTTTCGCTGCGTTGACCGTGGTCGGTGATGGCGACGGCAAAGTCGGCATGGGCAAGGGCAAGTCGAAGGAAGTGCCGGCGGCTGTGCAGAAGGCGATGGAAGAAGCCCGTCGCAATCTGAAGACCGTCGCTCTGAAGAACGGCACGCTGCATCACGCAGTCACCGGTCACCATGGCGCTGCCGTTGTGATGATGGCGCCGGCTCCCAAGGGTACCGGCATCATCGCTGGCGGCCCGATGCGCGCTGTTTTCGAAGTGCTGGGCGTGACCGACATCGTGGCCAAGAGCCATGGTTCGTCCAACCCCTACAACATGGTTCGCGCCACGTTCGACGCCCTGACCAAGTCCACGACTCCTGGTCAGATCGCCTCCAAGCGCGGCAAGTCGGTTGAAGAAATCTTCACCGCCTGATCGGAACAAAGAGATGACCACCGCACAAACCGTCAAGGTTCAACTGGTTCGCAGCCCCATCGGTACCAAGGAATCGCACCGCGCGACTGTCCGTGGTCTGGGTCTGCGCAAGCTGAACAGCGTGAGCGAACTGCAGGACTCGCCTGCAGTGCGCGGCATGATCAACAAGATCGCCTACCTGGTCAAAGTGCTGTAAGCGCTGCGACCTGAATGTAGAACAGAGGATCTCATGGAACTCAACACCATCAAGCCGGCTGCCGGCGCCAAGCACGCCAAGCGTCGCGTTGGCCGCGGTATCGGTTCCGGCCTGGGCAAGACCGCAGGCCGTGGCCACAAGGGTCAAAAGTCCCGCGCGGGCGGCTATCACAAGGTCGGCTTCGAGGGCGGTCAAATGCCGCTGCAACGTCGCCTGCCCAAGCGTGGCTTCAAGTCGCAGACGCTGAAGTTCAACGCCGAAGTCACCCTGGCTTCGTTGGAGCAACTCGGCCTGGCTGAAGTCGACGTCCTGGCATTGAAGCAAGCTGGCCTGGTCGGCCAGCTCGCCAAGGTGGTCAAGGTCATCAACACCGGTGCCATCACCCGTTCGGTGAAGCTTTCCGGTGTCGGCGCTACCGCGGCTGCCAAGGCTGCGATCGAAGCCGCTGGCGGCAGCCTGGCCTGATCGGCCAGCCGAGCAGCACGAAGTACGTCGTCCCGAAGACCCGTTGAAAGAGCATCCCCGTGGCAACTAGCGCAGCAACCCTTGCAAAGACCGGAAAGTTCGGCGACCTCCGTCGTCGACTCGTGTTCTTGCTGCTCGCGCTCGTGGTCTACCGCATCGGCGCACATATCCCGGTCCCCGGGATCGATCCCGCGCAGCTGCAGCAGCTCTTCAGCGGCCAGCAGGGCGGCATCCTGAATCTGTTCAACATGTTCTCCGGCGGAGCGCTTTCACGGTTCACCGTGTTCGCTCTGGGGATCATGCCGTACATCTCGGCCTCGATCATCATGCAGCTGCTGGGCTACGTTTTGCCCAGCTTCGAGCAGATGAAGAAAGAGGGTGAGGCAGGACGCCGCAAGATCACGCAGTACACCCGTTACGGCACGCTGGGTCTCGCTTTGTTCCAGTCGTTCGGCATCGCTGTCGCCCTGGAAAGCTCGGCCGGCCTGGTGCTGAGCCCTGGCTTCGGCTTCCGCATGACTGCTGTGGTCAGCCTCACCGCTGGCACCATGTTCCTCATGTGGCTCGGCGAGCAGATCACGGAACGCGGTCTCGGCAACGGCATCTCGATCCTGATCTTCGGCGGCATCGCGGCAGGCTTGCCCAATGCCATCGGTGGATTGTTCGAGCTGGTCCGCACGGGAGCGATGAGCGTTCTGGTTGCGCTGTTCATCATCGTGGTCGTCGCTCTGGTGACTTACTTCGTGGTGTTCGTGGAGCGTGGTCAGCGCAAGATCCTGGTGAACTACGCCAGGCGTCAGGTCGGAAACAAGGTCTATGGTGGCCAGTCTTCACATCTGCCGCTGAAGCTGAACATGGCTGGCGTGATTCCGCCGATCTTCGCTTCGTCGATCATCCTGCTGCCGGCCACCGTGGTGAACTGGTTCAGCGCCGGTGAATCGATGCGATGGTTGAAGGACATCGCTGGTGCGCTCACCCCGGGGCAGCCGATCTATGTGCTGCTCTACGTGATCGCCATCGTTTTCTTCTGCTTCTTTTACACGGCGCTGGTCTTCAACAGCCGTGAGACTGCAGACAACCTGAAGAAGAGTGGTGCATTCATTCCTGGCATTCGGCCTGGTGACCAGACCGCTCGGTATATCGACAGGATCTTGCTTCGGCTGACGCTGGCTGGCGCGGTGTACATCACTTTTGTCTGCCTGCTGCCGGAATTTCTGATTCTGAAATACAACGTACCGTTCTACTTCGGTGGAACCTCGCTGCTGATCATCGTGGTCGTCACGATGGACTTCATGGCCCAGGTCCAAAACTACCTGATGAGCCAGCAGTACGAGTCGTTGTTGAAGAAGGCCAATTTCAAGCGCTCTCCGGGTTGAGATGCGCGGCCACCAGGCCGAGGCATCGCAAACCGGGGAGTGGAGTGCAAACCTGCCCAGCGCAACTGTTGCGCGAAGCTAATCGTGTTCCGAGTCCTTCAAGAAGGGCCGCGGGGCAGGGAAAAGAGTTTTAGGAGAAAGCAATGAGAGTCTCGGCTTCGGTCAAGAAAATCTGCCGCAATTGCAAGATCATCCGCCGCAAGGGCGTCGTGCGCGTGATCTGTACCGACCAGCGCCACAAGCAGCGCCAGGGTTGAACGAGTTTTAGAGGACGAACATGGCACGTATCGCTGGCATCAATATTCCGCCGCACAAGCATGCTGAGATTGGCCTGACGGCTATCTTTGGCATCGGCCGCACCCGCGCTCGCATGATCTGCGAAGCCGCTGGCGTTGCCTACTCCAAGAAGATCAAGGATCTGACGGACGGCGACCTGGAAAAAATCCGCGACCAGATCGCACAGTTCACCATCGAAGGTGACCTGCGTCGTGAAACGACGATGAACATCAAGCGTTTGATGGACATCGGTTGCTATCGTGGTTTCCGTCATCGCCGTGGCCTGCCGATGCGCGGTCAGCGCACCCGCACCAATGCACGTACCCGCAAGGGTCCGCGCAAGGGCGCAGCGGCACTGAAGAAATAAAAGGCTGAAAGAACATCATGGCCAAGTCACCTGCCAATAACGCAGCGCAGCGCGTGCGCAAGAAGGTCCGCAAGAACGTCTCCGACGGTGTGGCCCACGTACACGCTTCGTTCAACAACACCATCATCACGATCACCGATCGTCAGGGCAACGCCCTGTCGTGGGCTTCGTCGGGTGGCCAGGGTTTCAAGGGTTCGCGCAAGTCGACGCCTTTCGCTGCTCAGGTCGCGTCGGAAGTCGCCGGTCGTGCTGCCATGGAACAAGGCATCAAGAACCTTGACGTCGAAATCAAGGGCCCCGGTCCTGGTCGCGAGTCGTCGGTTCGTGCTCTGGGCGCCCTGGGCATCCGGATCACCTCGATTGCCGATGTGACCCCGGTACCGCACAACGGTTGCCGTCCGCAAAAGCGTCGTCGCATCTGATCGAACTCTCGAATCCGCTATTTACAGCGGATAAAGCCTGCGGTTAGAATCGCAGGCTTTTCGTTTTTCGTCGGCTTTTTCAGAAAGCCGTCATGTCGTAAGACCACCGCCTGCGGCTAAAAACGGTTGCAGGCTCCCGCGTGGGTCGCCCGGGCGATCTGCACGCGGCAGCTGAAATTTACAAGGACACTCAAGTGGCACGCTATCTCGGCCCCAAGGCCAAACTTTCTCGCCGCGAAGGCACGGACCTTTTCCTCAAGAGCGCCCGTCGCTCCATCGCGGACAAGGCCAAGTTCGACTCCAAGCCCGGCCAGCATGGTCGCACCTCGGGTCAGCGAACCTCCGACTTCGGTCTGCAACTGCGTGAAAAGCAGAAGGTCAAGCGCATGTACGGCGTGCTGGAAAAGCAGTTCCGCCGCTACTTCGAAGAAGCCGACCGCCGCAAGGGCAACACCGGCGCCAACCTGCTGTTCCTGCTGGAATCGCGCCTGGACAACGTCGTCTACCGCATGGGCTTCGGCTCGACCCGTGCAGAAGCGCGCCAGCTCGTCTCGCACAAGGCCATCACGGTCAACGGCAAGTCGGTCAACATCGCCTCGTACATGGTCAAGGTCGGCGACATCGTCGCTGTTCGCGAGAAATCGAAGAACCAGGCCCGTATCGCCGAAGCCCTGCAGCTGGCTGCCCAGGTCGGCATGCCTGCCTGGGTCGAGGTGTCGGCCGACAAGGCTTCCGGCGTCTTCAAGAAGGTCCCGGACCGTGACGAATTCGGCGCCGACATCAATGAATCGTTGATCGTCGAACTGTATTCCCGCTGATCGCAACGAGCATCTCGTTGTCGAGGCGCCTGCGGGCGCCTCTTTTCGATTGTTTTTTTCCCTTGTCGCACGGGGCACCATGCGGCAGGGCTTCGCAGCCTTACCGGTGTAACGAGCCGGGGGTATTGAGAGGAAGTCCATGCAAACAAACCTGCTGAAACCCAAAGCGATCAATGTCGAGCAACTGGGCGTGAACCGCGCCAAGGTTGCGCTGGAGCCGTTCGAGCGTGGCTACGGCCATACGCTGGGCAACGCGATCCGTCGCGTGCTGCTGTCCTCGATGGTCGGCTACGCCGCCACTGAAGTGACCATCGCCGGCGTGCTCCACGAATACTCGTCGATCGATGGGGTGCAGGAAGACGTCGTCAACATTCTGTTGAACCTGAAGGGTGTGGTGTTCAAGCTCCACAACCGTGACGAAGTGACCCTCTCGCTGCGCAAGGATGGCGAAGGCGTGGTCACCGCTGCCGACATCCAGACGCCGCACGACGTCGAGATCATCAACCCTGACCATGTCATCGCCCATCTGTCTGCTGGCGGCAAGCTCGACATGCAGATCAAGGTGGAAAAGGGCCGTGGCTATGTGCCTGGCACGATGCGCCGTTATGCGGACGAATCGACCAAGTCGATCGGCCGCATCGTTCTCGATGCATCGTTCTCTCCGGTCAAGCGTGTCAGCTACACCGTCGAAAGCGCCCGCGTTGAGCAACGTACCGACCTCGACAAGCTGGTCGTCGAAATCGAGACCAACGGTGCGATTTCCGCTGAAGACGCGGTCCGCGCTTCGGCCAAGATCCTAGTCGAGCAGCTGGCTGTGTTCGCGCAGCTCGAAGGCGGCGAACTCGCTGCGTTCGATGCGCCGGCACCTCGCGGTGGCAACACGCCGTTTGATCCGATCCTGCTGCGTCCGGTCGACGAGCTCGAACTCACCGTGCGTTCGGCCAACTGCCTGAAGGCCGAAAACATCTACTACATCGGTGACCTGATCCAGCGCACCGAGAACGAGTTGCTCAAGACCCCGAACCTGGGTCGCAAGTCGCTCAACGAAATCAAGGAAGTGCTGGCCTCGCGCGGCCTGACCCTGGGCATGAAGCTGGAGAGCTGGCCGCCCGCAGGTCTCGACAAGCGCTGATCGTCAGCCTATTCATCAACCGAATTCGGCCCATGGGGGGCCGGTGCCCGGGCAGTACCTGACACGGCTGCCTGTTTAACAAAGAAGGAAAAGCACCATGCGCCACGGACACGGACTCCGTAAACTCAACCGCACTACCTCGCACCGCCTGGCGATGCTTCAGAACATGATGAACTCCCTCATCGAACATGAAGCCATCAAGACCACGCTGCCGAAGGCCAAGGAACTGCGTCGCGTCATCGAGCCGATGATCACGCTGGCCAAGGAAGACACCGTGGCTAATCGCCGCCTGGCTTTCGACCGTCTGCGCGATCGCGACAGCGTGACCAAGCTGTTCAACGTTCTGGGTCCGCTGTTCAAGGCGCGTCCGGGCGGCTACACCCGCATCCTGAAAATGGGTTTCCGCGTCGGCGACAACGCACCGATGGCTTTCGTCGAGCTGGTCGAGCATTCGGCAGCTGCAGAAGAAAATTCTTCGGAAGTTGCGAGCGCGGCCTAAAACAGGCTATACTCTAAGTCTTGTCGCGCGGTGGAGCAGTCTGGTAGCTCGTTGGGCTCATAACCCAAAGGTCGGAGGTTCAAATCCTTCCCGCGCAACCAAAGACAGTGGCTCAGGCCAGCAAAAAAGCCCACTTTGGTGGGCTTTTTTGCGTTCGGGTTTACGAGGAACAATCCAGCGTGCCAATACGGGCGGCGCCGGCACGACGGTGGCTTGGCAATCCCACCCTGCGCTCGATGCCGGTTCTCGCTCTACAGCCTGGCTCGAGGCAAGACACCATCCACAAGTCTTGCCAATCCTTTTCTATCAAGCACCCTCATGAAAATCAGGGCCCGCAACGTTCTTCCCGGCACCATCGTTTCCATTGTTCGCGGTCCGGTCACGACCGAAATCACGCTGGAAATCGCACCGGGTGTTTAGATCGTCTCCACCATTACCAGCAATTCGGCGGAATCGCTTCAGCTGGTCGAAGGCAGTAAGGCTTATGGCGTGATCAAGGCGTCCAGCGTCATGGTCGCGACCGACTGAGGACGGTTACGCGCTGTCAGCCGAGCAGCAGCCGTCTCACCCGGGCCCGCACCGGCGTTTCCGATGCGATGTTCGGGATGAATTCCTGCAAGGCGCTCGTCCGGCTTTCGCCCGTGCGTAGGTCGATCTGACGTTCCACGCGCCCATCGTCGTAGATGAAGGCGGCATCGGCTAGTTCGAGAACGTCTTCAATGTCATGGGTGATCATCAGGGCCGGAATGCCCCGGCGTCGGCGCACGTCGGCCAGATCGCGCCGTAAATCGCTTCGCAGCATGGGGTTGAGCGCGGCAAAAGGTTCGTCGAGCAGCAGCACCTGGGGCTCGCAGGCCAGTGCGCGCGCCAGGGCCACCCGTTGCCGCTGCCCGCCCGACAGATGCCGTGGCCGGCTGCGGGCCACTTCGGCGAGACCGAAACTCGCCAGCAGGTCGTCGACCCGCGCCCGGTCCGCTGCGGCGAGCCGCGGACGCCAGGCCGAGGTCAGCCCGAAGGCCACGTTGTCGAACACCGTCAGGTGAGGAAACAGCGCGTAGTCCTGGAACAGGTAGCCGATACGCCGCGCCGCCGGGGCCAGATCGATGCCGGCTGCGGAGTCGTAGAGAGTGCGGCCGTCGAGCCGGACATGCCCTCGCGCCGGCCGGAGAAGGCCGGCGATCGCCTGCAGCGTGAGCGATTTTCCGGAGCCCGAGGGCCCGTACAGCGCGGCGAACGGCACATCCGTCACGAACCGCACCGCCAGGTCGAAGCGCCGATGTTCGTCCGATACGCTCAGCTGCAGGTCGACGTCGATCACGGCTTGCCGAAACCGAAGCGCTTGAAGACCGTCTGCGCTTCGTCTCCGACGAGGTAGGCGGCGAACTGCTTGGCCAAGTCTTTCTGCTTGCTGTCGGCGACCACCGCCACCGGATAGCTCACCGGCGTATGGCCGCTAGGCGTGGCAACGACCTTGACCTTGTCGCCCGCGATGGTGGCATCGGTGCTGTAGACGAAGCCGGCATCGACTTCGCCGCGGCCGACATAGTCGAGCACCTGGCGCACGCTGTCGGCCTGCACGAACTTGGCCTCCAGCGGCTCCCACAGCTTGGCGCCGTCGAGCACCTGCTTGGTATAGGCGCCTACCGGCACGGTGGCGACCTTGCCGATCGCGATCTTCTTGACCATGGTGCCGGTGAGATCCTGCAACGACTTCACGCCCGTGCCGCCGGTGGCGGGCTCGATCAGCACCAGGCTGTTGGTGACGAAATTGCGTCGGCTGTCGGCATCGATCAGTTTCTGGTCGTTGGCGCGGTTCATGGTGGCCTGGTCGGCGCTGGCGAAGACGTCGACCGGGGCGCCCTGGGCGATCTGCTGGAGCAGCGCGCCGGAGGCGGCGAAGTTGAACCGCAGCGTGGCACCGGGCCGCGAGGCTTCGAATTTGGGGCCCAGTTCCTTGAAGGCGTCCGTCAGGCTGGCGGCTGCGGAAACCGTGATCTGTTGGGCCGCGGCCGTCAGCGGCAAGGCGAGAACGGTAGCCAATGCGGCAGCAGAGGAAAGCAGGCGGACGGAGAAGCGCATGTCGAGGTTCCTGAGAAGAAGTCAAATGAAATCAGCGAAGCGAGAAGAACCGGTTGGACACGACCAGCACCAGCACCGAGATGACCGAGGTGACGATCACCAGCAGCAGGGCCATGTCGTCATGTCCCGCCTGCACTTCGTCGTAGATGGCCATCGAGAGCGTCTGCGTCTGCCGAGGGATGGAGCCCGCCACCATCAGCGATGCGCCGAATTCGCCCATGGCACGCGCAAAGGCGAGCAGCGCGCCGGCCAGGATGCCCGGCCAGGCCAGCGGTAGCGTGACCCGCAGAAACACCGAAGTCGGCGACTGGCGCAGGGTGCTGGCGGCCGCCTCCAGCGAACGATCGACCCCGGCGAAAGCCGCGGTCGCCGATTTCAGTACCAGCGGCAAGGCGACCACCGTCGAGGCGACCACCGCACCGTGCCAGCTGAAGATGATGGTGTAGTCGAGATGGGTGCGCAGCCAGGCGCCGAGGGGACTGCGCCTGCCGGCCAGCACCAAAATGCCGTAGCCGATCACGGTCGGTGGCAGCACCAGCGGCAGCATGAAGACCGCTTCCAGGATGCCACTGCCCGGAAACCGGTGGCGGGCGAACCACCAGCCCAGCCCGATGCCGACGACCAGGCAGCCCACGGTCGCCACCGAGGCGACCTTGAGCGAGAGCAACAGGGGGAACCAGTCGGCGGACTGGAGCAGGCTTTTCGTCGTGTCCATGGGAATACGACGAATTGTTGCACAGGCCCCCCGGGCCCATCGCAACGCGTTAATCCGCCAGGAGTCGCGTCATCGCCGCTATATCCGGTGATGCAGCCAGTCGGGATGCATCCTCGGCGGCGCGGTAATGGCGTACCAGCGCATCCCCGGTCGCCGACAACGCCGTTCCGCCGCCATGCGAACCGCCGGCCGCGGTCACGACTGCGGGAGATTTGAGAGCCTTGTTCATTTCGTCGACCAACACCCAGGCGCGGCGATAGGACATTTCAAGCTGGCGCGCGGCGGCCGAGATGGAGCCGGTGGCGGCGATGGCTTCGAGCAGGGCGATCTTGCCGGGGCCGATGGCGATGCCTTCGTCGCGGTAGATGCGCATGCGCAGCTGCACTTTGATCTTCATGCGGGTCGGCGGATGTACCGCTCAGGGTCAGAGGCGTCGAGCCTAAGGCATGGTCGGGTCGCCGTGACAGCTGCCTGGCAGCAGGGTTCGTTAGAATCGCGGCTTCCCTTGGGGAGTAGCCGGCTTCCGCCGTGTCGGAAGCGCCCGCGTCAACATACTCGGACATGCCTGCATGTCCGTGGCGCGTGCGGCCCGTACCGCTCGGTACGGGTTGGCGAGACCATCGGCACGTCAGCACGACAAGAACAGGTCGGGCGGTGGTGACGTGCCCATGCGCTCGCCCGGCCGTCCACAAAATTTCCCCGATGAATTTCGTTTCCACCGCCTTGCTCGCCCTGGCGATGTCCACCGACGCCTTCGCCGCTGCCGTCGGCAAGGGCACCGAACTGCAGAAACCCCGCTGGAGCGAGGCGCTGCGCACTGGCCTGATCTTTGGCGTGATCGAGGCCGCCACACCGCTGATCGGCTGGGCGCTGGGCCTGGCCGCCGCCAACTACGTGAAGCAGTGGGACCACTGGATCGCCTTCGTCCTGCTGGGCGTGCTCGGCGCGCGCATGGTCATGGCGGGCTTCCAGGCCGACGAGGAGGAGCCCGCCGAGAAGCCGGACCGCCACTCGTTCTGGGTGCTGGCGATCACCGGTTTCGCCACCAGCATCGACGCCATGGCTGTCGGCGTGGGCCTGGCATTTCTCGACGTCTCCATCCTGCCGGTGGCGCTGGCCATCGGCTGCGCCACCTTCGCGATGGTGACGCTCGGCGTGATGGTCGGCAGGGTGCTCGGCGCGGTGGCCGGCAAGCGCGCCGAGATGGTCGGCGGGCTGCTGCTGATCGGCATCGGCTGCACGATTCTGGTCGAGCATCTGAACGGCGCGGGCTGAGCGCCAGGGTGGTGTCCTACCCGCACCGGGCAGGGGGTGCGGGAGCATCGCAGCTCCATCACAGAAGAACCGCCATGCACTGGATCGATCCGCAATCCCTTCCCGAAACGACTGGCACCGTGTCGTCGCTGCTGTTCAACCAGCACGGCGACGCCGACGGCGTCGTGCTAGACCGCAATCGACAGGTACATCTGCCGCCGCATCTGTCGGCATCGTTGCAGCGTCGCATCCGTCCGGGCGACCGCGTGGCGGTGCGAGGCGTGCGACCACGTGGGGCGCCGGTCATCGCGGCGGTTCGCATCGCCGGGCCCCGCGGAGAGGTGATCGACGAGGGGCCGCATCATGCAGGCCACCGTCCGCCACCCGGTCCGCGCAAGAGCCGGCCGGTCGAGATCGCCGGCAAGATCGGCTGCACGCTGTACGCGCCGCGCGGAGAAGTCTGCGGCGCATTGCTCGAGACCGGCGAGATCCTGCGCATGGCGCCCCACGGCAACGAGGGCTTCGCCGACTGGCTGCAGGTGGGATCCCGGATTCGCGCGTGGGGAGATGCTTTTGTCGTGGGAGGTCGTACCGTGGTCGACCTGGGCGATCTTGCGCCGGACTGAAAAAGAAGTGAAAACAAAAAAGCCGCTGGACTCCAGCGGCTTTTTTTATGCCCGCATGGGCGGGCCCCCGATCACGCCTTGACCGGCGATGCCGCGACCAGATGCTCCGTCAGGAACCAGACCTGCAGCTCGTTGGTCCGCAGCACATTGCTGACCAGCACGTCGTTGGTGCCCGGATCGCCGATATCGTTGGCTTTCTCGGCAGCTTCGCGGGTGGCGATGATGATCTGCTCATGTGCCTCGGCCAGGCGCTTGATCTGCACCGCTGCCGGTTCGCGGCCACGCGGCGGGCGGGGAATCTTGGTGGTTTCGGCCACGTCGGCGGCCATGGCGATCGCGATGCCGCCCAGCAGCTGGATGCGCTCGGCAATGATGTCGACCAGTTCGACCTGCGCGATGAAATGCTGGTCGTACATCAGGTGCAACTGGTTGAAGGTCGGGCCGACCACTTGCCAGTGGTGCTTCTTGTACATGTCGCGCAGGGTGATGGTGTCTGCCAGGCACTGGTTGAGCAGTGACACGCTTTCCTTGCAGGCGCGTTCGGAAAGGCCGTTGGGCATCTTCACGATGTCGCCGTACTTCTGTGTCACGTGTTCGTGCTGCTGCAGGTTGGGCATGACCTCGGCGGTCTTGGAAGCGGTGGTCTGGACAGGAGCCAGGGAGGTGTCGGTGTTCGCCATGGGTGTTGTGCTTTTCGAGTGGTGGAGGGAAGTTCACGCGACGAGCGCGTTTTCGTCAGCATGCCGCGTGCAGCGCCGCGGGCTGTAGCCACGTTTCCGAAGCGCCTGTAGGCGACCTCCTGAACCGGCTCGCCGAGGGCAGGGAAAATGCTCGCCAGGACCAACCCCATTCTTTTTGAAAGTTCACTCCGATGGCCAATTCCATCCAGGGTCGGCGCGGCATGGCGGTAGCGCCGCATGCACTGGCGTCCCAGTCCGCGTTGGCGGTGCTGCGCGAAGGCGGCAACGCGATCGAAGCCATGATTTCGGCGGCCGCCACCATCGCCGTCGCCTATCCGCACATGAACGGCATCGGCGGCGACAGCTTCTGGCTGGTCGCCTCGCCGCAGGCCGGTGGCGGCCACGAGGTGATCGGCATCGACGCTTCTGGCGCCTCGGGGCACGCGGTGCGGCGCGAGGACTACGCCGGGCTGTCGGCCATTCCGTTTCGGGGCGGGCAGGCGGCGATCACGGTGGCCGGCACGCTGGGCGGTTGGGACCAGGCGCTGCAGCTCGCCGGCCGGCTCGGCGGTCGCCTGCCGCTGTCGCGCCTGCTCGCCGATGCGATCGACTACGGCCGCCACGGCGTGCCGATCACCGCCAGCCAGCATCGCAACACCGCGGGCAAACTCGACGGCCTGAAGGACGTGCCTGGGTTCGCCGACACCTTCCTGCCGGGCGGCGAAGTGCCCGCGACCGGCGCTCTGTTCCGCCAACCGCGCCTGGCGGCCACGCTGGAATACCTGGCGAGCGCCGGTCTGGACGACTTCTACCGCGGCGAAATGGCGCGCGGCATCGCCGCCGACCTGGCCCGCGTCGGCAGCCCGCTGACCCTCGCCGACCTGCAGGCCTGCCGCGCGCAGTTGCGCGACCCGCTGCGACTGGCGCATAGCCACGGCACGGTGTTCAACATGCCGCCGCCGACACAGGGCATGGTGGCGCTCACCATCCTGGGCCTGATGGACCGGCTCGGCATCGAGCGCTTCGATCACCTGGGCGCCGACTACGTACACGCCGCCGTCGAATCGGTGAAGCAGGCTTTCGCGGTGCGCGATCGCCACATCACCGACCCGGCGCACATGACGATCTCGCCGGCCGACGTGCTGGCGCCGGCCGCACTCGATGCCATGGCCGCACGCATCGACATGGCCCGCGCTGCGCCCTGGGGCCAGGGCAAAGGGCCGGCCGATACCGTGTGGATGGGCGTGATCGACGGCGAAGGCCGTGCCGTTTCGATGATCCAGAGCGTCTATCACGAGTTCGGCTCCGGCATCGTGCTGGCCGACTCGGGCGTCAACTGGCAGAACCGCGGCGCGTCGTTCTCGCTGGACCCGGGCCACGTCAACACGCTGGTGCCGGGCAAGAAACCGTTCCACACGCTGATCCCCGGCCTGGCGCTGCTGAACGACGGCCGCACCATGGTCTACGGCAACATGGGCGGCGACGGCCAGCCGCAGAGCCAGTCGGCGGTCTTCACCCGCACGGTGGTGCACGGCCTCAACCCGCAGGACGCCATCTCGGCACCGCGCTGGCTGCTGGGCCGCACCTGGGGCCAAAGTTCGGACAGCCTCAAGCTCGAATCGCGCTTTCCGGCGGCCACGGTCGAGGCGCTGCGCGCGCGCGGCCACGAGGTCGATGTGCTGGGCGATTTCGACGAAACCTTCGGCCATGCCGGCTGCCTGCTGCGCCGGCCCGACGGTTGCCTGGAAGGCGGCTTCGATCCCCGCTCCGACGGCTCGGTCGCGGCCTTCTGATCGCCGCACCATGACCGTGGCCCCGTCGGCGACCTGGGTGGCGTACTGCGACGGCAGCGCGGTGCCCAACCCCGGTCGCATGGCCTGCGGCGTGGTCATCTTCGCGCCGGACGGCACGCGCGAGGCCATCGCGCGCAGTTCCACCGCCGTCGGCTGCAACAACGAGGCGGAGCTGTGGGCGCTGGCGGTAACGCTGGAGGCACTGCGCGAGCGCGGCGCGCAGGATGTGCTGATCCACACCGACAACAGCGTGCTCGTGGCGCAACTCATGCCCACGCGCGGCGTTGCCGTGCCGCCTATCGAGCGGCTGGCGGCGTCGTTCGAGGCGGCGCGTGCGGCGATCGCGGGTTTTGCCCGGGCGCGGCTGCAATGGGTGCCGCGTCACCGCAATGCCGAAGCCGATGCCTTGGCACGACGCGCCCAAGGACTGGCCGAGAAACCGGTGCATAAACCAGGGTCGGCCGGGCGATTATCTAAAGCTCGGCGAAAAATCGGATAAATCGAGAATCGCCGCGCGAGTAACCCGGGCGCGGCATTTCAAAAGTGTGGGTAGTTACTTGCAGCTCTTCGATGGAGCGGAGGCTGCAGTAAATCCAGTCATGGCCGGGAATGAAACGCTTGCCCGCCGTCTGATAGGCGCTCAGCCATTCGGCGCCGTCATGGCCGATGCCCACCGCGTGCGGCTCAACCGTGCGGCGTGCTCCCCGGTAAACGAAGGCTACCGCTCTTCTTTCCAGGATCGCGTCGATGAGCGAAGGCAACAAGGCTTTTTCGTCCAATGAAATAGCAGATACGGCGAATGGCGTTGATGACAAATGGAAAAAGGCGCCGGCCTGCGGCCGAAAAAGTTTATCCGACCCAGCGTGGTGCATCAGCCTGGCAGTGAGAAAGCACCTCTACGTCTTTTGGCTTATTTCGCGCCGTGCTGATTTATGAGTTGGTGGCTTTCGAAAAAGTGCGGACATCCCGCCGGATCAAAGCCGAGCCGCGTCTTGTGCGGTATCAAAAAAGATACTAGTATCAAAACATGGAATCTGTCGTCGCCGATAAAAAAGATTTGAACATGGTCGAGTCGCACTGCGGCTTCCAGCGCAACGCTACGCACGTCGCCTCGCACCGCTGCACGGTGACGGAACACCGCGCGGTCAACGAGCGCTACCGCTACCTCCGGCTCGCGGCCGCGGCGGATCTCGCAAACGCCACCCGGCCAGGCCAGTTCTACCAACTCCACTGCCCGCCGACCGGCGCCACGCCGCCCTTCCTGCTGCGTCCGATGAGCGTATACGGCACCGGACCGGAGCCGGGCACCATCGAGTTCCTCTACAACGTCACCGGCGTCGGCACCCGTGCGCTGGCCGGCCTGCCGGTCGGCGGGCAGATGGATATCGTCGGCCCGCTCGGCAATACCTTCGGCCTGCGGCCATCCGATCGCCGCATCCTGGTGGTGGCGCGCGGCGTCGGGCTGGCGACCATGGCACCCTTGCTGCGCCAGGCCGCCGCCGGGGGCATGGCGATCACCGCGGTGATGTCGGCCCGCTCGCCCGCCGACCTGATGCGCGACGAGTTCCTGCGCGGCGCCGTAGCCGACGTGCATGTCGTACACGACAGCGACGGCAGCTCCCGCGTGGAGGCGGTCGAGCGCCTGCTGCGCCGCCTGCTGGCCGAGCGGCACCACGACGCCGTCTACACCTGCGGCTCGCATCGGCTGCTGATGGCGCTGCAGACCATCCTGGCCGACCACCCGGAAACCCGTGGCGAAGTCGCGATGGAGCAGCGCATGGCCTGTGGCATGGGTGTGTGCCTGTCGTGCGTGCGGCTCTTCGACATTGCGGGCGACAGGCAGTTTCTCCGTGTCTGCCGGGAAGGCCCGGTGTTTCCCATCCGCGAGGTGGTCGGGGAGGTGGAATTTGGCTGATCTGTCCGTCCGCCTGGGCGCGCTCGCCCTGCGCAATCCGGTGATGCCGGCATCCGGCTGCTTCGCCATCGAATACGCCGAGGCGCTGGATCTCGGCCGGCTCGGCGCGCTGGTTGTCAAGAGCGTGTCGCCGCAAAGCCGCGTCGGCAACCCCACGCCGCGCGTGGCCGAAACCCACGGCGGCATGCTCAATTCGATCGGCATTCCCAGCAAGGGACTGTCGTATTACCGCGAGCGGGTGCTGCCGCCCTACGTCGGGTTCGGCACGCCGGTGGTGGTGTCGATCTCCGCCGATACGGCCGACGATTTCGCCGAAGCGGTGGCCGAGCTGTCGCTGCCGGAGGTGGCCGCCATCGAAGCCAACATTTCCTGCCCCAACCTCGAGGCCGACGGCATGGCCTTCGCCATGACCGCCGAGACCACCTACCGCGTGGTGCAGGCCATCCGCCGCCGCACCGCACACCCGGTGTGGGCCAAGCTCACGCCCAATGCCTCGCAGATCGCAGCGGTCGCCCGCGCGGCGGAGGAGGCGGGCGCCGACGCGCTGGTCATGGGCAACACGGTGCTCGGCATGGCGATCGACATCCGCAGCCGCAAGCCCAAACTCGGCAACGTGATGGGCGGCCTCTCCGGTCCCGCTATCAAGCCGATCGCGCTGCGCATGGTCCACCAGTGTTATCGGG
This sequence comes from Xylophilus sp. GOD-11R, assembly GCF_033546935.1. GTDB lineage: Bacteria > Pseudomonadota > Gammaproteobacteria > Burkholderiales > Burkholderiaceae_C > Xylophilus. Next base: position 4,665,440 of record NZ_CP137854.1, on the reverse strand, counting down.
CGGTGCGCATTCCGGTGATCGGCTGCGGCGGCATCGCCAGCGCCGACGACGCGATCGAGTTCATGCTGGCCGGCGCGGCAGCGGTGCAGGTGGGCACCGCGTCGTTCATCGACCCGGGCGCGATGCAGAAGGTGATCGATGGCCTCGACGCCTATTGCACCGAGCAGGGGGTGGCCCGGCTGCGCGAGTTGACCGGCCAGGTCGACATCGACCACCAGCTCTCCGACCGCTGGATGCGCTTCGCACAGCTGTCGGGTTGAGAAAGGCTCGCCGATGAATCTGACCGAACTCCGCCCGCTCGCCGAAAAACTCTTCGACGACATTCGCGCCCTCAGCTTTGACGGCGTGGGCGTCACCCGCGAAAGCTACGGCGCCGGCGAAACCGCCACGGCCGACTACCTGCGCGCCTTCGCCGCCGCGGAAGGCCTGTACGCCGAGCCGGACCGCGCCGCCAACATCGTCTTTCGCCAGCCGAACGCACCCGCCGACGCGGTGGCCTGGACCGGCTCGCATATCGACTCGGTGCCGCAGGGCGGCAACTTCGACGGCCTGGCCGGCGTGGTGGCCGGGCTGCTCTGCCTGGTCGATCGCCAGCGCGCAGGTTCTGCAGCCGCGTCGCTGCCGCTCGAGGTCATCGCCTTCCGCGGTGAGGAAAGCGCCTGGTTCGGCAAGGCCTACATGGGTTCCGGTGCGCTGCTCGGCAAGCTGGGCGACGCCGACCTGGCGCTGCGCCAGCGCGCCACCGGCCAGACGCTGGGCGATGCCATGGAAGCCTCGGGCGCCGACGTGGCCGCCATCCGCGCCGGCCAGCCGCTGGCCGACCTGCGCCGGGTCAAGGCCTACCTCGAACTGCACATCGAGCAAGGCCCGGTCATGGTGGCGCGCGAGCTGCCGCTGGCGGTCGTCAGCGGCATCCGGGGCAACGTGCGGCACAACCGCATCGTCTGCCGTGGCGACGCCCAGCATTCCGGCGTGGTGCCGCGCTGGCTGCGGCGCGACGCGATGTTCGCGGTGGCCGATCTCATCATGCGCATCGACGAGCACTGGCGCGTGCTGCTGGAGCGCGGCACCGATCTGGTGGTGACCACCGGCATCGTCGGCACCGACCCGGCCGAGCATTCGATCTCGCGCATCCCCGGTTCGGTCGCCTTCAGCCTGGAGGCGCGCAGCCGCAGCCAGGACACGCTGGAGGCCTTCTATCAGCTGGTGCGGGCCGAATGCTCGGCGGTCTCGCGCGAACGCGGCGTGCGCTTCGAGTTCGACCGGCGCCTCGACAGTGACCCAGCCAGCATGGACCCGGTGCTGTGCGCGTCGCTGGCGCGCGCCTGCGCCGCGCAGGGCACGGTCTTCGACACCATCGCCAGCGGCGCGGGCCACGACGCCTCGCTCTTCGCCAACGCGGGGGTGCCGGCCGGCATGCTCTTCGTGCGCAACCGCAACGGCTCGCACAACCCGCACGAGGCGATGGAAATCGACGACTTCATGCTCGGCGTGCAGGCGCTCGGCGCCACGCTCGCGGGCATCGGAGGCAGCCATGATTGAACGGCGCGGTTCTATAGTCGCCGGTTCGCTGCGGTCATCCGCGACCGATCTTTCCGACATGCCCGATACCGCCGACCGTTCCGCCTTCTCTTCGTCCTTCGACTACCGCGCCCTCGGCGACCGGCTGCGCGCCTTCCGCATCGGCGCCTCGCTGCAGGCCGAGGACGTGGCCGCGCAACTGGGCGTGTCGCGCGCGGTGGTCTACCGCATGGAAAAGGGCGAGATCGTGAAGATCGAGACCCTGGAGCGGCTGGCCGCGCTGCTCGGCACGTCCATGGCCTCGCTGCTCGGCGTGGAGGTGGAATACCACCCCACGGTGCTCGGTCTGATGGAGCGCATGCGCCAGCTCGAGCAAGGCTCCGACCGCATCGTGTCGCACTTCGAGCCGATTTCGCTGCTGCTCACCTCCGACCGCTACCTCGGCTACCTGCGCCAGATGCTGCTCGAAGCCTCGCCGCGCGATGCCGCCCTGGCGCCGCGCGAGGCCGACATCGACGAGATGCTGCGCATCCTGGCCGAGCGCAAGGCCTTCTTCGAGCAGCGCCGGCCGCACATCGTCAGCCTGATCGGGCTGCGCGAGCTGGAGCGCTTCATCCACACCGGGCTGGTCGGCCGGCTCGACCTGCCCGAAGCCCTGCGCACCGAGCGCATCGCGGCGGCGCGCCACGAGGTCGGGCGCATCGCCGACGTCATGGAAAACGAGCCGATCGACGTGCAGATCGGCCTGGTCGACGACGCCATGCCGGCGTCCACCTTTCAGCTTTTTTCCGGCCCTTCGCATGCGGTGCTGGCGGTCAGCCCGTTCCGCTTCGGCGAGCTGCCCAACATCCGCAACGGCATCGCCACCGTGAGCGCCTCGCCCGAGGCGGTGCGCATGTACCGCGACATGATCGACCGGCTCTGGAAGCAGGCCTACAAGGGCCGCGCCGGTGCCGACAAACTCCGCCGCCTGCTGGAGCGCATGGCATGACGACGCCTCACAACAAGCAAGACACCGCCCGCCGCGTGGCCGGGCTGCTGCTGGACGCCGGCTGCGTCTCGGTGCGCGGCGAGGAGCCGTTTCGCCTGCCCTCGGGCTGGGCGAGCCCGGTCTACATGGACTGCCGGCGGCTGATTTCGTTTCCCGCCATCCGCCGCGAGCTGGTCGCGCTCGGCCTGCAGCGGTTGCGCGCCGACGGCGGCCTGGAGGGCGTGCGCGCCATCGCCGGCGCCGAGACCAGCGGCATCGCGCTGGCCGCGTGGATGGCCGAATCGCTCGAGCTGCCGCTGCTGGTGGTGCGCAAGCAGCCGACGGCGCAGACGCCCGTCGAAGGCGTGGTCGAGCCCGGCGCGTGCGTGCTGCTGGTCGACGATCTGATGGCCGCCGGCGCCTCCAAGCTGAAGTTCTGCGGAGCGCTCGCCCGCGCCGGCGCGCAGGTGCGCGACCTGTTCGTGGTGTTCGACTACGGCAGCTTCGACACCGCCGCGCGGCTGTCGCCCCTCGGGGTGCGCGCCCATGCCCTGGCCACCTGGGCCGATGTGCTCGTGCTGGCCACCGAGCGCGCAGCCTTCGACGCCGCCGCCTTGGCCGAGCTCGGCCGCTTTCTGCACAATCCGCCCGCCTGGTCGCTGGCCCATGGCGGCATCGGCGGCCTCCCTTCCATTTCAGCCCTTTCGTGATCGAGGACAGACCGACATGACATTCCAGTACATCGCCCAGCGCTTCGAGCGCTCCGGCTCCGGCAGCGACTCTTTCAAGGCGCTGTTCAAGAGCGCCTTCGACCTGATGAAGGAAGACACGGCCAACGCCTCGCTCTATTTCCTCATCGCCGTGGCCGCCAAATCCTATGTGCGCACCTACGAGGACCAGGCCGTGACCGAGGAAGTCGCCGAGCGCGCCAAGACCATCCTCTGCGGCTACAACACCCGCGTGCTCGAAGCCCTGGCCGCCGAGCCGGCGGCGCGCTACGCCATCGGCAGCGGCATCGCCTACGACTACGAATGGCAGGTCGCCGACTTCTGAATCGTCTTCCACCTCAATTCGGCGGGTACAGGCCTTTTTCCTCCAGCACCGCTGTCGTGCGGCCGCCCGACAGCGTGTCGAGAAACGCCTGCCCGGCCTCGCGGTGCAGCGCCTTGGTGCCCACGGCGCCGGCGTAGGTCGTGTAGTTCTGCACCGGCTCCGGAATCGGTCCGACCAGCTCCACGCCGGTCACCGGCAGGATCTCGCTGATCTGGTGCACCGCCAGCTCGGCCTCGCCGCTCACCAGCTTCTCGGCCACCAGCCCGCCCTTCACCAGCACCGCCTTGGCCCGCACCTGATCGGCGATGCCCAGCCGGCGGAACAGGCCGTCGAGATAGATGCCGCTGGAGCCGCCGCTGGCCGGATCGATGTAGGCCACGCTGCGGGCCTGCAGCAGCGCCTGCCGAAACTGCTCCACCGTGCCCACCGGCGGCTGCGGCGCGCCGGCCTTCACCGCCACGCCGATCGCCACCCGCGCCAGCGGCCGGATGGTGTCGCCCGCCACCCGGCCGTCGTCGGCGAGGGTGCGCAGGGCCGACGGGGTCATCACCAGCACGTCGAAAGGCTCGCCGCCGGACACCCGGCCGGCCAGCGCGCCGACCGTGTCGTTGGACACCACGACGGTGTGCCCGGTGCGCGCCTCGAAGCCCGGCACCATGGCCAGTACCACCTGCTTGAACGCGCCGGCGGTCAGCACCTGCACGGTGTCGGCGCGCGAAGCGCTGGCGACGATGGCGAGCGACGAGAAAGCGGCGCCGCAGGCGATGCGCCGGAGAGCGGATGAAAAAGGCATGGCGGATTCCTTACGTCATGGCGGCCGGACCCGGTAGCCGTGAGGGCGTCCGGCCGTGGTGGAATCCATCTTCCCGCATTCCCACGCCGGGCCATGTCAGCCGATGTGGCTGGATTCCCGACCGTTCCCCGATGAAGCCCCACCGCCCGCCGGCCGCCCCGCACCCGAACCGCCACACCCTGCCCGGAGCGGCCCGTCATGCCGATTGACCCGCGCGCCGCCACGCTGCTCATCGCCGGTGTCGCCACCGCCTGCGTCATCCTGCGGCCGGTGCGCGTTCCGGAATTCGTCTGGGCGCTCGTCGGCGCGGCGCTACTGGTCGTCTGCGGCCTGCTGCCCTGGCGCGAGGCGCTGGCCGCCGCCGGCAAGGGCGCGGACGTCTATTGCTTTCTCGTCGGGATGATGCTGCTGTCCGAACTCGGCCGGCGCGAAGGGCTGTTCGACTGGCTGGCGGGCATTGCGGCGCGGCATGCGCAGGGTTCGGGCGACCGGCTGTTCCTGTGGATCTACGGCGCGGGCACGCTGGTGACGGTGTTCATGTCCAACGACGCCACCGCCGTCGTGCTGACGCCGGCCGTCTACGCGGCCACGCGGCAGGCGGGCGTGAAGCCGCTGCCCTATCTCTTCGCCTGCGCGCTGGTCGCCAACGCGGCGAGCTTCGTGCTGCCGATTTCCAACCCGGCCAACCTTGTCGTCTTCGGCGACCAGCTGCCCGCGCTCTGGCCGTGGCTGCGTCGATTCCTGCTGCCTTCGGTCGCGGCGATCGTGGCGACCTTCCTGGTGCTGCGCTGGTTGTTCCGCGCCGAGCTCGCCGGGCCGGCCGAGGCGCCCGCGAACCCGCCGACGCTCAGCCGCACCGGTCGCCTCGCCGCCGCTGCGGTCGCCGTGATGGCTGCGGTGCTGCTGGTGGCGTCGGCACGCGATCTCGACCTGGGACTGCCCGCGCTGGTGGCGTCGCTGGCAGCTGCCGGCGCGATCTTGCTGGCGCGGCGCGAAGGCCCGGTTGCCTTGCTGCGTGGCGTGTCCTGGGGCGTGCTGCCGCTGGTGGCGGGGCTCTTCGTGCTGGTCGAGGGCGTGCAGCGCAGCGGGCTGCTCGAAGTGGTGGCGCAGGCGCTGAAGGCGCTGGCCGTGCAGTCGCCGCAAGTGGCGGTGTGGGTCGCCGGCCTGTTCGCAGCCTTCGGCTGCAACCTGTTCAACAACCTGCCGGCGGGGCTTGCCGCCGGCACCATCGCCCAACTGGCGGACGCCTCCGCGCCGGTGCGCAGCGCCATCGCCATCGGCATCGACCTCGGGCCGAACCTGTCGGTCACCGGGTCGCTGGCCACGCTGCTCTGGCTGGTGGCGATCCGCCGCGAAGGCGAGGACGTGGGCGCCTGGCAGTTCCTGAGGGTGGGCATGGTCGCCATGCCGGTCGCGCTGCTGTGCGCGCTGGCGGCCCTGGCGATCTGACGCCGTTCAGCGCAGGGCGGCGTCGATGGCCGCGACCACGCGCGGGTCGTCTGCGGTGACGTCCGGCGCGAAGCGCGCCAGCACCTGGCCGTCGCGGCCGATCAGGAATTTTTCAAAATTCCACAGCACTTCGGTGCGGTCGGCGGGATCCACGCCGAAGCCCTTGAGCTTGTCGCGCATCGGGCCTTCGCCGATCGACTCGGGTTGCGCGGCGATCAGCGCCGAATACAGCGGATGGCGGTCGGCACCGGTCGCCACCACCTTGGCGAACATCGGAAAGCTCACGTCGTAGGTCAGCGAGCAGAAACCGGCGATCTCCTCGTTGCTGCCCGGCTCCTGGCCCTTGAAGTCGTTGGCCGGAAAGCCCAGCACGTCGAGGCCTTCGGCCTTGCGGGCGGCGTAGAGCGACTGCAGTCCGGCGTATTGCGGCGTCAGTCCGCACTTGGAGGCCACGTTGACCACCAGCAGCACCCGGCCGGCGAAATCGGCGAGGCGGCTCGGGCTGCCGTCGATGCGGCTCAGGGGAATGTCTTGCAGGTTCGGCATGGGCGTTCGGCGAGTGAAAGGACGAATAGCCATTGGGCCATGTCCGGCTCGCCGAGCGCGCCGCCCGGTCATTCGCCGCGCTCGACGACCATCGTCTCCAGGTCGGTCATCCAGCGGGCGATGTCGTCGATCAGGCGTTTGCGCGCCTCGGCGGCGAAGGTGCCGACGTCGCGCGCGCCCGGATGGCCGAGCGCGTAGTGGCCGGCCAGCGCCAGGTGTTCGGTCTGGCAGCGGTCGACGGCGGCGATGGCGGCCAGGCGGGGATCGGTCATGCGGGCGATGACGTCCGGCACCGCGAGCGTGGCGCATTGCCAGTACGCGGCGCGGGCGGCGGCCACGTCGGGGCGGTCGGCGACCGGCGCGGCGTACAGGACGACCACGGCCAAGGCCGTCGCTGCGCAGGTGGCGATGCGTTTCATGGCGCGGTTTCCGCGTCGTGCGGGGCGGGCGGCACCGCGTCCGGCCGCGGTGCCGCCGGGTCCGTCGAGACGGGAATGCGCACGCGCCGCGCTTCCAGCCCCTTGCGCGACACCTCCTGCCGGCGGCTCTCGTCCATCAGGGCGAAGCCGCGTTTGGACGATCGATGTGGCGCACTGCCGCCCTTGCTCGAGATGTCGCGCAGCCGGTCGGGGTCCATGGAGGCGAAACCACGCCGCAACTTCGGCGGCGGCGGCGGCGGCGGTGCGGGTGGGTCTTGGAAATGGGCCGTCATGGAAAGCCTTCGCATCCGGTGAAGGCGGTCTCACTTCGAGACCGCGCTGGACGCGAGTGTGTCCCGTCCGTTTCTGCTGCGGGGTAATGAGCCGGTGCATTCCAAGGACTCGCAGGAAAATCAGCTTGCGGTCAGCTTCGGTGCTGCTTGGATTTGAAACGACTTGTGTCGATACGTTTTGAAATATAAGCGTAAACCCTTGGAAATCATTATCCGGCTGAAATGAAAAGGTCGGATTGCTCCCAGGGTAGAAAAGGGCCGGTCAGCTGGAAAGCACCGTGTCGTGCGGGTTCGGGGCGTGTTGCCGGCTCTCGAATGCTCCGGATCGGATGGATTTGGTGCTGCGCGTTTTCAATCTGCCTATTCAATTATTCGGTCGCGCCTTCCGCATGTGGGTAAATATGAACCTGGATGGTTTGATAATGTTCAGAGTGAAGTTGATAAAATCCTGCCAATAATCAGAATAATCGACGGCATCGCGCAGCGCCTTTCTCGGGTCTATCGCCGGGGCCGGTGACCGGCGAGCGACATGCGCCGCGTGCTGCATCGGCGCGACGCGCCACATGGCCTATCCATCCCGCCAGCCCCACCTTTGGTCGCTGGGCTCATTGACTCCCCATCTGAGTGCCCTAGCAGGGCCGGTGGCCATGACCAGCGCCCTGCCTGGCCCCTCGAACCACCCTCGTGGCGTCACAGCATCCATCGACACCGACTGGGCACGGCAATTGCATCCAATAATTTTAGGATTGCATAATCTTGTAGTCCGTCCCGTCGACTTTCCATCACCGGAGCGTTTTTCCATGAGCTTGCAACGCAGGATCGGCCGCCTGGCCATCGCCATCGCCCTCGCGGGCCTGTCCTCCACCGCCGCCTGGGCAGCGGACGCGGCTTGCGAGCCGGCGAAGGCCGCCCAGAAATACCCCACGCTGGCCGGCAAGACCCTCCGCATCGGTGCCGATCCCCAGACGCCGCCTTACGTCTTTCGCGACGCGAACGATTTCTCGAAACTGGTCGGCGTCGATGCCGAACTCGCCAAGGCGGTCATGGACTGCGCGGGCGTGAAGTTCGAGTTCGTGCCCGGCGCCTGGTCCGGCCTGCTGCCGGCGGTGCAGAGCGGCCAGCTCGACCTGATGTGGGACGATCTCTACTACAAGCCCGAGCGGGCCAAGGTGGTGGACTTCGCCACCTACATGACGGCGGCGACCGGCGCGCTGGTGCCGGCCGGCAATCCGAAAAAGATCGACGGCTTACCCGGACTCTGCGGGCAGACCGTGTCGTTCGCCATCGGCAGCAGCAACGAGGGCGTGACCCGCAAGCAGAGCGAGGCCTGCGTGGCCTCGGGCAAGCCGGCCATCGTCGCCATGCCCTTCCAGGACCTGGCCGCCGGCCTGCGGCTGCTGGAGAGCGGCCGCACCGACGCGATCCTGTGGGACCTCGGCTTCGTCGACAACCTGGCCTCCACCCAGAAGCAGAAGTTCGCGCGTGGCTTCGCCGTGATGGACGGCTACCTGATCGGCGTCGCCGTGGCCAAGAACCGGCCGGAGCTGCTGCGGCTGGTGCATGAAGGCCTGGCGGCGGTGCAGGCGTCGGGCGAGCAGAAGAAGATCTTCCACAAGTACGGCGTGGACGCGGGCCTGGTATCGCCCACCACCATCAAGACGGAATAAGCCGGACCGCCCATGAGCTCGACTTCCGTCCTGCAGGAGTTCTTCTCCTATCTCGCCTCGGGCTTCCTGTGGGGCGGCGCCTGGATCGCGATCCAGATCACCGTGCTGGCCATGGTCATGGGGCTGGTGCTCGGCCTGGGGCTGGCGCTGATGCGGCTGTCGCGCTTCGCGGCGGTGCGGCATGCGGCCTGGAGCTACATCTGGTTCATGCGCGGCACGCCGCAACTGCTGCAGCTGGTCTTCATCTTCGACGCGTTGCCCGCCCTGGGCATCAAGCTCGACAGCTTCGCCACCGCGGTCATCGGATTCGGCCTGAACCAAGCCGCCTTCAGTGCGGAAAATATCCGTGGCGGCATCCAGTCGGTGGCCCGCAGCCAGGCCCTGGCGGCCACCTCGCTCGGCATGGGGCCGCTGCTGACGCTGCGCCGCATCGTGCTGCCGCAGGCGATGCGGACCATCATGCCGGGCGTCGGCAACGACGTGATCAGCATGCTCAAGCTGACCTCGATCGCCTCCATCGTCTTCGTGCAGGAACTCACCTTCCGCGCCCAGCAGGTGGTGGGGCAGAACTTCCGCTTCTTCGTCGTCTTCGCGGCGGCGGCGGTGCTCTACCTGCTGATGACCAGCGTGATCTCGCTGGCACAGGCCTGGTGCGAAAAACGCCTCGACCTGGATCGCCGGGCCGCGCCACCGGAGGCGCCGACACCATCGTCCGCGCCCTCCCCGCGTTCCCCGGCGGGCGACGGCCGCTGGCTCGAAGACCTGATCGGCCGCGTGCCGCCGCTGGCCACGGGACGGCCGCTGATCGAATGCCGCAACGTCCAGAAGCAGTACGAGGGCCGCGAGGTGCTGCAGGGCATCGACCTCGACGTGGCCGCCGGCGAGGTGGTGGTCCTGCTCGGCCCTAGCGGGTCGGGCAAGAGCACCTTCCTGCGCATGGTCAACCACCTGGAGCCGATGGACCACGGCGAGATCACCGTCGCGGGCGAATACGTGGGCTACGAGCGCACGCCGCTCGGCGTGATGAAGCCGCGCCACGACCTCGCCGCCGCACGGGCCCGGGCGCGCATCAGCATGGTGTTCCAGCACTTCGCCCTGTTCGCCCACATGACCGCCCTGGAGAACGTGATGGAGGCACCGATGCGCGTGCATGGCGCGAGCGCCGCGCAGGCGCGCGCCACCGCCGAGCGTCTGCTCGCCGAGGTCGGGCTGTCGGCGCACGCCGGCCACCTGCCGCACCGGCTCTCCGGCGGGCAGCAGCAGCGGGTGGCGATCGCGCGCGCCCTGGCCATATCGCCACGGGTCATGCTGTTCGACGAGCCCACGTCCGCTCTCGACCCCGAACGCGTCGGCGAAGTGCTGGCGGTGATGCGCCGGCTGGCGGCCGCCGGCATGACGATGATCGTCGTCACCCACGAGATCCGCTTCGCGCGCGAGGTGGCCGACCGGGTGGTCTTCATGGATGGCGGCCGGGTGATCGAGCAGGGGCCGCCGGAGCAGGTGATCGATGCACCGCGCCACGAACGCACCCGGCGCTTCCTGGGCCTGGCCGAGCCGGCTGGCGTGGGCATCGCCATCGAGGGTCAGGCGGCATGAGCGAGATCCGCACCCCCGGTTTCTGCGCCCTGTGCAAGTCACGCTGCGGCTCGGTCATGGTGACCCGCGACGGCGAATTCATCGGTCAGGAGCCCGACCCCTCGCATCCCACCGGCGTGGCCCTGTGCGTCAAGGGCAGGGCGGCCGCCGAAATCGTCTATCGCCCCTCACGCCAGCTGCATCCGCTGCGGCGCACACGCCCCAAGGGCGACCCCGATCCGGGCTGGGTGCGCATCGGCTGGGACGAGGCGCTCGACCGCACCGCCGAGGCGCTCGACCGGCTCCGGCGCGAGAACGGCGCCGAAAGCGTCGCCTTCGGCTGGACCACGCCGAGCGGCACCCCGTTCTCCGACGACCTGCGCTGGGTGGAGCGCTTCACCAACGCCTTCGGCTCGCCCAACGTGGCCTACGGCGTGGAGGTCTGCAACTGGCACAAGGACCATGCGCACGCCTATACGGTGGGTCGCTCGATCGCCTCGCCCGATTTCGCCAACACCGGCTGCGTGGTGCTCTGGGGCCACAACCCCAGCGCCGCCTGGCTCGACCACGCCACGGCCACCGGCGCGGCGATGAAGCGCGGCGCCCGGCTGATCGTGGTGGACCCGCGCCGTGCCGGCTTCGCCGCCCGTGCCGACCAGTGGCTGCGGGTGCGCCCCGGCGCCGATGGCGCACTGGCCCTGGGCATTGCCCACCAGATGCTGCGGCACGGCTGGTTCGACCAAGGCTTCGTCCGTCGATGGAGCAACGGCCCGCTGCTGGTGCGCACCGATACCGGGCGCTTCCTGCGCGCTGCCGAACTCTGGGGCGACGACAGCGGCGACGCGCAGGACCTGGTCGCCTGGTCCGAGGCCGACCAGCCGCTGCGCTACCGGCGCGCCTCCCGCACCTTTGCCGACGCGAACCCGCCCGTGTTGCGCGCTTCGCCGTCGCTGACGCTGGCCGACGGTTCCGCGGTGCATTGCGAAACCGCCTTCATCGGCTACGAGCGGCTGTGCGCCGACTATCCGCCCGAGCGCGTGGAGCAGCTCTGCTGGGTCGGCCGCGAGCAGCTGGAACAAACCGCCCGCCTGCTGCACGAAAGCGGCCCGGTCAGCTACTACGCCTGGAGCGGCATCGGCCAGCACACCAACGCCACCCAGACAGACCGCGCCCTGGCGATCCTGATGGCGCTCACCGGCAGCATCGACGCGCCGGGCGGCAACGTGGTGTTCGGCAAGCCACCGGCCAACGACGTGTCGGCCGCCGCCATGCTGGATGCAGAACAGCGCGACAAATGCATCGAGCTCGAACGCTCCGCGCTGGGGCCGGGGCGCCACGGCTGGATCGGCGCCGACACCATGTACCGCGCCATGATCGAACACCAGCCCTATCGCCTGCGCGGCCTGGTGAATTTCGGCCGCAACTTCCTGGTCAACCATGCCAACGCGGCGCGCGGCGCGCAGGCGCTCGCCGGGCTCGACTTCATGGTGCATGCCGACGTGGTGATGAACCCGACGGCGGCTCATGCCGACATCTTCCTGCCGATCAACACGCCGTGGGAGCGCGAATCCCTGCGCGTCGGTTTCGAAGGCAGCGCCGCGGCCGAACAGCACATCCAGTTGCGCCAGGCGGCGATCGCGCCACGCGGCGAGTCGCGCTCCGACGGCTTCGTGGTGTTCGAACTCGCGCGCCGGCTCGGGCTGGGCCATCTGTTCTGGGACGGTGACATCGAGGCCGGCCTGGCCCACGTGCTGGCGCCCACCGGCCTGGACCTGGCCACGCTGCGGGCGCGACCCGGCGGCGTGCATTACCCGGCGCCGACCCGCTGGCGCGCCTACGAGCAGCACGGCTTCGCCACCGCCACCGGGCTGGTCGAGATCTACTCCGAGGTGTTCCATGCGCAGGGCCAGCCGCCGCTGCCCGTGTTCCGCGAGCCGGCCGCGTCGCCGATCGGCACGGCACGGGCCGACTTCCCGCTGGTGCTCACCTCGGCCAAGCTGGTGCAGTTCTGCCACGGTCAGCACCGCGACATCGCCTCGCTGCGCCGACGCGCGCCGCATCCGGAGGTGAGCCTGCATCCCGATGCGGCGGCCGCACGCGGCATCGCCGAGGGCGAGGACGTCGAACTGTGCACGCCGCACGGCACCGCACGCCTGCGCGCCCGCTTCGACCGCTCGCTGGATGCGCGGGTGGTCTGCGCCCAATACGGCTGGTGGCAAGGCAACGAGGGGCTCGGCCTGCCGGCTTCCGACGCGATGGCCGACAGAGGCGCCAACCTCAACCGGGTCATCGGCGATGCCGAAGCCGACCCGGTCAGCGGCTCGATCGGACTGCGCTCGGGGCTGTGCGAGATCCGGCCCTTGCCGGGCGCCGGCACGAGCAGCCGGGCCTGGAGCGGATGGCGCGAATTCCGTATCGACGCGACGACCGCCGAGACGGCCGACGTGATGTCCTTCACCCTGATCCCGCGCGACGGCTCGCCGCTGCCCGCCTACCGGGGCGGCCAGCACGTCACGCTGCGGCTCGACCGGCCGGACGCCGCGCCGCTGGTGCGCTGCTATTCGCTCTCCGGTCCGTCGCACGAGCGGGCCTGGCGCATCTCGGTGAAGCGGGCGGGGGCGATGTCGGGCGCGCTGCACGCGCTCGGCGGTGGCCTCGACCGCACCGTCTGGCTGCAGGCGCCGGCGGGCCGGTTCCATCCGTCCGTGGAGCGACCGGACGCGCCTTTGCTGCTGGTCGGCGCGGGCATCGGCATCACGCCGCTGCTGGCCATGCTGCACGACTGCCGACAGCGTGCGTCCACCCGGCCGATCGTGTTGTTCCACGGGGTACGGTCCGCCGGCGATCACGCGTTTCGTGAAGAGATCGAGGCGCTGCGCGATGGTCTGCCGCAGCTGCGCGTGCTGAGCTTTCACAGCGCTCCGGCGCCGGGCGAAGCCGCTGCGCGGCCGGGTCGGATTCCGGTGGAGGACGTGGCCCGGGCCTGGACTCCCGGCGCCGAGGTCTACCTGTGCGGGCCGGGGGAGATGGTGGCGGCGATGTCGGCCGGTCTGACGCAGGCAGGGGTGCCGGCGTCTGCCCTGCACCACGAGGCATTCGGGCCGTCGTCGCTGCCCGCGGCCGACCGGGCGCTGGAACCCCGGGCCATCGCTTTCGCCATCTCGGGCGGCGGCATGACCTGGACGCCCGGCCAGGGATCGCTGCTCGATCAGCTGGCCGCGGCCGGTCGCGCCGGCGCCAGCGGATGCCGCGCCGGGCAGTGCGAAAGCTGCATAATTTCGCTCGCCGAAGGCCGGGTCGCGCACCCCGAGGGCAGCGCACCGGTCGACGAGCAGCACTGCCTGCCCTGCGTCTGCATCCCGCTCACGCCGCTGGTCCTGAACCTCTAACCGAACGCCGGAGATCCGCCCTGCCTGCCCGACACCCACCGCGCAGTGCGGCGACACCATGAGCCTGACCACACTGCCCGGTCTGCCCCGGGCGCGCACCCGCACCGAAAGCCTGCGGCTGCAACTGGAGCAGGACATCCTCTCGGGCCTGCTCAAGCCCGGCCAGAAGCTCGACGAGGAGGAACTCGCCGAGCGTTTCGGCATGTCGCGCACGCCGGTGCGCGAGGCGATCAAGGCACTGTCGTCCACCGGCCTGCTGGAGGTGCGGCAACACCAGGGCGCCTACGTCGCCTCGCTCACGCTGGAGTCCATCGGCGAGATGATCGAGGTGATGTCGGTGATCGAGGTGGCCTGCGCCGAGATGGCGGCCCGCCGCCACAACGCCGCCGACCGCGCCGCCATCGCCCAGGCGCGCGGCGACTGCGAGGCCACGCTGGAGCCGCTCGACCCCGCTGGCTTCTATGCGGCCAACGTGCGCTTTCACGATGCCATCTACAGCGCCGCGCACAACGGCTACCTGCTGCGCCAGGCGCGCGCGCTGCGCGTGCGCCTGGAGCCCTTCCGCCGGCAGATCTCCTACCACGAAGGCTCGATCCAGAAATCGCTGCGCGAGCACACCGCCATCGTCGAGGCGATCTTTGCCATGGACCCCGAAGCCGCGCGCCGCGCCATGGGCGGCCACATCGCCGCGCTGGCCAGCGACATCGCCTCGCTGTCGGCGATGCTCGCGCGCTGAGCCGGCCCGCTCACACGATCGACGCCGCGACCTCGTGGTAGCGCCGGTCGAAATACACCAGCCCGTGCGTGGCACCCCCTACCGCGGTGGCCATCACCTCGCAGAACAACACGTCGTGGGTGCCGACGGCGGTGCAGCTGGCGATGCGGCAGTCGAACGACACGGTGGCATCGGCCAGCATCGGCGAGCCGGTCGGGCCGTTTTCCCAGTCGGCGGCGGCGAAGCGCTCGGCCATCGGCGTCTTGCCGCCGAACAGGTCGGAAATGGCCTGGTGCCCGGCAGCCAGCGCATTCACGCACAGCACCGCGTTCTGCTTGACGGCGGCATACACCGAGGCGCTGCGGTTGAGGCAGACCAGCAGCGTCGGCGGCTCGTCGGTCACGCTGCAGACCGCCGAGGCGGTGAAGCCGGCGCGGCCGGCCGGGCCGTCGGTGGTGATGATGTTCACCGCCGCGCCCAGCCGGGCCATGGCGTTGCGGAAATCGGCCTTGGCGACCGGGCCGGCGAGGGCGGTGGTGCTGGTGGTCATGGCGTCGTCAGTCCAGGCGGCAGGCTTCGTCGAAGGCCAGCCTCGGCAGCCGGCCGAAAACCTTGGCCGGATCGCCGTGGCCGAGGTTGATCAGCAGGTTGGTCTTCCAGGTCGTGCCCTCGAAGAACGCGGCATCGACCTTGTCCTTCTCGAAACCCGACATCGGCCCCGCGTCCAGCCCCAGCGAACGTGCCGCCACGATCAGGTAGCCGGCCTGCAGGCTGGCGTTGCGGAAGGCGGTCTCGTGGGCGACGGCCGGGCTGCCGGTGAACCAGCTGCGCGCGTCGCCGTGCGGGAAGAGGGTGGGCAATTTTTCGTAGAACTCGCTGTCCCACGCGGCGATGACGGTGACCGGCGCGGTCATGGTCTTGTCGAGGTTGCCCTTGGACAGCGACGGCGCCAGCTTCTGCTTGCCCTCGGCGCTGCGAACGAACACGAAGCGCGCGGGCGAGCAGTTGGCAGAAGTCGGTCCCATCTTCACCAGGTCGTACAGCTGGCGAAGGGTGTCGTCGGTCACGGGTTCCGGCTTCCAGGCGTTCTGGCTGCGAGCCTCGGTAAACAGCGTGGCGAGCGCGGCGTCGTCAAGCATTGAGGGCATCGGTGGCTCCGGTTCGTTGTTCGCCTGCGCGCGCCGACAGAAAGCCGAGCAGCGACTGGTTGAATGCCTCGGCCTCGACGATGTTGTGCGCATGCGCGCCGTGCGGCATCAGCTCCAGCGTGGCACGCGGCAGGCCTTCGGCCAGGCGGCGCGACCGTGTCCACGGCACCAGCAGGTCGTCGCGTGCGGCGCTGACCAGCGTGGGCACGGCGATCTCGCCCAGCCGGGCGTCGACGTCGAAGGCGCGCAGCGCGGCGATGCGGGCGCGCATGTTGGCCTCGCCCGGAAAATGCGCGATGGCGTGCGCCACCTCGGCCTCGACGATGGCCGCGTTGTCGAGCGACCAGTCGGCCGGGTAGAGGAACAGCGGCTGCGCCTGCACGTAGGCATCGACACCGCAGGCGCCGAGCAGCGCCAGGCGTGCGTCGAAGCAGCGTGCCGAATGCACGTTGGGCGCCGACCAGGCGTTGATCAGCACCAGGCTGGCCACCCGCTCGGGCGCGTCCAGCGCCAGCTGCAGGCCGACCAGTCCGCCCAGCGCATGGCCCACGAAGTGGCATTGCGCGGTGCCGCTGGCGTCCATCACCTCGACGATGTCGGCCGCCATGTCGGCAATGGTGTAGCCGGCCTCCAGCGTGGCGGGACTGCGCCCGGTGCCGCGCTGGTCGTAGGCCACCACGCGCCAGCCGGCATCGACCAGCACCTGCGTCTGCGGCTTCCAGTAGTTGGCCGAACCGCCCAGGCCGGACGACAGCAGCACGCTCGGCGCGCCGGGCTTGCCGGTGCCCAGCACTTCATGGAACAAGGTCATCGCGTCAGGCCTTCTTGCCCACGTGCGCGATGGAGGCGATCTCCACCAGCGCGTCGGGCTTGACCAGGCCGCACTGGATGCAGAAGCGCGCCGGCTTCACGCCGGGAAAGTACTCGGCGTACACCGCGTTGACCTTGCCGTAGTCGGCCCAGTCCTTGATGAAGATCGAGTTGAAGGTGACATCGTCCATGGTGCCGCCGGCGGTGGTGATCACGCTCTTGATGGTCTCCAGCACGTGGCGGGTCTGCGCGGCGGCGTCGCCCACGTGCACCACGTTGTTGTCCTTGTCGAAGGGCAGGGTGCCCGACACGTAGACGATGCCGTCGGCCATGGTGCCGGGGACGAAGGGAGCGATGGGCGTGCTGGTGCCGGGCGGGATGATGGCTTCTTTGGGCATGGTCTTCGTTGCGGTTGGAGTGGAGGAACGAGAGAGAGAAAAAAAACGCGCTCAGGCGGCGACGGTGGTGCAGAAATCGTCCACGGTGGCGACCCAGCCGAAGAAGGTCTCCACGTTGTAGACGACCGCCTTCTGGATGGCGCTGCCGCCGAGCTCGTGGGTGGCGTCCTCGAGCATCACCGAGAAGTATTCGAGGTGGAAGGCGTCGCGCAGCGTCGATTCCACGCAGACGTTGGTGGCGATGCCGGTGAACACCAGGCTGCGCACGCCGCGCGAGCGCAGGGTGCTGTCGAGCGTGCTGTTGAAGAAGCCGCTGTAGCGCGTCTTGGGCACGACGATGTCGCCGGGCTGCGGTGCGCAGGCGGGAATCAGCTCGTAGTCCCAGCCGCCCTTGGCCAGGAACTTGCCGGCCAACTCCGGCTTCTTGCGCATGGTCTTGAGCGCGTTGGACTTGTACCAATTGGGCGAGCCCGGACCGCCGGCCTCGACGTACTGGGCGTCCCAGCCGTTCTGCAGAAACACCACCAGCATGCCGGCGGCGCGCGCCGCCTCGATCGCTCTGACGATGTTGTCGATGACGCTTTTGGCGCCCGAGATGTCGAAGCCCGCCGAATCCACATAGCCGCCTTCGGTGGCGTAGGCGTTCTGCATGTCCACCACGATCAGCGCGGTCTGCGTGGCCTGCATGGCGAAAGGCTCCGGCCGCGCCGGCAGCACCAGCGGATCGGGCGCGCCGGGCAGCCGCGGCGGGCCGACCGGAACGGTGGAGGTGATGGTCTGGTTCTTTTCGAGCAAGGCGGACATGGGTTCGGTCTCAGGCGGCGAGGACTTCGGACTTGACGGCGGACGGCACTGGCGTGTCGGCGCCGACGCGGCTTTTCATGAGCGGCTGGATATGTTCGCCGAAGGCGTTTACCCCTGCGACGAAGTCGTCGAAGGTGAGCAGCACGCCCTCGGTGCCGGGCACCTCGGCCATCTCGTCGAGCAGGCGCGCCACCGTGGCGTAGGAGCCGACGAGCGTGCCCATGTTGATGTTGACCGCCGAGGTCGGGTCGGCCATCTGGCGCACGTTGGTGTCGCCGCCGGACTTGGTGTCGACCGCCGCCTGGCCGCCGAGCCAGGCGATGGCTTCCTGGTCGGCGCCGGCCTTGTAGTGCTCCCACTTGGCGCGGGCGGCTTCGTCGGTCTCGTCGGCGATCACCATGGCCAGCACATAGGTCGACACGTCGCGGCCGGTCTTGGCGGTGGCCGCGCGCAGCTTCTCGGCCGACGGCGCGAAGGCCTTGGGTGTGTTGACCCCCTTGCCGAAGCAGAAGTTGTAGTCGGCGTACCTGGCCGAGAACTCCATGCCGGCGTCGCTGGCGCCGGCGCAGATCACCTTCATGTCGGCCTGCGGGCGCGGGCTGAGGCGGCAGTCGTCCATCTGGAAATGCTCGCCCTTGAAGTCCGATTTGCCGGTGGTCCACAGGTCGCGCAGCACCTGGATGTATTCCGACAGGTACTCGTAGCGGCTGGAGAAGAACTGGTCGCCCGGCCACAGGCCCATCTGCGAATACTCCGGCCGCTGCCAGCCGGTGACCAGGTTCACGCCGAAGCGCCCGCCCGAAATGGAGTCGATGGTGCTGGCCATGCGCGCCACGATGGCCGGCGGCATCACCAGCGAGGCGGCGGTGGCGAACAGCTTGATCTTGCTGGTGACAGCGGCCAGGCCCGCCATGAGCGTGAACGACTCTAGGTTGTGGTCCCAGAACTCGGTCTTTCCGCCGAAGCCGCGCAGCTTGATCATCGACAGCACGAAGTCCATGCCGTAGTGCTCGGCGGCGAGCGTGATCTTTTTGTTGAGTTCGAACGTGGGCTGGTACTGCGGTGCGTTCTCGGAGAGCAGCCAACCGTTGTTGCCGATGGGAATGAAGACGCCGACTTTCATGGAAAAGACCTCTCTGGTGCCGTCAGGAGCCGCGATCGCGGCGATGCGGCAAGCCAATGCATGCGCCGTGCCAGAGTGACTTTTCTATTGCATATCAATAACTTGAAGATTTTTTGGCTAGCGTGTTTGACCAAATGGTCCAATTCGAACCGGGCGGTCGCGTCTTTTCACGGCCGTGGTGCGTGGCTGGCGCGGATCTGGTGCGCGCCGGGCTCAGTCCGGTGCCTGCAGCCAGGGCCGGGCGCCATCGTCGAAGGCATGCAGGTCGCAGTTGGCGTCTTCCCCGATGCGGTCGATCACCACGAATGTCTGCTCCACGCCGAAGGCGATCAGCGGGTGGTGCCATACGCCACGCCGGTAGTTCACGCCCTGCCGGCCGTCGCTGACGAAGGCGCGGATGTTGCCGGCCGACGGGGTCTCGCCGGCCGGAGCCACCACGACCAGGAAGGGGCGCTCGTCCAGCGGCTGAAACGCCTGGCTCGACAGCGGATGGCGTTCCATCCATCGCAGCGCCAGCGGCAGCGCATAGGGCCGGGCCACGAACAGGCTGATGCCCGGCCGGCCGCCGGCGCTCTGCACATCCACCGTCGCCAGATCGTGAAAGCGTTGCACCTGGCCGTCGTTGATCGGGAAATGGCGCCGGCCGTCGGCCTGTATCACCTCGCCGAACGGGGCGAAGGCGGCGTCGGTCAAAGCTTGCGGGACGAGGGTCAGGTCATTCATGGGCGGACGTGGTCGGGCGGACTGTCGCGGACCATAACGTGTTCCCCGCGTCCGCGCGATTGACCCCCAACCGCGCCAGCTTGTATCGTGGCCGGCTCCAAGACCGAGACAAACAGCAGCCTTATGAAACTCGCTTCCATCGCCCTGGCCGCCGGCCTGGCATTCGCATCCGCCGCCGGCGCCCAGACTCCATCCGCCAAACCCATGCACGACGACTTCTTCTGGCTCGGCGAAATCAACAAGGCCTCCGCCGTCATCAACACCGACGAGGGCCTGCTCGACAAGTCCATGACGCCGCTGGTCTACCAGGGCATCTCCAAGGTGCTGGCCGATGGCGCCCAGCCGGGCGGCAAGCGGCCCAACCTGGTCATCACCTTCGAGCCGCTGCTGATCGAGGCCGCCGGCCCGCAGATCACCCTGCTGCACGCCGGCCGTTCCAGCCAGGACATGCTGGCCACCGTGCGCTCGGCCATCCTGCGCGGCGAGATGCTGTCGCTGGCCGAAGCCCTCAACAAGACCTCGGCCACCATGGTCAAGCTCGCCGACAAGCACCAGGGCACGATCGTGCCCAACTACACCAATGGCGTGGCCGCGCAGCCCAACAGCTACGGCCACTACCTGCTGGGCTTCGCCGCCGGCCTGGACCGCGACGCGCAGCGCATCCGCGAGGCCTATGCCCGCATCGACCGCTCGCCCATGGGCACGACGGTGCTCAACGGCACCAGCTGGCCGCTCGACCGCCAGCGCATGGCCGGCTACCTGGGTTTTTCGACCACGGTGGAGAACGCCTACGACGCCGCGCAGATCTCGGCGGTCGACCAGCCGGTGGAGGCCGGCGCCATCGTCCAGGCCATCGCCCTGCATGCCGGCACCTTCATCGAGGACGTGATGACGCAGTACGCGCAGGCGCGCCCGTGGATCCTGCTGCAGGAAGGCGGCGGCAACACCTACGTGTCGAGCGCCATGCCGCAGAAGCGCAACCCCGGCCTCCTCAACTCCACCCGCCGCGACGCCTCGCAGGCGCTCACGCTCGGCATGGGCGCGACCCTGCAGGCGCACAACATCCCGCCGGGCATGCAGGACCCGAAGGAGGTCCGCAACAACACCGCCATGGTGCGCAGCGCGGTGCTGGTGCTCAACAATTGGGACCGCATCCTCAACGCCATGGTGATCGACCCCGACCGCGCGCTGGAGGAGCTCAACAGCGACTGGACCGCCTCGCAGGAACTCGCCGACGTGCTGATGCGCAAGTACAAGCTGCCCTTCCGCGTAGGCCACCATTTCGCGTCCGAGGTCGTCGAATACGCCAAGGCCAAGGACATCAAGCCGCTGGCCTTCCCCTATGCCGACGCGCAGCGCATCTATGCGGACACCGTGAAGGGCTCGGATTTCCCGCCCGCACTGCCGATGTCCGAAGCCGAGTTCCGCTCCACGCTCGACCCGGTCGCGATCGTGAAGAACCGCCGCACCGCCGGCGGCCCGCAGCCCGAGGAAATGGCCCGCATGCTCAAGACCGCCCAACAGCGCATCGCCGACCAGGATGCCTGGATCAAGGGACGCCGTACGCAGATTTCGGCCTCGCTGGCGCGGCTGGATGCGGACTTCGAGAAGCTGGGGGCGGTGGGACGCTAGGCCTGACAGAAGTGGTCGTCGTCCGCACGCGCTTTGCGGAAATGATGCGCCTGGATCAGCTGAAGAATATGCCGTATTTGCTATAAAAAAACGTCGGTGCTACTCTGGAGGCCGATTATTCAATAGCAAATACGGCATGAAAGAGCTTCCTGAATTGGGCGCGGCGGTCGCCGGGCTGAGGCGCGAGCGCGGTATGACACAGCGCCAGCTCGCCGAGTTGTCGGGGCTCGGCCAGTCCACGCTTGCTCGTTTCGAATCCGGCCGCGTGGCGGAGTTCGGCTCGCGCAAACTGCTGAGGCTGATGGAAGTACTGGGCGTGGAGTTGAGCTTTGTGCCCGTCAACCATGTCTTCACGCTGGACGACGCGCTGGCCGAAAAACAGCGATCTGCGGCCCTGCGGGGCCGGGGTGCCGTATGAGCCTTCATGTCTTCGTGCACGATCGCCCGGTCGCGACGCTGGATTCGACCGACGGTTTTCGACATGTGATGACCTATCACGATGCGGTCGATGAGGCGGAGTTCGTCTCCCTGCAGATGCCGGTGCGCACCGAGTCGTACGCCTACCCGGACCTGCACCCGATCTTCCGGATGAACCTGCCCGAAGGCTTTCTGTTGTCGATCCTGCAAGAGCAATTGGCGCCCCAGGTCGGTGCTTCACCTCTGAGCCTCCTGGCGGTGGTCGGCCGCAATGCCATCGGCCGCATCAAAGTGGCAGCGCCGGGTGCCAACCCGACCCAGCCGCCAGTGCCTTTCGAGGTTCGCAGCATCCTGCGGGGCGACAACTCGGAAGAGGCCTTCGTCGATCTGGTGCGGCGATATGCAGCGTCCGGCGTTTCGGGCGTGGTGCCCAAGTTCCTGTCGCCCAATACCCTGGGCCGACACGGCAAGGCCACGTTGGCGATGAACCGCTACATCGTCAAAGGCACGACGGCTCGGCTGCCCGGTGTCGCGCTCAATGAGCACCTGTGCATGGAGGTGTCGCGCAAAGCCGGCATCGCTTGCGCCATGACTGAAGTCTCGGACGACGGCCAGGCGCTCGTCGTGCATCGCTTCGATTTCGAAGACGACGGCGTGCGGCGCAAGGGTATGGAGGATCTCTGCAGCCTGCTTCTGCTGCGACCGGAAGAAAAATACCAGGCGACGTGGGAGCAGGTGAGCGGCCGGATCAAGGCAATCGTGGCAGATCCTGCGCAAAAGAATGCAGCCCTGTCGCAACTCGCCGACATGCTGCTGCTGACCTACGCATTGCGCAATGCCGATTGCCACACCAAGAACATCGCCTTGCTTTACTCCGGCCGCGACGACATCGTGTTGGCGCCGGTCTACGACATGCTGACCACCTCGGTCTACGACGATTACGCCAAGAACCCACCCGGCATGTCGGTGGAGGGGCGTAGCACCTGGAAGCCCGGTAAATCGTTGGAGCTTTTCTTGCAGCTGCGATGCGGTGTCTTGCCAAGTGAGACCAGGCAACGGGTGGAGCGAATCTGCGACGCCATCGTTGCCGTCATGCCGCAAGTGTTGACGACGATCGAACGCTATCCGGCATTCCGGGAAACCGGCAAACGCATGCTGCACGCCTGGAACGAGGGCATGAACAGCCTGCGTCTGCAGAAGGCGTGGAGCTTGCCCTCGCTGGATGCGCCGATCGCGCAGGCCGGGCTCTCGGACATCGCGCCGAGGGTCAAGCCGGAGGTGGAAAAGGTCGGACGATCCCCTTTGCTCGGGCGCCGATGAAATGCCACTGCCTCAACTAGCGGGCCTCAAAACTTGCGACGGCAGGGTTTGCGTGCGGCCAAGCATCGAGCCGACGAGGCTTTCGGTCAGCTCCAGCTGGCGGTGCACGCCGCCGTTCATCAGGCGCAGCAGGGCGCCGAGCTGGCGGCGGTCGACCAGCAAATCGTCCGCGTCAGGATGGGGTTCGATGAGCGTTTCCAGCCCGACATAGGCGCCGAGCAAATCGCGGAGCTGGGCGATTTCGGTCGCGGCGTCGCGGGCGAGGGAGACAAGCGTTTGGTCAGCCATGATGGCCTTTCGAAGTTGTGATGGCAAAGGCCACCGCACCCGCTTCCAAACGAGGGCGGCGGCTCGAGCAGGTTGGAAGACCGGACAACTCGCGCAAACCGGCAGGACTTTCGTCCTCCTGTCCGAGCCGCCATAAACAGGGGCACGAACGGCAACGCTGCAACTCGCCGGTGGCGAGCTGCAGCGTTGCGTCTGTGAGTTGTTCGGGCTTCCAAACCCGGCTGCGTCCCGATGCACGCAGCGCGCGAATTGTAGGTGCCGCCGGTCGGCGATCCCGCCGGCCTTGCGGCTACCGCCGCCTCAGACCGCCACCACGGCCCCCGGCATCCGCTCCCGCAGATACCCCATCGCCCGGGCCGCCCGCGCCGTCTGCGCCCATTCGGCGCGGTGCACGAACCACAGCATGTCGACGACCGGCTGCACGCATTCGATGACGCGCAGCGAGGTGGCGCCCGCGAAGGCCTGGCCGGCGTAGCGGGGCAGCACGGTGAAGCCCAGGCCGCGAGCGACCGGCTCCAGGATCAGGCCGATCTGGTTCACATAACCGTGGCAGGGCAGGGTGTGCACGCCGGGGTTGCCGGGGAAGTGGCGCGACAGCAGCCGGGTCGCCATGGCCCGGCCGTCCGGGTGGTCGATGAAGCCGAGCGTGACCAGGTCTTCCCAGCAGTCGGCGCGGGCGCCGCGCGGCAGCACCAGTTGCAATGGCTCTTCGACGAAGGGCGAGGTGGCGATGCGGCCGTCTTCCGGGCGGTAGGTCATGAGGCCGAGTTCGTCGGTGCGGCCCAGCACCGCGTCGAGCACGTCGCGGTCGGGCGCGAAACGATGGCGCACCACCAGGCCGGGATGCTCGGCCTGCAGGTCCAGCAGCAGCGGGTAGATCGCCAGGCCGATGCTGCCGGGCGTGACCAGCGTGAGCTCACCCGTGGTGGCTTCGTTGTCGATCAAGCGGCATTGCAGCCGCTGGTCGGCCTGTTCCAGCTCGGTGCAGTAGCGCAGCAGCGCGTCGCCGGCGGGCGTGAGCTCGACGCCGCGCGGCCGGCGGATCAGCAAGGGGCCGAGTGCCTTTTCCAATTGCCGGATGTGCTGGCTGACGGCGGCCTGCGTCAGCCCGAGCCGGTCGGCCGCACGGGTGAAGCTGCCGGCGTCGGATAGCGCCACGAAAGTCTTGAGCCAATGCGGGTGAAGCATTACGAAGTCTTATCGAAGTAATAAGGAGTTGATGGTTTTCATTATGACTACGGCTGCCTAGACTGGCCAGCCTCGTTTCACTCTTCTGGTTTACCCGTGCCCCATCTCTTTTCCGAGTTCAAGCTCAAGGACGTCAGCCTGCGCAACCGCATCGTGGTGCCGCCGATGTGCCAGTACAGCGCCGTCGACGGCCTGGTCAACGACTGGCATTTCGTGCACTACCCCAGCCTGGCGCGCGGCGGCGCCGGGCTGGTGATCGTCGAGGCGACCGGCGTGTCGCCCGAGGGCCGGATCACGCCGGGTTGCCTGGGCATCTGGAACGACGCGCAGGCCGAAGGCCTGGCCCGGGTCGCGGCCAGCATCAAGGCCGCCGGTGCGGTGCCGGGCATCCAGATCGGGCACGCCGGCCGCAAGGCCAGCGCCCACAAGCCTTGGGAGGGCGACGACCACATCGCCCCGGGCGACCCGGCCGGCTGGACCACGATCGCGCCTTCGGCCGTGGCCTACGGTGCCAACCTGCCGCAGGTGCCCGAGGCGATGACGCTGGAGGACATCGCCCGCGTGAAGGCCGATTTCGTGGCTGCCGCGCGCCGCGCGCGCGACGCCGGCTTCGAATGGCTGGAGCTGCATTTCGCGCACGGCTACCTGGCGCAGACCTTCTTCTCGGCGCAGACCAACCAGCGCGACGACGCCTATGGCGGCAGCCTGGAAGGCCGCTCGCGCTTCCTGCTCGAAACGCTGGCGGCGGTGCGCGAGGTGTGGCCCGAGCGCCTGCCGCTGACCGCGCGTTT
This sequence comes from Xylophilus sp. GOD-11R, assembly GCF_033546935.1. GTDB lineage: Bacteria > Pseudomonadota > Gammaproteobacteria > Burkholderiales > Burkholderiaceae_C > Xylophilus. The sequence continues at coordinate 4,640,408 of NZ_CP137854.1, read as the reverse complement.
CGGCGTGATCGAGTACGACGGACGCGACGAGCAGACGCTGCAGGAATCGATCGAGCTGGTGAAGGGCTTCCGGCGTGAAGGGCTGGACCTGCTCAACGTGAGCGTGGGTTTCTCGTTTCCGGGCACCGCGATTCCCTGGGGACCGGCCTTCCTGGCGCCGATCGCCGAGCGGGTGGCGCGCGAGACCGGCCTGCCGGTGGCGTCGTCGTGGGGCATCGACTCGCCGGCCATCGCCAACCAGGCGGTGGCCGACGGCAAGATGGACCTGGTCATGATCGGCCGCGCCCACCTGGCCAATCCGCACTGGCCTTCGCAGGCGGCGATGCAGCTGCAGCAGGACAAGCCCACCTGGCTGCTGCCGGCGCCGTACGCACACTGGCTGGAACGCTACCGCGTGGCGCAGTAAGACCCTGTACGGGCCGTGCTTCAGCGGCGCAGCACGCGGCCGGCGTGCACGTCCTGCGCCGCGCCGTCGGCAAAGGCGGTGCGGCCGTTGACCCACACCCGGTCGATGCCGGCACTGAGCGCGCGTGGGTCGGCGAAGGTGGCGCGGTCGCCCACCGTGGCCGGGTCGAACATCACCAGGTCGGCGGCATGGCCCGGCGCGATCAGGCCACGGCCCGGCAGGCCGAGTTCCTGCGCGGTGAGGCCGCTCATCTTGTGCACCGCGAGTTCCAGGCTGAAGAGCTTCTCCTCGCGGGCGTAGTGCCCGAGCACGCGCGGGAAGGTGCCCCACAACCGGGGATGCGGGTGCTCGTCGTGCGGCATGCCGTCGGAGCCGACCATGGTCTTGGGGAACGCCAGGATCCGCCGCACATCGGCCTCGTCCATCATGAAATAGATGGCGCCGGCGGGCATCAGCCGCTCGGCGGCCTGCTCGTCGCTGCAGCCCATCTCGCGGGCGATGTCGGCCAGGGCGCGGCCGGCATGCTGCGGCATGGTGGTCGACCAGCTCACCAGCACCGACGAGGCACGCGCCACGAACTCCGGCCGCAGCACGGTCGAGGAGGCGTTGTAGGGGTAGCAGTCGATCGACACCGGCTGCTTTTCCATGGCCGCGGCGATGCGCTTGAGCGTCTCCACCGAGCGGCCGTGGTTGGCCACACCCGCGAGCTTGTGGTGCGAGATGAGCACCCGCACGCCCAGGCGGCGGCCGATCTCGAAGGTTTCGTCGAGCGCATCGAGCACCTTCTCGGCCTCGTTGCGCATGTGCGTGGCGTAGAGCGCGCCGTGCGCACGCAGCGGCTCGCCCACGGCCACGATCTCGTCGGTGCTGGCGTGCCGGGCCGGTGGGTAGAAGGTGCCGGTCGACAGGCCCCAGGCGCCGGCGTCCAGCGCGTCGGCCAGCAGCCGCTGCATCGCGTCGCATTCGGCGGGCGTGGCGGTGCGCTCCAACTGGTCCATGGTGTTGGCGCGCAGGCTCAGATGGCCGACCAGGCAGACGGCGTTGACGGCGGCCCCCTCGGCGTCGATCGCCTGCAGGTAGTCGGCGAAGCGCGGAAAACGCAGCCACTCGGGCGTGGCGATCAGGTCCAGCGGCGGCGGAATGGCGCCGCGCACCGCGCCCGGCGCCAGGCTCAGGCCGCAGTTGCCGGTGACCACCGTGGTCACACCTTGCGAGAGCTTGGCGTCCATGGCGCCCGGCGTGAGCAGGGCGCGGTCGTCGTGGGTGTGCACGTCGATGAAGCCGGGCGCCAGCACCCGGCCGGCGGCGTTCAGGCGCTCGCGGCCGGCGGTGGGCAGGGCGCCGACGGCGGCGATGCGGCCGTCGGCGATGCCGACATCGGCGACGAAGCCTGGCGCGCCGCTGCCGTCGACCACGGTGGCACCGGCGATGACGAGATCGAATTCCTGTGGGGCGATGGTGGCCATGGCGTCAGGCCGCTTTCACCAGTTCGGCCGAAGCGGCGCGCTGCGCCAGGCGCGCTTCGAGCCGGTCGGTCAGGCGCTGCAGCTCGGCCAGGTCGGTGGCGTCCAGCACCGGGCCGGGGCGGCGAACGTAGGCGCTGCGGATCGCGCCACGGCGGCGCAGGGTTTCCTTGCGCAGCGCCAGTCCGATGCCGTACTGGAACTCGTGGCGCAGCAGCGGCAGGTACAGGTCGAACAGGTCTTCAGCCTCGTTGGGCTTGCCCTGGGCGAACAGCGCGCAGACCTGCACCAGCATTTCCGGATAGGCGAAGCCGGTCATGGCGCCGTCGGCGCCGCGCAGCATCTCCTGCGGCAGGAACAGCCCGCCGTTGCCTACCAGAATGCTCAGCCGGCGGCGCCCGGCGGGCTCGCCCTGGCGGCGGATCTGCGAGAGCTTCTTCAGGCCCGGCAGGTCCTCGTGCTTGAACATGACCACCTGCGCGAACTCGTCGACCAGGCGGTTGACCACCTCCACCGAGGTCCAAGTGCCGGTGCTCTGCGGAAAGTCCTGCAGGCAGACCGGCACGTCGGGCCCGAGCAGGCGGATCACACTGGCGTAGTAGCCATAGACCTGGTCGTCGGTGCGCAGGCCGGGCGTGGGCGCGAGCATGACGCCGGCGGCGCCCAGGTCCATGGACATGCGCGCCATGCGCTCGACCTGCTGATGCGCGGCATGGCTCACGCCGACGATCACCGGCACCCGGCCGGCGACCCGGCGCAGCACGCGCTGGGTGAACAGCCGCGACTCCTCGTCGGTGAGCTTGGGCGCCTCGCCCATCATGCCCAGGATGGTCATGCCGGAGACGCCCTTGTCGAGGTAGAAGTCGACCAGGCTGTCGGTGCTGTCGAGGTCGAGCGCGCCATCGTCGGTGAAGGGCGTGGCCGAGATGATGTAGACGCCGGAGGCGCTTTCGTCGATGCGGTTTGCGGTGCTGTTCATGGTGCGGGGGCGGTGAATCGGGTCAGAGGCTGGTGTGGCGCGCGACCAGGCCGGCGCGTGCGCTTTCGAGGTGGCGTCGCATGGCACTGCGGGCGCTTTCGGGGTCGCGGGCGATGAGGGCCTGCAACAGCACGATGTGCTCTTCGATGCCGGGCCCGAAGCGGTCGGGCGCGCCGTTCTGGTCGAAGGTGCGGGCCTTGATGCGCAGGTCGTGGATGGTGCGGGCCATCAGCTGGTTGCCGCTGGCCTGGGCGATGGTGTCGTGCACCAGGTTGTCGATGCGGTGATTCTCGTCCTTGCCGGTGTCGCCGGCGGCGCGGTGCGCTTCGAGCTGGGCGATGACCGACCGTGCGACCTGGGCGTCGATGCGTGTCGCGGCCGAGGCGGCGGCCTCGCCTTCGAGCAGGGTGCGCATCTGCAGGATCTCCAGGTACTGGCGCAGCGTGGGCTCGCGCACCATCAGCTGGCCGCGCGCGGTGCGCACCGCGAAGCCGCCGCCGATCAGCCGGCTCATGGCCTCGCGCAGCGGGGTGCGCGAGATGCCGAGGGTGGCGGCGAGCGCGCGTTCCTGCAGCGGCCGGTCGGCGGTGAGGCGGCCGAGCTGGATCATCTCCAGCAGCGCGTGATAGGCCTCGTCGGCGAGGTCCGGCGATTCGCTGGCAGCGGGCGGGGCGAGGTCGTCGACGCGCGCGGTGCGGGAGGTCGCCGGGCTTGCGTTGATTGCGGCCGTCGCGTTGATCGCGGTCGTCATGCGGCGGCGAACTCCATCGCGTCGTCGGCATGGAAGCCCCAGGCCAGCGCCTGGCCCGGGCGGCGCTCGGCTTCGGCCAGGCCGGTGGGCGCGTAGGCCACGACGGTGCGGTCCTGCGACTCGATGAACACCTTCCAATGCAGGCCGCAGAAGGTGGCGGCGAGTACCCGGCCTTCGTGGCGCAGGTCGGCCGGTTGCAGCGCGGCGCCCAGGCGCACATGTTCGGGCCGCACGGCGAGCCGGCGCGGTCCCTGGTCGACGAAGTTGCATTCACCCAAAAAGCCGGCGACGAAGGCCGACCCGGGACGGCGGTACAGCGCCTCGGGCGCGCCGGCTTCCACGATGCGGCCCTGTTCCATGATGACGATGCGGTCCGACAGGTTCATCGCCTCGTCCTGGTCGTGGGTCACGAAGACGACCGTCAGGCCCAGGTCGTGGTGCAGCTTCTTGAGCTGCAGTTGGATCGCCTGGCGCAGGTTCTTGTCGAGCGCGCCGAGCGGTTCGTCCATCAGCAGGATGTCGGGCGTGAACACCAGCGCGCGGGCCAGGGCCGCGCGTTGCTGCTGGCCGCCGGAGAGGGCGCCCGGCAGCCGGTCGGCCAGCGTGTTCATGCTGACCAGTTCCAGCGCCTCGCCGACCTTGCGGCGCACGTCCTCGTGGTTGAGCTTGCGCATGCGCAGCGCGAAGGCCACGTTGTCGAACACCGTCATGTGCGGGAACAGCGCGTAGTTCTGGAACACCATGCCGATGTTGCGATCGGCGATGGGCGTGCGGGTCACGTCGCGGCCGGCGATGCGCACCGCGCCGGTGTCAGGCGCCTCGAAGCCCGCGATGATCTTCAGCAGCGTGGTCTTGCCCGAGCCCGAGGCGCCGAGCAGGGTGCAGAACTCGCCGCGGGCGACCGACAGGTCGACCTCGGGCAGCGCCAGGGTCTTGCCATAGGACTTGCGGATGCCGGTCAGCACCAGGTCCTTGCCTTGGCGCTCGGGGCGCGGATTCCGGGCTTGGGGCGACGCGTGGGTGGTGGATGCGTTCATGTCGGGCTCAGGGGTTCTTGCGGCGCAGCAGCAGATTGGCCAGCAGGATCAGGGCGGTGGCGGCGATCAGCAGGCACGAGGCCGAGATCACCGTCGGATCGAAGTCGTTGCGCACGCCCTCGTACATCAGCTTGGGCAGGGTGCGGTTGCGGATGGTGGTGAGGAACAGCGCCATCACCACGTCGTCGAAGGAGGTGACGAACGCGAAGACCGCGCCGCCAATCAGGCTCGGCAGCAGCGCCGGCAGCATCACCAGGCGGAACATCGTCGGCCAGCTCGCGCCCAGGCCGAGCGCGGCCAGTTCCAGGCTGGAGTCGAAGCTGCGCAAGGCGGCGCGCACGGTGATGTAGACATAAGGCGCGGCCAGCACCGTGTGGCCCAGGATCACCGCCACCGAGTTGGCCAGCCAGCCCAGCGGCGCGGTCAGGTAGAACAGCGCGACGGCGGTCACGATGGCCGGCACCGCCATCGGAATGACGAACAGCGCGTCGAGCCAGCCGGCGAAGGACGACTTCATCTTGTGCACGCCGATGGCCGCGCTGGTGCCCAGCAGCGTGGCCAGCGCGGTCACCGCCAGGCCCACCTTCATGCTCGAGAAGAAGGCGTTCATCCACTTCGATTCCTCGAAGAAGTTTTCATACCAGCGCAGGCCGTAGTGGGCGGGCGGAAACATCGGGAACTCCGAGGTGCCGAAGCTCATCGGCACCACGATGAGGATCGGCAGCACCAGGAAGATCGCGCAGGCGATGCCCGCCACCGCGCTCACCCGGCCACCCGGTGTGCGGCGGGCCACGGCCTGGGCGCTGCCCTTGCCGCCGGAGCCGCTGATCAGCTTGTCGAGCCCGAACAGGCGGTTGAACAGCCACATCGACGCCAGCACCGTCACCAGCAGCACGCCCGACAGCGCGCCGGCCAGACCCCAGTCGAGCTCCTCGGTGATGTTGTGCGAGATCAGCTCGGCCACCATGCGCTGGCCCGGTCCGCCCATGAGCGAGGGCGTGATGTAGTAGCCCACCGCGTTCATGAAGACGATGATGCCGCCGGCCACCACGCCGGGGCTGGTCAGCGGCAGCACCACCTTGCAGAAGATGGCCACCGAGCGCGCGCCCAGGCTCTGCGCGGCCTGCACCAGCGTGCCGTCGAGTGCGCGGAAGGAGGCGTAGAGCGGCAGCACCACGAAGGGCATGAGCACATGGGTCATGCCGATCATCACGCCGGTGAAGTTGTAGAGAAAGGCGATCGGCTGGTCGATGAAGCCGACGCCGGTCAGCAGCGCGTTGAGCGGGCCGTTCTTGCCCAGCAGCGCGATCCACGCCGAGGTGCGCACCAGCGCACTCGACCAGAAGGGCAGCAGTACCGCGAAGAACAGCAGCCGCGCGATGCGCGGGCTGACGCTGGCCATGAGGTAGGCCAGCGGGTAGCTCATCACCACGCACGACAGCGTGACCGCGATCGCGATGGTGAAGGTGTTGCCCAGCACGATGCGGTAGATCGGCGCATCGAGCATGTGGTGGAAATGGGCCAGGCTGGGCTGGCCGTCCTGGAAGAAGCCTTCCTTCATCAGGCCCGCGATGGGCCCGACGAAGAAGAGCAGCAGAAATACCAGCAGCGGCGCAGCGGCGAGCAGCGCCGCGCGGTTCCACCGGCGCGGCCGGCTCGCTGCGGCGCCGGCCGTCGCGGACGGTGCCAGGGGAAGGGCGGTGCTGTTCATGGAGCGTCGTCGCCGTGGGGGATCAGCGGGCGCGGATCGCGTTGTAGCGCTCGACGATCGCCGGGCCGTTCTTCTCCCAGAACTCCGAGTCCATGAAGATCGCGCGCTTCAGGCGCTCGGGCGTGGAAGGCAGGCGCTGCTTGCGGGCCTCGTCGATCATCGGGAACGCCAGCTCGGTCGTCGGACCGTAGGCGATGTACTTGCTGAACTCGGCCTGGTTCTTGGGCACCGTGATGAAGTTCAGCAGCTTGATCGCTTCTTCGCGGTGTTCCGCGCCCTTGACCAGCGCCATGTAGCCCACCTGCGCGACCGAGTCGCCCCAGCCCATGGAGATGGGCAGGCCCGAATCCATGCCGGCCTGGAAGCGGCCGTTCCAGCCGAGCGCCATCACCACTTCGCCGCTGCCCAGGGCATTGACCGGCTCGGCGCCGTTCTTCCACCACATGGCGATGTGCGGCTTGATCTTCTCGATCTGCTTCATCGCGCGGTCCACGCCGGCGGGGGTGGCCAGCACCTTGTAGACGTCTGCCGGCGGCACGCCGTCGGCGATGAGCGCGGCTTCGAGCACGGTGGACGGGTCGTCCTGCAGGGTGCGCTTGCCGGGGAACTTGGTCACGTCCCAGAAGTCGGCGAAGGTCGATGGCTGCGGCTTGCCGGCGGGGAAGGCCTTGGTGGAGAAGCCGATGTTGGTGGCGAAGATCTCGGTGGGCACGCCGTAGTCGTTGCGGGCGCCGGGAATCACGTTCTTCTGGTCGACCATGTCGGGGGTGATCTTCTCGAACACGCCGAGCTTCACGCCGCGCGCCAGGCGGGCGCTGTTCTGGCTGGTGACGTCCCAGGCGACCGACTTGGTGTCGATCATGGCCTTGATCTTGGCGACCTGCGGGTCGGTGTCCTCGTTGATCTTGATGCCGGTTTCCTTGCTGAAGGGCTTGAGCCAGGCGTCGCGGATGGCGGCCTGGTAGGCGCCGCCGCCGCTGGCGAAGTTCAGTTCGGCGGCCTGGGTGGCGGCAGCCATCAGGACGGTGGCGGCGGCCAGGGCGCTGGCCAGCTTTTGCAATTTGCTCTTCATGAACGGTTCCGCGAGTGGTTGGGTTTTGGGGCGGCGCTGGGCTTCGGGTTAGCGCCGTCGACCGGTGGAATGCAGGATGCATGCCATTGGTATACCAACTGTGATCGGGTTGGGCTTTTCGCTTGGGAGCGGGGTTTTTATTGGTGATTCGGTGCTGAGGAGCGCACCGATTTGTTGCGCTGGTGGGGGCGGGTCACCCTCTTGGTGCGGCGTTGGGCTGCCGCTCTTGGCTCTTGTTCTTTTCTCTGCGGGGGGTCGATTTGGGGGGGTGGTCTTTTGCTGAGCGGGCTCTTCTTTTTTCTTTTCTTCTACTGGTTCGTAGGGTGGAGCTGGGGGCTTGCGCGCCCCCAGACCCGCGGTAACTGATACCTTGTGGGCCAGCTTCCCTTCGCGCGAAGGAGGCCCGTTGCGGTGACCCTGTGCGGTAACTTGGGATCAGATCCTGCAAGAAAGACTGGTGCACGGTGACGGATTCGACGTCGTAGCTCGAACGGTGTCTTGGGGCGCCAGCGGCCCGCGCGGGCCGCTGGCTGACCCCGCGTATCAGGTTGGGAGAGTCGGATAGCGTGCGTTTTTGCGGAGTCACGGCGATGAACTCTCAAGTGGGCGTGGATGTCAGCAAGGCCAAGCTCGATGCGGCATTGCTCAATGAACAGGGCAAGTACAGGACGAAGGTTTTTGCCAACACGGCGGGCGGTTGTGCGGCCTTGCTCGACTGGTTGGCCGCACACGTTGCGGGCGGCATCTCGCAGGTGCATGTCTGCATGGAGGCCACCGGCACGTACCACGAGCTGCTCGCGCTCGCGCTTCATGACCGGGGTGTTCTGGTCTCGGTAGCCAACCCGATGAAGGTCAAGCGCTTCATCGAGGTGGAGGGCACGCGCAACAAGACCGACAGTGCGGACGCCAGGAGCCTGGCGAGGTTCTGCCGGATGACGCGGCCTGAGGCGTGGGAGGCGCCGAGCAAGGCGGTGCGGGAGTTGCAGGCACTCGTGGCGCGACTGGACACGCTGCAGCAGATGCGCCAGAGCGAGCTCAATCGCCTGGACGTGGCGCACGGTGCGGTGCAGGCTTCGCTGCAGGAGATGATCGAAGTGCTCACGAAATCGATCGAGGAAGTCCAGCGCAGGATCCGCCGGACCATCGACGACGATCCCGATCTTCAAAGGCGTGACGGCCTGCTGCAGAGCATTCCGGGCATTGGAGAGCGGACGGTGGCGCAATTGCTGGCCTACATCGGACGTCCCGAACGGTTCAAGTCGGCCAAGGCGCTGGCGGCGTATGCGAGTGTCTCGCCGTTGATCAGGCAGTCGGGCACATCGCTCAACAAGCATCACGGCACGCATGCGCAGGGGCATCGAGAACTGAAGAAGGCGCTGTACTTCCCGGCCATGACGGCCAGCCGCTTCAACCCGGTGATCAAGGCCTTCAGCCAACGTCTGAAGGCGCAGAACAAACCCAACAAGGTCGTTTTGGTGGCGTGCATGCATAAGTTGCTGGCGATCGCTTTTGGCGTACTTCGATCGGGAAAACCGTTCGATCCGAGCCTGGCTTGCTCGGCCAGGGCTTGACGATCAACACGGTGTCTTTCTTTTCTGGCAAAAAAGAAAGTCACCAAAGAAAGTTGCCTGGAAGACGAGCTCGAGGCTCGGTCGGGCCATTGCTTCGCTCGGCCTAGGGAATGTGCCTTCGAACGCTCTAGCGGCAACAGTTTGGACAAGGGTCGATCCAGAGCCATGGCCCCGCTTCGCGGGTCAAGGCTGAGAGGGTAAGAACAGGCGACCGCACTGGCGGCGCGCGCAGGCGCCATGCGAAGTGCCCTGGCGGAATACTGGGCGTGGCGCTCGAACATCGACCCGAAGCAGCGCACAAGCGGGTGGGCCATCAAGGCGTGACCTGGACCACGGTGCGCAGCGCGCGCGGCGATCGAATCAGCGCGGCCCCCTCACCGTGCTCAGTGCGGTCGCCTGTCCTTACCCTCTCAGCCCCGACCCTGCGAAGCAGGGGCAGAGGCACTGGATCGACCCTTGTCCAAACTGTTGCCGTTAGAGCGTCCCGAAGGCACATTCCCCAGGCCGAGCGAAGCGATGGCCCGACCGAGCCTCGAGCTCGTCTTGGCGTTTCTTTGGTGACTTTCTTTCCGAGGAAAGAAAGTCACCGCGGGTCTGGGGGCGCGCAAGCCCCCAGCTCCACCGTCGGCAAAGAGAAGAAAAGAAGAAAGAAGCAGCCAGCTCAGAAAAGAGCAAAGTCCACAAGCCGCCTCGGCAGAAAAACAAAATCCCCCAAGCCATGACCCAAGTCCGCGTAGGCACCGACCTGGTGGAAATCGCCTCCATCGCCGAATCCTGCGACCGCTTCGGCCGCCGCTACCTCGAGCGCATCTTCACCGACGCCGAGATCGCCTACTGCGAGGCCGGCGGCACCGAAATGGCCCAACGCCTGGCCGCACGCTTCGCCGCCAAGGAAGCCTGCATGAAAGTGCTCCGCCCCCCGGACGGCGGCATCCCCTGGCGCTCCATCGAAGTGGTCAAGATGCCCGGCGGCTGGTGCGAGTTGCATTTGCACGACGCCGCCCGGCGCTTGGCCGAGGCCGGTGGCCTGACCCATTTTTCCGTGTGCCTGAGCCACGAACGCTCGGCGGCCGTCGCGGTGGTCGCCGCCACAGTGACGAACTGATCCGGTCGACTTCGAGTGCAATCGCTTGCTGGCTGGAATAGACTCCGCGCAGTAAGCAAACGTTATAAGTGCGCTTGAGATTTACCGGGATAAGAAATTGAGCACCACCGACGACATCCGCCAGATTCTCAAGGACCACGGGCGCCTGTCCGCCGACGTCGCCACGCTGGCCGAAGACAGCGACCTCTACCAGGCGGGCCTGACCTCGCACGCCAGCGTCAACGTGATGCTGGCGCTCGAAGGCAAGTTCGACATCGAGTTCCCGGACCGCATGCTCAAGCGCGGTGTGTTCGGCAGCATCGCGGCGATCCGCGAGGCGATCGAGGAACTGACGGACTGAGCGCCCCGCGCTCGCCCACCGTCGCACCGCCATGAGCCAGGACTCCAAGCAGGGCGCCGCCGTCGCGCTCGCCCACCGCATCGGCAGCGAGATCTCGGCGCTGCATGCGGCCGACGTGGACCGCAACGCGCGCTTTCCCGCCGAATCCATCGCCGCGCTGAAGGAAGCCAGGCTGCTGTCGGCCCTGGTGCCGGTGGAGCTCGGCGGCATGGGCATGGGCATGCTGGAACTGACCGCTGTTTGCACCGCGCTCGGCCAGTACTGCGCGGCCAGCGCCATGGTGTTCGCCATGCACCAGATCCAGGTCGCCTGCGTGGTGCGGCACGGCCTGGGCTCCGAATACTTTCGCGACTACTGCCGTGAACTCGTCGAGCGGCAACTGCTGATCGGCTCGATCACGTCGGAGGTCGGCATCGGCGGCGACACCCGTTCCAGCATCTGCGCGGTGGAAGTCCACGGCGACGAATTCGTGCTCAACAAGGACGCGACCACTGTCTCCTACGGTGCGCACGCCGATGACCTGCTGGTGACCTGCCGGCGCGACCCGGGCGCCGCCCGCAGCGACCAGGTGATGGTGCTGGCGCGCAAGGGCCAGTTCACGCTGGAGCAGACCTCGCAGTGGGACACCCTGGGCATGCGCGGCACCTGCAGCCCGGGTTTCCGTTTCCGCTCGCGCGGGCAGGCGGCGCAGATCCTGCCGGGCGACTACGCCGATTCGTCGAGCCAGACCATGGTGCCGTACTCGCACATCCTGTGGTCGGGCCTGTGGCTGGGCATCGCCACCGACGCCATGTCGCGTGCGGCGGCCTTCGTGCGGGCGGCGGCACGGCGCGATCCGGGCACCATGCCGCCGACCGCGCTGCGCCTGGCCGAGCTCTCCAACACGCTGCAGTCGATGCGCTCCAACGTGCACGACGTGGCGCGCGAATGCCAGGAGCTGCAGGCCAGCGACGCGGGCAACGAGTCGCTGCTGACGATCGGCTTCGCGCTCAAGATGAACAACCTCAAGATCTCCTGCTCCACGCTGATGGTGCAGGTGGTGCACGAGGCGCTGCTGATCTGCGGCATCCAGGGCTACAAGAACGACAGCAAGTTCAGCCTGGGCCGCCATCTGCGCGACGCCCATTCGGCCCAGCTGATGGTGGGCAACGACCGCATCTACGCCCGCAGCGCCTCGATGCTGCTGGTCTACAAGGACACCTGAGAGTTCCATGCAGTACGACTCCAAATCGCTTTACGACGGATTGGTCGCCCACGGCCTGATCGTGCCTTCGGGCGAGCCCGGCGTGTTCGGCCGCAACGCCGTCTTCGAGGACGTGCTGGAGCGCTTCAACGCGCTGGTCGGCCGCGTGGCCGAGGCCGACGGCGCGGAGAAGTTCACCTTTCCGCCCACGCTCGCCCGTGGCGTGTTCGAGAAGAGCGGCTACATGAAGTCGTTCCCGCAGCTGGCGATGGGCGTGGTGAGCTTCTGCGGCTGCGCGTCCGACCATCCCAAGCTGGTGCAGCGCATCGCCGACGGCGAGTCCTACGACGACCTGATGGCGCGGACCGGCGTGGTCCTGATTCCGGCCGCCTGCTACCCGGTCTACCCCAGCTTCACCGGCACGCTGCCGGCAGGCGGGCGGCTGGTGGACATGACGCACTGGGTGTTCCGCCACGAGCCATCCGACGAGCCGACCCGCATGCAGGCTTTCCGTGTGCGCGAGTTCGTGCGCGTGGGCTCGCCCGACGAGGTGCTGGCCTGGCGCGACATGTGGCTGCAGCGTGGCCTGGATCTGCTGCGCTCGCTCGGCCTGCCGGCCAACGAAGAGGTCGCCACCGACCCCTTCTTCGGCCGCGTCGGCAAGATTCTCGCCAACGCGCAGCGCGAGCAGAAGCTCAAGTTCGAAGTGGTGGTGCCGGTGATCTCCGAAGAGAAGCCAACCGCGGTCTGCTCCTTCAACTACCACCAGGACTACTTCTCCAGCACCTTCGAGATTCGCCAGTCCACCGGCGAACTCGCGCAGACCGCCTGCCTGGGCTTCGGCCTGGAGCGCGTCTGCATGGCGCTGTTCAAACACCACGGCTTCGACCCGGCCGCCTGGCCCGAGGACGTGCGCGCACAGCTCTGGACCTGACGCGATGAGCGCCACCCTGCCCCTGGAAGAAGCGGCGGTCGCGGCCTCGCCCGCCGCCTGCGCGGTGGTGCCGCTGTCGGCTGCCGACTACCGCGTGCACCCGCTGCACCGCGAAGACCAGGCCTGGGTGCAGAAGAACTGCTATGCCGACGTGTGGATCGAGGCGCTGCACGCGCTCGGCCTGCAACCCGAGGCGATGCTGGGCTTTACCGTGGCGCTGGGCTTCGAGGGCGACCAGTGGACCTTCTTCAAGCCACCGCACCGCGACCTGCAGGAGGTCTACGGCATCGAGGTGGAAGAGCTCAACGTGTGGCGCGGCAACATCCTCGACCATGCGCTGCACCACGTGGCCGAAGGCAAGCTGGTCATCACCGAGGCCGACGCCTTCTGGATGCCCGACACCGCCGGTACCGACTACCGCGAGCAGCACACCAAGAGCACCATCGTCATCAACGCGATCGACCTCGCGCAGCGCCGGCTCGGCTACTTCCACAACGCCGGCTATTTCGAGCTGTCGGGCGACGACTTCACGCACCTGTTCCGGCTCGGCTACGCGGACGATCCGGCCTACATGCCCTTCTTCGCCGAGTTCGTGCGGGTGGACCGGCTGCGCCGCCCGCCGCATGACGAGCTGGTGACCACCTCGCTGCGCCTGCTGCGCTCGCACCTGCAGCGCCTGCCCGCGCACAACCCGATCGAGCGTTTTGCACGACGGTTCCCGGACGACGTCGCCTGGCTGCAGCGCGAGGGCCTGCCCTTCTACCACCGCTACGCCTTCGCCACGATGCGCCAGCTCGGCGCCAACTTCGAGCTGGCGGCCAGCTACCTGGACTGGCTCTCGGGCGCTGGCCAGCCGGGCCTGGGCGTGGCCCGCGAGGCGTTCCAGGAGATATCGGCCGGCACCAAGGCGCTGCTGCTCAAGACCGCCCGCGCGGTGAACAACGGCCGCGCCATCCAGTCGCAGGAACTGCTGGAGGGCATGGCCCGCGCATGGTCCACCGGCACCGACAGCCTGCGGCGGCTCTACGGCTGATCGAGGCGGCACGATGACGCCCACCGCCCTGGTCGCCGAGTGGACCATGGCCGTGCTGCCGGCCGGCGTCGCGGCCGACCCGGCCGCGCTGTCCGAGCTCGAATCCGCCTGGACGCCCGCCGTCGTGCCGGGCACGGCCATGGCCGCGCTCTTCGCCGGCGGCCAGGCCGATTTCGACCGGCTGCCGCCGCTGGACACGCAGGACGTCTGGTTTCGGGCCCGCTTCGACGTGACCACGCCGTCGCAAGCCGGCACGGTGCTGGTCTTCGAAGGCCTGGCCACGCTCGCCGAATGCTGGCTCGACGGCGAATCCATCCTGCGCTCGGACAATATGTTCCTGGCCCACGAAGTCGACGTCACCGGGCGCCTGGCCGCCGGCAGCCATACCTTGCTGATCCGCTTCGCCTCGGTGCAGCAGGCGCTCGCCGCGCGCCGGCCGCGCCCGCGCTGGCGCACCCGGCTGGTCGAACAGCAGCAGCTGCGCTGGATCCGCGCCAGCCTGCTCGGCCGCATTCCCGGCTGGTCGCCGGCCGCGCCCGCCATCGGGCCCTGGAAGCCGGTGCGGCTGTTGCAACGCGGCACCGTCGAATGGCTGCGCTGCGACGCCGTCGCCTCGCTGCAAGGCGATGCCGGCGTGGTCGCCTTCGACGGCGTGCTGCACGTCACCGGCGACGACACGGCGGCCGACCTCGCTGCCGAACTGGCCGTGGGCGACGCGCGGGCGCCGCTGACGCTGCGCCGCCTCGACGCCCGGCACTGGGCCGCGAGCGGCGGCGTCACGGTGGCATCGGCGCAGCGCTGGTGGCCGCACACCCACGGCGAGCCGGCGCTCTACCAGGTCGACGTGCGCGTGTGGGCCGCCGGCACCGTGATTCACCGCGACCTGGGCCGTACCGGTTTTCGCAGCGTCACCCTGCACAGCCAGAGCGACGACTTCGCGCTCGACATCAACGGCGTGCGTGTGTTCTGCCGCGGAGCCTGCTGGACCACGACCGACATCCTCACCCTGATCGGCGACCCGGCCGCCGCGCGCGATACCCTGCGGCTGGCGCGCGACGCCGGCATGAACATGCTGCGGGTGGGCGGCACCATGTTCTACGAGGCCGACCATTTCTACGCCCTGTGCGACGAGTTCGGCATCCTGCTCTGGCACGACTGGATGTTCGCCAACATGGACTACCCGGCCGACGACGCCGGCTTCGTCGCCGGGGTGGAGCTGGAAGCGCGGCAGTTCCTGCAGCGCACCCGGCTGTCGCCCAGCATCGGCCTGCTCTGCGGCAACAGCGAGATCGAACAGCAGGCCGCCATGCTCGGCCTGGAGCAGCCGCTGTGGCGCAACCGGCTCTTCGGCGAGGTACTGCCCGCCATCGGCGCCCAACTGCGGCCCGACGTGCCGTATTGGCCCTCCAGCCCGGCCGGCGGCGTGCTGCCCTTCCAGGTCGATGCCGGCGCGGCGCATTACTTCGGCGTCGGCGCCTACCTGCAGCCGATCACCGACGCGCGCCGCAGCGGCGTGCGCTTCACCTCCGAATGCCTGGCCTTCGCCAACATTCCCGAGCCCGAGACGCTGGACCGCTTTCTGTCCGACGGCCAGTCGCCCCTGCACCATCCGCGCTGGAAAGCCCGCGTGCCGCGCGACAGCAGCGCCGGCTGGGACTTCGACGACGTGCGCGACCATTACCTGGCGCAGCTGTTCGGCGTCGACCCGATGCGGCTGCGCTACGCCGACATGCAGCGCTACCTGGCCCTCGGCCGCCTGGCCAGCGGCGAGGCCATGCTCGGCGCGCTGCGCGAATGGCGCCGCCAGGGATCGAGCTGCGCCGGCGCCATCGTGTGGTTTCTGCGTGACCTCTGGCCCGGCGCCGGCTGGGGCGTGATCGACGCCTATGGCTGCCCGAAGGCCGCCTGGTTCTACCTGCAGCGCGGCATGGCGCCGGTGGGCCTGTTCATGACCGACGAAGGCGTGAACGGCCTGGCGCTGCACGCCGTCAATGACAGCCCGCGGCCCATTGCCGCCCAGGTCGAGCTCACGCTCTACCGCCATGGCGAGAAACCGGTCGCCCACGGCAGCGCCACCCTGCAGGTGCCGGCGCACGGCAGCGCGCAGATTCGTGGCGACGCCTTGTTCGGCCACTTCACCGACAGCACCTGGACCTACCGGTTCGGTCCCGCCGGCCACGACGTGGCGCATGCCGTGCTGAGCGACACCGCCACCGGCCAGGTGCTTGGGTCGGACTTCTACTTTCCCCTCGGCCATGGCTTCGCCGTGCAGCCCGGCCTGGGCCTGACCGCCACCCTCGTACCGGACGGCCCCGACCGCTGGCGCATGACGGTGCGCTGCCCGCGCTTCGCCCAGGCCGTTGCCATCGACGCGCCGGGTTTTCGCATCAGCCACAACTACTTTCACCTGGCGCCGGGCGGTGAGCAGACCGTCGTCCTGCTCGCCCGCCAACCCGGTGCACGCCTGCGCGCCAGCCTGCAGGCGGCCAACGGCGTGGAACGCTGCGTGCCCACGATGGCCGCGACTGAAACGATCCCATGACCAGCACGCTCCCCGTATCCCTGGACGCCCGTCCGGTCGCCTTCGACCATGCGCACGGCAGCCTGTTCGGCTGGTACCACCCGCCCGCCGCGCCCGACGGCGGCAGCCGCGACTGCCTGGTCGTGCTCTGCAACCCGATCGGCTACGACGCCATCTGCACCCATCGCCACTACCGCGAACTGGCCATGCGCCTGGCCTTCGACGGCTTCGCGGTGCTGCGCTACGACCACCACGGCACCGGCGACTCCGCCGGCACCGACGAATACCCGGCGCGCGTGCCGGCCTGGCTGCACGGCGTTTCCGCCGCGACCGAATTCGGCCAGCAGGCCAGCGGCGCGAGCCGGGTCGCGCTGTTCGGTGTGCGCATGGGCGGCACCCTGGCGCTGGCCGCCGCCGCGACTGCCGGTGCGGCCGCCTCGCGCGCCGACAGCATCGTCGCCTGGGCGCCCTTCACCTCGGGCCGGCTCTACCTGCGCGAAATGCTCGCCATGCGCCGCATGCGCAACGCCGACGGCAGCGCCGAGCGGCACGCTGCCTTTGGCGAAGACTCACCCGGCGAAGAAGCCGGCGGCTACCTGCTCACGCCCGAATCCATCGAAGCCCTGACCGAGCTCGATCTCACCGCCCTCGCCACCGCCGACAACCTGGCCGGGCGCCATGTGCTGCTGCTGGCGCGCGACGACATTCCGCAGAACGACAAGCTCTCGCGTCACCTCGACGGCATCGGCTGCCAGGTCACGCAGAGCGCCGTCGGCGGCTACGCGGCCATGATGCGCGACACCTTCGACGCCATCGTTCCGGACGAGGCGCTGACCCAGGTCCGCGACTGGCTGGAGGCGCGCTACCCGATGCAGGGCGAGCGCGCGCACGCCAGCGTCGACACCGACGGCGTGGTGCCGGTCGACGACGGCCGCGTGCCGGTGCGAGACACCCCGGTGCGCTTCGGTGCGCACGGCAACCTGTTCGGCATCCTGTCCGCGCCCGTCGAGCCGCACGCCACGCGCGGCAAGACCGCGGTGCTCTTCGTCACCACCGGCTCCAACCACCACATCGGCCCCAACCGCATGAACGTGCACGAGGGCCGGACGCTGGCGGCGCGGGGGTTCCTCGCGCTGCGCATGGACATCGGCGGCGTCGGTGACAGTCCGGCCTCGCCTGGCCAGCGCGACAACCACCTGTTCGCGCGCCATTCCATCGACGAGGTGCACGACGCCATCGCCTTCCTGAAAGCGCTGGGCGTGGAACACGTGGTGCTGGTGGGCATGTGCTCGGGCGCCTACCTGTCGTTCCGCGGCGCCATCGCCGAGCCGGCGGTCACCAGCATCGTGATGATCAACCCGCAGAGCTACAACTGGCGCGAGGGCGATTCACTGGAAGCGCGCCGCCGCAAGGGCATCCGCTCGCTGCGCTTCTACCGGGAGCGTGCGTTCGATCGCAAGACCTGGAGCCGTATGGTGCGCGGCAAGGTCGACGTGAAGCGCATCGCCTTCGGTGTGGCCAACGTGATGCGCAAACGCGTCGCCAGCCGCATCGGCTCCATCGCCCGGGGCGGACAGACGGTTCCCTTGAGCCAGCTGCAGGAGTCGACCGACGTGCTGGCCTTGTTCAAGGGGCTGCTGCATCGCGGGGTGAACGTGGTGATGCTGTTCAGCGCCAACGACGGCGGGTTGGACGAGGTGGAGATCCACCTCGGTGAGGGCGCGGCCAAGTTGCAGCGGGAGCCGAAGTTTCATTTTCACTTGGTCGACGGGGCGGACCATACATTCACGCCGCTGTGGGCGCAGCGGCGGGTGAGTGAGCTGCTGGTGAGGCATGTGGAGCAGGCTTACGGGTAGCGAGTGGGGCGCGTGTAGGTTGGTTTATCTGGGAAATATATAATTAACTTTATATTTTTTCGGCAACTCATAATCTTCGGGGATTTCAGGCCAGCGAGGGTTGGTCATTTTGCATCTGTTCGCCATGCAAAAATAATATATGTCTTCAAAGTTTGCATTGAGCGACTTGGCACTTTTCACTGCCAGCTGAATGTGGCGTGCTGCGTCGTGCAGCGAGCCTGCTTTTGAAAGCCGCGTTATTTCATCCATCGAATCTTCCAGGCAAGACAGCTCGCAGCTTATGCTCAAGGCCGACGGCAGAATTTGCTGTTCAGAAGAATCATTTTGGGAGAAGTTCGGGCTTATAACTTCTCGCTGCAATGTTGTGAGTATGTCAATCGTGCTGAATATGATTTCTTCGATGAGATCCTTGCTGGTTTTTTCATTATTCTCATACAGCCGGTCGGGCGCTGGGTCAGCGACATAAAACGGCGCAAAAGATAAAAAATTTCTGTAAGTCGTGATCCAAGATTCTCAAATGAATTTCCAAGCATGTGGGCTGCCGTCCGGACCAGCGAAAGCAGGATTTGAATTGCCAACCAATCCCGATCTTCCATCGCGGTGCCAAGTGACTTTATGGAGGAGTCAAGATTATTGAACTCGGCTTCTAGGTCACGTGGCAGGGTTGACATTGCAGCATATGGGAAACTTAGGCTCCGAATTGAAGCCCCCATGCTCAAGGCGTTGAGCGTTTGCTGGAGAGAGTCAATAAATCTCTTCATTTGATTCGGGCTGCTTCGCCAGTTGCTCGGCGCTGTCCTTGCTGCCGACCTGGGCGACGATGCCGGGTGTCTCGTATTTAGATTTTTCAGATAATTGCAATTGCCGGTCAGTGAATTTAATATTATTTAAATTTTAATTCACTAAATTAAGGAGAAAACAAAATCACATGCCGATGGAGTAGTGATTGGTGATCAAAACTTTATTTAAGTCACACTCTTCGTAAATCCATTCATTCCAGTTTTTTTGTAGCCATTCTCTCGAAATGGCGTAAGCAGCTTCTTTGGTGCGAGCTTCGCTCGGTAAGCAACGGACAACATGCCCGGATTTGTAGCCAGTCGCAACTATCAATGCAAAGCCGCTCGGCGAACCTGTATCAAGAATAAGCATAAAATCGACAATTGATTCGTAAGGCCACTTGGCGTCATGGCATCTAAAAACGGCACCACGGGAAATATACGGCTCAGCTGCCGCCATGAGGGTGACCCAAGCTTTATCATGGACTATTGTCGGTTGTTTTTTTCTAGCCATATTTACTTGACGATTAAATTATGATTTCCGGATTTGTCGGTGTCGCTCAATGGGCGAAAATCAATCAAGCCCACTTATTGCTGATGCACGCCTCGTGAGCTAATTCCATTTCCATCTGGTCGACGGGGCGGACCACACGTCCACGCCGATGCGGGCGCAGCGGCGGGTGAGCGAGTTGCTGGTGGAGCATTTGGAAAAGATTTACGGCTAATTTTGCGACTTGCTGACAGGATAAGACGGGGTTTTCGGCGCAAAAATAACCCGTGCTTGTCGCTGAATAAATTATGTCTAATGCTGCGAGCCTTTAACCAAGTTTTCAAGATCGGGGCGCACTGCCTTAGTTTGAAGAAAATTAGGGCAATTCGTTATAAGCGAGCCCGCACTCGTTATGCTCCATATAAAACTTGGCTGATTCAATAGCGTTCAGATCGATTTTAAGTTCGTGATTATTAATGATCTGCCGCAACTCATCAGTGATCGGTGAGGTTTTGCGTTGCCTCGGCGATTTCGATCTCTCGTCTTCGGTCGAATCAGTCCGTGCTAATGCTTGGATATTTAATTTCTAAAGCGCTTGCGACTTTAATGATTTCCTTGATTGTTGGCGCATCGGGTTAAACTTGCCTCTCTCGATCATAATCATGATGCCGTCATATGGCGCCGCACTCATTGTGCTCGCCAAAAAAAATTACTAAAAATAACGCAATTAATTTCATCGTCGACCTTGAAAATTATACTTTTCGGGTATTTCATATTTCTCCGGGATTGGAGGCCAATTAAATCGCCCATCAATTTTAAGCATTCTTAGCGAATCCTCCTGAATGCCTGCAAATATGTTTTCGAGACGTTTTGCTTCCGAGTGAGCCAAAGCAAGCCCCATCATTGCCGTCAATTTGTCGCCATTATCAATGGCATCATTCGCGAGCTTAAAGGCGCTAATTAAGTATGAAATGTTGGTTGTAACGTTTTTTTGTAATGATATTTTGTAATTGTTTTTCCAGAGAAAATTTTCTCCTTCAACGCTTTCTTCCCGATCGAGTTGATCTCGAGAAATGCCATTTAAATTTGCAATGATTGCAAGCGTCTCTGAGCATAAATCGAGGTCAATCATCATATCCTCCTTCCATTTCCGGCCGATGTTTTGGGTACATTAATGGATCCATCTAAGTTTACGGCAAGGTCAAATTTTCCGTTTGAGTCAAATACTTCCAAGTGATCTTTATGCAATCCGTCAAGATAGAAGTAACTGCCTTTGGGAATATTCCTAATGTCCTCAGTTGCCCTAAAAATCGTCTGCCCGTCGTATATCCTATTCGTACGTGTGGAATTTTCGGCCAGTTCGCTACCAAACCCCGGTGATTTCAGGAACTCCTTCATATTTCCGACCGCATTGACAGTGGGAACGTAAGTTCCCGACTTAACTTCCTTGATCGCAACGGCAGCCGCATCCTCCGCCTTCGCCCCCGCCTTGATCAACCCACCCGCCCGACGGACAGCCCGCCCGATCGGCCCGGCCACATCCAGCATGCTCGTCGGAAACAGCGCCTCATTCAGCGCATACAGCGCCCCAAGCGCTGCGATCTCCTTGTCGTTCAATCCGCCGCGAGCAGCCGCACTGTCGAGGTAGTCGGAAATCGCCTTCTGCGAATCCGCCAGCGGCCGGAGTTCGAGTGCCTGGAGCGTCGACCGTAGCTTGCCCAGCGCCTTGTCGACGAAGTGGGACAGCGCGTTGTTGGCTGCAGCATTGCCGGCAGCGCCCGACGCCAGGTTGATTTGGTCCCCGTCCATGCCCGCCATCGCGGCAGCCACGGCGCCGAGCATCGAGGCCATCTCGATGGCGCCCGGTCGGAGGTTGCCGTTGTCGTCGAAGCCGAACTGTTCGCCGCTGATCTCGCCGACGACCGCGCCGAGCGCGCCGGCCTCGCAACTGCCACCCGAGCGCGCTGCGCCAACGGCGCATCCGGCCATGGCATGGGCGACGGAACCGCTGAAACCATCGAGGTTCATGTCGCCGATGGCGAACGCGGTCTGGGCGGCGACCGTATCGAGCAAGGCCGATTGCAGGCTAGCCTTGAGGTGGTCCTCCAGACTCCCACCGAACACCGCCGTGTTCACCACCGCCCGCGCCAGCCCGGCCTGCAGGTTCTGGCCGAGCTGGTTGACGAAGGCCTGTGACCCGGCGCCGGGCGTTGGTGCACCGGTGGGTACGAGGTTCAAACCGGCCAGGGCGCCGCCGGTGAGCATGGCGGCGACCAGGCCGCGCACGTTGGCGCTGCTGCCCAGTTGCTCCAATGCCTTGCCGGGATCGGTAGGGTTGTTGGCGACGGCGATCGCGGCCTGGGCGGCCAGGGCGGAGAAGGCGGCGGTGGTCGCACCGGCCACGACGCCCGCCATGGCGGCGCCCGTGCCGGTGAGAAACGCACCGCCGCCCGCCAGCGCCACGCCCTCGCCGGCACCGACGGCCGCCGCGTTGCCGGCCGCAGCGCCGAGTCCGCTGGCCGCACCGTAGGTGACGTACATGACCACGGCGGTCAGCACCGCGGCGCCGGCCTGGGTCAGGCCTTGCTGGCGGTAGTCCCAGTGCTGGCTGGTGTCCTGCAGGCGGGTCCAGTCGACGCGCCCGGCCAGGGCCGGGTCGTTGGCGAGGGCGCCGATCCAGGCCATGCCGGGCTGCTTCGCCAATTCCTCGACGCTGTCCTTGCTGCCGACCTGGGCGGCGACGCCGGGGGTGTCGTAGACGATGCGACCGGCGTCGAGGCGGTTGTACTGGGTGGTCTGCTCGACGCCGCCTGCGCCCTTGGCGCGTTGGTAGAAGACATCGCTTTCCAAATGGTGGGCGGCGGTCTCGGCGGCGGTTTGCTGGCCGTCGAGGAAGACGCGACCGTGGGGTGCGGAGAAGGTCAGGTCGCCGGGCGTGGCGATGTCGGTGCCGGCGATGTGGACATCGCCCTGGGTGGCGCCCACGTACACGTCGGCGCCGCTGATCCGGTTGCGCAGCAGGGTGGTGGCGCTGACGGCTGCGGTGTCGGTCAGCTTGTGGCCCGCGCCCTGGCTGGGCACGATGTTGCCGAGCATGTGGGCGCCGATGTCGATGCCGTATTCCTTGCGCGAGCTGCTGGTGCTGTCGCTGGTGACGGCGGCGTGCAGGTCGACCGTGCCGCCGCCGAAGGTGGCCTGGCCTTCGGGTGCGGCGACACGCACGCCTTCGCCGACCGCGCTGACCGCGCCGTACGCCGTGGCGTCGCCGTGCGCGCTGGTGATGCTGCTGCCCTGCGCAGTGACACGGTCGTGGGTGCTTTCGGTGGCGACACCGCGCCGGCCGAGCACGTTGGTGGTGCGGCTGCGCGACTCGGCGAGGTTTTCGGTGCTGTAGGCGGCGCCGGCGACGAGGGCGCGGTCGGCGAAGACCAGCGCGCCGTGCTCGCCATCGATCTGCGCGCCTTCCAGCAGCACGTCGCGCCCGCCACGCACGGTGACCTGGTCGCCGCTGAGCCCGGCCACCCGGGCGGTGCTGGACGCCTGCTGGCGGGTATCGGTTTCGGTGCGATTGACGATGCCGCCGCTGGTGCGGCTGGCCTGGTCGAGCTCGGTGCTGTCGCGGGCGGCCTCCAGCACCACGTCGTGCGCGGCGATCACGGTCAGGTTCTGGCCGGCGTCGAGCTGCACGCCGGGGGCGTGGATGTCGTTGAGCGCCTGCAGGGCGAGGTGGCCGCCGGCCTTCACGCTGCTGGCGACCTGGTGCGTGGTGCGTTCAAGGAGATGGTTGTCGGCATCGGTCTCCATGGCGGATTCGCGCGTTTCGGTGGCGCTGCCGAGCTGGATGTCGTTGCCGGCATGCAGCAGCGTGTCGCCTCCGGAGCGGATGGCTGCGGCTTCGCCCCGGATATCGCGCTCGGCGACAACGACGAGGTCGCCGGCCACGTCGATTCGGCTGCCTCGCACGTCGGCGGTGGCGCGGTCGTGGGTGGCGTTGCCGACACGGTCGCTTTGTTCGGCTCCGGTGACCTGGGCGTCGAGCACGACGTCGCGTCCGGCGCGGATGGCGGCGCTGCCGCCGGAGCGGATCTGCCCGCCGGTGTCGACGAAGTCGCGCCCGGCGTCGACCACCAGCGCCTGTCCGGCCAGGAGTCGGCCGGTGTTCGACGCGCTGGTGGCGCTCTGGCTCGTACCGGCCGGGCCGGACGCCTGCTGCCACTGCTGGGTGGAGGTCAGGCTCTCGTTGCGGATGTCGCCGGCGGCCTTCAGGCCGAGCAGGGCCGCCTGCACCGCGCCGCCCTGGTTCACGATGTCGGCACTGGCGACCAGGGTGGCGCGGCGGGTGTCGGCGCCGCCGATGGTGCCGCCGCGGTTGACGATGTCGTCGGCCTCGATGTCGATCTCCCGCCCGGTGATGAGCGCGCCTTCGGGGCGCAGCCTGTCCGGGCCGACGTGGGCCAGGTACACGCGCGGCACCAGCACCTGCTGGGTGTTGCCGTCGGCCAGGGTGACGGTTTCGGTCTGCAGCCAGACGATGTCGCTGGTGAGTCGCGCCATCTGATCGGCCGATAGCGCCACGCCGGGCGCCAGGCCGAACTGCCGGGCGTAGGTGGCGCCGGCGTCCATCAGCGCCAGGAACTGCGCCTCGTCGCTGGCGTAGCCGTCGAGGCGGCGGCGACCGGTGAGCCGGGCGACCTGTTCGTTGATGAGGCGTTGTTCGTAGAAGCCGTCGCCGATGCGTTTTTGCATGCGTGCCGGGTCCAGCCCCAGCGCGTCGAGCAGGTAGTCGCTGGCGAGCCACCGTCGGTAGCTGGCGAACTCCGGACGTGTTTCGAACAGATAGGGCACGCCGTTGGCCGGCTGCGCGCGGAACAGCGCGCCCGGCGCCGAGGCCTCGGTGGCGGGAAAGGCCTGGCGCGCGTCGGCGGCCACGGCGGAGCCCTGGGGGAGTTGGTTGCCGGAGGCCAGTCGCACCTCGTCCACGATGTTGGCGGCGGTGCCGGCCGCCAGGTCGGTGTTGCGCACCGTGCGCGCGGTGATCGACACGCCCTGCGCGCCGGACATCGCGCCGCCGGTGCTGCCGATCACCTCGGCGATCTCGGGCGCGTGGTAGGCGATGCTGTTGCCGTTGGCGAGCGTGGAAGTGCCGTCGAACCCGTAGCGGCGGTAGAGCGTGGTGGAGACGTTGTCGACCTGCACGGCGCCGGGTGTCGCCTCGAGGATGTCGAGCCGGCCGGCGGCCAGGATGTCGCCGTGGTGGTTTTCGAGGCGGCTGCCGAGGTCGAGCCGCATGTCGCCGCCGGCGAGGATGCGCGCCGGGGTGCCGAGGCTGGCGCGGTCTTCGGTCACCGTGGTGGTGACGTCGCGCCGCAGTTCGGACAGATGGTGGTCGGGCGCGATGACCCGCTGGCTGTCGCGCAGGATGGTGGTGGTAGGGTCGGTGTACTGAAAGGGCGCGACCAGCATCACGCAGGCGGTGCTGCAACGGCCGTAGGCGGCATCGACCGGCACGGCGGTGTCCCAGTCGGTGATGACCCGCTGGGCCGGCCAGATGGCGGTGTCGGCGGCGCCTGCCACCTGGTCGGGGTTGGCGACGCCGTCGCTGCGCTCCTGGTAGTAGACGACGCGGGTGCCGTCGCTGGCGGTGAGGCGCTCGCGGTGGCCATAGGCGCCGTTGCGCCCCGCATGGGCGCTGAAGTAAAGGGTGTCGTCGGCATGGGTGCGCACCACCGCGCGGCCGACGCGCTGGCCGTCGGGCGTGATGAAGCTGCTGTTCTCCACGATGTCGGCCGGGTCGAGGTAGAAGACCTCGTAGGCCGAGAAATTGGTGCCGTTCACCGCGCCGGCGTAGCTGCCCGGGTTGGCCGAGCCGTTGTGCCACCAGTCGGGCATGGTGAGGGTGTGGTCCTCGGCCAGGACCTGCACCGTGTCGATGGCGACGCTGCGCCGGTTCTGCAGCGTGTCGGCGGCGATGTCGACGTGGCGGCCGGCTTCCACCGTGGCGCCCCGGTTCAGGAAGACGCCGGTCTGGCCGGCCGGGGCGTCGTCGTCGGGTGGGGCGGCGCCGATGCGCACGTCGCCCGCGCTGTAGACGGTGGCGCCGTCGAGGTTGTCGACCCGCTCGCCGGCCCACAGCGACACGGTGCGGGTGGCGCCGACGAGGGCGGGGTCGCCGACGTTGGCGATGGTGCGCGCCTGCAGGCGCACATCGCCGCCGGTGATGGCGCCGGTGTTGGTGATGGCGTCGGCCTGCAGGGCCACGGCCTCGCCCTGGATCTCGCCGGCGTTGTCGATGGCCCGGTCGGCCTGCAGTTCGACCGAGTCGGCCCGCATGCGCGCACCGGTGCGGTTTTCGAGGGCGGTGGCCATGCCGCGCAGCGTGGACCCGGCTTCCAGCGTGCCGGCGTTGGTGAGACGGCCCTGGACCGCCAGGTCGAGGTCGGTGCCGGCGTGCAGCAGGCCTTCGGTGAGGGCGTCGCCCGCGAGCGTGATGTGCAGTGCGCCGTCAGCCGACACGGTGCCGCCGCCGTTTTCCAGCCTGGTCGTCTGCAGTTTCAGCGCGCCGCGCGAGCCGACGGTGGTGGCCAGCACGCCGCCGGTGTTGTCGATGCGGTCGGCGGCAATGTGCGTGCCGCCAGCGGCGGTGATGCGGCCGGCGTGGTTGTCGAGCGCGGCACCTGCGGCGTCGATGCCCAGCCGGCCGCCGCTGCTGACCAGGCCTCGGTTGACGAGGCGCTCGCGGGCCTGCAGGTCCAGCGCGGCGCCGGCGACGAGCGTGCCGCCGACCGCGTTGTCGATACGGTCGGCGGCCAGGGTCAGCGCACCGGCGACCACGATGGCGCCGCTGCCGTTGTCGATGGCGCGGGCCTGCACTTCGCTGGCGCCGCTGCCGTTGTGGGTGAGGTGGCCGCCGTCGTTGTCGAGGCGCGCGCCGCTGCGCACCGTCAGCGCCGCGCGCTCGGCGATCACCTCGATCGCGCCGCCCTGGTTGGCGATGTCGCCGCCGGCCTGCAGGGCGAGGTCCGCACCGGAGCGCAGCACACCGGTACGGTTGTCGATGGCGCCGGTGGTGGCGATGCGCAGGTCGCCGTCGGACTGCAGCCGTCCGCCCCGGTTGTCGAGCGCGCCGGCCTGCACGGTCAGGGCCGCGTGGGAGTGCGATGTGGTGCCGACGATCCCGGCGTTGTGCAGCGCGGTGTCGGCCTGCACCGTCATCGCCGATGCCGACGAAACGGCCGAGCCCGCGCCCATGCGGATGCTGTCGGCCGCCAATGCCAGCGTGCCGCCGGCGGCGACGACGGCGTCGTCGTCGAGCGTCAACGTGCGGTCGGCGGCGATGCGGGCCGCACCGCTGCCCGTGTTGACGATGCGCCCGCCGGTGGCGTCGATTGCTTTCGCTTGCAGTTGCAGGGACGACCCGGCCCCGACGGCCTGCAGCGTGCCGGCGCGGCTGGTGACGGCGCTGCCGGCGGTCAGTTGCAGGGTGGTGCCGGCCTGCACCGTGCCGGCGTCGTTGCGGATGTCGCGACCGACGTCGAGCCGCGCGCCTTCGCGGGCCACGATGCTGCCGGCCGTGTTGTCGATGTCGCCGCTGGTCGCGATGGCGAGCGATCCGGCCTGGAGCCGGCCCTCGCGGTTGTCGAGCGATGCGGCGTCGACGACCAGCGCCCCGGCCACGTTCAGGGTGCCATGCCGGTTGGCGAGCGAGCGCAGCGGCGGGGCGATGCGCTGGACCGAGGCGAAGCCTCCTTCGTTGTCGAGATGGGTGGTGCCGAGCGCGATGCCGCCGTCGCCCTGGATGGTGCCGCGACTGTTGCGCAGGGTGCCGGCGGCGGCGATGGTGCCGGGGGTGCGGTCGACGGCGGGCTGTAGTGTGGTGCCGTCGCTTGCCGGCGTGGCAGGCGTGACCGGCGTGGCAGGCGGTGTGGCCGGATCGCTCGGCGAGACCGGCGCTGGCGCGGGCTCGGTAGCAGGCGGCTGCCCGGTGGACGGGCTGGCGGCGGGCGGTCGTGGTCCGATGGTGCCGGCGGTGTTGTCGAGCACGCCGGCGTCGACCTGCAGTTCGGCCGCCCCGGTCTGGCGCAGGGTGCCGCCCCGGTTGTCGATGTCCTGCCCGGCATGCAGCGCGAGTCGTGTGGCCGAGAGGGTGCCGGTGTTGACGATGTCACGGGCGCTGTCGATGGCCAGCAGGTCGGCCGACACGGTGCCCGTGGTAGCGACGTCGCCCGAGGTGCTGGCCAGCCGAGCGCTGCCTTTGGCCTGCACGGTGCCGCCGATCTCCAGCCGCCCGTCGGCCGTCACCACCAGGTCGCCCCCTGCAGACAGCCCGCCTGCGCTGCGCACGCCCAATCCGGCCTCGGTGCCGATCAGCCAGATCTTGTTGGCGTACATGCCGCCGAGCGCGGCCACGTCGAGGGCGAAGGTGGGTTTGTCGGCCGGTGTGCCGACGGCGGACGTGATGGAGGCGGCATCGGGCGACGCGTCGTGCGCACCGGCGGCCACCGTCAGGTTCCGGGCCCACAGTCCGGCGTTGATCGCCACCGAACGCGCCAGGATCGCGGCGTAGTCGGCCGAGCCGGCATCGAGCCCCAGCCCTTCGACCGTGACGGTGCCCTGCCGCACGCGAAACGATTCGAGGTCGCCGCCGGAGAACACCGGAACCCCGGTCGTCAGCGTTACCCGGCTGGCGTTGATGAAGCCCGCGCCGTCGACCGAGATGCCGGCCGGATTGGCCACGATCACCTCGGCGCGCTGGCCGGCGACCTCGATCGGCCCGCGCAGTCGGCTCGGGGCGCCGGAGTGGACCTCGTTGAGGATGACCCGCGCGCCGCCGCCGGCCAGCCAGGGGTTGCCCTGCACCCAGCCGCCGAGCTGGGTCTGTGTGTTGGTGCGGCTGTTGTTGAGGATCGCGCCGGGCGTGCCGACATCGAAGCGGCCGTAGGTGTTGCGGCTGACGCCGGCGGCCGAGGGCGTCTGGATGTTGACCAGCGGCACACCGTTGGGCGCGAGCAGCACGGTGGGGCGCTGGCCGCCCGGGGCCGCTGGGTCGGCGGTGATCTGCGCCTGGGCGGGCAACACCAGCAGGCAGACGGCGAGCACGGCGGGCCGACTGGTCGAGGAGCGTGTACCCGGGCTTTGGTGGGAGGGTGCGGTTTCGGCCACCGCCATGTGCTGGCCACGCGCTGCGTTGAAGATGATGCGGTGAAGTTGCTTGTTCACGGATGGGCGGTGCGCATGGCAAAACCGGCCATTGTAAGCAATCACTCACTCTCTGGATTCATCAGGTTTCAAGATGTCATCAGGACCCGCGTGATATCGGTCGTCCGGTTGGGGGCTGCGTGTTGTCCGGCTCCATTCGGATGGGCTATGGTTCGCGCTTTGTTTTTCTCCCTTTCTCATCCCCGCCCGCGTTTTTTCGCGACTCTCGCCATGAACAAACATCATTTCCGCCTGGCCGCTGGCGCCGGGTTTGGGTTCGCCGCCGTCTTTCTGTTGAACGCCCTGCGCGGTGGACCACGCTTGGCCGAGGTCGCGCCGGTACCGCTGGCGGTCGATGCCGAGCTGCCACGCTACATGGGGCCGTGGCATGTGATCGCGCGCATTCCGGCTTGCCCCGATGGTGGGATACGGGACGCGATCGAAACTTATTCCTTGGCCGACGATGGCGGGATCGATCTGGAATTTCGATCGCGCACCGAGCGTGATGGGGGATTTCGGAAAGTTGTTTCCCGTGCGGTGGTGAGCGCTGGGGACGATGCGGTCTGGGAGGTTCGAGGACCCTGGTCTGGGAGGTGGGCCTATCGGATCGCCTATGTGAGCCCGGATTATTCAGCGGCGATCGTGGCCTGCGGAGACCGTCAAGAGGTGCGGGTGCTGGCGCGGACGCCGGCTGTGTCCGAGGCACGGTTTCAGATGCTGGTGGGGCGGGTGGGGGCCATGGGGTTCGATGTATCCAGGGTGGAGAGGGTGGGGCAGAACGCTTCTCGCTGAGGAGGTGTTTTGCTCTCTCTCTGCTGAGTGGGCTTTGTTTTCTTTTCTTCTCTTGGCGGAGGTGGAGCTGGGGCGCCGCACGCCCCCAGCGCCGCCCTGCGTTCAGCAGAAGAAAAGAAAAAAGACAAGCCAGATCAGCCAAGAGCAAGCCGCCATTTCGCCCCCCGCATAGAGAAGCGACGAAGCAAAAGAATGAGCAACCAAGCCCACCAGCCAGAGGGGGCACGGGGCATCACAAAGTCCCGATCAATCCCGCCACAGCCTCTCCGACCTGGGAAGTAGAAGCCCCACCCCCCATATCCGGCGTCCGGGGGCCCTCTACCAAAACGGTCTCGATCGCCCGCACGATCAGGTCATGCGCCTCCCGGCAAACCCCTTGCCCCCCGCCCAGAAAATCGAGCATCAACGCCCCCGACCAGATCATCGCCACCGGATTGGCGATATTGCGCCCATAGATATCCGGCGCCGACCCATGCACCGGCTCGAACAGCGACGGAAAGTTCCCTTCCGGATTCAGATTGGCAGAAGGCGCCAGCCCGATCGTCCCGGTACACGCCGGCCCGAGGTCCGACAGGATGTCGCCGAACAGATTGGTCGCCACCACCACGTCGAACCGGTCCGGCTGCAGCACGAAGCGCGCCGAAAGAATGTCGATGTGCTGCTTGTCGACCTTCACCTCGGGATAGGCCTCGCCCACCGCATCGGCCCGCCCGTCCCACCACGGCATGCTGATCGCGATGCCGTTGCTCTTGGTGGCCACGGTGAGCTTCTTCTTGCGCGACTGCGCCAGTTCGTAGGCGTACTTCAGCACCCGGTCGGCACCGTGCCGCGTGTAGACCGACTCCTGGATCACCATCTCGCGATCGGTACCCTGGAACATCACGCCGCCGAGCGAGGTGTACTCGCCCTCGGTGTTCTCGCGCACCACGAAGAAGTCGATATCACCCGGCTTGCGGCCGGCCAGGGGGCAGGGCACGCCTTCGAGCAGGCGCACCGGGCGCAGGTTGATGTACTGGTCGAATTCGCGGCGGAACTTGAGCAGCGAACCCCACAGCGACACGTGATCCGGCACGGTCGCCGGCCAGCCG
Source organism: Xylophilus sp. GOD-11R (assembly GCF_033546935.1). Classification (GTDB taxonomy): domain Bacteria; phylum Pseudomonadota; class Gammaproteobacteria; order Burkholderiales; family Burkholderiaceae_C; genus Xylophilus. The sequence goes on along the minus strand of NZ_CP137854.1, from coordinate 4,610,105 downwards.
ACCGCGCCGAAGTAGATGGCGTCGAAGCCTTCGAGCTGCGCCTTCCAGTCGTCCGGCATCATCTTTCCGTGCTCGGCGTAGTAGTCGCAGCTGGCCCATTCGAAGGCCGTGAAGCTCAAGCCGATTTCGAAGCGCTCGGAGGCCGCGCGCAGCGCCCGCAGACCCTCGGGCATGACTTCCTTGCCGATACCGTCGCCGGCGAGAACGGCGATCTTGAAACTGGTCTTGCTGGCGTTGCTGCTGGTGCCCGGGCTGCTCATGTATGGAATCTCCTGGTGGATGGATGGCGGCCATTGTCGATTGGGCGTGGATTACATTCAATGCGGTCATTCATGAATGCTTTGGCCACGAATCGTGATCAATCAGCCGCCCCACGCCGAACCCTCCCTGCCCGCCACCGACGACCTGCGTGTCTTCGTCGTGCTCGCCCGCAAGGCCAGCTTCGTCGCCGCGGCGACCGAGCTCGGCGTGTCGCGCGCCTACGTGAGCAAGCGGCTGCAGGTGCTGGAGCAGACGCTCGGCGTGCGCCTGCTCCACCGCACCACCCGCCAGGTGACGGTGACCGAGGACGGCGAGCGCATCTACCAGTGGGCGCAGCGCATCGTCGAGGACGTGCAGCAACTGGTGCAGGAGATGGATGCCAGCCGCAGCGTGCCGCGCGGCACCTTGCGCATCAGCAGCAGTTTCGGTTTCGGCCGGCGGGTGGTGGCGCCGATGCTGTCGAGCCTGGTCGCGCGCTACCCGGCGCTGCAGGTGCGGCTGGAGGTCTACGACCGGCTGGTCGACGTGGCGGCCGAGGGCGTGGACCTCGACATCCGCATCGGCGACGAGATCGCGCCGCACCTCATCGCGCGCCCGCTGGCCGCCAACCACCGGCTGCTCTGCGCCGCGCCCGACTACCTGGCGCGGCGCGGCACGCCGCGCAGCCTGCAGGACCTGGCGGCACACGACTGCATCGTCATCAAAGAGCGCGACCATCCCTTTGGCACCTGGACGCTGCAGGGGCCGGGCCGCACGCAGGACGTGAAGGTGAGCGGGCCACTGTCGAGCAACCACGGCGAGATCGCGGTGCAATGGGCGCTCGACGGACGCGGCATCGTGCTGCGCTCACGCTGGGACGTGCAGCCGCTGATCGACGACGGCCGGCTGCGCCAGGTGCTGCCGGAATATCGGCAGGACGCGGGCATCTGGGCGGTTTACCCGCAGCGGCTGGCCAGTTCGGCCAAGGTGCGGGTGTGCGTGGAGTTCCTGCAGCAGGCCTTTGCGCACGAGGCGCCGTTCGTCGCGCCGGACTGAGTCGGCTCAGCGCGTCGGCCGGGCCAGGTCGCGCAAGGCGGGCTCCAGCCGGGCAAAGCGAAACGCATAACCCGCGGCGAGCGCGGCCCGGGGCAGCACGTTCTGCCCGTCGAGCAGCAGGCTGGCCATCTCGCCGACCAGCAGGCGGATCGGCGCGGCCGGCAGGCGCAGCCGCACCTGGCGGTCGAAGGACGCGGCGAGCGTGCGCACGAAAGCGGCCTGCGTCGGCACTTCCGGCGCCACCACGTTGACCGGGCCGTGCAGGCGATCGTCCTGCAGCGCCACACGCAGCAGCCCCACGACGTCGTCGATATGCACCCACGGCGCGGCCTGCCGACCGGTTCCCAGCACGGCGCCCAGGCCGAAGCGCGCGGCCGGCACCTGCATCGGATAGGCACCGCCGTCGCGCCCCAGCACCACGCCGAAACGCGGGCGAACCACCCGCACGCCGAGCGCTTCGGCGCGTACCGCTTCCTGCTCGACGGCGGCGCAGAGGTCGGACTGGAACTGGCCCGGCCGGGGCGGCGAGGATTCGTCGTGTTCCTCGAAGGAGTCGCCGGACGCCGCGCCATAGAAGCCCACGGCCGAGGCGGCCAGCAGCACCCGGGGTCTGGTCGACAGGCGCTCCATGAGCCGCATCGCCGAGCGGGCCGGGCCGAGGCGGCTGTCGAGCAGGGTGCGGCGGCGCGACGCGGTCCAGGGCGGGCCGATGACCGGCGCGCCGGCCAGGTTGACGACCGCGTCGAGGACCGTGTCGGCGGGCAAGGTGGCGAGGTCTTCGACGACGCGGATCGAAGGCCCGAGCAGGCGGCGGGCGCGGGGGGCGTTGCGCGAGGCGGCGATCACCTCGCGGCCATCGGCGGCGAGGGCGGCCACCAGGTGGCGGCCGACGAAGCCGGTGGCTCCGATTACGAGCACGGGGGGAAGCGTCATCGGTGGCCTGCGCCGCCGTGGCGGCAAAGCTGCGGGGAGTCTGGTCCCTTCGACAGGAATCGAACCTGTATCTAGCGCTTAGGAGGCACTCGTTCTATCCATTGAACTACGAAGAGCAAAGAGCGAGCGGCGATTGTAGAGGCGGCGGCGACGCACTTTCGAGTCGTCCTACGCGCCGGTCGCACCGATGGCGAAACGCCGGGATCCGCGCGTAAACCTCTATATCTATCCAGCCGAACAGGGCCACGCTCGAAAGCTCCACGGTGGCTGTCACCGCGGCGCCGGCCGCGTTGAGGCTTCGAGGAGATTTTCATGACCATCGGACTGTTCTGGACCATTTTTGCCGGCGTGATCGCGGGCATCCTGATGAACGGCTTTTCGCCGGTGAAGCGCCTGCCCGGCATGAAGGGGTTGATCGCGCTGTGTGCCGTGGGCGTGGCCGGTGCGCTGGCCGCGAGCTTCGCGGGCCAGGCGCTCAGCCTGTGGGGCCGCGAGGAGATCGGCGCCTTCCTGGCAGCGGTCGTCGGCGCGGCGGTGGTGCTGGGCGGACTCCACATCGCCACGCGCCAGCCGGTCGCCGCTGCGGCCGTCGCACCGGCCGTTTGAGAGCGGTGTAGCGCTCGGCGTCCGTATCGATCCGTCGTCGCACGACGGCATGGTGGCGAAGCGCCCGATGTGCGCGCGATGCCGCATGGGCAAGAATCTCGCCCATGTGCAGTCACTACGAAGCGCCGCTGCGCAAGCTGTTGCAGTCGGCCTATCCCTCCGCCGCCATTCCCGACGCCTGGGACGCGCCGGACATGTGGCCCGGCTACATCGGCCCTTTCCTGCGGCGGCCGCCCGGTCACGACGCGGGCGACGAGGCGGTGCCCGCGCTGCAGGTGGACCTGGGTAATTTCGGCCTCGTGCCGGCCTGGGCGAAGGACGAAACGCTTTCGCGCCGCACCTACAACGCACGCTCCGAAACCGTCGCGCAGAAGCCGGCCTTTCGTGACGCCTGGAGGCGGGCGCAACACTGCATCGTGCCGGCGGTGGCCATCTACGAGCCCGACTGGCGCAGCGGCAGGTCGGTGCCCACGCGCATCGGCCGGGCCGACGGCGAGCCGATGGGCATCGCCGGGCTCTACGAGCAGCGGCGCACGGCCGATGGTCGCACGGCCTTCAGCTTCACCATGCTGACCCTCAACGCCGACGCCCATCCGATCTTCCGCGAACTGCACCGGCCCGATCCGAGACTGGGGCCGGACGCGCAGGACAAGCGCATGGTGGCGATCCTGCCGCGCGGCCTCTACGACGCCTGGCTGGACGCGCCGGTGGAAAAGTCGATGGACTTCATGCGCATGTTCCCGGCCGACCGGCTGGTGGCCGAGGCCCGGCCGGCCGGACCGGCGGCTCAGTTGAACATCAGCGTGTAGATCAGGTCGAGCCCGTTCTTGGTGCTGCCGGCCTGGCCGCGCAGCGTGAGCCGGCGGGTCAGGTCGTAGAAGATGTAGAGCGATCCGACGGCGCCCGACAGGCCGGCCTCGTAGGTGACGTAGAGGTTCTGCGACAGCCGCTTGCCGAAGGTGAGCGCGGCGGCGCTGGCGTTGTTGCCGGAGCCCGGTCCCTTGAAGCCGATCTCGTCGAGGCCGAGCTTCTTGGCGACGCCGCCCGAGCTGCCCTTGTCGCCCGACAGCAGCGCCAGCGCGGCCTGCTGCAGCAGCGCGGCCTCGGCGCCGCCGTTGGCGGTGCTGCGGCCGAGCACCACCCACGACAGGATCTCGGCGTCGGTCAGGCCGGACTCGGAGTACAGCCGCACGCGGGGCGCCTGCGCGGTGCCGGTGACCTGCACGCCGGCGCGCACCGTGATGTTGGGCCGGATCGCCAGGATGTTGAGCGCGGGGTTGTCGTAGGCGCCGCTGAAGCTCGCTACGCCGGACTCGATGTCGAGCTGCTGGCTGTAGGCGCGGTACTGGCCGGAAACCGTGCGGATCTCGCCGGTGACCCGCGGCGGCACGTTCAGGCCGGCGGTGCTGCGGATCTCCAGCTCGCCGGTCAGCCGGGTGGTGATGCCCTTGCCCTGCACCGCGAAGTCGTTGCCGAGGTTGAACACCACGACGATGTCAGGCGGTTTGGCGGTGCCGACGCTGGTCGGCGCCGCGCCGGCCTTTTCGGCCTTGGCGGCGGCTTCGCGGTCGAGGGCGGCCGAATGCACGAAGACGTCGGCGCCCAGGGTGGGCGCGCTGTCGTCGGGCAGCAGGATGACGGCGCGGTCGGTGCGCAGGTTGCCGCGCAGCACCAGTTGGCCGTCCTGGCCGAGTTTGGCCTGCAGCGTGCCGGACAGCGTCACCTGCCGGTCGGTGCGTACCGATACCCGCAGCGCCTCGAGCCGGGTCTCGACGTTCATGCGGATACCGTCGGCCCACGACAGGCTGCCGCTGCCCCGCAGCGTGCCGCCGTCGGCGTTGGCGACCGCGCCGGCGGTGGCGCGGCTGCCGGCGAGGCCGGCGATGCGGGTGCCGGGGCCGGTGCCGCCGCGCAGGCTGAATTCGGTGATGTCGAGGTGATCGCCCTCGAGCCGGGTGCGCAGACGTCCGTCGTGCAGGTCGATGCCGTCGACCACCGAGCGCACCGCCAGGCCGTTGGCGTCGAGCGTGCCCGACCAGCGCGGTGCGGTGCGGGTGCCCGACAGCTGCGCCTTGGCTTCGAAGCTGCCCTGCACCCGCCAGCCCGGCGGCGCGAGCACCGACCAGGCGCCGACCTGCGGCAGGCTGGCGTCGACGCTGCCGCCGATGGGCGCGTCTTCGGCCCAGCTCCAGCCCTCGGCGCCCCGGGTGAGGCGGGTGGTGGCGCTGGCCTTGACGACGCCGGCACGGGCGCTGTCCCAGAGCACGTCGGCGCGCACGTCGTTGCCGTCCGCCGCCACTTCGACGCGTGCGGCGATGACGCCGGCGGAGATGGTCGGCACGTTGCCGGCCGCGCCGGCAGAAGCCTTGGCGCCGTCGACACCGGCGCCGGTGCCGCTGGTGGCGATGACCGCCGGCGTGGCGGTGCTGCCAGGTTCCTGCACGCGGATGTCGCCGGAGACGCGCGACAGGCTGGCGCGGGCGCGCAGAGTGTCGCCGGCGTCGATGTCCCAGGTGCCGTCGAACACGAGATCACCGGCGAAACCGGACTGCGCAATCGCGTCCTTGGCGGCGGCCGAGAGCGCCTGCGCCCAGGCCATCGGCAGGCCCTTGAGCTGGCCCTGCGAACGCAGCCGCATCTGGGCGGCGGCGCCCGATCCGCTGGTCTGCAGGTTGATCGGCTGCCAGACGATGCCGACCTTGCCCGGCGCCGGGCCGGAGAGGCTGGCGCTGCTGCCGGAAGTTTCGACCGACAGGCTGGTGGCGGTCTGGCGGATCTGCACGGACAGCGGCGCGTCGAGGTCGATCTTCCAGGGGCCGGGCAGGCTGCGGTCGGCGGCTTCCAGCTGTAATTGGGCGATGGCCGCGCGCCAGCGGCCGGGGCCGTCGACGCCGCCGCTGGCGCGGGTGTTCAGCTTCGCGGTCTGGGCGCCGGTGCTGGCCGAACCCTGCAGCGACAGGTTGGCCTGTGCCAGCGAGCCGGTGAGCTCGGCTCGGAAGTCGCGCAGGGCGACGGTGGTGGCGCGGCGGCTCGACGGCGCGCTGCGGGGGGCTTCGGCCGGCGACGAGATGGCGGCCGGGACGGCGGCAGTCGACGACCTGGCGCCTGTCCTGGATGCCGGAGCGGATGTCGGCGTGGCCGCCGGTGCGGTGCTGGACGCCGGCAGGCCGATGTCGAGCCGGGGCGATGCCAGCGTGGCCTGCAGATTGAGGTCGGCGCCGGAAGTGCCGCCCTGCTGCCAGCGCTTGAGCGCGCTTTCCCAGCCGCCGCGCCATTGGGCGTCGAGGCGGGCCGAGCCGTCGAGCGTGATGCCGCCGAGGGCGCTGCGCAGGCCGGGAATGTTCTCGATCCAGCGTTGCAGCGTGCCGGCATTGGCCAGCGCGAGCTGCAGTTTTCCTGCGCCGCTGGTGGGTGCCATGTCGCCGTCGAGCGAGAGCTGCGCGCCGGGCACCGACGCGGTGATCTTGCCCTTGCCGGCACGGTCGGCCGGCCGCACCTGGGCCACGCCGTCGGCGCTGGCGTCGTTGGCGCGCAGCTTGAACTGGCGCAGGTCGAGCACGCCGCCGGACCAGCGGCCGACGGCGGCCACGGATTGCAGGCCCAGCGCCTGCAGCGCGCTGGCCGAGCCCTTGCGCGAGGGGCCGGTGCCGGCACCGGTGATGGCGACGTCGAAGTCGAGCGCTTCGCCCTGCTGGCTGGCCTGCGCCTTGCCCGACAGCGTGGGGCCGACGAGCGCGGTGTGCAGCGCGCCGGGCTGGATGCCGGCGAGCGTGGCGACCACTTCCCACGGCGCCGGCGTTGCGGTCGTGCCTTCGGCGACCGTCGCGGGTGGCGGGCCGTAGCGGCCTTGGGCGGTGATTTCTCCGCCGCCCGCGCGGACGACTGCCTGCTCGATGGTCCAGACGCCGTTGGCACCCTGGGTGGCAGCCACGTCGGCCTGCTGCACCGGCAGCTTGCCCTGGTCCCAGGGGCCCGGCGCGTCGTTGCGCAGCGAGCCCTTGACCTGCCAGCCGGCGCCGACCGGTCCGGCGTCGACGCTGCCGCCGAGCAGCGTGGCCGGCGCCTTGGGCGAGAGCCGGGCGAGGTCGAGCTGGTTCAGGTCGGCGTGGGCGCTGAGCAGGGGTTGCGGCAGCCAGGGCGCGACCTGGGCGAGCACGTCGGCGCGCAGGGCCGAGCCGTCGGCCGGACGCACCGCGGCGGCCACCTGCAGCCGCGCGTCGGTGCCCGACAGCGTGCCGCCGGCATGCACGCCGGTGCCCACCGTGAGCGGTTCGATGCCTTCGGGCATGGGTGCCTGTACCCGGCCTTGCAGCAACGCTTCCAGCGCCATGGGCGCGGCGCCCTGCAGGCTGGCTTCGAGGCTGTAGTGCCCGTCCATCACGTCGACGCCGTCGATGGCGAGCTGGTGTCGGCCGTCCTGGTAACGGAAGCGGCCGGCGAGGTTCTGCACCAGCACCTCGGGCGGGCCGGCCCAGCGGATGGTGTCGACGCGAAAGGGCAGGTCGATGTCGACCGGCAGGGTGAGTTCCTGCAGCGGTTCGGTGGGCGTCTTGTCGGGCTCGCCGTGGCGCTCCACCGCGACGCTCTTCACATGCACTTCGCCGAGCGACACCTGCCGCCGCAGCAGCGGCGCGAGCTGCCAGGCGATGGTGGCGTCCTGCACCTCCACCGTCAGCGTGGGGCTGTTCCAGCGCAGAAAGCCGATGTGGCCGCCGGTGCGCAGCGAGCCGGTGACGTCGCGGCTCTCGAGCGTCTGGCCCTCGGGCATGTAGGCGGCGGCGCGGGTGAGGGCGGTGGCGAGCGAGCGGTCGCCGCCGGCCCAGATCCAGCCGGCAGCGACCAGCGCCACCACGACCAGCACCAGAGCCAGAAGAATGCCGGTGATCCAGCGCAGCGGTCGACGGCGCGGCCGGATGGGCGGGCTCGACGGGCCCGGTTCGTTCGGCGTGGCGGAGGTGTCTTGGGAATCGGCCATGGGCGCCATCAGAAGGTGAATCCCAGCCGCAGATGCAGCCGGATCTTGCCGGGGTCGACCCCGTAGGCCACGTCGGCCTGCAGCGGCCCGACCGGGCTGCGCCAGCGCACGCCGGCACCCACGCCGACCTTGGCGCGCATGTCGCGGACCTCGTCGGCCACCGCGCCGGCATCGACGAAGAGCGCGCTCTCGAATTCGGTCATCTCGCCGTTCCAGACGATGGGCCGTTGCCATTCGACGCTGCCGACCGCCATGTAGTTGCCAGCGAAGATCTGGTCGCCGACGGTGCGCGCACCGATCTGGCGATAGCTGTAGCCGCGCACCGTGGCGTCGCCACCGGTGAGGAACAGCAGCGTCGCGGGCACCTGCGCGCTGTCGCGCACATTGACCGCGCCGGCCTCGGCCCGCAACTGCAGGCGGCCGCGCCGGGCTTCGCCGCCGCCGTCGGCCTGCACCGTGCCGAAGGGCACGAAGCCCAGGCTGCGCGCATAGGTGCGGAAGAAGGGCGCCCGGTCGCCGAGCAGGGTCATGCCGGGGCCGGCTTCCACCGACACGCCCCAGCCGCGCGTGGGCGCGGTGGGGTTGTCGAAATAGCGGCCGGTCCAGTTCCAGGGCAGGCTGAAGGCGGCGGCCGAAGGCGGTGCGTCGACGCCGGAAGTGGTGGTCGTGGCGTAGTCGTACTGCAGGAAATAGCCGCGGTCGATGTGGTCGGTGCTCTTGGCCCGGCCGCCACGCAGCCGGCCGCTGTTGACCTGGTAGTCGCCGGTGATTTCGCGCTGCAGCCGCTCGGAGGTGACCCAGCGCCACAGGTCCTCGTCGGGCAGCGAACTCTGCTCGCTGCTGAGCAGCTTGGTCTTCTGGTCGATGGAGAGGCGCGACACCGCCCGCCAGCCGATCAGCGGCAGCTGGTTGTGGATGTGGTCGATGGAAAGCCGCGGGCCGCTGTCGGTGCTGACGCCCACGCCGAAGACCACCTTCTGAAAACGCGCGTCACGCACCTGGGCGACGACCGGCGCGGCCTCGGGCGTGCCGGCGTCGGTGTCGAGCGTGAGGAACACCGAGTCGTAGTAGCCAGTGGCCGCCAGCCGCTGTTGCGCGGCCAGCAGCTTGGCCTGGTCGTATTCGCCACCAATGGGCAGCAGGGCCATGCGCTGGGCGATCTCGGGTGGATAGCGTTCGGCGCCGCGCACCTGGATCGGACCGAAGCGGTAGGCGGGGCCGGAGTCGTAGGTGACGGCGAGCTTGGCCTTGTCGGTATCGGCATTCACGTCGGCGCGGCTGGCCGACACGCTGGCGGTGGGATAGCGCTGGGCGGTGATGCGGCGCAGGCCGGCGGTCTTGGAGCCGTCCCAGGCGTCCTGGGTGAAGGGCTGGCCCTCGCGCAGGCCCCAGCTTTCGGTGACTTCGCGGCGCTGGCGTGCGGCGGCGGGGTTCTGCGTGATGTCGCCGGCGAAGTTGATGTCGACGCCGTCGATGTGGGTCTGCGCACCGGGGTCGACCGCCACGATGACCTCGCGCGGCGCGCGCTTGCCCTCGGGGGTTTCGCGCAGCTCCACGCTGATGCGCGGCGCGAAGTAACCGAGCGTGCCGAGCAGGTCGCGCGCGTTGCCTTCGGCCGCGCCCAGCAGCCGGGAAAGCTCCTGGCCGTTGAGGTCGTCGAGCTGCCGGTAGCGCTGCAGCTCGAGGTGGAGGTTGAGGTAGTCGCGGATCTTGTCGGGCGCGCGCACGTCGAGGGTGAAGGCTTCGCGCTTGCGTTGGCCTTCGGGCTTGCGCGCATTGGCCTCGGCGGCCTGTGCGGCTTCGCCGGCGGAGAGCACGCGGTCGCCGGGCGGCGGCTCGTCGGTCTCGGCGGCGGTCTTCTTGCCTGGCATCAGGCTGCAGCCGCCGAGCAGCGCGATGGCGACCCCGCAAAGGGTGAGGCGCGCTGGTCGTAAAAACGCCGGCGACGGTGCCGGCGTACGAGCGGATGCAGAGGTGGAAGGTCGTCGGATAAGTTGGTGCTGGCGCCCGGTCATCGACTCATTTTGACAGCAGTCGCATGGCGTCCTCGAGGCCTTTGAGTGACAAAGGGTACATGCGCGCAGACATGATTTGTTGCACGAGTCCGATGCTTTGGCGGTAGCCCCACACGCCCTGCGGCTCGGGGTTGATCCAGGCGTAGTGGGGAAACGCGTGGGTGAGACGCTGCAGCCATTCGGCGCCGGCTTCCTCGTTGTGGTATTCGACACTTCCGCCCGGCTGCAGGATCTCGTAGGGGCTCATGGTGGCGTCGCCCACGAAAACCAGCTTGTAGTCGCGGCCGTAGCGGCGCATCAGGTCCCAGGTGTCGACCTTCTCGGTGAAACGGCGCCGGTTGTGTTTCCAGACGAAGTCGTAGACGCAGTTGTGGAAGTAGAAGAATTCGAGGTGCTTGAACTCGGTGCGCACCGCCGAGAACAGTTCTTCGACCCGCGCGACGTGGTCGTCCATGCTGCCGCCCACGTCCATCAGCAGCAGGAGCTTGACGGTGTTGCGCCGCTCCGGCCGCATGCGGATGTCGAGCCAGCCGGCATTGGCCGCAGTGCTGGCGATGGTGCCTTCCAGGTCGAACTGGTCGGGCGCGCCCTGGCGGGCGAAGCGCCGCAACCGGCGCAGCGCGACCTTGATGTTGCGGGTGCCGAGTTCCTGCGTGTCGTCGTAGTCGCGGTAGGCGCGCTGCTCCCACACCTTGACCGCGCTGCGGCCGCCGCCGGTGCCGCCGATGCGGATGCCCTGCGGATTGTGGCCGCCGTTGCCGAAGGGCGAGGTGCCGCCGGTGCCGATCCACTTGCTGCCGCCTTCGTGGCGGCCTTTCTGTTCGTCGAGCCGCTCCTTGAGCGTTTTCATCAGCTCGTCCCAGCCCATCTTCTGGATGGCGGCCTTCTGCTCGGGTGTGAGCTCGCGTTCGAGCATCTTGCGCAGCCAGTCCTCGGGGATCTGGCCGAGCTTGTCGGTGAGCATTTCCACGCCCTGGAAATAGGCGGCGAAGGCGCGGTCGAAGCGGTCGAAGTGCTTTTCGTCCTTCACCAGCACGGTGCGGGCAAGGTGGTAGAAGTCTTCGGTGGTGCCGACCTCGCCGCTGCCGTCGACACCCGGTCCCACCACGCCCGCCTGCAGCGCCTCGAGCAGCGCCAGGTATTCGGTGACCGACACCGGCAGCTTGGCGGCACGCAGGGTGAAGAAGAAGTCGATCAGCATGAAGAACCTCCGGGCCTGGATGGCGCGTCTAGTCGCGCGGCCGTTCGAGCTGGAATTGCAAATGGGCCTGCACCGTGGGCCATTCGTTGGCCAGGATGCTGAAGACCACCGTGTCGCGCAAGGTGCCGTTGCGCGCCACCCGGTGGTTGCGCAGCACGCCGTCCTGCTTCGCACCCAGGCGGGCGATGGCGGCGCGGCTCGCGTGGTTAAAGAAGTGGGTGCGGAACTCCACCGCCACACAGCCCAGCGCGTCGAAGGCGTGGCCGAGCAGCAGCAGCTTGGCCTGGGTGTTGAGCGCGGTGCGGCGCACGTCGCGGCGGTACCAGGTGCTGCCGATCTCCAGGCGCAGGTTGGGCGCGTCGATGTCCATGTAGCTGGTCATGCCGGCAAAGCGGCCGGCGGCGTCGCGCACCGCGAAAGGCAGCATGCGGCCACTGGCCTGCAGGCCCAGGCGCCGGTCGATCTCGGCGGCCATGGCCTCGGGCGCGGGGATGTCGGTGGTCCATTGCCGCCAGATCTCGCCCTCGGCGACGGCTTCGCGGGCCTCGTCGGCATGGGAGGGCGACAGCGGTTCGAGCGACGCGTGCGGGCCGCGCAGCGTCACCTGGGAAAGGGGCAGGTCGAGGGGCAGCAGAGGGGGCGCGAATCGGCTCATCGTGTCAGCGGTTGCGGGCGTTCATCGCCACGAGTTTTTCGAAAAGGCTCAGGTCCTGCTCGTTCTTGAGCAGCGCACCGACCAGCGGCGGCACGGTGAGCTTGCCGTCGGTGCCCTGCAGGGCTTCGAGCGGAATGTCTTCGGCCAGCAGCAGCTTGAGCCAGTCGAGCAGCTCGGAGGTGCTGGGTTTCTTCTTGAGCCCGGGCAGGGCGCGCACCTCGAAGAACAGCCGCATCGCCGCGGCCAGCAGCTCGCCCTTGAGCGTGGGGAAATGCACGTCGACGATGCGCTGCATGGTGGGCGCGTCGGGGAACCGGATGTAGTGGAAGAAGCAGCGGCGCAGAAACGCGTCGGGCAGCTCCTTCTCGTTGTTGGACGTGATGAACACCAGCGGCCGGTGCTTTGCGCGGATCAGCTCGCGCGTCTCGTAGCAATAGAACTCCATGCGGTCGAGTTCGCGCAGCAGGTCATTGGGAAACTCGATGTCGGCCTTGTCGATCTCGTCGATCAGCAGGGCCACCGGCCGGTCGGCGGTGAAGGCCTGCCAGAGCACGCCCTGCACGATGTAGTTGCGGATGTCGCGCACCCGCTCGCCCGATTCGGAGCCGGCGACCGAGGCCAGCTGGCTGTCGCGCAGCCGGCTCACCGCGTCGTATTCGTAGAGGCCCTGCTGGGCCTTGGTGGTCGATTTGATATGCCACTGCAGCAGGGGCATGCCGAGCGCCCGGGCCACCTCCTCGGCCAGCAGGGTCTTGCCGGTGCCGGGCTCTCCCTTCACCAGCAGCGGCCGCTGCAGGGCGATGGCGGCATTGACCGCCAGCATCAGGTCGGCCGTGGCCACGTAGTTCGATGTTCCCTGGAATTTCATGCAGTTCTCACCTGGTGGAGGGCCGTATCGCGCGGGCCGGTCTGCGGGTAATCCGCGAGGCGGCGACAGGCTGTTTGAGGAGGCCCCACGTCTATACTCGATCGACAAAGAACGTGAACCTTCCACTGGAATTGTGCGCGCAAAAATGACGAAGCTGACCACCACGATGAAGGCGCTCGCGCTGGTCGCCTGCGCTCTCGGCGCGACGCCGGCGCTCCAGGCGCAGGAGACCAAAGGCGATCCCAAGGCCGGCGCCCGCAAGGTCGACATGTGCATCGGCTGCCACGGCATCGTGGGCTACCAGGCGAGCTTCCCCGAGGTCTACAAGGTGCCCAAGATCTCCGGCCAGACCGCCACCTACCTCACCAGCGCGCTCACCGCCTACCGCGCCGGCGAGCGCCGCCACCCCAGCATGCGCGGCATCGCCGACACCCTGACCGACCAGGACATCGCCGACATCGCCGCCTACTACCAGCAGCACGGCCACGAGGACGGAGCGCAAGCGCTGGCCGCCGAGCCCTCGCGCAAGCCGAGCGCGCAGGTCGACGCGCTGCTCAAGAAGGGCATCTGCATCTCCTGCCACGGCGCGAATTTCTCCAAGCCCAACGACGCCTCCACGCCCAGGCTCGCCGGGCAGAACGCCGACTATCTCTACGTCGCCCTGCGGTCCTACAAGACCGAGCACAATCCCCAGTTCGGCCGCTCCAACGCCGTCATGGGCGCCTTGGTCAAGCAGTTCTCCAACGCCGAACTCAAGGCGCTGGCGAGCTACATCGGCTCGCTCGACGGCGAGTTGAAGACCGTGCCGGAGTCGCGCTTTCACCAGGCCCGCTGACCGGCGCCGGGCGCGTCATCGGTCCCGGCGGCGCCGGGCCGTACTTCCATCTGAAATCTGCATGGCTCGCTCGTCGCGCGAGGCCGACATCGGCACCACATTTTTTCGGGCCTGCCGATCGGCGGGTTCCAAAGAAGTTCTGCGACGTCGAGTCGAGGGAGTTTGCAGATGAAGAGTCTCGTGATCGCGTTGGCGGGTTGTCGTTGGGCGCGTGCGCGCTGGTCGAGCAGCAGCCGGAGATCGATCCGTCGGTGCTGTCCTTGTCGAGCCGAGGCAGTGTCGCGGTGGGCGTTCATGACGAGCGGCCGGAGGTGGTGAGTGGCGCCCGGGACCCGAGCGTCGTGGGCGTAGCCCGAGGCGGGTTGGGCCAGCCCTTCGATATCGCCACCGGCTCCGAGCGACCGCTCGCCGAAGACATCGCCATGCCTTGACGCGGGCGTTCCGGCGCAACGGCACCGACGTCAAGACGATCGTGATCGGCTCGGGCGATCCGGACCGCCTGGCGCGCCGGAACCTGGCGTCGAGCGGACAAAAGCGCGGACCGCTGCTCACCGTCAGGGAGTGGGAGGCCGACGCCTACCAGCAGGCCTCGCTCGCCTACGACCTGCGGCTGGCCGTGCTGGACCGCAACGGCGCGGTGCTCGCCGAGCAGACGGCCCAGGGAAATGAGACGCTGCCCGCCCGTGCGACCGAGTCGCCCGGCCAGGCGGTGCGCATCGCCTGCCGCAAGGCGCTGGACGCCCTGTTGAGCAAGGCCGACATCCGGAAGGCGCTTCAATAAGCGCGTGTCCGGCGCGGATCGGGCTCAGTCCTGCGTCGCGCGCCGCTGCACGCAGGCAACGTAGGCGTCGCCGTCCGGCGGCCGCCCGGCGCGCTGGCTCTCCCAGATCATCTTGCCCAGGCAGTCCATCGCCTCGTGATGCGCGTCGTGCAGCGAGCCACGGCGGCGCGCCAGCAGTTCCACCGCCTGGCGGATGCCACGCGGCTGGTCGATGGAGCATTGCTCGCTGATCGACAAATGCATCGACAGATGCAGAAACGGGTTCTGCTGGTCGCTGCCGGCCGGATAGACCCGGGCGATGGCCGCGTCGGCGTCCGACAGGTCCGCGTGGTACTCGGGATGCTCGGCGGTCCACATCGAGGCCAGCGTTTCCAGCGCTTCCATGGCATGACCGTCTCGCGCCTTGGCGTGCGCGCTGCAGAAAAAGCGGCGGACTTCCTGTTGTGACGGCTGAAACATGGCCAAAAGCGTAGCACGCACCCCAAGACCGCCCACGCTCGCCGGCCTTTGATGTCCTTTTCACGAAAAACGCGCAAACCGGTAAACTTCGGCCGGCACTATAAATTTCGAACAATTGTTCGAGATAAGAACAAATCTATTTCACCAGCCTGCCGACGGTGGGCCAGAGACACAAATCCATGATCAACAAGATTGCGGCCTCCGTGGCCGATGCGCTGGCCGACGTGCGTGACGGCTCGACCGTGCTGATCGGCGGCTTCGGCACTTCCGGCATTCCGGCCGAACTCATCGACGGCCTCATCGAGCAGGGTGCCAAGGACCTCGTCGTCGTCAACAACAACGCTGGCAACGGCGACACCGGCCTGGCCGCGCTGCTCAAGACCGGCCGGGTGCGCAAGGTGATCTGCAGCTTCCCGCGCCAGGCCGACAGCCATGTCTTCGACGGCCTCTACCGCAGCGGCAAGCTCGAGCTGGAACTGGTGGCGCAGGGCAATCTGGCCGAGCGCATCCGTGCCGCCGGCGCCGGCATCGGTGCCTTCTTCTGCCCGACCGGTTTCGGCACCGAGCTGGCCGAGGGCAAGGAAACCCGCGAGATCGACGGCAAGCAGTACGTGCTGGAGTACCCGATCCACGGCGACGTCGCGCTGATCAAGGCCGAGGCCGGCGACCGCTGGGGCAACCTCACCTACCGCATGGCCGCGCGCAATTTCGGCCCGGTGATGGCCACGGCCGCCGAGCTCACCATCGCCACCGTGCACACGCTGCACGAACTCGGCGAGATGGACCCCGAGGCCATCGTCACGCCGGGCATCTTCGTCAACCGCATCGTCCAGATTCCGCGCGTCGCCACGCAAGCCGGCGGCTTCAAGCAGGCCGCATAAGGAGACCGCCATGACCTACCAGAAACGCAGCAAGGACCAGCTGGCGCAACGCGTCGCGCAGGACATCTTCGACGGCGCCTACGTCAACCTCGGCATCGGCCAGCCGACGCTGGTGGCCAACCACATTCCCGCCGGACGCGAAGTCATCCTGCAGAGCGAGAACGGCATTCTCGGCATGGGCCCGGCACCGGCCAAGGGCAGCGAGGACTACGACCTGATCAACGCCGGCAAGCAGCCGGTGACGCTGCTGCCTGGCGGCGCGTTCTTTCACCATGCCGACAGCTTCGCGATGATGCGCGGCGGCCATCTCGACATCTGCGTGCTGGGCGCTTTCCAGGTGTCGGCACGCGGCGACCTGGCCAACTGGAGCACCGGCGAGCCGGGTGCGATTCCGGCCGTCGGCGGCGCGATGGATCTGGCCATCGGCGCCAAGCAGACCTGGGTGATGATGGATCTGCTGACCAAGCAGGGCGTCTCCAAGGTGGTGGAGCGCTGCAGCTATCCGCTCACCGGCCTGGGCTGCGTCAAGCGCATCTATTCCGACCTCGCCACGCTGGCCTGCACGCCCGAGGGCCTGCAGTTGATCGACACGGTCGAAGGCCTGAGCCGCGAGGAACTCTCCGAGCTGATCGGCCTGCCGATCGCCGCGCCCGCCGAGGCCGTGGCGGCATGATCCAACCCGATAACTCCAGAGACGACGACAGGACCTCCATGAGCAACCAGGCTTTCATCTGCGACGCCATCCGCACCCCCTTCGGCCGCTACGGTGGCGCGCTCTCCTCGGTGCGGGCCGACGACCTCGGCGCGGTGCCGCTCAAGGCGCTGATGGCACGCAACCCCAATGTGGATTGGGCGGCGGTCACCGACGTGATCTTCGGCTGCGCCAACCAGGCCGGCGAAGACAACCGCAACGTGGCGCGCATGTCCTCGCTGCTGGCCGGCCTGCCGATGGAGCTGCCCGGCTCCACCGTCAACCGCCTGTGCGGCTCGGGCATGGACGCCATCGGCACGGCGGCACGCGCCATCAAGGCGGGTGAAGCCGGTCTGATGATCGCCGGCGGCGTGGAAAGCATGAGCCGCGCGCCGTTCGTCATGCCCAAGGCCGAGTCGGCTTTCAGCCGCGCCAACGCGGTGTACGACACCACCATCGGCTGGCGCTTCGTCAACAAGCTGATGAAGCAGATGTACGGCGTGGATGCCATGCCCGAGACCGCCGAGAACGTGGCCGACGACTACCAGATCGACCGCCTGTCGCAGGACAAGATGGCCCTGGCCTCGCAGCAGCGCGCCGTCGCGGCGCAAAAGGCCGGCTACTTCGACGCCGAGATCACCCCGGTGACCGTGCCGCAGAAAAAGGGCGACGCCATCGTCGTCTCCAGGGACGAGCATCCACGCGACACCAGCATGGAAGCCCTCGCCAAGCTCAAGGGCGTGGTCCGCCCCGACGGCACGGTGACCGCCGGCAACGCCAGCGGCGTGAACGACGGCGCCTGCGCGCTGCTGCTGGCCGACGAAGCTTCGGCCAAGGCCCACAGCCTCACGCCGCGCGCACGCATCGTCGGCATGGCGACGGCCGGCGTGGCGCCGCGCGTGATGGGCATCGGCCCGGCGCCGGCCTCGCAGAAGGTGCTGGCGCTGACCGGGCTGTCGCTCGAACAGATGGACGTGATCGAGCTCAACGAGGCCTTCGCCGCCCAGGGCATCGCGGTGCTGCGCCTGCTCGGCCTGCAGGACGACGACCCACGCGTCAACCCCAACGGCGGCGCGATCGCGCTCGGCCACCCGCTGGGCGCTTCGGGCGCGCGGCTGGTGACCACGGCGGTCAACCAGCTGCACAAGAGCGGTGGCCGCTACGCGCTCTGCACCATGTGCATCGGCGTCGGCCAGGGCATCGCGGTGGTGCTCGAACGCGTCTGAACACGCATCGAACAAAACAATAGAACAGGGACGAAAGACACATGAGCAAGACACAAGCCACCGTGGTCAGCGGTGCCAGTTCCGGCATCGGCCGGGCCATCGCCGAGGCGCTGCTGGCGCACGGCCGCACGGTGGTCAACCTCGACTACAACCTGCCCGACTGGACGCATGAACGCCTGGTCTCCTTTCAGGCCGACCTGACCAGCGAAGCCGCCACGCGCGAGCGCGCCGCCGAGATCGCCGCCGCCTACGACGTGGTCGCGCTGGTGAACAACGCCGGCGCCACGCGGCCCGGCACCATCGACACCGCCACCAGCGCGCAGCTCGACGACGTGGTCGGGCTCCACCTGCGCGCGCCGATGCTGCTCACCCAGGCTTTCCTGTCTTCGCTGCGCGCCAGCGGGCAGGGCCGCATCGTCAACATGTCCTCGCGCGCGGCGCTGGGCAAGGTCGACCGCATCGTGTATTCGGCCACCAAGGCCGGCATGGTCGGGCTGACCCGCACCCTGGCGATGGAGCTCGGCCGCGACGGCATCACCGTCAACGCGATCGGCCCCGGCCCGATCGCCACCGAACTGTTTCGCAAGAGCAACCCCGAAGGTGCGCCGCAGACGCAGCGCATCCTCGACAGCATCGCCGTCGGGCGCATGGGAACCGCGGAAGACGTGGCACGCGCCGCGCTGTTTTTCCTGGCACCCGAGAACGGCTTCGTGACCGGCCAGATCCTCTACGTCTGCGGCGGCACCACCCTGGGTCAGGCGCCGGTTTAAGAGCGCTACCCCCGAAGTTTTTGCGGCAAACGCCGCGCCAGCGGACGGCCCTCTCCTGCACGACAGGCGAGGCCGTCCGGAAACTGCTCGCCACCAGCGCGAGCCCCCACCAAGGAGTCAAGACATGTCCACCCGCACCACCCACCTGCCACGCCGCGCGCTGCTCGCCACCGTCGCCTTCGCCGCTGCCGCCTGCTCCCTGCCGGCCCTCGCCCAAGGCGTGGCCAACTTCCCGAACAAGCCGATCACCATCATCGTGCCCTTCGCCGCCGGCGGCACCACCGACATCCTGGCGCGTCTGGTCGGCCAGTACCTGGGCACCGAACTCGGCCAGTCGGTCATCGTCGACAACCGCCTGGGCGCGGGCGGCAACATCGGCGGCCAGACCGCCGCACGTGCCCCGGCCGACGGCTACACCCTGTTCATGGGCACGGTCGGCACCCACGCGATCAACCAGGCGCTCTACAAGAAGATGCCTTTCGATCCGATCAAGGACTTCGCCCCCATCTCGCGCGTGGCCAACGTGCCCAACCTGCTGGTGGCCAACCCGCAGCAGCCGTTCAAGAACGTGCAGGAACTCATCGCCTACGCCAAGGCCCATCCGGGCAAGATCAACTTCGGCTCCTCGGGCAACGGCAGCTCCATCCACCTGTCGGGTGAGCTGTTCAAGATGATGACCAAGACGGACATGATCCACGTGCCGTACAAGGGCAGCGCCCCGGCCATGAACGACCTGCTGGGCAACCAGATCGCGATCATGTTCGACAACATGCCCTCGGCCATCCAGCACGTGCGCGCCGGCAAGCTGCGCCCGCTGGCGGTGACCACGGCCAAGCGCTCGCCCGAGCTGCCCGACGTGCCCACCATCGCCGAAGCCGGCGTACCCGGCTACGAGGCCACGTCGTGGTTCGGCCTGCTGGCACCGGCCGGCACGCCGGCCGACATCATCAACAAGATCGACGCCGCGCTGATCAAGATCTACACCAACCCCGAACTGCGCAAGAAGATCGCCGACCAGGGTGCCGAGCCGGTCGTGGAAAAGCCCGAGCAGTTCAGCGCCTTCATCAAGGCCGAAACCGCCAAGTGGGGCAAGGTGGTGCAGGAGTCCGGCGCGACCGTGGACTGATCGTCTTCGTCCTCGCTGCAGGAAAGCCGCGCCGGGCCTATGCTCGGCGTTCGGCCCGCCGACACCGTCAGCCCGGCGCCGCATTCGTGTGGCGGCCGGGCTTTTCTTCATCCCAGGAAATCAGCCCATGACCATCGAACGCTCGGCACTCAACCAGCTTTTTTTCGACGCCCGCACCGCCAACGGCTTCACCGACAAGCCGGTGCCCAAGGAACTGCTGGAGCAGGCCTACGACCTGGCCCGCTACGCGCCCACGTCCATGAACACCCAGCCGACCCGCTACGTGTTCCTGACCACGCCGGAAGCCAAGGCGCGGCTGCTGCCGGCCCTGTCGCCGGGCAATGTCGAGAAGACACGCGGCGCGCCGGTGACGGTCATCGTCGCCACCGACACGCAGTTCTATGAATACATGCCGCAGATCTGGCACGGCGAAGGCGCCAGGGAGATGTTCGAGGGCAACGCGACGATGGCCCAGGGCACCGCCATTCGCAACGGAACGCTGGGCGGCGCTTATTTCATCCTGGCGCTGCGTGCGGTCGGGCTGGACGTGGGCCCGATGAGCGGCTTCGACATCGCCAAGGTCAATGCCGAGTTCTTCCCGGATGGCCGGCTGCAGGCCAACTTCCTGATCAACGTCGGCTACATCGACACCACCAAGACCTTCAACCGCAACCCGCGACTGTCGTTCGAGCAGGCGGTGACGGTGCTTTGAGCCGAACGTAAAAAAGCGCCTGCCGATCTTGTCGATCGACAGGCGCCAGTGGGCGCGAGCAGAAGAAAGCGCCGGGCTTTGTAGTGGAAGGCTTAGAAGCTCAACGCGTCGCCGCGTTCGATTTCGCCCGAGCGTTCGGCCTGGACGGCGGCGCTGCGCACGGCGGCACGGTCGACATGGCTGTCGCCAGGAGCGGCGGCGATCACGTTGTAGCCGTAGGCTTCACCCACGGTGGATGCACCACCGCGGCGGGCCGATGCCAGGCTGGCGGCCTGGGCCGAGCCGAAGGAGCGGGCCGACTGCACTTGCAGCGGCTGGCCGGCCTGGCTGTCGCCTTCACCCATGGGAGCAGCCTGGGCGGCGGCGCCGGCGGCGAAAAGAGCTGCGATGACACTTGCCTTGATCACATTACGTGCGTTCATGATGGTTTCCTTCAGATGATGTTTGCTTTTGGTTTTCCGCTTCTCCCGCTTGCAGGCCGGAAGGGCGTCTCGGTGCGTCGTAGCGTTTAGGTTGCGGCTCATCGATGGAGTGACTTTAGGCCTGTGACGGGTTGGTGAAAACCCGTTGGCCGGCAAATCACCGTTGCTGCAAATGGAATAATCATGCGAGTGCGTCCGACATCCGGACGCCGTTTCCCTGGCATCCCCAGGCATATCCAGATGGACCGGCTGCAGTCGATGAAGGTGTTCCAGCGCGTGGCCGACGAGGGCAGCTTCGCGGCGGCGGCGCGCGCACTCGACCTGTCGCCCGCGGCGGTGACCCGCTTCGTGATCGACCTCGAAAAGCACCTGGGCACGCGGCTCCTGCAGCGCACCACCCGCCGCATCGCGCTCACCGAGGCGGGCGACCATTACCTCACCCGCCTGCGCGGCATCCTCGCCGAGCTCGACGAAGCCGAAAGCGCCGCCTCGGCCCACAGCCGCGAGCTGCGCGGTGTGCTGCACATGATCGCCACGCCGGTCCTCGCCTCGTACTTCCTGGCACCCCGCGTGGCCGCGTGGACGCTGCGGCATCCGAAGGTGGTGCTCGACATCACCGTCGACGCGATTCCGCAGACCCGGGTGGAGGAGTTCGACCTCACCTTCCTCATCGAGGACGAGAACTTCGACGCCAACCTGGTGGCGCGCCCGCTGATGCACGGCGAATGGCTGTTCTGCGCCTCGCCCGGCTACCTGGCTCGCGCCGGCATTCCCCTGGTGCCGCACGACCTGCGCGAACACCATTTCCTGCGCCAGCAGCGGCGCGGCGGCGGCCGGCGCATCCGCCTGCTGCCGGCCAGCGGTGCGGGCGAGGCGATCGACGTCGACGCCAACGTCACCCTGCAGTCCATGCACTCCGACGTACTGCACCGCGCGGCGCTCGACGGTGCCGGCATCGCGTTGCTGTCGCGCCTGCTCACCACCAACCAGATCGCCAGCGGCGAGCTGGTGCATGTGCTGCCCGACTGGGTCGGCGGGCGCTACACGCTCTACGGCGCCATGCCGTCGCGCCAGCTGGTGCCGGCACGCAGCCATGCGTTCCTGGAGTTCCTGCGCGAGCCCTTCGTGCCGGTGCGCGAATCGCCGGGCCGCTTCACCGTCTAGGCCGAAGCCCCGCCGAATCCGTTCTGCCGCCAGGCTTCGAACACCGTCACCGCCACCGCGTTGGAGAGGTTCAGGCTGCGCTGGCCGGCGCGCATCGGCAGGCGCAACCGTTGCTCCGGTGGAAAGAATCCATCGCGTAAATCTGTCGGCAAACCGCTCGTCTCCGAGCCGAAGACCAGCCAGTCGCCAGGCTGGAAGGCGATTTCGTGGGCCGGTCGGCTGCCCCGGGTGGTGAGGGCGAACATGCGGGTAGCCTCGGGTCTGGCCTGGTCGAGCAGGGCCTGCCAGTCTGCATGGCGCTGCACCTCGGCGAACTCGTGGTAGTCGAGCCCGGCGCGCCGCAGCAGGCGGTCTTCCATGGAGAAACCGAGTGGCTCCACCAGGTGCAGGCGGCAGCCGGTGTTGGCCGCGAGCCGGATCACGTTGCCGGTGTTGGGCGGGATTTCCGGGTGGACGAGGACGATGTTGAACATGGCCGCGATTGTCGCGGTGCGCGGTTCAGCCCCGCGGCGTGCGCGCCAGCACCACCGCCGACACCGACGCCGCGCCCGCCTGCCGCAGCGTGCGCGCTGCTTCGTGCAGGGTGGCGCCGCTGGTCATGACGTCGTCAACCAACAGCACCCGTCGCCCGGCGATGCGTCCGATGCGCGACGGTTCGACCGCGAAGGCGCCGCGCACCTGCGCCTGGCGCGAGCGGCGGTCCATGCCGCTGAGCGCCGGGGTGTGCCGGATGCGCAGCAGCGTCGAGACGTCGCCGTGCGCGGGGGCGAGGCGGCGCACGAGCAGTGCGGACTGGTTGAATCCCCGCTCGCGCAGACGCTCGGCCGACAACGGCATCGCGCACACCACGTCGGCGGCTTCCAGCGCCGGCTCCACCCAGGGCGCGCTGCGCAGCAACTGCGACAGCGCCCGGGCGAGGCCGGGCTCGCCCCGGAACTTCAGCGCGACGATGCTGCGGTCCCACGGGTAGCCGTAGCCGACGGCAGCCACGCAGCCGTCGAGCGGCGGCGGCTCGCGCAGGCAGGCGCCGCAGCGGGCGATGCCGGCGGGCACCTCGCTGGCGCAGGTGGTGCAGCGCGGCCACCGGTCGCGCGAAACGGCGCACGCAGTCGTCGCAGAAGGTGCGCGCCGGCCAGGCCGCGCAGATGGTGCAGATGCCCGCCGGACCCTTCAGGCCGGACAGCCGGGGCAGGGCGGCGATCCAGCGGGTCGACCGGGTCATGCGGGAGGAGGCGGGCGAAACATGGAGCGGCTCAATATACTCGGCGCCCTCAGGCCATCCAGGCGTTCCGCCGGCCCCTTTTTCCTGGCCTTTGCTGGCCCCCTCCTGGCCCTTCTGGCCCGAACAGTGCCCTCCGACCTGCCTCCCACCATCGCCCCACCTGCCGCCGACCGCTGGCTGCGCCTGCCGCCGGCGGCGTCCGCCGCATCGCCCTGGCTGCACGAGGAGGTCGCCCGGCGCATGGAGCAGCGCCTGGAGTGGATCGTCGCCAAGCCCGGCCGCTGGGCGCACTGGTTCCCGCTGCGTGGCGGGCTCGAGGGCCACGCGGCAGTGCAGCGGCGTTTTCCGGATGCCGGCTTCGATGTGGTCGAGTCCACGCCGGAGCGGGCGGCCGCCGCGCGCACCGCGCTGGAGGCGCCCTGGTGGAGTCCGCGCCGCTGGGGCGTCGGCGCCGCCGCGCCCCGCTTCCTGGCCGCGCCCGCGCAACTGCCGGCGCCTCGCAGCGTCGACATGCTCTGGGCCAACATGGCCCTGCACGCGGCGGCCGACCCGCAGGCGCTCATCGGCCAGTGGCACCAGGCGTTGGCGGTCGACGGCTATCTGATGTTTTCCTGCTTCGGCCCGGACACGCTGCGCGAGTTGCACCGGGTGTACGCCGCCCACGGCTGGCCGGCCGCCGGCCACGCCTTCACCGACATGCACGACTGGGGCGACATGCTGGTGCACGCCGGCTTTGCCGAACCGGTGATGGACATGGAGCGCATCGTGCTCACCTACGAAAACCCGGAGCGCCTGCTCGCCGAACTGCGCGAGATCGGCCGCAACCTGCATCCGGCGCGCTTTCCCGCGCTGCGTGGGCGGGGCTTTCGCGCGCGGCTGCTCCACGCCCTGGCCGAGGCGCTCGCCACCCCGGCCGAGGGCGGGCGTCTGAGCGTCACCTTCGAGATCGTCTACGGCCACGCCTTCAAGCCGCTGCCCAAGGCGCGCCTGGCGCCGGAGAGCTCCGTGGGGCTGGAGGACATGCGCCGCATGCTGCGCCGAGGCCCCGCCGCCGGGGCCTGACGGACTCGGTCGAACCGCATTTACCCAGGCGCGACACCGGGGTTGCACGGGTATCCGAAGGTAAGCCCCGGGATAGAATCGTCGCTACTCGGGCTTTGGGAATCCTCCCTGCGCGCGGTGGCTTCCGGCGCCGTTCTATCCCCCTCACATCCGTGTCGAACCTCGTTCTTCGCTTCGCTACCGTCTCGGGTCAGGGCCTGCACTGGTGGCTCAAGCGCAACTGCTCGGTCACGCCGACGCAGCTGGCGTGGGTGTATGTCTCGCTGTGCCTGGTCTCGCTGACCATCGCCGGATTCTTCTGGTCGATGGGCGCACGCCTGGTCATGCCCTTCGCCGGGATCGAGCTGGTCGCCGTGGGCGCGGCCTTCCTGGCCTATGCGCGCCACGCCACCGACGGCGAGCGCATCTCGCTCACCGACGCCGGTCTGGTCATCGAATGTGAAACCGCCGGCCGGCTGGAGCGGGCCGAATTCCGTCGCGAATGGGTGCGGGTTGAACCGACGGTCGGCGATCGTTCGCTGATCCGCGTGTCGGCCCGGGGCAGGTCGGTCGAGGTGGGGCGCTTCGTCCGGCCGGAACTGCGGCCCGCGCTGGCCACCGAGATCCGCCGGGCCCTGCGCGCCGCCTGAGGCGCGCCGGTTGCGCGGATCTCGTCCCGGCGGCGTGCGGCGCGGCGGAAGTTTGGTTTTAAGAATGACACAAATGAAGACGATGAAGCGCATCCCCACAGTCGCCCGGGTCCTGCCCCTGGCCGCCGCCGGCATCGCCACCGCCGCGCATGCGGTGGGCGACCTGCCGGGTGGGCCGGCGGTGCGCCAGCTCAATCTTCCGGTGGGTGTCACCAAGATTTCGGAAGACCAGCATCTGCTGCACTCCGGCATGCTCATCACCTGCACCGTGATCTTCGTGGCGGTGTTCGCGGTGATGTTCTATTCCATCTGGAAGCACCGCAAGTCCAAGGGCTACCAGGCCGCCAACTTCCACGAGTCGGTGTTCGTGGAAATCGCCTGGACCGTGATCCCGTTCCTCATCGTGATCGTGATGGCGCTCACCGCCACCCGCACGCTGGTGGCGCAGAAGGACACCAGCAACGCCGACCTCACCATCAAAGCCACCGGCTACCAGTGGAAATGGGGTTACGACTACCTCAACGGGGAGGGCGCCGGCCTGGGTTTCGTCTCGACGCTGCTGCCGGCGCACCGCGAGCTGTCCAACAACGGCGCCAAGGGACAGATCCCCGACAACTACCTGCTGGAGGTCGACAACCCGCTGGTGGTGCCGGTCGACAAGAAGATCCGCATCATCACCACCGCCAACGACGTGATCCACGCTTTCGCGGTGCCTCAGTTCGGCATCAAGCAGGACGCGATTCCCGGCTTCGTGCGCGACACCTGGTTCCGCGCCGAGAAGACCGGCGACTACTACGGCCAATGCCAGGAGCTCTGCGGCAAGGAGCACGCCTACATGCCGATCCACGTGAAGGTGGTGTCCGCCGCCGACTACACCGCCTGGGTGACCGACCAGCAGAAAAAGGCGGCGGCCAAGCAGGACGACCCCAACAAGGTCTGGACGCTGGCCGACATGCTGCCGCGCGGCGAGAAGGTCTACACCGCCAACTGCGCCGTCTGCCACCAGGCCAACGGCAAGGGCGGCGGTCCGATCAAGCCGCTCGACGGCAGCGCCAAGGTGACCGACGCCGACCACACGGTGCAGATCCACGTGCTGCTCAACGGCCAGAACAACAACACCATGCCGTCCTGGAAACAGCTGAGCGACACCGACCTCGCGGCGGTCGCCACCTATACCAAGAACAGCTGGTCCAACAAGACCGGTCAGCTGGTGCAGCCCTCCGAAGTGCTGGCGCAGCGCAACAAGTAAGAGACGGCACTGAGCCACCAGGAAAAAACACCATGAGCGCAGTCATCGACCACAGTCCCACCGACCACGGCCACGGGCACGCCGCGGGCCACGACGAGCACCATGGCGCGCCGCACGGCTGGCGCCGATGGGTGTTCGCGACCAACCACAAGGACATCGGCACGCTCTACCTGCTGTTCAGCTTCACCATGCTGATGGTGGGCGGCCTGCTGGCGCTGCTGATCCGCGCCGAGCTGTTCCAGCCCGGGCTGCAACTGGTCAACCCCGAGCTGTTCAACCAGCTCACCACCATGCACGGGCTGATCATGGTGTTCGGCGCGATCATGCCGGCCTTCGTGGGCTTCGCGAACTGGATGATCCCACTGCAGATCGGCGCCTCCGACATGGCCTTCGCGCGCATGAACAACTTCAGCTTCTGGCTGATGATTCCGGCGGCCATCATGCTGGTCACCAGCTTCTTCCTGCCGGGCGGCGCGCCGGCCGCCGGCTGGACGCTCTATGCGCCGCTGACGCTGCAGATGGGCCCGTCCATGGACTCGGGCATCTTCGCGATGCACATCCTCGGCGCCAGCTCGATCATGGGCTCGATCAACATCATCGTGACCATCCTCAACATGCGCGCCCCGGGCATGACGCTGATGAAGATGCCGATGTTCGCCTGGACCTGGCTGATCACCGCCTACCTGCTGATCGCGGTGATGCCGGTCCTGGCGGGCGCCATCACCATGACGCTGACCGACCGTCATTTCGGCACCAGCTTCTTCAACCCCGCCGGCGGCGGCGACCCGGTGATGTACCAGCACATCTTCTGGTTCTTCGGCCACCCCGAGGTCTACATCATGATCCTGCCGGCCTTCGGCATCATCAGCCAGGTGGTGCCGGCCTTCGCCCGCAAGAAGCTCTTCGGCTATGCCTCCATGGTGTATGCGACCTCGTCGATCGCGATCCTCTCCTTCATCGTCTGGGCGCATCACATGTTCACCACCGGCATGCCGGTGACCGGCCAGCTGTTCTTCATGTACGCCACCATGCTGATCGCGGTGCCGACGGCGGTGAAGATCTTCAACTGGATCGCCACCATGTGGCAGGGCTCCATGACCTTCGAGACGCCGATGCTGTTCGCGGTCGGCTTCATCTTCGTGTTCACCATGGGCGGCTTCACCGGGCTCATCCTGGCGATGGCGCCGGTCGACATCCAGCTGCAGGACACCTACTACGTGGTGGCGCATTTCCACTACGTGCTGGTGGCGGGCAGCCTGTTCTCGATGTTCTCGGCCGTGTACTACTGGGCGCCCAAGTGGACCGGCGTGATGTACGACGAGCGTCGCGGCAAGCTGCATTTCTGGTGGTCGCTGATCAGCTTCAACGTCACCTTCTTCCCGATGCACTTCCTGGGCCTGGCCGGCATGCCGCGCCGTTACGCCGACTACCCGATGCAGTTCGCCGACTTCAACGCGGTGGCCTCGGTCGGCGCCTTCTTCTTCGGCTTCGCCCAGGTCTACTTCTTCGTCTTCATCGTGCTGCCCATGATGCGCGGCAAGGGCGAGCCGGCGCCGCAGCGGCCCTGGGAAGCGGCCGAGGGTCTGGAATGGGAGGTGCCGTCGCCGGCGCCCTTCCATACCTTCGAGACGCCGCCCAAGCTCGACGCCACCGCCACCCGCATCGTCGGTTGATGCCTCGAGGCCACCCCATGACGCCCGAACAGAAACGCGCCAACCGCCGCCTCGGGCTGATCCTGGCCTCGATCGCGGTGGCCTTTTTCATCGGCTTCCTGGCGCGTGCCGCGCTGGTCGGCCGCTAGGGCGTCCACGCCATGAAACTGCGCGGCCACAACGCACGCATGCTGGGCAAGCTGCTGGTGGTGACCTGCGGCATGTTCGCCTTCGGCTATGCGCTGGTGCCGCTCTACAACGCGATCTGCGAGGCCACCGGCATCAATGTGCTGGCCCGCTCCGAGCTCAACCTGCCCGGCGCCGCGCGCCTGCCGGCCAACACGCAGGTGGACACGAGCCGCACCATCACCGTGGAGTTCGACGCCAATGCGCGCGGGCCGTGGTCGTTCCGGCCGGCGGTGGCCTCGGTGAAGGTGCATCCGGGCGAACTCGCCACGGTGATGTACGAGTTCCAGAACACCCAGGACCGGCGCATGTCGGCCCAGGCCATTCCCAGCTACGCGCCGCAGCAGGCCATGGCGCACTTCAACAAGCTGCAGTGCTTCTGCTTCAACCAGTACACGCTGGAGCCGGGCGAGAAGAAGCAGTGGCCGGTCGCCTTCGTCATCGACCCCAAGCTGTCGAAGGACGTCAACACCATCACGCTCTCCTACACCTTCTTCGAGGTCGGCGGCCGCACGCCGCCCGCGCCGCTGGCCGATGCCGGCGCGGCGCAGGTGGCGGTGCATGCCGCGCTGCCGGGAGCCGGATCGTGAGCGCGCGCCGGCCCGGCTTTCTGCGCAGCGTGCGGGCGGTGGCGTGGTCTTTTCTCGGGCTGCGCAAGGCCAGCGGCCTGGAAGAAGACGCCCATCTCCATCCGCTGCTGGTGCTGGCCGTCGGCTTCGGCGCGGCGGTGGTCCTGGTGCTGGCGCTGATGGCGCTGGTGCGCTGGATCGTCTGAGCGAAATACAAGAACAGGAGCGACACAACCATGAGTGCCCCGAGCAGCAGCGCCACCCCTTATTACTTCGTGCCGGCCGCCTCGCGCCATCCGGCGCTGGCCGCCGCCGGCCTGTTCTTCGTGATCCTTGGCGCCTCGCAGTGGATCAACGGCCACGACTGGGGCATGTACAGCCTGGCCGCCGGCATGATCGGCTGGCTGTTCGTGCTCTTCCAGTGGTTCCGCGACGCGGTGGCCGAAAGCGAGGGCGGGCTCTACGGCTACAAGATCGACCTGTCCTTTCGCTGGAGCATGTCGTGGTTCATCTTCTCGGAGGTGATGTTCTTCGGAGCCTTCTTCACCGCGCTGTGGTGGGCGCGCATGCATTCGGTGCCGGCGCTCGGCAGCCTCGACAACGCCCTGCTGTGGCCCGATTTCAAGGCCGTGTGGCCCAGCGTGGCGGCCGGCGCCACGGCAGCGCCCGGCGGTCTGGTCGAGCCCTTCCAGACGGTTGGGCCCTTCTGGCTGCCCACCATCAACACCGCGCTGCTGCTGAGCTCGGGCGTCACGCTCACCATCGCGCACCATGCGCTGCGCGAAGGCCACCGCGACCGCACGCTCGCCTTCATGTGGGCGACGGTGGCGCTGGGAATCGTCTTCCTTGCGGTGCAGGGCTACGAATACCACCATCTCTACACCGAACTGAACCTGAAGCTCAACTCGGGCGTGTACGGCTCCACCTTCTTCATGCTCACCGGCTTCCACGGCTTCCATGTGTTCATCGGCATGCTGATGCTGCTGTTCATCACCCTGCGGCTGCGCAAGGGGCATTTCACGCCGGAGCGCCATTTCGGCTTCGAGGGCGCCGCCTGGTACTGGCACTTCGTCGACGTGGTGTGGCTCGGGCTCTATACGCTGGTCTACTGGATGTGACCGGGCTGTACGGCACCGAATGGAAAAGGCGCCGCGCGGCGCCTTTTTTGCGTGCGCTCAGCCGCCCACCGGCAGGCCGGTCGGGTGGATATAACCGAGCTTCCAGGCCACCAGGATGCAGATGAACAGCGCGATCGAGAAACCCACCCGCAAGGCGAGCGCACGCGCCATCGAGCTCGTCTTGGCCCGCCCGTTGCAGCCGTCGCGCAGCATGAAGAACAGCGCTGCGCCCAGGCTGGCGATGATGGCCAGGAAGGCGAGGGCGACGATCAGCTTCATGGCGCGGATTATCCGGCCGACCCGGTGATGGCCGGCCCGGGTTTTCCTCGGCGCGGGTGGCGTTTCTGGACGATCAACGTGGCCGCGCTGCTCGGCTTGGCCGTCACGGCGTCGCTCGGCCGCTGGCAGCTGCAGCGCGCGGCGCAGAAAGAGGCGATCGAGGCCGAGATCGTCGGCCGCGCCGCCTTGCCGGTGCTGGCCGACAGCGCTCTCGCCGGTGCCGACGCCGACACGCTGATCCATCGCCGCGTGGCCCTGCACGGTCGCTGGCTGGCGCAGCGCACCGTCTACCTCGACAACCGCCAGATGTTCGGCCGCCCGGGTTTCTTCGTGTTGACGCCGCTCGAACTGTCGCCCGGCGCGGTGGTGATGGTGCAGCGCGGCTGGATCCCGCGCGACTTCCAGGATCGCGCCCACCTGCTGCCGGTCGCCACGCCCGAAGGCCCGGTCGAGGTCGCCGGTCGCGTCGCCCCGCCGCCCGCCCGGCTCTACGACTTCGCCGCCGCGCCGCAGGGGGATTCGCCGATCCGGCAAAATCTCGACCTGTCCGCCTTCCGTCGCGACACCGGCCTGCCGCTGGTGCCGTGGACCGTCGTGCAGACCGGCGCCGCCAGCGAAGGCTTGCAGCGCGACTGGACGCCGGTCACCTCCGGCGTCGAGCGCCACTATGGCTACGCCTTCCAATGGTTCGGGCTCTGCGCCCTCATCGTCGTCCTCTATGCCTGGTTCCAATTCATCCGACGCCCGCGCGCTGCCTGACAAGGCCGGCGCTGCCAGTGGCGCCGTAGCCGACCAGTTCCTGGACCTGGCGGTGCACTCCATGCCCTTGCCCGGCGCGGCGCTCGACGCCGCCGGCCGCACCTCGCGGGGCCGCTGGAAGATGCTGCTGGTGATGGCCATGTGCGCCGCGCCGGTGGTGGCCTCGTACTTCACCTACTACGTGATCCGGCCGCAGGGCCACCGCAGCTTCGGTACGCTCATCGGCCAGCAGCCTTCACTGCCCGACATCGCCGCGCGCACGCTCGACGGCGATACGGTGCGCCTGCCCGCCCTGGCCGGCCAGTGGCTGCTGGTGAGCGTGGCCGGCGGCGCCTGCACGGCCGACTGCGAAAAACGCCTCTACCTGCAGCGCCAGCTGCGCGAGAGCCTGGGCCGCGAACGCGACCGGCTCGACTGGGTCTGGCTGGTCGACGACGACGCGCCGGTCTCGGCCGGGCTGCGACCGGCGCTGCAGCAGGCGACCGTGCTGCGCCTGCCGGCCGATGCCATCGCGGGCTGGCTGCAGCCCGAGGCCGGCCACGCGCTGGCCGACCACCTCTACCTGGTCGACCCGCTCGGCCACTGGATGATGCGGTTTCCCGCCGGTCTCGACATGGCCGGCGCCGCCAAGGCCAAGCGCGACCTCGATCGCTTGCTGCGCGCCGCCGTCTCCTGGGACCAGCCGGGCCGCTGAGCCGCATTTTCCCGATGAACCCCACGCCTCTCTACGACTATTCGCCGCTGGTGCAGATGATGCTCACCGGCTTGCTGATCGCGCTCGGACCGCTACTGTGGCTGGCCTTTCGCAACCGCCGCGCCGGCCCGGCCCGCCGGCTGCAGGCGCTGACGGTGCTCACCCTGTTCCTCACCTTCGACCTGGTGCTGTTCGGCGCCTTCACCCGTCTCACCGATTCCGGTCTGGGCTGCCCCGACTGGCCCGGCTGCTATGGCGAAGCGCACCCGGTCGCGGCACGCAGCCAGATCGACGCGGCCCAGGCCGCCATGCCCGACGGCCCGGTGACCCATCGCAAGGCCTGGGTGGAGATGGTGCACCGCTATCTCGCCACCGGCGTGGGCGTGCTGATCATCGCGCTCACCATCGTCAACTGGCGCGCCTGGCGCCGACGGCTGCACGGCGGCGCCGTGCCGGCGGTGCATCCCTGGTGGCCGACGGCCACGCTGGTCTGGGTCTGCATACAAGGGGCGTTCGGCGCCTGGACCGTGACCTGGAAGCTCTTTCCCGCCATCGTGGTGATGCATCTGGCCGGTGGCGTGGTGCTGTTGGCCCTGCTCGCGCGTCAGGCGGCGCGCCACGGCCTGGCGCAGCGCGGGGTCGCCGAAGCGCCCGTGTCGCCGGGCCAGCATGCGCTGCTGCTGGCCACGCTGGCGGCGGTGGGGCTGCAGGTGCTGCTGGGCGGCTGGGTCAGCACCAATTACGCCGTGCTGGTCTGCGACGGTTTTCCCACCTGCCAGGGCCAGTGGTGGCCGCCGATGGACTTTGCCCGTGGCTTCGAAATCTGGCGCCCGCTCGGCCAGCTCGCCGACGGCAGCCCGATCGACTTCGCCGCGCTCACCGCCATCCACTACGCCCACCGCCTGTTCGCCTACGTCGTTTTCCTGCTGCTGGTCGTCGTCGCCTGGCGCCTTTGGCGCATCGAGGCGCTGCGCCGGCCGGTGCGCACGGTGGCCGCGCTCGCCGCGCTGCAGCTCGTCACCGGGCTGTCCAACGTCGTCCTCGACTGGCCGCTCGTCGCCGCGGTGCTGCACACCGGTGGCGCCGCCGCGCTGGTGGCCGCCCTGGTCTGGACCCTGTCTTCCTGCCGTGCGGCCACGCAGCCGCAGGGCCGCTTATCCTCGCTTCCCGCATGAATCCCGCTACGCCCGCCGTCCATCCGCCCTCCGCCGCACCGCCATCGCGGGTGCGGCAGTTCTACGCCCTCACCAAGCCGCGGGTGGTGCAGCTCATCGTCTTCTGCGCGCTGATCGGCATGGTGCTGGCCGTGCCCGGCGCGCCCACCTGGGCCGAAGTACAGCGCGCGGTGGTCGCCTGCTTCGGCATCTGGCTGGTGGCGGGCGCGGCGGCCGCGTTCAACTGCCTGGTCGAAAAAGGCATCGACGCCCGCATGCGCCGCACCGCCTGGCGCCCCACCGCGCGCGGCGAACTCGGCGACGGCCAGACCCTGCTGTTTTCCGGCCTGCTCTGCGCGGTCGGCTCGGCCATCCTGTATGTGTGGATCAACCCGCTGACCATGTGGCTCACCTTCGCCACCTTCGTCGGCTACGCGGTGATCTACACCGTGATCCTCAAGCCGATGACGCCGCAGAACATCGTGATCGGCGGTGCCTCGGGCGCCATGCCGCCGGTGCTCGGCTGGGCGGCCATGACCGGCGACGTCGGCCCGGAAGCGCTGATTCTGTTTCTCATCATCTTTCTGTGGACACCGCCGCACTTCTGGGCGCTGGCCCTCTACCGCGTGGAGGACTACCGCAAATCCGGCCTGCCGATGCTGCCCGTGACCCACGGCAACGAATTCACCCGGCTGCAGGTGCTGCTCTACACCTTCGTGCTGTTCGCCGGCTGCCTGATGCCCTTCGCCTACGGCATGAGCTCCTGGCTGTACCTGGTGGTGGCGATCGTGTTGTCGATCGGCTTCTGCGGCTACGCCTTCGCGCTCTGGCGCCACTATTCCGACGGCCTCGCGCGCCGCACCTTCCGTTTTTCGCTGATCCACCTGAGCGTGCTGTTCGCAGCCCTGCTGGTGGACCACTACCTTTTCTGATGCCGCCGATGAAGACTCGCACCTTTCTCCGCATGACCGCCGGCGCCGGCCTGGCTGCCGTCCTGGCCGCCTGCTCCAAGGCGGCGCCACCCGGCCCGGCCTTCCAGGCGGTCGACCTGACCGGCGCCGAATACGCCAAGGGCTTCAGCCTGCCGGACGCCAACGGCAAGGTCCGCACGCTCGACGAGTTCAAGGGCAAGGTGGTCGCGGTGTTCTTCGGCTACACCCAGTGTCCGGACGTGTGCCCGACCACGCTGGCCGAGATGGTCGAGATCAAGACGCAGCTCGGCGCCGACGCCGACAAGCTGCAGACGGTCTTCATCACCGTGGATCCGGAGCGCGACACGCCCGAGATCCTCCAGGCCTACATGGCCAACTTCGACCCCGGCTTCATCGCGCTGCGGCCGAGTCCGGAGCAGCTGGTCGCCGTGGCCAAGGACTTCAAGGTCTACTACAAGAAGGTCGAAGGCACCGCGCCGGGCAGCTATTCGATGGACCATTCCGCCGCCACCTACCTCTACGACCCCCAGGGCCGGCTGCGGCTCTACGCCAAGTACGGCGGCGGCAGCGCGCCGCTGGCGGCCGACATCAAGCTGCTGCTGCAGCAGCAGGCCTGAGCCGGCGCCTCATTCGGCGGTGATCCGCGCGCTGCGGATCACCTCGCCCATCGTCACGGCGTCCGAGCGCATGCGCAGCGTCAGGCCCTCCGACGATCCGCCCACCGCCTGCCAGCCCTGCTGGAACAGCCGGGTGCGCATGTCGGGCGTGCGCACGATCTCCGAAAACAAGGTCGACAGCCGCTCGACCACCGCACGCGGCATGCCGGCGGGGGCCGCGACCGCGTTCCAGATCTCCAGTTCGAAATCGTCGACGCCGGCTTCCTTCAAGCTCGGAATTTCCGGCACCAGCGTGCTGCGGGTGCGGGCTGTCACGCCGAGCGCGCGCAGCTTGCCGGCCCGGGCCTGTGCCGCCGCGAGGCTGGGTGGCAGCAGGGCGAGCTGCAGTTCGCCCGCGATCATCGCGTTGGCCACTTGCGGATAGCCGGGGTAGGGCACATGCACCGGGGCTATCCGCAGGCGCCGCTTGAGCAGTTCCATACCCACGTGGCCGACCGTGCCCACACCGGGTGTGCCGTAGCTCCAGCGGTCGCCTGCCTGCCGCGCCGCCTGAAGGAAGGCGCGGGCGTCGGCGCCTGGTGACTGGATGGGCGCCGCCAGCACCAGCGGCGAGGTGCCGATCAGGCCGATCGGGGCGAAATCGCGCAGCGGGTCGTAATGGATGCGGGGATTGATCAGCCGGGCGATCGTGAGATTGCCGTTGATCATCAGGCCGATGGTGTGGTCGTCCGTGGCCCGCGCCACGAACTCCGCCGCGATGTTGCCGCCGGCGCCGACCTTGTTGTCGACGATCACCGGTTGGCCGAGCGCACGCGACAGCGGTTCGGCCAGCGTGCGGGCGGTGATGTCGGGCGAGGATCCCGCCGGAAAACCCACCACGATGTGCAGTGGCCGGGTCGGCCAGAGCGTTGGTTTGGGGCCGGCCGGCGCCTGGGCGCGGGCGCCGGCCCAGGTGGCGGCCAGGGCGAGCAGCGCGGCGCGGCGAGTGGCGGTCTTGTTCATGGGCTGCGGAGTGTGCCGCAGAAAAACGCGAGGGGCCGTTTCCTCGCGGAAACGGCCCCTCGGGGCAGAAGCGGCCCGGCCTCAGGCGTATTCGGCCAGCGCCTTCTTCATCTTCTTCATGGCGGCCGATTCGATCTGGCGGATGCGCTCGGCGCTCACGTGGTATTCGGCGGCGAGTTCGTGCAGCGTCATGCCGCCCGAGCCGTCGTCGTTCACCTTGAGCCAGCGCTCTTCCACGATGCGGCGGCTGCGGTCGTCCAGCGCCTCCAGCGCGGTGGCGATGCCGTCGGTGGCCATCACGTCACGCTGGTGCGATTCGATCATGGCGGTCGGCTCGTGGGCCACGTCGGCCAGGTAGGCGATCGGGCCGAAAGCCTGCTCGCCGTCGTCCGACGGAGACGGGTCGAGCAGCACGTCGCCGCCGGCCAGACGCATCTCCATTTCGGTGACTTCCTCGGGCTTCACGTTCAGGCGCTCGGCCACCGTTTCCACCTGGCTCGCGCTCAGGGTGTCGCGGTGGGTGTCGAGTTCCACATCCAGCGCCGAGTTGGCTTTGAAGGCCTGCTTCATCGAACGCAGGTTGAAGAACAGCTTGCGCTGGCTCTTGGTGGTGGCCACTTTCACCATGCGCCAGTTCTTCAGGATGTATTCGTGGATCTCGGCCTTGATCCAGTACAGGGCATAGCTCACCAGCCGCACGCCCTGTTCGGGGTCGAATCGCTTGACGGCCTTCATCAGGCCGACATTGCCTTCCTGGATCAGGTCGCCGTGCGGCAGGCCGTAACCGAGATATTGGCGCGAGATCGACACGACCAGGCGCAAGTGGGAGAGCACCAACTTACCGGCGGACTCGACCTTGTTCTCGTCGCGCAACTCACGGGCGAAACGCTGCTCTTCCTCAAGGGTGAGTAGCGGCAGGCGGTTGACCGCCGAGATATAGGCGTCGAGGTTGCCCAGGGGCGGCACCATCGACCACGGATTGGCGGTGGCGACGGCAGTGGCAGCTCCAGCGGGGTAGTTCATACCAGGCATCCTTTCCTCATAGCGAACCATATTAGCACTCGGTTAGAGAGAGTGCTAAGGCCCGAGTTCCCCACCTTCCTATCGAATGGATAGCGCCAGGGGGTTGATTTATTCAGCGCGCGGGCGAGCGCCGCATCCGTAGGAAAGACGCTTGCGGAAGAGCGGAAAATTCCGACTCGGCAGACAAGCGCAGTCGCACAAAAGTCACTCGTCGATCAGGCGCGGCCCGTGGTTACGCTTTGCGGCGGCCGAGCCGCGTACCTGACGCTCCTGCTGCTCCTGCTGCTCGCTGCGCTGTTCCGCATCCAGGCCTTGCCATTGCCTCGACACCTTCTCGGTCGACGTGCAGAAAACGTGTCTCAAGAACGGGAGATGCGGGCGACGGAGGCCGCCTTCAAGACCCGGAATAAAAATGGAAGAACAGCTTGCTGGGCGGTGCCGACTCCGCATTGCTCGCCACCTGGAAGGCCTTCCAGACCGAGCGGGCCAGGGTCGCCGAGGCAGGTGCCGCACTGACGGCCGACCTGCCGCCGGGCGAGGCGCGTGGCGTCGTCGTGTACTCCCGGCAAGGCCCACGTGGGCATGGGCCTGGGCTAACGTGGCCCGGGTGGGCGACACCTCGGGATGATCGACAGCATCGCCTTTCAGGCCAACATCGTGGCGCTCCACGCGGCGGTCGAGGCCGCGCGGGAGATCAAGGGGCTGGTGGCGCAGAGCGTCGCCAGCACGGCCCAGGGCGCGACGCAGGTCGACGCCGCCGGCCAGACCATCGAGCGCACCGTGTTCCGGCTGCCGGGCGCCGAACGCCCCCTGGCACTCGCGGCCCGACAAAGCCGGGCAGCCGGACTCAGCCCAGCAGGGCCTGCGCGAATTCGCGTGCGTTGAAGGTTTCGAGGTCTTCGAGCTTCTCGCCCACGCCCACGAAATAGACCGGAATCGGCCGCTCCTGCGCGATGGCGGCCAGCACGCCGCCCTTGGCGGTGCCGTCGAGCTTGGTGACGATGAGGCCGGTCAGGCCCAGCGCGTCGTCGAAGGCGCGCACCTGCGCCAGCGCGTTCTGGCCGGTGTTGCCGTCGATCACCAGCAGCACCTCGTGCGGTGCGCTGGCGTCGGCCTTCTGCACTACCCGTTTGATCTTCTGCAGCTCCTGCATCAGGTGCAGCTGCGTGGGCAGGCGGCCGGCGGTGTCGACCAGCACCACGTCCTTGCCGCGCGCCTTGCCGGCGGTGACCGCGTCGTAGCTGACCGCCGCCGGGTCGCCGCCCTGCTGGCCGATGATCTCGACCAGGTTGCGGTCGGCCCACACGCCCAGTTGCTCGCGGGCGGCGGCGCGGAAGGTGTCGGCCGCTGCCAGCAGCACCGTGGCGCCGGCGTCGGCCAGGTGCTTGGTGAGCTTGCCGATGGAGGTCGTCTTGCCGGCGCCGTTGACGCCCGCGACCATGATCACGGTGGGCGTGTGGCGCCCCACTTCCAGGCTTTTTTCCAGCGGCTTGAGCAGGTCGGCGATGGCGTCGGCCAAAAGCGTCTTGACGACCGCGGGGTCGCCACTGCGTTGTTCCTTCACCCGACGGCGAAGGTCGTCGAGCAGGTGCTGCGTGGCCTTGACGCCGGTGTCGGCCATCAGCAGGGCGTCTTCGAGCTCGTCGTAGAGCGCGTCGTCGATCCGCGCGCCGACGAAGACCGAGGTGATGCTGCCGCTGGTCTTGCGCAGGCCGCCGCGCAGGCGCTGCATCCAGCCGGCGCGTTCGGGCGCTGCCAGCTCGGCGGAAACAGGTGAGACCGGCGTCGCCGGCATGGTGGGCTGGAAGTGCGGAGTGGGGGCGACGGATGGCGCGACCGCAGCGGGCGAAGGCGCTGGCGGCACCGGAGTCGGCACGGCCGATGGCGCCGGTGGCTGGACGATCGGAGCCGGCGCGGGTTCGGGTGCGCGCGTCGGCGCAGGCGTCGCTGCCGGCGACCAGGCCGGCGGTGCCGGCGGCTCGACCGGCGCCAGGGCCGGAGCGGGCGAGGGTGGTGGCGGCGCCAGGCCGAACTGGTTCTTCAGCCAGCCGAGGGCACCGGCGGCAGCCGGCTCCTCCGCCGAAGACGCTGGCGGCGATGGTGTGGGTTCCGGCGCGGGCGTCGGTGGCTTTTTCTTGAAAAAACTGAACATGGGCGCGTTCTTAGAATCAACCATTCTATGAAACGACTATTCGAGCGCGGCAGAGCCGCCCGTCGTGCTTCGCGCGGCCTGCTTTTCCTGACCGCCATGGTCGTTGCGACGGCACATGCCGTCGCCCAACCCACGGGCCCCGACACGCCGCCTTCCGGGTCGGCGCTCGCATCCCCGGCACGCCCGGCCGTGCGGGCCGAGACGCAGCAGTTCACCCTGTCCAACGGCATGACGCTCATCGTGCGCGTCGACCGCCGAGCCCCGACGGCGGTCAACATGCTGTGGGTGCGCGCCGGCGCCATGGACGAAGTCGACGGCATCTCGGGCATCGCCCACATGCTCGAGCACATGATGTTCAAGGGCACGCCGGACGTGCCGGTCGGCGAGTTCTCGCGGCGGGTCGCGGCGCTGGGTGGTCGGGAGAACGCCTTCACCACCGCCGACTACACCGGCTACTACCAGCAGGTACCGGTCAATCGCCTGCAGGACGTGATGAAGCTCGAAGCCGACCGCTTCGCGCACAACAGTTGGCCCGACGCGGAGTTTCTGAAAGAGCGCGAAGTCGTCGCCGAAGAGCGCCGCATGCGCACCGAAGACAACCCGCGCAGCCGGCTCTACGAGGCGCTCTCCGCGCAGATCTGGACCGCGTCGCCCTACCACCGGCCGGTGGTCGGCTGGATGGGTGACATCGCCGCCTTCACCGCTGAAGACGTGCGCGACTTCTATCGGCGCTGGTATGTGCCGGCCAATGCAGCGGTGGTCATCGCTGGCGATGTCGATGTGCAGCAGGTGCGCGATTGGGCGGAGCAGACCTACGGCCGCGCAAGCTCGGCGGCGGTGCCCGCGCGCAAGCCGCGCCCCGAGCCGCCACAGGTGGGCATGCGCCGGTTCGACTTCCGCGCGCCGGCCGACCAGGCTTACGTGGCGATGGCGTTCCGCGCGCCCGGGCTCGAATCGCTGGAGCCCGACGCGATCAAGACCCCGGATTCGCAGGACGCTCTGGCACTGACCATGCTGTCGGCCGTGCTCGACGGCTACTCCGGTGCCCGCCTCGGACGCACCCTGGCACGTGGCCCCAAGCGCGTGGCCGATGGCGTCGACGCCTCCTATTCGCCGGTGGCGCGCGGCCCTCGGGTGTTCTACCTCGCCGGCATCCCGGCCCAGGGCCACACGGCTGCCCAGCTGGAAGCCGCGCTGCGCGGCGAGGTGGCGCGCATCGCCCGCGAGGGCGTCGACGAGGCCGAGCTGCGCCGGGTCAAGACGCAATGGCGTGCGGGCGAGATCTTCCAGCGCGACTCGGTTTTCTCGCAGGCGCGCGACCTCGGCAGCAACTGGGTCCAGGGCCTGCCGCCGGACGCCGACAGCCAGCTGCTCGACCGGCTGGAAACCGTCACCTCCGATCAACTGAAGTCGGTGGCGTCGCGCTATTTCGGCGACGACCAGCTGACCGTCGGCACCCTGGTGCCTTTGCCGCGCGATCCGGCCAAGCTTCCGCGCACGCAAGCCGATGAAGCCCGTCCGGGCGCGGTGGTCCATTGAACGAACGCAGGACATCCATGCTGGCACGACCCTCTCTCTCCATCGGCCTGCGCCTGCTCGCCGCCTGCCTGGCCGTGATGGCCGCCACCGCGCATGCGGCCTTGCCGATCGAGCACTGGTCGCGCCCCGACGGCGCCGAAGTGTTCTTCGTCGAAAGCCGGGCGGTGCCCATCATCGACGCGCAGATCGACTTCGACGCCGGCTCGCGCCGTGAACCCGCGCCGATGGCCGGCCTCGCCAGCGTCACCGCCGGCATGCTCGACAAGGGTGTGCGCGCCGATGGCAACGCGCCCCCGATGAACGAGGACGCGCTCGACGACGCCTGGGCCGACCTCGGTGCGCAGTTCGGCGCGGGAGCGGGCAACGACCGCTTCAGCTTCACACTGCGCTCGCTCGCCGACCCGGCGCTGCTGGCCCGAGCTGCCGCGCTCGCGGCACGCCAGATCGGCGAACCCTCGTTCCCCGATGCGGTCTGGACCACCGAGCGCCAACGCATCGCCGCCGCCTTGCGCGAGGCCGAGACGCGGCCCGGCACGCGCGCGGCCCGTCTCTACGACAAGGCGGTCTTCGGCCAACATCCCTACGGCAGCGAAACCACCGAAGCCAGCCTGCAGGCCATCACTACCGCCGCGATGCGCGAATTCCATGCGCGCCTTCGGCCTTGCGGCGCCAAGATCAGCATCGTCGGTGCGCTCGACCGCAGCCAGGCCGACCAGCTCGCCTCGGCGCTGCTCTCGCGCCTGAAGGCCCAGGCCTGTGCCCCCCTGCCGGCCGTGCCGCGCGTGCAGCCGCTGGCGCTGGCACAGGACATCCGCCAGCCGTTCAAGTCGGCGCAGGCGCACGTCTACATCGGCCAACCGGGCATCGCCCGCGCCGATCCGGACTACTTCGCGCTCACCGTCGGCAACTACATCCTCGGCGGTGGCGGCTTCGTGTCGCGCCTCACCCAGCAGGTGCGCGAACAGCGGGGGCTGAGCTACAGCGTGTATTCGAGCTTCGACCCGGCACTCGACGCGGGCGCCTTCACCATCGGCCTGCAGACGCGGCCGGACCAGGCCGCTCAGGCGGTCGGCGTGGTTCGCGAGGTGCTCGCGACGTTCGTGGCCGACGGCCCGACCGAGGCGGAGCTGAAGGCCGCCAAGGACAACCTCGTCGGCGGCTTTCCGCTGCGGCTCGACAGCAATGCCAAGCTGGTCGGCAACGTCGCCAACATCGCCTGGAACCACCTGCCGCTCGACTATCTGGACACCTGGACCGCACGGGTCGAAGCGGTCGGTGTGGCGGACATCCGCGCTGCCTTTCAGCGGGTGCTGCAGCCCGAGCGCATGGTCACCGTGGTGGTCGGAGGTGCGTCATGAGGAAGCCTGGCAATCCCAGGATGCTCGCATCGCCCAGGCCGCACGGCGGGCCCGGCGAGGTGCGCATCCTCGGCGGTGCCTGGAAGCGCACGCCGCTGCCGGTGCCCGATCTTCCCGGCCTGCGCCCCACGCCGGGCCGCGTACGCGAGACGCTGTTCAACTGGCTTGGCCAGGACCTGACTGGCTGGCGCTGCATCGACGCCTTCGCCGGCAGCGGCGCGCTCGGCCTCGAATGCGCCTCGCGCGGCGCGGCACGGGTGCTGCTGTGCGAGCAGGACGTGAAGCTGGTGGCAGCCATCAAGGCAATCGCCGCACGTCTGTCTGCACCGACCGTGGAAGTGCGGCGCGGCGACGGCATCGCGGCTCTGCGCGAGGCGCCGGCCGCCTGGGATCTGGCCCTGATCGATCCGCCCTTTGAGGCCGACCTGTTCGGCGCAGCCCTCAAGGCGGCCGCCGTCGGGCTCGCGGCGGAGGGCCGTGTGTACCTGGAGGCGCCCGAAGCCTGGAGCGAGGAGCGCCTGTCTCCGCTGGGCTGGACCCTCGACCGCCATGTGCGGGCCGGCGCGGTGCATGCGCATCTGCTGCGTCGCTCGCCATAATCGCGCGACGTCATCCAGGAGCATCGCCGAATGGCCCCTCTCATCGCCGTCTACCCCGGCACCTTCGACCCGATCACCCTCGGCCATGAGGACGTGGTGCGCCGGGCCACCCAGCTGTTCGGCCGGGTCATCGTGGCGGTCGCTGCGGGCCACCACAAGAAGACGATGTTTCCGCTGGAGGAACGCATCGCGATGGTTCGAGAGGCGGTGGCGCCCTACGGACATGTCGAGGTGGAAAGTTTTGCCGGGCTGCTGCGCGATTTCGTGGTCGCGCGCGGTGCACGGGCCATGGTGCGTGGCCTGCGGGCCGTGACCGATTTCGACTACGAGTTCCAGCTCGCCGGCATGAACCGCACGCTCATGCCCGACGTCGAAACCGTGTTCCTGACGCCGGGCGACAAGTACCAGTTCATTTCCAGCACTTTCGTGCGCGAGATCGCGCAACTGGGCGGCGAGGTCGACAAGTTCGTGTCGCCCGCCGTCCATCAGCGGCTGATGACCAAGGTCGGCCGCTGATTTTCAGGCCGCAGGCACGGCGGCTGGAGCTGTCGTGTCCGCAGGCTGCGAGTCGGCCGGCTTGGTCATGTCGGCCTTGTCATCGATCAAGGGAATGTCGACCGCCTGGTGGATCACGTCGTGCACGAAGCGCAGCTTGTGCAGGGCACCCTGCGACAGCGCGAAGGGATAGGCGTCGTCCTGACCCAGGCTGCGGTTGAGGCTGTTGAGCATCAAGGTCACCGGCACCCATTGCTGCACCAGCTGGTCGAAGTCGGTCACCGCCGAAGAGAAGGGGTTGGTCACCGTGTCCGGTCCGCTCCCAGTGCCGCCCGACATGCCCGGGACCTCGACTTGCGTGCCATAGGCCGCAGCAGTTTCGAGCAGATCGACCATGTGCAGATAGTGCGCCCAGGTCTCTGCCCAGTCTTCCCAGGGGTGGGAGGTGGCATAGGCACTGACGAAGTCCACCTGCCACTCGTTGGCGCTGTGGTCGGCTGCGTAATGGGCCTGCAGCGCCTGTTGGTAGTCGAGCGATTCGTCGCCGAAGACCGCGCGGAAATCATCGATGCGATTGCCCTCGCGGATCAGCCGGTCCCAATAGAAATGCCCCGACTCATGGCGCAGGTGGCCGAGCAGTGTGCGGTAGGGCTCGCCCAGCTGGACACGGCGGCGCTCACGCTCGTCGTCGTCGGCTTCGGCGATGTTGAGCGTGATCAGGCCCTGGTTGTGGCCAGTCATCACGCGTGGCCCGCCCGGTACGTCGGCGAGGAATTCGTAGACCGGTCCGTCCTGCATGCTGCCGGCGGCCGGCGGCGTGGTCGATGCCAGGCCGAGTCGCGCGAGTGTGTAGAACAGGCGGCGCTTGGCTACCTCGATTCGGTACCAGCGCTGGCTGTTTTCCGGGATGGACAGGTCGGGGAATACACGCGTCTGGCGGCATGACACGCACAGGTGGTTGGGGTCTTCCGGCGGCACCGCGAAATTGCAGCTCTGGTGCAGGTCGTGGTTGAGGCACATCCGGTATTGCAGCGGCACGCCCTCGGGCGGATGGCTGCGCACCCACAGGCCCGGCGAGCCGTCGGCGGCGGGGCCTGCGGGTGCGAGGAGGGCGGCCATCGACAGCTGGTCGGGCAGGAAGGCCAGGGCGCATCCGCAATTCAGGCACTGCACGTTCTCGAAGAAAACGGGGTGGCCGCAGTTATCGCAATTGAAGATCTTCATGGTGTTCTGCTTCGGGTCACGACAGGAAGGGGCGAGCCGTTGCGAGCGGCATGAAAAAGGCAGGCGAGGAGTCGTGACTCCAGCCTGCCTGGCCTGTCAGGTCCGCGCGGGCCGGTCCGGCGCCGCGCGGGGTCCTGTTTACGGACGCACGACGATGTTGTTGCGGACGTCGCGCACGTTCTTGGTGTTCTTCGCGATGACTTCGGCCTGGTTCTTCTCGGCTTGCGACTTGGCGAAGCCCGACAGCTGCACCGTTCCGTTCAGCGTCTCGACGCTGATGGAAGAAGCAGAGACCGACTTGTCTTCGGCCATCTTGGCCTTCACGGCGGTGGTGATGCCGGCATCGTCGACGTAGGAGCCGACGGTCTGTTGATGGCGGGCCACCGAGCAGCCGGCGGTGACAACGGTGACGCCGGCGATGGCGGCGAAAGCAAGGGCGCGTGCGTACTTCATGATGGTGTCCTCGGATTGTGGAGTCTTGTTCGAAAGATCAGTGCGACAGTGGATGGACCGGATTTCGCGTCGCACGATGCGCGATGCCCGGCATGGAAGAAAAATGGGTCTGCATGGCTAACCTTTGCCACCCCGGCTGCTTAACAGCGACAGGGCGAAGTTGGAAACCTGCGATGACTTGAGTGCCGCGACAGCGAGGCCGCCGATCGACACCAGACGCCACGGTCGTGTGATGACCAGGACGGCACCGACGCCCGCCGCGATGCCCATGAGCTTGAGCGGGCGCTGCCGTGCGTATTCGACCAGCACCGGTTCGGCGATCGAGCCGACCACCCGGACGGGGTGGAACTCCCACCAGGCCCTGAGCGAACGGCGAGCCACCGAAAACCATCCGGTACCCGTGTCCAGTCGATCCGCTTCGTCCTGACCGATGGCTGCCTCATATCCGAGTTGTTCTGGGGAGGCGTCGG
Source organism: Xylophilus sp. GOD-11R (assembly GCF_033546935.1). Classification (GTDB taxonomy): domain Bacteria; phylum Pseudomonadota; class Gammaproteobacteria; order Burkholderiales; family Burkholderiaceae_C; genus Xylophilus. Next base: position 4,566,052 of record NZ_CP137854.1, on the reverse strand, counting down.
CTGAAGGGCGTTGCACCAGCGGCTCGATCGACTTTCGGGGCGCGCTGGGGCGAGTGGACGGAACGAGCTCGTTCATCATGGCCTGGCGTGTCGCCTGCAGGCGCTGCTTGGCGGTCGGCTCGACGGGGCCTTCGGGGCGGCTCACCGGTTTTCTCCGGCAATGCGCAGTGCCTGCACATCGGCGTCGATCTGGGCTTTGAGGCTATCGAATCGGGTGGCCGGCATGGGTGTTCGAGCGTAGAGGTAGCAACCCAGCGTGGCCAAAAGTGCAATCAGGGGTACGACCAACAGTGCCCAGTGAAAGGCCCCGGTCGAAAACCCGATCATCACGGCCACGCCGGTGAGCGTGACGAAGACCGACGCCATGACGACCATGGCGCCCCATGCTGCAAGCCGGGTTCCCAGCTGCACACCAACGTCCGAGACCTCTTCGTGGACCAGCGAGCCGTAGCCTGCCAGATGCTCCATCACGAGTTCCGGCTTGCGGATGAGAAGCTTGAACACGGGATGCAGCATGGTCGTCTTTGTCGGGTCGCGGGCAGAAGGTCGTCAGGTCGCGGATCAGTAGCGGTTGCGGTTGTTGCTGCGCGTGGCAATCAGGATCGCGGCAGCGATGGCGGCGCCGGTGGCCGCGGCGATCAACACAGACTTGACCGGCTGCTCGGCCACATAACGGCCGGTGACGTCGCCGTAGCGGGTGATCTGCTGCTGGGCACGCGACTTGGCGTCGTGGGCGTATTCGAAGCCACGGCTGGCCAGCTGTTGCACCTTGGCCGTGATCTGGTCGACCAACGGGTCCACGCTGCCGCGCAGGTCGCGCACCTTTTCGCCAGCCTTGTCGAGCGCTTCGTTGGCGTAGCCACGGGTGGTTTCGACAGCGCTCTGGGCGCTTTGCAGCGCGTCGTCCGAAGCGTCACGAACGGTGTTGGCGGCCTTGGTGGTGTTGAGGGTCATGAAGTGCTCCTGATTCAGTTGTTGATGGATGGACGGACTCGGGAAACGATCAGGTGACGGGACCTAGCCGCGGCGGACCAGGCTGACCACGAAACTGACGATCGCCATGATGACGAACACGAAAAACAGAACCTTGGCGATCCCGACGGCACCGGCGGCGATGCCACCGAATCCGAAGACGGCGGCAATCAGCGCGATCACAAGAAACACCACAGCGTAATGCAGCATGTTGTTCTCCTCAAGGTTGGTTTGGCCGCTAAACAGGGGTCTGTTCAGCATGGGTCATAGCGTAGATGCCGAGGGCTTCGGACCCGATCGGCTGCTGGCGCGCAGGGGTGTCATCCCCGGAGGCCGCCCCCTGTAGGAGTTGACCGACTAGCGACCGACTAGCGCCCTAACCCGTCGGGCGGGACGCTTCAGGCGGAGTGCGGCAACGTTGCGGTGACGCGCGTGCCGGCGCCCGGAGCGGTCGTGATCGTGAGCCTTCCGCCGGCGGTTTCGACCCGGTGGCGCATGCCCTGCAGTCCATGGGTGGACGGGTCGATGCGTTCTTTCTCGAAGCCCGCCCCGTCGTCCTGGATCTCGACGAGCACATAGGTCGGATGCACGCCGACCCGCACCTGCACCTCGTGCGCATGGGCGTACTTGCTGATGTTGGTCAACGCCTCCTGGACCATGCGGTAAACCGTCAGTTGGGCGGAGTCGTCGAGCGGCGGTTTCTCGAGACGGCAGTGGATGCTGAGGTTGTTGCGGTCACCGGTTTCGCGCGCCAGGATTTCCAGCGCGGCCACCAGCCCCAGGTTGGAGAGCGATGATGGCCGCAGGTCTTCGATGATGTTGCGCTTGAGCGCGATGCCGCTGTTGAGCGTTTCGGTCAGATGCTGAAGCCGGGCCTGCAGCTCGACGTTGTCCGGCCCGATCTTGGACTTGATGCGAGCCACGTCGAGCTTGGCCGCAGTCAGCAGCGAGCCGAGCTCGTCGTGCAGCTCCCGCGCCAGGTAGGCGCGTTCGTCCTCGCGCACCTGCTGGAGATGGGTGGCGAGTTCGGCGAGCGATGCGGTTCGCTCGCGCACCTGGTCGCCCAGGCGATCGCGTTCGCGCTTGAGTTCTTCCTGCTGCTGGCGTCCGGCGATTTCGAGCGCGCGGGTCTGGCGCAGGTACATGTAGAACGCCAGCAGGCCGATCAGCGCCACGGCCGCGATGCCGAGCCTGGCCAGTTGCAGCGCCTGAACCACCTGCCGCTGGCCCGCATCGACCGCCTGCGAGCGGCTCTCCACCAGCTGGGTGACCTGGGCACGGATCGAATCCATGTGCTCGCGCCCGACGTCCGTCAGCAGGATGAAGCGCCAGGCTTCATCGTTGCCCTGCTTGCGCAGCCGCACGCTGAGGTCCATCTCGGCGAGCTTGCGGGAGATGTTGCGCGACAGTTCGGCCAGCTTGCCGATCTCTTCGGGCGTCTTGAGGTAGGAGTTGCGCAGCCGGTCGATGGTCTGGTTGAGGCCGGCGGTCGCGCCGCTGTAGGGCTGCAGGTAGCGCTCGTCGCCGGTCAGCAGAAAGCCGCGCTGGCCGGTTTCCGCGTCGAGCATCTGCTGCAGCAGCCGGCTGAGTTCGACACGGGTCTGCTGGGCACGTTCGATCTCTTCGAGCGCTTCGGTGGAGCGCCGGTATCCCGTCTCGTTGATGCCCACCAGCACCACGGCCGCGAGGACCGCGGCGGGCAGGCTGATCATCAGTTTTGGCAGAGAAAACCTTCGCATCGAAAACTCGGAGTCCCGTGGGATATTTCGTGAATAATCGACAGGAAAGCTTAAACGACGCCTCAGCGTGTTGGCTTCAGGCATTGTGCCCGCGATCCCGTCCCGGGCAGCCCAGGAAGACTCTAAATGATCAAAATCGGAATTGTGGACGACCACGCGATCGTGCGTTCAGGTCTCAAGCAGTTTTTCTCGGACCACGTCGATCTTCGTGTCGTCGGTGAAGCCTCCAACGGCCGCGAAGCCATCGACCTCATCCGTACTACCGAGATAGACGTCCTGGTGATGGATTTGTCGATGCCCGGCCAGACCGGCCTCGACGCCCTCGGCATGATCCGCGCCAAGGCGCCGGACGTCGGCATCCTCATCCTCAGCGGCTATCCCGAAGAGCATTACGCGATGAACCTGATCCGTCAGGGCGCCAGCGGCTATCTCAACAAGGAATGCGATCCGATGGAGATCGTGAACGCGGTGCGCACCATCTCGCTGGGCCGCCGCTACATCACGCCGGCCGTGGCCGACCTGCTGGCCCAGCAGCTCAATCGCAAGGATGACGCGCCGGCACACGAACTGCTGTCCGAGCGCGAATTTCAGGTGTTCCTCAAACTCGCCAAGGGCGAGACGGCCGGCGACATCGCCAAGTCCTTGTCGCTCAGCGTGAAGACGGTCAGCACCTACCGCACCCGCTTGATGGAAAAGATGAATCTCGCTTCCAACAGCGATCTCACCTACTACGCACTGAAGAACAAGCTGATCGACTGATCACCGCGCTTCGCTTCAACGACAAGGCCCTGGCAGCGCGAGCTGCCAGGGCCTTGCCACGTTTGGCGGAACGCGTTCAGCCCGCAGTGGGTCGCGCGTCGGCCGTCGTCGCGCTCGCCGCGTCGGCCGACGCGCGCACGCTGTGCTGGATGCAGTAGTCGACCAGGGCGTCGATCTCGTTGGATTTGTCAAACACGGCGTCCACGCCGAGTTGCGCGCAACGGGTGCGGATATCCGGCGTGGCGTAGTTGCTGAGGACGGCCACCTTTTGATGCGGAAGCCGCTGTTTGCATGCGGCCAGAATTCCCAGCCCGCTTCCCTGCTTGAGGAACAGGTCGACGATGGCCAGGTCCCACATCTCGGGATGGTGCTCGAGCCAGTGCCGGCCTTCGTTTTCCGTTTCCGCAATGCCGACCGTCTGGATCCGTGCCAGTTCCTCGAGCGTACCGATCAGGTTCTCGCGAATCGTGACGTTGTCTTCAACGATGTACGTTCTCAATCCCAAGGTTTTTCGTCCATCCAGATCGATTGCATACCTCGGCTCGCAGGCCGGGGCCCAAGTGAAAAAGCCGGCGTTCGAACATTGTGAGCCGTGCCTGAACATTGTGCCAGTGGTGTCGCGTGTGTCATTGTGTGATCGTTTCGCGCGGGGCTGTAGGCAGGGGACGACGGTCATTTCTCGCCTGGGACGACCGTCTGCGGGTGTGCCTGCGCCCACCATGCAGGGTCTGTTACCGATAAGAAGAAAGCAGACGCCTACATGCGGTTTTCACCGTCCCTCGCCATGCCTCCAGCACTGCGTATTCCCAGCCGACCGATGCGATGGGTGCTGGCGTTGGGGATGTCGATCCTGCCGCTTGCAACGCTCGCCGCCCAGCCCGTGGCGGTGCCGGTCGTCCCCCATGTCGACTGGCCGCGTTATGCGGGCAAGTGGTATGAGTTGGCGAGGTTGCCCAACAGCTTTCAGCGAAAGTGCGCAGCCAACGTCACGGCGGAGTACCGGGCCTTGCCCGACGGGCGCCTGCAAGTCGTCAATCAATGTGACCGCAGCGATGCTTCTGCGGACATCGCAACCGGGGATGCCCGGCGCACCCATGGCGACGCCGGAAAACTGAAAGTGCGCTTCGCGCCACGCTGGTTGTCCTGGCTGCCAGCGGTATGGGGCGACTATTGGGTGTTCGGCCTCGACGAGGACTACCGTACCGCGCTGGTCGGCACGCCAGACCGCGAATATCTCTGGCTCTTGTCCCGCTCGCCGCAACGCCCCGAAGCGGAAATCAATGCCTGGATCGAACGGGCGGCGGCGCTGGGCTTCGATGCCCGTCGAGTCGTGCGCACGACGCAAACCGAACCCAACGCGGTGCCGACGGCTCCCCCGGAATCACCTGCCGAATCACCTGCCCACGCTCCCAGCGAGCCAGGCGCCACAACACCATCCGTCGGAGACGAACCATGAACGCCGTCACATCACCACCAACCGCGCCGCATGAGCCTCGCAAAAGCCTGGCCGCGCGCATCCTGGTCACGTTGGTCGTCATCGTGCTGGCGCTGGTGCTGCTGGTGATTTTCTTCCCGTGGGACTGGTTGCGGGGCCCGATCAACCGGTATGTGAGCGATAAGACGGGACGCCATTTCGCCATTACCCGTCATCTGGACGTGAAGCTGGGGCGTACGACTACTGTCATCGCCGACGGCATCGAATTCGCCAACCCGTCCTGGGCCAAGGATCCCTATCTGGTGAAGGCCGAAAAGGCGGAAATCGGCATCCGGCTGTGGCCGTTGGTCAGCGGCAAGGTGGTGCTGCCCTCGGTGACCCTGCAGCAGCCAGAGATCGGCTTGCAGATGGAGCCGGACGGCCGGCGCACCTGGGCCTTCGGCAAGGACACGTCGGACACCAGCACTACGCCGGACATCGGCCATCTCCTGGTCGACCGGGGCCGCCTGCATTTCCTGGCCGCTGAGAAGGGCGCCGACATCACGGTGGCGTTCGGCATCGACCAGCAACTGGACAAGGACGTGCCCGGCGCGATGCCGTTCACCTTCGATGCCAAGGGCACCTGGCAAAAACAGCCCTTCGCCGCAGCCGGGCGCACCGGCAGCCTGCTGCAACTGTCTCCGGGCGCGCAGACGGCGCCGTTTCCGGTCGAGCTCAAGGCGTCTGCCGGCCAGACCCGGTTGGCTGCCAAGGGCAGCATCGGCAACCTGTCCACACTCGAGGGCGTGGACGCACAGGCGCAGATCCAGGGTCAGAACCTGGCCGACCTCTACCAGCTCATCGGCGTGGTGCTGCCGGACACACCGCCCTATGCGCTCAAAGGCCATCTGCGCAAGCAGGGCGACGCCTGGGATGTGGCCGACATGGAAGGCAAGCTCGGCAGCTCCGACCTGGGCGGTCATCTTCGCTACGACGGCGGGGGTTCTAAGGCCAAGCTGTCGGGCGAGGTGCAGTCCAAGCTGCTCGACTTCAACGATCTCGCGCCGGTCATCGGCCTGGCGCCGACGCCCACCAAGGGCAGCCGTGAGAGCTCGGCCGGCACCGTGCCGGCCGTGACGGCCGCCTCCGCCCAGAAGGGCAAGCGCGGAGGCGGCAAGGTGCTGCCGACTGCCAAGCTCGACCTGGAAAAGCTCAACGCCATGAATGCCGACGTGAGCTACTCAGCGCAGAAGATCCAGCACATCAAGGAGCTGCCGCTCGACAGCGGCAAGGTCCACGTCAAGTTGACCGACGGCGTGCTGGTGCTCGATCCCCTGGACCTCGGCGTGGCGGGCGGGCATATCGTGGGCAACATCCATGTCGACAGCGCCCAGAAGCCACCGGCGGTATCGACCAAGCTGGAAGCGCGCGCCCTGCAGATCAATCGCCTCTTCCCGGCCATTGAAAGCAGCAAGAGCAGCTTCGGAAATGTCAGCCTGCGGGTTGACCTGAAGGCGCGTGGCGACTCAGTCGCCACCATGCTGGCCCACGCCAACGGCGAAACCGGCGTGCTCGTGGGCAGCGGGCAGTTCAGCAACATCCTGCTGGAGTTCGTGGGCCTCGACGGCGGCGAGGTGATCAAGTTCTTCCTGCGCGGCGACAAGGAAGTGCGCATGCGTTGCGGCGCGGCGGCCTTCGACGTGAAAGACGGCCTGATGACCAGCAAGGGCATCGTCTTCGACACGACCGACACGGTGGTCAACGGCGATGGCCGCATCAACCTGCAGGACGAAAGCCTCTACATCACGCTCAAGCCGCAGCCCAAGGACATGAGCATCCTGAGCCTGCGTTCGCCGCTGATCATCCAGGGCACGCTGGGCGATCCGTCGGCGTTCCCCGACAAGGGCGCGCTGGCGGGCAGGGCGGCGGCAGCGGTCGCGCTCGGCCTGATCAATCCCTTCCTGGCGCTGGCTGCCACTATCGAGACCGGTCCGGGCGAGGACGCCGATTGCCAGCGCCTGCTGGTGCAGACCGACGCACCAAAGCCTGTCAACCGTTGAGGTGCCGCCCGCCGCACACCGGGCAGCCCGGGTCGCGGGCGATGCGCATGCTCGACCATTCGAGGCTGCGGCCATCGAGCATGCGCAAGGTGCCGCCGCGTGACGCCGCCATCGTTTGGGCGTATTTGGGCGCGCCGTGTGCCAGCAGCCATTGCAATGCCAACGCCGCCTGCGCGGTACCGATCATGCCGACGAGAGGCGCAAACACGCCCATGGTCGCGCAGGCGACTTCCTCAACCGATGCGGTCGGCGGGAACACGCAGGCATAGCAGGGGCTGTCGGCCTGCGCCGGGTCATAGATAGCCAACTGCCCGTCGAAGCCGATGGCGGCACCCGACACGAGCGGCTTGCCTGCCTGAACGCAGGCTGCATTGACGAGTTGACGCGTGGCGAAGTTGTCGCAGCAATCCACGACCAGATCGCAGGTCGGCAACAGAGCCTCGAGCCAGGCCGCGTCCGCGCGCTCGTACCGCCGTTCGATCGTGACCAGCGGGTTGATTGCCGTGATGGATGCCGCGAGCGAATCGACCTTGAAGCTGCCGACGCTGGCCGTGCCATGGGCGATCTGCCGCTGCAGGTTGGTCAGGTCGACGCGGTCGTCGTCGACCAGGGTGACGCGGCCGACGCCGGCCGCACCCAGGTAGAGGCCGGCCGCGCAGCCCAGGCCGCCGGCGCCGACGATGAGCAGGTGCGCGTGAGCGAAACGCTCCTGTCCTTCGATGCCGATCGCGTCCAGCAGGATATGCCGCGAGTAGCGCAGCAGTTCGTCGTCGTTCATCCGGTTCACCATGAAAAAGGCCCCGTCGGACGAGGTCCGTACGGGGCCCTGGGCGCCGCGAAAGGCGGCCTCAGTTCTCTTTCTTCTCGTCCTTGCGTTCGACGAGCGTCTTACTGACCATGACCGGCTGGCCCTTGAAGCGGTTGATCGCCTGCTTCAGCTGGAAGTCCTGGTCGGTGCCGAATTCCGGCATCTTCGGCGGCGGCTTCTTGGACTCGGCTTCCGCTTCAAGGCGCTTGCGCGCTTCTTCGCGGGCCTTCTCGCGCCCTTCGTCCTTCACTTCGGCACCCTGACCGCTGGCCAGATGCTTCTCCAGATCGGCCTCACGCGTGCGCAGCGCGGCAAAGAGATTGCCGTCGGCCGTCTCGTCGAGCATCACGTCGGGCACGATGCCGGTCGCCTGGATCGACTTGCCGCTCGGCGTGTAGTAGCGCGCGGTGGTGATCTTCAGGCCCGTATCCGGACCGAGTGGGCGCACGGTCTGCACCGAGCCCTTGCCGAAGGTTTGATTGCCCATCAGCGTGGCGCGCTTGTGGTCCTGCAGCGCGCCGGCGACGATTTCGCTGGCCGAAGCCGAGCCTTCGTTCACCAGCACGATCAGCGGCACCGTCTTGAGTGCGGCCGGCAGGCTGCGCAAGGGGTCGGGACCGCTGCGGCGCTGGTAGAACTCCGGCGTCGCCTTGTAGACCGCCTTGCTCTCGGCGAGCTGGCCGTTGGTGGAAACGACGGTGGAGTTTTCCGGCAAAAAGGCTGCCGAAACCGCCACGGCCGCGTCGAGCAGACCGCCCGGGTCGTTGCGCAGATCCAGCACGATGCCCTTGATGTTCGGGTCCTGCTTGTACAGGTCGTCGATCTTCGTGACGAAGTCGTCGACCGTGCGTTCCTGGAATTGCGAGAGACGAATCCAGGCGTAGCCCGGCTCGATCATCTTGGCGCGCACCGACTGCGTGCGGATCTCTTCGCGGGTGATCGTGACCGGGAAGGTGCGCGATTCGTCCTTGCGGAACAGCGTGAGCGTGACCTTGGTGCCCGGCTCGCCGCGCATGCGCTTGACCGCGTCGTTGAGCGCCAGCCCCTTGACGGCGGTGTCGTCGATCTTCGTGATCAGGTCGTTGGTCTTGATGCCCGCCCGGAAGGCCGGCGACCCCTCGATCGGCGAAACCACCTTGATCAAGCCGTCTTCCTGGGTGATTTCGATGCCCACGCCGACGAATCGGCCGGTTGTGCCTTCCCGGAATTCCTTGAAGGACTTCTTGTCGAAATACTGCGAATGCGGATCGAGGCTGGCCACCATGCCCGAAATGGCATCGGAGATCAGCTTCTTGTCATCTACCGGCTCGACGTAATCGGTCTTGACCATGCCGTAGACGGCGGCGAGTTGCTGCAATTCTTCGAGCGGCAGTGGCGTCATGGCACCCCGCGCGACCGTCTGCAGCGATACGGTCGTCAGCGCGCCGGCGATGACGCCTACCGAAATCCAGCCCGCCGTCTTCAATTTCTGGCTCATAGAAACCCTGTGCAACCTATGCGAAAGCCCGAAGGCGCGAATCAATATACACCTAGGAATACTGCGCTACGTAAGGGTTCCGTACAGATGGAGCGCTGTGTAAGGAAAAGCGTGAATTTCAACGCTTGCCCTGCGCCGCGACGGCAGCTGCGGCCTTGGCGGCCGCCTCCTGGTCGCCCAGGTAGTAATGGCGCAGTGGCTTGAGATCGGCATCGAGTTCGTAGACCAGCGGAATGCCGTTCGGAATGTTCAGGCCCACGATGTCGGCCTCGGACACGTCGTCGAGGTATTTGACGAGCGCGCGGATCGAATTGCCGTGCGCCGCCACCACCAGCCGCTTGCCGCTCTTGATGGCCGGTGCCATGGATTCGTTCCAGAAGGGCAGCACGCGCGCGACGGTGTCCTTCAGGCATTCGGTCAGCGGCATCTCGCCGGCGGCCAGTTTGGCATAGCGGCGATCGCCGGCTTCGCTGCGCGGGTCGTCGGACGCCAGCGGCGGCGGCGGCGTGTCGTAGCTGCGGCGCCAGACCAGCACTTGCTCATCGCCGAACTGCTTGGCCATGTCCGACTTGTTCAGGCCCTGCAGTCCGCCGTAGTGGCGCTCGTTCAGGCGCCAGCTGTGCACCACCGGCAGCCAGGTGCGGTCGAGCTCGTCGAGCACGTGCCAGAGCGTCCGGGTGGCGCGTTTGAGCACGCTGGTGTGGGCGATGTCGAAGTCGTAGCCTTCGGCCTTCAGCAGCCGGCCGGCCTGCTTGGCCTGCTCGATCCCGGTGTCGGTGAGGTCCACGTCGGTCCACCCGGTGAAGCGGTTTTCGAGATTCCAGGTCGATTCGCCGTGGCGGATGAGAACGAGCTTGTACAAGGGGCGCCTTTCGATGCGGTCGAGGGTGACTCCGAGGAGCCGGGGCACTGGGGAAAACGCGACATTCTAGAATCGAGGACTCAGCCCATGAAGGAACCGTGTGAAATTCGTCATCGACAACTGGTCGCTCTTTCTCATCGCCATCGTATCCGGCGCCCTGTTGATCTGGCCCCTGATCCGGGGCGCCGTCGGCGGTGACCTCACGCCGGCCCGCGCGGTGCAACTGATCAACCAGCAGAAAGCCGTCGTGATCGACGTGCGTGAAACCGAGGAATTCGCCGCGGGCACCCGCCTGGCCGGTGCCCGCAACATTCCGCTGGGCGAACTGGAAGCCAAGCTTCCCGGCGCGGTGAAGAACAAGGCCTTGCCGGTGATCATCGTCTGCCCGACCGGAGGCCGTGCCTCGCGTGCGCTGTCGACCGTCAAGAAACTGGGTTACGAACAGGCTCAAGTGCTGGCCGGCGGGCTCAAGGCCTGGAAAGAAGCTAACCTGCCGCTCGAAAAAGCCTGAAGCGGCGGTCGCAACAGACCCTCGCCGAGGCGCTTGCAACCATCGAAGCGGAATAGCCCCATGCAAAACGTCACCATGTACACGACGGCCGTTTGCCCTTATTGCATTCGCGCCAAGCAGATCCTCAAGTCCAAGGGCGTGGAAGAAATCCACGAGATCCGGATCGATTCCGACCCGGCCGCCCGCGCCGCGATGATGGAGCGCACCGGTCGCCGCACCGTGCCGCAAATCTTCATCGGTGAAACCCACGTCGGTGGCTGCGACGACCTCATGGCCCTCGACGGCCGCGGGGGCCTGACGGCCCTGCTGCAGCCTGCCTGATACGAAGGCGCGCCTGCCATAATCGAATTCGAGCGCCTGCGTGGGAACCGGATGGTTTCCCGCAGGCTTTGTCTTGACCACGTGTCCCGCACGAAAACGCAATCAACGCATCCATGTCCGACCAAGCCACCCCCCAGTTCCAGATCCAGCGCGTCTACCTGAAGGACCTTTCGCTGGAACAGCCGAATTCCCCCGGCATCCTGCTGGAGCAGGAGCAGCCCAGCGTCGACATCCAGCTCGGCGTGGACGCGACGGTGGTGACCGAAGGCATCTACGAGGTGTCGGTCACCGCCACCGTCCAGACCAAGATCAAGGACAAGACCGTCTTCCTGGTCGAGGCCAAGCAGGCCGGCATCTTCGAGATCCGCAACCTGGCCGAAGAGCAGGTCGGCCAGCTGCTGGGCATCGCCTGCCCGCAGATCGTCTACCCGTACCTGCGCGGCAACGTGGCCGACGTGATCCAGCGCGGCGGTTTCCCGCCGGTGCACCTGGCCGAGATCAACTTCCAGGCCATGTACGAACAGCAGCAGGCGCAAGCCGCTGCCGCCGCCTCGGCCCCGACCGGCCTGCCGCAGTAAGCATGGCGGGCGCATCGCGAAGCGGCACCCCGGTGTCGCTGGCGTTGCCCGCTGGTCGCCGATGAAGATCGCGGTACTGGGCGCGGGAGCGTGGGGCACGGCGCTCGCGATCGCCGCCAGCCGCAACCGCCACCACGACGTGGCGCTTTGGTCCAGGTCCCCGGCGCAGGCTGCCGCCATGCAGGCGTCGCGACAGAACGCACGCTATCTCGCCGACATCCCGCTGCCCGAGTCGCTCGCGGTAGTTTCCGGAGACGTGGCGTCGGTCGCGTCCACTTGCGATCTCGTCGTGATCGCGACGCCGATGGCGGGCCTGCGGTCCATGTTGACGTCGGTCCGCCCGCTGCGTCGGCCTGTCGCATGGCTTTGCAAGGGGTTCGAAGCGCCGCAAGCCTTGCCCGTGCGCGGGCCGGCGGACGATGGTCTGCTGGCGCATGAGGTGTGTGCCGCCGTGGCGCCGGAGCTTCGGGCGGCGGTGCTCAGCGGCCCCAGCTTTGCACAGGAGGTCGCGCGCGAACAACCAACCGCCTTGGTGGCGGGAAGTGCCGACGCCGAATTGCGCGAAGCCCTGGTGTCGGCCTTCCACGGTCGGAGCCTGCGGGTCTACGCCAACGACGACATCGTCGGCATCGAGGTGGGCGGCGCGGTGAAGAACGTGCTGGCGATCGCCACCGGCCTGTGCGATGGCCTGGGCCTTGGGCTCAACGCCCGGGCGGCGCTGGTCACCCGGGGGCTGGTCGAGATGGCGCGGCTCGGTGTTGCACTCGGCGGGCGGGTCGAAACCTTCCATGGTCTCTCCGGCCTCGGCGATCTGGTGCTGACCGCCACCGGCAACCTGAGTCGCAACCGCAAGGTCGGCCTGCTGCTGGCGCAGGGCCTCGACGAGCAGCAGGCGGTCGCATCGCTCGGGCATGTGGCGGAGGGCGTCTATTGCGCCCGGTCGGTGGTTCGGCGTGCGCGCGCGTTGGGTGTCGAGATGCCGATTGCCGAGGCGGTCGTCGCCTTGCTCGACGGACGGCTAAGACCGGCCGAGGCCGTGGCGGCGCTGATGGAGCGCGGTCCGGTTTTCGAGTCCCGCTGAATCGGCGGCACGCTGAAGGGCGTGTCCAAACAGAAGCGCAATGAAAAAGGGCCCCGTCGGGGCCCTTTTGCATGGGGAGCGAGAGCAGCGCAGGGCTTACTTCTTGCCCTTGCCCTTGCCCTTGGCGTCAGCAGCAGGCGCTGCGACCGGGGCCACGATTTCTTCTTCCACCACCGGCGGAACGGCCGATGCGATCACCGGATTGGCCTTGCCGTGGCTCACGAACTTCACGCCCTTGGGGAACTTGATGTCGTTGACGTGCACGGTGCCGGCGTTGTCCAGGCCGGACAGGTCGACTTCGATGAATTCCGGCAGGTCGCCCGGGAAGCACGCCACTTCGATTTCGGTCATCGTGTGGTTGACCAGGTTGGCGTGGGTCTTGACGGCTTGCGACTCTTCCTGGCCTTTGAAGTGCAGTGGCACCTTCATGTGCAGGCGGGTCTTGGCGTCGACGCGCTGGAAGTCCACGTGCAGCACTTGCTGCTTGTAGGGGTGGTATTGCACGTCGCGCAGCAGCACCTTGGAGGTGGCTTCGCCGATTTCCATGTCGAGGATGGAGGCGTGGAACGCTTCCTTCTTCAGGGCGTGCCAGAGCGCGTTGTGGTCGAGTTCGACCAGCTTGGGCTCCTGGCCTTCACCACCGTAGACGATGCCGGGGGCCTTGCCCGAATTGCGGAGACGGCGGCTCGCACCCGTGCCCTGCTTGCTGCGTTCGAAGGCTACGAACTTCATATTGATTACTCCTGTGGAAGCCGACCGCGACCAGTACGGCTCCGTTGATGAAAAGGCGCCCCTCAGGGCGCCGCTTGCAAGACAGTTCCCCGAAAACGGGGCACTGCCGAACTCTGTGAATATCTTTAGAAAAGATCGCTCTGGTCGGAGAACAGGCTCATGACCGATTCGCCCTTGGCGATACGCTGGATCGTCTCACCGAAGAGCGGCGCAATCGACAACTGGCGGATCTTGCTGCAGTTCTTGCCAGCATCCGACAGTGGAATCGTGTTGGTCACCACGACTTCGTCCAGCGCCGACGCGGTGATGCGGTCGACCGCCGGACCGGAAAACACCGGGTGCGTGCAATACGCGTACACCTTCTTGGCGCCGCGTTCCTTCAGGACCTCTGCGGCTTTCACCAGCGTGCCGGCCGTGTCGATCATGTCGTCCATGATGACGCAGTTGCGGCCGTCGATCTCGCCGATGACGTTCATGACTTCGCTGACGTTGGCCTTGGGGCGGCGCTTGTCGATGATGGCCAGGTCGCAGTTGAGCTGCTTGGCCAGGGCGCGTGCGCGCACCACGCCGCCGACGTCGGGCGAGACGACCATCAGATCGTCGTAGTTCTTCTGGCGCAGGTCGCCGAGCAGGGTGGGCGAGGCGTAGATGTTGTCGACCGGAATGTCGAAGAAGCCCTGGATCTGGTCGGCGTGCAGGTCCATGGTGAGGACGCGATCGACGCCGACGGTCTGCAGCAGATTGGCGACCACCTTGGCGGAAATGGGCACCCGCGACGAGCGGGGGCGGCGATCCTGGCGGGCGTAGCCGAAATACGGGATGACAGCGCTGATGCGGTCGGCCGAGGAGCGCTTGAGCGCGTCGACCATGACCAGCAGTTCCATCAGGTTGTCGTTCGTCGGTGCGCAGGTCGACTGCACCACGAAGACATCGCGGGCGCGAACGTTCTGGTTGATTTCGACGGTGATCTCGCCGTCGGAAAAACGGCCGATCTTGGCGTTGCCGAGTTGGATGCCGAGGTGGTTGGCGAGCTCGCCAGCCATGCCGGGATTGGCGTTGCCGGTGAAGACGAGAAAGTCAGGGTGATGAGCCTGCATGAGCGGTACCGGCGACCTAGGAAAAACTGCCTGAATGCCCACCACGGTTCTTCGTGGCGGCGCATGTGGGTGTTTGGCAGGGGAAGAAGGATTCGAACCTTCGCATGCTGGAATCAAAATCCAGTGCCTTAACCAGCTTGGCGACTCCCCTACACGGGTCCGTGGAAAACCACGAACCGTTATCTGTCGCTGGACGCCCACCCCGCCAGAGGATGGAGATCCAGATTATCGCACTGCCTGCCGGTGCTGCCCAGAGGGGCCGAGCTCCAATCGACATCTTGCGATGCCGCTGCAAAAACCGCACTTCCAGAACCTGTCATCCGGGCTTTGAGACCTTGCGATGCAAACCAGTCGATGGCTTGCGAAACCGCGGGGCAAAGCGCTTGGGCAACAGGCTGCAAGTCGTTTCGGCCGAATCTGGTGAGATCCGCCGTTGTGTCTGCAGCGAAGCCCGCGATGTTAGCAGTATTCGAATCGCGTTTCAAATGCGGCGAAGAAAAAATTGAAGGCGTGTCGATTCCGGCCGACGGTTTGAGCACGGCGAAACGCTGTTTGCGCAACGCGAATTCTCCGACGAGCGGCGTGATCTGCTCGCCGATTCCCTCGACCCAGGCGTTGTGACCGCGCAGGAAAAACGGGACATCGGCGCCGAGCCGCAGGCCGATCGTCTCGAGCGTGGCCAGCGGCAGGTTCAGCGCCCACAGGCGATTGAGCGCGAGCAGGCAGGACGCCGCATCGGACGATCCGCCGCCCATGCCGGCCTGCGCGGGCACCTGCTTGGCCACGCCGATGTGCGCACCGAGGCTGCAACCCGCATGGGACTGCAGGGCGCGGGCGGCGCGCAGCACCAGGTCTTCCGGCGGGAGCTCGGTGGTCAGGTCTTCGCGGCTCAGCTGCCCGTCGTCACGGCGTTCGAAATGCAGCGTGTCGCACCAGTCGATCAGCATGAAGACCGATTGCAGCAGGTGATAGCCGTCGTCGCGCCGGCCGGTGATGTGCAGAAAAAGATTGAGCTTGGCCGGGGCCGGGACGTCGTAGAGCGCGCGCATGCTGACGTGACGAGATAAAGGGGAACGAAAGCGGGAAACCGATTCGAAAGCGGGTCAGCGCTCCAGCACGACGCGCAGGGTCGCGACCGGCAAGGGCTGGCGCCGCGTGGCGACGATGCGGCCTTCCGGCTGGGCCGACAGATCGGGCTCCCAGCCCGGTATGGCGCTCGGCTTGCCCGCCAGCCAGTCGAAAAGACCGGCCACCGGGATCGGCGTGCCGGTCGCCCGCGCGGCAAGTTCGTCCAGCGATGCGAACCGTCGGACTTCTGCATTGCCGCCTTGCTGCAAGGTCGCGCTGCCGGGCTCCCAGCGCAGCACGGCAGCGGTGCTGCCGATGGGGGTGGTGAGCGTGAGCGATCCGCGATCGGCGGCGCCGAGCAGCTCGAACGACGCATAGAACGATTGCGAAGGCGCGTCCTCGACCTGCAGGGCGAGCCGGCCGCTCCAGCGCTGGTCGGCCGCGACCTTGGCGCTGTCGGCTGTGCGCGGCGGGGCCGCGCAACCGGCGACCGCGAGCGCGGCCCAAACGGCAAGGGCGCCCGCGCGCCGGCGGCCGCAATTCACAGCCGGACCTGCAGCCGCTTGATGACCTGCTGCAGCGTGTCGTTGCCGCTGTTGAGCGACAGGCCTTCCTTCAACACTTCGGTGGCGCGATCGCGCTTGCCTGCTTTCCAGAGGACCTCGCCCAGATGCGCGGCGATCTCGGGATCGGGCCGTGTCTTGTAGGCGGCTTCCAGAATGCGCAGGGCCTCGTCGATATGGCCCATGCGGTATTCGACCCAGCCCAGGCTGTCGCGAATGAAGGGGTCGTCGGGCGTGAAGCTCAGCGCCTTCATGATGAGCTCGCGGGCTTCGGGCAGGCGCACGCCGCGATCGGCCAGTGAATAGCCCAGCGCGTTGTACGCATGGTGGAAATCGGGCTTCTTGGCGATGACTTCGCGCAGCAGCTTTTCCATCTCCTCGGGTCGGCCGAGCTTTTCGGCGTTCATGGCGAGGTCGTAGGTCAGCTCGACGTCATCGGGGTTCTGGCGGTGCGCCTGCGCGAGCAGTTGGTAGGCGTCTTCGGGACGGTTGTTGTCGCGCAGCAGCTGGACCTCGGCCTGCAGCTTCAGCTTGGCGTCGGCCGGCGTGCGTTCGGGCAGGGCGCGCAGCAGGGCGCGTGCTTCGTCGAGCTTGCCCTGGCTGGCCAGCAGCGAGGCGCGGCGCAGCTGGACCGACGCGACGGCCTGCGGGCTCGAGATGCGGTCGAGCCAGGCGTTGGCCGCTGCGGCATCACCGCGTTTTTCTGCCGCCTGCGCCATGATCAGGTAGGCCTGGTCGCGGCTGCGGGCCAGCGCGGCCGCCGCAGGGGAGGCTGCGGGCGAGCTGGACGCGCCGACCGAGGCAGGAAGCAGTTCGAGAAAGGTGCCGACCGACTTCTCGGCATCGGCCAGTTGCCCGTCCTGCGCTTCCTGTGAGCCGCGCACCAGCCAGCCTTCGGCGTACTGCGGGCTTTCGGTGGTGACGGTCTGGATCTCGCGCTTGGCATCGGTGGAGCGTTGCGCGTCGACCAGGGTGCGCGCGTAGGCCAGGCGAATCTCGGGCGCCGGCGGCTTGCCGGCGACGAGATAGCGCTTGACCACGTCTTCGGCCTCGGGCGTCTTGCCGGCCATGAGTTCCAGCGCCAGGATGGCCGCGCCATCGGATTGCGCATCGAGCGCCTGCGCGCGCCGGGCCGCTTCGAGCGTGCCGGAAATGTCGCCGGCCGCCAGGCGCATGCGGCCCACGGTGGTCCAGGCGGCGGTGCCTTCGGCCGGCGAGTTGGGCTTTTCGAGATCCTGCGCGAGCGCGCGCTCGACGACGGCCTGCGCCGCCTTCTTGTCGGTCACCCGGGCGTAGAGCTGCGGCACGGCGTTGAGTGCGCGAATGCGCTCCGCAGGCTCGGTCAACGCCATTTCCCGGGCGAGCGGCAGTGACGATTCCTCGACCCGGTTCAGTGCGACGAGGATCTGCAGCACCATGCTGTTGGCTTCGCGCGAGGCGGGCTTGGCGTCTTTCCAGGCGCGTGCGGCGATGAGCGCCGAGTCGCCGGCGCGGGCCTGCAGGGCGACCTCGGCCGCGCGGCGGAACAATCGGTCGTCGCCACTGCGCCGGGCAGCGTCGAGCAGCAGTTGGTAGGCGCTGGCGGCGTCGCCGCCCTCGGCGCTGATCTCACCGACCAGCACTTCATACATCAGCTGGGCATCGCGTTGCTCGTCGGCGCTCGGGTCGTCGGGCACCTTCTCCACTTTTTCGGCAGTGGCCGCGCTGGGCTGCGGCGGCTGGCCGGCCGGCTCCGGCGTGGTGGACTGCGCCATCGGCCAGGACGGCGCGGCGGCGGGCAGGGTGCGGGGCTGGGCCTGACTTGCCGCAGCGAGGCATGCGAGGATGGCTGCGGCGGCGATGCGATGAAGGTGCATCGACCCATAATAATTCAAGGCCCATAACCCGCGCCGTCAGTGCCGGCCTCGCTTTCATCCTGTTGCGGCGCGACGCGCGACGGCTGTATTTCACCCCATGCCAGAACTCCCGGAAGTCGAGGTCACCCGCCTCAGTTTTGCCGACCGTATCGCCGGCGCGCGTGTGCTGTCCGCCCGCATCGGCAAACCCTTGCGCTGGGCGCTCGGCTGCGATCCGCAGGAACTGACCGGCCGGCAGGTGCTGCGCGTGGGGCGGCGCGGCAAGTACCTGCTGGTCGAGCTCGACGACGGGCTGCTGCTGGTGCACCTCGGCATGTCGGGCAGCCTGGCTTTCGCCGACACGCTGCCGCCAGCCGGGCCGCACGACCATTTCGAGCTCGTCACCGATCGCGGCGTGCTGCGGCTGCACGATCCGCGTCGATTCGGCGCAGTGGTGTTCGCGCCCGACCAGGCATCGGCCGAGGCGCAGAAGCTGCTCGGCCACCTGGGCGTGGAGCCGCTGTCCGAGGATTTCGATCCGATGCGTTTCTACGCCGGGCTGCACGTGCGCAACGCGGCGATCAAGCAGGTGCTGCTGGCCGGCGACGTGGTGGTGGGTGTGGGCAACATCTATTGTTCAGAAGCCCTGTTCGGCGCCGGCATCCGCCCGACGATGAAGGCCGCGAAAATCTCCCGGCCCCGGGCCGAGCGGCTGTGGCGTGCCATCCGCGAGGTGCTGGCGCGGGCGGTCGAGGCGGGTGGCAGCACCTTGCGTGACTTCCAGAGCGCCGAAGGCAAGGGCGGCTATTTTCAATTGCAGGCCATGGTCTATGGTCGCGAAGGCCTGCCTTGCCACGTCTGCGCCACGCCGATCCGCGCGATCCGGCAGGGCCAGCGCTCCACCTTCTTCTGCCCGCATTGCCAGAAATCCTGAGCGCGATAGACCGCGAAAGTGCGGTGCTATATTCAAAAATTCGACCCGGCGCGCCATCGTGATCCACTCCTTTCCAGACCAGTTCGACCGTCACGGCGCCTGGCGCACCGGCTGCGCACAACGCATCGCGCAACTGTCGGCGTGGCTCACCGAACACCGCCTGGCCGACGCCCCCATGCTGGCCCGCCTCGCGCAAATCGCCGATGGCCTGCAGCGCGACAAGGTCATGGTCGCCTTCGTCGCCGAGTTCTCGCGCGGCAAGTCCGAGCTCATCAACGCCATCTTCTTTGCCCACTACGGTCGCCGCATCGTGCCGGCGAGCGCCGGCCGCACGACCATGTGCCCGACCGAGTTCGGCTTCGAGTCCGGCCTGGAGCCGGGCATCCGCCTGCTGCCAATCGAGACCCGCACGGATTCGCGGCCGCTCTCGGCCTGGCGCGCCGAGCCGCCCGCCTGGACCTCGATGCGCTTCGACACCTCGGATCCGGCCGGCATGGCGCAGGCCATGGAGACGGTCGCCCAGGTGCGCCGGGTGTCGGTGGAATCGGCGCGCGATCTGGGTTTCTGGGACGACGACGAGCCCGACGACAACCCGCCGCGCGCGGCCGACGGCCTGGTCGAGATTCCGATGTGGCGCCATGCGCTGGTCAACATCGACCACCCGCTGCTGCGCCAGGGCCTGGTGGTGCTCGACACGCCGGGCTTGAACGCCGTGGGCGCCGAGCCCGACCTGACGGTGCAGCTGCTCGCCGAGGCGCACGCCAGCGTTTTTTTGCTGGCGGCCGACACCGGCGTGACCCGTTCCGACCTGCAGCTCTGGCGCCAATACCTGGCGCCGCGCGACGGCGACGGCGCGCGCGCGGACAACCGCGTGGTGGTGCTCAACAAGATCGACGTGCTGTGGGACGGCATCAGCAGCGGCGCGCAGATTCGGGCGCAGACCGACCGGCAACGCGCCACGTCCGCATCGCTGCTCGGCGTGGTGCCGGCGCGGGTGATTCCGGTGTCGGCCCAGCGCGGGCTGGTCGCTCGCATCCAGCACGACGCCGGCCTGCTGCAGGCCAGCGGCCTGCCGTTGCTCGAGGCGGTGCTGGCGCAGGAACTGGTGGCTTCGCGGCACGCCATCCTGCGCGACGCGATCGAGGTCGCCGTCGCCCGGGTCCGCGTCGACACGGTGCGGCTGCTGACCACGCGCCGGCGCGAG
This sequence comes from Xylophilus sp. GOD-11R, assembly GCF_033546935.1. Taxonomy (GTDB): domain Bacteria; phylum Pseudomonadota; class Gammaproteobacteria; order Burkholderiales; family Burkholderiaceae_C; genus Xylophilus. Next base: position 4,546,037 of record NZ_CP137854.1, on the reverse strand, counting down.
ATCGACGAGCAGGCCCAGGAGCTGCGTGGACTGCGCGGCAAGAACGACCAGGTGATCGCGGGCATGCGCTTTCGTGTCGACCAGGAGCGCCAGGAGTTCGACGCCAGCGAAGGGCGCATCCAGGCGCTGCACGCGGTGCGCAACCGGCTCGAGTCGAGCGCCCGCGCGTTTCTGCAGGACGACATGGCCGGTGATTTCGCCGAACTGCAGCGCGTGCTCGGCCAGTCCGGGCTCAAGCTCGGCGCACGGCGTCTCTACCAGGAAGCGTTCGCCCGATCGGCCGCGCGGATGCAGCAGGCCGACAAGACGGTCGGCGAAATACACGCGATGCTGACCGCCGCGTTCCGCCAGCTCAACGCCGACTTCGGCTTCGCGCTGCAGGTGCCGGCGCAGCCCGCCGTCGGCATGTGGGCGCATGAAATCGAGCGGATCGAGCGTGCGCACGCGGCCTATGTCGGCGTGGGCCAGGCACTGCGGCTGGCGCAGCCGGCCGCCGGGGAGCGGCTGTCGCGTGCCCTGCAGGCGCGGGTGCAGTCGGTGCTGGTCGAGGCGGCAGAAGAAATCACCAGCTGGTGCCGCTCGGCGATGGCGCCGGTCGACACGCAATTGCGCGAGCGCCGCAGCGGCTTCGTGCGCCGCATCGAGGCCATCGACCGAATCCGTGACGCGGCATCCGGGCTGGGCGAACGCCTGGGCGAGCTCGAAAAACAGGCGGCCGACCTCACGGCGCTCGAGGCGCAGCTGCGGGAATGGGCGTCGGTCGTGGCCAGCGGGGCCGAGAGCGTCAACGACGCGGATGGCGCGCCGATCGCTGCAGCCGGCAGCCGCCCGGAACCCGACGCACTGCCGGCTGCCGCCTGATTTGATGGCACCCACCATCGCCCAGCGAGCCGCGGCGCCGGCTGCCACCGGCATCGATTTCGCCGGCCGCATCACCGCCTGGCAGTCCTCCCACGGCCGCAGCGGCCTGCCCTGGCAGGGCACGCGCGACCCCTACCGGGTGTGGCTGTCGGAAATCATGTTGCAGCAGACCCAGGTCGCGACCGTGCTGGACTACTTTCCGCGCTTCCTGGCGCGACTGCCCGACGTGCGCTCGCTGGCCGAGGCGCCGGCCGACGTGGTGCTCGGCCTGTGGAGCGGCCTGGGTTACTACAGCCGGGCGCGCAATCTGCATCGATGCGCGCAGAGGGTCATGTCGGACTTCGGCGGCGAATTTCCCCGCAGCGCCGAGCAACTGGCCACGCTGCCCGGCATCGGGCGATCGACGGCATCGGCGATCGCCTCCTTCTGCTGGGGCGAGCGCGCCGCCATCCTCGACGCCAACGTCAAGCGGGTGCTGACCCGCGTCATGGCCTACGGTGCCGACCTGGCCCGGCCGGCCGCCGAGCGGGCCCTGTGGGAGATCGCGACCGATCTGCTGCCCCGGGGCGATGCGCCGACCCTGCAATCGCAGATGCCGCGCTATACCCAGGGAATGATGGACCTCGGCGCCACCGTCTGCGTGCAACGCAATCCGCTGTGTCTGTTGTGCCCGGTGGGCGATGTCTGCGCCGGACGCGCCGAGGGCCGGCCGGAGGCGTATCCGGTCAAGACGAAGACGCTCAAGCGCAGTGCCGAATCGTGGTGGCTGCTGGTGCTGCGCGATGCGCAGGGCCGGGTGCTGCTGGAGCGCCGGCCGGACCGGGGCATCTGGGCGGGGCTTCATTGCACGCCGATCTTCCAGGACCGGGCGCAGCTCGATGCCTTCGTCGCGCGATATGCCACGGCCGACGCGGCGCAGGATCTGCCGGTGTTCCTGCATGTGCTCACCCACAAGGATCTGCACTTGCACCCGGTGGACGTGACGGTCGTTACGCCGCCTGCTCAGGACGAGCCCGAAGGCACACGCTGGGCATCGCGCGAGGAATGGGCCGAACTCGGCTTGCCTACCCCGGTGCGGCGCCTGCTTGCCGAGACCTGAGCGGAATCAGTCGATCTCGCGGTGCCGCTTGAGCGCGGTCCAGTCGCCGCCGAAATGCTCGGCCAGCCGCTCCACCAGGTAGACCGAGCGGTGCTGGCCGCCGGTGCATCCGATGCCCACGGTGACATAGCTGCGGTGGTCGCGCGCCATCGCGTCGAGCCAGCCGCCGACGAAGCCGGCGATGTCGCCGAACATGCGGTCGACCTCCGGCTGGGCGCTCAGGAAGGCGGCCACCGGCTCGTCGCGACCGGTGAGCGGGCGCAGTTCGGCGACGTAGTGCGGGTTGGGCAGCATGCGCACGTCGAAGATGTAGTCGGCGTCCACCGGAATGCCGCGCTTGAACGCGAAGGACTGGAAGACCAGCAGGAGCTGGTCCGGCAGCGCGGTGATGACGGTCTTGATGTAGCGCTGCAGCTGCGCGCGCAGCATCAGGCTCGAATCGACCACGTGCGCCTGTTCGCGCAGGTCGGCCAGCAGTTCGCGTTCGAGTTCGATCGCCTGGACCAGCGCCAGTTGCTGGTCGGCGATGTCGCGCCGCGACAGCGGATGCCGGCGCCGTGTTTCGGAATAGCGGCGCACCAGCGTATCGAGGCTCGCGTCCAGAAAGAGCAGCCGCACCGCCACGCCCTGGGCGCGCAGCACCGCCAGATGTTGCGGCACCAGCGGCAACGCGCCGGCGCTGCGGGCGTCCATGGCGACCGCCACCCGCCGCGCGCCCTGGCGCTGTTCCAGCGCCACGAAAGGCAGCAGCAGTTCGGGCGGCAGGTTGTCGACGCAGTAATAGCCAGCGTCTTCCAGCGCATTGAGCGCGACCGATTTGCCCGAGCCCGACAGGCCGGTGATGAGGATGAGTTCGAGTGCGCCTTCCGGCGCGCCAGGGTGCTGCATCGCGCTCATGTCGCCGCCGTTCCGGCGTGCTGCAGCAGGTCGCGCGCATGGGCGCGGCTGGTGCCCGAAGGGCGGTCGCCGCCCAGCATGCGCGCCAGTTCGGCCACGCGCGCCTCGCCCGCAGCGGGCAGCACGCCGCTGCCGGTGCCGCCGGCAGTCTGCTGCTTGGCGACGACGAGGTGGTGATCCGCGCAGGCGGCCACCTGCGGCAGGTGGGTGACGGCCAGCACCTGGCGGTCGCGGCCGAGCTGCTGCATCAGCCGCCCGACCGTGTCGGCCACCGTGCCGCCCACGCCGGAATCGACCTCGTCGAAGATCAGCGTCTGTGCCGTGCCGAGCTGGCTGGTGGTGACCGCGATGGCCAGCGCGATGCGCGAAAGCTCGCCGCCGGAAGCCACCTTGCCGACCGGGCGCGGCGTACTGCCCGCATGGCCGGCCACCAGGAAGGCGACTTCCTCCATGCCGCCGGCCGTGGGTGCGTCCAGGGTTTGCAGCGCCACCTCGAAGCGCCCGCCCTGCATGCCCAGGCCCTGCATGGCGTCGGTCACCGCGCGCGACAGCCGGGGTGCGGCCTTGGACCGCGCCTGCGACACCTTGCGTGCCTCGGCCTTGAAGCCATCGGCCGCCTTGGCCTCCGCGGCCTCCAGCGCGTCGAGGTCGGACGCCGCATCGAGCCGTGCGAGGTCGTCGCGCCAGCCGGCCAGCAGCGCAGCCAGTTCCTCGGGCTTGCGCCGGTAGCGCCGCGCCAGCGACACCCAGGACGAAAGCCGGTCGTCGAGGCCGGCGAGCGCCTGCGGATCGGGATCGGTGCGCCGCAGCCAGGCGTGCAGCGAATGCGCCGCGTCCTCAATCTGCGCCAGGCTGGTCGCGAGCGTTTCGGCCAGGCTGCGGAATTCCGGATCGACGTCGTTCTTTTCTTCCAGCAGCGACTGCGCCCGCGCCAGGCCCGAGGTGGCGCCGCCGTCATCGCCTTCCAGTGCTTCCAGCGCGTTCTGCGCCGCGTCAATCAGCGCCTGCGCGTTCGACAGCCGGCTGTGCTGCGCATTGAGTTCGGGCCATTCGTCGGCGCCGGGCGCGAGCTTGTCGACCTCGCCGATCTGCCAGGCCAGCCGTTCGCGTTCACGCAGCAGCGACTCCTGGGCGGCACGCGCTTCGTCGAGTGTGCGGCGGGCGGTGCGCCAGGCGGTCCAGCGCGTGCCCATGGTTGCCAACTCGATGGCGGCGTAGGCGTCGAGCAGGCCGCGCACCGCGTCGGGCCGGGTCAGGCTTTGCCAGGCATGCTGGCCGTGGATGTCGACCAGGCGCTCGCCGAGTTCGCGCAGCTGGCCGGCGGTCGCCGGGCTGCCGTTGACCCAGGCGCGGCTCTTGCCCTGGGCGTCGATGGTGCGGCGCAGCAGCAGGGATTCGTGGGCCTCGAAGCCGGCCTCGTCGAGCCAGGGCGCGAGCGCGGCGACGAGGTCGAACTCCACGCTGATCTCGGCCCGTGTCGCGCCCTCGCGCACCACGCCGGCGTCGGCGCGGCTGCCGAGCGCCAGTTGCAAGGCGTCGATCAGGATGGATTTGCCGGCGCCGGTCTCGCCGGTCAGCACGGTGAAGCCGGCCGACAGGTCGAGCTCCAGGGCGCGCACGATGACGAAGTCGCGCAGGGCGATGCGTTTCAGGGCCACGGCGTCAGACTCCCTCGTTCCAGTGCAGCTTCTTGCGCAGGGTGTCGAAGTAATTCCAGCCGAGCGGGTGCAGGAACCGCGCCTGGTGTTCGGAGCGCCGCACCACCACCCGGTCGCCGTGCAGCAGCGAGGCGAGCGACTGCATGTCGAAGTTCGCGCTGGCGCCCCGGCCGGCGACGAGCTCGACCTCGATCTCGGACACGTCGGCCAGCACGATCGGCCGGTTCGACAGCATGTGCGGCGCGATCGGCACCAGCACCCAGCCGGGCAGGGAGGGGTGCAGCATCGGGCCGCCGGCCGACAGCGAATAGGCGGTAGAACCGGTGGGCGAGGCGATGATCAATCCGTCGGCGCGCTGGCTGGCGACGAAATGCCCGTCCACCTTCACCCGCAGTTCCACCATGCCCGACGTGGCGCCCCGGTTCACCACCACGTCGTTCATGGCCGGCGCCTCGAACACCACCTTGCCCTCGCGGATCACCTGCGCCTGCATCAGGCTGCGGCGGTCCTCGGTGTAGAGGCCGGCGAGCATCGGCGCCAGGGTGTTGGCGAAGTTGTCCAGCGCGATGTCGGTGATGAAGCCGAGCCGGCCCTGGTTGATGCCGATCAGTGGCGTGCCGTATTTCGCCAGTTCGCGGCCGATGCCCAGCATGGTGCCGTCGCCGCCGACCACCAGCGCCAGGTCGCAGTGCCGGCCGATGCCTGCGGCGTCGAGTGCGGGATAGTCGAGGCCGCTGCCAGCGGCGGTGGCCGACTCCATCGACACCTGGCAACCCTGGCTCTTGAGGAAGGCACCGATGTCGGCCATCGTGGTGCGCACCGTGTCGGCGAGGGCGTCGCCAACGGGAAAGAAGTATTTCCCGATCAGCGCCACATGGCGAAAACGCGTATTCATCGGGAAATTACACCACGCTTGCACCGACGGCCCGATGTCGAAATCACCGGGGTCGAAAGGACTTCGGCGCGCTTGTTCAAGTGACCGCCTTGCCGCCCGGGCACACTAGAATGAAGCCATGCTCGACGACCGTGCCAAGCTGCTGCTCAAAGCCCTGGTGGAACGGTACATCGCTGACGGTCAGCCGGTGGGTTCGCGCACACTTTCGCGGGCCGCCGGCATCGAGCTCTCCCCGGCCACGGTACGCAACGTGATGGCCGACCTCGAAGAGCTCGGCCTCATCGCCAGCCCCCACACCTCCGCCGGACGCATTCCGACCGCGCGCGGCTACCGTCTCTTCGTCGACACCATGCTCACCGCCGAGCGGCCGGCCATGACCGAGCCGCCGGCGATCATCGGCGACCAGCCGCAGAAGGTCATCGCCAACGCAGCGCAGGTGCTGTCGAACCTGTCGCAATTCGTCGGTGTGGTGATGGCGCCGCGCCGCAGCTCGGTGTTCCGGCACATCGAATTTCTGCGCCTGTCGGTCAAGCGCATCCTGGTGATCATCGTCTCGCCCGACGGCGACGTGCAGAACCGCGTCGTCGTCACCGAAGCCGACATCGCCCAGCCGCGCCTGGTGGAGGCCGCCAACTTCCTCAACCAGAACTACGCGGGCCTGGCCATCGAGCAGGTGCGCGAGCGCATCAAGTCCGAGGTGCAGGCGTTGCAGAACGAAATCGCCAGCCTGATGCAGGCGGCGGTCGACGCCAGCTCCGATGCCTCGGCCGAAGCCGACGAGGTGGTGATCTCGGGCGAGCGCAACCTGCTCGCGGTGAGCGATTTCTCCAGCGACATGGGCCAGCTGCGCCGCGCATTCGACCTGTTCGAGCAGAAGACGCAGCTGATGCGGCTGCTGGAAGTGTCGAGCCAGGCCGAGGGCGTGCGCATCTACATCGGCGGCGAAAGCCGGGTGGTGCCGATCGAAGAACTCTCGGTGGTGAGCGCGCCCTACGAGGTCAACGGCCAGGTCGTCGGCACGCTCGGCGTGATCGGCCCGACGCGCATGGCCTACGACCGCATGATCCAGATCGTCGACATCACCTCGCGCCTGCTGGGCAACGCGCTCAGCCACCCGAAGTAGCGGCCGCCGCGTCCGGCCCGCGCAGCAGGGCTCCGCTGTCGGCCGCCACCTGCTTGAGAAATTCCCACACCGCCTGCATGCGCGGCAGGCCCTTGTTCTCGACCGGCATCGACATCCAGAACGTGCGCGTGAGCGATGCCTGGCCGGGCAGCACTTCGCGCAACCTCGGATCCGCGCCGGCCAGAAAGACGGGCAGCACGCCCAGGCCTGCGCCGGCAGCCACCGCCTGCCATTGCGCCACGATGCTGGTGCTGCGCAGCGCGAAGCGGCGTGGCGGCCCCATCTCGCGCAGGTATTGCAGTTCGCGGCTGAAGAGCAGGTCGTCGATGTAGCCGACGAAGGGGTGCTGGGCGAGGTCTTCGGTGCGCTCGATGGCGGCGTGGGCGCGCAGATAGTCGGCGCACGCGTAGAGGCGCAGCGCGTAGTCGCAGAGCCGCACCGCGATCACCTCGCCCCGCGCGGGGCGCTCCAGGCCAACCACGATGTCGGCCTCGCGCCGCCCCAGGTTGACGGTGCGCGGCACGGCGAGCAGGTCGACCAGCAGCTTCGGCTGCGCGGCGCCGAAGGCCGCCAGACGCGGCGCCAGCACCGCCGCACCGAAGCCTTCCGTCGTGCCGATACGCACGGTGCCGGCCAACTCGCCGGGCGGCCGGTGCGCGGCGCGGTCGGCGTCGATCGCGCGGCTGGCAGCTTCCATGGCCTCGGCGTGCGGCAGCAGCTCGCGCCCGGCTTCGGTCGGCGCGAAGCCCGTGGCGCTGCGCACGAAAAGCGGCCGGCCGAGCGATTTTTCCAAGGCCTGGATGCGCCGCGACACGGTGGTGTGGTCCACCTCCAGCCGCCGCGCGGCCGCCGCCAGCGTGCCGGCGCGGGCTGTTTCGAGGAAGAAGCGCAGGTTGTCCCAGTCGATCGTCATGGCCGCGATGCTGCCGTGCGAATTTGCAAGGGGCACCTGCCGCTTTCCCTGTTGTGGTCGCAATTTCGCAGGCATAGGATGGCCCGCCAGCCCATTCCAGACACGACAGGAGACAAGCACCATGTCCGCACTTCCGGCCTCGCTGCCGCATGCCCAGCCGCCCACCGTCAAGCTGCTGATCGGCGGCGAGTTCGTCGAATCCACCAGCCGCGAATGGCGCGACGTGATCAACCCCGCCACGCAGGAGGTGCTGGCGCGGGTGCCCTTCGCCACCACGGCCGAGGTAGACGCGGCGGTGGCCGCCGGACGCAAGGCGTTCACCACTTGGCGCAAGACACCCATCGGCGCGCGGGCACGCATCTTTCTCAAATACCAGCAACTGATCCGCGAGCACATGGACGAGCTCGCCGCGCTGCTCACTGCCGAGCAGGGCAAGACGCTGGCCGATGCCCAGGGCGATGTCTTCCGTGGCCTGGAAGTGGTGGAGCATGCGGCGGCCATCGGCAACCTGCAGCTCGGCGAGCTCGCCAACAACGTGGCCAACGGGGTGGACACCTACACGGTGATGCAGCCGCTGGGCGTGTGCGCCGGCATCACGCCCTTCAACTTCCCGGCCATGATTCCGCTGTGGATGTTCCCGATGGCCATCGCCTGCGGCAACACCTTCGTGCTCAAGCCCTCGGAGCAGGATCCGATGGTCACGATGCGTCTCGTCGAGCTCGCGCTGCAGGCCGGCATTCCTCCCGGCGTGCTCAACGTGGTGCATGGCGGCGAGGAGGTGGTCAACGCGCTCTGCGACCACGCCGACGTCAAGGCGATCTCCTTCGTCGGCTCGACCCGCGTCGGCACCCATGTCTACCAGCGCGCCACCCTGGCCGGCAAGCGGGCCCAATGCATGATGGGCGCCAAGAACCACGCGGTGGTGCTGCCCGACGCCCACCGCGAGCAGACGCTCGACGCGCTGGTCGGTGCGGCCTTCGGTGCGGCGGGCCAGCGCTGCATGGCGGTGTCGGTGGCGGTGCTGGTGGGCGAGGCGCGCGACTGGATTCCCGACCTGGTCGCGCGTGCCCGAAAGCTCAAGGTCAGCGCCGGCGTGGAGTCGGGCACCGATGTCGGCCCCCTGGTGTCGCGCGCCGCGCACCAGCGGGTGCAGGGGCTGATCGAACGCGGCGTCGCCGACGGCGCCAAGCTCGAACTCGACGGCCGCGACGTGTCGGTGCAGGGCTACGAGCAGGGCAACTTCATCGGCCCGACCATCTTCAGCGGCGTGGCGCCCGGCCAGGCGGTGTACGACCAGGAAGTCTTCGGCCCGGTGCTCGCGCTCTCCAGCGCCGAGACCCTCGACGAGGCCATCGCCTTCGTCAACGCCAATCCCAACGGCAACGGCGTGGCGCTGTTCACCCAGTCGGGTGCGGCGGCGCGCAAGTTCCAGGAAGACATCGACGTGGGCCAGGTCGGCATCAACGTGCCGATTCCGGTGCCGGTGCCGCTGTTCTCCTTCAGCGGTTCGCGAGCCTCCAAGCTCGGTGACCTGGGCCCCTACGGCAAGCAGGTGGTGTTGTTCTACACGCAGACCAAGACCATCACCGAACGCTGGTTCGACGACGCGAGCGCCGGTGGCGGCGTCAACACCACGATCAGCCTCAAGTAAGCCACGCGGCCAGAATGCGGTCCATGGAATACACCAACATCCTCCTCGAACAGCGGGGCGCGGTCGCGCTCATCACCCTCAACCGGCCCAAGGCGCTCAACGCGCTGTCGCCCGACCTCACCGCCGAGCTGGCCACCGCGCTCGACGCGCTGGAGGCCAACGACGGCGTGGCGGTGATCGTGGTCACCGGCAGCGAGAAGGCCTTCGCGGCCGGCGCCGACATCAAGGCGATGAAGGACTGGACGTACATGGACGTCTACAAGGCCGACTTCATCACTGCCACCTGGGAGCGCCTGGCGCGTTGCCGCAAGCCGACCATCGCGGCGGTGGCCGGCTACGCGCTCGGCGGCGGCTGCGAGCTGGCCATGATGTGCGACTTCATCATCGCCGCCGACACCGCCAAGTTCGGCCAGCCCGAGATCACCATCGGCACCATTCCCGGCGCCGGCGGCACCCAGCGGCTGACGCGGTTCATCGGCAAATCGAAGGCGATGGAGATGGTGCTCACCGGCCGCACCATGGACGCCGCCGAAGCCGAGCGCTGCGGCCTGGTGTCGCGCATCGTGCCGGCCGCCGAACTGCTTGACGACGTGATGAAGACCGCCGCACGCATCGCCGAGCTGTCGCAGCCGGTAGTGATGATGGCCAAGGAATCGGTCAACCGCGCCTTTGAAACCACGCTGGCCGAAGGCATCCACTTCGAGCGCCGGCTGTTTCACTCCACCTTCGGCACCGAAGACCAGAAGGAAGGCATGGCCGCCTTCGCCGAGAAGCGCAAGCCGGCGTTCAAGCACCGCTGAGGCCGCCCACCGACCGGGCGCCTGACGAACAACAGAGGAGACGCAGCAGCATGAAGATCGGTTTCATCGGACTGGGCAACATGGGCCGGCCCATGGCCCTCAACCTCGCCCGAGCGGGGCATTCGCTGGTCGTCTTCGACCCAGTCGCCACCGCGCTGCAGGCGCTGGCCGAAGCCGGCGCCACGGCGGGCGCTTCGGCGCGCGCGGTGGCGGCCACGCCGGGGCTGGACCTGTTGGTCACCATGCTGCCGGCCGCGGCGCATGTGCGGTCGGTCTACCTGGGCGACGACGGCGTGTTGGCCGCGGTGGGCCAAGGCGTGTTGCTGGTCGACTGTTCCACCATCGATCCGATGACCGCCCGCGAAGTGGCCGCCGCCGCCGCGCGCCAGGGCAATCCGATGCTCGACGCGCCGGTCTCCGGCGGCACCGGCGGGGCTGAAGCCGGCACGCTGACCTTCATGGTCGGCGGCGCCGAGGCTGACTTCGCCACGGCGCAGCCGGTGCTCGCACAGATGGGCCGCAACATCGTGCACTGCGGCGGCGCGGGCAACGGCCAGGTCGCCAAGGTGGCCAACAACATGCTGCTGGGCATCTCGATGATCGGCGCGGCCGAGGCGATGTCGCTCGGCGTAGCGCTGGGCATGGACCCGGCCGTGCTGGCCGGCATCATCAACACCAGCAGCGGCCGCTGCTGGAGCACCGACACCTACAACCCCTATCCCGGCGTGCTGCCCAACGCGCCGGCCGCGCGCGGCTACACCGGCGGCTTCGGCGCCGACCTGATGCTCAAGGACCTGGGCCTGGCCACCGAGGCCGCGCGCGCCGCGCACCTGCCGGTGGCCATGGGCGCGCTGGCGCAGCAGCTCTACCAGGCCTTCAGCGCGCAGGGCCATGGCGGGCTGGACTTCTCGGCCATCATCCGGTCGGTGCAGGGAAAGACGGCCGCATGAACGACACGGTTGCCTCCATCCCTTCCAACGCTTGCACGTCTTCCACCGTCCTCGCCGAGGTGGTCGACGGCGTCGGTGTGCTCACCCTCAACCGGCCCAAGGCGCTCAATGCCCTCTCGCTGGAAATGGTGCGGACGATGTACGCACAACTCTCGCTCTGGGCCGAAGACAACCAGGTGCGCGCCGTGCTGGTGCGCGGCGCCGGCGACAAGGCCTTCTGTGCCGGCGGCGACATCCGCGCGCTGCACGACAGCTACCAGGCCGGCGACGGCCAATGGCTGCGTTTCTTCGAAGAGGAATACGCGCTCGACCTGTTCATCTCGGAATATCCCAAGCCCTACGTCGCGCTGATGGACGGCTACACCATGGGCGGCGGCATGGGCATCGGCCAGCCGGCCACGCTGCGCATCGTCACCGGCCGCACCCGCATGGCGATGCCGGAGGTCGGCATCGGCTATTTTCCCGACGTCGGCGGCAGCTTCTTCCTGCCGCGCCTGCCGGGCTTCATCGGCTTTTATCTGGGCATGACCGGCGTGCAGATCGGGCCGGCCGACGCGCTCTTCGCGGGCTTGGCCGACGTCTGCATTCCATCGGCCGACGTCGCCGACATGCCCGCGCTCATCGCCCGCATGCACCGCATTCCCTGGCACCGTCCGCCGCCGCAACGGCTGCACGGCTGGACCACGCCGACGGACATCGGCGAGCCGCCGCTGGCGGCCTTCAGCGAGCCGATCGCCCAGCATTTCGGCCAGCGAGGCGCCGCCGCCATCGTGGCCTCGCTGCGCACCGAGCAGCGGCCGCAGTTCCAGCAGTGGGCGCGCGACACGCTGGAACTCATCGGCAAACGCTCGCCGCTGGCGGTGGCGGTGACCTGGGAGCTGCTGAGCCGGGGCTCCGGCGCGCCGCTCGAAGACTGCCTGCGGCTGGAGCTGGCGCTCGACCGCGCCTGGCTGCCGCGTGGCGACCTCATCGAAGGCGTGCGCGCGCTGCTCGTCGACAAGGACCACGCCCCGCGCTGGAACCCGCCCACGCTGGAGCAGGTCGACGAGCCGCTCATCCAGTCCTTCTTCGAACCTGCCGCCGTCGAGGAGTCGCGCCATGCATGACCGGCTCCTGACCGAAGAGCAGCGCATGGTGCGCGACATGGCCCGCGACTTCGCCCGCGGCGAGGTCGCGCCCCGGGCCGCCGCCTGGGCCGAAGCCGGCTGGATCGACGAAGCCGTCGTCGCCCAGATGGGCGGGCTCGGCCTGCTCGGCATGGTGGTGCCCGAAGAGTTCGGCGGCTCCTTCACCGACTGCACCGCCTATGCCCTGGCGGTGGAAGAAATCTCCGCCGCCGATGGAGCCCTGGGCGCGCTGATGAGCGTGCACAACTCGGTCGGCTGCGGCCCGGTGCTGCGCTACGGCAGCCCGGCGCAGCAGGCGCGCTGGCTGCGGCCACTGGCCACCGGCGAGGTCATCGCCTGCTTCTGCCTCACCGAGCCGCAAGCCGGCTCCGAGGCCCATGCGCTCAAGACCCGCGCGGTCCTGCGCGACGGCCACTGGGTGCTCGACGGCGCCAAGCAGTTCGTCACCAACGGCAAGCGGGCGGGCTTGGCCATCGTCTTTGCCGTGACCGATCCGGACGCGGGCAAGAAAGGCATCTCCGCGTTCCTGGTGCCCACCGACACTTCCGGCTTCGTGGTGCAGCGGGTGGAACACAAGATGGGCATCCGCGCGTCGGACACCTGCGCCATCGCGCTCGACGGCTGCCGTGTGCCCGAAGACGCGCTGCTCGGCGAACGCGGCCGGGGCCTGGCGATCGCGCTGTCCAACCTGGAAGGCGGGCGCATCGGCATCGCGGCGCAGGCCGTCGGCATCGCCCGCGCGGCCTTCGAGCGGGCGCTGGCGTATTCACGCGAACGCCAGCAGTTCGGCAAGGCGATCGGCGAGCACCAGAGCATCGCCAACATGCTGGCCGACATGCACACCCGCATCAACGCCGCCCGCCTGTTGGTGCTGCATGCGGCGCAGCTGCGCACGGCGGGACTGCCCTGCCTGTCGGAAGCCTCGCAGGCCAAGCTGTTCGCCTCCGAGATGGCCGAGCAGGTGTGCTCGCACGCCATCCAGATCCACGGCGGCTACGGCTACCTGGAGGACTACGAAGTGGAGCGCTACTACCGCGACGCCCGCATCACGCAGATCTACGAAGGCTCCAGCGAGATCCAGCGCCTGGTCATCGCGCGTGGGCTGGCCGATTACGCCGGCGGCTGACGCCCGGCCACCAGTCGCACCACGCCCCGCACGATCAGCGGCCCGAGCAGCAGCAGGCACAGCAGGCGGGCGGTCTGCAGGCCCATCACGAAGGGCAGGTCGACATGGGCCGACGCCGCCAGGATGGCCACCGCGTCGATGCCGCCCGGGCTGGTGGCGAGATATGCCGTGAGCGGATCGATGCCGGCCCAGCGCGACAGCGCCCAGCCCAGCCCGGCGCAGGCCAGGATGAGTGCGGCGATAGACGCCATCAGCCAGGGCAGGGAACGCCAGGCGTGGCGCACCACGTCGCGGCTGAAACGCCGGCCGATGCTCCAGCCGATCAGGCAATACACCAGCACCATCAGCCAGGCCGGCTGCGTCAGCCGCACCCAGCCCAGGTGCTGCGCCAGTGCGCCGGTGATGATGGGCACGAGCAGCGAGCCCGACGGCCAGCGCAGCCGCACACCGGCCCACACCGACACGCCGGCCAGCAGCAGGGTCTTGACCAGCTCGACGGCGTCGAACGGTGCGATGGCCAGCCGGTGCAGCCACTGCACCGCGTCCGGCGCTGCCACCGCCACGGTCTCGTCGACCGGCGCCACGTGCATCACCGATGTGGCCACCATCACCACCGCCGCCACCCGCAGGTACTGCATCAGCGCCACGTAACGCACGTCGGCGCCGTGGGCTTCTGCCATCAGCACCATGCCGGAAGCGCCGCCGGGGAACACGCCCCACAGCGCGCTGGTGCCCGGCAGCACCCGCAGCCGGTACAGCACGGTGCCGAGCAGCACGCTCAGCGCGATCACCGCCAGCACCACGGTGCCGAACAGCGCGCCGTGGAGCGCGACTTCGCGCAGGGCCTGCGCATGCAGGCCGGTGGCGATCAGCAGGCCGACCATGCCCTGGGAGAAACTCACCGCCGGCCGGGACAGCGAAGGTGCCACGCCCCGTACGCTCATCACGATGGAGGCGGCCATCGACCCGATCAACCAGGCGGCCGGCAGGCCCGCTGCCAGCAGCGCGAGGGAAATGGCAAGAGTGCCGGCCAGCAGTTGCAGCCAGCGGCGAAAGTCGTCGGAACGCAAGAAAGGCTCCCGGGCCGGGCGGCCCGTGGCGGGGGGAAAGAAAGACCGCTGCGGCGGCGCCGCGCGAAAGTCCGAGTCTCGCAGATTGTGAGCAAAACGCACCGGTCGGCCCGGGTGGCGTGGCCGGAAGGGCGGCGAGGAGATGCGACAATCGCGGGCTGGCGGGCCGTTAGCTCAGTTGGTTAGAGCAGAGGACTCATAATCCTTTGGTCATAGGTTCAAGTCCTATACGGCCTACCACCGCATAGCAAAAATCGTGGTGAGTTATCGCCTGACGGCGCTCAACCTTGTCGGCAGGCGTACCAGCCCCGCGACTGCCGAATGGCTCGATCAACCTGTCGCGCAGGCCTTGCGGTAGTTCTCGGCATTCATTGATAGCCGTCGACCACCTCAGTATGAAAGACCGGAATGCCGCGTTTCTACCCGGTCGTCCGTCGTCGTTTGCAAAATCCGCATTTTTTTCGCCCGATCGACCCGGCTGAGTCAGCCGGCCAAGCATCTGCACCTCGGTTATCCAACCCGTTCGAGCCGCTGTCGTGCAGTGCCTCACAACGGCGAGCGCTGGCGAAAATCAAGGCCTCTCGGTGGAAATGCCAGCGCGATCGATGGACCTGGGCGCTGAAGGATTCGACGTGTGCCGAAAACAGCGTGGCCCAGTGGGTAGCCGGCGCGCAAGGTCATCGAAACCCCGATGGCTGGCGACAGCGATGGGGCGGTCGGCAATGAACGCCGGATAACCAGCTGACGCATCGGTGTTTATGGGTTCAATGGCCGTCGGACTCATTTGCGTACGGAAATGAGCCTTGCGCTTGACGTTGCAGCGCGCGACGCCACCGGAACCTTTGCCATAGTGAAACCCAGGTCGTTGGAACCAGGGAGGCCATGAAAAATATGACCCACCAACGTTTTTCTTTAAGCGCGGGCAGGCCTGCTCGCGAAAGCCATTTGAACGCTTGGATCCTTTGGCCGGCGCCGAGGGCCTTGCGGGCAAAGTTGATTCGTTGGTGCCTCACGAAGCCCATGGCGGAATGCACTTGCCGGAAAGTCAGCCTGCCGGAGGACGCGCGTGCCTGCATCCGTTGCAGATAAGGCGGAAGGGCATCGAAGCGGTGCTTGGAACTCAGGCTTTCGCCGGCCGCATCGCGGTACGCAACCAGGGGAGCGGCGCAAAGAACGACGGGACCCATCTCTCCGAGCCGAAACCAGAGATCGAGATCCTCGCCCACCGTCTCTCCTGGTGCGAAGCACGGTTGCATGGTGCGCAGAAGCGCGGTATTTACCGCGACGGAACCGGTGAAGAACGGCAGCTCTTTCATGAAGCGCCGCGGTAGATCGTCCTCCAGCGTGCGAGGTGGCGATGGGCTGGCGAGAGCCCACGGCGTCGGGCGCCAGTCCTCGCTATCGCGTCGCGAGACAAAACCGGTGGCCACGACGTGGGCGTCCGGAAACTGCGAAATGGAGGCGAATTGCGCTGCCAGATAACCGGGATGCCACCAGTCGTCCGCATCCAGGAATGCGATCCATGCGCCTCTTGCGTGTTCGATGCCGTGGTTCCGTGCGGCGGAAACCCCGCCGTTTGGTTGGCGTATCAACCGGATCCGAGGATCGCCTCGCTTTTCGATCAGGTCGGGCCCCGCATCGGACGACCCGTCATCTACTACGACCACCTCGAAATCCAAGAATTCCTGGTTCAATACCGATGAAATGGTGGTGTCGATGTATGGAGCCTTGTTGAATAGTGGAATAACGACGGTGAAAATCATATTGGCGCCTGGAACTGAAATTCAGATGGATTATTCAACGGAAAGCACCAGCCTGGTGATGCACCTGCCTTGGTGCGTCCGACCGTGAGCAAACATTTTCATCGCTTCTGTCGACGCCGCACGGCCGCGTCCAGGCCCGCAAATTGCGAGGCCAGGTCGAAGCGGCATGATGCGAGCGCCTGGTAAGCGGGTCAAGTTGGGAGGGGTGTCATTCGATGCGCACCTCCTGATCAGTCGTGCGAGGCGCAAGGTTTCTTTCGGCTCAAATCTTTGCGTGGCACGCCCCTTCACGCCGCGCGCATACAGGTATTTTCATTCATGCGGGGCGCGCTTTCGAGAACGAAGTGGATAGTCGTGCTATTATGATTTGATGAATGGTTGGTTTTGAGGTGCATATTTCTCTATTGTCGGAGTATAGCTAAATGGAAGAGCGGGTAATTTACATGAAGGGTGGAGATGTCCTTCGTGAATCGGAGAAATTATTTCCGAAGGCTGGTGATTTGCCTGATGGTGGTCCTGATAAATTCCTTCTCTCAGTTCTGCATTTTACTGACAACAAGCGGCTCTTTCTTGTTGGCGAAGCCCAGGTTCCCGGTCGTCGCGCTGTGTCCGGGCGTCAAGTGGCTGCGTACGTACTGCGCCCGGCGGGTCTTGGACGTGTGGCAAGGCGGTTGAAATATTTTGCGTCGAGCGCACGTTTCTTTTTCGACGCGTTGCGTTTTCGGCCGTCAAAAATATTATGTGGATTTGAGGGCGCTTTCGGCCTGTTGGCATTGCTCGTAGCGCGCTTGAGTGGAGCGCAGTTTGTTTTTCTGGCGCATTGCGCTCTTGCCATCGATTCCTTGTCTAGTGCCACCAAAAAAGCCAATTCGATATTGTGTCGTCATTCCGATTTGGTAATCGTGCACGGCCCTTTTCTGCATGACCAGGCCGCGATGCTGGGCGCGCGCGCCGACAAAATCGTGGAGTGGAACAACGGCCTTGACGAAAGTGACAGGAGATTTCTCGCCTCGATCGAGTCGACGCACGCGACGGCGTCGACCATTCTGTATTTCGGCCGAATGGAGGAAGACAAAGGAATTTTTGATCTGCTGGAAGCATTCAATGCCCTACCCCAGAATGCAAACCTTAAGTTGCAATTCATCGGCGGAGGCTCAGCGTTGGAGCGTTTGCGGGCTACTGCTGCCGGCTCCGCTGTTCGAGAAAATATAGACGTCGTCGGGCACGTCCGTTTCGAAGATATGTTCTCGTACATCGTCAATGCGTCAGTCGTGGTGACGCCTACGCGCTCGACTTTCGCCGAGGGTCTTTGCCAGTCCGTCATTGAAAGTTTCTATGCGGGCAAGCCTGTCATCGCGCCTGATTTCGGTCCGTTCCCCTATATCGTGAAAGACGGGAGCAACGGATTGCTGTTTGCGCATGACTCCGTCGCATCGCTGACTGCCGCGCTGCACAAATACTTTGCCGACGAAAACCTCCGCACACGCGTTCATGCCGGCGCGGCAGCATCCGGCCAAGAACACATGAACCCGTCACTGACTTTTACCCAAGCGCTGGGCAAGGTGTTTCAATGAGCGCATCGTTCAATCGTCGGCCATCGCCTTTCCTGTTGTCGCCGCCTTTGACCAAGGTGATCTCGAAAGTAGCCGGAAAGAGGATTGCGAACGTTTCCGAGTCGCACGAAGTCATCTCAGCCGGTCATCGTTTCCAGCACCCGCCCGCGATATTCGACGAGCGTGAGTTGGAAGGCATCCTCGGCACGGCGGAAACCTCGAATATTGCCGAGCAGTTGCGCATCGCGCGCGGGCAATGGTCGGATCATGGGGCGTCTATTGCCTATACGCTAAAAGACGTGTTCCATTGCGACGGCATTTTCTACGGCTCACGCTACCGACATAACGTTACGACGCATCGGGGCGGCTGGATCAATTACGGGCGCGCGCCATGGGTGTCGGGAGGTGTTTTGGCGCAATGCTGGCTTGGTGCGAAATATTTCGGACATTCGCTGCATGAGGAAGCGCCGATGGCCCTGCTGGGCATGCAGCGGGGAAAACTCATTGGCACAGAACGTCGGCTGACCGCCCAACAACTCGCTTACCTGAATCTTTTCGGTGTCGCCAGCGAGATGTTGCCGGCGCGTGCGTGGATTGCAAAGCTGGAGATATTGGTTGACGACGCCTACAGTTTGTCCAAGGTCGGACGCTGGAAGCAGATGCGAGCCATGGTGCGGCACGCGGCGGGACAAGCCGATCATCCCGGTGTTTTCCTGGCGCGGGGCGCGACGGGGCAGAACCGTCAGTTGGTCAACGAGGCCGCGGTGGCAGATTATTTCCGTTCGATCGGTTTCAAAGTCATCAATCCCGGCGAGGCGGAATTGCCTGAGATCATGGCTGCCGTCGCTGGCGCGCGGATCGTCGTGGGCGTGGAGGGCAGCCAACTGGCTCATGGCTTCTTCGGCGTGCGGGAGGCGGGAGCTTTTCTCGTAATACAACCTCCTGGTCGTTTCGACAATGCTTACAAAGAGCGTTGCGACCTATCAGGAATCAAGTATTCGTTCGTGGTCGCGAAGCCTGCGCCCGGTGGCTTCACCATCGGGCTTGACCAGATCGAGCGGGGGCTGGAGCGACTTGAAAAAGTGATTCCTTAGCTCCGAAGTGAGGCAACCAGGCTGGTGGCCGCTCGTAATTCCGATTTCATGACCTTGCCGTTGTGGTTCTTCGGCAGCTCCAGCACGAAGCGGTAGCGCTTGGGGCGCTTGAAACGCGCCATGTGCGCCAGGCAATGCGCCTCCAGCGCTGCTTCGTCCAGCGCCTGACCGGAGCGCGGCACCACGAAGGCCACCACCTTCTCGCCCCACTCGCGGTCGGGTTCGCCGATGGCGCAGGCCTCGTGCACGGCCGGGTGAAGCAGCAGGCATTCCTCGACCTCGCGCGGATAGATGTTGGAGCCGCCCGAGATGATCACGTCCTTGGAGCGGTCCATCAGCGTGAGATGTCCGTCGGTATCGAGCGAGCCGACGTCGCCGGTCCACAGCCAGCCGTGGCGCAGGGCCGATGCGGTACCGGTCGGGTTGCGCCAGTAGCCGGCCATGACGGTCGGGCCCCGCACCACGATCTCGCCGATCTGCCCGGCGGCCAGCGCATGGCCTTCGGCATCCACCACCGCCACCTCGACGCAGCTCTGCGCTCGGCCGACGCCGCCGAGGCGCTGCAGCCAGTTCGGATGGCCGCAGCCGGCGATGTCCGCGCGCGGCAGCACGGTGATGCACATCGGTGACTCGCCCTGGCCGTAGATCTGCACGAAGCGCGGGCCGAACACGTCGAGCGCCTCCTGGATGTCGGCCACGTACATCGGGCCGCCGCCGTAGACGAGCGTGCGCAGTCCGTCGGCAGCGCTGCCGGTACGGCGCGCGGTGTCGGTCAGCCGCCGCACCATGGTGGGCGCGGCGAACATCGACAAGCGGCCGCAGCCGCGCGCAAGCGCCAGCACCTCGTCGGCATCGAAGCCGCCCGAAGGCGGCACCACGTGCCGGGCGCCGCGCAGCACGTGCACGAAGTTGTAGAGACCTGCGCCGTGCGAGATAGGCGCCGCGTACAGCGTGGCGTCGGCGGCCGACACCTCGTCCACGTCGACCAGGTAGGTGAGCGACATGGCGACCAGGTTGCCGTGGGTCAGCATCACACCCTTGGGTTTGCCGGTGGTGCCGGAGGTGTAGAAGAGCCAGGCCAGGTCGGCGTCGGCGCGCGGCAGCGGCGGCCGGCCGGGGCCGCGTGCGACATCGGCGATGCGGGCCGCCTCGCCCACGCGCACCAGGGCGGTGGCGCTGCCCGGCGGCAGCTCGCCTGGCTGCGTGTCTTCCACGAAGAGCAGTGCCGGCTCGCTGTCTTCCACTACCACGCCGAGCTCCTTCCAGTGCAGCTTGGCATTCACCGGCACCACCACGCCGCCGGCGAACCACACGCCGTACATCAGCCACAGGTATTCGATGCGGTTGCCCATGAAGAAGGCGGCGCGGTCGCCGGGCTCGAAGCCGTGGGTCTCGATCAGCCACGCCGCGATGGCCGACGCGCGGGCTGCGAAATCCCGGTAAATGCCGACGACCTCGGTGCCGACCAGCAGCGCGGGCGAGTCGGGGGCGGCGGTGGCGGTGCGGGCCAGCCATTCGGCGATGTTCATGGGCGTTTTGTCTCCGTGCGACGCAGCATGCGATCGTGACCCAAGGCGTTGCTTGCGACCACACCGGAAAACGCCAATGGCCGGCGCCTTCGGTAGGCACTTCAGGCCACGGAAATCGGCGCCGGGCTCCAGACGCGATGCGCGTATTCGCTGCCGTCGAGTTCGTCCGCATCGATGCGCTGCAGGTGCGCCACCTGCCAGTCGGCATCGGCCAGGAACAGGTCGCGCCCGATGGCCGACACCAGGCGCGGCACGTTGTGGCGCAGGCTGCCGGTGTCGCCGACCGGACGGCCGTGGCTGGCCATGGCGGGCGCGGCGAAGCAGTGGATGGCCGAGAGCCAGGGCGCGGTGCCGGGCGTGCGCGGCAGAAACTCGAAACCGGCGCCCAGGTAAGGATGGCGGGCGAGCCCGGTGTCCGGCGATCCCCAGGCCGGCTGCCAGTGGTCGCCCCAGGTGCTCGCGTGGGGCGCCACGGCGGCGAGCTCGGGCCGCAGCGCCAGGTCGACGGTGTAGCCGGTGCCCAGCAGCAGGTGGTCGAAGGTGAATTCCTCGTCACCCGCCCGCGCCACGATGCCGTCGCTCTGCAGTCGTACCGACGCCAGCGTGCTGCCCAGATGGAGATGGAAATTCTCGTGCCGCGTGGCGCGCAGCACCGCGTGTCGGGGCGGGTTGCCGCCGCGTTCGCGGTAGCTGCGCATCAGCGCCCAGCGGGTGGCGTCGGGCAGCTGGTGAAAGAACTCGAAGCCGCCGACATGCGAAAGCGCCTTCATGCGGCTGCGACGCGCCAGGTCGGGCTGGCGGCAGAACAGATGCACCGTCCGCGCGCCCTGTTCCAGCGCGGTGGCGGCTGCGTCGAAGGCCGAGGCGGCGGCGCCCAGCACCGCCACACGCGCGCCGGCCAGCGATGGCAGGGTGTCGGCGGTGTGGCTGTAGCGATCGCGCGGCAAGGAGCGGGCGACCCATTCGGGCACACGCGGTGCGCCGCAGCCGTCGACGCCGGTCGACAGCACCAGCTTGCGGGTGGTCTCCACCGACACCCGTCCGTCGGGCAGGCGCAGCGCCACGTGCAGACCGGCCGCCGCGGGTTCGACCCGCAGCAGCGTCGTGTGGTGGCGCACCCGAGCGCCGGTCGCCTCGCGGTACCAGCCGAGGTAGTTCGCCCAGGCGTCTCGCGGAATGCGTTCCAGCGCGTCGTACGCCGCTGCGCCATGCACGGCTTCGTACCAGGCCTGGAAGCTGAGCTCGGCGATGCCCGACTCCGGCCCGGTGAGGCTCTTGGCGGTGCGCAGGGTGGGCATGCGGGCGATGGTCGACCACACGCCTTCGGCGCCCGGCGCGGCCCGGTCGACGATGGCGATGCGGCCGATGCCGGCGCGACGCAAGGCGAAGCCGATGTTCAGGCCGCTCTGCCCGCCGCCGACGATCAGCACGTCGTGGTCGGTGCCTTCGCGCGGCGGCACCCAGTCGGGCGGGTGGTCGCGCAGCAGCGTCTGTGCCCGCGTCACCCGGTCTGCCAGCGCGCGCTCGGCCGGACTCACGCGGTGTGCCTCCGGGTCACCGAAGCATCACGCCGGGCCGCGCCTTCGCGCAGCAGCGGCAGCAGGGCGCGTCCGTAGTCGGTGGCGTCGGTGCGCGGATCGAAGCCCCGGAACAGGAAGTTGCTCACGCCCGCATCGTAGTAAGCCAGCAGCGCCTGGCTCACCTGTTCGGCGGTGCCGACGATGGCGGTGGTGTTGCCCGGCGCGTTGGTGGCGGCGGCCACGCCCATGAACAGGCGCTCGTCGAGCACCTCGCCTTTTTCGACCAGCTGCAGCAGGCGGCGCGAGCCTTCGTTCTCGGCCGTGGTCGGCGGGCGGTGGCCACCGAAGACTTTGCTCTTGTCGCTCCACAGGCCGACCTCGCGGGTCTGCTCGGCGATGTCGCGCGCCTGGCGCCAGGCCTGTTCCTCGGTCTCGCCGACGATGACGCGGATCGAGATGCTGAAGCCCGGATCGCGCCCCAGTGGCGCGGCGAGCGCACGCACGCGGCCGATGAGCTCGCGGGTGCCGTCGAGCGTTTCGCCCCACAGCGCGTACAGATCGGCATGCTTGGCCGCGACCTGCAGGGCCGGCTCCGAAGCGCCGCCGAAGGAGATGGGAATGCCGCCGTCCTGCAGCGGCTTGAGCTCCGAGAAGCCGCCCTTGACCCGGTAATGCCGGCCTTCGTAGTCGAGCGGCCGGTCCTGCGTCCACACGGCACGCACGATGTCCAGAAACTCGTCGGTGCGGGCATAACGCTCGTCGTGGCCGAGGAAGTCGCCGTCGCGCTGTTGTTCGGCGTCGCGGCCGCCGGTGATCACGTGCAGCCGCAGCCGCCCGCCGGTGAAATGGTCGAGCGTGGCCAGCTTGCGCGCGGCCAGCGTCGGCGAGACGAAGCCCGGGCGGTGCGCCAGCAGGAAGTTCAGGTTCCGGGTGACGCCGGCGGCGCGCGCGGCGGTGAGGAAGTTGTCGGCCCAGCCGGCGTTGTGCGGCAATAGCACGCCGTCGAAGCCGGCCTCGTCGTGGGCGCGGGCCACGCTTTCGATGTGGGCGATGTCGAAGGCCGGTCCCTGCGCCGGAATGGTTTCCGAGAAGAGTCGGGGGTAGAGGGTTCCGTAGAGCTCGATGGCCATGGGGTGTTGTCTCCTGTGAGGGGCAGCGCGTCAGCCGCGGATGCCGGCGGCCTCGATCACGCGGTTGTTCACCGCGATCTCGGACTTGAGCAGTTCGGTGATCTGCTGCTGGCGCAGCGGAAAGATCTCCACGCCCAGGCCTTGCAGCTCGCGCACCACCTGGGGGTTGGAGCCGACGGCGGCGTAGGCCTTGCTCAGCGCCTGCACCACCGGCTCGGGCGTGGCCTTGGGCACGGCGGCCAGGTAGAAGTTGGTGGCTTCCCAGTTCGGCACGCCCGCCGTGGCGATGTCCGGCACGCCGGGCAGGTCGGGCGCGGAGCGGGCGCCACTGAAGGCCAGCCCGCGCAGGCGGCCGTCGCGCACGTACTGGCCGGCCAGCGGGTCGAGCACCAGCTGCACATGGCCGGCGATGGCGTCGTTGACCGCCAGCGCCGAGCCGCGGTAGGGCACATGCACGATGTCGATGCCGGTGCGCTGTCGCAGGTATTCGCCGGCGATGTGGCCACCGGTGCCGTTGCCGGCGGTGCCGTAGTTGATCTTGCCGGGGTTGGCGCGGGCATGGGCGATCAGCTCCTGCAGGCTCTTCACCGGCAGCGCCGGGTTCACCGCGAAGACGAAGCGAATGTGTCCGAGGAAGCCCACCGGCACCAGATCGCCCAGCGGGTCGTAGGGCGCGCCCAGCACCTGCGGCGCGGAGGTGAGGTTGCCGCTGGAAGCATTGAGCACCGTGTAGCCGTCGGGTGCGGACTGCACCACCGCATGGGTGCCCAGCGTGCCGCCGGCGCCGCCCCGGTTGTCGACCACGACCGGCTGGCGCAGCACCGCCGACAGCTCGCGGCCGCAGGCGCGTGCCACCAGGTCGTTGGTGCCGCCAGGCGGGTAGGGGCTGACCAGGTGCAGCAGATGCTGCGGCCAGGTGCCGGTGGCACGGGCCTGCGGCAGCAGGGCGCCGAGCGAGGCGAGCGCCAGCAGGTGGCGGCGCGAAAGGGCTTCGGTCATGTCGTGCTTTCCGTGCTGAAGTCGATCGGATTCAGGAGGCGGCCGTCACCAGGCGGATGCCGGTCTCGCCTTCGCGCTCCAGCTGTTCGACCAGGCCGAGCTCCCAGGCCAGGTACTCGCGAAAGCCCGTGTCGCGCTGCGACAGGTCGGCGTGCTGGTAGGGGCTGAACCAGTGGTCGTCGTCGCCGGTCAGCACGCCGTCGGCACCGGAGGCGGTGGGCAGGCCGGCGGCGAACCAGGCCTCGGTGCCGCCGACCAGCGCGCGCACGTCGCGGCCGCTGCGTTGCGCCAGTTCGGCGGCCACGATGCGCGCCAGCACGCCGTCGGGCGAGGTGAGCAGCACGGTAGCGTCGGCCGGCAGGTCGGCGACGATGGCTTCGAGCCGGTCGGGCACGGCGAAGCGCGCACCGGCGGCGTGGCGGCGTTCGTAGGGGGCGCGCCGGTCCACGTCGAACAGCTGCGCGGTGCCGGCGGCCAGCAGGGCGGCGGCCTGGCCGACCGAGATCGACCGTGCCACGCTGCGGACGGGCTGCACGGTCACGGGCTCGGCGCCGGTCACCAGCTCGGCGTTCGGCGCGGGGGCGAAGACGAAGACCTCGTGGCCGCCGAGTTGCGCCAGCCAGGCGCCGGTGGTGAGCGCGCGTACGCCATCCCAGTCGGCCAGCACGATGCGGGCGCGGCGGGTGGCCAGGTATTCGTCGGTGGCCTGCACCAGCTGGCCGCCGGGCGCCCAGCGCCAGTGGGCGAGGTGGCCGGCACGGTATTCCTCGCGCGAGCGCACGTCGAACCGGTAGACCGTGCGTTCGCCGGCCTCGGCCTCGAAAGCCGCCAGCTCGGCCGCGTCGATGCGGCGCACGCCGGCGCGCGCGGCCACGTCGGCGGCCTGGGTGCGGGCGCTCGCCAGGGCCTTGTCGCCGGGCTCGGGCAGCGGCGCGGCTCGGCCGTGGGCCAGGGTGCGGCCGGCCAGCAGCCAGGCCATGGTGCCGTCCTTCAGCGACACCACCGGGTTGGGAATGCCCGCGTCGATGAGGGTCTGCGCGCCCACGATGCTGCGGGTGCGGCCGGCGCAGTTCACCACGACCAGGGTGGACGGGTCCGGCGCGATCTCGCCGATGCGATAGACCAGTTCGCCGCCCGGCAGGTTGTGGGCAAACGGCAGGCTGAAGTCGGCGAACTCCTCGGGCGTGCGGCTGTCGACCACCACCAGCGGGTCGCCGCGCGACACACGTTCGTGCAGTTCGTCCACCGACACCCAGGGCGTGTGCTTGCGGTGCTCGATGACCTCGCCGAAAGCCTTGCTCGGCACGTTGCTGCCGCTGAAGATCTCGTAGCCGGCGGCGGCCCAGCCGTCGGTGCCGCCCTGCAGCACCGACAGGTTGCGCCAGCCCAGGCGCACCAGCTTGCCGGCGGCCTGGTGGGCCAGGCTTTCGTCGGCGTCGACCAGCACGATGCGGGTGTCGCGGCGCGGCACCAGGCGGTCGATCAGCAGCTCCAGCCGCCACAGCGGCGCCGAGGCCGCGAACAGGAGGTGGCGATGGGTGAACACGCCGGTCTCGCGCACGTCGAGCACCGCGATCTCCTCGCCGTCGGCCAGCGCTGCCTTCAGCGCCTGCGGCGAAATGGCGGCATGGCGGATCTCCCTGGGCGGCGCGAAATGCCGAAAACCGCCGCCTTCCTTGCCGTCGAACACCACGCGGCGGTCGAGTTTTTCCAGCGCCTGGCCGTAGAAATGCAGGTGCAGGCCGGGCTGGTCGCCGATCAGCTCGATGGTGTGCACGTCGGTGGGCGACAGCACCACCACGCTGCCGGCGTGTACGTCCACCGTGCGTTGCGGCACCAGGCGGTCGTGGCCGGGCTGCTGTGTGGATTCGCGGCGGTAGACCACGTTGCGTTCCTCGCCCGCGATGCCGGCGATGACCGCCCAGGTGGTGTGGTCGTGCGGCGGCTGCGCCTTGCCGGGCAGGCCGGTCGACACATAGAGCGCGAAGCCGCCGTCCAGATCTTCGGCGAGGCGGTAGACCTGCGCCGGGCGCTCGGCCGACACCGGAAAGTGCTCGTGCGGGAACAGCACGCCCTGCAGGCCCAGGCGCACCAGGGCTTCGGCGACGTCGTCCAGGCTGGCCTCGCCGCTGGCGGCTATCAGGGCGCGGGCCTCGCGCAGAAAGGCTTCGATGGCGCGGGTGCGCTGGCTGGCGATGTCGTTGCCGGCGGCATCGACGGCGAGTTCGGTGTTGCTCATCTGCGGGGCTCCGGCGGACGTGGTTCGAGGGATGGGAAAAACCCAGCGTAGGCCGCGTGCCCCGCGCTCGCCACGAAGCTTTTTGCAGATGCATAGACGGTCTCCTTCGTTGGCTTGCGCGGGCCGCACTTCCAGACTGCGACGCATCGGGCTGCCTGCCCATCGCACTCGTCAGACCGCCATGCCCCTCGTCTCCGCCCTCCCGACCGCTGCCGCACCGACGCGCCCGAAAGGCCTTGTCTACCGCGCCGCCCGCCACGTGCTCGTCAGCCTGGTGCTGATGCAGGGCCTGCGGGCCTACGCCCAGCCGGACGCGGCCGCGTTTCCGGCCAAGCCGGTGAAGGTCGTGGTGCCGGTGGCCGCCGGTGGCAGCGCCGACAAGCTCACCCGGCTGGTCGCCGAGAAGCTGACCGAGAAGTGGGGCCAGGCGGTGGTGGTGGAGAACGTGGTGGGCGCCAGCGGCACGATCGGCGCCGCGCGGGTGGCGCGTGCACCGGCCGACGGCTACACGCTCATGGAGCAGGGCGAAGGCCTCACGCTCAACGCCATCCTCTACCGCGACCTGCCCTACGACAGCGAGCACGCCTTCGTGCCGGTGATCAAGGCGGTGGTCAATCCGCAGATCCTGGTGGTGAACCCGGCCACCGGTATCAAGACCTTCGCGGACTACCTGGCGCGCGCCCGCGCGCAGCCCGAGTCGATCAGCCTGGGATTGCCGGGCAACGGCGGCATCGCCCACGTGGCCCACGAAATCATCGGCCAGCAGACCGGCGCGAAGGTCAACTACATCCCGTACCCCGGCGGCGGCCCGGCCACGCTCGACGTGCTGGCCGGCCACACCGACGCCACGCTCATCACCCTGGCGGCGGTGACCGAATACGTGCGCGCCGGCAAGCTGCGCGCGCTCGCGGTGACCACGCCCTACCGATCGCCCGCGCTGCCGGACATCCCCACCATGGCCGAGGCCGGGCTGGCCGGTTTCTCGGTGGAAAGCTGGCAGGGTTTCTTCGCGCCGGCCGGTACGCCCGTGACCATCGTCGAAAAGATCAATCGCGACATCGCGGCGGTGCTGCGCACGCCCGAGATCGAAGCCAGGCTGGTGGACATGGGATTCAAGGTGGCCGGCGGCAGTCCGGCGGAGCTCGCCGGCAGCCTGCGCTCGGAGCGGCCGCGTTATTCGCAGGCCATCAAGACGGCCGGCATCGCACTGCGCTGACGCCATCGTCTGCAACTTTTTGCGGGGCCTCGCTCGCTCCTTGGCCCGCGGTTCCGGCCGCGGGCTTTTTTCAATGCGGAAATTCGTCCATGTCATCGGTTCTGTCGAAGCCATCGACGCCAGCCGCCGGTATCGGGCAGACATCACGTTCCATCGCCGCCTTCGACCTGCGGTGCTGGCTGCAGGACGGCACCGGGATCGCGTTGCTCGATGTGCGCGAGCCGGGCGAGTTCGGTGAGGGCCATCCCTTCTTTGCGGTGCCGGCGCCCTACAGCCGGCTGGAGCTCGACATCCACCGCCTGGTGCCGCGCCCGGGTACCCGCATCGTGCTGATCGACCAAGGGGGCGATGCCGACCTGGCCGAGCGCGCCGCACGCCGGCTGACGGCCCTGGGCCATGTCGGCGTGCACCGGCTCGAAGGCGACCGCCGACCTGGGCGGCCACCGGCGCGACCTAGTTCCAGGCGTGAACCTGTCCTCCAAGACCTTCGGCGAACGGGCCGAGGTCGCGTTCGGCGTGCCGCACCTCACGGCCGCCGAACTGCACCGCCGCCAGCGCGAGGGCGAGCCGTGGCGCGATGCACGGTAGACGAGCGGGGGGTGTTCAGGCTGCCGGTAGCCTGAGTTCGCCGTCGGTCCCTGCATGCGCCAGACGACCTTCGTGCGAGCGCAGGGTCCTCCCTTGGCACCCTCTTTGCTTAGTGAATGGATTTCACCGAGCAGGGTTCGCAGCAATGAAGCAACACGCAGGCGTTCAGCGCCGGTCGCTGGTCACGATGGCGGTTCTGGCCGGTTTGGGAGCGCGTGCCGCACAGGCGCAGGACTACCCCTCGCGGCCGGTCCGCCTGGTCATTCCGCAGGGCCCGGGTTCGGGTGCCGATGCCACCGGCCGACAACTCGCCGAGTTCATGGCCCGCGCCCTCAACGGCTCGGTGGTGGTCGACAACAAGCCCGGCGCCAACGGCGTGCTGGCCTCCTCGATCGTGGCTCGCGAGCGCCCCGACGGCTATACCGTCTTCCTCACCAGCGTTTCGCTGACCAGCTTCAACCAGTACCTCTACAAGAAGCTGCCCTACGACCCGATCAAGGACTTCACTTTCATCGCGCCGGTGGTCGACGCCAGCTTCATGGTGATCGCCAGCCAGAACAGCGGCATCAAGAGCTGGGCCGACTTCGTGGCCAAGGCACGCGCCGAGCCCGGCAAGCTGACCTATGCCAGCGCGGGCCTGGGCAACTCCACGCATCTCTACATGGAGAAGATCGCCCGCGACCTGAAGCTGGACCTGCGCCACATCCCCTACAAGGGCGCCGGCCCGGCGCTGCTGTCGGTGGTGTCGGGCGAGACCGACCTGATGTGCGTGGTGACCGTCACCGCCCTGCCGCAGTACGAGGCCGGCGCGGTGGTGGCGCTGGCGCAGTCCGGCGAGAAGCGCGCGGCCCGCATGCCCGCCGTTCCGCTGATCAACGAGCTGGCGCCGCGCATGCCCGCGCTGCCGGGCTGGTACGCGCTGGTGGGGCCGGCCGGCATGCCGCCCGAGGTGGTGCAGAAGCTCTCGGGCGCGGTCAGGGCTTTCCTGGACGACGAGTCGACCCGCAAGAAGCTCAACGAGCAATTCCTCTTTCCGATTCCCGGCACCAGCGAGCAGATCCTGGCGCGTGCCACGCAGGAATCCAGAATCTGGGGCGAACTCATCAAGTCGCTCGACGTCAGCTTCGATTGAAATAGCCACCCATGTCCGATCTCGATCTCAACGGCCAGGCGTGGCGGGTCCCGCCCAGCCAGTACGCGGCCGGCCGTCCGGCGCGCTGGGCCATCGGCGCCCCGCGTTCTCGATACCTGCGCATGCGCGACGGCTGTCGCCTCGCGCTGGATGTCTATCTGCCTGAAACCTGCGAGGCGTCAGGCACCGAAGCGCCACCGGCCCGGGTGCCGGTCATCGCCGTGATGACGCCGTATTACCGCCGCTTCGCGGTGACGGCGCCGGGCGCCGAGCCCTCGCCGAACATCGCCATCTACCGCGACTTCTTCGTGCCGCGCGGCTATGCGCTGGTGGTGCTCGACGTGCGCGGCAGCGGCGCCAGCTTCGGCCGGCGCGACGCATTCCGCTCGCCCATGGAGCGGGGCGACTACCTGGAGCTGGCCGACTGGATCGCAGCGCAGCCCTGGTGCAACGGCGCCATCGGCGCCACCGGCATCTCCTACCTGGGCGCGGCCTCCTGCTTCCTGGGCAGCACCGGGCATCCGGCGGTCAAGGCGATCGCGCCCCTGTTCGCGGTGTCGGACACCTACAGCGACCACGTCTTCCCCGGTGGCGTGATGTGCAAGACCGTCACGGCCCATTACGACGACCTGATCCGCGCGCTCGATCAGGATCGTCGTGACGAACTCGCGCAGTACCCCTATTTCGCCGATCCACGCTATGCCGGTCCGGCGCCGGTCGACGACGACCCGGACGGCCTGCTGGTGCAGGAGGCCATCGACGAGCACCGCGACAGCTTCCTGCTGCGCGACATGGCGCCGGAGATGGCCTTCCGCGAGGAAGGCATGCTGTACGACCCGGCGCTGCACAGCGGCGCCTGCAGCCCCTACTGGTACCTGCACGAAGTGGCGGGGAAGGTGGCGGTGTATTCGGTCTCGGGCTGGTACGACGGCAGCGCTTTCGTGCACGGTTCGGTCTCGCGCTTCATGACCCTGCAAGGCCCGCACGACCGCCTGCTGCTCGGCCCCTGGGACCACGGCGCCCGCACCAACGGCTCGCCCTGGCGCACGGCCGGCCACAGCGCGCCGGATTTCCCGATCCTGTCGGAGGTGCTGCGATTCTTCGACGAGCACCTCGCCGGCATCGAGACCGGGCTGCAGGCCGAGCAGGCGGTGCATTACTTCTGCACCCATGCCGAGGAGTGGCGCGATGCCGCGCAATGGCCGCCCGCGGCAAGGCCGACCGACTGGTACCTCCAGCCGGGCCGCCTGTCGCCCGTGGCGACACCCGAACCGGAAGAGGTCGAGCTGCAGACGCGCTTCTCGGTCTCCAGCGGACGCCATTCGCGTTTCGAGCGGCTGGCCGCGCAGGCCATCGTCGACTACTACCAGGACTGGCCCGGTCACGAAGCAGAGATGCTGTCCTTCGTGTCGGACCCGCTGCCGCAAGCGCTCGAACTCGGCGGCCACGTACTGCTGGAGCTCACGCTGCAGTGCAGCGAGGGCGACGGCGCCCTGTTCGCCTACCTGTCCGAGGAGCAGGCCGACGGCACGCTGGTCTACATCAACGAAGGCTGCCTGAAGCTGTCGCACCGCGCCACTGCGCCCGCGCCGACGCACTACCGCACGGCCTGGCCGTTCAGGGACTATGCGCGCCGCAACGTGCGGGCCATGGATCCGACGGTGGCCGAGACGGTGCAGATCGCGATGCTGCCGATCGGCTGGCGCCTGGCAGCGGGCAGCCGACTGCGGCTGTCGCTCTCGGGCGCGGACGGCGAGCATTTTCAGCAGGTGCCGCACGGGCGTCCGCCGCGGTACCGGCTGCAGCTCGGCGGGGTGCAGGGCTGCCGCCTGCGCCTGCCGATCGTCGCGGGCGCCTGAGGCCGCCGCGCCACGCGCAGGCCATTGATGAAATTGGCTCAATAGCCTATGCAGTCCCGGCCATCTACCGCGATGGAGCCGGGCAGCCTAGAGTGGTCGGCGAGCCCGCCGCCGCGCCGTCGTGGCCGGCGGGCACCACCGTTCGAAGGACTCCATCCCATGCTTTTCACCCGTCTCCTGGGCGGCCTGACCTGCGCCGTCGTCGCGCATTCGGCCGTCGGCGAATCCGGCTCGGCACCGGCCACGCAGCAGATCACCCGCGCCGGTACCCGGCCGTCGGCCGCCGGTCCCGAGGCAAATTTCACCGGCCGCGTACGAGTCGACCCGGTCTACGCCGCCAACGCGGACATGAACACCAGCGGCGCGCTGGTCACCTTCGAGCCAGGCGCCCGCTCGGCCTGGCATACCCATCCGCGCGGCCAGTACCTGGCGGTCACCTCCGGCGCCGGCCTGACGCAGGAATGGGGCAAGCCGATCCAGGAGATCCGCCCGGGCGACGTGGTGTGGTGCCCGCCCGGCATCAAGCACTGGCATGGCGCTGCGCCCGGCACCGCCATGACCCACCTCGCGGTGACCGGCATCGCGCCCGACGGCAAGGCCGTCGAATGGATGGAAAAGGTGAGCGATGAGCAGTACGGCGCGCGCTGAAGAAAGCACCAGCGGCACCGCCACCCGGCGCGGTCTGCTCGCCCTGCTGGCCGCCACCGGCCTCGACGCGGCGCATGCGCAGGCGAGCGCCGCTTCCTCTTCCTCGATACCGTCCATGACCACTTCCAACACCACCCTTGCGCCGCGCCAGGCGGCGCTCGGCCCCATCGCGGCGGCTGCCGCCATCGGCGACACGGCCCGGCTGCCCTCGGCCCTGAACGAGGGCCTCGACGCGGGCCTGACCATTTCCGAGACCCGCGAGGCGCTGGTCCAGCTCTACGCCTACGCCGGTTTTCCGCGCAGCCTCAATGCGCTGACCGCGCTGATGAAGGTGCTCGACGAGCGGCGCCAACGCGGTGTGCAGGACGCCGAAGGCGCCACCCCCGGCCCGGTGCCGGTCGGTGCGCAGCTGCTGGAGCTCGGCACGGCGAACCAGACCAGGCTGGTGGGCGCGCCGGTACGCGGGCCGCTGTTCGAGTTCGCGCCGGCCATCGACCAGTTCCTCAAGGCCCATCTGTTCGGCGACATCTTCGCGCGCGACAACCTCGACTGGCAAAGCCGCGAACTGGTCACCGTCGGTGCGCTGGCGGCGATGAGCGGCGTGGAGTCGCAGTTGCTATCGCACGTGCGGGTCAGTCTCAACGTGGGCATCACGGCCGACCAGCTGGCGCAGGCGGCGCAGGCCTTGTCGATCGCCGGCCATGCGGACGCCGCCGCGCGCCTGCAGGCGGCGCTGGCCCAGGCCACGCGCCCATGAGCGCCGCGAGCCGGGCCGGCGACAGCCTCAGGCCGGAGAAGCGGCCTGCGCCAGCGCCAGCCCGGCCAGCCGGGCGGTGGCCAGCAGTCGCTCGAGGCTCTGGCCATGCCGAGCGCTGGCCGACAGGCCGGCCATGGTGGTGCTGACGAAATCGGCCAGCCGGTCGGCGTCGTCCGGTCGGCGCTCGGCGATGAAATCGCGGATGGCGCCCTGCGCCGCGACATGGAACACGCCGGCCGCCTCGCGCGCCTCGGCATCGACGCAGCGCGTGCCCTCCAGCACCAGGCAGCCGGTGGCGGCCGGGTCGGCGGCGTAGAGGCGGGCGGACTCCTCCAGCAGTTCGGCCAGCGATTCGGCCAGCGGGCGGTCGCCCCGCAGGATGCGCGACAGCGGCACTGCGCCGTTGGCGGCGTAGCGATCGAGGATGCGCGCATACAGCCCGGCCTTGCTGCCGAAGGCCGCGTAGAAGCTTGGTGGATTGATGCCGAGCGCCCGGGTGAGGTCGGCCACGCTGACCGCGTCGTAACCCCGGGAATGGAACAGCTGCTGGGCGGTCGCGACCGCTTCGTCGGCGTCGAAACGACGCGGGCGGCCGCGCGGTCGTGAAATTTCTGTAGTCATGATTACAAAACGCTTGACAGGTGCTGGGGTGGATTATGTACGATACGCTACATTAATCCTGAGGAGTAGCCATGTCGGCAGTGTTCAAAGACAAATCGGTTTTGGTGCTCGGCGGCAGCCGAGGCATCGGCGCGGCGATCGTGCGGCGTTTCGCGGCCGACGGCGCGCGTGTCGCTTTCACCTATTCGGGCTCGGCCGATGCAGCCCAGGCCCTGGCCGCCGAAACCGGCAGCACCGCGCACCGAACCGACAGCGCCGACCGCGATGCGGTGATCGCCCGGGTGCGCGACAGCGGCCCGCTCGATGTGCTGGTGGTCAATGCCGGCGTCGCGATCTTCGGCGACGCGCTCGAGCAGGATCCGGACGCGGTCGACCGCCTGTTCCGCATCAACGTGCAGTCGCCCTATCACGCATCGGTGGAAGCGGCGCGGCAGATGCCCGAGGGCGGCCGGATCATCGTGATCGGCTCGGTCAACGGCGACCGCATGCCGGTGCCGGGCATGGCGTCGTATGCGCTGAGCAAGTCGGCGCTGCAAGGCATGGCGCGCGGACTGGCACGTGACTTCGGTCCGCGCGGCATCACCGTCAACATCGTGCAGCCCGGCCCGATCCACACCGACATGAACGACGAGAACGGTCCGATGAAGGACCTGATGCACAGCTTCATGGCGATCAAGCGCCACGGCCGGCCCGAGGAAGTGGCCGCCATGGTGGCCTGGCTGGCCGGGCCGGACGCCGGCTTCGTCACCGGGGCGATGCACACGATCGACGGCGGCTTCGGCGCCTGATGCCCGCACCGGCCGGCGCTCAGTCGGGCGTGGGGCCGGGAACGACGATGGATTCGCCGATCGCGTAGTACTGGCCGCCGGCGATGTAGTGCAGGCTGCGCAATTCCGGCGGCGCGCTGTCGAAATGCCAGTGGCCATCGGCGAACACGCGGCTGTCGGCCCACGCATGGGTGACCTCGCCGATGAACAGGTCGTAGGCCTGCTGGTTGTGCGGCTCGGGCACCAGGCGGCAGGCCAGCCAGGCCGAGCAACCGACAACCAGCGGCTGGTCGACGCCATGCATGTCGAACAGTTCCACGCCGGCTTCCTGCAGCTTCTGCGGCCGGTCGTGCAGGCTGGCGGTGCCGACGGCCTGCGCCGTCCTCGCCTGGGCGACGGTCGGCACCTGGATCACGAAAGCGCCGCTGGCCAGCGCGAGTTCGCGGGTGCGGGTGGCCTTGTCGAGCACCACGGTCAGCTTGGGCGGCGAGAAGTCCAGCGCACAGGCCCAGGCGGCGGCCATCACGTCGTCGGTGCCGTCGTGGCGGGCGGAGACCAGCACGGTCGGGCCATGGTTGAGCAGGCGGTAGGCCTTGGGCAATGCGACGGGCTGGATGTGCGGCGGCATTCGGCGAATCCCTTTTTGCGGAAGATGGTGGGGGCGGCAGGAGCGGCGACTATGGCATCGGCGCGGACAATTCGCCCGGCGCTGCAGCGTGATCCGGCTCGGCCCACAATCCGCGCCCATGCAAGCAACCGACACCCCGTTCATCCACGACTGGCACGCGCACGTGTACTTCGACGCCGGCAGCCGCGATGCCGCCTGGGCCCTGCGCGAGGCCATCGCGGCCGAGCTGGCCGGCCTGGTCGAGATCGGCCGTTTCCACGAAAAGCCGGTGGGGCCGCACCCGATGTGGAGCTACCAGCTGGCCGTGCCCAACGCCGCCTTCGCGCAGGTCACCGCCTGGCTGGCGCTGCGCCATGGTGCGCTGGACGTATTTCTGCATCCCAACACCGGCGACGGGTTGCGCGACCACCGCGACCGCGCGCTGTGGATCGGCCGGTCGTACGGTCTGAACCTCGCGGTGTTCGGCGGCTGAAATCAGGGAGCCGGGCAGGCGCTGTCGAGGCCCGCGAAGCCGGCGATCTTCTGCAGGCTGGAGCGTTGCTCCAGGCAGGCGCGGTGCTGGGCTTCGGCGGCCTGCTGCTGCGCCAGGCGGGTGGCCTGGTCGCGTGCGGCCTGCAGTTGCGCGACCCGTTCGCGGATCTGCGGCATCACGGCGAGCGCGGCTTTTTCGCCTTCCAGGATGGCGGCGGCGCGCTGGGTGAAGTCGGCCGCGCCGATGTCGAGCACCTGCGGCCGCACGATGACGTCGGCCCGCGCCAGTTCGGCCTGGCCGAGCTTCTGTCCCATGATCGCGATCGACTGGCCGACGGTGGCCAGCATGCCGGCCGGCGTCTGGCCGCGGGCGCGGTTGGAGATGTCCACCGCCACCACCATGTCGGCGCCGAGCTGGCGGGCCGCGTCGACCGGCACCGGGCTGACCACGCCGCCGTCGACGAAGTGGAACTTGCCGATGGCCACCGGCTGGAACACGCCCGGCACGCTGCTCGACGCGCGCACCGCCTGGCCGGTGTTGCCACGGGCGAAGACGGTGCGGTCGCCGTCTTCCAGCCGGGTCGCCACCGCCACGAAAGGCTTGGGCAGCCGCTCCAGCGGCAGGCGGCGCACCTGTTCGTTGACATAGTCCTCGAGCTTCTGGCCGAGCAGCAGTCCGCCGGAGGACAGCTGCAGGTCGCGGATGCGGGTCTCGTCCAGCGCCACGGCTTTTTCCTGCAGCTCGAAGGCGTTCATGCCGCTGGCGTACAAGGCGCCGACCACGCTGCCGGCGCTGGTGCCGGCGACGACGGCGGGTGCGAAGCCGTTGGCCTCGAGCATCTTGATGACGCCGATGTGCGCGAAGCCCTTGGCCGCACCGCCGCCCAGGGCGATGCCGACCTTGATGGTGGTGGTGGGCGCCGGGGAGGCGAGGGCGGGAGTCGCCGCCGCAGTCGCCGGCGCGGCCGGCGCGGTGCTGCCGCAGGCCGACAGCAGCGCCACGGCGGCCAGCGCCGCGACGACAAACCGGGCGCGAACCGGTCGAGCGAAGCGGTTGGTGAAGGAGGTCGGGAAAGAAGGAGCCATCGGGCGCATGCCGGCAAAAAAAGGACGCTGGAGGCGAGCCGGCGAGTCTATCGGCCGGGCGACCCGGTGCTAGAGTCAACAGACAACCCCACAAGTTTCACGATGGTTACCCGATTCCAGTCTCTTCAGCCGACCGAACGTCTGTCCGATCGCGTGGCCAATGCGCTGGATGCCGAGATCCGTGCCGGTCGGCTGCTGCCCGGCGCGAAACTGCCGACCGAAGCGGAGCTGGCCGAGCAGTTCGGTGTGAGCCGCACCTCGGTGCGCGAGGCCGTGTCGCGTCTCAAGTCGCTCGGGATGGTGGATTCACGGCAAGGCAGCGGCATGTTCGTGCGCGAGGGCGGACTGCCCCCGCTGAGCTTCGACAGCCGGCTGACCAGTTCGCAGGCGGCGGTGATTCAGATGGTGGAAGTGCGCCGCGCCCTCGAGGCGGAGGTCGCTGGCCTGGCGGCCGAGCGCCGCAACGCTGACGATCTGGTCCGCATCCGCTCGGCCATCGAGACGCTGGCGCAGGCCGTGCGCGCCGGTGGCAACGGCGTGGCCGAGGACCTGGCCTTCCACCGCAGCATCGCCGACGCCGCGCGCAACCCGTTCTTGCTCGACACGCTGAACTACCTCAGCCAGTACCTGCGCGGCGCCACGCGCGTCACCCGCGCCAACGAGGCCCGGCGGATCGACTTCTCGGCCCAGGTGGCCGACGAGCACCACGACATCCTGTCCGCGATCGAGGCGGGTGACCCCCTGCGGGCACGGCAGGCGGCTGCATCACACATGGACAACGCGATCCGGCGAATCCGACTGGCCGACCCCGCGTTTTGGCAACAGGAAGGCGATGCGCTGGCGCAACCGCTGGCGGGTCGGGTACGGCCGGCATAGGTCCGGGCGAGGCTCGAGAAAGGCCGGGGGAAGGCCTGCTGGCACTAGGGAAATCCCGGTAACCGATTGGTAACTCGATTTGTATGATGACCTGACTTGTTGGCCGGTGATCGCTCGCAGGGGCGTTCAGAGTCGATAGTTTGTGCCGCGGTGTCAGTCCGTGAGCGCCTCAAAACGCTCGAAGTTGTCTGGCAACCTGATCAAAACACCCGGGAGTTCCGTTTTTCATGTCCACCCCCATCCTTCTCGGCATCGCCGGGGGCAGCATCGCGCTTTTGCTGGTGCTCATCATCCGGCTCCAGGTCCATGCCTTCGTGGCGATGATGCTGGTGAGTTTCCTGGTGGCGCTGGTCGCCGGCATGCCGCTGGCCGACATCGTGCCCACGCTGATTTCCGGCATGGGCGGCACCCTCGGTTCCGTCGCCATCCTGGTGGCACTCGGCGCCATGCTGGGCAAGGTGATCGAGACCTCCGGCGGCGCCGGCAGCCTGGCCAGCCGGTTCACGCAGATCCTCGGTCCGACGCGGGTGCCGGCGGCGCTGACGGCCGCCGCGCTGGTGCTGTCCATTCCGGTCTTCTTCGATGTGGGCTTCATCATCCTCGTGCCCATCATCTACGGCTTCTGCAAGGCCGCGCGGGTCGATCCGGTCAAGTTCGGGCTGCCGGTGGCCGGCATCATGCTGGCGGTGCACGTGGTGGTGCCACCGCATCCGGGCATCGTGGGCGGGGCGGCGGTGCTCAATGCCGATGTGGGCTGGATCACGCTGATCGGCCTGGCCATCTGCGTGGTGCTGGCGGTGGTGTCGCAGTACGTCGCCGGCTGGCTCAACCGGCGCCATTACGACATGCTGCCGACGACGCGCGAACAGTTCGAGGCGTTCGACGCGGGCGACGTGAAGGGCAAGCTGGCCGCGCCGGGCGTGGGCGTGGTGCTCACGCTGATCCTCGTGCCGCTGCTGCTGATCATGATCGGCACGACCGGCGCCACGCTGCTGCCCAAGGGCGATCCGGTGCGCAACGCGATGGGCTTCATCGGCTCGCCGGTCTTCGCGCTGATGGTCGCCATCGGCCTGTCGTTCTGGCTCATCGCCCGGGGCCAGGGCTGGTCGAAGGAGCGCACCAACGAGGTCATGGAGTCGGCGCTGCCGCCGGCGGCCACCGTGATCCTGGTGACCGGCGCGGGCGGCGTCTTCGCCAAGGTGCTGACGGCCACCGGCATCGGCGCGGCGCTGTCGAGCAGCATCACCGCCATGCACCTGCCCTTGATTCTTGCCGGCTTCGTGATCTCACTGGCGCTGCGGGCCGCGCAGGGCTCGGCGACGGTCGCCATCCTCACGACCTGCGGCCTGCTCGGCTCGGCCATCGCCGGCGGCGGCTACAGCGCGGTGCAGGTGGCGCTGCTGACGGTGGCCATCGGCTTCGGCGGCCTGGGCCTTTCGCATGTGAACGACTCCGGTTTCTGGATCGTCACCCGCTACCTCGGCCTGAGCGTGGGCGACGGCCTGCGCAGCTGGACGGTACTGACCACGATCCTGGGTGTCTGCGGTTTCCTGCTGACGTCCCTCCTGTGGGTGCTGGTGACCTGAGCGACCCGACCCCTTGCTGCGGTAACGCCGGCTCCAGCCGGCGCTGCCGTTTTTCCCGTTTCATCCCTCCCTTTTCCACGGAATCTCTTCATCCATGACCTCCAAGAATGTCGGCGTGATCGGTCTCGGCGCCATGGGCCTCGGTATCGCCAAGACCCTGCGCAACAACGGTTTCAACGTGCATGTCTGCGACGTGCGTCCCGGTGCGGCCCAGGCCTTCGCGGCCGAGGGCGGCGTGGCGATGGCCTCGCCGGCCGAGCTGGCCGGCGCCTGCCCGGTGCTGGTGTCGGTGGTGGTGAACGCGGCGCAGACCGAAGCGGTGCTGTTCGGCGAGAACGGCGCCGCCGCCGCGATGCCCGCCGGCAGCACCTTCGTCATGTGCTCGACGGTGGACCCCAACTGGTCGATCGCGCTGGAAGCCCGGCTCGAGCAGCAGGGCGTGCTGTATGTGGACGGCCCGATCTCCGGCGGCGCCGCCAAGGCCGCCTCGGGCGCCATGACCATGATGACCTCGGCGAAGCCCGCCGCCTACGCCGCTGCCGGCCACGTGCTGGACGCCATGGCCGGCAAGGTCTATCGGCTGGGCGACGCCGCCGGCGCGGGCAGCAAGGTCAAGATCATCAACCAGCTGCTGGCGGGTGTGCACATCGCCGCGGCGGCCGAGGCCATGGCGCTGGGGCTGCGCGAAGGCGTGGCGCCCGAGGGCCTGTACGAGGTCATCACCAACAGCGCCGGCAACAGTTGGATGTTCGAGAACCGCATGGCGCACGTGCTGGCCGCCGACTACACGCCGCTGTCGGCCGTGGACATCTTCGTGAAGGACCTGGGGTTGGTGCTCGACACCGCGCGCGCCAGCAAGTTCCCGCTGCCGCTGGCCTCCACCGCGCACCAGATGTTCATGCAGGCCTCGACGGCCGGCTACGCCAAGGAAGACGACAGCGCCGTCATCAAGATCTTCCCCGGCATCACCCTGCCCACGGGCGCCACCAGGAAGGACTGACACGCCATGGCCTCCATCCGCCTCGGCTGCATCGCCGACGACTTCACCGGCGCGACCGATCTCGCCAACAACCTGGTGCGCGCGGGTATGCGCGTGGTGCAGACCATCGGCATCCCGGCGGGCCCGCTGGCCGCCGACGTGGACTGCGTGGTCGTGGCGCTCAAGTCGCGCACCATCGCGCCGGCCGACGCCATCGCGCAGTCGCTGGCCGCGCTGTCCTGGCTGCAGGCACAGGGCGCCGAGCAGATCTACTTCAAGTACTGCTCCACCTTCGACAGCACCGCGGCCGGCAACATCGGCCCGGTGGCCGAGGCGCTGATGCAGGCGATGGGCACCGACTTCACCATCGCCACGCCCGCCTTCCCGGACAACAAGCGCACGGTGTTCAAGGGCTATCTCTTCGTCGGCGACGTGCTGCTCGACGAGAGCGGCATGCAGAACCATCCGCTCACGCCGATGACCGACCCCAACCTGGTGCGGGTGCTGCAGAGCCAGAGCACGAAGCAGGTCGGCCTGATCGACCATGCGGTCGTCGCGCGCGGCGCCGACGCGGTGACGGCGCGCATTGCCGAGCTGCGGGCGCAGGGCTTCGGCATGGCGGTGGTCGACGCCGTCTCCAACGACGACCTGCTGCGCATGGGCCCGGCGCTGGCCGCGCTGCCGCTGCTGACGGCGGGCTCGGGCGTGGCGATCGGCCTGCCGGCCAATTTCGGCATCGCGCCGTCGGCGCAGGCCAGCCAGCTGCCGGCCGCCGGTGGCCTGCGGGCGGTGGTCTCGGGCAGCTGCTCGCTGGCGACCAACCGGCAGGTGATGAACTTCATCCAGTCCGGCCGGCCCGCCATGGCGATCGACCCGCTGCGCATCGCTGCCGGCGTGGACGTGACGGCCGAGGTGCTGGCCTGGGCCGTGCCCTTGCTGCAGGACGGCCCGGTGCTGGTGTATTCCACCGCCGAGTCCGGCGCGATCAAGGCGGTGCAGGCGCGGCTGGGCGTGGAAGAGGCCGGCGCGATGGTCGAGCGCACCATCGCCGCCATCGCCCGCGGGCTGGTCGAGGCCGGTGTGCGCCAGCTCGTGGTGGCCGGCGGCGAAACCTCGGGCGCCTGCGTGCAGGCGCTCGGCGTGACGCAGATGCAGATCGGCCCGCAGATCGACCCCGGCGTGCCCTGGACCCATGTGCTGGCCGATGCCGCCGGCGGCGCCGGGGTGCATGTCACGCTGAAGTCCGGCAACTTCGGCACCGACGACTTCTTCACCAAGGCCTTCGGGGTGCTGGCGTGACGGCACTCACCGAAAGCCGGGCGCGCGAGGAGATCTGCCGCGTCGGCCGCAGCCTCTTCGAGCGCGGCTATGTGCACGCCACGGCCGGCAACATCAGCGTGCGGCTGGACGACGGCTTTCTCATCACGCCGACCGACGCCTGCCTGGGCTTGCTCGACCCGGCGCGGCTGGCGCGGCTCGATGCGCAGGGCCGCCAGCTCTCGGGCGACAGGGGCAGCAAGACGATCGCCCTGCATACGCGCATCTACCGCGCGGCCGGGCGATTCGACCCCGCTACCGCCTGCGTCATCCACACCCACAGCACGCATTGCGTGGCGCTCACGCTGGGGGACGAGACGTCGCAACTGCTGCCGGCCCTCACGCCGTACTTCGTCATGAAGGTCGGCCACGTGCCGGTGATTCCCTACCACCGGCCCGGCGCCACCGAGGCCGCCGACGCGGTGGCCGCCGCCATCGAACATCATGGCGACGCGGGCACGCCGATCCGCGCGGTCATGCTCGCGCGGCTCGGCCCCAATGTCTGGCACGAGTCGCCGGCCGCCGCCATGGCGGTGCTGGAGGAGCTCGAAGAGACCGCGCGCCTGCGCACCCTCGTGCCGGCCGCCACGCCGCTGCCCGACGACACCATCGAAGAACTGCGCCGCACTTTCGGTGCGCGCTGGTAGATCCAGAACCAACAGAAGCGAGACCGACACCATGCCCCGTTTTGCCGCCAACCTCTCCATGCTCTATCCGGAGCTGGACTTCATGGACCGTTTCGAAGCCGCCGCCCGCGATGGTTTTCAGGGCGTGGAATACCTATTCCCCTACGCCTGGCAGGCCGACGACATCGCCGCCCATCTCCGGGCCAACAAGCTGCAGCAGGTGCTGTTCAACGCCCCGCCCGGTGACTGGGACCGGGGCGAGCGCGGCCTGGCCTGCCTGCCCGGACGCGAGCAGGAATTCCGCAAGGCCATCGCCCGCGCCATGGAATACGCAGTCGCCCTGGACTGCCCCCGCGTGCATGTGATGGCCGGCCTGCTGCCCGAGGGCAAGACGGTCGCCGACGTGCAGCCGCTCTACATCGACAACCTGCGCTGGGCCGCCGCCGAGGCCGCCAAGGTGGGGCGCGATCTGCTGATCGAGCCGATCAACGGCCGCGACATGCCCGGCTTCTTCCTCAGCCGCCAGGACCAGGCGCACGCCATCGTCGAGGCCGTGAGCGCGAGCAACCT
Organism: Xylophilus sp. GOD-11R; assembly: GCF_033546935.1. Lineage (GTDB taxonomy): Bacteria > Pseudomonadota > Gammaproteobacteria > Burkholderiales > Burkholderiaceae_C > Xylophilus. The sequence continues at coordinate 4,504,313 of NZ_CP137854.1, read as the reverse complement.
CAAGGTGCAGTTCGACCTCTATCACTGCCAGATCGTCGAAGGCGATGTCGCCATGAAGCTGCGCCGCTACCTGCCCACCGGACGCGTGGGGCATCTGCAGATCGCCGGCGTGCCGATGCGGCACGAACCCGATCTGGGCGAGCTGCACCACCCCTACCTGTTCGAGGTGATCGACGAGGTCTCGGCGGCCACCGGCTGGGACGGCTGGGTCGGCTGCGAATACCGCCCCGCCCGCGGCGCGGTGCCCAACGGCACCTCCGACGGCCTGGGCTGGATGCGCGGCCCGGCCCGCTAGCGCCGGCTGCGCCCCAGCGCCCGCGCCGCCTCGATGGCCAGCGGCGCGAAGCGCTGGGTGAAGGAGTCGGCCGTCCATTCCGAGCAGGAGCCGGCGATGTGGACCGCCGCGATCGGCACGTCGTCCGCATCGAGGATGGCGCAGCCCAGGGCGATCTCACCCAGGATGCTTTCTTCCAGGCACAGGCTGTAGTTGAGCTGCCGCGCCTCGGCGACCTTCTGCTTGATCGCCTTCTTGTCGGTCACCGTCTTGGGGGTGATGGCGACGAGGTCCGAACGGTCCAGGATGTCGTCGACCCGCTCGTCCGCCAGGAAGGACATGACCGCGCGGCCGCCCGACGAACAGTAGGTGGGAATGCGCCGGCCCACCAGCGTGGCGAAGAAGGTTTCCCGCTTGCTCTGCCGGCGCAGGGCGTAAATGATCGACAGGTCGTCGAACAGGCTCAGGTCGACGCGTTCTCCGGTCTCGCGCTGCAGGTCCGCCAGGATCGGCGTGGCGCGCTCCACCAGCGGCGTGGTGTTGAGGAAGTCGAATGTGCGGTCGAGCAGCTTCTTGCCCAGCACGATGCCACGGCCGTTGGGGCCTTTCTCCAGGTAGCCGAGCAGGGTCAGCGTGTGGGCGATGCGCTGGGCGGTACTGCGATCCATGTCGGCGCGCTCGGCCAGCTCGTTGAGGCTCAGCGGCTCCTGGCGCGAGCCCAGTGCTTCAAGCACCGCCATGGCCTTGGCGATGGACTGCACGAACAGGTTGTCGGTGGGCGGCATCTTGTCTTCCTTTCGAATTCGACCCCGTCTGACCAGAGACGGGCATGGATCATGCTAACCCAATCGAAATTCGGACATATTCGATTGCAATGCATTCAATGTGTATTGCATAGAAATACAGTAGTCCGGACTGGAGCTCGTCACCGTACCGGGCGGCCCGCAGGTCGATGAAACGTTTTTCTTAAAGCAGGGAGTAGTTGCACCATGAAGATGAAGTTGAAGTTGGTCGCCTTGTCGGCGCTTTTCGCCACCGGCGCCATGGCGCAGTCGTCGGTCACCATTTACGGTGTTGTCGACGCGGGTGTCGCCTCGGTCAAGAACACCGGCACCGGCCGTGTCACCGGCCTGATCACCGGCGGCAACACCGTGAGCCGACTCGGCTTTCGCGGGGTCGAAGACCTTGGCGGCGGGCTGGCGGCGAGCTTCGTGCTCGAAGGCGCGCTGAACAACGACGTGGGCGGCGGTGCCACCCAGACGACCGGCCTCGACTTCCAGCGTCGTTCCACGGTCAGCCTGTCGAACGCCTTCGGTGAACTGCGCCTGGGCCGCGACTTCCTGGCCCACTACCACTCCAACTACCTGTTCGACGTGACCGCCAACCGTGGCCTGGCGCAGATCGAGGTGTTCAGCCTGGGCCGCGCCGGCGTGTCGACCGCCAACGGCTTTCGAACCGGCAACTCGGTGTCGTACTTCCTGCCGGCCACGCTCGGCGGCGTCTATGGCCAGCTCCAGTACGCGTTCAGCGAAGTCAATTCCCGTCGCGATGCGATCACCGGACCCGATGGCCTGAGCACCAGCGCCGCCAACGCCGCGACCGACAAGACCGGCAGCTACATGGGCGGGCGCCTGGGTTACCTGGGCCGTGGCGTCAATGTCGCCGTGTCCTATGCCCAGTGGTCCGATGCGGTCCGCACCGTGGGTGCCTCTTCCTATGCCGACGACTACAAGATCGCCAACCTCGGCGCGTCGTACGACTTCGGCTTCATCAAGCCGATGGCCTTCGTGCAGAACGAGAAGATGGGCGGGCAGGGAGCCATCCAGAAGTTCGAGTTCAACACCTATTCCGTGGGCGCGACCGCGCCGGTGGGCGCCGGCCTGATCCGCGTGCAGGCTTCGCGCTACGACCAGAAGTCGAGCACCGCCGACGCCAGCAAGTTCTCGGCCGAATACATCTACAACCTGTCGGTGCGCACCTCGATCTACACCGAGGTCGCACGCATCTCGAACCAGGGTAGCGGCGCTTATTCGCTGCTGGGCGGCGTGGGTGGCCTGTCGTCGGCAGCGCCGACCGGCGGTGGCAAGTCGACCGGCTTCGCCGTCGGCCTGAAGCACACCTTCTGATCGGATTCGCGAGCGGCCTCCAAGGGCCTTTTGAAACGGGCAGGCAACCGTGAGGTGCCTGCCCGTTTTTTTTGGATCAGACGCGCACCGCCTGGCGGGCCAGCAGCTTCCACTGGCCGCCCTGCTTCTGCCACACGGCCAGGATCTTGATCATCACCTTGCCCGGTTTGCCCGAGTCGTTGGTGTCGGCCGTCAGGGTGTGGCGCACGATGGCGGTGGTGGCGTCGACCACCTTGATCGTCTGGTCGGTGATGGCGATGGTGACGAAGTCGGAGTTGCCGGCGAGCAGGTCGGAGATGAAGCTCGCCTGGGTGTCGACCCGGCCACCGGAATGGCCGTAGCTGAGGTCGGTGGCGGTGAGATCGTTGAGCGCCGGGCCGGTCGGGTCGACCATGGCCAGTCGCAGCTTTTCGGCGGCGGCCGCGACGTCGGCCTGCGCACTCGGCCCCGGCATGCCGGGCTGCGATGCGCAGCCGGCGAACAGTGCCGCGGCGGCGACGGCGATCAGGAGATTGCGGACGATCATGTGTTTGCCTCTTTGCTTGTTGTGATGGAAAACGGACGAAACAGATTCAGCGCACCACCATGAACATGGAGGGCAGCCAGGTGGAGAACACGGGCACGAACGTGACCAGCATCAGTGCGAACACCAGTGCCCCATAGAAGGGCCAGATGGTGCGCATGACGGCGCCCACCGACACACCGCCGATGGCGCAGCCGACGAACTGGGTGGTGCCGACCGGCGGGGTGTTGAGGCCGAGCGCGCAGTTGATCAGCATCACGATGCCGAACTGCACCGAGCTCATGCCGTAGTGCTGCGCGATCGGCAGGAAGATCGGCGTGCACAGCAGGATGGTCGCGGCCATGTCCAGGAAGGTGCCGAGCACGAACAGGATCACGTTGATCAGCAGGAAGATCACCCACGGCGTGCTGGTGACCTGCGAGAGCATCTGGCCGGTGAGCTCGGCCACGCCGTAGAGGCTGATCAGGTAGCCGAAGGTGCTGGAGATGCCGATCAGCAGCAGGATCACCCCGGTGGTGCGCACCGCCTTCATCGCCGCCTTCAGAAAGTGCTCCCACTTGAGCGTGCGATAGAGAAACACGGTCAGCGCCAGCGCATAGAGCACCGCCACGGCCGCCGACTCGGTGGCGGTGAACACGCCCGACAGGATGCCGCCCAGGATCAGCACCACGATGAACAGCCCCGGCAGGGCGGCGGCGAACGAGCGCGCCACGATGTGCCAGCCGGGAAAGCTGCCGGCCGGATAGCCCCGGTGAACCGCCACGAAATAGGCGGCGGCCAGGTTGCTGATGGTCAGCACCAGGGCGGGCACCAGCGCGGCCAGGATCAGGGCCGCGATCGACACCTTTCCGCCCGCGGCCAGCGAATAGATGATGAGGTTGTGGCTGGTCGGCATGAGCGCGCCGACCAGTGCGGCATGGGTCGTCACGTTGACCGCGTAGTCGGCGTGGTAGCCCTCTTTCTTCATCATCGGAATCATCACCGCGCCCATCGCCGACACGTCCGCCACCGGCGAGCCGGACACGCCGCCGAACAGCGTGCAGGCCACCACGTTGGACATGCCGAGGCCGCCGCGCACATGGCCGACCAAGTCGCGGGCGAAAGTGACGATGCGGTCGGCGATGCCGCCATAGAGCATCAGCTCACCGGCGAAGATGAAGAAGGGAATCGCCAGGAACGAGAACACGCCCATGCCCGAGGTCATCTGCTGGAAACCCACCTCCAGCGGCAGGCCTTCGTAGAGCAGCGTGGCCAGGGCCGACAGCCCGATCGAGAACGCCACCGGCACGCCCAGCAGCAGGAACAGCGTGAACGACACGCTCAGGATGAGAAGAGGGACGGTCATGGCTTGGGATGGTTGAAGCTGGGTTCCACTTCGCGTCCGCGCGCCAGGGCGATGACGTGTTCGATGGAGAACATCGCGATCAGCACGCCGGCGATGGTGGCCGGCACGTACTTCCAGCCTTCCGAAAGCGGCAGGGTGGGCAGCCGGTAGTCCCAGACCGAGACGGCCAGCGAAGCGCAGCCCCAGGCCATGGCCACGCCGAAGACCAGCACCAGGGCGTGGATCAGGTATTCCATGCGGGTGCGCAACCAGTCGGGCGCCAGCACCAGGAAGGATTCCAGCCCGATATGGCCGGCGTCGCGCACGCCCACGGCCACGCCGAACATGGTGACGTAGAGCACCAGCAGCAGCGCCAGGCTTTCGGCCCAGGTCGGCGTGCTGTTGAGCACGTAGCGGCCGAATACCTGCCAGCTGACGGCGCAGATCAGGCCCACCAGGCCGATGACGCCCAGCCACATGCAGCCGCGGGCGAGCGCGCGGCAGAGACGGGAATACATGTTGTCAGGCTCCGATGGGATGTCGTTGACGGACGGCGCCGCGAGTCGCGCTCATTGCGTGTCTTGCGCGCGCTTGACCAGGTCCTTGAGCTTGGCATCGGTGATGAACTTGTCATACACCGGCTTCATCGCGGCCTGGAAGGGCTTCTTGTCGACGTCGATGAACTCCGCGCCGCCGGCCTTGGCGATGTCGTAGGACTTGGTTTCGCGCTCGGCCCAGAGCTTGCGCATGTAGGGCACCGACTCTTTCGCGGCCTGGCGGATCTGGGTCTGCTCCTCGGCCGAGAGGCGGTCCCAGGCGCGCTTGGAAAACAGCAGGATCTCCGGCGCCATCGAATGCTCGGTGCGGCTGTAGAACTTGGCGACCTCGAAGGCGCGCGAGCTTTCGTAGGTGGGGTAGTTGTTCTCGGCGGCGTCGATCAGGTTGGTCTTGAGGCCGGTGTAGACCTCGCCCTGCGGCATGGGCGTGGCGTTGGCGCCCATGGCCTCCATGGTGCTCACCCACAGGTCCGACTGCTGCACCCGCACCTTCAGGCCCTTCATGTCGGCGAGGCTTCGCACCGGCTTGCGGGCGGTGAACACCGAGCGCGAGCCGCTGTCGTAGAAGGCCAGGCCGACGAAGCCCTGCTTCTCGCAGGCCTTCAGAATCTCCTCGCCGACCGGACCGTCGAGCACCTTGTGCAGATGGTCGACCGAGCGGAACAGGAAGGGCATGGTCGGCACGAGTGTTTCGGGGCAGATGTTGTTCATCGCGCCCACGTTCACCCGCACCATCTGCAGCGCGCCGATCTTGGCCTGCTCGATGGTGTCCTTCTCGCCGCCGAGCGCGCTGTTGTTGTAGACCCGCACCGTGTGCTTGCCGCCGGAAATTGCCTTGAGCCGCTCACCCATGAACTTGACCGCCTCGACGGTCGGGTAGTTGTCGGGATGGATGTCGGCCGAGCGGAATTCGGTGGCCGACGCGACCAGCGGTGCGGCCAGCGCGGCGGCCAGTGTGGTCAGTGCCAGGAGGGTGGTACGCAGCTTCATGTTCTTTGTCTCTTTGCTTGTGCTTGGAAAAAGGTGTGCGGGCGGTGACGGCAGCCGGAATCAGCCGTTGAAGACCGGCTCCGGCAAGCCCTGCACGCCGGGGCGCAGCGCGAACACGCCGCCGGCCAGGGGCTGGTCGGACAGGTCGCCGTCGGGGCGGATCGAGGTGACGAAAAGGGTGTCCAGACCGGCGCCGCCGAAGGCGCACATGGCGGGCTTCTTCACCGGCACGGCGAGCGAGCGGTCGAGCCGGCCGTCGGGCGTGAAGCGGTGCACCAGGCCGGCGTCGTTGCCGCAGATCCAGTAGCAGCCGTCCACGTCGATCGCCGCACCGTCGGGTCGGCCGGGCAGGTCGCGCATGTCGACGAAGAGCCGGCGGCCGGACGGCGTGCCACTGGCCGTGTCGTAGTCGAAGGCCCAGACCGACTGCACCTGCGGATGCGAGTCCGACAGGTACATGGTGCGGCCGTCCGGGCTGAAGGCCAGGCCGTTGGGCACGATGAAGCCGGCGAGGCGGGAGGGCAGGGCGGTGTCGTCGCCATCGAAGCGGTAGCAGGCGCCGGCGGGCACGGCGGCGGCCATGTCCAAGCACATGGTGCCGGCCCAGAAACGGCCCTGGCGGTCGCAGCGGCCATCGTTGAAGCGCATGTCGGGGCGCGCATGGTTGACGCGGGCCAGGGGGCGCGCGATGGCTGGCGCGTGCTCGCCCAGCATCAGTTCGAAAACGCCGGTTTCCATGCCGGCGATCCAGCGGCCCGGTGTGGCGGTGGCGGCGACGCAGGCGGGCATCTGGTCGGTGCGCCAGGTGCGGTGGCCGTCGGCGGGTGACCAGCGGTGCAGTGCGCGGCCGGGGATGTCGACCCAGTACAACGCCTGCTCGTCGGCGCGCCAGACCGGGCTTTCGCCGGTGCCGTTGCGTGCGTCCACGATGAGTTCGGCGGTGCTGCCCACGATGTCAGTCTCCAAACGGTCCCTGGGCGGTGAAGCCGCCGCCTTGGTAGAGGGCGTTCGGGTCGGTCGACGCCACCGGGGGCTGGGCCTCGACCTTGTCGCGGAAGATTTCCGAGCTGTCCTGCGGCGTCCAGCCGAGCCTGGCCGCAGCGTGGTTGTCCCACCAGACGTCGCGGTTGGCGGATGCGCCGTACACCACCAGATGGCCGACGTTCCGCGTGTACAGCGCGCGGTCGATCAGCCGGGTCAGGTCGTCGTAGCTGAGCCAGGTGCTCATCATTCGGCGGTTGGCGGGCTCGGGAAACGAGGAGCCGATGCGGATGCTCACTGTCTCGATGCCGTGCCGGTCGAAATAGAACTGCGCCATGTCCTCGCCGAAAGACTTGGACAGGCCGTAGTAGCCGTCCGGCCGGCGCAGGGCCGAGGCGTCGAGCCGCTCGGTCTGGCGGTAGAAGCCGATGACGTGGTTGGAGCTGGCGAACACCACCCGCCGCACGCCGTGCCGGCGCGCGGCCTCGTAGACGTTGAACAGGCCCTTGATGTTGGCTTCGAGGATCTCCTCGAAAGGCCGCTCCACCGAAACGCCCCCCAGGTGCACGATGGCGTCGCAGCCCTCGACCAGCCGATGCACGGCCGCCTTGTCGGCCAGGTCGCAGGGCATGACTTCTTCGTGCGGACCGCGCGGCGCGCCGAGGGGCGCGATGTCCGATACCCGCAGCGTGGCCGCCATCGGCACCAGCCGTTCGCGCAAAACGCGGCCGAGGCCGCCGGCCGCGCCGGTCAGCAGCAGGCGTTGCAAACGGGGCGCCGAAGCATCAAGTGGTGTGGCGGTCGAGTTCAAGGTAAACGTTTAACTTCGTTGGAGACAAAACGCCCGAAGGCGATGACGCGAATGCTCCTGCAGAGCGAAGCCGTCGTCAATCACCCGGAGCTAATCGTTTACCCGGCCTGGCCGCGCAGCCGTGGATTCGCGCACCACGATGCGGCTCGGCAGCGTGTGGTCTTCGGTGCTCGTGGGCGTGCCCTGGATAACGCCGACCAGCTTGCGCATGGCCAGCTCGCCGGTGGCCTCGCCCATCATGTCGACGCTGGTCAGCGCCGGGTTCGACAGCCGGCCATAGGCGATGTTGTCGAAGCCGGCGATCGAGAGCTGCTCCGGCACCCGGATGCCGAGCGAGCGCGCCTCGAGCAGCAGGCCGAGCGCCAGCAGATCGTTGTAGGCGACGACGGCGTCGTCCATTTCCTCCGACAGCAGCACGGTGGAGGCCAGGCGCTCGCCTTCCTCGGTCGACGGCGCGGCGGCGTCGACGATGCGCAGCCGGGCATCGGCCACGCCTTCGAAGGCCTTGGCCAGGCCCTGTGCGCGTTCCTCGCTCCAGCGCGCGCCGGAAAAACCCAGGTAGCAGAGGCGGCGGTGGCCCAACTCGCGCAGGTGGCGGCCGAGCATCAGGCCGGCGGTGTGGTTGTCGCAGCCCACGCACTGGCCGCTCGGCAGGGCGGCCGGGCGGCCGTAGAACACCACCGGGATGCCGCTGGTCTGCAGCGCGTCGATCACCGGCGCCGGCAACCGCGCGCTGACGACCAGGCCGTCGACCCGCCGCATCAGCGACTGCAGCAGGCCGAGTTCGGGCGAGGTGCTTTCGGCCGCGTCCGCGATGATCAGGTTGAGGCCGGCGCCGGCCGCCACCCGCGAGGCGCCCTTGACCAGGCTGGTGAAGTGCGGGTTGCGGATGTCCAGGATGATGATGCCGACGTTGCCGGTCTGGCCGGTGATCATGCCGCGCGCCATCGGGTTGAGCGAGTAGCCGAGCCGCTCCACCGCCTGCGCGATGCGGGCCTCGACCTCGGCGGTGAAACGCTGGTTGCCGTTGACGAACTTGGAGACGGTGGCAGTGGACACGCCCGCCGCCTCGGCCACGTCGCGGAGGGTGGCGGCGCGTTTGCGGGGTGCGGTCATGGGCGGATCGAGCGGATGGTCATCCCTCGCGTTTTATCACCCGTGGCGCCATCGGGTTTCAAGACCTTCGGTGACAACTCGGCACACGCCTTCGCCTAACATCGACACCCGCTTTGCATAACCCGATGTCGACCCGTCTTTCCCTCGTCCTGCTGATCGTGCTGGTGCTCTGGACCGCCCTGGTCGGCACCGACCAGCGATTCACCGAGTCGCTGCACGCGGACGAGCAGACCATCGCCAGCACCCGTGAAGACGAGACCCGGCTGGGTCGCGGCGACGGCAACGGCTCCATGGACGACCACGTGCTCGACGACCAGCCGACACAGGTGCACATGGGCGCCGCCCTCGACGCCGGCCTGCTCACCGACGCACTGGCCGTGCCGCCGGCCTGCGTGCTCTGGGCGGCCTATGTCGCCGCCCCGGCCGAACGCATGCGGGCACCTCCCTACCTCGAAGGCATCCAGCGCCCGCCATCGATCGCCTGAGTGATCTTTGCGCGCCTCCAGCGCGCAGGTCGATGGCGCCTCACCACTGGGCACCGACACGTCTTCGCTTCCGCCCGCCGGCAGCGGACAGCGGCGTCGGCCGCCGCGCGACGGTGTGGCGTCGTCGGTTCACCGATGCATCCGGCGACCTCGTCCTGCGCGCGAGTGCGCCGGTGCCGAGCGATTTCGACCCATGGCCACCATTCAGAGTGTTCTGACGAACACCAGCAGACAAGACCTCCGCACCGATCCCTTTCCCTACCTCGTCGTCGAGAACTGCCTGCCGCCCGCGCTGTATGCCGAGCTGGCGGCGGCCTATCCGAGCGACGACAGCATCCTCGACCTCAACGCCGCGAGGCGGGGCGGCCGGGTGCGGCAGAACCAGCGCAACAACGTCAGCGCCCACCAGGCCATCGGGCGCGGCACGGTCGCCGACGTGTGGGAGGAGTTCGTGCGCTTTCACACCTCGCCCGCGTTCTATGCCGACGTGATGCGGGTGTTCGGCGACAGCATCCGGCAAAGCTATCCCGCCCTGGAAAAACGCCTGGGCGGCCCGCTGGAAGGGCTCGCCACCGGCGTGCGCTTCGATGCGGCCAGCGACACCGGTGCGATCTCGCTGGACTGCCAGATCGCGATCAACACCTCGGTGCAGCGGTTCAGCAGTGTGCGCGGAGTGCATGCCGACGCGCCGCAGGAGCTGTTCGCGATGCTGCTGTACTTTCGCCGGCCGGAAGACGACTCCACCGGTGGCGATCTGGAGATCTGGCGCTGGAAGCCCGGTCGCTGGCCCCGCTTCATCGGCAACGAGGCCGACGAGTCGGCGGCCGAATTCGTCGCCACCATTGCCTACCAGCCCAACACCCTGGTCGCGTTCGTCAATTCGGAATACGCGCTGCACGCCATCTCGAACCGCTCGGTGACACCGCACAGCCGGCGGCTGGTGAACCTCATCGGCGAGGTGTACCGGCCGATGCCGGAAGGGCTGTTCGTCAAACGGCAGAAACCGATGGCGCGGCTGTTGCGCTTTCAGCGCTCGATGCGCCACAAGCTCGGGCTGGTCAACGACCTGGGGCATCACCAGCGCTGACACCGGCAGACCGGGGGCGGGCGGCTCCTACATGCGGACATCCTCTGATCGGGCAGCCGGCCAGGGGTCGGTGAGGCGAAGCTCCAGGTTTTCCGCCAACCCATTCGAATTGCCATGGAACCCACCACCCACCAGTTCTACGAACTCTTCGAACAGCTCGGCCTGCCTTCCGACGAAGCGTCGATCGAGGCTTTCATCGACGCGAACACGCCCCTGCCCGAGGGTGTGACCATGCCCGAGGCGCCGTTCTGGACGGAAAACCAGCGGCGCTTTTTGCGCGAGGCCGTCGGCGCCGATGCCGACTGGGCGATGCAGGTCGACCAGTTGAACGTGGCGCTGAAGGGCTGAGCCCGCCTTAGAGCAACTCGAACGCGGCCATGGCGACCAGTGTCGGTACGGCCGCGCCGAGCAGCAGGCCCCCGGCGCCCACCGATCCGTCTGCAAAGCCCCGCTTGAGCAACGACACGCCGGCAGGGTTGGGCGCGTTGGCGATCACGGTCAAGCCGCCGCCGCTCACCGCGCCGGCCACCAGGCTGTATTTGGCTTCGTCGGAGATGCCTGCGATCAGTGATCCCAGATAGGTCAGCGCCGCGTTGTCGGTGATGGCGGTGAGCGCCGTCGCGCCGAAATACAGCGCCCGCGCCGACATGCCCGACACCACCGGCTGCAGCCACCACTGCTGCAATCCGCCCAGCACCACCAGGCCGGCCAGGAAAAAACCGACCAGCAGGGCCTCCTTGATGATGGGCGGGCTCTGGTGGCGGTCGTATGCCTGCGTGAAGCCGAGAAACATCAGGAACACGGCGAGAAAGGCCACGGGATGATGGGCGAGCATCACCACCGCGGCGAGGAAGCCGAAGTGCACCACCGTGACCTGGGCTGGAATGCGGCTGGCTGTTTCGGGCGTGCCGGCGGTTTCGGCGCTGGAGGTGGAGGCCGGGGCGTTCAGCAGGTGCGGACGCAGGAACCAGGCGGCAATCGTGGCGTTGATCAGCACTGCTGTCGCCGCCTTCCAGCCGAAGTGCGCCAGCATGAAGGCCGAGTCCCAGGACCAGGCGGCGGCCACCATCAGCACCGGCGGCGCGGCAAAGGAGGTCAGTGTGCCGCCGATCGATACGTTGACGAACAGCACGCCCAGCGCCAGGTACTTCACCCGTTCGGGCACCTCGGGCCGGAACACCTGCGGCGCGAGCATGAGCGCGGCGATGGTCATGGCCGCCGGCTCGGTGACGAGGGAGCCGAGCAGCGGCACGGCGGCCAGCCCCAGCCAGGCGCTGGCCAGGGCGGTGCGAACCGGCAACCGGTGCGCCACGGCAGCTATGCCGCCCAGCACCGCCTGAAGAATCGGCCGCGACGCGGCGATCACCATCACCACGAAGACGAACAAAGGCTCGGTGTAATGGCGTGATTCGGCGTAGTCGAGCGCAGCCGAAGAGCCGGCGATGCCGGCCATGGCCAGCACCAGCACCATGGCCCAGAAGCCGAACACGACCTCGACCTCGCCGAGAAGGTGAAACAGGCCGGAATGGGCGGGAAAGCGGTGCGCCAGCCGCTCGAACTGGCTGGCCGCGAAGGTGTGGAGCAGTGCGACCGCGAAGATGACGGCGGCGACGATTTCGATCAGGTGCTTGGTGTCGGTCATGGTGGCGTGGTGAAGCCGCGTGGCGGCCCGACCAGCGCTGAAACCTGCCGCCCGGAACCTGTCCGGACGACACCCAGCCGACGATCTTAGCGGGTCGTGCCTTCTGCGGGCCTCGTCAGACAGGCTGAGCGGCTGGCGGATCGAATGCCCGGATCGGCGGCAGCTCGCCGTCGTAGCGTTCCACCTGCACGGTGGTGAGCTGGCCGCAGCAGCCTTGCGCCAGCGACGAGGTGCCGATGTCGCGGGTCAGCACGTTGGGGTTGCCGTGGGCGCAGATCGGCCGGCCCTGGTCGTCGATGGCCGGGTCGTACCAGGCGCCGGTCGGCAGCTGCATGGTGTCCTGGCGCACGCCGTCGGACAGCGTGGCGCTGGCCAGGCAGGCGCCGAGCTCGTTGAAGATGCGCACGATGTCGCCTTCTGCGATGCCGCGCGCCGCCGCCGTGGCCGGATGCAGCGTGCAGACCTCGCGCCCGCGCCGCTTGCTGGCCAGGCTGTGATCGCCGTAGTCGAGCTGGCTGTGCAGCTTGGTGTGCGGTTGGTTGGCCACCAGCCAGAGCGGATAGGTGGCGTCGGGCGCGTACTGCGGCGCGATCCACGCCGGATGGCCGGGGCAGTCGGCATAGCCGAAGCCGGCGACCACGGAAGAGCTGATCTGGATCTTGCCGCTGGGCGTGGGCAGCGGGTTGTCCACCGGGTCGTCGCGCAGCGCGCGCAGGATGCCGCCGTCGTCGGGTTTCTGCGGCAGCATGAGTTCGCCGCGCTGCCAGAAGGTGTCGAAGTCGGGTGCGTCCAGGCCCATCGCCGCGAGCGCGTCGCGGGTGCGGCCGTAGAGATGCTGCAGCCACTGGCGGGCGTCGCGGCCTTCGCTGAAGGCGTCGAGGCTGCCCAGTCGGCGGGAGAGGTCGCAGAAGATGTCGTAGTCGTCGCGTGCCAGGCCGTGCGGCTCGGCGATGCGGTGCATGGCGACCATCATCGGATCGGTGGGCGTGGCGCCGATGTCCTCGCGCTCCAGGCTCATGGTGCAGGGCAGCACGATGTCGGCGTGGCGCGCGGTGGCGGTCCAGGCGATCTCGTGCACGACGAAGGTGTCGAGCGTGCGGAAAGCGTCGGCCAGGCGGTGCAGGTCCTGGTGATGGTGGAACGGGTTGCCGCCGGCCCAGTAGGCCAGTCGGATGTGCGGATAGGCGCGGCGCACGCCGTTGTAGTCGAAGGGCTGGCCGGGGTTGAGCAGCATGTCGCTGATGCGCGCCACCGGAATGAATTCCTTCACGCCGTTGGTGCCCTGCGGCAACGCGGCGGCCGGCACCGCGTTGGCCCGCTTGCCGTAGTGGGCGAGCGTGCCCAGCGCGTAGTTGTAGCCGCCGCCGGGCAGGCCGATCTGGCCGAGGGCGGCCGCCAGCACGCAGCCCATCCACACCGGTTGCTCGCCGTGTTCGGAGCGCTGCAGCGAATGCGACACCGTCACCAGTACCCGCTTGCCCGGCAGCGAGCGTGCCAGGTCGAGCAGGGTCTGCTCGGGCAGGCCGCAGATGGCCGAGGCCCAGGCGCAGGTCTTGGGCACGCCGTCGGTGCGGCCCATGAGGTAGTCCTCGAAGGTGGCCCAGCCGTCGGTGTAGCGGGCGATGAAGTCGCGGTCGTGCAGGTTCTCCGCAACCAGCGTGTGGACCAGGCCGAGCATCATCGCGGTGTCGGTGCCCGGCACCGGCGCCAGCCACTCGAAGCGGGCTTCGTCGGGGAGGTCGCTGCGCAGCGGGCTGATCGACACGAAACGGCAGCCGCGTGCGGCCGCCGCGGCCATGGAGTCGCGCTCCACGTGCCGGCTGATGCCGCCCGAGGCCACGCGCGAGTTCTTGAGCGCCATGCCGCCGAAGGACAGCACTATCTCGCTGTGCGCCACGATCTGTTCCCAGGTCACGTTGCGCCGCGCCACCTCTTCCATGCTGCCGATGAAGTGCGGCAGGATCGGCCCGGACGCGCCCGCGCTGTAGCTGTTGACCGAGCGCACGTAGCCGCCGAGCGCGGTGTTGAGAAAGCGATGCACCTGGCTCTGCGCATGGTGAAACCGCCCCGCGCTCGACCAGCCGTAGGAGCCGCCGAATACCGCCTGCGCCCCGTGCGCGTCCTTCACCCGCGTCAGCTCGGCGGCCAGCAGATCGAGCACCTCGCCCCACGGCATGGCCACGTAGTCGTCGGACCCGCGCGCAGCATCCGGCCCCGGCCCGCGCTCCAGCCAGCCCCGGCGCACCATCGGCGTGGTGACCCGCACCGGGTGGTGGATGGCCGAGGGAAAGTTGTCGATCAGCGGATTGGGATCCGGATCGTCCGGATGCGGCCGCACCTGCAGCTTGCCGTCCGCCCAGCCGGCGGAAAAAACGCCCCAGTGGGCGCTGTGGGGATGCAGAACGGTAGCAGCGGGTTCGGACATGGCAGGTCAGTTCAGATCGTTAAAAAGCATGGCCACCTCAAAAGGAGGCCGCCGCGATGCGCCGCCGACTGCCCGCGAGGCGAGGCGGCGAGGCTACGCCGAGCCAGCCAGCCGCCCCCGGTGAGGGGGTGGGCGAAGACACGAAGTGCGTAGCCTTGGGGGAGAGCCCCCTATTCAGCCTTCAAGCCGCCGCGATCGACCGCGCGCTTGTAGTTCGCGATGTCCTTCACGATGAAATCCTTGAAGGCATCGCCCTGCAGCGAAGCCTCGTGTGCGCCGTCGGCCCGGTAGACCTGCAGCACCGACTGCTGCTTGAGCGATGCCTGCACCGCACGCGACAGCGTGTCGATCACGTCCCGGGGCGTGCCGGCCGGCGCCGCCAGGCCATACCACTGGGTCATCACCACGTCGATGCCGGACTCCTTGAGCGTGGGCACGTTCGGCAGCGCCTCGACCCGCTTGCCGCTGCTCACCGCCAGCAGCCGCAGCTTGCCGCCGTTGATCTGCCCCATCAGCGGGCCATAGGGCGCGAAGAAGCTGTCGACCTGCCCGCCGATCAGGTCGGTGATGGCCGGACCGGAGCCCTTGTAGGGCACGTGCAGCACGTTGAGATCGGCGTCCTGCTTCACCATCTCCATCACGATCTGCGCCGCGCCGCCGGTACCGGTGGAGGCATAGCTCAGCTTGCCGCCCTTGGCTGCCTTGACGAAATCTTTCGCGGTCTTGATCGGCGAGGTGCCGCTGACCATCAGGCCGAAGGGCGTCTCGACCAGCAGGCTGATCGGCACGAAGTCCTCGGGCACCTTGTAGGGCATGGCAGCCGGCTTGATGGCCGGCGAGCTCGCCATGTTGCCGCTCATCGCCAGGATGAGCGTGTAGCCGTCGGGCTTGGCGCGCGCCACCGTCTCGGCGGCGATGTTGCCGCCGGCGCCGGGCTTGTTGTCGACGATGACCGGATGGTTGAGCTGCCGCGCCAGTTCGTTGGCGATGGTGCGGCCATACAGGTCGCCACCGCCGCCCGGCGGAAAGCCGATCACCAGCCGGATCGGTTGATCGGGATAGGCCGCGTGCGCGAAGCCCGCAGCGCCGGCCAGCACTGCAGCGGCCGCGACGATGCGCCCGGCCTTGGCAAAGAATTCTCGTTTGGACATGGACGTCTCCCTCAAGGGCGATCGATTAATAAAAAACACCAAATGAACCAGATGCCGCCCCACCGCGCCGGAGGCCGCGCGAAGCGCGCCGACCCCCTCAAAGGCGAGGCAGCGAGGCTCCGCCGAGCCAGCCCGCCGCCCCCTGCAAGGGGGTAGGCGAAGACACAGGGTGCGTAGCCTGGGGGTCAGCCAAAGCCTTCACGAAGTGCGTAGCCTGGGGGTCAGCCGATCCTTGCTTTTGGCTGGGCGCTGTACTCGCTCCAAGAACCCGGATACAGCGCCGCACCCTTCAGACCGGCGACTTCCATCGCCAGCAGGTTGTGGCAGGCGGTGACGCCCGATCCGCACTGGTTGACCAGCTCGCTCGCGGGCTTGCCGCCGGTGATCGCATCGAATTCCTGGCGCAGCTGCGCGGCCGGCTTGAACTTGCCGTCGGCGCCCAGGTTGTCCTTGAACAGCCGGTTCTTTGCGCCCGGAATGTGGCCGCCGATCTTGTCCATGGTTTCGTTCTCGCCACGAAAACGGTCCGGCGCGCGCGCATCGAGCACCAGCTTCTGCTGCGTGTCGATGTTGGCGTCGATGTCGGCGTAGTTCATGGTGGTCACCAGCGAGGCGCGCTGGCTGAAATTGCCCGCAGGCAGCGCGGCCGGCGTGTCGGTGGACAGCGGCTGGCCGGCGGCTTTCCAGGCGGCGACGCCGCCGTCGAGCACGGCCGCGTCGGCGTGGCCGGCCCAGCGCAGCATCCACCACAGGCGCGCCGCGTACATGCCGCCGGCGTTGTCGTAGGCGACGACCTGATCGTCGTTGCCGACGCCGAGCGCGGCGATGCGGCGTACGAATTCGGCCACGGTGGGCAGCGGATGGCGGCCGTTCAGGCCGGTCTTCTCGGCGCTCAGCACATGGTCGAGGTGCAGGTAGCGGGCGCCGGGCAGGTGGCCGGCGTCGTAGGCCTGCTGGCCGGCGTTCGGGTTGGTCAGCTCGAAGCTGCAGTCGAAGACGACGGGCGGCTTCGGAGCCTTCAGGGCGGTAGCGAGTTCGTCGACGGAGATCAGGGTCTGGTAGGTCATGTCGGGTCCGTTGGTGCGATGAGGGGTGTTCAGGGCGAGATTTCCTTCAGCAGCGCCGGCGTGATCGCGCGCCGGTAGCGCGCGATGTCGTCGACGATGAAGCGGCGGAAGGCTTCGCCGGTGAGGTCGTGCTCGACGGCGGCGTCCTTGCGGATCGCGTCGCGCACCTCGGCCGTGGCCAGGGCGCGAGAGAGATGCTCCTGCAGCGTACGCAGCACCGGCTCGGGCGTGCCGGCCGGGGCGACCAGGCCGTACCACTGCGTTACCGGCACGTTCACGCCCAGTTCCTTGAAGGTGGGCACGTCGGGGATCGCGGGGCTGCGCTTGTCGCCGGTGATCGCCAGCAGCCGCAACTGGCCCTGGCGCACCTGGCCAACCAATGGCGAGGCGGTGGCGAAGAAGGTGTCGACCTGGCCGCCGAGCATGTCGGTGATGGCCGGGCCGGAGCCCTTGTAGGGCACGTGCAGCATGTCGATGCCGGCGGCCTGCTTGACCATCTCCATGCCCATGTGCGCGGCCGCGCCGGTGCCGGTGGAGGCGAAGGTCAGGCGCTGCGTTTTCGCGGCGTCGAGCACCTCGCGGGCGCTGCGAAAGCGCGAGTTGTGCGCCACGAAGAGGCCGTGCGGCGCTTCGAGGATCAGGCCGATCGGCGCGAAGTCGTCGGGCACCTGGTAGGGCAGGGCCTGCGGCCGGGTGGCGGGCGCTACGGCCAGGTTGCCGCTCATCGCCAGCAGGATGGTGTAGCCGTCGGGGCGCGCCTTGGCGACGAGGTCGGCGGCGATGTTGCCGCCGGCGCCGGCCCGGTTGTCGACCACGACCGACTGGCCCAGCGTCTTGCCCAGGGCCTGCGCGATCAGGCGGCCGTAGAGGTCGCCGCCGCCGCCGGGCGGAAAGCCCACGACCAGCTTGATCGGCTGCTCGGGATAGCCGGCGGCGAAAGCCGTGCCCAGGGGGCCGGCCAGCGCGGTGATGGCCAGCGCCAGGGCGGCGCAGCGACGGTTGATCGGCATGGCGCGGGTCTCCTGTTTTTTATCGTGAGGGGCGCGGTCGGCGCTCAGGCCAGCCAGGTCGCCTGGGCGACCACGCGGTCGACCGAGGCGCCGCATTCGCCCAGGTAGCCGGCGGGGTCGGTGAGGTCGCGGATCTCGTCGTCGGTGAGCAGCTTGCCCAGGCCGGTGTGCTGGCGCATGGCATCGGCGAAAGTCAGCTTGGCGGTGATGCCATGCATCGAGGCTTCGTAGATCCACTCGTGGGCGGTCTGCTTGCCCAGGCGCGCGGAGAGCTCCAGCATGACGCGTTCGCTCAGCAGGTAGCCGCGCATCTTGTCGAGGTTAGCGGCCATGACGTCGGCATTGACCTTGAGGCCGGCCAGCAGGTTCTTGGCCTGGAACAGCATGGCGCCGGCGATCATGCAGCACTCGGGCAGGGCCTTCCATTCCATCTTCCAGGCGATGCCGTCGCGCTCGCTTTCCTGCACCATGCCCTCGACCATCATCGCGGCGTTGTAGCGCAGCGGACGCGACAGGCCGGCGAGGTTCTCGGCGGAGGTCGGGTTGCGCTTGTGCGGCATGGTGGACGAGCCCAGCTTGCCGTCGGAGAAGCCTTCCTCGACTTCGCCGAATTCGTTGCGCTGCATGTTGAAGAGCTCGTTGCCGATCTTCGACAGCGTGGAGCCGATCATGGCCAGCAGGTTGGCGTATTCGGTGAAGCGGTCGCGTGCCGGCGCCCAGCTGATGGCCGGGGTGCCCAGGCCGAGCTTGTCGAGCATCAGGCGTTCGAGCTTCGCGGCCTGCGGGCCGAGCGATGCCTGGCTGCCGACGGCGCCGGCCAGCATGCCGACCAGCACGCGGGGCGCGGCCTGCAGCAGGCGTTCGTGGTGGCGGCCGAGCTCGTCGAGCCACAGCGCGCACTTGTGGCCGAAGGTGATCGGCAGCGCCTGCACGCCGTGGGTGCGACCGGCCATGATGGTGTCGCGGTGGGCGACCGCCAGGCGGGCGAGTTCCTTTCCAACGGCCTTCATGTCGCGCAGCACGACGGCGTGGAAGTCCTTCAGTTGCAGGGCCACGCCGGTATCGACCACGTCCTGGGTGGTGGCGCCGTAGTGCACCCACTCGCCGTTTTCCTTGGAGCATTGCGCCTGCAGCTGCTTGAGCACGGGCACCAGCGAATGCTTGATGCGGCGGATCTCGGCGGACATGGCGGTGATGTCGATGTCGCCGACCTGACTGTGCGCGGCGATGTCGTCGGCAGCGGCCTTGGGGATGATGCCGAGCTCGGCCTGCGCGGCGGCCAGGGCGGCCTCGAAGTCGAGCCATTTCTGGATGCGGGCCTCCTCGCCGAAGATGGCGCGGAGTTCGTCGGTGCCCCAGAGATGCTGGAGCGACTGCATGTCGAATACGGAAACGGGCATGGGATTCAGGAGTTCGTTGGTGTGTGGCGGGGAGGTCGCCAGGCCATGAAAGACCTGGAAAAAACCTCCGCGCAAGGGGGCGGCGAGGCCCGCGGAAAACCGCCTGCAGACAAGCTGGGTCGATGCTAGCGCGGGTGAAAAAGCGTTCGGCTATGTCGTTATTCGGCTCCGTTTTGATCCATTTCAATGAATGAAATGTGTTTTAATCAACGAAACTATGAAGATCACCCCCCAGCCTGTCAAGGCGAGCAACCCGAGGAAGGCGAAGGCCGTGACGGCCCTGGCCCGGGTGGTAGCGCCATCCGAGCCTTCGAACGTGCCGCCTGCCGGTGTGCTGGAGCGCGGCATCGCGGTGCTGCAGTGCTTCCGCGAGGACCGGCTGCGGCTGTCCCTGCGCGAGCTCGCCGCCATCAGCGGGCTCGACAAAGCCACGTTGCTGCGCCTGCTGGGTGTGCTGATCCGCGCCAACATGGTCTATCGGTTCGAGAGCGGCGTGTATTCGCTGGGGCCGGCCACGCTGCACATGGGCATGCTCTACCGCGCCAGCTTCGACCTCGCCACGCGGTTGCAGCCGGTGCTGCACGCGGTGATGCGCCAGACCGGCGAGACGGTCGCCTTCTATGTGCGTAGCGGCGACGAGCGGGTCTGCCTGTACCGCGAGAACACCTTGAAGGAGTTGCGGCACCACGTCGAGCCCGGCACGCGGCTGCCGCTGGCCGCCGGTGGCGCCTCGGCGCACGTGCTGCTGCATTTCACCGGCGGTGCCACGCCGCTGGCCTCGCAGATCGTGGACCAGGGTTATGTCATCACCCGGGGCGAGCGGGTGCCGGAAATGGCGTCCATCGCCTTGCCGGTGTTCGAGGGCGACGGCAGTTTCATGGGGGCGCTGGTGGTGATCGGGCTGGCGTCGCGGCACCCGGTGGTCGATCAGCTCAAGGGCGTGGCCACCGCACGGCAGCAACTGGCCGCGCAGGGCTTCGCCGCGGAGCCACCGGCGGCGTGGCGATCACGGGCGGCGGCTGCCTGAGTGCGGTCCCGGCGGCGATTGTTTCGCGGGCTTCTAAAATCGCCCGCAGCATGTCTCCACCCGAACCTCCCCGTTTTCGCCGCGCCGCGCCCGCCACTCCGATCGCGGGCGGCGACGAGCCGATACGCCTGAACAAACGCATGGCCGAGCAAGGCATCTGCTCGCGCCGCGAGGCCGACGACTGGATCGAGCGCGGCTGGGTGCGGGTGAACGGCCAGCCGGCGGTGATGGGGCAGAAGGTCGCGCCTGCCGACAAGGTAACCGTCGACCGCCGTGCCGAAGACGCGCAACAACAGCGCGTGACCATCCTGCTGCACAAGCCGATGGGCTTCGTCAGCGGCCAGGCCGAGGACGGCCATGAGCCGGCGGTGGTGCTGGTGCAGCCGCAGGCGCGCTGGCGCGAGGACCGGTCTCCGCACAAGTTTTCGCCGCAGCAGTTGCGCGGTCTGGCGCCGGCAGGGCGGCTCGACATCGACTCGGTCGGCTTGCTGGTGCTCACCCAGGACGGTCGCGTGGCGCGCCAGCTCATCGGCGAGGACTCCGGCATCGAGAAGGAATACCTGGTGCGGGTGACCTATGGCGACGAAGACCGCGACGTGCAGTCGGTGTTTCCGCGCGAAGGGCTGGCGCGGCTGCGGCACGGCCTGTCGCTTGACGGCCAGGCGCTCAAGCACGCACAGGTCGACTGGCAGAACCCGGAGCAACTGCGCTTCGTGCTGCGCGAAGGCAAGAAGCGGCAGATCCGCCGCATGTGCGAACAGGTCGGGCTGCACGTGGTGGGCTTGAAGCGCATCCGCATCGGTCGGGTGGTGCTGGGCAACCTGCCCGTCGGCCAGTGGCGCTACCTGGCGCTCAACGAAACGTTTTGAACCGCGCTGCCGAACGGCGCCGGAAGATCCATTCCCGGGCGGCTGCCGAGAAAGCCGCCACCACCGAAGCACTGCGCCTGCACACGCTCGCGCGCCTGCGGCTGACCGCTTCCGAGATGGGCGTGATGGCGGTGGCCGGTTCGGCCGTCGTGCTGCTGGCGCGGCTGCTGCTGCCGGCGCCCGAATACGTCTGGCTGCGGGTGCTGCTGCTGCCGCTGACCGCGCTGTTCGGCTACGCGGTCACCCGCGCCACGACGGTACGGCAGTACGGCATGGCGTGCCTTGCGACCATCGCCACGGTCAGCCTCAATGCTTACCTGGGCGTGCTGGGCACCGACCGCCCGTTGATGAATTTTTTGCCGGCGGCGCTGGTGGTCATGCTGTCGACCAGCTTCTTCTGGATCACCCTGGCGCAATGGATCGGCGGGGCGCTGGTCTCCTACGCCTTGTTCGTGCCGCTGATGCTGTTCGACGCGGCCAGCCGCGCCGACACGGTGTTCGCGCTGCTGTACGCCCTGCCCGGGCTGGCGGTGGGCTTGGTGAGCCACCAGCGCATCCAGGATTTTCAGCGCCGCGCCTTCGAGCAGGAATGCCGGCTGGCCGAGCTGGCGGTGACCGACCCGCTCACCGGAGCCCGCAGCCGGCGCGATTTTCTGCAGCAGGCCGAAGAGGCTGCCGCGCGGGCGCAGGCCAGCGGTGCGCCGCTGGTGCTGCTCTACCTGGACATCGACCACTTCAAGCGCCTGAACGACCGCCACGGCCATGCCGCCGGCGACGAGGTGTTGCGCGCTGTGGGTGGCGTGCTCCAGCGCATGCTGCGCCACCACGACGTGTTCGGCCGACTGGGCGGTGAAGAGTTCTGCGTGCTGCTGCCCGACCACGACGAGCAGCAGGCGCTGGCGGTTTCCGGGCGACTGCGGGCCCTGCTGGCCGAGGTGCCGCGCCCCGATCGGCGTTTGACGGTGTCGGCCGGCATCGCGCGGCTGCGCGACGACGAGACCGTGGCCGAGGCGCTGAACCGCGCCGACCTCGCCATGCTCGAGGCCAAGCAGGGCGGCCGCGACCGGGTGTTGATGGCCGCCTGAAGCCGAGGCCTTGGGGGCCGAGGCTTGAAGGGGCCAAAATGCGCCCCATATCGCCGCAGTGCGGCGCCCCGGGAGGGGGTGCAGCCCTCATCCGAACCATCCATCAACTCCAAAGAGAGCACTCTCGTCATGAGCAAACAAACGATGTCTTTCCAGGCAGAAGTGGCCCAGCTGCTGCACCTGGTCACCCATGCGCTGTACTCCAACCAGGAAATCTTCCTGCGCGAGCTGATCTCCAATGCCTCCGACGCCTGCGACAAGCTGCGCTTCGAGGCGATCAACCATCCCTCGCTCTACGAGGACAAGCCCAATCTGGAAGTGCGCGTTTCCTTCGACAAGGCTGCGAAGACGCTGACCATCACCGACAACGGCATCGGCCTGTCGCAGCAGGAGGCGATCGACAACCTGGGCACCATCGCCAAGAGCGGCACCAAGGACTTCATGAGCAAGCTGGGCGCCGACGACAAGGCCAATGCCCAGCTCATCGGTCAGTTCGGCGTCGGCTTCTATTCGGGCTTCATCGTGGCCGACAAGATCACCGTGGAATCGCGCCGCGCCGGCCTGCCGGCCACCGACGGCGTGCGCTGGGTGAGCGGCGGCGCGGGTGACTTCGAGGTCGAGCAGATCGACCGTGCGCAGCGCGGCACCAGCGTCATCCTGCATGTGCGCGACGACGCGGCCGAGTACCTCAACGCCTGGAAGCTAAAGCAGATCATCGCCAAGTATTCCGACCACATCAGCCTGCCCATCCTCATGGAAAAGGAAGAGTGGAAGGAAGGCGAGAACGATCAGCCCGGCGACATGGTCAAGACCGGCGAGTGGGAAGCGGTCAACAAGGCCAGCGCGCTGTGGTCGCGTCCGCGCAAGGACATCACCGACGAGCAGTACGCCGAGTTCTACAAGCAGATCAGCCACGACAACGAGGCGCCGCTGGCCTGGAGCCACAACCGTGTGGAAGGCAGCACCGAATACACGCAGCTGCTCTACATCCCGGCCAAGGCACCGTTCGACATGTACCAGCGCGACGCCAAGGCCGGCGTCAAGCTCTACGTGAAGCGCGTGTTCATCATGGACGACGCCGAGGCGCTGCTGCCCTCCTACCTGCGCTTCGTGCGCGGGGTGATCGACTCGGCCGACCTGCCGCTCAACGTGAGCCGCGAGCTGCTGCAGGAAAGCCGCGACGTGCGCGCCATTCGTGAAGGCAGCACCAAGCGCGTGCTGTCGATGCTGGAAGACCTGGCCAAGAAGCAGAAGACCGTGCCCGACAGCGGCGAAGGCAAGATCGACGTGGGCTCCGGCGACGCGGTGCCCGCACCCGATCCCACCGGCGTCACCGACGTCGAAGACAAGAAGGCATCGCAGCCGGCGGCCGACGCCGCGGCCGAGTTCGCCGACGACAGCGGCAAGTACGCCAAGTTCTATGCCGAATTCGGCTCGGTGCTCAAGGAAGGCCTGGGCGAAGACTTCGGCAACCGCGAGCGCATCGCCAAGCTGCTGCGTTTCGCCTCCACCCAGAGCGACGTGGTCACCGTCTCCTTCGCCGACTACAAGAGCCGCATGAAGGAAGGCCAGGACGCCATCTACTACATCACTGCCGACTCCCTGCCGGCCGCCAAGAACAGCCCGCAACTCGAAGTCTTCCGCAAGAAGGGCATCGAAGTGCTTCTGATGACCGACCGGGTCGACGAATGGGCGCTGAACTACCTCACCGAGTTCGACGGCACGCCGCTGCAGTCGGTCGCCAAAGGTGCGGTCGACCTCGGCAAGCTGCAGGACGAGGCCGAGAAGAAGGCCGCCGAAGAAGCTGCCGAAGGCTTCAAGCCGCTGCTCGAACGCCTGAAGGCCGCCCTCAAGGACAAGGCCGACGACGTGCGTGTGACCACCCGCCTGGTCGACTCGCCCGCCTGCCTGGTCGTACAGGAACACGGCATGAGCACCCAGCTGGCCCGCATGCTCAAGCAGGCCGGCCAGAAGGCGCCCGAGGTCAAGCCGGTGCTGGAGGTGAACCCCGAGCACGCGCTGGTCAAGAAGCTGGAGACCAGCCCGCACTTCGACGACCTGGCCAACATCCTGTTCGACCAGGCGCTGCTGGCCGAAGGCGGGCTGCCGGAAGATCCGGCCGCCTACGTGCGCCGCGTCAACGCGCTGCTGGCCTGAGCCGCACGGGAATCGACATGGCCGAGTCGAACGACGATCCGACGACGCCCCCGTCGACGCCCGCGCAGCCGCGCAATCCGCTGCACGGCCTCACGCTGGAGGCCATCGTCACCGCGCTGATCGACCACTACGGCTGGGACGAGCTCGGCGAGCGGGTACCGCTGCGCTGCTTCACCGTCGACCCGAGCGTCGGGTCGAGCCTGAAATTCCTGCGCAAGACGCCCTGGGCGCGGGAAAAGGTGGAGAGCCTCTACCTCTTCATGCTGCGCGACATCAAGCGCGGCGGCGGCCGCTAGGGCCGCCCGGTCGTGCCTTTGCCCGGGGCATGACCCGGTCAGCCCACGGCGGCGGCCAAGGCCAGCAGTTCTTCGGTGGCACGCGCCACCGCTTCCGCATGGCGCATGTGGAAGCCGGCGGGTGAGGCACCCGCGTCGCGCCAGCTTTCGAACTCGGCGAGCCGCGCGCAGACGATCCGGTTGAGCGGTGTCGCCACGCCCAGTTCGGCGCCCAGACGGCAGACGGCGGCGTTCAACACGCCGATCTCGGTGGGCGCCCCGGCGTCGAAGGCCGCGCGCATCGAGGTCGGATGCGCAGGAAAGCGCTCCATCAGCGACTCGATATCGGCCATGACCCGATCGGCCGGCCGGGTGCGCACGCCCTGCGCCCCGGCGACGGCGCAGACCTCCGACGCGATGCCGGCGATCAGCCTTTCGCAGCGGTGGTCGCGCCGCATCTTGGCCCGCAGTTCGCCCAGCGGCTGGCCGAACAGGGTGGCCGTGACGTTGATGGCGCAATTGAGCGCGACCTTCTCGAAGCGCGTCGCGCGGATGTCGGGCACGTTGACCAGGCGGAAGAAGCCCTGGTCGCGGAAGACGCGGTGCAGTGTGTCGACGAGGCGGTCGTTCTCGTCGACCATCATCACGCCGCCGGGCGCCACCGCCACACCTTCGCCCGGGTGGGCGGTGGTGGTGACCATGCTGACCGCCTGGTGCGGCTCAAGACCACGCGCGGCCTTTTCGTCGACGTGGCTCGGCATGCCGTTCTGGATGTAGAGCACGCTGCTGCCGGGAGGCGTCCAGGCGATGGTGTCGTGCAGCCCGGCCACCACGGTCGCATCGACCACCAGCGTGTCGGCCGGGTCGCTTTGGATCACGCCACTGGATCGCCGTGCGCGTGAATGCTCCGCCAGGTCGAGGCTCCGATCGCCGCATCGCACCAGGAAATGGCGAGCGGCTCCGGCAGGCTCGCGCGTGTGCAAAGCCACCTCGAATTGCTCCCTCGCCGCGTTGTGCAGCGCCTGTGCCGCCAGCGCGCTGCCTTGCGAACCGCCTGCCGAAATGACCACCACCCGGTGCGGCGGCCCCGAAAGATGCGGGCCGGCGCCCGGTCCTGGCGGCTTGCTGGACGTCGTGGCGGGCAAGGCGCTGTCGGCATCGATGACCGCTTCGAAGTCCGAATCGTTCGTTTCGGCCGCGGGTGCATACAACGTTTCGGCATCGGTCTCCACCCATTTCGTCACGGCGGCAACGCTGGCGCCTCTGCTCAGCAGCTTGGGCAGGACATTGGCAGAAGTAGTGCCGGCCGTGTGCGCGATTCGTTGGAGCATAGAAAATTTCTAAATAGCGGTGAATGTGTTGAGTTAATGATTTTGTTATTTATTGATGTAGATGGCGGCTTGCTTGCGAATGCCGGCGCACCTGAACGAATAATCGAAAAAGCGTCTTCGCCAGCATCTTCAATCTCTGGTGAATATGGTTAATTCTGAAATTGGTATGGATATTTCGTGCTAACCCCCTGGAAATCTGCGCTGCAGTTGATTCAGCATTCGCGGTCCCCGCCGAAGCTGCTGCTTCAGGAGCCGCGTTCATGAAAACTCACACACTGCCTGGCACCGTGCCGATCACGGTGCTCGACGTCCACGACCTCGTCTACCGAAAGGTCAGCCTCCGGCTGCTGCCGCTGCTTTTCAGCTGCTACATCGCCGCCTACCTCGACCGGGTCAATGTCGGCTTCGCCAAATTGCAGATGCAGGCCGCGCTGCAATTCAGCGATTCGGTCTACGGTCTGGGCGCCGGTGTGTTCTTCATCGGCTATTTCCTATGCGAGGTGCCGAGCAACGTGCTGTTGCACCGCGTGGGCGCGCGCCGCTGGATCGCCTGGATCATGCTGGTGTGGGGCGTGCTGTCGATGGCGACCATGTTCGTCACCTCGCCGGCGAGCTTCTACGCGTTGCGTTTCCTGCTAGGCGCCGCCGAAGCGGGCTTCTTTCCCGGCGTCATCCTCTACCTTACCTACTGGTTCCCGGCGGCGCGCCGTGGACGCGCCGTCGCCGCCTTTCTGTCGGCGATCGCGGTGGCGGGTATGCTCGGTGGGCCGTCGTCCGGTTGGATCCTCCAGCACATGGGAGGCGCGAACGGATGGCAGGCCTGGCAATGGCTTTTTCTGCTGCAGGCATCGCCGACCATCGTTCTGGCGCTGCTGGTCTGGCGCTATCTCGACGACCGGGCCGAGCAGGCGCGGTGGCTTACCGAAGACGAGCGCCAGTTGATCGCCGCCGACATTGCACACGACGGCCGGGGCAAGGCCGGCGCCGGCCTGCGTGCGGCGCTCGCGGCTCCCGGTGTCTGGATGCTGGCCCTGGTCTATTTCGGGCTGGCGGCTGGCGTCTACGGACTCTCGTTCTGGTCGCCGGCGCTGATCGGCGCAGCCGGTGCGGGGCAACCGGGCACCGTCGGCCTTTTAAGCGCGGCCCCGTGGGCCGCCGGATTGGTGGCCATGTTCGCCCATGCCCGCCGATCCGATCGGCGCGGCGAACTGCGACGCCATTGCGCGACGGCCGCGGCCGTCGGTGCGGCGGGGCTGATCTTCAGCGTGGCCTTCCACGACGATCTGCCCCTGGCCCTGCTGGGCCTCACCGTCGCCACCATGGGCGTGATGGCCGCTTTGCCGGTGTTCTGGGGCTTACCGACCGCGTGGCTGGGCGGCGAGGCCGCAGCGGCGGGCCTGGCGTTGATCAACAGTGTCGGCAACCTCGCCGGTTTCTGCGCCCCTCTGCTGCTGGGCCTGCTCGCCGACCGGTCGGACCGCCTTTCGGGCGCGAACCTCGGCGTGCTGGTGCTGGCCGGAGCGCTCCTGGCCGGCGGCCTGCTCGCGCTCTGTACACCGCGCCTGGCGCGGACGCGCTGACGCGAGAGCCTGCTCACGCCAGACCTCTCCATCTCGGCATGTAGCAGCCGGCTTTACGGCTGCTCGCTGCCTTCTTTCCCTCGACCGTTGCATCGGCGATCCGCCGCTCCCATGGAAATACGCCAGTTCAAATATTTTCTCGCCATCGTCGATCAGGGCAGTCTCTCGCGGGCCGGGCAGCAGTTGTATGTGGCGCAGTCGGCGCTCAGCAAGCAGATGGCCGACCTGGAGACCGAGCTCGGCGCCCAGTTGCTGGTGAGAAGCCGCAGCGGCGTGGTAACCACCGAGGCGGGCAAGACCTTCTACGAATACGCGCAGGGCATCCTCAAGCAGATCGGCGACGCGCGGGTGGCGGTGCACTGCTCGGCCAACGCCATGGTCGGCTCGGTGCTGGCTGCCTTGCCGCAGAGCGTGGCCGCGCCGATCGCACTGCCGCTGATGCGGGCGGCGGCGGCGCGTTATCCGGACATCAGCTTCCGGCTCAACGAAGAACTCACCGGCAACATGGCCGACCAGATGCTGAGAGGGCGGGCCGACGTGGCGATCTTCACCGCATCCATGTTGCCCGACGAGGTCGACTTCATTCCACTGGTCGAAGAGGAATTCGTACTGCTGTGCTCCACGCAGGATGCCAACGCGCCGGAGCGCGGCGCCGTCAGCATCGAGCAGGCGATCTCGCGGCCGCTGGTGATGCCGGGCCGCGCGCACGGCCATTGCACGCGTTCGGTGGTCGATTCGGTACTGGCGACACGCGGGCATTTCATCACCACGATCACCGCGGAGATCAACTCGGTGCACATCCTCAAGACGGCGATCCAGGCCGGCATCGGTTCGACGATCATGCCCTACGCCCTGGCCCAGCGCGAACTCGACGACGGCCGGCTGTCGGCGCACCGCATCCAGTGCGACACACTGTTCCGCACGCTGGGCATCTGCGTGTCGCGCCATTTGCCGATGAGCAATGCCAAGCGTGCCATCTGCCGGCTGATCGCCGAGGTGTTCCGCGACCTGTGCAACACCGGGCGCTGGCCGGGCGCCCGCGTGGTGAAGGGCGCGTGAGTTCGCGCCGCCCCGGGCCGGCGCGGCTCAGTAGGGGTAGACGCCCGACTTCGTCTTGCGGCCGAGCCGGCCGGCCGCGACCATCTCGCGCAGCAGCGGGCAAGGGCGGTACTTGGGATCGCCGAACTCGGCGAGGTAGACCTCCAGCACCGCCAGGCACACGTCCAGTCCGATCATGTCGGCCAGCGCCAGCGGGCCGATCGGCTGGTTGCAGCCGAGCTTCATGCCTTCGTCGATGTCGGCCGCCGTGGCGGTGCCCTCGGCCAGCACGAAGAAGGCTTCGTTGATCATCGGGATCAGGATGCGGTTGACCACGAAGCCTGGCGCGTTCTTCACGCTGATCGGCGTCTTGCCCAGGCGCTCGGCCAGTGCCTTCACCGCGTCGTGCGTGGCCGCGCTGGTCTGCAGGCCGGTGATCACCTCCACCAGCGCCATCATCGGCACCGGGTTGAAGAAGTGCATGCCGATGAAGCGGTCGGCGCGCTGGGTGGCGGCGCCGAGCTTGGTGACCGAGATCGACGAGGTGTTGGTCGCGATGATGGTTTCGGCCGGCAGCAGGGCGTCGGCCTGTTGCAGGATTTTGGTCTTGACCGGCAGGTTCTCGGTAGCCGCCTCGATCACCAACTGGGTGGAGGCCAGGTCTTCGTAGCGGGTGGAGGTGCGGATCAGCGCCAGGGCCCGGTCCTTGTCGGCGGCCGTGATTTTTTCCTTCTTGATCAGCCGGTCGAGGCTGCCTGCGATGGTGGCCACACCCTTTTGCAGCGCTTCTTCCGTGATGTCCACCATCACCACCGGAATGCCGACGACTGCGCAAGCCTGCGCGATGCCGTTGCCCATGGTGCCTGCACCGATGATGCCTACCGACTGGATGTCCATGCGAATCAACTCCTGGGATCAGATAAGGGATGAGAGAGAGAAAAAGGGGGCGTGGCTCAGGCCTTGAAGCGGCGGCGGGTGAACGCCAGCGCTGCCCAGAAGGCCAATACGCCGTAGGCGAGCAGCACCACGGCGTGGCGCAGGGCGTCGTCGGGCCAGCGGTCCATGAAGAGCGGTCGCACCAGTGCGACCGCGTTGCTCAAAGGCAGCCAGGCCGACACCATCTGTACCGCGTGCGGCAGCTGCTCGAGCGGAAAGAACACGCCGGACAAAAACATCATCGGCGTCATGAACAGCGTGAAGTAGTAGGTGAAGAAGTCATAGCCCTTGGCCAGGGCGTTGAACACCAGCGCGATCGACGCGAACACCACGCCGGTCACCGCCAGTACCGGCCAGGCCAGCAGCAGCTTGGGGCTGTGGGTGATCTGCAGCGCGAGCATCACCAGCATGATCGCGGTGACGGTGAACAGCGCTTTGAAACCGGCCCAGAGCATCTCGGCGAAGACGATGTCGTCGAGCCCGACCGGCGCGTTCATGATGCCGTCCCAGGTGCGCTGGACCGCCATGCGAGAGTAGGCCGAGTACAGGCCCTCGAACGAAGCCGCCTGCATGGCGCTCATGCAGATCGAGCCGCTGGCCAGGAACAGGATGTAGGGAATCTCGATCGGCCCGCCGGACGTGGTGACCGACACCTTGCCCACCAGCGCACCCATGCCGTAGCCGAAGGCGACGAGCCAGATCAGCGGTTCGGCGATGTTGCCGATGAGGCTGGGTATGGCGAGCTTCTTCCAAACCAGGAAATGACGCAGGAACACGGGCCACCAGCGCATCGACAGGCGCGGGGCGGACCAGTTGGTGGCGGTCGGGCTCATCAGGCTCCTTCGCGGATCTGGCGTCCAGTGAGTTTCAAGAACAGGTCTTCCAGGTTGGCCGGGCGGTGCAGCGTGCGCTGGTGCGGATGCTGGTGCAGGGCGTCGGTGAGCGAGCGGGCGTCCTGGGTGTAGAAGAACACCGTCTCGCCGCTGACCTCGGTGCGCGCGGCCAGGCGCGTCAGGCTCTCGTCCTTGGCCAACTCGGCGGCTCCGGCGCCGTAGACCTCGACCACGTCGGGCTCCAGGTGCTCGGCGATGAGCGCGCGCGGCGTGCCTTCGGCGATCTGGCGGCCGTGGTCGAGCACCAGCAGCCGCGAGCAGAGCCGCTCGGCTTCGTCCATGAAATGCGTGGTTAGCAAGATCGATTTGCCTTGCTGCAGCAGCCGCTGCAGCCGCTCCCACATGAGGTGGCGGGCCTGGGGGTCGAGGCCGGTGGTGGGTTCGTCGAGCAGCAGCAGGTCGGGGTCGTTGACGAGCGCGCGGGCCAGCGACAGCCGGCGCTTCATGCCGCCGGACAACTGCCCGGGCTTGGCGTCCGCCTTGGCGGTGAGCGCGGCGAACTCCAGCAGCTTGGGCACACGCTCGCGCATGGTGGCCGAGTCGATGCCGAAATAGCGGCCGTACACCATCAGGTTTTCGGCGCAGGTGAAATCGGGGTCGAGGGTGTCGAACTGGCTCACCACGCCCAGGCGGGCCTTTATCGCCCGCGCGTCGCGCGGCATCTGCAGGTCACCGAAGCAGGTAATGCTGCCCTCGTCGGGGGCGGTCAGCCCCAGCAGCAGGCGGATGGTGGTGGTCTTGCCGGCACCGTTGGGGCCGATCACGCCAAGGCATTCGCCCGGCACGATGGAGAAGGCCAGGTCCTGCACCACGACGTTGTCGCCATATCGTTTGGTGAGGCCTTGTGCTTCGAGCAGGGCTTGGGACATCGCGACATTGTGGCGTAGCCCGCCTGTAATAAAGTTGCGGGCTGTCTCCAAACCAAGGATCCGTTTCCATGAGCTCTCCGACCCTCGGCACGCCGCTGTCGCCCTCCGCCACCCGCGTCATGCTGCTGGGCTCCGGCGAACTCGGCAAGGAAGTGCTGATCGCCTTGCAGCGGCTGGGCGTGGAAACCATCGCCGTCGACCGCTACGCCCACGCTCCGGGGCAGCAGGTGGCGCACCATGCGCACACCATCGCCATGAGCGATCCGGCGCAGCTCAAGGCGCTGATCGAGGCCGAGCGGCCGATGCTGGTCGTGCCCGAGATCGAGGCCATCGCCACGCCGATGCTGGAGGAACTCGAAGCCGCCGGCGTGGTGCGGGTGATTCCCACCGCCCGCGCCGCCCGCCTCACCATGGACCGCGAAGGCATTCGCCGTCTCGCCGCCGAAACCCTGCGCGTGCCGACCAGCCCCTACCGTTTCTGCGATTCGCTGCAGGAACTGCAGGCCGCCATCGACGGCGCGGACGGCGGCGAGGGCATCGGCTACCCCTGCATCGTCAAGCCGGTGATGAGCAGCTCGGGCAAGGGCCAGAGCAAGATCGACGGCCCCGCCGACGTGCAGAAGGCCTGGGACTACGCCATGGCCGGCGGCCGGGTGAGCCACGGTCGTGTCATCGTCGAAGGCTTCATCGACTTCGACTACGAGATCACCCTGCTGACCGTGCGCGCCCGCGATTCGGCCGGCGAGATCCGCACCCAGTTCTGCGAACCCATCGGCCACGTGCAGGTGAGTGGCGATTACGTCGAGAGCTGGCAGCCGCAGCCGATGTCGACCCAGGCGCAGCAACGCGCCCAGGACATCGCGCTGGCCGTGACCGGCAACCTCGGCGGCCAGGGCCTGTTCGGCGTCGAGCTGTTCGTGAAGGGCGACGAGGTCTGGTTCAGCGAGGTCAGCCCGCGCCCGCACGACACCGGCATGGTGACCATGGTCACCCAGTGGCAGAACGAGTTCGAGCTGCACGCCCGCGCCATCCTGGGACTGCCGGTGGACACCACGCTCAAGAGCCCGGGCGCCAGCGCGGTGATCTACGGCGGCGTGGATGCCGAAGGCATCGTGTTCGACGGCGTGGCCGAAGCGCTGTCGGTCCCGGGAACCGACATCCGCCTGTTCGGCAAGCCCGAGAGCTTCGTCAAGCGGCGCATGGGCGTGGCGCTGGCCCATGCGCCCCATGTGGAAGCCGCGCGCTCCAAAGCCAAGCAGGCGGCCGCGGCGGTCAAGCCGCGCGTGGCCTGAGGCGGTTCGCCGGTCAGCTGACCTTCAGCCCGGTTGGTTTCCTGCGGGCCCGGCCGGCCGCCGCTGGTCGGCGGGGTTCAGTGGCATGAATCAGTCGATCACCACGGAGAACAGCACCGTGCCGGTGCCGCCCGGTTGCAGCGGGCCTTCGAAGTTCCAGGACATCGCGCCCTTGCCACCGCCGGTCTGCGCCTGGCTGCAGGCCACCGCCACCGTGCCGCCAGGCGTGAGCTTGGTGCAGCGGCCGAGCGAAGCAGGCGTGTCGACCGCGCTGGCACTGGCGAAGCTGGTGAAGGCCGGCGTGCTGTCGCTGATCACCAGGTGGTGCACCGGTACCGGCGTGTTGTTGGCGTAGGTGACGCGATATTCCAGAACGTCACCCGGCTTGGCTTCGTTCTTCTGGCCGAAGGCCGTCGCGCCCTGGGTCACGTTGCGAACTTCCTTGCGCAGGTCCACGCCTTCGGACGCTACGGTGGTGAGGTCGTCGAGTTCGTAGCGCGCCGATAGCGCCGGCGTGCTGTTGACCAGTTGCAGGTCGGCCCGCACGCGCGCCCGGTTGCGGTCACCCACGGAGGCCTGCGCCGGCACGGCTTCCTGCACCACCAGGCAAAGCTTCTGGCCCGCTGTTACGGTCTGCGCCGTGCCCGGTGGGTAGAGCAGCGCGGCGCCGGCCTGCAGCACGCCGCTGCAATCGGCATCGGCGTAGATCTTTTCGGTCCAGCCGCTGGCGGCGGGCGTCGCGACCGATTCGGCGATGGAGAAGTTCACCGTGCCGGCGGTACCCGCCAGGAAGATGTGGCCGAAGTTCACCGAGGCGCCGGGGCGGCCGTTCTTGGTGCCGGCCTGCATCAGGCTGCTGGCGGGAACGCTGCCGAAATTCAGGTTGTCGACGCTGGTCCTGGTGCCGCCAGGCCAGGCGAAAGCGATGCGGTCGTTCACTGCCTCGTGGCTGTAGCCGAAGGCGATGCCGCCGACGGTGGCATCGCTGCCCGCCGGCAACGCGGTGCTGCCGACCGAACCGCCGGTCGAGATGCGGCTGGCGCCGGCGCGCGGGGTGTCGACGCACAAACGGGATTCGCTGGCCAGGCCGGCGGGCAAGCCGATGCGGTAGCTGCCGTCGGCCGCGGTGCGCAGGCTGCCGAAAGTCTGCGTGGCGCAGTTGCCCACCGTGACCACCACGCCCGGCAGGCCGGCTTCGCTACCGTTGGCAATGCCGTCGTTGGCAGTGCCGCCCGCGGCGCCGATGTCGTCGAACAACTTCCCGCTGATGACCGAGCCACGGCTGTTGACGAAGGTGCAGCGCAGGTTGGCGCCGGCCGGGGTGCGCGATGCCGGAATCACCAGTTGGTTGCCGTCGAGCGTGCCGAAGGTTTCTGCGGGGTCGGTGCCGTTCAGATCGACGCAACTGGCGGCGACCGGCGCGTCGGGCCAGGCGGCCGTGGCGACTTCGGTGATGGTGACCGGCCGGGGAGGCGACTGGCCAAGCAGGGCGGCACCGTTCGCGCTGCCGCTGCCGGAGACCGTGATGCTGTCGGACGTGCTTTGCAGCCCGGTCAGCCGGAAGTCGAAGGTGGCGCTGCCGCTGCCGTTGGTGACCTGCTTGACAATCTGCAGGCGTGCCACCGGAGCGGCGAATTTGAAGACCACCGGGCTGGGGCCATAGGAGTTGCCGCTGGCGGTGAACCTTCCGGACAAGGCGGTGCCCCCGACGGTGACCGCGCTGCTCTTGCTGCTGCCACTCGCGTTGGACGAGGTGGCTTCGACCCGGCAGAGGCCGGTGGCCGCCGTGATGCAACTGCCCGCTGAGCCCCGCGTGACGCTGGTGAAGGCCACGTCCAAACCTGGCGACGCGAAAGCCACGCTGGCTGAGCCGACCGGGTTGTCGTTCGCATCGCGGATCAGCACTTCGAGCACGTCGGCCTGAACGCCGTCGGCCAGCGCGTCGTCGGTGACGACGCGTACGCCCGAATGGGCGGCAGACGCCGCTCCGGCGACGAAGTTGTAGCCGAGCGAGCCGATGGCGGAGCCGCCGACGGCGACCGAACTGGAGTAGTCGGCGGCCACGGTACTGGTCGCGTCGACCGAGCAGACGCCGCTGGTGTTGGTAGCACAGCTGCCTGCAGCCCCGTAGGCGCCGCTGCCGAAGCGCACGCCGGGCGTCGCGGCGAAGGTGACCGTGGCGCCCGGAACGGCGTAGTTGCTACTGTCGCGGATGGTGGCCTGCAATACGTCGGCGTCGCTGCCGTTGGCGATCTGTCCGTTGGTGGTGACCGCGATACTGGACTTGCCCGCGCTCGGTTCCAGAGCGACGAAGTTGTAGTTGAGCGTGCCGAGGGTGACGCTGCCCGCGCTGACCTGGCTGGCGTAATTCGCGGCGGTGGTGGAGGTGGCGTCGACGCTGCAACTGCCGTTGGCGTCGGTGGTGCAACTGCCCGCCGCCCCTGTGGTGCCCGAGCCGAACTTCACGCCCGAGGTGGCGGCGAAGGTGACGCTGGTGTTGGCGATCGGGCTGTTGGCCGCATTGCGGATGGTGGCGCTGAGCACATCCGAGGAGACGCCGTTGGCAGATTGACCGTTGCGGGTGACGCTGACGCTGGAGTTGGCGGCCGCCGGACCGAGGGCGACAAAACTGTAGTTGACGTTGCCGATGGTGAACAGTGAGGTGCTCACGCTCGTTGAAAAAGTACCGGCGGCCGTACTGGCCTTGCTGACGGTGCACTTTCCGTTGGAATCGGTAGTGCACGATCCGATCCCGGAAAAGCTGACGCCCGCATTCTGGACAGCCGTGTTGGATGAGTCGCGAATGGTGGCTTGTATGACGTCTGCCGCGCTCCCATTGGCAAGCTGGTTGTTGGTGATGACCTGCGCGCTCGAGTAAGCGGACGATGGGGTTCCGGAGAAGAAAATCGATTGGCTCCACTTGTACTTTTGATAGTAGAGAGTGATAGCGGAAGAAACCATCACATCGATCGAGATCGAGCCACCACGCCGGGACTTGACGGTGAAGCGGCAGTTACCGTCGGAGTCACTCGATTCGCAGCGGCCTTCCTGACCGAAGCCTCTACCGAAGTCCACGTCCGACTGAGCGCTGGCCACCACCGTGATGCCGACACAGGGGGACGAGGGGGCATCCACCACGCCCACATGCACCAGCAGGGTGCCGCCGGCGACGCCGTCCGCCGGCTGGTTTTCCTTTTCCACAGAGGAATAGGTGTACGCGCTATGGATGTACGGAGAGCGACGGGCCCCGTCTGGTCTGGTGCAATACGCAGTTGAGGCGTAGGCGTCTGCCTGCCAGCCTCCCAGGAGCAAAACCAGGATGAAAAGAAAACGGGCGATATTCCAAACCGCACTACGGGGTATCAAGCCGGTAAGGTCGGCTGGAAGTTCTTCGTGATCCAGTGCGGCGTGATTGGTTAAAGCCACAGCAGCAGCCGCTTTATGGGAGTCATTCATTTTTCGCCCCGTAAGCGAATATTGCGGTGCTGGTTGTGTATGCGAGTATTGATACTCGCAGGCAAGCATGAAAAAGCTGCCGGCATTAAAGCGTTTCTTTGAGTTTCGTTCATTCCAGTGCCCGGGCGAGTGGTATTGCGTTCACTGCTGCCGCCAGGCGAGGCAGCGCGTTACGGTCACCCGCTCGGCAAACTGGCTTCATGACGGACGCGCTCACGCGTGCGCCGATCATAAGTTAAGTCAGCAAGTGGTCACTTAGAAGAAAGTCAAGAGCTATTCTGGCTCGACACGCTCCCGTCCTTGGGGAGGGTGTCTTCCGTCGCTTCTGCAGCGCGTCTGGGGCGTTGATCGCCTACTGGAACGCCACTTCTGCGAAGCTGCGCAGCTTGCGGCTGTGAAGTCGGTCGATGCCTCCATCACGCAGGATGTCGATGGCCCGCATGCCGATGCGCAAGTGCTGGTCGACCCGCTCGCGGTAGAAGTGGTTGGCCATGCCGGGCAACTTGATCTCGCCGTGCAAGGGCTTGTCGCTGACGCACAGCAACGTGCCATAGGGCACGCGGAAACGGAAACCGTTGGCCGCGATGGTGGCGCTCTCCATGTCCAGCGCGACCGCGCGACTCTGGCTGAAGCGCCGCTGCGGTTCGTTCTCGGGCAGCAGTTCCCAGTTGCGGTTGTCAGTGCTGGCCACGGTTCCGGTGCGCATCACGCGCTTGAGCGCGGCGCCCTCGAGGTGGGTGACTTCGGCGACTGCTTTCTCCAGTGCAACCTGGATTTCAGCCAGCGCGGGAATCGGCACCCAAAGCGGCAGTTCTTCGTCGAGCACATGGTCCTCGCGCACATAGCCGTGGGCCAGCACGTAGTCACCGAGTTGCTGGCTGTTGCGCAGGCCGGCGCAGTGGCCGAGCATCAGCCAGGCGTGCGGGCGCAGCACGGCGATGTGGTCGGTGATGGTCTTGGCGTTGCTGGGGCCCACGCCGATGTTGACCATGGTGATGCCGCTGTGGTCGGCGCGCACCAGGTGATAGGCCGGCATCTGCGGCAGGCGTGGCGGCGCGGCGCCGAGCTCGTCGCCCGCCTTGGCCGGCATGCCGACACGGCGCGTGACCACGTTGCCGGGCTCGATGAAGGCGATGTATTCGCTGTTCTCGTCGGCCATCTCGGCATGGCCCAGGCGCACGAATTCGTCGATGTAGAACTGGTAGTTGGTGAACAGCACGAAGTTCTGGAACCACTCCGGCGCGGTGCCGGTGTAGTGGCGCAGACGATGCAGGGAATAGTCGATGCGCGGCGCGGTGAAGAGCGACAGCGGCAAGGCGGTGCCGGGCACGGCCCGCTGAGTGCCGTTGGCAATGCCGTCGTCCATGGCGGCGAGGTCGGGCAGGTCGAACACGTCGCGCATGAGCATGCGGCGCGAGGGTGTGAGCGTGCCTTCGATGTGGTCGTTTTCGACGAATGAGAAGTGAACGGGAATCGGGTGGGAGCTCACGCCGACCTCGATCTCGATGCCGTGGCTGCGCCGCAGCAGGCGGAACTGCTCGGCCAGGTAGCGGGCGAAGAGGTCAGGACGGGTGATGGTGGTTTCGTACGTTCCCGGCCCCTCGACGAAGCCGTAGGCCAGTGCCGAATCGGCGCGCAGGACGGTTTCCGTATGTATACGGACAAACGGGTAGCAAGCCCGCACATGGCCGGGCAGATCCTCGCCCGCCACGAAGCGCTGCATGGCGCCACGCAGGTGCGCCAGGCTTGCGTCGTAGATCGCGCGTACCTGGGCCAGAGCGGCGTCGGGATCGGAGAAGGACCGGGTGGCGAACGGAGCAGGGGAGTACGGCATGGTTCGATTGTGCCGCCAGCCATGCCGCGCTTGCAGACAAGCGCACAGCACAAATTCCTACATGTCCAGGCGCCCCGACCTGACTTGTCGCATTCCGGCCCCTGTCTAAAGTCCTTCCAACGCTTCTGCGTACATCCGTTACGCAGCCGAATCAACCGCGGCAGGTCCGCATCGCAAAAAAAGGTAAGCCTCCATGAGCACCAATGCCAACTCGAGCGCAATCGCCGCGAACCCGTTCGCACTGATGATGAACCCGGAAGCCGTGCTGACCGCGATGGAACATTCCGATTCGCTGCGCAGTCTCAAGCTGCGTCGGATCCAGCCGCTCGACGAGCTGCCTCCGCTGCGCAAGGACGCGCCCGCCATGGCCACCGAAAAGGAAATCGACGAAGCGAATTTCCCGCTGTGGCGTGATCTGATCAGCAGCAGTGATCCCAACTTCATTCCGCAGCTGTTCTCGTGATCGGTTGCTTTCGATAAAGGCGCCGTAGAGCGCCGCATCGGCCATGCATTGTCATGGCCGATTTTTTTTTGGCCTCAGCCCGCAGTCCGAGTCACGGCTGCATCGCTCAGTCGTCGACGGCCGGCTCCCGCAGCGTCACGAACTCTTCGGCGAAGGTCGGATGAACGCCGATGGTGCTGTCGAACACCGCTTTCGTTGCACCTGTACGCATCGCCACCGCGAAGCCCTGCACGATTTCGCCGGCGTCCGGCCCCACCATGTGCAGGCCCAGCACCTGATCGGTCGACTTGCGCACCACGAGCTTGACCAGGCTGCGCTCCTGGCTTCCCGAGAGCGTGTGCCGCAGCGACCGGAAATCCGAGCGGTAGATCTCCACGTCGTCGGCGCCGAATTCGTTGCGTGACTGCTCTTCGGTCAGCCCGACCGTGCCGATGTTGGGATGGGTGAAGACGGCGGTCGGCACCAGGTCGTAGTCGACCTTGCGTTTGCCATCGCCGAAGAGCGTGTCGACCAGCGCCATGGCCTCGGCCAGCGCCACCGGGGTGAGTTGCTTGCTCGAAGAGATGTCGCCGATGGCGAAGATGGACGGCACGCTGCTGCGGTAGTCGGCATCGACCACGACGGCGCCCTGGTCGTTCAGGGCAACGCCGACCGCTTCCAGCCCGAGTCCGGCGGTCAGCGGCTTGCGGCCGGTGGCATAGAGCACCACGTCGGTGTCGCAGATCGAGCCGTGGGCGCTGGTCACGCAAAGGCTCCCGTCGGCATGGCGGGTGATGGCCTCGACCGGCCAGTTGAGTTTGACCTCCACGCCGGCCCGGCCCATTTCGGACGCGATGAAGCGGCGTACGTCGCCGTCGAACCCCGCGAGCAGCCCGCCGCCACGTTGCAGCAGGGTGACCTCGGCGCCCAGGCCATGGAAGATAGACGCCATTTCGCAGGCGATGTAGCCGCCGCCCACCACCACGAGGCGGCGGGGGAAGGGGTCGAGATCGAACATCTGCTCGGATGTCACGACGAATTCTCGCCCCGGCACGTCGGGTACGTGCGGCATGCCACCGGTGGCCAGCACGATATGTCGCGCGCTGTGCCGCTTGCCGCCAACCGACACCGTGTGCGGCCCGTCGAGCTTGGCCCAGCCTTCCAGCACCGTCACACCGGCGGCCTTGAGCAGATTGCCGTATACGCCGTTGAGTCGGCCGATCTCCTTGGCGCGCGCCTGCTTGAGCCGTTTCCAGTCGAGTGTCGGGGGCGGGCCATCCCAGCCGTAACCGGCGGATTCGACGAAAGCCTCGGCATAGCCGGCGGCGTAGCTGTAGAGCTTCTTCGGAATGCAGCCGACGTTGACGCAGGTGCCGCCCAGGGCAGCGGCCTCCGCCAGCGCGACCCGGGCGCCGCGCTGGGCGGCCATGCGGGCGCAACGCACGCCGGCGCTGCCGCCGCCGATGACGAGAAGGTCGAAGTCGTGGCGCTCGGTCATGTTCTGTGCAATGGGGCGGGTGTGGAGAGACGGCAAGATTAGCGCTTGTCGCGCCTTACCATCGGTGGCTCTATCGGATGGAAGTGACGGAGCAGGGACATGCTGGCAGTGCTGCAGCGGGTGCGGGAAGCGCGGGTGGTGATCGAGGGCGAGGTGGTTGGCGCCATCGATCAGGGTTTGCTGGTGCTGGTCTGCGCCGAAAAAGGCGACACCGAGGACGAGGCCGCACGGCTGCTCGCCAAGCTGCTCAAGCTGCGGGTGTTCGCCGATGCGGCGGGCAAGATGAACCTCAGCCTGCAGGACGTGGCCGGCGGCCTGCTGCTGGTGAGCCAGTTCACCTTGGCCGCCGATACCCGCAGCGGCACCCGGCCCGGCTTCAGCGCCGCTGCCGCGCCGCAAGACGGCGAGCGCCTCTACGACCACTTGGTGCGGCTGGCGCGCGATGCGCATCCGGTGGTGGCGACCGGGCGCTTCGGTGCGGACATGCAGGTGCACCTGGTCAACGACGGGCCGGTGACGATGCCCTTGACGATTCGGCCGGCCGCCTGATCCTGCCTCGGGGCGAAGCGGCTCAGTCGACCGACGAGCCGGGCAGGCCGGCGAGCATGGCCCCGGTCCAGGCGCACCAGCGTGCAACGGCGGCATCGCCCGCTGCATGGTCGCGCTCCGCATCGGCCAGGGCCGGCCAGCGCTGCAGCGCATGGCCGCAGATGCTGCCCAATTGCCACAAGGCCTCGCGGCCGAGCGCCAGTGCGTCGGCCACGTGCAGATCGTCGCCCGCGGCGTGGGCCAGCAGAAAACTCGGCTGTTCGGGCGGCCCGCCGGCTTCTGTCAGTGACTGGCGCAGGCCGGCGAGCCGGCTGTTGAGCCAGGCGAAAGCCTCGCCCCTCACCTCGCCCGGCTTCATGTCCTGCTGCAGTTCGGTCCACTGCTCGAAGGCGTTCGCCACGCCGGCGAAGCGTTGGGACGCTTCTTCCACCTGCACCTTCGACGCCAGCACATCGCCCTGCAGCGCCGGCAGCAGCTGCGCGATGAGCGCGCCGGGCAACGCGCGGTGGTTGAGCCGCAGCACCAGCCCCAGCCGGTGAGGCGACGCTTCGCCGAACTTGTGGCCGAGGGCTGCCACCAGCTCGGCCAGCAGCAGGATCCTGCCCATCGGCGAGATGCGCTCGGCGCGCAGCCCGCGCGGGTAGCCGCTGCCATCGAGCCGCTCGTGGTGTTCGAACACGGCGGCGGCCACCTCGGGCGCATAGCCGCCCTGTTGGCGGATGAGCAGCACCGAGGTGATCGGATGCGCATGCAGGTGCCGGCGCTCCTGAGCGTTGAGCCGGCGGTCCGCCGCCAGCCAGGCCGGGTCCATGTGCAGCATGCCGATATCGCGCAGCAGGGCGGCGGCGGCGAGGTGGCTGCGCAGCGGTGTCGGCATGTTCGCCCGGTCGGCCAGGAACATGGCGACCAGCAGCGTGGCCAGCGCGTGCTGGAGCAAGGCCGGGCAGCGGTCGCGCATGAGAGTGAGCTTGAGCGCGATGGGGCCGGGCAGGGGCAGTTCGCGCAGCGGCTGCAGCAAGGCGGCCGGGCGTCCCAGCGACGCGGCCAGCAGGCGCGGTACGGTGGCTTGGTCGAGCAGGGCGGCGGCCATGGCTTCCAGGCTCTCGTGGTTGACCATGCCCTCGATGCCGATCTGCTGGTCGATCGGGTCGCGCAGCTTGTGCTGCACCAGGCGCGCGTAGAGCTCGCGGTCGATGCGCGAGCCCTTTTCGATCAGCTTGGTGCCGTTCTCGGCATAGATCGCGTTGGTGGCGCTGACGACCTGGTCTTCGCACAGCGCACCGAAGGACTGGCGGTAATGGGTGTCGTCCAGGGCTTCCGGGCCGGCCGCCGGTGCGGCTGAGTCGGGAAGCAGGGCGGTTTCGGGCATGGGGGCAAGCTAGCAGATTCGATGCCCGCGCTCGATGAGGATGCAGCGGCGGGTGGCGGGGGGGGGCGATCAGTAGGGATTGGGCAGGCCCAGCGCCGCCAGGATCTCGATCTCGCGTGCTTCCATGGCCTCGGCGTCTTCCTCGCCGGTCTCGTGGTCCCAGCCCTGGGCGTGCAGCGTGCCGTGTACCAGCAGGTGAGCGTAGTGGGCGGCCAGCGTCTTGCCCTGTTCCTTGGCCTCGCGGGCCACCACCGGCGCGCAGAGCACCAGGTCGGCCATGCAGACCGGCTCCTGCGAATAGTCGAAGGTCAATACGTTGGTGGCGTAGTCCTTCTGGCGGTAGTCGCGGTTGAGCGACTGGCCCTCTGCGGCATCGACGATGCGCACGGTGATCTCGCCCGGCACGTCGAGCGCACGTCGGATCCAGCGCGCCACCTGGCCGCGGGGCAGGGCGGAGCGGTGCTCGGCGGCTTCGGCGAAGCGGGCGAATTGCAGGGAGAGCGTGAGTTCGGGCATGGCCATGTCAGACGTCCTCCACCTCGACGGCCACCGGCGGCCGGCCGGCCGCGTCGTAGGCGTCGACGATGCGCGCCACCAGCGGATGCCGCACCACGTCGGCGCTGGTGAAGCGCGTGACCGCGATGCCCGCTACGCGCTTGAGCACCCGCTCGGCGTCGATCAGGCCGCTGGGCGAGCCCTTGGGCAGGTCGATCTGGCTGACGTCGCCGGTGATCACCGCGCGGCTGCCGAAGCCCAGCCGGGTCAGGAACATCTTCATCTGCTCGGGCGTGGTGTTCTGCGCCTCGTCCAGGATCACGAAGGCGTTGTTGAGCGTGCGGCCCCGCATGAAGGCCAGTGGCGCCACTTCGAGCTGGTTGCGCTCGAAAGCCTTGGCCACCTTGTCGTGGCCCATCAGGTCGTAGAGCGCGTCGTAGAGCGGGCGCAGGTAGGGGTCGACCTTCTGCGTCATGTCGCCCGGCAGGAAGCCCAGGCGCTCGCCGGCCTCCACCGCCGGCCGGGTCAGCACGATGCGCTGCACAGCGTTGCGTTCGATGGCATCGACGGCGCAGGCCACCGCCAGGTAGGTCTTGCCGGTGCCGGCGGGGCCGATGCCGAAGGTGATGTCATGGCTGGCGATGTTGTCCAGATAGAGCCCCTGCACCGGCGTACGCGCGGCCAGGTGGCTGCGGCGGGTGAGCAGGGCGGAGGTGCCGGCGGTGATCTCGCCGAAGTCGGGGTCGCCGGCGAGCATGAGCTGCAGCACGTCCTGCGGAATCGGCCGTTCGGCCATCTGGTAGATGGCCTGCAGCATCTCCATCGCCTTGGTGGCCTTGGCTTTGGGGCCGTCCACCTTGAACTGCTCGTGCCGGTGCGCGATGGAGACTTCCATCGCCTGCTCGATGGTGCGCAGGTTCTCGTCCATAGGGCCGCACAGGTGGGACAGGCGTGTGTTGTTGTGCGGCGTGAAGGTGTGGCGAACGATCATGGTGGTGGAGGGGCGGGAACGTTTCTATTGTCTCTGAGCTAACCATCGACGGACCGCATCGATAAACAAACCAAAATCTCAAAAAATAAGTGAGCGATCGCTTGCAATATTCCGTTTTGGGAGTTGTTTTGATGTTTGGTGTGCTGTTGAGGGTATTGGGGTTGCGGCGGCTGCGGGACTGTGTGTGTCCGATCAATGCAATAAATGCAAGCGCGTTGCATATCGTAAAAATATTAATGTTAGTTTGCTTTGCATTTTTCAACGCGCGCAAGCTGAAATAAGCCCTGCGCCTCCGCAGTGGCAACCTTTTTCATTTTTCAACCCAGATGTTTTGAAATATGAACCAAGTAATGTGCCAACAAAAACGCCGGAAGAATATTGTTCTGCATACAACGCCCCGGCAAAATCATATTTGAAATATTGCGAAGCGGAAGGCATGAGTTATTGTGGCAGGTCCTCTAGACCCTGTGGATCAGAAGGTATTCTTTGGGATGCTTACATTTTTCCAATTTGGCCGGCCTGTGCGCATACCACCATAAACGGATACTGGGGATATGCGGGCGCTGGGGCGCAGGGATATGCTCAATCGTCATATCCGGATGAAAAGCATTGCTCGTGTAAAACCTCAAAGGGTATTCCCATGGTTGATGCATTCATCGATTGGGAAACTGGATATTGTTATCAGTTGGCTAAATTGACAATTACCCCGAAAACAATCAAATATGACTATTTGAATCCTGATAAAGAGTATGATGTTGAGGTGCGGGTTGAGGAGATTCCCTTAAGTAGTAAAGAAAAGAAGATTGAGCTTGATGTTTCGTCTACCGGGGCTCCAGGGGTTCTAATCCCGATGAATGGAGCGTGGCATCCTCCAGGAGTGTATGCATATAAATACAAGTTTCCTAAATTTTCAAAGCCGCAGATCGATACGCTGACCGCTACCTGCAGCACTTGCCATGCGACACGGTTGGAAGTAAAGATGGCTCCGGTGGTCGTTGGATTTTTCAACGGTGTCTGGATACAGAAGATGCAGCAGAAAACGGTCTACAAGCCCTAAAGGCAGAAGTCAATGCCCTTAGATTGGAAATTCCGGTTTCCTATGATAAGTTTTATAATCAAACCGGCTGCGGCAGCACTTCAGGTGCTACCTGCCTTCAGGACTTGGGCGAGACGTTCATTCAGCGACAAAAGGAACTCGACGGCGTAATGTTTAACCGGACGGAGCATTTCTGGGAAATTCTATCTGGGCGCTATAGCGAAACCGATTCGTTTACCGGTGCGTTGCTGGCACGGCTTGGGGCCG
Organism: Xylophilus sp. GOD-11R; assembly: GCF_033546935.1. GTDB lineage: Bacteria > Pseudomonadota > Gammaproteobacteria > Burkholderiales > Burkholderiaceae_C > Xylophilus. The sequence continues at coordinate 4,460,055 of NZ_CP137854.1, read as the reverse complement.
CCGGGCTGGCTCTCGCCGATTTGCTGGATGCAGCATTTAATCTGGCACTGGCACAAATGGTCAGCGGTTGGATCCAATTACTCAGCACTCCGCCCACTGCTTCAGACATTGCAGTGCAGCTTCAAAAGTTGCGTGATCATGCCGAAGACGGATCTGCCTTGGTGTTGATTGGCCATTCTCAAGGCAATTTGTTTTTAAATGCTGCGGTTGATGGTGTGAAAACATCGCATCCCGATGCCCTGACCCGGCCAATTCATGTTGGCCCCGCATCTCCCACCTTGCGGGGTCCTCATGTGTTGGCGGACATTGATCTGGTCATCAACGCATTGCGTGTGCAAGGAATAAATAGTGTTCCGGCGGTTAATATAATATTGCCATTCAGTCGTGCCGACGCCTCGGGTCATATGTTTGTTGCGACTTATCTGGATTCTGCACGTGCCAGTTTGGCAAAAATTCGCGAAATGCTAAAAAACGTCTTCGCCTTCGAAGCATGAATATCTCAAAAAAAATCGCCATCAAACATATTTGTCGTAAATCCATCGCTCTCGCTCTCGCTCTGGTTTTAGTGTTGATGGGTTGTGGTGGTGAGCGCAATGAACAGTTAAACCAAGCACCAAACGCGCGGGATATCGCCAATCAATATCCAGGTGCGCCTAGCCCGCCATTGAGCCCCGCCACGCTGCGGGAGCAAATTGAAGCTCTGGAAAAAAGCGGAAGGCTGTCGAGGCTGGATCGCACCGACACGCTCGAGGGAATTGATTCCAATAACAACGGAGTGCGCGATGACATCGACACTTTCATTGAGTCGCTTCCGCTGTCGAGAAAGCAAAAAAGTGCTGCCATGCAAAAAGCACGGGCGCTGCAGGGCATTTTGTTCGTGGACTTAACCGACAAGGCCGCCCTTCAAAAATCCAGCGACAGGACCATGGCAGCAACGAATTGCTTGGGCGACATGCTTCCTGATGCGTTTTATGTGCTCAGCGAAAAAATCCAGGCCATGACGGCTAACACCAATCTTCGCCTGCGCCGGTATATGCAATACAACGCGGCTCGGTCCGGCAGCGTTACCACCATGCCATCGGGTGACAGTTGCGAATAGCGATTCGAGTGACTGCCGGGTGCGGTTAGCATCGGCGCCCATGATCGGAAGACTCCAGGGCCTGCTGGCCGAAAAGAACCCGCCGCAGGTGATGGTCGATTGCAACGGCGTGGGCTACGAGGTCGACGTGCCGATGAGCACCTTCTACAACCTGCCCGCGCTCGGTGAAAAAGTCACCCTGCTGACCCACTTCGTGGTGCGCGAAGACGCGCAGCTGCTCTACGGCTTCGGCAGCCACGAGGAGCGTGAAGCCTTCCGGCAGCTGATCAAGATCGCCGGCGTGGGCCCGCGTACCGCCCTGTCGGTGCTCTCGGGTATGGGCGTAGCCGACCTCGCCCAGGCGATCACGCTGCAGGAAGCGGGTCGCCTCGTGAAAGTGCCCGGTATTGGCAAGAAGACCGCCGAGCGGCTGCTGCTGGAGCTCAAGGGCAAGCTCGGCGCGGACATGGGTTTGCGGGCCAGCGTGTCGACCGAGTCGCAGGCCGACATCCTGCAGGCGCTGCTGGCGCTCGGCTACAACGACAAGGAAGCCGCCGCCGCACTCAAGGCCCTGCCAGCCGACGTGGGCGTGAGCGAGGGCATCAAGCTGGCGCTCAAGTCGCTGGCGCGGTAGCGGGCTTGAGCGCCAGCAACGCCTGCCGGCTGCGGGCGATAAAGGCTTCTTTCTCCTCGCCCGGCATCAGCGCGATCGGCTCGCCGTAGAACACCTGGCAGCGGTGCGGCACCGGCACCACCGCGCCCTTGGGCAGCACCTCGCGGATGCCGTCGATCCACGCCGGCACCAGCCGCACCTGCGGGCAGGCAGCGGCCACGTGGAACAGGCCGCTGCGAAACGGCTGCAGCACTTCTTCGCCCACGTTGCGCGTGCCTTCCGGAAAGAAAATGAGCGAACTGCCCTCGGACAGCGCCTGCACGATCATGTCGACCGGCGACGGTCCGGGCTGGCTGGCATCGCGGCGGATCATCACCGCGCAGAACACCTTCTCGCCGACGAAACGCCGCAGGGGCGAGGCCAACCAGTAGTCGCGGCCGGCGACCGGCCGGGTGCGCCGCCGCAGCGCCGGCGGCAGGGTCGCCCAGAGCAGCATGAAGTCGCCGTGGCTCGTGTGGTTGGCGAAGTACAGCGTCTGGTCGGCGCGCGGCTCGCCGGGCGGGCGCGTGGCCGTCACCCGGGTCAGCAGGCGCACCACCAGCAGCAAGGTGTCTCGCAGCAGGCCGGCGGCCCAGCGGGTGAAGCGATGGTTCACAGGTTCTCTCTCATCTGCCCGATTCTGACGGCAGTCGCGGGCACAATCGAAACGCTTATCCGCGCCCGGCCTTCAGATGACCATCCACACCGACGATTTCGCTCCCTCGCCCGCGCCCGCCCGGGTAGTTTCCGCTGCGCCGGCGTCGCCGCAGGAAGAAGCCATCGAGCGCGCGTTGCGGCCCAAGCTGCTCGACGAGTACATCGGCCAGACCAAGGCGCGCGAGCAGCTGGAGATCTTCATCGGCGCCGCCCGCAAGCGCAGCGAGGCGCTCGATCACGTGCTGCTGTTCGGGCCGCCCGGCCTGGGCAAGACCACGCTGAGCCATATCATCGCCGCCGAACTCGGTGTGAACCTGCGCCAGACCAGCGGGCCGGTGCTGGAAAAACCCAAGGACCTCGCCGCGCTGCTGACCAATCTCGAAAAGAACGACGTGCTGTTCATCGACGAGATCCACCGGCTCAGCCCGGTGGTGGAAGAAATCCTCTACCCCGCGCTGGAGGACTACCAGATCGACATCATGATCGGCGAAGGCCCGGCCGCGCGCAGCATCAAGCTCGACCTGCAGCCCTTCACCCTGGTCGGCGCCACCACCCGCGCCGGCATGCTCACCAACCCGCTGCGTGACCGGTTCGGCATCGTGGCGCGGCTGGAGTTCTATACCGCCGACGAACTCGCTCGCATCGTGCGCCGCAGCGCCGGGCTGCTGAACGTGCCGATCGACGAGGAAGGCGCCCATGAGATTGCGCGGCGCTCGCGCGGCACGCCGCGCATCTCCAACCGGCTGCTGCGCCGGGTGCGCGATTACGCCGACGTGAAGGGCGACGGCCGCATCACCCTGGATATCGCCGACCGCGCGCTGCGCATGCTCGACGTCGACCCGAAGGGCTTCGACGTCATGGACCGCAAGCTGCTCGAAGCGCTGATCCACCGCTTCGACGGCGGGCCGGTGGGGCTCGACAACATCGCCGCCTCCATCGGCGAGGAGGCCGGCACCATCGAGGACGTGATCGAGCCCTACCTCATCCAGCAGGGCTACCTGCAGCGCACTACCCGCGGCCGGGTGGCGACGCTGGCGGCCTACCGGCACCTGGGCGTGGCACCACCGCAGGCTGCGGGCGGTCTCTTTGCCGAATAGGCGAGGCAGGTCGCGCTAGGCGGTGGCGTCGTCGAGCGTGCCGGGGTCGAGGTGCGAATCGTCGGCCCAGCCCACCAGGGTAACGGCGTCCGGCGTCCACAGCAGCCGGTTGATGACCGCGTTGCCGGTCTTCCAGGTGCGCGGCGCCTGCAGCTCCTGGCCGGTGGCGGCGCGGTAGAGCACGTCCATCACGCCGCCATGCGCCACCAGCACGATCTGCTCGCCGGGGTGCCGCGCGGCGAGTTCGGTGAGCGTAGTCAGCACGCGGTCGCGGAATTCGATCAGCGACTCGCCGCCTTCTGGTGCGAAATCCGGCACGCGGGTGCGCCACTTCTGCGCCTGGTCGGGCAGCTGGGCCTCGATGTCGTGGAAGGTCAAACCCTCGAAGCTGCCGAAGCCGCGTTCACGCAGGCCGATGGCCGGCTGCACGGTCACACCGCCCACGGCGTCGGCCACGTGCTCGGCGGTGCGGTGCGCCCGCTGCAGGTCGCTGGCATACACGGCGCTGATCGACTCGGTGGCGAGGGCGCGGCCGAGTTGCCGGGCCTGCCATTCGCCGGTTTCGTTGAGCGGAATGTCGAGCTGACCCTGGATGCGGGTGTCCACGTTCCAGGCGGTTTCGCCGTGGCGGATGGCAATGATGCGGGTGGCGTCCATGGGCGGAAAGGCCTGGGCGACGCGGGGCGGCGGCGCCGGATCGGGCTCTTAAAACGGCATTCGAGGATAGCAGGCGCTCAGCAAAAAAGGCGTGAGCGCCGGCCGACGCTCAATTCGCGCTGCTGACCTTGGGAATCTGCACGTTTACCCGTCGCACGCCGGCCGGTGCCTGCGGAAAGCCGAACAGCGCCGAATCGAGCATGACCGTCAGCACCTGGGTGTCGGCAGGATACAGGCTGTCGTGCGCCGCATGCGTCTCGTACACGATGCGGCCGCTGGCGAGGTCGCGCACCGTCAGGCCCACCTGCTGGGCATAGATGACGCGGTCGGGAAAGCGGCCGTAGGGGTAGCCGTAGAAGCCACCGCCGTAATAGCCTCCCCGGCGCCAGCCCGGGCCGAAACCGCCGCCGTAGTAACCACCGAAGCCGGGGCCGAAGGGGTCGTATTCCACCCGGCGCTGGGCCTGCATGCCCACCTGCACGCTGAAGGCCGCGCTGGCCTCGTCGTGCTTCATGCCGACGCGCTCCAACGACTGCTGGGCCACGGCCTCCAGCATGTTCTGCTGCACCGGCATGGTGTTCTGCGAGGGCAGGCGCTCGAAACGGTAGGTGGCGCCCACCGGAACCGCGGGCAGGCTGGAGAACGACTGGACGTCGCTGTCGACCAGGCGTGTCGTCGAGCAACCCGCCAGCGCTGCGGCGGCGGCGATGAGAAAGAGGGTGGCAATGCGCTTCATGGCGGTCTCCTGAAAAACGCGGACGGTTGCCGTTCAGTAGGCCACGATACCGAGGCCGGGCGGCGTCGGTGCAACAAAACTTTCGGAATCGAAGGCCTTGTCGCCGTCCTCGCTGGCAACCCCGGTGGGCTTGAGACCCTTGAAGTCGTGCAGGGTTCCGTCGAGCAGATGCGAGGGCACCACGTTCTGCAGCGCGGTGAACATGTTCTCGATGCGACCAGGAAACTTCTTTTCCCACTCGCGCAGCATCTCGCCCACCTGCACGCGCTGCAGGTTCTGCTGGCTGCCGCAGAGGTTGCACGGAATGATCGGGAACTCGCGGTGCGCGGCCCAGCGCACCAGGTCTTTTTCGGCCACATAGGCCATGGGCCGAATCACCACATGCCGGCCGTCGTCGCTGACCAGCTTGGGCGGCATGCTCTTCATCTTGGCGCCGAAGAACATGTTGAGCAGCAAGGTTTGCAGGATGTCGTCCCGGTGGTGACCTAGCGCGATCTTGGTCGCGCCCAGCTCGTCGGCCACGCGGTAGAGGATGCCCCGGCGCAGCCGGCTGCAGAGGCCGCAGGTCGTCTTGCCGTCTTCGATCACGCGCTTGACGATGCTGTAGGTGTCCTGGTTCTCGATGTGAAAGGGCACTCCCGTCTTGGCCAGGTATTCGGGAAGGACGTGCTCGGGGAAACCTGGCTGCTTCTGGTCGAGGTTGACCGCAATCAGCTCGAAACGTATCGGCGCGCGTTGCTGCAGCTTCTGCAGGATGTCGAGCATGCCGTAGCTGTCCTTGCCGCCGGACATGCAGACCATCACCCGGTCGCCTTCTTCGATCATGTTGAAGTCGACGATGGCGCGGCCGACCTCCCGGCAGAGGCGTTTTTCGAGCTTGTGGGTTTCGCGCTCGATCTTCAGGCGCTGCGGCGCCGGATCGGCTTCGGCGGGTGGTTCGGTGGAGTTCCAGACGGCGCTCATGGCGGGTTCCTGGGCAGGGTGAGGGGCGGGCACGCGGCCGGGGTGGCATCGGCGAAGGGCCTGATTTTAGGCGGATCGCGTGGATCGCCCGTCGGGGCACGGGGACATTCGGGTTTTCTCGGTGCGGCGATTATCTTTATTTCCGTTAATGCCTTCTGGATTTGGTATAGGTAAAGACGGCTTAATCTCCATTTTTGCTGTTATCATTTTTGTTAGTTGTTGCTCACAGGGTTTTTGAGGGTTCAAATCGTCATGGCTTTCTGGTTATCCTGTTCGTTGCAGTTCAATCCAGTCTCTTTGAATGATGCAAAGCATTGTTGTTAGGGTGGTTGGTGAATTGAGAGCGGCTCCGAAGTCAGTGCGCCAATGCCTGTGGCAGATTTCTAGTATGTCAAATGGCGTCTTAAGAAAATAGGTGAAATTTAGAGCACAACGTTGACTCGCAAGGGGCGTTCCTATTGATATGACTGGACATAGAACTGCATTTGTTGTTGAAGCGAGGCAGTCATTCGTGTTTCTGGTGACGCCGGAGGCTAAGGGTCGAGTTGAGTCGCCGTTGTTTAAAACATTTGAGTCGAATTACGATATGACGTGAGAAATCTTCCATCGTCGCTAAAATAAAATGAATTCTAGAAATGTCAACTTCTTTGCTGGGCAATTTGAGCGTCGAGAAAATGGTTAATTGCCATTCAGACCAAATCGAGCCATAGTCGAAATCGTCACCGGCCAGCGTGCGATGTTTAGATTGATGGCCTGCTTCAACGAGGCATCAAAACGACCGGAATAATTTACGTTCAAAGAGCATCAGACCATGTTTCAAACATGATCGATCACGCGACAGGTAAATATTTTATGTTGCAGTTTATCTCATTCGATGATGGTGGCGTTTCGCGCGATTCAATGTCGGATTTCTTTGAGTGCAAAGTCTTCCAAAGTTAATGACTGGCTTTTTTAAAAAATGCTTTTGCTGCGCCACCATACTCATCGCACTTTTTGGGTGTGCGACTGATCGCGCCAGTCAGCGGCATGCTTTTTCCTTTGATGGGTGGTTCGATAAGTGGGCGGACACGGTAGATTTGCTGGAGTTTGCCTACGGAGACAAATATGCAATGGTTAAGCGAACCGTGGCTCAGGACGGAGGTAATGTTGGATACAGTTGGAATGTTAATGGGTCTATGCCCATAGGGGAATTTTTGTTCGTTAAGTGGCGGTTAAAAAGTACGGGTGAGTTATTTCAAAATAAAGTGGATTTGCGCGGGAGTTTGCCTGTGAACATGACGGATCATCGCGTGACCTTCGTAATCGACGGCCGCGAACTTTTCGTTTATTTGGTAACGCCCGTGCCAAAGGCGCGAGACGATTTGCCAATATTCAAAACGTTTGAATCAAAGTATCACGTCACTCGACAGATTTTTCCTGCTAGCCAATAAAAAATGTAAGCGAAGCCATGGCCACTTCAATAGTTGGGCAAATTGACGCATCTGATGTTCGGGAGATTAAGGCTGCCATTGAGCGGGCTCCTCAAGCTTCGGTTGGAAAAGGGGTTGCGCCATTTCAATATCTGGTAGGATTTGATGGGACCTATAACGATAGGTCGAATTTGCCGTCAAATGAGTTCCAGACAAATGTCGCAAACCTGGTCGATCAGGGGCGCGGCGCAGGCACGCAAAATCTGCGAACCGGATACTACCCCGGTGTGGGCACAGGAGGCGAAAATGGCAATGTGTACGCGGCAGCCATTGCGCCGACGGCTGCAATTGTCAATGCAGCATCAAGCGCGGTGCGGGATTTTGCCAAACATGCGTCTGAATTCTTGGCATCCAATCCTGGATCAACATTTCTCGATATATCGACTTCTGTAATTGGTTTTAGCAGAGGTACTGCGGCCGCGATCGTATTTGCGCGTCAGTTGAATGACCAAGGTTTGGTCGGTGTCGATGGTGTGATGATCGCTCCTCCGGGAGGAATCAAAATTGAGGGCATGGTGTTATTCGACCCCGTACACACATTCGTAACGGGCGATATGTCGATTCCCGCCAATGTTTCTGGGGCGCTCGTCATATATGCCGAAAACGAAAGTCGAACGGATTTTTCTGCAATAAGCTACGCTGCCGACGAGCGTGTTGAATCGGTTTGGCTTCCCGGGTGTCATGCAGACATCGGTGGCGGCTACGATCAAGGAGGAATCGCAGGCGCAAGCTTGGAAATTGCGACGCAGTATTTGCAGGCCAAAGGGGCTCCGGTCGCTGAAGTTCCGGAGAATCTGCGTTTCGATGCCGAGAAGATTGCCTATATCCACACCGAGGCATATCAGACCGCTCGCAATGGCGAGGTAATGCTTGACGAGGGAGGTACGCCTCTTCACGCTTGGCGCACCTACACGGGTGCTCGACGCCTCATCCCCGTAGTGGGCTCAGCTAACGAAATAGTTAATTCAGGTGCTGAACCTGGCTATTGTTTTGCAACGCCAGACGGAATGCTTTATGAACTGACAGGCGATGGCACTTTACGACGGGAAATCGCCGGCATCACTCCGTTTATAGAAGTCCGAAATACTAGCGGTGTCGGTTGTGTATACAACGCGCAAGGTCAGGCGCTTAATTTTCTTGGCCCCGATGATCAAGTAATAGCCGATGATAAGCAAATGATTTGTGTTCGCCGTTCTGAAGGACACCTTGAGCCGGTGGCGTCTGCACAGGCAGAATCTCCCCTTCCGTTCGAAATTCCGATGAGCGGATCTGCTAATACATTGGTCGCGCCGCAAACGCAGGCCGCATCGGAGCCGTCCGGGTCTACGCTCCCCAGCTTTGCTGATTTCCTCGCCACCACCGATCTTGGCCGCGCCCAACTGGACAGTCTCGCCGCCGAACTCGACAGGATGCACCTCGGCGGCAGCGACGCGATCACCTTCGTCGCCATGCCCGACGGCAGCACCGTGCTGCAGAACGCCGACGGCGACATCGTGGGCCAGTTAAGCCTGGAGGCCGATGGCAGCCTGCGCTGGTCCGGCATCGACGGCCAGCGTCGATACATCCAACCCGACGGCTTGGTCCAGGACCAAGCGGCACAAGACGAGGCTTCCGCCGCCGCGAGCGCGCCAAGTGCCGCCCAGACCGCAGCTGCCATCGGCCTGATGAATACCATCATCGGCCTGCAGAACTGGGACTCGATGAATGACGGTCAGCGCGTTTCCGCGGCGCTGGCGGTCTATAACGCAGTCGATCGGCTCAACGACGGCGAGCTGCCCGGCGATCTCGGCATCGCGGCCAGCGCCCTGGGGCTGCTCAACGCCATCGACCAGGGGAACATAGGCGGTGCGCTCTACAGCGGCCTGGCGCTGGTGGAAAGCATCACCGCCACGGCCCAGATGGGCGGTCTCGTCACCCAGACCTTCGGCGGCAACTTCCTGCCGGCGCTGGGCATGGTACTGGCGGTGCAGTCCGGCGATCCAGTGAGCATGGCTTCGAGTGCCCTGGCGCTGATGAGCAGCCTGGGCGTGATCGGGCCCTGGGGCATGGCGGCCGGGATGGTGCTGTCCCTGGTGTCCATGATGTTCAGCAACGACGACATCCCCACCCGCGAAGGTCTGGCCCACGCCCAATGGGATGCGTCCGGCCACCTGCAGATCGTGACCGACCGCGATGTCGAAGGCGGCGGCCCGACGGCGGCCCACTGGATGCGCACCCTGGCCGATGGTCTGCAGCGACAGCTCGTCGGCACCGGCAGCAGCCTGGTACCGGGCTTGCTGCCCTCCATTGGCTATTGCCTCGACCCCGACGGGCAGATGCCGGCGCACGGCGCCGCCGGCTTCGTCTATCTCCAGTGGCTCGACGAGCACGGCACGGTGCAGACGCGCTATTACGACGGTCAGGGCAGTCGCAACGACGGCTCGGGCGAAACCCTGACGGCGGACTTCATCCAGCACGCCATGGCCGCGATCGCGCCCGACTGGGCGGTGGAAACCGCCCGGATCCGCGCAATGGAAGCCGGCGCCGAGGCGCGGCGATACGACGACAGTGCGCAGTCCTTGCAGCAGCAGGTGGATGCGTGGCAATGGACCGACCCCGCACTGGCCCTGTCCCTGCGGACCCAGGCCGACGCGCTGCATGCCCAGGCCGAAGCGATACGCCAGGCGCACCTGCGTCCCGACCTGCCCCCGGTCGCCTTGCCCCAAGTAGACGCGGACGGCCTGCACCAGACCCTGCGCGCCCTCGTTCTGGGCGGGCTCGACGCGGTGCAGGAGTTGGGAATCGAGCGCGAGATCGACACCGACCGCGACGGCTACCTGGAACATACCGGCTGGCTCGGCCAACACCAGAGCGCCCTGGCGATCGACGCCGATGGCGACGGCGTCATCCGGGCCGGCGAGCTCATCGGCGGTACCGGCGGCAGCCGCACCGGCCTCGGCTGGCTCGACAGCAACCGCGATGGCGTACTCAACGCACGAGACCCGGCCTTTGCAGCCTTGCGACTGTGGACCGATGCCGACGGCGACGGAGCCGCTCATCCGCACGGCGCCGAGACGCGCGGCCTGGTCGCTGTCGGCATCGTGGCGATCGATTTCCGCACCGATCCACCGACCGCCGTGCATGCCGATGGAACGCGCGAGGCCCTGGCCACCCAGGCCTTCGTCGGCGACGTACTCGGCAACCGTTACGACCCGGTGCTCGGTGGCGTGCTGCAGACCATGGAGCAGTTGAACGGAAGCGGCCAGGTCCAGTTGCTGGCCGAGAACACCCACGCCTTCGACGGACAGGCCGATCACCTGCACGCCGGCCAGAACGCGGCAGAGGGCGAGTCCACCGTCGAGGCGGGCGACACGCGCCTGACGAGCGCCGGCGCGCGCACCGTCGCCACGACGAGCCGCCGGACCGACACCGGCATCGCGGCAGGCGACGGGCGGGTGACGGCAGCTGCTGCGGGAACGGTGCGCAGTGGCCAGTCCGCGGGCACGCAGCCAGCCGGGGCCACTTCGGCAGGCGTGCTTCGCGACAGTGGCGAACGCGGCATCGTGCAGCTACTGAACGGTGCGACGGACAGGCCGGCTAGTGCCTTGCGCGATGCCACCGAAGCGATGATCCGAAGCGCCGAGCAGGGCACGCTGGGTGGTGCCGGCGGCGCGGGTGTACTGGGCGCGGTGGCAGCGGCCATGGGCGCCTGGCCGGTAGTGGCCGATGCCGGGCCAGGCACGCCGGTGTCTGCCGACGCGTCGGCGCCGCCGCTTGCGGGCGCTGGAACCTCGCCGGCTTCTGCCGTGGACCGCCTCCGCTTGCCAGCCGATGTCGACCGCGAGCCGGGCGGCGCGGCCGTGGGTGCCGGTACGCCGCTGCGCGGCGTGGTGGCGGGCAGCGGCGGTGACGATGGCGCTCGCGTCGACAGGAGAGCCGTCCCAACGTCGCCCGACCCGCAACCCCGCTCGATCGGCGCGGAGATCGATCCCTACATTGACTCCGCCGGCCCCTCGCGGACTCCTTTGCCGAACCATGCCGCCACCGAGCCGTGGACCACATCGTCGGATCGATCGACTGAGATTTCCTCGCCGCTGCAGATCACGGGATCGCCTTTCGACAGCCCCGTCTCCGGCGATCCGATGGCGGGGAACGCAGGCTCGCCGATGCTCTACTTTCGCCCGCGGACGGTCGGCGAGGCGGCCACCGGTGCGGAAGACTCCGTCCTGCGCTGGTCCGCTACGTCGCTGCTCGCCAATGACCAGAGCCGCAACAGTCTGCCCTCCGACGCGAGCGGACTGGGCATCACGTCGGTAGGCGACCCTCGCCACGGCAGCGTCTCGCTGCAGCCCGATGGGTCGGGCGTCTTGCAGGTGGTGTTCGTGCCGCACGCCAACTACCACGGCGAGGCCGGTTTCCGCTATGTCGTCACTGACGCGTTCGGTCTGGAGTCCAGTGCGGAGGTGGTGCTGCAGATCGCACCGGTCAACGATGCACCGACCACGCGTGACGACGCCGCCCAAGGCTCCGAGGACCAGACCCTGCGCTTTCGCCCGGCCGATCTCCTGGCCAACGACCATGACGTGGACGGCGACGTGCTGCGCATCACCCGGGTGGGCGCGGCGCAGCACGGGCAGGTCTATCTCGAGGCCGACGGTACGGTGCGTTTCGTACCCGATCCGGACTACCACGGCCCCGCATCCTTCTCCTACCGGGTGGCCGATCGTGATGCGGCCGGCATGGCGCGGGGCGAAGGGCTGGAGACCGTGGGCACGGCGCACCTGTCGGTACTGCCGGTCAACGATGTGCCGGTGGCGGTCAACGAAAGCCTCGTGTCCGACGAGGATGTGCCGCTACGCATCGCGCGCGAACTGCTGCTGGCCAACGACAGCGACGCGGACATGGCGACGGACGGCCAGCGGCTCACGATCGTCGCGGTGGGCGAGGCGCGCCACGGCAGCGTCTCGCTGGCGGCCGACGGTTCAGTGGTATTTTTGCCCGAGCCCGACTGGTTCGGCCCGGCGAGTTTCCGCTACACGATCGACGACGGCGCCGGCGGACAGGCCGTGGCCATCGCACTGATCGATCTGGCGCCAGTCAACGATGCGCCGCGGGTGGTGGGCGAAAGCATCGCCTGCGACGAGGACCAGGCGCAGACGATCTCCTCGGCGTCCTTGCTGTCCAACGACTCCGATGTGGACAACCCCGGCTCCGACCTGCGCATCGTGGCGGTGGACCATGCGTTGCATGGCCAGGTACGGCTGGAGCCGTCGGGCGACATCGTTTTTACGCCCGACGCCGACTACTTCGGGCCCGCGTCCTTCACCTATACCGTCTCCGACGGTGCGGGTGGCTTCACCGTCGCGCGGGTCGGCCTCGACATCGCGCCGGTGAACGACGCGCCGAGGCTGCTGGGCGAGATGGTGATGCTCGACGAGGACGAAGTGGCGCACTTCGATCCGACGGCATTGCTGGTCAACGACAGCGATGTGGACAACCCGCGCGCCGACCTGTTCATCGTCTCGGTGGGGGAGGCCGAACACGGCACGGTGGTGATGCGCGACGGCGAGGTGGTCTTCACCCCGGACCATGACTATCACGGCAGCGCCGGTTTCCGCTATACCGTGTCCGACGGCGCGGGCGGCAGCAGCGATGCCTGGGTCGATCTGAGCCTGCGGTCGGTGAACGACGCGCCCGTCGTCAACGGTGAACTGCTGTGGGGCAAGAGCGGCGTCAGCTACACCCTCACCCAGGCGGCCCTGCTGGCCAACGACAGCGACGCCGACGGCGATGCCTTGCGGATCGTGGCGGTGCAAGCGGCGCGACACGGCACGGTGACACTGCTGCCCGACGGCCGCGTGAGATTCGAGCCGGAGGCCACGGGCGGCGAGGTCGAGGGCAGCGCGAGCGGACGTGGCTCCTTCGAATACGTAGTGGAGGATGCCGCCGGCGCGCGCAGCGTGGCGGTGGCGACAATCGATTTCTCGCGGGTGAACCAGGCGCCGGTGGCGACCGACGACAGCTTCATCGGTTATGAAGACGTGGCGGTGGTCATTGCTGCCAGCGAGCTGCTGTCCAACGACACCGATGCGGACAACGGCCGGGCCGAACTTCGCGTCGTCGAGGTCGACGACGCTTCGCACGGCGCGGTGAGCCTGGATGCACAGGGCAACATTCGTTTCGTGCCCGACGCCGACTACAGCGGGCCGGCCTCGTTTATCTATCGCGTGGCCGACGGTGACGGTGGCGAGACCCGCGCCACCGCCCACCTCCTGATCGCGGCGGTCAACGATGGGCCGGTCATCGAGGACATCTGGTTCGGGCGGCCGGTCTACGGCTATGCGTACCAGTCGGTGCAAAGCTTCAACATCCTCGGTCAGCCGCTGGTGGACGACGTGGGATGGCCGATTCTTGGGCGGCAACTCCAGCAGGTCGAAGACGAAGCCGGGGCACGTCAGCTCATGGCCCAGGGCCGGCTGCTGCGTGCCGACGGCGAAACGGTGATCACCCACCTCGACAGCTACCGCAACGGGCATCTGCGCCCGGTGGTCTTCGACACCGACGACGCCTCGATTCCGGACCCCGCGCCGGGGCGGACTTTCGACGATGTGTACCGCACGAACGGCAGCATCGTGGCCTACGACCCTGATGGCGATTCCGCAGGCATCACCTTCGAGATCGCGTCCACGCCCCAGCACGGGCATGCCTGGACCAACTGGTACGTGAATTCTGGGCCGGAAGCGCTGGATTTCACCTACCTGCAAGGCCTGGCCGTGTGGCAGCGTGGGACCTGGCAATACTCCACCGTGATCGGCGACCCCTACGATGGCGCGGATCCGTTTTCCATCCGGGTGACCGATGCCTCGGGCGCCAGCACCGTCGTCACCGTGGACATGACGCACATCGGCGCGATTCGCAAGCCGCCCAGTGGCGGCTGGCTGCCCATCGCGGTCGACCTCGGCGACGATGGCGTGACGCTGGTACGTGCCCAGGATTCCCCGGTACTCGCCGACCTGGACGGCGACGGCATGGCGGAGCGCCTCGGCTGGGTGGACGCCAGCGATGCGATGCTGGTGCTCGACGCCGATGGCGACGGCAGGGTCGACATGGTCGAAAACAGCGAATTCGCGCATTTCGCCGGCCCTGGCCACACCGATCTGGACGGGCTGGCGACGTTCGATAGCGATGGCGATGGCCGCATTTCTGCCAGCGACGAGCAATGGTCGCAGCTCGGCCTGGTCCAGGACCGCAACCGCAACGGCCGGCAGGACGCGGGAGAGTTCCGGTCGCTGGCGCAAGCCGGCATCGAGAGCATCGGGCTGGCACGCCGTGGCGAGGCGCACGAAGACCACGGCAACCTGGTGTTCGGCTACACCGACGTGCGCTTGGCCGACGGTCGTGTGTCGCAGGCGGCCGACGTCATGTTGGCCGCTGCGGGCGCGGACCTCGGCTGGCCGACCGGTGCGGATCGTGGGTCGTCCGTGGTGCCTCAGACCTCTTTGTCCGTACCACCCGCACCATTGGCACCATCCGCACCATCCGCACCATCCGCACCATCCGCACCATCCGCACCATCCGCACCGACCGCACCGACCGTTCCGGTGCTGCAAGCCCTGGTCGTTTGCGGAGACTTGCTGGCCGATCAAGGCGAGGCCGTCCGCACCGCGCTGCTGTTCAACCAGTTCTTCAACGCGCACGGCCCGGCGGAGCGCTGTGCCATCGCAGACAGTGGGGCCGGTGACATGCCCGGCACCGATCTGCCGTGGCTCCAGGGAACGGTCGATGCGGCATCGCATGCGGCAACCGATGCCTGGGAAGCCCTTCCCTACCGCTGATACCCGAAGCGATCGGGATACCCGCGAGACGAGGCGCTCGCGTCGACAAACAACCATAAGAGCAAGGCGTCAGCCATGGAAAAAGTCATGGACACCAGGCCGGAAAGCCTGGGTGTCGGAGCCGCTGCATGGGCACACGACAAGGGTGAGGAAGCGGGACGGCTGCTGGTCGCGTTCGCACGATTGCACGGCCACTCGCTCGATATCGCCACGCTCATGAGCCGGCTGCCGGCGGTGTCGTCCTCACCCGGCCTGCACCAGGCCATGGCGGTGCTGGCCGACCTGGGGCTGGACCTGAAGGCGCATCGCGGCGGCGTGCTCAGATTGGCGAAGACCACGGGCCCGGTACTCGCGAGGGACCAGGAGGGGCGCCTGCTCATCGCGGCCCGACTGCCGGACGGCCGGGTGCAGCTGCAAACGGCGGGCGAGCCCGCCCCCGAGCTTCTGTCCGCAGGCGCCTTCGAAGTGCGCTGGACGGGTGCGTGGCTCGCTCCACACGCCAGCAGAAGCACGACGATGCGCGCCGGCGAGCAGATGCCGTTCGGATTCGGCTGGTTCTGGCAGTCGCTGCGCAAGCAGCGCGGCCTGCTCGGCGAAGTGCTGCTGGCCTCGCTGTTCGTGCAGGTGTTCGCACTGGTCACGCCGCTGATCTTCCAGGTGGTGATCGACAAGGTGCTCACCCACCGGTCCGTCACCACGCTCGACGTGATGGTCGTCGCGCTGATGGGGGTCGCTGTCTTCGAAGTGGTGCTCGGCGCGATGCGCCACTATCTGTTCAGCCACACCACGCAGCGCATCGATCTGGAATTGGGACAGCGCCTCTTCCGGCATCTCATGCGGCTGCCGCTGGCCTATTTCGAATCACGCCGCGGTGGCGACACGGTGGCCCGGGTGCGCGAGCTGGAAAACGCCCGGGCCTTCATGACCGGCCAGGGGCTCACCAGCTGGCTCGATTTGCTGTTCGCGGTCGTCTTTCTGGCGATCATGTTCCAGTACAGCGTCGTGTTGACCGGCGTGGTGATCGCGGCGCTGCCGGTGTTTTTCGGTGCGTCCTGGCTGCTCACGCCACTGTTGCGCCGCAAGCTGGAGGACCGATTCGCGCTCGGCGCGGAGAACCAGGCCTTCCTGGTGGAAACCGCCACCGCCATGGAGACCCTCAAGAGCCATGCGGTTGAAGGCGCCTGGCAGCGCGATTGGGAGCAACGCCTGGGCGAACACGCGCGTGCCGCGTTCGAATCGGGCCAGCTGGGCCAGGCCGCCAGCCAGTTCACCCAGCTCGCCAGCAAGCTGCTGACCGCCTTGCTGCTCTACCTCGGCGCGCGCCAGGTGATCGCCGGCGATCTGTCCGTGGGCGGATTGATCGCCTTCAACATGCTGGCCGGGCGGGTCAACGCGCCCATCCTCAAGCTGGCCTCGCTCTGGCAGGAGTTCACGCAGATGAAGGTCAGCGTGAAGCGGCTGGCCGACATCATGGACGCGGTGCCCGAACCCGCGTCGCGGCCTGACCGAAGTGTGCTGCCGCCGATCGCCGGCCGGCTCACGTTCGACCGGGTGTACTTTCGTTATGCGCCCGGCGGCCGTGAGGTGCTCGGCGACCTGAGCGTGGATATCGCGCCCGGCGAGGTGGTGGGCGTCACCGGCGTTTCCGGTGCCGGCAAGACCACGCTGATGCGGCTGGCGCAACGCCTGCACACCCCCGAGCGCGGTCGGGTGCTGATCGACGGCATGGACCTGAACCTGGTCGACACCGGCTGGTTGCGCCGCCAGCTCGGCGTGGTGGGGCAGGACACGCTGCTCTTCAACCGCTCGGTGCGCGAGAACATCGCGCTGGGACGGCCGCAGCTGTCGATGGCCGAAGTGATGCACGCCGCGCGGCTGGCCGGCGCGCACGATTTCATCGTCGAGATGCCGGACGGCTACGACACCGTGGTAGGCGAGCGGGGTAGCCGGCTTTCGGGGGGGCAGCGGGCGCGCCTGGCTATCGCCCGCGCGCTGGCGGGTGATCCGCGCGTGCTGCTGCTCGACGAGGCGACCGCATCGCTCGACTACGAGAGCGAACGCCTGGTGCATGACAACCTGGCGGCCATTCGGCAGGGGCGCACGGTGTTGATCGTGGCGCACCGGCTTTCCACCTTGCGGCTGGCCGACCGGGTGCTGGTGATGGGCGGCGGCCGGTTGGTGGAAGCCGGCAGTCACGACGAACTGATGCGCATGAAGGGCACCTATCGGTCTCTCTATGACGCGCATCGGGTGCTGGAGGCGGCATGAGCGTGGTGATGCCTCCGGGTGGTGTGGCGGCAGCGGCCGATACGGTCGATACGCTCGACGGCGCCGCCCTGGATCTGCAGATCGGCCCGCCGGCGCATCTGGCGCGCATGGTCTCGCTCGGCCTGTGCGCCATGGCGGCGGTGGCCCTGGTCTTTGCCTGCCTGGCGCCGGTCGATATCGTGGTCAGTGCGCAGGGGCGGGTGATCGCGCCGGGTCACAGCAAGGTGCTGCAGCCGCTGGAAGCCGGTGTGGTCAAGACCATCGCGGTGCGCGATGGCCAGACGGTGCGGGCCGGCGACCTGCTGCTCGAGCTCGACAACACCGCCACCCATGCCGATCGGGAACGGCTGCAACACCAGTGGTGGGAGGCGCAGGGCGACGTGGCGCGCTTGTCGGCCCTGTTGGCCGGGTCGTCGGTCCTGCCGCCCGATGGTGCCGATGGCGCGCCCGCGGACGGTGCGGTGCCTCCGGCTGACGGCACGATGCCGGCGGGACTGCGCCGCGGCCAGCAGGCGCTGCTGGAAAGCCGTGCCGCCGAGCATCGTTCGCGTATCGCCTCGCTGCAGGCCGACATCGTGCGCCGCCAGGCCGAGCAGGCGGCGATCGCGGCCGGCATCGTGCAGGCCGATGCCAGCTTGCCACTGGTGCGCAAGAAGAACGAGATGCGCGAAACACTGGCCCGCAGCGGCCACCTCGCCGAGGCCGGCGTGATCGACAGCCGGCTCGAACTCATCAATGCCGAGAAGGAGCTCGCGGTACAGCAGCGTCGGCTGGAGGAATCCCGGGCCGGCCACGCTTCGGCGGTGCAGCAGCTCGCGCAGGCGCAGGCGGAGTTCCGGGCGCGCTCGGGCGCCGACATGGCCGAGGCCTTCCGTCGTCGCGAGACGGCCCGCCAGGAGCTGGTGAAAGCTACGCAGCGCGAAGGCATGCAGCAGCTGCGCAGCCCGATCGACGGCATCGTGCAGCAGCTCGCGGTGACCACGGTCGGCGGCGTCGTCACGCCGGCGCAGGCGCTGTTGACGGTGGTGCCGGCCGATGCCGCGATGGAGGTGGAGGCCCAGGTGCTCAACCGTGACATCGGGCATGTGCACCCGGGGCAGCGGGTGGTGACCAAGGTCGAGACCTTCGATTTCACCCGCTACGGCTACATCGAGGGCGCGGTGTCCTGGGTGGGCTCCGATGCGATGGCCGATCCGAAGCTCGGCCCGGTGTATCCGGTGCGGGTGCTCCTGAAGGAGCTGCGGACCTCGTCGGCGGTAGATGGCGTGGCGGGCGCGGTGCGGGCCGGCATGACCGTGACGGTCGACATGCGGGTGGGCGAGCGGCGCCTGATCGAGTATTTTCTGGCACCGATGCTGCGCTACCGGCGGGAGGCGCTGCGTGAACGCTGATGGGCTTCCCGCATGGGATCGGGTCGCCATTGCGGTGGTGTGGCGAGCGCTCGCCGTTCTGGCCATTGGCTGCTGCGGCGCCGCACCGGTCGGCGCGGAGGATCTGCTCGGCGCCTACGAGCGTGCGCGTCGGCACGATCCGGTGCTGCAGGCGGCGCTGCATGCCCACGATGCCGCGCGCGAGCGCGTGCCCCAGGCGCGCGCCGGGCTGCTGCCGACCGTCGGCCTGGTGGGCAATGCCGGTGGTCAGTCCGGTGCGTCTTCGTTCGACCGGTCGGCCCCGGTGGATCGCACGGTGCGTTCGCGCAGCTGGAGCCTGCAGCTGAGCCAGCCGCTCTGGCGTCCCGCGAACCGGCTGGCCTACGCGCAGGCGCAAGCGCAGGAAGTCGTGGCGGACGAGCAATGGCGGCAGGCGCAGCAGGATTCGATGCTGCGGCTGACCCAGGCCTATTTCGACGCCCTGGTCGCCGAGGAGTCGCTGCGGGTCGCGCGCGGCCAGGAGGCCGCGGTGCAGCGGCAATTGGACCTGGCCAGCGGTGGCCACGCCGCTGGCACCGCCACCGTGACCGATGTGCACGAGGCTCTGGCGCGACGCGATCTGGCGCAGTCGCAGGCCCTCGCGGCACAGGCCGAGGTGGAGCTGCGTTTCGGCGAACTGGAGCGCCAGCTCGGCGCTTCGACGGCATCGCTCGCCACCTTGCCCGACCCGGCATCCGAAGGCGACCTGCCACCGCCCGCCGAAGATGCCGAGACCTGGATGGAGCGGGCGCGCGCGCAGCATCCGGCGGTGCGCCTGCAGGAGGCGACCCTGGCGGCGGCCGAAGCGGAGATCGCCCGCAGCCAGGCAGCCCATGGACCGACGCTGGACCTGGTGGCCAACTACGGGCGCCATGCCGCCTCCGGCAGCATGGCGTCGCCCGCTGACGTGTCGAGCCGGGTGAACGCGACCCAGGTCGGCCTGAACCTGCAGATGCCGCTGTTCGCCGGCGGTTCGGTGGCGGCGCGGGTGCGGGAGTCGCTGGCCTTGCGCGACAGGGCGCAGGACGAGCTGGAAACCGCGCGCCGCCAGGTGGCGGCACAGGCGCGGCAGGCCTGGAATGGTGTGCACTACGGCCGCCTGCAGTTGCGCGCGCTGGCGTCGGCCGTGGCCTCCAGCCGCAGCGCGGTGGAAGACAACCGGATCGGCTACCGCATCGGCACGCGGATCAACATCGACGTGCTCAATGCCGAGCAGCAGCTCTATGCCGCCCGGCGCGACTGGTTCAAGGCCCGGGTGGAAGTGCTGATGCACGCGCTGCGGCTCAAGGCATCGGCCGGGCTGCTGGAGGAGTCCGACCTGGCCACGGTCAACCGGCTGCTGGTGGCGCCGATCTGATGGGCGCGTGCCGGCTGCCGGGAATGGGTGTCACCAGAGCCCGGTTTCCACCCGGATCGCCACTTCGCAGTCGTCAAAGATTTCCAGCTTGGCGATCTTCACCCGCACGCCCAGAACGCCGGGCAATTGCAGCAGGCGCAGCGCGAGCTTGCCGATCAGGCTCTCGAGCAGGTTGACGTGTTCGGCGGTGCACTCGTCGATGATGATGCGGCGCACCTTGCGGTAGTCGAGCACGTGCAGGATGTCGTCGTCGTGCGGCAGCAGATCCTGCGGGCCGAGGTTGAGCTCGGCATCGACGCGGATCGGCTGCGGCGCGGTCTTTTCGTGGTCGAGGATGCCCAGGTTGGCATCGAAGCGCAGGCCGCTGAGCGTCAGGATCTGCTGGCCGTGGGACTGGGACATGGAGTGCTTCCGGTCTTGTTGAAACTTGCTGGCGCGATCTGGCTTTGCGATCGGCTTCAGCGACTGGCGTGTGCGACTTGCTCTTACGACTTGCTTTTGCGATTTGATCGGTGGTTTGCGTCAGCCCTCGGCATCGGCGAATCACATCAGCGAGAAGTCGCGATCGAAGCGCTGCAGGTGCTGGCCGCCGTCCACCAGCAGCGTGGTGCCGGTGATCGAGCGGGTCTCCAGCGCGAAACGTACCGTGCCGGCGACGTCGTCGGGCGTGGAAGACCGGCCGAGCGGCGACAGGGTGTGCAGCTTGTGGAAAGTGGCTTCGTCGAGCAGGTGGCTGGTGAGCGTGAGCCCCGGCGCCACGCCCACCACACGCACGCGCGGCGCCAGCGCCAGCGCCAGCATGGTGGTGGCGGCTTCCAGGGCGGCTTTCGACAGGGTGTAGCTGAAGAAGTCCGGGTTCTGGTTCCAGAGCTTCTGGTCGAGCAGGTTGACCACGGCCGCCTCCGCAGGAGCACCCTCGCGTGCAACTACGTGTTCGGCCAAGGCCTGCGCCAGCAGCACCGGTGCGCCGGCATTGCTGCGCATGTGGCGCTCCAGGCTGGCGAAGCCGAAGTCGGCGGCGCTGTCCTGTTCGAAGAGCGACGCGTTGTTGACCAGCGCGTCGAGCCGGCCGAAATGCCCGACCACGGCGGGCACCAGCGCGCGCACCGAGGCCTCGTCGGACAGGTCGGCCTCGAAGGCCTGCGCGGCCGATTCGGCACCGGCGATGGCGCGGCAGTCGCGCACCGTTTCGGCCGATTCGGTGAGTGAGCGGCGGAAATGCACCGCGACCTGCCAGCCGGCGCGGGCGAGCGTCAGCGCGACCTCGCGGCCGAGCCGGCGGCCGGCGCCTGTGACCAGCACGGTGCGTGGCGTGTCGGAGGAGGAGGAGGGAAGGGTGGGCGAGGTGTCGGGCATCGGGGACAATCCCGGCAAATGGCAGCATTTTCCACTTTAACGGCCGCGTCGCCGGACATGGCCGAGCCAGAACGGACGGCAGCACACGTGGTGGCCGACGAGATCGCGTCGGCCGGCGGCTGGATCGGTTTCGACCGCTTCATGGCCTTGGCGCTGTACACGCCCGGCCTGGGCTACTACACGCGCGGCGCCGGTCAGTTCGGCACGATGCCGGCGGGCGTGAAGGGCGGCGGCGGCGATTTCGTCACCGCGCCCGAGCTGTCGCCGCTCTACGGCCGGGCGTTGGCGGTGCAGGTGGCCGATGCGCTGGAAGCCTCGGATACCGACGAGGTCTGGGAATTCGGCGCCGGCACCGGCGCCCTGGCGGCGCAACTGCTGGGCGCGCTCGGCGAGCGGGTGCGCCGCTACACCATCGTCGACCTGTCCGGTACCTTGCGGGCGCGGCAGGCCGAAACCCTGGCGGCCTTCGGCGACCGCGTGCGCTGGGCCGAAAGCCTGCCCGAAACGCTGCAGGGCGTGGTCGTCGGCAACGAGGTGCTCGACGCGATGCCGGTGCGGCTGCTGGCGCGCGTGCAGGGTGCCTGGTTCGAGCGCGGCGTGGTCGACGACGGCCGGGGCGGCTTCGCCTGGAGCGACCGCCCCACCGATCAACGCCCGCCGGTCGAGATCGCCGGGCCGCACGACTACCTGACCGAGATCCACCCGCAGGGTCGCGCTTTCGTGGCCACGCTGGGCGACCGGCTGGCGCGGGGCGCGGTGTTCCTCATCGACTACGGCTTTCCGGAAGCCGAGTACTACCACCCGCAGCGCCACATGGGCACGGTGATGTGCCACCGCGAGCACCGCGCCGACAGCGATCCGCTGGTCGACGTCGGCGTGAAGGACATCACGGCACACGTCGATTTCACCGACGTCGCGGTGGCCGCGCAGGACGCCGGCCTGGAGCTGCTCGGTTACGCCAGCCAGGCGCACTTTCTCTACAACTGCGGCTTCGGCCAGATGCTCGACACCCTGACGCCGGCGCAGCGCGGCCTGCCGCTGCACCTGGTCAACGAGCACGAGATGGGCGAGCTGTTCAAGGTGATCGCGCTCGGCCGTGGCCTGCCGGCCGACTGGATGCCGGTCGGCTTCGCGCACGGCGACCGGAGCCACCGGCTGTAGGTGCCCGCATGATCCGGCTCTACCTCGTCGTTTTCCTGGTGCTGATCCTGATCAGCTGGGCCGCCCCCTGGCTGGGCCGCTTCGGCCTGGGCCGGCTGCCCGGCGACCTGCACTGGCGCTGGCGCGGCCGCGAATGGCACCTGCCGGTGACCAGCACCATCCTGGCCGGCATGGTGGCTGCCGGTATCTCCAAGCTGTTCTGAGTTTCCGCGCCGGCCCGAACGCCTGCGGCCACGGCTTACACCACGGCGGGTGGTCGCCTCCTAAACTGACGTGATCCCAGCAACAGGTCACAGGACAGCATCCCATGCGTGTTTGCGTCGATATCGGAGGCACCAAAGTCGCGGTCAGCCTCTCCCCGCCCGGTAGTCGCGAACTGCTCTTTCGCCAGCGTCAGCCCACCGCGAAGGAGGGTGATTCCGGCGCGGTGGCCCGGCAGATCCTCGGCATGATCGACACCGCGTGCGCCGAAGCCGGCATCGACCCGGCCTCGATGGAGCAGGTGGGCGTTTCGTCCACCGGCCCTTTCGTGATGGCCGGCGGCATGATCGAGCTTTCCACACCCAACATCTGCGGCGGCCTGGCCGGCGCCGGCAGCCCGTTGCCCAACGACTGGATGACGGTGCCCATCGAGGGCCCGCTGCGCGAGCGCTTCCGCCTGGTGCGGGTGGAAAACGACTGCGTGGCCGCGCTGGAGGCCGAGCGTCGCTGGGGCGCGCTGCAGGGCGTGGACCATTGCGCCTACGTCACCTGGAGCACCGGCATCGGCATGGGGCTCTGCGTGGACGGCCGCATCCTGCGGGGCAAGAACGGCAACGCCGGGCACGGCGGCCACACTTTCGTGAGCGACGACGACCGCCACGCCATCTGCGGCTGCGGCAACCACGGTGACCTGGAATCGCTGGTGGCGGGCATCGCCATCGGCAGGCGCTTCGCCGACCGGGGCTTCGACGGCGCCGAGCCGCTGCTCGAAGCGGCGCGGGACGGACACGCCGACGCGGTCGGCATCGTCGACGCGCTGTGCCGCACCATGGGCCGCGGCCTCTACAACATCGTCGCGCTGCTCGACCTGCAGCGCATCAGCCTGGGCGGCAGCGTGTTCTGGCACCACCGGGAGCTGCTGCTGCCCAAGCTGCAGGCCTATGTGTCGGGCCACCTGCCGGCGCTCACCGCCGGCGTGGAGCTGGTGCCGGCCGGGCTCGCCGACAAGGTCGGCGACTACGCGGCGCTGGCGCTGGTCGACTGAATCGGCCGCGTGCTCAGCGGACCGGGGTGACGACGGCGCCGCTGTCGGCCGGTGCCGCAGCGGGTGCCGGTGCGGGCGCGGCGGCCGGCGCCGTATTGGAGGTGCCAGTGGCCGGCGGCTGCTGGCGGCCGATGTCGGCGAGTTCCTGCTCGCTGATCAGTTCGTAGACGCGCACCACCTTCACCACGCCCGAAACGCCGCGGGCGATCTCGGCCGAGCGATCGGCTTCACGCTTGCTCACCCGGCCCATCAGGTAGACGACACCGCGTTCGGTGACGACCTTGAAGGCGCTGGAGACCAGGTCCTTGGCATCGACGAAGCTCGCCTTGACCTTGGTGGTGATGAAGGTGTCGCGAGAGCGGTCGGTGAGGCCGCTGGCCGGCATCACGTCGAGCGCGTTGACCACATTGCGCACGTTTTCCACCCGCGCCACGTATTGCTCGACCCGTTCCTTGTCCTGCGCGGTCGGCACTTCGCCGGTCAACAGCAGTTGGCGGTTGAAGCTGGTGATGTTGACGTGGACCCGGTCCGCGAAATTGGTGCGCACGGCGCTCGCGGCGCGTTGCTCGATCGATTCGTCCTCGAGTTGGGTGCCGGCGGTGCGGCGGTCGACGACCACCGCGCTGGTGCCTGCCATGGCGCCGCCCACCACCAGCGGCACGCAGCCGCTGAGGCCCGACAGCAGGGCACCGGCGGCGAGCACGGCGGCCGGCAGGCGCAGGCGGGAGACCGCCACGGCCTGGTCGAAGAAGGAAAAACGCTGGTTCATGTCAGGACTCCTGGTCGCCGAGAAGTTGTGCATCCACGCCGTCGCAGATGCAGTGAAGGGCCAAAAGGTGGACTTCGTGGACGCGTGCCACGCGGTCGTGCGGTACGCCGATGTGGACGTCGGTCTCGCGCAGCATGCCGGCGATGCGGCCGCCGTGGCGGCCGGTCAGCGCGACCACGGTCATGTCGCGCTCGTGCGCGGCGGCGATGGCGCCAATGACGTTGCCGCAGTTGCCGCCGGCCGACAGCACGACGAGCACGTCGCCGGCATGGCCGAGCGCGCGCACCTGGCGGGCGAAGACGACGGCCGGGTCGGGATCGAGGCCGGCGGTGGTGAGCAGGGTGCCGTCGAGGGTGAGCGTAAGGGCGGCGAGCTCGGGACGGTCGCGCTCGAAGCCGCCGACGAAGTGGGCGGCCAGGGTCTGGGCCAGGGCGGCGGAGGCGCCGTTGCCGCAGGCGAGCGTCTTGCCACCGCCGGTGATGCAGGCGACCACGGCCTGCACGGCCTGGGCGATGGGCACTCCCAGCGCTTCGGACGCCTGGTAGTTCAGGTCCGCGCTGTCGATGAAGTGCTGCTGGATGCGTTGTTCGAGCATGGGCCGCGATGATACCGGCGGCGGCCCTGAAGGAATAAGCCAAGTTGCGGCAAAGGGTTGCGGCGCATTCTTCGAATGCTTGGCATGCCCGACCGTGGCGAGCGCGGCGAGGCTACTTCTTGAGCGGTTCCCAATCGGTCAGGTCGACCGTCACGTTGAACACGCCGGCCTCGCGCAGCATGCCGAGCCCGGAGCGTGGATTGATGAAGGACCGCGGCTCCGGCCCGCGCACCCGGGCCAGCGTGGCCTGCTGGCCGCTGCGGGTGGCGATTTCGACGAAGAAGCTGTCGCCCCTGCCGCGCAAGGTGACGTTTTCGACACCACCGGCGCTGACGGTGGCTCGCAGTTGCTCAAGATTCATGCTGCGCATAAGACCGATCTTTGGATGTATTGACGCCGTTCCTGTTCGAACGGCGTCGGCGATCCTAGGAATACGCGCACCGCATGGCCCGACTTTGCGACGGAACCCCGCTTTTGAATGACGAAGCCCCGCGCCCGTCGGACGACAGCCGGCGGCGGGCATCCGGTCAGCCGGTGACCAGCGCGACGGCGACAGAAAAGCTCAGAAACGCGAGCAAGGTCGACACCATGATGATCCGTGCGATGCGACCGTTGTGGGCGCCGAAGCGCTCGGACAGCACCGCCACGTTGCTCGCCGACGGCAGCGCGGCGACCAGCACGATGGCCGCCCGCGCCACCGGCGGCAACGTCGCCCCGGCTGCGCCCGCCAGCCAGGCGCCGGCCAGCACCAGCGCCGGGTGCAGCACCAGCTTGGCGATGGCCAGCGGCAGGTAGGCCGGCCAGGCGACGGCGGTGTCGTGGCCCATCTGCGAGCGTGCCAGCACTGCACCGATGGTGAATAGCGCCACCGGCGGCGCGGCGTTGCCGAGCAGCGCCAGGGTCTGGTCGACCGGCCCCGGCAGCCGCAGCCCGGTCGCCGATGCCAGTCCGCCGAGCAGCACCGCCCAGGGCAACGGGTTGACCGCCATGCCGCGCAGCGCCTGCCGCAGCGCCATGGCCGCGCCGTGGGCACCGGCGCCGTCGAGCCGCGACAGCGCGATGCAGACCGAGCTGGTGATCACCATGTCGATGGCCATCACCTGCACCACCGGGCCGGCCGCGGCCTGCGAGAGCAGGGCGACGATCAGCGGCACGCCCATGAAGCCGGTGTTGGGAAAGGCGGTGACCAGCGCGCCGAAGGCCGCGTCGTTCCAGCCCCAGCCGCCGCGCCGCGCGTACCAGATCGCCAACGCCACCATCACCGCGCCGGCGCCGAGGTAGACCGCGGCCGGGCGCGGGTCGAGCAGTTGGGACAGCGGCGCGCCGGCGCCGAAGCGAAACAGCATGCAGGGCAGCGCGAAATACAGCACGAAGGCGTTGAGGCCCGGAATGGCGGTAATCGACAGCACGCCCCGGCGGGCGGCGAGGTAGCCGACGAGTACCAGCGCGAAAAAGGGGAAGGTGACGGCGAAGACGGAAGACACGGCGACGGGAAGGAGGCAGCGGGCGGACCGTTATCATGACCGGCTGCGCCCGGCGAGCGGCACGCTGCGGCATTCGGCCCGCGTCGTCCGCCCAGCGGCCGACCCCCGCCGCGCCCGCGCCACTCTCTTTTTTCGCCTTTTTCGGGCTCTTCTCGCGTTTCGTTCTCCCATGTCCGCCGGTCTCAATCTCGCCCAGCAGGAAGCCGTCAACTATCTGCACGGGCCCTGCCTCGTGCTCGCTGGCGCCGGTTCCGGCAAGACGCGCGTCATCACCATGAAGATCGGCCGGCTGATCCAGGCCGGGCTCGAACCCAAGCGCATCGCCGCCATCACCTTCACCAACAAGGCCGCCAGCGAGATGCGCGAGCGCGCCCGCCACATCATCGGCAAGCAGGCCAAGGAGGTGGCGGTATGCACCTTCCACGCGCTGGGCGTGCGGCTGATGCGCGAAGACGGCAAGGTGCTGGGACTCAAGGCCCAGTTCAGCATCCTCGACGCCGACGACGTGGTCGGCATCATCAAGGACGCCGCCGGCGGCACCGTCGACGCGGCCACGGCGCGCATTTGGCAGTGGACCATCAGCAAGTGGAAGAACATGGGCCTGGACAGCGCCGCCGCGCTGCAGGTGGCCGCCGACGACAACGAACGCATCATCGCCAAGGTGATGGAGCGCTACGAAGAGCGCCTCACCGCCTACCAGAGCGTCGACTTCGACGACCTGATCGGCATGCCGCTGAAGCTGCTGCGCGACTTCCCGGAAGTGCGCGAGAAGTGGCAGAAGGCGCTCGGCCATGTGCTGGTCGACGAATACCAGGACACCAACGCCACCCAGTACGAGCTGCTCAAGCTGCTGGTGGGCGATCGCGGCCGGTTCACCGCGGTGGGCGACGACGACCAATCCATCTATGGCTGGCGCGGCGCCACGCTCGACAACCTCAAGAAGCTGCCGGTCGACTACCCCACGCTCAAGGTGATCAAGCTCGAGCAGAACTACCGCTCCACCAGCGCGATCCTGCGGGCGGCCAACAACGTCATCCAGCCCAATCCCAAGCTGTTTCCCAAGACGCTGTTCTCCGAACTCGGCGAAGGCGAGCCGGTGCGGGTGGTCGATGCCGACAGCGAGGAGCACGAGGCCGACCGTGCGGTGGCGCGCATCCAGAGCCTGCGCGAGACCTCCCAGCACAAGGAGTGGCGCAGCTTCGCGGTGCTCTATCGCGCCAACCACATGGCCAAGCCCTTCGAGAAGGCGCTGCGCCGAGCCAACATTCCCTACAAGGTGTCGGGCGGCACCGGCTTCTTCGACCGCGCCGAGATCCGCGACCTCTGCGCCTGGCTGCGCCTGTGGGTCAACAATGACGACGATCCGGCGTTTCTGCGCTCGGTGACCACGCCCAAGCGCGGCATCGGCCACACCACGCTGGGCAAGCTCGGCGAATACGGCGCCAGCTACAAGCTCAGCCTGTTCGCCTCGCTGTTCTCGTCCTCGCTCGCCGCGCTCATGCCCGACCGCGCCCTGCAGCAGCTCCACGAGTTCGGCCGCTACATCAACGACCTGGAGTACCGCGCCCGCCGCACCGTGGGCGCCGAGGACGCCAAGGTCTTCCTGCTGGAGTGGCTCAAGGAGATCGGCTACGAACAACACCTGCTCGACGGCGAGGACAGCGACAAGGTCGCGGCCGCGCGCTGGAGCAACGTGCTCGATTTCATCGACTGGATGGCGCAGCGCTGCGGCGGCATCATCGACGACGCCTCCGGCGCCAACATCGCCAGCGAGACCAAGACGCTGCTGGAGGTGGTGCAGACGGTGTCGCTGCTGTCCACCATCAGTGAACGCGAGAAGGACCAGGACGTCGTCACGCTCTCCACGCTCCACGCCTCCAAGGGCCTGGAGTGGCCGCACGTGATGCTGGTCGGCGTCACCGAAGGCTTGTTGCCCTTCAAGCTCGACGACGACGGCGGCCGCCAGCAGGTGGTGAGCGCCGAAACCACCCAGCGGCTGGAGGAAGAGCGCCGCCTCATGTATGTGGGCATTACCCGCGCGCAACGCAGCCTGGCGGTGAGCTGGACCAAGCGGCGCAAGAAGGGCCGGGAGATGGTCGCAGCCAAGCCCAGCCGCTTCATCGCCGAAATGGCGCTAGACCGCAACACGGTGCGCGAGGACCCGCGCGAAAAGCTGCGCGCCCTTCGTGCGGAGTTCGCCAAGCGGGCCGAAGCCTCCGCCGCGCCGGCCAAGCCCTGATAAAAACGTGGTTCTGCGGCCATGGCGCGCAAATTGCGCCGGTTTCTGACAGGTGAGCGATCGACGCGCGCTTAGCATCGCGATCAATCGCTTACACCCCTTACTTTTCCTTTTGAAAGCCCGATCGATGCGCTCGAAACGGACAACGACGGCGCGGCCTGGCTGGCGCGCCCCGGCAGGCCTGGCGGCCGGCACGCTGCTGATGCTCGCCTCTCCCGGCGCATTCGCCCAATCCTCCGCGCGCCCGGCTGCCGGCAAGGTGCCGCCGGTGTCGCAACTTTCCTCGGAGCGGGCCGCGGCGGTCACCGCCTGGCAGCAGTGCCAGGCCCTGACCGCCAACAACGCCCGCCTGGCCTGCTTCGACCAATGGGCCGCCAATCAGAAGGTGCTGGTCGAGCAGGTGGAGCAGCGCTCGGCTGCCGCCGCCGCCAGCGTGACCAGCACGCCGCCACCCGGCGCCGCGGCATCCGCCATCAAGGCCGACGTGACCGCCGCCCTGGCCACCGCACAACCGGCCACGCCCGAGGGCGCCGCCACCACGCCCACCGCGTCCACCGGCATCATCGGCGTCGGCCTGGAGCAGGGCTGCAAGGACCGGCAGTTCTCCGATCTGTCACGCTTTTGGGAGCTGGAGTCCGGCACGTCGTGCCCCACTTTCAGCCTGCGCGGTTTCCGCGCCAACAGCCTGTCGGCGATCACCTCGAGCTCGGTCAATCAGCAGCCGACCTCGGAAAATCCGAACAACAGTTCCACCACGGTCAGCGATTACCGTCGCCAGGAGCTGCGGCTGCAGCTGTCGGTGCGCACCAAGCTGGCCAGCGGCCTGCTGACCGCGCCCGACTCGCCGCTGCGCGACTCGCTCTGGCTGGCCTACAGCCAGCAGTCGTACTGGCAATTCTTCAACAGCGGACTGTCGCGTCCGTTCCGCAGCACCGACTACGAGCCGGAGATGATCTACGTCTATCCGACGACCGCCTCGCTGCCCTTCGGTTGGAAATGGCGCTACAGCGGCGCCGGGCTGGTGCACCAGTCCAACGGCCAGAGCGACCCGCTGTCGCGCAGCTGGAACCGCTTCTACCTGATGACCGGCTTCGAGAAGGACAACACCTTCAGCGTGACCGGCCGCATCTGGAAGCGGCTGCACGAGGCGGCCAACGACGACAACAACCCCTACATCTCCAACTACATCGGCAGGGGCGAGGTCGCCGTCACCTGGAACCCGAGCACCCGCAATACCTTCATCGCCACGGTGCGTGGCACCCCCGGCGGCGACGCGCGCGGCTCGGGTCGCCTGGAGTGGCTGCGCTCGTTGGGCGACGGCAAGGGCAACAGCTACAGCGGCCTGCGCTTTCATACCCAGCTGTTCAGCGGCTACGGCGACAGCCTGATCGACTACAACCGCAAACGCACGGTGCTGAGCGTCGGCTTCTCCATAGTGGATTTTTAGCCCCTCGGCTTTTTCACTCCGCTTCGCTGCGTGTAAACGCCATCCACCAAGGGGAAGGCTTCGCCTACGCCAGGGGAACCCTGGCGTGGCTTTACTGGGATATGCGCGCTATCGGGCGTCGGCTCGATGCGGGCCATGGTTGGGCGGTATCGGGCGTTGTGCCCGATGCTGGCCATGGTCGGGTGGTATTGGGCGTTGTGCTCGATGCTGTCCGTGGTCGAGCGCTACCGGGCAGTGGTGCGATTCGCGGGCGGCGGGGCCGCTTCGCCGCGCGGGCGATGCGGCACCTGGGCGGGAATCAACCCAGCCGCTTCAGCAGCGACGAGGTGTCCCAGCGCTGGCCACCCATGAGTTGCACGTCGCCGTAGAACTGGTCGACCAGGGCGGTGACGGGGACGCGGGCTCCGTTGCGGCGGGCTTCGTCGAGGACCAGGCCCAGGTCCTTGCGCATCCAGTCGACGGCGAAGCCGAAGTCGAACTTGCCGTCCACCATGGTCTTGCCGCGGTTGTCCATCTGCCAGCTCTGCGCCGCGCCCTTGCCGATGACCTCGAGTGCCTGCTTCATGTCCAGGCCCGCGCGCTGGCCGAAGGCGATGGCTTCGGACAGGCCCTGCACGATGCCGGCGATGCAGATCTGGTTGCACATCTTGGTGAGCTGGCCGGCGCCGGCCTCGCCCATCAGGGTGACCGCACGCGAGAAGGCGGTGGCGACCGGCTCCATGGCGGCGAAGGCATCGGCGTCGCCGCCGCACATCACGGTCAGCGCGCCGTTCTGCGCGCCGGCCTGTCCGCCCGAAACCGGCGCGTCGACGAACTGCACACCCAGGGCCTTGGCCGCCGCGTACAGCTCGCGCGCCACGTCGGCCGACGCGGTGGTGTGGTCCACGAAGATGGTGCCCGGCTTCATGCCTGCCAGCGCCCCGTCGTCGCGCCGGCCGCCGTCATCGTCGACACTGCCCAGCACCACCGAGCGCAGGTCGTCGTCGTTGCCGACGCAGCAGAAGACGATCTCCGCACCCGCCACCGCCTCGCGTGGCGTAGGCGCATGTTGGCCGCTGAATTCGGCCGCCCAGGCCTCGGCCTTGGAAGCGGTGCGGTTGAAGACCGTGACCCGATGCCCGGCCAGCGCCAGATGCCCGGCCATCGGCCCGCCCATCACACCCAGCCCCAGAAAGGCGACGGTGCGGGCAGGCGTTGCGGAGTAGGTTTTGGAGTTGAGTGTGCTCATCCGCCGAGCTTAGCGCAGCCCTCGAAACCATTTACCCCGGCTAGCCAAGGAAGACGACTCGATAGCGCTCCCCCATTCAGCCGCGAGCGCCGTCCCCTGATGGCGCTCATCCCCAGTCAGCAGCGGGCGCCACCACCCGAAAGCGCTTGCCCCCGGTCAGCAGCCGGCGCAACCTCTCGATAGCGCTCATATCCCGGTAGAGCCAGGCCAGGGTTTCCCTGGACTCGGCGAAGCCCTCCCCCTGGGGGATGGCGTTTACACGTAGCAAAGCGAAGTGAAAAAGCCGAGGGGCACTTAGCTCGCCAGGCCAGGGTTTCCCTGGACTCGGCGAAGCCCTCCCCCTGGGGGATGGCGTTTACACGTAGCAAAGCGAAGTGAAAAAGCCGAGGGGCACTTAGCTCGCCAGGCCAGGGTTTCCCTGGACTCGGCGAAGCCCTCCCCTCGGGGGATGGCGTTTACACGCAGCGAAGCGGAGTGAATAAGCCGAGGGGCACTGAGCCGCCGAGGGGCTAAACAATCTCCAGGTGCTCGGTCCCACGACTCAGGTCCTGGTGGTCCTTCGCACGTTGACTGTTGAGCTTGATCTGCAGCCGCAGGTCGTTCACCGAATCCGCATTGCGCAGCGCATCCTCGTACGTCACCTGGTGGGCCTCGTACAGATCGAACAGCGCCTGGTCGAAGGTCTGCATGCCGAGGTTGCGGCTCTTCTTCATGATCTCCTTGATCTCGGATACCTCGCCCTTGAAGATCAGGTCCGAGATCAGCGGCGAGTTGAGCATCACCTCCACCGCGGCGGCGCGGCCCTTGCCGTCCTGCACTGGAATCAGCCGCTGCGAAATCATCGCCTTCAGGTTGAGCGATATGTCCATCAGCAGCTGCTGGCGGCGCTCTTCGGGGAAGAAGTTGATGATGCGGTCGATTGCCTGGTTGGCGCTGTTGGCGTGCAGCGTGGCCATGCACAGGTGGCCGGTTTCGCTGAAGGCGATCGCATGCTCCATCGTTTCGCGGTCGCGGATTTCACCCATCAGGATCACGTCGGGCGCCTGCCGCAGCGTGTTCTTCAGCGCGATGTCCCAGTTGTCGGTATCGAGCCCCACCTCGCGCTGGGTCACCACGCAGTTCTTGTGCGGATGCACGAATTCCACCGGATCCTCGATGGTGATGATGTGGCCGTAGGAGTTCTCGTTGCGGTGGTCGATCATGGCCGCCAGCGTGGTCGACTTGCCCGAGCCGGTGGCGCCGACCAGGATGCACAGGCCGCGCTTGGCCATCACCACCTCCTTGAGCACCTCGGGCATGCGCAGGGCTTCCATGGTCGGAATGTT
The DNA here is from genome assembly GCF_033546935.1 of Xylophilus sp. GOD-11R. Lineage (GTDB taxonomy): Bacteria > Pseudomonadota > Gammaproteobacteria > Burkholderiales > Burkholderiaceae_C > Xylophilus. The sequence continues at coordinate 4,427,048 of NZ_CP137854.1, read as the reverse complement.
GGTGGGGATCAGCCGCATCACCATGCCGACCTTGCCCTGCTGCACGAAGGCGTTGACCCGGAACCGCCCCACGCTCGCCGGCGAGATCGCGAAATTGCATTCCTTGGTGCGCTCGAATTCCGAGGCCTGGCGGTCGTTCATGATGGAGCGCGCCAGCGCCAGCGTGTGGGCTGCGGTCAGCGGCTGCGGCGACACCTTGGTGAGCTTGCCGTCGACCTTCATCGCCGGCGGAAAGTCGGCCGTGATGAACATGTCGCTGCCGCCCCGGCTGATCATCAGCTTGAGCAGGTCGTTGATGAATTTACTGGCCTGGTCGCGTTCCATCGAATCGATCCTCGTGCGGCGGTGCCGCGACTGCTGACAACTACTACTTGTTCTCGCCCAGGCTGGCACTCACCATGCGCAGCCGCAGCGACAGCTTGCGCGCGAGCAGCGCGACCAGATGGCAGGCGGTGTGCGGCTCGGCGTCCATCATCTCGTCCATGGCTTCGGCACCCAGCACCGCGATGTCGCAGTCGGTGAGAGTGGTGCAGGCCGAGAAACGCTGGCCGCTGTCGAGCAGCGACATCTCGCCCAGGATGTCGCCCGGCCGCGTCTCGGCCAGGCGCAGGCGTTCGCCCCAGGGCTGTTTGCGGTCGACCGAGATGCGGCCTTCGAGCAGCACCAGCGCGAAGTTGCCGTATTCGTCCTGCCGGATCACCTCGCGGCCGGCCGGCACCGTGGCGAACTGGAAAAAACGCTCCAGCGCGGCGATGCGCTCGGGCTCCAGCGTGCACATGTGCTTGTCGCGCGACCAGACCTGCTGCAACTGCTTCACGCCCCGGCCCGCGGCCAGCCGGCGGGCACCGATCTCGACCGCGCGCGCTTCCCAGGGCACCAGCACCGAGGCGTCCACGCCCTGGTCGGCGAAGGCGGTGGAGAAGAAGACCGAATCCGTCGTCTCGCCCGCCGGGGCCAGGCGGGCGGGGTTCTTGTTGCGGAGCAGTTCAAGAATGCCTTTCATGCGCGGTCTCCAGTGGGGGCGTGGTGCCGGATCGATGGAAGGGTAACGAATGAGCGAGCGAGTAAACGAGCGAACGGGTCAGCCGGGGAAATTCTCTGGCGTCTTGGCCTTCGAGCGTGCTTCGGCCGGTGTGATCGTGCCGCGCCGGACCAGTTCGGTGAGGTTCTGGTCGAGCGTCTGCATGCCGACGCTGTTGCCGGTCTGGATCGCCGAATACATCTGCGCCACCTTGGCCTCGCGGATCAGGTTGCGGATGGCGGAAGTGCCCAACATGATCTCGTGCGCCGCCACCCGGCCCTGGCCGTCCTTGGTCTTGCACAGCGTCTGCGAGATCACCGCCTGCAGCGACTCCGACAGCATGGCGCGGATCATGTCCTTCTCCTCGGCCGGGAACACGTCGATGATCCGGTCGATGGTCTTGGCGGCCGACGAGGTGTGCAGCGTGCCGAAGACCAGGTGGCCGGTCTCGGCGGCGGTCATGGCCAGGCGGATGGTTTCCAGGTCGCGCATTTCGCCGACCAGGATCGCGTCGGGATCCTCCCGCAGCGCCGAGCGCAGGGCGGCGGCGAAGTTGCGGGTGTGCGGGCCGACCTCGCGCTGGTTGATCAGGCACTTCTTCGATTCGTGCACGAACTCGATCGGGTCTTCCACGGTGAGGATGTGGCCGTACTCGTTTTCGTTGAGATAGTTGACCATCGCGGCCAGCGTGGTCGACTTGCCCGAGCCGGTAGGCCCGGTCACCAGCACCATGCCGCGCGGCTTCATGGCCAGGTCGGCGAAGATCTTGGGCGCGCCAAGCTGCTCCAGCGTGAGGATCTTCGAGGGAATGGTGCGGAACACCGCACCGGCGCCCCGGTTCTGGTTGAAGGCGTTGACCCGGAAGCGCGCCAGGCCTTCGATCTCGAAGGAGAAGTCGATCTCCAGGAACTCCTCGTAGATCTTGCGCTGGCCGTCGTTCATGATGTCGTAGACCATCGAATGGACCATCTTGTGGTCCAGCGGCTCGACATTGATGCGGCGCACGTCGCCGTGCACCCGGATCATGGGCGGCAGACCCGCCGACAGATGCAGGTCGGAGGCCTTGTTCTTGACGCTGAAGGCCAGCAACTGAGTGATATCCAACGCAAGCTCCCTGGTTCCGGATCGTTTTGCTACGCTCCAAATCATTATGACAACGATCTGTAACACCCTGGCGGCAGTGCGTGGGCGTATCGCCACGGCCTGTGCCGCCGCCGGAAGAAACCCTTCCGAAGTACGCCTGCTGGCGGTTTCCAAGACGTTCGACGCGGATGCGGTCCGCGAGGCGCTGGAAGCGGGCCAGACGGCCTTCGGCGAGAACTACCTGCAGGAAGCCGCAGGCAAGATCGATGCCCTGGCCGGCCAGGGCGCCGAATGGCACTGCATCGGCCCGATCCAGTCCAACAAGACGCGGCTTGCGGCCGAGAAGTTCGACTGGGTGCAGTCGGTGGACCGGCTGAAGATCGCCGAGCGGCTGTCGGCCCAGCGGCCGGAACACCTGCCGGCGCTCAACGTGTGCCTGCAGGTCAATATCGACGGCGGGGCGTCCAAGTCGGGCGTGGCGCCGGAAGGGGCTGCCGCGTTGGCCGAGGCGGTCGCGGCGCTGCCGAGGCTGCGGCTGCGCGGGCTGATGACGATTCCCGAGCCGGCGGCCGATTACGCTGCGCAACTGACGGTGCACCGTCGCGCGCGGGAGCTGTTCGATGCCTTGTGCGCGCGGGGGCTGGCGCTGGACACGCTGTCGATGGGCATGTCGGCCGATGTCGAATCGGCGATCGCCGCCGGCAGCACCATGGTGCGGGTGGGATCGGCCATTTTCGGCGCGCGGCCGAAGCCTGACGCCTGAAACGAGCCGCTCAGACCGTCCGCGCCGCCGCCGCGCTACCGGCAGGTTGCCCGTACGCCTGCACCTTGCCCACCCACCACATCGCCAGCAGCACGCAGGCGCAGCACAGCCAGCCGTTGGTGCCGTAGCCGTGGATGCGGCCGTCGGGCGTGGTGGTGAGCAGCAGGCCGCCGATCCACGCGCCGGTGCCGGTGGCGATCTGCTGGACTGCCGAGTTCACGCTCATGAAGGCGCCGCGCCGGTGCGGCGCCGGCACGGTGGTCAGCAGCGCCTGCACCGGAATCATCCGGGAGTTGGCGGTGACCATGAAGAACGGAAAGAACAGGATCAGCCCCCACAGCGGCAACTGGGGCAGGTGCGTCATGAACAGGGCGGGCAGCAGCGAGCACAGCGCGGCGGCGCGGAAGGTCTGGCGGGCGCCGAAGCGATCCGACAGGCGGCCGACGGTGCGCGAGCTGAAGAACATGGCAAAGCCACCGGCCATGTAGATCAGCGAGATGTTCTCCGGCTTCACGCCCAAGTTGCCGACGAAGTTCGGCGAGATGAAGGGCACGATCAGCATGTGCGAGGCCATGACGATGGCGGTGAGCGCGAAGCCGCGCAGGTGCGACGGTTCGCGCATCAGCGACCACAGCTCCGGCAGCGTGCGCGACAGCGGCAGCGGCGGCACCTGGATGTGCGCGGTGAGCGAGGGCAGCACCTTCCAGGCGCCGGCCCAGATGACGGCCGAGAGAATCACCAGCTCGAAGAACGGCGAGCTCCAGCCGTAGTGCGCGCCCAGCACCACGCCGAGCGGCACGCCGGCGACGGCGGCCAGGGAAAACGAGGTCATCACCACGCCCATGGCCGCGCCCCGGCGCTGGGGCGGGATCACGTCGCCGATGATCGCCAGCACCAGCGAGCCCAGCACGCCGCCGGTGAGCCCGGCGAAGGCACGCGACAGCAGCAAGGCGTGGTAGTTGGTGGCCAGCGCGCAGACGAGGTTGGAGACAGCGAAGAGTGCGTAGACCACCAGCAGCATCCGGCGGCGGTCGAAGCGGTCGATGTAGGTGGCCGCCAGCAATCCCGAGACGCCCGCGCACCAGGAATACGCCGACACGGCGGCGGCGAAGGCGCCGGTGCCGATGGAGAAGGCCTGCATGATCTGCGGCCCCAGCGGCATCATCACCATGAAGTCCACGATGATGGTGAACTGGGTGAGGGCCAGCAGCCAGAGCAGGGCGCGCTCCCGGCCGGGTGCCAGAACGGGTGCCGGGGTCAGGGGAGAAGGCGACATGGGCGGGGGAGGCAGCAGGGAAAAGCTTTCGAGCCTAGCAGGGATCGACCCGCCGCGCCCCGTGCCGCCGGCGAGAGCGAGCGCACTGGTGCGGCATGCGACGGCCGCCGCCGGCCGCTCAGAGCGTGCTCAGGCCGAACAGACTCTGCAGCAGCTCCACGGCCACTTCGGCGGTCTGGTTGCGTACGTCTAGCGCCGGATTGAGCTCCACCAGGTCGAGCGAGCCGAGCCGGCCGGTGTCGGCGATCATTTCCATGCACAGCTGCATCTCGCGGTAGGTCGGCCCGCCGCGCACCGCGGTGCCCACGCCGGGCGCGTCGACCGGGTCGAGGCAGTCGACGTCGAAGCTCACGTGCAGATGGGTGTCCTCGTCCACGCCCATCAGCGCCTCGGTCATGGTGGCGCGCATGCCGTGCTCGTCGATGTAGCGCATGTCGTAGACCGACAGCCCGAAGTCGCGGATCGCCAGGCGCTCGCCGGGGTCCACGCTGCGGATGCCGATGAAGCCGATGTCCTGCGTCTGCAGCGCCTGCGCGGTGCCGCTCCAGCCGGTGAGCGCCGCCGGCCCGCGCCCGAGCAGGCAGGCCACCGGCATGCCGTGCAGGTTGCCGCTGGGGCTGGTGGCCTCGGTGTTGACGTCGGAATGCGCGTCGAGCCACAGCACCCGCAGCTTGCGGCCCTCGCGCCGGCAGTGCGCGGCCACCGCGCTGATCGAGCCGATGGCCAGGCAGTGGTCGCCACCCATCATCAGCGGCGTGGCGCCGTCGGCGAGCGCCTGGCCGACCGCGTCGAACACCGCGCGGTTCCAGCGCACGACTTCGTCGAGGTGATGGTGCGCGTGGTGCGGTGAACGCGGCGCCGAGGCGAGCGGACCGGCCAGATTGCCGGTGTCGTGCACTTCCAGGCCCACGCCCTGGAGGGCGGCGGCGAGCCCCGCCACCCGCAAGGCCTCGGGCCCCATGCTGCAACCCCGGACACTGGCGCCGACGTCGGTCGGTGCTCCGATGAGATGGACCCGGGCTGGCATGGAAGGCCTTTTCCGTTGTTGAAAACACTACTATTTTGCGCGTGATGCGAGGTGGCGAGACGGCATTGGGATGGATGCCAATGCTTACAAGTAGCCTGCTGTTTTACGTATGTAAGTGGGTGCCCGCGTTTCGGGTGCGCTCGAATAATTCGACCGCCCACCGTCATGCGTGGGTCGTTCTGCGCAATCGAAACCGCGATGCGTGGACGCCCCGATCACCCTCCACGAAGTGGCTCTCATGTCCATGTCGCTGTCCGTCTCGCAGTCGCGAACTCCCTTCTTCCCGATCGATCCGGCGGAATTCCCGGGCACCGAAGATTCCGTCGAATCCGAACTGCCCACGCTATGGGTCTTCAAGGCCGACAACGCCCCCTGGCCAGCCCGGGCCCGCGAGCGAGCGGTGTCGCAGTGGGCCGAGGTGGCCAACATCTCCGACGAGCCGGCCGGGTTCTATCTCGGTCGCGGGCTGCGCGTCTCCGACACCAGCGCCCTGCTCGAGCGCATTCGACGCTCGCGCTGGTGGTACCTGCCGGTCTGGTCGGCTTCGGGCAGCCCGGCGCCGCTGCTGGCCGACGGCGCGGCCGACCTGGCCGAGGCGCTGGAGCTGTGCGACCAGGCCCGGGTTGCGCGCCAGGCGCTGAATCTGTCGCCCAACGGGCTGCCGCTGGTGGAACGAATCCTGTACTTTCTGCAGGTGCGCGACGGTGCCACGCTGGTGCCCGAGCGCGACCGGCGCCACAAGATGCTCTACCGCTATCCCCTGGCCGAGGCGCTGGCCAGCGCGCACGACGACGTGGGCAGCTGCCTGGCCACGCTGCTGCGGCGCGGCCTGCTGGAGCCCGGCAAGCTGATCGACCGCACCCGTCACTGCCGCCGCTGCAACAGCGCGCACATCCATTTCCTGGATGTCTGCCCGCACTGCAGCAGTCTCGACATCCGCACCACCGCCGCGCTGCCCTGCTTCGACTGCGGCTACGTGGCGCCCGAGGGCGACTTCCTGCGCCGCGACGGCCTGCTGTGCCCACGCTGCGGCGCCGCCGAGCAGCATATCGGCGTGGACGAGGAAAAGCCGATCCTCCAGCACGTTTGCGGTGGCTGCCAGAACGCCTTCGGCGCGAGTGCCGTCCAGGCGCATTGCCTGGACTGCGCCAACGTGTCGGGCGCCGACGAGCTGGACTGCCGCGAGATCGCGCCCCTGCAAATCACCGCCGAAGGCCAGAGCTATCTGAGCACCGGTTCGCGGCAGCAGCCACTGGCGGTGTTCGAAACGCTCAATGCCGTGGTGCTGCGCGAGTTCCTCCACACGGTCGACTGGGCGCTGGCGGCGAACTCGCGCCGGGCCGACATGGACTTCGGGCTCCTGCTCATCAAGATCAACGACACCGCGATCCTGCAGGACGGCAGCCCCCTTGCCGCGCGTCTCATCACCAGCCTCGTCGAGCTCGCGCGCCAATTGCGGGGGGTGATCCGCAGTTCGGACGTGAGCACCCGGATCAATGGCGGGCAACTCTGGTTCTACCTGCCGTTTTCCGACGTGAGGGGCGCACGCCGTCGTATCGACGCTCTGCTGCTGCAGGACGAGTTCCGCGAATTGACCAAGGAAATGCGGGTCGACGTGCGCAGCATGCAACTGCCGGAGCGCTGCAATCCCGGCGAAGACGCCCAGGCCCTGATGAAGCGTCTGGGCGGCTGAGGCGGCCCGCTCAGCCCAGCAGGCGGGCGGCCAGCGGAATCAGCAGGGAGGCCAGCAACACCTGCACGCCGAGCGCCAGCCCGGCGTAGGCGCCGGCCTCCGGATCGACCTGCAACGCGCGCGCCGCGCCGATGCCGTGAGCGGCGGTGCCGAGCGCGAAGCCCCGGGCGGCCCAGCCTTGCGTATCTTTCGGTATCCGGATCATGTCGAACAGGTACTTGCCGCTCAGCGCGCCGACCAGGCCGCTGAGCACGGCGAACACGGCGGCCAGTGCCGGCACCCCGCCGATGGCTTGCGCGATGCCCATGGCCACCGGCGCGGTCACCGACTTGGGCGCCAGCGACAGCAGTGCGTCGTGTGGCAGGCCCAGCGCCCAGCCGATGGCGACCGCGCTGGCGCTGGCGGCGAAACCGCCGGCGAGCGCCGCGGCCAACAGGTGTTTCCAGCGCGCCCGCAGCGCGGCACGGCGCTGCCACATCGGCCAAGCCAGCGCCACCACGGCCGGGCCGAGCAGGAAGTGGATGAACTGCGCGCCCGAGAAGTACACCGGGTAGGCCACGCCGGTGGCCAGCAGCGTGCCGGCCAGCACCACCACGCTCCACAGCACCGGATTGGCCCAGGGCGCATGGCCGAGCCGGGCGTAGGCGGTCTGCGCCAGCAGGTAGACGACCAGGGTGGCTGTCAGCCCGAACAGCGGCGACGACGACAGATAGACCCACAGCGCGACGAAATCAGGCATCGGCGCCCTCCCGGTCGCGCAGAGCGTGCAGGGTCCAGGCGCTCACGCCCAGGCCGGCCCAGGTCGACAGCACGATCACCGCCATCAGTCGCAGGCCCGATTGCTGCAGCAGCGCCAGGTGCGTCATGACGCCCACGCCCACCGGAATGAACAGCAGCGACAGATGCGCCAGCAGCGCCTCGGCGCAGGCGGCCACCGGCTCGCACACCACCGGCAGGAACAGGCCGGCGAACATCAACAACAGACCGATCACCGGCCCCGGCACCGGCAATCGCCCGGTGCGGGAGAGCGCCTCGCCCAGGCACTGGAACACCAGCAGCCAGGCCAGGCCACGCAGCACTTTCATATCGACGACTTCTCTTTCTCTCTCTGTTTCGCCCGCATCAGAAACGCGGCAGCTCGGCATGGCGCAGCACACCGCCACGCACCAGCTCGCGGCCGTATTCGGCGCAGCGCGCCAGGGTGGGGATGACCTTGCCCGGATTGAGCACGCCGGCCGGGTCGAACGCATGTTTGATGCCCAGCATCTGCGCGTTCTCCTGCGCGCTGAACTGTACGCACATGCTGTTGAGCTTTTCGATACCCACGCCGTGCTCGCCCGACACCGTGCCGCCCATGGCCACGCTGGTCTCCAGGATGTCGGCGCCGAACAGCTCGCATCGGTGCAGCTGGTCGGGGTCGTTGGCGTCGAACAGCACCAGCGGATGCAGATTGCCGTCGCCCGCGTGGAACACGTTGCAGCAGCGCAGGTCGTATTTCTTTTCCATCTCCTGGATGGCCAGCAGGATGTCGGCCAAGCGCTTGCGCGGGATGGTGGAGTCCAGGCACATGTAATCGGGGCTGATGCGGCCGGAGGCGGGAAACGCGTTCTTGCGGCCGCTCCAGAAACGCAGCCGCTCGGCCTCGTCGGCGCTGCAGGTGATGGCGGTGGCGCCGCAGCCGCGCAGCACCTCGGTCATGCGGCCGATTTCCTCTGCAACCTCCTCGGGCGTGCCGTCGGATTCGCACAGCAGGATCGCCTCGGCCCGCAGGTCGTAGCCGGCGTGCACGAAGTCCTCGACCGCGATGGTCATGGGCTTGTCCATCATCTCCAGCCCGGCCGGGATGATGCCCGCCGCGATCACCGCCGCCACCGCGTCGCCGGCTTTGCGCACGTCGTCGAAGCTCGCCATGATGCAGCGCGCCAGTTGCGGCTTGGGCACCAGCTTCACCGTGACCTCGGTGGTCACCGCCAGCATGCCCTCGCTGCCGACCAGCACCGCCAGCAGGTCCAGGCCCGCCACGTCGAGCGCCTCGGAGCCGAATTCCACAGGCTCGCCGTCGGCCGCGAAGCCGCGTACCCGCAGCACGTTGTGCAGCGTGAGGCCGTATTTGAGGCAATGCACGCCGCCGGAGTTCTCGGCCACGTTGCCGCCGATGGTGCAGGCGATCTGGCTGGATGGGTCCGGCGCGTAATAGAGCCCGTGCGGCGCGGCGGCTTCGCTGATGGCCAGGTTGCGCACGCCGCACTGCACGGTGGCGGTGCGGGCGCGAGGGTCGACTTTCAGGATCTTGTTGAAGCGCGCCAGCGACAGCGTGACGCCGCGCGCATGGGGCAGGGCGCCGCCCGACAGTCCGGTGCCGGCGCCGCGCGCCACGATGGGCACGCCCAGGCGGTGGCAGGTGCGCAGCACCGCCTGCACCTGTGCCTCGGTCTCGGGCAGGGCCACGGCCATGGGGCGCTGGCGATAGGCGGTGAGGCCGTCGCATTCGTAGGGCGTGGTGTCCTCGCCGTGCCAGAGCAGCGCATGCGCCGGCAGCACCGCGGACAGGGCGGCGACGGTGCGGCGCTGCAGCTCGGCTGGTGCGACGGTCTCGGCGAGCGCGGCTGCGCGGACGGCTTGCGGGGCGATGGCGGTGTTCATTTGCGGATTCTGATCCGGCCTCGCGCCGCGCGGCGTGAAATTTCCGGCGGGCCGGCGTGAAGCCCGTGCGCCGGAGCGGCCGGGCTCAGAGGCTGTCGCGCACCCGGGCGAAGGCGCTCCAGAAGGCCGCGTCCTGGGTAGTGGCGAAGTTGATGCGCATCAGCGTCGACGCCTGCCGGCCGGCCAGAAACAGCGCGCCGGGCGCCAGCAGGTAGCCTTCGTCGAGCATGCGCTGGGCGAGCAGGTCGGTGTCGACGCCGGTGTCGATCCAGCCGAACAGGCCAGCCGGCTCCGAGGCGAAAGCGCAGCCGGCCGCGCGTGCCAGCTTCACGCTGCGGCTGCGCGCCGCGTCCAGCCGGCCGCGCACCCGGTCGGCATGGCGGCGCAGCTGGCCCTGTTCGATGCACAGCGCCAGCGCCTGTTCCAGCAGGGTCGGCGTGGTGAGCGTCGCCAGCAGCTTGGTGTCGAGCAGGCGCTCCACCAGCGGCGCCGGCGCCGCCAGAAAACCCACGCGCCAGTTGGGAGCCAGCATCTTCGCGAAGCCGCCCACGTAGATGGTGCGCTGCAGCCCGTCGAGCGCGGTCAGCCGGGTGGCGTGTTCCGGCGCGATGTGACCGTAGGTGTCGTCCTCCACCACGTGGAAGTCGTGCGCCTGGGCCAGTTGCAGCAGCCGGTGCGCGGCGCCCGGCGCCAGGCTGTAGCCGGTGGGGTTGTGCAGCACGCTCACGCTGATGAAGAGGCGGGGCGCGTGGGTTTCGCAGTAGCGCGCCATCACCGCCAGGTCGGGACCGTCGGCGTGGCGCGGCACCGGCAGCACCCGCATGCCCAGGGCCTCGAGCCGGGCGAATTCCACCGACCAGCCGGGTTCTTCCACCAGCACCGGATCGCCGGCCTTCAGCAGCGTGCGGCTGACGATGTCCAGCGCGTGCGTGGCGCCGACGGTGGTCATGATCTGCTCGACCGGCGCGCGGATGTGCTGGCCGGCCAGCCGGTGCGACAGCAGGGCGCGCAGGCCGGCGTCGCCCATCGGTTCGCCGTATTGCAGCGAGGCCTTCGCCCAGGCCTTGCTGGCCGCCACCTTGCGCACGGCCGCAGGCAGCGCCGGCAGGTCGATCCAGTCCGGCGGCAGCACGCCCGAGCCCGGCTGTGCGCGCGCCGAGGGGTGGTGGAACATGCCGCGGATCAGGGCGGTGGCGTGCATGCGCGAGCCCGCCGGCAGCGGCGTGGTGTCGGCCGGCCGGTCGGGCGCGGTGGGCGCCGCGGCGCGGTCGGGCGTCTCGCGTACGAAGAAGCCGCGTTGCCGCCGTGCTTCCACCAGCCCCTGGGCCAGCAGCACGTCGTAGGCGGCGACGACCGTGTGCGGGCTCACCCCGTGCTGGCGCGCGCACTCGCGAACCGAGGGCAGCCGCGCGCCGGGCGGCAGCAGGCGCGCGCGTATGCGTTCGGCGAAGCGGCCGGACAGCTGCTCCGTCAGGGTCTGCGAGGCGGTACGGGTGAGCATGCGAGGACTGTAGCCGTGCTGTCCACCAGGACGTGCGCCGATCTGGGTTGCGTGCAGGGCGATCGCGGTGCGACGGCCGCCGATCCGGCGCAGGGCGCACCGATTGCGTGCCCGGCGCGGTCGTGTTTTTCGGCTGTCCGACGGGTCCCACGGGTTTACCCCAGAGGAGAGGGGCGCACTGGCATGCAAGTTGCTCAATTGAAAATAGAACGTCGTTCCATTCAGTAGAACTTTTTCGTTTTCACTTTTCCCTTTTCTTTTTTCAAGGATGCGTCTGATGCCTGCGACCCAAGGTTCCTCTCTCGTGCGATCCCTGCTGATCCTGTCCCTGGCCTGCTGCGGTGTGGCTTTCGCCCAGGACAAGATCGTGGCCGCCTCCGATGTCGGCTACCAGCCCTTTTCCTCGGCCAAGCCGAGCGGCGGCTACGAAGGCATCGACATCGACATCGCCGCAGCCCTGTCCAAGGAAATGGGCAAGACCATCGAGGTGATGGATCAGCCCTGGTCGACCACCTTCGCCGGCCTCAACGCCAAGAAGTTCGACATGGTGCTGTCGCCCGCCATGATTACCAAGGAGCGTTCCGAGCAGGTGCTGTTCGCCCAGGCCTACGGCGACGCCACCTACCAGTTCGTGCTGAAGAAGGGCGGCGTCAAGGTCACCACGCCGGCCGACCTCAAGGGCAAGGTCATCGCGGTGAACAAGGGCAACCTGTTCGACAAGTGGCTCACCGCCCGCCAGGCCGAATTCGGCTGGACCATCAACCGCTACGACAAGAACAGCGACGCGATCCAGTCGGTGGCCAGCGGCCAGACCGACGCCGCCCTGGTCTACAGCGCGGTGGCCGGCTACGTGGCCAAGCAGAGCCCGGTGCTGGCCACCTCCGACTACGTCATCAACAACGGCGAGGTCTACGGCTACGGCTTCCGCAAGGACGACAAGGCCAACCGCGACGCGGTCGACCTCGCGCTGCAGTGCCTCAAGAAGAACGGCACGCTGGCGGCCATCTACAAGAAGTGGACCGGCCTGGAAGCGCTGCCCGATGGCGCCATGATGAAGGTCACCGCCGGTGTCGGCCAGCCGGGCTTCGCCGGCTACGACGCGAGCGTTCCGGCCCCGAAATGCAAATGAAGGCCATGACCGCCGACGCGGTGCAGGGCGGCCAGCCGGCCGCCGGCACGACGCCGAAGCCGGCAGCGGCCAAGACGGTGGTCGAGCTGGTGAAGGTGCGCAAGACCTTCGGCCAGACCGAGGTGCTCAAGGGCATCGACCTGCGGGTGCGCCAGGGCGAATGCGTGTTCCTCATCGGCCCGTCGGGCTCCGGCAAGAGCACGCTGCTGCGCTGCTGCAACCGGCTCGAGGAGCTGACCTCCGGCGACGTGCTGGTCGACGGGGTCAACATCTATTCGCCGCATGTCGACGTGAACCAGCTGCGCACCCAGATGGGCATGGTGTTCCAGTCGTTCAATCTCTATCCGCACATGACCGCGCTGGGCAACGTCACGCTGGCGCTGCGCCACGTGCTCGGCAAGGGCCGCGAGGAAGCCGAAGCCATCGGCCAGGCGATGTTGAAGCGCGTGGGGCTGTCCGACCGTGCCGGCCACTACCCGTCGCAGCTCTCCGGCGGCCAGCAGCAGCGGGTGGGCATCGCCCGCACCCTGGCGCTGGAGCCCAAGGTGGTGCTGTTCGACGAGCCCACCAGCGCGCTCGACCCCGAGCTGGTCAACGGCGTGCTGCAGACCATGCGCGAACTGCGCGACAGCGGCATGACCATGATGGTGGTCAGCCACGAGATGCGCTTCGCCCGCGAGGCCGCCGACACGGTGGTCTTCATGGCCGACGGCGCCATCGTGGAGCAGGGCACGGCCGAGCAGGTCTTCGGCGCGCCGCAGCAGGCGCGCACCCGCGAGTTCCTGTCGCAGGTGGACCGCTGATGTCTCCCATCGTCGACAACTTCTTCAACCCGGCGTTCATGGCGAAGTACGCGCCGTCCATCGCCATGGGCCTGTGGGAGACGCTGCAGCTGGCGGTGCTGGTAGTGGCCGCCGGGCTCGCCGGCGGGCTGCTGCTGGCGGCGGTGCGGGCCTTCGGCATCAAGCCGGCCAACTTCCTCATCGTGGTCTTCGCCGACGTGTGCCGCGCGCTGCCGCCGCTGGTGCTGATCATCGTCTGCTACTTCGGCCTGCCGCTGCTGGGCCTGCGGTTGCCGGGCTTCTTCGTGGCCTGGGCGGTGCTCGCCGCCATCCTCACCGCCTTCGCCGAAGAGGTGTTCTGGGCGGGGCTGGCGAGCATTCACAAGGGCCAGTGGGACGCGGCCCGGTCCACCGGCCTGAGCTTCGTGAAGACGCTGCGGCTGGTGATCCTGCCGCAGGCGGTGCGGGTGGTGGTGCCGCCGCTCACCAGCCGTGTCGTCGCCACCGTCAAGAACACCGCGCTGGCCTCGACCGTGGCGGTGCCCGACATGCTCTCGCGCGCTTCCGAGGCGCTGGCCGAAGGCGCCAACACCACGCCGCTGACCATGGCCGCCATCGGCTACCTGGTGCTGCTGCTGCCGCTGGTGCTGCTGTCGCGCCGCCTCGAACGGCGCTACGCCTGGAACGTCCGCTAGGAACACGACACACCCACCATGGACGCCTTCCTCCTCAACTTCTTCAACCTCGAGATCCTGGCGCTGGTCTGGCCGCAGCTGATGCGCGGGCTGCTCATCACTTTGCAGCTCAGCGCGGTGGTGGTGCCGCTTGGCCTGGCCGTGGGCCTGCTGGTGGCCAGTGCCCAGTCCTTCGGACAGCGCTGGGTCGACATCGCGCTGATCGGCTACGTCGACTTCCTGCGGGCCTTTCCGCCGCTGGTGCTGCTGGTCTTCGCCTACTACGCGCTGCCCTTCCTGGGCATCGAGCTGTCGACCTTCATGGCGGTGGTGCTGGCACTCGTGCTCAACACCTCGGCCTATTTCGCCGAGGTGTTTCGCGCCGGTATCGAAAGCATTCCGCGCGGCCAGGTGGAAGCCAGCCGCTCCACCGGGCTGACCACGCTGCAGACGCTGGTCCACGTGGTGCTGCCGCAGGCCGTTCGCAAGATGCTGCCGGACCTGGTGAGCAACATCCTGGAGACCGTCAAGCTGACCTCGCTGGCCAGCGTGGTGACCTTGCCCGAACTGCTGCGCGTGGCCCGCATGGCGCAGGGCAACACCTTCAACGCCACGCCGCTGGTGGCCGCCGCGCTGATCTACCTGGCGCTGCTTTGGCCGGTGGTGCGCGTGCTGTCGCGCATGGAGAAGAAATCCCTGGCCGGTGCCCGCTGACCGGCTTTCATTTGTCCCTTCGAAAAATGGAACCGCGTTCCCATCGGTGGAACACGCGGCGCCACCCAAGACCTGCAGAACCTGGACCAGCCTGGATATGGAAAACATGATTCGCCTCTCCTTCGACATCGGCGGGACCTTCACCGACTTCGTGCTCGAAGACCAGACCCGGGGTGTCACCCGCTACTGGAAGACCCTGTCCACGCCCTCCGCACCCGAGCGCGCGGTGGTGCAGGGCGTGAAAGACCTGCTGGCCGCCGAGGGCGTGGCCGCCGCAGGCGTCGGCATGCTGCTGCACGCGACCACGGTAGCCACCAACGCCATCCTGGAGCGCAAGGGATCGCGCACCGCGCTGATCACCACGCAGGGCTTTCGCGACGTGCTGCTGCTGGGCCGGCAGAAGCGCTATTCCACCTACAACATGCACCTGGCCAAGCCCGAGCCGCTGATTCGCCGGCGCGACATCTTCGAGCTGCCCGAGCGCACCTTCCTGCGCGACAAGTCCAACGTCGCGCCCGACGCGGCCGAGGTCGACGCGCTGCTCGCCGGCATCGTGGAGCAGGGCTACGAGGCGGTCGCCGTCTGCCTGCTGCACTCCTACGTGAACCCGGCGCACGAGCAGTTCGTGCAGGAGCGCGCCACCGCGCTGGGGTTGGCCATCGACGTGTCGCTCTCCAGCGTGGTGTCGCCGCGTTTCCGTGAATACGAGCGCACCTCCACCGTGGTCGCCAACGCCTACGTCAAGCCGATCGTGTCGCGCTACGTCAACCGGCTCGACCACGCGCTCAAGGCCGAGGGCATCGCCGCCGATTTGTACGTGATGCAGTCCAACGGCGGCCTGGTGTCGCCCGAGCTGGCCACCGGCATGCCGGTGCGCATCGTCGAGAGCGGCCCGGCCGCCGGCGTGCTGATGTGCCGCGCCATCGGCCGCGAGGAAGGCATCGCCGACCTGCTCACCTTCGACATGGGCGGCACCACCGCCAAGCTCGGCGCCATCGACGCGGGCGAGCCGGCGATCCTGCCGACCTTCGAGGTCGACCAGGTGCAATACACCAAGGGCTCCGGCCTGCCGCTCAACATCTCGGCGATCGAGCTGCTGGAGATCGGCGCGGGCGGCGGCTCCATCGCCCAGGCCGAACTCGGCGCGATCCGCATCGGCCCGGAGAGCGCCGGCTCCGAGCCCGGCCCGGTCTGCTACGGCCGCGGCGGCACCCGGCCGACGGTGACCGACGCCAACCTGGTGCTCGGCTACCTCAACCCCGGCGCCTTCAACGGCGGCAACATGCAGCTCGACCTCGAAGGCGCTCGCCGCGCGGTCGACATCCACATCGCCCGGCCGCTCGGCATCTCGATCGAGGAGGCCGCGCTCGGCATCCACCTCATGGCCACCGCCAACATGGAGCGCGCGCTGCGGGTGATGTCGGTCGAACGCGGACGCGACCCGGCGCAGTACGCGCTGGTCGGCTTCGGCGGCGCCGGCCCGGTGCATGCCGCGCGGCTGGCCCGCAACCTGCACATTCCCACGCTGGTGCTGCCGCGCGGCGCGGGCGTGGGCTCGGCGGTCGGCCTGCTGGCGGCCGACCCGAAGGTCGACTACACCGTGACCCAGGTCACGCCGTTGGTCGTTGGCGCGATGGCCGGCGTGCGCCGCCTGCACGCCGAGCTGCAGGCCCGCGCCGGCGCCGACCTCGACCGCCTGGCCCGTGCCGAAGGCCGCGAAGAGCGCTTCACCGCCACCGCGCGTTATGCCGGCCAGGGCTACGAGATCAATGTCGACGTGCCCGACGTGACCCTGCCCGAAGACGACTTCCTGCAGGCCTTCGCCCAGGCTTTCGGCGAGGCCTACCGCAAGGCCTACGGCTACCACGACGCGACCCGCGAAGTCGAGGCGGTGGACTGGACCTTTCACGGCTCGATCCCGCTCGGCGCCGGCCTGGCCTCGCCTTCGCGGCCATCCGACGGCGAGCCGCGCATCGGCACCCGCCGCGCCTGGTTCTCGCCCGGTGCGCCGGGCGAGGACGTGGCCATCTACGACCGCTACCGCATGAAGCCCGGTGAACCCGTCCAGGGGCCGTGCGTCATCGAGGAAGCCGAAACCACCATCCTGCTGCTGCACGGCGACACCGCCGAGCTGAGCGGCCATGGAAACCTGATCGTCCGCATCGGAGCCCCGGCATGAAACACGACCTGCCCACCGTCAGCCCCATCACCATCTCGCTGGTCTGGAACAACCTCGTCTCCATCGCCGAAGAGATGGGTTCCACCCTGCGCCGCACCGCGTTCTCCGAAGCGGTGCGCGAAGCCGACGACTTCTCCACCGGCGTCTTCGACCGCCACGGCCGGCTGCTGTCGCAAGGCAACTTCACGCCCGGCCACCTGGGCTCGATGCCGGCGGTGGTCAAGACCGTCTCGGCCATGTACCCCGGCGACAGCCTGAGCCCGGGCGACGCCATCGTCACCAACGACAGCGCGCTGGGCTCCGGCCATTTCCCGGACTTCTACATGGTCCACCCGGTCTTCATCGAGGGCGTGTTCTGGGGCTGGGTGGTCAACATCGCCCACCAGGTGGACGTGGGCGGCGCGGCGCCGGGCTCGCAGAAGGTGATCGGCGTGACCGAGGCCTACCAGGAAGGCATCCGCATCCTGCCGGTGAAGATGATCCGCGGCGGCGTGTTCGACGTGGAGATCATGCGCATCCTCTGCGGCAACATCCGCCTGCCCGACGCGGTGGTCGGCGACCTGGCCGCCCAGCGCAACGCCAACGAGGTGGGCGCCACCCGCTACGCCGAGCTGGTGAAGTCGGTCGGCGCCGACGTGCTCGACGCCTGCGTCGACCACATCCTGGACGCCAGCGAGAAGCGCATGCGCGAACGCATCGCCGAGATTCCCGACGGCCGCTACAGCTTCGACGACTGGCTCGACGGCATCGGCGAAGGCGAGGGCGGGCTGATCCCGGTGGCGGTCGACATCGAGGTCGCCGGCGACCGCCTGGTGATCGACTTCTCCCGCTCCGGCGACCAGGTCGGCGCGGCGATCAACGCCTATTTCAACTTCACCCGCGCGCACGGTTTCTTCGCGGTGAAGTGCCTCACCGACCCGACCCTGCCGCAGAACGACGGCGGCCTGCGTGCCATCGAGGTGAAGGCGCGCGAGGGCTGCTTCTTCAACCCGCAGTTCCCGGCCCCCTCGGGCGGCCGCGCGGCGATCCAGATCCGCATCTTCGAACTCATCAACGGTGCCATGGCCAAGGCCCTGCCGCACAAGACCATGGCGGCGTTCTCGCACTGGTCCAACCCGATCCTCTCGGGCATCGACGCCGACACCGGCAAGCGCTTCATCTACTACGACCTGCTGTTCGGCGGCTACGGCGCACGCCACGATACCGACGGCCTCGAAGGCACCGCGCCGGTCATCAACTGCGCCAACATTCCGGTGGAAGTACACGAGGCCGGCAGCCCGGTGGTGGTGCACCGTCTGGCCCTCATGCCCGACACCGGCGGCGCGGGGCGCCAGCGCGGCGGCTGCGGCCTGGCCAAGGACATCGAATTGCTCAGTGGCTCGGCCACGCTCACGCTGCTGGGCGACCGCCACGTGAAACCACCGCACGGCATGGACGGCGGCGGCGCCGGCGCGCTGGCCTCTTCCACCCTGGTGCGCGACGGCGTGGAGACGCGCCTCATCTCCAAGCAGATGCTCGACATGCAAGGCGGCGACCTGCTGCGCCTGCGCCTGGCCGGCGCCGGTGGCTGGGGGCCGGCTGCCGAGCGCGATGCCGCGCAGCTCGCCGACGACATCGCCGACGGCTACGTCACCGCCGAGGGCGCCGCCCGCGACTACGCCCGCTGAGCCACCTATCCCCGTCACGAACACCGCCAGAGACCGCATCCCATGTCCATCACCCTGACCCCCGCCGTTACACCTACGCTCAGCCCGCTCGCATCGATGGATGCCGCCCATTCGGTGCATCCGCACACCAACCTGCGCCGCCACCTCGACGCCGGCCCGAGCATCATCACCAGGGGTGACGGCATCTACGTGGAAGACGAGCAGGGCGCCCGCTACCTGGAAGCCGCCGCCGGCCTGTGGTGCGCCTCGCTCGGCTTCGGCAACGCCCGGCTGGCGCAGGTCGCGGCCAAGGTCATGACCGAGATCGGCTACTACCACAACTTCCGCAGTGCCTCGACGCCGGCGGCCGCCGAACTCTCGGCCAAGCTCGCCGCCTTCGCGCCGCCCGGCATGGACAAGGTGCTGCTGCAATGCTCCGGCAGCGAGGCCAACGACACCGCGCTCAAGCTGGTCTGGTACCACTGGGCGGGCCAGGGACAGCCCCAGCGCCGCAAGATCATCTCGCGCCTGGGGGCCTACCACGGCACCGGCGCGATCACCGCCTGCCTCACCGCCAAGGCCAACTTCCACACCGGCTTCGGGCTGCCTTTCGACGGCTTTCTCTACACCGGCATGCCCTACCACTATCGCCATGCCCATCCGGGCGAGGACGAGCAGGCCTTCTCCAGCCGCCTGGCCGCGGAGCTCGAGGCCCTGATCCTGCGCGAAGGCCCGGAGACCATCGCTGCCTTCTGGGCCGAGCCGGTGATGGGATCGGGCGGCGCCATCGTTGCGCCGGCGGGCTATTTCGACAAGATCCAGGCGGTGCTGCGCAAGTACGAGATCCTGCTGGTGGCCGACGAGGTGATCTGCGGCTTCGGCCGCACCGGCGAAATGTGGGGCAGCGAAACCTACGGCATGACGCCCGACCTGATCTGCTCGGCCAAGTCGCTGTCGGCGGCGATGGTGCCGATCTCGGCGGTGCTGATCGGCGAGCGGGTCTTCGCCGGCATGATGGCCCAGACCGACAAGCTCGGCAGCTTCGCCCACGGCTACACCTACGGCGGCCATCCCATGGCCTGCGCGGTGGCGCACGAAGTCCTGACCATCTACGAAGAGATGGACCTGGTCGGCCACGTGAAGAGCGTGGAGCCGCTTTTCCTGGCGGGGCTGGCGAAACTGGCCGGACGCGAATACGTCGGCGAGGCCAACGGCGTCGGCCTGATCGGCGCGGTGGAGATCGTGACCGACCGCGCCACCAAGGCCGTCGCCGACGCCGCGCTGATGGCGCGCATCGAGGCCGCCACCCGGGCCAACGGGCTCATCGTGCGGCTCATCGGCAACCGCATCGCGCTGTCGCCGCCGCAGATCATCAGTGCCGCCGAGGTCGGCGAGATGTTCGACCGCCTGGGCCGCGCGCTCGACGACGTCTTCGGTGTCTGAGGCCATGGCGAGCGACCATCTGCGACACCGGCCGGCGCACATCCCGGCCGAGGAATGGACCGCGCGCTGCGAGCTCGCGGCGCTCTACCGGCTGATCGCGCATTTCCGCTGGGCCGACCTGATCTACACCCATGTCTCGGCGCGCCTGCCGGGGCCGGGCGACCGTTTTCTGATCAACGACTACCGCCGCATGTTCCACGAGATGCGCGCCAGCGACCTGGTGGCGATCGATCTCGAAGGCAACAAGCTCGAAGCCGGCTCCGAGGCCCAGGTGGTGAACCGTGCGGGCTTCGTCATCCACTCGGCGCTGCATGCCGCGCGGCCCGACCTGCGCTGCATCGTGCACACGCATTCGCGTGCCGGCATCGCGGTGTCGGCGCAGCGCTGCGGCCTGCTGCCGATCAGCCAGCACGCGCTCAAGTTCCACGGCCACCTGGCCTACCACGACTACGAAGGCATCGCGCTCGACACCGAGGAGCGCGAGCGCCTGGTGCGCGACCTCGGTCCCGACCACCGGGCCATGATCCTGCGCAACCACGGGCTGCTGGTGGGTGGCCGCAGCGTGGCCGAGGCCTTCGACCACATCTACTTTCTGGAGCGCGCCTGCGATGCGCAGCTGGCCGCGCAGTCCGGCGGCATGGACCAGATCGTCATGCCGCCGATGGCCGTGCGCGAGCACACGGCGGGCCAGTACCGGCACGACGAAATGCCCGCCTGGGTCGACATGGCCTGGGTGGCGGCGCTGCGGCTGATCGATGCCGAGCAGTCCGACGTGTGGACATGAAGGAGCCGGGTTTTCGGGCCGCGACCGGGGGGGACGCGGGCATGGGACGGAGCGTCCGGGTGCTGCATCTCGCGGCCTGGGCGCTCCGGCTGGTGCTGGTGCTGGCGGTGTCCTTCGGCGGCGGCTGGGTCGCGCACGCGGTGGGCGTGCCGCTGGGCTGGCTGCTCGGCTCGCTGGTCGCCTCGGCCGCGCTCGCGCAGATGGGGCTGTCGGTCAACATCGAGCCGATCCGGCCCTACGTGCTGATCTTTCTCGGGCTGGCGCTGGGCCAGACCTTCAACCAGCAGGTGCTGCTGTCGCTGGCCGGCAGCCTGCCGGCGATCGTGCTGTGCGCCATGCTCACCGTGGCCGCCGGCCTGGTCGGCGCGCAGGTGTTCAGCCGCTTCGGCGGGCTCGATGCGCGCACCGCCTTTTTCTGCGGCACGCCCGGCGGCGTGGTGCTGATGGCGATCCATGCGCGCGAGGCCGGCGTGTCCGAGCAGCAGGTGGTGCTGGCCCAGACGATCCGGCTGATCCTGGTGGTGCTGGTGTATCCGGCGCTGGTGGCGCTGCTGTCGGCGCACGAGATCCACGGGCCGTCCGGCCATGCCTTCGCGCCGGCCGCCGCGCTGTCGCAGCAGGGCTCGCCGGGGCTGCTGATGCTGTGGTGGCTGGCCGGGCTGGGGGCGGCGTTTCTTGGCAAGAAGATCGGCATTCCCAACCCGTGGATGCTCGCGCCCTGCCTGCTCACGGCAGCCTTCGCCTCGTCCGGCGTGGCGCCGGAACATGTGCCCGCGGAATGGATCGTCATCGCCCAGGGCGTGCTCGGCATCTCGCTCGGATCGGCCATGACGCGCCAGTTCATCCGGGGCTCGCACCGGCTGGTGCTGGCCTCGGTGCTGTCGTCGGTGGTGCTGTCGGTCATCCTCATCCTGCTCGGTCTGGCGGCCGCCTGGCTCTTCCATCTGCCGGTGGCCGGCAGCCTGCTGGGCATGGCGCCCGGCGGCATGCCCGAGATGGCGGTGACCGCGCAGGCGCTGCAGGTATCGGTGCCGCTGGTGCTGGCCTTCCACTTCGTGCGGGTGGTGTTCAGCAACCTGCTGCTGGAGCCGGTCTGGCGTTGCGCGCGTGCGCTGCGGCTGGTCTGACACCGATCCATTTTTCTTCGCCCCCTTTCTGTCGCATCGACAAGGACACCACGCCATGACGGCACGCTACGAGAACCTGATCGACGGCCACGACTGCCCGCCCGCGCAGGGCGCCTACCTGGACAGCGAGAACCCCTGGACCACGCAGGTCTGGGCGCAGATCCCGCGCTCCACCCCCGAGGACATCGACCGTGCGGTGGCGGCGGCATCGGCCGCCTTCCGCAACGCCGCCTGGGCCGGCATCTCTGCCACGAAGCGCGCCGCGCTGATGCGCCGGCTCGGCGACCTGGTCGAGGCCAACGCGAAGGAGCTGGCACTGGCCGAGGTCCGCGACAACGGCAAGACCTACACCGAGATGCTGCGGCAGATGCTCAACACCGCCGAGTGGTACCGCTACTACGGCGGCCTGTGCGACAAGATCGAAGGCCGGGTGATTCCGGTCGAGGCACCCGGCCACTTCAACTACACACTGCGCGAGCCGCTCGGCGTGATCGCGATGATCATCCCGTGGAACTCGCCGGTGCGGCTGCTGGCCTGGAAGCTCGCCCCGGCACTGGCGGCGGGCAACACCTGCGTCATCAAGCCCTCGGAGCACGCCAGCACCTCCACGCTCACCTTCGCGCGGCTGGTGCGCGAGGCGGGTTTTCCGGACGGCGTGGTCAACGTGGTGTGCGGGCTGGGCGCGGAGATCGGCCCGGCGCTGACCGACCATCCCGACATCGCCAAGGTCGCCTTCACCGGCGGCGTCGGCTCGGGCACGGCGGTGTATGTGGCCGCGGCCAAACGCATGCGGCCGGCCACGCTGGAGTTGGGTGGCAAGTCGCCCAACATCGTCTTCGCCGACGCCGACCTGGACGCGGCGGTGCAGGGCGTGGCCGGCGGCATCTTCGCCTCGGGCGGGCAGAGCTGCGTGGCCGGCTCGCGCCTGCTGGTGGCCGACGCGATCCACGACGCGTTCGTCGCGCGGCTGGCCGACGTGGCGCGGCGCATCCGCATGGGTGACCCGATGGACGCGGCAACGCACGTCGGGCCGGTGGCCAACCGGCCGCAGTTCGAACACATCATGAAGATGATCTCCATGGCCCGCGACGAAGGCGCGACGATTGCCTGCGGCGGCGAATCGGTCACCGGCGCGCAGGGCGGGCTTTTCGTGCAGCCGACCATCTGCACCGGCGTGACCGCCGACATGCGCATCGCGCAGGAAGAAGTCTTCGGCCCGGTGCTATCGGTGCTGCGCTTTTCCACCGAAGAAGAAGCCGTGGCGCTGGCCAACAGCACCCGCTTCGGCCTGGGCGCCGGCATCTGGACCACCGACGTCGGCCGCGCCCACCGCATGGCCGCGCGGGTACGCTCGGGCAGCGTCTGGGTCAACACCTACCGCATGACCTCGCAGACCTCGCCCTTCGGCGGCTTCGACCTCTCGGGCGTCGGCCGCGAGGGCGGTCAAGCCATGATCGACGCCTACCTGCAGACCAAGAGCGTCTGGGTCAACACCACCGGCGTCATGGCGCCGGCCTTCCCCAGCCTTTGAGCCCGACCTCTGACCACCGCTCCCCCCGGAAAACGAGACATGGACACCGCCACCAACCCCGTCAAGACCAAGCCCGTGGACGCGGCGCTTCGCGCCTTGAAGATCCTCAAGGTCTTCGACCACCGCCGCCCGGAACTCACGCTGAGCGAGATCGCCGCGCAGACCGGCATGGTCAAGAGCACCACGCTGCGCATGCTGCTCTCGCTCATCGAGGAAGGCTTCGTCACCGTCAACGCCAGCAAGCGCTACATGCTCGGCCCCGAGGTCTACCGGCTGGGCTGCTGCTATGCCGACAGCTTCGACCTGGAGCAGCGCATCCGCCCGCGCATGAAAGCCCTGGTGCGCGACAGCGACGAATGCGTGTCCTTCTTCCAGCGGCTGGGCGACCAACGCATGTGCCTGTTCCGCGAGAACAGCCAGCAGGTGCTGCGCGAGCATGTGGCCGAGGGCGACACGGTGGTGCTCGACAAGGGCGCGGCCGGCCGCGTGCTGATGGACTTCGAGCGCACCAACGCGCTGGAGTCCGGCAGCGAGGCAGTGCGCGCCAGGCTGCCCTACATCTCGCACGGCGAACGCAATTCCGAGATCGGCGGCCTGGCCGCGCCGGTTTTCTCCAACCAGAAAGGCCTGATCGGCGCGCTGGCCATCTCCGGCCCCGTCGCCCGCCTGACGCCCGAGCGCATCGACGCCCTGCGCCCGCTCATCTACGCCACCGCCGCCGAGCTGTCGATGCTGCTCGGCTCCCGCTTCTACGCCTGAACCACCGTTCTCCATGACCGCCGCCACCGACGACCGCCCCACCTACACCGCATCGCACTGGGGCCTGTACCGGGTCCACGAGCCCCACACGCCGCGCACCCGCATCGGCGCCTACGAAGGCGACCCGGATCCCTCGCCCATCGGCTACTTCCAGAACCATCCCGCCACCGAGGCCCTGCGGGTGCGCAAGCCGGCGGTGCGGCGCGGCTGGCTGGCGGCCCGGCAGGGCGGGCCGGCGGTGCCACGCGGGCAGGACGAGTACGTGGAAGTGGAATGGGACGAGGCCCTGGCCCTGGTGGCGCAGGAGCTGCGCCGGGTGAAAGACACGCACGGCAACCAGTCGATCTTCGGCGGCTCCTACGGCTGGGCCAGCGCGGGGCGCTTTCACCATGCGCAAAGCCAGATCCACCGCTTTCTCAACTGCTGGGGCGGCTATGTGCGGCACATGGACTCCTACAGCCTGGGCGCGGCGCGCTCGCTCATGCCCTACCTGGTCGCGCCGATGGACCAGCTCATGCATTCGCACACCGACTGGCAGACGCTGGCCGAACACACGCGGATCTTTCTGACCTTCGGCGGCGTGCCGTCCAAGAACGCCCAGGTGGCCGTCGGTGGCGTCAGCGAGCACCAGGTGCGCGGCGGCCTGCGCGCCATGCAGGCCGCTGGCGTGCGCTTCATCAACGTCAGCCCGGTGCGCGACGACATCGACACCGGCGGCGAGGTGGAGTGGTGGCCGATCCGACCCAACACCGACACCGCATTGCTGCTGGCCCTGGCCCACACCCTGCGCGTGCGCGGCCTGCACGACAGCGCCTTTTTGCAAAGCCACTGCACCGGCTTCGAGGTGTTCGAGGCCTATGTGCTCGGCCACACCGACGGCCAGCCCAAGACGCCCGCGTGGGCAGCGCAGATCACCGGCCTGCCCGCCGCCGACATCGAGCAACTGGCGCTCGACTTGGCCGCGAACCGGTCGATGATCAACATGGCCTGGGCACTGCAGCGCGCCCACCACGGCGAGCAACCCTACTGGGCCTTGCTCAGCGTGGCCGCGATGCTCGGCCAGATCGGCCTGCCCGGTGGCGGCTTCGCCTGCTGCTACGGCGCCGAGAACATGATGGGCAGCCGCTACCGGCGCTTCTTCGGCCCCACGGTGGACCAGGGCCGCAACCCGGTCGAGCACTTCATTCCGGTGGCGCGCATCGCCGACCAGCTGCTACACCCCGGCGAGCCCTTCACCTACCACGGCGTCACCTACCGCTACCAGGACATCCGGCTGGTGTACTGGGCCGGCGGCAACCCCTTCCACCACCACCAGGACCTGGCCCGGCTGGTGCAGGCCTGGCAGAAGCCCGAGACCATCGTGGTCCACGAGCAGTACTGGACGGCGGCCGCCAAGATGGCCGACATCGTGCTGCCCGCCACCACCACGCTGGAGCGCGACGACATCTTCTATGCCGCCCGCGAACCGGTGGTGGCTGCCATGAAAAGCGTGCAGCCGCCTACCGGCCAGTCGCGCGACGACTACGCCATCTTCGCGGAGCTCTCGCGCCTGCTCGGCATCGAGAACGCCTTCACCGAAGGCCTAGACGCCGACGGCTGGCTGCAGCGTCTCTACGGCGAATGGCGCACCCGACTCGCCGAGCGGGCCGACGTGGCGCTGCCGCCCTTCGACGACTTCTGGCGCGAAGGCCTGGTGCGCCTGCCGCAGACCGGCGAGCCGGTGGTGCTGCTGGAAGATTTCAGGCGCGACCCGGTGGCGCATCCGCTCAAGACCGCCTCTGGCCGCATCGAGATCTTCTGCAAGACCATCGCCGACTTCGGCCTGGACGACTGCCCCGGCTACGCCTGCTGGCGCGAGCCGCACGAATGGCTGGGCAGTCCGGTGGCCGAGCGGTTTCCGCTGCACCTCATCTCCGACCAGCCGCGCAACAAGCTGCACAGCCAGCTCGACCACAGCCCGCACAGCCGCGCCGACAAGATCGACGGCCGCGAGCCGGTCTACCTGCATCCGGCCGATGCGCAATCGCGTGGCATCGAGGCCGGCGCGCTGGTGCGGCTGTTCAACGACCGGGGCGCCTGCCTGGCGGTGGCGGTGCCATCCGAGGCCATCCGGCCGGGCGTGGTGCGCTTGTCCACCGGCGCGTGGTTCGATCCGGCGCCGGACGCCTCGGGTGCCCCATTGCTCGACAAGCACGGCAATCCGAATGTGCTGACTGCCGACATTCCGTCGTCTTCTTTCTCGCAGGGTTGCAGCGCGCACACCTGCCTGGTGCAGGTCGAGGCCTGGCAGGGCGGCGAGGCGCCGGCAGTCACCGCCTTCGCGATGCCGGTGTAGGCTCCGGCGGGGAGGTTTCCCCGTGACGGTCCTGCTCGACATCGCCTGGCCCCGCACCCTCGACACCTGGGTCGCCGAGCTGTCGTCCGCCCTGCCTGCGCGCGCGGGCCGGCCGGCGGTCATCGAAGGCTGGCTGTTCGAGGGCCCGCAGGCCCGGCGCCGGGCCGAGCGCCGGCTCGCGGCGGCGGGGCTGCCCGTGCGACTGCGCAGCGCCTACAAGCCGCTGGTCTTTCATTTTCTGGAGGAGGTCGAGCGTGACGGGCTGCGCGCGGTCACGGTGCACTACCCGCTGCACGCGGCGGCGCCCGCGCGGCGCTTCGCGCTGGAGGCTTACCCGCTGGCCATGATGCTCGAGGGCGTCGATTTCCAGCTGCTGCCGCAGCCGGCGACCAGCGAGTCGCCGGTCTACCACGTCGAGCTGCGATGGCACGACGGCAGGCAGCGCATGGACCGTGTCTTCGCGCCCAACCGGGTGCACCTCGACACCGCCGGCGAGACGGTGCTGTCGCCGACCGCCTGGCTGGCTGGCGAGGCCCGCGACGACGACCATGCCCGGGTCTTCGGGGCCGCGATCGACGCGGTGCGGCGGCATCCCTGGCCGGAGCAGGAACCGTATTTCGAGCGGCTCGACCTGCGCGTCGACATCCCTGGCGTGCACCATGCGCCGGCCGAGGAAACCGGCTGGATCGACAGCCACGAAGCGCTGCACGAAGACCTGTATTTCTCGCTGCTCGAAGTCTTCGAGCGCCGTGCGGGCCGGTCGGCGGGCAGCCGTGCGCTGCAGCCGGGCCAGATCGTGCCGGACATCCGGGGCAGCGAAGACGGCATGGTGCGGTTGCTCGTGTCGGTCACGCCCTGGCGGCCGGTCGTGGCCGACGACGCCGTCGACGAGGCTCCGCTGGCCCGCGCTACCTCACCGCTGTCTGCGGGCCGTATCGCACGGGTGATGGCGGAGATCGGCGGCGAGCGGTTCGCAGCGACCAGCGTGCAGGGCCGGCCCGTGCGCTGGCTTTACCGCGAGGGCGGCGATGCGCCGGTGCTGATCAGCGGCGGCCAGCATGCCAACGAATGTTCGGGCGTGGTCGGCGCGCTGCGGGTCGCGCAACGGCTCGCGGCGCGGCCGCCCAGCCACTTCGCGCTCATCGCGTTGGAGAACCCGGACGGTTACGCGCTGCACCGCGAGCTCTGCCGGCAAGCGCCGCGCCATCTGCACCACGCCGCCCGCTACAGCGCGCTGGGCGACGATGTGGAGGCGCGGTCACCGGATGCACCGCCGTACGAAGCCGCCGCGCGACGGCAGGCGCTGGCCCGGTCCGGCGCACTGCTGCACATCAACCTGCACGGCTACCCCGCGCATGAATGGACGCGGCCGTGGAGCGGCTACATCCCGCGCGGCTTCTCGGCGTGGACGGTGCCCAAGGGCTTCTTTCTCATCGTGCGCCACCACGCCGGCTGGGGCGAGCGGGCGCGCGCGCTGGCCCGCGCCGTCTGCGCCGAACTGGCACGGCGACCGGCGCTGGCGGCGTTCAATCGACAGCAGTTGGCGCACTACCGGATGCATGCCGGCGAGCTGCCGTTCGAGCTCATCGACGGCATCGCCTGCGCCATCGCCGAGGTAGACCGGCCGGGCGCGCCGGTCACGCTGATCACCGAGTTTCCGGACGAGACGGTGCACGGCCAGCGCTTCCTGCTGGCCCAGCAAACGCAAACGGCGGCCGCATGGGCCGCCGTCCGGGCGTGGCAGTCGCTGGTGCCGGGCGCGGGGCCCGGTGGCGACGCGTCGGCTGCTTAGAAGTCGATCGCGGCCGACAGCATCAGGGTGCGCGGCGCGCCGACGGTGGCGTAGCTGGTGGTGGTCACCCAGTAGTCCTTGTTGGCGACGTTTTCCAGGTTGGCACGAAACACCACGGCCTTGTTGGCCACGCGCGTTGCATAGCGCGCGCCCAGGTCCACGCGGGTCCAGGCGGGCATGCGCAGCAGGTTGGCGGCGTCGTAGTAGACCTTGGAGGTGTTGATGACGCGGCCGTTCAGGCTCAGGCCCTGCACCCACGGCGTGTCCCAGTCGAGGCCGGCGTTGAAGGTGCGGTCCGGCACGCCGTTGGCGTCGTTGCCCTGGTTGGTGCCGCTGGCGGTGCGCACCAGCTTGGCGTCGTTGAACGAGGCGCTGGCGGAGGCGCGCAGGCCGCGCACCACTTCGCCGTAGGCCGACAGTTCGAGGCCGCGATTGCGCTGCTTGCCGCCGTAGCTCAGCACGTTGTTCTCGGTGATGCTGCTCGGGCGCTCGATCTCGTACAGCGCGGCCTGCGTGATCAGGGTGCCCCAGTCACGCTTGATGCCGATTTCCTTCTGGCGCGACTTCTGGGGCGAGAACACCTCGCCGCGGTTGCTCAGCGTCGGGCCGGCGACGGCACCCTGCTGCAGGCCGGCGGTGTAATTGAAATACACCGAGGTGTTGGCGTCCGTCTTGAATACCAGGCCGACCAGCGGCGTGACTTCGCTGGCGTTGTAGGCGGTGGAGCCATTCACGCTTTTCTGGTCGATGGTCTGGTTGCGCAGGCCCAGCGTGAACAGCAGGCGGTCGTCGAAGAAGGCCATGGTGTCGGCCACCGCGAAGCTGTAGAGACGCAGATCGGCTGTCTTGCTCGGGTCCAGGCGCGGAAAGGTGATGGCCGGCAGCGGCGACGGGTTGTAGATGTTCGATGCGACCGGCGTGGTGGTCAGCTGGTAGAAGTAGCCGGTTTCACGCTGCAGGCCGTTGGCCGACACCACCAGGGTGTGGCCGACCGAGCCGGTGGCGAATTTGGTGCGTACGCCGACTTCCCCGGAAGACGTCTTGTTGTATTCGTCGTAGTAGCCGTTGTTGACCGAGAAGTTGCCTGCCGAGTTCACTCGCAGGTCGGTCGGGCGCGTCACCGCGGTCGGGAAGTTCTGGTTGCTCGAGGTTTCGCTGTAGCCGATGCCGCCGTAGAGAGTGGTGCGGTCGTTCAGGTCGAACTCGGCCCGGGTGATCGCGGTCTTGGCCTTGTCGGTCAGCTGCACGCCCGGGTAGAAGCTGGAGCGGGTGTCCGGCACGTCGGGCACTTGCGTGATGCCGGCGCGAAAACCGATCTGCGGACGCAGCTCGACGCTCTTGTTTTCCGAGTAGAGCAGGTCGGCGGACCAGCGCAGGCGGGTGCCGGCGTAGTCGATGCCCAGCGAGCCCAGGCCCACGCGCTGGCGGCCGCCGTCGATGTTGCCTTCGCCGTTGCGCCACACGCCGTTGGCGCGGATGCCCCATTCGTTGTTTTCGCCGAAGCGGCGGCCCACGTCGAGGTGGGTGCCGAACTGGGCCTTGCCCATGTAGGTGGTGGTCAGGCGGGTCAGGGGCACGTCGCTGGCGCGCTTGGTCACCACGTTGATCGCGCCGCCGATGCTGCCGCTCGGGCCGGTGCCGTTGGTGAAGGCGCCCGGGCCCTTGAGCACCTCGACGCGTTCGAGCATTTCGACCGGCATGCGGGTGGCGGGCGACAGGCCGTACAGGCCGTTCATGGCCACGTCGCGCGAGCCGACCGAGTAGCCGCGGATCTGGAAGTCGTCGCCGTAGCCGCCGCGGGTCTGCAGCGTACGCACCGAGGCGTCGTTCATGACCACGTCGGAGATGGTCAGGGCCTGCTGGTTCTCGATCAGCTCCGAGGTGTAGTTGGTCGTGCTGAAAGGCACGTTCATCAGGTCGGTGCGGCCCAGGATGCCGAGGTCGCCGCCGCGGGCGAACTGGCCGCCGGAGTAGGTCTTCTGCAGGCCGCCGATGGCTTGTGCCTGGTCGGCGACGTTGGTGTCCTTGAGCCTGATGTTGGTGTCGACGGTCTGCGCTCCGGCGCCGCTGGCGGCGATCACGACGCCCAGGCCCAGCATGTGGCGGGCGATGGCGGCGACGGGAGTGGTCTGGAAACGGACGGACCGGGAAGGCGTTTTTGTCATGGAACTGTCGGGAAGATGCGAAGGCGGCGTCGGCCGGAAAACGTTGTGTATTTCTCGTAAAAGAAATACGAACGGTTCTCATTGTAAGTTGTTGCACGTTGCAACAACACTACGAATCCCCGGCGATCCCCTGTGTCATCCCTTTACAACGCGGCCCGGCTCCGCGTAGGCGCCGCTCAGCGCGCCAACTGCGGCGCCCGCGCCCGCCGGTGCTGGCGCTCGCCGCCCCGGTTCTGCCGCTTCAGCATGTCGTTGACGAAGATCGACGCCTCGACCGCCATCTCCACCGCCGCCGCGCCTTCCGGAAACAGCTCGGGCATGCGGTAGGACAACCAGGCATAGGCCGAGTAGGTGCGGCAGGCATCCTCGGCGTCCTGCAAGGAACTGCGGCCTTCGCGCAGGCCAACCGCGTCGATGCGCGAGGGCCGCTGTTGCTCCACCGCGCGCGCCCAGGTCCACAGCAGTGTCTGGAACTTCGGTATGCGGGTGGCCAGCGGCACCAGCGAGAACAGGAAGCGCTGTTCCAGCGTCATGCGGGTGCCGTCGAGCCAGCGGGCGCGTTCGGACTGCTCGGCCAGCGAGGTCGGCACGAAGAACACGTCGTGGACGTCGATGTTGCGGCGGAACAGCGCCAGCAGTTCCAGCAGGCGCTGCTCGCCGGTCACGCGGCCGATCTGCGTCAGGTGTTCCATCGACGGCGCCACGTAGAAGCCGGTGCGCGGAATCGGCTCCAGGGGTGCTGCCAGCAGCTTGCGGATCGCCTTGTGCACCGGCCCGCCCAGGCCCAGCACCGTGCCGGTTTCGGCCAGGCCGAAACGGCCGGCGCGCCCGCCGATCTGTTGCACCAGCCAGGCGGGGACGGGGCCGTCTTCGGTGCCGTCGTACTTGGTGGCGGTGGTGAAGATGACGCGTGCGATCGGCAGGTTCAGACCCATGCCGATCGCGTCGGTGGCCACGACGACCTGCGCTTGTCCGCTGCGAAAGGCCTCGGCCTGGGCCCGGCGCACTTCGGGCGACAAATTGCCGTAGATGGTCGCCACCGAGAAGCCGGCTTGCGACACCTGTTCGGCCAGTTGCAGCACCTCACGGCGCGAGAAGGCAATGACCGCGTCGCCGGCCTTGAGTTGGCGCAGCGATTCGAGCGGCTTCTCGCCCATGGCGAGCTTCGACTTGCGGTCGAGGATGCGCACCTCGCATTCGCAGCCCAGCCGCCCGGCGAGCGATTCGATCGCCGCGCGCGCCGCTGCCGAGCCCACCAGGTAGACGGTGGCGGCCGGCACGCCGCAGACGGCGGCGGTCCAGGCGGCGCCCCGGTCGGCGTCGCCGAGCATCTGAATCTCGTCGATCACCGCCACGTCCACCGGCGTCTGCACGTCGAGCATCTCGACGGTGCTGGCGATGTGGCTCGCGCCCGCCTGTACCCGGCGCTCTTCGCCGGTGATCAGGCTCACCGCGACGCCGGCCGCGCGCAGGCGCTCGTAGTTCTCCAGCGCCAGCAGCCGCAGCGGCGCCAGGTACACGCCCGACTTGGCCGATTGCAGGGCGAGCATCGCTTCGTGGGTCTTGCCGGAATTGGTCGGCCCGAGCAGGGCGATGATCTTGCGGCGCATGCCGGCGGCGGCGCGGAAGGTGTCGGGAAACCGTGCCAGGTTGATCGATTCGCGGGTGCGGTCGGCCGCCAGGCTCGCCTTGCGCTGCACGGCGGCGGCGTCGATGCGGTCGAGCGCCAGCTGGAAAGCGATGTCGGCGCGTTCGCGCGGACGCTGCAGCGCGTCCCAGCAGTAGGCGCCGGTTTCCACGCCGGCGCCGGCGGCGCGGCGCAAGGCGTTCATCACGAAGCCGGTCACCTCGCGTTCGAAGTCGGCGGCGGTGTGCTCGTGCAGGCGTTCGGCCAAGGCCGCCACCTGCTTGTGCGGCGCCATCTTGACCCAGCGGTTGAGCTGGGCGAGCACGCCGTCGGGCGGAATCAGCGCGTATTCGACCCGGTGGCCGTCGACGGTGACCTCGCCCTTCACGCTATAGGCGACGGTGGTGTCGGTCTTGATCAGCGTGGCACGGCTGCGCGCGAGCAGATCGTTGAGTTGGCGGACCTGGGCGGCCAGGGCGTCGGCGGCGGGCGCCGCGGTATCGATGTGTTCGGTGGGGGTGTGCTTGGTCACGGAGCGAAGAGGGAGTTCGGCTCGCAACCGGGCAAGGGGCCGCGCGAGGCGTGGGGGAAACCCTCTAATGTGACAGACCGCGAATGGCCCTGTGCCGACAAGCCGATGGATACAGATTGCGCGCTTGTCGGATCAACTGTATTGGTACTGTGATGGTCGCTCTCTTTAAAATGGGCATCCCCAAGGCGCCCGGGCCCTCTGCATTCCCTGCTTTTCGACTACGGCGCCTCCTGCATTCCCGAGGATTTCTCCCATGACCTGGACCCTGGCGGCACGTACCCGCAAGATGACGTCTTCCGCGATCCGCGACCTGCTCAAGCTCACCGAGCGGCCCGGCATCATCAGTTTCGCCGGCGGCCTGCCGTCGCCGGACGCGTTTCCGGTCGAGGCCTTCGCTGTCGCCTGCGACAAGGTCCTGACTGCCGCCGACGCGCGCGGCTCGCTGCAGTACGCCACCACCGAAGGCCTGCCCGCGCTGCGCGAAATGGTCGCGGCCTCGCTGCCGTGGAGGGTCGATCCGGCCAACGTGCTGATCACCACCGGCTCCCAACAAGGCCTGGACCTGGCGGCCAAGGTGCTGATCGATCCGGGCAGCAACATCCTGGTGGAAACGCCCACCTACCTGGGCGCGCTGCAAGCCTTCCAGCCGATGGAGCCGACGGTCGTCGGCGTGGCCAGCGACGAGTCCGGCGTGATCGTCGACGACTTCGAAGCCAAGGCCCCGGGCGCGCGCTTTCTCTACGCCCTGCCCAACTTCCAGAACCCCACCGGCCGCACCATGGACGAGGCGCGCCGCGCCGCCGTCGCCGAGGCGGCCGTCCGCGCGCAGGTGCCGGTGCTCGAAGACAACCCTTACGGCGAACTGTGGTTCGACGCACCGCCGCCGGCCCCGCTGGCGTCGCGCCACCCCGAGAACACGCTCTACATGGGCTCCTTCTCCAAGGTGCTCGCGCCCGGGCTGCGTCTGGGCTTTCTGGTGGCCCCGGCGGACATCCACTACCGCCTCACCATGGCCAAGCAGGCGGCCGACCTGCACAGCCCGAGCTTCAACCAGCGCGTCGTGGCCGAGGTGCTGAAGGACGGTTTCCTGGACCGCCACGTGCCCACCATCCGATCGCTCTACCAGGGCAAGCGCGATGCGATGCTCGCCGCCCTGTCGCGCGAGATGGACGGCCTGGGGGTGACGTGGAACCGGCCGGCCGGCGGCATGTTCCTGTGGGCGCGGCTGCCCGTGGGGCTGTCGGCCACGGCCCTGTTGCCGCGCGCGGTGGAAAAGGGCGTGGCCTTCGTGCCCGGCGAGCCCTTCTATGCCGGCCAGGCCGACGACCGCACGCTGCGCTTGTCCTTCGTGACGGCCACCTCGGCGCAGATCGACGCGGGCATCGCGGCGCTGGCGGCTGCCGTGCGCGAGTCGCTCGACCGGCTGTCCACCGCCGAGCGCGACGCCGCGATGGCGCCGGCCTGAGGTCGCGGCCCGTGTTGCGCGTCTGGGGGCGGATCTCGTCGATCAATGTGCGCAAGGTCGTCTGGACCTTGCAGGAGCTCGAACTGGCGGTGCAGCGTACCGATGCGGGTGGGCAGTTCGGGCTGGTGCGCGAGGCCGATTACCTGGCGCGCAATCCCAACGGGCTGGTGCCTTTGCTCGAAGACGGCGAGGTGCTGCTGTGGGAGTCGAACGTGATCGTCCGGTATCTCTGTGCGCGGTATGCGCCGGGGCGGTTGTACCCGGAAGGGCTGGCGGCGCGGTTCGATGCGGAGCGGTGGATGGACTGGCAGCAGACCAGTCTGAATCCTGCCGGGCGGGGGGCGTTCTTTCAGCTGATCCGGACTGCGCCGGAGTTGCGGGACGAGTCGGTCGTGGCTGCTTCCGTGGCTTCCATGGAGCCTTTGCTCGATTTGCTGGATCGGCATCTGGCGGGTAGGGCTTATCTGTCGGGGGATTCGTTCTCCATGGCGGATATTCCGGTTGCTTGCGATGTGCATCGGTGGGGGGCTTTGCCGTTTGCTTCTTCTGCTGTTGCTGGGCGGCCGAATCTGGATCGGTGGTTTCGAGGGTTGGCTGAGAGGGCGGGGGCCAAAGGGGTTTTGGATGCTCAGCTGGTTTGAGGTTTTCTGCTCTTGCTGAGCTGGCTGTTTGCTTTTTTTCTTCTCTTTGCAGAGGGTGGAGCTGGGGGCTTGCGCGCCCCCAGACCCGCGGTAACTTTCTTTTGTTGGGACAAAAGAAAGTCACCAAAGAAAAACCCTTGAAGACGAGCTCGAAGCTCGGTCGGGCCATTGCTTCGCTCGGCCTGGGGAATGTGCCTTCGAACGCTCTAACGGCAACAGTTTGGACAAGGGTCGATCCAAAGCCATGGCCCCGCTGCGCGGGTCGAGGCTGAGAGGATAAGAACAGGCGACCGCACTGAGCACGTTGAGGGGGCCGCGCTGATTCGATCGCCACGCTCAATGCGCGCCCTGGTGCGGCCGGAGCGATCAAATCGCATGCATTCGCCCCGCTCGCCGATGTGGTCCGTGCGCCCACTTCGCGGCCGGCTAGCGGTCGCGAGAAATCTCCCATTCGACCCGCCAGTGCGGTTCAGCCCATGCGAGCAACGCGCATGGCGATCGAACGTACGCGGCCCCCTCACCGTGCTCAGTGCGGTCGCCTGTCCTTACCCTCTCAGCCCCGACCCTGCGAAGCAGGGGCCAAGGCGCTGGATCAACCCTTGTCCAAACTGTTGCCGCTAGAGCGTTCGAAGGCACATTCCCCAGGCCGAGCGAAGCAATGGCCCGACCGAGCCTCGAGCTCGTCTTAGCGTTTTTTTGGTGACTTTTTTTTCGCGAAAAAAAAGTTACCGCGGGTCTGGGGGCGCGCAAGCCCCCAGCTCCACCCTACGTTCAGTAGAAGAAAAACAATTACCGCTCACGGCCAAGCAAGGCCAAGCAGGGCCAGGCAAGGCCAGGCCAGGCCCAGCCCGCACCGAATCAAACCGCCGAAACGTTCCCCCCGGACCCCACAGCATCCAACACAGCCGGCGCCGTCACGATAGACCTCAACCCCGGCTCATAAACCCGAAGCAAAGAAGCATCCGGCAAGGGCCTGCGCAGCAGTTCGGAAGAGGCAAAAGCCTGCTCCATCGCATACCCCACCCCCAGGGTGAACCGATCCTCCCGGAACCCTCCCACCACTTGCAGCCCGAACGGCAACCCAGCCGTATCCACGCCACAGGGAAGAGCCAGCGAAGGATGCGTGGTCAGCGTGGTCACATAGGTCAGAGACAGCCACCGGTAGTAGTTTTCCTGCTGCTCCCCATTGATGACCGCCGCATGCGGCTGGGTCCACGGAAACGGCGACACCGGCGTGACCGGCGCCAGGATCACGTCGTACTCGCGGTACGCCGCCTGAAAGCGCTTCAAGATGCGCGTCTGCTCGGCCTGCGCCCACGCGCTGTCGACCAGGCTCATCGCCGCGCCCATCTCGTAGTTGGCGCGCGGGTTCGGCCCCAGGCTGCCCGGATCGCGCTCATAGGCCTCGCGCATGCCGGCGACGAAGGCCTCGGCCCGCAGCACGTCGAAGCAGCGATGCACCTCGCCCAGGTCCAGCGCGATCGGCTCGCAACTGCGAAACAGATGCTTCATCGCCGCGATCTTTTCCCGGAAGACGGCCCGGATGCCGTCGTCGACCGCGCAGGCACCGAAGTCCTCGGTGTAGCCCACGCGCAAGGTGCCCAGGTCGACCTGCTGCGGCAGCAGGAACGACAGCGGATCGAGCGGATAGCTCAGCGGATCACCGGCCGACATGCCGGCGGTGGCAGCCATCTGCAGGCAGGCGTCGGCCACCGTGCGGCCCATGGGGCCGACGACCGAGATCGGCGTCCAGCCCAGGGGCTTGCGCACGCTGGGCACCACGCCCGGCGAGGGCCGGAAGCCGACGATGCCGCACTTGGCCGCCGGTATGCGCAGCGAGCCGCCGGTGTCCGAGCCGGTGCAGACAGGCAGCATGTCCAGCGCCAGCGCGGCGGCCGACCCGCCGGACGATCCGCCGGCGTTCAATCGCGGGTCGAAGGGATTGCCGGTGGCGCCCCAGACCGGATTGAAGCTGTTGGCGCCGGCGCCCATCTCGGGCACGTTGGTCTTGCCGGCGACGATGGCGCCGGCCGCGCGCAGCCGGGCGACGAGTTCGTTGTCGGCGGACGGCACGTTGGCACGGTAGATGGGCGAGCCGAAGGTGGTCAGCAGGCCTTCGGTGTTCTCCAGGTCCTTCACGCCCAGCGGCAGGCCGTGCAGCAGGCCCAGCGGCTCGCCGGCCATGACGGCGGCTTCGGCGGCGCGCGCCTCGCCGCGTGCGCGGTCGAAACAGGTGGCGGTGACCGCGTTCACGTACGGATTGACGGCCTCGATGCGGGCGATGCAGGCGTCGAGCAGTTCGACCGGCGAGAGCTGGCGCGCGCCGATCAGGCGGCGCATTTCGGTGGCGGGGAGGGCGACGATGTCGGCGTTTTGCATAGGGTGCAGGTGCGGGTGGAAGTCTTCTTCTGCTTCAGCGGCTGAGGCCGCGCGAGGATACCGGCCACACGGCTTCGACCACGCCCCCACGCAGGCAGACGATCTCGTCGTGCAGGTTGATGGTGGGGTCGCAGTGGCCGGGCACCAGCAGCAGCTGTTCGCCGAGCATGGGCAGCGGGCCGCCGTCGGCATGGACCACGCCGTGCTCGTCGCTGGCCTGGTGGTACTTGAGATGGCCGCGCTGCCAGACGCCGGGCAGGCCGGAATCGACCGCGAGCGACTTGAGTCCGGCGTCGACCACCGCATGGCCCGGCGCGGCGGTGCTCATGACCGAGCAGGCCAGGAACATCGCATGCTCGAAGCGCAGCGCGTCGCCGTACTCGTTGTCGCCATAGTCGCGGTCCATGAAGGCGTAGGAGCCGGCCTGGATCTCGGTGAAGACGCCGCTGGAAAAATCGAATTCGGCACTGCCGCTGCCGCCACCGGTGACGGTGTCGCAGCGCACGCCGGCAGCCGACAGCGCGGCGACCACCTCGGCGGCACGGCCGGCGGCGATGGCCGAGCGTTCGCGCCGCTCGGCCAGCGAGCGCAGATGCTGCAGCGTGCCGTGGTAGGCCTGCAGGCCGCGGAATTCCAGTTGCGGAAACCGCGCGATGGATTCGAGCAGCCGCAGCACCGCATCGGCGCCGGAGACGCCGCAGCGGCCGTGGCCGATGTCGATCTCCACGAACACGCCGATCACGCTGCCGGCCTCGCGCGCGGCCTCGCCGAGCAGCGCGACCTGCGCCGCGTCGTCCACGCAGACGCTCATGCGCGCCAGCAGTGCGGCACGGGCCAGCAGGGCGGCCTTGGGCGCCGTGGCGATCTCGTTGCTGATGTGGATGTCGGCCACGCCGGCATCGATGAAGGGCAGCGCCTCGCTGACCTTCTGGCAGCAGATGCCGACCGCGCCGCGTGCGATCTGGGCCAGGGCGACAGCCGGCGTTTTATGCGCCTTGCCGTGCGGCCGGAGCTTGACGCCGGCGGCGTCGGCGGCGGCCTGCAGGCGGTCGAGGTTGCGTTCGAAGGCGTCGAGGTCGAGCAGCAGGGCGGGCGTGTCGACCTGCGCCATCGGCAGGCCGGCCACGGCGGCGGGTGGGAGAAGGTTCAGGGCTTTCATTCGGCCCGGATGTTGGCACGCGTGGCGATGGCGCGCATCAAGGGCAGTTCCTTCTCGATCAGCGAGGTGGCGGCGGCGCCGTTGGCCCAGGCGGGTTCCAGGCCGGCGGCGACCAGCTTCTCGCGCACTTCGGGCGTGGCGATGGTGTCCTGCAAGGCCTTCTCCAGCTTGGCTTTCACGTCGGCCGGCAGGCCGTGCGGCGCGACCACGGCGATCCAGGTGTCGGCGTCGAGGTCGAAGCCGCTTTCGGCGAAGGTCGGCACGTCGGGCAGCAGGGCCGAGCGCTTTTTGGTGGTGACAGCGATCGCCTTGATCTTGCCGGTCTTGAGTTGCGGGATGGCGGCCGAGACGGTGTCGACGGAGAACGGCACCTGGCCGCCCATCAGGTCGGTCATGGCCGGCGCGCTGCCCTTATAGGGGATGTGGACCATTTTGGTGCCGGTGGCGCGCAGCATGAGTTCGCCGGTGAACTGGGCGGTGGTGCCGGTGCCGAAGGAGGCGTAGGAATACTTGTCGGGCGCAGCGCGCACCAGGTCGACGTACTGCTTGGGGTTGGCGGCCGGCACGTCCTTGTTGGCCAGCAGGATCAGGCCGGTGCGGGCGACCAGGCCGATCGCGTCGAAGCTTTTGAGCGGGTCGTACGCCAGCTTGGACTGCAGCGCGGGGTTGACGGTGAAGGTGGTGCCCGAGCTGATCAGCAGGGTGTAGCCGTCGGGCGCGGCCTTGGCGGTGTAGGTGGCGCCGATGATGGTGCCGGCGCCGGCGCGGTTGTCGATGACCACCGGCTGGCCGAGCTTGTCGCCCAGCGTCTTGCCGACCAGCCGGCCGACCACGTCGGTGGCGCCGCCGGGCGGGAAGGGAATCACCAGGGTGAGTGGGCGCGAGGGGTAGGTGTCGGCATGGGCGCCGGGCGCGAAGACGGCGGCGGCGGCCAGGGCGGCGCAGGCGAGGAGGGCAGATGTTTTCATGGCGGGCTCGAAGAGGAAGGATGGGGGCGGACGGGACGGATGAGAAAAATCGGGGATCAGGCCGGCTGGCCCGCGGCGATGGCACCGCGGGCGCGGAAGCGGGCGTATTCCTCGTCGGGGACGAAGAGGCCGCCGGTGGTCCAGGCAATGTGGGTGGCATTGGGCAGGTGCGGCTCCAGGCCGTGGCGGCGCAGGTAGTCGCGGCCGGCGTCGCTGCCCAGCAGCATCGCGGGACCGGACATGCCGGCGGCGGCCGAGGGCTCGATGCGAATGCCTTCGGTGACGGCAGCGGTGTGCAGCTGGCGGAACAGGGTTTCGTCTTCCACCGTGTAGACGCCGCCGATGAACGGGCGCACCACGGCGGCGGCCATCTCGGAGGCGCGCGGCACGGCCAGGCCGTCGGCCTCGGTGCGGTTGTCCTGGCCCACGTCGTAGACCGAAGGATGCTCGCCCAGGTGCGACAGCAGCGGCGTGCCGGCCAGCATCTCGACCAGGAAGCAGGGCGAGCGGGTGGGCTCGGCGAAGAAGCAGTGCACGTGCGGTCCGTAGATTTGCGCCAGGCCGAAGGCGATGCCGCCCGGCGCACCGCCCACGCCGCAGGGCAGGTAGACGAAAAGCGGATGCGTGGCGTCGACCGTGCGACCGGCCGCGGCCAGCTGGCGCGCCAGGTGCGGCGCGGCGGCCGAATAGCCCAGCAGCAGCGAGAGCGATTGTTCGTCGTCGACGAAATGGCAGAGCGGGTCGGCATCGGCCGCGCGACGGCCGGCGGCCACCGCCTCGGCGTAGTCGCCCACATGCTCGACCACTTCCACGCCGCGTCGGCGCAGTCGGTCCTTCTTCCATTGCTTGGCGTCGGCCGACATGTGCACCACCGCCTGGAAGCCCAGCGCCGAGGCCATCACGCCGATGGCCAGGCCCAGGTTGCCGGTGGAGCCGACCGCGACCTTGTGTCGGCCGAACAGCGTGCGTGCCACCGGCGTGGCGAGCAGGCGGTAGTCGCTCTGCAGGCCTTCGGGCAGCAGGCCGGCGGCCAGGGCCACCGCCTCGGCGTGCTCCAGCACTTCGTGGATGCCGCCGCGCGCCTTGATCGAGCCGGCGACCGGCAGGCCGTGGTCGCCCTTGACCATCAGCGTGCCGTGTCCGGCGCCGAGGCCGAGCGCTTCCTGCAGGTGCGGCGTGGCCGCCAGGTCGGATTCGATGCGGCCGGCGCTGGCTTCGAGCTCGGGAAAAAGCCGCTCCAGCAGCGGGGCGAAGCGGGCGAGGCGGGCGACGCTGCGGTCGACATCAGCTCGGCTAATGCCGTTGAAAGCCGGCAATGCGGCGGCGGCGCGGTCGGCGGACGATGCCCAGAGCACCGGCAGGCCAGTGCGCAGCGCGGCTAGGGAGAGAGGCGTGGCGGGGGAGGTCATGGTCGGATGGGAATCGGTCGACCCGATTGTTCGCGCCGCACCCCGACCGGCACAAAGCATTTATATTCCGCAAGGTATTAGTG
This sequence comes from Xylophilus sp. GOD-11R, assembly GCF_033546935.1. Taxonomy (GTDB): domain Bacteria; phylum Pseudomonadota; class Gammaproteobacteria; order Burkholderiales; family Burkholderiaceae_C; genus Xylophilus. The sequence goes on along the minus strand of NZ_CP137854.1, from coordinate 4,386,718 downwards.
AAACTTATCGTCGCCATGCAAATTCGCCTCACGCCCTCGCTGCTTGCATGGTTACGGTGCTTCGAGGCCACCGCACGGTGCCGAAGCTTCACCAAGGCTGCATCGGAACTGTGCATTACCCAGGGTGCGGTCAGCCAGCAGGTGAAGCAGCTGGAGGAATTTCTGCAGCGACCGTTGTTCCTGCGCACGCCGCGCGCGCTCATGCCCACGCCCGAGGGGCAGTGGCTGTCGGTCGTGCTGCACGAGTCCTTCCAGGCGATCGAGGGCACGCTCGGACAACTGCGCGTGGTGCAGGACGACAAGCCGACGACGCTGAGCTGTGCGCCGTCCTTCGCCATGGGCTGGCTCACGCCGCGCCTGGGCGATCTGTTTCGCGCGCATCCGCAGGTAGGCTTGCGGGTGGTGGGTGAATTCCATGCGCTGGACCGCGAACGCATGGAAAGCGACGACGTCGCCGCCGCCATTCGTTTCGACCTGGGCGATTACCACGACCTGCTGGCCACCGAGTTTCTCGACGAATGGCTGCTGCCGGTGGCCAGCCCCGCCTTCATCGCGGCGCATCCCGGGCTGCGCGCGCCCGATGGCTTGCACGCGTCCCACCTGCTGCACGACACGAGCGCATGGGCCGGCGCCGGGCCGTTCGAGGAATGGCAATGGTGGTTGCAGCAGTCCGATGTCACGCCGCCCGCGCTGGGCGACCTGGCGGCGGGCCACCACTTCAATCTGTCGCAGATGGCGCTGGGCGCGGCGCTGGCCGGCCAGGGCATCGCGATGGGGCGTGCGGCGCTGGTGCTCGACGACCTCGAGGCCGGGCGATTGCTCATGCCCTTCGGCCGGCCGGTGCGGTCGCGGGCGTCCTACCACTTCGTCACCGGCATGGCGCCCTCGCCGCGGACCGCGCTGGTGCAGAGCTGGATCACCGCCGAGGCCGGGCGCTTTCGCCAGCGGCGCGATCATTTGTTGGGCCAGGCCAACGCTTGAGTCGACCTCAGGGAAATGACGGATAGGGTGACCCGGCCTAAATTTAGATGACATAGCATCTATTGGCTTGTCACCTTTGTCGCCCGCCCGAATGACCGATCCCCACGAACACGACATGCGGCGTTTTTCGTCGCTGCTCTCGCAGAACGCCCGCCAGTGGCGGCGTTCGATCAACGAGGAACTGCGCCCGCAGGGCCTGACCGAGGCGACCTGGCTGCCGCTGCTCCACCTGGCGCGCGCCGACGGTCCGATGCTGCAAAAGGCGCTGGCCCAGGCGATGACGCTGGACAGCTCCTCGGTGGTGCGCCTGCTCGACGGCCTGGAAGCCGCCGGCCTGGTGGAGCGCACCGCCACCGACGACCGTCGCGCCAAGGCGATCCGCCTGACCGATGCGGGACGCGCCGTGGTGGTCGACGTGGAGCGGGTCGTCGACGACGCCCGGCGGCGCTACCTGGCCGATATCGGCGCCGAGGAACTGGCGGTCGCGCTGCGGGTGCTGGAGAAGGTGTCGGCCGCGCTGTCGCCTGCCGCCGCGGTTCAGGAGCTCGTCGGATGAGCGCCCTGCCTTCGGAGATTTCCGCCGGCGCCGAGCGCCGGTCGGTGCCGCTGTGGCTGCTGGTGCTGATCACGCTCAGCGGCACGCTCGGCATGCACATGTTCGTGCCGGCGCTGCCCCAGGCCGCGCTGGACCTGGGCACCGGCCCGGCGGCGATGCAGATGACGATCAGCCTCTACATCGCCGGGCTGGCGGTGGGGCAACTGGTCTACGGCCCGCTGTCCGACGCTTTCGGCCGGCGCCCGCTGCTGCTCGGCGCACTGGCGCTCTACACCGCCGCTGGCGTGGTGGCGGCGCTGTCGACCGGCATCCATGCCCTGATCGCCGCGCGCCTGATGCAGGCGCTCGGCGGCAGCGCCGGCCTGGTGCTGGGCCGGGCCATCGTGCGCGACACGGTGCGCTCCGACGACGCGGTGCGCAAGCTTGCGCTGCTCAACCTCATGACGCTGATCGGGCCGGGCCTGGCGCCCATCGTGGGCGGCATGGTCACTGGCCATGTGGGCTGGCGCGCCATCTTTCTGCTGCTGGCCACCATGGGCGCGCTGGCCCTGGTGTGCACCGCCAAGCTGCTGCCCGAAACCGCGCGCCCCAGCGGCCAGCTCAGCGCCCGCACCCTGGCGCGCGACTACCGTGAGCTGTTCGGCTCGCCGGTGTTCGTGGGCTTCACCATCGGTGGGGGCTGCGCGACCACAGCCTTTTATGCCTTCCTGGCGGCGGCGCCCTTCATCTTCGCGACGCAGCTGCACCGGCCGCCCCAGGAGCTGGGCGTCTACCTGGCGTTGCTGATGGTGGGCGTGTCGGTGGGCAATGCCGGCACCAGCCGGCTGGTGCGGCGTTTCGAGTCCGAAAAGGTGCTGCTGGCGGCCAACCTGCTGAGTGTGGTCAGCGCGGTGGCGCTGCTGGCGCTGTCGGTGACCGGGCACCTCGCGGTGTTCTCGGTCGTCGGCCTGATGTTCCTGTTCGCCATGGGCGCCGGCGCGTCGAGCCCGGTGGCCATGGCCAAGGCGATCAGCGTCGATCCGCGCCTGACCGGCTCGGCCGCCGGCCTGTACGGTTGCGGGCAGATGGTGGTCGGCGCGATCAGCACGGCGATGGTCACGCTGGGCAGCGACCCGGCCATATCGGCGGCCGGCGTCATGACGGTGATGGCCCTGGTGGCGCGCACCGCCTTCGTGGTGGGCGTGCGGCGGCAGCGAGCGGCGGTGGCGGCGGTCTGAACGACCGGCGCTTCAGTCGAGCGGGTCGACCGGCGCCTGGTCTTTTCTGCGGGAACGGCTGCGGTCGGAGATGCCGCGCAGCACCGGCTCCAGCGACAGCACCGCCACCGCGAGCACGGTGCTGAGCACCGCGGTCATCTCGCGGCCCAGGCCGGCGGCCATGCCGATCGCGGCGGTCAGCCAGATGCCGGCTGCCGTGGTGAGGCCGCGCACGTGGGCGGTGTCGCTGTCCTTGAGGATGGTGCCGGCGCCGAGAAAACCGATGCCGGCGATGATGCCCTGCGCCACCCGGCTGATGTCGGTCGGCGTCACGCCGCTTTGCTGCGACACCAGCACGAAGAGCGCCGAGCCCATGCTCACCAGCATGTGCGTGCGGATGCCGGCGGCCTTGCCGCTGCGCTCGCGCTGCAGGCCGAGCAGGCCGCCGAGCAGGGCCGCGATGAGCAGGCGCAGGCCGATGCGGATCGCCTGCTCCAGGTCGTGCACGTCGGAGAATTCCTGTTGCAGCACGGTGGTGGTCGCATCCCAGATCGAGGCTACCATCGTTCGAATCGTCTTTCTTGGCGTGTCGCGGAAAACAGCAACGGCCGCTGAGGGCGGCCGTCGATGGGAGAGGGCGTAGACGCGGCGCTCAGCGCGCCGCACTGGCGCGCGGCTTGGCCGGGCGCTGGAGTTTGCCATGGGGCACCGTGGCCAAGCGCTTGAACATGCGGCGGCAGTAGCCGGAAATGGCCAGGCAGTTGTTGATCTCTTCCACCGGCAACGGGCCCGACACCACCACCAGGTCGTTGGCCGCGGCCTGGTTGCCGGCGGCGCGCAGCCGGCGGCGATGGCCCAGTGCCCAGCTCAGGATGCGCTGCGGCGTGCCGTGCTGGTGCAGCGCGCCGGTGCTCACGTCGAAAGCCAGGGCCACGTCGTCGGTCTTGAGCTTGAAGCGGCGCTCGCCGGTCGCCGCGCTCGGCGGCTCCCGCATGTCGTACAGGTAGTAGCTGCCGGCCTTGAGCTCGTATTGCAGGTCCATCTCGAAAACTCCTCAAGCTGCATTGTCTTGCGCGCGCCGCGAAGCGAAGCGCGGAAGACACGGGAGAAGCGCTGGTTGTTTTTCGGGGTGCCGGCGCCGGGAGGCGGCCGGCATCGCCTGGGCATCAGGTGAAATTGTAGGCAACGATGCGCGAAGTTCGCTCCACCATAATGCCGGCAAGGTAAAAAAGCCGGCAAGTGGCGGCCTGGCCTTCCCAGCCGATTCCCGTTTTTCATCGATCCGGAACCGATCCAGCAGTGACCCCGATCAAGGCAGGCGCCCGCAGCGCGCGACGCGGCAGCGGCGGCATCACGCTCCAGCACGTTTCCCGGCTGGCGGGCGTCTCGGCGATCACCGTGTCGCGCGCGCTCAACAACCCGGACCTCGTCTCGCCCGAAACGCGCGAGAAGGTGCGGGCGGCGGTCGAGCAGACCGGCTACGTGCCCAACCTGCTGGCCGGGGGCCTGGCCTCCAACCGCAGCCGGCTCGTCGCCGCCCTGGTGCCGACCATCGCCGGTCCGGTCTTCCTGGAGACCATCGAGGCGCTCACCGAGGCGCTCGCCGCGCGCGGCTACCAGCTGATGCTGGGTCAGAGCGGCTATGGCGAATCACGTGAAGACGCGCTGATCGACGCCATCGTCGGCCGCCGGCCCGACGGCGTGGTGCTCACCGGCATCATGCGGTCGCCCGAGGGCCGGCGCCGGCTCATCGCCTCCGGCATTCCGGTGGTGGAGACCTGGGACCTCACACCCACGCCGGTCGACATGCTGGTGGGTTTTTCGCACGGCCAGGTGGGCGAGGTGGCGGCGCGGTTCCTGGTCGACAAGGGCTATCGGAGGCCGGCGGTGGTGACCGGCGACGACGACCGGGCCAATCAGCGCCGGCGCGGCTTCGAAAACGCCTTCGCCGCGCGTGGCATCGCGGGGGTGCCGGTGTTCACGGTGCCGGCGCCGACCACGCTCGGCAGCGGGCGGTCCGCCCTGCGCGCCTTGCTGCAGGCCCATTCCCGCCTGGACGTGCTGTGCTGCAGTTCGGACGTGCTCGCCCATGGCGCCATCGTGGAAGCACAGGCCCAGGGGTTGCGGGTGCCGCAGGACATCGCGGTGATGGGCTTCGGCGACCTGGCCTTCGCGCGCGACGCACATCCCGCGATCACCACGGTGCGGATCGACGGCACCGGCATCGGGCGCATCGCCGCCGGCTTCATCGCCGACCGGGCCGAGGGGCGCCCGGTGGACGAGTCGCTGGTGGACGTGGGCTTCTCGCTGGTGGAGCGGGGCAGCGCCTGAAGCGGCGGTGTCAGGCGCCGGTCTTGTGCCCGGCGCGGGCCTGATTGGCCTGATACGCCGCGGCCGCCTTGTGTACGTGGCGAGCGGCCAGCAGGGCGGCCAGTTCGCCGTCCCCGGCGACCAACGCTTCCAGGATCTGGCTGTGGTCGATCCAGTTGTCGAAGGCCCGGCCGCGATTGATCGGCGCGAACAGCAGCGCGGTGCGGTCGCGCAGGGAACGCGTCATGTCGGCCAGCACCTCGTTGCCCGCGCCGATGGCGATCAGGTCGTGCACCTGCGCATTGGCGGCCACGAGGGCATCGACGTCGTTGGCCGCGGCCGCGCGCCGGCCGGCGTCGAGCAGGCCGCGCAGCCGCTCCACCATGGCCTGGTCGCGCCGCTGCGCCGACAGCCGGGCGTTGAGGCTCTCCAGCGTGGCGCGCACCTCCACCAGGTCTTCGGCCAATTGGCTGGAGACGCTGGCCACGGTGGCGCCCCGCCGCGGCTCGATGCGCACCAGGCCTTCGGAGGCCAGCGCGCGTAACGCCTCGCGCACCGGAATGCGCGACACGCCCAATTGCTCGGAGATGCGGCCTTCGACCAGCCGGTCGCCCTGGGCGTACTCGCCGTCGAGGATCTTGCGACGCAGCGCGTCGGTGACGATGGTGAAGAGCGAGGCATGCTGATCACCCACGCTGGGCAAGGCGCTCGGCGCGGCGGCGGGGAGGTCCACGACCTCTGCCGGAAAGCTGGAGCTTGCGTTGTCGGACATGCGCGCCTGGAGTTCGGCCTGCACATGCGGGCCGCGTTGGGGGGGAAACGGGGCCCCGATTGTAGGGGCCGGGCCTTCTGCCACCGCCCGGCGATGCGGCTCAGGCCAGCGCCAGCCGGCTCCACGCCAGGCCCGCGAGCGCCACGTCCTGCAGGCCGATGCCGACCGACTTGTAGAGCGTGATCTCGTCGTCGCCCTGGCGTCCGGCGACCCGGCCGGTGACCAGGTCGGCCAGCTCCACGACCTTGCCTTCGGGCAGCAGCGCGTCGGGCGCGGCGCGCACCAGGTCGCCGGCTTCGCGCAGCGTCTGCTGCTTCCATTCAATGGCGATGAGCGAGGCGCGACGCAGGGCGGTGTCGTCGAGTTCGCGGGTGTGCGGCAGGCTCGAACCGATGGCCGCGACGAAGCAGCCGACCGGCAGCCGGTCGCCGTGGAACAGGGGTTCGGTGGCGCGCGAGGCGGTCACCACGATGTCGGCACCGTCGATGGCCGCTTCGGCCGTGGCGCAGTGCTCCACGGTGACGCCGCAGTCTTGCTGCAACGCGGCTAGCACGCCGGGCGCCACATGCGGGTCGAACACGCGGATGCGGCGCAGCCCGAAGGCGCTCGACAGCTGCCGCGCATGCGCCTGGCCCTGCACGCCGCAGCCCAGCAGGCCGAGGTGGCGCGCGTCGGGCCGGGCCAGGTGGCGCGCGGCGATGGTCGAGCAGGCGGCGGTGCGCAGCCGGGTGATGGCGCCGGCGTCGAACGAGGCCAGCGGCCGGCCGTCCTCGGTGGAGAACAGCAGGATCACGAAATTGAACTGCCCGGCGATGGTGGTGTAGACCTTGGCGCCGGCGACGTGTTGGCCGGGAATCACCGCGCCCAGCGTGGACAGCTTGACGCCGCCGGCTTCGGTGCGGATGCGCTCCTGCATCGCGGCTTCACCCTGGCCCAGCCGCTGCAGCGCATCGCGCAGCACGGCCTGGGCGTCGGCCGGGGTGACGGCCGCGTCGATCATCGCGTCGGTGACGTGGTGCATGGCGGGCCTGCTACTTCTTGTCCCAGGAGACGGCGATCTCGCCGCTGACCACGAAGGCCTGGCAGGCCATGCGGTAGCCGGCGGCGAAGTCTTCGTCTTTCAGGTGTTTGCGTTCCTTGGGCTTGATCGCGTCCATGTTCTCGCGGCCCTGCTCGATGCGGCACTTGCAGGTGCCGCACAGGCCACCGCCGCACTTGAACGGAATGCCCGCCTTCTCGCGCAGGGCCACGCGCAGCAGGCTGCTGTTGTCGGGGGCCTGCACGACCTGGTCGTTGTTGGTGATGAAGGTGATCTGGGCCATGGCAGGCGCTTCGGCAAAAAGGAAGAGAGAGGTGAATCAGGTGCGGACCAGCGCCGTGTCCTGGCTGCCGAAGGCGCAGAGGTGCTGCAGTTCCTGGCGGGCGGCGGCGATGGAGTCGAACTTCTCCAGGAACTTGGCCGGCACCGAATTGACGCTGGGCTCGCCGGATTCGTCGACCACCCGCACCCGGGTGCGGGACAGTTCACCGACGAGTTCGGCGATGACGAAATGCGCCTTCACCCGTTCGCAGAACAGGTAGTCGTAGGATTCGACGGCGGCGAGGCCGTCGCCCATCTCGGTGCGGAAGAGCCCCGGCTTGCTGGTGAGGATCAGGAACATGGTGTGGGCGATTCAGGCGCCGACGGGGTCGTCCTGGCGCAGCTCGATGTCGTGTTCCAGCCAGAGCTGGCAGGCCAGGCGCCAGCCGGCATCCAGGCGGTCGCCGAGCTGCTTCTTTTCCTTCCAGTTGGGCGGCGGCAGCTGGTCGCCGCCCGCCAGCACTTCGCAGGCGCAGGTGGCGCACTTGCCCATGCCGCACTGGTACTTGAGATGCGGAAACGGAAACTGCTTGATGCCGGCCCGCACCACCAGGTTGGTGTTGTCCTTCACCTCGTCGGTGAAGGTCTGGCCGTTCTTGTGGAATACGACTTGGGGCATGGGCCGGGCTCTCGGGCGATGGACGCGATCAGGCCGCGACGGCTTCGGCCGCTTCTTCCGGCTGCACCGCCACGTAGTCGTTGTAGAGCGCGGTGGTGTAGAGCAGGCGCATCTGGGCGCCGACTTCGCAGATCTTCAGGCAGCGCTGCTGCAGCTCGGGCGTGTTGGCCAGCTCCAGCACGATCTGGTAGCCGCGCTCGCCGTGGATTTCGTCGGAGACGATGTGCAGGTCGAAGAACTCGACTTCCTCGTCGGAAAAGCCGTACTTCTCGCGCAGCGTGGGCGTCTGCTTGCGATAAATGGAAGGCACTTGCGATTCCAGGCCGACCACCAGGCCGGCGACCGCCACCACCGGGTCTTCGCGCATGGCGACCGCATAGCACCAGGCCTGCAGGGCGCGGGTGGTGGGCGACATGTTGTCTTCGTCGGTCACGCGTTCGCGGGTGGTGCCGCAGGCTTCGGCGAAGCGGATCAGCAGATCGGTGTGGCGATCACCGCCGATTTCCTCTTCGTACATGTTGGCCAGCAGGAAGTCCTTGGCCTCGACGTGCTGCGCCGGCATGCGGGCGTAGACATAGCCCAGGTAGTCGGCGAACGGGCCGACGTAGTGGAAATGGTTCTCGGCCCAGCGTGCGAGCTGCGCGCGGCTCAGGGTGCCGCCGGCCCAGGCCAGGCTGAACGGGGACTTGTTGGCGCTCTTGCCCTTGATGGCATTTTCGAGAGCAGTACGGAATTCGTCGCGGGACATCAGTTCGGACATGGCGGGCTCCTGCACGAGAGAGGGGTGGTGGTGAACGACTCAGGATGGCGTTGGATACCCCATCCATGGGCATACTGTATACCGTAATCTCAGATACGCAAGCATTTCGCGGCATTGCTTGAGTAAATCGTGCTATTTGGTATACAGTATTCGTGACGCCACCAGTCTGAAAAGCCCGCACGCCATGAACACCGTCTCTCCTGCCACCGTACCTGCCACCTTCCCCAACTACATCGCCGGCGCCTGGAAGCCCTGCCGCAGCGGCGCCACCTTCGCCAGCCTGAATCCGGCCGACGCACGCGAGACCGTCGGCCTGTTCCAGGCCTCCGCAGCGGACGACGCAGAAGAAGCGGTGCAGGCCGCGCAGGCCGCGTTCGACGGCTGGCGCCGCACGCCGGTCACCCGCCGGGCCAAGATGCTGCTGGCCGCGGCCGATTACCTGGAAGCCCATGTCGACCGTTTCGCCGAAGAACTGACCCGCGAAGAGGGCAAGGGCCTGGCGCTGGCGCGCGACGAATTCCTGCGCTCGGCGCAGACGCTGCGCTTTTATGCGATCGAAGGCCAGTCCTTCTCCGGCGAGACCTTTGCGCAGGACGACGCGGACATGCTGGTCTTTACCCAGCGCGAGGCGCTGGGCGTGGTGACGGTGATCGCGCCCTGGAACTTTCCGGTGTCGATTCCCGCGCGCAAGATCGCGCCGGCGCTGGTGATGGGCAATACCGTGGTGTTCAAGCCTTCGTCGGAGGCGCCGCTGTCGGGCCTGCGTCTGGCCGAGGCGTTGGTGCACGGTGGCCTGCCGCCGGGCGTGCTCAACTTCATCACCGGCCGGGCGTCCGAAGTCGGCCCGGTGCTCACCACCGCGCCCGCCGTGCGCGCCATCTCCTTCACCGGCTCCACGGCGGCCGGCGAACAGATCCACCGCGCCGCCAGCCTCACCACCCGCACCCAGATGGAGCTGGGCGGCAAGAACCCGCTGATCGTCATGGAAGACGCCGACCTGGACCTGGCGGTCGACCTGGCTGTGAAGGGCGGGCTGTCGCTCTCCGGCCAGGCCTGTACCGGCACGAGCCGCATCCTGGTCGTGTCGTCGGTCCTGCAGGCCTTCACCGACAAGCTGGTCGCCAAGGTGCGCACGCTGAAGGTGGGCAGCGGCATGACCAAGGGCATGGACCTGGGCCCGCTGGCCACCGCCGCGCAGCTGAAGTCGGTGCTGCACTACATCGACATCGGCAAGTCCGAGGCCACCTTGCTGTGCGGCGGCGAGCGCCTCACCGAAGGCGATTTCGCGCACGGCTACTACGTGTCGCCGGCCGTGTTCGGTGGCGTGACGCAGCAGATGCGCATCGCCCGCGAGGAGATCTTCGGCCCGGTGCTGGCGATCATCGAAGTGGCCGACTACGCCGATGCGATCGCCCAGGCCAACGACACCGAATACGGCCTATCGGCGGCCATCTGCACCCGCAATCCGCGCTACGCACATGCGTTCGCGTTCGACATCGAATCGGGCACGGTGAAGATCAACCGAACCACCACCGGCAACCTGATGAACGCGCCCTTCGGCGGCCTCAAGCGCTCCAGCACCTCCACTTTCCGCGAGTCCGGTCGCGGCGGCCTGGAGTTCTACACCCAGATCAAGACCGTCTACCGCGGCATCTGAGCCCGCGCCGGGCTACCCGCTTTCTCCATCTTTTTGTCGAACTGACCACCATGAAAAAAGTCATCCGCCTCGAACTCGCCGAAGCCCGCCACATGATCGCCGCGGCCATCGCCAAGTCGCAGGAAATCGGCGTGCTCGAAACCATCTGCATCTGCGACGACGGCGGCTATCCGATCGCCATGGACCGCATGGACGGCGCCCGCATCACCGGCCCGCAGATCGCCTGGAACAAGGCCTTCACGGCGGCCGGCCACAAGCGCTCGACCCACCTGTTCAACACCGCGCCCAACGGCCCGGCGCTGCCGGGCAACGAAGCCTTCGGCATCCAGTGGAGCTTCGAGGGCAAGTTCGCGGTGTTCGTCGGCGGCTTCCCGATCGTGATCGACGACCAGGTCGTCGGCGGGGTCGGCCTGTCGGGCGGCAACGGCGAGCAGGACACGGCGGCCGGCGTCGCCGCCCTGGCCGCGCTGCAGGAACTGCTCGCACCCCTGGGCCACCAGGTGCTGGTGCAGGCCGACATCAAGAAATAAGGGGCCACGCGCCGCCGACGAGAACCGCCATGGCCTACCGCATCCAGATGCTCGAGCCCGCCGCCGCCTTCGATGCGGAGGAGGGCGAAACCCTGCTCGACGCCGCCGAGCGTGCGGGCATCCGCCTGCCGCACGACTGCCGCTTCGGCACCTGCGGCACCTGCCGGGTGCGCATTGCCACCGGCCGCGTCGCTTATGAAGATTTCCCGCCCGGCTTGAGCCCCGAGGAAGACGCGGCCGGCTTCGCGCTGGCCTGCCAGGCCCATGCGCTGGCCGATGTGACCCTGCAGCCCGAACGCCTGCTCGCGCCATGCTCGCCACCGCAGCGCTACCGCGCCACGGTGCAGGCGGTGCAGGCGCTGGGCGAGGGCGTCACGCACCTGCGGCTGGATCTGCCGCCGGAAGCCGGCGAGCTGGTGTATCGCCCCGGCCAGTACGGCAACCTGTTCCTGGAAGACGGCAGCCCGCGCAGCTTCTCGATGGCTTCGCGGCCGGACGGTCGGGGTGTGGACTTTCATCTGCGCCGCATTCCCGAAGGCCGCTTCACGCACCACCGGGTGGGCGGGTTGCGCGCGGGCGACACGCTGGAGGTGGAGCTGCCGCTGGGCACCTTCTGCCATCACCCCGAGGACTACCGGCCGCTGCTGCTGCTGGCCACCGGCACCGGCCTGGCGCCGCTCAAGAGCATCCTCGAATCGCTGATGGACTCGGACGACTGCCCGCCGGTGGCGCTGTACTGGGGCGCCCGCGACGAGCGCGACCTCTATCTGCACCAGGAAGTGGCGGGCTGGGCCGATCGCTTCGACGACTTCCGCTATGTGCCGGTGCTTTCCCGCGCGGGCGAAGGCTGGCAAGGCCGGCGCGGCTACGTGCAACAGGCGGCGATAGAAGATTTTCCCGACCTGTCGGAGCACGCCATCTACCTCTGCGGCTCACCCGCCATGGTGGAGCAGAGCCGGCGCGAATTCCTGGCGCGGGGCGCCAGCATCGACCACGTCTACGCGGACAGCTTCACCTTTCAGGCCAGCTGACAAGCCATCGCTCCACCCCACGAGGCCCGTCGCTGCCAAGCCACGGGCCTATCGTCATTTAGTATACCGAATCCGAGGTCAACCCGGCGATGGGCGATCGATAGATCCGCACCAAGACGGAGCGCCGCATTCCGAGTCAGCACTGCAAGAGGGCGTAGATGCTGGAAAAATCACTTTCCACCGAAGCCAAAGCAGGCAGGGTACTTGCTAATGAAGAACTAGCGCCAATACGCATACAGTATACCGATTGGCCGTTTTGCATCTCTTCCACGGTTTGCCAACAGGAGTTCCTTCTTCATGGATCAGCATGTCTCCATCGCTGCGGCGCACTGGACTTATCTGGCGGGGGTCGCGGTCATCGTGTTGACGATGATCTTCCGCGCCAACGTGGTGGTGCCCTCCATCCTGGCGACCTTCTGCGTCGCCCTGGCCTGGACGCACAGCCCGGTGGCCGCGCTCGGCAGCATCTTCACGGCGAGCTTCGTCGCGGCCAAGGAACTCTTCAACATCTTCCTGGTGATCGCGCTGATGACCGCGCTGCTCAACTCGTTGAAGGAGCTGCGCTCGGACATCCGCATGGTCGAGCCCTTCCGCGCGGTGATGAAGAACGGCCACAGCGCCTATTTCATCCTGGCGGCCATCACCTATTTCATCTCGCTGTTCTTCTGGCCGACGCCGGCGGTGCCGCTGGTCTCGGCGGTGTTGCTGCCCGCGGCCATCGCCGCAGGCCTGCCGCCGCTGATGGGCGCGGTGGCCATCGCCATCGCCGGCCAGGGCATGGCGCTGTCGTCGGACTACGTGATCGGCGTGGCGCCCGGCATCAGCGCCAAGGCCGCGGGCGCCGCCGTCAGCGCGGCGGTGGTCGCCGACCGGGCGCTGGTGCTGTCGCTGATCGTCGGTGGCATCGCGCTGGTGCTGGCCTACCTGCGGCTGCGCAAGCAGATCCGGCCGGCAAGCAATGCGCTGCTGGTGGAGTGGCAGGCGCAGACGACGGGCAGCGAGACCGCGCGCCTGGAAGAAGCCGGCACCTTCGACAAGGCCGAGCTCGCGCGCGGCACCGACGGCCGCGAGCCTTTCCTGAGCGACAAGGCGATCGACGGCGAACTCTCGGCCACCTCGCGCCGGCGCATCGGCTGGTCCAAATTGTTCGCGGTGCTGACGCCGCTGGCCTTCCTGGCGGTGATCGTCACCATGGTCGCGCCCAAGCTCATGCCCTCGCTGCCACCGCTGCGCGGCGGCGAGGCCGCCACGCTGGTGGGCGGCATGGCCGCGCTGCTGATGATCCTGGCCTCGCTGGCCGCCGAAGGCCCGCGCAAGATGCTCGACGTCAGCGCCGACCACATCACCAGCGGTTTCGTCTTCGCCTTCAAGGCCATGGGCTCGGTGCTGCCGATCGCCGGCTTCTTCTTCATCGGTGCGGGCGAGACCGCAGGCCCCATCCTCAACATCGCCCAGGGCGCGACGCCGCCGCACCTGCTGTTCGAACTCATCCAGTCGGCCGAGCACCTGATTCCGCACAGCCATCTGTTCGTGGCTTTCGGCATTCTCATCGTCGGCATGATCACCGGCATCGACGGCTCCGGCTTCGCCGGCCTGCCGCTGACCGGCTCGCTCTCCGGCGCGCTGGCACCGGCTGCCGGCATGGACGCGGCCACGCTGGCTGCCATCGGCCAGATGGGCGCGGTGTGGACCGGCGGCGGCACGCTCGTCGCCTGGTCGTCGCTGATCGCGGTGGCCGGCTTCGCCCGGGTGCCGGTGTTGTCGGCGGTGCGTGCGCTGCTGGTGCCGGTGATCACCGGCCTGGTGGTGGCCACGCTGGTGGCGGTCTACCTCTGGGGCCACTGAACATGGCCGCGACCGCATCCACCGACGCCCGGGGCGTACACGCATCCGGCTGCATGGTGGCCACCGGCCATCCGCTGGCCTCGCAGGCCGCGCGCACCATGCTCGAAGCCGGCGGCTCGGCGATCGACGCGGCCATCGCCGCCGACGCGGTGCTGGGCGTGGTCGAGCCCATGGCCACCGGCATCGGCGGCGACATGCTGGCCATGGTGGTGCCGGTCGATGCCGAGCCGCTCAGCTACAACGGCACCGGTCGCGCGCCGGCGGCGCTGGAGCCGTCGCTGGTCGACGCGTTGCCGAACGGACGCATCGGCGAACGCCACCCGTATGCGGTGACGGTGCCCGGCGCGGTGCGCGGCTGGCACGACATGCACGGTCGCTTCGGCCGGCTGCCCTGGGCCTCGCTCTTCGCGCCGGCGATCGCGGCGGCGCGCTCGGGCTTCGCGGTGGCACCGGTGTGCGCCCGCGAATGGGCGCTGTTCGCCAAGGTGCTGATGCGCGATGCCCACAGCGCCGCGCTCTACCGCGCCGCTGAGCCGCCGCGCGCGGGCGAGGTGTTCGCCAATCCCGAACTCGCCCAGGTGCTGCAGGCCATCGCCTCCGACGGACCGGATGCCTTCTACCTCGGCGCGCCCGCGCGGGCCGCCGCACAGCAGGTGCAGGCGCTCGGCGGCGTGCTGACCGAAGCCGATTTCGCGGCGCACGACGGCCTTTTCTGCACCCCGGCCTCCACCCGCTTTCGCGGACTGACGGTGCTCGAATGCCCGCCCAACACCCACGGCGTGGCGGTGCTGCGCGCGCTCGACACGCTCGAAGCCCAGCCGCTCGACCCGGCCGATCCGCGCACCACGCTGCAGGCGGTGCAGGCCATGGGCGAGGCGATGCGCTGGGCGCAGAAGACGGTGGCCGACCCGGCCGGCAATACCGTCTGCACCGTGGTGGTCGACCGCGACGGCCTGGCCGTGACCCTGATGACCAGCGTGTTCAAACGCTTCGGCTCCGGCATCGCCGCACCGGGCTGCGGTTTCGTGCTGCAGAACCGCGGTTTCGGTTTCTCCGGCACCGGCCATATCAACGGCCCGGCGCCGCGCAAGCGGCCCTATCACACGGTGGTGCCGGGGGCGGCATTGCGCGAAGGGCGCTTCCACGCGGCCTTCGGCGTGGTGGGCGGCGCGATGCAGCCGCAGGGTCAGCTGCAACTGATGCTGCGCGTGGCGGCTTTCGGCGAGCCGCTGCAGGCCGCGCTGGACGCACCGCGCTGGCGGCTCGAGTCGGACACGGCACTGGCCATCGAGGCCGGTTACGACCCGGCTGTCGCCGCCGTGCTGCGCGGCGCCGGCTATACCGACCCGCTCGGCCAGGGCGAGCTTGGCGGCCGCAGCGATTTCGGCGGTGCGCAATGGGTGATGCGTGCGCCGGACGGCGGCCTCGTCGGCGCCTCCGACAAACGCAAGGACGGGCTGGCCTGGGGCGCCTAGGCGACAGGCGTCGGCCTCACAGCGCCGACACCTCTTCCAGGCTGCGGCGCTCGGCATCCACGCCCCAGCGCCAGGCCACCAGCCCGGCGGCGATCACCATCGCCGCGCCCACCGCATAACCGGCCGCCACCGCCGCGCGGCTGCCGCTCTCGATCAG
This sequence comes from Xylophilus sp. GOD-11R, assembly GCF_033546935.1. Taxonomy (GTDB): domain Bacteria; phylum Pseudomonadota; class Gammaproteobacteria; order Burkholderiales; family Burkholderiaceae_C; genus Xylophilus. The sequence goes on along the minus strand of NZ_CP137854.1, from coordinate 4,371,469 downwards.
CAGGCCGAAGATCCACGGCGCCGCGAAGCCACCGGCGCCGGTGCCCACCGCGTAGAACAGCGAGATCGCCAGCGCCCGCATCTCCAGCGGAAAAACTTCGCTCACCGTGAGATAGGCCGAGCTCGCCGCCGCCGACGCCAGGAAGAACACCGCCGACCAGGCCAGTGCCTGCGTCATGGCGTCCAAGTGGCCCTCCATGAAGGCCCAGCCGGTGACCGCCAGGCCGATGCCGGACAGCCCGTAGGTCAGCCCGATCATCCGGCGCCGGCCCCAGCTGTCGAACAGCGGCCCCAGCAGTAGCGGCCCGAGCACGTTGCCGAGCGCGAAGGGAAAGATGTAGAGCGCGACCCGGCCTTCGGGCACGTGGTGAAAGCGGGTCAGCACCAGCGAATAGGTGAAGAAGATCGCGTTGTAGAAAAAGGCCTGCGACACCATCAGTCCCAGCGCCACCACGCTGCGGCGGCGAAAGCGCTGCAGCAGCACCTGCGCCACGTGCCGCAGGCTCGGCGACGCCGGCCGCAGCGCGCCGGGCTCGGCGGTGACCGGTGGCAGCGCGCCGTGCTCGGCCCGTACCTCGGCCTCGATGCGCGCCAGGATGCGCTCGGCCTCCTCGCCGCGACCGTGGGCGGCCAGCCAGCGCGGGCTCTCCGGCACGTCGCGGCGCACCAGCAGAATGGCCAGGGCCAGCACCGCGCCCAGCCCGAAACCCACGCGCCAGCCCGCCACCGGGCCAATCACCCGCGGGTCGAGCAGCACCAGCGACAGCCCGGCGCCGAGCGCCGCGCCGATCCAGAAACTGCCGTTGATCGCCAGGTTGACCCGACCGCGCACGCGCGCCGGCACGAGTTCGTCGATGGCCGAATTGATGGCCGCGTATTCGCCGCCGATGCCGAGTCCGGTGAAGAAGCGGCAGGCCGCGAAGAAGGCGAATCCGGGCGACAGGGCCGTGGCCAGCGTGGCCGCGGCATAGACGATGAGCGTGACGATGAACAGCCGCTTGCGGCCGAGCCGGTCGGCCAGCCGGCCGAAGAGCAGGGCGCCGACCACCGCGCCGGCGATGTAGAGCGAGCCGGCGGCGCCCACCTGCGCGGCGGTCAGCGCCAGGGTGTCGGGACGCTCCAGCACCGAGCCGATCGAGCCGACGAGGGTCACCTCCAGGCCGTCGAGCACCCAGGCGATGCCGAGTGCGATCACCACCCGCCAGTGCCAGCGCGACCAGGGCAGGCGGTCGAGCCGGCCGGGGATGTCGGTGGTGACCGCGTCGGCGGCGGGTGGGCGGGCGGCGGCAGAAGTCATGCCGCGATTCTGGGCGGCGCTCCCGGCCGGCTTGTGAGGGCGTGTTGTCGCGCGCTCAGGGGGCGAGCATGCCGCCGTCCGGATGGGCGCGGCGGTAGCGGCTCCAGCTCCACACCAGGGCGCCGGCCAGGGCCATCGCGACGATCACGCTGGCGACGGTCGTGGTGTCCAGGCCGGAGATCCACTGCAGCAGCATCTCGACTTCCTTGCCGAACATGGCACCCAGGCCCATGAAGAACAGGGTCCAGACCAGGGCCGAGACCGATTCGGCGATGACGAAGCGGCGCAGCGACATGCCCATGGCGCCGGCCATCGGCGGTGCGACGGCCGACACGCCCGGCACGAACTTGGCGGCCAGCAGCGAGGCGGCGCCCCAGCGGCGCATGGTGCTGGCGCCGCGCTCGCGGCATTGGCCGTCGGCGGCCTTGCCACGGCAGAGCATGCGCAGCACGCGGTCGCCGTGGCGGCGCCCGGCCCAGAACCACACGCCGTCGCCGATCAGGTTGGCCAGCACCGACAGCGCGATCAGCATCACCAGGCAGGCCATCGAGAAACGGCCGGCAGCGGCGAGTGCGCCGGTCGCCATGAGCAGCGCGGCCGCCGGCGCCGGCAGGCCGATGCGCGCGGCCACCGTCACCCCCAGCACCAGCAAGGGGCCGTGCTGCAGCAGCATCGTGGGGAGGGCGGCGGTGGTCATGGCGGTTCCGATCGGGGCAAATGAGAAGGGCGGCCAGGCCGCCCGGAGGGGTTACAGCACGCGGCGGGCGACAGAGGCAGCGCCGTAGCTCTCGCCGAGCTGGCGTTCGATGCGGCCGTCGCGCAGCGCCTGCACGGCGCTGTCGCGGACTTGCGCGCGGCTCAGCTCGCTGGCGGCGACCGGCACTGCGGCGCCGTAGCTCTCGCCGAGCTGGGCTTCGATCTCGCCGTCGGCCACCGCGCGTTCGGCCACGGCACGGACTTCGGCGCGGGTGGCGGTGCTGGTGCCGGCGAGCGGGCGGCCCTGGCTGTCGAGGCCGTATTGCGCGGCCACCGAGCCGAGCGAGCCATCGCCCTGGGCGGCGGCGACGTCGGCGCGCAACTGGATGCGGGTGGCGTCCTGGGCGAAGGCCGGTGCGGTGGACACGGTGCCGATCATCGCGAGAGCGGCGGCGGCGAAGGCGTTGCGAGCGTAGAGCGTGCGGTTCGTGTTCATGGCGTATTCCTTTGGAGCGATGCGTTCGGGTCGGGCTTGTCTTACCGTCTGCGCTGGAGGGCGGAGCCGGTCTCGCAAGGCGCTGGCGCTGCGATGGGATGAACTTTAGGGATTGCCGCGCTCCGGATAAACCACCTGAACTGAATAAGATCGTCAACGATCTGGCGACAATCGCCGGCCTTCGGCAGCCGCCCAACGAACAATCGACCCATGGACGCCCTGGACGACATGCGCATCTTCGTGGCCACCGTGGATGCACGTGGCTTCACCCCGGCATCGGATCGGCTGGGCCTTTCCAAGCAGTTCGTCAGCCGTCGCGTCGGCGCCCTCGAGGAGCGGCTCGGCGTGCGCCTGCTGCTGCGCACCACCCGCCGCCTCAGCGTCACCGACCTGGGCCGCGCCTACTACGAGCGGGCGGTGAAGATCATCGAAGAGGTCGACGACGTCGAAGGCATGGTCGCCAACCAGGGCGGCCGGCCGCGCGGCATGCTGCGGGTGTCGGCGCCGATGTCCTTCGGCACGCTGCACCTGGGGCCGGTCATCGGCCGCTTCCTGGCCGAGCAGCCGGACATGCGCATGGAAGTCATGCTCAACGACCGCACCGTCGACATCGTGGGCGAGGGCTTCGACATGGCGATCCGCATCGGCGTGCTGCCCGATTCGTCGCTCATCGCGCGCGCGGTCGGCCAGACCGATCTCATCGCCTGCTGCAGTCCGGGCTATATCGCCGCCCACGGCCGGCCGGAAAGCCCGCGCGACCTGGCCCACCACGAATGCCTGCTTTACGGCCACGGGCGTGGGGTGGAATGGCCGTTCGTGGTGGACGGCGAGCCCTGCCACGTGGCGGTGAACGGGCGTCTGCTGGCCAACAACGGCGAACTGGCGCTGGCTTCGGCAACGCAGGATCTGGGTATCGCGCTGCTGCCGAGCTTCATCGTGCGCGACGCGATGGCGCGGGGCGAGCTGGTGGCCATTCTCGAAGCGTTCGTGCCACCGCCGCTGACCGTGTATGCCGTCTATCCGCAGCACCGGCAGGCTTCGCGCGCGGTGCAGGCTTTTGTCGAGATGCTGATCCGGGCCTTCTGCGGGGCGGAGTGGCACGTCCGGCGCGCGGCCTGACGCGGGCGCCTTTTCAGTCGGTGGAGGCGAACAGGGCAGGGTCGATGCGGCAGTCGCGCGCGTCGGCCGTGTGGTCGGCGAAGCCGGCGCACCAGTCGGTGACGCGCGCGGCGGCGGCATCGTCCATGGCGGGCGCGAAGGCGCGCATGCGCTGCTGCAGCTGTTGCCAGTCGAAGGGGTCTTCGGGGTCGCCCCGGCGCAGCTCGCGGTAGGCGCCGACGGTGCGGCCGTCGTGGTCGACGATCTCCACGCGGGCCGGCCGCCGGGTGGGGAAGGCCTTCTGGAATTCGTCGTCGGTGCGCACCACGATCTTGGCGGCCAGGGCCAGCAGGGCGGGGTCGTGCAGATCGGGCGATTCCATCTCGGCGATGCCGAGCCGGCCTTTGAGCAGCAGCGTGGCGACCACGTAGCGCAGGCAGAAGGCGGTTTCGGCCGGCTTGGTCGGCCAGGCCACGCCGGCGATCTTGAGCGCGTGGGCGAAGATGGTGATCTCCACCCGCTCGATGTCGTCGAGCACGATGCGGTGCTCGTCCATCAGGGCGCGGGTGGCGTCGAGCGGCGTGAAGATCTGCGCGCAGCACGGCCAGGCCTTGATGGTGGCGGTGGTGAGCTGGTCGGCCGCCGGCAGCGCCTCGGCCACCGCTGACATCGGGCCGTCGCCGGCCAGCAGCGCGTACATGCCACGTCGCCCGGAGAAGAAGGCGCGCGCCCCGGGCAGGCCGGCCCGTGCGGCGAAGGCGGCCATCAGGCCGTTGCGTACCGCGAAGGCCGGATGCAGCGACTTGGCCTCGTGCGCGTCGTCGTCGACCAGCTGCCAGAGGCCGGCCGCCTGCGTGGCCGCGATGCCCATGGCGTGGTGCAGCTGCGCGGCCGGCAGACCCAGCGCGGTAGCGGCCGCAGCGGCGGCGCCCACCGCACCGGCGGTGGCCGTGGCATGGAAACGCGCGGCGTGGCCTGCGCCCAGCGCTTCGCCCAGTCGCAGCGAAACCTCGTAGCCCGCGACGATGGCGTCGATGGTGCGGCGCTGGCTCAACGGCATGGCGGCGGCCAATGCCAGCACCGGCGATACGGCGATCACCCCGGGGTGCAACATCGCCGCACGATGGGCGTCGTCGATCTCGCGCAGATGGGCGATGCCGGCGTTGGCGAAGGCAGCGGCCAGTGCAGTCGCGCTGCCGGCACCGAAGACCGGCGCGGAGCCGGGGCCGGTGAGCACGTCGAGTGCGGCCCGGCGCATCGGCTCGGCACCGGCCATCTCCAGGCCGGACCAGCCGGCGGTGAACCAGTCGAGCAAGGCCTGGGCAAGCCGCTTGCGCGTGGCGGCGGGCACCGGGGCCGCGCGGCGTTCCATCAGTTGGGCGACGAGGCTTTCCTCGGGCAGCGACTGGGCCATAATGTTTTATCCAATGAAATTCATTTCATTATATAAACCGACGGCATGGGGGCCGCCTTCTGATGACGCTGTCGATCCAGTCCTTCTTCGACCCTGATTCCGCCACCTTCTCCTACCTGGTGGACGACGGCCAGGGCCGCTGCGCGGTGGTCGATCCGGTGGTGGGTTTCGATCCGGCCGCCGGCCGGGTAGACCGCACGCCGGCCGAGCGCATCGGCGACACCATCGAGGCGCGTGGCCTGCAACTCGACTGGCTGCTCGAAACCCACGCCCATGCCGACCACCTCTCCGGCGCGCCCCTGCTGCAGAAGCGCCTGGGCGGCACGCTGGCCATCGGCTCGGGCATCCGCCAGGTGCAGCAGGTGTTCCGCGGCATCTTCAATCTGGACGATCCGCAGGCCGCCGTGTCGCCCTTCGGCCGGCTGTTCGAGGACGGCGAAACCTTTTTCATCGGCAGCCTGCGGGCCGAGGTGATGCACCTGCCGGGCCACACGCCCGCCGACGTCGCCTACCGCGTGTTCGACCCGCAAGGCGCCAGCGACGCCGTCTTCGTCGGCGACACCGTATTCGCGCCCGACGTCGGCACCGCACGCTGCGACTTCCCCGGCGGCGATGCGCATCAGCTCTACCGCTCCATCCGCCGCCTGCTGGCGCTGCCGCCGCAGACCCGGCTGTTCCTCTGCCACGACTACCCGCCCGCCGGCCGCGAGGTCTGCCCGGTGACGACGGTGGCCGAACAGCGCGCGGCCAACGTCCATATGCACGAGGGCGTGAGCGAGGAAGCCTTCGTCGCCCGGCGCCAGGCGCGAGACGCCACGCTGGCCATGCCCCGGCTGATGCTGCCGTCGATCCAGGTCAACATCCACGCCGGCCAGCTGCCGGCGCAGGAGTCCAACGGCACGGTCTATCTCAAGATTCCGATCGACCGCTTCTAGTGCCGGCCGGCGGTGCGGCTTATAAGATCGCCCGATGACCGCCGCCATCCCCCCGAGCCTGCCCAGCCACTACTGGGCCGAGCTGCGCACCACCGATTTCGACCGGCTGGCCCAGAATGGAACGCTGGCCCGCACCTTGGCGGTGCTGCCGGTGGCCGCGACCGAGCAGCACGGGCCGCACCTGCCGCTGGGCGTGGATACGAATCTGCTCGACGGCGTGGTTTCCCGCGCGTTGTCCCTCGTGCCCGAAGGCCTGCCGGTGCTGGTGCTGCCGACACAGCCGGTAGGCTTCAGTCCGGAGCACGAGGGTTTTGCCGGCACGCTCAGCCTGCGGGCGGAGACGCTGATCCGCATCTGGACCGAACTCGGCGAAGCGGTGGCACGTACGGGGGTGAAGAAGCTGTTGCTGGTCAACGGCCACGGCGGGCAGGTGGGTTTTCTCGACATCGTGGGCCGCGACCTGCGGGCCCGATGCGGGCTCACGGTGTGGTCCACCAGCTGGTTCTCGCTGCCGCAGCCGCCGGAGGTGGCCGCGCTGTTTTCGGCCCGCGAGCACCGCTACGGCATCCATGCGGGCGACAGCGAAACCTCGATGATGCTGGCCCTGCACCCCGAACGCGTCGACATGGCGGCCGCGCGTGATTTCGCCTCGGCGTCCGAGGCGCGCGCCGGCCAATACACTCTGCTGGCGGACGGCCGCAGCGCCAAGCTGTCCTGGCGCATGGAGGACTACAACGCCGAGGGCGCGGTCGGCAACGCGGCCGCCGCCACGGCCGACAAGGGCCACGCGCTGATCGACGCGGCGGCTTCGCAGCTCGCTTTGTTGATGGGCGAAATCTGCACGGCGCCCGCTTCGGTCTGACGCAGGCGACGTGTCGACGGAGCGAAGAAGTAACAATCGTTCCGAGCACCAGAATGAACACGGGTCCGGCACATCCGTTGCTATGACTCTGGCATGCCTGCCAACGCCAACACTCCCAGCCCGCGTGGCCCGGCCGCTCCGCGCGCGGCGGTGGTCGCGCGCAGCCGGCCCATCGGTCCGCGCCAGACGCCGTCGGCCAACGGCGGCGGGCGCCACGCCGGTGCGCGCGAAGAGGAGCGGGCCCGGCTGGCCAAGGAGATCCATGCGCAGATCGACAGCCTGCTGATCGGCCTGCGCATGGACCTCGCCTGGCTCGACCGCTGCCTGGCCGAGCAGGCCGGCAGCAACGGCGAGACGGTGCGGACCATGCGGATGCAGATGCGCATCCGCTGCGACACCATGGACGACCAGCTCGAACAGGTGGCCGCCAGCCTGGAGCGCATCGTCGGCGGGCTGCGCACCGGCCAAAAGCAGCAGGAGCAGGGCACGCCCCCCTGACGGCGCCGGCCGGGCATGCGGTGCGCGTTTCACCCGGATACCGTGCAAGCGTTCGCTGCCCATGGCACGACTAGAATCGCCGCCACCTTCGGGCCACCCCGCCCGCGCCAACCGGACCCGCCCTTGCATCCACGCCTTCCCGTCCTGCCCCAGTACGCCTTGCCCAAGAAGGCGTTGACCCGTTTCGCCGGCCGTGTCGCCGGCCACGAGGGCGGCGCCCGCACGGTCGGGCTGATCCGCTGGTTCATCCGCAAGTACGGCGTGGACATGTCCGAGGCGGCTGACCCCAATCCGGCGCACTACGCCACCTTCAACGACTTCTTCACCCGCGCGCTGCGCGAGGGCGCCCGGCCGATCGCCGACACCGCGCTGGTCAGCCCGGTCGACGGCGCCATCAGCCAGTTCGGCCCCATCGCCCACGACCAGATCGTGCAGGCCAAGGGCCACCGCTATTCGACCTGCGCGCTGGTCGGCGGCGACGAGACCCTGGCGCGCCGCTTCGACGACGGCCACTTCGCCACCATCTACCTGAGCCCGCGCGACTACCACCGCATCCACATGCCCTGCGACGGCGTGCTGCGCCGCATGGTCTACGTGCCGGGCGACCTGTTCTCGGTGAACCCGGTCACCGCGCGCGGCGTGCCGGGCCTGTTCGCCCGCAACGAGCGGGTGGTGTGCGTGTTCGACGGCGAGGCCGGCCCCTTCGTGCTGGCGCTGGTGGGCGCCACCATCGTCGGCAGCATGGCGACCGTCTGGCACGGCACGGTCAACCCCCGACGCGACGGCGAGATCCGGCACTGGGACTATTCCGACGAGCAGATCCGCCTGAAAAAGGGCGAGGAGATGGGGCGCTTCATGCTGGGCTCCACCGTGGTGCTGCTGTTCCCGAACGCACCGCTGCGGTTCGAGTCCGGCTGGGCGCCGGGCGGCGCCGTGCGGCTGGGCGAGCCGATGGCCGACTGGCCGGTCGCCAGCGCCTGACCGGCACCGGGTTCGGGGGTTCGAAGCTTTCAGAAAGCTGACGACTCGCGCGGGGCGATCGCCGCGCTTCCTCTAGCCGATGGCGACGGGGGCCGCAAGAGACCTTTCATTAGGTGTTTCCACCCTCCAGCGGGTGGGGGGAGGCTGCATAAGATCGGCGCCCTTTTCACCTCTCTTGCCGAGCTCCGAGGAACCCTTTCCATGCCAAAGCTTTTCTCCTATTCCGTCCTTGCAGCGGTGACCGCCCTGGTGGCCTTCGGTGCCCAGGCCCAGGAGTTCCCGGCCGCCGGCCGCACCATCACCATCGTGGTTCCCTTCACCGCCGGCGGCCCCACCGACCGCGTGGCCCGTGACCTAGCCCAGGCCCTCATCAAGCCCCTGGGCGGCGCCACCATCGTCGTCGACAACACGGCCGGCGCCGGCAGCTCCATCGGCACCGCCAAGGTCGCCCGCGCGGCACCGGACGGCTACACCCTGCTGCTCAACCACATCGGCATGGCGACGATGCCGGGCCTCTACCGCAAGCTGCCCTTCGACGTCGAGAACGACTTTGCTTACCTCGGCGTCATCAACGACGTGCCGATGACGCTGATCGGCAAGCCCAACCTGCCAGCCAGCAACTACAAGGAACTGACCAGCTACATCGCGGCCAACAAGAGCACGATCAACCTGGCCAACGCCGGCATCGGCTCGGCCTCGCACCTGTGCGGCCTGCTGTTCCAGAGCGCCATCAAGACCGAACTGACCGGCGTGCCGTACAAGGGCGCGGCCCCGGCCATCGCCGACCTGATGGGCAACCAGGTCGACCTGCTGTGCGACCAGACCACCAACACCAGCCAGCAGATCGAGGGCAAGAAAGTCAAGGCCTACGCGGTGACCACCGCCAAGCGCCTGACCACGCCCGGCCTGAAGGACCTGCCGACGATGCAGGAAGTGGGCGTGCCCAACTTCGAAGTGACCATCTGGCACGGCCTGTACGCGCCCAAGGGCACGCCGCCGGCGGTGGTCAAGAAGATCAACGACGCGCTGAAGGTGGCGCTGAAGGATCCGACCTTCGTGAAGAACGAGGAAGGCCTGGGCGCCGTGGTCGCCAGCGACAAGCGCGTGGAGCCGGCCGAGCACAAGAAGTTCGTGGCCGCCGAGATCGCCAAGTGGACGCCGATCATCAAGGCCGCCGGCGTGTACGCCGACTGATGGCGTCGCACGATCCCTGTCGGTAAAAAAAGCCGCCCGGCCTCACGGCCCGGCGGCTTTTTCGTGGGGTGCGCGCCGCGAGCGGTCAGTCGCGCGAAGGGCGGCCGGTCTTGATGACCGGCACCTGGCCGAAGATGGCCAGCAGGGCAGCGTCGTCCAGGGCCTTAAGCGCCTGGAGACCGGCGCGCAGGACTTCGCTCTTGCGGGTTTCGCGGCCGAGTTGGGCGCAACGCAGCTTGAGTTCCTGGAGCAGGGCGTATTCGCCGCGCGGGATGGTGAAGCTGTCGCGCACCAGCTTCTCGGCCTTGGCCGGCTTGACGGGCTTCTCGGCTTTTTCGACCTTCTCGACCTTGGCCACCTTCTCGACCTTGGGCGGCTTGGCAGCGACGGCGCGCTTCGTGGCGGCCGGCTTCGGCTGGGCGGCGACCGGCGGCTTGACCGGCTTGGCGAGCTTCGGCGTCTTGGCGACTGCCGTCCGGGGCGCGGTGGCCGACTTGGCGGTGGTCTTCTTCACGGCGACCTGGGCAGCCTTGGGCGCCTTGGCCTTTACCGGCGCGGTGGCGGTCGCGGACTTGGTCTCGGATGCAGTGTTTTCCATGCGCGAATCTCCTTAAACGGTATAAACAGTTTATACCGTTCAGGGATACGCCTGAAATCAGGGAAGCTCAGTAGAGCTGCGGAACCGTCATCTCCGGCGGCGGCGGGTTGCGCAGGTAGTCGGGGTTGCGCACCCGCGCCGGCAGTTCCACCGGCGGATGCTGCACCGCCTGGTAGGGCAGCTGGCCGAGCAGGTGCGAGATGCAGTTCAGCCGCGCCTTTTTCTTGTCGTCGGCCGGCACCAGCCACCACGGCGCCTCGGCGATGTGGGTGCGTTCCAGCATGGTTTCCTTGGCCTTGGTGTAGGCCTCCCAGCGGCGGCGGCTTTCCAGGTCCATCGGGCTCAGCTTCCACTGCTTGAGCGGGTCGTGGATGCGGCCCAGGAAGCGCAGGTGCTGTTCTTCGTCGGTGATGGAGAACCAGTACTTGATCACCTTGATGCCCGAGCGCACCAGCATGCGTTCGAAATCGGGCACCGAGCGGAAGAACTCCTCGTATTCGGCGTCGTCGCAAAAGCCCATGACCCGCTCGACGCCGGCGCGGTTGTACCAGCTGCGGTCGAACAGCACCATCTCGCCGGCGGCCGGCAGATGGGCCACGTAGCGCTGGAAATACCACTGGGTGCGTTCGCGGTCGTTGGGCGCCGGCAGCGCGGCCACGCGCACCACGCGCGGATTGAGCCGCTGGGTGATGCGCTTGATGACCCCGCCCTTGCCCGCGGCGTCGCGGCCCTCGAACAAGATCACCACTTTCTGCCCGCTGTGCTGCACCCAGTCCTGCAGCTTGACCAGCTCGCCCTGCAGCCGGAACAGCTCGCGGAAATACGCTTGCCGCGCGACCTTGTCGTCCTGGGTGATGTTGCCCTCGGCGTCGAAAGCGCGGTCCTCGAGTTCGAGCTCCAGCTCTTCGTCGTAGCTGTCGACCAGGTCGCGCGAGATGCGCTGCAGCAGGTGGTCGTTGTCGGGGATCTGGCTTGGCGACATGGGGAGCTTTCCTCGGTTGGCCCGGCATGTTCGCGCAGATGAATGACCGCGTCGTGACTCAGGGCGCTGGGTCCGCGGCGTCCAGGTTGGCCTGCACCCGGCGCAACAGGCCGGCCAGGCGGGCGCGGTCTTCGTCGCTGAAGCCGGCCACCGCCTTCTCGCCCAGGCGCTGCGCCTGCTGCCGCAGCGCGGCCTGCACGGCTTCGCCCTCGGCGGTGAGATGCAGATGCACGTTGCGCCGGTCGGCTTGGTCGGCCGTGGCCTGCAGCAGGCCGCGGTCGCGCAGGCCTTTCACCAGCCGGGCGAGCTGCGCCTTGTCGCGCCCGCTGAAGGCCGCCAGCTCGCTTTGCGTGGCGCCCGGATGCCGGCCGAAATAGCCGAGCACCCGGCTGTCCATGTGGGTGATGTCGTGTGGTCCGTCGCGCAGCACGCGGTATTGCAGCGAACGCACCTGGTGCATGACGGTGTGGACGATGTCCAGCACGTCGTCACCGGAATGGTTGACTTTATCAATCGTAGGTCGCATGATGGATGATATTGTCAACCACTTGGCGGAAAGCCGCCAGGAATCATCCACATGTCCAACTCCATCGATTCCGACATCGTCTCGCCCCGCCGGGCGCAGCGCGTGCGGCACGACATCGTGCGGCGTCAGCTGCAGGTGCTGCGCGTCGATGCGCCGGGGCCGAGCTTCCGCCGTGTCGTGCTCGGCGGCGCCGAGCTTGCCGGCTTCATCAGCGCCTCCTTCGACGATCACCTGAAATTCATCGTGAACCCCGGTACCGACGCCCAGGCCATGCGCGACTACACCCCGCGCCACTACGACCCGGTGCGCAACGAACTCACGCTCGAATTCGTGCTGCACGGCGACGGCCCGGCCTCCACCTGGGCCGCGCAGGCCGCGCCCGGTCAGGCCGCCTTCATCGCCGGGCCGCGCGGCTCCTCGGTGGTGCCGACCGATTTCGACTGGCACTTGCTGGTCGGCGACGCGACCGCGCTGCCGGCCATCGCCCGCCGGCTCGAAGAGCTGCCCGCCACCACCCGCGCCATCGTCGTCGCCACCGTGCCGGAGCCGGGCGACCGCCGGGCGCTGGCGAGCCGCGCCGCGCTGTCGGTGCAGTGGGTCGACGGCAACCAGGGCCTGGTCGATGCGGTGCGCGCGCTGGCGCTGCCGCCGGGCGAGGGCTACGCCTGGTGCGCCGGCGAAGGCCGCACCAGCGCCGAATTGCGCCGGTTTCTGGTCGAGGAAAAAGGCCATGACCGTTACGCGATCAGCGCCGCCGCCTATTGGAAAGATGGCGAGGCCGGCTTCGAGGCGCCGCGCGGCGGTTGAGCGGAGACGGCGTGCCTTTCATCGTCACCGAGCCCTGCATCCGCTGCAAATACACCGACTGCGTCGAGGTCTGTCCGATGGACTGCTTCGTCGAGGGACCCAACTTCCTGGCGATCGATCCGGTCGGCTGCATCGACTGCTCGGTCTGCGTGGCCGAGTGCCCGGTCGGCGCCATCGTGAATGCGGCCGAGGCTACGCCGGAGCAGCAGCCCTATATCGCGCTCAATGCCCGGCTGGCGCAGGACCCGCGCTGGAAACCCATCCGCCGCACCCAGGCGCCCCCGGCCGACCATGCCGACTGGCGCGACGTGCGAGATAAACGCCATCTGCTCGAAGGCGCCGATTGACGCTGCCTGCGGCCCGAGTGAGGGCCGACTGGGCGCATCTACCTATCGTGGACGTGGTATTCCTCCCACGCCGGCCGGGGAAGCGGGGCGCATCATGGGCCGGTCGTTTCAACCGGGAGAGATAGCCATGACCGTTCACCACATGCGCGGGGCACGATCCCTTGCTGCCCAGACCACCGAACTGGCCTTCGCCGTACCGCAGGTCGTGGCCCATCGGCTGGGCCGCATGGCCCTGGCGGGCGCGTCGCCGTCGCAACGCGACCGCGACGAATTCAAACTGATGAGCGACGAGAAGGTCGCGGCCTTCCAGGAGTCGTGGATCGCCATGTTCGGCCAGGTCGTGCAGACCCAGCAGCGCATGGCCTGGCAGATGGCCATGGCCTTCTGGTTTCCGCTGACCCACCGCGCGCCGACCATGCGCTCCTTCGAGCGCCAATGGCAACGCGCCTCGTGGTCCATCCTGGGCAAGGGCATGGAGCCGATCAGCCGCCGAGCCGTTGCCAACGTCAAGCGGCTGAGCGCTGGCTGAGTCCGGTGGCCCGGCGCGCCGTCAGGGGTTTTCCCAGCCGCCGCCCAGGGCCAGGAACAGGCTGACCTGGTCGTCGGCCAGCTGCGCGTCGGAGGCGGCCAGCGCCGCTTCGTTGGCGGCGAGTGCGCGTTCGGCGTCCAGCGCGTCCAGCGAGCCGGTCTTGCCGTTGCGATAGAGCTGGCGGGCCTGGTCGGCCACCACGGCGCCCTGGTCGCGCGCCGCCTGCAGTGCGGCGCGCCGATCGAGCTCGCGGGCGTAGGCGCTCAGGGCCGTCTCGGTTTCGCGCAGGGCGTTGAGCACCGTGCCGTCGAACCGGGCCACGGCGGCCCGGGTGGAGGCTTCGGCCTGCGCTATGCGGGCCTGCGCCGCGCCGGTGTTGGGAATCGTCCAGGAGATCAGCGGCCCGAGGCTGTAGCCGAAGGTGTCGGAGCCGCCGAAGTCGTTCATGCGGCCGGTGCTGGCCGCTGCGATGCCCAGCGACACCTTGGGATAGAGATCGGCCGTCGCCACGCCGATGCGCGCAGTGGCCGCGGCGATGCCGCGCTCGGCCTGGCGGATGTCGGGCCGCCGGCGCAGCAGTGCGGCGCCGTCGCCCACCGGAATCGCGCCGGCCAGTTGCGGCGGTTGCACGCAGTCGGTCACCTCGCTCGGAAACTCGCGCGGCGGCGATCCGGTGAGCGTGGCCAGCCGGTACAGCGCGGTTTGCCGCCGGGCCTGCAGCGGCGGCAGCGCGGCGCGCAATTGCTCGAGCTGTCCACGGGCGCGGGCGGCATCGATCACGCCCACTTTGCCGGCCTGCTGCAGACGGTCCGACAGCGTGACCGCCTGCTGCTGCAGGTCGACCGAGGTGCGGGCGCTGCGCAGTCGCAGGCCGGTCGAGCAGACCTCGGCATAGGCCCGCGCGGTGCCGGCCGCCACGTTCACCCGCACCAGATCGACCGCGGCTTCGGCCGATCCGGTACCGGCTTCGGCCGCCTCGATGGCGCGCCGGATCTGGCCGAACAGGTCGAGCTGGTACGACAGGCTGGCCTGCGAGCTGTAATTGAAGGTGCTCGGCGGCGTGAAGCCGGGCTTGACCAGGTCGATGCCCGACTTGTGGCCGTAGGAAGGCCCGCCGCCCACCGCGATGGAAGGCCGCTGTGCGCCGCGAATTTCCTGGTCGACCGCCTGCTCGCGTTCGAGATTGGCGACCGCCTGGCGCAGGTCGGTGTTGTGGGCGAAGGCCTGCTGCACCAGCGCGTCGAGCCGAGGATCCTGGTAGAGCCGCCACCAGTGGTCCGGCAGCGGCGCGACCGAGGCGGTGGCCGGTTCCGCCGACAGGAAGGCGCCGGCCGACGCCGGGTGCGCCGCCTGCAGCGGGTCGGCCGCCTGGTAGTCGGGGCCGACCGGGTGGGTGGCGCAGCCGGCCAGGCAGGCGGCCAGGCCGATCGCGGTGAGCGTGCCGCGGCGGATCACGATTTGCGCTCCGGTGTAGCGGCAGTGGGTGCGACCGGTGTGTCCGGTGCGATGGGCATGCCGACCCGCATCCAGGGTTTGCGCCCGGCCTCCTCGACCGCCACCGTCACCGTCTGGCCGGCCACCAGCCGCGTGCCTTCGGGCAATGGATCGAGCCGCACACGCACCGGAATGCGCTGTGCCAGCCGCACCCAGTTGAAGGTGGGATTGACGCTCGGCAGCAGGTTGCCGCTGGTGCTGCGGTCGCGGTCGGCGATGCCGGCGACGATGCTCTCGACCGTGCCGCTCAGCCGGCCGCCGCCCATGGGCAACACCTTCACCCGGTCGCCGATGTGGATGCGCGGCAGCTTGGTTTCTTCGAAATAGCCTTCGACATAGAGCGAGCCGGCGTCCACCAGTGCCAGCACCGGATGGCCCGCTGCGGCGTAGGCGCCCTGGCGCAGGTCGAGGTTGGTCACCAGGCCGTCGGTGGGCGCGCGCACTGAGGCGCGGTCGAGGTTGAGCCTGGCGCTGTCGAGCGCGACCATGGCGGCGTCGAGGTTGGCCTGCGCCACCTGCTGTCGCACCCGGGTCTGCTCGCGCACTTCCTGCGACACCAGATTGCCCAGGTCGGCATTGCGGGTGTTCTCGCGCTGGGCCTGCGACAGCGCGGCGCGCAGCATGCCGATGTTGACCTCGGCCTGGCGCTGCGCGAGCGTGTAGCGGGCGCGGTCCACCTCGAACAGCAGGGTGCCGGCGGCCACGCGCTGGTTGTCCTGGATCGGCACGGCGGTGACCAGGCCGGAGACATCCGGCGCGATCTGCACGACGTTGGCGCGCACCCGGCCGTCGCGCGTCCAGGGGGCGAGTTCGTAGTGGTCCCAGAGCTGCAGGCCGGCCCAGACGGCGGCGAGCACCACGAGCAGGGTCAGCACGACCCGCGCGATGCGGGCGAGCCAGAGGGCGGGAATGGAACGGGAGGTGGCGGGGGCGGTCATCGCGGTCTCTGAAATTTTGGGCGAGGCAGGAAATTCACTGAAAAGGCACTTCGGTCAGGCGGACCAGCAGGTAGAGCACCAGCACGTACAGCGCGATGTCGAACAGGGCCGGATGCCAGACCCAGCGGTAGACGCCGGCTGTCGCCAACAGGCGGCGCAGCACCCAGCTCGCCAGCAGCGCGCCGCCGGCCAGCAACATCAGCCAGGGCAGGTAGAGCCCGTAGAAACTGGCTTCACCGATCATGGAATCGAACCTCCGGGAACAGGGGAGTGGATGGCAGCGGGCGCATCCGAGAACAGGTTGCGGCGCAGGCCGACCATGGCCGACACGGCGCCCTGCGTGTCGACGCCGGGGCGCGACACGTCGTGCAGCGCCGCGACCAGCATGCGGTCGAGCTCGCGCAGCAGCGCCGGCGACCGGGCGGTTTCGCTGGCGGCCGGATCGACCCGGCCGGCGATGCGGTCGCGGTAGAGCTCGGCGATGCCCGCCAGCAGGCCGGCCACGCTGGTGCGCGGCAGGCGGGTGCGCAGCTGCTGCAGCCGGCCGATGTCGTCGCCCAGGCGCAGCTCGCGCAGCACCCGCTGGGTGCGCGGCGAGTCGGGCTGACTGTCGCCGGCTGCCACGCGCGGCGCGAGCAGAGCGATGCGGTCGAGCATGCGGGCGGCGTAGGCCTCGCGCTGCACGTCGGAGCGCCGGGCCGAGGCCATGCCGGCGAGGTCGCGCCAGGTGGCGCGGCGGATGCGCTCGGCGCTCCAGTCGGCGCCGACCGAGCGCACCAGCCGGGTCACCCGGGCGGCGGCCACGATGCCGACGATCTGCCCGAGGTTGATGTTGAGGAAGGTCGCCACGTCGGCCGTGGCGGTGTCGTGCAGCGCCAGCGAGCCGCTGATGCCCATGATCATGCCCAGGCCGATGAGCATGGTGGCGGGCCGCCCGGCGTAGCAGCCCAGCACCAGGAATACCGGCGCGCAGACCAGCACCAGCATGGCGAAGTCGTGGATCAGCGGCAGGGCGACCAGCACATAGATGGCGGCGATCGGCAGCGACCAGAGCGTGGCGACCAGGAAGCCGTGGATCGCCGGCACCGGGTCGTCCATGGTGGCGAAGAAGCTGCAGAAGACGCCGGCCATCATGGCGGCTACCGATCCGCTCGGCCAGCCGGTGGCGATCCAGAAGGTGCAGCACAGGCCGACCGCGAGCACCGCCGCAATCGCCGAGAGCAGCGCCATGCCGACGTCGCGATGCAGCACCTTGCGGCCCAGCGCGGCCGAACGGCGCAGCGGTGCGGGTTTTCCGGCCAGGCCGTCGGTGATGTCCTGGCGCAGCGCCAGGCAGGTGCGCCAGCCCGACAGCAACTGGTCCAGGCGCGCGGCGAGGTCGATGCGCAGCGCGCGGTTCCAGGGCGACAGGGGAGCGGGCGGGCCGACGAAGCCGTCGTCGGTCGGTAACTCGACCGGCGGCACGCGCCGGTCGGCCAAGGCCTGGATCTCCTGGCGCAGCGCGGGCAGGTCGGTGGCATCGGCGCCGTCTTCCAGCCAGCGCCCGGCGCGCGCCAGCACGGCCAGTACGTCGTCGGGCAGCGCGCCCTCGCATTGCTCCATGGCGACCAGCCGGTCTTCCAGTGCCGAGAGCGTCGGCGTGAGCGCCGCCACGCGGTCCTGCATCTCGCCGATGGCGCCGGCGGTCCAGCGCACATGGCTGGTGTCGAAGGGCAGGTGGGTGGAGAGCAGGCGCAGCTGGGTGATGTCCAGCGCCAGGCGCCGGCGGTCCACGGTGAGCGCGCGGCGCCGCTCGGGCGTTTCGGCCACGCGCGAGCCGGTGGTGCCCAGCAGGTCGGCCAGCCAGGTGCGCGCATCGCCGAGCGAGCGGTCGAGCATGGCGGTCAGCGTGCCGGCCATGCCCTGCGGCAGCACGATGGCGTGGATGACGCTGGCGCAGAGGATGCCCAGGCCGATCTCCTCGACCCGGGCGATGGCGGTGTCGAACAGAGCGGCGGGCGCCTCCACCGACGGAAACCCGATCAGCGCGGCGGTGTATCCGGCCAGCATGAAGACATAGGAGCGCGGCGTGCGGTCGAGCAGCGACAGGAACAGGCACAGCCCCAGCCACAACGCCAGCACCAGCGACAGCAGTTCGGGCGCGTTGGAGAAGGCCGGCACCAGCAGCACGGTGGCGGTGCAGCCCAGCAGCGTGCCGAGAAAGCGGTAGAGCGCCTTGGACCGCGTGGCGCCGGCCAGCGGGTTGGACACGATGTAGGCGGCGGTCATCGCCCAGAACGGGCGCGGCAGCCCGACCCGGTTGGCCAGGTACATCGCCAGCATCGCGGCCCCGAAGGTCTTGACCGAGAACAGCCAGTCGCGGCGGTTGAACTGCCGCAGGAAGGGCGGCAGCACGAGGAGCTGGGTCACGTTGCCGGCTCCTGGGCGGAGGCTTGCGCGGCGGCGCCGGCGCCTCCCTTGCCCACGCGCGCCTCCAGCGAGGCGAACACGCGCAGGCAGGCGGCGAGATCGTCGTCGGACACGCCGCCGAAGATGTCGGCGCGCAGCTCTTCGAGGGCGCGTTCGATCTGGTCGCGCGCGGCCTGGCCGGCCTCGGTGATGTAGAGGCCCTTGGCGCGGCGGTCGGTGGCGTCCTCGCGGCGCTCGATCAGGCCGGCGTCGGCGAGCTGGTCGAGCGGGCGCACCAGCGAGGCGCCTTCGATCGCCAGCATTTCGGCCAGCGTGCCGGCACGGATGCCGTCGCCCAGGCGGCCGATCATCACCAGCGGCCAGGCCATGGCCTGCGACATGCCGACGTGCGCCACCGCACGGTCTGCAGCGGAGCGGTAGCCGCGCTGCAGTGTCGCCAGGGAGCTGGTGACCGTCATCAGGGCGGCGGCACGGCTCTTGGCAGCGGAGGTCTTGCTCATGGAATTCGTGATCCGGGGAAAGGTGATTGAAAGCTAGCTTCAAACTAGTTAGCTTGCTATCTATTTTAGGGGAAATGGCGCGACTACACTCGGCAGCGTCTCTTTTTCACCTCACCGAGCTTCGGGAGATTCCGGTCCGTGCCCTTGTCCGAACTGCCCGCCGGCCTGCTGCGCCAGCGTTTTCTCCAGGCCGGTGCCGTGCCGGATCGCGAACGTGTCGAACGCCGTTTCCTTCGCTTGCTGATGGTGCAGGACGGCTCCACCACCCGCCTGTGCGAGACGGTGGCCGGCAGGCCGATCGACCTCTACGTGCCGCTGCAACACCTCACCGCCGAGGTGCCGGCCGTGGTGCGGCAACGTCTGCCGGGCGAGCGCTTCATCGAACGCCGTGTCTGCCTCGCGGCGCACGGGCAGGTGATGATGGACAACCTCAGCTACATCGCCCTGGAAGGCCTGGCACCGGCCGTGCGTGCCGAGCTCGAAGCCGGCACCACGCCCATCGGCCACCTGCTGGAGCGGCTCTGGGCCAAGCGCGATTTCGACGACGCGGGCATGGCGCCGGTGCGCGAACGGCTGTGGAACGCCGTTGGCCAGCCCGACGCCGAAGCCACCCGCAGCTACCGGGTGATCACGCCCGACGGGCCGCTGATGCTGATCACCGAAACCTGGCGGCGTGGCATGCTGATGGGCCTGGACTGAGGCCGCATCGGGCCCGGCGCCGGACCGGCTTTTCAATCGAGGAATTTGCGATGACCACCGACACCCTGGACGCCGACCTGCCGGCCATTACCGCCCTGCGGCGCGACATCCACGCCCATCCCGAGCTCGGCTTCGAGGAAGTGCGCACCTCCGGCCTGGTGGCCGACCGGCTTCAGGCCTGGGGCATCGAGGTGCACCGGGGCATCGGCCGCACCGGGCTGGTCGGCGTGATTCGCGGCGATCGCGACAGCGGCCGCCGCACGCTGGGCATACGCGCCGACATGGACGCCCTGCCGATCCTCGAGAAGAACACCTTCGCCCACGCCAGCCGGCATCCGGGCCGCATGCACGCCTGCGGGCACGACGGCCACACGGCGATCCTGCTGGCCGCGGCCGAGCACCTGTCGAAGCACCGCGACTTCGACGGCACGGTGCACCTCATCTTCCAGCCGGCAGAAGAGGGCGGCGGCGGTGGCCGTGCGATGGTGGAAGAAGGGCTGTTCGACCGCTTTCCCTGCGAGGCGGTCTTCGGCCTGCACAACTGGCCCGGCATGCTGCCCGGCCAGATGGCGGTGAGCGCCGGGCCGGTCATGGCCTCGTCCAACGAATTCAAGATCACCATCCGCGGCAAGGGTTGCCACGCCGCCATGCCGCATCTGGGCATCGACCCGGTGCCGGTGGCCTGCCAGATGGTGCAGGCTTTCCAGACCATCGTCAGCCGCAACAAGAAGCCGCTGGACGCCGGCGTGATCTCGGTCACCATGATCCACACCGGCGAGGCCACCAACGTGGTGCCCGACACCTGCGTGATCGAGGGCACGGTGCGCACCTTCAGCATCGAGGTGCTCGACCTGATCGAGCGGCGCATGCGCCAGGTGGCCGAACACACCTGCGCGGCCTTCGAGACCGACTGCGAGTTCGTTTTCGACCGCAACTATCCGCCCACCATCAACCACGCGGCAGAAGCCGACTTCCTGCGCGGCGTGGCGCAGCGGGTGCTGGGCGAGCACAACGTGCCGGCGCAGGAGCCCACCATGGGCGCGGAAGACTTCTCCTACATGCTCATGGCCCGCCCCGGCGCCTATGCCTTCCTGGCCAACGGCGACGGCGGCCATCGCGACGCGGGCCACGGCATGGGGCCGTGCATGCTGCACAACCCGAGTTACGACTTCAACGACGCCCTCATTCCCACCGGCGCCCGCTGCTGGGTGGAGCTGGTGCGCGCCTGGTTCGACGCACCCGCGCCGCTGCGCTGAAGCGAGCCGCTCAGGGCGGGGCGAGCGCCTGCAGCGCCGCCAGCCGCTCGGCCTTGGGCAGCGCGGCGAGCCGGCGCACCTCGGCATAGAAGCGCGGCCACGGATCGCCCGGGGTCGCGGCCACCTGGGAGAACAGCGCCTGGAAGGCCGGCACCAGGGTGTCGTAGGCCGCCAGCGCGCCGAACGACGCGTTGTTGGATTCCGCCACCCAGCGGTCATAGCCGCCAACGCCGGCCGCATCGCCGCCCCAGCCCTGGCGCAGCGCGGCGTATCGCGCACGGAACTCGGCCATGATCGCCGCCTTCTGGGTTTCCTTTTCCTCGATCGAGGCATCGCTCGCCTCGTACACCACCTCGAGCGAGCGCCGCGTGTCGCGCGTCAGGTCGCGGAAATCGCGTTGCCGACCGGCATAACGTTCGTAGGCCGTGCGGGCCTCGGGCGAGGCCTCGCGGGCCAGCCAGCGTTCGCGACCCATCTGCTCGACGGCAGTCGCAAAGGACTCGTTGAAGGTGGTGTCGCCCTCGGCGTAGACGACCTGGTGCGCCAGCTCGTGGAACACCATGCGCGCCAGTTCGCCCTCCGGGTAGCCGATGAAGGTGCTGAGCAACGGATCGCCGCCGGCCCAGTTGAGCCAGCCGAGCGTGGAGTACGCCGGCACGCCGTAGACCGACACCTCCAGCCCCTGGCCGCGCAGGCCGGCGGCTTCCTCTCGCGCCGCGCGCTCGTTGTAGTAGCCGCGATAGCCGATGCAGCCCGTGACCGGAAAGCACCAGGTCTGCAGCGTCAGCGACAGCGGCGGCGCGGCGACCACGTTCCACACGGCCGCGGCGCGATGCAGGTCGGCGTAGCGCCGGTAGCTCGGGTTGTCCGGCAGGCCCAGTTCCTTCGACGCGAAGGCCCGGATGCGCTGCGACAGCTGCAGCCGGTCGCGCAGAGCCGGGCTGGTGGTGGGGTCTGCCAGCCAGTCGTCCACCGGCCGGGCCGAGCGCATCAGCTCCAGATGGCCGGTGATCGACTGCCAGTAATAGCCCGGTCCGGTGCTGCCCAGGCCGGTGCATCCGGCCAGCAGTGGAGCCAAAACCATGGCAAGACGTGCATGTCGATCAAAAATTTGAAATAACTTACGCATCGTTTGGAAAGCAGATTGAAAGCTACGCGCTCGAAATCGGTGCAATTGCGCGCTTGTTGTCATTCGATGCATTTCGATGGGAAATAACGACCGCTTTTGACAACAATTTTGCGGACTTGTCCGACATTTTGACTGTTGACGATTTTTAACAGCGGCGCAAAAATTTTTCTCCATGCACGCTTTACAACGACAAATAGAGGAGCGGCTGCGACAACTTCCGGTCACCGTCGCGCTGCAGCTTCCCGGGGGTGAATGGGTCGGGCCGGCGAAGGCCGCGGTCATGCTTCACATACGCGACATGGCGGCGCTCGCCCGCCTGGCGGCCGGGCAGGTCGGGGCACTCGGTGAGGCGGTGGTCGAAGGCCGCGTCGAGATTCAGGGCCGCATGCGCGACCTGATGCAGGCCGTGGCCGGCATCCTGCCGAACGACCCCACCTCGCCGGACCAGCGCTGGTGGACGCCGATGCTGCGCCGCATGAAGTCACTGGCCGCGCACACCCGGGAGCGCGACGCAGAGCAGATCCAGTTCCACTACGACGTCTCCGACCGGTTCTACGAACTCTGGCTCGACCCCCGCCGCGTCTATTCGTGCGCCTACTACCGCGACAACACGATGACCCTGGCGCAGGCCCAGGAAGCCAAGCTCGACCACATCTGCCGCAAGCTCGATCTGCAGCCCGGCCAGCGTTACCTGGACGTCGGCTGCGGCTGGGGCGCGCTGCTGCTCTGGGCGGCCGAGCACTACGGCGTGCAGGCCACCGGCATCACCTTGTCGCGCAACCAGCATGCGCATGTGCAGAAGCTCATCGCCGAGCGCGGCCTCGGCGATCGGGTGCAGGTGCTGCTGTGCGACTACCGCGATCTCCATCCGGCGCAGCCTTTCGAGAAGATCTCGTCGGTGGGCATGTTCGAACACGTGGGCCGCGCCAACATGACCGCCTACTTCGGCCAGCTCATGCGCCTGCTGGCGCCGGGCGGCCTGGTGATGAACCACGGCATCACCGCCGGCGGCCTGGAGAACTCGCAGCTCGGCGCCGGCATGGGCGACTTCATCGAGAAGTACATCTTTCCCGGCGGCGAACTGCTGCATGTCAGCCGCGTTCTGGCCGACATGGCGGCGTCAGGGCTCGAGTCGGTCGACGTCGAAAGCCTGCGGCCGCACTACGCGCGCACGCTCTGGGCCTGGTCCGATTCGCTCGAAGGCCAGCTCGACGAAGCCCGCCGGATTCTGACGGCCGGCAGTAATGCCGACCGGGCCGAACGCGTCCTGCGCGCCTACAGGCTTTATCTGTCCGGAAGCGCCATGAGTTTCGAGCGGGGCTGGATATCCTTGCACCAGATCCTGGCCATCAAGCCCGACGGCAAGCTCGATTCGGGCCGCATGGCAGGCGCACAATCCGTCTATCCCTTCGAACGGGGCTACATCTACACAGAAGAAAGGAAGGCCGCATGCTGAAGTTCAAGTCACGCGCCACCGCCGAAGTCATCCTCCTCGAGACCAGCGCCCAGCAGGTGCTGCGCATCATCGGCAAGGATCCCGGACCCCAGGGCATCATCACCGTCGAGCAGATTCCCGACGCCGTCGCCGCCCTGCGACGCGCAGTCGCCGAGCACGAAGCCCAGCCCGACGTTGTCGAGTCGGTGGGCGACCACCACCAGGGCGACGACCATTTGCACAGCGACGGCAACATCAGCCTGCGCCGCCGGGTGGCCCCCTTCATCGACATGCTGACCCGCAGCCTCGACGAACGGCAGGACGTGGTCTGGGGCGTGTGAGGACGCTGCCCTGAAACAAAAAGG
The DNA here is from genome assembly GCF_033546935.1 of Xylophilus sp. GOD-11R. Lineage (GTDB taxonomy): Bacteria > Pseudomonadota > Gammaproteobacteria > Burkholderiales > Burkholderiaceae_C > Xylophilus. Next base: position 4,347,985 of record NZ_CP137854.1, on the reverse strand, counting down.
CCGGCGGTTTCGCCGGCCTTTTTTAGTTTTGCGGCCGCCCGGTCACCGCCGCCACACCCGCTCCAGCGCCTCCCACGCGGCCGCCAAGGCGGGCTCCTGCACGCGTGAGGCCAGCGACACGAACTGCAGCTCGCAGGGCAGCATCACCCGGTCGGCCACCGCCAGGCCGTGGGTCTGGCTCTCGCGCATGGCGATGGCGTCGCGCACCAGGCTCAGGCCGACGCCGGACTTGATCAGATCCAGCATCGACGACTCCTGGTCCACCAGTGCGGCCAACCGGGGCGACAACCCGCGCGGGCCGAAGACATCGCCCAGCAGCCGGTGGTGCACCGACTCGGGCGGCGTGCCCAGCCAGGGCAGGGCGGCCAGGCCCTCCCAGTCGCGGCCCTGCAGCTGGGGCCCCCAGCCGGCGGGGCCGACGACCCGGTAAGTGAAGCGGTTGAGGGTGCGCACCGCGAGCTCGGGTTGCAGCGCGCGGGTGGTTTCCAGGCTCGGCGCCAGATAGAAGCCCACGTCCAGGTCGCCGTGCTGCACCTGGGCCAGCACATCGCCGCTCATGCCGTGGCGCAGTTCGGTGGCCACCTGCGGCGCGGCATCGACCAGCTCGCCCAGGAAGTCGCCGAGCCGGATGAACGGCGGCTCGAGGATGGTGCCGATGCGCAACTGGCCGCGCACCGTGCCGTGCAGCCGGCCGGCGGCCTGCGCGAAATCGTCGGTGGCGGCCATCACCCTTTCGGCCTGTGGCAGCAAGGCGGCGCCGTCGGCGCTCAACACCAGACCGTGGGCGGTGCGTTGGAACAGCACCAGGCCGGTCATGTCGGCCAGCCGCTTGAGCTGCAGGCTGACCGCGGGCTGCGAGCGATGCAGCCGCACGGCGGCGCGCGAAACGCTGCCTTCCTGGGCTACGGCCACGAAGGTACGCAGGGTCTGGAGGTCGATGGCGGCAAGGATCATATTTGCGGCATTTATATCGCTGTTTTGCCGAAATCATTGGCGCACGTCCCGTCGCACGTTGCAAACTTGGCCTCAAGCCGCTGCCTCGCCAGGCGTTGCGGCAAATAACACGCGGTGCAAGTACACCGACGGAGACAAGCCCGTGAGCGACCCCAGCTTCGACTACATCGTCATCGGCGCCGGCACGGCCGGTGCCCTCATGGCCAACCGGTTGTCGGCCGATCCGGCCAAGCGGGTGCTGCTGATCGAGGCCGGCCGCAAGGACGACTACCACTGGATCCACATCCCGGTCGGTTATCTCTACTGCATCGGCAATCCGCGCACCGACTGGCTCTACAGCACCGAATCCGAACCCGGCCTCAACGGCCGCAGCCTGCGCTACCCGCGGGGCAAGACGCTGGGCGGCAGCTCCAGCATCAACGGCATGATCTACATGCGGGGCCAGGCGCGCGACTACGACGGCTGGGCGCGCATCACCGGCGACGACACCTGGCGCTGGAGCGAAGTGCTGCCGGCCTTCAAGCGCCACGAGGACCACTACCTCGGCGCTAACGAAATGCACGGTGCCGGCGGCGAATGGCGGGTGGAGAAGCAGCGGCTGCGCTGGGACATCCTCGACGCCTTCGCCCAGGCCGCGCAGCAAGCCGGCATTCCGCACAGCACCGACTTCAACACCGGCGACAACGAAGGCGTCGGCTACTTTCAGGTCAACCAGAAGAACGGCCTGCGCTGGAACAGCGCCAAGGCCTTCCTGCGTCCCACCTGCTATGGCCGGCCCAACTTCGAACTGTGGACCGGCGCGCAGGTGATGCGCCTGCTGTTCGAGACCCGGCCCGATGGAAGCCGGCGCTGCACCGGCGCGGACGTGTGGAACGGCAGCGAACAGGTGACGGTGCACGCCGCCGCCGAAGTGCTGCTCTGCGCCGGCGCGGTCGGCTCGCCGCAGATCCTGCAGCTGTCGGGCGTCGGCCCGGGCGAGGTGCTGCGCGCGCAGGGCATAGACGTGGTCGCCGACCTGCCGGGCGTCGGCGCCAACCTGCAGGACCATCTGCAGATCCGCGCCGTCTTCAAGATCGAAGGCGCGCCCACGCTCAACGTGCTGGCCTCGTCGTGGCTGGGCAAGGCCCGCATCGGACTGCAGTACCTCGCCTCGCGCAGCGGCCCGATGAGCATGGCGCCCTCGCAGCTCGGCGCCTTCACCCGCAGCTCGCCGGAGCAGCCTTTCGCCAACCTGCAATACCACGTGCAGCCGCTGTCGCTCGAAGCCTTCGGCGATCCGCTGCACGCGTTCCCGGCCTTCACCGCCAGCGTCTGCAACCTCAACCCGACCAGCCGCGGCACGGTGCGCCTGCGCAGCCCGCGCTTCGCCGATGCGCCGGCCATCGCGCCCTGCTATCTGTCCACCGCCGAAGACCGCCAGGTGGCCGCCGACTCGCTGCGCCTGACCCGCCGCATCGCCGCCCAGCCGGCGCTGGCGCGTTTCAAGCCGCAGGAATACAAGCCCGGCGTGCAGTACCAGAGCGACGAGGAACTGGCGCGCCTGGCGGGCGACATCGCCACCACCATCTTCCATCCCGTCGGCACGGCGGCCATGGGCGCCGACGGCGATCCGATGGCGGTGCTCGACTCCCGCCTGCGCCTGCGCGACGGCCGGGGCGGGCGCATCGCCGGCCTGCGGGTGGTGGACGCCAGCGCCATGCCCACCATCACCAGCGGCAACACCAACAGCCCCACGCTCATGCTCGCCGAAAAGGCCGCCGCATGGGTGATCGCCGAAGCGCGGCCCCGCGCGGCAAAACCGACAACCACCATCCCGGAGACCATCGCATGACCACCCCGACCCTCAGCCGCAACCAACGTTTCCGCGCCCTGTTCAAGGAGGGCGAAGCCTTCGTCTGCATGGGCGCCTTCGACGCCATCAGCGCCAAGCTCGCCGAGGCGGCCGGCGCGCCGGCGATCTTCGTCAGCGGCTTCGTCGCCTGCGGCATCGAGGCGGGCGAGCCGGACATGGGCGCACTGTCGCAGCGCGACATGTTCGAGCACATCCGCCGCGTCTGCCGCGCCACCAACCTGCCGGTATTCGCCGATGCCGACACCGGCTACGGCGGCATGCTCGACGTGCAGCGCACCATCCGCCTGTGGGAAGAGGCCGGCGCCTCCTGTCTGCACCTGGAAGACCAGGCCCTGCCCAAGAAATGCGGCCACTTCGCCGGCAAGCAGCTGGTGAGCAAGCATGAGATGGTGCAGAAGGTGCGCGCCATGGTCGAGGCCCGGCAGGACCCGGACTTCTTCATCGTCGCCCGCACCGACTCGATCGCGGTCAACGGCATCGAGGACGCGATCGACCGCCTCACCGCCTACGCCGGCGCGGGTGCCGATGGCCTCTATGCCGACGCGGTGGAAAGCGTGGAGCAGATGCGCGAACTCCAGCGCCGCCTGGCGCCGCTGGGCAAGCCGCTGCTGTTCAACATGGTCACCTCGGGCAAGAGCCCGACGCTCAGCCTGAAGGAAGTCGGCGACCTGGGCTTCTCCTTCGCGCTCTGCCCGGTGGAGCCGCTGCTGGCCATGCACAAGGCGGTCAAGACCATGATGGAAACCTTCATGCGCCAGGGCTGCGACACCCGCGCGGTGCAGGATCAGCTCACGCCGTTCGAGGAATACAACGCCTTCGTCGGCTTGCCGGAAGCGGTGGCGCAGGAGCAGAAGTACACGGCCGCCTGAGGCTTGCGCCGCCCGAAGCGTTCATCACAAGACAGAGACAAGACAGAAGGAACGAAAGCCATGAACCTCATCCGCCGAATCGCCTGCGCCGCCACGGTGGCGGCCATCGCCTGCACCGCCGTCGCGCAGGATCCGCAGTACCCGACCAAGACGATCCGCCTGATCATCCCGTCGACGCCCGGCGGTGGCACCGATTTCATCGCCCGCACGCTGAGCGTGAAGCTTGCGGAGTCCGCCGGAGCCGGCTGGACGCTGGTGCCCGAGAACCGCCCCGGCGCGGCGGGCACGCTGGGCCTTGCCGAGACCGCGCGCGCCAAGCCCGACGGCTACGACCTGGTCATCGGCCAGACCGCCAACGTCTCGCTCGCGCCCTGGCTGATGAAGCTGAGCTTCGACCCTGCCAAGGACCTTACCCCGGTGGCGCTCGCGGTCGAGGCGCCGATGGTGCTGGCCGTGGCCGAGAACTCGCCCTACAAGACCTGGGCCGACCTGCTCGCCTTCGCCAAGGCCAATCCGTCCAAGCCGCTGAACTTCGGCACTTCAGGTACCGGCAGCGTCGCGCAGGTGGCCGCCGAACAGATCCAGGACAAGAGCGGCTTCAAGCTCCAGCACGTGCCCTACAAGGGTTCCGCACCGGCGTTGGCCGACCTGATGGGCGGCCACCTCGACCTCGCCGGCACCTCGCTGGCCTCGGCCCTGCCGCTGCTGCAGAGCGGCAAGATCCGCGCGCTGGCGGTGACCTCGGCCAAGCGGGCGACGGCGCTGCCCAATGCACCGGCGCTGTCGGAGCTGGGTTACCCCGGCTTCAACATGGTCGAGTGGTATGGCGTGTTCGGTCCGGCCAACCTGCCGCCGGCCATCGCCGACCGGCTCAATGCCGAGGTCAACAAGGTGCTGCAGCGGCCGGAGGTGCGCACCGTGATCCTTGGCCAGGGCCAGGAGCCGCGCCCCGAGAGCCGCGCCGCCTTCGCCGCCATGGTGAAGTCCGACAACCAGACCTCGCAGGCCATCATCGCCAAGGCCGGCATCAAACTTGAATAGGCTTTCGGACATTCATCTTCGCCAGCCATGAACATCGTCTTTCTCGACCGCGCCACGCTTTCGCCCCAGACCACGCTGCGCACCGTGGGCTTTCCGCACACCCTGGAGGTGTTCGACCGCACCGCGCCCGACGAGGTGGCAGTCCGCATCGCGCGGGCCGACATCCTCATCGTGAACAAGGTCAAGTTGACTGCCGATCTGCTGGCCGGAGCACCAAGCCTGAAGTTCGTGGCCGTGGCCGCCACCGGCACCGACAACGTCGATCTCGCGGCCTGCGCGGCGCGCGGCATCGTGGTGAGCAACATCCGCAACTACGCGAAGCATTCGGTGCCCGAGCACACCTTCGCGCTGATCTTCGCCCTGCGCCGCAGCCTCCTGGCCTACCACGCCTCGGTGCGCGCCGGGCGCTGGCAGCAAGCGCGGCAGTTCTGCTTCTTCGACCACCCGATCCGCGACCTCGCCGGCTCCACGCTGGGCATCGTCGGCGACGGTGCGCTCGGCCAGGCGGTAGCGGCGATGGGCCGGGCGCTGGGCATGAAGGTGCTGTTCTCCGCGCACAAGGGACGCACCGGCCAGGGATCGCTCTACACCCCGTTCGACGAGGTGCTGGCGCGCGCCGACGTGCTCACACTGCACTGCCCGCTGCGTCCGGCCACGCGCAACATGATCGGCGCGCCGGAGTTCGCGGCGATGCGGCGCAAGCCGCTGCTGATCAACACCGCGCGCGGCGGGCTGGTGGATGAATCGGCGGTGGGTCCGGCGCTCGAGGCCGGGCAGATCGCGGGGGCCGGTTTCGACGTCACCAGCACCGAGCCGCCACCGGCCGACCATCCCTTCATGGCGCTGCTCGACCGACCGGATTTCATCCTGACGCCGCACGTCGCCTGGGCCGCCGACGAAGCGGTGCAGGCCCTGGCCGACCAGCTCGTCGACAACATCGAAGCCTTCGAGCGCGGCGAGCCTGCCAACCAGGTGCGGCCGGCCGCATGACCTTGAACGCCATCTCCGATCCGCGCGCGCTGCTGCGCCACCTCTACGACGTGGCCGTGCGCCGCGCCCAGCCGCTGCACAGCCTGGCCGAGCACCTGCCGCCGCCGCCACGCGGCCGCACCGTGGTCATCGGCGCGGGCAAGGCGGGCGGCGCCATGGCCCAGGCGGTCGAGGCCCTGTGGCCGGCCGACGCGCCGCTGCAGGGGCTGGTCGTCACCCGCTACCACCATGTGCCGCAACGGCCCGAGGGCCTGTCGGCGCGCGTCGAAGTCGTCGAGGCCGCGCACCCGGTGCCGGACGCGGCGGGCCAGGCAGCGGCCGAACGCATGCTGGCCATGGTCCAGGGGCTGGGGCCGGACGATCTGGTGCTGTGCCTCATCTCCGGCGGCGGCTCGGCCCTGCTGACCCTCCCCTGCGAAGGCCTGAGCCTGGCCGACAAGCAGCGCATCAACCGCGAACTCCTGCTCTCGGGCGCCCACATCGGCGAGATGAACTGCGTGCGCAAGCATCTCTCGCGCATCAAGGGCGGGCGGCTCGCCGCCGCCTGTGGTGCGGCGCCGCTGCTGACCCTGGCGATCAGCGACGTGCCGGGCGACGATCCGGCAGTGATCGCCAGCGGCCCCACCGTGCCGGATCCGACGACCTGCGCAGACGCGCTGGCGATCCTGCGCCGTTATGGCATCGCCCTGCCTGCGGCAGTGCAGGCTGCATTGGAATCCGGCGCGCTCGAAACACCCAAGCCGGGCGACGCCGTCTTCGCGCGGCAGCGGATGCAGCTGATCGCCACGCCGCAGCAGTCGCTGGAAGCCGCGGCCGAAGCGGCGCGGGCGGCGGGCCTGGAGGCGCACATCCTCAGCGACGAGATCGAAGGCGAGTCGCGCGAGGTCGGCAAGGTGCATGCGGCACTGGCGCGGTCGGTGGCGCGGCGCGGCCAGCCGTTTCGCGCACCCTGCGTGATCCTGTCCGGCGGCGAGACTACGGTGACGGTGCGTCCCCGGGCCGACGGCGTTGCCAAGGGGCGCGGCGGGCGTGCCGGCGAGTTCTGCCTGGGCCTGGCGCAGGCGCTGCAAGGCGAGGCCGGCGTCTGGGCGCTGGCGGCCGACACCGACGGCATCGACGGCGTGGAAGACAACGCCGGTGCCTTCGTCACGCCCGATTCACTGGCGCGCGCTGGTGCAGCCGGCCTGTCGGTTACCGACCATCTCGATCGGAACGATGCCTACGCCTTTTTCAAAGGGCTAGGCGACTTGCTGGTGACGGGACCCACCCATACCAATGTCAACGATTTCCGGTGCCTGGTTGTCATCCGCACGGAGCCGTAGGCCGTGACTGCGGAGCATCGCGTCGAGATGCACGTGCGGCGCCACACCGTGCCGCCACATGGACGTGACCGCCGCCTGGGCGCTGCCGAGGTCTTTGCGCAGCAGGTAGGACTTGATCATCATGTGATACATCACCGAGTCCGGCTTGATGTCGCTCGTGGCGGCGTGACGCACCATGTATTCGAAGATGGCCGTCGAATAATGGAATCCCTTGGTTCGGGCGTAGCCCAGGATGATGTGGCTATACGTCACCGCATCGGGCTGCATGTCGGCCTTCACGATTTCGTCGAAGAGTTTTTCGCCTTTGGCGACCTGTTTTTGTCTGCAGCAGACCGCGATGGCCGCGTTATAGGCCGTGGTGTCGGGCCGCACACGGTGGCCGGTGAGCGGATGGATGGCCTCGCTGATCTGGCGAAGGCGTTCGATGGCCTCTTCCCACGTCCTTGCCTTGGCGATCAGCCCGGTGGCCAGCATGAGCAGCGGCCGTTCGCTGCCGCCGTTGCGGTTGTAGCGGCAGACCTCCTGGTCCAATCTTTCCCGGCGTTCCTGCGGAGTTCTGGTTTCGATATCTTGCGCATCCGGCTCGACCGGGACGGCGCAGAAATCGACCCGGTTGGCCATCAGCGGACGGGGCGGAAGTCCGATCTGGTCAGCGGCTGTCGTCGGCTCCGGAAGGGGAATCGGGCCGTGGTGCGGACGTCGCTCATTCGCAGCCCGCGTGCGCAGAACCGATTCGAATCCAGAGGGTTGGTGGATGGGTTGCGGCGTGTACATGTGGCCAGTGTCCGGTCCGCCCCAAATGGGACCCGACGGTTCGCGAAACCGCCTGCCTCCCGGCGAAGGTCACCTGGCCGCGACAGCAGGCGCGGCAGTCACGCAGGCAGGTAAGGTCGCATCGTGGCTTCGACCTCTGTGCTGGGCGTGATGCCGTGGTTGATCATGGCGAAGTAGAGATCGACCGCCTGGGTCACGCGCCCTGTACGCAAGCAGCCCGCGATCACATAGCGGTAGATGGCGGTTTCAGGCTCCATGCCCGACGCCTGGGCATGCCTCAGGAGGTATTGCAGAACGGCGACCGACCATCCGACCTTCTTCGCCTTGGTGTAGGCCATGATCAAGTTGCTGTAGGTCACCGTGTCGGGCTCCACGTTGGCAGCCACCATGGCGGCGTGAAGCTGATCGACCAGGTCCACTCGACCGGCCTTGCCGCAAACCGTCATGGCGGCATTGAAGGCCATGGTGTCCGGTGGCACCGGGTTGCCGGTCAGCGGGTTGCGCGCACAGGCAAGACGAGCGAGGCAGTTGACGGCGTCTTGCGGTGCAGGCGATCTGGCAGCGCAAAAGGTGACATGCTTCATCAGGTCGGTCAGCGTGCACCCCTGATCGTTGAAGATACGTACCTTGCGGTCGATGTCTGCGGCCAGGCAAATGCCCTGGGGCGAAACGCCGGGCACGAACGGAGCGCTGGCAGTGGTCATCACAGCGTCGAAATCCGCCGGCGTGTTTTCGCTGTCGAAGGCAGGAAAGTTCACGCTTTCGACATTGGCGGGCTGCGACTCTCGCGAACCGATGGCGTTGGACAGCGCGGGTGGGGACTGGCTGGGCCAGCGTGAGGGCGAGGAGCAGGGGAAGTAAGAGGTAGGCAGGCTCATGCGGCCAGTGTGGGAGCGTCGTTGTTCAGCAGCCCGGACCATCCCGAAGTTGCGCGTCCAGCGGCGAATCCCTGCGGGTGCGGCCCGCCTCACTCATGTCCGCCCCTGTCCGCGGCGTCTCAGCTACCGGTGTTCTCGAGTACCTCGAGGAAGGTGCGTCGCCACCAATGCACGTCCTGCGCACGAATGCCCGCCAGCAGCTTCTGATGGCGTTGCTGGCGCTCTTCCAGCGGCATGCGCAGGGCGCGCTGCAGGCTCTCCGCCGTTCCCTGGGTGTCGTAGGGGTTGACCAGCAGTGCTTCCTTCATCTGCTCGGCCGCGCCTGCGAAACGCGACAGCACCAGCACGCCCGGATCGGCCGGATCCTGCGCCGCCACGTATTCTTTGGCGACGAGGTTCATGCCGTCGCGCAAGGGCGTCACCAGGCCTACCGCAGCGGCACGGCAGAGCCCTGGCACCCGCTTGCGGGCGACCGTGCGGTGGATGTAGCGAATCGGCATCCAGTCGAGTTCGCCGTAGTCGCCGTTGATCGCACCGCACAGACCCTCGAGCTCCACCCGGATGTCGTTGTAGGCATCCACGCTTTCTCGCGTGGGCGAGGCGATCTGGATGAGCGTGGCGCTGTCGCGGTTCTCCGGATATTGCTTGAGCAGTTCGCGGAAGGCGCGCACCCGGTGCGGAATGCCCTTGGAGTAGTCGAGCCGGTCGATGCCCAGCAGCAGGCGGCGTTTGGCGTACTCCTCCTTCATGCGGATATAGGTGTCGCGGCCTTCCTTGGCGTGGGTGAGCGCGGCGAACTCGTCGACGTCGATGCCGATCGGAAACGCCTGGCAGGTGATGGTGCGGCCGAAGGCATGGAAGCGGTTGTCGCCCAGGCCCTGGGCGCCCATCTCGGCTTCGGCGTAGCGGCAGAAGTGGGTGGCGTCGGCCTCGCTCTGCAGCCCGACCAGGTCATAGGAGAACAGCGAGCGCATCAGCCATTCGTGCTGCGGGATCGCCGCCAGGATCAGCTGCGGCGGCAGGGGAATGTGCAGGAAGAAGCCGATTTTCTGCTTGCAACCCATGGCACGCAGCTCGGCGGCCAAAGGAATGAGGTGGTAGTCGTGCACCCAGATGATGTCGTCGTCTTTCAGCAGCGGCAGCAGCTTGCGGGCGAAGAGCTGGTTGACACGACGGTAGCCGCCGATGTGGTCGGCATCGAAATGCGCCAGATCGAGCCGGTAGTGAAAGACCGGCCAAAGCACGCCGTTGCTGTAGCCAAGGTAATAGCTGTCGTGGTCTTCCTTGCACAGATCGACCATGGCGAGCTTCACCGGGCCGGCCTGGTGCTGGTGAAGCTCGCCCTCGCCGGGCGTGCCGCCTTCGACGACGGTGCCGCTCCAGCCAAACCACATGCCGCCGGTCTTGTTGAGCGCTTCGCCGAGGGCGACCGCGAGGCCTCCTGCGGCGGCCTTGCGTGGATCGGCCACGCGATTCGAAACAACGACTAATCTGGACATTTTGTTAGCCCCTCGGCTCTTGACTTGGCTGCGCTACGTGTGGTTTGCCATGCCCCGCGGGGAAGGCTTCGCCCGGTCCAGGGAGATCCTGGCCTGGCCCTACGTGGGTCTGTTGGCCCCTCGGCTCATTCACTCCGCTTCGCTGCGTGTAAACGCCATCCCCCCAGGGGAAGGCTTCGCCGAGTCCAGGGAAACCCTGGCCTGGCTCTACTTGGGTCTGTTGGCCCCTCGGCTTATTCACTCCGCTTCGCTGCGTGTAAACGCCATCCCCCCAGGGGAAGGCTTCGCCGAGTCCAGGGAAACCCTGGCCTGGCTCTCTTGGGATATGAGCGCTACCGGGGGCGGTGGTGCTGCTGGCGCTCGATTGCGCGATGACGAGGCGAGCCATTGCTGCTGATAGTGCAACGCCGGTGTGGTGCCTCATATGACGCTGTCCCACGGCGCGGACAGGCGCATCGCGGCGTTGATGATGCCGACCATGGAATACGTCTGGGGAAAGTTGCCCCACATCTCGCCGGTGTCGGGATGGGTGTCCTCGCTCATGATCCCGACATGGTTGCGCGCGGCGAGCATGGTTTCGAAGATGCTGCGGGCCTCGTCCTTGCGGCCGATGCGGGCAAGGGCGTCGATGAGCCAGAAGGTGCAGATGTTGAACGCGGTCTCGGGCTTGCCGAAGTCGTCAGGGGCCTCGTAGCGGCGCATGTACGGGCCGTCGCACAGGTGCTTCTGCATGGCTTCGACGGTAGCGACGAAACGCGGGTCCTGCGGGTCGATGAAACCCACCTCGGCCATCAGCAGCACGCTGGCGTCGAGGTCGCGGCCGCCGAAGCTTTCGGCGAAGGCCTGCCGCTCTTCGTTCCATGACTTCTCGATGATCTCGGTCTGCATGCGGTCGGCGTGGCCGTGCCAGTAGGTGGCGCGGTCGGGCAGGTGGAAGGCGTCGGCGATCTTGGCCAGCCGGTCGCAGGCGGCCCAGCTCATCAGCGCCGACGATGTGTGGATGCGGGCACGAGTGCGCAGCTCCCACATGCCGGCGTCGGGCGTGCCGTAGACGGCGATGGCCTTCTCACCGATGGCTTCGAGCTGCACGAACTCCGCCTTGCCGGCACGGTGCAGCAGTCGCTGGTCGTGAAAGGCCTGCGCGGCGCCGAGCACGATGTTGCCGTAGACGTCGTGCTGAAAGTGTTCTTGCGCCTGGTTGCCGACGCGCACGGGGCCCATGCCCCGGTAGCCGTCGAGGTGGGCGACGAGCGACTCGGGCAGCTGCTGCTCCATGCCGATGCCGTAGAGCGGCTGCACATGGCCGCCGCGCGCGGCCACCACCACGTTGCCGAGCCAGCGCAGGTAGTCTTCCATGGTGCCGAGCTCGGACAGGCTGTTGAGCGCGCGCACCACGAAGAAGGCGTCGCGCAGCCAGCAGAAGCGGTAGTCCCAGTTGCGCTGGCTGCCCGGCGCCTCGGGAATGCTGGTGGTCATGGCCGCGACGATGGCGCCGGTCTCTTCGTAGAGCGAGAGCTTGAGCGTGATGGCGGCACGGATGACGGCGTCCTGCCATTCGAACGGCAGGTGCAGGCGCTGGGTCCACTTGCGCCAGTAGGCGATGGTTTCACGCTCGAAATCGCGGGCAGTGTCGGCGATGCCGCTGTGCAGGGTTTCGTCCGCGCCGAGCAGAAAGTGCAGGTCGTGCGTCAGCATGAACGGCGTCTTGGACAGCACGTGCGACACCGGCGCGTCGGTGTTCAGGCGCAGCGTCATGTCCTGGCCGACGAAGCGCACATGGTTGCTGCCGCGGGTGATGGTGGGCGCCTCGCGACCCCAGTCGAAGCGCAGGTCGAGGCTGACGCGGATGCGGGGTGAGCCATGCAGGGCGCGTACGCGGCGCACCAGCATCTGCGGGCGGAAAAAGCGCTGACGCGCGAAGAAGCGCGGCGCGAAGTCGATGATCTCGATGGCGTGGCCGGCTTTGTCGAACAGGCGGGTGCGCAGCACGGCGGTGTTGGGTTCGTAGATTTGTTCGCTGCGCTGGAAGTCTTCTATCTCGATGGCGAATGCGGTCCCGTCCGGCCCGGGCTGCAGCAGAGCGTTGAAGACCGGGTCGCCGTCGTAGCGCGGCATGCAGCACCAGACGATGCGGCCACGTACGTCGACCAGCGCGCTGAGGCCGCAGTTGCCGATCAGCCCGACCCGCAGGGACGGGTCCGCCGGCGGGCCGAAACCAGGTTCCTGCGCTGCCTCGCGTATCGCTTCGTGGGCGATGAATGCAGCCGACGCCGCGACCTGGATCGGCGCTGCCGGTTCGCTCATCAGATGCCCTGCCGTTGGTTACCCGAGGCGTCGGAAATGTCCCAACCGCCCGATTCGGTCAGCGGCGGCAGCGTGGTGCGGGCACTGGCCAGCCAGCCGCGCAGGGCGGCGGCGCTCAGGCAGCGGTGCAGCGCTTCGCTCGCGCCTTCGCCGATCTTGATGCCGCGCCCGCCGAGCTGCTGCACGGCGGTGAAGCCGTATTCGTCGGTGACGTCGTCGCCTGCGAAGATCGGCACCCGGCCGGCGAAGGGCGCGGTGGACATGAAGAAAGTGATGGCCTGGCCTTTGTGGATGCCGGCCGGCTTCACCTCGACCACGCACTTGCCGTAGAGCAGCTCGACGCCTGAACGGCCGGCGACCACCTTCTGCATTGAAGCGCGGCACAGCCCTTCGAGTTCTGGCGCATGGCGATAGTGCAGCGCGACCGAATGCGGCTTGTGTTCGACCAGCAGACCGGCGTAGGTCTGTGCCAGCGAGGTCATGGCCTCGACGGCGTCGTGCAGCGGCGGTTGGTCGATGGAAGGCCGGCTGCCGTCGGCCAGGCGGTACTGGGCGCCATGCTCGCCGGCCGTGGGCAGTTGCAGCGGGTAGAGAAAATGGTCGACATCGGCGATGGGGCGGCCGGTGACAATGGCCAGCGCGCCGCCGAGTTGCTGGTGCAAGGCGGCCAGGGTGGACACCAGGCCCCCGGGCACTTTCACCGCATCGGGCGTGGGCGCGATGTCGGCGAGCGTGCCGTCGAAGTCGAGAAAAAGGGCGGTGTCAGGGAGTACGGTGGGCAGCAAAGACATCGCCTGGGACCTTACCAAAGGTCGGTTACCGCACGCGTAGGCCGGATTCGCCGATCCGGCACCGTGGGCCGATGCGGGTTTTCCCGGGCGATCGTGTTACTCGAAGGCGTCGGCCGGCAGCCGCAGCGCGCCGTCGTTATAGAGGCGGCACATCAGGGTGTGTTGCGCATGCAGCGTGCTGTTGGCACCGAAGGCGCCGTCGATGGAGCGGTCGTGTTTACCGCCATTGCCCGCCACGGCTGCGTTGTCGGCGCCATTGACCAGCAGGTCGCTGCTTTTCACCCATTCGCCGGGAACCGGGCCGAGCCAGTCCAGAGATGCCTCGCCGGCTTCTTGCAGATGGCGGTCCACCAGCGCCCATACCGGGCCACCGGCCGCCACGTCGGTGTAGGCGACGTCGATGCCTCGCGCGCGTAGCGTGGCGGCCAGATCGGCTAAGTGACGGGCGACGATGCCCTGGGCGGTGGCCTTGTCCTCGTCGTTGAGAAGGTTCAGAAAGGCTTTGGTGCCGATGGCAGACAGCACCACGCGACCTGGGCGCTCGGCTTGCGTGGCTTGCAGCAGCCGCGAAAAGATCGTCGCGATCTGCCGTTCGTAGGCGGCAGGCATGAGGCGATCGGCGCTGTCGAGGTAATGGCGAACCTCCGGTTGCCTGAGACTGTCGAGTGCGGGCGCCGCGACGTTGATCACGCGTGGATAGGCCACTTGGCCGGATGGGCTACCGAGCGCTGCGCGCATTTCGAAGATCGTCGCCTGCCCGGGCCTCAACACGCCCGACTGGCGGGCGTCGGCACTGCAGTGGTAGCTTTCCGGGCAACCCAGAATTGCCTGGTTCTGCTCGCGGTAACGGCGGTTCGCGGCGATGTTGCTCAAGTCGCGCTCGAAGACCTGGCGCAGCTGGAGCTTCTCATCGCCGGAGCCGTAGATGCGGATCGACTGCATCAGCCGGTGCAGCACGTCGGTGGGCACGGTGCCGATGAGCGCTCTCGCGTTGTCACCGAACCCCCGGTAGGTTGCCTGGTAAAGCTGCATGGCGGTGGCTGCCGAGCCGGTATCGCCGTAATGGGTGGCCGCGACGCCCGCCAACTTCTCGCCGACGTCGACGGCCGCGTCCTGATCCAGCCTTTGCGGCGCATCGGCATGGAGGTGGTCGACGTTGCGGCCCGGGGTGAGATCAACGTCGGGCGAGTTTTCATTCAGGCTGTGGGCTGAAAAGCCGTTCATCTCCGACAGGATGGAGATGACTTGCGCGAGCAGCCGCATGTCGGCAGGCAAGAAAATTTCGCGTCCCAGAACGATGTCCTCGATCAGCGAAACGTAGGCCGGCAGGCTGCGCGCACGCCGTCCCATGAAGTCGGCGTAGCCAGCATGGTCCGGATAGCGCAGATAGTGGAGCGTTTCCGGATACGGCTCACGTTCGGGCAGGCCCAGGGCCTGGCATAGATTGGAGAGTTGCTCGACCACCGGCTGGAGGTCTTCAGCCCGGGTCGCGGCCAGGATCGCCTCCGGCAACGGCAGGGCCTCGGCGCTGATCGTCGTGGCGGGTTGGGGTGATGGCGATTCGGTGTTCTTGGCCGCGAAATAGGCCGAGAGTTGCGTCAGGCCGCCGTGCCGGCATCCGAGGCTGGCCATCAGCGGCTCGAACTCCGGCGGCATTGGCTCGGAGTTGATGAGTCTCTGCTCGGTGGAGGTCTCCAGCGCGCCAGGAGATGAGTTTCGACGCGCCGGGGAAAACGCGAGGGATGACGTTCTGGAAGCGCCTTCGGAATAAGCAGTTTTGTACAGCATGGAAAACTCGTTTTGGGGTAGGCGACGCGACAGTTGCAACAGCGGGTCGAAAGCCCCGCAGTAGACAGCGTGCGAACACTCACGCCGGCCAACCGTCCCGAAGCGGCGACCGGGTCGGCGAATCGCCGCAGTGGGGTCGTACGACCCCGTTGCTCGGTCTGTGCGAAGGGGATTGCCCCGGGTAAAACGTCGGTAAAGCTATAAACCACGGTGCCCGCCGGGAGGTGGCGCCATTAGCATCCCCCCGCCCTTGCTCGCCCGCACGCCAGTTCACCGCCCCGACGAAACTCCATGCCGATGCCCGACGCGCCCGATCGCACCTCTTCCGCCGCGCCCCGCCGCACCCGCCGCGCTTCCCGAATCCTGCTGATCATCGCCGTCGTCGCCCTGCTGGCCGGCGGCGGCCGGTGGTGGTGGCAGCAGCGGCAGACCGCGACCGAGCCGGTGCCGGGCGCAGTGCCCGGGCCCGGCATGGCGCAAGGCCCGGGCGGCATCGGCGGCCCGGGTGCGCGGCGCTTCGTGGGCAACCAGGCGCAGCCGGTGTCGGTGGCGGTGGCGCAGCGCCGCGACGTGCGGGTGCTGCTGCAGGCCATCGGCACGGTGACCGCGCAGAACACGGCCATCGTGCGCCCCAAGGTCGACGGCGAATTGCGCGCCATCCGTTTTCGCGAGGGCGACGTGGTGAAGGCCGGCGCCTTGCTCGCCGAGATCGATCCGCGCAGCTACCAGGCCGCGCTCGCCCAGGTCGAAGGCGGTCTGGCGCGCGACCAGGCGCAACTCAAGAATGCCCAGGTCGACCTGCAGCGCTACCAGGAACTGCAGGCGCAGGACTCCATCGCCAAGCAACAGGTCGACACCCAGGCCGCGCTGGTGCGGCAGCTGCAGGGGACCGTGCAGGTCGACCAGGCGCAGGTCGACGCCGCGCGGCTCAGCCTGTCCTACACCAAGGTCACCGCGCCCATCGCCGGTCGGCTGGGCCTGCGCCAGGCCGACTTGGGCAACGTGGTGCGCGCGGCCGACACCACCGGCATCGTCACCATCACACAGACGCAGCCGATCAACGTGCTGTTCTCCATTCCCGAGGCGGCCCTGCCCAAGGTCGCGGGCAAGGTGCGCGCTGGCCAGGCGCTGGCCGTGGAAGCCTGGGACCGCGACCGCCGCAACAAGCTCGCCACCGGCCAGGTGAGCTTCATCGACAACGCCATCGACACGACCACCGGCACCATCAAGCTCAAGGCGGTGTTCGCCAATACGGACGGTGCGCTGTTCCCCAACCAGTTCACCAACGTCGTGCTGCAGACCGACACGCTGCCGGGCGCGCTCGCCGTGCCCACGGCGGCGATCCAGCGCGGTAGCCAGGGCACCTACGTCTACGCGGTTGCCGAGGACGGCACGGTGGCGGTGCGCAAGGTCACCGTGGGGCCCGTGGAAAACGACTGGAGCAGCGTGCAGGGCGAACTGCAGGCCGGTGACCGCGTGGTCACCGACGGTGCCGATCGCCTGCGCGACGGCGCCCAGGTGCAGGTGATCGCGGCCAACGCGGCGGCAGCGGTCGATGCGCAGGCGCCGCGCCCGCGCGGCATGGACCGCATGTCGCCGGAGATGCGCGAGAAGATGAAGGCAATGTCGCCCGAGGAGCGGCGCGCCTTCATGCAGAAGCTGCGTGAGCAGCGCGGCGGTGCGGCAGGGCCGGGACAGGGCGCATCGCCAGCGGCGGGTGCGGCGAGTGCGCCCGGCGCGGCCGGTGCGGCTTCGGCGCCGGCAGCCCCGTCTGCGCCGACCGGGCCGCAGGGCGCTGCAGCGCGCTGACGCGGTTTCATCGTCGCTTCAGCGCGTACCCATGAACCTGTCCCGCCTCTTCATCCTGCGGCCGGTCGCGACATCGCTGCTGATGGTGGCGGTGCTCATCTCCGGCCTGCTGGCCTGGCGCATGCTGCCGTTGTCGGCGCTGCCCGAAGTCGACTACCCGACCATCCAGGTCACCACGCTTTATCCCGGCGCCAGCCCGGACGTGATGACGTCTTCGGTCACCGCGCCGCTGGAGCGCCAGTTCGGCCAGATGCCCGGACTGACGCAGATGTCGTCCACCAGTTCGGGCGGAGCCTCGGTCATCACCCTGCGCTTCGCACTCGACATCGGCCTGGACGTTGCCGAGCAGCAGGTGCAGGCGGCGATCAACGCCGGCGGCAACCTGCTGCCGAGCGACCTGCCGATGCCGCCGATCTACAGCAAGGTGAACCCCGCCGACGCACCGGTGCTCACGCTCGCGATCACCTCGCCCTCGCTGCCCGTGATCCGGGTGCACGACCTGGTCGAAAACCGCATCGCGCCGCGCCTGTCGCAGGTGGCCGGCGTCGGCCTGGTGGGCATCGCCGGCGGCCGACGGCCGGCGGTGCGCATCCGCGCCAACCCGGCCGCACTGGCGGCTGCCGGCCTGACGCTGGAAGACGTGCGCACGACCATCGCCGCGGCCAACGTCAAGCAGGCCAAGGGCAGCTTCGACGGCCCGGCACGCGCCTCGACCATCGACGCCAACGACCAGCTGCAGTCGGCCGCCGAATACCAGTCGCTGATCCTGGCGTTTCGCAACGGCAACCCGATCCGGCTGCGCGACATCGCCGACATCGTCGACGAAGCCGAGAACACGCGGCTGGCGGCCTGGGCGGGGGTGTCGGGCAGCGGCATGCCCGCCGCCGGGCCGCCCCAAGTCGGGCAGCCTCTTCGGGGGGAAGGAATGCGGTCTGGGGTGATCCTCAACATCCAGCGCCAGCCGGGCGCGAATGTGATCGAGACCGTCGACCGCATCAACGCCCTGCTGCCGCAGCTGCGGTCCACCCTGCCGGCCTCGCTCGACGTGCAGGTGCTCAACGACCGCACCACCACCATTCGCGCCTCGGTGTTCGACACCCAGATGGAGCTGCTGCTGGCCGTCGTGCTGGTGGTGGCGGTGATCTTCGTGTTCCTGCGCAGCGCGCGTGCCACGCTGATTCCCGCGCTGGCGGTGCCGCTGTCGCTCATCGGCACGCTGGGCGTGATGTACCTGGCGGGCTTCTCCATCAACAACCTCACGCTGATGGCGCTCACCATCTCCACCGGCTTCGTGGTGGACGACGCCATCGTGATGATCGAGAACATCGCGCGCTACGTCGAAGACGGCATGGCGCCGATGCAGGCCGCGCTGGAAGGCAGCCGGCAGATCGGCTTCACCATCATCTCGCTGACCATCTCGCTGATCGCGGTGCTGATCCCGCTGCTGTTCATGGGCGACGTGGTGGGACGGCTGTTCCATGAATTCGCGATCACGCTGGCGGTGTCGATCCTGATCTCGGCGGTGGTCTCGCTGACGCTCACGCCCATGCTCAGCGCGCGCCTGCTGCGCCATGAAACGCAAGAGCAACACGGCCGTGTCTTCCGCGCGGTCGGCCGTTTCTTCGAGCGCACCATCGCCGGCTACGGGCGTCTGCTCGACCGGGTGCTCGACCACGGCGCGCTGACCCTGCTGGTGTTCGCCGGCACGCTGGCGCTGACGGTGGCGCTGTACTTCGCCGTGCCCAAGGGCTTTTTCCCGGTGCAGGACACCGGCGCCATCCAGGCCACGACCGAGGCGGCGCAGTCGGTATCGTTCGCGGCGATGTCCGAGCGCCAGCAGGCGCTGGCCGACAAGGTGCTGGCCGATCCGGCGGTGCAGAGCGTGTCGTCCTTCATCGGCGTGGACGGCGCCAACGCCACGCTCAACACCGGCCGCCTGCTGATCGCGCTCAAGCCCAAGGCCGAGCGCGGCAGCGTGACCGAGGTGCTGGCGCGCCTGTCCGATCTGACGCGCGACACGCCCGGCATCCGGCTCTACCCGCAGCCGGTGCAGGACCTCACCATCGAAGACCGCGTGGCCCGCACGCAGTACCAGTTCCTGCTGTCCTCGCCCGACACCACCGAGCTGCGCGGTGTCACCAACCGGCTGCTGGAGCGCATGCGCACGCTGCCCGAGCTCACCGACGTTTCGAGCGATCTGCAGGAGCAGGGATTGCAGGCCTACGTGGAGATCGACCGTGCCGAGGCCAGCCGGCTCGGCGTGACGGTGGCGGCGATCGACACCGCGCTCTACAACGCCTTCGGCCAGCGGCTGATCTCGACCATCTTCACCCAGTCCAACCAGTACCGCGTGGTGCTGGAGGTGGGGCCGCAGTTCAGCGTCGGCCCCGAGGCGCTGGCGACGATGTACGTGCCCGGTGCAACGGCGGCTGCGCCGGTGCCGCTGTCGACCGTCGCGCGGATCACCGAGCGGCCGAATGCGCTGGCGGTGAACCACGTCGGGCAGCTGCCGGCCGCGACTATCTCGTTCAATGCCGCGCCCGGCGTGTCGCTGGGGCAGGCGGTGGAGGCGATCAAGCGGGAGCAGCGCGCGCTCGCGTTGCCGCTGAGCGTGGAGACCAGTTTCCAGGGCGCGGCGCTGGCGTTTCAGTCGTCGCTGTCCAACACGCTGCTGCTGATTCTGGCGGCCATCGTCACGATGTACATCGTGCTGGGGGTGCTGTATGAGAGCACCATCCACCCGGTGACGATTCTCTCGACCCTGCCTTCTGCCGGCTTGGGCGCGCTGCTGGCCCTGCTGGCCGCGCGGCTGGATCTGGACATCATCGCGATCATCGGCATCGTGCTGTTGATCGGCATCGTGAAGAAGAACGCGATCATGATGATCGACTTCGCGCTCGATGCGGAACGGGAGGAGGGGCTCTCGCCCCGGGAGGCGATACGGCAGGCTTGTCTGCTGCGGTTTCGGCCTATTTTGATGACGACTCTTGCCGCGTTGCTCGGGGCGCTGCCTCTCATGCTGGGAACCGGCGTCGGGTCGGAGTTGCGGCATCCGCTGGGGGTGACGATGGTGGGGGGTCTGATCGTCAGTCAGCTATTGACGCTGTTCACCACGCCGGTGATTTATCTGGGGTTCGAGACTTTGGCTCGAAGGTGGAGGAAGGCGCCTGGCGGTGCGGCTGCTGCCGGAGGCGTCGATGGCGTTTGAGCTTCGGTCATTGCTGCTTGGGCTCGATCTCTTCCGTGGGCTGTGGCGCTGCGTGGGCTGCGGCCTTCTTCCGGCTGCTTGCCACGGCGTGGACTGCTGCCTTCTGCCGGCTGCGTGCCACTGCGTTGGCTGCTTCTCCTGCGGAGGGCAGAGGCCGGGATTTCGCCCCGGCGGGCGAGTCACTTTCTTTGCTTCGCCAAAGAAAGTAACCAAAGAAAGGCGACCCCGGTGGGCGAGGTCCTTACGGACACGCTGCGGTACTCGGTTTTGCGGGGGCTGGCGGAACTCGCTTCGCTCAAACAGCCGCCAGCCCTTATCCGCAAAACCTCCGTTCCTCGCTCTCGACCACAGGGGACCCCGAACACCATACGGGCCATCGCTGCGCTCGGCCTACGACGGTCTTCGCTGCGCTCGACGGGGGAACGGGGCGACGCGTCAATGGGGCATCGCAGATGGGTACACGGCGGCCGCATTGGTCGGTGCGACAGCAAGCGCGCAGACAGTTGGGCGCATGCCAGCGCGCATGGCAATCGGACCAGCGCGGCCCCCTCACCGTGCTCAGTGCGGTCGCCTGTCCTTACCCTCTCAGCCCCGACCCTGCGAAGCAGGGGCAGAGGCACTGGATCGACCCTTGTCCAAACTGTTGCCGCTAGAGCGTTCGAAGGCACATTCCTCAGGCCGAGCGAAGCAATGGCCCGACCGAGCCTCGAGCTCGTCTTCAAGGCAACTTTCTTTGGTGACTTTCTTTTTTGCCAGAAAAGAAAGTTACCGCGGGTCTGGGGGCGCGCAAGCCCCCAGCTCCACCCTACGACCAGTAGAAGAAAAGAAAGACCAGCCTACTCTGCAAAAGCGACGCCCCAGCTCCCCCCTACGACCAGTAGAAGAAAAGAAGCAAAGCCGGCTCAGCAAGGAGCAACCCATCAGCCCCACCTTGGGCAAAGGCAAGAAGCCAAAGACCCAAAGCGCCCTGACCCAGCCCGGAGGGCCCGAAAGATGAACCTCTCCGAACTGTTCATCAAGCGCCCCATAGCCACCACCCTCCTGACCCTGGGCATCGCCCTCTCAGGCGTGATGAGCTTCTTCCTCCTCCCGGTGGCCCCGCTACCCCAGGTCGACTACCCCACCATCAGCGTGTCGGCCAGCCTGCCCGGCGCCAGCCCCGACACCATGGCCGCCACGGTAGCCACCCCGCTGGAGCGAGCACTGGGCGCGATAGCAGGCGTCAACGAGATGAC
This sequence comes from Xylophilus sp. GOD-11R, assembly GCF_033546935.1. Taxonomy (GTDB): domain Bacteria; phylum Pseudomonadota; class Gammaproteobacteria; order Burkholderiales; family Burkholderiaceae_C; genus Xylophilus. The sequence continues at coordinate 4,326,671 of NZ_CP137854.1, read as the reverse complement.
CTCCAACTCGTCCCTCGGCAACACCCGGGTGACCTTGCAGTTCGACCTCGACCGCGACATCGACGGCGCCGCCCGCGACGTGCAGGCCGCCATCAACGCCTCGCGTGCCCTGCTGCCCACCGGCATGCCCAGCAACCCGACCTACCGCAAGGTCAACCCGTCCGACGCGCCGATCCTCATCCTGTCGCTGACGTCGAAGACGTTGACCCGCGGCCAGATGTACGACGCCGCCTCCACCGTGCTCGCGCAGTCCATCGCCCAGGTCGAGGGCGTGGGCAACGTGCAGATCGCCGGCGGCGCGCTGCCCGCCGTGCGCATCGACCTCGACCCGACCCGGCTCGCAGCGGCCGGCATATCGCTGGAAGACGTGCGCACCGCTGTGTCCGCCACCAACGCCAACCGCCCGCTCGGCGCGGTCGAGAAAGATGGCCGCTACTGGCAGGTGGCCACCAACGACCAGGCCCGCAGCGCCTCGGAATACGCACCGCTGGTCATCCGCTACCAGAACGGCAACGCGGTGCGCCTGCAGGATGTGGCCGAGGTGACCGACTCGGTGCAGGACCTGCAGACCTACGGCTCGGTCGACGGCACGCCGGCCATCATGCTGCAGGTGTTCAAGCAGCCCAACGCCAACATCATCGAGTCGGTGGCGGCGATCAAGGCGATGCTGCCGCGGCTGCGGGCCTCGATCCCGCAGGCGATCGACCTGGCGGTGGTGAGCGACCGCACGCCCACGCTCCGGGCTTCGCTGCGCGAGGTGGAACACGCGCTGATGATCGCCGTCGGGCTGGTGATCCTGGTGGTGTTCCTGTTCCTGCGCAACGGCCGCGCAGCGATCATCCCGAGCGTGGCGGTGCCGGTGTCCCTGGCCGGCACCTTCGGGGTGATGTACCTCTGCGGCTACACGCTCGACAACCTCTCGCTGATGGCGCTCACGGTGGCCACCGGCTTCGTGGTCGACGACGCGATCGTGGTGCTGGAGAACATCACCCGCCACCTCGAGCGCGGCAAGTCGCCGATGCGCGCGGCGCTCGACGGCACGCGCGAGATCGGCTTCACCGTGCTGTCGATCAGCATCTCGCTCATCGCGGTGTTCATTCCGATCCTGCTGATGGGCGGCATCGTCGGCCGGCTGTTCCGCGAGTTCGCGATCGTGCTCACCTCGGCGATCCTGGTGTCGATGGTGGTGTCGCTGACCACCACGCCGATGATGTGCGCGGCGCTCCTGCGGCCCCGCCCGCCGGTGCAACGCACGCCGGGCCGCCTGGAGCGCGGGTGGAACGCCTTCTCCGGATGGGTGCAGCGCGGGACCGCCCGGGGTTACCGCCGGTCGCTGGCCTGGACGCTGCGTCACCAGCCCGTTGCGCTGCTGGTGCTCGCGGCGGTGATCGGGCTCAACATCCATCTCTACGGCGTCATCGAAAAAGGCTTCTTTCCGCAGCAGGACACCGGCCGGGTCAACGGTTTCATCCGCGCCGACCAGTCCACCTCCTTCCAGGCCATGGAGCAACGGCTCAAGCGCTTTCTGGAGGTGGTCCGCAGCGATCCGGCGGTCGACCACGTGCTCGGCTTCACCGGCGGCGGCCAACGCAACACCGCCTACATGTTCATCTCGCTCAAGGGCCTGGCCGACCGCGACGTGACCGCCGACCAGGTGGTGGAACGTCTGCGCGAGCGGCTGGCCAGCGAGCCGGGCGCGCGGCTGTTCATGAATCCGCAGCAGGACATCCGCATCGGCGCGCGTGGCTCCAACGCCAGTTTCGAATACACCATGCAGGCCGACAGCAACGAGGAGCTGCGCCTGTGGGAGCCGCGCATCCGCCGGGTGCTGCAGAACCTGCCGGAGATCACCGACGTCAACAGCGACCAGCAGGACAACGGCCTGCAGACATCGCTGGTGCTCGACCGCGACGCCATCGCGCGGCTCGGGCTGTCGGTCAGCCGGGTCGACGCGACGCTCGGCGACGCGTTCAGCCAGCGGCAGGTGGGCGTCATCTACAACCCGCTCAACCAGTACCGCGTGGTGATGGGCGCCGAGCAGCGATTTCTGCAGAGCCCGGAAACCCTGCGCGGCTTCTTCTTCGTCAACAACCTCGGCCAGCAGATCCCGCTGACCGCCTTCGCCCGCATGGAGCTCACCAACACGCCGCTGTCGGTGAGCCACGACCGGGGCACGCCCGCGACCACCATCAGCTTCAACCTGCCGCCGGAGGGCTCGTTGTCGGCGGCCACCGACGCGGTGAACAACGCCATCGCCGAGCTCGGCGTGCCGGTGGCCATTCGCGGCACCTTCGGCGGTACGGCCGGTGCGTTCCAGAACTCGCTGTCGAGCCAGCCGCTGCTGATCCTGGCGGCGCTGGTCACCATCTACCTGGTGCTCGGCATCCTCTACGAGAACCTGGTGCATCCGGTCACCATCCTGTCGACGCTGCCCTCGGCCGGCGTGGGCGCGCTGCTGGCGCTGATGCTGTTCAAGACCGAGTTCTCGCTGATCGCGCTGATCGGCATCATTTTGCTGATCGGCATCGTCAAGAAGAACGCGATCATGATGATCGACTTCGCCATCGTGCGGCAGGCCCACGGCGCCCGCGCGGCGCAGGCCATTTTCCGCGCCGCTCACCTGCGGCTGCGGCCGATCCTGATGACCACGGTGGCCGCGCTCTTCGGCGCGTTGCCGCTGGCGCTGGGCCAGGGCGACGGCGCCGAGCTGCGCAAGCCGCTGGGCATCGCCATCGTCGGCGGGCTGGTGCTCAGCCAGCTGCTCACGCTCTACACCACGCCGGTCGTCTATGTGGCGCTCGACCGGCTGGCGCGCCGAACCCGCGCGCTGCGCCTGCCGAGGCTGATGCGCCCCGGCCGAACCACCCGGACCCCCGAGGATGTGCCAGATGCGGCCTGATGCCCGATCGAATTTCTTTTGCACCCGGCTCGCCCTGGCCGCCGTGGCCACGCTCGCCATGGCCGGCTGCAAGATGGCGCCGACCCATGCCGTGCCGCCGTTGAACCTGCCCGCCAGCTACAAGGAGACCGCGCTCTGGCAGCAGGCCAGCCCCGAGGCACCGAGCCCGGTGCCCGAAGCCTGGTGGACGCTGTTCGCCGACGCCGAGCTCGATCGCCTGCAGGACGAGGCGATGGCCGGCAACCAGACGCTCGCCGCCACCGTCGCCCAGCTGCGCGTGGCTCAGGCCGCGCTCGACAGCAGCCGTGCGCCGCTGCTGCCGAGTCTCGGCCTGAACGCCGGCGGCACCCGCAGCCGCAGCAGCGGCGCGAGCAGCGGCACCGTGGATTCCAACGGCAACGTGGTCGGTGCGAGCACCGGCCGGCCGCGCAATCTCTACACCGCACAGGCCACTGCGAGCTGGGAGCTCGACCTGTGGGGCCGCTTGTCTTCGGCCGTGGATGCGGCGGCCGCGCGGGCGCAGGCCAGCGTCGACGACCTGGCGGCGGCCCGGCTGTCGCTGCAGGCCAGCGTGGCGCAGACCTACTTCGCGATCCGTGCGGCCGAGGCGCAGCTGGCAGTGCTCGACGACACCCTGGTCGCCTACGAGCGCTCCCTCGACCTCACCCGCAACCGCTATCGGGCGGGCGTGGCCAGCGCCGCCGACGTGGCGCAGGCCGAGTCGCAGCTGTATTCGACGCGGGCGCAGCGGCTGGAAAGCACGGCGAGCCGGGCGCAGCTAGAGCATGCGCTCGCGGCGTTGCTGGGGCGGGTGCCGGCCGACTTTTCGCTCGCACCCACCGCGCGCCTGCCGCAGGCGCCTGTGGTGCCGGTCAGCCTGCCGGCCACGCTGCTGCAGCGGCGCCCGGACATCGCGGCGGCGGAACGCCGTGTGGCGGCGGCCAACGCGCAGATCGGCGTGGCGCGTGCGGCCTTCTTCCCGGCGGTGACCCTGTCGACCGGCGCCGGCTACCGCAGCTCCGTCCTCAACGACATCATCAGTGCGCCCAACCAGTTCTGGTCGATCGGGCCGGCGCTGGCGCTGACCCTCTTCGACAACGGCGCGCGGCGCGCGGCCGTGGATTCGGCCACCTACGCGCGCGAGCAGGCGGCCGCCACCTACCGGCAGACGGTCATCACCGCGCTGCAGGAGGTGGAGGACAACCTGGTCGTCGCGGCCAGCCTGCAGGACGAGCTCGGGGTGCAGCAACAGGCGCTGGTGGCGGCACGCAAGGCGCTGGACGTGGCCAACAACCAGTACCGCGCGGGCATCGTGAGCTATCTCAACGTGGTGACCGCCCAGCAGACCGAGCTGTCTGCACGCCGCAGCCTGCTGGACGTGGAAAACCGCCGCCTGGTGGCGGTCAACGTGCTGCTGAAGAACCTCGGCGGGCGCTGGGATGGTGCGCCTGGATGACGCTCAATCCGTGCGCAGGCACATGAAGGAGATGTACCCGGCGGGGCTGCCGGCCTTCAGCCGGATCTCCACGGCGAGAAACGTATCGGAGGACGCCACCGGACCATAGGCGTTGTCGTATCCGCCCGGTGTCGGGGCCAGGTATTTGGAATAGATGGCGCCCCCTGCCGGATTCTTGGCACGAACGTCGAGTCCGGCTGTGCCGGCGTAGTTCAGCAGGGTCGCGTCATGGTAGGCGGGGAAGTTGCCGAATTCCCAATTGCCGTGGGAGTCGACGGCACGCACGGTCCACGTCTGATCGGTGCCGACCGGGATTTCCGGGAACACCAGCGTCAGGAGGTGATCGCCGGTGGTGTTTTCGGCCGAAGTGAGCACGCCGGTATAGGGGTCGTACGAGAAGCCGGCCCAGGTCGATCTTTGATAGTAGCCGAGCGCGACCCGGCCGCCCTTGAGTATCGTGAACGACGGAAGCGCCCGGACGGGATACGGTTCGGGCACGGCCGATACCGCGCGGGGAAAATAGGGCAACCAGGCCTGGGAGCGTTGGTCGTAGATGCCGAAATTGCCGTTGTAGCCCCAATAGGCGGCGCACAGGCCCTCGGCCAGTACCACTGCGCGAACATGCGCCAAATATTCGGCTCGCTCTTCCAGGTTTCGAGGCTGGGTACCGACGGAGACGTTGCGAGAGGCGCCGCATTCGCCAATCCACATGGGTACGCCCAGTTTGGTCGCCCACCGCTTGGCCCAGCGCAGGTCCTCGACCAGGTTGGTCATCCCGCCAGCGGTGAGGGAGCTGGTCCGATGGGTGAAATCGAAAGGCGTGTAGGTATGCGCGGACAGTCCCACCGGACCGGCGTTGGCCGGGATGCGGATCAGGTCCAGGCGGTTCGACCACGGCTCCATCCAGATGACCCGGTCGGCGTTTTTGCCTCCGGTGGCACGTATCAGTGGAATGACTTCGGCATGCCAGTCGTTGAGTTGCGCGGCCGTCAGGCCCGCCGGATACCCGGCCGTCTGCCGCACCAGCGGTTCGTTGAAAAGGTCGAACGAAAGACGCAGTGAACGATCCTGGTATCGGGTCGCCAGTTGCAGCCACATGGCGGTGGCGCGGCGTGCGTGCTGATCGGCCGTCAATGGCGCGACGTTACCGATATCGTCGAAAGAGCTGTCGTTGCCGTGATCGCCCCGCCACTGCGCGTAACCATGGAGCGGATCGAGCATCACCCTTTCCATCCGCCGCAGCGCCCAGTCGACCTGCGCATCTAGCACGACCAGATAGGCCTCGGAAATCAGACCGTTGACGTCGGCCCGCGCGGCGCAGTTGGCGGGAATGCGCACGTGGTCGAAGCCACCTTCGTCGCGCATTCTGCTGAAGTCGCTCAAGTCGACCTTGTTATTCGCGCCGGCCGACAGGTTGGCATTTTCGAGATAGTCCGTGGCCTGGATGCCGATGCGCATCGTGCTCATGAACTCGGCCATGGACGCCGGTTCCGCAAACACGGGGTCGGGCACTTCCGGCGCCGGAGCCTCGGTTTCCGGCGCCGCAGGGTCCGTGTTGGACGCCGGGTCGGCGGGCGGCGTGGGGGGCGCCGGTGTACCGGTCGCTGCGGTGGGGGTCGGCGTGTCGGCATCGCTCCCGCCGCCACATGCCGCAACGGTGGCGCCGACAGTCGCCACGGCTGAGAGCAGGATCGTCCGCCGCCGGGGCTGGAGCAAATTCAAACGTTGCGGATTCTCGGTGGGCTCTGCCAAGGCGACTCCCTTTTTTGAATCGGACGTTTCACCACAAGCGTTTCGTGTTAAGACATCGTCATTGAAGACTACGACGGTCTTGTGTCTTGATTCACCATTGTGGTTCCGGTGCAGAATTTGACGCAAGAATCATTCCGGCCCATTGTCGTGCGCTGATTCAGCCCGATTGGATGGCGAGGAAGCGGATCTGGCCACGGGGACTGCCGGCCGACAGCGTGAGGTCCACCGAGAGGAAGGTGCCGGTGGAGACGAGCGTGCCGAACGCAGTCTCGAATCCTCCCGGGGCGGAAGGCCGCCACGCGTAGAAGGGTTGTCCCTTGTCGTTGATCGCCTTGACGTCGACGCCCCGTTTTCCGCTCATGTCTGCCCGTTCGGCATCTTCGAATGCGGCGCCTGCTCCGATGCGCCAACTACCGGTGAATTCGGCGGCACGAACGATCCAGGACTGTCCGCTTTCGACTTTGATGTCCGGGAAGACGATGCTCACCTGCCGTTCGTTTCCTCCGGGATTGGCATCGCTGGTCAGGATGCCGGTCGCAGGGTCCCAGCGGAAACCGGGCCAGAGGCTCTTGCTGTAGTAGCCCCGCGCGATGCGTCCGCCCTTGAGTGCGGTGAATTCCGGAATCGGACGGACCGGGTAGGGCTGTGGCAGGCCGGTCAATGCCTGGCGGATTCCCGGCATCCAACGCTGCGACGCCGAGTCGTACAGGGCGAACGTGGAATTGAACGCCCACAGACACATGGGAACGCCGGTGGTCTCCCGGGTGTTTCGAACATGGGCGATGTACTCGGCCCGGTCGGCGTCCGGACGCGGCTGGCGGGTGGCGGAATTGTTTTTGGAGACTCCGACTTCGCCGATCCAGACGGGCACGCCGTTGGCCTTGCTCCATTCCTGCGCATACAGAATGTCCTGCGTGTAGTTCGCCATGCCCGGCGCGGTGAGCGTGCCGTCGCGGTGGGTGAAGGGAAACGGGGTGTAGAAGTGCGGGGAAACGCCCAAGGGTCCGGCGTTGGTTGGAATGGCGAGCAGCTGCAGCTGGTTGTCGAAGGGTTCCAGCCACACGACGCGGTTCGCGTTGTTTCCCCCGGTCGCCCTGATCGCGGGAATGACCACCGCGAACCAGTCGTTGAGCTCCTGGGGGGAGAGGCCTGGCGGATAGCCTTCGGGCGGCTTCTTGTGGCCCGGCTCGTTGAGCAGGTCGAACGAGAGGCGCAGCGATCTGTCCTGGTAGCGTTTGGCCAGTTGCACCCACATGGCCGTGGCGCGCGCCGCGTGCTGTTGCGTGTTGAATTGGCCGATGGTCTGGTAGTCGTCGTAGACCTTGTCGTATTGGTGCGCGCCGAACCATTGCAGGTAGTGATGCAGCGGATCGACGACCACGCGCTCGAAGCGCTCGAGCACCAGGTCGATCTGTTCGTCGAGGGTGCGAAGAAAGGCTTCGGAGATCACGCCTTCGGCGTCCGCCCGGGCCGCGCAGTTGGCCGGGATGCGCACGTGGTCGATACCGCCCTCCCGGCGCATGACGTCGAAGTCGGCCGCGCCCACCGCGTTCCGACGAGCGGCGGGCTGGTACGCCATCTCGAGGTAGTCGCTCGCCTGCATGCCCAGCCGCATCGTCGCCACGTATTCCTGCGCGGTGCCGGGCTCCTCAAAGCCTTTTCCCGACGGTGTGCGCTTGCTCGCGCCTTGCGCATGGGCTGCAGGCAAGATGCCCGCGCCGGCCAGTGCCATGCAAAGCAGGCGGCGTTGATGGTCCATGGACTGCATTCGAGGGTTCCCGTTCGGTGGAGGATATCCAGCATGCTAATGCCAGCACCAGGCGGGCCCGGCCTCGGTACGCTGTCGCACACGATGGCCGTTGGGTTGTTCAGAGCGAACGAAGACAGGCCAGCGCAATGCTTCCGCTCGGGCTGCCGGCATCGAAGCCCAGATCGATGCCGAGGTAATTGCCTTCCGATCCGATGGGGCCGTAGGCGTTGTCGAAGCCACCCGGTGCGACCGGCATGTAGACCGGATAGATGTCCTTGCCTTGCGGCGTCATGGCGCGCAGGTCGAGGCCGTGCACGCCGTTCTGGTCCTGCGCCGTAGCGTCGAAGTAGTACGGTGCCGTGCCCACCTGCCAATAGCCTTCGAAAGCCGTGGCGCGGGTGATCCACGATTGCTCGCTGGCGACGGCCATGTCCGGAAAGACCAGCGTAATGCGTTGCACCTGGTCGGTCTGGTTTTCCTGGGCATGGAGCACCCCGCTTGCCGCGTCGTATGAAAAGCCGGCCCACAGGGAGTTCGACCAGAAGATCCTGGCGATGCGGCCGCCCGCCAGCGTCTGAAACGGAGGGACCGAGCGAACCGGGTAGGGCGCGGGAAGCGCCGTGGTGGCCTGCAGCATCGACGGCAGCCAGGTTCCGTGGGCCTGGTCGAACAGCGCGAAGTTGCTGTTGTAGCCCCAAACACAAACCGGCACACCCAGGCCGTAGGCGGTGTTGCGGACATGGGCGATGAATTCGGCTCGATCGGCGGGCGTCCGTGGCTCGGTGCGCTGAGGAACGTTTCGCGAAACCCCGGACTCGCCGATCCACAGGGCGACCTGACGCGACGCCGCCCAGGCCTGGGCATACCGGACATCTGCCACGTAGTCGGCAAGGCCCGCGGCGGTGAGCGGAACCGAGCCCATGGTGAAGCCGGACGGGGTGTAGTAGTGCGGCGAGACGCCGTGTGGCCCGGAGTCCGCAGGCAGGGTCAGGAGCTCGAGGCGGTTGCCCCAGGGTTCGAACCAGATCATCCGCTGCGCATTGACGCCGCCGGTCGCCCGGATCACGCCCACGACGCCGGCATGCCATTCATCGAGCTGGGCGGCGCTCAATCCAGGCGGAAAAGCTCCTTGCTGCGTCTGCGACGGCTCATTGAACAGGTCGAAGGAAAGCCGGGTTGTATAGGCCTGATAGCGGAGCGCCAGCTGTCGCCAGATCGCGGTCGCTCGGACCGCGTGCTGCGCTGCGGTGAGTGGCGCCACACGCTCGTGGTCGTCGAATGAGGCGTCGTAGGTGTGATCGCCCTTCCACTGCAGGTAATGGTGCAGCGCGTCCAACACCACGCGTGGGAATTGCGCGAGCGCCAGCAGAATCTGGGTGTCCAGAAGCTTCAGGAAGCTCTCGGAAATCACGCCGTCGACATCCGCCCGGGCGGCGCAATTGGCGGGGATGCGCACATGATCGAGCCCGGCTTCCTGGCGCATGCGCAGGAAGTCGGCGGCACCGACCGCATTGGGCAGGCCCGCAGGGAGATAGGGCATCTCGAGGTAGTCCCCCGCTTGTGACCCGAGATGCATGGCGGCAAGGTATTCGGCGGCGGTTCGCGGGTCGTCTGGTTGCGGGTCGGCAGCGCGAGGATCACCCAGCTCTTGCGCGGCGGTCACCCCCGGTTCGGTGGAACTGCCGCATGCAGATGCCAGGGCGCCGACGGACGTGGCGGCCACGCTGAGAAAGAGGCGCCTGCCAGGGCTCGCGGCGGAACGCTTTTCACCGTTCTCCGGAATTGCTTTCATGCGTCACCGCCTGGGTAAGGTATGGAGCCATTCACAGTAGCCGTGACGCGCCCTGGTGCCGCGTGATCGAACTAGTCCCATCGGCCCTATTCGAGCCCCGGGCATGGGACCCGAGGCATGCCCTTGCTCAGAGCGAGCGCAGGCAGGCGCTGCGATCCGCTCAGCGTGCCAGCACCGGCGCCAGCGCCACGCCGGTATGGGTGCCCAGCCGCACCACGTCTTCGGGCGAAGCGGTGGCCACGACCCGGCCGCCGCCGGATCCGCCTTCGGGTCCGAGATCGATGATCCAGTCGGCCTCGGCGATGACGTCGAGATCGTGTTCGATCACCAGCACGCTGTGGCCGCCGTCGGTGAGCCGGTGCAGCACCTTGACCAGCCGCTGCACGTCGGACATGTGCAGTCCCACGGTGGGTTCGTCGAGCACATAAAAGGTGTGCGGTGCCTTGTTGCCGCGGCGCGTGATGTCGTCGCGCACCTTGGCCAGTTCGGTCACCAGCTTGATGCGCTGCGCCTCGCCGCCCGAAAGCGTGGGCGAGGGCTGGCCGAGCGTGAGATAGCCCAGGCCGACGTCGCGCAACAGTTGTAGCGGATGGGCGATGACCGGCATGGCCGCGAAGAAGTCGACGGCCTCGTCGACCTCCATCTGCAGCACGTCGCCGATGGTCTTGCCGCGCCAGCTCACCGCCAGCGTCTCGGGGTTGAAGCGCGCGCCGTGGCAGGCTTCGCAGGGCACCTTCACGTCTGGCAGGAAGCTCATGCCGATGGTGCGCACGCCCGCGCCTTCGCAGACCGGGCAGCGGCCCTCGCCGGTGTTGAACGAGAAGCGGCCCGGGCCGTAGCCGCGCGCCTTGGCCTCCAGGGTGTCGGCGAAGAGCTTGCGGATGGTGTCCCAGAATCCGATGTAGGTGGCCGGGCAGCTGCGCGGCGTCTTGCCGATGGGCGTCTGGTCGACCTCGAGCACCCGGTCGATGCCCTGGTAGCCGTCCAGCGATTCGCAGCCGGCCCAGGCGGGGTGCACGCCGGCGTCGTCCTTGTCGCGGCCGGCCCTCGTGGTGCGCTGCTGCACGGCAGCTTGCACATTGGCCAGCAGCACGTCGCGGGCCAGGGTCGACTTGCCGGAACCGCTGACGCCGGTGATGGCAACCAGGCGCTTGAGCGGCACGTCGATGTCGACTTCCTGCAGGTTGTGCAGGGTGGCGCCGCGCAGTTCGATCCAGTCGATCTCTACGTCGGGCGCCGCGGCGCCGTCGGCCAGCGAGGGCGCCACCGCACGACGCGGCTGCAGCGGGTGCTGCATGGCGTGCTGCAGGAAGCGGCCGGTGATGGAGTCGGGGTTGGCGGAGATGTCGGCCACCGAGCCCTGGGCCACGATGCGGCCGCCGCGGCTGCCGGCCCCGGCGCCCACGTCGATGATGTGCTCGGCGCGGCGGATGGTGTCTTCGTCGTGCTCCACCACCACCAGGGTGTTGCCCTTGTCGCCGAGCTTGTGCAGCGCGTCGAGCAGGATGCGGTTGTCGCGCGCATGCAGGCCGATGGTGGGTTCGTCGAGCACGTAGCAGACGCCTTGCAGGTTGCTGCCGAGCTGCGCGGCCAGCCGGATGCGCTGGGCTTCGCCGCCCGAGAGCGTGGGCGCGCCCCGGTCGAGCGTGAGATAGCCCAATCCGACCTCGGCCAGAAATTCCAGCCGGCTGCGGATCTCCGGCACCAGGTCGCGGGCGATGCCGGCTTCGCGGCCTTCGAGCGCCAGGCCGTCGAACCAGTCGTGCACCTCGACCACGCTCTTGGCGGCGATGTCGGCGATGCCGGTGCCACGGAACAGCACCGCGCGCGCCACCGGGTTGAGCCGGGAGCCGTGGCAGCTGGGGCAGGCGGAGTCGCCCACGCCTTCGGCATCGGGTTCGTCGAACGTTTGCTCGCGGCCCTTCTGGTCGTCGGCGAGCACCGAGTCGTCGAAGACCTTGCGTTGCTCGCGGCTCAGCTGCACGCCGGTGCCCACGCAGTCGGGACACCAGCCGTGCTTGCTGTTGTAGCTGAACAGGCGCGGGTCGAGCTCGGCATAGCTGGTGTGGCAGACCGGGCAGGCGCGCTGGGTGGAAAACGCCAGCAGCGTGCCGATGCCGGCGGTGGGTTCGCCCGACTCCATGGCTTCTGCCAGGGTTTCGATGTCCGACAGCACGTGCACCACACCCTTGCCATGCTGCAGGGCCTGCGAGAGCGCGGCTCGCAGTTCGGCCTCGGTTTCCGGCGACACGCGCAGGCTCGTCACCGGCAGCTCGATGGTGTGCTCCTTGAAGCGGTCGATGCGCGGGAAGTTGGTGGTCGGCAGGAAGTTGCCGTCCACCCGCAGATGGGTGTAGCCGCGCGGCCGTGCCCAGTCGGCGAGTTCGGTGTAGACACCCTTGCGGGCGATGACCAGCGGCGCCAGCAGGCCGATGTGCCGGCCGCGAAAGCGCGCCATGAGCTGCGCGACGATGCTTTCCTCGGTCTGCGGCTGCACGGCGGCGCCGTCGTGGATGCAGTGCTGCACGCCCATCTTCACGTAGAGCAGGCGCAGGAAATGCCAGACCTCGGTGGTGGTGCCGACCGTGCTCTTGCGCCCGCCGCGCGAGAGCCGCTGCTCGATGGCCACGGTGGGCGGAATGCCGTAGACCGCATCCACCTCCGGGCGCCCGGCCGGCTGCACGATGCTGCGGGCATAGGCGTTGAGCGACTCCAGATAACGCCGCTGGCCTTCGTTGAACAGGATGTCGAATGCCAGCGTGGACTTGCCCGAGCCGCTGACGCCGGTGACGACCGTGAAGGTGCCGCGCGGAATGTCCACGCTGATGCCCTTGAGGTTGTGCTCGCGGGCATTGACGATCTGGATCGCATTGAGGCCGGTGGGCGGCTGGCGGCGCTTGCGGATCGCCTGCTGCAGCGGCATGCCTTCCTCGACCGCCTGGCCGCCCAGGCCGAGTGCCTTCTCGTAGTCGGCCAGTGCCTTGCCGGTGTGGGAATGGGGATGCAGGCGCAGGTCTTCGGGCGGGCCTTCGGCCACGATGAGGCCACCGCCTTCGCCGCCTTCGGGGCCGAGGTCGATCACCCAGTCGCTGGCGCGGATCACGTCGAGGTTGTGCTCGATCACGACCAGCGAATGGCCGGCGTCGAGCAGCTTGCGCATGGCGCGCATCAGCTTGGCGATGTCGTCGAAATGCAGGCCGGTGGTGGGCTCGTCGAACAGGAACAGCGTGCCCTTCTTCGCCACCGGCTGGCGGCTGCTGCTGCCGTTCTTCGCCGCTTCGGCCAGGAAGCCGGCGAGCTTGAGGCGCTGCGCCTCGCCGCCGGAGAGCGTGGGCACCGGCTGGCCGAGCTTCACGTATTCCAGGCCGACGTCGACGATGGGCTGCAAGGCGCGCAGCACCTCGCGGTCGGCGGCGAACAGCTGCGCGGCCTCGTTCACGGTGAGCTCCAGCACGTCGGCCACGCTGAGGTTGCGGCCGCCGCGTTCGATGGTCACTTCCAGGATCTCGGCGCGGTAGCGGCGCCCGTCGCAGTCGGGGCAGCGCAGGTAGACGTCGGACAGGAACTGCATCTCGACATGCTCGAAGCCCGAGCCGCCGCAAGTGGGGCAACGCCCGTCGCCGGAGTTGAAGCTGAACTTGGCGGCGGTGTACTTGCGCTCGCGCGCCAGGGCCGACACCGCGAAGATCTCGCGCACCGCGTCCCAGGCGCCCACGTAGCTCACCGGATTGGAGCGCGCGGTCTTGCCGATGGGCGACTGGTCGACAAAGACGACGTCGGCCAGGTAGTCGGCGCCGAGCAGGCGGTCGTGCGCGCCGGGCGATTCGGTGGCCTTGCCGAAGTGGCGCAGCAGGGCGGGGGCGAGCACGTCCTGCACCAGGCTGGACTTGCCCGAGCCGCTGACGCCGGTGATGGCGACCAGGCGTTGCAGCGGGATGTCGACGTTGACGCCCTGCAGGTTGTGTTCGCGCACACCTTCGAGGATGAGCCGGTGCGTGCTGTCGGTCACCAGGCGCTTCATCCCCATGCCGATCTGCTTGCGCCCGCCCAGGTAGATGCCGGTGAGGGTGTCGGCGCGGCGCAGGTCCTCGATGTCGCCGTCGAACACGATCTGGCCGCCCCGCTCGCCGGGGCCCGGGCCCATGTCGATGACGCGGTCGGCGGCCAGCATGACGGCCGGGTCGTGCTCGACCACCACCAGCGTGTTGCCCGCGTCGCGCAGCCGGTGCATGGCTTGCGTGATGCGGTCCATGTCGCGCGGATGCAGGCCGATGCTGGGCTCGTCCAGCACGAACAAGGTGTTGACCAGCGAGGTGCCGAGGGCGGTGGTGAGGTTGATGCGCTGCACCTCGCCGCCGGAGAGCGTGCGGCTCTGGCGGTCCAGGGTGAGGTAGCCGATGCCCACGTCGTGCAGGTAGCGCAGCCGGGTGGTGATTTCCTCGAAGAGCAGGCGCAGGGCCTGCGCGTCGGCCTCGCCGGCGACGGTGCCGTCACCGTGGTGTTCCACCCGGTCGAAGAAGCGCCGCAGCCGTTCGATCGGCAGCAGCATCAGGTCGTGCAGGCTGAGGCCGGGCAGCGCTTCGAGCTGAGCGCGGCTCCAGGCCGTGCCGGCGGGCAGAAAACGTTTTTCGGGTGGCAGTACCTCGTTCGCGTCGGCCTGGCTGCCGATGCGCCAGAGCAGCGGCTCGAGCTTGAGGCGCGCGCCGGCGCAGACCGGACAGGTGGTGTAGCTGCGGTACTTCGACAGCAGCACCCGGATGTGCATCTTGTAGGCCTTGCTCTCCAGGTAGCCGAAGAAGCGACGGATGCCGTACCACTGCTTGTTCCAGTTGCCTTCCCTGAAGCCGGGCGTGCCTTCGATCACCCAGTCGCGCTGGTCCTGCGTGAGCTTGTTCCAGGCGGTATCGCGCGGAATGCCGGCGGCTTCCGCGTACTTCATCAGGTCGTCCTGGCATTCGGCCCAGGCCGGCGTCTGGATGGTCTTGATGGCGCCGGCGCGCAGGGTCTTGCGGTCGTCGGGAATCACCAGGCCCCAGTCCACGCCGATGACCCGGCCGAAGCCGCGACACGTTTCGCAGGCGCCGGCCGGCGAATTGAAGCTGAACATCGACGGCAGCGGGTCGGCGTAGCGGATGTCGCTCTCGGGACAGTGCAGACCGGTGGAAAAACGCCAGACCTCGGTGGCCGCGCCTTCGCCCGGCGGCGTGGCGTGCACCGTGACGCGGCCGGCGCCGCGCTTGAGCGCCACTTCGATCGCCTCCACCACGCGCGAGCGCTCGGCATTGCCGATGCGGAACCGATCGGCCACCACGTCGAGCACCTTGCGGGGACCGGTCGGGGTGGCAACCTCGCGCTCGGCATGGATGCGGGTGAAGCCGCTGGCCGAGAGCCACTGCTCGATCTCTTCGCGCGAAGTGGTGCCGGGCAGCTCGACCGGAAAAGTGACGACCAGGCGCGGGTCGGCGGAGGAGTCGGTGCCGCCTTCGTCCGGCGGCACGCCCTCGGCCATGGTGCGGGCACGCTGCTGCATCTCGGCATAGATGCTGTCGGGCGTGTCATGGCGCACCGGCAGGGCGGTCTGGCGATCGAACAGCTGGGCGGCGCGGGCGAACAGCAGCTTCAGGTGATCGTTGAGCTCGGTCATCGTGCCGACCGTCGAGCGCGACGAGCGCACCGGGTTGGTCTGGTCGATGGCGATGGCCGGCGGCACGCCTTCCACGCGGTCGACCGCGGGCTTGTCCATGCGGTCGAGGAACTGGCGGGCGTAGGCGGAGAACGTCTCCACGTAGCGGCGCTGGCCTTCGGCGTAGAGGGTGTCGAACACCAGGCTCGATTTGCCCGAGCCGCTCGGGCCAGTCACCACCGTCAGTTCGCCGGTGCGGATGTCGAGATCCAGGTTCTTCAGGTTGTGCTGGCGCGCGCCACGGATGCGGATGGTGCCTTCGGGTCGATCGGTCATAGCGCCTGCAAATGGGTATGGGGGCCGAAGATTCTAGGGTTGGCTTGCTGACCGGGAAGCGACCGGATGTGTCTGCGGCGGCGTCTGGCGCCACTAGACTCGGCCGCATGCAAATCTACAAAGTCGGCGGCGCGATCCGCGACGCCCTGCTGGGGCTGCCGGTGCAGGACACCGACTGGGTGGTGGTGGGCGCCACGCCCGAGGCTTTGCGCGAGCAGGGCTATCTGCCGGTCGGCAAGGACTTTCCGGTGTTTCTGCACCCGGGAACGCGCGAGGAATACGCCCTGGCCCGCACCGAACGCAAGACCGCGCCCGGCTACCACGGCTTCAGTTTCCACGCCTCGCCCGAAGTGACGCTGGAAGAAGACCTGGCGCGGCGCGACCTCACCGTCAACGCCATGGCCCAGCCGGTCGATGCGGCCGGGCTCGACGGCCTGGTCGACCCGTTCGGCGGCCAGCGCGACATCGAGCAGCGCGTGCTGCGCCATGTCACCGACGCCTTCCGCGAAGACCCGGTGCGCATCCTGCGGCTGGCGCGCTTCGCCGCGCGTTTCGACGATTTCACCGTCGCGCCCGAAACCCTGGCGCTGATGCGCGCGATGGTGGCCGAGGGCGAGGTGGACGCGCTGGTGGCCGAGCGCGTCTGGCAGGAGCTGGCACGCGGCCTGATGGAAAAACGCCCGTCGCGCATGCTCGAAGTGCTGCGCGACTGCGGCGCGCTGGCGCGGCTGCTGCCCGAGGTCGATCGGCTCTGGGGCGTGCCGCAGCGCGCCGACTACCACCCCGAGGTCGACACCGGCGTGCACCTGTGCATGGTGCTCGACATGTCGGCCCGCCTGCAGGCGCCGCTGGAAGCCCGCTTCGCCTGCCTGACCCACGACCTCGGCAAGGGCACCACGCCCGCCGACGTGCTGCCGCGCCATATCGGCCACGAAGGCCGCAGCGCGCGCCTGCTCGGACCCTTGTGCGACCGGCTGCGGGTGCCGCTGGCCTGCCGGGCGACCGCCGACGTGGTGGCGCGCGAGCACGGCAACATCCACCGCAGCGAGGGCTTCGATGCTGCGGCGGTGCTGCGGCTGCTGGAGCGTTGCGACGCCCTGCGACGGCCGGAGCGTTTCGCCGACGTGCTGCTGGCCTGCGAATGCGATGCGCGCGGGCGCCTGGGGCTGGACGACTCGCCCTATCCGCAGCGCGAACGGCTGGCGCGGGCGCAGGCGGCAGCGCAGGCGGTGGACACCGCGCCGGTCGCGGCGGCGGCGGCGGCGGCCGGCGCGCGCGGGCCGAAGATCGGCGAGGCGGTCACGCGTGCCCGGGAGGCCGCCGTGGCGGCGGCCCTGGCTACATCACCTTGAATTGCAGTTCGTAGGGCTTGCTCACCGTCAGCTCCTCGGTCATGCCGTAAAGCTTGACCCGCAGGCGACCCATGTCGTCGCGCCGCACCCGCTCGACGAAGCGGAAGTTGAGCAGGGTGGAGCGGTGGATGCGCTTGAAGAACTTGCCGTCGAGCAGCTGCTCGAATTCGGCGATGGGCGTGCGCACCAGGCCTTCCTGGTCGGCCATGACCACGCGGGTGTACTTGTTGTCGGCCTGGAAGTAGTAGATCTCGGAGGTCTGGTAGACCACCATGTCGGTGCCCCGGGCGGCGGTGATGGTGGCCAGCGGCAGCACCGGCGGGCGGCCGGGCGCGCGGCTTTCGATCGCCCGCTTGTAGAGCTTGTCGAAGGCCTTGGCCAGGCGTTCACGGGTAATGGGCTTGAGCAGGTAGTCGACCGCGGCCACGTCGAAGGCGTCCACCGCGAAGCTGGCGTCGCCGGTGGTGAAGATGACGGCCGTGTTGCCCGAGAGCGCGCCGAGCCACGAAGGCTCGTCGCTGTCCTTCATGTGGATGTCGAGCATCAGCAGGTCGGGCTTGTGCTGGGCCACCGCCTGCACCACCTGCGCGACGCTGTCGACCCGGGCGACGACCTGCCAGGTCGGGCGCAGTTCCAGCACCAGCTCGACCAGAAACGCCTGCTGCTGCGGATCGTCTTCGGCGACCACCACCTTCATGCCGCGCTCCGACCGCCGGCGCAGGCCGCAACGCAGGCGGGATGCGGTCGGCAGGGCCGCGCCCACGACTTGCTCGCTTCAGCCCGCGACAAACTCCGGAAACCCCGGAGGACTAAAAACATGCGTCACCTATCGGTCAGCGCGGTCCGGTGAGCCCGCGGACGGCAAAAAGAAAACTGGTTGGAAAAATCGCCCGCGACGCCCGTTCGCGCCGAGGACGACAGGATCAGCCTCCACATTCAGTAAGAGGCGTTTGTCGTTGAATTTAATCGAAATAATCCCCGCGATGGTCGACTTGCGGGCGGTCGTGACGGATCAATGGGGCCAAACGACCCCGTTGTCGTTGAGGATGGCGTCCAGGGGCAGGTCGTGCGCCTCGGGTTCGAGGTCGGGCAGGAAGCCCTGCGTGAAGCCGAGCCCGACCGTGAACGGCTTCGGCTCCAGCGTGGCGAGGGTGCGGTCGTAGAAACCGCCGCCGTAGCCGAGCCGATGCCCGCCCGCGCCGTAACCAACGCAGGGCACGAAGAGCAGCGTGGGCACGACGAGCTCGGTGTCCTTGGGCTTGGGGATGCCGTAGGCGTCTTCTTCCATCGGGCAGCCGGGGTACCAGGCGTGGAAGCTGAGTGTCTTGAACTCGCGGTCGATCACCGGCAGGGCGATGCGGCGGCGCTGGGTCTCGCCGGTGAGCTCGCCGTCTTCCTTCCAGCGGTGCAGGGCGGGCAGCGGATCGAATTCGCCCTTGATCGGCCAATAGGCCCCGATCACCACGTCGGGACGGCCCACGAGCCATATCCGCATGACGCGCTGGAGCATGTCTGCCCGCTGGAGCCGGTCGGGCAGGTTCAGGCGTTCTTCGATGAGGGCCCGGCGAACGGCGGCTTTGTCCATAATTCCCTTGATGAGTATCCCTTGGAAGATTTTGACATCCGCCGTGCTGGCATTGTCGGCGGCTTGCTCCGTCGGCGCTCAGACGCTGGCGGCCCGCAGTGGTGACGACGCGGTCATCGAGATGTCGCAGGCCTTCCGCAAGGGAGACCGCGCACGGCTCGCCGCCTTGCTGCCGCTGCTGCGCGGCCACGCGCTCGAACCTTGGGCCGCCTACTGGGAACTCAAGGCGCGCCTGCCGGACGCCCAGCCGCCCGAAGTCGACGCCTTCCTGGCGCGCTGGGCCGGCACCTACCAGGAAGACCGCCTGCGCAACGACTGGCTGCTGCTGCTGGGCCAGCGCCGCGACTGGCAGCGTTTCGCCGACCTGTACCCCTCGTTCCGCATGAACGACGACCGCGAGGTGCGCTGCTACGCCTTGCTGATCGGCCAGCTGCGGCAGACGCCGGCGCAGGGCGATCCGGCCGCCGAGGTGCTGCGCAACTGGAACGCCCAGCGCGAGCAGGACGACGGCTGCCGCACGGCGGCCGGCGAGTTCTATGCCGCCGGTAGGATCGAGCCTTCCGGCATCTGGCGCAAGGCACGGCTGGCGATCGAGGCCAACCGGCCGCGCCTGGCGGCCAGCGCGGTGGAGATCGTGGCGCCGGACGACGCGAACCAGGTGGCCGATCTCAACGGCAGTCCGGCGAAATACCTGGCCTCGCGCGCCATCGCCAACAACAAGGTGCGCAAGGAACTGGTCACCCTGGCGCTGCTCAAGATGGCGCAGTCCGATGCCGACGCCGCCGCGCTGCAGCTGGAAGGCAAATGGAGCGTCCAGCTCTCGGCCGAGGAGCGCAACTACCTCTGGGGCGCCATCGGCCGACAGGCGGCGACCAAGCTGTCGCCCCTGGCCAACGATTATTTCGGCCGCGTCACCCGCGAATCCGACCTCAACGCCGACATGCTCGGCTGGAAGGTGCGCGCCGCCCTGCGCGCCGGCCGTTGGCGTGATGTGGTGGCCGCCACCGGCGCGATGGACGAGCTCACCCGCGCCGACCCCACCTGGGTCTACTGGCGCGCCCGGGCGCTCGTGGCGGTCAAGCCTTCCGATAGCCAGCGGGCCGAATCGCAACGGCTGCTGGAGAGCATCGCCAGCCCGCGCGGCTTCTATGAGCAACTCGCGCTCGAGGAACTGGGCCGGCCTATCGTGATTCCACCGCGCCCCGACCCGGTGACGCCGGACGAGCGCGACGCCGCACGCACCAACCCGGCACTGTCGCGCGGGCTCTACGCCATCCTGCTCGGCCTGCGCAGCGAAGGCGTGCGCGAATGGAACTACGCCACCAATCTGCACGCCAACGGCGGCATGAGCGAGCGCGAACTGCTGGCCGCCGCCGACATGGCCTGCCAGAGCGAGGTCTGGGACCGCTGCATCAACACCAGCGAGCGCACCAGGCTGGCCTTCGACCAGGCGCAGCGTTTTCCCATGCCGCACCAGAGCCTGGTGGTGCAGCACAGCCGGCGTGTCGGCATCGACCCGGCCTATGTCTACGGGCTGATCCGCCAGGAAAGCCGCTTCGTCACCGACGCGCGATCCGGCGTCGGCGCCTCCGGGCTGATGCAGGTCATGCCGGCCACCGCCCGCTGGACCGCGCGCAAGATCGGCCTGACCGGCTTCACGCCCGACCAGATCGCCGACCGCGACACCAACATCACCATCGGCACCGCCTACCTCAAGCTGGCTCTGGACGACTTCCAGGGCTCGATGCCGCTGGCCGCCGCCGCCTACAACGCCGGCCCCGGCCGGCCGCGAGTCTGGCGCGACGGCCCGACCATGGAAGCCGCGATCTGGGCGGAGAACGTGCCCTTCGCCGAAACGCGCGACTACGTGAAGAAGGTGCTGGCCAACACCACGACCTACGCCGCCATCCTCACCGGCCAGCCGCAGTCGCTGCGCGCGCGCCTGGGCACCGTGGGGCCGAAGGATCCGAATTTCGTGGAGCCCAACCGCGACTTGCCTTGAGCAGGTCTGGTCAGACCTTCTGGCCGCGCGCTTGCGCCAAACAGGCGGCCAGCGACTGCTCCAGCAGCCGCGCCACGATGCGCGCCACCGCCGACATCGGCTTGCGTGCATCGATCACCACGTCGACCGACTGCGCATCCACGCCCTGGTCGCGCAGCGGCAGAAAACGCAGGGTGCCGGCGGCGAGCTCCGGCGCGGCGTCGAGTTCCGAGGTCAGCGCCACATAGCGTCCGCTGGCGACCAGCTGCTTGAGCAACTGCAGCGAATTCGTCTCCACCCGCTGCGGCCCTTCGCCGAAGAGCCAGCGGTAGTGCGACTCCAGATACCGCCGGATCAGCAGCGCCTTGCTCTGCAGCACGATCGGATGGCTGCAGACCTCCTGCAGGCTGGTGCTGTCGCCGGCGGCCAGGGCATGGCCGGGGGCCACGATGCAGCCCAGCGGCAGCGGCGCGCTCCACAGGGCCACCAGCTCCCGGCGCGGCTCCAGGTTGAAGACCGAGGCCACCTCGACGTGCCCGGCCAGCAGCGCCGACACCGCCTCGTCGGTGCTGCCCACTTCGACTGATAAGGACACGCGCGGATGCGCCACCGCCAGTGCCTCCACCAGCCGCGGAATGGCGCTGGTGGTCTGGCTGTCCATCGCCATCATGCGCACCTGGCCCTGGTGCACGCCCTGCATCTGGCGGATGGTGCCGGCCATGCGGCGCTCGTCCTCGCGCCAGCGGCGGGCGAGGGTGACGATGGCGTCGCCCGGCGGCGTCAGCCGCATGCCGCGCGGCAGGCGGTCGAAGAGCGGCACGCCGAGCGCTTCTTCCAGCTGCAGCAACTGCCGGTTGATGGCCGATGCCGCCACGTGCAGCTCGCGCGCGGCCTGCTGGATGGAGCCGGAGCGGGCGACCTGGTCGATGTAGCGCAGCACGGCGGGAACGATGGAATGGCGCACGGTGGTTCGCTTATGTCTTGCGTACTGATTTTGCGCATGGATTGTTGCCCATCGCATGATGGACGGCAACGCAGGGCCTGCCTACGATGACCGCAACCCCACTTTCGATCGGCCCGCCATGACCCGTTTGCCCCGCCGCCTGCTGCTCGCCACCGCCATCGCGGCGTTTACCGCATTCGCCCAGGCCGCCTCCGCCGCTTGGCCGGAAAAACCGATTCGCATCGTCGTCACCTTCGGCGCCGGCGGTGCCAGCGACATCATTGCCCGCGAGATCGCCACGCCCCTGGCGCAGACGCTCGGCCAGCCGGTCATCGTCGACAACAAACCTGGCGCCGGCGGCACCATCGGCGGCATGGAAGTCGCCCGGGCCGCGCCGGACGGCTACACGCTGATGCTGTCGAACTCCACCCCGCTGTCGATCGGCCCGTTCACGCTCGCCAAGCTGCCCTACGACCCGGTGCACCAATTCACCCACATCGCCCAGGTCGGCGTGGCGCCGGTGCTGATCATGGCCAACCCCAAGGCGGGCATCGCCAGCCTGAAGGACATTCCCAAGGCGGTCGGCGCGGCCGGCGGCCAGATGGGCTTCGGCAGCGGCGGCCCCGGCTCCATCGGCCAGATCGTCGGAGAGATGATGAAGGCCGACATGAAGCTCAACCTCGACCACGTGCCCTACCGTGGCGGCGCGCCGATGTCGGCCGATCTGCTGGCCGGCACGATCCCGCTGGGCATCGACGTCATCACCGCCTACGTGCCGATGGTCAAGCTCGGCCAGTTGACCGGACTGGCCGTGACCTCGCGCACCCGCTCGCCGCTGCTGCCGCAGGTGCCGACGGTGGCCGAGGCCGGCTATCCGGACCTGCTGGCCGACAACTACTTCGGCGTGTCCGGCCCGCCGGGCATGCCGGCACCGGTGGTCGAGAAGATCCGCGCCGCGCTGGCCGAGATCGTCGCCCGCCCGGCCATCGCCAAGCGATTCGAGGAACTTGGCGTGCTGCCCGCCTACGTCGGCCCGGCGGCCTTCACCACCGTGGTCGAGAAGCAGATCCGCGACTGGACGCCGGCGATCAAGGCCGCCGACCTGGGCCCGAAGTGAGCGGGACAGCGTCGCTCGACGCCTTGAATCGGGCCGATGCAGCGGGTTTCGCCGCAGCGCTCGACGGTGTGTTCGAGCATGCGCCGTGGGTGGTCGATGCGGTCGCCGGCCGGCGGCCGTTCGGTTCGGTCGGGCAACTGCACGAGGCCCTGCTCGGCGTGCTGCGGGCGCTGCCCGAGCCGGCGCTGGTGGCGTTTCTCTGCCTGCATCCCGAGCTCGCCGGCTCAGCCGCGCGCGCCGGCACCATGACGGCCGATTCGGCCGACGAGCAGGCCGGCCTGGCCTTGGGCAGCCTGCCGGCCGATCAGGCCGGGCGCTGGGACACGCTGAATGCACGCTACCGCGAGCGCTTCGGCTTTCCGTTCATTCTGTGCATTCGCCGGCATGACCTGGCCTCGGCCCTGGCGGCTTTCGAGCAGCGCATCGAGCGCAGCCGGGCGGAGGAGTTGCAGGCCAGCCTGGACGAGATCGCCGTCATCTCCGGCATGCGCCTCGCGCAGCGCCTGGGCCAGCCGGCGACGGTGTCGGCCGGCCAGGGTCGCTAGGTGCCCTAGGTATTGAGCACCCAGGCGCCTTCGCGCCGCGCGGCGCCGGCGCGCTCCAGGTCCGCGACCAGTGCGCCGGCCCAGGCATCAAAGGGAAGGCCGGGGAAATAACGGCGATGCACCGTGCGCAGATAGGCGGTGTCGCCGGCCCAGGCGAGCAGGGCACCGAGCGGGCGGCGCTGCCAGTCGAGCAGGCGGAATTTCAGCAGCACCCGCGCGGCATGGCCGGCGTGGCGGGCCGGGTCCAGCAGAAAACCCGCCAGCCGTCGCCGCGCGGTGGCCAGCGCGGCCTGCACGTCGTGGAAGACCGGGCCGTGTCCCGGCACGATCACCGCCGGATCGAGCGCCTCGATCAGGTCGAGCGTTCCGGCGACCGCGCCGAAAGCGTCGTCGCCCTCCAGTTCCGGAAACACTACGCCGAAGCCTTCGGCCCACAGGGCGTCGCCCGACAGCAGGGTGCGGCTGCCCGGCTCGAACAGCACGACGGCGTGGGCGTCGTGTCCCGGGGCGGCGAGCACCTGCCATGACAGTCCGCCCAGCGTGATCTCCTGACCCGGCTCCAGCAGGCGCTGAAACGCGAACTGCGGGCACTCCTGGCCGGTGGCCAGATAGCTCAGGGCGGTTTCGTCCCAGCGGGCGACGGCGTCCGCTTCACCGGGCGGAATGGCGGTCTGCATCGCCGGATAGCGCGCCTGCAACGCCGCGTTGCCGCCGCAGTGGTCGCTGTGCAGATGGGTGTTGAGCAGCAGGTCGAGCGGTCGTTCGCCGAGTGCGTTGCCGACCAGCGCGACGGTCTGGTCGGCATGGGTGCAATAGCCGCTGTCGACCAGGGCGGTGGGATGGCCCGGTGCGTCGAACAGGATCCCGTTGGCCGATAGCCAGCCCCGTTCCAGGACCGTCATGCCATCGGGAAGAGCTTGCATCGGGAGTGTTCGGGAGAGGGGCGAAAAGATGGCGGATTCTTCGGCCGCCACTGCCCCGTTGCCAGGGGGCTTCTACCGATGTGCCGTGCGAAGATCACCGCGATACCTCGGAGGAAACCCATGCTCGCCCGGCTGCAGCAACGCATCACCCTGACATTGCTCGTCGCCGCGCTGGCGTGGGTGTGCTGGTGGTGGCGGTCGCAGCCGGCGGTGGCGGTGGGCGGCGTGGCGGTGCTGCTGTTCGGCCATGCGTTCTTTCTGGGACTGGAGATGCTGGCGATGGGCCGGGTGAACCGCGCCGATCCGGCGCCGCGCGCCAGTGCCGTGCAGGTGCTGGCCGCCTGGTGGCAGGAATGCTTTGCCGCGGTCGGCGTCTTCTGCTGGCGGCAGCCCTTTTTTTCGAACGCCGTGCCCGACCACCTGCCGACCGACGCGGCCGGCCGACAGGGCGTGGTGCTGATCCACGGTTTTGTCTGCAACCGAGGCTTCTGGACGCCCTGGTTGCGACGCCTGCGCGAGCGCGATTTGCCTTTCGTGGCGGTCAACCTGGAGCCGGTCGTCGCCCACATCGAGGCCTACCGCGCCATCGTGGACGCCGCCGTGGCCCGGGTCACCGCCGCCACCGGTCGCCCACCGGTGCTGCTGTGCCACAGCATGGGCGGGCTGGTCGCGCGCGACTGGATTCGCTCGGGGTCGCACCACGGCCGGGTCGCCCGTGTCGTCACCATCGCTTCGCCGCACCACGGCACCTGGCTCGGCCGCTTCGCCCGCGAAGCCAGCGGGCTCCAGATGCGCCAGGGCGGGGCGTGGCTCGCGGCGCTGGCAGACGGCGAGGACGCCGCGCTGCGATCACGTTTCCAGTGCTGGTACTCCAACTGCGACAACGTGGTGTTTCCGGCGTCCACCGCCTGCCTGGAGGGTGCGGAGAATCGGTTTGTCGCCGGCCTGCCACACGTCGCGCTGGCCTTCGAGCATTCGCTCATGACGGCCGTGGTGGCAGAACTCGAGGAAAAACGCGTGGAAAGCGGGCTGCTCGATCGACAAAACATCTAGGGTTAACCCTCGATATCGCCTAAAATTGCGGCATGTTCGCTCCCAAGTCCTGGCTCCATGCCTCTCTGCACGCCGGTCGCCGCTGGCTCCGGCCCGAGCAGGCATCGCTCGTGTCCACACGCAAGCCAGGCACCGCGGCCCTGGTGCCGATCCGGGTGCTGGGCCCCGCCCACCGCGAACGCATCCGCGCCCACCTGATGGCGCTCGATGAATCCGACCGCTACCTGCGCTTCGGCTATGCCGCGCGCGACGAACAGATCAACGCCTACGTCGACAAGCTCGACTTCGGCCGCGACGAAATCTTCGGCATTTTCAACCGCCGCCTCGAACTCATCGCCCTGGCGCACCTGGCCTACGGCGACGCCGGCCAGCAGCCGCGCACCGCGGAGTTCGGCGTTTCGGTGGTGCCGCGTGCCCGGGGGCGCGGTTTCGGTGCCCGGCTTTTCCAGCGGGCCACGGTGCATGCGCGCAATGCGGGCATCGGCCAGATGGTGATCCAGGCGCTGAGCGAAAACGCCGCCATGCTGCGCATCGCGCGCAAGGCCGGTGCCACCGTGCACCGCGACGGGTCGGAGTCCGAGGCTTATCTGGCGCTGCCACCCGCCACGATCGACAGCCGGGTGCTGCAGTGGTGGGAGGCGCACATCGGCGAGACCGACTACCGCCTCAAGCGCGATTCCAAGCGCTTCTGGGACTGGATCGGCGGCATGCAGGAAGTGCGGCGCGACGTGCGCGCCGGGCGCCTGCCCACCGGGCGCTGATCGCCGCGCAGGCAGGCCCGGCGCTTGCTTGCAACCGTGGCGGCGGGAACCGATCGCATCGGCCTGACGTGAAGCCGGAACCGGCTTCCGCTATCCTTGCCGTTCCCAGACAACCGCACGTCCTGCACCCCCCGCCTGTGTCCGACCCCCATCCTGCGCGCGCAGAAAAGGAAGACAAGCGCACCTTTCTCCAGAAGGTCGCCGAATTCATCCACCCTGCGCCCGAATCCAAGGAAGACCTGATCGCCGTCCTCGCCGAAGCCGAGGACCACGACATCATCGGCCCGGAGTCGCGGGTGATGCTCGAAGGCGTGCTGCGCATGGGAGACAAGAGCGCCGGCGAGGTGATGGTGGCGGCGCCGCGCATGGACGTGATCGACATCGACGCGCCCTACGAGGACCTGATCAACCTGGTGATCGACACCGCGCACTCGCGCTTCCCGGTACACAGCGGCGAGCGCGAGAACATCATCGGCATCCTGCTGGCGAAAGACCTGCTCAAGCTGCAACGCTCGCCCGACCTCAACATCCGCGCCTTGCTGCGGCCGGCGGTCTTCGTGCCAGAGAGCAAGGGCCTCAACGACCTGCTGCGCGAGTTCCGTGCCAACCGCAACCACCTGGCCATCGTCATCGACGAGTTCGGCCGCGTGGCCGGGCTGGTCACCATCGAGGACGTGCTCGAACAGATCGTCGGCGAGATCGAGGACGAATTCGATCTCGGCGAGGAAGAGGGCGACATCTTCGCCCTGGCCGACCGGAGCTACCGCGTGTCGGGCGACACCCCGGTGGAGCGGGTGGCCGAGGCTTTCGACACCACCATCGCGCCTTCCGACGAGGAAGAAGACTTCGACACCATTGGCGGCCTGATCGCCCACGAGATGGGCCATGTGCCCCGCCGGGGCGAAACCTACACCCTGGGCGGACTGCGCTTCTTGGTGATGCACACCAAGGGCGGCGCGGTGCGCTGGTTCAAGGTCACGCCGTCGCCGGTCGAGACCGAGGCCGCTTGAGTTTCGATCCGCCCCGGCGCGGCTTCGGCGCGCGCCTCGTCGCCGGCATGGCGGCCGTGCTGGCCGGCCTGGCGCAGGCCGCGTCCATCGCCAGCCCGCTCGACGGCGCGCCGCTGTGGTGGCTGCAGATGCTGTCGCTGGCCGCGCTGGTCCTGCTGCTCGACGCGGCACCGAACGTGCGTTCGGCCGGCTTGCGCGCCTGGCTCTTTTCCATCGCCTGGCTCTGCGGCACCTTCTGGTGGCTGTTCACGTCGATGCACACCTATGGCGGTCTGGCGGCGCCGCTGGCGATGCTGGCGGTGCTCGGGCTGGCGGCCTTCCTGGGCCTTTATTACGGCGTGGCGGGCGCGGTGTATCGCGCGATGCCGCAGCGTGGGCTGTGGCGCCGGGCTTCGGCCTTCGGCGGGCTCTGGCTGGTGGCCGAGCTGCTGCGCGGCACCTGGTTCACCGGTTTTCCATGGGGCGCGGGCGGCTATGCGCATGTCGACGGCGCTGCGCACTGGCTGGCGCCGCTGATCGGCGTGTACGGGCTCGGCGCGCTGGCGGCCGTGTTGGCGGCAGCGGCCGGCCTGGCACTGCGCGCGCGGCGGGCATTGCCGGCGGGCATCGCGATCGCGGTGTCGATCGTGGCCTCGCTCTGGCCGCAGGGCGAACCGGTGGCAGAGGCTTCCGCGCCGCTGTCGGTGGCACTGCTGCAGGGCAACATTCCGCAGGACGAAAAATTTCAGCCGGGCAGCGGCGTGCCGCTGGCGCTCGACTGGTATCTGCAGCAGTTGCAGGCGGCCAAGGAATCCTTGCTGGTCGCGCCGGAAACGGCGATTCCCGTGTTGCCGCAAGACCTGCCGACCGGCTATGCCGACACGGTGCACCGCCGCTTCGCCACCGGCACGCAGGCCGCGCTGATCGGCCTGCCGGTCGGCAACAACGCGCAGGGCTACAGCAACGCGGCCATCGGACTGCGGCCCGACCAGGCCAGCCCCTACCTCTACGAAAAACATCACCTCGTGCCTTTCGGCGAGTTCGTGCCGCCGCTGTTCCGCTGGTTCACCGACCTGATGAACATCCCGCTCGGCGACTTCCGCCGGGGCGACGTGGGTCAACCGTCCTTCGTGTGGCAGGGCCAGCGGCTGGCGCCCAATATCTGCTACGAGGATCTGTTCGGCGAGGAGCTGGCGCGGCGCTTCGTCGATGTGGCCAGCGCGCCGACGATCTTCGTCAACCTCAGCAACATCGGCTGGTTCGGCAACAGCATCGCCATCGACCAGCATCTCAACATCTCGCGCATGCGGTCGCTGGAGTTCGAGCGGCCGATGCTGCGCGCCACCAACACCGGCGCCACCGTGGTCATCGACGATCGGGGCCGTGTCACCGCATCGCTGGAGCCCTTCACCCGCGACGTGCTGCACACCGAGGTGCGGGGCCGGTCCACCGCGCCCACGCTGTTCGCGCGCTGGGCCGCACGCTGGGGCAACGCGCCCTTGTGGATCGTGGGGCTGGCGGTCGCGCTGGCGGCGGGGTTGACCGGCCGGGGTCGTCACCCGGGTATCTGACGCGAACAGCATGCTCGGCCTCGGCCGGGCGTTTCTCCGGATGACAGGCCCGGGCGGACATTCCCTAATCGGCCAGGGCCGCGAGCCCCTGACAACCGAGACAAAAAGGAATCCGCTTCCATGCAACGCCGCCAACTCCTGCAGGGCGCCATCGGCGCCGCTGCCGCCACCACACTGGGCGCACAGGCCCAGCCAGCCGGTGGATTTCCCAGCAAGCCGATCCGCCTGGTCATCGCCTTCCCGGCGGGCGGCCCGACCGACATCACCATGCGCCAGCTCGCCGAGAACGCCTCCAAGGTGCTCGGCCAGCCGGTGATCGTGGAAAACAAGCCCGGTGCCGGTGGCACGCTGCCCGCGCAGATGCTGCAGACCTCGCCGGCCGACGGCTACCTGGTGGCGCAGATCCCGCTGGGCGTCTTCCGCATCGGCTACACCACCAAGGTCGCCTGGGACCCGGTGAAGGACATCCGCTATGTCATCAACCTCACCGGCTACGCCTTCGGCATCGTGGTGCCGTCCAACAGCCCGATCAAGAACTGGAACGATTTCGTCGCCTACGCCCGCGCCAACCCGGGCAAGCTCAGCTACGGCTCGACCGGCACGTTGACCAGTCCGCACCTCACCACCGAGCTGGTCGCGCAGAAGCTCGGCATCGAGCTCAACCACGTGCCCTACAAAGGCAGCGCCGACCTGATGCAGGCGGTGATCGGCGGGCACGTGATGGCGGCGGCCGACTCCACCGGCTTCGCGCAGCAGGTGGCCGCGGGCAATCTGCGGGTGCTCAACACCTGGGGTGAGCAGCGGCTCGACAAGTTCCCTGACGCGCCCACGTTGAAGGAACTGGGCTTGGACATCGTGCAGAACTCGCCCTTCGGCATCGGCGCGCCACGCGACACGCCGCCGGAGGTGGTCAAGGCGCTGCACGATGCCTTCAAGAAAGGCATGGACGACCCGGCGTATGTGCAGGCGCTCGGCCGCTACGACATGCTGCCGATCTACATGGACTCGGCACGCTACGCCCGCTTCGCGCAGGAGACGGTGACCCGCGAGAAGGCGCTGATCGACAAGCTGGGGCTGGCCAAGCCGGTCTGATCGGGCTTTTGTCTCGACGCGGCCGGCCGACAATCCGGTCATGTCCGCTCCGGCCTGGCAAAAGATCC
This sequence comes from Xylophilus sp. GOD-11R, assembly GCF_033546935.1. Classification (GTDB taxonomy): domain Bacteria; phylum Pseudomonadota; class Gammaproteobacteria; order Burkholderiales; family Burkholderiaceae_C; genus Xylophilus. The sequence goes on along the minus strand of NZ_CP137854.1, from coordinate 4,297,083 downwards.
ACATCCACCGCGCGGCGCCGCCGAAGCCCGCATGGGGGCAGCCGTGCAACGGCTGCGGTCAGTGCTGTCTGGTGGAGCCTTGCCCGCTGGGCATGGTGGTGTCGCGCAAGCGGCACGGTGCCTGCGATGCCCTGCGCTGGAACGATGCCTCCAGTCGCTACTGCTGCGGACTCGTGGCCGAGCCGGCTGCGGTGCTGGGACCGCGCTGGCGCTGGATGAGCCCCGTGGTGGCGCGGCTGGCCCGGCGCTGGATATCGGCGGGCTCGGGCTGCGACGCCGAACTGGAGTCGGCGCCGGACGACGCTGTTCGCTGAAGCCGCCGTGCGCCGGGGGGCGCTGCACCACGGCCCGTACACTGCCGCCCCATGCCCTGGCACGCCCGACTCGAACTCGACTACACCCGCGATGCGAACGCCCCCGACCGCACCGTCGCCCGCCACCGCCACGAGGGCCCGTTGCGCATCCTGCAAAGCCTCTATCCGGAAGGAGACGGCGTCTGCCACAACGTGCTGGTGCATCCGCCCGGCGGCCTGGTCGGCGGCGATGTGCTGGACATCACCCTGCGAGTCGGTCCCGGTGCCCACGGCCTGGTCACCACGCCGGGTGCCAGCCGCTTTTACCGCTCACAGGGCGAGGTCGCGCGCCAGCACACGCGCATCGCGGTGGGCGAGGGCGCCCGGCTCGAATGGCTGCCGCTCGAGGCCATCTGCTACGACGCCTGCGATGCCGAGAACCGGCTCGATCTGCAGCTCGCCCCGGGCGCCGGCCTGATCGGCTGGGACCTCACCGCCTTCGGCCTGCCCCACGCGGGCCTGCCCTTTCTGCGTGGTCGGCTGCGCCAGCACATCGAGATGCCCGGCATCTGGCTGGAGCGCGGCACCGTCGAGGCGAGCGACGCCCGGCTGCTCGACGGCCCGCTCGGCCTGGCGGGCCACCGCTGCATGGCGACCATCTTTCTGGCCGCGGGCGAAGCCCTGTTGCGCACCGAGCGCGAGCAGGCGCTGGACGTGGCCCGCGCCGTCATCGACGCCCATGCGCTGCGCGACACGGCGGGCGTGACCAGCCCGGACGGCCGGCTCGTCGTGGTGCGGGCGCTGGCGCCGGTGGTGGAGCCGGCGATGCACCTGGCGCGCGCGGTGCGTGCCGCCTGGCGCGGTGCTTGCTGGGGATTGGCGCCGACCGCGCCGCGCATCTGGAACATGTGAGCGCGTGGCCGTCCGCCATACGCCATCTGCCGTACACGCCGGGGCCACGCGCTCGCCCGGGCTGAATTACCATCGTTTTTTCTGACGAAACGCATCGACCCGAGGCCGCCTGCATGGAACTCACGCCCCGCGAAAAAGACAAGTTGCTGATCTTCACCGCCGCCCTGCTGGCCGAGCGCCGCAAGGGCCGCGGACTCAAGCTCAACTATCCGGAAGCCGTCGCGCTGATCAGCGCCTCGGTCATGGAAGGCGCTCGCGACGGCAAGACCGTGGCGCAGCTCATGAGCGAAGGCCGTGACGTGCTGAGCCGCGCCGACGTGATGGACGGCGTGCCCGAGATGATTCCGGACATCCAGGTCGAGGCCACCTTCCCCGATGGCACAAAACTTGTGACGGTCCACCAGCCCATTCCCTGAATCGCTTTTCCGAGACACGACCATGCTCAGCATTCTTTTCACCGCCGCATCGCGCGCGCTGCCCCTCGTCGCCGGCGCGACGCCGCTGTCGGCCCTGGCCCATCCCGGCACCGACCAGGGCGGCCACCACGCCTTTCTGTCGGGCATGCTGCATCCGATGGTCGGCGCCGACCACCTGGCGGCGATGGTCGCCGTCGGCCTGTGGAGCGCGCTGGCCGCGCGCCGTGCCTGGCCCGACCTGCTGGTCGCGCCGTTCGCCTTCGCCGCCATGCTGCTGTGCGGCGCGCTCGCGGGCCTGGCCGGTTTCGGCATCGCCGGCGTCGAGCCGATGATCGCCGCCTCGGTGCTGGTGATGGGCCTGCTGGTCATGACCCGGCTGCACCTGAACGCGTCGGTCGGCGCGGTGCTCGTCGGCGCATTCGCCGTCTTCCACGGACTGGCGCACGGCCACGAGCTCGCCGGCCAGTCGCATGCCGCCGCCACCCTGGCCGGCATGCTGGTGGCCACGGTCGCACTGCACGCCGCCGGCATCGCCTGCGGCTGGGCGCTGCGCCATCGCAGCCGCTGGCTGCCGCGCGTGGCGGGCGCCGCCGTCGCGCTCTTCGGCGTGGCTTTGCTCGCCGGTGCCGCCTGACCCACCTTCGAAAAGGCCATTGCATGACGCCCGGTGAACTTCTCGTCGACGACGGCGAACACACGCTCAACCCCGGCCGCCGTACCACCACGGTGCTGGTCAAGAACGCGTCGGAGCGGCCGATCCAGGTCGGCTCGCACTACCACTTCGCCGAGACCAACGGCGCGCTCGACTTCGACCGCGCTGCCGCGCGCGGCATGCGGCTCAACATCGCCAGCGGCACGGCGGTGCGCTTCGAGCCGGGCCAGCAGCGCACGGTCGAGCTGGTCGACTACGCGGGCGATCGCGTCGTCTATGGCTTTCGGGCACTCGTTCAAGGGAATCTGTAAATGGCCACGATCGGACGACGCGCCTATGCCGAGATCTTCGGCCCCACCGTCGGCGACCGGGTGCGGCTGGCCGACACCGACCTGATCATCGAAGTCGAGCGCGACTACACCCTGGCGGCCGGCGGCTACGGGGAAGAGGTCAAGTTCGGCGGCGGCAAGACCATCCGCGACGGCATGGCGCAGAGCCAGCGCACCAACGCACAGGGCGCCATGGACCTGGTGCTGACCAACGCGCTCATCCTCGACCACTGGGGCATCGTCAAGGCCGACATCGGCATCCAGGGCGGGCGCATCGTCAGGATCGGCAAGGCCGGCAACCCGGACACGCAGCCGGGCGTGGACATCGTCATCGGCCCGGGCACCGAGATCCTGAGCTGCGAGGGCAGCATCGTCACCGCCGGTGCCATCGACAGCCACATCCACTTCATCGCGCCGCAGCAGATCGAGGAAGCCCTCGCCTCGGGCACCACCACCATGCTGGGCGGCGGCACGGGGCCTGCCACCGGCACCCTGGCCACCACCTCCACGCCCGGTCCGTGGAACATCGAACGCATGATGCAGGCGGCCGACGCGTTTCCGATGAACCTGGGTTTTCTGGGCAAGGGCAACGCCAGCCGGCCGGAGGCGCTGCGCGAGCAGGCCGAGGCCGGCGTCATCGGCCTGAAGCTGCACGAGGACTGGGGCACCACGCCCGCGGCCATCGACACCTGCCTGTCGGTCGCCGACGAGCACGACATCCAGGTCGCGATCCACAGCGACACGCTCAACGAATCGGGCTTCGTCGAGAACACCATCGCCGCCACCAAGGGCCGCGGCCTGTGTGCCTTCCACACCGAAGGCGCGGGCGGCGGCCACGCGCCGGACATCCTGCGCGTGGTGGGCGAGGACAACTTCCTGCCCTCGTCGACCAACCCGACCATGCCCTACACCGTCAACACGCTCGACGAACACGTCGACATGCTGATGGTCTGCCACCACCTGGACGCGGCCATCGCCGAAGACCTGGCCTTCGCCGAGAGCCGCATCCGCAAGGAAACCATCGCGGCCGAGGACGTGCTGCACGACCTCGGCGCGATCAGCATGTTCAGCTCCGACAGCCAGGCCATGGGCCGCGTCGGCGAGATCACCATCCGCTGCTGGCAGACGGCGCACAAGATGAAGGGCCAGCGCGGCACGCTGCCCGAGGACAACGCGCGCAACGACAACTTCCGCGCGCGGCGCTACATCGCCAAGCTCACCATCAACCCGGCCATCGCGCACGGCATCGCCCACGAGGTGGGCAGCATCGAGGAAGGCAAGTGGGCCGACCTGGTGCTGTGGAAGCCGGCCTTCTTCGGGGTGAAGCCGAGCGTGGTCCTGAAGGGTGGTTTCATCGCCCTGGCCGCGATGGGCGACCCCAATGCCTCCATTCCCACGCCGCAGCCGGTGCACTACCGCCCCATGTTCGGCGCCTTCGGCGGCGCGGTTGCCAAAAGCTCGTTCACCTTCGTCTCGCAGGCGGGACTGGCCAACGACGTCGGCCGCAAGTACGGGCTGCAGAAGATGCTGTCGCCGGTGAAGAACGTGCGCGACATCCGCAAGCGCCACATGCTGCACAACGCCGCGCTGCCGGTGATGGAGATCGATGCGCAGACCTACGCGGTGCGCGCCGACGGGCAGCTGCTGACCTGCGAGCCGGCGAAGGTGCTGCCGATGGCGCAGCGGTATTTCTTGTTCTAGGACTTCATGCTCACCGTCAACAAACTCATGCCCCAGGGCAAGGGCCTCGCGCCCGTGCTGCTGAAGCGGGCCGCCACCGTGGAACTGGACTGGGACGTGCGCCAGAAGAGCCGGTTCGATGCGGAGGATTCCGCCGGCCGCAGGCTCGGGGTGTTCCTGCCGCGCGGCACGCTGGTGCGCGGCGGTGACGTGCTGGTGGCCGAGGACGGCTCGCTGGTGCGGGTGATCGCGGCACCGCAGGCGGTGCTGCGCATCACGCCCTGCGTGAACCACGGCAGCCCCTTCGACCTGGTCCGCGCCGCCTATCACCTGGGCAACCGGCATGTGCAGATCGAGCTCACGCCGACCTGCCTGAAGATCGAGCCCGATCATGTGCTGGCCGACATGCTGCGGGCGATGCACCTCATCGTGAACGAAGCGCGGGAAGGCTTCGAGCCGGAAGGTGGCGCGTACGCGGCCGGCGGGCATTCGCATGGATCGCACGGCCATGACCATGGTCACGCGCATTCGCACGATCACGCGCACGACCATGGTCACGGCGATCACGGCGATCACGGCCACAAGCATGTCCAGCAGGCGCATGTCCATGGTCCGGACTGCGGTCATGACCACCACGGTCATGGCCATGCGCACGATCACGACCATGCGCCAGCCGCCGCGCCGGCCGTCGTCCACTTCCACGCCAAGCGCCCTTGACCGCCTTCACCCCGGGCCTGCTCCAGCTGATCTGGCTGGCCTCGCCGGCCCTGCCGGTGGGCGGGTTCTCGTATTCCGAAGGGCTGGAAGCCGCCGTGGAATGGGCCGGCGTCGGCAGCGAGGCCGCGGCCTGCGACTGGATCTCCGGCCAGCTGCACCTCAGCCTGTCGCGCTGCGACCTGCCGGTGCTGCTGCAGGCGGTGACGGCCGCGCGCGCCGCGGATGCGAGCCGACTGCGCACGCTCGACGCCTGGATCCGCCAGACCCGCGAGACCAGCGAATTCCGCCTGCAGACCGAGCAGATGGGCCGGTCGCTGGCCGATTGGCTGCGCGGCCTGCATGGCGCCGATGCGTCGTTGTTTGCTGGTTGGCAGCCGACCTATCCGGTGGCCTTCGCGGTGGCCGCCGCACGAACGGCAGCCAGCGCCGAGGACATCGCCGCCGCGTTCTGTTTCGGCTGGGCCGAGAACATGGTGCAGACGGCGATCAAGTCGGTGCCGCTGGGCCAGAGCGCCGGCCAGCGCATCCTGGCCCGGTTGGCCGACGAAATACCCGTCGCGCTCGCCCATGCGGCGACGCTCGACGACGACAGCCGCCAGGCACTCAGCCCGATGCTCGCCATCCTCTCGTCCCGCCACGAAAACCAGTATTCCCGTCTTTTTCGAAGTTGATCAGGCTCAACCCCAGGCTTGCCCACTTCGTGTGGCCGCCTACCCCTGCCAGGGGCGATGCTGGCAGACCGGCAAAGCCGGTCTGCGGCATCCTCGGAAATGCCGGCTACTTTTTTATCGCACTGCTTATGACAAACGCTCTTCACACCATCGCCCATCGCACCAAGAAGCTGCCGCCGCTGCGGGTGGGCATCGGCGGGCCGGTCGGTTCCGGCAAGACCACGCTGCTGGAGATGCTCTGCAAGTCCATGCGCGACAAGTGGGACCTGGTGGCGATCACCAACGATATCTACACCAAGGAAGACCAGCGGCTGCTGACCATCAGCGGCGCGCTGCCGGTCGAGCGCATCGAGGGGGTGGAAACAGGCGGCTGCCCGCACACGGCGATCCGCGAGGATTGCTCGATCAACCTCGAGGCCATCGACCGCATGCTGGAGAAGTTTCCGAACGCCGACGTGGTGTTCGTGGAGTCGGGCGGCGACAACCTGGCGGCCACCTTCAGCCCCGAGCTGAGCGACCTGACGATCTACGTGATCGACGTGGCGGCCGGCGAGAAGATTCCGCGCAAGGGCGGCCCGGGCATCACCAAGAGCGACCTGTTCATCATCAACAAGACCGACCTCGCGCCGCACGTGGGCGCGGACCTGTCGGTGATGGAAGCCGACACCCGCCGCATGCGGCCGGAACGGCCCTTCGTGATGACCAACCTCCGCACCAAGGCAGGCCTGGACGAAGTGGTGGCCTTCATCGAGAAGAAGGGCATGCTGGTCTGACCGGCGCGGGCCGGAGAGGCCGGTTTCAGGCCGAGCCGGGATGCACTTCCAGCACGGCCCGCGCCACTTCGGCAAAACCGGCGCCTCGTTCCGAGCGCGTGATGTAGCGCGGCAACTGGCGCAGTTGCGGCAGGAAGCGCCGCACATTGGCCACCGCCACGCTGTTGGCCAGCGCGCCGAACATCAACTGGTCGTTGGTCGAGTCGCCGACGTAGGCCCAGCGGTCGATCTCGGCGTCGAGCCCGCGGCCGAGCAGGGCTCGCACCACCCAGTGCGCCCCGACCAGCTTGTCGTGGTCGCCCAGCCAGCCGTTGATGTGGATGCTGCTGACGGTGGCGTTCAGGCCCTCGGCGCGCATCAGGGCCACGACCGCGGCGATGCTCGCCTCGTCAAGCCGGGCGAATTCGCTGTGGTCGATGGCGATGTCGGTCTCGCGGCCCGGCGAGTCGGTGGCGCGCACGGCGCCCGGCACCTCGCGCTCGATGCGCGTCAGCACCTCCTGCAGCCGGGTGAAGCGCTCGGCACGGGTGGTGGCGTCGTCGCGATAGAGGCGCTGCACCTCCACGCCGCCGCCGCTGCGGGCCACCGGCACCAGCGCCACGGCGCCGTTCTCGGCCACCAGCGCATCGAGTGGCCAGGCGGCCGCGAAGGGCAGGCTCCAGCCGACGGGGCGGCCGGTGATGGCGATGCGGTGCAGGCCGCACGCCCGCAGCGCGCCGAGCGCGGCAAGCGCGTCGGGCGTGATGGCGCCGTCGGTCGTGAGCGTGTCGTCGATGTCGGTAAATACGCCCACCAGTCTCCGGCGGGGGTCGACAGGCCAGTCTGCCAGTGGCGCGATGGTCATGGCTTCTTGATCCGATCCCGAAAGACGAGCTTGCGCGCCGACGTGTAATTGACCGCCATGCCCGCGATGCTGCCGGCCGCCACGGCGAAGATCGGGGCCAGCGGGCTCTGCAGCATCGCCACGTACACCGCGTAGTTGACTGCCGCGCCGCCCAGCATCGCGAGCAGGTAACGGCCGTATTCGGCCGCGGCGGGCCCGCGTGCGCTGGCGAAGGTGAAGCGGCGGTTCAGCAGCCAGGTGAGCGATGCGGCCGCCCAGAAGGAGAGGAGTCGGCCGGCGTACCAACCTGCCCGGTCGGCCACCGCGTACAACACGGCAGCGTCGACCAGGAACCCGGCCGCGCCGACGAGTGCGAAGCGCAGGATCTGCTGTCGATACGGCGCCGGCGTCATGGGCCGTCGCGTCGCCAGAGGGGCTGGGCGAGATAGGCCAGTCGCTTGGCTTCCTGCCGGCCCAGGGTGACGGTGTGCAGCACCAATCCGCAGACCAGCGACAGCATGCCCGCCAGCATCACGCCCACCGACAGCACGGCGGTCGGCAGTCGCGGCACCAGTCCGGTTTGCCAATAGCCCATGACCACCGGTGCTGCCAACACCAGCGATGCGATCGCCAGCAGGGCGCCCACGAGCGAGAAGAAGATCATCGGCCGTTCGCTGGAGAACAGGCGTGCGACGGTGCGCAGGATGCGCCATCCATCGCGGAAGGTGGAGAGCTTGCTATGCGTGCCGGCCGGACGTTCGAAATAGGCGACCGGCAGTTCGCTCCAGGGCATGCGCAGTTCGAGGGCGTGGATGGTGAGTTCCGTTTCGATCTCGAAGCCGCGAGAGGTCGCGGGAAACGACTTCACGTAGCGGCGCGAGAACACCCGCAGGCCCGAAAGCATGTCGCTGAACTCGCCGCCGAACACCTGGCCGACCGCCGAGCTCAGCGCCCGGTTGCCCCAACGATGGCCGGGCCGGTAGGCCCGCGCGTCGGGCTCGTGTTCGACCCGTGCGCCGACCAGCATGTCCAGGCCGTTGTCGACGAAATGCTCGATCAGTCGACGGGCACCGGAGACATCGTAGGTGGCGTCGCCGTCGACCAGCAGATAGATGTCGGCCTCGACGTCGGCGAACATGCGGCGCACCACATTGCCCTTGCCCCGCAGGGGTACGGTGATCACACGGGCCTGGTGCGCCCGGGCCACGACTGCGGTGGGGTCGGTCGAGACGTTGTCGAAGACGTGGATCACGGCCTCGGGCAGCGCCGCGCGGCAGTCGCGGATGACCTGGCCGATCGCTCCCGCCTCGTTGTAGCAAGGCAGCAGGACGGCGATCCGGGGGAGGGCAGCGGTGGTGGGGTTCATGGAGCGGGGGCGGTGTCGAGACGGTAGAGTGCCACGCCTTCGTGCGCGAACATCAGGTGGAACCATCGGTCGAAGCCCGGTTTCGATGTGACGTTGGGCATGCGCCCGGTATGGATCAGCAGGGCATCGAAATCCTGCCGGCGCAAGGCCTGGTGCAGCGCCTGCGGCTCCAGGCCGATGTAGTCCCGGTAACGCCATGGGCCAAAACCGTCGCCGTGCGTGCGGGCAGGCGCGTAATAGAGCGTCTCTTCCAGTCCCATCTGGTAGACCTTGCCCGACGGATGCTCGCGCAACCAGGCGAGCACGGGATAACCGGTCACGCGCGCGGTGAGCACCGCCTCGCGCTCGTCGTGCGTGGACGCGATCCGCTGAAACAGCTGGGTCTTGGTCGCCGCCGCCAGGACCACGGCCACGATCGTGACCAGCACGAGGGCGATCGCCGGGCGCCCCGGCAGGCCGCGAGGCGGCCTTCTGCTTCGGGACACCCGTCTGGCGATCAGGCGCAATGCTTCCATCCACCCCGCTGCCGCCAGCAGCGAGAGCAGCGGATAGGCCACCATCAGATAGCGCGGGTAGCGGGAGCTGACCGCCCAGGTCGCTACCAGGTAGGCGGCAGCCACGATCGCAGCGCGCACGCCGGCGCGCTGGCGCAGGGCCGGGAAGAACGGTACCCACACGGCGGCGACGAGCCAGGGCTCCGGCCACGCGGCATGGCGACGGAGATCTTCGAACTGGAGCCGGAGGTCTTCGGCGTTCCAGTCGTGAAATCCGAAAATGCGCCCGCCTATGGGCGAAAAGGGATCGCCGGTCTGCCATGCGTTGCGCGCATACCAATAGCCTGCGGGCAGCAGCAGCGCCGACAGCACCCAGGCCCAGGTCGACGGCCGCCGGTCGTGCCGCACGAGCGACACGGCGAACAGGGGTAGCACCATCAGCGCCTGGTATTTGGAGCCGACGGCGATGCCCATGCAGAAGGCGCTGGCGGCGAGCCATCCTCGCGCGGCCTGCTCCTGGCATGCGCGCAGTTCCTGCCAGCGGAGGAAGCCGGCCAGGGCCGCCACGGTGAACAGGGCGACCGGCATGTCGACATAGGCGCGGTTGTATTCGCTGATCGTCAGCACGAACCAGAACGCGGTGGCGATGCAGGCGGTGATGCGGTCGAGGTAGCGCACCCCGAGGCGGTAGATGATGCAGGCGGCCAGCCAGCCGGCGCTGGCGCTGACCAGATGCGTCGCCACGTCGCTGCCCAGCAGCAGGCAGGCGGCGAAGAGCAGGTCGACGTTGTAGGGAAACCGGGGGTAGCGCAGCCATTCGTGGATCGCCAGCGTGCCTTCCTGCGCCCAAAGACGGGCATGCGGCAAGTGGTACATGAGTTCGTCCCAGACCAGCGGCACACCGAGCGGGCGGATGAACGTGGGCAACGCCACCGCGAGCATCAGACAGAAAGCCGCGCCCTCACCGAGTGTCCAGGCCAGACGCGCGGGCGGCGCCTGGCGGCGTCGGCTCCGCCAGGCCTCGTGCGCGCCGACGAGCAGGCCCACGCCCAGCGACAGAAGGACCGGCGCCGCGCGGAACCAGCCGGCGATCGCCAGGACCTGGAACAGGCAGATGTAGAGACCCGTGCCGACGACCACGGCCGTGGCCGGCCCGCCAGCCTCGTCGGGCCGATCCGCACCGATGCAGCGCAGGCCGCGCGAGCCGGCGCCCCAGGCCGCGAGCAGGGCGCAGGCCAGGCACAGATAGAGGCCGGCGGCATAGCCCAGCGTCGGCAGCATGGCTGGCGCCGATCAGCCCGCGTTCTGCAGCGCCAGTCCGGCGTGTTCGCGCAGCGGATGGAAGTGGATCTTGGGAAAGCGCTCCTGCGCCAGCCGCACGTCGTAGGGGCTGGTGCACAGGTAGGCCAGCGTGTTGGCCGCGTCGTGCGCCAGTCGCAAGGGATAGGCGTCGGTGAAGGCGCGCAAGTCGGCGGCATTGTCGGCGGTGATCCAGCGGGCGCCGGTGTACTGGCAGCCTTCCAGGCGCACGTCGGCGTCGTATTCGGTCTTGAGCCGGTGCTGCACCACTTCGAACTGCAGCTGCCCGACCGCGCCGAGCAGCATCGCGCCGCCGGCGTCGGGCTTGAAGACCTGGATCGCGCCTTCCTCGCCGAGCTGGGCCAGGCCCTGCTGCAGCTGCTTGGTGCGCAGCGGGTTCTTCAGGATGACGGTCATGAAGAGTTCCGGCGCGAAGAAGGGCAGGCCGGTGAACTGCAGCGCGGCACCGTCGGTGATGGTGTCGCCGAGCTGCACGCCGCCGTGCGTGGTGAAGCCGATGATGTCGCCCGCGTAGGCTTCGTCCACCGCCTCGCGGCGCTGGCTCATGAAGGTGACGACCGAGGTCGGCCGCAGTTCCTTGGCGGTGCGCTGCACCTTGAGTTTCATGCCGGGCGTGTACTTGCCGGCGGCCATGCGCACGAAGGCGATGCGGTCGCGGTGATTGGCGTCCATATTGGCCTGCACCTTGAACACCACGCCGGCGAAGTCCGGGTCTTCCGGCCGGATTTCCTTGACCACCGGCTGCCGGTTGACCACGGTGGTGCTGATGCGTGGTTGTGGCGACGGGGCCAGGTCGACCAGCGCGTCGAGCACCTCCATCACGCCGAAGTTGTTCACGCCCGAGCCAAAGAACACGGGTGTCTGCTTGCCGGCAAGAAAGGCCTCGCGGTCCCAGGCGGGCGATGCGCCGGTGGCAAGTTCCATGCTTTCCATGGCGGTGTCCCATTCGCCGCCGAAGCGCTGGCGCAGGGTGTCCTGCTCGGTCAGGGGAACGGTCTCGAAGTCCTGCGGCAGGCGCTCGGAGCCGGATTCGAACACGGTCATGGCCTGCGTGCGCAGGTTGACGATGCCGCCAAAGCTCTTGCCCTGGCCCACCGGCCAGGTCATGGGCACGCAGGGCATGCCGAGTTCGCGCTCGATCTCGTCGAGGATGTCCAGCGGCTCGCGCACCTCGCGGTCCATCTTGTTGACGAAAGTGATGATGGGCGTGTCGCGCTGGCGGCAGACCTCGATGAGCCGGCGGGTCTGCGCTTCGACGCCGTTGGCCGCGTCGATCACCATCAGGGCGGAGTCGACGGCGGTGAGCACGCGGTAGGTGTCTTCGGAGAAGTCCTTGTGGCCGGGCGTGTCGAGCAGGTTGACGACGTGGTCGCGGTAGGCCATCTGCATGACCGACGACGCCACCGAGATGCCGCGCTGCTTCTCGATTTCCATCCAGTCGGACGTGGCGTGGCGGCTGGCCTTGCGTGCCTTCACCGAGCCGGCGATCTGGATCGCACCGGAGAACAGCAGCAGCTTTTCCGTCAGCGTGGTCTTGCCCGCGTCAGGGTGGGAAATGATGGCGAAGGTGCGGCGGCGGCGGGTTTCCGCCAGGAAATTCGAGGACAAGCGGGTCTCCGGGGGACTGCCGGCGCGCGGGGCGGGCCGGTCTGGGGCAGCCTGCGATTCTCGCATCCGGCGCCCCGGGCGTCATCTCCCGCACGCCGGAGCCGATGCCCTCGCGCCGGTCAGCGACTCTGGTCCATGTACACCATTTGCGAATAGTGGCGGAGATCGCCATTGCGCAGCAGCGTGGAGAGGTTCACGTCCGCCGCCGGCAGCGCGACGATCACGTCGGGCAATTTGCCTTGGTCCGCCCAACGGCCCTTGGTCAGGAACTCGGCCGCCGCGGCGATCGAAATGCCGGAGCCGACCTGCAGGTTGGGGATCTGCCGGAAACCGGCCGGCGCGAGGGGGGCGGGGGGCTGCTTGCGCATCCGCTCGGCGACGGTGACGGCGTTGCCGCGGTACTGGCTGCCAGGGGTCGCTTGCAGCTGCAGGTCGGTCTCGATCATGGGCTGGTAGCGGCTCGGCCTGCCGCTTCCGGCCACCAACAGCTGACGGGGCTTCTCATGAATCGCCGACAGGGCCGGACGCGCACCTTGCATCCGAATGGCCACGGTGTTGCCGTGCAAGTCGTGAATGCGGGTGAGCACCAGCTTGCTGCCGAAGCGACGCTTGGCCGTTTCCAGTTCACGGATAAAGGCGCTGTTCGCCTGGACCGCCGCCTGGGTGACTGCGGCTGGCCGCTGCGAAGGGATGGAGTGGCCGACGAAGGGCGGTGCGCCGAAGACGGCTGGTCCCTGGACCCACGACTGCTGGCCCGGGCGTTGCAGAGCCTGGAAATGGTGCGAGGGCGTGGGTTGATAAGCCGGATGCGCCTGGCCGGGCGCAACGCTGGGGACGATGGGCATACGGGGCTGGGCAGCGCCGGGCCGCAATTGGGGGGGGGAAGCGTTGAATCCGTACATGGCGGGAATTTGCAGAATGGAAAGAAGCGATGCTCGGCCAGCGCCTGTTTCGCAGCCCGCGACCATGCGAAGAAGCGCGCATGTGGCCGAAGCGCCAGCGCTCGGCCGGCCTATAATCCGCGCTCTTTTCCGAGGAGCGTTGCAGCGCCGCGAGGCGTGAGGCTCGGAACCATCTCTTTGCAACGACGCTCGCCCACCGGCCTGCCCGGAGCGGCGCGAGTTTTTCTCGGCGGCTTCGGCGCCGGTGGCTGATCCACCTGCCCTCAGGAGCCACCATGAACGCTTCCCTCAAAACCGCCTCGCCGGTCGATACCGCCATCGCCGACATCTCCCTTGCCGCCTGGGGTCGCAAGGAAATCCGCATCGCCGAAACCGAGATGCCCGGCCTGATGGCGATCCGCGAGGAATTCGCCAAGACCCAGCCGTTGAAGGGAGCCCGCATCACCGGTTCGCTGCACATGACCATCCAGACGGCCGTGCTGATCGAAACCCTGCAGGCGCTCGGCGCCGAGGTGCGCTGGGCGTCGTGCAACATCTTCTCCACCCAGGACCACGCGGCGGCGGCCATCGCCGAGAGCGGCACGCCGGTGTTCGCGATCAAGGGCGAGACGCTCGAAGACTATTGGGACTACACCCACCGCATCTTCGACTTCGCTGCCAAGGGCGAGCCGGGCGAAGGCCCGAACATGATCCTGGACGACGGCGGCGATGCCACCCTGCTGATGCATCTGGGCCAGAAGGCCGAGAAGGACCTGTCGGTGCTGGCCAACCCGACCAGCGAAGAAGAACGCATCCTCTACGCCGCCATCAAGGCCAAGGTCGCCGAAGACGGCACCTGGTACACCCGCAAGTCGGCCGAGATCATCGGCGTGACCGAGGAAACCACCACCGGCGTGCACCGCTTGAACGAGATGTCGGTTAAGGGCACGCTGCTGTTCCGCGCCATCAACGTGAACGATTCGGTCACCAAGAGCAAGTTCGACAACCTCTACGGCTGCCGTGAGTCGCTGGTGGACGGCATCAAGCGCGCCACCGACGTGATGATCGCCGGCAAGGTGGCCGTGGTCGCCGGCTACGGCGACGTGGGCAAGGGCTCGGCCCAGGCACTGCGCGCGCTGTCGGCGCAGGTGTGGGTCACCGAGATCGACCCGATCAACGCCCTGCAGGCCGCCATGGAAGGCTACCGCGTGGTGACCATGGAGTACGCCGCCGACAAGGCCGACATCTTCGTCACGACCACCGGCAACAAGGACGTCATCCGCCACGAGCACATGGCCGCCATGAAGGACCAGGCGATCGTCTGCAACATCGGCCATTTCGACAACGAGATCGAGGTCGCTTCCCTGGAGCAATACCAGTGGGAAGAGATCAAGCCGCAGGTCGACCACATCATCTTCCCGGACGGCAAGCGCATCATCCTGCTGGCCAAGGGCCGCCTGGTGAACCTGGGCTGCGGCACCGGTCACCCGAGCTATGTGATGAGCTCGTCCTTCGCCAACCAGACCATCGCCCAGATCGAACTGTTCACCAAGCCGGACGAGTACCAGGCCGGCAAGGTCTACGTGCTGCCCAAGCACCTCGACGAGAAGGTCGCGCGGCTGCAGCTGTCCAAGCTGAACGCGCAGCTGACGGTGCTGACCGATGCGCAGGCCGCCTACATCGGCGTGGACAAGAACGGTCCGTACAAGCCCGATACGTATCGCTACTAACCCCCCAGGCTTGCCCACTTCGTGTGGCCGCCTACCCGCGTGCGGGGGGCGGCGCTGGCCGTGTCGGCAATGCCGGCCCGGCTGCATCCCGAGGGCGGGCACTGCGTGCCGCCGGCATCTGTTCCATGCGAGCTGATCAGCTACTTGTCGAGCGCGGCATCGCCGCCTCGCGTTCGCAGGCCCAGCGACTGATCGCCGCCGGCTTGCGCTGGCGCGTGGGCGCGGGGCCGTGGAAGGCTGTCGGCAAGAATGGCGACGAGGTGGCGGAGGGGGCGGAGCTCGAGCTGGCCGATGCCGCCGAAGCACGTTATGTGTCGCGCGGCGGGCTCAAGCTCGAAGGGGCCTTGCGCGATGCGGGTGTGTCGGCCGATGGGCTGGTCTGCCTCGACGTCGGCCAGTCGACCGGTGGTTTTACCGACTGCCTGCTGCGCCACGGTGCGGCACGGGTGGTGGGCGTGGACGTGGGACACGGGCAGTTGCATCCGTCGCTGGCCGGCGACGCCCGCGTCGACGCCTTCGAGGGCTTGAATGCGCGATCGCTCTGCGCCGCCGATATCGGCGACGCCATGCCGCCGGATGGCTTCGGCCTGGTGGTGGGCGATCTGTCCTTCATCTCGCTCAGCCTGGTGCTGCCGGCGCTCGCGCCCTTGCTGTCTTCAGGCGGCACGGTGCTGATGCTGGTCAAGCCGCAGTTCGAACTGCAGCCGGGACAGGTGGGCAAGGGCGGCATCGTGCGTGATGCCGGCCTGTACGCGGCGGTCGAGCAGCGCCTGCGAAAGGCGTGTGACGACGTCGGTTTGGCGGTGCGGCACTGGTTGCCCAGCGCCATCGTCGGCGGCGACGGCAACCGCGAATTCTTCATTCATGCAGAAAGGGCGCCATGAGCGCAGACATTTCTCCGCTGTTGCCGGAAACCGGACCGGTCAGCTTCGAATTCTTTCCGCCCAAGACGGCCGAAGGCGCGGTCAAGCTGCGGGCGGTGCGCCAGACGCTCTACGCGCGGCGGCCCGAGTTCTGCTCGGTCACCTATGGCGCCGGCGGTTCGACCCAGGAAGGCACCTTCACCACGGTGCGCGAGATCCTGGCCGAGGGCATGGACGCCGCCTCGCACTTCTCGTGCGTCGGCGCCACCCGCGCGTCGGTGCGCGCCCAGCTGCAGGAACTGCGCGCCATGGGCGTGCGCCGGCTGGTCGCCTTGCGGGGCGATCTGCCCAGCGGCTACGGCATCGGCGGCGAGTTCTCCTATGCCAGCGACCTGGTCGAGTTCATCCGCGCCGAAACCGGGGATGCGTTCCGGATCGAGGTAGCGGCATACCCCGAGGTGCACCCCCAGGCACGATCGCCCCAGGCCGACCTTCAGGCTTTCGCGGCCAAGGCGAAAGCCGGCGCCGACAGTGCCATCACCCAGTATTTCTACAGCGCCGACGCTTATTTCCGCTTCGTCGACGAAGCGCTGGCGCTGGGCATCGAGATCCCGATCGTGCCGGGCGTGATGCCGATCACCAGCTCCACGCAGCTGCTGCGCTTCTCCGACGCCTGCGGCGCGGAGATCCCGCGCTGGATCCGGCTGCGTCTGCAGGCTTTCGGCGACGACGTCGAATCGATCCGCGCCTTCGGTCTCGACGTGGTCACCGACCTGTGCGAGCAGCTGGCCGCGGGCGGTGCGCCGGGCCTGCATCTCTACACCATGAACCAGGCGACCGCGCCGCTGGCCTTGCTCGATCGGCTTGGCCACGGCGCATGAGGCGGCCGATCGCGGCCACCCTGGCCGGGACCTTGGTGGCGGCATTGCTGCTCGATGGCTGCGCCGGAGATAGGGCGCGGCAAGCGGGCGCCGACCCGTCGACCAACGCCGAATCCGTCGCGCCGCTGCCGGCACCGCCTCCGCTCAAGCCGCTGGAGCGGCTGGCGCCGACCGCCAGATCGGACGCCGCATCGGCGGTGATGCCGGTCATCGCCGATGGCGTGGTCGACCCCGACGAAGAGGGCGCCGAGCCGGGAGCGGAGTTCGAGCGTGGTGGCGCCTCGTGGTACGGCAGCCGGTTCCAGGGACGGCGCACCGCCAGCGGCGAGCGGTTCGATCTGGCGGACTTCACGGCAGCGCACCGCACCTTGCCGTTCGGCACGCTGGTGTGCGTGCGCAATCTCGCCAACCAGCGGATCGTGATGGTTCGAATCAACGACCGGGGCCCCGCGTCACGCCGTCGGGCGATCGACATCAGCCAAGCGGCGGCAGACGAAGTAGGCATGGTCGGCGCAGGTGTGCAGAACGTGGCGCTGTCACGCCCCGTCTCGGGGCAGTTTCGCTGCGAATAAGTGCATACAAAAAGTGCGTACGGTCTCGCGTGCGCTTTTTTGGACACGTGCTCTCAGGATTTCAATGCACTTAAGGCTGGCATGGGCTTTGCGTATGGCATTTACGAAATTTCACACGTCCTTTGCTCAACCCCTCCTAGAGAGTCAAATCCATGAAGAAGTCGCTTATTGCTGCATGCGCCGCCCTGGTCTGCGCATCCGGCGCGTATGCACAAAGCAGCGTCACCCTCACCGGCCTGGTGGACATGTACGCCGCTTCGCAGAAGCAGCCCGGCACCGACGGTCGCGTCAACCAGCTGGGTAGCGGCGGCATGACCACCTCGTGGTTCGGCATGACCGGCACCGAAGACCTCGGCGGCGGTCTGAAGGCCAACTTCAAGCTGACCTCGTTCCAGCGTCTGGACACCGGCACCCCCGGCCGCTTCGGTGGCGACAACTTCTTCACCCGTGACGCCAACGTGGGCCTGTCCGGCGGCTTCGGCGCGGTCACCCTGGGCCGCGGCCTCGCGCCGAACTTCCTGCCGACCATCCTGTTCAACCCGTTCGGTGACTCCTTCCAGTTCGCCCCGCTGGTGCTGCAGAAGAACGTGGGCCTGTTCAACCCGGGCGCCGGCTACGCATCGTCCACGCCGTCGGACACCGGCTGGTCCAACGAAATCATCTACACGACCCCGACCTTCGGCGGCCTGACGGTCAACGTGCACTACCAGTTCGGCGAGCAGAACAGCTCCACGAACAACGACAACAAGAAGAACCTGGGCATCAACGCCATCTACTTCAACGGCCCGTTCGCCCTGACCGGCTACTACGAACATGACCAGGTCAACAACTACAACGGCAACACCGGTGCCAACGCCCCGATGACGCTCATCACCGCGGCCATCGGCGGCGCCAACGTGCCCACCACCCGCAAGGACTGGATGCTCGGCGGCTCCTACGACGCCGGCATCGTGAAGGGCTTCCTGACCTACGGCCAGACCAAGACCGACATCACCGACGTGAAGTACAGCACCACCCAGGTCGGCGCTTCGGCTCCGATCGGCGCCGGCAAGCTGCTCGCCAGCGTGGCGCGCACCAGCATCGACAACGCGCCGACCTTCGTCAACAAGCGACTGACCGCCACCATCGGCTACGACTACTTCCTGTCCAAGCGCACCGACGTGTACGCCAACCTGATGTATGACCGGCTGACCAGCGAGCTGTCGAAGGGCAACACCGTCGCCGTCGGCATCCGCCACCGCTTCTGATCGCGACCTGAAGCCGCGAGGCGGCTGGCGTTGAAAAACGTCAGGCGCCGCCGGCTTCGAGCGTGAACGCGGCCCTGGAGTCCTGCTCCAGGGCCGTTTTCATTTGCGGCAAGGCTTCGGCGAGCTGTTCGCGCAGGGTGAAGGGCGGGTTGACGATGAACATGCCACTGGCAGGAAGCCCCGGGCGCTTGTGGTCCACGCCCGGCAGGTTGGCCGGGGCCACCGAGGTGCCGCCCTTGACGGTCAGGGTCGCGTGCAGCCAGGGCTTGCGCGCCTGGTTGGCCAGCGTGCGCAGCCGGCGCGGAAGATCGTGCGCCTCGGCGCGGCCGATGATCGGGTACCAGACCGCGTAGGTGCCGGTGGCGAATCGCTTCAGGCTGTCGCCCACCAACTGGGCCGCACTGGCGTAGTCCGACTTCATTTCGTAGCTCGGATCGCACAGCACCAGCGCGCGTCGCGCCGGCGGTGGCAGGAACTTCTTCACGCCTTCGAAGCCGTCCTCGCGCAGAACGGCGATGCGCCGGCCGGCATCGAGCTGGTCGGTATTGCCGGAGAGCGCCCGGGCGTCGGTGGGGTGGAGCTCGAACAGCTTGAGCCGGTCGTGACCGCGCAGCAGACGTTCCGAGACGAAAGGCGAGCCGGGGTACACATTGGCGCCGCCGGCACGGTTGAACTCGGCCACCAGGTCGAGATAGGACTGCAGCAGCGCTGCCGGCGCCGGGGCGCCTTCGGCCGCGAAGAAGGCCCGCAGGCGGCCGATGCCTTCGAGCGACTCTCCGCTCTTGGTGGCGTAGTCGCCGTCCAGGCGATACAGGCCGGCGCCGGCGTGCGTGTCGATCACCGTCAGTGCCGCCTCCTTCTGCACCAGGTATTGCAGGATGCCGATCAGCGTCGCGTGCTTGAGCACATCCGCGTGATTGCCGGCGTGAAAGGCGTGTCGGTAACTGAACATGATGGCGCCGATGTTAACGACCCACCCGCGATATTGCGGCGTGTCCCGGAAACTTCCTATAATGGAGGGCTTCGCAGCGCCTTGGCAGGTCCCGCGGCGAAGATGCCGGTTGTGTACGCAGTGCGCTTTCGGTAGCTCCCGCCTAAGAGGTTTCCTTCAGAGAAACGCCGACCGCGGAAAAGGGCCGACGCCAGAACTCACTCGAAATTCGAAAGAATCAAACATGTCTACTTTCAGCGCAAAACCCGCTGACGTGGTGCACGAGTGGTTTGTGATTGACGCGACCGATAAGGTCCTCGGCCGGGTAGCCAGCGAAGTTGCCCTCCGTCTGCGCGGCAAACACAAAGCCATTTACACGCCTCACGTCGACACCGGCGATTTCATCGTCATCGTCAACGCAGCCAAGCTCAAGGTCACCGGCACCAAGTCGCTCGACAAGGTGTACTACCGTCATTCGGGCTACCCCGGCGGCATCACCGCCACCACCTTCCGTGATCTGCAAGCCAAGCATCCTGGCCGCGCACTCGAAAAGGCCGTCAAGGGCATGCTGCCCAAGGGTCCGCTCGGCTACGCGATGATCAAGAAGCTCAAGGTCTACGGCGGCGCGGAACATCCGCACACCGCCCAGCAGCCGCAAGCGCTGGAAATCTGAGGAGTCCGGAATGATTGGTGAATGGAACAACGGCACCGGCCGACGCAAATCCAGCGTTGCCCGCGTGTTTCTGAAAAAAGGCACCGGCAAGATCACGGTCAACGGCAAGGACGTACAAGAGTACTTCGGCCGTGAAACCTCGATCATGATCGCCAAGCAGCCGCTCATGCTGACCAACCATGCCGAGACCTTCGACATCCAGGTCAACGTGCACGGCGGTGGTGAGTCCGGCCAGGCCGGCGCTACCCGCCACGGCATCACCCGTGCGCTGATCGACTGGGACGCGACCCTGAAGCCCGTGCTGTCCGCAGCCGGCTTCGTGACCCGCGACGCCCGTGAAGTCGAGCGTAAGAAGGTCGGCCTGCACTCTGCTCGCCGCCGCAAGCAGTTCTCCAAGCGTTAATTCGCGACCGAGACATGCAGAAAACCGCCTTTGTGGCGGTTTTCTGCTTTTGGGCAGAGGCAGCGATCCATCGCCCTGCTGACCGGGCAGGCAATCCTGTAACTGCCGCCTTGAAACCGGCATTCTTGCTAGCATGTTTGCCTTGCGTCGCGCCTGTCCACGTAGCGCACATCCCCACCGGAGCCCCCGAATGAGCACTGTCGCCGAAGTTTCCTCTCCCGCCACCACCTCCCCGGACGTCATGCCGGAGCCGATCCTGTTCACCGACAGCGCGGCTGCCAAGGTGGCCGACCTGATCGCCGAAGAAGGCAACCCGGACCTGAAGCTGCGGGTCTTCGTGCAGGGCGGCGGCTGCTCCGGCTTCCAGTACGGCTTCACCTTCGACGAAGTCACCAACGAAGACGACACGACGATGTCGAAGAACGGCGTTTCGCTGCTCATCGACGCGATGAGCTACCAGTACCTCATTGGCGCCGAGATCGACTACAAGGAAGATCTGCAGGGCGCGCAGTTCGTGATCAAGAACCCGAACGCCACGTCCACCTGCGGATGCGGCTCCTCGTTCTCGGCCTGACCTGCGGCGCCCCTCGAGGGGCGCTTTTCGTTTTCGGGCAGAAGCCGCCGCAGGGCGGCTTTTTCGTTGCCGTCGGCTTTTCACGTCCAGCCCCTTTCCATGCCAATTCAATCCCGTTCCGTTTCCAGCAGCGCATCGCCCCTGTTATGGCTGGTCGCCGCGGGCTTCTTCATGCAGACGCTGGACACGACCATCGTCAACACCGCCCTGCCGGCCATGGCACGCAGCCTGGGCGAGAGCCCGCTGCGCATGCAGTCGGTGGTGGTGGCCTATTCGTTGACGATGGCGATGCTGATTCCGGCGTCGGGCTGGATATCGGACCGCTTCGGCACCCGACGGGTGTTTTTCAGCGCGATCCTGGTCTTCGCCCTGGGCTCGCTGTTCTGCGCCCTGTCGCGCAACCTGGGCGAACTGGTCGCCGCGCGCATCCTGCAAGGCCTGGGCGGCGCCTTGCTGCTGCCGGTCGGCCGCGCGGCGGTGCTGCGGGGCGTGCCGCGTTCGCAGTTTCTCCAGGCCATGAGTTTCGTGGCGATTCCCGGCCTGATCGGACCGCTGTTGGGCCCGACGCTCGGCGGCTGGCTGGTGCAATACACCAGCTGGCACTGGATCTTCCTGATCAACCTGCCGGTCGGCGCCGTGGGCTGCCTTGCCACCCTCGTCTACATGCCGGACGGCCGCGCCTCTAACCCCGGTCGCTTCGATCTCGTCGGCTACGGCTGGCTGGCTTTCGGCATGGTGGCGGTGTCGCTCGCCCTCGACGGTCTGGCCGAACTCGGGCTGCCGCAGGCGATGGTGGTGCTGCTGCTGGTCTTCGGACTGGCGAGCCTGGCGGCCTATTGGCTGCATGCGTTGCGGCGGCCCGACCCCTTGTTCTCGCCCGCGCTGTTTTCGGTGCAATCCCTGCGCGTCGGTCTGATCGGCAACCTGTTCGCGCGCATCGGCAGCAGTTCGATGCCGTTCATGGTGCCGCTGCTGTTGCAGGTCGCCCTCGATTATTCGCCGCTGCACGCCGGCATGATGCTGCTGCCTGCCGCCCTGGCCGGGATGGGCATGAAGCCGATCGCGTCCCGCCTCATCGCCCACCTCGGGTATCGCCGGGTGCTGCTGGGCAACACGCTGGCCGTCGGCCTGACCATGCTGTCGTATGCCCTGATCGGCGCGGACCAGCCGCTGTGGATGCGCATCGTGCAGTTCGCGATCTTCGGCGCGGTGAATTCGCTGCAGTTCACCGCGATGAACACGGTGACGCTCAAGGACATGTCAGGGCCCTTGGCCAGCAGCGGTAGCAGCCTGCTGTCGATGGTGCAGATGCTCGCCATGGGCATGGGTGTGGCCTGCGCCGGTGCCGTGCTCGCAGGCTTCACCTCCTACTTCGGTGGCGATGCCGCATCACCCGAAGAGCGTTTGCGCGCCTTCCACGCCACCTTCGTCACGATGGGGCTGATCACCATGGCATCGTCGTGGATCTTCTGGCAGCTGGAGCCCGAAACCGTGGCCACCAGCGAGGAGGTGAAGGCCGTGGACGCCGACACCGTCGACCACGCCTGATCGGCGCAGCCGGCGCCTGCGTCAGCCCGGGTAGACGGCGCCGAGCACACAAGGCCCCGACGCGCCGGTGACCGCCGGCAGGTTGCCCGGCCGTCGTTCGATGCAGTTCCGGGCCAGCCAGGCGAATGCGGTCGCTTCCACCTGCAACGGCGGCAGGCCGAGTGCGTCGGTGGTCAAAACATCGATGCCAGGCAGCGCGCTGGCCAGCTCCCGCATCAAGGCTGCATTCAGCGCGCCTCCACCGCAGACATAGATGGCACGCGTGGCGGGCGCATGGCGCAGCAACGCTTGCGCCGCCGTGTGCGCGGTGAGTCGTGCCAGCGTGGCCTGCACGTCGGCCGGTGCGGCATCGGCGAAGTCGGAAAGGCGTGCTGCCAGCCAGCCGGGATGGAAAAGATCGCGCCCCGTGCTTTTGGGCGGTGCTTCCGCAAAAAACGGCTCGGCTGCCAGGACATCGAGCAGGCCCGGCAAGACCTGGCCGCTCGCCCCCCACGCGCCGCCGGCATCGTAGGGCTGGCCGGTGTGGCGCTGGCACCAGTGGTCGAGCAGCGCGTTGGCCGGACCGCAATCGAAACCCGATGCGCCACCGCCCGCGGGCAGCAAGGTGAGGTTGGCGATGCCGCCGAGGTTGAGCAGGGCGATGTCGCGTCCGCTGCCGCCGAACCAGTCGAGGTGAAACGCCGGCACCAGCGGCGCGCCCTGACCGCCGGCAGCCACGTCGCGGCTGCGGAAGTCGGCCACGACATCGATGCCCGTGGCTTCGGCCAACAAGGCGGGATTTTGCAGCTGCAGGGTGTAGCCGATGCCGTCGAACTGCCCGGGTCGGTGACGCACCGTCTGGCCGTGGGCGCCGATCGCTCGAATGTCGTCCGGCACCAGCCCGGTCGCCGCCTGCAGTGCGAAGACGACCTCGGCGTAGACACGTGACAGCGCGTTGGCCGCCAGGGCCGCGCGGTGCAATTCGTTGTCGCCAGGAGTGTTGAGGGCCAGCAACTCGGCGCGGAGCGCGGGCTGGAGTTCGCGGCTGGCGAACCCGGCTACCCGCGGCGGGTCGGAGGAAAAGAATTCGCAGACGACGCCGTCGACTCCGTCGAGCGAGGTGCCCGACATCAGGCCGATGTAGCGAACCGGTCGCTCCACGGCGCTGGCGCCGGCAGGCGGGTGCACGGCGGCGATCAGCGCGCGCTGGCGACCGACTGCAGGCCGGCTTCGAGCTGCACGCGCGTGGCGGCGGCGAGCTTGTTGAAGGCCGGCCGGTCGGCGGCACCGAGCTGCACGGCTTCGCTCTGGCGAGCCATCACCATTGGATCCTTCTGCACGCCGCCGACGCGGAATTCGAAATGCAGGTGCGGTCCGGTCGCCCAGCCGGTCTGGCCGACGAGGCCGACGTTCTGACCCTGCGACACCTTCTGGCCGCGGGCGACGTTGATCTTGCTCAGGTGGGCATAGACGGTCATGTCGTTGCCGCGGTGCTTGATCATGACCACGTTGCCGTAGCCGTTCTGCTGGCCCGCAAAGTCGACCACGCCGTCGCCCACGCTGCGCACCGGGGTACCGCTAGGTGCCGCGAAATCGGTGCCCAGGTGCATGCGCCACTGCTGCAGGATGGGGTGGAAACGGTTGGAGAAGCCGCTGGAGACCCGGCTGAATTCGAGTGGTGCACTCAGGTAGGCACGGTTGGCGCTCTTGCCGTCCATGCTGAAGTAGCTGCCCTTCTGGCCTTTGGGTTCGTACCAGAGCGCTGCATAGCCGCGACCGTCGTTGACGAACTCGGCGCTCAGCACGCGGCCGGCGCGGATGACTTCGCCGTCGGCCTCGATGGTTTCGTAGATCACCGAGAACCGATCGCCCTTACGCAGGCTGCGGCGGAAGTCGATGTCGTTGGAGAAGATTTCGGCGACCTGGTTGGCCACGCTTTCCGGGATGTTGGCTTCGTCGGTGGAGGCCAGCAGCGAGCTGTAGATGGTGGCGCTGGCCAGGCGGCTCGATACCGTCGTGGGCACTGCGGCGATGCTGGTGGCGAAGCCCTTGTCGGCGTCGCTCTTGCGCTCGATCACGAGCTTCTGGATTTCCTGGGCGTCGTCATTGCCCCAGCGCACGGTCAGGCGCAGCAGGGTGTTTTCTTCGGAGGCTTCCGCCGACACCAGCCGGCCGTTGCGGCCGAAGAGTGCCTGGCGCGCCTGCGGATCGCTGCGCAGGTAGGCCACGGCAGCCGCGTCGGCAATGCCGAGGCGGCGCAGCAGCGTTTCGGCCGAGTCGCTGCTGCGGGTGATCTCGCTGCGGTAGAGCCGCATCGGAGCCTTTTCCACATCGGCAAGGTCGCCCTTGAAGGCCAGGGGTTGGACCGATTGCAGGATCTGTCTGACGGGCAGGTCTGACGGATCAGGCGCGTAGTTGGCGACGGCGAAGGCGCCGCCTCCACCGCAAAGTAGGAAAGCGCCGAGGGCCGCGCCGATACGGCGTGGGTGTTGCTGAATGCCTTGGGCGGCGCGCTGCAGCAATGCCTGCGCGACGGCCTGAAAACCGTGGTTCAAGAGAAGTATCCCGAGAGAAATACGCTGGAACACCGGCCGCGCCAACCAACGGGCCGCGGTCTTACGATGAGCGAAAGAGGAGGTGTTCTTTGCCGTCCTCGGACCGTGCGGTCGGGCGCAAAAACCGGGCCACATAAAATGCGCGCATGCCGGGTGCGGCGGAGTATAGCGGCGCTCACTTCACTGGCGCTCGAAAAAACCCTTATGAATCAACCTTCTGTTACATTGGATTCTCTTTCTGAGAATGTAGGACTAGCGCTCGAAATCTCCCTGCGCGGCGCCGACGAACTGCTGCCGCGCGCCGAGTGGGTGCAAAAACTGCAGCGTTCGGAGGCGACCGGCGTGCCGCTGCGCATCAAGCTGGGGCTCGACCCGACCGCGCCGGACATCCACCTCGGCCACACGGTCGTGCTCAACAAGATGCGCCAGCTCCAGGACCTGGGGCACACGGTCATCTTCCTGATCGGCGACTTCACCACCACCATCGGCGACCCGTCGGGTCGCAACAGCACCCGACCGCCGCTGACCCGCGAGCAGATCGAGGCCAACGCCGAAACCTACTACCGCCAGGCGAGCATGGTGCTCGACCCGTCGCGCACCGAGGTTCGCTACAACAGCGAATGGTGCGACGCACTGGGCGCGCGCGGCATGATCCAGCTGGCCTCGCGCTACACCGTGGCGCGGATGATGGAGCGTGACGATTTCAGCAAGCGCTTCGCCGCTGGCCAGTCGATCGCGGTACACGAGTTTCTCTACCCGCTGATGCAGGGCTACGACTCGGTCGCGCTCAAGGCCGACCTCGAACTCGGCGGCACCGACCAGAAGTTCAACCTGCTGATGGGGCGCCACCTGCAGGCCGAATATGGCCAGGAGCCGCAATGCGTGCTGACCATGCCGCTGCTCGAAGGCCTGGATGGCGTGGACAAGATGTCCAAGAGCAAGAACAACTACATCGGCATTTCGGAAGAGCCCAACACCATGTTCGCCAAGGTGCTGTCGATCTCCGACACCCTGATGTGGCGCTGGTACACGCTGCTGAGCTTCAAGTCGCTCGCCGAGATCGAGGCGCTGAAGGCCGAGATCGCCGGCGGGCGCAACCCGAAGGACGCCAAGGTCGCGCTGGCACGGGAGATCACCACGCGCTTTCACAGCGCTGACGCGGCCGACGCGGCAGAGCACGATTTTCAGCAGCGCAGCAAGGGCGGCGTGCCCGACGAGATTCCGGGAGTGAGCCTGTCCGGGGCGCCGCTGGGCATCGGCCAACTGCTCAAGCAGGCCGGGCTGGCGCCGTCCACGTCGGAGGCCAACCGGCTGCTCGACGGCGGCGGCGTGCGTGTCGATTCGGTCGTGGTCAGCGACAAGGGCCTGAAGCTTTCGGCCGGCACTTACGTGGTGCAGGTCGGCAAGCGCAAGTTCGCCAAGGTGACGCTGGCCTGATCAGTCCTGGTGGTCGACAGTGTCGGGGTCGGGTTCGTCGCCGATGGTGCGCCGGGTGATGGCCGCCTCGGCGCGCAGCCAGTCGCAGAAGGCCTTGACTTCCGGCCGCTGCGCCCCGCGCGGTCCGACCAGCAGCCAATAGGCCAGGGCCGATTCGAGCCGGCATGCCGGCAATGCTTCCACCAGGTCGCCGGACGCGAGGCTGTCGGCGACCAACGGCAGGCGCGCCAGTGCCACGCCTTGCCCGGCCAGGGCCGCCTGCGCGATCTGCGAGGCGTAATTGAAATAAAGCCAGCGCCTCGGCTCCACCGGGCAGTCGTGCGCCAGAAACCACCGCTGCCAGCTCAGGGCGGCGAGCTGCGGCGAATGGTGCAGGTCGCCGGCCTCGATCAGCGTGAAGGCCGCGAGGTCCGCCGGCCGCTGCAGCGCGGGCGACGACTTCAGCAACCAGGGGCTGGCGACCACCGCCAGGCTTTCGCCGAACAGCCGCTGCGCGCGTGAGGTGGCGCGCGCCGGCGTGGTGTAGCGCAGGGCCAGGTCGACGTCGGAGGTTTCCAGGTCGACCGGCGCGTCGGTCGCGTCGATGCGGATGTCGATATCCGGATGCGCACGCTGAAACGCTTCGAGCCGCGGAATCAACCACAGCGATGCGAACGACGCCCAGGTGCTGACCGACACGATGCGCCGCCCGGATTCGTGGCGCAGCTGGCGCACGGTGCCGTCGATGGCGAGCAGGCTGGAGCTGACGGCGCGCAGCAGGCGGGAGCCGGCGCCGGTGAGTTCCACCGCCCGGGTGTGGCGCAGGAACAGGGGCAGGCCGACATCGTCTTCCAGCGCCTGGATCTGCCGGCTCACCGCCGACTGTGTCAGCGACAGTTCTTCGGCCGCCATGCGGAAGTTGAGGTGCCGCGCCACCGCCTCGAACGCGCGCAGGGTGCCGACGGCAATGGGTCGGGTGCGCGGTGCGGGGCGGTGCTGGGCCATGACGGAACTTCCGGTCGGGCGTTCCGGCGATTGATGCGGACTCGGTATCAATCGCGCGGATCGAATTCATTGGCCGGCGCGTGCGGCGGCGGCAATCATCAGCATATCCGGCCACTGCCCGGGAGGACGCCATGACGCCGCCATTCGTACCCGTGTTGCAAACATCCACCATCGTCGCCCGCACCGCGGCGACCTGGTGCTTCGACCGAGCGACCACGTTGGTCGTGATGCGAGGCCGGGTCTGGATCACGATCGACGGCGCGGCGAATGCGCCCGACGCACCGTCCGGCGGCGACTGGTTCCTGCCGGCCGGCGCGATGCTGCGGCTGGCGCCGCGCCAGCCGATGGTGATCGAGGCTGCGGGCGCCCCCGGCGAAGCCGCCGCGGTCAGCCTGCATGCCGACGCCGTGCCGCTGCCGCGATGGCTCGCGTGGGTGATGCGCGTGGGGCGACAACTGCGTGTTTCGACGCCCGACGGCGGACGCTGCGCAGGCGCCTAGAACGACAGGTCGAAGCCCGGCGCCAACGCCAGGAATTGATCCATCGCCGCCTCGTCGGCGAGTGGCCGCAGCTGCTCGCTTGCGGGCATGTCATCGGTCGGCGCATAGCCGCTGGCGATGCGGTCGTAGCGTCGATGCGGACGTGGCCCGTGGAAAATCTCCTGGAAGCCGGTCTGGCCCGAGACCTCGCGCGCCGATTCGTAGCAGCGGATGACCGCGTCGCGCTCGCCCTCGAGGTACAGGCAGAAGCCGGCGCCGTCGAACACCAGCACGCCGGAGACCCCCGGTGGGCACGACCGGCGGACGGCGGAGAACACCATTGGAACTGTCTGGACCGGTGTATCGGGCGCGAGATCGGAGACGGCGAGAAGCGAGTAGTAGGGGGAAGGCATGCGATGGGACAAGGCGGCGCAGTGTAGAAACGCCAGCGCAATCCGCCAATGTCAAATGACACGATGTGGCCTTCTAATATCGGTATCTTGAAACCCGAAGCCATCACCCTGGACTGCCCTCCCGACTGCCACCGCTGCGAGCTGCGGCAGACCGGAACCTTCCTGCCGTTTTCGTCCGAAAAACTCGACTACATCCAGAGTTTCCGCAAAAGCACGATGGAGGTCGCCGGAGGCCGCCAGATCATCGCGGAGCACAAGTCGAGCGGCCACCTGTTCACGCTCTACCGTGGTTGGGCGTTTCGCTACAAGACGCTGTCCGACGGACGTCGGCAGATCCTGAACTTCCTGGTGCCCGGCGACTTCATCGGACTGCAGGAAGAGTTCGCCGACGGCGCGACCCATGGCGTCGAGGCGCTCACCAATGTCTCGCTGTGCGTGTTCCCGCGCGACGGCCTGTGGCAGCTCTACCGCGACGATCCGCAACTCGCCTACGACATCACCTGGCTGGCCGCCCGCGAGGAAAGCCTGCTCGACGAGGGCCTGCTCACGGTCGGCCGGCGCACCGCCCTCGAACGGGTGGCGATGCTGCTGGTGCACCTGTACCGGCGGGCCGAGCGGGTGGGTTTGGCGCGCGAGGGCAGCATCGCCTTTCCATTCAATCAGCAGCACATCGCCGACGCGCTCGGGCTCTCGCTGGTGCATACCAACAAGACTTTGCGCCGGCTCGGCCGGCTCGGCTTGCACACGCTCGAAGAAGGGCGCCTGGTCATGAACGACCCGCGCGGGCTCCAGGACATCGCCGACTACTACCAGCGGCCCCTGCGCACGCCGCCGCTCATCTGAGCGGGCTGCTCGGCGCCCGGGCGCTGCAACTGTAGGTGAATGCTGACAAGCGTGACCCTTGCCAGACGACAGGTCCCGACTTGGTGCGTTTTTATGCTCGTGGGTACATCCAAAAGCATGAGTTCCGCAGGAGCCTCGACATGTCCATCGTTCCATTTCCACAGCCGCTGGCCGCACGAAAGCGGACCTCGCAGCGGCAGCAGCAACCCGCGCGTTTCTGGCTGAATCGGCAGCAACAGCAGCAGGGCTACAGCGAATACCAGCGCGGTCAGGCCGCGCCGGCACGTGCATCCATTCCCGATTCCATCGATCTATCGAAAGGCCAGAATGAAGAAAGCTGAACAGATTTCCGAGGGCATGCAAAAGGTGGTCGACCTCATCGACGGCATCGGCCCCGGCATGTTGACCACGCCCGACAGCCACGGTGTTCTCACCAGCCGGCCGATGATGCCGCTGGAAGTGGACGCCAACGGCTCGATCTGGTTCTTCACCAAGCCCTCGGCTGAAAAGCAGGCGCCCGCGGGCCAGGTGAACCTGACGTTCGCGGATCCGTCGAGCGCGAAGTACGTGTCGATCAGCGGTGGCTCGACCCTGATCTACGACCGCGCGCGAATCGAGGAACTCTGGACGGCCGCCGCCAAGCCCTGGTTTCCCGAAGGCAAGGAAGACCCCTCGCTCGCCCTGCTGCGGGTGGACGTCGACGACGCGGAGTTCTGGGATTCGAATTCCAGCCGCATGGTGCGGGCGATTGCCATGGCGGCGTCGGCCGTGTCGGGCAAGCCCGTTGGCATGGGCGAGAACCGCACGGTGCACAACCCGGCGGCACCGGCGCCCGCTGCTTGAGCGATCAGGCCCCGGGCGCTTTCTAAAACGGCGCGTTCCTGTTTCGACAGGAGCGCGCCGTTTTTCATTCCGACCGGCCGATGCAGTTCACTGCTTGGCCGCCAGCTCCATCGCGTCCTGGCGGTATTTCTGCAATTGCTTCACCGCGTGGGCGCGCTGCTTGTCGTCGGTGGTGTTGTGGGTCTCGGCCATGGCTTCGCAGCCGGCGCGGCGCACCGCTTGCTGGTGAGCGCGGACAGCCGGGTCGGATGAATCGAAGCTGCGGTCGATCAGGCCGGAGATGGCCTTGCGGGCGTCCGCCGGCGAGGTGTCCGGCGTGGCCTGCAGCTTTTCCAGGGTGCGCAACACATCCTGCTGCTGGCGCAGGCGGATGCCGTTGTCGTAGACCGGGTCGAAGCCGCCGCTGCTCACATACCGGCGAATCACTTCGCGCTGCGGCGCGTCGACCTTGCCGTAGAGGTTGTCGGCGTAGTCGACGATCTTGCGCATGCGCTTGTCGTCGCGCTTCTCGACCGAGGGCGTGATCCATTCCTTGCGGTAGTCGGCGTTGTTCTTGTCGTAGCGCTTGCGCAGCGCCTGCAACTGCTCGGGCTTGAGCGCCAGCGCGAGCGTGGCGGCCGACGGCTCGGCCTGGGTGCCGACGGCGTGCAGCCGCGTCCGCACCGCATCGAGCACGCCGCACATCTGCTCCGGCGTCACGTCCTTGACCGCCATCAGGCTCATCTGGTCGAGCAGTTCGGCGAACTGCGGCAACTCGTTGCGACGATGCCAGCGCTGCAGCGATGCGAGCTCTTCCTTGACTTGTCCTTTCTGCTCGTCGGTGAAGTCGAGGTAGTTGTCGAGCCACCAGTAGCTCACCTCGGGCAGGGTCTGGTAGCCCAGCTTGACGGCACCACAAGCGGTGATCACGACCGCGGCTGCCGCCACCCCGATAATCCGCAACCAGGGTCGGCGAGGCCCGCGCGCACGCAACGAGGGAGAAGAAATGCAAATGGACGGCATGTTGGATGTGGTGGTCATGGCCGCGGGCAAGGGTACGCGGATGAAAAGCGCGAGGCCGAAAGTGTTACATCGCCTTGCCGGCCGCCCCATGCTGCGCCACGTGCTCGATACCGTCGCCTCGCTCGACGCCCGCGCGGTGGTCGTCGTAACCGGTCACGGCGCCGAACAGGTCGAGGCCGCATCCACCCCGGACGCGCTTGCCGGCAAGCTGGGTTTCGTGCGCCAGGAGCCCCAGCGCGGCACCGGCGACGCGGTGCGTTTCGCCGCGCCGAGCCTGCGGGCCGACGGCACCGTGCTGATCCTCAATGGCGATGTGCCGCTGATCGCCGCCGACACCCTGCGCGCCCTCGCGGCGGCCGCGCGCCCCGATGCCCTGGCGCTGCTCACGATCGAGCTCGACGATCCCACCGGCTACGGCCGCATCGTGCGCGACGGTGCCGGGCTGGTGCAGGCCATCGTCGAGCAGAAGGATGCGAGTGAGGCCCAGCGCGCCATTCGCGAAACCTACACCGGCGTGATGGCCGTGCCCGGCGCGCGCCTGGGTGGCTGGCTGGCCCGGCTGTCCGACGACAACGCCCAGAAGGAGTTCTACCTGACCGACCTGGTCGCCATGGCCGTTGCCGACGGCGTGGCGGTGCAGGCGGTGCGCACCCGTGACGCGGTGGAGGTGGCCGGCGTCAACAGCCCGCTGCAGCTCAGCCAGCTCGAGCGCGCCTACCAGCGGCGCCAGGCCGAGGCGCAACTCGAAGCCGGCGTGCGCCTGGCCGACCCGGCGCGCTTCGACCTGCGCGGCCGACTCCATTGCGCGGCGGATGTCGAAATCGATGTCGGCTGCATCTTCGAGGGCGTGGTCGAGCTCGGCGAGGGCGTGCGCATCGGCGCCCACTGCGTCATTGCCGACGCCCGCATCGCCGCCGGCACGGTAGTGCATCCGTTCAGCCACATCCAGGGCGAGAAGGCCGGCGTGGAGGTGGGCGGCAACGCGCGCATCGGCCCCTTCGCGCGCCTGCGGCCCGGGGCGCGCCTGGGCGACGAGGTCCACGTCGGCAACTTCGTCGAGGTGAAGAACTCGACGCTGGCCGCCGGCGCCAAGGCCAACCACCTGGCCTACCTGGGTGATTCGACCGTGGGCGAGCGCGTGAACTTCGGCGCCGGCTCCATCACCGCCAACTACGACGGCGTGAACAAGCACCGCACCACCATCGGCGACGACGCCTCGATCGGCAGCAACTGCGTGCTGATCGCACCGGTGACGATCGGCGCCGGCGGCACCGTGGGCGGTGGCTCCACCGTGAGCCGCGATACACCGCCCGGCACCCTGACGGTGGCGCGCGCCCGACAGGTCAGTCTCGAACGCTGGAAGAAGCCCACCAAAAAGGCGGCAGAATAGCCAGACGCATGAACACGAGTCCATCCGGCGTTTCAGACGCCACCGACGACGCCGCCCCGAAGTTTGTCGAACGCCGGGATCGCCGCAATCCGCGGGCCGATCTGGACGACCTCTTTCGCGCGATCTCCCATGATCTCCGGGCGCCGGTGCGGCACCTCGGCGCCTTCGGCCTGATGCTGCGCGAGCGACTGGGCGAACTCGGCGGCGACGCCGAGGCGCTGTCCTGCCTCGACGCGATGGACAGTGCCACCCAGAATCTGGGCCGCATGATCGACGGCGTGCTGGAGCTGTCGCGCATCGCACGGGCGCCCTTGCTGCGCCAGCCGGTCGACGTGGGCGCGGTGGTACGCGAGGTGAAGGCCGAGATGGCGCCGCTGCTGGCACAACGCGAAGTCGACTGGCACATCGCCGACGAATGGCCGAGCTGCGACGGCGACGTGGCGCTGGTGCGTCAGCTGTTCGAGCGCCTGCTGTCCAACGCGATCAAATTCACCCGCCGCCAGGCGGTGGCGGCCATCTCCATCGGCTGGCACACCACGCCCGATGGCCGCACCGAATACCTGGTGCAGGACAACGGCGCCGGCTTCAATCCGCTGAGCGCCGCTGGACTCTTCGGCATCTTCGAGCGCCTGCATCCGCAATCGGAATTCGAAGGGCTGGGGGTCGGGCTGGCGGGCGCGCGGCAGATCGTCGAGCGCCACGGCGGTCGCATCTCGGCCGACGCCGCGCCGCAGGCCGGCTGCACCGTGCGCTTCACGCTCGGCTAGACGGTCGTCTGCAACGGTAGCGGCAGCGCGGTCACGAACTTCGACCGCTTCACGCTGAAGAACGCCTTCACGTTGCGCACATTGGTGTCGGCGTGGAACAGCCGGCGGGCGAGGGCGTCGTAATCGGGCATGTCATGGCAGCGCACGATCAGGATGAAATCCGGCCCGGGCGACACGCGATAGCACTGCTGCACTTGCGCCTGGGTGGCGGCCTGCGCCTCGAAGGCGTCGAGCCGTTCGGTGTCCTGCCGGTCGAGTGAGACCTCCACGATCACGCTGATGCCGTGCCCCAGCACCGAGGCGACGCGGTCGGTGTCGAGCAACGCCACCTGCCGGGCGATCAGCCCGGATTCGACCAGTCGCTTCACCCGGCGCAGGCAGGTCGCGGGCGAAATGCCCGCGATATCCGCCAGGGCCTGATTGCTGCGGGAGGCGTCGGCTTGAAGCTGGTCGAGCAGGGCGAAGTCGATTGAGTCGAGCGATAAATCGTTCATTCATTCATGTTAATTGAATGGATATTTCAACTACTTCGTGTGATGAAATATTCGATCATTTAATATTAAAAAGCCTGCTGAAAATTTCTTGACGATCGGCCTAACATCGCCGCTTTCCTCCTAAGGATTCATTCATGTGCGGCATCGTCGGCGCGGTCTCCACGCGCAATATCGTCCCTATCCTGGTTCAGGGTCTGCAGCGTCTCGAATACCGCGGCTACGACTCCTGCGGCGTGGCGGTCTACGACGAAGCCGCTGTCGCCACCCCCGAAGGCCCGTTGCGCCGCGCCCGCAGCACTTCGCGCGTGGCCGAGCTGCTCGACCAGGTGCGCACCGACCAGGTCGAGGGCCGCACCGGCATTGCCCACACCCGCTGGGCCACGCACGGTGCGCCGGCAGTGCACAACGCGCACCCGCATTTCAGCCACGGCCCGCACACGGTCGACGGCTCCACGCACCGGCCGGGACGGATTGCGCTGGTGCACAACGGCATCATCGAAAACCACGACGTGCTGCGCGTCGCGCTCGAAGCCAAGGGCTATGTCTTCGCCAGCCAGACCGACACGGAGGTCATCGCCCACCTGGTCGACAGCCTCTACGACGGCGACCTGCAGCAGGCGGTGCAACAGGCCGTCGCCCGACTGCAGGGCGCCTACGCGGTGGCGGTGTTCTGCCGCGACGAGCCGCACCGCGTGATCGGCGCACGTGCAGGCTCGCCGCTGATTCTGGGCGTGGGCACCGGCGACGTCGGCGGCGGCGAGCTCTTTCTCGCCAGCGACGCCATGGCGCTGGCCGGCGTCACCGACCAGATCGTCTACCTGGAAGAGGGCGACCTGGTCGACCTGCAACTGGGCCGCTACTGGATCAGCAACCTCAGCGCCGACGGCCAGACCCATGTGTCGGTCGACCTGGCCGAGCGCCCGGTGCGCACGGTGCAGGCCACCAGCGGCGCGGCCGATCTGGGGCCGTACCGGCACTACATGCAGAAGGAGATCTTCGAGCAGCCGCGCGCCATCGCCGACACGCTCGAAGGCGTGGCCGGCATCGTGCCCGAGCTCTTCGACGGCATCGGCCGCGACGGCGCCACTGGTGCCGCTGCCTGGCGCGTGTTCCAGGACATCGACTCCATCCTCATCCTGGCCTGCGGCACCAGCTACTACAGCGGCTGTGTTGCCAAGTACTGGCTGGAGGCCATCGCGCGCATACCGACGCAGGTGGAGATCGCCAGCGAATACCGCTACCGCAGCTCGGTGCCCAATCCGCGCACCCTGGTCGTCACCATCAGCCAGTCGGGCGAGACAGCCGACACGCTGGCCGCGCTCAAGCACGCCCGCCGCCTCGGCATGGAGCAGACGCTGACCATCTGCAACGTCGCCACCAGCGCCATGGTGCGCGAATGCAAGCTGGCCTACATCACCCGCGCCGGCACCGAGATCGGCGTGGCCAGCACCAAGGCCTTCACCGCCCAGCTCGCCGGCCTGTTCCTGCTGACGCTGGCGCTGGCCCAGCAGCGCGGCTTGCTCGACGCCGAAGCCGAAGCCGAACACCTGAAGGCGATGCGCCATCTGCCGACCGCCCTGCAGGCGGTGCTGGCGCTGGAGCCGCAGCTCATCGCCTGGGCCGAGGACTTCGCCGGCAAGGAGAACGCGCTCTTCCTGGGCCGCGGCCTGCACTATCCGATCGCACTGGAAGGCGCGCTCAAGCTCAAGGAGATCACCTACATCCACGCCGAGGCCTACGCCGCTGGCGAGCTCAAGCACGGCCCGCTGGCGCTGGTGACCAGCGAGATGCCGGTGGTGGCCGTGGCGCCCAACGACACCCTGCTGGAGAAGCTCAAGAGCAACCTGCAGGAAGTGCGTGCGCGCGGTGGTGTGCTGTACGTCCTGGCCGATGCCGACACCCGCATCGAGCGCGCCGAGGGCCTGCATGTGATCCGCATGCCGGAGCACTACGGCGCGCTCAGCCCGATGCTGCACGTGGTGCCGCTGCAGCTGCTGGCCTATCACACGGCGGTGGCGCGCGGGACCGATGTGGACAAGCCACGCAACCTGGCCAAGAGCGTGACGGTGGAGTGACGCGGCCGCTGGCGATCTGCCATGGTCTTCGCTGGAGTTCAAGGGCGTAGGTCGGCGCGACGGGCGTTCAGGTAAGAGACCAGGTCGTCGGGCTTCAAGGGCTTGCTGAAGTAATAGCCCTGCAACTCTTCCACCCCCAGATCGGACAGCACGTCGGCCTGTTCCGCCGTTTCCACGCCCTCGGCCACCACTTCCTTGTCCAGCGCCTGGGCCAGCGCGACGATGGCGGACGCGATGGCATACGCGGACTTCTGCACACCGAAACTCGACACGAAGCTCTTGTCGATCTTCAGGGTGTCGAACGGCAGCACGCTGAGATAACTCATAGCCGAATACCCCACGCCAAAATCGTCGAGCGCGATCGTGAAGCCGATTTCCTGGAGCCTTCTGAGTTTGGCGACAGCGGTCTCGATATCCCGGATCAGCGCGCCCTCCGTTATCTCGAGCTCGATCGATGTCGCCGGAACATGCGACGACCGCATGATCTCCTCGACGGTCTCGATGAACTTCTCGTGCATCAACTGGATCGGAGACAGGTTGACCGAAATCTTCTCGATGCCGATATCGCCGGTGGCGCGCCATTTTCCGAGCTGGTCGATGGCTTCTTTCAAAACCCAATAGCCGATATCGACGATGAGGCCGGAATCCTCCGCCAGGGTAATGAACTTGTCCGGCGGCACGAATCCGCGGGTCGGGTGGACCCAACGCAGAAGCGCTTCCGCAGACCGGGTGAACCGGTCGCTGCAAGCCACCCGAGGCTGGTAAACCAGATGAAACTGCTGCTGGTCGATGGCTGACGCCAGGTCCCGGCGAAGTTCGATCCGCTCGGCGGAAGAGCTGTTGAAAGAAGCGTCGAAATAAACCACCGTATTGCGGCCGGCACTTTTGGCCTCGTACATGGCGAGGTCGGCGTTTCGCAGCAGGTCGTCGTGTCCTGATCCATCTTGCGGATAAACGGCCACGCCCAGGCTGGCGCCGATCTGAATGCGCAAGTCGTCGATCGGGTAGAGCGTCTGCAATTCGTGGAGCACGCCCTGAATCTGTTTCTTGTAGATGTCTTCGTCGACCACCGGCAGCACAAAAACAAATTCATCGCCGCCCAGACGCGCAATGGCCGCGTCTCGCCCGAGAAGTGCCGCCGACATGCGGTCCGCCACCATATTGAGCAGCTTGTCGCCGGTATCGTGGCCATAGGCGTCATTGACGTCCTTGAACCCGTCGAGGTCGAGATAGACAACCGCCAGGTGTCGATTCTCAAGCGCGCTCCGCTGGATCATTTCCCCCAGTCGTTCGACCAGACCCAGACGATTCAGCAGCTTGGTCAATCCATCGCGAGCAGCGCGGGCGACCAATACCTTTTCGTGCTCCTCCGATTGAATCGCTATCGCCAGGCGCGATTTGAACGCATCGATTCTCGACGTGACATCGTGACCCGCGACGTCGGGCCCATCGATCAGGTCGATGAACGCCGAAAGCGTGTCGGTCTTCGCGATCAGGTGGGCGGCGTCGATTGGCGCCACCGGCGCGTTCTCTTGTCCGGGACTGAAAGTGGTCTCGACGAAGTGCGATCGCCCGTTGCCCACATAGCTCGTTCTGACCGCCGAAAAATGGTCGACGACGGCAATACGTGCCTCCGCTGCGCCCGTGAAAGCCGGCAGGTGTTCCAGACTCAGCCGGATGATCGAGTCGAGAGGACGATGTGCCAGGATCGCCTCGTCGATGCGCGCCATGACCTCCATGAAGGCGATGTCGTCGCCGATCGTCGCGGCCATGACATTGAAGGAGTCCGCGACATCGCGAAACTCGTCCCGCATGCCAGCGACCGGCACCACGTAGGTGAAATCCTTGTTTCGGATGGCTTTGGTGGCCAGCATCAGAGCGTCCAGCGGCGTGGTGGCGCGGCGAATGAAAAATGCGCTGACGCTCAATGTCAGCAATAACGAGGCGGCAGCGACATAAGCGAACAACGCACCGAGTTTGATCGGCAGGTAATCGGCGACATCTGGCGCCGCCACTGCCAGCAGGGTCCACGGTTTTCCATCGAAGTAGGGCCTGAAATAAAATGGCCTTTCGATTTCGATGGTCGAGAGGCTCGGTCTTGGCGGGCCCTGGCAATGCGGTTCCTCGAACTCCTCGCCTCCGACGCACAAGGTGTAATACGCGCTTTCGAGGTTCTCCCAGAGATAGGTTCTGTTGAGCGTGCCCCGAATAACCCGCGAGCTTCCGGCTTCCGCGATCTCCATGGAAACTTCCGGCCAGCCGTCCTGAGCGGTCGTCACGCTGACCCGGACCGCCTCCTTGCCGGGCGATGGCCGATTGGATGGTTCCTGGGAAATTTGGGAGAAAACCGAGTTCGCCCGGTTGACCGCGTCCGCGTTGTAGGAATGGTTGTTTTTCGCGGTATTGACGATGCGGAGAATGGATTCCGCTCCGCGCAATCGATCGAGAAGGTTCAAGGCCACCGACTTGGTGGAGTCGCGAAGCAATTGGTCGGTTGCCTGGTCCAGAACGAAGTCGCTCAGCTGGCGCGACAGGACCGAAATGCAGATCAGCGGCACGGCGATGATGAACAAGAAGAAGAGAAAAATCTTCTTTCCGATCTTGCTTCGTACAAAACCGATTTGAAGCCGGCCCATATCAATAATTCTTCGCAATGCCGATATAGGCGCCGTTGTTGGCGCGAATGATGTCGTCCTGCGAAATACCCGCGGTCAACGGCGTCGTCGTTCTGCCGTCGGGGCCGGCACTGTACAAGTCGTAATCGCTGTTGAGCGGGTGCAGCGACCGGTCTTTTCGTTTTTGCCCGATCGAGGCGCCATCCATGTTGAGATAATAATAAGGATTACCCCAGCGGTCCGGCTTGCTCCAGCCGATATCGGCGAGTGAATCGGGCAGACGCCCGTTTTCCTGCTGGTAGATCTCGATCATGTGGCCGATGGCGCCCATGTCCAGGATGACCTGGGCCATCTGCGCCCGTTCGATGTAAGAGCGATAAGTGGGCACCGCGATCGCGGCCAGCACGCCGACGAGCCCCACCACGATCAGCAGCTCGACCAGCGTGTAGCCCAGCAGGCGCTGCCTCGCTCCACCGGCCTTTGCCAGACGCTCGCGCACCACGGCGAAAACCCGCAGAACCAGACTCCCCCGCCGCACGTCGTCGGGATGCGGGCGGGAATTATTATCATTTGACTCATTCATATGCATTTGTCTCGCGGCGCAGGATAAGAACCCTGGATTTGAATAACAAGCGCTAACCGCAGTTAAAGCGGGAATGAGTGATATTTTGGGCTTT
Source organism: Xylophilus sp. GOD-11R (assembly GCF_033546935.1). Classification (GTDB taxonomy): domain Bacteria; phylum Pseudomonadota; class Gammaproteobacteria; order Burkholderiales; family Burkholderiaceae_C; genus Xylophilus. Next base: position 4,258,173 of record NZ_CP137854.1, on the reverse strand, counting down.
GCCGATAGTGACCGGCTATTGAGATTGGGTGCGACCGTTGATATTCAAATCAAAAGCGTGGAATTAATGCTGCGTTCAGCATTTTCGACTTAGCCACCGGCGGCCTCTTGGCGCGAGCAAGGCCGCGTCGCGGCACAGCCTGCCCGTGAACGGGGCCGCCATAACGGAGCGCCGGCAGTATTACGCCGGCAACGCCGGGGCTTGCGCGCCCTGGCCGGGGATAGCCGCCACGAGTTCGCGCGTGTAGTCGCTCGAAGGCCGCAGGAACACGTTCTCGGCGGTGCCCAGTTCCACCAGCTTTCCGCGCTGCATGACGGCGATGCGGTGGCACAGCCGGGCAGCCACCCGCAGGTCGTGCGTGATGAAGATCATGCTCAGGCCGAGACGCTCGCGGATCGATTCGAGCAGGTCCAGGATTTGCGCCTGCACCGACACATCCAGCGCCGATACCGCTTCGTCCGCAATGAGGATTTCGGGGTCCATCATCAAGGCGCGGGCGATCGACAGCCGCTGCCGCTGGCCGCCGGAGAACTCGTGCGGATAGCGGTCGAGCGCGCTGGCGTCCATGCTGACCAGCTCCAGCATTTCGAGCATGCGGGCCTGCACCGCGCTGGCCGATGCGCCGAAGTTGAGCGGTCCCTCGGCCAGCGTGCGCCCGACCGTGCGGCGCGGATTGAAGGACCGGAACGGATCCTGGAACACCATCTGCACCCGTTTGCACAACTCCCGCGATGGGCCGGAGCCGAGACCGGCCACCGAGACGCCATCGACCAGGATCTCGCCCGACGTGGGCGTGGCGAAACGTGCGAGGCAGCGGCCGAGCGTCGTCTTGCCCGAACCCGACTCTCCGACCACGCCGAGCGTTTCGCCCCGTGCGAGGGTCAGCGAAACGCCGCCCAGCGCATCGACCGTCCGACGCCTGGACTTGAACATCGACCGTGTCTCGAAGCGCATGGTCAGGTCGCGGACTTCGAGTGCGACTACGTTTTCGGTCCAGGTCCGTCGGGCGCGGAAATCGCCGCGCGGGCGGGCGTCGAGCAAGCGGCGGGTGTAGGGGTGTTGCGGATTGCTCAGCACTTCGGCGGCCTTGCCCTGTTCGACGATGCGGCCGGCCTGCATGACGACCACGCGGTCGGCGATTTCAGCGACGACGTCGAAGTCGTGGGTGATGAAAAGCACGCCATTGCGATGCCGCCCGCGCAGTTCCTTGAGCAGCCGCAGCACCTGTGCCTGCGAGGTGACGTCGAGCGCCGTGGTGGGCTCGTCGGCAATGATGAGTCCGGGCTCCATCGCCAGGGCCATGGCGATCATCACCCGTTGGCGCTGCCCGCCCGAGAGCTGGTGCGGGTAGGCGTTCTGCAGTGTTTCGGGTGATGGCAGGCGCACGTCGGCGAGCAGGGCCAGCACCCGCTCGGCCACCGCGTCAGGCCCCAGGGCCCTGGCATGGCACTGGAACACTTCGGCGATCTGCTGGCCGACCCGCATCAGCGAATTGAGCGCGGTCATCGGCTCCTGGAAGATCATGGCCATGCGGTCACCGCGCAGCTTCTGCAGCCGGGCCAGGCCGGCGTGGGTGATGTCTTCGCCCGCCAGCAGGATCTGGCCGCTCTCCAGCGTCAGCACGTTCCGGGGCAGCAAGCCCATCACCGCGCCCGAGGTCACGGATTTGCCCGAGCCGGATTCGCCCACGATGCAGACGATTTCGTGGGCATGCACCGTCAGCGAGATGTCTTCCACCGCATAGCGCCGGTCGCCGCCGCCTGGCAGGCGCACCTTGAGTTTGCGGATCTCCAGGATCGGGCGAGCGCGGTCGTCGGCGGGCGCTTCGGTGACGTCGGCCGCAGGTGTGGGGATGGCGTTCATGGCTTCAGCCTTTCACGGTGCGCGAGAGGCGCGGGTCGAGGCGGTCGCGCAGTGCGTCGCCGAACATGTTGACCGTGAGGATCAGCAGGGCCAGGAAGGCGCCCGGGTAGAGCACGATCCAGGGCGCCCGCTGAAAGAAGGGCCGGCCCTCGGCAATGATGCTGCCCAGGCTCGGGATTTCCGGCGGAAAGCCGAGGCCCAGAAAGCCGAGCACGGCTTCGGTGAGGATCGCCGCCGCGCAGACGAAGGTCGCCTGCACCACCAGGGGGTTGATGGTGCTCGGCGCGATGTGCCGCCACAGCACCTGCAGGGCCGGGGTTCCGGAGCCTATCGACGCCTCGACATACGGCTCCTCGCGAACCGACAGCACCACGCTGCGCACCAGCCGTGCGATACGGGGAATTTCGGGGATCGCGATGGCGGTCACCATCGTGAGGATGTTGGCGCCTCCCAATGCGACCATCGCCACCGCCAGCAGCAGGCCGGGGATGGCCATGATGCCGTCCATGAGCCGCATGACCGGTGCGTCGAGGCGGCGCACGTAACCAGCGGCCAGGCCGATCGCCATGCCGAGCACCACCGATATCGCGCTGACCAGCACCGCCAGCGTGATCGACAGGCGGCCGCCGTAAAGCACGCGGGACATCAGGTCGCGGCCGAGCGAATCCGTGCCCAGCCAGTAGACATCGGACGAGGGCTTGAGCCGTGCGCTCGGCGTCAGCGCGGCCGGATCGTGCTGCGAGAAAAGCGGTGCGCCGGCCGTGGCGATGATGAGCGCCAGCAGCAACACCAGCGACGCCAGCATGACCCGGTCGTGCAGCACCGCGGTACAGGCGCGCGCGAAGGTGGATCTGCCGGCGGGCCGCGCCACGGGAAGGGGGGAGGTCGTGGACATGAAGCGTTTTCCTGCCGTGGGTTCAGTACCGGATCCGTGGATCGAGGATGACGTAGGCCATGTCGATCAGGAGATTGACGAAGACGTAGATGAACGAGAAGAACAGGATCGTTCCCTGCACCACCGGGTAGTCGCGCGCCAGCACCGAGTCGACGATGAGCCGGCCGATGCCGGAGATGTTGAAGATGGTCTCGGTGACCACCACGCCGCTGATCAGCGTGGTGAGCGCCACGCCGACGATGGTCACGATGGGAATCGCGGCATTGCGCAGTGCGTGCCGGAACAGCACCAGCCGCTCGCCCACGCCCTTGGCGCGAGCGGTGCGCACGAAGTCCTCGCCCAGCACGTCGAGCAGGCTCGCGCGGGTGATGCGGGTGATCAGCGCCACGAACACCATGGCCAGGGTAAGCGTGGGCAGAACCAGGTGCGATGCGTATTCGCCGATGCCGTCTTCGATCGGCGAATAGCCCTGCACCGGCAGCCAGTCGAGCCGCACCGAGAACACCAGGATCAACACATAACCGACAACGAAGGCCGGCACCGAAAACGCCAGCACCGCGCCGGCCATGATCCCGCGGTCGACCAGGCGACGGTGGCGCCAGGCCGCCAGCACGCCCAGCGGAATCGCCGCCGTGATCGTCAGCAGGATGGCCCACGCGGCCAGCGAGAAGGTCGGGCCGAGCCGTGCGGCGATCAGCGACGAGACCGGCTGCTTCGATTGCACCGAATGGCCGAGGTCGCCCTGCGCCAGTGCCGCCATCCAGCGCAGGTACTGGGTGGCGATGTTCTGGTCCAGCCCCATGTCGGCACGAATCTCGGCGATGGTTTCCTCGCTAGCCATGTCCCCGGCGATCACCCGCGCCGGGTCGCCGGGAGCCAGCCGTAGCAGCAGGAAGACCACGGTGGCGACGATCACCATGACCGGTATCGCCGCCAGCAGGCGTTTGACTATGAGTTCGAGCATGGAGGCGCCTTTTGCTTTGCTTTTTTTGCCTGGAAACTGCGGGACCGGTCGTCGGCTTATTTCTTGCCGGACCAGAACAGCGGGATCTGCGCGTCGGCCATGTCACCCAGCTTGGCGGCGTTGTAGCCCTTGGCCTTGGAATAGGCGCCCAGCGGAATGAAGAACACCTGCTCGTAGTTCAGCTTCTGGATCGCGACCGCGATCTGCTTCTTCTTCGCCGTGTCGCTTTCCTCGGCGAACTGGTCGCGCAGCTTTTCCATTTCGTCGCTCTTCGACCAGCCCACATAGCCGGTCTCGCCACGGCCGTCCAGGTTGGGATTGGTCAGCGGGTTCATCAGGTCGAGGGCGGTGAAGCCGGTCTGGAAAACGCTCCATCCGCCCTGGGCCACCGGATCCTTCTTGGAGTAGCGCGACAGCAGCGTCGCCCAGTCCATCGACTGAATCTCCACGTTCATGCCGATCGTCTTGAGCGCCTGCGCCGTGACCGACGCGAGGCTCGCCAGGATGGGCAGGTCGGTCGGATGCAGGATCACCACCTTGCTGCCGTCGTAGCCGCTTTCGGCCAGCAAGGCGCGGGCGCGGGCCACGTCGGCCTTGCGGATCTGCGTCGCGCCTTCTTCCGAGGCGTAGGGCGAGGAGCAGCTCAGCACGGCGCCGCAGAGCTGGTACATGGCGCCTTCGCCGATCTGGGCGTCGAGGTAGTCCTGCTGGTAGATGGCGGCCAGCGCGGCGCGTCGCACCTTGACGTTGTTGAACGGCGGCTGGAGCCAGTTCATGCGCATCGTGAACATGTTGGTGCTCTTGCCGTAGGGCTTGAGCGCCACGGTCTTCACGCCGTCGAGCTGGGGCATCAGGTCGGGTGGGACGTCCTCGACGAAATCGATCTCCCCGCGTCGCAGCGCGTTCACCGCGGTCTGGGCGTCGGAGATGCTGACCAGTTCGATGCGGTCGACCAGCGCGACCTTGCCGCCGGCGAAGCCGCTGGCGGGCTCCTTGCGGGGCAGGTAGCCGCCGAACTTGACATAGGTCGCCTTGACGCCCGGCTGGAAGTTGGCCGCCACGAACTGATACGGGCCCGAGCCGATGACCTCGGTGATGGGTTGCGACACCGGCGTCGCCGCGATGCGCCTGGGCATGATGAATGGCACCGGGGAGCCGGGCTTGGCCAGTGCCTCGAACAGCATGCCGAAGGGCTTCTTCAGGCGAAAGACAAGCGTGCCGGCGTCGGGGGTTTCGAGCTTTTCGGTCGCGGCCATCATGCGTTGGCCGAGGGTGTCGCGGTCGGCCCAGCGCTTGAGCGACGCGGCGACGTCCTCGCTCGTGACGGGCGTGCCATCGTGGAACTTGAGACCCTGCCGCAGCACCAGCGTCACGGTGCGCCTGTCGGTCGATTCCTTCCAGCTTTCCACCATTTCCGGCTGGGGCTTGTGGTTCGCGTCCATGGCGAACAGGGTGTCGAAGACCAGGTAGCCGTGATTGCGTGTGATGTAGGCGTTGGTGATGATCGGATCGACCACACGCAGCGGTGCCTGCATGACCACCCGCGCCACGGTTTCGGCCTGTGCCCTGGCCGGCAGTAAGCCGACCGCGCAGAGGGCCAGTACGCCGGCAACGGGCAACGGTGCTGCGAACGCGAGAAGTCGCGTCAGCCTGGAACTCGGCTTTTTCATATGCGGCCTTTCAGGAAATGGATTGAAGAAAAACGGGCGACCTGCGCATGCCTCGCCATCGCAGCGCATCAGCCGAACTTCGGCCGGTGGTGCGCCCAGGGCGCGGCGCGCTCCAGCTGGGCGGAAACCGTGAGCACGGTGTCTTCGCGACCGAAATGTCCGATCAATTGCGTGGCCACCGGAATCTCCCGGTCGGTCCAGTGCAGCGGCAGGCTGGCGGCGGGAATGCCCGCGCCGTTGATGACCGGCAGGAAGGTCGAGTAGCTGGCGGCGCGCTGCCGGTAGGCGCGAAAGCCGAGCCGGTCGCCGCCGGCGAGCGACAGGTAATCGACCGGGCACGGCAGCTGGGTGAGGGTGGGCGTGAGCAGCAGGTCGACGTCGGCCATGGCCGTGGCGAAGGCGCGGCCTACGGCATGCAGGCGCGATACGGCGTCGATGTAGGCGGCGGCGTCCAGGGCCTGGCCCACGTGCCAGCCGTCGAGGATCACTGGCTCCAGCTCGTCTTCGCGCACGACGCGGCCGAGCACCTTCATGCGGTTGTGCACCGCCACCACGATGTTGCCGGCCAGGATGCTGCCGTGCGCGTGCACGAAGCCGTCGTAGTCGATGGGCGGCGGCGCCAGCTCCACCACCTGGTGCCCCAGGCCTTCGAGCAGCGAGACGGTGAAGTCGACCGCGGCGTCGCATTCGGGGGCGATGGCGATGCCGTTCCAGGCGCGGCGCAGCACGCCCACGCGCATCGGCACGATGTGCTGTTCGCGCACGGCTTCCAGGTAAGAGCCGGCCTGCGGAGGGGCCGCATAGGGGGCGCCGGGTTCGTAGCCGCCGATGGCGTCGAGCGCGGCGGCCGTGTCGCGCACGCTGATGCTCAGCACGCCGTCCGTCGACATGCCGGCCCAGCCTTCGCCGCGCGACGGCCCCATCGGCACGCGGCCCCGGCTCGGCTTGAGCCCATAGACACCGCAGCAGGCGGCGGGAATGCGGATGGAGCCGCCGCCGTCGCTGCCGTGCGCGACCGGCACCACCCGTGCCGCCACCGCCGCGGCGGCGCCGCCGCTGGAGCCGCCGGCCGACAGGCGGCGGTCCCAGGGGTTGAGCGTCGCACCGCCGTTGCGTGCCGCGTCGGTCGTGCCCGCCATGCACAGCTCGGGCACCGTCGTCCGTGCAAAGGGAATGAACCCGGCCGATTCGAACCGGTTGGCCACCGTGGCGTCGAAGTCGAAGACGGTGTCGCGGAACAGGCGGGAACCGATGCTCGAGGGAAAGCGTCGGTGTGCGAAGCCGGAGTCCTTGAGCAGAAAGGGAATGCCGCGAAAGGCGCCGCGTGGCGCCCATTCGGCCGCGATCCTGCGGGACGTTTCGAACTGGCTGTGGATGAGGAAGTTCAGGGCCGGATTGCGCTGCTCGGCCAGCGCGATCGCGCAGTCCATCAGCTCGGTGGAATCGACCTCGCCACGCTCGAGCAATCCGGCCAGCGCCAGGCCGTCGTGGTTTTCGTAGTCGCCTGTATTCATTGCGTTCCTGCCGTGCCCGGTGGGTGGAATTCGAGTGGGACGCGGTGCCCGTCACGCAGCCGCCGGGGCAGTCTATGAACCGATGCGCGGGCATCCAAACCAGGATGCGACAGGCCACGATCCGAAATACGACAGGGCCGTGACGGGCGCCGCGCTCGCCTGCCGGCGGCGCTTGCGGCGGGTCGCAATTCGGTTGGCGCGATGTCGCGTTCTGGTTCGCGGTGCCCGGGTGAAGCTTCGAAGATGGGCCGCACTTCCACTGCCGTTTCGAGTCATCCGATGGACCTGACCGACATTCCCCTGCACCTTCCTGCCGACAATCCGGACCCCGGGCCGATCCCCACCGAGGCCGACATGCGGCGCGACCTGGCCGCGCTCTACCGCCTGGTCGCGCACTTGCGCATGACCGACCTCATCGACACCCACATCAGCGCGCGCATTGCGGGTCCGGAGCACCACTTCCTGATCAACCGCTACGGGGTGCTGTTCCACGAGATGCGTCCACAAGATCTGGTGCGCATCGATCTGGACGGCCGGCCGGTGGACCCGGGCGATCCCGAGACGACCAACCGGGTCAATGCCGCCGGCTTCACCATCCATTCGGCGATCCACGGGGCGCGGCACGACCTGGCTTGCGTGGTGCACACCCACACGGCCGACGGCATGGCGGTGTCGTGCCGCAAGAGCGGGCTCTTGCCCATCACCCAGCATGCGCTGCGTTTCTACAACCGGCTGGGTTATCACGCCTACGAAGGCATCGCGCTGGACCTCGGCGAGCGCGAGCGCCTGGTGGCCGACCTGGGGCCGCACAAGGCCATGGTGCTGCACAACCACGGGCTGCTGGCAGCCGGCGCCACGGTGGCCGAGGCCTTCGTCAACCTGTACTACCTCGAGCGCGCCTGCCAGGCACAGGTCAAGGCCGCGGCCGGTGGCGACGAGCTGATCTTTCCCTCGCCGGAGGTCTGCGAGCGGACCGCGCGCCAGTTCGAGCGGCCGACCGCGCCGGCGTATTGCCAGCGGGTGTGGAACGCCGCGCTGCGTCTGCTCTGACGCGGTCGCCGGCGGTGCTGCCGGTCAGGGCGGCGGAAGCTCGGCGTCCAGCTCGATCTCGATGAAGGCGCCGTCCGGCAGGCTCGAAGCGCCCACGGCCGTGCGGGCGGGGCGCGGTGCCTGCGGCCATGCGGCGGCCAGCACGTCCGACGCCGCGTCGAGCACGGCGGTGTGGGCGCCGAAGTCCGGCGTGGACCGGATGAAGCCGCGCAGGCGACGCACCTGCAGCACGGCCGGCAGGCTGCCGCCGCAAGCGTCCGCGACCGCCGCCAGCACGTTGAGCATGGCCACCCGCGCCGCCGCGCATGCGGGCTCCAGCGATTCGCCGGGCGCGCAGGTGCCGGCGATGGCCGCGCCGTCGACGCGGCAGGTCTGGCCGCTGATCGTCAACTGGCGGCTGCCACCCGGCAGCGCCTGCAGATGAAACGGCGCATAGCTTCCCCGAGGCTGCGGCGGGGCCGGCAGGCGATGGCCGGCCGCGGCCAGGCGTTCGGCGGGCGTGGCCGCGCTCATGCGTGGGCACTCCAGGCGACCTGGCCACTGAGCCAGCAGCCGGCCGGACGGCCGTTGGCGTCGAATCGCGGTCGAACCTCGATGGCCGACGGCCGGCCCATCGCATCGCCCTGACGCACCGTGCACACGACGGGGCGCTCGGCCGTGCCCAGGGCGACGGCGCCGGTGGCGGCCAGATGGCCCCACAGGGCGGCGGCCGCGATGCCGGTGGCGGCATCCTCGGGGTAACCGGACGACTTGGGGAACTGCCGGGCGGCGACGACGGGCGCGTCGGGCGTGCTGTCCGCTGCGTGCGCGAAGGGATAGAGGCCGGTGGAGTCGATGGAGGCGCACAGCGCTTCCATGGCCGCGAAGTCGGGCTTCAGTGCATTCAGGGCCGCCACGTCGGGCATCGGCACCAGCGTCTTGATTCGGCTGGTGCAGGCGTTGGTCATGGCGGGCAGGGGCTCGCCTTGCCAGCCCACCACGTCGGCGATGCGGCGCCGGGCCGGCAGGTCGAGGGCGCCGGTGGTGACGGCCGGTTGCGAGATCCAAACCCGCTCGCCGGCGGCGTCCCATTCGGCGTCGACCAGCCCGCTCAGGGTTTCGATGCGGGCCGAGGGCCTGGTCCACAGGCCCCAGGCGCGCAGCGCCCACAGGGTGCCGACGGTGGCGTGGCCGCACATCTCCATTTCGTGCTGGGGCACGAAGAAGCGAAAGCGCCAGTCGGCCGTGGTCGTCGGCACGAGCACGAAGGCCGATTCGTGGCCGGTGGCCCGGGCGATGTCCTGCATCTGCTGCGAGCCCATGGCGCTGGCGTCGGCGACGAAGGGCACGGGGTTGCCGCCGCCGATGCCGCCGACGAATACGTCCACGCTACGCAGCTCGCCCGGCGAGGGCGCCGACAGGGGGTTGGACAGTGCGGTGGGCTCAGTCAATCTTGGCTCCCACGGCCTGGGCGATGCGGCCCCAGTACGGAATGTCGGCCGCCACGGCCGCCTGCAGTTCGGCCGGCGTGCCCGGACGGGCGTTGATGCCCTTGGCGGCGAAGTCGGCAGACACCGCCCGGTCGGCCAGCACCTTGTTGAGCGCCTGATTGAAGCGGGCGACGACCGGCGCGGGCGTGCCCTTGGGAAACGCGACGCCGTACCAGAGCGACTGCGTGAAATTGGCGATGCCCTGCTGCTGGAAGGTCGGTATGCCCGCCAGCAAGGCGTTGGGCGCGGTGGTGGCCACGGCGGTCAGCTTGCCGCTGCGGATGTAAGGCACCAGCCCGGCCGGGTTGTCGAACATCAGCTGCACCTGGCCGCCCATGAGGTCGGTGTAGGCCGGCGCCGCGCCCCGGTAGGGCACGTGCACGATCGGTACGCCCGCATAGGCCTTGAACTGCTCGCCCAGCAGGTGGGACACCGTGCCGGCCCCGACCGAGGCGAAGCTGTACTGCTGCGGGTTCCGCTTGAGCGTGGCGATCAGCGAGGCGACGTCCTTGCCGGCCACCGACGGGTTGGTGGCCAGCACGTATGGCGAGGTGCCGATGAAGCCGGCATAGACGAAGTCGCGCAGCGGGTCGTAGGGCAGCTTGGGGTACACGCTGACGCTGACCGCGTGGGTGCTGGTGGTGGCCAGCACGGCGGTGTAGCCGTCGGGTGTGGCCTTGGCGACGTAGGCCGAGCCGATCGTGCCGCCGGCGCCGGCCCGGTTGTCCACCACGACCGGCTGGCCCAGCTCGGCCTGCAACTGGGGCTGGATGCCGCGGATGGCCATGTCCGTGCCGCCGCCGGCCGGAAACGGAACCACGATGGTGATGGGGCGTGTCGGCCAGGCCTGGGCCGATGCCGGCAGCGGCGCGATCGACGCGAACAGGCCGAGCGCGGCGAGGGCGGCCGTGCCGACGACGTGCCGGCGCGAAGGAACTTGACGATGGGAGTGCATGGAGGCCTCACGAAGGCATGGAGATGGCTTCATGCTAGGAGCCGGGTCGGGCCGCGGCCAACCAGAACCCGACATGGTCCGCACCGAATTGCGACGGGCCGTGTCGTCGGCACGGCGAGCGTCGGCCGGGCGAATCCAGGGCAGGGTCGCTAGGCCAAAACCTCGCGCAGCAGCCGCGTGAGGTGGCCGCTGTGGGTGAAGCAGAGCTGCTGGCTGACCAGGCCGAGCGGCGTGCCGCGGGCGAGCAGTTCGCGCGCCTTGGCCGCCATCAACCGGCGCCGGATGGTTACCGGGCTGGTGCCCAGTTCGATGGCGCAGGCGCGTTGCAACTGGCGCGCCGATACGCCCAGCGTCTGCGCCACGGCCTCGACGGTCGGCATGCCGGTTTCTTCTTCCAGCGCATCGGCGTAGAGGCCGAGCATGCGCTCGGACAGGCGCGCATCCGGGCCGGGCTCGGTGGCGGTGTCGCAGGCCACGGGCTGGCGGGCGGCCAACTGGGCGACGAGCGCGTTGACCAGGAACTCGCCGGTGCCGGCCGCGAGTGTCGGCGCCGCCAGCGCCTCCAGGATGGCGAAGGCCGCGCTGTCGAGCTGCACCACGCCGAACTGCGTGGTGCGCCCGAGCAGTTCGGGGCGCAGATAGAGCTCGCCATGGCGCTGCCGCAGCGCGCGCGAGCGGGTGCTGTGCGCCGCCGACGGCGGCAGCAGCAGGGCGGTGTGGCGCACCAGCTGCAGGGCCTGCTTCGGCGTTCCCGGCTCTACCACCCAGCGGCTGTCGAGCGCACCGAGTTGAGGCCAGAGCAGCATGGCGCAGTCGTGCATATGCCAGTCGAAGCTGTAGTGCGGCTGCCGGCTTTGGCGCAGGGCGAAGCCCTGCTCGGCAGTGACTGCCAGCTTCGACGAAAGAGGAACGAGTGGGTCCATGGCGGTCCTGCGGCTGCTGGGGAAGGCAAGCGATTTTCGGGCCATGGTGGTGAATAGGGCTTGCGTGCAGGTCGTAGGCGATCGGGTGGGACACCGCATGATGCGACGCCGGCCAAGGTCAGGTGGCGGTCAAGTCGGTCCAGCACAATGCACTGTGCCGGTTCAGGTCGCGATTCACCGGTCGGTACGACGAATTCAAGGGACAAGCCCGAGGAGGGGAAATGAAGTTCATCCGATATCTCCTGGCGGGCCTGCTGATGGCCTGCAGCCTGGCGGCATCAGCGGAATCCGGCGCCTATCCCCGCAAGCCGATCACCCTGGTCATTCCTTTCCCGGTCACCGGCGCGGTCGACGTGCTCGGCCGGCACCTGGCCGACAAGATGGCCACCCTGCTCGACCAGACCATCAACGTGGAGAACCGGCCCGGCGCCGGCGCCACGCTGGCCGCGACCCACGTGGCGGCCGCCGCGCCCGACGGCTACACCCTCATGTTCGGCGGCACGGCGAGCCATGTATCCGCGCCGGTGCTCTACAGGCGCCTGCCCTACGACCCGGTCAAGTCCTTCGTGCCGATCGGCATGGTGAGCGACAGCCCTCATCTGCTCGCCCTGGGCGCCAATACCCGGGCGACGAACCTGCGCGACCTGATCGCCGAGCTCAAGGCCAAGGGCGCCAACGCGAGGCTGGGCAGCTCCGGCGCCGGCACCATGTCGCATCTGGCCGGCGAGCAGTTCAAGCGCACCTTCGGCTTGAACGCCATGGTGCACGTGCCCTCCGAAGGCGGCGCGCGCGCTGCCAAGGCACTGGTCGCCGGCGAGGTCGACATGGCGATCATCAATTTTCCGGACGCGATTCCGCTGGTCAAGACCGGCCGCCTGCGGGTGCTGGCGACCACCGGTGCCCAGCGTTCACCGGTGTTCCCCAACCTGCCCACGGTGAACGAAGCCAACCTCGACCCCTACGTGGTCACGACCTGGGTCGGCCTCTACGCACCGGCGCGCACGCCCGCGCCCGTGGTCAAGTTGCTGACCGAAACGCTGGCCCGAGCCCTGGAGGACGAAAGCCTGCAGCGCAAGATGCGCGCGCAGGGCGACGAGCCCACCTTCCTCGCGCCGAAACCGTTCGCGGAGTTCGTGCAGGACCAGTCCGTGGTCTGGCAGAAGCTGATTCGCGAGGCGCAGATCACCGTCGAGTGACGCTGGTGCTGGAGCCCGCCGTGGGCCCGGTAGAAGGGCTCGCCAGCCGCGCGCCTTCAGAACATCGTGTTGCCGTTGGCCGACTTCTCCGGAATCGGCTGCACCGCGTCCCAGTGCTCGACGATCCTGCCGTTCTCCAGCCGGAAGATGTCGACGATGGCGTTGCCCCGGGTGCCCGGCTCGCGTACCGCGTGTACGTGCAGGATCACCGTGTCGCCGTCGACGAAGCTTTTCTTGATCTCGCTGTGCGACTGCGGAAACTTCTCGCGCAGGAAAGCGATGAACTGGCGAAAGCCTTCCGGGCCGTCCGCGGCGTTGGGGTTGTGCTGCACGTAGCGGTTGCCGACGTAGGCCAGCGCGGCATCGGCGTCCTTCTGGTTGAGCCCCTTCTCGTAGAAGGCCAGCACGGCCTGCCGGTTGGCCTCTTCCTGCGCGGTGTGCGACTGCGTCCAGCCGAGGGCCGGCGCGAGCAGCAGTGCGGAGCCGAGAAGAACGGTGGTGAAGCGAGACATCGAGGCGGCCTTTGTGCGGATGAGGAGCTTGGAAGCAAAGGAAGAACGGCTGGCCGGCAGTGTTGCCGAACTCAGAATTTCACGCGCGCGGTGAGGTTGAGAAAGTTGCCGGTCCTTCCGCCGGCCGCGCGTACCGCCGAGCCCGGCTCGAAATACACATAGTTGGCGCCGAAAGACATCCGCGCGCTGGCGCTCCATTCGGCCGACAGTAGCCACTGCTGCCCGATCCAGCGCGAGCCCTGGCCCGCGGTGCCGCTCACCGACACCAGCGGGGGCGCATAGAAGCCATCGGCCCGTGATTGTTTCCACAGGCCGTTCCAGCCGGCGGTCAGGCGCAGGTCCTTGCGCGGCGCGATCGTGAGATGGGGCTGCAGGTCCAGCAGGTTGGCGGGCGCCGCGACGTTGGCCTCGGAGAAATACGGCAGCTTGGGATAGAGCGCGTTGAAGGTGTTCAGGCGGCCGTCGGTGAGGTCGCGATCGCCGCTGATCGCGTCGGCCTTGAGCCCGAAACGCGGCTGCAGCGGCAGCTCGGCCGCGGTGTAGCCGGCGTCGGAGGACACCGTCCAGGCGCGAATGTCGGACGCGCCGAAAGTGCCGAACTGCCAGGCGCCTTCGAAGTTCCAGTCGGCAGCGCCGGTCTTGCCGAACAGGCGGGCGCCGACGGTGTGGCGCGTCTCCTCGGCACGGCCCTGGGCGAAGCGGGCGTCGGCCCGGTCCAGGCCCAGGTAGTAGAGGTCCGCCGAGAGGCCGGGCAGGCCGGTGGGCATGTCGCTCAGGTAGGCGCCCCAAAACTTCTCGGCGTCGCTGCTGCGGTCGTTGAAACTGCCCACGCGCGGCACCACCGGGCGCAGGGCGAAGAAGTCCGCGCGCATCTTTCCGGCGATGGTCCAGGTGCCGCGTGCGCCGTCGAACGAGCGACGCACGTTCGGGCCTTCGCGTACCGACACCAGGCGCGACGAACCGAGGCTCAATTCCTGTCGGCCGGCACGCACGGTGAGCGACGCCTCGTCGAAGCGCCAGGTGTTTTCGGCGAAAGCCTGGAGCAGGTCGGCACGGTCGTTCTGGATGCCGATCGGCGCACCGCCCCAGCCCGATGTCCGGCCGCTGACCAGCTCGACGAAGGCGCGGGCGGAGTCGCCCAGGCGCAGGTCGCCGTGCAGCTGGAGACGGTGCAGAAAGCGGTCGTCACGGGCCGGGTCGTCGAGGCCGAAGACCGGATGACGGGAGGACTCGTAGACCTCGCGGAATTCACCGCCCAGCCGCAAGGCCGGCGCCGATGGTTCGGTGGCGGCCTGCGCCCGCAGGGCCAGGGGAGCGGCGGCCACGGAGACCGTCAGGGCCAGGCGCAGGGCGGCGAAGGATGGAGGCACGGGCGGATCGAAGAGCGTGGAGGGCGAGGCTTGCCCGGCGACTTTAGGGACGGTGCCGCGCCCGCGCATCCCGCATCCGAGTCGCGCCGCATGCCTCTTTTGGCGCAGTGCGGAGTGCCCCACGACGCGCCGTTCGACCGGGCCCGGCGGGCGGCGATTGTCTCCAACGAGTGGACGGTCTTGTTCGATTCAGCTGGTTTATCCGTGGCCGACGGATGCCTAAAGTTCATCCCATCGCATCGCAACGCAAACAGCCCTGCGATTACCGCCAACCGGCGGCAGTGATCAGACATCGACCGTATCAACCTATTCATCGAAAGAGGAACACACCATGAACACGATCCGCACCACCACCGTTCGCAACACCATCGCCGCCGTCGCCGTGGCCCTGCTGGGCTCCGTCGCCGCCACGTCGGTGTCGGCCCAGGAACTCAGCCGCGCCGAGGTGCGTTCGCAGGTCATCGTGGCCCAGGGCGAAGGCTCGCTGGGCTCGGTCGCCGGCTCCTACGGCTACGACGACCGGGGCCGCTTCCTGAGCGGTTCCGGCCAGGCCAGCCGCTCCGAAGTGAAGGCAGCAGCCACCCAGGCCGTCGCCGACGGCGAGATCGAAGCCGCCATGGGCAACAGCTACGGCTTCGACGTGCCGGTCGCCACCAGCGACACCAGCCGTGCCGAGGTCAAGGCCGCCACCGTGCGTGCCCTGCGCGACGGCACCATCGCCGCCCAGATGGGCAACGCCTACGACAGCCGCATGCTGCCGCGCCGCGCCGCCCGCACCTTGTAAGGCGCGGCTGCCCTTCTCCATTTCTCAAGCGAGTACGCCATGACTGCCTTTGTCCATCCCGATCTTTCCTTTCGCCATGAAGGCGCCGAGCGTGCCGCGTCCGTCGCCCGGGCGGCGGAAGAGGGGCTTGTGCTGCCCCTGCGCCGTGTGTTGCATCGCTTCTCGGTGATGGCCGGCCTGGGCAACGCCGGCGCCGAGGAAGAGCGCCAGCTCTGGAACGCGGCGATGGAGGGCGACCGCACCATGGCGGAGCTGCACCTGGCCGTGCGGCGGGCCGCATCGCCCGACGCGAACGACGACTAGCTCAGTGACGCGTCGCCGGCGTCGAGCGAAGGCGGGCGCAGCAGGTCACGGTCCACACCCATGATCGCGCTGGCCCGCTCCACCGCCTGCCACAGCGCGGCGGGCATGCGCAGGATGTCTTCCGGCGTATCGGCGCGCTGAATCCATTCGCCGACCTCGCGATGTTGTTCGGGGGTAAGCAGGTCCAGGCTCAGCATCTCGTCGATGGTGTTCATTCGGGCAAATCGCAAAGTGGGGTGAGGCGGGGTCGGCGTGCGCCGCCCGGTCGATCGTGGCACATGGCGCCATCGGGCCATGCTTCAAGGTGAAAAGCCGATCCATCGCGTCGAATCCTGCGCGCCGCGGCCGTCGACGCAAGAATTTTCCTGCTGCCCGCGATTGGCGGAATGCGCACCTACGGCAGCGGGAAAGCCGCCTCGAATCAGGCAGCACTTTCTCCTGCCGCGCCGATAGAGTCTGCCGCTCGATCAAGTGGAAGCGGAACGCGGCGACATGCAGGTAGAAGGATTTTTCGACGAGGTGACCGGCACGGTCTCCTACCTGGTGTTCGATCCGGCGAGCCGGGCCTGCGCGGTGATCGATCCGGTCGCCGATTTCGACCTGCACACCGGCCGCCTGGCCTATGCCCAGGCCGAACGAATCGCCGCGCGCATGCAGGCGCTGAATGCCGAACTGGAATGGGTGCTCGAAACCCATGTGCATGCCGACCACCTCTCGGCCGCGCCCTTCTTCCGCGACCACTTCGCCGCCCGCATCGGCATCGGTGCGCGCCTGCCGGAGGTGCGTCGGGCCTTCGCCCCGATGTGGCCTGCCGAAGATGCACGCGCGGCGGTCGCGAGCGAACGCTTCGACCGATTCTTCGATGACGGCGACCAGTTCCGCATCGGCGAGCTGGTGGTGCGCGTGCTCGCCACGCCGGGCCACACCCCGGCCTGCGTCAGCTACCTGGTCGCCGATGCGCGGGCCGAAAACTTCGCGGCCTTCGTCGGCGACACGCTCTTCATGCCCGACGCCGGCACCGCCCGCTGCGACTTCCCCGGCGGCGATGCCGGCACGCTCTACCGCTCGGTGCGCCGCCTCCTGAGTCTGCCGGCCGACACCCGCCTCTACACCTGCCACGACTACCCGCCCGCCGGCCGCGCGCCATGCTTCCAAAGCACGGTGGCCGAGCAGCGCGCGGCCAACGTGCATGTGCGCGACGGCATCGGACAAGCCGACTTCGTGGCCCTGCGCCAAGGCCGCGACGCGACGCTCTGTGCCCCGAAGCTGATGCTGGCCGCGATGCAGGTCAACCTGCGCGCCGGCACCCTGCCCGAGCCCGAAAGCCACGGCGTGCGCTATCTGAAAATTCCGCTCGATGTCGCCTGAGCGGCCGGGCCTGTCCGACATGAACCAGCACCAGCAACAGACCTCATCGACCGCCACGCAGCGGTCCAGCGACATCCTCATCGTCGGCGGCGGCGCGGCCGGCATCGCCGTGGCGGCCAGCCTGCGGCGGCGCGACCGGCGGGTCGGCATCACCATCGTAGACCCGGCCACCGAACACTGTTACCAGCCGGGCTGGACCATGGTGGGTGCGGGCATCTTCGAATCGGCCCGGACCGTGCGGCCGATGGCCTCGGTCATTCCGCCGAACGTGCGCTGGCTGCGCGACGCGGTGAGCACCTTCGACCCCGAAGCCCGCCAGGTGAGGCTGGCCAGCGGCGCGACCCTGGGCTACGGCCAGCTCATCGTCTGCCCGGGCCTGCTGCTCGACTGGGCGGCCATCGAGGGTCTGCCCCAAACCCTGGGCCGCAACGGCGTCACCTCCAACTACCGCGTCGACCTGGCGCCCTACACCTGGCAGCTGGTGCAGGGCTTGCGTGGCGGCAAGGCGCTGTTTACCCAGCCGCCGATGCCGATCAAATGCGCCGGCGCGCCGCAGAAGGCCATGTACCTGTCGGCCGACCACTGGCGCGCCGAAGGTCGGCTCGGCGATGTCGACATCCAGTTCAGCAACGCCGGCGCCGTGCTCTTCGGCGTGGCTGCTTATGTGCCGGCGCTGATGGAATACGTGGCCGCCTACGGCATCGGCCTGAACTTCGGCGAGAACCTGGTCGCGGTGGACGGTGAGCGGAAAGTCGCCACCTTCGTCAAGACCGGCCCGGACGGCAGCCGCACCCGCATCGAACGCGCCTTCGATCTGCTGCACGTGGTGCCGCCGCAGCGCGCCCCCGACTTCATCCGCGACAGCATGCTGGCCGATGGTGCCGGCTGGCTCGAGGTGGACCCGGCCACCCTGCGGCACAAACGCTACGCCGATGTGTTCGGTCTCGGCGACGTGGTCAACACCAGCAACGCCAAGACGGCGGCAGCGGCCCGCAAGCAGGCGCCGGTGGTGGCGCGCAACGTGCTGGCGGTGCGTGCCGGCCGCGAGCCGGTGGCGGCCTATGACGGCTATGGTTCCTGCCCACTGACGGTGGCGCGCGGCAGGATCGTGCTGGCCGAGTTCACCTACGGTGGCACGCTCGCGCCGAGTTTTCCGCAGTGGCTGCTCGACGGCACCCGGCCCACGGCGCTCGCCTGGCATCTCAAGAAATCCGTGCTGCCGCGCCTGTACTGGCAGGGCATGCTCAAGGGCCGCGAATGGCTGGCCGCGCCCGCTTCGCTGCCGGGCTGAGCCGCCTCAGAGCGCCTGGTCCAGGGGCAAAGCGGTGGTGTATTTGATCTGTTCCATGGCAAACATCGAACTCACGTCCGCCAGCTCTGCACCCTTGATCAGCGTCTTGTAGACCTTGTCGTAGCCCTCGATGCTGCTGACCATCACCTTGATCAGGTAGTCGGTGTTGCCGGTGACCCGGTAGAACTCCACCACCTCGGGCATCGCGTTCACCAGCTGGTAGAACGATTCGAACCACTCGATCTTGTGGTGGTTGGTGCGCACCGAAATGAAAACCGTGAGCCCCAGGTTCACTTGTTTGGGCTCCAGCAACGCGACCCGCTTGCGGATGACGCCGCGCTCCTCCAGCTTCTGAATGCGCCGCCAGCACGGCGTCGGGCTCAGGCCAACCTTTTCCGCGACGTCGGCGATGGACAGCTCCGCGTTCTCCTGCAGCGCCTCCAGGATGCCGCGGTCAACACGGTCCAGCTTCGATTCATCGGGCTTCAAGAGTGAAACATCCTTCTAAACATAGAACCAAAGGGCATAACATTCCAATTAGTATAAAAGTCGAGCCATAGATAGCAAGCCGATTCCAGGGGGTGAGCAATACACTCATTTGCGCTCGCCCACTCGGAACGCCTCCATGAACTGTCCCCCGTCCGCACGCCTTTCTGTCGATACCCACACGCGCCTGGCCCACCTCGGCCGCTCTCCCGCCGACCACGCCGGCCTGGTCAACGTTCCCGTCTACCGGGGATCCACGATATTGGCCAACTCGCTCGAAGAGTGGGACTCGCGCAAAAGTGTTTCCAATCCCATGGCGAGTTACGGACGATTCGGGTCGCCCCTGTCGCGTGCGCTGGAAGATTCCATCTGCGAGCTCGAAGGCGGTTTCCGCTCCATCCTGTTCCCCTCGGGCCTCTCGGCCTGCACCCACACCCTGGTCGGCCTGCTGAAAGCGGGCGACCACCTGCTGATCAGCGACAGCGTCTACGGCCCCACGCGGCACTTCGCCGACCAGGTGCTGGCGCGCATGCAGATCGAGGTGGAATATTTCTCGCCCACCGACCTGAGCGACTTCGAACACCGACTCAAGGACAACACCCGCGTCGTTTTTGTCGAGGCGCCGGGCTCCATGACCTTCGAGATGCAGGATGTGCCCGCCATCGCCGCCTATGCGCACCGTACCGGTGCGCTGGTGGTCATGGACAACACCTGGGCAACGCCGCTGTACTTCAAGGCCATCGACCACGGCGTGGACATCTCGATCCATGCGGCCACCAAATACATCATCGGCCACTCCGACGCGCTGCTCGGCGTGGCCACCGCCAACGAGCGCGCCTGGCCCGCGCTGCAAGCCAGCGCCCACGCCTTCGGCGAAACGGCGGGTCCGGACGACATCTTCCTGGCCTTGCGCGGACTGCGCACGCTCGGCGTGCGCATGCAGCGCCACTGGGCCACCGGCATCGCCTTGGCGCAAAGCTTGCTGCAACACGAGGACGTGCTCGACGTGCTGCATCCCGGCCTGCCGGGCGATCCGGGGCACTCCCTCTGGCAGCGCGATTTCACTGGGGCGAGCGGACTGTTCGCCTTCGTCCTCCGGCCGATGTCCAAGGCTCAGCTTTCTGTTTTGTTCCGTAGTTTCAAGCTTTTCGGTATCGGTCTTTCCTGGGGTGGCTTCGAGAGCCTGGCGCTGCTGGCCGATCCGATGCCCGTCCGCACCGCCACCCGGTGCATGAACCAAGGCCATCTCATCCGCATCCACGCCGGGCTGGAAAGCGCCGACGACCTCATCGCCGACATGCACCAGGCACTCGCCGCCGCACGCGCGGCCGGCGTGCCTTCCCACGAACAGGCGCAGGCCGCATTGCCGGTTTCGTGATCGCCTACCCACCACGCCAACGAAAGAGCCTTTCGCCATGCCAATACCGGGCCTGACCCTGGACCACGTCGGTCTTGCCGTTTTCGACCTCGAAGCCGCCCGTGTCGCCTTCGAGCGCATGGGCTTCACCCTGGCGCCGCGCAGCATGCACGCGGGCACCATGACCGCCGGCGGCGCGGTCGAGCCCTGGGGATCGGGCAACCACTGCGCCATGTTCCGGCGCGGTTATTTCGAGGTGCTCGGCCTGGTCGACCCGGCCCTGCCGAGCAACGTGAAGAAGATGCTCGACCGCTACCAGGGCATGCACATCGTGGCGCTGCGCTGCGATTCCGCCGACGCCGGCTACGCCGCGCTGCAGGCCGCCGGCGTGCGCAGCGAGGCGCCGATGGCGCTGGAGCGCGACGCCATCTTCGGCCCGGCCAACGACGGCGTCCGCCGCGCGATCTTCCGCAACACCTACCTCGACCAGACGCAGACGCCCGAGGCGCGCTTCATCGTCATCGAACACGTCACGCCCGAGGTGCTGTGGCAGCCGCATCTGCTCGACCACGACAACGGTGCGCAGGCGCTGGCCGAAATCATCTTCGTGACCGACGACCTCGCCGCCACCGAACAGCGTTTTACCCGGTTCGCCGGCGCGCCTACCCGGCAGGGCGACGCGTTGCGCTTCGACCTGGCCGCGGGTTCGCTGCGCGTCATGACCGAAGCGGCCCTGCGCGCCGCGCTCCCGGCCGAGCTGGCCGCAGCGCCGCTGCACCGCGTGGCCGGCGCCGGCATCGAGGTCACTTCGCTCGACGCGCTGGAAACCCTGTTCCAGGCGCGCGGCGTGCGCTACGTGCGCGCCACCACGCTCGACGGCGCGGCGCCCGCACTGTGGGTCGGCCCCGAGCATGCGGCCCACGGCATTCTTCAATTCACGCAATCGATCTGATTCATCCTAGGCAAGAGAAAACATGAGAGCAGCAGTCATTTACGAACACGGCGGTCCGGGAAGCATCCAGTTCGAGGCGAATTTCGCCGACCCGGTCGCCGCGTCCGGCGAGGTGATCGTCAAGGTCGGTGCCGCATCGCTGAATTACCACGACGTCTTCACCCGCAACGGCATGCCCGGCATCACCGTGCCAATGCCGATGATCATGGCGCTCGACTTCGCCGGCGAGATCGTGGAGGTCGGCCCCGACGTCGAAGGCGGCTGGAAGGTCGGCGACCGCGTGCTGATCGACCCGTCGGACCGCAAGAACTTCGGCGGCGTGATCGGCGAGGCGCGCCACGGCGGCCTGGCCGAGTTCTGCGCCGTGCCCGACCATCACCTGGTGAAGCTGCCCGACGACGTGTCCTACGAAGTCGCCGCCAGCCTGCCGGTGGCCTACGGCACCGCCTACCGCATGATGACCACGATCGGCAAGATCAAGGCCGGCGAACGCGTGCTGATCCTCGGCGCGTCCGGCGGCGTCGGCACCTGCTGCGTGCAGCTGGCCAAGCTCGCCGGCTGCGAGGTCATCGCCGCCGCGTCCTCGCCCGAGAAGCTCGCACGCCTGAAGGAACTCGGCGCCGACCACCTGCTCGATTACAAGCAGGACGACTTCATGAAATGGGTCTTCACCAACTTCGGCAAGCCGCACCGCCGGCTGGCGGAGAAGGGTGTCGACGTCGTCGTCAACTTCACCGGTGGCGACACCTGGGTGAAGTCGCTGCGCACCCTGCACCGGGGCGGCCGCGTGCTGACCTGCGGCGCCACCGCCGGCTACGACCCCAAGGAAGACCTGCGATTCATCTGGAGCTACGAGCTGCAGGTGCTCGGCTCCAACGGCTGGAGCCGCGACGAACTCATCACCCTGCTCGGCCTGGTGCGCGAGGGCAAGCTCAAGCCGGTGATCGACAAGACCTACGGCCTCGAAGAGATCAACGAAGCGTTCCGCTACCTCGAAGACCGCCAGGTCTTCGGCAAGATCGTGGTGAAGCCATGAGCGAGGCCGCGACCGTCAAGCGGCTCGACCGCGCCGGCCTTGAGGCCATCTTCGAACGCTCCACCTTCATCCGCGCGATGCGCCTCGAAGTGCTGGCGATGGACTACGACAAGGAAGAGCTCAGCGTGCGCATGCCGATCCGCCCGGAGATCGAGCGCGGCGCGCCGGGTTCGCGGCAGTTTCATGGCGGCGCCATCGCGGCGCTGATCGACGTGGTGGGCGACTTCGCCATCGGCATGATGGTCGGCGGCGGCGTGCCCACCATGAACCTGCGCATCGACTACCTGCGCCCCGGCCTCGGCGACTGGCTCGACGCCACCGCCGTGGTGCGCAAGACCGGCCGCACGGCGGCGGTCGTGGATATCGACGTGTTCTCGGCAGACCGCAAACTGGTGGCGGTCGGTCGCGGAACCTATGTGCCCGTCACGGGCTGATCAGGGAGTAGAAAAAATGTCTCGTGCCTCTTCTTCGAAACTTCTCGTGAAATCGCTGCTGGCGTCCTGCGTGCTGCTGGCGGCTTCGTTCTCGGCCACGGCCGCCACCAAGGTGGTCTACGGCAACGTCACCGAAATGACGCTGTCGCAGGCCCCGATGGTCGCGGCCAAGCAGCTCGGCTACTTTGCCGAGGAAGGTCTGGACGTGGAACTGCTGGGCTTCAAGGGCACCGGCACCCTCATTCCGCAGATGCTCGCCAAGCGCGTCGACATCGGCTACCCCAACCCCGACACGCTGATCCTGTCGCAGGCGCCGGGCCAGGAAAAGCTGCCGATCAAGTTCTTCTACAACGCCACCCGGTCGTCGGGCTGGGAGTTCGCGGTGCTGGCCGACTCGCCGATCAAGTCGATCAAGGAGCTCGACGGCAAGACCGTGGGCGTGGGCGCCATGACCTTCGGCAACGTGCCGATCACCAAGGCCCAGTTCAAGGACCTGAAGGTCAACGCCACCATGGTGCCCGTGGGCATCGGCAGCGCAGCCTTCCTGGCGCTGACCAGCAAGCGCATCGACGCGCTGAACCTGTTCGACGCGCAGCACGCCACGCTCGAAGCCCAGGGCACGCAGATCCGCCGGCTGCCGCAGGCGCCGCAGTACGCCGCGCTGTTCTCCAACGGCTTCGTGGCGCACGAAGACATGATTCGCGACAAGCCGCAGGTGCTGGTGGGCTTCGGCCGCGCGGTGGCCAAGGCCACG
Source organism: Xylophilus sp. GOD-11R (assembly GCF_033546935.1). GTDB lineage: Bacteria > Pseudomonadota > Gammaproteobacteria > Burkholderiales > Burkholderiaceae_C > Xylophilus. Next base: position 4,235,027 of record NZ_CP137854.1, on the reverse strand, counting down.
GTGTTCTGCGAAATCAACCGCGAGGCCTGCGTCAAGCTGTTCTGGAAGGAATACCCCAACGCCAAGCCCGCCGGCGACGAAGCCAAGGTGTTGGCAGACGGCGTGAAGGTGTTCTCCGCGCGCTTCGACAAGATGCTCGACTTCCCCGCCGGCCAGGCGCGGCAGTGGGGCTACTTTCCGCCCAAGACCTGGACCGACTTCGCCAAGGCGCTCAACGCCGGCGGCCAGCTCGCCACGGCCGACGTGAACGTGCAGAACTGCTACACCAACGCCTTCGTCGCGCAGATGTCCACCTTCGACACCGCCAAGATCATCGCGGCGGCCAAGGCGTTCAAGGACTGATCGAAACGTTAGAGAGAGCGGATATTTCCATGAGCATCGAGGTGCCAGTTTTCAAGGCCGACAACATCGAGGTGACCTACCGGTCACAGCGCGGGTCGACCACGGCCATCAACGGATTCAGCACCTCGCTCATGGAAGGGGAGTTTCTCTCCGTCCTCGGGCCCTCGGGCTGCGGCAAGTCGACGCTGCTCAAGGTGGCCTCCGGACTGATGACGCCGTCGGCCGGCGTCGCCGAGTTCTCCGGCAAGCGCATCACCGGCCCGCGCCGCGACGTGGGCATGGTGTTCCAGCAGGCCACGCTGCTGCCCTGGCAGACGGTGATCGAGAACGTGCTGCTGCCGATCCGCACGCTCGGCATGGACGTGGAAGCCGGCACCCGCGCGGCCCGTGGCCTGCTGGAGACCATGGGCCTGTCGAAGTTCGAGAAGCACTATCCGCACGAGCTCTCCGGCGGCATGCAGCAGCGCGTGGGCATCGCACGCGGGCTGGTGCACAACCCCGGCCTGCTGCTGATGGATGAGCCCTTCGCCGCGCTCGACGCCATGACCCGCGAACACATGATGGCCGAGCTGCAGCGCATCTGGATGGAGACGCGCAAGTCGGTGATGTTCATCACCCACTCGATTCCCGAGGCGGTGTTCCTGTCGACGCGCGTCATCGTGCTGTCGGCGCGGCCGGCCAAGGTGCTGCGCGACATCGAGATCGACCTGCCCATGCCCCGCACCCTGGAAACCATGGCCACCCCGCGATTCGGCGAACTCTGCGCCGAACTGCGCGCGTTGTTCGCCCACCACTGATCCGAGCGATGAACGAACGCCTGAAATCCACGATCTATCCGCTCGTCCTGCTGGCCGTGCTGCTGGTGCTCTGGCACTTCGCGGTCAGTTCCTGGGGCGTGCCCAACTACGTGCTGCCGCCGCCCGACAGCGTCGGCCGCGCGCTCTACAAGGCCTATATCGAAGGCGCCTACTGGGGCGACTTCGGCTACACGCTTTCCACCATGGCCATCGGCTATGTCTGCGGCTGCTCGCTGGCTTTCGTCGTCGGCGTGCTGTTCGCCGAATTCCGGGCGCTGGAGCGGTTGCTCTATCCCTTCGTGCTCGGCCTGCAGTCCATGCCCAAGGTGGCACTGGCGCCGCTCATCCTGGTGTGGTTCGGCTTCGGCCTGGCCTCCAAGGCGGTGATGGTCGGCCTGGTCTGCTTCTTTCCGATGTTCATCAACACGGCGGTCGGCCTGAAGGCAACGGATCCGCAACTGCTCGATCTGATGCGTGTCTTCTCGGCCAGTCGCTGGCATGTGCTGACCCGCATCAAGATTCCGTCGGCTGCCGGCCACGTATTCGCCGGCCTGCAGATCTCGGTGGTGCTGGGGCTGATCGGCGCGGTGGTGGCGGAGTTCGTGTCGTCCTCCAAGGGACTCGGCTACCTGATCAACGCGGCCACCACCACGCTGGACACCAGCACCATGTTCGCCGCGCTCATCAGCTTGGCGGTGCTCGGCATCACGGGCAGCCAGCTGGTCAAGCTGCTGCACCGCAAGCTGGTGTTCTGGGACCGCTCGGCGCATTCGTCGCTGTCCGAATAGGTCGGACAGGTCGGGCAGCCAGAAAGCAGATCAAGCGCTGTGGGCGATTCCGGCAAGACCCCGGTCGATGATCTCCCTGGACTGCGCCAGCACGCCGGCGCGCCATGCCGGCGCGCTGGGATAGAACGCTTCGCGGATGTCGTGCATCAGCGAGACGCGCAGGGCCGGGTCGGCATCGGGCGTGGCCCACAGCCAGCGCGCGGCCATGGAGGCGCGCTGCATCGCCGGGCGGGGCAGGGTGCCGAACTCCACCACCACGGCGGTCGTCTGCTGCCCGGCCAGCATGTCGCAGAAGGCGTCGACCAGCAGGCCCTGGTACTTGGCCACCGCCTTGTGGGTGACGCCTTCGCGGTTGACCGCGCGCTCGCCCCACCAGCGGCGGGCACGTTCGTAGCCGGGGCTGCCCGGTGGGTGGAAGCACAGGAAGATATGGCCGTCGTGCGGGCCGATGCCGGTGTGCAGGTCGACCATGGCGGCGCTGGTGGCGCCGGCGAGATGCTCGCGCACGATGGTGCGGAAGGTGCGGTTGGACCACTGCTCCCGCGCACCGCCGTAGAAGATGCCTTCCGGGTGGCTGTACTGGCCGCCGTTGAAGGCGTCGGAATAGGCCTGTTCCCCGACCTGGTCCTTGAAAGCCGCCAACTGTGCGAACAGGCCTTCCACCTCGTCCTCGCGCCATTCGGGTCGGGCGATGAGCTGGTGCACCTGCGCATAGCCGGGGTTGGCCGGCGGAGTGGCGGACCAGTCGACGAAGTTGCGGTTGAGGTCGACGTTCTCTTCGGTGAAACGCAGCGCGTGGGCAAAGCCCCACGGGTTGTGCGCATGGATGAACAGCACCGCCGCGCCGGCTGGAATGCTCGCCATGTCGAAGGTCTTCATCCAGTTCGTCTGCGCCGCCGAGCCCGAATAGCCTTCGATGCCGTGCGTGCCGCAACCCACTACCAGCACATGGCGGGCATCGGCCGCGCCCATGCGGGCCACGTCCATGAACAGTGCCTCGCCGCTCGGGCCTTTGGCCTCGGTATGGGGATAGCTGGTAACGGCCGCGCCGCAGTCGCGTGCGGCGTCCAGGAACTTCTGCCGCGCCTGCGGGTATGTATCAGAGAAAACAGACAAGTCAAACAATCTAGACCTCGGCCAACGGTTGGAATGACTTTTAATTTTATGGCGGGTTCATTGGATTTTTATTCCAAGCTCTGCTGACTTTCCTCGCTTTACAGGCTCAAACATGTTGTTCAACCTCGGAAAACTGACCGATCCTTCCAAAGACCCGAAAGCCGTCGCGCTGATCGACTGCACCGATTTCGCGGATCCGCAGACCTATACCCACGAGTCGCTGGACATGCTGGCCTACGCCTTCGCCCGTGGCCTGGTGGCGCGTGGCCTGCAGCCGGGCGACAGCGTGGCGCTGATGGCGATCAACAGTGCGCAGTACCTCATCGCCTACCTGGGCACCATGCGTGCCGGCATGGTCGCGGTGCCGGTCAACTACAAGCTGGCGCAGGACACGATCGAGCTGATCCTGAACGACTGCGCCGCCAGACTGGTGCTGGTGGACGGCCCGCGCGCCGGTCAGTTGCCGCCGGGCACCGACGCGGTACGGCTCGACAACGCGGAGTGGTCGGCCTTCCTGGACCACGGCCCCTTCGAGACCGTGCGCCCGGCGCCCAACGCCTGCGCGATGATCCTCTACACCTCCGGCTCCACCGGCCGGCCCAAGGGCGTGCAGCTGTCGCACGAAGGCCAGCTGTGGGCGCTGGAGGCGCGCACCAAGGGGCGTGCGGCCATCGACCAGGAGCGCTTCATCGTCGCCGCACCGCTGTTCCACATGAACGCGCTGGCCTCCTGCAAGCTGGTGCTGGTGGCGCACGCCAGCATGGTGCTGCTGCCGCAGTTCGAGGCGAAGCAGTTCATCGCCGCAATCGAGCGATTCGGCGTCACCTGGGTCACCTCGGTGCCCACCATGATGGCCATGGTGGTGGCGCAGAAGGAGGCGCTCGCCGCCATCGACACCCGCCATGTGCGCTACGTGCGCATGGGTTCGGCGCCGGCCACCGACCAGCTCTACGCGGCGGTGCAGGCGGCGTTCCCCAAGGCGACGCTGGCCGGCGGTTACGGCACCACCGAGGGCGGACCGGTCGTCTTCGGGCCGGCGGCCGGCAAGACCATTCCCGGCGGCGGTCTGGGCTGGCCGTCGCCCGGCGTCGAAGTGCGGCTGGTAGGGCCGGGCGGCGATTCGGAAAGCGACGGCGAACTGTGGATGCGCACGCCGGCCAACATGCTCGGCTACCTGAACCTGCCCGAGAAGACGCGACAGGTGCTCACGGAAGACAACTGGTACAAGTCCGGTGACGTCTTCCATCGCGACCCGCAAGGTTGCTACTTCTTCGTCGGCCGGGTCGACGACATGTTCAATTGCGGCGGCGAGAACATCTATCCCGGCGAGGTCGAGCAGGTCATCGAACGCATGCCGGCGGTGATGCAGGCCATCGTGGTGCCGGTGCCCGACGAGATCAAGGGCCAGAAGCCAGTCGCCTTCGTGGTGCTGCGCGCCGGGCACGAAATCGGCGAGGACGAGGTCAAGAACTTCGTGCTGGCCAACGCGCCGGCCTACCAGCATCCGCGCAAGGTGTGGTTTCTGGACAGCCTGCCGCTGGCCGCCACCAACAAGGTCGACCGGCGCGAGCTGATGCGCCTGGCGCAGGCACCTGCCGCCGCCGTTTCGGCCTGACCGGCTCGCCATGCCACCGCTCGTATCGAACGGCGGCATGATCGGAGGATGAACGTATTTTTTCTGGGGGCCGTGGCCGGCCTGGTCATGGGGCTGACCGGTGCGGGCGGCGGTGTGTTGGCGGTGCCCTTGCTGGTGTTCGGACTCGGCCTGGGCGTGGCGCAGGCGGCGCCGATCGGGCTGGTCGGCATCGCCACCGCCACCGGCGTCGGCACGGTGCTCGGCCTGCGTGCCGGCACCGTGCGCTGGCGCGCCGCCTTGTTGATCGGCGTGGTCGGCGTCGCCGTCTCGCCCCTGGGGGCCATCGCCGCGCACGCCTTGCCGGACGCACCGCTCACCCTGCTGTTCGCTGCCGTGCTGGCGCTGAGTTCGTCGCGCACGCTGTACGGCGCACTGCGCCCGTCGACCATCGTGGCGCGCGACGAGGACCTGATCCCCTGCCTGCTCAACCCCGCCTCGGGCCGGCTGCGCTGGACACGGCGCTGCGCCGTCTTCATGGCGGCGGTGGGCGGCGTGTCGGGGTGGATGAGCGGCATGTTCGGCGTCGGCGGCGGCTTCGTCATCGTGCCCTCGCTCAAGCGCTACAGCGACGTCAGCCCGCGCGAGGTGCTGTCGACCTCGCTGGCGGTGATCTTCATCGTGTCGGGGTCGGGCGCAGCGCTGGCACTGGCGCATGGGCGGGCGGCGCCGGCGATCGCGGTGCCGTTCTCGGCGGGGTGTCTGGCGATGCTGCTGGTGGGGAGCGCGGTGGCGGGGCGTGTGAATCAGCGGTGGACGACGATCGCGTTTGCGGCGGTGGGGTTTTTGGTGGCGGGGATGTTGGTGTTGAAGGTAGTTGGGGGATTGGTGGTTTGAGGCGGGGTTTCTGCTTTTTTATTGGTCAATTTGCCAATGGATTTGGAGTGGCGCGAGGTGTGCCTCAGGAAATTCCGGTAACCTTTTATTTGGTTTAACCGTAGTTAAGAATACGGTTCAATTTTTAGCGCCAGAATCTTCTGAACAATCTCTAGAGCCGCCGGCTCGTTGAACTCCAGCCCCATTCGCTCTTCTTCAATCCATCGCAAATATTGAACAAGTTCAAGCGATGCATTTTCCTTGCATAATATTGCTGATAAATTTGGAATGTACCCGTCATATTCATTTTCTGCGCCTTCTGTTCTATTTATTCCTATTGGATCCCAGTCCTGAAATAATATATCTTTGATTTTATAAAAAAGAGATTGAGATTTTTTCATTATGGCTTTCCCTGGATCACTGTAATAACTCGACTGGTGGTTGTGCTCATAATAACTCTAAAATTGTTTTGCCGATCATAATAGCCTTTTTTCCCATCCCGCGTCGGGTATGGTTCGCCGGTTTTGAGCGCGTTTTCGACTGCTGATATAGGAATTCCTCGGCCTTGCATTTGATCAAGCGCATGGCCTGTGTATGTGGTCTTACCAACTATGGTTGAAATGTTTGAGCCCGGTTTTACGTCCATTGGACTTCTGATAGAGCCTCTCGGTAGCGAATTTGACGAATATTGTTCATTCGCGGCTATACCGCCGGAAGCTATCGATTTGCTCGAGCCTGGTAATGCGCCTTGTACTGGATCCAGCGCGAACCCGATCGCCATCCTCTCATCGGCCGTCAGGTCCGCCAGCCCGTATTCACCCCCCGCCTGGATCAGTTTGGCCTCGACGATGGCGTTGCTGGCTGAGGCGATCTGGCGGTCTGTTTCGCCGATCTGCTGCGTCAGTGCGTCGCGCTCGGCGCCTTGTGCACGGGTCTGCGCTTCGACCAGCTGAGCGCGGTAGTTCTGCAGGTCGGCGCGGTCTTGCTGCACGGCGTCTACGGCACCGCCGCAGTCGGTCTTCGCCGTCAGGCAGGCGTCGAGTGCTCGGGAATTGTTTGCCAGGCTGGTGTCCTGGCTGGCGCGCTGGATGCCGGCGATGCAGGCTGCGTTGCCATTGCAGTCGGCGATCTGCTGGTTTCTGCTGCGGAGGTCGGCGCTGCTCAGGTAGTTGTTGGTCGTGGCGTTGAACCCGCCGGCCGCTCCCGCGCCACCGCCGACCACAGCGCCGATGGCCGATCCGGCGGCGGTCACCAGCGCCTCCTTGATGCCGACAGGTAGTTCGCTCGATGCGATCTGCCGGGCCACCACATCGATCGCCGCCTGACTCGCCAAGGCCCCGGCCGCGCCGGCCGCACCACCGGTCAGGCCCCCGAGCACCGTATGCGCCGCCACGCGGTAGCTCCCACCCTCGGCCCACTTGGCCGCCTCGGTGGGATCGCTCTCCTTCAGTTCGCGGTACTTCGCATCCGCGTAGTCGCCGATCGCCTTGGCTGCCTGCTGGCCGAAGGTGGCGGTGATCTGGACCTGGGCGGCTACTTCCTTCTGGACCTTCTGCGCATCGAATTTTTTCTCGATGCCCTGGGCGTCGTCGTCGGTGCGCACCGAGGTGTCGCCGGCGATGCCGCTGACGCCGCTGGTGGTGGTGCTTGCCGCATGGCCACTGGTGCGCCCGATGCCCGCGGCCGCACCGTTGACGCCGCCGGCGGCGTTGGGCGTGGCGCCCTGGGCGCTGCCGTCGCTGGGTTTGCCGCCGCCGCCGCTGCTGTAGCCGCCCGAGAAGCTGAAGCCGCTGGCGTGCCAGTCTTCGCGGTTCTCGATGTCGCGGGTGGTGAGGTTCGTCGTCTCGAAGGTGTTCCTGCCGGCCTGCACCGCCCCCTCGGTGCTGGCGATGGCGCCGCCGGTAAGGCTCGTGTCGCCCTGCACCTTTACCTGGAAGCCGCCGTCTCCGGCCTGGAAGCCGCTGCGCTCGGCGACGCTGGCGTAGTCGGCATCGACCCGGCTCTGGCCGACCGATAGGCTGCCGCCGGAGCGGCCGTAGCCCAGGCTCACCGAGCCGCCGAGGCTCTGTTGGCGGCTGTCGAACTTCGCCGTGTCCTGCCGGCTCTCGATGACAAGGTTGCCGCCGATGTCGGCTCTCACCTGAGCGGCCTGGACGACGCCGCCGGCCAGCGTGGTGTCGCCGCCGCTCTGGATGCTGAGCTGTCGGCCACCGGTCACATGGCTGTTGACCTGGCGGGTCTCGCTGCCGTCGGCGCGGCCTCGGGCCCCCGAGGCGCTGGCGTTGAACATCAGGCCGTCTGTGCCGAAGCTCACGCCTACGCTGGCCGCGCTGCTGCTGTTTTTGCTGTGCTGCTCGTTCGTGTCCTGGGCGGAGACGATGTCGATGCGGTGGTCGGCCTCCAGGGTCACGTCCTGGCGGGCGGTCACCTCGCTGCCCTGGATGAGGAGGTCGCTGTCCTGGCCGCCGCCCGTGGCGCGGATGGTGACGTTGCGGGCCTGGACGGTGCTGGCGCGGGCGCTGTCGGATGTCGTGGTCGTGGTGGAGCTGCTGCGGCTGGCGCCGACGCTGAGCGCGAGGTTGACGCCGCCTCCGCCACTCGATGCAGCGTCCTGCAGGCCACCGACCGCCGTGGCCCCGCTCATGGCGGTGCTGGCCGCGCCGAGCAGCTTCATGCGGGCGCTGCCGGTGTCGCCGGTGGCCTCGGCACTGGCGACCGCGCTCTGCGCGGCGGCGATGACCGGGCTGGTGACGGCCAGCGTCAGGCCGCTCTGGCGGGCGTGCTGCTCGGTGGTGCTGCGCTCGGTCTCGCGGGCTTCGGTGATCCTGACGTTGCGCGCGGTGACGGCGATGTCGCCCTCGGGGGCGAGCACGTCGCTGCCGGTCTGGGTGTAGGTGCCGCCAGCCGTCAGCGTGACATCGCCGGCGATGGCGCCGACGGTGCTGGCGGCCGCGCTCGTGGCCGCGCGGGTCTGCTCGCCGCCGATGGCCTGGCTGCCCAGGGTGACGCCGAAGCCGCCGCTGCCCATGAGGCCGGATCGTTTGGTCTCGGCGGCGGTGGCCGAGCGCTCCTGTTCCCGTGCCGCTTCGATGGTCAGACCCCGGCCGGCGGTGATCGCCACGCCCTCGTCGCCGATGACGGTCGATCCCCTCACCAGCGTATCGCGGCCCGACGTAATGGTGACCGTCTTGCCGCCGAGGTCCGAGCCGATGGCCGTGTCGCGCTCGCGTTGTTCGCGGGAGGCTTGGCTGTAGGAGGACAGAAGGCCGGAGCTCCGGGCGTAGCGCGCGTCGTCACTGGCGGTCGTGGCGCGGCCTTCCGATATCCGTACGTCGCGCGTGGCGGTGACGGCGAGGTCGCCCCGGGCGTCGACGGTGGCAGCGCGGGTGATGAGGTCCTGGCCCGCGCTCAGGGCGGTGTCGCCGCCCGAGCGGATCAGGCTGCCGACCTCTCGGGTGGCCGCCTGGCGCAGGTAGTTGCGCTCGTCGGCGGTGAGGTCGGAGCGCTCGGCGGTGGTGAGGGTCGTCAGGTTGAGGTCGCGGCCTGCCTCCACGCGCACCTCGCCCTGGCTGTCGAGGACGCCGGCGACGAGAGTCACATCGCGGCCGGCGCTGGCGACCAGGGTTCCACCCTTGCCGTCCTTGCCGGTGACGTAGAGCCCGGCGACGCGGTCGACCTGGGTGAGGCTGCTCGTGGATCGACCCGAGGTGGCCGAGGCGGTGCGGGTAGTCGACTCGACTGTCAGGTCGCGGCCGGCGCTGGCAGAGAGATTTGTCTCGGCCTCGATGCGCCCGCCCGTGACGCGCAGGTCTTCTTCGGCTCGCACCGTGGCGTCGGCACCGGCGATGCGCCCGAGGTTGTCGACGTTGCGGGCCGTGAGCGTGACCACCTCGCGCCCGGCGATGGTGCCGGTGTTGCGGGCGTCTTCGGTCAGGCGGATATCCACCTGCCGACCGGCGAGCAGCGCGCCGTCTGGCGCGAGGTCGCCCGCGCGGGTGCGCACGTAGACCTGCGGCACCAGGGCGGTGGTGGTGCTGCCGTCGGGCAGGCTCACCTCGCGCTCGACGAGCCAGACGATATCGCTGGTGAGCTGGGCCATCTGCTGCGCCGACAGGGCCACGCCCGGCACCAGCTGCCATTGCGTGGCGAAGGTGGCGGCCGCGTCCAGCAGGCCCTGGTATTGCGCCTGGTCGCTGGCGTAGCCGGCCAGGCGCGGGCGGCCGGTGAGCTGGGCGACTTGCTCGCGCACCAGGCGCTGCTCGTAGAAGCCGTCGCCCAGGCGCTTGTCGATGCTGGCCGGGCGCAGGCCCAGGGCTTCGAGCAGGTAGTCGCTGGAGAGCCAGCGGCGCTGGTCGGTAAAGCGCGGGTCGGTCTCGATCAGGTAGCCGGTGGCAGGCGATGGGCTGGGGCGGAACAGGCCGCTGGTGGGGACGGTCCAGCCGGTGGAGCTGGTGTCGATCGACAGGACCTGCTGGCCGGGCTCGCCGGTGGACAAGACCGTGTGGCGCGCGCCGGGCTGTACGCCGCTGCCAACAGGGCGGGTGTCGCCCAGCGCCTGCGCGCTGCCGAGCGTGGTGGTGACGTTCTCGACGACACCCACGTAGTCGCCCGCGCCGTAGCGGCCCTCGCGCACCCGGTAGGGGTCGTATTCGACGTGGTCGCGGCGGAAGTCGCCGTAGCCGGTGACGACGCGCTCGCCCGGGGTCTCCTGGTTGACGAGGGTCCTGCCGTCGAGGGCCAACTGGCCGCCGGCGAGGATCTGGCTGTCGGTGTTGAAGACATGGCCCGCGTCGATGCGGAGGTCACCGCCCGCGAGGATGCGGCCCGGGGTGCCAGGGTTGTCGACGACGGTCTGCTCGGTCTCGGTGCGCTTGACGCGGATGCGATCGTAGTCGCGGTAGGCGCGCGAGATGAGGTCCTGGTTGTAGGCGGTGAGCCGCTGGCGCAGCTCGTCGTGCTGGCCGACGGGGACCTCGAAGAGCGCCCAGACGGAGCTGTCCTCGGGGTAGAAGTAGCGCTCGAAGAAGGTGGTCTGCTGGGGGCCGGCCTCGGTGTCGGCGGTGACGATGCGGCTCTCTTCGAGCGTGTAGGGCACGCGCGAGTACTTCTCGAAGGGGTAGCGGGCGCTGGGGGCGACGTATTCGAGACGCTCCAGGCTGGTAGCGCCGTTGTCGAAGCGGTCGGCCGCGCACCGGTTGCAGCGGCCGAGCTCGCTCTCCAGGTAGCGCACGCCGCCGAGGACGATGTATTCGACTTCGCTGGCTTCGGTGAGTTGTTCGGTGCGGTGCTCGGTGCGGGTGGTGAGACCGGGGTTGGTGTTGCGGACTGCGGAGGCTGCGATGGAGGCGCCGCCGAGGGACTCGATGGTGGCGGACGTGTTCTCCAGGAGCGTGGCGCTGCCGGTGGCGTGGCCGCTGGCGTCGAGCGCGCCGCCGATGGCCAGGGCGTCGTCTGCGCTGCCGGCGCTGAGGATCAGCGCGCCCTGGCGGTTGACGATATGGCCGGCGCCAATGTCCAGGCGCTGGCGGGCGGCGATGACCGGGGTGTCGGTCTTGCCGGCGATGGTCTCGGCGTCGTTGGTGAGGGTGTCAGCGCCAAGGGCGACGTGGTCGCCGTAGATCCGGCCGGTGCCGAGGTTGGAGACGGTGGCAGCGTCCAGGCGGGTGGCGGTGCCGTCGATCAGGCCGCGGTTGATGATCTGATCGCTGGCCTGCAGGTGCGTGTTGCTCGCGGTGATGTCGCCGGCAGCGGTGTTGTCGATGGTCTGGGCGACGATCCGCAGGCTGTCGGTGGCGCTGACCTCGGCCTGGTTGGTGAAGCGGCCTGCGGCGGTGATGCGGGCGTTGCCGCCGGCAGCGAGGGTGCCGGTGTTGGTGAAGTCGGCGGCCAGATCGAGGTCGAGGTCGCCGCCTGCGAGGACGCTGCCGGCCTGCAGGTCGGACGCCTGGATGCGGGTGTGGCGGCCCGATTGCAGGGTGCCGGTGGCGCTGGTGATGACCGGCGCCAGGGAGCCTGGGTTGGTCGCGCCCAGGCTCAGATCGCGGCCGGCGACGAGGCGGCCGTCGGTGTTGTCGATGCGCTGGCCGGCGGCGATGGTCAGGTCGCCGTTGGCTGCGACCCGGCCGGCGGTGTTGTCGAGCGCGACCGTGGTCAGTGCGGCATCGCCCAGGGCCTGGATCGCGCCGGTCTGGTTGTGGATGCGGCCGGCAGCGAGCGTGAGGTTCGACTCACTCTGGATGACGCCCGAGCCGATGTTGGTGATGTCGCCGGTGACCGTGGCCGACAGCGGGCCGCCGGAGCCGACGTAGCCGGCCGTGTTGTCGAGAGCGCCGGACGCGATGGCGAGGGCGCCGCCGGCCACGATGCCGCCAGCGTGGCTGGCGTGGCCGGCCGCATCGGTGTTGACGATGGCCTGGCCGTGGGTGTCGAGCGCCAGGGCGCCGCCTGCCTGGATCAGGCCCTGGTGGTTGTCCAGGATGCCGCTGGAGACGCTCGCCGTGCCCTCGCTGGCGAAGGTGCCGCCCCGGTTGTCGAGGGTGCCGGTGGTGAGCCCAACGTCCTGCCGACCGGTGATCGCGCCCGCGCGGTTGTCGAGTGCGCCGCCCAGCGTGTCGAGGCTCAAGACGCCCTGGCTCGACGCGATGTGCCCGCCCTGGTTGTCGATGCTGGTGGAGGCGATGCGCAAATCGCCCGCAGCGACGATGGTGGATGCCCGGTTGTTGAGGCCCCGTGCGGCGTCGAGGCCCAGCGTGCCGGCCGCGCCGATGGTGGTGCCTTCGGTGTTGGTGATGCCGCCGGCCGAGGTGACTGCGGCGTTGGCCTCGCTGCGGATGAGCGCCTGCGCGCCGGTGTTCTGCACGCCCTGCGCGGTGCGGATCGCCAAGTCGCCCCGGGCCTGGATCGTGCCCCGGTTCTCCAGCCGACCGTCGGCAGTCATCACGAATTCGCCGGCTGCCGACAAGGTGCCGTCGTTGCGCACGCCCAGGCCGGCTTCGGTGCCGATCAGCCAGATCTTGTGGGCGTACATGCCGCCGATGGCGGCGACGTCCAGGGCGAAGCGCGGGCGGTCGGCAGGCGCGCCGGTCGCTGCCGTGACGGTGCTGGCATCGGCCGAGGCGTCGTGGGCGCCGGCGGCGACGGTGAGGTGCTGCGCCCACAGGCCGGCGTTCAGGGCGATGGCGCGGGCCAGGATGGCGCCGTGGTCGGCCGCGCCCAGGTCGAGCCCGGCGCCCTCGATGGTGACGCTGCCCTGGCGTACCCGGAACGATGCGAGGTTGCCGCCCTCGAAGACCGGCACGCCGGTGGTGAGCGTGACGCGGCTGGCGTTGATGAAGCCGGCGCCGTCCACCGCGATGCCGGCGGGGTTGGCGATGACGACTTCGGCCCGGGGACCGGCGACCTCGACGGGGCCGCGCAGCCGGCTCGGGTCGCTGGAATTGACTTCGTTGAGGATGACCCGTGCGCTGCCGGCGGCCATCCACGGATTGCCCTGGACCCAGCCGCCGAGCTGGGTCTGCACATTGCTGCGGCTGTTGTTGAGGATGGCGCCCGGCCGGGCGACGTCGAACTGGCGGTAGGTGTTGCGGCTGACGCCGGCCGCCGAGGGGCTCTGAATGTTGACCAGCGGCACCCCGTTGGGCGCCTGCAGCACCGTGGGGCGCTGGGTGCCGGGGGCCGTGGGGTCGGCGGCGATCTGGGCCTGGGCGGCGGCGGCGCAGAGCACCAGCCCGATCACCACAGACCCGGCGCGACGGTCGCCCGAGGCCGCCTTGCCGCTGCCCGCCGCACTCTCCTGCACGGCCATGAGGGCGCCCCGGGCGCGGTTGAAGACGAGGCGATGCGACTGGCGGTTCATGGCGGTGCAGCTGGCGAGAAAGCCGCGCACCTTAGTCAGCCAGGGATCCCCTGCGATTGACTGTTGATCACCATGCGGGTGAGTGGGGCCGATCGGACGGAATACGACGGCTCACCGTCGCGTCCGATCGTGGTAGCGACTCGCCGATCAGGCCGCCACGCGATACGGCGGGTAGTCGTTGTAGCCCCGCGCATCGCCGCCGTAGAAGGTGGCCCGGTCGGGCGTGGCCAGCGGCCATTCGTTGCGCAGGCGCTCCACCAGGTCGGGGTTGGCGATGTAGCTCACGCCGAAGGCGGCGAGGTCGATGGCGCCGGCGGCGATCAACTGTTCTGCCCGCTCGCGGTTCATGCCGCCGGCCAGGATCAGCGCGGTCTTCGGCAGGTGGCTCTTCATGGCGCGCAGCAGGGCGTCGAAACGGGTCTCGGTGCCGACGTCGACCGTCTTCTCGCCGACCCGAAAGCCCGACTGGTCCATCAGGTGCACATAGGCCAGTCCGCGTGCGCCGAGCTCGCGCGCCAGGGCGGTGTAGGTGGCGTCGATCTCCGGATGCAGCGGCATGTCGAACAACTGGCCGTAGGGCGACAGGCGGATGGCCACACGGTTCACGCCGATGCGGGCAATGACGGCGTCGACGACCTCCAGGGTGAAGCGCAGCCGGTTCTCCAGCGTGTCGGCGGCATAGCGGTCGGTGCGGTCGTTGACCAGCGGGTTCATGAATTGCTCGTGCAGGTAGCCGTTGGCGCCGTGGATCTCCACCCCGTCGAAGCCGGCCTCGATCGCGTTGGCGGCGGCCTGGGCGAAGTCCTCGACGATGCGCGGGATTTCGTCGGTGGCGAGCTGTCGGGGCGCGGGCGTGTCGATGAGTGCCGGCACGCCGTCGGCGTCGTAGCCGAAGGCCTGGGCGCCCACGGCCTGCAGGCTGCTGGCGCTGACCGGTGTCTTGCCGTCGTCCTGGATGGAGGGATGCGACACCCGGCCCACGTGCCAGAGCTGGGCGAACATGCGACCGCCCACGGCATGCACCGAGTCGGTCACCAGACGCCAGCCGGCGATCTGCTCCGGGGTGAAGATGCCCGGATTGAACAGGTAGCCCTGGCCCTCGCGGGAGATGGGCGTGCCTTCGCTCACGATGAGGCCGGCGGTGGCGCGCTGGGCGTAGTAGAGGGCGACGCGTTCGTCGGCGATGTCGGTCGGGGCGCGCGAGCGGGTGAGCGGGGCCATCACGATGCGGTTGCGCAGGGTGGTGCCGGAGAGGTCGAAGGGTTCGAAGAGGGTGGACATGACGGGATCGCGAAGCATTTCAGAAAGGATGGGCGCGATCCTAGATTGATGCTCTCATCGACTCAATCCGGCGGAGCGACAAATATCCATTGCGATAATTGCAGCAATTCCGTTTTGGCTGATGCGATGCAACTCGACGCCCTGCGCTATTTCGTGATGGTGGGCACCACCGGCAGCTTCGTGGCAACGGCGCGGCATTTCCAGGTGTCGGCCTCGTCGGTGTCGCGCTTCGTGTCGGCGCTGGAGCGCGAGGTGGGGCAGCAACTGTTCTACCGAAACACCCGATCGGTGCGGCTGACCGAGGCCGGCGAGCGCTACCACGCGCAGGTGCGCGAGGTGCTCGACACGCTGGACATCGCGACCGAGCAGGCGTCGGGCCGGCAGGCGGGCGTGCGCGGGCTGGTGCGCATCAACGGGCCGGAGGCGCTGGGCCGGCTGCACATCGCGGCGATGGTGGACCGGCTGCAGGCGGCCTATCCGGAGCTGACGGTGGAACTCGCGCTGAGCGACGCGATGATCGACCCGGTGCTGGAGGGTTTCGACATCACGGTGCGACTGGGGCGGCTGGTCGACTCGGCGCTGATCGCGCGGCGGGTGGGCCTGCAGCGCAACATCCTCTGCGCCAGCCCGGCCTACCTGGCGCGGCACGGAACACCGACGACACCGGCCGAGCTGGAACACCACGCATGCCTGCTCTACCAGGGCCGCTCGGGTCGGCAGCGCTGGTATTTCCGGCGTGAGGGCGTGGAGGCGCCGGTGGTCGTGCAGGGCCAGGGACCGCTGCGCAGCAACAACGCCGAGGTGCTGCTCGCGGCCGCGCTCGCCGGGCGCGGGCTGGTGCTGTTTCCCACCTGGATCTTCGAGCGTGACGCCTTTCGCACCGGCCGGCTGGTGCGTCTGCTGCCGGAATGGACCGGCACGGTGGATGCCGAGCCGGCGGAGATCAACCTGCTGTCGCCGGAAAACCGGCTGCGCTCGCAGAAGGTGCGGGTGGTGCTGGATTTCCTGCTCGAGGCGATCGGCGATCCGCCCTACTGGGACGACATTTAGCCGACGTCCGCGTCTCTCTCCAATGGCCAGGGTGCCGCACCACTTCAGGGTGATGGCGCTCGGGGCGGCGCTGCCTAGAGTCGGCGGGGTGAAGCCCTACCTCCTCTCCGCCGCCGCCGGCCTGCTGGTCGGCATCGTCTACGCCGTCATCAACGTGCGCTCGCCCGCGCCGCCGGTGATCGCCCTGGTGGGCCTGCTCGGCATCCTGGTCGGCGAGCAGTTGCCGCCGCTGGCCAGGCAGTTGATGCAACGCGGCCAAAGCCCGGGGGCCTGGCTGCAGGAGCAGGTCAAGCCACACATGTTCGGCCATCTGCCGCAATGCAAGCCGCCGGCCGTCGCCGCCTCCACCAAACCCTCCCTGGAAGAACGCCACGATGGCTGATCGCACCACCCGCACCACGCCCGAACTCATCCTGCACCGCGGGCTGTTCACCACGCTCGACAAGTCGAAGCCGACCGCCAGCGCGGTGGCCATCCAGAACGGGCGATTCCGGAAGGTGGGCCAGGACCACGAGGTGCTGCCGCTGGCAGGCGCCGACACCAAGGTCATCGACCTGCGCGGCCGGCGGGTGCTGCCGGGGCTGATCGACAACCACCTGCACATCATCCGTGGCGGCCTCAACTACAACCTGGAGCTGCGCTGGGACGGCGTGCGCTCGCTGGCCGACGCGATGAACATGCTCAAGGCCCAGGTCGCGATCACGCCCGCGCCGCAGTGGGTGCGGGTGGTGGGCGGTTTCACCGAACACCAGTTCGCCGAGAAGCGCCTGCCGACGATCGACGAGATCAATGCCGCAGCGCCCGACACTCCGGTGTTCCTGCTGCACCTCTACGACCGCGCCCTGCTCAACGGTGCCGCGATGCGCGCGGTGGGCTACACCCGCGACACGCCGGCACCGCCCGGCGGCGAGATCGTGCGCGACGCCTCGGGCAACCCCACCGGCCTGCTGTTGGCCAAGCCCAACGCGGGCATCCTGTATTCGACGCTGGCCAAGGGTCCGAAGCTGCCCTACGACTACCAGCTCAATTCCACCCGCCACTTCATGCGCGAGCTGAACCGGCTTGGCGTCACCGGCGCGATCGACGCCGGCGGCGGCTTCCAGAACTATCCGGACGACTATCGCATCATCCAGGAGCTCGCCGACCAGGGGCAGCTCACCATTCGCCTCGCCTACAACCTGTTCACCCAGAAGCCAAAACAGGAGAAGGAAGACTTCCTGAACTGGACGTCCAGCGTGAAATACAAGCAGGGCGACGAGTACTTCCGCCACAACGGCGCCGGCGAGATGCTGGTGTTCTCGGCGGCCGATTTCGAGGACTTCCGCCAGCCCCGGCCGGACATGGCGCCCGAGATGGAAGGCGAGCTCGAAGAAGTGGTGCGGGTGCTGGCCGAGAACCGCTGGCCCTGGCGCCTGCACGCCACCTACGACGAAACCATCAGCCGCTCGCTCGACGTGTTCGAGAAGGTCAACCAGGACATTCCGCTCGAAGGCCTGAACTGGTTCTTCGACCACTGCGAGACGATCTCCGAGCAGTCCATCGACCGCATTGCCGCGCTCGGCGGCGGCATCGCGGTGCAGCACCGCATGGCCTACCAGGGCGAGTATTTCGTGGAGCGCTACGGCCACGGTGCGGCTGCGGCCACGCCGCCGGTGGCGCGCATGCTGGAGAAGGGCGTGAACGTGTCCGCCGGCACCGACGCCACCCGGGTGGCTTCGTACAACCCGTGGGTGGGGCTCTCGTGGCTCATCACCGGCAAGACGGTGGGCGGCATGCAGATCACGCCGCAGCGCAACTGCCTGGACCGCGAAACCGCGCTGCGCATGTACACCGAGAAAGTGACCTGGTTCTCCAACGAGGTGGGGCAGAAGGGCCGGATCGTGGAGGGCCAGCTGGCCGACCTGATCGTGCCGGACCGCGACTTCTTCGCCTGCGCCGAGTCCGACATCGCCGACACCTCCGCGCTGCTCACCGTGCTGGGCGGCAAGGTGGTGTGGGGCGCGGGCGAGTTCGCACCGCACGACGACAACCCGGTGCCGCCGGCCATGCCCGACTGGTCGCCGGTGCGGCGTTTCGGCGGCTACGGCGCCTGGGGCGACCAAAGCGCCGCGCCGCTGCAGAACGCCGCGCGCATGGCCGCGGCCTGCGCCTGCGCCAACGACTGCAACCTGCACGGCCACCAGCACGCCACCGCGTGGACGGCCAAACTGCCGATCGCCGATCTGAAGGGCTTCTGGGGCGCCCTCGGCTGCGCCTGCTGGGCGGTGTAGTGGCCGCCTTTCCCACCCGGTCCGACCCGGCCTGGAAAGCCTGGCCGCCCCGGCTGGCCTTGCTGCTGCTGTGCTCGGCCTACCTGCAGGGCGGGTGGATCAAGGCCGTCGACTTCGGTGCGGCAGTCGCGGAGATGGCGCATTTCGGTTTGGCTCCGGCGGCGCCGCTGGCCGCCGCCACCATCGCGCTGGAGCTCGGGGCTTCGGTGATGGTGATCACCGGCCTGTGGCGCTGGCTGGGCGCGCTGGCGCTGGCCGGCTTCACCCTGATGGCGACCTTTCTCGCCAACCGTTTCTGGGAGGCGTCCGGCGCCGAGCGCTTCGCCCTGGAAAACGCATTCTTCGAACACCTCGGGCTGGTCGGTGCATTCGTGCTGGTGGCCTGGCACGACCTATTCAAACGACCGCATGACGACTGAAACCCCTCCCGCCGCAAGCGCATCGGCCGGCAGCTTCGCCCCCTTGCGCCAGCCGGTCTTCGCGGTGCTGTGGGCGGCGACCGTGCTCGGCAACGTCGGCAGCTTCATGCGCGACGTGGCGAGCTCCTGGATGGTGACCGAGCTGTCGGCCAGCCCCACCGCCGTCGCGCTCATCCAGACGGCGGCCAGTCTGCCGATCTTCCTGCTGGCGATCCCCGCGGGCGTGCTGTCGGACATCCTGGACCGCCGGCGTTTTCTGATCGCCATCCAGATCCTGCTGGCCTGCGTCAGCGGCAGCCTGCTGGTGCTGTCGCGTACCGGCTCGCTGACGGTCGAATACCTGGTGGCGCTGACCTTCGTGGGCGGCATCGGCGCGGCGCTGATGGGGCCGACCTGGCAGTCGATCGTGCCGGAACTGGTGCCGCGGCAGGACCTGAAGAACGCGGTGGCGCTCAACTCGCTGGGCATCAATATTTCGCGCGCCATCGGCCCGGCGGCGGGCGGCCTGCTGCTGGCGAGCTTCGGTGCGGCGGCGGCCTATGGCGCGGACGTGGCGAGTTATGTCTTCGTGATCGCCGCGCTGCTGTGGTGGAAACGACCGCCGGCCACCGACACCGGTTTGTCGGAGCAGTTCTTCGGCGCCTTTCGCGCAGGCCTGCGCTACGCGCGTTCGAGCCGCGAGCTGCACGTGGTGCTGCTGCGGGCGGCGGTGTTCTTTCTGTTCGCCAGCTCGGTGTGGGCGCTGCTGCCGCTGGTGGCGCGCGGCATGCTGCACGGCACGGCGGGCTTCTACGGCGTCATGCTGGGCGCGGTCGGCGCCGGCGCCATCCTCGGCGCGCTGGCATTGCCGCGCATCCGCACCAGGCTCGGCGCCGACGGGCTGGTGCTGCTGTCGTCGGTGCTCAGCGCCGCGGTCATGGCCGCGCTGTCGTGGGCGCCGCCGCAGTGGCTGGCGGTGCTGCTCATGCTGGTGCTCGGCGCGGGCTGGATCATCGCGCTGACCACCTTCAACGGCGTGGCGCAGGCAGTGCTGCCCAACTGGGTGCGCGGGCGCGGCCTGGCCATCTACCTGATGGTGTTCAACGGCGCCATGGCCGGCGGCAGCCTGGCCTGGGGTTTGTTCGCGCAAGAGGTCGGCGTGCCGCGCGCGTTGCTCATCGGCGCGGCGGGCCTGGTGGTGATCTCGCTGATCTTCCACCGGGTGAAGCTGCCCACGGGCGAAGCCGATCTGCAGGCCTCCAACCACTGGCCCGAACCGCTGACCGCCGAGCCGGTGGCGCACGACCGTGGCCCGGTGCTGATCCAGATCGAATACCGGGTGCGCAAGCAGGACGTCGCCGCCTTCCTGCTGGCCATGCGACAGGTGGCGCAGGAGCGCCGCCGCGACGGTGCCTATGCCTGGGGCGTGGCCGAACACACCGCCGAGCCGGAGCGAGTGATCGAGTGGTTCATGGTGGAGTCGTGGGCCGAGCATTTGCGCCAGCACCAGCGGGTGTCCAGGGCCGACGCCGACCTGCAGGCCGAGGCCGTGCGGTTTCACCAGGGGCCTGACAGGCCGGTGGTGCACCACTTCCTGGCGCTCGACGTGAACGAGGGCCAGTCGGGCGCGGCGCATGGCTGAGGCGATCACGACGACCGCCACGGCAGGCACGGCCACGACGATCCGGCCGGGCATGCCCTTCATCGAAAAGCCGCTGCTGGCGCGGCTGTCGGTGGCCATGTTCGGCATGGTGATGGGCACTGGCGGCCTGGCCGACGCGTGGGCCAAGGCGCACGAAGTCTTCGGCGTGCCGCTGCTGGTCAGCCAGGTGCTGCTGGGCTTTGCGGTGCTGTGCTTCGGCGTGCTGGTAGTGGCGCACCTGGCCAAGCTGGGTTTTTGTTTTGCCGAGGTCGCCGAGGAGTTCGCGCATCCGGTGCGCTCCAGTTTCTTTCCGGCGATCTCGGTCGCGGCGATCGTGCTGTCGGTTGGGCTGCGGCGCTATTCGCCGGTCGGCGCGGAGGTGCTGTGGTGCCTGGGCGCGGCGATGCATTTCGTCTTCGCGATCACGCTGATCCGGCGCTGGATCCTGCATCCACAGGACGAGGGCGTGCTGACACCGGCGTGGTTCATTCCGGTGGTCGGCAACATCCTGGTGCCGGTGGGCGGCGTGCCGCTGGGCTTCGTGGAGGTCAGCTGGTTCTTCTTTTCGGTCGGGCTGATGCTGTGGCTGTCGTTCTTCACCATCGTGCTGCACCGGGTGCTGTTCGTGCCGGCGATGAGCCAGCGCAGCATGCCCACGCTGTTCATTCTGTTGGCGCCGCCGTCCATCGGGCTGTCGGCCTACCTGGCCTTCACCGGCGGGCATGCGGGCGCGCTGGGCGACATCCTCTATTGCCTGGCGCTGTTCATCGCCGTCCTGCTGGCGAGCCTGGGGCGGCACATGGCGCACGGGCCGTTTTTCATGAGCTGGTGGGCGATGACCTTCCCGGTCGACGGCTGGGCGGGCGCGTCGCTGGCCTATGCGCAGGCGCGGCCGGGCGCGTGGACCACGGCCGTCGCGGTGATAGCGCTTGTGGCGGCCACGCTCATCGTGGTCTGGGTCGGCGTGCGCACGGCCGGCCACATGGCCAGCGGCGCGGCCTTCCGCGAGGACTGAACCAGCCGTGTTCGAGCACACCGAACACCTGATTCGCCTCGGCGTGGAATGGCTGCGGCTGTTCGTCGAGGGCCTGGGCGCGGTGATCATCCTGGCGGGGCTGGTCGCGACTTTGGCGGTGCTGGCGCGCCGCCTTTCTGCCGGCGGGCGCGAAGGCTTCGGCGAAGCGCGTGTCACCTTCGCCCGCTACCTCACCCTGGCGCTGGAGCTGCAGCTGGCGGCCGACATCCTGTCGACCTCGGTGTCGCCGAGCTGGGACCAGATCGGCAAGCTCGCGGCCATCGCGGTGATCCGCACCGCGCTCAACTTCTTCTTGGCGCGCGAAATGCGCGACGAGGAACGTGCCGCCACGGCCGGAGGCGGTTAGCACCAGCCGCATTGGCACCGGTCGGCGTCCGGTTGTCACGCAACCGTCTTGAAGCCTGCCTAGTCTCGCCCGGTTACACCCGGACATAGACATGCCACAACGCTTCGACTTCTCCAAGACCCCGCCGGCCGTCGCACGACAGGCCGGCTGGACGGCCGTGCTGGCCGCCTGCGCCATCACCCTGTCGGCCTGCGGCGGCAGCAACGACCCGGACGTGTCCGGCCCGGTAACGCAGCCCGGCCAGACCGTGCTGCTGGCAGCGCCCACGCTGGCCTTCGTGTCGCCGACCGAAAGCCTGGACCTCGCCAACTACACGCTCGCCCTGCGCACCACGCTGCCGGTGGACCTGGTGTCCGGCGGCAACCAGATCGCGGCCGAAGTCTCGGCGGTGACGTACAACGAACTCACCGACAGCCTCTTCATCATCGGCGACGAAGGCAGCTACATCACCCAGCTGTCGAAGTCCGGCGCGGTCATCGACACCATGAACCTGCCGGCCGGCCTGTTCGGCGACCCGGAGGGCATCACCTGGGCGGGCGGCACGCAGTTCGTGGTGGCCAACGAGCGCGAGCGCACCGCCAACCTGGTGAGCTATGCCGGCGGCACCACGCTCGTCGCCGGCAACGTGCGCACCGTCAAGCTCGGCACCACGGTCGGCAACATCGGCCTCGAAGGCGTGAGCCGCGACCCGCTGACCGGCGGCTACATCTTCGTCAAGGAAATGACGCCGCAGGGCATCTTTCAGACCACCGTTGACTTCGCCGCCGGCACCGCGAGCAACGGCTCGGCCACCACGGTCAACTCGATCAACCTGTTCGACCCGGCCCTGATGGGCATGGACGACATCGCCGACGTACACGCGCTGTCCAACACGCTGCCGGCGACCGCGCCCGACTATGCGCACCTGATGGTGCTGGGCCAGGAAAACGGCCGCATCCTCAAGGTCGACCGCGCCGGCCGCATCTACGGCCGGCTGGACCTGCCCAACGCACCGCAGAACCTGGGCCACGAAGGCATCACCTTCGACAAGCAGCTCAACATGTACGTGACCAACGAAGCCGGCGGCGGCAGCCAGTCGCTGCCGCAGCTGTGGGTGTACCGACCCACGCGCACCGCCGCGCAGGTGGGCCTGTCGAGCAACCTCTACCTGACCTTCACCGCGCCGGTCACCGCCGGCACCGGCAACGTCACGCTGGTCGGCAGCAACGGCGAAACCCGCACCATCGCGGTCGGCGACGCCACGCAGGTGAGCGTTTCGGGCAACACCGTCAAGATCGACCCGACCGCCGACCTGACGCCCAGCGTGAGCTACAGCCTGCAGTTCGCCTCGGGTGTGTTCCGTGACGCCGCCGGCCAGGGCACCACCGCGGTGAACAGCGCGCAGACGCTCGCCTTCACAAGCGTGCCCGACACCACCGCGCCGCTGCTCTCCAGCAGCACGCCGGCCGACAACGCGTCGGCCGTCGCGGTGGCGGACAACATCGTGCTCACCTTCAACGAAACCGTTCGCGCCGGCGCCGGCACGATCACCATCACCAACGGCAGCAGCGACGTGCGCGTAATCAGCGCCGCCGACACCAGCCAGGTGACGATCAACGGCGGCACGGTCACCATCGACCCGACCGTCGACCTGACGGCCGGCACCGCCTACGTGGTGCAGGTCAGCGCCACCGCGCTGGTCGACACCGCCGGCAACGCCTTCGCCGGCATCACCGACAGCACCACGCTGAACTTCATCACCGCCGGGGCCGCGCCCTCGCTGCCCGCCTCGGTGCTGATCTCCGAGCTCAACTCCAACGCCAACGGCGGCGACTTCTTCGAGATCTACAACTACGGCACCACCCCCGCCAACCTGCTGGGCTGGCGCTGGGACGACGATTCGGCCGACACGAGCGACGCCGCGAGCGTGGCCTTCCCGGCGATCACGCTGGCACCGGGCGCCCGCCTGGTGGTGGTGGCGTCCTCGAACCTCGCCACCTTCACGACCGCATGGGGCCTGGATCCGGCCACGTTCAACGGCGTGGCGCTGGGCGGCCCGGGCCTCGGCCAGGGTGACGCGGTGGTGCTGTTCGACGACCTCGGTCGTGTGGTCGCCCGCTTCAACTACGGCACGGCCGCCATCACCGCGACCAGCGCGGCCGGCACCACCGCCGTGCCGCAGGCCGCCGCTGCCAGCGGCGTGACGCCGAACTACGGCGTGCATGCCGGCGCGGTGTTCGGCGGTTCGAGCACCAGCTCGGCCGTATGGGACGGCGTATCGACCACCGAACCGGCCTATCGCCCGGCGGCCGTCGGCGTGAACGGCGGCTTCGCCCAGCCGGCGTCGGCGACCAGCATCGGTTCGCCGGGGCTGTAAGCCGGGCAAGCGGCGCGCCGCTGCACACCCAGACCGCTCACCGCGAGGAGAGCGGCTTTTTTATGGGTGGCGAGTGCGTCGAGAGGGGCAGCGGGGCGCACGAACGCTTTCGTTAGTCGTCATAGTTTCCCTTGGAAGGCAAAAATAGCGGAAAGTATGCCGTTCCAGAAGCGCGCCTGACCTCTCTTAAAGCACTATACTTTCCCGATTTACGGCCCATGAACGGAAAGTATGGTGCGCCAATGCCACGCCTGAAACGCGCTCTCGTCCCGGCTCTTGCCAAGACCGCGACAGGTCTGGGCCAGCGTATCGAGCTCGCCCGTGCTCGCCGGGACATCTCCGCGACACTGTTCGCCGAACGTGTCGGCATCGATCCCAAGACACTCGCGCGACTGGAAGCCGGCGACCCGAACGTCTCCCTCGGCTCCTACCTGAAGGCCTTGCGGGTGCTTCGGCTCGAAGCCGACATCGACCAGGTGGCCGCCCAGGACGTGCTGGGCCAGAAGCTGCAGGACGCCCGCGCCCTGCGGGCACGCGGCCGCAAAACCTCGTCCAGCTGAACGTCCAGGAAAGAGCCGACACATGGCCAGCAGGAAACCGGCTTCCCGGCCTCATGTGGAAGTACATCTCGACGCGGCCGAGCTGAGCCCCGCCACGCACATTGGCAATCTGTTTCCCGGCCAGGAGCGCGTCGACCTGTCGCCCAGTTTCGAATACACCGCATCGTGGCTGGCATCGCCCGACGCCATCGCGATCGATCCACGGCTCGATCTGTTCGAAGGCGAGCAGCATTCGCCGGATGGCCGTGGCTTCGGTGTCTTCGCCGACTGCGCGCCCGACCGGTGGGGGCGGGTGCTGATGGAGCGGCGCGAGATCAAGTCGGCCGCCGACGAAGGCCGGCCTCGCGCCCGGATGAACGAAATGTTCTTCATGCTCGGTGTCAACGACTTCACCCGCTCCGGTGCGCTACGTTTCCGTGTGCCGCCGGGCAAGGCCTTCGTGGACGACAGCCCCTTGCCCACGCCTCCTGCGACCGACCTGCGCGAGCTGGCCATGGTCGCCCGCAAGCTCGATGGCCCGCGGCCCGAAGACCTGCCCGAATACGCGCGCTGGCTCTCGATGCTCGTGGCACCCGGCACCTCGCTCGGCGGTGCGCGACCCAAGGCCACCTACAGCGGCCAGGACGGCACCTTGTGGCTGGCCAAGTTCCCCGGCCACAACGACAGCTACGACTGGGGCAGTTGGGAATACCTCGCCTACCTGTTGGCGCGAAAGGCCGGCGTCGACATGCCCGAGGCCGAACGCGTGCTGCACGGCGACCGCTATCACACCTACCTGGTCAAGCGCTTCGATCGCGTCGGCGGCGGCGGTGGCGTCGTGCAGACGCGCCGGATGTACGCCAGCGCGATGACGCTTACCGGGCGCTGCGACGGCCAGGAAGGCGGCAGCTACCTGGATGTCGTGCAGGCACTCGAAGACCACGGCGGTGCCGGCCTCCAAGCGGATCTGGAACAGCTTTTCCGTCGCGCTTTATTCAACCTGCTCGTGGGCAACCGCGACGACCACTTGCGCAACCACGGCTTTTTGCTCGGTCGTTCGGGCTGGCGACTGGCGCCGGCGTTCGACATCAACCCCAACCCCGCAAGGGATCACCATGCACTGAGCTGGGACGGCATATCGGATGCGCCGGACGCCCAGGCCCTGCTCGCCAGCGCCGGCCTGTACCGCGTCGATGCCGCGACGGCGCGGTCGATCGTGGAGGAGGTGCGCGACGTGGTGTCAGCCTGGGCCGCCCTTGCGCGGGAGTTGGATATTCCCCGCGTCGAGATCGAACTGATGCGGCAAGCCTTCCTGGATTGATACGACGCGCAGCTCCGGGCGGCATCCACCTACACACCGTGCTTCGACCGTCCCACTCGCCCGTCCTGGCGACAGGCAGAGATTGCATCGCTCCATACCAACTCAGGAGAAGCACATGCCCGTCAAGACCCTCGAAGACCTGTTCATCCATTCGCTGTCGGACGTCTACAGCGCCGAGAAGCAGCTGACCAAGGCGCTGCCCAAGATGGCGCGAGCCGCCTCCAGCGAGGAACTCAAGACGCTGTTCACCGCCCACCTGGAGGAGACGCAAGGCCAGGTCGAGCGCATCGACCAGGTGGTGGAGGCCAGCGGCCTGAAGCTCAAGCGCATCAAGTGCGCGGCCATGGAAGGTCTGGTGGAGGAGAGCCAGGAAACCATCGAGGAAGTGGAGAAAGGCCCGGTGCTCGACGCCGGCCTGATCGCCGCCGCACAGAAAGTGGAGCACTACGAGATCGCCACCTACGGCACGCTGTGCGCCCTGGCCAAGACGCTCGGCATGGACAAACGCATCATCGAGCTGCTGCAGGACACCCTGGCCGAGGAAAAAGGCGCCGACCAGAAGCTGAGTGCCCTGGCCGCTGCCCAGGTCAACGAAACCGCCGTGGCGGCCTGAAGGAGCAGCGCCATGGGTACCTCCACAGGCGACGGGTCTCGCCCCACCACCGACGGCACGATCGACAACATCGGCGCGGGGAGTGCCTTCAACCCTTCCGGCAAAGATGCACCCGCGCCGCGCGAACGCATGGCGGAGAAGCGTTCGGATTCGCGTTCGGTAGAGGACGACGGCTCGGCGCCCTTCGGCGCGACCGAGAGCCAGGAATCGGTGAAATCCGATACCGGCAACCAGGAACCCCGAGAGCCGAAGCACCCGACCTGAGGGCCGGCGGCACAGGAAAAAGGGCGGCGCATCGGCCGCCCTTTTTTCATGCGCTTCGTCAAGCATGGCGGAGGGCTTGCCAGGTTGGTAGAGGTGCCGCAGTCACACCAGGCGCGCCGCTACCGGTGCCGGTCCAGTGCGGCCGGCAGCGGGCTTGCGCACGGCACGGACGGCGATCGCTCAGCGCTGCAGCAGGGCCAGCGCGTCTTCGGCCAGCGCGCCGGTCAGCTCGGATGCCGACATCGCGCGCCCCAGCGGCGCGGCCTGGCCGGCCCACAGCGACACGAAGTCGCCGGCGTGCTCGCCGCCTTCGGTGGCGGTCTTGAGCGGCGTCAGCGCCCCGCCGGCCGAGGGGAAGGCCGGCGCGGCGGACGACAGCGGGCCGAGCTCGCGCATCAGCCGGTTGACGATGCCGCGCGCCGGTCGCCCGGTGAAGAGGTTGGTCAACGCGGTCTGCCGTGCCATTGGCCCCGACAGCGCCGCTCGGTGCACGGCCGGCAGCCGTGCCTCGGGCGTGTGCAGGAAGGCGGTGCCGACCTGCACGGCCGATGCGCCCAGCACGAAGGCGGCGGCCACGCCCCGGCCGTCGGCGATGCCGCCGGCCGCGATCACCGGCACCCGCACCGCGTCGACCACCTGCGGCACCAGCGCGAAGGTGCCGAGCTGGCTGTAGACCTCGTCGCGCAGGAACACGCCGCGGTGGCCGCCGGCTTCGAAGCCCATGGCGATGACGGCGTCGACGCCGCGCTCTTCCAGCCAGACGGCCTCGTCGACCGTGGTGGCCGACGAGATGACCTTCGCGCCCATGGCCTTGACCCGGGCCAGCAGGTCCGGCGCGGGCAGGCCGAAATGAAAGCTCACCACTTCCGGCCGCAGTGCTTCCACCAGCGCGCAGGTGGTCGCGTCGAAAGGGTGCCGCACCGAAGCCGGCACCGGCATGTCGGGGTCGAGGCCGGCTTCGAGGTAGTAGGGCCGCAGCGCGGCGCGCCAGGCGGCGTCGCGCTCGGCATCGGGCGCGGGCGCGGTGTGGCAGAAGAAGTTGAGGTTGAGCGGCGCCTCCGAGGCCTGGCGCACCTGGGCGACTTCGGCGCGGATCTGCGCTTCGCTCAGCATCGCGCAGGGCAGGGCGCCGAGGCCGCCGGTCTGGCCGACGGCGATCGCCATCTCGTGCCAGCAAGGGCCTGCCATGGGCGCCTGCAAGATGGGCAGGGCGATGCCGAACAGGTCGAGGATGCGGGTGTCGGGCCAGGTGCTCATGGTGCTGTCTCAGGGCGTATTCGAGGTCGCCGAAGTTACCGGATTCTCGTGACCGCCCGTGGGGTATCGACCCCAATCCCCGGTCGCGAAGCCGGTTCTTCGGGCAACACCCGCTTGCGCAAAAGTCACCGGCGCGGCGCAGAATTGGACGATGCAAGCTGCCGATAGACGAGTCAACGAATTGGAGAGCCTCGCCGCGCTGAAGGCGCTGGAGGTGCTGGATACCGAACCCGAAGAAGCCTTTCAGGCGCTGGTGCAGGCGGCGTCTGCCGTATGCGAGGTGCCGATCAGCCTCATCAGCCTGATCGACGAGGAGCGCCAGTGGTTCAAGGCCAACGTGGGCTTGCCGGGCGTGGTGGAGACCCCGCGCGAACTGGCCTTCTGCGCGCACGCGGTGCTGGGCGACGAACTCTTCGAGGTGCCCGACGCCACGCTCGACCGACGTTTCCACGACAACCCGTTGGTCGCCGGCCGGCCCGACATCCGCTTCTATGCCGGCGCACCGGTCACCTTGAGCACCGGCGAGCGCATCGGCACCGTCTGCGTGATCGACCGCCAGCCGCGCCAGCTCACCGAACGCCAGCGTTTCGTGCTGGAGCAACTGGCACTGGCTGCCGGCAAGGCGCTGGAAGGGCGCGCGGCGTTGCGCAAGCTCGCCCAGCAGGCCCGCGCCCTGGCCGAGCGGGAGCGCGCGCTCGCGCTGGTGCTCGATACCGTGCCGTCGGTCATGATCTATTGGGACCGCGACCAGGTCTGCCGTTTCGCCAACCGCGCCTGCGAAGCCTGGTTCGGCCGGCCGATGGATGCCATCCTGGGCGCCCAGGCCCGCGACGTCCTGGGGCCGGTGCTCTACGCCGAAAAGCGCCATCGCCTCGACGCGGCCCTGCGCGGCGAACCGCAGCGTTTCGAGCAGACCATCGCCCGGCCCGACGGCTCGCCGCGCCACAGCCTGACTTTCCACGTACCCGACCTCCTCGACGGCGAGGTGGTCGGCACGCTGGTGCAGGTGACCGACATCACCTCGCTGAAGGAAACCGAGCAGGCCCTGCGTCGCGAGGCCGAAAGCCTGCAGCGCACCAACTGGCTGCTGCACGAAACCGCCCAGGACTTCGCCGAGGCCCAGCGGCTGGGCCGCATCGGCAGCTGGGAATGGGACTTGACGGCCGACATGACCACCTGGTCACGAGAGCTCTACCGCATCACTGGAAGGCAGCCGGGCAGCACGCCACCGTCGGTGCAGGAGCGGCTGAAATCGTTCATGCCCGGCTCGCGCGAGCGGCTTGCCGCCGCGATCGCGGATTGCCGCGAACGTGGCATTGCCTACGCTCTGGAATTGGAGTTCCGGCGCCATTCGGACGGCGAACCGCGCTGGATCGACGCGCGTGGCGCGGCCATGCGCGACGCCCACGACGCGATCGTCGCCGTGCGTGGCACGGTGCAGGACATCACCGACCAGAAGCGCGCCGAGCAGGCCTTGCGCAAGAGCCAGGAGTTTCTGGAGCGCACCGGCACGCTCGCCGGGGTCGGCGGCTGGGAGGTCGATCTGGCCAGCGAACAGGTCACCTGGTCGCCCGAGATCTGCCGGATCCACGGCGTGCCCACCGACTACCAGCCGACGCTGGAGGAGGCCTTGGCGTTCTACGAGCCGGCGTCGCAGGCGGCGGTGCAGCAGGCGGTGCGGCGGGCCATCGAGGCGGGTGAGGGCTTCGACCTGGAACTGGCCATCGTGCGCCGCGACGGCGAGGTGCGCGGCGTGCGCGTGGTGGGCTCGGCCGAAATGCGGGAGGGGGCGACGGTGCGTCTGTCCGGCGCCTCCCAGGACGTGACCGAGCGCCGCCGGCTGGCGCAGAAACTGGCGGAGCAGCACGAGTTGTTGCGGGTGACCCTGCAGTCGATCGGCGACGCGGTCATCACCACCGACCAGTTCGGCCAGGTGACCTGGCTCAACCCGGTGGCCGAACGCATGACCGGCTGGCTCGGCTCCGAGGCGCTGGGCCGGCCGGTGGCCGAGGTGTTCCACCTGGTCCACGAAGAGAGTCGCGAGGTCGCGCTGAACCCGGTGCAGGCCTGCCTGGCCGAGGGGCGCATGGTGACGCTGGCGCAGCGTTCGCTGCTGGTATCGCGCGATGGATCCGAGCGCGGCATCGAGGACTCTGCCGCGCCGATCCGCAACGATGGCGGTGACCTGCTCGGTGCGGTGCTGGTGTTCCACGACGTGTCAGAGCAGCGCCGGCTGTCGAGCGAGATGACTTACCGTGCGACCCATGACTCGTTGACCGGCCTGGTCAACCGCGCCGAGTTCGACCATCGGCTGGAGCGCACGCTGGCGCAGTCGCGCAGCAGTGATTCCGAAAACGCGCTGCTCTACATCGACCTCGACCAGTTCAAGCTGGTCAACGACTCCTGCGGCCACGCGGTGGGCGACGAGCTGCTGCAGCAGGTCTCGCGCCTGCTGCGCGAGGCGGTGCGCAGCCGCGACACCCTGGCGCGGCTCGGCGGCGACGAATTCGCGATCCTGCTGACGCACTGCAACACGGTGCAGGCGCGGCGCGTGGCACAGACCATCTGCGACCGCATGGACGTGTTCCGTTTCCTGCACGGCGACCGGCGTTTCCGGGTCGGCGCGAGCATCGGCTTGGCGCCGCTGGACCGGCGCTGGGCCAACATCGACGCGGCCAAGCAGGCCGCCGACGCCGCTTGTTTCGCGGCCAAGGAAGGCGGCCGCAACCGCGTGCACGAATGGCTGGACACCGACGCCGGCCTGCGTGCCCGCCACGGCCAGATGCAATGGGCCGCGCGCATCGAAAACGCCATCGACAACGACGAATTCGTGCTGTTCGGCCAGCGCATGCAGGCGCTGTCGGTGCCGGCCGCGGGCCTGCATGCCGAAGTGCTGCTGCGCCTGCGCGACGAGGACGGCTCGCTCATCCCGCCCGGCGCGTTTCTGCCGGCGGCCGAGCGCTTTCACCTGGCCACGCGCATCGACCGCTGGGTGGTGACGCACGCGGTGCGCTGGTTGTCGCAGCCCGAGGCGGTGCGCATGGTCGGATGCCTGCATGTCAACCTGTCGGGTCAGTCGGTGAGCGATCGCGCCTTTCACGCCTGGGTGCACACGCTGCTGATGGAGGCGGGTGACGCGATCCGCTCGCGGCTGTGCTTCGAGATCACCGAGACTTCGGCGGTCACCCACATGGCCGACGCCGCTTTGTTCGTGGACCGCATCCGCGCCGTCGGCGTGCGGGTGGCGCTGGATGATTTCGGCGCCGGCGCCTCGTCGTTCGGCTACCTGAAGAAGCTGCGGGTGGACTATCTCAAGATCGACGGCCAGTTCATCCGCGACCTGGTGACCGATCCGTTGGCCGAGGCCGCGGTGCGCTGCTTCATCGACGTGTCGCGGGTGATGGGGCTGCGTACGGTGGCCGAGTTCGTCGAGGAGCCGGCGGTGATGGCGCGTCTGGCCGACAACGGCGTGCACTTCGCGCAGGGCTACCTGGTGCATAGGCCCTCGCCGATCGACGAGCTGCTCGACTAGACGCGCTCACAGCGTTCAGGCCAGGCGCGCCTGCACCGGCTTGCGGACCGAGGGGCGGCCCGCGCCGGCGCGCGGCTGCGTCGGCACCACGCCGCTGACGCGCAAGGCGTTGCGCAGGCCATCGACGATGCCGGCGTGGCCGTTGCGCACCCGCTCCACCATGCCGATGTCGCGCCGGAACTCCGCCGGGCCGAGGCCGATGACACGCACCCCGTCGCCGGTCGGAAAGTAGGGCCGGCTCTCGGGCAGCAGGGCCACGCCGAGCCCGTTGGCCACCAGCTTCACGATGCCGCCGAGCTCGTCCATCTCGACGGCCTCCTGCACCTCCAGCCCTTCGGCCTGCAGGAACTGCGCGACCAGGCGCCCGCCGAAGGAGGCGCGGTCGTAGCGCAGAAAAGGGTGTTGCTGCAGCAGCTTGCGCCAGTCGCGACCCTTCACGCCGGCCGGTACCGCCAGCACGAAGCGTTCAGACCACAGCGGATGCCAGGCGAGTTCCGAAGGCAGGGTGAAGGGCGGGCGGATCATCACCGCTGCGTCGAGCTCGCCGGCATCCACCATGCCCAGCAGCGACAGCGACACCCCGGGCACGATGCGCACCCGCACCCGGGGCTGCGCGGCACGCAGTCCGACCAGCGCGTCGGGCAATCCGGCCGCCTGCACCGAGGCGATGGCGCCGATGCGCAGCTGCACCGAAAAATCCTCGCCGCCGGGCTTGCGGTGCAACTGCTCGAACATGGCGACGAGCTGTTCCGCGCGCTCGACCGTCTCGCGTCCGGCAGCGTTGAGCGTGGCGAGCCGGCCGTGGCGGTCGAACAGCGGAAATCCCAGGGATTCCTCCAGCCGCTGGATCTGCGCACTGACGGCCGACTGGGTGAGTCCGATGCGGTCGGCCGTGCGCGAGAAAGTGCCGTGGCGGGCGACGGCCAGAAAGGTGCGCAGTTCTTTGAGCATGCCTGGGTTCTGATCGATAAATTTGCTGGTTCAGATCAAAATATATCGTTTATCAGAATGTAGGCGGGCTTCTAGACTCCGGGCCGTTGCGACCCATTTCGCCAATTCTCATCACTATCCGATCCACCCCACGTAGCCAAAGTTATGTCCGCCATCCTGCCCACCACCGCCGCCATGCCCCCGTTCCACCTCGCGTTTCCGGTGCACGACATCGCCGCCGCACGCGCTTTCTATGGCGACCTGCTCGGCTGCCCGGAAGGCCGCAGTTCGGACACCTGGGTCGACTTCAACTTCTACGGCCACCAGATCGTGGCCCACCTCGCGCCCGAAGAGTGCGGCCACCGCAGCGCCAGCCAGGTCGACGGCCACGACGTGCCGGTGCGCCACTTCGGCGCGTTGCTGAGCATTCCGCAGTGGGAAGAACTGGCCGAGAAGCTCAAGGCCGTCGGCACCAAGTTCGTCATCGAGCCCTATGTGCGCTTCAAGGGCGAGGTCGGCGAACAGGCCACCATGTTCTTCCTGGATCCGTCGGGCAACGCGGTCGAGATCAAGGCTTTCGCCAACTTCGACAACCTGTTCGCCAAGTGAGGCGACGGCCGGATCGGTCGACCTGATCCGCTTTTTTCGAAGGCCTCGTCAGGCCGTGCCGCCCGGCGACCGGATGGCGATGCCGTCGGCCACCAGGGCTTCGCGCATCGCCGCGGCGAAAACCGCCGCGCCGGGCTGGTCGCCGTGCAGGCAGATGGTGTCGGCGCGGATCGGCACGTCGGCGCCGGTCAGCGACCGCACGAAACCTTCGTGCAGCATGCGCCGCACCTGGGCGATGGACTGCTGCAGGTCGGTGATCATCGCGCCCGCATGGCTGCGCGGCGTGAGGCTGCCGTCGTCCTGGTAGCTGCGGTCGGCAAACACCTCCTGGGCCACGGGCAGGCCCATGTCGCGCGCCACGTCCACCATCACGCTGCCCGCCAGGGCGAAGACGACCAGCTTCGGGTCCAGGTCGCGTACCGCGCGGCAGATGGCGCCGGAGAGCTTGGCATCCTTGGCCGCCATGTTGTAGAGCGCGCCGTGCGCCTTGACATGGCGCATGGTGGTGCCGGCCGCGCGGGCGAAACCCTGCATCGCGGCGGCCTGGTAGAGGGTGATGCCGTAGGCCTCCGATTCGCTGATCTGCATCGTGCGCCGGCCGAACCCCTGCAGGTCGGGCAGGCTGGGATGCGCGCCGATGGCCACGCCGCGCTGCACGGCGGCCGCTGCGGTGCGGGCCATGGTGTCGGGGTCGCCGGCATGGAAGCCGCAGGCGATGTTGGCGGAGCTGACATGGCCGAGCAGGGCGAGGTCGTCGCCCATGCGCCAGGCGCCGTAGCTCTCGCCCATGTCGGAATTGAGGTCGACGTTCATGTGGTCTCCGGCTGCGGCAGGTGGGGTCGAAGGGCGTGGGCGAGCCGCTGCATCGCCCGGGCGCGCCGCACCAGCAGGTGTTGCGCGGCATCCAAGGATATCGGCTCGAAACGCAGCGTGTCGCCCGGCATGTGCTGGGCCAGCAGGGGAAGGTCGACCGAGGCCACCTGCGCCATGCGCGGATAGCCGCCGCTGGTCTGGCGGTCGGCCATCAGCACGATGGGGCGGCCGTCCGGCGGTACCTGCATGGTGCCGAAGGCGACCGCTTCGGAGAGCATGTCGCGCGGCTCGTCGCGTTGCAGGGATGGTCCTTCGAGCCGGTAACCCATGCGGTCGGACTGCGATCCGATGCGGTAGACGCCCGACATCAGCGCGCGTTGCGAGGCTCGGTTGAACTGCGCCCATTCCGGCCCTTCGATCAGCCGCACCGCCGCGCCGCGCGGTCGCTCCAGCAGACCGAGCAGCAGCGCAGTGGCCGTGCCGGCGATGACCGGTGTTGCCTCGGCGGGGGGCTCGGGTGGCAGCGGCAGCAGGTCGCCCTTCTGCAGCGCCCGGCCCTGCCAGCCGCCCAGGGCACCGCGCAGGTAGGTGCTGGCGCTGTCCATCAGCGGCGGCAAGCCGAAACCGCCTTGCAGTGCGAGGTAGCTGCGCACGCCGGCCTTGCGGCGGCCGAACTGCAGCACCGTGCCGGGCGTGACGGTGACCGGCCGCAGCGGCGCGAGCGGCACGGCGCAGGCATCGGTCGGGTGCACGCTGGCGCCAAGGTCGGCGCCGGCCAGCACGATGGTGGCGGCGCGGCCGAAACGCAGCGTGGGGCCCACCAGCGTGATCTCTAGCGTGGCTTCGTTCTCGTGGTTGCCCACCAGGGCGTTGGCGATGCGGTGGGACAGCGCGTCCATGGCGCCGCAGGTCGGCATGCCGATGGCCTGGTGGCCGATGCGGCCGAGGTCCTGGAAGGTGCTGAGCAGACCGGGTTTGAGTACCTCGATGGTCATGCCGATGTTCCGCTCGCCGTTGCGTCGATCTTGCGGGCTTCGACGGCGTAGGTTTGTGCATCGATGGCGCGGAAGACGACCCGGTCGCCGGGCCGCAGCAGGCAGGGCTCGGCGCGGCGGGCGTCGAACAGGCGCAGGGGCGTGCGGCCGATCATGTTCCAGCCGCCGGGCGCGGTGATGGGGTAGACCACGGTCTGCCGGTTGGCGATGCAGATCGTGCCCACCGGCATGCTGGTGCGCGGCGTGGCGCGACGGGGCAGGCTCAGCACCGGGTCGAGCCGGCCGATGTAGGGATTGCCCGGCGCGAAGCCGACCATGTAGACGCGTTGCTCCTCGCCCGGTTGCTGGTGCAGGCGAACGAGTTCGTCGGGCGTGATGCCGCAGGCCTCCGCGCTGGATTGCAGGTCGGGGCCGAATTCGCCGCCGTAGCAGACCGGAATCTCCAGCAGCCGCGACGGCCCGCGCGCAGGTGCGTCGGCCGGGTCGGCGAGTAGCGGCAGCAGCATGCGCGACAACGCCGCGAAGGGGCTTTCGCCGATCGCGGCGGGAATCTGCTCGGCCCGGTAATGCACGCCCACCACCGCGAACGCGGGCAGCACCTCGGTGACGCCCGGCAGTCGACCGGCGACGGTGGCCACCAGCACCCGGTCGGCCAGGTCGCAGACGCGGCGGTTCACCGTCGGATCGAGGGTGTCGCCGAGCACGATGCGCAATGCGCTGTCGCCTAGCGGCTGGATGCGCGGATGCGGCCGGGCGAGCGCGGCGCCACGCAAGGGGGCGTTCAAGGGAAGACCTGCCGTCGTTGAGGCTGTCGGTCGGCTGGCCGCCGATGGACGCCGCCGGAAGGGACGGGCGAGACAGGGATGAGGTTGTGGCCGTCGCGGGCGGTCAGGGACTGGTCGGACATGGAGCGATCTTGCGACACACGGCAAGGCCTGGCGAATGGCTAGGCGAGGTGAGGGAGATGTGCAGTCTAGGAACGACGGGCGTGATTGCCAATCCAAAACTTTTGCAGCGATGCATTCAGGAATGTTGAACACAAAGGCGGTCACCCCAACGGCGTGACCCACCGCGCGTCATGGCGCTTGCAGAAATTGCGCGTGCCCTTGCGCAGAACCTCGGCCGTGCGTTGCACCAGGGGGCCCGCGTTCCACGGATGCCAGAGCGACATCTTGAAGGCGGGCAGCGGCGGCAGGTCGAGTTCCACCAGATCGCCGCGCTCGATCTGTTCCTTGACGAAGATGCCCGGCACCAGCGCCACGCCGATGCCTTCGCGCGCCAGTGCCAGCTGCGCGGTGATGGAGGGCGCGGCCGACACCCGCAGATCGCTCAGCGCCACGCCCTGTCGCCCGGCTAGCTGCTGGATCAGGTTCATCGCATCCAGATAGGGCTGCGTGCCGCGCACCTGCAGCAGCAGCTGCTGGCGCAGCACGTTGTGCAGCAAGTCGCGCTTGGGCAGCAGCCCGCGCCGCGCCACCCAGTGCACCGGCAGTCCCATCAGGTCTTCCACCGTGGCGTGCGACGGGTGGATGGCGCTCGAGACGCGCAGCACGATGTCGAGGTTGCCCGACATCATCTGCTCGGCCAGGTTCACGGTGAGGTCGACCTGCAGGTCGAGCTCGACCGAGGGCAGGCTGGAGCGCATCAGCTTCATCAGGTCGGGCAGGCAGGTGTGCACCACGGTCTCGATGATGCCCACGCGCACCCGGCCGCTCATCTCCTTGCCGGTGTCGCGGGCGGCGGCTTCCATGCGCCGCGTGACCTCGAGCAGCGACTCGGCGTGCTGCACCAGACGGGCGCCGTGCTCGGTGAGCGTCATGCTCTTGCCGTCGTAGAGAAAGAGCGAAACGCCGAGCTCTTCCTCGAGCGAACGCAGGCGCATGGAGATGGCGCCGGGCGTGGCGTGCATTACCTCCGCCACCCGGCGAACACTGCCGATACGGGCGAGCAGGATGAAGGTTTCGACGAAGCGGGTGTTCATCTTCGGGTAACTCCTAATGGTGCATCCATGCTCCGATTTGGTGGATCGTGTTCGATAGTTGTGCGCATGCTGTTCAGGTATTTTGAACGGTCTTTCGGACAATTCTTCGATGGACGATGCGGGAGGGCGATTCATAAAGTCGACCGATCACCTGCAGCCCGCAACGCTCCATGACCGAAGCCCTCACGCCCCTCGCTTTCCGCCAGCTCGTCCGCTCCGGCGGCTTCACCGCCCAGACCGCCGGCCAGTGCCCCGGCTTCACCCAGGGCAACCTCGCGATTCTGCCGAGCGCCTATGCGGACGAGTTCCTGCGCTTCGCCCGCCTCAATCCCAAGTCCTGCCCGGTGATCGGCGTGACCGAGGTCGGCAGCCCGGCGGTGCCGGAACTCGGTGAAGACATCGACCTGCGTACCGACGTGCCCGGCTACTGCCTGTTCCGCAACGGCGAGAAAGTGGCCGATGTGCCCGATCTGCGCGAGCTGTGGAACGACGACATGGTCGGCTTCGTCATCGGCTGTTCGCTGTCCTTCGAGGAAGCGCTGCTCGAAGGCGGCGTCCCGGTGCGCCACATCGAGCAGAACACCACGGTGCCGATGTACGACACCAACCGCCCCAACGGCAGCGCCGGGCGCTTCGGCGGCACCGGCGTGGTGAGCATGCGGCCCATGACCGCGGCGCAGGCGATCCGCGCGATCCAGATCACCTCGCGCTTTCCCAGCACCCACGGCGCGCCGGTCCACTTCGGCGATCCGGCCGAGATCGGCATCACCGACATCCGTCGCCCCAACTACGGCGAACCCGCCGAGATCCGCCCCGGCGAGATCCCCGTCTTCTGGGCCTGCGGCGTGACGCCGCAGCAGGCCATCCGTTCCGCGCGAGTCCCGTTCGCCATCACCCACCAGCCCGGCCACATGCTGGTCACCGACGTCCGCAACAGCCACCTCGCGGTGCTGTGAGCCGGCGCCCCAACCCCACCCCACCGATCGACAGGAGTTATCCGATGAAACGCAGGCAAGTTCTTCTCAGCGCAGGTGCCACCGCCATCCTGCAAGGTGCCTGGACCCAGGCCATGGCGCAGGGCAAGGAAGTGGTGGTCGGCGCCATTTACCCGCTGACCGGCCCCAGCGCCCAGGTCGGCATCGACGCCAAGCAGGCTTTCGAAACCGCGCTCGACATCATCAACAACGCCAGCACGATCGACCTGCCCACCGCGAAGAACGCGGGCCTGGCCGGCCTCGGCGGCGCCAAGGTGCGCGTGGTCTATGCCGACCACCAGGCCGATCCGCAGAAGGGCCGCTCGGAGGCCGAACGCCTCATCACCCAGGACAACGTCTGCGCCATCGTCGGCTGCTACCACTCCTCGGTTTCCACCACCGTCAGCGCCACCTGCGAGCGCTACGGCGTGCCCTTCGTCTGCGCAGACTCGTCCTCGCCCAGCCTGAACCGGCGCAACCTGAAATTCTTCTTCCGCACGGCCGCACACGACGAGATGTTCTCCGACGCCATGTTCGACTTCATGGATGCGCTCAAGGCCAAGGGCCAGAAAATCGCCACCGTCGGCCTGTTCTACGAAGACACCATCTTCGGCACCGATTCTTCCAGCGTGCAGCGCAAGCTGGCCAACGCACGCGGCTACAAGATCGCCTGCGACATCAAGTACCGCAACAACTCGCCCTCGCTCACCGCCGAGGCGCAGCAGTTGAAGAACGCCAACCCCGACGTGCTGATGCCGTCGAGCTACACCACCGACGCGATTCTGCTCACCAACGCCATGGCGCAGCTCGGCTACAAGCCGACCAACATCATTGCGCAGGCAGCAGGCTTTGTCGAAAAGCCGGCGCTCGACGCCGTGGGCGACAAGCTCAACGGCATGATCACCCGCGCCAGCTTCTCGGTGGACATGGGCGCCAAGCGCAAGTCGGCCGAGGTGGTCAACGGCATGTTCAAGGCCAAGGCTGGACGCGACCTGAACGACCAGACCTCGCGCCAGTTCAGCGCTCTCATGGTGCTGGCCGAGGCCATCGACCGCGCCGGTACGGTGGACCCGCGCAAGATCCGCGACGCACTCGCCGCCACCGACATCCCGGGCGACAAGACCATCATGCCGTGGGCCCGTGTGAAGTTCGACGAGACCGGCCAGAACACCTTCGCCAACCCGGTGCTGATCCAGTGGAACAAGGGCGCCTTCGCCACCGTGTTCCCGTTCGAGGTCGCCACCGCCAAGCTGGTGTGGCCGATGAACGCCTCCTGATCCCGCGCCCGCCATGACCTCTTCGGCAATGATGCAGGTGCTGGCCAGCGGGCTGTTGATGGGTCTGATCTACGGCATGATCGCCGTGGGTCTTTCGCTCATCTTCGGCCTGATGGACGTCGTGAACTTCGCCCACGGCGAATTCATGATGCTGGCCATGTACGCCACCTTCGGGTGCTTCGTCTTCTTCCACATCGACCCCGTGCTGGCCCTGCCGCTGGTGGCGGCCGTCATGTTCATCTTCGGCGCCAGCGCCTACGCAGGGGTGGTGCGCCATGCGCTGCGGGTGAAGGTCAACGCCGGCATGGTGCAGATCTTCGCCACCTTCGGCCTGGCCACGCTGATCCAGGGTGCGGCGCAGTTCTTCTTCTCGCCGGACTACCGCAACATCGGCGACAAGGGCCTGCTCGGCGGCAAGACGCTGGAGCTCGGCGGCCTGTTCCTGCCCTGGCCGCAGCTGTTCGGCGCGGCGGTGTCGCTGCTCGCTTTCGGCGGCCTGTTCCTGCTGATGAAGCACACCGACTTCGGCCGGGCGCTCGAAGCCACTCGCGAAGACAAGGGCGCGGTGGCGCTGGTGGGCATTGACAGCAACAAGGTCTTCGCACTTGGCTGGGGCCTGGGCGCGGCCCTGGTCGGCGTGGCCGGCGCGGTGCTGTCGACCTTCTATTACATCCATCCGCAGGTGGGTGCGGCCTTCGGCACCATCGCCTACATCACCGTGGCGCTTGGCGGCTTCGGCAGCGTCTTCGGCGCGCTGGCGGCCGGCATCGTCGTCGGACTGGTCGAGGCGCTGACGGCGGTCGTGCTGCCGCCCGCCATGAAATCCATGGGCATCTACGTGCTCTATCTCGCGGTCATCTTCCTGCGTCCGCAGGGCTTGTTCGGAAGGCTGTGATGCAGACCACCACGTCCCCCCTGGTCGGCGCCGGCGCGCCGACCGACGCCGCCAACGCGGCGGTGCGCAGCTTCGGCGGCCGGCGCCGCATGCAGCTGATGGTCGCGCTCGCCATCTTCGTGCTGGCCGCGCTCTCGCCGCTGGTGGTGCAGAACGCATACCTGCGCAACGTGATCGTGCTTACGCTGATGTATGCCGCGCTGGCGCAGGCCTGGAACATCCTCGGCGGCTACTGCGGCCAGATCTCGCTCGGCCACGCGCTGTATTTCGGTGTCGGTGCCTACGCCACCAGCCAGGCCTACGTGGGCTTCGGCCTGCTGCCGTGGTTCGGCATGGTCGGCGGCGGTGTGCTGGCTGCGGTACTGGCGGTGATCATCGGCTACGGCACCTTCCGGCTCAAGGGCCATTACTTCTCCATCGCCACCATCGTCATCGCCGAGATGGGCCTGCTCGTCGTGCACAACTGGGAATGGCTCGGCGGTGCGTCCGGCATCCAGTGGCCTTTCGGCGAAGACAGCTGGGCCACGCTGCAGTTCGCCCGCGACAAGACGCCCTACATCCACTTCGCGCTCGGCCTGCTGGCGGTGACCTGGCTCATCTGCTGGCTGATCGAGGACTCGCGCTGGGGCTACTGGTGGCGGGCGGTCAAGGACAACCCCGATGCCGCCGAAAGCCTGGGCGTGACGGTGCTCAGCTCCAAGCTCGCGGCCGCGGCCATCTCGGCGTTTCTGACGGCGGTGGGTGGCGGCTTCTATGCGGCCTTCGTCTCCTACGTCGATCCGGACAGCGTGTTGCAGTTCCGCTTTTCGCTGCTCATCGTGCTGCCGGTGGTGTTGGGCGGCATCGGTACCCTGTGGGGCCCCATGCTGGGCGCGGTGATCCTGATCCCGCTGACCGAGTTCTCGCGCAGCTACATGGGCGGCTCGGGCTCGGGCCTCGATCTGATGATCTACGGCGGCCTGGTGATGGCCGTGGCGCTGCTCAAGCCCGAAGGCCTGATCCGCCTGCTGCCGAGCAGCCTCGGCCGTCGCAAGGAGGCTGCACGATGAGCACCGAAGTCCTGCTGCAGGCCCGCCAGGTCAGTCGCCGTTTCGGCGGCTTGCTGGCAAACTCCGACATCGACGCCGAGATCCGCCAGGGCGAGATCCTCGGCCTGATCGGGCCCAACGGCGCCGGCAAGTCGACCTTCTTCAACCTGATCGCCGGCGCATTGCCACCGAGTTCGGGCACCTTCACCTTCGAGGGGCGCGACATCACCAGGGTGCCGGCCACCAAACGCTGCGCCCTGGGCATCGCCCGCACCTACCAGGTGCCGCGCTCCTTCGACTCGATGACCGTGGTCGAGAACGTGATGATCGGCAGCTTCGTGCGGCATTCGGGCACCTCGCAGGCGCGGCATGCCGCACTGGAGATGCTCGATTTCACCGGGCTGTCCCGCCAGGCCAACACGCTTACCAACCAGCTCACGCCGCCCGAGAAGCGTCGGCTCGAGGTCGCCCGCGCGTTGGCCACCAGGCCCAAGCTGCTGCTGCTCGACGAAGTGCTGACCGGCCTGACGCCGAGCGAGGCACGGCTGGGGGTGGAACTCATCCGCCGGGTGCGCGATGCCGGCGTGACGGTGGTGATGGTGGAACACGTCATGGAAGTCGTCATGCCGCTGGTCGACCGCGCCCTGGTGCTCAACCTCGGCCAGGTGCTGGCCGAGGGGCCGCCGCGCGACGTGGTCCGCAATCCCGCCGTCATTTCCGCCTACCTGGGAGACCGCCATGCTGCTTGATGTCTCCAACCTGACCGCCGGGTACTCGGGGCTGGTCGCCATCTCCGACATCTCGATCAACGTGAAAGAGGGAGAGATCGTCGTCGTTGCCGGTGCCAACGGCGCGGGCAAGTCCACGCTGCTGCAGTCGCTGGTGGGCATGGTCAAGCCGCGCTCCGGCCAGGTGACCTTCGGCGGCGAGCGCATCGAGACGTTGCCCGGCCACCAGATCGCCGCGCGTGGCCTGGCTTTCGTGCCCGAGAGCAAGCGTCTGTTTCCTCGCCTGACGGTGGCCGACAACCTGCGCCTGGGCAGCTACCTGCACCGCAAGAAGGCCGACCGCGAGGCGCCGCTGGAGATGGTGTTCAAACTATTCCCGCGGCTCAAGGAGCGGCTGGCGCAGCGCGCCGAGACCTTGTCCGGCGGCGAGCAGCAGATGCTGGCCATCAGCCGCGCATTGATGACCCGGCCACGCCTGCTGATGCTCGACGAACCGTCGCAAGGGATCATGCCCAAGCTGGTCGACGAGATCTTCGACGCGGTGCTCGCGATTCGGCAAGCCGGCGTGACGGTGCTGCTGGTGGAGCAGCGCTTGGCCGAAAGCCTGCAGATCGCCGAGCGGGCCTATGTGCTGCAGACCGGACGGGTCACCCTGGCCGGCTCGGCCGCGGAGGTGCGCGACAACCCGGAAGTGCGCAAGGCTTACCTGGGCATCTGAGGGAGGCTCTTCGCTCCTCGGGGCGTCGGCGATGCGGTCCGGCGATTGCTGGTCCCTTGATGCCGACGCAGGCCGGGGCGACGGCCTTGTCGGCTAGTCAGGCTGCTGCCTTGGCCCCCGCCTTGCTTGCGGCCGTGACGATTTCGCCCGAGGTATCGTCACGCCATGCCCGCATCCCACTTCATTCCGCCCACTGCCGACCGCTACGCCCTCCGTCACGCGACCGTGCCGGCCTGTCTCGTCGATTCGCCGACGCTGGCCGCGAGCGCCGACAGCGAAGGCCTCTGCCGGGCCGACTTGCTGGTCGACCACGGCCGCATCGCCGCCGTGCAGCCGGCCGGCACGCTCGACGATGCCCTGGGACCGGACCTGGATCGCTCGATGGTGCTGCCCGGCCTGGTGGACTGCCACACCCACCTGGACAAGGGCCACATCTGGCCGCGCAAGCAGAACCCCACCGGCGACACACCGGGCGCCGTGCGCGCCACGCTCGAAGACCGCACCGCGCGCTGGTCGGCCACCGATGTGCGGGCGCGCATGGAGTTCGGCCTGCGCACCGCCTATGCGCACGGCGTGGTGGCGATCCGCACCCACCTCGACTCGCAGGCGCCGCAGGCCTCGATCTCGTTTCGCGTGTTCCAGGAGATGCGCCGCGCCTGGGCCGGCCGCATCACGCTGCAGGCCTCGTCGATCGCGCCGATCGACATCTTCCTCACGGAAGAGGGCCGCATCCTCGCGGACATCGTGGCCGAGGCCGGCGGCAATCTGGGCTGTGTCACCCGCTTCAGTCACCGTGCCAACGTGCCGACGCCGCCCGAGCTGGATGTCGCGCTGCGTCATCTCTTCGCGCTGGCGGCCGAGCGCGGGCTGGATGTGGACCTGCATGTCGACGAGACCGGCGAGCCGGAGATCCGCACGCTGGACCAGGTGGCCCGCATCGCCCGGCGCGAGGGTTTCTCGGGCCGCATCCTGTGCGGCCACTGCTGCTCGCTGGCGGTGCAGCCCGAGGCCGACATGCTGGCCACGCTGGACGCCTGCCGCGACGCCGGCATCGCCATCGTGAGCCTGCCGACCGTGAACATGTACCTGCAGGACCGCCATGCCGCCCGTACCCCGCGCTGGCGCGGCGTGACCGTGCTGCACGAGATCAAGGCACGCGGTCTGCAGGTGGCGGTGGCGGGCGACAACTGCCGTGACCCGTTCCATGCCTACGGTGACCACGACATGCTCGACACCTTCTGCCAG
This sequence comes from Xylophilus sp. GOD-11R, assembly GCF_033546935.1. GTDB lineage: Bacteria > Pseudomonadota > Gammaproteobacteria > Burkholderiales > Burkholderiaceae_C > Xylophilus. Next base: position 4,191,582 of record NZ_CP137854.1, on the reverse strand, counting down.
GCCGTGAAGATCGCCCACCTCGACCGGCCGGTCGGCGACTGGATTGCCGCCGCCTGCGCGGTGCCGGCCGACATCATGGGCCTGGACGGCGTGGGCCGTCTGCGCGAGGGCCAGTCGGCCGATCTGATCCTGCTGCGGGCGCGCGACTATTCGGAGCTGCTCGCCCGGAACCAGGGTGATCGCTGCGTGTTGCGCAACGGGCGCGCGATCGACACGACGCCGCCGGACTACCGCGTACTCGACGCGCTGATGACGGCTTGAGAAGGGCGCGGCGGACCGCAGGCGCGCTGCGTTCGCGCGCCTGCGGCCTCATCGCTGGCAATCGGATCGTCGATCCGCGATGCAGATCCGCATCTGCTCTGTTTCGAGCATGAAGCCCGATGCCAAGCGGATGCACCCCGCACCTCACGCGGCTTCACGCCACGCCGGGACGGCGCACACCGTTCAGAAGCTTTCCCATTCGTCCTCGCCCGCCGCGACCTTGACGGCCGGCGTGGGCGCCGCCGTCGGCTTGGGCAGCGTGCGTGCAGGGGCGCCGGCGGCGGCCGTCCGGGTCGTGGCGGCGGCGCCGGGGCCGGCAGCAGCCGCAGGCGGCGGCACCAGGCCACGCGTCGCCGTCTGCTGGGCGGGCGAGGCGATCACCTCGCGCAGCACCGGCGGGGCCGGCCGGTCCACACCTTCGCCCAGGCGAAACACCGAGATCGCGACCGACAGCCGCTCGGCCTGGTCGCGCAGGGCGGTCGCGGCGGCCGCGCTTTCCTCGACCAGCGCCGCGTTCTGCTGCGTCATGCGGTCGAGCTGGCTGACCGCCTCGTTGACCTGCCCGATGCCGTCGCGCTGCTCCGACGACGCGGCGTGGATCTCGGCGATCAGGTCGGCCACCTGGCGCACGCTGTGCACGATCTCGCCCATGGTCTGACCGGCCTGCGCGACCTGGCGAGAGCCGACGTCGACCTTCTCGACCGAGGTGCCGATCAGCGTCTTGATCTCGCGCGCGGCTTGCGCACTGCGCTGCGCAAGGTTGCGCACCTCGCTGGCGACGACCGCGAAACCGCGCCCCTGCTCGCCGGCGCGTGCGGCCTCGACGGCGGCGTTGAGCGCCAGGATGTTGGTCTGGAAGGCGATGCCGTCGATGGTGCCGATGATGTCGCCGATGCGGCGCGAGGAACCGCTGATGTCGGCCATGCTGCTGACCACCTCGCTCATCACCGCGCCGCCCCGCTCGGCCGCCTGCGCGGCGGTACCGGCGAGCTGCCGGGCGCGGTGGGCGGTGTCGGTGGACTGGGTGACGGTGCCGGTCAGCTGTTCCATGCTGGCCGCGGTTTGCTGCAGGTTGGAGGCGGCCTGTTCGGTGCGGCTGGAAAGATCCTGGTTGCCCAGCGCGATCTCGGTGGAAGCGCTGGAGACCGACGCCACGCCGTTGCGCACTTCGCCGACGACGCCGCGCAATTTGAGCACCATGGTCGACAGCGCGGCCAGCAACTGGCCGAACTCGTCGCGGCGATCGCTGGCCTGCATGGCGGCGAGGTCGCCCGCGGCGATGGCTTCGGCCACCTGCACCGCATGCGACAGCGGGCGCGACATGCTCCGCGCCAGCAGGGCGGCCAGCGCGATGCCCGCCAGCAGCAGGGCGATCGCGGAGGCGGCCGACACCAGCACCGCCCGGCGGCGGGCAGTTTCCAGCGCGGTGACGGCCGCGTCGCGGTGCCTTTCCTGTAGCTTGACGAAGGCATCCAGGCTGCCGATGTAGCGGTCGATCGCCGGGAGATAGGTTTTTTCGACGAAGTCGGCCGGCACGGCAGCGGTGGAGGACGACTGCTGCAGCGTCCGCGCCTGCTGGTTGAGTTGCGCGACGGCGGCGCGCTCGCGCATGGCCTGGGCGAGTGCGGTCCGGTCGGCTTCGGTGGTGGCCTGGCCGATGATCTTCTGCTGGAGCTGGCCGAGCTCGGCGGTCGCCAGCACCACCCGGCTGTCGAGCAACGACTGCAGCACCGCGTCGGCGGTGGCGTCGCTGGCGATGACCTGTTCGCTGATCGCCCGCGTGGCGCCGCGCCAGGCGATGGCATCGCTGATGTGCTGCTCGTAGTTGCGCACGCCGGTCAGCGCGTCGTCGGCCAGTGCGGTGGCCTGGTACTGCGACCAGCCGCCCACGCCGAGTGCAACGACAAGCAGGCCAAGGATGCCGCCCCAGAGTTTGGTGGAGACGCGGATGTCGTTGAATTTCATGAAAAAAAGAAGGCGCGGGGCCGCATGCACAGGTCGGCAAGGGCCAAGCAATTGCCGCGCCACCAACGGCGGCGGGATCAGAAGCGCGTTGGCAGAAAAGGCCGGGGGTCGACGAAGGGCGTGGCGCCTTCGATCTGGTCGGCCAGCAGGCGCGCGCTCGCCGGGCCGAGGGTGAAACCCTGGTGGCCGTGGCCGAAGTCGAACCACAGCCCCGGATGGCGGGGCGCGGCGCCGATCACCGGCAGCATGTCGGCCATGCAGGGGCGGGCGCCGATCCAGGGCGTTTGCTCCACCGGCTGCCCCAGGTCGAGCAGTTCGCGGGCAACGGCTTCGCAGCCCTGCAGCTGGCGCGGCGTGGGTGCGGCGTCGATCCGCGCGATCTCGGCACCGGTCGTCAGCCGCAGGCCGGCGCGCATCGGCGCCAGCACGTAGCCGCGCTCGGCGTCGAGCAGCGGCAGGTCGACCCGGGCGCCACCGGCGTAGTGCCGGTGGTAGCCGCGCTTGAAGATCATGGGAAAGCGGTAGCCCAGCGCGGCTGTCGCGGTGCCGCTCCAGGGGCCGAGGGCGATCACCGCCTGCGTCGCCTGCACCACTCCTTCGCCGGTCTGCACCTGCCAACTGCTGCCGTGCTGGCGCAGCGTGCCGGCATCGCCGATGAGCAGGCGGCCGCCGCGCTGTTGGAAGAGTGCGGCATAACGCTCGACCAACGCGCCCGGGTCCTGCACCGTCCAGGGCTGTTGCCAGTGCAGCGCGCCGACCTGGCGCTGCCGCAGCCCGGGCTCGGCGCGGGCCAGGGCGTCGGCGTCGAGGGCGCTGCAGGCCAGCCCGAAGTCGCGCCGCAGGGTCTCGGCCCGCTGCAGGGCGCGGTCGAAGGCGGCGGGGGTGCGGTAGAAGCAGCGGAAGCCGTCGCGGCGCACCAGGTCGTCGGCGCCGGCGGCGGAAATGTAGCGCTGGTGCTCGCTGGTGGTGTGCTCGATCAGCCGGGCGTAATCGCGGGTGATGCGTCGGTGGCTCGCCGGCGCGGATGCGCGCCAGTAGCGGCCCAGGCGGGGGAGGGACGCGGCGACGGCGCCCGGGTGATAGTGGATGTCGAGCCCCCGGCGCAAGGCGGCCGACATGATGGCACCCCAGGCGCGCGGAAACGCATAGGGCTCGACGGCCTCGCGCTGGATGATGCCGGCGTTGCCGTAGGAGGTTTCGCGGCCGGGCGGGCGGCGGTCGACCAGGGTGACCTGGTGGCCGCGCAATTGCAGCTCCAGAGCGGCGCAGGCGCCGGCCATGCCGGCGCCGAGTACGAGGAAATCGCTTCTTGTCATGGGGCGGCGCGCGGACCGGGCCCGCAGCCAGAGGAAGAGTGAATCGCGGCGCTGCGCGCCAGGTTCGCCATTATCCGGACTCGGGAGAAGGGGCCCAGTCCTGATGAGGCACAAGCGGCGAATGATCCCCACTTTTGGGTATGTTTTCCCGCGTGCTGCGCGGTGCCGTCCGACAACAGGGCTCGACACACCTCCGTAGATTGATCGACAGCACTCTCGCCGATTCCGCTTTCCCTCCCGATGCCCCGATCTGCCGCCACGGCCGCCGCGCCGACCCTTCCACCCCGGCAGAAAAAGCGGCGACGCCGGCCACCGACCCTGTCGATGGACGCCTGGCGGCAGTTCATGCAGGTCGCACGCCCCTATTGGACCGGCGATCAGCGCCGCTGGGCCTGGCTGCTGCTGGCCTTGATGATCGTGCTGATGCTGGCGGAGACGCAGCTGGCGGTCATGCTCAATCAGAAGGCCGGCGAAATGACCTCGGCGCTGGCCGGCCGCGATCGTGACCGCTTCTGGGACGCGGTACGCGCCGCGCTGCTGGTGCTGGCCTTCGCGGTGCCGGTGTACGCCTTCTACTACTACATGCGCGACAGCTTCTCCAACCACTGGAGACGCTGGCTCACCGGGCGCTTTCTCGACGGCTACCTGGGCAACCGCAACTACTACCAGCTCGGCTCGATCGGCGAGATCGACAACCCCGACCAGCGCATCAGCGAGGACATCGACACTTTCACCGCGCGCTCCACCAACTTCCTGCTGATCCTGCTCGGCTCGTTCATGCAGCTGGTGGCGTTCAGCGCGGTGCTGTGGTCGCTGTCGCACGTGCTGGTGGGCTTCCTCGTGCTGTATGCCTTCGTCGGCACCTTCGGCGCGCTGTATCTCTTTGGCGCGCCGCTGATCCGGCTGAATTTCTGGCAATTGCGGCGCGAAGCCGACTTTCGTTTCGGCCTGATGCGCCTGCGCGAGAACGCGGAGTCCATCGCCTTCTACCGGGGCGAAGCGCAGGAGCGCCAGCAGATCGACCAGCGCTTCGACTCGGTCTACAACAACTATGCGCGGCTGATCCGCAAGCAGCGTTCGCTCAACCTGTTCCAGCGCGCCTTCAGCCAGCTGACCCTGGTGGTGCCCAGCATCATCCTGGCCAACGACGTGCTGTCGGGCGAGCTGGAGGTGGGCGCGGCAGTGCAGGCGGCGGGCGCGTTCGTGGCGGTGCTCGGCGCGGTCTCGCTCATCGTCGACAACTTCGACGCGCTCAGCCGCTTCGTGGCCGGCATTTCACGGCTGCACGCGCTGGCGCAAGTGGTGATGCCGTCGCCGCCGGAAGCGTCGGAGCACGAGCCCCCGATGCCGGGCGCCGTGCCACGCAGCAAGGTGACGGTGCAGCCGGCCGAGCGGCTGGCGATCGAGGCCCTGACGCTCTATACGCCCGGTTTCGGGCGGGTGCTGGTGCGCGATCTGCACCTGGAGTTGAAGCCCGGCGATGGGCTGCTGATCACCGGTGCCAGCGGCTGCGGCAAGAGCTCGCTGCTGCGGGCCATCGCCGGCCTCTGGCACGACGGCAGCGGCAAGGTTCACAGCCTGCCGACCTCGCAGATGTTCTTTCTGCCGCAGCGGCCCTATATGCAGAACGGCAGCCTGCGCAGCCAGATCGTCTACCCGAGCCACCAATCGCCGCTGAGCGATCCGCAACTGCTGCAGATGCTGCGCGACGTGCAATTGGGAAGCCTGGCCGAACGTGCCGGCGGGCTGGACGCGGTACACGATTGGGAAAAACTGCTGTCGACCGGCGAGCAACAGCGCTTGGCCTTCGCCCGGGTGCTGGTGCATCGACCGCGGGTGGTGATCCTCGACGAGGCCACCAGCGCGCTCGACAACGCCAACGAGGCGGCGCTCTACGCGAGCCTGCGGTCAAGTGGCGTGACCATCGTCAGCATCGCGCACCGGCCGGCCCTGCTGCAGCACCACACCCACGTACTGCGGCTCGACGGCCACGGCGGGTGGGACCTGCATGACGCGGAGGGTTATCGATTCGACGCGTGAGCGGCTTCTGGGCGACCGCGCCGTAGGGGGCGGGGCTGGCGGCTCACCAGGAAAAAACGGGCGTCGGGCCGGCTGCGTGCCTCCGCCGCGTCGGGCGTGATCTCGGGCCAGCCGTTGCGGGCCATGAAGGCCAGGGCCAGGCGGTTGTCGGCCTCGATCGGCACGCGCATTTCGCTGCACAGGCCGAACAGCCAGTCGAGGGCCGGGCGCAGCAGCGGTGTCCAGTGGCCGTAGTGCCCGGGCAGCACGGCGATGTGGGGTTGGCCGTCATGGAACAGCATGCCGCCGATGGGCTGGCCGTCATGGGCGAAACCGCGCGAGGGGCAGCCTTCGTATATCGAGGCGAACACCTGGGGCGTGACCAGATTCAGGACGTCGCTGCGCCCGGTGCGGCGGTAATGGGCCGCGTCGGCTGCATGGAACACGGCCAGGTCGGCTGCCGGCGTGAGGGTGTAGCGGCAGCCGGTAGCCGGCGTCACGGCAGGTCGGCGCCGGCCAGCAGTCGGCGCATGGCGCGCGCGATGTAGGGGTCGGGTGCATCGACCAAGGCAGCGGCTTCGCCGTGCCAGGTGGGGTCGCCCACGATGCGCAGGCAGAGCGCGCGAAGTTCCGGATGCGGGTCGCCAGGCAGGCCGTTGAGGTATTGCAACGCCTCGAGCGACTGGCCGCGCTGGATGGCGATGAGTACCGGAAAGACGAGCATGTCGCGCAGACGTTCGTCGACTTCGCAAAGCTGCTCGTATTGCGCCTGGGCTTCGTCGAGCCGGTTGGCGCGCAGGTGGGCGACCATGCTGCGGACTTCGCTGGCGAAGGCGGCATCGACAGGCGCGGACGCCGGCGTGCCGGGGAAAGTGGCCGCCACCGTGCGGGGCTGTGCTTCTGCGTACATGGAAAGGGTCTCCTGAGAGCCGCTGGCAGGCGGCGGATGGTAGGGAGCGAGCGAATCGGGGGCCGTGCCTCGCCCGAGGCGGCGGACCTGGCACCCGAGGGCCGTCAGCCCATATCGCTTTGCAGGTCGTTCGATTCGTCTTCCGTGCCGGACTTGCCGAGAAGCTTCATGACCGCGGCCATGAGCATGTCGTTGGCCGAGCCCGAGGCCGACGCCGAAGCGCCTGGAGCCGGCCCGTTGAGTGCCTCGCTGGCGCCTTCGGCCACTTTGCCGAGGTCCAGGGTCATCAGGCCACCCAGCGCCTTGGCGCCGCCGTTGACGGCGTCCTTGATGGCTCCGGCCGGGTTGGTGAAGAATTTGCCGACGATGTTGGCGACTGCGCCCATAAGTTGCTCCTGGTGCGGGCGCTATGCCCGCGAATGACGGATGACGCAGGCCGCACCGTGCGACCCGCTGCAGCACTGTCGGTGTTGGGTGCCTGTCGGCGAGGCGGTCAATGCGAAGCAGTCGATGGTGATCCGAATCGCTTCGGGTTCCGTCGAGCGATCCGCCTCGTCAAAAGCGAAATAAATCGGCTGACCCAGCGAAATTTCGGATTTCATGGCGCGGCTGCTCCCCGCCCCGAACACGCAGGCGCAACGCGGGCCGGATCGGCGAAGCGAGACGGGGCGGCGCTCGCGCCGCTCAGAAGGTCATGCGGGCGCTGACCCGAACCGTCCTGGGCTCCATCGGGTGGACATGGCGGTCGTCGATACCGGCGCCGCAGCCGCCGCTGGCCACCTCACGCGCGGTGCAGGAGGCGTAGTAGTACTCGATGTCGTTGCCCTTGCGCCCGGCGATGTTGAACACGTCGAGCCCCAGGGTGAGCGCCGGCGTGAGCGCATAGCGGGTGCCCAAGTTGAGCAGCGTGGCCGACCGGGAACGCACCGAGTCGTTGGTGTCGAGGGCGCGCGGCCCCAGGTAGCGCAGCCGCAGCGTGGCCGTGAGCGGGCCGGACGAATAGGTCAGGCCGCCGGCCACGACCTTTTCGACGGCGTTGTCCACATGGTCGCCTTCGTCTTCCGGTGCAACGCCGCGAAACCGTGCGCGCGACAGCGCCACGTCCGCTTCCACCCGCCAGACCGGCGAGAGCCGGTGCCGCAGCGTGGCTTCGAGCCCGCGCCGCTTGCTGGCGCGGCCGGGCTCGGTGGAGCCGGCGTCGCCGACGTAGACCAGTTCCGAATCGAGCTGCAACTGCCATAGCGCGACCGTGGCCGTGGTGTCGGGCGCCGGTTGCCAGCGCCAGCCCAGTTCCGAGCCGCTGCCCTTGACCAGCGCCGGCACGCGGGTGGCCGCGCTGCCGTCCTGCGGGTTGGTGGCGATGGTGGCGCCGCGCACATCGTTGCTGTGATAGCCGGTGCCGGCATTGGCGTAGAGCTCGTGCGTGGGCGTGACCGTGTAGGCCAGGCCGAACTTGGGGCTGGCGATGGCGTCGTGCCCCCGGCCGCTGTTGGCCGCGCCGTAGACCGGTTCGCGGCCGTCCACGTCGTAGCGCAACACGTCGCCGCGCAGGCCGGCATAGCCGCGCAGCCGCTCGGTGAAGTTCACCATCTGCTGGCCGTAGACCGAGAGCAGGTCCTGCGACACCCGGTCGTCGCGCACGGTGGACAGTCGCTCGCGCGCCTCGGTGTTGTAGAGGCCGACCTGCGAGATGCGGTCGCCGCGCCACTGCGCGCCAAAGTTGACCACGCCGTCGAGGCCCGCGATGCGGTTGGCCACCCGGTGCGACGCCTGCGCGCCATACACCTGGCGCCGGTCGACCTGCTCGAACTGGTCGCCGTCGACCGGGTTGTTCAGGAAGTAGGTGAAGTCCGAGAACAGGTCGAAGCGGTAGTCGATGGCGTAGAAGGCGAGCTCCGTGTCGCCGTGCGGCCCCTTGTCGAACCATTTGCCCGACAGGCTCAGCCGGCGCGAACTGCCGCCGTCGGTCGGGTTGAGCGACCCGAAGCGGCCGAGCTCGCCGCTGTCGACCAGGCGCTGGGGGATCTGGTCGGTGGACGTCCAGCGGCTGCGGTAGGCCATGGCGGTGAGCGCGAAGCCGCGCGCCTGCGAGCCTTGCGAATAGCGCAGCACCGCATTGGCCTTGCGCAGGTTCTCGGCCACGTCCCAGGGGCCGTCGTTGCCTTCGAGTTCGAGCGCGCCCATCCAGGTCTGGTCGCCCACGGTGCGGGAGCCGGCGGCGACCGCGCGCCGAAAGCCGTGCGGCCCGAGCGTGACTTCGGAGAAGGGCGCGTCGAGCGCGCTCACGTAGTCGAGGCTGGCGCTGCCGGCCAGCGAGAAATCGCCGCCGTCGGCGAAGTACGGGCCTTTGCGGTAGCGCACGCCGGAGACGAGTTCGGGGATCAGGAAGTTCAGGTCCGAATAGCCCTGGCCATGGCCGTGGCTGGGCATGTTCACCGGCATGCCGTCGACGGTGATGGCGAAGTCGGTGCCGTGGTCCAGGTTGAAGCCGCGCAGGAAGTACTGGTTGGCCTTGCCGTCGCCCGAATGCTGGGTGGCGACCACGCCGGGCACGGCTTCGACGATGTCGCCGGGGCGCAGCTTGGGCCGCGACTGGAAAGATTCCTTTTCGGCCGCACCCTCGCTTGCGCTGTCGGCCAGGCCGATGGCCGCGTCGCGCGGGCCGCGCACCTCGACCTCGGGCAGGTGGGTCTTGCCGCCGTCGGGCGGATCGTCGTGGGCCAAAGCCGCGCCGGTCAGCAGCGAGCCTACGAGCAACAGATGGGAGCGGCGGGAAAGGCGGCTGGCGGGGGATCGCGCCGGCGGGCGGGGAAGGCGGGGTGTCATGAAGGCTCGAATTTTTCAGGATTGTCAACGCGCTCCATGACAGGCGTTTGAAGCCCCGGCCTGCGCATTCCGGCGTTTTGATGCGCGGCCGTCATCGCTCCGTCACCACCACGTAATGACTTGTTTTTAGAGTGAACTTCTTCGGAAAAGTCGGATCGCCGGCTCCCGCAGAGTTCCCAGAGCTAAACGGAAATCCATCCCGGAAAGGCAAAAATTCCATGAACAAGCGCAGTTTCTTCTTGCAGGCATCGGCCACCGCCGCTGTCGTCGCCCTGCTCACCGCCTGCGGTGGCAGCAACGACCCGGTCGTGTCCGGCGGCACCGGCGGCGGCACCACGCCCACGCCCGCAGCCCAGTTCGCCACCGACTATTCGGCAGGCGTCGCGGCCCTCAACACCACGGCCGGCCTGAGCAACACCGCGTTCCTGGACACCATCGACGACGGCTTCCTCGACGCCGGCTACACCAAGCCCGTCATGCGCACCCAGCTGGCACAGGAAGCCGCTGCGCGCGTCGCCAATCCGGACCTGGTCTTCCCCGGCGTGACGCTGACCAACGTCACCATCTCCGGCTGCGACGCCAACGGCGTCTGCACCCTGACCGCGACGGCCACCAACGCCGACGCCGACACCACCGTCGCGCCCTTCACCACCAAGGTCCGGCTGACGGCCAACAAGTACCGCCTGTACGGCGACCAGGCCCTGGCCCCGACGGTCTGACCGACCCCGGCCTCTCACACTTCGACCGATTCCAGGACACCATTGCCATGAAGCAGACCTCCTTCCAGATGCGCGAGACCGCGCTGGCGCTGGCCGCCGTCGCCGCCCTCACGCTGCCGCACGCGGCGTTTGCCGCCGACAAGGCCGCCACCAAGGCCACCGGCACCTACGTCACCGGCGACTTCCACAACCACACCACCTGCTCGGACGGCACGCTGTCCATGAAGAAGCTGATCGACAAGTCGGCCGGCACCTTCAACCTCGACTGGTTCGTGCAGGCCGACCACGGCGGCAGCAGCACCCGCAACTGCACGCTGGCCGAAGACCCCTTCGAGCCGGTCGCGCCGGCCCTCGGCATTCCGTCGGCCAACACCATTCCCAGCAGCGGCCAGCCGGCCACCGACCTGAAAGGCCCGAACCAGACCTGGCAGGCCACCATCGGCCGCGACGCCATCAAGGGCGACGGCACCGCCACCACCAAGGCCATGTGGCGCTGGCAGGAAATCTCGGAGTTCCAGTACCCGATCACCGAAGCCGAAAGCCGCACCCGCCGCAAGCCGATCTGGATCGGCGTGGAACAAAACGCGCCGGGCCACGAGCACATCTCCACCACCGTGCTCAACGGCCAGCTGCCCTTCCCGTCGACCGCCACCGGCGGCAACGCCAACCTGCAGGCGCAGTACGAATACTGCTTCGACCGCAGCGACACCGACACCAGCCGGGGCACCACCAACCAGTGGGATTGCTCGGTCAGCGGCAGCGCCAACAACGCGCAGCTCGACTCCACGGCCGCCAAGATCCTCGGCACCAACGCCGCCGCCACGCCCAACCGTGGCCACATGAAGACGGTCGAAGGCATCAAGTGGATGGCCGAGAAGGCACCGGACACCAGCTACTTCGTGCCGGCCCACCTGGAGCGCGCAGGCGCCTACAACCCCAACGGCAACTCCGGCTTCAACATCGAGCACCTGCGCAACTTCAACAACGCGGCTCCGCGCATCGCCTTCGGTTTCGAGTCGATGCCCGGCCACCAGGCCGAAGCCGGTCGCGGCAGCTACGGCACGGGTGCCGTCGGCGGCGGTACGTACGGTGGCACCGGCGTGTACGCGGCCCAGGTCGGCGGCGTCTGGGACGCCCTGCTGGGTGAAGGCCGCAACTGGTGGTTCTTCGCCAGCTCCGACTACCACAACCGTGGCAGCTTCGGTCCCGACCAGCGCGAGTCCACCGCCGACTTCTACCCCGGCGAATACACCCGCGACTTCGTGATGGTGCGCAAGGGCGCGGGCGACCTGACCGCCGCCGGCATCATCAACGGCCTGCGCAGCGGCAACAGCTTCGTTGCCAACGGCCAGCTGATCGACCGCCTGTCCTTCACCGTCTGCGCGGCCCACCCGGGCCTGCCGCGCAGCGCCGGCAAGGCGCTGATGGAGAAGGCCGGCGCCAACGCGGTCAACGCCAATGGCGACGTGCGCATCGACGGCTGCGCCACCATGGGCGAAAAGCTCAAGGTGCGTGCCGGTATCGACCTGGTCGTGACCATCGTCGCCCGCGACCCGAACGGCACCAACAACTCGCCGTATTCGTTCCCGAACCCGTCGCTGGCCCAGGTCGCGATCAGCCAGCCACTGAACGCTCCGGTGCTCGACCACGTGGACGTGATCAACGGCCTGGTGACCGGTTATGTCGCACCGACCGACACCGCGCGCTACGCCGGCCTGCTGAATTCGCCTGCCGCGACCAACGCGTCGGCCAAGGTCGCCAAGGTCTTCAACAGCCGCAACTGGACGAAGGCCGCCGACGGCACCATCACCATGAGCTACGTGGTGCCGGCAGCTTCCGCGTCGCAGTACTTCCGCCTGCGCGGCACCAACCTGCCGGCCTCGGTGCCGGGTGAAACCGATGCCAACGGCAATCCGCTGCTGGACTTCGGTTCGAGCCCGGCCGACAGCACGCTGCCCGGCACCATCCCGTGCTCGGACGCGGCCTGCCCGGCGCACCTGCGCACGGTCGGTGGCATCAAGTATTCGACCTTCGACGTCGCCGGCTGGGCGGACCTTTGGTTCTACAGCAACCCGGTCTACATCGAAGTCGTGAACTCGACCAAGGTCGCAGGCGTCAACTGATGCAAGCTGCATCCGCACCGGGCGCGACGGCGCCCGGTGTCCAACATCCGCCGGCAGGGTTCGCCCTGCCGGCGGGTCGACAAGCAGCCGGCCTCGTGCCGGCCTTGTGCGTCATGCTGCTCTCCGGCGCTGCCGGCCTCGGCTGGCAGGTGGTGTGGACGGCGCAGTTCGGTGCCGGCCTGGGCCACGAGATCGTCGCCGTGCTGGCGGTACTGGCCGCTTTCTTCGGCGGCCTCGCGCTGGGCGCCTGGGGGCTCGGCCGCACGGTTGCTGCCAGCCGCTGGCCCGGTCGCTGGTATGCCGGCTGCGAAGCCGTGCTGCTGGGCTGGGGCCTGGCCTTGAGTTTCTGCATGCCCGCGCTGGTCGATGCCGGTGCGCGGCTCATCGGTGCCGAGCCGTCGCCGGCCTGGCACTGGACGGTCGCCTTCGTGCTGCCCTTCGTGCTGCTGCTGCCCGCTGCTGCTGCCATGGGCGCGACCCTGCCGGCGCTCGAAGCGCAGCTGCGCGCGGCGCACAGCCGGCTCGGTGCGCTGTATGCCGTCAATACGCTCGGTGCCGTCATCGGCCTGCTGGCCGCGGTATTCGTCGCGCTGCCGGCCTGGGGCCTGCAGCGCACCGCGTGGCTGTGCGCCATCGCCAACGGCCTGTGCGCCCTGGTCGCTTGGTGGCAGTGGCGCGACCGGCCGGTGGCGGCGGTCGGCATGTCCCGGCCGGCGACGCCCGGCGCTCGACTGTCCGCGCTGCTGCTGGCCACCGGCCTGCTCGGCATAGGCTACGAAGTGCTCGCGGTGCGGATGCTGAGCCAGGTCACCGAGAACACGGTCTACAGCTACGCCTTGCTGCTGGCCATGTACCTGCTGGGCACCGCCGGCGGCGCCGCGCTGTACCAGCGCTGGACGGCGCGCGCCGATGCGGCCGACGACGACCGCGTGCGCGACACCCTGCTGCGCGCCTTGGCGGCGGCCGTGCTGCTGTCCGGTGCCGCGCTGCGCTGGGCCGACGCCATCGCCGCCTGGCCGCTCGCCGCCTGGGGACCGGGCCGGGCGGCGGCCCTGGCCGGCGAAGCGCTGGCGGCCGTCGCTGCCATGGCCGCGCCCACGCTGGTGATGGGCGCGCTGTTCACCCACCTTTGCCTGCAGGCGCAGCGGCGCGGCTGGCCGCTCGGCCGGGCGTTGGCGGTGAACACCGCCGGCGCGGCGCTGGCGCCGGCCGCCATCGGCGTGTGGCTGCTGCCGGTGGCGGGCGCCCATGCGGTCATCGGCCTGCTGGTGCTGGGCTACCTGTTGCTGCAGTCGCCCGCGCGCTGGCGCCGGGCGGATGCCCTGGTGCTGGCGCTCGGCAGCGTGCTGCTGGCCGTCATGGCCGCGCCGCTGCGTTTCGTCGACGTGCCTGCGGGTGGACAGGTCCGCAGCTACCGCGACGGCGTGATGGCCGCCGTCAGCGTGGTCGCGGACGAAGACGGCGTTTCGCGCCTGCGCATCAACAACCGGGCGCAGGAAGGCAGCAGCGCCAGCGGCCTGGTCGAGTGGCGGCTGGCGCAGCTGCCGCTGCTGCTGCATCCGGCGCCGCACCGCGCCTTGCTGCTCGGTGTCGGTACCGGCTTCACGGCATCGGCCGCCGCGCAGCAGCAGGACCTGCAGGTCGACGCGGTCGAGCTGCTGCCCGAGGTGCTGTCGGCCACCGCGCTCTTCGCCGATTCGCCGCAGGCGCCACGGCCCGTTCGCCCGGTCCGCCAGCTGGCCGCCGACGCACGCCGCTTCGTGCAGGCCGAGGGCGCGGGCTACGACGTGGTGGTCGCCGACCTGTTCCACCCGGCCCGCAGCGGCGCCGGCTCGCTCTACACGGTGGAGCAGTTCCGCGCGGTGCGCGACCGGCTCGCCCCCGGCGGCCTGTTCTGCCAGTGGCTGGCCATCCACCAGATGGACCTCGACACCCTGCGCAGCATCACGGCCGCCTTCCGGCAGGTGTTCCCCAACGCCATTGCCGTGCTGGCGAGCAACAGCCTCGACACGCCGGTCATCGGCCTGATCGCGCTGCCCGGCGACGGCCGCATCGACCTCGAGGCCCTGAACGAGCGCATGGCCCGCGCCCACACCACGCCCACCCTGGCCAAGGGCCTGCAGACCGCCCACCTGGAAGACGACTGGGCTGTGGCCGGCAGTGCCATCGCCGGGCCGGCGACGCTGCGCCGTTTCGTCGGCGACGCGGTGGCCAATACCGACGATCGGCCGGTGGTGAACCACCGCGCGCCCTGGGCCACCTACGCGCCGGAATCGACGCCCCGCGAACGCCTGATGACGCTGGTGTCGAAGCTGCGGCCGGACCCACAGGAGCTGCTGCACCGGCCCGACAGTGCCGACGCCCAACGCCTGTCGGCCTACTGGCAGGTGCGCGAGCGCTACCTCGCCTTCGGCACCACGGTGCGGCCCGACGGGGACCCCGCCCGCATGCTCGACAGGGTGCAGGCGCCGCTGCTGGCCATGGTCGGCCAGAGCCCCGAGTTCCGGCCCGCCTGCGACCCGCTCATCGCCATCGGACGCGCGCTCCACGCCAGCGAGCCGCAGCGCGTGCTGCAACTGCGCGCCACCCTCGACCACCTCCAGGCGCGTTGCCTGCGCACCCGCTAGTCAACGCCGTTTCACTTTCATCCGACAAGCTGATTCCCATGATTCCAAACCCTTCTTTGATCCAACGGGCCGCGCGTGAGCCGCTCGTGCATTTCCTGCTGCTCGGCGCGGTCATCTTCGGCGTCGACCACGTACTCGAATCCGGCCGCGAGAACCCGCAGACCATCGTCGTGAGCGCCGCCACGCAGAAGGAAGCGCGCGACATCTTCAAGGCCGGCATGCAGCGCGAGCCCTCGGCCAGCGACATGAAGAAGCTGCTCGACCGCTGGACCGACAACGAGGTCTTCTACCGCGAGGGCCTGGCCCTGGGCCTGGACCGGGGCGACACCACCATCCGCGAGCGGGTGATCTTCAAGTCGCTCAGCGTGACGCAGTCCGGCATCGTGCTGCCCAAGATCGACGAGCCCGGCCTCAAGGCCTGGTTCGAGCAGCGCCACGCCCGCTACGACGCGCCCGCGCGTTACGACTTCCTGGAAGCCGTGGTGGTCGGCGACAGCACGCCGCAGTCGATCCAGGCTTTCGTGCAGGCGCTCAACACCGACGCCGCCACCGAAACCCAGAGCGACCTGCGCAGCTTCAAGGGCCGCCCGCGCGGCAACCTGGTGGAGAGCTACGGCCCGGACTTCGCCAAGGCCCTGGACGCGGCGCCGCTGAACCAGTGGCAGGTGGTGCCCAGCAGCACCGGCCAGCGCGTGGTGCGGCTCGAAGCGCTCAAGCCGCCGATCGAAGCGCGGTTCGACCCGATCAAGGAAGCCGTCTACCAGGACTGGCGCGACGACACCATGGCCGAGCTCACCACCCAGGCGGTGCGTGACATGGGCAGGAAGTACACCGTGCGCATCGAAGGCGAGGACGCCAAATGAAGGCGATGCTCCGACTGCTGCTCGCCACGCTGCTGGCGAGCCTGGCCGGGCTGGTGCAGGCCCACGAGATGACGCTGGCCGAGATGACCATGCGCGAGACCGCGCCCGGCCAGTTCGTCTATGCCTGGGGCGCACCGGCCAAGACCACGCCGATCGCCCAGGAGCTCAAGCCGGTCTGGCCCGAAGGCTGCGAGGCCGATGCTCAGGTAGTGAGCTGCGGCCCGCGCGGCCTGGCCGGCACCTTCGCGGTGGAAGGGGTGGGCCAGGCCTATTCGGCCGCCATCGTGCGCATCGTCTGGCGCGACGGGCAGCAGAGCGTGGTCACCGTGAGCGGCTCGCAGCCCACGGTGCAGCTCTTCGGCGGCGCGAGCGACGAGCGCGGCGGCTTCGAGCTGGCCAAGCTCTACACCGTGCTCGGCGTGGAACACATCCTGAGCGGCATCGACCACCTGATGTTCGTCATCGGCCTGCTGTTCCTGGTGGGCCTCAATCGCCGTCTGATCGGCACCATCACCGCCTTCACCGCCGCCCACAGCCTGACCCTGGCGGCCAGCGCGCTCGGCATGCTCACGCTGCGCCCGCCGCCGGTCGAGGCGTGCATCGCGCTGTCCATCGTGCTGGTGGCGGGCGAAGCGCTGCGCGACCGCCAGTCGCTCAGCCGGCGCTGGCCGGCGCTGGTGGCGTTTCTGTTCGGGCTGGTGCATGGCCTGGGCTTCGCCGGCGCGCTGAAGGACATCGGCCTGCCGCAGCACAACATCACCGTCGCGCTGCTGGGCTTCAATGTCGGCGTGGAAGCCGGCCAGCTCGCCGTGGTGGGCGTGGCCTGGGGCGCGGCGCGGCTGTTGGGCCGGCTGCAGGGCTTGCGTTCGCTGCGCCAGCCGGCGCTCTACGTGATCGGCTCGGTGGCCGCTTACTGGTCGCTGACCCGCATCGTCGCGATCGCCCACTGATGGCGACGGCAGAAGTCTTCGCGCTGTTTCCCACGCCGGTGATGCGCGTCGCCGGCGTGCTCGATGCCGACCGGGTGCGGGCGCTGCGCGAAGGCCTGCTCGGCGATGCGGCCCTGGCCAATCACCGCTCCGAAGACCTGCAGCACACCCGCATCCTGGAGCCGGACGACCATCCCGAACTGCTGCAGGACCTGGCGCGCCGGGTCGGCCCGCACCTGGTCGAGCTCGGCAGCCTGCTCTTTGGCGAAAGCATGCAGTGGGGCATCAAGGAAATGTGGGTCAACGCCATGCAGGCCGGCGGCCGGCAGGCGCTGCACAACCATGCCAACTGCTTCATCTCCGGCGTGCTCTACCTGAGCGACTGCGACGCCTCGGCCAACACCGTCTTCATGCGCCACCTGGGCGGACGCGACTTCGTCTTCGCCAACACCCATGCGCAGGCCGCGGTCGGCCCCTTCAATGCCGACAAGTGGATCGGCCCGCAACCTGCCGAGGGCGATTTGCTGCTGTTCCCGAGCTACCTGCTGCACGAAGTGCCGGTTAACCGCGGCGGGCCGCGCGTCACCCTGGCCTTCAACGCGATCCCCCAGCGGCTGGACGCCTGGGGCTATTCGATTTCCTTCTCGTCCTGAACGATCCTTCTCTCTTTTTCATGATTCCCACCAAGCTCCGCCCCCTGGTCTGCGCCATCGTCCTGCTGGGCGCCGCCTCGGCCGCCACCATCGCCGACGCCCACGAGTACTACCTGCAGGGCATCACCCTGGTCCACCCCTGGGCCGACCCGACCAAGCCGGGCGCCACCTCCGCACCGGTCTACTTCACCGTCACCGATGTCGCCCAGGGTGATCGCCTGGTGAAGGTGGTGACGCCGCTGGCCGAAAAGGTCGAGTTCCGCGAAGCCGGCCCCAGGGGCAAGACCCTCCAGAGCCTGGGCATCGAACCCGGCGCCGACACCGAGTTCACCGAAGGCAAGCCGCATTTGCTGCTGCAGGGCCTGAAGATGCCGCTGCAGTGGGGCCGCAGCTACGAGATGACCCTCTACTTCGAAAAGGCCGGGCCGGTGCAGGTGCAGCTGTCGGTCGGTGCGCACTGACTGCCCTTCGGCGATCGGTTAGCCTTGCCGCCTTTTTCCTGGCAGAAGACGGCAGCGCATGGACGAGCACGCAGACGACACACCAAACACCCCGGACATCCGCGAACCCCGCCTCTGGTCGGTCGACGGCTGGACCGCGCGCGTCGTCAAGAACGAGGACGACGACGGCTGGGCGGTGGAGATGCACCGGGCGGGCGATGCCGAACCCGCGCTAGTCGGGCCCTGGACCATGGGCCGCGACAAGAAGAACCCCAAGCCGCTCGACACCGCCGCCTTCAACACCCTGGTCAAGACCGCGCACGAAGTCATCCGTCGCGCCGAGCAGCACCTGCACGCCACGCTGCACCGGCAGATCGACGTGGAAGCGCCGGGCGGCCGCGTGACCGTGAGCCTGGACATCGAGCCCGACGAGGACAACCCCAGCGCCCGCCTGAGCGCGGTCGACGCCGCCGGCGAGGCGCTGGCCAGCATCGCGGTATCGCCCGGCTTTCAACTCAACCGGGCGAGCGCGCTGCGCTGGGTGGAAGCCGATTTCGCCAAGCCCCGCTGAGCGGCGGGGCAAAACCGCGCGACGATAATCGCCGGATGCAGATCCCGTTCACCAAGATGCAGGGCGCCGGCAACGATTTCGTGGTGCTCGACGAAACCCGCGGCCTGCTCGGCCTGTCCGAAGGCCAGGTTCGATTTTTGGCCGACCGCCACTTCGGTGTCGGCGCCGACCAGGTGCTGTCGGTGCGGCCTTCGCCCGCGCCGGGTGTCGATTTCGAGTACGTCATCTTCAACGCCGACGGCGGCGAGGTGGAGCAGTGCGGCAACGGCGCGCGCTGCTTCGTGCGCTACGTGCGCGAACACGGCCTCACCGACCGCGACGCGATCCGCGTGCAAACCCGTTCCGGCGTCATCGAGCCCCGGCTCGACGCCGACGGCCGGGTCACCGTCGACATGGGCGCGCCGGTGTTCGAGCCCGCGCTCGTGCCCTTCGACACTGCCGGCCTCTCGGCGCAGGCCGAAGGCGGCTGGCAGCGCTGGCCGCTGGCCCTGGGCAGCGAGGCGGGCGATCCGGTCGCGCGCGTGGCCGTGCTGTCCATGGGCAATCCGCACGCGGTGTGGCTGGTCGACGATGTCGACACCGCACCGGTCGCCCAGGCCGGCCCCGTCATCGAGCGCCATTCGCGATTTCCGCAGCGGGTCAACGCCGGCTTTCTGCAAGTGATCGATCGCGCCAACGTGCGGCTGCGCGTATACGAGCGCGGCGCCGGCGAAACCCTGGCCTGCGGCACCGGCGCCTGTGCGGCGGTGGTTGCCGGCATCCGCCTCGGCCTGCTCGACGCGCGGGTGCATGTGCAGACCCGCGGCGGCATGCTCACCATCGCCTGGGCCGGAGGCACCAGCCCGGTCCTGATGACCGGCCCCGCCGTCACCGTCTTCGAAGGCAGCATCGAGGTGCCCGACGAGCCTCTTACGCCCTGAACCCACCATGACCATCTCCACCACCCACCCGGAACTGCCGGACGCCGCCTCGGTGCCACCCATCACCGAAGACGACATCGCCGACTACCTGGTCAACAACCCCGAGTTCTTTGAGCGCCACGCCGAGGTGCTCACCGCCATCCAGCTGACCAGCCCGCACGGCGCCCGCGCGGTCAGCCTGCTGGAACGCCAGGCCGAGATGCTGCGCGAGAAGATCAAGGCGCTGGAGCAGCGCGTGATGCAGATGGTGCGCAACGGCCACGAGAACGCCTCCATCGCCGACCGGCTGCAGCGCTGGTCGCTGGTGCTGGCGGCCACCTCCGATCCAGCCGAATTGCCGGCCCGCGCGGTGGAAGCCGCGCGCGAACAGTTCGCCGTGCCGCAGGCGGCGCTGCGGGTGTGGGATGTGGCGCCGGGCCACCGGCTGGCGGCCTTCGCCAAGGATCCGGGTGAAGACCTGCGCACCTTTGCCGCATCGCTCGGCGAGCCCTATTGCGGCCCCAACCGCGGCTTCGACGCGGTGCGCCTGCTCGACGATCCGGAAGAGGCCGCATCGCTGGCGATGATGCCGCTGCGCACGCCCGAAGACGGCGCCTGCTTCGGCCTGCTGGTGCTGGCCTCCAACGAGATCGCCCGCTTCGACAGCGGCATGGGCACCGAATTCCTGCAGCGCATGGCGGCGGTCGCCAGCGCCGCCCTGGCCCGCCTGCGCGACTGACATGCCCAAGCCCGCGCGCGAGGACGAGCCGGCGGTCGACCGCCCGACGCATCCGCTGGTCGCGCGCTACCTCGACCACGTGCGCTTCGAGAAGCGCCTGGCCGACCGCACCGTCACGCTCTACGGCATCGACCTGCAGAAGCTCCTGGCCGCCTGCGAAGCCGCCGGCGTGGCGCCCGAGGCCGCCCACCACGCGCATATCCGCCGCTTCGCCGCGCAGATGCACGCCGCCGGCCGCAGTGCGCGCGGCATCGCGCTGGTGCTGTCGGGCTGGCGCGGGTTCTATGCCTGGCTGGGCCGCGAAGGCCTGATCGACCGGAACCCGGTGGTCGATGTGCGAGCGCCCAAGGCGCCCAAGCCGCTGCCCAAGGCCCTGGGCGTGGACGACGCCACGCAGCTCGCCGACTTCTCCCAAGACGAAGCGACGTCCGAGGAAGACGCCTGGCTCGACCAGCGCGACGCCGCCATGGTGGAACTGTTCTACGGCTGCGGCCTGCGCGTGGGCGAACTGGTCGCGCTCGACGCCGCCGCCTCGGCCGCCGGCCAGCAGGCCGGCCAGGGCTGGGTCGATCTGCAGGACGGCATGGTCCACGTGCGCGGCAAGGGCCGCAAGTGGCGCAGCGTGCCCATTTCCGGCAAGGCGGCCGAGGCCGTCGCGCTGTGGCTGCCGGTGCGCGCCAGCACGCTGCCGGCGGACGCCATCGGGCAGACGGCGATGTTTCCCGGCCGGCGTGGCACCCGGCTGACCCCGCAGGCGGTGTGGCAGCGGCTGCGCAGCCGCAGTGCCGCCGCCGGGCTGGCGGCCCCGGTGCATCCGCACATGCTGCGGCACTCCTACGCGAGCCACCTCCTGCAGTCCAGCGGCGACCTGCGCGCGGTGCAGGAACTGCTCGGCCACGCCAGCATCACCACGACCCAGGTCTACACCCGGCTCGACTTCCAGCACCTGGCGCAGATCTACGACGCCGCTCACCCCCGCGCGCGCAGAAAAAACTAATTTGGTTTTGCGTAAAATTTGACGGTCTGTCTTGACCATTCATCGCACAATTTTCTGAATGAACGACTGCTACTGATGGCTTCATCAAGATTAAGTCGCGCACTAAAAGCGGGCTGATCAGTTGTTTCGTTATATCCACGGCCTCCCATTTGTTGAGCGAGCCAGCCCTTTGCATTTCTAGGTCTATCTGGATCAGCCGGAATTTGATTGCGTTGGAGTATAAAGTTTCTATGGCCGTCTAGCGATTTTGCTGCGGCAATAAACCATGCTTCATATTCACGATTGGCCATTACAACTGATATTGAGCGATGCCTCAGGATGTTGCTCGCCATGCTTGCTATTTCGGCGCCGCGTTTGACCGGGCAATCGTCGTCAGCATCAAGTAAAATCAGAATCCAACCATTTCCGCCTGCTTTTGCTCCGGCTAATAATAAATGCCTTCGAAATTCTAAAGGTTTGTTTAGAAATCGATCTTTTTGCACTCTGATGGGTGGTGAGATTAGTGCTGAAATTTCTGGCGTTAATTTATCGCTAATTCTGCGTAATAAAATGGGAAGTGCAATTACTTCTCCGTCACCTTCAACTATGGGTACGACGGTAATCATGCCAGTGCTTTTCCAAACAACTCGGCTTGTTTTCCTTCTTGAGAATTTAAAATATTTCGATCAGGCGCAAGCTGGTTTAGTCTAAGTAATTCTCCGGCAGAAAATAGGTGCTCTCGCATCGATGTTCGTGAAGCTTCATCAAGAGGAGCAATTTTAGTTTCGCCACCCTCAGAAACAATAGCAAGTAAAGATTCCGATTTTAAGTTTTGATCGTCTAGCAAATCAGGGCTATGGCTTGTCACAATGATTTGCGTGCGTTGGGACGCGCGGACCAAGGCCTCTCTCAGTGCACCACTAGCGGCCGGATGCAGCGCTGTCTCAGGTTCCTCAACGCCGATTAACGTAGGTGCATAGTCTTGATTGGCTTGAAACAAAGCTGTTAATACGCCAAGTGCTCGCAATGTGCCGTCAGACATGTTTTGCGCAAAAAAACGCCAAGGGTGTTTTGATCCGGCCATGTCTTGGCGAAACTCAAGGGTTTCCATCGGGCCGACCTTTTTTCTCTCGACTGCATGAACCATCGGTGCGACGGTTTGAAGGTACTCCTGGATTGTACGAATGGCTTCGGGAGCACTTTTTTCCAGATGACCGATAACGCTTGCAATGTTCTCGCCGACTGATTTTAGAAGTCGTCCATCCTGCGGGTTTTGCATTTCTCGCATTAGTTTTGGATTAAGATTGTAAAAACCCATTGCAGTCAGCTTGTCATATAGAGGGCGAAACGAGGCAAGGCCGGAGGCTGCGACGAGTGCGAGTCGGTCCGGGGTCGTTACTGGGAAAGAATTCTCGCTACTTTTGATTAATTTTCCGCGGTTTACTCGAAAAAAAGGACCTTTTCCGACGCCTTTAATCACACATTCTTCGGATTGAACTTCGTGTCCGCCACCTTGGCGTGTACCAATTTCGAAAGCGTAATAGCCGCGATTTTCTTCAATAAGAAACTCAAGTCTTATTCCGAAATGTGTAGGATGACCATTTGACCTTCGTCGCACTTCCGATATGCCTCCACGCATATTTAGCGCATTGTCAAGAGATCCTGTGAGTGCGTCACTAATCAAATGAAGTGCGTCAAGAAAATTGCTTTTTCCCGAACCATTTGCGCCCACCAAATAGGTTAGAGGGCCCAGTTGAACATCGCAGTAGCCGATGCTCCTAAAATTTCGCAAAATGACCCGCGTAATAAAAATTGGATCCACCTGTGCGCCTTTCCTCGTCCTTGCGACTATTTGGTGGAGTTTCTCATGGTCTACGCGCAATCTGTTATGGCGTCAGGCAACATTGAGCTCATGAAAACTCTGAAACTGCGCGACGGCAAGGAGCGCTCCCTGCTGCGCCGTCATCCCTGGATCTTCGAATCGGCCATCGCCCGCGGCGGTGCCGACAGCGGCGAAACCGTGCGGGTGGAAGCCCACGACGGCCGCTTTCTCGGCTGGGCCGCCTTCAGCCCGGCCTCGCGCATCCGTGCGCGGGTCTGGAGCTTCGTGGAGACCGATCGCATCGACGCCGCCTTCTTCGCCGCGCGGGTGCAGGCGGCCGTCGACATGCGCCGCCACCTGGCCATCGACAGCGACGGCGTGCGCCTGGTGCACGGCGAGTCCGACGGCCTGCCGGGCCTCATCGTCGACCGCTACGGCGACACCCTGGTCGCCCAATTCGGCAGCGCCGGCTCCGAGCGTTGGAAGGTCGTGCTCGCCGACGCCCTGCTGGCCGCAACCGGCCTGCAGAAGCTCTACGAACGCTCCGACGCCAGCGCGCGCGGCCTCGAAGGCCTGCCCGAGGCCACCGGCTGGCTGCGCGGCGACGGCCCCACGGCGCTGGTGCTGCAGGAGCACGGCTGGCGCCTCGGCCTGGACATCGCCACCGGCCACAAGACCGGTTACTACCTCGACCAGCGCGACAGCCGCAAGGCCTTTGCCGATACGGTGCAGCGCCTGGGTTCGCGCCGGGTGCTCAACTGCTACAGCTATACCGGCGGCTTCACCGTGGCGGCGCTCGTCGGGCAAGGGGCCGCCGGGGTGCAGGGCGGCGAAGTCGTGACCATCGATTCCTCCGGCCCCGCGCTGGAACAGGCGCGCGAGAACCTGCGCCTGAACGGTCTCGACGACGCCGGCTGCGAGTTTCTCGACGCCGACGTCAACGCCAGCCTGCGCCGCTTCGGCCAGGAGGGCCGGGTGTTCGACGCCATCGTGCTCGACCCGCCCAAGTTCGCCCCCACCTCGGCACATGCCGAGCGGGCCGCGCGCGCCTACAAGGACATCAACCGGCTGGCGCTCAAGCTGCTGGCGCCGGGTGGTGTGCTGTTCACCTATTCATGCTCGGGCGGGGTGCCGCCGGAGCTGTTCCACAAGATCGTCGCCTCGGCCGGCGCCGATGCCGGTGTCGACGGCTACGTCATCCAGCGCCTGGCCGGCGCGCCCGATCACCCCATGACGCTGACCTTCCCCGAGGGCGAATACCTCAAGGGGCTGGTCGTGCTGCGGCGGGGCTGACCGCGGCTAGCGGCTGCGCCTGGCCACCAGGGCGCGGCAGCGGCGCTGGTCTTCGACGTTGTCGCGATCGGCCTGGTAGATCGGCCACAGGCCGCGTTTCGTGCGTTCGAGGTCGATCAGGTTCATGCGGGTCGGGGGCAGGTCGGCATCCTTCAGGCGCAGCACGTCGGCCGGCTTGAGCTTGGGGTTCGCCTGCAGGACTTCCAGCAGGCAGGTGGTGTAGGAGGGCAGGCCCATGACGAGATTGCAGAGGTACTTGTCGTGCGCGCATGCACCGGCCGCGTCGCGCTGGCCGCCGGTGGTGAGCGTCCAGTCGGCGCCGGCCTCGGTCAGCAGCTTGACGCATTCGATGACTTCGTCGCCGTCCAGGTACCGGGCCCGTCGGGCCAGTTCGTACAAGGGATAGCCACCCTCGCCGTCGCGCACATCGACCTGGCGCGTGCGTTGCAGGATCAGGGCGAGTGCCTCGGCATCGGCGTGGCTCGCCGCGACGTGCAGCGCCACCTGGCCATCGAAGGTGTGTGCGGTCACCGCGGCCGGACATGTCTCCAGCGCCTGCTGCAGCATGCGCGAGGCGTTGCGATCGAGACTGTTCATCAGATGCCAGACCATGGGTGTCTGATTGAGCCCGCCTGCGGTGAGCACCGCCTCGGCATCGGTCTGGGTCATCGATTGCAAGGTGTGGCGGAAGTTGGCTTCGCCGCGTTCGATGCTTTTTTTCAAGGTCTCGAACAGGTTTGACTGGGCGAGGGTCAGCGGGGGCCGTATTGCCCCGTGCACCTGGTCAAGGGCTTGCGTCGATACCGCCTGATCGACGTCGAGAAGGGGGGCGCTTTCGGTGGTGTCCGGGCCGGCGGTGAAATCGTTCGGGCCGGCCGCTGCGCAGGGCGTCTGCACGAGTGGGCCGAGCGGCGAGGCCACCTCGTTCGCCGGCTCTTGCGTTCGGGTGGTGGGGACCGGCGCGGTTGGGTGTGAAACACCGCGCGGGGCAGTGTCGGGCCTGGTGCGCAGGAGGAGGTGTTCGATCGAACCAGCGGAGTGGCGACGGGTGAGGGGCTGGTGCATGGTCGGCGCTGCGGTGTCGACAGAATCGGCGGGCCGGCAGGCCCGGGCGAGCCGCCCAATCTAGACAGGCGGGTGCCGAGCGTGTCGCTTGCCGAGAAACGATCTACCCGGTAGCGAAGCCGCGCGGGACCGCAAAGAAAAACCGGCGCCGACCGGGGCTTGACGGCCTCGCTAAACTGCTGGTTTGCCTTCCATTGCACGGCTGCACCAGCCCCAGGGACCCGATTCCATGAGCCTCATCCCCGCCACCATCCTCACCGGCTTTCTCGGCTCGGGCAAGACCACGCTGCTCAAGCGCCTGCTGTCCGAAAACCACGGCATGAAGATCGCCGTGATCGAGAACGAGTTCGGCGAGGAGAACATCGACAACGACATCCTGGTCACCGAGTCCAAGGAGCAGATCGTGCAGATGAGCAATGGCTGCGTCTGCTGCACCATCCGCGAAGACCTGCGCGAGGCGCTGCAGCTGCTGGCTGCCAAGAAGCGCAAGGGTCTGCTCGACTTCGACCGCGTCGTCATCGAGACCACCGGCCTGGCCGACCCCGGCCCGGTCGCGCAGACCTTCTTCATGGACGAGGAGATCGCCGAGAGCTATCTGCTCGATTCCATCCTCACGCTGGTCGACGCCAAGCACGCTCCGCAGCAGCTCGACGACCGCCAGGAGGCGCGCCGCCAGGTGGGCTTTGCCGACCAGCTCTTCATCAGCAAAAGCGACCTGGTCGCCGCCGACGAGACCGACGCGCTGATCCACCGGCTCAAGCACATGAACCCGCGCGCGCCGATCCAGAAGGTGAACTTCGGCGACGTGCCCCTGGCCAACGTGCTCGACCTGCGCGGCTTCAACCTCAACGCCACGCTCGACATCGACCCGGACTTCCTCAAGGAAGACGACCACGGCCACGATCACCACGACCACGACCATGCGCACGGCGAGCACTGCGACCATCCCTCGCACGCCCATGGCGAGCACGGCCACCACCATGCCCATGACGACGACGTGAAGAGCTTCGCCTTCAAGTCCGAGCGCGCCTTCGACCCCGCCAAGCTCGAGGATTTTCTCGGCGCCATCGTCAACATCTACGGCCCTCGCATGCTGCGCTACAAGGGCGTGCTCCACATGCAGGGCACCGACCGCAAGGTGATTTTTCAGGGCGTGCACCAGCTGATGGGCAGCGACCTCGGTCCGGCCTGGGCCGAAGGCGAAACGCGCAACAGCAAGATGGTCTTCATCGGCATCGACCTGCCCAACGACATCTTTCTGCAGGGACTGCAGCAATGCCTGGTCTGATGGTGCGCAGCCGCGCGATTTGAGCCTATACAATCGCGCGCCGGCAAACTGCCGGTACGTCCCCGGCCGGGACCACGCCTGACCGCAAGGAGGCCGCGCATGAACGCCAAGTCGAGCCAGGACCCCGAAGCTTCGCCCCCCGGCAAAGGCTTCGTTTTCCCCGGATCGGCACCGTTCAGGTGCAGTCCGACACGCCCCACGGCGACTTGCCGGCTTCCCGCCCGGGCCGGAAGCCCCTAACATCTCCGGCACCGCCCATCGTGGCGGTTCCGACCGTCTGTCGTCAGCCCTTCCAAGACCATGCCTTCCATCGTTCCTGCCCCCGTGAAGAAAGACCCGAAGCTTGCCCAAAACTGGAAGAGCAAGTCGGGTGATGCCCTGACCGACGCCGAAGTCATCGCCATGCCCGATGCCGAGTACATGAACGAGAAGCAGCTGGCGTTCTTCCGCCACAAGCTCGTCGTGCTCAAGCAGGACATGCTGGCCAACGCCGGTGAAACCACCGAACACCTCCGTGAAGACACGGTGGTCGTTCCCGATCCGGCCGACCGCGCCACCATCGAGGAAGAACACGCCCTCGAACTGCGTACCCGCGATCGCGAACGCAAGCTGCTCAAGAAGATCGAGCAGTCCATCGCCCGCATCGACGCCGGCGATTACGGCTACTGCGACGAGACCGGCGAGCCGATCGGCGTCGGCCGCCTGCTGGCCCGCCCGACCGCCACGCTTTCGCTGGAAGCGCAACAGCGCCGCGAGCTCAAGCAGAAGATGTTCGGGGACTGATCCTCGGCGCCGGCACACCATGCGCAAGGACCGGCCCACCGGAATCCTCCGCCGGATGGTGCGCCTGGTGCTTCCCGCCGGATCGGGCCAGGGTGGCCCGACCACGTCTGAAAGCGAATCCGAACTCGACCAGGATTCCGGCAAGGGTCGCCAGCTCCTGCGTGAACTGATGGAGCGCCGCCGCCGCAACGACCTGGTGCGGCAACGCGAGTTCGACCAGCTGCGGCGCATGCGACGCCTCGCGGCGGTCCATGTTCCGGTGCCGGCCGACGCCGACGAGGAAGACGAGGCGGCCGAATCTGAAGGCACCGAGTTCCTCGACACCGCACCGGACCACGACCCCGAAGAGCGCGCGATGACCGTGCGCAAGATCAACGAGATCGAGGAGCAGATGTCGCGGCAGTGGTGGAAGACCCGCCCTGCCGAGCCGGTCGATCTGCTGCCGAACAGCCGTCCGCCCGGTGGCGAGAGCCGGCGTCCGGGCGATTCGCAGGCGGCGACCCGCCACGTTCCGCTGCCGGGTCACTCCACGCTGGATATCGGGCCGCCAGGGCCCCGGCCGTCGACCGGTTTCATCACCACCACCGGTTCTGCGCAGGTACAGATCACCCGCCGCGCCCCGGTGCCACCCGTGCAGCCCGACCTGGAATTGCCCGATCTGGAGTTGCCTGACATGGAGCTGCCCGGTGCGGCAGCGGGCGAGCCGGCCGACACCATGATTCCGCAGCTCGTGGCGACCGGCCCGGGACCGCTGCCTGGGCCGCAGCCCGCACTGCCTGGTTTCGTGCACGACCCGCAGCTGGAGGAGGCCGCCATCGAGTTCGCCAACGGCGACGCCATGGCCGCCCAGCTGCACATCCGCCACCTCATCGACAGCCCCGCGTCGACCGAAGGCGCATCGCTGCTGGAATACTGGTTCGCTTTGTTCGACCTCTACCGCGCGCTCGGGCGTCGCGAGGCCTTCGAAGCGTCCGCCATCGAATACGCCGAGCGTTTCGGCCGTTCGCCACCGGCCTGGGTGTCGCTGGCGCCCGACGCCCTGCCGCCGGCCGAAGGCTTGGTCGAGGGCACGGGCGATTTTCATTGGCACAGCCCCGCGCTCGTCGGCGCGCATGCAGTCTCGCTGCTCACCACCGGTGCCGCGACGGCGCCCGGCGCCTGGTGGCTGGACTGGTCCGGCCTGGAAGGTTTCGAATACGACGCGGTGGCGCCGCTGCTGGAGGCTTTCCATGCGTGGAGCCTGGCGGAGGTGCATCTCTGCTTCGAGGGCTCCGACCGCCTGCTCGCCGCACTGGAGTCCCGCACGCTCACCGGTGCCGCCGATGCCGAGGCCGACTGGTGGCGGCTGCGCATGGAGGCGCTGCGGCTGATGGGCCGGATCGACGATTACGAAGAGGCCGCGCTGGACTACTGCATCACCTACGAGGTGTCGCCGCCGGCCTGGCAGGAGCCCCGCTGTATCTGCCAGGTGCTGCAGGGCGGAATGCAGCCTGCGTTCGACCACGCGTCGGTGGCATTTGCCGACGACGATGCGCCGCAGCCTCCGCCCCTGCCCGAACTCGTCGGCGAGATCGGCAGCGACATCGCTTCCGTGCTGGCGCGGGTGGGCGAGGCACGGGAGCGGCAGCTCCTGATGGCGCCGATGGATCGCGACGAACTGCTGGCCATCGACTGCTCGCGGCTGGTGCGGCTCGACTTCGTGGCCGCCGGCTCGGTGCTCGGCTGGGCCGCGGCCCGGCACGCCGAAGGGCTGGCGGTGGAGTTTCGCCATCTCCACCGGCTGGCGGGCATCTTCTTCAATGTGACCGGCATCAACGAATACGCGCGGGTCTACGTCCGGCCGGATTGAAACCGGAAGCAAGCGGCGGGTGCGCCGGGCATTGAAATACGGCCTGCCGTCCCCAGTTTTCGCCGCTATGGATCATTCGAGCGACAGCGCCGTGTTTCACGGCACCACCATTCTCAGCGTCCGCCGCCAGACTCCCGAGGGCTGGCAGGTCGCCATCGGCGGAGACGGCCAGGTGACCCTGGGCAACATCGTCATCAAGGGCACCGCGCGCAAGGTGCGCAAGCTGCACCACGAGAAGGTGCTGGCCGGATTCGCCGGCGCCACCGCCGATGCCTTCACCCTGTTCGAGCGCTTTGAGGCCAAGCTGGAAAAGCACCAGGGCCAGTTGGCACGTGCCGCCATCGAGCTCACCAAGGAATGGCGCACCGACCGGGTGCTGCGCCGCCTGGAAGCCATGCTGGCGGTGGCCGATCGCACTACTTCGCTGATCATCACCGGCAACGGCGACGTGCTGGAGCCGGAGCAGGGCATCGTTGCGATCGGGTCCGGCGGGGCGTATGCGCATTCGGCGGCCAAGGCGCTGATCGACAACACCGACCTGCCCGCCGACGTGGTGGTGAAGAAGTCGCTGGAGATCGCGGGCAGCCTGTGTATCTACACCAACATGTCCCACACCATAGAGACCTTGAGCTAACCCCCAGGCTGGCTATGGCTGACCCCAGGCTATTCACTTCGTGTAATCGCCAACCCCCGTCCCGGGGGCAACGCTGGCCAACCGGAAGGCTTGACTGACCCCCAGGCTATTCACTTCGTGTGATCGCCAACCCCCGTCCCGGGGGCAACGCTGGCCAACCGGAAGGCTTGACTGACCCCCAGGCTATTCACTTCGTGTGATCGCCAACCCCCGTCCCGGGGGCAACGCTGACCAACCGGCAAAGCCGGTCGGCGGCGTCCTGGATTGATCGGCTCGCTGCGCATTGCCCTGTTTTTTGAGTGCGTCCCATTTGTACGGATTTGATATGTCGTTTTCCATGACCCCCCAGGAGATCGTCTCCGAACTCGATCGACACATCGTTGGCCAGCGCGAGGCCAAGCGGGCGGTGGCGATCGCCTTGCGCAACCGCTGGCGGCGGCAGCAGGTCGACGAGAAGTTGCGCCACGAGATCACGCCCAAGAACATCCTGATGATCGGGCCGACCGGCGTGGGCAAGACCGAGATCGCGCGGCGGCTGGCGCGGCTGGCGGACGCGCCGTTCATCAAGGTGGAGGCGACCAAGTTCACCGAGGTCGGCTACGTGGGCAAGGACGTCGACACCATCGTGCGCGACCTGGTCGAAGTGGCGGTCAAGCAGACCCGCGAGGCCGAGATGAAGCTGCACCGCGAACGCGCCGTCGACGCCGCCGAGGACCGGGTGCTCGACATCCTGCTGCCGCCGGCGCGCCCCACCGGTGCCGCCGCGGAGGAGGGCGCGCTCGCCATCGCCGCGCCCGCGCCCGAGAGCACCGCCCGCCAGGCGTTCCGCAAGAAGCTGCGCGAAGGCCAGCTCGACGACAAGGAAATCGAGCTCGACCTGGCCGAGGCACCGCCGCCGGTCGACGTGGTCGGCCCGCCGGGCATGGAAGGCATGGCCGAGCAATTGCGCGGCATGTTCGGGCAGATGGGCGGACGGCGGAAGACGCGCCGGCTGAAGATCGCCGAGGCCCTGCGGCTGCTGACCGACGAGGAGGCCGGCAAGCTGGTCAACGAGGAAGAGACCCGCGCCCGGGCCGTGAGCAACGCCGAGCAGAACGGCATCGTGTTCATCGACGAGATCGACAAGGTCGCCTCGCGCAGCGAGGGCGGTGGCAGCACCGCCGAGATCTCGCGGCAGGGTGTGCAGCGCGACCTGCTGCCGCTGGTGGAAGGCACTTCGGTGACCACCAAGTACGGCATCGTCAAGACCGACCACATGCTGTTCATCGCCTCGGGCGCCTTCCACCTGGCCAAGCCCAGCGACCTGATTCCCGAGCTGCAGGGGCGTTTCCCGATCCGGGTCGAGCTGCAATCGCTCTCCGCCCTGGATTTCGAGGCCATCCTGGTTCAGACGCATGCGTCGCTGGTACGCCAGTACCAGGCGCTCATGGCGACCGAAGGCGTGCAGGTGGAGTTCACCCCCGAAGGCATCACCCGGCTGGCCGCCATCGCCTACGAAGTGAACGAGCGCACCGAGGACATCGGCGCCCGGCGACTGGCCACGGTGATGGAGCGCCTGCTCGACGAGGCGAGTTTCGACGCCGCCAACCTCGCGGGGCAGACGCTGACGGTCGATGCCGCCTATGTGGACGCCCGTCTGGGCGAGCTCAGCCGCAACGAAGATCTGTCGCGCTTCATCCTCTGATAGGTCGCACCGGTGGAAACGCCGGTTACAGACGCCGTGTGCCGGCAACGAATTTTTGTTCGTTGCCGGCACTGTTACATGTGAGCCATCGCCTCAAGATTCACTTTGAATTGGATGGCTAAGTGCTTCATCTAGAAGGTTTTTCCCTTGGTCACACTTTCGTGAGTCGTGTCTAAGTCGTTGATTTCATTGTGAAAGTTGGACCGAACGGATCTTCCGGTGCGCTGAATCCTGCTACAGTGCAAAAAAGTGCAATTCGGTGGGAAAAAGTGCCCGGCCAGGCGCCCCACCCGCACTTCCAGCAAGCTGCATTGCTCATCTCCCGGAGGGTTTTTCGCCGTGTTCCAAGGGGCCTCGTCGCTGAGTCTCGATGCCAAGGGGCGCTTGTCCGTCCCGACGCGTCACCGCGACGTCCTGGGCGCGACCGCTTCCGGTCAGCTCACCATCACCAAGCATCCGCATGGCTGCCTGATGGTGTTCCCGCGCCCTGAATGGGAGAAGTTCCGCGAGCGTATTGCCCAGTTGCCCATGTCCGCCCAGTGGTGGAAGCGCATTTTTCTCGGTAACGCGATGGATGTGGAGATGGATGGCACCGGCCGCGTGCTGGTGTCGCCGGAACTGCGTGCAGCCGCAGGTCTGGCCAAAGACTGCGTTTTGCTGGGCATGGGCAACCATTTCGAACTCTGGGACAAGACGAGCTACGACGCCCAGGAAGCCGAAGCCATGAAGGGCGAGATGCCTGACGCCTTCCAGGACTTCTCCTTCTGATCATGACGACCGCTGCTCTCCACACGACCGTCATGCTGAACGAGGCGGTCGACGCCTTGGTCCAGGATCCGGACGGCACCTATGTCGACGCCACCTTCGGGCGCGGCGGCCACAGCCGGCTCATTTTGTCGCGGCTCTCGCCGGCCGGCCGGCTGATCGCCTTCGACAAGGATCCGGAGGCCATCGCCGCCGCCAGCGCGATCGGCGACGAGCGCTTCTCGATCCGGCACGAGGGCTTTGCCCAGTTGGGGGAGCTGCCTCCGGGCAGCGCCGCCGGGGTCCTGATGGACCTCGGTGTCAGCTCCCCCCAGATCGATAACCCCGCACGGGGTTTTTCTTTTCGTTTCGACGGTCCGCTCGACATGCGCATGGATCCCACGCGCGGCGAGAGCGTGGCCGACTGGCTGGCTGCGGCCGAAACGCAGCAGATCGCGGAGGTGATACGTGACTACGGCGAAGAACGGTTTGCTGGCCCCATTGCGAAGGCGATTGTTGCTCGCCGACAGGAACGGGGCCCTCTCACGACCACTGCCGAGCTGGCCGAGCTCGTGGCTGGCGCGGTCAAGACCCGCGAGCAGGGGCAGAACCCCGCCACGCGCACCTTTCAGGCTCTTCGGATTTTCATCAACGCCGAGCTCGAAGAGCTTCAGCAGGCCCTGAACGCCAGCCTGTCGGTGTTGCGTCCGGGCGGGCGGCTGTCGGTGATCAGCTTCCATTCGCTCGAAGACCGCATCGTCAAGACCTTCATCGCGCAGCAGTCCAAGGAGGTCTACGACCGCCGGGCACCGTTCGCGCCGCCGCAGCCGATGCGCCTGGTGGCGCTGGGCCGCAGTAAACCGAGCGCGGCCGAGGTCAGTGCCAACCCCCGTTCGCGCAGCGCCATGCTGCGCGTGGCCGAGCGCACCGAGGTGTCGGCATGACGCGTCTGTCCATCGTGCTGCTGATGGCCGTCATGGCCAGCGCCCTGTACCTGGTGCATGTGCAGTACGAGTCGCGCAAGCTCTTCACCGAAATGGAGCGCGCCACCGCCGAGGCGCACCGCCTGGAAGTGGAACGCGACCGGCTCGAGGTCGAGAAGCGCGCCCAGGCCACGCCGCTGCGGGTGGAAAAGCTCGCCCGCGACAAGCTGCAGATGCGCAACACCACGCCGGCCATCACGTTGTACGTGCCCTATGCCGCCAACACGGCAGCCGGCGCTGGCGAGACGGGGACCACGCGATGAACGCCTGCCTGGAGCTTTCGACATGAGCAGAGGCAGCCGCAGCGTCCAGTACGCCTCCAGCCCGCTGCTCGCCAGCAAGACCCCGGTCTGGCGCAGCAAGTTCATCGTGGCCTGCATCGCGCTCGGCTTCGTGGCGCTGGCGGGCCGCGCGCTGTATGTGCAGGTCATCGGCAACGCCTTCTTCCAGCGGCAGGGGCTGGTGCGCTTCGCCCGCACGCTGGAGCTGCCGGCCAACCGCGGCCGCATCCTCGACCGCAACGGCCTGCTGCTGGCTTCGAGCGTGATCGCGCCCAGCATCTGGGCGATTCCCGAGGACGTCGACAAGGACGACCCGGCCGTCGCCGCCAAGCTCAAGACCCTGGCCAAGCTGCTCGGCATGACGCCGGCGGCGCTGGGCAAGAAGCTCGCCGACGAGGACAAAACCTTCGTCTGGATCCAGCGCCAGGTCGACGAACCCATCGCCAAGCAGATCGCCGCGCTCGACATCAAGGGCATCTACCAGCGCAAGGAATACAAGCGCCAGTATCCCGAGGGCGAGGCGGCCGCGCACATCGTGGGCTTCACCAACGTCGAGGACAAGGGCCAGGAAGGCATCGAGCTGGCCTTCAACAACGACCTCGCCGGCAAGTCCGGCTCGCGCCGCGTCATCAAGGACCGCCTGGGCCGCGCGGTCGAGGGCGTGGGCGATGCGGTGCCGCCGGTCGACGGCAAGGACATCCAGCTCTCCATCGACAGCAAGGTGCAGTTCTTCGCCTACCAGAAGTTGCGCGACGCGGTCATGCTGCACAAGGCCAAGGCCGGCAGCGTGGTGGTGCTCGACTCGGTGACCGGCGAAATCCTGGCGCTGGCCAACTACCCGAGCTACGACCCTGGCAACCGCCAGCATCTCTCGGGCGAGCAGCTGCGCAATCGCGCGCTCACCGACACCTTCGAGCCCGGCTCCACGATGAAGCCGATCACCGTCGCCACGGCGCTGGAGCTTGGCCGGGTCACGCCGCAGACCATGATCGACACCTCGCCGGGTCGCATCACCATCACCGGCTCGACCATCACCGACACCCACAACTACGGCCTGCAGACGGTCGAGGGCGTCATCCAGAAGTCGAGCAACGTCGGTGCCACCAAGATCTCGCAGCGCATGACGGCGCACGAAATGTGGGACAGCTTCAGCGCCATGGGTTTCGGCCAGAAGCCGCAGCTCACCTTTCCCGGCGCGGTCACTGGCCGGCTGCGGCCCTGGAAGACCTGGCGTCCGGTGGAGCAGGCCACCATGTCCTACGGCTACGGTCTGTCGGCGTCGCTCTTCCAGATGGCGCACGCTTACACCACCTTCGCGCACGACGGCAACCTGATCCCGGCCACCATCCTCAAGAGCGACCAGCCGGCCGTGGGTACCCGTGTGTTCTCGTCGAAGAATTCCGCCGCCGTGCGCCACATGCTGCAGCTGGCCGCCGGCCCAGGCGGCACCGCGCCCAAGGCGCAGACCATGGGTTACTCGGTCGGCGGCAAGTCCGGTACCGCCCACAAGCAGGAAGGCCGGGGCTACGCGTCGCACAAATATCGGTCGTGGTTCAACGGCATCGCGCCGATCGACAAGCCGCGCATCGTCGTGGCCGTGATGATCGACGAGCCCACCGCCGGCAGCTACTTCGGCGGCACCGTGGCCGGCCCTGTCTTCAGCGAGGTGGTGTCGCAGACCCTGCGCATCATGGGCGTGCAGCCCGACCTGAGCGTCAAGCCGCAGGTCATGGCCAAGGAAGTCGAGGAGTCCTTCTGATGGTCGCCGCCGACGCCTCTCCCGTGCTGCTCGCCACTGCGCCCGACGCAGTGCGTTGGCTGCGCGCGCGCGTGGGCGGCACCTTGCGCATCGACAGCCGCGAAGTGCAGCCAGGCGACGGTTTCATCGCCTGGCCGGGCGCAGCGGTCGACGGCCGGGCCTTCGTGGCCGACGCGTTCGCGCGTGGCGCGGCGGCCTGCCTGGTCGAGCAGTCGGGTGTCGAGGCCTTCGACTTCGGCGACCGGCCCGTGGCGGCCTGCGCTGGCCTGAAGGCGGCCACTGGCCTCATCGCAGCCGAATGGTTCGCCGCACCGACCACGCAGCTCGACGTGCTGGCCGTCACCGGCACCAACGGCAAGACCACCACCGCCTGGTGGCTGGCGCAGGCGCTGGGCCGGGTCGGCCGCCGATGCGGCCTGGTCGGCACGCTCGGCACGGGCGTGCCGCCGGACGTCGTCGCCAACGGCCTGACCACGCCCGACCCGGTGCTGCTGCAACGCGTTTTCCGCGATTTCGTCGACGGCGGCATGGCGGCCTGCGCCATCGAGGCCTCGTCCATCGGCGTGGCCGAGCGCCGGCTCGACGGCAGCCGCATCCGCGTCGCGCTGTTCACCAATTTCACCCAGGACCACCTCGACTACCACGGCGACATGGCCGCCTATTGGGCCGCCAAGTCGGCGCTGTTCGACTGGCCCGGCCTGCAGGCGGCGGTGATCAACATCGACGACGCGCAGGGCGCCGCGCTGGCCGCGCGCCTTTCGCTGGATCGCTGGACCTATTCCGCCGATGGCCATCCGGCGGCCCGGCTGCGCGCCGAAGCCATCGGCCACGGCGACGACGGCCTGGGTTTCACCGTGGTCGAAGCCGACGAGCGCCATGTGCTGTGCTCGGGCGCCATCGGCCAGTACAACGTCGCCAACCTGCTGGCCGTCATCGGCGGCCTGCGGGCGCTGGGCATTTCGCTCACCGACGCGGTCGCCGCCTGTGCCGGTCTGCTGCCGGTGCCCGGCCGCATGGAGCGCGTGGCGCGTGCCGGCCAGCCGCTGGTGGCGGTCGACTACGCGCACACGCCCGACGCGCTCGACAAGGCCCTGGCCGCATTGCGCCCGGTGGCCCTGGCGCGCGGCGGCCGTCTGGTCTGCCTGTTCGGCTGCGGTGGCGGGCGCGACCAGGCCAAGCGTCCGGCCATGGCAGCCATTGCCGCGCGCGGCGCCGACATCGTCTGGCTCACCAGCGACAACCCGCGCCACGAAGACCCGGCCGCCATCCTGGCGCAAGCCGGTGCCGGCCTGCCTGCCGGCACGGCGAGCCGCATCGAGATCGACCGCGCGGTGGCCATCGCCGCCGCCATCGACGAGGCCCGTCCACAAGACGTGGTGCTGGTCGCCGGCAAGGGCCACGAAACCTACCAGGAAGTCGCCGGACGGCGGCTTCCGTTCTCCGACCGCGAACAGGTCGAGGCCGCGCTGGATCGCCGCGCCGCCTCCCGTTTGCCGCCGTCGGCCACCCCTTCACCGAATTCCATGACCCTTTCCCGTTCCATGATGACCCTGCAGCAGGCCTTTGCCTGGACCGGCGGCACCCGCCTGGTCGGCAACGGCGAGCTGCCCATCGCGCGCATTCATACCGACACCCGCACGCTGCAGCCCGGCGATCTGTTCGTGGCCCTGCGTGGCGAGCGTTACGACGCCAACGATTTCCTGGCCGACGCCCGCGCCAGCGGCGCCGTGGCGGCCATCGCCCACGGCGGCCTGGAAGCCGCCGGCCTGCAGGGCATCGAAGTGCCCGACAGCCGCGCCGCGCTGGCCGCACTGGCCGCCGGCTGGCGCCAGCGCTTCGCCCTGCCGCTGGTCGCGGTCACCGGCAGCAACGGCAAGACCACGGTCACCCAGATGGTGGCCAGCATCCTGCGGGCCGCGCACGGCGACGACGCCTTCGCCACCCAGGGCAATTTCAACAACGACATCGGCGTGCCGCTGACCCTGCTGCGCCTGCGCGAACACCACCGCGCCGGCGTGGTCGAGCTGGGCATGAACCACCCCGGCGAAATCGCCGTGCTGGCCCACATCGCCCAGCCCACGGTGGCCCTGGTGAACAACGCCCAGCGCGAGCACCAGGAGTTCATGCACACGGTGGAAGCGGTGGCGCATGAGAACGGCAGTGTTCTCTCCTCGCTGCCGGACAGCGGCTGCGCCGTGTTGCCCGCCGGCGACGAATTCACGCCGCTGTGGCGCTCGCTCGCCGGCCAGCGCACCTGCCTGACCTTCGCCGAGACGGCGGCCGATGGTGCCGATCTCTGGCTGCGCTCGGCCGACTGGCTGGGTGATGCCTGGGCCGTGACGGCCGCCACGCCTTCGGGCGACATCGCCTTCCGCCTGGCGGTGGCCGGCCGGCACAACCTGCTCAACGCCCTGGCCGCGTCGGCGTGTGCGCTGGCGGCCGGCGTGTCGCCGCAGGACGTCGCCGCCGGCCTGGCGGCTTTCCAGCCGGTGAAGGGTCGTTCGCGTGCGGTGCAGCTCACGCTGGCCGGCAAGCCGCTGACCCTGATCGACGACAGCTACAACGCCAATCCGGATTCGGTGCGCGCAGCCATCGACGTGCTGGCCTCGCTGCCCGGCCCGCGCCTGCTGGTGCTGGGCGACATGGGCGAGGTCGGCGACCAGGGGCCGGCCTTCCACGCCGAAGCCGGTGCCCACGCGGCGGCTCGTGGCATCGAGACCGTCTACACCCTGGGCGCGCTGTGCGCCTCGGTGGGCGGTGCGGCACGGCATTTCGACTCCTACGCCGCGCTCGAAGCGGCCGTGCTGGCGGTGCTGCCGCAGACGGCCAGCGTGCTGGTGAAGGGCTCGCGCTTCATGCAGATGGAACGCGCGGTGCAGGCCATCGAAGCGCAGGCCGCGGCCGGCGCGCAGGGGGCATCCGCATGCTGATGAACCTGGCCCAGTGGCTGCAGACGCTGTCGCCCGAATTCGGGCCGCTGCGCGTGTTCCAGTACCTCACTTTCCGTGCGGTGATGGCCGCCATGACCGCGCTGCTGATCGCGCTGCTGTCCGGCCCCTTCGTGATCCGCCGCCTCACGGCGCTCAAGATCGGTCAGCCGGTGCGTGGCTACGGCATGCAGACGCACCTGGTCAAGAGCGGCACGCCCACCATGGGCGGCGTGCTGATCCTGCTGGCCATCGCGGTGTCGACCCTGCTCTGGTCCGACCTCTCCAACCGCTTCGTCTGGATCGTGATGCTGGTCACCGGCGGCTTCGGCGCCATCGGCTGGGCCGACGACTGGCGCAAGGTGGTGCGCAAGGATCCGGAAGGCATGCGCTCGCGCGAGAAGTACCTGTGGCAGTCGGCCATCGGCCTGCTGGCCGCGCTTTATCTGGTGTTCAGCATTTCCGAATCGTCCAACTGGAAGGTGCTGCAGCTGGTGGCGACCTGGGTGCAGTCGGGCTTCGACGTCGACCTGCCACCCAAGGCCGGCCTGCTGGTGCCCTTCTTCAAGTCGGTGAGCTATCCGCTGGGCGTCTTCGGCTTCGTGATCCTGACCTACCTGGTCATCGTCGGCTCCAGCAACGCGGTCAACATGACCGACGGCCTCGACGGCCTGGCCATCATGCCGGTGGTGATGGTGGGCTCGGCGCTGGGCATCTTCGCCTACATCGTCGGCAACGCCTCGCTGTCGAAGTACCTGCTGTTTCCGCACATCCCGGGCTCGGGCGAACTGCTGGTGTTCTGCTCGGCCATGGCCGGCGCGGGTCTGGCTTT
Organism: Xylophilus sp. GOD-11R; assembly: GCF_033546935.1. Taxonomy (GTDB): domain Bacteria; phylum Pseudomonadota; class Gammaproteobacteria; order Burkholderiales; family Burkholderiaceae_C; genus Xylophilus. Next base: position 4,152,802 of record NZ_CP137854.1, on the reverse strand, counting down.
TCTGTGGTTCAACGCGCACCCGGCGCAGGTCTTCATGGGCGACGTCGGCGCGCTGGCGCTGGGCGCTGCGCTCGGCACGGTCGCGGTCATCGTGCGGCAGGAAATCGTGCTGGCCATCATGGGTGGCGTGTTCGTCGCCGAAGCCCTGTCGGTAATGCTGCAGGTGGTGTGGTTCAAGATCACCAAGAAGCGCTTCGGCGCCGGCCGCCGGCTGTTCCTGATGGCGCCGCTGCACCACCACTTCGAGAAGAAGGGCTGGAAGGAAACGCAGGTCGTGGTCCGCTTCTGGATCCTGACGATGCTGCTGTGTCTCGTCGGCCTCACCACGCTTAAATTGCGATGAGACACCTCGCCGATCTCCCCGTGCTGGTCCTGGGCCTGGGTGCCTCGGGCCTGGCCATGGCGCGCTGGTGCGCGCGCCACGGGGCGCGGGTCACGGTGGCCGATACGCGCGAGGCGCCGCCGCAACTGGCCGCGCTGCGGGCCGAGGTGCCGGACGCCACTTTCGTCGCTGGCGACTTTTCCGAAGCGCTGGTGCAAGGTGGTGTGGTGCGGGCGGTGTACCTGTCGCCCGGCCTGGCGCCGGCGCAGACGGCTCCGGTGGTCGACGCGGCACGTGCCATCGGCCTGCCGGTCAGCGGCGAGCTCGGCCTGTTCGCGCTGGCGCTGGCCGACCTGCGCGGCTCCGATGTCGAGGCCGTTCTGCCGGAAGCCGAAGACGAAATCGACGAGCCGGAACCGGTCGACCTGCCCGACGAAGCCGATCAAGATGACGATCGCCCGGCCGATGCGTTGCCTCTCGTGCCGGTGGACGAAACGCCGGATGCCGGACCCGCCGACACCCGCTATCGCCCGGCCGTGCTGGCCATCACCGGCACCAACGGCAAGACCACCGTCACCGCGCTCACCGGCCAGCTGGTCGAGCGCGCCGGCAAGACCGTGGCCGTGGCCGGCAACATCGGCCCGACCCTGCTCGACACGCTTTCGCAGCACCTGGACGCCGGCACGCTGCCGCAGGTCTGGGTGCTGGAGCTCTCCAGCTTCCAGCTCGACACGGCGACCGGCTTCGAGCCCACCGCCGCCACCGTGCTCAACATCAGCCAGGACCACCTCGACTGGCACGGCGGCATGCCGAACTACGTGGCGGCCAAGGCGCGCGTGTTCGGCGAGCGCGGCCTGATGGTGCTCAACCGCGAGGACGAGGTCGTGATGGGCATGCTGCCGCCACCGGTCAAGGTGCGGCTGCAGAAGCCGCGCCAGCGCGCCCACGTCACCTTCGGCGGCGACATGCCGCGCCGGCCCGGCGACTTCGGCATCGAGGTCGTCAACGGCATGGCCTGGCTGGTGCGCGCCCAGGAAGCCGACGAGACCCGCCGCAAGCGCGGCGCCGAAGAAGAAGACCTGCACATCCAGCGCCTGATGCCGGCCGACGCCCTGCGCATTCGCGGCCGGCACAACGCGGTCAACGCCCTGGCCGCGCTGGCGCTGGCCCAGGCCGGCGGCTGCGCGCTGGCGCCCATGCTCTACGGCCTGCGTGAATACCGGGGCGAGCCGCATCGGGTGGAATCGGTCGCGGTGATCGACGGCGTGGAATATTTCGACGACAGCAAGGGCACCAACGTCGGCGCCACCGTGGCGGCGCTGGCGGGCCTGGGTGCCGAGCGTCGGCTCGTGGTGATTCTCGGCGGCCTCGGCAAGGACCAGGACTTCAGCCCGCTGGCCGCGCCCGTCGCCCGCCATGCGCGCGCCGTGGTGCTGATCGGCCGCGACGCACCGGTCATCGCGCAGGCGCTGGCCGACACCGGCGTCGGCCTGCACGACGCCGCCACCCTGCCCGAAGCCGTGGCCACCGCCAGCCGTCTGGCCCATGCCGGCGACGCGGTGCTGCTGTCGCCGGCCTGCGCCAGCTTCGACATGTTCCGAGGCTACGACCACCGCGCCGAGGTTTTCTGCGAAGCCGTCGCCGAACTCGCCGACGGCCAACTGGCCGGTGCCGGCGCCGGCGCGGAGGAGGCCGAATGAGCGCCGTACCCGAAAACGTCGGCCTGCGTGGTCGCATCGGCGGCTGGTTCAGCGGCCTGTTCCAGGCGGCGACCGAAGCGCTGCCGGTGCGCATCGGTTCGCAGGAATTCGCCCGTACCCAGACCGCGCCGGCCCGCCTGATGGGCTTTGACCAGGCGCTGTTGTGGGTCACCGTCGCGCTGCTGGCCTGGGGCCTGGTGATGGTCTATTCCGCCTCCATCGCCATGCCGGACAACCCGCGCTTCGGCAAGCTGGGCTACAGCCAGACCTACTTCCTCACCCGGCACGTCGTCGGCTTGGTGCTGGGTTTCGTCGCGGCGGTGCTGGCCTTCCAGATTCCGATCCGCACCTGGGAACGCTGCGCCCCGGCGCTGTTCATCTTCTCGCTGGTGCTGCTGGTGCTGGTGCTCGTTCCGCACGTGGGCCGCAGCGTCAACGGCGCACGCCGCTGGATTCCACTGGGGGTCATGAACTTTCAACCTTCCGAGCTCGCCAAGCTGTCGGTGGTGATCTACGCGGCGGACTACATGGTGCGCAAGATGGAGGTCAAGGAACGTTTCTTCCGCGCGGTGCTGCCGATGGGCGTGGCCGTGGCGCTGGTGGGCGTGTTCCTGCTGGCCGAGCCCGACATGGGCGCCTTCATGGTGATCGCGATCATCGCCATGGGCATCCTGTTTTTGGGCGGCGTCAACGCCCGCATGTTCTTCCTGATCGCCGCGGTGCTGCTGGTGGCCTTCGGCATGATGGTCATGATGAGCGAGTGGCGGCGCGAGCGGATCTTCGCCTACCTCAACCCCTGGGACGAGAAACTCACCCTGGGCAAGGGCTACCAGCTGTCGCATTCGCTGATCGCCATCGGCCGCGGCGAGATCTTCGGGGTGGGCCTGGGGGGCAGCGTCGAAAAGCTGCACTGGCTGCCCGAGGCGCACACCGACTTTCTGCTGGCCGTCATCGGCGAGGAATTCGGCATGGTCGGCGTGCTGATCTGCATCGGCCTGTTCCTGTGGCTGACCCGCCGCATCATGCACATCGGCCGCCAGGCCATCGCGCTCGACCGCGTCTTCGCCGGGCTGGTGGCGCAGGGCATCGGCATCTGGGTGGGTTTTCAGTCCTTCATCAACATGGGCGTGAACCTGGGCGCGCTGCCGACCAAGGGCCTGACGCTGCCCTTCATGAGTTATGGCGGTTCGGCCATCCTGATGAACCTCGTTGCCGTGGCGCTGGTGCTGCGGATCGATTATGAAAACAGGGTTCTCATGCGCGGAGGCCGAGTATGAGAATCCTGTTTATTCAAAACCGGGTGCAGCGCGCAGCGCTGCGGGTCGCGCCAGCGACCCTCATGCGCGGAGGCCGCATCTGATGGGCAAGACCGCACTCGTCATGGCCGGCGGCACCGGGGGGCACATCTTCCCCGGCATCGCAGTGGCCGAAGCCCTGCGTGCGCGCGGCTGGACGGTGCACTGGGTGGGCGCTCCCGACAGCATGGAGCAGCGCCTGGTGCCGCCGCGCGGGTTTGCCTTCGAATCCATCGATTTCGGCGGGGTGCGGGGCAAGGGTTTCCTGACCCTGCTGTTGCTGCCCTTGAAGCTGCTGCGCGCCTTCTGGCAGAGCCTGCGCATGGTGCGGCGGGTGAAGCCCGACGTGGCCGTGGGGCTGGGCGGGTACATCGCGTTTCCGGCAGGGCTGATGTCGATTCTGTGCTGGAAGCCGCTGGTGCTGCACGAGCAGAACTCGGTGCCGGGGCTGGTCAACCGCATCCTGGCGCTGGTCGCGGATCGCACCTTCACTGCGTTTCCGGGCGTGTTCAAGACGGGCGAATGGGTGGGCAACCCGCTGCGCGCCGAGTTCGTCGGTGTGCCTGCGCCCGCCGAGCGGTTCGCTGGCCGCAGCGGGCCGCTGCGCTTGCTGGTGGTGGGGGGGAGTCTCGGGGCCAAGGCGCTCAACGAGATCGTGCCGGCGGCGTTGGCTTTGCTGCCCGTCGGCGAGCGGCCTGTGGTGACGCATCAGAGCGGTGAGAAGCAGATCGCCGAGCTGCGGGCCAACTACGCGCGGGCGGGGGTGGAGGCTGAATTGACGCCGTTCATCCAGGATACGGCTCGGGCGTTTGCCGAGGCCGATCTCATCGTCGGGCGGGCGGGGGCCAGTACGGTCACCGAGATTGCCGCCGTCGGGGCGGCTGCTGTTTTTGTGCCATTTCCGTTTGCGGTGGATGACCACCAGACGACGAATGCCCGGTTTCTGGCGGATGCCGGGGCGGCCTGGGTGGTGCAGCAGAAGGTGCTGACGGCTGAGTCCTTGGCAGCGTTGCTGCGGTCTGTGGATCGGGGTGAGCTGCTGGCTCGGGCTGAGAAGGCTCGGGGCTTGGCGCGGTTCGATGCGGTGGATGCCGTTGTCGCCGCCTGCGAGGAGGTGGGTTGATGAGCCGGCGCATTTGCTCATCGCTGTTGGAGGGTTTGCCGCTGCGGGGGCTGTGTCTCCTGCGGAGGGCAGAGGCCGGGATTTCGCCCCGGCGGGCGAGTCACTTTCTTTGCTTCGCCAAAGAAAGTAACCAAAGAAAGGCGACCCCGCTGGGGGAGACCCCTTCGGGGCACGCTGCGGTACTCGGTTTTGCGGGGTCTGGCGGAACTCGCTTCGCTCAGACAGCCGCCAGCCCTAATCCGCAAAACCTCCGTTCCTCGCTCTCCCCCAGAGGGGACCCCCGGTCCGGGCCATTGCTTCGCTCGGCCCACACGAGCCTTCGCTGCGCTCGGCGGGGGACGGCGCGCGCGCATCCACAAGGACGGTGGCAACACCTGTCAGCAGCGCCCGCGAAGGTGTATGGCGATCGACCCCACGCGGCCCCCTCACTGTGCTCAGTGCGGTCGCCTGTCCTTACCCTCTCAGCCCCGACCCTGCGAAGCAGGGGCCCAGGCACTGGATCGACCCTTGTCCAAACTGTTGCCGCCAGGGCGTTCGAAGGCACATTTCCCAGGCCGAGCGAAGCAATGGCCCGACCGAGCCTCGAGCTCGTCTTCAAAAGCTTTTCTTTGGTGACTTTCTTTCAGCAGAAAGAAAGTTACCGCGGGTCTGGGGGCGCGCAAGCCCCCAGCTCCACCCTACGAACAGTAGAAGAAAAAGACACAGCCCAAAGCCGCGTCCCAAGCCAAACAAAACAACAAGAAAACCCATGAAACACGCCATCCGCCACATCCATTTCGTAGGCCTGGGCGGCTCAGGCATGAGCGGCATCGCCGAGGTGCTGTTCAACCTCGGCTACGCCATCTCCGGCTCCGACCTCTCCGACAGCGCGACCCTGCGCCGCCTCGCCGACCTGGGCATCACCACCCACATCGGCCACGCCGAATTCAACATCGACGGCGCCGACGCGGTGGTCACCTCCACGGCAGTGCGCCAGGACAACCCCGAGGTCATCGCAGCAAGGGCAAGACGCATCCCGGTCGTTCCCAGGGCCATGATGCTGGCCGAGCTGATGCGCCTGAAGCAGGGCATCGCCATCGCCGGCACCCACGGCAAGACCACCACCACCAGCCTGGTGACCAGCGTGCTCGCCGCCGCCGGCCTGGACCCGACCTTCGTCATCGGCGGCCGGCTCAACAGCGCCGGCGCCAACGCCAAGCTCGGCACCGGCGACCACATCGTGGTGGAGGCCGACGAGTCCGACGCGTCCTTCCTGAACCTGCTGCCGGTGATGGCGGTCGTCACCAACATCGACGCCGACCACATGGAGACCTACGGCCACGACTTCAGCCGGCTCAAGGGCGCCTTCGTCGACTTCCTGCACCGCATGCCCTTCTACGGCGTGGCCATCCTCTGCACCGACGATCCGGCCATTCGCGAGATCCTGCCGCAGGTCAACTGCCCGGTGACGAGCTACGGCTTCTCCGAGGACGCCCAGGTGCGCGCGATCGACGTGCGCGCCGAAGGCGGCCGCATGCGCTTCACCGTGCAGCGCCGCAACGGCGTCACGCTGCCCGACCTGGACGTGAGCCTCAACCTGGCCGGCCGCCACAACGTGCTCAACGCGCTGTCGGCGATCGCCGTGGGCGTGGAGCTGGGCATCGCCGACGAAGCCGTGCTGCAGGCGCTGTCGGAGTTCCGCGGCGTGGGCCGGCGCTTCCAGCGTTATGGCGAACTGCGCGCGGCCGACGGCGGCACCTTCACGCTGATCGACGACTACGGCCACCACCCGGTCGAGATGGCCGCCACCCTGTCGGCGGCACGGGGCGCGTTCCCCGGTCGTCGCATCGTGCTGGCCTTCCAGCCGCACCGCTACAGCCGCACCCGCGACTGCTTCGAGGATTTCGTCAAGGTGATCGGCGAGCACGCCTCCACCGTGCTGCTGGCCGAGGTGTATGCCGCCGGCGAGGCGCCCATCGTCGCGGCCGACGGCCGGGCGCTGGTGCGGGCACTGCGGGTGGCGGGCAAGGTGGAGCCGGTCTTCGTCGACGACATCGTCGCCATGCCGCAGGCCATCGCCGACCAGACGCGCGACGGCGACGTGGTGATCTGCATGGGCGCCGGCTCCATCGGCGCGGTGCCGGCCAAGGTCGCCGAGATGCGCGCCATCGCGTCGCCCGCCGCCAGCGACGTTCGTGCGGGAGCCACGGCATGAGCCCGCACGACATCGTCTCGCGTCTGCCCACGCTGCCCGCGTCCGACGCCTTCGGCAAGGTGGCGGTGCTGATGGGTGGCGCCTCGGCCGAGCGCGAGATCTCCTTCATGTCGGGCACTGGCGTGCTGGCGGCGCTGCGCTCGCGCGGTGTCGACGCCTATGCCTTCGACACCGGCACCCGCGACCTGTCGGAGCTGCGCACCGAAGGCTTCGACCGCTGCTTCATCGCGCTGCACGGCCGCTTCGGCGAAGACGGCACGGTGCAGGGCGCGCTGGAGTTGATGGGTATACCCTACACCGGCCCGGGCGTGATGGCCTCGGCCATCGCCATGGACAAGGTCACCACCAAGCGCGTCTGGCTGGCCGACGGCCTGCCGACGCCGCGCTACGTGCGCCTGGCACCTGACCAGCAGAGCCCCGCGCAGGTGGCGGCGGTGGTGGGACAGCTCGGCCTGCCGCTGATCGTGAAGCCGCCTCGCGAAGGCTCTTCCATCGGCGTCACCAAGGTGACCGACGCGGCGCAGCTCGCCGAGGCCGCCGCGCTGTCCACCCGCTACGACCCCGACCTGCTCTGCGAAGAGTTCGTCACCGGCGAAGAGATCACCGTGCCGGTGCTCGGCAGCGGCGCCGACGCCGTCGCGCTGCCGGTGATCCGCATCCACGCGCCCGAAGGTGCCTACGACTATCAGAACAAGTACTTCACCGACGACGTGCAGTACCTCTGCCCGAGCGGCCTGCCGCCGGCCGAGGAGCAGGAGATCCAGCGCATCGTGCTGGCCGCCTACCGCACCCTGGGGTGCCGGGGCTGGAGCCGCGCCGACCTGATGATCCGCGCCGCCGACCGCAAGCCTTTCCTGCTGGAGATGAACACCTCGCCGGGCATGACCTCGCATTCGCTGGTGCCGATGTCCGCGCGCTGCGCCGGCATTCCGTACGACGAGCTGTGCCTGCGCATCCTGGCCACCGCGAGCCTCGACTACAGCGCCGCGCAACGCCAGGTGGTGGCACGCGAAGACCGGCAGACCCGCCAGGAGAACGCCGAGTGACCGACGTCTCGCCCGCACCTTTCGACGTACGGCTGATGAACGTGACCGCCGCGGTCCTGTTCGCCGGCTGCGCGGCGATGCTGCTGGCGGCCGCCGGGCTGTGGGCGCTGCGCAACCCGGCGTTCGCGCTGGGCGGCATCGTCATCGACGGCAAGCTCACCCACAACAACGCGGTGACGCTGCGCGCCAATGTCGCCAACCGGCTCGAAGGCAGCTTCTTCACCGTCAACCTCGGCGCCGCACGGGCGGCCTTCGAGGCCGTGCCCTGGATCCGCCACGCCGACGTGCGCCGCGAGTTCCCCAACCGCCTGCACGTCACGCTCGAAGAGCACGTGGCGGTGGCCTTCTGGGGCCCGGAGTCGGGCTCGGCCATGGTCAATACCTTCGGCGAGGTCTTCGAGGCCAACGTCGCCGATGTCGACAACGACGACCTGCCGCGCCTGTCCGGCCCGGACGGCGACGCGCCCGAGGTGCTGGCGATGGAGCGTGCGCTGCAGCCGCTGTTCGGCGCCATCGAGATGTCGGTGACCGACCTGGCCATGTCCGGCCGCGGCAGCTGGCGCGTGATCCTGGACGACGGCCCGACGGTGGAGCTCGGCGGCGGCAGCGTCGCCGAACTGATGGCCCGTACCGAACGCTTCACCCGCACGCTGACCCAGGTCACCGCCAAGTACGGGCGCCGCCCGGACGCGCTGATCTCGGCCGACCTGCGCCATGCCGACGGCTACGCCATCAAGCTCAACGGCGTAACCACCATGACGGTGGAACAGGCCGCCGCACTGGCACGCAAGAACACGGTAAAGGCGATCGATTGAACGCCATGAGAACGAACAAGGATCGAGGGAACAACTGATGGCTAAAGAGTACAAGGACCTGGTGGTCGGCCTGGACATCGGTACTGCCAAGGTGATGGCGGTGGTGGCCGAGGTGCTGCCCGACGGCCAGCTCAAGCTGGCGGGCCTGGGCGTGGCGCCGTCCAACGGCCTGAAGCGCGGCGTGGTGGTCAACATCGACGCCACCGTGCAGAGCATCCAGCAGGCCCTGAAGGAGGCCGAGCTGATGGCCGACTGCAAGATCACCCGGGTCTACACCGGCATCACCGGCAGCCATATCCGCGGGCTCAACTCCAGCGGCATGGTTGCGGTGAAGGACAAGGAAGTCACCCCGGCCGACGTCGCCCGCGTGGTGGAGACGGCCAAGGCGATCAACATCTCCACCGACCAGCGCCTGCTGCTGGTGGAGCCCCAGGAGTTCGTGATCGACGGCCAGGACGTGCGCGAGCCCATCGGCATGAGCGGCATCCGGCTCGAAGCCAAGGTGCACATCGTGACCGGCGCGCAGAGTGCGGCCGAGAACATCATCAAGTGCGTGCGCCGCTGCGGCCTCGACGTGGAGCAACTCATGCTCAACCCGCTGGCCAGCAGCCAGGCGGTGCTGACCGACGACGAACGCGAACTCGGCGTGGCGGTAGTCGACATCGGCGCCGGCACCACCGACGTGGCCATCTTCACCAACGGCGCGATCCGCCACACGGCGGTGATCCCGATCGCCGGCGACCTGATCACCAGCGACATCGCGATGGCGCTGCGCACGCCCACCAAGGACGCCGAGGACATCAAGGTCGAAGCCGGGTTCGCCAAGCAGTTGCTGGCCGACCCGGAAGCGCAGGTGGAAGTGCCGGGCCTGGGCGACCGGGGGCCGCGCATGCTGAGCAAGCAGGCGCTGGCTGGCGTGATCGAGCCGCGCATCGAGGAGATCTTCTCGCTGGTGCAGCAGGTGATCCGCGAGTCCGGCTACGAGGAAATGCTGTCCTCGGGCATCGTGCTGACCGGCGGCAGCGCGGTCATGCCGGGCATGGTCGAGCTGGGTGAGGACATCTTCCTGAAGCCGGTGCGCCGGGGCGTGCCCAAGTACCGCAGCGCGCTGGCCGACATGGTCAGCCAGCCGCGCGCCGCCACCGTGATGGGCCTCATGGAAGAGGCCCGGCTGGCGCGGCTGCGCGGCTTCAAGGTGGCCCAGAAACACGGATCCGTGAAGACGGCCTTCGGGCGCTTCAAGGATTTCATCATCGGGAACTTTTGATGACCCCCAGGCTTGCCCACTGCGTGTGGCCGCCTACCCCCGTCCCGGGGGCGACGCTGGCCGTCCGGCAGAGCCGGCCCGGCGGCGTCCTCCAACGGGCTTCGCTTCGCTCGCCTTGGGTGGGGAGGGGCTGGTCGTGATTTGCTACCGACTTTGGCTGGCGCGGGGGAGCCCGCCTCGGCGGCGACGATGGCGATGTCGACGTCCCGAGCCTCCGGCCGCACCCGCATCGCATCAGATTCAGTTCAACCGTTTTTTCTCGTTCAACCGTCTTTTTTTCGTACAAGTTTCAGGAGATCCATCATGACCATCGAAATGATCGAAGTCGAAGAGTTCCACCAAGGCACCCAGATCAAGGTGATCGGGGTCGGCGGTGGCGGCGGCAATGCCGTGGATCACATGATCGACCGTTCGGTGCAGGGCGTGGAGTTCATCTGCGCCAACACCGACGCGCAAGCGCTCGGCCGCAGCCACGCGCATCGCACCATCCAGCTCGGCCAGAGCGGCCTGGGCGCGGGCAGCAAGCCCGACAAGGGCCGTGAGTCGGCCGAGGCCGCCGAGGCCGACATTCGCGCCGCGATCGACGGCGCGCACATGCTGTTCATCACCGCCGGCATGGGCGGCGGCACCGGCACCGGCGCGGCACCCATCATCGCCCGCGTGGCCAAGGAGATGGGCATCCTGACCGTGGGTGTGGTCACCAAGCCCTTCGAGTTCGAAGGCGGCCGCCGCATGGCCAACGCCGACGCCGGCCTGACCGAGCTCGAAGCCAATGTCGACTCGCTGATCGTGGTGCTCAACGAGAAGCTGCTCGAAGTGCTGGGCGACGACGTCACCCAGGACGAAGCTTTCGCCCACGCCAACGACGTGCTGAAGAACGCGGTCGGCGGCATCGCCGAAATCATCAACGTGCCCGGCCACGTCAACGTCGACTTCGAAGACGTGCGCACCGTGATGGGCGAGCCCGGCAAGGCCATGATGGGTACGGCGGTCTCCGACGGCCCGGACCGCGCCCGCATCGCCGCCGAGCAGGCCGTGGCCTGCCCGCTGCTCGAAGGCATCGACCTGTCGGGTGCCAAGGGCGTGCTGGTGCTGATCACCGCGGCCAAGGGCAGCCTGAAGCTCAACGAGTCCAAGCTCGCGATGAACACCATCCGCGCCTACGCCTCGCCGGACGCACACGTTATCTACGGCACCGCCTACGACGACAGCCTGGGCGATCAGATCCGCGTGACCGTGGTCGCCACCGGCCTGTCGCGCCAGGGCCAGCAGCGCCGCACCGCGCCGCCGCTGCAGGTGCTGCGCACCGGCACGCACGACGTCGGCTTCAACCTGCCCTCGGGCAGCGCCGGCGGCGCGATGGCCGGCCACGGCCACCAGGGCCTGGGATCGCTGGGCAACGCCTCGGCGACCGACTACGGCAACATGGCCGTGCCGAGCGTCTGGCGCACCAACCGCACGCAAGCGGCCGCGCGGGTCGATGCGCTGGCATCAGGCGGCATGGACGATCTGGAAATTCCGGCGTTCCTGCGCAAGCAGGCGGACTGAGTTCTCCCCCAGGCTACGCACTTCGTGTCTCCGCCTACCCCTTTCCGGGGGCGGCGGCCTGGCTCGGCGTAGCCTCGCTGCCACGCCTTGAGGCAGTCGGCCTGCTTCGCACGGCCTCCGGGGCTTGGTAAGGCGCAGGCTGCTAGGCCCGCGCGGCGTTGGCAGCAGCGGTGGCGTTGCGCAGACGATCGACGCCGGCCGCGCGGGCGGCCTCCTGGGCGGGGGTGTTGTGGCCATCCAGTGGCTGCCAATGGTAGCCGCCGTCCTCGCTGTAGCGGTCTGGCCGCGCTCCATCGGGGTCGCGGGCCAGCAGCAATAGCGTAGTGCGCTCCGGGCGCGGCCTCCAGAAAGGCTGGGCGGGCTCGGCCCAGGCGTGTCGGAAGTCCGCGTTCTCGTAGCGCACCGGCAGGGCCAGTTCCATGCCGGCTTGGCGCGTCGACATGGCGTCCAGTCCGGCCCGCGCGCCCTCGCGGGTCGCGGCCTCGCGGCCGGCGGCCAGCGCTTCCTGCACATCGGCGCCTGCGCGCAGACGAGTCAGCAGCGCCTGCGTAGCGGCACGGGCACCGGCCCGGGCACCGGCACGACCGCCGGCGCGGGCACGGTCCTGCAGGCCGGTCGTGGGGCCCGCACCGATGCCCGCCTTGCGGCCGGCGACACGGCCGAGGCCGGCGCCGACCCGGGACGCCGTGTAGCACAGCCAGCGTTCGTTGGCGGTGGCCGGACGCAGCCGCGGCGGCGGCGGCGGCGTGGTCAGCGCGACGGCCGAGGCATTGGCCGGAAAAATGAGAGGGGCGCCCGCCATCAGGATGGCCTCGTGCTGCACCGGGCGCGGCGCGAAGCGCATGGCGTTTTGACGCGCTTGCAGGCCGGTGAAGACGAGGCTGCCGTCCTCCAGGGCGCAGCCATCGGCCCCGCCGTTGCGTGGCGGGCTGGCGGCTGCCTCCGCGTCGTGCACGGCCTGGTCGTAGAACCGCTCGATCTGCGGCACGGTGCGTGCGTCGAGCGCGTCGGCAGCCTGCCGGGCACGCTCCAGGATGAATTCGGTGGTGCCGAGCCGGGTGTCCGGCCAGCGGCCACGCACCAGGTCGGCCGTGCCCTCCTGGTAGAGCGCGGAGACGGCCTCCCGGATGAACGGGCGCATCATCGGTTCGGTGGTGCCGGCCAGGCTGCGGCGCAACAGGAAGTCGAGCGACTGGTGGTATTGATCGGCCTGGTCGAGGCGGTGTTCGAGCATCAGCCGGCGCGCGGCGGTGGTGCCGTAGGTGGTCAGCGTCTGATTGCGGTGGCGAGCGGCACCGGCGGTGTCGCCCGCTGCCAGCAGGCCGAGGTAATGGCCGGTGGGATGGCCGAACTCAACAGGCTCGGCGCTGCTGCCGCTCGCATCGACGGAACGCCCGGCACGCGCTGTGGGTGGCTCGGTGAAGGCCTCGACCTCGGCAGTGGCGAAAAGCGGCCACGGCGCCGTCCCGGTGTGGTTCAGATGCCCCATTCACAGGGGCAGATCGGTGGCGCCGGCGCGACCGCTTTCGCCCGCCCGGGCCGGCGGCAGCGGCAGCGGGTGGGCGGCGCCTTGCGATTGGGTCCAGGCAGAAAGAACGGCGAGGGCGGTGGCGAGCGATGGCAAACGCATGGTGGGTGACAGCGGTGGTGATGGCCGGATGGTGATGGCCGGATGGAGGTGGGCGACCATCAGAACCTGGCTGCCGATGCCCTGGGCGCCGGTATCCGAAGAAACCCGGCGGCAACGGAATGTGGACCGCACAGCGGCCGCGTCGGCCCGCCCGTCCGGCCTGTGCGACCCATGATTGGCGAACGGCCGGCCAGGCCGTGAGAAGGCGGTTTTCGGGGCGCCGGCTATGCGCGCCATAAGGACAATGCTGCACCGGCCGCAGCCTGCGAAACTAAAATCTTCCGATGCTCCAGCAACGCACTCTCAAGACCCTCACCCGCGCCGTCGGCGTCGGCCTGCATTCGGGTCAGCGGGTCGAGCTGACCTTGCGGCCGGCCCAGCCCGACACCGGCATCGTGTTCCGCCGCATCGATCTGCCGGAGCCGGTCGATATTCCGGTCACTGCGATGGCGGTCAACGACACGCGCCTGGCCTCCACCATCAACGTGGGCAGCGCCAAGGTGCACACCATCGAGCACCTCATGTCGGCCTGCGCGGGACTGGGCATCGACAACCTCTATGTGGACATCACCGCCGAAGAGGTGCCGATCCTCGACGGGTCATCCTCGTCCTTTGTGTTCCTGCTGCAGAGCGCTGGCATCGAACTGCAGCGTGCACCGCGCCGGTTCATCCGGCTGCTGCGTCCGGTGGAGGTGCGCGAAGGCGATGGCCCGGCCGCCAAGTGGGCGCGGCTGGAGCCCTATCACGGCTACAAACTCGCCTTCGAGATCGACTTCGACCATCCGGCAGTCGACTCCACCGGCCAGCGGGTGGAGTTCGACCTGGGCGCGGGCAACTACAGCCGCGACATAGCGCGCGCCCGCACCTTCGGCTTCACCCGCGACGTGGAGATGATGCGGGCCAACGGACTGGCGCTCGGCGGCGGGCTCGACAACGCCATCGTGATGGACGACTACAAGGTGCTCAACGTGGGCGGATTGCGCTATGACGACGAGTTCGTGAAGCACAAGATCCTCGACGCCATCGGCGACCTGTACTGCGTCGGCAAGCCGCTGCTGGCGGCCTACAGCGCCTTTCGCTCCGGCCACGCGATGAACAACAAGCTGCTGCGCGCCCTGCTGGCCGCAGAAGACAGCTACGAGATCGTCACCTTCCAGGACGAGAAGCAGGCGCCGCGCGGTTTCGCCCAGGTCGCGCGGGCCTGGTAGCCGCGGCCGCGCGACGCCGCTCGCCGGTCGGCGTCGTCAGCCTGCGTAGAGCTCCACCCGCAGGTCTCGCCCCGCCTGCCGTGCCGCGAGGTGCAACACGCTCTGCAGCGGCAGTGCCGCCGTGCCGGTGACGGCATACAGCTGCCCGTTGTTTTCCTTGAAGGTGATCATGCGGCCCGTTTCCGGCAGCGCGAGCACGGCCATGGCGCCGTCGACACGCTCGGTGCGTTGCAGGGTGCCCTGCAAGACCGCGTCGCCGCCGTCCTGTTGACGCAGCCGTGGCATGTGTGGCAGCACGAGCTGCAGGGTGAGGCCGAATTGCGCGCTCAGATAAAGCGCGACCAGTTCGAATCCGATCGATTCATAGGCCTGGGCGCGCGCATCGTGGGCCGTGCCATGGTCCGCTCACTCCGGCGACAGCGGATGGCCGCCGTACCGCAGGTGGTCGAGCAGTGCGCTGAGGTCCAGGCGGCGGTGTTCGTCGGCGGGATCGACGAACAGACCGATGGAGCCGTCGGCCATCATGGCGGTGATGGCGGTGATGGCACCATCGCCGCCATCGCCGAGGGGGTGCCGGCGGAAGTATTCCTCGATCGCGCGCGACCAGCAGAAGTTTTCGGGGTGACGGTCATTGATCCAGGCGGTGACCCGAGTGCGCTTGGCGAAGCACGCGTAGGGAATCTCGGCCTGCAGCTGCGCCAGCTGCAGGGCCAGTTGCTGCGGCGTCGGGGATGGACGCAGCCACTGGCGCTGCTTCAGCGCATCGGCAAGCTGGGACGGGTGCAGATGCATGAGCGTGGAGCGCACGGTGTCTCGGCTTATCTTGAGTTGCAGCCGCTGCGTGGCCGTCAGGATTTTGTCGACTTCGAAACGCCATCGCTGCCCGTTTCGTGGGCTCGGCACGGCCTTCGGATGGCCGATGTACCTTGCTCAGGGCTGGTAGAGCTCCACGGGCTGGTCCATGCCGGCGCCCAGGGCGGTCGAGGCCGTGGCCAGCATGATGTCGAGTGGCCAGGCGTGCGAACCGTCGACGACGGCGAGCCTGCCGTCGATGCGCCGCAACGGGAACATGCGGCCGAGGACCGGCAGGTTCAGCATGGCGATGGCGCCGTCGGGCCATGGCGCGGTGCGCCATTCGAGCTCGTCGTGTACGGACTTGCCGGCATCTTGGGCGTTCAGCCGCGACAGTGGTGGTGCCTGGCGCCGCAGTGCGATGCCGTAGCGGTGCTGCAGGTAGGACGCTACCGCGTCGAAGTCGATCATGCCGAAAGTCCAGATGCGCGCGGCATGTGCGGTGGCATGCGAGGCGTCGGGCGCGACCTGCGCTGTCCGGTCCAGCCAGCAGGTGAAGTCGTCCAGTGGCGCGCGGCCGCCGACGATGCCGGTGATGGCGTCGCAGGCCTCTGCGAACCCGGGTATCGGCGCATAGGACACGAGCCGGCTGACCGTGCCCCGACAAGACGCGACCGGCAGCGCCGCCCAGAAATCGCCCCCCGCCAGCGTCAGGCCGGCGGTGTGCTCGTCCTGGCCGGCCAACACCGGCATGCCGAGGCGGTGGTCGAGCAGGTAGAGCGCTTGCTGGTCGCGCCGCAGGGCGACGAATTGCAGCGGCGACGCACCCGTGGCGTCCGTGGGCGAGCCGGCCCGCATGACCGCGGCCTGGTCGAGGTCGGACAGAAGCGCGCCGGCAACCGCTTGCCAGTGTCGAGCCTGCAGTTTCAGCGTGGTCCAGCCCGTGTCCGCACCGGGCCCGTCGGCGGCGAACGTCTGGGCGATGACCATGGCGTCATCGGGCGTTGCGACCCGATTGGCGAAAGACACGACGGCGCTGCTGGCATCGAGGGTTTGCATGGCGTTGGCCATGGCCTCGGCGAGCTCCTTCAGGCCGCCCTCGCCCGACGCCAGCGTTCGCACCGGCCCTCCATGGGCCGGTGGCAAGACCGGGGAATCGACGGCTCGTGATGTCGGCGCGGCCAAGCCGACCGCGCTTCGCGAAGTCTTGGCGCGTGGCCCGTCGACAGTTGTTTCCAAGACATGGGGCATGGGCGGCTGCGAACGTTTCGTCGGGGTAAGAACATGCGTCGGCGTCGGCGTCGGCGTCGGCGTCGGGTCGGGCACCAGAGCGCGTTCGAGCGCGGTGTACACGCTCATGACGGCCCCGCCGGTGAGCTTGAGCGGTTTGTTGCCGGGCTCCCCGCTGCAGAACTGCGCGGAAAAGGCTTCGATGAAGTCGTTCCAGGGCGGCATGTCCATGCCCGGCCGCAGTTGGAGTCGATTCATCATGGCCACTGCGGCGTGGTGCTTGCCCACGGCGCCGGCCAACTGGGCGAGCGGCATGAAGCTCCCGAGGTCGAAGCACAGGCCGTTCTGGCGCGCCGTCAAAATCTGATCGATCGCATTGCTGGTCACGGTGAGGCCTCGCCAATGCAGGTAGTCCACCAGGGCGCCGTGATCCACGAAATGGCATGCGCTCGGGTCGAAGAACAAATCGATGCTGCGGTCCGCGATCATTCTTTCTATGGCCGCGTCGGCGGCCTCGTCGTTGCTGGGCTTGGCAGCCAGGCATCGGGAAATGTGCTGCGTCGAACAGTACGAATCGGGATAGCGGTCGTTGATCCAGGCGGCCATCTGGTTGCGCGGCGCGAACACGGCGAAAGGAATCTCCGCGATGAGTCGGTCAAGCCGTTCGCGCACCTCCGCCCGTTTCGGGGGCACTTTCTCCCATTGGCGGCGGCTGAGTACTGCCTCCAGGTTCGCCGGATGCAGCGGGCCCAGCATGTTGGCCAGCGTATCGCGGTTCGCCGCTTCTCCTTGAGCCTGCAGTTCTCTCATGACCGGCCCGACGTCGAAGCATGCGCGCCCGGCGGCGTCACGCGTGATGAAACGACCCACGGTGCGCTGGTCGACACTCTGCTGCAGCAGTGTGAAAAGCCGGGCCGGGACGGTGACCCGGCGCGACCCGGTCACCTGCGACTGCAGGTCCAGCGGATCGATCGGCGGTCGGCCTTTGGCGACCCGCGATGGCGAGGGGCGTTCGACCCCCATCTGCATGGGGGGCTGGTGGTCGGCGATGGCGGTTTGCCGCATCTGCGCCTGTCCGCCAGAGCCACTGGAGTGGGTGTCTGTGCGTACGGGCGATGTTCGCGCGTCGGCCGTCGCTTGCTGGTCGGCGACAGCGATGGTGGCGGCAGCGTCGGGCAGCGTGAATTCTTCCGACCGGGCGGGCGACGGCGCCTGGTTCCAGGCGATGGACGGATCGACAGTCGCGCACGGGGATGTGACCTCCGGCCTGGTACCGGACGCTGAGGGGCCGCTCGACGATGACCGCGAAGGCGATGGGAGCCGCTGGCCGGGGAGGGTGGTCGGGGCAAGGGACGTAACGGGGGCAGGCAATGACATGGGCTGGGTTCTCCGGAAGTCAGATGTGGAAGAGTTCGACCGTGGTGGCGCGGCCGGCTTCGCCAGCCGCCGATGCCAGGACGGCGTCGAGTGGTCGGTACGCCGGCTCGGTGATGGCATGCAGCCGGCCGTCGATGCGTCGCACGGCGACCATGCGACCGATGTCGGGCAGGTTCAGGAAGAAGGTGGCCCGCGACGACAGATGGGCCGTGCGCCTGTCGATTTCGCCAAGCAAGTCACCCTGGTCTTGCGGGCTGAGTCTTGGCAGGGGCTGCGACTCGCCCTGCAGGGCGATGTCCAGGCGCTCGGCCATGTAGCGCGCTGCCGTGGCGAAATCGATCATGCCGAAAGCCCAGACGCGCGCGGCGTGCGCGTCGGCATGGGAGGCGAGCGGATCGATCTGCGCGTCAGTGTCCAGCCAGCGCGCGAAGTCGTCGAGCGGCGCGTCGGCGCCGGTGAGGGCGGCAATGGCATCGCAGGCCTGCGCGAAGCCGGGCAGGGGCAGGTAGGACACCAGCCGGCTCGCCGCGCCCCGGCAGGCCGCGGCCGGCAGCGCCGCCCAGAACTGCCCGCTGCCCAGCGTGAGGGCCGCGGTCGCGTCATGGCCGGCGGGCGTTGCATCTCTGGCGCGGTGATCGAGCAGGTGCAGCACCTGCTCATGCCGGCGCAGGGCCACGAACTGGACCGGCGCTGCGCTATCGGCCGGATCGGACCGCATGACGACGCCCTGGTCGAGGTCGGCCAGCAACGCGGCGGCGACCGATCGCCATTGGTGCGGCAGCAGGCGCAGGCTGGGCCAGCGGGTGTCGTCGCCGGGCTGCGGCGTCTGGATCAGATCGGCGACGAATTCGGCGTCGTTGGGTGACGCGCCGCGGTTGGGCGTTCCGGCGATCACCTCGGTGGGGATGATGGTCTGCAGGGTGTTGCTCATGCCGGTGACGAGTTCGTACAGGCCGCCGGCGTCGCTCGGCACCGGCGGTTTCATGAGGGAGGGGGCCTGCGTGGCCTGGGCAGCCGGGGTGATCGCGACGGCGGCTTGCGGCTGCACCAGCACCGCGAGCCGCTCGTCCAGCCGCGCGCGTTTGGCTGGCCTTTCATGGCTACTGGTCGACGAAAGGTGGACGCCGGCGGGCCGACTGTGCTCCTGCCCCTGGGGCTGGTGGGGCGTCGGCGGGGCCTCGCGCAGGGCTCGGTCGAGTTCCACGTACACGCCGGTGGCCCCGGGGCCGTGGTGTCGCTGCAACCGGCCGGGGGTTGCGAGCAGGGCCAGCTGGCGTTCGAATGCGGCGATGAATTCGGGCCACGGTGGCATTGTGTCGCCCGCTGCCAGACGCAGTTCCTTCATGATCGCCAGCGCCATGTTGCGCCTGCCGGGTTTGCTGCGCAGGGCCCGGGACGGAAAGTAGTCGCCTGCCGTCAGACCCAGTTGGTCGGCGCGCGCTGCCAGCATGGGTGCCAGCCGGTCGGCAGACGCCTGGCAGCCGCGAAAGCGCAGGTGTTCGGCCAGTGCGAAACGGTCGAGGTTGAGCTGGTGCCCCACGGGGTCGGCGAAGATCGCGATGCTGCGGTCGTCGTACATCGCCTGGACCATGGCTTCTGTGGCGCCGTCGTCTTTGGGCAGATCATTCGCGATCTTGCTGATGTCCGGCACCGTGCAGTAGGAGTCGGCGTTGCGATCGTTGATCCACGTGGCCACCATATGACGCGGGGCGAAGGCCGCATATGGAATGTCCACCAGGAGCCGGCCGAGTTGTTCGCGCAGCTGGTCGGTTGTCGGGGAGGGCTTGAGCCATTGGCGAGCGGTCAGGACATCGTCCAGCCGGGAAGGGGGCAGGTCGATGAGCAGCCTGCGCACGTGGTCGCGGGCGACGACGAGACCGCATGCGCCACATGCCGTGACGATGGCCTCGATGTCGAATTGGTGGCGCCCCAGCGACGGGACTCGTTCGATGAAGTGGTGCAGGCTGCCGTCATCGCGCCAGCGCTCCAGCTGCCTGAAGAGCCTTTCACCCTGCGCCGAGCGGCTGCTGCCGATCGCGTGGACCGACAACGACGTATGTAGCGGCCCTCCGGCGGGGGTGTCGTCGCCCGGCTCCGACGGCGCGACGTCGCCGCAGAGAAACGCAGGGTCGAGCCGGTATTCGGTTGCTTCACCGACCTGGATGAGGCCATGGGCTCGCAGCGCCTGGAAATGCGCGGTCCGCTGCTCCGGGGTCAGCGCCGGCTGCAGGCGCGCCATCACGGCGTCGCATTCGAGCTGGCTGAAACCCTGGGGGAACACGCTGCGCAACTCGGTGGCCAGGCCCATGTCCTGCGGCGCGCGGATCGGTCCCGATTCGTCGCTGACCATGGGCGCGCGGCCCCGGAACAGGCGCAGGCTCTCATCGTCGGCCCGAAAGTCGAACCGCCGGCTCGGCATCTTTCCCTTGATGCAGACCTGCGAGTCCACTACTTCCAGTGAAGCGATCGATATCGGCAGCCGATGGATGAGTTCCTTTTTCATGCGCATCCCACGGTTCCACAGGAACGCATGCAATTCCTCGGTCGATGTGCAAAAGCCGTCGGCCGCCATGCGGTTCACGCATTGCAGGATGGCCGTGCGATGGATCTCGGTGGCCTGCTGGAGTTGTAGCCGCGTGGTGCAATCGGCTTTGCGGCAAAGCGCCCGCATCGTTCGTCGGGCGGGCAGATTGCCGTATGCCATGAAGTGCAGGTACTGGATGGCCGAGGCCTGATGGGCCTTGAGGAAGTCGACCACGCTGGGGCCGCAGACGTCCGGCTGGGCCAGCCAGTTCATGAGGCCCTGGTAGGCGACGCGGTTTCGCAGCATGCCCGGATTGATGCGAATTTGTTCCAGCGCCTTCGTGGCGAAAGTGCGCAATGCCGGCCATTGCGGGCAGGTTTCCGGTCGCTCCAGCGCGATCCACCCCGGCAGGCTTTTTTTGTCGAATGTCAGGCTCGCGGCCCGGAGCGACTGCTCGACTGCCTGCATGGCGTCGGTTTGCGTGGCTTGCTGGAGCGCCTGCGGCAGAAAAGGGCGGATGTCGTTGGGCGTGGCGTGGCGCAGCGGCGGCATGTCGTTGCTGCGGGCCGGTCGGCTGCGCGCTTGCGCGGACAGCGGCCGCTGCCAGGTGGCCAGGGGGACCGGGAGGTGGGCCACGGTCGAGTCCGGCAATGTGAAGTCCGGTGCCGAATCGGACCCTGTGGGTAAGGCGTTCCAGTCGGCGGACGGATCGATGGCTGTCATCCACGACGGCGACAGCGGGCCGATCGGTGGCAAGCCGTCCGGACAGGGCGAGAAAGACCAGTCGCTGAATGAGGACGATGTCAGGCCACCCTTCGGCGATGCAGATGAAATGGGGTACGTCATGGGGCGGATGGTCGGGTGAACTGGGGGCCCGCGATGGTTTGTCACGCCTCGCCGCGACGGGCCATGGAGCCGAAGCCGAGGCCTGCCGGCACGAACGCGTTGCGGGGCGGGTTCGCACGTCGGGCGCCACCTTCGTCCGGGCATCGTCTCCGCTCAGCGCAGGCAGAAACCGACCGCCCGGTCCTGCCCGGGGTATCGGGCGGCCGACGCCAGGAGACGATCGACCAGGGGCAGGCTCGACACGGCGACGACAGGGTGGGCGCTGTGCGGGGTGCGTTGGCAGGTATGCCCGGGCTGTCATCGAGCCAACGGCTGAAGGCCGCGAGCGGTGGTGATGTGCCGGTGAGTTCTGCGGTGGCGTCGCAGCCGTCGGCAAGACCGGGGATCGCCAACCACGCACCAGCGTGAATTGGGCGCGAATGCGGCACTTGGAGCTTGGCTTGGAGCGGTCGCGCTCAGACGTTGTAAAGCTCGGCCTGCAGGTCGTGGCCCGTCTGTGCCACCACCGAAGCGAGCCAGTCACTGAGTGGCACGGCCGTCTGGTCGACGATGGCGCATAGCCGCTGGCCGCTCCAGCGCAGCGCAAGGGTTCGGCCGATGGCCGGCAGGTTCAGCAGTGCGACGACGCCGTCGGTCAGGTTGGCGGCGCGCCACCGGATCTCTTCGTGCAGCGCATGACCCGCGTCTCGCATGGTCAACAGCGGTAGCGCCGGTGTCCGGTGCTGCGGGGCGATGCCATGGTGTTCGCACAGGTAGGCCGCGACCGAGCCGAAGTCGATCATGTCGAACGCCTGGGTGCGTATCCGGTGGGCGTCGGCGTGTGGCGTGTCGGCGGACAGGCCGAGCCGGGCGTCCAGCCATTGCGAGAAGGCGTCCAGGGGCGCGAGCGTGCCGGTGATGGCGGCGATGACATCGCAGGCATCGGTGAAGCCTGCGATCGGGGTGTAGGAGACCAGCCGGCTCACCGTGCCACGGCAAGCCCCCACCGGAAGTGCCGCCCAGAATTGGCCGTTGGCCAGGGTCAGGCCCGCGTGGCCATCGGCGCCGATCAGGGCGAGCCCGAAGTTGTCGCGGCGCAGGGCGGTGAAGTGCGGCGCGGTGATGGCGCCTGCCGGGCTCGGCCTGCCGTCGGACCGCATCAGCACGGCGGTGTCGAGACTGCCCAGGACAGCGTATTGCGCCGCGTGCCAGTGGTGCGGCGCCAGCTGCAGCGTGGTCCACGAGGGGGCCATGCCCCGCGTGCCGTCGGCCGTTGGTGGCGCGGCGAGGGCATGGGCGATCGAGCGTGTGTCTTCCGGGGTGGCGGCGCGGTCCCAGGTGTTGTCGAAGGTGCCGGGGGCGAGCCCGGTCTGTATCGCATCGGCCATGGCGCTGCCGAGTCGGTGCAAGCCACCGGGTGCCGGCTGGAACCAGTTGGCCTGCCGGGTTTGCGCGGGGCCTGTCGAAGACAGTTGCGTGGTCGATACGCCCGTGGTTTGCGGGCGGCGTCGTTTGGTTGGCGGCCCGGAACTTGAATCCGGTTCGGCAGGTCGGTGCGAAGCCCTGCTGGACAAACGCGCGTTCGATGCCGAGCGGCCTGCCGGGTGGAAGTCGTGCGCCTGCTGGAAGGCAACGCTCCTGGCGGGCAGTCCCTTCAACATACGCTCGATCAGCAGATGGATCTGCAAGGCCTCTTTTCCACCGTACGCCAGCGTCTTGCCGGCAATGAGGTCGTGGCACACGCTTTGCCGGAACGCCTCGAGGTAGCGGTCCCAGGACGGCATGGGGTCGCCAATGTTCAGGCCGAGTTTGTGCATCACCGCCGTGGCGGCGATGTGCTGGGCGATGTCGCCGACCAGATGTTCGGCAGGCAGATGGTCGTGCGGGGAAATTTTGAGCCGGGGCTGGCGCGCGCTCAGCAGGTCGTCGAGGATCGTCTGCGTCGTGCCGATGCCCAGGTAGCCGAGGTGATTCGCCAGCGCCTCGTGGTTGAGCGCGGGCTCGCCGGACAGGTCGACGAAGAGTGCGATGTCGCCCTGGTCGATCAGGTCGTCGAGTGCCTGGGCCACCGCCGCGAGGTCGCGCGGCAATGCCTGCAGGTGCTCGGTCAGGGCGCTGGGCGTGCAGAAGTGTTCGGGGTCGCCCGCATTGATCCACGCGACCACCTGCGAGCGAGGGGCGAAGGCGGCATAGGGCCTTGCTCGCAGCAGCAGCTGCAGCCGATCGCGCAACTCGGCGTCGGTATGCGCCGGCCGCCTCCATTGCTCGCGCTCGAGCGTCAGGGGCAGGCTCGACAGCTCGAGGCCTTCCAGCACGGTCCTCACGCTTTGCATCGAAAGGCGCTTGCCCATGAACCAGCTCGCCTCCTGGATCTTTTTGGCGTCAAGTACCAGGCGGCCTTCGAAATTGGACGACATGCACAGGTGCAGCGTCCCGGCCTTCTGCGCATCGCGCACCAGTGTCAGTACCACGCCAATCAGCTTGGCGGCGTTGTGGGTGTTGCCGGCCAGAATGCTGGTGCTCGATCTCGGGATGGGCAGTCCATCGGCGACCTGGTGGCTCGCGATGCGCTGGCGTGCGCAAGGGCACAGGTAGTTCTCGTCGAGTGCCCAATGCTGGTGGTCGAGCTTTCGGACGAGCCCGCGGTAGCACAGTCTGCCGATCAGTTTGCGTCGTTGTTTGGCGCCGATGGGCAACCGTAGTTCGTCGAGCACGGCCTCGAACTGGGTGTTGTCGAATCCGCCGGGATGGCGCCGCAGCAGCTCGCCGGCCAGACCGCGGTCTTGCGCGCGACGGGTCACGCCGATCAGCGTGCTGACCATGGGTGCCATGCCGCGAAACAGGGAGGTGATTTCGTCTTGCGGAAGGTTCTTGATCATCCGGTCCGGCTCTTCACCCGCCGGAAAGTAGAAGCCCTCTCTGCAGGCCAGGTCGGGCACGAAATCGGCCAGGCGATCCAGCAGGTCCGGGGGCAGGCGCAGTCCTCGTGCCCAGAGCAGCGCATGCAACTCCCGCCGATCGGTCGGATAGCCGTCGGCGGCCATGGTGCGAACGCATTCGTTGATGGCATGCCGGTGATGCGGCATGCATGCCCGCAGCTCGTCCTCGTCGCAGCAGTTGGGCTTGATCATCAGCGCCCGGGTCTGCAGTTCGGTCGGCATGCAGCCGTCGCGTAGGAAGAGCAGTTGCTCGATCACCGGCTCCTGGTGGTTTTCCAGGAAGTCGATCAGCGATGGGCCGCAGGCCTGTGGCCCGGCCAGCTCCATCATGAGCTGGAGGAAGTCGTCTGCGCTGTCCAGGCGCGCGGGATTGGCGCTGATGGCGTCGGCTGCCTGACTGGCGAAAGTGATCAGCGCGGGCCACTGCGGATACAGGCGCGGCTTGGCCATGGCCATCCAGGCCTGGAGCTGGTTCGTGGTGCACTGCTTGCCCAGCATGCGCAGCGATTCCTGCACCGATGACAGCACGCTCGATGCCGCCCTGGTCGTGAACGGCAACAGGTTCACGACATCGACGGGCGTGGCCTGCGCGCCCTCCTGGCTGGCGGACCGGGTGCAGCACTCGTATCGCAGGGGCCTGGCGTTGGATGTGGCCGGCAGGGCGTGCGGCGCGTGGGTCGGCGCCGTATGGGGTGGATCGAAGGCGCCGCGATCGGCCGGCACCAGGGGAGGCACCCAGTCAACGCCCGTGGGCGTGGCATGGGTCAACGCCGGCGGGCAAGCGGTGTTGGTGCCGGACGGTGGGCCACTGGAGGCCGAACCGTGCGGGGCGTTCGATGGACGACCGTAGGGCGCGATGGAACCCTGGGAAAAAGGCTGCGGATCATAGGGTGGAAAAGCCATGGCGCGCGGATGTCCGAAAACGGCAAAAGCGTTGATGGTTCGTGGGCCTGCCAGCGGGCTCATCCGAGGAGGCGAAGCCATCGTGCCGACGGACGAACGCCACCGACGATTCTTTCGCGTGCCGGCTACGGCTTTCGGATGGGGGGCGACTCAGATCGCGTAGAGCTCCACAGGCATGGGCCAACGGCTGGTGACGGCGAGCGAGACGAGGACCGCATCGAGGCGGACGGCTTGATTTCCTGCGACTGCCATTAATCCGCCGTCTTCCTGCCGCACGGTAAACAGCCGCCGTTGGTCGGTGTGCCACAGCACCAGTACGGCGCCGGGTTGGAGTTTTCGGCTGATCGATTCGATCGCGACCATGAGGCTCTTGCCGGCGTCGTACGGGTGGAGCATCGGTATTTCGTCGCTGTAGTCCTGCATGTCCCTGCCGTAGTGGTCTTGCAGGTGTCGACCGTAGCGGTCCCTTAGGTAGGCGACCACCGTGGCGCCGCCGATGGCGCGGGGCACATTGCCATCAGCGGCGCCCGCTTCGGCCAGCCAACGTGCGAAGTCGTCGGAAGGCGCTGGGCGCCGGAGCACTTCGGCGATGGCATTGCAGGCGTCAGAGAAGGCGGGCTCGTGGGCCGGGACGAGTGGGGATGTGGGTGCATCGACCTGCCTGGTGCCGGGGGTATCCGCCGGGCCGGACGCGATCGCGCGCTGCTGCAGGTGCCGCCGCAGCTGTTCGATCGGGGGAATGCCCACGCTGTTGATTTGAGGCTGCTGTTCCGGTGCCGGGTCCGGAGCCGGCTCCGGTGCCGGCTCCGGTGCCAGGTCCGGCTCGGGTTCGAAATACAACTCGGGTCCAGGCTCGGATCGGGCCTGGTGGTCGGCTTCGAGTCCAGGGATGTCGAAGCCCGTGGCCAGGAGCTCGTCGAGCGTGCCGTACTGCTCGTGGTCGATCTCCATGCGCGTGTCACCGGGCGCCGCGATGACGCCTGCCGGGTCGAGTTCGCGGGCGAGCGCGGTGAATATCTCCATCGCCGCGCGTCCGTTGTAGAGGCGGGATGTGCCGTTCGCGTCGGGCGGGCAGATCTCGCTCTCGAAGGCCGCGATGTAGGTGTCCCACGGCGGCAGGTCACTGCCTTGGCGCAGGTCGAGACTGGCCATGATCGCCTTGGCCGCACCCTGTTTGTTGAGGGCGCCGTTCCAGACGTGGCGGCCCAGTTGCTCGCCGGTCATGGGCGGGATGCGATGCCGATGTTCTGCCAGCAGGGCCTTGAGGTCTTTCGTGGTGATGCCGATCCCTTGCCATGCCAGATGGTCACGCAGGCAGACCGTGCTGACGGCACTGCTGGAGACCTGGCTCATGAAAAGCTGCATGCCGCCCTGGTCGAACAGATCGCCGATGGCCTGGCGGGCGAGCAGCTTGTTGCGACCTACCCGGGATACGAATTTGTTCAGCCGCGCTGCGGTACAGAAGTGCTCGGGAGCGCGTTCATTGATCCAGTACGCGATGTCGTGATGCGTGGCGAAAGCCAGCAGTGGAAGTTGCCGCATGAGCTCGGTGATATGCGTCTGCAGCAGGTCGTGCGCCATAGCGGGTTTACGCCACTGCGCGCGGTCCAGTACTTGCGGCAGACGTGCCGGGGAAATGCGGCTGATGAGGTCGCGCACTTTCTTCGCGTTCATGGTGGGGCAGTCGGCGATGACGAGGCTGAAGATTTTTTCGATATCGAAGTGTTGTTGGCCGGCCTGGTCGGTTTTCGTGAAGTCGACCAATTTGTTCTTCTGAAGAAGGTCGCGGAGGGTCGCGAAGAGCTTTTCGACCTGCCGGGCGTATTGCGCCCTGATGGCTTTTGCGGCTTTGCGGCGCTGGTCGGGTGCGGGCCGGCGATGCGCCCGCACCTTTTGGCCCGCGTCGGCGCACAGGAGCCGATCATTGAGGCTCAGCAGCGTGCCATCGCGACGCAGCAGGCCGGCCTGCTCCATCTTCTGGACGAGCGCGGTGCGTGCCGCGCTGCCGAGCTGCGGTCGCAGCCGATGGACTGCGTTTGCGCAGTCCTGCTGGCTGTACCCGCCGGGGTGGTGTTTCAACAGGTACGTGGCCAGGCCGGTGACGCGCCATTGCAGCGGTGCGCCCGGCTCGCCGGTAGCCAGCGGCGGTTTGCCGCGAAATACCTGGGAGGTAGCGTCACGTGGCGGCCAGCGGCGGCTCTGTTTGGGTGACTGTCCCCGCGGAAAGAATAATCCGCGGCGGTGTTCGATCTCCGGCATGAGTTTCGGCAGGTGCCGGAGCACGGCGCTGGCCAGGTGGATTCGCCGGCTCTCCAGCATGCCACGCAACTCGCCCTTGGTCATCGCGAAGCCTGCGTTGGCCATCCCCAGGATGGTTTCGCGTATCGCCTGCCCATGCCGGGTAATCGCGCTGCAGAGCAAGGCCAGATCGTCCGTGGCCGATTCGGTCGGCCGTGGCTCCACCATGCCTTGTGGGTCCACGGGCGTGCCCGCCACCCGGTATCGAAGGTAGGCCATCGACGCAGCCGTGCGGGTGGCCAGAAAGCGCAGCAGATCGGGGCCGCAGGGCTCGACCGCGCCCAGGCGGGCGATCAGGCCCCCGTAGCGTTCGTTGTCATTGAGCAGGTCAGGATCTGCGCGGCAGGCCTGCTCGGCCTCGTCTACGAACCATTTCAGCAATGCCGTCTTGGAAAACAGCTCGGGGCGTTCGAGCATGACCCAGCACTGCAGATGACCCGGTGGCAGGCGCTGGCCTTTCTCCTGGAGGATGCGGTGGACCTTGTCGATCTGCTCGAAGCCGTTTTTCACGCTGCCGGTCACCTCCGAGGCTGCGGCTCGGACCTGGCCGAGCGTGGTGCCGCCGCAGGCGTGATCGGCCGGTTCGGTGTCGGCGCGCAGCTGCGATGGCATTGCGCTGAACAGATGCCGGTCCGCCGACGGAAGTCCTGAACCGGTGTCCGGCAGGTCCTGCCACGAGGTGGTCGTGTGGATGGCCTCGTGGTATGGGGGCGGGGGCGGCCTGGTGCTGCCGGTGTGCGGGTTGACCGGCGTCGACCTGCCGCAAGGCGCGCATGACGACGATGGGTACGACGGAGAAATCATGGCGATCGGGAACCGAAACCGCTGATGGTTCTGGTTCCCGCTTCCAGTGCGCTTGCCGTCGGACGAAAAAACGGCCCGGGCCGCGAATCGCACCCCGGGCCGTCGTCGTCGACGCTTCGCTTATCGGTCAGTAAGGCGAGCCGTCGCGCACCCGGTGAATCTCGCCGATGTCCACCACCCAGACCAGCCCGTCGCCGATCTGGCCGGTGCGGCAGCTCAGCATGATGGCTTCGCGGATCGATTCGACCATGTCGTCTTCGCAGACCACGCTGAGCATGGTCTTCTCGCTGAAGTCCACCAGCTCTTCGCGCACGCTGCGGCGATTGGCCGACGCCGGGGCGGTGAAGCCCTCGGCCTTGAACAGGGTCACGCCCGGAAAATTGGGAATGGCGCGCAGGGCATCGCGCAGCTTCTGGATGCGGGTGGGCCGCACGATCGCTCGGATTTCTTTCATCGGTCAGGCTTCCATCGGTTTTTCGTCGAACCAGCGGTAGAGCGTGGGCAGCACCACCAGTGTGAGCAGCGTCGAGGAGATGAGTCCCCCGATCACCACGATGGCCAGGGGCCTCTGTACTTCGGAGCCGGGACCGGTCGCGAACAGGAAGGGCACCAGTCCCAGCAGTGCGACGGTGGCGGTCATCATCACCGGCCGGAACCGGGCGATACAGCCTTCGCGCACCGCTTCGGCCACGTCCATGCCGTCTTCGCGCAGGCGGCGGATGTAGCTCACCAGCACCACGCCGTTGAGCACCGCGATGCCCCAGAGCGCGATGAAGCCCACCGAGGCCGGCACGCTGACGTATTCGCCGGTGACGAACAGCCCGATCAGGCCGCCGATCGAGGCGAAAGGCAGCACCAGGATGATCAGGCCCGCCAGCTTGACCGACTTGAACAGCATGAACAGCAGGAAGAAGATCGCGGCGATGGTCAGCGGCACGATAACCGACAGCGTGGCCATGGCGCGTTCCATGTTCTCGAACTGGCCGCCGTAGACCAGGTAATAGCCGTCGGGCAGCTTCACCTCGCGATCGATCTTGGCCTGCGCTTCGGCGACGAAGCCGGCCAGGTCACGACCGTCGACGTTGGAGCCCACCACCACCCGGCGCTTGCCGCTCTCGCGGCTGATCTGCGCCGGGCCGTCGACGAGTTCGATCTTCGCCACCGACGACAGCGGAATCTGCGCGCCGTCGAGCGTTGGCAGCAGCATGCGCGAGATGGTCTCGACCGAGTTGCGCTGCTCCTCGGGGAAGCGCACCGCCACCGCGAAGCGGCGTTCGCCCTCGTAGAGCGTGGTCACCGGCTTGCCGCCGATGGCCGACTCGATCAGCGCCTGCACCTCGGCCACGTTGATGCCGTAGCGGGCGATGGCCTTGCGGTCGATGTCGATGTTCAACGCCTGCTGGCCGGAGAGCCGCTCGATGCGGATGTCGACGCTGCCGGGGATGCTCTTGAGGATCCGGGCGATGTCTTCGGAGACGCGCTTGAGTTCGGGCAGCGTGTCGCCGAACACCTTCACCGCCACCTGCGACCGCACGCCGGTCACCATCTCGTCGACCCGCTCGGAGATCGGCTGCGACAGCACGATCTGCACGCCCGGAATGGTCGAGAGTTTCTTGCGGATGTCCTCGTCGACCTCGTCCTGGGAGCGGTCGCTTTCCGGATCC
The DNA here is from genome assembly GCF_033546935.1 of Xylophilus sp. GOD-11R. Lineage (GTDB taxonomy): Bacteria > Pseudomonadota > Gammaproteobacteria > Burkholderiales > Burkholderiaceae_C > Xylophilus. Next base: position 4,123,298 of record NZ_CP137854.1, on the reverse strand, counting down.
AGGATCACGATCGGATCGGACTCGTTGGGGCCCGCCGGGTCGGCCGGCGACTCGCCCCGCCCGATCTTGGAGACCACCGACTTCACGCCAGGCACCGAGGCCACCATCTTCATGGCGTCCATTTCCATGCGCAGCGACTCTTCCAGCGAGATGCTGGGCACGCGGTTGATCTGCGGCGTGAGCGCGCCTTCCTTCATCGTCGGCATGAAGGACTTGCCGAGGAAGGGGAACAGCGCCATCGAGCCCAGCAGCAGGGCCACGGCCACCGCCAGCGTCATGCGGTTGTGGGTGGACGCGCGGTCGAGCAGCGGCAGGTAGGCGCGCTTCATCAGCGCAATGATCTTGGTGTCGTGGTCGGCGCCGCCCTTGAGGAAGTAGGAGCAGAGCACCGGCGACAGGAACAGCGACACCAGCAGCGAGACGAAGAGCGAGATCGCGATGGTCAGCGCCAGCGGGCCGAACATCTTGCCCTCGATGCCCTGCAGCGTCATCAGCGGCAGGAACACCAGGATGATGATCATGATGCCGAAGATGGTCGGGGTGGCGACCTCGGTGGTGGCCTGCAGGATCGCCCGCACCTTGGCGCCGCGGCTGTCGTCGGTCACCTGGCCGAGCTTGTGGAACACGTTCTCCACCACCACCACCGTGGCGTCCACCATCAGGCCGATGGCGATCGCCAGCCCTCCCAGCGACATCAGGTTGGCCGATATGCCGTAGCGGTTCATGACCATGAAGGTACACAGCGGCGTGATCAGCAGCGTCGCCACCACGATCAGGCTGGAGCGCACGTCCCCCAGGAAGATGAACAGCACGATCACCACCAGTACAACGCCCTCGATCAGCACCTTGCCGACCGTCCACAGGGCCGAGTCGACCAGGTCGGTACGGTCGTAGAACGCGGTGATCTGCAGGCCGCCGGGGATCATGCCCTTGGCGTTGATTTCGTCGACCTTGGCCTTGACCCGGGTCACGATTTCCTTGGCGTTGCCGCCGCGCATCATCAGCACGATGCCCGACACCGCTTCGGTGTAGCCGCCCTTGACGATGCCGCCCTGGCGCACCTCGTTGCCGATGCGCACCTCGGCCACGTTGCGCACGTAGACCGGGGTGCCGTTCTGCTCCTTGATGACGATGTTGCCGATGTCCTCCAGCGTCTTGATGAGGCCCGAGCCCTGGATCAGGTACTGCTCGGTGCCCAGCGGCAGGATGCCGCCGCTGGCGTTGGAGTTGTTGGCCGCGATGGCGTCGACCACCTGCTGCACCGACAGGTTGTAATGGCGCAGGCGCACCGGATCGACGAGGGCCTGGTACTGGCGCACATAGCCGCCCTGCGAGTTGATCTCGGCCACGCCCGGGATGGAGCGCAGCATCGGCCGCACGACCCAGTCCTGGATGGTGCGGCGCTCGGCCAGCTCTTCGGGCGTCAGCGCGCGTTCACCGTCGTCGGGATGGTCCAGCGTGTACTGATAGACCTCGCCCAGGCCGGTGGAAACGGGCCCCAGCACCGGCAGGATGCCCGCTGGCATGCGCGGCGTGACCTCGATCAGCCGCTCGGTGACGAGCTGCCGCGCGAAGTACACGTCGGTCGCGTCGGTGAACACCAGCGTGATGATGGACAGGCCGCTCTTGTTGAGCGAGCGCATCTCGACCAAGCCCGGCAGGCCGGTCAGCGATATCTCCAGCGGCACGGTGACGAATCGCTCGATTTCCTCGGGCGAACGGCCCGGGGCTTCGGTGGCGACCTGCACCTGCACATTGGTCACGTCGGGGAACGCGTCCACCGACAGTTTCGTGGCGGCTCGCATGCCGAAGGCGCAAAGCACCAGGCCGAGCACGACCACCAGCAGCCGCTGCCCGAGCGCGGCCTTGATGAGTGAAGCAATCATCTGGCGATCACTCCAGTTCCGCGCGCTTGCGCTCGTTGTTCAGGTGGAAAGCGCCTTCGGTGACGATCTCGGTGCCTTCACGCGGGCCCTGCAGCATTGGCCGCATGCCGCCGCTGTTGGGGCCGAGCTCGACCGGGGTCAGTCGGTACTTGTTCTCGCCGGTCTTCACGAACACGTTGTCGCGGTCGTTGTCGCGCACCACCGAGGACGGCGGCACCGCCAGCACCTTGGACGCCGCGCCCGAGATGCGCATGGTGGCGAGCATTTGCGGCTTGAGCGCGCGCTTGGGGTTGTCGACCTCGGTGCGGACGGCGACGGTGCGGGTGTCGGGCTGCACCGTGGCGCCCACCACCACCACCTTGCCGGTGAGCGGGTCGCCCCCGAGCGCCGGCACGCTGATTTCCATCGACTGGCCGACCTCGACCGAGCTGGCGGCCTGTTCCGGCACCGCGCCGATGACCCAGACCTTCTGCAGGTCGGCCACGGTGAAGAGCGGATCGCCCGGCTGGGCCACCTGGCCCTGGCTGACATTGCGCTCGATCACCACGCCGGCCCGTGGCGACACCACCAGCGTGGCGGCGGCGAGCGTGCCCTTGGTGCGCAGCGACTGAATGTCGCCGTTCGACATGCCCAGCAGTTGCAGCTGCTCGGTGGAGGCGCGCAGTTCGGCGTTGGCCACGGACAGTTCGGACTCGCGGCGTTGCAGTTCGGCCGAGCCGATCACGTCGGCCTGCAGCAGCTGGCGCGCACGGTCGACCGCGCGGCTGGCCAGGCTGCTGGCCGCGTTGGCGCGCAGCACGGCGAGCTGCGCCTGGGTGAGTTCGGGGCTGGCGACACGGGCCAGCGCCTGGCCGGCACGCACCGTGTCGCCGATCTCCACCATGACCTCGGTGACCCGGCCGGTCACAGCCGAACCGATGCGGGTGACGCGGTGTTCGCTGGCGTCGATGCGGCCGGTGATCTCCTGCACCGGCGAGATCTCCGCGGTGGCGAGCTTGCCGACCTTGAAATTGCCGGCCATGGCCGGCTGCACGGTAACCAGCATCGGATCGGGCGGGGTTTCAGGCGCGGCCTGCGCGGCCTCTTCCTTCTTGCCGCAGGCGGCGAGCGCAGCGACCAGGCAGACGGCCAGCACGGTGCGGGTGAAAAATCGGGGGTGGTCCATGGCGGGCCTTTCGTGATTCGGCAATTCGGTAGGAAGGGCGGCGGAGCGGCTCATTGCATGCCTCCGCGCTGAAGCGCTGCGGAAGGCAGCGGCGGTGTGTCGTCGGCCCAGCGGCCGGACAGGAAATCGAGTTCGGTGCGGGCGGCCTGCGCCTGGAAGCGGGCGGTCAGCAGGTCGGCCCGGACCGCGCGCAGCACCCGTTGCGAGTCGAGTACGTCGAGAATGCCGCGCTCGCCGAAGCGCCAGGCGGCATCGGCCACCCGCAGCGCGGCCTCGGCGTCGCGAACCGCGCCCTGCGACAGCGCCTCAATGCGCAGGCGGGCCATTTCGAGCGCCTTCTCGGCGGCCTGCAGCTGCTGTTCGAGCTCGGCCTGGCGGCCGTCGAGCCGACCGCGGGCACGTTCGAGTTCGGAGCCGGCTTCGGCGATGGGGCCGGTGCGGCGGTCGAACAGGGGAATCTGCAGCGTCACGCCGAAGATGTTCTGCTTCACGTCGGGCTCACGGCTCTGGCTCAGGCGCAGCTCCACGCCCGGCAGACGGCCGGCTTCGGCCAGGTCGAGCTGGGCGCGTGCCCGGTCGACCTCGGCCCTGAGCGTCATCAGCTCGGGGTTGCGGGCGAGCATCTGCTCGCGCAGCAGATTCATGTCGGGCATGGGGCGCGGTGTCTCGCTCAGTGCGGCGTCCAGCGACCATTGCGGCGGCAAGGTGCCGGCGCCCAGGCGGTTGAGGGTGATGGCGGCTTGCTGCGCCTGCAGCAATGCGGTCTGCTGCAGCGAGCGGGCGTTGACGGTTTCGGCGTCGGCCTTGATCAGCTCGTAGCGCGGCGCCTCACCGCTGTCGACCCGGGCGCGCACCCGGGTGTTGACCTGCTCCAGCAGCGACGAGGCCTCGGCGGCGGCGGCAGCCTCGGCTTGGCGCAGGAGCAGGTCGTAAGCGCGCAGGCGCACCTGGGCGACCAGCTCGTTGCGGGTCACGCCGACCTGGAAGGTGCTGGCGCGTTCGCCGAAGCGGGCAGCGTCCACCCGGGCTTCACGCAGCCAGGGGTTCTCGATCAGCTGCGAAATGCCGTAAGTGGAGACGTTGCCGCCCACGCCGCCGACCTGGCGGGCGCTCTGGTTGCCGGCGCTGTATTCCAGGCGCGGGTTGGGAAACGCGCCGGCGCTGTTGATCGCCGCCTGTGCGGTGTTGCGCAGCCGTTGCGCCGACAGCAGGCCGGTGTTGTTCTGCACGATCGCATCGGTGAGCTGCTGCAGGTTGATGCGCGCGCCGGTTTCGAGCGACGCGGTGACGGCCGCGCCGCTGGCGGCGGCGGCCGGCAGGTTGAGTGGTGGCGCGTCGGTGCCGCGCCTCGGAGCAGTGGGCGCGTTGGCCGGCGCGCTGGCCGCCGGCTGGGCGGCGGGAGTCGGCGCGGGTCGCACGGCAGGCCATACGGGCGCTGGCGCTGCGGGACGTTCGGTGGCGCTTTGGGGCTGCAGGGCGAACTGCGCGGCGGCGGGCTGCGCGATGCAGCCGGCGGCCAGCAGTGCCAAGGCGCCTCGAGCGCGGAACAGGCGATGGGACATGGTCGGTGCTGCCTCGGTCGGAGGCAGGAAAGAAACAACAAACGGGGGGCGCTGCGCAAGGCGTCCCGCGCAGAGGCGGGATGGGCGAAGCGGTTGGAGGGACCGGCTCCGAAGCGGAGCGTGCAGAGACGCCGTGCGGGCGCACGGCTGCCGGCCTGGCGGTCAGGCCGGTGGGGTCAGGCCAGTCTTGGTGGCCGCAACAGCGCCATCTGCCAGGCGCTGGCGCTGTCGGAAAGGGCCTGGACCACCAGCGGATGGTGGACGGACGGGATGTCGGGACGCTCGAACGCGGCCGATATCATTTCGGTCCGGTCGTCGTTGTTGGCCTGCAGGTCGAACGCGACCTGCGCCTCCGCCGCCGAAATGGAGGCGTCGTCGAGCTGATCCGTGCGCGGATGGCAAAACACGAACATCGGATGCGAAGGCTCCGACTTGTGCTGCGCCACCATCAGCGGATGCGACTGAATCTGCGGCGCCATCAGCACGTAAGACGCCGGATGCCCAGCCGGCGGTGCTTTCGTCCGCTTGCAGCCGGTCCCGGCCAGCGCGGTGAGCGCCAGCAAAAGGAACAACAAGGCGGAAATGGCGATTCGCATGGAGACGGCCGGGCAGTCAGGTTCTGGTCAGGTTGAAGCGCGTAAGGACCTCAATTGTGCACCAACCGTCGCAGGCGTAGCTAAAAGCATCCGGACTAACCCGTAACAAAGCGCGGTGGCACGGATGCTGCTGCCACCATGACGAGACCATGATTCGACCCGTTCAAACCTCTTCGCGATGCCCCTGCCCATGACGGATGCCGCCGTTTCCCAGACCGCGCCGGCCGACACGACGGCCGCGCCGCTGCAGCGGGTAGTGAAGATCCGGCGCGACTACAACAACTGGGTCGGCCGCGAGACGCTCGAAGACTACGCGTTGCGTTTCGCGCCCCGGCGCTTTCGCAAATGGTCGGAATGGCGGGTGGCCAACACCGCGTTCGGCGCCGCTTCGTTCCTGATCCTGGAGGCGGTGGGCGCCACGCTGCTGGTGCAGTACGGGGTAATGAACGCCTTCTGGGCGATCCTCGCGACCGGGCTGATCATCTTCACCGCCGGCCTGCCGATCAGCATCTACGCGGCGCGCTACGGCGTCGACATGGACCTGCTCACCCGGGGCGCCGGCTTCGGCTACATCGGCTCGACCATCACCTCGCTGATCTACGCCAGTTTCACGTTCATCTTCTTCGCCCTGGAGGCGGCGGTGATGGCCTATGCGCTGGAGCTGGCGCTGGGCATACCGCCGCGCTGGGGCTATCTCATCTGCGCACTGGTGGTGATTCCGCTGGTCACGCACGGCGTTTCGGCCATCAGCCGGCTGCAGCTGTGGACGCAGCCGGTGTGGCTGGCCATGCTGATCGTGCCCTTCGTCTACGTGCTCCTGCGCGACCCGACCGCCTTTGACGGCATCGTGCGTTACGGCGGCGAGAGCGGCGTCGGCGCCGGCTTCAACCTGCATGCCTTCGGCGCGGCGCTCACCGTGGGCATCGCGCTCATCACGCAGATGGGCGAGCAGGCCGACTACCTGCGCTTCATGCCCGAACGCACCCGCGACAACCGCCGCCGCTGGTGGCTGGGCGTGCTGGCCGGCGGGCCGGGCTGGGTGGTGCTGGGGGTGGTCAAGATGCTCGGCGGTGCCTTGCTGGCGTGGCTGGCCATCTCGCACATGGTGCCGCCCGACCGCGCGGTCGACCCCAACCAGATGTACCTGGCGGCCTACGAATACGTGTTCCCGCACTACGGTTTCGCGGTGGCCGCCACGGCCTTCTTCGTGGTGCTGTCGCAGCTCAAGATCAACGTCACCAACGCCTACGCCGGCTCGCTGGCCTGGAGCAACTTCTTCTCGCGCGTCACGCACAGCCATCCGGGGCGCGTGGTGTGGGTGATCTTCAACACGCTGATCGCCTTCATGCTGATGGAGATGAACGTGTTCGACGCCTTGGGCGACGTGCTCGGGCTGTTCTCCAACATCGCCATCGCCTGGATCATGGCGGTGGTGGCGGACCTGGTGATCAACAAGCCGCTGGGGCTGTCGCCGGCCGGGGTGGAGTTCAAGCGGGCGTACCTCTACGACATCAACCCGGTGGGCGTGGGCGCGATGGGCCTGGCCTCGGCGCTGGCGATCGCCGCGCACCTGGGCGGGTTCGGGCCGATGGCGCAGGCGTTCTCGGCGCTGATCGCGCTGGGCACCGCACTCGTCGCCTCGCCGCTCATCGCCTGGGCCACGCGCGGGCGCTACTACCTGGCGCGCGAGCCGCTGCCCGTCATACGCCTGGTGCCGGCCGAGGCCACCGGCGGTGCGGCGCCGCGCACCCTGCGCTGCACCGTCTGCGAACAGAACTACGAAGGCCCGGACATGGCCTACTGTCCGGCCTACCAGGGCCATATCTGTTCGCTGTGCTGCACGCTCGATGCCCGGTGCGGCGACCTGTGCAAGCCCCACGCGAGCCTGAAGGCGCAGTGGTCGCAGGCCTTGCGCGGGCTGCTGCCGCGCCGGGTCTGGCCCTATCTCGACACCGGCCTCGGTCACTTCCTGTTGTTGATGATGGTCATCGTGCCGCTGCTCGGCGTGGTCTTCGGTCTGCTCTACCGGCAGGAGGTCGGCACCTTGGCGGCCAGCGGCGGTTCGGCGTCGGCCGGCTCGCTCGCGGCGGGTTTCCTGAAGGCCTACATGGCGCTGCTGGTCATCTCCGGCATCGTCGCCTGGTGGATGGTGCTGGCGCACGAGAGCCGGCGGGTGGCGCAGGAGGAGTCGAATCGGCAGACGCACCTGCTGGTCGAGGAAATCGAGTCGCACCGCCGCACCGACGCCGCGCTGCAGCAGGCGCGCCAGGTGGCCGAGGCCGCGCGCGAGCAGGCCGACCATGCCAACCAGGCCAAGAGCCGCTACATCAGCGCCATCAGCCACGAGCTGCGCACGCCGCTCAACAGCATCCTCGGCTACGCCCAGCTGATGGGCGAAGACCCGAGCGTGCCGCCGCACCGGCGCCAGGCGGTGGAGGTCATCAAGCGCGGCGGCGAGCATTTGCTGGGGCTGATCGAGGGCACGCTCGACATCGCCCGCATCGAGGCCGGCAAGCTGACGCTGGAGCTGGCGCCGACGCGCTTCGCCGACGTGGTGCAGGAGATCGCCGACCTGTTCGAGCTGCAGGCGCGCGAGAAAGGCCTCAAGTTCCATTTCGAGGTGACCGGCCGCCTGCCGCAGGTGGTGCGCGCCGACGAGAAACGGCTGCGGCAGATCCTGATCAACCTGATCGGCAACGCGATCAAGTTCACCGCGGCGGGCAGCGTCAGCCTGCGCATCCGGCACCGGCGCGAAATGGCGGACATCGAGATCGCCGACACCGGCCCCGGCATGGAACCGCAGGAGCTGGCGCACATCTTCGAACCCTTCGCGCGGGGGTCTTCCTCCAGTGCCCGCAGTGCGCCCGGCGCGGGCCTCGGCCTGAGCATCGCCGAGATGCTGACCGGCCTGATGGGCGGCCAGCTCACCGCCGAAAGCACGCCGGGCACTGGCTCCACTTTCCGGGTGCGGCTGTTCCTGCCGGAGCTCGCCGAGCAGCGTGCCGGCCCGCGCGGCAACGCCGTGCGGCGTGGTTACGAAGGCCGGCGACGCGACATCCTGGTGGTCGACAACGAGGAGCCCGACCGCGAACTGCTGGTGCAGGTGCTGAGCCCCCTGGGCTTTCGGCTGCGCACCGCGGCCAGCGGTCACGACTGCCTGGACCTGCTGGCCGCCGGCTACCGGCCCGACGCGATCCTGATGGACCTGGCCATGCCCGGCATCGACGGCTGGGAGACCATCCGCCGGCTGCGCGCGGTGGGCCACACCGGCGTGGCGGTGGCGATCGTCTCGGCCAACGCCTTCGACAAGGGGCTGGACAACGACGTCGGCATCGCCATGCAGGACTTCATCACCAAGCCGCTGCGCCACGGCGAGCTGCTCGACTGGCTGGAGCGCCGGCTCGCACTGACCTGGCGAGCCGAGGCCGCGCCCGTGGTCGAACCCGCGCCCGCGCCGGCCGCCACGGTGCTGCCCGACGCCGAGTCGCTGCAGGCCCTGCGCGAGGGCGCCGAGCTGGGCTACTACCGGGGCATCCTCAACACCCTGGCCGACATCGAGCGTCGTCGGCCCGACTGCGCTGTCTTCGTCGAGGAGATGCGCGCTCTGGCGCGACAATTCCGCTTCGAGGCGATCGCCGAGCGGCTCGCCGCCGACCCCGCGCCCTCTTCCTGATCGACCCATCCCGTGACGCCCTCCGTTCCCCCGTCCGCATTCGACGCGCTCGACCGCGCCAACAGCGACCTGGTGCTCATCGTCGACGACGTGCCCGACAACCTGGCCTTGCTGCACGACGCGCTCGACGAGTCGGGCTACACCGTGCTGGTAGCCACCTCCGGCGAATCGGCCCTGGCCCGGGCCGCCCAGGCCCGGCCCGACATCGTGCTGCTCGACGCGATCATGCCGGGCATGGACGGCTTCGAAGTCGCCCGGCGCCTGAAGGCCGACCCGGCGACGCGCCACATCCCCATCGTCTTCATGACCGGCCTGACCGAGACCGAGCACCTGGTCGCCGCGCTCGGCGCGGGGGCCACCGACTACGTCACCAAACCGATCAAGCCCAAGGAAGTGCTGGCCCGAATGAACGTGCACCTGCAGGGCGCGCGCCAGGCGCGGCAGGAGGCCAGCCAGGCCGGGCAGGCGCGCAACGCGCTCGACGCCTTCGGCTACGCCAGCATCACCGTACGCGCCGGCGACGGCCGGCTGATGTGGCAGACCCCGCTGGCGCGCGAACTGCTCGACCGCTGGTTCGGAACCGCCGCGCCGGTCACGCCCGGCCCGGTGCTCGACTGGCTGCGCGGCCACGTAATGGACGGCCCGCCCACCATCGAGCCACCTCGCCTGGCCTTCGAGCAGGGCGCTTCGCGGCTGACGGTGCGGCTGCACCGGCAGATCGGCGACAGCGAGGAGGGCGGCGACTGGCTGCTGGTGATGCGCGAGGTAAGCGACGCGGCGGTCATCGAGGCGATGCGGCTGAGCTTCGCGCTCACCGCGCGCGAGGCCGAAGTGCTCTATTGGGTGGTCAAGGGCAAGATCAATCGCGACATCGCCGACATCCTGGGTTCCAGCCCGGCGACGGTGAAGAAGCACCTCGAACGCATCCTCGCCAAGTTGGGCGTGGAGACCCGCACGGCGGCGGCCGGCATGGCGATGAACCGCATCGCGCAGCTGCATCCGCAGTTCGAGGGCTGAAGTTTCGAGCCGAAGCGGCTTGGCGGCGGTGCGGCATTCGGCAAGGCAACGTCTTTTCGCGCTTTCGCATGCAGTGGGGCGGGCGATTCGGCGCAATCTTTTGCGGGTCACCATCACCGGGCCTGCAGCAGCATGATCCCATCTCCCGCCACGGTAGTCGCCGTCCTGGTTCCCGTCGTTTCGGCGGCCGTGCGAGCCGGTGCCACGGCCTTGTTGACTGATCGCGACCGCGTCCATCCCCAGGCGCGGCCTGGCGCGGATGTCGCCGAGGGCGGGGGCGAGGGCGTGTTGTCCATGCTTGGCAAACTGCGCCGATCGGCGTGGGGCGATACGGGAGAAGGCGCCGACACGACGGGTGTCACGACATCCGGAAACGCGACCAACGCCACCAACGCCACCAACGCCACCAGCCCCACCAGCGTTTCCGACACTTCCAACACCGATTGCTTGATAGAGCGGCCACATTTCCCGGCGCTGCCGTCCGGGTCGGCGGGCGCAGCCGAAGAACTCGACCTGTTGACGACTTACACCGGTCTGCTGCACCACGCGCAGACCCGCGGGAACGGTGCCTGCCTGCAGGAATGGGTGGAGCAGGCGGTCACGCTTCTCTCCGCAAATGGCGCAGCGGTCGACCGAGTCGACCGGTTCCGCAGAGCGTGCGCCACGATGGAGACCATTTCGGATCGCCTGCGCAGCAGTTTCCATGAAGCCGAGATTCGCATCGACAACATGGCGGTGTCGGGGCGGCTCTACGCGATGGGACTGACTGTCGACGATGCGATGAGCTGTCTGGTGGCATACGCCAACGAATGGCTCGAAGCTTTGCCGGCCATGGCACTGGAAAGTGATGCTTCGGCCATGGAACAACTGCCATCCACCAGCCGGCTGTTGAACGACGCGATCGGCCGGGCGGTCGGGGAGTTGGGCGAGCGCCACATCTACAACAAGGTCGCCGGTCCCTTCACGCGTAGAACCACCCCGCCGGGCTTGCTGAGCCAGCAGACTACGCCCGCACCGCCCCCGCCCCTGGACCGACGCGCAGCCATGCGGGCGTTGCGGGCATTTCACGAGAACTACCAGCCGGTGCTGGAGGCCACGGGCGCGGGTGATTTACGACGACTGACCGGTGCCAGCCGGGGCCATATTTTCTTTCCCGACCTGAAGAGTCTGCTCGTTTCGGTCCCGTGCGGCGACAAGCGCGCGACCGGCGGTGTCGCTTATCCACCGGGTGCGGATCACGTTCATGGGCTCAGGGCCGCCTACCTGCCGGATGGGCGCGAAGTGCTCGTTGGCTGGGAGCCCACCGCCGTTGGGTAATTGGTGCGATACCGCATCGACGGCGAGCCATGGGTGGTGTCGGGTATCTACACCGACGAGCTCCTGAACCGGTCGAAGGTCGGTCGCATGGGACGGCTGATCGACTGGATGCTCAACGAGAAGATCAAACTCGAACTGCGGGGCGCCGGCGCTCCGGTGGGATGACGGCCCGGGGGTGGTCGGCACCGGTGGTTCGGTCAGTGGCTGCCAAGGCCGCCCTGGCGGTGTTGACGCTGGTTGTTGCCGCCGATGTGGTCGTCGCGATCGCCGCGGCTTTCGGGTGTGCGGCGGGGTTCGTTGCGCTGGGTGGCGTCGCTGGCTACTGGCAGGCCTTTTGTGGTTGCGGGCTTGTCTTTATTGGATCCTTGTTTGGCGCGTTGCATGGTGTTTCTCCTTTGCGGTTGCGAGGTGAAAAAACATGGTGCGCGTTGGTTTTTTGGGGGGGTGTGGGATGAGGCCTATGCGGGCGTAGGTTTGGTCTTGCCAATTTTCCTTTTGCAGTTGGTCGCGCTGAAAGGCGGGATTGCTCTTCGATGAGCTGGCTATTTGCTTTTTTACTTCTCTTTGCAGAGGGTGGAGCTGGGGGCTTGCGCGCCCCCAGACCCGCGGTAACTGATACCTTGTGGGCCGGCTTCCCTTCGCGCGAAGGAGGCCCGTTGCGGTGACCCTGTGCGGTAACTTGGGATCAGATCCCGTAAGAAAGACTGGTGCACGGTGACGGATTCGACGTCGTAGCTCGAACGGTGTCTTGGGGCGCCAGCGGCCCGCGCGGGCCGCTGGCTGACCCCGCGTATCAGGTTGAGAGAGTCGAATAGCGTGCTTTTTTGCAGGGTGTCGGCAATGAACTCTCAAGTGGGCGTAGATGTCAGCAAGGCCAAGCTCGATGCGGCGTTGCTCAACGAGCAGGGCAAGTACAGGACCAAGGTTTTTCCCAACACGGCAAGCGGTTGCGCGGCCTTGTTTGGCTGGTTGGTCGAGCACGTACAGGGCGGTGTGTCGCAAGTGCATGTCTGCATGGAGGCCACCGGCACGTACCACGAACTGCTCGCGTGTTCGCTTCACGACCAGGGCGTGCTGGTCTCGGTCGCCAACCCGATGAAGGTCAAACGCTTCATCGAGGTGGAGGGCACGCGCAACAAGACCGACAGCGCTGACGCCAGGAGCCTGGCGAGGTTCTGCCGGATGACGCGGCCAGAGGCCTGGGAGGCACCGAGCAGGGCGGTGCGGGAGTTGCAGGCGCTGGTTGCGCGTCTGGACACGCTGCAGCAGATCCGCCAGGGCGAGCTCAACCGCCTGGATGTGGCGCACAGCGCGGTACAACCGTCGTTGCAGGAGATGATTGATGTGCTGACGCAATCGATCAAGGAGGTCCAGCGCCGGAATCGCCAGACCATCGACGACGACCCGGATCTTCAGAAGCGAGATGGTTTGCTGCAGAGCATTCCGGGCATTGGAGAGCGCACGGTGGCGCAACTGCTGGCGCGCATAGGCCGGCCCGAGCGATTCAAGTCGATCAAGGAGCTGGCGGCGTTTGCGAGTGTTTCGCCCTTGATCAGACAGTCGGGCACTTCGCTCAACAAGCACCATGGCACTCATGCGCAGGGCCACCGGGAGCTGAAGAAGGCGTTGTATTTCCCGGCAATTGTCGCCAGTCGATGCAATCCGATCGTTGCGGCATTCAGCCAGCGTCTGAGGGCGCAGAACAAGCCTAAGAAGGTCGTGGTAGTGGCCTGCATGCACAAGTTGCTGGCGATCGTTTTTGGAGTACTCAGGTCGGGCAAACCATTCGACCCGTCGCTGGTTTCTGCAGTCGGGGCTTGACGACCAAGACGGTGTCTTTCTTTTGTTGGGACAAAAGAAAGTCACCAAAGAAAAACCCTTGAAGACGAGCTCGAAGCTCGGTCGGGCCATTGCTTCGCTCGGCCTGGGGAATGTGCCTTCGAACGCTCTAGCGGCAACAGTTTGGACAAGGGTTGATCCAGAGCCATGGCCCCGCTTCGCGGGTCGAGGCTGAGAGGATAAGAACAGGCGACCGCACTGAGTACGGTGAGGGGGCCGCGCAGCTCCGAGCGCCATGCGCGCTGGCATGCGCCCAACTGTCTGCGCGCTTGCTGCCGCACCGACCGATGCGGCCGCCGTGTACCCATCTGTAATGCCCCATTGACGCGTCGCCCCGTTTCCCCGTTGAGCGCAGCGAAGACCGTCGTGGGCCGAGCGCAGCGATGGCCCGTGTGGTGTTTGGGGTCCCCTGTGATCGAGAGCGAGGAACGGAGGTTTTGCGGATAAGGGCTGGCGGCTGTCTGAGCGAAGTGAGTTCCGCCAGACCCCGCAAAACCGAGTACCGCAGCGTGTCCGTAAGGACCTCGCCCACCGGGGTCGCCTTTCTTTGGTTACTTTCTTTGGCGAAGCAAAGAAAGTGACTCGCCCGCCGGGGCGAAATCCCGGCCTCTGCCCTCCGCAGGAGACACAGCCCACGCAGTGGCACGCATCCGGCGGAGGACAGCGGCCCACGCAGTGGCACAGCCCTCCGCAGGAGAAGCCGCCAACGCAGCGGCACAGCCCTCCGCAGGAGACACAGCCCACGCAGTGGCACGCATCCGGCGGAGGACAGCGGCCCACGCAGTGGCACAGCCCTCCGCAGGAGAAGCCGCCAACGCAGCGGCACAGCCCTCCGCAGGAGACACAGCCCACGCAGTGGCACGCATCCGGCGGAGGACAGCAGCCAACGCAGTGGCACAGCCCTCCGCAGGAGAAGCAGCCAACGCAGCGGCACAGCCCTCCGCAGGAGACACAGCCCACGCAGTGGCACGCATCCGGCAGAGCACCCGACATACGCCACCCGGCGTATTGGCCGCCACCCAACCCCTCCACAGAATCCATCCCGTCAGGTCACAAAACCATGTTTGGAGAGAGATTCATGCAACGTCGCTTCACCCTCAAGGCCCTCAGCGCCGCGCTCGTCATCGCCGGCGCCACGCCCGCGTTCGCCGCCGACACCATCAAGGTCGGCATCCTGCACAGCCTGTCGGGCACCATGGCCATCTCAGAGACCGCGTTGAAGGACGTGGCCCTGATGACCATCGCCGAGATCAACGCCAAGGGCGGCGTGATGGGCAAGCAGCTCGAAGCCGTGGTGGTCGATCCGGCCTCCAACTGGCCGCTGTTCGCCGAAAAAACCAAGCAGCTGCTCGGCCAGGACAAGGTCTCGGTCATCTTCGGCTGCTGGACCTCGGTGTCGCGCAAGTCGGTGCTGCCGGTGGTCGAGGAAATGAACGGCCTGCTGTTCTACCCGGTGCAGTACGAAGGCGAAGAGCTGAGCAAGAACGTTTTCTACACGGGCGCCGCGCCCAACCAGCAAGCCATTCCGGCGGTCGACTACCTGATGAGCAAGGACGGCGGCTCGGCCAAGCGCTTCGTGCTGCTGGGCACCGACTACGTCTACCCGCGCACCACCAACAAGATCCTGCGCGCCTACCTCAAGAGCAAGGGCGTGAAGGACTCGGACATCGACGAGAAGTACACCCCCTTCGGCCATAGCGACTACCAGACCATCGTCGCCGACATCAAGAAGTTCTCCCAGGGCGGCAAGACGGCGGTGGTCTCCACCATCAACGGCGACTCCAACGTGCCCTTCTACAAGGAACTCGGCAACGCCGGCCTGAAGGCCAAGGACGTGCCGGTCGTCGCCTTCTCCGTGGGTGAAGAAGAACTGCGCGGCGTGGACACCAAGCCGCTGGTCGGCCACCTGGCCGCCTGGAACTACTTCATGAGCCTGAAGAACCCGACCAACACGGCGTTCATCAAGTCCTGGAGCGACTACGCCAAGAAGATGAAGATCCCCGGTCAGATGGACAAGCCGCTGACCAACGATCCGATGGAAGCCACCTACGTCGGCATGCACATGTGGAAGCAGGCTGTGGAGAAGGCCAAGTCCACCGACACCGACAAGGTCATCGCCGCCATGGCCGGACAGACCTTCAAGGCACCGGACGGCTTCACCATCAAGATGGACGAGAAGAACCACCACCTGCACAAGCCGGTGTTCGTGGGCGAGATCAAGGCCGATGGCCAGTTCAACGTGGTATGGAAGACCCCCGGCCCGGTGCAGGCCAAGCCGTGGAGCCCGTACATCGAAGGCAACGACAAGAAGAAGGACGAGCCCGAGAAGAAGTGATCGGGTTATCGACTTGAATGGCCGGCCGACGCCGGTCCCCCGAAGCCCGGTTCGTGAAAGCGGACCGGGCTTCGCCATGGGGTACTCCTTTTCGCCCGGCGCGGCAGGTGGTTCGGCTCGGAGCAGGCGCTCCGCAAGCGCCGAGCCACGCTCGCATCGCCCGCATCCGCGGATGTTTACGCGAAGGAGTTGTCGTGTCCCTTTTCTCTGCCATCCATTTCGGCGCCTCGCCTACCCATGTCCAGCCCCGTGAGCCCGAACCCGGCCTCGCAGGCTATGGCTTGAATGCCACTACGGATGCGAGCCGCCCGGGCTACGCCAGTCCGCAGGTGGAGCGTGAATCGTGGGACGGCTTGCCGGCCTACCGGCCCAAGCGAGAGCCTACGTTCGGCCAGTCGTGGCACGGCCAGCATGCGGTCGATCCGCTGAGCGCGATCTTCGCCGCGCCCACCGTGCGCCGGGCGTTTCCCGTCGTCAACACGCCAGCCGAGATGGCCCGCGAGATCGACCGCGCCTGCATGAGGCTGCAAGCGGATCCCGCCCCGTCGCGCGGCCGCATCCTGCTGATCGGTGAATGCCACCATTCGGCCACGGCCCAGCGGGCCCTGCGTGAGGTCGTACGGCAGGTGCCGCCGGACGCCGAATTCTTTCTGGAGACCAATGCCCAACAATTGCAGGAAGACGTGCAGGACGCCCAGTTCGAACTCCGCATCTCGCCCCAAGGTGAGGCATGGAGCGCGAATCTCTGGGGCCGCCATTTCACCGGCGCCAGCGGCCTTCCCCGAACGGAGGAAGACCGGGATCGCCATCTCGCCTTGCGCGGCCTGACCTACCGCGAGCTGGCCGCGCATGGCCTCGATCGGCTCCAGGCGCTGGACGGCCGGGCGGCGCAGGCCGTCGAGCACTACGGACTCTTCAACCACGCCGGCACGATCGGCCTGCGCGAGCGCGGCATGGTGGAGTCGCTGAGGAATGCCGGGCCGTCGAGCGTCGCGATCGTCGGCATGTTGCATGTGGGCCGCATCGCGTCGCAGCTGCGCGACGAGGGGTTCAACGTCGAGGCGATTTCCTTCCTTCCGATGGATACGCGGATCGAACGTCAGACCTTGCAGGCCTTGCGCCTTGCCGGTGACGAATGTCGCGAAGACCACCGCATATTCGTGGTGCCCGACGGCGACGGGTTTCCGGCCTACGACACCTTGCCGGACACCTTGCCGACCGAGCCCTGAGTCCACCCATACGCCATGCGGCGTATGGGGCATTCGAGGGCACCGCTCTAGCATTCGGCACCGTCTTCACCGCCACTGCCCGTGCACCCGCCCGCGGCAGCCCGATCCATGCGAAAGCTCCTTGCCCAGTTCCTCCTCTTCCTGCCACTGGCCTGGAGCGCGGGCGCGCATGCGCTGACCGCCGAGGCCGCCCGCGCCATGGCCACGGGCGATACGGACGAGCGCATCGCCGCCCTCAACCAGGCGCCGGCCGATGCCGCCACCGCCGCCTTCGTGCAGGCCATGTCCGACGACGCGGTGAAGATCACGGCCGATCGCGTCATCGTCGTCAAGGACGACAAGGGCTTCGACGCGGCTACCGGGGCCGAGGTGCCGATTCCCGAGGACGCCGAGGACATCGTCAACAACAACCGCATGCGCGGCGCTTTCGAGGGCACGCTGGCATCGCTCAAGCTGATGTCGCCCGACCGCGCCGAGCGCGTGGCCGCGATTGACGCCTTGCGCGAAGAGACCGACGAGTCGCGCCTGCCCATCGTCGAGAAGGCCCTGGCCGGTGAGACCGACGAGAGCCTGAAGACCCGGCTGCAGGCGATCCGCGCGCGCATCCAGCTGTCGTCGAGCGACGCCACGCAGCGCGCCGCCGCGGCCGCCGAACTGGGCCACAGCGCCAGCCCGGCCACCCGCACCTTGCTGATCGAACAGCTCCGGCAGGAAGACGACGCCAACGCCAAGGCCGCGATGCGGCAGGCGCTGGCCGCGGTCGAGGGCCGGCTGGTCTGGGGCGAACGGCTGGCAGCCCTGTTCTCCGGCATCAGCCTGGGTTCGATCCTGCTGCTGGTGGCGCTCGGCCTGGCCATCACCTACGGGCTGATGGGCGTGATCAACATGGCCCACGGCGAGCTGATGATGATCGGCGCCTACGCCACCTACGTGGTGCAGGGCCTGTTTCAGAAGTACCTGCCCGGTGCCTTCGACTGGTACCTGGTGGCGGCGGTGCCGGCGGCCTTCCTGGCCTCGGCACTGGTCGGCGCGGCGCTGGAACGCGGCGTGATCCGCTTCCTCTACGGCCGGCCGCTCGAGACCCTGCTGGCCACGTGGGGCATCAGCCTGATGCTGCAGCAGCTGGTGCGCAGCCTGTTCGGCGCGCAGAACGTCGGCGTGGAGAACCCGGCCTGGATGAGCGGCGGCATGCAGCTCATGGAGAACCTGCAGCTGCCCTGGAACCGCGTGATCATCGTCGGCTTCGCCTTCGCGGTGCTGGGCGGCATGGCCTGGCTCATCGGCCGTACCCGCCTCGGGCTCTTCGTGCGCGGCGTGACCCAGAACCGGCCGATCGCCTCGTGCATGGGCGTCAACACCGCCCGCATCGACACCTACGCTTTCGCGCTCGGCTCCGGCATCGCGGGCCTG
Source organism: Xylophilus sp. GOD-11R (assembly GCF_033546935.1). GTDB lineage: Bacteria > Pseudomonadota > Gammaproteobacteria > Burkholderiales > Burkholderiaceae_C > Xylophilus. Next base: position 4,105,269 of record NZ_CP137854.1, on the reverse strand, counting down.
GCCGGCTGCGCGCTCAGCCAGATCGGCAACGTCGGCCCCGACCTCGGCCAGGGCTACATCGTGGACGCGTTCATGGTGGTGGTGCTGGGCGGTGTCGGCCAGCTCGCCGGCACCGTGTATGCCGCGCTCGGCCTGGGCGTGCTCAACAAGCTGCTCGAAGGCTGGACCGGCGCGGTGCTGGCCAAGATCGCGGTGCTCGTCTTCATCATCGTTTTCATCCAGAAGCGGCCGCAGGGAATTTTTGCCATGAAGGGCCGGAGTGCTGAAGCATGAACATGAACCACTCGATCCTTCCGCAGCGCGCGCCGCTGCTGTCCACCCCGGGCTGGAGCGCCTTCTTCGCGGCGCTGCTGGGGGTCTGCGCGCTGGTGCCGGTGCTGCACCTCATGACGCCTGCCGACAGCGTGTTCCACCTGTCCGAATACATGGTCGCACTGGTCGGCAAGATCATGTGCTACGCCATCGTGGCGCTGGCCATGGACCTGATCTGGGGCTACACCGGCATTCTTTCGCTCGGCCACGGCCTGTATTTCGCGCTTGGCGGCTATGCCATGGGCATGTACCTCATGCGCCAGATCGGCCGCGACGGCAACTACAAGAGCGACCTGCCGGACTTCATGGTGTTTCTCGACTGGAAGACGCTGCCCTGGCACTGGACGCTGTCGGAGAGCTTCATCGCCACGCTGTTCCTCATCGTCGCGGTGCCCGGCCTGGTGGCCTTCGTGTTCGGCTATTTCGCCTTCCGCTCGCGGATCAAGGGCGTGTATTTCTCCATCATCACGCAGGCCATGACCTTTGCTGCCATGCTGCTTTTCTTCCGCAACGAGACCGGCTTCGGCGGCAACAACGGCTTTACCGACTTCAAGCGCATCCTCGGCCTGCCGATCGCCACCCAGGGCATGCGCATGACCCTGTTCGTGATGACCGGCTGCACGCTGCTGCTGTTCTTTTTGCTCTCGCGCTGGCTGGTCGCCAGCAAGTTCGGCCGCGTGCTGCAGGCGATCCGCGACGCCGAGACGCGCGTCATGTTCTCCGGCTACAAGCCGCTGCCCTACAAGCTCACCATCTGGGTCATCTCGGCGGTGATGTGCGGCGTGGCCGGCGCGCTGTATGTGCCGCAGGTCGGCATCATCAACCCGAGCGAGATGAGCACCTCGGCCTCGATCGAGATGGCGGTGTGGGCGGCGGTCGGCGGCCGCGCGACGCTCATCGGCCCGATCCTCGGTGCCTTCATCGTCAATGGCGCCAAGAGCTGGCTCACGGTGACCGCGCCCGAATACTGGCTGTACTTCCTGGGCGCCTTGTTCATCGTGGTGACGCTGTTCCTGCCCGACGGCATCGTCGGCCTGTGGAAGCGCCTGACCGGCCGCAAGTCGGGGTCTCCCGCCCGCGAAGCCGCCGAGCAGAGCGCAGCGCGCGAGAAGGGCCAGCTGCCCACCACGCCCGACGCCCCGGCGACCGGAGGTGCGGCATGACCCCCGAGCTGATGGAGGAAGGCCGCCGCATCGCCGGCCACAAGACCTCGTCGGGCGGCCGCGAAGCGGGCTTCTCGCGTGTGGTGGCGCCCGGCGAGGTGGACACCGCGCACGGCCGCATCCTCTACCTGGAGGACGTCCACGTGAGCTTCGACGGCTTCAAGGCGATCAACGGCCTGTCGCTGGACATCGCGCCCGGCGAGCTGCGCTGCGTCATCGGACCCAACGGTGCCGGCAAGACCACCATGATGGACATCATCACCGGCAAGACCCGACCCGACAGCGGCACCGTGTTCTTCGGCAGCACCATCGACCTGCTGCGCCACACCGAGCCCGAAATCGCCCAACTGGGCATCGGCCGCAAGTTCCAGAAGCCGACGGTGTTCGAACACCTGAGCGTGTTCGAGAACCTGGAGCTGGCATTGAAGACCCACAAGGGTGTGAAGTCGTCGATGTTCTTCCGGCTCGATTCGGAGCAGAAGGACCGGCTGGTGGAGATATTGCACACCATCCACCTGGCCGATTCGGCCTCGCGGCGGGCGGGCGACCTGAGCCACGGGCAGAAGCAGTGGCTGGAGATCGGCATGCTGCTGATGCAGGACCCCAAGTTGCTGCTGCTCGACGAGCCGGTGGCCGGCATGACCGACGAGGAAACGGCCCGGACGGCGGAGCTTTTTCTCACACTCAAAGGCAGGCATTCGCTGATGGTCGTGGAGCACGACATGTCGTTCATCCGGACGATTTCGGACATCGTGACGGTGTTGTGCGATGGGGCTGTTCTGGCGCAGGGCACGCTGGATCAGGTGCAGGCGAATGAGCGGGTGATCGAGGTTTATCTTGGGCGGTGAGGGGTTGTGGTTGCCCGGTGCTCGGGCGGCGCTTCGCTGCTTGGGGCCGGGGACTCGTGTTGGCTTTGTGCCGGTGCGGGGGCTGTTGGCGCCTGCTTTTGCTGTGCCGCTGCGTAGGCTATGTCTCCTGCGGAGGGCTGTGCCGCTGCGTGGGCTGCTTCTCCTGCGGAGGGCTGTGCCGCTGCGTGGGCTGCTTCTCCTGCGGAGGGCTGTGCCACTGCGTGGGCTGTGTCTCCTGCGGAGGGCAGAGGCCGGGATTTCGCCCCGGCGGGCGAGTCACTTTCTTTGCTTCGCCAAAGAAAGTAACCAAAGAAAGGCGACCCCGGTGGGCGAGGTCCTTCGGACACGCTGCGGTACTCGGTTTTGCGGGGTCTGGCGGAACTCGCTTCGCTCAGACAGCCGCCAGCCCTTATCCGCAAAACCTCCGTTCCTCGCTCTGGACCACAGGGGACCCCAAACACCATACGGGCCATCGCTGCGCTCGGCCCACGACGGTCTTCGCTGCGCTCGACAAGGGAAAGGGGCGACACGTCAAAGGGGTGGTGCAGATGGGCACACGGCAAGCGCATTGGTCGGTGCGGCAGCAAGCGCGCAGACAGTTGGGCGCATGCCAGCGCGCATGGCGCTCGGAGCTGCGCGGCCCCCTCACCGTACTCAGTGCGGTCGCCTGTTCTTATCCTCTCAGCCTCGACCCGCGAAGCGGGGCCATGGCTCTGGATCAACCCTTGTCCAAACTGTTGCCGCTAGAGCGTTCGAAGGCACATTCCCCAGGCCGAGCGAAGCAATGGCCCGACCGAGCTTCGAGCTCGTCTTCAAGGGTTTTTCTTTGGTGACTTTCTTTTGTCCCAACAAAAGAAAGTTACCGCGGGTCTGGGGGCGCGCAAGCCCCCAGCTCCACCCTCTGCCAAGAGAAGAAAAAAAGCAAATAGCCAGCTCAGCAAAAGCAAAAGCAAGAGCAAAAGCAAGAGCGAGAGCAAAACCACCATCCAAGCCAGCAGCAAGCGGAGCCCCCCCACCATGCTGACCGTCAAAGAAATCCACCAGTACTACGGCGGCTCGCACATCCTGCGAAGCGTCAGCTTCGAAGCCAAGCCCGGCGAAGTAACCGTCCTATTGGGCCGCAACGGCGTAGGCAAGACCACCTTGCTCAAGTCCCTGATGGGCCTGGTCCCCATCCGCAGCGGCACCATCACCTTCGAGGGCAAGGAAATCCACCGCGCGACACCGTACGAAAGGGCAAGAGCAGGCATAGGCTTCGTCCCCCAGGGTCGGGAGATCTTCGCCCGCCTCACGGTGGAAGAAAACCTGCGCATGGGCCTGGCCTACCGCCCCGCCCGCACCCCCATCCCCCCGCAGCTCTACGACCTGTTCCCGGTGCTCAAGCAGATGCTGCACCGCCGAGGCGGCGACCTCTCCGGCGGCCAGCAGCAGCAGCTCGCCATCGCCCGGGCCCTGGCGGCAGGCCCGCGCCTGCTGGTGCTCGACGAGCCGACCGAAGGCATCCAGCCGAGCATCATCAAGGACATCGGCCGCGTCATCCGCAAGCTCGCCACCGAGGGCATGGACGGCAAGCCGATGGCGATCCTGCTGGTCGAGCAGTACTACGACTTCGCCGAGGAATTGGCCGACGCCTACCTGGTGATGGAACGCGGCGAGTTCATCGCGCGCGGCCCGGGCGGCGAGATGCAGGAACGCGGCATCCGGCAGATGGTGGCTATCTAGACCCGGCGGGCGGTGGGTCGGCCACCTCGATCACGTCGGTGGGCGACACCGGCAGGCCGCGGGCACGCCGCATTTGCTCGTAGATCTGGCGAAGGAGCGGCATGCCGCGGGCACTGCACAGCAGGCGCAGCGGCTGGCCAGGCGGGTGGACGGCGATGGTCCGCTCGATGATGGCGCGCGCCATCGCGGGCGCCAGGTCGGCCGGGTCTTCTTCGTTGCGCAACCGTTGCGACAGCACCGCGTCACGGCGCAGGTCGAGCGAACCGGTGGCTGCATCGTAGGCCAGCGCGGGATCCAGGACGTCGTCCTGCAATCCGCACTCGATGAGCTCGCAACCGTGCTTCGGCCCGCAGGTCAGGAAGGCGGCGGAGTAGAGCGGGTAACTCAGGGCTCGGTCCTTCACCGAATCGTCTTCGCGCATTTGCCGGAACACCTTCCACGCCTCGTCGGGCTGACCGCAGCGGCGGCAGGCGGTGAACAGTTTGATGTAGATCTCGGCATCCGGCGTTAGCCCGCTGTCGACCATGTCCTGGAACACCCGCATCGCATCGTCCAGGCGGTGCTCGATGCCGTAGGCGTCGATCGCGATCTTGCAGGTCGAGATGTTGGGGTACACGCCCATCAGCGGGCCGCACTCGACCAAGTGCCGAAACAGCCCGATCGCGTCGGCCCGATTGCCCGCCCGCATGCAGGCGACGATGGCCGAGGCATAGCAGGTGGCAGTGGGAACGATGCCGTGCAACAGCATGGCGTTGAAGATCTTGATCGATTCCTGGTCCAGCGGAACATGCGAGCAAGCAACAAGCGCGCAGCGGTAGACCTCGAAGTCGGGCGGCACGGGCAGACCGGTGCGTGGGTCGCGGGTGTCGGCCAGTGCCCGCAGGCAACTGAGCGCCTCTGCGCCGGTGCCGTAACTCTCGCGCAGGATCTGTGCGGTGGTGCATAGCAGTTCGTCGCGCGAGATCCTTCCTTCGTTGAAGGCCTTGACCTGGGGCGCGTTTCGGGCGTTTGCGGGATCGAGCGACAGGCCGATATGCAGGTCGACCGGTCCGAAGGCCCAAATGGGCGACGGGCCTTCGGGCCGGCCGGACATATCGGCCAGCCAGGGCGGCGGCACATGGGCGTCGGGCGTGCCGGCCGGCGGCAGCAGGATGACGGGAGGCAGCGGGGCAAGGCCCGCCAGCGCGGAGACGTTGATGCCGGGGAGCGGGGTGATGGGCGCGGAAGGATACATGGTGGGTGTGGTGGTCGGCGCAAGCCGTTATTGGGGAAGTGGCTCGGTCGAAACGGCGTGCTCCGGTGGCGTGGCCCACGGTGCGCGTTCCCGCAAGGCGCCTTCGTACATGCGCTTGAATAGCAGCGCCTGTTGCCGGCTCGTGAGGATGCGCAGTGGCCGGTCGCACGACTGCGAACGTCGGTGGAGCGTGCGGCTGGCCGGCCATGTCGGCGACCCAGGGTGGCGGCACGACCGTGATGCTCGAGGCGGCCGCATCATGGTGCGCAGCCGAGGCGCCATGGTGGGCGGCACGCGATTGCCCGTGCGAGGTGAGGGCGGGAACGTGTTGCGAACCCGTTTGGAGGCTGAGGGGGGAGTGTGCATGAGGGGACCTTAGGAGGTACTCGTTCGACAGGCCCCACACGACCCGAAAGCGCGGGATCGGCCCCCGAAGCCGTGGGGCTGTGGGACCCCTGGACCACCCATCCGCCGGTGTCCTGTGTAGAGTCAGGGTTTTCCCGGGGCATGCTTGCGCGGCAGCCCGGTTCCGCACCCCTCCCACCCAGATCCACCCGTGGAATCCACCATCGCACCGAGTCCGGCCGTCCGCCGCAACGCTTCTCTCGCTATGGCTGTCGGCAGCTTCGCCATCGGCACCGGCGAGTTCGCCATCATGGGTCTGCTGCCCGATGTCGCCCACGACATCGGCGTCACCATTCCGCAGGCCGGCCACGTCATCAGCACCTATGCGCTCGGCGTGGTGGTGGGCGCGCCGGTGCTGGCGGTGGCCACCGCCGGCTGGCGTCAGCGATCGCTTCTGGTGGCGTTGATGCTGTTCTTCGCGCTCGGCAATTTCGCCAGCGCCATGGCGCCGGGCTATAGCTGGCTGGCGGTGTTGCGCCTGCTGGCCGGGCTGCCGCACGGCACCTATTTCGGCGTGTCGGCATTGGTGGCGGCCAGCCTCGCGCCGCCCGGCCGGCGTGCGCAGGCGGTGGCGCAGGTGATGCTGGGGCTGACGGCGGCCACGGTGGTCGGCGTGCCGCTGGCCGCGTGGCTCGGCCAGGCGCTGGGCTGGCGCGCGGCCTTCGCCATGGTCGGCTGCATCGCCCTGCTGGCCGCCGTGCTGGCCTGGCGCTGGATTCCCGACCGCCCGCCGTTGGCCGGTGCCAGCGCCATGCGCGAGCTGGGCGCGCTGGCGCGGCCCCAGGTGTGGGTCACGCTGGGTATCGGCGCGATCGGCTTCGGCGGTCTGTTCGCGGTGTTCAGCTACGTGAAGCCCACGCTGATGGAAGTCGCAGGCGTGAGCGAAGCGGCGATTCCCTGGGCGCTGGCGCTGCTCGGCATGGGCATGGTGGTGGGCAACATCGTCGGCGCCAAGCTGGTCGACCGGGCGCTGATGCCGGCGATCGGCGGCATCCTGGTGTGGTCGGCCGCCGTGCTGGCGCTGTTCTGCCTGACCGCCCCGCATGCGCCGCTGGCCTTCGCCAATCTGTTCCTGGTCGGCACCACCATCGCCCTCGGCCCGGCATTGCAGGTGCGGCTGATGGATGTGGCGGGCGATGCCCAGTCGCTGGCGGCGGCGCTCAACCACTCGGCGTTCAATTTCGCCAATGCGCTCGGCGCCTGGCTCGGGGGCGTGGCGATCTCGGCCGGGCTTGGCTGGACGTCGACCGGCTGGGTCGGCGCCTTGCTGGCCCTCGGCGGCCTGCCGTTGTTCGCGTTGGCCTTGCGCTCGCCCACGCGCGCCACGGCCTGAGTTTTTTACCCCGCGACCTGTAACAAAAATGCTTGCTTGCTGCTAAGGTTCGAGGCTCCGACAACCGCCGAGGTCCGCATGTCAACTGACGCCGCTTCCGCCAAGCTCCGACTGGCCCAGTTCTTCGAGGGCGTGCAGTTGCCGACCCTGCCCGAAGTGGCCCACACGCTGGTGTCCACGCTCAACGACGAGGACATTCCTTTCGAGAAGGTGCAGCGGGCGATTTCCCGCGATCCGGCACTGACCGCCAAGCTGATCCGCCTGGCCAACAGCGCGCGCTTCGGTCTGCCGCGGCAGGTGGTGTCGCTCGATGACGCGATCACCATGGCCGGCCTGAACCAGGTGCGAACCCTGGCCATGGCGGCCTGCCTGGCCGGCTCGTTCGCGGCGGTGAAGGGCGTGGACAGCAAGACCTTCTGGCAGGCCAGCAGCGCCACCGCCGGCTATGCGCAATGGCTGGCGCGCACGGTAGGTGCCGACGTGCAGCAGTCGTGGCTGGCAGGTTTCATGGTGCGACTGGGCGAACTCATCATCGCGCAGAAGATGCCGCAGGAGATCTTCGAGATCGAGCGCCTGCCGCATCTGGCGGGTGTGCGCTGGGAACGCGAGATCAGCGCACTCGGCTTCACCGAAGCCCATGTGGCGGCCGAGCTGGCGTCGCGCTGGAATTTCCCCGAGACCATCGTGCGCGGCCTGCGTGCGGCAGCCGATCCGCTGGCGGCCGAGCCATTCGACCGCATCGGGGGCGTGGTGCACCTCGGCGCTCTGTTGGCGGAGCTGGCGCTCGACGAACACAAGAACCCGGTCGACGCCATTGCTGCGCTGCCACCGGACCTCGTGCGGCTACTGCAGCTCGATCCGTCTTGGCTTGTCGAGCACATGCCCGACGTTCAGACTTTCATCGACACGTCGTTTGCCTGAGCAAGGTGGGTCAGTAGCTGCTGCCCTTGACTGGAACCAGCAGCACCGGATCGGCAGTGCGCGGCTCGATACGCACCCGGCCGGAGGCTGGCAGCACGATCGTCTCGACCTCACGCACCACGCCTCCGCTGGCGACGTTGCCGCTGGCCTGGCCATCACCCTGCACCCGCGCCACGCAGGCAGCGCGGTCTTCGGTCCCTGGCTGGAAGACATCACAGCGGCGCATCTTGTTGGCCGCGTAGTCGGCATGGGGCTCGGCCAACTGGCCGCGGCGCTTGTCGGCTGCCGCATTGCGGGCCTCTTCCATGCAGGTGGCCTGTGCCTGTTGTGTATTGCCCGAGGCGCAGGAAGCGCGCTCGCTGGCAAAGCTGCCGCTGCCGTCGGCTCCCGTATAGCTGGTGGCGACCTGGGCGGTAGCCGAGGCCATGGCCAGAACGGCAGTGGCGCCGAACAAGGCCAGCCCGGCACCGAAACGCAGCGGGGCGGTGGCGGACGAATGGATCTTGAGGTTGAGCGGATTGGTCATGTCGGTCTCCTGCGGATGGATGGCGCCGCACGCGGGCGGCCAATGCAGGTGACCGTAAGCGCGGGGCCGGTGCCTCGTTGCAGGCGCAGGCAGCGCCGGCAGCGGGGCGACTGGCCCACGCCGCTATAGGACATTTCCGGCGCCGTGTAGGGGCTGGCGTCGGCGGGGTCAAAGCATCGCGGCGCGGGCAGCCACGGTCGGCGGCGCCCATTCGTAGATCCAGGTCTCGGTCAGCGCCTGCCCGGCCACGCGCAGGTACATGCGCAGCGCGATCGGATCGGTGCGGTCGTCGGGCACCACGTCGAACAGTGCGCGCCAGCCCTGTATGGCCGCCTGCGGCCGGGCCGACACCAGCTCGACTTGGCCGCGCGAGACGGTTACGACCGCCTCGACCACCGCGTCGGAGTCGAGCAGCGGCAGATTGCCGCCGGCAAAATCGACCGCGAAGCGCCACGAAAATTTGGTGCGCTTCTTACCGACGGTGCCACCGAGCCCGGTGCGGCTGGCGATGCAGCGGGCCAGCGGCGAGCGTGCCGGCGGCGTCGCGCCCCAGAACAATCGGTAGCCGAGCAGCAGCTCCTGGCCGGCCTGCGGGCGCTGGGCGGGGTTCCAGTAGCAGACGATGTTGTCGAAGGTCTCGTCGGGCGTGGGGATCTCCACCAGCTGCACCTGGCCCGGGCCCCAGTCGCCGCGCGGCTCCACCCAGAGCGAGGGCCTGCGGTCGTAGTTGGCGCTGTCGTCCTGGTAGTGGTCGAAGTTGCGGTCGCGCTGCAATAGTCCGAAGCCGCGCGGGTTGTTGTCGGCGTAGGCGTTGATGCGCAGATTGTTGGGGTTGTTGAGCGGGCGCCAGATCCATTCGCCCGCACCGGTGCGCATCTGCAGGCCGTCGGAGTCGTGGATTTCCGGCCGCCAGTCGCTGGCCGCACGCCGGTTGTTCTCGCCGACCAGGTACATGCTGGTGCAGGGCGCGATGCCGATGCGGTCGATCTCGCGGCGCGGGTAGAGCGCGCTGTCGACCTCCATCACCGTGCTGTCGCCCGGCGTGATGGCGAAGCGGAAGGCGCCGGTGACGCCGGGCGAATCGAGCAGGGCGTAGACCACCAGGGACTGCGATTGGGCCGTGGGCCGTTCCAGCCAGAAGGCGGTGAAGTCGGGGAACTCCTCGTCGCGCCCCATGGCGGGATCGACCGCCAGGCCGCGCGCCGACAGACCGTATTGCCGCGAGCCGCCAACCGCGCGGAAGTAGCTGCCGCCCAGAAAAGCCACCATGTCGTTTCGCGGCGCAGTCGCCACCGAGATGCGGAAGCCGGCGAAGCCGAGATTGGCCGGCAGCTTGGCGGCGTCGAGCCCGCTCCTGCCGTAGTCGAACAGCGCCGGGCTGTAGGCGATCTCCTGGGCGCGTCCGTCGCGCACCTCGTGGATGCGCACGCGCCGCTTGAAGTACAGGCCGGGATGGAAGAGCCGCACCTGAAAGCGCAGGCCGTCGGCGGCCCACAAGGCCTGTTCGCCCTTGAACTGGATTTGCTGGTAGGCGTCGAAATCGAGCGCCGACACGGCTGGCGGCAGGCTGCCGGCCGGGGACTGCCACGCCGACTGCGACAGCGCCCGTGCTTGCTGCTTTAGCCAGGCCAGGTCGAACGGTGCCGGCTCGCCGAGCATGGCCGGCGTCGCGGCGGCGGCCGTGGTGGTCGGGGCCGCCAGGGCACAGCCGGGAAGGAGGGTGGGAACGGCGAGCGCGGACAAGGCCGAGGTCGCGCCGGTGGTGTTGGCGAGGAAGCGTCTTCTCTTCATGGGTCGTAAGCGTACAGGCAAGGGTGTCGACGGTTTGTATCGGTCTGGTGCCGGGCCTTCGCGCAGGCTGCCATGGGTGCGCCATCGTCCGACACGGTCGATGGCACGGAACCAGGATGCGGTTCCTGTTTCCACTTCCGGTCCGCGATGCCTCGCGCCCCATAGCCTATGTTTCGATCTCTCTTGAGTCATTTTTCCGGGTTTCGACCGCGTCAACGCGTCGAGGAAAACATCCCGCCAGCAGGGCTTGCCGGCATTCGCGGGAGAGTGCCTGCCGATGACGGCGCTTCGACCGATCATCCACTGCGGCAGCTGCCGGCGGGTGGGCCCACGGCGAACACCGACTACCGGCCGCCGAACGCCGTCGCCGCGCCGCAACTCCCCGCGCTTGTGCCGCCAACCGCGCAGGCCCCGCCGCCCATGCCGTCGGTCAAGGACATCCGGGAGATGACCGACGCGGCGTCGCTCCTGCGCGCGCTCCGGCGGTCTGCCCACCTCGCGAACGAGCACGCGTCTTGTCTCGAGGGACTTCCCGAGGTAGTCGTCGAGGCGACGGCGAGATGCCGCTTTCTGTTGGACCATCTCGCCCGGAACGTCGACGCCGGCCACGCCGGCGATCCACGCGAGGAAGCGCAGCTGCTGGACGTTATGTACCGTTGCATCGACATCGGTTCCGACCTGCCCTGCGATCAGCAGGTCGATCTGTTGTGTGCGGCGATTCCCAACGAGCCGCAGCTGCCGCGAGACGGTTGCCCGATTCGCCAGCCGATGCGCGAGAAGATGGCGGAGGCGGTGCTCGAGGGCCTGGAGCAGGCGATGCGTCGCGGCTCTCCCGATGTCGCACGCGCCATCGCCTTCCGGCACCAGGGCATCGACTGGCTCATCGCCGTCAGCCAGCGGGCGTCGACGCCGACGATGCGTTGGCAAGAACGTACCGGACGAGCCGAAAGGCTGATCGAAGCGCTGGCCCGCGCGCCGGCACCGGCGAGTGCCACCGATGCGGATTTTCGGCTGCAGGCTTGGGCCAGGCTGGCGTGCAACTTTCCCCAGGCCATGCGCTCCCAGGCGGCACTGCTGCCGGCGCTGATCGCATTGCTCTACCAGGGCAACGGCCTGTGTCGCGCGCAGGTGCTGCGGAACTTGACCCTCATGCTCTCCATCGTGGAAATGCCCGGGCGCCTGGAATTGCTGCGGGCCCTGTGTCGCTATGCGCACCAGCCTCCGCGCGCCGGCGGCGACAAGGAGCGTGAAAAGGCGATCGGCATGTTGCCCAGCCTGGCGCGCCGCTGCGAGCTCACGAACGAGCAACGGCTCGGCTTGGCCCATTTCATGCCGATCAGGACTTCGCTGGGCACGATGCCCGCGCTGCCCACCATCCCCGAAGCCGAGTCGCCGACCTGAGGATGGAGCAGGGGCGGAGGTCGGGCTGCCGTGCAGCGGTAGGCGCCGCGCGCGACAATCGCGTGCTGACCGTCACCACCCTCCTGCCGCGCGCTGCGTGGAGAAAGCCGCCTCATGAAAGCCACCTGGAACGGCAAGACCATTGCCGAAAGCGACGACACCGTCCTGGTCGAAGGCAACCATTACTTCCCCGAGTCCTCGCTCGACCGCAGCCTCGTCACCTTCAGCAACCACCACACCAGCTGCCCCTGGAAGGGCCAGGCCAGCTACTACTCGCTGCTGGTGGACGGCGAGATGAACACCGATGCCGTCTGGTACTACCCCGAGCCCAAGCCCGAAGCCGAGATGGTCCGTGGCCGGGTCGCGTTCTGGAAAGGCGTGAAGGTTGCCGAATAGGCCGGCCTGCCATGGACTTTCGTAAAAGTCCCTGCGCTTGCGCAAGCGGCAGCACCTGAAGGATCGACTGTCCTGACCATTGGCTGCTTCAGGGACCGCGCAAGTGGCGCGGTCCCCATCAAGCAAGGTGAATCAGGATGCTCCAGGCCCCCGCGAACTCTCCCAAACGGCCGATCGCCACCGTTGCCCCGTGGCCCAAGCGGTCGTCGATCGTCGAGTTGTCGCAAGACATACCGACCCGGACCGGGCATCCTTCGACGGATATGCTGACCGGCCTGCCCGGGCGAGAGGAAACCTCGGCCAGCGACGCCTGGGCGTCGACCGGGTCGCAGGCCGCCATGGAGACCGCGACGCAGACGACCGATGCCGATGAACTGGCCTCCACGCTGCATCACGCGCTCGACGGCACCACGGCGGATGGCCATGCACTGAAGACCGATGAGCGCCTGGACATCGTCATGGCGGTGCTTGGGCGGGCGTGGGAGCTGCTCGAATCGGTCTGCGGGCCGGCGAATCACGCACCGTTGAACGCGATGCTCGCCAACTGCATCGACCGCCTCGATGCCCTGCCGCCGGCCGATGCCAGCCGCGTGCTCGTCGCGATTCTCGAAGGCCTGAGGATGCGCGTGCCCTTGGGCGTGCGTTCGGTCATGGCCGGCCAGGACCGTCTGGCGGCTCGCCTGATCGCCAAGCTGACACAGGCGGTCTCGCAGGGCTCGTCGGAAGCAGTCGCGGCGATCGCCGGGAACCCGTCGAGCATTGCACTGGCCCTCGATCTCGCAAGCCGAAGACGGCATGCACCCACGTCCCGCAACCGCATCGAGCCCCGTGAACGGGACCTGTTCGATGCCCTGGCCGATGCGGGCGGGGTTCATCCGTCCATCGATGCGAGCGCCCGGCTCTCCGCGATGCTGCCGCTCGCGGCGGACCTGTTCGGGAGCGCCGCCCGAGTCTTCGCGTCCATGGTGGCCCCTCTGATCCATGTCGCTCGATACAGTCCATCGCGCCCACAGCACATGCATCACCTCCACCTGCTCATGGGGAATCTTCCGTCGTGCGACGTGCGCAAGCTGTTGTATTTCATAACCGCCTACGCCACCAAGCGGCCCGAGGACGGTTCGCCAGACGACGGCCTGGCGGAGATCCGTCGCATCCGCGATTTGCTGGCGCAGGGGTCGATCGCCGTGCATCCCGATGACGTCTACTCGATCGAGCATTACCTGAAAAAGACCGAGGCGCAGCTTCGACCGGACGAGGTCTCGCCGACAGTCACCGGCGCGGCACTCGGCGGTGTCGCGCACGTGGTGCCTGCTGCCGCGCTCGAACCGCCACGAGAGGCTGTCATGCCCGACCGCCTGGCCGCCGGCAGGCGCCGCAAGCAGGCGCATCCGCAAAAGCTCGAAATCGAGACGCCCTCGCCATGATCGGTCGACCTGGTACCACCACTTCCCGGCCCGCATCGCCCCCTGGGCTGGCTGCCGCGCTGCCCGGGCTGGCGGCGACCGCAGCCGACGAGGTGCCGGCCGAATCCAGCGCCTCGACGGCGGGCACTGCGCTCGCTGGCCTGCCACCTCGGACCATCGAGGACTTGCCGACCGAGCTCTGGTGGAAATTCGCCGACTACCTCGACCTGGAGGACCGCGCGATGCTGTTCGACTTCCATCCCGCCCTGGCCAACCGCGCCGGCGCCGCGCGGGCGCTCGCCGACGCCCGCGGGCCTACGGACATCGCCCGCCTGGCCGCCACGATCGACGCCGCGCTCGGTGGCACCACGCCCGCCGGCCATACGCTGACCGGACACGAGCGCCAGGACATCGTGAGGGCCGGCGTCCGACAGGCTGGCGAGCGGCTGAAGCTCGTCACGCAGCCGGCCGACCACGCGCCGATCAACGCCATGCTCGTGGCGTGTCTGGCCCGCCTCGACGAGCTCGAGCCCGACGAGGGCCGGCGCCTGCTGACGGTGCTTCTGAAGGAGCTCGGGGCGCCGCTCAAGGACGTTGGCGAATCGATCGCGGCCGGGCAGGACCGGCTGGCCGCGCGGCTGCTCGACCGCCTGCTGTCGGCCGTGGCCCAGGGCTCGCCCGCAGTCCTCTCGGCCATCGCAGGCGATGCCTACCGGGTCTCCGAACTGATCCGCGTGGCGGCCCGAGGGCGCGAGGACTGGCCGCGCAGCGACCGGCTCCTGGGCGGCCAGACCCGCCTGTTGCGGGCGCTGGCCGGTGGCGATGGCCCTCTGCCGCCCGCCGAAGCCTGTGCCCGGCTCGCGGCGCTGTTGCAGGTGGGCTACCACCACACCGGTGCCGCGGCCGATGTCGTCGTGCCGATGCTGGTGCGCCTGCTCGATGCGGCCCACTGCGATGGCGCCCATCAGCCCAACCTGGTGTGCATCGCCATGATGCTGCCGCACCTGCCATCGGCCGATGCGCGCCTCGTGCTGGAGGCGACGATCCGCTATGCCGGCCGGCATCCGGTCGATGGCACGCATGATGACAATGCGCAAGAGATCCGCAGCATCCGGTCCTGGCTGTCCAGCGGGATTCTCGTGCTCAACGCCACCGACGCGCGGGCGGTCGAAACGGCGTTGCGACAGGCAGAAGCACAAGTCTTGCAGACCGCACAGGACCGAGGATGATCGGAGCGCCTCAGACCGCCATGCCGCTCGCGGCAAGGACGTCCAACGCCTGGCCGCCGGAGCCTGCAACGCGATCCGGCCGGCCCGAAGACCCGACCACGGACCCTGGCCAAACCTTGTCGGCTGACTCGCCGCTGGGCGGCCTGCCGAAGCGCATCGAGGACTTGCCGGCAGAACTTTGGTTGCGCTTCGCCGATTACCTCGATGCCCGCAACCGCGCCACGCTGCTCGGCCTCCACCCCGTTCTGGCCGACCGCGCCGACGCCGCTGCCGCCAGGGCGCGCGCCATGGAAACGTCCGACGTCGACCAGCTGGCTGCCGTGCTGAACGCCGCGCTCGACGGCAGGACGCCGGCGGGCTACGCGTTGACCAGGCGAGAGCGTCGCGACATCGTGATGGCGATCGCCTCGCGCGCCTGCCGCCTGCTCGATCGCAGCTCGAGCCTGTCGGAACATGCGTCGCTCAATGCCATGCTGGTCGATGGCCTCGACCGGCTCGACGGGCTGGATAACGACGAGGCGAGCCGGGTGGTGCTCGCGCTGCTGCAAGGACCCACGCTGCGTTTTTCTGACCCCGACACGTCGATGCATGCTGGACAGAATCGACTGGCGGGCCGGGTCGTCGATCGCTTGTGCGAGGTGGTCGAACGCGGATCTGCCGAAGCGGCCGCCGCGATCGCGCGAGAAGTTCCGTGGGGTCTTCATTTGATCCGCCTGGCCGCCCACACCGGCACGCGGGAGCCCTCGCCGGGAGACCTGCTTGCGCGCAGGCTGCGCATGGTGCAGGCCCTGGGTGGCGACACCCGCCGACCACCGCCGGCCGACGCCCATGTGCGCCTGCTGGCGGCGCTGGAGCTTTCGTACCACCTCACGGACGATGCCGCCGCTGCGGTGGTGCCGACGCTGGCGCGTCTGCTCGACGCCAGTCGCTGCGACAGCCATCGCGCCTGCGCCATGACCTACCTGTGCATGTTGCTGCGCAACCTGGGTTCGGCCGATGCCCGCACGCTGCTCGAAGCCGCGATCCGTTATGCCGGCCAGAACCCGGTCGACGGCTCCATGGATGACGGCGATGCGCAACTGCGCTGTCTCTGGTCCCACATGGCGGGTGCGCGGATGGAAGCTGCCGATGCCCGGGCGATGGATCGAGCGTTCGAGCTGGCGCTGGCGAAGTTCAGGCGGATCGACGGGTCGTCCACCGCGTGATGCGTCACGGGCCTCGTGCAGGCGGATGCATTTGCGCGGGCCCTTGCATCGCTTGCCCGGGCGGTCCCAACATCGCCTTTCACGCGTGCAAACGCAGGCACGCCCGCATCCCCAAAGGCCGATTCCATGATCCCATCCCCGAACGCGGGCACCGTCACCCGTGTGCCGACGCCCCCACCCGGACTGCTCCACTCGAACCTGGTCGAGTCGCTCGATACGCAGCCAGCCACCCCCTCGACCGGCCCGCTGGCCGAACTGCCGAACCGCATGCAGAACCTGCCGGGCGAACTGTGGATGGCATCCTGCAAGTACCTGTCGGCCACCGACCGTGCGATGTTCTACGGCTTGAACCCCGTGCTGCAGGATCGCGCCGATGCGGCGGCCGACTACGCCGCCGTATCGGCGACACCCGATCTGGCCACGCTCGCTGCCGTCGCCCAGCACGCCAGTAGCGGCCACACGACGACCGGCTATGCGCTGACGCGCAAGGAACTGACCGCGATCATCAACCTGGTGGCCACCAAGACCCTGGACCGGTTCGCCGAGACTTCATCGCGCGGCGAGCGATTGGCACTTCAGAGGATCCTGTGTCACTGCCTCGATGGGCTCGATGCCATGTCGCCTTGCGATGCGCAGGCATTCATCGCACGGATGTACCAGGAACTGCCTTTCAAGCTGCGCCAGGCGCCGGTCTTCGGACTATTCGGTGGCGAGCGGTTAGCACGCCGCCTGGCCGAACGAATCGACGAAGCACTGAAGCAGGGATCGCTGGTGGTGAAAGAGGCGCTCGCGAAGTTTCCGAGGCATGAATCCGCTCTTCGGTTCGAAGCGGCCCGCGCCTATGGGCGCGGACCATCGGAGGCCGAACGCGCGGGTCGTGAGGCAGCCGCATTCCTCGTGGCGGATCAGCGATTCCGCTATTCGGCGGACTTCGGGCCCGCCCTGATGGGGCAAGCCGTAGGCGACACCTTGCGCGCGATCTGATAGTGATGACCTCTTGCAACGCTTGCCTCGTTCCCGCCCGGTGCCATTGCGCCCATGCAGAGACGGCGCCCGGCGGCGCCGGGCAGGCAGCCATCGAAATCCCGGGCTGCGCGATCGGTGCGCCCATTGCAAGTTCGTAGGCCAGCCATGATGAACTTCCCGAACCGATCCATCGCCAGCGGGGCCAGCGCGAAGATCGGCAACGCGTCTGGCGATGCGGCGACCATCACCTCCGCCGACGAAACGACCGGTGGGTCTTCTCCCGGCTTTCCCAGGGAGGATGTTCTCGCGACCGTTCCCACTCGAATCGAAGACTGGCCGACCGAGCTGTGGATGGAAGTCGTTCCCTTCCAGTCGCATGCCGACCGCGCGACCTTGCTGAACCAACACCCGGCCCTGCGCGAGCGGGGCAGCGTGGCGGCATTCGCCGCCTCGATCGCAGGAGCCAACACCGTCGGCCTGCAGGCCGCCATGGCCGACGTGCGGCGCGGCGTCACGCCGGCGGGCGTGACCATGACGGCATCGGAGCGGGCCGATATCGTCGTCGCGGTCGCCAATCGCGCCTTGGGGCTGCTGTGCCTGGATGTCGACGTGGCGCGCTGCGCACCGCTCAATGCACTGCTGCTCGACTGCTTGGACCTGGGGGGGACGCAGTCACCGCGTACCGCCGACCGTGTGGCCACGACCATCCTGCGACGCGCGCCGTTCCACTACGGTTCCGGCCAACAGGTGGTCGCCAGCGCGCAGGATCGGGTGGCCGGGCGCACGCTCGAACAGCTGCGAAAAGCCGTGGAACGCGACTCGGCCGATGTGCTTGAAGCCCTGGCACAGGATCCGAGCCGCATCACGTTCATGAGTCGCATGTCGCCGGGTGAACCGGATGCCGGCGCGCGGCGGATGATCGAGACGCTCGCGAGCCGCCGGGTGCGCGGGCCGGCCGATGCGCGCCGCCGGCTGGTGACTTTGTTGCCGACCCTACTGAACCTGCGCGGCACGGAGCCTCGATCGATCGTGCCGGCGTTGCGGCCTCCGGTCGAGCGCCTTCTCGATGTCGCCGATTCCAACGATCTACGCTCTCACCGCCACATCATCTTCCAGGCGTTCGGACTGCTTCATGCCTTGCCATCGGCCGATGCGCGCAGCCTGATCGAAGCCCTTATCCGCTACGCGACGCGCATCACGGCGGAGCTTCCCGCCGATCAGCGCGCGGCGGAATTCAGCAGTCTGTGGGAGCACGTGAACGAGGTGGGCACGAGCCTGACCGAGGAAGACGAGGAGGCCGTGCGCGACGTCATGCACCGCGCCTGCGGATGGCGATGAGTCCGGCCCACCGCTGAACGCCGCGCTTCGTTGCGACGTGCCGATCCGACGGCGATCAGGCGGGTCGTGGCGCGGCGACCGCGCCATCCGGCAGCCCGACGCAGGCGAGCCGGAACACATGGCCTTCGGGGTCCGCGAGCACCGCCTGCCACTGGCCGTAGTAGGTCGCGTAAGGCGGTTTCACGATGGCGCCGCCGCCACTGGTCGCGGCCGCGCAGGCCGCATCCACGGCGGCGGGTGTGTCCAGCATGATGGTGGCGTAGGCGGTGACCGGCGCGGGCCGGCCCGCCGGCTGGCGGTCGGCCAGGCCGAGCAGGGCGTAGGCGGCTTCGGCGTTGAAGCCGACCTGCACGCCGTCCTGCTCCACCGCGCGGTAGATGGGCGAGCGGCTTTGCACCGCCTCCGGCCAGCCGAGCAGGGCGGTGTAGAAGTCGAGCTGGGCCTGCGGATCGCGGCAGATGAGGTTGAACCAGACCTTCATGCTCAGGCCATCGCCGGCGCGTCGGTCTTGCTGCCATAGGTGCGCGCGTACATCTGGCGCAGATGTTCGCCCACGGTGCAGGGCTCGTACAACGGCGCGGTGCCGGCGGGCACGCAGGTGGCCACCGGTTCCACCCGGGCTTCGTAGTCGGGGTTGTAGAAGTATGGGATCGAATGGCGTGGCGCGCCGCCCGAACGCACGTTGCGGACCCGGTGCGGATTGGAGTGGTAGCGGCCGTTGGTCCAGCGCGGAATCATGTCGCCCAGGTTCACCACGAAGCAGCCTTCCACGGGCGTGGCGGGCACCCAGTCGCCTTCGGGCATCTGCACTTCGAGGCCGCCGTGGGCGTCTTGCGCCAGGATGGTGATGGCGCCCCAGTCGGTGTGCGCACCGGCCCCGAAGGTGCGCTCGTCGGCGTTGTCCGGATGCGGTGGGTAGCGCAGCAGGCGCAAGGTGCCCATCGGGTTGTCGTGGGTGTGGTCGAAGAAGTCCTCGGGCAGATCCAGCGACAGGGCCATCAGCTGCATCAGGCGCTGGGCGAGTGTCTGCATCGCGGCGATGTAGGCGTAGCACTGGCCGGGCATGTCGGGCAGGTCGGCCGGCCACTGGTTGCGGCCGTAGGAGTGGTGGCCGCGCAGCACGTAGGGATGGTCGTCGGCGTACTCCAGGCCGCAGTAGAAGCTTTCCTTGAGGTCGGGCCGGGCGGTGGCGTCCAGCGTCTGCGCGCCGAGCGACTCGTAGCCGCGCATGTTGGGCACGCGGCGCAGGTCGATCGCCTGCTTGGCCTCGAGCGGCAGGTCGAAGAAACGCTGCGCCAGGGCGAACTGCGCCTGGACCATGGCCTGTGGCACGCCGTGCCCACGCACGTAGAAAAAGCCGGAGCGGGTGCCGGCCTCGCGCAGGGCGTGCGCCACTTCGGCGGCGCGTGGCCCGCCGGGCAGGCGTGCGCCGGTCAGGTCGATGACGGGGATGGAGGTACTCATGGCGGCGCGCCTCAGGCCTTGAGCTTGCGGTCGGCGGCGGTCGGCAGGAACTTGTCGGTCCAGATGTCGGCGACGGCCGGCGTGGCCTTGAGGCCGAAAGCGGCGGCGGTCTCGTCGATGGTGGCCTGCAGGCGCCCCGGGGTGGCGGCGCCCCAGCCGTTGGCCTTGGTTTCGGCGGTCTTCATGGTGCCGTCGACGATCAACTGCAGGCGTTCGTATTCGAATTGCTCGTTGGCCAGCGGCTCGCGTTGCTTGACGGCGGCAGCGCCGGCCTTGGGGTCGGCCATGGCGTCGAGCCAGCCGCGCGTGCTGGCCTTGACGAAGCCGCGCATCGCTTCGGCGTTTTCCATGCTCTTGGCGTTGGCGACGAAGCCGTTGCCGTAGGACTTCATCACGTCGGAGAAACGGAAGACGTTGATCATTTCCGGACCCATGCCGCGCGCCTTGAGGTTGAGCAGGCCGGTGAAGAAAAAGTAGGCCGAGGCGTCGAAGTCGCCCTTGACGAAGCGGGTGTCGCCGATATCGGGTGCGACGTTCTCCCACTTCACGCCAGAGGGGTCGAAGCCTTCGGCCTTGGCGAAGGCCGGAAACAGCTTGCGCGAGGCGTTGAAGGGCTGGCCGAGGATGGTCTTGCCGGCCAGGTCGGCGGGCTTCTTGATGGCGCCGTCCTTGCGCACCAGGATCGCGTTGGGGTTGAGGTCGTACATGATCGCGACCGCCTTCAGCCCGGCGCTGGGGTTGTTGACGTTGAACTCGATCATGGTGGCCAGGTCGGCGGAGGCGCAGTCGTAGGCGCCGCTGGCCACCAGGCCGATGGCCGCGGCCGAGCCGTTGCCGGTGTCGATGGCCACATCGAGGCCGGCGTCCTTGTAGTAGCCGCGCTGCTGCGCCAGCAGGAAGCCGGCGGCGGTTGCCTCGACCTTCCAGCCGAGGTTGAACTTGAATTTTTGCAGGCTGCCCTGGGCGCGCACGAAGGCGGGTGCGGCGAGCAGGCTGGAAGCGGAGAGGAGCAGAGAACGGCGTTGCATGTCGGGCTTTCTCGAAGGCGTGGTGGGACTGGCTTCAAGAGCAATTTCCTGCGGGCCGATGGCGATGGCGGACCGCTGAACGCTTCTACTCCTGGGCTCGGCGCATGCAGCATCCGTGCCATGGAAATCCGCGCTTCTTGTGCGCCAGCGCGGTGCTTCCCGGCAATGAAATCCCATCGATGGTGCACAAAAGTGCATACGATCTTGGCGAAGGTGCCTAAAAAGCGGGCACGACTTTTGCGTGGAAAGTAGCGAGAGTAGAAGCGTTCACCAGCCCGGTGCTTTTTTCGATTTCGGGCTGTTCGGGAATTGCTCTTGAAGTCCAGGTTCGTCTGAACCCGGAGGATTTCGGGAGCGGCCCACCGTCGGCGCTTTCGCGCCTCGCGGTTCCTCCGGCCGGACTTGCCCACCCGCCCGCACAACGTGTCGCCACACAGGAGAATCGCATGAACACCGCCGTCAACAGCAATACCGAACACCAGCTCGCCGAGATCCAGAAGGAAACGCGCATGGGCGCGATGGGTTCGGAGACCAACGCCCGGGAGATCCGTCGCATCGACCTGCGCGATTTCGAAACTCGCAAGCACGAGATCGCCGACCAGCTCTGGGATGCGGCGATCGATGTCGGCTTTTTCCAGATCGAGCACCACGGCATCGACCTCGACGAGGTGCGCGAGGCCTTCGCCATGACCGAGCGTTTCTTCGCCCTGCCCGACGCGGTCAAGGCGCAGTACCCGCTCAAGAAGGCCTGGAACGTGGGCTGGGAGAGCAAGGCGCAGGTGCGCCCGTCCACCGGCACGCCCGACCAGAAGGAGTCCTACCAGATCACGCGCCCGCACATGGAAGGCCTGTGGCCGAGCGATGCGGAGCTGGCCGGTTTCCAGGCGACCATGCTCGACTTCGAGGCCAAGGCCTGGGCGGTGGGCATGAAGGTGCTGTCGTGCTTCGCCTACAAGATGGGTTTCGACGACGAATTCTTCACCCGCGCGCACGAGCCCAGCAAAGCCAGCTACCAGAGCACGCTGCGCCTGCTGCACTACTACGCGATTCCCGCGGAATTCCAGGACAAGCTCGGCCTGTGGCGCGCCGGTGCGCATACCGATTTCGACTGCCTGACCTTGCTGTTCCAGCGCCCCGGCCAGGGCGGCCTGCAGGTCTGCCCGGGCAAGGAGATGGAAGCGCAGGAATGGACCTCGATCGAGCCGGACGAGCGGGTGATCACCTGCAACATCGGCGACATGCTCATGCGCTGGAGCGACGACGTGCTGCCGTCGAACTTCCACCGCGTGAAGAACCCGGTGCCGGGCGAATACATGGGCCCGCGCTACAGCCTGGCTTTCTTCTGCCAGGCCAACCGCGACGCGATGATCGAAAGCCCGACGGGCAAGTACTCGCCGATCAGCGCAGGCGATTACCTCAACCAGCGCATCGCCGCGAACTTCAAGGCGTATTGATCGCGTATGCCGGTCGGGCGGTGGCTTCGTTCAGTAGCTGCGCCCGTTGCGGAACATCGCGTGCGTCTTGCGCGACAACTCCGTGATACCTGCCAGCCGCGCCATCGAGGCGCCGGCATGCGCATGGGTGATGGCCATGCCCAGGGCGTCGGCCGCGTCGGTGCCGGGCAGGCCGGGCAGCTTGAGCAGGCGCATCACCATTTCCTGCACCTGGCTCTTGGCCGCGCGGCCGGTGCCGACCACCGACTTCTTCATCTGCAGCGCGGTGTATTCGGCCACCGGCAGGTCGCAGGACACCAGCGCGGTGATGCACGCGCCGCGGGCCTGGCCGAGCATCAGCGTGGATTGGGGATTGACGTTGACGAACACGATCTCGACCGTGGCCGCATCGGGCTGGTAACGCTGGGCCACTTCGCGGATGCCTTCATAGAGCGCCTTGATGCGCGAGGGCAGGTCGCCCAGGGCCAGGTGGGTGGTGCGGATGGTGCCGCTGGCCACGTAGGCCAGCTTCTGGCCGTCCGCGTCGACCAGGCCGAAGCCGGTGGTCTGCAGGCCGGGGTCGATGCCGAGGATTCTCATCGGGCGATCATAGAAGCTCGACAGGTCTCTCCCGGTCCCTGTCGAGCCGGCCGGCAGCCCGGCGGCCGCAGGAGTCAACTGCGTGCTTGCGCTGACCGCCCCTTGCGCATCTTTCGGTAGCTTTTCATGTCGACCTCGCCCGTGGCCGGGTCGTAGAAGCGCGGGCGCCCTTGTTCGTCGGCCACCTTCCTGGCCCGCTCACGCGCTTGGTAGGCCAGATAGGCACGACGGTCACCAAGCAGCTGGCCGTCTGCACCCCTATGGCGGAACGGGTAAATGTCGGTGCCCGGTATGCGGAACCCGAATGCAATTTGATCGTATCGGTCACGTCTGGCCTTGCCGATGTCGACGGTGCCGTCGGGCTTGCGGGGAATCGGCCTGCCGTTGGAAACCGCTTGTCTGGCGGCCCGGACCGCGAGTTTTCCACCCATGGCCGCCTTTGCCTGCGCGATGACGCGGTCCTCCTCCATGCGGGTTTCCGGCCCGTTTGCGAGCTCTTCGCGCATGGTCATTACCTGTGCCTGCGTGATGACGCGGTCCTGCGCCATGCGGTTTTCCGGCTCGTTCATCAGCTCGCGGAACCTCAGCTCTGCCTGGAGCAAGCGCACCCGCGCTTCGTCGCGCCGCTGCAAGGCGTTGTCGTCGAGGCGGCGCTTGGGCCCGGGCCTGGTGGCCATCGTCGTGTCAAGCATCGTGGTGGTCGCATCGAGGTGCAGGAGGAAAGCGGGCAGCGGGGGAGGCGGGGGTAGCGGCGGCAGGAAGGCAGCGTGGTCGGCGTGCGCCGGGGCGTCACCGGGCAGGGAGGCGAGTGGGGATGCGTCGCGGGGTAGGTCTTCAGTCGCGTCACACGAGGGCGGCCGATCCGCACCGGTCATGATGATTTTGTGAGCGTCCGGGTTCTCGTGCAGGTATTTGGCCAGCCATATGCGTTTTTGGAGGGGGGGCAGGGACATGGTGCGGATCGGTCAGACCGGAAGTCGAGGTTGCGAGCGCCGGCAGCGATGCGCCGGCAGGGACCCGCCAGCTTGGTTCGGTCGCCGGTCGCCGTATCGATGCGGCCGAAGCCGTGTCGCCGTGTCCGAAAAGATCAGGGCAGCTCGACGCCGCCCATGCGCGCGGCGATGGTGCCGGCCCGCGCGGAGAGATAGCCCGATTGCGGCATCTTCTCGAAGAAGCGCGGCCGCGGCAGCATCACCGCCAGCCGCGCGGCCTCGTAGGCGCTCAGTCGTGCGGCGGGCTTGTGAAAGTAATGTTGCGCGGCGGCCTCGGCGCCGAACACGCCTTCACCCCATTCGACGTTGTTGAGGTAGATCTCCAGGATGCGCTCCTTCGACAGCAGCGCCTCCAGCATCAGGGTGATGACGAGCTCCTGGGCCTTGCGTGGCAGGCTGCGTTCGCCGGTCAGAAAAAGGTTCTTCGCCAATTGCTGCGTGATGGTCGAGCCGCCGACGATGCGCGCTCCGGGCAGTTTGTCGACCGCGCGGCCACGGGCCTCGGCCTGCTCCAGCCGCCTCGCCGCCTGGGCTTCGGCGCGTGCGTTTCGCTGCCATGCGTTGCGGATGGCGGGCCATTCCACGCCGTCGTGGCGGGCGAAGGAAGCGTCTTCCGAAGCGATCACGGCGCGCTTGAGGTTGTCCGACAGGGCGGGGTAGGCGACGGTCTGCTGGCGCCAGCGGCCGGTGTCGCCGGCCTTGGCCAGGCGCGCGGCTTCGGAGCGCTGGAAGGCGGTGGAAGACGGGTCGACCACGGCCATGACGGCGATGCGCGCTGCGAAATACAGTTGGAGCGCGAGCAGCAGCAGGCCGGCGAGTCCGGCCCACCGCGCCAGCGTCTTCATCGCGCGGCCTGGCCGTCCACGACGGCGCGGAGTTCGGCCAGCACCTGGGCTGCCGGCGGGCGGATCCCGCGCCAGTCGAAGAAGGCCTCGGCGGCCTGCTCGACCAGCATGCCGAGTCCGTCGCGCGGCACCGCGCCGTTGGCGGTCGCCCAGTCAAGAAAGCTGTGGCTGGCAGAGCCGTACATCATGTCGATCGCCAATGTGCCCGGGCGCAGCACGGCAGCCGGCACTGGCACGCCGACACCGGCCAGGCTGCTGGCGGTGGCGTTGATGACGATGTCGAAGGGGTGGGTGAGC
The DNA here is from genome assembly GCF_033546935.1 of Xylophilus sp. GOD-11R. GTDB lineage: Bacteria > Pseudomonadota > Gammaproteobacteria > Burkholderiales > Burkholderiaceae_C > Xylophilus. The sequence continues at coordinate 4,080,417 of NZ_CP137854.1, read as the reverse complement.
GCGTCGATCGGCAGTGTCTGCAGCAGGGTGTCGGCGACGCGGGCCAAGGGTTGGTGGCTGTCGGCCAGGGCACGTGCCTTGTCGGCGGTGCGGTTGACGATCACCAGCCGCGCCGGGCCCGCATTGAGCAGCGGGCCCAGCACGCCGGCCGATGCGCCGCCGGCGCCGATCAGCAGCACGTCACGCCCGGCGATGGGAACACCGGCGTTGCGTTCGATGTCGTTGACCAGGCCGACGCCGTCGGTGTTGTCGGCGTGGATCTCGCCGTTCTCGAAGCGCAGCGTGTTGGCCGCGCCGGCGATGCGGGCGCGGTCGGTGAGCCGGTCGGCGATGGCCGCGGCCTCGAACTTGAACGGCACGGTAACGTTGCAGCCGCGCCCGCCGGCGTCGATGAAGGCGCGCACGCCGTCGGCGAACCCGTCGAGCGCCACCAGCTGCGCGCCGTACTCGATGCGGTCGCCCGCGAGCTCGGCGAATCGCGCGTGGATCCACGGCGAGCGGCTGTGGGACACCGGGTTGCCCATCACGCAGTAGCGGTCGGCGGGGAGGGCTTGGGAGGGGTCAGCGGACATGGGCTTCCAGCGTTTCGTCGCGGGTGAATTTGAAGCGGGAGACGATCACGATCTGGTCGACCTCCCGGCGCATCTGGGCATCGAAGGCACCGAAGGGGCCCGCGCCCCGGGCGATGGCTTCGGCGCGGCGGTCGAGTTGTTTGTTGCCCGAGCTGCGCACGATCTCGGTCGACACCACGCGGCCATCGTGATGCACGGTGACGACCATGGTGAGTTCGCCGTAGAGCTTGGTGCCGCCGGCTTCCGGAAAGTACTGGGTGCCCCGGTCCTCGATGCGGCGGCGCAGGTGGTCGTAGTACAGCGCATAGGCCACCTCGCGGGTCGCCGGGCTGATGTAGCGCTTGCGTGGCCGCGCGTTTTCTTCGTTGACCCGGCGCTCGATCTCGGCGAGCAGCTTCACCAGCTGGCGGCGGCGCTCTTCCTGCTGGGCGCGGTCGGGGGTGTCGGCCGAAGCGCGCGGGTCGGGCACGGGCAATGCGGCGATCTCCTTGCGGATCTGGGCCAGCAACTGTTCCTGTCGCTCCATCAGCGAGTCGATCTGGCGGCGCGCCTCGTCGGCGCTGTCGCCGGCGTTGGTGATGGCGGAGTACGGCAGGGGCGATGTCGCCCGGCCGGAGGCCGCTTCGCCGCCGCCGGCGAGCGAGGCCTGTGCGAGCGCTTGCGCCTGGCTCGGTTTTTCGTTGCTGCGCGCATTCACCAGCACCACCTCCAGCGGCGTGTCCTGGAAGACGCGGTTGAAGGTTTCGGGTGCGCCGAAGCGTAGTGCCAGCAGGGCGAGGTGCAGCCCGACCGACACGCCGAGCGCGATCTGGAGAGGGCTGGGGCGGCGCACGTCGAGGCCGGGGATCAGGCGGCGGCGGGCGCGTCGGCCTGCGGCTGGGCGTCGTCCACGTCCACCGCGATGGCGATGGGGCCGGCGGCCATGGCTTCTTCCTCGTCGGCTCCGGCATCGTCGCCTTCGTCGACCGGTGCCGCGTCGAGCCGCTCGACCACGGTGCCACCCACGTCGAGCGCGATGTCGTCGATCTCGCCGAGCTTCACCCGTACCCGGGCACCGCGCGGCAGCGACTGCGCGCCGAGTACCGGCAGCACCAGCGGCAGCTCGTCGGCGCGTACCAGCAGGCTGCCGGCCGGGCCTTCCTTGATGACGCTGGCGGTGAGCTCGGCAATACCGTTCTGACGCAGGTACTGCAGCGTCCAGAACCGCTCCATGGCGGCCTGGTAGCCGTTGTAGGCGCTGTAGGCGGCGTCGAAGCTGGAGATGATGGAGAACAGCTCGGCGTCCTTGGGCTTGAAGGGTGCGGCCAGCGCGGCGGTGCGGCCGTGGCGAGCGGCCGCGATGATCTGCCACTGATTCACCAGATCGACGTAGCGGCGCAGCGGCGAGGTGCTCCAGGCATAGCTCGGCACGCCGATGCCGGCATGCGGCAGCGCCTTGGTGCCCATGCGCACCTTCACGCCCGGCGCCATGCTGGCCTGGCTGCGGTAGATGCCCGGCACGCCCAGGTCGCCGAGCCAGCTGCCCCAGGTGCTGTTGGCCAGGATCATCGCCTCGGCCACGATCAGGTCGAGCGGTGCGCCGCGGCGGCGCACGGTGATGCGCACCGTCTCGTCGCCCACGGGTTCGCTGTCGGTGTCCGATTCGAGACGGAAGTTGTAGTCGGGCCGGTTGAAGTTCTCGGGCTTGCCGCGCACCACCTCGCGTGCGGCCTTGAGATGGCGCGCCAGGCGGAACAGGAAGGACATCTCCGCACGCAGCGCCTCGGCTTCCGGGGCCGGCGCGGCGGGCGGGGAGGCCGGGTCGGTCAGCCATTGCTCGGTGACGGTGTCGTCGAGCCGGTCGTGGCGCAGGTTGGCGACCACCGGCACGCGTTCCAGGCGAGTCTCGCTGGCGGTGACTGCCAGCGTGGCCTCGTCCAGGGTGACGTAAAGCGACACGGCGGGCCGTGCCTGGCCCGCGCCCAGGGTGTAGGTCTGCACGATGGCGTCGGGCAGCATGGTGATCTTGTGGCCCGGCATGTAGACGGTGGACAAGCGTTGGCGCGCCACCTGGTCCAGCGCGCCGCCGGGCGTGAAGGCCAGCCCGGGCGCGGCGATGTGCACGCCGACGGTGACCGAGCCGCTGCCCAGGCCCTGCACCGACAGGGCGTCGTCGATCTCGGTGGTCTGCGAGTCGTCGATGGAGAAGGCGGCCACGCCTTCGGCCAGCGGCAGCTCTTCGGTAACCGGCGGGGCTTCGAGCGAGCCCGGAAAGCCGATGCCCTTGGGGAAATGGTCGAACAGGAACCGCTTCCAGTGAAACTGGTAGGGCGAGGCGATGGCGCCGGCGCGGCGCAGCAGGTCGAGCGGTGCGGTCTGGGTGGCGCGGGAGGCTTCGACCACCGCCTTGTACTCGGACGTGTTCTTGTCGGGCTTGAAGAGGATCTTGTAGAGCTCGTCGCGGATCGACTGCGGCGCCTGGCCGGCGGCCAGCGCCTCGGCCCAATCGGCGATCTGCTGGGCCTGCGCCTTCTTGCGTTCGATGGCCAGCAGGGCCTGCTGCACGATCTCGGGCGCCGCTTTGCGGAAACGGCCTTTGCCGGCGCGGCGGAAGTAGTGCGGCGCCTCGAACAGCTTCACCAGCATGGCGGACTGCTCGGTGATGGTGGCGGCGGCGCTGAAATAGTCCTGCGCGAGTTCGGCGAAGCCGAATTCCTCGTCGGGCGCGAATTCATAGGCCATTTCGAGCTCGATGCCCTCGGCCAGCGAGCGGGCGTCGGCCAGCAGCTTTTCAGGGTCGGGCTTCTCGAACTTGAGCAGCAGGTTGGCGGCCTTGACCTTGACCCGCTTTCCCGAGGCGAGCTCCACCTGGGCGGACGACTCGGCTTCGGACAGGATGCGGCCGGCGAGAAATTTGCCGGCTTCTTCGAACAATGCGTACATGGCGCGGATTGTCCCATTTGGCCGAGGCCGAAAAACGCCGCCCGTCCGGTCGCGGCGTCAGTCGAGGCCCAGAAATGTTTCGATGGCGGGCAGGTGATCGGGAAAATCGCTCAGCGCGTGGTCGCCGCCCGCCAGCACCGTGGTGGTCGCGCCGGCACACCAGGCGGCCATTTCGCGCCAGTCCAGCACCTCGTCGCCCTGCGCGATGAACGCCATCGCCCGGTCGCGACCGGCGGGCGGCGCATGGGCCAGAGCGCGCAACTGGTCGACGAAGACAGGTTCGAAATAGAAACGCTCTGCCGGGTCGTGCCAGGTGGTCTGCTCGCCAATGTAGCGGGCCAGGTCACGTGCCGGATGCACGGCCGGGTTGATGAGGACCGCCCTGGCGCAACCGGTGCTGGCCTGCACCCAGCCGGCATAGAACCCGCCGAGCGAGGAGCCGACGACGGCCATGCCGCCGCGCGGCCATCCGGCCGTGCCGGCGGCCACCATCGCCATGGCTTCGGCCGGCGACGGCGGCAACTGCGGGCACCACCAGACCACCTGCGGATGGCGCTCGCGCATGCGGGCAGCCATCAGCACGGCCTTGGCCGATTGCGGTGAGGAGCGGAACCCGTGGAGGTAGAGCAGGTGCGTGGTGGCGGACATGATTTCGAATGGGTCGGTTTCTGGGGTTTTGATGGCGGCTACTCCGCGAAAAATATACCTGCAAAACAGGGCGTTGCGATTGTTTTAATTGGAAAACGATAATCGGCTGATTTGATTCCTTGGGCTAATCTGAATGGACCGAGGCGCGCTAGGCGTCGATTTTGTCACTCACAGACTGGGCCCATGGAAAATAAGATATTCGCAAGGTTCGGCCGGGACATGCTGTCCGGCCTCATTGTTTTTCTGGTGGCATTGCCGTTGTGCCTGGGAATCGCCCAGGCGTGCGGAGTTTCACCTTTCGCCGGAATCGTGGCGGGCGTTATCGGTGGTGTGGTGGTGGGCACGCTTTCGGGTTCGGCGCTTTCCGTCAGCGGGCCGGCGGCCGGCCTTATCGCGATCGTGGTCACGGCCATGTCGGCCATGCCGTTCTCCTATCTGCTCTGCGCCGTGTTGATTGCCGGCGTGCTGCAATTGCTGGCAGGGGCGGCTGAAATGGGTGGCGTTGCCGACTATATTCCTTCGAATGTCATCGAAGGCATGCTGGCAGGCATCGGCATCACTATCGTCATCCACCAGGCCGAGAATGCGGTGGGCTTCGATCGCAAGGCCTTTCTCGGTGAAACGGAGACGGGGTTTTCCTTTGTGGATATTGCCGACTTGGTGGCGCATATCGAACCGGGGGCCGTGCTGATTTCTTCGCTGGGGCTGGCCCTGATGGTGCTGTGGAGCACCAAGGCATTCAAGAAATCGCAGTTGTTCCCGGTCGGTTTGCTGGTGGTGGTGGCCGGTGTGGTCATCAACCAGCTGCTCAAGAGTGCCCAGTCCGAATTTGCACTGGAAGGCAATACGCACCTGATTCAGCTACCGGTCCCGAATTCGGCGGAGGAATTCTTCAGCCAATTCGCGCTGCCGGACTTCGCCGGACTGTTTGAGCCGGGCGTCTGGATGACGGGCGTGGTGATCGCGGTGGTGGCGTCCATCGAAACCCTGTTGTGCACCGAGGCGACCGACAAGCTCGACCCGCTGAAACGCATCACACCCGCCAACACCGAACTGCGAGCGCAGGGTATCGGCAATATCCTCTGTGGATTGCTGGGCGGCTTGCCGATCACCAGCGTCATCGTGCGGAGCTCCGCCAATATCAATGCCGGCGCCAGGAGCAAGGCGTCCACCATCGTGCACGGCATCCTGCTGCTGGCCTGCGTGGTCGCAGTGCCGGCCTGGCTCAATCACGTTCCCAAGGCGGCACTCGCGGCGGTATTGATATTCACCGGTTATCGGCTGGCGCGGCCGGAGGTTTTCAAACGCATCTGGCGGGCAGACAAGGTCAATCAGTTCGTGCCGTTCGTGGTGACGGTACTGGCGGTGGTTTTTCTGGATCTGCTGCGCGGCGTCGGCATCGGCCTGCTGGTTTCGATATTCTTCATCCTGAAGCAGAACGCCCGGCTTTCGTATTATTTTCAGCGGTCGTCGTTCGTGAACGGCGACCTGATCAAGCTGTCGCTGGCGCAGGAAGTTTCTTTTCTCAATAAGGCGTCCATCAAGCAGACGCTGGAGCGGTTGCCGGATCATTCGGCAGTAATTGTCGATGCGTCGCATACCGAATATATCGATTTCGACGTGCTGGAAATCATTCGCGATTTTGCGCGCGGGCGCGCCATCGAGCGTTCGATCAAGCTTTCCTTGATCGGTTTTCGCAAGCAATACAACCTGCCCAAGATCGCCAGCGAGCGCGACATTCTCAATGGCGTCATCAGCGCGCACGACGAAGTGCCGCGTCGTACGGCGGGTGTTTCACAGGATCTGCTCAAGCAATTACGGCACTGACTCGACATGAACCACCGATAAATATTGACTGGATTGGCCATGCACACCCGAGACGTATCTTCCGCCGACATTTCGCCCGCCGACGCGCTTCAGTTCCTGAAAGAGGGCAATTTTCGATTCGTGACCGCCTTGCACCAGCCGCGCGATCTTCTCGATCAGATGGAAAAAACCAAGGAAGGACAGACGCCCTTTGCGGCCATCGTCAGTTGCATGGATTCGCGCACGTCGGTTGAACTGGTGTTCGACCAGGGTTTCGGCGCTGTCTTCTCGATCCGCAACGCCGGCAACGTGGTCGGCACCACCGTGCTGGGCTCGCTCGAATACGCGGCCGCCGTCGTCGGGGTCAAGCTCATCGTGATTTTGGGGCACACCGGTTGCGGCGCCATCCGCGGCGCGATCGACGGCGTGAAACTCGGCCACCTGACGGCCTTGCTGGAGAACATCTGTTCGCCCGCCGAAAGCGCGGGCTGGCGCATGGTGCATGCCGACGGCACCTCGTGCAATGCGGCTCTGGTGGCGCAGGTGACCGAGCGCAACGTGCGGCGTGGCGTGGCGCGGGTGCTGGAGCAGAGCCCGGCGATCCGGGCGCTGGTCGAAGAGGAGCAGCTCGGCATCGTTCCGGCGGTCTACGACATCGCCACCGGCCGCATCAGGTTCCATGACACACCGGCCGACGCACCGGGCGTGGCACCGACAGCCCGCAAGCGCCAGCCGCAGGGCCTCGAATCGGACTGAGGTCTGCACGGCCTTGGCCGATAATCGGTCGATGTCTGCCGTTTTCGACAAGCCGTCCTTGCCCCGGCGTCTGCTGCCGTTCCTCCAGGGCTTCGACTGGCTGCTGGCCGCCGGCGTGCTGCTGCTGTGCAGCGCCGGGCTTTTGACCATGTATTCGTCCGGTTACGACCACGGCACCCGCTTTCTGGACCACGGCCGCAACATGCTGCTGGCCTTCGGGATCATGTTCCTGATCGCCCAGGTGCCGCCGCAAAAAATCATGTCGGCCGCCGTGCCGCTCTATCTGGTCGGCGTGACGCTGCTGGTGGCCGTAGCGCTGTTCGGCATCACCAAAAAGGGGGCAACGCGCTGGATCAACCTCGGCGTGACGGTGCAGCCGAGCGAACTGCTCAAGATCGCGATGCCGCTGATGCTGGCCTGGTGGTTCCAGAAGCGCGAAGGCCAGTTGCGGCCGCTCGACTTCCTGGCGGCCGGCGCGCTGCTGCTGGTGCCGGTCGGGCTGATCATGAAGCAGCCCGATCTCGGCACCTCGCTGCTGGTGCTGGCGGCCGGGCTGTCGGTGATCTTCTTTGCCGGATTGAGCTGGAAGCTGGTGTTGCCGCCGCTGCTGCTGGGTGCGGTCGGCATCGCGCTGATCGTATGGTTCGAGCCGCAACTCTGCGCCTCGGGTGTGCGCTGGGCGGTGCTGCACGACTACCAACAGCAACGCATCTGCACGCTGCTCGACCCGACCAAGGACCCGCTCGGCAAGGGCTTCCACATCATCCAGGGCATGATCGCCATCGGCTCCGGCGGCGTCTGGGGCAAGGGCTTCATGGCGGGCACGCAGACGCACCTGGAGTTCATTCCCGAGCGCACGACCGACTTCATCTTCGCGGCGTTCTCCGAAGAGTTCGGCCTGGCCGGCAACCTGGTGCTGATGCTCGGCTACTGCTGCGTGGTGCTGCGCGGGCTGTGGCTGGCCATGCACGCCCCCACGCTGTTCTCGCGCCTGCTGGCCGGCGCGATGGCGATGATCTTCTTCACCTACGCCTTCGTGAACATGGGCATGGTGAGCGGCATTCTTCCGGTCGTGGGCGTGCCGCTGCCCTTCATCAGCTATGGCGGCACCGCGATGGTGACGCTGGGGATGGGGCTCGGCATATTGATGTCGGTGGCGCGCTCGCGCAAGCCGCTGACCGGTTGATGCGGCCGCGCGTCTGGCCGGCGCTGGCCGCGCTCACCGGCGCGTTCGCCATGAGCCAGTTCTTCCGCAGTTGCCTGGCGGTGATGGCGCCCGAGCTTTCGCGCGACCTGTCGCTCGATCCAGCCGGCTTCGGCGCGCTTTCTTCCGCTTTCTTCATGGCTTTCGCGCTGGCCCAGGTGCCGGTCGGTGTGGCTTTCGATCGCCTCGGCGTCGGGCGGCCCACGTCGGTGTTGCTGGCCGTGGGCGTTGCGGGTGGCGTGGTGTTTTCGTCGGCGCCTGGGGGAGTGTGGGCGATGCTCGGACAGGCCGGGCTGGGCGTTGCCTGCGCTCCGGTGTTCCTCGGACTGATCCATTACGCGTCCGGGCATCTGCAGGAACGCGTCTACCTGCGAACCCTTGCCATCTCCAACGGGCTGGGCATGTTGGGGGTGTTGTTCGCCGCGTCTCCGCTCGGCTGGGCGGTACAGCACTTCGGTTGGCGGCCGGCCATGCTGATGGCGACGGGCTGCATGGCGGCCGCGTGCGTCGCGGTGTGGCGCACGGTGCACGACAGCGGCCATGCCGAGGCCCATGGGGCGTCGGCAGCCACGCTGTTGCGGGAAACCTTCGCCTTGCTGAAGGTTCCCGCCCTCTGGACACTGGTGCCGGTTTGCCTGGGCATGGCGGCCGGCACGACCTTTCGCAACGCCTGGGGCGGACCTTATGTGGCCGACGTGTTCGGGCTCGACCCGGTGAGCCGGGGAAGCGCCATGACGGCGATCAGCGTCGTCGCCTTCGCTTGTGCCTTTGCGCTGCCGCTGCTCGCCCGGCGCTTCGGCAGCACGGCGGTGATCGTCGGCAACATGCTGGTGTCGATGGCTGCGGGCCTGCTGCTGGCGGTGATGCCCGATACGTCGTTGCTGCTGGGCGTGGCGCTGCTGTCCATCCTGGCGGCGGCCGGCACGCTGCATCCGATCGTCATGACCGCCGGCCGTACGATGGTGCCGGCACCGGTGCGTGGCCGGGCGCTGGGCATTCTCAATACCTTCGTCTTCATGGGCATGGCGGCGGCTTCGGCGGGTTACGGCTGGCTGGCGCGGCTGGGCCTGCGCTCAGGGCGCAGCCCGGGCGCCGTCTATGCCAGCCTTTTCGGTCTGGCGGTGGCCGTGCTGTTCACCGCGCTGCTGCCTTTTCTGTGGGGCCACTGGCGCCGGCGCCGACCGGCCTGATACGGCGGCGACTCGCAGGGGCATGGGCTCGCCCTAAAATGGCCCGATGATCTCCCGCGAACCCACCATCGAACGCCTCGCCATCGCCCAGCGGCTGCTGCTGGAGCCTTTCGGCCTGGACGAATCCCACCTGTCGCGCGCCCTCGCCGAGATTCGCTCGCACAAGGTCGACGATGCCGATCTCTACTTCCAGTACACGCGCAGCGAAGGCTGGAGCCTGGAGGAGGGCATCGTCAAGACGGGCTCGTTCAGCATCGATCAGGGCGTGGGCGTGCGGGCCGTGAGCGGCGAGAAGACGGCTTTCGCCTATTCCGACGATATCTCCGAAGCCTCGCTGCTCGACGCGGCACGCACCGTGCGTTCGATCTCGCAGGCATCGAAATCGGCCAAGGCCAAGGTCAAGACCCGCAAGATCGCCGGCAGCCGATCGCTGTATCCGGAGCTCGATCCGATCGCCTCGCTCGACAGCAACGCCAAGGTGGCGCTGCTCGGCCGGGTGGAGCAACTGGCCCGCGCCAAGGATCCGCGCGTGGCGCAGGTCATGGCGGGCCTGGCCGCCGAATACGACGTGGTGCTGGTGGCGCGTGCCGACGGCACCCTGGCGGCCGATGTGCGGCCGCTGGTGCGGCTGTCGGTGACGGTCATCGCCGAGCAGGGCGGCCGGCGCGAAGTGGGCTCCGCCGGCGGTGGCGGCCGGTTCGGCCTGGCCTATTTCGACGACGCGCTGATCACCACCTATGTGGACGACGCGGTGCGGCAGGCGCTGGTGAATCTCGAATCGCGGCCGGCGCCGGCCGGCGAGATGACCGTGGTGCTGGGCTCGGGCTGGCCGGGCATCCTCCTGCACGAGGCGGTAGGCCATGGCCTGGAAGGCGACTTCAACCGCAAAGGCTCGAGCGCCTTCTCCGGCCGCATCGGCCAGCGGGTGGCGGCCAAGGGCGTGACGGTGCTCGACGACGGCACCATCGCCGACCGTCGCGGCTCGCTCAACGTGGACGACGAGGGCAACGCCAGCCAACGCAACGTGCTGATCGAAGACGGCATCCTGCGCTGCTACATCCAGGATTCGATGAACGCCCGGCTCATGGGCGTGCCGCCCACCGGCAACGGCCGGCGCGAAAGCTATGCGCACATTCCGATGCCGCGCATGACCAACACCTACATGCTCGGCGGCACGATGGATCCGCAGGAGATCGTCGCGAGCATCGACAAAGGCCTCTACGCCACCAACTTCGGCGGCGGCCAGGTCGACATCACCAGCGGCAAGTTCGTGTTTTCCGCGAGCGAGGCCTACTGGGTCGAGAAGGGCAAGATCCTGTATCCGGTGAAGGGCGCCACCATCGTCGGCGCCGGTCCGGAAGCGCTGAAGAAGGTCGCCATGATCGGTAACGACATGGCGCTGGATCCGGGAGTGGGCACCTGCGGCAAGGAAGGCCAGAGCGTGCCGGTGGGCGTCGGCCAGCCGACGCTGCGCATCAACGGCCTGACGGTCGGCGGCACGGCCTGATCCAGACCGGCCGCGGCCGGGCGCTCAGGCGCTTGGTTCTCTCAATCGCTCAGGTACTTGGGCGAGCGCGGACCGTACAGAATGCCGTTGGGGCGTCCGGCAGACACGAGCCGCTGGCTCGTGATGCCCGCGACCGGAAAGCTCGCATCCGACAGGCTGCCGACGATCTGCTTGACCACGGCGGTGACCAGCAGCCCGACGATGCCACCGGCGCCGCTGTTCCGGCCCTCCGCGTCGGACGCGGTAGCAGTGCCGTTCCATAGCACGGCGCCCGTCTTGAGGTCGACCAGACGCGCTTCGGCCGCGACCACCGCCTGGCTGCTCAGCACGGTGTAGGTGCTGCCGTATTTGGTGACCTTCACGTAGAGCGCGGCGTCAGCGCCGAAGATCTCGCGCAGTTTGCCCGCTGCCACGCCTTGGGCTTCGGCAGGCGAATCCAGTCCGTTGTTGCGGAAGGTCTCGGCCACGAGTGCTACCGGCAGGACGTAGTAGCCGGACTCGGCCAGGGGCATCGTCAACTGCGCCAGCATGCCAGCGCTGGCGTTGATGTCGGGCGACTCGTTGAGCGGCGGCAGGATGAGGATGGATGCCGGCCGGGTAGAGCGGAATGCGGCGTAGTCGACGGCAGAGCGCGGCGCGGCACAGCCGGTGGTCAGCATTGCGGCCGCGAGGGCCATGAGGGCGGCGATGGTTTTCGAGCGGGTCACAGCGACGCCTCCTTGCCCGCGCCGGTCTTGGTTTTGGCCTTGGCCTTGTCTAGCAGCATGTCCATGAAGGCGGTGGATTCGGGAAACAGGGCCTTCTCGGTCTGGAACTGCTGTACCGCCTGGTCGTCTTTTCCGATGGTGGCGTAGAGCAGCCCGAGGTGGGCGTGAAAACCCGGTGGCGGTTTGCGCTGTCGCGCCTGGATCTTCTGGAAGTCTTGCTCCAGCACCGCGATCTGCGCCTGTGGATCGGACGACGATCCCTTGAGGTATTGGTAGACCTGTGCTTGGTAGTTCTCCCATTGGTACAGTGACTCGGTGCGATGGGCGCAGCCGGCCAGGGTGCAGGCCGCTGCCAGCATGCCAAGGCCGGTGGCGGCGCGGACGGAACGCGAGGCGAAAGACAGAATGCCGCCCCGCATCACCGCACCGGTTTCCACGCGCCAGTGTCGACCGCCGCGACGAGTTTTTCCACCGCTTCGCGGATGGCAAGGTCGAGCACCTTGCCGTTGAGCGTGGAGTCATAGCTGGCGGTGCCGCCGAAGCCGATGACTTCCCGGTTGGAAAGGCTGTATTCGCCCGCGCCCTGCGTTGAATAGACGACGCGCGAGGTCTGGATGTCGACGATGTTCAGGTTGACCTTGGCATAGGCGGTCTGCTCCTTGCCCCGGCCCAGGATGCCGAACAGCTGGTGGTCGCCGGTTTCCTTGCGTCCGAACTCGGTGACATCGCCGGTCACGATGTAGTCGGCCCCGGCGAACTGGTTGGTCGTGCCCTTGAAGCCGGCTTCCTGCTTGAGTTCCGGCAGGTTGTCGCGATCGAGCACGTCGAAGCGGTTGGTCTGCTGGAGATGCGTGACCAGGATGGTCTTGGCCTGGCCGCCGAGACGATCGACACCGTCGAAGAAGATGCCGCGCAGGTAGCTGGAGCGGTTGTCGAACTTGCCGACGGCGATGGGTGCGCGCGGGCCGTTCGTGGGCCGGTTGGCCGTGCTGACCTGCGCAACCGGCAGCGAGCGCGACGACTCGGTGGCGCAACCGGAGATGGCGGCTGCAAAAACGATGCTCAGTGTGAGTGCATGCACTCGCGACGATGACTTCATGAAATGTCTTTCTGCCCCGCCTGCAAATACGGGTGCGCGATTATGGAGGAGGCAGCCCGTGGCTTTTTGACGACCGGTCTGGCGGCATGTCGCGAGCGTGTGCTACATTCGCTTTCTATGCCTTCCCGCGCTGTCTACGTCTTTTATTTTTGGTTTCCGTCCACCGGCGGACCGGAAGCGCGCGCGTAAAAGCAAACTCTCTTCCCAGGAACCGCCGAGCTGAAAAGCCCGGCGGTTTTTTTTTGTCCCGCCCGATTCCGCAGATTTTCCCGATTTCAGACGCAGATCAGTCCGAACAACAAGGAGCTCGCACATGAACGCCCCCACCACCGCCAGCGAACCCTGGTACGCGCACGTCGACAAGACCAGCCGAACTGACGACGAACGTATCAAGGACATTACCGTGTTGCCCCCTCCCGAACATCTGATCCGCTTCTTCCCGATCCGCGGCACCGCGGTCGAGACGCTGATCTCCGGCACCCGTCGTCGTATCCACGACATCATGGCCGGCACCGATGACCGCCTGCTGGTGATCATCGGCCCCTGTTCGATCCACGATCCGGTCGCGGCGGTCGAATACGCCCGTCGCCTGGCAGTGCAGCGCGAGAAGTACAAGGACACCCTCGAAATCGTGATGCGCGTGTATTTCGAGAAGCCGCGCACGACGGTCGGCTGGAAGGGCCTGATCAACGATCCCTACCTCGACGAGAGCTTCCGCATCGACGAAGGCCTGCGCATCGCGCGCCAGCTGTTGATCGACATCAACCGCCTGGGCCTGCCCGCGGGCAGCGAGTTCCTCGACGTGATCTCGCCCCAGTACATCGGTGATCTGATCTCCTGGGGCGCCATCGGTGCCCGCACCACCGAAAGCCAGGTGCACCGTGAACTGGCTTCCGGCATTTCGGCGCCGATCGGTTTCAAGAACGGCACCGACGGCAACATCCGCATCGCCACCGACGCCATTCAGGCGGCGGCGCGCGGCCACCATTTCCTGTCGGTGCACAAGAATGGTCAGGTCGCCATCGTGCAGACCGAGGGCAACAAGGATTGCCACGTGATCCTGCGCGGCGGCAAGGCGCCCAACTACGACGCCGCGAGCGTCGCCGCAGCCTGTGCCGACCTGGAGAAGGCCGGGCTGCCGCCCAAGCTGATGGTCGATTGCAGCCATGCCAACAGCAGCAAGCAGCATGAGCGTCAGGTGACGGTTGCCCAGGAAATCGCCGCCCAGATCGGCGGCGGCTCGCGCAGCGTGTTCGGCGTGATGGTGGAGAGCCACCTGAATGCCGGCGCCCAGAAGTTCACGCCTGGCAAGGACGACGCCGGCGCACTGCAGTACGGCCAGAGCATCACCGACGCCTGCCTGGGTTGGGACGACTCGCTCCAGTCGCTGGAGATTCTTTCCAACGCCGTGGCGGCTCGGCGAGGCTGATGCCCCGCCGGGGCTAGGAGACCTGGCCCTTGGCGCGTAGCCCGGCCAGCAGCTGGTCGTGGATGCCGCCGAAGCTTCCGTTGCTCATGCAGACGATGTGGTCGCCCGGCCGAGCGGCAGCGACCACTTGCTGCACCAGCGGCCCGATGGCCGGGACGGCGCGGCCGCGTTCGCCCATGGGCGCCAGGGCGGCAGCCGCGTCCCAGTCGAGGCCGCCGGTATGACAGAACGCCACGTCGGCATCGCGCAGGCTTTCAGGCAATTGAGCTGCCATGGTCCCCAGCTTCATCGTGTTGCTGCGCGGCTCGAACACCGCCAGGATCCGCCTTTCGCCAGGTTGCTGGTCGAGCTGGCGCCGCAGGCCGTCGAGCGTGGTGCGGATGGCGGTGGGGTGGTGGGCGAAGTCGTCGTAGACCGTCACGCCCTGCTCGACACCGCGAACCTCCATGCGACGCCGCGGGCTCAGGAAGCTGCCCAGCGCCTTGGCGGCATCGGCCGGCGCGACACCCAGGTGTTCGGCCGCGGCGATGGCCGCCAGCGCATTGTTCTGGTTGTGCACACCCGTCAGCCCCCAGCGGACGCGGCCCGCGGGCTGGCCATGGGCGACGACGGCGAAGTCGTCCGGCGCGCCTTCGGCGATGAAGTCCGCCAGCACGGGGCCGAATCGGCGGAGCTCGCTCCAGCAGCCTTTTTCCAGCACCCGCTCCAGCGCCGCTTCGCCCCCGTTGGATACGACCCGTCCACGGGTGGGCACGGTGCGCAGCAGGTGATGGAATTGCCGCTCGATGTCGGCCACGCTGTCGAAGATGTCGGCGTGGTCGAACTCCAGGTTGTTCAGCACGGCGGTGCGCGGCCGGTAATTCACGAACTTGCTGCGCTTGTCGAAGAAGGCGGTGTCGTATTCGTCGGCCTCGATCACGAAGGGGCGGCCGCCCCCGAGGCGGGCCGAAACGCCGAAGTTCAGCGGAACGCCGCCGATGAGAAAACCCGGCTGCAGGCCGGCCTGCTCCAGGATCCAAGCCAACATGGCGGTGGTGGTCGTCTTGCCGTGGGTGCCCGCCACGGCGAGCACATGGCGGCCCTGCAACACGTGCTCGGCCAGCCATTGCGGCCCGCTGGTGTAGCGCGCACCGGCGTCGAGAATCGCTTCCATCAACGGAAACTTCGGCGTGCCGTCGGACAGGCGCGCCCGGCTCACCACGTTGCCGACCACGAAGATGTCCGGTGCCAGCGCCAGCTGTTCGGCACCGAAGCCTTCGATGAGCTCGATGCCCAGCGCGCGCAGTTGGTCGCTCATCGGCGGGTAGACGCCGGCATCGCAGCCGGTGACGCGGTGGCCGGCCTCGCGCGCCAGCGCGGCCAGGCCGCCCATGAAGGTTCCGCAGATGCCGAGGATGTGGATATGCATGGCGCGGAATTCTACGGACCCCGTCACGACACCGGACGACGGATGCGGGGAGAATGAGCCCATGGAAACCGCCACCGCCGAGATTGCCGCCGCCGCTGCCCGCATCGTTGTCGAGGAAGGTCTGGAATATGGGCCGGCCAAGCGGCGCGCGGCCCGGCAGCTGGGCGTGTCGGGCCGGGCGCCACTGCCTGACAACGAGACGGTGGAAGACGCGGTGCGCGAACACATCGCCATCTTCTGCGCCGATACCCAGCCCGGCGAACTGCGGGCGCTGCGCGAGCTCGCCCTGGTCTGGATGGCCCGCATGGCGGAGTTTCGCCCGTATATCGGCGGTGCTGTCTGGCACGGAACCGCCACACGGCTGTCGGACATTTATATTCAGATGTTCTGCGACGACTGCAAGTCCGCCGAAATTTCCCTGATAGACCACCACGTCGACTACGACCCGCAGACCGTCACCGGCTTTCATGGCGAGTCGGTCGAGGCCTTGACGATCGCTGCGAGGTCGCCGGCACTCGATGTGGTGGTGGGGGTTCATCTCATGGTCTACGATCTCGACGATCTGCGCGGCGCGCTGCGGCTCGACAATCGCGGCCGCACGCCACGTGGTGACATCGCGGCGCTGCGGCAGGTGATGTCTTCCCTGACCGACGCGCCACCGCCACCATGATTCCTTCGCCCGACCCCCAGCTCCCCCCTGCGACGAAAGCCGGCAACATGCGGCGCCGGGCGCTGTGGTGGGGTGCCGCGGCCGTGGCGGGCGTCGGTGCGGCGGCGGGTGGCGTGTTCGCCTGGCGCGCGGGCCAGGTCGGCGCGGAGCGGGGTGATGCGCTCTGGGCGCAGTCCTTCGAAACCCCCGACGGCCAGGCGCTGGATCTGGCGGGATTGCGCTCCAATCGTCGCCTGATCGTGAATTTCTGGGCGACCTGGTGCCCGCCGTGCGTGGCGGAGCTTCCCATGCTCGACCGCTTCGCCCGCGACCGAGCGGCACAGGGCTGGAAGGTGCTGGGACTGGCGGTCGACACGCCGAGTTCTGTGCGGCGATTCCTTTCGGGTCGGCCGGTGGGTTTCCCGATCGGCATGGCCGGCCTGCAGGGAACCGATTTGTCGCGTGCTTTGGGCAATGCGCAAGGTGGCTTGCCTTTCACCGTGGTTTTTGGTTCTAACGGCGATCTTCTTCATCGTAAAATCGGCCAACTTTCCGAAGCCGATCTGGCAAGCTGGATTTGATCGATGTTGCGATTCGCGTGCCGAATTTCGGGCGGATTGCTTTGAGTTAAGCGTCGGACTAGTGAAAAGAGCGCTTTTGAGCGCCATTGGGTACAGAGATAGGGTACATTCGCGCTCTGTTTTTTTGAACGGCGCCTTCGTTGCGCCCGTGCCCCATGGATCTGCGAAAACTCAAGACCCTCATCGACCTCGTCTCCGAATCGAATGTTTCCGAGCTGGAAATTACCGAAGCCGAAGGCAAGGTGCGGATCGTCAAGGGCGGTGGAGCGGTCGTCCAGCAGTACGCGCCGGCGCCGGTCGCCCCGGCAGCGGTGGCACCTGCCGCAGCGCCTGTGGCCGCTGCCCCGGCTCCGGCGGCTGCCGCCGCGCCTGAGGCGCCGGCCGGCCACATCGTCAAGTCGCCCATGGTGGGTACCCTCTATCACGCGTCCAGCCCCGGCGCTGCCGCATTCGTGCAGGTGGGCAGCCAGGTCAAGGAAGGCGACACCATCTGCATCATCGAGGCGATGAAGATCCTCAACGAGATCGAAGCCGACAAGACCGGCACGGTCATGCAGATCCTGGCCGAGAACGGCCAGGCGGTGGAATACGGCCAGCCCCTGTTCGTGATCGGCTGAACGCGATGTTCAAGAAGATCCTGGTCGCCAATCGTGGCGAGATCGCCCTGCGGGTCCAGCGCGCCTGCCGGGAAATGGGTGTGACCGCGGTCATGGTCTATTCCGAGGCCGACCGTGATGCCAAGTACGTCAAGCTGGCCGAAGAAGCAGTCTGCATCGGGCCGGCGCCCTCCGCCCTGTCCTACCTGAACATGCCGGCCATCATTTCGGCTGCCGAAGTGACCGACGCCGAGGCGATTCACCCCGGTTACGGCTTCCTCAGCGAGAACGCGGCCTTCGCCGAACGGGTCGAGAAGAGTGGTTTCCAGTTCATCGGCCCCACGCCGGAATCGATCCGCATCATGGGCGACAAGGTGTCGGCCAAGGCGGCGATGATCCGCGCGGGCGTGCCCTGCGTGCCCGGCTCCGAAGGTGAGCTCGGCGAAGATCCGACGATCAACAAGCGCATCGCCAAGGCGATCGGCTACCCGGTCATCATCAAGGCGGCCGGCGGTGGTGGCGGTCGGGGCATGCGGGTGGTGCACACCGAAGCGGCGCTGATCAACGCGATCCAGATGACCAAGGCGGAGGCGGGTGCCGCCTTCAACAATCCGGCCGTGTACATGGAGAAGTTTCTCCAGAACCCGCGCCACATCGAAATCCAGATCCTCGCCGACAAGTTCAAGAACGCGGTGTACCTGGGCGAGCGCGACTGCTCCATGCAGCGCCGCCACCAGAAGGTGATCGAGGAAGCGCCGGCGCCCGGCATTCCGCGCAAGCTGATCGAGCGCATCGGCGAGCGTTGCGTGGCCGCCTGCAAGAAGATCGGCTACCGCGGCGCCGGCACCTTCGAGTTCCTGTATGAGAACGGCGAGTTCTACTTCATCGAGATGAACACCCGGGTGCAGGTGGAGCATCCGGTGACCGAACTCATCAGCGGGGTCGACATCGTCAAGACCCAGATCATGGTGGCCGCCGGCGAGAAGCTGCCGTTCACCCAGCGCGACATCGTGCTGCGCGGCCACGCGATCGAATGTCGGGTGAACGCGGAAGATCCGTACAAGTTCACCCCGTCGCCAGGCCGGATCACCACCTGGCATGCGCCGGGCGGCCCGGGCATCCGGGTCGACTCGCACGCCTATGCCAACTACTTCGTGCCGCCGAACTACGACTCGATGATCGGCAAGATCATCGCCCACGGCGACACCCGCGAGCAGGCCATCGCGCGCATGCGCACGGCGCTGCTGGAGACGGCGATCGAAGGCATCAAGACCAACGTGCCGCTGCACCGCGAAGTGATGGTCGACGCGCGCTTCCAGGAGGGTGGCACCAACATCCACTATCTGGAAGAGTGGCTGGCTGCGCACAACCGCTGACCGGGATGTCCCTGTACGAACTGCAGCTGCTGGTGCCGGAAGACGGCGTCGAGGCGGTGAGCGATGCGCTGGAAGCGCTGGATGCGCTGTCGGTCGGCGTCGAGGACGCCGACGCGCAAACGCCGGCCGAGCAGGCGCTGTTCGGTGAGCCGGGCATGCCGCCGCCGCGCGAGGGCTGGCAGCGTTCGCGGCTGACGGCGCTGTTTCCGGACGAAGCCGGTGCCCGCGAGGCCGCGAGCCTGCTGGCGGCGCAGGAGTTCTTCGAGGGCTGCAGCGTGATCGACGTGCGGGCGGTGGCCGAGCAGGACTGGGTGCGGCTCACGCAGTCGCAGTTCGCGCCGGTGGAGATCACGCCCGAGTTCTGGATCGTGCCGACCTGGCACGAGCCGCCGGAAGCCGCCCGTCGGGTGATCCGGCTCGACCCTGGCCTGGCCTTCGGCACCGGTACGCATCCCACCACGCGCATGTGCCTGCGCTGGATCGCCAACGCACCGGCCGGCGGGCTCGGCCGCACGCTGGACTACGGCTGCGGTTCCGGCATCCTGGCCATCGGCGCGTCGCTGCACGGTGCCGATCCGGTGGATGCGGTCGACATCGACGAAGCGGCGGTCCGCTCCACCGTCGACAACGCCAGCGCCAACGGCGTGACGCTGCATGCGGGCTTGCCAGATGCGGCGAGTGGCGCGTACCGCACGGTGCTGGCCAACATACTGGCCACGCCGCTGAAGGTGCTGGCGCCGCTGCTGTGCGCCCACGTCGAGACCGGTGGATCGCTCGTGCTGGCCGGCATCCTGTCGCGGCAGGCCGACGAACTCGTGGAGGCCTACGCCCCCTACCTGACCCTGTCGGTCGCGGACGAGGAAGACGGCTGGATCCTGATGACGGCCCGGCGGCCCGCATGAGCGCGGGCGGCGCGGCGCGCTGCCTACAATCGGCGAGTCCATGAGCCTGTCCACACGCTGCCCATCCTGCGCGACGATCTTCAAGGTCGTTCCAGACCAGTTGAAGGTTTCCGACGGCTGGGTGCGATGCGGCCAATGTGGCGAGGTGTTCGACGCGTCCGCGCATCTCAAGCCGATCGGGCAGCCGGTCGGGGACGGCGCGGATCGCATGGGAGCCGACCACGACACCCGCGTTGAACTGACCGAAGTCGAAGCGTCCGACGTCGTGGGTACCTCGACGACCGCCCGTCCTCGCGCCTTTGGTGAAGATTTTTCGCTCGAAGAGTCAGCTCCCGCGGCTCTGTCCGATCTCTCTGCGTCGGAAGTGGCCCACGGCTCGCCCTACGACTCGATCGAAAAGCCGATCGAAGTGCCGTCACCCCTGCCGGCGACCGCTCGTCAGCGCCCGGACGAACCCGCCGCCGTCTGGCTGCGACGCTCCCCCGCTGCGCGCATCGTGCTCAACGGCGAGGCGCCGCCGCAACGGCCGGAAGCGGTGCAGGATGCAGAAGACGAGTCCTTCGACATCGACGACGAGGTTCCGTCCGCGCTACTGCTCCAGACCGCCGACAACGACGAGCCGCAACAGTCGCTCTACCAGCCGGCCTTCGTGCCTCCAGCGCCCGATGCGGGAACGCCCGAGGCCCGGGCGCAGGCCGAGGCGGGCGATGCGGCCGCGACGCTGAACGATCTGAGCTTTATTCGGGTGGCGCAGCGCCGGGCGTTCTGGCAGCGGCCCGCGGTGGTGCTCGCCAGTGCCGGTCTTTGCCTGCTCCTGATCGGGGCCTTGGCGCTGCAGGTCGCCCGGGCCGAACGCGATCGGCTGGCGGCCCATCTGCCGGGACTTCGACCGATGCTCGAATCGCTGTGCGTTCCGCTGCAATGCGTGGTCGCTCCCCTGCGACGTGTCGATGCGATCGTGATCGACAGTTCGGCCTTCAACAAGATCAGCGCCAGCCTGTTCCAGTTCGAGGTGGAGGTGCGCAACACGGCCCCGGTCGCGCTGGCGATGCCGGCGCTGGAGCTCACCTTGACCGACACCCAGGACCAGACCCTCCTGCGCCGGGTGCTCGAGCCTTCGGAGCTGCGCGCGCAGCCCGTGCTCGCTGCCGGCGGTGCGTGGAGCGGCAGCCTGCCGGTGCAATTGCAGGCCCCGTTGGCCGCCGACCGGGTGGCGGGCTACCGTGTGCTGGCTTTCTATCCCTGAGCGGCACGTTCCGGCCGTTCGTTTCTATCTACTCACCGACGATTCTTCATGGCAGCCATCATCTGCGGATCCCTCGCCTTCGACACCATCATGACCTTCGAGGGCCGCTTCGCCGAGCAGATCCTGCCGGACCAGCTGCACATCCTCAACGTGTCGTTCCTGGTGCCCGCGCTGCGCCGCGACTTCGGCGGTTGCGCCGGCAACATCGCCTACGCGCTGCGTGCGCTGGGCGGCACGCCCCTGCCGATGGCCACGGTGGGCACGGACGGCGCCGGCTACATCGCACGGCTGAAGGAACTCGGCATCTCGACCGAATATGTGCGGGAAGTGGACGACACGTTCACGGCGCAGGCGATGATCATGACCGACCGCGACAACAACCAGATCACCGCCTTTCATCCGGGCGCGATGATGCAGGCGCATGTCACGCGCATCGAGGCGCGGGCCGATGTGAAGGTGGGCATCGTCTCGCCCGACGGTCGCGATGCGATGCTGCAGCACGCGGCGCAGTTCGCCGAAGCCGGCATTCCTTTCGTCTTCGATCCGGGACAGGGGCTTCCGATGTTCGGCGGTGCCGAGCTGCTGGCGTTTGTGGAACAAGCCAGCTGGGTGACGGTCAACGACTACGAAGGCCGCATGCTGTGCGAGCGCACCGGCCTGAGCCTGGCCGAGCTGTCGAAGAAGGTCCGGGGCGTGATCGTCACACTGGCCGGCGAGGGCTGCGAGATCTGGATCGACGGACAGCGCACCCATGTGCCGGGCGTGCAGGCCGCGGCCGTGGTCGATCCCACGGGTTGTGGCGATGCCTGGCGTGGCGCGCTGCTGTTCGGCCTGGAGCAGGGCTGGGAGCTGGTGCGTTGCGCCGAATTGGGGAACCGGGTGGGCGCTGCCAAGATCGCCCAGCGTGGACCGCAGAACTACCAGCTCGACGGCGTTCTTTGACATAAAAAAAGCCCGATGCCGGGAGGCATCGGGCGAGAGACTTTCGTCTCGTTCCGATCAGGGCTTGGTGCCGGTCGGAAAAGGCCAGGCGGCCTGCGGGTTGAGCGTGGTCTGCGCTGCCGGAGAGACCGCTGCCGCGCTCGAAGGTGCAGCCGCCGGAGCAGCCGCCTTCTTTGCCGGTGCAGCCTTCTTGGCGGGAGCTGCCTTCTTCGCCGGTGCAGGCGCAGGGGCAGGGGGGGTCGCAGCCTTCTTCGCTGGTGCAGCCTTCTTGGCCGGAGCGGACTTCTTCGCGGGCGCAGCCTTCTTGGCAGGAGCGGCCTTCTTCGCAGGCGCAGCCTTCTTCGCCGGTGCGGCCTTCTTGGCAGGAGCGGCCTTCTTCGCCGGTGCAGCCTTCTTGGCAGGTGCAGCCTTCTTGGCGGGAGCAGCCTTCTTTGCCGGTGCGGCCTTCTTCGCAGGCGCAGCCTTTTTCGCCGGTGCGGCCTTCTTGGCAGGAGCGGCCTTCTTCGCCGGAACAGCCTTTTTGGCCGGAGCGGCCTTCTTTGCCGGTGCAGCCTTCTTGGCAGGTGCAGCCTTCTTCGCGACCGCCTTCTTGGCGGGAGCTGCGGCCTTCTTCGCCGGTGCTGCTGCCTTCTTGGCTACGACCTTCTTGGCCGGTGCTGCCTTTTTGGCGGCTACGGCTTTCTTCGCTGGGGCGGCCTTCTTGGCGGCCGATTTCTTCGCAGTTGCCATTTATTTCTCCTTGGTCACATTACAAAGAGCACTCCGGTCGCATTCTTGGCGACGGAATGATCCATGAGATTGAAGCGCATGGCTTCAACCTCATGAACGCAGGAACGCCTGCCGCTCCGCACTCTGTCGGTGCGATGAGGGGCAGGCGTGAATCGGGGCGCCATGGCAGGTTGCAGTGCAGGCCTTTTTCAGTCCCAGGAAAGCGCTCCGCCGGATTGGTACTCGATGACGCGCGTCTCGAAGAAGTTGCGCTCCTTCTTCAGGTCGATCATCTCGCTCATCCAGGGGAACGGGTTTTCCTCATTGGGGAACAGTGCTTCCAGGCCGATCTGCGTCGCGCGCCGGTTGGCGATGTAGCGCAGGTAGCCCTTGAACATCGATGCGTTCATGCCCAGCACGCCACGTGGCATGGTGTCTTCGGCGTACTTGTATTCGAGCTCGACGGCCTTCTGGAACAGATCCTTGATCTCGGCCTTGAACTCAGCCGTCCAGAGCTGCGGGTTCTCGAGCTTCAACTGGTTGATCAGGTCGATGCCGAAGTTGCAGTGCATCGACTCGTCGCGCAGGATGTACTGGTACTGCTCGGCGGCACCGGTCATCTTGTTCTGACGGCCCAGCGCGAGGATCTGGGTAAAGCCGACATAGAAGAACAGGCCTTCCATGAGGCAGGCGAAGACGATCAGCGACTTGAGCAGCGTCTGGTCGGTTTCGAAGGTGCCGGTGTGGAAGTTCGGGTCGCTGATGGCCTCGATGAAGGGGATCAGGAACTGGTCCTTCTCGCGGATGGAGGCG
The DNA here is from genome assembly GCF_033546935.1 of Xylophilus sp. GOD-11R. Taxonomy (GTDB): domain Bacteria; phylum Pseudomonadota; class Gammaproteobacteria; order Burkholderiales; family Burkholderiaceae_C; genus Xylophilus. Next base: position 4,057,356 of record NZ_CP137854.1, on the reverse strand, counting down.
ACCTCGTTGTAGGCGTTGAAGATCTCGGACTCGTCGAGGCCGAGCGATTCAACGATGTACTGGTAGGCGTGCGTGTGGATCGCTTCCTCGAAGGCCTGGCGCAGCAGGAACTGGCGGCACTCGGGTGCGGTGATGTGGCGATAGGTGCCCAGCACGATGTTGTTGGCGGCCAGCGAATCGGCGGTGACGAAGAAGCCGAGGTTGCGCTTGACGATGCGGCGCTCGTCTTCGGTCAGGCCGTTGGGGTCCTTCCAGAGCGCGATGTCGCGGGTCATGTTGACCTCTTGCGGCATCCAGTGGTTGGCGCAGGTGGCGAGGTACTTTTCCCAGGCCCACTTGTACTTGAAGGGGACCAACTGGTTAACGTCGGTCTTGGCGTTGATGATGCGCTTGTCGGCCGCATTGACCCGGCTATGGCCGACACCTGCCGCGACCTGTGCGGGCTGGCTCGGCAGCGGTGCATCGGCCGCGACGGAAGCCGCGAAGCTGTGGGTGGCGAGGCCCGGCAGAGGCGCCGATTCACCACGCGCAGCAGGCGTGGCGCCGTGCGATGTGGACGGCGTTGCGGGCTTGACTTCTTCGTCCCAGGTCAGCATAGATTTTCCGATCGTTCGATTATGAAAGCAGGCCTGCGAAATGAAAAGCGGCTGTCACAGCTGCACGCATATCGCATGGCCTTGCATGTTGTGTTGAAGCATCGTGCGGACCGGTTGAAGCGCCTGTCATGACGCAGGTCTCGCACGATGTCGATAGGCCGTCAGGCCTTATTGGCAGGCTTCGCAGCCAGGGTCGTCGATGGCGCAGAACTTGATGTCGGTGGCAGGCACCGAAGCGGCCTCCGCATCGGCTTGCGCACGGGCTTGTGCGGCTGCTGCTTCGAGTGCCGAAGGTGCTGCCTTCTGCGTCGAGGACACGGCGTTGAGGCGGTCCGAATGCACGGTCGATTTCTCGGCGTGCGTGGCGCTGATGGTTCGCAGGTAGTAGGTGGTCTTGAGACCACGCGTCCAGGCCAGCTTGTAGGTGTCGTCGAGCTTCTTGCCCGATGCGCCGGCCATGTAGATGTTGAGCGACTGGGCCTGGTCGATCCACTTCTGGCGACGTGCGGCGGCTTCGACGAGCCAGGTGGTCTCGACCTCGAAGGCGGTGGCGTAGAGCGCCTTGATCTCGCCCGGCACGCGGTCGATGGGACGCAGCGATCCGTCGAAGTGCTTGAGGTCCATCACCATCACGTCGTCCCACAGGTTCAGACGTTTGAGGTCGCGCACCAGGGCGCCATTGATGACGGTGAATTCGCCCGACAGGTTGGACTTGACCGACAGGTTGCCGAAGCAGGGTTCGATGGATGCATCGACGCCGACGATGTTGGAGATGGTCGCGGTCGGAGCGATGGCCACGCAGTTGGAGTTGCGCATGCCGTCGACGGCGATCTTCTTGCGCAGCGCGTCCCAGTCGAGGGTGGCCGAGCGGTCGACCTCGACATAGCCGCCGCGTGCGTCGGCCAGCATGTTCAGGGTGTCGAGCGGCAGCACGCCCTTCTCCCACAGCGAGCCGGGATAGCTGCTGTAGCGGCCGCGTTCGCGGGCCAGTTCGGTCGACGCCCAATAGGCGTAGTAGCAGATGGCTTCCATCGACTGGTCGGCGAACTCGACGGCCTGCTGCGAGGCGTAGGGAATGCGCAGTTCGTAGAGACTGTCCTGAAAGCCCATGAGGCCCAGGCCGACCGGGCGGTGGCGCAGGTTGGAGTCGCGAGCCTTCTTGACCGCGTAGTAGTTGATGTCGATCACGTTGTCGAGCATGCGCATCGCGGTCGAGATCGTCTTGCGCAGCTTCTCGTGGTCGACGGCGCCGTTCTTCAGATGCTGCTGCAGGTTGACCGAGCCGAGGTTGCAGACGGCGGTTTCGGTGTCGCTGGTGTTGAGCGTGATCTCGGTGCAGAGGTTGGACGAGTGCACCACACCCACGTGCTGTTGCGGCGAGCGTACGTTGCAGGCGTCCTTGAAGGTGATCCAGGGATGGCCGGTCTCGAACAGCATGGTGAGCATCTTGCGCCACAGGTCGCTGGCCTGGACGGTGCGCGCGGGCTTGATCTCGCCGGCCTTGGCACGGGCCTCGTAGGCGACATAGGCCTTTTCGAAGTCGGCACCGAACAGGTCGTGCAGGTCGGGCACGTTGGAGGGCGAGAACAGGGTCCACTCGCCCTTTTCCATGACACGGCGCATGAACAGGTCGGGGATCCAGTTCGCGGTGTTCATGTCGTGGGTACGGCGGCGGTCGTCGCCGGTGTTCTTGCGCAGCTCCAGGAATTCCTCGATGTCGAGGTGCCAGGTTTCCAGGTAGGTGCAGACCGCGCCCTTGCGCTTGCCGCCCTGGTTGACCGCGACAGCGGTGTCGTTGACGACCTTCAGGAAGGGCACGACGCCTTGCGATTCGCCGTTGGTGCCCTTGATGTGCGAGCCGAGCGCGCGCACCCGGGTCCAGTCGTTGCCCAGGCCGCCGGCGAATTTGCTCAGCAGCGCGTTTTCCTTGATGGATTCGTAGATGCCGTCCAGGTCGTCGGGCACGGTGGTCAGGTAGCAGGACGACAGCTGCGAGCGCAGCGTGCCGCTGTTGAACAGCGTGGGGGTGGACGACATGAAGTCGAAGGACGACAGCACTTCGTAGAACTCGATGGCGCGGGCTTCGCGATCTACCTCATTCAGGGCCAGGCCCATGGCCACGCGCATGAAGAAGGACTGCGGCATTTCGATGCGGGTCTTCTTGACGTGCTGGAAGTAGCGGTCGTAGAGGGTCTGCAGGCCGAGGTAGTCGAACTGCAGGTCGCGCTCGGCCTTCAGGGCGGCGGCGAGGCGGGGCAGGTCGTATTCGCCGAGCTTGGCGTCGAGCAGTTCGTGCTGGATGCCCTTCTGGATGAACTGCGGGAAGTACTCGACATAGGCGGCGGCCATTTCCGAGGGCGCGGTTTCGCGGCCGAAGACTTCGCGGGCAATCGTGTGCAGCAGCAGGCGCGCGGTGGCGTAGGTGTAGTCCGGATCCTTTTCGATGAGGGTCCGGGCGGCCAGGATGGCGGCCTTGAAGACCTCGTCGATCGGCACGCCGTCGTACAGGTTGCGCATGGTCTCGGCGACGATCGGATCGGGCTTGACGTCGGCACCCAGGCCGGAGCAGGCCGAGGTGATGAGCGCCTGCAGGCGGCCCAGGTCCAGCGCCACGCGCTGGCCGTTGTCGGTCACGTGCATCGCCGCAGCGGCTGGCGTGGCCTGCTCGACCTGCTTGGCGCGTTCCTGGGTGCGGCGTTCGCGGTAGAGCACGTAGGCACGGGCGACTTCATGGTGGCCGCCACGCATCAGCCCGAGCTCGACCTGGTCCTGCACGTCCTCGATGTGGAAGGTGCCGCCGCCCGGACGCGAACGCACCAGCGCACGGGAAACGTTCTGGGTGAGCTGGTCGACCATCTCGCGCACGCTGGCCGACGCCGCGCCGCCGGTGCCGTGCACCGCCAGGAAGGCCTTCATCATCGCCACGGCGATCTTCTGCAGCTCGAAGGGCACCACCGCGCCGTTGCGGCGAATGATCTGGTAGTGCGCCAGCGCGCCGGAGCCGGCAGCGGTGCCGGGCGCCTGGGCGGCGGTCGAAGCGGTGGAAGAAAAGGCCTGGCTGGCAGGCAGGGTCGGCGTGCTGGTGGCGGTTTGCATTCGGGTGTTCCTCTTTCGTCGTTTGCGACGGCTGTTTCGGCTGACGTATGGCGTCGACACGTGCAGGAAACTGGCCATCCGGTCGGCGATGCCGATGATCGAAGCCCCTAGATACAGGGGGCGAGGGCCATTCTAGACACTACAGATAGTGTGTGAAGCGCGTTTTTCCAGGCCAAGCGGACTTATGGACGACGGCTTCCGCTTCAATCCCTTGTTTCATCGCGTATCCAGATGGAAGCTTGAGGACTGGTGCGGGTTTCGGGGCGGTTTGCTTCGCCATCCCACGCCAGTAGCCAACTTCGCTTGCGCTAAAAATTTTTCGGTTTTCAGTCGACGCGGTGGGCTGGCGGAAATCGACCGGCCGGCCAATTCAGCAGATCCATGAAATGCGGCCAGTCGAAGCCGGCGCCGGGATCTTGTTTGCGGCCGGGCGCGATGTCGGAGTGGCCGGCGACGTGGTCGATGGGGTAGCGCACCGCCAGCGCTTCGCAGACCCGCGCCAGCGCCTCGTATTGGGCAGGATCGAAGGTCTGACCTTCCAGCCCCTCGAGTTCGATGCCGATCGAGTCGTCATTGCAGTTTTCGCGCCCCCGCCAGGCCGAGCGGCCGGCATGCCAGGCACGCTGGTCACAGTCGACGAACTGCCAGAGGCTGCCGTCACGGCGGATATAGAAGTGGCTCGACACCTCGATGCCGCGGATCGTGGCGAAATACGGATGCGCTTCCCAGTCGAGACGGTTGGTGAAGAGCTCGAACACCTCCGAGCCGCCATAGACGCCCGGCGGCAGACTGATGGAATGGACGACGATCAGGTCGATGGCCGCGCCGGGCGGTCGCGGGCCGAAGTTCGGTGAAGGGCAGCGCTCGGCGCTCACGAGCCAGCCGCCGTTCCAGACGCCGGGCCCGGACTCAGTCCTCGTCGGCTCCGCCATCGTTTTCCTGCGAGTCGCGCGGGCCGGCGATGCCGAGCCGCGCGATGCGGTAGCGGATCTGGCGCAGGCTGATGCCGAGCTGGGCGGCGGCGGCGGTGCGGTTGAAGCGGTTTTCGGCCAGGGCCTTGACCAGAATCTCGCGTTCGCGTGCGTCCAGGTAGGCTTGCAGGTCGTCGGGCATCGGCACGGGCGCCTTGGCGGCGAGAGGACCTTCGGTGCCGGTCGATTCGGCTTCGATCGGCTCGCCCTGGTATTCGACCGCGGTTTCGAGTTCCAGCGTGTCGCCGTCGCTCAGCGCCACCGCGCGGTGCAGCAGGTTCTCCAGCTCGCGCACGTTGCCGGCCAGCGGCAGGCTGCGCAGCCGCTCCAGCGATTGCGGCGTGAGCTGCGGCGCCGGCAGGCCCGATTCGCGCGAGATGCGCTCCAGCAGCGCTGCGGCGAGCTGGGGCAGGTCTTCGCGCCGCTCGCGCAGCGGCGGCACCACGACCTCGATCACGTTGAGCCGGTAGTAGAGGTCTTGCCGGAAACCGCCCGCCCGCACGTCGGCGGCCAGGTCGCGGTGGGTGGCGCTGACGATGCGCACATCGATCATGTCTTCCTGCGCGGAGCCGACCGGCCGCACGCAGCGCTCCTGGATGGCGCGCAGCAGCTTGGACTGCATCGCCAGCGGCAGGTCGCCGATCTCGTCGAGGAACAGGGTGCCGCCGCGCGCCGCCTGGAAATAGCCTTCCCGGTCGGCCGCGGCGCCGGTGTAGGCACCCTTGCGCGCGCCGAAGAATTCGCTCTCGAGCAGGTTCTCGGGAATGGCGCTGCAGTTCACCGCCACCATCGGGCCGGACGCACGGTGGCTGCTGGCGTGCAGAGCGCGGGCGACGAGTTCCTTGCCGGTGCCCGATTCGCCCCGGATCAGCACCGGCGCCATGGTGCGCGCGACCTTGGCGATGCGCTGGCGCACCGCCTGCATGGCGGCGGAGTCGCCGACCATGCGGGCGAGCGCGCTGGCGGCGGCGCCACTGGGGGCGGGCGCGGCCCGCGGCGCAATCGCGCCACCCGCAGCCGGCGCGGGCGGATGCGGTGCCGCGACCTGTCCGGCCGCACCGGTCTGCACGGCGGCGGCGACCACGGTGCGGAACTGCCGCAGGTCGACCGGCTTGGTGAGGTAGTCGAAAGCGCCGGCCTTCAGGGCCTCGACCGCGTTCTCGGCCGAGCCGTAGGCGGTCATGACGACGCAGCGCTCGGCCCGGCCGCCGGTGCGCAGCAGGTTGAGCACTTCGAGTCCGGAGCCGTCGGGCAGCCGCATGTCGGTGATGACGGCGCCGTAGCGGTGCAGCTGCAGCAGATCGTGGGCTTCGGCCAACGTGCCGGCGGCGGCCACCCGGTAGCCCTCGCGCAGCAGCGTCAGCTCGTAGAGCGTGCGCAGATCCGGCTCGTCGTCGATGACGAGGATGGTGGTGTCCGCCTGGGCGGTGGCGCGCGGTGTGGCTGTCACGGCGCTATTGTGTCAAAAGGCAATGGCGGTGGCGCAGTCGCTGCCGGGCGGAAGGCCAGGGTGAAGGCATTGCCCTGCAAAAGGCCCCGGCCGGTACGTCGCTCGATGCGTCGGTAGCCGATGGCCGCGCCGTGGCGCTCGCACAGTTCGCGACAGATATAGAGCCCCAACCCGCTGGAGCGGCTTTCGGATGAAAAGAAGGGCTCGAACAGTCGCTCGGCGACGGTCGGCTCCAGCGGCGGGCCGTCGCTCCAGACTTCCATCAGGGTTTGGTTGCCGCTGGTCCAGGTGCGCACCTGCAGGGCGTCGTCGTTCGGGGTGATGTAGCGCAAGGCGTTGTCCAGCAGGTTGACGAGGATGCGGCGCAGGTGGTCGCTGTCGAACTCGACCGTCAGGCGCGGCGCGCCGGGAATGAACTGCAGGCCGCAGCCCCGGCCGGCGTGCACATGCCAGTCGACGCAAACCGCGCCAGCGGTCTCGTCGAGCTCGATGGTGGCGGCGTCGAAGTGGAACTGCTGCTGGGCACGGGAAACGTCCAGCACTTCTTCGGTGATGCGCGCCAGGCGTTGCGCGTTTTGGCGCACCATCTGCGCCAGGCGCTTGTGCGACGGGTCTTCGAGTTCCTCGTCGAGCAGCTGATTGGCCTGCACGATGGCCGCCAGCGGGTTGCGGATCTCATGGGCGACCGCCGCCGACATGCGGCCCATGGCGGCCAGCTTCTCGGTGCGCAGCTTCGCCTCGTTCTCGCGCTGGTCCTCCAGGAACATCACGCACAGGCGGGTGGCACCGCCGTCGCGGTCGGTCAGGCGCGCGCGCAGGTGCAGGCGGCGCGGGCCGAGATGTTCGTACTGCAGGGCGACGTCGGCGGTGAGTGCGCCGTCTTCGGAGCCCTGGACGAAGGTGCGCCGCGCGAGCTCCACCAGCGGGTACCAGGCGGGGGACCCGGCCAGCGAGAACGGCAGCGGCACCTTCACGGCCTGGTCCAGCAGGGCGCGGGCGGCGGGGTTGGCCGCACGCACGTTGTCCTGGTCGTCGATGACCAGCACGCCGTCGCCCAGCGAGGCGATGACCAGCTCGTTGACCTGCGCCTGCACCAGCGCCGACTGCTGGCCTTCGCGCGCCAGTTCTTCCTCGCGCGCCAGCCGGGCCGCGACCGGATGGACCAGGAAGGTGACCAGAAAGTAGCCGATGCCGGTCAGCCCTGCCTGGGCGAACTGCGATGCGATCGGTCCGTAGGAACGCAGGCCGGTGACCGTCACCTCGGTCAGCAGCAGCAGCGCCACCGCTGCCGTGGTGGCGAGCGCGGTACGGCGCGATCCCAGCACGGCCGCCATCAGCACCGGCAGGCCGAGCAGCGGCGTGTAGTTCATGCCGCCGGGCTGCAGGATCTGCATGGACGAGAAGGCGATCAGGTCGGCGCCGACGGTGGGCAGCCAGAGCCGGCCCAGCGGCGGCTCGTTGGGTGCCGGGCGCATGGCGAAGCGCACGAAGACGGCTGCGGCCAGGTAGGCCATGCACAGCGCCAGAAAGGTCGCGTGCAGTTCCTGGCCCATGAGGTGGACGAGGCCCTGCAGCGCCAGCACCGCGACGGCCACCAGCACCCGGGCGTTGGCGAAACCGTTCCAGATGCGTATGCCGGCCGGCTCCGGCGATTCGTACCACGGCAGGGCCGCGTCGGTCATGGCGCCGGCCATCGGGCTAAGAGGCCGAACGCCGGTGGTCGGCGCAGCAGTACATCGTGCCCGACGGCCCCGGCAGCGCGTCGGTTGCGGGCAGATGCAAACCGCAGGCCGCACATCGCACCATCGGTTCGGGGCCCGCGACTTCGCGGGTGGCAGATGCCGGCGGCGGGGCTGCGCGAGAGACCGTCTTGCGGCGCCCGCCGCGCAGCAGCCAGATCAGCAGCGCCACCGTCGCCAGAATGAGGAGCAGTTTCACGACGGTGCCCGCCCCAGCACCACTTCGAGCACGAAGCGCGAACCCACATAAGCCAGCAACAGCAGGGCGGAGCCGGCGTAGAGCCAGCGCAGCGCGCTGCGGCTGCGCCAGCCGAAGCGGGCGCGGCCGAGGATCAGCACCAGGAAGGTGATCCAGGACAGCACCGAGAAGACGGTTTTGTGGTCCCAGCGCCAGGCCTGGCCGTAGATGCGTTCGCCGAAGAAGATGCCGGCCGCCAGCGTGGCGGTCAGCAGCACGAAGCCGGCAGTGACGAAGCGGAAGGTGAGGCGCTCCAGGGTGAGCAAGGGCATGCCGCTCTGCGCGTCGGCGGCCAGCCGCATCTGTCGCTCGGCGCGTGTCATCAGCCAGGCGTGGACCAGCGCGGCCGCGAACAATCCGTACGACGCGATACCCAGCGCCAGGTGCAGCGCGAAGAGCGTCGCGCTGCCCTCCACGTGCAGCGGACTGCCCGGAAACACCAGTGCCAGCAGCACCGCCACCGCGCCCAGGCCCGACAGCGCCCAGCGTGCGCGCAGCATGGGAAACATGCGGCTCTCGACCGCGTAGACGGTGAGCACCAGCCAGGCGGTGACCGACAGGGCCGGTCCGAAGCCGAAACGGGCGGGGTCGCCGAGCAGGGTCCAGCCGAGCACCACCGCGTGCAGCAACCAGGCGACGACCAGTGCGGCGCGGCCCGCGTCGTTGGAAATGCGGCGTGCGAAGACCGCCGGTACGGCATAGGCACCGGCGGTCGCCAGGCCCAATCCCAGTACCGCCCCTCCCGCTGCAGACGCACTCGCTAGAATCATGGCGTCCGAGTGTAGTGGCCTTTGCGGCCCTGCCCGTCGGCCCGTTTTCCCCTGCGCACCGGCCGTTCGCCGCGTACTTCCTCCCTCATCTCCCATGGCCTCCGCACTCACCGATAAGCTCTCCCGACTCGTCAAGGAAATGCGTGGCCAGGCACGCATCACCGAATCCAACGTGCAGGACATGCTGCGCGAGGTGCGCATGGCCCTGCTCGAGGCCGACGTGGCCCTGCCGGTGGTGCGCGACTTCATCGCGCGCGTGAAGGAAAAGGCGCTCGGTGCCGAGGTGCTCGGCTCGCTCAAGCCCGGCCAGGCGCTGGTCGGCATCGTCAATCGCGAACTCGCGGCCACCATGGGCGAGGGCATCGCCGACCTGAACCTGGCCGCACAGCCGCCAGCGGTGATCCTGATGGCGGGCCTGCAAGGCGCCGGCAAGACCACCACCACCGCCAAGCTCGCCAAGCACCTGATCGAAAAGCGCAAGAAGAAAGTGCTGACCGTGTCCGGCGACGTGTATCGCCCGGCCGCCATCGAGCAACTCAAGACGGTGACCGCCCAGGCCGGCGCCGAATGGTTCCCCAGCACGCCCGACCAGAAACCGCTGGACATCGCGCGTGCCGCCATCGACCACGCCCGTCGGCACTATTTCGACGTGCTGCTGGTCGACACCGCCGGCCGCCTGGCGATCGACGAAGCGCTGATGCGCGAGATCCGCGAGCTCCACGCCGAGCTTAAGCCGGTCGAAACGCTTTTCGTCGTCGACGCGATGCAGGGCCAGGACGCGATCAACACCGCGCGTGCCTTCAAGGAAGCGTTGCCGCTGACCGGCATCGTGCTGACCAAGCTCGACGGTGACTCGCGCGGTGGCGCGGCGCTGTCGGTGCGGCAGATCACCGGCGCGCCGATCAAATTCGCCGGCGTGTCCGAAAAGATCGACGGCCTGGAAGTGTTCGACGCCGAGCGCCATGCCGGCCGGGTGCTGGGCATGGGCGACATCGTGGCGCTGGTCGAGCAGGTCACCGCCGGCGTCGACATGGAGGCCGCGCAGAAACTGGCCGCCAAGGTCAAGAGCGGCGACGGCTTCGACCTGGAAGACTTCCTCGGCCAGCTGCGCCAGATGAAGCAGATGGGCGGCCTGGGCAGCCTGATGGAAAAGATGCCCAGCGAACTCACCGCGAAGGCCGGCCAGGTCGACATGGACAAGGCCGAGCGCGAGGTGCGCCGCAAGGAAGGCATCATCTGCAGCATGACCGCACTGGAGCGCCGCAAGCCCGAGCTCATCAAGGCCACCCGCAAGCGCCGCATCGCCGCCGGTGCCGGCGTTCAGGTGCAGGACGTGAACCGCCTGCTCAACGAGTTCGGCCAGATGCAGACCATGATGAAGAAGATGAAGGGCGGCGGCCTCATGAAGATGATGAAGCGCATGGGTGGCATGAAGGGCATGGGCGGCATGCCGGGAATGCCGGGCCTGGGCGGCGGCAAGCGGCCCTTCTGATCATCTTGAATCCCGGTCCGCACCATGGGTGCGGACGAAAAAAAAACCGGCATCGCTGCCGGTTTTTTTGTGGACGCCTGACAGGATCAGGCAGCGACTGCGGCGGGTGCGGCGATACGCGGACGCGACAGGCGGTTGGCGTGCAGGCGAGCGCGGCGCAGCACCGAGGGCGACCAGCGTTCTTCCGGAATCAGCAGGAAGCCGCGGCTGCGCATGGCGCTACCGAACTCCACGTGGCTGGTGAACACGCTCACCGGAATTGCCAGCAGCAGCGGCAGGCCCACCGGCAGCAGCCAGACCAGGGCGCTCGCGTCGATCATGGCAATGCCGACGGCCAGCAGGGCGACCACGACACCCATCGGAGCCAAGCTGGCGGCGGACACCTTCCAGCCCAGGCCGTTGGCTTCCCGGGGAGGCGATTTCCAGTCGAGCTTGATGCCGGTCAGTGCCGTCACGACGAACAGCGAGTGGGCCAGCATGCGAACCGGCGACTGCAGGATGGCCAGCACGCTTTCCAGTGCCGAGCTCTTCAGCAGGCCCCAGGTGCCGCCGAACATGCGTTGCTCGCCCTTGATCAGCACGGCGGCGATGCCCAGGACGCGCGGCAGGAACAGCACGGCCACGGTGAAGGCCCACAGGCCCATCAGTTCGGCCGGCAGCACGTCGAAGTTCTGCACCAGGCGGCTGCCCGACAACCACAGGGCGGTGCCCAGGGTCATGAAGGCCAGCCACAGAGGGGCGGACACATAGGACAGGGTGCCCGTCAGGAACATGGCGCGGTGCACACGATGCAGGCCCGGCTCGGCGATGAGGCGGAAGTTCTGCATGTTGCCCTGGCACCAGCGGCGGTCACGCTGCAGTTCGCTCAGAAGGTCTGGCGGTTGCTGTTCGTAGCTGCCGGTGAGGTCGGAGACCAGCCACACCTGGTAGCCGGCGCGGCGCATCAGGGCGGCTTCGACGAAGTCGTGCGACATGATGCCGCCGGACATGCCGCCGGTACCCTTGATCGGGGCCAGGGCGCAATGCTTCATGAAGGGCTCGACACGCAGGATGGCGTTGTGGCCCCAGTAGTGCGATTCGCCCAGCTGCCAGAACTGCATGCCCAGGGTGAACAGGCGACCGGTCATGCGCGAAGCGAACTGCTGTGAACGGGCGTGCAGGGTGGCGTGGCCGATGGACTGGGTGGCGGTCTGGATGATGCCGGCCTTGGGATGGGCTTCCATCAGCTTGACCAGGGTGGAGAGGCAGTCGCCGCTCATCACGCTGTCGGCGTCCAGCACGACCATGTACTTGTAGTCCTTGCCCCAGCGACGGCAGAAGTCGGCGACGTTGCCGGCCTTGCGATGGCTGCGACGGGTACGCAGGCGGTAGTACACCTCGATCTGCGGCTGGTCCGGATTGGCGGCCAGCGCGGCGCGCAGGTCTTCCCAGGCGGCACGTTCGGCCTTGGCGATCTCGGGGTTGTAGCTGTCGGACAGCACGAACACGTCGAACACCTGTGCGTTGCCGCTGGCGGCAACCGACTCGCAGGTGGCGCGCAGGCCGGCGAATACGGTGGCGACGTCTTCGTTGCAGATCGGCATGATGATGGCCGTGCGGGCTTCGGGGTTCATCGCGTGATCGCGGACCTCGTTGGCCGACAGGGTGTGCGGGTCGCCGCGCAGCGAGACCCAGAAGCCCATCAGCGCGGTGGTGAAGCCGGTGACGACCCAGGCCGACAGCAGGGCGAACAGGGCGATCTGGCCGTATTCGAGCCAGACGTTGTCGTAATCGGGCTGCACACCGGCGAACAGCATGGTGGCGATGCCGGAGGTCAGGATGGTCAGCGCCAGGAAGGTGAGGCGGCGGGCGTTGGCCGCACGCTGCCAGGCTTCGGGCGACTGGCGCTCGGCTTGCAGCGGGGTGGTTTCGCCGCGGCGGCCGGTGGCGGTCATCAGCAAACCGGTGCCGACGCTGTTCCAGAAACCGCGCCACGGCAGGGGTGCCATGGATCCACGATTCATCGGAGGCGCGGTGACCGCGTTCGGATGACGTTCCTCACGCAGCGTGCTGCGGGCGGCGCGCGGCCGGCGGAGGGAGGTGGCATTTAGGATTCGCATGGCAACTTAGTTGCAACGACCGTGCCACATCGAATTTATTGTTATGAATCAATAATTTGAATAATTTTCATGATCTTAAATCTATGATTTCGCAGGCGCATCCTGTTCAAAACCCCTGTTTTTGTCGCCGTTTCCCGACAAGCTAGGGTTTGCCCGAGGCCGTTTCCATACGAATCAACAACTTGGCGTTGTCGTCAGTCGGCGACGCCGGTATTGCCTTCGGCGACAGGGTCGGCCTTGAAATGACCCGGTGTCAGCGCATGCTTCTGCAGCAGCCTATAGAACTCGGTGCGATTGCGGTCGGCCAGCCGTGAGGCGTCGGCCACGTTACCGTCCGTCAATTTCAGCAGACCGACGAGATAGTCGCGCTCGAACTTGGTTTTGGCGTCGGCATAGGTCAGCACTTCGACCGACGGCGTGCGCAGCGCCCGCTGCACCAGGGCCAGCGGCACCAGCGGCGTAGTCGACAGCGCGCAGACCTGTTCGACCACGTTGTAGAGCTGCCGCACATTGCCCGGCCATTGCGCGCCGGTGAGCGCCTTCAGGGCCTCGGGCGCGAAGCCCGACAGCCGCTTGCCGTATTTCTGGCTCAGCTTGTGCAGAAAGTAGTTGGCCAGCAGCGGAACGTCTTCGCGTCGCTCGCCGAGCGTGGGCAAGGTGAGCGTGACGACGTTGAGCCGGTAATACAGGTCTTCGCGGAACTGGCCGGTGCGCATCGCGGCGTCCAGATCGCGATGGGTCGCCGAGATGATGCGTACGTCTACCGGAATCGAGGCGCTCGAGCCCAGCGGCCGCACCGCCCGTTCCTGCAGCACCCGCAGCAGCTTGACCTGCAGCGCGGGCGGCATGTCGCCGATCTCGTCGAGCAGCAGGGTGCCGCCGTCGGCCTGCTGGAACAGGCCCTTGTGATTGGCATGGGCGTCGGTGAAGGCCCCCTTCATGTGGCCGAAGAGCTCGGATTCGAGCAGGTTCTCCGGGATGGCGCCGCAGTTGACCGCCACGAAGGGCTTGCGGGCCCGGCGACTGGCGCGGTGGATGGCCCGCGCCAGCAGCTCCTTGCCGGCGCCGCTGTCGCCGCGCAGCAGGACCGAGGCGTCCGACTGCGCGATCATCCGCGCCTCGGCCAGCACCTCGGCCATGCGCGGCGAGCGGCTGACGATCTCGGCGCGCCAGGACTCGTCGGCATGCTCCTCGGCGACATGAGGCGCGCTGAGCGCCAGCGCCTGGCCTATCTTGTCGAGCAGTTCCTTGCCGTCGAAGGGCTTGGTGAGATAGCTGAAGACGCCGCGTGCCGTGGCCTCGACCGCGTCGGGAATCGTGCCGTGGGCGGTGAGCAGGATCACCGGCAGCGAGGGATGGCGCGCCCGCACCGTGTCGAACAGGGCCAGGCCGTCCTTGCCGGGCAGCTGCACGTCCGACAGCACCACCTGTGGCAGCGACAGCTCGAGCTGGTTGAGCGCCGATTCGGCCGAGCCGACCGCCGTGACCTTGTAGCCGGCCGCGGTGAGCCGCATCGACAGCAGCCGCAGCATGTCGGCGTCGTCGTCGACGACCAGGATGGGCGCGCCATTCGCGCCCCCGGGCCGGGCGGTGCTCGTCGTGCTCATGGTCGGTTCACCGGTGCGGCGCCGTTGTTGGCGCCCGGGCGGGTAAGGCTGCGCTCTATCGCCCGCACCGCTTCCAGGCGTTCGTTGAGCTGGTCGAGCTTGCGCTGGTTGTCGCGCATGGCCTGGTTCTGCTTGTCGAGCAGGTCTTCCACCCGGCGCTGTTCGGCATAACGCGCGGCGATGAGCCGGCCCAGCGGCTGCAGACGGCGCGCGTCGTCGCCGGTGCCCGACGCCAGGCGCTGCAGCAGGGTCGTGGCGCGCTGCAGGTCTTGCGGCTGGCGGGTCTGGCCGAGCGCCACGGCGAGCTGCAGATCCTTGTAGGGGCCGCGCGAGGCGTCGGGAATATCGCCGAGCAGCGCGATCTCATTGGCGAGCTCGCCCATGCTCATCACGCGCAACCGGTCGGCATAGGCGAGCAGGGCGACGTTGCCTTCGGCCTGGGTGCGAGGGCTGGTTTCCTCGGCCTTGCGGGCGCGTTCTGCGGCGGCGATTTCATCGGCCGAAGGGCGTACGCAGACCACGGGCGGCGGCGGCGGTGGCGGTGGCGGCGGCGCGGGAGTAGCGCAACCGGCCAGCCACAGGCCCAGCGAAGCGACGGCGATGCCAGCCGGCGAAGGAGCGCGGGCGATTCGACGGAGGCGGAGCGTTCGGAGGGATCTAAAGGGCATGGGGCAATTCGATACGGAAGTGGGCGCCGCTGCCGTCGGCAAGCAACGCGATCTGGCCACCGTGGGCCGCGACGTATTCATGGACGATGGACAGGCCGACGCCGCTGCCGCGCGCGGCGTCCTTGGGCTGTACCTGGCCGCGGTAGAAGGGCTCGAAGATGCGGGAGCGGTCGGACTCCTGCACGCCCGGGCCTTCGTCCTGGATCTCGATGCGGATGCGCCCGTCGACCCGCTGCAGCGTCACGTGAATGGTGCCGTTGCGCGGCGAGAAGCGGATCGCGTTTGACAACAGATTGGCCAGCGCCGTGCCCATCTTGCCGGCGTCCACCTGGGCCGACTGCGGCGTGCCCTCGACCTTGATCGCCAGCCCGCGCGACTGCCACTGCAGCCGCTGTGCGTCGATCTGTTCCTCGAGGAGATTGAGCAGGTCGACCTTCTGCCGGCGCAGCTGCCGTGCCTCGAAGGCGGCGGCGTTGAAGCTCAGCAGCGCTTCGATCTGGCTCTGCAGCACGGCGGTGTTCTGCTGCAGGATGCGCGCGACCTCGCGCTGGTTCTCGTTGAGTTCGCCGGTCACGCCGTCTTCGAGCAGAGACACACCTTCGCGCATGGCGGCCAGCGGCGTCTTGAGTTCGTGCGAGATGTGCCGCAGAAAACGCGCCTTGTCGGCGTCGAGTTCGGTCAGCCGCAGCCGCAGCCATTCGAGCTGCTGGCCCACGCGGCGGACGTCGGCAGGCCCCCGGATGTCGATCGGGATCTCCAGCCGGTTTTCCCCCAGCCCGACGATGGCGCGCTCCAGCCGCTTGAACGGCCGGCCCAGCCACACGCCGAGCGCGATGGCGAGCACCACCGCGAGAAAGATGGTGCCGATCACCAAGCGCGTCAGCCGCGCGCGGCTGTCGTCGAGTTCGGTGGCCATGGCACGGTTGCGCTCCTCGATCGCGCGCTGCACTTCCTGGGCGACGGCGGCGGTCATGCGTTCGAGTTCGCGGAACTCGGCGGCCATGGACTTTTCGCGGTCGAGTGCGGTGGTGGGCGGGCCGGCGAAGAGGGCGGTGATGTCGTCGAGCTCGTCGCGCCAGCGGCGCGCCACGTCCGGTGGCACGTCGCCGGGCACGAGCTCGTCGAGCAGGCCTTCGGCTTCGCGCGCGGCTTCGTCGAAGCGCTTGCGCAGCATCGCGTCGTTGAGGATCAGCGACTGGCGCCCCGCGCGCTCCATGGTGGCGCTGCGGTCGCCCAGCCCCTGCACGGCCGCGTTGAGCTGCAGCGCGCGGGCCGCGAAGCCCCGGCTCTGGCCCATCAGGCCGTCGAAGGTAAAGACCGCACGCAGCGAGATGCCGCCGAGCAGCGCCGCGATCAGCAGAAAGGCCAGCAGCAGCAACTGTTGGAACGAGCCGCGCAGCAGCAGCCGGCGCGGCTCCCGCGCGCCGGCAACACCGGCGGACGCGGATTCGGGTGGCACGGGCAGCGCTGCCGTCATGCCGCGACCGGCGCCGTCGCGCCCTGGTCAACGGGTTCGGCAAGCACGACCGCGCCGCGCAGCGAATAGCCCAGCACCTCGGTCACCCGCACGTCGACCATCTGGCCGACCAGCCGCGCCGGTCCCTGGAAGTTGACCACCCGGTTGCATTCGGTGCGGCCCATCAGCTCGGGCGCAGCGGCGGTCGATTTCTTGGACGGCCCCTCGACCAGAATGCGCTGCACCGTGCCCACGCGCGACAACCCGATGGCGCGCGTGTTCTCGTCGATGACGGCCTGCAGCTCCTGCAGCCGGCGCAGTTTTTCGGACTGCGGCGTGTCGTCGGCCAGATTGGCCGCCGGCGTGCCCGGACGGGGGCTGAAGACGAAGGAAAACGAGTTGTCGAAACCCACGTCGCGGATCAGCTTCATCATCTTCTGGAAGTCTTCCTCGGTCTCGCCGGGAAAGCCCACGATGAAGTCGCTGCTCATCGACAGCGCCGGCCGCACCGCGCGCAGCTTGCGCACCGTGCTCTTGTATTCCATGGCGGTGTAGCCGCGCTTCATCGCCATCAGGATGCGGTCGCTGCCGTGCTGCACCGGAAGGTGCAGATGGCTCACCAGTTGCGGCACCTTGTCGTAGGCCTCGATCAGGCGTTGGGTGAATTCGTTGGGATGGCTGGTGGTGTAGCGGATGCGTTCGATGCCCGGAATCTCGGCGACGTATTCCAGCAGCAGGGCGAAGTCGCAGATCTCGGCGGTGTCGCCCATCGCGCCCCGGTAGGCGTTGACGTTCTGGCCCAGCAGCGTGACCTCGCGCACGCCCTGGTCGGCCAGGCCCGCCACTTCCACCAGCACGTCGTCCAGCGGCCGGCTCACCTCGTCGCCGCGGGTGTAGGGCACCACGCAGTAGCTGCAGTATTTGGAGCAGCCTTCCATGATGGACACGAAGGCGGTGGCGCCTTCCACGCGGGCCGGCGGCAGGTGGTCGAACTTCTCGATCTCGGGAAAACTGATGTCGACCTGCGGCCGGTCCAGACGGTCGCGCGCGGCGAGCATCTCGGGCAGGCGGTGCAGCGTCTGCGGGCCGAAGACCACGTCGACATAGGGTGCGCGGGCGATGATGGCCGCGCCTTCCTGGCTGGCCACGCAGCCGCCGACACCGATCTTCACGCCGCGTGCCTTGAGGTGCTTGACCCGGCCGAGGTCGGAGAACACTTTCTCCTGCGCCTTCTCGCGCACCGAGCAGGTGTTGAACAGGATCAGGTCGGCCTGCTCCATGTCCTGCGTGGGTTCGTAGCCCTGGGCGGCGCCCAGCACGTCGGCCATCTTGTCCGAGTCGTACTCGTTCATCTGGCAGCCGAAGGTCTTGATGAATACTTTCTTGGAGGCCATGGGGTGCTTCCTGGCGCGGTGGCCGCGCCGGTGTCTTGTCGGGGTCGGGAGGATGGGAAAAAGGAGAGACGAAGCGCGGCGGTTCAGAACCCGAACCAGCGCTGACGCCAGTTGGGTGAAGCACCGGCGCGCGGCAGCGCGGCCTCTTCGGCGGTCAGTACCCAGACCTCGTTGATCTGGCCTTGCGGGTCGCGGGTGTAGTTCACGGCAATCGCCTGACCGTTGGCCAGCGTGCCGGAGGTGACCAACAGGTTGCGGGTGTCGCGGATGCGCGCACCCATGGCGAGCTGGTCGGTCTTGCCGTCGAGCTGCACGACCGGCGGGGTGCTCACCTCGAGGCGGCCACGCAGGGCCGAGGGCGGAAAGTCGCGCACCGCGTCGGCCAGGGCTGGCGAGGCGATCGTCCAGCAGGCGGCGGCCAGCAACACGGCGGGCAGGCGATGCGAAAACATGGAGGCGGGCGCCGCGGGCGCCGCGGGCACGGCGAGGGTCCAGCGAGTCATGGTGTTCATCCAGAGGCTGTGAGGGAGAACCCTGGATTTTAGCGGTGCGGTTCCTTCCCGACGGGCCCGCCCGGCTATCGCGGCCGCTGGGTCAACCGCCCGAGCCCGGCGTCAGCACGCGGGCCACCGCCTCCCGCGTGGCCTGCTCGATCTTTTCGGCGTGTGCCGCGTGCATTTGCTCGCGCTGTTTCTCGGACAGATGGACGCCCTTCTGTGCGTCGGTTTTCCTTTTGTCGACCCGCTTCAGTCGACCCGCGTTCTGCAGCTCCACCGCCACGGCTTCGCGCGTGGCGATCGGGAAAGGCAGCAGGCAGCGCTGCAGGTGCTGCACAAAAGACATCGCCAGGGCGCCCGGCACAAAGCGCCACAGGCTGGCGATGAAGCACAGGTTGTCGTGCGCCATCGCCTCGTCGGGGTGCAGGGCCAGCTGGCTGGTCAAGGTGCGCAATGTCCCCATCCGTTTGCTCTTCGTGTCGGGCACCTGAATGCAGTTGCGGATGATCGCGCGGCAGGCGGCCTGCAGGCGGCGGGTCACCGGCAGATGCGGACTGTCCGGCAGTTCCGGATCGCCACGAACGCGCAGCAGCGCGGGCGTGCCCTCGAGCAGCGCCTGTACCGCGCGGATGAGCCGCGGAATTTGAGGCGACGTGCGCAATGCGGGCAAGCGCATGTCGTCGAGGACGCCGCGCTCGGCCAGGCGCTCGACCTCGGCCAGCAGCCGGCGCATCAGCTCCCAGCGTTGTGGCATCGCGTGGTGCCGGCCGAGCAGCTGCCCGTGCCGGCGGTGGATGCGGGCGAGCAGATCCAGTCCGTCGGCGGCGCGTTCGGTGCGCGCAAGGGCGGTGGCGACCGGCAGGTCCAGCCAGGCCAGCATCGCGTCGGCTTCGCGGCGTTGCGGCGCCAGCAGGCGCGAGATGACCGGTTCGGCGGCGACGCGGGCGAGGCGAAGGGTGCGCCGATCGACCGGCCCGAAACCTAGCAGCGATGCGTCGTCGAGCCGCTCGAAGATCATCACCAGCAGCTCGTCTGGCAGATGGGTCAGGGAAATGGCGTCGGCGGTAATTGTCGCGGTCGTGGGTGCGTCGGTGTTCGTCGCAGGGTCAACGTCGGCAGACGCAGAGGACAGGGACCGGTCGTCGCGCGGACGCGGGCTCGTGGCAGGCAAGGACGGTTGCGTTGAAAACATTGCGCCATTGGGCCGTTGCCTGCGCGACAGCCGGACGACCGTCGCGCAGCGTCGGCCACAGCGGCGAAGCGAGCGGATAGGACTCGCCGTCGAGCCGCACCGATCGGCCTGACGGCCGTTGCTGGCCGGGTGTCAGCCGCCCGAGCCCGGCGTGAGAACCCGGCTCATCGCGTCCAGCGTGGTCTGCTCGATGATCTGTTCCCGATCGGCCAGCAAGTGTGCGCGCGTCGCAGCCGGCAGATGGGCGAAGGACGTCGCGTGCTCGCGTCGTTCATCGGCCAGCTTCTGCACGCCCGCCTGCTGCAATGCCGCTGCAACCGCTTCACGCACGTCCATCGAAAACGGCTCCAGGTAGGCGGTCAGAAACTGGATGAACGAGACCACCATTTCCGGCCGCATGTGACGCCACAGGCTGGCAACGAAGCACAGGTTGGCCACGGCCCTCGGCTGGTCCGGTCGCATGGACAGATTGCTGGCCAGCTGGCGCATCCAGAGCATCGGGTTGATCCGTGCGTCGTCCAGCTTGACGTGGTTGCGGATCATGGCGTGGCAGGCCGCCTGCAGCCGTTGCGTGGCCGGCAGGCGCGGCCCGTCGGGCAGTTCGGGGTCGCCGCGTACCCGCAGCGGCGAGGGGGCGGTGTCGAGCATCCGCTGGACGGCGCCGATCAACCAGGAGGCGTGCGTCGGCGTGAGGATGCCGGGGTCTGGACGTTGCGTCTGGAGCGGGTCGGGTGGCCGGGTGTGCAGCATGTCGGGCGCGGCCAGGTCTTCCACTTCGGCCAGCAAGCGGCGCAACAGCTCCCAGCGTTGCGGCAGGGCATCGCGCGGGCCGAGCAGCGGGCCGTGCGCGTGGTGCATGCGCGCCAGCAGATCCAGGCCGTCGCTGGCGCGGCCGACACGCTCAATGATGGTCTCGACGGGCGTATCCAGCCGCGCCAGCATCGCGTCGGCTTCGCGGCGCCACGGCTCCATCAAGCGCCCGCGAACCGGCTCGGCGGCCACCCCCGCGAGATGGTGCAGGCGCTGGCTGACCGGGCCGAATGTCAGCAGCGATTCGTGGTCGAGTTTCTGCAGGACCATCAGCAGCAGTTCGTCGGGCAGATGGGTGAGCGACACCGGGCCGGTGGTGGGCGCCCCGGTGTCCATGGCGTGGTCGCTGTCGGTCGACGCGCAGCAGCGCCAGGAGTCGGTGCGGGCCCGCGGACCCATGGCGGGGGAGGTCGGTAATGTCGGATACATCGCGCCATTGGGTCGTTCGGGGGAGGTCGGTAATGATGGATACATCGCGCCATTGGGCCGGCGCCTGCCGCGCTTTCGTGTCGCCGGCACGCAGCTTCTGCCGGTGCGGCGAAGCGCCTCGGGCCGGTGGTGGCTATGCTGGCTTTCTCCGCACTCACCGAGCACGCCGTGAACACTGAAACCTTTGTCTCTCCATTGCAGGCCGGCCCTGCGCCGGACGTCGACCAGGCCATCCGCTCCCGGCGCTCGGTGCGTGCCTTCCAGTCCACGCCAGTCGACACCACGCTGATCGCCGAGATCCTCGACCTCGCCCGCTGGGCTGCGTCCGGCAGCAATACCCAACCCTGGAAGGTCGTGGTGCTGCGTGGCGAGCCCTTGAAAAAGCTGGTCGACGAGGTGAGCGCGGCCGACGCGGAGGCCGCCACCGATCCGGCCGTTGCTGCGCGCCATCATGCGGAGTACGACTACTACCCCGCCGACTGGACCGAGCCCTACATCGGCCGACGGCGCCAGACCGGTTGGGGCCTCTACGGGTTGCTGGGCATCGGCAAAGGCGATGCGCAGCGGATGCAGGCGCAGCATCGGCGCAACTTCGACTTCTTCGGCGCACCGGTCGGGCTGGTATTCACTATCGATCGCATCCTGGGGCGGGGCTCGATGCTGGACTACGGCATGTTCCTGCAGAACATCATGCTGGCCGCTCGGGCGCGGGGGCTGCACACCTGCGCGCAGGCCGCGTGGAACCGCTGGCATGCGGTGATTCGGCCGATCATCGGGGCGGGGCCGCAAGAGATGCTGGTCTGCGGCATGGCGCTGGGGTATGCGGATGCGCAAGACCCGGTGAACGGGTTTCAGCCGCCGCGTGTCGAGGCGGGGGACTTTGTGCGGTGGATGGCTTGATGGTGGTGGCCTTGTTGGTTGGTGAGCTTGTTTTTTTCCTTCTCTCTGCCGAGGGTGGAGCTGGGGCGCGAGAGCCCCCCGGCTCCACCCTAGGCAGAGAACACATTCCCCACTCCTCCAGCGCCCTGAAAAAACAACCAAGCGGTAAAAACACCCCAAAAAAATCGCCCCATCAGGCAGGCCATCCACCCACCCACCGGTACCCCCGACACCAAATCAACCCAAGCCATGTCCCACAAAATCCTCATCCTTTACGGCTCCTACCGCTCAGACCGCATGGGCATCCGCCTGGCCCACTACCTCGTAGCCAAGCTCACGGCCCAGGGCCACGCCCCTGAACTCATAGACGCCCAATCCGTCAACCTCCCCATGCTCGACCGCATGTACAAGGAGTACCCCCCCGGCGATGCCCCACCCCCCATGGAGGCCCTGGCCCAAAAAATCCGTACGGCCGACGCCTTCGTCTTCGTCACCGGCGAATACAACTGGGGTCCCCAGCCCGGCCTGAAGAACCTCACCGACCACTTCCTGGAAGAGTGGTTCTGGCGCCCCGCCGCCATCGCCAGCTACTCCGCCGGCCGCTTCTCCGGCGTGCGCGCAGGCATCGCCTGGCACGCCATCCTGTCGGAGATGGGCATGGTCCCCATCTCCAGCACCCTGGCCGTCGGCCCCATCGCGCAAACACTCGACGCCGACGGCCAGCCCACCGGCGCGGCCGGTGAGTCGCTCGACAAGGCTTTCGGCCGTTTCGCCGACGACCTGGCCTGGTGGGCCGATGCCGCCATCCAGCAGAAGGCCCGGCGAGCGCCTCCTTACTGAAGCCATCCACGCTCGCTCCTCTACAGCCCGCAGGTCCCCTCTGCGGGCTGTTGTTTTTTAGGCTCGAGCTTTAGTCAATTCGGCGCACGTAGTGGGTGCGCACATTGGTTGGGCATGCGTGATTCTGTGGGCTGACTCCTGCCCGCCGGAACCGCCACACCATGCGAACTCACCTATCGTCGGGGCTCACGATCGTCGTCGGAGCCTGCGCCATCTGCTGGCGCGCCACGCTCGCCCAGGACCAGCTCCCCGCCCTGGCGCGCCCGGTCGACAGCGCCCTGCCGCTTCGCTCCTCCGTGCAACTGGCCATGGCCTCGATCGGCGCGAACACCCAGGTCAGCCGCCAGCCCTTCGACCTGCCCGGCCGCAGCCTGGTCACCGGCGAGCAGATCGAGGTGTCGCTCGGTGCCAAGGAACTCGCCGCCGATGGCGAATCGACCATGCGCATGCGCATCCTGTTGCGCGACGCCGAGGGTCGCCCGATCGTCGGCGCCGTCAAGCTCGCCCTGGACACCGATCTCGGCCGCTTCCGCTTGCCTGACGGGCGCCTGGCCAGCAGCGCCCAGATCGTCGTCCAGGAGGGGGGGGAGGAGCTCGAGCTCGTTGCCTCGAGCGTGGCCGGCAGCGCCGCCGTGCGGGTCAGCAGCGGCCCGGTCAATGCGCTCGGGGGCGTGGACTTCGTGGCCCAGGAACGACCCCTCTTCGGCATCGGCATCGCCGACCTGACCCTGTCGCTGGACCGCAGCCTGCACCACGACGCCGTCGTCGCCAAAACGGGTTTCGAGGACAACTTCCACAACTGGGACGCCCCCAACCAATCGGGCGATGTCTACCAGAACATGAGCAGCCGTGCCGCCGGCTTCCTCAAGGGCACGATCTTCTCCGACTACGTGCTCACCAGCGCCTACGACTCAGCCAAGATCAACCAGTCGAAATTCTTCTGGGACGTCAACCCCAACGACTACTACCCGATCTACGGCGACACCTCCGTCGTGCGCTACGACGCGCGCAGCACGAGCAAGCTCTTCCTGCGGGTGGACCGGCAGAAGAACTACCTTCTCTACGGCGACTTCCTCACCGCAGAGCCCACCCGCCCCCTGCGCCTGGGCAGTTATTCGCGCACCCTCACCGGCGCGCGCGTGCATTTCGACAACGGGCCGGTCTCGGGCACCGGTTTCGCCGCCCGCACCTCGCGCACCACCATGGTCGACGAGCAGCCCGGGCTCGGCCTGTCGGGGCCCTACGCCGTCTCGCAGCTCAACGCGCTGGCCAATTCCGAGCAGATCACCATCGTCGTGCGCGACCGCTACCAGCCGGCCATCGTCGTCTCGCGCACGCCCAAGGTGCGGCACGTGGACTACGAATTCGAGCCTTTCTCCGGGCGCATCCTCTTTCGCGAACCGGTGCCCAGCGCCGACGAGAACCTCAACCCCGTGTCGATCCGGGTGGTCTACGAAGTGGAGCAGGGCGGCCCCGAGCACTGGGTCGGCGGCGTGGAAGGGCGCATCGAGGTGGCCGACGCGCTGGCCCTGTCAGGCCGCTATGCCCGCGACGACAACCCGCTTACCCAGAAGACCCTGGCCGGCGCGACGGCCGAGTGGGCGCCGCGCGAGGGCACGCAGATGTCGCTGGACATTGCCTCCAGCGAAGGCACCGACTTCATCGGCGGGCGCGCCCTGTCGGCCCGCAGCCTGCTCAACCCGCAGGGCGGCGGCCTGCAGGCGGGCGCCGGTGCCCTCCTCGACAAGCCCGCGGGCCATGCGTTTCGTGCCGACCTGCGCCACGAGGACGGCGCGCTCAAGGCGCAGGGCTTCGTCGCGCGCGCCGACGTGGGCTTCGACAACGCCAGCGCCGGCATCAATGCCGGCCACAAGGAGGCGCTGCTCAAGTCCGAGTACGCCGTGGGCGAGCGCACCGCGCTGGTGGCCAGCGGCCGCTACTCGCAGGACTTCATCGCCGAGGGCACCCAGGCGATCGTCTCGGCCGGCGTGCGCCACGACATCACGCCCAAGCTGCGCCTGAGCGTGGGTCTGAACAAGGTGCGCGACGACTACCCCGGCGGCGTCAGCCCGCTGGGCACCTTCGGAGCCTCGGCGGTGCCCGGCCTGGCAGCACCCACCCGACTCAACACCAACACCTTCGGCTCCAACGAATTCCAGTACAGCCCGTTCTCCAACCTGCTGGGCAGCAACTGCCTGCGCGGTGCGCCTTGCGAGGAACTGCGCAAGTACACCTCGGTGTATGCCGACGCGCGCTACGAGATCACGCCGCAGTGGATCGCCACGGGCCTGGCCGAGCAGTCGGTCGAGGGCGACCACGGCTGGCGCGTGTCGGTCGGCTCCGAATACCGCTTTCAGCAGGCCGGCCGCGTCTACGGCCGCTACGAGTGGGTCGACGGGCTGCTCACCAACTACGGCTTCGGCGATGACCTCAAGCGCAGCCACCGCCTGATCTTCGGCGCCGACACCGCCTACATGAAGGGCGGCAACGTGTTCGAGGAACTGCGCCTGGCCCAGGGCCGTGAGGGCCGCGACGCGGTCAACGCGATCGGCGTGCGCAACGTGTTCAACCTCGGCGAGAGCCTGGTGGCCACCACCTCGGTCGAAAACCAGGTACTGCTCACCACCGAAAGCGGCCGGCGCAACGCCAAGGCGGTCGCGGGCGGCCTGGAATACACCACCAGCCCGCTGTGGCGCGTTGGCGGCCGGCTGGAATACCGCATTTCCGACACGCAGAAGACCTGGCTGTCCTCGGCTTCCGCGGTGCGCCGGCTCAACGAGGACTGGTCGCTGCTCGCGCGCAACCTGCTGCTCAAGTCCGAGGGCCGCGACACCGCCCAGGGCCAGAACCAATTGCAGGACCGGTTCCAGGTGGGCATTGCCTACCGCGACACCGGCAGCAACAAGCTCAACGTGATCGGCCGCTACGAGCACAACGTGGACCGCAACACCGGCCCGCTGGCGCCCACCAACTACCGCAACGACGTGGTGGCGCTGTCGGCGAACTTCCGGCCGTCACGGCCTTTGACGGCCAGCGTGTCCACCGCCTTCAAGCGCCAGGTCGACCGCTTCGACGGCCCGGCCTCGGTCTTCGAGGGCAAGCTGGTCTCGGGCCGGCTGATGTACGACATCAACGACCGCTGGGACATCGGCGTGCTGGCCTCCGACAGCTGGGGCGGGCCCACCCGCGACCGCGGCGTGGGCCTGGAGGTGGGATACCGCGCGATGAACAACCTCTGGCTGTCCACCGGCTACGTTGCCGGCAGCTTCGCCGACAGCGAGCTCTACAGCACCAACAGCCGGTGGAGCAAGGCCTATGTGCGCATGCGGTTCAAGTTCGATGAGAACGTTTTCAAGCCATGAGAGCCCGCTTTTCACTGGCTGCAATATCGACGGCGCCAAGCGGCGGCTTGCGCTCGGCTTCGCCTGAGCGAACCCGCCACCCCTCCATTTTCTCGAAACGGTCCTACTCCATGACCGCTTCCAGCTCAGTCCTCAAGACCGCCGTCGTCAACCATTCGCTTATCGGGCCAAAAATGAATGACTCCCATAAAGCGGCTGCTGCTGTGGCTTTAACCAATCACGCCGCTCTGGATCACGAAAAACTTCCTGCCGACCTTACCGGCTGGATACCCCGTAGTGCGGTTTGGAATATCGCCCGTTTTCTTTTCATCCTGGTTTTGCTCCTGGGAGGCTGGCAGGCAGACGCCTACGCCTCAACTGCGTATTGCACCAGACCAGACGGGGCCCGTCGCTCTCCGTACATCCATAGCGCGTACACCTATTCCTCTGTGGAAAAGGAAAACCAGCCGGCGGACGGCGTCGCCAGCGGCACCCTGCTGGTGCATGTGGGCGTGGTGGATGCCCCCTCGTCCCCCTGTGTCGGCATCACGGTGGTGGCCAGCGCTCAGTCGGACGTGGACTTCGGTAGAGGCTTCGGTCAGGAAGGCCGCTGCGAATCGAGTGACTCCGACGGTAACTGCCGCTTCACCGTCAAGTCCCGGCGTGGTGGCTCGATCTCGATCGATGTGATGGTTTCTTCCGCTATCAGTCTCTACTATCAAAAGTACAAGTGGAGCCAGTCGATTTTCTTCTCCGGAACCCCATCGTCCGCTTACTCGAGCGCGCAGGTCATCACCAACAACCAGCTCGCCAATGGGAGCGCGGCAGACGTCATACAAGCCACCATTCGCGACTCATCCAACACGGCTGTCCAGAATGCGGGCGTCAGCTTTTCCGGGATCGGATCGTGCACTACCGATTCCAACGGAAAGTGCACCGTCAGCAAGGCCAGTACGGCCGCCGGTACTTTTTCAACGAGCGTGAGCACCTCACTGTTCACCATCGGCAACGTCAACTACAGTTTTGTCGCCCTCGGTCCGGCGGCCGCCAACTCCAGCGTCAGCGTCACCCGCAACGGTCAATCTGCCAACGGCGTCTCCTCGGATGTGCTCAGCGCCACCATCCGCAATGCGGCCAACAGCCCGATCGCCAACACCAGCGTCACCTTCGCCGCCACCTCGGGCGTGAAGTTCGGCTCGGGCACCACAGGGGCGGCGGGCAGTTGCACCACCGACGCCAACGGCAGTTGCAGCGTCGACGCCACCTCCACCAAGGCTGCCAGCTACTCCAGCCAGGTCAGCGCGGGCAGCGTGAAGCTGGGCACGCTCAGCTACAACTTCGTCGCCCTGGAACCGAGCGCGGGCAAGTCCAGTATCGCGGTCACCACCAACGGACAGATCGCCAACGGTAGCGCCGCCGACGTATTGCAGGCCACCATCCGCGACAGTAGCAACTACGCCGTTCCGGGCGCCACCGTCACGTTCGCCGCGACGTCCGGCGTGCGATTCGGCAGCGGCGCCTATGGCGCAGCGGGCACATGCTCCACCGACACCAGCGGCGTCTGCAGTGTCAAAGCCACGAGTACCGTGGCAGCGAGCTATTCCAGCTCCGTCTCCGTCGGCGGCTCTGCCATCGGCACGCTCAGCTACAACTTCATCGCGGGAGCGGCATCGGCCGCCGGATCGGGCGTACGCGTGGTCACCAACAGCGCGATAGCCGACGGCGTGAAAACCGACGTGCTCGAAGTGCTGATCCGCGATGCCAACAACAATCCCGTCGGTTCGACCAGCGTCGCCTTCGCATCACCGGGTGCCGATGTCGCCTTCGATGGCAGCACACGTGGCTCGGCGGGCAGTTGCACCACTGCGGCCACCGGACTTTGCCGGGTCGATGCCACCTCGTCGAGCATTAGCGGCGGCAGCAAGAAAAGCGCGGTCACCGTCGGGGGCATCGCGCTTGCCGGCACTTTCACCGCCGGCGGCAACTCTTACAAACCCAGCCCAGCGGGCTTCGACTTCGTCGCGCTCACCGCCAGCCTGGCCAAATCCTTTAGTCCCAGCAGCTTCTCCTCGGGCGCCACCGCCAACGTGGTGTTGACCCTGACCAACCCGGCCACCACGCTGGCCGCTTCGGCCAGCTTCACCGACACGCTGCCCGCCAGCCTGATGGTGGCGGCGACACCGGCCATCGGCGGCACCTGTTCCAACGCCACCTCGACCGGCGTGGTCACGGCGACCGCCGGCGGCGGCACCATCAAGGTCGCCGGCGTCAACGTACCCGCCGGTGGCTCCTGCACGGTGACCGTGGCGGTCACCAACAAGAGCGGCTCTACCAACGGCAACTGCACCAGCAACCCCACGGCATTCACCAACAGCGCAAGCAACATCTCGGGCATGACCGGGGTGACGGTGGCCAGTGGCACATCGTCGAGCGCCTGCGTGACCATTCCGCCGGCGGCCACCGCCAAGTCCGGCGTGCGGGTGACGACCAACAGCCAGCTCGCCGATGGCAGTTCGGCCGACGTGCTCGAGGTGATGGTGCGCGACGACGCCGGCACGCCGGTTGGCGGGCAGGTCGTGACCTTCGCCGCCACGCCCGGCGTGAACCTGGGCGCCGGTGTCGGCGCGGCCGCGACCTGCACCACGGCGGCCACGACCGGCCTGTGTTCGGTGTCGGCCAAGAGCACGACGGTGGGCAGCAAGTCCACGGCCGTCTCGCTGGCCGCCGGTGCGGTGGCCAACGCCTTCACCGTGTCGGGGGCCAGCTACACGGCCAGCCCGGTGAGCTACGGCTTCGTGGCGGCGACTGCCAGCCTGGCCAAGTCCTTCAACCCCAGCAGCTTCTCCTCGGGTGGCACCACCAATGTGGTGCTGACGCTGACCAACCCGGCCACCACCCTGGCCGCCTCGGCGAGCTTCACCGACACACTGCCCACCAGCCTGATGGTGGCGGCCACACCGGCCATCGGCGGTACTTGCAGCAACGCCAAGACCAGCGGCGTGGTCACGGCCACTGCCAGCGGCAGCACCATCCAGGTCGCCGGCGTCGCCGTGCCGGCCGGCGGCTCCTGCACGGTGACCGTGGCGGTCACCAACCGCAGTGGCTCTACCAACGGCAACTGCACCAGCAACCCCACGGCGTTCACCAACAGCTCTACGAACATCTCGAGCACGACCAACGTGACCGTCACCAGCGGCAGCGGATCGAGCGCCTGCGTGACCATTCCGCCCCCGCAGGCGTCGCACTCGGGCGTGCGCATGGTTACCGATGGCCAACTGGCCGACGGCAGCGCCACCAACCGCATCGAGGCCATGGTGCGCGACGACGCCGACAAGGCAGTCGGCGGGCAGGCCGTCACCTTCGCTGCCACCCCGGAGGTGAACCTGGGCGCGGGCGTCGGCGTGGCCGGCAGTTGCGTGACCGGCCTCGACGGCACCTGCCATGTCGACGCGACCAGCACCAAACCGGGCACCCGAAGCACGGCGGTTTCGGTCGCGGGCAACGCCGTGGCCGGCAGTTTCACTATCGGCGCCAGCCGCTATACCACCAGCCCGGCGGGCTACAAGTTCGTGCTGGCCGACCTGCGGCTGGCCATCTCGCAGCCCTCGCCCGCGCTGGCCGTTGGCGCGATCTCCACCGTGACCGCCACCCTGTCCAACGGAGGCGACGCCACGGCCAGCGCGGGCAGCGCCAAGCTGCTGCTGCCCACCGGCGTGGCCCTGGAAGGCAGCAGCGGCACGGGTTGGACCTGCTCGGCTGCCTCGGCCGGCATCGTGCCCTGCAGCTTCTCGGGCAGCATTGCGCCCGGGGCCAGCACCACCTTGCAGTGGCGCCTCAAGCCCGACGCCTCGGTGGCAGGCAAGGACGTCACCGTGGGCTATTCGGTGGGCACCGGCAGCGCCCCGCCACCGGCGCCGAGCGGCTGTACCGACACGGCCCACTGCGCCAGTGCCACCTATGCGGTGGGCAGCGGCATCTCGCTGGGCATTGCCATCACCGGCCCCAGCCCGGCGCCGGCCGTGGGGGTGAGTTCGTTCTATTCCCTGACGGTGACCAACCATGGCACCGGAGCTGCCAACGGTGCGCGCATCAAGATGCGGATGCCGGGCAGCGTGGCCTACGGCACGGCCCGCGCGGGCAGCGGCTGGGCTTGCAGGCCCGCCGCGACCCTTGCGCCATTGCCGGCCACCGAGCCGCACGAATTCTTCTGCGACTACACCGGCACCATCGCGCCGGGCAGCAACACCACCGTCGTGCAGATACCCGTGCAGCCGAAGACAGAGGCAGCTGGCATCACCCTGGCGCCCGACGTCTCGGTAGGCCGGGGAGGCGGCAGTGCGGAGCCGCCCACGCCGGGCTCGGGCTGTACCGACACGGTGGCCTGTGCCACTGCCGACAAGAGCACCGTGGCCAGCGGCATCTCGCTGTCGATCCGCCTGTCGAGCCCGGTGCCGACGCTGGCCGTGGGGGCGGACTCGGTCTACACGCTCACCGTCACCAACAACGGCACCGGCCCGGCCAGCACCGCACAAGCCAAGGTCAAGCTGCCCACGGACGTGGCCTACCGTTCGGCCAGCGGCACCGGCTGGAGCTGCTCGGCCAACACGAGCAACCTGCTCACCTGCAACTACAGCGGCAGCATCGCGGCCGCGGGCGGCACGGCGGTGGCCTCCATCACCGTGCGGCCGGCCGCCGGCAGCACCGGCGAGACGGTCGCGCCCGGTGGCTCGGTAGGCGACGGCGGGGGGCAGGCACCCGACCCGGGGCCGGGCTGCACCAGTGCCACGGCCTGCACCACCGCGCCTTCGGTCACCGTGGGCAGCGGCATCTCGCTGGGCATCGCCATCGCGGGGCCCACGCCGGCCCTGGTCGTGGGCGTGGACTCGGCCTATGCCCTCACCGTCACCAACCACGGCAGTGGCGCGGCCAGCGCAGCACACGTCAAATTGCAACTTCCGGCCAGCGTGGCGTACCAATCGGCCAGCGGCACGGGCTGGAGCTGCTCGGCCAATGCGGCCAATCTGGTGTCCTGCGACTTCAACGGCACCATCGCGGCGGCCGCTCACACGGCTGTGACCGTCACGGTGCGCCCGGCCACGGCCGCTGCAGGCACGAGCGTGGCGCCGCCGGCCTCGGTAGGCAAGGCCAGCGACCAGGCGCCCGCGCCCGGCACCACATGTACCGACACGACCGCTTGCGCCACCGCTGCGGCGGCCACCGTCGGCAGCGGCATCTCGCTGTCGATCCGCCTGTCGAGCCCGGTGCCCACGCTGGCCGTGGGGGCGGACTCGGTCTACACGCTCACCGTCACCAACAACGGCACCGGCCCGGCCAGCACCGCGCAAGCCAAGGTCAAGCTGCCCACGGACGTGGCCTACCGTTCGGCCAGCGGCACCGGCTGGAGCTGCTCGGCCAACACGAGCAACCTGCTCACCTGCAACTACAGCGGCAGCATCGCGGCCGCGGGCGGCACGGCGGTGGCCTCCATCACCGTGCGGCCGGCCGCCGGCAGCACCGGCGAGACGGTCGCGCCCGGTGGCTCGGTAGGCGACGGCGGGGGACAGGCGCCCGACCCGGGGCCGGGCTGCACCAGTGCCACGGCCTGCACCACCGCGCCTTCGGTCACCGTGGGCAGCGGCATCTCGCTGGGCATCGCCATCGCGGGGCCCACGCCGGCCCTGGTCGTGGGCGTGGACTCCACCTGGACCGCCACGGTCACCAACCACGGCACCGGCTCCGACAGCGGGGCGCACATCAAGATGCGCCTGCCCCAGTCCATGGCGTATCGCTCGGTCACCGGCGTGGGCTGGACCTGCAGCGCCGCCACGAACGTGGCGGTCGGCGTGACCGGTGTCGGCACGCCGCAGGAGCTGAGTTGCGCTTTCGCCGGCACCATCGCAGCAGGTGCGAGCAGCGCGGTTCGCCTGACCTTCAAACCCGCGGCGGAGGCTTCGGGCACCAGCGTGGCGCCGGCGGTTTCGGTCGGCAAGGCCGACGGCACCACCCAGGCGCCAACGCCGGGCACCACCTGCACCGACACGGTCGCCTGCGCCACGGCCACCGCATCCACAGTGGGCAGCGGCATCGCGTTGTCGATCCGCCTGTCTTCGCCCGCGCCTGCGCTGGCGGTCGGCGCCGACTCGGTCTACACCCTGACGGCGACCAACAACGGCACCGGCCCGGCACCCACGGCCCAGGCCAAGGTCCAGCTGCCCACGAGCCTGGCCTACCGCTCGGCCAGCGGCACCGGCTGGAGCTGCGCGGCCAACGCTGCCAATCTGGTGACCTGCAACTACAGCGGCAGCATCGCGGCTGGCGGCGGCACGGCCGCTGCCGCGCTGACCGTGCGGCCGAACACCGGCTCGACCGGCGAGACGATCGCTCCCGGCGGCACGATCGGCGAGGGCGGCGGCCAGGCGCCCGACCCGGGTTCGTCGTGCACCAGCACCACCGCCTGCACCACCGCACCGGCGGTGGTGGTGGGCAGCGGCATCGTGCTGGGTATCGCCATCGCCGGGCCTGCGCCGGCGCTGGTCGTGGGCGTGGACTCGGCCTACACCATCACCGTCACCAACCACGGCAGCGGCCCGGCGGGCGCGGCACACGTCAAGCTGCAGTTGCCGGCGAGCGTGGCTTATCGCTCGGCGTCCGGCAACGGCTGGACCTGCGCGGCCAATGCCGACAACCTGCTGTCCTGTGACTTCACCGGCACGATCGCGGCTGCCGCCAACACGGCGGTCGCGGTCACGGTCAAGCCCGCTGCCTCGGCCTCGGGCACCAGCGTGGCGCCACCGGCCTCCGTCGGCAAGGGCAGCGAACAAGCGCCTGCGCCCGGGTCTTCCTGCACCGACACCATCGCCTGCACGACGGCCTCGGCCTCTACCGTGGGCAGCGGCATCGCTTTGTCGATCCGCTTGTCATCGCCGGTGCCGACCCTCGCGGTCGGTGCCGATTCGGTCTACATGCTCACGGTCACCAACAACGGCACCGGCCCGGCGCCCACGGCACAGGCCAAGGTCAAGCTGCCCGCGAGCGTGGCCTATCGCTCGGCCAGCGGCACCGGCTGGAGTTGCTCGGCCGACGCGGCCCACCTCGTCACCTGCCAGTACAGCGGCAGCATCGCGGCGGCCGGCGGTACCACCGCCGTGGCCCTGACCGTGCGGCCGGACACCGGCGCGAACGGCGAGACGGTCGCCCCCGGCGGCTCGGTCGGCGAGGGCGGGGGGCAGGCGCCCGATCCCGGCGCGTCATGCACCAGCCCCACCGCCTGCATCACCGCGCCGTCGGTGGTGGTGGGCAACGGCATCTCGCTGGGCATCGCCATTGCCGGGCCGGCTCCTGCGCTGGTCGTGGGCGTGGATTCCCTCTACACCGTGACCGTCACCAACCACGGCACCGGGCCCGACAGCGGCGCGCATGTGAAGGTCCAGTTGCCCGCCAGCGTGGACTACCGCACGGTGTCGGGAGCTGGATGGACTTGCGCGGCCGATGAGGCCCATCTGGTGTCTTGCGTGTTCAGCGGAGCCATCGCCGCCGGTGCGCACAGTGCGGCCACGCTGACGGTGCGCCCCGACGCCGCGGCCTCCGGCACCCGCGTGGCGCCCTCGGCCTCGGTCGGCAGGAACGATGGCAGCGCAAGCGCGCCCACGCCCGGGGCGACCTGCACCGATCGCGTTGCCTGCGCCACTGCCACCGCCTCCACCGTGGGTAGCGGCATCGCGCTCTCGATCCGGCTGTCCGCGCCGGTGCCCGCCTTGGCCGTGGGCGCCGATTCGGTCTACACCCTCACAGCCACCAACCGTGGCACCGGGCCCTCGCCCACGGCCCAGGCCAAGGTACGGTTCCCGAAGACGGTGGAGTTCCGCTCGGGCATCGGCACCGGCTGGCGCTGCGCGGCCGACGCCACCAATCTGGTCACCTGCGACTACGCCGGCAGCATCGCCCCGGCAGGCGGCAGCACGACCGTGGCGCTGACGGTACGGCCCACACCCGCGGCCACCGGCGAGCCCGTGGGCCCTGGCGGCTCCATTGGCGAGGACGGCGGCCCCGCGCCCGAGCCAGGCACGGGATGCACCGATCCCGAAGCCTGCACCAACGTGCCCTCGGCGGTGGTGGGCAGCGGCATCGCGCTCGGCATCACCATCGCCGGGCCCACGCCGGGCCTGGTGGTGGGCATGGAGTCGGCCTACACGCTCACCGTGACCAACCACGGCAGCGGCCCCGACAGCGGCGCCCATGTCAAGGTCCAGCTGCCCGAGGCCCTGGCCTACCAGCGTGTCACGGGCACCGGCTGGACCTGTGCGGAAGACGCCGCGCACCTGCTGGCCTGCGACTTCACCGGCACCCTGCAGCCGGGCGCCTCCACCACCGCGACGCTGGCCGTGTTGCCACAACTGGCGCTGGCCGACCAGCAGGTGAGCCTGGCCACTTCCGTCGGGCAGGACAGCGGCGCCGCACCCGCGCCTGGCGCCGGATGCACCAATACCAGCGCCTGCGCGGTCTCGCCGCCTGCGGGCGTAGCCAACGGCGTGGCGCTGAGCATCCGGATCTCACCGCCCACGCCTGCATTGACGGTGGACCAGGACTCGGCCTACACCGTCACCGTCACCAACAACGGCTCGGGCGCCGCCATCCGCGCCCAGGTCAAGCTGCAGCTGCCCGCGGGCATGACCTACCGTGGCGGCGAGGGCGAACACTGGCACTGCGCGATCGATGCGGCCCAGCTCGTGACTTGCGATTTCGCCGGCGGCCAGATCGCCCCGCGCGGTGGGTCGTCGGTGGTGAGCGTGACCGTGCGGCCGACCGATGCGCTCAGTGGCTCGCAAGTGACCGTCCCCGCCTCGGTGGGCCGCGATGGCGGAGCCGCCCCGCAGCCCGACGGCCAGTGCACCGACTCCGAGGCCTGCGCCGTCGCGCCGGCCGCCGTGGTCGGCGGCGGCGTCGGCATGACCATCGCCAAGACGGCCAGCCGCCAGCAGGCTGCCATCGGCGACACGGTGGTCTACGCCGTGACCGTGGCCTATCCGGGCCAGGGCGTGGCCCGCGACGTCGTGGTCGAGGACCGCCTGCCCGCGGGCTTCCGGTATGTACCCGGCACCCTGACGATGCGCCATGGCGCAGCCGGTGCGGTGGTGAAGTTGCCCGACCCTGGTGGCGCCAGCGGCCCGGTGATGAGCATCGCCGTGGGCGATCTGCCCTCGCGCGAACATGCCGAGCTGAGTTACCGGGTGCGCATC
This sequence comes from Xylophilus sp. GOD-11R, assembly GCF_033546935.1. Lineage (GTDB taxonomy): Bacteria > Pseudomonadota > Gammaproteobacteria > Burkholderiales > Burkholderiaceae_C > Xylophilus. The sequence goes on along the minus strand of NZ_CP137854.1, from coordinate 4,022,556 downwards.
GGCATCGGCGCGCAGCGCGGCACCGGCGTCAACCATGCCCGCGCCCGCTCCAGCAACGGCCTGGCCTCGGGCGAGGCGCGCAGCGCGGTGGAGGTCACCGGCGGTGTGTTCACCACCGACGCTTGCATCCTGGGCAAGGTTTTCACCGACTGCGACGGCAACGGCGAGCAAAACGGCGACCGGGACATCGGCATTCCGCAGGCCAAGGTCTACCTGGAGGACGGCACCAACATCACCACCGACATGAACGGCAACTTCAGCATTTGCGGCATGCGCCCCATCACCCACGCGATGCGGGTCGACCCGGCGAGCCTGCCCGCAGGCTCGACCATGCTGGCGACCTCCAACCGCAACGCAGGTGATGCCGGCAGCCTGTTCGTGGACCTGAAGAACGGCGAGCTGCACCGGGCCGACTTCGCGGTGCAGGCCTGCAGTGCAACGCAGCGCGAGGAGATCCTCCAACGCGCCCGCGCCTTGGAGAGCGTGGAAAACGATCCGAAGCAGCGCCAACCCGATTTCGGCCTGCGCTTCGAGTCCGACCGCACCCCGCGCACGCCGCCCGGGCAACTCGTGCCCCAACGCCTGCCCGGACGCTGAGCCCGGCGCGCCGCCCATGCCAAACGCCCCGCGAGGGGCGTTTGTTTTCTGGCTGCGGCCGCGTCGAGCGCCGGCTGATCACTGGCAAGGCTCTTGCTTCGCCACTCGGCCACAGGAGCCATTCGCCATGAGCCGCAACGACGTTACCGAAAAGATCATCACCGCCAAGGTGTTGAAGGGCATCAGCTGGGCGAGCGTCGCCGAGAAGGTCGGGCTGTCGAAGGAATGGACCACCGCGGCCTGCCTGGGCCAGATGACGCTGACGGCCGAGCAGGCCGACATCGTGGGCGGCATCTTCGACCTGAGCGAGGACGACAGGAAGTGGCTGCAGGTCGTGCCCTACAAGGGCTCGCTGCCGTCGGCCGTGCCGACCGATCCGCTCATCTACCGCTGGTACGAGCTGGTGAACGTGTACGGCACCACGATCAAGGAACTCATCCACGAGGAGTTCGGCGACGGGATCATGAGCGCCATCGATTTCTCGATGGACCTGCAGCGCCAGAACGACCCCAAGGGCGACCGGGTGCGGGTGGTGCTGTCGGGCAAGTTCCTGCCGTACAAGACTTACTGAGCCGCCTTCAGCGCGTCGGGCCGGCCCGGCGCGCCGCTGGCTGCTGCAGCACCACATCACTCAGCGCGTAGGCCGCGCAAGGCAGCACGTAGCCCTCGATCTTCTCGTCGCGGCTCAGACCCGGCCAGTCGATGCGGTAGGTCACCTCGCCGGAAGTCTTGAGGCAGAGGCAGGCCCGGCAGGTGCCGTTGCGGCAGGAGCTCGGCATGTCGATACCGGCGCGCTCGGCGGCCAGCAGCAGCGGCACATCGGCGGGGGCGAGCGCCTGCCAGCCCTGCGGCTCCACGCGCAGGGTGAAGGTCGTGGCAGCGGCGGCTGGCTTCAGTTCCATGCGGCACGGGAGCGTTCGCGCACGCCGGTTTCCATGCGGGGCGCGGGTTTGGGTACGGCGCCGCCGGCCGGCGGTGGTGGCCAGAAGACCTGGTCGAAATCGAGCAGGTCGCGTTCGTCGATGAAGCGGCTGCGCGCGGCGTACAGGTGGCGGTCGCCGTTGCGGCTTTGCTGGGTGACGTAGAAGCGGTGCGGCACGACCAGGTGCAGGTGTTCGCGGGCGCGGGTCATGGCGACGTAGAGCAGGCGGCGTTCTTCCTCGATCTCGGCGCTGTTGCCGGTGGCCATGTCCGAGGGAATGCAGCCGTCGACCACGTTGAGCACCGACACCGAGGTCCACTCCTGGCCCTTGGCCGAATGGATGGTGGACAGGATGAGGTAGTCCTCGTCGAGCATCGGCACGCCGGACTTGTCGCTGGTGGATTCGGGCGGGTCGAGCGTGAGTTCGGCCAGAAAGCGCTCGCGCGACGGGTGGGCCGCCGCCAGCCGCACCAGCTGCTCCAGGTCGGCTTGGCGCGGCTCGGCGTCTTCGTGCAGACGCTGCAGGTGCGGCAGGTACCAGGCGAGTGCGCGTTCGGCGTCGCCCGGCCACACGGCCTGCTGCGCGTCGCGCAGGCTGGCGTAGAGCGTGGCGAAGGCCTGCCACTCGCCGGCCAGCCCGGGCCGGGGCTGCCAGGCCAGCAGCACCGAGGCCGGATCGGCGTGGGCTTCCATGGCGTCGAGCAGCCGGGTGGCGGTTGCCGCGCCCAGGCCGGGCAGCAGCTGCAGCACCCGGAAACCCGCCAGCCGGCTGCGCGGGTTCTGCGCGAAACGCAGCACCGCGAGCAGGTCCTTCACGTGCGCGGCTTCCAGGAACTTGAGCCCGCCGAACTTCACGAACGGAATGTTGCGGCGGGCGAGTTCGAGCTCCACCGCGGCGCTGTGGCTGGCGGTGCGGAACAGCACCGCCTGCGAGGTGAGCCGCAACCCGCCTTCGCGCAGCGCCAGGGTGCGCTCGGCCACCCAGCGCGCCTGCTGCATCTCGTCGGGCACCACCACCAGTTCGCTGCGGCGGGTGGAGACCTTGTCGGTCCATAGGCGCTTGGCGTGGCGCTCGGCGGCGCGGCCGATGACCGCGTTGCTCACCTGCAGGATCGGCTGGGTGGAGCGGTAGTTGCGCTCGAGCGCGATGACGGTGGCCGGTGGCTGGAATTGCGCGGGAAAGTCCAGGATGTTGCGCACCGTGGCGCCGCGAAAGGAATAGATGGCCTGCGCGTCGTCGCCCACCACGGTGAGCCCGTCGCCGCGCGGTTTGATGCCGAGCAGGATCGCGGCCTGCAGCCGGTTGGTGTCCTGGTATTCGTCGACCAGCACATGGTCGAATCGCTCGCCGAGCAGGGCGCCCAGGGCGGGGTCGGCAGCCATGTCGGCCCAGAAGAGCAGCAGGTCGTCGTAGTCGACGATGTTCTGCTGCTGCTTGGCGTCGACGTAGGCGCCGAACAGGCGCTTGAGCTCGGCTTCCCATTCGGCGCACCAGGGATAGGCGTCGCGCAGCACCTCGGCCAGCGGCGCGCGGGTGTTGACGCAGCGCGAGTAGATGCCCAGGCAGGTGCCCTTCATGGGAAAGCGCCGGGCGGTGGCGGAAAAACCGAGCTCGTGGCGCACGATGCCCATCAGGTCTTCGGCGTCGCCCCGGTCGTGGATGGTGAAGTTCTCGTCGAGGCCGATGGCGACAGCGTGCTCGCGCAGCAGCCGTGCGCCGACGCCGTGGAAGGTGCCGGCCCAGGGCAGCGAAGGCGTGGTGCCCTGCACGCCGGCGGTGCCGAGCACCTTCTGCAGCACGCCGCCCACGCGGCGTTCCATGTCGACTGCCGCGCGGCGCGAGAACGTGAGCAGCAGGATGCGTTGCGGATCGGCGCCGTGCAGCACCAGGTTGGCGACCCGGTGGGCGAGGGTGGTGGTCTTGCCGGAGCCGGCGCCGGCGACGATCAGCAGCGGGCCGCCGGCCGCGCGACCGGGGGCGGCGAGGTCGGCCTGGGCGTCGATACCGAACCAGACGGCCTCGCGCTGGCGATCATTGAGGGCGTCGAAGGCGGCGGCGGCCGTTGGGGGGAGCGGGCGGGACATGGCGGATTCGGTGAACCCGCTACTGTATATCCGTCCAGATCGAAGTTGCCTATAAATCCAGCACCAGGGTCGGGGATCGAGCGCGCGAACAACACAAGGCGACCTGGGTCTGCGCGGCCATTTCGGCGCTGGTCTGGTAGCGGTCGCGGTGGTCGGCCTCGCCTTCGAGCAGCGGCGTGAGGCAAGTGCCGCACACGCCCTGTTCGCACGAGGTCCACACGGTGACGCCCACGCCTTTCAATACGTCGGAGATGCTGCGGCCGACCGGTATTTCCACGGTCACGCCGCTGCGGGCGGCGCAGACGGTGAAGGGGCGGTCGCCGGCCGCTTCCGCCGCGTCCGCGTCGTCCGGCCCGGCCTGGAAATGCTCCTGGTGGTAGTGCGCTGCCGGCCAGCCGAGGCGCGCGGCACCGGCTTGCGCCGCCGCCATGAAGCCGGACGGCCCGCAGGCGTAGACGTGGGTGTCGGCACGCGGCGCGCCGATCGCGGCGGCGAAGTCCAGCCGTGGAAGCGGCGCGAGATCGTCGTCGGCGTAGATGATCACCCGGTCGGCGAAAGGCGTGCCCTGCAGCAGGTCGGCGAACGCGGCATCGGCGCGACGCCGCACCGCGTAATGCAGTCGGAACGGACGCCCCGACCGATGCAGCCGCCAGGCCATCGACAGCAGCGGCGTGATGCCGATGCCGCCGGCCAGCAGGATCGCCCCGCTGCGGCCGTCGGCCAGCGGAAACAGGTTGCGCGGCACGCCCAGCGTCCATGGCGCACCGGGCGCGGCGCTGCCGTGCGCGGCGAGCGAGCCGCCGCGCGAGCCTTCGGCCAGCAGGATGGCGAGCTGGTATTCGGAGTCGTCTTCCGGATCGCCGCACAGCGAGTACTGCCGCACCAGTTGCGTGCCCAGGTGCACGTCGACATGCGCGCCGGGCTCGAAGCGCGGCAGCGGCGAGCCGTCGCGGGAGCGCAGCCGCAGGTGCAGCACGCGGCCGGGCAACACGGTGGCGGCGGAGACGATGGCATCGAGCGTCATCGGCCGGCCTCCGTGGCGTTTGGACTCGCCAGGCGCAGGGCGGCGTGGACCGCCCGCGCGAGCATGCCGTCGGAGGTCGCATAGCTTTCAGCCACCTCGAAATGGTCGAGGCCAGGTGCGGTGCGGCGGTCCATGAGCAGGCCGCGACCGGCCAGGGCCGTGGCGAAGGCATCGGCCTGGAGCTGCATCAGCGCGTTGTCCTGTTCGCCGGTGCCGACGAAGACCGGGCAGGCGATGCGGTCCATGTGGCGGATCGGGCTCAGCGCCAAGGCTTGCGACGCGTCCAGCCGCAGGTAGGCATTGCGGGCGCTGCGGGCGACGGGTTCCAGGTCGTAGAAGCCGCTGGAGCAGATGGCCGCACGAAGGAAGTCGGGGTCCAGCCCGAACTCGGCGCGCCAGTCCGCCGCCAAGGCCAGCGCCAGCAGGTGCGATCCGGACGAGTGGCCGGCCAGCACCAGCCGCCGGCCGTCGCCGCCGTAGTCCGCCGCATGGCGATGCACCCAGGCGATGGCCTGGCGCACCTGGGCGGCCATGGCGGCCAGGGTGACGTCGGGGCAAGGCGCGAAGTCGATCGGCACGAAATGCGCGCCGGCTTGCACCACGGTCTCTGCCGCGAAGCTGTTGGTTTGCTTGCTGCCGGAGCGCCAGGCGCCGCCGTGCACGAAGACGACGATCGGGGCGGGCTCGCTGGCCTCGCCGGGCGACGCCGGCTGCGGCGCGTACCAGTCCAGCCGTTGCGCGGCATCCGGGCCGTAGGCGATGTCGGCGCGGTGCGGCAGGCGCGTGCGCAAAGCGGCGCTGGCCCGGGCGTAGCGGGCGAGGGCGGCGTCCATGTCGCGCGCCCACACGCGCTGGTCGAGCAGGCGGTCGAGCGTGGCCTGGTCGATGGCGTCCGTGTCGAGCGTGGTGGTGTCGAGCGAGGTCGTCATGCCGCGACTCCCATGGCCTGGTCGAGCAGGGCCGACACCCGTTGGCTCTGCGCGGCGGCGGCCGCGGTGAGGCCGGGCAGCGTGGTCTGGCGGCGGTCGGCCAGTCCGCGCAACTCGCCCACGATGCGGCCCGGCCGCGCGGCCATCACCACGATGCGGCTGGCCAGCTGCACGCTTTCGATCACGCTGTGGGTCACGAAGACGACGGTGCAGCCGAGCTGCCGCCACAGCGCGGCGAGGTCCTGGTTGAGCCGGTTGCGGGTGATCTCGTCGAGCGCGGCGAAGGGCTCGTCCATCAGCAGCAGGCGCGGCCGGGTGACCAGCGCGCGGGCGATGGAGACGCGCATGCGCATGCCGCCGGAGAGCTGGCGCGGATAGGCGTCGGCCGCGTCGCGCAGGCCGACCAGCGCCAACGCTTCGTCGATGGCGCCGGCCACCTGGGGGCGTGGCACGTCCTTCAGCTGAAAGGGCAGGTAGACGTTGTCGGCCACGCTGGCCCAGGGCATGAGCGTGGCGTCCTGGAAGACGAAGCCGATCTCCGGGCGCTGGCCGTCGCCGCCCCAGCGCAGGGCGCCGGCGTCCGGCGGTGTGAGGCCGGCCAGCAGCCGCAGCAGGGTCGACTTGCCGCAACCCGAGGGGCCGAGCAGGCAGAGGAAGTCGCCGGGATCGATGTCGAGATCGATGTCGCGCAGCGCAGGCGCCCGGGCGCCGGGAAAGGTCTTGCCGATGCCGCGCAGGCAAGCCAGGGCGTTGTCGGAATAAACAGCAGATGTCATGGCGGATGGTTTTCCCGGCTCAGTGCTCGTGCACGGTTTCGCTCTCGTGCCAGTGAGCCAGCAGCCGTTTCTGCACCAGCGTGGTCACGCCCCACACCGCCACGCCAAAGAGCGACAGCAGCACCAGCGCGGCGAACATGCGCGGCACGTTGAGCATGCTGCCGCTCTCCACGATCGCCCAGCCCAGGCCGCGCGCGGTGCCGCTGCCGGCGACGAATTCGGCGACCACCGCGCCGATCACGGCCAGACCCGACGAAATGCGCGCGCCGGTCAGCACGTAGGGCAGGGCGGCCGGCAGCTGCAGGTAGCGGAACCGCTTCCAGCGCGAGGTGCGGTAGAGGCTGAACAGCTCCGAAAGTCCCCGGTCGACCGATTTCAACCCGGCCACGGTGTTGGCCAGGATCGGAAAGAAGGCCACCAGCCAGGCCAGGATCAGCAGCGCCAGCCAGACGCGGTCGAGCCCCACCCAGATCATCACGATGGGTGCGATGGCCACCACTGGCGTGACCTGCATCACGATGGCGTACGGCCACAGCGTCATCTCCACCGTGCGGTTCTGTGCGATCAGCACCCCGGCCAGCAACCCGCTGGCCAGCGCCAGCGCGAAGGCGCCGAGCGTGACGGCGGCGGTGTTGGCCAGGCTCCACAGCAGGCCGGTGCTGTCGGCCCAGAAGGCGGCGGCGATGGCGCTGGGCGCGGGCAGCACGAAGGGGGCGATGTGCAGCGCGCGCACCAGTGCCTCCCAGGCCGCCAGCGCGAGCGCGCCGGCCGCCAGCGGCAGCCAGGTCGAGGGTCGCAGGCGACTGCGCAGGGAGGGCGGCAGCGCAGCTGCAGGGGCCGCGCGGACGGTGCCGAGCGATAGCGGATTGGCGGCCATGGGGTCTTTCAGGCGGGTTGTTGCTCGACGGCACGCGGCGGCGTCACCGGTGCCCAGGGCGAAGGTGCGCGCTGCTCGGTCTCGCCCGCCTCGGCCAGCAACGACATGAACATGCCGCGCATCACCAGGCCGGGCCGGTCGGAGGCCATGTGCAGCTCTTCGCCATCGACCACGGCCAGCGGCACGTCGGGGTCGCAGCTCTCCAGGATCGCCTTGTCCTCCAGCGTCACCGCGCGGTCGAAGGCGATCACGCTGGCCGCGCTCGCCTCCTGCTCGGTGTCGTTGCGGTAGACCCACTGCAGGATCATCGAGCGCCGGTCGTCGATGGGCGTGGCGCAGGTCACGATGACGTGCGCCAGCCCGTTCGGGTAGCGGATGCCGGTGCGCCGCACGAAGGGCATGAACCAGGCGGAGGTCTGCTCGCGCACCGTTTCGGCCTCGTCGCTGCCGATGGCGCGCTGGGCGGTTTCTCCGCGCACCACCACGCGGTAATGCGTGGTCGCCTCGAAGCCGTACTTGCCCTGCGCGGTGATCCGGTAGAGGTTGGGTCGCGGGTCCTGCACATCGCCGAAGGTGGCGCGGTGCACATAGGCCACGTGTGCGTTGTCGAAGGAATTCTCCATGAGCCGCAGCGCGCCGATGCCCCATTCCTCGTGGAATTCGTCGATGCGGCGAAACGCCGGGTCGGCGTCCTGCGGCAGATCGGGCAGGTCGGCCAGCGGCTCCTGGCCGGGCGCGGCGAGCGTCACCCACACGTAGCCGTAGCGCTCCTGCACCCGGTAGGCCGGCACGCAGGCATTGGCCGCGATGGGGGTTCCGGCCGGCTGCTGCGGGACGCGCACGCAGCGGCCCTCGGGCGAGAAGGTCCAGCCGTGGTAGCCGCAGACCACGTCGTCGCCCTCCAGAAAACCGAGCGACAGCCGCGCGGTGCGGTGGCAGCAGCGGTCGCGCAGGCAGGCCGGCTCGCCGTTGGCGGCGCGCCAGAGCACGATCGGCTCGCCCAGCAGGGTGAAGGGATGCAGTCCGCCGTCGTCGAGCACGGCGGCCGGCATGACCGGGTACCAGAAGCGGCGCAGCGCCGTCTGTCGGGTGATCAGCATGGCGCGGCTCCTTATCGCGCGACGGCGATCTGCAACTCGGGGCGCAGACGGCTTTCGGTCTCGCCATGGGCGGCGAGCAGCTCGCGCATGCGGCGGCGGATGGTGAGGCCGGGCCGGTCGGAGCGCATGGCGATCTCTTCCTCGCGGGTGGGCACCAGCGGAACGTCGTATTCCATGCTTTCCAGGATCACCCGGTCCTCGTCCACGATGATCCGGTCGTAGGCGGTGGCGGCCTCGAAGCTGACCTCTTCCTCGGTGTCGCTGCGAAAGCAGAACTGCACCAGCATGCAGCTCTTGTCGTCGATCGGCGTGGCGCCGGTGAAGAAGGTGCACTGCAGGCCCGATGGGTAGCGGATCGCCAGGCGGCGCGAGAAGGGCATGAACCACTGCGCCGTCTGGGTGCGCTGGGTCATCTCGCCTTCCACCCGCAGGGCTTCGGCCGCGCCGGTACGGTTCATGGCGCGGTGGCTGCGCTCGGCCACGTCGAAGCCCTGTTCGGTCTCCTCGAAATGCAGCGCCTCCTGCACCACGTCGGTGATGTCGCCGAACGAATGGCGATGGGTGAAGGCGATGTGCGAGGTGTCGAACGAGTTCTCCATGACCCGCATCGAGGCGCACTGCCAGACCTCGCAGAACTGGTCGAGCCGGCGCAGGCTGGCGTCATTGGCTTCCGGCAGTTCGGGGATGGGCGAGAGCGGATCTTCCAGCGCCACCCAGACATGGCCGTAGCGCTCGGCCACGTGGTAGGAGTCGATCGACAGGCCGGTGGGCTTGCCCTGCTGCTCGGGCGCGGCCTGCGGGATGCGCATCACCTGGCCATCGGCGCCGTAGGCCCAGCCGTGGTAGGCGCAGGTGATGCAGTTGCCCTCGACATAGCCGCGCGAGAGCTTGGCCGAGCGGTGGCAGCAGCGGTCGCGCACGGCGCCCAGACTGCCGTCGGCGGAACGCCAGACGACGATTTCGGTGTTGAGCAGGGTGAAGGGCTGCGGGCCGGCGTCGAGGCGGGCGACCGGCATCAGCGGGTACCAGAAGCGGCGCAGTACGGGGTGGGCGGTCTGAAGCATATTGGTATCTCGTGGGGACGTGCGGGCGCGTGCGCCCGAGGCCGCGCTGCGCGGCGATCGGTGCTGTCACGGCCTGCGATGAACAGGAAAAAAGGAGGCGAATCGCGCGGCCCGGAGGCCGCGCCGGTGGTCGTCGGGCCGGCCTTACCTGGGCGAGGGCCCGCGGTTGACGAACTGCAGCGTGTAGGCGCCCTTGGTGTCGGTGCCGGCGGGGAACACGCCCTCCTGCACCAGCACGTTCATGTGGTCGGCCCAGCGCTGGTCCGACATGGCACCGATGCCCAGCTTGGCGGTGGTGGCGTCGGCGACGATGTTCATCGACAGCAGACGCTCCCGCGCGAACTTCAGCAGCCCGTCGGTCATCTGCGGATCGCGCTGCTTGATCAGCGCCATCGCGGGCTCCGGGTTGCCGTAGAGAAAGCGCTGCCAGCCCTCGGCCGTGGCGTCGACGAAAGCCTGCACGGCGGCGGGCTTGGTCTTGATCCACTCCTCCGGCACCACCAGCAGCACGCCGTAGCTGGCATAGCCGTAGTCGGCCAGCAGGAACGAGGTGGTCTCGGCCTTCTGTTGCGCGGCCAGGTATTCCGTGGAGGTGACGAAGCCCTGCTGGATGGCCGTGGGGTCCGACAGGAAGGGCGCCAGGCTGAAGGCGAACTTGCGGATCTGCGTATCGCTGAAGCCGTACTTGGCGCGCAGCCACGGCCAGAAGGTGGTGGCCGACCCGGTGGAGATCATGACGGGCTTGCCCTTCATGTCGGCCAGCGAGGCGATGCCGTTGCCCTTGTGCGTGATGAGTGTCTGCTGGTTCTTCTGCGCGAAGGCGGCCACCGCGGTCACCGGTGCACCGGCACGGCGCAGGTTGACCACCGCGTCGTTCGACTGCACCAGGGCGAAGTCGACCGCCTTGGCCGCGAGCAGTTGGGAAGCATTGATACCGGGGCCGCCCTCACGCAGTTCGACGGTGACGCCGTACTTGTCGTAGAGGCCCTCGGCTACGGCCTGGTAGAAGCCGCCGTAGTCGGCCTGGGCTGTCCAGCCCGTGAGAAACACGATCTTTTCCTTGGCTTGTGCCACCTGGGGAAGCCAGGCTCCCAACACGCAGGCAGACGCCGCCAGGGCAAGATTGATCTTGCGTTTCAATTCATGCCATAACACCCTTTTCACCATACGTCTCGCTCGTACTGTGCAACCGCGCGGTGCGACATGCACCGTACCCGCCCAGCCTCTTAGACGCCCGGTACGTACAAAGCAATGGATGTGCCAATGACCCTGCTCGCCGGTTCCGCCTCCTGGACCGACCCCACCCTGCTCACGCCGGGGCTCTTCTATCCGCTCGACGTGCACACCGCCGAGCAGCGGCTGCGCTTCTACGCCTCGCGGTTTCCGATGGTGGAGGTCGACTCCACTTTCTACGGCCTGCCCCACGCCGGCAACGCGCAGCTGTGGGCCGAGCGCACGCCGCCGGGCTTCGTGTTCGACATCAAGGCGTTTCGAGCCTTCACCGGCCACGACGTGCCGTTGTCGGCCCTGCCGCGCGAGCTGCGCTCGCAGGTCGGCACCCGCGACACGGTGCACTGGCGCGACATGCCAGCCGAGGTGCGGCAGGAGCTGTGGTGGCGCATGCGCACCGCGCTGCATCCCCTGCAGGCGGCGGGCAAGCTCGGCGCGGTGCTGTTCCAGTTCGCGCCCTCGGTGCGGCCGGGCGCGGAGGTGGAGACGCATCTGGAGCATTGCGTGGACATGATGGCCGGCGCTACCGTGGCCTTCGAGTTTCGCCACCGCAGCTGGTTCGAGGGGCCGCAGGCGCGGCGCACGCTGGCGATGTTGCGGCAGCTGGAAGTGGTCAACGTGGTGGTCGACGCGCCGCAGGGCGACTTTTCCAACAGCGTGCCGGCGGTGTGGGAGGCGACGCATCCCGAGCTCGCCATCGTGCGGCTGCACGGGCGCAACGTGTCGGCCTGGAACAGCGCATCGGGCGCGTCGTCGGGCCGCTTCAACTACGTCTACAACGACACCGAACTGCGCGCCATGCTGCCGGCGATCCGGCGGCTCGAAGAGCAGTCCGGCCAGGTGCACGCCACCTTCAACACCAACTACCGTGACCAGGGCCAGGCCAACGCACGCAAGCTGCTGACGCTCTGGTATGGCGCCGGCACGACGGCGCCGGCCGACCCCTTCGACCTATCGGACCTGCATTAGCAGCACCCAGGGCTGGTCGTTGAAGCTCGCGTCGGGCGCGGCGGCGCGTTCGCGGTAGGCGGGCGACAGCAGCGGCGGCAGGGCCGCGTCGGCCTGCGGCTGCAGCGCCAGATGGCGCAGCGTGACCGACTGCAGCACGTTGCCGCCGATGGCCTGCATCGACAAGCCTGCCGTATCGACCTGGACCACCACCTCGCAATGCATCGGCAGCGAACGGCCGCTGCGCAGCGCCTGTTCGAGCGCGCCGAAGGTGTCGACGAAGGCGGCGCGTGCGCGGGTGTTGCAGACCAGGTCGCCGGGCCGGGGCGGCGTGGTGGCGAGGTCGCAGGCCCGGTAGGCGCCGGCACCGGTGGCGGCATCGGCTTCGGCTCGTCGGGTGGCGAAGCCAGCGCGGGCGTAGTCGGCGTGGGCGTCGGAAAACCTGAACTCGTTGGGGCCGAAGCCGGCCGCGCGCATCAGGTAGCTGATGAAGACTGCCGACCATGGGTTGTCGACCAGGGCGGCGCGGGTAAGGGAAGTGTCGAGCGCGTCCGTTTCGCGTGCGCTCAATCCCAGGCCGATGCCTTCGCCGCCGAAGGTGGACAGCCGGGCAGTGCTGACGGAGCGCACCGATTCGCGCAGCAGGGCGATGCGCTGCCAGCGGCTGCCGCTGTCGCGCACCTGGCCGGGTTCGTCGGCCGACCAGGCCTGCCAGTAGCGCTGCACCTTGCGCCAGGCGGGCTCGGTGTCGTCGGCGTCGCGGTCGAACTCGGCTTCACCGTAGCCGGAGCGGATCAGGCGGCCGGCGCTGTCGATTTCCTGGCGTCCGAAGCCGGCGTGTTCGGCGCGAGCCGAGGCGACGAGGGCGGCGACGCGCGGGTCGCGCGACGGCTGGCGGGCGGTGTCGGCGCAGAGGGCGTCCACCTCGGCCGCCTGTGCCGCGCAGACCATGAGCCCGGCGAGCAGGGCCGCCAGGCGCGCGCGGGTTCGGCGATGCACCGGCGGCTGGTGGGTACGCCGCCTAGAAGGCGACGTACGGCCCGTTGCCCAGCGGGGTGCTGCGGTCGATCACGGCGGTGAACACGCTGCGGCCGTAATAGAAGGGCAGGCCCCAGAGGAAGCCGGTGGTCGAGCCGATGGTGCCGCCCACGTCCGGCAGCACCGCGGTGCTGTTGGAGCTGGTGAACATCTGCGATGCGTTGGCGATGCGGAAGCTCACCGTGCCGTTGACGCCGTTGGTGCCGCTGATGGCGGCCGACAGCGTCAGCGTGGAGGCGGGGCAGTAGAAGCTGCTGCTGCTGCCGGTGCAGCGGGGGATGCTGGTGTCGCTGAAGAAGTAGAAGTTGGAGCCGCTGTCGAAGGCGGTGCGGCTGTAGGTGCGGCCGTTGTAGGCCGAGCTCAGGTAGCCGGTGTTGCGGTCGAGCCCGTAGGCCACGGCCGAGCCGACGGCGTTGTTGGAACGCGTGCCGATGCCCAGCACCAGCGAGCCCGCCACGGTGACCTGGCCGCTGGCCGAAACCGCCGGGAACTGGATCATCGAGCCGTTGTTGTCGGTGGCCATCATGGCGATGGGGTGGGTGATCTGCTGCGTCAGCGGCGCGGTGGCCGGGGTGCACGACGCGCCGCTGGTGCAGGCGTAGTAGGCGGCGGCGATCGGAGAGTTGACGCAGGCGGCGCCGCAGTCCTGCACGAACTGACTGATGCCCAGGATGCCGTTGGCGCCCAGGTCGGCCACGTTGTTCTGCGAGCTGCCCGTGGCCGAGCAGGCGGCGGGCACGGTGGGGTAGGCCGGGTCGGCGATCACCTGGATCGGCAGCGCGGACGCGGTCAGGCCGCCGAGGGTGACGTCGGCGGTGCGCACCGAGCCCCAGGTGTAGCCGCTGATGAAGGTGGCGCACTCGGCATACGGGGCGCCGGCGGTATTGGCCTGCAGCGGAAAGTTGCCCGGCGTGCCCAGCGCCGAAGCCAGCAGGCGCAGCCCGGTCGAGCCGGTGTCGACCAGCACGTGGTCGATGGTGCGGCAGTTGCTGCTGGAGCCCGGCGGGCAGACGGTGACGGTGGCGTAGGGCAGGTTGGCGATGCGGCTGGAGACGCCCGGGGGGCCGCTGTCGACCACCAGCGGCACCACGTTGCTGGCCGTGACACCACCGCCGCTTCCACCGCCGCCGCCGCTGGAGCTGTCGGAGCCGCCTCCGCCGCCGCAGGCCGCGAGCGCCAGGGTCAGAGCAGCGGAAAGCGCCAGGCCACCGGCGCGCAGTCGGGCGAGCGAGAACAGGGCGGTGGGGTCAGCGGATCGCATCGGTGTCGACTCCGTTAGGCAGTTGCGGGGTGAGATAGGCGCGGCCGGCGAAAGCGCGCATGTGGCCGGTGGAATCGAAGACCAGGCCGGACGAGTCGCCCGTGGGGCGCAGCTCCATCGGGCCGCGACGTCCTTCACGGTTGCGGCTGCGGGCGCTGCTGTCGATCGAGTCGAAATGCTTTTCGCCGAGCAGTTGCTTCAGGTCGGGCATGGCCGGGCCTTCCCAGGCCACACCGAAGACCAGGCCGGTAGACGACGACAGGTATTCGCGCACCACGGTCGTCGAGGGCAGGGTGAAGCTGCGCACGGTATAGCCCACGCCGGCGTTGTTGGCGCCTGCGGTGGCGCTCATGGCGACGCGGTCGGTTTCGATGGAGGTTTCGGTGCCGCCGAGCGTGGCGAAGGCCAGCGAGGGAAGCAGGCCGGCCGCGAGGGCCAGCAGGCCGATCGTCCGGCGTTGAAACGAAAGGCGGGTCGGGAGGTCCATGGGGCGTTGGTCCGTGAAGGGCTGGGCTGCCTCGGATTCTGGCACGTGACTTTCGTGCACGGTTCCGGGGCAAGCCCGGAGTAGGGATTTGCGCGGGCCCGCCCGGCTCAACGCCAGAAGTCGCGGTGCGGTGCAGCCATGGTGTCGACCAGCGCCGGCACCGGGCCGATCACCTCGACCGGACGCTGGCCGCTGGCGAAAACGTCGCGGCAGGGCAGGGCGAGCGTGGGGTTCTCGGGGTGGTCGCCGGTGAGCGCGAGCAGGGTGGTTTCTTCCGCGCCGTACACCACACGGCCGATGCCGGCCCAGTAGATGCTGCCCGCGCACATGGCGCAGGGCTCGAAGGTGGTGACCAGGGTGCAGCGCGCCAGATAGGCGCCGGGCCAGCTCGACGCAGCCTGCCGCGCGAGCGTCGACTCGGCATGGTTGACCGTGTCGATGTTGCCCTGCTCGGCCAGCACCGTCTCGCCGTCCGGCGCCAGCAGCAGCGCGCCGAACGGGTGGCGGCCCATGGCCATCGCGCGCAGCGCGACCGCGTTGGCGCGCAGCAGGGCCGCTTCAATCTGCGCAGGTGTCATGCCGGCGGACTCAGTGGCCGGACGAGCCGCGGTGCGCCCAGGCGGTCGTGCGCTTCTCGATCACGCTGAACAGCTCGTACATCGCCATCGCCATCGCGCCCACCACCAGCAGGCCGGCGAAGGCCAGGCCCATCTGCATGGAGGAGCCGGCGGAGATCAGCAGGTAGCCGATGCCCTCGTTGGCGGCGGTCATCTCCGACACCGTGGTGCCGACGAAGGCCAGCGTGATCGCCACCTTGAGCGAGCCGTAGAAGTAGGGCATGGAGCGCGGCAGGCCGACCTTCATCAGCACGTCCCAGCGCTTGGCACCCAGCACCCGCAGCACGTCTTCGAGTTCGGGCTCCAGCGTGGCCAGGCCGGTGGCGATGTTGACCATGATCGGAAAGAAGCTGATCAGGAAGGCGGTAAGGATCGCCGGGCCGACGCCGATGCCGAACCACACCACCAGGATCGGCACGAAGGCTGCCTTGGGCAGGGCGTTGAAGGCGGTCATCAGCGGGTAGACGGCGGCATAGGCCAGGCGCGAACTGCCGATGACGAAACCCAGCAGCACGCCCACCACGATGGCGATGCCGAAGCCCACCATCGTCACCCAGAAGGTGCGCCAGGCGTGGCCGGCGATGATCGCCTTGAACTCCACCAGCTGCGACCAGATGCGTGCCGGGCTGGGGAAGATGAACTCGGAGACTTCGAAGGCGCTGCAGACGATCTGCCAGAGCGCCAGCACCACCACCAGCAGCAGCCAGGGCGACCAGCGTTCCATCTGTTTGTTGTTGAGCTTCATGGCGTGGGTGGAGTGCTTATTGGGGGACGGCGGTGGCGCCGCCGACGGGCGTGCGGATGGCGCCGATGTGGCTGCGCAGTTCGAGCACGATGTCGGTGAATTCCTTGGTGTAGGTCAGCTCCAGCGGACGCGGGCGCGGAAAGTCGATCTCGCGCTTGTTCACGAAGCGTCCGGGGCTCTTGCTCATCACATACACCGAGTCGGCCAGGAACACGCTCTCGCGCAGGTCGTGGGTCACCAGGATCACGTTGAAGCCCTGCTCGGCGTGCAGGTCGCGCAGGATGCACCACAGTTCCTCGCGGGTGAAGGCGTCGAGCGCGCCGAAGGGCTCGTCGAGCAGCAGCATCTTGGGCTCGTGAATCAGTGCGCGGCAGATGCTGGCGCGCTGCTGCATGCCGCCGGAGAGCTGCCAGGGGAACTTGTCCTCGTAGCCGGAAAGCCCCACCTTCTGCAGCAGCTTGCGGGCGCGTTCCTCGTATTCCTTCTTCTTCTGCTTGAAGCTGGAGCGGTAGGGCTCCACGATCTCCAGCGGCAGCAGCACGTTTTCCATGGTGGTGCGCCAGGGCAGGAGCGAAGAGGCCTGGAAGGCCATGCCCGAGATCTTGAGCGGCCCGGTCACCGGTTGCCCGTCGATCAGGATCTTGCCCATCGAGGGCATGCGCAGCCCGGTCGTGAGCTTCATGAACGTCGACTTGCCGCAACCCGACGGCCCGACGATGGCGATGAACTCGCCCCGCCTGACCTGCAGGTCGATGCTCTCCACCGCGAAGTGGTTCGCGCGGAGCAACTCCTCGTTGTAGGCGAGCCAGACGTCGCGGAAATCGACGAAGGGAGGTTCGGTGAGCGTGTCTTGCATGACAGATCCGATCGGTTCAACAGGGCGCGGCTATTCGTGATTTCAGAGAACGCCGCGGGGTGGCTTGGCCTACCCCCGCCAGCGTTGCCCCCGGCAGGGAGTAGGCGGCTACACGAAGTGAGCAAGCCCGGGGGAGACCAACCCATCGACCCCGCCAGCGTTGCCCCCCGGGTAGGGGGTGAGCGTCTACACGGAGTGAGAAAGCCTGGGGGCGAGCTACTTCTTCAAGATGGCCAGGTCCGCCGCCGCCGGCAGGTAGGCCGAGCTCCACACCGTTTCCGGGTTGACCCGCGTCTTGGTCGCGAACGCGTCCGACACCTGCGAGGCCATCAGCGACAGGCGGCCCGGCACGACCTGGCCGAAACCTTCCGAGCGCGCGTCGGCGCTGTTGATGACGGTGTCGATCGCCAGCTTCAGACGACGGGTTTCCAGTTCGCTGTTGACGATGCCGTCGCGCGCCTTGACCGTCTCGATGGAGGCGGCCGGGTTGGCCAGCACGTCCTTCATGCCCAAGGCGAAGGCCTTTAGGAAGGCTTTGACGGCTTCCGGCTTTTCCTTGAGGAACTTGGGGTTCACGATGATCGCGTTGCCGTAGAGCTTCACGCCGAAATCGGGGTATTGCAGCACCACCACGTCGGCCGCCTTCACGCCGCGCGCTTCCAGGTTGAGCAGCGAGGTGAAGGTGAAGCCGGTGATCGCGTCGATGTCGCCGCGCACCAGCATGGTTTCGCGCAGCGGTGGATCCATGGCGGTCCAGGTCACCGGGCCGATCTTGTTGGCCGCCGAGAAGATGGGGTAGGCGCGGCGGCCAGCGTCGAACACCGGCGCGCCGAGCTTCTTGCCGGCCAGGTCGGCGGGCTTGGTGATACCGGACTTTTTCAACGCCATCACCGAAGCCGGCGTGTTGTTGTAGACCATCATCACCGCGACCGGCTTGTTCGGTGCGTCGGGGTTGTTGGCGTGAAACTCCATCAGCGAGGCCATGTCGGCAAAGCCCATGTCGTAGCTGCCCGAGGCCACGCGCGTGACCGTGCCGCCGGAGCCGTTGCCGGCGTCCACCGTCACGTCCAGGCCTGCCTGCTTGAAGTAGCCTTTGGCGACCGGCACCAGGAACAGCGCCGCCGGGCCCTCGAAGCGCCAGTCGAGCTGGAATTTCACCGGCGTCACGGGCTGCGCCAGGGCCGGTGCGGTGCCGAACGCGGTGAGCGCGGTGGCCAGGAGGGATGCGAGGAAACTGCGTTTTTGCATGACGTCGGGCTCTGGGAATGAGTGGGCGATGACGCCATGGCGAGCAAGAACGATGCCCGATGCACGCAGCATTCGTGCACACGGGTGTATACGATTTTTGCGTGCAGCGTTCGGCCAAAAGTGCATGCGATGGTGCAAGGCCGACCCCGGCCGCCGCCCCTTGCCGGGGCGCGGCGCACCGCAGTGGTTCGCGTGGGCGGTGCTCTGTTTCGGCTATTGCTCGGTATAGCTCACCATCAGTCCACCGTCGACGAAGAAGGTGCTGCCGGTCACATAAGCGGCTTCGTCGCTGGCGAGAAACGCGGTGAGCGCGGCGACCTCGTCGGGCTGACCCAGCCGGCCAAGCGGTATTTTTTTCTCCAGCGGCCGCAGCAGCTCGGGCGAGTCGAGCAGATGCTGGTTGATCGGCGTGGCGATGGCGCCGGGCGCCACGTTGTTGATGCGAATGCCCAGCTTCGCCAACTCGCCGGCCAGGTCGCGGGTGAGCATGCGCACGGCGCCCTTGCTCGCGCAGTAGGTGGCGAAATGCGGGAAGGGCAGGTCTTCGTGGACCGAACTCATGTTGACCACCGCGCCTGGCTTGCCGGCGGCCTTGCGGTGCTTCACGAAAGCCTGGGTGCAGAAGAACATGCCCTTGACGTTGGTGTTCATCACCAGGTCGTAGTCTTCCTCGGTGGTTTCCCAGAAGTCGCTGCGGCGCTCCACGCCGGCGTTGTTGACCAGCACGTCGAGTCCGCCGAGCGCCTCTATGGCCTGCTCGACCAGCGTGGTGGCCGATGCGGCGGTGGTGACGTCGGCGGCGATGAAGACAGCGCGCCGGCCCATCGCCTGCAGTTCCTTCACCAGCGCGACCGTCGCCTCGCTTTCCTTGCGGCCGTTCACCACGACATCCGCGCCTTCGCTAGCCATGCGTCGGGCGCAGGCCGCGCCTATGCCCGAGCTGCTGCCGGTAATGAGGACGGACTTGCCGGAAAAACGTGCCATGGGAGGTTTCCTTCGTGCGTTGGCGGGCCGGCCGGATGCCGACCCCGAAACCTCGTTTTTTAACGAGGCATCGGCGCACGGCGGGCCGGTGCCGCGCCTGAAAGCACGTAGGGCTGCGGCGCTGCCGACGCCCTCGCGCAGCCGCGCCGTCCGATCAGGCGGCGACCACCGGCTGAGCGAAGAATTCAGCCGACAGCAATATCTGCCGGGCCAGTTCGACGATATCGCCCACGCCCGAATCGATTTTGTCGTCGAGGTAGGAAATGTAGTAAGGCATGGTCGGCAGCAAGGGAGCGGTTTCGATTATGCGAACCAACCCGGATTTAAGCGCCTCTTGTGTCACGGGTAATGGCAAGGCGGCAATGGCATGCCCCGATTGCACCACCCGGATAATCATCGCGATGGAATTGCACGAACTGAAACTGTTGAATTCATAACCGGAAACCTGCAGCCAGTCCTTCACCAGTCCGTGCAATATGGAATGCGGCGGATTCGTCACGATCGGCAGCGCCGCCACGTGCTCGGGCGTCAGCGGTGTGGTCCCGGCGTCGATGCCGGCGGCGCCTATCCATACCAGCGGCATGCGGCCGAGCAGTTCGTCGACCACGTTGGGCCGCTCGGTCGGCGTGCCGTGCAGCGCCACGTCGAGCTCGCGGCGGGCGAGCTTTTCGCGCAACACCTTGCTCACTTCCACCGTCAACTCGATCTTCAGTGCGGGGTGCAGCAGCTTGATGCGGTGCAGGAGTTCGGTGGCGGCCACGGTGGCGCCCGTCTCGTCTGCACCAAGACGGAGCACGCCTTGCAGCGGTACCGGGCGCCGGCCGAGGCGCTGAAGCTCCTGTCCGGCGCGCAGCGTCTGCTCGGCATGGACCAGTGCTTTTCGGCCGGCCGGCGTGAGTTCGAAACGTTGGTGCGCACGAGAGAAAAGCGTGAGGCCGAGGGCCTCTTCCAGTTCCTTGATCCGCGACGAGACCGCCGGCTGGCTGACATGCAGGTGCTGCGCGGCGGCATGCACGGTTCCGAGCAGTGCGCACCAATAAAAGGCCTCGATTTGGCGAAAGGTGAACCGCGTCATCCATTTATTTTATCAACGCGGTTTCGAATATTCAATTTTGCCCGCTGTCGTGCCGGCGTTAACTTTGCCGGGCTGATTCGCATTTTTTGGAGCCATCCCCGTGTTTCTACTCAATTCCCTTCCGCCGCAGGTCGATCCGGCCCTCCTCGAATTGCTGGTACAGGCCGAGCCGGCGGTGATCGGGCATTTCCGCTATACCGGTTTCATGTCGCCCGCCATCAAGGCGCATTTCCAGGACCGCCGGGTGGTGGGCACGGCGGTCACCATCCGCGTGCCGGGCATGGACGGCTCCATGGTCCATTACGCAATGGGCCAGGCGCGCAAGGGCGACATCATCGTGATGGACCGCTGCGGCGAGATGTCGATCGCCTCGCTCGGCGGCGCGGTCGCCTATGCGGCCAAGGTGATCGGTGTAGCCGGCTTCATCGTCGACGGCCTGGTCACCGACCTCGGCGAGCTGCGCCAGTACGGCGTGCCGGTGTGGTCCAAGGGCACCTCGGCCGTCACGGTGAAGTCGCTGGGGCTCGGCGGCGAGTTCTGCATTCCGGTCACCTGCGGTGGCGTGGCGGTGAATCCCGGCGACGCGATCCTGGCCGACGAGAACGGCATTCTGGTATTGCCGCCGGCCGATATCGAGGCCTCGGCCAAACGCGCGATCCAGATGCAGCTCGACGAGAAAACCACGCTGCGCCGACTCGATGCGGGCGAGAAATATCCCGACATCATGGGCACCAGTGCGATTATCAAAAAGGCGATGGGCCTGGCATGAACGACGTCGCGACCGAAGATTTTTCGGACCTCGCCGAACTCGGCCGGCAATTGCGCGACGGGCGTTCCAGCTCGGTATTTCTCGTCAAGACCTGTCTGGACCGCATCGCCCGCCTGAACGGCGAATTGCACGCGTTTTCCAGCGTGTTCCGCGAAGAGGCGCTGCAGGCCGCCGAAGCCGCCGACCGGCAACTGGCCGCCGGTTTCGACCTCGGCCCGCTGCACGGCATCCCGGTCGCGCTCAAGGACAACGTCGACCTGATGGGCCGCGCCACCACGGCCGGCTCGCCGCTGCTGGCCGACAACATCGCCACCGGCAACGCGTGGATCACCCAGCGCCTGCTGGCCGAGGGCGCGGTCATCGTCGGCAAGACGCACATGGTGCAGTTCGCGCTCGGCGCCTGGGGCACCAACGACCAGATGGGCACGCCGCGCAACCCCTGGGGCCGCGACGTGCACCGCTCGCCGGGCGGCTCCAGCAGTGGCTCGGCGGTGGCGGTGGCCGCCGGCATGGTGCCGCTGTCCATCGGCACCGACACCGGCGGCTCGGTGCGCATGCCGGCATCGTTCTGCGGCATCACCGGGCTCAAGCCCACCGTCGGCAAGCTCAAGACGGACGGCGTCGTGCCGCTGAGCACCACGCTCGACAGCGTCGGCCTGTTCACCCTGACGGCGGCCGACGCCGCGCTGGCCTACGCCGCGCTGGTGGGTGAAACGCCTCGACCGGCCAGCCTGGCCGGCCAGCGCATCGGCTACCTGGGCGACGCCGACCTGGAGGGCGTGCAGCCCGAAGTGCTGGCCGCCTACCGGGCCGCGCTGGAGGTGTTTCGTGCCGGCGGCGCGCACCTGTCGCCGATTGCGCTGACCGGCTCCTTCGACAACTTCGCCGCCATCGCCGCGGCCATCATGCTGCCGGAGGGCGCGTCGTTCTGGGGCGCGCTGGCTGCCGATGAGGCCAAGCCCATGGACAGCGCGGTGCGGCCCCGGCTGGTGGCCGGCGGCACCTTTACCGCCACCGCCTACTACCAGGCGCTGCGCCAGCGCGACGCGCTCAAGGGCGAGATCGCCGAGGTGCTGCGCGGCTACGACGCCTTCGTCACGCCTGCCACGCCGCACACCGCCACGCCGATCGCCGAGGTCGATCACGGCAAGCCGCCCGTCAAGTACACCCGCGCGGTCAACCTGCTCGACCTGTGCGGCGTGTCGGTGCAGCTCGGCTTCGACGACCGGCAATTGCCCATCGGCCTGCAAATTGCTGCAGCCCAGGACGAGGACGCGAAGCTGATGGAAATCGCGTGCGCCTTCCAGGCGGCGACGTCCTGGCACCGGAGCCGCTGGCGACCCTGAGCAAGACACCAAGACACCGGGCGGAGCGACGAGGAGACCCATCAAAGAAAACTGCGATTCGCCGAATGTGCGAACCGCGCCCACCCCGTTACCTGGATCTTTTGGACCTTCTGCCATGAACAAACTCTTCCGGTCCCTGACCCTCGTCGCCGCCGGCATCGCAGCCTTCGCCGCCGTGTGCGCGCCCGCTGCCGCCGAGGACTATCCCAACAAGCCGATCAAGTTGATCGTTCCGTTTCCGCCGGGCGGCAGCGTCGACATGATCGGCCGTCTGGTCGGCCAGAAGCTGTCGGACGCGCTCGGCCAGCCGGTGCTGGTCGACAACCGCGCGGGCGCCGGCGGCAACATCGGCATGGACTTCGTGGCCAAGGCGCCCAAGGACGGCTATACGCTGCTGGTCGCGCCCTCGGGCTATGCGGCCAACCAGCACCTGTTCGCCAAGCTGCCTTTCGATCCGATGAAGGACCTGACGCCCATCATCCGCATCGCCGACCAGCCGGCCGTGCTGATTGCCAACCCCAAGCTGCCGGTGAAGAACGTGAAGGAACTGGCGGCGTACGCCAAGGCCAATCCCGGCAAGGTCAGCTTCGGTACTTCAGGGGTGGGCGGCGCGCAGGACGTGGCGGCGCGGCTGTTCATGAGCATGACGGGGACCGACATGCTCAACGTCGCCTATCGCGGCGGTGCGCCTGCCCTGGCCGACCTGCTGGCCGGGCAGATCGACATCATGTTCGAGACATCTCCCACGGCCGTGCCTTACGCCAAGAGCGGCAAGTTGATTCCGCTGGCGGTGACGACCGATAAGCGCATCGCCAATCTGCCGGATGTGCCTACCGTTGCCGAGTCCGGTCTGCCGGGATTCCATTCGGTGACCTGGATCGGCATGGCGGCACCGGGTGGGACGCCTGCGGCGGTGGTCGCCAAGTTGAATGCGCAAATGCAGAAGGTTTTGGCCGATCCCGCGGTGCGCAAGCAGATCGGCGAAATTTCGCTGGATATTGCCGGTGGTTCGGCTGAGGACTTTGCCAAGTTTCTGCAGAAGGAATCTGCGGATTACGCCAAGTTCGTGAAGGACAACAATATTACGCCGCAGTAATTTGTTGGCGCCACTCGGGGGACTGGGGTGCGGGTGGCGTCGTTTTTTCACCCATTTGCAGAATGGTGATCTGCTTGTGGCCTATTGGATCGGGTCTCTTGCTGCTTAAAGAGTTTGTTTTGCCTGTTATGTGACTGAAGGTGGAATGGGGTCCGTGCCGGGATGGCCTCGATTTAGGTATTTTGTTGCTGTTCATGAGTAAAGGCGGTCTGCACTCTTGTCTATGGGTTATTGGGAGGTTTGGGACTTTTTTCTGCTGGGCTTTTTATTTTTCTTCTACTGAACGTAGAGTGGAGCTGGGGGCTTGCGCGCCCCCAGACCCGCGGTAACTTTCTTTTGTTGGGACAAAAGAAAGTCACCAAAGAAAAACCCTTGAAGACGAGCTCGAAGCTCGGTCGGGCCATTGCTTCGCTCGGCCTGGGGAATGTGCCTTCGAACGCTCTAGCGGCAACAGTTTGGACAAGGGTTGATCCAGAGCCTTGGCCCCGCTTCGCGGGTCGGGGCTGAAAGGGTAAGGACAGTTGACCGCACTGAGCACGGTGAGGGGGCCGCGCTGGTGTGATAGCCCTGCTCGCTGCGTACCGCCTACCGCCCTGGCGGATCAATCGAACATGCGACTTCACCATTGGCGCACCTGGACGCCGGCCACACCCCTGCGCACAGGAATCATGGCCATCGGGCGTTCGCGGCCGCCACGCCACGGCGAGCAGCGGGCATGGCGATCGGATCTGCGCGGCCCCCTCACTGTGCTCAGTGCGGTCGCCTGTTCTTACCCTCTCAGCCTCGACCCGCGAAGCGGGGCCAAGGCACTGGATCAACCCTTGTCCAAACTATTGCCGTTAGAGCGTTCGAAGGCACATTCCCCAGGCCGAGCGAAGCAATGGCCCGACCGAGCCTCGAGCTCGTCTTCAAGGTTTTTTCTTTGGTGACTTTCTTTTGTCCCAACAAAAGAAAGTTACCGCGGGTCTGGGGGCGCGCAAGCCCCCAGCTCCACCCTACGTTCAGTAGAAGAACGGCAAATAAGCATCTCAACTACCAAATAACATCTGCATTAATAAAACCAAGCCACCAACCCGACGTAATTCCACAGCCCCGTCCAAGCCAGACTTCAACACGGTAAATCAACAAAAACAGGACAAAAAATCCAAGCAAAGAGAATGTGAGTAGCGCCAGCCGGGCGCCCTGGAGCAACCGTACTTCCCGGCAATGCCGAAACTGGCAAACCAATACCGCCGACCCGAAAAAAAAGCCGCGTCATTCGCAAGACGCGGCTTTATCCCTCACGCAGGCCAGGCCCGCCAATCGATCAGACCGCCTTGGCCGCCGCCTGCGCCGCCGCCAGCGCCGTCATGTTCAAGATCCGCCGCACGGTGGAAGAGGGCGTGAGAATGTGCACGGGCGCCGCCGCATTGAGCAGCATCGGCCCGATCGTCATGCCCTGACCACTCGTCGTCTTGAGCACGTTGAACAGGATGTTGGCCGCATCCAGGTTGGGGCAGATCAGCACGTTGGCCGAGTCGGTCAACAAGCTGTCCGCTACGCCGGTGCGCGCACGCACGGTGGCCGACAAGGCCGCGTCGCCGTGGATCTCACCATCGGCCTCGATGTCCGGTGCCAGTTCGCGGAAGCGCTCGAACGCCGCACGCATCTTCAGGGCCGACGGCCGGGTGGACGTGCCGTAGTTGCTGTGCGACAGGAAAGCCACCTTGGGCGGTAGTCCGAAACGCTCCACCTCCTTGGCCGCGGCCAGGGCAATGTGCGCGAGCTGCTCGGCATCGGGTGAGTCGTTGATGTAGGTGTCGGCGATGAACAGCGTCTGCTCCGGCAGCATCAGCGCGTTGAGGGCGGCGAAACCGTCCTCGCCATCCTTCAGGCCGATGACGTGGGCGACATGCTCCAGGTGGTGGTCGTAACGACCGACCAGGCCGCAGAGCATGGCGTCGGCATCGCCGAGCTTGACCATCAGCGAGGCGATCAGGGTGTTGCTGCGACGCACGGCGGCCTTGGCGGCGTCGGTGCTGATGCCGTTGCGCTGCATGCCGGCGT
This sequence comes from Xylophilus sp. GOD-11R, assembly GCF_033546935.1. Classification (GTDB taxonomy): domain Bacteria; phylum Pseudomonadota; class Gammaproteobacteria; order Burkholderiales; family Burkholderiaceae_C; genus Xylophilus. Next base: position 3,997,436 of record NZ_CP137854.1, on the reverse strand, counting down.
GGTAGGCCTCCCAATAGGTGCGAAAGCGGGGGTCGTCCTCGGGGTCGACGCTCACCACCTCGCGGCCGAGCTGCATGCGCAGGCCGGCCTTCTGGATGCGCGCCTCGATGACGGCCGGGCGGCCGATGAGGATGGGCTTGCACAGACCTTCGTCGATGGCGACCTGCACCGCGCGCAGCACGCGCTCGTCTTCGCCCTCGGCGAAGGCCACGCGCTGCGGGCTCTGCTTGGCGGCGGCGAATACCGGGCGCATGAACATGCCGGTCTGGTAGACGAAGCGGGTGAGGCTTTCGCGATACGCGTCGTAGTCGGGGATCGGGCGGGTGGCGACGCCGGAGGCCTCGGCCGCCTTGGCCACGGCCGGCGCGATGCGCAGGATCAGGCGCGGATCGAAGGGCGTGGGGATCAGGTAGTCGGCGCCGAAGACGAGTTCCTTGCCGGGATAGGCGGCGGCGACCTCGTCGCTGGTCTCGGCCTTGGCGAGTTCGGCGATCTCGCGCACGCAGGCCAGCTTCATCTCCTGCGTGATCTTGGTGGCGCCGCAGTCGAGCGCGCCCCGGAAGATGTAGGGGAAGCACAGGACGTTGTTGACCTGGTTTGGATAGTCGGAACGGCCCGTGGCGATGATGCAGTCCGGCCGGATCGCCTTGGCGAGTTCGGGGCGGATTTCGGGCTCGGGGTTGGCCAGCGCCAGGATGATCGGCTGGCGGGCCATGGTCTTGACCATCTCGGCGCTCAGCACGCCGGGCGCGGAACAGCCGAGGAACACGTCGGCGCCGTCGACCACGTCGGCCAGGGTGCGGGCGTCGGTCTTCTGGGCGTAGCGGGCCTTGGAGGCGTCGAGCGTGCCGGGGCGGCCTTCGTAGATGACGCCCTTGGAGTCGACCATGAAGATGTTCTCGCGCTTCACGCCCAGGCCGACCATCACGTCGACGCAGGCGATGGCCGCGGCGCCGGCGCCGGAGACGGCGATCTTGACCGCGCCGATGTCCTTGCCGACGAGTTCCAGGCCGTTGAGCAGGGCGGCCGAGGAGATGATGGCGGTGCCGTGCTGGTCGTCATGGAACACCGGAATGTTCATGCGCCTAGACAGCTCCTGCTCGATGTAGAAGCACTCGGGCGCCTTGATGTCCTCGAGGTTGATGCCGCCGAGCGTGGGCTCGAGCGAGGCGATGATCTCGATCAGCTTGTCCGGGTCGCGTTCGGCCAGTTCGATGTCGAACACGTCGACGCCGGCGAACTTCTTGAACAGGCAACCCTTGCCTTCCATGACCGGCTTGGCGGCCAGCGGGCCGATGTCGCCCAGGCCCAGCACCGCGGTGCCGTTGGTGATGACGGCCACCAGGTTGCCGCGCGACGTGTAGTCGGCGGCCTTGGACGGGTCGGCCTCGATGTCGAGGCACGGATAGGCCACGCCCGGCGAATACGCGAGCGACAGGTCGCGCTGGTTGGCCAGCAACTTGGTCGGCGTGACGGAAATCTTGCCCCGGGTGGGAAAACGGTGGTAGTCGCGTGCTGCGTCGCGCAGGGCCTCTTCGGCCGCGGAAAGCTGGGTCATGGCGGGTCGCTCGTGGTCGGAACGCAAAAGGGGTCGGCAGCTTAACGCACGGCGGGAGGCTCCGTCGTCCGTGGAAATACGTCGCGCTTCGCTTCTTTGCCACGATCTCTCCGTGATCGGCGTGCGGGAAGCGTGCGCGCGCATGCTGCTTGGTACACTGGAAGTCCGTTTGTATTAGTAACAAATACCCAAAGATGTCGCACTGCTGGAGCGTCTTCACCGCCCTGGGCCGCCGCCCGGCGCTCCGCATCCGCCGCCTGCTGGCGTTGGCCGCGAGTGCACTGGTCTTCGGCACCGCCGCGCTGGCCCAGGTTCCCTCCGATCCGGGCCGCACCGGCACGATCATGCCGGCCGCGCCGGGGGTGCTGCAGACGCAGGCCCTGCCGAGTTCGACGGTAACCAACGGCCGTATCGGCAGCGGGGACATCCTGCGCATCACGGTGCTCGGCCAGCCCGACCTGTCGGCCGAGGTGGGCGTGAACGACAAGGGCAGCATCGCGGTGGCGCTGATCGGCGACGTGCCGGTGGCCGGCCTGAGCACCAGCGCGGCGGCCATGCGCATCGCCGAGCTGCTGCGCACCGGCGGTTTCCTGCTCAAGCCCGAGGTGTCGGTGGACGCGGTGCAGATCCGCAGCCAGATGGTGTCGGTGCTGGGCGAAGTGCGGCAGCCCGGTCGCTATCCGATTCCTGGTCGGCTGACGGTGCTGGAGCTGCTGGCGACCGCTGGCGGCCTGACCGAGCAGGCCGAGCAGACGGTCACGCTGCTGCGCCTGGCCGATCCGGCCGCGGCTGCCGCTGCGGCGGCGGGCAACGTGCCGGCGAGTGCCGATGCGGTGCCGCCCGGTGGCGGCGAGCGCATTCCGATCCGCCTGGGCGATGCCTCGATCGGCGGCTCCAACCGCACCGCGCTCGACGCCGAATTGCGCACCGGCGACGTGGTGTACGTGGAGCGCAAGAAGCTTTTCTACATTCACGGCGAAGTGAACCGGCCGGGTGCCTACCCGATGGAGCCGGGCATGACCGTGATGCGCGCCATCGCCCTGGGCGGCGGCACCAACCTGCGCGCCTCGTTGCGGCGCATCGACATCCACCGCACGGTCAACGGCACCGACCAGCCTTTTCGGGCCGGCATCGCCGAGCCGGTGCAGCCGGGCGACACCGTCTTCGTCAACGAGAGTCTTTTCTAGATGGCCACTGTCTCGCTTCCGTCGGGCCTGTCGTCGGCCCAGTTGATCGCCATGGTCCGCGCCCGGCGCCGGCTGGTGCTGGGTGTGGCGACGGCCACGCTGCTGGCGACCGCCGTGGTGCTGCTGGTGATGCCGCGCGCCTGGACAGCGTCGTCGGACGTGTACGTGGACTACAAGGCGGCCGACCCGATCAGCGGCCGGCAGTTCTCGGCGGTGCTCGACGAGAGTTATCTCAACACGCAGGTCGATATCCTGAGCAGCCGTGCCGTGACCGAGCGGGTGGTGGACCGCCTGGCCTTGCGCGACAAGCCGGAGTACCGCGAAGAGGTCGCCAAGATCGGCTCGGACAAGGCCTATGCGCTGCTGATCAAGGGCATCTCGGACAACACCGTGGCCGCCGCCCGCCGCAACAGCCGGGTGATCGAGGTGGCGTATTCGGCCGAGTCGCCGGAGCAGGCGCGCGACTACGCCAACGAGATCGTGCGGGCCTACATCGCGCTGTCCGCCGAGATCGCGTCCAACGCGGCGCGCTCGCGCAGCGAGCAATACAACGCCCAGCTCGAGAAGCTGCGCGCCGAGGTCAACCGCATCCAGGACGAGCTGACCACCTACCAGCAGAAGGTCGGCATCCTCAACGTGAACGAGCGTGACGATGTGGCCAATGCCGAGATCGGCAGCCTGACCGCCTCGCTGGTAACGCTGCAGAACCAGCGCCAGGAGGCCCTGGGTCGGCAGCGCACCATCGACGAACTGCTGCGCAGCGGCCGGCCGGAAGACCTGCCGGAAATCGGCAGCCAGCCGCCGATCACCGACCTGAAGGCGCGGCTCAACGATGCCGAGCGCCGCCTGTCGGAAGCGCGTTCGGTGCTCGGTCCCAACCATCCACGCACGACCGCGCTGATCGCCGAGCGCACCGAGCTGCAGGCGCGGCTGGCGCGCGAGGTGAAGTCGGCGGTGTCGACGCGGCGGCTCGACGTGGATCGCCTGGCCGCGCAGCAGCGCGACGTGGAGCGGTTGATCGCCGTGCGCCAGAAGAAGCTGCTGGAGCAGAAGGCCCAGCGCGACACGCTGCTGGCCTACCAGCGCCAGCTCGAAGGCGCCGAGCGGGTCTATACCGCGGCCACGCAGAAGTACGACGACATCCTGATGGCCGGCAACATCAGCGCGGTCAACCTGACGGTGCTGCGCCAGGCGGAAACGCCGAGCATTCCTTCCAAGCCACGTGTGGTGAGCAGCCTGGCCGCCAGCGTGGTGGTCGGCCTGATCCTGGGCCTGTGCGCGGCGCTGCTGCTGGAGTTCGGCACCCGCCGCCTGCGCAGCCGCGACGACCTGGTGCGCGGCCTGCGGCTGCCGGTGCTCGGCGAGATCGGCATGGTGGGCTGAACATGGATCCCTTCGAAACTTCCGAGATTCCCGAGACCGACCGCACCTTCGCGCCGGTCCGTCCGCGCCCGGTGCCGCCGCCGGTGACGCCGCGCCCGCCCACCGCCGCGGAGCTGGAGGCCGAGGCCGCCGCCGCGGCGCCCGCCGTGCCGACCGCGCCGCCGGACAAGATCGGTGACCGCTTTCTGCACGCCGGCCTGCTGAATCGCGAGCAGGTGGCCCGTGTGATCGAGCGCCAGAAGCGCGACGGCCTGCGCTTCGGCGAGGCGGCGGTGCAGCTGGGGCTGCTGTCGCAGGCCGATGTGCAGTCGGTGCTGTCGCAGCAGTTCCGCTATGCCACCGGTGCGGGCTCGCATGCCGGGCTCGACCCGTCGCTGGCGATCGCGCTGGCGCCCTACAGCGCCGAGGCCGAGGCGGTGCGCAGGGTGCGTGCCGAGCTGTCGATCCGCCTGTCGGGCCTGCCCAAGCTGGCGGTGGCCATCGTCAGCCCGGGCGAGGGCGAGGGCAAGAGCTACCTGGCCGCGAGCCTGGCCATCGCCTATTCGCAGCTGGGTAAACGCACGCTGCTGGTCAATGCCAACCTGCGCAGCTCCGGCCAGCGCGACTGGTTCGGACTGAACCGGCAGGACGGCCTGTCGACCATGCTGGCCGGCCGCGCGCCGATCAGCGCGGGCGAGCCGGCGCCGGGCTTTCCGCTGCTGCATGTGATCGGCTCCGGCCCGCAGCCGCCGAACCCGCTGGAGATACTGCTGGAGCCGGCGCTCGAACGCCTGCTGACTTCCTTCGCAGAAGACTTCGACGTGTTCATCGTCGACACGCCCGGTGCGGGCATTTCGTCGGACGCCCAGGTGATCGCGCGCCAGGTCGGGCAATGCCTGCTGGTGGGACGCCAGCATGTCACCCGCCTGGAAGACCTGGAGCGCTGCCAGTCGCAGCTCGCCACCTCGGGCGCGCAGACGGTGGGCATCGTCTACAACACCTTCGACGCCACGGCGCGGTCGCCGTCCGCCGCGCCCGATGTGCCCAAGCCCGGTCCCCGGGGGACCTTGCGCCGATGGCTGCGCCGCGCCTGAGCGCACCCGGGCGGCCCGGCCGCCGTCTGCTGCTCGACTCCTTCGCCTCGCTGCTCGACCAGGGCGTGCTGTCGGCGCTCAACCTGGTGCTGGGGCTGGTGCTGATCCGCCTCACCGCCAAGGAGAGCTACGGCCTGTACGCCCAGCTCTACGTGGCCGGCATCTTCACCACCACGCTGCTCGACGCGCTGGTCACCGGGCCGCTCACCACGCTGGCGCCAGGGCTCGACGACGCGCGCCGCCGTGCGCTCGTCGGCCACCTCGACCGCTACCAGCGGCAACTGGCCGCGGGGCTGGCGGTGGTGTCGGGAGCGGTGGCCGGCGGCGTGGTCGCCTGGCTCGAACTGCCAGCGCACCCGGTGGCGTTGGGCGCGGCCTTCGCGGTCTATGTGTGGGCGGGGTCGCTGCGCGAGTTCGGCCGCAGCGTGGGTTTCGTCGAGGGTCATGCGCGCGCGGTGCTGCGCATGGACGCCTGGTACGCGGTGGCGGTGACCGTTTCCATCGGCCTGCTGGCGGCGCTGGACTGGATGAGCCTGCCGGCGGTGATGCTGGCGCTGGGCTTGTCGAACCTGGCCGCGCTGTCGCTGCGTCCGCTCGACGGCGACCGCGATGCGGCCGGATTCGCGGAGGCCGTGGCAGCGGTGTGGCAACGCAGCAAATGGGCGCTGCCGGGCTCGCTGGTGGCCTGGTTCACCAACTACAGCTATCTCTACCTGGCCGCGCTGTGGCTGGGCGTGAGCGCCTCGGCCGACCTCAACGCCTCGCGCCTGCTGCTGATGCCGCTGTCGCTCTGCGTGCTGGCCTGGTCGCGGGTGGCGCGGCCGCATGCGGCCAAGCTGATCAAGGCCGGCGAGATGCGTTCGCTCGACCGCTACGCGCTGTGGTCGGTGGCCGGCATCGAGGTGCTGACGCTGGTCTACGCCGGCACGCTGTGGGCCATCCTGCCCTGGCTCGAAACCCACGTGCTGGGCCCCAGATACGCGGGGCTGGAGCCGCTGCTGGCGGCGTGGACGGTGTACTTCGCCATCTACGGTGCACGCTGGATCGGCACCTCGCTGCTGACCAGTGGCGACCGCTACCGCATGCTGCTGATCAGCGGCGTGATGTGCCTGGTGGTGATGCTGGCGGCCACCGCCTACGCGGTGCCGCGCTGGGGCGTGTGGGGCGCGGTGGCCGCGCTGGCGCTGGTCGAGGCGCTCGACCTGGCGCTGATCTGGCTCGTGCTGCTGCCCAGCGCCCGACGCGACGCCCTGCGCCCACTGCGACCTTCCTGAAGACGATCCCGCCATGTCCCACGTCCTGCCCCAGGTGAGCGTCTGCATCTGCACCTTCAAGCGGCCCGAGCTGCTGGAGGTGCTGTTGGCCGAGCTGCATCGCCAGATCGGCCCGGATGCCGGCGTGGAGTTCGTCGTGGCCGACAACGACCCGGCCAACTCGGCGCGCCCGGTGCTGGACGCCTGGGCCGACCGGTTGCCGCTGCGGGCGCTGCATGTGCCGGTGCCCAACATCGCCTCGGCGCGCAACGCGGTGGTGGGCGCGGCGCAGGCGCCGTGGCTGGCGTTCATCGACGACGACGAGTCACCGGACCCCGGCTGGCTCGACAAGCTGCGCGCCGCGCAGGCGCAGTACGGCGCCGACGTCGTCTTTGCGCCCGTGCTGCCGCGCTATGTGCCCGGCACGCCCGACTGGCTGCGCCTGGGCGGCTTCTTCGACCGGCCGCGCTTTGCAACCGGCACCGTCATCGGCACCCGCGATGCCCGCACCGGCAACGCGCTGCTGCGCGCCGCACGGGTGAAGGCCCTGGGACCGACGCCTTTCGACGTGGCTTTCGGTCGCACCGGCGCCGAGGACACGGTGTTGTTCCGCGAACTGCTGGCGCGCGGCGCCAAGTACGTCTGGTGCGACGAGGCCACGGTGCAGGAAGACGTGCCGCTGGCGCGCGCCAACGCTTCGTGGCTGCTGCGCCGCTCCTATCGGCTGGGCCAGACGTACCTGGTCTCGGAGATCTACCAGCTGCGCGGTCTGGCCTGGCTCCTGCGCGCCGGCGGGCTGGGCCTGCGGGCGGTGGCGCAGCTGGTGGTGGCCGGCGTGCTGGCCTTGGTGCTCTGGCCGTTCTCCCGCATCCGCTCTTTCCGCTGGCTGCGCGCCGTCTGCGCGCAGCTCGGCAAACTCAGTGCCCTGGCGGGCCATCGCTACCATGAATACGGCGGCTGAACCCCTGGCGCCGGCCTCGCGCCACGAGCCCGGCGCGCCGCGCGCGGCGACCGGCGCGGCAACGCCCTTCGAGGTGTGGCTGGTGCGCATCCTGGTGGCGGCGAGCTTCACCTTCTGTTTTCTGCCGGCCAACTTCACCTGGGGCAACGACGACTTCGAGGCCAACCTGTCGGCGGGCTCCCTGGCGACTCAGCTGGAGTTCGGCTCGATCTTCCTGGGTGGCGCCTGGCTGGCCTGGCGCCACCCGGAATGGACGCTGCTGCGGCTGCGCAGGGCCAACATCTTCCTGGTGGCCTTCGTGGCGTTCGCGCTGGTGTCGGTGGCGTGGTCGGCCTATCCGGTGGTGACGCTCAAGCGCGCGACGCAGCTGGTCGGCTTCTTCCTGGTGGGCACGGCCATCTCGGCGCCGGTGGGCAGTTCGCGCCAGGTGCTGCAGGTGCTGATGGCCACGCTCACCACGCTGCTGGTCATCTCGCTGATCGTGGTGGCGGTGAACCCGCGCGTGGGCATCGACACCATGCTGGGCAACGCCTGGCGCGGCCTGTTCCTGCAGAAGAACACCACCGGCCAGGCGGCGGCGATCTGCTCGCTGCTGTGGCTGCGCGAATGCGTGGGCTCGCGCCTGTTTCCGCGCGGCGTCTGCGTGACGGCGCTACTGTTCTCGCTGTTCATGCTGGTGATGGCGAAGAGCAGCACCTCGCTGCTGGTGTTTTTGATCGGCGCCACGCTGTACCTGTGCATGCGGCGCCAGTACGTGGTGACGCGCATGCCGGTGTGGGCGCCGGTGATGGCGGTGGTGGCGCTGGTGCTGCTGGCGGTTCACGTGTTCTATGTGCTCAACGGCCACCTGCCGGGCTGGGACGATATCGCCGGCTCCATCGGCCGGCTGTTCGGCAAGGACTCCGACCTCACCGGCCGCACCGACATCTGGGATCTGGTGATGATGGAAGTGCGGCGCCACCCGGCGCTGGGCACCGGATACGGCGCCTTCTGGCTGGGCCTGGGCGGCCCGTCGGATTACATCTCGCGCGAGCTCTACTGGATTCCGCTGCAGTCGCACAACGGCTACCTGGACGTGATCAACGAGCTGGGCCTGGCCGGACTGGGCATCGCGCTGTGCGTGTTCGCGCGGCACCTGCTGCTGCTGTCGCGCCTGATCGCGATCGACCGGGAAGAAGGTGCGATGCACTTCGTGATCTTCGTCTTGCTGCTGATCGCCAACGTCACCGAAAGCGAGCTCTTCCGGGGCACGCTTTTCTACAACATCCTGTTTTTCTATTCGCTCTGCAGCGTGGCCTCCCAGGTCGTGCTGCAGGACGTGGTGGAAGCGAGCGAAAGGAGCGCGCCGGAGTCCGTGGCGCGCGTGGGCGCATGAATCGGTTTTCCTGGTTACGTCGGGCCCGCGTGGTCATGCCGCTGTTGCTGAGCGCCTGCGCGGGCGCCCAGCCGGTGCTGGCGCCGCCGGCCTTCGTCGCCGACGGCGCGGGCGTGCCTTTTTTCCGCTTCGCGGTGGACGAGGACGCGATGGCCGGCGCGCCCGACCGGTCGGCGATGAACCGGTCGATCGACGCGGCATCGCGCATCGTGGCGCGGGGCGGGCATTTCTATGCCGTGGGCGCCGACGGCAAGCCCGGTGGCGGCGACGACCAGCGGGTACGGCTCTTCGGCATCAACCTGTCGTTCGCGGCCAATTTTCCGTCGGAGATCGACGCCGTCCGCATCGCCAAACGGCTGCGCAAGCTCGGCTTCAACGCGGTGCGGCTGCACCACATGGACACCTCGCCCGACACCCGGGCCAACCCGCCGCGCAGCGTGCTGCTGCCGGGGCCGTTTCCCAGCTTCAACCCCGACGCGGTGGCGCGCCTGCGCCGCTTCATCGACGTGCTGGCCGCCGAGGGCCTGTACGTGGACCTGAACCTGCGCGTGGGCTACCGCTTCCGGCCGCAGGCCGATCAGGTGCCGCCGATGGACGGCGGCGCGGCCGCCGCGCCCTACACCGCGCCGATCTTCATCTACACCCCGCGCATGGTCGAGCTCGAGGAGCGCTATGCGCGCGGCCTGGTGCGCGCGTTGGGGCTGCGCAACCACCCGGCGCTGGCGCTGGTGGAGGTGAGCAACGAATCCTCGCTGCTGTCGGCCTGGCGGCGCCGCGAATGGCATGCGGCGGTGCCGCGCGCCTACGAGCCGATCCTGCGCGAGCAGTGGAACCGCTGGGTGGTGGCGCGTTACGGCAGCACGCAGGCCGCCTGCAAGGCCTGGGACGGTTGCGCCGCCGCCAGCGGCCCGGTCGACCTGCCGATGCCGGGCGACGAGCAGATCGTGACCGGCGCGCTCGGCCAGTTGCAGGCCAAGGTGGAGCGTCGCGCCCGCGAACTCGCCCAGCGCTGGTGGGGCCGCGCCGAAGACCCCGCCGCCGACGCGCCGGCCACCGGCCGGGTGCTGCGTACGCAGGACTTCCTGCGCTTCCTGGCCGATACCGATCGCGCCTACTTCGAGCGCATGCGCCGCGCGGTGCATGAAGAGACCGACCCGCTGGTGCCGGTGACCGGCACGCAGATGGTCTATGGAGGCGCGCTCAACCACGACGCCAGCGCCGGCATGGACTGGCTCGACACGCATTACTACGCCGACCATCCGGACTTCCCCGGCGACGACTGGAATCCGCTGAACTGGCGCATCCGCGACAGCTCCATCGCGGCGCCTCCGCAGCTCGACCGCCTGCTGGTCAATTCGTATTGGCGCGACGCCTCCAAGCCCTTCGTCGCCAGCGAGATCAGCGTGCCTTTTCCCAACCGCCAGGGCGGCATGGGCACGCCGGTCATCGCGGCCTTCGCGGCCCAGCAGGACTGGGACGGCCTGTTCCTCTTCGACTACGCCGACGGCGACACCTGGGGCGACGCACCCACCGGCTTCACGCTCTCGGGCGACTGGGGCCGCTACGCCATGGTGGGCCAGGCCGCGCAGCTGTTCCGCGCGCCGCTGGTGCCCGCGCTGCCGCCGGCGCCGCCGTTGAGCCTGCCGATATCCGGGCGCCTGGCGATCAACGCCAGCGACGACGCCTGGGCGATGGACGCGGTGCTGGGCGCTCGCACCGGTGTCACGCCGGCCTTGGCGCTGCAGCGGCAGATCAGCGTGAACACCGCCGCCACCCAGTGGCAGCCGGTGGTGGCGCCGTCGCCGGTGCCGCCCGCGTTGGAGTCCGATCGCGGCCGCGGCACGCTGTTGCTCAAAACGGCGCAGGCGCGCGGCTTCTTCGGCGCGGTGGGCGCCGGCAAGACGCTCGGCGACGCCACCGCGCAAATCACGATGCGCCTGGCCGGTGCCGGGCCGCAGGAGTTGCGCGGCATGGCGGCGGTGCTGCTGACCGCGCTGGACAACAAACCCATCGCCGACGCCCGGCAGCTGCTGGTGTCGGTGTCGGGCGCGGTGCGTGGCACCCAGCCGGGCTCGCTGCCGAAGCGGCCGGTCGATCTGGTGCCCTATCGCGGCAACCGCGAGTACTGGACCTTCGAGCCCGACCCCGCATCGCCCGGCCAGCCCTCGGGCTCGCGCGATGCGAGCGGACCGGTCTGGGTGGAGCGCTCCGGCGGAGAGCTGCGCTTTGCCACCAGCGCACGCGCGGCCACGGTCTATCCGCTCGATGGCGCCGGCCGCCGCATGGCCGCGCTGCGGGCCGACCAGGTGAAGCTGGAAAACGGCCAGCTGCGTCTGCCGCTGCAGACCGAGGCCGCGCAGTCCAGCCTCTGGTACGAGATATCTTTGCAATGAGCCTGCGGTGCGTCCCCGCCGGTCCGCGCGCATGACAACAGCCGGCATGCGCGGTCGTCGCTCGGCGCTCGTCTGCCTGGTCGCGGCGTGCCTGCCCGTGGGCGGCAGCGCCACCACCGAAATCGCCGCGCAGGTCGGCACCACAGTGCAGTCGATCGACAACCCGTTTCTGTTTCCGGACGCCAGCACCGATCCACGCAAGCGCCGCGACAGCGTGCATTCGACCGACCTGGGCATCGCCCTGCGCATGCCGCTGCCGAGCGACCGCAGCTTTCTGGCGGTGGGCGCCACTTCATCGCGCCAGGTGTACGACGCGCTCGACCAGCTCGACCACACCGCCACCCAGTTCGACGGGCTCTACCAGTGGGAATACGGCAGCGCGCTGCGCGGCCGGGTGCGCCATCGCGAAGGGCGCAGCCTCTACAACTACTACGGCGGCTTCTTCACCCAGCCCGAGGTGCCGCAGGCGCGCCAGGACCTGGTGGAGGTGGCCCTGCGCATCACGCCGGAACTCGACCTGCCGGTGACGGTGACCCAGGGCTCGCAGCGTTACCAGGACGCCTCGCTCGCACAGCGCTACAACCAGGAAGACAAGGGGCTGCGGCTGGCGCTGACCTATGCCTCCGGTCGGCGTTCCACCGTCAGCGTGGGCGTGCGGCAGAACGAGGTGCGCTTTCCCGATCGCACCGCCACCGACATCGCCAACATCGACTCGGGCTACACCGACCGCGAGGTATTCGTCGACGCTGCCTGGCGCTACAACGAGAACACCATCGTGTTCGGCCGCATCGGCCGGCTCGACCGCACCTTCGCCAGCCTGTCCAACCGCGACACCTCGCTGGTGTCGGTCAGCTCCGGCGTGGAGTGGCAGTACTCGCCCAAGACTTACCTGTCGGTGCGCGGTTATCGGCAGCCGCAGACCAACTCGGCGGCCGACGTGCGGCTGTATGTGATCTCGACCGGCCTGGAAGGGCGGGTGCGTTACGACCTCTCGGCCAAGACGCGTTTCGCGCTGACCAGTTCGTATGAACAACAGGCCTACCAGACCTTCGCCAACACCGCCAACGCTTCCACCGGCGGTAAGGACAAGGTGCTGCGGCTGTCGGCCCGGCTCGAGTACACGCCGACGCCCAACGTATTGCTGCGGCTGGAGGGCGCGCGGGAGCACTACCAGCCCGACGCGGCGGTGACCACGACGGGCGATTTCACCCGCAGCAGCGTGCAGCTGGGGCTGTCCTATACGTTCGACAACATGCTGGGCGCCAACCGGGCGCGGACGCAGTTGGAAAACATGCGCTATGACCGCGTTCAGTGAACTCCCCCAGGCTACGCTCACTTCGTGTGCTTCGCCTACCCCCTCACCGGGGGCGGAGAGATGGGCTCGCCCCCAGGCTACGCACTTCGTGTCTTCGCCTACCCCCTCGCCGGGGGCGGCGGGCTGGCTCGGCGGAGCCTCGCTGCCATGCCCCCAGGGCAGTCGGCTCGCTTCGCTTGGCCTCCGGGTGGGGTCTTGGGTCTTGGGTCTTGGGTCTCCCCCAGGCTACGCACTTCGTGTCTTCGCCTACCCCCTCGCCGGGGGCGGCGGGCTGGCTCGGCGGAGCCTCGCTGCCATGCCCCCAGGGCAGTCGGCTCGCTTCGCTTGGCCTCCGGGTGGGGTCTTGGGTCTTGGGTCTTGGGTCTCCCCCAGGCTACGCACTTCGTGTCTTCGCCTACCCCCTCACCGGGGGCGGCGGGCTTACTCGGCAAAGCCTCGCTGCCACGCCCCCAGGGCAGTCGGCTCGCTTCGCTTGGCCTCCAGGACCGGGGGCGCTTTGAATGGGAGTTGTGATGAATCTTGCGCAGCGGGCTAGCCGGTTTTTGTCGCGCTACACCGATCGGCGGCTGCTGCCGCTGCGCGGTGAGGTGGGCGTGGTCAGCTTCAGCTTTGACGATGCGCCGATGTCGGCGTGCGTGGCCGGCGCGGCGGCGCTGGAGCGGCATGGGGTGCGGGGCACCTTCTATGTCGCAGGCGGGCTGACCGACGGGGTGGAGGAAGGGTTGGCCTGCCATTCCGAAGCCGCACTGCGGCGGCTGCTGGCCGATGGGCATCAGCTGGGGTGCCACAGCTTTTCGCATGTGCATGTGAACCGCATCGACGCGGCCCGGCGGCGCGAGGAGTTCGAGCGCAGCGCGGCTTTTCTGGCCGGGTTGGGGGTGGCGCGGGAGACGCTGGATTTCGCGTATCCGTTCGGTGGGGTGAACGTGGGCGCCAAGCACGACTGCGCACTGCGCTTCCGGTCTTCGCGCGCGACCGGAGGCGGCACGCACGTGGGTGTGGCCGACCTGAACGCGCTGCGCACGCATCGCCTCTATCGCGCGGAGCCCGACGGTGTTTCGTACGCTGATCGGCTCGCGGTGGCGGCATCGCAGCGCGGCTGGCTGGTGGTGAATACGCACGAGGTGCAGGACGACGCCGGGCCTTTCGGTTGCACGCCCGGGGCGCTGTCGCAGGCGGTGGCGCAGGCGCTGGAGGCCGGCTGCCGGGTGATGACCGTGGGCGCGGCGCTGGACCACTGGACGGCCCGCGCCGGCTGATCGATTACTCGTCTTTCTTACCCTTGAGCCTGCGCACCAGGCGACGCAGCGCCGGCACCTCGCGCGCGAAGGCGCGCACGCGGGAAATGTTGACGGCGATGCGGCCGAGCGTGGTGCGTGGCTCCTGCAGCGCGTAGAGCCGGGTGTGTTCGTCGGCCCACTGGAACTTGTAGGGCTCGTCGCCGGCAGTGAAGTCGAAGACGGTGATGCCGTCGTCGACGCCGTGGCGCATCAGCGCTTCCATCAGCACCCGGCCGGGCGAGAGCTTGGCCCACTCCTCGTCGAAGGTCGGCATCAGCCAGTAGAAGATGCCGCCCATGCGCATGCCCCAGTGGGTGGCGATGGGCTTGCCGTCGAGCATCAGGGCCGACACGACCGATTCGATGCCCTGCAGCGGCGTGGTGGTGATGCGGTCGAAGAACTCGTGAAAGCCGGGCAGGGCGAAGGCGTCGACCGCGCCGCTGTCGCGCCAGCGGCGTGACTTCTGCTCGGCCAGGGCCTTCATGACCAGCGTGCGTTCGGCCGGATCGTCGGTGCGGGTGAGCAGGCGCACGGTGCCGGCTTCGGCCAGGCGGCGCGCCTTGCGCCGGGTGTTGGCGAGCAGGCCCTTGTCGCGCGCTGCGGCGTAGACGTCGAAGTTCGCCGGCAGGCGCGCGGCATGGGCGCTTTCGGTGTGGCGCGATCCGGGCAGCGGTCCGAAGGGGTTGGCCAGGTCGCCGATGAAGGCCGGCAGACGGCGCAGGCGCACCACATCGACCGAGGGCAGGGTGGACAGGAAGCCGCTCCACAGGCGCGCGGCGTGGTCGGCGGTGAGCGCGCGGGCGAAGGCGGGGTGGATCAGCGGCGCCTGGTAGTCGAGCATTTCGCCGCCCAGGAATCCCATGACCCGCAGCAGGCCCTCGCGCCGGAAACCCATGGGCAGCAGCATGACGGTGGGGCCTTCGGGGCTGTCGGCGCGCAGCTCCGCTATGCACACTTTCCAGCCCTGGCGCCGCCCCAGGGTGTCGTACCAGGTCTTGACCCAGTCGAAGCTCTGGAACGCGGTGGCCGCCATGTGCGGCCAGGCTTCGCGCCAGCGCGGCTCCACCGATTCCAGGCTGCCGTGCACCGCCATGTGCAGCGACGGCGGCAGCCAGGTGCGGCTGCCGTCGTCCGCCGCTTCAGAAGGCATGCCGGTCCCGGATCACCAGCAGCGCGGTCATGAAGATGATGCGCAGGTCGAGCATGAGCGACCAGTTGCGGATGTAGTGGAGGTCGAGCTCCACGCGCCGCTCCATCTTGTCGAGCGTGGAGGTTTCACCGCGTGCGCCGTTGACCTGCGCCCAGCCGGTGATGCCCGGCTTGACCTTGTGGCGCAGCATGTAGCCGCGCACCTGGCGGCGATACAGCTCGTTGTGTTGCACCGCGTGAGGACGCGGGCCGACGATGCTCATCGAGCCGCCGAGCACGTTGAAGAACTGCGGCAGTTCGTCGAGCGATGTCTTGCGCAGGATGGCGCCGACCGGCGTCACCCGCGGGTCGTTGCGCTTGGCCTGCTGCACCACGCCGTCGGTGGGCAGGGGGTCGTTGCGCATCGAGCGGAACTTGTAGACCGAAATCTCCACGCCGCCCGCGCCGTAGCGCTTTTGCCGGAACAGGATCGGGCCCGGCGAGCTCAGCCGCACGGCGATGGCGCAGAGCACCATGGCCGGGCTGGCCAGGGCCAGCAGGAAGAGCGACATCACGATGTCCATGGCGCGCTTGCACACCCGCGACAGGCCCAGGAACGGTGTTTCGTAAGCCACCAGCACCGGCATGTCGCCCATCTCGGCGTATTGCACGTGGCGCAGGCCGGCGGGGCGGTAGTCGGGCACGAAGTAGATCGACACGACCGAGTCGAGCAGGGAGTCGAGCAGTACCTGCGCGCGGGCGCCATGGGCGCCGCGCAGGCCGAGAAAGACCATGTCGACCCGGTGGCTCATGATCCATTCGTTGGCCTTGGCCACCGAGCCGAGCCGCTCCAGCCCGGCGGTGTTCAGGCCGCGCGGCACGTCGCGGTCGTCGAAATAACCCAGCGGCGTGATGCCCAGGATGGGCGAATGCCGCAGCGTGGCGGCCAGCTGCGCGGCCTCCTCATCGAAGAAGACGAACACCGCCTTGCGGCGCAGGCCGGGTGCGCTGTAGAGGCTGATCGCCATGCGCCGGCACAGCAGCAGCATGGGCAGCAGCACGAAAGGCGTGCTCAGCAGCCAGCCGACCATGACCAGGCGCGACATCACCTCGCCGATCTTGGCCAGGTAGAGCGCGAACAGCACCACCGCGAAGGTCAGCAGCCAGCGTCGCATCAGCGAGCGCACCATCGGGTTCCAGCGCACGCGGACGTCGAGCAGCTCCTGGCCGATGTTGCGGAACGCCACCAGTCCGACCGCGAAGCCGAGCACGCTGACCACGTCGAAATACCGGAACTCGGCCCGGCTGTAGGCGCCGACCCAAAGCAGCAGCGTCACGCTCAGCGCGCAGGAGCAGATCAGTGCCACTGCGCCGTTGAAGAAGCTCGCGTGATGCGCGTTTTTTTGCACTCCGGCCATGTTGGGAAGAGAACCTTATTTCGGGTGGGAGGTACGACGATGGGCGGCCGCAGCCGCGGCGCGCTCCTGGCGCAGCAGGCGCAGGAAACCCAGGCTCTGCACGAGGTAGCGCCGCCAAAGCCGGCGCGGTTCATGGACGAGGCGCCAGAACCATTCGAGGCCATTGCGCTGCATCCACTGCGGGGCACGATGCTTCTGGCCAAGCGCGAATTCCATGGCGGCGCCCACGCACAGCACCAGCGAGGCGGAGATGGTCGGTCGATGGGCGATGGCCCAGCGTTCCTGCTTGGGCATGCCCAGGCAAACGAACACGATGGCGGGCCGTGACTCCTCGATCCGTCGCAGCGCCTCGCGGCCTTCGGCGCCCAGCGGTTCGAATTGCATGGAAGGCGAAAAAACGTCCGCTTTCAGGCCGGGAAAACGTTCGGCGAGCGAGGAAGCGATTTGCGATTCCTCTCCCGGCAGCCCGCCGATCACGAAAACCGGTAGACCTGCCTCCGCGGCATGTTGCGAAAGTGCGACAAAAAGATCCGCGCCGGTGACCCTCCCCGGCAACCGGACATTGCTGGTCAAACGGCTGGCCCAGACCACCGGCATGCCGTCCGCGAAGATGGCGTCGGCACTGGCGTACATGGCCTTGAACTCGGGCGAAGCGTGCTCCAGCCGGACCAGGTGATCGACGTTCGGCGTGACGACAACCGCCGGCTGGCGACGGCCGGACGACGCGATTCGCGCCAATCTGACGGCCGCCTCCTCCTGATTGAGCGCAAGGATGTCCAGCTCGAACATTCGGCAGATCGGGATGGCCGAATCACCATCGAAAGGGGAAGCGGGCGAGGAAAGTGAGGCAGGAGGAATCGGCGGTACGCTCATGGCAAGGTGTTTTGGTCTGAGAGTAGCGTAACTTCTTGTTAGGGTCACTGGTAGTATGTGGCAATAGTCACTTACTTCAGTCTTGTACCGGCGGATCATGACGCGTATCTCGGCATCGGAACTAGAACCCGTGGTGTCCACCCCGGCCACGGCTCCACGGATCGTCAACCTGGTCATCATCTCGCCGGTTCGTGACGAAGCCGTATACCTGCGGCTCACGATGGACGCGATGGTGTCGCAGACCTGGCGACCCATCGAATGGATCCTCGTGGACGACGGGTCGTCCGACGAGACGCCCCAGATCGTCGAGGAGTACGCAAAGCTCTATCCGTTCATCCGGCTGATCCGCCGCAACAACCGGGGCTTTCGCTACCTCGGCGGCGGGGTGATCGCGGCTTTCGAGTACGGCCGTGAGCGGATCGAGCACACCGACTGGGAATACATCGCCAAGCTCGACGGCGACATGTCCTTCGGACCGCTGTACCTCGAACGCATGCTTCAGAAGCTGGAGTCCAACGAGCGACTCGCGGCCGCCTCCGGCAAGGTGTTCCGTGCGGAGAACGGCCGCTTCATCGAGGAAATGCACGGCCGTGAACAGGTGGCGGGCCAGTTCAAGCTCTACAAGCGCGAGGCCTTCGAGGAAATCGGCGGCTTCGTCCAGCACCTGGCCTGGGATGGCATCGACGTCCATACGGCCGGCATGCTGGGCTGGACCACGCTGAGTTTCTACGACCGGCAGGCATGGCTGTGGCACCACCGCGTGATGGGCTCGTCCGACCGGGACGTCTTCGTGGGCCGGCTGCGCTGGGGGCGCGGCAACTGGTACCTGGGCTATCACCCGATCTACGCCATCGTGGCGGGTTTGAACCGCATGCGGGAGAAGCCGCATGTCATCGGCGGCCTGCTGATGATCGTGGGTTATTTCTGGGCGGCCATCCGCCGCCGGCCACGCTACAAGAACCCCGAGTTTCAGAAATACCTGCGCCGGTGGCAGAACGGCCGTCTCAAGGACGCGCTGACCGGTCGTCTCAGCCCGCGCGACGGCTCCTGACAGGCGTCTGTCGCCGTGGCTCAGCCGGCAGGAGCGGCCGCCAAGACCTCCGTTATCGCCGCGACGCTGTCCGGCCGCACCGACCGTGCGATTTCCTGGCCGTCGTGCAGCACGATCAGCGTTGGCCACAGCTTCACCCGGAACGAACGACCCAGGGGCCGTCCGCTACCGTCCTCGATCTTGAGGTGGCGCAGCGCGCCGCCGCGTGCCTGAAGCGCCTGGGCGATCAGCGGCTGGGCGGCGCGGCAATAGCCGCACCAATCGGTGCCGAACTCCAGCACGGTGGTGCCGGACAGGCTGTCGGTTTCGGCGCGGGTCGGGCCGGGGTTCTGGTAGGTGCCGGTATCGGGCATGACGCGATCCTTCGGTGGGAACTGGATGCCTCGATTACAAGCCGCGGCGGCGTGGCTGTGGATACTGTGCGTTTCCGGACATTCCCGTCTTTCCGGCATTTTTATCGTTCACGACTTGTCATGCAGATCGAAGACAAACCTCCTTTCGACACCCCTTTCGCCTGGATTGGGGGTGAGGAACGGGTACGCGTGCTGGTCGAGCGCTTCTACGACCTGATGGATCTGGAGCCGGCTTATGCCGCTCTTCGTGCGGCTCACGGGCCGGATCTGGCCAATGCGCGGCAGCGGCTTTTCTGGTTTCTCTGCGGGTGGCTGGGTGGGCCGCAGCACTACACCGATCGGTTCGGACATCCGATGTTGCGGGCTCGGCATATGCCGTTTTCCATCGGCATCCGCGAGCGGGATGAATGGTTGGCTTGCATGGGGCAGGCTATGGTTGAGACGGATGTGCCTGAGGCTCTGCGGGAACGGCTGGTCAAAAGTTTCTTTCAGACGGGGGATTGGATGAGGAACCGGTGAGCTGGGGTGGTGTTCCCCGCCGCAATCCTCAGCTGAGAAAAGCCCCATCATCAAAGCCCATCGCGGCCCAGCCACAACGCCACCCGGCCGCACGCCGCCCAGCCCGGCCAGGACGTAGCACGCCTCAAGGCCATGCGGGGCGAGCCGAGCCTCAGTAAACGTCCCGCCGGTAACGGCCACCCATCGCGAGCGCATCGACCTGCGCATCGCCAAACATCCCCCGCAGCGCATCGTCCACACCACCAGCCATGCCCTGCAAACTCCCGCAGACATACAGCGCGCAACCGGCCGCGACCCATTCGCGCAGCGGTGCTTCAGCGGCCCGCAGCCGGTCCTGCACATAAACCCGCTCGGCCTGGTCGCGCGAGAAGGCGAGATCCAGACGCTCCAGCGTGCCGTCGGTCCGCCAGGCCTCGATCTCGTCGTGCAGAAGAAAGTCGTGCCGCGCGCGGCGCTCGCCGAAGACCAACCAGTTCCGGCCCGGCGCTGCCCCCGCCGCCCGCGCCCGCAGATGGCCGCGCAGCCCGGCGATGCCGGTGCCGTTGCCGATCAGCACCAGCGGCCGCGATGCGTTGTCCCCCAGCCGAAAAGCACGGTGCTCGCGCAGCCGCAACTGCACCGTCTCGCCCACCGCCACGCGGCCACAGAGCCAATCCGAGGCCACGCCCGCGGTGCCGTCGGAGCGGGTGACGCAGCGCACCACCAATTCCAGCCAGCCGTCGGCAGCGATGGAGGCAATGGAGTAGTCGCGCGGCGGCTCCCCTTCGCCCGGCGGCAGCACCTGCGCCAGGTCGCCGGACTCCCACATGACCGACTGGCCGGGCGGTGGCAGCAGGCGCACCAGCCACACCGGCCCGGCTTCGCTGCCGGGGTTGAGCCGGCTCCGCGACACCAGCGTCCACGCCTGCCAGGCCGGCGCCTGCCAGGCCGCGATGTCGCCGGTGCTGGCATGCGCGGCCAGGGCGTGGCGCCAGGCGTCGATGGCGGCGTCGTCGCCACGGTCGACCTCGATCGCCGGGAACAGGCGCTGCGCACCGCGCGCGGCCAGTGCCGCGTCGACCGAACGGCCGAATCCGCAGAAATGGCGGTAGCTGGCGTCGCCCAGTGCCAGCAGGCCGTAGTGCAGGCCGGCGAGATCGGGTCTTGCCGATTCCAGCGCGGGCAGGAAACCGGCGCCCTCGTCGGGCGGATCGCCTTCGCCATAGGTGCTGACGACCAGCAAGGCGCGCGAGGGCACGTCGGCGATCGCGCAAGACCAGGCGTCCAGCGGCATCACCCGCACCGCCTGGCCGGCCGCATGCAGGGCCTGCGCGGTCTGGCGCGCGATGTGTTCGGCGTTGCCGGTCTGGCTGGCGTGCAGCACCAGCCAGGCCGCGCCGCCTTCGGCCGCCATGGCGAGCAGCGCGGCCTCGCGCTCTGCCGCGCGCCGTGTGCGCGACACCCGCCAGCCGATGCGCATGCACAGCAGCGCATAGGCGATCAGCACCGCGGCCGCAGCCATCCAGCGGTCGGCGCCGATGTCCGTCCAGCCGTTCACAGCAGACGCTCGAAGGCGGCGCTGGCATGGCCGCTGTCGCCCTGCGCGCCGCGTTGCACGAACCAGGCGGCAAGGCCGTATCGATCGGCCATTGCCGGGCCTTCGCGCGGCCCCAACACCAAGAGCGCGGTGGCCCAAGCGTCGGCCTGCATGCAGTGCGGATGCACCACCGTCACGCTGGCCAGCGCATGCGCCACCGGCGCGCCGGTACGGGGATCGAGCGTGTGGCTGTAGCGCACGCCGTCGTGGCGATACGCATGCCAGCGGTCGCCGGAGGTGGCCACGGCGCAGTCGCGCAGCGGCAGCGGCAACAAGGCACCGCCGCCGGGCTGCTCGATGCCGACGGCCCACGGCCCGCCGCCGGGGCGATGTCCACGGGCGCGCAGCTCGCCGCCGATCTCCATCAGGAAATCCTGCACGCCGCAGGCAGCGACGGCCTCGCAGGCCCAATCAACCGCGAAACCCTTGGCGATGCCGCTCAGGTCCAGGCACAGTCCGCCCGGCTGCGTGAGCGTGCGGCTCGCGGCGTCGAAGGCGAGCCGGCGCCAGCCGACCGCATTGCCGGCCCGGGTGACGCGGGCCGGGCTCGGCGGCCGGGCATCGGCATAGTCGCGCGGGCCATCGCGCGGGCCGAAACCCCAGGCGTCGACCAGCGGCGCCACGGTGGGATCGAAGGCCCCGCCGCTCTGCCGCGCGCAGGCCAGTGCCGCATCGACCACCGTCGCGAATTCGCTCGCCAGCGTATGGCGCGAACCGGCTTCGGCCCGGTTGAAGACCGAGATGTCGGAAGCCGCCTCCCAGGTGCTCATCTGCGCGACGACCTGGTGCAGCACCGTCTCGACGGCCGACCGCACCACGTCGTCGCCGAGCCCCGTCACCGCCCGGAACTTGAGCGACCAGCGCGTGCCCATGGTGGCGCCGCCCAGCAGTCGCGCCGGTGCCTCGGGCAGCCGCCAGCGCACCACGCCGTAGGCCGACGGCCCCGGGCGGGCGAAACCGATGGCCGCCGTCTGGCTTATGGCTGCACCTCGAGCGTGGCGGCGTAGAGCGTGCGGCGCTCCTTTGCCTGCGGCACGGTGGTCTTGGCATCCTTGGCCGAGGCTTCGATGTAGTACATGCCCGATTCCGGCCAGACGATGCTGAAGCGGCCGGCCGCGTCGGTGGTGGACTTGATCTCACCGACCTTGTCGCGGTATCGCGCGCCGCCGCGGATCGCCGCGACCTCGACGCCTGCGGCCGGCTGGCCGTCGAGCATCAGCGCGAAGGTGGCCCGCTCGCCCTTGGCCAGGTCGCTGGGCGCGGTCACCGGCACCAGCTCCAGGCCCTGGTTGGTGGGCTTGAGCGCGGTCGGCTTGCCCAGGGTGACGAAGGTCTCGATGCGGCTCTGCGACTCGGTCACCGTCAGGTCCTTGGCATTGGCCGGGATGGCGGTGGCCAGTGCCTCGGCGCTGCCGCGCCAGCGTTTGGTCTGGCCGGCGGCGTCCTTGTAGCTGGCGAACAGGCCCTTGTTCACCACCGCCACGCGGTAGGTGCCGGGCTGGCTCAGGTTGAGGTCGAACACGGTGCGCAGCTTCAGGCGCTGCAGGTTCTCGGCCTGGGCGGCGCTGCCGTCCGGCGCCACGATGGCCAGCCCGTCGGTGTTGAGCGGCACGTGGTCCATGTCGAACAGCGCCGTGGACACCGCGCCGTCGAAGGTGACGTAGGCGGCTTTGGACAGCACCGTGCTCGAGGGCAGCAGCCACTGGTTGTGGGCATGGGCGCCGGCGGCCAGGGCCAGGGTGGTCAGGCCGGCGGCGAGGCGCGGCACGAGGCGAAAGGAGATGGTCATGGGATGTGTCCTCGCTCAGGGTTTGAGTTCGACGGCGACGAGGCCGAGTTCTTCGCTGCCGCGCGCCTGCAGCTGCTGCGCCTTGGCCGAGGGCCAGGTGAAGGGCACGCTGACCACCTCGCGGCCGCCGCCTTCGCGTGCGGCCTCGACCATCAGCTTGTAGTCGCCCGCCGGCAGCTTGGCGAAGGGCCCGCGGCCCTCGGTGAAGGCCAGGGTCTGGGTGCCGACCGGCTTGGTCGCGCCGCTCACGCCGTCGACCGGCATCTGCAGTTCACGCCCGCCGCGGCGCCACCACTGGCGCAGGTCCTTGAGCCATTTGGTGCCTTCGCCGGCGGCGTTGTCGCGGGTGCGGATGTCATACCAGACCGCCAGGTGCGAGGCGACCGACTGGTCGGCCTTCTCCACCCACACGGCGACGTAGGGCCGGTGGTATTCGGCGGTGTTGATGCGCGGCACCTCGACGTTGACGGACAGCCCGGCGGCAAAGGCCGGGGCGCCGATCAGGGACGCGAGCGCGGTGGAATATCGCAATTGCACGGAAGACTCCTCCACTGGGGAACGGTTGCTTGAAGAAAACGAAAAAGACGCCCGGACGCGGCCGGCCTGCGTTCAGTGGATGAACAGCAACGCCAGCAGCACCGGGATGACCAGCCCCAGCCCGGCCACCGGCCAGGTCAGCGCGCGGTTGGCCGCGTGCAGCTTGAGGATCAGCAGGCCAGTGATGCAGAAAACCAGCGCGCCGGCCGCGAAGATGTCGATGAACCAGCTCCAGGCCGCGCCGGTGTTGCGGCCCTTGTGCAGGTCGTTGAGGTAGGAAATCCAGCCGCGGTCGGTGCGCTCGTATTCGGATTCGCCGTCTTCCATGCCGATGCGCAGCCAGGCGTCACCGCCGGGGCGCGGCAGCGAGAGATAGACCTCGTCGGCCGACCACTCCGCCTGCCGGTCGCCGGCGGTGGCGCCGAACTGCGCGGCCACCCAGGCGGCCGCCGTTGCCGGCAGCGGGCCGTTCTTCATCTTCGGCCCGCCTTGCTCGCGCGCCAGGCGCAGGGCGTCCAGCACCGGCGCGGGCGCGGTGGCGGTGCGTGAATCGACCCGGGGCTTCGCCTCGATCTGCGCGGCGTGGTTGAGCGTGAAGCCGGTCACCGCGAACACCAGCATGCCGGCCAGGCAGATCGCCGAGCTGATCCAGTGCCACTCGTGCAGCAGCTTGAGCCAGCGGGCACGGCTGCGGTCGACGGCGGGGGCGGTGGAAACGGTCATCGACGCGGGAAACCGATGGAAACAAGGAAGTCAGCGATCATAATGAGAACAATTCTTAATCATGGGGGTTTTACCGGGTGTTTACAGGGCTTTCCGATGCCGCTGCGGCTGCGCCGGTCGAGGTGCTGGTGGTGGACGACCAGGAAGACATCCGGGCGCCGCTGGCCGCATACCTGGAGCGCCAGGGCATGCGCGCTACCACCGCCGACAACGCACTGGAGATGCGCCGCCACCTGCGTCGCCGGCCCTTCGACCTGATCGTGCTCGACGTGATGCTGCCCGACGAAAGCGGCCTCTCGCTGTGTGATTTCGTGGTGCGCACGCTCGACACGCCGGTGATCCTGCTGACCGCCATGGCCGCCCGCCAGGACCGGGTGAATGGCCTGGAAACCGGTGCCGACGACTATGTGGTCAAGCCCTTCGATCCGCCCGAGCTGGTGGCGCGCATCCGCTCGGTGCTGCGCCGGCAGAACCGTGCGCGGGTGGCCGAGCGCGGGCACCGCCGCTTCGCCTTCGAGGGCTGGACTTTCGATGCCGTGCGCGGCGAGTTGCACACGCCCGATGGCGAGCCGGTGGCGCTGAGCGGCACCGAACAGCGCTTGCTGGATGCCTTGCTGCGTCATCCGCAGGTGCCCTTGAGCCGCGAGCGCCTGCTCGACCTCACCCAGAGCGGCGATGCCGATCCGTTCGACCGCGCCATCGATACCCAGATCAGCCGGCTGCGCCGCAAGCTGGAAAAAGACCCGCGCCGGCCGGCGCTGATCCGCACCGCGCGCAGCGCCGGCTATGTGTTCGCCGCCGATGTGCGGCCGCTGGCCGGGTGAAGCGCCTGGCAGCGCCCGCGCTGCGCTGGTTGCGCAGCACCGCCGGGCAATTGGTGATGCTGCTGCTGGCCGGCCTGCTCATCGTCAACATCGTCGCGGTGATCACGCTCAACGCCACGGCCGAGCGGCTCAACCCGGTGTCGCGCGACCAGGTTCTGGAGCGGCTGGCCATCGCCTATCGCGCGATGCAACTGTCGGACGCCGACGACGAGCCGGCCATGCTGTCGGCCATCAGCTCCGAAGGTGCGCGTTTCTGGACCGAGCACGACACCCCGCCCGCCCACGGGCCGCTGAGCGCCGAGGAGCGCCAGGTGCTGACGCTGCTCGGCGCGCGGCTGCCCGGCGTGGCGCCCGAGCGCATCTGGGTGATGCTCGAAGACCCGCGCGGCCGGCTGCTGGGCAGCTTCGACACGCGGCTGGGCTGGTCGATCCTGCGGCTGTCCACCGCCGTGCGGCTGCACGACGGCCGCTGGCTGCACAGCGAGCAGCAGCCGCTGGCCGGCTACCAATGGTGGCGCCTGCTGCGTTTCTCGCTGCCCACCAGCACCTTGCCGGTGCTGTGCATCGTGCTCATCTTCGTCTGGCGCACGTTGCGGCCGATCAAGGCCATCGCCCAGGCGGCCGAGCGGGTGAGCCGGGGCGAACGCATCGAGCCGCTGCCCATCGTCGGCCCGAGCGAGGCCCGCGAGGTGTCGGCCGCCTTCAACCTGATGCAGGACAAGCTCACCCGCTACATCGACGACCGCACCCAGCTGCTGGCCGCCATCAGCCACGACTTCCGCACGCCGATCACCTCGCTGCGGCTGCGTGCCGAGTTCATCGACGACGAGCAGCAACGCACCGCCATGATCCGCACCCTCGACCAGATGCGGGTGATGGTGGAGCAGACCCTGCGCTTCACCCAGGACGACGCTCCGCACGAAGGCACGCGCACGCTCGACCTGCAGGCGCTGCTGCACGAGGTGGTGGCCGAGCACCGCACGCTCGGCCAGGACACCCGGCTGGAGCCGGCGCCGCCCACCGCCTACCGTGCCCGGCCGGTGAGCCTGAAGCGCGCGGTCGGCAACCTGGTCGACAACGCGGTGCGGCATGGCCGCTTCGCGCGGGTGCGGCTGGTGGAGGGCGACGGCGCCGCGGGCGGGCGGCTGCGCATCGAGGTCGACGACGGCGGGCCGGGCCTGGCGCCCGAATGGCGGGAGAAGGTGTTCGAGCCTTTCTTCCAGCTCGACCGCGCCCGCACCCGGCAGGACGGCGACGGCGTGGGCCTGGGCCTGTCGATCGCGCGCTCCTGCGTGCGGGCGCATGGCGGCGAGCTGACGCTGGCCAACCTGCAGGGCGGCGGCCTGCGCGCCACCATCGTGCTGCCCTGACATCGCCACCCGGCCGGCCGCGTCAGCCGCGCTGGCCGAAGGCCGTCGCCATCTGCGTCACCGACGAACGCAGCGCGGTGTAGCCGCCGCCGACCAGGTACCAGGTCGGCGCATCGAGCTGCACCACCTGCTGGCGGCGCCAGGCCGGCGTCGCGGCCACGCCTGGGTGGGCGGCCAGCAGCCCGGCAGCGATGGGCGCACCGCCGGTCGCAGCCGGCCGGTCGAGCACGAAGAGCCAGTCGGGCTGGCGCGCGAGCATCTCGTCCAGGCGCCTGGCGTTGGCCGCCGCCTGCTGCAGACGCGCGGCCTCGGTGGCGGCGGCGTCCTGCGCCGGCTCGGTGGCGGCGCGGCGGGCGGCCGGCGCGGCGTCGGATTCGCGCATCACCGAGGCGATGCCGGCGAGCTCGTACACCACGCCGAAGCGGCTTTTGGGCGGCTGCGGCACCAAGCCGTCGCCCACCGCGAACAGTAGCAGCCCGCGACCGGCGCGCTCGCCTTGGGCCTGCAGCCCACGCACGGCGATCGACAACTGCGCGGCCAGCGCTTCGGCGCGGGCCTGGCGATCGAACACGGTGCCGAGCAGCACGATGTTGCGGATCACGCTGGCGACGAAATCGGTGGTGCCGGTCGACAGGTCGAGCGTGGGCGCCACGCGCGAAAGCTCCTCGTACTTCGACGCCGAACGGCCGCCGACGACGATCAGGTCGGGCGCGGCGGCGCGCAGTGCAGCCATGTCCGGCTCGAAGAGCGATCCGACCTTGTCAAAGGCCTTGCCGCCGTAGTCGGACAGGTAGTCCGGCAGGCGCACGGCCGGCACGCCGGCGACCGGCACTTCGAGCGATTGCAGGATGTCCAGCGCGGCCAGGTCGTACACCGCCACGCGGCGCGGCGTGGCGGGCAGGCGGGTGCGGCCCTGGGCGTGCTGCACCGTGCGTTCGGCGGCCTGCGCCGGGAGGGTGAGCAGCACGAAGCAAGCGCCCAGGCCGGCCACGGTGGCGCGGCGCGTGAATAAGCCAGTCATGGTGACGGTCCTCGAATGGAATGGATGGGGATCAGCGCACGGCCGGCGCGGCGGCCAGATCGAGTGCGGGCGGCAGCGAGGCGGCCAGCATCGGCCCGTGCGACACGCCCTCGAACATGCGGTAGCGGGCGTGCAGGCCGGCGCGGGTGGACTGCCGCTCGACGAAGCGGCGGGCGGCATCTGGCGGCACGGCGGCACGCGCCTGGCGCATGCGGGCGATGGCCTCGGGCGACACACCCGGGCGCGGCCGGGCCTCGTCGCCGCTGGCCGCGCTGCCGGTCATCAGTAGCAGTTCGACGCCTGCCGCCGGCAGCGGCGCGGCATCGGCTTCTTCGCTCAGGATGAAACCCTGGCGCCACCACAGCGACGGATCGGCGGCGATGTAGCGGGCGAACGCGTCCGGCCGGCGCAGCAGCGTGTGCAGCACGAACAGCCCGCCATAGGAATGGCCCCAGAGCGACTGGCGCGCGGGGTCGACGGCGATGCGTGCGGCGACCTGCGGCTTGATCGCGCCTTCGATCAGCGTGAGGAAGGCGTCGGCGCCCCCGGTGGCCCGGCCGCGTTCGGCATCGGTATCCCCTTCGGACGGCGGCGCGGGCGGCGTGTAGTCGAGCGTGCGGGCGGCCACGTCGAAGCGTTGGTCGTTGGCATGGCCGATCGCGGCCAAAGCCAGCGGCCTGCCCTGCTCCGACAGGCGCGAGAGCTGCGCCGCCTCCACCGCCTCGAAGGCCGCGTTGCCGTCGAGCAGGTAGAGCACCGGCCAGCCGGTGGCGGGCGGCGTGCCGCGCGGCAGGGCGAGCTGCACCCGCAGCCGGCGTCGGCCATCGGCGGAGTCGACTTCGAAACGGTCGAAGCGGTGCGTGGCCGAGGGCTTGTCGGCCAGGCCCGATCCGGCCGGGCGCGACAGGTCGGGCTGCGCCCGGCCGGCCGTGGCCCAGGCCAGCGCCGTGCCGGCCAACAACGCCCGCCGGCTGGCAAGGAGGCCGCGCATCAGAACGCCGAGGTCAGGTTGACGAACACCGAGCGGCCGGGCTCGTTGTAGGTGGCCGCACCCGCGCTGGAGTTGACCGCCTCGCGGAACAGGCGCTTGTCGAAAATGTTGTTGACCCCGACGCGCACCCGGGTCTTGGCCGTGAAGTCGTAGTTGGCGCTGATGCCCCACAGGCTGTAG
The DNA here is from genome assembly GCF_033546935.1 of Xylophilus sp. GOD-11R. GTDB lineage: Bacteria > Pseudomonadota > Gammaproteobacteria > Burkholderiales > Burkholderiaceae_C > Xylophilus. The sequence continues at coordinate 3,969,305 of NZ_CP137854.1, read as the reverse complement.
GCGTCGCGCGGGGCCAGGGCCGCGCCGGTGGCGGCGGCGCCGGTCTGGGTGAGGTTGCGCGGCTCCTGCTTGCCGTAGAAGGTGCCGGTGAAGAGCATGGAGAACGCGCCGCTCACCTGCCAGTCGAGCAGGGTGTTGACGGTGTAGCGCGGAATCACCGAGAGCGGCTCGCCGGTGGTCTTGTCCTCGTTCTCGATCATGTAGGTGAAGTTGTTGCTCCACCGGATCGCGCGCGTGACCGGCACGGTCAGGTTGCCTTCGAAGCCCTGGACGATGGCCTTGGGCGCGTTGGTCCACTGCAGGATCCGGCCGTTGCTCGCGGTGTTGCCCACCGGCACCATGCCCGCGACGATCTTGTTCTTGTAGTCGTTGTGGAAATAGGTGATGCCGGCGGCGTAGCCGCGGCTGTTCCAGGCGATGCCGATCTCCTTGTTGACGCTGGTTTCCGGATCGAGATCGGCATTGCCCTGCACATAGCAGCCCGCGCCGAGCGAGGGGAACAGGTTCGGGCATCCGTTGCCGCGCGTGTAGTACAGGTAGTTGGGATTGGACTGGTAGAGGTTGGGTGCCTTGAAGGCCCGCGCGATGCCGCCCTTGAGCGTGAATTCCGGCGTGAGCTTGTACGAGGCGTTGAGGCTCGGACTCACGTTGGTGCCGAACTGGCTGTGGCGGTCCAGGCGCACGCCGGGCGTGAGGATCAGCCGCGAATTCAACTGGATGTTGTCTTCCATGAAGAAGGCCACGTTGTCGGCACTGGCCTTGCCGTCGCGGTTGCTGGCGAGGCCCGGGATGGCGCCGCCGTTGCCCGTGCTCTGCGACATGGAGTACGGGTCGTCGAGCTTTTCCTGGCGCAGCTCGATGCCGGTGGTGAGCACCTGGTCGAAGCCGCCGAGCTTCATCGGCATGTTCACCTCGCTCAGCAGGCTGTAGTTGTCGAGCACCGAGGTCGACTTGGCATTGGCGTCGCCGATGCTGCCTTCCGGCCCGCCGGCCAGGCCTTCGTTCAGGCGCGAGTTGCGCGTGCCCTCGTACTGCAGGTAGGTGCGCGAGGTGCCGAAGGACCAGTTGCCGCGATGGGTGATGGCGGCCGTCTGGCGGTACATGGTGTTGGTCTCGGCGCCCATGGCGGCGAGTTCGCCGGTCAGCGCGGTGCCGGTGGCGCTGACCGCCCGGTCACCGGCGTAGATGTTGCCCTGGCGGCTGAAGCCGGCCTCGAACTCCAGCACCTGGCCGGGCGCCAGATCCCAGCGCACCAGGCCGTTGATGTCGCGGTTGCGCACGCCCTCGCGGCCGGCGGGGGGAATGGCGCCGGCGGCCGTATTGAGCGAGGTGGCGTTGAGGCCCAGGCTGTCGGCGTCGGTCTTGGCGACGTTGCCGAAGAGGCGGAAGGAGAACTTGTCGGCCAGCGGCCCGCTGAGATTGAAGCCCAGGCGGCTGGAGTTGCCTTCGTCGCTGTGCTGCGGCAGCAGGGTATAGGCGGTGACGGAGCCGGCGAAGGTCTTGCCCGGCGCCTTGGTGATGATGTTGACCACGCCGCCGGCCGCCCCCGAGCCGTAGCGCGCCGCCGCCGGGCCGCGCAGCACCTCGATGCGTTCCACCGATTCGGCCGGTACCCAGTTGGTGTCGCCGCGCGTGTTGCGCTCGCCGCTGCGGCCCATGCGCACCGAGTTGCGCGAGGCCACCGGCTTGCCGTCGATCAGGATCAGGGTGTTTTCCGGGCCCATGCCGCGCAGGTCGATCTGGCGGTTGTTGCCGTACTGGCCCGAGGCGCTGTTGCCGGTAAGGTTGACGCCCGGCATGGTGCGGATGATCTCGGAGAGATCGTTGGCCGGCGGGCGCTTCTCGATGTCTTCGGCAGTGATGGTGGAGACGCCCGGCGCCTGCTTGAGCTCTTCCTCGGCGGTGCCGAGCACCTTCACTTCCTGCAAGGTGCCGACGGCGGCCGGCGTGGTGGTGGTGGTCTGCGCCATGGCGGGCATCGCCAGCAGTGCGAGATGAATGGCCCACGCCGACGGCGCGAGCCGGGGCTTCGAGGTGCTTGGCATCGGAAAACGACTCCCTGACTTTTGATTCTTGTGGTGCCGCGCGCCGGTCGTGTCGACACGGCGGCTGGCGCTTCGCACAGGCCGTGGCGGCCCTGCAGACATGCGTTCCGTAGCAACGGCGTTACATGCGAATGCGAATCGTATTTATTTGTGAACAGGAAGTTTGTCGGTTTGTGTCAGGGCGATGGCATTGCCGTGCCCGACGCCAAGGTAAGCACCGATGCGTGCCCCCGGCCGGATCACCCAAGATCGCCGGTTGCCCGAAACACAGAGAGAGGAGATACACCATGAACCTTCGCCCGACGCGACGCGCCGCGCTCATCGCCACGCTCGCCGGCGCATGCGGCGGCACGGGCCTGCACCGCACGGCCTTCGCGGAAACCTGGCCGGCCCGTCCGGTCACCGTGGTGGTGCCGCAGGGCGCGGGTGGCGCCAACGACGCCATCGCCCGCATCGTGCTGCAGCGGGTGTCGGAGCTGCTCGGCCAGTCTTTCGTGGTGGACAACCGCGTGGGCGCGGGCGGCAACATCGGCACCGCCTACGCAGCCAAGGCGCGGCCCGATGGCTACACGCTCATGCTCACCAGCGACAGCGCGCAGGTGGTGGCACCCGCGCTCTACAAGACGCCGGGCTTCGATCCGGTAAAGGACTTCGAACCCGTGGCCGCCGTGGCCACCGCCGGCTACGTGCTGGTGGCCAACCCGGGCTTTCCGGCGAACTCGGTGCGCGAGCTCATCGCCCTGGCCAAGGCCAGACCGGGCAGCATCTCCTACGCCTCGGCCGGCAACGGCACGCTCAACCACCTGATCGCCGAGGTGCTGCGCAAGCAGGCCGGCATCGACATCCAGCATGTGCCCTACAAGTCGTCGGCGGCCGCGGCCACCGACGTGGTGAGCGGCCAGGTGCCGATCTCGGTGCAGAGCCTGCCCTCGTGCATCGGCTTCATCCAGGCCGGCAAGCTCAAGGTGCTGGGCGTGGTCAACCCGCGCCGGGTGGCGGTGCTGCCCGACGCGCCGACCATCGGCGAGACCCTGCCGGGCTTCGGCTTCACGCCGTGGTACGGCCTGTTCGCGCCGGCCGGCACGCCCGCCGACATCGTCTCGCGGCTGCACGGCGCCATCGACCAGGCGCTGGCCGCCAAGGACGTGCAGGAGCGTCTGGCCCAGCAGGGCGCGGAGCCCTGGCGAACCAGCTCCGCGCAGTTCGGCGACTCGGTCAAGTCCGAGCTGGTGCGCTGGGCGGGCATCGTGAAGGACTCCGGCGCGCGGGTTGACTGAGGCGCCGCCCCGGGAGGTTCAGGGTCGGCGGTAGTCCACCGCCAGGCGGCTCCAGTAGGTCGACGCGAGCCGGTCCATGCGCACCTCGCCGCCGGTGGAGGGCGCATGCACGAAGCGCCCTTCGCCCACGTAGATGCCGGCATGGAACGGCCGGCCGCTGCCGAAGATGACCAGGTCGCCGGTGCGCAGTTCGCCCGCCGTCACCGGCGTGCCGAAGCCGCCGAGTTCGGCTACCGTGCGCGGCGGCACCAGGCCGGCGCGGGCGCGGTACACATAGCCGATCAGCCCGCTGCAGTCGAAGCCGCCTTCGGGCGTGTTGCCGCCATAGCGGTACGGCGTGCCGACCAGGCCCAGCGCGTGGAAGGCGATGTCCGAGGACTGCTCGGCGCTGAGTTCCGGGTAGACGATGCGCGAGGGTCGCGCGACGGGCCCGCTGCTGGAGCAGGCGACCAGGGTGGCGGCGAGCAGGGCCGTCAGCAGGGCGGTGATGAAGCGCATCGCGGCAGTGTAGGCGCGGCTGTAGGAAGCCGGCACCGCGACAGCGGGTTACCGGCCGACGACGGCCGCGTCGCCCGGCGCCGTAAGGTCGCCGCCGCGCTGGAACCGGCCACCTCCAGGCGCCGGTCGCGCCATGACGCCCATCCACCAAGGAGCTCCCATGATCAAGTCCCACGGCTATGCCGCCAGGCATTCCTTCAGCAGCCTCAAGCTCTTTCACTTCGAGCGCGAGGAAGCCGGCGCGAACGAGGTCGAGATAGCGGTGATGTTCTGCGGCGTCTGCCACTCCGACATCCACCAGGTGAAGAACGAGTGGTCCAACACCGTCTACCCGTGCATGCCGGGCCACGAAGTGGTGGGCAAGGTGACACGGGTCGGCCCCGGCGTCACCCGGCACGCGGTCGGCGACGTGGTGGGCGTGGGTTGCATGATCGACAGCTGCCGCGCGTGCCCGGCCTGCCAGGCCGGTTTCCAGAACTACTGTGAAGGCCCCAACAGCTGGCTGGCCACCTACAACGGCCCCATGGTGCCGGCCAAGAAAGCGCCGACCGGCGACAACATGTACCGACGCGACAACACCTTCGGCGGCTACTCCGACACGCTGGTCGTGAAGGAAGACTTCGTGCTCAAGATCCCCGCCGGCCTCAAGCCCGAGGCGGCCGCGCCCATCCTCTGCGCCGGCGTCACCACCTGGTCGCCGCTGCGGCATTGGAAAGTGCAGCCAGGCGACAAGGTCGGCATCCTCGGCTTCGGCGGCCTGGGCCACATGGCGGCCAAGCTGGCCAAGGCCATGGGCGCCAAGGTCACCGTGTTCACCAGCACGCCGGAGAAGATCGACGAAGCCGCGCGCTTAGGCGTCACCGGCATCCTCGAGGACGACCAGGGCGCCCTGGCCAACCTCAAGGCGAGCTTCGATTTCATCCTGTCAACCGTGCCGGAGAAGCACGACGTGAACCCCTTCGTCGAACTGCTCAAGCGCGACAAGACCCTGGTGGCCGTCGGCGCACTGGAGCCGCTCAAGCCGATCAACAACATGGAGACCGCGATGCACCGCAAGTCGGTCGGCGGCTCGCTGATCGGCAGCATCGCCGAGACTCAGGAAGTGCTCGACTTCTGCGCCCGGCACGGCATCGCGCCGGACATCGAAATCATTTCCATCCAGGACATCAACGACGCCTACAAGAAGGTGGAGGACGGCGACGTGCGCTTCCGCTACGTGATCGACATGGCGAGCCTGTCCAACGATGCGAAGGGCTGAACCCCGCCGCCGGAAAAACCGGCTTATTCCGACAACCGCCGGCCGGCGAGCGATCGCGCCAGCGGGCCTGGCCTTCTACACCGGCACCATGTTCCCGGAATGGCGCGGCCAGTTGTTCTCCGGCTCGCTGGCCGGCCAGGCGCTGTGGCGTCTCACCCTGTCGGGCAACACCGTTGCGGCCCGCGAGGCGATGTACGCGGATCGGGGCGAGCGTTTCCGCGATGTGCGCCAGGCCCCGGACGGCGCCCTGCCGCTGCTCACCGACAGCGGCAAGCTCATGCGGCTCGCCCGCTAAAAACAAGCGGTACGGCGCGGTTCTATCGCGTGAGTTTTGGCGATCGGCGGTACGACTGGCATGATCGGCGGTTGCCGCCCGATGCTGAAACATGATTGCAGCATGCGGCCGAACCTTTATCCGACTTCCCCCGCATGAGTTTTGCCGCCGACATCGCCAGTTGCGATCGCGAGCCGATCCGGATTCCCGGCGCTATCCAGCCTCACGGGCGGCTGGTGGTGCTGGACCCGGCCACGCTGGCCCTGCGGGCCTGGAGCGAAAACTGGTCCCGTGTTCATGATGCGCAGGCCGCTGTCGAAGCGCTCGACCGCGTGCAACTCGAATCGCTGGTCGATGGCCATGCCGCCGTCTCCCTCGGTCATGTCGAGTTGATCGACACCACCATGCTGGCCACGGCCTACCGCGATGCACGGGCGGTCATCGTGGAGTTCGAGCCCGCGCCCCCGCCGGTGCGCGGCGAGGCGCCCATCTACAGCCTGGCGCGCGAGCTGTTGCCCAAGTTGCAGGCGGCGCGCACCACGCCCTTGCTGCTCGACGTGGCCGCCACCGAACTGCGCGCGCTCACCGGCTTCGGCCGCTGCCTCATCTACCGTTTCGACGCCGAAGGCCACGGCGAGGTACTGGCCGAATCCATCGCGCCGGGCTACGACAGCTACCGCGGCCACCACTTCCCCGCCGCCGACATTCCGCGCCAGGCGCGCGAGCTCTACCTGGCCAACCGCTTCCGGCTGATTCCGGACGCGCGCTACGAGCCGGTGCCGCTGCTCGGCGTGGACGGCGTGGACGCCGGCGCCGTCGATCTGTCGCAGAGTTTCCTGCGCAGCGTCTCGCCGGTGCACCTGGAATACATGCGCAACATGGGCACGCTGGCGTCGATGTCGGTGTCCATCGTGGTCGACGGCAAGCTCTGGGGCCTGGCCTCCTGCCACGACCACGACGCCAGGAGCCTGGCGCCCGAGGTGCGCGCGGCCTGCAGCCACCTCGGGCAGCTGCTGTCGATGCAGATCGAGGCGCAGGTCGCCAACCTGGAAGTGCAGGCGCGGCTCAATCTGCGCCAGCTCACGCTGGAGATGGTGGCCCACCTGTCCGACGGCGACGCCTCGCTGCGCGGCCTGGTGCAGGAGCCCGCGCTGTTCCTGCGCATGGCGCGCGCCACGGGCGCCGCCGTGGTGCTGGACGAACAGGCCTGGACCGTGGGCGACACGCCGGGCGACGATGCCCTGCTCGAACTCGCCGCCTGGGTGGTCGGCAGCGGGCAGGAGGTGTATGAGAGCGACCGCCTGGTTACGCATTACCACCCGGCCGAAGCCTGGCGCGATGTCGCCGCCGGCGTGCTGGCACTGTCGATCTCGCGGGTGCACCGGCACGTGATCTTCTGGTTCCGCCCGGAAATCGTGCGCACCGTCACCTGGGCCGGCGATCCGCGCAAGGAGGTTCTGACCGATGCGGTGGGCCGCATCCATCCGCGCCGCAGCTTCGTCAGCTGGACGCAGGAGATCGGCGGGCGCTGCGAGCCCTGGACCAGCGCCGAGGTCGGCACCGTGGCCGAACTGCGCCAGGCGCTGATCGGCATCGTGCTGCGCCGCGCCGAGGAACTCGCCGCCGTGGCCACCGAGCTCGGCCGGGTGAACAAGGAGCTCGAAGCCTTTTCCTACACCGTTTCGCACGACCTGCGCGCACCCATGCGCCACATCGCCGGCTATGCCGACCTGGTGCTGGAAGCCGAGGGCAAGGTGCTCAGCAGCCGCGCGCACCGGCACCTGGGCCATGTGAAGGACGCCGCGGCTTTCGCCGGCCAACTGGTCGACGCGCTGCTGGACTTCTCCCGCATGGGCCGCTCGGCGCTGAAGACCCGGCGCTTCAGCTCGCAGGACCTGGTGAACAGCCTGGTGCGCGAACTCTCGCGCGGCGAAAGCCAGCGCGACATCCAGTGGAAGATCGAACCCGACCTGCCCTGGCTCGACGCGGACCCGGTACTGCTGCAGGTGGCCGTACGCAATCTGCTGGCCAACGCCGCCAAGTACACCCGCGGCCGCGACCATGCGGTCATCGCGGTACGGCCGGTGTCGCGCGAGGACGGCATCGGCCTGGAGGTTGAAGACAACGGGGTCGGCTTCCAGATGCAATACGTCGGCAAGCTCTTCGGCGTGTTCCAGCGGCTGCACAAGACCGAGGAATTCGAGGGCACCGGCATAGGTCTTGCCAATGTGAAGAGAATCGTGGAGCGGCACGGCGGCAGCGTCTGGGCCCGGGGCGAACCCGGGGTCGGCGCCACTTTCGGCTTCGTGCTTCCACGCCGGGACGACCCGCCCCCCGAACAGAACAGCGATCCGAGCAAAGAATGATCAAACCCATCCTGTTGGTCGAAGACGACCCGCGCGACCTCGAACTGACACTGCTGGCACTCGAACGCAGCCAGCTCGCCAACGAAGTCGTGGTGCTGCGCGACGGCGCGCAGGCGCTGGACTACCTGCGGCGCGAAGGCGAATACACCGGCCGCGACGAAGGCAGCCCGGCCGTCATCCTGCTCGACCTGAAGCTGCCCAAGGTCAACGGCCTGGAAGTGCTCGAAGCCGTGCGCGCCAGCGCCACGCTGCGCGCCATTCCGGTGGTGATGCTCACCTCGTCGCAGGAAGAATCCGACCTGGTGCGCAGCTACGAGCTGGGCGTGAACGCCTACGTGGTGAAACCGGTCGAATTTAAGCAGTTCGTATCGGCCATCGCCGACCTCGGCATTTTCTGGGCGGTGCTCAACGAGCCGCCGCCCGGCTCCTTCAAGGCCACCCGCCCCTATGAGTAGCCAACCGCCGGCCCCGCAACCGTCGCCGCAGGCGATCAAGGTACTGCTGCTGGAAGACTCGGCCTTCGACGCCGAGCTGCTGGCCGAAGAACTGCGCGCCGCCTATCCGCGCGCATCGCTCGACGTGGTGCAGGACGGCGAGGGTTTCGCCCAGGCCCTGCGACGCGGCAGCTACGACGTGATCCTGTCGGACCACGAACTCGGCGGCTACAGCGGCGACGAGGCCCTGGCGCTGGCGCGCGAGCACGCGGCCTTCGTGCCCTTCATCTTCGTCTCCGGCGTGATCGGCGAGGACAACGCGGTCGACCTGCTCAAGCGCGGTGCCACCGACTACGTGAGCAAGGGCCGCCTCTCGCGCCTGCCGCTGGTGCTGGAACGTGCCATGCGCGAAGTGGCCGAGCGAGCCGCGCGCAGCAACGCCGAGCTTCGGCTGGTGGCGGCCAAGGAAGAAGCCGAACGCGCCAACCTGGCCAAGGACCGGTTCCTGGCGGTGCTCTCGCACGAGTTGCGCACGCCGCTGTCGTCGATGTCCTTCGCGGCGCACCTGCTGGAAAAGGTCGCCACCGTGCCGCCGAAATTCGGCGAACTGCTGCCCACCATCCGGCGCAACGTGGCGCTGGAGGCGCGCCTCATCGACGACCTGCTGGACATCTCGGCCATCACCACCGGCAAGCTCGGCATCAAGCCCGAGGTGCTGGACATGCGCGACGTGCTCGGCCAGGTCGCGCGCACCAGCCAGGAGCAAAGCGACCAGAAGAATGTTCGCCTGGTCTACATACCGGCCACCGAACCGGCCTGGGTGGTGGGCGACGACGCCCGGCTGCAGCAGGTGGTGTCGAACCTGGTGCGCAACGCGATCAAGTTCAGCCCCGCCGGCACCGAGGTGCGGCTCGAAGGGCATGTCGACAACGCACTGGGCCAGTTCGTCTGCACCTGCACCGACCAGGGCGTGGGCATGAAGCCCGAGGCGCTGGAACGCATCTTCGGAGCTTTCGAACAGGCCGACGGCGAGGTGTCGCGGCGTTTCGGTGGGCTCGGACTGGGCCTGGCCATTGCGCGTTTTCTGGTCGCGCAGCACGACGGCAGCCTGCAGGCCCACAGCGACGGCCCGGGCCGGGGCGCCACCTTCACCCTGCGGCTGCCGCTGGTGCAGGCCGGTGCCGATGTGTCGGCTGATCGCCCGGCCGCGCCGGCCGAGGTGGAGAACGCCGGCAAGCGTGTGCTGCTGGTGGAAGACAACCGCGCCGCCGCCGAAACCCTGGGCCTGTGCCTGGAGGACTACGGCTGGGCGCCGGTGCATGTCGAGACCTGCGCCGCCGCGCTGGCGGCGGCCTCGGCCCAGCCCTTCGACATCGTGCTTACCGACCTGGGCCTGCCCGACGGCAGCGGCGTGGAGATCGGCCGTGCGCTGAGCAGACGCCTGCCGGTCGTCGCCCTCACCGGCTATGGCGCGGCCGGCGACAAGAGCGCGACCACCGCTGCGGGCTTCGTCGCGCACCTGGTGAAGCCGGCCGACCCGGCCGTCATCCACGACGTGCTGGGCCAGGCGCTGCAGTCCTGGCGCCGCGGGGCGGGCTGAGGCCGCTGCCGGGTCAGTCCGCCGGATGCTCGCGGAAGAAGCGCAGCATCTCCTGGCTCGCATCTGGCCCCGACGGATCGGTGTAGCTGCCCGCGCCCCCGCCCGACCAGGCGTGCGGGCCGCCTTGCACCACCCAGAGTTCGGCCTGCACCCGGCCGTCGGGTCGGCGAAAAACATCGCGGCTGGCCGGCCGTGCGCCCGGCACCGACGAGCTTTCGCCCTTGGCTTGCGCCGACGGGCCAACGGCAGCCGCGACCACCGCGTGGGCATTGCGCAGGTTCACCGTGGCATCGGCATCGCCGTGGAACACGATGGTCGGACGGCCGCTGCCGGCTGAGCGTTGCGTGGGGCGTGCACCGTCCTTCATGGCCGCCATGGCCGAAGGCAGGTCGCGCGCCGCGCCGGCCGCCAGGCCCGAATGCACGCCGACCGCGGCGAACAGCTCCGCATGGGTCTCGCCCAGGATCGCCGCCATCGCCCCGCCCGCCGAGAGCCCGGCCACGTAGACCCGTTTCGGGTCGATCGCATGGCTAGCCATCACCTGGCGCACCATGCCTGCGATCAGCGCCGGCTCGCCGCGTTCGCGGGTCTGGTGGGTGTGCTTGAACCAGTTCCAGCAACCCTGTGGATTGGCCTTGCGCGACTGCGCGGGGTAGAGCACCGCGAAGCCCTGCCCCTGGGCGAGTTCGTTCATGCGGGTGCCGGCGGCGAAGTCGTCAGGGTTCTGGGTGCAGCCGTGGAGCATGACGACCAGCGGCATCGGTGCGGCTCCAGCGCCTGTGGGCAGGAAGAGCTTGTAGTCGCGACCGTCGACGCCGTTGGAGAAATGGTGCGCCGTGAAACCACCCGGCTGGGGGGTGGGTTGGTCGACGCGGCGGGCTGGTACGTCGATGACGTCTTGCGAAGCGAACGGAGCCTGGGGCGTCGGTGCCGTCTTGGGTGCAGTGCCCATGGCCGAGCGCAGAAGCGCGGCGGCCTCCTGGAGCCGGCCGCCCTGGGTGAGGCGGGTGGCCTGGGTCATCAGTTTCTGGAGGTCGAAATCCATGGATTTCCTTTGCTCGGATTGGGGGTGTCAGCGCAGCCGGGTGGACAGGGCGGCGCGGACGGCCGGGGTGGCGTGCAGGGCACCGAGGACGGTAACTGACTCAATGGTGGCCAGGGCCAGTTCGGGGGTGACGGCTGCGTCGATGGACGCCAGGCCCAGGACGCGGATCTGCAGCATTTCGCCGCTTGCCTGCACGGCCTTCAAGTCGGCTACCGAGTAGTGCTGCAGGCCCAGGACCAGGGATTTGCGGACTACCAGTTGTTTGACTGCGTCGGCCTGGGTGTTGAGCTGGTGGCGGATGGCGTTGCGGATGAAGTCGGTTCTGGTGGAGAAGAAGCCTTCTTGTACGAGGAGGTCGATCTGGCCTAGATCGACGTGGCCGATGTTGATGGTGATCTTTTCGTCGGGTGCTTTTATTGCGGCTGTGTGGGCGGTGATCTTTTTGGGCATGCCGCCAGTGTATACGTGCTCTTGCCATCCAAGTGGATGTTTTTTCCTCCGGTTTTTGGAGGAAATGCCGCTTTTCTATCTTTGCTGAGCTGGGAGACGGGGCTTGCTCCTTGTTTGGGCTGCCGTTGTCGTGGCTTCTTTTCTTCTACCGGTCGCAGGGTGGAGTTGGGGGCTCGCGCGCCTCGAGCGCCACCCTCTGCGAAGAGAAGAAAAGAAAAAAGACCAGCCCGCTCGGCAGAAGCAAAGCCTCCGGCTACACCGTCTTACCGCCGCTTGAGAGGCCGCAAAAGAACCACCAAAGCCCCGGCCCCCCCGTCAATTGGCCGCGCCTGAACAAAAGCCAGCACTTCCTGCTTCTGAATCAACCACCCCTGCACGCGCCCTTTGAGAACCGGTGTCTTGCCAACAGACCCCAGCCCTTTGCCGTGCACGACGCGCAAACACCGCAACCCCTGCCGGGCAGACTCACGAACAAACCCACCCAGCGCCTCGCGCGCCTCATCGGTCCGCAGCCCGTGCAGATCCAACTGCCGCTGAATGGCCCACTCCCCCCGCCGCAGACGTCGGGTAACGTCGATCCCCACACCCTCACGGCGAAAGCTCAGCGCATCGTCGGTATCCAGCAAGGTGCTGGCATCGAAGTCGTCGCTGATCGACTCCAGCAGCACCCGCGCTTCGTCCAGCTGATGCTGCACGGGAATAGGTGGCGGCAGCTCAGGCTCGAAAACGGCCCGCCCCCGGTCCGGCAAAGGATGCACCTTACCGACCGCCCGGGCGAACACGTGCCGAGCGGCCTCGCGCCGGGCGGCCGCTGCAGCGCGCACTGCCTTTTCGGCCGCCACCCGGGCCTGACGCGCGGCCAGCTCCGACCGGATCGCCGCCAGATCCTGCAAGCCATGCGCGGTGATGCGGCTCTCGGATGCCGGCGAATCGGTAGGACGACGCTGCACGCTCGTGTTCTCCCTGTGGTGAATCGCGACCTAGACCAGCCCCGCCTCGGCCATCGACAGGCTCTGCCCGGCCGCGACGATGACGTGGTCGTACACCCGCACGTCGATCAGCGCCAGTGCGGCTTTCAGATGCTGGGTGACCACCTCGTCGGCCTTGGAAGGCTCGACCGAGCCGCTCGGATGGTTGTGGGCCAGCACCACGCCGTGGGCGTTGTGGTGCAGCGCGCGGGACACGACTTCGCGCGGGTAGACGCTCGACTGCGTCAGCGTGCCGCGAAACAGCTCCTCGAAGGCCAGCAACCGGTAACGCACATCCAGGAACAGCACGGCGAACACCTCGTGCCGCTTTTGCGCGAGCTGCAATTGCAGGTATTCGCGTACTTCGCGCGGGTCGGCGAAGACTTCGGTCTCGCGCAGGCGCTGGGCCAGCACCCGGCGGGCGAGTTCCAACACCGCGATCAGCTCGGCCCGCTTGGCGGTGCCGCCGAGTCCCTTGAACTGCTTGAGCTCGTCGGCGGTGGTGTGCAGCAGGCCGGCGATGCCGCCGAAGCGGTCGAGCAGGTCTTGCGCCATCTGCAGCACACCGCGGCCGGGCAGGCCGGTGCGCAGCAGCAGGGCCAGCAGCTCGACGTCGCCGAGCGCGGCGGCGCCGCGCGCCAACAGTTTTTCGCGAGGACGGGCCTCGGCGGGAAGCGACTGGACGGTCATGCGACAGACGGAAGGAACGGCGAGGACGCCCGTGCCAAAGCACCGCCGGGCGCCCGGAAAAGGGCGGTTTTCTACAATACGGTTCAGTTTATAGGGTCACGAATGTCCTCCCCCACCGCCTCCGCCGCCCCGCTCGTCGAGCCCGGCTCGTTTCTCACGCTGCACTACCGCCTCCGCGGGCCGGCCGGCGTCATCATCGACACCTTCGCCGAGAAGCCCGCCACGCTGTCGCTGGGCGCAGGCGAGCTGTCGCCCGCGGTCGAGCAATGCCTGATCGGGCTGCCCGAGGGCACGCACACCACCTTCGAACTGCCGGCCGGCGTCGCGTTCGGCGACCGCAACCCGGACATGCAGCAATGGGTGGCGCGCAAGCTGCTGGCCGAACTCGGCGATCCGGACGAGCAATACCACGTCGGCGACGTGGTGCAGTTCCCCACGCCCGACGGCCAGGGCAGCTACGCCGGTGCGGTGAAGGAGCTGGGTGCCGACGCGGTGCTCTTCGACTTCAACCATCCCCTCGCCGGCCAGCCGGTGAGTTTCGAAGTCCAGTTGATCGGCGTGCTGTGAGCCGGCCCGATGCCACCGTCGAGGAAATCCTGCTGGCCGAGCCGCGTGGCTTCTGCGCCGGCGTGGACCGTGCGATCGAGATCGTCGAGAAGGCGCTCGCCAAGTTCGGCGCCCCCATCTACGTGCGCCACGAGATCGTGCACAACACCTTCGTGGTGGACGACCTCAAGCGCAAGGGCGCGATCTTCATCGAGGACCTGGACGACGTACCGCCCGGCGCCACGCTCGTCTTCTCGGCCCATGGCGTGAGCCGCGCGGTGCAGGAAGAAGCGCGCGCCCGCGGCTTCTCCATCTTCGACGCCACCTGCCCCCTGGTGACCAAGGTCCATGTCGAGGTGGCCAAGCTCGCGCGCGAAGGTTTCGAATTCATCATGATCGGCCACAAGGGCCATCCCGAAGTCGAAGGCACGATGGGCCAGCTCGACGAGGGCATCCACCTGGTGGAAGACATCGCCGACGTCGCCCGGGTGCAGCCGCGCCAGACCGAGAAGCTCGCGGTGGTCACCCAGACCACGCTCAGCGTCGACGACGCGGCGGGCATTTCGGCCGCGGTGCGGGCGCGCTTTCCGACGATCCGCGAGCCCAAGCAGCAGGACATCTGCTACGCCACCCAGAACCGTCAGGACGCAGTCAAGGTGATGAGCCGGCAGGTCGACCTGGTCATCGTCGTCGGCAGCCCGACCAGCTCCAACAGCAACCGCCTGCGCGAACTGGCCGAGCGCCTGGGCACGCCGGCCTACATGATCGACAACGCCGGCGAGCTCGACGAGGCCTGGTTCACCGGCGTGCAGCGCGTCGGACTGACGGCGGGCGCTTCGGCCCCGGAAGTGCTGGTGCGCGAGGTGATCGAGCGCATCAAGGCGCTGGGCGCCGTGGCGGTGCGGCGCATGGACGGCATCGAGGAAACGGTGAAGTTTCCGCTGCCCAAGGGCCTGCGCCTGGACGGCGCGCCCGCCGTGGCGGCCGACTAGCCCGCGAAAGGCCGCTCAGGCCCAGACTTCCAGTGCCGGCTCGTCGGCCAGTACCCGCAGCAGATCGCCGCGCGCGATGAAGCCGCACAGGCGCCCGTCGCCGTCGACCACCGGCAGGCCGGGCAGGTCGGTCTGCAGCAGCGCCTTCGCGACCAGGTGCACATCGGTTTCGGGCAAGGCGGCCGGCACCGGCGACAGCATGGCCGAGCGCACCGCCTGTTCCGGGTCGGCGGCGCCCGCGACGATCTGCGCACGCCCCAGCATGCCGACGAGTTGCTGGCGTTCGTCGATCACCGGCGCCTGCCCCACGTGTTCGCGGGCCATCCAGGCCGCGGCCTGTTCCAGCGTGGCGTCGGCCTGCACGGTGACCACGACGGTACTCATGAACTGCGCCGCCACACGCGGCAGGCGGGTCGGCGCGAACTGCGGCGAGGCGGCCTGGCCGTAGGCGGCCACGGCGTCGTGGCCCAGAGCGCTGCGCTGCGGCGCCGGGGCGGCGGGCTCTTCCGGCGGGCGCTCGTCCACCATGAAGTTCTGCACCGATGACAGCCGTTCCAGTCGCTGCACCGGCACCACCGGAAGGTTTTCGGCACCGCCGCTGTAGAGGCGTCCGCCGACGCCGTAGACGTGGAACATCGTGCTGCTTTCGTCGTGGACAGAAGCGGTCATGTTAGTTCGGGGCGGGGGAGGCGGTCGGCAAAATTACAATCGCCGCCATGCTCGACATCAACCTGCTGCGGCGCGACCTCGACGCCGTCCTTGCCCGTCTGCTGACCCGCAAGAACCCCCAGTCCTTCCTCGACGTGGATGCCTTCCGCGCCCTGGAGGCCGAACGCAAGACCATCCAGACCCGCACCGAGGACCTGCAGGCGCGGCGAAACAGCCTCTCCAAGCAGATCGGCCAGCTCAAGTCCAAAGGCGAGAACGCCGACGCCGTGATGGCCGAGGTCGCCTCGCTCAAGGCCGATCTCGAAGCCTCCGCCACGCGCCTGGGCGAGCTGCAACCGGAGCTCGAGGCGCTGCTGCTGGCGGTGCCCAACCTGCCGCACGAATCGGTGCCGGTGGGCGAGGGCGAGGCCGGCAACGTCGAGGTGCGCCGCTGGAGCCCGAGCGGCCTGGCGCCCAAGACCTTCGACTTCACCCCGCGCGACCATGTCGACATCGGCATCCCGCTGGGCCTGGATTTTGACGCCGGCATCAAGCTCGCCGGCTCGCGCTTCACCGTCATGAAGGGCCCGATCGCCCGGCTGCACCGCGCGCTCGCCCAATTCATGCTCGACGTGCAGACCGGCGAGCACGGTTACACCGAGTGCTATGTGCCCTATGTGGTCAACGCCGAAACCCTGCGTGGCACCGGCCAGCTGCCCAAGTTCGAGGGCGACCTGTTCGCGGCCAAGAAGGGCGGCCAGGAGGCCGAGGCCGCACCGGACGCGACCGCCTTCTACCTGATCCCGACCAGCGAAGTGCCGCTGACCAATTTCGTGCGCGACGAGATCGTGGCCGAAGCGGCGTTGCCGATGAAGTTCACCGCGCACACGCCGTGCTTCCGCTCGGAGGCGGGCAGTGGTGGCCGCGACATCCGCGGGCTCATTCGCCAGCACCAGTTCGACAAGGTCGAGATGGTGCAGATCGTTCATCCCGATCACAGCTACGAGGCGCTCGAGGCCATGACCGGCCATGCCGAGGCGGTGCTGCAGAAGCTCGGCCTGCCGTATCGCGTGATGTCGCTGTGCACCGGCGACATGGGCTTCGGCGCAGCCAAGACCTACGACCTGGAAGTGTGGCTGCCGGCGCAGAACACCTACCGCGAGATCAGCTCGGTCTCCAACTGCGAGGCCTTCCAGGCGAGGCGATTGCAGGCGCGGTTCAAGACGTCGGTGGGCAAGAACGAGCTGGTGCACACGCTCAACGGCTCGGGCCTGGCCGTGGGCCGCGCGCTGGTCGCGGTGCTGGAAAACTACCAGAACGCCGACGGCTCGGTGACGGTGCCGCCGGTGTTGCGCCCATACCTGGGCGGTGTGGAAAAACTCGGCGGTTGAGTGGAGCGCAGCATTTTTGCCTGCTAGAATCCGAGGCTCGACACACAGGAGAGGTGGCAGAGTGGTCGAATGTACCTGACTCGAAATCAGGCGTAGTGGCAACACTACCGTGGGTTCGAATCCCACCCTCTCCGCCAAAATGATGAAGCCCAAGTGAGTGATTCACTTGGGCTTTTTTCATTGGCGGCGTCGGCGCGCCGCAGTCCGGGGCATGCGCTGACAGATCGCGCCACTGGCCGTGGAGACGATTTGCTCTTTGGCCGGAGACAAGCCATGCCCGACAAAACCTGGATTCGATTCGGTAGCCTCGCTGCCGCCACCGTCGTGCTCACCGCCTGCGCCTGCGCCGGCGGCGGCACCTATTTCGGCGCCAGCAGTGGCGGCCTCGGCTTCTTCGGCGGCGGTGGCGCGGGGCTGCCGCAGGGCGACATCGGCAACGCGACCCCGGCCACCGTGCAGGCTCGCCTCGGCACGCCCACCGCGTCATTCCCCCTGCCCGAAGGCGGCCAGCGCTTGCAGTACTCGCAGATGCCCGCCGGCTACCAGGTCTGGAACTACGACTTCGACACGTCCGGCCGACTCATCCGCCAGGACCAGGCGCTGCGCTATGACAACTTCAACCGCATCGTCCAAGGCCAGACGCGCGAAGACGAGATCCTGCGCACCTACGGCCGCCCGATGCGCATCGTGAAGGTCGCCACCTTCGACGGGCCGATCTGGGATTACCGCTTCAGCGACATCAACAATCCGCGCATCATCAGCATCCACATCGATCGCGCCGGCATCGTGCAGCGCATCGTCTACAACGACATCGACCGGCGGCGCCTGTTCTCGCCCGACTGATGCGCCTGCCGCAGCGTGCGGCGGCGTGGCCGCAATACCTTTGGCAACCGCCGCTTCGTAAAGCCGCCCTTACACTTGCTTTCCGATAGACCGGGCGATGGCTGCCCGCCATGCCGCCGCGAGTGGCAGGTCCGGCATCCTCGGCTTCCCCTTTTCAGCAAGCTCCTGTTCCGGCCGCCGATGAGCCTTTCGCGCTCAGAGCTGGTTCTTTCGTTCTGCACGACCGCGTCGTGACGCAACATGCTTTTGCAAGACCCGGAAGATCCCGCTTTCCCCAAAACCGACCTGCCGTTTCCCGTCGTGGGAATCGGCGCTTCGGCCGGGGGCGTAGCGGCGTTGCAGCGCCTGCTGGCGTCGCTGCCTCCCACGCCCGGCATGGCGTTCGTGGTGGTCATGCATCTGAGCGCCGAGCACGAAAGTCTGCTCGGAGAAATTTTGCAGCGCAGTGGACATTTGCCGGTATGCACGGTGACGGCGACGACACCGATCGAAGTCGACCATGTCTACGTGATCTCGCCAGCCCTTCGGCTGGTCATGACGGACGGCCATCTCGACGTCTTTCCCCTCACGCCGATGGAAGGAAGCCGCAGTCCGATCGACCTGTTCTTCCGCAGCCTGGCCCAGGCCCAAGCCGAGCGATCGATCGGTGTGGTGCTGACGGGTACCGGCAGCGATGGCGCACAGGGCCTGCGGCGCATCAAGGAACTCGGTGGCGTGGCGTTGGCCCAGAGTCCGGAAGACGCCGAATTCGACGCGATGCCGCGCGCGGCCATCCAGACCGGCATCGTGGACTTCGTGATCCCGATCGCGGAGATGGCATCCAAGCTGCTGGAGCTGTGGCGCAACGCCCGGCGCATCGAGCTGCCGTCGCCGCCGCCGAGCCTGCTGGTGGAAAGAGCGCAGGGCGAGGCAGAGCTGCAGGCCGAGGAGGCGCTGGCCTCGATCAAAGCCCTGCTGCGCGAGCGCACCGGCCACGATTTCTCGCACTACAAGCGCGGCACGGTGCTGCGGAGGCTGGAGCGGCGCATGCAGGTCAATGGTGTGGCCGACTTGCCCGCCTATCGGCAGCTGCTCGACACCGAGCTGCCCGAGACGCCCGCCTTGTTGCAGGACATGCTGATCAGCGTGACCAATTTCTTCCGCGATCCCGAGGCTTTCGGCGCGTTGGAGCAGGCGGTGCGCTCCCGGGTGGCCGAGCGCCATCCGGGCGAGCCCTTTCGCGCCTGGGTGGCGGGCTGCGCGACGGGGGAAGAGGCCTACTCGCTCTGCATCCTGCTGCGCGAAGTGCTCGGCGCGGGCGCGACCATTCAGCTGTTCGCATCGGACATCGACGAACGCGCCATCTCTGCGGCCCGCACCGGTGTGTTTCCGTCGTCCATCGCCAGCGATGTCAGCGCCGACCGGCTGCGCAATTTCTTCGTCGTGGAAAACAACGGCCTGCGCATCAACAAGGCCACGCGGGACATGGTGGTGTTTTCGGCGCACAACGTGTTGCACGATCCGCCGTTCACCCGCATGGACCTGATCTGCTGCCGCAACCTGCTGATCTACCTGGACCGGTTCGCGCAGACCCAGGTGTTGCGCAGTTTCCATTTCGCGTTGAAGCAGCGCGGCCTGCTGTTTCTCGGCAGCTCCGAGACCGTCGATGCGGCGGAGGGGCTGTTCGAGAGCGTCAACAAGAGCCATCGTGTCTATTGCGCCAGTCCCAAGTTGCCGCGTGCGCGTTCGCTGCCTTTGCTGCCCAGCAAGGTTCCCGAGCAGCTGTCGCCCACCATGCGGGCACCCAGCAAGGAGCGTTCCAAGCCGCCGCTCGAATTGCTGCATGAACGCGTGCTGCGCAACTATGCGCCGCCCACCGTGCTGGTCGATGCCGAAGACACGGTGCTGCATGTGAGCGAGCGGGCATCGCACCTGCTGCGGCTGCCCGAAGGCGCCCCCACGTCCAAGCTGCTGGCGCTGGCACGTCCCGAACTGCGTGCCGAGTTGCGTGCGGCGCTGACCCGTGCCACCGAAACCGGGCTGATCGTGGAGGCGCCGCGTGTGCGCCTGACCATCGGCGGCCAACTCCACACCGTGATCATGACCGTGCGCCCGGCCACCGACGAGCTGCCGCGCGGCCTGATGCTGGTGGTGTTCGACGAAGCCCAGGAAAGCATGGTGGTGCCAGCCGGCAGCATCGCGCTGCGTGATCCGGTGGTGGAATCGCTGGAAGCCGAGCTGCTCAAGACGCAGGAACGTCTGAAGAACATGGTGGGCGAATCCACTGCATCCACCGAAGAGCTGCGCGCATCCAACGAAGAGTTGCAGACCATCAACGAGGAACTGCGCTCCACCAGCGAGGAGCTGGAAACCAGTCGCGAGGAGCTGCAGGCGGTCAACGAGGAGCTGACCACGGTCAACACGGAACTCACGTTGCGCATGGAGGACACCTCCAAGCTCAACGACGACCTCCAGAACCTGATGAATTCCGCCGAGATCGGCACGGTCTTCGTCGACCGGGAGATGCGCGTGAAACGCTTCACCCCGCAGGCGGCGACCATCTTCAACCTGCTGGCGACCGACGCCGGCCGACCGCTGCTCGACATCACCCATCGGCTCGATTACCCGGATCTCGCGGTCGACGTGCGCGACGTGCTGCGCGACCTCAAGCGCATCGAGCGCGAGGTCCGCAGCGACGACCAGCGCTGTTTCCTGGCACGCGCCGTGCCCTACCGCACCACCGACGACCGCATCGAAGGCGCGGTGCTGGCCTTCTTCGACATCACCGCGCGGCGCGCCACCGAGGAGCAGCTGCGCCTGAGCGAGCGGCGCATGCGTCTGGTGGCCGAAAGCATGCGCGACTACGCGATCATCACCATGGACACCGCCGGTACCATCGCCACCTGGAGCCCGGGCGCCGAAAAGATCTTCGGCTACAGCGCCGCCGACGCGGTGGGCGCTTCTTTCGAGCTGATCTTCACGCCGGAAGACCGCGAGGCCGGCAAGGCGCGCGAGGAACTGCACAAGGCCCGGGAAGCGGGCCGGGCCGACGACAACCGCTGGCACCTGCGCAAGGACGGCGAGCGCGTGTTCTGCAGCGGCATCACCAGTCCGCTCGACGACGGCCGCTTCACGGGGTTTGCCAAGATTTGCCGTAACTTCACGGCCGAGGAAATGCGCAACCGAGGCCGCGAAGAGGCTCTGAGCGCCGAACGCGCGACCAGCAGCCGGCTGCAGGAGGTGGACACCATGAAGGACGAGTTCCTGGCGGTGGTGTCGCACGAGCTCAAGAACCCGCTGTCGATCATTCAGATGAACGCGCAACTGCTGGCGCGGCTTCCTTCTTTTCAGGGCGACAAACGGGCGCTCCGGGCGACCGATGCCATGAAAGGCGCCGTGCTCAGCCAGCTACAGCTCATCAACGACCTGCTCGAATTGTCACGCGCCAACATGGCCAAGCTGGTGCTCTCGCCGGCCATGACGGACATGGCAGAGCTGGTGCGCAATATTGTCGAGGCCGCCACGCCCGACATCGAGGCCAAGCGCCAGCACCTGACGCTGAATATCGCCGAGTTGAACATCCGCGCAGACGCGGTCCGCGTCGAGCAGATCGTCTGGAATCTGGTGACCAACGCGATCAAGTTCACGCCCGAAGGCGGCGGTGTGCAGATCGGACTGGCGCGCGAGGACGACATGGCCGTGCTGACCGTGACCGATGACGGCATCGGCATGGAAGCCGGTAACCTGGCCGGCGTGTTCGAGATGTTCGGCCAGGTCGACGCGGGGCCGAGCCGCCGCGGCGGGGGACTGGGCATCGGGCTGGCGCTGGTCCGGCAGTTGGTCGACCTGCATGGCGGGCGGGTCGCGGCCAGCTCGGCCGGGCTTGGAAAAGGGTCGTGCTTCACCGTGTGGCTTCCCCTGGCCGGACTGCCGGCGCGCACACTCGACGCCAGTCCGGCTGGCGGGTTCAGGGGCATGCGCATCCTCATGATCGACGACGAGGTGGACATGCTCGAAGCGTTCGCTTCGATCCTGCGGGACGAGGGCGCCCTGGTCACGACGGCGTCGAACGCGATCGAGGGCATCGAACGGCTCGACGCCGGCAAATTCGATGCGGTGATTTCGGACATCGGCATGCCCCAGCACGACGGGTACTGGTTGGCCGAGGCCATCCGTGGCCAGGCCGACACCCGCAACATCGCGCTGGTAGCGGTATCGGGAATGGCGCGCGAGGCGGATATACAGCGAGCGATGGCGGCCGGCTTCGATGCCCACCTGGGAAAACCCGTAGATCTGACCGCGCTCGAAAGTGCTTTGATGGACGCCATCGGACGTCGAATGTCGTTTGCCGCCACCTAACGGCGCGGCGGCCGGTGCATCGGAAAGGGCAATTCCATGTCTTGGATGACATTCGATTCGGAAGTGTTCTTCAACGGTCGCAACTATCCCTTCCGTGCAACGTTCAGCAGCCGCCAGTGGACCGCCCGCATCCGCGACGAAGGGGGCGTGCTGCATGGTGTCATCCAATGCGTCGCGCCCGGTCCCAGCCTCAACGGTGACCAACTCGAAGACGAGGTGTGCGACTGGGTGCACCGCTCCGTGAGGGGCCGTGCCGGATTTTTCGACGCGGCGGTTGCCGACATCAGCCTGGCCTGGCCCGCTGCCGCACCGGCCGAGTTGCCTGCTCTGCCTGATTCCACCGTGGGCGAACTGGTCTCCAGGAGCGTGGCATTGCGGGCGGAACTCGTGGAACGAGTGGCCGTGATTCGTGGCGTGATGGACCGGTTGGCGGAGGCGGTCGATCAGAGCCGCGAACGACGGACGATGGATCGCTGAAGGCGCCGCCGGGCGGTTTCAGCAGCCAAGCTTTCGTTCAACCGGCGCCGCGATCGTGGGGCGGCCGGTCCGCCGGATGGTTCACCCCGTCGTTCACCGGAACGCCTTCGATGAGGAAGGGGTCGATGCCTTCGAGTCCGCCGACGTTGTAGCCGTAGAGCTCGGGGCGGGAGCGCCGCTGGTGGTGGGTGTAGATGCCGCACCGGCCACAGAAGTAGTGCCGGGCGACCATGGTGTTGAACTGGTAGAGCCGCAGGTGCTCTCCGCCCTGCACGACACGGATGCCCGCCAGCGGTACCGAGGCAACTACCGCGGCCCGGCGGCGGCACATCGAGCAGTTGCAATGTCGCGGGTCGACGATGCCGTCGGGCAGGTCGAGTTCGAGCACGACCGCGCCACAGTGGCACGACAGGCGGTGGCGGGGCTGGACGGCGACGCCGCCGACGGAACGGATGGACATGGTTGCTGCTCGGGCGGTGGGTCAGGCCTGCGAAGTCCGTGCGGCGCGGGTCACGCCGGTATGCGGCGCGCACGAATCGCGCAGGATCAGCTGGGTGGTGATGACGATGCGTTCGGGCTCGGGCGTGGCCTTGCTGTCGAGCCGCTTGAGCATGAGCTGCACGATGACCCGGCCCATGGCTTCCAGGTCCCAAGCCAGCGCGGTGATGGCGGGGTTGAAGAGCTGGGCCAGGTCGGCGTCGCCGACGCTGATGACGCTCGCGTCCTCGGGCACCGAGCGGCCTGAATGCCGCAGCGACTGCAGCACGCCCGCCAGGATGCGCGTGCCCAGGCACACGAAGGCGGTGGGCGCCAGCGGGCCCGACAGCAGGGCGAGCGCCTCGCTGAAGGCGAACTCCATGGCCGACTTCTCGGCGCGGATCAGCTTGGGGTCGGGCTGCAGCCCGCGTTCGCGGTAGGCGTCGGTGAAACCGGCGATGCGTTCACGGCCAGGCCGCAGCTCGCGCCCGGGCGTCATGAGCGCGATGCGCTGGTGACCGAGGTTGAGCAGGTGGCGGGTGGCCTGCAGGGCACCGTGGTAGTGGTCGACCTGGATGCCGGTGCTGGCGGGAGAGAAGTCGCGGTCGAGCGCCACCAGCGGGAGCTCGGCCGACAGCCGTTCGATGAATTCGGGCGACTCGCTCTCGCAGGGGCCGAGCACCAGCCCGTCGATGCGCCGCCGCCGGAACAGGTCGATCAGCGCCTTCTCGCGCTTGCTGTCGTTGTGCGTGCTGGCCAGCAGCAAGGTGTAGCCGGCGCGCTGCAGCTCGGTCTCGATCGAGGTGAGGATGCGCGCGTAGAGCGGATTGGCGAAGTCGGAGACCAGCACGCCGATCACGCCGGTGGAGCGGGTGCGCATGCTCTGGGCGATGGCGTCGGGCTCGTAGCCCAGCTGGCGGGCGGCTTTGCTCACCTTGGCCACCGCGTCCTCGCTGACCCGTCCGCTGCGGTTGAGCGCGCGGGAGGCGGTGCCCAGCGACACACCGGCGGCGTGCGCGACATCGCGGATGGTGGGTCTGGCTTTCATGGAAATGCGCGGCGCGTAAGGGGCGAGGTCAGCCGGGCATCGTAATGGACGGCCGCGGTCGACCGATGGCGCGGCTGGCTCAGTCGTCGGAGAAGCCCGCGCCGCCGCGCGGCCGGATATAGCGCGGCATCGGCATGTTGTTGTATTGCGCGGCCTTGCGAATGCCGTCTTCCAGCGCGCCGGCGTCGACGATGCTGTGGTACTCGCCGTCGACGAAGTTGATGTTGGCGCCGTCGACCACCATGAAGCCTTCGGCGGCTTCCTTGGCATCGGCATGCACGGTGAAGGTATGCACCGCGCCGCCGGGCTCGTAGAGGTAGCTGCCTTCGGTCTGCGGGTCTTCCGGATGCTCGTCGTACCACCAGGTGCCCTTGGTGGTGAAGAAGTGCACCGTGCCGGTGTGGAAGTGCGTGGGCAGGCGGGCGCCGGGCTCGAAGCGGGCATAGAGCACCCAGGTGCCCTTCTCGCGGTCGAGGTAGAGCGGGGTGAGGGTGACGCCCTCGTCGCGCATCGGCACGCCGGCGGCGTCGTGGATGTTGACGGTGAGCAGCCGGGTCTGGGGATGGACGGTCTTGGGAAGCGGCATCGGGAGACTCCTGGAATGGGCGGCGGCCGGGCAGTCCATGCGCGCCATAAAGAAACGTTTCCACATTCTCTGGCGATGGTAGCTAAAAGCCACTTCGGGTAGACCCTATCGTGGTTTGTCCGACGATGGATCCGGTCTCGGGTTTTTACTGTGGAAACGTTTCTTCTACGGTGCGAAATTTCGGCCCATGCTGCAAACCGACATTCCCCATTCCAGCCGCCTGCCGTTGCGTCCCCCCCCGTACGAGGCGCATGTGAGCAAGCTCGTCGAAAGCTCGGCTTTCAGCGGCCTGTCTCCGGTCAACCTGCGGCGGGCGCTGGCCCACCACCCGCAGCTGGCGGCGGCCTTCCAGTCGATGGCGCACGTGGTGCTCTTCGGCGGCGCGGTCGGCGAGCGGGAGCGGGAGATTTCCATCATCCGCACCGGCGCGCTCACCCGCTCCGAGTACGAGTGGGGCATGCACGTCAGCATCTACGCCGACAAGTGCGGCCTGAGCGATGCGCAGATCCACGAACTGACCTGCTGCGCGAGCTGGACCGAACTGTCCGAGGGCCTGTGGACGCAGGCCGAGCGGCTGGTGGTGCGCATGGTCGACGAACTGCACCGGCACTCCACGCTGTCCGATGCCGCCTGGCGCGAACTCAACGCGACCTGGCCCCAGGAGCAGGTGATGGAGCTGATTTTTTCGTCGAGCTTCTATCACATGGCCGCCTTCTTCCTGAACTCGGCGGCGGTGCCGCTCGAGGCAGGGCAGGCGCGCTTTCCCGCCGGTGTATCGCAGGCGGCGGTGCCCGACGACTGAGGCTGGCGACACGCCACCGGATTCCCGCACGACAACGAATAAGGAGACAAGACATGTTCAAGAAGATCCTGCTCGGCCTGGTCGGCGTCGCCACGGCGGTGACGGCCTGGGCGCAACCGGGCGCGGCCGACTACCCGGCGCGGCCGGTCAAGCTGATCGCGGTGGCGACGGCCGGCGCCGGCGGCGACGTGCTGGCGCGGCTGATGGCCGACCGCATGGGCGCCATCCTCAAGACCTCGTTCATCGTGGACAACCGGCCCGGCGCCGGCGGCTCGCTGGCGATGGAGGGCGTGGCGCGCGCCGCACCCGACGGCTACACCATCGGCCTGGGCGGCTTCACCTCCAACGTGCTGCTGCCCATCGTGCGCAAGAAGATGAGCTACGACCCGATCAAGGACTTCGCGCCCATCGCGCAGATCGGCACCGCGTCGATCCTGCTGGCGGTGACCAACGACTTTGCCGCGACCGACCTCAAATCGCTGATCGCCCTGGCCAAACAGAACCCGAAGGAGGGCCTGCTCTACGCCAGCTGGGGCGTGGGCTCGACCGGGCATTTCTGCGGCGAACTGCTCAATCAGCGCGCCGGCATCAACACCAGCCACGTGCCCTACAAAGGCACCGGCCCCATCGTGAACGACCTGCTCGGCGGCCAGATCAAGATGGCCTATATCGACATGGCGACCGCCACGCCCTTGGTCAAGTCCGGCCGGCTCCGGGCCATCGCGGCCTGCGTCAAGCGCAGCCCCAGCCTGCCCGACGTGCCTTCGTTCGAGGAGTCCGGCATCGACTTCTCGGGCAAGAGCGCGCTGGCGCCCATGTGGGCCTTCTATGCGCCGGCCGGCACGCCGCAGCCGGTGCTCGACAAGCTCGCGGCCGCCATGAAGCAGGCGCTCGACCAGCCCGACATGGCCGCCAAGCTGCTCGAACTCGGCGTCACCAAGGACTACGTGCCCGGTGCCGCTTACCACGCGCTGCTGGCCGCCGGCATTCCGCAGTGGAAGGAGATCGCCACCAACTCCAACATCCACGTCGACGAATGAACGCCACCGCCATGAACCCGTCGCAAGGCCAGCCGTTCGGCGGCCTGCGCTCCGGCCGCCTGCTCGAAGGCCGCACCGTCCTCATCTCCGGCGCCGGCCGCGCGCGCGGCATCGGCAAGGCCACCGCCAGGCTGTGCGTGGAGCACGGGGCACGGGTCGCCATGCTCGACCTCGACCAGGACGAGGTGCGCCTGGCCGCGGCCGACGTGGCCGAGGGCCGCGACGTCGCCATCGGCATCCGCTGCGACGTGACCGACCGGTCTTCCTGCGAGCAGGCCGTCGCGCAAGCGCTCGCCTGGGGCGCCGCGCAGGGCCGCATCGACGTGCTGATCAACAACGCCGGCCTTACCCAGAAACGCAAGGTCGCCGAGATCACCGACGCCGACTACGCACTCGTCACCGACGTGGTGCTGCGCGGCACCATCCTGCTGTCGCAGGCGGTGCTGCCGACGATGCGGGCGCAGGGCGACGGCAGCATCGTGTCGGTGTCGTCCATGTCGGCGCAGCAGGGCGGCGGCGTCTTCGGCGGGCCGCACTACTGCGCGGCCAAGGCCGGTGTGCTGGGCTTCACCCGCTCGCTGGCGCTGGAGCTGGGGCCCGAGGGCATCCGCGCCAACGCGGTCACGCCGGGGCTGATCATCACGGACTTCTCGCGCACCAACCGCAGCGACGAGGAGAAGGACGCGTCGGCCCAGGGCTGGCCGATGCGCCGCGCCGGACGGCCGGTGGAGCTGGCCAGCGCCTGCCTGTTCCTGGCGTCCGACCTTTCGTCTTACGTCACCGGCATCACGCTGGACGTCAACGGCGGCGCCTACATGCGATGAGCAGCCCAGGCACGACCATGCGGGCGGCGGTGCTGGGCGCGGACGGGCCGGTGATCGTCGAGCGAAAGCTTGCCCGGCCCGGGCCGACCGAGATCCTGGTGCGGGTGCGCGCCGCCTCGCTCAACCGCGCCGATCTGCTGCTGATCGACGGCAAGGCCCACGGCCTGCAGGGCGGCCCCGGCACGCCGCTGGGGCTGGAGTGGGCCGGCGAGGTGATCGAAGCGGGCGCCGACGTGGCGGACGTTTCCGGCCTGAAGGTCGGCGATCGGGTGATGTGTTCGGGCACCGGCGGCTTTGCCGACTACGCGGTCACCGATGCGCGCCGCGCGTTCGCGATCCCGTCGGCCGCCATGTCGTACGAGACGGCGGCCTGCCTCACCGTGGCCTTGCGCACCGCGCATGTCGCGCTGGTCACCCACGGCGCGCTGCGCATGGGGCGGTCGGTGCTGGTGCTGGGGGCGTCGTCGGGCGTGGGCCTGATGTGCCTGCAGGTCGCGCGCCTGCTCGGCGCCGGGACGGTCGTCGGCACCTCGACCCGGGCCGACCGGCGCGAGCGGCTGCGCGAATTCGGCGCCGGCGAGACCGTCGACACCGGCGATGCCGGCTGGCCCGACGCGGTGCTGGCGCTGACGGGCGGGCGGGGCGTCGATCTGGTGATCGACTTCCTGGCCGGTCCCCACCTCGGCCCCGCCATGCGCGCCACCGCGCTCGGCGGCCGCATCGTCAACGTCGGCCGCATGGCCGGCGAGCGCGGTGAATTCGATTTCGACCTGCACTCGATGCGGCGCATTCAGTACCTCGGCACCAGCTTTCGCACCCGCGACGCGGCCGAGGTCGGCGCCATCGGCGCGCAGGTGCGCGCCGACCTGTGGCCTGCGCTGCAGGCCGGCCTGCTCGGCCTGCCGATCGACATGCGGCTACCACTGGAGGCGGTGGCGCAGGCCTGCGACGCCATGCGGCGCAACGTGCACTTCGGAAAGATCGTGCTGAGTACGGACCAATGACCAGGAAAGCGAACCAGGCATGAACACGAAACACGAGGCAGTTCAGCGGCTCGCCGGCCGGGTCTGCCTGCTGATCGGCGGCGGCAGCTCCTCGGCCGACGGCGGCCCGAGCAATGGCCAGGCGGTGGCGCTGACCTTCGCCCGCCAGGGCGCGACGGTAGTGGTGGTCGACCTGCAGCTGGCCGCGGCCGAAGACACCGTGCGCCAGATCGTGGAGGAGGGCGGCCGGGCCGTGGCCCTGCAGGCCGACGCTGCGCGCCATGCGCAGGTGAGCGCGGTGGTGGCGCAGACGGTCGAGCGTTTCGGTCGCATCGACATCCTCTACAACAACGTCGGCATCGAGGTGCGCGGCGGCGTGGTGGACACCTCCGAGGACGACTGGGACCGGGTGCACGACGTCAACCTGAAAAGCGTCTTCCTGGCCTGCAAGGAAGTGCTGCCGCACATGGAGCGCGCCGGCCGCGGCGCCATCGTCAACGTGTCGTCCACCGCCAGCCTGCGCTGGACCACGGTGGAATTCATCTCCTACAACACCTCGAAGGCCGCGCTCAACCAGCTCACCCGCGTGATGGCGCGCACCTATGCGCCCAAGGGCATCCGCTGCAACGCGATCCTGCCCGGCATGATCGACACGCCGCACATCCGCACGCTGTTTCGCGACAAGAGCCCCGAGGAGTTCGCCGCGATCCTGGCCGAGCGCGACGCACGCTGCCCCATGGGCCGGCAGGGCAGCTGCTGGGACGTGGCCAACGCGGCGCTGTTCCTGGTGTCGGACGAGGCGGCCTACGTCTCGGGCGTGCTGCTGCCGGTCGACGGCGCGCTCAGCGTCTGAGACGAAGAAAGGGCTTCTCGCATGCTCTCCACGATGATGCAGCAGCCGCTGCTGATCTCTTCCCTGCTGCGCCATGCCGAGCGCCACCACGGCGAGCGCGAGATCGTCTCGCGGCGCGTGGAAGGCGACATCCACCGCTACGACTACCGCGCCTTTGCCGCCCGCGCCCGTCGCCTGGCCAACGCGCTGGCCGCGCTCGGCGTGGCGGCGGATCAGCGCGTCGCCACGCTCGCCTGGAACGGCTATCGGCACATGGAGCTGTACTACGCGATCAGCGGCATGGCCGCGGTGGTGCACACGGCCAATCCGCGACTGCATGCCGACCAGCTGGTCTGGATGCTGAACGACGCGGACGACCAGGTGCTGTTCTTCGATCTGAGCTTTCTCGCGCTGGTCGAAGAGATCGCGCCGCGCCTGGGCGGCGTGCGTGCCCTGGTCGCCATGACCGACCGCGCCCACATGCCGGCGCACAGCAGCATTGCCGGACTGCTCTGCTACGAGGAACTGCTGGAGGCCGCCTCCGACGACTACGACTGGCCGGTGTTCGACGAGGCCGCCGCCTCCGGCCTCTGCTATACCTCCGGCACCACCGGCCATCCCAAAGGGGTGCTCTACAGCCACCGTTCCAGCGTGCTGCACGCCTTCGCCGTGGCGCTGCCGGACGCGGTGGGCTGCTCGGCCACCGACGCGATCCTGCCGGTGGTGCCCATGTACCACGTCAATGCCTGGGGGCTGCCTTACGCGGCCTGCATGGTGGGCGCCAAGATGGTGTTTCCCGGCCCGCGGCTCGACGGCGCCAGCCTCTACGAACTGTTCGAGGCCGAGGGCGTGACCATCGCCTCCGGCGTGCCGACGATCTGGCAGGGCCTGCTGGCCCACGTGGGTGAGCGGGGCCTGCGCTTCCACACCCTGCGCCTCACCGGCATCGGCGGCTCGGCCTGCCCGCCGTCGATGATCCGGGAGTTCCAGGAACGCTATGGCGTACATGTGATGCACGGCTGGGGCATGACCGAAACAAGCCCGCTGGCCACGACCAGCACCCTCAAGGCGCACCACCACGATCGCCCCGCCGACGAACGCCTGGCGCTGCAGGCCAAACAGGGGCGGGCGATCTTCGGCGTCGACATGAAGGTCGTCGATGCCCGGGGCGCCGAACTCCCCTGGGACGGCCGCAGCCCGGGCGAGCTGATGATCCGCGGGCCGTGGGTGACCAGCTCCTATTTCCGTGCCGGCAATAGCCCGCTGCAGGACGGCTGGTTTCCCACCGGCGACGTCGCCACCATCGACGCCGACGGCTTCATGCGCATCACCGACCGGGCCAAGGACGTCATCAAGAGCGGTGGCGAATGGATCAGCTCGATCGACATCGAATGCATCGCCGTCGCGCATCCGGCAGTGGCGCTGGCCGCCTGTGTCGGCGTGCCGCAT
Organism: Xylophilus sp. GOD-11R; assembly: GCF_033546935.1. GTDB lineage: Bacteria > Pseudomonadota > Gammaproteobacteria > Burkholderiales > Burkholderiaceae_C > Xylophilus. The sequence goes on along the minus strand of NZ_CP137854.1, from coordinate 3,939,124 downwards.
CCCAAATGGGACGAGCGGCCGCTGCTGGTGGTGGTACGGCGCCCGGGGGCGCAGGTGGAGCGCGACGAGCTGCTGCGTTTCTTCGACGGCAAGGTGGCGCGCTGGTGGATACCGGACGACGTGGTCTTCGTCGACGCGATCCCGCTCGGGCCGACCGGCAAGATGCAGAAGAACCGGCTGCGGGACACCGTGTGCCCACCCGAGAAGACGGAGACGCCATGAACTACACCAACCTCGGCCGCACCGGCCTGAAGGTCTCGCGCATCGCGCTGGGCATGCTCACCTACGGCACCGCCCGCTGGCGGCCCTGGATCATGGAGGAAGAGGCCTCGCGCCCGGTGGTGCGCCACGCGGTGGAGGCAGGCATCAATTTCTTCGACACCGCCGATCTCTATTCGGCCGGCGAATCCGAGGTGCTCACCGGCCGCTTCGTGCGCGAGTTCTGCCGGCGGGAAGAAGTGGTCATCTCCAGCAAGGTGTTCCATCCGGTCGACCTGGCCTACAGCTCGGCCCATCCGGTGTGGGCGCCCAACCGCGGCGGGCTCTCGCGCAAGCGGCTGTTCCACGCCATCGACGCCTCGCTGCAGCGGCTGGGCACCGACTACATCGACCTGTGGCAGATCCACCGCTTCGACCCCGACACGCCGATCGAGGAAACCATGGAAGCGCTGCACGACATCGTCAAGAGCGGCAAGGTGCGCTACCTGGGCGCGAGCAGCATGTACGCCTGGCAGTTCGCCAAGTGCCAGCAGATCGCCCGCGAGCGCGGCTGGACGCCCTTCGTCTCCATGCAGAACCATTACAACCTCGCCTACCGGGAAGAAGAGCGCGAGATGAATCCTCTCTGCCACGACCAGGGCGTGGCGCTGATCCCCTACAGCCCGCTGGCGCGCGGCTTCCTGGCCGGCAACCGCGGCGCCGGCGACGCCAAGGCGGCGCAGACCAGCCGCGCGCAGCTCGACGACGTGGCCCAGCGCTGGTATTACCGCGACTGCGACTTCGCCGTGGTCGCCGCGCTCGGCGAGGTGGCGGCGGCACGCGGTGTGGGCCATGCCACCGTGGCCTACGCCTGGCTGCTGCACAAGGGCGTGGCGGCGCCGGTCATCGGCGCCAGCAAGACCTGGCAGCTCGACCAGGCCGCGGCCGCCTGCGAGCTGGTGCTGTCCGACGAGGACATCGCCCGGCTGGAAGCACCCTACCTGCCGCACGCGATCATCGGCCACCACTGATCGCGCGGCGCTTCGCCGCGCCGACCCTGCCCGCCGGCCGCCGGCCGCCTGCCTGCCTGCCTGCGGGCCTGCGGGCCTGCGGGCCTGCGGGCCTGCGGGCCGCTCGCTCTCGGCCGGCCGTGCGACTTCCTCACCTAGAATCTGCCCCCCGGAACCGGCAAAAAAAGCCTCGGCGCCGCGCGGCATCGCCATGGCCCGACACCACCAGGAATTCAGATGAAAAGTGAAAACACGGCGATCTCTGCCGCAATCGGCGCCGACGAGGCCGCCATCCTGGACGTTTGGCTGAGCGAAGCCGGCGTCACCGAACCCAATGCACGCCGCACCGCGCTGGTGGAAGCCGCCGACCTGCTCCAGCAGTTGCGCGCGGGTGTGGCCGCCGACGGCGACCTCGACAATCTCGATTCTCCGGACTGGTCAGGCGTTCGCCAGACGCTCGAATCCCTTTCCAGGTCGCGGGCGGCCAAGGGCCAGGCTGCCGGCGACACCAGCGTATTCGTGCTGGCGCTCAAGAAGCCGCTCTTCGAGCTGCTGCAGGTGCAGTACGAGAAGGATCCCAAGGCGTTGTCGGCTGCACTGTGGAGCGTCACCTCGCTGATCGACCGTATGGCGCAGCGCACGGTCAACAGCTTCCAGCATTCGCGCGAAGACATCATCCGGCGCCAGCAGGAAGAGCTGCTCGAGCTCTCCACCCCCGTCATCAAGCTGTGGGACGGCGTGCTGGCGGTGCCCATGATCGGCATCCTCGACAGCAACCGCACGCAGGTGGTCATGGAGACACTGCTGCAGCGCATCGTGGAGACCGAGTCCGAGCTCGCCATCATCGACATCACCGGCGTGCCCACGGTCGACACCCTGGTCGCGCAGCACCTGCTGAAAACCGTGACCGCCATCCGCCTGATGGGCGCGGACTGCATCATCAGCGGGATCCGGCCGCAGATCGCGCAGACCATCGTGCACCTGGGCATCGACCTCGAAGGCATCAACACCAAGGCCTCGCTGGCCGACGCACTGGCGCTGGCCCTGCAGAAGACCGGCTGGCGCATCACGCGCGGCCAGGCCTGAACGGAGCCCGCACCGCATGGATCGCATTCCAATCCTTCGCATGGGCGACACCCTGCTGGTGACCATCCAGGTCGACATGCAGGACCAGATGGCCATCACACTCCAGGACGATCTGGCCAACAAGATCGCCACCACCGGGGCCAGCGGCGTGATGATCGACATCTCGGCGCTGGAGATCGTCGATTCCTTCGTCGGCCGCATGCTCACCAGTATTTCGGGCATCGCCCGCATCCTGTCGGCCACCACGGTGGTCGTCGGCATGCAGCCGGCGGTGGCCATCACGCTGGTGGAGCTCGGCCTGTCGCTCGACGGCGTGAAAACCGCGCTGAATGTGGAGCGCGGCATGGAGCTTTTGCGCCGGGCGCGCGAGGAGCAGCTTCTTGGCCGCTGAACCCAGCGGCAGCATGCCGATCGAGACCGAGCAGCACATCGTCGTCAGCCGCCAGATGGTGCGTACGCTCTGCCAGGAACTCAAGCTGTCGCTCGTCGACCAGACCAAGATGATCACCGCGGCCAGCGAGCTGTCGCGCAACACGCTGATCCACGGCGGCGGCGGCCAGATGCGCTGGGAGATCGTGGAAGCCAACGGCCGGCGCGGGTTGCAACTCCACTTCGAGGACCAAGGCCCCGGCATTGCCGACCTCAAGCTCGCGCTCACCGACGGCTGGACCAGCGGCAGTGGCATGGGCCTGGGCCTGCCGGGCAGCAAACGACTCGTGAACGATTTCGACCTGCAGTCAGCGCCCGGACAGGGAACGCGGGTCAGCATCACCAAGTGGAAATAATCGCGGGCTGGACCCACACCGCCTTCCCGATCGACGACGCGAGTCGGGTTGGCGAGGCGCGGCGCCACGCTGCGCATCTGGCGCGCGAGATCGGTCTGGGTGAGGTCGAGGCCGGCCGGCTGGCGCTGGTGGTGACCGAGCTCGGCTCCAACCTCCAACGCCACGCCAAGGCGGGCCAACTGCTCATTGCATCGCGGCCCGACCGTGGCGACGTGGAGGTCATCTCCATCGATGAAGGCCCGGGCATCACCGACATGGCGCGCTGCATGAGCGATGGCTATTCCACCGGCAACGGCAGCAGCCCCGGTACCGGCCTGGGCGCCGTGCGCCGGCTGGCCGACGAGTTCGACATCCACTCCAGCATTCCCACCGACACCGTGCCCGGCGGCACGCTTTGCGTGGCGCGGGTGCGCCGGCTCGATGCGCCGGCCATCGCGCTTGCGCCCGGGGTCGTCGAGGTCGGGGCGGTGAATGTCGCGGCGCCCGGCGAAGTGGCGCACGGCGACGCCTGGGCGCTCGCACTCGACGGCGAACAGGCCTCGCTGATGGTGGCCGATGGCCTGGGCCACGGCCCGGAAGCGGCCAAGGCCTCGCAGGCGGCGTCCGGCGAGTTCCGCGCACAGCCCTTCGGCGCGATGGCCGGGTTGCTCGACGCGATCCACGTCGCGCTGCAGACCACGCGCGGCGCAGCCGTGTGCTGCCTGCGGCTCGACGGCCAGACCGTGCGTTGCGCCGGCGCCGGCAACGTCGTGGCGCGCATCGTCTCCGGCGTGTTCGACCGCAGCATGGTCACCCAGCACGGCACCTTGGGCCTCCAGATGCGACGTGCGCAGGAGGCCGTGATGGCGCTGCCGCCCTACGCCATGGTCATCGTGCTGAGCGACGGCATCGAGACCCGCTGGGATCCGTCGCGCATCCGGCCCCTGATGGACCGCGACCCGGCGCTGGTAGCGGCCCTGCTGCTGCGCGAGCACAGCCGCAAGCGCGACGACGCCACCGTGGTCGTGCTGCGCCGTGTGCATTGAAACCGCCGATTCCCCACAACGCTCCTCACGCCCCGAGAAACGCCTTCATGTCCGACACCACCGACCAGACGCCCACCCCCGTGCAGGACACGGAGGACGGGCAAGGCGCGCTCGCCCGCGCCCTGGCCGAGGCCGCCGAGCTGCGGGCCGAACTGGAAGAAACCAACCGCGGCGTGGTGGCGCTCTACGCCGAGCTCGACGCGCAGGCCGAACAACTGCGCCGCGCCACCGAGCTCAAGAGCCGTTTCCTGGCCTACATGAGCCACGAGTTCCGCACGCCGATCAATTCCATCCGCAGCATCTCGCGGCTGCTGGCCGAGCACACCGACGGCACGCTCACGCCCGAGCAGGCGCGGCAGGTCGGCTTCATTCAGAGCTCGTCTGCCGAGTTCGCCGACATGGTCGACGACCTGCTCGACCTGGCCAAGGTGGAGGCCGGGCGGGTCGAGATCTCGCCGGCGTGGTTCGAACTGGTCGATCTGTTTCAGGCGCTGCGTGGCATGTTCAAGCCGGTGCTCGACAACCCGGAGGTGATCCTGGTGTTCGAGGAGCCCGAGGGCCTGCCGCGCCTCTACACCGACGACCACAAGCTCTCGCAGATCCTGCGCAACTTCATCTCGAATGCGCTCAAGTTCACCGCGCGTGGCGAGGTCCGGGTGTCGGTGCGTCGCGAAGGCGACGAAGCGGTCGTGTTTTCGGTGGCCGACACCGGCATCGGCATCGCCCCTGAATTCCATTCGGCCGTGTTCGACGACTACTCCCAGGTCAATTCGCCGGTGCAGAAACGCCTGCGCGGAACCGGGCTGGGGCTGTCGCTAAGCAAGCATCTGGCGATCCTGCTCGGCGGCTCCGTGTCGCTGCAAAGCGCGCTCGGCGAAGGCTCGGTCTTCTCGGTCCGCCTGCCTCTGCGCACCGACTCTCCGGAGGCCTGACAACCGTGTCCGTCGACCGCAACTACATCAACACCTCGATCGACCGCAGCCAGCACACGGTGCTGGTGGTGGAAGACGACCCGGCCATGCGTTATGCCAACGCGCGCACCATCCGGGTGGGTGGCTTCCAGACGCTGGAGGTGGGCACCGGCGCCGAGGCGCTGGACGCGGTACGCAACTGGCAGGTATCGGCGGTGGTGCTCGACGTGAACCTCCCCGACATCGACGGCTTCACCATCTGTCGCACGCTGCGCGCCGACCCGCGCACCATGCTGCTGCCGGTGATCCACCTGTCGGCCGCCTATGTGCAGAACGAGGACAAGGTCGAAGGCCTGAACGCCGGCGCCGACGCCTATCTGGTGCATCCGGCCGAACCGGCGGTGTTGCTGGCTACGCTGCAGGCGCTGATCCGCGCGCGTAACGCCGAAGAGAACGTACGCCGCGCCGACACCCGCTTCGCCGCCGTCTACAGCCAGGCGCTCAGCGGCATCGCGCTGGTGCGTTCGGACGGCGTCATGGCGGACGTCAATCCCGCGCTCGCTGCCTTGTTGGGCCTGTCCGCCGACCGGTTGGTGGGCCGGGCGGTCGCCGAATTCGCGCCTGCCGGCTGGGCGGAATTCGTGCAGGACAAGACCGTCGGCGCCTTCGAGGAAGGCAATCCCTGGTTCGGCGAATTTCCGCTGATGCGCTCCGACGGCCGGCTGGTGCACCTGGAGTGGAGCATCTCCTCGCACGTGGAGCCGGGCTTGCGCGTGGCCATCGCGGTCGACGTGTCCGAGCGCATCGAACTCGACCGGCGGCGCCAGGAAGTGCTGGAGCGTGAGCAGGCCGCGCGGGCCGTCGCCGAGCGGCACAGCCGCACCAAGGACGACTTCGTGGCGGTGCTCTCGCACGAGCTGCGCACGCCGCTCAATTCCATCGCCGGCTGGGTGCACATCCTGCACCGGCGCGGCGGGTCGCCGGAGCTGATGAAAGGCCTGGAGGCGATCGACCGCAACGTGAAGGCGCAGGCCCGGATCATCGCGGACATCCTCGACGTGTCACGCATCAACAGCGGCAAGCTGCGGCTGGATCCCGAGTCGGTGGACCCGGCCGAGGTGGTGAGTGCTTCGGTCGACGCGCTGCGCGATGCCATCGACGAGAAATCGCTGCAGGTTGCGCTCGACTGGCGGGTCGGCGCGCACGCGCCGGCCTGGCTCGACGTCACCCGCTTCCAGCAGATCGTGTGGAATCTGTTGACCAACGCCATCAAGTTCTCGGACGACCGGGGCCGCGTCGAGCTGTCCTTGCAGCGCGAGGGCGACACGCTGGTTCTGGAGGTGCGCGACCACGGCCGGGGGATCGAGCCGGCCTTCCTGGAGCACTTGTTCGACCGCTTCAGCCAGAGCGATTCGCCGGACAACCGGCTGCATGGCGGGCTGGGCCTGGGGCTGTCCATCGTGCGCCACCTGGCCGAGCTGCACGGCGGTGTCGCCAGCGCCCACAGCGAAGGTCTGGGGCAGGGCAGTGTCATGCGGGTCACGCTGCAGGTGGCGGTGCCGGCGGCCGGCGTGGCCGAGGGGGATGCGGCGAACGAGCGGCGCGGGGGCATCGAGCAGGATGCTTCGGGCGAGCGTGCGCTCGACGGGCTCGATGTGCTGATCGTCGAGGACAACGCCGATGCGAGCGAGATGCTCACCGTCGTGCTGGCCGACGGGGGGGCGCGGGTGGCGTTGGCGCCGCATTTCGATGGGGCGCTGGTGCAGCTTGCGTCACGTTGGCCCGATGTGCTGGTGAGCGACATTGGGCTGCCGGGGCGTGATGGGTATGAGTTGATTCGGCAGGTGCGGGCGCTGGAGAAGGGCCGGGGCGGTCGGCGGCTGTTGTCGATCGCGTTCACTGCTTTTGCTCGGCCGGAAGATAAGGCTCGGGCGATCGAGGCTGGGTTCGATGCGCATCTGGCCAAGCCGTTGCAGCCGCATTTGTTGATGGCCTTGATCGCCGAGCTTCGGCGGGGGGCTGGGTAGGATTTGCTGCTCTGGCTGAGCTGGCCTTGCTTCTTTTCTTCTACTGTTCGTAGGGTGGAGCTAGGGCGCGCGAGCCCCCAGACCTACCCTCGGGAGCGAGAAGAAAAACAAACAAGCATCACCCGGCCACGGCCGGGCAAAGGCCAGACAAAGGCCCACCTACCACCCCACCGCCTGCCCATCCCTCCGGTGATCCGACCCCGCCACATAGGCCACCCCCCCGTCGCCAACATCCAGCCGACAAATCACCTGAGCGCTCCCGAAGTCCAGACTATCGGCCCCCGCCACCACAGGCGCATGCCCCAGGGCCCGAAGCCCCTCGACCACGTCCCCGGCAACGGTGTGCTCCACCGTCAAAGCCCCTGAATCGTCGATCCGCCAACGAGGCGCATCCGAACAGGCCTGCGGATTGAGCCCCTCGACCGCTTCCCGCAGGGTCATCTGCAAATGCCCTTGCGCCTGCATGTTCCCGCCCATCACCCCGAAGGCCATGTGCGGCTTCCCGCCCCGCATGGTGAAAGCAGGAATGATGCTGTGCATCGGCCGCTTGCCCCCCGCCACCTGGTTCGGATGCCCGGCGGAAGTCACGAATCCCATCCCCCGGTTGTGCAGCGAGATCCCCGTCCCCGGCACCACCACCCCCGACCCGAACCCCTTGAAGTTGCTCTGGATGAACGACACCATCCGCCCCTGCGCATCGGCCGCACAGAGATACACCGTCCCACCGCTCGCAGGCTGCCCCGCCGGATGCGCCCCCGCCCGCGCCGGATCGATGCGTGCCGCCCGCGCACGGAGATACGCCGGATCCAGCAGCTGGGCAGCACTGACCCGCATGTGATCGGCATCGGCGACATGCGCATACAGGTCGGCGAAGGCCAGCCGCATCGCCTCGATCTCCAGGTGCATGCGCGCCGCCGAACCTGCCGCCGTGTCGCGATAGGCCGGCAAATGCTCCAGCAGCCCGATCGCGATGAGCGCGGCGATGCCCTGGCCGTTGGGCGGAATCTCGTAGACCGTGCGATCGCCGAAGGTGGTGGCGATCGGCTCGACCCATTCCACCGCATGGTCGGCCAGATCTTCCAGCGCCAGCCCGGCGCCGTGCTGGCGCGCGAAGTCGGCCACGGCCTGCGCCAGGCGGCCGCGGTAGAACGATTCGGTACCGGTCGCGGCGATGTCGGCCAGGGTGTCGGCCTGGTCGGGCATGCGCCAGATCTCGCCGGCCTCGGGCGCGCGGCCGTCGATGGTGAAGGCGCCGAAACCCGGCTGGTGGCCGAGGTCGGCCACGGCCTGTTTCCACTGCCGGGCGATCACCGGGCTGACCGGAAAGCCGTCGCGCGCATGGCGGATCGCGTCGCGGAACAGGTCTTCGAAGGGCAGGGCGCCGAAGCGCTCGGACAGCGCCTTCCAGGCCGCCACGCCACCGGGCACGGTGACGGTGTCCCAGCCATTGCGCGGCATCTGCGGGAGGTGCGCGAAACGCTCGGCGCTCCAGGCACGGGGCGCGCGGCCGGAGGCGTTGAGGCCGTGCAGCCGGTCGCCGTCCCAGACCAGCGCGAAGGCGTCGCCGCCGATGCCGTTCATGACCGGCTCGACGACGGTCAGGCAGATGGCGGCGGCCAGCGCGGCGTCGATGGCGTTGCCGCCCCGGGCGAAGACGGCGGCGCCGGCCTGCGCGGCCAGAGGCTGGGAGGTCGACACGATGTTGCGTGCCAGGACCGGCTGGCGGCCGGACGAAAAGGGAAGGGCGGTGTTCATGCGCTGCGGTCTTTGTCTCGTTGGAATGGCACCGTAATTATCCGGCGCGACCCGCGGGCAGACACCGCAGACGGTCAGGCCGCCATCGCCGCCGGCTGCTGTCGCGCGCCCAGCCGCAGCGTGGCGCCGCCCACGGCGCGGGCGATGTCCTCGTCGTGCGTCACCAGCAGCAGCGCGGCGCCGGAGTCGTCTAGCGCGTCGAGCAGCACCGCCATGCCTTGCTGCTGGGTCACCGGGTCGAGCCGCGAGGTGGGCTCGTCGGCGAACAGCAATGCGGGGCGGGTGATGAGCACCCGCGCCAGGGCGATGCGCTGCAATTCGCCGCCGGAGACTTCCGAGGGCCGGCGCGCGAGCAGGTCGCCGGCCACGCCGAGGCGCTCGAGCCGTTGCTCGACGGTGTTCCAGCCGGCGCCGTGGCGCAGGGCCACGTCGCGCAAGGACGTGCGGAGGCTGGCACGCGGCGCGAACGACGCGGCCGGGTCCTGGTAGAGCTTCTGAAAGGCGGTGGGCGACAGGCCGTCGGCGCGGTGAAGCGTGCCGTGGTCGGCATGGCTCAAGCCCAGCAGCACGTTGCCCAGCGTGCTCTTGCCGGTGCCGCTCGGCCCCTGCACCGACAGGCGTTCGCCGCCACGCACCCGCAGGTCCACCGCGTCGAACAGCACCTGGCTGCCGTAGCGCTTGGACAGGGCGCGCGCCTCCAGCAAGGGACCGCCGGGAGCGGGCGCGGTGCGGATCGGCCAATGCGCCGGATCGGCCGCGATGAGCTGCCGGGTGAAGGCGTGCGTGGGCCTTGCCAGCACCTGTTCGGTGCCGCCGTGTTCCACCACTTCGCCGCCGCGCAGCACCATCAACTGGCCGCCAAGCGCACGGGCCACGCGCAGGTCGTGGGTGATGACGACCACGCAGCCACCGGCCCGCTGCACCGATTGCAGGAGCTCGACCGTGCGGTCGCGCCAGTGGGCGTCGAGGCCCTTGGTGGGCTCGTCGGCCAGCAGCACCCGGGCGCCGCCGGCCATGGCGATGCCGGCGGCCGCGCGCTGGGCCATGCCGCCCGACAGCTGCCAGGGGTAGTGGCCGCCGGCATCTCGCAGCCCGGCGGCGCGCAGGCCTTCGGCAGTCGTCGCACGGGCCGGTGACGAGCCCATGCCGCGCACCAGCGACAGCGACTCGTGCCACTGCCGCGCCACCCGCATCAGCGGGTCGAGCGCCAGCGCGGGCTCCTGCGGCAACAGCGCCAGGCTGCGGCCCCAGAGCGCGCGGCGGGCGCGGTGGTCGTCGGCGCGGCTGCGGCGGCCGTCCACCAGCACCGAGCCGCCGGCGGTGAGCGCGGCCGGCAGGTTGCCGATGACCGCCTGTGCCATCAGCGACTTGCCGGCGCCGCTCTCGCCAAGCAGGGTCAGCGATTCGCCCGGGCGCAGGCAGAAGCTCACCTCGCGCAGCAAGGCGCGGCGGCCGACGTGGACCGACAGGCCTTCGACGGCCAGCAGCGGGTCGCGGGAGCTCGGGCTCATGCGGTGTCTCCGTCGCCGGCCAGCAGCGTCATGCCCAGCACCAGCAGCATCAGCAAGACGACCGGCGCGGCGATGAGCCAGGGCGCCTCGTCGTAGTAGGGAAGCGACTCGATCATCATCAAGCCGAGCTCGGGCGCGGGCGGCTGCAGGCCGACGCCGATGAAGCCGAGCGCGGCCAGCGCCAGCACCGCCTGCGCCGCGCTGAAGGCCAACAGCGTGGCCAGTACCGGCATCAGTGCCGGCAGCAGGTGGCGCGCCAGGATGTGGGCCGGCCCGAAGCCCAGCAGTCCGGAAGCCTGCACCGCATCGCTGTGCAGCACCGAGCGGGCCGCCGCGCGCGACACGCGGAAATATTCGACCCACAGCGACAGCGACAGCCCCACGTAGAGCGCCCAGTGCCGCCCCGGCGCGATGGCCGCGAAGAGCAGCACCAGCAGCAGCCCGGGCACCGACAGCACCGCGTCGGCCAGCAGGGCCAGCGCACGGTCGAGACGCCCGCCGCACCAGCTCGCGGCGATGCCCAGCAGCACGCCGGGCACGGCGGCGGTGACGGCCGACAGCAATGCGAGTCCGAGCGACAGCTGCGCTGCGTACGCGAGCCGGGCCAGCGCGCTGCGGCCCAGCACGTCCTTGCCGAGCCAGTCGCCCGGGCCGGGTGGCGCGAGGGTGTCGGACAGCGTCTGCACCGCCGGGTCGATGCCGACGAGCGCCGGTCCGGCGATGGCGAAGGCGGCCACCGTCAGCATCACGCCGAAGCCGGCGTTGCGACGCCAGGAACGCTGGCGCTGCGCGCGTTCGGCCAGCACGGGAATGTCGAGGACGGCGCTCATGCGGCGGCTCCGGTATGGCGGCGGCGCGGGTCCAGCGCCAGGCAGGTGGCGTCGACCGCCAGGTTGAACAGCACGAACAGCAGGCCCATGCTCAGGGCGGTGCCCTGGATCATCGGCACGTCGCGGCCGAAGACCGCATGCACCAGCGCGTGGCCGACACCGGGCCAGGCGAAGAGCGTCTCGACCACGACGGCTCCTTCGACCAGAAAGACCGCATGCACGCCCAGGTAGGCGACCACCGGCACGGCCGCCTGCCGCAGCCCGTGGCGTACCAGCGCCTGCCAGTCGCTCAGGCCCTTGACCCGCGCGAATTCGAACGAGGGCGATGCGGCGGCCTCGCGCATGGCCGCGCGTGTCACCCGCGCCAGTCCGGCGGCCAGGCCCAGGCCCAGGGTGAGGGCGGGCAGGATCAGGCTGCCGTGGTCCTCGTCGCCGGCCACCGGAACCCAGTCGAGCTGCACCGCCAACCCGACCATCAGCAGCACTGCCAGCAGGAACGAGGGCGTGGCCCGCAGCACGACGGCCACGGCGAGCGTGGCCCGGTCGATCCAGCCGCCGGCATGCAGGCCGGACCAGATGCCCGCCGGCAGGCCCACCAGCGCGGCCACGACGAGCGAGGCGACCGACAGTTCCAGGGTGCTTTCCAGGTGGTGCGCGACCGCGCTCCACACCGTGTTGCCGGAGACCACCGACAGGCCCAGGTCGAAGCGGGCGATGTCGCCCCACCAGTGCAGCAGCGCCAGCCACAGCGGTCGGTCCAGGCCGAGTTCGGCGCGCACCGCGTCGGCGGCGGCGTTGTTGACCAGGTCGTAGCCGTAGCGGCCGGCGGCGATGCGGGTGGCGAGGTCGCCGGGCAGCGCGCGGGCCATGAAGAAGCACAGCGTGCCCACGATCAGCGCCAGCGCGACGATCTGAAAGCCCCGCCGCACCAGCAGCGCGAGCCAGGGGGAACGTGGTGGATTCATGCCAGGAACTCCATGCGGTCGAGTCGGTAGGAACGCTCCAGCGGGTCGAGGCTGACACCGCGCAGCCGCGCGCTCACGGCAACCTGCTGGCGATACCAGGTGACCGGAATCACCGGCAGCTCGGCCTGCAGCACGGCGGCGACCTGCGCGCGCAGCCGGGCGGCGCGTGCCGGGTCGGGCCGGCCCTGGGCGAGTTCGAGCAGGGCCTGCACGACCGCGTCGCTGGCCCAGCCCATCGCACCCCAGTCGCCGCCCTGCGGTCCGAAGTCCTGCAGCAGCGTGCCGACCGGGTCGGGCACCGTGCCGTAGTTGCGCGCGGCCAGCGCCAGCTCCAGGCTGCCGTCGCGGTGGCCCAGCGGCACGTCGCCCGAATTGCCGATGCTCACCCGCACCGCGATGCCGGCCTGCCGCCACTGCTCCTGCAGCGCGGTAGCGAAAACCGGCAGTTCGGGCCGGTCGACGAAGGTGCGCAGCACCAGCCGCAGCGGCTGGCCGTCGGTATCGCGCAGGCCGTCCGCGCCGCGCCGCCAGCCGGCTTCTGTCAGCAGGCGCGCGGCGGCCTGGGGGTCGAAGGCCAGCGGCGCCAGGGCAGGGTCATGCCAGCCGGCCATGATGGGTGGAAACAGCTGGCCGGCGGCGAGTCCGGGGTCGCGTTGCAAGGCTCGCGCGATGCCGTCGCGGTCGATGGCCAGGCTGAGCGCACGGCGCACGCGCGCATCGCGCAGCGCAGGAAGGCCGGCGTTGAGCTTGACGATGACGGTGCGCGGCAGGGTCACGGTATCCAGGCGCACCCGCCCGCGCTTGCGCAGCCGCGTCATGCTGACCGGGTCGAGCCCGTAGGCCAGGTCGGCCTGGGCGCTTTCGGCCATCAGCGCGCGGGTTTCGGAGCGGCTGGCGGTGAGGTAGCGGATGCGCGCGATGGCCGGGCGCGGGCCGTCGTACTGGTCGAACACGGCGGCTTCGACGGCCTGCGGCGGCTCGACCCGGGTCGCGCGGTACGGCCCGGTGCCGACCACGGCGCGCACCTGTCCGGCGGCGTTGTAGCTCGACGGTGCCAGCACCATGGTGCTGCTGTGCGCCAGCAGCGAAGGCAGGCCGGCGTAGGGCGACAGCAGCCGGATCGCGATGATGTGCGCGCCCTCGGCCTCGATCGATGCGATGGGCGCCACGCTCAGCAGCGAAGGCGCGACCCGCGCCCGGTGCAGGCAGGGCAGCACGGCGGCGGCGGTGACCGGGGTGCCATCGTGAAAACGCGCGGCCGGCCGCAGCTGAAACTGCCAGGTCAGGCCGTCGGGCGACGCGCTCCAGCGCTCGGCCAGGGCCGGCGCGGGCGTGCCGTCGTCGTGCGCGCCCATCAGGGTCTCGGCGATCTGCATGCGGGTGAACATGTAGCCGCTGTTGGCGGGCGCCAGGCCGGAGATCTCCCAGGGGCCGACGATGAGCAGCGGCGCGGCGGCCGCAGGTGTGGCGGTCCTCGCGGTCCTCGCGGTCTGCGCGCCGGCGCCCAGGCCGATGCCGCCCAGGCCGGCGGCGGCCCATTGCAGCGCCTGCCGGCGGTTGAGGAGCGGGACGGGGGCGCGCATCAGAACATCGCCTGCAGGCCGACCGTGACCGCACGGGTGCTGCCCGGCGCCACCCAGACGCGGTTGTACGAACTGGCGTAGTAGGTGCTGTCGAAGAGGTTGTCGACGTTGAGCGATACCCGCATGGTGGGCGTGACGCGCCACCATGCCAGCAGCTTGGCGGTGGTGTAGTCGGGCAGCTCGAAAGCCAGCGTGCCGGCAGCCGCCTCGGCCTGGGTGCGTGGCGCGCCGAGGCGCTTGCCCACGTGCACCACGCCACCGCCCACGCCGAAGCGCTGGCCGTTGGAAAGCACGTCCTCGTACAAGGCCAGCACGCTGCCGTTGACCCGCGGGGCATTGAGCAGCCGGCCGCCCACTTCCAGCGTGTTGTCTTCGGTGATCTCGACGTCGTTCAAAGCCAGCGCCGCGCTGACGCGCCAGTGCAGGCTGAGCCGGCCGGACAGGTCGAATTCCAGGCCCCGGCTGCGCACTTTGCCGGCGGCGGCCGAGAAGCCGGCGTTGGCCGGGTCGGCGGTGAGCACGTTGCGCTTGCGGATGTCGAACAGCGCGGCGCTGGCGCCCAGGCGCTTGTCCGCGCTTTCCCACTTGGCGCCGAGCTCGAGCGAGCGACCGGTTTCGGGGTCGAAGCCGTTCGCGGCCGCGTCCGATCCGGCGTTGGGCCGGAAGGAGCGGCCGGCGTTTGCATACACCGTCCATTGCGGCGTGGGCAGCCAGCTCAGGCCCAGGCGCGGCGAGGTCGCGTTCGGCTCCTGGCCGGTCTGGTGGCCGGTGCGGCGGTTTTCCAGCGACTGGTCGTAGGCGTCCAGCCGCACGCCGGCGACCAGGCGCCATTGTTCGGACAGCCGGATAGCGTCCTGCAGGTAAAGCGCGGTATTGCGCTGCACCTCGCGGGTGTCGGTGTTGAGCGGCGGCACCGGCTGTGCCTGGCCGTAGACGGGGTTGTAGATGTCGATGGCGTAGGGCGCGGCGGCGGTCGGGTTGGCCCGCAGCAGAAAGGTGTTGAGCTTGAAACGATAGGCCTCCACGCCGACCAGCAACTCGTGTTCCAGGCCGCCGGCCATCAGGCGACCGTGCAGCTCGGCCTGCACCGCGGCGTCGTCGGAGCCGTAGTCGCGGTAGCGGCGCTGGCGCGTCAGGAAGCCGTCGGCCCGCAGTGCGGTCGCCTCGGTCGAGAAGCCCTTGATGGTCGCCTCGCGTTGCGACACCGCCAGCCGGCCACGCCAGTCGGCATTGAAATCGTGCGACAGCGCGAATTGGTGCGACAGGTTGCGGGCGGTGGCGTCGCCGTCGGCCGGCTCGCCGAGGAAACGGCTGGCGGGAATGGCGCCGAGCCGGTTGTTCACGGCGACCACGCCACGGTCGAGCGGCGCCTGGTGGTTCAGGTATTCGCCGACGTATTCCAGCACCGTGCTGCGGCTGAGTTTCCAGGTGAAGGCCGGTGCCACCACCTGGCGCTCGGAGCCGACGAAGTCACGGAAGCCGTCGCGCTTTTCGGCGGCCACGTTCAGGCGATAGGCGAAGTTCTCGCTGATCGGGCCGCTCAGGTCGACGGCGGCACGGCGCAGCCCGAGGTCGCCGACCGACACCTCGGCCGAGCGGGCGGTGCGCCAGAGCGGCCGTTTGGAGACGACGTTGATCGTGCCGCCTGGCTCGCTGCTGCCGTACAGCGCGGCGGCCGGGCCCTTGAGGAACTCGATCCGCTCCACGCCGGCCAGGTCGCGCGGCGCGTTGTAGCCCCGGTTGGCCGAGAAACCGTTGAGCAGCGTCGCCAAGCCGGTGTCTTCGTTGCCGGGCAGGCCGCGGATCGCGATGGCGTCGGTCAGGCCGCCGACGGTGTTCTGGCGCGAGACACCGCTGGCGTAGTCGAGCACCTCGTCCAGCCGTGTGGCGGCCAGGTCGTCGAGGGCTTGGCGGGGCAGCACCCGCACCGACTGCGGCAACTCGTGTGCCCGCAGCTCGGTCTTGGCGCCCGCGACTTCTTCGGCGTGGTAGCCGGAGGATTCGCGCTGGCCGACGACCTCGACGGCGGTGAGTTCTTCGTGCGCCATCGCCGGTTCGCAGAGCAGGGCGGCGAAGGCCACGGAGAGCGGGTGGAGCGCGACGGTGCGCTTGCGGCGGAGCGTTGGAATCATCGGGTCGACAAGGCGTGAGGGCATCCGCGGCGCGGCCCGCACCTGGCACGACAGACGATCAGATCGGATTCATGCTGACGGACGGCGGACTGCCGCTGGCAGGACGGAACTGGGCATGGTGCCCGCGTTTCAAGTCGCGGCGATGACGATGCGCAGCGCGCGCTTCAGGCCGTGTCGGCCACCATGCGGTTGCGGCCTTCCTGCTTGGCGCGGTAGAGGCGGCGGTCGACCGAGATCAGAAAGTCGGTGGGACGGTCGTCGGCCGTGGGCACGATGGTGCCGACGCCGATGCTCACCGTGACCAGCGGCCCTACCGGCGAGGCCGCGTGCGGAATGCGCGCCAGTGCGATGGATTCGTGGCAGCGCTCGGCGATGGCTCGGGCGCCCAGGGCGTGGGTGGACGGCAGCACCAGCACGAATTCCTCGCCGCCGTAGCGCGCGAAGAAATCGGTTTCGGCGCGGGTGGTGTTGCCGAGCGCCTCGCCGACCCGGCGCAGGCAGTCGTCCCCCTGCACATGGCCGTAGCAGTCGTTGTATTGCTTGAAGCAGTCGATGTCGAACAGGATCATCGACAGCGGCTGGCCGGTACGGCGCGCCTTGGCCCATTCCTCCTCGAACACCACGTCGAACTTGCGGCGGTTGGCCACGCCGGTCAGGCCGTCCTGGAAGGACAGCATTTCGAGCTGGCGCTGCAGCTCCAGCAGTTTCTGTTCGGTCTTCTTCTGCTCGGTGATGTCGAACATGAAGCCGATGAGCGCCACCGGCGCGCCCTGCGCGTCGCGTTCCACGTGCACCACGTCGCGGATCCATACGTAGCCGCCGCTGGAGGTGAGCGCACGGTAATCGGCCTCGTGGTCGGTGCCGGCCTGCGATTGCGCGATGCAGAAGTCGACCACCCAGGCGCGGTCGTCGGGATGCATGCGCTCGGCCCAGTCGTTGACCGTCATCCAGGTGTCGGGCTTCCAGCCGAGCAGCTGCTCGATCTGCGGGCCGACATAGGCGAAGGTGGCGGTGGCCCAGTCGATCTTCCAGGGAATGGCCTTGGTGGATTCGAGCAGGGTGCGGTAGACGTCGCTGTCGGGTTCGATGTTGTTCACGGCGAGGCGCAAGGAGATGGGGCGGTGCTGAACGGGCTATTGTCGATGCAGCTTGGGTGTGCGGGGTGCGAATGCGGGATGCGCGCGGACGGAAAGCCACAGTCGGTTCCAAGGATCGTGAAATGCTTCATTTCCACCCCTGGCAGGGCGCTCGTCGGCATCAGCCGATGCATCGCGCTGCAGACTTCGCGGCCATGGTCGGCATTTCGGGTGGCGGACTGGCGAAGCGGAAAGCGGGTCCGATCCTCGGTGGATGCGCCAAACCAGTATCCATCCATCTTCCAGCCAGAAATTGGTTCCATGTCGGGCGACCGGCCTGCCGAGAAAGCCCATCGCGTCGCCGACGCCTGAGCTGCCTACGGTCACCGTCGAAGCCGCCGTGCCGGCCCTGGCCGGCCTTCGTTTCGAGTCCACTGCTTGCCGGTCGGGTGATTTCACCGCGCCACGAACGATGCACCCGGCACTGGCGCAGCCCTTGATGTACCCCGCTTCCAATCACCCGGCGATGTGGCAGTTGCTCGGGCCATTGATCGAGCAGTCGCCCCTGCTCAAGGGCCAGCTCGATGCGCTGGCGCGGGCGGGCTGGCGCATCGACTGGTCGCCCACGAACACGAACCAATGCCGCACCTGGGCCAAAACCATCCGCCTGACGATCGACTGGCCACTGATTTCCGTTCAAGCACTGGCTCATGAAGCACGCCATGCATTCCAGGGCACCATTTTTCCGCGAAGGTTTCCAAGCGACCTGGACTTCGGCAAGTTCGTGGTTGGCCTGGAGGCGGAGGCCGTGCTGAACCAGCTTCAGGTGAGGCAGGAAATCCTGACCCACAGCGGCATCGACATCGGCATCTTCTTGGACGATCCCGGCTACTACGAAACGGCCATGGCTTTCTACGCCCGGCATGGTGACAAGGACAGGTTGCTGGGACACATCAGGATGCACTATGGGTGGCAGGCGGCCGCCAGTACCAGAACCACGTATTGGGAAGATGCCATGAACGACTGGCGTCTGAAGGCGGGCCTGGCCCCGTTCAGTCTGCCCCCGAGCATGAAAATCCAGGGCTATACGGCGGCGAACCAGTACCTGGCCTTCGATATGTGGACGCACGATATGCAGCGGGGTCATGAAGCGAAGATTGCGCAGGCTGCCCGGACCGCCCTGCACAAACCATCCGCGCTACCGCCCCGGCCTGAACGCAATTCGGCGACGAGTTCTTCCGCGAGCCACTCGACCACGTCGTCCTAGCGGTGGTCCGGCGTCAACCCACCCGGTTGAACCACCAAAGCGACAGCAGCGAGGCCATCACCGCGAAACCGGCCGCGACCAGCGCGAACAGGGCAGAGATCTCGGTCTCGTGCTTCTCCACCGACAGGCGCGAGCTGAGGGTGTCGTAGATCTTCTTCAGGTCGGCGGCGGTGCCGGCGTAGAAATATTCGGCCTGTGTCTTGGTGGCGATGGCCTTGAGGGTTTCCTCGTCGAGCTTCACCCGCATCGACCAGCCCTCGAAGCCGATGGTGTCGCCGTCGCGGGTGCCCACACCGACGGTGTAAACCCGCACGCCCCGGTCGGCGGCGATCTGCGCTGCTTCCAGCGGATCGACCCCGGTGGTGCGCTGGCCGTCGGTCAGCATCACGATGGCGGCCGAGCCGTAGGAGCCCGGCGCCACCGGCGCGGGCGGTGCGGTTTGCGCCTGTTGGCGGTTCTCGTCGAGCGAGCCCGATGCGCGCAGGCCGGGCCGGTCGGCGCCGAGGGCCGACATCTCGATCCCGCTGTTGGGAAACAGCGTGGCCAGTGCCATCACGATGCCGTTGCCGGTGGCGGTGCCGCGCTGCAGCTGAAAGCTGTCGATGGCTTTTTCGAGGTCTTCACGCGACTGGGTCGGCAACTGCGCCACCTGGGCGCTGCCGGCGAAGGCGACCACGCCCACCCGCACCCGGCGCGGCAGCTCGGCGATGAAGGATTTGGCCGCCTGCTGCGCCGCGACCATGCGGTTGGGCTGCACGTCGGTGGCGCGCATGCTGGCCGAAACGTCGATGGCCAGCATGATGGTTTGTTGCTGCAATGGCAGCGAAATCACCGCCACCGGACGCGCGGCGGCCAGCAGCATCGCAGCCAGCGCCAGCAACATCAGCACGGGCGGCAGGTGACGGCGCCAGCCCGGGCCCTTGCCCATGGCTTCGCGTACCAGCGACAGGCTGGCGTACTGCACCGCCAGCTTGCGGCGGCGGCCCAGCATCCAGATATAGAGCAACACCAGTACCGGCAGCAGGAGCAGCAACCAGAGAAACTGCGGCCAGAGGAAGTCCGGCGTGGGCACGGTGGCGAGCCATTCGCGCACGTGGGCCAGCCACGACGCGATCAGCGTGGTGAACGAAGAGGAGGGCGGTGCGGACGGCGGCATGGGGTGGAGTTTGAAAGCGAAGTCAGGCGACCCGCGCCGGTGAGGCCAGCCGGCGCGCGCGGCGGCGTCGCAGGTCGGCAAAGCGCGCGATGGCGTCGGGCAGGTCGCAATCGGTGGCCACTTCCAGCGCGTCGGCACCGGCGTCGGCGAAGCTCTGGCGCAGCTGCGCCTCGCGCGCGGCGGCCGCCCGGGCGAACCGCTGGCGGAACACCCGGTCGTGCGTGTCGACCAGCATCTGCTCGCCGGTCTCGGCGTCGCGCAGGGTCAGCAGGCCCACGTCCGGCAGGCTTTGCTCCAGCGGATCGACCAGCCGCACCGCGATCACGTCGTGCCGTTCGGCCAGCCGCGCCAGCGGACGTTCCCAGCCCGGCGGGCTGATGAAATCGGAGACCACGAAAACTGTCGAGCGTCGTTTCAGCCCCCGTCCGGCGGCCTGCAGCCACGCGGCCAGGCCACCATCGTCCTGGGCCGGCGGACGCCGTTTTTGCAACTGCTCCAGCAGATGCATCACCTGCGCCCGCCCACCACGCGCCGGCAGCCAGCCCGCGTTGCCGGTACCCCCGAGCAGTCCGCCCACCCGGTTGCCGTGGCGCGTGAAGAGCTGCGCCATCAACGCGATGAACTCGGTCTGCACGACGCGTTTGGTGCGCGGGCTCGAGCCGAAGTCCATCGAGCCGCTGCCGTCGGCGATGAGGCAGGCGCTCATCTCGCGGTCTTCGGTGAACACCCGCACATGCGGCTGCGCCGAACGCGCGGTGACGTTCCAGTCGATGTGCCGAACGTCGTCGCTCGGCTGGTACTCCCGCAGATCGGCCAGGTCCATCCCCGACCCGCGCGACGCGGTCGGAAACCCGCCCTGCAACAACCCGTCGAGCCGCCGTAACGCCGTCCACTCCACCCGCCGCAGCAAGGCGGCAGCCGACTCGGGCGTAGCCACAGCGACACCAGGAGCATCAGCGCGCTTTTTCATCATTCACCACCGACAAAAGCGGAGGCCGGGCGAAGCAAGGCCGACTGCCGAAGAGGCGTGGCAGCGAGGCTCCGCCGAGCCAGCCCCCCGCCCCCGGCGAGGGGGGTGGGCGAAGACACGAAGTGCGTAGCCTGGGGGAGAGCCACTCCACCACCGCCCCCGGTGAGGGGGTAGGCGGCCACACGAAGTGGGCAAGCCTGGGGGAGAGCCACTTGTTCAAGCCGCTTGTTTGTCATAAGCATGCGCCAACGGCTTCGGCGGCTTGGGCACCTGCGCCATCAGCTTGTCGATCAACTGATCGGCTGTCACGCCTTCGGACAGCGCCTCGTACGACAGCGACATCCGGTGCCGCATCACGTCCGGCACCAGGTCGGCCATGTCTTCCGGCAGCGCGTAGTCGCGGCCGCGCATCATCGCCAGCGCGCGGCAGCCTTCGGCCAGATTGATGGTGGCGCGCGGGCTGGCGCCGTACTGCAGCAGGCGGCCCAGGTCGGGCAGGCCGAAATCCTGCGGCCGGCGGGTGGCGGCGATCAGCCGCACCGCGTATTGCAGCAGCGACGGATCGATATAGACCCGCTTGCACGCGGCCTGCAGTTCGGCGAGCTGCGCGGTGGTGCAGACCGGTGTGGCGGGCGCGGGCGGATGGATCGCGCGCTGCACGATCACGAACTCTTCCTCGTCGCTCGGATAGTCGACCAGCACCTTCATCATGAAGCGGTCCACCTGCGCCTCCGGCAGTGGATAGGTGCCCTCGGTCTCCACCGGGTTCTGCGTGGCCAGCACCACGAAGGGCGAGGGCACGCGGTGCGATTCGCCGGCGATGGTGACCTGGCGTTCCTGCATCACCTCCAGCAGCGCGCTCTGCACCTTGGCCGGCGCGCGGTTGATTTCATCGGCCAGCAGCAGGTTGGCGAACACCGGCCCGAGCGAGGTGCTGAACTCGCCCGTCTTTTGGTTGTACATGCGCGTGCCCACCAGATCGGCCGGCACCAGGTCGGGCGTGAACTGAATGCGTCGGAAGTTGCCTTGTACCGCCTGCGACAGCGTCTTCACCGTCAGCGTCTTGGCCAGGCCCGGCACGCCTTCCACCAGCAGATGCCCTTGCGCCAGCAGCGCCACCATCACCCGCTCCAGAAAGCGGTCCTGGCCCACGACGATGCGTTTGACCTCGAAGAGCACCTGCTCCATCAAGGTGGCGGTCTGTTCACGGCTCGCGTTTTCCATAGGCTCCATCACTCAAAAAATTGGACATACCACGGCCACTCCCGCACGGTCCTGCCTTATCCCGGCGAGCGAAGCGCAGCCCGTCGCGGAGCGCCGCCGCGCCGGCTTCGCCGCACGGCCAGCGTTGCCTCCCGAAGGGGGGTGTGCGGCCACATGCAGTGGGCAAGAATGGGGGGAAGCCATCAGAACGGTGGCATGCCGGCAGCGGCAGCGGCGTTTTCGATCGGCACGGCGAACCCGATCCCCAGGAAAGTGCGGTGCTGCGTCGGATTCAGGATCGCGGTCACGATGCCGACGACTTCGCCGTCCATGGTGAGCAGCGGCCCGCCCGAATTGCCAGGATTGGCCGCCGCATCGAACTGGATCAGGTTGGACAGCTGCTGCTTGCCCTCCGGCGACAGAAAACCGCGCTTCAGACCCGACACGATGCCTGACGACACCGACGGCCCGATGCCGAACGGAAACCCGATCGCCGCCACCTCGTCGCCCGGCCGCAGCGAGGCGGTCGACTTGAGCGTGGCCGCGGCGAGGTCGTCCGGAATCTTGTGCGCCTGCAGCACCGCGAGGTCGTTTTCCTGCTGCACGTTGATGACCGACGCCACGCTTTCCAACCCGTCGGAGAAGGTCACCCGGATGTGGTCGGCGCCGGCCACCACGTGCAGGTTGGTCAGGATCACGCCCTTGTCGACGATGACCACCCCGGTACCGATGCCGCGTTCGATCTCGCCTTCTTCCTTGGGCTTGTACTTGCCGCGCCCGATTTTCTCGCTCTTGTCGTAAGCGACCACTCGCACGACCGAAGGCGCGACCTTGTCGGCGGCCCGCGCGACGGCCGAGGGCAGCACGGCCTTCTCCAGCGTGTGCCGCACGGCGGCATCCACATCCTTCTGGGTGATCGGGGGCACCACCGGCCGCAGGGCGACGACCACGGCCACCGCCAGCGCCGCAGCGGCGAGCGCCGGTGTGGTGGCGATACGGACGACGCGCCACAGGCGGGCCCGGCGGCTGGTGCGGGAGGCGTTTCGGGGAGGGGTGTCGGTACTGGCGACCGAAGCGGCCGAGGCGGCGGCAGGCGGGGGAGCGTCCGGCGAATTCGCTGGCGCCATCGCGGCGGCGGGCGCCTGCGGCGAAGCGTCCGCAGGGCGACGGGGGCTGCTGTAGAGGGCGGGCCTGCGCATTCCGAAAGCTTCCTATCAAAGAGGTCATCGGGATGGAGCGCGCATGGGCCGGCAGGCCATGCGCGTTCTCGTTAACACCCTAGCACGATTCGAATCACAAAGTGCATTGGCAGGAGAGTTGCTACAGGCTTTTCCATGCGGCTGCGGCATCATCGGCCGGATGAACCGTTGGATCGATACCCATTGCCACCTCGACGCTCCTGAATTCGACGCCGACAGCGCCGACATGCGCCAGAAAGCGCGGGCGCGTGGCGTGGCCTGCTGTGTGGTGCCGGCCGTCGGCGTGTTCAATTTCGACGCCGTCTCCGGTTGGGCCGAGCGGCACGGCGACACCTACGCGCTGGGCATCCATCCTCTGTGCACCGGCACCGCTGCCGACGACGACCTGGCCCGCCTCGCGCAGCGTCTGGAGCGCTCGCAGGACGACCCGCGCCTGGTCGCCATGGGGGAAATCGGTCTCGACTACTTCGTGCCCGACCTCGACGACCAGCGGCAGCAGCATTTCTTTCGCGAGCAGTTGCGCCTGGCGCGCCGCTTCGACCTGCCGGTGCTGCTGCACACCCGGCGCTCGGTCGACCGGGTGCTGCGCCACCTGCGTGAAGTGGGCGGCAGCGGCGCCGGGCGCCACCAGTGGCGCGGCATCGCCCACGCCTTCAACGGCAGCCAGCAGCAGGCCGACGCCTTCATCGGCCTGGGTTTCAAGCTCGGCGTTGGCGGCACGTCGACGTTCGATCGCGCCCGCCAGGTGCAGCGCATCGTGCAGGCGGCACCGCTGGAGTCGCTGGTCATGGAAACCGACGCGCCCGACATCCCGCCGCACTGGCTCTACCGCGACGCACAGCAGCGCGCCGACGGCTCGCCGCAGGCGCGCAACTCGCCGGTCGAACTGCCCGCCATCGGCGCGGCCGTGGCCGCGCTCCGCGACATGCCGGCCGAGCTTCTGGCGAGGACCACCACCGAGAACGCCTGCGACGCCATGCCGCGTCTTCGCCGCTGGATGCAAAGCCATGCGTCCACCGTGTAATCCGGCCGGCGGGGCGGGCGCTTTCAGCGACACTCGCTGCCAATGAGCCGACCTTCTCGCCGCACGCCCGCACTGCCCGAGGTGCATTTTTCCGACTACGCCGACGTGCGCAGCCTGCACCTGGGCTCGATCTGGATCCAGGGCTCCATGCGCCTGGACGCACCCGACGACATCGAGCTGGAATACGTGCAGCGCATGATGGCCTGGCTGCTCTTCGTCGACGCGCCTTCGGTCATGCGTCGCCACGCGATGCAACTCGGCCTGGGCGCCGGCGCACTCACCAAGTTCAGCCGCCGCAAGCTGCGCATGCGCACCACCGCGGTCGAGCTCAACCCGGCGGTGGTGCACGCCTGTCGCGGCTGGTTCAAGTTGCCGGCCGACGATGCACGCCTCAGCGTGATCGTGGCCGATGCCGCCGCCGAGATCCGTAAACCCAAATGGGCCGGCACCGTCGACGCCTTGCAGGTCGACCTGTACGACGACGAGGCCGCCGCGCCGGTGCTCGACAGCGCCGACTTCTACCGCGACTGCCGCGCCTTGCTCACCGACGAAGGCTGCATGACGGTCAACCTGTTCGGCCGCGACGCCAGCTACGTGCGCAGCCTGGAGCAGATCTCCGAGGCTTTCGGCGAAACCGCCGTCTGGGCCTTCCGGCCGACCCGCGAGGGCAACACCGTGGTGCTGGCGCAGCACACGGTCAGTCGCCCCGACCGCGCCACGCTGATCGCGCGCGCCGACACCATCCAGGCCCGCTGGGGACTGCCGGCGCCCAAGTGGCTGCGGGTGTTCAAGCCGGTCATCGCGTCGCTGGACTGACCGCGCCATGACCCAGCCCGCCACCACCGACAAGGGCGCCGTCGCCTATCCACCTGCCACCGGCACCGTCGGCGCGCTCACCTGGCGCCGCATGGTCGACTGGATGCGCGAGGACGCGGTCATCAGCGACGCGGAAGCCGAACGCACCATTGCACGCTGCGCCCGCGCCGAGAGCAGCCAGGCGGCGGTGCAGCGCCTGGCCAACGTGGCGGTGGTGCGGCAGTCCGACGGCAAGCCGATGGACGTGGAAATGCTCACCGAATACCTCGCCGCCAAGGCCGGGCTGCCCTATCTGCGCATCGACCCGCTGCGGGTGGAAGTGGGCAAGGTGGCCGACACCATGAGCGCCGCCTACGCCGAGCGCCACCGCGTGCTGCCGGTGCAGGTGACGGGCAAGGAAATCGTCGTCGCCACGGCCGAGCCCTTTCTCACCGACTGGGTGCCGGAGGTGGAACGCCAGTCGCGCCGCAGCGTGCGGCGGGTGGTGGCCAATCCGGTCGACATCTACAAGTTCACCATCGAGTTCTTCGCGCTCGCCAAGTCGGTGCGGGCGGCGCAGAAGGCCGGCGGCAACAGCGGCGCGGCGAGCTTCGAGCAGCTGGTGGAACTGGGCAAGAGCAACCGCCAGCTCGACGCCAACGACCAGGGCGTGGTGCGTGTCGTCGACTGGCTGTGGCAATACGCCTTCGACCAGCGCGCCAGCGACATCCATCTGGAGCCGCGCCGCGAGCAGGGCGTGATCCGTTTCCGCATCGACGGCGTGCTGCACCAGGTCTATCAGATGCCGCTCGGCGTGCTCAACGCCATGACCGCGCGCATCAAGCTGCTCGGCCGCATGGACGTGGTGGAGCGCCGCCGTCCGCAGGACGGCCGCATCAAGACCCGCAACCCGCGCGGCGACGAAGTGGAAATGCGGCTGTCCACGCTGCCCACCGCCTTCGGTGAAAAGATGGTCATGCGCATCTTCGACCCCGACACCGCGGTGAAGGACCTCGACGCGCTCGGCTTCATGCCGCACGACGCCGCCCGCTGGGAAAGCCTGGTGCGCCGGCCGCACGGCATCATCCTGGTGACGGGGCCCACCGGCGCGGGCAAGACCACCACGCTGTATTCCACGCTCAAGCGCGTCGCGACGGAGGAGGTCAACGTCACCACGGTGGAAGACCCGATCGAGATGATCGAGCCCTCCTTCAACCAGACACAGGTGCAGCCGCAGCTGGATTTCGGCTTTGCCGAGGGCCTGCGCGCCATGATGCGGCAGGACCCGGACATCATCATGGTCGGCGAGATCCGCGACCTGGAGACGGCCGACATGGCAGTGCAGGCCGCCCTCACCGGTCACCTGGTGTTCTCCACGCTGCACACCAACGACGCGCCCTCGGCCGTCACCCGGCTGATGGAGCTCGGCGTGCCGCCCTATCTGCTCAACGCCACGCTGCTCGGCGTGCTGGCGCAGCGACTGGTGCGCACGCTGTGCTCGGCCTGCCGGCAGCCCGACACCGACGAGGTCTCGCGCGAGACCCTGGCGGATGCCGTCAAGCCGTGGAAGTTGAACGGACCGTACCAGCCCTACAAGCCGGTCGGCTGTGTCGATTGCCGCATGACGGGTTATCGCGGTCGGATGGGGCTGTACGAACTGCTCAGCGTGAGCGAGGCTTTCAAGGAGAAGGTCAACAAGGAGCCCGGCATCGCCGCCTTGCGCCGGCAGGCGGTGACCGATGGCATGCGGCCTCTGCGGCTGGCCGGGGCCCTTCGGGTGGCTGAGGGGTTGACGACCCTGGAGGAGGTGCTGGCGGCTACGCCGCCGCTGGATACCCTCGAGTAGGGCGCGCGGTCGGCTTCTGGGTGGGGAGCCGAACGTAGCCGTCGGCCGGCGTGCAATGGCCCACTCCCGACGCCTGGCACTCGCCTTGCTCTTCGGTGCGTCCAAGTTTCCGGGATTTCCCTTGGTCCACGGTAGGTGGTATCCACATCGAGATCGGGCTTTTGCCAACACACAATCCGCCATTCTCAAATTTTTGTGTTTGGAGAGAGCTGTGAAGATAAAGAGTCAGAAGGACTTCTTCTCGGGCCTGATGTTCCTCTTCGTAGGCATCGCGTTCGCGTGGGGGGCCACCAACTACACGATCGGCTCCGGAGCCCGCATGGGCCCCGGCTATTTCCCGTTGATGCTCGGCGTCGTGATGGCCGTGCTCGGCGCCATCCTCACGATGACCGCCCTGGTGGTCGAGACCGAAACCGGCGACCCGGTCGGCAAGTGGGCCTGGAAGCCCCTGTTCTTCGTGATCATCGCCAACCTGCTGTTCGGCGTGCTGCTCGGCGGCCTGCCCAGCATCGGCCTGCCCGCCATGGGCCTGATCATCGCCATCTATGCACTGGTCATCATCGGCAGCATGGCCGGCAGCCAGTTCAAGATCGTGCCGACCATCATCCTGGCCACCGTGCTCGCCATCGGCAGCTACGTCGCCTTCATCTGGGCCCTGAAGCTCCAGATGCAGGTCTGGCCCACGTTCATCACTGGCTGATCGGCGAGAGATAAAAAATGGATCTGTTTAATCACCTGTCGCTCGGTTTCGGCGTGGCCTTCACGCCGATCAACCTGCTGTACTGCCTGATCGGCTGTATCTTGGGCACGCTGATCGGCGTGCTCCCCGGCATCGGCCCGGTGGCGACCATCGCCATGCTGCTGCCCGCCACCTACGCGCTGCCCCCGGTGTCGGCGTTGATCATGCTGGCCGGTATCTACTACGGCGCGCAATACGGTGGCTCGACCACCGCCATCCTGGTGAACCTGCCGGGCGAATCGTCGTCGGTGGTGACCGTGATCGACGGCTACCAGATGGCGCGCAGAGGTCGGGCGGGTCCCGCGCTGGCGGCTGCCGGCCTGGGCTCGTTCTTCGCAGGCTGCGTCGGCACCATCATCCTGGCCGCCTTCGCTCCGCCGCTGACCGAAGTCGCCTTCAAGTTCGGCCCGGCCGAATACTTCTCGCTGATGATCCTGGGCCTGATCGGCGCGGTGGTGCTGGCTTCCGGCTCGCTGCTCAAGGCGGTTTCCATGATCGTGCTGGGCCTGCTGATGGGCCTGGTCGGTACCGACGTGAACTCGGGCGTTGCCCGCTTCTCGTTCGACATCCCCGAACTGACCGACGGCATCGGCTTCGTGGCCATCGCCATGGGCGTGTTCGGCTACGGTGAAATCATCGCCAACCTGGCGCATCCGGAAGAAGACCGCGAAGTGTTCACCGCCAAGGTGTCGGGCCTGTTCCCCACCGCGACGGACTTCAAGCGCATGATCCCGGCCGTGCTGCGCGGCACCGCCCTCGGCGCTGCACTGGGCATCCTGCCCGGCGGCGGTGCGCTGCTGGCCGCTTTCGCTGCCTACACGATCGAAAAGAAGACCAAGCTGCAACCCGGCGAAGTCCCGTTCGGCCAAGGCAACATCCGCGGCGTGGCGGCTCCCGAGTCGGCCAACAACGCCGGCGCTCAGACCTCCTTCATCCCGCTGCTGACGCTGGGCATTCCGCCCAACGCGGTGATGGCGCTGATGGTGGGTGCGATGACCATCCACAACATCCAGCCCGGCCCGCAGGTGATGACCAGCAACCCGGAACTGTTCTGGGGCCTGATCGCCTCGATGTGGATCGGCAACGCCATGCTGATCGTGCTGAACCTGCCGCTGATCGGCATGTGGATCAAGCTGCTGTCGGTGCCCTACAAGTACCTGTTCCCGTCGATCATCCTGTTCTGCGCGATCGGCGTGTACTCGACCAACAACAACACCTTCGACATCTGGATGGTGGGCGCCTTCGGCATCATCGGCTACATCTTCCACAAGCTCGGCTGCGAACCCGCACCGCTGCTGCTGGGCTTCATCCTGGGCCCGATGATGGAAGAGAATCTGCGCCGTGCGCTGCTGCTGTCGCGTGGCAGCTGGGCGGTGTTCGTGCAGCGCCCGATCTCGGGTGGCCTGCTGGCTGCTGCGGTGCTGCTGCTCATCATCGTGCTGCTGCCTGCGGTCAAGAACAAGCGCGAGGAAGCGTTCGTCGAGGACTGATTCCACGACGGCTCACCCCGCCAAAGACGGCGCCTTCGGGCGCCGTTTTTTTTCGCCGGTTGTCGATGCGCCGGGATAATCGACCGGGCCGGTTTCTTCCGTGCGCACCTGCCAGGCCGCCTCGTGTCTTCCTCTCCCTCCGCTCCGCCGTCTTCTTCCTCCTCCTCCTCGATCGCCACCCCGCCCGCCCCCGCGCCGCGCTCTCCGGCGTCTCGTTCGGGTGGTCTAGTGCTGGCGACCATCGGCGCCATCGCGTTCAGCGGCAAGGCGATCATCGTCAAGCTCGCCTACCGGCACGATGTGGACGCGGTCACCTTGATCATGCTGCGCATGCTGTTCGCACTGCCGCTGTTCGTGATGCTGGCCTGGTGGGCCGGCCGACCGCGCGGTGGCGTGACGCCGCCCCGCCTTACCGGCCGCGACTGGCTGGGCATCTTCGGCCTGGGTTTTTCCGGCTACTACCTCGGCAGTTTTCTCGACTTCGCCGGGCTGGCCTACATCAGCGCCAGCCTGGAGCGGCTGATCCTGTATCTCAACCCCACGCTGGTGCTGCTGCTGGGCTGGGTTCTGTTTCGGCGCAAGGTGCTGCGTGGGCAACTCGTGGGCATGGCGATCAGCTATGCCGGTGTGGTGCTGGTCTTCGGCCGCGAATTGCAAAGCGCCGGCAGCAACACCGCGCTGGGCGCCGGGCTGGTGTTTGGCAGCGCCATCACCTATGCGCTGTACCTCGTCTACAGCGGCCAGATGGTCAAGCGCCTGGGGTCGCTGCGGCTGACGGGCCTGGCGAGCACCGTCGCCTGTCTGTGCTGCATCGCGCAGTTCGTGGTGTTGAAGCCGCTGTCGTCGGTGCTGGCGGTGGCGCCGGAAGTGGCGTGGTTGTCGGTGTTGAACGCCACGCTCTGCACCGTGGTGCCGGTGTTACTGGTGATGATGGCCATCGAGCGCATCGGCCCGGCGCTCACCGCGCAGAGCGGCATGGTCGGGCCGCTGTCGACCATCCTGCTCGGCGTGGTACTGCTCGGCGAGCCGCTCACCGCCTGGCTGGCCGTGGGCACCGTGCTGGTGATCGCCGGCATCCTCGTCTTCAGTCGCGCTAAAGCCTGAGTCCGCGCCGGGAAGGGCGCAGACCCGTATCATTTTGCGAAGCCGCGCCGATCCGCGCGGCTTCGTGTTTTGCGACCAATTCGAACGAGGAGATCACATGGATTTCGGTCTGAGCGGCAAGTGGGCGTTGGTGGGTGGTGCGAGCAAGGGCCTGGGCCTGGGCTGCGCGACGGCGCTGGCGGGCGAGGGTGTGAATGTGGTGATCGTCGCGCGCGGCGGCGAACTCCTGGAAAAGGCGGCGGCTGAGCTGCGAGCGTCCTCGGGCGTGCAGGTGCAGCCGATCGCGGTCGACATCACCACGCCGGAAGGCCGTGCGGCGGTGTTCGCCTTCCGCAAGGACTTCGACATCGTCGTCACCAACGCGGGCGGTCCGCCGCCGGGCGACTTTCGCGACTGGGACCGCGATGCGTGGATCAAGGCGGTGGATGCCAACATGATCACGCCGATCGAGTTGATCAAGGCCACCATCGACGGCATGGCCGCGCGCGGCTTCGGGCGCATCGTCAACATCACGTCGAGCTCGGTGAAGTCACCGATCGAGGCGCTGGGGCTGTCCAACGGCGCGCGCTCCGGGCTGACCGGTTTCGTGGCCGGCGTGGCACGCAGCGCGGTCGCGGCCAAGGGTGTGACCATCAACAACCTGCTGCCGGGCTCGTTCGACACCGACCGCATTCGGTCCAACATGGCCAATGCGGCACAGAAGGCGGGAACGGACGTCGAGAGCATCGTCGAGAAGCGGCGCCAGTCGATTCCGGCGCGTCGGATGGGTACGGCCCAGGAGTTCGGCGAGATCTGCGCGTTTCTGTGCAGCCAGCAGGCGGCGTATCTCAATGGCCAGAACATCCTGGCCGACGGTGGGGCGTACCCCGGGACCTATTGACGCCCACCCCAGGCTTGCCCACTTCGTGTGGCCGCCTCCCCCGGCAAGGGGCAACGCCAGCCGTCCGGCAAAGCCGGGCGGCGTTCCACATGATGTGGCGTCGCTTCGCTTGCCACTGGTGGGCGGGTCGGTGCTTGGGGCTGGCACGGTAATTTCTTTCGGGCCGCGTGCCTTTTTTCATGGATCCGACGATGACCACGACCTTCGACGTTCCCGATGTGCCGGCCGAGCGCCTGCCCGAGCTGCTGCGGGCGATGCCCAAGGCCGAGCTGCATATCCACATAGAAGGCTCGCTGGAGCCGGAGCTGATCTTCGCCCTGGCCGAGCGCAACGGGGTGAAGCTGCCCTACGCCGACGTGCAGGCGCTGCGCGAGGCCTATGCCTTCACCGACCTGCAGAGCTTTCTCGACATCTACTACGCTGGCGCCAGCGTGCTGCTGCAGGAGCAGGACTTCCACGACATGGCGATGGCCTACTTCCGTCGCGCGGCGGCGGACAACGTGGTGCATGCCGAGCTGTTCTTCGACCCGCAGACCCACACGGCGCGTGGCGTGCCGATGGCGACCGTCGTCGGCGGGCTGCACCGCGCCTGCCAGAACGCCAAGGTGGAATGCGGCATCGACGCGTCGCTGATCCTGTGCTTCCTGCGCCATCTGAGCGAGGCGGATGCCTTCGAGACCTTGCAGGAGGCGCTGCCTTACCTCGACCGCATCGTGGGTGTCGGCCTGGATTCGAGCGAGGTCGGCCATCCGCCGGAGAAGTTCGCCCGCGTCTTCGCCCGCTGCGGTGAACTCGGCCTGCACCGCGTAGCGCATGCGGGCGAGGAGGGGCCGCCTGCCTATATCTGGAGCGCGCTCGACGTGCTGCAGGCCGAGCGCATCGACCACGGGGTGCAGGCGGTGCACGACCCGGCGCTGATGCGGCGCCTGGCCAGCGCGCGCATTCCGCTGACGGTGTGCCCGCTGTCCAACCAGAAGCTGTGCGTGTTCCCCGACCTGGCCGAGCACAACCTGGGGGCGTTGCTCGACGCGGGCCTGATGGCGACGGTCAACTCCGACGACCCGGCCTACTTCGGCGGCTACATGAACGACAACTTCCTGCAGGTATTCGCCGCGACCGGACTGGATGCGCGCCATGCCTACCAGCTCGGGCGCAATGCGTTCGAAGCCAGCTTCACCAGCGACGCGGCGCGCCAGGGCCATATCGCCCGGCTCGACGCCGTGTTCGACTCGTTCCGTTGAACATCGCTCGCCCGGCTGCCTAAACGAAGATTCCCCGGTTGGAGAAGGTCTCGGCCAAGGCGTCGATCAGCAGCCGCACCGCCGGCGTGAGCCCGCGCCGCGTCGGAAACACCGCGTGCGCCACGCCTTCGCCGAGCGTGCATTGCGGCAGCACCTTCTCCAGCGTGCCAGCCTCGATCGCATCCAGCACGATGTAGTCCGGCAGGCTCACGATGCCGACCCCGTCGAGCGCAGCCAGGCGCAGGGTGCTGAAGTCGTCGACCGTGAGGCGCGGCGTGTGGGCATGCACGTAGACGCTGCCGTCGGGTGCGACCAGCGTCCAGGTGTGGCGCCCGGCCACCCAGCCGAAACCCATGCTCGGCATGCGCGCCAGGTCTTCGGGCCCGCCGGGGCGCCCGCAGCGCTGCAGCAAGGCCGGACTGCCGACCAGCAGGGCGCTGCCGGTGGTGAGCGTGCGCACCACCAGGCCCGAATCTTCCAGCGGCGGGCGGCGCACACGCAGCGCGATGTCGAAACCTTCCTCGATCACATCGACCCGGCGGTTGGTGGCTTCCACCTGCAGCCGCACCTCGGGCCAGTCGGCGAGGTAGCGCGCCACCACCTGGCCCACGCCGTTTTCCAGCAGCCCGGGCGGGCAGGACATGCGGATCAGCCCGCGCGGCGTGTCGCGTATCGCGTCCACCGTCGACTGCGCCGCCTGTGCTTCGGCCAGCAGTGCCTTGCAATGCTGCAGGTAGCCATGGCCGACGTCGGTGAGGGCGATGCGCCGGGTGCTGCGCTGGAGCAGTCGTACGCCCAGGCGTGCCTCGAGGGCCGCGAGCCGGCGACTGAGCAAGGAGGTCTGCAGCCCGAGCGCCCGGCTCGCCGCGCTGAAACCGCCGTGCTCCACGACTTTGGCGAAATAGGCCATGTCGTTCAGGTCTTGCAGCTCTTCGGGCAGTCCGGATGGGGAATTCATCAGCGGATTATTGCGTTGGTAGAAAGATGATTTGTGCTGAACCCGCTTTATCACTATGGGCAGCGTCAATAGCATGCACTCCATGGTGGCCGTTCGTGCCGCTGAACTCACTGCAAGGGGATACCGAAATGAAAGTTCTGCACCTCGACTCCAGCTCCCTGGGCTCCCTTTCCGTCTCGCGCCAGGTCAGCGCCGCCGTGGCCGCCGAACTGGCGGGCAGCTCGGGACCGGTCGTGTACCGCGACCTGACGGCCGAGCCGATCGCCCACCTCGACGGCAAGCTCATATCCGCCATGCGGCCCGCCCCCGGCGCGCCTGCTGAAGATGCGGCCGTCAAGGCCGAGCTGGCCCTCAACGAGAAGCTGCTGGCCGAACTGTTCGACGCCGAAGCCATCGTGATCGGCGCGCCCATGTACAACTTCAGCGTGCCCAGCCAGCTCAAGGCCTGGATCGACCGCATCGCCCAGGCCGGTCGCACCTTCCGCTACAGCGCCAACGGCCCCGAAGGCCTGGCCGGCGGCCGGCGCGTGGTGATCGTCTCGTCACGCGGCGGCAAATACGCCGGCGCGCCCTTCGAGGCGGCCCTCGACCACCAGGAAGCCTACCTACGCGGCGTGCTCGGCTTCATGGGCATGACCGATGTCACCGTCATTCGTGCCGAAGGCGTCGCGATGGGTCCGGATGCGCGTGAAAAGGCGATCGCCGAAGCGCTCGGCCAAGTCGAATCGCTGACGGCCGCTGCTTGATGCGATAGGCCTTATCCGCGCCGCCATATGGCGCGGACCCCGGGGCGGCTTAAGCTCTCGCCCCATGAAAGCCTACCGCTCCAGCCTCCTGCGTTTCGATACCGACAGCCGCCAGGCGATCTTCGACCAGGACGGGCTGCTGGTGGTGGGCCCGGACGCCGAGGGCCGTCAGCGCGTGGTGGCGGCCGGCGACCATGCCGCTCTGGCCGCCCGCTTCCCCGATGTGCCCGTCGAGCACCTGCCGGGCCGCATCATCGCGCCGGGCTTCGTCGACCTGCACATCCACTTTCCGCAGACCGACGTTATCGGCTCGCCCGCCGAGGGCCTGCTGCCCTGGCTCGAGAACTACACCTTTCCGCACGAAAGCCGCTACGTCGAAGAAGCGCATGCCAGCGAGCTCGCACCGGTCTTCGTCGACGAGTTGCTGCGCAACGGCGTGACCACGGCGCTGGCCTTCGCCACCTCGCATCCGTCGTCGGTCGAAGCGCTTTTTGCCGAAGCGCAGAAGCGCAGCCTGCGACTGATCACCGGCAAGGTGCTGCAGGACCGCTTCTCGCCCGACGGCGTGCGCGACGAGACCGAGCAGAGCCTGATCGACACCGAGACGCTGATCCGCAAATGGCACGGCGTCGACCGGCTCGGCTACGCGATCACGCCGCGCTTCGCTCCGACCAGCACGCCCGAGCAGCTGCGGGGCGCGGGTGAACTGGCGGCCAGGTACCCCGAGGTGTGGATCCAGTCGCACGTGGCCGAGAACCTCGGCGAGGTCGAGTGGGTGCGCCAGCTGTTCCCCGAGGCGCGCAGTTACCTCGCGGTGTACGACGAGTACGGCCTGATGCGCGAGCGCGCCATCTACGCGCACTGCATTCATTTCGACGACGAAGACCGTGCGCTGATGCGCGATCGCCGCACCGCCGCGGCAGTCAGCCCCACCAGCAACCTGTTTCTCGGCAGCGGCTTCTTCGACTACGCCTCGGCCGACCGCGTCGGCTTCGGCTACGGACTGGCCAGCGACGTGGGCGGCGGCACCAGCTTCAGCCCGTTCCACACCATGCTCGCCGCCTATTACGTGGGTCGCGAAGGGCAGACCAAGCAAGGCATTTCGCTGTCGCCGCAGGAGCTGTGGTGGCAACACACCGCCGGCGGCGCTGCCGCGCTGGGCCTGGCCGGCACCATCGGCAATCTGCAGCCGGGCTGCGAAGCCGACTTCGTGGTGCTCGACCCGCAGGCCACGCCCATGCTCGCGCGCAAGACACAGGCGGCGGAGAACCTGGACGAATTGCTGTTCGCGATGATCGTGCTGGGCGACGACCGGCTGGTGGAGCGCAGCGTCATCTCGCAGGCCCTGTAGCGGACGTCGAGTCAGGCGCGGTGGCCGCACCTCCTAGAATGCGCGTCGACTGAGGAAGAAGCGATGAGCATCAAGAGCGACAAATGGATCCGCCGCATGGCGGAGCAGCACGGCATGATCGAGCCGTTCGAGCCGGGGCAGATCCGCGAGAGCGACGGTCGCAAGATCATCAGCTACGGCACCAGCAGCTACGGCTACGACATCCGCTGCGCACCCGAATTCAAGGTGTTCACCAACATCCACAGCACCGTGGTGGACCCGAAAAACTTCGACGAGAAAAGCTTCGTCGACATGCACGGCGACTTCTGCATCATCCCGCCCAACAGCTTCGCCTTGGCGCGCACGGTCGAATACTTCCGCATTCCCCGCAACGTGCTCACCATCTGCCTGGGCAAGAGCACCTACGCGCGCTGCGGCATCATCGTGAACGTCACGCCCTTCGAGCCCGAGTGGGAAGGCTACGTCACACTGGAGTTCAGCAACACCACACCGCTGCCCGCCAAGATCTACGCCGGCGAGGGCTGTGCGCAGGTGCTGTTCTTCGAAAGCGACGAAATTTGCGACGTCAGTTACAAAGATCGGGGCGGCAAGTACCAGGGACAGCACGGCGTTACCCTGCCGAGAGCCTGAAAACCCGCACCAGCATTGGGCGGACATCGACGGGCGCTTGTCCTACATGGGTCTGAGCACCTTGGCATATTTGCATCGCTTGTTACAACTTACGATGTAGCCATGCAAGCGCCAAAGGTCGTCATGTCCATCAAGAACTGTTTGAAGTTCGTCGATGCACCGCTCGCCATCGTGGTGGGTGGCGTGGCGGCGGTGCTGGTCGCATTGCAGCTCGCGCCGAGCCTGCTGGCGCCGGTCGTCGGCCATGCGCCGGTGGAAACGCGCGAAGTGCGCATGGCCCGTGCCGAATGCCTGGGCGCCAAGGGCACCGAAGGTTTCGACGCCTGCCGTCAATGGGTCATTGCTTCGCGCGGCATCGACGTCTCGTTCGACAAGGTCACCGCCCGCTGATCAGGAAGACTTCGCCGGCGTTTCCCGTTCGGTCGTGTTGGCGCCGCAAACACGATTGCGACCATCGGCCTTGGCCCGGTACAGCGCTTCGTCCGCCGCGCGCAGCAACGTGGCGCCGTCGATATCGGCCCCCACTCCCACGGCCACCCCAATGCTCACGGTGATGCTGCCGTAGACCGGATCTTCATGCTTTTCGATGGCCGCGCGCAATGCTTCGGCCAGCGCCATCGCGCCTTCCATGTCGGTGTCCGGCAGCACGGCGATGAATTCCTCGCCGCCCAGGCGCGCCACAGCGTCGGATTGCCGCAGGCGGCTGCGCAGGGTTTCGGCCAGCGAGCGCAGCACCGCGTCGCCGACCTCGTGTCCGAAGCGGTCGTTGATGCGCTTGAAATAGTCGGCGTCCAGCATCGCCACCGATAGCGGGCGGGCGCCCCGGCGGGCGCTGGCGACGGCCAGGCGCAAGCGTTCCTCGAGACCGCGACGATTGAGTACGCCGGTCAGCGGGTCGCTGCGGGCCTGGCGGTCGAGCGCGGAGTTGGCGGCCATGAGCTCGCGGGTCCGCACGCGCACCTGCTGTTCCATGCGGCTGTTGGAAGCCAGCAGCTGCACTGTCATGTTGCGCAAGGCCGAGGACAGCGCCGTGACTTCGCGGCTGCCGGCAAAGACCGGCATGCCGGCGCCGGGCGCGCCCGCTTCCACGCGTCGGGCGGCCAGGGCGATGCCGTGCAGGTGCCTGCTCAACCGGCGCGCCGCCCGATAGGCGAGCAGCGAGGCCACCACGCTGGCCACCAGGCCGATCAGCAGCACGGCGGTGGTCGCGTCGCGCACCAGTGAATAGGCCAGCGAGACCGGCTGGCGCACGACGACCTGCCAGCCAAGGGCTGTCACCGGTGCGTTGCCCGTCACGGCGGCGATCGAGGTCAGGTAATCGGACCCATCCGCCCAGGGCAGCACCGCCGATTTCACGGCAGCCTCACTGGCGGACGCCGCCGGCGCCCGAAATCCGTTGTCGCGCAGTTGCGCCGCCTGGCCGTCCTGGGCGTAGATGAGCTGGCCGGCGCGGTCGAAAACGAAAACCTGCAGGCCGGAGTTGGATGCGTCCGGCGGCACCACGAGGCCGACGGTGCGGTCGGCCCATTCCCAGCTTGCGTGGACACCGAGCACGCCGGTGATTTTGCCGCCGGAAGTGATCGGTGCCGCGAAATCGACGAAGTAGGGCGGCCTGGCGGTCGGCTCGGCCGCCGGCATGGCGGGGTCGGACGGCCGAACCTCACCGATATAGAGGCCTTTGCTGCCGCCTTCGAACCAGGGGCGATCCGCGACCGATACGCCGTCGAGCAAGCCGCCGGTGGCGTTACGAACCACGCCCGAGAGATCGGCCACGCCGATCCATCGGCTTTCCGGCGACAGCGTCTGCATGCGGGACAGCAGCTGGCTGACCGGCGCCGAGTCGAGGCCGCGCTCCCACAGGCCGGGGGCGCGCGCCAGCAATGCGGCTTCCTCGCTGCGCAATCGCAGTTGCGCCCCGAGCTGGTTCGCCACCGCATGCGCCACCACCCGCAGCGCCGCACCGGCCTCGTTGCGGATGCGGCCGCGCAGCATCTCCCCGAAGGAGAAGCTGAGCAACAGGACCAGCAGAGTGGTGAGCACCCCGAACACCAGCGCCATCTGGGTCGCGAGGCTACGTTCGGAGAATCGGAGATTCACGGATAAATATTTGCAAGCAAAGGCAACAGCGCCGATCGTACGTCGTGCAGCACGTGTCCACTGGTGGAATTCCTTATGCGTTCTGGCGCACGATGCGCCATCGCAACGGGCATCGCCATCAGAAAAGAGGAAATATGCGCTGGGAAGGCAACGAACAATCGGACAACGTCGAAGACCGACGCAACTCGGGCGGCGGCGGTGGGGGCGGTTTCGGATTCGGCGGGCGCAGTGTCGGCATCGGTACGGTGGCGGTCGCGCTGGTGGCGGGCTGGATCTTCGGCATCAACCCACTGACCATGCTGAGTCTGCTCAGCGGTGGCGGCGGCGCGGTTTCGCAGGTGCAGCAGGGGCCGGCGCAAAAGCCGCCGGCCGACGACCGCGAGGCGGCTTTTGTCTCGACCGTGCTGCGCAATACAGAAGTGGTGTGGAGCGGCATCTTCAAGGCCGCCGGCGGCACCTACCAGCCGACGCGGTTGGTGCTGTTCCGGGGCTCCTACGCCACCGCCTGCGGCACCGGTCAGGCGGCGATGGGGCCTTTCTATTGTCCGGGCGACAAGAAGGTCTACATCGACCTGAGCTTCTACGACACCTTGCGCGACCGGCTCGGCGCACCCGGAGAATTCGCCCAGGCCTACGTCATCGCCCACGAGGTCGGCCACCACGTACAGGACGAACTCGGCATCACCGCCAAGGTCGACGGCATGCGCGGACGCCTGAGCGAGCGCCAGCAGAACGCGATGAGCGTGCGGGTGGAACTGCAGGCCGACTGCTTCGCCGGCGTCTGGGCGCACCACTCGCAGGAATCCAAGAAGTGGCTCGACCCGGGCGATATCGCCTCGGCCATGAACGCCGCGCAAAAGATCGGCGACGACGCCCTGCAGCGTTCGGCCGGCCGGCAGGTGGTGCCCGACAGCTTCACCCACGGCACGAGCGAACAACGCCAGCGCTGGTTCGGCCAGGGTTACCAGAACGGCGACGTCAAGGGCTGCGACACCTTCTCCGCGCGCAATCTGTAGACCCGGTCGCCGGCGTCCGTCCGGGACGCGGGAGATGTTGCACAAAACCGCCGTTCTCGCGGGTTTTGCGCGATTTACGCGCAGGGTGCGACAATCGCGGGCTGCATGACGACATCTTTTTCAGAACTGAAGCTGGCCCAGCCGCTGGCACGAGCCGTGGCCGATATGGGCTACGAGCACATGACACCCATCCAGGCACAGGCGATCCCCGTGGTGCTTGAGGGGCGCGACGTGATGGGCGCGGCGCAGACCGGCACCGGCAAGACGGCGGCTTTCTCGCTGCCGCTGCTGCAGCGGCTGATGAAGCACGAGAACGCGTCGACCTCGCCGGCGCGGCACCCGGTGCGCGCGCTGGTGTTGTTGCCCACTCGTGAACTCGCCGACCAGGTCGCGCAGCAGATCAAGCTCTACAGCAAGCACACCCAGATGCGCTGCGCGGTGGTCTTCGGCGGCATGGACATGAAGCCGCAGACGGCCGAGCTCAAGAAGGGCGTCGAAGTGCTGGTGGCTACGCCCGGCCGGCTGCTCGACCATATCGAAGCCAAGAACGCGGTGCTCAACCAGGTCGAGTACGTGGTGCTCGACGAGGCCGACCGCATGCTGGACATCGGCTTTCTGCCCGACCTGCAGCGCATCCTCTCCTACCTGCCCAAGCAGCGCACCACGCTGCTGTTCTCGGCCACCTTCTCGCCTGAGATCAAGCGCCTGGCGTCGAGCTATCTGCAGGATCCGGTCACGATTGAGGTGGCGCGCTCCAATGCGACGGCATCCACCGTAGAACAGCATTTCTACAGCGTCAACGAAGACGACAAGCGCCGCGCCCTGCACCAGGTGCTGCGCCAGCGTGGCATTCGCCAGGCCTTCGTCTTCGTCAACAGCAAGCTCGGTTGCGCGCGGCTGGCGCGCTCGCTCGAACGCGAAGGTTTGCGCACCGCAGCCCTGCACGGCGACAAGAGCCAGGACGAGCGACTGAAGGCGCTCGACGCCTTCAAGAAGGGTGAGGTCGACCTGCTCGTGTGTACCGACGTCGCGGCCCGTGGCCTCGACATCAAGGACGTGCCGGCGGTCTTCAACTTCGACGTGCCGTTCAACGCCGAAGACTACGTCCACCGTATCGGCCGTACCGGTCGCGCCGGGGCGTCGGGTCTGGCGGTGAGCTTCGTGGGCCTCGACAGCCGCAACGACGCTCGCCTGGCGTCGGACATCGAAAAGCTCATCGCCAAGAAGATGGAGCTCGAGCCTTTCGAGTTCGAGGAAGAGCGTCCGCGCGGCCGCTTCAACGACGGCCGTCGCCTGTACCAGCAGGACGGTGCGGTCGACGAATCCGACGGTCAGCGCGCCCAGCCGGAACGCCCGCGCCCGCGCAGTTCGGGCCCCGCGCGCGACCCGTTCTTCGACCGTCCTTACGAGTCCGCCGGCGACACCCCGGAGCCGGCCTGGGAAGCCAAGGCCGCCGCTCCGGTGCGCGGCCATTCGGCCAACATCAAGCCCAAGCGCAAGGTCGCGATGCTGTTCCGTCCGATCCCGGCACCGGTCGCGGCACCTGCCCCGGAAACAGCGGACACCGAGCCCGAGCGTTTCTAGGAATCGAGGCTGCTAGCCCTCGCCGGGTGCTTGCGATTGTTCGCAGTGCACCTGCAGGATTTCGTTGGCGGCCGCGGTCGAGCCCAGGCGCACCGCGCTCAGGCAGCCACCCCACACGCAGCCCGTGTCCAGCCCCAGCAGGCCAGGGCGTTCCAGCAGTCCCAGTTGCGACCAGTGGCCGAAGGCCACGGTCACGCCTGCGGTGCGTCGCCCGGGCACCTCGAACCACGGCACCAGGCCGTCCGGCGCGTTTTCCGGCGCGTCGCTGCTGCCGAAATCCATCACGCCCTGCGCCGAGCAGAAACGCAGCCGGGTCAGTGCGTTGACCACCACCCGCAGTCGATCGGCGCCGCGCAGCGCATCGTTCCATGCCGCCGGCTCGTTGCCGTACATCGTCGACATGAACGTCGGCAGGTCGGGTCCGCGCAGCACGGCCTCCACTTCGCCTGCGAGCGACTCGACGGCGTCCGCGTCCCACTGGGGCAGCACGCCGGCATGGACCATGAGGATGTCCTGCTCGCCATAACGCACCCGATCGGCCAGGCGCAGGTGGCGGAGCCAGTCGGTCAGTGCCGGCAGGTCTGGCGCCGCCAGCAAATCGCCGAGCGTGTCGCGCCGACCGGGCTTGCGCACGCCGTGGATGACGGCGAGCAGGTGCAGGTCGTGATTGCCGAGCAGGCAACGGGCCGAATCGCCCAGCGCGGCCAGGCGGCGCAGCGTGGCGGTGGAGTCGGGCCCCCGGTTCACCAGGTCGCCCAGCACATGCAGCGTGTCGCGACTCGGCGAGAAATCGGCCTGCTCCAGCAGCCGCGCCAGGGGAGCGTCGCAGCCCTGCAGATCGCCCATCAGGTAAATTGCCATTCCCTCATTGTCTACGGCCCTTCATGGATTTCCTGCTCATCGCCCTGCTGACCCTGCTCAATGGCGTCTTCGCCATGTCCGAGCTGGCTCTGGCATCCAGCCGCAAGGCGCGTCTGAACGCGATGGCGGAGGCGGGCGACAAGGGCGCGCAGGCAGCGCTGGCACTGCTGGCGCAGCCGACCCGCTTCCTGTCGGCGGTGCAGGTCGGCATCACCTCGATCGGCATGCTCAATGGCATTCTGGGGGAGGCCGCGTTCAGCGACGACGTGGCCGTGCTGCTGCGCGGTGTCGGCATGCCCCAGCAGGCCTCGGAATTCGTGGCGACCGCGCTGGTCGTGACCATCATCACCTTCGTCACCATCGTCTTCGGCGAACTGGTGCCCAAGCGCATCGGCCAGCTGCACCCGGAGCCGGTGGCGCGCTGGGTGTCGCGGCCGATGCAGTGGGTGGCGCGCATCGCCAGTCCGTTCGTGCGGCTGCTGTCGATGAGCACCCAGGCCGTGCTGAAGCTGCTGCGCATCGACAACGACGCCGGGCGTGCGGTGACCGAAGAAGAGATCGTCGCCAGCCTCGAGGAAGGGCTGGACGCCGGCGTCATCGAGCACCAGGAGCACCGCATGGTGCAGAACGTGTTCCACCTCGACGACCGCCCGCTGACCTCGCTCATGGTGCCGCGTGGCGACATCGACTGGCTCGACGCGGCCAGCACCGCCGCCGACGGCCTGCAGCGCGCAGCCACCGGGCGGGCGCATTCGTGGTATCCGGTATGCCGGGGTTCGCTCGACGACGTGGTGGGTGTCGTGAGCCTGGCGCGCCTGCTCGAATTGGGACCGGACGCAGCGGGAACCCTCGACGCTTATGTATTGCCGGCGACATTTCTTCCGGAAACGCTTTCAGGCATGGAATTGCTGGAACAGTTTCGCGCGCAATCTGGCCGGATGATTTTCGTCGTCGACGAATATGGCGTGGTTCAAGGCCTGATGACGCCACGCGACTTGCTCGAAGCCATCACCGGAGAACTGCAACCGGGTGCCGATACCGAGGCATGGGCGGTTCAGCGCGCCGATGGATCCTGGTTGCTCGACGGATTGATGCCGGTCGGCGAACTCAAATCGCGCCTCGATATTCGAGAGCTGCCCCAGGAAGACCGCGGCCTATACAACACTCTGGCCGGCCTGCTCTTATCGGAGTCGGGCCATCTGCCGGAAGTGGGCGAACTGATTCCCTGCGCCTCGTGGATATTTGAGGTGGTGGACCTCGACGGCCGGCGCATCGACAAGGT
The DNA here is from genome assembly GCF_033546935.1 of Xylophilus sp. GOD-11R. Classification (GTDB taxonomy): domain Bacteria; phylum Pseudomonadota; class Gammaproteobacteria; order Burkholderiales; family Burkholderiaceae_C; genus Xylophilus. Next base: position 3,896,791 of record NZ_CP137854.1, on the reverse strand, counting down.
TTTGGCCATGCCGGCCGAGACGCTGACTCCGGATAATCCCGAGGTTTCGAGCGGTTTGTAAAAATAATCGTACGTAGTCCGGAAGACGATGGCGGCGTGCATATAATCGCGCCACCAACCATCTGCGGAATCGCTATGACCACCTATAAAGAACTCCTGAAGCAGCGTGAAGCGCTCGAAGCCCAAATCAGCGATGCACGCCAACGTGAGCTGTCGGATGCGGTTACTCGCGTTCGCGGCCTGATCGAAGAATTCGGTCTTACTGCTGCCGATGTATTTCCGCCGGCCCGCGGCCGCGGTGTTTCTTCTGCCAAGGGTGGCAAGGTCGCGGCCAAATATCGCGATCCGGCCACCGGCGCCACCTGGACCGGCCGCGGCAAGGCGCCGAAGTGGATCGCCGATCAGGACCGCACTCAATTCGCCATCTGATCTGATTGGCGCCGGGCCACGATTTCAATCCGGCTCGATTTTCCGATCCACCTGAACCCACCGGCCCGTGCCGGTTCGGGTCGGTCGGCCAAAACCCCGCAGTGCCTTGGTGCTGCGGGGTTTTTTCTTGGACGCGCCACGCGCTGGCGCAGGGTCCGGCGTCAGAAAAATCCGGGTGGTAACCCCAGGTTGCGACAACTCTTCGGGGTGCTGACAGAATGAGTTCGCCGTCTTCCCCCCTGAAGGAGCTTCCATGGCTGTCAAAGCCCCCCACGATTTCTCCCAAACGATCCAGTCCTTTCAAACTGCTTCCGGTGTCAAGGGCAAATTCCATTCGCTCCCCGCACTCGCCAAGCAGTTTCCCAATATTGCACACTTGCCGGTATCGATACGAATCGTTCTCGAATCGGTGCTTCGTAACTGCGACGGACGAAAGATCACCAATGAACACGTGGCGCAATTGGCCGGATGGCAGCCTTCAGCCAACCGGACGGAGGAAATTCCATTTGTGGTAGCGCGGGTGGTTCTGCAGGATTTCACCGGAGTTCCCTTGCTGGCGGATCTGGCCGCAATGCGCAGCACCGCAGCTCGACTCGGAAAAAATCCCGAAAGAATCGAGCCACTGGTTCCGGTCGATCTGGTGGTGGACCATTCGGTCATGGTGGATTACTACGGTACGCCGCAAGCCCTCGACCTCAACATGAAGCTCGAATTTCAGCGCAACCGCGAGCGCTACGAATTCATGAAATGGGGCATGCAGGCTTTCGATACCTTCGGCGTCGTACCGCCGGGCTTCGGAATCGTCCATCAGGTCAACCTCGAATATCTGGCGCGCGGTGTGCACAAATCCGCCGACGATATTTATTATTTCGATAGCCTCGTTGGAACCGATAGTCACACCACCATGGTCAACGGAATCGGCGTGGTGGCCTGGGGTGTCGGCGGAATCGAGGCGGAGGCCGCCATGCTGGGCCAACCGGTTTATTTTCTGACGCCCGATGTCGTGGGTTTCGAATTGACCGGTCGCCTGCGCGAAGGCGTTACCGCGACTGACCTGGTGCTGACCGTCACGGAAATACTGCGAAAACACAAAGTCGTCGGCAAATTCGTCGAGTTTTTCGGCGAAGGCACCACCACGCTGCCGGTGCCGGATCGCGCCACCATCGGCAACATGGCGCCCGAGTACGGCGCCACCATGGGTTTCTTTCCGGTCGACGACAAGACGGTCGACTATTTCCGTGGCACCGGCCGTACCGATGCGGAAGTCGAAGCGTTCGAAGCCTATTTTCGCGCGCAGGGTCTGTTCGGCGTTCCCAAGGCGGGCGACATCAACTATTCGCAGGTTGTCAAGCTCGACCTGGGCGATGTGACGCCGAGCCTGGCCGGCCCCAAGCGCCCGCAGGACCGCATCGAGATCGGCAACGTGGCCAACCAGTTCCGCAGCCTGTTCAGCAAGCCGATCGGCGAAAACGGGTTCAACCGCCCGGCCGATCTGCTGCTGACACGGCAACTGGTGCATCACGCGGGGGAAGAGCCGTCCGACAAGGTGCCGACGACACCGCCCACCGAACCCGGTGCCGCGCGCCTGTTGATGGAGATGGACGGCAACAAGCCGACGCTTGCGGCGGCGCAGTCGGAAGCGCCACCAGACGATGGCCACGATGCGACCGGCATCACCATTGGCAACGGCGACGTGCTGATCGCGGCCATCACCAGCTGCACCAACACCTCCAACCCGAGCGTGATGCTGGCCGCCGGCCTGCTCGCCAAGAAGGCGGTGGAAGCGGGCCTGTCGGTGCAGCCGCACATCAAGACCTCGCTGGCACCGGGATCGCGCATCGTCACCGAATACCTCACCAAGACGGGCCTCCTGCCTTATCTGGAGAAGCTCGGATTCGCGCTCGCGGGCTACGGCTGCACCACCTGCATCGGCAACGCCGGTGATCTGGCGCCGGAGATCAACGAAGCCATCACCCGCAGCGACCTGGTCTGCGCGGCGGTGCTCTCGGGCAACCGCAATTTCGAGGCACGGATCCATCCCAACCTCAAGGCCAACTTTCTGGCCAGCCCGCCGCTGGTGGTGGCCTATGCGATCGCCGGCTCGGTGCTGCGCGACCTCATGACCGAGCCGGTCGGCAAGGGCAAGGGCGGGCGTGACGTGTTCCTGGGCGACATCTGGCCGAGCAGCGACGAGATCCACGCGTTGATGAAGTTCGCCATGAACGGCGATGCCTTCCGGGCCAACTACGGGCGGGTGAAGTCCGAGCCCGGCGAGCTCTGGGGCAAGATCCACGGCGTTTCGGGCCAGACCTACACCTGGCCGGCCAGCACGTACATCGCGCAGCCGCCGTTCTTCGACGCCTTCGAACTCGACGCCTCCGCCCAGAAGAACGCGCCGAGTTCGCGCGTCGAGGGTGCGCGGGTGATGGCGCTCTTCGGCGACTCGATCACCACCGACCACATCTCGCCGGCGGGCTCCATCAAGGCCAGTTCGCCGGCCGGCGCCTGGCTGCAGGAGAACGGCGTCAGCAAGGTCGACTTCAACAGCTACGGCGCGCGCCGCGGCAACCACGACGTGATGGTGCGCGGCACCTTCGCCAACGTGCGCATCAAGAACCTGATGATTCCGGCCACGGCCGACGGTTCGCGGGAGGAGGGCGGCGTGACCCTTTACCAGGGAGAGGGTCAGGACAAGGGCAAGAAGATGTCGATCTTCGACGCCGCCACGCGCTACATGGCGGCCGGTCAGCCGACGGTGGTGTTCGCCGGCGAGGAATACGGCACCGGCTCGTCGCGCGACTGGGCCGCCAAGGGCACGCAGTTGCTCGGCATCAAGGCGGTGGTGGCGCGCAGCTTCGAGCGCATTCACCGGTCCAACCTGGTGGGCATGGGCGTGCTGCCGCTGCAGTTCGCCGCGGGTGAGTCGTGGCAGGAGCTCGGACTCCAGGGTGACGAGACGATCGACATCATGGCCGACCCCGATCTCAAGCCGCAAAGCAAGGCGACCCTGGTGGTGACGCGGCCCGACGGCAAGCGCAGCGAGACGCGGCTGATCCTGCGCATCGACACGCCGGTGGAAGTGGACTACTACCGGGCCGGCGGCATCCTGCCCTACGTGCTGCGCCAGCTGCTGCAGGCGGCCTGACGGCGGGCGCAATTCCCTGGGGAGCCCTGTGGTCCCCGGGGGTTTATGACGCTACCGGTAAACTGCGGCGCCTGTAAGAATAATTCTTGTTCATCACATTCGCCGCCGCTGTGCCAGCCCGTCAAACCGTGTCCGCCGTACCTCTTTCCGCAGCGTCCGACGCCGCCGTCTCGCCAGCTTCGGCGGCACCCTTGTCCCTCGACCGGCTGGCGCTGCATGCCCCTGCCACCGTCTTGGAATTGCGCAGCCTGGGGCAGCCCGACGACAACGAACGCATCCTGCGGCTGACCGAGATCGGCTTCGTGCCGGGCGAGCCGGTGCGGGTCATCGCCCATGGGTTTCCGGGCCGCGAACCGATCGCCGTGCGCATCGGCCGCAGCACCTTCGCGCTGCGCGCCCACGAGGCGGCGCTGGTGAAGGTGGCACTGGCATGAGCGCACATGCTTCCTCCCTGCGCGTGGCCCTGCTGGGCAACCCCAACTGCGGCAAGACCGCGCTGTTCAACCTGCTCACCGGCAGCCGCCAGAAGGTCGCCAACTACGCTGGCGTCACGGTGGAGCGCAAGGTCGGCCTGCTGCGCACGCCGTCGGGGCGGCGCATCGAGGTGCTCGACCTGCCCGGCGCCTACAGCCTCAACGCGCTGTCGGCCGACGAGGCCGTCACCCGCGACATCGTCACCGGCCGCCGCCCCGGCGAGCCGCTACCCGATCTGCTGGTGTGCGTCACCGACGCCACCAACCTGCGCCTGAACCTGCGCCTGGTGCTGGAAGCGCGACGCCTCGGCCTGCCGATGGTGATGGCGCTCAACATGACCGACATGGCGCGCGAGCAGGGTGTCACTGTCGACATCCCGGCCCTGTCGCGCGAGCTCGGCATGCCGGTCATCGAGACGGTGGGCGTGCGCGGCGACGGCGCGACCGGCCTGGTCGAACTGCTCACCGACTACCTCCCCGCGCCCGATGCAGACGCCGCGCGCCCTGCCGACTGGGTCGCGCCCAAGCTCTCCGACGTGCTCGACACCCAGCAGGAGGTGCGCCGCATCCTGGCCGCCTCGGTGGTCGAGCCGGTGCTGCGTCTGGCGCGTGACGACAAGATCGACCGCCTGGTGCTGCACCCGGTATGGGGCATGGTCATCCTGACGGTGCTGCTGTTCTTCATGTTCCAGGCGGTGTTCAGCTGGGCCGAGGTGCCCATGGGCATGATCGAGACGGCCACCGGCGCCGTCGGCGAATTCATCCAGGCGCACCTGCCCGACGGCATCCTGCGCAGCCTGCTGGTCGACGGCATCGTCGCCGGTGTCGGCGGCGTGCTGGTGTTTCTGCCGCAGATCCTGATCCTGTTCTTCTTCATCCTCGCGCTCGAGGATTCCGGCTACCTGCCGCGCGCGGCCTTCCTGCTCGACCGGCTGATGTCGACGGTGGGGCTGTCGGGCCGCTCGTTCATTCCGCTGCTGTCGAGCTTCGCCTGCGCGATTCCCGGCGTGATGGCGGCCCGCACCATCACCAACTGGCGCGACCGGCTGGTGACCATCATGATCGCGCCGCTCATGACCTGTTCGGCGCGGCTGCCGGTGTATGCCCTGCTGATCGCCGCCTTCATTCCGCAGCGCCAGGTGGCGGGCATCCTTAACCTGCAGGGCCTGGTGCTGTTCGGCCTGTACCTCGGCGGCATCGTCTCGGCCATGGGCGTGGCCTGGGTCTTCAAGTGGCTGCGCGGCACGCATGCCGAGTCGCCGCTGATGATGGAGCTGCCGTCGTACCGCTGGCCCAACGCCCGACAGCTGGCCATCGGCCTGTGGGAGCGGGCGCGCATCTTCCTGAAGCGCGTTGGCACCATGATCCTGGCGCTGACCGTGCTGCTCTGGTTCTTCTCCACCTTTCCCGGCCCGCCTGAGGGCGCGAGCGGCCCGGCGATCCAGTACAGCCTGGCCGGCATGATCGGCAGGGCGCTCGAGGTCATCTTCGCGCCCATCGGCTTCAACTGGCAGATCTCGATCGCGCTGGTGCCGGGCCTGGCGGCGCGGGAAGTCGCGGTCGGCGCGCTCGGCACGGTCTACGCCATGTCGGCGACCGGTGACGAGGCCGCGGCCGAGCTGCAGCCCTTGATCGCGTCGACCTGGTCGATGGCCACCGCCATTTCGCTGCTGGTCTGGTATGTGTTCGCGCCGATGTGCCTGTCGACCCTGGCCACGGTCAAGCGGGAAACCAACTCCTGGCGCTACGCGGCCATCATGGCCGCCTACCTGTTCGCGCTGGCCTACGGCGCGAGCTTTGTCGCCTACCGCATCACGCTGGCGCTGAGCGGAGGCTGATTCACCATGTGGCAGCAGGCGCTGGTATTCGTGATCGTGGCGGTCGCCTTTGTCTGGGCGGCGTGGTACTGGATGCCAGCCGCCTGGCGACGCTCGCTCGCGCAGGCGATCGGCCGTGGAGGGCGGCGCGCCGGCCTGGCACCCGCCGGCGCCGAACGCATCGTGCGGGCGGTGGCCGACGCCCCGGGCTGCGGATCGTGCGAGAGCTGCGGCAGTTGCGCCACGCCGGGCAAACCGGCGAAGCCAGCGCAAGGCCTGCCCGACGACGGCGTACGCCCGGTGACGGTCCACCCCCGACACTGAGCGCGGCGGCGACGCGATCGCGCCGAACTGGCCGCCTGGGCGATGCGCATCGCCGTTGCCGCGTTATAGACTCATGCAGCCCGGGCCATTCAGCCGGACCTGTCAGCGAGAAAACATCCGGATGAATCACGCCCCCGCCCGTGGCGCCACACCTCCGTCGGCCGCGTCGTCGCCGTCGCCCTCCCGGCTCGGGCACCGGCTGCCGGGCGCGGTCCTGTTTCGATGGTGCCCTGCCGATGGCGGGCGAGGCCGCTTCGTCGAGATCGGCGAGAGCCTTTTCACCGTTTTCGCCTTATCTCCCGCCGATGCCCTGGCCTCACCACGCCGCTGGGGGCGCCGGGTCCACCCTGCCGACCGTACAGCCCTGAGCCAGGCCATCCGCCAGTCGGCCGTCAGCGGCGAACCCATCGCGATCTCCTTGCGCATGCGCCATGCCGACGGCGCCCTGCACGACATGCGGCTGCAGGCTGGCCCGGTCGCGTCGTCCGGCGATTGGGAAGGCGTGGTGGTCGACCTCGGCCCCGGTGCCGGCGAAGCGCGGTCGTTGGCCGAAGAGGCGGCCTGGCAGGACGTACTGGGCCGCCTGCCGTTCAGCGTGACCCTGTTCGATGCCTCGCTGCGCATCCGTTTCATCAACGACGCCCATGCCCGCTGGTACGGCCTGCCGGTGCGCGAACTCATCGGCCGTTCGCTGCTCGATGTCGTCGGGCCAGAGCGTTATGCGCGCCTGCTGCCGCGCATGCAGGCGGCACTGGCCGGCGATGCCTGCGTGTTCGAGAACCAGGTCTCGCGCGACGGCATCGTCCACTGGCGCTACAACTCGATGGTGCCGGAGCGCGGCGCCGACGGCAGCGTGCGCGGCGTGATGTCCATCGCCATCGACGACAGCGAACGTCGCCGTGCCGAGATCGCCCTGGCGCAGAAGCAGGCCGAGCTGCGCGGCCTGTTCGAAGCCATTCCCGACCTGGTCTTCTACCGTGACGCCGAAGGCATCTATCGTGCCTGCAACCGCGCCTTCGAATCGTTCTACGGCCTGCGACCGGGCGAAATGGTGGGCCGCGGCCTCGACCAGCTCTACGACCCCGACACTGCCGAGCGATCGCGTGCCGAAGACATCGCGGCCATGCGTACCGAGCAAGCTTATCGTGGTGAGGAAACCTTGCGCGGCGCCGGACGCAGCGGTGTGTTCGACATCGTCAAGTCGCCGTTTCGCGATGGCCTGGGCAAGGTCGCCGGCCTGATCGGCATCGCGCGCGACGTCACCGACCGCAAGCGTGCCGAATACGAGGTGGAGCGTCTGGCTTTCTACGACAGCCTCACCGGCCTGCCCAACCGGCGCCTGTTGCTGACGCGGCTGAAGACGGCGCTGGCCGAGGCCGGCCAGCTCGGCCACCACGGCGCGGTGCTGTTCCTGGACATCGATCATTTCAAGAATCTCAACGACACCCTGGGCCACGCGGTGGGCGACCAATTGCTGCAACAGGTCGCTGGCCGCCTGGTGGAGCGCGCCGCGCCCGGCCGCAGTGCCGCGCGATTCGGCGGCGACGAGTTCGTGCTGGTGTGCGAGAACCTCGGCGGCGATGTCGACCAGGCGCTGGCCGAGGCGCGGCGTATCGCGGCGGAGCTGATGACGCAGCTGCACCTGCCGTTTGCCGTCGGCGAGCGGCAGCACCATGCCAGCGCCAGCATCGGCGTGGCGCCGTTTGGCGGCGGGCTCCTGTCGGCCGAAGAACTGCTCAAGCGGGCCGACCTCGCGGTGCACCAGGCCAAGGCGGCCGGCCGCAACACGGTGCGATTCTTCGATCCGGAGATGGAGGAGCGGCTGCGCGAACGCTCGGTGCTGGAGGCCGACTTGCGTGCCGGCCTGGGTCGCGAGGAGCTGCGGCTGCATTACCAGCCGGTGGTCGACGGCGACGGGCGCGTGCTGGGCGCCGAAGCGCTGGTCCGCTGGCAGCATCCCACACGCGGGTTGGTGCCGCCGCTGGCCTTCATCCCGATGGCCGAGGAGAGCGGGCTGATCCTGCCGCTCGGCCAGTGGGTGCTGCGCCAGGCCTGCGAACAACTGGTGCTGTGGGGCCGCCGCCCGGCGACGCGCCAGCTCACGATCGCCATCAACCTGAGCGCGCGACAGTTCCGCCATCCGGATTTCGTCGACCAGGTCGAGGCCGTGCTGGAGACCACCGGCGCCAACGCCGGGCGCTTGAAATTCGAGCTGACCGAAACCCTGCTGTTCCACGATGTCGAGGACATCCTGGGCAAGATGGGCCGGCTGCGAGCGCGCGGCGTGGGTTTTTCGCTGGACGATTTCGGCACCGGCTATTCGTCGCTGAGCTATGTGAAACGGCTGCCGCTGGACCAGCTCAAGATCGACCAGTCCTTCGTGCGCGACGTGCTGACCGACCCCAATGACGCGGCCATCGTGCGCACAACGCTCACGCTCGCCTTGAGCCTGGGGCTCGATATCGTGGCCGAGGGCGTGGAGACGCACGGCCAGCTGGACTTTCTGCGGCAACACGGCTGCCGGGCGTTCCAGGGTTATCTCTTCGGCCGACCGCTGCCCATCGCCGAGATGGAGCGGCAGCACGGACTGCTCGGGTGAGGGTGCCTTTCGCGCGCGAGATGCTGGTCGCGGGCGGCGGCATCGCCGGCCTGGCCACTACGCTGGCCTGTAATCGCGCGGGCTGGAGGGCGCGGGTGTTCGAGCGGGCGCCGCTCTTCTCGGAGGTGGGCGCCGGGCTGCAATTGGGGCCCAACGCCACCCGCATCCTGCACGGCTGGGAGCTGGCTGATGCCTTGCAGGAGGTCGCTTTCTATCCGGAGACGCTCGCCGTGCGCAGTGCATCCGATGGCGGCGTGCTGGCCTCGATGCCGCTGGGTGACGAGGTCGCGTCGCGCTATGGCGCGCCTTATGCCACTTTGCATCGGGCCGATTTGCACCGCGTGCTGGCCGGCGCTGTCGAGGCGAGCGGGGAGGCGGTGCTGCACCTGGGCGCCGAGGTCGAATGGGTGGAGCAGGGCGGCGACGTGGTTCGGCTCGCGTGGCGAAAGACCGAAAAATCTTGCGAAGTCGAGGGCGACGGTCTGGTCGTGGCCGACGGCGTGTGGAGCGTGCTGCGCCGTGCGGTGGTCGGCACCGACACCGCGCCCCGACCGACCGGGCATTTCGCCTGGCGCACGCTGATCGACCGCTCGACTTTGCCGCCGGGCTCGCGGGCCGAATACGCCGGGGTGACGGTCTGGCTGGGGCATCGGTTGCATGTGGTGGCATACCCGGTGCGGCGGGGCGAACTGCTGAATCTGGTGGTCCTGGCCGAAGGTGTGCCGGGCCTGCAGGTCGCAGCGCCCGCCGACTGGAACGCCGATGCCGGTCCGGGCGAGGTGGCGCAACTGCTCCACGGTGCGCATGGTGGCCTGCGGGCGCTCGTCGAGGCCGCGCCGGGCTGGCGGCGCTGGATGCTGCACGACCGCGATCCGGTCGCCGGCCCGCCGATGCTGGCGGCGGGCCGTGTGGCGCTGGCCGGCGATGCCGCGCATCCGATGCTGCCCTACCTTGCGCAAGGCGCGGCCATGTCGCTGGAAGACGCGGCCGAACTCCAGCGCGTGCTGGCCATGCAGATCGACAACGCGGGTGTGTGCCTAGCCCGCTACGCCCTCAACCGCTGGGAACGCGTGGGCCGGGTGCAATCGCGCGCGCGTCGGCAGGCGACCATCTTCCATGCGGCCGGGCCGCTGCGCTGGGGGCGCGATGCAGCACTGCGGCTGGCCGGCGGCCGGTTGCTCGACCAGCCCTGGCTCTGGGGCGCCGGCCGCTAGCGGCCCCACCTTTCGTCGGCTCGGCTACCGACGGACGGCTATGCTTGCCGGCGTGTCTTCGCCCGTTTTCCTGCGCCGCATCGCCCACCTCGACATGGACGCGTTCTTCGCGTCGGTCGAGCTGCTGCGCTACCCTCAGCTCAAGGGCTTGCCGGTGGTGATCGGCGGTGGGCGCCGGCCGGTGGACGGTGCGCTCGTCACTCCGGCGGACGGGCGGCCGCTGGACGAGATTCCGGTGTCCGAATTTCCGATCCTGCGCGACTACGTCGGCCGGGGCGTGGCCACCACGGCTACCTACGCCGCGCGGCAATTCGGCGTGGGCTCGGCGCTGGGGCTGATGAAGGCGGCCCGGCTGTGTCCGCAAGCGATTCTGTTGCCGGTGGATTTCGACCGGGTACGGCATTTTTCACGCACCTTCAAAAGCATCATCACCGGCATCGCGCCGCGCATGGAGGACCGGGGCGTGGACGAGGTCTACATCGACTTCACCGACGTTCCCGGCGGCCAGCGCGAAGGCGGCCGGGTGCTGGCACGGCTGATCCAACGCGAGATCTTCGACGCCACCGGCCTCACCTGCTCGATCGGCGTGGCGCCCAACAAGCTGCTGGCCAAGATGGCGAGCGAATTCGAAAAGCCCAACGGCATTTCCATCGTCCATGAAGCCGACCTGCAGTCGCGCATCTGGCCGCTGCCGGCCCGCAAGATCAACGGCATCGGGCCAAAGGCGGATGCGCGGCTGGAGACCTTCGGCATCCGCACCATCGGCGAGCTGGCGGCGCAGAGCCCGGACTGGCTGGTGGAGCAGTTCGGCCGATCGACCGGGGCGTGGATGCATGCGGTCGCCTGGGGGCGCGACGACCGTCCGGTGGTGACCGAGAGCGAGCCGGTCTCGATGAGCCGGGAGACCACCTTCGAGCGCGATCTGCACGCGGTGCGCGACAAGGCCGAGCTGGGCCGCATCTTCACGGCGCTGTGCGAGAAGGTCGCGGCCGACCTGCAAAAGAAGGGCTACCGCAGCAAGACCATCGGCATCAAGCTGCGGTACGACGATTTCCGCATCGCCACCCGCGACCAGACGGTGGAGGTGGCGGTGGACGACGCGGTGCGCATCCGCCGGCTGGCCGGGCAGTGTCTCAAGCGGGTGCCGCTGGAGCGCAAGCTGCGGCTGCTGGGCGTTCGTGCCGGCTCGCTGGTGAAGGCCGACGAGGTGGATGCGACGACGCCCGATGCGGCCGCTCCCGGCTTCGAGAAGGGCTATACGCCGGCGCTGTTCTAGTCGCCGTCGACCGGCCGCTTCCCGCTGCCGCAGATGCCGGCGTCCTACATGCCGGCGCCGGGCGTGGGGCTACACCCTGGGCATTTGCCGGTGATCCGTCCATGACCCTGCACGCCAGCGCCAACGCTTCCACTTCCGATGCTTCGACCGTGCCGGCTCCCGCGCCTCTGCCCGGCGGCCTGCTGTATGTCAGCCCGCTCATGCCGGGCATGACGCGGGTACGGTCGGGCAAGCGTTTCGCTTATCGGCGGGTCGATGGCGCGCGTGTCTCCGACCCCGAGGAAATACGCCGCATCGACAGCCTGGCGATACCGCCGGCCTATTCGCAGGTGTGGATCTGCCCGCTGGCCAATGGCCATCTGCAGGCCACCGGGCTGGATGCGCGGGGTCGCCGCCAATATCGCTACCACCCACAGTGGCGGCTGCTGCGCGACGAAGGAAAGTTCGAGCGCATCGAGGCCTTCGGCCGGGCGCTGCCGAAGATCCGCGCCCGGGTGGCGCGCGACCTGCGCGTGGTGCGCGGAAAGGCGCCGTCGCGCACCGTGGTGCTGGCCACGCTGGTGCGGCTGCTCGACACCACCTACCTGCGCGTGGGCAACGAGGAGTACGCCGAAAGCAACGGCTCCTATGGCCTGACGACGCTGCGTTCGCCGCACGCCGGCGTACGCGGCAGCGTGCTGACGTTGAAGTTTCGCGGCAAAAGCGGCGTGATGCAGGAGGTGCGGCTCGACGATCCCAAGGTGGCGCGTGTGGTGCGCGGCTGCCAGCAATTGCCGGGCCAGGAGCTGTTCCAGTACGAGGACGAAGAGGGCGAGCCGCATCGTCTCGGCTCGTCCGAGGTGAACGACTATCTGCGCGAGGCGGCCGGCCAGGATTTCACCGCCAAGGATTTCCGTACCTGGCACGGCACCGTGCAGGCCCTGGAGTTGACCCGACTGGCCTGCGGCGGCCATGGGGAGGCGGCTTACAGCGCCAAGGCGGTGCTGGCCGAGGTGGCGCGCCAGTTGGGCAACACGCCGGCGGTCTGCAAGAAGTCGTATGTGCACCCGGCGGTGCTGGAGGTGGGGTCCACGCTGGCGCGGGGCGCGGAGTCCGACCTGCTCGGCTTCTGGCAGCGCGTGACCGGCAAGCAGAAGACGCCGCGCCGCCTGCACGTCGCCGAGCACCGGCTGCTGGGTTTTCTGCGCGAACACCGCAAGAACTTGCGGCGCGAACTGCGTCGGCAGGTCAAGAAAACGGCTTGAACATCGCCGGTGCCGCTGGATCCGGCAATGGCGTCACGGCAGGCCGGCCGAGCGGCGCGCCTACTGCTCGGCAGGCTCGCCGAGCGTGACGTGATCGCTGCCGATCTGCACCGGCCAGTGCAGGTCGTCGGAGAGCCATTGCAATGCCTGAGCGTCGATGGCCATCTGGCGTCGCGCGGGTTGGTGGTCGCCGGGCAGGCTTGGCACGATGGAGCGGGACTGCAGCTTGAGGCCACTGCCGTCGGTGGTGACGGTGATGGCGCTCGGGCCGTCCGCGTTGTCCTGCAGGTAGCCCAGCACACCGAGCACCATGAAGAGCGTGCGCGCCGGCTGCAGCTGCGGCCAAGAGGCGGGAGCGTCGATCTCGGTGGTTTCCAGCACGACGCCGGCCAGGTCGAGCATGGGGCGCGCCAGGTGCAGCGCGGCCTGTATGGCCGGCGTGGGCGTGGCGCGGTCGGCGCTTTCGATGTCCCAGCGGGCAAGGGTGCGGATCGAAATCAACAGCTGGTTGAGCTGCTCGTCGGTCTGCTCCATGCGCTTGAGGCACTGGGCCGGGTCGAAAGGCGTGGCGGCGATGTAGCGCTTGAGCACTGCGTTGCCCATGCGGGCGACCGACAGGGGGCCGGCCATGTCGTGGCGCAGCGCGGGCAGAACGCGCATGAAGAGCTCGTGCCGCACGCCAGCGGCCAACCACGCGGCGCCGTCGGTACCGCTCATGATTTGGCGGCCACGCCGGCGAGGATGCGTTCGAGCTTCTCGAAGTCGACGGGTTTCTGCAGGAAGTGGTCGAACACCGCCATTTCGTCGCTGCCGTCGGAGGCCAGGCCGGTGACGGCGATGACCATGGGTGCCGGGCCGTCGGCCGCCAGATCGCGCAGTTGGCGCGCGAGGTCGGTGCCGTGCACGTCGGGCAGGGTCAGGTCGACCAGGTAGACGCCAGCGCGGTCGGCGCGGGCCATGTCCAGCGCCTGCTGGCCGGTGAAGGCGCAGCGCACGGCGTAGTCCTGCATTTCGAGCAGCTCCTGAAACAGCTCGGCGGCTTCGCGGTTGTCGTCGACGATGAGGATATTGAGGGTCACGGAGAGACCTTAAGCGCGTCAGCGCGGTGTTGTGCCTGCGTCAGCGGCAGGCGAACGGTGAAAACGACCTGCGGCTCGTCGAAAGAATAATCGATGCTGCCGCCGTGGCCCTGCACGATCTGATGCGCGATGTAGAGACCCAGGCCCAGGCCGGTGCGGTTGCGTTCGTTGCCGAGCGACTGCCGCTTGAACGGGTTGAAGAGTGTGCCGGCAAACTCGGCCGGAATGCGGTCGCCGAGATTGCGAACCTGCAGCTCGACCGCATCGCCCTGCGCCCGCATGCGCACCACCACCGGCGCGCCGGGCGTACCGTGGTGGCGGGCGTTGCCCACCAGGTTGGTCACGACCTGCGCCATGCGGTCGGGGTCGATCTCGGCCTGGAGCGTCTCGTCGAGGTCGCGCTCGAAGTTGATGCCGGGATGCGCCACGGCGGCTTCGTCGAGCAGGTCGTTGACCAGTGCGGCCATCGGCGTGCGTTCGAATCTCAGGCCCAGGCCCAGGCCGCCCTGCAGCCGCGACATGTCGAGCACCTGGCTCACCAGGCGTTGCATGCGACTGCTGGAGGACTGGATGCGCTGGCCGATGCGGCCGCTTTGCTGTTCGGGGGCCTTTTCCAGCACGCGCGCGGCCATGCTGATGGAATGCAGTGGGTCGCGCAGGTCGTGGCCCAGCACGGCCAGCAGCTGGTTGCGGGCGCGATTGAGTTCGCTCACCCGCGCGGCGGTGGCGCGGCCCATTTCGTCGATGAGTTGGCGGGCGATGGCCAGGTGCGTCGCATCCCAGGGTTCGGAGGTGCCGTGAACCGTCTCGCGCCACAGGTCGAACGAGCCACGCGGGGTGAGGCGCGGGCCGTTGGGGCCGTGGCCGTAGTGCTTGTCGGGTTTGCCGCCCCAGTTGATGGTCTCGACCTGCTCCTTGCGCAACAGCACCAGCCAGCTGTCGGCCGTGGGGGCGAAGCGCAGGGCCAGCATGCCGCACCAGATGTCGAGCATGGGGTGCAGGTAGGCCGGAAAATCGGCGAGCGTGTGAACCGTGACCAGCGAGGCATTGGTGTCGGGATGGTGGCTCAGCCAGCGGGTGAGGGCCCGCGTAATTTCGGCCGGCACCTCGCCTTCGACGGCGATCTTGCTACCTTCGGCGATGAAGGCCGAATGCGCGTCGAACAGCCGCACGAGCATCGAGACATGCGGCAGCAGTGCATTGATCGGGTCGTCGGTGTGCAGCAGGTCTTCGACCATGCGCGCGCGAAGGGTGGCGGCTTCGGCGATGCGATCGGCCTGGGTGCGGGCGAGCAGGGTGTGCACGTTGGCCGCGAGGATCTGGGCGATGACGTCGCAGGCCATGCGCACTGAAAACGGCACCTGGCGCGGCGTCATGTGGTGACAGGCGATCATGCCCCACAGCTGTCCCTGGACCACGATGGACACGCTCATGGATGCACCGACACCCATGTTGCTCAGGTACTCGATGTGGATCGGCGAGACCGCGCGCAGCACCGCATGGCTCATGTCGAGCGGCGCGCCTTCGGCATCGCCCGACTCGACCGCGACGGCGGCTGAATTCACGTCGGCGATCATGCGCAGGGTGTTGACTACGTACAGCCGCCGCGCCTGGGCGGGGATGTCGCTGGCCGGATAGCGCCGGCCGAGGAAGGGCTCCAGGCGCATGTCACGGGCTTCTGCCACGACCTCGCCGCTTTCGTCCGGCCGGAAGCGGTAGGCCATCACGCGGTCGAAGCCGGTGAGTTGGCGAATGTCCTCGGTAGCCATGGACAGCAGGTGCTCCAGCGAACGCTGGCGCTTGAGCCGGTCCATGGCGCGATGGGCCTTGAGCGCGAAGCTGTTCAGCGCGTCGGCATCGGCGTCGCGCCGCTCGAGCTCGAGCACGAGGTGCCCGCCCGACTGGTGCAGGATGAGGTCGTAGGTGGCACCGGGCAGCGCGATCTCGCTGGACATCGGCAGGAGCGCTTCGCGAGCGTCCGTGGCGAAGGCATCGGCCAGCAGTGAATGAATTTCCACATGGCCGCCCAGATGGTGCGGCGACAGGGTTTCACCGAGTGCGGGCACATCGTTCAGCATGGCCACGGCGTTGACGCTGCGAAAACACAGGCGCCGCTCGGCGTCGAAGGCCAGCATCAGCCCGTGCGACTGGATGGCGCCTG
The DNA here is from genome assembly GCF_033546935.1 of Xylophilus sp. GOD-11R. Classification (GTDB taxonomy): domain Bacteria; phylum Pseudomonadota; class Gammaproteobacteria; order Burkholderiales; family Burkholderiaceae_C; genus Xylophilus. The sequence goes on along the minus strand of NZ_CP137854.1, from coordinate 3,881,030 downwards.
GGATGTGGATGGGTTCACGGTCGCAGCTCTCCAGCGTGACCCGGGCGGCCTGGTCGTGGCCTGATGCAGCGTTCATGCGAAAGCTCCCGCCCCCTCGAAGCGCGAGGCGAGGTCGTCGAAGGCCCAGCAGGCGCCGGCGCAGGCGGCTTCGCAGCCGGCAGTCGTGACGACGGCGGCGCGCAGTGCTGCGGTGAAGCGAGGCCAGGCGCCCGGGATGCCGCCGCCCTGCAGGTATCGCAAGGCAAGTGGCGCCAGAGGTTCACGCAAGCGCCGGTACAGCATCTGGCCGCCGAGCTGGGAGCCTTCGACGACGTAGGCCACGCCCCAGCCGAAGCCGGAAGGCACCGAGGCGGGAAGTGGTTCGCCGGGAACATTCGGCACCGATGGCGCCGCGAGTTCCGCGAGGTCGGCGTCGATGCGCTGCAAACGTGCCTGCTGGCTGGCGATCCAGTCGGCCGGCAGTTCGGATGCGGACCACGCTGCGCGGTCGATTTCGGCCAGCCACGCACGGACTACGGTCAGGTGCAGGGCGTAGTCGGGAAGGCCGGCGCTTTCGCCGGCAATGGGCAGCTGGCTGTCGAGCCGGGCGTGCCGGTCTGCGGTGGCTGCGCGCAATGTCGCCAGTACGTCCGGCGCTGCGGAATCCGGAAGACTCGGGATTGGCAGCGTTGGGGAGGACATTGACGGAGGCTGGTGGAACATCAACAAATCAGTGTATCAGCGCGGCTCATGGGGTGAGCATGTCTAAAGACACAGTGCTGGCGTGCTTTTCCCGCATGCATCGCTACTGGCGGGCGGTGCGTGCGTTGCCGGGCAAGGCTTGCGGATGGCTGGTGCGAAAAGGGTTGATGTCGAGCCCGCCGCGACGGGTGTAGCGGGCGAACACCGCCAGCTTCACCGGGCGGCAGCGGCTCCAGATGTCCATGAAGATCCGCTCGACGCACTGCTCGTGAAATTCGTTGTGGTTGCGAAAGCTGATCAGGTAGCGCAGCAGGCCGGCCTGGTCGATCTGCGCACCGCTGTAGCGCACCTGCACGCTGCCCCAATCGGGCTGGCCGGTGACCAGGCAATTGCTCTTGAGCAGGTGGCTGACCAGGGTTTCGGTGACCGGTGCCTCGTCGACTGCTGCCGACAGGTATTCGGGCGCCGGGGTGTAGCGGTCGCAGTCGATGTCGAGGCGGTCGAGGCTGAGGCCTTCCAGGCCGGCGACCCGCTCACGCTCGAACTCCTCGGGCAGCACGAGGCGGACGCCGACCGTCGACGCCTGTGCGGCACCGCGCCACACGGCCTCGGAGATGTCCGCGCGGATGCGCGCGCGGACCTCGTCGGCGCTGTCGAAGCGGCTGTCATTGAAGCTGTTGAGATAGAGCTTGAACGACTTGCTCTCGACGATGTTGGGTGTTTCGCACGGCACGGTGATGTGCGCCAGCGCCACCTGCGGCTTGCCCCGGGTGTTGAGCCAGCTCAGCTCGAACGCGGTCCAGAGGTCGGCGCCGAAGAAGGGCGGCTCGCCGGCGATGCCGATTTCGGCGCGCTTGCCGGCGCGCGGCAGCGGGTAGAGCAGGCTCGGGTCGTATTGCGTGGCGTAAGGCGCGGGCTTGCCCAGCAGGGAATGTTCGGGCGTGTTGCTCTCGAGGATGGTCATGTGAATTCGCGCTCGCGCAGCCATTTGGTGGCGATCCACTTCTCGCCCTCGATGACGGGGCAGCCGCCGTGCAGGGTGCGTGTGGCCGGATGCGGCCGGTCGTAGCTGAAGAAGACGGCATTGCCGCGCTTGGGCGCGACGGTGAGGTTGATGTCGGGAAAGACGGTGCCACCGCCGCGCGCCGGCTCGTTCAGGTAGATCACCAGCGTGGCGACCCGCTGGCCGCCGCGCTTGAGGATGGTCGGCGTGCCGGGTTCGGTCGGATCGAAGTAGTCGTAATGCGGCTTGTACTCGGCCCCGGGCGGGTAGTGCAGCACCTGCAGGCCTTCGCCGTTGATGACCGGCCAGCGCACCAGTTCGGCGATGCGGCGCTCCAGCGCCTGCACCACCGGTGTTTCACCGCGCGAGAAGAACATGCCGTCGCTGGTGCGGTCGGCGTTGATCTCTTCTCCGCCGGTCTTGATGGCGACGGTAAGCGAGCGCTTCATGCGCGGCGAGGCTTCGGCGATGAGGGCGTCGCATTCGGCGTCCGACAGCAGGTTTCCGAACACCACCACGCGAGGCGAGGTCATGACCTGCAGCACGTGCACCTGCCGGTCGCCGACGTCGATGTAGAGCGGCGAGTCGTCGAGGGCGGGCATCGGTACTTCGACGCCGTCCGGCATGTCGCTGCCGGTGCCGTTGCCCGTGGCCTGCGCGAGGTGGCTGCGCAGGGTGGCTTCCATGGCGTGGGCCGCGGTGTCCTCGCGCCAGCCGGCGTCGATCATGGCCTGCAGGATCACCGGCGCAGCGAAGCCGGCCTCGGCCTGGTCGATGATCCACCGCCGCAGTTCGGGCGTGACGGCCTGGGTGGTGGAAGGGGTGTCTGTCGTCGTCATGGCTGGCGAGAATAGTGGTGGCTGCCGCCGAAGTCGTATCAGACCGTCTTGCGTCGGAACACCAGGCGATCGGCGCCGGACGCGGCGGGGTCGAAACCATACCCCTCCAGGTCGAAGCCCTGCAACTGTTCGGGTGTCTGCAGCCGGTTCTGCACCGCGTAGCGCGCCATCAGGCCGCGCGCCCGCTTGGCGTGGAAACTGATGATCTTGTAGGCGCCGCCTTTCCATTCCTGAAACACGCATTCGATGACACGCGCCTTGAGCACGGCGGTGTCGACGGCGCGGAAATATTCCTGGGAGGCGAGGTTGATGACGACCGGCGTCTTGTCGGCGCGCAGCTGCCGGTTGAGGTGGTCGGCGATCTGCCGGCCCCAGAAACGGTAGAGATCGGTCGCGCCTTCGGTAGCCAGGCGAGTGCCCATTTCGAGCCGGTAGGGCTGCAGGCGGTCGAGCGGGCGCAGCACGCCGTAGAGCCCCGAAAGAATCGCGATGTGCTGCTGCGCCCATTCGAGCTCGTCGCCCGACAGGCTGGTGGCGGCCAGACCTTCGTACACATCGCCGTTGAAGGCCAGCACCGCCTGCTTGGAATTCTTGGTGGTGAAGCGCGGCGACCAGGCCTGGTAGCGCGCCACGTTCAAGGCCGACAACGCGTCAGACAGCGACATCAGCGATGCGATCTGCTGCGGCGACTGCTTTTTCAGCACCTCGATCAGCTGCTGCGACTGCGGGATGAACTGCGGCGTGGTCGCCGGCAGGTCCGCCGGGGCAGGGGTTTCGTAGTCGAGCGACTTGGCGGGGGAGAGCAGGAAAAGCATCGCGTGCGAAGAGAGGCTGGACGGGTGCATCGAGGAACGCACCCTGGAACGAAAAACGCCCGCCACGAAGGCGGGCGTCGGACGGCGAATTGTCGCCGCGACCGGCTTAGTTCTGCTGCTGTTGCTCGAACGGCAGCTTCATGGCGGCGAGGTCACGACGGGTTTCCACCAGCACCAGCGGGCCGTCGTCGAGCACGACCGCCGGCGGGCGCTCGCGCGGCACACGGATCGGCTGCGGCTCGGCGGCCATGGCGGCCTGCGCGGCGGCGATCTTCTCGCTGTCGGAGTTGACCCACTGCAGGCCGCTGCCTTCGGCGACCTTGACCAGCTCTTCGACCGGCAGGACGAAGCGGGCCGGTGCGGGGGCGGCGATCGGCGCGGGTGCGGCCTGCTCGACCGGAGCCGGAGTGGGAACCGGTGCGACGGCCAGAGCCGGGGCTTCGGTCAGCGACATCGTCGGCGCAGTCGTTGCGGCTACCGATGCTTCGACCGGAGACACGACAGGCGCTGCGACTTCGGTGACCGGCGCGACCGCGCTTTCGGCCGGCAGGGCATCGGCGCTGACGGACGGTTCCTGCTGGCGCAGTGCGCGTTCGCCACGTTCACCTCGCTCGCCATGCTCGGAGCGTTCGCGACGCGGACGCGGTGCGCGGGCGGCGGGCGCCGGTGCAACCGGATCGCTGTCGACGGGTGCCGTCAGGTTGGCGGGCTCGGCCGGCTCGGCGACCGGTGCCGGGGCACGGAACGCATCGAAGATGCCGCCCTGGGCCGGTGCCGCGTGCTCGGCGGCATCGGATGCCTGCGCGGTATCGCCGTTGTCGAGCGGTGCGCGTTCGGCGCGGTCGTTGCGGTCACGGCGTTCGCGGCCATAACGGTCACGCGAACGACGCGGGCGTTCGCCGTCCGGCGTGGCGGCCGGGGCAGTGTTGCCGTCTGCTGGGGCGTCGACACCGGCTTCGGTCGTCGGGGCGAGAGCGCCATCGGCCGATGCGTCTTCCGGCAGGGCCTGGCCTTCGGTGCGGGGGCCTCGCGAGCCACGGCCGCGTCCACGGCCGCCTTCGCCTCGTTCGCCACGCTCACGACGCGGTGCTTCGTCGCGGCGCGGTTCCTCGGTCACCAGGGCGGCGTCGGGTCCGACCGCGCCGAGGGCTGCGGCGTCGGCCACAGCTTCCGGTGCGGGCGCCAGGCGCTCCGCATCGCGCGGGCCACGGCCGGCAGGGCGGCCGCCTTCGCGCGGCGGACGATCACCGCGCTCTGCGCGATCGCCGCCACGGGGTGCACGGGTTTCGCCGCGTTCACCACGCTCGGCGCGTTCGCCACGGTCCGGACGCTCGCCGCGTTCGGTCCGTTCCGAGCGCTCGGTGCGTTCTCCATTGGCGCCGGCACGTTCGCCGCGCGGCTCGCCACCGCGGCCTTCGCCTGGGCGGCCGTCACGGCGGCCGCTGCGGCCTTCGCCCCGGTTCTCGCCACGGCCTTCGCCGCGTGCGTCACGTCGGCCGCCGCGTCCGCCGCGACGGTCGTCGGCCGCAGCCGCAGCCGCTGCCGGCGCAGGCGCTGCGACCGGTGCGGGCGCCGGTGCCGGCTCGGCGTTGAACAGTCCCTTGAGCCAGGCCCAGAAACCGACTTCGACCGGCGCTGCGACCGGCGCGGGCGCGGCCACGGGCGCCGGTGCCTGCGCCACCGGCGCGGCAGGACGTGCGACCGGCTGCGGCGCGGGTGCATCGGGCAGCACACCCTTGATGACCGGCGTCTGCCGGTTGGTCGGCTCCTGCGAGCGGCGAGTGATGGTGGTCGGGTCTTCGACTTCCTCGGCGAGCGCGTAGCTGGCCTGGATGCTGTCGAGACGCGGATCGTCGTGCTTGAGGCGTTCGAGCTTGTAGTGCGGTGTGTCGAGCGACTTGTTGGGCACCAGCATCACATTGACGCGCTGCTTGAGCTCGATCTTGGTGATTTCGTTGCGCTTCTCGTTGAGCAGGAAGGACGCCACTTCGACCGGGACCTGCACATGGACCGCGGCGGTGTTGTCCTTCATGGACTCTTCCTGAATGATCCGCAGCGTCTGCAGCGCGGAGCTTTCGGTGTCGCGGATATGGCCGGCGCCGCCGCAACGCGGGCAGGGAATGGAGGAGCCTTCAGACAGCGCGGGCTTGAGGCGCTGGCGACTCATTTCCATGAGGCCGAACTTGCTGATGGTGCCGAACTGCACGCGGGCACGGTCCTGGCGGAGCGCGTCGCGCAGGCGGCTTTCCACCTCGCGACGGTTCTTGCTCTCGTCCATGTCGATGAAGTCGATGACGATCAGGCCGCCGAGGTCGCGCAGGCGCATCTGGCGGGCCACTTCGTCGGCAGCTTCCAGGTTGGTGCGGGTGGCGGTTTCCTCGATGTCGCTGCCCTTGATGGCGCGTGCGGAGTTGACGTCGATCGAGACCAGCGCTTCGGTGTGGTCGATGACGATGGCACCGCCCGAGGGCAGCTGCACGGTGCGGGCGTAGGCCGATTCGATCTGGTGCTCGATCTGGAAGCGGCTGAACAGCGCGGCGTCGTCGCGGTAGCGCTTGACCCGGTTGGCATGCTCGGGCATGACGTGCGCCATGAACTGGTGCGCCTGCTCGTAGATGTCGTCGGTGTCTATCAGGATGTCGCCGATGTCGTGATTGAAGTAGTCACGGATGGCGCGGATGACGAGGCTGGATTCCTGGTAGATCAGGAAGGCGCCCTTGGCACCCTTGGACGCGCCTTCGACGGCGGTCCAGAGCTTGAGCAGGTAGTTCAGGTCCCACTGCAGTTCGGGCGCCGAGCGGCCGATGCCGGCGGTGCGGGCGATGATGGACATGCCGTTGGGGTATTCCAACTGGTCCATGTTTTCCTTGAGCTCGGCCCGATCCTCGCCCTCGATGCGGCGCGACACGCCGCCGCCGCGCGGGTTGTTGGGCATGAGCACCACGTAGCGGCCGGCCAGGCTGATGAAGGTGGTGAGGGCCGCGCCCTTGTTGCCGCGCTCTTCCTTCTCGACCTGGACCAGCAGCTCCTGGCCTTCGCGGATCACTTCGTTGATGCGGGCCTGGCCGGCGGAGACGCCGGGGGCGAAATACTGGCGGGAGATTTCCTTGAACGGCAGGAAACCGTGGCGGTCTTCGCCGTAGTCGACGAAACAGGCTTCGAGCGATGGCTCGACCCGGGTGACGACGGCCTTGTAGATGTTGCCCTTGCGCTGTTCGCGCCCTTCGATCTCGATCTCGTAGTCGAGGAGCTTTTGTCCGTCGACGATGGCCAGGCGTCGTTCTTCCGACTGCGTGGCATTGATGAGCATCCGCTTCATGAGGCGTACCTTTTTCGTATCAGTGGTCACCGTCGCGGCGCGCCTGGAAATGGTGGCGAGCTTGCCGTGCCGGTGGACCGGAACATGCCCTGGATGGGCCAACGATGCTGAATCGACGCCTGAAACGAACGGGGAATAGCCGTGAAAAACCGCGAAAGCTGCGAGCTGGTCAGCTCGGGCGACGGGGTGGGGGCTCGTGGATGGGTGCGAGGAACGGACGCTGCCGCGCGGGTGCGGCAGGGTGGGCGCCTTCGGCCCACACGATGGTCGGGGCAACCACCCACGCACCCGACGGCGGTGGCATCAGCCAACGCAAGAGGGTGGAAAGCAGTGCCATCAACACGGGGAAGTCTCGCTAGATCCGCCGACCGGCGGCGGCCAAATGGGGCTCGACGCGGGCCGGTTTGGTATTCCGGTTCGGGTGTTTCAAGGAGTCGGCTCGCCCGGCGAGTTTGGGGGGCGATGCACTGAATGAAGAGTGCGATCGTTCCGGCAAAGCCGCAGGTGGCATCGACCTGCCGCGGGGCCGCTAAAGGGAGGCTGGACTAAACTCCAGGCAAATCAACCACTTACGGCAGCACAACGGTGAAAGACATTATAGGGGGCAAAACCGGGGCATCGGCGGCGGCGGTGAAAATCGTCGTGGTCGACGAGGAGTCCGCCGGCCAGCGCCTGGACAACTTCCTGCTGCGCCATCTGAAGGGAGTGCCCAAGACCCATGTCTACCGCATCATCCGCAGCGGCGAGGTGCGGGTGAACAAGGGACGCGCGTCCGCCGACACGCGGGTGCAGGCCGGCGACGCGGTGCGCTTGCCGCCGGTGCGCGTGTCGGCCGAGCCGGACCCGGAAACCGTGCGCGCGGTGCCGCCGCGCGAATTCACCGTGCTGCACGAAGACGACTTCGTGCTGGCGATCGACAAGCCGGCCGGCACAGCGGTGCACGGCGGCAGTGGCGTCAGCTTCGGTGTGATCGAGCAGTTGCGGCGTGCCCGGCCGCAAGCCCGTTTTCTAGAACTGGTGCATCGGCTGGATCGCGACACCTCGGGCATCCTGCTGATCGCCAAACGCCGCTCCGCGCTGACGCGGCTGCAGGACCAGTTCCGAGAGCGCGCCACCGACAAGACCTACCTGGCCCTGGTCAGCGGCGCCTGGCCGGCGCGGCTGAAGGTGCTCGACCAGCCGCTGCGCAAGTTCCTGCTGGCCGACGGCGAGCGCCGCGTGCGCGTGACGACGCCGGACGACCCCGACGCCATGCGCGCCATCACGCTGGTGAAGCTGCGCTCCACCGCGCCCGCGCGACCGGAGGTCGGCCTGCCGACGCTGAGTCTGCTGGAAGTGACGATCAAGACCGGGCGCACGCACCAGATCCGGGTGCACCTGTCGTCGGCGGGCCACGGTATCGCGGGCGACGACAAATACGGGGACTTCGATCTGAACCATCGGCTGCAGAAGGCCGGGCTCGGCCGCATGTTCCTGCACGCCTGGCGGCTGCAGTTCGATCATCCGTCGACCGGCGAGCGGGTCGCGCTGCAGGCCGACCTGCCGCCCGAGTTGGCTGCGTGGGAACCGACGGCGCCCTGACGCCTGTCATCGACGGGTTCTATAGTGGCGGACTACATGCCCGAATCTCCGACCTCCTCTCTTTCCGCCCCGCGTTTCGGCCTCGTCGTATTCGACTGGGACGGCACGCTCTACGACTCGACCGGCATCATCGTGCGCTGCATCCAGGCGGCGGTGCGCGACGTGGGCGGCACCGTGCCCGACGACCGCTCGGCCGCTTACGTGATCGGCATGAGCCTTGGCCAGGCGCTCGCCCACGCGGCGCCGGACGTGCCGCCCGAGCGCTATCCGCAGCTCAACGAGCGCTATCGCCACCACTACCGCAAGCACCACGATGATCTGAGCCTGTTCGACGGCGTGCTGCCGCTGCTCAACGCGCTCAAGGAGCGCGGCCACCAACTGGCCGTGGCGACCGGCAAGAGCCGGCGCGGCCTCGACGAGGCGCTCGACTCGGTCGAGTTGCGTGGCATGTTCGACGCTTCGCGCACCGCCGACGAAACCGCCGGCAAGCCCGATCCCCTGATGCTGCACGAGCTCTCGGCCGATCTCGGCGTGCCGCCGGCCGGCATGCTGATGATCGGCGACACGACGCACGACCTGCTCATGGCTAGAAACGCCGGCTGCGCCAGCCTCGGCGTGAGTTACGGCGCCCATACGCCGGAGGCGTTCGGCGCGCTCGGGCCGCTGCATGTCGCCCATTCGGTGGCCGACCTCTCGGCCTGGATGACGGTCAACGGCTGAAGGAGGCCGCGATGCACGGATTGTTCGACGACGAACCCCCTCCGTCCGGCATCGCGCTCTGCGGCAGTGACGAACTGCAGGACGGCGGTCGTGCCGTCGGTTTCGATGTCCGCTACGGCGGCCAGACCTGCACGGCGTTTGCGGTCCGCTACCGGGGAACGCCCGTCGCCTACCTCAACCGTTGCGCGCACGTCGCGGTGGAACTCGACATCGAAGCCGGCCGTGTCTTCGACGATTCAGGCCACTGGCTGTTGTGCCAGTTCCACGGTGCGGCCTACGACCCGGGCTCCGGCCGGTGCGAGCACGGGCCGTGCCGGGGCGGCCTGGTCAAGATACAACTAAGCGAGTCCGGCGGAGTGGTGCGCTGGCATACTGCCTTCAACCTGAAACCTGTCGAGTTTTAAAGCGATGTCGTCGTCCGATCCTGATTTCCGCGATCCCCTGGAGCCGGCACCGCCACCCCCGCCGCCGCCTCCGCCCCCGCCGCCCGTGCCCACGGGTCGCCGCGCGTCGGACAACCAGAACTGGGAGCGCACCACGCTCGAAAAGCTGGCGTTCGCCGCGATCGCCGAGCAACGTTCCGCGCGCCGCTGGAAGACTTTCACGCGGCTTTCCTGGCTGCTGGTGCTGATCGTCGCCGGCTGGCTGCTTTTCAGCCGTGCGCAGCCGACCACGGCCAAGACCACCGCGCATACCGCGGTGATCGACATCAAGGGCGAAATCGCCGATGGCGCCGAAGCCAGCGCCGAATTCGTCAATGCTTCGATGCGCAGCGCCTTCGAGGACGAGGGCGCCCAGGCCGTGGTGTTGCTCATCAATTCGCCCGGCGGCAGCCCGGTGCAGGCCGGCATGATCAACGACGAGATCCTGCGACTCAAGGCCAAGTACAAGAAGCCGATCTACGCGGTCGTGGAAGAAAGCTGCGCGTCGGCGGCCTATTACATCGCCGCCGGTACCGACGAGATCTTCGTCGACAAGGCCAGCGTCGTCGGCAGCATCGGCGTGCTGATGGACGGCTTCGGCTTCACCGGCCTGATGGACAAGGTGGGCGTGGAACGGCGCTTGCTCACCGCCGGCGAGAACAAGGGGTTTCTCGATCCCTTCAGCCCGATGAGCGATAAACAGCGCGGCTACGCGCAGGCGGTGCTCGACCAGATTCACGGGCAATTCATTGCCGTCGTTCGCAAGGGGCGCGGCGAGCGTCTGAAGGAAACGCCGGAAACCTTCAGCGGCCTGTTCTGGACCGGCCAGGAAGCCGTGGCCATGGGCCTGGCCGACAAGCTCGGAAACCTGGACTACGTCGCCCGCGAAGTGGTCAAGGCCGAGGAGGTGGTCGACTACACCCGCCACGACAACGTCGCCGAGCGCCTGGCCAAGAAGTTCGGCGCGGCGATGGGCGAGTCGGCCGTGCGGTCGCTCGGCTACCTGCCCGCCATTCGCTAACGTCCGATCGCGAACACCGCCGGTGTCTGGTTGTCCGGGCCGGCCGGCGTGCGTTTCCAGGTTTTGACGTCTGCGCTGCGGGTGCGGCCGTCGGGCAGCGTCAAGCCCCAACTGACGGACAGCCGCGCGTTGGGCTGCAGCGAGGCCACCAGCGCCTGCAACAGGGCGGCGTTGCGGTAGGGGGTTTCGATGAAGAGCTGCGTCTGACCGGTGCGCAAGGCAATCGACTCCAGTGCGCGGATGCGATCGGTGCGTTCTGTCGCGTCTTGGGGCAGATAGCCGACGAAAGCGAAGTTCTGGCCGTTCAGGCCGCTCGCCGCCAGGGCGAGCAGGAGGGAAACCGGGCCGACCAGCGGTTTGACCGCCAGACCCAGATCGTGTGCCGCCCGAACCACCGACGAGCCCGGATCGGCGACTGCCGGCATGCCGGCCTCGCTGAGCAATCCGACATCGTGGCCCTGCAGGGCGGCCGCCAGCAGCGGCCGGGCGTCGAAACCGCCGTGGTGATCGCCCTTTTTGTGCACCTCGCGCGGCAGTTCGACGATGTTCTGTGCCTGGATGGTGGTTGCCAGCGGATGGATCGCGTCGATCCGCTTGAGATAGGCGCGGGCGCTTTTGGCGTTTTCGCAGATCCAGTGGGTGATGCCGGCGGCAGCGCGCAAGGTGGCGTCGGGCAGTGCGTCGGTCAGCGGCGACTGCACGGCGCAGCCGAAGTCCAGCGGGGCGGGAACGAGATAGAGATGGCCGGGCGTCGTCATCAGAAAACCAGTCCACCGGCGCGCAGCAGCCGGCAGGTGCGGATCAGGGGAAGACCGATCAGGGCAGTCGGGTCGTCGTTTTCGATCGATTCGAGCAGGCTGATGCCCAGGCCTTCGCTCTTGGCGCTGCCGGCACAGTCGTAGGGCTGTTCGGTGCGCAGGTAATGCTCGATCTCGCTGTCGGACAGATCGCGAAACCGCACGCGAACGGCGGCGAGTTCGGACGCCTCGAAGGCCGACGCCGCGCAGACCACGCTCACGGCGGTCTGGAAGACGACGGTGCGCCCTCGCATGCGCCGCAGTTGTGTGACGGCGCGGGCGTGGTCGCCGGGTTTGCCGAGCGCTTCGCCGTCGAGGTCGGCGACCTGGTCGGAGCCGATCACCAGCGCCTCGGGATGCATCCGCGCCACGGCACGTGCCTTGGCCAGCCCGAGCCGCCGTGCGAGCGCCTCGGGAGCTTCGCCCGGATGTGGCGTTTCGTCGACATCCGGAGCGGCGACCTCGAACGGCAATCGCAGACGCTGCATCAACTCACGCCGGTAGACGGACGTGGAGCCGAGCACCACGCGGCGGCCGCCGGAGGGCCGCGACAACAGGCTGGCGGAGGGCAGGGGATCGGAGGAATGCATGGCCCGATTCTCTTACACTGATTCGATGGAAAAAGACTTCACGCCCGACAGCCTGGACGTTCCCGCGTTCGCCCGATCCGGCGCACGCCTGGAGGCCGTCGACCCCCTGGCCCGATACCCGCGGCTGGTCGAGGACATCACCGGCGCGCCCGAAGGGCATTCGGTGCAATGGCTCGCAACGGGTGAATGGCGCGATGCCACGGGAACCGTGGGCGTGCCGTGGCTCGCGCTGTCCGGCGACGCCGTCTTGCCGATGACCTGCCAGCGTTGCCTGCAGCCGGTGGAAATGCCGGTGGCGTTCGAAACGCGCTTCCGCTTCGTGGCCGACGAAGCCACTGCCGACGCCGAAGACGACGAATCCGAGGAAGACCTGCTGGTCATTCGCCGCGACCTGCCATTGCGCGAGCTTGTCGAGGACGAGCTCCTGCTCGCGATGCCGCCGGTGCCGTTGCACGAGGCCTGTCCGGTCGCGCTGCCGACCTCGGTGGAAGACCCGGATTTCGCGGCTGCCGAAGAGGCGCGGGCCCATCCATTCGCTGTGCTCGCGGGCCTCAACAAAGGCAAGCTTGGCTAGCTTGCACGCGGCGGGCTATAATCGCTGGCTACGCGCAAATTCACGAGGCTGAACGAATGCGGTCCCGGCACTTGAGCCGGGTCCCCCTTGACGGTCTTGGAGCGCATCCAACCCACCTACCGAATGCAGGAGCCATCATGGCAGTTCAGCAAAACAAGAAGTCCCCGTCCAAGCGCGGCATGCACCGTTCGCACAACGCCCTGACGGTGCCGGGCATCGCAGTGGAAGCCAATACCGGCGAAACCCACCTCCGTCACCACATCAGCCCCAACGGTTTCTACCGTGGTCGCCAGGTTCTGAAGAACAAATCCGAAGCCTGATCGACGCTGCCGCCCAGGCCCGCGCTACTTTTTCCGTAGCTCGGGCCTTCGTTTTGATGGCTGCCATTTCTTCGTTTCCGCGCCTGGCACTGCTGCCGTGCCGCTGCGGTCTTTCGGAAAGCCTTTCATGATCACGCTCGCCGTCGATTGCATGGGGGGCGACCACGGGCCGCGCGTCACCCTGGCCGCCTGCCGGCAGTTCCTGGAACACTATCCAGACGTCAGCCTGTTGCTGGTGGGGCAGCCCGACAAGCTCGCCGGCTTCTCCCATCCGCGCGCGACCATCGTCGCGGCCAGCGAGGTCGTCACCATGGACGACGCGGTCGAGGTCGCGCTTCGCCGCAAAAAAGATTCGTCCATGCGCGTCGCGATCCAGCAGGTGAAGAACGGCACGGCCCAGGTCGCCGTGTCGGCCGGCAATACCGGTGCCCTGATGGCCATCGCCCGCTACCTGCTCAAGACGCTCGACGGCATCGAGCGTCCGGCCATCGCCACGCGCATGCCCAATGCCAAGGGCTTGGCCACGACGGTGCTCGACCTTGGCGCGAACGTCGACTGCACCGCAGAGCATCTGTTGCAGTTCGCGGTGATGGGCTCGGCGCTGGCGTCGGTGATCAACGGTGACGAGCAACCGACCGTAGGCCTGCTCAACATCGGCGAAGAAGCCATCAAGGGCAGCGAAGTCATCAAGGAAGCGGGCGAATTGTTGCGTTCTGCCGGCAATTCCGGCGACCTCAACTTCTTCGGCAACGTGGAAGGCAACGACATCTTCAAGGGCACGGTCGACATCGTGGTCTGCGACGGTTTCGTGGGCAATGTCGCGCTGAAGGCGAGCGAAGGGCTGGCGAGCGTCATCGTCGGCTTCCTCAAGGAAGAGTTCTCGCGCAACGCCCTGACCAAGCTGGCCGCGCTCGTGGCCTACCCGGTGCTGAACGCGCTGAAGCGGCGCATGGACTACCGGCGCTACAACGGTGCGGCGCTGCTCGGACTGCGTGGCCTGGTGTTCAAGAGCCACGGCTCGGCCGACGAGATGGCGTTCGAACAGGCGCTGGCGCGGGCCTATGATGCGGCGAAGAACAACCTGCTCGAGCGCGTCCAGGCGCGCATCGCACACGCCGCGCCGCTGCTGCGCCCGCGCGATGCGACTATCGTCGACGTCAGCACCACGACATGACCATTTTTTCCCGTATTGCCGGCACCGGCAGTTTCCTGCCCCCGCGTCGATTGACCAACGCCGACCTGGCCGCCGAACTGGCCACCCGCGGCATCGAGACTTCCGACGAATGGATCGTCGAGCGCACCGGCATCCGTGCCCGGCACTTCGCCGACGAAGGCGTCTCCAGCAGCGACCTGGCCCTGCAGGCCTCGCTGCTTGCGCTGGAGGCGGCCGGCATCGGCCCGGCCGACATCGACTTGATCATCGTGGCGACTTCCACGCCGGACATGGTCTTTCCGTCGACGGCCTGCATCCTGCAGAACAAGCTGGCGCAGTCGTCCGAATCGGCCAAAGCCATCCTCGGCTGCCCGGCGTTCGACGTGCAGGCGGTATGCAGCGGCTTCGTCTATGCGCTGACGGTCGCCGACGCCATGATCAAGAGCGGCACGGCGCGCCGTGCGCTGGTCGTCGGTGCGGAAGTGTTCTCGCGCATCCTCGACTTCAACGACCGTACGACCTGCGTGCTGTTCGGCGACGGCGCCGGTGCGGTGGTGCTGGAAGCCAGCGACAAGCCCGGTATTCTGGCGAGCGATCTGCACGCCGACGGGCGCCATGTCGGCATCCTTTGCGTGCCCGGCCATGTGTCGGGCGGCGCGGTGCTCGGCGATCCGCTGCTCAAGATGGATGGTCAGGCCGTCTTCAAGCTGGCGGTCGGCGTGCTCGAAAGCGCGGCACGGGCGACCCTGGCCAAGGCCGGCAAGTCCGATGCCGACATCGACTGGCTGATCCCGCACCAGGCCAACATCCGCATCATGCAGGGCACCGCCAAACGCATGAAGTTGCCACTGGATAAGCTCGTGGTCACCGTCGACGAGCACGGCAACACGTCGGCCGCCTCGATTCCGCTCGCACTCGATTTCGCGATTCGTACCGGACGTGCGCAGCCTGGCCATACCGTCATGCTCGAGGGCGTCGGCGGTGGATTCACCTGGGGTGCGGTGTTGCTGACGCTGTAGCATCCGCCGCCGACCGCGCCAGGCGGCTTTTTCCTTCTTCTCTTCATTCCGTTTCTGTGCAGGATTTCGCCGCATGACATCGTTCGCTTTCGTTTTCCCGGGTCAGGGTTCGCAATCCGTCGGGATGCTGGACGCCTGGGGCGATCATCCGGCCGTGGTCGAGACGCTCAAGGAAGCCTCCGATGCGCTGGGTGAAGACATCGGCAAGTTGATCCACGAAGGCCCCAAGGAAGCGCTGGCCCTCACCACCAATACCCAGCCGGTCATGCTGGTGGCCGGTGTCGCGGCCTGGCGCGCATGGAAGGCCGAAGGCGGAGCCGATCCGGCGGCGGTCGCCGGCCATTCGCTCGGTGAGTACGGCGCATTGGTCGCCGCCGGCGCGCTGACGCTCACCCAGGCGGCCCCGCTGGTGCGTTTCCGGGCCCAGTGCATGCAGGAAGCGGTTCCGGTGGGCGTCGGTGCGATGGCCGCCATCTTGGGGATGGAGGCCGCGCGCGTGGCGGAGATCTGCGCCGAGGTGACGGCCCGTCTGGGCGGCGCCGAGACGGCCGAGGCGGTCAATTTCAACGATCCCGGTCAGACGGTCATCGCCGGCACCAAGGCCGCGGTAGACGAAGCCTGCGTGGCGCTCAAGGCGGCCGGAGCCAAGCGTGCATTGCCCTTGCCGGTTTCAGCCCCGTTCCATTCCAGCCTGATGAAGCCGGCCGCCGAACGCCTGCGTGAGCGACTCGCCGCCATCGACATCGCCTCGCCGTCGATCCCGGTCGTCAACAATATCGACGTCGCCGTGCAGGATTCGCCGGACGCGATCCGGGATGCGCTCTATCGACAGGCTTTTGGCCCGGTTCGCTGGGTCGAGTCCGTCGCCGCCCTGCGCGGCCGTGGCATCGCGCACGTGGTCGAATGCGGCCCCGGCAAGGTGCTCACCGGCATGACCAAACGCATCGACGCGGCGCTGGGTGCCAGCGCTGTCTATGATCCCGCCACCCTGGCTGAAACCAAGGCCCTGCTGGGCTGATCGCCTCAGGGCATTTTCGAGATTAAGGAATCCATCAGCATGTCCGACATCAGTTATGCCGGCCAGGTCGCCCTCGTGACCGGTGCCACCCGCGGCATCGGTGCCGCCATCGCTGCCGAACTGGCAGCGCGTGGGGTAAAGGTGATCGGCACGGCCACCAGCCAGGAAGGCGCGAGCCGCATCGACGCGGCGCTGGCGCCCGGCGGTGGCCACGGCTGCGTGCTCGATGTCACGAAGATCGCCGAACTCGACGCCCTGGTCGACCAGATCGTGAGCGCCCATGGTGGTCTGCAGATTTTGGTCAACAACGCCGGCATCACCCGCGACAACCTGGCCATGCGCATGAAGGACGACGATTGGGATGCGGTCATCGACACCAACCTCAAGGCGGTCTTCCGACTCTCCCGCGCTGTGATCCGCCCCATGATGAAACAGCGCTATGGCCGCATCATCAGCGTCACCAGCGTGGTCGGTGCGTCCGGCAATCCGGGCCAGGCCAACTACGCCGCCGCCAAGGCAGGCCTTGCCGGCATGTCGCGTGCGCTCGCCCGTGAACTCGGCTCGCGCAACATCACGGTCAACTGCGTGGCTCCGGGCTTCATCGACACCGACATGACCGCGTCGTTGCCGGAAGTTCAACAGAAGGCGCTGCTGGGCCAGATCCCGCTCGGCCATCTCGGCAAGCCGCACGATGTGGCGCATGCGGTGTCTTTCCTCGCGAGCCCCCAGGCGGCCTACATCACCGGCCAGGAACTGCACGTCAACGGCGGCATGTTCATGGCCTGATCACCGCCAGCATCCATCAACCTCACCCCGCCGTTCGATCCGGGCGGCTACTGCGCAAGCCTTCGAAGGCGTGCCGGCTAAAATCCCGGATTCATCTACAACCCTAGAGAGGGAATCCATGAGCGATATCGAAGCACGTGTCAAGAAAATCATCGCCGAGCAACTCGGCGTGGAAGAGTCCCAAGTCACCAGCGAAAAGGCCTTCGTGGCCGACCTGGGCGCCGACTCGCTCGACACGGTCGAACTCGTGATGGCGCTCGAAGACGAATTCGGCATCGAAATTCCGGACGAAGATGCCGAGAAGATCACCACGGTGCAGAACGCGATCGACTACGCCAACACCCACCAGAAGGCCTGAGTTCGGCGCAGTTTCCGTCGGTGTCGATCAGGCCACGTGCCTGATGTTCGTCGCGGATCGCGCGCTGTTTCTCGACCTTCGGGTCTTATTCATTTTTGCGCTTCCTTGAAGAAGGTTTTCACCGCATGAGCCGTCGACGCGTCGTCGTGACCGGTCTGGGCTGCGTCACCCCCGTGGGCAACACGGTGGCCGACGCCTGGACCAACATCCTCGCCGGAACTCCTGGCATCGACTTCATCACCCAATTCGATGCGAGCAATTTCGCCTGCAAGTTCGCGGGTGAAGTGAAGGGCTTCGATGTGACCCAGTACATGCCGGAGAAGGAAGCCCGGCACATGGATCGTTTCATCCATCTCGGTGTCGCGGCTGCCGCGCAGGCGGTGCTGGACAGCGGCTTGCCGACCGGCGATGCGCTGGACGAAGAGGCCGCCACCCGTATCGGTTGCAACATCGGTTCGGGCATCGGTGGTCTGCCGATGATCGAGCGGACCCATGCCGAATTGGAAGGCCGCGGTCCACGCAGGATTTCCCCCTTCTTCGTGCCGGCTTCGATCATCAACATGATCTCCGGCCACGTCTCCATTCGCTTCGGCTTCAAGGGCCCCAACGTATCGGTGGTGACCGCCTGCACGACCGGCTTGCATGCGATCGGTCTGTCGGCCCGCATGATCGAGTACGGCGATGCCGACGTCATGATCGCTGGCGGCGCGGAAGCCACGGTTTCGCCGCTGGGTGTCGGCGGCTTCACCGCGCCGCGTGCCCTTTCCACCCGCAACGACAGCCCGCAGACCGCGTCCCGTCCCTGGGACAAGGATCGTGACGGCTTCGTGTTGGGCGAGGGCGCCGGCGTGCTGGTGCTCGAGGAATACGAACACGCCAAGGCCCGTGGCGCCAAGATCTACGCCGAAGTCTCCGGCTTCGGCATGAGTGCCGACGCCTATCACGTAACCTCGCCCAGCGTCGGTGGTCCGCAGCGGTCGATGCAAATGGCATTGCGCAATGCAGGCGTCAATCCGGACCAGGTCGATTACGTCAATGCGCACGGTACCTCGACCCAGATCGGCGACGTCAACGAATCCAACGCCATCAAGGCGGCATTGGGTGACCACGCCTACAAAACGGTGGTGAACTCCACCAAGTCGATGACTGGTCACCTGCTGGGCGGGGCGGGTGGCATCGAGAGCGTCTTCACGGTGCTGGCGATCCACCACCAGAAAAGTCCGCCGACGATCAACATCTTCGATCAGGATCCCGAGTGCGACCTGGACTACTGCGCCAACACCGCGCGGGACCTGAAGATCGACGTGGCGCTGAAGAACAATTTCGGCTTCGGCGGTACCAACGGTTCGCTGGTGTTCAAGCGCTTTGCCTGACCTTCGTGCCGGCACACCCGCTTATGACGTCGTCACCGATCGATTTTCTGCGGCCCAGGGTCTGATACTGCATCGCCGCACGCTGCAGACCCATGCATAGCGCCGCCTCGGTCGCCTACCCGGTCTTGCGTTCGCGGCGGGAGGCCGTCTGCTTGGCGATGATGTGGCTGCTTGGCGCGGCGCCGGTCGTCGGTTGGCTGGCCGGCACACGGACTTCGGTGTGGGCCGGTCTGCTGGTGGGCGGCTGGACGATCGGCGTCGGCCTGGCGGCGATGATCCAATGGCTTTGTGGCCGGCCCCGCATGTTGCGGTGGAACGGTGAGGCCTGGTCGATCGACGAATCGGTCCCGTCCACGATCACGGACAAGCCCTTGATCGAGAGCGCTTCGATCAGCGTTTCCCTCGATCTCCAGTCGTCCATGCTGTTGCGGCTCAAGCAGTCGGGCAGGCTCCCGGCCTGGGTTTTCGTCGATCGGTCGGCGGCACCCCAGCGCTGGCATGCACTGCGTTGCGCCGTGACGGCCGCGCAGGCGGACGCGCTGTCGCCCGCCCGGACCAGCGCGCAGGGAGCGGCATGAGCGAGCAGCCCGAGAATCCGCCCGCGCCCGTCATCGTCATACCCGACGATCCCGCGACCGCAGCCGACAGCGACCTGTTGCTCGTTCAACGGACCGTCGCCGGCGACCAGCGCGCCTACGGCTTGCTGGTGCTCAAATATCGGCGTCGAATCGAACGCCTGATCGGTCGCATGGTCCGCGATGCGGAGCTGGTCGAGGACATCGCGCAGGAAACCTTCATCCGGGCCTACCGCGCGCTGCATCAGTTTCGCGGCGATGCGCAGTTCTATACCTGGCTCTACCGCATCGCGGTCAACACGGCCAAGAAATCCCTGGTCGACATGCGGCGCAATCCCGTGATTTCGGAGAACGCGTTACGTTCCGGAGCCGACGACGATGAAACTTCCGCGTTCGACCATGAACTAAGCAGCGACGAGACACCGGAAACGGTGTTCGCGGCGAAGGAAATCGCCGCGACGGTGAATGCGGCGATGGACGCCCTGCCCGAGGATCTGCGTCAGGCGGTTACGCTGCGGGAAATCGAGGGATTGAGCTACGAAGAGATCGCGGAAGCGATGGATTGTCCGATCGGTACGGTTCGTTCGCGGATCTTCCGGGCGCGGGAGGCGATATCTGCGAAGGTGCGTCCCCTACTCGAAAGCCGATCCGGCAAACGGTGGTGACGACCGGAATGAACCGTGGTGCCCGCATGGAGACAGCGAAGGCTTGGCCCAAAACGACGGCAGGTGCAGCAATGATCAGCAATCAACAAACCCAGATACTTCCCGAAGACGATGCGATGTCGGCCCTCGCCGACGGCGCGTTGCGGGGCGAGGCGTTCGCCGTGGCCCTGGACGCGCTCGGCGCCGACGGCCAGGCCCGTGCCCGCTGGCATGCGTATCACCTCATCGGCGACACCCTGCGCTCGCCCAGCCTGGCCGATGGCAGCTCGGACCTCGATTTTCTCGCGCGCCTCGAATCACGACTGGCGCAGGAGCCGGCCCGCACGGTCGGCGCACCTGTCGCCGCGCCCGTCGTGGTGCCGCAGCCCGGTCGGAACGCGGCGAACGCGGATGTGTTTCGTTGGAAGGTCGCTGCCGGGTTCGCGTCGCTCGCGGCGGTCGCGGTCATCGGCTGGCAAGTTCTCCAGGCCGGCGCTCCCGAACAGACAGGAGCCGCGCTGGCCCGGGCCGTGCCGGCGGGTGGCGACATTCAGACGGTACGGGTCGAGCTCCCGGTGGCCAATGAAACGTCCAACGAGGCGCCGCCCGTCATGCTGCGCAACGCGCAACTCGACGAACTGCTCGCGGCGCACAACCGCGCCGTGGGCGGTTCGGCGCTGCAGAGTCCCGCGCGCCTGGTCCGCAACGTGAGCGTCACCGATGACGCTCCGCGCTGATGCCGCGATGGGCCGAAAAGGCCGGTGAGAACCTCGAACCCATGAGCGCGACACTGCTGAGAAGACTCCTCCGGCGCCTGCCCACCTTGTGCCTGCTCGGCCTGTGTACCGCCGCCGCCGCACAGACCTCGTCGGAGCCCGCAGCGGCCGACGTCGATGGCCGGTCGCGAACCGAACCCGGCAATCACGGCAACCAGGCCTCCATCACCCAGGTTCTACAACGCGCGCGCGAGGCGGCGCGCAAGAAGACCTACACCGGCACCTTCGTGGTCTTGTCGGCCAACGGAGCGATGGCCAGCTCGCGCGTCTGGCATCTGTCGGAGGCCGGTCAGCAGATCGAGCGGATGGAGTCGCTCACCGGCACGCCCCGCCTGGTCTTCCGGCGCAACAACCAGGTCACGACCTATCTTCCCGATACCCATACCGCCCGGCTGGAGCAGCGCGACACCGTCGGGCTGTTTCCGCATCTGGCGCGCGTCCACGCCGGAGTGGTGGGTGAGTTCTACCTCGTCAAGCCGGGCGGAACCGAGCGCGTCGCTGGATTCGATACCGACGTGTTCCAACTGATGCCTCGCGACGCCGCCCGGTACGGCTACCGCCTCTGGGTCGAGCGGCGCTCCGGTTTCGCGGTCCAGCTCCAGACGCTCGACAAGCACGGCCACGTGCTGGAGCAGGCCGCCTTCTCCGATCTCCAGTTCGATGTGCCCTTGCGCGCGGACAAGATGCAGCAGGCGATGGGCAACATCGGCGCCTACAAGCTCGAGAAGCTCGAACGTGTCCGTACCTCGGCCGAAGCCGAAGGTTGGCTCGCCCGGGCGGCGGTACCGGGCTTCGAGTCCCTCGATTGCTACAAACGTGCACCAGGCAATGTGCCAGGTGCCGTCCAATGGATTTTTTCGGACGGCCTCGCCACCGTGTCCCTTTTCATCGAACCGTACGGCGAAAAGCCCCGGCAGGAATGGCGCAGCATGGCCGGCCTGACGCAGATGCTCGGTCGCCGTGTCGCCGGTGACTGGTGGCTCACGGCCATGGGCGAGGTTCCGCCGCAAACCCTGGATGCATTCGCCGCGATTCTCGAGCGGCGCCCTTGAGATTGGAAATATGAAGATGCTGTCGATCGAACGCCATCACCGGCGCATGAACGCCTCCAGCCGCTTGCTGACGGCCGTGCTGGGCTCGACCCTGCTGTTTTCCGGTCTGCCGGCGCAGGCTCAGGCCGTGACCGCGAGCCCGCCGGTGGTAGCCAGGAGCTTGCCGGACTTCGCCGATCTGGTGGAGCAGGTGGGGCCTTCGGTGGTCAACATCCGCACGCTCGAACGGGTGTCGCCCAATGCGCAGATGGGGGACATGGATGAAGACATGCTCGAGTTCTTCAAGCGCTTCGGCATTCCGGTCCCCAAGGCGGTGCCGCGTCCCAAGCAGCAGCCGCGCAACCAGCCCGCGCCGCAGCCCGACGAAGAGCAGCCGCGCGGCGTCGGCTCGGGCTTCGTGCTCACCCCGGACGGCTTCGTCATGACCAACGCCCACGTGGTGGACGGTGCCGACGAAGTCATTGTCACGCTGACCGACAAACGCGAATTCAAGGCCAAGATCATCGGCGCCGACAAGCGGACCGATGTGGCGGTGGTGAAGATCGAGGCGACCGGCCTGCCGGCCGTGCGCATTGCGCCCGATCTCGCCAAGCTCCGCGTCGGTGAGTGGGTGATGGCGATCGGCTCGCCTTTCGGCCTGGAAAACACGGTAACGGCCGGCATCGTCAGCGCCAAGCAGCGCGACACGGGCGAATACCTGCCCTTCATCCAGACCGATGTCGCGATCAACCCGGGCAACTCGGGCGGTCCCTTGATCAACCTGCGTGGCGAGGTGGTCGGCATCAACAGCCAGATCTATTCGCGCTCCGGCGGCTTCATGGGCATCTCGTTCTCCATCCCGATCGACGAGGCGATTCGCGTCAGCGACCAGCTCCGGCAATCCGGCCGGGTGTCCCGTGGCCGCATCGGCGTCGAGATCGACCAGGTCAGTCGCGAGGTCGCGGAGTCTCTCGGCCTGGGTGCTGCACGCGGCGCGCTGGTGCGCGGCGTGCAGTCCGGATCTCCTGCCGAGAAGGCGGGCGTCGAACCCGGCGACATCATCGTGAGGTTCGACGGAAAAACGATCGAGCGGCCGAGCGATCTGCCGCGCCTGGTTGGTGGAACCAAGCCGGGCACCAAGAGCACGCTTGGCGTGTTCCGCCGCGGTGCTACACGTGATATCGCGGTGACCATCGCCGAGATCGAGCCGGACGAGGTCGCCGCGGCGCCCGCGCCCGCAAAAGCGGAGAAGGCGCCGGCTTCGAGTGCCGGGAAAGTATTGGGATTGGCCGTGAGCGAACTCACCGCCGCCCAGAAGAAGGAACTCAAGCTCAAGGGTGGCGTCCGGGTGGAAAGCGCTACCGATGGCGCCGCCCGAGCCGGCGTGAAAGAAGGTGACGTCATCCTTGCTGTCGGCAATGCGGAAGTTTCGACCGTGAAGGAATTCGAAGCAGCGCTTGCCAAGCTCGACCGGAGCAAGGTGGCGAACGTTTTGGTGCGACGCGGTGAGTGGGCTCAATATCTGCTGATCCGTCCCACCAAATGACGGCCCTAAGCCCTTCGAAATCGAGTGGTCTTGCGGGTCTTTACCGATTCAGAGTGCGCCCGATGTGCATTTTGAAGTGTTCGCTTGCTACCGACGCTAAATTTTGTCATGCAGAGTTTCGATAGAATAGGGCTCGCGTACTTCGCATTACGATATATGGCGTACCTGCCAATCCACGATGCGATATGGAGTGAAGTCGTGCACAGGGGATCCACAGGCCGCCCACATGTTGTTCAAAAGATTAAGACGGCATCCTGTTGACATCCTGTTGATAACTTTTTCGTTGCCACACTGCAACGACCCCGGCTCGCGGTAGGCGAACTGTACGTATCAGCCTTTTTGCCTACAATGAAACTCCAGCTATCGCAGTTGCCATAGATTGTTGGTTCAGGGCGCGTCGCCACTCGACGCGCCCTTTTTTCTTTGTGCGTGCCAAACAATTCAATTACTTAAGCGTTCCCGTTGATGAAGCACATCAGAAATTTTTCGATCATCGCGCACATCGACCACGGCAAATCGACATTGGCGGACCGGATCATTCAGCGCTGTGGTGGTCTGTCCGATCGAGAGATGGAGGCGCAGGTTCTGGACTCGATGGACATCGAAAAGGAACGTGGGATAACCATCAAGGCGCAAACCGCCGCGCTTCAATACAAGGCCGCCGACGGCCAGGTCTACAACCTCAACCTCATCGACACGCCGGGCCATGTCGACTTCTCGTACGAGGTGTCGCGATCGCTCTCCGCATGTGAAGGCGCTTTGCTCGTAGTCGATGCATCGCAAGGCGTGGAAGCACAGACGGTCGCGAATTGCTACACGGCCCTGGACCTGGGGGTCGAGGTGCTGCCGGTTCTCAACAAGATGGACCTGCCGCAGGCCGATCCCGAGAACGCCAAGGCCGAGATCGAAGACGTCATCGGCATCGATGCGACCAACGCGATCCCTTGCTCGGCCAAGTCCGGCATGGGCGTGGACGAGATCCTCGAAGCCATCGTCGCCAACATTCCCGCACCCAAGGGCCAGCGCGATGCGCCGCTGCGCGCGATGATCGTCGACAGCTGGTTCGACACCTACGTCGGCGTCGTGATGCTCGTGCGCATGGTCGATGGCCGCCTGGCCAAGGGCGACCGCTTCAAGATGATGGCGAGCGGCGCGGTCTACAACGCCGACAACCTCGGCGTGTTCACGCCCGCCAACTCGCCGCGCGACTCGTTGGAGGCGGGCGAGGTGGGCTACATCATCGCGGGCATCAAGGAGCTGCAGGCGGCCAAGGTGGGCGACACGATCACGCTCGAGAAGAAGCTGCCGAACAACCTCGGTCCGGCGACCGAAGCGCTGCCGGGCTTCAAGGAGATCCAGCCGCAGGTGTTCGCCGGGCTCTACCCGACCGAGTCCAGCGAATACGACGCGCTGCGCGACGCACTCGAGAAGCTCAAGCTCAACGACTCGTCGCTGCACTACGAGCCGGAAGTCTCGCAGGCGCTGGGCTTCGGCTTTCGCTGCGGCTTCCTCGGCCTGCTGCACATGGAGATCGTGCAGGAGCGCCTGGAGCGCGAGTTCGACCAGGACCTGATCACGACCGCGCCAAGCGTGGTGTACGAAGTGGTCAAGGGCGATGGCGAGATCATCATGGTCGAAAACCCGTCCAAGATGCCCGATCAGGGCAAGCTGCAGGAGATTCGCGAGCCCATCGTCACAGTGCATCTGTACATGCCGCAGGAACACGTGGGCTCGGTGATGACCCTGGCCAACCAGAAGCGCGGCGTGCAGATCAGCATGGCCTACCACGGCCGGCAGGTGATGCTTACCTATGAAATGCCGCTCGGAGAGATCGTGCTGGACTTCTTCGACAAGCTGAAGTCGGTGAGCCGGGGCTATGCCTCCATGGACTACGAGTTCAAGGAATATCGGGCGTCGGACGTGGTGAAGGTCGATATCCTGCTCAACGGCGACAAGGTCGATGCGCTTTCCATCATCGTGCACCGCAGCCAGAGCCAGTACCGAGGCCGTGCGGTGGTCGCGAAGATGCGCGAGATCATCAGCCGGCAGATGTTCGACGTGGCCATCCAGGCGGCCATCGGCGCCAACATCATCGCCCGCGAGACGGTCAAGGCACTGCGCAAGAACGTGCTGGCAAAATGCTACGGCGGTGACGTTTCCCGCAAGCGCAAGCTGCTCGAAAAGCAGAAGGCGGGCAAGAAGCGCATGAAGCAGATCGGCTCTGTCGAAGTGCCGCAGGAAGCGTTCCTCGCGATCCTGCAGGTCGAAGATTAATAAAAAGCCTTATCGGACGGATCGATGCAGATTCTCACCACCGCGATCCTCGCGGCGTTTGTCGCCTATGCCGGCGCCTGGTACTTCGGCATGCTCGAAGGTAATTTCGCTCTGTTGTTGTTGCTGGCGACCGTGGTCACCGGCTGCTACTGGCTGGCCGAGCGCTTCATCTTCCTGCCGCGCCGCCGACGGGCGGCCGACACCCTGGTGGCGTCCACCGCCGCGCGTCGCGAAGAGTTGCAGCGCATGGGCATCGACAAGGTCGATGGCAGCGACGACGCCGACCTGAGCCAGGCACGCAGCCGCATCCTCGCGCAGCCGTGGTGGCTGGACTGGACGGCAGGCCTGTTCCCGGTCATCGTCATCGTGTTCGTGCTGCGGTCCTTCCTGTTCGAGCCGTTCAAGATTCCTTCCGGATCCATGATCCCCACGCTGCTCGTCGGAGACCTGATCCTGGTGAACAAGTTCGCCTACGGCATCCGGTTGCCGGTCATCAACACCAAGCTCACCAACGGCACGCCGCCGGCCCGGGGCGACGTGATGGTGTTCCGTTATCCGCCGCAGCCCAGCGTCGACTACATCAAGCGGGTGGTCGGCATTCCGGGCGACGAAGTGGCCTACCTGAACAAGCGGCTCACCATCAACGGCAAGCCGGTACCCACGCAGGCGACGAGCGACTTCTTCGAAGAAGACTCCATGCGCTACTTCAAGCAGCTCGAAGAGCAGCTCGGCGAGCACAAGCACCGCGTCCTCAACGACGACGAACGCCCGGCCTATGTTCCCGGCGCTTCCGACTTCGCCTACCGCAGCAATTGCCGCTACACGGTCGAAGGTGTCACCTGCAAGGTGCCCGACGGCTACTACTTCATGATGGGCGACAACCGCGACAACTCGCTGGATTCGCGTTTCTGGGGCTTCGTGCCCGACCAGAACATCATCGGCAAGGCTTTCCTGATCTGGATGAACTTCACCAACCTCAAGCGCATCGGCACTTTCGATTGAGCCGCGCGCCACGCATGGAGACGAACCGGATGTCCATTTCGAGCCAATACGGCGCCACACGCGCCCGTCGTCAGCGCGGGCTGGGCTTGCTGGGCCTGCTCTTCGTCATCTTCATCATCGGCGCGGCCGCCTTGCTGACGATGCGCATCGTGCCGTCAGCCATCGAGTACCAGGCCGTGCTGAAGGCGGTGGAGCGCGCCAAGTCGCAGCCCACGCCGGCCACGGTGCGCTCGGCCTTCGACCGCTCCGCGCAGATCGACGACATCGCGTCGATCACCGGCAAGGATCTCGAGATCGAGCCGAACGCCAACAACGCACCGGGCTTCAAGGTGTCCTTTGCCTATCGCAAGGAACTGCACCTGTTCGGCCCCGCGTCCCTCGTCATCAACTACACCGGCAGCGCGCACTGAGCGCTGCACTCACCCTGAATCTGTTTCCTCGATGACGCCGTTCCTGAATGCGGCACAGGCAGCCGTGCAGACGCGGCTGCAACACACGTTCGCCGATACGCGGCTCCTGCAGCGCGCGCTCACCCACCGAAGCTTTTCGTCCGACCACTACGAGCGGCTCGAATTCCTCGGTGATTCCGTCCTCAACCTTGCCGTATCCGATCTGCTGTATCGCCGCCTCGGCGCCTTGGCCGAAGGCGATCTTTCTCGGGTGCGGGCCAACCTCGTCCGGCAGGAAACCCTGCACGGTCTGGCGCTGGAACTCGATCTTCCCGAAGCCTTGCGCCTCGGCGAGGGTGAAGCACGTTCGGGCGGCCACAAGCGCCCGTCCATCCTGGCCGACGTGCTAGAAGCGCTGATCGGCGCGGTGTATTGCGATGCGGGCTACGACAAGGCGGCGGCGCTGGTCGATCGACTCTTCGCCAAGCTCGACATCACACCCCGCATGCCGGCTGCCGAGAAGGACCCGAAGACCGAGTTGCAGGAGTGGCTGCAGGGTCGCAAAATGAAATTGCCGGTTTACCGCGTGGTAGCGGTACTCGGCGCCGCGCACCGGCAGACGTTCGACGTCGAGTGCGAGATCACCGAAACCGGCAAGACCGAACGCGGCATAGGCGGATCGCGTCGTGCGGGCGAGCAAGCCGCAGCCTCGGCCATGCTGGCCCATTTGAAATCAAGGAATCCATGAACGACGCTCCGCAAGACGCGGCTCCCGCGCCCGGTGACGAGAGCACCGAAAGCCAGGACCCCACCGGCCTGCCCGACATGCCGGCCATGCCGCCGATCCCGCCGGTGGGTGGCGGTGCCCTGACGGCCACCGGCACCATGCCCGACGGCAGCGCGCAGCACTGCGGCGTGATCGCCATCGTGGGCAAGCCCAACGTGGGCAAGTCGACGCTGCTCAATGCGCTGGTCGGCCAGAAGATCAGCATCACCTCGCGCAAGGCCCAGACCACGCGCCACCGCATCACCGGCATCCGCACCCAGGGCGCGACGCAATTCATCTTCGTCGATACGCCCGGCTTCCAGACGCGGCATAACACCGCGCTGAACAAGTCGCTCAACAAGACGGTGCTGGGCGCGGTCGGCGACGTCGACCTGGTGCTTTTCGTGGTCGAGGCCGGCAGTTTCACCCTGGGCGACGCCAAGGTGCTGTCCCTGCTCAAGCCTGGCGTGCCGGCGCTGCTGATCGCCAACAAGCTCGATGCGGTCAACCGGCGTGCGGAACTGGCGCCCTGGCTCAAGTCGATGCAGGAGCGCCATCCGTTCACCGAGTTCGTGCCGATGTCGGCCAAGAACGCAGGCGACATCCAGCGCCTGTTCGGCATCTGCGAGAAGTACCTGCCGGAGCAGGCCTGGTGGTATGCCGAGGACGAACTCACCGACCGCAGCGAGAAGTTCCTCGCCAGCGAAACCGTGCGTGAAAAACTGTTCCGCTTCACCGGCGACGAGCTGCCCTACACCTCGACCGTCATCATCGACAAGTTCGAGGAGGAGGCCAGCAAGACCCACAAGCGCATGGTGCGCATCGCCGCCACACTGGTGGTCGAGCGCGACAGTCACAAGGCGATGGTGATCGGCGACAAGGGCGAGCGCCTTAAGCGCATCGGCACCGAAGCCCGCCAGGAGCTGGAGAAGGCGATGGACGCCAAGGTGTTCCTGGAGCTGTGGGTCAAGGTGCGATCGGGCTGGGCGGACGACGAGGCGCGGGTCCGCTCCTTCGGCTATGAATAAAGCGGCGGGCGGCGCCTGAAGTGCCTGCCGTCAAGCGTGTCTCGGACGAGCCGGGCTTCGTGCTGCATCGCTACGACTGGAGCGAATCCAGCCTGATCCTCGAAACCTTCACGCGGTCGCGCGGCCGCGTGGCGCTGGTCGCCAAGGGCGCCAAGCGCCCGAGCTCCAACTTCCGTCCGGTGCTGCTGCCGCTTCAGCCGCTGCGGCTGAGCTGGACTTTCGCCGCTGGCGAAGACGCCGAGATCCACAACCTCAAGGGCGCCGAATGGGTCGGCGGCCATGTCATGCCGACCGGCGACGCGCTGCTGTCGGGCCTGTATCTCAACGAGCTGCTGCTGCGTCTGCTGGCACGCGACGACGCGCATCCCCGGCTGTTCGACGCCTACGCCGGCGTGGTGCGCGTGCTGGCGTCCGAGCATGGCGAAGCGCTGCAGCCGGTGTTGCGCGCCTTCGAGCTGTTGTTGCTGCGCGAGGTCGGCCTGCTGCCCGGCCTCGATCGCCAGACCGCGACCCAGCAAGCCCTGTCGACCGATGCCCGCTACCTGCTGGTGCCCGAAGCCGGTCTGCGAGCGGCCGGTGCCGACGAGCGTGGAGCGCTCACCGGCACGCACTGGCTGGCCCTGCAGTCGGCGATGGACGACCACGACGCCCCCTTCCTGCCCACCCTGCACGCGGTCGCCGCCGCTACCGCGGTGGGCGACCTCAAGCTGCAGCTGCGCAACCTGCTGCACTACCATACCGGCGGCGCAACCCTGCGCACCCGCCAGATGATGATCGACCTGCAAAAGCTATGAGCGACGACGCCTCCGCCACCACGCCCCGCACCGCGCTATCGGTCAACCTCAACAAGGTTGCGCTGGTACGCAACACCCGGCACCTCGGCATTCCCAGCGTGACCCGCGCGGCGACCCTGTGCCTGGAGGCCGGTGCCCAGGGCATCACCGTCCATCCCCGGCCCGACGCCCGCCACATCCGTGCCGAAGATGTGCACGAGCTCGCCGAACTGCTGCTGAAGTGGCCGCGCGTCGAGTTCAACATCGAAGGCAATCCCTTCCACAACCTGATGGACTTCGTGCGCGAGCTTCGGCCCAACCAGGCCACCTTCGTGCCCGACAGCGAAGGCCAGTTCACCAGCGACCACGGCTGGCGCTTTCCGGAAGACGCTGAACGCCTGCGGCCGCTGATCGAGGAGTGCCGACAGCTCGGCGTACGCGTCAGCCTGTTCATGGACGCAGACGCCGCCTCCATGGCCGACGCCCGAGCGGTCGGCGCCGATCGGGTGGAGCTCTATACCGAGCCCTACGCCGCCGCCCACGGCACGCCGGAGGCCGGGGCGCAGCTCGAGCGCTTCGCCGCCGCGGCGCAGGCCGCGCACGACAACGGCCTGGGCGTGAACGCCGGCCACGACCTCAATCGCGACAACCTCACCGCGTTCCTGAAGGCCGCGCCCCAGGTGCAGGAGGTGTCGATCGGCCATGCGCTCATCGCCGACGCGCTCGAGATGGGCTATGCGGCCGCCGTCGCCGCCTATCTGCAGTGCATCACCGACGCCCGCGCGTGAGCAGCCGATCCGACGCATGATCTACGGCATCGGCACCGACATCTGTGACATCCGCCGCATCCGGGCCAGCCTGGAGCGCCACGGCGACCGCTTCGCCGAACGCGTACTCGGCCCGACGGAATTGAAGACCTGGCGCGCGCGCGGCGCGCGCTGGCCCGACCGCGGCATACGCTACCTGGCCACCCGCTTCTCGGCCAAAGAGGCCTTCAGCAAGGCGATCGGGCTGGGCATTCGCTCGCCGATGGCGTGGAGCCTGTGCGAGATCCTCAACGAGCCCAGCGGCAAGCCGGCGATCGTGCTGCATGCGGCGCTGAAGGAGTGGTTCGAGGCCCGTCACCTGTCGGCCCACGTCACCGTGACCGATGAAACCGATTACGCCGCGACCTTCGTGGTCGTGGAGCAGAACCGCCCATGACATCGCCCCTGATCATCGACATCGCGGGCACCGAGCTCACACCCGACGACCGCCGCCGCATTGCGCACCCACTCGTCGGCGGGCTGATCTATTTCGCACGCAACTGGCACGACCGGGCGCAGATCACCGCGCTTTCGGCCGAGATCAAATCGATCCGGCCCGATCTGCTGATCTGCATCGACCACGAAGGCGGGCGCGTGCAGCGCTTTCGTGCCGACGGCTTCACGCATCTGCCGGCGATGCGGTATTTCGGCGATTTGTGGTCCTCTGACGCGAGCGATGCCCAGCCGACCGGCGCCACTCGCGCCATGGACGCCGCCTGCGCTGCCGGTCACGTGCTGGCGAGCGAGCTGCGCGCCTGCGGCATCGACTTCAGCTTCACCCCGGTGCTCGACCTGCACCACGGCGCCAGCAGCGTCATCGGTGACCGCAGCTTCAGCCGTGACCCGCGCATCGTGGCGGCGCTGGCCCGCTGCGTGGCGCACGGCCTGCTGCGCGCCGGCATGCAGCACTGCGGCAAGCACTTTCCCGGGCACGGCTATGCGCAGGCCGACTCGCATATCGGCCATCCTTCGGACGATCGCCCGCTCGAAGCCATCCTGGCCGACGACGCGTCGCCGTATGCGGGACTCAGCGCCACCCTGACGGCCGTCATGCCCGCGCACGTGGTCTACACCCAGGTCGACGATCTGCCCGCCGGCTTCTCGCGCCGCTGGCTGCAGGACGTGCTACGGCAGCGGCTGGGTTTCGACGGCGCCATCGTCAGCGACGATCTCAGCATGGAGGGCGCGCGCCGCGTTCACGGCAAGGCGGTCAGTCATGTGGCCGCCGCCTTGCTGGCCTTGCAGGCCGGCTGCGACCTGGCCTTGCTCTGCAACCAGAGCCTGGGTGACGGGCGGGCGGTCGACGCGCTGATCGACGGTGTCGGCGAGGCGTATGCGGCGGGTGCGGTGTCGACGCCGGACGCCGAGCGCCGCCGCCTGGCGCTGCTGCCGCGTGGCGAAGCCTCGCGTTGGGAAGCGTTGCAGGCCGATCCGGCGTATCGCCACGCGCGGTCGTTGTTGCCTACGGCCTGAAGCGCATGTCGGTATCGGGCGGGCGTCGAACCTTGCAGGTCAAGGTCAAGCCGAATGCCCGGGCCAGTCTGTTGTCGTGCGGAGAGGACGGCAGCTGGTCGGCCCAGATCAAGGCCGCG
The DNA here is from genome assembly GCF_033546935.1 of Xylophilus sp. GOD-11R. Classification (GTDB taxonomy): domain Bacteria; phylum Pseudomonadota; class Gammaproteobacteria; order Burkholderiales; family Burkholderiaceae_C; genus Xylophilus. The sequence goes on along the minus strand of NZ_CP137854.1, from coordinate 3,849,439 downwards.
CCGGTCGACGGCAAGGCGAACGCCGAGCTGATCGCGCTGATCGCCGACGCCTTCGGCTGCCGCAAAGCCGCGGTGCGCATTCGCAGCGGCGCGACGGGCCGAATGAAACTGGTGGATATCGACGCCGAAGACTGACGACGAAGGTGCTTCAGGCGTAGACGTCTAGGTTGTTGCCCAGGCTGCTGTCCTCGGGCTTGCGTACCGTGGACGGGGCCGGGCCTTCGGCCTGCTTCTTCGCTTCGGCCTTCTGCTGGGCTTCCTGCGCGGACTTGGCCTGCAGGGCGGCGATCTGCGCCTGGATCGCCTCGATCTGCGCCTGCAGCAACTGCTGCTTCTGTTGCTTGGCTTCGGCGCTCAAGGTGCTGTCGCTGGCCGCTTCCTTGAGCTGGGCGGTCAGTTCCTTGAGCTGCGCCTGCAGCTTGGCGATGTCCGATGCGTTGCTGGCGCTGTTCGACGTGGTGGAAGAACTGGCGGAGACAGCGGACGAGGTCGACGAGGATGAAGAGATTTGCATGCGGCGCTCCCGGCGTGAACTGGTTTTCCTGATGGGATCGGCAGTTCACGCCGGCCACTGAAGCTTCTTTACCCGGTCGATACGCCTGTCGGCGGGCCGATTCAGTCCTTGTTGCCCTGCAGCTTGGGCATGGAGGTGCCGCCTTGCGACAGCAGGCCGGCCTGGGAGTAAATGGCCAGCTTCTCGCGAGTATCGACAATGTCGAGGTTGCGCATGGTCAGCTGACCGATGCGGTCGGCCGGCGAGAAGGGCGCGTCTTCCACCTTTTCCATGCTCAGGCGTTCCGGCGCATAGGTGAGGTTGGGCGAGCGGGTGTCGAGCAGCGAATAATCGTTGCCGCGGCGCAGTTCGACCGTGACTTCGCCGGTGACCGCGCGCGCCACCCAGCGCTGGGCGGCCTCGCGCAGCATGATCGCCTGCGGATCGAACCAGCGGCCCTGGTAGAGCAGGCGGCCGAGCTTGCGGCCGTTTTCGCGGTACTGCTCGATGGTGTCCTCGTTGTGGATGCCGGTCACCAGGCGCTCGTAGGCGATGAACAGCAGCGCCAGGCCGGGAGCCTCGTAGATGCCGCGGCTTTTGGCTTCGATGATGCGGTTCTCGATCTGGTCGCTCATGCCCAGGCCGTGGCGGCCGCCGATGCGATTGGCTTCCATGATCAGCTCGACCAGGTCCGGGTATTCCTGGCCGTTGAGGGCGACCGGGCGGCCTTCCTCGAACCGCACGGTGACCTCTTCGGCCTTGACCGCGACTTCATCTTTCCAGAACGCCACGCCCATGATCGGATTGACGATGCGGATGCCGCTGCCCAGGCTTTCCAGGTCCTTGGCCTCGTGCGTCGCGCCGAGCATGTTGGAGTCGGTGGAGTAGGCCTTTTCGGCCGACATCTTGTAGCCGAATCCGTTGGCCGTCATGAAGGCCGACATTTCGGAGCGGCCGCCGAGCTCGTCGATGAACAGCTGGTCGAGCCAGGGCTTGTAGATCTTGAGCGACGGGTTGGCGAGCAGGCCGTAGCGGTAAAAGCGCTCGATGTCGTTGCCCTTGAAGGTGCTGCCGTCGCCCCAGATGTTGACGTCGTCTTCCTTCATGGCCGCCACCAGCATGGTGCCGGTGACCGCGCGGCCCAGCGGCGTGGTGTTGAAGTAGGTGATGCCGGCCGTGGAGATGTGGAAGGCGCCGGCCTGCAGGGCGGCGATGCCTTCGGTGGCGAGCTGCTGGCGGCAGTCGATCAGGCGGGCGAGCTCGGCGCCGTACTGCATCGCCTTGCGCGGGATCTCGTCGTAGTCGGGCTCGTCGGGCTGGCCGAGGTTGGCGGTGTAGGCGTAGGGCAGGGCGCCCTTCTGCTTCATCCAGAGCAGGGCTGCGCTGGTGTCGAGGCCGCCCGAGAAGGCGATGCCGACCTTCTGGCCGGTGGGAACGTGCTGGAGGATGGTGGCCATGGTTGCCGATCAGCCGAAGTGGCAGATGTAGTGATAGGCCTCGACGACGCGAATGTCGAACTTCGAGTCGCCAGGAATGGAAAAGGTGTCGCCAGGGCCGGAGCGGACCCACTCGCTGGTGCCGTCGAGCTTGTATTCGCAGGCGCCGGCGACGCATTCCATCTTTTCCGGTGCGCCGGTATGGAAGGTGAGCGTGGCGGGCAGGATCACGCCGACCGACTTCTTCGTGCCGTCGGCCAGCACCACGGCGTGGCTGACGCATTTGCCGTCGAAATAGACGCTGGCCTTGGTGCTGACGGAAACGCCGTCGATTTTTTCGGTGGTCATGAAAAGAGGTGTCCGGTGGTCGGCGCTAAGACAAAAACCCTGGATTTTATGGGGCGTGGCGCATCCGGGACCGCGCGGGTTGCGTAGATGAGGGAAGGCAGCACAATCCGCTGCATGCCGATCGACCAGAACGACCAACGCCTCATGGACCTGATGGCCAACATCGCAGCACAAGACGCCTCGTCGGCAGGAGCGCTCAAGCAGCTCTACGACCTCACGTCGTCACGCATGTTCGGCCTGGCCTTGCGCGTGACCGGCAACCGCGAGTGGGCCGAGGACGCGTTGCAGGAGGCCTACCTGAACATCTGGCGGATCGCCGGCGACTACCGCGCCAGCATCAGCCCGCCGATGGCCTGGATGGGCGTGATCGTGCGCAGCCGCTCGCTGGACTTTCTGCGCCGCCGCAACAGCGAACGCGCCGATTCGGCCGTCGAGCTCGACGATTACCTGCAGGACACCATCGCCGGCGAGGGCAACGACCCGCTCGACATGGCCGAGGCCAGCCAACAGGCGGTGGCGCTGAGGCAGTGCCTGTCGCGGCTGGAAGCCCGGCAGCGCGAAGTGGTCAGCCTGGCCTATCTGCGCGAGCTCAGTCACAGCGAGCTCGCCGAGCAGTTGAAGCTGCCGCTGGGCACGGTCAAGACCTGGATCCGGCGCGGGCTCACCCAATTGCGCGACTGCCTGGGGAGGTTGGCGTCATGAATCTGCTTCGACATCCGGAATTGCTCGATCAGATCGCCGCTGCTCATGCGCTGGGCACGCTGCGTGGCGGCGCCCGGCGGCGCTTCGAAGGCATGGCGCGCGAGAACCCGGCGGTGCGGTCACGGGCCTTGCTGTGGCAGGAGACGTTCGCAGCCTTCACCGAATTGCAGCCCGAGCACCTGCCAAGCCCGCTGGTGTGGCAGCGCATCGAGAATCTGTTGCCGACGCTGCGGCGTCCGGCTGCCGCACCGATGCCGGTCCAGGGCGATCTGCTGTCGGGACTGCGCCGTGCATTGGGCTGGTGGCGTGGCGCGGCGCTCGCCGGCGGCCTGGCGGCGGCGGTCGCGGTGGTGGCGGGCATCCGGCTCGACCAGCAGCTTGGTCAGCAGTACATGGCTCTGTCCGAAGCGAAGCAGCAGGGCGCGCAGCTCACGGCGCAACTGGCGGCCCAACCGCGCATCGAATACGTGGCCGTGCTGCAGGACGACAAGCAGGCCGGATCGGTGCTGGTCACGTTCGATCCGGCCAAACGGGTGCTGACGCTCAAGCGGGTCGGCGACTACCAGGTCGGCGATGACAAGTCGCTCGAACTCTGGGCGCTGCCACCTGGGCAGGCGCCGCGTTCGCTGGGTGTGATGGGGCAGGGAGCGACCGCGCGTCTGACTGCGGCCGAGGCCGAAGTGGCGCCATCGCCGGCGCTCGCGATCAGCCTGGAGCCGCGAGGCGGCGCGCCCCGTGGCGGCGGGCCAACCGGGCCCATCGTGTTCAAGGGCGCCTTGCTCAAGACCGATACCTGAGCCGTTGGGATCGGAAAAGAAAAATGGAGCCCATTCAAGGCTCCATTTTTCTTTTCCGGCGACGGGATCCGCGGATCCCGCCAGCGGGCTCAGCGCCAGCGACCGTGGCCGCCGAAGTGCGTGTAGCCGAGGTTCAGCGACATTCCGATCGGCGGGCCGCCATAGCCGTAACCGTATCCGCCACCGTAATAGGGCGCCGGCGCATAGACCGGCGCATACGCCGGCGCATAGCTCTGCGTGTAGACCACCGGCGCCACCGTCGTGGTGGTGGCATAGCCGGGGCTGACGACTACGCCCTGCTCGACGGTGGCCGGTGCGGTGCTGGCGCTGTAGACCTGTTGTGGCGCGGTGTTGCCTGCCGCCCCGACCTGCACGGGAATGTATTCGCCCGGATCGCTCGCCATGCGCGTGGTGTATCGACGCCCGGCGTACTCGTAGGTGACGTCGTAGCCAACAGTGCGGTTTTCGTACGTGGTCTGCGTCGAGCAGGTGGGGACGTCTTGCACATAAGTGCGACCCGGGCCCTCGGCGGAATTGCCGAGCATCGCGCCACCGACGATGCCGAGCGCGGTGGCTGCCGCCCGACCACCGCCGTGGCCGATCGCATTGCCCACCACGCCGCCTGCGAGGCCGCCGAGCACGGTGCCGACGCCGGAACTCGGCGCCTGGCTTACCACCTGCTGGCTGCCGCAGACCTGCTGCGTCACGGGAACCTGCTGCACGACCGGGACGGTCGAGAGCACGCGGCCCATTTCGCGAGAGTCGTGTGCCGCGGTGCTTTGCGCGAACGCGGAAACACCGACCAATGCGAATGCTGAAAACGCCAGGACTTGTTTCATGAGAATCTCCTCGACGGCACACCGACGGCGCCGCTCAAGGTTGGGAGTTTAGAAGTGGCTCCAAGTTCCGCGTGCATCCACCGCCGTAAAACGCTGTAAGCGCTTGTCGTCAACCTAGCCGTTGTAACCATTCGGTCGCGTCGAAACCGACGGTGACCGATCCGTCCGGCCATTCGACGACCGGGCGCTTGATGACCGCCGGATGGGCCTGCGCCAGCGCCGTAGCGCCCGCGGCCTGTGCGGCGGAAGCCTGTACGTCTGCTCCGAGCCCGCGCCAGGTGGTGCCACGCCGGTTGATCAGGTTGTCGCCCAGCGTGGCGTACCAGCGGCCGAATTGCGCGGCTTCCAGTCCGTCTTTGCGAAAATCGTGGAATCGGGCCTCGTGACCCTGATTGGCGAGCCACTGGCGCGCCTTCTTGACCGTATCGCAGTTGGGAATGCCAAAAATCGTCGTCATGGCCCGATTTTCCCTCAGCCGCCGCAGGCCGGCCCGCTACGCGACAATCGAGGGCTTCATGAAAACACTTGCCGACTGGCTGGCGCACTGCGAGCGCCTGCATCCGAAAACCATCGCCCTCGGCCTCGACCGGGTTCGTGAGCTCGTCCAGCGCCTGGATCTGCGGTTCGACTGCACCGTCGTCACCGTCGCCGGCACCAACGGCAAGGGTTCCACCTGCGCGATGCTGGAATCCATCGCCCTGCAGGCCGGATGGCGCACCGGGGTTTACACGTCGCCGCACCTGGTGCATTTCGAGGAACGTTGCCGCATCGGCGGCGATATCGTCTCGGCCGATGGGCTTCTGCCGCATTTCGAGGCGGTGGAAGAGGCGCGCACGCGTGGCGACAACGTGGTGGAGCTGACCTATTTCGAGTTCACCACGCTGGCCATCCTGCGGCTGCTGGCCGGATCCGGGCTTGACCTGGTCGTGCTGGAAGTGGGCCTCGGCGGACGCCTGGACGCCACCAACGTGATCGACACCGATTGCGCCATCATCACCAGCATCGACATCGATCACGCTGAATTCCTGGGGAACACCCGCGACGCGATCGGCCGCGAAAAAGCCGGCGTGATGCGACCCGGCCGGCCGGCGATCGTGAGCGACCCGGCGCCGCCGGCGAGCGTGATCGAACACGCCACCAGCATCGGCGCCGACCTGTGGCTGTCTGGGCGCGATTTCAATGTTTCCGGCGACCGGCAGCAATGGAACTGGGCCGGGCGCGGTCGCCGCTACGCCAGCCTGGCTTATCCTGCACTTCGTGGGGCCAACCAGCTCGTCAACGCCGCCGGCGTGCTGGCCGCGTTCGAAGCCTTGCGCGACCGCCTGCCGATCACCGCGCAGGCCGTGCGGGTCGGCCTGGCGCGAGCCGAACTTCCGGGGCGCTTCCAAATAATTCCTGGCCAGCCGACGCTCATCCTCGATGTTGCGCACAACCCACATGCGATTGCCGCGTTGGCTGAAAACCTCGACGCCATGGGGTTCCATCCGGTCACCCACGCGGTGTTCGGCGCCATGGCCGACAAGGACCTGTCTCCGATGCTCGCGCGCATCGGCAAGCTGGTGGATCGCTGGTATTTCTGCGACCTGCCGACCCCCCGGGCGGAAACTGCAGCGCACCTGAGTGCCAAGTGGAACGCGCTGCAGATGGCCGCCGGTGGTCGCCGCGAAGTGCCGGCCGTGTCGTATGCATCTCCCCAACGGGCACTGGACGCAGCGGTGGCCGCGGCGGACCCGGCGGATAGAATCGTGGTCTTCGGATCGTTCTTTACCGTCGGTGGCGTGCTGCAGAACGGCGTGCCTCGCCTGAACGCGAAGCACGTCTAGGAAACCATGGCTTTATTCAATCTCCGCTGGCCCGGCCGCGCCCCGCAGGACGACGGCAAGCGCGGCGCCCGGCAGCGCCGTGCCGTGTCCACCGAAAGCGTCGACGCGCTGCGCAGGCGTGCACGCCACCGGCTGATCGGTGCGGCCGTCATGCTGGTCGCGGGCGTGGTCGGTTTTCCGCTGCTCTTCGACACCCAGCAGCGTCCCATTCCGGTCGACATACCGATCGCCATCCCGAGCCAGGGTCCGGTCGCGTCCGCGCCTTCCGTGCCGGCCGCTTCGCCGGCCGCACCGGCTGCTGCTCCCTCGTCCACTCCTGCCCCTGCTGCATCGCAGGCGGCTTCTTCCGCATCGAGCCGGCCCAGCGCCGCCGAATCGCTGGACCGAGGCGAGGAAATCGTGGCCCGCAGCGCGCCAGAGTTTGAGAAGAAGCCAGCCGCAACAACGCCGATTCCCTTGCGTCCACCCACGAAGACGACAGAACAAAAGCCCGAAACCCACCGTGAGCCCGTGGTCACCGCCAAGCCGGTCACCCCCGCCGCCGTGGCGCGCGACGACGATGCCGCCCGCGCCCGCGCGCTGCTCGAAGGCAAGCCGACCGCTGCCCCGGCAGCCGCCGCGACCGTCGCTACGGCGCCTTCGACGCCGCCGGCCGGCGCCGAAGCCGGCCGTTTCGTGGTGCAGGTCGGCGCGTTCGGCGACGCGGCCAAGGCGCAGGAGGCTCGTGCCAAGCTGACCCGTGGCGGATTGAAGACCTATGTGCAGTCGGTGGACACCAAGGACGGCAAGCGCATCCGCGTGCGGGTGGGACCTTTCGCCAACAAGGCCGAAGCCGATCGCGCAGCTGCGCGGGTAAAGGGCCTGGATTTGCCCGCCAGCATCCTTACCTTGTGAAGGCCTGAGGCGTGACGGCGGTCGATTGGGTGCTGGCCACGTTGCTGGCGGCTTCCTTGCTGATCGGGTTGTGGCGAGGCCTCGTGTTCGAGGTGCTGTCGCTGCTGGGCTGGGTCATCGCGTTCTGCGCGGCGCAGTTGTTCGCGCTGGACGTCGGCCGGCTGCTGCCCATGGGCGACACCGGGGACACGGCGCGGTATGCGGCGGGGTTCGTGATTCTTTTCATCGCGGTGGCATTCGGCTGCGGGCTGGTGGCATCGCTGTTGCGCAAGCTGGTCGGCAGCATCGGGCTCGGCCCGGTCGATCGGGCGCTGGGCGGCATCTTCGGCCTGGTGCGCGGTCTGCTGGTGCTTCTGGCAGTGGCGGTGGTGGTGGAGACGACGTCGCTGCACGAGCAGGACGGTTGGCGCACGTCGCAGGCGGCGCCCTTGTTGCGGGAAGCACTGGTGGCGGTGAAGCCAGTGCTGCCGCAGGCATTCGGTCAATTTTTTCCCTGAGGTAATCCCCATGTGTGGAATCGTCGGCGTTGTCAGCAGCGCCCCCGTCAACCAGCTCATCTATGACGCGCTGTTGCTGCTGCAGCACCGTGGCCAGGACGCCGCCGGCATCGTCACCCAGCTCGAACGCAAGTTCTTCATGCACAAGGCCAAGGGCATGGTGCGCGACGTGTTCCGCACCCGCAACATGCGTGGCCTGCCCGGCACGATCGGCCTGGGGCAGGTGCGCTACCCGACGGCGGGCAACGCTTACAGCGAAGAAGAGGCACAACCGTTCTACGTGAACGCGCCTTTCGGACTGGTGCTGGTGCACAACGGCAACCTGACCAACGCCAAGGAACTGCGCAGCGAGCTGTTCCTGACCGACCACCGCCACACCAATACCGAGAGCGACTCCGAAGTGCTGCTCAACGTCTTCGCGCACGAGCTCGAACGCGCGACGCGTGGGGTGCCGCTGCAGTCCGAAGAAGTGTTCGCGGCAGTGCGCGCGGTGCACAAGCGGGTCAAGGGCTCGTACGCGGTGGTCTCGATGATCGCCGGCCACGGCCTGTTGGCCTTCCGCGATCCGCACGGCATCCGGCCGCTGTGCCTGGGCCGCGCCAAGGACGGCTCGGTGATGGTGGCAAGCGAATCGGTCGCGCTGGAAGGCTCGGGTTTCGTCTTCGAGCGCAATGTGGAGCCGGGTGAGGCGGTGTTCATCGACGTGCGCGGCGAACTGCATTCGCGCCAGTGCGCCGACAACCCCAAGCTGCACCCGTGCATCTTCGAGTTCGTCTACCTGGCCCGCCCCGACTCGGTACTCGACAACGTCTCGGTCTACCAGGCGCGCCTGAACCTGGGCGAGGCGTTGGCCAAGCGCGTGGTCTCAACCGTTCCACCCAGCGAGATCGACGTCGTCATTCCGATTCCCGAATCGAGCCGTCCCAGCGCGACCCAACTGGCGCACCTGCTGGGCATTCCGTACCGCGAGGGCTTCGTCAAGAACCGCTATGTCGGCCGCACCTTCATCATGCCGGGGCAGGGCGTTCGCAAGAAGTCGGTACGCCAGAAGCTCAACGTGATCGGCAGCGAGTTCAAAGGCCGCAACGTACTGCTGGTCGACGACTCCATCGTGCGCGGCACCACCAGCCGCGAAATCGTGCAGATGGCCCGCGACGCCGGCGCCAACAAGGTCTATCTGGCCAGCGCCGCGCCGCCGGTGCGCTATCCCAACGTGTACGGCATCGACATGCCCACCAGCACCGAGCTGGTGGCGGCGAACCGCACGATCGAGGAAGTACGCCAAGTCATTGGCTGCGACGCTCTCATCTACCAGGACGTGGAAGCCATGAAGCGCGCCGTTGGCTCGCTCAACCCCAAGCTCGACGGCTTCGATGCATCCTGCTTCGACGGCATCTACGTCACCGGCGACATCAACGCCGACGACATCGTCAAGATCAACGAAGCCCGCATCGGTCAGGAAGAGCCCTTCGGCGACGAGGACAACTCCCGCCTGGCCCTGCCCAACACCCAGGGCGCCTGAGATTCATCGCTTCGCTTCCATGACCACCCGTACCCGTTTCGCACCTTCGCCCACCGGCTTCATCCACCTCGGCAACATCCGATCCGCGCTCTACCCGTGGGCCTTCGCCCGCTCGACCGGCGGGGCCTTCATCCTGCGCGTGGAAGACACCGACGTGGAGCGTTCCACCCAGGCGTCGGTCGATGTGATCCTGGAAGGCATGGAGTGGCTCGGACTCGACTACGACGAAGGTCCGTTCTATCAGATGCAGCGCATGGAGCGCTACAAGGCGGTGCTGGCCGAGCTGCAGGCCGCCGGCCACGTCTACCCTTGCTACATGTCCGTGGCCGAACTCGACGCCCTGCGTGAGCGGCAGATGGCGGCCAAGGAAAAGCCGCGTTACGACGGCACTTGGCGGCCAGCGCCGGGCAAGACGCTGCCGGCGATTCCGGCAGGCGTCGAGCCGGTGCTGAGGTTCATGAATCCACAGGACGGCTCGGTTGCCTGGGACGACAAGGTGAAGGGCCGCATCGAGATTTCCAACGCCGAGCTCGACGACCTGGTGATCGCGCGACCCGACGGTACGCCTACGTACAACTTCTGCGTGGTGGTCGACGACATCGACATGGGCATGACGCACGTCATCCGCGGCGATGACCACATCAACAACACGCCGCGCCAGATCAACATCTTCCGCGCGCTGGGCGCCGAGCCGCCGGTCTACGCGCATCTGCCCACCGTGCTCAACGAGCAGGGCGAGAAGATGAGCAAGCGCAACGGCGCCAAGCCCGTTACCGCGTACCGCGACGAAGGCTATCTGCCGGACGCCATGGTCAACTACCTGGCCCGCCTGGGCTGGAGCCACGGCGACGACGAGATCTTCAGCCGTGAGCAGTTTCTGCAGTGGTTCGATCTCGACCACCTGGGCCGCAGCGCGGCGCAGTTCGACGAGGCCAAGCTTCGCTGGGTCAATGCGCAGCATCTCAAGGCGATGGCCGACGAAAGCCTGGCGGCGCTGGTCGCCGAGCAACTGCTCAAGCGCGGTGTGTCGGCAGACGACCGACTGGCCCGCATATGCGGTCTCTTCAAGGATCGGTGCGACACCACCGTGGCCCTGGCCGATTGGGCCGAGCGTTTTTTCGTGGAGAACGTGCAGGCCTCGCCCGAAGAGCATGCCCAGCACATCGTGCCGGCGATCTACCCGGCACTCGACACCTTGGCCGGCAAGCTCGCAGATGCCGATTGGAGCAAGTCTTCCATTGCTGCGGCAATCAAGGAAACGCTGGCTGCCCATGGGTTGAAGATGCCGCAACTGGCGATGCCCGTGCGCGTTCTGGTGATGGGTACGGCGCACACGCCGTCGGTCGATGCCGTCATCGAACTGCTCGATCGAAAATTATTTTTGACGCGTTTGGAAAAACGCTGAAAAGCTGACATAATTCGAGGCTCAGCAGTTGAGCACAAATGCAAAAACAAAGCGAGACGACAAGTCGAGCAAAGTGACTAGCAAGTGTGCAAAACAGTGGGGGGTATAGCTCAGCTGGGAGAGCGCTTGCATGGCATGCAAGAGGTCATCGGTTCGATCCCGTTTACCTCCACCACTTGTTAAAGACTGTTGTCGGTTAGTTCCAAGGTTTTGACCCTATCGTCTAGAGGCCTAGGACATCACCCTTTCACGGTGAGTACCGGGGTTCGAATCCCCGTAGGGTCGCCAAGTTTGTGGCACTTGGTTCAGTTGCGTTAAGCAGTTGAACGAACGCTACAGCCACTGCGGAGTGGTAGTTCAGTTGGTTAGAATACCGGCCTGTCACGCCGGGGGTCGCGGGTTCGAGTCCCGTCCGCTCCGCCAAATTCTTCAGTGAATTCAAAGGGCTGCAATCGAAAGGTTGCAGCCCTTTGTCGTTTGGGCAATTCGTTTCATGAACGTGGCAGTACGAATCAAGCGGCAGGCATCGCACGCTTCGTGTCGCGGCAGTGGCAATGCTTGTTCATCATCACCTCGCTGGATTGCAGCAGACGTCCTTGGTGTCGGTTTCGCAACGATGGAGTTCGTCGGTCGCGCGTTCGGGCCGGCAGTTTTGCAGGCTGCAATGGGTGAGGTCGACCTCGACGGCGCGAGCCAGCGCTTCTGGGCTGAACATCAGCGTGCTCGGTAGCTTTGCCGAGCCGGGCTTCGTTTAGGCCTCGCCGCCAGTTGTCTCGCTGCGCTTTTGCTAGCGCAGCTCGAAACAGGCTGAACCATCCGCAGCCGCATCATTCCAATTTCAATGCCCCACCAAGCGGAAGCGCATTCAAGCGAAAAAGGAATGTCATGCACTTACCAGCATTGCTCACCTTGAGCCTGGTTGGCATCGCCGGTCTGAGCGCCACCTGTGCGCTCGCTCAGGGCGTTCCCAGCAGCCACTACGAAAAACGCAACGGCCATGTCGACAGTCTCGCAGCGCCGCCGAGTCTCAGCCAACGCGCCGATCCAGCGTCTGGGAGCGGCGTCGGCGCAGGGGCCGGCTTCGGATCCGGCGCCAGGCGTTCTTCCGGTGGATCGGTCGGCACGGGCACCAGCATTCCGCTCGATGCGAGTTCGCCGAGCTCACCCGTCCCCGGGGCCTCGAACTTCAATGGCTACGGTCCGCAGCGCCCGGCGTCAGGAGGTTTGGGGCTCACACCGATCCGTTGACAGTCTTGAAGCTTCCCGCAGGCACGGTGCCAGATTGTGCTGCCGGAAGCGGTCCCGCGTCGGCCAAGCCAACATGCGTTCGCAACAAGCGCGTACAGCGCTCGGCCGTGAAACAGTCCTAATGCCACCGCATGCGACTGACCCCACCGAGATCCCGAACGCGCCCCTCCACCGATTCACAGAAGAACGATGAACTCTGGCACGGCCGGCTGGAGCTCCCCGCCACCACGATCACCAGCTACAGCCTCGAAGTCGAGGATCCGTCCAGGGGCGGGCATCTGGGCGATCGCGTGCGGCAAGCGGCTTTTCACGATCTTCTTCAGGCCTGGCGGGCGCGGTTCAAGGACATGGGGGCCGACCCGTTCGCGCGCTCGGGGCGCAAGGGCCCGAGCCTGCAGCAGCTCGATGACGAACTGGCGCGCGGTGGACCGGGTGCTGCCGTTCTGAGGGCGGCCGTCGAGGACTACGCCATCCAATTCGTCGACGTCGTGCGTCGACTGTTGCGCCAGAAGGGCTGGCGTGGGATGGAAAGAATCGTGATCGGCGGCGGCTTCCAGCAGAGCGATGTCGGCCGCCTCGCCGTCGGGCGCGCGGGTGAATTGCTGGCGCGCGACAGGGTGGGCGTCTATCTGCGCACGCTGCACCACGACCCGGACGAGGGTGGGCTGGTCGGATGGGTGCAGGTCATTCCGAGCGCGTGGCTGCAGGGGCGCGATGCGCTGCTGGCCGTGGATATCGGCGGCACCAACGTCCGCTGCGGCATCGTGCGGGCGCATCGACGCCTGGCGCCGGACTTTTCGGCGGCGGAGGTGGTGGAAAGCGACAAATGGGCGCATGCCCACGACGCGGATGTGACCCGACGTGAAGACCTCGTCGACGGCATCGCCGAGATGCTGGGACGGCTGATCGCCATCGCCCGAAGAAGGCGCATCGCGTTGGCGCCCTTCGTGGGTGTGTCGTGCCCGGGGCTGGTCTGCCCCGATGGCAGCATCGCGGGCGGCGCTCAGAATCTGCCCGGCAATTGGGAAAGCCAGCACTTCCACATGCCGAGCCGGCTGGAGTCGCGCTTGCCGGCCTGGCGGGGCGAGTCGTTCAAGGTGCTGATGCACAACGACGCGGTGGTGCAGGGGCTCTCCGAACTGCCCTACATGACCGACGTGCGCCGCTGGGCGGTGCTGACCATCGGCACCGGCCTGGGCAACGCGAGCTTCGCCAACCGATAGAAAAGCGGGGGCGTCGGTAGTTGATCCGTCGCCCCCGCGATCAAGGTCAGGCCGACATGAAACCCATGTCGCGCGGGTAGTCGGGCCTGCCGACTTCCGCGCCGAAGTTTTTCAGGTTGGGCAGCACATTGGGCAATTCGCTGTCCGCCACGCCGAACCACCGGGCCATGGTTGCCGCGTACTGGTCGACCGATGTCGAGGGCAGCAGGCGGCCTTGGCCGATGTGCCACTGGTCCTCCGCGGCGGTCGTGTTGCCGATGCTCACCGGCGGTGCGGAGCCGTAGAACGCGTTGCCCTTGACCGCGCCGCCGACGACGAAGTGGTGGCTGCCCCAACCGTGGTCGGAACCATTGCCATTGGTGGCCAGCGTGCGGCCGAAGTCCGAAGCGGTGAAGGCGGTGACCTGGTCGGCAACGCCGAGCGCCACGGTAGCGTTGTAGAAGGCCGTCATGGCCTCGCTGACCTTGGTGAGCAACGGTGCATGACCGGTGCCGAGGTTGTCGTGCAGATCGAACCCGCCGAGCGACACGAAGAACACCTGTCGCTTCAGGCTGCCGAGTGAGTTGCGTGCGGCGATCAGTCGGGCGACGATCTTCAACTGGTCGGCCAAGGTGTTGTTGGAAGGGAAAGGCGTGGTCACGGCGCTCGTGCTGCCGATGCCGGCGGTCACCAGGGCCTCCGAAGCGATCGAACGCGTCGTGACCTCGTTGTACGCCTGCTCCATCGGATGCGCACGGTTCTGCGTGATCAGGGTGTTCATCGCGGCCTTCACGGCGCTCGACCCGTAGACATTGTTCTTGATGGCGTTGATGCCGATTGCACCACCGGTGCTGACCTGGTACTGCAGCGCCTTCTGGCCAGACACGAACACGGCGTTGCCCGAAGCGGAAATGCAGGTGAAGTTGGAGGCTCCGTTGCCGGCGAGCGCCAGGTCGCCCATGCGCCCACCCCAGCCACTGCGAACACCTTCGGTGCCCAGCGACTGCCACATCGAGGCCTGGTCGTTATGCGACATCAGCTTGGGGGGCAGGGCGAGCGCGCGGGCGTTGTACTGCGCGCGGGTGAGCGGCGTGATCAGCGGGCCGACGTTGAGCTGGATCGCTGCCTTGCCCGTGTTGAACAGGTTCGCCAGGCCTGCCATCGCCGGATTGAGTGCGTATTGGCGGCCGTCGGGAAGCGGGGTTGCCGGACGAAGCAGGGTCGCGGCAAGCCCGTTTTTCGACAGCGCCATGCCGTTCGGATTGCGGATGGCGTAGTACTTGGCGTAGCTCGGATCGTCGTAGGTCACGACGGTGTTGGCGTAGTCGTTGCCACCGCCGAGGTAGACACAGACCAGCGCCTTGTAGTCGGAGGCTTCGAAGGCGGCGGCTTCGCCGATTGCGGCCATGTTCAGGGCGAAGGGCAGCGCGGTGCCGGTGAGTGCAAGCTGGCCGGAACGACGAAGGAAGGCACGACGTCCCGCGTCGGTGCCGGAGTTCTTGAGGTCGACAGAAGAGTTTTTCATTTTTGCACCAGGTATTCGGAGGAGGCCATCACCATCAGCACGGCGGAGGCGACGCGGTTGAGCTTGACGACGTCCGGGCTCGTCGCGGTGACCGGGTTGGCGTTGAGCGCATTGACGATCAGCGCGACGGTCGGGGCGGACAACTGATTGGCCGCCAGAAGCAGATTGAGTCGTGCCACCAGCGCCCCGGCGTCCGGTGCGAGCGGCAACTCGTTGGCGTAGCTGGCGACCATGTCGAAGGCATTGGACGCGTTGCTGGTGATCTGCGGCTTGTCGGGAGCACCGACGTAGAAGCCGTTTCTCACCACGCCCATCATGTAGTTGAGGTACGAGCTGACGGTCGACTCGTTGACGATCTGGAACTCCGGCGCCAACTGGCCGCCGGCCGCGATTGCGGTGTTCGGAGGTGTGTAGTTGGGGCGAAAGAAGTTGAAAACCGTCGGAGACCGAAGCGGGCTCTGACCCAACTGGGTGGACAGCGACTGGTCCGGCAGCTTCCAGCTGCCGCGAGCCGATTCGAGGCCGAACGTGCGCGCCCATTGCACCAGACGCACCATCGGTTCGCGCAGGTGACCGAATCCATAAGTGGACAGGCTGGCGGGACTGCGTGCCTCGTCGTCAAGAAGAATGGCTGCGACCGTGGCGGCGATGTCGCCCCGAACGCCGCTTCCATTGTTGGCAAAGACGGAGGCGACCCGGAACACATAGGCGCGGCTCGGATTGCTCGTGACGAGCCGTTGGATCAACTGCCGGGAGATGAACGGTCCGACGTTTGGATGATTGAACAGCGTGTCGAGCGCGATCTTCCGTGCAGCCTCGGCACTGGTGCCCGCCGGGATCGTCGTGCCGAGGAACTTCACCTCGAGCGTCGAATGCAGGGCCGGATTCACGACCATCGGAAGACGGGCGAAGTTTTTGTCCGGCACCGACAGCCCGTTGAACGACGTCGGGGCCGCGCTCGACAGATTGAAGTCGTAGCCGGTGAAGACGCGCGCCAGGTTGACGACGTCGTCTTGCGTGTAGCTTTCGACCGGCACGCCGCCGGAGGTGAGAGGCTGGCCATCCCAGCCGAATTTCACCAGGCCGATCGTCATGAGCTGCATCAGTTCACGCGCGAAGTTCTCGTCGGGCTGACGGCCACTGGCGCTTTCCTTCTGGCTGCCGCGGCAGTTGAGGTATTTACCCATGGCGGGGTGCAGGGTGATGTTCTCGAGCAGCGTGCGGAAGTTGCCGAAAGCGCCGGCCGACAGGGTGTCCCACCAGCTCGCCATCATGTGCGAGAGCCAATACCAGTCCACGCCGTTGGTGGAGACACAGAAAATTTCCGACAGTGCGAGGGCGACACGCTTGCGCACGCCGTCGGGCGACTTGACGAGCTGGTACCAGAGCGCGAAGTCCGTCTGATAGGGCGTGAAGTGGAATAAGTTGCTGTCCAGCGTGGCGTACCCATGCTGGTTCAACCAGTCCCAGGCGGTGATGCCGGCCGGCGCGTCGAACTGGGTGGCCAGCCAGCCGGCGTAGCCTAGCGAACGGACCGACGCGATTTCCTTGTCCGAAGCGCTGAACTGGGCCTGGAGCAGGAAGCGCGCAGCGTCAGAATCTGACGCAGGGATGACATTTTTGCGCGCGGCGCCGAGAGGGCCGGCTTTGCCACCGCCGACCGAAGCGCCGGCTACGGCAGCGGCGCCGCTGGCCGGAATGGCGGCCTGGGCAGACATTTCCGGGGTACTGGAAACGCCGAAAGAAGAAGGTGTTGGTGAGTCTTCACCACCGCCGCCGCAAGCCTGCAGAAACGATGTCGCGCCGGCTACAGCGGTCGCCAGGATGGCGCGGGTGGAAGGGGCAGCGGTCGAGGAATCGACGGTGCTAACCGATGTCTTGCCTGCCAGCTCGACTTCGGTTGTAGGACGGGAGGAGGTTTCGGTGTAGGACATGAACTGTTAATTGCAACTTTGATGCGCGGCCAAGTTTAAAAACTTGATGCAAAGTAAAGTCGCCGATGAACGCGGGTTCATCAGTCCTAATCCGGCGATTGGCTGTCATCGCGCTGGAATGTTCGCGCAGTTCGTCCGATGACGCACGATCGGCCGCGAGCGGCTGCCACCCGCGCTACTTTGTGTCGACGAACGCGCCCTTACCGCGATCACCTGATCTGCATCCTTCGCTCGGCGTGACCCATCCATGAAGATCCTGCGCCCCATGTGGCCGTACCAACGAAAAAGGCCTGGGACCCGTTGCATACGAGTCCCAAGCCTTGTCGGGCGCTGGCCTCCGAGCCAGCAGTCCCTCTGTCTTCCGTCGAAGGTTTTCGCGGCCGGATTCAGCCGGCGCGCATGAACCCCATGTCTCGGGGGTAATCCGGGCGCCCGGCCGCCGCGCCGAAATTCTTGAGGTTTGGGAAGATGGTGTCCAGGTCGGCATCGGGCACGCCGAACCATCGTGCCATCGTGGCTGCATATTGGTCGACCGAGGTGCTGGGCAGCAAGCGCCCCTGGCCAACGTGCCACTGGTCGTCTGCCAAGCTGGGGCTGTCGCCGATGCTGACGGGTGGGGGATTGCCGTAAAACGCCTTGCCCTTGACTGCTCCACCCACGACGAAGTGATGGCTGCCCCACCCGTGGTCGGCGCCGGCACCGTTGGTGGCCAGGGTCCTGCCGAAGTCTGACGCGGTAAAGGCGGTGACCTGGTCGGCGACGCCGAGCTCGACGGTCGCTCGATAGAACGCCGCCATCGCCTCGCTCACCTTCTCCATGAGGATCGGATGCTGCGAGAGCAGTGCGTTATGCAGGTCGAATCCGTTGAGCGAGACAAAAAAGACCTGCCTCTTGACGTTCAAGGTGTTGCGCGCCGCGATCAGGCGAGCGACCACCTTCAGTTGGTCGGCCAGGCTGTTGTTTGCCGGAAAAGGGGTGGAGACGGAATTGCCCGAGCCGAGGGCATTGCTGACCGTGACCTCCGCAGTTATCGCGCGCGACGAAATGCGACCGTATTCGTTCTCCAGCAGGTGATTGCTTTGCTGCTGCAGCAAGTCGCCCATCACCGCCTTCACCGCCGCCGATCCATAGACGTTGCTCTTGATCGCATTGATGCGCACCGCGCCGCTGGTGCTTACCTGGTAGGGAAGCGCGCTGTGGCCGGAGAGGAACACGGCGTTGCCGGAGGCTGAAATGCAGGTGAATGTCGATGAGCCATTCGATGCGAGGGAGAAGTCGCCCAGCCGCCCGCCCCACCCGACGGTTGCGCCTTCTGCGGCTGATGCCTGCCAGATCGACTGCTGGTCGTTGTGCGAGAAGAGACGCGGGGGTTTCACGACGGCGCCGGACGTGTACTGCGCTCTCGTCATGGGAGCGACGAGGGATCCCACGTTCAATTGAACGGCGGCGACGCCGGAGTGGAACAGACCCGCCATCGCCGTCATGGCGGGATTCAAAGCATATTGCCGCCCATCGGGTAATGCGGCCGTGGGCTGCAGCAGCGTCGACGTCAGGTCGTTCCGGGCGAGCGCGACGGTACCGCGAATATTCGAATAGGCCGCGTAGCTGGGCGAGTCGTAATTGACCACGGTGTTGGCGTAATCGTTTCCGCCGTACAGAAAAACGCAAACGAGCGCCTTGTAATCGCCCGCCTCGGCAGCGGCCGCATCGCCCACCGCGGCCAGATTGAGCGCAAAAGGCAAGGCGGTACCTGCGAGAGCCAACTGGCTCGACCGGCGCATGAATGCGCGGCGACCCGGGCTGGGTACTTCGCTATCGCTGGGGTAGGCGTCAGGGCAGTGAACGTGTGTCATGTGTTTACTTTTGAACGAGATATTCAGGCGAGGCCATCGTCATCAGGACGGCTGCTGCGATCCGATCGAGTTTCGATTCGGCGGTGCTGGTCGCCGTGATCGGCGTTGCATTCAGGGCGGCGACCATATTGGCGATGCTGGTCGCCGAAATCTGGCCACCGGCCAGGATCAGATTGAGCCGGCCCATCAATGCCGCTGCATCCGTCACCAGGGCCAACTCGGCCGAGTAATCAGCTGTCATGTCATACGCGCTGGCACCGCTGCTGGGCATTTGCGGAACCGCGGGTTGCCTGACGTAGATTCCATACCGGATCGTCGTCTGCATGAAATTGATATAGGCGCTGACCGAGGTTTCGTTGAGGATCTGAAACTCGGGCGCGACCAGTCCGTTTGACGCGATGGCTGTCAGGGGCGGTACATAGCCCGGCCTGAAGAAGTTGAAGACCGATCCAGCGCGCAGAGGGCTTTGCCCGAGTTGACTCGGGTTGGAGAAGTCGCTCAACTTCCAGGTGCCCGCAGTCGATGTCAGCTTGAAACTCCGCGCCCACTGCACGAAACGCAGCATCGGCTCGCGCACCTTGCCGAAAGTGGGAGACGAGAGACCGTCCGGGCTGCGTGCTTCCTGGTCCAACAATATTGCCGCCACCACCGCGCCAATATCGCCCCGGACGCCTTTGCCATTGTCCTGGAACACGGCCGCGATCCGAGCCACGTAGCCCGGCGTTGGATTGCTGGTGACCAGCCGCTGTATCAGCTGCTTGGAAATGAACGGTGCAACGTTGGCGTGGTTGAACAGAATATCCAGCACCATTTTTCGCTGAGCATTGCCTTCGGTCCGCCCCGAGATGAAGTTGCCCAGAAAATTGACATCCAGCGTGGAGTGATACGAGGCATTGAGCACCATGGGCAGGCGCGTGTGCGTCGGGCTGGGAATAGGGTAGATGCCGGGAACGTTCAACGTGACGTTGCCGGTCATATCCACGTTGTAGCCGCTGAACACCCGTGCGAGGTTGGAAACGTCGCTTTGGGTATAAGTGTCGACGGCAGCGCCTGTGCTCATGTCGACCGTGCCATCCAGATTGAGCTTGACCAGCCCGATGGTCATGAGTTGCATGACCTCCCGTGCGTAGTTTTCGTCCGGGTGCCTACCCGCTGCGTTTTCCTTGAGGCTTCCGCGCATGCTGAGGTAATTGCCCATGGCAGGATGCAGGGTGACATCCTCGAGCAGCTTTCGGAAATTGCCGAAGGCGTTCGATGACAGCATGTCCCACCAGGCAGCCATGGTTTGACCTGGCCAGACCACGCTGATGCCAGTGGTCGACACCACGAATATTTCCGACAGCGCCAACGCGACTCGCTTGCGCAGGGTGTCGGGTGAATTCACCAGTTGCCACCAGATTGCCATGTCGGCCGGATAGGTGGAGTAATAGGCGCCGACATCCGTGGACGAGTATCCCTTCTGTTCCAGCCAGTCCCATGCCGTCAATCCAGGCGGCGTATTGAACTGCATAGCCAGCCAGCCGGCATAACCCAGCGTGCGTACCGACGCGATTTCGGATTCCGACGCGCTGAACTGCGCCTGGAGCAGAAACCGCACTGCGTCAAAATCGTTACCTGGATTGACATAAGTGCGCGATTGTCCGAGCGGACCAGCTGTGCCACCTGCCGCATCGGTGGCCGCGATGACAGCCTGACCGGAAACCGAGACCGATGAATTGGTCGCGCTCGTGCCGGTGCTGGAGGCACTGGAAACCCCCGCGCTCGAAGACGAGGGTGAGTCCTCGCCACCGCCACCGCAAGCCTGCAGAGCGGCCGAGGCCGATGCGATGCTCGCTGCCAGCCAGGTGCGCGTGCGACGCGGCTCGGCGACCGAAGGAGGAACGGTGCTCGGCTTCTGCGATTCCGAAGCATCGGCCGGCGCGGGACAGGAGGCGGATTCGGTGTAGTTCATACGTCTCAAATTGCAACTAACGTGCGAGGTCGGCAGTGTATGAATTTGCCTAAAAAATGAGCACGTGAATTGACCGTCGTATGGCGCGCAGTTCCAGGGCTGAATGACCTGGGCGGGCGAGGGTTTTCCCCAGGCCTTGCTTCCATCTGTTGTAGAGAAGGAACGTGGGTCCGAAAGTGCTAACGGTGACAGGTATATGTCCTACAAACTAAGCATTTGCTTACATGTACCGTTGCAGTTTGCGATACCAAGGAAATCCGATGGAAACCAGGCTGATACCTCCACCCGTGGAGCGCGGCATGATTCCGCAGCCCGTGATCGTGATCGGGGCGCTGCTGCTGTGCCTGCTGGTCTACGGCTTTGCGTCGGGCGGTGGAACCGGACAGCATCTCGATAGCGATCGGCTCATCATTGCCGAGTGCTGGAAGGGCATCGAGCGCCGTGCTCCTGGACCGGAGCAACGTCGCGACATGACCGAAGCGTGCCAGCGCATGGAGCGTGGCTTCCGCCTCAAGTACGGCGCTACGCTCTAATCATCTGTTGATTCAGCGAGGCGCCAGGCGTATGGCGCCATCCAGCCGGATGACTTCGCCGTTCAGCATTTCGTTTTCGAAGATGTGCAACACCAGCCGGGCGAAATCGAGCGGTGTTCCCAGGCGAGACGGAAAAGGGATGCCAGCGGCCAACGCATCCTGAACTTCCTGCGGCATGCCGAAGACCATGGGCGTGCCGAAGATGCCGGGCGCGACCGTCATGTTGCGAATGCCCAGGCTCGCCAGGTCTCGTGCGATCGGCAAGGTCATGCCGACGATTCCGCCTTTGGACGCGGCATAGGCCGCCTGTCCGATCTGCCCGTCATAGGCTGCCACCGACGCGGTCGACACGATGGCGCCCCGCTCGCCGGTTGGAAGCGGTGGGTTCTTCGCCATGGCCTCTGCAGCCAGGCGAATCATGTTGAAGGTGCCGAACAGATTGATCGCCACCGTGCGCTGGAACGGTTCGAGCGCGTGCACGCCCGATTTTCCGACCGTCCGGGCGGCCGGGGCGATTCCGGCGCAGTTCACCAGTCCGTACAGCGCGCCGAGTTCCACAGCCTGCGAGACCGCCGACCGTGCATCGGTTTCCTGCGTCACATCGCACCGCACGAATGCGCCGCCGATCTCCTGGGCGAGCGCCTTTCCGGGCGCTTCCTGCAGATCGGCGATGACGACGATGCCGCCCTTGCCGGCCAGCATGCGGGCCGTGCCTTCGCCCAGACCCGACGCACCGCCGGTCACGATGAATACCTTGCCTGCGACTTCCATGGCATGTCTCCTGGTTATCTTTGACGTAAACGTCAATTATGACCGGGCGACACGACCTCGGAAAATGCAAAACGCCCGGCAAGCCGGGCGTCTAAAGCGATACGGAAAGCGAAGATCAGGCGCGCTTGCGAGCTGCGCTGGTCGTGGCGGCGCCGGTGGTGCGCGCTGCGTTCACGGCCTGGGCGGAAACCGCGTTGTAGTTGGCTTCCATCATGTCGGAGGCTTGCTTGACCGCCTTCTGCATCGAGTCGGCCACGTTGTTGGCGGCGGCGACCGCGCTCTTCATGACGGCGACAGCGGTTTCGGAACCGGCCGGTGCATTGCGGGCGGCGGCGTCGACCATGCCGGACAAGGTGGTCTGTGCGTCGGCGGCCTTGCCTTCGACGGTCTTGCCCAGTTCAGCGCCGGCGGCGGATGCGATGTCGTAGAGGTGGCGGCTGTAGGCGGCGGTCTTCTCGGCGATCGGCTGCAGCGCGCTGGCTTGCAGAGCGAGAATCTCTTGCGCGTCCTTGGCGCCCATCATGGCTTGGGTGTGCTCGGCGACATCGGCCAGCGCGGCGCGCGAGGCGGTCATGTTCAGTTCGACCAGCTTTTCCAGGCTTTCGAAGGCCTTGGCGGTCAGGCTGAAAATGGTGTCGACATTGGCCTTGTTGGCGGCGATGAGTTGTTCGGGCGTTGCGTTCATGGGCTTTCTCCTAGGTGTTGAAAAGGTGGGCGGTATCAGCCCAGGGACGACGTCTGCACACGTTATGTTGCACTGCAACATACACAAGTATAAAGATAAGTTCGGTAGCTGCCTAGCGGATTTGTGCGGTGCAGCAATTTTCTTTGCGAAGGTCCAATCCATGGTCTGTCGCGCCCGACGGTGGGCCTGAATTCTTCTCTGATGCACGCTTATTACGCCGACCGTTTCGTCCTTCCCTTGCCGGCCGGTCACCGTTTTCCCATGTCGAAATACGGGGCATTGCGCGACCGGCTCCGCGCCAATCGACCGGAGGTGGAGATCCATCCTGCGCCGGCCGCGACCGATGGTGAATTGGCCCTGGTCCACACGCCCGGCTACGTCCGCGCGGTGGCCGACGGCAGTCTGGATCCGGCCATCCTGCGCGACATCGGATTCCCATGGTCGGTGGCCATGGCCGAGCGCGCGCGGCATTCGGTGGGTGCCACGATCGCGGCGGCGCGGCAGGCGCTGGTCCACGGCGTTGCGGCCAACCTGGCAGGCGGCACACACCATGCCCGGCGCGATGCGGGCAGCGGTTTTTGTGTATTCAACGATGTGGCGGTGGCAGCCCGTTTGCTGCAGGCCGAGCATGCCCGGAAGGCGCGCCGGCCTTTGCGGGTGGCGGTTGTCGATTGCGACGTGCACCAGGGCGATGGGACCGCGGTCATCTTCCGGGACGACCCGGATGTTTTCACCCTGTCCTTGCACGGGGCCAAGAACTATCCCTTTCGCCGCGAGCCCGGCGACCTCGACGTCGATCTGCCCGATGGCTGTGGCGACGCCGAATACCTGGCCGCGCTCGAATGGGCGCTGGCCGAACTCGACGCCCGTTTCGACGCCGATTTCGTCTTTTTCCTCGCCGGCGCCGATCCCCACGAGGGCGACCGGCTCGGCCGGCTCAAGCTGAGTTTCGACGGCATGGAGGCACGCGACCGCCGGGTGTTCGACTGGGCCTGGCAGCGCCGCCTGCCGGTAGCGTTCTCGATGGCCGGCGGCTACGGTCGGGATCTGGCCGACACCTTGCGGGTACAGGAAACCACGTTCGCGGTGGCGCTCGAATACGCCCGCCGATGGACTCAGTGGCGAATCTGAGCGCCGGCACGGCAAGGCCGGTGCAAAATGTCGGATTGCCTGGGCGGCGGCCGGACACATGACGCGCCGTCTCGCCCGATTCATGCCTTTCTTTCGACCACTCGACACCATCGGCCACGCCTGGGCAGCGGTGCGTCGACCGATGGTTTGCTTGCTTCCGATTCCCCTGATGACCCTTTCCCGTATTCCGCTCGTCCGTTTCTGCGGAGGGCGCCCCGCATGACCGGAGCCCTCGACGCGATCGTCGCCTGCATCGCTCTATTGCTCGGCCTGGCCGGTGGCTGGTGGTTGGCGCGGCGCAAGCTCCGCGAAGACGCCGACGCGCAGACCGATGCCGCCCTGGTGCGTGCGCGTGCCGAAAGCCTGGCAGAGATCGCCACCGCGACCGAGCGCGCACGCGGGCTGGCCGCCGAGCGTGAAACCTGGATGGAAGAGTCGCGCGCCTTGCGCCTCGACGCCCAGGCGCAGCGCGAAGCCCTGGACGCCGCCCGCGACGAGCGCGCCGCCTGGCAGGAACGCGCCGCCCGCGTCGAACCCTTGCGCCATGAGTTGGCTGAAGCGGCGGAGCGCGCCCGGTCGCTGGCGGCGGAGCTCTCGCAATCTCGCGCCCGCGAGGCCACGCTGGAGACCCAGTTGTCGGCCGAACGCCAGCAATCCGGCGAAAAGCTCGCGCTGCTGCAGGAAGCACGCGAGGTGCTGGGCAACCAGTTCAAGACCCTGGCCAACGACATCCTGGAAGAAAAGAGCAAACGCTTCGCCGAACAGAACCAGGCCAGCCTCGGCGGCCTGCTCGATCCGCTGCGCATGCGCCTGGCCGACTTCCAGGGCAAGGTCGAACAGTTCTACGACGCCGAGGGCAAGCAGCGCTCGGCGCTGTCGCAGCAGGTGACCCAGCTGATGGACCTCAACAAGCTGCTCGGCGAGGAAGCCCGCAGCCTGACCAACGCGCTCAAGGGCAGCTCCAAGGCGCAGGGCAACTGGGGCGAGCTGATCCTGGAGCGGGTGCTCGAAGCCTCCGGCCTGCGCCGCGACATCGAATACCACGTGCAGCAGAACCATGTGCGCGAGGACGGCAGCCGGGCGCAGCCCGACGTGATCATCCACCTGCCCGAGGAGCGCAAGCTGGTGGTCGACGCCAAGGTGTCGCTGATCGCCTACGAGGAATGCGTCAGCGCCGAGACCGACGAGGCACGCGCTCTGGCGCAGCGCAAGCACCTGGCCTCGGTGCGCTCGCACATCGAAGGACTGGCCGCGCGCAACTACCAGCAGCTCTACAGCTTGAAGACGCTGGACTTCGTGCTGATGTTCGTGCCGATCGAGCCGGCCTTCATGCTGGCCGTGGGCGCCGACGAGCAGCTCTTCATGGATGCGTGGCGCCGTAACGTGCTGCTGGTGAGCCCGTCGACCTTGCTCTTCGTGGTGCGCACCGTGGCGCATCTTTGGCGTCAGGAGCAGCAGAACCGCAATGCGCAGGAAATCGCGCGGCGCGGCGCCGACCTGTACGACAAGCTCGCCGCCTTCGTAGGCGATCTGGAGGAAATCGGCAAGTCGCTCGACAAGGCGCAGAAGTCCTACGGCGAAGCCTTCAAGCGGCTCAAGGCCGGCCGCGGCAATGCCATCGCCCAGGCCGAACGGCTGCGCGACCTCGGCGTCAAGCCGACCAAGAGCTTCACGCCGAATGCGCTGGAAGGCGCGCTGCCCGATCCGGACCTCTTCGCCGAACCTCCGGCCGACAAGGGGCTGCCCAGCCTGCCCGGATAGCGCGGCCCGGCCTTGCGCATCGGACGATCAAGCAGAAAACCAAGAAATAACGAGACAAGAAGCAAGCCCTGATGAGTCCCCAGCTATCGCGCGTCATTCCCATCCAGGTCTTCATCCACTCGACCATGGCCGGCACGCGGCTGGCCGTTCCGCTGCTGGCCCTGCAGCAGGGTTACAGCGCGGCGGCGGTCGGCCTGCTGATCGCACTCTTCGCGCTCACCCAGGTCTTTCTGGCGTTGCCGGCAGGGCGCTTCGCCGACCGGCACGGCGTGGCGCTGCCGGTGTCGCTGGCAGCGGGAGTGTCCTGCGTCGGCGCCGGCCTGGCGGCGATCTTTCCGTTCTATCCGGTGTTCTGTGTCGCGGCGCTGATGACAGGTGGCGCGACCGGCGCGGTCGTGATCGCGCTGCAGCGCCACGTCGGCCGGGCATCCAGCGATCCGACGCAGCTCAAGCAGGCTTTCAGCTGGCTCGCCATCGCGCCGGCGGTGGGCAACTTCATCGGCCCTTTCGGCGCCGGCCTGCTCATCGACCATGCGGGTGCGCAGGCGGGCGACCTGTGGGGCTTTCGGGCCGCGTTCCTGGTGATGGCGCTGCTGCCGCTGGCGGCCTGGTACCTGGGCCGTGGCGTGGTCGAAATCGATCCCGAACCGCGCCCGGCCGGCTTGGCCGGCGTATCGGGCAGCGCCATCGACCTGCTGCGCGCCCCGATGTTCCGGCGCCTGCTGTTCTGCAACTGGCTGCAATCGTCGAGCTGGGACGTGCATGCCTTCGTCGTGCCGCTGCTGGGCCACGAACGCGGCCTTGGCGCTTCGACCATCGGCACCATCCTGGGCGTGTTCGCGATCGCCGCCGCGCTGATCCGCATCGTGCTGCCGGCGCTCACGGCCGGCCGAGAGGAGCGCGACGTGATCACCGTATCGACCCTGACCACGGCCGCGCTGTTCGCCGTCTACCCGTTTCTGCACAGCGCCACCAGCATGGGCGTGTGCTCGGTGCTGCTCGGCTTCGCGCTCGGCGCGGTGCAGCCCATGGTGATGAGCATGCTGCACCACATCACCCCGCCCTCGCGCCAGGGCGAGGCATTGGGTTTGCGGCTGATGGTCATCAATGCGTCCAGCGTGGCGGTGCCCGTGCTCTTCGGCGCGGCCGGCTCGGTGCTGGGCATCGGCGGTGTCTTCTGGATGGTCTCCGGCGTCGTCGCCCTCGGCACCCGCGCCGTCCGGGGCCTCGAGCGCGGCGACGGCCACGCCGAGCATCGCCCGTAAACCGAAGCCCCCCGGCGGAGCCCAGCGCAAAGCGCAGGCCGACTACCTCCAGGGCGATGCGGCGAGGCTACGCCAAGCCAGCAACCGCCCCCGCAAGGGGGTAGGCGAAGACACGAAGTGCGTAGCCTGGGGGAGAGTCAAAGCCGGTAAAAGGCCTGGATGTAGTCCCAGGCATCCTGCGGATCGTCCGTGATGTGGAACAGCGAAAGATCCTTGGCCGAAATCGTGCCTTCTTCCACCAGCACGTCGAAGTTGATCACGCGGGTCCAGAAGTCGCGGCCGAACAGCACGATGGGCACGCGCTTGGACTTGCCGGTCTGCACCAGGGTCAGCACCTCGAACAGCTCATCGAGCGTGCCGAAGCCGCCCGGAAACGCCACCAGCGCCTTTGCACGCATCATGAAATGCATCTTGCGCAGCGCGAAGTAGTGGAATTTGAAGGACAGGCTCGGCGTGATGAAGCGGTTGCCGCTCTGCTCGAAGGGCAGGGCGATGTTCAACCCCACGTTGAGTGCGCCCGCCTCGTGCGCCCCCCGGTTGGCCGCTTCCATGATGCCGGGGCCGCCGCCGGTGCAGATGTAGAGCCGTTCCTCGCGCGGACGGGCTTCGCTGTCGGTGGCGACCAGACGGGCGAAGAGCCGCGCCAGCTCGTACCAGCGGGCGTTGCGCACCTTCAGCTGGGCGGCGGCGATGGCGGTTTCGTCGCCTTCGGCCTCGGCGGCTTCGAGCAGGGCCTGGGCCTCGTCGGGCGCCAGGAAGCGGGCGCTACCGTAGACCACGATGGTGTTGTCGATGCCCTGGGCCTGCTGGTCGAGGTCGGGCTTGAGCATTTCCAGCTGCAGCCGGATGCCCCGGGTTTCCCGGCGCACCAGAAATTCCGGATCGGAAAATGCCAGGCGGTAGGCATCGCCCTGCAGCGGATTGCCGCTGTCGGCATGCGATTGCAGGGTGGCCCAGGCGTCGGCGATGCGGCGGTCGTTGAGGTTGTGGGTACGGTCCATTGCGCCATTGTGAGGGAAACAAATGCGGCGAATCGGGCGCCGCGCCGACGTGGCCCGTTCCTGTCGGCTTATCGGTTTCGGATCGGTGCAATGCGTTGCGGTTCATGGCTTCGACGGCGCATTCGCCCCGGGAAGGATGGCCCCGGCCGTAGTTTTCGTGCCGGTCCATCGGGAAAGTCATGTTCGCCTTTTATCTTCGCAACCAGGCCGCGCCGGCCATCTCCCGCAGACCGCCGGACCCCCTAGAAGCGCCGGTGGCGCACGTGGTTCTGCCGATGCAGGCATCGGTTCTGGCCGACCTGCCGCACAGTCCGGGTGCTGCCGCCGCTTCCTGCTTTTCGGCAGGCGTGCACGCCGTGGGAGACGTGTTGCACGAATTTTTTGCCAGCGGCATCCAGGCCGCTGTGTTCTTCGCCGCCAACGCCCTGGCCTTGACAGCCGTTTCGCGCAACGGGCAGGGCGCGTGGCTGGGCTGGGAGCCACGTGATGAGGCCGATTCCGAAACCTATGCCGAGGGCCTGCGCCAAGCGGTGATCGCGGCATCGGTCGTGGCCGCCCCGGTGGCGCTGGCACACCTGTTGTCGCGCTGTCTGGCGATGCCGGCCGCGACGGCTTTGGGGCATGCGCTGTGGGGTCCTCGTGCCTTTGAAGCAGCCGCGGCATCGGACTTATTTCCCGTGCCGGCACGGTGCGGCCCCGACGGCGTGCCGCTCGACAAAGCCAGGCGTCGCGCCGCCATGCGAAAGGTGCGCGAGCAGCGCGCGGCCGTGGCGAAACGGCAGGCGGAATTCGCGCCGGGCCATGTCCGCGACCTGATGTGTGAGTTGGCCCATCCGCTCGCATTCGCGCTGCTGGGCGTGGCGCTGGATTTTCGCCACGATCGGCCGGGCATGCTGACCACCGCCGGCATCACCATGGGTACCGCTGCCCTGGCGACCACGCTGGCCGAAAGCTGCCTGCAGGCCCTGCGGCGCCACGCCACGATGGAAGGCGCCGATGACCACGGCCGACCGATCGAGCGACACTTGTTCCGGGCCGTGGAGAAGGCCGACAGCACGGTGGCGCAACGCTTGCGCGCCGTGCCGGACGCGATGCTGGAGGGCTTACGCGCGCAGTACGACGAGATGGCGGGTGGCGCGCGCGGGCCGGCCGAGGCCGCGTGGCTGCTGCTGGGTGAAATGGCCCGCAGCACGCTGGCGGTGCTGGCGCTCAACGGCGCGGCGGCGCTGGTCGACACCCTGGATGCGCAATTCACGCGTTCGGTCGACGAGCGACGCAGGGTCGGCGTCAACTTCGGCTTCGGGCTGCTGAGCAATGCGTTGGCGGTGCTGTGCTTTCGTATGGCGTCGGTGCACCTCGAAAGCCAGGGCCGGCGCCGTACCGCGTTGCGCCTGCTGGAGCGCCACACCGAGCGCTTCCGAGCGGAATGGATGATGCAGAACGCCCGCAAGGTCGTGGCGCTGCACGACTGTCTGCGGCGGCGCATGGCCCTGGGCTTGAGTCGCACGCAAGCCGATCGCATCGTGTTCGACGTACTGATCGTGCCGATGATGAAGGCGCTGCGGCAGCAACTGCTCGCGCATCCGCGCCTGCCGGCTTTCGCCGGCCAGGCCGATCCGTCCAGCCTGCGCGCGACGATGCAGGCAAGGCATGCGCAGTCCGATCCGGGCCAGTGCGCCACCATCTATCTCGACCGGCTCCTGGCCCTGGGCGAAGAGCTGCCGGAAGTGCTCGTGGCCGGGCGGCGTCACCTGCCAGCCTCGGTCGTGCTGCCATGACACGAGGACAGGTAGCGCCCCGGCCCGCGCAGCATGCCGGCTTGCGCAGCTTGGTGTCTGCAGGTGCCGTCATCGCGACAAGGGCGCGGCGGCAGTGCGAGAAGATGGCAAGACATGGAAGACAGTGAACCGCTATCCTCCCGGTCACGCGCGTGGCAGTCGCCAGCCGCGCCTCCTCGACCGCCGATTTTTTTCGATGACCGCCACCGATTACCGTTTCCAGGACCTGCTGCAGCAGCGGGATTTCATGCGTTTCTGGGGCACCCGCCTTTTCGGGACAGCCGGCCAGCAGATGCTGCTGGTGGCCATCGGCTGGCAGATGTACGACCTGACTGGCAGCGCCTGGGACCTGGGTTTGGTCGGTCTCTACCAGTTCGCTCCGGCCTTGCTGCTGGCGCTGGCCGCCGGCCACGTGGCAGACCGTTTCCATCGCGGCCACATCGTCGCGGCCTGCCTGTTGGCGCAGGGCATGGTGTCTTTGCTGCTGGTGTGGGCCACCGAAGGCCACTGGGCCGGGCGCGGCCTGCTGCTGGCGCTGTCGGTGGTGCTGGGGGCGGTGCGGGCTTTCCAGCTGCCGGCCCAGCAGGCGCTGGTGCCCATGTTGGTGCCGCCGCTGATGCTGCCGCGCGCCATGGCCTTCGCCACCGGTGGCATGCAGGCCGCGATCATCGGCGGTCCGGCGCTGGGCGGCGTGATCTTCGTCGCGGGGGCGAGCGCGGTGTATGCCACCTGCACGGCGCTGTTCGTCATCGGCTGCGTGCTGGTGGCGCGCCTGCGCTATGCCCGGGTGATCGCGCCGCGCGAGCCGGTGTCGATGAAGACGCTGCTGGCCGGCGTGAGCTTCATCTGGGCGCGCAAGCCGGTGCTGGGCGCCGTCTCGCTCGACCTGTTCGCGGTGCTGCTGGGCGGCGCGGTCGCGCTGCTGCCGATCTATGCCAAGGACATCCTGCACACCGGCCCCTGGGGGCTCGGCATCTTGCGATCCGCTCCGGCCATCGGCGCGCTCGTCATGTCGGTGGTGCTCACGCGCTGGCCGCTCGACCGGTACGTCGGCAAGCGGCTGCTGCTGGCCGTCGGCATCTTCGGCCTGGCGACGCTGGTGTTCGGCATCTCCCACAACCTGTGGCTGTCGGTGGTTGCGCTGGCGGTGACCGGCGGCGCCGACATGGTCAGCGTGGTGGTGCGCCAGTCGCTGGTGCAGCTGGAAACGCCCGACGACATGCGCGGCCGGGTGAGCGCGGTCAACTCGGTCTTCATCGGCGCCAGCAACCAGCTCGGTGAGTTCGAGTCCGGCGCCACCGCCGCGCTGCTCGGGCCGGTGGGCGCGGTGGTGCTGGGCGGTGTCGGCACCATGCTGGTGGCGGTGCTGTGGATCCGGCTGTTTCCGGGCCTGGCGCAGCGCGATCGCATGGTGGCGGAACCGGCACCCGCAGCGCCGGCGCGCTAGCGCGAAGGTGGTCTGAAGCGGCAATGGGCCACTTCAGATTGCACGACATGCCTACGCGTGGCGGCGCGGTGCGCGATGGGGCGCGGCTTACTTTGAACGCGCCCCTCAACCGCGCAGAAAGGCCTGCCATGCTGTTTCCCCGATCCTCGTCCCCCGACCACGCCGCTTCCAACTTGGTGCCTGTCAACCATCCGCTGGTCAGCCCACGTCAGGCGCGCTCCCGCATGGTCACCTGTCTCACGGAAACATCGAAACCGGAGAGCGACTTCATCGCGAAGATGCTCGAGATCGACCGGCAGAGGGCCAGCACCGAAACTTTCTTGTTACCGTCGATGCCCGCGACCGAGCCGCTCGGCGTCGCTCTGTCCGAGGCTGATCTCCGCGCATACATCGAGGCGCTGCTGACCCATGTACGACGCCGCGGCATCGTCGGCTTCCGCCATCCAGGCGAGGGGATGCCCGAGCCGGGCTTCCACCAACCCGGCGCGGCGATGCGCGCAGCCGACCATCTGCTGCACAACAGCCGCTGCGTCATGCTCACCGGCCAGTACAACGTGGCGGCCGGCAAGGCCGAAACCGACGGCCCGATCGGCGTGGCGGTACTGGCGTATGTGCTCAACAGGCTGGGTCGCGAAACCACCATCGTCACTGACGGGCTCAATGAACCCATCTTTCGCCGTGCCCTGGCCGCGCTCAGCCCCGAGGCGGCTTTCGGCATGCGCGTGGTCACGATGGACAAACGCGGCCCGCAGGCGGCGGAGCGCGCGACCTGGCTGCTGCACGATCGGCGCATCGACACGGTGATCGCCTCGGAAACCCCAGCGCGCAACGAAGAGGGCGTCAAGCGCAACATGCGCGGCGTGGTCATCAACGGCTTCAACAGCGACCTCGACGAGCTGCTGCTGCAAGCCAACCGCATGCAGCATGTCACTTCCATCGGGGTCGGCGACGGCGGCAACGAGGCCGGCATGGGTGGGCTGTCCGGCATCCCGCTGGCGCGTGACGGTTCGGTCATGGCGTCTGCTGTGAAAGCCGACATCCCGGTCACCTCGTGGAACTCGAACCTCGGCGCGATCACCATCGCCGCGTTGCTCGCCCACAAGGCCGGCCGGCTCGATCTGATGCCCACGCCCGCGCAATTCCATGCGTTGATGCACGAGGCGATGGCCGCGGGCGCCATCGACGGCGTCAGCCGCAGCGGTTCGCCCAGCGCCGGTGCGGGCGTGGACGGCGTGAGCCTCTCCACCCATACCGAAATCTACGCCGACCTGCTGCGCCATCTGCAGGCTGCGGAGCAGGTCGCGCCCACCCAGGCCGGGCAGGCCCGAAGCCCGGACGCAGCACGCCACATGGTCGGCTTCTTCGACTCCAGCGACGGCGGCATGATCGCCGTGGCCAATCTGCAGAAGTACCTGCGCCAGCGTTTTCCGCATCTCGATATCCAGTTCGTCGGCATGCTGGATCACCAGAACGCACCCTACGGCACCAAGACCGATGCCGAGCTGATCGCGATGACCAACCAAGGCCTGATGCGACTCCGGGATCTCAGCATCAACGAGATCGCCATGGCCTGCAATACCGCCTGCCTCAACCTCAAATTCGCCACCGGCGGTGTCAAAGTGCCGGTGCTCGATCTCATTCAGGTGTCGGCCGATGCCATCGTCGCCCAGGGTGGTCCGCGGCCCTGCGGGCTGTCGACCATGGCCACCGCAAAAAGCACGCGCTACCCGGACACGGTTCGCGAAAAAGGCGGCCCGGCGCTGCGCATGGTGGGCTGTCCCGACCTGGCCACGCTGGTCAACGAGGGCGCGCACCAGAGCCTCGATCCGGCCGTGCAGCAGCGCCTCGATAAAGCGGTGCGAAGCTACGTCCAGCAGGTGCCGAAGGATGCCACCTCGGTCTTCATGCTCTGTACCCACTACCCGGCGCTGGCCCCGCAGATCCGCCGCGCCATGGACCAGTGCGGGCTGTCGCAGGTACCGCTGATCGACCCAATGGAGTACCAGGCCGAGAAGATCGGCGCGAGCAAACCGGCGCGGGGCGCGCCGGCCCACCTGACGGCCGTCGAGCGGCCGGCGCCGGTCCTGGTCTACACCACCTCGACCGATCCGGCCAAGGTGGAGAGCCTGCAGAAGTTGATCGGTGACCACGGCCACGTGATGATCGCGCCGCCCCGGCGGGTGGAAGACGCGCGTCACAATGCGCCGTCCTCGGCTTCCTCCACCACCGCTTGAACCTGCGTTTCGTCGAAGCGTTCTACTGGGTCGTCACCTTCAAGAGCGTCACCCGTGCCGCCGAGAAGCTCTGCCTCACCCAGTCGGCCATGTCCAGCCGCGTCGCTGCGCTCGAAGAAGAGCTCGGCGTGCTGCTGCTGGACCGCCGCGACCGCCGGTTTCGCCTGACGGTCGCCGGCATCCGCTTCGCTGCCTATGCCGAGCGGCTGCTGGAGATGCAGCGCGAGATCCGTCTGGAGATGGGCGCCGTGCAAGGTCAGGCCGTGTCGCTGCGCCTGGGCACCATCGACTCGGTGCTGCACGCCTGGCTAGTGCCGGCGGTGGAGCGATTGCGCGCCGAACACGAGGGCCTGGAATTCCAGCTCAGCGTGGAGACCACGCCGGTGCTGCTGGAACAGGCGCGACGCGGCACGCTGGACCTGATCTTCGCCGCGCAACCGGCGGTGGCCGACGGCCTGCGGTCACGCCCGCTCGCGCCGATGGAGATGGTGCTCGTCGGCAATGCGGGCATCCACCGCAAGACGCGCTATCGGCCGCAGGACATCGTGGAGCTCGACCTGCTCACCTTCCAGCGCGGATCGCAGCCGCATATCGACCTGCTCGACATGTTTCGCCAAGCCGACCTGGAGCCGCGACGGGTGCACACCATGTCGTCCATCTCGGCCATGACCCAGCTCGCCGAAAGCGGCTTCGGCGTGGCGACCCTGCCGCGTGCGGCGGCGGAAAAGCTCAATGCCGCCGGCCGGCTGAAGGTGCTGCGTTTCGAGCCGGCGCTGCCTTCGCTGCCGATCCACGCCAGTTATCGCGCCGATCCGGGCTCGGATGTGATCGAAAACGTGGCGCAGGCGGTGTTCGCCTTCATCGAGCAGCAGCAGGCGACCGTGCGGCCCCGTGGTCGCCGTCCTGGTTGAGTGGCGGCCATCGAAGAATTCGATGGACTGAACGAAAAATTTTCTGTTTGCGAAGCGCGCCCCTCGCTGCCGACAATCGCGGCTGTTCCGCCCCTTCTTCCAACGTTCCGGCCGCGACGCCTTCTTCGCTCTTCCATGCAAGACCCAACCGCTTCCCCGACGCCTTCCGCTTCTTCCGAATCTCCCGCGCGAACGAGCCGACCGAACCGCTGGCAGTTCTGGATCGACCGGGGTGGCACCTTCACCGATGTGGTCGGCCGGCGGCCGGACGCAAGCCTGGTCACCCACAAGCTGCTGTCCGAAAACCCGGAGCAGTACCGCGATGCGGCCGTCGCCGGCATCCGGCACCTGCTCGGCCTGAAAGCCGGCGAGGCTGTCACGCCGGCGCTCGTCGAGTGCGTGAAGATGGGCACCACCGTGGCCACCAACGCGCTGCTGGAGCGCAAGGGCGAGCCGACCCTGCTGGTCACCACCCCGGGTTTTCGGGATGCGTTGCGCATCGCCTACCAGAACCGCCCACGTCTGTTCGACCGGCGCATCGTGCTGCCCGAGCTGCTCTACGGCCGCGTTATCGAGGCGCAGGAGCGTGTCGGCGCGCACGGCGACGTGCTGCTGCCGCTCGACGAAGCCGCGCTGCGCCGCGAGCTGCAGGCTGCCTTCGACGCCGGCCTGCGCAGCGTGGCCGTGGTCTTCATGCACGGCTACCGCTACACGGCGCATGAGCAGGCGGCAGCGCGCATCGCGACAGAGGTCGGCTTCAGCCAGGTCAGCACCTCGCACGAGACCAGCCCGATGATGAAGTTCGTCGGCCGGGGCGACACCACGGTGGTCGATGCCTATCTGAGCCCGATCCTGCGGCGCTACGTGGAGCAGGTGGCGGGCGACATGCCGGGCGTGAAGCTCTTCTTCATGCAGTCTTCCGGCGGGCTGACCGACGCGCGGCGCTTCCAGGGCAAGGACGCGATCCTGTCGGGTCCGGCCGGCGGCATCGTCGGCATGGCGCGCACCGCGGGCCTCGCCGGTTTCGACGACGTGATCGGCTTCGACATGGGCGGCACCTCCACCGACGTCAGCCATTTCCGGGGCGGCCTGGCCGGCGAGTTCGAGCGCGAGTTCGAGACGCAGGTGGCCGGCGTGCGCATGCGGGCGCCAATGATGAGCATCCACACCGTGGCCGCCGGCGGCGGTTCGCTGCTGCAGTTCGACGGGTCGCGTTTCCGCGTGGGGCCGCAGAGCGCCGGTGCCAACCCGGGCCCGGCCAGCTACCGGCGCGGCGGGCCGCTGGCGGTGACCGACGCCAACGTGATGCTCGGCAAGATCCAGCCGCATTTCTTTCCTCGCGTGTTCGGCCCGCGTGCCGACGAGGCGCTCGATGCCGAAGTGGTGCGCCAGCGCTTCGCCGAGCTCGCCACGCAGACCGGCCGCAGCGCCGAGGACGTGGCCGAAGGCTTCATCGACATCGCGGTGCAGCAGATGGCCAATGCCATCAAGAAGATCTCGGTGGCGCGCGGCTACGACGTCACCCGCTACACCCTGCAGTGCTTCGGCGGCGCGGGCGGCCAGCACGCCTGCCTGGTGGCCGACGCGCTCGGCATGACTAGCGTCTTCGTGCATCCGCTGGCCGGCGTGCTCAGCGCCTACGGCATGGGACTGGCCGACCAGAGCGTGATCCGCGAGCAGGCGGTGGAGCGCGTGTTGTCGCCCGAGGCAGTGCCGCATCTGCTGGCGCAGCTCGACGACCTCGCCACCATGGCGGCGGCGCAACTGCAGAGCCAGGAGTTGAGCGGTGGCGTCATGGCCCTGCGCCGCCGGGTGCATGTGCGTTACGAGGGCAGCGACTCGGCACTCGTCGTGCCTTTCCAGCCGGAAGGCGCGGATGCTGCGTCGGCCGTCGCGGCCATTCGCGCCGGTTTCGAAAAGGCCTATCGCCAGCGCTTCGCCTTTCTCATGGAGGGCAAGGGCCTGCTGGTAGAAGCCGTGTCGGTCGAGGCGGTGATCGGCGGCGACGCACCCGCCGAGCCGACCCACGCACTGCACCCGGCACGCGACGTGCCGCGCCGCGAGACGGTGCGGCTCTACTCCGGCGGGCAATGGCGCGAGGCGGCGTTGGTGGTGCGCGAAGACATGCGACCGGGCGACCGGGTCGCCGGCCCGGCGATCATCGCGGAGAAGAACGCCACCACCGTGGTCGAGCCCGGCTGGCGCGCTTCGCTCACCGCGCTCGACCACCTGGTGCTGGAGCGCACCGAAGCACGCAAGCTGGTCTATGCGGCCGGCACCACGGCCGACCCGGTGCTGCTGGAGGTGTTCAACAACCTCTTCATGAACATCGCCGAGCAGATGGGACTGCAGCTGCAGAACACCGCCTACTCGGTCAACATCAAGGAGCGGCTCGACTTCTCCTGCGCGCTGTTCGACCGCGAAGGCAACCTCATCGCCAACGCGCCGCACATGCCGGTGCACCTGGGCTCCATGGGCGAGAGCATCAAGACCGTGATCCGCGACAACGCGGCCGGCATGCGGCCGGGCCATGTCTACGCGCTCAACGACCCCTACCACGGCGGCACCCACCTGCCCGACGTGACGGTCATCACCCCGGTCTACCTCGACGACGCCCCGGCCGACGGCTCGCAGCCGCCGCTGTTCTACGTGGGCTCGCGCGGGCACCAGGCCGACATCGGCGGCACCACGCCGGGCTCGATGCCGCCGTTCTCCACCCGCATCGAGGAGGAGGGCGTTCGCATCAGCAACTTCCTGCTGGTGGACGCCGGCCGCTTCCGCGAGGCCGAAACGGTGGCGCTGCTTTCCAGCGGCGAGTACCCGAGCCGCAATCCGCAGCAGAACGTGGCCGACCTGAAGGCGCAGATCGCGGCCAACGAGAAGGGCGTACAGGAGCTGCGGCGCATGGTGGCGCAGTTCGGCCTGGAGGTGGTGCAGGCCTACATGGGCCATGTGCAGGACAACGCCGAAGAAGCCGTGCGGCGCGCCGTCACCCGGCTGAAGAACGGCGAATTCACCCTGCCGCTGGACAACGGCGCGCAGATCCGCGTGGCGGTGCGGGTGGACGCGGCGGCGCGATCGGCGGTGGTCGATTTCACGGGTACGTCGGCGCAGCAGACCAACAACTTCAATGCGCCCACGGCGGTCTGCATGGCGGCGGTGCTGTACGTGTTCCGCACGCTGGTCGACGACGACATTCCGCTCAACGCCGGCTGTCTGAAGCCGATCGAGGTGATCGTGCCGCCGGGCTGCATGCTCAACCCGGCGCCGCCGGCCTCGGTGGTGGCGGGCAACGTCGAGACCTCGAGCTGCATCACCAACGCGCTCTACGGCGCGCTCGGCACCAATGCGGCGAGCCAGTGCACGATGAACAACTTCACCTTCGGCAACGAGCGCTACCAGTACTACGAAACCATCGCCGGCGGCAGCGGTGCCGGCAGCCTGGGTGAAGGCCGCGGCTTCGACGGCACCGACGTCGTGCAGACCCACATGACCAACTCGCGCATGACCGACCCGGAGGTTCTGGAATTCCGCTACCCGGTGCGGCTGGACACCTATGCCATCCGGCCCGATTCCGGCGGTCGTGGCCAATGGCACGGCGGCAACGGCGGCGTGCGGCGGGTGCGCTTCCTGGAGCCGATGACGGCCAGCATCCTGTCGAACAGCCGTTTACAGGGCCCGTTCGGCATGGCCGGGGGCGGCAACGGCGCCGTGGGCGTCAACCGCGTGCTGCGCGCCGATGGCAGCGTGGAGGAGTTGGGCCACATCGCCCAGGTGCCGATGGCGGCGGGCGATGTGTTCGAGATCCAGACGCCCGGCGGCGGCGGGTATGGCGACGCGGGCTGAACCGGCCTGACCGGCCCGCTATCGCCGGCTGGCGGGCGGGTCAGGCGGCCAGCATGCGTCCCGGGTTCATGGTGTTCTGCGGATCGAGCGCGTGCTTGATCGCCCGCATCATGGCCAGGGCGGCCGGCGCTTCGTACTCTTCGAGCTTGTCCACCTTCATGCCGCCCACGCCGTGCTCGGCAGAGAACGAGCCGTCGAAGCTGGCCACCGAGCGGTAGACCAGGTCGTTGATGCGCTCTTCTTCATCGCGCAGAAATGCCTTGGGATCGCCGTTCTCCGGTGCCTGCACGTTGTAGTGCAGGTTGCCGTCGCCCAGGTGGCCGAAGTTCACCAGGCGCACGCCGGGAATCGCCTCGCGCAGGATGGCGTCGGTCACTTCCACGAACTCTGCGATCTTGGACACCGGCACCGAAATATCGTGCTTCACGTTCAGGCCTTCCTCGGACTGCGCCATCGGAATGCTTTCGCGGATGTGCCAGAGCACGTTGGCCTGACCGATGTTCTCAGCCACCACGGCATCGCTCACCACGCCCTGGTCGAACGCGGTTTCGAGCAGGCGCTCGAATTGGGCGCGGGCGTGCTCTTCGGATTCGCTGTCGGAATTCTCCAGCAGCACGCAGTAGGGCGCCGATTCATCGCCCAGGAAGGGCACGCGCAGCTGCGGCATGTGCTTGCCGACCAGCGACAGCGCGAACTGGCCCATCGCCTCGAAGCCGGTGAGGTTGGCGCCCAGGTGTTTCTGCGCCAGTCCGAGCAGGGCGACCGCCGACTGCATCGACGGCACGGCGGCCCAGGCCGTGAGCGTGGCGGCGGGCAGGGGAAACAGCTTCATCGTGGCGGCGGTGATCACGCCCAGCGTGCCCTCGCTGCCCACGAACAGGTTGCGCAGGTCGTAGCCGGTGTTGTCCTTGCGCAGGCCGGTCAGACCGTTCCAGACCTCGCCCTGCGCGTTGACCACTTCCAGGCCCAGACAGAGTTCGCGCGCATTGCCGTAACGCAGCACCTGGGTGCCGCCGGCGTTGGTGGCCAGGTTGCCGCCGATCATGCAGCTGCCTTCGGCGGCCAGGCTCAGCGGGAACAGAAAGCCTTCCTTTTCCATCGCCTGCTGCAGGTTCTGCAGCACGCAGCCGGCCTCGACGGTGACGGTGAGGTTGTCGGGGTCGATCTCGCGGATCGCGGCCATGCGCGCCAGGCTCAACACCACCTGCCGGCCGGACTCGTCGGGCGTGGAGCCGCTTACCAGGCCGGTGTTGCCGCCCTGCGGCACCAGCGAAACGCCGGCGGCGGCGCAGGCCTTGACCACGGCCGACACTTCCGGCGTGGTGGCCGGGCGCACTACGGCCAGCGCATGGCCGCGGGCGCGCTTGCGCCAGTCCTGCTCGTAGCCGGTGAGGTCGCCCTCGGTCAGCACGTTGGCGTCGCCGACGATCTGCCGGAGGCCGGCGAGCAGGGGGGTGAGGTCGGTGGTGGTGGTCATGGCGTTGTCGGGCAGGGAGGTTTTGTCTTCGTTCAGGGAATCGGGGTCGCCACGGCGACGTTCGCTTCGCGCGGCGAGCGCAGCCGCAGGCGCACATGCAGGGCGCAGGCGACGAAAAGCATCAGGCACAGCACGATCTCCAGGCCGGCCAGCAACCGGCCGGGCATCGGATCGCCCCAGGCCCGCACCACGCCTTCGGCGAAATACAGCCAGACCAGCAGGCTGACCCAGCGGTAGGTGTACATGCGGTGCTTGAGCAGGCCGGCCAGCGGCAGGCACAGCGGCAGGGCCTTGAGCGCCAGCCAGGAGCCGCCCGGACGCAGCGGCGCGAGCAGCAGCTCCCAGGCCAGGCTGAGCACGATCAACCCCAGTAGGCAGGCGACGGCCAGGGCGCGGGTGCGGCTTACGAATCGAGGCGGCTGGGGCTGAGACATGAAGCCGCGAATGATAGCCGGGCGCCGACGGCGGCCGCTTATATGGCAATCCCTGTGAGGCCGTCACGGGAAATTTGAAACCATTCGGTCTATTGAGGCATGGGCTATGGGGTGGGATTATCGCGACCTGAATCTGACGCATCGTCAGAATATTATTTGCCAAATGATCAAGGGATTTTCGATGAATAAACGAGCTTGCGGATTCACGATCGTCCTGCTCGGGGCCGCCGCGCCGTCCGCGCATGCTGCGAATCTGCCCGCCGCGAACGAGGTGAGAATCGCCGCGCCCGCGCCGATTCGCTCCTTCGACGGGCCGGTCGACGTATCGCGCGGTGGCCGCCGCCAATTGATCGAGGACGGATCCGCTTCTGCGCCTGTCGGCGACTTCGATCTCCGGGTCGTTTCCTTGAAGGATTACTTTTCGGCCCGTGGTACTGCGCGGCTCTCCAATAATTCGATTTCGTCTTCGAATAATCTGGAAGAGAATATGGCGGATGTTTATCGACTGTCATCGGCGCG
The DNA here is from genome assembly GCF_033546935.1 of Xylophilus sp. GOD-11R. Lineage (GTDB taxonomy): Bacteria > Pseudomonadota > Gammaproteobacteria > Burkholderiales > Burkholderiaceae_C > Xylophilus. The sequence continues at coordinate 3,809,177 of NZ_CP137854.1, read as the reverse complement.
CCTCACCGGATTGAACCCCGGCGATTATTCAAGCGCAGGCGACGGCGTGGTGCTGCAGCCGCGCGGCCGGGCCGACGCCCAGAGTGACGCGGAGATATTCGGCCTGGTGTCGGCCATGCCGGACGCCGATACCCTCGCCCTGCTGGTGGGTGGCCTGGGACTGATCGCCGGCGTGGCCCGGCGATTTCGCCCCTGGACGGACACTCGCGCACCCTGAAAGGCGCGCGGTCGCGATGGCATCATCGCGACCATGTCCCTGCCGCCATTGCAGGCGCCCTCCCGCGCTCTCCTTTCCGAACAACGCCTGCGTGCCCTGGCTGCCCGATGGCGCCGTCGCGCCCGGGCGCTGGCCACCGACCTGGCTGCGTTTCCCTGGCGCCGCGCGGCCGGCCTGCTGCGCGAGCGCTTCCGAGACGACCAACTGGCGCTGACCGCCGGCAGCCTGACCTTCACCACCATCCTCGCGCTGGTGCCCTTCTTCGTGGTGGCGCTGGCGCTTTTCACCGCCTTCCCCATGTTCGGCAAGATGCAGGAGCAGTTGCAGCGCTGGCTGGTGGCCAGCCTGGTGCCCGAAGGCATCGCGCGACAGGTGCTGGGCTACCTCACCCAGTTCGCCAGCAAGGCGAGCCGCCTGGGCGCGGCGGGCCTGAGCGCGCTGGTCATCACCGCGCTGGCACTCATTCTCACCATAGACCGCACACTCAACCGCATCTGGCGGGTGCGCCGGCCGCGCGGGCTGGCGCAGCGCCTGCTCATCTACTGGGCGGCGATCACCTTCGGGCCTCTGCTGCTGGCCTTGAGCCTGGCCACGACGGCATCGGTCATCACCTTCTCGCGCGAGGTGGTGGGCGCGGTGCCCGGCACGCTGAAGCTGATGCTCAACAGCGTCGAGTTCCTGCTGCTGGCCGGTGGCATCGCCGGGCTCTACCACTTCGTGCCCAACACCCGCGTGCGCTGGGTGCACGCATGGTGCGGCGGCGTGGCAGCCGCGGCGGCGCTGGAGATCGCCAAGAAGGCGGTCGGCGTCTACATCGGCGCGGTGCCGACCTATTCGGTGATGTACGGCGCCTTCGCCAGCATGCCGATCCTGCTGCTGTGGATTTACGTGGCCTGGAGCATCGTGCTGATGGGGGCGGTGGGCGTGGCCTATCTGCCGAGCCTGCTGGCGGGCGCCGTGCGGCGCACCGGCGGGGCAGGGTGGTCGTTCCAGCTGGCGCTGGAAGTGCTGGCTCACCTTCGTGCGGCACAGCGCGCCGGCATGCATGGGCGACATCCGGTGGAGATTGCCCAGACCTTGCAGGTCGACGCGTTGCAGATCGAGCCGGTGATCGAGGCGCTGGTCGAGCTCGACTGGATTGGCGAGTTGCGCGAGGCCCGCGACGGCGAACCGGCGCGCCTGGTACTGCTGGTCGACATGGCCGCCACGCCGGTCGCGCCGCTCGCCGAGCGCCTGCTGCTGGAGCGCAATGCCGGCACGCGCCCGGTCTGGGAGCGCACCGGCATGGCGGGTTTGCGCCTGGCCGACGTCATCTGAAAAGACCGCACGGCGCCGGCGGCCTGGGCTATAGTGATGCGGCCGGTGCCGCTCGAAGCACTGGCGGCGTCCGCACACGTTCCGATCCCGCCAGGAGACCCCCCATGAAAGTCAGCGACATCCTCCGCGTCAAGGGCAGCACCCTTTTCACCGTCGAGCCCGACGACTCCCTGGCCAAGGCGGTCGAGGTCATGTCCGAGCGCGACATCGGCTCGCTGGTCGTCATGGAGCACGGCGATCTGGTCGGCATGCTGACCTTCCGCGAAGTCATCCAGACCATCGTCGCCAACGACAACGCCGTCGGCAGCAAGACGGTACGCGGTGCGATGGACAAGGCGCCACTCACCTGCACCCCCGAGACCGAACTCGACGAAGTGCGCCGCATGATGCTCGAGCGCCATGCCCGCTACCTGCCGGTGCTCAATCAGCGCATGCTGATGGGCGTCATCAGCTTCTACGACGTCGCCAAGGCGGTGGTCGACAGCCAGAATTTCGAGAACAAGATGCTCAAGGCCTACATCCGGGATTGGCCGGAGGACCATGAAGAGCAACCCACCTGAGCGGGCTGGGATAATCGCCGCCCTATGAGCGGCAATACATTCGGAAAACTCTTCTCGGTCACCAATTTCGGTGAGTCCCACGGCCCGGCCATCGGGTGCGTCATCGACGGCTGCCCGCCAGGCATGGAACTCTCCGAGGCCGACATTCAGGTCGAGCTCGATCGTCGGCGCCCGGGCACCAGCCGACACGTCACCCAGCGCAACGAGGCCGACGCGGTCGAGATCCTCTCCGGCGTCTACCAAGGACGCACCACCGGCACGCCGATCGCCCTGCTGATCCGCAACGCCGACCAGCGCAGCAAGGACTATTCGGCCATCGCCGAAACCTTCCGGCCCGGCCACGCCGACTACACCTACTGGCACAAGTACGGCATTCGCGATCCGCGCGGGGGAGGGCGATCTTCGGCACGGCTCACGGCGCCCACCGTGGCGGCCGGGGCGGTGGCCCGCAAATGGCTCGCCGAGCACCACGGCATCGCGCTGCGTGGCTGCATGACGCAGATCGGCGAAGTGCCGATCGGCTTCGAAGACTGGTCGCACGTGCCCAACAACCCGTTCTACGCGCCCGTCGCCGATGTGTCGGCGCTCGAAGACTACATGGACGCACTGCGCAAGGCCGGCGACTCCTGTGGCGCGCGCCTGCGGGTCATGGCGCACGGCGTGCCGGTGGGCTGGGGCGAGCCGCTCTACGACAAGCTCGACGCCGACATCGCCTACGCGATGATGGGCCTCAACGCGGTCAAGGGCGTGGAGATCGGCGCCGGCTTCGACAGCGTCTCCCAGCGCGGCACCTTTCACGGCGACTCGATGCGGCCGGGCGGCTTCGCCAGCAACAACGCCGGTGGCGTGCTCGGTGGCATCAGCACCGGGCAGGACATCGAGGTGTCCATCGCGATCAAGCCGACCAGTTCCATCATCAGCCCGCGCGAATCGATCGATGTGCACGGCCAGCCGGTGGATGTGGTGACCAAGGGCCGCCACGACCCCTGCGTCGGCATCCGCGCAACACCCATCGCCGAGGCCCTGCTCGCGCTGGTGCTGATCGACCACGCACTGCGCCACCGCGCGCAGTGCGGCGACGTGACGCCGCCGGCAGCCGAGCCGATCCGGGCATCGCTGCTCTGACAGACGATGGCGAGCCAGTATTCCTTCCGAGGCGCCAAAACCCCGTAACAGCGCCGATCCAGCCGCGTTCCTAGAATAACGGCCCCCACGCACAACGAGAGCTTTTCCCATGAACGCCCCCATCGCGGCGGCCACGCTGCTGGCAAATGCGGACGGTCCCGCCCGCCTGCGCGAGATTCCCTACAACTACACCTCGTTTTCCGACCGCGAGATCGTGATGCGCCTGCTGGGCGCACCGGCCTGGGACGTGCTGCAGCAGCTGCGCAGCGAGCGCCAGACCGGCCGCTCCGCCCGCATGCTCTACGAGATCCTCGGCGACATCTGGGTGGTGCAGCGCAACCCCTACCTGCAGGACGATCTGCTCGACAATCCGCGCCGCCGCGGCCAGCTGGTCGAGGCCCTGCGCCATCGGCTGACCGAAGTCAGCAAGCGCCGCACGCCCGTAACCGGTGCTGCGCGCGATGCGCTGGTGGGTGAATTGCTCGCCGGCGTCGAGCGCGCCATCGGCGTCTTCGCCGACGACTTCGACGCGGTCGCCGCGCTGCGCAAGCAGGCCCAGCGCAGCCTGGGCAAGCTCACCGCCAAGGACAACATCAAGTTCGACGGCCTGTCGCGCGTGTCCCATGTGACCGACGCCACCGACTGGCGCGTCGAATACCCGTTCGTGGTGCTCACCCCCGACACCGAAGTCGAGATGGCCGGCCTGGTCAAGGGCTGCATCGAGCTGGGTCTCACCATCATTCCGCGTGGGGGTGGTACCGGCTACACCGGCGGCGCGATTCCACTTACCTGGAAGAGCGCGGTCATCAACACCGAGAAGCTCGAGCAGATGACCGAGGTGGAGATGCGCGCGCTGCCCGGCGTCGACCATCCGGTGCCGACGATCTGGACCGGCGCGGGCGTGGTTACCCAGCGGGTGTCGGACGCGGCAGAGCGCGCAGGCTTCGTCTTCGCGGTCGACCCGACCTCGGCCGAGGCGTCCTGCGTGGGCGGCAATGTCGCTATGAACGCCGGCGGAAAGAAGGCGGTGCTGTGGGGCACGGCGCTCGACAATCTGGCGTCATGGCGCATGGTCACGCCCGAGTCGCAATGGCTCGAGGTGACCCGCATCGGCCACAACCTCGGCAAGATCCACGACGCCGACGAGGCCGTCTTCGAGCTCGCCTACTTCGAGGCGGACGGCAAGACGCCGATCCGCACCGAGCGGCTGGTGATCGAAGGCAAGACCTTCCGCAAGGAGGGCCTGGGCAAGGACGTGACCGACAAGTTCCTGTCGGGCCTGCCGGGCATCCAGAAGGAAGGCTGCGACGGCCTCATCACCAGCTGCCGCTGGGTGGTGCACCGCATGCCGGAGCATGTGCGCACCGTCTGCCTGGAGTTCTTCGGCAACGCCAAGGACGCGGTGCCCAGCATCGTCGAGATCAAGGACTACATGTTCGCCGAGCAGAAGCGCTCGGGCGTGCTGCTGGCGGGGTTGGAACACCTGGACGATCGCTACCTCAAGGCAGTCGGCTACGCCACCAAGAGCAAGCACCACGGCGGGATCCCGAAGATGGTGCTGTTCGGCGACATCGTCGGCGACAACCCCGACGACGTGGCGCGTGTCACCTCGGAAGTGGTGCGCATCGCCAACTCGCGCAGCGGCGAAGGCTTCATCGCCATCAGCGCCGAGGCGCGCAAGAAGTTCTGGCTCGACCGCAAGCGCACGGCGGCTATCAGCCGCCACACCAACGCCTTCAAGATCAACGAAGACGTGGTGATCCCGCTGCCGCGCATGGCCGAGTACACCGACGGCATCGAGCGCATCAACATCGAGTTGAGCCTGCGCAACAAGCTGGCGCTGGCCGATGCGCTGGAGGAATTCTTCGCCGCCGGCAACCTGCCGCTGGGCAAGAGCGACGACGCCAACGACATCCCCTCGGCCGAGCTGCTCGAAGACCGGGTCGCGCAGGCCCTGGCGTTGGTCCGGGAAGTGCGCGCGCAATGGCAGGACTGGCACGACCGGGTCGAGACGCTGTTTCCGCAGCTGCAGGACCATTCGCTGCGGGCGAGTTGGCGCACCCAGATCCGCGCGCCGCTGCAGCAGATCTTCAAGGGTGCCTCGTTCGTGCCGTTGCTCGACGAGGTCAACGCGATCCACCAGCGGGTGCTCAAGGGCCGTGTTTGGGTGGCGCTGCACATGCATGCCGGCGATGGCAACGTGCACACCAACATCCCGGTCAACAGCGACAACTACGACATGCTGCAGACCGCCCACGAGGCGGTGGACCGCATCATGGTGCTGGCCCGCGGGCTCGACGGCGTGATCTCCGGCGAGCACGGCATCGGCATCACCAAGCTGCAATACCTCACCGACGCCGAGTTGCGCCCCTTCGCCGACTACAAGCGCCGGGTCGACCCGGAGGGCCGCTTCAACAAGGGCAAGCTGCTGCGCGCCTCGCTCAGCCAGGCGCAGGCCGCCGAAGGCATGGCGCATGCCGACCTGACCGGCAACTTCAGCCTGCTGGCCGACCTGAGCAACGCCTACACGCCGAGCTTCGGCCTGATGGGCCACGAGTCGCTGATCCTGCAGCAGAGCGACATCGGCGACATCGCCGCCAGCGTGAAGGACTGCCTGCGCTGCGGCAAATGCAAGCCGGTATGCGCCACCCACGTGCCGCGCGCCAACCTGCTCTATTCGCCGCGCAACAAGATCTTGGCGACTTCGCTGCTGGTCGAGGCCTTCCTGTACGAGGAACAGACGCGGCGCGGCGTGAGCATCAAGCACTGGCAGGAGTTCGAGGACGTGGCCGACCACTGCACCGTGTGCCACAAATGCGTGACGCCGTGCCCGGTCAACATCGACTTCGGTGATGTGTCGATGAACATGCGCAACCTGCTGCGCAAGATGGGCCAGAAGAGCTTCCGGCCCGGCAACGCGGCGGCGATGATGTTCCTCAACGCCACCAATCCCGAGACCATCAAGCTGGTGCGTGGCGCCATGGTCGGCGTGGGCTTCAAGGCCCAGCGCGCGGCCAACAACGTGCTGCGCGGCCTGGCGCACCTGCAGGTGAAGAAGCCGCCGGCCACGGTGGGTACCGCGCCGATCCGCGAGCAAATCGTGCACTTCGTCAACAAGAAGATGCCCGGCAACCTGCCGAAAAAGACCGCGCGCGCGCTGCTTGACATCGAGGACCGCGACTACGTGCCGATCATCCGCAACCCGCGGGCGACCACGGCGGAATCCGAGGCGGTGTTCTATTTCCCTGGCTGTGGCTCCGAGCGGCTGTTCAGCCAGGTCGGCCTGGCCACGCAGGCCATGCTCTGGCATGCGGGCGTGCAGACCGTGCTGCCCCCGGGCTACCTGTGCTGCGGCTATCCGCAGAAGGGCAGCGGCCAGTTCGACGCGGCCGACAAGATCATCACCGACAACCGGGTGCTGTTTCACCGCGTGGCCAATACGCTGAACTACCTCGACATCAAGACGGTGGTGGTCAGCTGCGGCACCTGCTACGACCAGCTGCAGGGCTACCAGTTCGACAAGATCTTCCCCGGCTGCCGCATCATCGACATCCACGAATACCTGCTCGAGAAGGGCATCACGCTCGGCGAGGGCGGCGCCTACCTCTACCACGACCCCTGCCATACGCCGATGAAGCTGCAGGACCCGATGAAGACGGTGAAGGCGCTGGTCGGCGACAACGTGCTCAAGAACGAACGTTGCTGCGGCGAGTCGGGCACCTTCGGCGTGACCCGGCCGGACATCTCCACACAGGTGCGCTTCCGCAAGGAAGAAGAACTCCGCAAGGGCGAGGCCGCGATCAAGGCCAAGGCTGGCCTGGCCGACGACGCCAACGTGAAGATCCTCACCAGCTGCCCGAGCTGCCTGCAGGGCCTCTCGCGCTACCGCGCCGACCTGCAGAGCGGCCTGCTCGAGGCCGACTACATCGTGGTCGAGATGGCACGCAAGATCCTCGGCGAGGACTGGATGCAGACCTACGTGGCCGACGCCAACCGCGGCGGCATCGAACGGGTGCTGGTGTGACGACGACGATGCGCGAGGCCTCGAATTGAATCTCTCCGAAGTGAAGAAGGTGCCCGGCTGCGCGCTGTGCGAGGGCGATGGCGGCGTGCTGGTCTGGGCCGGTGCGCAGTTCCGGTTGATCCGCGCGGAGGAGCCAGGCTTTCCGGCCTTCTACCGCGTGGTGTGGGCCGACCATGTGGCCGAATTCTCCGACCTGTCGACGGCCGACCGGGCGCTGTGCATGGAGGCGGTGGCCCTCTGCGAACGCACCCTGCGCAGCGAGTTGCGGCCCGAAAAGATCAACCTGGCCGCGCTCGGCAACATGGTGCCGCACCTGCACTGGCACGTCGTTGCGCGCTTCGAGGACGACAGTCACTTCCCGGCGCCGCTGTGGGCTGCGCCGCTGCGCGAGCGCGACACGGCGCACGAGGCGGCGCTGGCTCGGCGCCTGCCGGCCGTCGACGCGGCGCTCGCCACCCGTTTCTCGGCCGCCTTCGCGCAGGCCGCGCTGCCGTTCTGACCATGAAGACGCCTACCGCCATCACCCTGCACGCGAAGTCCCGCGTGCTCGAAGTCGCCTTCGCCGACAGCGCCGTCTTCCGGCTGCCGTTCGAACTAATGCGCGTCTGTTCGCCATCGGCTGAAGTGCAGGGCCACGGCCCGGGCCAGGAAACCCTGCAGACCGGCAAGCGCGACGTGACCATCGTGTCGCTGGAGCCGGTGGGGCACTACGCGCTCAAGCCCACCTTCTCCGATGGACACGAGTCCGGTCTGTTCACCTGGGAATACCTCTACGAGCTCGGCGCCAATCAGGATGCACTCTGGGCCCGCTACGAGCAACGCCTCGCCGAGGCCGGCGTGAGCCGCGACGCCCCCATGCCCGCACGGGTGTCGGGCGGTGGTTCCTGCGGCGTTTGAAGGCTTGCAAAGCCACCCGCCGAGCCCCTTCGCATAGCCTGATTCCCGTGGTGGGTTGCAGGGTATGCCACGCGAAGAGGTCGCAGTCCTCTAGCATCGCCAATATGAGCAGCACCCACTTCGGATTTCAGACAGTCGACGAAACGGAAAAGGCCCGCCGCGTGCGCGGCGTGTTCGATGCGGTGGCGCCCAAGTACGACGTCATGAACGACCTGATGTCGGCCGGCCTGCACCGCGCCTGGAAGGCCTACACCGTGCTCGTCGGCGACGTGCGTCCCGGCCATAAGGTGCTCGACATCGCGGGCGGCACCGGCGACATGGCGCTGGCCTTCTCCAAGAAGGTCGGCAGCACCGGCGAGGTCGTCCACACCGACATCAACGCGGCCATGCTCTCCACTGGCCGCGACCGGCTCATCAACGCCGGCGTCAACCTGCCCACGACGGTCTGCGACGCCGAACAACTGCCCTTCGGTGACGCCGTGTTCGACCGCGTCTGCGTGGCCTTCGGTCTGCGCAACATGACCCACAAGGACAAGGCCCTCGCCGAGATGTGCCGTGTCCTCAAGCCCGGCGGCAAGCTGCTGGTGCTGGAGTTCTCGCAGGTCGCGCAGCCGCTGCGCAAGGCCTACGACTGGTACTCCTTCAACGTTCTCCCCAAGCTGGGCAAGCTGGTCGCCGGCGACGAAGCCAGCTACCGCTACCTGGCCGAATCCATCCGCATGCATCCACCGCAAGAACAACTCAAAGCGCTCATGCGCAATAGCGGCTTCGGCCATGTGGACTATCACAACATGACTGGTGGCATCGCCGCGCTTCATGTTGGAATCAAGTGCTGAGGACCCCTGTGTCCGACATCACGTTCCCTGCATAAGAAGGAATACCCGAGATGATGAAATTGTTGTCCGCACTGCTCGTGGGCGCCCTCCTGCTCGGCAGCTTCGACGCCGAAGCGGCGAGGCGCTTTGGCGGTGGTGGCTCGGTGGGCCGCCAGTCGTCCAACGTGACGCAGCGTCAGGCTGCGCCGCAACAGTCGCCCGCATCGACGCCGCAGAACGCCAACAACGCGGCCGCTGCTCCCGCGACGCCCGCTGCCAACCCGGCCGCCGCCGCACCGCGCCGTCCGTGGGCCGGCATGCTCGGCGGCCTGGCCGCCGGTCTGGGCCTGGCCTGGCTGGCGCATTCGCTCGGCATGGGCGGCGCCTTCGGCCAGATGCTGATGTTCCTGCTGCTGGCCGGCGTGGTGGTCTTTGCGATCAGCATGTTCATGCGTCGTCGCACGCAGAACAATGGCAACGGCGGTTATGCCTTCCAGGGCGCGGGTGGCGGTGCATCGGCCGCGCGCGAACCGGAGCAGTACAACCCGGCCAAGGTCGGCAACGACGCATCGGCCCGCCCGTGGGAAGCCGCTCCGGCCGCCTTCGACGCCCGTCCTGCCACGGCAGCGAACGGCGCTGGCGGTGTGGTGATCGGCTCCTCGCTGGGTAGCGGTACGCAGGCCACGGCGCTGTCGGGTTCGCAGAACTGGGGTGTGCCGGCCGACTTCGACGCCGACGGTTTCCTGACCGCTGCAAAGCGCAACTTCGTGCTGCTGCAGGACGCCTGGGACCGCTCGGACATCGCCACGCTGCGCACCATGATGACCGACGGCATGGTCCAGGAAATCCGGGCACAACTCACCGAGCGCGAAGCGCAGTCCGGCGGCAAGCCCAACAAGACCGACGTGGTCGTGCTCGAAGCCACGCTGCTCGGCATCGAGGACGCCGGCGAGGACTACCTGGCAAGCGTCGAGTTCTCCGGCATGATCCGCGAAGAGCCCTCGGCCGGCCCGAGCCCGTTCCGCGAAGTGTGGAACATGGCCAAGCCGCGCAACGGCAGCACCGGCTGGCTGGTCGCTGGTGTACAAGCACTTCAATAGCCCCCAGGCTTGCCCACTTCGTGTGGCCGCCCACCCCCTCCGGGGGCGACACTGGCGGTCCGGCAAAGCCGGTCCCGCGGTGTCCCACAACGAAAAAGCTCCGGCATGGCCGGAGCTTTTTGTTTATGCGGGGACTGAGCTCGCCCTCAGGCTTGCTTGCTTCGCGTAGCAGCCTAGCCCTACCGGGGCCGGCACTGGCGGTCCGGCAATGCCTGTCCCGCGGTGTCCGACAACGAAAAAAGCTCCGGCATGGCCGGAGCTTTTTTGTTTGTGCGACGGGCTTGAGCTCGCCCCCGGCTTGCTCGCGTCGCGTAGCGGCCTAGTCCCTGCGAAGGGTGACACTGCAGTCGGGCAGAGCCGTCCCGCGGTGCCCCACGGCGAAAAAAGCTCCGGCGTTGTCGGCGCTTTTTTTGTTTACGGTGACCCGTCCTGCCCAGCGTTGACACCTCGACCTTGCAGAAAGGGCATGTGTCATGGAATCAGGGATCAAGCGCACGCAGCGTGACTACACGCTGGCTTTTAAGCTGGCAGTTGTCGCGCAGGTAGAAAAAGGCGAGTTGACATACAAGCAGGCTCAGATGCGGTACGGCATTCAGGGCCGCAGCACGGTGCTGGTGTGGTTGCGCAAGCATGGTCGCCAGAGTTGGGGCGTGGCGGCATCATCGGCAGCCATGCCGTTAAACAAGACCGCCTCATCGCTCACACCCGAGCAGCAGATCAAAGCCTTGCAGGTCCAGCTCCGGCTGGCTCAGGAGAAGGCGCAGCTCTTTGAAGCCGTGGTCGACGTGCTCAAGAAGGACTACGGGGTGCGCATCGTAAAAAAGCCTTTGGGCAAGTCCTCGCGCAAAAGCTCGTCCAAGGACTGAGCGTGAGCAGGGCTTGCCAACACATGGGCATGAGCCGACAGGCCTTCTACCAAGCCAGCAGCCGCCAGGCGCGGCGTACCGAGCAGGCACACGTTGTCGTGCAACTCGTGCGCGACCAGCGCATGCGCCAGCCACGCGTAGGCACGCGCAAGCTCCACTGCATGTTGCGCCAGCCGCTGCAGGACCAGGGCATCCGCCTGGGCCGTGACGCGCTCTTCGATGTGCTGCGTAATGCTGGCTTGCTTGTGACGCCCAGGCGGGCGTACCACAAGACCACCGACAGCCATCATCGCTTCCGGCGGCATCCGAACCTGCTCAAGGCGGGGCCGCAGCAAATCCATGCCACCGGCAGCGAGCAGGTATGGGTGGCCGACATCACCTATTTACCGACCGCTGGCAAGTTCGTCTACCTGAGCCTGATCACCGACATGTACTCCCGCAAGATCGTCGGCTGGCACGTGCATGCAAGCCTGCAGACAGAGGAGGTGGCCCAGGCGATGAAGATCGCCTTGCGGTCGCGCCAGACACGACAGGCCCTGGTCCACCACAGTGATCGAGGCATCCAGTACTGCTCGACCTATTACCAGGAGCTGCACCGACGCCATGGCGTCACCTGCTCGATGACCGATGGCTACGACTGCTACCAGAATGCTCTGGCCGAGCGCGTCAACGGCATTCTCAAAATGGAGTTTTTACTGAACCGCCCGGCCGATCTGCGCCAGGCGCGCCGCGTGGTCGAGCAGTCGGTGCAGATCTACAACCACGAGCGACTGCATACGTCGCTGAAAATGCAAACGCCCGATGCAGTGCACCGGGCGTCGCTGGCCGGCTGAACCGGCATTTTTAAACGTCCGGGGGTGTCAACTCTATTCAGGACGGGTCACGGAGGTCGTGCTTTCGGGGCGCCATAATCCTCGGATGGAAACACCCAAGTCTCCCTTTTCCCTGCTCGACGGCGTCATCGACAAGCTCGGCAGCGTGCAGCCGCCGCGCTGGCTGCAGGAAGAAATCCAGCGACGGCTGGTGCTGCTGCTCAACCATGTTCTGCAGCAGGAACCCGAGGCGATGGCACGGCTGGCGCGGCAGAAGTCGCGCATCGCGCTGCTGCAGTGGCGCAAATTCACCTTGCGGCTGCAGGCTACGCCCGCCGGGCTGCTCGACATCGCACCCGACGGCCAGGTGCCCGACCTCACGCTGACGGTTACCGACGACTCTCCGATCTCGCTCGCGCAGGCCGCGATGCGTGGCGACAAGCCGGCGGTGCGCATCGAGGGCGACGTGCAGTTCGCCGCCGAGATCAACTGGCTGGTCGACCACGTGCGCTGGGACCTCGAAGACGATCTCTCCCGGATCATCGGCGACACCCCGGCCCACTACGTCGCCACCGCCGCCCGCCGCGTCGCCGAGACGCTGCGCGGTTTCGTCGCCCGCAAGGGCGCTCAGCCGGCGCCCGGTGCCGGCACCACATCGCCGCCCGGCGATCGCACCGCTTCCTAGAACCAGGTTTCCATGACACGTTTTCTTCGGGGCCTGGCCATTCTGTGGATCGCCCTGCGCTACGGGCTGGACGAGCTGGTGCTGTCGAGCTTCCGCCAGCCCTGGCTGCGCACCCTGACCCGCATCGTCACCATCGGCCGCAAGCTCGATGCCCCGCGCGGCCAGCGCCTGCGCGAGGCGCTCGAAACCCTGGGACCGATCTACGTGAAGCTCGGGCAGGTGCTGTCGACCCGGCGCGACCTGCTGCCGCCGGACGTGGCCGAAGAGCTCGCCCGGCTGCAGGACCGCGTTCCACCGTTCCCGGTAGAGGTGGCGGTGGCCACGATCGAGCGCGCCTTTCGTCGGCCGATCGACAGCGTCTTCGTGTCCTTCGACCGCGTGCCGGTGGCCAGCGCCTCCATCGCGCAGGTGCACTTCGCGGTCCTGCGCGACCGCAACGGCCATGAACGCGAAGTGGCGGTCAAGGTGCGCCGGCCGGGCATGCTCGCGGCCATCGAGAAGGATCTCGCCCTGATGGCCATGACCGCCGGCTGGGTGGAGAACCTCTCGGCCGACGGCAAGCGGCTCAAACCGCGCGAGGTGGTGGGCGAGTTCAACAAGTACCTGCACGACGAGCTCGATTTCGTGCGCGAGGCGGCCAACGCGGCGCAACTGCGGCGCAACATGTCCGGCCTCGACATCGTGCAGATTCCCGAGATGTTCTGGGACTTCTGCCACCCCGACGTGGTGGTGATGGAGCGCATGAAGGGCGTGCCGGTCAACCAGATCGACCGCCTGCGTGCGGCCGGTGTCGACATGAAGCGCCTGGCGCGCGACGGCGTCACGCTGTTCTTCACCCAGGTGTTCCGCGACGGCTTCTTCCATGCCGACATGCACCCGGGCAACATCCAGGTCAGCATCGACCCGCAGTCGCTCGGCAGCTACGTGCTGCTCGACTTCGGCATCGTCGGCACGCTGACCGAGTTCGACAAGGACTACCTGGCGCAGAACTTCACCGCCTTCTTCCGGCGCGACTACAAACGAGTGGCCGAACTGCACGTGGAGTCCGGCTGGGTGCCGCCGAACACCCGCGTCGACGAGCTCGAATCGGCCATCCGCGCGGTGTGCGAGCCGTACTTCGACCGGCCGCTCAAGGACCTGTCGCTGGGCATGGTGCTGATGCGCCTGTTCCAGACCTCGCGCCGCTTCCAGGTCGAGATCCAGCCGCAGCTGGTGCTGCTGCAGAAGACCCTGCTCAACATCGAAGGCCTGGGCCGCCAGCTCGATCCCGACCTGGACCTGTGGAGCACCGCCAAGCCCTTCCTCGAAAAATGGATGATCGACCAGGTCGGCCCCAAGAAGCTCTTCACCACGCTGCGCGACCAGGCACCACACTACGCCAAGCTGCTGCCCGAACTGCCGCGCCTGCTGCACGAATTTTTGCAGCAGCGCGGTCAGGCCGACCCGCGCCAGCACCAGCTCGCCGAAGAACTGCTGCGCGCCCAGCAACGCACCAACAAGCTGCTGCAGCGCCTCATCTACGGTGGCATGGGATTTGTATTGGGTCTGCTGGCGATGCAGATCGTGATACGCGTACGCATCTTCTGAAACCGGCGGCCTGGCCGCCTTTTTTACGTTTTGCCTGAGTCTTGCGAGGAGCGCCACGTGCTGCTGACCCTTGTTTTCGCCTACCTCCTGGTCACCATCGCCATCGGGCTGCTGGCCGGCCGCCGGGTGAAGAACTCCGCCGACTTCGCCGTGGCCGGCCGCCACCTGCCTCTGGCGATGATCGTCACCACGACCTTCGCCACCTGGTTCGGCTCGGAAACCGTGCTGGGCATTCCGGCGCGCTTCATCGAAGGCGGCTTCAACGGCGTGGTCGAAGACCCCTTCGGCGCCGGCACCTGCCTGATCCTGGTCGGCGTCTTCTTCGCCAGCAAGCTCTACCGCATGTCGCTGTTGACCATCAGCGACTACTACCGCGAGCGCTACGGCCGGGTGGTGGAGGTCGTCTGCTCGCTGATCATCATGCTGAGCTACCTCGGCTGGGTGTCGGCCCAGGTCACCGCGCTCGGCCTCGTGTTCAACCTGCTGTCGGGCGACGTCATCTCGGTGCCGGTCGGCATGGCGCTGGGCGTGGCCTCCATCCTGGCCTACACGCTGTTCGGTGGCATGTGGTCGGTGGCGGTCACCGACTTCATCCAGATGATCATCCTGGTCTGCGGCCTGGCCGTGCTGGCGTATTTCGCGGGCGACATGGCCGGCGGCGCCGGCAAGGTGATCGACTTCGCCACCAGCCGTGACCTGTTTCGCTTCTGGCCCGAACCCAGCCTGCACGACGTGGTGTTCTTCTTCGCGGCGGCGCTCACGATGATGCTCGGCTCCATTCCGCAGCAGGACGTGTTTCAGCGCGTGATGTCGGCCAACAGCCTGCGCGCGGCCACGCGCGGCCCGGTGATCGGCGGCGTCTGCTACATCGTCTTCGCCTTCGTGCCGATGTTCCTGGTGGCCAGTGCGCTGATCATCATGCCGGAGCGCGCCCAGGCGCTATTGCAGGACGACCCGCAGAAGATCCTGCCGACCCTGGTCATGGAGCGCATGCCTTTCGTGATGCAGGTGCTGTTCTTCGGCGCGCTGCTCTCGGCGATCAAGTCGTCCGCCTCGGCCACCCTGCTGGCGCCGAGCGTCACCTTCACCGAAAACATCTGGCGCCAGTTCCGCCCCGGCGGCACCGACCGCCAGAACCTGCGCACCATGCGCGTCACCGTGCTGGTGTTCAGCCTCTGCGTGCTGGCCTACGCCATCGCCAGCCAGGGCACGTCCATCTACGAAATGGTGTCGGGCGCCTACCAAGTGCCGCTGGTCGGCGCCTTCGTGCCGCTGCTCGCCGGCCTTTACTGGAAGCGGGCGACGACCCAGGGCGCCATCGCCTCCATCGCGCTCGGCGTGGGCTGCTGGCTCGCCTGCCTGGCCACGCCGGCGGGCGAGGTCGTGCCTGCGCAGCTCGCCGGTCTGTTGGCCGCGCTGATCGGCATGGGCGCCGGATCGCTGCTGCCGCAGGCGGTCGCCAACCACCGCACACCGCACCGACCGGTGGAAGGCCTTTCGCGATAGCGCGACCGCGCCGGTTCGGCCGACCAGCGGCGGGGATACCGGCCCTTCGGTCATGAGCCGGCGCCTATAATTGCGGGTTTTCGTCCAGGTGGCCGCGAGTCCCGTCGTGCGCCCCGTCAAGTGGCCCTGCTGGGCCTGTTTCGACCAATCCAAGCCATGCCCTTTTACGCCTACAAATGCGAGTCCTGCGGCTTTGCCAAGGACGTGTTGCAGAAGATGTCGGACGCACCGCTGACCGTCTGCCCGCAATGCGGCGCCGAATCCTTCCGCAAGCAGGTGACGGCCGCCGGCTTCCAGCTCAAGGGCTCCGGCTGGTACGTGACCGACTTCCGCGGTGGATCGGGCGGAGGCGCCGGCGCACCGTCGGCGCCGCCCAAGACCGAGACCGAGGGCGGCAACACCGCCGCTCCAGCCCCGGCCACCGGTGCCTCTTCGCCGGCACCCGCCCCGGCACCGGCCCCCGCCCCCGCACCCGCACCTGCTTCCACCAAGAAGGATTGACCCCGGCATGACCGCTCTGCGCAAATGGCTGTTCGCCGGCCTGCTGGTGATCGTTCCACTGGCCATCACCGTCTTGGTGCTGGACTGGATCATCGGCATGCTCGACCAGACCCTGCTGATCCTGCCGTCCGCGTGGCAACCCGATCGCTTGCTCGGCTTCCACATTCCCGGCTTCGGCGTGCTGCTCACCCTGCTGATCCTGCTGGTGGTCGGCGGCATCACCAGCAACTTCGTCGGCAAGAAGCTCGTGCGCTGGGGCGACGCGCTGCTGGGCCGCATCCCGGTGGTGCGCTCCATCTACTCCAGCGTCAAGCAGGTCTCCGACACCCTGTTCTCCGAAAGCGGCAACGCCTTTCGCACCGCGGTGCTCATCCAGTGGCCGCGCGAAGGCGTGTGGACCATCGGCTTCGTCACCGGCTCGCCGGGCGGCGACGTCGCCACCTACCTGCGCGAGGATTTCCTCAGCGTGTATGTGCCCACCACGCCGAACCCCACCGGCGGCTATTTCGTGATGCTTCGGCGCAGCGACTGCATCGAGCTCGACATGAGCGTCGACGAAGCCCTGAAGTACATCGTTTCCATGGGCGTGGTCGTGCCGGTCGGCCCCTCGCGCCCCTCTCCCTCTACCCTGACTGCCTGATTCGCCTTTCATTGGCGCCGGAATTCTTCTCATGGCCATGCGTTCCCACTACTGCGGTCTCGTGACCGAAGCCCTGATGGGCCAAACCGTTTCCCTTTGCGGCTGGGTCAACCGCCGGCGCGACCACGGCGGCGTCATCTTCGTCGACCTCCGCGACCGCGAAGGCTCGGTCCAGGTGGTCTGCGACCCCGACCGCGCCGACACCTTCGCCGTGGCCGAAGACGTGCGCAACGAGTTCTGCGTGCGTGTCACCGGCGTGGTGCGCGCGCGCCCCGAAGGCACGGTCAACGAGCAGCTCAAGAGCGGCCGCATCGAGGTGCTGGCCCACACGCTGGAAGTGCTCAACGCCTCGATCACCCCGCCGTTCCAGATCGACGACGAGAACCTGTCGGAAACCACCCGCCTCACGCACCGCGTGCTCGACCTGCGCCGCCCCTACATGCAGCGCAACCTGATGCTGCGCTACAAGGTGGCGATGGAGGTGCGCAAGTTCCTCGACAGCAACGGCTTCGTCGACATCGAGACGCCGATGCTCACCAAGAGCACGCCCGAAGGCGCACGCGACTACTTGGTGCCGAGCCGGGTGCACGACGGCCACTTCTTCGCGCTGCCGCAGTCGCCGCAGCTGTTCAAGCAGCTGCTGATGGTGTCGGGCTTCGACCGCTACTACCAGATCACCAAGTGCTTCCGCGACGAGGACCTGCGCGCCGACCGCCAGCCTGAATTCACGCAGATCGATATCGAGACCTCCTTCCTGGGCGAAGAGGAAATCCGCGCGCTGTTCCAGAAGATGATCGAGACGGTGTTCCAGAACACCCTGGGCATCGACCTGGGCGAGTTCCCGGTCATGACCTACCAGGAGGCCGCGCGTCTGTACGGCTCCGACAAGCCCGACCTGCGGGTGAAGCTCGAATTCACCGAACTGACCGAGCTGATGAAGTCGGTCGACTTCAAGGTGTTTTCGGGTGCCGCCAACATGAAGGGCGGCCGTGTGGTCGGCCTGCGCGTGCCCGGCGGTGCGCGCGAGTCCGGCGGCATGTCGCGCGGTGAAATCGACTCCTACACCGAGTTCGTCAAGATCTACGGCGCCAAGGGGCTGGCCTACATCAAGGTCAACGACGCTTCCAAGGGCCGCGAAGGCCTGCAGTCGCCGATCGTGAAGAACCTCGACGACGCGGCCCTGGCCGAGATCGTCCAGCGTACCGGCGCGCAGAGCGGCGATCTGATCTTCTTCGGTGCCGACAAGGAAAAGGTCGTCAACGACGCTATCGGCGCGCTGCGCATCAAGATCGGCCACAGTGCCTTCGGCCGTGCCAACGGCCTGTTCGAAGACCGCTGGGCGCCGCTGTGGGTGGTCGACTTCCCGATGTTCGAGTACGACGACGAAGCCGATCGCTGGAACGCGGTGCACCACCCGTTCACCGCGCCCAAGGACGGGCACGAGGACTGGATGGTGACCGACCCCGGCCGCTGCATCTCCAAGGGCTACGACATGGTGCTCAACGGCTGGGAAATGGGTGGCGGCTCGGTCCGTATCCACCGCGCCGACGTGCAGCAGAAGGTGTTCGACGCGCTCAAGATCAGCCCGGAAGAAGCCCAGCAGAAGTTCGGCTTCCTGCTCGACGCGCTGCAGTACGGCGCGCCGCCGCACGGTGGCCTGGCCTTCGGCCTGGACCGCATCATCACCCTGATGACCGGCGCCGAGTCCATCCGTGACGTGATCGCCTTCCCCAAGACCCAGCGCGCCCAGTGCCTGCTGACCCAGGCGCCGAGCCCGGTCGACGAGAAGCAGCTGCGCGAACTGCACATCCGCCTGCGCAACCCGGCGGGCACCACGGCGGCTTAAAAACCGCAGGCGGGGCAGGGCGGTCTACGATGGAACAGCGGCCGCCCAAGATTCCCGAGTCGGTGCTGGTGGTGATCCACACCGAAGCGCTCGACGTGCTGCTCATCGAGCGCGCCGACGCGCCGGGTTTCTGGCAGTCGGTGACCGGCTCCAAGGACACGCCCGACGAATCCTTCGAGGCGACCGCGGTTCGCGAGGTCGCCGAAGAGACCGGACTCGACACCGGCGCGCCCGGCCATCGGCTCCAGGACTGGCACCTGGAAAACGTCTACACCATCTACCCGCAGTGGTTGCACCGGTATGCGGCCGGCGTTACCCACAACACCGAGCACCTGTTCGGTCTGCGCGTGCCGGCGGGCGTGTCGATACGGCTGGCGCCGCGCGAGCACACGGCGGCTGTCTGGCTACCTTGGCGCGAGGCGGCCGAGCGCTGTTTTTCGCCGTCCAATGCCGAGGCGATCCTGATGCTGCCGGCCTTCTCGGTGAAGACCTAGTCAGCCGGCTTCGGCCGGCGCGAGCGCACGCAGGCTGAGGCTGCCCGGCTGGCGATGCCGGTCCTGGGTGATGGCCGCCCGGCGCGGCTGAACGCCGCAGGCGGTACGCAGCATTTCCACCTGGGAACGCAGTTCATCGGCGTCGCGGATCTTCTCGCCATGGCGCACGATCATTTGCAGCGCGATGTCGGCGAGCTTGCCGTTGAGCGTGTCGCGCGCGGCGGCGATCAGGCCTTTTACCGCGCCGGTGGGGTCGCCGTTGAGGCTGAGCGACATGGCTGCCTCGGCCAGCTTGTTGATGCGCGAATGGCTCTGCCGCAGCGTGGTGGCGTAGGCCTCGTGGCGCGCGCCGGCGCTGGCCAGCAGCTCGCCCAGGCTGCGCGAGCCGGCGAAACGCAGGCCGATCTCTTCCACCCAGCGATTCGCGTCGTTCAGGTCGACCGTGGTGCTGGCCAGCACCGACAGCAGGCCGACCAGATTGCAGGCGGCCTCGAAATCGAAGGTGGCCGACCGGATCTCGGCGCCCTGGGCGCGCACCGCGTCGATCGCCTCGGAGAACTGTCGCGCGCGCACCAGTTGCAGGGCGCGGATCACCGAGATGAAGCGCTGCAGGCGCGGATCGAAGGGCGATCGTTCCTGCAGCCGCATGAAATCGGACATGCAGCGGTCGAGGCCCTTGCGGTCGCCGGTCTGCAAGGTGGCGAAACCCAGCAGCACCAGGGTCTGCGGGTCGAACATCTTGGAGTCGCCGCCGACGATGCAGGCCTTGGACAGCACCCGTGACGCGGTTTCGATGTCGCCCATGTAGTAGGCCATCATTCCGTATTTCTGGAGCCGCGCGACCGAGCCCGGCGTGAGTTCGGCGGCCAGCCGGTAGGTGTCCAGGGCCTCGGAGAACTTGCCGAGCTCCACCTGGGCGCTGCCCATCACGTCGTAGGCGTCGGCATAGCTGCTGTCCTCGCCGATCAGGCGGTCGAGCGTGTTGAGTGCACGCACCGTCTGGCCGGCCTCCAGCTGCGCACGCGCCACGCCGAGCTTGGCCCAGGGCAGGGTGCGGGCAGCGATGACGGTCTCGAACAGCACCTTGGCTTCGTCATAGCGCTGGGTGCGCAGCAACAGCTCGGCACCGATGCGCGCCGCATACAGCCAATACGGGCCACGGGCCTCGAAGCGCTCGGTGCAGAGCTGGGCGGCCTGGTCGAATTCTTGCATCTCGATGGCCGAGAAGATCGGCTTGAGATGCGCCTTGCGGACCCGCGCCACGTGCAGCCGCTCGAACAGGGTGACGGGGGTAAACGGCTTGAGCAGGTAGCCATCGAGCGCCGACTCGGCCGCCTCGGCCACGCTGGAATACGAGGCCTCGCCGGTCACCATGAAGAAGACGGTGGAAAAAGGCAGCAGCTGCGCGCGCCGCAGGTCGTCTAGCAGGCCCTGGCCGGATTGCGCGGCGTCGTAGAACTGCTGCTCGCACAGCACGAAGTCGTAATGGCTGTGCTCGAGCTTCGATCGCGCGTCGATCACACGATTGCACTGGGATACCCGGCCGATGCCGTATTCGCGCAGCTGCGACACGAGAATGGCGCGCGAGTTGGGATTGCCGTCGATGACCAGGGCGCGCGCTTCGGAAATCGGGGGCAGTTCGGGACCGTTGATCATGAAGAGGGATGGCTGCGCACGGGCCGGACAAAAAACCACCGATTTGACCGGATGCAATCACCATGCCCATGTAGGACACGGGATTCACACGTCCGGCTAACATCGCCGGATGTTACAGAAGGCCGATGCAACCATGACTGCTGCCCAGAACGAAGAAGACCGAGGCACTCCGGTATCCGTGAAGATCCGCGAACGGCTCAAGGCCGCCGGTCAGCGCTTTCATGCCAACGACAACATCGCCGGCTTCATCGAGCCCGGCGAACTCGACCGCCTGCTCGAGGAAGTCGAGGAGAAGATGAAGGGTGTGCTTTCCAGCCTGGTGATCGACACTGCCAACGACCACAACACCGCCGACACCGCCCGCCGGGTCGCCAAGATGTACGTCAAGGAAGTGTTCGCCGGCCGGTATATGGAGGCTCCGCGCATCACCGAATTTCCCAATGCCGAGCGGCTCAACGAACTGCTGATCGTCGGCCCGATCACGGTGCGCAGCGCCTGCAGCCACCATTTCTGCCCGGTGATGGGCCGCATCTGGATCGGCCTCATGCCCAACCGCAATTCCAATGTGCTGGGGCTTTCCAAATACGCCCGCATCGTCGACTGGATCATGAACCGGCCTCAGATCCAGGAAGAGGCGGTGGTTCAGCTGGCCGACGTGGTCGAGCGCAAGGTGCAGCCCGACGGCCTGGCGATCGTGATGGAGGCCAGCCATTTCTGCATGTCCTGGCGCGGCATCAAGGAGAACGACAGCAAGATGATCAACTCGGTCATGCGCGGCTCCTTCCTGCAGGACACCGCGTTGCGCCGCGAATTCCTGTCGCTGATTCCGCGTTGACCACCTCGCCGGTGCTCTTCGGCTGCGATTTCTCCAGCGCGCCGAGCCGCCGCAAGCCGATCGTGGTGGCACGCGGCCGCCTGGCGGGCGCGCAAGTGCTGCTCGACGGGCTGGAGCGCTTCGACACACTCGCCGCCTTCGCCGACTGGCTGGCCGCGCCCGGCCGCTGGATCGGCGGCTTCGATCTGCCCTTCGGCCTGCCGCGCGCCCTGGTCGAATCCCTTGGCTGGCCCGCCGACTGGAACGCCTGCATCGACCACTACGCCGGCCTGCCACGCGACCGGATCCGCGCCACCTTCGCCGCCTTCTGCGATGCGCGGCCTGTCGGCGCCAAGTTCGCGCACCGCGCGACCGACGGGCCAGCCGGCTCCAGCCCGTCGATGAAGTGGGTGAACCCGCCGGTCGCCTTCATGCTGCACGCCGGCGTGCCCCTGCTGCGCGCGGCGGGCGCGCACCTGGCCGGCGTGCAGCCGCACGATGCGGCGGCCGACAAGGTGGCGCTGGAGGCCTATCCCGGCCTGCTCGCCCGGGCGGTGCTCGGCCGGCGCAGCTACAAAAGTGACGAACGCATCAAGCAGACCGCCGACCGCCTCATCGCCCGCAAGGACCTGCTGGCCGCCCTGGAAACCGGCTCGCACGCCGCCGCCACGCACCTGGGCGGACTGCGGCTGAAATTGCGCATGGCCCAGCACGACGCGCTGGTGGCCGACGCCAGCGGCGACGCCCTGGACGCCACGCTCTGCCTCCTGCAGGCCGCCTGGGCCGCGCGGCGCCATGCCGAAGGCGCGGCGCGCTACGGCCTGCCGGCGGAAGTCGACCTGCTCGAAGGCTGGATCGTGGGAGCCGATCTCCATGCGGCCTGAGCTCCATGCTGCAAGGCTCGGCCTGGTCGGAGGGCTGATGTGCCTCGCCGCGCTGGCCTGCGCGGCGCCGGCGCCGTGGTACCTGTGGCGCAGCCTGTCCAACGGCAGCGAGGCCTGTGCCCAGGCGTCACCCGGCGAGGGCTGGAGCCGCGTCGGCGGTCCTTTCGTCGATGCCCGCTGCCGCCGCCCCCTGCGCGTCGTGCCGCTCTGAGTCACGGGGCCGAACGGCGCCATGTCCGCGTCATCGGCCGGGCTCGATAATCGGGCGATGACCGATGTGATCCTGATCCGCCACGGCGAAACCGACTGGAACCGCGCCATGCGCTTCCAGGGCCAGACGGATGTGCCGCTCAACGCGGTCGGGCTGGCGCAGGCCGATCGGCTGTCCGGCCGGGTCGCGGCAGAATCCGTCCACCACCTCGTCTCCAGCGACCTGAAGCGTGCCCTGCAGACCGCCGAGCCGGCGGCGTCGCAACTGGGCCTGCCCATCGCCACCGACGCCGGCCTGCGCGAACAATGCTTCGGCGACGCGGAAGGCCTGACCGCCGACGAGATCCGCGCGCGCCGCCCGGCCGACTGGTCGCGCTGGACCAGCTTCCAGGCCGACCAGTCCTTCGAGGGCGGCGAGAGCACCCGGCGTTTTCACACCCGCAGCATCGCGGCCCTGCGTTCGCTGGCGGCGGCGCATGCCGGGCGCACGCTGCTGCTGGTCACCCACGGCGGCGTGCTCGACATGGTGTTCCGAACTGCCCGCGCGCTCAGCCTCGACGGCCCGCGCATGGCCGAAATTCCCAATGCGGGATTCAACCGGGTGCGGGTCGATGCCGATGGCGCGATCGAGATCGTGGTCTGGGCCGACACTACGCATCTGGAGGGCCTGCCGTCGCAGCCGGTCTACGACCAGACGCGGCTCGCGCGCGAAAACCGCGGCGGCTGAGGTCTCAGTCGCTGACAGCGCGGCGTGCCAGGGCGTGGTCGACCTTGGCCAGCAGCTGCTCGGTGCCGAAAGGCTTGACCAGCAGTTCCATCGTCTGCCCCAGGAAATGCGAGCGCATCGACGCTTGCTCTGCGTAGCCGGTCATCAGCACCACGCGAATGCCGGGATGGGTTTCCTGCGCGTAATCGGCCAGCTGCCGGCCGTTGGGCCCGGGCAGGCCGACATCGGTCAGCAGCAGGTCGAAACGCTGCTCTCCGGCCAGCCGGTGCATGCCCTCGGTCCCGGTAGAGGCCTGCGTCACTTGCAGCCCGTGGGCCAGCAGCAGCTCGACGACCAGCTGCCGCACCGCCTCGTCGTCTTCCACCACCAGCACCGAGGCGCGGTGCGGCCCGGCGACTTCGGGCGCCAGGGCGCTGTCGTAGGCGGGTGACAGGTCGACCGTGTCGGCGCTGTCGTTGCGCGGCAGGTAGAGGCGCACGACCGTGCCGCGGGCCACCTCGCTTTCCAGCGCCACGTAGCCGCCGGACTGGCGCGCGTAGCCATAGATCATCGACAGCCCGAGGCCGGTGCCCTGGCCGAGCGGCTTGGTGGTGAAGAAGGGGTCGAATGCCTTGATCAGCACGTCTTCTGCCATGCCCACACCGCTGTCGCGCACCATCACCCGCACGTAGTCACCGGCCGGCAGCCCGGCGATGCCGGCGACCGCGCGGGCGGTGAGCTCGACGTTCTCCGCCACGATCTCCAGCGTGCCGCCGTCGGGCATGGCGTCGCGGCCGTTGATGGCGAGGTTGAGCACCGCGTTCTCGAACTGGTGCAGGTCGGTGGTGGCGCTCCACAGCTCCGGCGCGATCGTCACCTGCAGATCGACGTTCTCGCCGGCGGTGCTGGCGAGCATCGGATGCAGTCCGGCCAGCGCCGCGGCGATGTCGGTCGGCCGGGAGTCCAGCGGCTGGCGGCGCGAGAACGCCAGCAGGCGCTGGGTGAGGGCGGCGGCGCGCTGGGCCGAGGCCAGTCCGGCCGTAACGTAGCGCGCCACTTCGGCCACGTCGCCCGACTGCGCCTTGCGTTGGATCAGCTGCAGCGGCATGACGATGCCCTGCAGCATGTTGTTGAAGTCGTGCGCGATGCCCCCGGTGAGTTGGCCGATGGCTTCCATCTTCTGCGACTGGCGCAACTGCGCCTCGGCGTGGGCCAGTTCCCGGCCGCGTTCTTCCACGCGCTGCTCCAGGTTGTCGGCCAGCAGCCGCAGGGCTTCGGTCGCCCGGTGCTCGGCGGTGACGTCGTGGCCCTCGACGAAGATGCCGCCCACGGTGCCGTCGGCCTCGCGGATCGGCTGGTAGACGAAATTGATGATGTGCTGCAGCGGTTCGGCGCCGGGCGACGGGGAAAAGGCGATCGGTACCGCGTTGCCCAGGTAGGGAATGCCGGTGCCGAAGACCTCGTCGAGCAATTCGAAGAAGCCCTGGCCGGCCAGGTCGGGGAACGCGTCGCGCACCGTTTCGCCGACCGGGTCGCGGCCGACGAGTCGCTGGAAAGCCGCATTGGCCGATTCGAAACGATGCTCGGGCCCCCGCATGACGCCCATGAAGCTCGGTGCCTGGTCGAACAGGGCCTGCAGGCGCTTGCCCTGCATCGCGTGGGCGCGGGCCGCGTCGACCTGGGCGGTGGTTTCCTGGCAGATGCAGAGCGCGCCGTCGACCGTGCCGCTGACCGCATCGCGCACCGGCAGGTAGGTGAACGACACGTGCATTTCTTCGGTATGGCCGTGGCGGTCCACCTCGTAGCTGGCGTCGAGCGCATGCAGACCTTCGCCGCCGAACACGCGATCGAGCGTGGGGCCGACCTGGTCCCAGATCTCCGTCCATACCTCGCCCATCGGCCGGCCGAAGGCCGATGGATGGCGCTGCCCGAGGATCGCCGCATAGGCGTCGTTGTAGAGCAGCAGGCGCTGCGGTCCCCAGGCCAGGCGCATCGGCTGCGACGCGTCGAGCAGCATCGCCACGGTGCTTCGCAGGTGGGGCGGCCAGGTGTCGGGAGCGCCGAAAGCACTGGCGGCCCAGTCGAAGCTGCGCATCAGCGAGGCGGTGGGTCCTTGGGCGGGCAGGGATGGGAGGGCGGAGGGGGCTGGCATGCAGAGGAGTGGGACCGCGCACGGGCAACGCGAATTACAACATGCTCTAAAAGTTAGCTTGTTGCGACATCCATCCAAAAGCGCCGTGGCAAAGTCACGGTATGAGCAAGGCATTCACCCGCGAATCGGACGATGCGCCGGACAACGACGAGGACGGCGACGCCGCGCTGCCGCCCCTGCCCGCCGGCAGCAAGAACTACATGACCCGCGCGGGTTACGACCGCATGCGCGCCGAGCTGTTTTCCCTGATCGACGACGAGCGGCCGAAGATCGTCGAGATCGTGCACTGGGCTGCGAGCAACGGCGATCGTTCGGAGAACGGCGACTATCTCTACGGCAAGAAGCGGCTGCGCGAGATCGACCGCCGCATCCGCTTTCTGACCCGGCGCATGGAAATCGCCGAGGTGGTCGACTCCAGCGTGCATGCGGGCAGCGACCAGGTGTTCTTCGGCGCGACCGTCGGTTACGAGGATCCCGAGGGCGTGGAGCACCGCGTCACCATTCTCGGCATCGACGAGGCAGACAGCGCCCGTCAGCAAGTGAGCTGGGTGTCGCCCATCGCGCGGGCGCTGCTCAAGTCGCGGGTGGGCGACGTGGTGAAGCTGGCGACGCCGGCCGGCGTGCGGGAGATCGAGATCGTGTCGGTCGACTACCGGTCGCCCGCCTGAGGCAACCGATCAGCTGGCCGCGGGCAGCACGCGCCGGGTGCGCAGCACCGACGAGGTTCGCGCCAGGTTGCGCAACGCGGCGTCGAGATGGGCCTTGTCGCGCACCTCGATCACGAAGCGCAGGTCGGCGGTGTCGAGCCCGGCCTCGTCGCCCATGTCGACATGGGTGATGTCGACCTCGGAGCGGGCGAGTTCGGCCGACACCCGCGCCAGCACGCCCTTGCGGTTGGTGACGGTGACGATGACGCCGGTCTCGAACAGGCGCGTGGGCTCGTCGGCCCAGTCCACCGAGATGAAGCGTTCGCTGTCCTTGTACTGCAATCGGGCGGCGACGGCGCATTCGCGCTGGTGCACCGTGAGGCCTTCGCCGCGACCGAGGTAGCCGACGATGTCGTCGCCCGGCACCGGCCGGCAGCACTTGGCGTACTGCACCGAACCGGTTTCGCTGCCGTCGAGCACCACGGCGCCCTGCGAAATGCGCTCGTGCGAGCTGTAGCGTTCGCGGGTGAGCAGCAGCGC
The DNA here is from genome assembly GCF_033546935.1 of Xylophilus sp. GOD-11R. GTDB lineage: Bacteria > Pseudomonadota > Gammaproteobacteria > Burkholderiales > Burkholderiaceae_C > Xylophilus. Next base: position 3,782,576 of record NZ_CP137854.1, on the reverse strand, counting down.
ATCGGGCCGCGCGCCGAGCTCGGCCAGCAGCACCACCAGGCGTTTGGCGACGATGCTGGCGATGCGCTTGCCCAGGCCGATATCGGTGAGCAACTCGTCCGGGTCGCGGCTGCCGGTGAAGCGCAGCAGCTTGTCCCAGATCGGCTGGTACTCGGGCGTGTGCTCGGGCAGGCTCTCGATGCCTTCGGAGCGCAGCGCCTGGGTGAGCAGCTTCTCGCCGAGCTCCTGCGATTCGGTCTGCTCCAGGGTCTTGAGGTAGTGGCGGATCTTGGAGCGTGCCCGCCCGGTGCGCACGAAGCCCAGCCACGCCGGGTTGGGCCGCGAGCCGGGCGCGGTGACGATCTCGATCACGTCGCCGTTCTTGAGCTCGGTGCGCAGGGTGACCTGCTCGCCGTTGATGCGGGCGCCGACGGTGCGGTCGCCCACGTCGGTATGGATGGCATAGGCGAAATCGACCACGGTGGCGCCGCGCGGCAGGGCCATGATCTGGCTCTTGGGCGTGAAGACGTAGACCGCGTCGGGGAACAGGTCGACCTTGACGTGGTCCCAGAATTCGGCGGCGTCGCGGGTCTCGTACTGGATGTCGAGCAGCGACTGCAGCCACTGGGCGCCCAGCCGCTCGGAAGCGTTGGACGACTCGTCGCCCTTGTAGATCCAGTGCGCCGCCACGCCGGATTCGGCCACGACGTGCATCTCCTGCGTCCGCATCTGGAATTCGATATTGATGCCCGACGGCCCCACCACCGTGGTGTGCAGCGACTGGTAGCCGTTGACCTTGGCGATCGCGATGTGGTCCTTGAAGCGGCCCGGCACCGGCTTGTACATCTGGTGTAGCAGGCCCAGAGCGGTGTAGCAGTCGGTCACGCCCGGCACGATGACGCGAAAGCCGTAGATGTCGGTCACCTGGGCAAAGCTCAGGTGCTTGTCGGTCATCTTGCGGTAGATGGAATAGAGCGTCTTCTCGCGGCCGTCGATATGCATCTGCATGCCGGCGGCCAGGAAGATGCCTTCGACGTCTGCCTTGACCTTGACCAGCAGGTCGCGGCGTCGGCTGCGTGCGCGCGCCACGGCCTTGGCGAGCGTGGCCTGGCGCCAGGGGTGCAGGTAACGGAAGGAGAGATCCTGCAGCTCGCGGTAGGTCTGGTTCAGACCCAGGCGGTGGGCGATGGGCGCGTAGATCTCCAGCGTTTCGGACGCAATGCGGCCCCACTTGCTGCGCGGCATGTCGCCCATGGTGCGCATGTTGTGGGTGCGGTCGGCGAGCTTCACCAGAATCACCCGCACGTCGCGCGCCATGGCCAACAGCATTTTGCGGAAGGATTCGGCCTGGCTTTCTTCTCGGGTATTGAACTGCAGCTTGTCGAGCTTGGTCAGGCCGTCGACCAGTTCGGCCACGGTGACGCCAAAGCGCTCGATCAGCTCAGGCTTGGTGACGCCGCAGTCTTCCATCGCGTCGTGCAGCAGCGCGGCCATCAGCGCCTGGGCATCGAGCTTCCAAGTGGCGCACAGCGAGGCCACCGCGATCGGATGGGTGATGTAGGGCTCACCGCTGTTGCGCATCTGGCCCAGGTGGGCGGCGTCGGCGAAGCGATAGGCCAGACGGACCTGTTCGATGTCGGCCGGGCCCAGGTAATCGAGCGCGGCGGTAAGCGATGCGAAGCTGGCCGCGGCGGCATTGGCGGCGGCCGCGCCCCGGGTGTCCCCGCCGGTCAGGGTGGGCGACGTGGGAACGGCCGAATGGAAAAGCGCGGTCATGGCTTCACTGTAGCGTGCGAGCCAAAGCCCTGCGTCGCGCAATGCAACCGTCCGTTGGGGGATTCCCAACGAAAAAAGCACCGCGCGGCGGTGCTTTGTTCGAGTGCGGCCCCTGCAGGCCGGCTGATATCACGGAACGCGCTTGAGCATCTCGATGCCGGTCTTGCCCTGGGCGATTTCGCGCAGCGCGGTCACGGCCGGCTTGTTCTTGCTCTCGATCTTGGGCGCGTGGCCCTGGCTCAGCATGCGGGCGCGGTAGGTCGCGGCGAGCACCAGCTGGAAGCGGTTGGGGATTTGCTCAAGGCAGTCTTCGACGGTGATGCGGGCCATGAATAGGTCTCGAGAAAGGTGTTTCGACAGGAGGGATCTAACAGATCGAGAGCGACTGAAAGGTGTCGGCTCTGGCGCGCCGCTGCGACGCGAACTTGAGGCGTTGCGCCTGAACGACCGCCTTCAGGTCGAAAAGAGCACGCTCAAATAACTCGTTGATTATAACGTAGTCGAATCTGCAGGCCTGGGCCATTTCCTCGGCGGCGTTCTTCAGACGCAGGTCGATGATGTCGGGCGCGTCCTCGCCGCGGCGCTCCAGGCGGGAGCGCAGTTCTTCCCAGCTCGGCGGCAGGATGAAGATCAGCGTCGCGTTGGCGAAGGTGTCGCGGATTTGCACCGCGCCCTGGAAGTCGATCTCCAGGATCACGTCCTGGCCCTCGGCCACGCGGTCCTCGATGGCGCGCTTGGAGGTGCCGTAGCGCCGGCCGTGCACGTGGGCCCACTCGACGAAGCCATTGCCCGCGACCATGGCGTCGAACTCGGGGTCGGACACGAAGTAGTACTCGCGGCCATGTTTTTCCTGGCCGCGCGGCGGCCGGGTGGTGTGCGAGATCGACAACTGCACCCTGGAGTCCACCTCCATCAGTGCCTTGACCAGGCTCGACTTGCCAGCGCCGCTGGGTGCTGCGACGACGAAGAGGTTTCCGGGATAGTCCATGTGGAGGAAGGCGGATTCGGGCGGCGCTGAATGGGCCGCGGGGCGTCATTGTGCCTGTGCCCGGCACCGGCGCGGCTCACTCGATGTTCTGCACCTGCTCCCGCATCTGCTCGATCAGCACCTTCATGTCCACGCTGATGCGGGTCATTTCGAGCACCGCCGACTTCGAACCCAGCGTGTTGGCCTCGCGGTGCAGTTCCTGGATGAGGAAGTCGAGCCGCTTGCCGAGCTCGCCGCCCTTGGCCAGCAGCCGGTCGATCTCGTCGAGGTGCGACGCCAGCCGGGTCAGCTCTTCGGCCACGTCGATGCGGATGGCGAACGCGGTGGCTTCGGACAAAGCTCGGTCCTGGGCGGCCTCGGGCAGGGTGGCGCCTTCGGTGAGCGCCATGGCTTCGGTCCAGCGCTCCAGGAAGCGCTGGCGTTGCTGTTCGACCAGCTGCGGCACCAGCGGCGCGGCGGTTTCGGCGAGCGTGCGCAGCTGCGCGGTGTGGCCCTTGAGCATGGTGGCGAGGCGGCCGCCTTCGCGCTTGCGGGCCGCCAGCAGGCTGGCGATGGTTTCGTCGGCCAGGGCCAGCACGGCCGCAGCCGGTTCGCCGCCGCGGCTTTCGGTGCCCGAGGCCAAACGCAGCACGTCGGCCACCGACAACGGCGCGGCGGAGGGCAGCCAGGTGCGCACGCCGTCCTGCAGGGCGTTGAGGCGCTGCAGCAGGCGCACCGACGGTTCGGGCAGGCCGCCCTCGGCATCGACCTCGAGCGAGGCGCGCACCTCGACCTTGCCGCGCTTGAGCTTGGCGCCGATGCGCTCGCGCAGCGCGGCTTCGTGGGGGCGGAGTTCGTCGGGCAGGCGAAAGGTCAGGTCCAGGAAGCGGCTGTTGACCGATCGGATTTCCAGTCCGAGCCGGCGTGCGGGCGCGCTGCGCGCCATGCCCTCGGCAGGGGTGGCGGCGAGGGTCTGCTGCGCGCTTGCGTAGCCGGTCATGCTGTAGACTGCCATGAGGTTCACGGATCGTTGAAACGCTCCGAGAATAACGGGTCGGCGAACCCTTCCCGATGGCGCGTCGACAGCACTTCACTGGTTGCCGCATCCATCGCCCGCCATGCCCGCCGCACCCACCCGATCCAAGCCATCGCCGCTCGCCCCCGACACCTTGGTCGGCGGCTATCGCATCGTGCGACGCGTATCGGCTGGCGGCTTCGGCATCGTCTACCTGGCGCGGTCGCCCGAAGGCCAGTTGGTCGCCATCAAGGAATATCTCCCCTCGTCGCTCGCCAGCCGCGGCGGCGACCAGCTCGTGCCCTACGTGGCGCCCGAGAAACTCTCGCTCTACCGCCTCGGGCTCAAGAGCTTCTTCGAGGAAGGCCGGGCGCTCGCGCAGATCTCCCACCCTTCGGTGGTGAGCGTGCTCAACTTCTTCCGCGAGAACGAGACCGTCTACATGGTCATGAATTACCTGGAAGGCGACACGCTCCAGGATTTCATCATCGCCGCACGCGAGCAGCGCACCCAGAAGGTGTTCCGCGAGTCCACCATCCGCTCCCTGTTCGACGAGGTGCTGCGCGGGTTGCGCATCGTGCACCAGCACAAGATGCTGCATCTCGACATCAAGCCGGCCAACGTCTTCATCACCGACGAGAACAAGGCGGTGCTGATCGACTTCGGTGCGGCGCGCGAGGTGCTCAACAAGGAGGTCTACTTCGTGCGCCCCATGTACACCCCGGGCTTTGCCGCCCCGGAGATGTACAAGCGCGACGCCACCCTCGGCCCCTGGACCGACATCTACGCGGTGGGCGCCTGCATGTACGCCTGCATGCAGGGTTTTCCGCCGACCGACGCGCCCCAGCGCATCAAGAAGGACCGGCTGCCGATCTCGCTGTCCAAGTTGCGCGGGGTGTATTCGGACAACCTGCTCGAGGTGGTGCAGTGGTGCATGGCGCTCGACCCGTCGGCGCGGCCGCAGTCGGTGTTTTCGCTGCAGAAGGAGCTCGGCCGGCTGATCGAGCGGCGCTACACCCGGCTGTCGGTGGCCGAGCGGGTGCGACTGCAGATCGACATGCTGCTGGCCGACACCCTCAAGCCCCGTCGGCAGGGCCCGCCCGGCGCCACCGCCGAGCGCCCGGCCGGGAGCAACACGTGAAGTTCAGCGTCTTCCAGGTCAGCCGCAAGGGCGGCCGTCAGAAGAACGAAGACCGCATGGGCTACAGCTACACCCGCGACGCGGGCCTGTTTCTGCTGGCCGATGGCATGGGCGGTCACCCCGAAGGCGAGGTGGCCGCGCAGATCGCGCTGCAGGCCATTTCGAGCATGTTCCAGAACCGTGCCCGGCCGACCCTGCCCGATGTGAAAGCCTTCCTCGACGAAGCGATCTTCTCGGCCCATCGCCAGATGCTGGCCTATGCCGGCAGCAAGCACATGCCCGACTGCCCGCGCACCACGGTCGTCGCCTGCGTGGTGCAGGAGGGCGCGGCCACCTGGGCGCATTGCGGCGATTCGCGGCTCTACCTGGTGCGCCGGGGCGGGTTGCAGAAGCGCACCCGCGACCACTCCTACGCCGAATACCCCGAAATCGGCACTTCGCTGGGCCGCCAGGTGGCCAATCGCAACGTGCTGTTCACCTGCCTGGGCTCGCCGGTGCGGCCGATGGTCGACATGTCCGACACCACGCCGCTGGAGGGGGGTGACCGGGTCATCCTGTGCTCCGACGGGCTGTGGAGCGTGCTGTCCGACCGCGAGATCGCCAAGGTGCTCGGCGCGCATCCGGTGGCCGAGTCGGTGCCAGAGCTGGTCGAGCGCGCACTGCGGGGCGCAGGCGCGGCCAGCGACAATGTCACCGCCGTGGCTTTCGAGTGGGAAGCCTCCGAGGCCGGAGCCGGGCTCGCCGGTGCGCAAGAATCCGCGTCCGACGACGGTTTTGCCTCCACCACGCCGACCGAACTGCAGGACCGCGCCGACCGCGACGAACTCGACGAAGCCGCCATCGAGCGCTCCATCGCCGAGATCAACGAGGCCATTCGCCGCACCGCGCTGCGTTCTCGCCGGTAGGCCCGGCGATTTTTCGCGGCCGGCGCCTCGCCGCGTCGGCGCCACGATCTTTCCTTCAACCGATTCGACCTTTTCCTTTTTGCCGACCATGACATCCGCCACCACCGCCGCGCCCGTTCTTTCCTCCACCGGCGAGACCGTGCGCCAGGGCCGCGCCGCCGATTCGCTGCGGCCCGTCCGCATCACCCGCGGCTACACGATCCACGCCGAAGGTTCGGTGCTGATCGAGTTCGGCAACACCAAGGTGCTGTGCACCGCCTCCGTCGAAGAAAAAGTGCCGCCGCACAAGCGCGGCTCCGGTGAAGGCTGGGTCACCGCCGAATACGGCATGCTGCCGCGCTCCACCCACACCCGCAGCGACCGCGAGGCCGCGCGCGGCAAGCAGAGCGGCCGCACCCAGGAAATCCAGCGCCTCATCGGCCGTTCGCTGCGCGCGGTGTTCGATCTGGCACGCCTGGGTGAACGCACCATCCATCTCGACTGCGACGTGCTGCAGGCCGACGGCGGCACCCGCACCGCGGCCATCACCGGCGCCTTCGTCGCCGCGCAGGACGCGGTCTCCACGCTCCTGGCGGCCGGCAAGCTCAAGAGTTCGCCCATCACTGGCCATGTGGCGGCCATCTCGGTGGGCATCGTCGGCGGCGTGCCGCTGCTCGACCTGGAATACGTGGAAGACGTCTCCTGCGACACCGACATGAACGTCGTCATGACCGGCGCCGGCAACTTCGTGGAAGTTCAGGGCACGGCCGAGGGCGTCGCCTTCACCCGCACCGAGATGGACCGGCTGCTCGCCCTTGCCGAAAAAGGCATCGGCGAACTCGTCACCCTGCAGACGCAGGCCCTGGCCGCCGCGCTGCCGGCGAAGGTGGCCGCATGAAGATCGTTTTGGCCTCGAACAACGCCGGCAAGCTGGCGGAGCTCGACGCCCTGTTCGCGCCGCTCGGCGTGGAACTGGTGCCGCAGAAGGCGCTGGGCATCGGCGAGGCCGAGGAGCCCTACCGCACCTTCGTCGAGAACGCGTTGACCAAGGCCCGCCATGCGGCGCGCGCCAGCGGGCTGTGGGCCATCGCCGACGACGCCGGCCTGTGCGTCGACGCCTTCGGCGGCCTGCCGGGCGTGGACACCGCCTACTACGCCACCCGCTTCGGCTACGAGAAGGGCGACGCCAACAACGTGCGTGCGCTGCTGGAGCAGATGCAGGGCGTGGACAACCGCCGCGCAGCGCTGGTGAGCACCTTGGTCGGCGTGCGCTCGGCCGACGACCCGGAGCCGCTGATCGCCTCCGGCCGGGCGGTCGGCGAGATCACCCGCGAGCCGATCGGCGACCAGGGCTTCGGTTTCGATCCGGTCATGTTTCTGCCGCAGTTCGGCAAGACCTTCGCGCAGCTGCCGCCGGCGGTGAAGAACTCGGTCAGCCACCGGGGTGCCGCCGCGCGCGGAATGGTCGAGTTGGTCATCGGACGTTGGCTGACATGACGCTCGCCCCCAGGCTGCGCAAGGATTGGGCTCGCCCCCAGGCTGCGCACTTCGTGTCTGCGCCTACCCCCTGCCGGGGGCAACGCCAGTGGCCCGTCGAAACCGGCTTCACGGCGTTACTGGATAAGGCATGAGCCACATCCCCATCCTGGCCGCGGGCGAGGAGCGCGGCGACGGCGCCATCGCCGATCCGGTGCACTACATGCGCATGGGCACGCTGCGCTTCGGCGCGCCGCCGCCGCTGTCGCTGTACGTGCACCTGCCCTGGTGCCTGCGCAAATGCCCTTACTGCGACTTCAATTCGCACGAGTCACGCGGCGAGGTGCCGGAGGCGCGTTATGTCGATGCGCTCATCGCCGACCTGGAGGCTTCGCTGCCCATCGTGTGGGGCCGCACCGTCATCAGCATCTTCTTCGGTGGCGGCACGCCCAGCCTGTTTTCGCCGGAATCGATCGAGCGGCTCATCGGCGCCATCCGCGCCCGCCTGCGCCTGGCCCCCGACTGCGAAATCACCCTCGAAGCCAACCCCGGCACTTTCGAACGCGACCGCTTCCGGGCGTTCCGGCAGGCCGGCGTCACGCGGCTGTCGGTGGGCGTGCAGAGTTTCGACGACCGCCACCTGCAGGCCATCGGCCGGGTACACGATGGTGCGCAGGCGCGCGCCGCGCTGGAGGAGGCCGCCAGTGCTTTTTCCACCTTCAACCTGGACCTGATGTACGCGCTGCCCGGACAGACCATGGCCGAGCTGGAGGCCGACGTGGCGACGGCCTTGTCCTTCCAGCCGCCGCACCTGTCCATCTACCACCTGACGGTGGAGCCCAACACGTATTTCGCCAAGCATCCGCCGCGCCTGCCGGAGGACGACGACGCCTACGACATGCTCGACCGCATTACCGCCATGACGGCTGCCGACGGCCTGCAGCGCTACGAGATATCGGCCTATGCCCGCGGCGACCACGCCTGCCGTCACAACCTCAACTACTGGCGCTTCGGCGACTACCTCGGCATCGGCGCCGGCGCGCACGGCAAACTTACCTTCGCGCATCGCGTGGTGCGCCAGGTGCGGTTTCGCGAGCCGGAGCTCTACATGCGCCAGGCCCTGGCCGGCCGTCCGCTGGCCCGCGAGAACGACGTCGCCCGCGGCGACCTGCCCTTCGAATTCATGATGAACGCGCTGCGGCTGCGCGACGGTTTCGCGCTGGAGGACTTCAGCGCCCGCACCGGCCTGGCCGTCACGGCAATAGCCAAGCCGCTGGCCGAGGCCGAATCGCAGGGCCTGATCGAACGCGACCTGCACCGCGTCTGGCCGACCGAAAAGGGCTTCGACTTTCTCAACGACCTGCAGGGGCTGTTCCTGGAGGACTGATCCGCATCGATGCCGGTGCGGCTGTCGGGGCCGCTTAGAATCGGCGCCGGCTCCCGTGCAATGCGGGCGCCGGACCCAATGGAAGCGTGGCAGAGTGGTCGATTGCACCGGTCTTGAAAACCGGCGATCCGCAAGGATCCGTGAGTTCGAATCTCACCGCTTCCGCCAGGGACTCATTGCCATCAATGGGTTGGAAAATATTGTCAGCTCTGTCGCACATCAGATGCCACAAAAAGCAATGGCTGCAGTTCGCAAGGATTGCAGCCTTTTTGTTTTTGAGGTGAGATTCGCAATGCAAGTTGCGGGGAGCGGACTCGGAGGTGGACTGAAAGGACAGCAGACAACGCTCGATCACGTGCTTGGTACTCCAGCAATTCGCATTCTCTCAAAGAATTCTTTTGCGCCGGTGCTGGCGTATCAGGCTAAAAAGAGGTGCTTTGAAGCAAAAGGTCTGCAGCTTTTTCCGCAATCATTACTGTCGGCGCGTGTGTGTTCGCCGAAGTGAGGTGGGGCATGATGGAGGCGTCCACCAGGCGCAGTCCACGAATACCGTGGACCTTCAATTCAGGATCCACGACTGCGTCGGAGCCGACGCCCATGCGGCAGGTGCTGGCCGCGTGAAACACGCTGCCGCCGATCTGCCGCGCATAACTCAGCAACGCTTCGTCCGACCGAATTTTGGCGCCCGGCTGCACCTCTTCTGCGCCATAGCCGTCGAAAGCGTGTGCGTACAAAAATCTTCGACACCAGTGGAGAGCGGCCACTATGCAGCGCTGGTCGACCGGCGACTCCAGATAGGCCGGCGATATGGCCGGGGCTTGATCCGGGTCGGGCGACAGAGTGCGCACATAGCCCCGGCTCTCGGGCCGCATTTGCCACATGCCCAGCGTGATACCCGGCTCACGTTCCAGTTGGTACTTGCCGCCGACCCGGAAGCTACCCGGAATGAAGGACACCTGCAGGTCGGGCCGCTCCAGTACCGGCTCGCTCTTGAGGTGACCGGTCACAAACGATGGTGAATAAGTCAGGATGCCGCGACCGCTGAAAAGGTAGCGCAGCACCTCGCCGACCAGCCGGGCCCCCCGACCCTGCTGGTTGAGCGTGGAGACGCCGTGCACCCGACGCACAACGCGCGCGGCGTAGTGGTCCTGCAGCCCCTGGCCCACACCCGGCAAGTGGTGCCGCACGACAATGCCGGCGGCCTGCAGGGCCGGCCCGTCGCCGATGCCCGAGAGTTGCAGCAGGTGGGGCGTGTTGATGGCGCCGCCGCACAGCACCACCTCGCGCAGCGCCCGCACCGTGTGCCGCCGGCCGCCCTGGCGGTAGACGACGCCAGTGGCGCGGCGCTCCTGGTCGGTCAGCACGTTGCAGGCGAGGGCATTGGTGCGCATTTCCAGATTGGGCCGGTCGCGTACCGGCTGCAGGTAGGCGGTGGCGGCGGTCTCGCGCAGGCGGCCTCTGCGGGTCTGCTGCGACAGGCCCACGCCGCTGCCGCCGCCGTTGCTGTTGTAGTCGGCATGCACTGGCACGCCAAGTTCGGTGGCCGCGCGCAGGAAGTCGTGGGCGACCGGATGCGCGTCGGTATAGCCGGAGACCATCATGGGACCGTCTCGGCCGCGGGTGCGCGGGTCGCCGTCAGCGTAGTGCTCCGACTTCATGAAGTAGGGCAGCACCTCCTGGAATGACCACCCGTTGCAGCCCTCGGCGGCCCAGCGGTCGAAGTCATATGGCAGGCCCCAGGCCTGCACCATGCCGTTGATCGAGCCGCTGCCGCCCACGATGCGTCCCCGGGGGAACGCAAAGGCACGCCCGTCCAGGCCGGCCTGCGGTTCTACGGAATAGCCCCAGTCGGCGCGGCCGCTGCGCAGCATCTTGAAGAAGCCGGCGGGGATGCGGACATACGGATGCCGGTCTTCGCCGCCGGCTTCCAGCAGCAACACTGTCGCGCCGGAGTCCACCAGGCGGCGCGCCAGCACGCAGCCGGCGGCGCCAGCACCTACGAGCACGTAGTCGAACGCGACCGTCATTGCATCGTCACCCCGGTGGACGCGACGAGCCTGCCCCAAAAAGGCGTGTCCTCACGCATGGTCTGGGCAATCTGCATGGCGTTGGTCGGATAGGGCTCGGCGCCCTGCATTGCAGTTGCGGCCTTGAAGGACGGCTGCGAAACCACCTGCTGGATCGCCTCGCTCCAGCGCTTGACGATGGCTGGCGGCGTGCCCCGTGGCGCGTAAACCGCGCCCCAGTCGGACACCATCAGGTCGGGGAATCCGGCTTCGCCGATGGTCGGCACATCGGGCAGGAAGGGCGAGCGCGCCTTGGTGAAACTGGCCAGGGTGCGCAGCTTGTCCGGCCCCTGCCACTGGAGGGCGTCACCGGTGATTTGCGCGACGGCGGGCACGTCGCCGCGCAACACGTCCTGCACCATCAGCGGACCACCGCCCTTGTAGGGGACCAGCGTGAGCGGTGTGCTGGAAGTTCGCGAGAGTTGGGCCGTCAGCAGGTGCTGTGGCGCCGCTGAAATACCCGCGAATGTTGCCTTTTCCGGATGGGCCTTGGCCCAGGCAAGATAGTCCTTCATCGTCACCACCGACGCCGGCACTGCCGGCCCTACCGAGAACACGTACGCGAAGGCGAACACGCCTGCCACGGGTACAAGGTCGACCATCGGATCGAGATCGTCGTTCTTGAAGAAATGCGGCAGCAGCGTGAGCACGTTGCCGGGCGACAGCAACAGCGTGGTGCCGTCCGGCGGGCTGTTTTTCGCGTTGAGCACCGCTATGCGGCCGCTGGCTCCAGGGCGCGAGTCCACGATGACCTGTGCGCCAGGGTTGAGCTTGTTCAGGCCGTCGGCAAGCGTCCGGGCGATCACGTCGGTGACGCCGCCCGGCAGGAAGCCGATCACCAGCCGAACGGTTTTTCCGTTGCTCTGGGCACGCAGCGCGCACTGACCGGATGCGGCACCCAGCAGGGCACCGGCTTTCAGCAAAGTCCGTCTGTTTGTCATGTTTGTCTCCGTTATTTGTGCCATGGATCACCGATCGCCAATCGCCGATCGCCGATCGCCGATCGCCTGGGGCGGTGCGCGGTCGGATGCGCGGACGGCGGGTGGCGCCCTTGCGCCTCCGAGCAAGGGTTTCCGCAACCGCCCGGGAAGTGGCGCGATCCCGGTCGGGAGCGCGACGAGCGCTTTCGTTCGAAGTGGCTTGGGGCACGGGAGCGCATAAGCCGAGCCTCACCTTGCCGAGCCTGAGATGCGGTAACCCCGGGGCGGTCCCCTGCACGCACGCGACACGGCGGACGGGCTGCGGACTCATGCGCGCCGGGGTGGCCGGCGTTCGGTTTGTCGTGGTTGTGTGACATCCGGGCGGGCCAGCCGGCGCGGGGGCTGAGTCAAGCGCTCGGGCGGATGCCGGTGATGCTTTCGCTCGGTCATAGAAGATGCCTCAGTGTTGGCGGCATTCTTTTCCTCAAAACGCCCTGCTGCACCCGGCGATCACGAAATGTGTTTTCTTGTTTTGCGTGCCGCGTCGGGTTGATCCGGCTCTTGTGCGGGTTTTGTCCGCGCGCGAAGCAACAGTGTGTTTGCCGACGACAACTTGCAGCCAGTTTTCAACGGCCCAGCGGTTTTTCCCGTGGTCTGACCGCCATGCGGTCAACGGCATGGACCTTGCGCCAACGCCCGGTTGCTGCGAGCACCCGCAAATTTTCAAAGGGGTTATTCCATCGATCGTCTGGCCGCCATCCGCATGTTCGTCAAGACGGCCGAGTGCGGCGGTTTCGCACGCGCGGCGCAGTCGCTCGGCCTAGCCAACGCCACGGTAGCGGCGGCGGTGCGCAATCTGGAGCGCCACCTCGAAGTGCCGCTCATCGTCCGGGCCGCGCGCGGCCTGGAACTCACCACCGAGGGGCGCGCCTACCTGCCCGGCGCGCGCGAGATCCTGGCTGGCGTGGCGCAGGCCGAGGCCGAGGTACGTGGCCAGCTCGGCAAGCTTCGTGGCCGCTTGCATGTGGAGGCCACCATCTCGCTGGGACACGCGCTGGTCTGTCCGCTATTGCCGGAGTTTTCCCGGCGCTATCCGGACATCGTCCTGGCGCTGACCTTGAGCAATCAGCCCAACAACGTATTCGAGAACGCGATCGACGTTGCCCTGCGGGTAGGTTATGTGGAAGACGCCGATCTCGTGGCGCGGCCGGTCTGCGAAACCCCCTACGTGGTCTGCTGCGCTCCGGCACTGCGGGCTGCGTTGCCGGCCCATCCGGCCCAGCTCGATTCCCGCGCCTGCCTCGGCATCCTGCTGGAGCAACGGTCGGCGGTCATCGGCTGGCGCCTGGCGCGCGGCGACGAAGTGGTCGAAATAAGGCCCGACGGCCCACTGCATCTGAACTCCGGCGCGGAATTGCTGCAGGCGGTGCGCTCCGGCATGGGGGTCGCCTGTGTGCTCGACATCCTGGCGCAGCCCTATCTGGCCGAGGGATCGCTGGTGCGTCTTTATCCGGACTGGACCACGCCTGCCAAGTCGCTCTACCTGGTCGCGCCCAAGTCGCGCACCGGGTCGGCCAAGGTGCGGGCCTTTACCGATTTTCTGCTCGACGCAGTGGCCGCGCGGCGTCGGCCGCCCGTGGCACGCACGGCGGCGATCCGCACGTCGAGAAAGAAGCATTGAGCTGCGATGGATCTGCTGTCGGCGATGGAGGTGTATGTACGTGTGGCGGAGTGCCGCAGCTTCTCGCGTGCGGCCGAGTCGCTGGATCAGGCCAATGCCGCCACCACCACCTGGGTGCGCAACCTGGAGCGGCACCTCGGCGTGACACTGATCAACCGCGACACCCGCCGTTTCGGCCTGACCGAGGAAGGCCAGGCCTATCTGCTGCATGCCCGCGAGATTCTGGCGCGCGTGGCCCGTGCCGACGACGAAGTACGCCGCCGCGCTGGCCGGCCCGCCGGACGCCTCCATCTGCAAGCGTCGGTTTCGCTGGGAAGCGCGCTGCTGTGCCCCCGGCTGCCGGACTTCGCGAAGGCCTATCCGGGCATCCGCACCTCGCTATCGCTGGGAAGCGCGGCCGGTCGCAGCACCGACCAGGCCTTCGACGTGGCCCTGCGCCTGGACGCCACGCCGGAGCCGGACCTGTTGACCGAGTCGGTCTGCGAGTCGGCGCACGTGGTGTGTTTTGCGCCTTCGTGGAAGGGGGTGCTGCCGCCGCATCCGCGCGACATCGAGCCACGCGCCTGCATCGGTGTGCTGCAGCCAGGACAGCCCGCCAGCAGGCCCTGGGAGTTCATCCGCGGCGACGAGTCGGTGCAGGTGCGACCGGGTGGCGCGCTGCATTTCAACAGCGGCCACGATGCGCTGGCAGCAGCCCTGGCAGGCGTAGGCGTCGCCTGCGTACTTGACCTGCTGGCCTGCCACCACCTGCGCAGTGGCGCGTTGGTGCGCGCCTACGCCGACTGGCAGATGCCGGTGCGTGTCCTGCATTTCGTCAGCCCGCGCTCGCGCGCCGGCTCGCCGCAGGTGCGGGCCTTCACCGAGTTTTTCGGGCAGTCGATCGGACGGCACGGGGGCCACGGGGGAGCAGCAATGTGAGGGTCGCTCCTGCCGCGAACGTTGCCGGGCCCACTATCGCTCAGACACGAAAACTCCTTTCGCAGTTCTTGTGCCGTCGACGGGGGGGCCGCGCCAATAATCCAGAACGTGTACGGCCGCCCTTGCGCTGCTCTGGCGCCCAAGTGGCGGCCTCGAGGCGATGCGTTTTTTTCGCGACCGGACGAGCTGAGGCAATCACCATGGATTCCACCCCCAACGACGGCTACTTCGAGGCCTACTGGCCGCGCGGAGTGCGCAAGGTCACCAGCAAGCAACTGGCGCCGCGCCCGGCAACGCTCGACGGCAAGCGCATTGCCTTTCTCTGGGACTACCTGTTTCGCGGCGACGCGATGTACGGGGTCATCCAGGAAGAGTTCACCAAACGCTACCCCGGCATCAGCTTCTCCCACTGGGACGAGTGGGGCAGCATTCATGGCAACGACGAGCGCCGGATGGTGGCCGAGTTGCCCGCCAAGCTCAAAGCCGCCGGCATCGACGCGGTCATTACGTCCGTCGCCGCCTGAGGCAGCTGTACGCCCGCCGTGTTGCGGGCCAGTGCAGCGTGCGAGGCGGCGGGGATCCCATCTTCGTCCCTGGTGTCGGCGGGTTTCGTCTCGCAGGCCAAGGCCACCCGTGTCGGACTCGGCTTCCGCGATCTCCCGTGGGCGACCATCGTCGGTCACCCGGGCGTGCAGACGACAGAGCAGGTGCGCGACAACTTCCGCGAGCACACGCTGACCGAGGTGATCGACAACCTCACCACATCGATGGCCGCGCAGGGCGGCGGCGAACGCGAGCCCGATCCGCGTGACGTGGTGTTTCGCGGCGGACTGACCGAGCTCAACGAATACTTCATCGAACGCGAATGGAGCGACGGCCTGCCGGTGGTGCCGCCCACGCGCGAGCGCATCGAGGCCTTCCTGGCGCACACCCGGCGCAGCCCCGACGAGGTGCTCGGCGTGCTGCTGCCCGACAATCGTGTCGCCACCGTGTGGAACGTGGCGGTCAACGGCGTCATGGCCGGCTGCCGGCCCGAATACATGCCGCTATTGGTCAGCATGATCGACGCCATGTGCGACCCCGGCTATGGCAACGAGCACAGCGGCAACACGCCCGGTGGCGACACGCTGGTAATCCTCAACGGGCCGGTGATCCAGAAGCTGGGTTTCAACTACACCCAGGGTGTGATGCGCGACGGCTTCCAGCCCAATACGTCGGTGGGCCGCTTCTGGCGGCTCTACCTGCGCAACGTGGCGGGCTTTCTGCCGCACAAGACCGACAAGGGCTGCTTCGGCAACACCTGGCGCGTGGTCATCGCCGAGAACGACGAGGTAGTGCGCCGCATCGGCTGGCAGCCGCTCAGCGTGGACATGGGGCTGGGGCCGGACGACAGCACGGTCACGATCGCGCGCTATACGGGTGGCGGCATGGTCACTTCCATGTCCGGCAACACGCCCGAGAAGCTGCTGCCCTACCTGGCCGACAGCATCGTCAACCAGACCCACTGGCAGATCTCCTTCACCATGGGCGCGGCTTTCGGCACGCTGCGGCCGCTGGCGCTCATCACGCCGATCGTCGCCGAGACTATCGCGGCCTGCGGCTGGTCCAAGGACGACGTGAAGCGCTTCCTGTTCGAGCAATGCCGCATCCCTGCATGGCAGTTCGAACGCATGCTGCGCGACTGGAAGGACCACGCCATCTGGAACCTGGCCGAGCAGGTGGCCGCCGGCAACATGCCACGCGAGCTCTACGGCACCTCGGACGACCCCAACCGGCTCGTGCCTATCGTCTGGGCGCCGGAACACATCATGTTGGTGGTCACCGGCGACCCGCTGCGCAATCACGGCTACACCTTCGGGCACAACGGCCGGCTGGGTTTCCCCACCACCAAAAAGATTGATTTGCAAAGCAGCGGGGCTGGCTGACCCGGCAGACAAGAAGGAGACGCGCATGCGCGAGGTATTCATTTCACGTCGCCGGGCGGCAACGCTGGTCGTGATCGGCGCGTCGTCCTGGGCCTGGCCGGGGACGGGGTTCGCGGTAGACGACTTTCCCCGTCGGCCGATCACCATCGTGCTGCCCTACCAGGCCGGCAGCGGCACCGACCAGGTGGCGCGGCTGATGGCCCAGCGCATGTCGGAGCAATACAAGGTGCCGGTGCTGATAGACAACCGGCCGGGCGCCAACGGCTTTATTGCTGCGCGTTTCGTGGCCAAGGCGCCGCCGGACGGCTACACCCTGCTGCTGTCGGGTGGCACAACCCAATCGGCAGGTGTATTTCTCTACAAGAACCTGCCGTTCGATCCGGTGAAGGATTTCACGCCGGTGAGCTTGGTCTACAAGGGTTTCATGGTGCTGCTGGTCAACTCGGCATCGCCGGTGATGTCAATGGCCGACCTGGTCGCCCACGCACGCAGGGAGCCGGGCCAGGTGACCTACGGCGCGGGTAGCGCCACCGCCCGAATCGCCGCCGAGATGTTCCGCCAGACCGCCGGCCTGCAACTGGTTCACGTGCCCTACAAGAGCAACCCGCAGGCCGTGGCCGACCTGCTGGGCGGCCAGGTCGACTTTCTCTTCACCGACGGACCGACCGCGCTGCCGCAGGTCGCCAGCGGCAAGCTGCGGGCGTTGGCGGTATCGGGCGCTGAGCGCCTGAGTCGTCTGCCAGCGGTGCCGACCATGGACCAGGCCGGCGTCAAGGGCTTCGAACTGGCTGTCTGGACCGGCCTCTACCTGCCGGCGGGAGCTTCCCCGGCGCTCACCGAGCGGCTCAACACCATGGTGCACAAGTCGCTCGAGGCCCCGGAAATGAAAACGTTCGAAACCACCAACGTGACCACTATCGTCACCAGCACACCCGAGGGACTGGCCCGCTTTCAGGCCGAGGAGACGGAGAAGACGGGCCGGGTGATCCGCGCGGCAGGAATCGAGCCGGAGTGAGGCTGCCCCGGCCCGCAGGTGATGGAAAAGACGAACAGTGTTTTCCGACGCAGGCCGTTGGTCGCCGTGCGGTGCATTCCTAGACTGCCCGACGTGGAAGAGAAACATCTCCGGTGGGATGGCCGGCCTTCAAAGCCGGTGGGGGTCGCAGCGATCCCGCGTGGGTTCGACTCCCACTCTCCTCCGCCAACACAACGTCAACCAGCCACCGCATGAACACCACCACCCAACACGACCTCGTGGTCATCGGAGCCGGCGTCGCCGGGCTTTCTGCCGTGCGCCAGGCCCTGGGCGACGGCCTGTCCGTCGCCTATTTCGAATCGAAGATGTTCGGCGGCCTCGTCCTGAACGTGAACGAACTGGAGGGCGCGGTGCAGGGCAGCGGCGCGGAGTACGCGTCCAACCTGGTGAACGAGGTGCTGGAGGCCGGCGCCGAGAGCATCGAGGCCGAGGTGCGCGGCATCGAGGCGGCGGGCGATGCGCTGCTGGTCGCCAGCGACGCTGGCACCCACCGCGCGCGAGCAGTGGTGGTGGCTTCGGGCGCCGGGCTGCGCAAGCTCGGTGTGCCCGGCGAAGCCGAGTTCGACGGCCGGGGCGTGTCGCACTGCGCCGACTGCGACGGCCCCATGTTCCTGGGTCAGACGGTGGTGGTAGTGGGCGGCGGCGACTCGGCGCTGCAGTCGGCATTGGTGCTGGCGCAGTACGCGGGCAAGGTCCACCTGGTGCATCGCGGCCCGGCCTTCACCGCCAAACCGGCCTTTGTCGAGACCGTGCGGGCCACGTCAGCGATCGAGGTACATGCCGGCAGCGAGGTATCCGAGATCGTGGGCGCCGAAGGAGTGGAGGGCGTGCGGGTCGGCACCGCGCTGCTGGCCGCCACCGGTGTCTTCGCCTATGTCGGCCTGGTGCCGTCCTCCGGCTACCTGCCAGTTGCGATCGAGCGCGACGCCAACGGCCGCATCGTGACCGGACCGGGACTGCAGACCGCGTTGCCGGGCGTATATGCGGCCGGCGCGGTGCGGGCGGGCTGTGGTGGTGCATTGGCCGACGCGGTGGCCGACGGCATCGCTGCGGCACGCTCCGCCGTGGCGCGGCTGGGCGCAGCGGCGCACGCCTGAGCTGGAGAGCGCGCGTACCGTGATCATCGCTACGGCCGGTCACATCGACCACGGCAAGACCACGTTGGTGGGCCTGCTCACCGGGGTGGACACCGATCGCCTGCCCGAAGAGAAGGCGCGCGGCATTTCGATCGAGCCCGGCTTCGCCCATTGCGAGCTGGCGGGCCACACCGTCGCGTTCGTCGACGTGCCCGGCCACGAGCGTTTCGTTCGCAACATGCTCGGCGGCGTCTATGCGGTGGGGCATGTGCTGTTGGTGGTGGCCGCCGACGACGGCGTGATGCCGCAGACCCGCGAACACCTGCAGATCGTGGACCTCCTCGGCGTGGCCGGCGGCACGCTGGTCATCACCAAGTGCGATCGGGTCGACGAGGACCGGTTGGCCCACGTGCGCGACGAGTTGCGCGCACTGGTACGCGGCACGGTGTTGCGGCACGCCGCGCTGCTGGAATTCAGCGCGCCCACGCGGCATGGCCTGGATCTGCTGCGCGACCACCTCACCGGAGTTGCGACCGCCTGGCGCCGGGACGACGGTACTGACACGCAGCCACTGCGCTACGTGGTGGACCGCGCATTCACCATCGCCGGCAGCGGAACGGTGGTGACCGGCACCGTCATCGCCGGTTCGCTGGCCTCTGGTGACCAGTTGCTGATCGCACCTTCGGGCAAGCCGGCACGGGTGCGCAAGCTGCAACGCCACGGCGGCACGGTGGAGAGAGCGCGCGCGGGTGAACGCTGTGCGGTGAACCTTTCGCGCATCGAACGCAGCGAGGTCCGCCGGGGCGACTGGCTGGTCGAGGCCCCGGCCCGCCAGCCGGTGCAGCCCGTGCAGACCCTGGACATCCGCCTGCGAGTGCTGGACTCCGCACCCGCCGCGCTGCGCCACTGGGCGCAGCTGCATGTACACGTCGGTGCCGCAGACGTGCCGGCGCGGCTGGCGTTGCCCCGGGGCGCGGGCATCGCGCCGGGTGAGTCGGGCTTCGCGCAGCTGCGGCTTGCGCGGCCTGTGCATGCTGCCCACGGCGACCGCATCGTGCTGCGCGACCAGTCGGCAAGCATCACCTTGGCCGGCGGCGTAGTGTTGGACTCCGAGCCCGGGCCAACTCGGGCCGAACGCCGCGCCAAGGTGCTGCAGGCACTGTCTCGTGGCGGTGCGAAGGATGCACTGCCGGAACTGCTGGCGATCGATGACGCCGGGCTCGACCTGGCCTGGGTGGCACGTGTGTTCAACCTGCGGCCTGCTCAGGTGCAGGCCGCGTTGCCACCCGACGCGGTGCTGGTGCAGGCCCCCGGCCCGGTGGCGCTGCCAGCGCCGACGGTAGAGCGGCTGATGCGTGAGACGCCCTTGCGGCTGGCACGTTTCCATGCCGAGCAACCTGCCGAGGCTGGCATGCCACCGGGGGCACTGCGCGGCGAACTGGCGCGTTCTATGCCGGGCGAGCGCTTCGTGGCGCTGCTGCGCCGGCAACTGCCGCCCGGTGTGGTGGGGTTGGACGCGATGCGTCTGCGCCTGGTAGGCCACGACCCCACCGATAACCCGCGCGACACGGCGGTATGGCAGCGCGTGCGGCCGCATCTGATGCAAGCCGGCCACGCGGTGCCGGCGGTGCGGCAGCTGGCGAAAGCCTCGGGTGTGCCTTACCAGCAGCTGCGCGAGTTCCTGCACCGCAAGAGCGAGACCGGACCGGTCGTGCGGCTGAGCGGCGAACGTTTTGCGCTGGCAGAAACCGTGCATACCTTCGCCGACCTGGCCCGCACGCTGGACCGCGAGCAGGCCGGGGGCGGTTTCGGGGCGGCCGGCTTCCGTGACGCGGCGGCGGTGGGGCGCAACCTCGCGATCGAGGTGCTGGAGCATCTGGACCGTATCGGCGTCACCCGGCGCTCGGGCGACCTGCGACGGTGTACCGGGCCGGACGGCTGATGCTCACAGGCATACGCGACCCCTGCACGACGGGTAAATGCCTTCACTTCGCACGACCCCTTGTCTGCACAATGCTCGGTTCCGAATAACGCGTCGTGCAGCCGGACACCTTGGAACTTCGCCAGCTTCGCTACTTCATTCGTGTGGTCGATCTCGGCAGCTTCGGGCGCGCCGCGAAGGAGTTCGATCTGGTCACTTCCGCGCTCAGCCAGCAGATCGGCCGCCTGGAGACCGAGCTGTCCACGCGTCTGTTGCATCGCTCGCCGATGGGCGTGCTCGCCACCGACGCCGGGTTGGCCTTTTACCGCCAGGCGCAACTCGCGCTGCGCCATGTCGACGACGCCATCGTGGCGGCGCAGCAGGCACGGCTGTCAGGTCATGTGAGCCTGGGGCTCGCGCCTTCCACCGCGGCCGTGCTGGCTTTACCTTACATGCAGGCCATGCGCAACCGTTATCCGGACGTGCGGCTGCGCTTGGTTGAAAGTCTGTCGTCCAACCTCTCGGCCATGTTCGACTCGCGCCAGCTCGACCTGGCGATGTTGTTCGACGCGGTCACCGCGCGTCGGGGCCATGCGGTGCCGCTGGTGCGCGAGCGGCTTTTCCTGATCGGCTCGCGTCAGATGCCCGAGATGCTGGCGTTACCGGAAAAGCGCGTGGAGATCCGCGACATCACCGCCATGCCGCTGGTGCTCGGCTCGCTCGGCGTGCGGCACGACGTGGACGCCGCGTTCGCGCGGGTGCAGTGCGTGCCGCAGGTGGCGATGGAAATCGACGGCCTGCCGGTATTGCTCGACGCGGTCCGCGCCGGGCTCGGTGCCACCATCCAACCCGGCGCGGCCATCGTGCGCCTGCCCGCCGGCACCCTGCGCTCCATCGAAATCGCCGATATCGATGCCTGTCGCCTGAGCACCATGGTCAGCCTGCGCGACGAGGAGCTATCGCCCGCCGTGCTGGCCGCGCGAATCGTGCTGCGTGACACCGCCCGCCAGGTGATCGACGCCGGTCATTGGCCGGGCGCCAGTTTCGTCGAAGGGTGACGGCACCGCGGCCCTGCCGAGCCGCGTCCGCGTCCTCATGGGGTCTTCATATGCAGTGAAGAGCTCGTCAGTGCCTCTGCCCTACCGCGGGCCCTGACCCGTCCCTAGACTGGCCAACGCCGCCCCCCGAGGGCTCGACACGAAAAAGACGAGACATGTACAGCGACGACATCGCGATAGAGAAGATCCGCACGGCCGTGGATTACCCCGCTGTCGGACTCCACATCGCCGGCCAATGGATTCACGACCGACCCGCCTGCCGGCAGGTGGTCAATCCCAGCGACGAGACCCCGCTCGGCCCGGTGCCCGGCGCCACGCCGGCTGATTTGGCGCTGGCGCTGGAGGCCGCGCAGGACGGCTTCGAGCAATGGCGGCGAGTCCTGCCGATCGAGCGTGCGCAGCTGCTGATGCGGGCCTGCGCGCTGGTGAGGGAGCGGTCCGAAACGATCGCCCGGACCATCACGCTGGAGCAGGGCAAGCCAATCGCCGATGCCCGAAACGAGGTGCAGCGCGCCAGCACCTTCCTCGAATGGGACGCCGCCGAGGCCCAGCGCCTTTACGGGAGCGTCGTGCCGGCGGGGCCGCGGATGCGGCAGTCGGTGCTGCGCCTGCCGATCGGCCCGGTGGCGGCCTTCACGCCGTGGAACGTGCCGATCAGCTCGCCCGGCCGCAAGATCAGCGGCGCTCTGGCGGCGGGCTGTTCGGTGATCATCAAGGCGGCCGAGGAAACCCCCGGCACCGCCTGTGCCTTCGTGCAGTGCTTCATCGACGCCGGCCTGCCTCCGGGTGTGCTCAATCTCGTGTTCGGCGAGCCGGATCTCGTCTCCACCACGCTGATCGCCTCGCCCGTCATCCGCATGGTCACGCTTACCGGCTCGGTGGCCGTCGGCAAACGCCTGACGGCCTTGGCCGCTCAGGCCATGAAACCGGTGCTGATGGAACTCGGCGGCCATGCGCCGGTGCTGGTGGGCGAGCATGTCGATGCAGCCGCCGTCGGTCGTCTGGCGGGCACCGCCAAGATGCGCATGGCTGGCCAGATCTGCGCTTCGCCCACGCGCTTCATCGTGCACCGGCGCAGCTATGACGCCTTCGTGAACGCATTCGCCCAGGTCGCCCGCGACTTCGTGGTGGGCGACGGTTTCGCGCCGGGTGTGCAGATGGGGCCGTTGGTCAACGCCCGGCGCGTGCAGGCCATCGAGTCTTTGGTGGAAGACGCCCGCGCCCGCGGGGCGCGCGTCGCAGCGGGTGGGCACCGCATCGGCGAGCGTGGTTTCTTCTACGCACCGACGGTACTGGCCGAGGTGCCGGCCGAGGCCCGCGCCCTGCACGAGGAACCCTTCGGCCCGCTTGCCCTGTGCGTGGCCGTCGACAACATGAACGCGGGCATCGCGATGGCCAACGGCCTGCCGACGGGCCTGGCCGCCTACGCCTTCACCAACTCCATGGAAGAAGCCGAGCGCTTCAGCCAGGAGCTCGACTGCGGCGTGCTGTCGATCAACCACTTCGGCAGCTGCGGCCCCGACACGCCCTTCGGCGGTGTGAAGGAAAGCGGCATAGGCCGTGAGGGCGGGGCACAGAGCCTGGAGCCCTACACCACCACCCGCACGGTGCTGTTGAACACGCGGCCCGTCTAGCGATCAACCGGACCCGAACAACCAAAGGAGATATGTCATGACAGGACAGCGCAAGCGCACGTGGCTGATCACAGGCGCGGACAAGGGCCTCGGCCTTTCCACCGCCAAGGCGGCTCTGGAACAGGGCGACCAGGTCGTCGTGACGGTGCTGGCCGCCGACGGCAGCCACGTGCTGTCGGCCGAGTACCCGGACCGCTTTCGCGCCATTCACCTCGACGCCCGCGATCACCACCGTTTCGCCGAGGTGGTTGCGCTGGCCGAGCAGGCCTTCGGCCGCATCGACGTGCTGGTCAACAACGCCGGCTACGGCCTGATGGCGGTGGCCGAAGCCACGCCGGTCGACAAATACCGAGCGATGTTCGAGGTCAACTTCTTCGGGCTGGTGGAAATGACCAAGGCGGTGCTGCCCATCATGCGGCGCCAACGGTCGGGCCACATCATCAACCTGTCGTCCAAGGCCGGTTTCATCGGCGTGACCGGCTTCTCGATGTATTGCGCCTCCAAGTTCGCGGTGGAGGGTTTTTCGGAGTCGGTCCAGGCCGAGACACGTGAACTCGGCATTCGCGTGACCATCGTCGAGCCGGGCGGTTTCCGCAGCGACTTCGCCGGCCCCTCGCTGGTTACGGCCCTGGGCGAAGACGGCGACTATGCCGCCGCCAACCTGCGCATTTCCCGATACGTGAACGAGCGGCACGGCAAGCAGGAAAGCGATCCTGCCAAGTTCGGCCCCGCCATGTGCCGCCTGGTGGCTGCCGACGAGCCGCCGCTGCGCCTGCCGCTGGGCCGCGATTGCATCGATGCGTTACGAGAGCAGGTGCGCTCGGTAGAGGTGGAGTTCGACCGCTGGGAGGAGCTTTCGCTGTCGACCATGGCAGACGACTAGGGGCGCGTACGGCATCGGCCGCGTCGAAACAAAAAGAAGGATGGAGACAAGACATGAAGGCATCGAAGGGAACGACCCGAACAAAGAGGCGTTGCCTGCTTGGGCTCGCGGCGCTGGCGGCGGCGTGCCTGCTGCTGCCGTCAGCAGGCGTGCAGGCCGCCGCGTCCCAGGGGGGCGAGCAATATCCCGCCAAGCCGATCCGCATGGTCGTCTCGTCGGCCAGCGGTGGCGCGCTCGACATCGTGACCCGGCTGGTCTCGTTGAAGCTGGGCGAGTACCTGGGACAGCCGGTGGTGGTAGAGAACCGACCCGGCGCCGACACGCTGGTCGCCACCCGGTACGTAAAGGACGCGCCGGCCGATGGCTACACCGTGCTGGCGCAGGCCAACGGCTTCACGATCCTGCCCGAACTCAACCTCAACCCCGGCTACGACCCTCTCGCCGATTTCAGGGGCATCGGCATGATGACCCGCTCGCCCCAGGTCATGGTGATCGGCGGCGAGGAGCCTGGTCGCAACCTGCAGGAATTCATTGCACGGGCAAGGATCGAGAAGCTCAGCTTCGCCTCCGGCGGTCTCGGCGCGCCACCCCACATCTCGGCGCTGCTGTTCCTGAAGAGCCAGAACCTGGATCTCACCAACGTGCTTTACAAGGGCACCGGCGCGGCCTATCCAGACCTGGTCGCCGGCCGTGTCTCGATGATGTTCGGCGGCTACAGCGGGCTGGTGCCGTACCTGCAGTCCGGCAAGTTGCGGCCGTTGGCGGTGAGCTCCACCCGGCGCATCGCCGCGCTGCGGGACGTGCCGACTTTCGTCGAGCAGGGTGTCGACTACACCTACACACTCTGGCTCGGCCTCGTCGTGCGGTCGGGCACGCCGCCGGCAGTGGTGGCGCGGTTGTCCGACGCCCTGCGCCACGCCCTGGCCGACAAGAGCCTGAAAGAGCGCTTTGCCGCCGAGGGAGCCGACACCACCTTCATGAAACCGCAGGAATTCGACGCCTATCTGGCGCGCGAAGTGGCCGACATGAAGAAGCTCGCGGCCGAGCAGAACATGGTCAAGCAGTAGACCGGCTGCACTTCGTCGCGTTGGCACAAACCCTCGTTTAGCCAACGCTTAAGGCGGTGTCAGAAAACCCGACACCGCCACCTCCGGCGGACCGGAAAAATGCAGCGACTGCCGCCGCCGGTCATGGGCGAGAAGAACAACCTGGAGACAGCAACATGGATTCATCCAACTCGCGGCGTGTGTCGGCCGCATGGCTGAGCGCACGACACGCTGGCCATTTCGCCAAGCGAATGGCCGTCCGGATCGGCTCCTGGCTGACTGCGCTGCTGTTGTCGGCGCTGCCGCCGGCGGCCCTGGCCGCCGACGTCTATCCGTCGCAGCCGGTGCGGCTCATCGTCGGCTATGCGCCAGGCGGCTCCACCGACGTCTTCGCACGGGCGCTGGCGCAGAAGCTCAGCGAGAAATGGAAGCGCGAAGTCTTCGTCGACAACCGGCCCGGCGGCTCGGAGATCGTCGGCGCCGCAGCGGTCGCCAGCGCCAAGCCTGATGGCTACACCTTGCTGTTGTCGACCGACCAGGCGCTGCTGAGCAACCAGTTTCTGTTCCACAAGCTGCCCTACGACCCGGTGAAGGGCCTGCTGCCGATCATCCGGACGATGGACGCGCCGATGGTCATGGTGGTGCGGGCCAACAGTCCCTACCAGAACGTGGCGCAGTTGCTCGACGCGGCGCGGCGCGATCCGGGCAAGGTGAGCTATTCGTCCAACGGCCCCGGCGGTCACATCCATCAGGCGCTCAACTGGCTGGCGGTGAAGGCCGGCGTAAAGTTCATCCATGCGCCTTACAAGGGCGGCGGGCCGGCCATGCAGGCGGTTCTCGCTGGCGATGTCGACATGACAGCAGTGCCGTTGTCGGTGGCCGAGCCCTTTCTCAAGTCCAATACCCTGCGGCCGCTCGCGGCGACCAGCGCCCGGCGCTTGCCGGTCCTGGCCGACACGCCCACGCTTGCCGAGCTCGGCTACGACGTGGTGGTGCAGGCGCTGACCGCGGTGGTCGCACCGGCCGGCACCCCGCTCGACGTGGTTGCCAAGATTGCCACCGACGTGAAGGCCATCGTGGCCGAACCGGTCTTCGCCGAACGCGAGATCGTGCGTTACGGATGCTTCGCCATCGGCGACGATCCACGGGAGTTTTCGCAATACCTCGCCAGGGCCGCGAGCATCTACCAGGCGCGCGTAGTCGCCGCCGACGTGAAGCTGGACTGAAGGTGATGACCGGCGACTCCATTTCTTCTCCATCGCCTGTTTCGGCCGACAACGCGGGCCGGGCTGTCTTCGCGCAGATCCATGCCCCGCGCCCGGCTTGGCTGGCGCTCGCCGAGCAGGAGCCGACGCTGGACCCGGCACTGCCCATCGTCGACGCGCACATGCATCTCTGGCATCCGCCGGGCGGGGCGCGCTATTACGTCGAAGACTACGCCGGCGATGCCGCGAATTGCGGTCATCGCATCGAGGCCTCGGTTTACGAAGAGTGCTTTCACATGTACCGCGCGCGTGGCCCGGCGCATCTGCGCTGCGTGGGCGAGACCGAGTTCGCCGTCGGTCAGGCTGCCATGGCCGACAGCGGTGCCTTCACCGACTCGCGGGTTGCCGCGGTCATCGTCGGCCATGGCGAGCTGACCCTGGGTGAGCGCACCCGCGAGGCGCTGGAAGCGCACGTGAAAGCCGGCAACGGCCGTTTTCGCGGCGTGCGCCAACTCGGCAAATGGGACGCCGACCCGGCGGTACGTGGCCGGTACTGCGCCGACCGGCCACATCTCTACCGTGACCCCGATTTCAACCGAGGCATGCGCGAGCTTGCGGCACTCGGCCTGTCCTTCGACGCAAGCGTGTTCCATCCACAGATTCCGGACGTTACCGCCCTCGCACGCGCCCATCCCGACGTGTCCCTCGTACTGGTGCATTGCGGCAGCCCTGTGGGCCACGGCGCCTATGCCGGCCGGCAGGCGCAGGTGCACGCGGATTGGCTGGCTCACATGACCGAACTGGCGCGCTGCCCGAACGCCTGCGTAAAGCTTGGCGGGATTCTGATCAACCTGGCCAGCTACGACTATTCGCGCGCCGAGCGCCCCCTCGGCTCGGAGGCTCTGGCCGATCTGTGGCGCCCCTATATCGAGCCGTGCGTCGAGTTGTTCGGTGTCGATCGGTGCATGGTCTCGTCGAACTTCCCGGTGGACAAGGCCGGTTTGGGCTTCGGCACCGTCTGGAACGTGTTCAAGCGCCTTACCGCTGGATGCTCCCAGCAGGAACGTTCGGCGCTCTTCAGCGGCACCGCCCGACGGATTTACCGAATCGCGCCTGCAGACCAGCCGGCCGGCGATGCGACACCCACTGAAACAGCCCTGCAGGGCGAGGAGACATGATGAACCTCATCGACCGACGCCGGGTTCTCCGGCTCGCCACCGTTCCAGCCATGGCGGCAGTGGTGCCCGCGCACGTCGCCCTCGCCGCCGGCTATCCGGAGCGGCCGATCCGCCTCTACGTGGCCAGCGTGGCAGGTGGCCTGGTGGATATCGCCAGCCGCGAATTCGCCGAGCGCATGGGCACCTACCTGGGTCAGCCGATGGTGGTGGAGAACGTGCCGGGAGCCAGCACCATCGTGGCCGCCCGCAAGGTTGCAGCGCTGCCGCCGGACGGTTATGCGCTGATGTCTTTTGCCGACACCTTCCTCACGGCGCCCTTGCTCAACAAGAGCGCCGGCTACGACGCGGCACGCGACTTCGCCGGCATTGGCGAGCTGGCGCGCTCGCCGTTGCTGCTGGTGGTGCCGGCGGCTTCGCCGATCAGGTCGTTGGCGGACCTGGTCGAATCCGCCCGGCGTTCGCCTGGCAGGCTGTCGTACGGCTCCACCGGCGTGGGCGGTACATCGCACCTGCCGGTGGTGCAGCTGGCGCGGCAGGCGCGCATCGAGGTGATCCACGTGCCGTTCAAGGGCGTGACGGCGATCATTCCCGACCTGCTGGCCGGCCGCATCGACTTCACGATGGGCACGGCTACTTCGTTTCATGAATTGCTCAAGGCTGGAAAGATGCGCGCCATCGCGGTCAGTTCGGAGTCACGGGTTCAGGCTTTTCCCGACGTGCCGACCTTTCGCGAGCTGGGCTATCCCGGCGCCAGCTCGGAACTCTTCATCGGCCTGGTCGCGCCGGCCGGCACGCCCATGGCGGTGCGCATTCGCCTGGTCGACGCGATGCGGACCGCAAAGATCGATCCCAAGCTCGCAGCCAAGTTCGAATCGCTCGGTCAGTCCCTGGCCCCCGACGCCACGCCGGCGCAATTCGACCAGTTCTATCGAGCCAAGGAAGAGGGTTATCGAAAACTCGTTTCTGAGGCTGGCATCACGGCCGACTGAAGAAAATACGGTTCGCCAATAAAAAAGAAGGCTGTCGGGGGTCGGCAGCCTTCAATACCTTGGGGAAACAAGTGCCGGCAGCGCCGGCAATAATCTATCAGAATGTGTGTTTGAGGCCTACGACATAACCCGTCGAGTTTCCGCCGGGGGTTGGGGCGTTCACGTTGGGAATAGACCCGCCGACGGTACCGACGACAAAATTGCCGGCGCCCTGATTATTGACGCGTGCCACTTCCGCGTAAATTGCAGTGCGTTTGGAAAGGTTATAGGCATAACCTACCGAAACTTTATTGGCGTCCAGATTCGAAGCGTTTGCCGACTTGTTGTCATAGCGCGAGATCTGGCCACGCAGCAAGCCCGCGCCGAGCGGCGCGGTGAAGCCGATGGCGTAGGTGTTGAACTTGAACTCCGGCAACGCCCCGCGGCCATCCAGGGTTTCGCGTTGAAAGAACGCCATCGGCTTGATGAAGCCGAAGTTGTAGGAGGCACCCAGGTTGGCGACTTTGTAGTCGTCGACATAGGCCGCGTTGCGCGAGACGTCATAAAAAACGCCGTAGCCAGCCGCCACGTCGAGCGCTCCGTTGGTAAAGCCGGCACGGCCACCCAGGTAGTTGCCTTGCTTGTCGGAGTTGGTGGCGGTCGTGGGTGTGTCGGAGTTGCGCTCGCCAAAGGCGTACTGCACCGAACCGTAGAAACCGCCGAGCGTGGCTGGCAGAAAGTACGACACCGCGTTGCTGGTACGGATGTAACTCAAGCCTGCACCGCCGCTGGTGGTGACTCCGGCTCCCGGCCCGTAGTTCTCGATCGTGCCGAACCCTCGCTGGGCGGCGGAGTCGAAAGCGATCATGTTCAGGTAGTGCGCGGTGAAATCGCGACCGAGGCGAACCTCGCCGAAGTTGCCCGACAGGCTCACCGTGGAGCGGCGGACAAAGTTGAAGCCGGCCGCGTTGCCGTTGTCTGCCTGCACTTCACCTTCAAGCCAGAAACTCGCGGCAAGTCCACCACCCAGGTCTTCGGTTCCGCGGAAGCCGAGTCGGCTCGTGGTGTTGGCGCCGTTGGTGATGCCGTTGGTACTACCCGCGCCGGAATTGCTGATCCGCCCGACGCCTGCATCCAGCACCCCGAAAAGTGTGACCGACGATTGTGCGAACAGGGCCGGGCTGAATGCGGCGAGCGCCGCCATCGTCAGCAGTGATTTTTTCATCTAGCAGTCTCCGTTGGTTGGTATTCCGGCGTTGCACGCCTTGCGCGCGACGCGGGGCCTCACAGGCCATTTCCACCCGCCTATCTGGGGGTACGGTTATTTCAGCAGATAACCGAAAAATATCAGTCTGATATTTTGTTTGGCTTGCCAAACTGAATGGAATACCCTGGGAAAACATTTAGAACGGAATGCCGCGTATTCGGTACGGTCAGCGGTGTCTTCAAGAAAGACGCGGTTGCCTGCCGCGCAGTCACGTCATAAATGCGGGCTAGGTAAAAACGATAATAAATCGCTTAATGGAATGGTAATTGCTCGTCATGAAGCATGGCAATCATCGAATATGTTCGAAAACTTCTCGCCGTCGGGGGCGGCGAAAGGTGAAGCTGCGCCAGTTGCAATGCCTGTGCACGGTCGCGGACGTCGGATTCAACATTTCGCGCGCAGCTCTGGCGCTGCACGCCACCCAACCGGCCATCAGCAAACAGTTGCGCCAGCTCGAGGAAGAGCTCGGCTGCGATCTGCTGCTGCGCCAGGCCGGTCGGCCGGTGGCTCTGAGTGAGGCGGGCGAGCGGTGCCTGGCGTGGGCACGCCGTGCGTTGCAATGCACCGATAACCTCCGCGCCGCTGCGCACGGGGATGTCGGTGTTGGCGATTTCGCGCTGGCGGCCAGCCACATGCATGCCAAATACCTGGTGCTGCCGAAGCTCGCGAGTTTCATCGACCGTTTCCCACGGGTTCGCGTGAAGATGCTGCAGGTGTCGCCGGAAGCGGTGGTCGACATGGTGCGCGACGGTCGGGCCGTGGTGGGGCTGACACTGATGCCGCCGGCAGCGTCGAGCGAAGTGGTGGCCTTCCCTTTCCGTGGATCGCCGCGGGTGCTGCTGGCGCCCAACGGCCACCCGCTGCTCGACGGACCAGAGCTCACGCTTGAGCGCATCGCGGCCTATCCGGTGGTTCTGCCACATTCGTTCGGCTCGCATGGCGGGCAGATCGTGACCGTGTTCCGCGACGCCGGCGTGCGGGTCGACGTCGCGCTGCAGGCACTCGATACCGACCTGGTCAAAAGCTACGTGGCCGCGGGTCTGGGAGTGGGCATCATCTCGGCGGCCTGTCATCGCTCGGGCGTGGACCAGGGCCTGGCGGTGCGCGACGCGAGCCACCTGTTCGAGCCGGCCCTGTCGGCGGTGGTGCTGCGCCGGCACATGCACCTGCCGCGCCATGTCCACGACTTCATCTCGCAGCTCGATCCCGGCCTTGCCGACGCCGACTTCAACACGCATGCCGACGAAGCTCCGGCCGTCGCTGCGGCGCTGGCTCGGTAGTTACCAGCGGTCGCCACCAACTGGCACATGTTTCGCACCAGCGCTGCCGGGAGCCAGGCCGCCGAGCGGCCGTGCCCGACAGGTCGGTGGCTCACCTTGCTTACCGGTTCAACAAGACGGAGACAAAAAATGAACGTTGATCTTTCCAGGCGCCGTATCGCACACGTCGCATTCGCCGTGGTAGCAGGCCTGGGTCTGGGCAGCACGGCTACATCGGCCGCCGACGCCTTTCCGAGCAAACCGATCCGCATCATCGTGCCTGCGGCACCGGGCGGCTCGATGGACCTGATCACGCGTCTCATCGCGCAGAAGATGGGCGAGCGGCTCGGTCAGCCGGTGCTGGTCGACAACCGGGTGGGCGGCGACACCATGGTCGGCACCCGGTACGTGAAGGACCAGCCCGCCGACGGCTACACCATCCTCGCGCAGGCCAACGGCTTCACCATCATTCCGGCACTCAAGTCCGAGGCGGGCTACGACCCGGTGAAGGACTTCAACTCGATCGGCTTGATGAGCCGCCTGCCTTTCATGATGCTGGTTGGCGCAACCGATCCGTCGCGCAACCTGGCCGAGTTCATCGCGAGGGCCAGGACCGACAAGCTCACCTTCGCCTCGGGCGGCATCGGCGGGCCGCCGCACATGGCTGCCGCCATGTTCTTCCGTCAGCAGGGATTGGACGTGGCGACGGTGCCTTACAAGGGCAATGGCGTGGCGCTGCCAGACGTGGCCTCGGGCCTGGTCAACACCATCTTCGACGGCTACATCAGCAGCATTTCGTACATCCAGTCCGGCAAGTTGCGGCCCCTGGCGGTGACTTCCACCGCGCGCATCGCGCCGTTGCCCAACGTGCCCACCTTCGCCGAGCAGGGCGTGAACTACAGCTATACGCTCTGGCTGGGTCTGGTCGCCAAGGCGGGCACGCCCAAGGACGTGGTGCAGAAGCTCTCCGATGCGCTGCGCTACGCCATCACCAGCAAGGAGCTGCACGACCGTTTCGTGAGCGAGGGTTCGGACCCGACGCCCATGAGCCCGCAGGAGTTGGACGACTACGTGGTGAAGGAGACTGCAGAGATGAAGAAGCTGGTCGCCGAACTCGGCATTCCCAAGCAGTAGCCGGCGACTGTGGCTCGCAGCGATCAGGCGGGCGGCTTGCCCGCTTTGTCGAACAGTTCCAGCGCGGCCTTGCCGGCGCCGAGCGCGGTGGGCCAGCCGACATAGAAGGCCAGCTGCACCACCATGCCGCGCAGCTCGTCGAGGGTGATGCCGTTCTCTACACCGCGCCGCATCCAAACCTTGAGTTCGTCGAGCTTGCCGCAGGTCGCGAGGATGGTGCAGGTCACCAGGATGCGATCGCGGTAGGCCATCTCGGGCTGCTTCCACACATCGCCAAGCAGTACCTGCTCGCGCAAGCGTGCGAGCTGGGGTACGTGCTGGTAGACGCGGGCCGAATCACCGCTGGTCGCCGACGTCATGGCGCGGCCTTGGGCAGCGGCGTGGCCGCATAGGCGAGCAGCTTCCAGCCGCCATCGCCGCCGATCCAGGTCGAGCAGAAGGCGGTTGCCAACGTTTTCTGTTCGCCACGGGCGAAGATCCGGGCATGCAGCTCGCCTTCGATCAACGCGATGTCGCCCAGCAGGCTGACCCGGCTGTCGAGCATCTGCACGCTGTCGTAGCGCAGGCGGGCTTCGCGCAACGAGGAGACGAGTTCGGTCTTGGACTCAGTGCGGCCGTTGGCATGCACAAAGACCAGGCGGTCGTCCAGCAGGGCGGCCAGGGCGTCGGCGTCGTTGCGCAGCAGGCTATCTGCGCGTCGGCGGTGGCTCTCCAGCAGCGTCTGGCGACGCGGGTCGTCTTGGGGGAATTCGGTCATGTCGTCTTCGGGTAAAGGGATGTGCCAACGCCGGGCGGAGTCGGCCACTTGCCGTGATGGATCTCGTAGGCGCATCCAGCGGCGTCGAGGTCCTGGCACCATTTTTCGAACAGCACCAGGTTGCCAGTGCCCTGCAGGACCGTGTTTTCGTCGATCTCCAGCTGCTCCACCGACGTCACGTGGTGCATGCCCAGGGCCGCGAGATCGCTGCGCGAGAGTTTGAGATATCGCATGGGAGAAAGCTCCTGTGTTGTCGACCGCTATTCGATGGCCTTGACCATGTCCTCCACGACCTTCTTGGCGTCGCCGAAGACCATCATGGTCTTGTCCATGTAGAACAGTTCGTTGTCCAGGCCCGCGTAGCCGGCAGCCATGGAACGCTTGTTCACGATCACTGTCTTGGCCTTGTAGGCCTCCAGGATCGGCATGCCGTAGATGGCGGTGCCCTTTTGCAGCGCGGCCGGGTTCACCACGTCGTTGGCGCCGAGCACGATTGCCACGTCAGCCTGGCCGAACTCGCCGTTGATGTCCTCCATCTCGAACACCTGGTCGTAAGGCACTTCTGCCTCGGCCAGCAGCACGTTCATGTGGCCCGGCATGCGCCCGGCCACCGGGTGGATCGCGTACTTCACGGTAATGCCCCGGTGCGTGAGCTTCTCGGCCAGTTCCTTGACCGCATGCTGCGCCCGCGCCACCGCCAGGCCGTAGCCGGGCACGATGACAACCGTCTCGGCATTGCCCAGCACGAAGGCGGCGTCGTCGGCGCTGCCGCTCTTGACCGGCCGCTGCACCGCTTCGCCGACCGTGGCTACCGCCGCGTCGCCGCCGAACCCGCCCAGGATCACGTTGAAGAACGAGCGATTCATCGCCTTGCACATGATGTAGGACAGAATGGCGCCGGACGATCCCACCAGCGAGCCCGCGATGATCAGCATCGAGTTGTTCAGCGAGAAGCCGATTCCAGCGGCGGCCCACCCCGAGTAGCTGTTGAGCATGGAGACCACCACCGGCATGTCGGCGCCGCCGATCGGGATGATGATCAGCACGCCCATGACGAACGCCAGGGCCAGCATGGCCAGGAAGGCCGGCCAGCTCTCGGTGAGCATGAAGCCCAGCCCCAGGCCGATGGTGACCAGGCCCAACGCCAGGTTGAGCGGGTGCTGGCCGGTGAACACCACCGGCGCGCCCCTGAAGAGGCGGAACTTGTAGCCGCCCGAGAGCTTGCCGAAGGCGATCACCGAGCCACTGAAGGTGATGGCGCCGATGGCTGCGCCCAGGAAAAGCTCCAGCCGATTGCCCACGGGGATCGGATTGCCGCGCGCCGCGATGCCGAACGCGTGCGGCTCGGCCACGGCGGCCACTGCGATGAACACCGCGGCCAGGCCGATCATGCTGTGGAAGAACGCGACAAGCTCGGGCATCTTGGTCATCTCGACCGTCCTGGCACGCCAGGCACCGTAGCCGCCGCCGGCCACCAGGCCGACAAGCACCCACGACAGACCGCCGAGGGCACCGCCGGCCAGCTCCACGATGAGCGCGCCGGTGGTTAGTACCGCGATGGCCATGCCGGTCATGCCGAACAGGTTGCCGCGGATCGAGGTGGTGGGATGCGAGAGTCCCTTGAGCGCCTGGATGAAACAGACCGATGCCGCCAGGTAGAGCAGCGTGACGATATTCATGCTCACTTGCGCACCTCCGTGCGTTTGTCCTTCTTGCGGAACATCTCGAGCATGCGGCGGGTGACCATGAAGCCCCCGAAGATGTTGACAGCGGCCAGTGCCACGGCCAGCACTCCCATGCTTTTTCCCAAGAGCGTGTCGGTGAGCGCGGCGGCCAGCATGGCGCCCACGATCACGATCGCCGAGATGGCGTTGGTCACCGCCATCAACGGCGTGTGCAGGGCGGGGGTGACAGTCCAGACCACGTGGTAGCCCACGTAGATGGCCAGCACGAAGATGATCAGGTTGATGATGGTGTGGGAAATTTCCATGGCTACCTCGTCCTCTTCACCTCGCCGCCCTGCGTGACCAGGCAGGCAGCGACGATGTCGTCGTTCATGTCGATGCGGATGCCGGCCTCGGGCTCGACCACCAGCTTCAGAAAGTCCAGCACGTTGCGGGCGTACAAGGCCGAGGCGTCGGCCGCCACCAGGGCGGGCAGGTTGGTCTCGCCGATCAGGGTCACGCCGTGCTTCTGCACCGTGCGGCCGGGCTCGGTCAGCGGGCAGTTGCCGCCTTGCGGCGCGGCCAGGTCGACGATGACCGAGCCGGGTTTCATGGCGCGCACCATGTCTTCGGTCACCAGCTCCGGCGCCGGGCGGCCGGGGATCAGTGCGGTGGTGACGACGATGTCCGCCGCGGCCACGCGCTTGGCCACCTCGGTCTTCTGGCGGTCCAGCCACGACCGCGGCATGGGGCGCGCATAGCCGCCCACGCCTAACGCGGCATCCTTTTCTTCCTGTGTTTCGTACGGCACGTCGATGTACTTCGCGCCTAGCGACTCGACCTGTTCCTTGACGCTGGGCCGCACGTCCGATGCCTCGATGACGGCGCCCAGGCGCTTGGCCGTGGCGATAGCCTGCAACCCCGCCACGCCCACGCCCAACACCACAAGCCGCGCGGCCTTTACCGTACCGGCCGCGGTCATTAGCATCGGGAAGAAGCGCTGGTAGCGGTCGGCCGCGATCATCACCGCCTTGTAGCCGGCGATGTTGGCCTGCGAGGACAGCACGTCCATGCTTTGCGCCCGCGTGGTGCGGGGGGCGGCCTCCAGCGCGAAGGAGGTCAGGCCGGCTTCGGCCATCCGCTGCAGGCCGGCGGCATCGAAGGGGTCGAGCATGCCGACCAGCGTGGCGCCGGGACGCATCGCCGGCAACTCCGCGGGCAGCGGTGCGCGCACCTTCAGCACCAGATCGCAGGCGAGGGCGCCCGGCTGGTCGGTGATCTCGGCGCCGACAGCCTCGTAGGCTGTGTCGGGCACGCTCGCGGCCAGTCCCGCACCGCTGGCGATACGCAGGCGGTGGCCCTGGGCGACGAGTTTCCTGGCCGTTTCAGGGGTAACGGCCACGCGGGTTTCTCCCGCCGTGGTTTCGGCGGGTACGCCTATCTGCATGATGTCTGCTCTGGGTAAGTGGGGTCGGAGAAGATGGATAAGCCGTGCATGGTCAGACGCGTTCGAGCACCACTGCGATGCCCTGGCCGACGCCGATGCACATGGTGCAGAGCGCGTAGCGGCCACCGCTCTTGTGCAGTTGGTTGACCGCCGTGGTCACCAGCCGCGCGCCCGAGGCGCCCAGCGGGTGGCCGAGCGCGATCGCGCCGCCGTTGGGGTTGACGCGCGGATCGTCGTCTTGCAGCCCCAGCAGCCGAAGCACCGCGATGCCCTGGGCGGCAAAGGCCTCGTTGAGCTCGATCACGTCCATCTGCTCGAGCGTCAGCCCGGTCAGCGCCAGCACCTTCTGCGACGCCGGCGCCGGGCCGATGCCCATCACGCGCGGCGCCACGCCGGCCGTCGCCATGCCGACGATGCGGGCGCGCGGCGTGAGGCCGTGGGCCTTGGCCGAAGCTTCGTCGGCCAGCAGCAGCGCGCAGGCGCCGTCGTTCACGCCGCTGGCGTTGCCGGCGGTCACCGTGCCGTCGGGGCGGACCACGCCCTTGAGCTTGGCGAGGGCTTCCATGCTGGTGTCGCGTGGATGCTCGTCCCTGGAGACGACGATGGCGTCGCCCTTTTTCTGCGGCACGGTCACCGGGGTGATCTCGGCGTCGAAGTAGCCGGCCTTTTGCGCCGCGACGGCGCGCTGCTGCGAGGCCAGGGCCATCTTGTCCTGCGACAGGCGGTCGATCTGGTAGTCGTCGGCCACGTTCTCGGCGGTCTCGGGCATGGCATCCACGCCGTACATCTGCTTCATCAGCTTGTTGACGAAGCGCCAGCCGATGGTGGTGTCGTACACCGCGTTGGCGCGGCTGAAAGCCGACTCGGCCTTGGGCATGACGAACGGCGCGCGGCTCATGCTTTCCACGCCGCCGGCGATCATCAGACCGGCTTCACCCGCCTTGATCGCGCGTGCCGCCGTGCCGATGGCGTCCATGCCCGAGCCGCACAGGCGGTTGACGGTGGAGCCGGGCAGCTCCATCGGCAGGCCGGCCAGCAGCGAGGACATGCGCGCCACGTTGCGGTTGTCTTCGCCGGCCTGGTTGGCGCAGCCGAAGATGACGTCGGTGACCGCCGCCCAATCCACATTGGGGTTGCGTGTCATCAGCGCCTTGAGCGGCACCGCGCCGAGGTCGTCGGCCCGCACCGAGGAGAGCGCGCCGCCGTAGCGGCCGAAGGGGGTGCGGATGGCGTCGCAGATGAAAGCCTGGTTTGTCATAGTTCTTGGAGGGAGTCGAGAAATTTCAGGGTTGCCGATCGGGTGCGGACAGGCTTAGTCCGAGGCGGGCGCGGCGAACGAGCCAGGGGGCGGGGCGGTAGCGCTGGTCGCCGAAAGTGGTTTGCAGGCCGCGCAGCACCTCCAGCACCCTTGTGGCACCGAGCTTGTCGCCCCATTCGAACGGCCCCATGGGGTAGCCCAGGCCCAGGCGCACCGCAGCGTCGATGTCGGCCGGCGAGGCGACCGCCTGTTGCGCCATCTCGCAAGCCAGGTTGACCACGCAGGCGACCACGCGCGGCGCCACGTAACCGGGCGAGTCGGCGATGACGAAGGCGGGCACCGCGGCGGCGGCGAAGGCGGCTTGCGCGGCGTCGATGGCAGCGCCGCTGGTGGCCGGGCTGGCCATGAGGGTGACGCCGTTGCGGCTGCCGAAAAGCGGGTCTATCGCCACCGCTCGGGCGGCGTCGAGGCCGAGTGTGGCGACGGTGGTGGACAGGTCTTCAGCCAGTGGTGCGAGCAGCAGCAGGTCAGCCTGGGCCGGGTCGGCCACGCGGCGAACCGCGCCGAGGATCTCTGCCAGCGCCGCGGGCAGGGCGGCCGGGCCGTCGTCGGGCCACCACACGGCGCCCTCGTAGGGTGCTGCGAGCGTCTTGGCGTCGGCGGGCGTGGCGGCACCGGCACCGGCTTCGTAGCGGTAAAAGCCCTGGCCGGCCTTGCGGCCCAACAGGCCGGCCAACAGACGGGTGCGGGCGAGGGGGGAAGGGCGGTAGCGGTCGTCGCCGTAGTACTGGCCGTGGATCGATTCCATCACCGGCACCGACACGTCCAGACCGGTCAGGTCGAGCAACTCCAGCGGGCCCATGCGAAAGCCCGCGCAGGACCGCAGGATGCCGTCGAGTACTGGATGCTCGGCAGTGCGTTCCGACAGCAGCTTCAGCCCTTCGGTGACGAATGCTCGCCCGGCGTGGTTGACCACGAAGCCCGGCGAGTCGGATGTGCGCACGCCACGGTGGCCCATGCGCCTGGACAGCTCGCCCAGCGCCTCCACCGCCTCGTCGGAGGTGCGCGGAGCCTGGATCACTTCCACCACCCGCATGCGAGTGACGGGGTTGAAGAAATGCCACCCGGCCACTCGCTGTGGCCGCTCGCAGTTGGCGGCGATGGCCGTCACGCTGAGCGATGAGGTGTTGGTCGCAAGCACGCAGTCCGGTCCGACAATGCCTTCGAGCTGGCGAAACAGCTGCTGCTTGGGCTCGAGCTTTTCCACGATCGCTTCGACCACCAAGTCGCGGTCGGCCATCAGCGCGATGTCGCCGATACCTTGCAGCCGGGCCATGGTGGCGTCGAGGTCTTCCTGGCTCAGACGACCCTTGGCCACGCCTTGCGCGAGGTCCGTCCGGACGGCGTCGAGCGCCCGAGCCACCGCGTCGGCGGCCATGTCGAACAGCTGCACCTCGCAGCCGGCGGCGGCGCATGCCTGCGCGATGCCGCGTCCCATGGCGCCGGCGCCGACGATGCCGATCTTTTTCAGTTCTTGTCCCAACTTGTCTGCTCCGTGGCGCGCATCGCGCCGTTTGGGGAAAGGAGCGTTTGCGCAAGCGGTGTGCCAGCGATGAGGTAACGGCTTGCCACTCCCGGGCATGGCGGCCCGCGCTGCCAGCGACGACGTGGCGGTGTCGTCCCTGCACACGGCCGTGTGCGTGCCGACGACAGATCGTGCCGCGTGGACGCGATCAGAAGAAATCCGCTGGCGTCCCAATGCGGCTGCAATACCCCGGCCACGCGACGCGTCCTCGCGTGGCACACGGCTTGCGGCGTGATTCGTGGCAGGGCAGCATGGCCGCAGCGGCAGCCGTCCCCCATCAGCGCCGATACGCGCCAGATAGAACCAGGAGATTGCAGAGATGTCAGAACAATTGATGTTGAAGGTGGACGATGGCATTGCAACCATCACCGTCAACCGCCCCGAAAAGCTGAACGCCTTCACCGACGAGATGCTCGAGGAATGGATCAACACGCTGGAGCTGTGCCGCACCGATCCCGAGGTGCGGGTGATCGTGATGACCGGCACCGGCCGGGCCTTCACCACCGGCGGCGATGTCGAGACCTTCTCTGCCTCGGCGGCGATGAGTGCAGAGCGCATCAAGACGCGCGTGGCCGAAGGAGCGCAGCGGTTGCCGCGCAAGATCTGGGAGATCGACAAGCCGGTGATCTGCGCGCTCAACGGCATGGCCACCGGCGGCGGGCTCGACATCGCGCTGGCTTGCGACATACGTTTTGCCGCAGAGAGCGCGCGCTTTGCCGAGACCTATGCCCGCATGGGCCTGATCCCCGGCGTGGGCGGCGCCTATCTGCTGCCGCGTATCGTGGGTTGGGCCAAGGCGCTGGAGATGTTCTGGACCGCCGATTGGGTCGATGCGCGCGAGGCCGAACGTATCGGCCTGGTGAGCAAGGTGTTCGCCGACGAGGAGCTGATGGCCGGCACCTACGCCTTCGCGCGGCGCGTGGCCGATGGTGCGCCGCTGTCGGTGCAGCTGATCAAACGGGTCATGCGTTTCGGTCTCGACAAGGATCTGGCCACTGCGCAGGAAATCGTCGCGGCCAACCTGCCCATCGTGCGGACCAGCGAGGACCATCGCGAAGCGGTGGCGGCCTTCAAGGAGAAGCGCACGCCGAAGTTTCAGGGGCGCTGATCGGGCGGCTGCGCCTGAAGCTCGGCGGCCACTTCCTTCACCACTTGCACCATGCGCTCCAGCACCGGATCGGTCCGCCCGCGCGACCATCCGAAGACGAAGTTGGTGGTGTAGTCGACCCCGTGCAGCGGCACCACCGCCAGGCTGGGCGGATAGGCGAAGTGCTCGCCGATCACCGCCAGCCCGATGCCCATGCCGACAGACACGAGGTTCAGCTGCGAAGTGATGGAGCTCACTTCCTGGATCACGTTGGGCTCGAAGCCCGCCTTCTGGCAAAGCGCGTAGATCGCGCCATAGCCGGGGCTGCTGCTCGATTGCGGGACGACCACGAAGCGTTCGTCGGCCAGCTCGGCCAAGGTGACCGACGCGCGGCCGGCGAGCCGGTGGTCGCGCGGCACCACCGCGCCCAGGCTGCCAGTCTGGATCGGAAACCAGTCGAGCTGCGTCTGCTCTGCCGGTGGCAAACCGTCGGCGCGGCGGCGGGTGAGCAGGCCGGGGTCGGGGCCGAAATGCATGAAGCCTGCCTGCACCCGACCATCGGTCAGCGCCTTGGGCTGCTGGAAGCTGGGCAACTCCACCAGGTGCAGGGCGACTTCGGGATACCGCTCGCTGAAACGCTTGATGGTGGCCTTGAACAGCGAGTGGAGCAGGGTGAGGTTGCCGTAGGCGATGTTGAGACTGCCGCACTTGCCCTGTCCGACCCGCTTGGTGAGGGCCACCGCCTCCTGCAGCTCGACCATGATGGCCTGCAGCTGCGGCAGGAAGGCGCGGCCGGCGGCGGTCAGCTTGACGTGCTGCGGCAGGCGCTCGAAAAGCAGCGTTCCGAGCTCGTCCTCCAGGTCCGCGATGATCTGGGAAACCGCCGGCCGCGTGACGTGCAGCCGTTCGGACGCGCGGCCGAAATGTTCCTCTTCGGCCGCGGCTATGAAATATCGGAGGTGACGCAGTTCCATGAGTCGGGCAGTGGCGGCAAGGCCGTTCGCATCGCAACAAGCATGCCCTGCCTCCGTGGCATATCGATTGCATGAAGCAGTCGATTTGAACCCCATTGCAGCCTCGGCTGTCTGCACCATGCACAGCGTTTTCCCCCATCCCCACTTTTCCGATTTCCAGTACCTGGCGCCCGAGTTGCGGCTGCATTGCGGCGTTCGGAGCCTTGCGGCGCTGGCGCAGGAGGTGCGACGTGCCGGCTGCAGCCGGGCGGTCGTCGTCACCGGCCGCTCGGTCGGTGCGTCGCCGGCCCTGCAGGCGCTGCGCGATGCGCTCGGCGATGTGCTGGTGGGCGAGAGCCATGCAGTCAAGCCAGACAGCCCGATGCCCGCAGTGGCCGAAGTCGCTGCCCGCCTGCACGCGCTGCAGGCCGATGCCGTGATTGCAGTGGGCGGGGGCTCGGCGGCGGTGACGGGGCGGGCGGCGGCGATCCTATTGGCCGAGGAGCGTCCAGCCGAGGAGCTGTGTACCCGCCGGCTGCCCGACGGTCGCTTCGACAGCCCGCGACTGTCGGCGCCCAAGCTCGCGCAGTTCGTCGTGCCAACCACGCCGAGCACCGCCTTCGTCAAGGCCGGCAGCGCGGTACACGACCCGGCGAGCGGACGCCGCATGGCACTGTTCGATCCCAAGACCCGGGCCCGCGCCATCGCTCTCGATCCCGGCCTGCTGGCCAGCGCGCCGCCATCGCTGGTGCTGGAGGCGGGCCTCAACACGCTGTCGACCGCCATCGAGGCATTGGAGACGCCGCGCTGCGATCCGTTCTCCGAGGCGTGGCTGATGCAGGCGATTCGGCTGGTGGCCAGGCACCTTGGCGGACGGGGCGAAGACGACCCCGCTGCGCGCGCGGCCCTGGCCGTGTCGGCGGTGCTGTGTGGGCGCGGTACCGAGCAGTCGGGCGGCGGGCTGGCTTCGGTGTTGGCCCATGCCATCGGCCGCCGCAGCACCGCGTCGAACGGCATCGTCAACGCCATCGTGCTGCCTTACACGCTGGGCTTCAACGCCAGCGCCACGGCCGCTCGGCGCCCGCGGGTGGCCGAGGCGCTGGGCGCAGGCGATGCCGTGGAGACCCTGCAGGCGCTGTTGGCCGGACTGGCGGTGCCGCGCCGTCTGCGCGAGATCGGCATCGAGCAGACGCATCTGCCGGAGATAGCCGAGGCGGCGATGTCGGACTGGTTCATCAGCCGCAACCCGCGCACGGTGGTCCATGCCGACGAGGTGCTGGAGTTGCTGCAGGCCGCCTGGTAATGCCGCGGTGCCGGTCAGCTTTGCTTACCGCTGACTCCACAAAAGCCGACTCGACAGCC
Organism: Xylophilus sp. GOD-11R; assembly: GCF_033546935.1. Classification (GTDB taxonomy): domain Bacteria; phylum Pseudomonadota; class Gammaproteobacteria; order Burkholderiales; family Burkholderiaceae_C; genus Xylophilus. The sequence continues at coordinate 3,740,663 of NZ_CP137854.1, read as the reverse complement.
AGGGGTAGCGACTTCGAGAATCGATGAGCGACCCGGCCGGCTCCGCCAGGCCATTCATAAAGAAGGAGACATGGAATGAACCGCTTCGTCCGCAGTGCGTTGGCCTGCCTGGTGATGGCGATCGGCGCCCTGCCACTGGCCCCTGTCCAGGCCCAGGACAAATATCCCTCGCGATCGATCCGCATCGTGGTTCCGTATGTCGCCGGCGGCGTCGGCGACGTGGTGGCTCGCATTCTGAGCACGCCGTTGGGCGAGGTCCTGGGCCAGCCGGTGATCGTGGAGAACCGGCCCGGTGGCGACGCGGCCATGGGTACCGAATACGCGGCACGCACCCCGCCTGACGGCTACACGATCCTGCAGGTCTCCACGCCGCAGGCGGTCAACATGGTGCTCAAGGAAAACGTGCGCTACGACCTGCTGCGCGACTTCGTCCCGGTGGCCCGTGTGGCCAGCACCACGCTGGTCCTGACCACCTCGGTGAACGCTCCGGGCCGCAGCGTCGCGGACCTGGTGGCCGCCGGCAAGGCCAGGCCCGGCGGGCTGACTTTCGGATCCGGTGCGGTCGGCTCGCTGGGCCACCTCTCGGGCGAGCTCTTCAAGCGGGCGGCCAACATCAGTGCGCTGCATGTGCCCTACAAAGGCAACGCGGCGGTGATTCCCGACCTCATCGGTGGTCGGCTCGACTTCTTTTTCGCTACCCAGCCCGAGGCACTGCAGGGCGTGAGCGGCGGCCACTTGCGGGCGCTGGCGGTCACCGCCACCCAGCGCGTGGCTGCGTTTCCCGGCGTGCCCACCATGATCGAAGCCGGCTTTCCCAATTTCGATCCGTCGAGCAACTACGGCTACATGGTCCCGGCCAATACCCCGCCGGCCGTGGTCGTACAGCTCTACGAGGCCATCGCCCGTGTGGTCAACACGCCGGCGGTGCAGGAGCGGTTCCAGACGCTCGGCCTGACTTCGGCACTCGCCGATCCGCAGGCCTGGGGCGCCAGCGTGAAGAACGACATCTACCGTTGGGGCCAGGTCATCAAGGCCGCCAACATCCGCGCAGATTGAACGAACGAACCGACACCCAAGGAGTAGCCAGATGGATCCCTCGATGACCCCCGAAATCGAAGCCGTGCGCGACATGGTCATCCGTTTCATGACCCAGGAAGTGGCCCCCGTGATGGAGGGCTACGAGAAGCGCGGCGAATTCCCGCGCGAGCTGGTGCGCAAGGCCGGCGAGGCCGGCCTCTATGGCGCCGTGTTCCCCGAATCGGTCGGCGGCAGCGACATGGGCTACATGGCCGCCACGGTGATCCAGGAGGAGATGGCGCGCATCGACGTGCGCTTCGCGGCCTGCAACAACCAGCAGGGCTCCACCTGTCCGAGCTGCATCTACCTGGGCGGCACGCCCGAACAGATCGAGCGCTACGTGCCCAACCTCATCGCCGGCAAGACCATCGGCATGATGTCGCTGACCGAGTCCGGCGGAGGCTCCGACGCCGAGGGCAACATGAAGACCTTCGCGCGGCGCGAGGGTGACGTCTACCGCATCTCGGGCCAGAAGATGTGGGCCTCCATGGCCAACGAGACCGATGTCGGAATTCTCTTCGCCAAGACCGATCGCGATGCCGGAGCCAAGGGTGTCACCGCCTTCATCGTGGAGCCCAGGAAGTACCCTGGCTGGAAGGCAGAGCCGATCGAGATGATGGGCTTGTCGAACGCCATGCGCACCAACGTGCTGTTTCTCGACGACTTCATCGTGCCGGTCGAGAACCGCCTCGGCGCCGAGGGCGACGGCTTCAAGATCATCATGCGGGCGCTGCAGCCGGGCCGGGTGACCGTGGCCGGCAAGGCGCTCGGCGTGGCGCGCGCCTGCTTCGAGGACGCGGTGCGCTACGCCAACGAGCGCGAGCTGCGCGGCCAGGCGATCGGCCGTTTCCAGATGATCCAGTCCGACATCGCCGAAATGGCTGTCGCCATCGAAGCGAGCCGGGCGCTGGTCTACAAGGCCGCCTGGTGCATGGACAACTCGATGCCCTCCAACCGCATTTCGTCGATCGCCAAGTACCACGCTTCGCAGACTGCCAAGTTCTGCGCAGACAAGGCCATGCAGATCTTCGGCGGCTACGGGCTCGCATCGGAGTACCGCGTCTCCTGGCTGCGCTCCTATGCCGACCTGGCCTTTACCGGCGAGGGCTCGGCCAACGTGCAGAAGATCATGATCGCGGAGGACGCGCTGGGCTACAAGATTGCCGACCGTCACCACGGCAAGACCGGCCTGCGCGACATCCGCAAGAACGACGTGGCCGACGAGTTGCAGCAGCGCCAGCGGGCCTGAGGGCGCTTAGGCCGACGCGGCTCGACCCGACCGGGCGGCTCCTGCAAAGGGGCCGCTTTTTTGTGCGCTGGATTTCAGCCTGGCTCGACGAAGGCCCGGGTGCGGATCATGCGGGTGGCGTCGTAGCGGATCACCGTCTCGCCCTGGCCGTTGACGACTTCGTGTGTCGTGACCACCACGCCCCGGTCGGGCCTGGACGTGGGTTTTTTCGACTGGAAGCGGATGCGGCCGGCGACGGTGTCGCCTGCATGGACCGGTCGCAGGAAACGTGGTGTGAGCTCCATGAGGAAGATACCGCGCCGCCGCGTAACCCCGGCCGACAGCACCTGTCCTTCGGCGGTACACAGCACCAGAAGGCCGGGCGCCAGGCGGCCGCCATAGGCCGCCTGCATATACCCGGGATCGGTATAGGTGGGGGTGGAGAAGCCGTGCAGTTCGACAAAGGCCTGGATGCGTGCGTCGGTGATGGCGACCGGCGGCGTCTCGAAGGTCCAGCTTTCGTCGTATTCCTCGAAGTAGAGGCCGGTATCCATCGTAGGCGGCTTACTCCACGGCGGCGGTGCTGGCTGCCGTGACGGTGCTGGCTGCCGTGACGGGGCTGGCGGCGGGTCGCTGGGGGGCGGCGCCGCCAAAGGCGCCGGACCGCTCGAGCCGGTCGATTTCCTCGATCGGCAGGCCCAGTTCCTGATGCAGCACCGCATCGCGGTGTTCGCCCAGGCGCGGAATGCGCGGCACCACGCCGTCCTGCGCCGGCCAGGCGGGGTCGGCCGGCAGCACGAAGCGGCCTCCGTAGCCGTCGTCCACATCCATCACCGCGCCGCGCTCGCGCAGGTAGTCGTCGGTGATGACCTCGTTCATGCTCAGGATGCCGGCCACCGGCACGTCGGCTGCCGACAGCTGCGCCGTAAGTTCGGCCCGCGTGTGAGCGCGGGTGTATTGCTCGGTGATGGCGTGCACCTCCTGCTGACGCAGCGCGCGCTGCACGTAGGTGGCGTAGCGTGCGTCGGTACCGAGCTCGGGTCGGCCCATGGCGCCGCAGAGGCGGCGCCAGAACTCGTCGCTGTTGACGCCGATGTTGACGAATCCGTCGGCTGCGGGGAATGCGCCGTAGGGCACGCCGTGAAAACCGTTGGAGCCGGAGAAGCCCGAACAGGCCTGGTCTTCGACCTGCACCCGTCCCATGGCCACCGACACCATTGGCAGCATGCATTCGACCAGGCCGATGTCGATCACCCGTCCCATGCCGTGCCGCTCCTGCTGCCGCAGGGCCAGCAGGATCGCCGCGTGGGCCGACAGCGAGGCAGTGATGTCGCCCAGCGCGAAGCCGCACCACACCGGATTGCCCGAATGATCGCGGGTGAGGCCGGTGGCGCCGGAAAGCGCCTCTGCCACCATGGCCAGGCCCGCGCGGCCGGTGTGGGCGTCGGCGTTCTCCATGCCGAAGCCCGAGATGCAGGCCACGATCAGCCTCGGAAAACGCTGGTGCAGCGCCTGCGGATGCAGGCCCAGCCGCTCCAGCGCGGCCACCCGCATGTTGGTGACGAAGACGTCGCAAGAGGCGAGCAGGCGTTCCATCACGTCGAGTCCGGCCGGATTCTTCAGGTCCAACACCACACTCCGCTTGCCCCGGTTGAGCGAGGCGTAATAGGCCGCGACCTTCTCATCGCCCACGTGCCGCATGGGTTCGCGCTTGCGGGTCAGCTCGCCGCCGGGCGGCTCCACCTTCACCACGCTGGCACCTTCGTCGGCGAGCATCTGCGCGCAATACGGGCCGGCGATGAGGTGGCTGAGCTCCAGCACGCGGATGCCGGAGAGGGGACGTTCGTTTGAAATTTCTTGCAGCATGCGAGGGGTCCGCTGATGGGGTGGTCGAACGATTCTGCGAAGCGGGCCTGCCGGGTGTCGAGTCGCTTTTTTTGCCCGGGGCTTAAGTTCCGCTGACCACCACCGGGGCAGGTTCCGATGTGTCGTGGATGGCATGTGCCTTGCAGCCAGCCTCAGACATGAACCAAGCCAAATCTCCATCGACCGCCGCGCGGCCAGCGCTGGCGGGTATTCGTGTCGTCGACTTCAGCACCTTGCTGCCCGGGCCCATGTGCAGCCTGCTCCTGGCGCAGGCAGGTGCCGATGTCATCAAGATCGAGCGGCCCGGACGCGGCGACGAGATGCGGAATTACGAACCGCGCCTGGGCCGCGACAGCGTCAATTTCACCCTGCTTAACCAAGGCAAGCGCTCCCTTGCGCTCGATTTGAAGGACGCCGCCGCGCGCGACCGGGCCATTGCGCTGATCGCAGCGGCCGACGTGCTGATCGAACAATACCGGCCCGGCGTGATGGAGCGGCTCGGCCTCGGCCCGCAGGCCATGCGCTCGCTCAATCCACGCCTGGTGTATTGCTCGATCACCGGCTGGGGCCAGAGCGGGCCGCTCGCGCAGGTGGCCTCGCACGACCTCAACTACCAGGCCGAGGCGGGCATGGTGTCCCTCACCGCCGGCGCTGACGGCGCGCCGGGCCTGCCACAGGCACTGGTCGCCGACATCGCGGGAGGGGCCTATCCGGCGGTGATGAACATCCTGCTGGCGCTGCGCGCACGCGATGCCGATGGCAGGGGGCGCACGCTCGACGTGGCCATGGCCGACAACCTCTTCACCTTCCAGTACTGGGGCCTGGGCAGCGGCTTCGGGGCCGGCCAGTGGCCGCGTCCGGGTGGCGAACTGGTGACCGGCGGCACGCCGCGCTACCAGGTCTATCGCACGGCCTGCGGCCGGTTTCTCGCGGCGGCCCCGCTGGAGCAGAAGTTCTGGGAAAACTTCCTGCGTGTGCTGGAGGCCCCTCAATTGCTTGACGACGAGGCCGATCCGGCCGGAGTGCGGCAGGCGGTGGCGGCCATCGTCGCCAGCCGCAGCGCCGACGATTGGCTGCGTCGTTTCGACGGTGTGGACGCCTGCGTGTCGATAGTGAAGTCGGTAGAGGAGGCGGTGGCGAGCCCGCATTTCAAGGCCCGTGGCCTGTTCGAGCGTCGGGTGCGCGGCGACGACGGCACCGAAATCCCGGCGCTGCCCACCGCGGTGGACGCCAGCCTGCGAGGTTCTGACGCGCCGGGAGCGCCGGCCCTGGGCGGGGCAGGGTCCGTTGACTGGCTCTGAATGCAGAATGCGCCCGCCGGCGAGTGGCCGGCGGGCGCTTGAAAAGGCTTGGGGCGTGAACCTTCAGCCAGCCACATATTTCAGCCAGCGGCCACCGTCCACGATGATGTTGTCTCCAGTGACGTAGGAGCCCAGGTCCGAGCCGAGATAGACCGCAGCGTTGGCGATGTCGGCCTTGCGTCCGAAGCGGCCGAGCGCGGTCTTGCGGGCCTCGAGGTCGCCCTTGCCGGCATCGATGTACATACGCTGCACGCCTTCGGTATCGCCGATCGGGCCGGGCGAGATGGTGTTGACGCGGATGCCGTCGCCACCCCATTCCACCGCCAGCGTGCGCGACAGCGACAGAATGCCGCCCTTGGCCGCTGACGCGTGCGCCGCGCCCGGCCAGCCGGTCACGCCGAGCATGGTGATGATGCTGATGATCGATCCGCCGAATGTCGACGTCTTGAGGTGCGGGTAGGCGGCGTGGCAGCCGTAGAAGGTGCCGTTCAGATCGATGTCGATTACCGTACGCCAGCCGTTGGGCGAGAGTTCGGCGGTTGGGCAGACGAAGTTGCCGGCCGCGTTGTTGACCAGGATGTCGAGCGCACCGAACTTCTCCACGGTGGCGTCCACCGCGGCCTTCACGTCGTCGTAGTTGCGAACGTCGGCCCGCATGGCCTGGGCCTTGCCGCCTTCCTGGGTGATGGCGGCGGCGGCGGCCTGCACGCGCTCTTCGTTGCGGCCGACGAGCATCACGCTCGCGCCCAGCCTGGCGTAGGTGGTGGCGATCTCCAGGCCTATCCCTGTGCCGCCTCCGGTGATCAACGCGACGCGGCCCTGCAGGGTTTCATTGGTGAACATCGAACTTCTCCGTGTAGTAGTCATTGGTTGCCGGTCGCTTTTTCCGCAAACGGTGTGCCAGAGCGTGCCGATGCTGGCTTGCACGGGGCTGTCGAGCGGGGCAGGTCGGCAGCGCGCGCAGGCTGGGCATCGGAGTGTCCGCAGGGCGCACCTGAGTGTTTTCGCCGTGGACAAAAAGCGGTGCCGGCACGTCTTTCTGGATGGCGGCAAGGGCGGTGATGGGGCTGCATGGCGATGGCACGTGCTTTGCAGACCGCAGCCCACCCTTGCACGACATAAACAGGAAACACATGGACAAGAAAGTGGTGATTACCGAGATGCACGGCTCCGTGCTGATCGTGCGGCTGGCGAGCCCGGAGAACCGGAACTCGCTCACGATCGAGCTGCGCGAGCAGCTCGGCGAGGCGATCGATCTGGCTGACCGCGACCCGGCGGTGCGCGCTGTCTATCTCACCGCCGATGGCCCGACCTTCTGTTCTGGCGGCGACTTCAAGATGCTCAAGACGCAGTGCGATCCGTGGCCGGTACACCGGCGTTTTCGTAACCTGAGCCGCTGGCTGATTCCGCTGATCTCGCTGAACAAGCCGGTGGTGGTGGGCGTGCGCGGCCACGCGGTCGGCGGAGGCATGGGCCTGGCCCTGACGGGCGATGTGGTGGTGATCGGCGAGAGCACCAAACTCATGTCGGGTTTCTTCCGGCTCGGCACCGTACCGGACGTTGGAATGATGTACCACCTGCCACGCCTGATCGGTATGGCACGGGCCAAGAACTTTCTGTTTGCCAACGCCACCATGCTGGCGCCCGAAGCGCTGGAGCTTGGTCTGGCTGCCAAGGTCGTGCCCGATCACGAGGTCTATGACGCGGGCTTGGCCGAGGCGGTGCGCCTGTCCGAAGGCCCGGCCGAGGTGATGGGCCTGGCCAAGAACATCATGGCGCGCAGCTTCGAATCGTCGATGAGCGAAATGTTCGCGTACGAAGGCTTCGGGGCGGTGCTGGCCATGTCGAACCCTGAGTTCCGTGAAGGCCTGGACGCGGCTATCTCGGGGCGCCAGGCCGACTTCGTGAAGGCCGCGACCGGTCGCCCGGCCCACACCGCGAAGGTCGCCTGAGATGCGTGGCGCCCGGGGGTGGCACGGGCCCCGCGACCTACTGCTCCCGGGCGACAGCCTTCACCACGTCGAGCATGCGTTCGAGCACGGGGTCATGCTGCCCCTTCACCCAGCCGAAGACGAAGTTCATCCGGTAGTCGACCTCGTGCAGCGGTATCACCACCAGGCTATCGGGATAGCTGAAGTTGCGCCCGATGACCGTAATGCCGATGCCCATGCCAACCGAGATCAGGTTGAGCTGCGAGGTGATGGAACTCACCTCCTGCACGATGCGCGGCACGAAGCCCGCCTTCTGGCAGAAAGCGTAGAGCAGGCCGAAGCCCGGACTGCTGGCCGATTGCGGCACCACCACGAAGCCTTCGTCGACCAGGTCGGCCAGGCTCACCGATGCCTGCTGCGCCAGCCGGTGGTCATGCGGCACCGCCACGCCGAGCCCGCCGGTCTGGATCGGAAACCAGTCGAGCACCGTTTCTACCTGCACCGTGTTGCCTGCCCCCCGCTTGCGGGTCTGAAAAGGCGGCTCCGGTCCGAAATGCATGAAGCCGGCCTGGATGCGGCCGTCGGCCAGCGCCTGCGGCTGCGCGGAGGTGGGCATTTCCACCAGCGACAGCGTGACGGCCGGATAGGTCTCGTGAAACCGTTTGATCGCCGCGCGGAACACCTTGTTGAGCAGGGTCAGCGAACCGTAGCCGACGGTGAGGCTGCCGGCTTCGCCGTGGCCCACGCGCCGCGCCATGGCCAACGCCTCGTTCAGGTCGTCCATCACCGCGTGGAGTTGCGGCAGCAAGGCGCGGCCGGCCGTGGTCAGGCGGATCTGCTGCGGCATGCGCTCGAAAAGCGCGATGCCAAGTTCGGACTCGAGGTCGGCCACGAGTTGCGACACGGCTGGTCGCGTGACATTGAGGCGCTCGGCGGCCCGGCCGAAGTGCTGCTCTTCGGCGGCGGCCATGAAATAGCGGAGATGACGGAGTTCCATGGGGCGATCGGCGTGGGTCGGGGCAGCGTGGATTCACCGCAACTTGCATGCCCCTGCGCCATCGGGCGGGCCGGCAGCGCGGCGTCTAGGCAGGTGTGTGCGGTTCGGCGACAGTGTCGTCGGTGGCGAGGCCAGCCGATGTCCTCGCCGAAAACACTCCCCGCCCCGATGCTTTGCCGGGCCCGCCGACTGGGCGCGACGCTGCCGGTGGCACCACCCTTGCGAACAGTCCCATCGGCGACTGTTTTCATACCTGTATTCCCGGAATCCAGCCTCAGGAGATAAACCATGAGTTCCACCGCACAAACCGAAAAACCCGTGAGCGCCGCACCGCTGACCGCCGGCCACCAGGCTGCGCTCGCCTGGCTCGAGACCGGTCCCAAACGCCTGCTCATCGACGGTCGCTGGGTCGACGCCGTGAGCGGCAAGACGTTCACCACCTTCGACCCCGCCACCGAACAAGCGCTGGTCGAGGTGGCCGAGGCCGACAGCGCCGACGTCGACCGCGCGGTTGTCGCTGCCCGAAAGGCCTACGAACAACCGTCCTGGACAGGCATGTCTCCGCACGCCCGCACCCGTCTGCTGCTGAAGATCGCCGACGTGGTCGACCAGCACGCCGAAGAGCTCGCCGTGCTCGAGACCATTGACAGCGGGGCGCCCATCGCTTCCACCCGCGCTCGTTCGGTGCAGGTCGCGGAAATCTTCCGCTACTACGCAGGCTGGCCGACCAAGATCTTCGGCACCACCAACCCAATCGACGGCGCACGGTTTCTCTACATGCTGCGCGAGCCCATGGGCGTGTGCGGCTTGATCAACGCCTGGAACGTGCCGATCGTGATGGCCGCCAACAAGATCGCTCCGGCCGTGGCCTGCGGCAACACCCTGGTGCTCAAGCCGGCGGAGCAAGCTCCGCTGTCCACGCTGCGCCTGGCCGAGCTGATCGAGCAGACCGGCATGCCACCGGGCGTGGTGAACATCGTGCCGGGCTACGGCGCCACGGCGGGCGCGGCCATCGCCGCGCATCCGGACATCGACAAGGTCGCCTTCACCGGCTCCACCGCGGTGGGCCGGGCGATCCTGCAGGCCTCCACCGTGAATATGAAGAAGGTGACGTTGGAGCTCGGCGGCAAGTCGCCCAACATCATTTTTCCCGACGCCGACATGGACCTGGCCATCAACGCAGCGGTGTCCACCTTTTGCCGCAACTCCGGCCAGATCTGCTCGGCCGGCACCCGGCTCTTCGTGCACGAAAGCGTCGTCGACGAGGTCGGCGAGCGGGTCACTGCGCTTGCCGCGGGCTACAAGGTAGGTGCGCCTTTCGCGCCCGACACGCAGCTCGGCCCGCTGATCTCGGAGCGGCAGATGGAGCGCGTGCTGTCGTACGTCGACGCCGGCCGCGAAGGCGGCGCCAAGCTGTCGCTCGGCGGTTCGCGCGTGGGCAATGTCGGCTACTTCGTGCAGCCCACGGTGTTCGCCGGTGTCTCCAACGGCATGAAGATCGCCCGCGAGGAGATCTTCGGCCCGGTGCTGTCGATCATCGGCTTCAAGGACGAGAATGACGCGGTGCTGCAGGGCAACGACACCGAATACGGCCTGGCCGCCGCAGTGTGGACCCGCGACGTGAGCCGGGCGCATCGTGTGGCACGTTCGCTGAAATCGGGCCGGGTTTGGATCAACACCTATGCCGAGGCTGATCCGGTGATGTCGATGGGCGGCTACAAGCAGTCGGGCTATGGGCGGGAGCTGGGCATGGAGTCGATCGAGGCCTACACCCAGACCAAGTCCGTGATGATGCGACTCTGAAGCCATGCGGGGCTTGCCGCCGCAAGCCCCGGCACTCAGCCGGTCAGCTCGGCGCCGGGCTCCATCTGGGCCAGGCGCTTGTAGAGATACGAACGCGAGATGCCGAGCTCGGCCGCCACACGCTTCTTGTTGCCATGGTTGCGTGCCATGGCCTGGCGGATGAGCTGCTCTTCCACCTGCTCGACCGCGCTGCTGACCCGCATGGGCTCGGTGCTGTCGGGCTCCAGCGAATGCGCGCCAGCGCCGGCTGGCGAGCTGAACGCGGGCTCGCCGCCGAGTTCGGCGAATTCGGCGAATCCGGATTCGAGCATGCCGAAGTCTGCCGGTCCGATCACGTCGCCCTCGCTGAAGATGGCCGAGCGTTCCACCGTGTGCATGAGCTGGCGCACGTTGCCCGGCCAGCGTTGGGCCTGCAGAAAGGCAATCGCGTCTTCGGACAGGTGCTTGGGCCGTTGGCCGTGGCGTTCGGCGAACTGGTTCAGGGCCAACTCGGCCAGCGCCGGGATGTCGTCGAGCCGCTCGCGCAGCGAGGGCAGGCGGATGGTCACCGCGCCGATGCGATAGAAAAGGTCGAGGCGGAAAGTGCCCTCGGCGATCATGGCTTCGAAGTTGCGGTTGCTCGCGCTCACCAGGCGAAAGTCGGAGTGCTTGACCTCGTTGGCGCCAACGCGCTGGTATGAGCCGTCCTGCAGCACCCGCAGCAGCTTCACCTGTACTTCGGCGGGCATATCGCCCACTTCGTCGAAAAAGAGCGAACCACGATCGGCCTGTTCGATCTTGCCCTTACGGCCCTTGCGCTCGGCGCCGGTGAAGGAGCCGGCCTCGTAACCGAAGAGTTCGCTTTCGACCAGCGTGGAGGGTAGGGCGGCCGCGTTCACCATCACCATGGTGGCCTCGCGCCGGTGGCTGAGCTTGTGGATCGCATGGGCTGCGAGTTCCTTGCCGGTGCCGCTTTCGCCGGTGAGCAGCACGGGAATGTCGAGCGGCGCCACCTTGATGATCTGCTGCTTGAGCCGCTGCATTGCCAGGCTCTCGCCAACCATCTGGTCGAGACCATAGCTGCGGTTGCGCAGGTCACTGAGTTCGCGCTTGTAGTAGGCCACCTCGGACTTGAGCTTGGTCAGCTCGCCCGACAACGCCTGCAATTGCTCGGGGCCTTTGAACATGATCTGACCGATGGCTCCGACCGTTTCCTTGCGGCTGTTGCGAATCGGGTGGCGCATGACCACGCGGGTGATGCCGCGCATCTCGTGCAGCAGACCGATCTCGGACTTGCCAGCTTCCACCACGTGATGCAGGCGCGAGTTCTCTATGACCTCGGTAACGTGCTGACCCACGCCACCGCCGGCGCGCAGGCCGAAGAAGCGTTCGTGGACGGGGCTCATGTAGCGCACCAGGCCCTGTCGGTCGACCACGCTGAGCGCTTCGAAGGGATTGGTGAGGAAGTGGGCCAGGATGTCACCGGCGAAGTCGACCGACGCGGCGAATTCGAACAGCGGGTCGCGCTGGTCGCGCTGCATGGCCACCAACGCGCACTCACCGTCGGCCGCTAAAGCCACCACCACCAGTGGTGTGCCGTCGGCGGTATCGACCGAAAAAAGGCGCTTGTCGCGCCGCCGCGCTTCGTGCCAGCCGCGCACCATGGCTGCGGCCGTCTCGGGGTTTTCCGCGATGCCGCCGGCCATCGTCTGGCGCCCGTCTACGGCCAGCATCAGCACCCCGCGGCCGGGGGCTGAGGGGGCGTCGTCGCGCTTTGAAATTGGTGTCTCCATTGAAGTCATGATACTGGGGTTGGCGGTGTCGATGTCCTCGGCAAGGACACCGGTTTCGCAAGGTTTCCGGCCGTTCACGCCGGGAATACACAGGGGTGGTGCGGGGCGCGCCGGGGACACGTCGTGGTGGCACACGGATTGCAGAACACCATGCAATGTCCACGCCCACACACCACCTTCCCTTCCACGAGCTGCCCCATCGTTCTGCCCCTTCGCTGGACCTGCTGCAGGGCACTCGCGTCCTCGACCTGACCTCGTCGATCGCGGGCCCTTACGCAGGCCAGCTGCTTGCCGACATGGGTGCGACAGTGGTCAAGATCGAGAAGCCCGGCAGCGGCGACGATGCGCGCGCCTGGGGCCCTCCCTTCCTGCACGGCGAGTCACTCTGGTTCCTCAGCGTGAACCGCGGCAAGCACAGCGTCACGCTCGACATCGCCTCGCCGCAGGGCCAGGCGTTGCTGCACGAGCTGGTCGGAAAAGCCGACGTGGTACTGCTCAATCTGGTGGCTCGTGCACAGCGCAAGTTGAAGCTGGATTCGACCACGCTGCGCGCCATCAATCCGCGCCTGGTCCATGTCTCGCTCACCGGCTTCGGCCTGCAGGGCCCGCGTGCCGACCTGCCATGCTACGACCTCATCGCCGAGGGTTACTCCGGCGTGATGGACCTCACCGGTGAAGCCGAGACGCCGCCGCAGAAGGTAGGCACGCCTGCGGCCGACATGCTGGCGGGCCACGACGCCGCGATGGCTGTGCTGGCGGCGCTGCTTCGGCGCGAGCGTGATGGCCAGGGTTGCGACATCGACGTGGCGATGGTGGAGAGCATGTCGCGTTTCATGAGCCCGCGGGTGTTGCCCTACCTGGGCTCGGGTGAGCTCAGTCGCCGCACCGGCGGGCGCGATAGCGTGATTGCCATCTACCAGGTATTCGGCACCGCCGACGAACCCATGACGCTCGGCCTCGGCAACGACGCCATCTGGAGGCGTTTCTGGGAAGCGGTCGGACAGCCCGACGTGGCGGCCAACCCCGCCTATGGCAGCAATGCGCAGCGCCGCGAGAACCGGTCGGAGATCGTGCAGGCCATCGCCGCGGTGCTGCGGGAGAAACCACGCGCGCACTGGCTGCAACTGCTCGGCGCGGCGCGGGTGCCGGCTGGCCCGATCCACCGGCTCGACGAACTTGCGCAGGACGAGGCGCTGCAGGCCGCCGGGCTGCTCTACCGCACCGACGGACCTGACGGCCCCGGCAGCCAGATTCCGCAGCTGGGCCTGGGCATCCGCTTCGACGGCCGTACCGAGGGTACGCAGATGCCGCCGCCCCGCCTGGGCGCCCACACCGAACAGATCCTGACTTCCTGGATCGAACGGGAGCCATCGCAGATCGAGCAACTCCGCGCGCAGCGCGTCATTTGAGAGAGAGACAAGAAAATGGAATTCAAGGAAATCATCTACGCCGAAGACGGCCCCGTCGGAACCATCACGCTGAACCGGCCCGAAGACGGAAACATGTTCACGCCGTTGATGTGCCACGAGATCCGCGATTGCATCAACGAGATTCGCCGCGAGACGCGGACCCGTGTGGTGGTCATCACCGGCGCCGGTGACCGCTTCTTCTGCATCGGCGGACGCAAGGAGGGCATGGAGGAGACGCTGCTGTATGCCGGCGTCTTGCCCACGCTGGAGATGTACGAGGCCATCGACCGGCTGCAGAAGCCGGTGATCGCCAGCGTCAACGGCTTCGCTGTCGGCGGCGGCAACGTGCTGCAGATGGTGTGCGACCTGACCATCGCCAAGGAAAGCGCGGTGTTTCGTCAGGTCGGTCCGATGATGGGTAGCTTCGACGCGGGCTACGGCACCTGGTACCTGGAAGACCTGGTCGGCAAAAAGCGCGCGAAGGAGATGTGGTACCGCAACCCCAAGCTCAGCGCCCGCGAGGCGCAGGAATGGGGCCTGATCAACCAGGTGGTGCCCGACGCCGAACTGGCCGCGGCCACCCGCAAGTTCGCCCTGGAAGTGGCCGACCGTGGCTCTTTCGCGCTGGCGTCGATCAAAGGGGCCTTCAACGCCCGGCACGGTGGCGTGGGCGGCCTGTCGCGCATGGCGCACGACCTGTTGCTGCGCGGCTACCTCGACACGAAGGAGCACGAGGAGCTGGCCAGGTCCTTCGCCGAGCGCCGTGCCCCCGACGCCTCGCAATTCGGACACTGACACAAACGGAAGCGCACGATATGTCGCACCTCCTGACCCTCCACGATCCCGCCGTTGCCCGCGAGAACTACGTCTCCGGTGTCTGGCAGACCGACACGCTGTATTCCCTGGCGCGCGGCCATTCCAACGAGCGGGGCGCCGCTTTCGCGGTGCGCGACAGCGCCCGCCGCCTGAGCTGGAGTGCGCTGGTGGCCTGGACCGACGCTTTGGCCGCCGACTTGCACGAGGCCGGGCTGCGGCGCGGCGACCGGGTCTCGGTCTGGCTGCCCAACCGGGTTGAGGCGGTAGTGGTGATGCTGGCCTGCTCGCGCAACGGCTACGTCTGCAACCCCTCGCTGCACCAGAACTACACGGTGGCCGAGATCGAGGCACTGCTCAAGCGCATCGACTGCGCCGCGTTCTTGGCCCAGCCCGGCTGGGGCGCCGACGCAGCCACGGCCGACGTCTTCGAGCGCGCGCTCGACCTCCCGCACATGCGCCGGGTCTATGCCCTGCCACCGCTCGCGAAGTCCGATGCCCAATTGCCACCCAGCACGCGCGCCATGCCGGAGGCGACGCAGCCGCTGCGCCTGCCGCTGCCGCCTGCCAGCACGCATCCGGACAAGATCGTCTACCTGGCCTTCACGAGCGGAACCACCGGCACGCCCAAGGGCGTGATGCACAGCGACAACACGCTGCTGGCCAACGGCCGCTCGATGGTCGCCGACTGGGGCCAGAACCACAGCACGGTGCTGCTCACGCTCAGCCCCATGAGCCATCACATCGGCACCGTGGCGCTGGAGCAGGTGCTGGTGGCAGGCTGCGAGCTGGTCATGCACGATCCCGGCGCCGGCGTGAAGGCGATCGATTGGCTGGAGATGACCGGCGCCACCTACGTGATGGGCGTGCCCACGCACGCCATGGACTTGCTGCAGGAGGTGGATGCGCGGGCCCTGAAGAAGCTGGGTTCGGTCAAGGTGTTCTACATGGCCGGCGCGCCGATTCCCACCGAGACCGCGCGGCGCCTGCTGTCGCTCGGCGCCAAGCCGCAGAACGTCTACGGCATGACCGAGAACGGCTCGCACCAGTACACCAAGCCCGCCGACCCGGTGGAGGTCATCACCAGCACCTGCGGCAAGGCCTGCTCGGCCTACGAGGTGCGACTGTGGAACCCGGACAACCCCGACGTGGGAGTGCCGGCCGGACAGGTCGGCGAGATCGGCGGCAAGGGCGGTGTGCTGATGCTCGGCTACTTCAGCAACCAGGCGGCGACGGAGGCCTCCTTCAACCGCTCTGGCTGGTTCCTGAGCGGCGACCTGGGCCGCTTCGACGAGGCCGGCAACCTGCAGATCGTCGGCCGCAAGAAGGACCTGATCATCCGCGGCGGCCACAACATCCACCCGGCGCACATCGAGGAATACGCCCACCGCCATCCAGCTGTGAAAAAAGCCGCGGCCTTCGGCGTGCCCGACGAACGCCTGGGCGAAAAAGTCTGCCTGGCCATCACCGCGCACGAGGACGGCCCCGAGGCTGCCGAGCTGCTGGAGCACCTGGCGCGCGAAGGTTTGTCGAAGTTCGACATGCCTGAGTTCTACGCCGTGGTCACCGAATTTCCGCTGACAGCCAGCGGAAAGATCCTCAAGCGCGAACTCACCCAATGGGTGCGTGACGGCCGCTTGCATCCGCAGCCCGTGCGATACCGCGCTCCCACCCCCGTACCCGCCACCGACAAATGATCGAACTGACACATGACGAGGAATTCGCGGTGCTGACGCTGCAGCGCCCGGAAGCCCTCAACGCCCTGAGCTTCGAGCTGATCGACCTGATCGGCGAGAACATCATGAAGGCCGCACGTTCCCGGGCGCGTGCGCTGATCATCACCGGCCAGGGCGAGAAAGCCTTTTGCGCCGGTGCCGACATCAAGGAACTGCAGAACCGCGCGCTCGCCGCCCAGCGCGAGGGAGCGGTGCGCGGCCAGTCGGTGTTCGCGCTGCTCGATCGCATTTCGATTCCCTCCATCGCGCTGGTCAATGGCTATGCCTTCGGCGGCGGCTGCGAACTAGCGCTGGCCTGCACGCTGCGGCTGGCGGTGCCGACCGCCAAGTTCGGCCTGCCCGAAGTCAAGCTCGGCTTGATCCCCGGCTACGGCGGCACGCAACGTCTGCCGCGCCTGGTGGGCATGGGCCGCGCGCTCGAGCTGGTGATGACCGGTCGGACCGTGGCAGCCGAAGAGGCGCTGGCCATCGGGCTGGTCAACCGCATCGTGCCATCGCCGGGCCTCGAGCATGCCAAAGCCTACGCCCGCGAGTTCTCCGGCCACGGACTGCGCGCCCTGCAGTTTGCCCGCGAGGCGGTGCTGCGGTCGGCCGACATGGGTTTGGCCGAGGGCCTGCACATGGAAGCCGATCTTTCCACGCTGGCTTACCGCACCCGCGATGCCGAGGAGGGCATGCAGGCGTTTGTCGAAAAAAGAAAGGCGGTTTTCCGCGATGAGTGAGAACAGCCAGAGGGAATGCATCGTCGTGACTGGCGCCAGCCGGGGCATCGGCGCGGCCATCGCCGTAGCGCTGGCCCGCCAGGGCCGCCACGTGGCCTGCCTGTCGCGCTCCGGCGGCATGCCGGCCTGCAGCAACGCACCGGCCGACGTCGTCGCGCGCTGGATCGGCTTGAAGGCCGATGTCACCGTGGCCGGCTCGCTTGCCGCCGCCTTCGGTCAGTTGACCGCCGAAGGCTGGCGCATCGCGGGCCTGGTGAACAACGCCGGCGTGCACATCGACGCCGCGTCGGCCGCACTGGCCCTGGACGAATGGCACCAGGTCATGGACACCAACGCCACCTCGGTGGTCACAGCGTGCCAGGCGGCCTATCCGCACCTGGTGGCCGGCGGCGGCGGGGTCATCGTCAACATCGGCTCCTTCTTCGAAAAACTCGGCGTCAAGCGCAACCTGGCCTATTGCGCCAGCAAGGCGGCCGTGGGCGCCATCACCCGCTGCCTGGCGGTGGAGTGGGCCGGAAAGCGAATCCGGGTAATGAACATCGCGCCCGGCTACATCGTCACCGACCTCAACGGCGAAGCCATGGCGCCCGGCGGGCCGCTGCGCGCCTATCTCGACAAACGCATCCCGGGCCGCGAGCCCGGCACTGCCGGCGACGTGGGCGAGCTTGTCGCCGCCATGTTCACGCCGGCTGGCGGCTTCCTGACCGGCGAGACCATCTACGTGGACGGTGGCCAGGGCATCGCGCACTGAGGAAAACCAAGACATGACCATCCTTCAAAGACTCGATTCCCGCATTGCGCTCGACGACGACGAACGCATGCTGTTCGACAGCGTGCAGCAATTGGCGACCGAGCGCATCGCGCCGCGCGCCGAGCACTTCGACCGCACTGGCGAGTTCCCCTGGGAGCACGTCGAGTCGATCAACGAACTGGGGCTCAACGCGATGTTCATCCCCGAGGCCTATGGCGGTGCGCAGATGTCCTATACCGCCTACCTGGCCTGCTGCCGCGAGATCTCCAAGGCCTGCGCTTCCACCGGCATCATCTGGGCCACCAATTACCACGGCATGAAGCCGCTGATCGACTGGGGCTCGGAAGAGCAGAAGCAGCGCCTGCTCCCCCGGATCGCCGAGGGCGGCCTGGGCGCGCTGGCCATCACCGAGCCGGGCGCCGGCTCCGATGCCACCGGCATGCGCACCACCTTCCGCGAAGAGGGCGACGAGATCGTCGTCAACGGCGGCAAGACCTTCATCACCAACGGTGACGTGGCCGATCTCTACCTGCTCTTCGGCAAATGGGAGGGCATTGCCGGAGCCAAGGAGAGTATCTCGGTGCTGGTGCTGGAAAAGGGCACGCCGGGCCTGTCGGTAGTGAGGCTCGAGGACAAGATGGGCACCCGCGCGTCGAGCACTGCCACCCTGGCCTTCGACAATTGCCGCGTGCCGCGCGCCAACCTGCTGGGCAATCCGGGCGACGGCCTGAAGATCCTCTTCGCCTCGCTCAACAAATCGCGTCCCAGCGTGGCCGCGCATGCCTTGGGCATCGCGCGTGCCGCGTTCGAGGACAGCGTGGCCTACATCAACGAACGCCGGCAGTCGGGCAAGCGCATCCTCGAATTCCAGGGCATCCAGTTCATGGTGGCCGACCTGGCCTCCGAGCTCGCGTTGGTCGAGGGCTGGCTCTGGCAGGTGGCCGGCTGGGTCGACGCCGGCGCCACCGATTTCGGCATTGAGGCGTCGCTGCTCAAGCTGCGCGCCACCGACCTGGCCATGAAGGTCAGCACCGACGCAGTCCAGCTGTTCGGCGGCTATGGCTACTGCAAGGACTACCGGGTGGAGCGCCTGATGCGCGACGCCAAGATCACCCAGATTTGGGAAGGTACCAACCAGGTCCACCGCCAACTGGTGGGGCGCAGCTTTCTGCAGCGCTGAGCAACGAATCCAAGGAGACAGGAATGAGCGAGATCAAGACCATCGGCATCGCCGGCGCCGGAACCATGGGTGCCGGCATCGCCATCGTCTGCGCGCGAGCCGGCTTTCGCACGCGCGTGTTCGACGTGAGCCAGCAGTCCATCGACCGGGCACGCGGCCAGACCGAAGGCTTTCTGCGCAAGAGCGTGGAGCGCGGCAAGCTCGCCGCCGAGAAACTGCCCGAAATCATGGGCGCCTGGAGCGGCACCACCGATCTGGCGGACTTCGCCGACTGCGACCTGGTGATCGAGGCGGTCTACGAGAGCCTGCCGGTCAAGCACGACCTTTTCGGCAAGCTCAATGCGATCTGTCCGGAGACCACCATCTTCGCCAGCAACACCTCCACCATCAGCATCACCGAGATCGCCGGCGGCTGCGGGCGTCCCGACCGTTTCGTTGGCATGCATTTCTGCCTGCCCGCGCAGCTGATGAAACTCGTCGAGATGTCGCCCGGCCTGAGCACCAGCGACGACACCTTCCAGCGGGCCTGGGCCGTGTGCGAGGCGCTGGGCCAGAAGCCGGTGCGCACGCAGGACACGCCGGGCTTCGTCCTCAACTATTTCCTGATTCCGTTCAACAACGACGCGATCCGTCTGGTGGAGCAGGGCGTGGCCGAGGCCGCCGACATCGATCTGGCGATCAAGGCCGGCATGGGCTACGCCATGGGCCCGCTGGAGTTGCTCGACCTTGTCGGCATGGACACCCAGAAGCTGTTGTGCGAGGCGATGCACGGCGTGACCAATGAGCCGCGCGCGGCCTGTCCGCCGCTGGTCAAGAAGATGATCGCCGCCGGCTGGCTGGGCAAGAAGACCGGCCGCGGATTCCACCGCTACCAAGACAGCAAGATGTTTGGAGCCTGAGCCCATGACAACCTACCGCATCACCGCCTCGGGCGACAGCCGTTCCTTTCCTGCCGCGCATCCTTTCGTCGAGCAGGCCACGACCGACGGCGTCGGCCATGTGTTCACCGGCGACGGCGCCGGTGCCGCCTTCACCGCAGCCGGTGACCTCGCCTCGAGCGCCTTCGTGGCGATCGAACTCGGACAGGAATGTCTGGGCGTACACACCGGCGAATCGCGTGGCGAGGAAGGTTCCAACGTGGTCGGCTTCGCTCGTTTCCGGCTAGGCCGCGCCGATCCCTCTTTGCTGGTGGAATTGGTGCGCCAGCCCGCGACCAGCGAAGCAGCCATCGCCGCTGCACGCGCCGCCTTCGAGGCCGCCGGCCTCAAGGTGGCGGTCTGCGGCGACTTTCCCGGCCGCATCATCGACCGGCTGATCCGCCCTTATCTCAATGCCGCGCTGCGCCGTCTCGACGAAAAACTGGCCAGCGCCGAAGACCTCGACAAGACCCTGTGCCTGGGGCTGGGCTATCCCGAAGGCCCGATCTCGCTGCTGGAGCGCACCGGCTTGGCAGAACACCACGACGTGACTCTGGCGCTCTACGGTGCCCTCGGCCAGGAACCCTATGCGCCGGCACGGCGCGCCCAGGTGGCAAAGGCACGCCAGGCGAAAGGCATCTGACATGGGCGTCAAGATTCTGGTCCCCGTCAAACGGGTCGTCGACTACAACGTGAAGGTCCGCGTCAAGTCGGACGGCAGCGGCGTAGACATCGCCAACGTGAAGATGAGCATGAACCCCTTCGACGAGATCGCCGTCGAAGAGGCCGTGCGCCTCAAGGAGAAGGGACTGGTCACCGAGATCGTCGCCGTCTCCTGCGGCGTCGCCCAGTGCCAGGAAACCCTGCGCACCGCGCTGGCCATCGGCGCCGACCGCGCCATCCTGGTGCAGACCGACGTCGAACTGCAGCCGTTGGCCGTCGCCAAGATCCTGAAAGCGCTGGTCGACAAGGAACAGCCCTCGCTCGTCATCCTGGGCAAGCAGGCCATCGACGACGACAGCAACCAGACCGGCCAGATGCTCGCCGCCCTGTGCGACCTGCCGCAGGCCACGTTTGCCAGCAAGGTCGAACTCACGGCCGACAGCGTCACGGTCGCCCGTGAAGTCGACGGCGGCATGGAAACCCTCAAGCTCACGCTGCCGGCCATCGTCACCACCGACCTGCGCCTGAACGAGCCGCGCTACGTGACGCTGCCCAACATCATGAAGGCCAAGAAGAAGACGCTGGAGACGGTGAGCCCCGCCGACCTGGGCGTGGACCCGGCCCCGCGCCTGAAGACCCTCAAGGTCGCCGAGCCGCCCAAGCGCGGCGCCGGCATCAAGGTGCCCGACGTGGCCACGCTGGTCGCCAAACTCAAGAACGAAGCGAAGGTGATCTGAGCATGTCCATCCTTGTCATTGCCGAACACGACAACGCGGGCATCAAGCCCGCCACCCTCAACACCGTCACCGCCGCGCTCGCCTGCGGCGGCGACGTGCACGTGCTGGTCGCCGGCGCCAATGCCCAGGGCGCGGCCGACGCCGCCGCCAAGGTGGCGGGTGTCGCCAAGGTCATCCTGGCCGATGGCGCCAGCGTGGCAGAAGGCCTGGCCGAGAACGTCGCCGCGCAGGTGCTGGCCCTGGCCCCGGCCTACAGTCACATCCTGTTCCCCGCGACCGCAGCCGGCAAGAACGCCGCGCCGCGCGTGGCCGCCAAGCTCGACGTGGCGCAGATCAGCGACATCACCAAGGTCGACTCGCCCGACACCTTCGAGCGCCCGATCTACGCCGGCAACGCCATCGCCACGGTGCAAAGCGCCGATGCGACCAAGGTGATCACGGTGCGCACCACCGGCTTCGATGCGGCGGCGGCTGAAGGCGGCAGCGCGCCGGTCGAGAAGATCGGTGCCGTCGCCGACAGCGGCAAGAGCGCCTTCGTCGGCCGCGAGGTCACCAAGAGCGACCGGCCGGAACTCACGGCGGCCAAGATCATCGTCTCGGGCGGCCGGGCGCTGGGCTCGAACGACAAGTTCACCGAAGTGCTGACGCCGCTGGCCGACAAGCTCGGCGCCGCACTGGGCGCCAGCCGCGCGGCCGTCGACGCGGGCTACGCGCCCAACGACTGGCAGGTCGGCCAGACCGGCAAGATCGTCGCGCCCACGCTCTACATCGCCGCGGGCATCTCCGGCGCCATCCAGCACCTGGCGGGCATGAAGGATTCGAAGGTGATCGTGGCGATCAACAAGGACCCGGAAGCGCCGATCTTCGGCGTGGCCGACTACGGCATCGAGGGTGATCTGTTCACCGTGGTGCCGGAACTGGTCGAGCAGATCTGAACCGGAAAGAAACCGCCAAGGAGACACGAGAACATGGACGCCACCCCGCAGCTTCCGAAACCGGTCGCCAACGCCGACTCGCAACCCTACTGGGCCGCCGCGCGCGAACGCCGCTTGCTCATCCGCCGCTGCAGCGCCTGCCAGCAGCTGCACTTCATGCCACGCTACCTGTGTCCGCATTGCTGGTCCGACCAGCTCGAATGGGTCGACAGCAAGGGCGCTGGCGTGGTGCACAGCTTCACCATCATTCGCCGCGCGCCCATCGCGACCTTCGCCGGCAATGCGCCCTACGTGGTGGTGATGGTCGAGCTCGACGAAGGCCCCCGGATGATCACCAACCTGGTCGGCGACGACGCGCTGCAGGTCGCCATCGGCGACCGCGTGTCGGTGGCCTTCGAGGACCGGGGCGATGGCGACCTGCTGCCGCAGTTCCAGCGCAGCTCGGCCTGAGGAGAAGACACATGAGCAAGAAAAACGCGACATCCATCAAGAACCAAGTCGCCATCGTGGGCGTGGGCGAGTCGGAGATCGGGCGTGTGCCCCACATGTCCGGCCTGGGCCTCAATGCCCAGGCGGCCAAGCGGGCACTCGACGAATCCGGGCTCAAGCCTTCTGACATCGACGGTGTGCTGACGGCATATTCCTTCACCGAGCCATACTTCATGCTGGGCTCGGTGTTGTGCGAGTACCTGGGCATCCAGCCGCGCTTCAATGCGTCGCTGATCGCCGGCGGCGCCAGCCCGGCGGTGATGCTCAAGCATGCCGCCGAGGCCATCGTGTCGGGCCAAGCCGAAACCATCCTCGTCTGCGCCGGCGAGAACCGCGCCACCGGCCAGAGCCGCGACGCGGCGGTCGCTTCGCTGATGGCGGTGGGTCACCCGTATTTCGAGCAGCCCTACGGCACCTCGATTCCGGGCTTCTACGCCATGATCGCCCAGCGCCACATGCACGTGTATGGCACCACTCGCGAGCAGATGGCTGAGGTGGCGGTCAATACCCGGGCACATGCGCTGCTGCATCCCAACGCCCACATGAAAAAACCGCTGACGCTGGAAGAAGTGCTGGCTGCCAAGCCGATCGCCGACCCGCTGGGCATGCTGGACTGCTGCCTCATCTCCGATGCTGGCGGCGCATTCATCGTTACGTCGGCCGAGCGCGCGCAGGACCTCAAAGCCAAACCGATCTACCTGCAGGGCATTGGCGAGTTCCACACGCACGAGCACCTGATGTGCGCGCCCAGCCTCACCGAATTTGGCGCTACCGAGTCGGGTCGCATCGCCTACGCGATGGCCGGCCTTGGCCCGCAGGACATCGACGTGGCCGAGCTCTACGACTGCTTCACCATCGTGCCGATCATCGAACTGGAAGAGCTCGGATTCTGCAAGCCGGGGGAGGGCGGCGCGTTCTTCGCCGAGGGCCATGCGCGCATCGGTGGGCGTTTGCCGGTCAACACACACGGCGGCATGCTTTCGCACGCCCATGCGGGCGCGGCCGGCGGGCTTTTCGGCATGGTGGAGGCAGTGCGGCAGCTGCGCGGCGGCCTTGGTGAACGGCAGGTGCAGGGCGCGGAAGTGGCGCTGGTGCACAACGAGGGCGGCATCCTTTCGTCGCACTGCACTGCCATTCTGGCCAACGCCAAGGGTTGACGCGTACGGCTCCCGCAGCCACCCGATCAGAGACCAGAGACAAAAGGATTTCCCAATGAGCGACACCCCAGCACCACGCGGCAAGTATTTCGACGACTTCGTGGTGGGCGACGAATTCGTCAGCCCGGCACGCACCGTCACCTCTACCGACATCGTCAACTTTGCCTGCCTCACCGGCGACTTCAATGAAGTTCATACCAATTTCGAGTACTGCAAGACGACACCCTTCGGCGAACCCATCGCCCATGGCCCGCTGATTTACGGAATCATGGGTGGCCTGCAGTACGCCAGTGGCGTGAACGACGGCACCCTGCTGGCGCTGCTGCAGATCGACGCCTGGCGCATGCTCAGCCCGGTCAAGCATGGCGACACGATCCGGCTGCATTCCAAGGTGCTGGAGAAGAAGGAGTCGAGCAAGCCCGACCGCGGCGTGGTGAGCTTCCTGCGCCAGTGCCGAAAGCACGACGGCACCATCGCTCAGGAAATGACCGCCACGCTGATGTACCGCCGTCGCCCATCGGCATGAGGGCGGCCGAGCTGCTCCATCCCCAGCGGCCGGCAGCGCCGCTGCGTGAGGCAGCCACGCTGCTGCTGTTGCGCGATACGCCTGCCGGCTTGCAGGTGCTGATGACGCGGCGCTCCGCCACGGCAAGCTTCGCGCCTGGCGCCCATGTGTTTCCGGGCGGGCAGGTCGATGCCGAGGATGGACAGGCGCACCATCTGGCTCGCCGCCGGCCCGGCCAGGCCGACGCCGCGCTGACCCACGCACTGGCCGCGATCCGCGAGGCCTGGGAAGAGCTCGGCGTGCTGCTCGCCTACCCGGCGGACGGTGTTGGCGATGGCGACTTGGCGGACCCGGCCCTGCTCGCTGGTCTGGACCGGCACGCGCCGCTTTTCGCACAATGCCTGGAGCGTGGCCTGACGCTGGCTGCAGACCGGGTGCATATGGTCGCGCACTGGATCACCGACCGCGACCTGGCGCGTCGCTTCGACGTGCCCTTTCTGGTGGCACGCGCGCCCGAAGGCCAGGTGCCGGTAGCAGACGATGCAGAGCAGTTTGCGCCCGAATGGGTCGGCATGGTCGATGCCCTGCGCCGCCACGACGAAGGCCGCTTCGCCATGATGTTCCCCACCCGCCGCACACTGGAGCGGCTGGCGCGTTACAGCTCGGTTGACGAGCTCATCGCCGCCTGTACCGACGTGAACGGCGGCGATACGGCGCTTTGGACCAGTTGCCCGCGCGGCGGCATCGTGGCCGGCGAAGTGCGCCGCTTCATGGAAGACGACGCGCCCTTCGGTGAGCTGGCGCTGGTCTGCCCCGACGGCCAGGTTCTGCACGCGCTGGACTGGCGGCACGACGCGCCGGTCGCCTTGAGCCGCGGCGTTGCGCGCCTCACCGCAGCCAACGCCAACCACATGACCGGTCCCGGCACCAACACCTATCTCGTCGGCACGCCGGCAACCGATTTCGCGGTGATCGACCCCGGGCCTGCCGATGCCCAACATGTCGCACGCATCGTGGCTGCCACCGGCGGGCAGGTGCGTTTCATCGTCTGCACCCATTCGCATTCGGACCACTCGCCGGCCGCGCCCTTGCTTCAGGCGGCCTGTTCGGCGCTCGGTTTCAAGGCGCCGGTATTGGGCTTGCCCTCCGGGCCGCACGCTCGCCCGACGAGCTTCTTTCAACCCGATCGGATGCTGGCCGACTGCGAGGCACTGGAGCTGTCGGGCGGCGCGGACGAATACCGGTTGCGGGTCCACCACACGCCGGGCCACGCGGCCAATCACCTTTGCCTGGTGTTGGAGCAGGACGGGCTGCTGTTCAGTGGCGACCACATCCTTAACGGCAACGGCCCGGTGGTAGTGCCACCGGACGGAAACATGGGCGCTTACCTGGCCTCGCTCGACCGGCTCGAAGCCGTCTGCTGCGACGGCAACGTGGAGTTCATCCTGCCGGCGCACGGCTGGGCCATGCACGAGCCGCTTGCGGTGATAGGCCGGCTGCGGCGGCATCGCCAGGATCGCCAGAGGCGGGTGGCAGAGGCAATGAGCGCCATGCCCGAGGGTGGGCTCGACGACTGGCTGCCGCTGGTCTATCCCAACGTGCCGCCGGTTCTGCGCGACATGGCGCGCATGTCCTTGCTGGCGCACGTCGAAAGCCTGCGGGCCTGAGCGGCCGGCAGGCTTTCGCTGCCAGCCGCTTCAGTCGGCCGTAGCGCCCACCTGCTTGATGATGCGTGACCAGCGCGGTACCTCGGTCTTGATGAATGCGCCGAACTCGGCACTGCCCATCGGCGCACCTTGCCCGCCGATCGACAGCAGTTTGTCGGCCATGTGCTGCGAGCCGATTACCTGCAGGGTGGCGTCGGCCAGCCGCTTGACGATGGCTGGCGGCGTGGCGGCCGGCGCCACTACGCCGTACCAGGCCGCGAACTCATAACCTGGCAGGTTGGCCGCCTGTTCCACGGTGGGAACGTCGGGCAGATTGGGACTGCGGGTGCGTGACGTGACGGCCAGCGCGCGCAGGTTGCCGGCCTGCACGTAGGGCGCGGTCGCGGTGACGCTGGCGATGATGATCGGCACCTGTCCGCCGATGGCGTCGACCAGCGCCGGGCCGTCGCCCTTGTAGGGCACATGGGTCATGCGGGTATGGGTGGCGAGCTTCAGGGCTTCACCGCCCAGGTGCGAGGTGGTGCCGTTGCCGCCCGAGGCGAAGCTGTACTTGTCGGGGTTGGCCTTCAGGAACTCGATCAGCTCGGCCAGCGTTTTTGCCGGGATCGACGGATGCACCGCGATCACGTTCGGCACGAAGGCCACCCGCGCGACGGGCGCGAGGTCTTTTACCGGATCGTAGGGAATGCTCTTGAACAGCGCCGTGTTGCCTGCCAGCGGACCGTTCGTACCCAATGCGATGGTGTAGCCGTCCGGCGGTGCCTTGGCCACGATGTCCACGCCGATTCCGCCGCCAGCGCCGCCTTTGTTGTCGACGTAAACCTGCTGCTTGAGTACCTGCGAGAGCTGCTGAGCGAAGCCGCGTCCCAGCGTGTCGGTCGGCCCGCCCGCGGCGAAAGGAATCACCAGACGGATCGGCTTGGAAGGGTAGTCCTGGGCCTGCGCCGACCCGAGTGGGACGAGGCAGGCCAGTGCCATCGCGGTGGCGGCACTGGCTGCGATGTTTGCAGCGTTGGTGAATGCGAAGCGGCGTTGTCTCATGTCTCGTTTTCTCTTCTGGCACAAAAGGCCGCCGGCCTGAAACGCGGGTCCGTTTGCCGGCCGGCGGCGGGAACAGTGAGCGGGCGGGGCGGCCGGTCAGGCGGCGGTGGCTCCGGCGGCAACCAGCACCGCGATCTCCTCAGGCGTGAAGCCGGCGTCGGACAGGATCTCCTGGCTGTGCTGACCCAGCCTGGGCGCCAGCGTGCGCACTTCACTCGGCGTGGCGCTGAAGTTCACCGGCGGCTTCACCTGGGTGATCTTGCCGAGCGTCGGGTGCTCGGCGGTGAAGAAGGTGCCGACGGCTTCGAGGTGCGGGTCGCTGAACAGGTCGTCGAGGCTGTTGACCGGCGCGACCGGAATGCTCAGCTCGCCGCAGTGCTTCAGCCAGTGCGCCGTGGTGTTGCCCGAAATGATCTCGCCAAGCGTGGCGTAGAGGGTCTCGTAGTTCTGGCTGCGGCTGGTGGCCGTGGCGTAGCGCGGTTCGGCGGCAAGGTCGGGGCGGCCGGCCAATGCGAAAAAGTCCTTCCAGTTGCGATCGGTGTATGGAAGCATGCAGACATAACCGTCGGAGGTGCGGTGCGGCTTGCGCAACTGGCTCATCACACGCGGGTAGCCGGCGGCGCCGTTTTCGCGGTCGAAGGCGCGTTCCCAGAGGTGTTCGATCATCATGAAAGACACCATCGACTCGAACATCGGCACCTCGATGCTCTGGCCCTCGCCAGTGCGGGAGCGGTGAAACAGGGCCGCCAGCACGCTATAGGCGATGGTCAGCCCGGAAACCTTGTCGCCCACGATGGTCGGCGTGAAGCGCGGCTCGCCGGCCAGGTGCTGGTTGATCGAGGCCATGCCGCACATGCCTTGGATCATGTCGTCGTAGGCCGGCTCCAGCGCATAGGGGCCGGCCTTGCCGTAACCGTACGCGCCGCAGTAGACGATGTCGGGTTTGACGGCCTTCAGCGCGTCGTAGGTGAGGCCGAGCCGCTCGATCGCGTCAGGCCGCATCGAGTGCACGAACACATCGGCGGTGGCAGCAAGCTTGAGCAAGGTTTCGCGGGCGGTGGGCTGACGCAGGTCGAGCATGAGGCTGCGCTTGTTCCGGTTGAGCGCGACGTGGATCGGGCCCATGGCCGGGCGCTTGGCCGCGCCCATGTGCCGCATGATGTCCCCGTCGGGGCTCTCCACCTTGATCACGTCCGCGCCGAAGTCCCCGAATATCTGCGTAGCATACGGACCCATCACCACGGAAGTCAGGTCCAGAATCTTGATGCCTTTTAGCGGTCCAGCCATTTGCTTATCTCTCGGTTTAATTATTCGGTGATCTCAGGCTATCTCGATTTTCGTTGAAAGCCAGTGCCTGCGCTCGAACGCACGTCACTGCTACTGCTGTGCAAATGGCGTGCCGAGGATGCGGTGGCTGCGGACGCAACCTCCCCGCCGAGAGCATGCACAGGCCGTGTCTTCGCCAAATACACCGCTGTCATCTCATAGAACACAGCTGTGTCCGGCGGGAGCAGTGCGCCACGGGCTTTGCAGCTAAATGAGGCATCGCAAGTGGGCTCGCTTATTGCGGGGTCAGTACGTGGGCGAACGGAGTTTTGCTCTGGTTTTCGTATTGCATCGGATGCTGTCGGTTTTTGTCGACGAATGCGGTCCATAAAAAAGAGAGGCAAATTTGCAGAACTTCGATTACATCGTGGTCGGCGCGGGCTCCGCGGGCTGCGTGGTTGCCAGCCGGCTGTCCGACGATCCTTCCGTGCGCGTGTTGCTGCTGGACGCCGGTCCACCCGCCACCGGCTTTTGGGTGCGCACACCCGCCGGCATGGCGAAACTCTTCAAGCACCAGCGCTACAACTGGGGCTACTTCACCGAGCCGGTTCCCACGCTCAACGATCGCAGGCTTTACTGGCCGCGCGGCAAGGCGCTGGGAGGTAGCAGCGCCATCAATGGCATGGTTTACGTGCGCGGAAACCGAGGTGATTTCGATCACTGGGAAAGTGAAGGCAATCCAGGTTGGGGATGGGAAGGTGTCCTGCCCTATTTCAAGCGGCTTGAGAACTACGGGACGCTGGCGCAGCCGGAACATGGAACATCCGGCCCGGTCACCATCACCGACCCGGCGGTCAAGCACCCGACGGCTTCGGATTTCATTCGTGCGGCGGGCCGCATCGGTATTCCGGAGGTGAAAACGTTCGTCGGCACCGAGCCCGAAGGCGTGGGTTTTCTCCAGGCCAACATTCGAAACGGCGTGCGGCAGTCATCCTACGAAACCTATATCAAGCCGCATCTTTCGCGCTCCAACCTGGTCGTGGAGTCGGGTGCGCATGTGCGTCGGATTCTGCTGAAGGACCGGCGCGCGACGGGCGTGGAAATCATCCAGAACGGGCAGCTGCGCTCATTCGAGGCAACCCGCGAAGTGGTGCTGAGCGGCGGCGCACTCAATTCGCCTCAGATACTGATGCTCTCGGGCATCGGCGCCGGTGCGCAGCTTTCGCGCCATGGCATCGAGACGCTGGTCGATCTGCCCGGAGTGGGGAAAAACCTCCAGGATCATTTTGTCGCCCGCTTCCAGGCCAGGGTTACGCCCGAGAGCTCGTATAACCGCGAACTCCATGGCTGGCGGCGTTATCGTGAGGGCATTCGTTACCTTGCAACCGGTGGCGGCTATTTAGCGCTGGCGTCGTCGATGGCGGCGGCATTTGTCAAAAGCCGGCCTGATGTTGAATTTCCTGATTTGGAAATCAGTTTTCGGCCCATGACATTTACACACCATCCTTCTGGTCGGGTCGATATCGACGATTTTGACGGAATCAGTGCGTCGGTTTATCAGACACGTCCGGAATCACGCGGCGAGGTAATGTTGAAATCGAATGATCCGATGGATGCTCCGGCATTTGCGCCGAATTATCTGGCCGATCCTCGTGATGTCGAGGTCATGGTCGCCGGCATGCGCAAGCTGCGCGCCATTCTGGCGGCCGAGCCGCTGTCGCGGCGCATTATCGAAGAGCTGTCTCCCGGCATGGCGGTTTCGACCGACGAAGACATGGTCGATTACATGCGGCGTGATGGCCACTGCGCTTTTCATCCTGCCGGCAGCTGCCGCATGGGACCGGATCGCGATGCCGTGGTCGACGCCCGGTTGCGGGTGCATGGCGTGGAGGGGCTGCGTGTAGCGGACGCCTCCATCATGCCGACGGTGACCTCGGGCAACACCAACTCGCCCTCGATGATGATCGGCGAGAAGGCGGCCGATCTGATCAAGGCCGACGCGTGAGGCTGACCCTGCATGCCCGCCGCGGGCCATGCACTACATGCCCGAATAGTTCGGCCCGCCGCCGCCCTCGGGTGTCACCCAGACGATGTTCTGCGTCGGATCCTTGATGTCGCAGGTCTTGCAGTGCACGCAGTTCTGCGCGTTGATCTGCAGCCGCTCCTTGCCCGCGTTGGCCTCGTCCGGCACGAACTCGTAGACCCCGGCCGGGCAATAGCGCTGCTCGGGGCCGGCGTATTCGGGCAGGTTGATGCGGGTCGGCACCGTCTTGTCCTTGAGTGTCAGGTGCGCGGGCTGGTCTTCGGCATGGTTGGTGTTGCTCACGAAGACGCTGGAGAGGCGGTCGAAGGTGAGCTTGCCGTCGGCCTTGGCGTAGGCGATCGGCTTGCAGGCCGATGCCGGCTTGAGGCGCTGGTGATCGGCCTCGGTGCGGTGGATCGTCCAGGGAATGTTGCCGCCCAGCAGCTTCTGCTCGATGCCGGTCATCAGCGTGGCGATGGTCCTGCCCTTCTTGAACCACTGCTTGAAGTTGCGCGCCTTGTTCAGTTCCTCGTGCAGCCAGCTGGCCTTGAAGGCTTCCGGGTAGGCGGTGAGTTCGTCGCGCTGACGGCCTGCGGCCAAGGCGTCGAAGGCCGCATCGGCCGCCAGCATGCCGGTCTTGATCGCGGCGTGGCTGCCCTTGATGCGGCTCGCATTGAGGTAACCCGCCTCGCAGCCGATGAGCGCGCCACCGGGGAACACCGTTTTGGGCAAGGCCAGCAGCCCGCCGGCCGTGATGGCCCGCGCGCCATAGCTGATGCGCTTGGCCGGCTTGATGCCCTTGGCCTCGTCACCGTCGAAATACCAGCGGATGTTGGGATGCGTCTTGAACTTCTGAAACTCTTCGAACGGGCTCAGATAGGGGTTCTGGTAGTCCAACCCCACCACGAAGCCGACCACGACCTTGTTGTCTTCGGCGTGGTAGAGAAACGAGCCGCCGTAGGTGTCGGCATCCAGCGGCCAGCCGGCGCTGTGCAGCGCGAAACCGGGCTGGTGGCGCTGGGGATCGATCTCCCAGAGTTCCTTGATGCCGATGCCGTAGCTCTGCGGATCGCTGTCCTTGGCGAGTTGGAACTTGTCGATCAGCTGCCGGCCCAGGTGGCCGCGCGCACCTTCGGCGAACACGGTGTATTTACCGTGCAGTTCCATGCCGAGCTGAAAGCCGTCGGTGGGCTCGCCGTCCTTGCCGACGCCCATGTTGCCGGTGGCCACGCCCTTGACCGAGCCGTCATCGTCGTAGAGCACTTCGGCGGCGGCGAAGCCGGGAAAGATCTCCACGCCCAGCGCCTCGGCCTGTTCGGCCAGCCAGCGGGTGACATTGCCCAGGCTGACGATGTAGTTGCCTTCGTTGTGGAAGCACGCCGGCAGCAGCCAGTTGGGCGTGCGCATCGCGCTCTTCTCGCCCATGAACAGGAAGGCGTCTTCGGTGACCGGCTGGTTCAGCGGCGCACCGCGCTCCTTCCAGTCGGGAAACAGTTCGGTGATGGCGATCGGGTCCATGATCGCGCCCGACAGGATGTGCGCGCCGGGCTCGGAACCCTTCTCCAGCACCACGACCGAGACTTCGGAACCGGCCTCGGCGGCGCGTTGCTTCAGCCGGATCGCCGCCGACAGGCCCGCCGGGCCGGCGCCGACCACGACCACGTCGTATTCCATGGCCTCGCGCGGGCCGTAGGTGCTCAGGATTTCTTCTGGGGTCATGGGAGCCTGGGGTCGTGGGGCGCTTGCGCCCGAGGTCTTTCTTCAGATGCGCATTACTTCTTCTCGCGGAAGGCCGAATACAGGTTGACGTAACCGTGTTCGATGCGCTCCTTGGCGCGCTTGGTCGCGGCTTCTCGGGTCATGGGCGTGAAGCCGAAGCCTTGCACCAGGCGCTGCATGAAGGCTGCACGACCCGTAACGGCAATGGCGTCGTGCAAGGCATGTTCGTCCCAACCGGCGGCGAAGACGGCGTCGGCGTCGGCTTGATTCACTTCGCCGGGCGTGAGCATGAGCTTGCGCACGAAACGCAGCAGTACGTGCAGTTTGGGCTCGACCGGTGCGGAGTCGAAGTCGGCGATGAGCTTCTCGATCACTCCGTTCTCGAAGCCCCAGGCATAAGCCACCTCGGAGTGCGCGACATAAACAAAATCGCAGCCCGCCACGCCAGCGCTGAACGCAAGGATCAGCTCCCGCTCTCCCTGGGT
Source organism: Xylophilus sp. GOD-11R (assembly GCF_033546935.1). GTDB lineage: Bacteria > Pseudomonadota > Gammaproteobacteria > Burkholderiales > Burkholderiaceae_C > Xylophilus. The sequence goes on along the minus strand of NZ_CP137854.1, from coordinate 3,708,473 downwards.
GAGCGGGGAGGGGCCGTTCATCATCGACTGGCTCATCTGCGACCACGGGCCATACAGCTCGGGATAGAGGGTGAAGACGGCGGGCGGGCCAGCGTGGGCAGGCATGGAGGAAAAGAAGGGCATGTTGTCAGTCCTTGGGCGTTAGAGGCGGATCGGTATCCGGGCGGGCGGCTTGGAACAGCCAGTCGAAGCGAGCGCGATATTGCTGCTCGAATACGGCGAGCTGTTCCTGGTACTGCAAGGTCAGGCCGACGTCGTCGAGGCCCAGCAACAGTCCGCGTTTGCGGAAGGGATCGATCTGGAAGGCATGCACCGTGCCATCGGGCGCGGTGACCGTCTGGGCTGGCAGGTCTACGCGCAGGCGGCTGCCCGGTTCGCCGTGTAGCTGCGCGCGCAGGTGCTCGCAGACGGCGGCGTCGAGCTGCACCGGCAGCAGCCCGACCTTGAGCGAGTTGAGATAGAAGATCTCGCCGAAGTCGGCGGCAATGACGCAGCGCATGCCGTAGTCGAGCAGGCCCCATGGCGCCGCCTCGCGGCTTGAACCGCCGCCGAAGTTGCGGTCGGCCACGAGGATGCGGGCATGGCGGAATGCTGCGTGGTTGAGCACGAAATCGGGGTTCTCGGTGCCGTCGGCGGTAAAGCGCAGGTCGCGGAAGACAAAGTCCTGGAAGCCGTCTTCACGCGACCGGCGCAAGAAGCGCGAGGGCATGATTTGCTCGGTGTCCACGTTGGGTCGGTCCAGCGGCGCCGCCACCGCGTCGAGTGTGTCGAACACCTCCATTCAGATCTCCAGCGACCGCACGTCGGTGATGCGTCCGGTGAGCGCAGCGGCCGCCGCCATGACCGGGCTCAGCAAGTGCGTCCGGCTTTCCGGGCCCTGCCGGCCGACGAAGTTGCGGTTGGAAGTGGAGGCGCAGCGCTTGCCCGGGCCGACCGTGTCGCCATTCATGCCCACGCACATCGAGCAGCCGGCCTGGCCCCAGGTGAAACCGGCGTCCAGGAAGATGCGGTCCAGCCCTTCGGCCTCGGCCTGTAGCCGGACCTGGGTGGAGCCCGGAACCACCAGCGCCGGCACGACCGCCCGGCCGCCTTTGAGCATGCGCGAGGCGGCACGCAGGTCTTCGATGCGGGCGTTGGTGCAGGAGCCGATGAACACCTGGTCGATGCGCAGATCGGTAAGCGGCATGCCGGGTCGCAGGCCCATGTAGTCGAGGGTGCGCTCCACGTAGGCGCGGCGGGTGGGGTCGGCCTCGGCAGCGGGGTCGGGCACGCGGCCGTCGACCGGCAACGCGTCTTGCGGGCTGTTTCCCCAGGTGACCATGGGCGCGAGCCGGGTCGCATTGAAATCGAGTTCGCGGTCGAAGGTGGCGTCAGGGTCCGAGGGCAGGCTTTTCCAGTAGGCCATGGCGCGCTCCCACTGCCTGCCGCGCGGCGAGAACGGCCGGCCGTGTAGGTAGGCGTAGGTGGTGTCGTCGGGCGCCACCATGCCAGCCCGGGCGCCCGCTTCGATGGACATGTTGCACAGCGTCAGGCGCTGTTCGATCGACATGGCGCGAACCGTGGATCCGGCATATTCGATGACGTGCCCGGTGGCGCCGTTACTGCCCATGCAGGCGATGATCGCCAGGATCAGATCCTTGGCACCGACGCCATCGGGCAGTGCGCCGTCGATGTTGATGCGCATGGTGCGGGCACGCTTCTGCCAGATCGCCTGGGTGGCGAGGACATGCAGGATGTCGCTGGCGCCGAGCCCGAAGCCCAGCGCGCCCAGCGCGCCATGCGTTGAGGTGTGAGAGTCGCCGCAGACCAGCAACATGCCAGGTTGGGTGATGCCCTGTTCAGGCCCCACCACGTGCACGATGCCCTGGCGCGGGTCCTCCATGCCGAAATGCACGATGCCAAAGCGTGCCGTGTTGTCTTGCAAAAGCTGAAGGATGCGTTGCTGGTCCGGCCTGCGCACCTCGCCGAGCCGGTGGGTGTAGGAGGGCACGGCATGGTCGGGCGTGCCGAACACCTGATCCGGATGGCGCACCGGCAGCCCGCGTTCCTTGAGGAAGCCGAACGCGTGCATCGAGCCGTCTTGCACCATGTGCCGTCCGACGTGCATCAGCGTCTGGCCGTCTGCTCCGTCGACGATGGCATGCGCCTCCCAGATCTTTTCGTAGAGGGTCTTGCTCATGTTGGCAGGGAGGCGAGTCGGGCGACGGCGTGGGGCCGGAAAGTCACTGCTTCGGGATCTTCAGGTCGGTGACAGCCTTGAAGATGCTCGCCGACTCGCGGACGACGAACTGGTTGAACTCATCCGGCGGCATCGTCAGCGCTTCGGAGCCCTCGGTGCGCATGCGCTCTTTCATGTCCGGCGAATTCAGTGCCGCCTGCAGCGCCACCGACAGCTTCTGAATGGCGTCCTTCGGTGTTCCGGTCGGCGCGAACAGGCCGGCCCAGATGTAGTAGCTGAAATTGGGAAGACCTTGTTCGGCGATGGTGGGCACGTCGGGCAGGGCTTCCAGCCGGTGCGACGACGACACTGCCAGAGGCTTGAGCCGGTTGTCGCGCATCATCGGCGCGGCGCTGCCATACGGCTCGAAGATCATGCTCACCCGGCCGCTGATCACGTCTGGCCAGGCAGAGGCGTTGCCCTTGTATGGCACATGCATCATGTCGACATTGGCGCGCTGCAAAAACAGCGCCGGTCCGATGTGGGTGGAGGTGCCGATGCCGGCTGATGCATAACTGATTTTGCCGGGCTGGCTCTTGGCCTCGGCCACCAATTCGCCCATATTTTTGGCGCCCTGGCTGGGCGCGACCATCATGAGTAGCGGTGTGCGCAGCATCGAGCCGACGCCGGTGAAGTCTTTCAGCAGGTCGTAGCCGGGCTCCTGCATCACGGCAGGCTGGATGGCGATGGTGCTCATGGACGCCAGCAGTGTGTATCCGTCGGCGGGTGAGCTCTTGGCACCCCGGATGGCCACCAGGCCGCCTGCGCCAACACGGTTTTCGATGATGACCGGTTGGCCAAGTTTATCGCCCATCTGCCGCGCAACGAGGCGCGTCATATTATCGAGCAAACCGCCGGGAGCCGAAGTGACGATAATCTTGATGGGTTTTGATGGATAGGCATCGCTGGCCCATGTGGCACCCGCAGCGCAGAATGCCGTCAATACAACGGCCACGCCTCGGTAAAAGGTCGTCTTCATTTTGTCTCCTGTTATCGGTCGACCGCACTCTACGGACTTGAGCGAAATCCGGGGGTGTATTTTCTGACGGAAGCGTCAGACGAGCTTTCGCTGAATTCGGATGTGTCGCGGGTGCGGGTTTTCCCTGTGCGGACAAAATACACCGGGTGTTTTCAGGGCGGCCACCACGTCGCATTTTCTCGGGGTTAACCAGAAGGAATTTTGACTGAAACATTTGGCATGGCGATTGCACTTGCAGAAGCGGCTCATCAGCCCGACCAACTTACCAACCGCCCGAGATCGCCATGCATTTGAATAGACGAACTTTTGGCGCTTACGCGCTTTCCGTCGCTGGAGGTGCTACCACCGTCACAGTCGCGCGAGCCGAAGATTTTCCCAACCGCGCTATCCGTTTCATCTGCCCCTATGCTGCCGGAGGCCTCACCGACGTGATTACCCGCGCCTACGCCAAAAGGCTTTCTGAGAGAATCGGCCAACCAGTGTTGGTAGATAATAGAACCGGCGCCAGCGGTATCATTGGAATGGAGGCGGTGGCCAAATCGCCAGCGGACGGCTATACCATCGCGCTGGTCGCTCAAGGCTTGGCGAGCGTGAATCCGACGCTTTACCCGAGTCTCCCGTACAATACTCAGAGGGATTTTGTGCCAATATCCCATATCGCCAATTTTTCATTGGTGCTAGTGGGTAATGCGGATGCGCCGCCCGCGACTTTTGCGGATTTCGTTGCCATGGCCAAAGCGAAGCCGGGCTCGGTTACCTACGGCTCGGCCGGTAATGCATCCACATCGCACCTCATTACCGAGATGTTGAAGGCGCGGCTCGGCATCACGGCGGTCCACATTCCATTCCGCGGCGAAGCCCAGGTGTTTCCCGAGTTGATGGGCGGCCGTCTCACGGTGACCTTCGCAACCACCGGCGGTGCCATCTCGCTGATTCAGTCGGGCAAGTTGCGGCCGTTGGCCATGGCGACCAAGTCGCGCAGCAAGCTGCTGCCGCAGGTGCCGACGCTGGGCGAACTGGGAGTACACGATTTCGATGTGCCCGGCTGGTACGGCATCCTGGCCCCGTCGGCGACGCCCAAGCCGATCGCCGAGCGCCTGACGCAGGAGTTCATCGCCATATCGCGCGAACCGGCCATGCAGGAGGCGATGCTGGCGCGCGGTATCGACCTGGTGGGCTCCAGCCAGGCCGAGTTCGGTCAGTTGATCTCCACCGACACCGAGCGCTGGAAAAAGGTGATTGGTCAGGCGGGCATCAAGCCGGATTGATTCGACGCCCGGCCCGCGTCCGATCAGAAGATCGCTTCGCCGGTTTCGCCGCTCAGGCTTTCGTCCCGGGTGGCGCTCCAGGCTTGCTGGCGCACTGTGGCCCGGTCAACGCCGGAAGTGCGCGGGGCGATGGCGCGCATCGACTGGATGCCGTTGCCCTCGCCAAGGACGGCGACGTCGTTGCCACGCACGGGCTTGGCTGCCGGAGTCGAAGGAGAGGTTGCTGGCTGGGCGCGGCCCAGGCCGGGGTATTTCTCGCCGTAGCTTTGGGCGTCGGCCGATGCGGCACCGGCCAGCAACAGGGCAGCGGTGATAGTGGTGAACTTGAGGGCACGTGTGGTTGTCATGGTTGGTCTTTCCTGGATGCTGCCGTCGAAACGGCTGGAGCGTGGCTCACGCCGTGTCGGCCCACATGGCAGAGATGTGTAACCGATGCGTCCAGTCTAGGGATAACCCTGCCCCGGATAAACCAGGGTGCAGTCATAGCGTTATTGCAGCTCGCTAATGAATGACGCGGCGCCGGACTACACGGAAAGCCGGGCACGCATGCGGGCCAAGTCCAGTTTTCAAAGCAGTTCGATCGCCCGGTTCGCACAGGCCTTCATGGCGGGGAGCGTGCGCTGCAAGGCGGTATCGAGGTGCTCGACGTTCATCGACGAGTTGACGTTGATGGCGGCTATGACGCCCCCGTCCCATCGGCGCAATGGCACCGCTATGCCGCGCACGTCGAGCTGCAATTGCTGTTCCATGACCGCGTAACCCAGGTTGCGCGCGTCGTCGATGCAACGCAGCAGCGTGTCCGCATCGGTGATGGTGTGCGCGGTGTGGGACGCCAGCGTGGTCTCGGCCAGCCAGCGCACGACCTCATCGCGAGATTTCTGCAGGGCCAGCAACATGATCCCGGCCGAGGTGAGTACCGCTGGAATACGGGCGCCCAGTACATAGCCGGCCGACGTGGCGCGGGCGCCGTCGCCGCGGCCAATGATCACGAGATGCCAGTCGTCGAGTACGCTGATGTAGCAGGCGTGGCCAACTTGGTTGCTGAGCTGCAGTAGATGTGGCTGCAACATTCTCGGCAGTCGCACCGAATCAAAATATGCCCAGCCAACCCGCAGGATGCGCGGCGACAGGCTGAAGAGTTTCCCGTCGAACGCCATATACCCAAGGTGGACGAGCGTTAGCAGATAACGGCGCGCGGCAGAGCGCGACAGACCGGTACGCCTGGAAACGTCGGAAATCGTCATTCGATCATGGTCGCGGTTGAACGATTCGATGACCTGCAGGCCATATTCGAGACCGGCGATCCAGTCTGTTTGGCGTAAAGGTGGCGTCTTCATCTTGCAGTTTCCTTTTCAGCAAGCTCGTTGGTCGGCAAAGCCAAAAACCCTTATTCCGTCCGGTGACTGCACCATGTGTGCGTTAAACGAACAAATGCGCGACAAAATAATGATTGGGCGTTGAGAAAAATCTTAGTATGGGCGACCGGTTTCCTCGTCGAACGCGGCCGGTAAAAATTCTGTCCACTCCTGAATATCGAAATGACCGATCGCAGAAATTTCTTCAAGACCACGTCGGCGGCCGCGCTCGGCGCCGCGCTTTCCGGATGGAGCGCCGCGCTGCTGGCGCCCCAGGCGGCCTCTGCTGCCGAGGCGTCCGCTTGGGCCACGGACGGTTTTTTTCTGAACACCGGCATTCTCCAGGGGTCCCCGGAACAGAAGTTCGCGGCGGCGCACAACGCGGGTTTCGCACAGATCGAATTGCGCAAGCAAGACGTTGCCGACATGCCCGGCGGCGCAGCGGCGGTGGCAGCGGCCTGCAAAAAAATTAAGCTTTCTTTCGCGAATTACCAGGTACTGTCCGATTTCGACGGTGCGCCGGGAAACATGCGCGAGAGCAAGCGCGCCGAGGCGACCAAAATTCTCGATGACGGCCACTCCGCGGGTGCCAAGCTGGTGCTTTGCTCGTCGAGTAGCCTGGCCAATGTCGATGCGGAACGCGTGGTAGCCGACCTGCAATGGCTGGCAGCAGAAGCAGCCCGGCGGCATCTGCACGTCGCTTATGAGCCGCTCGCCTGGGGTGTACTCAACTACACGTTGCCGCAGGCTTGGGAAACCCTGAAAAAAGTGAACGCACCGAATATCGGTCTGATTGTCGATCCGTATCACATATTTGCCCGGAACCGCACGACGGCAGACCTGGACGATATTCCGACCGAGCGTCTGGCGGTGGTGCAGCTTTGCGACGCCATTATGCCCGTGGCCGCTTCGGAATATATCGATCGTGCGCGTCACCATCGCCTCTTGCCGGGCGAAGGCAATATGGACAACGTAGCGCTTCTGCGCAAACTGCGAGAAAAGAAATACCGCGGGCCGATCGGCCTGGAAATCTACAACGACGATTTGCTGGCCGGTCCGGCCGACGTGGCGGCCAGGCGAGCGATGGACTCGTTGAAGAAAGTGCTCGCCGAGGCTTGACCGGCAACCCACCATCCGCGCCGCGCCGACCACCCTGCTGGACACCAATGCCGGCAGTTGCTAGCGGCTGCCGGCGTCGCCTTTTTCTCGCGACCCGGGTCACGTCGCCATTTCGGGAAGTTCCGGCAGCAACTTATCGAGCGTGATCGGGTAATGCCGCACGCGGACACCGGTAGCGTTGTAGATAGCGTTGGCAATGGCTGGCGCCACGCCCGAGAGGCCGAGTTCCCCGACGCCTTTGGCCTTCATGGGCGACATGGTGGTGTCGACCTCGTCGAGGAAGATCACCTCCTGCTCGGGGATGTCGGAATGCACCGGCACTTCGTAGTTGGCCAGGTCGTGGTTGATGAAACAGCCGGCGCGCTTGTCCACCACCAGATGTTCCATGAGCGCCGCGCCGACCCCCATGACCATCGCGCCGATGACCTGGCTGCGGGCCGACTTCGGATTGAGGATGCGGCCCGCGGCGCAGACGGCCAGCATGCGCCGCACGCGGATTTCGCCGGTATCGGAGTTGACCGCCACCTCCACGAAGTGCGCGCCGAAAGTCTGCTGCGCGTATTGCCTGGACAGGTCGCCATAAGTCATCTCGTCCTCGCCGACGAGTTCGCTGGCGAGCGCTGCGCTGGCCAGCGACACCCGCCGGTCGCCGTATTGCACCAGGCCGTCCTGAAAAACGGCGGTGCCGGGGTCCATGCCCAGCTTGCGGGCGACGGCTTCGCGCAGCTTTACACAGGCGGCGTAAACCCCCGAGGTGGCCGACGCGGCACCCCACTGGCCGCCGGAGCCGGGGGATTCGGGAAACAGGTTGTCGCCCAGTTTCACCACCACGCGGTCGAGGGCCACGCCCATCATCTCGGCCGCAGTCTGGGCAATGATGGTGTAGCTGCCGGTGCCGACGTCGGTCATGTCGGTTTCGACGGTGACCATGCCCCGCGCGTCGAGACGCACCCGCGCGGCCGACTTGGTGATGGGCGCGCCCCGGATGGCTGATGCCATACCGGTGCCGATCCACCAGCGCCCTTCGCGCTGCATGGCGGGCCTGGCGCTTCGGCGGCTCCACCCAAAACGTTCGGCGCCGACGCGAAGGCATTCGACGAGTTGCCGGGTGGAGAAAGGGCGCTCGGGCTTTTCAGGGTCGACCCGGCTGTCGTTGGCTATGCGCAGTTCCACCGGATCCATGCCAAGCTTTTCGGCGAGCTCGTCCATGGCGATTTCCAGAGTCATCATGCCGGTCGCTTCTCCGGGCGCGCGCATGGCGTTGCCCTCGGCGAGGTCGAGCACGGCCAGCCGCAGGTGGGTCATTCGGTTGGCGCCGGCGTAGAGCATGCGTGTCGAGGCGGTGGCCGATTCGCCCCGGCCACCGCGCAGGTTGCCGGACCAGCTTTCGTGGCCGATGGCGGTGATCGTGCCGTCGCGTGTGGCGCCGATCCTGAGCCGCTGGATGGTGGCGGGGCGGTGGGTGGTGTTGTTGAACATCAGTGGACGTGCCAGCGCCACCTTCACAGGCCGACCAAGGACGCGGGCAGCCAGCGCGGCGGCAACCGTGTCGGCCAGCACCGTGCCCTTGCCACCAAAGCTGCCGCCGATGTATTGCGCGATGAGGCGGATGTTCTCGCGGGGTATCGACAGAATCTGCGCCAGGTCGCGCGCTCCCCAGTTGAGCTGTTGGATCGGGCACCAGCAGGTCAGCTTGTTGCCTTTCCAGACGGCGATGGTGGCGTGCGGTTCCATCATGGCGTGAGCCTGGTCGGGCGTGCTGTAGGTCTGGTCGACAGTGACGGGGGCGGCGGCGAAGGCGCCTTCGAAGTCGCCAACGCTGGTCTGCTGCGGCCCGCCGAACTCGCCCTGCCTGGGCGTGATGGCGCTGCCGGTCACGGCGGCGAGGTCGAAAGATCCTGGCTCGGCCGCATAGTGCACGTCGAGTAGCGAAGCCGCGAAGCGGGCCTGCTCGAAGGTCTCGGCGATCACCACCGCGACCATCTGGCCGTAGTGGTCGACCTGCGGTCCGGCAAGCGGGCGGTCGACATAGAAAGGACCGGCGGCGACCGGGCCGGAGTTGCCGGCGCTGACGATCTCCAGCACGCCGGGCGCGGCGCGGGCCTGGCTTTCATCGATCCGCAGGATGCGACCTTTCGGGATCGAGGCACCGACGACAAAGCCATAAGCCGCCCGGCCGCCGATGTCCTGGTATTCGTAGGCATAGGGCGCGGTGCCGGTGGTCTTGCGCGGGCCGTCGATGCGGTCGGTGGCATGGCCGACGACCTTCAGGCGGTCGATCGGGTTGCTGCCGGCGGGTGTTTCGAATCTCATGGTGTCAACCCTTCGCCGCAGCCAGGGTGGCCCGGATGGTGCGTTCTGCCAGCGTCAGCTTGAACTCGTTTTCCTCGGTCGGCTGCGCGCCCGCCAGCAGGCGGCGGGTGAATGCCGTGGCGCCCTGGGGCAGGGCGGACTCCGCGGTTTCGATGCGCCACGGCCTGGGGGCTACGCCGCCCAGAGCGATGCGCCCGGTGCCGTCGGGCTGCACCACGGCCGCCACCGAGACCAGCGCGAAGGCGTAGGAGGCGCGGTCGCGCACCTTGCGGTAGCTCTGTCGGCCGCCGATGGGGGCGGGCAGTGTGACGGCGGTGATCAATTCGCCCACCTCCAGCGCGTGCTCGACCTGTGGCGTGGCGCCCGGCAGCTTGTGGAAGTCGGCGATGGGGATGGTGCGTGCGCGGCCATCGGGGCGTAGGGTTTCCACCCGCGCGTCGAGCACGCGCATGGCCACGGCCATGTCGCTGGGATGGGTGGCGATGCAGGTGTCGCTGCCGCCGATCACCGCGAGCGATCGGGTGAAGCCGCCGATGGCCGAGCAGCCGCTACCGGGCTTGCGCTTGTTGCAGGCCAGGTTGGTGTCGTAGAAGTAGACGCAGCGGGTGCGCTGCAGCAGATTGCCAGCGGTGGTGGCCCGGTTGCGCAGCTGGCCGGAAGCGCCGGCCAGGATGGCGCGTGACAGCACCGCGTAGTCGCGCCGCACCCGTGCATCAGCTGCAAGGTCGGTGTTGCGCACCAGTGCGCCGATGCGCAGGCCGCCCGTGGCGGTAGGCGCGATCTGGTCGAGCGCCAGGCCGTTCACGTCGATGAGGTGGCTGGGCTGCTCGATCTGCAGCTTCATCAGGTCGAGCAGATTGGTGCCGCCGGCAATGAAGCGGGCCTGCGGATGACGCGCGGCCAGGGCGGCGGCTTCGGCGGCGGTGGTGGCGCGTTCGTAGTGGAAGGGTTTCATGCCAGGTTTCCTCCCATTTCCATCACTGCTTCGAGGATGTTGGCGTAGGCGCCGCAGCGGCAGAGATTGCCGCTCATGCGCTCGCGGATTTCGTCGGCACTGAGCAGGGGGTGGGTGTCGAGGTCGCCGGTGACGTGGCTGGGCACGCCGCGGCGGATTTCGTCGAGCATGGCGACCGAAGAGCAAATCTGGCCCGGTGTGCAATAGCCGCACTGGTAGCCGTCGTGCTTGACGAACGCGGCCTGCATCGGATGCAGCTGGCCGGGTTTGCCGAGGCCTTCGATGGTGGTGACCGATGCGCCCTGGTGCATGACCGCCAGGGTGAGGCAGGCATTGAGCCGGCGGCCGTCGACGATGACGGTGCAGGCTCCGCACTGGCCGTGGTCGCAGCCCTTCTTGGTGCCGGTGAGCTGGAGGTGCTCGCGCACGGCATCGAGCAGGGTGGTGCGAGGGTCGAGGTCGAGCTGGCGCGGCTGGTCGTTGACCGTCAGCCTGACCGCGTAGGTGGCGTTCGGAGTAGCCGTCGCGCTCGACGGCGGCTCAGGCGCGGTGGAGGGCAGGGCCGCCACGGACTGCGTGGCCACACCGGCGCCGGCGCTCACGATGAGCAGTTCCCGGCGGCGGATGTGGGCTTCATGGTTTTCATCGTGAGCTCGTTGCATCGTTGTTCGGGGGAAGGCCGGATCGTCAGGCAGGGCGCTTGGCGAACGTTTCGCGCACCACGGGAATGGCGGTGAATACGTTTGGCCAGCCGGCATAGAAAGCCAGTTGCGCCAGCGCTTCGGAGGCTTCGGCCTGCTTCAGGCCGTTATCCATCGCACGGTTGAGGTGGTAGCCGAGCTGAGCGACCTGGCCGGTGGCCACCAGCGAGGAGAATGTCACCAGGCTGCGGTCGCGCGGAGCAAGTCCGGGGCGTAGCCACAGGTCATGGAACAGCGCCTCGCTGGTGAACTTGACCAGGCCCGGGGCCGAGTCGCCGACGTTGCGCGATACGCTGGCCACGCGTACATCCTCGGACTTCTGGTCGATCGGCAGCAGATCGACGGTAGCCGGCGGCAGGGCGCTGGCCTGGATGCCGCGCGCCTGGAAGACGGGAGCCAGTACCCCGGCAGCGGCGGTGGCATTGCCCCAGCCGGAATAGAAGGCCAGGTGGGCCAGCATTTCGGAGAGCTCGCCGGGCTTCACGCCGTTGTCCAGTGCCTTGTTGAAGTGAAAGGCCAGCTCGCCGAGATCCTTGCGCGAGATGAGGGCGGCCAGTGTGACGATGCTGCGGTCGCGCGCAATGAGATCGGTACGGCCCCAGAGGTCGCCGAGCAAGGTCTTCTCGGTGTACTTCTCCAGCGCGGGAGAAGCGGCGTGCAGGGTGGACATGGAGATGGTTCCGGTGGTGCCCGTCGTGGCGGGGGTATGGGCACAGGCGCCAAGGACGGCGACGGCGGCGAGTGCGGGAGCGGATGTCTTCAGGAAGTTCATGGCGTGATTGGCGACGTGAATGCGTTCGGGGGCAGTGGTGGAGGGCGGGAGCCGCTCATCTGGCGTACTGCTCGTCGCTCACCTTCTCCATCCATTCCACGTTCTTGCCGTCGAGTGATTCGGTTACCGCGTAGTGGGTCACGCCGGTGGAGGAGGTGCCCCCGTGCCAGTGCTTGACGCCCGGCGGGGTCCAGATGACGTCACCCGGCTTCATCTCGATCTTGGGACCGCCTTCTTCCTGTACCCAGCCGGTGCCGGCGGTGACGATCAGCGCCTGGCCCAGCGGATGGGTATGCCAGGCCGATCGTGAGCCGGGTTCGAAGGTGACGGCGCCGACCGAGGTGCGCGCGGGGCCTTGCGGCTGCAGCAGCATGTCGACTCGCACCGGCCCGGAGAAGAAGGTAGCCGGCCCCTTGGCAGAAGGCACTGTGCCGGCCCGCTGCACCACCATGTGCGGTGTAGTGGCCGGAGCGGTCTGCGCTTGCGCGGTGGCGGAGAGCGTGCATGCCGCGGTGAACAGGGCAGCTATCGCGGCGGAGCTGTATGTCATGGTCTCGGTCTTTCTTCGAACAGTGCCGATGTGTCTTGGAACGACGCTGCGCGCTGCGTGGCCGAGCGCGCAAGCAGCTTGTGATGACGCGGCGTTGTTGTGTTGGCGATGTGCAGCGTTGCGGATCAATCTACGCCCATGTCGCCATGGGAAACAGGGGGGTGGGGCGATAGGCCACATGAGGTGGGCTCATGAATGCCGATGCTCGTGCGGTGGCGGCGTCGCACGGACCGCGCATGAGCCAGGTTCATAAGTGCATGCGGCCAGGGCGTCTTTATCGGCGAGCGCGCGCTTTCTAGGATCGGGGCATCCATTCCAGGGAAAGACTCATATGAAGCTCATGCGCGCTGGCTCGCAGCCCTCGGTCAAGGGGCCGGAACAGTTCTTCACCGGCACCGTCCGCATCGACCCCATGAATGCCCCGCCGGCCCCCGCCCGGGTGTCGTGCGCGGCGGTCACCTTCGAGCCCGGTGCCCGCAGCGCCTGGCATACCCATCCGCTGGGCCAGACCCTGATCGTCACTGCTGGCTGCGGCTGGACCCAGTGCGAGGGCGAGGCCAAGGTGGAGATTCGCGCGGGCGATGTGATCTGGTGCCCGCCGGGCCACAAGCACTGGCACGGCGCCACCGCCACCACTGCCATGACGCACATCGCCGTGCAGGAGGCGCTCGACGGCGTCAACGTGGTGTGGCTCGACAAGGTGAGCGACGAAGACTACCTCTGCCCGCTCGACGCGCAACATGACAGCCACACGCACGGCTGAGCGGCGTTCGCCCATTCTCCATCTTCGTCCACTTTTTGCTCCCAGGAGATAACCGAACGATGTGCATCCGATGCGGCGATGTCGCCCCCAGCAACGAAACCCCCGACGCCAGCCGGCGCGAGCTGATCCTGGGCGGCGCGAGCCTGCTTGCGGCCCCACTGGTTACGGGCATGTCGGCACCGGCCCAAGCGGCGTCAACGGCCGATGCCGCGGCCACCGGGCGGGGCACGTACCTCGGCGCGCGCCGTGTCAGGGCTTTTGCTGCGCTGAGTGCCCATAGTGGCTTCCGGCAGATCGAGATCGACCGCCGCGCGGTCGGCCCGAACGACGTGCTCCTCGACATCCTCTACGCCAGCATCTGCCATTCGGACATCCACACGGTGCGCAGCGATTGGGGGCCGGCCCACTATCCGGTAGTGCCGGGCCACGAGATCGTCGGCCGCGTGCGGGCCGTGGGCAGCCAGGTCACCAAGATCAAAGTGGGTGACATCGGCGGCGTGGGCTGCATGGTCGACTCCTGCGGCACCTGCGAAAACTGCCGCGCCGACCGCGAGCAGAACTGCCTGGTCGGTACTACCTTCACCTACGACTCGCCCGATGCGCCGCGCGGTGTTGGCGCCTACACCTTCGGCGGTTATTCCGACGCGGTGGTGGTCACGGAGAAGTTCGTCATCCGCATTCCCGCCGGCGCCGACCTGGCCGCCACCGCGCCACTGCTGTGCGCGGGCGTCACCACCTTTTCTCCGATGCAGCACTGGAAGCTTGAAGCGGGTCAGCGCGTGGGCGTGATCGGCCTCGGCGGGCTCGGTCACATGGCCGTGAAGCTGGCCGCCGCGCGCGAGGCCGAGGTGACGGTCTTCACCACCTCGCCGGGCAAGCTCGACGACGCACGTCGCCTGGGCGCCAGGGCCGCGGTGCTGTCGAGCGACACAGCAGCCATGAAACGGCTGGCCGGACATTTCGACCTGCTCATCTCCACGGTGCCCACGGCTTATGCGATGCAGCCGTTCATGGACATGCTCAAGCTCGACGCCACCCTGGTCAATGTGGGCGCGCTCACGCAACTGCAGGGTGTCGACGGCATGCTGATGGGCTTCGGCCGCAAGAGCCTGGCGGGTTCCATGATCGGGGGCATCGCCGAAACCCAGCAGGTCATCGACTACTGCTTGGCCCGCAACATCAAGGCCGATATCGAACTGATCACGCCAGACCAGATCGACCGCGCCTATGAGCGGGTGCTGGGCAAGGATGTGCGCTACCGGTTCGTCATCGACATGAAGGCCGGCCGCAGCGCCTGAGGTCGATGCCCGCCTCGACGCCCGCTCGCTGCCGCGCGATGAATGCCGCCCGGCCCACTTTGCCGGCCTCGCCGCTGTGCGCGGCAGTGCCGGCGATCGCGCCCCACGCGCCGATCTGGTGGCGCGCTGAGCGACCGGTCCGTTTGATTCCATCCGTGCTTTTTATTCCTTCGAGGACCGACTCTCCATGAACCACGCGCCTCCCATCGCCAACCGCCCGCCCAAGCTGCCGATCGGCCTGCGCATTGCCTGGGTCGTGCTGGGCCTGCTGATCCTCTGCATGGGCCTGTTCCTGATGGCGGGCGGCTCCTGGCTGGTGAAGCTTGGCGGCTCACCTTATTTCGCCGTGGCCGGCGCGGGGCTGGTCGTGTCTGGCGTGCTCCACCTGCTGCGCCGCCGCACGGGCAGTTGGCTTTATTTGGCGGTGCTGTTGGCCAGCATCGTCTGGGCCATCCGGGATGCAGGCCTGGCGTTCTGGCCGCTGTTCTCGCGCCTGCTGGCGCTGTCGGTGGTCGCCTTGCCGGTACTGGTGTTGATGCCTGCCGCCAGGCCTGCTGCCAATGACGTCAGCTCGCCCGCCATGCGCCGCGGCGCCTGGGGCGCGGCGGCGGCGACCTTCGTCGCGCTGTTGGCAACGCTGTACGTGTCGCTGCAGCCCATGCCGATCCGGTCGGCACAGAACGCGCCCGCGCCCCTGGCCGGCACTGCCGTGGCGCCATCGCGTGTGGGTGAGTGGCGCTACTGGGGCAGCACACCTTCGGGGACACGATTCGCGCCGCTCGACCAACTGACGCCGCAGAACGTAGCCGGCCTGCAAGTGGCCTGGACTTACCGCACCGGCGAAGTGCCCAAGGGCATGCAGGGCCACGTGGTGGTGCCGCTGCAGGTGGGCCGCATGCTCTACGGCTGCACCCAGTCGAGCCGCCTGTTCGCCCTGGATGCGGAAACCGGCAAGGAAGTGTGGAGCCACGAAACCCGGTCGGCGGCCAACAACGTCTACCCGCGCTGCCGGGGCGTGGCCTACCACGATGCCTCCGCCGCGCCCGAGGTACCCCGGGCCGACGGCACGCCGCAGGCCGCTGCCGCCTGCACCCGCCGCATCGTCTCGACCACGGTGGATGCGCGCATCGTCGAAGTCGACGCACTCACCGGCGAACCCTGCACCGACTTCGGCGACCAGGGCAGCGTGAGCCTGCGCATCGGCATGGGCGACGCCAACCAGGAGCTCTACTTCCCAACGGCCGCACCCACGGTGATGCGCAACCTGGTGCTGGTTGGCGGGTTGGTATGGGACAACCAGCGGGTCGGCGAGCCCTCCGGCGTGGTACGGGCATTCGACGTGTTCACCGGCAAGCTGGTCTGGGCCTGGGACCTGGGCAATCCCGACATCACCACGGTGCCGCCGGAAGGCCAGACCTATACCCGGGGCACGCCCAACGTGTGGTCGACTCCCGCTTTCGACGAGAAGCTGGGCCTGGTCTACCTGCCCACCGGCAACGCCACGCCCGACTTCTGGGGCGGTCACCGCAGTGAAGCCGACGACAAGTATTCGTCGTCCATCGTAGCGCTGGACATCGCCACCGGCCGAGAGCGCTGGCACTTCCAGACGGTGCATCACGACCGCTGGGACTACGACGTGCCCTCGCAGCCGGCCCTCTACGATGTACCGGACGGCAAGGGCGGCACGGCGCCCGCGCTGATCCAGACGACCAAGCGCGGCCAGATCTTCATGCTTGACCGGCGTGACGGCAAGCCTATTGCCGCAGTGGAAGAACGCCCGGTTCCGCAGGGCGGTGTGGCCGACGACCGCTCGCCGCCGACCCAGCCTTATTCGGTGGGCATGCCCTCCATCGGTACCGAGCCGTTGAGTGAAAAGCGCATGTGGGGCCTGACGCCGTTCGACCAGCTGATCTGCCGTATCAAGTTCAAACAGGCGCGCTACGAGGGCGAGTTCACCCCGCCGAGCGAGCGGCTCACCATCCAGTACCCAAGCTGGCTGGGCGGCATGAATTGGGGTTCGGCTTCCATCGCCGAGAACCTCGGCTACATGATCGTCAACGACACGCGCGTGCCGATCACCAACCGAATGATTCCACGCAAGGCGTACGACGCCAGGCAACTGGAGAACGGCGGCCACGAGGGAAGCGCGCCGCAGGACGGTACGCCCTGGGGCATCGAGCAACAGCGTTTTCTCTCGCCGCTGGGCATTCCGTGCCAGGAGCCGCCTTACGGCACGCTCACTGCGATCGACCTGTCCACCCGCGAGGTGGTCTGGCAGGTGCCGCTGGGCACCACCGAGGCGACCGGCCCGTGGGAGATCCCCACGCACCTGCCGATTCCCATCGGCATGCCGACGCGTGGCGGACCCGTCACCACGGCGAGCGGTCTGATCTTCATGGCCGGCACCCAGGACCCGTACCTGCGCGCCATGGACGTGCGCACGGGCCGCGAGCTTTGGAAGGGCCGGCTGCCAGTCGGCGCCGAAACAACGCCCATGACCTACCGCTCGCCTGAGAGCGGCCGCCAATTTGTGCTGATCAGTGCGGGCGGCAACTCTGTGAGCAAGGTCAAGGGAGATTTCATCGTGGCATTCGCCCTGCCGAAGTAGGGCGGCGCCGGAACATCCGGGAGAACACCCATGAAAGCAGCCGTCCTGCACGGCCCGCGCGACCTGCGCGTGGAAGAGCGCGCCGATCCGCGCATCGAAAAACCCACCGACGCCATCATCCGAGTGGCGGCGGCCTGCGTCTGCGGTTCCGATCTGTGGCCCTACCGAGGCATCCAGCCGATCGGCGAGCCGATGCCCATGGGGCACGAATACTGCGGTGTGATCGAGGAAGTGGGCAGCGAGGTGCTGGCCCTGCGGCCGGGTCAGTTCGTGGTGGGCTCCTTCTTCGCCTCCGACAACGTCTGCCCGGTGTGCACCTACGGTTATCCGTCGTCGTGCCAGAACGCCGAATTCGTCGGTGGCGCGCAAGCGCCGCTGCTGCGTGTGCCGCTGGCGCAGGGCACGCTGGTGCCGGTGCGGGGCATGCCGCGCCCGGAGATGATTCCAGGTCTGTTGGCCACCTCCGATGTGCTGGGAACGGGCTGGTTCGCCGCGCTGGCCGCGCAGGTCAGGCCGGGCGGCACGGCGGTCGTGGTGGGCGACGGCGCGGTCGGTCTGCTCGGCGTGATGTCGGCGCGGCAGATGGGCGCCGGCCGGATCATCGCCATGAGCCGACATGCCGACCGCCAGGCGCTGGCCCGCGAGTTCGGTGCGACCGACATCGTGGTCGAGCGCGGCACCGAAGGCGTGGCCCGCATCCAGGAACTGACGCGCGGCATCGGCGCCGACTCCGTGCTCGAGTGCGTCGGCACGCAGGAATCGATGCTCCAGGCGATCGATTGCGCACGTCGCGGTGGTCACGTGGGCTTCGTCGGCGTACCGCACGGCATTCAGCTCGACGTCGCCAAGCTATTTTCCGAGCACGTACATCTGCACGGCGGCCCGGCGCCGGTGCGACGCTACCTGCCGCATCTGATCGAGC
Organism: Xylophilus sp. GOD-11R; assembly: GCF_033546935.1. Taxonomy (GTDB): domain Bacteria; phylum Pseudomonadota; class Gammaproteobacteria; order Burkholderiales; family Burkholderiaceae_C; genus Xylophilus. The sequence goes on along the minus strand of NZ_CP137854.1, from coordinate 3,690,652 downwards.
TGGTGTGCAGCGAAAAGATCGACCCCGGCCGCGTCTTCGATTTGACGCTGCCCTTGAACCGGGCCCACGAGGCCTATCGCGCGATGGACGAACGCCGTGCCATCAAGGTCTTGCTGCGGACTTGAGACCCCGATCGCCCCCCTTTTTTCAACGCCCTCATCAAAGGGCTGATTCCCAGCAGAAAGACTCCAACATGAATCCGACATATGACTTCAGCGGCCAGGTGGCCCTGGTGACCGGCGCTGCCGGCGGCATGGGCCTGGCAACCGCCCAGGGTTTTGCCCGCTCGGGCGCTGCGGTGGTGATCGTCGATCGCCACGCCGAAAAGATCGAGGCCGCCGCCGCCGCACTGCGCGAGGAAGGCCGCCGTGTCATCGGCATCGCCTGCGACGTTTCTGACGAAGCGCAGGCCAAGGCCGCCGTGGATCGCACCGTGGCCGAGTTCGGCCGGCTCGACATGGCTTACAACAACGCCGGCATCCTGGGCCCGATGTGCGAGATGACCGAGGAAACCGCCGAGGGCTACGACGCGGTGCAGGCGGTGAACCTGCGCGGCGTCTGGACTTTCATGAAGCACGAGCTGTTGCAGATGAAGAAGCAGGGCCGTGGCGCCATCGTCAACTGCTCTTCGCTCGGTGGCCTGGTTGGCTTGGCGGGCCGCGCTGCCTACCACGCCAGCAAGCACGGCGTAATCGGCCTGAGCAAGGCCGCCGCGCTCGACGTAGCGGCCAAGGGCATCCGCGTCAATGTGGTCTGCCCCGGCTGCATCGACACGCCGATGGGCGACGAGATCGATCCGGCTGCGATGAAGGAGTTTCTGAAGCTGCAGCCGATCGGCCGCATGGGACGCCCCGAAGAGGTGGCTGCTGCCGTACTGTGGCTGTGCAGCCCGGCTGCCAGCATGGTGCTGGGCGTGGCGCTGCCGGTGGACGGCGGCTTCGTCGCCTGGTAAGTGATTCGCTGGCGCGCCTCAGGCGCGCCAGCGAATAGCGTCGATCACCAGCCCGAGCGCACGCGACGACTGCCGCCGGCTTGGGTAGTAGGCGTGTAGACCGGGAAAGACCGGGCACCAATCGGCCAGCACTGATTGGAGCCGGCCCGCCTGCAGATAGGGCAGGGTGAGGTCTTCTGGCAAGAACGCCAGGCCGCAGCCCGAGAGGGCAGCATTGAGCATCTGATAGGCGCCATTGAAAACCGTTTGCCCGGAGATGCGCACCTGCATCTCGCGACCTTCCTTTTCGAGCTCCCAGGCGTAAAGGCCGCCGCTGCTGGCCAAGCGCAGGCCGATGCAGCTGTGCTGCGCCAGGTCCTGCGGCGTTAACGGTACGCCGTGCGCGGCCAGGTAGCCCGGCGCGGCGACGATGGTCTGTTTCAGGTCGGGCGCCAGGCGCACCGCGATCATGTCTTTAGCCACCTGGTCGCCCCAGCGCACGCCAATGTCGAAGCGGTCGGCCACGATGTCGACCATGCGGTAGTCGGTGCTGATCTCAACCTGCAGTTCGGCATAGGTCTGAAGCAGCGGCGCCAGGCGCGGCCAGAGCAGGCTGTCGACCGCGTAGTCGATGGCGGTAATACGAATGGTGCCCTTAATCTTGGTTCCCATCTCGGTTACGGCCATTACTTCAGCGTCAATTTCATCGAATCGTGGAGCAACCGTCTCGAGCAAGCGCTCTCCCGCCTCGGTCGGCAAAACGCTTCGAGTGGTGCGGGTTAATAGACGAACTCCCATCCGGGATTCGAGGGACCGGATGCTATGGCTCAGCGCGGACTGCGAAACACCCATCTTGGCGGCGGCTTTGGTGAAACTACACTCCCGCGCCACAGCGATGAAAGCCAGAAGTTCGCTGAACGAGTCACGATTCATAGAGATGCCCGGTGAGGGAATTGGAAGCTGCTGAAGATGACGCCCATTTTGGGTGAAGCATCGCGACCGCGAAGGCTTTACCCGGGATGGCTTTTAGCTGGCTTTTGTCGATGTTTCGAGCGCAACATTCTCAATGCGATTGATGCACGCTCGGTACCCTGAATCAGGGCAGCCATTTTCGGCATGGATGCAGACCGCACGATGTACTTTAAGGCGTAGCAGCATGGAGGAGGTCCGGCGTGACTTAACGGGCGAGGAGCCATCCTGACAAAAAAACAAAGTAAAAAAGCTAAAAACCTTCTGTCGGGACCCCGTTCAGTGGCGACGGAATTCAATGTTTGTCGACGCGTCAGCCCAAAATGAATTTCGACCAGTCCCCCATCATTGCTCGTCGCTTTTCTAGCGCGTCTCCACGTCGGTTCGCTTCCTCAGTCTTGTTGCTGAACGTGTGAGCCAGAGCAGCTTCCGCGAGGTCTCGCGGGTAATGCGTGCGGTTGCCCGCCCAGTTCCTGAAAGTCGAGCGGAATCCATGCTTTGCCTCGATGAATTCCTCAACGCAACTATCAAAAGTCTTATCAATCGCTTGTTGGGCATTGATGGCGCTGCGTTGTTGTTTGTGAACGGGAAGGGGGTCAGCTGCCGCTTTGGCCGACTTATGCGTTTCGCGGGCTTTCTCGCGTGCTTCCGCAAGCCCGATTCCTGGATAAGCCCCCCAAAGCCAATGTCGTGCCTGGTCTCGCCGATCTTGATCCGCAAGACCCACCCTCGATGTCCCGCGCTTACACGCAAGTGAAGGCCCGCAACACCCCCGACGGCATAACGGACCAAATTTTCTACCAGTAATTGAAAAAATAAACATTTCGTATTTTCAAGGACGTCTTTGGACAAAGGTCCTACACATACCGCTTCCACCAAGATTGCCGAACTCGACACGACGCGTGCTGACACCGAGCGCTTGGTCGTGGCGCGGCGAGCATGGCATGCAAGCAGCAGGCCCACGTCCGCGATGAACACCAGCGCCGACTCAACGCAACGCCGCGAGGTAGGCCGCGATATCCAGGGCGTCCTGAGCACTGAGTCCCATGGCGGGCATGGCCGTGCCGGGTTTGACGGCGTCGGGTTCGCGTAGCCAGCGCGCCAGGTTCTCGGACGTGTTGGGCAGCACGCCGGCGACGGTGTCGCGCCGGCCGAAGTCGCCCAGTGGGGGCCCGACATGCGTTTCTGAACCTGTGATGCCGGGAATCACATGGCAGGCGTTGCAGGCCTTTTGATACAGCAGTTTTCGGCCCTGCTCCACATCGCCGCCGCGGGTGGCGGGGCCGACACGACGCTCTGTTCCGCAAGCGGATAGGAAACCGGCCTGTTGCACCGCGTCTGCGCGCCGGATGGCCTGCCGGTAGTCCTGCACACTCAGATGAGGCAACTGCTGGAGAAATGCGACCACGGACCAGATCTCCTCCTCGCTCAGGTGCATCTCCCACGCCGGCATGCCACTCATGCGGATGCCCTCGCGGGTGACCCAATAGAGTTCGCGCGGCTCCCAACGCCGGGCTGCGTCTATCAGCGGTCCCGGCAGCGGTTGCATGCTCTGGCCAATATCGGACTGGGCCACGCCCGGCGCCCCGTGGCACTGCACGCATTTGTCGCGGAAGCAGGCGGCGCCGCGCAAGGCCAAGGTGCGGTCGTCCAGCGGTGGCACCTGCACTTGGCGTGCATGGCGGCGCACCGATTGCTCCATGGCGCGTTCGAGCACGGCATACGCCGGCTTCCAGTGTTGCCGCAGCGCACTCACGTCGTAGAGCCCGCCTTGCACCACGGCGAAGGCCGCCAGCGTCGCCATGAAGCCCAGGGCGGCCAGGGTGGCCAATACGGTCGCGACGATGGTTCGGCGTGGAGGCATGGAGCGATTCTGTCGATGAGTTTCGGCCGATCTCGTTGCATTTGGTTCGGTCTGGCCATCGCCCGGATTCCACAATGGCCGCATGTCCCATCAACGCCCCTCCCGCCGCCGTTTGCTCATGGGTGCGGCGTTGGTGGGCTGCCTGTTGTCCGTCTCGATGGTGTCGGCTGGTGGCAAGGCGCCGGTTCCGGCGGAGACCGACCGGACCCCCTCCATCGGCAATGCCGCGCGCGGCGCCCGCCTCGTGGCGCAATACCAATGCGGCGCCTGCCATGTGATTCCGGGCATCGCCGCGGCGCGTGGCGGGACCGGTCCGAGCCTGCAGGATTTCGGGGCGCGCAGCTACATCGCCGGCCGCATTCCGAATCGTGCGGACTGGCTGGTGGCGTGGCTGCAGCAGCCCTCGGCCCTGGTGCCCGGCACCACCATGCCCGACATGGGCGTGCCGCTGCAGGACGCCCGCGACATGGCGGCCTGGCTGGACACCTTGCGCTGAGAGCGCTCGCCGATCACGCCATGTCCCTACCGAACGCCGGCACCCTCGTACTGTCGCCCGCCGGCCCTGCTGCCGCAGCGATCGCCGAAGTTTCCTGGGTGCTGATGCTGTGCGCCGCCGCATTGTTCACCGGCACCATGGTGTTGCTGGGGATGGCCTTGCGTCGGCGTGCCGGCCGCATCCGGCCGATGTGGTGGCTGGCCGGCGGCGGGCTGGTGCTGCCGGCCGTGGTGCTGACCGCACTGTTCGTCTACGGCATGGAACGCGCGCCGCCCTGGGGCCAGGCGCCGCCGCCGGGCGCGATGGTGGTGTCGATCACCGGGCGCATGTGGTGGTGGGAGATCCGCTACCGCGATCCCGCCACCGGCGCGGACGTCGTTACCGCCAACGAACTCCGGCTGCCGGTCGGCCGCCCCGTCTACTTGGGGCTGTCGAGCCGCGAGGTGATCCACAGCCTCTGGATTCCCGAGCTGGGCGGCAAGATGGACATGGTGCCCGGCCGTACCAATCATCTGTTGCTGCAGGCGTCGCGGCCGGGGGTGTTCCGCGGACAGTGCGCCGAATTCTGTGGTGAGGCCCATGCCCGCATGGCCCTGCATGCGGTGGCACAGCCGCAGGCCGATTTCGACGCGTGGCTGGCAGCGCAGGCCAAGCCTGCGATGTCACCCGCCACCGAGCGGCTGCAGGCTGGACTGCAGGTCTTTCAGGCGCAGAAATGCGCGGCCTGCCACACGGTGCGGGGCGTGGCCGAGGGCGCACGGCTGGGGCCGGACCTGACCCATGTGGGCAGCCGCCTGCACCTGGCGGCCGGCACGCTGCCCAACGACGCTGCTTCCATGGCGCGCTGGCTGGCCCATGTACAGGCCATGAAACCCGGTGCCCGCATGCCGGCCTACGAGCGTTTGCCAACGACCGAACTCGATGCACTGGCCGCGTGGCTGGGTTCCCTGCGATGAACAAAAAAAGCGGCACCGACGACACGACGCCCCGGCGACCCATCAGCCGCCTGCCGCGACCTCCGGGCGAACGCGAGGCGCTGGAGAGAGCCTGGGCGCCGCCGCCGGCCGGGTGGCGCCGGCTGGCGGCGGTCAACAACACGCATGTCGGGCTGTTCTACATCGCCACCGCGCTGCTCTTCTTTCTTCTGGCCGGTGTACTGGGGCTGATGATGCGGGCGCAGCTCGCAGTGCCGGAGGCCGAACTGCTCTCGGCGGGCACCTACAACCAGGTCTTCACCATGCATGGCACGGTGATGATGTTCCTCTTCGCGGTGCCGGTGGTGGAGGCGCTGGCGGTGTATCTGCTGCCGGGCATGCTGGGCGCGCGCGACCTGCCGTTCCCCCGCCTGTCGGCCTATGCCTTCTGGGCCTACGCCATCGGCGGCATCGTCTTCTTCTGCACCATCTTCTTCGGCGCATCGCCCGACGGCGGCTGGTTCATGTACCCGCCGCTCACCGGCAAGGAGCATTCGCCCGGGGTGGGCGCCGACTGGTGGCTGCTGGGCATCGGTTTCATCGAGATCTCGGCGATTGCCGGTGCGATCGAACTCATCATCGGCGTGCTCTTCACCCGCGCGCCGGGCATGAGCCTGTGGCGCATGCCGGTGTTCGCCTGGGCCATGCTGGTGACGGCATTGATGATCGTATTCGCCTTCCCGGCCATCATCGCCGGCACGCTGTTGCTGGAGCTGGAGCGTGCGGCCGACTGGCCGTTCTTCATTCCCGCGCGGGGCGGCGATCCGCTGCTGTGGCAGCACCTGTTCTGGTTCTTCGGACACCCGGAGGTCTACATCATCTTCCTGCCGGCGGCAGGCATGGTGTCGATGATGGTGCCCGCCCTGGCGCGCACGCCGCTGGTGGGCTACCGCTGGGCGGTGGCGGCGTTGTGCGGCGTGGGCTTGCTGAGCTTCGCGCTCTGGGTGCACCACATGTTCAGCGCGGGGCTGGGCAGCTTCTCGATGTTCCTGGTGTCGGCCGCGAGCTTCGCGGTGGCCGTGCCCAGCGCCGTGCAGATCTTCGCGTGGATCGGCACCTTCTGGCGCGGCCAGGTCCAGGGCAACACCCCGACGCTGTTCCTGGTGGGCTTTCACGCCATCTTCGTGCTGGGCGGGCTCACCGGCATCATGGTGGCGGTACTGCCTTTCGACTGGCAGGTACACGACAGCTACTTCATCGTGGCCCACCTCCACTACGTGCTCATCGGCGGCATGGTGTTCCCGGTATTCGCCGGGCTGTACTACTGGGCGCCGCTGGTGAACGGACAGCGCCTGTCCGAGCGCCTGGGCCGCTGGAGCTTCGGGCTGATGTTCGCGGGCTTCAACCTGGCCTTCTTTCCCATGCATATCGCCGGCCTGATGGGCATGCCGCGCCGGGTGTACACCTATGCCTCGGGGCTGGGCTGGGAGCTGCCCAACCTGCTTTCCACCGTCGGTGCATTCGTCTTCGCGGCCGGGGTGGCGCTGTGCCTGGGTGATCTGGTGCGCACGCTGGCGCGCCGGAGCGGCCCGCATCGCGACCCCTGGCAGGCCCCCTCGCTGGAATGGGTGGCGGGCGACGACTATGGCGTGCGCAGCATTCCGCAGGTCGATTCTCGCGAGCCGCTCTGGCAGCGGCCCACGCTGGCCCGCGAGATCGAGGACGGCGCCCACTGGCTGCCCGGCACCGTGTTCGGCGGCCGCGAGACGCTGGTGACCAGCGTGCGGGCCGCTCGGCCGCAGCAACTCCTGTTGCTGCCGACCGATGGCTGGCTGCCTTTCATCGCCGCCGCCGGCACCGCGGGCTTCTTCCTGCTGCTGACCGTGGCCATGGTGCTTCCGGCCCTGCTGTGCGGGGCCCTTGCCATTGGCTGCATCGTGGGCTGGTTATGGCAGTCCGACCGCGCTGCGCCCCAGGCCCGCGCCGAGGTGGGCGACGGCGTGTGGCTGCCCACCCAGCGCACCGGCCGGCAATCGCATTCCTGGTGGGCGGTGGTCATTCTGCTGTGTGTGGATGCGAGCGTGTTCGCCTCGATCGCCTTCGCCCACCTGCATGTGTCGATGGCCGCGGTGGTCTGTCCGCCGCCCGGTGCCGCGCTGCCGGCGCTGGCGGCGCCCGCCGGGGCGGCGGGCCTGTGGCTGATGGCGTCGGCGGCCATGGGCTGGGCGCGGCGAAGGCTGGCGCGGCATCCGGCAGGGCAGGGCGGTCTGCGGGCGGCGATGGCGTTGGCATGGGTCGGCGCCGTGGGCGGCATGGTGCTGATGGTGTGGTCCCATGCGGAGGCCGGACTGGCCCCCAAGGCAGACGCCTGGAGCGCTACGGTGGCCGCGCTGCTGGGGTGGCAGGCCTTTCACGTACTGGTGCTGGCTGTGATGGCGCCCTATGTGCTGGCGCGGTCGTGGACCGGCCTGCTGCAGCCGCGCGCGCGCGCCACGCTCGACAACATCGTGCTCTTCTGGCACTACGTGACGGCGCAAGGCGTGGCGGGCGCTGCGCTGGTGCAGTTCCTGCCGGAGTGGATGGCATGAGGCACGGCATGCACCTGCTGCGGCAATGCTGGACCCGCGTCAGCGATTCGGTGATGGCAGTGCCCGGCCTGCGGGTGCTGCTGCGGGCCATTCGCAACTACGTGCTGCATCAAAGCGCCAACCAGGCCGGCAGCCTGGCCTTCTCGTCGGTGCTGGCGATGTTTCCACTGCTGTTGCTGCTGTCGGCCACCGCGGCCTACATCGGCGAACCGGGCGACGCCGCCGCACTGGCCAAGCGAGTTGTCGATTACGCGCCGGCGCTGGTGCGCGAGGCCCTGGAACCCGTCATCCGCCAGGTGCTGGCGCAACGCAACCAGGCGCTGGTCACCATCGGCGTTCTCATCACGCTGTGGACGGCGTCCTCGGGCATGCAGGCGGTGCGCACCGCGCTCAACCGCTCCTATGGCATCCAGCGCGGGCTGCCGTTCTGGAAGGCGCGCATCAAGGTCACGCTGTTCACCATCGTCGTCGGGCTGGGTGTGGTGGCCACCTTCAGTTCGGTCATCGTCATGCCCTATGTGTGGCAGTGGCTGCAGGCCCACCTGGGCATCGGCCATGAGACCGCCTGGATGCGTGACACGGTGCGCTACGGCACGGCCTTCGCGGTGCTGGTGGTGTTGTACGCGCTGATGTATGCCTGGCTGCCCGACGCCCCCCAGCGACTGCGCACGGTGGTGCCGGGCGCCATCGTGGGCGCGTTGCTCTGGGTGGCCGCCGCCGCCACGCTCTCCTACACCCTGGGCTCTGCCGGCAAGCTGGCGCTGGTGTATGGCAGCTTCGCGGGTGTCACGGCCACGCTGGTGTTCCTCTACGTCAGCGCCACCACGCTCATTTACGGCGCTGAGGTCAACGCGGTGCTGGGCGAAAAGGCGCAAACGTCGCCGGATGGCAGCGACACGGTACATGGCGGGCAGGATCGCCGGCTCTAGAGGCGACCGGCCCGGGCAAGGGATGAGCAAACGCAGGTTGTCATGGAGGCACTGCATGAATCAGCGCGTACGGGCCGCTCCGCCAGGAAGGCAGAAGGCCGCGGCAGCCTCGTCGGGCACGGCGCATGACGCGCGGCGCTCAACGATGCTGATCGTGGACATGGTGAGCTGCCGGGATCGGGGCCGTTGGCGGTCGGACTTTTCGCATCCGGTGAAACCCACGACGCTGCAAGGAGCGCAATCATGAATCTTCCCGCTCTCGACCTGGAAGGCATGCTGACCTTCACGCTTTCGCCGTGGGAGTTGATGCTGCGCGGAACCGTGATGTTCTGGTTCCTGCTGTTGATCTTCCGCTTCGTCCTGCGCAGGGACATGGGCGACGTGGGCGTCTCCGACTTCCTCTTCGTCGTCATCCTGGGCGATGCCGCGCAGAACGCCATGATCGGGGACGGCACCTCGACCTTGGACGGCATGGTCCTCATCGGGACGCTCGTCGCGTGGAACTTCGGCCTGGACTGGCTGGGGTACCGCGTGCCTGCGGTGGAGCGGTTCGTGTCGGGCAGCCGCATCTGCCTGGTTCGGCACGGTCGATTGCAGAGGCGCGCCCTGCGCCGCGAATACATCACCGAGGAGGATGTGATGGCGAAGCTCCGCGAAGAAGGCCTGGAGCGGCTGGACCAGGTCAAGCTCATGAATCTGGAGACGGACGGGCAGATCAGTGTGGTGAAGGTACGCGACGTTTGATGGAGAAGCCGGCGTGGCGACCATGTTGCCGCGCGACCGGCGATCTCTGCCATGCAGCTCGTCCGTGGAAAAAGTGGACCGAGCACATTCCATTGGTCACGGCGTGACCATCCCACCGTTCACGTTCAAGGTCTCGCCCGAGACATAGCTCGATTCTGCGGAGGCCAGGAACACGTAGGCGGGCGCGAGTTCGGCGGGCTGACCGGAACGCTGGTAGGTACTCTCATCGTCGAATGCCTTCATCTGCTCGTCGGACACACCGCCCGAGACCTGCAGCGCCGTCCACACCGGCCCGGGCGCGACCACGTTCACCCGAATACCGCGTGAAGCAACCTGCTGCGCGAGGCCCTTCGAAAAATTATTGATGGCTGCCTTGGTGGCCGCGTAATCCAGACGTTCCGGTGATGGCTTGTAGGCCTCCAGCGACGCGGTGTTGATGATGCTGGCGCCCGCCGACATGTGGGCCAGCGCGGCCTTGGTGATCCAGAAATTCGCGAACACGTTCGTGCGGAACGTCAACTCGAATTGCTCGTCGGACAAATCCGCAATGTGCGCGACGGCCACCTGCTTGCCGGCGTTGTTGACGAGGATGTCGAGCCCGCCGAGAAAGCCGACCGCTTCGGTGACGAGCGCACGGCAGCGACCGGCGTCGGTGATGTCGACGGCGATCGCGTGCCCCTTGGTGCCAGCCTGCTCTATGTGCCCCAGGATGTGAGCGGCGTCCTCCTGCTCGGCAGGCAGGTGCACGATCACGACGTCGGCGCCCTCGCGGGCGAACGCGATGGCGACCGCACCGCCGATTCCGGAGTCGCCGCCGGTGATCAAGGCCTTGCGCCCGGCGAGGCGCCCGCTGCCGCGATAGGTCTTCTCGCCCAGATCGGGCACTGGCGTCATCCGCGCCTGAACGCCGGGCACCGGCTGGTGTTGCACGGGTGGTTCCACACGACCGTACTGCTCGACGGGATTCTGGAAGCTGTATTGATCACGAGACATGTATTCCTCAGAGATGGGTGAATAAGTGCGGGCACGGGTGCATCCAACTCTGTGAACCATCTCGGCAGATGCGACGTCAGTCGAATGCCGAAGAGGCTGTCGGTATCGTCGGCAGCCGGGACGGCCAGCTGCCGACCACGAACGACGGATCCTGCTTCGGGGTGGACGTCCGGCCGCGCAGGGGCGACCTGTCGACCGTCCGAACTCACCAGGGCAGACACTGGCCGTCGTAGGCCCAGAAACCACCGCTGTATTCCGGCTGCAGGCTATCGAGCAGCGTCAACAGCTCTCGGGCCGCCACGCTGGCGGGCCGGCCGATCTGTGCGCCCCGGAACGGCGCGGACAGGGCCGAATCGACGGTCCCCGGGTGCAGGGCTGCCATTACGCAGTGGGGATGGGTGCGTCTCGTCTCGATGGCCGCTGTCTTCACCACCATGTTCAGCGCCGCCTTGGACGCCCGGTAGCTGTACCAGCCGCCCAGGCGGTTGTCGCCGATGCTGCCCACCTTGGCCGACAGCACGGCCAACACGCTGCGCTCCCCGCGCACGAGTTGGGGAGCGAAGTGCGCCAGCGCCAGGGTGGGCCCGATGGTATTGACCGCAAAACTGGCCGCCATGTGTTGCGCGTCGATATCGCCGAGACGCTTTTCGGGGCCGCCCGTCGGGCCCTGCAACATGCCGGTCGCCACGATGACCAGATGCCAGGGGCCGTCAGCGCGTACCGCTTCAGCGGCTCGGCCGATGCTGGCCGCATCGGCGAAATCGATGGACGGTGTGCTGCCGCGTCCCAGCGCCAGCACCTGGCGGCATTTCGGGTCTGCGCGCAGCTCGGCGACCAGGGCGGCGCCGATGGCGCCGGAGCCTCCGATCACCAGCGCGCGATAGCCGGCAGGAAATGATGGCATGGCAACTCGATTCGGGAACGGAAGCAGGCACCAGTGTGCCGGTGTGCGCATTCGGTGCCAAACCCGGCCGCGGGTATCGGCCGCTGACCCGACCGGTCGTCCGCCGGGGCTAGGTCGATGCGCTTTGCAGGTCGAGCACGCGCCGCACCTTGCGCGCCAGTTCGGACAGGCGGTAGGGCTTCTTGAGGATTTCGAACTCGTGGCTCTGCTCCCGCTCGCCGGTGTCGCCCGTCGACGCATAACCCGTCGTCAGGATCACCTTGATGCCCGGCAGCCTCGCCTGGAGCTCGCGCGCCAGCACGAAACCGTTCATGCCGCCGGGCATGATGATGTCGGAGAACAGCAGGTCGGGCGCCTGGTCCAGCGCGGGGCCGTCGACGAGTTCCAGCGCTTCCTTGCCGCCGTTGGCCACGTACACCCGGTAGCCGAGGCCTTCGAGCATGTCGCGCGACAGTTCGGCCACTTCGTGCCGGTCGTCTACCACCAGGATGGTCTCGTCGCCGCCCAGGTCGGGATCCCGCGGCACCACCTGCTTGTCTGCGTGCAGCACGTCCTTGGTGGCGGGGAAGTACAGCCGAACCGTGGTGCCGATGCCGACTTCACTGTAGAGGTGGGTCGCGCCACCGGACTGTTTGGTGAAGCCGTAGACCATGGACAGACCCAGTCCCGTGCCCTTGCCTTCTTCCTTGGTGGTGAAGAAGGGGTCCATGACCCGGCTCACGATTTCAGGCGGGATTCCCGAGCCCGTGTCGGTGATGGAGATGCATACGTAGTCGCCGGGCGCCAGGTCGGGGAAGTGGCGGTGGTCTTCGGTTTCCACGCGCTGGTTGCCGGTCTTGAGGGTGATGCGGCCACCGTCGGGCATGGCGTCGCGTGCGTTGACCAGGACGTTCAGGATGGCGAGCTCGAGCTGCACCGTGTCGAGCCGGCAGTTGTCGAGGCCGGAAGCGAAGACCGTGTTCAGCTCGACGGTGCCGCCGAAGGTCCGCTCCACCAGATCCGAGAGGCTGCGGATGACCGCGTTGAGATTGACGACCCGGCCTTCCAGACGCTGCTTGCGGGAGAAGGCCAACAGTTGCTGCGTGAGGGTGGCGGCCTTGGAAACGGCGCTTCGCATGTTGCTGCCGATGCGCTTCACGCGCTCGGGTGTCGCCTGTCCGCGATCGGCACTGGCCATGAGCAGGTCCACATGTCCCGACATCACCTGGAGCAGGTTGTTGAAGTCGTGCGAGATGCCGCCGGTGAGTTGGCCGAGCGCTTCCATCTTCTGGGCCTGGGCGAGGCTTTCTTCGGCGTCCCGGCGCCGGCTGACGTCCAGCTGCGAAGCGAAGAAGAAGACGAGCTCCTTGTTGCGGTTGTAGACCGGCGAGATGTAGAGCGCATTCCAGAAGCTGGAGCCGTCCTTGCGGTAGTTCAGGATCTCGACCGTGATCTCCCTCCGGTTGGCGATGGCCTCGCGGATGGCGGCCACCTTGGCACGATCGGTGTCGGGGCCTTGCAGGAACCGGCAGTTGGTGCCGATGACCTCTTCTGCCGTGTAGCCGGTCATGGAGGCGAAGGCACGGTTGCTGAAGACGATGGGGTTGTCCGCCTGGCGAGGGTCGGTCACCAGCATGGGCATGCGGGTGGTTTCGATTGCGGCGAAGAAGATGTCGTCCCGGTGTTCCTGGATGGAGCTGGCCAGGGAGCCTTGTTCGGATACTTCGGGTGCGTGCGAGCCCCGGATGGGCGGCTTCTCGTCAATGGCCATGTTGCGTGGGCGACTGCTGCGAAAACGGTGGTCAGGCGGTGCGGTGCTTGCACGTCGTGAATGAAGCGGCAGCACGGTGGTGGCAGCTTGCTGCCGCGCGGAAGGTTACACAGGCCACGCATGTCTTTTGACATACGGTCACGCATGCGGCATAGGGCGGTTGGGACCGTTCGCACGACTGGCGTCGCGCCTGGCCGAAAAGACCGCGTCCATCGTTGGCGATCGAATCGATCGGTGATTGAGCGAGCGTGGCGAATACGGTCGTGTTGGTGGCCGTCTCAGCCCACCAGTTCGCCGACGCCGCAATCGCAGGACGGGTTCCCATTGGCGGCTTTCGCCTGCCGGCCGGCGCAGGAGTGGCAGAAGCACCGGCTGCAGGCGGTGCAGAGCGCGATGTTTTCGAAGCGGTATCGCTCTCCGCAGCGCACGCAATACTCCGGCTCGGAGAACCAGGCATCGAGCCAGCCCGCTTCCTGCGCCGCTTCGCTGGCGAGCCGGTATTCCCGCAGGGACTCGCCGATGATGGCCGAACGGGCGCCGGCACTGGCGAGCCATGCGCGCAAGGCGATCAGGCGACGACCGCTCGCGAGCAGTGAGGGGGCGCGGTCGGCGTCGCGCCATTGCACCGCGGCGCGCTGGAAACGCACGGCCGTCGAATCGTCGAAAGCCACCACCCGGTCGGCGTCCGGCTCAGCGGCGCTTCTGGAATATGGCCCGGCACAGCCGCACCGCGCGCGGCCGGCCCGCGACGAGGCGGTACCAGAGGGTGGTGAGGACCAGGCTCGCCAGGCCGATCGTCATCGACGCCACGGCCAGCGATCCGGTGATGGCGGCCAGCGGGCCGGTCATGAACGGGGCGTCGTTCAGGGCCGCCCGCACGAGGCCCCGCACCGCCACGGCGGCGATCAGGGCATCGGCGAACAGCAGGCAGGCCAGCGCGAGCCGGTTGGCCACCAGCCAGCGGCCGACCGGTGTCGCCGCCAGCACGCCGAAGATGAGCAGTGCCGGCACCAGCAGGTGGGCGGCAAGCCGCACCGAATGACGCTGCAGCAGCGAGGGCTCGACCTGCCAGCCGAGCAGCGCCATCAGGGCATTCGACAGGTGGTCGAATCCGCCGGCGGTCTGATTGAGCAAAAGTCCCAGCGGCAGCGCGACGATGGCGATCGTCGTCGGCGAGTTTCCGGGCAGGCGGGGCTCGGATGCCGGTGGTGGTGGTGAAGGGGCGATCGGCAAAACCATGTTCTTCTACGGTGCCCCGATTATCGAATCAGCGCTTTTGGTCGATTATGCGAGGGCGTGGCGAGAATAAGAGAAGGTGATTTCAGCGCCGGCCGGTGCCGCTGCAGGATCCGCAGCGAACATATTCATGGCCGCTTTCGCTGCCGCGTGCGTTGCACGCATAACACCTGGCATACGGGCTGTCGTCATAACCCGTCTTGCCCGACCCACCGCAGCTGGAACAGGTACGGGTGACATACTCCAATCGGCGGCCTTCGCCGTCGCAGTAACTGCATTTCTCCTCCGATCCCATCCGACCCTCCTTCGTTGATAGCAAATCGGGTGAATAATGCATCGGTGCTGCATGCATTAATCGGCTCGCGCCCTTTTAATCAGTTTATCCAAAACTTTCTTTCGCGCCATACTCAGATTTGGTGATGACGGCCGAATATCCACGCGCCGGCGCAGACCCCATCCATCGCGAACCGCTGCCGCGGTCAGAGCGGGCCCGAGGCCGCCCGAGCGCGCTCCGGCGACGGTCCGGCGACGGTCCGGCCGAGCGGCTCGGCTGCATGGCGACGGGCAATGCCACCAGCGGTTTGTCGGCCCACTCGCGGATCGCCGGCACGATGCCCTCGTGCAGCCGTAGCCCGCGCTCGGCGTGCGTGGCCGCCAGCGGGTAGCCACGCTCGCCGGGCAGCCGTACCGGCCGCCGGGCATCCATCGGCCGCGCGGCATGGCACTGGCGCGCCACCTTGCCGACCGGGCGCTCGAACCCCGGCAGTCCGGCAAAGGCGGCCGGGTCGATCACCTGCAGGAACACGGTGGCGCCCCAGCCTTCGTTTGGGTCGGCGCGGCCATGGTCGGCGCGGCCACCGACGGCGGCGTTGGCGATCATCACCCACCGGCCGCAGGCGCTGTCGCGGCGGCGCAGGCGTTTCTGGGCGCGCTGACGAGCAGCGGTGATGCCCGGATCCAGGCCCTCGGCCTGCTGCGGGGCGGTCGTCGTAATTGGTAACAAAACCGAAGCTTCGCGCGTTTAGACTCCGCGCCGCTGTGTGCCCGAGTGGTTGAAGGGGAAGCACGCAAGAGTGTCCGCCGCGGCGCGTGAGAGGGCCAGGGCGACGGACCACCCGGGTTCGAATCCCGGCACAGCCGAATGAAAGCCGCCTCCCAGGCGGCTTTTTCGTGGGCGGATGGGGCTCGTGAAACCGCCCGCGTCGTGGCGCAGACCGTTCGCAACCGACTCGGTCAAAAGCCTTGGGCTGACAACTCGGGCAACCGGGGGCCTCTAGGTTTCGGGGCTCTTTCCTTCGATCTCTCATCGCCCGATGCCTGCTCCCATGTCCCTCCCACTTTTTGGTCGCCACCGCGCCACGCTGTCCCTCGTCGGCTGTGCCGTGGCCGTCTCCCTGCTCGCGGGCTGCGCCCAGCCCGGACCATCGTCCATGCCGCCTCCTTCGACCGCCGTCCCTGGCCAGTTGCAGGAGCTCGCCCGCTTCGACCACCAGGTCACCGGTGTGACGGTTTCGCCGGCCAACCGCATCTTCGTGAACTTTCCGCGCTGGACCGACGACGCGCCGGTGTCGGTCGCCGAGGTGCTGCCCGACGGGCGTGTCCGGCCGTTTCCCAACGAAGAATGGAACGCCTGGCGCAATGCCCGCAAGGACGAGATGACCGCCGCCGACCACTTCGTCTGCGTGCAGAGCGTGGTGGTCGACCACCAGGGTTATCTCTGGGCGCTCGACGCCGCCGCGCCCGCGCAAGGGCCGGTGGTGCCGATGGGCCCCAAGCTGGTGAAGATCGACCTGAGCAGCGACCGGGTCGTCAAGACCATCGCTTTCGACGAGAAGATCGCGCCGCATGGCAGCTACCTCAACGACGTACGCTTCAGCACCGATGGCAAGACGGCTTACATCACCGACTCCGGCGCCCGGGGCGCGATCGTGGTGGTCGACCTGGTGCAGGGCACCGCGCGGCGGGTGCTCGACGGCCATGCCAGCACCCAGGTCGACAAGACGGTGCAGGTGAAGGCCGACGGCCAGGTGCTGCGCCGGCCGGACGGGCGCGGCGTGGAGTTCTCGGCCGACGGCATCGCGCTGTCGGTCGACGGAACCATGCTGTATTGGCAGGCCATCAAGGGCAAGACGCTCTACCGCGTGCCGACCCGTGCGCTGGGCGATGTATCCGCCGCACCGCGCCTGCCGTCGATGGTGGAAACAGTGGGCGAGAACGGCCCGGTCGACGGCATGCTGTTCGGCCGCGACGGACGGTTGTTCCTGACCTCGCCGGAAGACGATTCGGTGAAGGTTCGCGACAGCAACGGCGGCCTGCGCGTGCTGGCGCAAAGCCCCGCATTGCGTTGGCCGGACACCATGGCGCAGGGTGCGGACGGCACGCTCTATGTCACGGCGTCGCGCATCCAGGACATGAGCTGGTACAAGCCCGGCAGTCCGAATTCGCTGCCGACGACGCTGTTCAGGATCACCAATCCCTGAGCGACGGCTCTTCTCCGATTCAGCGGAACAACCGGGAAATCGTCCTGCAAGCCGTTCGGGCGATTCCCCGCGTTTCACGTGTCGGCGCCATGGGCAATCTGAAACTGTCGCAATGCAAGCGCATGCCCGAGCGGACGCCGGGCCTGCTGACGCCTTCTGCCCGGGGTGCGCGACCATTCCGCAGGGCGAGGGCATGTTTCCATCGGCCCGTCGAAGATGAGTCAGTTCGCCAAGCCTCCGCAACCCAATCCCATTCAGCCACCGCGCGTCGAGGTCGAGCACAAGGCCGGCGACCAGCTGCGCCGGCACAAGGACGACATCTTTTTCGCCGCGATCGAGACGACCCGCATGCCGATGATCGTCACCGACCCGCGTCAGCCGGACAACCCGATCGTTTTCGCCAACCGCGCATTCCTGTCGATGACCGGCTATACCGAGGCTGACATCGTCGGCAGGAACTGCCGTTTGCTGCAGGGGCCGGCGACCGACCGCGAGACCATCCGGTCGATCCGCGAAGCCGTGGCGGACCGGCGCGAGCTCAACACCGAGGTGCTGAATTACCGCAAGGACGGCTCGTCGTTCTGGAACGCTCTGTTCATCTCGCCGGTCTTCGACGCCGACCGCACGCTGGTGTACTTTTTCGCGTCCCAGCTCGATGTGAGCCGTCGACGCGACGCCGAGGAGTCGCTGGCGCAGGCACAAAAAATGGAGGCGCTGGGGCAGCTCACCGGCGGCATCTCGCACGATTTCAACAACCTGCTGCAGGTCATGCGTGGCCACATGGACATCACGCGCATGCGGCTGCAGAAGATCGGAACACCGGAGCTCGAACCCACGCTCAAGAGCATCGAGAGTGTGCAGCAGGCCATCGGCAAGGCCGCGACGCTCACCCAGCATTTGCTCGCCTTTTCACGCAAGCAGCGCCTGCAGGGGAGGGTGATCAATCTCAACATCACCGCCGGCGCGGTGAAGGAACTGGTGCAGCAGACCCTGGGCAATGGCATCGAGGTGTCGGCGCGGTTGGCGCCCGAGCTCGCCAACTGCCAGGTCGACCCGACGCAGCTCGAAGTAGCCCTGCTCAATGTGCTGATCAACGCGCGCGACGCCATGCCCGATGGCGGGCAGATCACGGTCAAGACATCCAATGTGCTCGTTGAAGTACAGGACTCCGCCGCCTTCCACGGCCTGGCACCGGGCGCCTATGTGTCCTTGTCCGTGAGCGACTCCGGCAACGGCATTCCCGCCGCAATGATCGGCCGGGTCATGGAGCCGTTCTTCACCACCAAGGACGAAGGCAAAGGCACCGGGCTCGGGCTGTCGATGGTGTATGGCTTCGTCAAGCAATCGGGCGGCACGGTGCAGATCTATTCGGAGGAGGGCGTCGGCACAACGGTGCGCATGTACTTTCCGGCAGCTTTCTCGCCACTTGCCGAAAAGTCTTCCCAGCCGCTGCACGGACTGGAGATTCGCGGCGGCTCAGAAAAGATTCTGGTGGTCGACGACCGGGTGGAGGTTGCCCAGCTCGCGCACGACGCACTCCAGAACCTCGGTTACGACGTGCAGATGGCGCACCACGGGCGGGAGGCGCTCGACCTGGTCGCCGCGCTCCCGTCCGAGGACCGCCCGCACATGCTGTTTTCCGACATCGTCATGCCCGGCGGCATGAATGGCTACGCCCTGGCACGGGAAATCAGGCGACTCATACCCGACGTTCGCATCCTGCTGACGACCGGCTACGAGGGCGAGGAGAACTTCGCCGACGCCAACGGCAGCGCCGAATTCGACGTGCTTCGCAAACCGTATCTGGTGGCCGACCTCGCACGCAAGGTCAGGACCGTGCTCGACGGCGCGACCGGCGCCAATCTGCACTCCAACCGGCGGTGAGGCGAGGTTGTGGCGGCCGCATCGCATCGCGCGGCGACGGTCGTCGGCAAGCCGGCGCACGCGGCATGCGGCAGGCGCGCCCGCGTAACCGGGCTACGGGGAGTGGCGATCGGTGAGTCGTTCCAGGACAGCCTCGCGGCCGAAGCTGTCTTTGGCCATGGCGGTCGGGCTGTCCCAGCAGGGCAGGGGTAGCAGCAGATAGGCCGCCAGCCGGGTCACGCGCGGCTCGTAATGGCGTCGCAGGCTGTCGATGCCGGTCGCCGCGGCCGCGTCTTCCCGCCAGTCCGGAAGGATCGCGCGCATGGCCGCACCGATCCGCTCGCGCGTGTCGGCATCCAGCGAGCGGCCGCCATCGCCCGCTGCTTCGTCGGATAGCAGCGCATCGCCCACTTCGACCAGCGTGCGGCGCAGTGCGGCGAAGGTCGCCGCGGCCTGGTGCCTCTGCCCCGCATGCGCGCCGGCGATGACGAGGCCGCAAACATCCATCACGGTGGTCAGCGCACCGACCCAGGAATGGCCCTCGTGCTGCGATCGGTAGAAAGCCAGCATCGGATACGCCGCATGGCTCTCGATAAGCTCCGCCGCCCAGCTCTCCCAGCGGGCCAGCCAGCGCTCCAGGCCGTCCTGCCCGCCTTGCGCGTGCCAGGCCAGCAGCTGGAGTGTCGATGCGGGCGTACCGGCCCGCAGTGAAAACTCGATCAGCTGCACATCTCGGCGGGTGAAGTGCTGGTAGAGCACCGGCAGGTAGCCGATGGTCAGCGCGATGAAGCCGAAGCCGGTGCCGGCCTCCAGGATGACCAGAAACCGCGCCAGGCGGGCGTGCGGCACGTTGTCTCCGTAGCCCAGGGTAAAGAAGGCATCGCCGCTGACGATGATCTGCCCCGCCAGTCCGCGCCCTTCTGCCCCGGACTGCAGAAGCGACCATTGCACCAGCCCGAAGCCGACGATCAGGCAAGTGGCCCACAGCCCGAACAGGGCGACCATCGACAGCGGCCCGTACACCGCCAGAAAGTCTTCGCGGCGGCGCCCCGGCTTCAATCGGAGTCCCAGCCAGGCCCAGCCGAGCCAAGTCAGTCTGAAGAAATACCGGTTGATCTTCATCCGGCGGCGAACCGTGCGGGGCAGCAGCACGACCTCGAAGGCATCCATCAAGGTCAGCAGGACGAGGATGGAGCCCGACACCGTCATCACGCGCCAGTTGCTCGATGACCAGAACATCCGCACGCTGGAAGACGCGCTGCGCACCACGCCCGGCATGCTGATCCAGGACGGCAGCAGCTACGAGCGCACCTACTTCTCGCGCGGTTTCCAGGTCGATTCGGTGCAGTACGACGGCGTGCCCTCGGTGCGCACCAACGGCTTCGCGGTCAGTCCCGACCTCGCCGCCTACGACCGGGTGGAGGTGCTGCGCGGTCCGGCGGGCTTGTTCACCGGCGCGGGCAGCCCGGGCGGCACCGTGAACCTCGTGCGCAAGCGGCCGCTCAAGTTTCGCCAGACCAGCGCCCAACTCACGGTCGGCAGCTTCGACACCTATCGCGGCGATGTGGACCTGAGTCTGCCGATGAACGAGAGCGGCAGCCTGCGGGCCCGGATCGTGGCGGCGCACGAGGACAAGAAATTCTTCTACGACCGGGCGCATACCAAGCGCTCGCTGTTCTACGGCGTGGTCGAAGCCGACCTCACGCCCGACACCACGCTCGGCCTGGGCCTGAACTACGAGAAGAACGATCTGGTGCCGATGTACGGCGGCTTGCCGCGCTACACCAACGGCGGCGACATCGGGCTGTCGCGCTCGACCAACCTCAACGCGGCCTGGGCCAGGACCGACATCGAGAACACCACCGTCTTCGCCGACCTCAACCACCGCTTCAACAAGGACTGGCGCCTGAAGGCCGGCCTGTCGTACATGAAGGAAGACAACGCCGACCGAAGCGGCTCCAACTTCAACGCCGTCAATCCGGCGACCGGGCTGGGACAGACCATCTCGGCCTTCGACCAGAAACTGGTCGGTGAGCAGACCGGACTGGACATCTCGCTCAACGGCAGCTTCGAGGCCTTCGGCCGCCAGCACGACGTGCTGGTGGGCGGCAACTACATGAAGCGCGACTACGACCTGGCCAGCCAGCCGATGGCCGTGTCCAACGCCGGCTTCAATGTCTTCAATTTCAACCCGGACAACTACAGCGTGTTCCCGACCACGCCGTCGCCGACCCGCGCCGCTACCAGCACGCTCAACCGCACCGAGCAGTCGGGTGTTTACGGATCCTTGCGTTTCGCCCTGACCGATCAGTTCAAGCTGACGGCGGGCGGGCGGGCGGGCGGGTGAGCCAGACCGAAAATTCGGTCCTGAACAAGGTCACGGGCCTCTACAACACCCGGCCGTACAAGGAGAACAGCCAGTTCACGCCGTTCGCGGCACTGAGCTACGACTTCAATCCGGAGTGGACCGCCTACGTCAGCTATGCCGAGATCTTCCGGTCGCAGGCCAACCAGTACACGCTGTCGGGCTCACCGCTGGATCCGGCCACCGGCAAGAACTACGAAGTGGGGGTGAAAGGCTCGCATTACGGCGGCAAGCTCAACTCGGCGATCGCGTTGTTCCGCACCATCGAGGACGGCCGGGCGCTGCAGGTGCAGGCATCGCCCTGCGGTGGCTCGCCTACCGGTGGCGCGTGCTTCGCCAATGACTCCAAGGTGCGTAGCCAGGGACTGGATACCGAGATCTCCGGACAGCTCGCGACCGGCTGGCAGCTCGCCGGCGGCTACACCTTCAACCAGACCCGCTACCTGCGCGACACCGCCGCCAACGAGTCGCAGCCCTTGTCGTCGTTCACCCCGCGCCACATGCTCAAGTTGTGGAGCAGCTACCAGCTGCCGGGCAACTTGTCGGCATGGACGGTGGGCGGCGGCGTCAACGTGCAAAGCATGGCGTACAAGCTCAACGGCACGGCGCGCATCGAGCAGGGCGGCTACGCGGTGTGGTCGGCACGGGCCACCTACCGCATCAACCGCAACCTGACGGCAGCCCTGAACGTCGGCAACGTTTTCGACAAGAAGTACTACCAGACGCTCGGCAGCAGTGCCGGCGGCGGCAACTGGTACGGCACGCCACGCAGTGTGATGGCGACCTTGCAGGCGGCGTTCTGAGGCGGGGCTGACCTTCACGACCTGCCAGTCGATCGGCCCCCGAACGGTGGGCCCCGGCTTGCAGGCTGTATAAAACGACAGTGTCGCGCGGCATCGCCCTACACGGCCCACGCAGTGCCGGTCGGAAAGTGACCCATCCATTCACCGGAGAACACCATGACCGACAAACACGTTCAGTCCGAAGCCGCCGAGAGCAACATGGAAAAAGACCCGTCGACCTGGGTCACGGGCGACGAGGCGATGACCGGGGCGCAGAAGTCCTATCTGGCCACCCTGTCTGAAGAGGCCAGGCAAGAGTTCGACGAAACGCTCACCAAAGCTCAGGCTTCGGTCCGGATCGAAGAACTCCAGGCCATGACCGGTCGCGGCAAGTAAGCCCGAGCGGTGTATCGACGAGGCCACGGCGGCACGCCAGAAGGGCGTCCACCGTGGCTTTTTCACGCGCCGACGCAGCCGCCCGACGGTGGCGCGGCCGTACGCCGCCGTAGGCCGCGTGGTGCCGATCAGGCGGATCAGGCGGATCAGGCCGCCAGCGCGCTCTTGACCGCGCGGTCCCAATGCCGATGCATCGTCATGTCGGCGATGAAGCCCTGGCTGAGCTCGGCCGGCTGGCTGGCGACGCTCACGCCGGGCACTTTGGCGCCGGTGGTGGAAATGCCCGCGGCGGCCAGCAGGCCCGCGCCGTCGGCCAGCGCGCCGAGCGGCTTGGCGTGGCGGAAGGCCTCGCGCACGTAGTCGATCGCGTCGCCCGACGCCCGCAGCGCCGCGACGCTGTCGGCGCCTGCCGCCACGAAGACCGCGTCGAAGACCAGCGAGGGCGTCGTCACGATGAGCTCGTCCACCGCGACAGGCGTACCACCCGCTGACCACAGGCTGCCCAGGTGCGGCGCGAGCACCTTCACCATCACGCCGGCCCGCACCAGCATGGCCTTGACCGCCTGCAGGCCGTCGCCGTCCACGCCGTCGGTCGCCAGGATCGCGACCTTGCGGCCGACCACGCTCTTGGGATTGGCACGGGCGATCATCGACAACGCGGGCGAAGGCGCATAGCGCTTATTGCCGTTGCGCGGGCTGGCCGCCGGCACCGCCACGCCCAGCACCGCGGCCACGCGCGTGGCCAACTCGCGGTCGACATTGACCAGGTTGGACAGCATGCGTGCCCGTACCGCCGGCACCGTCAGCTTGCCCAGCTCGAACTGCAGCGCCTCCACGATGTGCTGCTGCTCCGGCGGCGTCTGGCTTTGCCAGAAGAGCGTGGCCTGCGAATAGTGGTCGGCGAAGGTCTCCGACCGATGGCGCACCTTGACACCGGCCACCGGCACTTGTGCAGTGACAAAGCCTCCATTGGCGGCAGGCACCTCGCGAATCGGTGGCACGTCGATCGAACTGGGTTCGTAGTTGACCCGGCCCTTCGCGATGGTCTGGCGATGAAAGCCGTCGCGGTTCATGTTGTGCACCGGGGCGAGCGCGCGGTTGATCGGGATCTCGTGGAAGTTGGGTCCGCCCAGGCGAGTGAGCTGGGTGTCGACATACGAGAACATGCGGCCCTGCAGCAGCGGGTCTTCGGTCACGTCGATGCCGGGCACCAGGTTGCCGGTATGAAAGGCTACCTGCTCGGTCTCGGCGAAGTAGTTGTCCGGATTGCGGTTGAGCGTCATCTTGCCGATGGGCCGCACCGGCACGATCTCTTCGGGCAACAGCTTGGTGGAGTCGAGCAGGTCGAAGCCGAAGCGGTTGGCATCGGCTTCCTCGACCACCTGGACGCCGAGCTCCCATTCGGGAAAGTCGCCGGTCGCGATGGCGTCGGCGAGGTCGCGGCGATGGAAATCCGGGTCCTTGCCGGCGAGCTTCTGCGCCTCGTCCCAGGCCAGGCCGTGCACCCCCTTGAGCGGCTTCCAGTGGAACTTGACCAGGCGGCTGGTGCCCTGCGCGTTGGTGAGGCGAAAGGAGTGCACGCCGAAGCCTTCCATCATCGCGTAGGAGCGGGGCAGGGCGCGGTCCGACATGATCCACATCACCATGTGGGTGGACTCGGGCACCAGCGAGATGAAGTCCCAGAACGTGTCGTGGGCGGTGGAGGCCTGGGGAATTTCTCGGTCGGGCTCCGGCTTGGCGGCATGGATCAGGTCGGGAAACTTGATCGCGTCCTGGATGAAGAACACCGGGATGTTGTTGCCGACCAGGTCGTAGTTGCCTTCGTCGGTATAGAACTTGACGGCGAAGCCCCGGACATCGCGGGCGGTATCGGCCGAGCCGCGCGAGCCCGCCACGGTGGAGAAGCGCACGAAGACCGGCGTCTTCTTGCCACCGGCGCCGAGAAAGCCCGCGCGGGTGATGGCGGCCTGCGAGGCATAGGTTTCGAAAACGCCATGGGCCGCCGCGCCACGCGCATGCACCACCCGTTCGGGAATGCGCTCGTGGTCGAAGGCGGTCATCTTCTCGCGGAACAACTGGTCTTCCAGCAAGGCCGGTCCGCGGGGGCCGGCGCGCAGGGTGTTCTGGTTGTCGGCGATCTTCAGTCCCTGGTTGGAGGTCAGTGCCTGGCCGGCGTCGACGGTCGTCTCGTGGGCCAGGTCCTGGGCCTTGTCGGCGATCGGTGTGGCGGCGGCGGCGATCGCCGCCGGCTGCTGCGCGGCGGCGTTCTGGGCCATCAGCAGCGGCGCCACGGCGGCGCCCGCCGTGGTGGCGCCGGCGGTGCCGAGAAAGCGGCGGCGCGAACCGGCGAGCTGGGGACGGTCTTCGGGTGTCAGGGGGGAGGTCATGTCGTTCCTTTTTCCGCGCGACGTACGCCCGCACACGCGTGGGGGTCGGCCATGCGGCGGCTCGGTCGTGGAATGCGTGCCGTGGCCCGGTCGGTGTGACAGGCGGGTGGCACCCTGGGCGGCACGGGTCGAGGAACCGACTCGCACACCAGATTGCTGGCGCCCAGGTCTCGGAGGCGTGGATGCTCCGGCGAATGTCGGCAACGCCGACGAGGCGCACATGCTAGACGTGGCGACACTGGGGCGGGCTCAGGTCGGCGTGGCGTCCTACGCGGGCTCCGATCGGTAGCGCTGCCCCATGCCGATGTGTAGAAATGGAAACGTCCTTCCTGCGTCGCGGCCTTCCAATCCGGCAAAACCCATCCAAGGAGAAAGAATGACCGACTCGACCGATTCCTCGCCCAATTCCCCGTCCAATTCCCCGTCCAATTCCCCTTCCAATTCCCCGTCCAATTCCCCGCCCGTAACCGCCACCGATCAGGACGTGCTGGACTTCGCCCACCGCATGTTCGAACTCGCCCGGGCCGGTGACGCGAACGCTTTGCAATCGGTGCTCGAACGCGGCCTGCCGCCCAACATGAGCAACCACAAGGGCGATACCCTGGTGATGCTGGCCAGCTACCACGGCCATCTGGCTGCCACGCGCGTGCTGCTGGAGGCGGGCGCCGATCCGAACCGCTTCAACGACATGGCGCAGACACCGCTGGCCGGTGCGGCCTTCAAGGGCAACCTGCCGATGGTGGAACTGCTGCTCGCGCACGGTGCGGCCCTGAACTTCGCACCCCCGGGCGGCAAGACCCCGCTCATGTTCGCCGCCATGTTCAATCGAACGGCGATCGTGGACCTGTTGATCGACCGGGGGGCGGATCCGGATGCCGTCAGCTCGGACGGCATGACCGCGCTGACGCTGGCACGGTCGATGGCTGCGGCCGATACCGCAGTGCAGCTGGAGCGTCGGCAAGCCAGTCCGACGGAGGATCGCGCATTGCCAGGCTGACCTGGCGGGCGGTGCAGTCCGTCATGATCGCCTACAGCTTCCTGCGCCTTTCGGAGGGAACCCGGGCGCGACCGGCGCCCATGATGCGATCTCCAAAATCGAGGAGCTCTCGCATGAATATCAACAGCCCGGTTGGCACCGTCCAACACGCCGGTTCCCCACCCGTCAACACGCTGCATCGGGACGACGCCCCGTCGCCGACGAGCGCCGTCTCCTGGGGCGCCATCTTCGCGGGAGCCGCTGCCGCCGCCGCGCTTTCCCTGATCCTGCTGGTGCTCGGCGCCGGCCTCGGCATGGCCTCCGCGTCGCCCTGGGCCGACCGCGGCGCAGACGCCGGCACGCTGGGCATTGCCGGCATCCTCTGGATCACCATCACCGGCCTTTTGGCTTCAGGGATGGGCGGCTACCTGGCCGGCCGCCTGCGCACCAAGTGGGTCGCGGTGCACACCGACGAGGTCTTCTTCCGTGACACCGCCCACGGCTTTCTGGCCTGGGCCGTCGCCACGCTGGTGACCGCCGCGGTGCTGACTTCGGCGGCCGGCTCGGTTGTCGGTGCCGGCGCCAAGGCGGGCGCATCGCTGGCCGGCGGCGCTGCCGCCGCTGCGACCGCCGCCACCGCCGGTGCCGCCACGGCCGGAGCGAACTCGCCCACGGCGTCCGCGGGCACCGGCTACTTCGTCGACGCGCTGTTCCGCAAGGCTGCAGTCGCCCCGGCCGGAGCCGCCCCTGCTGCCGATGGCACAACCGCTCCGGCAGCCGCGGCCGCCCCCGCAGCGCCGATGACCGGCGACACCCAGTCGAACGCCCAGACCGCCGCCGAAGTCACCCGCATCTTCGCCAACAGCATTCGCACCGGCGACCTGCCTCCGGCCGATGTCAGCTACGTCGGCCAGCTTGTCGCGCAACGCACCGGCCTGAGCCAGCAGGAAGCCGAAAAGCGCGTGACCGACACCTACGCCCAGGCGCGCAAGAAGCTCGACGACGCCGCTGCCGCCGCCAAAGAAGCCGCCGACCAGGCGCGCAAGGCGTCGGCTTACACGGCCCTGTGGCTGTTCATCTCGCTGCTCATCGCCGCCTTCGCCGCCAGCTACGCCGCCACCATCGGCGGCCGCCAGCGCGACCTTTGATTTCACCAGGAGACTTCCATGCGTTCCTTGCTTCTTCTCTTTCTCGGCGTGCCGATCCCGATCATCATCCTGATCGCACTCTTCGTTCACTGACCTCCGCGTCATGATGCGAAAAGCCGGCTCACGCCGGCTTTTCGGCTGTCGGCGCCCGCCCGGTACCCGTGGGTGCCGGCGGCGGTCCGCCACCTTTCCATGCAAAGGTTTTCCATGGGCCTTCCCGACCACCTTCGAAACCGAACCGAGCGGATGGTGTACGGCTGGGCGACGTATGCCGGCGACCCCCTCGGCGTCGCGTCGAGCCTGTCGCTCCACGAGCTCGACATCAGTCGCCAGATCGCCATCGGCCACCAGTGCGGCATCGCTGTGCGCTCCGACGATGGTGGAGACGAATTCACGTCGTTGGTCGCACGTCGCATCGAAAGAAGCATGGGCGGTGAGGTCCCATGAGCGGGCCTGCACTGCATTTCCTCACCGGTGGCGGCGAGATGGGTGCCCGCATGCGCGAGCACGACTGGGCGGCCACGGCTCTGGGTCCGCCTGCGGACTGGCCCGAGGCACTGAAGACCATGGTGTCGACCCTGATCAATTCGCCTGTCCTCGGCACGGTGCTGTGGGGCCCCGAGTTGCGCATGCTCTACAACGATGCGTACGTGCCGTCACTGGCGGATCGCCATCCGGCCGCCCTGGGCAGCCCGGTCGCGCAGGTCTGGGGCGATGCCTGGGCGCGGGTGGCCCCCGCGTTCCTGTCGCTGCTGAAGACCGGCGAAGGGTTCATTCAGACCCGCGTCGAACTGCCCATGGTGCGCAGTGGCGTGGCCGAGGTCACCTGGTGGAATTTCAGCGCTGCGCCCATCCGTGACGACCGGGGTGCGATCGTCGGCATCCTGAACCAGGGTGCCGAGATCACCGACCAGGTGCATGCCGAGCAAGGGCTGGAACTCGAACGCATCCGCGCGGAGGCCGAGCTGCGGCGAATCAACCGCGAGCTGGAAGTGCGGGTGATGGAGCGCACCGTCGAGCGCGACCACATGTGGAACACGTCACCGGACCTGATGCTCATCATCGGCTTCGACGGCATTCTGCGGCGCGTGAATCCGGCGTGGACGACGCTGCTCGGCTACACCGCCGAGGAGCTCGTCGGCCACCATGTCAACGAGTTCGTGGTGGCTCCCGACCACCAGCAGACGGTGCAGGCCTATGAACTCGCGGCGAGCGGCGGACTGCCGCGCATCGAGAACCGGTATCGACACAAGAACGGTTCGCTGCGCACCATCTCCTGGGTGGCCGCACCCACCGGCGACATGACCTACGCCACCGGGCGCGACGTCACCGAGGAACGGCGCCGCCAGCTCGAACTGGAAGCCGCGCAAGAGCAGCTGCGCCAGGCGCAGAAGATGGACGCCATCGGCCAGCTGACCGGGGGACTCGCCCATGATTTCAACAACCTGCTCGGCGGCATCAGTGCCAGCTTGCAGGTGCTGCAGGCCCGCATCGAGCGCGGCAGGACCGAGGGTATCGAGCGCTATGTGCACATGGGGCAGGACTCGGTGCGCCGCGCGGCATCGCTCACGCACCGGCTGCTGGCCTTCTCGCGCCGCCAGACACTCGACCCCAGGCCGGTCGACGTGAACCGGCTTGTCGGCGGCATGGAAGACCTGATCCGCCGCACCGTCGGCGTCGGTGTCGACCTGCAGGTGATCGGCGTGGGCGGCCTGTGGCCGGTGAAGGTGGACGTGTCGCAGCTCGAGAATTCGCTGCTCAACCTCTGCATCAATGCCCGCGACGCGATGCTGCCTGCCGGAGGCCGGCTGACGATCGAAACCGGAAACCAGACACTCGAAGACCTCGCCGCCCAAGAGCAGGGGCTGCCGCCGGGCCAGTACATCGCCATCTGCGTCACCGACACCGGCACGGGCATGACGACCGAGGTCCAGGCCCGGGCCTTCGAGCCATTTTTCACCACCAAGCCGATCGGCCAGGGCACCGGGCTCGGCCTGTCGATGGTCTACGGCTTCGTGCGCCAGTCGGGCGGCGAGGTGCATATCGATTCGCAGCCAGGCCAGGGCACGACCCTGTGCATGCGTCTGCCGCGCCATTTCGGCGAAGCGGCAGCCGACGATCGGCCGGTAGCGAGCGACCCGATCGAGCGCGGCGACGGCACGACCGTGATGCTGATCGAGGACGAAGCCACCATCCGCATCCTGGTCACCGAAGTGCTGCAGGACGCGGGCTACCGGGTGATCGCGGCCGAAGACGGCCCTAGCGGCCTGGCGGTGCTGCAGGAAAAGGGGCGCATCGACCTGCTGGTGACCGACGTCGGGCTGCCCGGCGGCCTCAATGGTCGCCAGGTGGCCGACGCCGCACGGGTCGGACGCCCCGGCCTGAAAGTACTGTTCATCACCGGCTACGCCGAAAACGCGGCGGTTGGCAACGGCCGGATGGAAGCCGGCATGGAAGTGCTGACCAAGCCGTTCGAGCTCGCCACCCTGGCCGGCCGGGTGCGCCGCATGATCGAGCGTTGATCGCCGCGAGGCCTGGCGCGGCGGGCGGTTGCTTCACCCGGTTGCCGATCCGGTGGAATGCGGCGACCATGGACTTCCGTTCACATCGCATGTCATCGACGTTCACATGGCCCATCCTGACCCGATCGAAGTGGAAACCCGCCGGCACCAGATGTTTCCGGCACTCGACGCGGCCGACGCCGCGCGGGTGGGGCGTTTCGGCACGCAGCACCACTACCCGCGCGGTGCGGTCCTGTTCCGGGCGGGGGAGCCCGGGCCGGGGCTGTACCTGGTGTTGTCGGGGAAGGTGGCGATCTCGCAGCGCGACGGCCTGGGCCGCATCACGCCGGTGGCGGTGCAGGGGCCGGGGCAGTTCCTGGCGGAGGTAGGCACCTTGTCGGGCCAGCCGGCGCTGGTGGACGGCCATGCCGAAGAAGACGTCGAGGCCCTGCTGGTGCCGCCGGAGCGCCTGCGCGCGCTGATCGTGGCCGAGGCCGACCTGGGCGAGCGCATCGTGCGGGCGCTGATTCTGCGGCGCGTCGCGCTGATCGACGCCGGCGCCAGCGGCCCGGTGCTGATGGGCCCGCCCGAATCGGCCGACGTGGTGCGGCTGCAGAATTTCCTGGGCCGCAACGGCCACCCCTACCACGTGGTGGATTCGTCCACCGACTCCGACGCCGCCACGCTGCTGGAGCAGTACGGCGAGGCGAACTTGCTGGTGGCCTGTCCCAACGGGTCGGTACTGGTCAATCCGAGCAACGAAGCGCTGGCGCGCTGCATCGGCATGGTCGACACGGCCGAGCATGCCGGACTGTTCGACGTGGTCGTGGTCGGCGCCGGGCCGGCCGGCCTGGCCACGGCGGTGTATGCGGCCTCCGAAGGCCTGAAGGTGATGGTGCTGGACTGCCGCAGCTATGGCGGGCAGGCCGGCGCCAGTGCGCGCATCGAGAATTACCTGGGTTTTCCGACCGGCATCTCCGGCGGTGCGCTGGCCGGCCGCGCCTATGTGCAGGCGCAGAAGTTCGGCGCCGAAATCATGATCCCGGCCAAGGCGGTGTCGCTGGACTGCAGCGGCGCCCACACCGGCGAGGGGCTGCGGCTGGGCCTGAGCGACGGCCGTCAGCTGCGCGCCCGCGCCGTGGTGGTGGCCAGCGGCGCGCGCTACCGGCGGCCGAAAGTGCCGCGCCTGGCCGAATTCGAAGGGCGTGGCGTCTGGTACTGGGCCTCGGCCATCGAGGCACGCATGTGCTCGCGCCAGGAAGTCGCGCTCGTCGGCGGCGGAAATTCGGCAGGGCAGGCGGCGGTGTTCCTGTCGCAGCACGCGGCGCTGGTCAACGTGCTGGTGCGCGGGCCGTCGCTGGCGGCGAGCATGTCGCGCTATCTCATCGATCGTATCGAGGCTTCGCCCAACATCGTGGTGCGGCCCTACACCGAACTGGTCAGCCTGCAGGGCGAGCCCGCCACGGGGCTCGAGGGCGCGACCTGGCGCGACGCGCGCACCGGCGGCCAGCACGACTGCCCGGCGCGCAACCTGTTCCTGTTCGTGGGGGCCGAGCCCGAGGTCGACTGGCTCGACGATTGCGGCGTGGAGCTCGACCACCATGGCTTCGTGCGCACCGGCGCGGCCGTCGAGGGTGCTGCCACCGATGCCGTCACCGCCACGCTGCAGACCAGCGTGCCGGGCGTGTTCGCGGTGGGCGACGTGCGCTCGGGCTCGGTCAAGCGGGTGGGCGGCGCCATCGGCGAAGGCGCGACAGCGGTGGCGCAGATCCATGCGCACCTGGCGCGGCTCGAGCGGCAGGTCGCATGACGATGGGCCACCTCGACCGCCGCACCGTGCTGGCCGGGCTGTCGGCATGGGCCGCGCCCGCCGCGTTCGCCCAGGCGGGGTTTCCCTCGCGCGCAGTGCAGATGATCGTGCCGGCCGCCCCGGGCGGGCCGGTGAGCAATGTCGCCACGCTCCTGCAGCCGCATCTGGCGCGGCGCTGGCGGCAACGGGTGGTGCTGCAGTACGTGCCCGGCAATGGCACGGTGACCGGGGTGCTCGCGGTGGCGCGCTCGCCGGCCACCGGCTATCACATCGGCCTGGCGACCTCCGCGCTGGCGATCAATGCGGCGCTGCGTTCCACCATGCCCTATCGCACGCTGGACGACCTGGTGCCGGTCTCGCTGCTGGCGAGCTTCCAGTACGCGATATTTGCCAACCGCCGTGAGCCGATCCACCACGTGGGCGACCTGCTCGCCTTTGCCCGTCGACGCGGCGGCGCTGTGCCGTATGCATCGCCCGGCATCGGCACCGGCGCAAATATCGCCATGGAAGCCTTTGCCTACGAGGCGGGTTTTCGTGTGGAGCATCGGCCCTACAACAGCACCACGCCGGCCGAGGCGGCGGTGCGCGCCGGGGAGGTGCCCTTGTTCGTGGGCGGGCTCACCACCACGGTCGAGGCTGCGCAGAACGGCCCGCTGCAACTGGTGGCGCTGATGGGCGGCAAGACGGCCATTCATGCCGACGGGGTTTCGTGGGCGTCGGACCTGGTGCGGGGTTTCGAGGTCACCGGCCATGTCGGGGCGATCGCACCGCGTGCGGTGCCACCGGCTGCGTTGCAGGTGTTGGGCGCCGATCTTGCCGCGGTCGCCAAGCTGCCGGAAATGCGGGCAGCGCTCACCGAGATCGGCATGGAGCCTATCGGCTTCTTCTCGCCCGAATCCGAGGCGCATCTGCGTGCCGATATCGCGCGCTGGCGCCTGGTCGGGCGCGCGGCGCGTATCGAGCTGAACTAGCGGCCGGTCGCGCAGCTTTGTGTCAGAGCGTTAAAAAATCACGATGTGTGTGTAGGAGAGCTGCGAAATATCCAATACGTTCACCTAAGGCGCAGTATTTTTGATTAGGGTCGGGAGATCTTTAACCCCTTTGTCCGGCGGTGCCATGCTTGCAGACTTCGAGAACGGTTCACCCGCCAGCGCGACATTGCATCGCGGCGCGAGTGCGGACGCCTGGAAATCGATGCGTCTGGCGATTGACCACCGGCTCGCGACGCTGCTGCAGGACTGCCCGAACAGCGGCAACCGGGTGAGTGCCGCCATGCGCTACGGCGCGCTGGCGCCGGGCAAGCGCATCCGGCCGGTGATGCTGTTGCTGACGGCACGCTCGCTCGGCCTCGACAGCTCGCAGTTGCTCGACGCCGCCTGCGCACTCGAGATGGTGCATGCGGCATCGCTCTTTCTCGACGATCTGCCGTGCATGGACGACGCGGTGCTGCGTCGGGGCCAGCCCACGGTACACGTGGCGTTCGGCGAGGACGTGGCCCTGCTCGGCACCATCGCCCTGCTGAGCTGCGCAGTGCGCACCACGGCCACCCTGCCGGGCATCGACGCGGCGATTCGGGCCGATATGGTGGTGGCGTTGTCGAACGCCGTAGGTCTGCAGGGCCTGGTCACCGGCCAGTACCGCGACCTGCACGACAGCCAGGAGCCGATCTCGCCGTTGGCCGCCGAAGCCATCAACGACCAGAAGACCGGCGCGCTGTTCGCTGCCGCTTTCGAGCTCGCGGCCATCGCCGCCGGCGCCAGCCCGCGGGTGCGTGGCCATCTGCGCGAAGCCGCGACCGCGCTCGGTCGGGCCTTCCAGCTCGCAGACGATTTGCTCGACGTCGAATCCAGCGCGCTCGAAACCGGCAAGGACAGCGGCCAGGACGCCGGCAAGTCCACGCTGGTGGCACAGCTCGGCCCGGCGCGCGCGCGGCGGCAACTGGCCGCGCATGTGCAGGAAGCTCAACGGCAGATCGCGCTGGCGCTGCCGGCCGACACCGCTTTGGCCGAATTGACCCGCTGCATGTTCGCCGGGGCGCTGGTGTCGGCATCGACCTGACGCCGCGCGACCTCGACAATGCTCCGCCCCCCCTCCCGGACGGCCAGCGCGCGGCGATCGCCGCCATGACGGCGCCGGTGAAACCTTCCCTGCACTTCGCGTTCATCGCACCGCCGTTCACCAGTCATGTGCGTGCACTGGAGGCGCTGGCCGGCGGGCTGCTCGATCACGGCCACCGTGTGTCGTGGATCCACCAGACCGACGTCGGCGAGCTGCTGACCAACCGGCGCATCGCCTTTCATGCGGTCGGCCTCGCCGAGCGCCCGCGCGGCAGCCTGCGCGGCCTGGTGGAGCGTGCGGCCCGGCCGGGCGGGCCCTGGGGACTGCGCCGGGTGATCGCCGACGTGGCTTCGGGCACCGACCTGCTCTGCCGCGAGGCACCGGCGGTGTTGGAGGCGGCCGGGGTCGACGTCATCGTCGCCGACCAGATGGAAGCCGCCGGCGGACTGCTGGCCGAGGGCTTGCGACTGCCCTTCGTGTCGGTGGCCTGCGCGTTGCCGGTGAATCGCGAGGACCGCATTCCGCTGCCGGTGATGCCCTGGGGCTACGCGAGCGACGAACGCGGCCTGCGGCTCAACGAAGGCAGCAGCCGGGTCTACGACTGGCTGATGGAGCCGCATGCCCGTGTCATCCGCGCACAGGCCGCGCGCTTCGGGCTGGAAGGGCGGCAGAGCCTGGCGGATTGCCTGTCGCCGCTGCTGCAGATCAGCCAGACGACGACCGGATTCGACTTTTCCCGCCCAGCCGCGCCCGCGCACTTTCATGCGGTCGGCCCGTTGCGCGCCGCCCGCGCGGCCGAGGTGCCGCTGGCCTTGTCGCTCGATGCCGCGCGGCCCTTCGTTTTTGCCTCGCTCGGCACCTTGCAGGGCGGCCGCTTCGGGCTGTTCCGCCGCATCGCCCATGCCTGCCGGGCCGAGGAGTTGCAATTGCTCATCGCCCATTGCGACCGGCTCGCACCGCCGCAAGCCGACGCCTTGCTGCGCCACGGCGCCACCGCGGTGACCGGCTTCGCGCCACAGCGCGCGGCGCTGGCGCGCGCCGACCTGGTCGTCACCCATGCCGGGCTGAACACCGCCATGGACGCGCTCGAGGCCGGCACGCCGCAGCTGGCCCTGCCGATCGCGTTCGACCAGCCCGGCGTCGCCGCTCGGCTGGTGCATGCCGGCACCGGCCTGCGCCTGTTGCCGCCGCTGGCCGGCGAAAAAGCTCTGCGCCGCGCCATGCGCCGCCTGCTCGACGAACCCGCCTTCGCCACCCGCAGCGCTGCGCTGGGACGCGAGATCGCGCAGGCCGGCGGCGTGGCCCGGGCCGTCGGCCTCATCGAATCGGCCTTGAAAGTTTCTCCCCATGACTGAACGCTGGTTCTCCGGCAACACCGACTGCGACCTGCTGCTGGTCGGCGGCGGCCTGGCCAACGGCCTGATCGCGCTGCGGCTGCGCCAGACGCATCCGCGGCTGCGCGTGCTGCTGCTGGAGAGTGGCGACACCCTGGGCGGCAATCACACCTGGTGCTTTCATGCGCATGACCTGGACGCCTCGCAGCGCGAATGGATGGCGCCGCTGGTGGTGCACCGCTGGAGCGGGCACGAGGTGATATTTCCCAGCCTGCGCCGGCGGCTGGAGGGCGAATACGCATGCGTCACCGCCGCACGCTTCGATGCAGTGCTGCGCGAGCGACTGGGCGCCTCGGTGCGGCTGCGGAGCGCGGCAGTGCAGGTGATGCCACGCGAGGTGCGGCTCTACGACGGCACCACGCTCACCGCCGGCGCGGTCATCGACAGCCGGGGCGGCCGCTCCTCGCGCCACCTGGCGCTGCGCTTCCAGAAATTCCTCGGCCAGGAGATCCGGCTGCGGGCGCCGCACGGCCTGACCGAGCCGGTGCTGATGGACGCCACGGTCGCGCAGATCGACGGCTACCGCTTCGTCTACGTGCTGCCCCTGAGCGCCGACACCCTGCTGGTGGAAGACACGGTGTATGCCGATGGCTCCGACCTATCGCGTGACCTGCTGCGCTGCCACATCGCCGATTACCTGGCCGCGCACGGTTGGGAGCCCGAAACGCTGCTGCGCGAGGAGGAGGGCGTGCTGCCGCTGGCGCTCGACGGCGCGCCCGACGCTTTCTGGCGCGAGGCGCGCGGCGTGGTGCACGCGGGCCTGTCGGCGGCGCTGTTCCATCCGACCACCGGCTACTCGCTGCCGCAGGCGGTGCGCCTGGCCGACGTGCTGGCCGCCCAGCCGCCACGGGTGCTGGGCGATGCCGATGCGCTGCATGCCGTCGTCTGCCAGCACGCCCTCGACCATTGGCGCGACACCGCCTTCTTCCGTCTGCTCAACCGCATGCTGTTCCTGGCCGCCGCGCCGGACCAGCGGCGGCGGGTGATGGAGCGTTTCTACCGCCTGCCCGCCGGCCTGGTGTCGCGCTTCTACGCCGGGCGGCTGCGCCTGGCCGACAAGCTGCGGCTGGTCAGTGGCCGGCCACCGGTGCCGCTCGCCGCAGCTCTGCGCGCGGCTTGGAACCCGGTGCCACCGGCCGACCTTCCCTCCCGGGACACCCGTCTTTCGCGAATGAAATGAAAAGCAGCAGCCTTCCCTCCCCATCCACCGCCGCCGTCATCGGCTCGGGCTTCGGCGGCCTCGCGCTCGCCATGCGCCTGCAGGCCGCCGGCGTGCAGACCACCGTGTTCGAGTCGCGCGACAAGCCCGGCGGCCGGGCCTACGTGTGGCACGACCAGGGCTTCACCTTCGACGCCGGCCCCACTGTCATCACCGACCCGACTGCGCTGGAAGAAGTCTTCGCGCTCTCCGGCCGCCGCCTGGCCGACTACGTCGAGCTGCTGCCGGTGCAACCCTTCTACCGGCTCTGCTGGGAAGACGGCACGCATTTCGACTACGCCAACGACCAGGCCGCCATCGACGAACAGATCGCTGCAATGAACGTGGCCGACGTCGAGGGCTACCGCCGTTTTCTGGCGTATTCGCGGGCGGTGTTCGACGAGGGGTACCTCAAGCTCGGAACCGTGCCATTTCTGCACATACGCGACATGGTGGCCGCCGGCCCCGCGCTGGCGCGGCTGCAGGCCTGGCGCAGCGTGTACGACCGCGTGGCGTCCTTCATCCAGAACGACAAGCTGCGCCAGGTCTTCTCCTTCCACTCGCTGCTGGTGGGTGGCAATCCGTTCGAGACGAGTTCGATCTACGCGCTCATCCACGCGCTCG
The DNA here is from genome assembly GCF_033546935.1 of Xylophilus sp. GOD-11R. Lineage (GTDB taxonomy): Bacteria > Pseudomonadota > Gammaproteobacteria > Burkholderiales > Burkholderiaceae_C > Xylophilus. Next base: position 3,654,352 of record NZ_CP137854.1, on the reverse strand, counting down.
AGCGCGAATGGGGCGTGTGGTTTCCGCGCGGTGGCACCAGCGCGCTGGTGCAGGGCATGGTGCGCTGCTTCCAGGACATGGGCGGCGAGCTGCGGCTGTCCGCGCCGGTGCAGCGCATCGAGGTCGAGGGTGCCCGGGCCACCGGCGTCACGGTCGCAGGCCGCTTCCATGCCTTCGACCAGGTGGCCTCCAACGCCGACGTGGTGCACACCTACGACCGCCTGCTCGGCCACACGCCGCGCGGCGCGGCCAACAGCCGGCGGCTGCAGCGCAAGCGCTTCAGCATGTCGCTCTTCGTGCTGCACTTCGGCCTGTCGGCGCCGCAGCCGCAGCTGCGCCACCACACCGTCTGTTTCGGCCGCCGTTACCGGGAGCTCATCCAGGACATCTTCCACGGCCACGAGATTCCGGACGACTTCTCGCTCTACCTGCATGCGCCCTGCGTCACCGATCCGTCGCTCGCCCCGCCCGGCTGCTCCAGCCATTACGTGCTGGCGCCGGTGCCGCACCTGGGCAACGCGCCGGTCGACTGGACAGTGGAAGGACCACGGCTGCAGGACCGCATCCTCGACTACCTCGAGGCCCACTACATGCCCGGGTTGCGCGCTTCGCTCGTCACCAGCCGGCGCTTCACCCCGGCCGATTTCAAGGACGAACTCGGCGCCCACCTGGGCTCGGCCTTCTCGTTGGAACCGGTGCTCACCCAGAGCGCCTGGTTCCGTCCGCACAACCGCGACGCGGAGATCTCCAACCTCTACATCGTCGGCGCCGGCACCCATCCCGGCGCGGGCGTGCCCGGCGTGGTCGGCTCGGCCAAGGCGACTGCGGGGCTGATGCTGGAAGGCCTGGCATGAGCGAGCCGAGCGGTTTCGACAACTCGGTCATCGACCACGGCACGGCTGCCATCACCCAGGGCTCGCACAGCTTCGCCGCTGCCGCGAAGCTCTTCGACCCGGCGGTGCGCGAAAGCGCGGTCATGCTCTATGCCTGGTGCCGCCATTGCGACGACGTGATCGACGGCCAGTCCCTGGGCTACACCCGCAGCCGTGGCACCTGGCAGCCGGGCCAGAGCGCACTGGCCGGCCTGCGCGTGGCCACGCGACGGGCCAGCGAAGGCGATGCCGGCGACGACCCGGTCTTCGCCGGCATCGGCGAAGTGGTGCGCCGCTGCGGCCTGCCGCCGCACTACCTCGACCAGCATCTCGACGGCTTCGCGATGGACGTCGAAGGCCGCCGCTACCGCACGCTCGCCGACACGCTGACCTATTGCTGGCACGTGGCCGGTGTGGTGGGCGTGATGATGTGCCACGTGATGGGCAGCCGCGCTCCGGCCACGCTCGACCGCGCCTGCGACCTCGGCATCGCCTTCCAGCTCACCAACATCGCCCGCGACATCGTGGAAGACGCCGGTGTCGACCGCATCTACCTGCCCGCCGACTGGCTGGCCGCCGAGGGCCTGCCGACGGACGCCTCTCTGGCAGCGCCCGAGCACCGCGCGGCCCTGGCGCGGGTGGCCCGCCGGTTGGTCGAGGCCGCCGAGCCGTATTACGCGTCGGCCTACGACGGCCTGGGCGATCTGCCTTGGCGATCGGCCTGGTCGATCGCCACCGCGCGCGGTGTGTACCGCGCCATCGGCCGCAAGGTGCTCGCGCGCGGGCCGGCGGCCTGGGACTCGCGTGCCGGCACCAATCGCCTGGAGAAGCTCGGCTGGGTGGTGCTGGCCGCGCTGCAGGCGACGGCATCGCGCTGGCGCCGGCCGAGGCCACGCGATGCGGCCTTGTTCCGCCGGCCGGTCTAGTTCGGCGTCCTGGTCCGGCCGCGCTCCTGCAGTTGCCGCCGCAGCGCGTGCGGCGAGGGCGCCCACAAAAAGCCGAACGACACGCAGCCCTCCCGTTCGTGCACCGCGTGGTGCAGCCGATGCGCCTGGTAGAGCCGCTTGGCATAACCCGAGCGTGGCACCCAGCGCCACGGCCAGCGCTGGTGCACCAGACCGTCGTGGACGATGAAGTACAGCGCGCCGTAGAGCGTCATGCCCGCGCCGATCCATTGCAACGGCCAGTGGCCGGAGGTGCCGGCGGCGATCAGCACGATGGCGACGCCGGCGAAGACGATGGCATAGAGATCGTTCTTCTCGAAGATGCCGGTGGGCGCCTCGTGGTGCGAGCGGTGCCAGCCCCAGCCCCAGCCATGCATCACCCAGCGGTGCGCGGCCCAGGCGAAGATTTCCATGCCGACGACCGTCGATAAGGTGATGCCGGCGTTGGCGAGGTAGGGGTGCATGGGATGAAGCCAGGGTGAAGCCGCCATGCTAGCGAACGCGCCGGTGGCGCAGGTGTCGGCGTATTGCAAAGGGCGGCGATCGGCCCGGTCGCGATCATTGCAATGCACGCAATGCTGACTTGCGCTGTGCCGGCTTTCACGCCCGCAAGACAGTGGCTAGAGTCCGGCCGGGCTTCCCGCGCCGAGAAACCCCCGAGCCACCCCAAAAATTTTTCGCGCCTAGGATAGCGCTATCCCAATAACAAGAAACACCACGATGGACGAAAAGATAAGCAACCCCGATCGCCGGTCCTTCTTCAGAAGGTCCATTCCGCTCGTACCCGCCACGCTGATCGGCGCCAGCGGTGCCGCCGTGCTGGCCGACCAGGCCGCGAGCGCCTTCCTGCCCGCCACGCCCGGCCCGGCGGTCGACATCCGCGCCGAGAACGCGACGACATACTCGCCGACCTTCTTCAACGCGGACGAATACCGCTTTCTGCAGGCCGCCGTCGCCCGGCTGATCCCGGCCGACGACCGTGGCCCCGGCGCACTGGAAGCCGGCGTGCCCGAATTCATCGACCGCCAGATGCAGACCGCCTACGGCAGCGGCGCGCTCTGGTACATGCAGGGCCCCTTCATGACCGACCTGCCGCGCGAAATGGGCTACCAGCTCAAGCTGCCGCCGCGCGACATCTACCGCCTGGGCATCGCGGCGGCCGACCGGTGGTGTGCCGGCAAGCTCGGCAAGCGTTTCGCCGAGCTCGCTGCCGCCGAGCAGGACCAGGCCCTGACCGCGCTGGAAAAAGGCGCCGAGGGCTTCGACGCCATGCCCTCGGGCACCTTTTTCTCGATGCTGCTGACCAACACCCGCGAGGGCTTCTTCAGCGACCCGCTGCACGGCGGCAACAAGGACATGGTGGGCTGGAAGCTCATCGGTTTTCCCGGCGCCCGCGCCGATTTCATGGACTGGATCGAGCGCGACGAGAAGTACCCGCTGCCACCTGTTTCCATCCACGGCGTGCGCGCGAAGGTTTGACCATGGCCAGAACCCTACCCAAGACCGACGTGGTCGTGATCGGCTTCGGCTGGACCGGCGCGATCCTCTCCAAGGAACTCACCGAGGCGGGCATGAACGTGGTCGCGCTCGAGCGTGGCCCGGCCCGTGACACCGACCCCGACGGCGTCTATCCACAGACCATGGACGAGCTCACCTTCAACGCCCGCAAGAAGCTCTTCGTGGACGTGTCGAAAGAGACCGTCACCATCCGCCACGACGTCAACGGCGTGGCCGCGCCCAACCGCCAGCTCGCCGCGTTTCTGCCGGGCACCGGCGTGGGCGGCGCCGGCCTGCACTGGTCGGGCGTGCATTTCCGGGTCGACCCGGTGGAGCTGCGGCTGCGCAGCCACTACGAGGAACGCTACGGCAAGCGCTTCATTCCGGACGGCATGACGATCCAGGACTTCGGCGTGAGCTACGACGAACTGGAGCCGCACTTCGACTTCGCCGAGAAGGTGTTCGGCACCTCCGGCACCGCGTGGACGGTGAAGGGGCAGAACGTCGGCAAGGGCCGGGGCGGCAATGTGTTCGCGCCCGATCGGTCGGACCACTTTCCGCTGGCCGCGCAGAAGAATTCGGTGTCGGCATCGCTGTTCTCGCAGGCTGCCGAGTCGGTGGGCTACCACCCCTACAACATGCCTTCGGCCAACACCTCGGGGCCCTACACCAACCCCTACGGTGCGCAGATGGGGCCGTGCAACTTCTGCGGTTTCTGCAGCGGATATGCCTGCTACATGTATTCCAAGGCATCACCCAACGTGAACATCCTGCCGGCGCTCAGGCTCGACCCGCGCTTCGAGCTGCGCACGCAGTGCCAGGCCACCCGCATCGAGCTCGCGGCCGACGGCAAGACGGCCACCGGCGTGACCTATGTCGACGCCTCGGGCCAGGAGGTGTTCCAGCCCGCCGACATCGTGGCGCTCTGCATGTTCCAGTTCAACAACGTGCGCATGCTGCTGCTTTCGGGCATCGGCAAGCCTTACGACCCGGTGCAGAACACGGGCGTGGTCGGCAAGAACTTCGCCTACCAGAACATGGCCACGCTGAAGGTCTTCTTCGGCAAGGACCAGCACTACACCAACACCTTCATGGGCGCGGGCGGCAACGGCATCGCGCTGGACGACTTCAACGCCGACAACTTCGACCACGGCCCGCACGGCTTCGTCGGCGGCTCGCCGTTCTGGGTCAACCAGGCCGGCACCAAGCCGATCTCGGCCTCGGTCACCCCACCCGGCACGCCCGGCTGGGGCAGTCGATGGAAAGCGGCCACCGCCGACTACTACGCCCACCACGTCTCCATGGACGCCCACGGCGCGCACCAGTCCTACCGGGCCAACTACCTGAGCCTGGACCCGACCTACCGCGACGCCCACGGCCAGCCGCTGCTGCGCATGACCTTCGACTGGCAGCCCAACGACATCAGGATGAACCTCTTCATGCAGGAGAAGCTCGGCGCCGTCGCCAAGGCCATGGGCGGCCAGACGGTCGGCTTCTACGGCAAGAAGGAAGGCTCGCGTTTCGACACCACCAGCTACCAGACCACCCACCTCAACGGCGGCGCGGTGATGGGCACCGACCCGGCCACCAGCGCGGTCAACCGCTACCAGCAGAGCTGGGACGTGCACAACGTGTTCTCGCTGGGCGCTTCGTCCTTCCCGCAGGGCCTGGGCTACAACCCGACCGGCCTGGTGGCGGCGCTGGCCTACTGGACCAGCCGCGCCATCCGCGAGCAATACCTCAAGCGCCCCGGCGCGCTGGTCAGGGTGTGAGGGGCGCACGACGATGAAATTCCACGCTCTTTTCACCACCGCATCCAGCCGTGCACGGCCACTCGCCCTGGCCTTGCTGGCCGTGGCGCTGGCCACGCCGCTGGTGCTGTCGTGGGCCGCACCGACGGCGACCGCCGTGCAGCGCCCGAACGGCCCGCCCGCCACGGTCACCGCTGCACCGCATCTGCCCCTGCCCGATATCCAGGCCAACACCGGCACCGACAGCGTGCAGCGTGGCGCCTACCTGGCGCGCGCCGGCGACTGCGTGGCCTGCCACACCGCGCCCGGCGGCAAGCCCTTCGCGGGCGGCCTGCCCATGGCCACGCCGATCGGCACGCTGTTCACCTCCAACATCACGCCGGACCCCAAGACCGGCATCGGCGGCTACAGCTTCGAAGACTTCGACCAGGCCGTGCGCCACGGCTACGCCAAGGGCAAGGGCAGCCTGTTGCCCGCCATGCCGTATCCGTCGTACGCACGGGTGAGCGAGCAGGACATGCGCGACCTCTACGCCTACTTCACCAAGGGCGTGCAGCCGGTGGAACAGGAGCCGCCGGCCAACACCATTGCCTGGCCGCTGTCGATGCGCTGGCCGCTGGGCATCTGGCGCCGGGTGTTCGCACCCGATCCGGTCGAGGTGCAGGCTTCGGCCGAAGCCGCCGCGCCGACGGCGCAGGGCGTGTTGCGCGGTGCCTATCTGGTCGAGGGCCTGGGCCACTGCGGCACCTGCCACACGCCGCGCAGTTCGCTGACCATGCAGGAGAAGGCGCTCACCGCGTCCGACCCGCTGTTCCTGGCCGGCGGCGGCGTGCTCGAAGGCTGGCAGGCCAAGAACCTGCGCGGCGACCAGGACGGCCTGGGCCGCTGGAGCGAGCAGGACATCGTCGACCTGCTCAAGACCGGCCGCAACCGCGACACGGCGGTGTTCGGTGGCATGGCCGACGTGGTGCAGCACAGCACGCAGTACCTGAGCGCGTCGGACCTGCAATCGATCGCGGTCTACCTCAAGACCCTGCCGGCCGCACAGAGCACCGCAACCGTTTGGCGCGACGACCCGAGCACCGCCGACGCGCTGTGGAAGGGCGACGACCGCGCGCCAGGATCTGCGCTGTTCCTGGACAACTGCGCCGCCTGCCACCGCTCCGACGGCAAGGGCTACGGCGAGGTGTTTCCGGCGCTGGCGGGCAACAGCGCGGTGCTGACCCAGGATCCGCACAACCTCGTCGCGATGATCCTGCACGGCGGCCGCACGCCGGCCACCGGCTCGCGGCCTTCGGGCATCGCCATGCCGTCCTTCGGCTGGCGCCTGTCCAACGATCAGGTGGCCGACCTGGCGAACTTCGTGCGATCGGGCTGGGGCAACGCGGCACCGGCCGTCACCGCCAGCCAGGTACACAAGATCCGCGAAAGCACCGTCGAGGCGCATGCCGACGCCCGGGCGCAGGCACTGCCCCAGAAAAAGCCCTGAGGCCGACCGGCGCTCGGCGGGCCGGCCTCAATCGCCGGCCGCCCGGTGCCCCGGCCGCGCGGTGTCGCCGCCATCGAGCAGGGCGGTGCGCATCGCGTCGACCACCGCTTCGAGCGCGCGGCTGCCGGCATCGGTCTTGCGCATCACCAGCGAGAACTGCACCACCGGCGCGCCGCGCCCCAGCCGCAGGGTGCGCACCGGGTAGCTCTTGAGCAGGCCCGGGTCGGAGATCTGCAGCACCGAAATGCCGAGCCCGGCGCTCACCATGGCGACGATGGCGGCGGCGCTGTCGAACTCCAGGCTGCCGCGCGTTTCGTGGATCTGCGCATGCACGTACTGCGCGGCCAGCGCGCCGGTGATGGTGGCGCGGTCGTAGCGGATCCAGTCGTACTTGCGAAACAGCGCGGCCGCCGACGCCTCGCGCGCACTGGCCGGCGCCACCAGCAGCAGTTCGCGCCGGAACATCGGCGCCCAGTGCAACCGGGCCGAGCCGCCCTTGCCGGGCTCGGCCACCAGGGCCGCGTCGAGCTCGCCGCTCTTGACCTGCGCGGTCAGCCCGGAACTCCGCCCGCGCACCGGCCGCAGCTCCAGCAGCGGATGGCGCTCGCGCAGCAATCGCATGGTGTGCGGCAGCACCACCGGCTGCATCGACTCGATCACGCCCAGGCGCACCGCGCCTTCCACCGCCACGCCGCTGCGTTTGCGCAGCGCCTCCAGGCCCTGCAGCGGACCGTGCATCAGCGCGCCCAGTTCGCGGGCCAGCGCGGTGGGCCTCACTTGCAGGCCGGAGCGGTCGAACAGCGGCTGGCCGAGGTAGAGCTCCAACTGCTTCATCTGCATGCTCACCGCGCTCGGCGTGACATTGCATTCGACCGCCGCGGCGGCGAAAGAGCCGTTGCGCAGCACCGCCGCGAGCGTGGCGAAGGCTTCGATCTTCATCAAGAATCCTTATGTAGAACGTGAAGTACCGTCGCTATTCTGAAAGAGCCGTCCTGCCTAGACTGGCGTTCATACAAAGGATTCGGACAGGAGACAAGATGAACGCAGTGGCAAACACCGCCGGCCCGCAGGCCTGGACAGCGCAGCAAGTAGCGCAGGACCACGGCTGGATCCAGCGGCTATCGGCAGAAGAAGTGCAGGGTTTCCGCGACGCACTCGTGCATGCACGCGGCACCGGCAAGACCCTGCTGCAACTGGAGCAGGCCGACTTTCCCCTGCCGACGGCCTCGCGCCTGGCGCTGGAACGGGCGATAGCCACCACCCAGGGCCGTTGGGGCATGTGCCTGGTCAAGGGCTTTCCCATCGACGACTGGACCGAGGAAGAAACCCGCCTGGCCTACTGGGGCATGGGCCTCTACATGGGCGTGGGCCGCACCCAGAACCGCGCCAGCCAGTGCATCAACGACGTGCGTGACGAAGGCGCCGACTACAAGGTCAAGGGCGGTCGCGGCTACAACACCAACGCCGGCCTGGACTTCCACCAGGACTCCTGCGACGTGGTCGCGCTGCTCTGCCGTCGCACCGCCAGGACCGGCGGCATGAGCAAGGTGATCAGCTCCATCGCCCTGCGCGACCGGGTGCAGGCGCTGCGGCCCGACCTGATTCCGGTGCTGCAGCAGCCCTGGTTCCACAGCTACCAGAGCACGCAGGACCCGAGCCAGCCGCCGTTCTACCGTTGCCCCATCTTCGGCGACGACCCGGCCCATTTCTGCGCCCGCACCAACCGCAAGAACACCGTCGCCGCGCAGCGCGACTTTGCCGAGGTGCCGCGCCTCACCTCGCTGCAGGAACAGGCGCTCGACCTGCTCGACCAGCTCATGCCAAGCGACGAGCTCTGCTACTCCATGGAGCTCGAACGCGGCGACCTGCAGCTGCTCAACAACTACGTCACCCTGCATTCGCGCACGCCCTTCGAGGACTTCGAACAGCCCGACCTCAAGCGCCACCTGCTGCGCCTGTGGCTGTCGGTGCCGAACTCGCAACCGTTGCCGCCGCAATGGCAGGAGTACTACGGCGACGTGCGTGCCGGCGCGGTGCGCGGCGGTGTGCGTGGCAGTTCCATCTCCCAGGAATTTCTCGACTACGAACGCCGCCAGGCCGCGGTGCTGGGCATGGCGATCAGGCCCTGGGCGCCGGTGGTGCGCAAGGAAGAAATGGCCGAGCTGCTGACCGCCTGATCCCCCGCGCCGGCCGCGGCCGGGCCCGCCCCGCATGAACACCAGAAAAACGATGAAAGAGAGACAAGCATGCAACGACGCGAACTTCTCGCCCTGCTGGCGGCCTCGGCCGCCGGCGCGCCGCTGAGCCAGGCCCAGGCGCAACCCCAGGTGGTACGGGTGCTGGTGGGCGCCACGCCCGGCGGCGGCACCGACCTGGTCGCCCGTTCGCTCGCGCAGGAGATGACACGCACCCTCGGCCGGCAGGTCATCGTCGACAACCGGCCCGGTGCCGCCGGCAACATCGCCGCGCAGGCCATCGCCAGTGCCCAGCCCGATGGCGGCAACCTGCTGCTGAGCTATACCAGCCACGCCATCAACGCATCGCTCTACACCAACCTGCCTTTCGATCCGGTGAAGGACTTCACGCCCATCTTCGGCGTGGCCAGCGCTCCGGCCATCCTGGTCACCCACCCGGACCTGCCGGCCAAGAACATCCGCGAACTGATCGCCCTGGCCAAGTCCAAGCCGGCCAAGCTCAACATCGCCATCGCCGGCATCGGCAGCGCCAACCACCTGGCCGGCGAGATGCTCAAGCGCAACGCCGGCATCGACATCGTGAGCGTGCCCTACAAGGGCACCGGCCCGGCGCTGGCCGACGTGATGGCCGGGCAGATCGACCTGGTGTTCTCGGGCGTGGCCGCGGCGCAGGAACTGATCAAGGGAGGCAAGCTCAAGGCGCTGGGCGTGAGCTCGGGCAAACGCCTGCCGGCCTACCCGGACGTGCCGGCCATCGCCGAGGTGCTGCCGGGCTTCGAATACAGCGCCTGGTACGGCCTGTTCGGCCCGGCGAAGATGCCCGCGCCGCTGGTCGAGCAATACGCCCGCGCCGCCCGCGAGGCGCTCGATTCGCCCACGGTGCGCCAGCGCCTGGCCTCCGAAAGCCTGGTGCCCATGGGGCTGCCACCGGCCGAATTCGACAAGTTCGTGCGCAGCGAGATCGTGCGCTGGGGCAAGGTCGTCGCCGAGACCGGAGCCAAACCCGAATGAGCGCATCGCCCACCACGCCGACCCTGCGCGAACGCCTTCGCAGCCCCGAGCCGGTGCTCGCGCCCGGCGTCTACGACGCGCTCACCGCGCTCATCGCCGAGCAGGCCGGCTTCGAGGCGGTCTACCTCTCCGGCGGCGCGGTCGCCTATACCCAGTTCGGCCGTTCCGACGTCGGGCTGACCACGGCCAAGGAAGCCGCCGACACCCTGGCCCGCATCACCGACCGGGTGCGGCTGCCGGTCATCGTCGATGCCGACACCGGCTTCGGCAACGCGCTCAACACCCAGCGCACGGTGCGCGATTTCGAGCGTGCCGGCGCCGCCATGATCCAGCTGGAAGACCAGACCTTTCCCAAGCGCTGCGGCCACCTCGACAACAAGGCCGTGGTGCCCGCCGCCGAGATGTGCGGCAAGCTGCGCGCCGCGCTCGACGCCCGGCATTGCGCCGACACGCTGATCCTGGCGCGCACCGACGCGCTGGCCATCGAAGGCCTGGCCGCGGCCATGGACCGGGCCGAGGCCTACCTGGCCTGCGGGGTGGACGCGATCTTCATCGAGGCGGTGCGCACCACCGACGACATGGACGCCGTCTGCGGCCGCTTCGCGCACCGGGTGCCGCTGCTGGCCAACATGATCGAAGGCGGCAAGACGCCGGTGCAGTCGAGCGACGAGCTCGGCCGGCGGGGCTTTCGCATCGTCATCTACCCCGGTGGCACCGCGCGTTTCGCGGCGCGGCAACTGCAGCGCTACTACGCCAGCGTCAAGGCACACGGCGGCACGCGCGAGATGCAGGCCGAGATGTTCGACTTCGACGGCCTCAACGCGCTGATCGGCACGCCCGAGCTGCTGGCGCGGGGCAAGGGCTACGAGTAGGGCGACGACGGGAGGCCGGCATACTCGCCGGAGTCCTTCCGTCGTCCGGCCCATGCACCAGCGAATCGATCTCAACAGCCTGTCTTCCTTCATGGTCGTCGCCCGCGAGCGCAGCTTTACCCGCGCGGCGGCACAGCTGGGGGTGACCCAATCGGCGCTCAGCCACAGCATGCGCACGCTCGAGGAGCGCATGGGCGTGCGCCTGCTGGCGCGCACCACGCGGGGCGCATCGCCCACGGAGGCCGGCGAGCGGCTGCTCTCGCGCCTGTCGCCGCACTACGCCGGTATCGCCGCCGAGCTGACCGCCATCGGCGAGCTGCGCGACCGTCCCTCCGGCACGATCCGCATCACCACCGCCGACCACGCGGCCACCACCATCCTCTGGCCCAAGCTGTCGAAGCTCCTGCCGCTCTACCCGGACATCCAGATCGAGATCAACATCGGCTACGGCCTCGTCGACATCGTGGCCGAGCGTTTCGACGCCGGCGTGCGCATCGGCGACCAGATCGCCCGCGACATGATCGCGGTGCGCATCTCGCCGGACTTCCGCATGACCGTGGCCGCGTCGCCGGCGTATTTCGAGCGTTATCCGCGCCCGGTCACGCCGCAGGATCTCACTGGCCACAACTGCGGCAACCTGCGGCTCACCACGCAGGGCGGGCTCTACGCCTGGGAGTTCCAGCGCGAGGGCAAGGCGCTGGCGGTGCAGGTGCCGGGGCAGGTCATCTTCAACAGCTCGGCCCGGCTGGTGACGGCCGCGCTCGAAGGCCATGTGCTGACCTACGCGCCGGAAGACGCGATCCAGCCGCACGTGGAGGCCGGCCGGCTGGTGCGGGTGCTCGACGAGTGGTGTCCCACCTTTCCCGGCTACCACCTCTACTACCCGAGCCGGCGCCAGGCCCTGCCGGCCTTCGCGCTGGTGGTGGAGGCGCTGCGCCTGCGCGACTGAGGTCGCGGGCGCTGCCGGCGAAGCGGCGCCAGGCCGCCGCGTGCGCTCAGAGCACCGGCGTGTCGCGCTTGAGCCGGTAGAACAGGTTGGGCTCGCTCACCATGAAGATGGTGCCCTGGTCGTCCACCGCCACGCCTTCGGCCTGCGGCACCGGCAACTGGCCGAAGGATGCCGGCAACTCGTTCGTGCTGATCGGGCTGCCGTCCTCGTCTATTTCCACCAGCATGCGCGACTCGTCGCTGAGCAGCAGCAGGCTGCGGTTGACCGGGTCGAACTCGATGCTCGCCAGGTCGGTCACGAAGGGCATGGCCGCCACCCATTCGGGCATGTCCATCGGGGTAGCCCGCGCCCGCGCCGAGTGTTGGAAATGCGGCACCTTCAGGATGCCGCGCGGCGCGCGTTCCTTGGTGATGTAGAGCGTGTCGTTGGCCTGGTCGTAAGCCAGCCCCTCGGGGCCGTCGTTGCCGCTGTCGGGCATGTCGAGTTGCACGCTGCGCTCGGCAGTCATCGGGCCGACGTGGCCAGCCGTGGGCAGCCTGAAGATGCGCACCATGCGCTGGCCTTCCAGCAGCACCGCGACCCTGTCGTCGCCCAGGTAGGCGATGCCTTCGGCGTCGCCGGTGTCGGCCAGCACGTGCCGGCTGCGCACCGCGCCCTCGGTCGACAGAATCAGCAGCGACGCGGGCCGGTTCACCGTGGCGAGCAGGCGGTTGTCGTCGCTGTCCCAGGCCAGGCCCGAGAGGTTGCGATCCACGCCTTCGATCCGGCGGTTCTCGATGTCGAAGCGGTACTCCGGCAGCCACAGCGTGGACTCGCCCGCCCACTTGCCGCTGTCGTTCCAGTCCGCGCCGATACGGTCGCCCCGCCACCAGCGACCGGCCTGGTTGTCCAGGTGGTAGTAGCGGATGGCGATGAAGCCGAGCCAGGCGGCCAGGGCGAGCGCACCGCCGACGATGGCGAGCTTGCGGAGGTGGAGCTTCAAGAGACGCGTAGCCGCGACAAAACGGGCCAGGGTTGGGGAAAACCCGGAATTCTAGGCCGCACGCTTGACCAGTCCATGACACCGCCGCCGCCGAATGGACGGCCGTCGCCCATGGCGTCGATCAGGCGTGGTCGGCAGGCATTGCGACGACGCCCGACGCGGCGATCGCGTCCAGCCGCGCCACGCTGTCGGCGTCCAGCGCCAGCGACGCTGCCGCCAGGTTCTCGCGCAGGTGGCCGACCGAAGACGTGCCCGGAATCAGCAGCAGGTTGGGCGAGCGCTGCAGCAGCCAGGCCAGCGCCACCTGCATCGGCGTGGCGCCGAGCTGTCGGGCGACATCCGACAACGCGTCGGACTGCAGCGGGCTGAATCCGCCCAGCGGAAAGAAGGGCACGTAGGCGATGCCTTCTGCCGCCAGCCGGTCGACCAGGGCGCCGTCGGCCTGCTGTGCCAGGTTGAACATGTTCTGCACGCACACAATTTCGCAGAGGCGCCTGCCGTTCTCCACCTGGCGGGCGGTGACGTTGCTCAGCCCGATGTGGCGGATCAAGCCACGCTGCTGCAGCTCGGCCAGCGCGGTCAGTTCGGCTTCGAGCGAACCTTCGGCGGGTCCGTGCAGGCCGTGCATGCTGCGCAGGTTGACCACATCCAGCACGTCCAGACCCAGGTTGCGCAGGTTGTCGTGCACCGCCTGCGTCAGCTGCGCGGGCGACAACGCCGGCTGCCACGAGGCGTCGGCTCCGCGCATCGCGCCGACCTTGGTGACGATGGTCAGCCCCTCGCGATAAGGGTGGAGCGCCTCGCGGATCAGCTGGTTGGTGATGTGCGGACCGTAGAAGTCGCTGGTGTCGATATGGTTCACGCCCGATTCGACCGCCTCGCGCAGCACGGCCAGCGCGCCGGCGCGGTCCTGGGGCGGGCCGAAGACGCCGGGGCCGGCCAGCTGCATGGCGCCATAGCCGAGGCGGCCGACGGTAAAGCTGCCCAGGGCGTACGTGCCGGCGCGGGAGGTGGTGTGGGTGTTGGTGGATGGCATGTTCAACTTCCTTCGAGGATGAGAAGTCGACTCTAGGCAGGCATGGCCTGCTTGATAATCCGGTGCAATTCAAACAGGCTGTACGGCGAGGCGAACAATGGCGGCGGAACTAGGCGACCTTGCCGCCTTTGTGGCGGTAGCCCGCGCAGGCGGATTCCGCGAAGCGGCACGGCTGGCGGGCGGCAGCGCATCCAGTCTGAGCGAGGCCCTGCGCCGGCTGGAGGCCGGCATGGGCGTGCGGCTGCTCAACCGCAGCACCCGCAGCGTCGCGCCCACCGAAGCCGGTGCGCGGCTGCTCGACCGGCTCGGGCCCGCGCTGGCAGAGATCCACGCGGCGCTCGACGTGGTCAACGGTTTCCGCGACCGGCCGGCCGGCACGCTGCGCTTGAACGTGCCGGTGAGCGCGGCGCGGCTGGTATTGCCGGCCATCGTGCCGGCTTTCCTGGAGGCCTATCCGGACATCCTGCTGGAGGTGATCGCCGAAGACAGCTTCGTCGACATGTTGGCTGCCGGCTGCGATGCCGGCATTCGCTATGAAGAACGGCTGGAGCAGGACATGGTGGCGATCCCCATCGGCCCGCGCCAGCAGCGCTTCGCGGTGGCCGCGTCGCCCGGCTACCTGCGTCGCCGCGGCACACCCGACCATCCCCGCGACCTGCTCGACCACGCCTGCCTGCGCGGCAAGTTCGCCAGCGGCACGGTTTATCCGTGGGAGTTCGAGCGCGACGGCGAGCGCTTCAAGGTCGACGTGAGCGGGCCGCTCATCGTGCGTGTCGGTGTGGCCACCGACCTCGCCGTGGATGCCGCGCTGGCCGGCACCGGCGTCATCTACCTGTTCGAGGACTGGCTGCGGCCGCATCTGGACAGCGGCGCGCTGCAGCCGGTGTTGCAGCCGTGGTGGTTGCGGTTCAGTGGGCCGTTTCTTTATTACCCCAGTCGGCGCCAGTTGCCGGCGCCGCTGCGGGCATTTGTGGATTTCGTGCAGAGCCGTGGAGCTCTCACGCTTGGTCGAGTTGCTGCGGAGCCGGGAATTTGAATTTGAGATGTTCCTTTTTCTTTTGCCGCCGGGCGATGAATCCGGTCATCGCCAAGCCCGCCATCAACAGCGCATAGGTTTCCGGTTCGGGTACGGCCGCGATGGCGGAAGTGGTGAAATTCAGGAGCGATAGTGTTGCTGTACCAGCAGCTGGCTTTTCGATCATAAAACTAAGCACCCCGCTGTATGGCGAGTTGAATGTGTAGCGTGTAACGGAGTTAGTCGAGAGGGCGACAAAATTCGGCCCAATAATAGCTGTGAAGTTTGTTGGACTATCTGACGTTGCATATTCGAAGGAATGAAGGTTGTATACACTAATTCCTCCGAATGCCTTATAACCAGTGTGAATGGCGCCATCGTCTTCCTGGTCGGCAACCGCTGTCATGGTCACGAAGTTGCCTGTCGCACTGCCAGTGCCCTCTGCGATTTTAAAATAGGACAGGTCAACGGTGGCGGCATGTGCGTAAGCCGATCCGAGCATGAGGAGAGATAATAGAAGTGGTTTGGTCATATAGGAATGAAGGTGAGCAAATCCGGCGAGTTCGCCGGATGCTTGATAATTTAAACCCAAGCAATATATGTGGATGCTCACATTGCATGAAACCCTGAATGTAAAAAGTAATTCAATGTTTCTCGTTTGAGGCCGGTGATAAATATAGGGATTTGACAAGCTGAAAGTCGTACTGACCTTGGTGCTAAAGAGCGATGGCCATCACGTTGCTCCGTATGAATCTGTCGGAACGGCAGCCCGCGACAGACGAGGGGAATTTCGCGCAAGCCGGCGCCCGCATCGCCCGCCGAGAGCCTCGTGGACAATTTGCAGCCTGGCCACTCCAGCCTTACTTCACCCATCCCTTGATCTCGCACCCGCCCCTCCGGCCCGTGCCACCTCTCCCGCCATGTCCCTGCTCACCCGCCTGTTCCCGCTCTGGGCCGCCTGCGTCGCCGTCGTCGCCTACCTGCTGCCTGCCACCTTCACCCCGCTGTTGCCCCTGGTCACCTGGCTGCTGATGCTGGTGATGTTCGGCATGGGCGCCACGCTCACCTTTTCCGACTTCCGGCGCGTCATGCTGCAGCCCGGCCCGGTGATCGCCGGCGTGGCGATCCACTATCTGGTGATGCCGCTGGCGGCCTTCCTGCTGGCGCGCCTGTTCGGCATGCCGCCGGAGCTCACCGCCGGCATGATCCTGGTGGGAAGCGTCGCCAGCGGCACCGCGTCGACGCTCATGGTGTATCTGTCGCGCGGCGACGTGGCGCTGTCGGTCACCATCGGCGCCATGTCCACGCTGGTCGGCGTGGTGGCCACGCCGCTGCTTACCCGGCTCTATGTGAACGCCTCGATTGCGGTCGACGTGGTCGGCCTGCTGGTGAGCATTCTCAAGATCGTGATCGTGCCGGTGGCGCTCGGCCTGCTGCTCAACCAGTTCGCCGGCCGCACCATGCGCGCGGCCGAGAAGGCGCTGCCCTTGGTCTCGATCTTCTCGATCCTGGCGATCATCGCGGCGGTGGTCGCGGGCAGCCACGCCAGCATCGCCAAGGTGGGGCCGATGCTGCTGGTGGCGGTGGTGCTGCACAACGGCCTGGGCCTGCTCGGCGGTTACTGGGGCGGCCGCCTGCTGAAGTTCGACGAATCGGTCTGCCGCACGCTGGCGCTGGAAGTGGGCATGCAGAACTCGGGCCTGGCCGCCGCACTTGGCGCGCTGTATTTTTCGCCGCTGGCGGCGCTGCCGGGCGCGGTGTTCTCGGTGTGGCACAACATCTCGGGCTCGCTTCTGGCAGGCCACTGGTCGCGCAAGCCGGTGGCCGGCCGCACACCCGAATCGGCCGCGCCGGTGCACTGACCGCATTCCCGGAAGGGGTGCAGGTTTTTACGATGCCGGCGGCCCGCCTCCGGCAGCATCGACGGCCTTCCCCCCAACAGGAGCGAGACATGAAGTACGTCGATGGATTCGTGGTGGCGGTGCCGGTGGCCCACAAGCAGAAGTACCTGGAGGTGGCCGCCCGGGCCGCGCAGGTCTTCAAGGACCACGGCGCCATGCGGGTGGTGGAGTGCTGGGGCGACGACGTGCCCGACGGCAAGCTCACCGACTTCCGGGGCGCGGTGAAGGCCGTGGAGGGCGAGATCGTGGTCTTCTCCTGGATCGAATATCCCTCGCGCGAAGTGCGCGACCGGGTCGGCGAAGCAGCCATGAAAGACCCGCGCATGGCCGGCATGCAGACCGACATGCCCTTCGACGGCAAACGCATGATCTTCGGCGGCTTCGTGCCCCTGCTCGACAGCTGAACCAGCGGTTCGCCGGATCCGCGAAAATGGCGGGCTTCGGTGCATTTCGCCGCCGGAGCCGATCTTTGCACCGACGCCCGTGCCTGCACCGGGCGTCGCCCATTTTTGAGACAGGACATCACATGAGCAGCTACCAGGAACTTCTGGCGCGCCAGAAAGCACTCGAGGAACAGATCGAGGCGGCACACGGCCGCGAACGCGAGACTGCGATCGAGGAAGTGCGGCGCATCGCCGCCGATTTCGGCCTGGGCGAGCTGGAGCTCTTCGGCCGCAGCATCAGCCGCGGCGGCGTGAGCGAGACCGCCGGCCGCCCGCTGCTGGCCAAGTACAAGGACCCCGAGACCGCCAAGACCTGGACTGGCCGGGGCAAGCCGCCGAGCTGGATCGCGGGCAAGGATCGCGAGCCTTTCCTGATCCGCTGAGCGGGGTCCGCCGGCCTTCCGACCGTCATCCGGAAAACACATAACCTGCGCCGAATTCGGCGCATGCGGATCGCATCGCAACTGCTGCAATACAGGCAGGCCCAACCTCCTGTATCGCTCCATGACCGCTCGTGTTTCCCGCTCGTTCTTTCCTGTCCATGCCGCCCGCCGACGGCTCGTCGCAAGCCTCGGCGTGGCGTCCGTCGCCGCCGCGCTGTTGCTGGCCGGCACCGGCGCCAGCCAGGCCGCCGATGCTCCGCGCAACGGTGGCGACGTCACCTTCCTGATCGACTCGCTGGGCAACACCTGGATTCCCAACAACAGCGCCATCTCCAGCTTCCAGGGCCACATCTGGGGCCACGTCACCGACAAGCTCGTCTATGTGGATGAAAACGGCAAGGCCAGCCCCTGGATCGCCGAGCGCTGGGAGCAGAACGCCAATGCCACGCAGTTCACGCTGCACCTGAAGAAGGGTGTGACCTTCTCCGACGGCAGCCCGCTCGACGCCGCCGCGGTGGTGGCCAACCTCGACATCTGGCATGCCGGCCGCAAGAGCGAGGGCATCAACCCGATCGGCCTGTTTCCCAAGACCTACGAGCGTGCCGAGGCCGTCGACGCCACCACGGTGAAGGTGTTCTTCAAGGCGCCGACGCTGGGCTTCATTCCCACGCTGGGCTATCACGGCTCGATCCTCATCTCGCCCAAGACCATCGCGCTGCCGGCCGCACAGCAGGCCGACCTGGGCAAGACCGCCGGCAGCGGCCCCTACGTGGTGGAGTCGTGGAAGGAGGGCGGCTACGTGAAGCTGGTCAAGCGCAAGGACTACCAGTGGGGGCCGGCGGCGGTCGGCCACACCGGCCCGGCTTATCTCGACTCGATCACCTACAAGCTGGTGGCCGAACCCACGCTGCGCGTGTCGGCGGTGCGCTCGGGCCAGGCCGACATTGCCTACAGCCCGTCGCCGCAAGAGCTGAAATCGCTCAAGAACGCGGGCTTCGGTGTTTCCACGCCGCGCTACCTGGGCTTCGTGAACGGGCTCGCCATCAACACCAAGGTCGCGCCCTTCGACGACCTGCGGGTGCGCCAGGCGCTGCAGGCCGGCATCAATCGGCAGGAAATCGTCGACACCGTCTACACGCCCGACTGGAAGCTCGCCACCTCCTTCATCCAGAGCAACGTGCCGGGCGCGGCCGACTACAGCCGGCTGCTCGCGTACGACCCGGCCCGTGCCGAGAAGCTGCTCGACGACGCCGGCTGGGTGAAAGGCCCGAAAGGCCAGCGCGTCCGGGACGGCCAGCCGCTGACGCTGGTGCTCAACTCCAACCCCTACCTCGCCACCTCCAAGGCCATCGACGAACTGCTGGCCCAGCAGCTCGGCAAGATCGGCTGGAAGGTGGTGATCCGCGCCTACGACGTGCCGACCTACGGCGAGAAGGTGCGCATCGGCGGCGCGGCGGTGCCGGCCTACGAGGTCACCCGCAGCTTCATCGACGCGGGCACGGTCGCCGGCATCCTGACCGATGCCAACAACGGCGAGAACTGGTTCGCGCTGGGCGAAAGCGACAAGAAGATCAACGAGCTGCGCGACCGCATCGCCGGCGCCGGTACCGCCGAGGCACGCCGCCCGCTGCTCGACGAACTGCAGCGCTACGTGCTGGAGCAGGGCTACTTCATTCCCCGCACCCAGATCGTGCAGCGCATCTACGTGCAGTCGCCCAGGCTCAAGGGCGAAAGGTACAACGGCGTGGCCTACGCCAGCTACTACACCGCCACCAAGAGCAAGTGAGCGCCGCCATGAGCCGTGTGCCCAGCGCCTACCTGCACTACGCCGCCAAGCGTCTGCTGCAGGCGGTCGTGGTGATCCTGCTGACCTACGTCTTCACCTTCGTCGTGGTGAGCGTGCTGCCGGGCGACCCGGTGACCAACGTGCTGCGCGATCCGCAGAACGGTTTCGGCGAGCAGGAGATCCAGGAGATTGTCGCCAGCCAGGGGCTGGACCAGCCGATCCCGGTGCAGCTGTGGAACTCGCTCACCCGCTTCGCCGCCGGCGACCTGGGCATGTCGATGCGCTCCAGCCGGCCGGTGTCCACGCTCATCGCCGAGGTGTTGCCCTCGACCCTGGTGCTGGCGTCGACCGCGCTGGCGGTAGCCCTGGTGCTGGCGCTGCTCATCGCCTATGGCACGCGTTTTCTGCCGGAGCGTTTCGGCCAGGGGCTGCTGCGCGGTGCGCCGTCGTTGTTTCTGTCGGTGCCCAATTTCGTCATCGGCCTGGTGCTGATCCACACCTTCGGCTTCCAGCTCGGCCTGTTCCGCGTGATCGAGCCGGAGAGCTTCTGGGCGACGGTCTTCGCCGCCTTCGCGCTCGGCATTCCGGTGTCGGCGCAGATCGCCGAAGTGCTGATCGTCAACCTCGACAACGAGGCGCGCCAGGAATACGCCACCGTGGCGCGCGGCCGGGGTCTGGGGCAGGCGCGGCTGTTCTTCCGTCACCTGCTCAAGCCCTCGTCGCTGCCGGTGGTGACCGTGATCGCGCTCACCGTCGGCGAACTGCTCGGCGGCTCGCTGATCACCGAGACGGTGTTCGGCCGCACCGGCGTCGGTAGCCTGGTGCAGCGCTCGGTCAGCACGCAGGACCTGCCGGTGCTGCAGGCGGTGGTGTCGCTGGCGGCGGTGGTCTTCGTGCTGGTGAACTTGCTGGCCGACCTGGTCTACCCGCTGCTCGACCCGCGTGTGAAGCTGCTCGGCGCCCGCCGACCGCGCGAGGCCCGACCCGTCAACCCACCGGAGGCCACCGCATGAGTGCCGTTCTCGACTCGCCGGCGTCCGAGCCGCCGGTCGGCATCGCGCCGCGCCTGCCGCTGGCGGTGGCGCTCGCCTTCGCCGTCATCGTGCTGGTGGTCGCCTGGGCGATCGCGCCGGGGCTGTTCGCCAGCCACGACCCGGCCATCGGCGTGCCGGCCGACAAGCTGCTGCCGCCGGGCGCCGCGCACTGGTTCGGCACCGACCATCTCGGCCGCGACCTCTACACGCGGGTGGTGCACGGCACCGGGTCGTCGGTGGCGAGCGCACTGATCGCGGTGGCGATCGGGGTTTTCGCCGGCGGCTTCATCGGCCTGCTGTCGGGCTTTCTCGGCGGCTGGGTCGACGTGGTCTTCGCCCGCCTCGTCGACGTGTTGCTGGCCATTCCCCATTTGCTGCTGGCGGTGATCGTGGTCACCGCGCTCGGCTTCGACACCACCAACGCGGCGGTGGCGACCGGCGTGTCGGCGGTGGCGGTGTTCGCCAGGGTGATGCGCGCCGAGGTCATCAAGACCCGGCAGGCGACCTTTATCGAGGCCTCGTTCCTGCTGGGCGGCTCGCGCTGGCACATCCTGCTGCGCCATGTGCTGCCCAACGCCTCGCGCTCGGTGCTGTCTCTGGCGGTGCTGCAGTTCGGGCTGTCGATCCTGGTGATCGCGAGCCTGGCTTTTCTCGGTTACGGCGACCCGCCGCCGGCCTCCGACTGGGGCCTGCTGATCGCCATCGGCAAGGACTACCTGGAATGGCCCTGGCTGGTGTATGCGCCGGCCTTCACCATCATCGCCACGGTGCTCTCCATGAACCGCATCAGCCGCTGGCTGCGCCAACCCGCATGAAATGCTTGAACCCATGAACGCACCGCTTTCCTCGCTCCAACTGGCCGAGCCGGTCCGCATCTCGCCGCTGCTGCGGGTGGATGGGCTGTCGGTGTCCTACGGGTCGCAACAGGTCGTCTCGGGCGTGGACTTCGAGCTCGGGCGCGGCGAAAGCCTGGCGCTGATCGGCGAATCCGGCTCGGGCAAGTCGACCATCGCCCGCGCGGTGCTGCGGCTGCTGCCGGGCAACGCGCAGGCGGCAGGCCGCATCACCGTCGAGGGCCGGGAAGTGCTGGGCCTGCCGGAGCGCGGTTTCAGGCCGCTGCGCGGCCGGCGCATCGGTTTCGTGCCGCAGGATCCAGCCCATGCGCTCAACCCGGTGCGCACCATCGGCGCGCAGGCCGAGGAAGCGGCGGCGCTGACCGGCGAGGCGGACCGGCGGGTGCGCCGGGCGCTCATCCTCGACACCTTCGCCCAGGTCGGGCTGGACCATCCGCGACGCATCTACGACGCTTATCCGCACCAGCTCTCCGGCGGCATGCTGCAGCGGGTGCTGATCGGCCTGGCGGTGCTGCCGCAGCCGGCGCTGCTGGTGGCCGACGAGCCGACCTCCGCGCTCGACGTGACCATCCAGAAACGCATCCTCGATCTGCTGGGCAGGCTGCAGCGTGATCGCGGCATCGGCCTGCTGCTCATCACCCACGACCTGGCCATCGCCTCCGAGCGGGCGGATGCGCTGGTGGTGCTCAAGGACGGCGCGGTGCAGGAAGCGGGCAGCACGGTGGAAGTGTTCTCGGCGCCGTCGTCGGCCTATGCGCGCAAGCTGCACGCCGACGTGCCGGCGCTGCATCCGGATCGTTACGACGACCTGCGCGCGCACGGCTTCGCGCGGCTGGCCGGCCCGGCCGACGAGCCATCGCGCATCGAGGTACGCGGCGTCAGCAAGAGCTTCGAGTCGGACGGCCGCACGCTGAAGGCAGTCGACGGCATCTCGTTCTCGGTCGCGGCCGGCACCACGCATGCGCTGGTCGGCGAATCGGGTTCGGGCAAGACGACGACCATCCGCCTGCTGCTCGGCCTGGAAGAGGCCGACAGCGGCCACATCACGGTGGCCGGGCAGCCGGTGGCCGGTCGAACGCCTGCCGCGCTGCGCTCGCTGCGGCGGCATCTGCAGCTGGTCTACCAAAACCCCTTCACCTCGCTCGATCCAACCTGGACGGTGGAGCGGCTGGTGACCGAGCCACTGGCGCGTTTCGGCATCGGCGACCGGCGCGAACGCGCCGCGCGGGTGCGCGAGGCGCTGGGCCAGGTGGGCCTGGGCGAACATCTGCTGGCGCGCAAGCCGCAGGCCTTGTCGGGCGGACAGCGGCAGCGGGTGGCCATCGCGCGTTCGCTGGTGCTGCGGCCGGACGTGATCGTGCTCGACGAGCCGACCTCGGCGCTCGACGTGAGCGTGCAGGCCGACATCGTCGAGGTGCTGCTCACCCTGCAGGCCGAGCTGGGGCTGACCTATGTGTTCGTGTCGCACGACCTGGCGCTGGTGCGGCAGCTGGCGCATACCGTCTCGGTGATGCGCCACGGCCGCATCGTGGAGCACGGCAGCGTGGCCGACATCTTCGACCGGCCGCGCCAGCCCTACACGGTGAGTTTGCTGGAGTCGATTCCGGCGGGTGTGGCGGGGGCCCGGCTGGTGCGGCCGCATGCCCGGCCGGCTTACGACCAGGCGCAAGCGGCCTGATTCGCCGGGATGCCCAAAGCAAAGACGGCGGCCCGCGGGCCGCCGTTTCTTGGTGGGCGCGGTCGTTCGGGACCGCCGCCGCATCAGATCACCTGGAAATGGTGCGTGCCGTCGCGGCCCAGTTGCGCCACCAGGCCGAACTCCCAGTCGAGATAGGCCTGCATCGCGGAACGTGGCGCGTCGGTGCCTTCGTAGGGGCGGCGATAGCGGTCGGTGCGCGGTGTGGCCAGGCGGGCGTCTCCAGCCTCCAGCGGTAAACCGGCGGCAGCCCAGGCGGCATTGCCGCCTTCGAGCACCAGCACCTCGGCATCGCTGCCGAGCGCGTCCAGGGCCTCGCGCAGGTCCTGCGCGGCGAACCGCGCCAGCAGGCTGCTGCCGCAGGTGGCGACATAGCGGCGGGCGGCCGGCACGGCGCGCAGGGCGTCGGCGACCTGCGCGCGGATCGCGAACCACGCACCGGGCACATGGCCCATGACGTGGTTGGCGCTGTTGGTGAAGTCCAGCACCTGCACGGCGGCGGGATCCTGCCGGGCCACCTCCAGCCAGCCGGCCAGCGCCACCGGGTTGACGGTGCGCACGGCCGGCGTGTCGGGCTGTGGCTTCTTCCAGGCACCGGCAGTGGAGCGCCCGGCGGCGTCGACGCCTTCGAGCAGGTAGACCTCCCAGCCCATCTGCGCGAGCCACGAGGCGGTCATCGGCGCCCGCACGCCGTCGCTGTCGTCGAGCACGATGCGCGCACCGCGCACGGGAGCGTGGTGGTCGGTTTCCTGCACCAGCTGGCCGCCCGGCGCGCTGGCGAAGCCGGGCAGGTGGCCGGCCTCGTATTCCTCGGGCGTGCGCACGTCGAGGCGGTACACGGTGCGGTCGGCCGGGCTCAGGGCCGGCAGGTCGGCGAGGGTGGTGCGGCGCACGCCGGCACGGTCGGCCACGGCTTGCGCGCGCTGGCGGGCGGTGGCGGCGGTGTGGGCCTGCACCACGGAAGGCGCGCGGCGTTCGGCGCCGTGGTCCAGCGTCTGCCCCGCGAGCAGCCAGCCGATGGTGCCGTTGCGCAGCGCCGCGACCGGGTTGGGAATGCCGGCGTTCACCAGCGACTGCGTGCCGATGATGCTGCGGGTGCGGCCGGCGCAGTTCACGATGACCCGCGTCTTCGGATCGGGCGCCAGTTCGGCGATGCGCAGCACCAGCTCGGCGCCCGGCACGCTGGTGGCACCGGGGATGCTCATGGTGCGGTATTCGTCGAAACGGCGGGCGTCGACCACCACGACGTCGGCGCGGCCGTCGATCAGGGCCTGCACTTCTTCGGCCGGCAGCGAGGGCGTGTGCCGGTGGTGTTCCACCCATTCCCCGAAGGATTTGCTCGGCACGTTGACGTCGCGAAACACCTCGCCGCCGGCGGTCTTCCAGCCCTCGAGTCCACCGGCCAGGGCATGCACCCGGGTGTAGCCGAGCGCGGCCAGGCGCGCAGCCGCCAGCGGCACCAGGTCGTGGCCATCGTGGGTGCCGAACAGCACGACGAGGGTGTCGCGGCGCGGAATGCGGTCCCAGGCGTCGAGCTCCAGGCGCGACAGCGGCAGGTTGGCCGCCCACAGCGGATGTTCCTGCGCGTAGGGGTCTTCCTCGCGCAGGTCGAGCAAGGCGATTTCGGTGCGGTCCAGCAGGGCCTGGCGGACGGCGGCGACCGGCAGTTCGGGCACCTGCGGCGCAGCGGGGGAGGCCGGCGCGAGCGGTGGGCGGTCGAGGGTGGAGGTGTCGCTCATGGGTCGTCTTTTGTGGTGGATGTCGAGATTGATCAGATCGCCGGCTCGTGCGCGGCGGTAGGTGGGCTTTCCGCCTGGACCGGCGCCAGCGGCGCGGCAGGCAAAGGCGCGGCCTGGGCCAGCAGCGCCCGGCCGGCGGCCACGAGCAGGGCGTCGTCCTGCGGCGCGTGCACCGGGCCGCAGAGCACGTTGCGCAGATGGCGCTCCAGCGGGTTGTGGCGCGACAGCCCGTGATTGCCGGTCAGCTTGAGCGCGCGCTCCACCACGGCCACGGCGTTGTGCGTCACCGTGTACTTGGCGAGGCCGCTGTCGGTGGCGGCGGGCGGCGCGCCGTCGTCGGTCGTGTCGGTGAGCTGGTTGAGCACCAGGTGATTGGTGTTGAGCAGGGCCGCGATCTCGCCGAGCGTCTCCTGCACCCTCGGCAGGGTGGACAGCGGCGCGCCCAGGCTGCCGGGCGCGCGCTGGCGCACGAAGTCCAGCGTCCAGTCGCGCGCGGCCTGCGCGACCGCGTCGTAGAGCGTGCCGAGCAGCACCGTCATCCAGGCCTGCTGATCGGCGAACGCGTCGCGGTCGGCGGGGGTGAGGGCGTCAGGCGCCCAGGCCGCCTGCGGCCGTACGTCCACCGCGTGGTCGGCCGGCAGCGCCACCTGCTCGAACACCACCTCGTGGCTGCCCGAGGCGCGCAGGCCGAGGTGGTCCCAGGTCTCGATCATGCGTACGCCGGGTGCCTGGCGCGGCACCAGGAAGTTGCCGACCCGCGGCGGGGCGCCGTCGCCTTCCTCGGTGCGCGCCCAAACGGTGAGCCAGGTCAGGCCGGGCGCGCCGGTGGAATACATTTTGTGGCCGTCCAGCCGCCAGCTGCCGTCGGCCTGACGGCGGGCGACGGTGCCGGGCAGGCCGCCTCGCGTGGGGCTGCCGAGTTCGGGCTCGACCCGCAAGGTGTTGACCAGCGCGCCCCGGTCCACCGTGTCGCGGCTGACCTTCTCGCGCAAGTGGATCGGCCATCGGCCGCCGGGCCGGTTGAGCTGGCGGATCTGCAGGTAGGTCATCGTCAGCACCAGGGCGGTGGCGGGGTCGGCATGGGCCACCGCCCGGATCACCTGGCGCGCCGTAGCCAGGCTCGCGCCACTGCCGCCGAAGGCCGCCGGCGCGGTGATGCCGACGAGCCCGTGCGCCTGCAGCAGTTCGAAGTTCTCGTGCGGAAAGCTGCCCTCGCGGTCGTGTTCGGCGGCCCGGGCGGCGAGCTGCGGCCGCAGCCGGGCCAGCAGCGGCAGCAGCACGGGCGCGGCGAGCGACGGGCGCTCGAGAAAAGTGGTCGTGGCGGTCATGGGTGCAATCCCGAAAGGGACGAGTGGCGTGGCGCCAGCGTAGCCAGGGCCGGGTGGCGCACCAAGTGCCGATCCCGGATATCGATGCGCATTTATTTCATTTGGACGGCGCAGAGGGCAGGCGTAACTTCGCCAGCCGAACCGGGTCGAGTCGCCTCGACCGCCCGCCCAACGCATCGAACAGGAGCGACGCATGTCCATCGAATTCATCGGCATGATTCAGAGCCAGAAGACCTCGGAGATCCATCTGCCGCAAGGCCCGGTCGTCGACCCGGACTACGTACGGCGTTTCGCCCAGGCCCACGAGCAGGCCGGCTTCGATCGCATCCTGGTGCCGCACCATTCCACCGGTCCGGACGCCGCGCTGACCGTGTCGCATGCCGCAGCCGCCACCGAACGCATCGGCTTCATGCTGGCCCACCGCCCCGGCTTCGTGGCGCCCACGCTCGCCGCCCGGCAGTTCGCCACGCTCGACCAGTACAGCGGCGGCCGGCTCGCGGTGCACTACATCTCCGGCGGATCGGACTCCGAGCAGCGCCGCGACGGCGACTACCTCGACCACGACCAGCGCTATGCCCGCACCGACGAATACCTGGGCATCCTGCGCCGGCTCTGGACCTCCGACGCGCCTTTCGACCACCACGGCGATCACTACCGTTTCGACGCCGGTTTCTCCGAGGTGAAACCCCGCCAGCGCGACGCCGCCGGCCGGCCGCACGTGCCGGTCTACTTCGGCGGTGCCTCCGACGCCGCCCTGCCGGTGGCAGGCCGCCATGCCGATGTGTACGCGCTATGGGGCGAGTCGCTCGACCAGGTGCGCGAGCTCACCTCACGCGTGCGCGCCGAGGCCGCCGCCCACGGCCGCGAAGTGCGCTTCTCGGTGTCTTTCCGTCCCATCCTGGCCGCCACCGAAGACGCCGCCTGGGCGCGCGCCGAACGCATCCTCGAAGAGACCCGCCGCCTGCGCGTGGTGCAGGGCTTCTCCAAGGGCGGGCCGCAGCAGAGCGTGGGCGCGCGCCGCCTGCTCGCTGCCGCCGAAAAAGGCACCCGCGTCGACAAGCGCCTGTGGACCGCGATCGCGCAGGAAACCGGCGGCCGCTCCAACACCACCGCGCTGGTCGGCACGCCGCAGCAGGTGGCCGAGGCCTTTCTCGACTACTACGACCTGGGCGTGACCACCTTCCTGATCCGTGGTTTCGACCCGCTGGAAGACGCCACCGATTACGGCCGCGAACTGCTGCCGATCACCCGCGCCCTGGTGGCGCAGCGCGATGCGCAACGTGTCGCACACCGAAAGGCAGCCTGAGCATGTCGGCCGTACTCGAACCGCGTTCTGACACCGTCACCTACCCCGCCAGCATCGAGCGGGTGCGCCACCGCCAGCCGCAGCGCCGCGACTGGTTCGACGAGCCCGCCGAGCGCACCGACCCCGAGGCCGAGCGCCAATACCGCAAGCAGCGCCTGGCGGTCGCCTTTCGGCTGTTCTCGCGCTACGGCTTCGACCAGGGCCTGGCCGGCCACATCACCGCGCGCGACCCGGAGTTGCACGACCACTTCTGGGTGAACCCCTTCGGCCTGCATTTCTCGCGCATCCGGGTGTCCGATCTGCTGCTGGTCAACAGCCGCGGCGAGATCGTGGTGGGCGACCGCCCGCTGAACCGCGCCGCCTTCGCGATCCACGCCGCGCTGCACGAAGCGCGGCCCGACATGGTCGCCGCCGCGCACACGCATTCGACCTACGGCAAGGCCTGGTCGGCGCTCGGCCGGCGGCTCGACCCGCTGACCCAGGACAGCTGCGCCTTCTACCAGGACCACGGCCTGTTCGACGACTTCAGCGGCGTGGTGCTGGAGACCGACGAGGGCTTCCGTATCGCCAAGGCGTTGGGCCAGCGCAAGGCGGTGATTTTGAAGAACCACGGCATCCTTACCGCCGGCCCGTCGGTGGAGGCGGCGGCCTGGTGGTACATCGCCATGGACAACGCCTGCCGGGTGCAGCTGCTGGCCGAAGCCGCCGGCACGCCGGTGCCGATCGACCCCGCGACGGCCGAGCTGACCCATGCGCAGGTCGGCCGGCCGGGCGGTGCGCGATTCGCCTTCGAGTCGCTGTACCAGGGTCTGGTCGAGGCCGAGCCAGACGTTCTGGCGTGAGGCTTTTGCGGCCCGTCCACTGAATCACGCAGAACACCAACCAACATCCCGCACACCGGGAGGGAGCTTCTTTCATGTCCGACATCGCACCCGTCGTTTCCACTTCCGACCCCACGCGGCGCCGCTTGCTGCGCGCGGGCGGTGCCGTCGCTCTGGCGGCCGGCACCGGCCTGGCGGCCACGCGCGCCTTTTCGCAACCGCGCAAGCTCACGTTCGCCTGGAACGCCACGGCTTTCTGCCTGTCGCCGGTGGTCGTGGCGCAGGAGCTGGGCTATTTCGAGAAGAACGGGCTGAGCGTGGAGTTGATCAACTACACCGGCTCCACCGACCAGCTGCTGGAGTCGCTGGCCACCGGCAAGGCGGATGCGGCGGTGGGCATGGTGCATCGCTGGTTGAAGCCGCTGGAGTCGGGCTTCGACGTGAAGATCGTCGGGGCCTCGCACGGTGGCTGCGTGCGGCTGGTGGGGGTGAAGGCAGCGGGGGTGACCTCGCTGCAGTCGCTCAAGGGGAAGGTGATCGGGGTGTCGGACATCGCCAGTCCGGGGAAGAATTTTTTCTCGATCCTGCTCAAGAAGAACGGGATCGATGCGGAGCGGGAGGTGACCTGGCGCCAGTACCCGGCGGATCTGCTGGACATCGCGGTCGACAAGGGGGAGATCCAGGCGATCGCGGATGGGGATCCCAATATCTATCTCATCGAGAAGCGCAAGCCTGCGCGGTATCAGCAGATCGCGAGCAATTTGTCTGGTGAGTACCAGGACAAGGTTTGCTGCATCGTTGGTGCGCGCGGTGAGCTTGTACGCAATGACAAGCCGAGTACCGCGGCGTTGGTGCGGTCGATCCTGCAGGCCTCTGACTACGTGGCCGACAACCCCAATGAATCGGCCAAGCTTTTTGCCAAGTATTCGCCCAAGGTTTCTGTGGAGGATTTGCGGGCGCTGTTGGGGACGTTGACGCATCGGCATCACCCTACCGGTAGTGACTTGCTGGCCGAGGTGGAGTTTTATGCGCGGGACTTTCAGTCTGTCGGGGTGCTGAAGCCGAGTACCAATCCTGCTCGGTTTGCCAGGCACGTCACGGCTGATGTTCTGGCCTGACGGCGGGGTGGTTTTGGGACGTGCTGCGTTCTTCTTTTCTTCTCTCTGCCGAGGGTGGAGCTGGGGCGTTGCTCTTGCAGAGCGGGCTGGTCTTTTTTCTTTTCTTCTACGGGTCGTAGGGTGGAGCTGGGGGCTTGCGCGCCCCCAGACCCGCGGTAACTTTCTCTTCTGGCAAAAAAGAAAGTCACCAAAGAAAGTTGCCTTGAAGACGAGCTCGAGGCTCGGTCGGGCCATTGCTTCGCTCGGCCTGGGGAATGTGCCTTCGAACGCTCTAGCGGCAACAGTTTGGACAAGGGTCGATCCAGTGCCTGGGCCCCTGCTTCGCAGGGTCGGGGCTGAGAGGATAAGAACAGGCGACCGCACTGGCGGAGCGCGCAGGGGCCATGCGATGTGCCCTGGCGGAATGCTGAGCGTGGCACTCGAACATCGACCCGCAGGAGCGCACGAACGGGCGGTCCATCACGGCGTGACCCGGACCACGGTGCGCAGCGAACATGGCGATCGAATCAGCGCGGCCGCCTCACCGTGCTCAGTGCGGTCGCCTGTCCTTACCCTCTCAGCCCCGACCCTGCGAAGCAGGGGCAGAGGCACTGGATCGACCCTTGTCCAAACTGTTGCCGCTAGAGCGTTCGAAGGCACATTCCCCAGGCCGAGCGAAGCAATGGCCCGACCGAGCCTCGAGCTCGTCTTCAAGGGTTTTTCTTTGGTGACTTTCTTTTGTCCCAACAAAAGAAAGTTACCGCGGGTCTGGGGGCGCGCAAGCCCCCAGCTCCACCCTACGAACAGTAGAAGAAAAGAAGAAAAGGCAGCCGGCCATGCAACAAGCAGGCCCCCAGCTTCCTCCCCAATTCAATGGAAGAAAAAAGCCAGCTCAGCAATGAGCAAGAGCAAGAGCAAGAGCAAGAGCAAGCCAGCAAGCCAGGCAAAGCCCTTTCCCACTCGATCTGATCCCATCAGGTAGCCCTCATGAGCACACCATTCAACCAAACCCTGGCCCACCGCCAGCCCCCACCCGCGACCCGACCACCAAGGCCCGCACCAGCCCCCCAAACCCTGACAGAACCAACCTTGGAAGGCCCATGGCCAACAGGCCTCGTAGCCTCGGCCGCCTGGCTGGCTCTGGCAGCCCTGACCTACTTCTGGCCCAACCAGCAGGTAGGCTTCAGCGACTGGGCATTCACCACGGAATTCGCAATAGCAGCCGCAACAGCCGCCATGCTGATCCTCACCATCGCGCTGTCGGGAACAAGAGCAGGCCCCATACGCGCCCGCCTCAGACCGGCAGGCCAATGGCTCATAGCCGCACCGCTACTGCTGGCAGCGTGGGAGACAGCCACCGCCAAGCTGGGCCTACTGCCGCCACCGTTCTTCGCTCCGCCCCAAAGCCTGATCGAAGTCTTCACCGAAGACTGGAGCCGACTGGGCCTGTCGACCGCCCACTCCGCCCGCCTGCTGGCCACCGGCTTCGCCCTCGGCGCAGCCACGGGCTTCATCACCGGCGTCTGGATCGGCTGGTCGCGCATCGCCGGCTACTGGGTCCACCCGGTGCTGCGCTTCCTCGGGCCGGTGCCGGCATCGGCCCTGCTGCCGCTGGCGTTCTTCTTCGCTCCGTCGAGCTACGCGGCCGCGGTGTTCCTCATTGCACTGGCCACCTTCTTCCCGCTGGCGGTGCTCACCTGGTCGGGCGTGGCCTCGGTCAACAAGGCCTATTACGACGTGGCCCGCACCGTGGGTGCGTCGGAATGGTTCCTGGTGCTGCGGGTCGCCATTCCGGCGGCGCTGCCGCAGGTCTTCGTGGGTCTGTTCATGGGCCTGGGCGCGTCGTTCTCCACGCTGGTCACCGCCGAGATGATGGGCGTGAAGGCCGGGCTCGGCTGGTACCTGCAGTGGGCGCAAGGCTGGGCGGCCTACGCCAACATGTATGCGGCACTGCTGGTGATGGCCGTGCTCTGCTCGGGCCTCATCACGCTGCTGTTCACCGTGCGCGACCGGGTCTTGTCCTGGCAGAAAGGAACCGTGAAATGGTGATCAGCGCTACCGCCTCCCCCGATACCGCCCGAACGAACACCGCCGCGCGCGGCGCGCACATCGACATCCAGAACGTCAGCCACTGGTTCAAGGTGCCGACCGGCGTGCTGCAGGTGCTCGACGGCGTCGACCTGCAGGTGCAGCCCGGCGAATTCGTCGCGCTGCTCGGCCCCAGCGGCTGCGGCAAGTCGACATTGCTGCGCCTGGTGGCAGGACTGGAGCCGGCCACCGCCGGCCACATCGCCCAGGACGGTGAGGCCATCACCCGCCCCGACCCGTCGCGCATCGTGGTGTTCCAGGATCCCACGCTCTACCCCTGGCGCACCGTCTGGGACAACGTGGCCCTGGGGCCGCAGGCGCGCGGATTGCTCAAGGGCGCCCGGAAGCAGCGGGTGGACGACGCCCTGAAGCTCGTCGGCCTGACCGAGTTCGCCAAGGCTTTTCCGCACCAGCTCTCCGGCGGCATGGCCCAGCGCGTGGCGCTGGCGCGTGCGCTGGTGAACGACCCCCAGCTGCTGGTGCTCGACGAACCCTTGGGCAAGCTCGATTCGCTGACCCGCCTGCAGATGCAGAGCGAGCTGGTGGCGTTGTGGCGGCGTGAGGGTTTCTCGGCGCTGCTGGTGACGCACGACGTGGAAGAGGCGCTGTTCCTGGCGCAGCGGGTGGTCGTGTTCAGCGACCGGCCGGCGCGCATCCAGGCCGAGCTGAAGGTCGACCTGCCGTATCCGCGTCATCGCGGCGACCCGGCATTGACCGCACTGCGCCACGAGGCCCTGCGCCATCTGGGTCTCGATGCGAGCTGGTAGCCCGGCGGTCCGCGGCGCGGGCACGGCGGCGCGCGATTGAATGGGCAATCTTCCCGCGTCCGAATGGCTCAACACGCTGCTGGCCTTGCTGCAGGCGTGCCAGCTCGGGCTGCTGTCGCTGCTGCACAAAACCGGTCTGGTGGGCGACAGCCATGGCCAGCCGGCCTGGCCCTGGGCGCATCGGGTGTCGGGCGAGAACCTGCTGATCGACCTCGGCCAGGCGAGGCAGCTCGCGGTATCGCTGGGGCTGCTGGCGCTGGCGGCCGTGCTGTTGCTGGCCGCTTCGCTCCTGCTGTGGCGGCGGCACCGGCGCTCGGCCGGTGGCACCGCGCTCGTCGCGGCGGCGGCGCTGCTGTTCGCGCCCTGGCCGCAGGCCAGCGTGGTGCTGGTGTCGGCCTATCCGACGAGTTTTCATCGCTCGCCGACCGGCTTTTCCGCGCTGTCGGTGGAGCAGGGCGGGCGCCTCTATGCGCAGCAGTGCGTGGCCTGCCACGGCGCCGATGGGCGAGGACAGGGGCCGTTGGCCGAGGCGCAGCCGGTATGGCCGCCCGACCTTGCCGGGCCGCTGCTGTGGCGGCGCGCCGATGGCGATGTCTTCTGGCGCATCCGCGAGGGCCTGCGTGACCGCCACGGCCGGCAGACCATGGCCGGCTTCGCCGATCGCCTGAGCGATGCCGACACCTGGGCGGTGATGGACTACCTGCGCGCCCAGGCGGCCGGCCAGAGCCTGCGCCGCGCCGGTCGGTGGGAGCGCCCGGTGGCGGTGCCGGACTTCGAGGTGCGCTGCACCGGCCGGCCGGCGCGTGCGGTGTCGGACTGGCGTCAGCGCCACCAGCGGCTGCGCATCGTGGCCGACGGCGGCGGTGCGGTACCGTTGGAAGATCCGCGCCTGACCACCGTGCTGGTGCGAGCCGCGCCGGCCGCTTCCGACGAAGGTGTCGACTGCGTGGCCGACGCCCCCGGCGCCTGGCAGGCCCTGGCGCTGGTCGCCGGCGCCGCGCCACAGGCGCTTGCCGGCACGCAGCTCATCGCCGACCGCGACGGCTGGCTGCGGGCGCGCGGCGAGCCCGGCAAGGGGGCCTGGTCGGACGACGACCTGCTCTGCCGCACCGAGACCGCCAAGCCATCGGACCGGCCCGCGTCAGCCGACGGCCTGGGCGCGCTCATCGCCCGCATGGACGCCGAGCCGGTGCGCTTCGTCAAGGGTGGATTCGTGCACTGACCGGAAGACGCCACCGAATTCTTCCTTCCAAGCAAATACGAAATCCTTCCTTGGCGGTGGCCGGGCCGGCTCGAAGAATGCGTGCATTGCCTTCTTCGGATTTCCCCATGATTCGCCGTCTCCAGACCCTCGTCGCCGTCTTCTCCGTCGTCATCGCCGCCGGCAACGCCACTGCCGTATATGCCCAGCCCGACGTCTTCCCCTCCAGGCCGATCAACCTCGTCGTGCCTTACCCGCCGGGCGGCACCAACGACAACGTGGCGCGCATCGTCAGCAAGCGGCTGTCCGAGAAGCTGCACCAGCCCGTGGTGGTCGACTACAAGCCCGGTGCCGGCGGCACCATCGGCGCGGGCTTCGTGGCCTCGGCACCGGCCGACGGCTACACCTTGCTCAACGCCTCCATCGGCAACCTGGCGATCGCGCCGCAACTGGTGCCGGTGCGCTTCGATCCCTTTGCCGACCTCACGCCCATCGCCTACGTGGGCGGCGCGCGCACGGCTATCGCGGTCAACCCGCAGCTGCCGGTGCGAACCCTGCAGGAGCTGATCGACTATGCCCGCGCCCACCCGGGCAAGCTGTCCTACGGCACCTCGGGCAACGGCACGCCGGGGCATCTGGCGGGCGAGTACTTCAAGCAGCTCACCGGCGTGGACATTCGCCACGTGCCCTATCGCGGCAGCGCGCAGGCGGTGGCCGACGTGGTGGCCGGCCATGTCGACGTGGTGTTCGACCCGCTGGGCAACCAGTTCGTGCGCAGCGGCAAGCTGCGGGCACTGGCCTTCTTCGGCGGCCCGACCGCACCGGCCGACCTGGCGGGGGTGCCGTCCATCGCGCAGGCCGGTGTGAAGAACTGGGAAGACGGGCTGGCTGGCTCCTTCTTCATCGTCGCATCGAGCCATTTGCCGCCAGCGGTACTGACCCGGCTGCAGACCACGGTCGCCGACATCCTGCGCGAGCCCGACACGGTGAAGGCCTTGGCCGACGTGCAGGTGGTGGCCCAGGCGCTGAGCCCGAAGCAGGCCGCCGAGCAGATCCGTGGCGTGCACGACCTGGCCGCCCGTCTCATCGCTTCCAGCAAGGTCCGCCCGGACTGATCGGGCAGGGGAAACACGCGATGAAATTGGGACTCTTCCTGCTGGCCGCCGGCCACCACGCGGGCGGCTGGCGACATCCGCAAGCCGAATCCGGCACCGAGAACATCGACCTCATCGTGCGTGCCGCCCAGGCCGCCGAACGCGCGAAGTTCGACATGGTTTTTCTGGGCGACCGGCTGCTCACCACGCCCGATTCGCATCCGTCGATGATCACCCGGCCCGACCCGATGACCGTGCTGTCGGCGCTGGCCATGGTCACCAACCGCATCGGCCTGGCGGGCACGGCATCGACCACCTACAGCGAGCCGTTCAACCTGGCGCGCACGCTGGCTTCGGTCGACCTCATCTCGCGCGGCCGGGCCGCCTGGAACATCGTCACCACCTTCGCCGACGGCTCGATCAACTTCAGCCGCGACCGCCACCCGGACCATGCACTGCGCTACGAGATCGCGGAAGAATTCGTGCAGGTGGTCGAGGGACTCTGGCGGTCGTGGGATCCGGATCCCTACGTGCGCGACAAGCAGGCCGGCGTCTACATCGACACCGCCAAGATGCATGCGCTGCACCACAAGGGCCGCTTCTACGACGTGGCCGGGCCGCTGAACGTGACGCCCAGCCCCCAGGGCCGGCCGGTGCTGATCCAGGCGGGCTCGTCCGGCCCCGGGCAAGCCCTGGCCGCGCGCCATGCGGAGGTGGTGTTCACCGCCCAGCAGGACCTGTCGGCCGCGCAGGCGTTCTACACCGGCCTGAAGGCACAGGTGCGCGCCGAGGGCCGGCGTGCCGACCAGTGCCTGGTGATGCCGGGGCTGATGCCCATCGTCGGCCGCACCGAAAAGCAGGCGCGCGCCAAGCTGGCCGAGCTGCAGGCGTTCACCGACCAGTCGAACGCGCTGGCGATTCTGTCGGAGCAGCTCGACAGCGACGTCACCGGCTTGCCGCTCGACGGCCCGCTGCCCGAGCTGCCGCCGGTGCCCGGCGCCCACAGCCGGCGCGACCTGCTGCTGCGCTCGGCCCGCGAGCAGGGCCTCACCCTGCGCGAGCTCTACCACCTGGTGGCCAGCGCACGCGGTCACCAGATCGTCGTCGGCACCGCCGAGCAGATCGCCCGCCACATGGTGCGCTGGGTGGAGCAGGGCGCGGCCGACGGCTTCAACATCATGCCGGCCTACTTTCCCGGCGGGCTCGACGAGTTCAATGCCGAGGTCGTGCCGCTGCTGCAGGCCTGGGGCCATGCCCGCACCGAGTACGAGGGCACGACCTTGCGGCAACATCTGGGGCTCGACCTGCCCGCGCCGCGCCGTTCAGCCGCACGGGCTCCACAGGAAATCGAAGCCCATGTCTGAAGCTGCCATTGCTCCGTCCATCGCGCCATCCATCGCGGCCGCGCCCGCCATCGCGCCCCTGCGCGACTTCGTCACCGCGTTCGCGCGCCTGCTCGACGAGCATCCGGACGAAGCCCGCGTCATCACCCAGGGCGGGGCGCTGCTGCGCCGGCTGGTGTCGCGCGACGACTGGCTGCCCGAAGCTTTCGCGCAGCCGGACCCCACGCGATACCAGCAGTTTCTGCTGCACGCCGATTCGGCCGAGCGCTTCTCGGTGGTGAGCTTCGTCTGGGGCCCGAGCCAGGCCACGCCGATCCACGACCACACCGTATGGGGCCTGATCGGCATGCTGCGCGGCGCGGAAGAAAGCCAGGGGTACGTGCAGCGCGACGGCCGCTGGGTGCCCGACGGCCCTGCCCTGCGCCTGCAGCCGGGCGACGTCGAGCCGGTATCGCCCACTGTGGGTGACGTGCACCGGGTGCGAAATCTGTACGACGACCGGGTGTCGATCAGCATTCACGTCTACGGCGCCAACATCGGCGCGGTGCGGCGGCATACCTATCTGGAGTCGGGTGGCGGCAAGCCCTTCGTGTCGGGCTACTCCAATACCCTGCTGCCCAATCTGTGGGACCGCTCGGCGGAGCTGCGCGGCGCCTGAGTTTTCAGCCCGCGCTCGAAGGCCCGGCACTTCTGGTGCCGGGCCTTCTTTTCCATGCGTGCCGTCAGGCCACCAGTTCCGCGTCGGCGGCGACGGTAGAGCGCAGCTTCAGCAGCGGCAGCGAGCGCTGCACGGCCAGGGCGGCGCGTGCGAGCAGGGCTTCGTTGCTCAGGCGGTAGTCGGTGAAATCGCGGTCGGTGGCATAGACGCCGACCGGCAGCGTGCGCGCCTGGAAGAAGCTGAACAGCGGGCGCAGCTGGTGGTCGATGACCAGCGCATGCCGCTCGCTGCCGCCGGTGGCTGCCAGCAGCACGGGCACGTCGATCAGCGCTTCGTGGTGTACGAAGTCGAAGAAATGCTTGAACAGGCCTGAGTAGGTGGCGCGATAGACGGGGCTGGCTACCACGAGCAGGTCGGCCGATTCCACGGCGGCGATCTCGGCTTCGACATCGGCCGGCAGCTGGGCGCGCGCCAGTGCGCCGGCCAGGCGGGGGCCGACCACGCCGAGTTCGATCAGGCGGGTCTGGATAGGGACGGCCTCGCCGATAAGGTCGACCAGATGTTCCACCAGCGCCAGGGTGCGGGAAGGGCGTTGCAGGCTGCCGGAGACAGCGACGACTTTCAGGGGTTTTGTCATGGTTTTGCCAGGTTGCGTTGGCCGGCCATGGTGAGGGAGCACGGGCCGTGTGCAAACGACGGAAACCGTATATCGATGGGAGGAAGTTTTCTGCATGGTCGTCGCGCTGCCGGGCGCTGGGACCACGGCATCCGCCTTCTCGTGCTTGGTCATTACGGCAGCGGTTTTATCGCCGCTGCAGGCTATTTCGGTCCGGCTGGCGGCATTGGGGGGGGGCGGCCAAGTGAAAAGCCCGATTCGGTTTATGGGATGGGGCTGGGGCTTGCTCTTGGCTGAGCCGGCTTGTCTTTTTTCTTTTCTTCTCTTGGCAAAGGGTGGAGCTGGGGGCTTGCGCGCCCCCAGACCCGCGGTAACTTTCTTTTCTGGCAAAAAAGAAAGTCACCAAAGAAAGTTGCCTTGAAGACGAGCTCGAAGCTCGGTCGGGCCATTGCTTCGCTCGGCCTGGGGAATGTGCCTTCGAACGCTCTAGCGGCAACAGTTTGGACAAGGGTCGATCCAGTGCCTGGGCCCCTGCTTCGCAGGGTCGGGGCTGAGAGGGTAAGGACAGGCGACCGCACTGAGCACGGTGAGGGGGCCGCGCTGATTCGATCGCCACGCGCGCTGCGCACCGTGGTCCAGGTCACGTCGTGATGGCCGGCCCGTTCAAGCGCTGCTTCGGGTCGATGTTCGATCGTTGCGCTCAGCATTCCGCCAGGGCGCATCGCATGGCGCCTGCGCGCTCCGCCAGTGCGGTCGCCTGTTCTTATCCTCTCAGCCCCGACCCTGCGAAGCAGGGGCCATGGCTCTGGATCGACCCTTGTCCAAACTGTTGCCGCTAGAGCGTTCGAAGGCACATTCCCCAGGCCGAGCGAAGCTATGGCCCGACCGAGCCTCGAGCTCGTCTTCAAGGGCTTTTCTTTGGTGACTTTCTTTTGTCCCAACAAAAGAAAGTTACCGCGGGTCTGGGGGCGCGCAAGCCCCCAGCTCCACCCTACGACCAGTAGAAGAAAAAAAAAGACCAGCCCGCTCGGCAAAGAGCAACGCCCCAGCTCCACCCTCTGCCAAGAGAAAAGACAGGCCGGCTCAGCCAAGAGCAAGCCCCCAGCTCCACCCTACGATCAGTAGAAGACAAGAAGAACAGCCGCCCGGCCAGCAACTCGATCAAGCTGGCGTTGAGACCGCCCCGTTAGCGCCATGGCCATCATCACCGCACATACGGCTGCGTCAAATAAGCCGGCGCACTCTGCCGGCCGACCACGCCGCTGACAGCCGCCAGCGCCATCAGATAAGGCAGCATGATCAGGATCGCGTTCGGCACCTCGATCCCCAGCGCCGGCAGCTGAAACTGCAGCGCGGTCGCCGCGCCGAACAGCAGGCAGGCTAGCAACATCCGCCCCACCTTCCAGTTGCCGAAGATCACCGCCGCGATGGCCAGGTAGCCGGCGCCGCTGGTCATGCCTTCGGTGAAGGTGTGGATGTCGCCGATCGACAGGAAGCACCCACCGATGGCCGACAGCACGCCGGTGAACAGCACCGCGCCATAACGCACCGCGGTGACCGACAGCCCCGACTTGTCGACCGCCTTGGGCTCCGAGCCCGCCGAATGCAGCGCCAGCCCGAGCGCGGTGTAGCGCAGGGTCCAGCCCACCAGCGCGACCAGCGCCAGCGCCAGCCAGACCAGCCAGACCTGGGTGAAAACCGCGTCGCCGATGACCGGTATCTGCGAGAGCAACGGCGGCTGCCATTTGTCGAAGCCCGGCACCTCCGCGCGCGAGCGGCCGCCGAAGATCTCGCGGTAGGCCAGGGTGGTAGCGCCCAGCACCAGGATGTTGATGCCGATGCCGGTCACCACCTGGTTGGCCCGCAGCGTGATGCTGAGAAAGGCCTGCAGCAGCGCCACCGGCAGCACGGCCAGCACGCCGATCAGCAGGCCGAGCGCAGGGCTGCCGGTGTAGACCGCACCGACCGCGCCGGCGAAGGCGCCGGTGAGCATCATTCCCTCCACGCTCATGTTGAGCACGCCGGCCCGCTCGCTCACCAGCTCGCCTGTGGCGCCGAGCATCAGCGGCACCGCCAGGCGCAGGGTGGATCCGGCG
This sequence comes from Xylophilus sp. GOD-11R, assembly GCF_033546935.1. Classification (GTDB taxonomy): domain Bacteria; phylum Pseudomonadota; class Gammaproteobacteria; order Burkholderiales; family Burkholderiaceae_C; genus Xylophilus. The sequence goes on along the minus strand of NZ_CP137854.1, from coordinate 3,615,488 downwards.
AAGACGGCGGCCATGGCGCCGGTGGCCGCATCGCTCATCGCGCGCCTCCTTGCGGGCGGTCCATCCAGCGCGCCGATCCGGCCAGCGCCACGATGATCACGCCCTGAATCACCAGCACCAGTGAACTGGGCACGCTCGCCATCATTTCCATGTTGATGCCTCCGGACCGGATGAAGCCGAACAGCAGCGCCCCGGCGATGACGCCGGTGACCGAACCGCGCGCCAGCAGGCCCACCACCAGGCCGTCGAAGCCGTAGCCCGACGAGAAGCCGGCCTTGAGCGTGTACTGCTCGCCCTGCAGCATCATCGAGCCGGCCAGCCCGCCCAAGGCACCGGCGGCGAAGAACACGCCGACGACGGCCGGCGCGATGGCGATGCCCGCCTTGCGCGAGGCCAGCGGGTTCAGTCCCACCGCGCGCAGCCGCAAACCGAAGACGGTGCGGTGCAGCACCACCGCGACCGCCACGGCCAGCAGCGCCGCCAGCGGCAGACCGATGTGCAGCGGCATCGCCGCATCGCCGGTCAGCAGCGGCAGCTTGGTGGCATCGGGAATCTCCAGCGACTCCGGCAGGGTGCTCGACGAGGTCATCGGCTGACGCAGCAGCGCCTCGCTCTGCACGCTGGCGTAGAGCAGCCAGATGCCGATGAAGGACAGCATCAGGCTGCTGATGACCTCGTTGGTGCCGACCTTCACCTTGAGCAGCCCGACGATGGCGCCCCACAGGCCGCCGCAGACGCAGGCGGCCAGCATCGGCAGCACGAAACCCAGGCCGGCGGGCAGCGCGGCGATGCCGGGATGCAGGCAGACGGCGGTGGCGGCGATGGCGCCGACGGCGATCTGTCCTTCGCCGCCCACGTTGGTGAGGTTGGCCCGGTTGGCCAGCACGAAGCCCAGGCCGACCAGGGCGAACACCAGGCTGCGGTTGATGGAGGCGGCCAGCGCGTAGGGCGAGCCCCAGGCGCCTTCGGCGAAGGCGGCCACCGCGTCGGGAATCGACACGCCGATGACCGCCACCAGCACCAGGCCGAGCAGCAGCGCGGCGATGACGGCAGCGAGTGACAGCAGCACCGCGCGGCGGCCCTGCAGGAAGTCGAGCGGTCTCGCCCGGGGTATGCCCTTGTTCATGCCATGGCTCATGCCGTTGCCGTGCCTTGTCCCGCCATCCAGGCGCCTATGCGTTCACGCTGCGAGGGATGGGCCTCGCATTCGCCCATGATCCGGCCGCGGTAGAGCACCACGATGCGGTCGGCGACCTGCAGCAGTTCGTCGAGTTCCGAGGAGATCAGCAGCACGCCCACGCCCCGGCTGCAGGCGCCGACGATGTGGCCGTAGACGGCTTCGACCGCGCCCACGTCCAGCCCGCGCGTGGGCTGCGCGGCCATCAGGAAGCGCAGGCCGGCGGTGGTGAGTTCGCGCGCCAGCACGGCCTTCTGCTGGTTGCCGCCGGAGAGCCCGCCGAAGGCGGCGTCCGGCCCGGCGGCGCGCACGTCGTAGGTCTGCATCAGTTGCTGCGCGTCGCGGCGCAGGGCGGCGCGGTCGAGCAGGCCCCAGCGGCGGTAGTCGCCCAGCCGGTTGAGCAGCATGTTCTCGGCCACGCTCATCGGCGTGACGCAGCCCGAGGCGTGCCGGTCTTCCGGCACGATGCCGACGCCGGACTGAGTGATCTCGCGCGGCGACCGGCCCGTCAGCTCGTCGCCGCCGACGAAGAAACGCCCCTGCGTGGCCGGCACCAGGCCCGACAGCACGCCAGCCAGCTCGACCTGGCCGTTGCCCTCGACACCGGCCACGCCGACGATCTCGCCGGGCGCGACCAGCACGGTGAAGTTGTCCAGCCGCGTCACGCCCTGGATGTCTTGCACGGTCAGGCCGTCGACCATCAGGGCCGGCACGGGCGCGGCCTGGCCGACCGGCGTGGCCGCGCGTGCAGGCGTGGCGGGCACCACGTCCGACGGGTCGGCCAGGTCGCGCTGGATCATCGCGCGCACCAGCTGCGAGATGTCGTCGGCCGGGGTGTCCGAGCGCGCCACGATGCGGCCGCCGCGCAGCACGGTGGCGCGCCGGGCCACCTGCCGGATTTCGGCCAGTTTGTGGGTCACCAGTGCCACGCCGCAGCCCTGGGCGGCGACCCGCTCGCAGACCTGCAGCAGCGCCTGGATCTCCTCGGGCAGCAGCACGGCGGTGGGCTCGTCGAGCACCAGCAGGCGCGGCTCGCGCATCAGGCACTTCACGATTTCCACCCGCTGCCGCTCGCCCACCGACAGGTCGGCCACGCGGGCGTAGGGGTCCAGCGGCATGCCGTAGCGCTCGCCGAGCGCGCGCATGCGGTCGGCGCATTCGGCGCGCCGCAGCACGCCGCGCGACTGGCCGAGCAGCAGGTTGTCGACCACGCTCACGTCGGGCACCAGGCTGAAGTGCTGGTGAACCATGGCGATGCCCTGGGCCAGCGCGTCGGCGGGGCGGCCGGGGCGGTAGTCGGCGCCGTCGAGCCGCATGCTGCCGCGGTCGGGCGCATGCACGCCGAAGATGAGGTTGCAGAGGGTGGACTTGCCCGCGCCGTTCTCGCCCAGCAGGCAGTGCACTTCGCCGGCTTCGAGGCTCAGCGAGATGTCGTCGAGCACCCGCAGCCGCCCGAAGCTTTTGCCCAGGCCGGAGAGTTCGAGCAGGGGCACGCCGTCAGCCTTCCAGCACCTTGATCTTGCCGCTCTGGATGTCCTTCTTGATCGCCTCGATCCTGGCTTTCTGCTCGGCCGTGGCGTTGCAGATGGCCATGTCCGACGCCTTGGGGCCCATCGCCAGGCCAAAGGGCTTGTAGCCGGCCTTCCAGGTGCCGGCGACGGCCTCGTCGATGGCGTACTGCACCTCGTAGCCCACGCCGGTGATGCTGTAGGCGGGGTAGAGCGGATCGGTGCCGCAGCGGTCGGTGTAGCTGCCGATGATGTGGGTGCCCTTTTCCTTGGCTGCCTGCTCCATGCCGCGCAGTCCGAGGTTGAGGATGTGGTAGTGCACGTCGGCCCCCTGGGCGATGGCCGCGAGGGTGGCTTCCTTCGACTTGGCCACGTTGTCGAAGTCGCCGGTGTAGTTCTCGACGTACTTGATCTTGGGGTTGACGTAGGCCGCGCCCTTGCCGAACTCCTTGCCGGCATTGACGATGGAAGGAATCTCCATGCCGCCCACGTAGCTCACCACGCCGGTCTTGCTCAGCATGGCGGCGGAGGCGCCGGCCACGAAGGCGATCTCGGCCTGCTTCACGTCGTAGCCGGCCACGTTGGCCACCTCGTCGCCCTTGCTGCCGCCGACGATCGAGAAGTGGGTCTTGGGAAAGCGCTTGGCCACTTTCATCACGGCCGCCTGCGTCTGGCCGCCGACGCCGATCACCAGGCTGTTCTTGGTGGCCAGGTTGACCAGGGCCTGTTCCATGTCGGCGTAGTTGATGTTCTCGATCATCTGCACCTTGATCTTGTCGCCGTACTGCTTCTGCGCGGCGGCCAGACCGTCGTAGCCGGATTCCATCCAGCCCTTGTCGGACTTGGAGCCCGGAATCAGCACACCGACGGTGACCGGACCGGCGGCCTGCGCGGCGGTCGACAGGGCCAGCGTGGCGGCCACGGCGGAGGCGAAAGAGAGAAGAGGGCGGAGCTTGGCGGACACTGGCATTCCTTTCGCTAGGGGAGTGGGGTAAGTAACTGAATAATTACCTGATGGACGAGTCGGGGCGGGCATTTGCAAGATCGGTGCCACCCGTTTTCGGGGCCGGTTTCGGCACCTGGCACCACGAAGGCGCGGCGCACGGCACCGCCTCGGTGCCTCGCCCATCACCAACCTGGAGCCTGGCCGCATGAACCCCAAGACCTCGACCCCCGTCGGTGCACTCGGCATCGCGCCCCACTACCACTGGAAGGCCACGCCGGATGAGGTCGACATGGCCATGGCCGCGCCCGCGCCGCGCCCGCTGCGGCTGGCCGCCGAGCCGCAGAACCTGGTGATCGACCTGGGCCGCACCGCCATCGTGGTGATCGACATGCAGAACGACTTCTGCACCCGGGGCGGCTGGGTCGACCATATCGGCGCGGACTGGGCGGCCGCGCGGGCGGCGATCGAGCCGCTGCAGGCGGTGCTGCCGGCGCTGCGCGCGGCCGAGGTGCCGGTGATCTGGGTGAACTGGGGCAACCGGCCGGACCTGGCCAACATGCCGCCCAATCAGATCCATCTCTACAAGAACAGCGGCACCGGCACCGGCCTGGGCGACCCGCTGCCCGAGGGGCGCGGCAACGTGCTGGAAAAGGACTCGTGGGCGGCGGCCATCGTCGACGAGCTCGCGCCGCTGCCGGGCGACGTGCTGGTCGACAAGCACCGCATCAGCGGCTTCTGGGACACGCCGCTCGACAGCATCCTGCGCAACCTGGGCGTGAAGACGCTGCTGTTTGCCGGCTGCAATACCGACCAGTGCGTGCTGCATTCCCTGACCGACGCCAACTTTCTCGGCTACGGCTGCGTGATGCTGGAGGACTGCTGCGCCACCTCGTCGCCTGCCTTCTGCACCGAGGCGACGGTGTGGAACGTCAAGAAGTGCTTCGGCTTCGTCAGCGACTCGTCGCGCCTGTTGGCCGCGCTGCGGCACGGCGCGGCCTGATGCCGACAGGCGCCGAGGACAATCCGCCGATGCCCGACACCACTGCAAGCGCGCCGAAGGCGCCCAAGACCCTCAAAGCGCAGGAGACGCCCGACACGCGGAAGAAGGTCTCCGCGCGCGACCCCGCCAAGACCCGAGCCCGCATCCTCAAGGCCGCTGTCGCCGAGTTCTCCGCCAAGGGCTTCAGCGGCGCCCGCACCGAGGCCATCGCGCGCCGGGCCAAGACCAACATCCGCATGCTGTATCACTACTTCGGCGGCAAGGACGGGCTGTACGTGGGTGTGCTCGAAGAGGTGCTGCTGCGTCTGCGAGCGGCCGAGCTGCAGCTGGACTTCGCGTCGGTCGAGCCGATGGAGGGCATCGTGCAGATGTTCGATTTCATCGACAACCACTTCGGCTCGCGGCCCGAGCTCGGCCGGCTGCTGGCCTTCGAGAACATGAACCAGGCGCGCCACCTGCAGCGCTCCGACGCGATCCGCGAAACCGCTTCACCCGTGCGCGAGCTGGTCGACGGCCTGCTGCGCCGCGGCGAGCGGGCCGGTGTGTTCCGCGAGGGGATCGATGCCCTGCACCTCTACACCGCCATGGTGAGCCTGGCCTACTACAGCCGGGCGCACGGCCACACGCTGTCGCGCATCTTCAGCACCGACCTGCTCGCGCCGGCGTGGCAGGCGGACCATCGGGTGCAGGCCCACCAGATGCTGATGGGGTTCCTGCGTCCGCCAGCCGTGGCGCCGGCGGAGAAGGGCGCGCAGCAGGTTCAGCCGTCGAAGGCCACCGAGGCGAGCTTGTCGGTCATGAAGTCCGGCCGTTCCAGGATCGGACGGCCGATGGCGATCAGGTCGGCCTGACCGTCGGCCAACGCGCTCTCGATCAGGCTGCGCCGGTGCAGGCCACCCACCGCGATCACCGGCAGGCCGCAGGCCTCGCGGATCTGCCGTGCCCAGTCGAGCTGGTAGCCCGGTCGGCTGTGGGCCGGCGGCACCGGAAGCAGCCCGCCCGAGGACACATGTACCGCGACGATGCCGCAGGGCTGGAGCGCCTCGACGGCCTCGGTCACCAGGGCGGGCGTGAGGCCGCTCTCGACGTAATCGCTGGCCGACACTCGCAGGCTCAGCGGAAAGCCCGGCCCGACGGCGGCGCGCACCGCCTCGGCCACCTCGCGGGCGAAGCGCGCCCGGCCGGCGCCGCAGCCGCCGTAGGCGTCGTCGCGCCGGTTGGACAGCGGCGAGAGGAACTGGTGGATGAGGTAGCCGTGCGCCGCATGCAGCTCCAGCCCGTCGAAGCCGGCGGCCACCGCGCGCCGGGCGGCGTCGGCGAAGTCCTGCACCGCCGCCGCGATGTCCTGGGGCGTCATGGAGGCCGGCACGCCGTAGTCGCCGTCGAAGGCCAGCGCGCTCGGCGCCAGCAGGCGCTCGCCCGGCGGTGGATGCGACTTGCGGCCGCCGTGCGAGAGCTGGACGAACACCGGCACGCCGTGTGCATGCACCGCGTCGGTCACTGCCCGCAGAGGCGCGACGTGGCGGTCGGCATACAGGCCGATGTCGTCCTTGAACAACCGGCCGTTGGACGCGACGGCGGTCGACTCAACCACGATCAGGCCGATACCGCCCTCGGCACAGCGGCCGTAGTGCAGCGGGTGGTAGGCGGTGGCGCTGCCATCGGGCGCCCCGCGGTACTGCTGCATCGGCGCCATCACCAGGCGGTTCTTCAGGCGGACGGGCCCCAGGTCGAAAGGGGTGAAGGTGAGTGACATGCGCGGAAATCGAGAAAAGCAACGGACGGCGAAACCATGAACCAGGACACGAGCAAAGAGCGCGCCACCGGACCCCGGCCGGCGCTGGCCGACATCGCCCGCGCGGTGCGCAGCGGCGCCATTACGGCCGAGGCCGTGGTCGCCGAATCCTTCCGCCGCATCGAGGCCCTCGACGGCCGGCTGCATGCCTTCTGCACCCTCGACGAAGAAGGTGCAATGGAGGCCGCGCGGGCCCTCGACCGCCGCATCGCCCTGGGCGAGCCGGGCGGACCGCTCGCCGGCGTGCCGGTGGCGATCAAGGACCTTATCTGCACCCGGGGCGTGCGTACCACCTTCGGCTCGCGCCTCTATGCGCACCATGTGCCCGACGAGGACGACGTGGTGGTCGAGCGCTTGCGGCGGGCCGGTGCCATCGTGGTCGGCAAGACCAACACGTCCGAATTCGGCTACGGCGCCTTCGGCCACAACCCGGTGTTCGCGACCACCCGCAACCCCTGGAACCCGGCGCTCACGCCGGGCGGCTCCAGTGCGGGATCGGCCGCGGCGGTGGCCGCCGGCCTGGTGCCGCTGGCCATCGGCAGCGATGGTGGTGGCTCGGTTCGGGCGCCGGCCGCGCTCTGCGGCATCTACGGCATCAAGCCGTCGATGGGGCGGGTGCCCGCGTGGCCGGGGTGTCGCGACGAGCGGTATCCGGGGATCTCCAGCTGGGAGTCGCTGGAGCACATCGGGCCGATGACGCGGTCGGTGGCCGATGCGGCGCTGGCCTTGTCGGTGATGGCCGGGCCGAGCGCGAAGGACCGCTTCTCGCTGCCGGCCGAGATCACCGACTGGACCGTGCCGCCCGCCGGCAGCCTGCGCGGCGTGCGACTGGCGTTCAGTGCCGATTTGGGATTCGCGGTGGTCGATCCCGAGGTGCGGGCGATTGCCGAAGCGGCGGCTCGGCGCCTGGCGGCCGAACTCGGCAGTGGATTGGCGTTCGGGCATCCGGACATCGCGCCTTACGGCCAGGCGTTCGAGGCGCTGGTGGCGATGGACACCGACCGGGAAGGGCTGCGGCGCCTGGCCGACGCGCAGGGGGTGGTGCTGGGGGGGTGGCTGGGCAGCCTGCTCGAACGGGAGTGGTCGGGCGATGTCTTCACCCGGGCGATCTTCGAGCGCAAGCGGGTGGTGAATGCGACCTGGCGGTTCATGGAGCGGTATGACTTTCTTCTGACGCCTACGGTGGGATGCGCTGCGTTCGAACTGGATGTTCCGGGGCCTTCTGTGATCGACGGTCGGGCTGTCGATGCGGGAAGTGCTTGGCTGGCTTTTTCCGCGCTGGGGAATCTGACCGGGTTGCCGGCGGCTTCGGTGCCGGTGGGGCTTACGGCGGATGGGCGGCCGGTGGGGCTCCAGGTGATGGGGCGGCATCTGGATGACCGAGGGGTGTTGGCGGTTTCGGCGGCGGCCGAGGCTTGGTTGGGGGTGGGGTGGCCGGGGGTTTGTTGTTCTGGTTTTTGGGTTTGAGATGGGGGTTTGGTTTTGGCTGAGCCGGTCTGTTTTTTTCTTTTCTTCTACTGTTCGTAGGGTGGAGCTGGGGGCTTGCGCGCCCCCAGACCCGCGGTAACTTTCTTTTCTGGCAAAAAAGAAAGTCACCAAAGAAAGTTGCCTTGAAGACGAGCTCGAGGCTCGGTCGGGCCATAGCTTCGCTCGGCCTGGGGAATGTGCCTTCGAACACTCTAACGGCAACAGTTTGGACAAGGGTCGATCCAGTGCCTTGGCCCCGCTTCGCGGGTCGGGGCTGAGAGGGTAAGGACAGGCGACCGCACTGAGCACGGTGAGGGGGCCGCGCTGGTTCGATGAACGCGCTCAATGCGCACCATGTTGCGGTGCTTTGTACGGCCCTGGCGAATCGGTTGCCCATGCGACTTCACGCTTGGCGCCGGCAGCGCCCGTGCGCGCCACCCCGCTGCCCGCATCGGCCGGGGTCGCGCGAGCGGCTCGAACACGCGTGCGACCTGATCCCTGATCGGCCAGGAATTGGGCGCATCGACCGCATCGCCAACGACCGCTTCTCAGGCGGTGATGAGGCGTGGTTGATTGGGCGTCAAGGCCATACGAGATGACCGCAACACCGCGAGCCGCGCATGGCCATCGAACCGGCATGGCCCCATCACCGTGCTCAGTGCGGTCAACTGTCCTTACCCTCTCAGCCCCGACCCTGCGAAGCAGGGGCAGAGGCACTGGATCAACCCTTGTCCAAACTGTTGCCGTTAGAGCGTTCGAAGGCACATTCCCCAGGCCGAGCGAAGCAATGGCCCGACCGAGCTTCGAGCTCGTCTTCAAGGCAACTTTCTTTGGTGACTTTCTTTTTTGCCAGAAAAGAAAGTTACCGCGGGTCTGGGGGCGCGCAAGCCCCCAGCTCCGCCCTCCGCCAAGAGAAGAAACTCAACCAAAGCTCCGCCAAAACAGCAAAGACCAAAAGCGACCACTCAAAAATTCAAGGCCTGCGCAGCCTCCAGCGCCAACGGACTGAACCGTTCCCTGAACCCCTCCGGCGACCACTCGCTCAACGACCCCGCGATGTGCACCGCCCCGATCGGCACTCCGCTACTGCTGCGCACCGCCGCTGCCACGACGACCTCGCCCAACAGCGCCTCTTCCGCCGCATAGGCATAGCCGGTGCGCCGTGCCTCCCGCACCTTGTCCCAGATACCGTCGATGTCGGTGATGGTCTTGGGTGTGACCTGCTGCCGGTCGGAGCGCTGCAGGATGTCGTCGACCACCTCGTCGGGCAGGAGCGCCAGGCAGGCACGTCCGCCGGTGGACATGAAGGTGTGCATGCGCCGACCCGCCAGCGTCGCATAGAAGCTTTCGCGCTTGCTCTGCATGCGGATGGCGTGAACGATGCTTAGGTTGTCGTACTCGGCATCGAACAAACTCAGGTCCACCCGCTCGTCGGCCTTCTTGCGCAACTGGGTCAGCACCGGCATGGCGCGCTCGATGAGCGGGTTGGAACGCAGGTAGTCGAAGCTGCGGTCGAGGAACATGCGGCCGAGCGTGAGGCGGCCTTCCTCGGACTGCTCCAGGTAGCCGCGGCTCAGCAAGGTCTGGCCGATGCGCTGCGCCGCGCTCTTGTGGATGCCGGCGGCCGTGGCGATCTCGCCGAGCGAGCGCGCCTTGGGGTTGTGCGCGAAGACCTCCAGCACATCGAGCGCGCGCGCCACCGACTGCAGCAGCAGCCGCTCGTCGACCTCCCGGAACCGGTGTTGGTTGCTCATGCGCGAGGGCTTTCGGTTTGTCTCTTGTCGATGTTCATGCTCCTGTCATTTTATCGGGGCCCCTGGTGCGTCGGAACCCGTCGCAGGCCGCGCCAGTGCTCAGATCTGGGCTTCGGGCAAGCGCAGGCGCAGCCCGTCGAGCGCCGGGCTCACGTCGATCTGGCAGGCCAGCCGGCTGCCAGGCTGGCGCGGCGAGATGGTGGCGTCGAGCATCTCATTTTCGAGCTCGGACATCGGCGGCAGCCGGTCCGCCCAGGCATCGTCCACATACACGTGGCAGGTGGCGCAGGCGAGCGAGCCGCCGCATTCCCCCAGGATGCCAGGCACGCGGTGGGTGAGCGAGCCGTACATGACCGACTGGCCGGTCTTGAGCTCGACGCTGACGACGGCGCCGTCGGCTTGTTCGAAGTGGACGAGAGGCATGGCGTGTTTCTTCAGGCGGGGGTGAGGCGCATCGGCAGGTGCCGCAGGCTGCGCAGGTTGTTGTTGATCTTGCGGACCGGCTCGCCGGTCAGCTCCATCGCGCCGATGTGTCTGGCCACGGCGCGCAGCACCGATTCGCCTTCGAGGCGGGCGATCATCTGGCCGATGCACATGTGCACGCCGTTGCCGAGCGCTACATGGCCGAGCGTGGAGCGGGTCATGTCGTAGCTGTCCGGACGCTCCCAGTAGTCGGGGTCGCGGTTGGCGGCGGCCAGCAGCATCAGCACCTTGCTGTCGTGGGGGATGACGGTGCCGTCGATCTCGACTTCGCGCGTGGTCTGCCGGCAGGCGCTCTGGATGGGCGTTTCCATGCGCATGGCTTCTTCCAGCGCGGGGCGGGCGAGGTCGGGGTTGGCGCGCAGCAGGGCGAGCTGCGACGGATCCATCGCCATGTACCAGAGGGCCGCGGAGATGCTGCTGCTGGTGGTGTCGAGGCCGCCGCGCAGGAAGGAGCGCACCAGCAGCGGGGCGAGATGCGGTTCGAGCTGGCCGGCGTCGGCGGCCTGGTAGATCTTCTGGCCGAAGCCTTCGGGCGTGAGGTTCTCGCGCAGCATCATCGCGTCGTGCCAGGCCCAGATGGCGTCGGCGCGTTTCTGGGTGGCTTCGTAGCGAGCGTTGCGCGGGCCTTGGGCGTCGAAGTTCAGCTCGCCGAGCAGGAACAGGTTGGCGCGGCGCTCGGGCGAGTCGCGCAGGCCGAGCGCGTCGGGGAAGGTGGTGGCGACGTAGGTCTCGGCCATGTCTTCCACGGCGTCGATGTCGCGGCGCTCCAGCAGTTCGAGCACCAGGCGCTCGGCCTCGCGCTCGAAATCCTCGCGCCAGCTCCGGATGAGCTGCGGCGACAGGATGCGCTGCAGCGCCGAACGCACCTGGGTGTGGCGCGGCGGGTCGACCTCCACGATCGGGCTGCCCGGCCGCCAGGCGTCGGGCTTGCGGATGTCGGCCAGGCCCGAGCCGCCTTCGGACGAAAAGGTCTGCCAGTCCTTGATGGCTGGTTGCACGTCGCGGTGCCGGCCCATCACGTAGATGCCGTAGCGCTTGAGATAGCCGACGGGGCCTGCGGCGCGCACTTCGGCGTGCATGGCGTAGGGCGTGTCGAGGACCTCGTCGTCGTAGGGGTCGACGTCGAGCGGCGTGGGGGCGGTCGTCGGGGCGCTCATGGCCGTGCCTCCGCTGCGCCGGCGCCCTCGCAGGCTTGCGACCAGGCCGTGGCGATCTCGGTGCCGGTGGCGAACCACACGCCGGGGAAGGTGCGGATGAAGGCGATCAGCTCGCGCAGCAAGGCGATGCGGCTCGGCCGGCCGACCACTTGCGGGTGGAAGATGATGTCGTAGAGGCCGCCCCAGCGGTAGATCTCGCGGAACTCGTCCTTGTAGACGTCGAGCATGTGCTGGTTGGTGAAGATGGCGCGCGGGTTCTTCACCGAAAACAGCGCGTAGGGCGCGTCGTCCAGGCTCCAATGCCAGGGCAGCTCGATCACGCCGGGCGAGCCGTCTTCCATGGTGTGGCGGTAGGGGTTGATGTCGTCCATCAGGGACGAGTCGTACAGGAAGTCGTGCTTCTTGAGCAGCTTGAACAGGCCGGGGCTCACCTCGCCAGCGGGCGAGCGGTAACCCTTGGGCACCACGCCCACGGTGCGCTTCAGGGCTTCGAGGCCTTTCTCGATTTCCTCGACCTCGGCGGCCGGATCGTCGCTGACCCAGCGGTGCGAATAGCTGTGGTGGCCGACCTCGTGGCCGCCTTTCAGGATCATCTCCAGCCGCTCGGTGTGGTTCTCCGCGGTCCAGCCGGGGGTGAAGAAGGTGCCCTTGACGCCGGCGTCTGCCAGGGTGTCGCAGATCTTGGGTACGCCCACCTTGGCACCGTAGCGGCCCTGGCTGAGCACGCCGGGGCGGTTGGCGTTGGCGGGGTCGCGCGAGGTCCAGAGGGTCTCGGCATCGAAATCGAAGGACAGCATCACGGCGCACCGCGCACCGTTGGGCCACTTGACGCTCATGTCGTGCATTTTTTTCCTTGGCGTTCAATCGTTGGGAAGATGGCGGGCGGCGGTATAGCCCCCGTCGGTGGGGATGACCGCGCCGGCCACGAAGGAGGCCTCGTCGGAGGCCAGGAAGCAGATGACCGCCGCCTGCTCCTCGGGCGTGCCGACCCGGCCGACCGGGGTGGGCTGCACCATCAGGCGCTGGTAGCGCTCGTTCTTCAGGAAGTCCTCGGTCATGGAAGTGGCGACCACGCCGGGCGCGACCGCGTTGACCAGAATGCCCTCGGGTGCCAGCTCGCCGGCGAGCTGCCGGGTGAAGTGCGCCACGCCGCCCTTGGCCGCGGAATACGCGGTGGTGCCGGGATAGCCGACCAGGCCGAACAGCGAGGACACGTTGACGATGCGCCCGCCCGGCCGGGTCATGTGGGCCATGACGTCGCGGGTGACGCGCAGCATGGCCGACAGGTCGATGTCGATGATGCGGTCGATGAGTTCGTCGCTCGAGAGTTCGAGCCGCTTGGAGCCGCCCACGCCGGCGTTGTTGACCAGGATGTCGATGCGACCGAATGCGGTGAGCGCGGCCTGCGCGATACGCTCGCCGGCACCGCGTTCGGCCACGCTCAGGCACAGGCCGACGCCGCCGATGGACGCGGCGAAGTCCTTCACCTCTTCCAGCAGATCGACGCAGAGCACCGAGCCGCCCTCGCTGGCGAAACGACGGGCGCAGGCCGCGCCGATGCCACGCGCGGCACCCGTGACAATGGCGACCTTGCCCTGGAAACGGGTGGGATCAGGCAACGCGGCCTCCGTCGATCGGCAGGGCCGCGCCGGTGGTGAAGCCGGCCGCGTCGCTGAGGAAATACAGCACGGCCGCCGCGATCTCGTCGGGCTCGCCGAAGCGGTTCATGGGAATGCGCGACTTCATCACCGCCGCGCGCGCCAGCTGCGCCTCGCCTTCGCCGGCCAGCGCGAAGCTCGCCTGCGACATCGGTCCGTTGATGGTGCCGGGGCAGACGCAATTGACGCGGATGTTTTCGGCCGCGTGGTTGAGCGCCAGGCTGCGGGTGAGCATGGTCACCGCGCCCTTGGAGGCCGAGTAGGCCGACAGGAAAGGCGAGCCGACCAGGCCGGCGGTGGACGAGAACAGCACGATGGAGCCTTGGCCGATCTCGCGCATCTGCGGAATGAAGGCGCGCGCCGCGAGCCACGGACCCTTGACGTTGATGGCGAAGAGGCGGTCCCACTCTTCCTCTTCCAGCTCGATCGCCGGCTTGGCCGGGCCGAGCACGCCGGCGGCCGGCACCAGGAACTCGACCGGACCGAGCTCGGTCCGGGCCAGGGCGGCGGCGCGCTCGAGGTCGGCCGCCGAGGTGGCGTCGCCCACCAGCGTGATCGAGCCGGGGCAGCCCTCGGCGGTGATCGCCAGGCCGGCCGCGTCGCGGTCGAACAGCATCATGCGGGCGCCTTCCTGCGCCAGCATGAGGGCGGTGGCGCGGCCCAGACCGCTGGCCGCGCCGGTGATGGCCGCGATGCGGCCGGTGAAACGATCAGGCATGTTCTTTTCCTCCGAGGTAGAACTCGCGCAGCTCTTCCATCGCGATGCCGTCGCCGACCTCGCGCTGGTAGGCGATGCGCCCGCCACGGATCACGTGGATGTGGTCGGCGATGTCCAGGGCCATGCCCACGTTCTGCTCCACCAGCAGAAAGGTCAGGCCGGTCTGGCGCAGCGCCAGGATGTGGTCGGCGATCTCCTCGACCACCTTGGGCGCGAGCGCGGCCGAGGGCTCGTCGAGCAGCAGCATGCTGGGCCGCGCCATCAGCGAGCGGCCGATGGAGAGCATCTGCCGCTCGCCGCCCGACAGCATGCCGGCGGGCACCTGGCGGCGCTCGCGCAGGCGCTTGAAGCGCTGGTAGACGGACTCGATGTCGTCGGCGATACCGGCCTTGTCGGCGCGCCGGTGGTAGGCGCCCATCAGCAGGTTCTCGTGCACGCTCATCGCGGCGAAGACTTCCTTGCCCTGGGGCACCAGCGAGAGGCCGAGCGTGGCGCGGTTCTCGGTGGGCACGTCGTTGATGTTGCGGCCGGCCAGCTCCACCGAGCCCTCCTGCGCGCGCACCAGGCCGACGATGGTCTTGAGCAGCGTCGACTTGCCGGTGCCGTTGCCGCCGAGCAGGGCGACCAGGCCGCCCTGGGGCACTTCCAGGCTCACCCCGTGCAGGATGCGGGTGCGGCCGTAGCCGGCCACGATGTCATTGAGCTTTAGCACGGCGATTCCATCCAGATCCGATATAGGCCTCGATCACTTTCGGGTCAGCCACCACCACCTCGGGCTCGCCCCGGGCGATGGTGTTGCCCGAGTCCAGCACCACGACGTGGTCGCAGAGTTCGCGCACCACCCGCATGTCGTGCTCGACCAGCAGGATGCTCATGCCGAACTCGTCGCGCATGCGCTGGATGAGCACCATCAGCCGGTCGACGTTGGGCGGCGACAGGCCGGCGGCGGGCTCGTCGAGCACGAAGAGCCTGGGCTCGGCGATCAGGCCGCGGGCGAGCTCCACCATGCGCTGCTGGCCGATGGACATGCCCGAGACCGGCTTGTCGGCGAAGGCTTCCAGGTCGAACCAGGCGAGCAGCTCGCGGGCGCGTTCGAGCACGCGGCGTTCCTCGGCCTGGGCCGCCTTGCGACCCAGAAAGCTGGCGAAGGCGCTGTGACGCATGCGGGTGTGGTGGGCCAGCAGCAGGTTCTCCTGCACGCTGAGCGAGCCGAACAGCCGCAGCATCTGGAAGCTGCGCGCCATGCCCAGCCGGGCGCGTTTCCAGGCGGGCAGGGCGGTGATGTCCTGGCCTGCGAAACGCATGGTGCCGGCATTGACCTGCTGCTCGCCGGTGACCATGTTGACCATGGTCGACTTGCCCGAGCCGTTGGGCCCGATCAGGCCGACGATCTCGCGCTCGCCGACGGTGAGGCTGGCGTCGTTGACCGCGACCACGCCACCGAAGCGGCGCACGATGTTGCTGGCCTGCAGCACGGGGGTGGCGGTGCCGGTGGCGCTCATCGTGCACCTCCGCGCCGCTGCCGCACGCGGCCTACGATGCCTTCGGGCACCAGGGTGATGGCCAGCACCAGCAGCACGCCGAAGATCAGCATCTTGTACTGCGCCAGGCCGCCGAGGAACTCGGGCAGCAGGGTCAGCAGCAGGGCGCCGAGCACCGGGCCCACGAAGGTGCCGCGGCCGCCGACGACCATCATCGCGACCACCGAGCAGGAGATCCAGATGGTGAAGTCGTCCGGCGTCACGCCCTGCATGACGTGGGCCGACAGCACGCCGGCCGCACCCGCCATGGCCGCCGAGATGACGAAGGCCAGCAACTTGGCGCGCATGGTGTCGAGGCCGACGGCGCCGGCCAGGGTTTCGTCGTCGCGCACGGCGATCCATTCGCGACCGATGCGCGAGCGCACCAGGCGCCAGGAGACGAACAGCACGATGGCGGTCATCACCAAGGCCAGCCAGTAGTAGCCGCGCAGGGTGGTGATGCCCAACAGCGTGTGGCCGCCGAAGCCGACCGCGCCGATGTGCGGCACCGCGATGCCGTTCTGCCCGCCGGTCACCGACACCCACTGGGTCAGCGTGAGGTAGACGATGCTCTGGAAGGCGATGGTGACGATCGCCAGGAAGTGGCCCTTGAGCCGCAACGCCGGAATGCCGAGCAGCAGGCCGAACAGGCCGGCCACGACGATGCCCGCGGGCAGGTTGATCCAGAAGCCGGTGCCGAGGTCGCGGCCCATGATGGCCGTGGTGTAGGCGCCGATGCCGTAGAAGGCGCCGTGCGAGAACGAGAACTGGCCGGCGTAGCCCGCCACCAGGTTCAGGCTCACCGTGAGCATGGTGTAGAGCAGGGCCTGCAGCAGCACGTTGGTTTCGTAGCCGCCGGCCGCGAAGGGCGCGGCCACCAGCAGGACCACCAGCGCGACCGCGCCGACCGAAAAGGCGATGACAGGTTGTTTCATGAGCGGTCCGCCTTCCGGCCGAACAGACCGTTGGGCCGCACCAGCAGCACCACGATCACGATGACGAAGCCGACGATGTCGCGCAGGCCGTTGTCGAGATAGGCCGAGGTCATCGACTCGGTGATGCCCAGCAGGATGCCGGCAGCCGCCGCGCCGCCGATCTGGCCCATGCCGCCCAGGATGACGACGGTGAAGGCCTTGAGCACTATCATGTTGCCGATCAGCGGATGCACCATGTAGACCGAGGACATCAGGAAACCGGCCACGCCCGCGAGGGCCGCTGCCACCATGAAGGTGACGATCGCCACCCGCTTGATGCGCACGCCGCACAGGCGCGCCACGGTGCCGTGCTGGGCCATGGCACGCAGGCTTCGGCCGGTCCAGGTGTAGCGCAGCACCAGGTGCAGCGCGACCAGCAGCACCGCGGTGGCGATCGGCAGCATCAGCCGCTGCAGCGGCATGAAGACCGGGCCGATCTCCACGGGAATCGCCGACAGCGAGGTCTGCAGCAGTTGCGGCTCCGGGCCGATCCAGATCAGCGCGGCGTTCTGCAGCACCACGGCCAGGCCGAAGGACGAGATGATGGAGCTCGTTGCATCGCGGTTCTTCAGGGGACCGTGCAGTATCACTTCCGCCCCCCAGCCCAGCAGGGCCGACACCACGATCACCGCCGCCACCGCCACCGGCAGCGGCACGTGGAAGACGGTGATGGCGGTGAGGCCCGCATAGGCCCCGAGCATGTAGAACTCGCCATGCGCGAAGTTGACGACGCCCAGGATGCCGAAGACCAGGGTCAGCCCGACCGCGACGAGCGCGTAGCTGCTGCCCACGACGATCCCGTTGGCCAGGTATTGGAGGAACAGATCCACAGTTGAAGTCCCGGCTCGGTTCAGGAAAGCGTGCGCTTGCCGTTCTTGACGATGGCGATGAACATCGGGAAGGTCACGCCGCCCTTGTCGTCGAAGGCGGCGGTGGTGCCGTCGGGGCCTTGCACCAGCGGGAAGTCCTTCATGCCGCCCTTGATCATTTGCTGGATGGCGGCGCTGTCCGGGCGGCCGACGCGGCGCATCGCCTCGATGCCGATGGAGGTGGAGTCGAAGCCCAGCGAGTTGAGCGTGCCGGCTTCGTGCTTGTAGACCGCCTTGAAGCGTTCGCCGAAGGCCCGGCCGACCTTGTTGGGCGTGGTCGCCTCGTACAGCGTGGCCACGGCGAAGCCTTCGGAAGCGGGGCCTGCCAGCTTGATGAAGTCGTCGGAGAGCATGGAGCCCGAGCCGATGAACTGGGCCCGCAGGCCGACTTCTGCGGCCTGGCGCACGATGGTCGCGCCGTCGCCGGCCCAGCCCGCCACATAGACCACGTCCGGGCGCAGGGTGCGCAGGCGGGTCAGCAGGGTGGAGAAGTCCTTCTCGCCGGCGTTGAAACCTTCGCGGGCGACGATGGTGCTGCCTTCCTTGGGCACGATGGCCGCGGCCTGGTCGGCCAGGGTCACGCCATAGTTGGTGAGGTCGTGAATGATCGCGACCTTCTTGCCGTGGAATTGGTGGACGATGGCCTTGGCGGTGTCGGCGCCCTGGCCGTTGCTGTCGGTCCAGGGGCGGAAGAACCACGGGTCGCCGACGGTGTTGGCGTCGGTGCCGGCCACGGCGGTGGAGCCGCCGGAGATCATCGCCACCTTGTATTCGCGTGCCACCTTGGTCGCGGCTACGCACACGGCGGTGGGGTAGGTGCCGATGATGAACGGCACCTTGTCGCGCTCGATCAGCTTGCGCACCGCGTTCACGCCCTTGGTGGCGTTGCCTTCGTCGTCTTCCAGCACCAGTTCGATCTTGCGGCCGAACACACCACCGCGCGCATTGGCCTCGGCCACCGCGAACTCATAGCCCTTGCGCACCTGCGCGCCCTCGATGGCGGCCGGACCGGAAAGCGGCAGCATGCCGCCGATCTTGATGGGCGAGGTGTCCTGCGCCCGCACGACGGCGGGTGCGGCGACGCTGGCTCCGATGACGCTGAGCATCTGGCGACGGGAAAACGTGGACATAAAAGCTCCGAACGGGTTGGGTTAAACGTATTGCTGTCAGATACGACTAAATTTATTATGAAACGTCATCCGGCGGTGTCAAGCTTCTTTTCATGGGCACGAAAACGTGCGTGCATGCCCTTTTTTGGGTTGAAAAAAGAAGTTGATTCCTCTTTTGACAGCCTTCTTAAAAACGTCGATCATATTTTTAAGGGAAACGTTCGAATCGCTCTGCGATACGATACGGTTCAAGCATTTCGCATGCCACGGTGGCCGGAAGTCGGCGCCGACGGCATCTCTCCATCACCCAACTCATGCAGGGAAATCGCTTCATGCGGGACGACGAATACCTGGGCCTCGACGGGCTCGCTCTGGCCGGACTGCTGCGCAGCGGCGACGTCAGCTCTTCGGAGCTGATGGCCATCGCCATCGGCCTGGCGCGCACCCGGGGTGCCGCGCTCAACGCCATCCGCTACGAGCGCTACGACGAAAGCCAGGCACTGGCGGACGACTGGAGGCCGCGCGGCGCGTTCGGCGGCATTCCGTTCCTGCTCAAGGACTCGGGCCTGGCCTCGCTGCGCTTTCCGTCGAGCAACGGCTCGCGGCTTTTCGCCGACGCCCGCGCCGCGCAGGACGCCACGCTGATCGGCCGCTTCGACCAGCTGGGCTTCATCCCCTTCGCGCGCACCACCGTGCCCGAACTGTGCATGGCCCCGACCACCGAAGCGGTGCAGAACGGCGGCGCCACGCTCAATCCCTGGGACCGCACCCGCTCACCCGGCGGCTCCAGCGGTGGCGCGGCGGCGGCGGTGGCCGCCGGCATCGTGCCGATCGCGCACGGCAGCGACGGCGGCGGCTCCATCCGCATTCCCGCGGCCTGCTGCGGCCTGTTCGGCCTCAAGCCGACGCGTGGCCTGGTGCCCATGGGCCCGATCAAGGGCGAGGGCTGGGGCGGCCTGGCCTGCGACGGCGTGCTGAGCCGCACGGTGCGCGACAGCGCCGCCGCCATGGACGGCATCGGCGGCTGGGAAGACGGCTCGCCTTATGCCGCGCCGACCGGTGCCGGCACCTACCTGAACGCGATCACCGAGCGACCGTCCAGACGCATGCGGGTGCTGGTGTGGCGCACCGCCTTCGAGAACATGCCGGTGGCCGCCGAATGCCTGGCCGCCGTCGAGAAGGCGGCCGCGCTCTGCCGTGCGCTGGGTCACGAGGTGATCGACGCGTCGCCGCCGCCGCTCGACTACCGCGCCTTCGTGCAGGCGCACATCACGGTGCTGGCGACCAACATCGTGCTGGCCTCGAACGCCCGGCTCAAGGTGCTGGGCCGCGCCTTCCAGGACGGCGACCTGGAGCCGGCGATGGCCGACGGCTATCGCGTCGGGCAGACGCTCGGTGCCGGCGACTACGCCGCCGCGATCCAGCAGTTCCACACCGTCGGCCGGGTCATGCAGGGCGCGCTTTCCGGTGCCGACCTGGTGCTCACGCCAACGCTCACGCAACTGCCCGCCGAGCTCGGCTGGCTGCAGATGAGCGGCACGCTGCAGAGCTTCCGCGAGCGGGTCGCCACCTATGCCAACTTCCTGGCGGTGATCAACGCCTCGGGCCAGCCGGCGGCCAACGTGCCGCTCGATTGCACGCCTTCCGGCCTGCCGGTGGGCATTCAGCTGATCGGCCGCTTCGGTCGCGACGACCAGGTGATGCAGATGGCCGCCGAGCTGGAGGAAGCCGCGCCGTGGATCGGGCGTCGGCCTGCCTTCGATGCGGCGCGGCCCGCAATCGCCGCATGAAGCGCCTGGTCATCGTCGGCGCCGGGCATGCGGGCGCGCAGCTGTGCAGCGCGTTGGCGCAAGCCGGGCACGTGGGCACGGTGCAATTGGTGGGTGCGGAAGCCCACCTGCCCTATCACCGGCCGCCGCTGTCCAAGGCTTACCTGAAAGATGCCGAGCCCGCGCTGCAGCCAATCCGCAGCGAACAGAGTTATGTCGATGCGGGCGTGGAACTCTGCCTGGGCGAGGCGGTGGTGGCGGTGGACCGCACGCAGTCGGTCGCCACGCTCGCCTCCGGCCGGCGCCTGCCCTACGACCGCCTGGTGCTGGCGACCGGTACACGCGCGCGTCGGGTGCCCGGGTTGCCCGATTGCCCGGACAACCTGCATTACCTGCGCAGCGCAGCCGATGCGGCCCGGCTGCGCGGTGTCTGGAACGAAGCGCGGTCGCTGACCATCCTCGGCGGCGGCTTCATCGGCCTGGAGGTGGCCGCCACCGCCGCGCAGGCGGGCAAGACGGTCCACCTCTTCGAAGCCGCGCCACGGCTGCTGGCGCGTGCGGTGTCGCCGGAAATGGCCAACCACATCGCGCACGAAATGCGGGCGATCGGCGTGCACCTGCACCTGGGCGAGGCAGCCACCCGATTCGATCTCGAGCACGGCCGCGTCGTGGCGCTCCACGCCGCAGGCGCGACCCATGCGGTGGAAGTACTGCTTGCGGGCATCGGCGCCGAGCCCGAGACCGGCCTGGCCGAAGCCATGGGGCTGGCATGCGACAACGGCATCGTCGTCGACGCCCATATGCGCACCAGCGACGAACGTGTATTCGCCATCGGTGACTGCGTGCGTTTTCCGTACGCGCGATGGGGCCGTCCGACGCGTCTGGAATCGGTACAGAACGCCAACGACCAGGCCGCGAACCTGGCGGCCACCCTCACCGGCAACGCGGCGCCCTACGTCGCGTTGCCATGGTTCTGGTCGGACCAGGGCGTGCTGAGGCTGCAGATCGCCGGCCTCATGCCCGAACGGTCGGAACGCCTGATCCGGCCGGGAGGCAGGCCGGGTAGCTTTTCGGTGCTGCACTTCGCGCAGGGCGCGCTGAGCTGTGTCGAATCGGTCAACGCACCGGTCGACCACATGGCCGCGCGCGCGTTGCTGGCCAAGGGCATCACACCGGACCGCGAAGCGGCGGTCGATCCGCGCATACCGCTCAAGTCGCTGATATAGCCGGCCGGCCCCGCACGAAGGGCTGTGCCAGCAGTACCACGACGATGTTGACCAGCAGTGCGAACAGGCCGGTGTAGACCGCGTAGCTGTCGCCGCCCACGACGAAGGCGTGCACCGGCTTGATGCCGTCGGCGAACGCCAGGCCGGTGCCGGTGGCCAGGCCCACCAGCCAGCCGGCCAGCAGCGGGCCCGCGGTGAATCGCTTCCAGAAGAGGCCGAACACCACCGCCGGAAAGATCTGCAGGATCCAAACGCCGCCGAGCAGTTGCAGGTCAAGCGCGTACTGCGTGGGAATGAACAGGATGAACACCAGCGCACCGAACTTCACCACCAGCGACACGATCTTGGCGACCTTGGCCTCGCCCTCGTGCGAGATGCCCGGGTTGACATACGCCTTCCAGAAATTGCGGGTGAACAAATTGGACGCGCCGATCGACATCACCGCCGCCGGCACCAGCGCGCCGATGGCGATGGCGGCGAAGGCGAAGCCGGCGAACCATGCCGGGAACAGCGCGCCGAACAGCGCCGGCACCACGTCGTTGGGCGTGGCGACGGTGAGTTTGGCGGCGTGCGCCATGTAGCCGAGCAGGGCGATCAGTCCGAGCAGCACGGTGTAGGCCGGCAGGAAGACCGCGTTCTTGCGGATGGTGTCGGCGCTCTTGGCCGCGAAGATGCCGGTGAGCGTGTGCGGGTACATGAAGGCCGCCAGCGCCGAGCCCAGCGCCAGGGTGGCATAGGGCAGCATCTGCGAGGGCTTGAGCAGCAGGCCGGTGGCGCCGCCCTTGGCCGCGAAGTCGGCCTGCGCGGTCTGGAACACCGAGGCGTAGCCGCCGAGCTTCATCGGCACCAGCACCACCGCCACCAGCACCACGATGTAGATCATCAGGTCCTTCACGAAGGCGATCAGCGCCGGTGCCCGCAGGCCGGCCGAATAGGTGTAGAGCGCCAGGATGACGAAGGCGGCCGCCAGGGGAAATTCACCGGTGAGGCCCAGTGCCTTGATGACCACTTCCATGCCCACCAGCTGCAGCGCGATGTAGGGCATGGTGGCGACCACGCCGGTCACCGCCACGGCCAGTTCCAGCGGGCGGGAGTTATAGCGGCCGTAGACCACGTCGGCGGCCGTCACGTGGCCGGCGGCGCGGGCCTTTTGCCACAGCCTGGGCATGATCGCAAACACCACCGGATAGACCAGGATGGTGTAGGGCAGGGCGAAGAAGCCGTAGGCGCCAACGGCATACACCAGTGCCGGCACCGCGATGACGGTATAGGCGGTGTAGAAGTCGCCGCCCACCAGGAACCAGGTGATCCAGGCGCCGAAGCGGCGTCCGCCCAGGCCCCATTCGTCCAGGTGCTTGCCGTGGTCGCCGGGAGCGGAATCGGGATCGCGCTGCCAGCGGGCGGCGACGAACCCCATGATCGTGACCAGCGCGAAGAAGAAGACGAAGACCGCCAGCGCGGTCCAGTGGATGCCCTGGCCGTTCATCGCACCGCCTCCTCGTCTTCGACGACGTTGCGCGCGTGCTCGCTGCGGTAGACCAGCCAGGTCAGGAGGGCGGTGACGAACACCCACGCGAGCTGGTACCAGTAAAAAAAGGGAAAGCCGAACAGGGCGGGCAGTTCACGGTTGTAGAAAGGCACCCAGAGCAATCCGACGAAAGGCAGCAGCAGGAGCAGTCGCATGTCCATCCCTTATGCCCCGTAGGGGCTTTTGTCGATGTCGGCGAATGTCTCTCCGCTGCCGACCGGGCGTGTTACAGCGGGTTTACACCTAATGGGCGCCGTCACCGGCACGACGCCGCTCGATAAATTGGGTGCGGTGAAAGAAGTCGCCGACCGGTGGCCGACAATCGAGGGTCGCGGGCGCCCTGGGCGCTCCCCTCGAAACTGACTGGAATTCGCGCGGATGGAAAAGGAAATCGACCCCCAGGTACTGGCGGTGTTCAACGAAAAACGGCTGTCGGGCGAAAAGTCGACGCCGGTGGAAATCATCACCCGCATGGGCGTGTACGACGCCCGCACACAGGCATCTTCTTCAGCCTGGCTGGCCACCGGCGACACCGTCATCGCCACTGTCTGGGCCGAGTTCGTGACCGTGGCCGAAAGCGGCCGGTGGTTCTACCTGGAGTCGCTCGACACCCACCAGCGCCTCGGTGGCGGCGAACGTTCCGCCCTGCAGGTGCAGCGCGCCAAGGACCGCATCCAGTTGCTCAAGTTCTCGCTCGACGAAGAACGCCCGGTGCGCGCCGTGCTGCAGGCCAACCGCGTCCCCATCCTCACCGCCGAGTCCGACAAGGCGGCCAAGGTATCGGTGCGCGTGCCCGACGACGAGGAATGGCATGTCGCCCTGTGGGAGCCCGAGCAGCGCTACGCCGTCATGGTGCGCGGCGAGCGCGGCTGGGTGCCGACCGAAGCCGACCTGGACGCCGCGCGCACCAAGGGCATGCTGCCGCCCAACCCGGCCGACCTGGCCGATCCGAACGCCACACCGGACGACATCCAGGCCGCCGCCATCGCCTACCTGGTGAAGTACTTCAGCAGCTACGGCTACCGGGCCGAGAACGTCTCCAGCGCGCATTTCGGCTACGACCTCGAGGTGTCCGACAAGAAGGGCAAGACCCTGCTCAAGCTCTCGGTCAAGGGCCTGGGCGGCAACACCCGCAGCTTCAGCCTCACCGCCGAGGAACGCGCCCGCGCCGACGAAGGCGACCCATGGCGCCTGGCCGTGGTGACCGACGCCAACAGCCCGGCGGCGCAGCACAAGCTCTATCGCCAGAGCGACTACGAAAGCGCCCCGGGGCTCGAACTGCAGTTCTGATCCGTCAAGACGCAAAAGGCAAGGACGGGGGGCGGCGCGGGCAGGTCAGGCACCGCGATTGCCCTCTATACCAAAGGCCAATGGTGCCGACGCGCGGCCGAACCTAGGCTAGCGCCCGGTTGCCACCATGCCCGCCGCAGCGCGGGCCGCGCGGCCACACGCCCGGTCCGCAGGCCTTGCGGGCCGCTCTCTTTCGTCGTTCGCATCAGCGGAGAACTGCCACCATGTCCAACAATCCCAAGCTTGAAGTCCTGACCCCGAAGAACAGCCAGCTGATCTTCATCGATCACCAGCCGCAAATGGCCTTCGGCGTGCAGTCCATGGACCGCCAGGCCATGAAGAACAACGTCGTCGGCCTGGCCAAGGCGGCCAAGGTATTCGGCATTCCCACCACCATCACCACGGTGGAAAGCGAATCCTTCTCGGGCTACACCTACCCCGAGCTGCTCGACGTGTTCCCCGACCACAAGGTGCTGGAACGCAGTTCCATGAACTCCTGGGACGACCAGAAGGTGCGCGACAGCCTGGCCGCCAACGGCCGCAAGAAGGTCGTCGTGGCCGGCCTCTGGACCGAGGTCTGCAACACCACCTTCTCGCTGTGCGCCATGCTCGAAGGCGACTACCAGATCTACATGGTGGCCGACGCTTCCGGCGGCACCACCAAGGAAGCCCACGACTACGCCATGCAGCGCATGGTGCAGGCGGGCGTGGTGCCGGTGACCTGGCAGCAGGTGCTGCTGGAATGGCAGCGCGACTGGAAGAACCGCGAGACCTACGACGCGGTGATGGCCATCGCCAAGGAGCATTCGGGCGCCTACGGCATGGGCGTGGACTATGCCTACACCATGGTCCACAAGGCTGCACAGCGCACCTCGTCGGTCCATGAAGTGCTGGCGCCGGTGCATGCACCGGTGCGCGACTGGACCTGATCGACGCCTGATCGCCGAGCGGCCGGCCTCGGGAGGCGAGGATGGCCGCATTCGGCGTGATCGAGAATCGGTGGGATGCTGCCGACGCTCTATTCCTTTCGCCGCTGCCCCTACGCCATGCGCGCACGCCTGGCCCTGCGGGTGTCGGGCACCTCGGTCGTGCTGCGTGAAGTGGTGCTGCGCGACAAGCCCGCGGCGCTGATCGCGCTGTCGCCCAAGGCCACGGTGCCGGTGCTGCAGCTACCTGGCGGCCGCGTGCTGGAGCAGAGCCTGGACATCATGCGATGGGCCTTGTCACAGCACGATCCCGAAGGCTGGATGCAGGTCACCGAGCACGACGAGGTGCAGGCCATCGTCGCGCTGAACGACGGCCCTTTCAAGCAGGCGCTCGACCGCTACAAATACGCGCCGCGCCATCCGCAACGCCCGCCCGAACAGTGGCGCGACGAAGCCGTGGAGGCGATGCTGGCGCCGCTCGAAGCCCGGCTGGCGCGGCACCGCTGGCTGCTGCGCGACACACCGTCGCTGGCCGACATGGCCGTGCTGCCGTTCGTGCGCCAGTTCGCCGGTGTCGATGCCGACTGGTTCGCGCAGGCGCCGCTGCCGCGCCTGCGGGCCTGGCTGCACGACTGGGCCGCCTCGCCGCTGCTGGATTCGGTCATGCACAAGTACCCGGCCTGGCGTGTCGGTGACGAGGACACGCGGTTCTGAGCGCCCTGCGAAAATCGCCGCCGATGACTTCGCCGAACACCGCCGGGCTGCAGCACAGCTCCTTCTACCGATTCGTTCCCATCGCCGCGCCCGAGGCCGCCGCGGACGCGGTGCGCGTGCTGGCGCAAGGCCTGCGCGGTGCGGTCGTGCTGGCCGCCGAGGGCATCAGTGGCACGGTGGCCGGCGAGGCCGGGGCGGTGGATGCGTTCGAAGCCGCGCTGCAGTCCGACGCGCTGTTGGACGGCGCGCTGCGCGACATGGTCTTCAAGCGCAGCGGCTGCGCGCAGCAGCCCTTCGGCCGGCTCAAGGTGGGCACCAAGCCGGAGATCGTCGCGCTCGGCTTGCCCGGGCAGGAGCGCCTGCCCGCGCCCGACGAGCACGACGCCAGCCACCTGTCGCCAGTCGCGTGGCGCGAACTGATCGCCCGGCCCGACGTGGTGCTGCTCGACAACCGCAACCACTTCGAATATCGGCTCGGGCACTTCCAGGGCGCGGTCGACCCGCGGGTGCACAACTTCCGCGACTTCGTGGCCTATGTGCAGGAGCGGGCGCCGACCTGGCGCGCCGAGGGCCGGCCGGTGGCGATGTACTGCACCGGCGGCATTCGCTGCGACAAGACCGCCCCCTGGATGCGCAGCCTCGGCCTGGAGGTGTACCAGCTCGAGGGCGGCATCCTCAACTACTTCCAGAGACTGCCGGACGCCGACCGCGACTGGCTCGGCGAATGTTTCGTCTTCGACCGGCGCATCGCCTTGGATACCCGCCTGCACGAGACCGCCACCGGTGCCGCAAAGGTGTTCGATGCCGATCTGCCGGACGAAGCCTGGCGCCTGCAACGCGCGTTGCGGCTCGATCCGCAGGACGAAACATGACCCGCCCGAAGCCGGGCTGGACGCCGCCGATGCGCGACGGTGTCAGCCCCAGCCGCGTCGGCGTTGGCACCACCCGCCACGCCACGCTGCTCGACTTTCTGGTCGCACGCTTTCCCCAGGTACACGACTGGCCGCAGCGCCTGTCGCGCGGCGAGGTGCTGGGCGACGATGGCGCACCGGCAGCGGCCGAGTCGCCCTGCACGCTGGGCATGGCCTTCTGGTACTGGCGTGAGCCGCCGCCCGAGCCGCGCGTGCCCTTCGACATCGACATCCTGTTCCAGGACGAGGCGCTGGTGGTCATCGACAAGCCGCATTTTTTGCCGACCATGCCCGGCGGCCGGCACCTGGTGGAGACGGCGCTGGTGCGGCTCAAGCAGCAACTGGGCATCGCCACACTGGTTCCGATGCACCGGCTCGACCGCGAGACCGCCGGCGTGCTGGTCTTCGTCGTGCAGCCCGCCAACCGCCACGCCTACCACTGCACGTTGCGGGATCGCACGGTGCACAAGGTTTACGAGGCGGTCGCGCCCTGGCGGGCCGATCTGGCGTTGCCGCTGACCTGCCGCCACCGCATCGAGGAGCCGCCCGGCCGCAACTTCATGCAGATGCAGGTGGTGCCGGGCGAGCCCAATGCCGAGACCTTGGTCGAGCTGCTCTGCCGCCTCGGACCCGAAGGCGCCCTAGGCCATTACCGCCTGACGCCGCACACCGGCCGCAAGCACCAGCTGCGCACCCAGATGAACGCGCTGGGCCTGCCGATCGCGGGCGACCGCATCTACCCGCGCCTGCTGCCCGAGCCGCCGCCGGGCGCAGAGCCGGATTACTCGCATCCCCTGCAACTGCTGGCGCGGGAATTCGCCTTCGTCGATCCGATCACCGGCCGCGAGCGGCGCTTCGTGAGCCGGCGCAGCCTGCAGCTCGCCGGCTGATGCCGAAGACCGCAGGCGCCGCGCCTACAGCGCGCCCGCGCCGCGACCCACGATGGCGGCCGTTCGCGCCATCTACCTTTGCGCATCTCCACCACCGCAACGGAAAGCGCACCATGCTCGGCATCGTCATCCCCGCGCACAACGAACAAGACACCATCGACGACTGCCTGCATGCCGCGCGCGAGGCGGCCACGCATCCGGCGCTGCAGGGCGAGGCGGTGGAGATCGTGGTCGTGCTCGACAGCTGCACCGACGCCACCGGCGTGATCGCCGCACGGCGCGGTGCGATCTGTCTGTCGGCCGATCTGCGCAACGTGGGCGCGGCGCGCGCAGCAGGTGCCGAAGCCTTGCTGGCGCTTGGCGCGCGCTGGCTGGCGTTCACCGATGCCGACAGCTGCGTGCAGGCGGACTGGCTGGCCGAGCAGCTCGCACTGCGGGCCGACGCGGTCTGCGGCACGGTCGGCGTGGACGACTGGTCGCCGCACGGCGAACACGCCGACCTGCTGCGGGCGCATTTCGAGCTCACCTATTTCGACCGCGACGGGCATCGGCATGTGCACGGCGCCAACCTGGGTGTGGCGGCCGAGGCGTATCGGCGCGTCGGCGGCTTCCGGCCCATGGCCTGCAGCGAGGACGTGGCGTTGGTCGATGCCCTGCAGGCGGCCGGCGCCAACATCGCCTGGAGCGCCCGGCCGCGGGTGACCACCAGTGCCCGCCGGCAGGCGCGGGCGGTGGGCGGATTTGCCGACGCACTGATCGGCGCGGTGTCGCAGCGGCTGGCCGACGCATCGGCCAAGGCCTTGTCTGCCGTTGTGCCGGTCGGTGCCTGAACGGATGGACGATTCCTTCTACAACGTGCTGCAGTGGTTCGCCTTCGCCGCTTCGGTGGCGGCGGCCTGGCTGGTGGCCTCGGATGTCGAGCGCAAACGCAAGATCGGGTTCTGGGTATTCCTGGCGAGCAACGTGCTGTGGATCGGCTGGGGCCTGCATGCCCAGGCCTTGGCGTTGATGGCGCTGCAGGTCTGCCTGGCGGCGATGAACATCCGCGGCCTGCGCAAGAACCAGGAGAGCTGAGGCCGCGGCTTCAGCGGATGCGTTCGCGCTGTGCGACCGAGCGCTCGTCCGCGCTCCAGACGCGCAGCAGGAAGTCGGCCTCCTCGTGCCGCACCAGCGTGTGCAGGCCGAGCCCGTCCAAGGCGGCGTGCAGTGCGCGGGTCGGTTGGGCGCGCTCAGCGAAATCCGGTAACCAGTCGCAGGCGACCAGCGTGCCGCCGGGTGCGAGGCTGGTCCGGATCGCGTCGACCACCTGCGCCCACGAATCAGCGTCGAGGAAGTAGCCCATCTCGCTCAGCACGATCAGGTCGAAGGGCGCGGACGGGTGCGGCCAGTCGGCGGGCAGGGTCTGGCGGATCACCTCGACGTTGGTGAGCGGCGCCGTGCGCTGTCGCGCGATCTGCACGGCGTCTTCCGTGAAATCGCTCGCCAGCAAACGCGTGCAGCGGGCCGCCAGGCCCACGGTCAGCTCACCCACGCCGCAGCCGGGTTCGAAGGCGTTGGCATACGACGGCGACGGCAGCGAGGCCAGCAGCAGCTGGCGCTTGCGTTGCTCGTACCAGCGGGTGCGCACCGCGTAGGGGTCGTCGCTCGCCCGGTACAGGTCGGTGAAATAGCTGTGCTTGGCCGTAGGCGAGATGTTCATGCGAAGACGATCTCGAAGGGCCGCGACGCGCGCGCGACGGTGCTGGCGCGCAGGATCGGCGGCGCGCCGGTGGTGACGTCGGGTTCTAGCTGGCTGCGAAAGGCGGTAACGGCCTCGCGTTTGCGCCGCACCGCATCGGCGCCGAGCGGCAGGCGCAAAGCGCGCGCCCAGGGCAGGCGCGGATCGCCCGGCCTGGACCAGTGCCACGCCCATACCGGCACTTCGATCAGCTTGGCTCCGGCGCGCGATGTCGCCGTGGCGCAGGCTTCTCCGGTGGCGTCGTGGTCCGGGTGGCCGTCCAGGCGCCAGGTGCAGAAGACCACGTCGTTCGGCTGCAGCAGCGCGGCGATCTGGTCGGCGAGTTCTTCGCGCCGCGCCTGCAGGCCTCCATCGGGCAGGCCGAGCCGTATCGCCTCGTGCTGCAAACCGAGTCGGCGCAGGGCGATGCGGGTCTCGTGGCGGCGCACGCAGGCGAGTTCACTCGCGCTCCACAGGCTCGATCCGGGGTGGCTGGCATCGCCGTCGGTCACGGCGACGACGCAGATCTCGCGGCCCGCCGCGGAAAGTTCGGCCATCAGGCCGCCGACGGACAGCACCTCGTCATCCGGATGCGGCGCCACCACTACCGCGCGTGATCCGGCCGGCACCAGTGTCTGCGGATCGACGGCCGGGATCGCGTCCAGTCCGGGGGCGTGCAGCCATACGGATTCGGGGGTGCCGTCGCTGGCGTCGATGAAGCGGGTGTTCTCGTTCAGAGCGTCCATGGGCGGGCTCCTCCGCTGTCGACCGTGCCCTGCCCGAGCGCGGCCAGGTCGCGTTCGGCGTGGCTTTGCCGCAGGTAGACCGGCAGGTCGGCCACCAGCCGCGCGAAGCGGGCGTTTCGACACAGCGGCCCGGCGCCGAGCGCCCGGGTGGCGTGGCGCAGCACCGCGTCGCAGGCGGCTTCCACTACCAGGCGGGCGCGCAATGCGAGTTCTTGGGCATTGGCCTGGGGATGTGAGTCGATCGCCGCGGCGGCCTCGCGCAGCACGGCGGCGGCGCCCGACAGGGCCACGTCTATCTCGCCGAGGTGCGCCAGCCGGTGCGGGTCGCTCCGGCCGCGTGATTGTTCCATTGCCATGTCGGCGATGGCCTGCGCGCCGCCGAACCAGCAAGCCGCCACGCCGATGCCGCCCTGCCAGAAGCCGGGCCGCGCGGTGTAGTCGCCCGGGCCGCCGACCGCCTGGCCCACGGCGCGGTCGAAACACACGTTGACGCTGGCGCTGCCGGCCATGCCGACGGCCTGCCAGCCGGTGTCGGTCACCCGAACGCCAGGCTGCCGCAGCGCGACGGCGGCCAGGCAGGGTCGGCCGTCGGCGTCCCAGCCGCTGACCAGGGCGTGGTCGACGCTGGCAGCGCCCGAGCACCAGGCCTTGGTGCCGTCGATGCGCAGCCGGCCATCGTCGCCGTCGGGCCGAAATTCCAGTCGTGCATCCGGCGGCTCGGCGCACCAGGTGCCCCAGGCGCTGCCCGGTGGCACGTCGGGGCCGCCGAGCTCGGCCAGGATGGCCAGTGCATCGGTGTGGCCTTCGAAGAGCTTGACCAGGGAAAGGTCGCAGGCCGCGACGGCGGCGAGCCATCGCCAGCGGTCGAGGGTGCGGCCGGCGCCCGGAAGGGGAAGCTCATCCAGATGGGCGTCGAGCAGTCGGGAAAGCCGCAGTTCGGCGCCGTGCTGGCGCTGCAGTCGGGACAGGGTTTCGCCGGGGTTCGGATCGGGCATCGGCGTTGTCGCTTCGCGGGTCGGGTGAGGGGCCATCCAAGTTAGCGCCGCATTGCCGTGTGCTCCGTCGGCGTGCGACGGGGTGCGTTGTAGGAGCGCCGGGAGAAGGGCCCGCTCAGTCCTCTGCCGGTGTCGGCACCGTGCGGGTCTTGGCGAGCTGTGCGTTGGTGTAGCGCCGGTCGTCCGTCACCTCGGCGCCCAGCCAGGCGGGACGGGGCGGCTCGATGGCCTCACTGGCGAGTTCGACCTCGGCGATCACCAGTCCGGCGAGCGGTCCGTCGAATACGTCCACCTCGAAGTCGAAACCGTCCACCGTCACGATGTAGCGCACCTTGGTGAGCGAACCGTGGGCGCAGTGTTCGGCCAGCAACTGCTGCGCGTCGGCCAGGGGAATCTGGTATTCGAATTCGGCGCGCGACATGCCGCGTGTCGGACCCTTGAGCGTGAGCCAGCCGGTGTCGCCGGCGATGCGCACCCGCACCCACATGCCGTTGTCGGCGATATAGCCCTGGCCCATGCGCGTGCCGGCGAGGCCGGCGACGACGGAGGGGTCGCGGACCAGGAATTTGCGTTCGATCTCGACGGCCATGCAGGAAGCCCGTAGGGGAAAGGGCGGGCAGTGTAGCTTCGGCGCGGTCCTACGCTGCGGCCGGAGCGGCGAGATCATGCTCGCGCGATGAACACCTCCAGGCAAAACCCCAAACCCCACGAACTGCACGAGTCCGCCGCAGGCGAGGAAGACCCGGGCTCGGGCCTCGACTCGGCCGACTCGGCGATCCACCCGGACGGCGTGGCGCCCAGCGCCGAAGGCACCGAGCCGCGCAAGCCCGAGCCACGCCCGCCGGCGGCGGCTTAGGTCGCGTAGACGGCTTCGAGGTCGCGGAAGCCCTTGATCTCGATCGGGTTTCCGAACGGGTCGAGGAAGAACATCGTCCACTGCTCGCCCGGCTCGCCGAGGAAACGGCCTTGCGGCGCCAGCACGAAGTCGGTGCCGGCGGCGGTGAGGCGGTCGGCCATGGCCTGCCATTCGGGCAGGGCCAGGATCAGGCCGAAGTGTGGCATGGGCACCATCTTGTCGCCCACACGGCCGGTGGCGGCGGTGGAGAAGGGCTGGCCGAGGTGCAGCGAGATCTGGTGGCCGAAGAAGTCGAAGTCGACCCAGGTGTCGGTGCTGCGGCCTTCGCGGCAGCCGAGGACCTTGCCGTAGAACTCGCGTGCACGGTCGAGGTCGGTGATGTTGAAGGCGAAGTGGAAGATCGATTGCATGGGGCTGTTTTCTTTGGCGTGAATGCTGGGGAATCAGAGGGTCAGTAGCCGCGCGACGGATCGACGACACCGCTGGGCGCCGCGCCATCCAGGCCGGCGGCGATCTTGGCGGCGATCTGCGCGATCGCTTCGCGCACCACGGTCTGGGCGGCGATGTGCGGCGTCAGTTCGATTTCGGGGCGGTGCCAGAAGGGGTGTTCCGGCGGCGCCGGCTCGACGCGGGTCACGTCGAGCGTGGCGCCGGCCATGTGGCCTTCGTCGATCAGGCGCAGCAGGTCTTCCTCGACCAGTTGCGCGCCGCGTGCGACGTTGATCAGGTAGCCGCCGGCTTTCAGGCGAGACAGGCTGGCGTAGTTCAGGATGTTTTCGGTGGCAGGCGTGAGCGGCAGCAGGCAGACCAGCACCCGGGTCTGCGACAGGAAGCGATCGAACTCGTCGGCGCCGGCCAGGCAGGTCACGCCTTCGATCGACTTGGGCGACTGGCTCCAGCCCAGCACCGGAAAGTCGAAGGCCGCGACGGTGCGGGCCACGCGCTGGCCCAGGGCGCCCAGGCCCATCACACCGACGGGGAAATCGCGACGGTCACGCGGCGCGCGCGGTGCCCAGGCGCTGCTAGCGGCGCTGGCGGCATACCGGTCGAACTCGCGGAAATGGCGCAGCAGCGCATGGCAGACGTAGTCGGCCATCTGCACCGCCATGCCGCCGTCTTCGATGCGGACGATGCGGGCGTTCGGCGGCAGGCGCAGGCGCATCAGCGCGTCGACGCCGGCACCCATGTTGAAGATCAGCCGGAGTTGGGGGTGGGCGTCCAGGAAGTCCTGCGTGGGCGACCAGACGATGGCGTATTCGGCATCCGGCGCTGCGACCGGCCACACGCTGAGAGCGGCGTCCGGCAGGGCGGCGCGCAAGCCCGCCTCCCAGGTGGCACCCTCGACGTGGCTGCAACAGAGGGCGATGGGGGCATGTGGGTTCGTGGGCATGGGCGAGACGGTTGGCGCAGCGGGCGAAAAGTGAAATGTTAAAGAGTATTCTTCATGCAAATACGAAAGTTATTGGGTGAATGCATGAAAGATGTGAATGATTCGAAAGGCGGTCGGGCTTGATTCGCCATCTGCAAACCCTGGCCGCCGTGGCGCGCCACGGCACCTTTGCCGCCGCCGGCGACCGCTTGGGGCTTACGCAGTCGGCGGTCAGCGTGCAGATGCGCAAGCTCGAAGAAGCGCTGGGCGTCGAGCTGTTCGACCGCGCCGGGCGCACGGCGGTGCTCAACGAGCAGGGCCGCCGGGCGCTGGTGCACGCGGAAAGCATCGTGGCGCTGTTCGGCCAGATGGCCGGCGGCGTGGCCGATGCCGACGTGACCGGCACGCTGCGTGCCGGCGCCATCACCACCGAGCTGCTGGGCAACGTGGTCGATGCGATGGCGGTGTTCCGCGAGCGCTTTCCTAATGTGGAGGTGCACCTCACGCCGGGCACGTCGGTGGAGCTGGTCGCGCTGGTGGAGAAGCAGCGGCTCGACTGCGCGCTGATCGTCAAGCCGGCGTATCCGCTCGAAGGCGCGCTGCGCTGGCAGCCGCTGCGCCAGGAGCCTTTCGTGTTGATCGTGCCCGAGGCCGAACGCTCCGACGACGTGGCCTGGCTGCTGGCGAATCTGCCGTTCATCCGCTACGACCGGCTGTCCCACGGCGGCAGCCTGGTCGAGCGCTTTCTGCGCCGCCAGCGCTACGCCGTGCGCGAATCGATGGAGACCGATTCCATCGAGGCGATCGGCCTGCTGGTGGCGCGCGGTGCGGGAGTGGCGATCCTGCCGAAAACGGCGACGCTGCGGGTGATCGGCGCGCGGGTGCGGGAGGTATCCCTGGGCGCAGACACCTTCTACCGCGAGGTCGGCATGGTGGAGCGTTCGGACAACCCGCGGGCGCATCTCAACGGCGATTTCTGGCGTGCGGTTTCGGCGAGCCGCGAGGACGACGCGGACGGTTTTCGTCCCGCTTGAAGTTTCAAATGGTTTTGCCGGGATTCATTTGGCCGCGAGGGAAACACATCGGCAAACCGGGCTGAAACGGGGACGGGCACTTCTAGAATTTCTCGCTCCCTGATTTTGGACGGCAGCCGTTGGAGGCCGGGCCGACCAGGGAATCACCAGCGAGCCAGTCCATGCCTTCATCGCCATTCGTCACCGCAGCCGCCGCCCATCACCCCGAGAGGACCGCATGACGCAGACCGTCGAGATCTGGTTGCTCCTGGTCGTGGGAGCGCTCGCCGCGCTGGGCGGTGCCGCGACCGCGACGGTGCTCTGGTGGTGGGCGACGCCGGGCCGGCTCATGGCGCGCTGGCTGGCGCCGATGCGCGAGGTGCTGGAGCAGGGCTTCGCGGAGCAGGCTTTCGAGCAACGTCAGCGCTCCCAGAAAGACAAGCTCTGGCTGCGCAAACAGCAGGCGCTCTGGCGCGAGAGCGACGAGCAACGGCATGCCCAGCAGGTGACGGGGCTGCTGACCGAGATGCGAGCGCTGGTGCGGCCTGTGGAGGCGGTGCGCATCGGAAGCGACGAGGTCGACGCCGCCCGGTTGCGCTGAGCGGGCCGTGTCGGCGCCGTCGGCAGCAGGCTTCGGGGTGCGTCGACATAATCGAAGGCTCCTCTTTCCACCGTTTTCGGAAGCCTTTTTCATGACTCTCGCCGCGCCCGCCAGTCCCATCCATCGAGTCGCCGCCGTCATCGGCGGCGGCAGCATCGGAGTCGCCTTCGCGCTAGTGCTGGCGCGCGCCGGCTGGCAGGTGCGGGTGCAGGATCCGTCGGCCGAGCGGCGGCGACTGGTGCCCGCAGAATTGCGCGAGCGTTGCGACATGCTGCTGCAACGCGGCCTGTTGAACGAGCCCGTCGATGCGCTGCTCGCCCGCGTCGAGACGGTCGATTCGGTCGAAGTGGCCGCCGCGGGCATCGCGCTGGCGATCGAATGCGCGCCCGAACGCGCCGACGTCAAGAAGCAGGTGTTCACCGCACTCGACACCTTTGCGCCGGCCGATGCGGTGCTGTGCAGCGCATCGTCAGCGCTGCCGGCATCGGCCTATTGCGCCGAACTGCCGGGCCGCGGCCGTTGCATGGTGGCGCACCCGGGCAATCCGCCGTATCTCATTCCGGTGATCGAACTGGTGCCGGCCGACTTCACCGATGCGGACGCGCTGGTGCGGTGCCGGGCGATCTTCGCCTCGGTCGGCATGAAGCCGGTGATCGTGCGCAAGGAAATCGAGGGTTTTCTGTTCAACCGCCTGCAGGGCGCGGTGCTGCGCGAGGCCTATTGCCTGGTGCGCGACGGCGTGGCCAGCGTGGAAGACATCGACACCGTGATGCGCGACGGGCTGGGGTTGCGCTGGAGCTTCATCGGCCCGTTCGAGACGGTGGACCTCAACACGCGGGGTGGCATCGAAAGCCATGCCGCCAAGATGGGCCCGGCCTACGAGCGCATGGGGGCGTCACGCGGTCAGCACGATCCGTGGACGCCGGAACTGGTCGGCAAGGTAGCCACGCAGCGCCGCGAATTGTTGCCGCTCGAGCAGTGGGAGCAGCGGGTGCAGTGGCGCGACGAGCAACTGATGGCGATGGCGCAATTTCGACAGGAGAAATCGGACAAGCCCGCCGAGGGCTGAATCCGGAAGGCCTTTTTTGACGATCGCTCAGCGCTCGAACGTGCCCGGGCCGAAGAGCTGATCGATCTGGATGATGCCCAGATCGGTCGCCTCGGCAGCCTGATCAGGCAGCAACACCGCAGCTGCGGCTGACACCGCAACCAACACAGTGGCGGAGAAAACGGCAAAAGCTTTGTGTAACGGTCGGCGCATGACAGGCTCCTTAACCGGGCAGATTTCGATTGGAACTTCGTACCTGATTGGTAGTTGCAGGACGTAACGCCGTGGGTCGACGGCGTGTCGGCCTACAGCTGTTAGATGGCCTTGTCGGAATCACCCGGCAAGTCCTTGTCGAGGCTCTGCTTGTTGCGCTCGCGGCCCTGGCGGCTGCCCTCGACCAAGGGATTGTCCTGACCGATCGCGCGACTCTGGTCGTCGTCGCGACCGGAAAGGGCGCCCCGGTTACCGCCGGTGATTTCACCGGCGCGCGGTGTTTCGTCGACCGGGTTCTGGGTTTTGGCTGGCTGGCTCACGTTGTCTCTCCTGCATCGGTATGGAATGCGGTGAGTCTGGCCAGCGGCGCGGGCGGCGCACGTCGGGCGCCAGCGAGTGGATGCTGTAGGCGGCCCGCCCGGGGCGAGGTCAGCCCTCGCGGGCCGCCAGCAGCAGTTGCAGCGCGTCGGCCACCGCGGCCGGATCGGCCGGCACGGCGTCGTCCACCGCGTCGGCCAGCAGGGCCGTGAGATCGGCGCCCGGCACCTGCAAGGCGGCCATGGCCTGCGCGGCCTCGCGCGGCGCCGCATAGCCCCGGCTCTGGATCAGCAACTGGCCCCGGCCGTCCTGCAGCTTGAAATGAAATTGGCCGTCGGCTTCGCGGTACTGCTTGAAGGTGGGCAGCGCGGCGCGGGCCGGTTTTTGTTGCTGCGTCTGCGGCACGCTGGCCGCGGCGAGGCGGCGCAGGCCGACGGCATGACGCAGTTCGCCGATCAGCGGCGTGGCCGTGCGGCGCGCCTTGGCGGCGCCGGCCTGCAGCAGGTCTTCGAGCCGGGCAGGGTGGGCGATGAGCGCTTCGTACGCATCGCGCATCGGAGCGACTTCACGGTCGATGCGCTCGAACAGCTTCTGCTTGGCGTCGCCCCAGGAGAT
Organism: Xylophilus sp. GOD-11R; assembly: GCF_033546935.1. Classification (GTDB taxonomy): domain Bacteria; phylum Pseudomonadota; class Gammaproteobacteria; order Burkholderiales; family Burkholderiaceae_C; genus Xylophilus. The sequence continues at coordinate 3,578,608 of NZ_CP137854.1, read as the reverse complement.
GCCCTCGGCGTAGGCCTGGCGCAGCGCGGCGGTTTCGTCTTCGGCGGCGAAGGCCTGAAAGATCTGGAACAGGGCCGAGCCCTCGGTTTCCTTGGGCTCACCGGGTGCGCGCGAGTCGGTGAGGATGCCGCCGATGCGCCGCTTGAGCTCGTCGCGCGGCAAAAACAGCGGAATCGTGTTGTCGTAGCTCTTGCTCATCTTGCGGCCGTCGAGGCCGGGCAGGGTGGCGACGGAGGCTTCGATCACCGCTTCGGGCAGCACCAGGTGCTCGCCGTAGAGGTGGTTGAAGCTGGAGGCGATGTCGCGCGCCATCTCGATGTGCTGCACCTGGTCGCGGCCGACCGGCACCTTGTGCGCCTTGAACATCAGGATGTCGGCGGCCATCAGCACCGGATACATGAAAAGGCCCGCGCTCACGTCGGCATCGGGCTCGGCACCGGCGGCGGCGTTCTTGTCGACCTGCGCCTTGTAGGCATGCGCACGGTTGAGCAGACCCTTGCCGGTGACACAGCCGAGCATCCAGTTGAGTTCCGGAATCTCCGGAATATCGGACTGGCGGTAGAAGGTGACGCGCTCGGGGTCGAGCCCGGAAGCCACCCACGTCGCGGCGATCTCCAGCGTGGAGCGCTGGATGCGCGCTGGGTCGTCGCACTTGATCAGCGCGTGGTAGTCGGCCAGGAAATAGAAGCTCTCGACACCCGGCTCGCGGCTGGCCGCGATGGCTGGCCGGACGGCGCCGACGTAGTTGCCGAGGTGCGGCGTGCCGGTGGGGGTGATGCCGGTGAGAACGCGTTGGATGCTCATGGGAGAAAAAACGATGTCGCAGGAAAGAAGGGAATCCGCCGGGTGGCGCTGGCGTGGCGGTGAACCCTAGCGCACCAGCGAAGCGATGGGCATCAGCATCAGCTTGAGCACGCTTTCGCCGAGGCCGATCAGCGGCACCATCCAGAACGCGCTGACCACGCCGACGACGACCAGGCCCATGACGATGAAGAATCCGTAGGGCTCGATGCGGTCGAGCGCCGCCGACGCACGGGGCGGCAGCAGGCCGGACAACACCCGCCCGCCGTCGAGCGGCGGCAGCGGGAACAGGTTGAAGGCCCACATGACCAGGTTCCAGCGAATGCCCGACTGCGCCATCTCCAGGAAGAAGCGCTCCTGCACCCCGAAACCGAGCTGCGCCAGCAGGAAAACCGCCCACAGAAAGGCCTGGATGAAATTGGACGCCGGACCGGCCAGCGCGACCAGCACCATGTCGCGGCGCGGATTTCGCAGCCGGTCGAAATTGACCGGCACCGGCTTGGCATAGCCGAAGGCGAAGGAGCCGGCGGTGGCGAAGAACATGATCGCCGGCATGATCACCGTGCCGATCGGGTCGATGTGCCGCAGCGGGTTAAGGGTGAGCCGGCCCATGCGCATGGCGGTGTCGTCGCCGAAGCGGCGCGCGGCATAACCGTGGGCCGCCTCGTGCACCGTGATCGCAAAGAGCAGCGGCAGCGCATTGACCAGTACGGTCTGAATCAGTTGAGAGATGTCCACCGGGCGATTGTGTCAGCCCTGCAGGCCCAGCGCTTCCAGGCTGCCCCGGCCCTGGCGGATCACGACCGGGTCGTCGCCGCCGTCCATGGGCGTGAGGTCGACCACGGTGGTCGGCTCCAGGTTGCAGGCGCCGGCGTCCACCACGGCGGCCAGCACTTTCTCGTAGCGCGACCGGATCTCGGCGGCGTCGTTGAGCGGCTCGTCCTCGCCGGGTGGAATGAAGGTGGTGGCCAGCAGCGGCGCGCCGTGTTCGGCCAGCAGTGCCTGCAGCACCTTGTGGTCGGGCACGCGCAGGCCGATGGTCTTGCGTTGCGGATGGCTCACCCGGCGCGGCACTTCCTTGGTGGCTTCGAGCAGGAAGGTGTAGGCGCCGGGCGTGGCGGCCTTGAGCAGCCGGTACTGCCGGTTGTCGACCTTGGCGTAGCTGGAGAGCTCGCTCAGGTCGCGGCAGAGCAGGGTGAGGTGGTGCTTGTCGTCGACCTGGCGGATGCGGCGCATCAGCTCCACCGCGTCACGGTCGTCGAGCTGGCAGGCCAGCGCATAGCTGGAATCGGTGGGAATCGCCGCCACGCCGCCGCGCTGCAGCAGGGCGACGGCCTGCTTGATCAGCCGCGCCTGCGGGTTGTCGGGATGAAGTTCGAAGTACTGGGCCATGGGGAGGATTGTCCCTTGCGCGTCAAGCCTCTGCGGGCTGTACGACTATCCGGCTCTCGCGCACCGTGAGCCAGGCGCCGGCCGCGCTCGACAAGGCGATCAGCACGATGCCCGCCACCGCGACCGAATCCGGCACGTGGCTGAACAGCAGGTAGCCGGCCACCACGGCGAAGCCGATCTGCGCATAGAAGAAGGGCATGAGCGTGGCCGCCGGCGCGCGGCGATAGGCGATGGTCAGCAGGTAGTGGCCGACGGTGCCGGCCAGCCCCATGGCGATCAGCTTGACCCAGGTCAGCCAGTCGCCCGGCATCTTCCAGCCCAGCGGCAGCATCAGGGACAGCAAGGCCGTGCCCACCCAGCCGCTGTAGAACTGCATCGTGATCGGATCCTCGGTGCGGGCGAGCTTGCTGGTGAGCACCTGGAACCAGGCGTTGCAGCCGACCAGCGCCAGCGGCAGCAGCGTGGCCCATTGGAAGGCTTCGCTGCCCGGGCGCAACACCACCAGCGTGCCGGCGAAGCCCAGCGCCACCAGCATCCAGCGCAGCGCGGACACCTTCTCGTGCAGCACCATGCCGGCCAGCACGGTGATGGCCAGCGGCGTGACCATGACCACGGCGGTGAACTCGCCCACCGGCATGTGGCGCAGGCTGAAGAAGCCGAGGATGCTGGTGGACATCAGCAGCACGCCGCGCAGACACTGAAAACGCGGATGCTCGGTGCGCAGCGCCGCCAGACCGCGCGAGGGCAGGATCGCGGCGCTCACCACCACCGCCTGCACCGCATAACGGATCCAGACGACGGTGAACAGGGGCAGCGTCGCGCCCATGTACTTCATGCTGCTGTCGAGGGTGGCGAAACAGGCGGTGGCCAGCACCGCGCAAGCGATTCCCGCGAGCGCGGGGCTCACTGGATGCGGTCTGCCAGCAGGTCCCACACGGTGGGGAGATCCTGCGACAGATAGGGCAGCTTGCCCAGGTCGGTGTGCGATTCGTCCGGGCTGTGGAAGTCGCTGCCGCGCGAGGCGGCCAGCCCGAATTCGCGGGCCATGTCGGCATAGACGATGTATTCCGGCGGCGTGTGGCTGCCGGTGACCACTTCCACGCCCTTGCCGCCGTGCTGCTTGAATTCGCTGAACAGCGCGTATTCGGCCGTGGCCGAAAACTTGTAGCGGCCCGGATGGGCGATGACCGCGACACCGCCTGCCTGGGTGATCCAGCCCACGGCGTTGGAGAGCGTCGCCCAGCGGTGAGGCACGAAGCCGGGCTTGTTGTCGGTGAGGTATTTGCGAAAGACTTCCGGCGTGTCCTTGCAGTAACCGGCCTCGACCAGGTAGCGCGCGAAGTGGGTGCGGGAAATGAGTTCCGGGTTGCCGACGTAGCGCAGCGCGCCTTCGTAGGCGCTGTCGATGCCGACCTTGGCGAGCTGCTCGCTCATCTCGCGTGCGCGCTTCTCGCGACCGCCGCGGGTGTCGGCCAGGCCTTGCACGATGGCCGGGTCGTCGGCGTCGAAGCCCAGGCCCACGATGTGCACGGTCTCATCCGCGAAGGTGACCGAGATCTCCACGCCGGTCAGGTAGGGCAGGCCGACCGCTCGGGCAGCGGCAGCGGCGCGGTGCTGGCCGCCGATCTCGTCGTGGTCGGTGAGTGCCCAGAGCTCGACCCCGTTGCCCTTGGCCCGGGCTGCCAGCGCTTCGGGCGTGAGGGTGCCGTCGGAGACCACGGAGTGGCAATGGAGGTCGGCGTTTTGGAAGGTAGGCACCCGTGCATTTTAGGCCGGCGGCGTCGACGGTGGCCGCAAGACCGCGTCGGCGTCGCATGGAGGCCAGGTCAAAGTTCCGCCGCCTCCACCAGAAACTGCACCTTCCGCTCGCCCCGCCACTCGTTCACGTCGAGCCGGAACGCCAGACGCACCCGTGCCGGCAGCACCTCGGTGCGCCCGAACCAGATGCCGTCCACCGGCTGGCCCTGGTGCAGCAGTTTCAGCTGCAGGTGCCGCTCGCCCACCAGCCGCTGGCTCACCACCTGCACCTCCTCGGCGAAGGTGGGCGCGGCGAAGCCCTGGCCCCAGACGGCGGTGTGCAGCGTGTCGATCATCTCGGCGCGCCGGTATTCGGGCGCCAGCGGGCCGTCGGTTTCGAGGCGGCGGGTGAGCGTGGCTTCGTCCAGCCATTCGTCGGCGACCTGCGCGAGCGCATCGCGAAACGTCTCGAAGTGCTCCCGGGCAATGGTGCAGCCCGCCGCCATGGCATGGCCGCCGAACTTGAGCAGCACGCCCGGATGTCGCTTGGCGACCAGGTCGAGCGCGTCGCGCAGGTGAAAACCTGGAATCGACCGGCCCGAGCCTTTGAGTTCCATCTCCTTGCCGGGCGCGGCGCTGGCGGCGAAGACGAAGGTGGGCCGGTGCAGCTTGTCCTTCAGGCGCGAGGCGACGATGCCGACCACGCCTTCGTGGAAGTCCGCACCGAACACGCAGATGGCGCCCGGCGGGCTGTCCAGGCCGCCGGCGGCGAACAGTGTCTCGGCCATGGCCATGGCGTCGTCGCGCATGCCGCCTTCGATGTCGCGCCGTTCGCGGTTGATGGTGTCGAGCATGCGGGCGAGTTCGTCGGCGCGGGCGCGGTCTTCGGTGAGCAGGCATTCGATGCCCAGCGTCATGTCGGCCAGGCGACCCGCGGCGTTGATGCGCGGCCCGAGCGCGAAGCCGAAATCGAAGGCCGTCGCGGCCGGCGCCTTGCGGCCGGCCGCCTCGAACAATGCCGCGATGCCGGGCTGCATCGCGCCGCGCCGGATGCGCGCCAGGCCCTGGGCTACGAGCCGGCGGTTGTTGGCGTCGAGCTTGACCACGTCGGCCACGGTGCCCAGCGCCACCAGCGGCAGCAGCGCGTCGAGTTTGGGTTGGGGTTGCTCGGTGTACACGCCGCGCTGGCGTTGCTCGGCCCGCAGCGCCAGCAGCACGTAGAACATGACGCCGCAGCCGGCGATGCACTTGCTGTCGAAGCCGCAGTCGGGCTGGTTCGGGTTGACCAGCACTTCTGCCGTCGGCAGCACCGGCCCGGGCAGATGGTGGTCGGTGACCAGCACCTGCAGGCCGAGCGATTGCGCGAAGGCCACGCCTTCCACGCTGGCGATGCCGTTGTCGACGGTGACCAGCAGGTCGCAGCCGCGCTCGGCCACGCGCTGGGCGATGGTGGCGGTGAGGCCGTAGCCGTCGACCACGCGGTCGGGTACCAGGTAGTCGACGTGGCGGGCGCCGAGCAGTCGCAGCCCGCGCACCGCGACCGCGCAGGCGGTGGCGCCGTCGCAGTCGTAGTCGGCCACGATGCAGATGCGCCGGTCGTCGCGAATGGCGTCGGCCAGCAGCACGGCGGCCTGGGCCGCGCCGAGCAGGCCGGCGGGCGGCAGCAGGCGGGCGAGGCCGTCGTCGAGTTCGTCCTGGTGGCGCACGCCGCGCGCCGCGTAGAGCCGCGCCAGCAGCGGATGCACGCCGGCCTGCTCCAGCGCCCAGGCGCTGCGCGGCGGCACGTCGCGGTCGATGATCTTCATAAGCGGGCCGTCCAGTCCTGCAGGCCGGCCTTGGCGCCGAAGAGGCCGCGCAGGCGTTGCGACAGCGTCGGTTTCGATGGGGTGAACTCGAGTGCCGCGCGTTCGCCGCAGAGGGTGAGCGTGACCGGCTCGCCGGCGTCCAGTGCGCGCAGGGCGTCGGCGCAGGCGCCGGCGTCGATCTCCTGCCAGGCCTGGCGCCAGGCGGCCCAGTTCTCGTGCAGTGCGGCTTCGCGCAGGCCCTGCGGCACCACCAGCGCGGCCGGCGCCGGCCGTATGCCTTCGGGCAGGGCGCCGGTGCCGCTGATCCAGAAGGCGTTGACGGCGGCCAGGCCGCGGGCGTTGCGTTCGTCGGTCATCGGGTCGGTGTAGAGCAGCATCTGAAACTCGGTCTGCAGCCTTCGCAGCGGCCGGGCGGCGGGGCCGTCGGGCATCCACAGGTCGATGCTGCGGCCGGTGACGCGGTCGAGCGAGGCGCTCGGCAGGTCGCGGAAGATGTCGCCGCGCGCCAGCCAGGTGGTGGGCGAGCGGTAGTCGAGCGTGATGCGGTCTTCGGCGAAATACGGCGACACCAGTGCCAGTACCGCGCGCGACTCGGCCTCGGTCAGGCCGAGCGCGGCCGGATCGGTCATGCTGATGTGGTCGGGCGCGATCTGCCAGTGGCAGGGTGTGATCCAGGCCCAGGCGTCGCCGCCGGGTGCCTGGCCCGCGTCGGCCAGCGCCAGCGCGGCCCAGGGCTGGCGACCGGGCATGGCGGGCAGGCCGCGCAAACGCGCCAGGGCACGTTCATGCGGCGGCGTGGGGTTGAATTCGTCGGCCTCGTCGGCCGTCGACAGGGCCAACCGCGCCAGCAGGCGCTGCAGGTTCGGCAGCGCGAGGTTTTGCTGGGCGGCCTCGCAGGCCGGGGCCAGGGCGCTGGCGTACGGAACGAGAAGATGCATCGCCCGGATTGTCCCATCGGGCGCGGCTTGCAGTCGGACACCAGGGTCATGACCGTTTCGATCACAATGCCTGCGCCTTCCGTCGCGCCGGCTCCCGCCGTGTGCCGGGGCGGCCGCCCGAGCATCCACGAGCACTCCACCTTTTCTCCATGCAACTTCCCTACGAGCTGGTCCTGGGCTGGCGCTACACCCGCGCCGGCCGGGCCACCCGGCGCAACGGTTTCATCAACTTCATCTCGGGCGTGTCCATGCTGGGCATCGCGCTCGGCGTGGCGGCGCTGATCATCGTGCTGTCGGTGATGAACGGCTTCCAGAAGGAGGTGCGCGACCGCATGCTGTCGGTGGTCTCGCACATCGAGATCTTCGCGCCCGCCGGCGGCGCGCTGCCCGACGCCGCCAAGACCATGGCCGAAGCGCGCCGCAACCCCGAGGTGGTCGGCGCGGCCACCTTCATCGCAGCGCAGGCGCTCATCGCGCGTGGCGAGGACATGCGCGGCACGCTGATCCGCGGCATCGACCCGGCGCACGAGAGCGAGGTGACCGACCTCGGCACGGCCACCGCGCCCGGCGTGCTCGACAAGCTCGTGCCGGGCCAGTTCGGCGTGGTGCTCGGCATCGAACTGGCGCGCGCCCTGGGCGTGCGGGTGGGCGATCCGGTCACGCTGGTGTCGCCCAACGGCCAGGTGACGCCGGCCGGCGTGGTGCCGCGGCTCAAGCAGATGACGGTGGTCGGCACCTTCGATTCGGGCCACTTCGAATACGACTCGGCCCTGGCGCTGATCCACGAGGAAGACGCCGCGCGCATCTTCCGACTCGAAGGCCCGAGCGGCGTGCGCCTGAAGCTGCGCGATTTGCACCGGGCCCCGGAAGTGGCTCAGGAACTGGCCAACAGCCTGAGCGGCGAAGTCTTCGTGCGCGACTGGACCCAGCAGAACAAGACCTGGTTCGCGGCCGTGCAGGTCGAGAAACGCATGATGTTCATCATCCTCACGCTCATCGTGGCGGTGGCGGCCTTCAACCTGGTCTCCACCCTGGTGATGACGGTGACCGACAAACGCGCCGACATCGCGATCCTGCGCACGCTCGGCGCCAGCCCGAAAAGCATCATGGGCATCTTCGTGGTGCAGGGCGCCATGGTCGGCGTCATCGGCACGCTGGCGGGCCTGGGGCTGGGTCTGCTGATCGCCTTCAACATCGACGTCATCGTGCCGGCGCTGGAGCAACTGTTCCACGCGAGCTTCCTGCCCAAGGACGTCTATCTCATCAGCCGCATGCCGAGCGAGCCGCAGGAGGCCGACATCGTGCCGATCGCGGTCATCTCGCTGGTGCTGGCTTTCGTCGCCACCCTCTATCCCAGCTGGCGCGCCAGCCGCGTGAACCCGGCCGAGGCCCTGCGTTATGAGTGAAACCATCACCCACGGCCAGGCCGTGCTGTCCGCCCGCGGACTGTCCAAGCGCTTCGTCGACGGCCGCATCGACCTGACGGTGCTGCACGGCATCGACCTCGACATCCGTGCCGGGGAAACCATCGCCATCGTCGGCGCCAGCGGCTCGGGCAAGAGCACGCTGCTGCACCTGCTCGGCGGGCTGGACGCGCCTACCGCCGGCGAGGTCACGCTGCTCGGCCAGCGCCTCGACAAGCTCGATGCCGCCGCGCAGGGCCGGCTGCGCAACCGCAGCCTGGGCTTCATCTACCAGTTCCACCATCTGCTGCCGGAATTCAGCGCGCTCGACAACGTCGGCATGCCGCTGCGCATCCGCCGCCAGACCCGGCCCGAATGCGAGGCCGCTGCCACCGCCTTGCTGCAGCAGGTGGGATTGGGCGAGCGCTTGTTGCACCGACCGGCCGAGCTGTCGGGCGGCGAGCGCCAGCGCGTGGCCATCGCCCGCGCGCTGGTCACCCGCCCGGCCTGCGTGCTGGCCGACGAGCCCACCGGCAATCTCGACCGTTCCACGGCCGATGGCGTGTTCGACCTGATGCTGCGCCTGGCGCGCGAGCACGACACGGCCTTCGTGATGGTGACCCACGATGCCGCGCTGGCCGAGCGCTGCAATCGGCGGCTGAAGCTGGTGTCGGGGCGGTTCGTGGAAGCCGGTCAGCTCGCCTGAGCGATCATCGGCATCGGGCGCGATGTGACGCTGGTCCAGGCGCTGGGCGCGCTCTCTGACGAGTTGCGCAAACCGGTGGTGATCGTGATCGACGAGGCGCAGCAGGCATTGACCAGCCAGGCGGGCATGGACAGCCTTTTCGCCCTCAAGGCAGCGCGCGACGAGCTCAACAGCAGCACGCATTTCGGCCTGCGGCTGGTGTGTACCGGCTCCAATCGCGACAAGCTGGCCATGCTGCGCAACAGCCAGGACCAAGCCTTCTACGGCGCGCCGCTCGTGACGTTTCCGCATCTCGACCGCGACTACATCCAGTGGTTTTGCCAGCACGTCGGATTGCCGGCCCCGATCGAGGCCGAGGCGGCCTGGCTTTTGTTCGAACAGGCCGGATGGCGTCCGGAGCTTCTGGGGGCCGCCGCCGATTCCCTGCGTTTCGACCTCGAACTGACCGCCGACGACGTGCCGCAGCGGTTCGCCGCCGCCGTGCAGGAACAGATCGATGCCGCCATCGCCGAGACCTTGCGGGTGGTCCATGCGCTGACGCCACTGCAGTCCGCCGTGCTGCGTGTTTTGGCCGACGCGGGCACCCATTACCGGCCTTTCGAAGCGGCCACGCTGGAAAAGTACCGCGACGCCTTGCGTCAGGCCGGCGAGCCCGAGGAAGCCGCGGGCCGGCTCGATGTCACCTCCACCCAGGCCGCGCTCCAGGCGCTGCAGGACAGGTCGCTTGTCTGGCGCGCTTCACGCGGTGTGTATTCGCTGGAGGACGTATCGCTGCGCGAGGTCCTCGCGGTGTCTAACCGACCGGAATGACGGCGTTCGATCTCAGCCGGCGAGTCGCACCGCCGCCTGTTCCAGCCCTTTCAGAATCGCGTCCGCCAACCCGGCCGGGAAGGTCTCGGGAATCTCGGCACGCACCGTGTCGATCACGCCCGGCGTGCGGCTGACCAGGTCGTCGAGCACCTCGGCCGGCTCGCCGCCACCGGGCAGCGTGACGCCGTGGCGCTCGCCGAGCGCCAGCCAGTGCCGGCGCAGGATCTCGCGCATCTTCCAGTGGGCGTTCTTCGAACGGACCGCCATGGCCATCGACGCCTTGTGCGGCGACAGCCGGCCCGGAGCCTCGCCGAGCAGCGGATAGGCCGACAGCACGTCGTAGAGCGGCGTGGGCGCGTAGGCATCGCCCCGGCGCAAAAAGATCGAGAAATTCTTCGCATGTCCGTCGGTGGCGCAGAGCAGCCAGAACAGCACCTGCGCCTGGAAGAAGACGCGCCGCGCGGCGGTCGGGTCGATGGCACCGGCCAGCAAACCCATGATCGCCTCGATGCCCGGACCACCATCGGCTTCGTACTTCATCCACGGCGGTGTGCCCGTGGCCTGGCACAGGTCCTCCTGCGGCAGGCGAATCAGCCGGCGCTCGCCGGTGGATGTCGTCCACCATGCGCGGTCGAAGCGTTCGACCGCGAGCACGGTGAGGTCCTCGAATCGGCAGACGCGACACGGCGCGACCGGCATGCCGTACGCAGCCAGGATGCGCGAGCACAGCCATTCGTTCTGCACCGAGTCGCGCATGTCGTATTGCTGGCCGCCGATCAGGCCCATGGGCAGCTTCAGGATGTGGGTCGTCGGCGTGGTGCCGTGCGGCAGCCACCAGCGTCCGTCTTGCTGGAGCAGGGCGGTCTTTTCCTGGGCGCCGGCCAGCGAAATGCGGAAGTCCTCGGCGTCGGCCAGGCCCAGTGGCGTCGGCGCCAGAGTGGCGCGCAGCAGGCGCGCGACCTCGGACTCAGTCAGCGGCGATGCAGAGACGGTGTCCATGCCGGCAGGCACCGCCCCCTCGGGCAGGATCTGCAGCGCGCCGATGCAGTCGCGGCCGATTTCCGCGAGCAGGTCGAAGGCGTCGGTGCCGGCAGCGCGCCAGCGGCGGGCGACCCGGTCGCGGATGTCCTTGCTGTCGGGCAGCAGGTTGTCGAAGTAATCGTGGACTACTGCGCCGCGATGCGGCGGATTGCCCGGCATGATGGGCAGCGAGCGGGACAGGGGCCGTGCCTCGGCCGATGCGACCCAAGCGGTGTCGTACTGCAGGGTTTCGCCGCTCGGTTGCGACAGGCTCCAGGTGCCGACGAAAACGCCGTTCATCCACAGGCCCAGGCAGCGGCGGCGGTTCACCAGGCCGGTCCTTCATCGCCGGCGGGTGCCAGGTCGGTGGGCGCCGGGCGGCGGAGCACCAGTTCCACACCGAGCAGATTGAGCAACTGCAGCAGCCGGTCGGCATTGACCTTAGCTGCGTTGCGCTCCAGGGTGGACAGCGTCTGCTGGGTGATGCCGAGGCGCCGGGCGAGTTCAGACTGCGTCAAACCCGACTCCTGACGATATGCCTTGAGCAAGCCGGGCAGCTGGCTTGCGGTTCTCACGGGGTATTCGCGCACGGCGGCTTTCGAAGCGGTAGGTTTACATATCCTATGCTGTTTTTTGAAAAAACAGTTCAAAAGCTGTAGGCGAAAAATACAGCTTTTAAGCTGTATACCGCAGAGCGCTCGACTCTTGTCCCGGCAATGGCCGTCGTCAGCTCAACCGGTACTGCGTGTCGGGGCGCATCGGCGGCGGCGGCACTTCGCCCAGCATCTCGCGCAGCCCGGCTTCGATACCGGCGGTCATGGCGTCCAGCGCCAGATCGTTGGCCCGCAGGCCGAAGGGCTCCTCTATCTCGTCGCTCAGCGCCTCCAGCGCGAAGAACGTGTAGGACACGAAGGAGACCACCAGCGGCGTCATCCAGCCGATGGAATCGACCAGGCCGAAGGGCAGCAGCGTGCAATACACATAGGCGCTGCGGTGCAGGATGACCGAATAGGTGAAGGGCAGGGGGGTGTTGGCGATGCGCTCGCAGCTGCCGAAAGCCATCGACAGGGCGTTGAGCGAGGTGTCCATGGTCTGCGCCTTGTGCCCGTCGATGCAGCCCTCGCGCTGACGGTCCTGCAGCCAGCGCGCCAGCCACAGCAAGGTGAGTGTGGGGCCGGAACGCGCGCCTTCGAGCTGGCGACATACCTCGGGCGGCAGCAGACCTTCGGTGCCGGTGGCCGCCGGCTGGCCGCGCAGCTGGTTGCGCATGCCGGTGGCAAAGGCGATCAAACCGAGCACGAAGGGCCGTACGTCCTGCGGCGGCGCGATGGATGCCAGCGCCAGTCGCGCCAGGTTGCGCGCTTCCACCAACACCGCGCCCCAATGCTTGCGAGCTTCCCAGTAGCGGTCGTAGCTGGCGTTGATGCGAAAGCCCAGGAAGATCGCCAGCGCCACGCCCATCAGCGAGAACGGGCTGGAATTGAGCGTGACCTTGAAGAGAAACAGCTGGCCGTGCACCCAGACCACCGCGCAGGACCACAGCACGATGAACAACTGCTGCTGCCAGATCAGCCGGATGAGCGAGCCGCGCCGTACGAACAGAAGGTGGATCCAGTGGGGGCGGGGTCGAACGATCACGGCAAAGGTGGCGCGGGCGGCGGCGCCAGGGCTCGAAAGGCGCGGATTGTCGCATCGGGTCGAAGCGAATGTTTCGCTCGGGTGTTGCCCGATCGTGCAGCGGATGGGAATGGGGTTTACCCGCGACCCTGCTACCGAAGGTAAGGGTTCGCCAAGGCTGCATCCATCGGGGTTGCCGGCGGGTAGTGAAGGGTGCCGCGATCAAAAACGCAGACCGAACAAAGACCCACGGCACCTCCATTCAACTCCATCACAGGATCCTCGCCATGCCCGTCATCCACCGCGTTCTTCCCCTGGCCCTCGTCGCGGCCGCCGCGCTTTGCGCCTGCGGCGGAGGCAGCAATTCGCCGACTGTCTTTCCGCCGGCCACGCTCGGCGACACGGTGGCGGTGACCGCCGCCGGGCGCGTTGTCAGCTTCAACCGCACGGCGCCGGCCACGTTGACCAGCGGCGTCAATCTTTCGGGCCTGGCCAGCGGCGAGAACATTGTCGGCATCGACGTGCGGCCGGCCGACGGCCTGGTCTACGCGGTGAGCTCGCTCAGCCGCATCTACACGCTCGAGCCGCTCACCGGCGCGCTCACGCTGCGCGCCACCCTGTCAGTGCCGCTGGCCGGAAGCCAGTTCGGCGTGGACTTCAACCCGGTGGCCGACCGCCTGCGCATCGTCGGCAACACCGGCCAGAACCTGCGGGTGGACGTGAGCACCGGCGCGGCCACGGTCGACGGCGCGATCAACGGCGCACCCGCCACCATCACCGCATCGGCCTATACCAACGCCTTCGCCGGCACCACCACCACTCAGCTCTTCAACCTCGACGGCGCCGGCACGCTCTATCTGCAGGACCCGCCGAACGCCGGCACGCAGACCACGCCCGTGGCCCTGGGCGTGACCTTCGCTGCCGCCAACGGCTTCGACATCGACCCGCGCAACAACACCGGCTACGCGGCACTGACCGTCGGCGGCGTGACCCAGCTCTACACCGTGCCGCTCGGCGGCTCGGCGGGTGCGCGGGCCGTCGGCGCCATCGGCACGGGCGAAGCCATCGTCGGCCTGACGCTCGTCGCCCCCGCCGCGCCGCGCGCCTATGTGCTGACCGACGCGTCCCAGCTCACCGCCTTTGCGCCCGCCACGCCGGGCACCCTGTCAACGCCGGTGGCGATCAGCGGACTGGCCTCCGGCGAAACCGTGCTGGGCATCGACTTCCGCCCGAGCAACGGCCGGCTCTATGCGCTGACCAGCGCCGCGCGCCTGCTGACCGTGGTGCCGGAGACCGGTGTGGCGACCGTCGTCGCGACGCTGTTGCCCGACGCCACCGACACCACGGCGCCCTACACCGGCCTGGTCGGCAGCCGCTTCGCCGTCGACTTCAACCCGGTCGCCGACCGCCTGCGCGTCATCGGCGACACCGGCCAGAGCCTGCGCATCAACGTCGACACCGGCGCCACCACCACCGACGGCGCCATCAACCGCGCCACGCCCGCCAGCGTGGTCGCCGCGGCCTACACCAACAGCTTCGCCGGCACCGCCGCCACCACGCTCTATGACCTGGAGAACAATGAGAACGTGCTGGCCATCCAGAACCCGCCCAACGACGGCACGCTGGTCAACGTGGGCCCGACCGGCGTGGTGCTGGCCGGCCAGGGTGCGCTCGACATCGCCGGCGGCGCCAACGGCCTGGTGCTCGCGGCCCTGCGCAGCGGCGCGACCGGACCTTTCACGCTCTACACCGTGTCGCTCGCGACCGGCGCGGCCACGCTGTACGGCAACACCACGGGCAATGCGGCGGCGTCGTTCATCGGCGGCGCAGCCGGCCCGGTGGTGCGCGACATCGCGATCCAGTACTAGGCGTTCGCGGATGCAGGCGCTACCGACGCGCCTTCGATGCGATGGCGTTCCAGCGCTTCGGCGACGAAGCCGCTGGCCTTCATCTCCTCGACATAGCCGCGCAGAAAGTCGGCGGCGGCCTCGCCGCGCGACTTGGGCAGGCCCATCGCCTGCTCGATCACCATGAAGCGGCCCGGCAGCAGGCGCAGCCCGGGGTGGCGCAGCAGGTCGGCCTGCAGCTGCTGGCGCACGCCGGCGGCGACTTCCTGGCCGCCTGCCACGAAGGTGTCGACCACCGCCTGCGAGTTGACGGCGCGCACGATCTCGGCGGCCTTGAGCGCGCGGCTCAGATACAGGTCGTAGGCGCTGCCCCGGCCCACCACCACCCGGTGGCCGGCGCGGTCGACCTCGGCGTTGTCCCGCAGCGGCGAGCCCTCGGCCACCAGGTAGGCGCCTTCGATCAGCACGTAGGGCCCGGTGAAGCGGATGCCCTCGCCGCGCGCCGGGTCGATGGCGAAGAAGCCGATGTCGGCCTGCTCGCCGGTCACCGCCGCCACCGACTTGCCCGCCGCGTCGAACACCATCAGTTCGATGCCTACGCCGAGCCGGGCGGCGAGCTTGCGCGCCAGGTCCACCGACACACCCACGGCCTCGCCCGAGGCGTCGAGCCGGGCCAGGATGGGGTTGCCGGTGTTGATCGATGCCCGCAGCGTTCCGGCGGGTGCGAAGGCGCAAACGATGTCGGTTGCGATGGACATGGCGAAGAACCTTTCTCTGGCGTTGCGATCCGCCAATTTTGCGTTCGCCACGCTCCCGACGTGCGGCTCAGCCCAAAACCACCGAGCCGAAGGAACGCACCGCAATCCCCACGCAGGCGCCCGCCATCGCCGGCAGGCAGATGCGGGCCAGGCGCGGTGCGGCGCTGGCGAAAATGGCGACGCCCGGCAGGTCCAGCGGGTGCAGCAGAAAGCCCGCGCAGCGGTCGACCTGCGCGGCCTGCAGATGGCCTTGCGCCGCCATCTCCTGCACCACGCCGACCATGGCGGTATTGCCCGCGAGGTACTTGGTGACCATCGGCAGCAGGAAGGAGCCGTCGATGCCGAACACGGCCAGCACCGGCGTGAGATGGCGGGTCAGCACGTCGACCATGCCCAGGCGCTGCAGGCCCAGCACCACCACCAGCGACAGGATCAACATCGGAATCACGTTGATGCAGATGCGGATGGCCTGCGCGCCGCTGTTGTTGATGATCTGCAGCAGGTTCTCGTGGGGCGGCGGCGGGGCGTCGTCGGCGGCGCCGTGGCGATGGGTGTCGGGCAGGAAGCGCGCCAGGCCCCAATAGGTGGTCGAGGCCGCGACCAGCCCGCCGACGATGGACATCAGCACCACCGGTTCGAGCCGCATGCCGAGCGCGGCCAGCGGAAAGGTGGCGTTGGCCGGTGCCATCGCGAACATGGCGGCGAGCGTGGCGGCGAGGTGCCGGCTGGAGGCGCCCTGGCGGTCCATCAGCATCAGCGTGGGCAGCGGCGCGGCGAAGCTCACCAGCGAGATCTGCGCCATGGCCAGCACGCCCAGGCCCGGCAGGCCGAAGGGCCGCGCGACCGGCGTGAACCAGTGCACCAGCCGTCCGGTGACGCCTTTGACCTCCAGGAAGCGCATGAAGATCATCATGACCACCATGATCGGCAGCATGGTGTAGAGGGCGGTGTCCACGGCGCTGCGGCCCGCGTGGAGGATGACGTCGATCAGGGATTGCATGCGGGGCTGGAGAACAGGTGCGCGGGGAGCGCGCCGGATGATGCCACCGGGCGGCCCGCCGCGCGCGCGGCGAGCCGGCCAGCGGCGCGCGGGCGCTGCTTCGTGGCCCGATCGCGCGGGTCGGCGGCCCGATCAGGGCGGCGGCAGTGGCGCGGACGCATCGCCCAGGTCGAGCACCGCCAGGTCGCTTTCGTCCTTGAGCGACACGCCGGTGGCGCCGAGCCGCAGCGCCTCGCGCATCAGCCAAGCCAGCTTGAAGGCGGCCAGTTCATACGACAGCCCCTCGGGTCGCACGTTGGAGATGCAGTTGCGCTCGGCATCGTGCCGGCCCACCCGCGGCGAATGCGTGAGGTAGATGCCCAGGCTGTCGGGCGAACTCAAACCCGGGCGCTCGCCGATCAGCATCACCGCCAGCCGCGCGTCGTAGATCTCGCCCACGCCGTCGGCCAGCGCCACCCGCGCCTGCGTGGCGACGACGACCGGCGCGAACACGGTGGACGCCGGCAGCAGCGGTCGCAGCGCGGCGAGCAGCGGCGCGGCGTGGCGGTCGACCGCCAGCGACGACAGCCCGTCGCCGATCACCACGCTGACCTCGGCCGGGCGTGCCGACGCGCGCAGCCGTTCAGCCTCGGCCTCGTCGAGGCGGCGGCCGAGATCGGGACGCCGCAGGTAGGTGGTGCGGTCCGGCGCCTGGCTGCGCGCGTGCTCCACCTCCCAACCGTCGGCGCGCAGGGCGGCGTCGAGCCGGTCGACGTCCAGCGCGGCATGGATCGCGTCGCGGGCCATGGCGTGCGCCCAGCCGAAACGCAGGGTTTCGTCGGTCGGCATGCCGGCGCCGGCGCGGCCCAGGGCCAGGCGCGCGGGCGTGGCGGCGCGCCAGTCCTGCCAGGGGTCGCGGGTGACGGCGCCGTCGTCGGTGCTCATGCGCCCAAGGCGGCGATGCCGCCCATGCCGGCCAGCAGCCGGTTGGAGGAGGGCGGCGCCAGCCGGCCGGCGCCGTCGGTGATGCGCATGCGCGCCAGCCAGGTCTCGAACTCGGGCGCGCGCTTCAGGCCCAGCGTTTCGCGCAGGAACAGCGCGTCGTGGAAGGAGGTGCTCTGGTAGTTCAGCATGACGTCGTCGGCGCCGGGCACGCCGATCAGGAAGGTGAGCCCGGCGGCGGCCAGCAGCACGAGCAGGGTGTCCATGTCGTCCTGGTCGGCTTCGGCATGGTTGGTGTAGCAGACGTCGCAGCCGATCGGCAGGCCCAGCAACTTGCCGCAGCAGTGGTCTTCCAGGCCGGCACGGATGATCTGCTTGCCGTCGTACAGATACTCCGGCCCGATGAAGCCGACGACCGTGTTGACCAGCAGCGGCCGGTAGCGCCGCGCCAGCGCATAGGCGCGCACCTCGCAGGTCTGCTGGTCGACACCGAAGTTGGCATCGGCCGACAGCGCGCTGCCCTGGCCGGTCTCGAAGTACATGACGTTGTCGCCGAGCGTGCCGCGCTTGAGTGACAGCGCGGCCTGCCAGGCCTCGTCGAGGATGGCGGTGCTGACGCCGAAGGAGCGGTTGGCCTTCTCGGTGCCGGCGACCGACTGGAACACCAGGTCGACCGGCGCGCCGGTCTCGATCAGCCGGATGGTGTTGGTGACATGGGTCAGCACGCAGGATTGAGTGGGAATCTCGAAGCGCTGGATCACCTCGTCCTGCATGCGCAGCAGGCGGCCGAGCACCTGCAGGCTGTCGGAGGCCGGGTTCACGCCGATCACCGCGTCGCCCGCGCCGTAGAGCAGGCCGTCGAGCGTGGAGGCCGCGATGCCGCGCAGGTCGTCCGACGGATGGTTGGGCTGCAGCCGCACCGCCAGGTGGCCGGGCAGCCCGATGGTGTTGCGAAAGCGGGTGACGACGCTGCACTTGCGCGCCACCGCGACCAGGTCCTGGTTGCGCATCAGCTTGGAGACGGCGGCGACCATCTCCGGCGTGAGGCCGGGCGCCAGTGTGCTCAGGGCCTCGGTGGTGGCGCGTTCGGACAGCAGCCAGTCGCGGAAGTCGCCCACGGTGAGGTGCGACACCGGCGCGAAGGCGGCGGAATCGTGGCTGTCGATGATCAGCCGGGTGATGTCGTCGTCTTCGTAAGGAATCAGCGCTTCGGTCAGGAAGCGTTTGAGCGGCAGGTCGGCCAGCACGTGGCGTGCGGCCATGCGCTGCTGCGCGGTGGCCGCGCCGATGCCGGCGAGGTAGTCGCCCGAGCGCGCCGGGCTGGCGCAGGCCATGACCTGCTTCAGGTCGTCGAAGGCGAAGACCTGGCCGGCGATGGTGGTGTGGTAAGGCATGGTGTCGCGGGTTCTAGTCGGCCGACAGCAGGGCGTCGGGCGCGGCGCGGCGACGTTGTTCGCCGGTCGCCAGAAAGTAGCCGTAAGCCACCGCCATCAGGCCGAGGAAGAGCAGGGTCAGCAGGCCGTTGAACCACACCATCGCGCCCAGGCAGACCAGCCCCAGCCCGAAGGCGATGGCCGGAAACACCGGATAGAAAGGCGCGCGGTAGCTGCGCGGCAGATTCGGCTCGGTGCGGCGCAGGCGCAACAGCGACGCCATGGACACCAGGTACATCACGATGGCGCCAAGCACCGCCATGGTCACGATGTTGGCGGTGAGCGTCTGGCCGCCGAAGCTCACCCATTCGTCGCTGAAGATGGCGACGATGCCCACCACGCCGCCGGCCAGCAGTGCGCGGTGCGGCGTGCCGAAGCGCGGGCTGAGCGCCGCGAACCAGGGCGGCAGGTAGCCGGCACGGGCCAGGGCGAAGATCTGCCGCGAGTAACCCATGGTGATGCCGTGGAAGGAGGCGACCAGGCCGAAGAGGCCGATCCACACCAGCATGTGCAGCCAGCCGCTGTCGGCGCCGACGACGACCTTCATGGCCTGCGGCAGCGGATCGTTGATGTTGGCGATGGTGCGCCAGTCGCCCACGCCGCCGGCGAACACCATCACGCCGAAGGCCAGCACCACCAGGGTGACGATGCCGCCGGTGTAGGCGATGGGAATGGTGTGCCGCGGATCGCGGGCTTCTTCGGCCGCCATGGCCGCGCCCTCGATCGCCAGGAAGAACCAGATGGCGAAGGGAATCGACGCGAAGATGCCCGGCACGGCGGCCGCGCTGAAGCGGTCGCTGCCGGCCCAGCCGTGGGCGGTGAAGGCGGCCAGCGACCAGCCCGGCGCCACCACGCCCATGAACATCAGCAGTTCGAAGATGGCCAGCAGGGTGACGAAGAGTTCGAAGGCCGCCGCGATGCCCACGCCCACCCAGTTGAGCGCGATGAAGATCGCATACGCACCCAGCGCGAAATAGCGCGGATCGACGCCCGGGAACTGCACATGCAGGTACGCCCCGATGGCCAGCGCGATGGCCGGCGGCGCGAAGACGAACTCAACCAGCGTGGCGAAGCCGGCGACGAAACCACCGGTGGCGCCGAACGCCCGCCGGGCATAGGCGAAGGGGCCGCCCGCATGCGGAATGGCGGTCGACAGTTCGGTGAAACTGAAGATGAAGGTGGTGTACATGGTGGCCACCAGCACCGTCGCCACCAGAAAGCCCAGGGTGCCGGCGCTGTTCCAGCCGTAGCTCCAGCCGAAGTATTCGCCGGAGATGACCAGTCCGACCGCGATGCCCCAGAGCTGGAAGGGGCCGAGCACCTGTTGCAGCTGCGACGTGGTTCGGGGCGTGGCGGGCGTCGGGGTCACGGCGGTCCTGGGTGGGTGCGGGCGATGCTGTGCCGCCAGCAAGTGCCGTGCCCTGCCTCGGCCGGCGGCGTCATCCGCCGGCCGGCTCGGCGAACATGTTGCGGCAGTGGTGCAGAAAATCCTCGAGGTTGTCGGCCTTGTCGTAGACCGCCTCGGCACCCAGCAGCAGGCAGCTGCGGCGCAGCAGGCTGGTGGCGCTGTTGGTGAGCACGACCACCCGCAGATCCAGCGCCATCTGCCGGATCTTGGCCAGCACGCCGAGCCCGGTGCCGGCGTTGAGAAACAGATCGAGCACCACCACGTCCGGTTTGGGATGCTGCCGCAGCCATTCCACGGCTTCGATTTCCGATTCGGCCCAGCCCACGGCGACGATGTCGGCCGTCTCGGCCAGGGCAAGCGTAAGCGACTCGCGGGCGGGAGGACTATCTTCGACGAGAAACGCGGAGTGCATGGTATGGACGGGTGGAGCGCCGGACGGGACCTGCGAGCTTGCCAGCGCCAGCGCTACCGGTCCGTCGGAGCGGGCGGTGGCGTCCTGTAGGTTTTTGGCGCACTCGGGCTATTCCCGAGACGGCTTTCATAATTTGGCCAATGAAAGGCTCCCGCAACTCCCTGGTGTCCCTGCGCGTGTTCGTCGCGGCGAGCGGCCATCTCAACTTCAGCCGCACCGCCGAAGACCTGCACATGACGCAGAGCGCGGTCAGCAAACACATCCAGTCGCTGGAGCTCAAGCTCGGCGCCAGCCTGTTCAAGCGCACGCCGACCGGGCTGCAGCTGACCTATGCCGGGGCGATCTATCTCGAGAACATCTCGGCGGCGCTGCGGCTGATCGACGAGGCCGACGCCAAGGTGGCACATCCCTCGGCGCGGGTGAACCTGAACATCGCGGTGTCGCCCTCGTTCGCGCAGCACTGCCTGTTTCCGCATTTCCAGGAGTTCTTCGACCGGCATCCGGAGATCCGCATCAACGTGCGGCCTCGGCTGATGTCGCCGCGCGACAGGTCCGAGCGCTTCGACGCCGAGATCCAGCTGCACACCGGTCACCGCTCGGGCATGAGTTGCGACTACCTCTGCGGCCGCGAAATGTGCCTGGTGGCCGCGCCCATGCTGCTGGCACGTTCGCCCCTCGCCGGCATCGAGGACCTGGACGCGCTGCCGCTGCTCAAGCGCGCCCAGCGCGGCTACGGCTGGGACGAATGGAAGGCCGAGATGGCGCCCGACTGGCCCGGGCCGGGCCGCAACGCGCCGGAATACGAAGGCTTCTCGATGCTCTTGCCCGCGTTGATGCACGGCCTGGGCGCGGCCATCGTGCCGCTGTGCATCGTGCAGCCGGCGCTGCGCGAGGGCAGCCTGGTGCGGCCCTTCGGCGAAGCGGTGCCGGGCCGCTACGGCTACTACCTGATGCAGCCGCGGCCGCTGCAGGGCGGGCCGTACCTCGATGCCTTCACCGGCTGGGTGAGCGAGCTCGCGGCCGCGCTGGACGCACCGCCCTGAGCCGGCATGCGGTTCCGCCGGTATTCCATGACGGAATAGCGTATGCCGATTCGTCGTTTGTCCGCCGCCGGGGCGCTGCCCAGAATGGGCCGCATCTTTCGTCCCACGAGCAGGCCCGTTCCATGATTCCCTTTCGCCGCACCGTCGTCGCAGCACTCGCGCTGAGCTCCCTCCTGCTGGGCGCCGCCGCCCATGCTGCCTATCCGGACCAGCCGGTCCACATCGTCGTGCCCTATTCGCCGGGCGGCAGCTCCGACGTGATCGCCCGCGCCATCGGCGACGAGCTGGCCAAGGTGCTCGGCCAGCCGGTCATCGTCGACAACCGGGCCGGCGCCGGCTCGCTCATCGGCACCCAGTACGTCGCCCAGGACGCCGGCAACGGCTACACCCTGCTGCTGGCCGACGTGCCCTTCACCATCGTGCCGGCGCTCTACAAGGAGAAGGCCCGCTACGACGCCGAGAAGAACTTCGCGCCGATCGCGCTGCTCGGCGTGGCGCCGACCTACCTGTTCGTCAACAGCAAGTCGCCGATCTCCAGCGCGCAGGACCTGGTCAAGCGCGCCAAGGCGGCGCCCGACACGGTGTCCATCGGCTCCGGCGGCAACGGCTCGCTGACGCACCTGATGGCCGAGCTGTTCATGATCAACAGCGGCACCAGGTTGACCCACATTCCCTACAAGGGCGCGGCCGCCTCGGTCACCGACCTGGCCGCCGGCCAGATCGACGCGTCGTTCACCACCATGGCCAGCGCCAGTGCGCTGTTCCAGGCGGGCAAGCTGCGCGCCCTGGCGGTCAGCAGCGACCAGCGCCAGAAGGACACGCCCGAGGTGCCCACCTTCCGCGAGGCCGGCGTGCCGCGCATGGCGGTGGAGAGCTGGTGGGGCCTGATGGCGCCGGCCGGCACGCCCAAGGACGTGCAGGCCACGCTCGCCAAGGCCATGGCAAAGGTGATGGACACCACGGTGGTCAAGGCGCGCATGTCGGCCGTGGGCGTTTCGGCGCCCGCCGACGGCAACCCGCAGGCGCTGCAGAAGATCGTGAAGGCCGACCTGGTGCGCTGGCAGGACGTGATCAAGCGCGCCGACATCAAGATCGACTGAGACAAAAACGGACGACACCATGAAGAACGACAAGCGAGACATCTGGCTGGACGCGGCCGAACACGACCCGGCGCTGATGGCCGACTTCGGCGCGCTGTGCGCCTTCGGCGGCCGGCTGGCCGGCACGCCCGAAGAGGCTGCCGCCATGGCCTGGGCGATCGCGCGCATGGCCGAGATCGGCGGCGAGGTGCGCCGCGTCGAGGTGCCTTACGACGGCTGGCGCTGCCTGTCGGCGAGCCTGGCGCTGGAAGGCGGCGCCACGCTGGCCTGCAAGCCGCTGCTGCGCTCGGCCAGCACGCCGGCCGAGGGGCTGAGCGGCGAGGTGATCGATCTGGGTGCCGGCCGCACCGAGGATTTCGACCGCGTCGGCGACGCGGTGCGTGGCCGCATCGTGCTGGTGCGCCACGAATACCCGTTTTCGCCGCGCCACATGCACCGCCGCCGCAAGTACGACCTGGCCGTGGCGCGCGGCGCCGCCGGTTTTCTCATCGCCAATCCGCTGCCCGGTCGCGGCCTGCTGTCGGGCTCCTCCGGCCGGGCGGTCGATGGCGCGGGCATTCCGGCCGCCTACATCGACGACGCCTCCTGCCAGGCCCTGGTGGCCGCCGGGCCGCACGCACGCGTGCGGCTTTTCGTGGCCGGTGAAGAGCTGCGCGGCTCGCAGGCCGGCATCGGCGTGCTCGACCTGCCCGGCGGCAGCGGCCGCAGCATCGTGATCAGCGCCCACATGGACGGACACGACCTGGGCCAGAGCGCGCTGGACAACGCCACCGGGGTGGCCGTGGCGCTGGCCGCGGCACGCGCGCTGGCGCCGCGCATCGGCGCGGGCACGCACGGCCTGCGCGTCTGCCTGTTCTCCGCCGAGGAATGGGCGCTGGCTGGCTCCGCGCAATACCTGGCTGCCATGGAGCCCGCCGAGCGCGATCGCCTGGCGCTGGACATCAACCTCGACACGGTGGCCGGCGACGAACGCCTGACCGCGCTGATCAGCGACTTTCCCGGCCTGGCCCCGTTCGTGGCCGGCGCTGCCGCCGCCTCCGGCGTACCGGTAGACAGCTACCTGCCGCTGATGCCCAACTCCGACCACGCCAACTTCGCCCGCCACGACATTCCCGCGCTGCGGCTGGTGGCCGGATTCGACCGGGAGGATTCGCGGGTCAACCACATCCTGGGCGGCGGCGACGTGCCGGCGGTGGTGGAAGAAACCGAACTGCGGCGCGCCCTGCGCGTGACCTGCGCCATGGCCGATGCGGCGCTGGCCATGTCGGACGAGGCGCTGGCCGGCCTGCGCCGCTGACCGCGCATGGTGTCGTCGCAGTCAGGGCCTTCAAGCCTTGATACAAGCTTGGCGTGATTCCATCATTCAATCGGTGCCGAAACCCGCGCGCGCGGGAAACGAACACCACAGAACGAGGAGCTCTCCATGCCGCAATTCGCCACCGTGACGGGGCAAGTCACCTACATGCCGGGTGACGGCACGCCGATCAAGGTCCCCAAAGGGCGCATCGAAGTCGAACTGGCGCCCGACAGCGCCATCCTGAGCTGGGAACAGGCCGACGGCGTGGTCGGCTCGGCGGCCATTCCACGCACCCAGTTCGACGAATACGTGGAGGCCGGCAGCATCGAGCTGGAATAGCCGGCGATACGGGCCGCCGCCCGGGCGGGTGGTCCGGAAAATGCTCGGTGTGACCGGGGAGGCCTTCTCGCCCGGTCGCGCCAGCACTGCGATCGGGGCGGCATCCCCGTGTCCAACCGACCGCAGGAAGCCCGCCCATGTTCCAGTTTCTCGACCGCCGCCCCGCGTCGCTTCGCCGCCGCCTGGGGCTGGCGGCGCTGTTTGCCGCCATCGCCTTGCCCGTCGCCGCCCAGGCGCAGGAAAAATTCCCGACCAAGCCGATCCATGTGGTCGTGCCGTTTCCGCCCGGCGGCATCAACGACACCGTCGCCCGGCCCATCCTCAAGAAAATGGGCGAGCTGATGAACATCGGCTTCGTCATCGACAACCGGCCCGGCGCCAGCGGCACCATCGGCACCGCCTCGGTGGCCCGCGCCGATCCCGACGGCTACACCCTGCTGCTGGGCGCGGCCAGCACCATGGCGGTGGTGCCGCACATGATGAAGTCGGTGCCGTATTCGTCCTCGCGCGACTTCGCGCCCATCGGCGGACTGGCCTCGGTGCCCAGCGTGATGATCTCTGGCCGCCCGGAAAAATACCCCGACTTCGCGGCCGTGCTGGCCGACCTGAAGAAGCGTCCGGGCGAAGCCACCTACGGCTCGGCCGGCCCCGGCACCTCGCACCACACGCAGATGTCGTTCCTCAATCTGGAGCTCGGCACCTCGATGCTGCACGTGCCCTACAAGGGCAGCGGCCCGGCCATGGCCGACCTGCTCGGCGGCCAGATCGATTTTCTGATGGACCCGCTGCCCACCACCATCACCCAGGTCGGCTCGGGCAAGATCGTGCCGATCGCCATCACCAGCGCCAAGCGCTCTGCGCTGCTGCCCAACGTGCCGACCTTCATCGAGCTCGGTGTGAAGGGGTTCGAGGTCAGCACCTGGTTCGGCCTGTTCGCGCCGGTCAAGACGCCGCCGGCCGTGCTGGCCGCGCTGACCGATGCGCTGTCGGCCGCCCTGGCCGACCCCGCCATCGTGCAGGCGATGGCTTCGCGCGGCATGGATCCGCTGACCAAGAACCCGGCGGAGATGGCGCGCTACGTGGCCGACGAGAACATGCTGTGGAAAGGCGTGATCGAGAAGACGCGGATCGGGCTCGACTAGCGCCGTTTCAGGCTGGCTTGCGCCAGGGCGCCGCGCCGATCAGCGCCTGCGCCTGGTCGGCCGGCAGCGCGCGGGCGAACAGCCAGCCCTGCGCCGCCTGCACGCCGAGCTGCTCCAGCAGCGCGGCTTGCGACTCGTCTTCCACCCCTTCGGCCAGGATCTGCTTGTCGAGCGCCAACGCCAGGCCGACGATGGTGCGCACGATTTCCTGCGCCTCACGCCCGGCGCCCAGGCGCATCACGAAGCTGCGGTCGACCTTGAGCGTGTCGAACGGAAAGCGGTGCAGGTAGGCGAGCGACGAATACCCGGTGCCGAAGTCGTCGATCGACAGCTTGTAGCCCAGGCGCGCGAGCTGCTGCAGCAGTTCGGCGCTGCGCTGCGGGTTGGCCATGGCGATGCTTTCGGTCACCTCCAGCTTGAGCTGTCGCGCCGGCACCGGCCCCAGGGCGAGCAGGGCGGCTTCGGCATCGGCGAGCAGTTCGTCGTCGTGGGCCAGCTGCACGCCGGAAATGTTGACCGCGACCTCGCCGGTGAAGCCCAGCGGTGCCCAGCGCCGCAGCTGGGCGGCGGCTTCGAGCAGCGTCCAGCGTCCGATGGCGTTGATTTGCCCGCTGGCCTCGGCCACCGGGATGAAGTCGCCCGGCATGATCAACCCGCGCTCGGGATGCTGCCAGCGGATCAGCGCCTCGAAGCCGAGCAGCGCGCGGTCGGACAAACGCACGAAAGGCTGGTAGTGCAGGCGGAACTGGTCGCCTGCGAGCAGGGCCAGGTCGATGTTCTCGCGCATCCAGCGGCGGCCCTGTTCCTGGCGTTGCTCGGCCGGATCGAAGGCGTGGATCTGGTCCGGACCACGCGCCTTGGCACGGGCGAGCGCGTCTTCGGCGGCGGCCATCAATTCGTCGGCCGTCTGCAGGCCGGCGGCGCAATGCGCCCAGCCGATGCTGGCGGTGAGGCTCAGCACCTGCTGGCCGACCGGGAAGCCGGCCGACAGGCTCTCGCGTGCCCAGGCTAGCAGGCCCGGCGAGGCGACGGCCGGTGCGCGCGCGGAGGTGCCGAAGGCGACGCCGAATTCGTCCGGGCCGATACGCGCGCAGGTGAGCGGCCGGCCGTCGCGAAAACGCAGCCGGCGGGCGAGCTCCATCAGCACCATGTCGCCCGCCTGCGTGCCCTGCGCCTCGTTGAAGGCGCGAAAGCCGTCCAGGCCCAGCACCAGCATGCCCACATCGCGACGCTCGTTGCCCGACAGCATCTGGATGAGCTGCTCGCGGAACAGGCTGCGGTTGGGCAGGCCGGTCAGGCGGTCGTGCATCGCGTCGAAGCGCAGCTGTTGCTGCAGGCGCTGCGGCTCGCTGATGTCGGTGAGCGAGCCGGCCATGCGCACCGGTCGGCCGGCCTCGCGGATGGCCACGCCGCGTGCCAGCAGCCAGCGATCCTGGCCGCCCTGGCGGAAGGCCAGCACATGATGGAACTGCAGGCTGCGGCCTTCCAGGTGCTGGGTCAGAGCGTCGTCGAAGCCCTGGGCGGCGGCGCGCGGCAGCGGCACCGTCCAGGCGCGCATGCCGGCCGCGGCGGTGGCCGACAGGCCCATCAGCGTGCGCCAGCGCTCGGAGAAGAAGACCCGGTCGCGCGCGATGTCCCAGTCCCACAGACCGTCGTTGGCGCCGCTGGCGGCCAGGGCATAGCGTTCTTCGCTGCTGCGCAGGGCCGCCAGCGCCGCCTCGCGCCGCGCACGTGTCGCGCCTGCGCGCAGGGCGAAGGTGCCGAGCAGCGCCAGCACCAGGGCCAGCGCGGGATACGCCCAGAACACGAATTCGTTGTCGCTGACGAAGCGCCATTGCAAGGCGCCGACCAGCGCTCCCAGCAGTGCCACCAGGGCGCCGAGCGCGCGCCGCAGCGGCAGGGTGGCGATGAGCACGATGGCCAGCACCGGCAGCGCCGCCATCGCGGCGACTTCGGCCCGCGCTGCCCAGGCCGGGCGGCTCAGCACCCGCCGGCTCAGGATGTTGTCGACCACTGTGGCGAGCCGGTCGAGCTCGGGCAGTGCTTCGTCGAAAGGCGTGGCGAACCGGTCGCCCGAGCCCGGCGGCCAGGCGCCGATCAGCACGATGCGGCCACGCACCGCCGCGCGCGGAACGGCGCCGTCGAGCAGTTCGGCCAGGCTGCGGCTTTCGAAGGTGCCGGCCGGGCCGTAGTGGTTGATCCATTGGCGCGAGGCTTCGTCGACCGGCACCTGGATGCCGCCGATCCGGGCCGCATCGCCGAAGCGCATTTCGGCGCCGCGCCATTCCTGGCCGGCGGCGTTGGCCGCGATGCGCAGGGCCAGCGACGGGTAGGCCCTGCCGTCCAGCGCCAGGCCCGGCATGTCGAAGCGCGCGGTGGCGCCGGTACCGCGCGACTCGCCGGCGTGGCCGAGTGCGTCGGCCGCGGTGGCCAGGTCCGGCTGCGGCGCGACCAGCCGCACCGGGCGCTGCGCTGCGGCGTCGGCCGCCTCGCCGTTGGCGACGCGACCGAATGCGCTGTCGAGGATGTCGCGCGTGGGAGCGGAATCGACGCCGGGCGCGCCGTTGGTCGGCAGCGCGAAGGGGATCAGCACATTGCCGGCCGCCTGCATCGACCGGGCCAGCGCGGTGTCGCCGGAGGGGTCGATGCGGGAGGACGCGGGCAGCAGCAGATCGAGCGCGATCACCGCCGCGCCGTCGCTCTTGAGCCGGTTGATGGCGGCGGCCAGTTGGCGGCGGTCGGTCGCGGCGTCGAAGTGGCCGGGGCTTTCTTCATCGGGGCCCAGCAGCAGGATCGGATGGAGCGGATCGGGGGCCAGCGGGCCGCGCGCGCGCATCTGCAGATCGAGCGCGGCCGACTCGACGCGCTCGAGCACCGGCAGGCGGCTCCGCACGGTCCACAGCGACAGCGTCACGGCACAGGCCAGCAGCGCCACCATGCCGAAACCCAGGATTTCGCGCGGCCCGGGGCGACGACCGGCAGAGAGTGCGAGGCGACTATGCGGCATCGAAGGTTGGACGGCTCGTCAGCGGGCGCGCCGCTGGGCCGGGTTCGGCGACTCGCGGTCGGCGTTCACGTCTTCGACCCACATGCCGAGTTCATTGACCAGGCGGATCGTCACGCCGTCGATGTAGCTGCGGGTTTGCCGGGTGCCGGGGTTGTCGAGTGCGAAGCGGCCCGCCACCTCCAGCCGGTGGCCGGCGCATTTCTGCGAGGCGACCTGGGCGGCCGACTGGGCGTCGTTGACCTTGCGGAAATCGGCCGGGAGGTTCATCGCGATGCAGAGCCGGTAGGACTCGACCACGGCACGCAGCTCGGGGGACTCGGCGGCGTCCGGCGCAGCCATCACCGCCGGGGTGGCGCAAGACAGGACAGCTGTCAGAAAAAACGCAAGAGAAGGGGCGCGAAGGGTGCGCTGGCTACGGGTCATCGGTGGCGAACTGGAAAAACAGGGGATGGACGCGAGACCATCCGGAGGGCGCAATCTTCCCACGGGGGCGACGATGCGCACGCGTCGACGCGACTTTGGCGGGGTTTTTGACAGCGGCCAATGCGTTTTGACCCCGGTCTTGTAGGATCAGAGCGACATTCGGCGCCGTCGATTCCAGGCGATTCGCCCCTGCCTCCAACCCACCATGACACCAGCTTCGGAAGACATCCGTCCGGCGCCTGCCGACACCTTTCCCGCGCACAGCGGCCTGATGAGCGAACGGGTGCGCCTGTTCGACTGGTCCGCCACGCCGCTCGGCCCTATCGCCGGCTGGCCGAGCTGCCTGCGCATCGCCTGCGACATGATCCTGGCCTCGCACTTTCCCAAGGCGCTGGTGTGGGGGCCGCGACGCATCACCCTGTACAACGATGCCTTCCGCCCCATCCTCGGCCAGAAGGCAGAGGCGCTGGGCCGGCCTTTCGACGACGTGTGGAGCGAAGCCTGGGACACGCTCGCGCCGGTGGTGGACCGCGCCTTCGATGGCGAGGCGACCTATATCGAGGACTTCGCGCTGCCGGTGAACCGGTCCGGCTTCGTGGAGGAAGCGTTCTTCACCTTCTGCTACAGCCCGGTGCGCGACGAGGCGGGCGTGGTGCGCGGCATGGTCGACACGGTGATCGAAACCACCGGCAAGGTGGCCGCCCAGCGGCAGTTGGCGCAGTACGCCGACGGCCTGAGCCGCGAGGTGGCCGACCGCACCGAAGACCGCGACCGGCTCTGGCGCCTGTCCACCGACCTGATGGCAGTGCTCGACACCGACGGCCGTTTGGCCGCGGCCAACCCGGCCTGGACCGGCGTGCTCGGCTGGCCGGCCGCGCAGCTGGTGGGCGACGCGCTCGACGGCCTGCTGCATCCGGACGACCGCGACACGGTGCTGATCGCGCTGGAGCGCCTGCGCGGCGACGTGGCCACCGTGCGCTTCGAATGCCGGCTCAAGCACCGCGAGAGCGGCTGGCACCTGCTGCTGTGGACGGCGGTGGCCGACGACGGCTGCGTACACCTCGTCGGCCGCGACATGACGGCCGAGCGCGATGCGTCGGAGGCGCTCAAGCGCAGCGAGGCGGCGCTCTACCAGTCGCAGAAGATGGAAAGTGTCGGCCAGCTCACCGGCGGCGTGGCGCACGATTTCAACAACCTGCTGCAGGTGGTGTCGGGCAACCTGCAGCTGCTCGGCCGCATGGTGGCCGGCCAGGAGCGCGGCGAGAAGCACATCGCCAACGCGATGGCGGCGGTGAGCCGGGGCGCCAAGCTCACCAGCCAGCTGCTGGCCTTCGCGCGGCGCCAGCCGCTGGAACCCAAGGTGGTCAACATCGGCCGCTTCGTCACCGGCATGGACGACCTGCTGCGCCACAGCCTGGGCGAAACCATCGAGGTCGAGACGGTGGTGGCCGGCGGGCTGTGGAACACGCTGGTCGATCCTTCGCAGGTGGAGAACGCACTGCTCAACCTGGCGATCAACGCGCGTGACGCCATGGGCGGCGTCGGCCGGCTGACCATCGAAGCGGGCAACGCCATGCTCGACGACGACTACACGCGCCACCACCCCGAGCTGGAGTCCGGCCAGTACGTGATGCTGGCAGTGACCGACACCGGCAGCGGCATGCCGCCCGAGGTGCTGGCCAAGGTGTTCGAACCCTTCTTCACCACCAAGCCCGAGGGCAAGGGAACCGGGCTGGGCCTGTCGATGGTCTACGGCTTCGTGCGGCAGTCGGGCGGTCACGTCAAGCTCTACAGCGAGTTGGGCCAGGGCACGACGGTCAAGCTCTACCTGCCGCGCGCGATGCAGGCCGAAGACGTGGTGGTCGCCGAACGGGCGCGGCCGGTGGTCGGCGGCGAGGAGACCATCCTGGTCGCCGAGGACGACGACGAAGTGCGCGCCACGGTGGTCGAGATGCTCGAGCGGCTGGGCTACCGGGTGCTGCAGGCGCGCGACCCGGCTTCGGCGCTGGCGATCATCGAGAGCGGCATCGCGATCGACCTGCTGTTCACCGACGTGGTCATGCCCGGCACCATGCGCAGCCCCGAACTCGCCCGCCGTGCGCGCGAGCGGCTGCCGGGCATCGCAGTGCTGTTCACCTCGGGCTATACCCAGAACGCCATCGTGCATGGCGGCCGGCTCGACGCCGGGGTGGAGCTGCTCGGCAAGCCCTACACCCAGGACGCGCTGGCGCTGCGGGTGCGCAAGCTGCTCGACCAGCGGCTGCTGGCCCGGTCGGAGGCTTGAGCCGGATCAGTCCACGCCGCCGAGCGCGCGCAGCACGCTCTCGGCCGTGGCCGGTGCCCGCAGCACCACGGCTTGCCCGTCGGCCCGGCCGGCGGCCACCGCCTCGCGCAATGCTTCGTAGACGCTGATCGCCAGCATGAAGGGCGGCTCGCCCACGGCCTTGCTGCCGAAGACGTTGTCCTCGCGGTTGGCCTCGGGCCACAGCTCCACGTTGAAGTGCGCCGGAATGTCGCCGGTGGCCGGAATCTTGTAGGTGCTCGGTGCGTGGGTGGTGAGCAGGCCCTTGGCGTTCCAGACCAGCTCTTCGGTGGTCAGCCAGCCCATGCCCTGCACGAAGCCGCCCTCGATCTGGCCGACGTCGATCGCCGGATTGATGCTGCGGCCCACGTCGTGAAGGATGTCGACCTTGAGCACGCGGCTCTCGCCGGTGAGGGTGTCGATGGCGACCTCGGTGCAGGCGGCGCCGTACGAGAAGTAATAGAACGGCCGACCGGTGAGTGTGTGCTTGTCGTAGTGGATCTTGGGCGTGCGGTAGAAGCCGTCGCTCCAGAGCTGCACCCGTGCGGCGTAAGCCAGGCCCACGCAGTCGGCGAAGGCGCGCGACTGCGTGGGCGTGACGATGGCGCCGGCATGAAAGCGCACCTCGCGTGGCTCGCAGCCGTCGATGCCGGCCACGAAGGCCGCGATGTTGTCGCGCACCTGGCGCGCGGCGAACTGCGCGGCGCGGCCGTTGAGGTCGGTGCCGCTGGAGGCGGCGGTGGCCGAGGCGTTGGGCACCTTGGCGGTGTCGCTGGCGGTCATGCGGATGTCGCCGAAATCCAGGCCCAGCTCGTCGGCCACGATCTGCGCCACCTTGGTGTGCAGGCCCTGGCCCATTTCGGTGCCGCCGTGATTCACCTGCACGCTGCCGTCGGTGTAGACGTGCACCAGCGCACCCGCCTGGTTGAACAGCGTGGCGGTGAAGGAAATGCCGAACTTCACCGGCGTGATGGAGATGCCGCGCTTGAGCACCGGGCTGCTCGCGTTCCAGCGGGCGATCTCGGCGCGTCGACGGCGGTAGTCCGAGCCCTGCTCCAGGGTGGAGATGAGGGGCCGCAGGATGTTGTCTTCCACCGTCATCTGGTAGTGGGTGACATTGCGATCTTCGATGCCGTAGAGGTTGCGCAGGCGCACGTCGAGCGGGTCGAGGCCGAGGTGGCGGGCGATGTCGCCGAGGATCGCCTCGATCACGACCACGCCCTGCGGCCCGCCGAAGCCACGGTAGGCGGTGTGGCTCTGGGTGTTGGTCTTGCAGCGGTACGAGCGCACCACCACGTCCGACAGGTAGTAGGCGTTGTCGGCATGGAAGATGGCGCGGTCGGCCACCGGGCCGGAGAGGTCGGCCGAGAAGCCGCAGTCGGCCAGCATGGTGATGTCGAGGGCGGTCAGCAGGCCGTCGTCGTCGAAGCCGGCCTGCCAGTCGTAGTCGAAGGGGTGGCGCTTGCCGGTGATCATGAAGTCGTCGTCGCGGTCGAGCCGCAGCTTGACCGGCTGGCCGGTCTTGCGCGCGGCCAGCGCCGCCCACACCGCCAGGTGGCCGGCCTGGGTTTCCTTGCCGCCGAAGCCGCCGCCCATGCGCCGGCATTCGACCCGCACCGCATGGTTGGCGATGCCCAGCGCATGCGCCACCCAGTGCTGCACCTCACCAGGGTGCTGGGTGCTGGAGTGGATCCACCACTGGTCCTGCTCCAGCGGCAGGGCGTAGGCGATCTGGCCCTCCAGGTAGAAATGCTCCTGGCCGCCGACCTTCAGGCTTCCCGACAGCGTGTGGCGTGCCTGGGCCAGCGCGCCGGGCGCGTCGCCGCGCGCCACGGTGATCGGCGGCAGCACGTAGCTAGCAGCGGCGTGGGCCTCCCGCGGGGTCATGACGGCGGGCAGGGGATCGATGTCGAGCAGCACCTTGCGGGCCGCGCGCCGGGCGTCCATGGCGGTGCGGGCCACCACCACGCCGACCACCTGGCCGATGTGCTGCACCGTCTCGAAGGCGAAGACCGGCTCGTCGTGGGCGAAGGCGGCCAGCATCTTGTCGCCGGTCACGTCGTGGTGCAGCACCACGTCGACCACGCCGGGCATGGCCAGCGCGGCGGCCGGGTCGATGCCGCGCAGCCTGCCGTGGGCCACGGTCGACAGGATGGGCGCTGCGTGCAGGGTACCGCGCACTTCGGCGATGTCATCGATGTAGGTGGCGCCGCCGGCGACCTGGGCACGGGCGCTCTCGTGCGCCTGCGAGGTGCCCGCGACACGCGCCTGCACGGCGGGCGTGGCGGGCAGGGCGCCGGCGGGCGGTGGCAGGAAGGCGGCGGTGGCGTCGGCGACCGCGTCGGCGGCGATGGCGCGCGGGTCGTCCTCGGCGTCGCGGCTGAGGGGGGCTTGCTGGTCGCGGGTGTTCATGCGGTGAGCTCCACGATGTCGATGGAGGCCAGGCTCGCGCCGGCCTGGCCCTGGCTCTCGCGCCAGAAGCGCTGCAGCAGGTTGCCCAGCAGCACCGAGCGGTAGGCGCTGCTGGCGCGCATGTCGGAAATGGGGCTGAACTCTGCTTGCAACGCGGCGCCGGCGGCCGTGGCGGCCTCGGCCGACCACGGCCGGCCGACGAGGGTGGCCTCGGCGTCGCGTGCCCGGGCGGGCGTGGCGGCGACACCGCCGGCGCCGATCGAGGCGTGCGCCACCACCCCGTCGCGCAGCACCAGGCGGATGGCCAGGCAGACGGCGGAGATGTCGTCGTCCTGCCGTTTGCTGACCTTGTAGGCCCGCAGGAATTCATCGTCGGCCGCGGGCGGCACGTCGATGAAGGCGACGATCTCGTCGGCGGCGATCACGTTCTGCCGGTAGCCGGTGTAGAGCGATTCCAGCGGCAGGGCGCGCTGCCCGCGCACGCTGGCCAGCACCACCTGCGCGTCGAGCGCGATCAGCAGCGGCATCGAGTCGCCGATGGGCGAGCCGTTGGCCACGTTGCCGCCCAGGGTGCCGGAGTTGCGCACCGGCAGGCCGGCGAAGCGGGCGGCGAAGTTCTGCAACTGCGGCCGGGTGGCGCACAGGGCGGCGTAGGCGTCCTGCAGGTTGACGGCCGCGCCGATGCGCAGCCCGCCGCCGGGCAGCGGTTCGACCCGGCGCAGCTCGGCCGCGCGGGTCACGTCGAGCACCTGGGCGAATTGCCGGTGCTGCTTGGTGATCCACAGGCCGACGTCGGTGCAGCCGGCGACGATCTGCGCATGGGGGCGTTCGGCGCGGGCCTGCAGCAGACTGGCGAGCGTGGCCGGGGCCTGGTAGCCTTCGGTGCCCTGCGGCGGATGGGCCAGGGCGCCGAGTTGCGACAGCAGCGCGGCTTCGTCCACCGCCACGCGCGGCAGGGTTTCCATGCGCTGCGCGGCATCGAAGATCGGCCGGTAGCCGGTGCAGCGGCAGAGGTTGCCGGAGAGGTCTTCCTGCGCCTGGGCGCGGCTGATCGACTGGCCGGGCACGACACGGTTCTGGTACATGCCGAACAGGCTCATCACGAAGCCGGGCGTGCAGAAACCGCACTGCGAGCCGTGGCAGGCGACCATGGATTCCTGGGCCGGGTGCAGGCAGCCGGGGGGCGGGGCGGCGTCTCCACCCGCCGGCCGGATCAAGGGATCGGTCGCGAGGTCTTCCACCGTCCACAGCGCCATGCCGTCGATGGAATGCGCCAGCCGGATGCAGCTGTTGATGGCGCGGTAGGTGATGGCGGGCTGGCCGTTCGTGTCGGTGGCGCGTTCGCCGAGCACCACGGTGCAGGCGCCGCAGTCGCCTTCGCCGCAACCTTCCTTGGTGCCGGTGTGGTGCAGGTCTTCCCGCAGCAGGTCGAGCAGGGTGCGGTCGGGGGCGACGTCGTGCAGGGTCACCCGCTTGCCGCGTCGGATGAAGGTGAGGGGGCGCGTGGTCGTCATGCGATTTGCTCGTTCGTGGTGTTCGGAAGCATGCCTCGGTTTGTAGCCGCAGGCGGCCGCGCAGCCATAAGGCGGCGGGTATAACGGTGATGCGTGCCGCGCTCTAACGCGCAGCGCCCGGTCGCCTCCCGTCGATATACTGCGCCGCCGCCGGCGGTCCGGCCAGCACCCACCGCAAGCGCGATGCCAACCCCCACCGCTCCCCGCAAGTCTCCCACCCCCAAGGCCGGCCCGGCCGCCGTGACGCTGGACCGCACCGTCTACGACACGCTGTTCGACGAAGTGATGCACGGCCGCCTGCGCCCGGGCGAGAAGCTCGGCGAGGCGGCGTTGTGCGACCGCTTCGGTGTCAGCCGCACCGTGGTGCGCCAGGCACTGCACCGGCTGGCCGAGCAGCGGGTAGTCGACATCGTGACCAACAAGGGCGCGGCGGTGGCCATGCCCGGCCCGGCCGAGACGCGCGACGTGTTCGCCGCCCGCCGCCTGATCGAGGCCGGCATCGTGCGCGCGGTGGCCCGGCGCATCACCCACGGCGAGGTGGAGCGGCTCAAGCAGCGCCTGCAGGCCGAACACGACGCGCTGCACACGCAGGACCACGGCCGCTGGGTGGCACTGGCGGGCGGTTTTCACCTGGCGCTGGCCGAGCTCTCCGGCAACCGGGAGCTGCAACGCATCCTGACCGAGCTGATGACCCGCTGTTCGCTCATCGTGGCCCTGTACGAGGCGCCGGGCGACGCCACCTGCGAGCACGAGGAACACGAGCAACTCGTGGACCTGCTGGCATTGCGCGACGGCGACCGTGCGGCCGAGGCGATGGACCTGCATCTGCTGGCGCTGGAAAACCGGCTGCGCGTGCCGGCCGTGGCGGACTGAAGTCCGGGCCTTTTTTCGTTTCGATTCCTGCGTCGTTCTGGTGCGACCCACCCAATGCGGTGCGGTTGTATGCGCCATCGTGGACAATTCGCCCTGGATTAGATTTGTATACAAAAACAAGAATACTTTAAATATTTGATTTAAAACAAAAATATTGATTTTTGTGTCTGGCATGAAGACTGCATGTATACAAAATCGCGATGGACGGTCTGTCGCGTTTCCCTCCGCGAGAACATCAGGAGCTTTCGCCATGCAACGTCGCCAACTACTCGCCTCCGCCCTGTCCGGCGCCGGCGCCCTTTCGCTCACCGGCCTGCCACTGGCCGCCCATGCCGCAGCGCCGGCCAAGCCGCTGAAGATCGGTTTCGTCTATTCCGGCCCCGTGTCGGACGTCGGCTGGACCTACCAGCACGACCTCGGCCGCAAAATGGTCGAGAAGGAATTCGGTGCCCAGGTCAAGACGGTGTTCGTCGAGAGCGTGCCTGAAGGGCCGGACGCCGAGCGCGTCATCCGCGACCTGGCTGGCGACGGCTGCGGCATGGTGTTCACCACTTCCTTCGGCTTCATGGAGCCGACGATCCGGGTCGCGCCGGATTTCCCCGAGGTGGCCTTCGAGCACTGCTCGGGCTACAAGATGGCGCGCAACGTCGGCATCTACCAGACCCGCTTCTACGAGGGCGCCTACCTGCTGGGCACCATTGCCGGCCGCATGACCAAGACCAACGTGCTGGGCTACGTGGCGCCGTTCCCCATCCCCGAGGTGATCCGCAATCTCGACGCTTTCGTGCTCGGCGCCCGCAGCGTGAACCCCAAGGTGACGGCCAAGGTGGTGTGGATCAGCAGCTGGTACGACCCGGCCCGCGAGCGCGAAGCCGCGCAGACGCTGGCCAACCAGGGCGCTGACACCTTCTACCAAAACACCGACTCGCCCGCGGTGGTGCAGCTGGCCGAGAGCAAGGGCCTCTACGCCTTCGGCCAGGACTCCGACATGAGCCGCTTCGGCGCGAAGTCGCACCTCACCGGCAACGTGCTGAACTGGGGCGTGTATTACGTGCACAAGGTACGCCAGAAGTTGGCCGGCCAGTGGAAGGCCGAGGACACCAAGTGGGGCATGAAGGAGGGTATCGTGCAGCTCGCGCCGCTCAACCCGGTGCTGCCCAAGGACGTGGCCGCATCGGTGGAAAAGAACCGCGCGGCCATCGTGGCCGGGACCTTGCTTCCCTTTGCCGGGCCAATCACCGACCAGGCCGGCAAGGTGCGTGTCGCGGCCGGGCAGGGCCTGGCCGACGACGAACTCTGGAAGATGAAGTTCTACGTCAACGGCATCGTCGGTTCCCAGCCCTGACCACGGTTTCTATGGACATCGATTTCTCGCAGCTCACCGCCTACCAGCGCTACAAGCTCATGGCCAGCCTGATCGTCCCCCGGCCGATCGCGCTGATCACCACGCTGGGCGCGGACGGCACGGTCAACGCCGCGCCTTTCAGCATGTTCAACATGGTGGGCGAGGATCCGCCGGTGGTGATGTTCAGCATCAACAAGCTGGAGACCGGGCCGCAGAAGGACACGGTGGTCAACGTGCTGCGCACCGGCGAGTTCGTGGTGCATCTCACCGACGAGGCCATGGCCGCGCGCATGCATGCCTGCGGCGACACGCTGCCGCCGCACGAGAGTGAACTTGCCCATGCCGGACTGACGCCGGTGCCCTCGCGCAGCGTGGCGCCGCCGCGCATCGCCGAGGCGCCGGTCGCCTTCGAATGCGTGACCCACGAAACGCTGGAAACCGCCAGCCGCTACGTGTTCATCGGCCGGGTGCAGTACCTGGCGGTGCGCGAGGGGCTGGTCGACACGACCACCTGGCGCGTGCGCCTGGAGGACTACCACCCGGTCGGGCGCTTCGGCGCCGATCTCTACATGACGACCGCGGGCCGATTCACCGCCGCCGAGGCACAGGACGCAGGAATGCTCGAACCCAAATGACCACCATCGATTTCAGCGAACTCGACCACCACGCGATGCGCCTGGCCATCGACGCCTCGCGCAAGGCCCTGGCCGCCGGCAACAACCCCTTCGGCGCGACCCTGGTGTCGCCCGAGGGTGAGGTGATGCTGGTGTCGGAGAACAACCAGACCACCACGGCCGACTGCACCGGCCACGCCGAGATGGTGCTGGTGCGCGATGCGAGTGCGCGTTTCGGCCTGCCAGCCTTGCGCGGCGCCACCGTCTACGCCAGTGGCGAGCCCTGCCCGATGTGCGCCGGCGCCATGTACTGGGCCGGCATCTCGCGCGTGGTGTACGGCGCCACCAGCGAGGACATCCGCTCGGCGCTGGGCTCCAGCGGACTGCCTTCCTCGTGCACCTACCTGCTGCGCCGGGCGACGCCGCCGGTCAGGGTGGACCCGGAATTGCTCCGCGAGGAAGCGGCCTCGGCGCTGCGCGGCGGATAGACGGCATTACCAGCCCGATACACGGCGGAACCGGTACATTTGCCGGCCCCGCATCTTCGCTATGCCGCCGGGCGCCATCGCGCATACGTATTGGCATATGAGAGGAATGCAGGCACCGCTATGAGAGACCAGGCCCTTTTCGACAAGATCGACCTCCATCTGATAAGGGTCTTGCACACCGTGCTGATGGAACGAAGCGTATCGAGGGCCGCCGTACGGCTGGGCATGCACCAGCCCGCGGTATCCGCATCGCTCAAGCGCCTGCGCGACCTGGCCGACGATCCGCTGCTGGTGCGCTCGGGCACCGGCATGGCCCCGACCGACGCCGGCCTGCGCATGGTGGAGCCGGCGGCGCGCATATTGCAGGCCGCCGAAATGCTGTTCAGCGACGCGCGCGGCTTCGATCCGCAGACCGCCGCGCTCACCTTCCGGATCGCGGCCAGCGACTACCTCGATCCTTTCTTCCTGCCGCAGCTGATGGCCATGCTCAAGCAGCAGGCGCCGCTGTGCCGGGTGGAGATCTTTCCGCTGTCGGCCGACGCCCACTACCACGGCCACCTGGCGCAAGGCGACATCGACGTGGTGGTCGGCAACTGGTCACGCCCGCCCGACGACCTGCACATGGGCCGGCTCTTCGGCGACGACGTGGTGTGCCTGGTCGCCCGCGACCATCCGGCGGTGCGGCGCGGCTGGGACGAGGCCGCCTGGCTGCAGGCCGAGCACATCGCGCCCACGCCGATGCACCCCGGCGCGCGCGGCATCATCGACGAGCATCTGCAGTCGATCGGGCTGCAGCGCAACATCGCCGCCCGCTGCGCGCATTTCAGCCTGGTGCCCGAGATGGTGGCCCGGAGCTTGCTGGTGCTGACCACCGGACGGCAGTTCTGCCAGCGCTACCTGAAGCACCTGCCGCTGGAGGTGCTGGAGCCGCCGGTGGCCTTTCCGCGCCTGCTGTACTACCAGCTCTGGCATGCGCGCACGCACACCTCGGCATCGGCGGCCTGGCTGCGCGAGCGCATCCGGACGGTGGCCGGCGCGCTGCGCAAGGAATGAGCGCCGGGTTTTCTTAAGATCACACGAACAACGACGAACCACCGCTTGCGCATGAAACCAGTCAACCCGCCACCCGGCATTCCGCCCGTGCCCCGCCTGCAGCTCGAAGGCATCACCAAGCGCTATCCGGCGGTGGTGGCCAACAGCGACGTCTCGCTCACGGTGCTGCCCGGCCAGACCCACGCGGTGCTGGGCGAGAACGGCGCGGGCAAGTCGACGTTGATGAAGATCATCTACGGCTCGGTCAAGCCCGACGAAGGCTCGGTGCGCTTCGACGGCAAGCCGGTGCTGGTGAAGAACCCGCAGGAGGCGCGTGGCCTGGGCATCGCGATGGTGTTCCAGCATTTCAGCCTGTTCGACACCATGACCGTGGCCGAGAACGTGTGGCTGGGCCTGGATCGCTCGGTGCCGCTGGCCACCGTCACCGAACGCATCGCCGCCAAGGCGGCCGAATACGGGCTCGACATCGACCCGCTGCGGCCGGTGCACACCCTGTCGGTGGGCGAGATGCAGCGGGTGGAGATCATCCGCGCGCTACTGACCGACCCGCGCCTGCTCATCCTCGACGAGCCCACCTCGGTGCTGACGCCGCAGGCGGTGGAGAAGCTCTTCGTGGTGCTGAAGAAGCTCGCGTCGGAGGGCTGCAGCATCCTCTACATCAGCCACAAGCTGCACGAGATCCGCGAGCTGTGCACCGCCTGCACCGTGCTGCGCGGCGGCAAGGTGACCGGGGTCTGCAACCCGACGGAAGAATCCAACGCCTCGCTCTCGCGCCTGATGATCGGCGCCGAACCGCCGGCGCTGGAGCACCGGGCTTCCAAGGCCGGCGCGGCGGTGCTCACGGTGAAGGGCCTGAGCCTGGCCAAGGGCTCGGTCTTCGGTGTGGACCTGGACGACGTGGCGCTGCATGTGCGCTCGGGCGAGGTGGTGGGCATCGCGGGCGTGTCGGGCAACGGCCAGCAGGAATTGCTCTACGCGCTGTCCGGCGAAGACACCCGCGCGGCGCCGTCGGCGGTGGAGATTTCCGGCGTGCCGGTCGGCCGGCTCGGCCCCACGCAGCGCCGCAAGCTCGGCCTGCAGTTCGTGCCCGAGGAGCGGCTGGGCCGCGGCGCGGTGCCCACGCTGGGCCTGGCGCACAACCTGCTGCTCACACGCGGCGACGCGGTGGGCGCGGGCGGCTGGCTGAAGCTCGGGCCGCTGCAGGCGCAGGCGGCCGACATCATCCGCCGGTTCAACGTGAAGGCGGGCGGGCCGAACGCGCCGGCCAAGTCGCTGTCGGGCGGCAACCTGCAGAAATTCATCGTCGGCCGCGAGATCGACGCCAGGCCCAGGCTGCTCATCGTGTCGCAGCCGACCTGGGGCGTGGACGTGGGCGCGGCCGCGCAGATCCGCGGCGAGATCCTGGCCCTGCGCGACGCCGGTTGCGCGGTGCTGGTGGTGAGCGAGGAACTGGACGAACTCTTCGAATTGAGCGATCGCATGCATGTCATTGCCAAGGGGCGCCTGTCGCCTTCCGTTGCCCGGGCCGAGGCCACGGTGGAGAAGATCGGCCAGTGGATGAGCGGCCTGTGGGAAGACGCCCCGGCCGCCGCCGTGCAGGGAGCCGCCCATGCTTAAGCTCGAGGCGCGGCCGCAGCCGTCGAAGTTCTGGACCTACGGCTCGCCGCTGCTGGCGCTGGCCGTGACGGTGCTGGTCGGGGTGATCCTGTTCTCGTCGCTCGGCAAGGATCCGATCCGCGGGCTGCAGGTTTTCTTCTGGGAGCCGATCAAGACGCAGTACGCCATCGGCGAACTGGTGGTCAAGGCGACGCCGCTGCTGCTGATCGCCCTCGGCCTGGCGGTGTGCTTTCGCTCCAACGTGTGGAACATCGGCGCGGAAGGGCAGTTCGTGATCGGCGCGGTGGCTGCCGGTGGCGTGGCGCTGATGGCCGACAAGAGCACCGGGCCGTGGATCGTGCCGGTGATCCTGCTGGCGGGCGTTGCCGGCGGCATGGCATGGGCCGGGCTGGTGGCGCTGTTGCGCGACAAATTCAACGCCAGCGAGATTTTGGTGAGCCTGATGCTGGTGTATGTGGGCGTGCTGGTGCTGGGCTACCTGGTCTACGGGCCGTGGAAAGACCCGATGGGCTACAACTTCCCGCAGACACGCAACTTCGACGCAGTGACGCAGATCCCCAAGCTGATGAAGGGATCGCGCATGAACATCGGCGTGATCATCGCGCTGGTGGGGGTGGCGGCGCTGTGGATCTTTCTGTTCCGCACCCGGGCGGGCTTCTCGCTGCAGGTCGGCGGGCTGGCGCCGGCAGCGGCGCGTTACGCGGGTTTTTCGTCGCGCAAGGCGCTGTGGACCGCGTTGCTGATTTCCGGCGGCGCCTCGGGCCTGGCGGGTGGCCTGGAAGTGGCCGGCCCCATCGGCCAGCTCACGCCTTATGTGCCGGCGGGCTACGGCTTCGCGGCGATCATCGTGGCCTACGTGGGGCGGCTGCACCCGGTGGGCATGGTGCTGTCGGCGGTGCTGATGAGCATGTTCTATATCGGCGGCGAACTGGCGCAGTCGCGACTGGGCTTGCCGAAATCGTTGACGGGTGTGTTCCAGGGGCTGCTGCTGTTCGCGCTGCTGGCTTGCGACACGCTGGTGGCCTATCGCATCCGGCGCGTCAAACGACAAGCCGCCGTCGTCCATACCGTCGCGGGAGCTTGACCAGATGGATTCGTACGCATTGCTTCTGGCGGCGACCTTGTCGGCCGGCACCGTGCTGGCCATCGCCGCGCTGGGTCTGCTGATCAACGAGAAGGCCGGCATCGTCAACCTGGGGGCCGAGGGGATGATGCTCTGCGCGGCCATCGCCGGCTTCGCGGCGACGGTGCACACGGGCAGCTACTTGGTCGGCCTCTTGGCCGGCATGCTGGCGGGCGCCGTGCTGGCCGGTATCTTCGGGCTGCTGGTGATCTGGCTCAACACCAACCAGTACGCCACCGGGCTGGCGCTGTCGCTCTTCGGCACCGGTTTCTCGGCCTTCATGGGCATCAGCTACGTGCAGGCCAAGCTGCCGGAAAGCGGGAGTTATTCGATTCCGGTGCTGGGCGACATTCCCTTCGTGGGGCCGGCGCTGTTCCGCCAGCATCCGATGGTGTATGCGGCCATGCTGATCGCCGCCGGGCTGATCTGGTTCCTCTACCGCACGCGGGCCGGGCTGGTGCTGCGCTCGGTCGGCGAGTCGCCCGAATCGGCGCACGCGCTGGGCTACCCGGTGCGACGCATCCGGCTGGCGGCGGTGGTGGCGGGCGGCGCGCTGTGCGGGCTTTCGGGCGCCTACATCTCCACCGTCTATACGCCGCTGTGGGTGGAGGGCATGGTGGCCGGGCGCGGCTGGATCGCGTTGGCCCTGACCACCTTCGCCACCTGGCGGCCGGCCCGGGTGCTGCTGGGCGCCTACCTGTTCGGCGGGGTGACCATGCTGCAGTTCCACCTGCAGGGCATCGGTGTCGACGTGCCGAGCCAGCTGCTGAGCATGCTGCCCTACGTGGCCACCATCGCGGTGCTGGCGCTGATCTCGCGCAACCCGGCGTGGATCAAGGCGAACATGCCGGCTTCCCTGGGCAAACCCTTCTACCCGGGCTCCTGACGAGCCCGGATATTGCTTTAGTTCCAACGATCAACAACCGAGAGAGAGAAGACATGACCGAGATCACCAAGCGTTCGCTGCTGAACGTCGCCGCCGCCGCCGCCATGGCGGCAGCGCTGGCTGGCTGCAGCAAGACGGAAGCGCCGGCACCCGCGCCCGCCGCACCGGCTCCCGCGCCGGCAGCGGCCGCGCCGGCACCCGCATCGGCACCGTTGAAGATCGCTTTCGCCTATGTCGGCCCGGTGGGCGACGGCGGCTGGTCCTTCGCGCACGACAACGGCCGCAAGGCGCTCGAGAAGGAATTCGGCGACAAGATCGTCACCAGCTTCGTCGAGAGCGTGCCCGAGTCGGCCGACGCCGAACGCGTGCTGCGCGACATGGCCAGCCAGGGCAACAAGATGGTGTTCGGCACCACCTTCGGCTACATGGAGCCGATGCTCAAGGTCGCGGCCGACTTCCCGGACACGCGCTTCGAACACGCCACCGGCTACAAGACCGCGGCCAACATGCGCACCTACGACAGCCGCACCTACGAAGGCGCCTACATGGCCGGCGTGATCGCGGGCGCGATGACCAAGACCAACACCCTGGGCATCGTCGGCTCGGTGCCGATCCCCGAGGTGATCCGCAACATCGACAGCTTCACCATGGGCGCGCAGAGCGTGAACCCGAAGGTCAAGACCAAAGTGGTGTGGGTCAACGAATGGTTCAGCCCGCCCAAGGAAACCGAGGCCGCCACTTCGCTGATCAACGGCGGCGCCGACATCCTGTTCCAGAACACCGACTCGCCGGCCGTGCTCAAGACAGCGCAGGAAAAGGGCAAGCGCGCCTTCGGCTGGGATTCGGACATGACCGCCTACGGCCCCAAGGCCCACCTGGCGTCTTCGATCATCAACTGGGGCCCGTACTACATCAAGACGGTGAAGGACCAGATGGAAGGCACCTGGACCACCGGCAGCAGCTGGTGGGGCGTGAAGGAAGGCACGATCGACCTGGTGTCCATCGCCGACGACGTGCCGGCCGAGATCAAGGCCAAGGTCGAGGAGATCAAGGCGGGCCTGAAGGCCGGCACCTTCTCGATCTGGAAGGGCCCGATCATGGACAACACCGGCAAGGAAGTGCTGGCCAAGGACGCCGTGGCGGACGACAAGTTCCTGAGCGGGGTCAAGTTCTACGTGCAGGGCGTCGAAGGCAAGGTGCCGAACTGATCGCACGGCCGACCCGGCGGTCGGCAACGCCATGAAAAATGCCCGCCAGGCACTGCCTGGCGGGCATTTCGTTTGGATGGTTCAGCGGGTCGTGACGGTGTCGCAGCCCTTGGTCTTGCGGGCGTCGATCAGGGATTTCATCCGGTCCTTGGCGCTGGTCACCGCCGAATTCTTCTCCATCACGTTGCCGATGCCGAAGTCGCCCATGAAGGACAGCACGCTGCGACCGTCGAAGCTGCTTTCCCGGTCGATGTGGTCGAGGAAGCCCTGCACCTTGGCCTGTTCCAGGTCGATCTCGCGGCAGGTCATGGTGCTCTGCTCGAACGGGGTGAAGTCGGGTTGCCGGCCGTAATTCTTGGTGGCGCAGCCTTGCAACGCGAGCAGAGTGAGCACGGAGAAGACGGCCGATAGCGGAAACTGGTGGTTCATGAACGCTCCCTTTAAGTGATCAGTCACTATAGGAAGCGCAGTGCTATGACTGGCCAGGGCGCAATGGTTCTTTGGAACTCCTACGACCTGCGCGCCGATACCGCGATGCCGGCGGCAATGAGTGCGAACGCCACGGCATGGAAGACGCGCGGAGGCTCGCCCAGAAAGGCCGCGGAGAGCAGCGCGGCGAAGACCGGCGTGAGGTTGCCGAAGAAGGCCGCGATGGTCGGGCCGACCAGCTGCACGCCGGCTCCGTAGGCGCGGTAGGCGACGATCGAGGGAAA
This sequence comes from Xylophilus sp. GOD-11R, assembly GCF_033546935.1. Classification (GTDB taxonomy): domain Bacteria; phylum Pseudomonadota; class Gammaproteobacteria; order Burkholderiales; family Burkholderiaceae_C; genus Xylophilus. The sequence goes on along the minus strand of NZ_CP137854.1, from coordinate 3,534,101 downwards.
CAGGCCGACGAAGGCGATCGCCGCGACCAGCGGCCAGCCCCAGTGGATCTGCGGGTCGCCCAGCGTCCATTCGGCGGTGGTGAACACGCTGGCCCACATCAGGCCGAACAGCACTTGCGCGGCCAGAAAGGCCGCCCAGTCGTTGCGGATCGGATCGGTCTGACCGTCGGCGGTCACCGGTGGCTTGGCCAGCATCCAGCCATAGAAGGCCCAGACGATGGTGGCCAGCACCATGAGCGCGTCGCCCGGCACCAGGTGCAGGTCGGCCAGCCGTGCCGGATTGCCGCGACACAACACGGTCAGCACGCCCGCCATGGACAGCGCCGCGCCGGCCACGTCGACCCGCCGGACCCGTGCACCGAAAAAAAGCCAGCCCACCAGCAGCATCCAGATGGGGGTGCCGGCGCCCACCAGCGTGGCGTTGATCGGTTGCGAGGTCTTGAGCGCCAGGTACTGCAGGGAGTTGTAGGAGCCCACGCCCGCCAGGCCCAGCGCGAGGTAATGCCGCCAGCGCGGCCAGAGCGGCGAGTCACGGCGAAACACCGCGTGCGCCAGCGGCAGCAATACCAGCAGGGCGAGCAGCCAGCGCAGCAGGTTCAGCGTCATCGGCGGCACCAGCGGGTGGACCATGCGCCCCACGATCACGTTGGCGGCCCAGGTCAGCGGCGGGGTGGCGAGAAGAAGGATGGTCGACGGTCGCAGGCGGGCTTGCATGGCGGCAAATGTATCTGGCGGCAACGGCCTCGCCGATCCATGGCAGGATTCGGCGCTGTTCCCAACGCCAGGTACAAGGAGTCAACCCATGGTTCGCGCAGTCCGTATCGACCGCCACGGCGGTCCCGAAGAGCTTCAGGTGATCGACGTGGAGGTGGGAGATCCCGGGCCGGGACAGATCCGCATCCGCCACCACGCGATCGGCCTGAACTACATCGATATCTACCAGCGCAGCGGGCTCTACCCGTTTCCCATGCCGCTTTTGCTCGGCATGGAAGGCGCGGGCGTGGTGGAGGCGGTGGGCGAGGGCGTCACGCACCTGAAGGTCGGCGACCGGGCGGCTTACTGCGGCGCGCCGCCCGGCAGCTATTGCGAGGCGCGGGTGATGCCGGCCGCGCTGGTCTGCCAACTGCCCGACGCCATCTCCTTCGAGACCGGCGCCGCGATGATGCTCAAGGGCCTGACCGCGCAGTACCTGCTCAAGAAGACACTGCCCGTGGAAGGCCTGCAGGCCGGCGACTTCGTGCTGTTCCACGCGGCCGCCGGCGGCGTGGGCCTGATCGCCTGCCAGTGGGCGCGGCTGCTCGGGCTGCAGCTGATCGCCACTGCCGGCTCGGCCGAGAAATGCCAGCTGGCGCTGTCGCGCGGTGCGGCGCACGCCATCGATTACCGCCAGGAAGACTTCGCCGCCCGCGTGGCCGAGATCACCGGCGGCCAGGGCCTGAAGGTGGTGTACGACTCGGTCGGGCGCGACACCTGGGACAAGTCGCTCGAATGCCTGCGGCCCTTCGGGCTGATGGCGAGTTTCGGCAATGCGTCGGGCCCGGTCCCGCCGTTCGCGCCGGCGGTGCTGGCGAAGAAATCGCTCTACGTCACGCGGCAGACGCTGTTCAACCACTACAACACGCGGGAACGGGCGCAGGCCATGGCCGACGACCTGTTCGCGGTGGTGGCGTCGGGCGGCGTCAAGATCGACATCGGCCAGCGTTATGCGCTGGCGGATATCCGGCAGGCGCATGTCGACCTGGAAGCGCGCAAGACGACCGGCTCGACCATCCTGATTCCCTGAAGACCGGGCGCGTTCAGGCGTCCGCGAAGTCCCAGCGCTCCTTGTCGAGCGGACGCTGGGCCGCGCCGATGCGGGCCACCAGCGCCCAGGCGTGCTGCGCCAGCGGCGACAGGCTGCGATTGGCGCGGTGGACCAGCACGATCGCGCGGTCGACCCGGGGCGACAGCCGGCGCCCGACCAGGCCGGTCGGCCGGTGTGCGGCCAGCGCCATCGCCGGCAACACGCCGATGCCGATGCCGGACTCGACCATGCGGAACACGGTGGTCGGATGCCCCAGCTGCTGCACCACCTGCGCGGTGACGCCTTGGCGGGCCAGGGCTTCGTCGATCAGCCGGCGGCTGCCCGAGGCCTGGTCGAGCAGTACCAGGGGATGGTCGGCCAGGTGTTGCCAGGTCACTTCGGCAGCCGTCGCGAGCGGGTGATTCAGCGGGCAGATCACGCAGAAAGGCTCGTGCAGGATCGCCTCGCAGTACAGCCCGGACGGGTCGGCCGGTTCCACCACCACGCCGAAATCGACCACGCCGGCGCGCACGCTGTCGAGCGCGTCCTGCTGGATGCGGTCGAGCAGCACGATCTCGGTGCCTTCGGCGCTCGCCGCGGCGATGCAGTCGGGCATGAGGCTGGCCGACAGCGTCGGCGCGCTCGCCACTCGCACCCGGCCCCGGCGCTGGCCGACCAGGCCTTTGACATCGAGCAACGCGCTGTCGAGGTCATCCAGCACCCGCTCCAGGTGGGCCGCCAGCAACCGGCCCGCCTCGGTGGGCGACACCTCACGCGTGGTGCGGTCGAACAGGCGCAGCCCGAGTTGCGCTTCGAGCTCGGTCAGGGCCCGGCTGACCGCCGGCTGCGTCAGCCCAACCCTGCTGCCGGCCCGGCTCAGGTTGTTTTCGGCGGCGACCGCCTGGAAGACACGCAGTTGCTGCAGGCTGATATTCATCATGAGCAATCATAAATTCATCAGATAAATCGATTTCACTCAGGAAACGAATAGTACGAAGATCACGGCCACCATGAGCCGCCCCAAATTCCTTCCTGACAACTTCACTTTCGCCTTGTTGGCGACGGTGCTGACCGCCTCCCTGCTGCCCGCCGCCGGCGTTGCCGCCCACGGCTTCGAGCTGCTCACTTCGGCTGCCATCGCGTTGCTGTTCTTTCTGCACGGCGCAAAGCTCTCGCGAGCAGCGGTGATCGCCGGCATTTCCCACTGGCGTCTGCACCTGCTGGTGGTGGCCTGCACCTTCGTGCTGTTTCCGGTGCTCGGCTTCGTACTGCGGCCGGCGCTCACCTGGCTGGTGACGCCGCAGCTCTACGTCGGCGTGATGTACCTGTGCGTGCTGCCCGCCACGGTGCAGTCGGCGATCGCCTTCACCTCGATGGCGCGCGGCAACATTCCGGCAGCGGTGTGCAGCGCTTCGGCCTCCACGCTGCTGGGCGTGTTCATCACGCCGGTGCTCACCAACCTGCTGGTGGTGCCGCACCAGACCGGGGGCTCGGCGCTCGACGGTATCGGCAAGATCATCCTGCAGCTGGTCGTGCCCTTCCTGGCCGGCCACCTGCTGCAGCCGGTGGTCGGCGGCTTCGTCAAGCGGCACGCCAAGCGCATCAAGTTCGTGGACCAGGGCTCGATCCTGCTGGTGGTCTACACCGCGTTCAGCGCGGCGGTGGTCGAAGGGCTGTGGCGCCAGTTGCCGATGACCGCCCTGGCCGGGCTGATCGTGGTCTGCTGCGTGCTGCTGGCGGTGGTGCTGGTCAGTACGACCTGGCTGGCGCGCAAGCTCGGTTTTTCGAAGGAAGACGAGATCACCATCGTGTTCTGCGGCTCCAAGAAAAGCCTGGCCAGCGGCGTGCCCATGGCCAAGGTGCTGTTCCCCGCCGCGATGGTCGGCCCCATGGTTTTGCCGGTGATGTTGTTCCATCAGATCCAGCTCATGACCTGTGCGGTCTTGGCCCAGCGCTACGCCCGCCGCCCCGAGACACCGGCCGAATCGACCGTCGATCCGGCGGTTCGCAAGCCTGCCTGAGGTCGGTGCATGTCCTACCCGGGCTCGGCGGCGAAGATGGCATGGGCTCCTGTATCCCGTTCTTAAAGTCTCGCTTTAAGCGGCGACTTCAGGGCAGGCCATGAAAATACGAACATATCTGATCGAAGACAACGCGGTGATCCGCGAGAACCTCATGGCCACGCTCAAGGAGCTGGCCTCCATCGACACCATCGGCACGGCCGAAACCGAGAACGAGGCGGCTGCCTGGTTGAAGGACCACGATGGGCAGTGGGACCTGGCGATCGTCGATCTGTTCCTGCGAGAGGGCAACGGGCTGAACGTGCTGGCCGCCATGAGCGAGCGGGAGGATCACCAGAAGATGGTCGTGTTCAGCAACCATGCCACGCGCGAAGTGCGGCGCCGCTGCGAATTGTTGGGGGCCGACGCGGTCTTCGATAAATCGACCGAAATCGAGGCTTTGCTCGACTACTGCCAGGCCGAGCGCGAACGGGTCGAGCGGCGGCACTGATTTCCTCGACGTGCTGCTCGCCGCATCGGACGCCAGACTCAGTGCTTGTGCGAGCTGTCGCGCTCCGCGGCCATCGAACGCAGCCGGTTGGGCGCCAGGATGCCGGCGGTGTCCAGAATCGGATAGGCGATGGAGCAGATGTGCGAATTGATCCGCTTCAAGTCGCTGATCAGGTCGATGTGCAGCGAGCTGGTTTCAATGCTCTGCACCGTTTTGTCTGACAGCCGCCCCAGGTGGCGTGACGCATACACCCGCTCCAGGTCCCGGAAGCGGGCCTTCTCCTCGAGCAGCTTTTGCGCGTCGCGCACATTGCCGTTGAGGAACACGCTCATGGAAAGGCGCAGGTTGTCGATGATGCGGGCGTGCAGTTCGCTGATCTCGGCGATGCCGGCATCGGAGAAATTGCGCGACTTGCGGATCTTGCGTTCCTCGATGTCGATCAAAACCCGCTCCACGATGTCGCCGATCTGCTCCATGTTGATGGTGAAGCTGATGATGTCGGTCCAGCGCCGGCTTTCTTCCTCGCCGAGCGCCTCGCGCGAGATCTTGGTGAGGTAGTACTTGATGGCCGAATACAGCTCGTCGACCGAATCGTCGAGCCGGCGCAGCTGCTCGGCCAGTTGCAGGTCGTTCTGGCGGATCACCTTGAGCAGGCCGACCAGCATGGTCTCCACCAGGTCGGCCTGGTGCAGCGCCTCGCGCGCGGCGCATGAAATGGCCAGCGAGGGCGTTGAAAGCGCGGACGGGTCCAGATGCTGCACCCGCCCCGGCGCCTTGGCCTCCGGGCGCTGAGGCATCATCCGTTGCACCAGCCGCGCCACGGTGTCGGTGAGGCCGATGAAGCCCACGCAGATCACCACATTGAACGCCAGGTGGAACAGCACCACGCCATGCGCGGGCACCGGCATCTCGGGCTGCACGTAACGCAGCCACAGGCCGATGAAGGGCGCGACCACCGCCACGCCCAGGAGCTTGAAGACCAGGTTGCCGACCGTGACCTGCCGCACATCCACCGGTGACTTGGCCGTGGTGAGCACCGCCAGCACGCCGCTGCCCAGGTTGGCCCCCAGCACCAATCCGAGGGCGACATCCATCGGCACCACGCTGGAGCCGGCCATGGCGGCGATCAGCAGCACGATCGCCAGGCTGGAATAGGCCACCACGGCCAGGGCGGCGCCGAGGGTGATCTCCAGCAGCAGGTCGCTGCCGAGCGAGCCGAGCATGGCGCGTACCGCGGGCGCGGCCAGCAGCGGTTCGGTTGCTTCCACCACCAGGCGAAGCGCCAGCAGCATAAGGCCCAGGCCGATCAGCACCCGGCCCACTCGCCCGGCGGTACCGGCCTGGCGCGACACGAAGAGCACCACACCAATGAAGATCAGCAGCGGCGACAGCCACGACAGGTCGACCGAGAACAGCACCGACATCATGCTGGTGCCCACGTCGGCGCCGCGCATCACCGCCAGCGCCGCGGGCAGGGTGACGAGCCCCTGGCCGACGAAGGAAGAGGTCATCATCGAGGTCGCGGTGCTCGACTGCACCAATGCCGTGACGCCGATGCCCGACAGCGCCGCGCTGAAGCGATTGCTCAGGCTGCGCGCGAGGATGCGGCGCAGCTTCTCGCCGAACACCCGCAGCACGCCGGTGCGCACCAGGTGCGTACCCCAGACGAGCAGCGCGATGGCCGCAAGCAGATTGAGCAGGTGCTTCATGTGCCGGTGGCCGTCACTTTCCTCTGCGCACGCGCATCAGTTCGTCGAGCACCAGGCAGATGGCGCCCAGGGTGATCGCGCTGTCGGCGACGTTGAAGGCCGGGAAATGGCGGCCACGGAGGTGGAAGTCGAGGAAGTCGACCACGTAGCCGTGCATCAGCCGGTCGACCACGTTGCCGATGGCCCCGCCCATGATGAGCGCCAGGGCGAACGAGAACAGCTTCTGTCCGGCATGCGAGCGCAGCAGCCAGATGATGAAGCCGGTGGCCACGAGGCCGATGGCGGTGAACATCCAGCGCTGCCAACCCGAGGAATCGGCCAGGAACGAGAACGCCGCGCCGGTGTTGTGGGCCCGCACGATGTTGAAGAAGCTGGTGACGTAGTGCGCGTCACCGAGCCGGTAGTAGCCGAGGATGAGCGTCTTGGTGAACTGGTCGGCGATGAGCACGATCAGCGCCAGGCCCAGCCAGGGCAGCGGGCCGGGGCTGGAGGATCGGCCAGCCGACAGGGTCTTGCCGCGCGCCATTTATGCGAACTCCCGCGATTCGCCGGCACCGTACAGGTTGCTGGTGCAGCGGCCGCAGATGGTGGGATGGGCCGGGTCGGCGCCCACGTCGTCGCGGTAGTGCCAGCAGCGCTCGCACTTGGCGGCTTCGCTGGGGCGTGTCTCGATCTGCAAGGTGTCGCCGGCGGCGAGTTCGACCGCCGAGGTGATCAGCACGAACTTCAGGTCGTCGCCCAGGCTGGCGAGCGCGGCCCAGAGCTCGCCGTGGCTGGCCATGGGCACGGTGATGCGCACGTTGGCCTGCAGCGAGGAGCCGACCTTGCCGTCGGCCCGAAGGGTCTCGATATCCTTGTTGACCATCTCGCGTGCGGCGCGGATGCGGGTCCACTTGTCGAGCAGGGCAGAGCGCTCCGCGGCGTCGCCGTCGAAAGCGGCGTACTGCTCCAGGAAGATCGTCTCGCTGCTGCCGACCAGCTTCCAGGCCTCTTCGGCGGTGAAGCTCAAAAACGGCGCCATCCAGCGCAGCATGGCCTGGGTGATGTGCCAGAGCGCGGTCTGCGCGCTGAGGCGGGCGTGCGATTTTGGCGCGGTGGTGTAGAGCCGGTCCTTCAGCACATCGAGGTAGAAGCCGCCCAGGTCTTCGGAGCAGTAGAGCTGCAGCTTGGCGACCACCGGATGGAATTCGTAGACCTCGTAATGGGCCAGGATCTCTTCCTGGAATTGCGCGGCCCGGGCCAGGGCGTAGCGGTCGATCTCGAGCAGTTCGGCGGTGGGCACCGCGTCGGTTTTGATGTCGAAGTCGCTGGTGTTGGCCAGCAGGAAGCGCAGGGTGTTGCGGATGCGGCGGTAGGCGTCGACCACGCGGGCGAGGATCTTGTCGTCGCCGGCGATGTCGCCGGAATAGTCGCTGGCGGCGACCCACAGGCGAATGATCTCGGCGCCCAGCTTCTCGGCGGTCTTCTGCGGGTCGACGCCGTTGCCGAGCGACTTGCTCATCTTGCGGCCCTGGCTGTCGACCGTGAAGCCGTGGGTCAGCAGGCCCTTGTAAGGCGCGCGGTCGTTCATAGCGCAGGCGGTCAGCAGGGAGCTGTGGAACCAGCCGCGATGCTGGTCGTGGCCTTCCAGGTAGAGGTCGGCCTCGGGGCCGGAGAGGTGATGGCCCTCGTCGCGCGCGCCGCCACGGCTGACCGCGTCGTCGAAATGCGAGCCGCGCAGCACGTGGAAGTGGGTGGTGCCGGAGTCGAACCACACGTCCAGGATGTCGTTGCTCTTGGAGTAGTCGGCCGCCTCGGCGCCGAGGATGTCTTCGACGGTGGCCTTGCTCCAGGCCTCAATGCCGCCTTGCGCGACCATGTCGGCGGCGACGTCCATGAGTTCCATGGTGCGCGGATGCAGTTCGCCCGTGGCCTTGTGCAGGAAGAAGGGCAGGGGTACGCCCCAGTTGCGCTGACGCGAGATGCACCAGTCGGGCCGCCCCGAGATCATGTCGCGCAGGCGCGCCTTGCCGTTCTCGGGGTAGAAGCCGGTTTGCTCGATGGCGTCGAGTGCGAGTTCGCGCAGCGTCTTGCCGGCCTTGTCCTGAGTGAAGACGCCTTCGCCCTCGTCCATGCGCACGAACCACTGGGCGGCGGCGCGGTAGATGACGGGCGTCTTGTGGCGCCAGCAGTGCGGATAGCTGTGGGTGATGGTGGCCGTGGCCATCAGGCGGTCGGCGTCGCGCAGGGCGTCGATGACCACCGGTGCGGCCTTCCAGATGAACTGGCCGCCGAACATCGGCAGCTCGTCGACATAGACGCCGGTCGCCTGGACCGGGTTGAGGATGTCGTCGTGCGAGAAGCCGTTGGCCACGCAGGAGTTGAAGTCGTCCACCCCGTATGCGGGCGAGGAATGCACGATGCCGGTGCCGTCGTCGGCGGTGGCGTAGTCGGCCAGGAAGACCGGCGACAGGCGGCGGTAGCTGTATTCGCCGGTGCCGGCGTCGGCCACGTCGTGGAAGGGATGCTTGAACTGCAGCCCGGCCAGGCGCTCGCCCGGCACGGTGGCCAGCACGGTGCCGCCGAGCTCGTAGCGCGCCAGGGCTTGTTCGACCAGGGCGGCGGCGAGGATCAGCAGGCCGCGCGAGGTGTCGACCAGCGAGTATTCGAGCTCGGGATTGAGGTTGAGCGCCTGGTTGGCGGGAATCGTCCAGGCGGTCGTGGTCCAGATGACGGCGAAGGCGGGCTTGGTCAGTTCCGCCAGGCCAAAAGCGGCCGCCAGCTTGCCCGGCTCGGCCGACTCGAAGGCCACGTCGATCGTCTGCGACTTCTTGTCGGCGTATTCGATCTCGAACTCGGCCAGCGAGCTGCGGCAGTCGAAGCACCAGTACACCGGCTTCAGGCCGCGATAGACGAAACCGCGTTCCATGATCCGCTTGAGCGCGCGGATCTCATCGGCCTCGTTGCCGGGGTTCATGGTGAGGTAGGGGTTCTCCCAGTCACCCAGCACGCCCAGGCGCTTGAAGTCCTTTTTCTGCAGCGCGATCTGCTCGCCGGCATAGGCGCGGCTCTTGGCCTGCACCTCGTCGCGGCTGAGGTTGCGGCCGTGCAGTTTTTCGATCTGGTTCTCGATCGGCAGGCCGTGGCAGTCCCAGCCGGGCACGTAGAGCGCGTCCATGCCCTTGAGCTGGCGCGCCTTGACGATCATGTCCTTCAGGATCTTGTTGACGGCGTGACCCATGTGGATCTGGCCGTTGGCGTAGGGCGGGCCGTCGTGCAGCACGAAGCGCGGCGCGCCGCAGCGGGCGTCTCGCAGCTTCTTGTAGATGCCCTTGGATTCCCATTCCTGGACCCAGCCCGGTTCGCGCTTGGGCAGGTCGCCGCGCATCGGAAAGGCCGTGTCGGGCAGGTTGAGCGTGGCGCGGTAGTCGGTGGCGGCGGAGGGAGCGACGGGTTCGGACATGGCGGAATCGGTTGGTGCTGCGGGCTCGGCCTGCAGGAGTGCTCGAAAGCGGCGAAAACTGAAGGAGCGAGAGAGACGTGAGAGTCGAAGAGTGCGCCGAACGCCCTCTGCGGGGCGTTCGCACGGTGCCGGAGGCGGCACGCCTGGTCTGGCGTCAAATTCGGTCGCGCGTGGTCTGGCGGTGCGTCTGGCCGTGAATGCGCTCGGGCTCGCCCTGGCGCCGGGCGGCGAAGAAGGCACGCGCATCCTCCCGGTCGCGGGCGATTCCGGCGGTCAGGGCGTCGAGGCTCGGATAACGCAGCTCGTCGTGCAGTTTGTGCAGCAGTTCCACCCGCACGATTTTACCGTAGGCCCCCTCGCTGCCGAGACCGGCGGGCCAGTCCAGGCAGTGCGTTTCGAGCAGTACGCGCCCGCCGTTGACGTCCGACGGGTCGAGCGAAGGCCGCACACCCATGTTGGCGACGCCTTCCAGGGGCTGGTCGCCGAGCCCGAAGACGTGTACCGCGAAGATGCCTGCGGCGGCCGGCTTCCAGTGGGAGAAACGCAGATTGATGGTGCGAAAGCCGTCGCCCGCGCCGGGCGTGCTGGCGCCGAGTTCGCGCCCGAGCTTGCGGCCGTGCACCACGTGGCCGCTCAGGCTGTAGGGCCGGCCGAGCAGGCGGGCGGCCTGCTCCATCTGGCCGGTGGCCAGCGCTTCGCGGACGGCCGAACTCGACACGCGCAGTCCGTGGACTTCGTAGGCGTTCATGCGGGCGACGTCGAAGCCGGCCGCAGCCGATGCGGCGTCGAGGTAGGCGTAGTCACCCGAGCGTTGCGCGCCGAAGCGGAAGTCGTCGCCCACCAGCACGTATCGCGCGCCCAGGCCACCGGTGAGCACCTGGTCGATGAACTGCTGTGGCGACTGGGCGGCCAGGCGCGCGTCGAAGGGCAGCACCACGGCCTGGTCGATGCCGCAACGGGCCAGTTCGGTCAATTTGTCCCGCAAGGTGGCGACCCGCGCGGGCGCCAGGCTCGACTTGCCCGCACGCTTGGCGAAGTAGTCGCGGGGATGGGGTTCGAACGTGAGCACGCAGCTGGGCACGCCCCGGTGTTCGGCCTCGCTGCGCAACAGTGCCAGCATGGCCTGGTGGCCGCGATGCACGCCGTCGAAATTGCCGATGGTCACCGCGCAGGCGGGTGCGATGCCCCGGTGGTGGAAACCCCGAAAGACCTTCATGCTGCTCAAATCTTATGGTTGACAAGCCCTTGCGCGAGCCTGGTAGGCCGCTCGGGCCGGACGCGAATTCGTCACGATACCTGTATATTGTCAGGCAGCGTATGCAGCAGCCTGGCAACTGCCGCATCCATCCGATCGTCCGCATGGTGTGCCGGCTAAAAAGATGCTTTCGAGGCCGGCTTCAGGAGGAGCTGTTCGTGAAGGTATTGAAGCTGTCGGCCCAGGGACTTCCCCAGTCCTGGATCAGCCTGGAACAGGCGGTGATCCACTACGCGGCCGGAGAGGTGCGCTGGGAGTCCGGCGCGGAGATCGCGGTCTTTCGTGGCGGCACCAACGCCATCACCGGCAAGCAATCGCTGATCGCCATCAACAGCATCGTCGGCACGCGCGGCGTGCCGCGCATCAACCCCTTCGATCTCCGGCCGGGCCTCACCAACGCCAAGCTGTTTGCGCGCGACCGCAACGTCTGCGCCTACTGCGGCGACCACTGCCACGAGACCGAACTCACCCGCGAACACATCGTGCCCTTCGCCCAGAACGGGCCAGACACCTGGATGAACGTGGTAACCGCCTGCCGCGCCTGCAACCACCGCAAGAGCAGCCGCACGCCCGAGCAGGCCGGCATGCCGCTGCTTTATACGCCCTACGTGCCCAGCCTCTGGGAAGACTTCATTCTGCGCAACCGCCGCATCTTGGCCGACCAGATGGAGTTTCTGATGGCGCACGTGCCGGCATCGTCGCGGCTGATCATCTAGCCGCCGCCGCTCTGGTCGGACACGAATCGCATCGAGGCGATCTCGGCTCGCAGCGCTTCCACTGCTTCTTCCAATGCCGCGACCCGCGCCGCCAAGGCGGAGGAGGGTGCGGCGGCGCTGTCTGCCATGCCGATGTCGTTCTGGAAATCCGCCGGATCGACCGCGCCGCACAGCAGATGCACCCAGCGTGACTCCCGCGATCCCGCCTGGCGCGGCAACTGCATCACCATCGGACCGCCCCGGTCGTCCGGCTTGTTGGCCAACTCGTCCAGGAAGGCCTCGACCGACGAGATGTCGGCGAACCGGTGCCAGCGCTCGGTATGGATGCGGATCTCGCCGGCGGTCTGCGGCCCGCGCAGCATGAGGATGCCGAGAATGGCAGCCGCCGCGCCGGGCACGCCCAGGCCGCGTTCGGCGTTGTGTTCCCAGCGGGTGGCGCGGCCGCCGCTGGTGTCGAACGCGAGCGTGAGGCCGCGCAGCGAGTCGAGCGCTTCCTGCGCCTGGCCGTCGGTGACCTGCATGACCGGGTCACGTGCGGTTTTCTGGTTGCAGCCCGACACCACGCTGTTGAGCGTGAGCGGATAGCTGTCGGGCACGGTGCGGGCTTTTTCCATCAGCGTGGCAAGGACTCGGGCTTCGACGGGAGTGAGGGGGCGCGATGGCATGGCGGTTTCTAGGAAAGATGAGTGGCGAAGGGCCGCCACGATAATGCCGGCCGATGAACAATGTGGTGATTCTGATCTCCGGCAGCGGCTCCAACATGCGCGCCATCGTCCAGGCGGCACTCCGGGAGGACTGGTCGGGCCGGCACGGCGCGCGGATCGAGGCGGTCATCAGCAACAAACCGGATGCCGAAGGGCTGGCCTGGGCACGTGAAGCGGGCATCGCCGCAGAGGCGCTGGATCACCGCGATTTCGCCAGCCGCGAGGCCTTCGACGAGGCGCTGATGCAGGCCATCGACCGGCATTCGCCGGCCTTGCTCGTGCTGGCGGGCTTCATGCGCATCCTGGGGCCGGCATTCGTCTGGCATTACCAGGGGCGCATGGTCAACATCCATCCGTCGCTCCTGCCGTCGTTCACCGGGCTGCACACCCATCGCCGCGCGCTGGAGGCCGGTTGCACCGTGGCGGGCGCGACGGTGCACCGGGTGACCGCCGACCTGGACCTGGGGCCCATCCTCGGCCAGGCGGTGGTGCCGGTGCTGCCCGGCGACACGCCGGAAGCGCTCGCCGCGCGGGTGCTGGCGCAGGAGCACCGTCTTTATCCACGGGTGCTGGCAGGCCTGCTGGCCGACCTGGCCGCCGGGCGTTAGGCGTCAGGCGGCCAGATCCACCCGGCTGCCAGCCGACGAGCTGGCCGACTGGCCGGCACTCACTTGCAGGTATTGCCGCGAAGCCTCCTGGCCATAGGTTGCCGGATCCCGCCGGCGGGCGTCGGATTGTTCGGCTTTCGTGAGCGCGGCGGTGCTGGTGTCGCCGTTGTCGCGAGGACCGCTGCGTTCCTCGCTCGTCAGCGGAGCAAAGGTGCGGCCGGGCGCAGTGATCTGCAGGCCCGACATGGCCGCCTGGATCATCTGCTGCAGCTCGTCGGTTTCGCTGTCGTCGACAGTGCCGTCGCGGTCGATGTCGATCCGCTGCCGCGTCTCCTGCACCACGCTGGGCCGCACTTCCATGCCGGGGTCGCTGCTGCGGCTTTCCGTGAACGCGGCGGGGGGCGGTGGCAGCCTTCCGGGCGCCTGGATGGTCGAGGGGCTGCCTTTGTCGAACTGGCTCTGCTCGAGTCGGGTGTTGGTGTTGACGTCGAGTCGCGCCAGATTGCGGACGGTCTCGTCGGGGCTGTCGATGGGATTCGACCGGGTCGCGCCGCGCGCATCGGACCGGTCGAGGGACGCCTGGAACGCGCTGTCGGACGAGCCATGGCGACGTGACTCGGTCGCGCCGGGCCAGGATGGTGTCTTGGCGGTGCCGATGTCGATGGCGTTCATGGTGTGGGCATCAGGCAGGAAGCGAAGCAGCTGAGCTGTACCCACCCAGTGTGTCCGAAGTATGTACTTCTTGATACATAACCCTGTTCCAAGGTGGGATGAACGGTATTAATTCGTCGCTTTTGATCGAAAGCGTCGATGGCAGGAGATTCGGCGCGGCGCGACAATTGGAGTCTATGAATCACCGTCCGCACATCCTTGTCGTCGACGACGACCACGACATCACCTCGCTGCTGAGCGACTATCTGGAGCGCTTCGGTTTTTCGGTCCACACCGCCAGCGACGGTGTGGGCATGCGGGCGGAAATCTCGCGGCAGGCGATGGACATGGTGGTGCTCGACGTCATGCTGCCCGGCAGCGACGGCCTGAACCTTGCGCGCGAGGTGCGTCAGCATTCGCGCGTGCCTATCATCATGTTGACGGCGCGTACCGGCACGCACGACCGCGTCGTCGGCCTGGAGCTCGGCGCGGACGACTACATGGGCAAGCCGTTCGAGCCACGCGAACTGGTGGCCCGCATCAACACCGTGCTGCGCCGCATTCCGGCCGGCCGGGGCGCGCACGCGGGCGAGGAGGGCGTCGTGCGATTCGACGGCTGGGAATTGCGCCGCGACGAGCGCCGCCTCACTTCGCCGGACGGCCTGGTGGTGCCCTTGTCCAACGCCGAATACCGTCTGCTGACCACCTTCCTGTCGATGCCGCGCCGCATCTTCACCCGCGACCAATTGATGGAGCGGGCGCGGGGACGCACGATGGAGAGCTTCGAACGCAGCATCGACCTGCTGGTGTCACGCCTGCGGCAGAAACTCAGCGACGATCCGCGCTCGCCCTCCATGATCCGCACGGTGCGGGGCGCGGGCTATGTCTTCGACGTCCGCTCGGTGCAGCCGCAGGTCGGCTTGCACTGACCGATCGCGATCTGTCGTGTTGCGACCACCGCTGCCTTCGACGAACCCGCCTGCGGGCCTGCGACAACGCCTGGGCCAACTGGCACGTCGGGCGGTGCCGTCCAGCCTGTTCGGCCGCCTGGCGCTGTTGTTGTTCGTGGTGGTTCTGGCCAGCCACGCGCTGGTGCTCACGGTGCTGTTCGAGATCCATCCCTGGCCTGCAGGCGGCGCCGCCCCGCTGGCCGAGACCGGCATTGCCGCCGGTGCCGGAGCGCGACCGCCGCCGCCGCCCGGCATGCTGGGGGAAGGGCCGGGTGGCATTCCCCTCGATGCCGGCATGCTGTTCGACATCGTGGTGCGCCTCGCCGCGCTGATCTTCGCGGCCTGGATCGGCGCGCGCTGGCTGTCGGAGCCGGTGCAGCGCCTGGCCGACGCCGCGCGCGACCTGGGGCGCGACATCAACCGGCCGCCGCTGGCCGAGGCCGGCACCACCGAATGCCGGGAGGCGACCCGGGTGTTCAACGGCATGCAGGCCCGCATCCAGCGGCAGATCGCCGACCGCGACCGCTTCGTCGCCGCAGTTTCGCACGACCTGCGCACGCCCTTGACGCGCCTGCGGCTGCGTGCCGAATCGCTTGACGATGCCGAGGACCGCAGCAGTTTCCGCCGCGACATCGCCGAGATGGACGCGATGATCCGCGACACCCTCGATTACCTGCTCGGCGTGGCGCAGGCAGAACCCAGCGTGCGCTTCGACATCGCCGCGCTGGTGCACAGCATCGCCGACGACCATATGGATGCCGGCCTGCCCGGCACGATCGAGGTCAGCGGTGCGGCATCGCCCTTGTGGGGACAGCCCGGCGCCATCAGGCGATGCGTCGTCAATCTGGTCGAGAACGCCATTCGTTACGGTGGTGGCGCCGAGGTGTTGCTGGAAGACAGTGCGCAAGTGCTGCGTATCGAGATCGCCGACCGGGGCCCGGGGCTCGCGGAAGCGGAATTACGGCAGGTCACCCAGGCGTTCTATCGTGTGGAGTCGTCGCGTAACCGGCATTCCGGGGGCGTCGGCCTGGGGCTTTCGATCGCCCAGGAAATCGTGCAACGGCATGGCGGGCAACTGGTGCTGCGCAACCGCGAGGGCGGTGGTCTGGTGGCCGAACTGCGCTTCGTCAGAACGCCCTCGGGCTGAGTCCGGCGCGCGGGTGGGACAATCGCCCTCTATGCATCCCAACGCCCTTCTGGACGCCTGTGCCGATCTTGTCGGCCGAGTTCTCGTATTCGATCATCCCGCCGACGCCGTCGTCTCGCGCTTCTTTCGTGACAACCGTGCCCTTGGGCCGCGCGAGCGTTCCACGCTCGCCGAAACCACCTACAACGTGCTGCGCCGCAAGCTGCTGTACGAACATCTCGCCCGATCCGGCAGCGGCCCGAAGGCGCGGCGACTCGCGATCCTGGGCTTTCACGGCCCACGCGAGTTCCTGCGCAGCGCCCTCAACGACAACGAGCGCAACTGGCTGGATCAGTGCGACGCGGTGAAGCCGGCCGACCTGATGGAGCCGCACCGGCACAACCTGCCGGAATGGCTGGCCACGCCGCTCAAGGCGCAACTCGGCGCTGCGGCTTTCTGGAACCTCGCCGAGAGCCTGCAGCAGCCGGCCGCGCTCGACCTGCGGGTGAATGCCCTGCAGGCCAAACGCGCCGATCTGCTGCCCGAACTGCGCAAGGCCGGTCTCGCCGCACAGGCCACGCCGTATTCGCCGTGGGGCATTCGTGTCGACGGCAAACCCGCCCTGACCAAGCTCGACGCCTTTACCCGCGGCGCCATCGAGGTCCAGGACGAAGGATCGCAATTGCTCGCCTTGCTGCTCGATGCGCATCGCGGCGAGATGGTGGTCGACTTCTGTGCCGGTGCCGGCGGCAAGACGCTGGCGATCGGCGCCACCATGCGCAATACCGGCCGGCTCTATGCCTTCGACGTGTCGGGTCACCGGCTCGATGCGCTCAAGCCACGGCTGGCGCGCAGCGGACTGTCTAACGTGCATCCGGCCGCCATCGCGCACGAGCGTGACGACCGGGTCAAGCGGCTGTCCGGCAAGATCGACCGGGTGCTGGTGGACGCGCCCTGTTCGGGGCTGGGCACCACACGCCGCAATCCGGACCTGAAATGGCGGCAGTCGCCCGAAGGCATCCTGGAACTGGTCGCCAAACAGACGGCGATCCTGGCCAGCGCTGCCCGTCTGGTGAAGCCGGGCGGACGGCTGGTGTATGCCACCTGCAGCATCCTCACCGAGGAAAACGAGGCGATCGCCGAGGCTTTCCAGGCGGAGCATCGCGATTTCGTCGTGGAGCCGGTGGCCGGTCTGCTGGCCGAACTGAAGGTGCCGGAGGCACAAAAACTCTGCAGCGGCCCCCACGGCGGGCTCGACTACCTGCGCCTGTGGCCGCATGTGCACCACACCGACGGCTTCTTCGCAGCCGTCTGGACGCGCAAAGCTTGACCTCGATCAAAGGGTAAAGACCTGCAATACCCCGGTCATGCCCCCTTAAGACGTCCGTCAAGCCCTAAAATCGGGGATGCTGAATTTTTCGGCATGCCCGGTTCCACACACTTACGACAGGCGGAGATAACGCCGCGAGGCTTTCACCTATGGTTCTTCCCGATTCGGTTGTTCTCAACGCTGCCATCGACTGGCTCGGCAATGGTTTGCTGAACTGGTCCTGGTGGGAGATCGTGCTCTACACCCTGCTGACGACCCACGTCACCATCGTGGCGGTGACGGTCTTCCTGCACCGCGCACAGGCACACCGGGCGCTGGACCTCCATCAGATTCCCTCGCATTTCTTCCGCGCCTGGCTCTGGCTCGCCACCGGCATGGTCACCCGCGAGTGGGTGGCCATCCACCGCAAGCATCATGCGAAGTGCGAGACCGAAGAAGATCCGCACAGCCCGCAGACCCGTGGCATCGACACGGTGATGTGGCGCGGCGCCGAGCTGTACCGCAGCGAGGCCAAGAACAAGGAAACCATCGCCAAGTTCAGCCACGGCGTACCCAACGACTGGATCGAACGCAACCTGTACAGCCGTTTCGGTTGGCAGGGCGTGGGTCTGATGTTGATCATCAACATCGCGCTGTTCGGTGCGGTCGGCGCGACGGTGTGGGCGATCCAGATGGCCTGGATTCCCTTCTGGGCCGCCGGTGTGGTCAACGGGCTGGGCCACTACTGGGGTTATCGCAATTTCGAAGCAACCGACGCCAGCACCAACCTGTCGCCCTGGGGCATCATCATCGGCGGCGAAGAGCTGCACAACAACCATCACACCTACCCGACGTCGGCCAAGTTCTCGGTCAAGCCGTACGAGTTCGACATCGGCTGGGTCTACATCACGCTGATGCGCAAGGTGGGCTGGGCGACCGTCAAGAAGACGGCTCCGAAGCTGCAGACCGGCGCCGTGAAGCCGGTGGCCGACGAAAAGACGCTCGAGGCCCTGATCACCAATCGCTACGAGGTGATGGCTGGCTATGCACGGGGTGTGCGCCGTGCTGCCCAGGACGAACTGGCGGCGCTCAAGGCCCGCCAGGCCGACGTCACCACGCTCAAGGCCGCCAAGCGCTGGCTGCACCGTGATGCCGAAAAGGTGCCTGCCACCGCCTTGCCGCAGATGCAGGAGGCCCGTGCCGCGCATCCGGTGCTGGACAAGATGCTCACCATGCGTGAAGAGCTGCGCCAACTCTGGCTCAACACCACGCATTCGCGTGAACAACTCACCAGCGATCTGCAGGCCTGGTGCCGGCGTGCAGAAGAAAGCGGCATTGCCGCCCTGCGCGATTTCTCGATCAGACTGCGCGCGGCTCACGCCTGATATTCAGGCGCTCCGCCAGGAACCGCCAAAGGCCTGCAAGGCCCTGGCGGTTTTTTTTCGTCTGTGCAAAACGCGGAAATTCGGTCTGCAGGCTGAAGCGGGCAGCGCCGCTGGAGCGGAGCAGCACGGCTTGCGTATCGGCGATGCGCATGGCCTGGCCGGCGGCGAGCACCTGGGTGAGACCGGTTTCGGGCAGGAAAACCGTCAACCGGCCTTCGGTCGCACGCAGTTCGGTGCCGGCTTCCAAGTGAAAAAGCCGATCCTGGTGGGCGGCGATGGTGTCGAAGGTGATCTGGTTGGTGGACATTGCAGTTCCTCGTTTGGATGGCTCAATCCTAGGGTTTCACCTGATTGGCTTGTAGGCACAGCTGTATCGGTGAACGACCGTATCAGCGCAGGTTGATCGGCTCTGTTCCGGTCGTTTTCTGCTCGCGCTGTATCTGTTGCGGTCCTGTCATCAGCATGCAATAGTGGATACATGCTGTCTCTTTCTGACGAATCCGTTGCCGATCCGCGTGAGGATTTGCTGTATCGGCAGCTGGCCAGCCACTACAGCGCTGCCATCGAAAAAGGGGCGCTGCCGGCGGGCAGTCGCATGCCTTCAGTGCGCGAACTCATGTTGCGACACGGTGTGAGCCTGTCGACCGGGCTGCAGGCGCTCCGATGGATGGAGGACCAGGGCCTGGTGGAGGCCCGGCCCCGCATTGGCTACTTCGTGCGGACGCCGGTGGCGCTGCAACTGCCGGCGGCGCGTGAGCCCGAAGTGACCCAGGCCGTGGAGGTGGACGCATCGCCTTTCAGCGGCATCAATCCCCGCATTTCGCTGTTTCTGGAAAAGGCTCGGCAGGCGCAGGTGAAAGTCGACCTGGGAACCGCCATGCCTGCGTCCGAATTGTTCGATGCGGCGGCCTTGAACCGCATGGCCGTCGGTCTGTTGCGGGAGCAGCCGAACATCCTGATGCGAGGTGCCACGATCCGGGGCAATCATCCGGAGTTTCAGTCGTCGATGGCGCTGCATGCGCTCGCGTCCGGCATCCGGATCGGTCCTGAAGATGTGATGGCCACCTTGGGTAATACCGAGGCCGTCAATCTCGCGCTTGCGGCGGTGGCCGAGCCGGGCGACATCATCGCCGTCGAATCGCCGACGTTCTTCGGGCTGCTGCAAGGCATCGAGACCCAGGGGTTGAGAACCCTGGAAATCCCCACCAGCCCGCATACCGGCATCTCGCTCGAGGCACTGGAACTGGCGGTGCAGAACCAGCCACGGTTGCGCGCCGTGATCGTGGTGCCTCATCTTCAGATGCCGATGGGCTGCGTCATGCCGGACAGTCACAAGCAGCGGCTGGTGGACTTCTGTAATGACAACAAGCTGGCATTGATCGAGGACGACATCTACCGCGATCTGGTGGAGGCGGTGCATCCGGTGCGGCCGATCAAATCGTGGGACACGCAGGGGCAGGTCATCTACTGCGCGTCTTTCAACAAGACATTCGCGCCAGGCCTGCGGCAAGGCTGGATGAACGCCGGCCGGTGGCATACCCGGGTGCAGATGCTCAAATATGCGCGCACCCGCAATATGCAGAGCTGGTCGCAACTGCTCGCTGCACGGGGCGTGGGCGCGCCGTCCTATGAGCGGCGGCTGCGCGTCTTGCGTTCGGATCTGCGCTCCCAGCGCGAGGCTGCGGCGCAGGCGATAGCGCGGCATTTTCCGGCGGGGGTGCACCTCAGCCTGCCGCCGGGCGGTCTGAGCCTATGGCTCGAGCTGCCGCAAGGCGTTTCGTCGACCTTGCTGCACGAACAGGCCTTGGCACGTGGCATTCGTATCGCGCCCGGCCCGATGTTCTCGAACAGTGGTCGGTATGAGCGGTTCATTCGCCTGAGTTGTGGAATGCCGTTTTCGCCGGAGGTGGAGCAGGCGTATCAGGTGCTGGGCGGGCTCATCCGGGCCATGGTGTAGCTGCGTCGCCATGGCGGCAGACAGTGACGGGGGAAGCGCTGCGGACTATAATGCGAGGTTGTTCGCTCCTTCCACTGCCGAGTTTTTCAGCAGCGTTCCATCAGGGGCGTTATTTCCGGATTTCATCGCCTCGCGACAGCCCGCACAGCTGTCGGCTCAATTTCATATCGATTTTCAGGGCGCATGACCGGGTTGAGGTCGGATGCGTCGCAGTGCGCGTGGCGCTCCCCCATTTGAGAAAGACTACATGGCTAAAGAGGAACTGATCGAGATGCGTGGCAAGGTGGACGAAGTTCTGCCCGATTCGCGCTATCGCGTCACCCTGGAAAACGGTCACCAACTGGTGGCCTACACCGGCGGCAAGATGCGCCGTCACAACATCCGCGTGATTGCGGGTGATGCGGTTTCGCTGGAAATGTCTCCCTACGATCTGAGCAAGGGTCGCATCGTCTTCCGCCACATCGCTGGCCGGCCGCCGATGAATCCCAACCGCTGAGTCGCTTCGAGCGTTGCTGTCGTTCGCGAGCCTTGTCTGCAAGGCGTCGCGAGAGTTGGCGGCGTGTTCGGCAGTTCACCGCCACGATGCCCGCCAGGCGTTTGCCTTGCGGGCATCGTCGTATCTGACGTCCGTGCGTTGGTCTCGACGCGTACCCTGATTGCGATGAGGAAGTGCCGAGCACTCGACGGAGCCTTCAGCGGGGCGAAAAAAAGCCGCCTTGGCTGACGCCGGGCGGCTTTTTCTTTGAGACCGAGCCGAATTACTTCAGCTTGATTTCCTTGTACTCGACGTGCTTGCGAGCCTTGGGGTCGAACTTCGTGATCGACATCTTTTCAGGCATCGTCTTCTTGTTCTTGGTCGTGGTGTAGAAGTGGCCGGTTCCAGCAGTGGATTCCAGCTTGATCTTCTCGCGGCCGCCTTTGGTTGCCATGGTGCGATCCTCCGGGATTAGGCTTGACCGCGGGCGCGCAGGTCTGCGAGCACGGAGTCGATGCCGTTCTTGTCGATCAGGCGCAGGGCAGCGCCGGAAACACGCAGGCGAACCCAGCGGTTTTCAGTTTCGACCCAGAAACGACGGTATTGCAGGTTCGGAAGGAACCGGCGCTTGGTTTTGTTGTTGGCGTGGGAAACATTGTTCCCCGTCATCGGGCCTTTGCCCGTTACGTCACATACGCGTGCCATGGTGGTCACTCCGATATCTAACCGGCCGCTGACTTCGCCGCGAAATTGCGGCAAAGGCATCGACCTCACCTCGCCAGGAATGGGTGGCGGTAACCCGTTTTACCGGAAAGACTGACCGCGTTGAGCGGCCTGCTTGACTCAGCAAAGCCGCCGATTATATGCCGCTTGGCGGCGTCGCCACAAGAGTGGCGTTAAACCAGGCTTTCCTGTTCCAGGAAGCGCTGCGCGTCGAGCGCGGCCATGCAACCTGTTCCGGCGCTGGTGATCGCCTGGCGATAGACGTGATCCTGCACGTCACCGGCTGCGAAGACGCCGGGCACGCTCGTCATGGTGGCGAAGGCCTGCAGCCCGGACCGGGTGAGGATGTAGCCGTCCTTCATGTCCATCTGGCCCTGGAACAGTTCGGTGTTGGGATGGTGGCCGATCGCGATGAAGCAGCCTTGCAATGCCAGGTCCTCGGCGGTGCCGCTGACCAGGTGCTTCAGGCGGACGCCGGTCACGCCGCTCTGGTCTCCCAGCACCTCGTCGAGCACGCTGTGCACCTTGAGTTCGATCTTGCCCGCGGCAACCTTCTCGGCCACCTTGTCGAGCATGATCGGCTCGGCGCGGAACTTGTCGCGACGGTGCACCAGGTAGACCTTCCGGGCGATGCCGCTCAGGTAGAGCGCTTCTTCCACGGCGGTATTGCCGCCGCCGACCACGCACACGTCCTGGTCGCGATAGAAGAAGCCGTCGCAGGTGGCGCAGCCCGACACGCCACGGCCCATGAACGCCTGCTCGGACGGCAGGCCCAGGTACTTGGCCGACGCGCCGGTACAAATGATGAGCGTGTCGCAGGTGTAATCGCCGCCGTCACCGGTCAGCTTGAACGGGCGGTTGCTCAGGTCGACCTTGTTGATGTGGTCGAACACGATCTTGGTCTTGAAGCGTTCCGCATGCTCCTGGAAGCGCTGCATCAGCTCCGGCCCCTGCACACCATTCACGTCGGCGGGCCAGTTGTCGACCTCGGTCGTGGTCATGAGTTGGCCGCCCTGGGCCATGCCGGTGATGAGCAAAGGCTCCAAGTTGGCGCGGGCCGCATAGACCGCGGCGGTGTAGCCGGCGGGGCCGGAGCCGAGAATGAGAACTTTGGCGTGCTGGACGATGGACATAATCGGTGTTTCTGATGTGCCGGGTTTTGCTCGACGCCGGGTTGGGGCGGAGCGCAACGCTAAGTATGACGGCTCGAAAATGCCCGTCCGGCACCGGATTTCAATGGGCCCGATTGTAAGAATCGATCTAACTCTGGAAGGGTGCGCACATGGTCATGGTCTCCGAACTGGATTTGCTGCGCCGCGTGCCGCTCTTCAGCCTGCTGACGCCGGAGCAGGCGCGGTTCATTTCCAACTCCGTGTCGAAACGGAGTTTTCGCCGGGGCGAGGCACTCGTCACGCGGGGGCAGCGATCGGAAGCACTGTTCGTGCTGGTGTCCGGCCGCGCGCGGGTCGTCATCGCGGATGCGCGCGGGCGCGAGGTCATCTTCGCCAGCCTGCGTGCCGGTGATCCGGTGGGCGAGATGAGCCTGATCGACGGTGAGCCCCATTCGGCCACCGTTAGGGCCGAAACGGCTACCGACACCCTGATGCTCGACCGCGACGCTTTCCTGCATTGCCTGCCACCCGAGGGCTCCGTGGGGCACGCGGTGTTGCTGGGGCTGACCCGGCGCCTTCGCAACGCCGATCGCACCATCGAGTCCCTGGCCCTGATGGATGTCTACGGCCGCGTCGCCCGGGTGCTGATCGACGGTGCTGCGCCGGCGGCCGACGGCGACGGCATGGTGGCCGAAAAGGTGTCGCGCCAGGACATGGCGAAGATGGTCGGCGCATCGCGGGAAATGGTCAGCCGCGTCATGAAGGACCTGGAGGAGCGTGGTTTCTTCACGGTCCTGGAGGACGGGTCCATGCGTATCCACGAGGGCCGGCTCGACGACGTACAAGCCCAGCCGGAAGGGGAGCGCGGCATCGATTCGTCCGGGAGCTTGCGGTAAGCTCGTCCACGCTCACCTATGACATATTCCCTCGACACATTGAATGCCCGCGGCGGCAAGGCCAAGCCGGCCGAACGCGGTGCCACCGGCGGTTTCGCACACGAGCTGGCCCTGCTGGCCGGCCTGATCGCGATGGTCTTCTGGCTGATCGCGATGGTCAGTTATTCGGCAAACGATCCCGCCTGGTCCACGACCGGTGCTCCAGGCGCCGTCGCGCCGGCCAACTGGGGGGGGCGTCTCGGCGCGATCCTGGCCGATGCAAGCTATTTCCTGCTCGGCTTCTCGGTGTGGTGGTGCTTCGCCGCGGCGGTGCGTGCCTGGCTGGCCTCGCTGGCGCGCTGGATGCGCGGCGGGGAAACATCGGCCGCCGGCGGGTCGTGGATCAAGCATCCGGCCGTCTTCTGGATCGGCCTCGTGCTGCTGCTGAGCGCCAGCACCGCGCTCGAATGGACACGCCTCTACCGCTTCGAAGGCCTGCTGCCCGGACGCCACGCCGGTGGCGTGCTGGGTTTCGTCACCGGGCCGGCGGCGATGCGCTGGCTGGGTTTTGCCGGTTCGGGGCTGCTCGGCATCGTGATGGTGGTCGTGGGCACCTCGCTGGTTTTCCGGTTCTCCTGGGGCGTCCTGGCCGAGCGCCTCGGCGCACGTCTCTACACGCTGGTGCAGACGCGGCGTGAGCAACGCGAGATCGCCGAGGACAAGGAAGCCGGCAAGCGGGCCGCACGCGAGCGCGAAGAGGTCGTGATCGAAGAACGCGCGGAGATCGATCACCACCCCGTCCGCACGCCCCCGGTGCTGCACGAGCCGGTGATGGCGATGGAGCCCAAGCTCAGCGAGCGGGTCGCCAAGGAGCGCCAGAAGCCGCTCTTCACCGAGATGCCCGACAGCAACCTGCCGCAGATCGACCTGCTTGACGCCGCGCAGCAACGTCAGGAAACCGTGGCGCCGGAAACGCTGGAAATGACCAGCCGCATGATCGAGAAGAAGCTCAAGGACTTTGGCGTGCAGGTGCATGTGATCGCCGCGTCGCCCGGGCCGGTCATCACCCGCTACGAGATCGAGCCCGCCACCGGCGTGAAGGGCTCGCAGGTGGTGAACCTTGCCAAGGACCTGGCGCGTTCGCTTTCGCTGGTGTCGATCCGCGTGGTCGAGACGATCCCTGGCAAAAACTTCATGGCGCTCGAACTGCCGAACGCCAAGCGACAGACGATCCGCCTGTCGGAGATCCTGGGTTCGCAGGTCTACCACGACGCGCGGTCCATGCTCACCATCGCGCTGGGCAAGGACATCATCGGCAATCCGGTGGTGGCCGACCTGGCCAAGATGCCGCACGTGCTGGTGGCCGGTACCACCGGCTCCGGCAAATCGGTGGGTATCAACGCGATGATCCTGAGTCTGCTCTACAAGGCCGACGCACGCGACGTGCGACTGCTCATGATCGACCCGAAGATGCTGGAAATGTCGGTCTACGAAGGCATTCCGCATCTGCTCGCGCCGGTGGTGACCGACATGAAGCAGGCAGCCCACGGCCTGAACTGGTGCGTGGCGGAAATGGAGCGCCGCTACAAGCTGATGAGCAAGCTCGGCGTGCGCAACCTGGCCGGCTACAACGTGAAGATCGACGAGGCCAAGTCGCGCGAGGAGTTCATCTACAACCCGTTCAGCCTCACGCCCGACAGCCCCGAGCCGCTGGATCGCCTGCCCCACATCGTGGTGGTGATCGACGAACTGGCCGACCTGATGATGGTGGTCGGCAAGAAGATCGAAGAGCTCATCGCCCGACTCGCCCAGAAGGCGCGCGCGGCCGGCATCCATTTGGTGCTGGCCACGCAGCGACCCAGCGTGGACGTCATCACCGGCCTGATCAAGGCCAACATCCCGACGCGGATCGCCTTCTCGGTCGGGTCCAAGATCGACAGCCGCACCATCCTCGACCAGATGGGCGCCGAAGCCCTGCTGGGCATGGGCGACATGCTCTACATGGCCAGCGGAACCGGCCTGCCGATCCGGGTGCATGGCGCCTTCGTGAGCGACGAGGAAGTGCACCGGGTCGTGAAATACCTCAAGGAGCAGGGCGAACCGAACTACATCGAAGGCGTGTTGGAAGGCGGCACGGTCGATGGCGACAGTACCGACTATCCGGGCGCAGAAGGCGAGGCGGGCGGCGAGAAGGATCCGATGTACGACCAGGCGGTGGAGGTCGTGCTCAAGAATCGCAAGGCCAGCATTTCACTGGTGCAGCGTCACCTGAAGATCGGCTACAACCGCGCCGCGCGGCTGGTGGAAGACATGGAAAAAGCAGGCCTCGTGAGTTCGATGAACGGCGCAGGCCAGCGCGACATCCTCGTGCCGACCCGCACGGGCGACGACTGACACCGGGCCCGCGGCGGGCTGTTACAAACACTTCGCCGCACCTTCATCCGCGTCCGGCACCATCGCCCGACCATGACTTTCTCCTCTTCGATGACCGCCAACTACAGCCGCTCCATTCGCCGTGATGCCACCGTTCTCGCCTTGCTGCTGGCCACGGCCTCTGCCTGGGCCGATGGGCTGTCGAGCCTGGAGAGCTTCATGCGGTCGGCGCGTACCGGCCGTGCCGAGTTCACCCAGGTGGTCACCGCACCGGCCCGCGAGGGGGAGACCGCGCGGGTGAAGAAATCGGAGGGCACCTTCGAGTTCCAGCGCCCGGGTCGATTCCGATTCGTCTACAGCAAGCCCTTCGCGCAGACGCTGGTCGCCGATGGCAAGACGCTGTGGCTCTACGACGTGGATCTGCAGCAAGTGACCGCGCGCGATCAGGCGCAGGCGCTCGGCTCGACGCCCGCCGCGCTGGTGGCGTCTAGTGCCGACATCAAGGCATTGCAGAAGGATTTCGAACTGGTGTCCGAACCCGAACGCGACGGTCTTCAGTGGGTGCTAGCGACGCCGCGTACCAAGGACCACCAACTGCAGTCGGTGCGCGTCGGCCTCAAGGGGGAGCAACTCGCTGCTCTGGACATCCTCGACAGTTTCGGTCAGCGCTCGGTTCTGACGTTCCGCAATATCGACACCAATGCAGGGGTTGGTGCGAATGCCTTTGTTTTTAATCCGCCTGCGGGCGTGAGCGTCGTTCGCCAGTAAATCTAGCCGGGCGGGTCGGCCAGATCGTTCGATGTGAGTGGGCCCGCCTCGGCGAACTGACACAGTTCGTGGGCAAGTTGGTGGGGCATTTCCACCATGATGTCGTGACCGCACGGAAAACGCTTCACCTTCCAATCCGATTGACGTTCGAATTTTTCGGCGAAGATCTTGAAGGGATTGTCTGGCCAGTTTTCGGCTAGAAAATATGCCTTCGGTCGTAATTGCGATCGTCCTGACAGGATGATCGGCATTTCAAACGTGGCGACCGACTGTGGCACGCATCGATCGTCGATCCAGTCGCGGTATTCAGCTGATGCATGGCATCCGGCAGCAGGCATGGGCGGTACGAGGCCGCTCTCGGTAGCCACAGCGGTTTTTCGCACTAGCTGTGTAAATGGGCTGTGTGGCTGCGCGTTGGCATGCAGGTGCAGGATGCTGCTGACCGACTGCCAATGCGCCGGTACGAATGCGTCGATATAGACGAGCGACCTGATCCTTTGCGGCATGCGGTCTTCTACACCGGTAATCACCATTCCGCCGTAGCAATGGCCGCAGAGGATGACGTCGTTCAGTTTCTCGCGGTCGATCACCTCGCAAATGTCGAGTATGTGAGTCTCCAGGGTGATATGTGTGCGCTTCGCATGAAAGCGTTCTCCGAGCCCGCTCATCGTAGGAGTAAATACGGCGTGGCCCGCAGATTTTAGAACGGCGTGGGTTTCTGAATAACTCCAGGCGCCACGCCAGGCGCCGTGAACGAGAATGAATGTGGCCATGGATTACCGATGGGAATGTGCGATTCGCTGCCTTGCGGCGGCGGGGCGCGATCATGGCACGAGCCCATCGTATTCCTGGCATCAATCGAAAAATGTTGGTCGTGATTATGTTTCTCGATAATGATTGTGTAAAAAAATGATTTAAGTTTGAACCTAATTCAAACTAAGGCACAAATACGCTGCAAAAGGACGTCGACACGTTCGGATACGTTCCCGTCGGCGCTGCTGCGCGTCACGTTATAAACACCGGATGGCAAAACTTTCCCCCGCCGTGCCACCCGTTTCTCCTACCGTGCAAAACATCAATCAACCGCTGGCCGAGCGGCTCCGTCCCCGCACACTGTCCGAAGTGATCGGCCAGCAGCACCTGCTCGGCGAGGGGCTTCCGCTGCGCATCGCCTTCGAATCCGGGCGTCCGCATTCCTGCATCCTCTGGGGCCCGCCAGGCGTCGGCAAGACGACCATCGCGCGACTGATGGCCGACGCGTTCGATGCCCAATTCATTTCCATCAGCGCCGTGCTTGGCGGCGTCAAGGACATCCGTGAAGCGGTGGAGCGCGCACAGGTCGCACGCGACGGCCTGATGGCGCAGAGCACCATCGTCTTCGTCGACGAAGTGCACCGGTTCAACAAGAGCCAGCAGGACGCGTTTTTGCCGCACGTCGAATCGGGCCTGTTCACCTTCATCGGTGCCACCACCGAGAACCCGTCGTTCGAGGTCAACTCGGCGCTGTTGTCGCGCGCTGCCGTCTATGTGCTGCAGCCGCTGACAGAAGACGACTTGCGGCAGATCGTCGCGCGTGCGCAGGCCATCCAGGCCGTGCCGGCGATCGAGTCGAGCGCCGAAGACCGCCTCGTCGCCTATGCCGACGGCGATGCCCGTCGGCTGCTCAACACGCTCGAAACCCTCGCCGTGGCCGCGCAGAGCGAGAAGCGCACGACGATCGACGACGCCTGGCTGCTGCGCGTGCTCGGCGAGCGCATGCGGCGCTACGACAAGGGCGGCGAGCAGTTCTACGACACCATCAGCGCGCTGCACAAGTCGGTTCGCGGCTCCGATCCGGACGCCTCGCTCTACTGGTTCATGCGCATGCTCGACGGC
This sequence comes from Xylophilus sp. GOD-11R, assembly GCF_033546935.1. Lineage (GTDB taxonomy): Bacteria > Pseudomonadota > Gammaproteobacteria > Burkholderiales > Burkholderiaceae_C > Xylophilus. The sequence goes on along the minus strand of NZ_CP137854.1, from coordinate 3,505,794 downwards.
GGCGCCGATCCGCGCTACATGGCACGTCGGCTGGTTCGCATGGCCAGCGAGGACATCGGCTTGGCCGACCCGCGCGCGCTACGGCTGGCGCTCGATGCCGCCGAGGTCTACGAGCGCCTGGGCACGCCCGAGGGCGAACTCGCGTTGGCCCAGTGCGTGATCTACCTGGCGATGGCGCCCAAGTCGAACGCGGTCTATGCCGCCTACAACGCGGCCAAGGCCTGGATCAAGAAGGACGGCACGCGGCCCGTGCCGATGCATCTGCGCAATGCGCCGACCAAGCTGATGAAGGAGCTCGATTACGGCAAGGGCTACCGCTACGCCCATGACGAGGCCGACGGCTTCGCGGCCGGCGAACGTTATCTGCCCGACGGCATGGCCGAGCCGGGTTTCTACCAGCCGGTGCCGCGTGGCCTGGAGTTGAGGATCGGCGAGAAGCTCCAGGAGCTGCGCGCTCGCAACGCGCAGGCCGCGCCCGACGCCTGACAGCCCGGGTGGCGGGCTTATTGCTTAGCCTCCCGGGTGTGATCCCTGTCCCCTTTCGAAAACATAAGGAACCGGTTTTATGGACATCCTGCTCCAGCAGGTCATCAACGGACTGGTGCTCGGCAGCGTCTATGCCCTGGTCGCCCTGGGCTACACCATGGTGTACGGCATCATCAACCTGATCAACTTCGCCCATGGCGAGGTGCTGATGGTCGGCGCGCTGACCAGCTGGAGCATGATCGGTCTCATGCAGGAGGCCATGCCCTGGGCACCCGGCTGGCTGGTGCTGCTGCTATCGGTGCTGATCGCCTGCGTCGTGGCGGCGGCACTCAATTTCGTGATCGAGAAGATCGCCTACCGACCGTTGCGCAACGCGCCCAAGCTGGCCACGCTGATCACCGCCATCGGCGTGTCGCTGCTGCTGCAGACGCTGGCCATGATCGTGTGGAAGCCCAACGTCAAGGTCTATCCGACGCTGCTGCCGAGCCAGCCTTTCGCCCTGGGCGGGGCGGTCATCACGCCGACGCAGGTGGTGATCCTGGCGCTGACGGCCATCTCGCTGGCGGTGCTGATGTGGCTGGTGCATTTCACCCGTCTGGGCCGCGCGATGCGCGCCACCGCCGAGAATCCGCGCGTCGCCGCGCTGATGGGCGTGAAGCCCGATCTCGTGATTTCCGCCACTTTCGTGATCGGCGCGGTGCTCGCCGCCATCGCCGGCGTGATGTACGCGGCCAACTACGGCACTGCGCAACACACCATGGGCTTTTTGCCCGGTCTCAAGGCCTTCACCGCGGCGGTGTTCGGCGGCATCGGCAACCTGGGCGGCGCGGTGCTGGGCGGCATCCTGCTGGGGTTGATCGAGTCGATCGGGTCGGGCTACATCGGCGCGCTGACCGGTGGCGTGCTGGGCAGCAACTATGCCGACATCTTCGCCTTCGTCGTGCTGATCGTGATCCTGACGCTACGGCCCTCGGGCCTGCTCGGTGAACGTGTCGCCGACCGCGCCTGAGGGAACGCTCACCATGAACAACCCCTTCGTACCCGGCGCGCCGCGCGCCGCACGCATCGCCGCCTGGCTGGTCGCGGCGCTGCTGTTGCTGGCCCTGCCGCACGGCCTGCAGTATTTTGGCAATGCCTGGGTCCGCATCGCAGACCTGGCCTTGCTCTACGTGATGCTGGCCCTGGGCCTGAACATCGTGGTGGGCTATGCCGGCCTGCTCGACCTGGGCTATGTCGCCTTCTACGCGGTCGGCGCCTATCTGTTCGCGCTGCTGGCGTCGCCGCATCTCAGCGAGAACTTCGCGGCCATCGGCGCGGCGTTTCCCGATGGCGTGCACCTTTCGCTGTGGCTGGTGATTCCGCTGGCGGCGCTGGTCGCGGCGCTGGCCGGAGCCTTGCTGGGCGCGCCCACGCTCAAGCTGCGCGGCGACTACCTGGCCATCGTCACGCTCGGTTTCGGCGAGATCGTGCGGATCTTCATGAACAACCTGGACCGGCCGGTGAACCTTACCAACGGTCCCAAGGGCATCGGGCAGATCGACTCGGTGAAGTTCTTCGGCCTCGACCTGGGCAAGCGGCTGTCGGTGACCGACGACTACGACATCCCGGCGGTCACGCTCTACTACTACCTGTTCCTGGCGCTGGTCATTGTCAGCATCGTGATCTGCTCACGCCTGCAGGATTCGCGCATCGGCCGCGCCTGGATGGCGATCCGCGAGGACGAGATCGCCGCCAAGGCCATGGGCCTGAACACCCGCAACCTCAAGCTGCTGGCCTTCGCCATGGGAGCGAGCTTCGGCGGTGTGTCGGGCGCCATGTTCGGCGCCTTCCAGGGTTTCGTGTCGCCTGAGTCCTTCAGCCTGATGGAGTCGGTGATGATCGTCGCGATGGTGGTGCTCGGCGGCATCGGCCACATTCCGGGCGTGGTGCTCGGCGCGGTGCTGCTGTCGTCGCTGCCGGAAGTGTTGCGCTACGTGGCCGGGCCCTTGCAGCAGATGACCGACGGCCGGCTCGACGCTTCCATCCTGCGGCAGCTGCTGATCGCGCTGGCGATGATCGTGGTGATGCTGCTGCGCCCGCGCGGCCTGTGGCCTGCGCCCGACCACGGCCGCGTGCTGGAGGAAAAGGTATGAGCGGCACGCCGACGCGAGACGACGTGGTGCTCGACGTGCAAGGCATCGGCAAGCGTTTCGGCGGCCTGCAGGCGCTGGCCGATGTCGGCATGCGCATCCGCCGCGGCCAGGTCTACGGTCTCATCGGGCCCAATGGCGCGGGTAAGACGACCTTCTTCAACGTGATCACCGGCCTGTACACGCCCGACAGCGGCAGCTTCGCGCTGAACGGCCAGCCCTATCGGCCGAGTGCGGTGCACGAGGTGGCGAGGGCCGGTATCGCGCGTACCTTCCAGAACATCCGCCTGTTCGCGGACATGACCGCGCTGGAGAACGTGATGGTCGGCCGCCATATCCGCAGCCGCTCCGGGCTGTGGGGCGCGATGCTGCGCACGCCGGGCTTCAAGGCGGAAGAGGCGGCTATCCGGGAGAGGGCGCGCGAGCTGCTGCAGTACGTGGGCATCGCCCGCTTCGCCGACGTGCGGGCGCGCACGCTGTCGTACGGCGACCAGCGCCGCCTGGAGATCGCCCGGGCATTGGCCACCGAGCCCCAGTTGATCGCGCTCGACGAGCCGGCCGCCGGCATGAACGGGACCGAGAAGGTGCAGCTGCGCGCCCTGATCGACCGCATCCGCACCGACGGCCGCACCGTGCTGCTGATCGAGCATGACGTGAAGCTGGTGATGGGCCTGTGCGACCGGGTCACGGTGCTCGACTACGGTCGCCAGATCGCCGAAGGCACGCCCGCCGAGGTGCAGCGCAACGAAAAAGTGATCGAGGCCTACCTCGGCGCGGGAACCCACTGAGATGCAAGACCAGAGCAAGACACAAACCCTGCTGGAAGTCCGTGGCCTGCGGGTCGCCTACGGCGGTATCCAGGCGGTGAAAGGGGTGGACTTCGTGGTGAACGAGGGCGAGCTGGTGTCCCTCATCGGATCGAACGGTGCCGGCAAGACGACGACCATGAAGGCGATCACCGGCATGCTGCCCGTCTCCGGCGGCGAGGTGCGCTACCGCGGCCACAGCCTGGGCGGCAAGGGCGCCTGGGACCTGGTGCGCGAGGGCCTGGCCATGGTGCCGGAAGGGCGCGGCGTGTTCGCGCGTATGACCATCGTCGAGAACCTGCAGATGGGCGCCTACGTGCGCACCGACAAGGCCGGCATCGCCGCCGACATCGACCGTGTCTTCGCGACCTTTCCGCGTCTGAAGGAGCGGCGCGCCCAGCTCGCCGGCACCATGAGCGGCGGCGAGCAGCAGATGCTGGCGATGGGCCGCGCGCTCATGAGCCGGCCGCGGCTGCTGCTGCTCGACGAGCCTTCGATGGGGCTGTCGCCAATCATGGTCGACAAGATCTTCGAGGTAATCCAGGAGGTCGCGGCCCAGGGCACCACCATCCTGCTGGTGGAGCAGAACGCCAGCCGCGCGCTGCAGATCGCCGACCGTGCCTACGTCATGGAGTCCGGCCTGGTCACCATGCAGGGCGAGGCCCGGGCGATGCTGAGCGATCCGAAGGTGCGAGCAGCCTACCTCGGCGAGTAGGCGTTTCCCGCAGTTGCAGGGGCCTGCCAACCGTTGCATGACGGTTTTGTGACGATTCGTTGGCCGCAGCTACACTCGCGCCTTTCGCCCGGACCTTCCGTCCGCGTCCAATTGCAGGGAGTCGCCAATGTTGTTTGGCAAGCTGTTGCCGCGTGAAGGCAACTTTTTCGAGATGTTCAATTTGCATGCGCAGAAGACGGTCGATGCCGCGCATGCCTTTTCACGGATGGTCGCCAGCTACAACGACGTGGCCCTGCGCGATAAATACGCTCGCGAAGTCGACGAGGCCGAACGGGCCGCCGATCGTGTCACCCACGACGTGAACCGCGCGATCCACAAGACCTTCATCACCCCGATCGACCGCGAGCAGATCCATTCGCTGATCAACACCATGGACGACGTCGCCGACCTGTTCCAGGACTCGGCCGAGACGATGGCGCTCTACGACGTGCGCACCATGACCGAGGAAATCACGCGCCTCACCGGTCTGAGCGTGAAGTGCTGCGAACGGCTGCAGGAAGCCGTGCAGCTGCTCGACAAGATCGCCGACCCCGGCACCGCCGAGGCAGCGCTCAAGACCTGCGAGGAAATCGACCGCCTGGAGTCCGATGCCGACCACGTCATGCGCTCGGCCATGAGCAAGCTGTTTCGCGAGGAGCCGGACGTGCGCGAGCTGATCAAGCTCAAGGCGATCTACGAGCTGCTCGAGAGCATCACCGACAAGTGCGAGGACGTCGCCAACCTGATCGAGGGCATCGTCCTCGAGAACTCCTGAGCCGGCGGGAGCGCGCATGGCAACGGTGCAGGTAGCGCTGTGGGCGGTCGTACTGCTGGTGGTCCTGGCCCTGGTGTTCGACTTCATGAACGGCTTTCACGACGCGGCGAATTCGATCGCGACGGTGGTGTCGACCGGCGTGCTCAAGCCGGCGCAGGCGGTGGCGTTCGCCGCCTTCTTCAATCTGGTCGCGATCGGTGTGTTCCACCTGAGCGTGGCTGCGACCGTCGGCAAGGGCATTGCGGAGCCGGGCGTGGTGGACATCCACGTGGTGTTCGGGGCGCTGGTGGGGGCGATCACCTGGAACGTGATCACCTGGCTGTACGGCATCCCGAGCAGCTCGTCGCATGCGCTGATCGGCGGCATCGTCGGCGCGGTGATGGCCAAGGCCGGCGCTGGCGCGCTGGTGTTCGCGGGCATCTGGCGCACGGTGTTGTTCATCTTCGTGTCGCCGCTGCTGGGCTTTCTGCTCGGCTCGCTGATGATGGTGGCAGTGGCGTGGATCTTCCGGCGCTCCACGCCGTCGCGGGTCGATCGGTGGTTCCGCCGGCTGCAGCTGGTGTCCGCCGGGGCGTACAGCCTGGGCCACGGCGGCAACGATGCGCAGAAGACCATCGGCATCATCTGGATGCTGCTGATCGCCACCGGCCACGCGGCTGCCAGCGATGCCAGCCCGCCGACCTGGACCATCGTCAGCTGCTACACCGCGATCGCGCTCGGCACCATGTTCGGCGGCTGGCGCATCGTGAAGACCATGGGGCAGAAGATCACCAAGCTCAAGCCGGTGGGCGGCTTCTGTGCCGAGACGGGCGGGGCGATCACGCTGTTCCTGGCGACGCTGCTGGGCATTCCGGTGTCGACCACCCACACCATCACCGGCGCCATCGTCGGGGTGGGTTCCACGCAGCGGGCCAGTGCGGTGCGCTGGGGCGTGGCGGGCAACATCGTTTGGGCCTGGGTGCTGACGATTCCGGCGGCCGCCATCGTCGCGGCGATCGCCTACGCGATCAGCACCTGGCTGTTCTGATGGGTCCGGACCTGCCGTGTCCCCAGGGCGCGGCGGTCAGCGGGACTGGGCGTCGATGTGGTCGAGCGCGTAGGTGAAGTAGTGCTCGAATCCGTAGGCGAGGGCGGCCATCAGCACGCCGGTGCCCACCAGCAGGGCACTGCCCACCGCCAGGATGGTCAGCCAGTTGGTGCCGCCCGCCGCGCTGTCGGGTGCGGCCTGCGGGTTGTGGCGGGCGTTCCACCTGGGTTGCAGTGTCAGACCGTAGACGATGGCCGTGAGCGAACAGCCCGCGAAGACGCATCCGAACAGCGGAATCAGGATCCAGCTCCACATGTCGTCCAGCCCGAATTCCTGCGCGCGACGCAGTCCGTACAGACCGAGAGCGGTGGGTATCGGCAGCATCCAGCCGAGGGTGTCGGCCGCCCCGCCGAGGTAGAAGCGATGCAGGCCGAACGGGCCGCCGACAAACGCGAGCCAGGTCGCGAGCGTCTTGTTCTTGAGCTGCTTCATTCGGGCGCGCTGCCATCGCCGGCGCCAAGCGCCTTCTGCATCAGCACCACGTCGAGCCAGCGCCCGAACTTCCAGCCACTGGCCTTGAAGAAACCGGCGTCGCCGAAACCCGCCGCGCGGTGCAGCCGGATCGAGGCGTGGTTGTCGGAGCCTCCGATGACCGCGATCATCTGCCGCACGCCGGCTTCGGTCGCCGCGGTGCAGAGCGCATCGAGCAGGGCGCGCCCGCGTCCGCCGCCCACGGCCGTGGGCGCCAGGTAGATCGAGTTCTCGGCCGAAAAACGGTAGGCCGGCCGCGGCTTGAACCAGTTGCAGTAGGCGTAGCCGGCCACGCCGCCGGCGGCGTCTTCCAGCACCAGGTAGGGCAGGCCGCGCGACAGCACTTCGGCGCGGCGGGCGGTCATGTCGGCGACGGTCGGCGCCTCGGTCTCGAAACTGGCAGTGCTGTTAAGCACGTAGTGCCCGTAGATGGCCGTGATCGCGGCCAGATCGGTGTCGCGTGCGGAACGTATGGTGTGCATCGAATAAAGAAAGCTATAATCGCCGGCTTTGCAGCGTGTCGCTGGCCGGGTGGCCATGTCGCGTGTCTCAACGCCGCAAGAAACTGACCGGTCCTGAATCTGTAGCGAATCTCGCGACGGGCCCGGTCAACCACCCAAGGATAAATCATGGTCGTCATTCGACTCTCCCGCGGCGGCTCCAAGGGCCGTCCGTTCTTCAACATCGTCGTTTCCGACAAGCGCGTGCGTCGCGATGGTCGGTTCATCGAGCGCGTGGGTTTCTACAACCCCAGCGCCCGTGGTGCCGAAGAAAGCCTGCGTGTCGCACAAGACCGCGTGAGCTACTGGGTCGGCGTTGGCGCGCAAGTCTCGCCGACCGTCGAACGCCTGCTGCGCACGTCGCAAAAGGCCCTGGCCGCCGCTCCGGTCGCAGCCTGAGTCTCGACTCGAGGCCCCGCGGATTCACCTCCGCGGGGCTTTTTCTTTTTCCAGCCCTCGTTTAATCCATGCTCCCCGGACTCGAAGCTGCCGAACTGCCCGCCGACGCCGTCGAAGTGGGGCGCATCGCCGATGCCTGGGGCATCAAGGGCTGGTTCCGCGTGCTGCCGTACAGCGCCACCCCGGAAGCCCTGTTCTCCTCCAAGCGCTGGTTCATCCAGTCGCCGACCACGGCGGGGCCGATGGCTGGCAAGGTGTTCCGACTGGCCATCGTGCAGTCCAAGGACCATTCCGATTCCATCGTAGCCACCGCCCAGGACGTGCCGGACCGCAACGCCGCCGAGGCCCTGAAAGGGGCCAAGGTCTTCGTCGCACGGTCCAGCTTTCCGTCGACCGCCGAAGACGAGTACTACTGGGTCGACCTGATCGGCCTGGCGGTGGTCAACCGCGAGGGCGAGGCCATGGGCGTGGTGCGCGAGCTCATGTCGACCGGCCCGCAGACGGTGCTGGTTCTCGATTTCGAAGCCGACGGCAAGCCGCAGGAACGCATGATTCCCTTCGTCTCGGCCTACGTCGACAAGGTCGATCTGCCCGGCCGGGTCATCACCGTCGACTGGCAGGCCGACTACTAGGCGCTGCGGGTCATGCGCTTCGACGTCGTCACGCTGTTTCCGGAGCTGTTCGCGCCGTTTCTCTCCAGTGGCGTGACACGCCGTGCCTACGAAGGCCCGGTGACGGTTCGCCTGTGGAACCCCCGTGACTATGCCGAAGGCAATTACCGGCGCGTGGACGACCGCCCCTTCGGCGGAGGCCCCGGCATGGTGATGATGGCCGAGCCCATGGCGCGCTGCCTGGAGGCCATCCGCGCCGATCGCGTCGATGCGGCGCCGGTGGTGCTCTTTTCGCCGCAGGGTGCGCGGCTCGACCATGCGGCCGTCGAAGCCTGGGCGGGCGGCGAGGGCGGCATCCTCATCTGCGGTCGCTACGAAGGCATCGACCAGCGCTTCATCGACGCGTTCGTCGACCGCCAGATCAGTATCGGCGACTTCGTACTCTCCGGCGGCGAGATTCCCGCCATGGCCCTGCTCGACGCGGTGGCCCGCCTGCAGCCGGGCGTGCTCAACGATGAAGGCAGCCACCAGCAGGACAGCTTCAACCCGGCACTCGACGGCCTGCTCGACTGCCCGCACTACACCCGCCCGGAAACCTGGCGCGACCAGCCGGTGCCGGCGGCGCTGATGTCGGGCGACCATGCCCGCATCGACCGCTGGCGCCGGGAGCAGCGTATGGCGATCACCACAGCGCTGCGGCCCGATCTGCTGCTGCCCAAGACTTCCGGCCCGGCTTCCGGGCTATAATCCGCGGTTATCCGATCCTCTGCCCGGCCGCGTTCATGGCCTGACCCTCACCGGCCACGGCAATTCGAGCGCCTTTAGTGCAGCGCGGGCACGATCGGGTTGGAACTTCAAATCATGGCCAATCTCATCGAAATCCTCGAGCAGGAAGAAATCGCCCGCCTGGGCAAGACCATCCCGTCGTTCGCCCCTGGCGACACCGTGATCGTCAGCGTCAACGTCGTCGAAGGCACCCGCAAGCGCGTGCAGGCATTCGAAGGCGTGGTCATCGCCAAGCGCAACCGTGGCCTCAACAGCGGCTTCACCGTTCGCAAGATGTCCAGCGGCGAAGGCGTCGAGCGCACTTTCCAGACCTACAGCCCGCTGATCGCCGGCATCGAAGTCAAGCGTCGCGGCGATGTCCGTCGCGCCAAGCTGTACTACCTGCGTGACCGTAGCGGCAAGTCGGCTCGTATCAAGGAAAAGCTGCCTTCGCGTGTGAAGGTGGCAGCGGCTGCAGCGGTTTAATCGCTCGCCGTCCGGACCGGCCTCGGCCGGTCGCCCGAAAAGCCGCTGTCGCTCACGCGCAGCGGCTTTTTCGTTTTTCGACCATCCTGTCCGCCATGCTGCCGCCACCCAACGACCCCGAGGCCCAGATTCCGCTGCCCAGCCTGCCGGGTTTCGACCCCCGAAAGATTCCGGTCGACGCGGTGGACAGCCATCTCCCGCCCGTTGCCGTAGACCGGTTCGCGCCCGCATTCCTGCGCCAACGACTGGCCAGCCAACCGCGCTGGACGCCGGACATCGTCCGCGATCCGGTCGACGCCGCCCGTACGCCGCGCGATGCGGCGGTGCTGATTGGCATCGTCCAGCGCGCCAACGGCCCGACCGTGCTGCTCACCGAGCGCACCGCCCATTTGTCCAGCCATTCGGGACAGGTGGCGTTCCCCGGAGGCCGCACCGATCCGGGTGACGACGGCCCCGTCGGCACCGCCTTGCGCGAGGCGTTCGAGGAAGTGGGCTTGCAGGCCGAGTTCGTCGAGGTGATGGGCCTGTTGCCAACCTACGGCACCGTTTCGGGCTATATCGTGACCCCGGTGGTCGCCCTGGTCGCGCCGGATTTCAAGCTGCTGCCCCACGATTTCGAGGTGGCCGATGTGTTCGAAGTGCCGTTGGCATTTCTGATGAATCCCGCCCACCACCGCCACCATTCACGCGCGATGCCCGACGGTCGCCGTGCCTGGCTGTCCATGCCGTGGACCGATCCGGCGACCGGCAAGGAACATTTCGTGTGGGGCGCAACGGCGGGGATGATCCGCAATCTGTATCGCCTCCTGGTGACGGATGCCTGAGGCGGCGCCGGCCGCCGATATGATCGGCGGATGAGTTTCTTTGCCATCCTGGTCGCGCTGTTGCTGGAGCAGGCGCGACCTTTGTCGAGCACCAATCCCATCCGAGGCGGCCTGCGGGCCTGGGCCCTGTCGGCGAGCCGCAATTTCGACGCTGGCCGGCCGCACCACGGCTGGGTTGCGTGGACCGTGGCGGTGCTGGTGCCGACCCTGTTCGTTTTCGGCGTCCATGCGCTGCTGGTCTGGGGCCTGGGCTGGCCGTTCGGGCTGCTGTGGAATGTGGCGGTGCTGTACCTCACCCTGGGGTTTCGCCAGTTCAGCCACCACTTCACCAACATCCGCGACGCGCTGCTCGACGGCGACGAGGTGCGCGCGCGCGAACTGCTCGCGCGCTGGCAACAGGTCGATGCGAGCGAACTCCCGCGCAGCGAGGTGGTGCGACATGTCATCGAGTATTCGGTGCTGGCCGCGCACCGCCATGTGTTCGGGGTGCTGGCCTGCTACTGCATCCTGGCCGCCTGCGGGCTCGGCCCGGCAGGGGCCGTGCTCTACCGTCTCACCGAATTCGCGTCCCGTTACTGGAGTGCGCGGACCAACCGGGCCAGTGCCCATCTGCCGAGCCCTTCGCTGCAACGTGCAGCCTCGCTCGCCTGGACCGTGATCGACTGGCTGCCTGCGCGCATGACTGCCCTGAGCTTCGCAGTCGTCGGCAATTTCGAGGAAGCGATCGAAGGCTGGCGCTACCACGCGCAGCGTTTCCCCAACGACAACGACGGCGTGATCCTGGCGGCGACCGCCGGCGCCGTCGACGTGCGGCTGGGCGGCAGCGCTTTGCGTGCGATGGGCGACAGCGGCTTTGCGGACCTAGGAGCCCCCGATGTGAACGAGGGCGTGGACAGTCCCAGCACGCCGGGCCGTCCGCCGGAGAATTCGCATCTCGCGCAGGTCGTGGGCCTGGTGTGGCGCTCGGTCGTCGTCTGGGTCGGCCTGCTGGCGCTGCTGAGCTTCGCGCGCCTGCTCGGCTGATCGTCTCCCATTTTTTTCGCGCGCCCCGAGGCGGGCGCGTCATGCGATTTTCAGGAGTTCCAACGTGTTGCAACAACCACCTCCGTGGTGGAGCCCGGTCGTCGCCGGTCTCGTTCCCTATGTGCCGGGCGAGCAGCCCAAGATCGAGCGGCTGACCAAGCTCAACACCAACGAGAACCCCTATCCGCCGTCGCCGGCGGCGGTGCAGGCGATTCGCGCCGCGGCGACCGACGGCCTGCAGCTCTATCCCGACCCGGACGCCAGCGCGCTGCGCCGCGTCATCGCTGCCCGACATGGCCTGGCACTGGACGAGGTGTTCGTCGGCAACGGCTCCGATGAAGTACTGGCCCATGCCTTCTTCGCGTTCTTCCAGCAGTCTGGCGCACCGCTGCTGTTTCCCGACATCACCTACAGCTTCTACAAGGTCTACTGCGGCCTGTACGGCATTCCGTACGACACCGTGCCGCTGGACGACCAACTGCGCGTGGACGTGGAAGCATTCGCCCGCGCGGCAGGCCAGCCCAATGCCGGCGTGGTCATCGCCAGCCCCAACGCGCCGACCGGCGAGGGCCTGCCGCTGGCGACCATCGAGCGCCTGCTGCAGCTGTTCGCACAGCGGCTGGTGCTGGTCGACGAGGCCTATGTGGACTTCGGTGGCGAGAGCGCGATGTCGCTGGTCGGGCGTTATCCCAACCTGCTGGTGGTGCAGACGCTGTCCAAGTCGCGCTCACTGGCCGGCCTGCGCGTCGGTTTCGCGTGCGGGCAGCGGCCGGTCATCGAGGCGCTGGAGCGGGTGAAGAACAGCTTCAACTCCTACCCGCTGGACCGCCTGGCCATCGCCGGCGCCGTCGCCGCGATGCAGGACGAGGCGTATTTCGACCAGACCCGCCAGGCCGTGATGAACACCCGCGAAGGCCTCGCCCTGCAGCTCGAAGACATGGGCTTCGAAGTGCTGCCATCGCAAGCCAATTTCGTCTTCGTGCGCCACCCCGGCCACGACGCCAAGGCCATCGCCACCGCCCTGCGCGCCAAGGGCGTGCTGGTGCGCCACTTCTCGCTGCCGCGCATCGACCAGCACCTGCGCATCAGCATCGGCACCCCGGAGCAGTGCGGCATTCTGGTCGACGCGCTGCGCGAAATCCTGGCCTGACAATACCTGCACCCACCCGGCGACCGCGTCTCCGGGGGCGAAGCAGCGAGGCTGCGCAAGCCAGCGAGCTGCACTTTTTTGCGGAGGGCAGAGGCATGCGGGGCGTGGCGCGGTGGGGGGCATTCCGAGGGGCGACGCGGCGAGGCTCAGCCGAGCCAGCAAGCCGCCCCTTGAGGGGAAGGCGAAGACACGAAGTGCGTAGCCTGGGGGGAGCCTAATACCTTTTGGGCTCGCTCAACTCTGCGTGCAACTCGGTATAGATCTTGTACCGATGCGCGTCGATCTCCCCCTGCTCCAACGCGGCGCGCACGCCGCAGCCGGGCTCGTGCAGATGGCTGCAGTTGTAGAAACGGCATTCCGTCGCGTGCGCCGCGATGTCGGGCATGCAAGCGGCCAGCTGCGGCGGCTCCAGGTGGTAGAGCCCGAATTCCTGGAAACCTGGTGAATCGATCAGCCCGGTGCTGCGGGGCGGCGCATCGGCATCCGGCACCCAGTAGAAGCTGGTGCTGGTGGTGGTGTGCTTTCCGGAGTTCAGTGCCTGCGAGATCTCGCCCGTCTGCGCCGACGCGCCCGGCACCATCAGGTTGATCAGCGTGCTCTTGCCGGCGCCGGAAGGGCCCAGGACCAGGGTGGTCTTGCCGCGCAGCAGCTTGGTCAGTTCCTCGTGATCGGCGTCGGGCGAGGCGGTCAGCGACAGCGGCAGCACACCGTACTTCATGCGCCGGTAGGGCAGCAGCCGTTCCCAGGCCTTGTCGAAGGGCTCGACCAGGTCGCTCTTGTTGATGCCCACGATGGCCACGATGCGCGCGGCCTCGGCTGCGATCAGCGCGCGCGAGAGCTGCATGGCCGAGAACTCCGGCTCGGCCGCCACCAGCATCAGGATCTGGTCGAGGTTGGCCGCGAAGGACTTGGTGCGCAATTCGTCCTGCCGATAGAACAGGTTGCGTCGCTCCACCACCTTCTCGACCGTGCCGGTGTCGCCTTGGCCTGGCGTGGGCGCCTGCCACAGCACACGGTCACCGACGACCGCCTGGCTCTTCTTGCCGCGCGGCGTGCAGATGCGGCGTTCGCCGTCGGGGCTTTCGACCACGCAATGGCGGCCATGAGCGGCGACGACCAGACCTTCGTCGACATCGGCCGCCTGCTGCAGGCGGGTGGTCATGTGGCGAGCAGCGCGTCGGCCGCGGCGGCGCAAGTGAAATCGCTGGCCGACAGGCCTTTGACGTCGTGCGTGTTCCAGCGCACGGTGCAGCTGCCGTAACGCACCACCAGATCGGGATGGTGGTCATGGCGATGGGCGATCAGCGCCAGTGCGTTCACGAAGGCCAGCGTCTGGTAGTAGTCGCGGAAGGCGTAGGTCTTTTCGATCGCGACGTCGGGGCCGTCGCCGGTCAGTGCCCAGCCCGGCAGCTGCGCGAGCTTCGACACCACCTCGACCGGACCGAGCGCCTTGCGCGCCTCGGTGGACCAATCCTGCTGTTTGAGATCGACGGCGTCGGCCATGTTCAGGCTCCAGTCATGCGGGCCAGCCTTTCGGAAGCCGGCGGATGCGAATAGTAGAAACGCACGAACCAGGGGTCCGGCGTCAGCGTGGCGGCGTTGTCCTCGTAGAGCTTGAGCAGCGCCTGCGGCAGGGCGGCGTTGCCGGTCTGGGCGACCGCGAAGGCATCGGCCTGGAACTCGTCGCGCCGCGACATGCCGGCCGACAGCGGCGTCAAGAAGAAGGTGAACGGCGGCAAGGCCAGCGTGAACAGCAGCAGCGCCAGGGCGTCGTTGGGGCCGAGCAGATCGGGTGTCACGCCCAGGCCCAGGTAGAACCAGGGCGCGCCGGAGAGCCAGCCCAGCAGCGCGAAGCCGAGCAGGGCGATCACCGCCATCGTCAGCAGCCGTTTCGGGATATGACCGTGCTTGAAATGGCCCAGTTCGTGTGCCAGCACCGCGTCGACCTCGTCGGCCGACAGGCGCTGCAGCAGGGTGTCGTAGAACACCACGCGCTTGGCGGCGCCGAAGCCGGTGAAATACGCGTTGGCATGCGCGCTGCGGCGGCTGCCGTCCATCACGAAAAAGCCCTTGGCCGCGAAGCCGCAGCGCTGCATCAGCGCGGTGGCGCGGGTTTTCAGGGTTTCGTCCTCGAGCGGCTTGAACTTGTTGAACAGCGGCGCGATGAGCGTGGGGTAGATCACCAGCAGCAGCAGGTTGAGCGCCATCCACGCGCCCCAGGCCCAGAGCCACCACAGGCCGCCGGCCGCCGCCATCAGCCACAGCACCAGCGCCAGGATGGGCAGGCCGATCAGCGCGCCCAGCAGCGTGGCCTTGGCAATGTCGGCCAGCCATAGTGTGGGCGTGGTGCGGTTGAAGCCGAAGCGCTGTTCCAGCACGAAAGTGCGCCAGGCGGAAAAGGGCAGGTCGACGATGCCGCCGATCAGCGCGAAACATGCCACCAGCGCGATCTGCTGCCACATGCCGGGACCGGTGAGTGCCATGACCGTGCGGTTGAGCAGGTCGAGCCCGCCGAAGAGCGTCCATCCCAGCAGCACCAGGGTGCCGACCGCGAGCTCCAGCAATCCGAGCCGCGACTTGGCGATGGTGTAGTCGGCCGCCTTGCGATGCGCCTCGGGCGTGATGCTGGCGGCAAACGGCGCGGGCACCACATCGCGGTGGCGCGCCACGTGGGACATCTGGCGTGAGGCCAGCCAGAAACGCACGCCGAGCGACAGCACCAGCACGGCGCCGAAGAGCACCATGAGCAGGATGGCGGACTGCACGGTGGCCAGCGAGGGAAGGGACGCGTCCAGGGGTGTTACGGCTTGCATGGCGGCGCAGTTTAGGCCATGGGCGACAATCCATCCCCATGTCCGAAGCCAACACCCCCGCATCGCCCGTGGTCCTCGCCAAATCCGACCAGAACCTCGTCTGGCTCGACTGCGAAATGACCGGTCTGGAACCCGATACCGACCGCATCATCGAAATCGCCGTCGTCGTCACCGGCCCCAACCTGGAGCCGCGCGTCGAAGGCCCGGTGTTCGCCATCCACCAGAGCGACGCCACCCTGGCCGCGATGGACGCCTGGAACCAGGGTACGCACGGTCGCAGCGGCTTGATCGACCGGGTCAAGGCGTCCACGGTGACCGAGGCCGACGCCGAACAGCAGCTGATCGATTTCCTGTCGCAGTACGTGCCCAAGCGCACCGCGCCGATGTGCGGCAACAGCATCGGTCAGGACCGGCGCTTCCTGGTGCGCTACATGCCCAAGCTCGAAGCCTTCTTCCATTACCGCAACGTCGATGTGAGCACGCTGAAGGAACTGGCCAAGCGCTGGAAGCCCGAGGTCTGCACATCGTTCAAGAAGGCGCAGAAGCACACGGCGCTGGCCGACGTGCACGAATCCATCGAGGAACTGGCTCACTACCGCCAGCATTTCCTACAGGTTCCCGCCGCTTCCTGAACGCGGGCCCTTGCGGGAAAACCCCAGCGCGTGCCATAATGCACGGCTGCGCCAAACATCGCTCCTTTATGGGGGCGCCGCGCTGACTCCCGCATCTCCCTTCATGCACCGGGCCACGCAAGATTCTTCCTGAGAGAAGAGCTCCTGCATCAATTGGCCCCCCGCCTCGCCTTCAATCCCTGGAGGTGGCGCAGGCTTCGTTTGATGGTTGATGTTTTTGCCAACCATCCGCGAAGCACCTGCAGGCATCCATTGCCCTGCAGCGCTTGCGCTTGAAAGCTATTCATGACCGACACGCTCGCCGTGCAGGACGCGTTCGCGCCTGCCGAATCCAATATCTCCATGGAAAACACCATCGACCATTCCGTCGAATCCACGGCGCCCGAAGCGGCCGCCGAAGAAGTCCGCGCCACCGGCGAAGGCTTCGCCAAGCTGGGCCTTCACCCGCAACTCGTCCAGGCCGTCGCCGACCTCGGCTTCAACGAACCCACGGCCGTGCAGGCCAAGGTCGTTCCGCTCGCCATGGACACCGGCACCGAAGGCGCCGGCCGTTTCATCGATCTGATGGTCTCCAGCCAGACCGGCAGCGGCAAGACCGCAGCCTTTCTGCTGCCCGTGCTGCACACCCTGGTGCGCGCCCAGGAAGAAGCCGAAGCTCGCGAACGCGCCGATTTCGAGCGCCAGGTGCAGGAAGCCGCCGCCCGCGGCGAAGAAGCGCCCAAGCGCGCTCGCCGCAAGGACCCCACCAACCCGCGCCATTTCAAGGCCGCCACTCCCGGCGCCCTGATCCTCTGCCCGACGCGTGAACTCGCCCAGCAGGTTGCCAACGACGCGATCGACCTGGTGCGTCATTGCCGTGGCCTGCGCATCGCCAACGTTGTCGGCGGCATTCCCTACCAGGTGCAGATCGCTCGCCTGCAGAACGCCAACCTGGTGGTCGCCACTCCCGGCCGCCTGCTCGACCTGCAGCGCTCGCAGCAACTCAAGCTCGACCAGGTGAAGTTCCTGGTCGTCGACGAAGCCGACCGCATGCTCGACCTGGGCTTCTCCGACGACCTCGCCGAAGTCAACCAGCTCACCGCCGACCGCCAGCAGACCATGATGTTCAGCGCCACCTTCGCGCCGCGCATCCAGCAACTGGCCAGCCGCGTGATGCGCGAGCCGCAGCGCATCGCCATCGCGTCGCCGCAGGAAAAGCACGCCAACATCGAGCAGAAGCTGTTCTGGGCCGACAACGCCCAGCACAAGCGCAAGATGCTCGACCACTGGCTGCGCGACACCACCATCAACCAGGCCATCGTCTTCGCCAGCACGCAAGTCGAGTGCGACGGCTTGGCCAACGACCTGCAGCAGGAAGGCTTCTCCGCCGTCGCGCTGCATGGTGCCCTGAGCCAGGGCCTGCGCAACCGCCGCCTGATGGCGCTGCGCAGCGGCCAGGTGCAGATCCTGGTGGCGACCGACGTGGCCGCGCGCGGCATCGACGTGCCCACCATCACCCACGTCTTCAACTTCGGCCTGCCGATGAAGGCCGAGGATTACACCCACCGCATCGGCCGCACCGGCCGTGCCGGTCGCGACGGCCTGGCTGTCACCTTCGCCGAGTTCCGCGATCGCCGCAAGATCTTCGACATCGAAGGCTACAGCCGCCAGAGCTTCAAGGCCGACGTCATTCCGGGCCTGGAGCCGCAGCAGCGCTTCACGCCGGAACGCCCGCGTGGCAATGACCGTGGTGGCCCGCGTGGCGGTGGCCGCCCGGGTGGTGGCTTCGGTGGTGGCGAAACCCGCAGCTACGCCCGCAAGCCGGCGTTCGGCGACCAGGGTGGTCGCTCCGAAGGCTTCGGTGCTCGTCCTCCGCACCAGCGTCCGCGTCCGGAAGGCGGCGGCTTCGGCGGTGGCCGTTCCGATGACTTCGGCGGCCGACGCGAAGGTGGCTTCGGCGGTGGTCGTCCCGATGGTTTCGGCGCCCGTGGCGGCGACGCCCGTCCCCCGCGCGCTCCGGCCGGTGCCGGCCGTCCTGCTCCGGCGGGCCGCCCCTACCAGCCGCGCGACGCACGCGCACCGCGTACCGCGCGCTGATCCTCCGGGTCGCGCCACCTCAGAAGGGACAGCCTTGCCGCTGTCCCTTTTTTCATGGGCGCCATGACTCTCGCGCACAATCCGGGATTGTGTTTTTTTCTGCCGGGAGCCCGTGTTTTGACTTTTTCGTCCTCGTCCGCCGATTTCGAAGCCATGTTCGATCTGGCGCCGGTGTCACTCTGGCTGGAGGACTTCAGCGGCCTGAAACGGATTCTCGACGGCTGGCGCGCCGATGGCGTGACTGACCTGCGCTCCTGGCTCGAAGCCGACCCGAGCCGCCGCCATGCCTGCATGGCGAGCCTGCAGGTGCTGCGCGTGAACCAGCGCACCTTGCAGCTCTTCGGCGCCAGCACGCAGGAGATGCTGGTCGCGCGCCTGTCCGAGGTGTTTCGCGGCGACATGGCCGACAGCGTCATCGACGAGCTCTGCCAGCTCTGGCGCGGCGCCATGGGTTTCGAGAACCAGACGGTCAACTACACCCTCGACGGCCGCCGACTCGACGTGCAGGTGCGCGCGCGCATCCTGCCCGGTCATGAAGCCGAATGGGACCGGGTGCTGGTGTCGCTCGAAGACACCACAGCCCGCTTCGAGGCGCAGCGCGTCATCGCCGACCGCGAGCAATACGCCCGCAGCCTGTTCGAGCATTCGCCGGTGTCGCTCTGGGTCGAAGACTTCAGCAGCGTCAAGCGCCTGATCGACGAAGCGCGCATGCAGGGCATCAGCGACTTCGCCACCTTCATCAAGGTGCACCCGGAATTCGTCACACGCTGCATGCAGGAAATCCGCGTGGTGGACGTGAACCACGAAACCCTGCGCATGTTCGGCGCGCGCAGCAAGGACGAACTGCTGCGCGGCACCGGCCGCATCTTCCGCGACGAGATGCATGAGTCGTTCTCGGAGCAGCTGCGCGAGCTGTGGGACGGCAAGACCCTGCAGCAACGCGAGGTGGTCAACTACGCGCTGACCGGCGAGCTGGTCAACATCCACATGCAGTTCGCGGTGATGGAGGGCCACCACGACCGCTGGGACCTGGTGCTGGTGTCGCTGGTCGACATCACCGCACGCAAGAAGGCCGAGGCCTATCTCGAATACCTGGGCAAGCATGACGTGCTGACCCAGCTGCGCAACCGCACCTTCTACACCGAGGAGCTGGCGCGGCTGGCGCGCAAGGGCCCGTGGCCGCTGTCGGTGCTGGTGATCGACATGAACGGGCTGAAGCAGGCCAACGACGAGTTCGGCCACGCCGCCGGCGACAGCCTGCTGCGCCGCATCGGCGAGGTACTGACCAAGGCGGTCGATGCACCGGCGGTGTCGGCACGCATCGGCGGCGACGAGTTCGCGGTGCTGATGCCCGGGGTCGAGGAGCGTGGCGCCGAGCAGATGAAGGACCGCATCAACACCCTGCTGGAGATGAACAACCAGTTCTACGCCGGCGATCGCGGGCTGCAGCTGAGCCTGTCGATCGGCATCGCCAGTTGCCAGTCGGGCAGCCAGATCGACTCGATGCTGCTGCGCGCCGACCAGGCCATGTACGACGAGAAGGCCCGCTTCTACGGCAAGTCGGGTGCGCCGGACCGCCGCAGGAGCTAGGTCGGGAGCCGGCGGGGCGTTTCAGCCTTCCTGCAGGTCGCGGCCGGTGGCGGGCCAGCGCATCCGCAGCGTGATCCAGGCGAGCAGGCCGACGGCCATGAGCCCCATCGAGCCGGCAGCCAGCGCGACCGGAGAATCCATCACCAGCGGCGCCAGCAGGCCGGCCACCAGGCCGTTGGCCACCGAGGCGGCACTGGCCTGCAGCGACGAGGCCATGCCGCGGCGCAGCGGAAACAGGTCGAGCACCAGCAGCGTGGTGGCGGGCGACACCAGCGCCCAGCCCAGCGAGAACAATCCGACCGGCGGTAGCGCCCACCAGGCCTGCGGCTCGAACAGTGCATTGGCCGCCAGGTTCAGCAAGGACACGGCGGTCATGACCGTGAAGCCCAGCTTGATCTGCGCCACCGGCGCCACCTTGCCCGCCAGCCGGCCGCTGAGCCAGGCGCCGGACATGATGCCGCCGATGATCAGCAGGAACAGCCAGAAGAACTGCGTCGGCGCCAGCCGGAGGTGGCCGCCCAGCCATGCGGGCGCGGACATCACGTAGAGAAACATGCCGTTGAACGGCACGCCGCTGACCAGCACCAGCAGCAGGAAGCGCGGGCTGGCGCAGAGCTGGCGATAGCCGTGCATCAGGTGGTGCACGCGCAAGGGCTGGCGAAACGTCGGATGCAGCGTCTCCGGCAGCAGTCGCCAGCTCGCCAGCCACAGCATTCCGCCGACCAGCGCCAGGAACCAGAACACGCTGTGCCAGCCGAGCAGCACCAGCAGGCCGCCGCCAACGATGGGCGCGATGGTCGGGGCGATGCCGAAGTAGAGCGTGATCTGGCTCATCACCCGCTGCGCCTGCGCAGGCGCGAACAGGTCGCGCACCACGGCGCGCGACACCACGATGCCCGCTCCGGTCGAGAACCCCTGCAGTGCCCGGAACAGGATCAATTGCTCCACGCCTTGCGACAGCGCGCATCCCGCCGACGACACCGCGAAGGCGGCCATGCCCCACAGCACCACCGGCCGGCGGCCGAAGCTGTCCGACAGCGCGCCGTGGAACAGGCTCATGAAGGCGAAGCCGAAGAGATAGGCCGACAGCGTCTGCTGCATCTGCACCGGCGTGGCGTGCAGGGCCTGCGCGATGCCGGCGAAGGCGGGAATGTAGGTGTCGATGGAGAACGGCCCGACCATCGTCAATGCGGCCAGGAGGAAGGCGAGGGCCCAGGGCGGACCTTTCCAGAGCGTGGCGGCTTGGGGATGCATGACGGCGGGAGCGGCGAGAGCGGCGATAGAAGATGCGGGTGAAAGCAGCAGGCGCATTCACTGCGGAGACGGGCGCGCATCGTACCGTGCCGCCCGCCCGGCACCCGGCCAGGGTCTCGGGGATTTCCCGCGGACCGGCCGGTCGCCGGCACGGTCGCTTCCCGCAGGCCTTAACACCAGGCTATACCCCGCCGCACTTTCGGCATTGGCCGTGCGGGGCCGGGCTTCCTACGATTCGCCGCCTGCCGACTCGCACGACGCCGGCCGACAAGAAAACCAAGAGGAGACAAGCATGCAGATCGATCGACGACGCGCGGTCCTGTGGGCCGCCGCGTGTGCAACGCCGGCGTTGCCGGGCCTGGCCGCCGCAGAGGGCAGCTATCCCGCCAGGCCGATCCGGCTGGTGGTGCCCTTCGCCCCGGGCGGCACCACCGACGTGGTCGCGCGGGTGGTGGCCGAACCGCTGGCGCGCCTGCTCGGCCAGCCGGTGGTGGTGGACAACCGTGGCGGCGGTGGCGGCAGCATCGGCGCGACGGAAACGGTGCGCGCGCCGGCCGACGGTTATTCGCTGGGCATCGCCACCGTCTCCACGGTGGCGACCAACCCGGCGGTCAATCCCCGGCTGGCCTACAGCCCGCTGACCGACTTCACCCCGATCACCAACCTGGCGGCCACGCCCAGCGTCATCGCCGTGACCCGGTCGTTCCCCGCGCACGACTACGCCGGCTTCGTGGCCGAGCTGCGCCGATCGGCCGGCAAGTATTCGTTCTCGTCCTCGGGCGCCGGCGGCATCCAGCATCTGATGATGGAGATGTTCAAAGGCAGCACCGGCACCTTCATCACCCACATTCCCTATCGCGGGGCCGGCCCGGCGCTGACCGACACCGTGGCCGGCCAGGTCGCCATGACGCTCGACCAGCTGCCTTCGGCGCTGCCCTTCATCAAGAGCGGCCAGCTGGTGCCCATCGTGGTGGCGGCGCCGCGCCGGCTGGAGGTGCTGCCCCAGGTGCCGACCTTCGCCGAGGTCGGCCTGCCCGGGCTCAACCGCATGGCCTTCTACGGCGTGGTCGGCCCCAGGGGCCTGCCGGCCAACGTGGTCGACACGCTCAACACCGCGCTGGTGAAGGTGCTGGCCGACCCGTCGGTGAAGAAGCGCATCGAGGACACCGGCTCCTTCGTCGTCGGCAACAGCGCGGCGGACTTCGCCATCCAGATCCGCGAGGAATTTGCGGTCTACCGGGCCGTCGTCCAGCGCCAGAAGATCACGCTCGACTGAGCACCCATCATTACAACGAGGAGACAAGAAATGAGATTCGCCAAAGCCTGCATCGCCGCCCTGGCGCCCCTGGTGGCCGTGGGCGCCACCGGGGCCATGGCCCAGGATTTTCCCAGGATGCCGATCCAGCTCTGGGTGCCTTACGCTGCCGGCGGCAACCTCGACGTGACCACCCGCAACATCGCGCCCTACCTGGCCGAGGAATTGGGCGTGGCGGTGGTCGTGCAGAACAAGCCCGGCGCGGGCGGATCGGTGGCGGCGTTGCAGGTCGCCCGCATGAAGCCCGACGGCTACAACCTCATGACCACCGCCACCACCGAGCTGAGCGTGACGCCGCACATCACCAACGCGGCCTATTCGATCAAGAGCTTCGAGCTGGTGGGCAGCATCAACACCGTGCCGATGGTGATCGAGGTGCCACCCGACAGCCGCTTCAAGAGCTTCGCGCAGATGAAGGCCGAGGCCTGCGCCCATCCCGACACGGTGAGCATGGGCATCGCCGGCATCGGCTCGGTCAACTACATGGCCTTGCTCCGGCTGCAGGAGGCCATGAAGTGCACTTTCAAGATGGTGCCGTACAACGGCTCCGGCCCGGCGCTGCTGGGCGTGCTCGGCAACCAGACCGATGCGATCCTGGACCAGGTCTCCAGCTCCAAGGGCTACCTCGATTCCGGCAAGCTCAAGCCGCTGGTGGTGCTGTCGCAAGACAAGGTCGCGGGCGTGCAGTCGGTGCCGACCCTGCGCGAATCGGGTGTGCAGGGCGCCGACATGGCGACGGTGGCGGCCATCGTGGCGCCCGCGGGCCTGCCGCCTTCGGTGGCCGCCACGCTGCGCAAGGCGTTGCGCAAGGTGATGGCCCGCAAGGACGTGCAGGAGAAGATCACCGCGCTCGGCGGCGTGGCCTTCACGGCCGAGCCGGACAACTTCATGGAGGTGATCCAGCCGCTGGAGACGCAGGCGCTGCGCTATAAGGCCGAAGGCAAGCTCAGTACCAATTGACCCCATGTATCCATCGCCTTCCTGCCTTCCACCGCTGCCCGTCTTCGGCGAGGTCGACTTCATCGTGCCGCCCGGCGCCTGCGACACGCACGCCCATGTCATCGGCGACGACGCCGAGCGGCATCCGCTGATCGAGGACCGCAGCTACACCGCGCCGCCAGCGGTCGAGTCGGCCTATATCGCCATGCTCGACAACCTGGGCCTGCAGCGCGGCGTGTTGGTGCAGATCAGCACCTACGGCACCGACAACCGCTGCATGCTCGAGACCCTGCGCCGCCATCCGGATCGCCTGCGCGGCATCTCCGTCGTCGACCAGGACTGCCCGCAGGCCGAGCTGGAGACCCTGCACGCGGCGGGCGTGCGCGGCGTGCGCATCAACACCCTGCTGCGGGGCGGTGTCGGCTACGGCCAGGTCGAGAAGCTGGCCGAACGCATCGCGCCGCTCGGCTGGCACATGCAGTTTCTGATGCACGCACGCGACCTGCCCGACCTGATGCCGCTGATGCGCCGCCTGCCGGTGCCGGGCGTGGTCGACCACATGGGCGACCTGCGTCCGCAGGACGACCTGCACAGCGCCGGCCTCGACGCCCTGTGCATCCTCATGCGCGACCACGGCTGGTGGGCCAAGCTCTCGGGCGCCTACCGCATGGGCCTGCCGGCCGATCGCCTGGAAGACAGCACGCCGCTCGCCCGCCGGCTGATCGAGGCGGCGCCCGACCGGGTGCTGTGGGGCAGCGATTGGCCCCACGTCAATCTGCACCAGGACATGCCCGACACCGCCGCGCTGCTCAACCTGCTGGCGCGCTGGGCACCGGACGAAGCGCTGCGCCGGCGCATCCTGGTCGACAACCCGGGGCGGCTGTACTGGGGCGAAGGCGTTCCGGCGGGCTGACGAAGACAGCGCGCCGGCCGGTCAGGCTTCAGACCGGCAATCCCTTGGCGCGCAGCAGGGCGTCGAAGCGTTCCGGATCGGACGTGCCGGTGCGGTTCTCCTCGCGCGTCCTGGCTTCCTTCTGCAGGTGCGCGCGGGTCCTGGCCAGCACATCGGCGGCCTGCGCCGCCGGCACCGCGATCACGCCGTCGGCATCGCCCACGATCAGGTCGCCCGGTTGCACCACCATGCCGGCGCAGCAGACCGGCACGTTGATCTCGCCCGGGCCGTCCTTGCTCGGGCCGCGATGCGTGTGGCCGCGCGCGAAGATCGGCATGCCGTCCTCGGCCCATTCGCAGAGGTCGCGCACCGCGCCGTCGATCACCAGCCCGGCCAGACCCTTGGCCACGCAGGTGGTGCGGATCAGCCCGCCGACCAGCGCCTGCGACACGTCGGCGCCGCCGTCGATCACCAGCACGTCGCCGGGCTGCACCATCGTCAGCGCCTTGTGGATCATCAGGTTGTCGCCCGGCCGCACCCGCACGGTGAACGCGGTGCCGCAGAGCACGGTTTCGAGCTTCGCGTGGTACTGGCGAAGCCCGAGCGTGCCGACGTTGCGGCTCATCGCATCGCCGATGGCGGCAGCGGGCAGGCCGCGGAAGGCGTCGACGATGTCGGCGGCCGGACCCGCCGCGCGGGGCTCGATGCGCCAGCCGGCGGGCCAGGACTTGTTCTCGGTGTTCATGAAGCGATGCTCTCCCGCAAAAGGTCGATGAAGGTCGATGAGGGGCCGGGCGCACCCGGGCGGCGCGCGAGCCGCCCGCGATCATGCCGCGCATCGCGCCGGCCCGCCGTCTCACCAGACCGACAGCGAATTGGTCAGCACCCGCTGCAGCCAGTTGCGCGAACCTGCTTCGGAGACATCGCCCTTGCCGGCCACTTCCAGCCGCGCGTTCACCACGTCGGTCGACGCCACCACGTTGCCCTGCGTGAAATCCTTGGGGTCGACGATGCCGGAGAAGCGCAGCGTGTTCACGCCGTTGCTCATCGCCATGGTGCGTTCGCCGGCGATCACCAGGTTGCCGTTGGGCAGCACGTTGATGACGGTGGCCGCGATCTGGCCCGTGAAGCTCGTGGCGTTGCTGGTGGCGCCGCTGCCGTCGTAGGAGTCGCTGCCCGAGGCGGTCGCGTTCAGGTTGATGATCTGGTTGATCAGCCCCTTGCTGGAACTGGCGGTACCCGGCCCCTTGCTGGCCAGCGCGTTCTTGCGACTGGTGGCCGTCTTCACGGTGTTGCTGCCGCTCGAGGACTCGGCGATGTCGACCTTCAGGCTGTCGCCCACGAAGCGCGGCTTGCGCCGGCCGTTGTACAGCGCCGCCATGGTCATGTTCTGCTGGTAGATGGCGCCGTTGTTGACGCGCTCCACGAAGGCCGGCTGGGCGGCGGGCATGGCGGCGAGCGGGCCGTTCATGATGCTCGGGGCGCTGGAGGCGCAGCCGGTAAGCACGGCGCATGCGCTGGCCAGAAGGGTGATGGCGGTGTTCTTCATGTTCTGGTTCTAGGGTCGGATGGCGGGGACTGCAGCGACCGTGGTGGTGGTGGTGCTTTCGACGCCGGTCAGCAGCGCGGTGACGACCGGGGAGAGTTTTTCGCGGGTAGACGTCCATTTGCCGGCCGAGAAGCCGCCGTCGAGCTGGTATTGGCTGGTCGACAGCACCTGGCCCTGGGCCGAGCGCAGCGACAGCGAGGCCTGTCGCACGAAGGGTTGGTAGGCGCTGGCGAAGGGTGGCGTGTCCCAGTCGATCTGGGCCATGTACTTGAGCCAGACGGTGCAGGTTTCGGCGGACACCTGGGTGTCGTACACCCGGCTGTCCACGCTGTGCAGGCGCAGCTCGGCCTGCAGGGCCGGCACGATGTCGGGCACCTGTGTGTCGGGGTTGAAACGAATGCAGACGTGGCTCAGGCCGCCGTTGAAATGCCGGATCGTGTTGCTCGATTTGCTGGGTGCGGAAGCCACCGCCATGCTCACCACGCCGGCGGTCGCCTTGGCCAGCTCCCATACCGGCTCCGGCGCCACGACGGAGCAGCCGGACAGCGCCAGCGCGGTGATCGCGCCGGCCAGCACCGTGGGTCGCGACAGCGGCACGCCGGTCACCTCAGACCACCGTGTTGATGAACTGCCGGCTCGCCGCCAGGCCGAGCGCCGCGTACTGGCCGACGGTGCCCAGGGCCGAGCTCACCGTGTCGGTCACCGCGTTGGCCGCGTCGCCGATGCCGTCGGCCACGCTTTCCACCGCATGGGCCACACCGTCGTAGGCGCTCTCGGCCAGGTCGGCGCTGGCGCTGGCCAGATCGGAAACCCCGGTGCCGACCGTGGTGACACCGCTCTTCACCGCGTCGTATCCGGACTCGATGGCGTCACCCGCCTTTTGCAGGGCCTCGACGCTGAACTGCACCACCGAGCTGGCGCCGGAGCCCACGGCTTCGGCCGTGCCGATGGCGCTAGCGGCCACCGGGCCGAACAGGCGGGCGTTGGTTTCGTAATCGCCTTCGGTGCGTGTGGCGCTGCTGCGGGTATAGGGATTGGGTGAAATACCGGATATCGAACCGATGCTGCTCATGATCACATCCTTGGGTTTGGTTTGACGATGGATGAATGCTAGGCGGCGGTCCGATGCGGTCACGGCGGGATTAATCGGAGTAAATCCGGCCTGTTCGAGCGTTAATCGTGAATATGTCGGCGGCGATACGTTTTCAATAATATTGGCGTACGTTGGCGTTACAAGAAGAATACATTTTGATCATTAATCATGATTCACCGACATAGTCTTCATGGGTACGACACCTAAATATCAAAACCGGTACACGCGCGACATTCGCCGGAGACTCGGCGGTGACGAAGAGGCGTTGCGTTTGCGCCCGGCATCGGCTGCCAGTCCTGGCGTTGAGATGCGAAACGGCCCACCGCGCACCCGCCATATGCGCTTTACCAAGTCGTACACGGGTGACAACAAACGCCGTTGTTCCCAACGCACATCCCTGCCGCGCCCCGGGTCTGTCACGGTGATCGACGTTGCATCGCATGGTTACCATTGCGAAAGTTGCTTACCGAACCCTGCCGCAAGGAGACCTCCCCAGTGAACGCATTCCGCAACCTGAAGATCGGCAGTCGCCTGGCGATCGCTTTCGCCGTCATCCTGGTGATCCTGGTGTTGAGTGCCGTCGCCGGCGTCTGGCGGCTGAATTCGTTGGCGAGCCGCATGCATGCACTGGCCACGGTCGACAACGAGAAGCAGCAGATCGCGGCGCAGTGGCTGAACACGGTCACACTCAATGGCGTGCGCACCCGCGCGGCACTGCTTGGATCACCGGACATCGTCCCCGAGCTGCAGCGCGACATGGACGCCACCTCCGCCGTCACGGTCACCTTGCGCGATCGGCTGGTGAAGATCGTCGAGACTCCCGGGGGCAAGGCCATGATCGCGGCCATCGACAGCGCCCGTGAGGCCTACCGCACGCCGCGCGGGGAGCTGATGAAGCGACGCGCTGCTGGCGAGGACGTGCGCGCGGTGCTCGACAGCCAGCTCAAGCCTTTGTCCGATGCATACATCGGCGCGATCCAGCAATTCCAGGTGCGCCAGGAAAAGCGTTATGCCAATGCGCTGGCGGCGGCCGAGGCCGACGCCGAGCAGGGCCAGCATTTCCTGATCGGCTGCGGCGTCGTCGCGGTGCTGCTCGGCGCCTTCCTGGCCGTGACGCTCACGCGTTCCATCGTCGGCCCGTTGCGGCGCGCATCGGAAAGCACGCGTCGTATCGCCGAGGGAGATTTGACCGAGACCATCGTCGTCTCCGGCAAGGACGAAGCGTCCGAAGTGCTGCATGCCCTGCAGGCGATGCAGTCCAACCTGGGCC
Organism: Xylophilus sp. GOD-11R; assembly: GCF_033546935.1. Classification (GTDB taxonomy): domain Bacteria; phylum Pseudomonadota; class Gammaproteobacteria; order Burkholderiales; family Burkholderiaceae_C; genus Xylophilus. The sequence goes on along the minus strand of NZ_CP137854.1, from coordinate 3,478,144 downwards.
GCGTGGTGGCCGGCGTGCGCACCAATGCCGAGGGCGTGGCCACGGCCAGCGCCGAGATCGCGCAGGGCAACAACGATCTGTCGGGTCGCACCGAGCAGCAGGCCTCGGCGCTGGAGGAAACCGCCGCCTCGATGGAGCAGCTGAGCTCCACCGTCAAGCAGAACTCCGACAACGCGCAGCAGGCCAACAAGCTGGCGCAGGGCGCGACCAACGTGGCGGTGGAGGGCGGCGAGGTGGTGGCGCGGGTGGTCGACACCATGAAGGGCATCAACGAGAGCTCGCGCAAGATCGCCGACATCATCAGCGTGATCGACGGCATCGCGTTCCAGACCAACATCCTGGCGCTGAACGCCGCGGTCGAGGCCGCGCGGGCCGGCGAACAGGGACGCGGTTTCGCGGTGGTGGCCTCGGAAGTGCGCAGCCTGGCGCAGCGCAGCGCCGATGCGGCCAAGCAGATCAAGGGCTTGATCGGCACCAGCGTGGAGCGGGTGGAGCAGGGGACTTCGCTGGTCGACCAGGCGGGGTCCACCATGCAGGAGGTGGTGTCGGCGATTCGTCGGGTGACCGACCTGATGGGGGAGATCAGTGCGGCCAGTGTCGAGCAGAGCTCGGGTGTCGCGCAGGTCGGGGAAGCGGTCATGCAGATGGACCAGGCGACGCAGCAGAACGCCGCGCTGGTGGAGCAGAGTGCGGCTGCTGCGGCCAGCCTGAAAGGGCAGGCCGAACAGTTGGTCGAGGCGGTGGCGGTGTTTCGGCTTGCTGGCGGTGGTGGGGCCGTCGGGCGGGCTTATACGGCGCCGGCCGCAGTGAAGCATGCGGCGATTGCTGCGCCTGCACCTGCGCCTCGGGCTGGGGCGCCGGCTTCGGTTGCTTTCAAGCGGCCGGTGGCGGGGGGTGGTTCGGAGGCGCGGGCGGGGCATTCGCCGAGCTCTTCCGGTGGAGGTGCTGCGCCGCAGTTGGGTGGGGGGGCTCCGCGGAAGGCGGCCGCTTCGGCGCCGGCTGCTGCGGCTCAGTCGGATGATGACTGGGAGACTTTTTGATCTCTGACTTCTGGCTGCTTTTTGCGGTAGCCGGTTTTGGGGATTGATCTTGGGGTGGTTTTCTTTTATTGAGCGTTGGGTTTTGGGGCTTGCTCTTTGCTGGGGTGGTTGCGTCTTTCTTCTTTTCTTCTCTCTTCCGAGGGTGGAGCTGGGGGCTTGCGCGCCCCCAGACCCGCGGTAACTTTCTTTCCGCTGAAAGAAAGTCACCAAAGAAAAGCTTTTGAAGACGAGCTCGAGGCTCGGTCGGGCCATTGCTTCGCTCGGCCTGGGGAATGTGCCTTCGAACGCTCTAGCGGCAACAGTTTGGACAAGGGTTGATCCAGTGCCTGGGCCCCTGCTTCGCAGGGTCGGGGCTGAGAGGGTAAGGACAGGCGACCGCACTGGCGGAGCGCGCAGGCGCCATGCGAAGTGCCCTGGCGGAATGCGAGCGCGGCACCTGAGCATCGATCCGGACCAGCGCCTGATCGGACGTGAGGCCATGAATGCGGCCCAGACCAAAGCACGCAGTGAGCATGGCGATTGGACCAGCGCGGCCCCATCACCGTGCTCAGTGCGGTCGCCTATTCTTACCCTCTTAGCCTCGACCCGCGAAGCGGGGCCATGGCTCTGGATCAACCCTTGTCCAAACTGTTGCCGCTAGAGCGTTCGAAGGCACATTCCCCAGGCCGAGCGAAGCTATGGCCCGACCGAGCCTCGAGCTCGTCTTCAAGGCAACTTTCTTTGGTGACTTTCTTTTTTGCCAGAAAAGAAAGTTACCGCGGGTCTGGGGGCGCGCAAGCCCCCAGTTCCACCCTCGGCAAAGAGAAGAAAAATAAAATGAGAGGCCAGCTCAGCAAAGAGAGATCTCCCAATCCCACCCTCGACAGAGAGAAGAAAGGGAAATCAACCAACCCAGACGAGTAATAAGCAACCCCCGCTCTCAGCAAGCAGAACCGTCAAATCTCAAGGCAAAGCGGAAAACGCCGCCCGCACCATCGACTCCACCACCGGCATAACCCCGCAAGCCAAATCATCCCGCCACCCAAACGGCACGGACTCGTCCATATAAAGACACTGAGCCATTTCCAGCTGAACGGTATGCACCCCCTCGGCAGGCCGCCCGTAATTCCGGGTAATGAACCCCCCCTTGAACCGCCCATCGGCAACCCAGGAAAAAGCCCCCGCCGAAGTGGCGGCAACAACCGCCTCCCGCATGGCAGGCGAACAAGACTTCCCATCGAAAGTCCCGACATTCAACCCCGGCAACTCCCCTGGAAACAGCCGAGGCAAAACACTGGCGATGGAGTGCGCCTCCCACACCAGCACCTGCCCGAAGAGCCCCTTCAATCGATCGATCTCCCCCTGCAGCGCCTCGTGATAGGGCCGCCAGTACACATCGACCCGCTCCGCCGTCTCCGCAGCATCCGGCGGCGCGAACCCCTCCGCGTACACGGGCTCACCCCGAAACGTCTCCGCGGGACATAGACCGGTGGTCGTCTGCCCCGGATACAGACTCTCGCCCGTGCTCGACCGGTTCAGGTCGATGACATAGCGCGAATAGTTCGCCCGCAGCATCGAAGCCCCCATGCCCCGCGCAAAGTCATAGAGCCGCGCCAGGTGCCAGTCGGTATCGGCCACCAGACGCGCCGCCGGCGTCATGCGTTCTGCAAACGATTCGGGCAGCACTTCGCCGCCATGGGGAATGGAGATCAGCAGGGGAACCGTGCCCTGGATCAGGGAAAAGACGGGTGGATTCATGAGTGGGACAAGGAGGACATCGAAACAGGAGAAACAACCACCGGCCAGCGCCGCCGCAACCACACCTCCGGCCGCACCAGGTCTTCCGGCATCTGACCGCCGAGCGCCGCGATCACCTGCTGCGCGCACTGGCTGGCCGTGGCATGCAGGGCTTCCTGCGAGGAGCCGGCGACGTGCGGCGTGAGCAGCACGTTGGCCAAGGCGGCCAGTTCGGCGTGCGAGGCAAACGGCTCGGTCTCGAACACGTCGAGCCCGGCGCCGAAAATGCGGCCTTCGCGCAAGGCGGCGCAGAGCGCGGCTTCGTCGATCAGGCCGCCACGCGAGGTGTTCACCACGATGGCGGTCGGCTTCATCTGCCGCAGCGCGGCGGCGTCGAGTGTATGGCGGGTGTCGGCACGCAGCGGACGGTGCAGCGAGACCACGTCGGCGGCCTGTAGCAAGGCGTCGAACGAGGCCGCGGCGGTCGCGCCGCAGGCGGCCAGGTCGCGCGGATCGGCGTTGGGCGACCAGGCCAGCACCCGCATGCCCAGGCCGCGCGAGGCCATCTCGCAGAGCACCCGGCCGGTGCGGCCGAAACCGACCACGCCCAGGGTGCGGCCCGACAGCGACAAAAAGGGTTGCCGGTACTTGAAGGCCCATTCACCGCGCCGGGTGGCGCCGTCGGCGGCGACGGCCTGGCGCGACACGGCCAGCATGAGCATCAGCGCATGTTCGGCGACGGCGCGGGTGTTGGCACCGGGCGTGCAGGTGACCGGAATGCCGAGCCTGGCGGCATGGGCGACGTCGATCTTGTCGGTGCCGGTGCCGTGGTTGGCGATGACGGCCAGGCGGGGTGCGGCGTCGAGCAGTTCGGCGTTCAGGCCGTCGCGCACGATGACCGCGTCGGCCTCGGGCATGGCGGCGCGGATGGCGTCAACGCCGCGTGGCTCCAGCACCGTGATGCCGGCGGCACGCAGCAGTTCGGCGCCGACGGGGTGGATGGGTTGGGCGATGAGGCAGGTGGCGGACATGTCAGCGAGCCGGAAGGGCGGAGGTGATCGAAAGCCCGGCCCGCTGGCCCAGCACGGTGCCGAGCACGGTGGTGGCGGCGGCGAAGTCGGCGGTCGCCATGGCTTCGTCGGGGTTATGGCTGCCGTGGGCATTGCGCACGAAAAGCATGGCCGATGGCACGCCGGCGTTGGCGAAGGTGGCGCTGTCGTGGCCGGCGCCGCTCGGCAGGGCGGGGGCGGGCGAGCCCTGTTCGGCGGCGGCCTGCGACAGGGCCTGGCGCAGGGCGGCGTTCATTTCGGCGGGCTCGCTGCCGCTGCGCACGCCGAAGTCGAACACCACGCCGTGCGATGCCTGCAACGCGGCGGCGGCCGCCTGCAGGCGGTCGTCCATCGCGGCCAGGGTGGCGTGGCTGCGCGAGCGGATGTCGACGCAGAACGCGACCTCGCCCGCGACCTTGCTCAGGTCGGATTGGTGGGCATCGGTATCGATCTGGCCGAAGGTGAGGGTGAGCTCGTGGCCGGCGGCTTCGAGCGCGGCCCAGTCCTGCTGGGCGCCGTGGATGAGCGCGGCGGTGGCAGCCACGGCGTCGCGCCGGTGCAGGCGCGGCGTGGCGCCCGAGTGCGCATAGGCGCCCAGGGCACGCGCGCGGCGATAACGCCGGCTGCCGCAGATGCCGGTGACCACGCCCATCGCATGGCCGTCGCCGAGCAGCACCGGGCCTTGCTCGATGTGCAGTTCGACGAAGCAGTCGATGGCCTCGGCGCGCAGGCTTGCCACGCCGCGTGCCACGTCGTCGGGGCGGCCGCCATGGCGCGACAGATGCTCGCGCAGCGGCTGACCGGTGTCGAAGCGGCAGGCCGACAGGGCTTCGGCCGGCAGCAGTCCGAAGGCGGCCTTGCTGCCGATGTAGGAGACCGGGAACCAGGCGCTTTCCTCGGCGCGGATGCTCATCACGGTCACGTCGTGTTGCGGCACCTGGCCGGCAGCGCGCCAGCCGGCGAGCACCGCCAGACCGGCCACCACGCCGGCGGCGCCGTCGTAGTTGCCACCGAGCGGCACCGAGTCGAGGTGCGATCCGGTCATGACGGCCGGCAGCGCACGGTCGCGGCCGGGCAGGGTGAGGTAGAGATTGAGCGCGGCGTCGGTGCGCACCTCCAGGCCGAGCGCATGGGCGGTGGCGGCCATGAGGTCGTGCGCCGCTTGTTCGCCGGCGCCGTAGGTGTCGCGGGTGATGCCGGCGCCGTCGAAGGCGAGCTCTCGCAGCCGGGCGAAGAGGGTGGTCGCCAGGCCGATGTCCGGGGCCGGGACCGTCACGCCAGCACCGCCTGCGTCGGGTCCCATTCGCGGCCGGGCATGGCGGCGATCAGCTGGCGGGTGTAGGCATGCTCGGGTGCATCGAATATCTGGCCCGGCGGGCCTTGTTCCACCACCTGGCCACGGTGCATGACCAGCAGGTGGTCGCAGATCTGCGCGGCCACGCGCAGGTCGTGGGTGATGAAGATCAGCGCGATCTGCAGCCGCTGCTGCACGTTTCGCAGCAGCTTGAGCACCTGGGCCTGCACCGACACGTCGAGCGCCGACACCGACTCGTCGGCCACGATCAGTTGCGGCTCCATGGCCAGGGCCCGGGCGATGCCCACGCGCTGGCGCTGGCCGCCGGAGAATTCGCCCGGATAACGGTCGAAGGCCGACACGTCGAGCTCCACCAGCTGCAGCAGTTCGCGGGCCCGCGCCTCGGCCTGGGCGCGCGGCACGCCGGCGGCCAGGGGTCCGTCGCACAGGATGCGGCCGACCGTGTGGCGCGGGTTGAGCGAGGCGAACGGGTCCTGGAAGATCATCTGGATCTTCGGCCGCTTGGGGCGGAACTCGGTCTCGCTCAGCGGCACGATGTCTTCGCCGTCGAACAGCATGCGGCCGGCATCCACGTCGGTCAGCTTGAGCAGGCATTTGCCGATGGTCGACTTGCCCGAGCCCGACTCGCCGACGATGCCCAGCGTCTGGCCGCGCTGCACGCTGAACGACACACCGTCGACCGCCCGCACCACACGCTTCTTGCTGAACAGGCCACCACCGCTGGAGTAGGTCTTGGTGAGCTTTTCCACCTGCAGTACCGGCTTGCCACGCAGCGCGGCGCTGTCGGATTTTTCGGCACGCAGATGCGGCACCGCGGCGATCAGCCGGCGGGTGTAGGCATGCTGCGGGCGGTTGAGCACCTGCGCGGCGGTGCCTTGCTCCACCAGCACGCCTTTCTCCATCACGGCCACGCGGTCGGCGATCTCGGCGACCACGCCGAAGTCGTGGGTGACGAACATCACGCCCATGCCCTTCTCGCGCTGGATGCGCGCGATCAGCGCGAGGATCTGCGCCTGCGTGGTCACGTCGAGCGCGGTGGTCGGTTCGTCGGCGATCAGCAGCTTGGGCTCCAGCGCCAGGGCCATGGCGATCATCACCCGCTGGCGCTGTCCGCCCGACAGGCGGAAGGGCCACGAATGGCGCAGCGTGGCCGGGTCCGGCAGGCCGACGAATTCGAGCAGTTCCAGCACGCGCTGTTCGCGTGCCTCGCCGGGATAGGCGCCATGCACCCGCATCACCTCGGCGATCTGTTCGCCCACGGTCAGCAGCGGGTTCAGGGCCGACAGCGGCTCCTGGAAGATCATCGCCATGTCACGGCCGCGCATGTCGCGCAGGGTCTCCTCGGGCAGCGTCAGCAGGTCGCGGCCTTCTAGCAGGATCTGGCCGTTCTCGGGGCGCAGGTACGACGGCAGCAGGCCCATGATGGCGTTGGCGCTCATCGATTTGCCGGAGCCCGATTCGCCGACGATGCAGACGATCTCGCCGGCATGGATGTCATAGCTCACGCGGTGCACCGCGTGCTGGCGATCGCCGCCCTGGGGCAGGGCGATGCTCAGGTCGCGGATGGACAGCAGCGGCGTCTTGTGGGTGGTGTTCAGGGTCGCGTCCATCTCAGGCCCCGCGCTTGCGCAGTTGCGGATTGAGGGCGTCGTTCAGGCCCTCGCCGATCAGGTTGATGGACAGCACGGTGAGCATGATCGCCAGGCCGGGCCACAGGCTCATCCACGGTGCTTCGCGCAGCATGGTGCGCGAGGCGCCGATCATGAAACCCCAGCTCATCAGGTTGCGGTCACCCAGACCCAGGAAGGACATCGACGACTCGGTGAGGATGGCGGTGGCCGTCATCAGCGAGGCGGTCACGATGATCGGCGAGGCCGCGTTGGGCAGGATCTGCGAGAAGATGATGCGGCCCGGCGTCTGGCCGATGACGATGGCGGCCTGCACGAATTCACGCTGCTTGAGCGTCATGAATTCCGAGCGCACCAGCCGCGCCACCGGCGGCCACGACACCATGGAGATGGCGCCGACGATGGAATAGATGGAGGGCTTGAAGATGGCCACCAGCACCAGCGCCATGGCCAGCTGCGGGATGGTCTGGAAGAACTCGGTGCCGCGCATCAGCAGGTCGTCGGTGCGGCCCCCGTGATAGCCGGCGAGCGCGCCCACCAGGATGCCGAACAGCACCGCGACGGCGGTGGAGACCACGCCGATCATCAGCGACACGCGGGCGCCGTAGAGCAGTCCGGCGGCGATGTCGCGGCCCAGCATGTCGGTGCCCAGCGGGTAGGCCGGATCCTGGAAAGGCTTGAGCAGCGGGTCGGCCACCATGGACCAGGGCGATTCCTCGAACACGAAGGAAGCGCAGGCGCCGGCGAGGATGACGATGAGCAGCAGCACCAGGCCGAGGGCCGCACCGCGGTTGGCGACGAAGCGCCGCATGAACTTTTTCATGGAATGGGTTCCCCTCAAGCGTCCGCGATGCGGGGATCGATGAAGCGGTAGACCAGGTCGGTCAGCAGGTTGAAGACGACGACCATGGTCGAGGTCACCAGGAATACGCCCAGCAGCAGCTGGTAGTCGCGCTGCATCAGCGCGTCGAAGAGCAGCCGGCCGATGCCGGGCCAGCCGAAGACGGTTTCGGTCAGCACCGCGCCGCCGGCCATCTGGCCGAGCTGGATGCCGGCGAAGGTGACCACCGGCAGCAGGGCGTTGCGCAGGGCGTGGTGGCGCACGATCTCGCCCACCGGCACCCCCTTGGCGCGCGCGGTCTTGATGAAGTCCATGCCCAGCACCTCGAGCATGGAGGCGCGTGTCAGCCGGGCGTACACGGCCATGAAGAAGCAGCCGAGCGAGAGCGTGGGCAGCACCAGGTGCAGGGCCACGTCCTTGACGTGGGCCATGCCGGTCAGCCCGCTGCCGACGGTCTCCATGCCGAAAGGTGGCAGCCAGCCGAGCTGCAGGCTGAAGAAGATGATGGCCAGCAGCGCCAGCCAGAACTGCGGCGTGGCGTAGATCAGCAGCGAGACGGTCATGAGCACGCTGTCCAGGCCCGGGATGCGGCCCTGGTAGCGGCTGCGCGAGGCGATCACGCCCACCAGCACGCCCAGCAGGATGGCGAAGACGAAGGCGCAGGCCATCAGCAGCAGGGTGGCCGGCAGGCGGTCGAGGATGAGGTCGAACACCGGCAGGCGTTCGCGGTAGGAAAAGCCCAGGTCCAGGTGCATCACGCCACGCAGGTAGATGAGCAGCTGCATCCAGACGGGCTTGTCGAGCCCGAACTCGTGGCGCAGCTGGTCGACATAGGCCGGGTCGGAAGACCCCGATTCACCGGCCAGCACGGCGGCCGGGTCGCCCGGCGCCAGCCGGATCAGCAGGAAGTTGACGATCACCACGCCCAGGACGACGAAGACCGCCTTTCCGAGACGGGAAACCAGGAAAGACAGGGTCTTCATCGCAGGGTATCCAAGGTAGCAGGGGAGATGCGTCGTGCTCGACTTACTTGTCGATGTACACGTCGGCGAAGGTGTCGTTCAGGCCGATGGCCGTCTGGATCAGGTTGTGCACCTTGTTGCTGTAGATGGTGGGGATTTCCATCTCGAACAGGTAGCCGTTGGCGACCTCTTCCACCAGGGTCTTCTGGATGGTGCTGTAGAGGCGCTGGCGCTCTTCCACCGAAGTCGCGGCGGCCGCCTTGTCCCAGGCCACGTCCATCGCCGGGTTGTTGTAGCCCTGGTTGTTGACGAAGGCCGAGCCCTTGACCATGTTGCGCGCCAGGTAGAGGCGCGCCACGCCCAGGGCCGGGTCACCGTATTGCGAGGTGAAGCTGAAGGTCATGTCGAAGTCGAAGTCCGACACGCGCTTGGACCAGGTGCCGGCGTCGGCCGATTCGATCTCGACCTTGAAGCCGATCTGTTCCAGGGCCTGGCGGGTGTATTCGCCCAGGCGGTCCCAGGTGGCACCGTAGGGGTAGCTGAGGATCTTGATCGGCGTCTTGGAAACGTCCACGCCCGATTCCTTGATGAGGGCGCGCGCCTTCTTCAGGTCGTAGGTGTAGGCCGGCACATTGGGTTCGTAGAAGGGCGTGGTGGACGACACCGGGCCGGTGGCGATCTTGCCCAGGCCGAAGAAGATGTTGTTGACCACGAACTTGCGGTTGACCGCTTCCATCACGGCCTGGCGCACCTTGACGTTGTCGAAGGGCGGCTTCCTCATGTTCATCTGGATGTAGGCCAGCTTGGAGAACATCTCCCAGCCCTTGGTGGTGGACTGGGTGTTGGCCACCTTCTTCAGGCGCGGCACGTCGACGTTGTCGATGTCGTTGGCGCTGACCACCTGTACGTCGCCACGCTCGAAGGCCACCGCGCGCGAGGCGGCGTCGGGGATCACGTTGAAGACGATCTCGTCGAGGTAGGGCTTGCCCTTCTGCCAGTAATCGGGGTTGCGGCTCAGGATGATGTAGGAGCCCTTCTTCCACTCCTTGAACTTGAACGGGCCGGTGCCGATCGGGGTGGCGTTGGCGGGGTTGGTCTTGAAGTCGGTGCCTTCGTAGATGTGCTTGGGCACGATCGGCATGTTGTCGCTGACGAAGGACTTCAGGAACGGCGCGAAGGGCTCCTTCAGGCGGATCTCGACCTTGTTCGGGCCGGTCGCTTTCACCGACTCGACGAACTGGTTGATGATGACCCGGGCACGCGGATGCACTTCGCGCAGGAACTTGTCGACGCTGAAGACCACGTCGTCCGAAGAGAAGGCCTTGCCGTCGTGCCACTTCACGCCGGTCTGCAGTTCGAAGGTGTAGAGCTTGCCGTCGGGCGACACGGTCCACGACTTGGCCAGGCCGGGCATGGGCTTGAGGTCGGGCGTCCAGGTCAGCAGGCTTTCGTAGATCTTGCCGGCGACGTACTGGGTGGGCGTCTGCTGGTTCAGGCCGAGCATGAGCGTGGGCGGCTCGGGCTGGGCGATGGCGCGCAGCGTGCCGCCGCGGGTCTGGGCCATGGCGGCGGTGGAGGCACCCAGGGCGAGGGCCAGGCTCAGCGCGAGGCCGCGCAGGACGGGACGGGAAGTCTTGGCAGAAGGCATGGGAGAAAAACCTTGTGAGAGCGGACGGGACGGAAAACGGAGAGGGAAAGGCGGGCGGGCTCAGACCGCCTGGACGGCGATGCCCTCGGCGGCGAGCGCCTCGCGGATGCGGCGGGCGAAAACCACCGCGCCGGGCTGGTCGCCGTGGATGCAGAGGGTGTCGGCCTTGATCGGCACGTCCTTGCCCGAGAGCGATCGCACCTTGCCGTCGAGCACCATGCGCTTGACCTGCTCGATCGCCTGGTCGGCGTCTTCGATCATGGCGTGCGGCTGCGAGCGCGGGGTGAGGGTGGCGTCGTCCTGGTAGCTGCGGTCGGCGTACACCTCGAAGGCCACCGGCAGGCCGAGCGATTGCGCGGCCTCGGCCATGTTGGCGTTGGCCACGTAGACCAGCAGGCCGGCGTCGTAGTCGTGCACCGCCTGGGCGAAGGCGCGCGCCAGCGACGCATCGCGCACCGTCATGTTGTAGAGCGCGCCGTGCGTCTTGACGTGGTGCAGCGTGGCGCCCTGGGTCTGGGCGAAGGCGGCGAGCGCGCCGACCTGGTAGACGGTCAGGTTGTAGACCTCGGCGGCGGTCATGGCCATGGCGCGGCGGCCGAAGCCCTGCAGGTCGGGCAGGCCGGGATGGGCGCCCAACGCCACGTTGGTGGCGATGGCGGCCTGCACCGTCTTGAACATCACGTCCGGGTCGCCGGCATGAAAGCCACAGGCGATGTTGGCCGAACTGATGTGCGGGAAGATCTCCAGGTCCTGGCCCATGTTCCAGGAGCCGAAGCTCTCGCCCATGTCGCAGTTGATGTCGATGGAAGGCATCGGTGCTGTTTCCTTCAGGGGTGGTGGATGTGGCGCGCCTGCTTCAGCGCAGCGCGTGGACGGCGGCCTTGCAGGCGTCGCCGAGGCGGGTTTCGAAGTCGAGCCACAGGCGCTCGGCGGCGTCCTGCGTGACGGGGGTGAAGCGCAGCGCGTCGCCCGGCAGCGACTGCGCCAGGGCCGGCAGGTCGGCGCTGCAGACATAGCCGATCTTGGGATAGCCGCCCGCGCTCTGGCGGTCGGCCATCAGCACGATGGGCTGGCCGTCCGGCGGCACCTGCACGGTGCCGAAGACGGTGGCTTCGGACACCAGCTCCAGCGGTGCGCGCAGCTGCAGTGCGGCGCCGCGCAGTCGGTTGCCCATGCGGTCGGATTCCTGGGTCAGCGCATAGGGCGTGCCGGTGAAGGCCTGCTGCGCTTGGTCGGTGAACTGCGACCAGTGCGGGCCGGGCACGAAGCGCAACTGGCCGGCGGGCGTGTCGGGCAGCACCGGGTCGCGCGGCAGGTCGGCGAGCATCGGCAGACCGCTGTCGCGCAGCAACCCGGCCAGCGGCAGGGCGGCGGCGGGCGGCTTGCCGAGCGGCACGCGGTCGCCCTTGCGCAGGGCGCGGCCCTCGAAGCCGCCGAGGCCGCCGCGCACGTAGGTGGCACGGCTGCCGAGCACCGGCTCGGTCGCGAAACCGCCGCGCACCGCCAGGTAGACCCGGGCGCCGGCGCGGCGCGCGCCGAAGTCGAGCACCGTGCCGGCGCGCAGCATCATCGCGCGCTGCAGCGGCACGGGGCGACCCGCGGCGGTGGCCTGCAGGTCGGCGCCGCAGAGGGCGATGAGGGTGTCTTGCGAGAAGGAGACACGCGGGCCGGTGAGGGTGCATTCGAGCACCGCCGCGCCGGCCTCGTTGCCGACCAGGGCGTTGGCCAGGCGGTGCGACCACTCGTCCATCGGCCCGTTGACCGGCACGCCGATGCGCTGGTGGCCGAGCCGGCCGTTGTCCTGCAGCAGGCTGTACATGCCGGGGCGCTCGACCAGCATGCAGGCGTCGCTGTTGAGGTCGACACTCATGGCCGGGCCTCCAGCGTGTCGTGGAATTCCTCGATGCCGATCGGGCGAAACTGCATGCGGTCGCCCAGCTGCACCCGGGTCGGCGGATCGGCCTTCACGTCGAACATGTTCCAGGGCGTGCGCGCCAGGATGTTCCAGCCGCCGGGCGACGTCGTCTGATAGATGGAGGTGATGCCGTTGGCGATGGCTACCGAGCCGGCTTCCACCCGCACGCGCGGCGTGGGGCGGCGGCGCACGCCGGCCAGTCGCGCGTCGAGCGGACCGGCGAAGGAATTGCCGGGCGAGAAGAAAAAGGCATACACGGTGACCGGCACGGCGGTGTGCAGGGCGATCACTTCTTCGGGCGATATGCCGCTCTGGCGCGCCACGTCTTCCAGATCGGGGCCGAGCTCGCCGCCGTAGCAGGCCGGTACTTCGACCAGACGGCCTTCGGTGGTCAAGGGCGGCACGCCGGCGGCGAGCACGGTCTCGATGCGGCGGGTGAGTTGGGCCGAGGGCAGTCCCTGCTTGAGCGAAAACGCGGTCGGCTGAAAATACACCGCCAGCGTGGTGAAGGCCGGCACCACGTCGACCACGCCGGGCAGGTCGGCGGCCAGCAGCGCGGCGGTGACGGCATGCACCGTGCGGCTGGTCGCCACGTCCACCTGCGTGCCCAGTCGCACGATCAGGCAGCGGTCGCCGACCGGCTCGACGGACCATTCGGCCAGCGGCAGGGATGGCGCGGCGACGGCGGTCTTCATGCGGCTTCGGTGGCCGGTTGCAGCCGGGCGCAGGCGCCGACGATGCGGTCGCAGGCCAGGCGCAGGTTCTCGTCGGACAGCGCATAGGCCAGCCGCACATAGGGCGCCAGGCCGAAGGCGGTGCCGGGCACCACCGACACGCCGGCGTCTTCGAGCAGGTAGCGGGCGAAGTCCACGTCGGTCGCGAGGCGTTCGCCGGCTGGCGTGCGCATGCCCATTACCCGCGAGCAGTCGGCATACAGATAGAAGGCGGCCGGCGGCTTGCGGATGGTGAGCAACGGTGCGGCGGCAGCGAGGATTTCCAGCGCCATGTCGCGGCGCGCGCGCAGGCGCTGGCGCCAGTCGTCGAGCATGCCTTGCGGGCCGTTCAGCGCGGCGACGGCGGCGGCCTGGCTGATCGAGCTCGGGTTGCTGGTGCTTTGCGACTGCAGCAGCTCCAGCGCCTTCACCAGCCAGGCCGGCCCGCCTGCGTAACCCAGGCGCCAACCGGTCATGGCGTAGGCCTTGGACACGCCGTTGATCGTGAGCGTGCGCGCCTGCATGGCCGGCGCGGCCTGGGCGAAGGAGCAGAACTCACCTTCGAACACGATCTCTTCGTAGATGTCGTCGGACATCACCAGCAGGCGCGGATGCTGCGCCACCACGGCCGCCAGGGCGCGCAGCTCGTCGGCGGTGTAGAGCGCGCCGGACGGGTTGCCCGGCGCATTCAGCATCAGCCAGCGGGTGCGTGGGGTGATCGCGGCGGCTAGCTTCTGGGGCGTCAGCTTGAAATCGTTGCTTGCCTCGGGCACCAGCACGACCGGCGTGCCACCGGCGATGCGCACCATTTCGGAGTACGAGACCCAATACGGTGCCACCACGATCACCTCGTCGCCCGGGTTCACCGTGGCGAGCATGGCGTTGAACAGGATCTGCTTGGCGCCGGTCGCGGCGATAAGTTCGCGCGATTCGAAGCGCAGGTCGTTGTCGCGCAGGAACTTGGCGGCGATCGCGGCCTTGAGTTGCGGCGTGCCACCGACGTCGGTATAGCGGGTCTCGCCCTGGGCGATGGCTTCGACCGCCGCGTCCCGAATGTGGGCAGGGGTGTCGAAGTCGAGCTCGCCTTCGCTCAGGCTGATGATGCTGCGGCCCTGGGCGGCGAGCTCCCGGGCGCGGGCGGAAGCGGCCCCGGTGGCCGACGGGCGCACCACGCGGAGGCGGTCGGCCAGACGGGTGTCGAGCGCAATGGCAGCGGAGGCAGTGGTGGGTTCTTCGATCGCGAGAGACATGTTTCTTCATGGTGCACACAACGGTGCACATTTGGTATACCACTGGTATCAAGCAATCGTCATGCCACGTATGATGGCGCCGACAAGGCAAAATTGAATCCCATGAACACCAGCAAAACCGCGGACGAGACGGCCGTGGAGACCGACATCGATGTTTCGTCCGGCGTGGGCAAGGGCTTGGCGAACCAGGCTTATGAAGCCTTGGTCGACCTGATCTTTTCGCGCGAACTGCAGCAGGGCGACCAGATCCAGGAACGCATGCTGGCATTGCGCCTGGGGATTTCGCGGACACCTTTACGGGCGGCGATGCACCGGCTGGAAGGGGAGCGGGTGCTGGAGCGGCGCAACGGGCGGTTGGTGGTTCGCATGGTCACGCTGCAAGAGATCATGGAGGCGCTGCATGTGCGGCGTTTGCTGGAGTCGGAGGCGGCCGCGCGGTCAGCTGGCAAGGTGCCGCGAGAGACTCTGGCTGCCATGCGGCTGCAGATCGAGACGCTGATGTCTCTCGATGACGCTGCCAGTCCTGAGCATCAGAAGCTCGATGCCGATCTGCACGGGGCGGTGATCGAGTGGTGTGGGAATCAGATGCTCGGGGAAATGATCGCCGAGGTTCGGCGGAAGACTCGGATGTTTTCTCTCAAGCGGCTTGATAACCGGTTGGGGCCTGTTTGTGTGGAGCATCTGGCGATTATTGATGCTCTTGAGCGGGGGGATTCTGTGGCTGCTGCTGCTGAGACTGCTCGGCATATTGACAATATTAGGCAGTCTATTATTGATAAGTTGACTCGCTGAGTTTTTGAGTTTTTTTCTTGTGGAAGAGGATGGAGCTGGGGTTTTTGCTTTTGCTGAACGAGGCTGCTTCTTTCTGTTTTTCTTCTACTGGTCGTGGGGTGGAGCTGGGGGCTTGCTCATTGCACCGCAGGCTGCCTTTTTTTCTTTTCTTCTCTTTGCAGAGGGTGGAGCTGGGGGCTTGCGCGCCCCCAGACCCGCGGTAACTTTCTTTTCTGGCAAAAAAGAAAGTCACCAAAGAAAGTTGCCTTGAAGACGAGCTCGAAGCTCGGTCGGGCCATTGCTTCGCTCGGCCTGGGGAATGTGCCTTCGAACGCTCTAACGGCAACAGTTTGGACAAGGGTCGATCCAGTGCCTGGGCCCCTGCTTCGCAGGGTCGGGGCTGAGAGGGTAAGGACAGGCGACCGCACTGAGCACGGTGAGAGGGCCGCGCTGATTCGATCGCCATGTTCGCTGCGCACCGTGGTCCAGGTCACGTCGTGATGGCCGGCCCGTTCAAGCGCTGCTTCGGGTCGATGTTTGATCGTTGCGCTCAGCATTCCGCCAGGGCGCATCGCATGGCGCCTGCGCGCTCCGCCAGTGCGGTCGCCTGTTCTTATCCTCTCAGCCCCGACCCTGCGAAGCAGGGGCCATGGCTCTGGATCGACCCTTGTCCAAACTGTTGCCGCTAGAGCGTTCGAAGGCACATTCCCCAGGCCGAGCGAAGCAATGGCCCGACCGAGCCTCGAGCTCGTCTTCAAGGGTTTTTCTTTGGTGACTTTCTTTTGTCCCAACAAAAGAAAGTTACCGCGGGTCTGGGGGCGCGCAAGCCCCCAGCTCCACCCTACGAGCAGTAGAAGAAAAAAAAGACCAGCAAAGAGCAAATGCCCAACCAAGCCCAACCCCCAATAGAAGAAAATCCAAAGACATAAACCCACCCTCCCGGTTAGCATCCAAAAAATGCAGATAACCACCCAACCCCCACCACCAAACCAGGACGCCGAACGCTATGGCCGCCCCGAATCCGGCTGGCGCCTCACCCTCTACAAAATAATCTTCGAATCCGACACCCAAGCCGGCCGCACCTTCGACCTCATCCTGATCGGCTTCATCCTCACCAGCGTGGTGACGGTAGCGCTCGACAGCGTCGCCTCCATCCACACCCGCCACGACAACGTCTTTCGAGCCATCGAATGGTTCTTCACCCTGGTATTCACCGCCGAATACCTCTGCCGCCTGGCCTGCGTCAAACGTCCCCTCCGCTACGCCCGAAGCGCCTTCGGAATAATCGACCTCCTGGCCCTGCTACCCACCTATGTCGCCGTGCTGGTGCCCGGCGTCTACGCCCTGGTGGACGTGCGCGTGCTGCGCCTGCTGCGCATCTTCCGGATCCTCAAGCTCAGCCAATACGTGGCCGAATACAGCGCCCTGGCGGAAGCGCTTTCCGCTTCGCGCCGGAAGATCGCGGTGTTCATGTCCTTCGTGCTGCTGGTGGTGGTGGTCATGGGCACGCTGATGTACGTGGTCGAAGGCCCGCAGCACGGCTTCACCAGCATCCCGGTGGGCATCTACTGGGCGATCACCACCATGACCACGGTCGGCTTCGGCGACATCGCGCCCAAGACCGCCATCGGCCGCGGCATCGCCTCGGCCATGATGCTGCTCGGCTGGGGCACGCTGGCGGTGCCGACCGGCATCGTGAGTTCGGAGTTCACCGCCCAGCGCGCCCGATGGGCACTGGGCATGAAGAAATGCGAGGCCTGCGGTACCGACCGCCACCCCGCCAACGCCCGTTTCTGCAGCGACTGCGGCGCTCCGCTGCCGCCGGTCTGACGACTGGCGAATGAAAACGCAGAAGCTTCAGCGCTTCTGCAGAAAGTCGCCCACGTCCAGCAGGATCAACTCGTTGTCGTCAGCCCGGTTCGGCTCGCGGCTGCTGGAGAACGGCAGGTTATTGTCGTTGCCCACGACGATGTGCCGCGCGTCCACCACCTCGACGTTCTCGATGGTGAAGAACGGAAACTTCAGCACGCCGTCGTTGAGCGGCTTGCGCGCCAGGCGGTCGGGGTCGGCGATGTTCAGCAGGTCGACGTAACCGATCTTGCGCACCGGAGCGCCGACGTTGGCTTCGTTCATCTCGATCTTGTAGACGCGCTTGAACTTGGCGATGTCGTGGAAGCAGTCGCTGCGCTTCTGGCCTTCCGGGCAGGCCTTGTCGGCCGTGCCTTCGCCGTTGTCGCGTTCGATGACCAGCCCGGTGTCGCCGTCGATCATGTTGAAGTCGCCGATGGCGTTGCCGTTGGCTTCGAGCGGGTATTTCCAGTGGCGGCCGGTCCAGCGGCCGGCGGTCACGTCGAACTCCAGCACCCGCAGGGCTTCCCTGCCGTCGACGCGTTCGTAGTCCTTGGCTTCGGCGTTCCAGACCGGGCCTTCGAGCAGGGCGTAGAGCTTGCTGCCGTCGGGCGACGAGGCCATGCCCTCGAAGCCCTTGGAGCGCTTGGCCTGGAACTCCACCGCGCCACCGGGCGCTCCCGGCGTGGTGACCGAAGGATGGTCGGGCGAGCGCATCGGCTTGCCGTCGACCAGGGTGTCGAACACGGCGAGCACCTTGCCCTTCAGGTCGGCCTTGATCAGGTAGGGGCCGAATTCCTCGCCGATCCACAGCGCGCCGCCGGCGAACTGGAAGCTTTCGGGATCGAAGTCGGAGCCGGTGAGATAGCGTTTCTTGCTGCCCTCGTGGACGATGCGGAATGGCACTTTCTTGTCCGGGTCGTGCAGGAAGACGGTGGCCTTGCGCTGGAACTTGCCGGTCTTGAAGTCCACCTGGTAGTGGTTCAGGTAGAGCATGAAGTCCGGCGAATTGGCCTTGGAGCCGGCACCGTTGTCGGTGAGGATCCAGAAGCTGCCGTCGGCCATGCGCTTGATGCCCGAATGGCCCTGCAGCGGCTGGCCCTGGAAGGGCATGAAGACGCCGGTGCCGCGGCCGAAGGACTTGCCTTCGACGGTGCCCAGCGCCTCGGTGCGCTTGCCGTCGCTGAACTTGCCGGCGGACTGGAGGTCGGCCGGCGCGTCCTTCGGGGCCGCCACCATCGATTGCGCCGGCAGCAGCGCGTGGCCGGCCAGCGTGGCGGGGAAGACGACAGGTGCGGATTGGGCGAAGGAGCCGCCGCAGGCGAGGGCGGCGGCGAGCGTGATGGCGAGGCGCGTCATGGTGGCTGGATGGTCTCGGGTCGTTAAAGCCCGGAACATCCCAGGCGGCCGTGACCGCCTCATGACGCCAGTGCGATCACATCGGTGGTGCGAAGCCGTTGCGGCCGGTCATCACCCGCAGGGCGGTGGGCTTGCCGTCCTTCATCTGCGCGTTGACCATGAC
Organism: Xylophilus sp. GOD-11R; assembly: GCF_033546935.1. Classification (GTDB taxonomy): domain Bacteria; phylum Pseudomonadota; class Gammaproteobacteria; order Burkholderiales; family Burkholderiaceae_C; genus Xylophilus. The sequence goes on along the minus strand of NZ_CP137854.1, from coordinate 3,459,926 downwards.
CTTGGCGCCGGGCACCAGCAGCTCGGGCGTGCCGGGCCGCAAGCTCACCACCGGCACGTCGCGCGGCACGATGACGGTTTTTTCGCCGCCCTTGTACTTGAGCACCAGGCGCTGGCCGCCGGGTACGTCGGCCGGAGCCGCTGCGATGCCTTCGACCGTGGCGTTGGTCATGGTGCTCTCGGGCATCAGGTCCCAGGCGTAATGGCCTTCGCCGGTGCCGCGCGCGGCCTCGGGGAACACCACCACTTCGAGCGCGCGCTGCGTGCCGTCGGGCTGGGGCAGGGCGGCGGTGCCGATGAAGCTGTCGGGCTTGATGGCCGCCAGCGTTACCGGAAACACCTCGGACACCGGCATGTCGGCCGGGCGCTGCAGCACCACGCTTTCGCCGCCGCGTTCCTTGACGGTGATGGTGGTGGCGTCGATCTTCTCGAGCGTGCCGCGCAGGCGCACCGGCTTTTCGGCGACAGCGGGCGTGGCGGGCGTGGCGGGCGTGGCGGGCGCAGCGATGGTCTGGGCCTGCAGCGGGGCGACGGCGCCGGCCGCGAAGAAGGCCAGGCCGGCGGCCAGGGCGAGGGTGGAACGGTGGAATGGACGCATGGTGGTTCTCGATCTTGTTGCGGCAACCGCCACTGCGGCGCAGTGACGATGCGGCGACATTGAAGCAGCGTTGCCGCGAGCCGGTGTAACGCCGGGCGATACGCCTCAATCCTTGGAGGGCTTGTCCTCGCGCGACGGGACCAGCGGTTCGATCACGCGATAGCGTTCCTTATGCGGCTTGTCTTCGAGCGGCGGTAGGGGCGCGGCCTCGGCGCGTACCCGCTTGGAGGGAAGGCGCGCGAGCAGATCGCGAATCAGGGTCAGCCGGCCCAGGCGCTGGTCGTTGAAGTCCACCAGCGTCCAGGGCGCGGCCTTGGTGTGGGTGGCCTCGAGCATCGCTTCGCGGGCCTTGGTGTAGTCGGCGTAGTGATCGCGCGCCTTCAGGTCGATGGGCGAGAGCTTCCAGCGCTTGAGCGGATCGGAATGCCGCTCGGCGAAGCGCTCTTCCTGCTCGGCCTGGTCGGTGCCCAGCCAGTACTTGAACAACAGGATGCCGTCGTCGACGAGCATCTTCTCGAAGATGGGCGCCTGCTTCAGGAAGTCCTTGACCTGCCGGTCGGTTGCGTAGCCCATCACCTTCTCGACGCCGGCGCGGTTGTACCAGCTGCGGTCGAACAGGGCGATCTCGCCGGCGGCCGGCAGGTGCGCCACGTAACGCTGAAAGTACCACTGCGAGCTTTCCCGCTCGGTTGGCTTGGGCAGGGCGGTGATCGGGCACTGGCGCGGGTTGAGATGCTCCGAGATGGCTGAAATGGCGCCGCCCTTGCCGGCGGTGTCGCGGCCCTCGAAGATGATCAGCACCCGCTGTTCGGTGGCCGCCACCCAGCGCGCCACGCGGGCGAGTTCGATCTGCAGCGGTTCGATCCGTTCGTCGTAATCCTTGCGGGAGAGAGCTTTCATCGGCGGGCCTGGCGGTTGGTCGGGCGGCCATTCTGTGGCCGGCCGTGGCGCGGGCCTGTCGCCGGATATGTCCGGCGACCGATCCGTTCAGGCCGGCTCGGCCGCGCGCAGCCGGTCCATCCAGGCATCCACGTCGTGGGGATCGGTCAGCGTGCGCAGCGACTGGAACGCCGTCTCCGCCTCGGGATGGCGGCGGCGCAGCAGGTTGAGCCACTGCTTGAGCCGGCCCACCCGCTGCCGACCGGGAAAGTGGTGGCTGATGACGGCCCAGAAATCGTCGAGGTGCGGCAGCAGCCGCTCCCACGAAACACCCGCCGGCACTGCTTGCCCGTCGGCCGCGCGCAAGGCCCAGGCCAGGCCGGGGTCTGCCACGATGCCGCGCCCGAGCATCAGCGCCTGACGGCCCGAGGCCTCGCGGCAGCGCAGCGCGTCGTCCACGGTCCAGATCTCGCCGTTGGCGACGACCGGAACGGCCACCGCGCGGGCGATCGCCGGGATCTGCTCCCAGAAGGCGGGCGGGCGGTAGCCGTCGGTCTTGGTCCGGGCATGCACCACCAGTTCGCAGGCGCCGGCCTCGGCCAGGGCCTGCGCGCATTCCACCGACAGGCTCGCGTCGCGCACGCCGAGCCGCATCTTGGCCGACACCGGCAGATGCGCCGGCACCGCCTGCCGCACCGCGCGCACGATGTCGAACAGCAGCTCGGGCGAATCGAGCAGGGCCGCGCCGCCGCCGTGGCGATTGACCACGTTGGCCGGGCAGCCGAAGTTCAGATCCACGCCTTCGGCTCCCAGCCGCGCCAGCGCAGCCGCGTTGCCCGCCAGGCTCGCCGGATCGGAGCCCAGGAGTTGCGGTCGCACGGGCGTGCCGGCGGCGGTGCGGCTGCCGGTCAGCAGCTCGGGCACGTAGCGCAGAAAGACGCGGTCGGGCAGCACGGCGCCGGTCACACGGATGAACTCCGACACGCATCGGTCGACGCCGCCCACGCGCGTGAGGATGTCGCGCAGGACGAAGTCGAGGAGCCCTTCCATCGGGGCGAGCAGGATCGTGGCGGGTGTCGTCATGGGAGCCGGCGATTGTCCCCGACAGCGCGGTTCACCCGTACAGCTACCGATGACGACTCCCCGGCTTCCGGGTTAGGGTCGCCGTCTCTTGAGCTACCCCGCATCGCCCGTGTCCGCATCGCCCATGAAAGCCCTTTCCGACATCACCGTTCTCGATCTGAGCCGCGTGCTCGCCGGTCCCTGGGCCACGCAGAACCTCGCCGACCTGGGCGCCAACGTCGTCAAGGTGGAGATTCCCGGCAAGGGCGACGACACCCGCGCCTGGGGCCCGCCCTTCATCGACGGCGCCGAGCCCGGCCGGCGCGACGCCACCTACTACCTCGCCGGCAATCGCGGCAAGCGCTCCATCACCATCGACATGTCGCGCGCGCAAGGCCAGGCGCTGGTGCTGGCGCTAGCGGCCAAGGCCGACGTGCTGGTGGAGAACTACAAGGTCGGCGGCCTGGCGCGCTACGGCCTCGACCACGCCACGCTGCGCGCGCGTTTTCCCCGGCTCATCTACTGCTCCATCACCGGCTTCGGCCAGGACGGCCCCTACGCCCACCGTGCCGGCTACGACTTCCTGCTGCAGGGCATGGGCGGCATGATGAGCATCACCGGCGAGCGCGACGACCTGCCCGGCGGCGGTCCGCAGAAGAGCGGCGTGGCCATCGTCGACCTGGCCACCGGCCTCTACGCCACTAGCTCCATCCTGGCCGCGCTCCACCAGCGCGAGCGCACGGGCGAAGGCCAGCACATCGACATGGCGCTGCTCGACGTGCAGATCGCGCTCATGTCCAACCAGGCCATGCAATACCTGGTGGCCGGCGACATTCCCGGGCGCATGGGCAACGGCCACGCCACCATCGTTCCCTATCAGAGCTTTCCCACCGCCGACGGCCACGTCATCGTGGCGGCCGGCAACGACGGCCAGTTCGCGCGGCTGTGCGAATGCCTGGGCCATGCCGAATGGGCGCAGGACGCGCGTTTTCGCAGCAACGCCGACCGGGTGCGCCACCGGGTCGAGCTGGTCGCGCTGATCGAGCAGGCCAGCCGCGGCTTCACCAGCGCGGACTTCATGGCCGGCCTCGAAGCGCGCGGCGTGCCGGGCGGACCGATCAACAACATCGCCCAGGCGTTCGACGATCCGCAGGTGCGCGCACGCGGACTGCGCAAGACCGCGCGACGCGGCACGCAGGAGGTGCCCACCGTGGCCAGCCCCATGCGCCTGTCGGCCAGCCCGATCGACTACGACCGCGCTCCGCCCTACCTGGGCGAGCACACCGAGAGCGTGCTGGGGGAGATGCTCGGCTTAAGCGCTGGCGAAATCGAGGCGCTGCGAGCCCAGGGCATCGTGTAGCCGGACGACGGGCCCCGCCACGGCGCCTGTCCGGCCACGGTGAAGCTGCTGCGTACCTTCACGCGAAAGTAAAGCCGCAGGCGCGGACTTTCGCCGCGTACATGGCTTCGTCGGCCAGGTGCAGCAGCTCCTCGGTCGCGGTGCCGTTCTCCGGCGCGCGCGCCACCCCGATGCTCACGCCCACGTCCACCACCTTGCCGTCGGCCAGCGTCATCGGCTGGCGCACCCGGTCGACGATCATCGCGGCGATCTCGCTGGCCTTGTGGCGGTCGTTGGTGATGAGCAGCACCGCGAACTCGTCGCCGCCCAGCCGCGCCACGGTGTCCGAACTCCGCAGAATGCCCTGGATGCGGCGCGCCGCCTCCTGCAGCACTTGGTCGCCGGCGGCGTGGCCCAGGGTGTCGTTGATCGCCTTGAACTTGTTCAGGTCCATCACCATCAGGCTGTAGCCGCGGCCGAGCGCCTTCAGGTTTTCGGAGGCCAGCTGCAGGTTCAGCTCGAACAGGCGGCGATTGGCCAGGCGGGTCAGGCTGTCCTGGTAGGCCACCTTGTCGAGCGGCGCCACGATCTTGTTGGTGACCCGGTAGACCGCGATCACCGACAGCAGCACATTGAACACGATCAGCACGGTGAAGATGCGCTCCAGCTTCACGAAGGTGGCCATGGCCTCTTCGAGCGACTGGCCCACCACCGCCACCACCCGCGAATTGCCGCTGCGGCCCAGTTCCACGGTCAGCATGCGGTAGCTGTTCGCGCCGGCCCGCATCGACCAGAAGCCTTCCTGCAGATTGGTGAACTTCGACACCATGGCGCCCTGCGTCTCGGGGTCGTAGGACGAGGCCTGGATGGTCCACGGGCCGTCGCCCTCGCGCGAAAGGAAGACGAAGTCCGAATTGGTGATCTGGCGGAACTGGGCCGCGATCTGGTCGTCGATCTTGAAAGCGAAGGACAGGTGGGCGCTGGGCGCGGGCGTGCGCACCACGGTCTTCACCCACTGGTAGAGCACGTTCACGTCGGTGTCGAGTCGCAGTGCGCGCAGGGCGCTCTGGCCGGGCTGCACCGCCTGCACCTGCGCGGCGAGCGAGGCATCGCTCAGGCCGGGATAGTCGGCCAGGAAGCCGGTGGTCTGCGACATCGACTTGCCCGACACCGCATCGTCGAGCGTGGAGAGCACGGTCAGGCTCGAGCCCATGCGCACGTTCTGGTTCTTCAGCGCCGACTCGATGGTGGGCCGCGAATTGCTCGACACCGCCTCGCGGAAACCGTAGTCCTTGGCCACCAGGTCGGTGGCCTGCTTGAGGTATTCGCTGCGCTGGGCGATGGCGTACTTGAAGACCTGCGAACTGGATTCGAGCTCGTCCTCGAGCTTGTCGGTGGCGATGCGGCGGTTGGCGAACCACATCAGCGCGAAGGCCCCGATCTGGAACGCGATCAGGAACGGCACCAGGAAATAGATGAGGCGCCGCTCGGACGAAAGCGGCTTTACCCGGCCGTCCATTCCGACCTCCGGGTTCGGCTTGTCGTGGTCCGTTCGTCGGCTGCGCCGGCCGCGATCACCGGACTTCGCTCATGAGTCTCGTCGCCCACCGGGTGTTCCAGGGTCCAAAGCAGCAACGTCAGTCTCCGACGGCAAATATGGGGGCTGTGCGGGCCGTCGCGTTCACCGTATGAACACGCGTCCCTGTCAAACCTCAGTATAGAGCCACAAAAGCAGCGATTTGTCTCGTGTGTGGCTGGTTGTGACGCGTCTTGTGACGCTTGAATCCGACGCCGGCGGGTCGGGTGGTAGGCTTGCCGCCCCCGGCCGCGATGCCGTCGCCCCGATGCGCCATTCCATGACCCAGCGAAACCGACCGTCCGACACCGTCAGCGCCCCGGCCGATCCCGCCGACGGCATTCTGCAGGGCTACGATTTTTCTCAGCAGGTCGGCCATCTGCTGCGGCGCGCCTACCAGCGGCACGTGGCGGTCTTTCAGCAGCGCATTCCCGATTCGCAACTCACCGCGGCGCAGTTCGTGGTGCTGTGCGCGGTGCGCGAGCGTAGCGCCTGCTCGCTCAACGACATCGTGCGGGCCACCGCCATCGACCAGGGCACCGCGCGCGGCGTGGTCGAGCGGCTCAGGTCGCGTGAGCTGATCGAGGTCACGCACGACCCGGCCGACAAGCGCAAGGTGATGATTCGCGCGACCGACGCGGGCGATGCGCTGGTCCGCAAGACCGTGCCCTTCGCCCAGGAAATCACCGAAGCCACCTTCGGCGACCTGAACCCCGCCGAGCGCGTGGCGGTGCTGTTCCTGCTGCAGAAGATGGGTGGGGTCGGGGAAAGCCCCTAGGAGCCTCGGCGGCTCAGCAGGCCCGAAGAAGCCGTCGCCTCGCAGGTGCGAGCCCCAGGCGGGCGGATAGCGGGATCACGCCTTCTCGACCAGCGGAACCTCGAACACGTCGTAGCCGAAGCACCAGTCGGGGTTCTCGTTGGTGCGCAGCCAGGTGTTGTTGTGCGAGACGAGCTGCACCCGGCCGGCGCGCTCGGAGCGGTTGGCTTCGTAGAGCGCGAAGGCGGCCGGGTGTCGATCGGTTCCGGTGAGCTCCAGGCAGCGGGTGAGCATGGCGGCGTCTTCGATGGCCATGGCCGCGCCCTGGGCCATGTGCGGCTTCATCGGGTGGCAGGCGTCGCCCAGCAGCACCAGCCGACCCTTGCTCCACAGCGGCAAAGGATCGCGTTCGAGCAGCGGCCATTTGGTCACCGTGTCGCCCGCCTCGATCAGCGCCTGCACGGCGGGATGCCAGCCGGCGAAGGCCTCGCGCATCTCGTCCTGGCTGCTGGGCACCCAGCTCCTGGTCATGTCCCACGGTGCGTGCGGCACGCCGGTGACGTAGTAGATCTCGTCCTGCCGGCTGGTGACGAAATACACCATCATGTGGCGGTCACCCGACCACCACTTGCAGCACATGTCGTGGCTGAAGTTCTTGATGCGCGAGGTGGGGAACACGGCGCGGTGGCCCACATAGCCGGTGTCCTTGGGCAGTTCCGGGCCCATGAGCGTCTCGCGCAGCTTGGAGTTGATGCCGTCGCCACCGATGACGATGTCGGCCACCTCGGTGCTGCCGTCGGCGAAGCTCAGCAGCACGTCGTCGCCCCGGTCTTCCACCTTGTCGAGCGACTTGCCAAAGGCGACGATGCCGGGCGGAATGGTCTGCATCATCAGCGCGTGGAAGTCGCCCCGGTGCACCGTGAGGTAGCTGGCGCCGTAGTGGCTCACGGCGTAATCGCCCAGGGGAATCTGCGACATGATTTCGGCGGTCATGCCGTCGCGGCTGTACCAGTAGTCGGGATGCGCGCCCTGGCGGTTGAGCTCGTCCTCGATGCCCATGCGCCGCATGATCTTCATCACGTTCGGCCCCACATGGATGCCCGCGCCGATGCGCTCGAAACGATCGGCCCGCTCGTACAGGCGCACGTCGAAGCCGGCCTTGTGCATGAGCGAGGCGGCGGTGGCGCCGCCGAGTCCAGCTCCGATGATGGCGATGCGGGTCTTGCGCTGCATGGGGTGCTCCTGTCCGGCGGGGTGTCTGAAAGACGAAAACAAAGTGTACAGACTATAAATAAGGCGGTAAAGCGTCGGCAGTCGTTTCGCCATATTGGGGCATTTATCCCAATAATGATGCCTGATGTTGCCGGAGCGCACGATTTGGATGCATGAATATCGTGTTGATTAAATAGAGTGTGTGCGCTAGAGTTATTTGTGTTGTCGATCCGAGCGCGAGCAGAGTTCGCATCGCCCATGCTGAAATCGCCGGTCCTGATGCACTCGCCTCGGGGAGGGCGCACCGCTTTTCGTCGCGCCCGCACAAAACGAGGAAAAAGCCCATGACCGACAGCACCTTTCTCCACGACGGCACCGTCACTGCCAACGGTATCCGCCAGCATTTTTTGCATTTCGGCGGCGCCGACGGTTATCGCGCGCATCGCGACACGGTCATCATCGTTCCCGGCCTGGCCAGTCCCGCAGCCACCTGGGCCTTCGTCGGCGAGCGTTTCGGCCGGCATTTCGACACCTATGTGCTCGACATCCGCGGCCGTGGCCAGTCCGAATCGTCGCCCGCGCTCGACTACCGGCTCGACACCCTGGCCGCCGACCTCGACGCCTTCGCCGCCGAGCTCCAGTTGCAGCACTGGGCGGTGGTCGGCCATTCACTGGGCGCGCGCATCGCGATCCATGCCGCCGCACGGCAACCGCCCGGGCTGCACAAGCTGGCATTGATCGATCCGCCCCTTTCCGGCCCCGGCCGCCGGGCCTATCCGCAGACCCTCGAACGCGCGCTCGAAAGCATTCGCCTGGCCAAGTCGGGCGCTGGTGTGGAGGGCATGCGCGTCTTCCATCCTGCCTGGAGCGACGAGCGGCTGGCTGCCTATGTGCAAGGCCTGGCCACCTGCGACGAAAGCGCGGTGGTCGCCGCCTTCGAAGGCCTGAACGCCGACGACATCCATGCCGACCTGCCCGAGCTGCACGTGCCGGTGCTGCTGATCAGCGCAGAGCTCGGCGAGGTAGTGAGCGAGGACGAGGTCTTCGAAATGGAGCTCGCCATGCCCGGCCTCACCGAGGTGCGGGTGGCCGGTGCCGGCCACATGATTCCCTGGGACAACGAGGAAGGCTTCTACGAAGCTTTCGGTGGGTTCCTGGGCGCCACCCTCGACCCCTGAACCCATCTTCGAAGGAGTCCGCATGCCCGTCAGCGATCACGCCCTCGTCCTGGCCTGGCAGCAGGTGCTGGAGCTGTCCCGGCTGGAGCCGGGCCAGACCATTACCGTGCTGACCAGCGCGTCCACCCATCCGCAGACGATGTCGACCGCGATCACCGCCGCGCAGACCATGGGTGCCATCGTCAACCGGCTCGACCTGCCGCCGGTCAATGGCGAGAAGGCGCTGAGCCGCGACGCGCTGGCCTACCTGGGCACCACGCCGCTCACCGGCAACCACGCGGCCATCGCCATGCTCAAGGCGAGTGATCTGGTGCTCGACCTGATGACGCTGCTGTTCTCGCCCGAGCAGATGGAGATTCTGGAGACCGGCACCAGGATATTGCTGGCGGTGGAGCCGCCGGAAATATTGCTGCGCATGGTGCCCAACGAGGGCGACCGTGCGCGGGTGAAGGCGGCCGCTGCGCGCATCGAGGCAGCGCGTTCCATGCACATCGTGTCGGACGCCGGCATGGACTTCCATTGCCCGCTCGGCCAGTTCCCGGTGATCAGCGAATACGGCTTCGTCGACGAGCCCGGCCGCTGGGACCACTGGCCCAGCGGTTTCGTGCTCACCTTCCCCGACGACAACACCGCCCACGGCCGCATCGTGCTGGACAAGGGCGACATCCTGCTGCCGCAGAAGTGCTACATCGCCGAGCCGATGGAGTTCACGGTGGAGGCCGGCTATGTGACCCACATCGAGGGTGGCGTCGACGCGGCGCTGCTGCGCGAGTACATGGAATCCTTCGAAGATCCGGAGGCCTACGCCATCTCGCACATCGGCTGGGGTCTGCAGCCGCGCGCCAAGTGGTCGACGCTGGGGCTCTACGACAAGGAGGCCACCATCGGCATGGACGCCCGCGCCTTCGAGGGCAATTTCCTGTTCTCGCTCGGCCCCAACAACGAAGCCGGCGGCAGCCGCACCACGGCCTGCCACATCGACATACCGGTGCGCCATTGCACCGTGCGCCTCGACGGCGTGGACGTGGTGCGGCGCGGTAAGGTACTCGACGACTGAACCGGGTTCGGTCCTTGCTTCGAACACGCTAGATTCGCCGGTCCGCCTTTTGCCGTTCAAAGCTTTCGAGCTTTCGGTTTTTACCCTTCGAGGAGTTTCCTGATGAACCAGCTGCGCCGCCTGATTCCCGTGTCGGCCTTCGCCGCCCTTGCCGTGACGGTCGCTGTCGCGCCGATTCCCGCCTTCGCCCAGAACGTGGTGAAGATCGGCGAGATCAACAGCTACAAGGCGCAGGCCGCGTTCCTCGAGCCCTACAAGAAGGGCATGGAACTGGCGGTGGAAGAGATCAACGCGGCGGGCGGCATCAACGGCAAGAAGGTCGAGGTCATCACCCGCGATGACAACGCCAACCCGGGCGACGCGGTGCGCATGGCCGAGGAGCTGGTCTCGCGCGAGAAGGTCGACATGCTCGCCGGCACCTTCCTGTCGAACACCGGCCTGGCGGTGGCCGACTTCGCCAAGCAGAAGAAGTTCTTCTTCCTGGCCGGCGAGCCGCTCACCGACAAGATGACCTGGCAAGGCGGCAACCAGTACACCTACCGGCTGCGCCCCGGCACCTACATGCAGGCCGCGATGCTGGTGCCCGAGGCGGTGAAGCTCAAGAAGAAGCGCTGGGCCATCGTGTACCCCAACTACGAATACGGCCAGTCGGCGGTCGCCGCGTTCAAGACCCTGCTCAAGGCCGCGCAGCCCGACGTGGAGTTCGTCGCCGAACAGGCGCCGCCGCTGGGCAAGCTCGACGCCGGCAGCGTGGTGCAGGCCCTGGCCGATGCCAAGCCCGACGCCATCTTCAACGTGCTGTTCGCCGCGGACCTCGCCAAGTTCGTGCGCGAAGGCAATACCCGCGGCCTGTTCGAGAAGACCGCCGTGGTCAGCGTGCTGACCGGCGAGCCCGAGTACATGGACCCGCTGAAGGACGAGGCGCCCAACGGCTGGATCGTCACCGGCTACCCGTGGTACGGCATCCAGACGCCGGAGCACAAGGCCTTCTTCCTGGCCTACCACTCCAAGTACAAAGATTACCCGCGCCTGGGCTCGGTGGTCGGCTACACCATGATCAAGGCGGCCGCCGCCGGCATCGCCAAAGCAAAGAGCACCGAAACGCCCAAGCTGGTGGCAGCCTTCGCCGGCCTGCAGTTCTCGTCGCCCTTCGGCCCGGTGAGCTTCCGCGCGGAAGACCACCAGTCGACCATGGGCGCCTTCGTCGGCAAGACGAAGAACGACGGCGGCAAGGGCGTGATGGTCGACTACGTCTACCTCGACGGCGCCAGGTTCCAGCCGCCGGCCGCCGACGTGAAGAAGTCGCGCTCGCCCGACTGATCTCCACCCAGCCAAAGGTTCCGGATCCATGGATGTCTCGGGTTTCGTCGTTCAGCTGCTCAACGGTCTGGCGGGCGCGTCGTCGCAATTTCTGGTCGCTGCCGGGCTGTCGCTGATCTTCGGCGTCACCCGCATCGTCAACTTCGCGCACGGCTCGTTCTTCATGCTCGGCGTGTACGTGGCGTATTCGCTGGCCGGCGGGCTGAGCGCCGTGGCGGGGCCGGCGGGTTTCTGGATCGCGCTGCCGCTGGCGGCGGTGGCGGTGGCGGTGATCGGTGCGCTCATCGAGATGACGCTGCTGCGGCGCATCTACAAGGCCCCCGAGCTGTTTCAGCTGCTGGCCACCTTCGCGCTGGTGCTGGTCATCAAGGACGCGGCGCTGTGGATCTGGGGCCCCGAGGAGCTGCTCGGCCCGCGCGCACCCGGGCTCAAGGGCTCGGTGGCCATTCTGGGGCGGCAGTTTCCGTCGTACGACCTGTTCCTGGTGGTGGTGGGGCCGGTGGTGCTCGGCCTGCTGTGGCTGCTGCTCACCCGCACCCGCTGGGGCACGCTGGTGCGCGCCGCCACGCAGGACCGTGAAATGGTCAGCGCCCTCGGCGTGAACCAGGCCTGGCTGTTCACGGCGGTCTTTGCGCTGGGTGCGCTGCTCGGCGGCCTGGGCGGCGCGCTGCAGCTGCCGCGCGAACCTGCCACGCTCGACATGGACCTCACCGCCATCGGCGCCGCCTTCGTGGTGGTGGTGGTGGGCGGCATGGGCTCGATCCCCGGTGCCTACGTGGCGGCATTGCTCATCGCCGAGGTGAAGGCGATCTGCATCTGGCTCGGCGTGGTCGAGATCTTCGGCATCAGCGTGTCGTTTTCCAAGGCCACGCTGGTGGTCGAATTCCTGGTGATGGCCGCCGTGCTGGTGTGGCGGCCGTGGGGCTTATTGGGCCGCCCGCAGGGGGTGTCGCGCCAGCAGGGGCTGCCCGAAGCGCCGCTGCGCCCACCGGCGCGCCATTACCTGGTGGTCGTCGGCGTGCTGGCGGTGGTGCTGGCCCTGCTGCCGGTGCTGGCCGCGAGCGCACCCTACGTCACCGTGCTGGCCATCGACCTGATGATCGCGGCGCTGTTCGCGGTCAGCCTGCACTTCATCATGGGACCGGCGGGCATGCATTCGTTCGGCCACGCCGCCTACTTCGGCCTGGGGGCGTACGGCGCGGCACTGCTGGTGCGCTCGGCCGGCCTGCCGATGGAAGCCGCGCTGGTCGCCGCGCCGCTGGTGGCCGCGCTCGGCGCACTGGTCTTCGGCTGGTTCTCGGTGCGGCTGTCGGGCGTGTACCTGGCCATGCTCACACTGGCCTTCGCGCAGATCGCCTGGGCCATCGTCTACCAGTGGGACGAGCTCACCGGCGGCAGCAACGGCATGACCGGTGTCTGGCCGGCGCAGTGGCTCTCCGACAAGAACGCCTACTACTGGCTCACGCTGGTGCTGGTGGGCGCCGGCATTCTGTGGCTGCGGCGCGTGCTGTTCTCGCCTTTCGGTTATGCGCTGCGCGCGGGACGGGATTCCGGCCTGCGGGCCGACGCCATCGGCATCGACGTCAAGCGCATGCAGTGGGTGGCCTTCGTCATCGCCGGCGGCGTGGCGGGGCTGGCGGGCGCGCTGTTCGCATTCTCCAAGGGCAGCATTTCGCCGGAGACGATGAGCGTGGGCCGCTCGGTCGACGGCCTGGTGATGGTGCTGCTCGGCGGCATCCAGACCCTGGCCGGCCCGGTGGTGGGCGCGGTTACCTTCAACTGGCTGCACGACACCGTGGCGCGCAACACCGACTACTGGCGGGCGATGCTCGGCGGCATCATCCTGCTGCTGGTGCTGCTGTTTCCGCAGGGCATCGCGGGCTATGCGAGCCAGCTGTTCGACCGGCGCAGCGCACGCTCGCGCGCCGAGGCGCTGGGCGAGGAGGTCAAGGCATGAGCGCGCTGCTGCGGGTGTCCGGGCTCGGCAAGTCCTTCGGCGGGGTGAAGGCGGTCGACGGCATCGACTTCACCTTGGCCAAGGGCGAGTTGCTGGCGCTCATCGGGCCGAACGGCGCGGGCAAGTCGACCACCTTCAACATGGTCAACGGCCAGTTGCGGGCCGACCGCGGATCGATCCGGCTCGACGGCATCGAGCTGGTGGGGCTCAAGCCGCGCGCCATCTGGCGACACGGCGTGGGCCGCACTTTCCAGATCGCCGAAACCTTCGCCTCGCTCACCGTGGTCGAGAACGTGCAGATGGCGCTGGTCTCGCACGACGGCAAGCTGTTTTCGATGTGGCGTCGCGCCGCCGATCACCGGCGCGACGACGCACTGGCGCTGCTGGAGCAGGTCGGCATGAAAGCCCAGGCCGACCGGCCCTGCAGCGTGCTGGCCTATGGCGACGTGAAGCGGGTGGAGCTGGCCATGGCCATGGCCAACAGCCCCAAGCTGCTCCTGATGGACGAGCCCACTGCCGGCATGGCGCCCCGGGAGCGCAACTCGCTCATGGCGCTGACCAAGCAACTCGTCGTCGACCGGGGCATGGCGGTGCTGTTCACCGAGCACAGCATGGACGTGGTGTTCGCCTATGCCGACCGCATGATCGTGCTGGCCCGCGGACGGCTCATCGCCGAGGGCAAGCCGCTGGAGATCCGCGACCATCCCAAGGTGCAGGAGGTTTACTTCGGCACCGGCAAGACCTTCGAAAAGGAGGTGGCGTGATGGCCGCCACGACGACCGCCCCGACCACCGCTTCGGGCGGCGACAGCGAAGTGCTGCTGCGTGCCACCGGCCTGCAGGCCTGGTACGGCGCGGCGCAGATTCTCTACGACGTCGACCTGGACGTGAAGCGCGGCGAGGTCGTCGCGCTGATGGGCCGCAACGGCGCCGGCAAGTCGACCACCCTCAAGGCGCTGATGGGCATGCTGGCCAAGCGCCGGGGCCGCATCGAGTTCCGGGGCGAGGACATCTCGCTCACCGAGCCGCACCATGCCGCCCGGCTGGGCCTGGGCTTCGTGCCGGAAGACCGCCGCGTGTTCACCGACCTGTCGGTGCTGGAGAACCTGGAGGTGGGCCGGCAGGGCGCGCGCCGCTGGAGCGACGGCACCGAAGCGCCGTTGTGGACGCCCGAGCGGCTGTTCAAGCTGTTCCCCAATCTCGGCGAAATGCCTGACCGCCCCGGTGGCCGCATGAGCGGTGGCGAGCAGCAGATGCTCACCGTGGCTCGCACGCTGATGGGCAACCCGTATCTCGTGCTGCTCGACGAACCCTCGGAAGGTGTCGCGCCGCTCATCGTGGAGCAGATGGCCCACATGATCCTGGAGCTCAAGAGCCAGGGCGTGAGCATCCTGCTGTCGGAGCAGAACATGCACTTCGCGGCGCTGGTGTCCGATCGGGCCTATGTGCTGGAGAAGGGGCAAATCCGCTACCACGCGTCGATGACCGAACTGGAAGCCAACGACGAAGTCCGCCGCCATTACCTCAGTGTCTGAATCAACGGAGCCCATCGCCATGTCCACCACTTCACGCCGAACCATCCTCCGGTCCGCCGCCGCTTTTTCAGCGCTGGGCGCCTTCGGCCCGGCCTTCGCCGCCGCGCCCATCAAGCCGGGCACGGCCGCGCTGATCGTGGTCGACGTGCAGAACTGTTTTCTCGACGGCGGCACGCTCGCGGTCAAGGGCGGCAACGAGGTGATCCCCGTCATCAACAAGATCGCGCCGGCGTTCGAGAACATCGTGCTCACGCAGGACTGGCACACGGCCGGCCACGCGTCCTTCGCCAGCGCGCACGGCGGCAAGAAGCCTTTCGAGACGACCAAGCTGCGCTACGGCCAGCAGGTGCTCTGGCCCGACCACTGCGTGCAGGGCACCGAAGACGCCGCGCTCGGCAAGGACCTCAAGCTGCCGACCGCGCAGCTCATCATCCGCAAGGGCTTCCACCAGGACATGGACAGCTACTCGGCCTTCCAGGAAGCCGACCACAAGACGGCAACCGGCCTGGCCGGCTACCTGAAGGCGCGCGGCATCAAGACGGTGTTCGTCACCGGCCTGGCCACCGACTTCTGCGTGGCCTGGACCGCCATGGATGCGCGCAAGGCCGGCTTCGACGCCTACGTGGTCGAAGACGCCACCCGCGCCATCGACCTCAACGGCTCGCTGGCCGCCGCCTGGAAGGACATGAGCGCCAAGGGCGTCAAGCGCATCCAGTCTTCGGACATCGCTCTCTAGCCACCACGCCTCACCGATGCCCGGCTTCGCGCTGACCGTCAACGGCCAACCCGTCCAGCTCGAAGCCAGTCGCCAGGCCAGCCTGCTGCAGGTGCTGCGCAACGACCTGGCGCTCAACGGCCCCAAGTACGGCTGCGGCCTGGGCCAGTGCGGCGCCTGCACCGTGCTGGTCGACGGCATCGCGGCGCGGGCATGCGTGATTCCGGCCGAAGGCGTGCGGGGCCGCTGCGTCACTACGCTCGAAGGGCTGGGTTCGCGCGCGGCGCCGCATCCAGTGCAGCAGGCCTTCATCGACGAGCAGGCCGCGCAGTGCGGCTACTGCCTCAATGGCATGGTGATGGCGACGGCGGCGCTGCTGGCCCGCGAACCCGATCCGAGCGACGAAACCATTCGCCAGGAGCTGTCGGGCAACCTGTGCCGCTGCGGCACCCACGTGGAAATTCTGCGGGCGGTGAAACGCGCCATTCGGTTGATGAAAGCCGAGGTGGCATGAGCCGCCGCGCCGACCTTGCGCAAAGCCGTGCCGACTTCCACCAGGCCGACGGCGTGCTGCTGGTGGTGCGCCAGCCACCGGCGCCACCGCCGCCGGCCAGGGGCCAGCCGGCGATGGTGCCGGGCAACCCGGCCGAGGGCGTGGAACTGCTCGTCGCGGTGTGGGACGACGGCAGCGTCACCGCGCTCCACGGCCATGTGGACCTGGGCACCGGCATCCGCACCGCGCTCGCGCAGATCGCCGCCGAGGAGCTCGACCTGCCCCTGGCGCGGCTGAACATGGTGCTGGGCGACACCACCCGCGCGCCCAACCAGGGCGCCACCATTGCCAGCGGCTCCATCCAGAACCATGCGCAGCCGATGCGGCTGGCGGCCGCGCAGGCGCGGCACTGGCTGCTGCAGCGGGCGGCCGAGCGGCTGCAGCTGGCAGCCGATGCGCTGGCCACGGCCGACGGCGAGGTCTTCGTGATCGCCCAGCCCGAGCGCCGCGTCGGCTATGGCGAACTCGTCGCCGGCGGCCATGTCGAACTGATGCTCGATACCGGCACGCCGGTGAAGAACAGCGCCGACTACCGCCTGGTCGGCACGCCGCAGCCGCGCGTGGACATTCCGGCCAAGGCGACCGG
Source organism: Xylophilus sp. GOD-11R (assembly GCF_033546935.1). Taxonomy (GTDB): domain Bacteria; phylum Pseudomonadota; class Gammaproteobacteria; order Burkholderiales; family Burkholderiaceae_C; genus Xylophilus. Next base: position 3,443,604 of record NZ_CP137854.1, on the reverse strand, counting down.
CGAACTGGTCTTCGTGCACGACATGCGCCTGCCCGGCATGCTGCACGGCCGGGTGGTGCGGCCGCCGTACGCGGGTGCCGACCACGGCGACTTCATCGGCAACAGCCTGGAATCGGTGGACGAGGCGTCCATCGGGCACATCCCGGGCATCCGCGCCGTGGTGGTGATTCGCGACTTTGTCGGTGTCGTCGCCGAGCGTGAGGAGCATGCCGAGCAGGCGTTGCGTGAACTGCGGGTGCGATGGAAATCCTGGCCCGGCCTGCCGGATCTGTCCGACCTGGCCCACGCCCTGCGCACCAACCCCGCCACGCACCGGCCGCTGGTGGAAGAGGGCGACGTCGACGCCGCGCTCGACGGCGTGGCCACGCCGATGCCGCGCACCTACGTCTGGCCCTACCAGCTGCACGCATCCATCGGACCTTCGTGTGCGGTGGCGGACTGGTCGGAGGGCCGATTGAAGGTGTGGGCCGGCACGCAGAACCCGCACGTGCTGCGCGCCGACCTGGCCCGGCTCACCGGACTGGCCGACGTCGACATCGACCTGGTGCGCATGGAGGCGGCCGGTTGCTACGGCCGCAACGGTGCCGACGACGTGGCGGCCGACGCGGCCCTGCTGGCCCGGGCGGTTGGTGCGCCGGTGCGGGTGCAGCTCACCCGCGAGCAGGAAAACACCTGGGAGCCCAAGGGCGCGGCGCAGCTGATGGAGATCCGCGGCGGCCTGGCGGCCGACGGCTCGGTCGCGGCCTACGACTTCTGCAGCAGCTATCCGAGCAACGGCGCGCCCACGCTCGCCCTGCTGCTCACCCGCACCATCGAACCGCTGGCACAGGCTTATGAGATGGGCGACCGCACCGCGCGGCCGCCGTATGCCTACGCCAACCTGCGGGTCGGCGTGAACGACATGGCGCCCATCGTGCGGGCCTCGTGGCTGCGCGGCGTGTCGGCCCTGCCGAGCTCCTTCGCGCACGAAAGCTATATCGACGAACTGGCCACGGCGGCCGGCGCGGACCCGGTCGAATTCCGGCTGCGCCACATGCCCGACCCGCGCGCCGCCGAGCTGATCCGGGCCACCGCCGACAAGGCCGGCTGGCTGCCGCACACCGCGCCGGGCGGCCAAGGCGCCGACGGCGATTACCTGCGCGGTCAGGGCTTTGCCTATGCCCGCTACAACCACAGCCGCTGGCCAGGCTTCGGCGCGGCCTGGGCCGCCTGGGTGGCTGACGTGGACGTGAACCGTCGCACCGGTGAGGTCCATGTGCGCCGAGTGGTGGTGGGCCACGACGCCGGCATGCTGATCAACCCGGCGGGTGTCGATCACCAGATCCACGGCAATGTGCTGCAGACCACCAGCCGGTCGCTCAAAGAGAAGGTCGATTTCGCGCCACGCTCGGCACCGAATGCCGGAGCGGTGGAGAGCCGCGAGTGGGGCGCCTATCCGATTCTGAGTTTTCGCGAAGTGCCGGTGATCGAGGTGCTGCACATGCCCCGGCCGGGCGAGGCGCCGCTGGGCGTAGGCGAATCGTCGTCGGTGCCGGGCACGGCGGCCATCGCCAATGCGATCTTCGATGCGACGGGGGTGCGGTTTCGGGCGCCGCCGTTCACGCCGGAGACGGTGCTGGCCGCGCTGGATCAGCGGGCCTTGCCTGCTGCTGCCGCTGCCGCTTCTTCACCGGCCGCCGCGCCTCGGACCCATGCCGTGCCGGACGATGCGCCCTGGCCGCGCCGGCGCTCGTTGTGGGCAGGCGCGGGGGCGATCGCCGCCGGTGCCATCGGGCTCACGGCCGGCCTGTTCGGTGTCAAGCCGGCCATCGCACCGGTGGCCTTGCCGGCGGGAGGCTGGTCGGCCGTGTACAGCCCGCAGACGGTGGAGCGGGGCCGGGTGTTGGCGGCGGCGGGTGATTGCGCCGTCTGCCACACCGTGCCCGGCGGGGCCGTCAACGCTGGCGGGCGCGCCATGGAAACGCCTTTCGGCCGTATCTACACCACCAACCTCACGCCGGACGTGGAGACCGGCATCGGCGCCTGGTCGTTCAGTGCCTTTCAGCGGGCGATGCGCGAGGGCATTTCGCGCGATGGGCATCGGCTGTACCCGGCATTTCCCTATACCGCCTTCGCCAGGACCAGCGATGAGGATCTGACGGCGATCTACGCCTACCTGATGAGCCGGCCGGCGGTGCGTTCGGAGGTGCCTGCGGCGGAGTTGAGGTTTCCGTATGGGTTGCGGCCCTTGATGGCGGGGTGGAATGCGCTGTTTCACGATGCGACGCCATATCGGGCGGATCCTGAGCGGTCGGCGCAGTGGAACCGGGGGGCTTATCTGGTCGATGGCCTGGGGCACTGCGGGGGGTGTCATACGCCGCGCAATGCGCTGGGGGCCGAGCGGTCGGGGCGGGCATACCTGGGGGGTGCGGTGGTGGATGGCTGGGAGGCGCCGGCCTTGACCGCCCTGTCGTCGAAGGCACCGGTCGCCTGGAGTGCGGAGGCATTGTTTCAGTACCTGCGGACGGGGCACAGCGCGGAGCATGGGACGGCGGGCGGGCCAATGGGGCCGGTGGTGCGGGAGTTGTCGGCGCTGCCGGATGGGGACATTCGAGCGATGGCTGCTTATCTGGCTTCCTTTCAGCCTGCTGCTGCTTCTGCTGTGGAGCCTTCGGTCGAGGCCCGGCGGGTGGTTGCGCTGGCTGCTGCTTCGGCGCCTTTGCCGGGGGCGGGGCAGCGGATGTTCGAGTCGGCTTGCGGGGCCTGTCATCACGATGGGGCAGGGCCTCGGCTGTTGGGTGCCAACGTGCCTTTGGCGCTGAACAGCAATCTGCACAGTGATTCCCCGGACAACCTATTGAGGACGATTCTGGAGGGGGTGAGGGAGGTGCCTTCTGCTTCTGTGGGGTTCATGCCCGGGTTTCAGGATGTGCTGAGTGATCGGCAGATTGTTGAGTTGGTTGGGTATATGCGGGAGAGGTTTGCGCCTGGGCGGGGGGCTTTCGATGACGTCGAAGAGGCCTTGGCTCGGGTTCGGTGAGCTTGTTTTTTGGCGCTTTTTTTCTGTGAGGGGGAGGGCTTGCTGAGTTGGGCTTTTTTTGCTGTTTTTCTTCTCTCTGCCGAGGGTGGAGCTGGGGGCGCGCAAGCCCCCAGCTCCACCCTCGGCAGAGAGAAGAAAGGAAAAAAAGACAAGCCCGCTCAGCAAGAGCAAGCCCCCCAGCGCTGCCTCCTCACAGAGGAGAAATTCAAAGAGGCAAGCGCTTCAGATGCAAGGAGCAAAGACCTAGCAAGCCTTAGCCAAAATCGCATGCAGCAACACATCCGCCCCCGCCGCCAGATCACCCTGCTCAGCAAACTCGATCTCGTTATGACTGATCCCATCCTTGCAAGGAACAAAGATCATCGCGGCAGGCGCCAAATCAGCCACGTAAACAGCATCGTGCCCAGCCCCGCTGACGACCTCCATATGGCTCAACCCGAGCGCCTCGGCAGCCGACCGCACCGCCCCGATGCAATCCTGTGCAAAGTGACAGGGCGGAAAATTGACAACCTGCTCGATGGCGACCGAGGAGCCACAGCCAGCCGCCAACTCGGCACACCCGGACCGCAGCGAGGCCTCCATCGCAGCCAACCCCGAATCATCGAGATTGCGAAAGTCGACGCTGAACTTCACCGTGCCCGGGATGGTGTTGCGCGAGTTCGGCATCACCTTCATGAAGCCGACCGTGCCGCGCCCATGCGGCGCCTGCTCCAGCGCGATGCGGTTCACCAGATCGACCATGCGTGAAGCCGCCAGCAGCGCGTCGTGCCGCAGCGCCATCGGCGTAGGCCCCGCATGCGCCTCCATCCCGGTGACGGTCACGTCGAACCAGCGCTGACCCAGGGCACCCGGCACCACGCCGATGGTCTTGCCATGGGCCTCCAGCACCGGTCCCTGCTCGATGTGCGCCTCGAAGTACGCATCGAACATGCCGCCCGGCACCTCGCCCGCAGGCTGCGAGCCGGCATAACCGATGCGGGCCAGTTCCTCGTCGACCCGCTTGCCGTCGATGTCGGTCGCCTGGTGGGCATGCGCGGCGGTGAAGGCGCCGGAGAACACGCCCGATCCCATCATCACCGGCACGAAGCGCGAACCTTCCTCGTTGGTCCAGGCGATGACCTCGACCGGCGCGGCGGTCTGGATGCCCTGCGCGTTGAGGGTGCGCACCACTTCCAGCCCGGCCAGCACGCCGAAGTTGCCGTCGAACTTGCCGCCGGTGGGCTGGGTATCGATGTGGCTGCCGGTGGCGATGGCGCGGCGGCTCGGGTCGGTGCCGGGACGGCGGGCGAAGATGTTGCCGATGACGTCGATGCGCACGTCCATGCCCTCGGCCTGGCACCACGACACGAACAGGTCGCGGCCCTGGCGGTCGAGGTCGGTGAGGGCGAGCCGGCAGACGCCGCCCTTGTCGGTGCCACCGATCTCGGCGAGGTCCATCAGCGACTGCCAAAGGCGGTCGGAGTCGATACGAAGCATTTGTTTGGCGTTCATGGCTGGGCGGCGAGCAAGGTGGCGGCGATGGAGATGAGCGAACGGTCGCTGCCGGCCGGGCCGATCAGCGACAGGCCGAGCGGCACGTCGTTCAGGCTCATGAGCGGCAGCGAGATCTGCGGCGTGCCCGACAGACCCGACAGGCAGAGCATGCGGATGGCGCGGTTGCGGTAGTCGTCGAGCGATTCCTCGGATTCGCTGAGCAGCGGCGCGACGTCGGGCATGGTGGGCAGCAGCATCACGCCGTCTTGGCCGAGCAGGGCGGAGAAGAGGTCGCGAAAATCATGCTGCACCACCTCGTGCGGCTCGACGTCGTGCGACGCCACGTCGCGTGACCAGGCGAATCGCTCCTTCACGCCGGGGCCGAGCATGAGGCCGTAGCGCTCGATGGTCTCGCCCTGGTTCTGCCACGCCTCGAAACCCTGCAGATGGCGGAAGGCCCAGTAGAGCGTGTCGAAGCCGATGCCGCAGTTCGCCTGCACCGGCGCCGGCTCACCGATGACCGGGGCGAGCCGCGCCAGGGCGCTGTCGAACGTCGCGCGCACTTGCGGGGGCAGCAGGTCGAGCACGTCGGCGGGCACCAGCCAGCGCGGCCGGGCGATCGGCGCGCTGTCCTCGCCGAGCAGCACGTCGCCGGCACGCGCGAAGGTGGCGATGTCGCGAGCGAACCAGCCGCAGGTGTCGAAGCGCGGCGCCAGCGCCATGCAGCGATCGAGCGACACGCGGTCGTGCGTGGGGCGCAGGCCGACCAGGCCGCAGTGGCTGGCCGGGCCGCGCACCGAGCCGCCGGTGTCGGAGCCGATGGCGATGTCGACCAGGCCGCAGGACACGGCCGAGGCCGAGCCGGAGCTCGATCCGCCGGTGATGCGATCGGGCACGGCACCGTTGCGCGGACGGCCGAAGTGCACGTTGTGGCCGTTGAGCGAGAAGGCGAGTTCGTCGGTGACGACCTTGCCGGCGAAGGCGGCGCCGGCGGCCAGCAACTGGTCGAAGACGGGCGAGGAGCGCGTCTTGATGCCCGAGAGCGCGAGCAGGTGCGGGTTGCCGCAGCCGGTGGGGTAGCCGGCGACGTCGTAGATGTCCTTCATGGCGAAGGTGAGTCCCGACAGCGGGCCGGCACTCGCATGCGGGTTGCCGCCCGGCGGCGCGGGGTAGGGAATGAAGCAGTGGGCGGGCGCGGCCGGCGTGGCGGCCGGCGCATGGCCGGGGAGCGGTTGGCGTGCGGTCATGTTCGTCAGAAGCTTTCAGGCCGGGCAGGCGTTGGCTTCGGCCGGGCGCACGCCGTCGACCACGTCGAGGCGGATGCAGCGCGCGCTGTGGCCTTCGCCCAGGGGAACGTCGGGCGGCTGCACGGTGCGGCAGGCGTCCTGCGCCCAGCCGCAGCGTTCGGCGAAGGCGCAGCCGGGCGGCAGCTTCGACAGATCGGGCGGCGAGCCGGCGATGGTCTGCAGCCGCTTGCCCTTCTGCATCGCGCCGTGGCTGCGGCTCTGCAGCAGCGACAGGGTGTAGGGATGGCGCGGACGGGTCAGCAGCGTGGCCGCAGGTCCTTGCTCGACGATGCGGCCGGCATACATCACGGCCATGCGGTCGGCCACTTCGGCGGCGGCGCCGATGTCGTGGGTGACGAAGACGATGGCCAGGCCCATCTCCTGCTGCAGTTCGCGCAGCAGCAACAGGATCTGGATCTGCACCGTGGCGTCGAGCGCGGTGGTGGGCTCGTCGGCCAGCAGCACCTGCGGCCGGCAGGCCAGGGCCAGGGCGATCATGGCGCGCTGGCGCATGCCGCCCGACATCTCGTGGGCGTAGGCCGCCAGGCGGCGTTCGGGGCTGGGAATGCGTACCCGCTCGAACAGCGCCAGCGCGCGTTGCTTCGCCTCGGCGCGGCCGATCTTCTCGTGCCGCAGGATCGCCTCGACGATCTGGTCGCCCACCGGGTAGACCGGGTCCAGCGCGAGCAGCGGCTCCTGGAAGATCATCGCGACCTTCTTGCCGCGCAGCGCCGAGAGGCCGGCCTTGTCGAGCGCCAGCACGTCGCAGCCGGCGGCTTCGAGCGTGCCGGTGATGCGGGTGCTGCGCTCGGCATGCAGCCGCATGATGGCGCGCAGCGTGACGCTCTTGCCCGAGCCCGATTCGCCGATGAGCGCGATGACCTCGCCCTGGCGCAGTTCGAGGTCGACACCGTTGACGGCCTCGATCTTCTTGCCCGGCGCGTGAAATTCCACGCGCAGGTTCTGCATGCGGACGGCGAGGTCGGTGGACGCTTGATCAACCATGGCGGGCCTCCGGAAAGATGGCGATGTCGTGCAGTGCGGCCAGGTTGTCGGCCTTGGGCGCGCTGGCTTGCGGAAAGTCCGGCCCCACCACGTAGCCCGAGCCCGGCTGCCAGCGCAGGCAGGCCACGCCGTGGCCCGGCACCGGCTCGACGAACTTCGGCATTTGCTGCGAGCAGACCTTTTGCGCGAAGGCGCAGCGGGTGTGGAAGCGGCAGCCCGAGGGCGGGTCGATCGGGTTCGGCGGGTCGCCCGAAAGCGGTGCCTCGGTGGTGCGCTGCAGCGGGTCGGTGCTGGGCATGGACTGCAGCAGCGCGCGGGTGTAGGGATGGCGTGGTGCGTCGAACACCTGCTCGGCCGGTCCCACCTCGACCACCTGGCCCAGGTACATCACCAGCACCCGGTCGCTCACGTAGCGCACCACGTGCAGGTCGTGGCTGATGAAGAGATAGGTCAGGCCGAAGTCCTGCTTCAGGTCTTCGAGCAGGTTGAGCACCTGCGCCTCGACCGACTTGTCGAGCGCCGACACCGCCTCGTCGAGGATCACCAGGCGCGGCTGCAGCGCCAGCGCGCGGGCGATGTTCACCCGCTGGCGCTGGCCGCCGGAGAGCTCGTGCGGATAGCGTCCGGCAAAACGCGCCGGCTCCAGGCCGACGCGCGCCAGCAGGTCGTGCGCGCGGGCCAGGGCTTCCTTGCCCGACACGCCGTGCACGGTCGGCCCGAAGGCGACCGAGTCTTCGATGGTCATGCGCGGGTTGAGCGACGAGTAGCTGTCCTGAAACACCATCTGCGTCTGCCGGCGGAACTCGCGCAGGGGCAGGCCGGGACCGCCGACGGTCTGGCCGTCGAAGACCAGCTCGCCCCTGTCGTGCGGGGTGAGCTGCATCACCAGGCGCGCGGTGGTCGACTTGCCGCAGCCGGACTCGCCGACCACGCCGAGCGTCTCGCCCTTGCGGATGTCGAAGCTCACGTCGTCGACCGCGCGCACGGCCGGGCGTGGCCCGGTGAGGCCTTTGCGCTTGAGCGGGAAATGCTTTTGCAGATGCTCCACCCGCAGCAGCGGCTGGCGTGGTCCGCCCACGTCGCGCGGATCGGCCAGGGCGGCGGGGGTGATGCTGGGAACGGTGGGGCTCATTGCTTGACCTCCATGGCCTGGCGCAGGCCGTCGGCCAGCATGTTGAAGGACACCGAGGTGATGAAGATGAGCGCGCCGGGCAGGGCGGCGATCAGCGGCTGGCTGTAGATGGCCGTGCGCAGCGTGTTGAGCATCAGGCCCCATTCCGGTTCCGGCGGCTTCACGCCCAGGCCCAGGAAGGACAGGCCCGAGGCCAGGATCATCGACACCGAGATCAGGCTGGTGGAATACACGAAGATCGGCCCGACCACGTTGCCCAGCACATGGCGGCGCACGATGGTGAAGGCACCGGCGCCCGAGGCGCGGGCCGCGTCCACGTAGTCGCTGCGGCGCACCTGGGTGGTCACGCTTTCGGCGATGCGGGCGATCTGCGGCACGAAGACCACGGTCAGCGAGATCAGCGAGTTGGTGATGCCCGCACCCAGTGCACCCGACAGCGCGATGGCCAGCAGCACCGAGGGAAAGGCATACAGCACGTCGATGCAGCGCATGACCACCGTGTTGACCTTGCCGCCCGCGTAGCCGGCGAACACGCCGAGCGCGCTGCCGATGACGAAGGCCATCACCACCGGGGCGATGCCCATGAAGAGCGAGAGCCGGCCGCCGAGCATCAGGCGCGACAGCAGGTCACGGCCGAGCTCGTCGGTGCCCAGCGGGAAACCGGCGGTGCCGACCGGGCGCAGGCGCTTGAACATCGAGGTGGCGAAGGGGTCGCCGGGCATGATCCAGGGCGCCAGCAAGGCGATCGCGATCAGCAGCACGATGATGGCCGCGGCCGTCATGGCGACCGGGTTGCGCACCAGGCGGCGAACCACGTTGGCGCCGTGGCTGCGCGAACGCAGCACCGGGGCGAGGGGGGCGGAAGGGGATCCGCCGGGCGTGAGAACTGCGGCCATGGCGTCAGCTCCTTTCGATGCGGGGGTCGAAGACGGTCTGCAGCACGTCGACGATCAGGTTGAGGGACACGAAGAACAGCGCCAGCACCAGAATGGTTCCCTGCAGCAGCGGCAGGTCGCGCTGGAAGATCGCCTGGTTGAGCAGAAAGCCGGTCCCGGGCCAGGAGAAGACGGTCTCGATGAGGATGGAGCCGCCCAGCAGGTAGCCCAGCTGCAGGCCCATCACCGCCAGCGCGGTGGGCGCGCAGTTCTTGACCACGTGCTTGAACACGCCGAACTCGCCCAGGCCGCGTGCGCGCAGGCCGATGACGAATTCCTGCGACAGGATCTCGGCCACCAGCGCGCGCACGGTGCGCGCCACGATGCCCATCGGGATGAAGGACATGGTGATGGCCGGCAGCAGCATGTACTGCACGTGCTCGAAGTCCCAGGCCCAGGAGCCCGAGCCGCCGGGCCCGGCGCCGGTGGCCGGCAGCCACTGCAGCTGGGCCGAGAAGATGATGACCATCACCATGCCCAGCCAGTAGTGCGGCACGCTCACGCCGATCACCGAGATGAAGCTGGCGATGCGATCGGCCCAGGAGTTGCGGAAATACCCGGCCACGAAGCCGAACAGGCAGCCGAAGAAGAAGCCGATGAGCGTGGCCATGATGGCCAGCATGAAGGTGTTGCCGACGGCCTTGAAGACCTCGCCGGTCACCGGCCGGCTGGTGGCGATGGAGGTGCCCAGGTCGCCGTGCAGCGCACGCCAGAGCCAGTGCACGAACTGCTCGGGCAGGCTGCGGTCGAAGCCATAGAGCTTCATCATCTGCGCCTGCAGATCGGCCGACGCGTCCGGCGGCAGGATGGACACCAGCGGATCGCCCGGCGCGATGTGCACCAGCATGAAACACAGGAAGGACACGCCCAGCATGATGGGCAGTGCATACCCCGCGCGACGAAGAAGATAGGCAATCATGGGGCGAACCTCTTTTAGTTATCGATCAGAAAAGCGGCAGGCGCCAAGCGCCGTACCGCTTGCCCTGGAACGTCGCGGACCGGCTTTGCCGGTCCGCCAGCGTTGCCCCCTGAAAGGGGGTAGGCGAAGACACGAAGTGCGTAGCCTGGGGGTGAGCCAAGCCCTCCAGCGTTGCCCCTGAAAGGGGGTTGGCGGCTACACGAAGTGAGCAAGCCTGGGGGTCAGTTCAAGTCCATCGTCGCGATGTCGATGAACCACGACTGCGGCTGCACCACACCCTTGACCTTGGGCGACATGGCACGCGGGCCCACGTCGTGCGCCACGAACAGCATCGGCGCTTCTTCCACGATGCGCGCATGCAACTGGGCCAGCACCGCGTCGCGCTGCTTCTCGTCGAAAGTGGTGCGGGCCTTGTCCGACAACGCATCGGTCTCGGGGTTGCTGTAGAAGCCCCAGTTGTTGGCGACCGGCGGTTGCGCCTTGGTGCTGACGAAGCGGACCATCGCCAGGAACGGATCCACCGTAGCGGCGCTGACGTTGGTCGCGTGCGAGCCGTGCGCGCTCGGATCCTTGGCGCCGAGACGCCAGCTGGAGAACAGCGTGTTCCACTCGACGACGTCGAACTGCACGTCGAAATAGCACTCCTTCAGGCTCTGCTGCATGAACTCGTTCATCGGCAGCGGCTGCATCTGGCCGGAGCCCGAGGCCGAGGTCTGGATCTTCACCTTGACCGGCTTGGCGGCGGAATAGCCGGCTTCCTGCATCAGCTTCTGAGCGGCGGGCACGTCGTACTTGATCTGGAAGCTGGGCGTGCCACGCCACGGGTTGCCCGGCTCGACGATGCCGGTGGCCTCGACCATCAGGCCGCCGAGCAGTTCCTTCATGGCGGTGCGGTTGATGCACAGGTTGGCGGCCTGGCGCACCTTCTTGTCCTTGAAGGGCGAGTCCGGCAGCATGGAGAACTGCCACGGCCACAGGTGCGGCTGGATATTGGAGTACAGCTTGAAGCCGCGGGCCTTGATCGCGTCGAGCGAGTCCGGTGCCGGTGCCTCGATCCAGTCGACCTGGCCGGACATCAGCGCGGCGGTGCGCGAGCTGGCCTCGGGCAGGGGCAGCAGCACCACGCGGTCGATCTTGGGGCGGCGCTTGGCGTCCCAGTACTCGGTGTTCTTCACCAGTTCCAGGCGCTCACGCGGCACGAACTTGGCCTGCTTGAACGGGCCGGTGCCCGACGAATCGGCGGCGAAGGCGGCCCAGGCCTGCTTGCTGCGCTCTGCCTTGTCGGTGACCGAGGCCGGCACCGCGGCCAGCTTCTTGGCCCACTGCGCGGGCGAGGCCATGAACAGGTTGGTCAGGTTGAAGGGCAGGAAGGAATCCGGCTCGGAGGTGGTCAGCTCCACCGTCAGGTCGTCGATCTTGCGGGCGCTGCGCAGCGTGGGCATGCGCGAGGCGGTGACGCCGACCTGGGCGGCGTCGTACTGCGGGGCATCCTTGTCGAGCACCTTGCCGATGTTCCACACCACCGCGTCGGCATTGAAGGCCGAGCCGTCGTGGAACTTCACGCCGGGGCGCAGCTTGAAGATCCACTTGGTCTTGTCGGCATCGGTCACCGACCAGGACACGGCCAGGTCGGGGATCACGCCGGCGGGCTTGGTGGTGGCGGTGAGGTCCCACTGGGTGAGGCCGTCGTACATGGGGATGCCGGTGAAGCGGTTGCCCTCGTAGCCCTGATCGGGCTGGCCCGAGGTGCGGGGAATGTCGCCCGCGGTCATGGCGATGCGCAAGACTTTCTCTTGGGCCTGGGCGGCGGACATGCCGGCGCCGAGCAGGCATGCCAGAACGATTGCGGTGGGCTTGACGATCTTCATGAACTTTCCTGGAGGAGGTGACGAAACGGGGGGAAGCTGAAAGAAGCGGAAGCGGTGCTCAAGGCTCGACAAAAACCAGGCCGAGGGTGCGGGCCGATGCCCGCAGGTGCTGCTGCATCGCCAGCCGAGCGCCGTCGGCGTCGCCCAGGCAGATGGCGGCGGCGATGGCGCGGTGCTCGCGCAGCACGTCGTGGATGCGGTCGGCCTCGGCGAAAGGCAGGGCCACGGCACGGCCGATGTCGGGCTCGAAGCTCGACATCAGGCCTACCAGGTGGCCGTTGCCCGACAGCGCGGCGATCAGGTGGTGGAAATCGAGGTCGGCCGTCGAGGCGCTCACCATGTCGCTGGTGAGCGCGGCGTCTTCCAGGCGGGCCTGCACGCCCCACAGGCGCGGTGCCTGGTCGGCGCGCATGTTGCGTGCGGCCAGGGCTGCGGTGGCCGGCTCCATGCAGAAGCGAAATTGCCAGAGCTGCTGCAGGTCGGCGGCGTCGCCCGGCGTGAAAGGCAGCGGCGCCACCTGCCGGCTGCCGCGCGTGACCAGCGTGCCCTTGCCCGGCATGGACCGCACCAGGCCCAACGCTTCGAGCATCGACAAGGCCTCGCGCAGCGAAGCGCGGCTGATGCCCATCGACTCCGCCAGTTCGCGTTGCCCGGGCAGCATGTTTCCGGGCGCGAAGGTGCCGCTGGAGATCTGCCGCTGCAGGGTCTGCGCCGCGAGGCTGGTCATGCTCATGCGCGGGGTTCGGCTTGCTTGGTTGGACCGGTCATACCAGTGCTTAGCAAGCGATGTGCCACGGCCGGCGGGTGGTTGGCGCACCAAGGCGGAACACCCGCCAAAAGAAAACGGGCCGCACAAGGCGGCCCGTCGTTTTCGGAGTGGGCTGCTCGCCGGCTGGGCCGGCGGCGCGTCACTCAGCCTTATCAGGCTTGGGTGTTCTTTTGACGGCGACGTGCGACGAAGCCCATCACGCCCAGGCCAGCCAGCAGCATGGCGTAGGTTTCGGGTTCCGGAACCGGAGCCAGTTGAATGATGGAGGTGTAGCCGGTGGGCAGGGTCTTGGCGTCGCCGGTCACGACCAGGGTGTAGGCCTTGGAAGCCAGACCAGATGCGTATTCCAGCGTCAGCGAGTTGCCACCGCTGGTGGTGCCCAGCAGGCCGGTCAGGGTGCTGCCGGCGGTGAAGCTGCCGGAATACAGGGAGATGCTTTCCAGGTTCAGGCCGTGCTTGGCGATGTACACGGATTGAGCGGCCAGAGCGGCAGCCGAGTTGTCTGCCACCGTGAACTGCAGGTAGTCGGTGAACTTGCCCAGGCTAGTGGCGGCAAAGGTGTTGGACGCGAAGCTGTCGATCGTGCCCAGGTTGTAGGTGGCGGCTTGGGCAGACACGCCCATAGCCAGGGTCACAGCGGCGGCGAGAGCGAACTTCTTGAACACGTTGGTCATGGCGGTCTTTCGAGGGTTAAGGAGATTGGTTGTTGAAACAGGTGCGAACTAAATGTCACATATGAGCTTACCAGCCTCAATAGACCGAATGGACCAATGCAAGAGGCTCGATAGCTTTTCTGATAGTCCGTTGGGGCCTTTTCCTACAGGAATTGGCGAGACCCATTTTAGGAATATCTGTTAACGCATTGATCTAAATAGATAATTTTAAAAGCAATCGCCCATTCCGACATTTTGTGACTTATTTCATGGTTTCCCCATTTTTGGGCGACGAGCGCGCTTTCCACGACACACCTTGTTGCGGGACGCCCGATCACAGCGCATGAGCTTGGCCCTGTTTTACAAAAGCCAGTAGCACTTCGAGCGGATGGCGCAACCGCACGCCGCGCTGACGATCGGCCTGGCTGCGGCACGAATAGCCCGTGGCCAGCAGTTCTTCGGAGGCCGTGCGCTCGTCGACGATGCGCCCCCACGACTGCTCGAAGATGCGCTCCGAGGTCTGCCGGTTGCGAGTTTCGTGGCCGTAGGTGCCCGACATGCCGCAGCAGCCGCTGGCCTGCAGCGACAGCGTCAGCCCGAACCGGGCGAACACCGCCTTCCATTGGCCGGGGCTGGCCGGCGTGGTGGTCTTCTCGGTGCAGTGGCTCAGCAGGCGGAAGGCGTAAGCGGCGTTATCTGGAGACACCGCCTCCCCGAGCGATGCCTCGGCCAGCCATTCCTGGGGCAGCAGCACCGGGGGGCAGGCGGCGGCGCTTTCGGTCTTGCGGTATTCCTGCCGGTAGACCAGCGTCATCGCGGGATCCAGCCCGACCAGCGCGATGCCGAAGGCGGCCAGCTCGGCCAGCTGCGCCGCATTGCGCCCGGCGGCGCGGTCGAAGGCGGCCAGAAAGCCTTGCACCTGCAGCGGCTTGCCGTTGGGCCGGAACGGCGCCAGGTACACGGTGTAGCCCAGCCGTGCGGCGAGTTCGATCCAGGCGGCGGCCAGCGGCGTCTCGAAATACCGGGTGAAGGCGTCCTGCACCAGGATCACCGAGCGCGCGCGCTGCGCGGCCGACAGCGCGGACAAGGTCGCGGCGCTGGCCGGGCGCACCTGCCAGCGGCGCAGGGTGGCGCCGAAGTCGTAGCGGCTGAGCAGTGGGCTGTCGACCATGCCGGCGTGGTGTTCGAGCCAGCGCGCGACCGGCGCCGAAGCGATCAGCCTGTTGTACAGCCAGGGTGCCCGCGCCATCCACGGCACGGTCGATTCGAGCGAGCCGATGAGGTAGTCCTTCAACGGGCGCAGATAGCGCTGGTGGTAGAGCTGGAGGAAGCGCGAACGGAACTCCGGCACGCTCACCTTCACCGGGCATTGCCCCGCGCAGGACTTGCAGGCCAGGCAGCCGGCCATGGCGTCGTACACCTGGTGCGAAAAGTCCGGCGTGCCCGCGCGCTGGGCGCGGCTGTTGCGCCAGCGCGCGGGCAGGCTGGCCAGAAACGAGGCCGGCCGGCGTCGGGCTTCCAGCACGTCGATGCCGGCGGCGCCCTGCAGCCGCAGCCATTCGCGCATCAGCGAGGCCCGGCCCTTGGGCGAATGGATGCGTTCGCGGGTGGCTTTCCACGACGGGCACATGGCGTCGTCGGGATCGAAGTTGTAGCAGGCACCGTTGCCGTTGCAGTGCATGGCCGCGCCGTAGGACTGCCAGACCCGCTCGTCGATCTGCCGGTCGGCCTCGCCGCGCAGGGGCACTTCGTCGATCTTCAGCAGCGTGCCGCCGCCGGCCGCCGGCGTGGCGATCTTGCCGGGGTTCAATTGGTTGAAAGGATCGAACGCGGTCTTGAGCGACTGCAGCGCCGGATACAGCTCACCGAAGAAGGCGGGCGAATATTCCGAACGCACGCCCTTGCCGTGCTCGCCCCACAGCAGCCCGCCGTACTTGCGGGTGAGGGCGGCCACGCCGTCGGAGATGGGGCGCACCAGCGCAGCCTGTGCCGGGTCTTTCATGTCGAGCGACGGGCGCACGTGCAGCACGCCGGCGTCGACGTGGCCGAACATGCCGTAGGTGAGGCCGTGGCCGTCGAGCAGGGCGCGGAACTCGGCGATGTAGTCGGCCAGGTGCTCCGGCGGAACGGCGGTGTCTTCGACGAAAGGCTGCGGCCGCACTTCGCCGTCGACATTGCCGAGCAGCCCGACCGAACGCTTGCGCATCGCATACACCCGCTCCACCGCCGCATGGCCCGCGGCCAGGGTGTGGCCGAGGCGCTCCACGCTCCGGTCGGCCTGCAGGTGGGCGACGAATGCGTCGACCCGCGCGCGGAGCTCGGCCTCGTCGTCGCCGCTGAATTCCACCAGGTTGATGCCGCGCGTGGGTCGTTGCTCGTCGGCGGGAAAGTATTCGGCCACGCCGTTCCAGACGATGTCGTTCATGGCCAGCATCAGCACGCGCGAATCCACCGTCTCGATCGACAGCGGCTTCAGGGCCATCAGCGCGCGGGCATCGCGCAGCGCGTCCATGAAGCCGGCGTAGCGGATGTTCACCAGCACCGAATGCTTCGGGATCGGCAGCACGTTGAGCGTGGCCTCCACCAGGAAGCCGAGCGAGCCTTCGGAGCCGCAGAGCACGCTGTTGAGGTTGAAACGGCCGTCGGCCTCGCGCAGGTGCGCCAGGTCGTAGCCGGTGAGGCAGCGGTTGAGCGGCGGAAACACCGCGTCGATGAGCGTCTGCTGCTCGCGCTGGATCTTCTCGGCCGCGCGGTATGCATCACCGACGCGGCCCGGCTGGGCGCAGAGGCGCGCCAGCGTCGCATCGTCGATGGCCTCGCTGTGCAGCATCTCGCCGCCGGGCAGCACGCAGTCGAGCGCCAGCACGTGGTCGCGGGTCTTGCCGTAGGTGCAGCTGCCCTGTCCGCTGGCGTCGGTGCTGACCATGCCGCCGATGGTGGCGCGGTTGGAGGTGGACAGTTCCGGCGCGAAGAACAGGCCGTGCGGACGCAGCGCGGCGTTGAGCTGATCTTTCACCACGCCGGCCTGCGCGCGGACCCGGCGGGCGGCGGGGTCGATCTCCAGGATGCGGTTCATGTGGCGCGACAGGTCGACCACGATGCCGGCGGTGAGCGACTGGCCGTTGGTGCCGGTGCCGCCGCCGCGCGGTGCCAGGGCGATACGGCGCCAGGCGGGCTGGTCGATCAGCCGGGCCAGGTGCTGCACATCGGTGCTGTCTTTGGGGTAGATCACGGCCTGCGGCAGGCGCTGGTAGATGGAGTTGTCGGTGGCCAGCACCAGGCGCTCGCCGTGCGCATCGCCGATTTCGCCGCGAAAGCCGGCAGCCCGCAGCGCCAGCAGAAAGTCGCGGTAGAGCGTGGCCGTGGGTACGGGTGGATCAATACGGGCGATCTGATGGAGATGGCCGGTGGGCGTCTTCATATTCATAATACGTAAGATCATAGTATGAGTTTGCCTGCGGTATCTTCGCCCCATGACCCTCGTTTCCACCTCCCTGCCGGAACGGCTGGTGCAGGCTTTTTCGGCAGACATCGCCGCCGGCCGATACCCCGTCGGCGCGAAACTGCCGACCGAGCCCGCGCTCTGCAGCCATTACGGCGTTAGCCGCACCGTGTTGCGCGAGGCGATGGCGCGCATGAAATCCGACGGTCTGATCGATACCCAGCAGGGGCGCGGCAGCTTCGTGCTGGCGACTTCGGCGCGCACGCCGTTCCGCTTCGAGGCACCGTCGGCGCAATCGACCGAAAGCATCCTGGAGCTGGCCGAGCTGCGTCTGGGCGTTGAAGGGACGGCGGCCGCCCTGGCCGCCACACGTCGCACGCCGGCGCAGCTGGAACGACTCAAGCGTTGCCTCGACGACATGGCCGAGGCGCTGGCCGCCGGCACCAGCGGCAGCGAGGCCGACCTGGAGTTTCACCGCACCATCGCCGAGGCCACCGGCAACCGCCACTACGGCATGTTCATGGCCTATCTGCGCAGCTTCTATGCGGTGGCGATCGACGTGTCGCGCAGCCGCAGCGCACGCGACGATGGCCTGTCCCAGCAGGCGCAGGACGAACACCGGGCGGTGTACCAGGCCATCGCCGACGGTGACGCGGCGGCGGCCGAACAGGCGATTCAGCGCCACATCCGTTCCGCGTCCCGGCGGCTGGCCGATCAGCCGGCGTCGGCGGGGTCGTCACCGGCCGATGCGGCGGCTTCGTCCAGCAACCAGCGCCGGAAAGCCAGCACCAGCGGCTCGCTGGCCCGTGATTCGGGCATGACGAACCAATAGGCAGCGTCCGAGCGCAAGGCCTGGTCGAACAGCACCTCCAGCCGGCCGCTCTGCAGCAGGTCAGACACCAGCAGGCGCGAGACCAGCGCCACACCCAGCCCGCTGGCAGCGGCCTGCGCCAGCATGGAGAACTGCTCGAATCGCGGGCCGCGCATCGCGTCGTTCGCCTCGACCCCGGCCTGGGCGAACCAGTCGCCCCACTGCGATGGCCGCGAAGCCTGCTGCAACAGCCGCACGCCGGCGAGATCGGCCGGCTGCCGCAGCCCGTGTTCCGCGCGAAAAGCCGGGCTGCACACCGGCACCACTGCTTCGCGCATCAGATAGTCGCAGCTGGCGCCGGGCCAGAAGTCGTCGCCGAAATGGATCGCCGCGTCGAAGGGCTCGCGCTCGAAGTCGAAAGGCTCGGAGCGGGTGGAGAAGTTCACCGTGACGTCCGGATGCGCCCGCGCGAACCCCGGCATGCGCGGAATCAGCCACTCGGTGCCGAAGGTCGGCAGCACGGCGAGCTCTAGCACCTCACCGGTGCCGCCGAAGGTCATCGCCCGCTGCGTGGCGGCCGAGAGGGCGTCGAAGTGCTGGCGCAGCTCGGCGGCGTAGATGCGGCCGGCGTCGGTGAGCAGCACGCGCTGGCGCACCCGGTGGAAGAGGGCGCAGCCGAGCTGGTCCTCGAGCTGCGCCACCTGCCGCGACACCGCGCTCTGCGTGAGGTGTAGCTCCTGCGCCGCGCGCGAGATGCTGCCGTGGCGGGCGGTGCTTTCGAAGGCCATCAGCCAAGTGGTGGGCGGCAGCAGTTCGCGTTTGTACATCATGCGGTGCGGGCATTACCCGGTGGTGCTTTCGTGGGGTCGAGCATCGTACAGGCCACGGATCCGGCGGGAACTTCATGCTGGTGGTGCATGAAGTTCTTCCGATTCCTCGCTATCGCAAAGGCTCGGCCGCTGCGATAGTGCGCAGATTTCCAGCCGACCGCGCTCGCCCACCATGAACACCGCCACCAAGCTCCATCCCGACGACGTCCGTGCCGCTTTCTCGCGCGCGCTCTCGGACATGTACAAAACCGAAGTGCCCCAATACGGCACCCTGCTGGAGCTGGTGGCCGACATCAACGCCGAGGTGATCCGCCGCGACGGCCCGCTCAGCACCGGCCCCCACGCCGACGAGGAACGTCAGCGCCTGGGCGTGGAGCGCCACGGCGCGATCCGCCTGGGCACGGCCGAAGAGCTCGCCACCATGCGCCGCCTGTTCGCGGTGATGGGCATGGTGCCGGTCGGCTACTACGACCTGTCGGTGGCGGGCGTGCCGGTGCACGCCACCGCCTTCCGCACCACCGACGAGGCCTCGCTGCGCCGCAACCCGTTCCGGGTGTTCACCTCGCTGCTGCGCCTGGACCTGATCGACGATGTCGCCCTGCGCGAACGTGCCGCCGCCATCCTGGAGCGACGCGACATCTACACCGCACGCTGCCGTGCGCTCATCGCCATCGCCGAGCGCGAGGGCGGCCTCGACGCCGCGCAGGCGGCCGAGTTCGTCGCCCAGGCGCTGGAGACCTTCCGCTGGCACCACGACGCCACGGTCGACGCCGACACCTACCGCGAGCTGCGCTCCAAGCATCCGCTGATCGCCGACGTGGTGTGCTTCAAGGGGCCGCACATCAACCACCTCACGCCCCGCGTGCTCGACATCGACGCCGCCCAGGCCGCCATGCACGGCCGGGGCATGAAGGCCAAGGATTCCATCGAAGGCCCGCCGCGGCGCGGCTGCCCGATCCTGCTGCGGCAGACGAGCTTTCTGGCGCTGGAAGAGCCGATCCGCTTCGTCGGCGCCCAGGGCGACGGCACCCACACCGCGCGCTTCGGCGAGATCGAGCAGCGCGGCTGCGCGCTCACCCCCGCCGGCCGCGAGCGCTACGACGCGCTGCTGCAGCAGTCGCGCGAGGCCGGCAAGACGGCGCCGGACAAGGGCCGGGCGCTGGCCGAAACGTTCGCCGCCTTCCCTGACGACCTCGCCACGCTGCACAGCGAAGGCCTGGCCTACGTGCGTTGGCAGGTGCCGGCCGAGCGCCTGGCGTCGCGCGAGCGGCCCGCGCCCGGCCAATCGGCCGCCGAATTGCTGGCCGGAGGCTGGCTGGCCATCGAGCCGCTGATCTACGAAGATTTCCTGCCGGTGAGCGCGGCCGGCATCTTCCGCTCCAACCTGGGCTCGGAAGGCCAGGCGGCCTACGACGGCGGCGGCAACCGGGGCGCGTTCGAACGCGACCTCGGCGCGCCGGTCGCCGACGAGTTCGCGCTCTACGAAGCCACCGAGCAGCAGTCGCTGCAGGCAGCACTGGCCCGGCTCGCAGGCGCCGAGGCGACGTCGACCCAGGCCGCCTGAGGCCGATCCCTCAGGCCGGCGGCGCCACCTGCGCGCCGTCGATGCGGTGCCGCTCCAGCGCCCGGGCGACGAAGCCGCTCGCCTTCATCTCTTCCACATAACGGCGCAGCGCCTCGCGCGCCAGCGGCGGCCGGCCCGCCGGTACGCCCATCGCCTGCTCGATCACCATGAATCGGCCCGGCAACAGGCGCACGCCACCGACGCGACGGGCATCGGCTTCGAGCTGCTGGCGCACGCCGGCGGCCACGTCGAGCCGCTGGCTCATGAACTGGTCCACCACCATCGGCGAGGTCGGCGTGCGCACCAGCGTCGCGCGCTTTATCTCGCGGGTCAGGAACAGATCGTAGGCGCTGCCCTTGCCGACCGCCACGGTGCGGCCCTCGCGGTCGACCTGGTCGTTGGCGATGAGCGGCGAATCGTTGCGCACCAGATAGGCACCTTCGATCACCACGTAGGCGGCAGTGAAGTCCACGCCCTCGCCGCGCAGCGGGTCGATGGCGAAGAAACCGATGTCGGCGCCGCCGCCGCGCACCACCTCCACCGAACGGCCGGCCGAGTCCACTGCCAAGAGATCCAGCGGCACCCCCAGGCGGCGGGCGAGTTCGCGCGCCAGGTCCACCGACACGCCCGAGAGTTCGCCGCTGGCCTTGTCGCGGCCGGCGAGCACCGGGTTGCCGAGATTGATCGACGCGCGCAGCCGCCCGGTCGGCGCCAGGGCAGCGATGGCCTCGGGCGTGGCCTGGAAGCCGGCCCCGCGGGGCGTCGACGGCCCGGCGCAGGCGGCGAGCAAGGGCAGCAGCAGGGCGGCGGTGGCCAGTCGGCGGTCGGGGAGGCGAGGAAACGGAGGAAGTGATGCGAAGCGGGGCGATGTCATGGCCGGTGGCTTGGTGAGACAGGGCTGCCCACTGTGCCAGAGGGTGCGTCTGGCGGCTCGCGGACATTCCCGGGGCGCTGCCGGCGACGCCTTTCGATGCCGGCGCGCAGCCGTTCGACCGCGGCACCCATACGTCATCTGCCTTGTCGGAGGCACGCGCGCCCTTGGCCTATGTTCGGCGCCACGCCTGGATCGCGGGCGCAGGGAGTCGACTTGAGCACCACGAACCAGTGGAATGCTTTCGTCATGACCGTCGGCTATCTGGTCGCCACCGCTGGGCCGTTGCCGGTCGGCTCCCTGCGAGACCGTGTCGGCGATTTTTCCGTGTCGACCTGGTGCCTCGTCGGCGTGACCGGCGTGATGCTGCCGCTGACGCCCTTCTGGCGGCGACTGGCCGGCAAAAAAAAGCCCCCGTGCGTTGAGCACGAGGGCCAAGTCTTGGAGAACCTGCCCTCATTTTCGGCAATTTCTCGCCGGACTTGAGCACTCTCTTGTCGGCCGAAGGGGCTTGTCGGGCCGCAGAGCCTCAGTTCGAGGCTGCGGCTGCCGGATGGCGGCCCGGCGTGCGGCCATCGTGGCGGTCGGCTTGTCGCAGGCGCTCCATCACATCCCGCGCGCTGGCCGGTATCGGCGTGCCCGGCCCGTAGATGCCCTGCACACCGCAGTCGTAGAGCATTTCGTGGTCCTCGCGCGGGACCACGCCGCCGACGAAAACGAGCACGTGGTCGGCGCCGAGCACTCGCAGGGCCCGCATCAGCGCCGGCACTAGCGCGCGGTGGCCGGCGGCCAGGGTGCTGACGCCGATGGCGTGCGCGCCGAAGGCGACAGCCTGGCGGGCGCATTCGTCCGGGCGCTGGAACAGCGGACCCATCTCGACCTCGAAGCCCAGGTCGGCGAACGCACCACCGACCACCTTCGCGCCCCGGTCGTGGCCGTCCTGGCCGAGCTTGGCGACCAGCAGGCGCGGTGCGCGGCCGAGCCGGCCCGCCAACGCCCGCGCCTCGGCGCGCAGCCGTTGCCAGTCGTCGCTGCCGTCGCCGGCATCGCACGCCGCCGCGTACGCGCCGCCGGTGGCCCGGGCCCGCGCGCCGTGCCGGCCCCAGACCTGTTCCAGCGCGTGCGACACCTCGCCTACGGTGGCGCGGACGCGCATCGCGACGATGGCCAGCGCCAGCAGGTTGCCGGCGCCCGAGCCGGCCGCGTCGGCCAGGGCGCTCAGCGCCGCGTCCACCGCCGCCGCGTCGCGTCGCGCGCGCAGCGCGCGCAGGGCGGCCGTCTGCGCTTCGCGCACGCCATCGGCGTCGATCGCGCGGCTGGCGATCGGCTCGTCGATGCGCGGGCGATGGCGGTTGACGCCCACCACGATCTCCCGGCCCGCGTCGATGCGCGCCTGCTTCGCCGCGGCGGCGGCCTCGATGCGTTCGCCGGCCCAGCCGCTGTCCACCACCCGCGCCATGCCGCCCTGCGCTTCGATCTCCTCGACGATCTTCCAGGCGGCGTCGGCCATGTCGTGGGTGAGCTTTTCCATCAGGTAGCTGCCGGCCCAGGGGTCGATGACTTCGCCGATGCGGCTCTCGTCGCGCAGGATCAGCTGCGTGGCCAGGGCGACGCGGGCGGCGGCCTCGGTGGGCAGGGACACGGCCTCGTCGAAGGCGTTGGTGTGCAGGCTCTGGGTGCCGCCGAAGACGGCGGCCATGGCCTCGACGGTGGTGCGCACGATGTTGTTGTGTGGATCCTGGCCGGTGAGCGAGGCGCCGGAGGTCTGGCAGTGGGTGCGCAGCACGAGGCTGCGCGGCTCGCGCGCGCCGAAGCCCTGCATGACGCGGCACCACAGCAGCCGGGCGGCGCGCAGCTTGGCGATCTCCACGTAGAAATCCATGCCGACGCCGAAGAAGAACGACAGCCGGCCGGCGAAGGCGTCCACGTCCAGGCCCCGGGCCAGGGCGGTGCGCACGTATTCCATGCCGTCGGCCAGCGTCAGGGCCAGCGCCAGCGCGGGCTCGGCACCGGCCTCCTGCAGGTGGTAGCCGGAGATGCTGATCGCGTTGAAGCGGGGGCTGGCGGCGGCGGTGTGGGCCACGATGTCGCCCACGATGCGCATCGACGGTGTGGGCGGGTAGATGTAGGTGTTGCGGACCAGGAACTCCTTGAGGATGTCGTTCTGGATGGTGCCGGTGAGCGCGGCCTGCGGCACGCCCTGTTCCTCGGCGGCGACGATGAAGGCGGCCAGCACCGGCAGCACCGCGCCGCTCATGGTCAGCGAAACACTCACCCGGGCCAGCGGTATGCCCTCGAACAGCACGGCCATGTCTTCCACGCTGTCGATGGCGACACCTGCCTGCCCCACGTCGGCGGCCACCT
Organism: Xylophilus sp. GOD-11R; assembly: GCF_033546935.1. Lineage (GTDB taxonomy): Bacteria > Pseudomonadota > Gammaproteobacteria > Burkholderiales > Burkholderiaceae_C > Xylophilus. The sequence goes on along the minus strand of NZ_CP137854.1, from coordinate 3,420,663 downwards.
CCGGATGGTCGCTGTCGTAGCCGCGATGGGTGGGCAGGTCGAAGGCCACGCTGATGCCCTGGGCGCCGCCGGCCAGGGCCTGGCGGTAGGCGGTGTTGGTTTCGCGGGCGGTGGAAAAACCGGCGTACTGGCGGATGGTCCACGGCCGGGTGGCGTGCATGCCGGGCTGCGGGCCGCGCACGAAGGGGGCGAAGCCGGGCAGGGTGTCGAGATGCGGCAGGCCGGCGGTGTCGGCGGCGGTGTAGAGCGGCTGCACGACGAGGCCGTCGCCGGCGTGGCGCGCCAGGGCGGACGGGTCGCCGCCCGGAGCCGAGGGCGCGACGGCGGCGCGCCATGCGGCGTGGTCGGCTGGTTTCGACTCGGGGTTCATGCGAGCTCCCAGGTGGTGCGCACCACGGCCAGCAGGCGGTCGTGGCGGGTGCAGCGGATGCCGACTTCCAGACAACCACCGGTGGCCGTCGGCTGGTCGGCCCGCAGCGCGAGCTCCACTTCTTCGCCTGGGTCGAGGTTGCCGAGGAACAGGCATTCGCGCTCGACCACCCGCTGCCCGGCACCGAGCAGATGCCAGCCGGACAGCGCCCGGTCGGCCCAGGCGGTGAAGTGGCAAAAGTAGACGAGGCCGGCGCCATTGAAGTCGTTGCGGGGGCAGGCGAGCCAGCGCACGGTGCGATACGGCTCTGCCGCCGGCACCGGTTGCGCCAGCGATGCGCGCCAGGCGCGGGCATGGTCGGCCACAGCGCGTGCGCCCGTTGGCTCGGCGGCTGCCTCGTCGCGCATGCTCACCCGGCGCACCGAGCGATTGGAGCCGTCGTCGCCCCGGCCGATGAAGACCGACAGCATCTCCAGCTCGCCGATGCGCTCGCCGCGTGTGCTCAGGCGGTGCCGGCTCCAGGCTTGCGACCGGCCCACGGCGGCCAGCGTGCTGGCGATGCGCAGACGCTCGCCTTCTACGGCCTTGGCCAGCCGCGCGGCGCGCAGTCGCACGATGCCGAAGGCCGCATACACCCGCCGGCCGCTGGCGTCGCGCCAGTCCTGCGCCGGGCGGCCGAGATGGGCTTCGAGCCCGCGCCAGTGCGCTGCGCCGCAGGTCTTCTGCAGCCAGGTTTCCGACAGCCCGCAGCCGTCGAGCTGGGGCATGCCCAGGGTGACGGTGGTGGCGCCCGACCAGGGCCGGGCCACGCCGGACGGCGCGGCATCGGTCGGCGTGGACCAGCGATCGGTGGTGTCGGGGGCGAGGTCTTGCATGAAGGTGAGCTTGTCTCTCAGGCCGGCGACGCCTCGGCCTCGCGCGCCGCGATCAGTTCCGGGTGCAGCGCTTCGCGGCGTCGGGCGATGCGATCGGCCACATGGGCGGCGTCGGCCGCCACGCCCGAGAAGCGGCCCGAGCCCCAGGTGTGCAGCCAGGGCAGGCCGATGAAATACAGGCCCGGCACCTGGGTCACGCCGCGTTCGTGCACCGGATGGCCCTGGCCGTTGAAGACCGGCGCGTCGAGCCAGCGGAAGTCGGGTGCGAAGCCGATGCACCAGACCACCGAGCCGATGCCCGAGTCGGCCAGCGGCAGGGCCTCGCGCTCAGCGGCCGGCGCCCACAGCGGCTCGTAGATCGAAGGCTCGCCGGCCTCGATGCCCTGCTCGGCGATGTATTTGTCGATCGCCGCGTTGATGCCGTTGTAGGTGCGGTCGGCGCTGTCGAGGCTGGCGGCGAGCGTGGGCCGAAAACGCAGGGTGTCGCCCTCCAGCGCGTCGAGCTGGCCGTAGAGCTCCATGCCCTCCAGGGCGAAGCGGCGCAGGTCGATGTCGCGGCCGCCGTCGCGGCCGGTGACGTAGTGGTTGGTGTTGTCGCGCACGCCTTCGCGCAGCGGGTGCTGGTCCACCGACATGCGGTAGTAGCCCATGTCGGCCAGCCAGTCGACCACGTCGCGGCCCCGGTAGAAACGGGCACAGCGCGGCGCCTCGCCGATGGCCAGCACCACCTCGCGGCCGGCCAGGTGCAGGTCTTCGGCGATCTGCGCGCCGCTCTGGCCCGAGCCCACCACCAGCACCTTGCCGGGCGGCAGCTGCGCGGCATTCTTGTAATCGGCCGAATGGATCTGGGTGATGGAAGCCGGCAGCCGCTCGGCCAGGCGCGGCACGATCGGCTGGTGGTAGCCGCCCGAGGCCACGACGACCTGTTCGGCCAGGCATTCGCCCTGGCTGCTGCGCACCCGGAACAGATCGCCTTCCTGGCGAATGCTCTGCACCGCCACGCCTTCGTGGATGGGCGGCGCGAGCTTGGCGCGAAAGCCGTCGAGGTAGTCGGTGATCTGGTCCTTCTTCATGAAGCCGTGCGGGTCGTCGCCTGCATAGGGATGGCCGGGCAGGGCGCATTGCCAGTTGGGCGTGACCAGACAGAAGTTGTCCCAGCGCTGCGTGCGCCAGGTGTGCATGGCGCGGTGCTTTTCGAAGATGGCGTGGTCGGTGCCCTGCTCGCGCAGGAAGTAGCTGACCGACAGGCCGGCCTGGCCGCCGCCGACGACGACGACGCTGTGGCGGGGGATGGATTCGGTGTTCATGGGGGTCTCCTGGGAGGGATGGGCGATCAGGCGGAGGTGGTTTCGAAGGCCACCATTCGCACCGGCGCACCGGGCGTGGCGGCGAAGTCGGCGGCGCGGGCTTCCAGCGTGGCGAGCTGGTCGGCCGCCATGGAGCAGGCGAAGCCGTACTTGGCGCGCACCCGGTCGCTGGCGATGGTGGTGGCCTCGCGGATGCGGCGCAAAAAGTCGTCCAGCGGGTAGTCGTGTCCGGGCTCGAAGAAATCCTGGATGACCAGCGAGGGCGAATAGCAGGTGGCTTCGCTGTCGTCGGGCCAGCGGATGGTGTAGTGCATGGCGGGCATGGCGGGGCTTTCGTCGATGCGGGGGCGGTGTCAGAGTTCGGCCGGCAGGCGCACGCCGGTGGCGAGCGTGGCGCGGTACCAGTCTTCGTGGCGCTCGGCGCTGGCGTCCCAGCCGTGGGCCAGGCACACCGGCGGCGGGGTGTCCGGGCGCGGCAGCAGGGCGGTGGCCTGCAGGCCGTGGGCGATGGAGGCGATGTCTTCCGGGTCGCACCAGCCCACATGCGCGCAGCCGGCCAGGTGCTCGGTGAAGGGCGCGCGCCGCGACACCAGGGCCGGCGTGCCGCAGGCCAGCGCCTCCAGCGCGACCAGGCCGAAACCTTCCATCAGCGATGGCATGGCCAGCACGGTGGCATGGCGCATCAGTGCGGGCAGCAGGGTGTCGGGCAGGGGGCCGGTGCGCCAGACCGGCTGGTCCGGGCCTTCGTTCCAGCCGAGGTCGGCCAGCGCCTCGAACCAGCCGCGCAGCGAGGCGCTGTGGTCGAGCAGGCTCGCGCCGCCGGCGATCACCAGCCGGGCCTCGGCCCAGCGCGGGTCGGTGCGGCGCAGCCGGGCGAAGGCGTGCAGCAGTCGCAGGCTGTTCTTGCGGTGCTCCACGCCACCGACGGCCAGGCAGGTCAGGCCGGGGCGCAGGCCGGCCGCGCGCAGTGCTTCCTGCTCGCCGGGCATGGCGGTCGGCTTGAAGCGCCGCAGGTCCACGCCGTTGTGCAGGCGCCGGGCGATGCGGCCGTGCTGCTCGTCGAGGTGGCGGCACCAGGTGTCGCTGACGCAGCCTATTGCCTGAGCCGAACGCCAGGCGCGGGCCTGCCAGGCGGCGAGTTGTGGGTCGGCGAAGTCGTCGAGATGGTGGATGGTGCGCAGCCAGGCGGGCAGCCGGTGGCCGCGGTCGTGCAGGTCGGCCAGGGCGTTGCCGCCCAGGCTGTCGTGAACGTGGAGCAGGTCGAAGTCGCCGGCCTCCAGCACGGTGGGCAGGCCGCGCGCGATGGCCGCGATGCGCTGGCGCACCTGCTCGACCAGCGGGCCGGCGATGGTGCCGGCGGGCAGCAGCGCGAGATGTACCGGTGCGTCGGGCGCGCCGGGGTCGCGGAACAGGGTCTGACCGGCCTCGGCCGGTGCGATCACCGTCACCCGGTGGCCGCGCCGCGCCAGGGCACCGGCCAGCTCCAGCGTGTGCACCACGCCGCCGCGCGGCAGCACCGAATGGGTCAGCAGGCCGATGCGCAGCGGCGAGCGGCTCGGGGCGATGTCACGCATGGCACACCCCGGCGGTGATGAAGGCTTCTTCGGCGTGGTCCCAGATAGTGCGGCCCTCGCCGGCCTGGACGAGCTCGAGCCGGCTGCCCTCGGTGATGGTGCCGATGGCGGCGCAGGCGATGCCGGCGTCGACGAACCGCGCCAGCACTTCGTCCGCCCGATCCGGCCGCACGCTCAGCAGGTAGCCGAAGCTGGGAAACGCCCCCAGCCAGCGCAACAGTTCGTCGTCGCCCGCGGGCAGTTCGGCGGGGCGGGGAATGCGGTCCAGCTCGATGACCGCACCGGCGCGCGAGCATTCGAGCAGCATCAGCGCGGTGCCCAGCACGCCGGCCATGCTGATGTCCTTGCCGGCATCGACCAGGCCGTCCTCGGCTAGGCGCGGCAGCAGTTCCAGGTCGGCGCGCAGGCGCGGCGCGGGCGCGGTGGTGGAGGCGTCCCAGAAGGGATAGGGGTCGTGCCAGTGGCCGCGCAGGTCGACGGCCATCAGCAGGGTGTCGCCCGGCCGCGCGGTGAAGCTCTGGATCAGCTTCGTCGCCCGCCCCAGCACCGACACCGCCAGCTGCGCGCCCTCGGCCCGCAGGTTGGTGTGGCCGCCGACCAGCGGCACGCCGTAGCGCTCGGCGGCAGCCCGCATGCCGGCCAGCAGTTCGCAGGCCTTGGCGTCGCCGTCGCTCCACAGGGCGTCGACCACCGCCACCGGCCGGCCGCCCATGGCGGCGATGTCGCTCAGGTTCACCATCACGCCGCTGTAGCCGGCGAACCAGGGCATGGCTTCGACGAAATCGCGCACCAGGCCTTCGATGGCGAACAGCAGGTGGCCGCCACCGGCGGGGTCGGGCAGCACGGCGCAGTCGTCGCCATTGGGCACCGCCGAGGCGGCGGCGGGCGTGCCGTCGAGCCAGCCCATGACGGTGCCGATGTCGCGCTTGTGCGCGAAACCCCGGCTGGCGCGCACGGCGGAGACGAGGCGGTCGAGATCAGCCATGGCGGGCTCCGTCGGCCAGCACGAAGCCTTCGTAGGGCGTGGTGCAGGGCGGGTAGTGCGACAGGTCGGCGCGCATCAGGGCGTGCATGCGGTCGTGGATCACCATCTCGTCGAGCACGCTCCAGCGCAGCCGGCGAAACAGCGCCACGTTCTGCGCCTGCACATGCGCCAGGAAGGTGTGGCAGCCGAGTGCGTGCGCGCTGCCCACGGCCAGGCGGATCAGGCTGCTGCCGAGCTGGCCATGGCGCCGCCAGTCGCGCGCCACGGCCAGCCGCGAACCCCACCACAGGCCGGGTTCCGGCCGGTGGATGCGCACCGTGCCGATCACCTCGTCGGGCTGGGCACCCCAGGACGACAGGGCGACCAGCAGGCGGCAGCTCGGGTCGTCGGCGTCGATCGTGTCGAAGTCGTCGCCGTCGAAGAGGCCCTGCTCCTGGCAGAAGACCTGGCGGCGCAGCGCCAGTGCCTGCTGGCGCATCCACGGCCCGGAGGCCCACTGGATGCGGAACTCGGGCGAGCGGAAACCCAGCGGCAGGTCGCAGAAATCGGGCGCGGAGCAGCGGGCGATGTCGATGGCGTCCATGGCGTCAGGCCGCCAGCGGCGTCTCGTAGCGCGACAGGGTGGAGCAGGCAGCGCACTTGCCGCAGCCGGCCTTGATGTCGGTGGCGCGGATGCCGGCGTCGGCGGCCATGCGGCCGAGCGGCTCCAGCACCGAACGCATGAAGTCGGCGCTGGGCGCGGGCTGGTCTTCCAGCGGCGTGCCGCTGATCGGCACGAAGGGCACGACGAAGGGGTAGACGCCCAGGTCGAGCAGGCGGCGGCTGGTCGACAAGATGAGTTCCGGCGCATCGCCCAGGCCGGCCAGCAGGTAGGTGCTGACCTGGCCGCGCCCGAACACCTCCACCGCCGCGCCGAAGGCGTCCCAGTAGCGGCTCATCGGCACCTCGGCCTTGCCGGGCAGGATGCGGCGGCGCAGCGCTTCGTCGATCACTTCCAGGTGCATGCCCAGGGTGTCCACACCGGCGTCCTTCATGCGGCGGAACCAGGCGTCGGTGTCGGGCGGCTCGCACTGGGCCTGCAGCGGCAGGTTGACGGCGGCGCGGATCGCTTGGGCGCTCTCGGCGAGGATGGCCGCGCCCCGGTCGCGGGTGGGTGGCGTGCCGGTGGTCATCACCATGTGGCGTACGCCGTCGAGCTCTACCGCGGCCTTGGCCACTTCGGCGAGCTGCGCGGGCGTCTTGCGCTCGATAGTGCGGCCGGCCGCCAGCGACTGGCCGATCGCGCAGAACTTGCAGGCCTTGCGCCGGCTCTCGTAGCGGATGCAGGTCTGCAGCACGGTGGTGGCCAGCACGTCGGCGCCGTGCAGCGTGGCGATCTGCGAATAGGGCACGCCCTCGGCCGTGCTGCGTCCGTAGAACTTCGGCTGCTTGGGAAACGCGATGCTGGCGATGGGAATGGTGTCGCGGCGCAGCAGGGCGCGGCCGTCCGGCCCCGGGGCGTCGGCCACGAAGGGCGAACGGTACGAAGGCGCGGTGTGCACCGGCACCATCAGGGTGATGCCGTCCACCGTCACCGCCTTGTGGTCCGACGGCCCGGCGCCGCCGCGCCGGCTGGCGGCGCCGGCGTCGGGGTCCACCAGCCGCAGGCCGTGCGACTGCAGCTCGGTCATCAGCGCACGGGCGGCCTCGTGCTGCGCCGGAGAATCCAGGTCGACGATCGCGTTCATGTGAACTCCTTCTCGGGTGGAACAGGCGCGCTTGCCTCGACCGGTTCGATGGCCGGCGGTGCCGCCATCGGGCGGGTGGTGCGGTTCGGTTCGCGGCTGATCGCCAGGCTCAGCAGCTCGGGCCGCGCGTAGTGGCCGACCGAATCCATCATTCGCTTGCGCTTGGCGATCAGCTTCATGTCGAGGTCGGCCACCACCAGGCCTTCGCCCTCGGTGAGCGGGCCGGCGAGGTACTTGCCTTCGGGCGACACGATGGCCGCGTGGCAGCCGCCGCGCAGGGCGCCCTGCAGTTTTTCGTCGGGCGTGACCGAGCGGATCTGTTCGTCGTGCAGCCAGCCGGTGGCGTTCACCACGAAGCAGCCGGATTCCAGCGCGTGGTGGCGGATCGTCACGCCCATCTGGTCGCCGAAGATCTGCCCCACTAGCGAGCCGGGGAACTGCGCGCAGTGGATCTCCTCGTGGTCGGCCATGAGCGCGTAGCGCGCCAGCGGGTTGTAGTGCTCCCAGCAGGCCAGCGCGCCGACCCGCCCGGCCCGGGTGTCGACCGCGCAGAGCCCCGCGCCGTCGCCCTGGCCCCAGACCATGCGCTCGTGGTAGGTGGGCGTGATCTTGCGGCGCTTCTGCACCAGCCGGCCGTCGGCGTCGAACACGATCTGGGTGTTGTAGAGACTGCCGTGGTCGCGCTCGTTGACCCCCAGCACCACCACCATGCCGTGCTCCCGCGCGGCCGCGCCCACGGCGTCGGTGACCGGCCCGGGCACCGTCGGCGCGCGCTCCATCAGCAGCAGGTGGTCCTGGCCCTGCAGCACCGGCGGCAGCACGAAGGAGAAGTAGGGGTAGTAGGGCACGAAGGTCTCGGGAAAGACGATCAGCTCCACCCCCTGCCGGGCCGCGTCGCGCATCGTCTCCAGCACCTTGGCCAGCGTGCCGTCGGCGCTTTCCAGGTCGGGGGCGATCTGCGCGGCGGCGGCGCGCACGGTGCGGTGGTTCATGCGCCCCCCCGACGAGCAGTGGCAAGGCGCAAGGCCCCCAACCCGCCACGCCCCATCCCGGGGGCACCGCAGGGCCGGCTTTGCCGGACTGCCAGTGCCGCCCCCGGCAGGGGGGTGGCGGCTTCACGAAGTGAGCAAGCCTGAGGGCGAGCCATCAGAGTGTCCAGGTATCGAGGATGAAGGCGCCGGCCTTGCGGTGCAGCAGCACGATGTCCAGCACGTCCAGCGGATTGATCGGCTTGATGCCCGGGATCAGCGAGCCTTCGCCGTGGCCGTAGAGCGCCTGCAGCGCGAAGCGGCAGCAGTACACCTTGCCGCCTTCGGACATGAACTTGGTGATCTGGTTGTTGAAGTTCTGCGCGCCCGGAAACGCCTCGTCGCCCAGCGTGGGAAAGCCGCGCTGCACGCCCAGCGTCACGCCCGGGCCGTAGAGCAGCACCGAGGTCTCGAAGCCCTTGCGCTGCAGCCGGGTTGCCTGCAGCAGGTTGACCAGGCCGATCGAGCCTTCGAAGGCCACGGTGTGGAAGGTGACCAGCGCCTTCTCGCCGGGGTCGGCCTGCACGTCCTCGAAGACCTTCTCTTCGTAGTCGACCAGGAAATCGCCTTTCTGATGGGCGGGTTGGGTGACCTTGGGCATGGTGGTTCCTTGTGAGGTGGTGAGGAGAAAACGTCGCCGGCGTGGCTGCCGGGCGTCTTCTCCTTTGCGACAGATGTGCCACGCGGCTCGCGCGGCGCCCGATCAATGCCCGACCAAAGAGCGACGGAGGCCCCGGTCAGCGCGTGCCACTGGCCGGTGCGGGAAAACCGTGCATGTCGGCCGCGCACCAAAGCGGCGGCGCGGGCGATGCGATCAATGCACTCGATCAATGGCGCGCGTGCACCGCGTTGGCGCCGCGTTCTCCCGGGAAACCGATGCAATCAGCCGGCGCAACGGGCACACTGCGGCGATGCCATTCACCCACTGGGCGAGTCGCCTGAAGAACAGTGCGCTGCCGGCCTACCAGCTGATCCCGGACCTCATCGCCGAAGACCTGCGCCAGGGCCGCCTAGCGCCGCGCGAGCGCCTGCCGCCGCTGCGCGAGCTCGCCGGCATGCTGCAGCTCAACTACACGACGGTGGTGCGGGGGTTCGCCGAGGCGCGGGAGCGGGGCCTGATCGCCTCACGGCCGGGCCTTGGCTCGTACGTGCGCGGATCCTTCCTCGGCCTGCCGCTGCGGGCCGGCACCGGCGCCGAGATGACGATGAACATGCCGCCCGAGATCGACGGCCATCCCGCCATGCAGCGCATGAAGGAGACCGCCGCTGAGGTGATGGGCGCGGCGGCGATGCACGACCTGATGCGCTACCAGGACTTCGGCGGCACGCTGCGCGACCGGGAGCTCGGTGCGCGCTGGCTGGCGCAATGGGTGCCCGATGCCCGGGCCGATCGGACGCTGGTGGCGCCCGGCATCCACAGCGTGCTGCTGGGGCTGGTGTCGATGCTGGTCAAGCCGGGGCAGAGCCTGTGCGTGGAAGCCATGGTGTATCCGGGGCTGAAGGCCATCGCGGCGCAGCTGGGGACGCAGCTACATCCGATCTCGATGGACGAGGACGGCCTGCTGCCCGACGAGTTCGAGTCGGCCTGCAAGAGCACGCCGGTGGGGGCGCTTTATCTCTGCCCCAATCTGCACAACCCGATGTGCGCGACGCTGCCGATGGCGCGACGCGAGCGGATCGCCGACATCGCCTTGCGCTTCAACGTGCCGATCATCGAAGACGATGCGTATGGCATGTTGCCCGCGGCCATTCCACCGGCACTGGCGGACTTCGCGCCCGAGCTCACCTACTACGTGAGCGGCATGTCGAAGTGGTTAGGCGCCGGCGTGCGCACCGCCTACGTGCTGGCGCCGAGCGCGACCGCCTGCCAGCGGGTGGCGGGGGCCATGCGGGCTACCACGGTGATGGCTTCGCCGTTGATCAATCTCATGGTGTCCGCATGGCTGGAGTCGGGCCTGGCGGGCGAAGTGCTGGATGCGATTCGGGCCGAGTGCCGGTGGCGGAGCAGCTTGTTGGCGCACAAGCTGGTGGGGCATGGGGTGCGAACGCATCCGCAGGGGTTTCATGCGTGGTTGCCGCTGCCGGAGAGCGCGGACGGCAGCAGTCGGGCGAGCGATCTCGCCGCTCGGCTGCGGGAGCTGGGCGTGGCGGCCGTCGCCGGTAACGCCTTCTGCACCGATCGCCTGCCGCCGGAAGGCTTGCGGATCTGTCTGGGGGGAAGCCTCAATCGCGAGGATTGCGGGCGGGCGATCTCTGCGGTTATCGATTCGATTTGATCTGAGTTTTTGCTGCAGAGTGGGGTGTTTTTTGGTGGGGTGATGCTTCTGGTCGAGGGGGGATCCAGCTTTGCCTTTGGGATGGGGGGTGGTTTTGTTGCTCTTCCTCTACTGTTCGTAAAAGTGGAGCTTGAGGGTGGCGCAAGCCCCCAGCTCCACCCACTGGCACGAGCAGCACTTCAAAAAGAACCACACAGCCGACAAAGCAAAGAAAAATGAACAAACGATAGAGCGGAGCGCCTCGCCATCAGCCCCCAGCCCGAGCCGCTTCAATCCCGGCGATGTCAATCTTGCCCATCGCCATCATCGCGTCGAAAGCCCGCTTGGCAGCAGCCCGATCAGGATCCGCAATGGCATCCGTGAGAGCACGAGGCGTGATCTGCCACGACACTCCCCACTTGTCCTTGCACCACCCGCAAGCGCTCTCCTGCCCCCCGTTGCCGACGATGGCGTCCCACAGCCGATCGGTCTCCGCCTGATCGTCGGTGGCGACTTGAAAAGAGAAAGCCTCGGTCTGCCGAAACTGCGGACCGCCATTGAGACCCAGGCAGGGTATGCCGAGCACGGTGAACTCCACGGTGAGCACGTCTCCCTCCTTGCCGGCCGGGTAGTCGCCCGGAGCGTGGTGCACCGCCAGCACCTCGCTGTCGGCGAAGGTGGCGGCGTAGAAGCTCGCCGCGTCGAGGGCGCCTCCGTCGTACCAGAGGCAGATGGTGTTCCTGCGTGCCGTCATGTCCGTGCTCCGAAGTGGTCGGGAGCCGGATGCTAGCGCCGCGACGGCGGGCTGGGCGAGGATTGCGCTGTCTGCATGAACACCTCCGAGAACTCCCTGGCCAGCAGGCTGGCCGGCGCACCCGGCTGCCAGACGAGGTAGGTCGGGAACACGATCTCCGGCAGAAACTCCCGCTGCACGATCGGCAGATGGGCGAAGGCGCTGGCGACCGAGGGGTTGGCGATGCTCACGCCCATGCCGAGGGCCACCATCTGGCAGATGGCGGCAGAAAAAGGCGATTCGTGCGCCATGCGGCGACGGTCACCGCCTTCGGCGAAGGCAGCGTCGATCTTCTTGCGGATCGAGTCCTGCGGCGACAAGGTGATGAAGGGCTCGTCGGCCAGGTCGTCCGGCCGCAGCGGGCCGCTGCCCCCGGCCAGCCGATGGCCGGCCGGCACGAGGCAAACCGCGCGCGCCTCGTGCGCCACCCGGTAGCCGATGCCGGGGCTGCTGAACACCTCCGAGGCCACGCCCACATCCGCCTGGCCGGAGGCCACGGCCTGGCAGACCGACACCGAATCGGTCGCATGCAGCGAAACGGTCACGTCCGGAAACCGCTCGGCGAACGATCGCATCGCCCGTGGCACCAGCACCAGCGCGAACGACGGAACGGCGGCCAGCCGCAGGTGGCCGGCGCCGCGCCGGCCGAGCGTGGCGGCCGATTGCTCGAGTCCGCGCAGGCCGGAGAAGGCACGCTCCACGTCGCGAAAGAAGATCTCGCCTTCGCGGGTGGGCGCGAGCTTGCCGGCGATGCGCTCGAACAGCCGCAGGCCGATGCGTTTCTCGAGTTGCGCGATGACGCGGCTGACGTTGGGCTGGGTGGTGTTGAGGTCGCGTGCGGCCTGCGTCATGGAGCCCGAGAGCATGACGGCGCGGAAGGCCTCGACCTGGCGGAAATTCAGCATCGCGGCGAGCCCATATCAATCGTGCATGGGGTCTGGTTATAAAACAATTGGTCACGCGGCGGTCATCTTCCTAGCATGGCGTCAAGACACTCAAGCGACGCGCCATGCACCATTGCCTTCTCGAAATCCAGACCTCGGCCCAGCCGCTGCCAGCGGAGGTCGACGTGGCCATCGTGGGCGGGGGCGCTGCCGGCATCGCAGCGGCGCATGCCTTGTCGCTACGTGGCGTGTCAGTGGCGGTTTTCGAAAAGGGGCGGGTGGCGGCTGAGCAAAGCAGCCGCAATTGGGGCTGGTGCCGCACCCTGGGCCGCGACGCACGCGAACTGCCGCTGGCCCGGCTGAGCGTGGACTTGTGGCGCAACTTGCAGGCCACGACCGGCGTCGACGTGGGGTTCCGCGAGACCGGCGTGGTGTTCGTGACCGATCAAGCCGGCGAGATGCAGACCTGGCAGCGCTGGCTCGACAGCGCGCTGCCGCAGGGCGTGCCGGCGCGCATGCTGTCGGCGGCCGAAGCCAACGCCACCCACGCCTGGCAGGGCCGACCGTGGATCGGTGGCATCCGCACCGAAACCGACGGTTATGCCGAACCCTCGCGCGCCATTCCCGCACTGGCCAGCCACTTGTTGCAGCGCGGCGTGCGCATCTATCAACACTGCGCGGTGGAGGAGCTGCTGACCGAAGGTGGCCGGGTCAGCGGCGTGCGCACCGAAAAAGGCGAGGTACGCGCCCGCCAGGTGCTGGTGGCCGGTGGCGCATGGTCGTCGCTGTTCTGCCGCAAGCACGGTATCGCGCTGCCGATATTGCGGGTGCATTCGTCAGCCTCGGCGGCAATGGGTTTCGACACCGGCGGTGCACCGCCCGTGCGCGCGCCGGAGTTCTCGATGCGCCCGCGCGACGACGGCAGCGTGGTCATGGCCAAGAGCGGGCGCGGCACCATGAAGCTGGTGCCCGATACCCTGCGCTACGGCATGAAGTTCAAGGAGCTCTACCGCGCCCGCAATGCCAAGGTGCGGGTGTCTTTCGGCCGGGAGTTCTTCGCGCAGGCCTGGAGCGAGTTCCGCTATTTCCATCTAGGGGCGTCGCCGTTCACCCGTCAGCGGGTGCTGGATCCGGCGCCCGACATGGCCCTGGTGCACGCCGCTTATCGCGATGCGGCGCGCAGCATCGCGGGCGTGTCACCGGCGTCGGTGCGCTCCGCCTGGGGCGGTGTGATCGACAACACACCCGACGGCGTACCGGTGATCTCCCCGGTGGCGCGGTTGCCGGGCCTGTTCCTGAGCACCGGTTTCAGCGGGCACGGTTTCAGCTCGTCAATGGGCGCTGGCCATTGCCTGGCCGAGTTGATGCTCGACGGACGTTCGTCGATCGACATGACGCCTTTCGCCTATGAGCGCCTGGTCGACCGGGCCGCGCTCAAGCCCAGCATTCTTTATTGAGCAGCCATGGGGCCGCGATCCGATTTCAAAACACAGGGAGTGTTCGCATGTTGACTGGAGCTGTTTTTCGTTCGACCTTGAAGTTCGTCGCGGCCGTGGCCTGCGCCATGGCGCTGTCGGCGCAGGCGCAGGACTATCCGAGCCGCCAGATCGAGTTCGTGGTGCCCTACGGACCGGGCGGCTCGACCGACGCCTTCGTGCGGGTGCTGGCGCCCAGGCTGTCGGAGGCCCTGAACACGCCGGTGGTCATCGTCAACCGGCCGGGTGCGGCGGCGGTCATCGGCAGCAATTACGCCATGGCGACCAAGGACGGCTACCGCATCCTCGCGGCCGGCTCGACCAACCTGGGTACGGCGCTCACCGCCGGACCGAAGCCCGCCTACGCCATCGAGGACGTGACCGCCATCTCGCAGGTGCTGATGAACCAGATGGTGCTGGTGACCAAGCCGGGCCGTTTCGCCAGTTTCGACGCCTTCCTGAAGGAAGCGCGCGAGAAGCCGGACACCGTCACCGTGGGCAGCTGGGGTCTGCGCACGCTGAGCCATTTCTACGTGGAGCAGCTGTCGCAGGCACTCGACGTGAAGCTGCGCCACATTCCCTACGACAGCGGCTCCAAGGAGATGGTGGCGGCCATGGCCGGCGAGGTGGATGTGGCCATCGTCACCGCCGCATCGGCCAAGACCAACATCCTGGCCGGCACCGTGACCGGCCTGTTCATCAGCACCGAGCAGAAGGCATCGGACCTGCCGAACGTGGAGTCGATCAAGACGCTGGGTTATCCCGCAGCGGTGGCGTCGTCGTTCGAAGGCATCGCGGTCAATGCCAAGACGGCGCCGGAGCGTATCGCCGTGCTGCGCCAGGCGTTCGCGAAGATTCAGGCCGATCCGCAGGTGGCGGCCGCCATCCGCGCCACCGGCTCGGAGCCGGCCTACCTGCCAGGGCCGGCCTACGACGAGCGCCTGCGTACCAACCTGGCATCGCTGCGGCAGATCGCCGCCAAGGTCAGGATGGACGATTGAGGCGATGAAGCAGCCGAGCACCGCATCAGGCACCGAGCCGATGACCTTCGTCTACAAGGCCGACCCGGTGCGCGGCGCGCGCTGGGCCGAGCTCTTCGCGGAGCGTGCGCCGCACATCGACTTTCGCATCTGGCCGGACATCGGCGACGAATCGAGGGTGCGCTACCTCGCGACCTGGGTGCCGCCGGAGCGGCTGGCGGAGCGCTTTCCGCAGTTGCAGGCGGTGTTCTCGGTCGGCGCGGGGGTCGACCAGATCGACTTCGCCGATGTGCCGGCGCATGTGCCGATCGTGCGCATGATCGAGCCGGCCATCGCCGAGCGCATGGTGGAGTACGTGACCCATGCGGTGCTGAGCATCCATCGGGGTTTTGCCGCCTACGACGCGGCGCAGGCGGCGGGGCGCTGGCAGCCGATGGTGGCGCCGCTCGCCGGCGAGGTACGTGTGGGCGTGCTCGGCGCCGGGCAGCTGGCGCAGGCGGTGCTGTCGCGGCTCGGGCTGTTCGGCTACGACTGCGCTGCGTGGAGCCGTTCGGCCAAGTCGATCGTGGGCGTTCAGTGTTTTGCCGGGCAGGAGAGTCTGCCGGCCTTCCTGGCGCGTACCGACATCCTGGTCTGCCTGCTGCCGCTGACGCCCGAGACGCGGGGCATTCTGAGCGACGAGCTGCTCGGCGCGTTGCCACGCGGTGCGTCGCTGGTGCAGACCGGGCGCGGGGGCCATCTCGACCAGCAGGCACTGCTGCGCCGGCTCGACGGCGATCATCTGCGCTGGGCTTTTCTCGACGTGACCGAGCCGGAGCCGCTGCCGCCGGAGCATCCGCTGTGGCGCCACCCCAAGGTGCGCATCACGCCGCATATCGCCAGCTCGACGCAGCCCGATACGGCGGTGGCGGCGGTGCTGGAAAACCTGGAGCGGCTCGCGCGGGGCGAGCCCGCGGTGGGCGCGGTGGACCGCACGCGCGGGTACTGAGCGAAGACTGCGGCGGCTCGCCTGGCCCGTCAGAGCACCCGGCCGGTCTCGACGGAGATGAGGTGCATCTGGTCGAGGTTGGCCGCCAGGCGCACGGTCTGGCCGGGCGTGAGTTCCAGGTCGGCGCCGACCCGCGCGGTGAGCAGGGTGTCGCCGACACGGGCGTGCAGCAGGGTTTCGGAGCCGAGCGGCTCCACCACTTCCACGGTGGCCGACAGCGGTACGCAGTTGCCGCGCGTGGGCTCGGATTCGTGGGTGAGGTGCTCCGGTCGCAGGCCGAGTTCGAGCGCCATGCCGACGGCTCCGGCGTGGCGGTGCGCACGCGCTGCCGGCAGGCGCAGGCGCTGGCCGTCGGGCAGGCAGAGGTCCAGGCCGTCGCCGGCGGCTTGCAGGCCGCAAGCCAGGAAGTTCATGGCGGGCGATCCGATGAAGCCCGCGACGAAGCGGTTGACCGGGTGGCGGTAGAGTTCCTGCGGCGTGCCGACCTGCTCGATCACGCCGTGGTTCATCACCACCACCCGGTCGGCCAGGGTCATGGCCTCGACCTGGTCGTGGGTGACGTAGATGGTGGTGGTGCGCACCGTCTGGTGGATCTTCTTGATCTCGGTGCGCATGTGCACCCGCAGCTTGGCGTCGAGGTTGGACAGCGGCTCGTCGAACAGGAACACCTTGGCGTCGCGCACGATGGAGCGGCCCATGGCGACACGCTGGCGCTGGCCGCCGGAGAGCGCGCGCGGCTTGCGCTGCAGCAGGGCCGTGAGGTCGAGGATCTTCGCGGCGTTCTGCACCCGGGGCTCGATCTCGGCCTTGGGCAGCTTGCGCAGCTGCAGTCCGAAGGCCATGTTGTCGTAGACCGTCATGTGCGGATAGAGCGCGTAGTTCTGGAACACCATGGCGATGTCGCGGTCGCGCGGGGCCACGTCGTTGACGACCCGGCCGCCGATGAGCAGCTCGCCCGAGCTGATGTCCTCCAGACCCGCGATCATGCGCAGCATGGTCGACTTGCCGCAGCCCGAGGGCCCGACCAGCACCAGGAATTCGCCGGCCTGGATGTCGAGGTCGACGCCGCGCACCGCCTGGTAGGTGTCGTACTGCTTGACGACGTTTCGGATCGAAACCTGGGCCATGGTTTTCCTAGGAGGTGAGGGGAACGGGCGCCGGCGGTGTGCGGGCGCCGGGTGCGGCGGGGGCTAAGAAGTCGAAAGCCGGCAGGTGCCACGGGTGGGCGCGCTCGAAGGCGCGGGCGGCGGCCAGCACCAGGGCTTCCTCGCGGCGGCGGCCGACGATCTGCAGGCCGATCGGCATGCCGTCGTGGTCGAGTCCGCAGGGAATCGAGCACGCCGGCTGGCTGGTGAGGTTGAAGGGGAAGGCGAAGGGCGTCCAGTCGGCGCGCCATTGGCCGCCCCGGTCGCCGGGAAAGTCCAGGCCGACATCGAAGGCCACCGTGGGCACTGCCGGCGTGAGGAGCAGGTCATAGCGCATGTGCAGGGCGCGCATGGCAGCGCCGATGCGGGCGCGGCCCTGGTGCAGTGCCGTGGCGTAGTCGACTGCCGAAATGCGCGCGCCGTCGGCGGCCAGCACGCGCAGGCCCTGGTCCATCCAGGGGCGGCGGGCTTCGTCGACCTGCGCCAGGGTGTGGGCGAAGGCGACCGAGTTGATCGCGTAGTAGACCTCGTGGGCGCCGGGCAGGTCGAACGCGATGGTGTCGACCTGCGCGCCGAGTTCCCGAAAACGCTCGGCGGCCGCGTCGACGGCACGGGCCACGTCGGGGTCGACCGGCGCGTCGCCGAAGGTGGGCGCATGGGCGATGCGCAGACCACGCACACCGCGCTCCAGCGCGCCGGACAGGTCCATCGCCGGCTCGGGCAGGGTCATCCAGTCGCGCGGATCGTCGCCGCAGATCACCTGCAGCAGGGCGGCCGCGTCGGCGACGCTGCGCGCCAGCGGGCCGGATGCCGACATCGATCCGATCATGCCGGCCGGCGCGCTCGGCACCCGGCCGTAGCCGGGCTTGATGCCGAACACGCCGGAGAACGAGGCCGGGATGCGGATGGAGCCGCCGCCGTCGCCGCCGAGGTTGAGCGGTGCCATGCAGGCAGCGGCCGCCACCGCCGCGCCGCAGCTGGAGCCGCCCGGCGTGCGGCCGGTGTTCCAGGGGTTGCGGGTGATGCCGGTGAGCGGACTGTCGCCTACGCCCTTGTGGCCGAACTCGGTGGTGGTGGTCTTGCCGAGCAGCACCGCGCCGTGCTCGCGCAGGCGGGCGACGGCCGGGGCGTCGGTGTCCCAGGGCTGGTCGCGGTCGACGGTGCGCGAACCCTTGAGCGTGGGCCAGCCGCGGGTGGCGTAGAGGTCTTTTATGGTGGTCGGCACGCCGTCGACCAGGCCCTGCGGCCGGCCGGCGGCCCAGCGGGCTTCGGAAGCGCGGGCATCGGCCAGGGCGCGTTCTGCATCGACCAGCACGAAGGCGTTGAGCACCGGGTCGACCTGCGCGATGCGGCGCAGGCAGGCCTCGGTGGCATCGACCGGGGAGAAGTCGCCGCGGGCGTAGCCTTCGACCAGCGCGGTGGCGGTGAGGCGGAACAGCTCGGTCATGGAGCGGCGGTCCTCAGGTGCGGATGGCGGCGTTGGCCTTGGCGGCGGCGCGGGTGAGCGCCACCTGGGCCTTGTCGGCGCCGGTCAGCGTTTCACTCATGCCGATGGCCAGGGCGTTGAGGATCTGCGGCGCCTGTGGATGGAAGCGGGCGCGCTTGGCCAGGTCGGCGTCGGCGGCCTGCAGGTTGCCGAGCGCGGCTTCGGCGGCCTGCGCGCCGAAGGCTTTCTTGAAGGCGTCGCTCGACCAGGCCGAGACGCGGGTGGTGGCCAGGCCCTGGGCCGCCATCTGCAGCGCGGTCGGCTTGCTGGTGGCCCAGGCCATGAACAGGAACGACGCCTTCTTGGCCTTGGACTTGGCGTTGATGGCGGCCTGCCAGTGCGACATGTTGGGCAGCGACTTCTTGCCCGGCAGGTGCGGGAACAGGGCGAAGGTGGTCTGGGCCGCGACCTTGCTCTTCTGCGGATTGGCGATGTCGGTGGCGAAATTGCTGCTGTCGGAGCTGCTGGCGGTGGCGCCCTGCATGAAGTCGCCGAGCGCCTCGTACCAGTCGTAGTTGCTGACGCCGACCGGGCCGTTCTCGCGCAGCAGGCGGGTGAACATCTCGACGCCGGCCACGGCCTCGGGCGAGTCGAAGACCACGCGCCCGTTCTCCATGAGCTGGCCGCCGTGCGAAAAGATGAAGCCGGTCAGCGGGAACAGTGCGTTGCCGGCAGCCTTGGCCCGCATGGCGATGCCCGAGGTGGTGCCGGCCTTCATGGCGCGGGTGGCGGCGAGGAGTTCATCGAAGGTCTGCGGCACGGCCAGGCCCTTGGCCTGCAGCATCTGCGTGTTGTAGAACATGGTCTGCGCCTCGGAGGTGATGGCGAAGGCGTAGCGTTCCTTGTTGTGCCAGACCGGGTATTCGCGCGCGGTCTTGAGCAGGTCGGCCTCGTCGTACCAGGCCATGTCGACGAGGTTCTTGTCGCCGTAGTAGGCGTTGAGCGGCTCCAGCCAGCCGGCGTTGATGCCCTGGCCGTAGGAGAGGTACATGAACACGTCGGGGTTGGGGCTGCCGCCGGCGAGCTTGATCGGCAGGGCGGTCAGGAACTCGGTCTCGGAGCGGAAGTCGGTCGTCACCTTGATGCCGGTGAGCTCGGTGAACTGCGGCAGCAGCGGCAGCAGCGCGTTGGACCAGGGGTGGTTGGCGCCGCCCACCACGATGGTCTGGCCGGTGGCCTGCTTCCAGTCCATGTCGGCGCCGGTGTACTGCGCCTTCACGTCGGTCTGGGCGCGGGCCGAAGCGGCGCCGAAGCCGGTGGCACCGGCGATCAGGGAGGCGGTGAAGCTGCGGCGGGTGAACGGGTGCTGGCTCATGGAAGTCCTCGTGGAATAAGCGGATGGGCGAGTGGGCGATTCGAAAGCGGGGCGTGGCCTACTTCACCGCGCCGAGCGTGAGCCCGCGGATCAACTGGCGCTGGAAGAGCAGGATGAAGGCGATGACCGGGGCGAGCATCAGCATCGCGGCGGCGGAAAGATTGCCCCACTCGATCTGCTCGAAGCCGATGTAGGCGTAGATGCCGACGGGCACGGTCATCATGTCGGAGCCGCCGAGCACCATCGAGAACAGGAACTCGTTCCACGACGAGAGAAAGGTGAGGATGGCGACCGCCGCGATGCCCGGCCAGGCCAGCGGCAGGATGACCTTGGTGAAGGCCTGGAAGTGGCTGGCGCCGTCGATGAAGGCGGCTTCCTCCAGGTCGCGCGGCAGGTCCTGGAAGAAGCCCCGCATGATCCACACGATCATCGCCAGGTTGAGTCCGGTGTGCGCGATGACCAGGCCCAGGTGGGTGCCCAGCAGCCCGGCCTTGTAGAAGACCACGAAGAAGGGAATGAGCATCGCGATCGGTGGGGTGAAACGTGTCGCGAGGATCCAGAAGGCGATGCCGCTGCTGGCGCGGAAGCGGTGGCGGGCCAGCACATAGGCGGCGGGCGCGCCGATCAGCAGGCCGGCGGCCACGGTGCCCAGCGCCACGATCAGGCTGTTGCTCAGAAAGGCGTGCACCTTGGGGTCGGCCATGACCTGGGTGTAGTTGCCCAGCGTGGGCGTGAAGACGAAGGTGGGCGGCCGGGCGATGGCGTCCACGGTGGTCTTCAGCGAGGTGTTGAGCAGCCAGTAGATGGGGAACACGCACCAGGCGGCGAAGCCCCAGAGCACGGTGCGGCGGAGGATGGTGACGAGCATGCGCGGGCCTCTTTCTTCGGGCGCGTCAGGCGACGCTCAGCAGGCGGGTGCGCCGCAGGAACAGCATGGCGGCGATGGTCACGATCAGCATCATCACGATGGCGATGGCCGCGCCGTAGCCGAGCGACACGAACTCGATCGCCTGCTTGTAGGCGTACACGTTGAGCGTGGTCGTCGAGGTGCCGGGGCCGCCGGCGGTGAGCACGAAGATGATGTCGAAGGTCTTGAAGGCGTCGATCGCGCGGAACAGCACGGCGATGGCCAGGAAGGGCTTGAGCAGCGGCAGGGTGATGAGGGTGAAGGTCTGCCAGGCGCTGGCGCCGTCGATGCGGGCGGCCTCGAAGGGCTCCGCCGGCAGCGAGGCCAGGCCGCCGCCCACGATCAGCAAGATGAAAGGCGTGTGCTGCCAGGTGTCGACCAGCAGCAGCGAGATCAGCGCCAGGTCGCCGTTGCCCAGCCAGTCCTGCGGTGGCAGACCGACCAGGCCCAGCAGGTAGTTCAGCACGCCCAGGCTCGGGTTGAACATCATGCGGAAAGTGAAGGTGGCGGCCACCGGGGTGACGGCCATGGGCAGCAGGTAGAGCATGCGCAGCATGGGCACGTGGCGGGTTTCGGCGTGCAGCAGCACGGCCAGGCCCACGCCGAGGGCGGTCTGGATCGCCACCGCCACCACGGTGAACAACAACGTGAGCCGCAGCGCCTGCCAGAACTCGCCCGCGCGCAAGAGGTCCTGGTAGTTGGTGAAGCCGGAAAAGCGCGCCGGCGGGTTCGACAGCATGTAGTCGGTGAAGCTCACGCCCAGGCCGATGAGAAAGGGCAGGGCGATCAGCCCGACCAGCAGCACGACCGGCGGAATCAGCATGAGCACCACGAACTGGGTGCGCTCCCGGGCCCAGCCGCGCGAACGTGCGAAGAAGCGGCCCTGGCGCGGGGTGGCGAGGTCGAGCGAAGAGGTGTCGGCGGCGTTCAGTTCGATCTCCTTGGGAGCGTTGGCTTTCAGGACCATTCCTGGCGTCCGCGTTCGGTCCAGCGGTGTTGCGATGCGCTCAGGTGGCGGCACATGGCGGTGTGGGCAGCCAGCGCGTCGCGGGCTTCCAGCGCGCGCAGCACGGCCTCGTGTTCTTCCACCGCCTCGGTCCAGGTCTGCGGGCTCTCGGCGCGCTCGCTGATCTGCGAGGAGATCGCGCCCTTCTGGCGTTCGTCGAACAGGTCGCCCACCAGCCGTGCCAGCACCGTGTTGCCGGTCATCGCGGCGATGCCGACGTGGAACTGGCGGTCGAAGTGCAGCGGCGCGACGCGCTCCGACACGGCGGCCCGCATGCCCTCGATGGAGACGCGCAGCCCGGCCAGGGCCTCGGGCGTGCAGCGGGCGCAGGCCATCATCACGACGGTGCCTTCCAGCACCACGCGCGCCTGCATCAGCTCGGTGGGGCTTTCGCCCATGGCGGCGGTGGACAGCGGCTTGTCGCCCGGCGACGTGCACACGTACACCCCGGCGCCCATGCGCACCTCGACGCTGCCTTCGAGCTCCAGCGCGATCAGCGCCTCGCGCACCGAGGGCCGCGACACGCCGAGCTGCACCGCCAGATCACGCTCGGGCGGCAGGCGCGCGCCGGGCACGTAGCGGCCGCTGTCGATCAGCCCGCGGATCTGGTCGGCGATTCGCTGGTAGAGGCGGCGGCTGTCGATTTGTTTGAGTTGCTCGATCACGTGTTACTCGTTTCCTTGAATTGGCCTTACCAATTTTGGGGCGTTGTAGGAGCGTCTGAGCGAGCAAAGCAAGAAATCGGCCACATTTTTTCACTAATCCGGTAAAGTGGCCTGACCATGACGCAGTTGCCGGTGCCCGACTTGTTTCGCCTGATTTCCGCGCTGCCGTCGGTGGCGCAGCGCGATTGCCGGTGCCGGTCCGCATGAGGACATCGGCCCATCCGGAGGCCGACCGCCGCTCGGCGATGGCCGCCCTGGCCATGACCGCCGGCGCGCCGGGCGACGCGCTGCTGTACCTGCTGCTGCCGCTGTACGCCTCGGATTTCGGGCTGACCCTGCCGGAGGTCGGGCTGCTGCTGGCGGCCAACCGGCTGGTACGCATCGCGGGGTACGGCTGGGTCGCCCGGTTCTATGCCGAGCGGGGCGATCGGCCCACGCTCACCGGGGCGCTGGTCGCGGCGTCGGCGTGTTGCCTGGTCTACGGTACCTTGTCGGGCATGTGGCTGCTCATCGGCGCGCGGCTGGTGTGGGGGCTGTGTTTCGGTGCGTTCAATTTGTCCACGCAGGCCTTGGCCGTGGAAGAGCCGCTCGGCGCGGCGCGGCGGGCGGGCATCTCGCGCGCGTTGACCGCGCTCGGGCCGATGGTGGCGCTGCCGCTGGGAGCCTGGGTCACGCTGATGGCCGGCCCGCGCGCCATCTTCTTCGTGGCGGCGATCGGCGCACTATGCGGCCTGCTCGCATCGCGCGCCATTCCGGTGCAGGCGCGGCGGTTCGCACTGCCGCCGATCCGCCGCTTCACCCTGCCGACCGGCCTGGACGCCTGGGCCTTCGTCGAAGGCATGGTGCTCGACGGCGTGTTCCTCATCGGCCTCACCTACCTGGCCCGGGCCTCCGGCCTGGAGTCGCCGCTGCTGGCCGCCGCGCTGCTGATGTCGGCCCGCTACGTGACCGAGATCGTGCTCAGTCCGGCCGGCGGCCATGCCGCCACCCGCTGGGGCGCCGAACGCATGCTGCTGGTGCTGAGCCTGTGCACGGCCCTGGGGCTGGTGGCCTTCGGCGCCGGCTGGCTGGTGAGTGGTGCGCTCGCCATCCTGTCGCTGCGCGCGCTGCAGCTGCCGCTGCTGCCGGTGATCGTCGGCCAGCGTTTCCCCGGCCCCGACCGGGTGCAGGCGCTGGTGGCGCGCTCGCTCTGGCGCGACATCGGCGCAGGAGCCGGCCCGCTGGTGGCGGGACTGCTGCTGCCGATCTGGCCGGCGCTGACGATCTATTGTTTCGCCGCGGGGCTGATGGCGGTGGCCACCGTCATGGCGGTGATGCCGGTGCGCCCCGCCGAGGCCGAGCGGCAGCCGGGAACGCCGGGCCGACCCGGCTGATCGGCCTGGGCAGCGGCGCCCGACGTCGTCGAACCGGGATGGAGCGATCACGAGGCGCCGTCGCACAAGACGGGCCGCCGAGCCGCGTTACGCTGGCCGCCCCCTTTACCCACGAACTTGTCTTCAAAGGCTCCGTGTGAAATTGATGATGCGTCTGTTCTCCCTGATGCACGGCCTGATGGCCCTGCTGTTCGCCTGCGCCTCCCTGGTGCTGGTCATCATCGCCGGCCATGTCGGCTGGACCGCGGTGTCGGCCGGCTGGGACGAGTCGGCTGCGCAGACCATCATCGAAGCCATCGGCCTGCTCGCCGCGGCGGTCGTGGCGCTGCAGATGGCCGAGACCATCGTGGAAGAGGAAGTCATCCGCGAGGCCGACATCAGTGCGCCCACCCGGGTGCGGCGTTACCTGTCACGGTTCTTCGTGGTGGTGATCGTCGCGCTGGCGGTGGAAGGCCTCGTGGCCACTTTCCAGGCACTGCACGAGGACGCCGCCCAGCTGCCCTATGCGGCTTCCCTGCTGGGCGCTACCGCGCTGCTGCTCGGCGCGTGGGGCGCGTTCGTGTACCTCAACCGCGCGGCCGAGGAACTGGAGCCCGAAGCGATGGCCGATGCAAAGGAGGAGGACGACGAGGTGACGGAAAAGGAGGGGGACGGCCACAGCGGACAGCAACCTCCGAACGTGGATCGGGAAGGCAGTGGCCGCGGGGGCGGTCGGCCGCATCCGTCGGATGCAAGCGGACCCTGAGGCTCACCCAGCTTTCAGATCATCGGCACCCCACCCGTCACCGCGATCGTCGCGCCGGAAATGAACGAAGCCTCGCCCGAGGCCAGCATCACGTAGGCGGGAGCCACTTCGACCGGTTGGCCGGGCCGCTCCAGCGGCACCTGCTTGCCGAAGTTGGTCACCTCTTCCTGTTCCATCGTGGCGGGGATCAGCGGTGTCCAGATCGGGCCCGGGGCCACGCAGTTCACGCGGATGCCCTGGGACGCGAGCGATTGCGACAGTCCGCCGGTGAGGTTCTGCAGCGCTCCCTTGGTGGCGGCGTAGGCCACCAGGTGCGGGCTGGGTTTGTCGGAGTTCACCGATACCGTGTTGATGATCGACGAGCCCGGCGGCAAATGGGGCACCGCGGCCTTGCACAGAAAGAACGTGGCGTAGACGTTGGTGCGGAAGATGCGGTCGAACTCCTCGCTCGGCACGTCGACGATGCTCTGGCGCGTCATCTGGTAGGCCGCGTTGTTCACCAGGATGTCGATGCCGCCGAGCTCGTCGATCGTGGTCCTGACCAGCGACTGGCAGTGCGCCTCCTCGCGGATATCGCCAGCGATGGCGATGCACTTGCGGCCGGCGTCGCGCACCAGCGCGGCCGTGGAGGCGGCGTCCTCGGTTTCGTCGAGATAGCTGATCACCACGTCGGCGCCTTCGCGGGCGAAGGCGATGGCGACCGCCCGGCCGATGCCGGAGTCGCCGCCGGTGATCAGCGCCTTGCGTCCGGCCAGGCGGCCCGAGCCGCGGTAGCTGGTCTCGCCACAGTCGGAAGGCGGATCCATGGCGGCCTGTCTGCCGGGCACCGGTTGTTTTTTCTGGGGAAACGGTGGCTTGGCGCCGGCTTCGCGCGGGTCGATGAGCATGGAGATTTCCTCGAATGAATGGATGACGCCGCATGCTGAAAGACCGGTGAGTCCCCGCTTATCGGCGCGATGCCGACGATCCGCGTAGGACGCCTGCACGCGCAGGCGGCCGGACTTTTGCGGCCGGACGCTGTTGTCGTCGGACTACGGCGGTGCATGCCCTCGCCCCACGCCCGCGTACCGGGCTTTGCGCCAAACATCGACGCATGTCGCCTATACGGGCGCCCGCTTTTTTTGGAACCCAAGCAGATGAACGACCGTGCCCTGGTGAATTCCGAAGCATTCCTCCGACCCGTCGTACGCACCGACGGATACCTGCCGCTGGAGCGCTACGGCGTGCTGGGCGACGGCCGCGCCATCGCGTTGTCGGGCGCGGACGGATCGATCGACTGGTGGTGCGTGCCCAATCTCGACTCGCCACCGCTCTTCAACCGCCTGCTCGACCCGGAGGACGGCGGCTTCTTTCAGTTGCTGCCGCGTGGCGAGTTCAGCGCCGAACAGCGTTATCGAGAAGACAGCAACGTCCTGGAGACCTTGTTCACCACGTCGCGCGGCCGGGCACGGATGACCGAGTCGCTCAACAGCGGCACCGCCGGGCGGCTGCCCTGGGCCGAACTCGCCCGCCGTGTCGAAGGCCTCGAAGGCGAGGTCGAGTTCGATCTGCAACTGCTCTTCGGGCGCCGGGCCAACGCGGTCAGTCCGTATCAATCGAAGATCGGCACGCACGCCACCTTCCATGTCGACCGTGTGCTGGGCGTGTTCGTGCACAGCGACGGCGTGCGGGTGGAGCGGTCCGACGAGGGCGTGCAGGGCGGCTTCGCGGTGCGCGCGGGCGGCCGCGAGGTGGTCGGCATCGTCGCCGGGGAGGACGAGCCGCTGGTGGTGCCGAGCGTGCAGGACATCGACGACCGTATCGAGGTTTCCGACCAGGAGTGGAAGACCTGGGCATCGCGCCTGAGCCACGGCACCGAGTGGCGCCCGGCGTTTCTGCGCAGCGCGCTGGCGCTCAAGCTGCTGCTGTATTCGCCCACCGGTGCGATCGCGGCGGCCGGCACCACGTCGCTGCCCGAAGGCGTGGGCGGCGCCAAGAACTACGACTACCGTTTCGCCTGGGTGCGCGACGCGGGCTACACGGTCAAGGCCTTTCTGGCGGCAGGTGCGCAAGCCGAAGCCAAGGCCGCCTTCACCTGGCTGCTCAAGCGGCTGGAAGAGCATGGCCCGCTGGTGTGCTTCACGCTCGCAGGCGGTCGGGTGCAGACGGCCCACCCGGTGGACGTGCCCGGCTACCGCCGGTCGCAACCGGTGCAGATCGGCAACGACGCCGCCACGCAGCGGCAGCATGGCGTGTTCGGCGACATCTTCGAGACGGCGGCGCGTTTCGTGAATTGCGGCAACATCCTGGATTCGTCCAGCGCGCATCTGCTGTCGCGGCTGGCCGACCAGTGCGCCGACAGCTGGCGGCAGAAGGATTCGGGCATCTGGGAGCTGCCGGAGCCGCAGCACTACACCAACTCCAAGATCAGCTGCTGGCAGGCGCTGGCCCGGGCGGTGGAACTGGCCGACGGCGGCCAGCTGCCCACCACCTGCCGCGACCGCTGGTGCCGCGAGCGCGACCGCATCGAACGCTGGATCGAAGAAAACTGCTGGTCCCCGGCGCTGCAGTCCTATCTGGCGTATCCGGGCTCGGACCAGATCGACGCCGCCCTGGCGATGGCGGTGCGTTTCGGCTACCCCGGCCGGGAGCGCCTGGGCAAGACGCTGGACGCGATCGATCGCCAGCTGGGAAGCGGCGCGTTTCACTACCGCTACAGCGGCGTGCACGTGGAAGAGGGCTGTTTTCTGGCGTGCACCTTCTGGATGGTGGAGGCCCGCGTGCTGCTGGGCCAGCGTACCCGGGGCGAGCACGCCCTGCGCCACGCGCTGGCCGGGCTCGACCACGGTGTCGGTGTCTTCACCGAGATGATCGATCCGCACGACGGCGCCTTCGCCGGCAACCTGCCGCAGGGCCTGTCGCACCTGGCGTTGATCATGGCCCTGGACGCCCTGGGCAACGAGGACTGTGGCGACGACCGGCCCTGCTGAATCGCGCTCAGCTCCGCATGCCGAGAAAGCGTGCGTAGATCGTCTTGGGCTGGCGGCGGAAAGCCTCGCCCGCGTTCACCTCGATCGCGTCGTGCGGTGGCTCCATGAAGTTGACCGCCGAGCAATGCGCGATCTGCGCAGCCTGGCCGTCGGCGCCCACCTCGGTCACCAGGCCGATGTGGCCGTAGCTCTCGCCGCTGCCGGCCTTGGGGTAGACCACCAGGCAGCCGACGGTCGCCCGCGGGATGGCCTGGAACTGCCGGCCGGCGCCCTGGGCGTCCTGCCAGATGCTGTCGGTGTTGATCCACACGTCGCCGCTGGCGCCGGAGGCCTTGCGGGAGATGCCCATGGCCCAGCAGACGTAGCCGGAGCAGTCGCAGGCCGGCACCACCAGGCCCGGGTCGGTCACGTCGAGGCCGGCGGCTTCGGCCAGGGGCCGCAGCGTGGCCTGCTGGTCGGGCGGCAGACGCGGCCATTCGCGGCCCACCGCCAGCGGCTCGGCAGGCGAGGCGGCTGCCGGGTCGCGGCCGCCGGCGCCGGCCCAGTAGAGGGTGCCTTTTCCGGTCACGGACAAGGCTCGTCGCAAGGTTTCGTCGATGGTCGTCATGTGCGCTCCGGGTGGAAGCTGCGCACGATACGCCGCTTCCGGCAGTGGCGCGCAGGCGACCCATAGCGTCTTGACGGTATTGGATGCTCGCGTGAGTCGATGTCAAAATGAGCCGTCATCCCCCTGCGGAGAAATGATGCCGACCACGGTGCTGATCGTCGAAGACGAGCCGGAATTCATGCGCCGATTCTCCAACGCGGTGCTCAACGATTCCTCGCTCAGCCTGCTCGGTGCCGTCAACACCGGCCAGGCCGGCCTGAGCATGCTCGACCTGCAGCCGCCCGACGTGCTGCTGGTCGACCTGGGCCTGCCCGACATGAACGGCGTGACCCTCATCGAGCACGTTGCGCGCCACCATCCTGGGTGCGACGTGCTGGTGGTGACCATGTTTGCCGACGACAACCATGTGGTGTCGTCGATCGAGGCGGGCGCCAGCGGCTATTTGCTGAAGGATGCGTCGGCCGAACGCATCGTGACCAGCATTCACGAGCTGCGCCTGGGCGGCGCGCCGATCAGCCCGGGCATCGCCCGCCGGGTGCTGGAGCGGTTTCGAACCCGGGCGCGGGCCGAAGCGCAGGAGGTGACCGCCGGGAGCGACACCGTATCGGACGCCGGCCCGGACACCCGGGGCGAGGGCTCGCCCCTTACGCCGCGCGAGGGCGAGTTGCTGCGCATGATCGCCAAGGGCTTCACCTTCGAGACCATCGGCACCTTGCTCGACATCTCGCCGCACACGGTGGTCGCCCACGTCAAGAAGATCTACCGCAAGCTCGCCGTGCATTCGCGCAGCGAGGCGGTGTACGAAGCCGGGCAGCTGGGCCTGCTGTGACACTCGCTTTCGCCCGAACGCGGCTGCTGCGCCTGCTCGCCATGGTCGCGCTGTGCCTGGGGGCGGCCGGTGCCTGGAGCGCGCCTTTCGAGTTCCGACAGATGCAGCGCACCCAGTCGGCCGAGCTGCTGCCGCCGGGCGACGCCGGCGGCGACGCGGCCTGGGTCACCGTGACCCTGCCCGAGGCGCTGGAGCAGGACGGCGCGCCCGGCGCGCAACGCACCTGGTACCGCGGCGAATTCGAAGGGCCGGACCACGTCGACCCCCGTGTGCAGTGGGCGCTCTGCCTGCCCTTTCTCTACGAAGGCGGCGAGATCTGGGTCAACGGCGCGCTGGCCGGCAGCGTGCCGGAGAGCACGCCCGAGCTGCGGGTGCGCTGGGAGCGGCCCCACCTGGTCACGCTGCCGGCCGGATTGCTGCGGCCGGGGGTGAACCAGGTGGCGATACGCACCGGCGCGGTGCCGCCGGGCGCGATCCACCATTTTCCCCGGGTGCTGGTGGGGCTGGAGGCCGAGATCCGCCCCCGGGCCGATCGCCGCACCTTCTGGGTTCGCAGCCTGCCGCAGGTCACCATCGTGGTCTGCTGGCTCATGGCGGGTTTCGTGCTGTTCATCTACTGGCGGCGCCGCACCGAAAAGCTCTACGGCCTGCTCGGCCTGGCCTGCGCCCTGTGGGGCGTGCGCACCCTGACCTTCGTCATCGAGCGAATGCCGGCCGACAGCTGGTTTCTGTGGCGTATCACCTACCTCGGGGCGACCGGCGGCTTCATCGTGGTGATGGCGATGTTCGCGATGCGTTTCGCCGGGCTGGACAAGCCCTGGGCCGAGCGGGCCTTGCTGGTGTATTGGATCGCCGGCCCGCTGTGGTTGCTGTGGGCGGGGCCTAACGGCGAGGCGGCGGTCAACCGTGTGTGGTCGGCCGGGCTGATTCCGATCGGCATCGGCATCCTGCTGCTGGCCGGCTGGGCGGTGTGGCGCCAGCGCACAGTGGCCGCGGTGATCATGCCGACCACGCTGGCGGTGGCGGTGCTGACCGGCATGCACGACTACCTGGTCGCCTGGGACAACGGCGCGCTGTCGCATTTCTTGCCGGGCTGGTGGGTGGGGCAGCGCATCTTTCTGCTGCATTTCGGTGCCGACCTGGTGCTGTTCGGGCTCGGCGGGCTGCTCACGGCGCGGTTTCTGGATGCGCTTTCGGGCATGGAGCGGGCCAACACCAGCCTGGCCGATCTCAACGAGACGCTCGAGGACCGGGTGGCGCAGCGCGAGCGGTTTCTGGCCGAGAACTACGAGCGCATGGCCGAGCTGCAACGCAGCAACGCGGCGGCGCAGGAGCGTGAACTCATCATGCGGGAGATCCACGACGGGCTGGGGTCGCGCCTGTTCACCTCGCTGCTGCGGGTGGAGCGGGGGGACATGACGCACGGGCAGATCGCGCAGATGCTGCGCGACTGCATCGCCGACATGCGGCTGGCGCTGGAGGTGCTGGCGCCGGGGGATGACTTTCAGTCGGCGCTGGGCAATTTTCTGTTTCGCTGGCAGTCGCTGATGCAGGACGCGCAGGTGACGCCGGGGTGGTCTGTCGATCTGCCGGAGCCGGCGTTTCGGCTGTCGCGGCAGTCGGCACTGCAGTTGCTGCGGATCGCGCAGGAGGCGCTGACCAATGTGCTCAAGCATGCCAAGGCGCGCAATGTGCGGGTGGATCTGCGGCAGAGCGGGGACAGTCTGGAGTTGGAGGTTTCCGACGACGGGCAGGGGAGCAATGCGGTTCGGCACCGGGCGGGGCGGGGGATCGGGAATATGCAGGCGCGGGCTCGGCAGCTGGGGGGGGAGTTGGATGTGCGATCCGGCGCCGGGGGCACGCGGGTGGTGCTGAGGATTCCGCTTTCTCGGATTCCTTCGGGGGTGGAGCCTTTGTTGGCTTGAGTCCTTGCCTTTGCCTTTGCCTTTGCCTTTGCCTTTGCCTTTGCCTTTGCCTTTGCCTTTGCCTTTGCCTTTGCCTGGGGGCTTGCACTTTGCTAGGTCAGCTTGTCTTTTTTCTTTTCTTCTCTCTTCCGAGGGTGGAGCTGGGGGCTTGCGCGCCCCCAGACCCGCGGTAACTTTCTTTTGTTGGGACAAAAGAAAGTCACCAAAGAAAAACCCTTGAAGACGAGCTCGAAGCTCGGTCGGGCCATTGCTTCGCTCGGCCTGGGGAATGTGCCTTCGAACGCTCTAGCGGCAACAGTTTGGACAAGGGTCGATCCAGAGCCATGGCCCCGCTTCGCGGGTCGAGGCTGAGAGGGTAAGGACAGTTCACCGCACTGAGCACGGTAAGGGGGCCGCGCTGGTTCAATCGCCATGCTCGCTGCGCGCCGGGGTGTGGCCGGAGCGATCAGCCGCGTCGATTCGCCCCGCTCGTCGATTTGGTCAGTGCGCCCGGTTCTCAGCCGGTCAGCGGTCATGTCATATGACCATTCGACGCGCCAGTGCAATCTCGGCCGTGCAAGCAGCGCGCGTGGCCATCGGAGCAGCGCGGCCCCGTCGCTGTGCTCAGTGCGGTCACCTGTTCTTACCCTCTCAGCCCCGACCCTGCGAAGCAGGGGCAGAGGCACTGGATCGACCCTTGTCCAAACTGTTGCCGCTAGAGCGTTCGAAGGCACATTCCCCAGGCCGAGCGAAGCTATGGCCCGACCGAGCCTCGAGCTCGTCTTCAAGGCAACTTTCTTTGGTGACTTTCTTTTTTGCCAGAAAAGAAAGACACCGTGTTGATCGTCAAGCCCTGGCCGAGCAAGCCAGGCTCGGATCGAACGGTTTTCCCGATCGAAGTACGCCAAAAGCGATCGCCAGCAACTTATGCATGCACGCCACCAAAACGACCTTGTTGGGTTTGTTCTGCGCCTTCAGACGTTGGCTGAAGGCCTTGATCACCGGGTTGAAGCGGCTGGCCGTCATGGCCGGGAAGTACAGCGCCTTCTTCAGTTCTCGATGCCCCTGCGCATGCGTGCCGTGATGCTTGTTGAGCGATGTGCCCGACTGCCTGATCAACGGCGAGACACTCGCATACGCCGCCAGCGCCTTGGCCGACTTGAACCGTTCGGGACGTCCGATGTAGGCCAGCAATTGCGCCACCGTCCGCTCTCCAATGCCCGGAATGCTCTGCAGCAGGCCGTCACGCCTTTGAAGATCGGGATCGTCGTCGATGGTCCGGCGGATCCTGCGCTGGACTTCCTCGATCGATTTCGTGAGCACTTCGATCATCTCCTGCAGCGAAGCCTGCACCGCACCGTGCGCCACGTCCAGGCGATTGAGCTCGCTCTGGCGCATCTGCTGCAGCGTGTCCAGTCGCGCCACGAGTGCCTGCAACTCCCGCACCGCCTTGCTCGGCGCCTCCCACGCCTCAGGCCGCGTCATCCGGCAGAACCTCGCCAGGCTCCTGGCGTCCGCACTGTCGGTCTTGTTGCGCGTGCCCTCCACCTCGATGAAGCGCTTGACCTTCATCGGGTTGGCTACCGAGACCAGAACACCCCGGTCATGAAGCGCGAGCGCGAGCAGCTCGTGGTACGTGCCGGTGGCCTCCATGCAGACATGCACCTGCGAGATGCCGCCCGCAACGTGTGCGGCCAACCAGTCGAGCAAGGCCGCACAACCGCCCGCCGTGTTGGCAAAAACCTTCGTCCTGTACTTGCCCTGTTCATTGAGCAATGCCGCATCGAGCTTGGCCTTGCTGACATCCACGCCCACTTGAGAGTTCATCGCCGTGACTCCGCAAAAACGCACGCTATCCGACTCTCCCAACCTGATACGCGGGGTCAGCCAGCGGCCCGCGCGGGCCGCTGGCGCCCCAAGACACCGTTCGAGCTACGACGTCGAATCCGTCACCGTGCACCAGTCTTTCTTGCAGGATCTGATCCCAAGTTACCGCACAGGGTCACCGCAACGGGCCTCCTTCGCGCGAAGGGAAGCTGGCCCACAAGGTATCAGTTACCGCGGGTCTGGGGGCGCGCAAGCCCCCAGCTCCACCCTCGGAAGAGAGAAGAAAAGAAAAAAGACAAGCTGACCTAGCAAAGAGCAAGCCCCCAGCTCCACCCTCTGCATAGAGAAGAAAAAAGAAAACGAGCGGCCAGCCCGGCAAAGAGCAAGCCCCCAGCTAGCCCCCCGACCAATAGAAGAAAGCGATGAACCCAAGCCGGTCCAGCAAGACCAACAACCCGGAAGTCCATCCCGCAAACACGCGACCCTCTCACGCCATCGCGGCATTTCCACCATAGCTCGACCTACCTAAAGTTCCGCCACTCCTTCACAGAAGGGCTCCACCAAGAGAGGCGGGTCATGAGGCAGCAAGACGGCTCCAGCAACACGACAGACCAAAGCGCAAGAAAAGCCAGCGCAGGGCAGTACTGACATGCCCGTCCACCCGTCAGACATCGACAACAGCTGGCTAGGCCTGATCGCCTGGCTCTACCTCCTCACCAACGCCACCCGGCTCGTCACCTACCTCCCGCAGATCATCGTGGTCTGGCGCTGTACCGACGGCGCCCGCTCCGTCTCGGTTCTGACCTGGGGCTCCTGGGTCCTGGCTCAGGCCACCAGCACGCTCTACGGCCTGCTGGTGCTTCACGACCTGCCCTTCGTGCTGATCTCGTTGATCAACCTGGTCGGCTGCGGCTGCGTCACCGTGATCGCCATGCGCCGCCGCATGCAATGGAAGCGCCTGCGCCAGCGCATGCAGGCCGGCGTGCCCGATCTGACCGGCCTGCGGGCCGACCGGTTTTCATCAAGGAGTGGCAATGACGAATTTCGCCAGGCTGACCTTTCCTGAACGCCGCGCCATCGGCCGGTGGCAAGGGCTGGTTATCGCTCTCTCACGCTGGCTTCCACCACCGCACGCCTGCCGCACATTGGCCGCCGCGCTCTGCATGGCGCTGGCCTCCTGCGGCGGCAGCAACGATCCGGCCGCCGGTGGCGACACCCCGCCGCCGGTCGTGGCCCCGGGCGGCGGCGGCAGCCCGGGCGAGGTGGACGTGGCCCCCGCCATCACCACCCAGCCCGCCGGCACCACCGTGGTCGAAGGCCAGGTCGCCGCCTTCAGCGTGACGGCGACCGGCACCGCGCCACTGAGCTACCAGTGGCAGCGCAACGGCAGCGCCATCGCCGGCGCGACCGCCGCCACCTACACCCTCGCCGCCGCCGCATCGACCGACAGCGGTGCCATCTTCCGCGCGGTGGTGAGCAACGCCGCCGGCAACGCCACCAGTGACAACGCCACGCTCACCGTGACACCGGCCGCCACGCCGCCGGTGCTGTCGCTGAGCGCGCAGCCGAGCAGCCAGAGCGCATCGGCCGGCACGACCGCCAGCTTCACCGTGGCGGGCGGCTGCAGCGCGCGCAACTTCACCGTGCAATGGCAGCGCGGCAGCGGCGGGGTGTTCGCCGACATCGCCGGGGCCACCGCCACCACCTACAGCATGGCGCCGGCGAGCAGCGACAACGGCGCGCAGTTCCGGGCGCAGGTGTCGTGTGGCGGGCTGTCGGCCACGACCAGTGCGGTCGCTACCCTGAGCGTGACGGCGGCGGTAGCCGCCACGCTGGCGCGCGTGCCGGTCAGCGGCGTGCGCGACCAGGCCATCGTCGACCAGCCCAACGGCATCGTGCGCGAGGCTTCTGGCAGCTACGCATTCGTCGCCGGCTCCACGGTGCGCCGGCTGTCGGCCGACCTGTCGACCATCACGCTGGTGGCGGGGGCGGTCAATGATTTGGCCACCATCGACGGAGTGGGCACGGCGGCACGCTTCAACGCGCCGAGCAGCATCGCCGCCGATGCGTCGGGCAATCTGTTCGTGACCGAACCGACCGCCCGCGTGGTGCGCCGGATCGCGCCGGACGGCACCGTCACCACCATCGCCGGCACGCCCTATGCGGCCGCCGGCCGCGCCGATGGCATCGGCGGCGCGGCGAGCTTCAACCTGCCGATCGCGCTCGCGGCCGGGCCGGACGGCGATCTCTACGTGGCCGACACCGGCAACTACGCGATTCGCCGCGTCACGCCCGCGGGCGTGGTCACCACCTATGCCGGCAACCCGGCCGCCGGCTTCGGCTACCAGGACGGGCCGGCCGCCAGTGCGCGCTTCCACGTGGTGTATGGCGTTGCGGTGGCGGGCGACAACACGGTGTATGTCGCCGATACCGGTAACCGCTATCTGCGGCGCATCACCCGCGTGGGCAATGCGGCCGGCGTGGTGCAGACAGTGGCCGGCGGCGGCCCGAGCAATGCCAATGTCACCGTCGACGGCCCGGCCGGCGCGGGCACGTTCCTCAACCTGCGCGGCATGACGGTGGACGGCAACACGCTTTATGCCCGCGACCTCGACGCCTTCAGCGGCCTGATCCGCGCCGTCGATCTCACCACCGGCACGGTGCGCACCCTGGCCGGCAGCCGCGGCGCGCCGCCGACGCCATCACCCACCGCGCTGATCGACGGGCCGCCCGGCACCGGCTTCATCGGCGGATCCGAAACCGGCGGCGTGGCCGCCATCGGCGACGGCCGCGTGGTCTTCACCGACTTCAACAACGGCGCGCTGCGGGTGGCGGCAGCCGACGGCTACCTCACCACCATCGCCCACGAGGCCTGGTTCAACACCTCCCATCCGGACGGCAACGGCGTGCTGGCGCAGCTGCCGCCACGCCTGGTCAACCTGAGCCAGATCGGCGCCTCGCCCGACGGCAGCCTGGTGCTGGCCGAGCAGACCACGGTGCGCCGCCTGGCCGCCGACGGCCGCATCACGCCGCTGATCGGGCTGCCCGGCGCGGTCAACAACCTCGACGGGCGCGACAACATCGCGCAGGTGGCCGCCGGCGGCCAGGCGGTGACGGTGGCCGCCGACGGCACCATCTACTTCGCCGACCTCCACGACGTGCGGCGGCTCGACCCGGCGACACGCACGGTGGCCAGCCTCGCCGGCTCCAAGTCGGTCAGCGGCACGGCCAACGGTGCGGCGGCAGCGGCGCGTTTCCAGGGGGTGCAGAGCCTGGCGGTGGGGCCGGGCGGGGCGGTGTTCGTGGCCGATCAATTCAATTCGGCGATCCGGCGCATCGACCCGGCCGGCAACGTGAGCACCTTCGCCGGCGAGCTGGGGTCGCTCGGCGCCGAAGACGGTCCGCGCGGCACCGCCCGTCTGTCGCTGCCGGCATCGATCGCCTTCACGCCGGACGGGACCCTGTGGGTCATCGACGATGCGCAGCCGTACGCGACGGTGCGCCGCGTGGCGCCCGACGGCAGCGTGAGCACGCTGGCGACCAGCGGCACCTTTCTCAACCGGGGCAGCACCCGGATCGTGATCGACCCGGCGGGCAACATCTTTCTGACGACCAGCGAAGGCATCTTCGGCCTCGCGCCCGATACCGGCGTGCTGACCCAGTTGATCCCGACGGTGCAGACCGGCATCGTCTACGGCAACGATCCCAAGCTGGTGCCCGGCATCCGCTCGGCCGTGGCGACCGGGGTGAAGCAACTGGTGATGATCAACGACGACCAGCTGGTGCGCGCCACGCTGCCCTGACCCGCGCGGGCCTTGCCCCCGCGCTCAGCTGCCCGGCTGGGCGTAGGCCTCTTCGAAGAAGTAGTCCTTCCACGAACCGGCCTTGGTCTTGAGCACGCCGAGCTTGTTCAGCTCGTCGGCATAGACGAAGGTGCGGTGCGGCGAGGCGGTGAAGTCGTTCTCCGGATCCTCGACGATGCGGCGCACGAATTCCGGCGAGAGCTTGGACTTCTGCACCCGGATGAAGGTCTGCGCCGCGCCGGCCTTGTCGCGGCGCACGTAGTCGGCGGCTTCCAGCAGCGCTGCGTAGAAGGCCTTGTAGGTCTTGGGGTTCTCGTCGTGGAACTTCTGCGTGGTGTAGAGCACGTTGAAGGTGGCCGGGCCGCCCAGGATGTCGTAGCTGCTGATGATCTTGTGCACCGCCTTGTTGGCGTCGATCGCCTGGTAGTAGAAGGGCGCGCTCGAGAAGTGCGTGTTGATTTCCGAGCCGCCGGAGATGAGTGCGGCGGTGGCGTCCGGGTGCGGCAGGCTGACCGAGATATTGTCGAACTTCTTGAACTCGTCCTTGCCGAAGACCTTGGCGGTTTCGATCTGCAGGGTGCGCGACTGGAAACCGGTGCCGGCGGCGGGCACGGCGATACGGTCCTTGTCGCTCAGGTCCTTGATGTTCTGCACCTTGGGGTTGTTGGTGATCAGGTAGTTGGGCAGCGATCCCAGCGCCGCGATGGCCTTCACGTTCTGCCGGCCCCTGGTACGGTCCCACAGCGTGAGCATCGGCGGCACGCCGGCAGATACCACGTCGAGCGAGTTGGCCAGCAGCGCCTCGTTCATGGCGGTGGCACCGGAGATCTGGTTCCAGTCCACCTTCACGTCCACGCCCAGCGCCTTGCCATGTTTCTCGATGAGCTTCTGGTCCTGCACCACGTCGAGCAGCAGGTAGCCGATGCCGAACTGCTGGGCGATGCGGATCTGGCCCTCTGCGTGGGCGGCCAGGGTGCCGCCGGCGAGGGCGGTGGCGACGACGAACGATGCGATACGCGATGTCATGGAAAGGTAGCGGGTCGGAAGTGGATGGATGGAATCGAAGACATGCCGGCTCACTGCAGGGTGCCCCAGCGCCGGACGGTGAGTTTTTCGAGGGTGCCGAAGACGATCAGGTCCACCGCCAGGCCGATCGCGATGACCACCGCCAGGCCGGCGAAAACCTTGTCGGTGTAGAGCTCGTTGCGGTTCTGGAAGATGTACCAGCCGAGGCCCCCCTTGCCGGACGACGCACCGAACACCAACTCGGCCGCGATCAGCGTGCGCCAGGCGAAAGCCCAGCCGATCTTCAGACCCGACAGGATCGACGGCAGCGCGGCCGGCACCAGCAGGCGCAGCACATAACGCACACCGCCCAGGCCGTAGTTGCGGCCGGCCATGCGCAGCGTGGCGGGTACCGACTGGAAGCCGGTGAGCGTGGCCAGGGCCAGCGGCCACAGCACCGAATGCACCAGCACGAAGACCAGGCTCGCCTGGCCCAGGCCGAACCACAGCAGCGCCAGCGGCAACAGGGCGATGGGCGGCAGCGGGTTGAGCATGGAAGTGAGGGTGAACAGCAGGTCGCGGCCCCAGCGGGTGGCCACCGCCACGCTGGTCAGCACGAAGGCGCAGGCCACGCCGGCCGCATAGCCCTTGAGCAGCAGCGCCAGCGAGATGCCCGCCTTGGCCGGCAACTCGCCGGTGCGAAAGCCGTCGATCAGCGCCAGCAGCGTCTGGCCGAAGGTCGGCAGCATCAGGTCGTTGGCCTGCAGGCGGGCGATGATTTCCCAGCCGGCCAGAAAAGCGGCGACCACCACCGCGCGGCGCACGCCGTCGTGACTCCAGAAGCGCTGCCAGGCCGAGCGGGTCGGTGCGGCGATCTCGGCGGGTACGTCGACCAGGGCGTATTCGACATCCGGCCGGGGCAGTACGGCGATCGACGTCATGCGTGCTCCCGATGCGGTTTTTCGAAGAGCAGGCCGTGGATGCGCTGCGTGGCGGCGCGGAAGTCGGCACCGGCCACGTCGTCGGTGCCGAAGCGCGAGGCGTCGATCTCGGCGCGCAGCCGGCCCGGATGCGGCGACAGCACCGCGATGCGGCTGCCCAGCAGCAGGGCCTCGTCGATGGCGTGGGTGACGAAGACGAGCGTGAAGCGGAACTCGGCCCACAGCTCCAGCAACTCCTGCTGCATGCGCTGGCGGGTGAGGGCGTCGAGCGCGGCGAAGGGCTCGTCCATCAGCAGCACACGCGGCTGCAGCGCCAGGGCGCGGGCGATGGCCACCCGCTGCTTCATGCCGCCGGAGAGCTGGTGTGGGTAGGCGTCGGCGAAGCGCGCCAGTCCCACCTTGTCGACATAAGCCGCGGCACGTTCGGCGGCCTCGCGGCGCTTGACGCCGGTGGCGCGCAAGGGAAACGCGACGTTCTGGGCGACGGTGAGCCAGGGCGGCAGCTGGTCGAATTCCTGGAAGACCATGGCACGGTCCGGCCCCGGGCGTTGCACCGGGCGGCCGGCGAGTTCGATCGTGCCTTCGCTGGTCGGGATGAAACCGCCGATGGCCTTGAGCAGCGAGGACTTGCCGCAACCCGAGGCGCCGAGCAGGATGAATCGGTCGCCGTCGTGCACGTCGAGGCTGACGCGGTGCACCGCGCGCACCGAGCGGTCGGCGAGCGGGTAGTCGATGCTGACCCGGTCGATGCGCAGCAGCGGTGTGGCCGGCAGCGGGGCGATGGGTGGCGTGCGGGGCGTTTGGGACGCCGCGAGGTGAAGAGCGGATTGCATGTCAGAAGGGCAGGTCGCCCTCGACGGTGGTGCGGTTGAGCCGGCGGCGCAGGTGGTCCGGCGTGCCGGCCGCCAGATGCATCACCGAGCGGTTGTCCCAGAACACCAGGTCGTGCGGCTGCCACCGGTGGCGGTAGACGAAGCGGTCCTGCACGCTGTGCGCGAACAGCTCGGCGAGCAGCGCGCGGCTCTCGTCCTCGGGCAGGCCGACGATGCGGGTGGTGAAGTGTTCGCTGACGAAAAGCGCCTTGCGACCGGTTTCCGGATGGGTGCGCACGACGGGATGCACGGCGGGGATCACCTCCGCGAGCTGGGCTTCGGTGAGCTTGGGCCGCCAGGGGCTGCGCTGGCGCAGTTCCTCGTAGCGGGCCAGGTAGCTGTGCTCGGCCTGCAGGCCGCCGACGGCGTTTTTCAGCGCTTCGGGCAGCTCGTCCCAGGCCGCGTGCTGATTGGCGAAGAGGGTGTCGCCGCCTTCGGAGGGCAGTTCCTGCGCATGCAGCAGCGAGCCGAGGCTGGGAACGGCCTTGTACGACAGGTCCGAATGCCAGAAGTAACCGGCGTCGCCTAGCCCGATGGGTTTGCCATCGTCGTTCTTGATGTTGGAGACGATCAGGATCTCGGGGTGGCCGGCGAGCTGGAAGTCCTTCAGCACGTGGATCTGCAGCGGGCCGAAACGGCGGCTGAAGGCCACGTGCTCGGCCGGCGTGATGCGCTGGTCGCGGAAGACCAGCACATGGTGATCGAGATGAGCGCGGTGGATGCGCGCGAAATCGGCGTCGGAAAGCGGCCGGGAGAGGTCCAGGCCGACGACTTCCGCGCCCAGCGAATCGTGCAGGGGGCGGATGTCGAACGTCGAGGTGGAGGAAGCGGAATCGAGAACGGCGGACATGGCGGCTCGCAGTGAAGCAATCCCGCCATTACAGATGGCCGCCTGTCACGCAGAAACGAAGGTTTGCGTGTTTCCTTAGTCGTCGCGCAAATAAGGACGCCGTTCGGTCGCTCAGATCTCCGGGTAATGCCGCGCGTCGGCGGTCGCCCGCTCCAGCGATTCCGCCAGCCGCAGCGCCACGTGTTCCTGATAGCCGGCGCAGCAGATCTGCAGCGACAGCGGCAAGCCGCTCTCGTCGTAGCCGCTGGGCAGCGCCACGCCGCACAGGCCGAACAGGTTGGCGAAACGGGTCAGCACGCTGGCGTTGGTGCGGCGGCCGATGCTCGCCAGCGGCACCGCCGGCACCTGGGTGGTGGGCAGCACGAAGGCGTCGAAGCCGACCATGCGGCGGTGGTAGTCGACCGATTGCGCGGCGACCGTCTCGCGGTGGCGCAGGTAATCGGCCGCCGGCATGTCGCCGCCAAGCACGCGCTGGCGCACCGTGCGGTCCATGAGGCTGGCTGGATCGAGCGCGACAGCGCCGTGCAGGGCAAAGGCCTCGGCGGCCATCGGCGTCGGGTCGCCAAAGCGGTGGACCGGCTGTTCCAGCACCACCGGCTCCACCGTGGCGCCGAGCGCGCGCAGGCGGTCCAGGCAGTCGTCGTAGGCCGCCAGCATCGACGGCGCAATGCCCTGGCGGTCGGTGTCGCAGAGGGCGGCCAGGCGCAGGTCCGACAGATCGTCGAGCGGGCCGGACACCGGCAACGCCGGTGGACGCGCCCAGGTGCGCGGGTCGAGCGCGTCGTGGCCCTGCAGCACTTGGTAGACCAGGGCGGCGTCGGGCACCGAGCGGGCCAGCACGCCGGGGGTGTCGAGCGAAGGGCTGAGCGGCACCACGCCATGGCCGCTGATGCGGCCGAAGCTGGTCTTGAGGCCGACCACGCCGTTGAAGGCCGCCGGAATGCGCACCGAGCCGCCGGTGTCGGTGCCGATGGCGGCGACCGCCAGACGGCCCGCGACCGCCACGCCGCTGCCGCTGCTGGAGCCGCCTGGGGTGTGCGGCTCGTCGAGCCGCCAGGGGTTGAGCGGTGCGCCCAGATGCTCGTTGTCGCCCCAGGAGCCGAAGGCGAATTCGGCGGTGTGGACCTTGCCCAGGATCACCGCGCCGGCTTCCCTCAACCGCCGCGCCAGCGTGGCGGTGATGGTGGACGGCCGGCCGCGCCGGGTGGCGGAGCCGGCGGTGGTGTCGTGGCCTTCGAGCTCGATCAGGTCCTTGATGGCCACCGGCAGGCCTTCGAGCGCGCGAGGCGTGCCGGCGCGCCAGCGGGCGTCGCTTTCGGCGGCCTGGGCGCGGGCCTGTTCGACCAGCACCAGCACGTAGGCGTGCAGCCGCCCATCGAGCCGGGCGATGCGCGCCAGGTAGGCGTCGGTCACCTGCGAGGGCGTGAAGGCGCCCTTGCCGAAGCCCTGCAGCAGGGCGTGGGCGTCGGGCAGGCAGAGCGATTCGTCGGCCGCCGCGGGGAGTGAGGCCGGGAGTGCGGCCGTCATGCCAGCTTTTCCAGGTAGCCGTGGAACACGCCCACGTGCACCTCGGCCGGCTCGGCCGCGTCGGGCCACAGTTCGGTGGCGTCGAAGCAGACGTCGAAGGTGCACTGGCGCTCGCTCGCCAGGCCGTGCGCCGCCGCGTCCGGGTAGGGGTAAGCCGGCG
Organism: Xylophilus sp. GOD-11R; assembly: GCF_033546935.1. Classification (GTDB taxonomy): domain Bacteria; phylum Pseudomonadota; class Gammaproteobacteria; order Burkholderiales; family Burkholderiaceae_C; genus Xylophilus. The sequence continues at coordinate 3,379,486 of NZ_CP137854.1, read as the reverse complement.
ACTGGCCGACGATGCGGCCGGTCTTGCCCCGGATGTAGGCGGGCATGCGCACGTGGCCGCCGACCAGGTCGGTCTTCACCCGCACCCGGTCGCCGATGGCCAGTGCCGGCAGCTCGGCCGGCGCGGTGCGGCCGGGCCGCGCGGGCAGGGCCAGCGGCACATGCTCGCCGGCGGCCGCATCGAGTTCGGCGGCGGTGAAGATGCCTTTCTCGACGCAGAGCGTGACCACGGCGGTGTAGACCCGCTCGTAGTAGCTGGCCGCCATGTAGTGGCGCGGGTCCATGCGCTCGATGGCGTGCCGGTACTCGTCCATGTTGTAGACGTGCTGGCCGACCAGCCGGCCGGTGATCGCGTTGATCTTCTTTTCCCAGTACTCGTGGAACGCCTCGTGGTTCTCGTGCGAGACCTTGCCGAAGCCCTGGCGTCCGCCCAGGTCGTGTATGCCGTCCATGGGTGCGCGGTCCTTCAGTTGGTGCCGCTGGCGGCGTAAGGCGCTTCGAGGCGCGAGACGCCGATCAGCGCGTCCTGCGTGACGAGTGCGGCGAGCTGTTCCTGCGACCAGCCCTCGGTGTGCGGCGGGCGCACCGGCAGCACCATGTAGCGGGTGTCGGCGGTGGTGTCCCAGATGCGGATGTCGACCTCGGCCGGCAGCAGCAGACCGAGTTCACCGAGCACGGTGCGGGCCTCGCGCACGATGCGGGCGCGGTAGTCCAGGTCCTTGTACCAGCCCGGCGCCATGCCGATGATGGTGAAGGCGGTGCAGGAGCACAGCGTGCAGCAGATCACGTTGTGCAGCGCGGGCGTGTTCTCCAGCACCACCAGGCTGCCGTGGTGTTCAGGCATGGCGAAGCCCATCTCGGCGGCGGCGGCCTTGCCGTCGGCCAGCAGCCGGGCCTTGAAGTCGGGTTCGGTCCAGGCGCGGGCGGCCAGGCGGCCGCCGTTCATCGGCAGCCATTTCTCGTCGAGAAAATGTTCGTAGTCCGCGATGGTGGTGGGCGCGAGCAGGCCGCGCGCCTCCACCAGCGATTCGACGGCGTCCACGCGCGTCGGCATGTGTCGGGTCATGGGAGGGTCTCCGATGGATGGGGCGATCTATTTATGGAATCAGGCGGATTTGAGCTTGACCGTGGCGGGGTCGAAACCGCCTGCCTTGGTGTCCTGGTCGGCCTTGGCCGAGATCTCGGTGTTGACCAGCTTGGCCACTTCCGGCACCTTGGGCAGCAGCTTCTCGCCGAAGCCCCATTGGCCCATCTTCTCCATGCTGGCGATGCCTTCGGGCTTGATGGTGCAGGACACGTCGGCGATCTTCCTGGCCGACCATTGCGGATCGAAGCCGCTGGCCTTCTCGATCACGTTCTCGGGAATGCTCTTGGCCGGCTCCAGCGAGCGGAACCAGGCGTTGGCCTGGGTGTGGTTCTGGCTGGCCCAGAACAGGGCCTCGTTGTGCGCCTTGAGGAAGCGGCGCAGCACTTCGGGCTTTTCCTTGATGAAGCGGGTGTGCGCCTGCAGCACCATGGCGGGCGAGGTGTTCTCGGCCACGGGCGACGCCAGGCCGGCGTCTTCGAACAGGGCCAGCCATGGGTCCCACATGAAGAAGGCGTCGATGCGCTGGGCACGCACCGCATCGGTGAGTTCGGGCGTGTTGATGTTGACGAAGTTCACGTCGCGGCCCACGGTGAGCCCGGCCTTGCGCACCGCTTCCTGGGCGTTGAGATAGGCGGTGATGCCGAAGGTGCCGTAGATCTGCTTGCCCTTCAGTTCGGCCACGCTCTTGATGCCCGATTTCTTGGTGACCATGATTCCCGAGCGAAAGCTCGACTGGTGTGCCACCGGCACGATGGGCGCGCCCGCGGCCATCATCGTCACGGAGCTGAAGTCCGACACGGTTCCCATGTCGGTGGAGCCCGAGGCGATGGCCTCGCTCACCGCCGGGCTGTTCATCAGCAGGGGCTGTTCGAGCTTGATGCCGTTGCGCTCGGCGATGTCGGTGTTCTTCAGCACATGCATCGTCTGCGCCGAGACGATGACGGTGTTGCTCCATCCGAAGCGGACGGTGTCCATGGACTGGGCGGAGCGCACCAGGGCGGGCGCGATGCCCGACATCAGCACGCCAGCGATACCCAGCTGGTTGAAATTGCGACGGTTGATCGACATGATTTTTTAGACCTCTTCGGCTTTTTGCCATTCGGGCTTCAGGGTTTCCCAAAGCGAATTGACGGTTGAAACAAACCAGTCCCCTGCTCGTACTTCCGCCGTTCTGGGACGGCCTAATTCGACTCTCACTTCTTCGCGCACCCGGCCCGGGCGCGGGCTCATGACGATCACGCGGTCGGCGAGGAACACGGCCTCGTCGATGCCGTGGGTCACGAAGATCACGGTCTTGCCGGTGTCCGACGACAGCCGGGCGATCTCTTCCTGCAGCAGCACGCGGGTCTGCGCGTCGAGCGCGCCGAAGGGCTCGTCCATCAGCAGCACTTCGGGGTCGGGTGCGAGCGCCCGGGCGATGGCCGCGCGCTGCTTCATGCCGCCGGAGACCTCGTGCGGGAACCGGTTTTCGAAGCCACTCAGCTGCACCTTGGCGAGCAGTTCGCGGGCACGCTCGCCGCGCTCCTGGCGGCCCACGCCCTTGGCCTTCATGCCGAACTCCACGTTCTGCTGCAGCGTCATCCAGCCGAACAGCGCGTAGTCCTGGAAGACCACGGTGCGCGACGGATCCGGGCCGGTGATTTCACGGCCGTTCTGCAGCAGCACGCCGGAACTCGGCTTCTGGAAGCCGGCCAGGATGTTGAGCAGGGTCGACTTGCCGCAGCCCGAGGGGCCGAGCAGCGAGATGAATTCGCCCTTCATCACCTTGAGCGACACGTCGTTCAGGGCGGTGACGGTGGAGCCGTCGCGCGGCGAATGGAAAACCTTGGAGATGTTGGAGAGTTCGAGGTGAACGGCGTTGCTCATGGATGTGTTTCCTGCGGGATGGGGTCGGTGCGGTGCGTTCAGGCGCGTTCGGACGGCGCCCAGGCGAGCACCCGGCGTTCGATGCGTTCGAGCAGGTTGGACATGAGGAAGCCGACGAGGCCGATGGTCGCCATGCCGGCCACGACGTTCTGGATCTGAAACACCATGCGCGACTGCTGGATGAGGTAGCCCAGGCCGGTCTGCGCGGCGATGAGTTCGGCGGTCACCACGCACATCCAGCCGATGCCCAGCGCCAGGCGCAGGCTGGGCATGACGATGGGCAGCGAGGCCGGGATCAGCACGTCGCGCAGCATCAGCCAGCGGCCGGCGCCCAGGCACAGGGCGGCGTTGAGCTGGTTGCGGTCGAGCGAGCGCACGGCGGTGTAGGCGCCGAAGAACAGCGGGAACACGCAGCCGAGAAACACCAGGAAGTAGGCCGAGGCATCGCCCAGGCCGAACCACAGGATGGAGATCGGCACCCAGGCCAGCGGCGGGATCGGCCGCAGTGCTTCGATGACGGGCCGCACGAAGTCCGACACCTGGCGCACCGAGCCGCACAGGAAGCCGAGCGACAAGCCGACCACCATGGCCAGGCAGTAGCCGACGGCCACGCGCAGCAGGCTGGCGCCGAGGTTGGTCATGAGGGTGCCGTCCTGCAGCATCACCCACAGGGCTTCGAGCACGCCCCAGGGCGAAGGCAGCATGAAGGAGTTGATGAAGCCCAGCACGCTCAGCAGCTGCCAGAGCGCAAAGAAAGCCACCAGACCACTGGCGTTGCGCAAGACGACGGGATTGAATTTCATGGCGATTTTTTGGGTGGGGAGTCGGTCGAATCAGTCGATGTAGGGTGTGGGTTCACTCTGCAGCCAGAGGCTTTCGTACATGGCGCGCATCATCTGGGCGTACTCCTCGCTTTCGATGATCAGTCCGTAGCATTCCTTGGCCGAGGACATCAGTGCCACGCGCGAGCCGTAGATGACGAAGGTCATCGACAGCTCGATGGCCGCCGGCGCATAGCGCAGTTCGCGCAGCTCGGCGTGGCTCGATTGCCAGATGTGCGCACGGTCGTGGCTGCGCGATCGCACCACCCGCATGAACTTGCCGCGGCGCACCCGTTCGGCCATGTATTCGTCGACCACCGGCAGGCCGGGCACCTCCATCAGCTCGGCCATGGAGAACACCGCGCGCAGCTCGCCCGCGTCGCCGGAGATGGACTCCCAGTACGCGGTGCGCACGCCTTCCTCGCCTTCGTAGAAGCGGATGTTGGGCTTGCCCTGGGCGCGGTAGTAGTGCGCTCGCAGCTGGGGCAACACCTCGGTCAGCATCTGCTTGCGCGCCTCGACGTGCTCCAACAGCACGCCGGGCTCGTTGGCACGTACCCGGCGCAGGCCTTCGCCGTTGGATTCGGCGACCAGGCCTTCGTGTTCCAGGCGGTCGAGTGCACCGTAGACCGTGGCCTTGGGCAGGCCGGTGCGCTCGATGATCTTGGAGACCGGCACATCGCCGAGTTCGATCGCCGCGCGGTAGACCTTGTAGAGGTTGCCGACAATGCCGAGGCGGGCTAGTGCGCTTTCCATGCTGCCTGCTGCTTTTGTTTTGGTGGGTTGGTCGGAAAAAGCCGACCGCTCGAAAAACTGGAATTCATGGGTGAATCGGGGGCAATGGCACTAAAAAGGGGCTTGAAACGTGAAAAAGTCGGGTTGTGCCGACTGGTTAGCAGGATGCATGCCTGCTTTGGTCGTGTGGTGCCGACCGACTCGCCTCGAAGGCGGCTGCGGGTTGAAGGCACCGGAAAGGGATCGCGGGCGGGGGGGCGGCTCGCGTCCCGCGCGACCAACCCGTCAGGTCCACTCGATTTCGCTGCGCGCCATCTGCTCCGGCACGCGCCCGCATCACAACGGCGGCCGGCGTCGCCTGCGGGGCCGCCCAGCACCGAAGGGCTTCGGCGCTGGCGATGGGTGTTCATGTGATGCCCGCAGGGCGCGTCGCGGGCGTGAGTCGGCGCCACGACGCGGCCGACCTCATCGGACCCGGATGGTTACGGCCTGCCCATCCATAAGCCCCGGCAACGGGGAATCGGTTACTCGGGCGAGGGCACCGTCAGTGCATGGCGGCGCGACTCTGGCGCCGCGCCGACCTGGTCAGGAGAGCTGTTACTTGCGCACGAAAAGCGCGCCGGTCTTCTTGAAACCGATCCCCGTGCACTCCTTTTCGTCGCACTCCAGTTCCCTGCAGTTTTAGTTGGGCTCGCGGGGTGGCACGGTGGCGGTCGGCGGGATGGCGTGGCCAGGGTTGAGAACTCCCACTTGCGATACCAACACGCGTACCTCGTCGTTGGCAAAGAAATGCACGTAGAGATTGCCAATGGCGGTGTAAGGCAAGATCGCCGTGGTCTTCTCGATCCAGTTGTCTTCACCCTTGACGGGACGATTCCAGCGAACCCTAACCTTCATGCCCGGCGTCCAGGTCAGGGGCACCTGATAGCCCGCCAGCACCAGGCCGCAGTTGCCGCTGCCGCCCCAGATCATTCGCCGACTGAACTGGCCGTACACCGGCTCCTGCACGGAGAAGCTGTAGATGTAGCCAGCCCCGTGGCCGTAGCAGCTGATGCTGACGGGGAAGGTCGGGACTTCCTCAGATCTGCGCTTGGCTTCCCTTGCTCGCAGTCTCTGCTGCTGTGCCGACTCCTCGGGCGTCAACACCCTCGGCGGCGCGCCGCACGCAGCCAGCACAACGATGACCGGTAGGCAGACAAGCCACTTCATGGCTTCTTGCCCTCGAATACCGCGCGCTCCAACAGGTACCCGCCTGGTTCACGCCGCCTGTCGGTGATCACCCTCACGACGTTCTCGGAAAAACCCTCCGGGATCGTGCTGGCGTCTTCGTCGGTCTGCAGCGGGAACAGGCGGGCCGCGCGTTCCTGCTCACCCGGATCGAAGACCGAAATTTTTTCAAAGACTTTCTGTTCCTGCTCTCGGTCCCATCGGGTTTGGGCATCTACGCCAAGCTGTCGTCTTCGAAGCAGCCGCCATTCGATCGCGTCACTCAGCACGGGGTCGTGCCTGTTGGCCGCTTCGTAGTTCTCATACACACACTGCAGACACGGCGGCAGGCTCTGCGGCCCATTGGAGCAGGCCTGCGCCACGATCTCGTGGGTGATCGTGCCACCCGTGTCGGCAGGAATGGTTTTAGCGGTAGGACGGGACGGGAAGATCGAGATGGTCTCTGCGGTGACAGTCATTGGAAGCAGGATGAAAACGTCAGTGAGCGTGCGCGGAAGCACCCGACTGGTCGATGAATACCGGCTGGGTTATCCGGCTGGCACGGGAGTGAATGGCGATAACGATGTCAGTCCGGCTCCGGGGGCGGCACGGTGGCGGTCGGCAGGATGGGATGGTTCGGTCCCTCTGGGTAGAAGTTGGAGACCACCACTCGAACTTCGTCGTGGGGAAAGAAATGGACGATCACGGTGCCCGGCTTGTCGTAGGGCAGGATGGCGGTGGTTTTCTCTATCCACTCCCGGCCATCCGGCTTCCAGCGAACCTTGACCTTCATGCCTGGCGTCCAGGTCAGGGGCACCTGATAGCCCGCCAGCACCAGGCCGCAGTTGCCGCTGCCGCCCCAGATCATTCGCCGACTGAACTGGCCGTACACCGGCTCCTGTACGGAGAAGCTGTAGATGTAGCCAGCCCCGTGGCCGTAGCAGCTGATGCTGACGGGGAAGGTCGGGACTTTCTCCGCGGCGCGCTTGGCCTGACGCGCTTGCAGATAACGGGCGTATTCAGCTTGCTCGGGTGTTTTCTCGGGAGGTGGCGATGCGCAGGCCGTCAGCGCGCCAAGCAGTGACATGGTGGCCTGCCACCTCATGGCTTTACCCCCTCGAATATCGCGCGTTCCAACAGATACCCGCCAGGCTCTCGCCGGCCGTCCGTAATCGCCTTTACCAACTTCTCCGCCAGGCCTTCCGGGATCGTGCTGGCGTAGTCATCGGTCTGCGTGGGAAACAGTCGGGCTGCGCGTTCTCGCTCTTCCATCGAAAAGACAGAGCTCATCTCGAACTCGGCTTCTACCGTCCTCATCTCCAGTCCGGTGGTTGCTTGCGCGCCGAGCACACGCCTGGTGTCGATGCGGTCCTCCACCATGTCACGCAGCCCCGGGTCATGCCGGATGGCTGCCTCATAGTTGTCATACACCTGCCGCTGGTAAGGCGCTAGACTCTGCGGTCCCTTGGAGTGGGCCTGCTCCACGATCTTCAGCAGCTTCTCGGCCATCTCTTCCTGCGTGCTGAACCCGACCAGATAGAAGCCGGCGAGCGAGTCATGGACCTGGAAGGCCAGCAGCGGGATATGCCCCTGGCTCAGCACGTGCGGGCCTTTGAATTGGTCCAGCGCCCAGGCGATAGCCTCGTCGTCCGGGCTGTTGGGGTACGGGAAAAGACGGCGCGGCCACAGGTTGCTGTGGCCGATGTACTCCGGGGGCACCTCGCGCGGCCACGGCACGCCGTCGCTGGCCTTGGTGCCGTGAGGCTCGAGCAGGGCCTCGCGGCGCTGGTCCAGCAGCGCCATGTCGCCGCTGAGCAGCCGGTTGTAGCTCGCGATGTCCTGGTAGTCCTGGCCCCCGACCGGCAGCTTCAGGTCGATGGTCAGCAGGTCATGCATGTCGACGGGATGGCGATACTTGCGCCGGAAGCTCAGGTACATGCGCCGGTGCTGGCGCATCAGGGCCTGGAAGTCGCCGCTCTGGCCCATGTGGGGGGCATGCCTGCCTTCGCGCAACTCCCAGTCGGTGGCGGTGGTGCCCATGTAGTTGTTCCAGTTCGTCACCAGGCTGGGCAGGATGGCGTAGTCGCGCCTCAGTCGTTCATCCATCACGAACCATTCGGCCAGTGGCACGTCCCAGATGCGGGCCTGGCGATGCATCAGGCACAGCGGAATCTGCGAGACCAGCAAGGCCTCGCCCGGGCTGCGGCCTTGGGTGCCGGGCAGGTAGCCGCCGCCCACGTCGGAATGCACGCCGGGGCAGATGATTTCGTCGACGTTCTCGCCGTGCACCCGGCTCAGCGGAAAATTGAGCCGCTGCTCGTGCGCGGCGACAAAGTGCACCGTGCGACGCACGATGGCCGGCAGCGGCTTGTTGAGCACCTCGTCGGCCCAGGCGAAGTGGCCATCGGCGGCGAAGGCCGGGCCGAGGACGCGGTGGGCCGAATGGGAAAGGCCCACCGAGGCGACCGATTCGAACAGGCCCAGAAAGCCGATCTCCACCGGCATGCCGGCAAGGCCGCCGCCCTGCTGCAGGTCGTCGAGCCAGTGGCAGAACGCCCGGGCCTGGGTCGCGCCCCGGGAGAAGCCGAAGACGTTGACGCGGATGAACGGGATGTGGGGCCGGGGCCGGTCGTACTTGGCGCGCGCCATGCTCGTTTGCAGTTCGGCGTTGAGGCGCTGCATCCAGGCGCGGCGGGTTTCTCGGGCGCGTTCGCTGGGCACTTCGCTGTCGGTCTGGATGCCCTCGACCACGCAGCGGGTGTAGTCGTGCAGCTTGGCGGTGATGGCAGCGTCTTCGAAAAGCCGGATGTTGTTGCTGATCGCGCGGTGTACGGCATTGACCACTTCCAGCACGGCGAAAAGGATGCGCGCCGCGCCACCGGCCGCCATCGCCTTGCCTTCCATGGCTTCCCGCCACTCGCCTGCGGGTTCGAACCGGGTGCCCAGGCCGGACACGTAAATGGCGTAGTGCCCCTGCCGGTGCATCGCCGCGTTCTCCGACGTCATCGAGAAGTGCGCGTTGAACAGCCGCACGACGTTCGTATGTCCACGGTGCGGCTCATCGCGCTCCCGGTTGTTGTTGGTTCCGTCGAAGAACACGCCGATGTAGAGCGGTATGTCGCAGTGCGGCGGTCTCTTGCAATGCCGCAATCCCACGGCGTGGCCGCAATCCTCGGGAGTGAGATTCATGATGCTTTCTGCATCGCCTTCGATGACCAGCGGTGCGCTGCGAACGAGGGTAGACATCAGGCTGGCTTTGCAGAGGACACGAACTCGGCCGCCAACGGATCGCCCGAGCGGCTTAGATGCCGCGACAAAAAAGGATGGGGCGCGAAGGGGCGTTCGGCCCGGTCGGAATTCGGATGGTTCATGGTCTTGCAGGACAGTGATCAAACAGTGATGGCCCCGTGTTGCGCGAATGGCGACGGGATCCAAGATGTTATGTCAGCGACCACTAACAATTTGCCCGGCCCTGCGCGAAATCGCTTTTATTTGACGAGCCGTGCCATCCATCCAATAGATCATCTGCGACGTTCCAGCCTGGGCGCCGGCAACCGCCACCGGCAGCAATCCACCAAACGAAAAAAACCGCCGACCTGGCGGTACGGCGGTATCCGGAAAGCTGGTTCCACCAGGACGGTCCGCGGGCACATGACCATGCCGAAAATGGCAATCGGTGCCCGGCGCGAACCTTCGTTCAGCCGACCCTGCCGATGCCGCGCGCCAGCGCAGCCATGAAGGCGTCGGGCTGCTCGATCGGTCCCAGGTGCGACGCGTCGGGCAGGATGTCCAACGTGGAGCCGGCGATGCGTTCGTGGATGTCGCGCGCCATGGCCGGCGTGGCGCCGGCATCGTGCGCGCCGGCGATGACGGCCGTGGGGCGATCGATCGCGTGCAGCCGGTCGAGCCAGTCGACACCGGCTACGGCCTGGCACGCGGCGCAATAGCTCGCCGCATCGTTGGCCAGCAGGGTCTGTCGCATGGCCTCGACCTGCGCGGGCTGCGCGACACGCACCGGCTCGGTGAGGTAGCGCTGCAGCACGGTCTCGACGACCGCCTCGAGGCCCTCGGCCTGGACCGTGGCCACGCGCTGCTTCCAGCCTTCTCGCGCCGCATCGCCGTAGCGTGCAGCGGTGTGCGACAGCACCAGTCCACGCACCAGTTCGGGCCGGCGGATGCCCAAGCCCTGGCCGGCCATGCCGCCCATCGAGAGGCCGACGAAGACCACCGGTCCGCGACCCCAGCCCTCGACCACGGCGGCCGCGTCGTCGGTGACGTCGTCCATGGTCCAGGGCGCGGCCATGCGGGGCGATGCGCCGTGGCCGCGATGGTCGAACGCCAGCACCGGATGCCGGCCGTCCAGGGCCTGGGCGGTCGACAGCCACATGCGGTGGTCCAGGCCGAGCGCGTGGCTCAGCACGATCGGCACACCAGGGCCGTCGGCGAGCTGCACGGTGTGGAGAGGGGGGCGCGGATGGGTCATGGGGCGTGGGCGATGGGAATCAGAGGTGGCTCTTGCCGTCGACATAGGCCTTGCGCCAGCGGGTGATGGTCACCCGCTCGAACAGGTCGACCTGGGAGAAGGGGTCGGCAGCGATGAAGGCCTGGGCTTCTTCGCGGGTGTCGAGCTCGACCACGTAGAGGCCGCCGCCGGCACTGCTGCCGTCGTCTTCGAGCTTGGCGCCGCAGGCGATCAGCAGGTGGGCGTTGGCCGCGAGGAACGCGAGGTGGGCGGGGCGCTCGGCGGTGCGCACATGGGCATGGCCGGGCTTGTCGAAGGTTTCGATGATGAAGGGCATGGCGTGCTCAGTGGGTTGCGATGGCCGAGGGATGCTGCGCCAGCGGCGTCACGGTGAGCACCATGTAGGGGTACAGCGGCAGCGCGCTCAGCAGGGTGTGCAGCGCGTCGTTGGACTCGGCGTCGAACACGCTGTAGTTGGCGTACTGGCCGACCACGCGCCAGAGATGGCGCCAGGTGCCTTCGTGTTGCAGCTTCTGCGAGAAGGCCTTCTCGTCGGCCTTGAGTTGGTCGATCTTCACCGGGTCGGCGTCGACCGGAATGTTCACTTGCATGTGCACCAGGAACAGCATGGCGGGGTTCTCCGAAAGCGGGTTTTTAGAGGTGGCTCCACAGGAGCAGGGCGACGGTGTAGACGATGCCGATCCAGAACATCATGATCACGGTGTAGCCCATGATGTCCTTGAGCTTGAGCTTGGACAGCGCCAGCGCCGGCAGGATCCAGAAGGGCTGCACCAGATCGTTCCAGGCATTGCCCAGCATCACCGACATGGAGGTGTGCGCCACCGACGCGTTGAGCGACTTGGCGGCCTCGACCATGAACGGCCCCTGGATCACCCAGTGGCCGCCGCCCGAGGGCGCGAAGAAGTTGATGAAGAAGGAACTCACCAGTCCCCAGAAGGGCAGGGTGGTGGGCGTGGCGACCTGCACGAAGAAATGCGAGAGGGTGTCGACCAGGCCGGACGACGCCATGATCGCCATGATGCCGGCGTAGAACGGGTACTGCAGGATGATGCCGCCGATGGTGCGGATGCCTTCGTTGAGCTTTTCGACGTAGGCGATGGGCGTGCCCAGCAACAGGATGCCCAGGAACAGGATGATGAAGTTGATCAGGTTCAGGTCCATCGATCCGCCGGCGCGGAAATGGAACGCCACGTAGACCACGCCGATCAGGCCGATGACCAGGCTCAGGATGCGGCTGTGGTTGAGCTTGTTGGCGATGGTGTCGGCGGTGTCGTCGTCCTCGGCCACGGCCGCGGCCTGCTGGGCCTTGGCGGGGGCTTGCTTCTCGCGGTCGATCTCGGTCACCGGCTGGCCGGGCTTGGGATGCAGCCAGGCATTGAGCAGCGGCAGGGTGACCAGCACCACCAGCGAGGTCACCAGCATGGCCGGCGCGAAGATGGTCTCGGTCAGCGGGATCACACCCATCATGGCTTCGAGCGGATGGCCCTTGGTGGAAATGAGCACTGGAATGCTCGCCGACAGCCCCAGCCCGTACATGGTGAAGCCGCTATAGGCCGCCGCGATGATCAGCGGGTAGTGCACCCCCTTCACCTTGACGGCGAGCTTGCGCGCGACGATGCCGCCGATGACCAGGCCGAAGCCCCAGTTGAGGTAGCTGCCGATGGCACCGACCAGCGTGGCCACGATGACCGCGGTGCGCGGCTCGCTGACCCTGGCGACGATGCGGTCGAGAAAACGGTCGGTGAGCGGAGCGGTCGCCAGCACGTAGCCCATGGCCAGGATCACCGCCATCTGGGTGGTGAAGGCCAGCAGCGCCCAGAAGCCCTTGCCCCAGCTGGTGGTGAGTTCGGTGAATCCCTGGCCCTGCACTGTCAGCGCCAGCACCATGGTCAGCAGCGTGAGGCCGATGGCGAAGACGAACGGGTCGGGTAGGTATTTCCGCATCAGCTCGGTGAAGAAGGCGGTGATTTTCTGCATGTCGGTCCCCTGATTTATTGGTTTGGTCTTTTTTGGTGTGATGCGTCGCGTGTTCAGACGGTGGCGATCGGCGTCACCGGTGAGCCCATGGCCCCGGGCAATCGCAAGGGTGGCGCGGTCAGCATGAAGTGCGAACGGCCGGCGGCACGCAGCCAGTCGGCGAGTTCGCGCAAATACCAGAGCTCGCCCAGCGGCAGGCCGAGCTTGAACAGGCAGTGGTGATGCAGCGGCAGCAGCGGGTAGTGCTCGCCGGTGCCGGGCCGCGCCGGAAAACGTTCGACCGCGTAGTTGTCGGCGGCCAGCGCCGAGATGCCGGAGTCGGTGATCCATTGCAGCAGCCGCTCGTCGCGGCCGTCGAGGGCCGAGCAGTGGCGATTGAGCTTTTCCTCGTCGGGCTGGCGCTGCATCTCCAGCACCATTTCGGAGAAGCCGGTGCGCAGCACGAGCATGTCGCCGGGGGCGATGTCGACGCGGTCGGCCTCCACCACGCGCATCAGGTCGTCGTAGCCGACGGTGCGGTGTTCGCGGCCGAAGTGGGCGACCAGGTCGAGCAGCACGCCGCGTCCCTGCATGCCCTTGACCGCCATGTTCTCGATGCCGAGCGCGTCGGCATGGCTGTGTTCGCCGCCGCAGGCGTGGGCGGCGAAGCGCTCGTCGTCGCGGTAGTCGGTGGGGCCGACGATGTCGGCCTTGGCGCGGTAGCCGTTGTAGTAGACGCTCTCGGGCTTGCCGTCACCGTCGGCGTCGAAGCGCGCGCCGACATGCGCCAGCGAATCCCACTGCGTGGAGTACTGCAGGCTCAGCAGCACCTGGTCGTCGCTCACCACGTCGCTGGCCGCTTCTTCCAGCCGGGCGAAGGGGAAGTTGACGTAGGCGAAGCCGTCCCGGGTGGTGGGGCGCAGCACCGGCGGATGGCGGCGCACGTTGAGCTTGTTGTCGCCGGGATAGTCCAGCGGCAGCGAGAGGCAAAAGCTCCTGCCGGCGCGGATTTCGCGGGCGCCGGCCAGCACGCGGTCGGCGGTGATGAGGTTGGCGCGGCCGAGTTGATCGTCGGCGCCGAAGTCGCCCCAGTTCGAGCCTTCCGGCCGGTTTTTCCATCGCATGGTGGTGTCTCCTTTTTGTTCGTCTTGACTATTCGGTGAGGCCGGGCGGAATGCGCGCGAAGGTGGCCTGCAGCGCCGCGACCGCGTCGTCCTGCCGGCGCAGCAGGCGCGCCTTCGGGCCGGCGACGATCAGCGCGAACGGCTCGCCGTGGATCGCGAAACCTTTGGCCAGACCGGCCACGTCTTCCACGTTCTCGCCGGTGGACCGGTGCCAGCCGCGGGCGATGCCTTGTTCGACCTCGGCTTCGAGCGTGGGCCGGTCGATTTCAGTGCCCTCGACCGAGCCGGAAAAGGGCTCGCACGCATCCAGCAGGCTTTTTCGCGCAGCCGGCGCCAGCGCGCCCAGCAGCGCCTTGCCGGCGGCACTGGCGTGAACCAGCATGAAGCCGCCCGGTTCGTCGCTGTAGCGGATCTTCTGGCGTGACTCCACCACGTCGAGGTAGACGACGCGGGTGCCGGCGATGGTGGCGAGCGCCGCGGTCTCGCCAGTGGTGTCGCGCAGGGCGGAAAGCAGTGGCTGGAACAGCACCATCAGCGGGTCTTCCGCGCAGATGTCGCGGGCCACGTGCAGCAGGCGCTGGGTGGGGTAGTAGCCGGCCTTCACGCCCGGTGCGTAGAGGTAGCCCTTGGCCACCATGGTCTGCAGCAGGGCGTGGCAGCTCGACAGCGGAATCTCGGCGCGCCGGGCGATCTCGCTGTAGATCATCGGTTGCCGTACCTCGGCGAAGAGGTTGATCACCTCGAACACCCGTGCCGCCGTTTTCACATCCATGACAGGATTGTCGACAGGCTGATAGATGCCGCGCAATAGATGGCAGGGTAAACACCGAGACGTTGGCACGCGTGAACGCCGACGGGCGCGCGCCCCGGAGGGCGCGCGCGGTGGATCACGAAGGAGGGAAACCGGGCGCGAGAACCGCGCGCCGGGCGAAATCAGTTCAGGCCGATGGCACCGGCGAGCTTGCTCTTGCCCGCACGTGCCGGCGGGTTGCACATGCCACAGACGAAATGCTTGGCGTTCTCATACGGCTCGGTCACGAAGCGGCCCTTGCACTTGCTGCAGGTGGTGAGTTCGAGCATGGAGGCGTCGACGAACTTCAGCAGACGCCACGCGCGGGTGAACGACAGCAAGGGGTCGATGCCGCCGGCCTGCACCTGCTCCAGGTAGAGCCGGTAGGCCTTGGTGAGCGCGTCGATCGCATCGAGCGAGGCGCCCTTGTCCAGGTATTCGTAGATGTTGAGGAACAGCGAGGAATGGATGTTTTCCTGCCAGGTGAGGAACCAGTCGGTCGAGAACGGCAGCTGGCCCTTGGAGGGCGATTTGCCGGTGATTTCCTTGTAGAGCCGGATCAGCCGCTCGTACGACAGCGTGGTCTCGGACTCCAGCACCTGCATGCGCGCGCCCATCTTGATCAGCGTCACCGCCCGCTCGATCTGCCGCGACTCGTTGAGCACGCTCTTGGGTGCGGGCGCGGCCTTGGGGGCGGCGCTGGCCGTGGTGGCCGTCGTGGCGATGGTGGGGGCGGGAGATTGCGTCATGGCCGGTGTCCTGGTTCGGTAGCTCGGAAAACGCAGCGGCTTCGAAGCGCCGCGCCGGTTCAGGCGGCCTGCAGTTCGCGGGCGGCGGCGAAGGCACCACCGAAACGCGAGGCCAGGCCGTGGTCGGTCAGCAGGCCGAAGACGGCGTCGTCGTCCATGCGGAAGCGGCAGAGCAGGGTGCTGCCGGTGGCGAGCTTGCTCAGCTGCTCGGTGGAGAGCGCGCTCAGCAGGCCGGCCGATTCTTCGCTGATGCCGAGGCTGTCGACCGCGTCGGCCATGTCCATCTTCACCAGGTTCTGAGCGAGGGTGAGGTAGCTCAGGTTGGCGTCGCGGATCTCAGCAAGCATCTGTTCGGTGTTCATCGTTCAGTCCTTCCGGGGTCCGATTCCAACCAGCTGCACGATTGCGTCGAGGTCGATTCGGTGAAGTGAATTGTGAAGATGTGCCAAACAAAACTTAAGTCGGGGAGTGTCGGTGCGTTGTGTCTCGTTGTCGGACGGGTTTGTAGGAATTTGCCTTACATGGCGGGTACGGCTGGCGGCCGGCCCGCTCCCGTGGCGCGTCTCCTTACACTCCCGCCGATGAAGTTCAAGGAAGTCGATGCGTTTCGCGCGGTGATGCGTTCCGGGTCCATGACGGCGGCCGCTGCCGAGCTCTACACCTCGCAGCCCAATGTCAGCCGGCTGATCGCCCAGCTCGAAACCGCGACCGGCCTGGGGCTTTTCATCCGCAGCCCCGGCCGCCTGACGCCGACCGAGGAAGGGCTGGCCTTCCTGCGCGAGGTCGATCGCGCCTTCATCGGCCTCGATGCGCTGAAGGACGCGGCGCGCAACATCCGCGAATTCGGCAAGGGCCGGCTGCGCATCGGCACCGTGCCCTCGCTGGCCATGACGGTGCTGCCGCTGGCGCTGCAGCGTTTCCACGAGGACCATCCGGCGGTGAGCGTGGCGATGGACACCGGCAGCACCCAGTTGGTGGCCGACTGGGTCGGCAGCCGGGTCTGCGACCTGGGACTGGTGTCCTACCTGCCGCCCACCGCCATCGCCGAGGCGCGCCCGGTGTGCGACCTGGCCGGCTGTTGCGTGCTGCCGCCCGGCCACCGCCTGGCCGCCAAGGCGTTCATCGAGCCGGCCGATCTGGCGGGCGAGTCCTTCATTTCCATGGCCCATGGCGACGGGCTGCGCGCGGCGGTGGATGCGGCGTTCGCCGGCGACGACCGTCGGGTGCTGCATTTCGAGACGCCCTACGGCGCCACCATCTGCCAGATGGTCGGGCTGGGGCTGGGCGTGGGCATCGTCAACCCGCTGGTGGCGCGCATGCACCGCCACACCGGCATCGAGGTGCGGCCTTTCCTGCCGCGCGTGCCCTTCGTGAGCTACCTGCTGCTGGCCCACAACCGGCCGGCCAACGGCCTGGTCGACCGCTTCGACGCGCTGGTCGCGGAGGTCATCGCCGCGGAGATGGCGAGCCTGCCCGCCTGAGCCCATCAGGTTTCGGTATGGGGGCCTGACAGACTCGTATTTGCGCCCGCCGGGGCTGCGCCGCAATACTCGTTCGGACCGATGAACGGCCCGCCGACCGGCGGCCGCCAGCAGCAGTTCCCACGAGTGACGCACATGATTTTTCGCAGGGCAACAGGCCCGCATTTCCTCCGGCGGAGGCCGCGCTGATGGCCGCCGCCCACCATCCCGAGTTCGACGTCGCCATCGTCGGCGGCGGCCTGGTCGGCTCGTCCCTGGCCTACGGCCTGCGCGACGGTGCCGAGTCGATCGCGGTGCTCGACGAAGGCGACGTGGCGCTGCGTGCGTCGCGTGGCAACTTCGGCCTGGTCTGGTTGCAGAGCAAGGGCTTCGGCATGGGCGCGTACAGCCGCTGGACGCTGGGTTCGACCCGGCTCTGGCCCCGGCTCGCCGCCCGGCTGCTGGACGAGACCGGCATCGACGTCGCGCTGGAGCAGAAGGGCGGCCTGACGCCCCTGATGGGCGACTACGAGATCGAGGCCCGCCTGGCCTGGGTAAACAAGCTGATGGCGCAGCCGGGCGTGGAGCCTTACGAATGGAAGCTGCTCGACCACCACCAGGCCGCGTCGCTGGTGCCCGGCCTGGGGCCGGACGTGACCGGCGCCATCTGGACGCCGCACGACGGCATCGTCAACCCGCTCAAGCTGCTGCGCGCCTTTCACACCGCCTTCGAGCGCAGTGGCGTGCGCTACCTGCCGCACCACGGCGTGACGCGCATCACGCAGGCGGGCGGCGTGTTCAGCCTCGAAACCCCCAAAGGCACCATCCGCGCCCGCAAGATCGTGCTGGCTTCGGGCCTGCGCAACGGGGAGCTCGGCGAGCAGGTGGGCCTTCACCTGCCGATGGCGCCGCAGCGCGGCCAGATCATCGTGCTGGAGCGCACCCGGCCGCTGCACGCCACGCCCATGGTCACCCTGCGGCAGAACGACGAGGGCAGCTGGCTGGTCGGCGATTCGCAGGAAGACGCCGGCTACGCCGACCACGTGACGACCTTGCCGGTGCTGGCGACGCTCGCCGACCGGGCGGTGCGCACCCTGCCGGCGCTGAAGGAAGTGCGGGCGGTGCGGGCCTGGTCGGCGCTGCGGGTGCGGGCGCAGGACGGCTTTCCGGTCTACGAGCAGTCGGCCAGCCATCCCGGCGCCTTCATCGTCACCTGCCACAGCGGGGTGACGCTGGCGGCGACCCACGCCCTGACCCTGGCGCCCATGATCGCCGCCGGAGCGCTGGCTCCCGAACTCGACACCTTTTCCACCCGGAGATTCCATGTTCAGAAGACTTGAGGCCGCCGGCACGGGCGCGGCCCCAGGCCGCACGGTGCGCATCAGCGTCGACGGTGGCGCGATCGAATGCCGCGAGGGCGACAGCGTGGCCGCCGCGCTCTTGGCTGCCGGCATGCCCGCGTGCCGCGACACCGCGGTGTCGGGCACGCCGCGCGGCCCGTTCTGCATGATGGGCGTGTGCTACGACTGCCTGGTCGGCATCGACGGCCGGGCCAACCAGCAGGCCTGCATGACCCGGGTTCGCGAGGGCATGGCGGTGGTCCGCCAGACGGGCGCACGCGAGGTGTCGGCATGAACCACGCCGCCACCACGCACGACACCCTGGCCTGCGACCTGCTGGTGATCGGCGCCGGCCCGGCCGGGCTGGCAGCCGCCACCCGCGCCGCCGGACTCGGCCTGGACACGGTGCTGATCGACGAGCAGCCGGCGCCGGGCGGCCAGATCTACCGCGCGGTCACCACCACGCCGGTGCAGGACCGCGACATCCTCGGCGCCGACTACTGGCACGGCCTCGGCCTGGTCGAGCCCTTCCGGCGCTCCGGCGCGCGGCACGTGGCGGGCGCCATGGTGTGGGCGGTCAACCGCACCGAGGACGGCGGCTTCGAAGTGGCCTACACCACCAGCGCCGACGGCCTGGCCGGGCTGCTGCATTGCCGCCACGTGATCCTGGCCACGGGCGCGCAGGAGCGGCCGTTCCCGGTTCCGGGCTGGACGCTGCCGGGCGTGATCACCGCCGGTGCCGCGCAGATCCTGCTCAAGACCTCCGGCGTGGTGCCCGAGGGCACGACCGTGCTGGCCGGCGGCGGGCCCTTGCTCTACCTGCTGGCGTGGCAGTACCTGAACGCCGGCGTGAAGATCCATTCGATCCTCGAGACCACGCCGCCCGGCCAGTGGCGGCAGGCCTTGCCGCATGCCTGGGGCTTTCTGCGCTCGCCCTACCTGGGCAAGGGCCTGAAGCTGCTGCGAGCGGTGCGTGCGGCCGTGCCCATCGTCAGCGGCGTGACCGCTCTCGAGGCCGTCGGCGGCGAACGCGGTCATCTGACCGAAGTGCGTTACGAGGCCGGCGGCGAGCGCCGCTCGATCGCGGTCGACCAGCTGCTGCTGCACCAGGGCGTGGTGCCCAACACCAACCTGTCGCGGGCCATCGGCGCCGAGCATGTCTGGAGCCAGCGGCAGGACTGCTGGGAGCCGCAGGTCGACGGATGGGGCGCGACCAGCGTGGCGCAGGTCACCATCGCCGGCGACGGCGCCGGCATCGCCGGTGCGATGGCCGCCGAACACCGCGGCCGCGTCGCGGCGGTGCATGCCGCCAAGGCGCTGGGCCGGATCGACGCCGCAGCGCGCGACCGCGAGGCCGCGCCGCACCGCGCCGCGCTGGCGCTCGCCACCCGGGGCCGCGAGTTCTTCGAAGCGCTCTACCGTGCGCCGGCGCAGTTCCGCCGGCCGGTGGGCGACACCATCGTCTGCCGCTGCGAGGAGGCCACCGCCGAGCAGGTGCGCCAGGCCGCGCGCATGGGCTGCCAGGGGCCGAACCAGATGAAGGCTTTCCTGCGCTGCGGCATGGGGCCGTGCCAGGGCCGCTTCTGCGGGCTGACGGTGGGCGAGCTCATTGCCGACGAGCAGGGTCGGCATCCGCGCGACGTGGGCTATTACCGCCTGCGCTTTCCGATCAAGCCGGTGACGCTGGGCGAGATCGCCTCGCTGCCGCAGACCGACCACTCCCGCAGCGCCGTGGTGCGCTTCAAGAAATGAGCCTCGCCCCTGCTTCCAAGGTGAGCCGCCGCCTCACCGAAGGCACCGCCGTCGAGGTGACCGAGGACATCTACGCGCCGCGTCTGGCGCGGGATTTTCCGGCGGTGTTCGAGCCGCTCAACGACGTCAACCAGGCGCATCTGCTGATGCTGCTGCACACCGGGCTGATCCCGGCCGAGCCGGCGGCTCAGCTCGCGCAGGCGCTGCAACACATCGAGCGTGAAGGCGTGGCGGCGGTGCCGCTGGATCCGTCGATCGAAGACGCGTATTTCAATTACGAAGCCTGGCTGATGGAGGTCGCCGGCGCCCACGTGGGCGGCTACCTGCACATGGCACGCAGCCGCAACGACATCCTGGCCACCATGGACCGCCTGCGGGCGCGCGAGCTGGCGCTGTCGCTGATCGAGCACCTCTGCCGCGTGCGTGACTCGGCGCTCGAAGGCGCGCTGGCGCATCGGCACGTGGTGATGCCCGGCTACACCCATCTGCAGCCGGCGCAGCCGATCAGCTATGGCTTCTACCTGGCGGGCATCGCCGAGGCCATCGGCCGCGACATCGAGCGGGTGCGCCAGGCGGAGCGGCTGATCGATCTGTGTCCGCTGGGCGCGGGCGCCCTGGCCGGCACCTCGTTTCCCATCGACCGGGCCGAGACGGCGCGGCTGCTGGGATTCGCCGCGCCGGTGCCGCATGCGCTCGACGCGGTGGCCTCGCGCGACTTCGCGCTGGAGCTGCTGTCGGCCATGACGATCTGCGCCGTGGGCTGGAGCCGTTTCGCGCAGGACTGGTTCGTCTGGTGCACCGGCGAGTTCGGGCTGATCGACTTCCCCGACCGTGTGGCGGGCACGTCCAGCATCATGCCGCAGAAGAAAAATCCGGTCGTGCTGGAGTACCTCAAGGGCAAGGCCGGTCACCTGATCGGCCTGCTGACCGCGTCGCTCGCCACGATCAAGGGCGTCAATTTCAGCCACACCGGCGACGCCAGCCGCGAAG
Organism: Xylophilus sp. GOD-11R; assembly: GCF_033546935.1. Classification (GTDB taxonomy): domain Bacteria; phylum Pseudomonadota; class Gammaproteobacteria; order Burkholderiales; family Burkholderiaceae_C; genus Xylophilus. Next base: position 3,359,128 of record NZ_CP137854.1, on the reverse strand, counting down.
GCATGCGCAGCTTCTGGGAAGCCGGTGAAGAGTGCCTGCGCTGCCTGCGCCTGCTCGACCTGGTGGTGCGCACCGCCACGCCCAATGCCGAGGCCATGGCGCGGCGCGTGCGCCGCGATTTCAGCTCGGCCACCGACCTGGCCGACCTGCTGGTGCGCCGCTGCGGCCTGTCGTTTCGCGAATCGCACCACGTGGTGGGCGCGGTGGTGCGACTGGCCATGGACGCCGGCCTCGGCGCCGACGAGATCGGCCTCGCGCTGCTCAACCGTGCCGCCCACGACACCTTGCAACACCCGCTGGACATCACCGACGCCGAGGTTCGCCAGAGCCTCGACCCGATGGCCAGCGTGGCCGCCCGCCTCGTGCCGGGTGGCCCCGCCCCGATACGCGTCGAAGAACGCGTGGCCGAGCTCCAGCGAGTCTCGGCCGACGACAAGAACAGAAACAAGACCCGCAGAACAAGAAGCACCGAGGCGCGCCAAGACCTCAAGCGAAACATCCAAGGACTCGCCCTTCAAACCATGCAGCGCCAGCCATAGAGCCAGGTCTGCAGTTTCAAACCGAGGATTTCAACAATGGGTTTTTTCAAGTTCGTTCCCGCGATGGTGCTGGCCCTGGCCGCCAGCCAGGGTTTTGCGCAGGACCTGCCGCCTGGCCCGATCCGGCTGCTGGTGGGCTTCGCGCCCGGTGGCGGCAACGACGTCATCGCGCGCACGGTCGCCACGCAGTTCCAGCTCAACACCAAGGAAGTGATGGTGGTCGAGAACAAGCCCGGCGGCGGCAGCACCGTGGCCACGGCCGAGATGACGCGCGCCAGGCCCAACGGCTCGGTGCTGCTGCTGGGCTCGGTGGGCGGACAGGCGATCGCGCCTTCCATCTACAGCCGGCTGCCCTATGACCCGGTGAAGGGCGTGCAGCCGGTGTCGCTGGTGGCGCGCTCGGCCAACGCGCTGGTGGTCAACAACGACCTGCCGGTAAAGACGGTGAAGGAGCTGGTGGCCTACGCCAAGGCGCATCCCGGCGAACTCAACGTGACCTCGCCCGGCAACGGCACCATCTCGCACCTGTCGGCCGAGCTGTTCAAGAGCATGGCGGGCGTGTTCATCACCCACATTCCGTACCGCGGCGATGCGCCGGCCATGCAGGACGTGATGGCCGGCCAGGCACAGCTGACCTTCGCCAGCCTGCCCTCGGCCAAGGCCGGTGCCGACAGCGGCAAGGTGCGCATCCTGGCGGTCACCAGCGCCAAGCGGGTCGATTCCATGCCCAACATCCCGACCATCGCCGAAGCCGGCGTGCCGGGCTACGACGTGGTCTCCTGGTACGGCGTGTTCACCACCGGCGGCACGCCGATGCCGACGGTCGAGCGCCTGGCCAAGGAAATCGCCGACGTGGTCGCCCAGCCGGCGATCCGCGAATCCATCACCAAGATGGGCATGGAGGCGGTGGCCCTCAGCCCGGCGGATTTCACCAAGCTGGTGGAGACCGATTCCCAGAAGTGGGACAAGGTGGTCAAGACCGTCGGCATCAAGCTGGACTGAAGCGCGATGACGCGCCTCTCCACCCTGGCGGCAGCCGCGCTGGTCGCCTGCATTCCCCTGGGCGACGCCTTGGCCGCGACGGCCGCCACACCCCCCGACTGGCTGCACGTGGTGCGCCGTGACCGCTACGACGGCGTGAGCGACGACCTGGTGACCGGCGGCGTCGGCATCGCCGGCCTTGGCGGCGCCGCACCGCCGTTCGCCGACCCCGCCGCGCCGACCTTCGCCGAGATGCGGCGGGCCATCCTGCGCCGGCCACCGAGCGTGGCCAACGGCTTCGGCCGGCTGTTCGGCGCCAACGTCGATCCGGCCACCGGCCGCGTGTCGGGCGACGGACGCATCGCCGGCGACGAAGTGCTGGCATACGCCGACGACGGCAGCGGCGCCGTCATGGCCGGCCTGCTGCTGCAGGTGCCGGTCACCTTCGACCCGGCGCGTGCCTGCATCGTGGCCGTGGCCACGCCCGGCAGCCAGAACGTCTGGGCCGACATGCAGCGTGGCGGCTATTGGGGGCTGACCCACGGCTGCGCGGTGGTGTGGGCCGACAAGGGCCTGGGCGCCGGTGTGTACGACCTCGACAGCCGGCGTGGCGTGGCCATCGACGGCCAGCTCACCGACCGGGCCGCGCGCCTGCTGCCCGAGGACAGCGCCGCGCTGCGTGCCTTCGCCGCCAGCCATCCGCACCGGCTGGGCTACAAGTGGGCGCACGGCGGCTGGACGCAGGAAGCCGACTGGGGTCAGTCGGTGCTGCGGGCGGTGCAGTTCGCGCTGCACGAACTCGGCAGCCGCGACTGGCCGGGCGGTGCCTCGGTCACCCGCGCCAACACCAAGGTCATCGCCAGCGGGTTTTCCAACGGCGGCGGCGCGGTGCTGAAGGCGGCCGAGCAGGACGAGACCGGGCTGATCGACGGCGTGGTGGCGATGTCGCCGCAGATCATGACGCCGGCTTCCGAGCGGGTGGTGATCGAGCAGGGCGAACGGCGCCGGGTGGGCGGCAACCGCACCATCTTCGATACCCTGAGCTTTGGCAACCTGTACCGCTCCTGCGCGGCGCTGGCCTTGCCGGATACGCCGGGCGCGTCGGGCCTGAAGTTCGCGGCCAACCGCTGCGCTTCGCTGGCCGACGCGGGCCTGCTCGAAGCCGCCGAGTTGCCCGCCCAGGCGCGCGAGTCGCTGGACCGGCTCCACGCCTTCGGCATGCAGCCCGAGGCCGACAGCCAGATCGCCGGCGGCGCGCTCGCCGAGCAGAGCACGCTCGGCCAGGCCAGCCAGTACGGGCGCTTCCGCATCGAGGAAAACCTGTGCGGCCTGAGCTTTGCCGCCGTCGACCAGGACGGCCGGCCGCGTGTGGCCACGCCGGCCGAATCGGCACACTGGTTCGTCAGCCAGCTCGGCGGCACGCCGGACGGGCGCGTCGTCACCGTCATCAACGAGGCCGCCCGCGGCGGGGCGCGGCAGTCGGCGGCGTCGGTGTCGCGCTCCACCGGACGGCAGGACTACAACTTCGATGCCGCGCTGTGCCTGCGCGAACTGGCCACGGGCAGTTCGGCCAACGCTCTGCGGGTGCAGGCGGGTCTGCGGTCGGTGCTGGCCACGGGCGACCTGCGCTCGCGGCCGACGCTGATCGTGCACGGCCGCGCCGACCCGGTCGAACCGCCGGACTTCACCAGCCGGGCCTACCTGGGCCTGCACTCCCTGGTGGCGGCCCGGCCCGACACGTTGCGCTACATCGAGGTGACCCGCGCCACGCACGGCGAACCGGGGCCGACCGCTGCCGGCCTGGTGCCGCTGTCGCCCTACCAGCTGCAGGCGCTCGAAGCCATGTGGGCGCACCTGATGCAGGGCAAGCCCCTGCCGCCGAGCCAGCTGGTGCGCACCGCCGCACCCAGCGGCACGGCGGGCGGCAAGCCGCAGGTGGAGGCGGCCGACCTGCCGCCGATCGCCGCGTCGCCCCGGCGCGCCGACCGCATCGTGGCGCGCGACGGCCGGGTGACGGTGCCCGACTGAGTCAGTGCGCGACGGCCGCGGGCGCGCGGCCCAGCGCGGCCAGGATGAATCGGCCGGCCTCGGCGAGCTTGCCCTCGTCGATGCCGGTCGCGATGCCCAGGCCGTGCAGCATCGCCACCACCGATTCGGTCGACACGTTGCCGGTGGCGCCCCGGGCGTAGGGGCAGCCGCCGATGCCGGCTGCCGAGGTGTCGTACTGCCACACGCCCATCTCCAGGCTGGCGCGGGTGTTGTCCAGCGCGCGGCCGTAGGTGTCGTGGAAATGGCCGGAGACATCGTCGATGGCGTAGTGCGCCAGCGTGGCTTCCATCGCGGCGCGCACCTTGTCGGGCGTGCCGACGCCGATGGTGTCGGCCACGCCCACGTGCTGCACGCCGATGTCCTTCATCAGCCGCGCGAGACGGCCGACGGCTTCGGGCGCGATGTCGCCTTCGTACGGACAGCCGACCGTGCACGACATGGCGCCGCGCACGTGGATGCCGGCCTCGCGCGCGGCGGCCACCACCGGCGCGAAACGCTCGATGCTCTCGGCGATGGAGCAGTTGATGTTCTTCTGGCTGAAGGCCTCGCTGGCCGAGCCGAAGACGACGATCTCGTCGGGCCACTCCTCGCGCGGCGCGGCGACGGCGGCCTCGTAGCCCTTCAGGTTGGGCGTGAGCACCGAATAGCGCACGCCGGGCGCGCGCCGTATGCCGTGCATCACCTCGGCGTTGTCGGCCATCTGCGGCACCCATTTGGGGCTGACGAAGCTGGTGACTTCGATGTCGCGCAGACCGGCTTCCTGCAGCCGGTGCACCAGGCCGATCTTGACCTCGGCCGGCACCGGAGTCTTCTCGTTCTGCAGGCCGTCGCGCGGCGACACGTCGACCAGTTTGACGCGGGTGGGCAGGCTCATGCGGCGGCTCCGGTCGTGGCCTCGGCGCGCCAGGCGGGCGTCGATTTGGAGAGGAATGCGGCGAGCCCGGCGCGGCCTTCGTCGCTGGTGCGCAGGCGGGCGATCTCGTGAGCGGTCTGGCGCGCCAGGGCGTCGTCGACCGGCCGGCCGGCCACATCGCGCACGAAGGCCTTGGCAGCGCGCACCGCCTGCGGGCCGGCGTTGGCCAGCGCGTTGGCCAGGGTGTCGACGGTGGCGTCGAGCGCCTCGGCCGGCACGGCCTCGTGGACCAGTCCGGCACGGTGCGCCTCGGCGGCGCCGAAGCGCTCGCCGGTGAGGAAGTAACGGTGCGAGGTCCGCGCGCCGAGCGCGCGCAGCACGTAGGGGCCGATGGTGGCGGGGATCAGGCCGATCAGCACTTCGCTCAGGCAGAAGCGGGCCGAATCCACCGCCACCGCCATGTCGCAGGCGGCGACCAGGCCGACGCCGCCGGCGAACACGTCGCCCTGGATGCGGGCGATGGTCGGCACCGGGCATTCGTAGAGGGTGCGCAGCATGTCGGCCAGGGCCTGGGCGTCGGCGACGTTCTCGTCGAACGAATAGCCGGCCATGCGCTGCATCCAGTTCAGGTCGGCGCCGGCGCAGAAGGCCGGGCCGTTGGCCGCCAGCACGATGCAGCGCAGGCGCTCGTTGGCGCCCAGGTCGCGGAACGCGGCGGTGAGCGCGGCGATGGTCTCGTCGTTGAAGGCGTTGCGTACGGCGGGGCGGTCGAGGGTGACGGTGGCGCGCACGCCGTCGATGTGGATGCGGATCGGGGAGGGTGTCGGCATGGGAATGGCTCCTCGGTTCAGTAGGACTTGGGCAGGCCGAGCGCCTTCTCGGCGATGAAGTTCAGGATCATCTGCGGGCTGACCGGCGCGATGCGCGGAATGTAGCTCTCGCGCAGCAGGCGCTCCACGTGATATTCCCGCGCATAGCCCATGCCGCCGAGCGTCAGCACCGCGTTCTGGCAGGCATCGTGGGCGGCTTCGGCGGCCAGGTACTTGGCCGAGTTGGCCTCGGCGCCGCAGGGCTGGCCGGCGTCGTAGAGCGTGGCGGCCTTGGACACCATCAGGTCGGCGGCCTCGAGGTTCATCCAGGCACGCGCCAGCGGATGCGCCACGCCCTGGTTCTGGCCGATGGGGCGGCCGAAGACGACACGCTCCTGCGCATAGGTGGCGGCCAGCCGCAGCGCGGCGCGGCCGATGCCGATGGCCTCGGCGGCGATCAGGATGCGTTCGGGGTTGAGCCCGTGCAGGATGTATTCGAAGCCCCGGCCTTCCTCGCCGATGCGGTCGGCCTCGGGCACCACCAGGCCGTCGATGAACAGCATGTTGGAGTCGACCGCGGCGCGGCCGAGCTTGTGGATCTCGCGCACCTCGACGAAGCGGCGGTCGAGCGCGGTGTAGAACAGCGTGAGGCCCTGCGTGGGCTTTTTCACCTCGGCCAGCGGCGTGGTGCGGGTGAGGATCAGCATGCGGTCGGCGACCTGCGCGGTGGAGATCCAGATCTTGCGTCCTGACAGCACATAGCTGCCGTCGGCCTGGCGCGTGGCCTGCGTCTTCAGGCGCGTGGTGTCGAGGCCGGCGTCGGGTTCGGTGACCGCGAAGCAGGCTTTCTCGGTTCCGGCGATCAGCGGCGGCAGGAAGCGCTGGCGCTGTTCCTCCGTGCCGAAGACCACCACCGGGTTGAGCCCGAAGATGTTCATGTGCACCGCCGACGCACCGGTCATGCCGGCGCCCGAGGCGCTGATGGCCCGCATCATCAGCGCCGCCTCGGTGATGCCCAGGCCGGCGCCGCCCTGGGCTTCGGGCATGGCGATGCCGAGCCAACCGGCGTCGGCCACGGCGCGGTGGAATTCGTGCGGGAATACGGCGCTCTCGTCGTGCTCGCGCCAGTAGTCGAGCGGGAAGTCGTCGCAGAGACGTTCGATGGCCGTCAGCAGCGAGCGCTGGTCTTCGGTGAGGTCGAAGTTCATGCGGCGGGCACCTCGCTGGTGAGCGGTGCGTTGGCCTGGGCGGTGATCCGCCCGTCGATCAGGGCCTGTACCTCGTCCTGCGAATAGCCGGCCTCGCGCAGCACCTCGGCGCTGTGCTCGCCCAGGCGCGGTGCGTGGCGGCGGATGGCCGGCGGCGTGGCGCCGTAGTGGCCGACCGGCGCGGTGGTGCGGATCGTGCCTTCGGAGGGGTGTTCCATCTCGGGGAAGAAGCCGACGGCGCGCAGGTGCGGATCGTCCTTGAGCGACTCGACGGTGTGCAGCCGGCCGACCGGCACGTCGGCGGCCTGCAGCGCGGCGTACCAGTCCTCGGAGCTGCGCGTCGCCATCACTTCGGCGACGAAGGCGTAGACCTCGCCGATGTGCGCGGCGCGCGCGGTGTGGTTGCTGAACATGGGCGATGTCTTCAGGTCCGGCCGGCCGATCACGTCGAAGAAGGCCTGCCAGTGTTTGTCGTTGTAGATGAGCACGCTGAGGTGCCCGTCGGCCGTGCGGTAGGGCTTGCGGTGCGGCGCCAGCAGGCGGGCGTAGCCCATGGGGCCTGCGGGCGGCTCGAAGCTCTGGCCGCCGAGGTGGTCGCCCATGACGAACTGCGCCAGCGCCTCGAACATCGGCACTTCCACCGCCTGGCCGCAGCCGGTGCGCTGGGCGTGCAGCACGGCCGCCAGCAGGGCGATGGCCGACTGCAGGCCGACCGCGCGGTCGGCCAGCGTGACCGGGGCGTAGCGCGGGTCGCCACCGCTTTGCGCGGCATAGAGCGTGGGCAGCGCGACGGCGCCCTGGATCAGGTCGTCGTAGGCCGGCTTGCCGGCGTAGGGGCCGTCCTCGCCGAAACCGATGCAGCCGAGGTAGACGATGCGCGGGTTGCGCGCGGACACGGCCGCGTAGTCGAGCCCGAGCCGGGCCATGGCCTTGGGCCGGGTGTTGTAGATGAGCGCGTCGCAGGTCTCGGCCAGCTTCAGGCAGGCGTCGCGGCCTTCGGGACGCTTGAGGTCGAGCACCACCGAGCGCTTGTTGCGGTTGAGGTGCAGCGACAGCGCGCCCATGCCGGGGTTGCGCATGGGGCCGACGGCGCGCAGGTTGTCGCCGGCCGGCGGCTCCACCTTGATCACGTCGGCGCCCAGGTCGCCCAGCGTCTGGGTGGCGTAGGGGCCCATCACCACGGCGGTGAGGTCGAGGATGCGCAGGCCCTGGAGCGGGCCGCCGGCGGAGGTGGTGGGGCGGGTCATTCGGGCTGGATCGCGGCGGCCTGGATCAGTTGCTTCCACTTGGCCAGCTCGCTCACGGTGAAGGCGGCGAATTCCTCCGGCGTGCTGCCGAAGGCGTCGAAGCCCAGCTTGGCCGAGCGTTCGCGGAAGGAGGCGCTGTTGGCGATGCCGGCCAGCGCCTGGTTGAGCTTGGCGACGATGGGCTTGGGCGTGCCGGCGGGCGCGTAGACGCCGTTCCAGGAGGTGATGTCGAAGCCCTTGAGCTCCGGCGTGTCGGCCAGCGGCGGCAGTTCGGGAAAGAGCTTGGTGCGTTCCTTGGTGGTGACCGCGAGCGCGCGCATCTTGCCGGCCTCGACCGTGGCCAGGCCGGCGGCGGTGTCGACGAACATCATGCTGACCTGGCCGCCGATCACATCGGCGATGGCCGGCGGCGTGCTCTTGTAGGGCACGTGCAGCATGTCGATCCTGGCCATGCGGGCGAAGGTGGCGCCGGAGACGATGCCGGTGCTGTTGCCGCTGGCATAGGTCAGTTTGCCGGGGTTGGCCCGGCCCCAGGCGATGAGTTCGGCCACGTTCTTCACCGGCAGCGATGGGTTGACCACCAGCATGAAGGGCAGGTTGCCCATGCGGCTGACCGGCGTGAAGTCCTTCACCGGGTCGTAGGGCAGGCTCTTCATCAGGCTCGGGTTGGCCGAGTGGGTGGTGTTGGTGGTAACGAACAGCGTGTAGCCGTCCGGTGCCGCCTTGGCCACGGCCTCGGCCGCGATGATGCCGTTGGCGCCGGCGCGGTTGTCGACCAGGGTCGTGCCCTTGAGCGCCTCGCCCAGCGCCTGGGCGATGAGCCGGGCGACGGCGTCGGTGCCGCTGCCGGCGGCGAAGGGCACGACGATGCGGATCGGCTGCTTCGGATAGCCGTCGGCCGGGCCCTGGGCCAGGGCCCATGGAGAGGCGGCTGCGGCGGCGAGGCCGGCGGCCAGTGCGACGACGCGGCGGCGGGTGATGGGTGCGCTGGATTCGATGGGCATGTCTTTTGTCTCCTGTCTTTGTTCTGATCCGGGCGCCGGGCTCAGTGGCCGGCGGCCGCGTCCGCCGGGCGTATGACCCGGTCGGCGCGCTCTTCGTACGGCGGGCTGTAGATCACCAGCACCCGCACCGGCTCGTCGCTCACGACGGTGAAGGTGTGCATCTCGCCCGCGGGAAAGAAGCAGCTGTCGCCCGGATGCATTTCCTGGCGCTGGCCGCAGACTTCGGCAACGGCGCGACCTTCGAGCAGGTAGCAGACCTGCTCGATGCCGGGGTGCGCGTGGGGCAGGGCGCCCTTGCCCTTCTGGATGTGGCCGACCAGCACTTCGAGCTGGCGCGCGCCCACGGTCTCGGGGCCGATCAGCCGCTTGTTGAGCGTGCCGACGTGGTTGGCGGGGTGGTAGCCGGCGATATCGGCTTCGCGCACGAAATAGCGTGCCTCGCCGAGGGGCGTGGTGGGGCTGGTCATTCTTTGTCTCCTTGCTTTGCACCGACAGTGTGCGCAGGCCGGAGAGACGCGTCCAATACGATTTGAGTCTTTGGTGAGACAGAATGCGTTTCACCATGATCTCCAGCCGCCTGCTCCGCCAGTTCGTCGCCGTCGCCGAGGAACTCCATTACGGCCGCGCCGCCGCCCGCCTGCACATGGCCCAGCCGCCGCTGAGCCAGGGCATCAAGCGGCTTGAAGAAATCGTCGGTGTGCAGCTGCTCGAGCGCTCACGCCATTCGGTGCGGCTGACCAACGCCGGCGCGGTGTTTCTCGCCGAGGCGCGCAATCTGCTGGCGCAGGAGGAGCGCGCGCTGGAGGCCACGCGGCGGGCGGCGCAGGGCATCGCCGGGCGGGTGTGCATCGGCTTCGTGGGCTCGGTGAGCTATGAGCTGCTGCCGCGCATCCTGCAGGACTTCCGCGCGCGCTATCCGGCGATCGACGTCGACCTGCGCGAGCAGATATCGAAGGAGCAGGTGGCGAGCCTGGTGGCCGGCAAGGTCGACGTGGGCATCCTGCGGCTGCCGGTGAGCGATGCCGGCGGGCTGCAGATGCGGGTGATTCACCGGGAGCGCTTCGTGGCGGTGCTGCCGCGCGGTCACCGGCTGGCCAAGGCGCGATCGGTGCGGTTGGCCGACCTGGCGGACGAGTCGTTCATGACGTTTCCCGCCGACCGCATTCCCAGCCTGTACGGCAAGTTTCTGATGGCCTGCAACGAGGCAGGGTTCAGTCCGCGCACGGTGCTGGAGGCCTGGCAGATGCCGAGCATGGCCTGCCTGGTGGCGTCGGGGGTGGGGGTGGTGCTGCTGCCGGCGCAGGCCGGCAGCCTTCCGCATCCGGGGGTGGTCTACAAGACCATCGCCGATTCCAGCGCCCACCTGGAGCTGGAGATCGCGGTAGGCTGGCGCTCCGAGAATCCCTCCACCGCCATGAAATTGCTGCTGTCGGTGTTGCCGGACGCCGGTGGCGTCGGCTGAAGAAGACCGGGCGCGCCGGCCGGGTCAGAGCGCCATGTCGTTGGCGGCCTTGGGCGTGCGGGTCGCGGCGGGCTGTTCGCCACGCGCGGCGGCGGCGCCGGGCGAAGGCGCGGCGGTGTCGATCACCGGTGGCGGGGTCAGCTGCAGCGTCTGGGCGGTGTACGACCACTCTTCGTAGGTGCGCGCGGCGCTGGCGTTGAGCTTGGTGCCGTAGCTCGGCACGATCTGGCGGATCTTGGCCTGCCACTCGGGCGTGGCGACCTTGTCCTTGAAGACCTTCTCCAGCACGCCCAGCATGATCGGCGCGGCGGTGGAGGCGCCGGGCGACGCACCCAGCAGGCCGGCGATGCTGCGGTCCTGGGACGCGACGATCTCGGTGCCGAGCTTGAGCACGCCGCCCTTCTTCTCGTCGCGCTTGATGATCTGCACGCGCTGGCCGGCCTGCCACAGGCGCCAGTCTTCCTTCTTGGCGTTGGGGAAGTACTCCTGCAGCGCCTTGAAACGATCGTCGTCCGAGAGCATCAGCTGGCCGGCGAGGTATTCGATCAACGGGTACTGCTCCACGCCCACGCGCGTCATCGGCCACACGTTGTGGACGTTGGTGCTGGTCAGCAGGTCGAGGTAGGAGCCTTCCTTGAGGAACTTGGTCGAGAAGGTGGCAAAGGGCCCGAACAGGATCACGCGCTTGCCGTCGAGCACGCGGGTGTCGAGGTGGGGCACCGACATCGGCGGCGCGCCGACCGAGGCCTTGCCGTAGGCCTTGGCCAGGTGCATCTGCGCGACGGTGGGGTTCTCGGTGACCAGGAAGGAGCCGCCGACCGGGAAGGCCGCGTATTCCTTGGCTTCCGGAATGCCGGACTTCTGCAGCAGGTGCAGCGCACCGCCGCCGGCGCCGATGAAGACGAACTTGGCGTCGGTCTCGGTCTTGGCGCCGCTCTTGAGGTTCTTGTACGAAACGCGCCAGCTGCCGTCGGCGTTGCGCTTGATGTCCTGCACTTCGCTGGAGAGCTTGAGCGAGAAGTTGGACTTGGTCTGCAGGTTGCCGACGAACTGGCGGGTGATCTCGCCGAAGTTCACGTCGGTGCCGATGGGGCTCCAGGTGGCGGCGATCTTCTGCTTGGGATCACGGCCTTCCATCATCAGCGGCACCCACTTGGCGATCTGCGCCGGGTCTTCCGAATACTGCATGCCCTGGAACAGCGGGCTCTGCTGCAGCGCGTCGTAGCGCTTCTTGAGGAAGGCGATGTTCTCGTCACCCCAGAGAAAGCTCATGTGCGGCGTGGAGTTGATGAAGGAACGCGGGTTCTTCAGCACGCCGTTTTTCACCTGCCACGACCAGAACTGGCGCGAGATCTGGAAAGCCTCGTTGATCTCGATGGCCTTGGAGATGTCGACCTTGCCGGTCTTCTCGTCTTCGGGGGTGTAGTTGAGTTCGGCGAGCGCCGAGTGGCCGGTGCCGGCGTTGTTCCAGCCGTTGGAGCTTTCCTCGGCGACCTTGTCGAGGCGCTCGACCATTTCCATGGTCCAGCCGGGTTCGAGTTCGTTGAGCCAGATGCCCAGGGTGGAGCTCATGATGCCGCCGCCGATCAGCAGCACGTCGACCTTTTTGGTTTCCTGCGCATGTATGGCGGTCAGGGGCACGGTCGCCAGGGCGGCGGCCAGCACCAGCAGAGCCGGGAGCTTTCTTCTCTTCAACATTGGGTTCATACAGACATCGACTCGAAATTCAGGCGGGATGCGCCGGCACGACCGGCCCGTGCTCATGGGCCGTCCGCTCGTGGTTCGTGGAGGTTTGCGCTGGTCGTTATCGCTGTGCCGGGGGAACGGGCGACCGACTCGAACAGGAGGTCCTGAGAACGGGGCGACCGTAAGAGCCCGCGCGCACAGGCATTTTTTGCGCGCAATAATGATAAACCCTTGCAGATTCCCGCACCCGCAACCTTGGCTTACATGTTGCGGAGATCCGGCGCCCGGTCGCGGGGGCGCTCGTTCAGTGGCGGAACGACGGATCGATGCGGTCGAGCATGCGCAACAGGGCTGGCCAGTCGTGTTCGGCGCCAGGGTCCGGTCCGCGGAACTGCTCGGCCACCTTGGCCGCCAGGCTGTCGTCGCACTCGATCAGCTCGGCGCCGCCGGCCTGTGCGGCCACCTGGGCCTGGCAGGCGCGCTCGAGGTAGTGCATCAGGTCGAAGGCTTCGCGCACGGTTTCGCCGGCGGTCAGCAGGCCGTGGTTGCGCAGGATCATGGCGCGGTGCGGTCCCAGGTCGCGCACCAGGCGTGGCTGTTCGTCGAGTTCCAGCGCCACGCCTTCGTAGTCGTGATAGGCCAGGGCGCCGAAGAAGCGCATGGAGTGCTGCGAGAGCTTGAGCAGTCCGCGTTTCTGGGCCGACACGCCGATGCCGGCGGCGGTGTGGGTGTGCATGACGCAGGCCAGCGCATGGTTGGCGCGGTGGATGCAGCTGTGGATGACGAAGCCCGCCGGGTTCACGCCGATGCCGGTCGGGTCTTCGAGCACGCGGCCGTCGCCATCGATGCGCACCAGGCTGGAGGCGGTGATCTCGTCGAACATCAGGCCGTAAGGATTGATGAAGAACTCGTCGTCGCGGCCCGGCACCTTGGCCGAGACGTGGGTGTGGATCAGGTCGGTCCAGCGGAAATGCGCCATGAGCCGGTAGCAGGCGGCGAGGTCGACGCGCTGGCGCCATTCTTCGGCGCTGGCGCGGGCTTTCACGTCGGGAAAAACGTAGGGATTGGTCATGCGGTGTCCGGTGTCGTTCAGAAGCCGACGGCCTGGCCGTCCCGGCGCGGGTCGGAGGCCGCGACATAGCCTTGGGGCGTGGTCTGGATGAGCTGCGCCGAACCGAAGTCCAGGCTGTCGCGGCCGGCGACCTCCACGGCGTGGCCCATGGCGCGCAGCGCCTCGGCGAGTGCAGGGTCGGCATGGCTTTCCAGCGACACCTGCGTGCCCTCCACCCGCCAGCGCGGTGCATCGCACATGGCCTGCGGGTTCTGGCCGAAGTCGGCCAGGCGCGAGGTCATCTGCACATGGCCCTGGGCCTGCATCGAGCCGCCCATCACGCCGAAGGCCATGACCGGCTGGGCGTCGCGGGTGATGAAGCCCGGAATGATGCTGTGCAGCGGCTTCTTGCCCGGCGCCACGCAGTTGGCGTGGCCAGGCTTCAGGTTGAAGCCTTCGCCCCGGTTGTGCAGCGAGATGCCGGTGCCCGGCACCACCACGCCGGAGCCGAAGCCGCGGTAGTTGGACTGGATGAAGGACACCATCGTTCCCGACGCGTCGGCCGCCGCCAGGTAGACCGTGCCGCCGGTGCGCGGCGTGCCGGCCACCGGGGCGCTGGCGCGGCCGGGCACGATGAGCCGCGAGCGCTCGGCCAGATAGGCGTCGTCCAGCAGGGCTTCGGCGGGCGAGGCCATGTGGCGCGGGTCGCCGACGTGGGCGTTCAGGTCGGCGAAGGCCAGCTTCATCGCCTCGATCTGCAGGTGGTAGGCCTGGGCGCTGTCGAGCGCGCCGATGTCGTGGTGTTCCAGCAGGCCCAGGGCGATGAGCGCGGCGATGCCCTGGCCGCTGGGCGGAATTTCGTGCAGCACGTGGTCGCGGTAGCGACGGCTGATGGGTTCGACCCACTCGGGGCGGTGGGCCGCGAGGTCGTCCAGGGTGAGCGCGCCGCCGGTCTGGCGGGCATGGGCGACGATGGCTTGGGCGAGCGCGCCGGTGTAGAAGGCGTCGCCTTTGCTTTCGGCGATCAGGCGCAGCGAACGGGCCTGGTCGGCGAAGCGCCAGGTCTCGCCCATGCGCGGTGCGCGGCCCTCGGGCGCGAAGGCGGCGGCGTAACCGGGCTGATCTTTGAGCACCGGCAACTGCTGGGCCCACTGGCGCGAAATCTGCGGCGTGACCTGGAAGCCGCGCTCGGCGTAGTCGATGGCCGGCTCGAAGAGCCGGGCGAACGGCAGGCGGCCGAGTCGCTCGGACAGGGCACGCCAGCCGGCGACCTGGCCGGGCACGGTGACGGTGTCCCAGCCAACCTTGGGCATGTCGCTGCGGCCGGCGAAATGCTCGGCTGTCCAGGCGGCCGGCGCATGGCCGGTGGAGTTGAGACCGAGCAGTTCGCCCTCGTGCCAGACCAGCGCGAACAGATCGCCGCCGATGCCGTTCATGGTCGGCTCGACCACGGTCAGGGTGATGGCGGAGGCCAGGGCGGCGTCCACCGCGTTGCCGCCGGCCAGCAGCATGCGCAGGCCGGCCTGCGCGGCCAGGGGCTGGCTGGCAGACACGGTGTTGCGGGCCATCACCGGCATGCGGGGGTGGCTGTAGGGAAATGCTTCGTTGAAGGAATTCATGGAGGACCAGACGGCGTGGTGCCAGAGATCGGGCGGCTCACGACGATACCGCCCGTTTTGAATTATTGAATACGTGGATCCAAGTTGACAAGTATGCAGGCGGCCCGCAACATTCGCGCCGGTCGTCTGCACGGCGACTGGCCGGCCGACTACACCGCGTGGCCGGTCCGGCCCGCCGGCCACGAGCCTTACCCACCATCAGCACCCGCGACTCCGCATGAACTCCAGCCTCGCTTTCCCGCACATGGCCACGCCGGCCGTCTCCGCCGAGGAAGAGGCCTACCAGCACTTGTTGCACGGCATCCGCATGGGCAGCCTGCGGCCGGGTGAACGGCTGCTGACCGAGGACATCGCCCAATCCATCGGCATGAGCCGCATGCCGGTGCGCGAAGCCTTGCGGCGGCTGGCGGCCGAAGGGCTGATCACCGTGCGGCCCAACCGGGGCGCGGTGGTGCGCGGGCTGAGTGCGAAGGAGGTCGACGAGGTCTTCGAGATGCGTGCCGCCCTGGAAGGATTGGCGGCGGCCCGTGCCGCCCGCGTGGCCACCGAGGCCGACGTGCGCGGCCTCGAACGGCTGCTGGAGCGCATGACCGAGAGCGAGGGCAACATGGGCGAATGGGTGACGCTGCACCGGCAGTTCCACGAGTCGCTCTGCCGCATCGGTGATTCGCCGCGGCTGGCCACGCAGATCTCGTCGCTGCATTCGGTGGTGGAGCCGCTGATGCGAGTGTGGCTGGAAAACGCCCAGCAGCCGGCGCGTGCGCGTACCTCGCACGCCGACATCGTCGCCGCGCTGCGCGCCAACGACGCCAGGACGGCCGAAGCCATCATGCGTCGCCATGTCGCCGGCACCACCGCGACCATCGTCGAGGCGATGAACCGCCAGGCGGCCGGCGGCTGAGGGCCGCCGGCACCGGCCTTCGCAGGCCGGCCGCCGGCTCACTGCAGGCTGATCGCCGCCGTCTTGACCAGCTTCTCGGTCTTGGCATGGTCGAGCCGCACCATCTCGGCGAACTCGGCCGCCGACATCGGTGTGACCTCGGCGCCGGTCGCCACGAGCTTTTCCACCAGCTGCGGATCGCGCACCGTGCGGCCGAGCACGGTGCGCAGCTTGTCGAGCGCCTCCTTGGGCGTGCCCTTCGGCGCGACCATGCCGTACCAGGGATAGATCTCGTAGCCGGGATAGCCTTGCTCGGCCACGGTGGGCACGGCCGGCAGGATGGCCGAGCGGTGCGCCGAGGTGACGGCCAGGGCGTTGAGCTTGCCGCTCTTCACGTGCGGCAAGCCGCTGACGATGGTGTCGAAATACAGCGAGACCTGGCCGCCGATGATCGCCGGCAGGGCTTCCTGCGCGCCCTTGAAAGGCACGTGCAGCATGTCGACGCCGGCCATCTGCTTGAAGAGCTCGCCCGCCAGGTGCGAGGTGGTGCCGTTGCCGAAGGAGGCATAGGTCAGCTTGCCCGGATTGGCCTTGGCGTAGGCCACCAGCTCCGGCACGGTCTTGGCCGGCACGGACGGATTGGCCAGCACCAGCAGGGGCGTGATGCCGATCAGGCCGATCAGCTCGAAGCCGGCCGGGTCGTAGGGCATCTTGGCGTAGAGGTATTTGTTGGTGACCAGCGTGCTGTTGGTGCCGATCAGCAGGTTGTAGCCGTCGGCCGGGGCGCGCGCACCGGCATCGGCGCCGATCATGCCGCCGGCACCGGGCTTGTTGTCGATGACGAAGCTCTGGCCGAGTTCGGCGCCCATTTTCTCGCCGACCGCACGGGCGATGGCGTCGGTGCCGCCACCGGGCGGGAAGGGCACGATCAGGCGGATCGGCTTGGTCGGATAGGCCGAGCTGCCCTGTGCATGGGCCCATTCGATCGACGCCAGGGGACTCAGGCCGGCGCCCAGGGTGGCCATCTGCTTCAGGAAGGTACGACGCATCTTCAAATCCTCAGGGGTGACAGTTTGGATCCATTCATCCAGCAACTAGCGTGCCAAAGCGTCCGGCTGAAAACGCCTCATTTTGGATCCATTTATGCATTTATAGTCGCCGGCAACCGTGCGCGGCCATGGGATAAAGCCCCAGTTCCGTGCGTGGGAAGCGTGACGAAACCAATGAACGAACCTGTCGAACCGATGTTTTCTGCTGACTCCGGCCTGCCGCCTGCCAAGGTGATTGCCCTTGCCGGCCCTTATCTCTACAAGCTTGCGCTGCAGGAACTGCTGAGCCAGCGTCTGCCCGACTGGTCGGTCGTGCGGCTGGAAGATCCTGCGGCCGCACAAGCTTCGCTGGCGGTCTGCTGGGACCAGCCGGCCGACGCCTGGGCGCAATTGCCGGCGGTACGAGCGCTGCATTCCATTGGCGCGGGTGTCGACAACTTGCTGCGCGATCCGCACCTGCCGGCGTTGCCGGTGTGCCGGGTGGTCGACGACCAGCTGGTGCACCGCATGACCGAATACGTCTGCTGGGGCACGCTCTTCTTTCATCGAGGTTTCGACGCGGTGCTGCGCCAGCAGCCGCAGGCCGAGTGGAAGCGGCCGCCCAACCGCGATGCGGCTGATGTCACGGTCGGAATGATGGGCCTGGGCGAAATCGGCGGCGCCATCGCCGGCGAGCTGGCGCGCAGCCGTTACCGGGTGCGTGGCTGGGCGCGGAGCGCTCGCTCGATCGACGGCGTGGAGGTTTTCCAGGGAGAAGCCGGGCTCGGCGACTTTCTCGACGGGCTCGACATCCTGGTCTGCATGCTGCCGCTCACGCCCGCCACCCAGGGCATCCTGTCGCGGCCGTTGTTCGACCGCATGAGCCCGGGCGCCAAGCTGATCCATTGCGGGCGCGGCGGCCACCTGGTCGAAGCCGACCTGCTGGCCGCGCTCGACGCCGGCCAGCTTGGTGGCGCGCTGCTCGACGTGTTCGAGAAAGAGCCCCTGGCTGCGACCAGCGCGCTCTGGTCGCATCCCAAAGTGGTGGTGACGCCGCACATGGCCGCGGTGCTGCCGATGCCGGCGGTGGCCGACCAGGTGGCCGACAACGCGCGGCGCCTGCTGGCGGGCGAGCCGTTGCTGCGGGTGGTCGACCGGGCGCTGGGTTATTGAACGACGGCCCGGACCGCCTTAACCTCGCTCGCCATGCGATCCCTGCCGATCCGCCTGCTTCCCGGTGACGACCTGCGTGCCGCCCTGCAGGCGCGGGCGATCGAAGCGTTTCCCGACGGCGCCTTCGTGGTCTGCGGCATCGGCAGCCTGGGCGACGTGCTGCTGCGGCTGGCCGGTGCGGACGACGCCACGCGGTATGCGGGCGACCACGAGATCGTGTCGCTGTCCGGCACGGTCACGCCGCAGGGGCCGCATCTGCACGTGAGCGTGGCGTCGGCGTCCGGCGAAGTGCGCGGCGGGCACGTCGTGGCGGGCAACGTCGTGCGGACCACGGCCGAGGTGCTGGTGGTGGAGGCGGGCGGATGGCGGCTGTCGCGGGAGACGGATGTGGCGACCGGGTACCTGGAACTGGCGTTCCGGCAGGACGGCTGAACAAAAAAAGGCCCGTCGACGACGGGCCTTGGTTCACGGTGATGCGTGCCGTCTCACTGCAGCTTGTAAAACGCGAAGCGCCGGCTGGTCTGCACCAGCTTCTGGTTCTGCGAGGAGAAGGACAGTTGCCTGACCCGCGTGCCCTGCGCATAGGAGCTGGGATTGGTCGCGTCGCAATGCAGGTCGGCCAGACTCTGGCGGGCGCAGTACACGTCGACCTTGCGCTGGTTGCCGGCCAGGCCGATGTTGTCGCTGAAGTCCAGGCCCCAGGCGTTGGGATTGGCGGTGTTGCTGCCGAAGGGGGCGTTGCCCAGCACGTTCAGGCTGGTGGGCGGTTGCGCGCCCGCCGGCACGAACCAGCCGTCCTGGTCGCCGGGCGAAGTGAGCTGCACCAGATTCGGCTCGGCGCTCGTCGGCGGGCCGAAGACCACCGCGCCGTCGGCGGCCGTGGTCTCGATGGCTTCGGCGCGCAGGCCGGGCGTGAGGTCCATCATCGGCATCACGCGCAGCTCGGCGATGCTGAGCGGGCGCGCCAGCGTGCGGGTGGACTGGATGACATTGGGCCGGCCGTCGGCGAAGAAGAACTCGAAGCTCCACACGCCCTGTTCGGGGTTCGCCGCCAGTTCCGCGTTGGTCTTGACCGGGTTCACGATGCCGAGGCCGACTTCCTTGCTCGACACCGGGGCGGTGTTGGCCGTGTCCTGGAACTCGGCGTTGAGCCGGATGGCGGTGAGGCCGGCGCTGCCCTGAACGACCAGGTAGGAGGTCCCGGCCGACGGCACATAGGTGAAGGTGGTGCCGGCGTTGTCGACCACCCCCGCCGGCGGGGTGACGACCACCTTGTTGAAGATCGGCGCGCCGTTGACCAGCACATTGTCGATGTCGACGTTGTAGCCCACGTTGTACCAGGAGAAGGCCGGCGTATTGATCAGCTCGCGGTACTCCTGGTAGGGGCGGATGCGCGCCACGAACTGCGAGCCGTTGCCGATCAGTTTCAGGCTTCCGCCGACGTTGCGCACCACCAGGGTGTCGTAAGTGACGTTGCTGGCGTTGTCGGTCTGGCGGTAGCTGACCACCACGTCCTTCTCGGGGTTGGAGCGCTGGAATTCGGCAACGCCCTTGTCGAAGCGAACGCCGGTGGCGGCGCCCCGGAACAGGCCGGCGAACGCGCCGACGTTGTTGGCGTTGCGGCCGACGCTCAGGCCGTTGTTGTAGTAGCTCGCCGGGTCGTCGTTGACGAACAGCGTCCGGCAGGCCGGTGCGATCACGTCGGCGGCGGTGCCGGTGACCGCGCCCGTGTCGCTGCCGCCGTTGACCCGCTGCGACGCGGGCAGCGCGTAGCAGGCGGTGAAGCGGTTGAAGAAGTCGGCGACCACCGCCGGCGTCGGCAACGTGGCCACCGCGGTGGGCGTGATCGCCGGCAGCGGGGTAATCGGCGTGGCGGTGGTCGCGGTGCCGGTGATGAAGGTCACCGCCGGCGGCACGGTGTCGGTGGTGCGCACGGCAATCGACACGTTGGCGCTGGTGCCGGTGGGGCGGATGTTGACCAGCAGGGTGTCCAGCAGCTTGTCGAGACCGGTGCCGTCGGCCGTGAACACGGTGGTGAGCGGATTGGTGGTGGCCTGACCGAGCGCCGCGAAGGCCGACTGCAAGGCGTCGGTCAGGCGGGTGGTCTGGGTCTGCACGGCGGTGGCGCTGGCGACGGTGGCGTCGGAGCGCACTGCCGCGGCGAGCGCGGCGGGGTCGCCGGTGGGCGAGAGCTGCGACACGATCACGTCGGTCAGCGGGCTGATGTTGACAGTGCCGCTGGCGGCGCTGGGCGAGACGCTGTAGTGCACCTGGTCGCCAAGCGTGGCCGTCAGCACCAGGGGCGCGACGGTGCCGGCCGGCAGTTCGCAGCGGAAGGTGCCGTCCGCGGCGGATGGTGCCGCGCAGGTGATCGGGTCGCCCGACTGCGGGGTGACGACGATGGTCGCGCCGCCGAAAGGCGCGCCGGTGGCAGCGACACCGGTCAGCGTCGTGGATGCGGGCGTGCCCGGCGGGGGCGGTGCGGCGGGACCGGGCGCGGGTGGTGCCGTTCCCGTCGACACGACCGGATCGTTGCTGTCACCGCAGGCGGCGAGGAGGGCACTGCAGGCGACCAGAGTCGCGAGCAGGTTGCGATTCGACACAGAAGGTTGGCGCACTGTATTGCTCCGTTTTCGAAGGGCGTTTCAGAGGGCGCAGCTTGATCCTCCTGTATCGAGACCGCATCACCTGTTGAGGTGATTTGGACAAATATGTTCAGAAATGTAGGAATGCCCGCGGCGGGCCGAAGCCGGCGCGGGCATCGTCATTCGCCGGGTGTCAGGCGACTCCGGCCCCGCCGGTCACGCCGTAGACCTCGCCGCTGATGAAGCTCGCCTCCTGGCTGGCCAGCAGCACGTAGACAGGCGCGATCTCCACCGGCTGGCCCGGCCGGCCGTAGGCGCTTTCGGTGCCGAACTTCGCGACCTTCTCAGGCGGCTGGCCGCCGGAAGACTGCAGCGGCGTCCAGAACGGGCCGGGGGCCACGACGTTGGCGCGGATGCCCTTTTTCAGCAGTTGCTTGGCCAGCGCTTTGGTGTAGGCGACGATGCCCGCCTTGGTGGTGGCGTAGTCGAGCAGGATCGCCGAAGGTTCGTAGGCCTGGATGGAGGCGGTGGTGATCACGGCCGCGCCAGCGGGCAGGTGGGGAACGGCGGCCTGGGCGATCCAGTGCATGGCATAGAGATTGGTCTTGAGGGTCTTGTCGAAGTCTTCCGAGGTGACCTGCGAGATGTCTTCGCGGAACTGCTGGCGGCCGGCGTTGATGACCAGGATGTCCAGGCCGCCCATCTTGTCGACGGCCGTGGCCACCATCTCGCGGCACCAGGCTTCGTCGGTGACGTCGCCGGGCAGGTCGACCGCGGTGACGCCTTCGGCGCGGATGAGGTCGAGCACGGCTCGAGCGTCGGCCTGCTCGGACGGCAGGTAGGAGATCGCGACGTCTGCGCCCTCACGCGCATAGGCGATGGCGGCCGCGCGGCCGATGCCGCTGTCGCCCCCGGTGATGAGGGCCTTGCGGCCCCGCAGCCTGCCGCTGCCCTGGTAGCTGGTTTCACCGTGATCGGGTACGGGGTCCATCTGGCTGGCTTGACCCGGCACGGGCTGCGGTTGCAGCGGGAAGGGCGGTTGCGGATATTGGGTACGGGGGTCCTGCATGGAAAGTCGGTCTGCCAAGGTTTTTCTCCAACGGGGTTGATGTCGGAGAAACCCTGGCCGCCCGGGCGAGGCCGCATTGGCGGTCATTCCTTGCGTTGCATGTAGGACAGAGCGGCGACGTGCGAATGGCACGCACTCAGATCGCCGCGCGGGCGAGGGCGGCGGTGTCGGCGATGTGGTCGCGCACGATGGAGGCGAAATCCCGGTCCGCCACGAAGCCGAGCGCCCGGGCGCGCTCGGCGGTGAAGTCGCCGGGCCAGGACGCGACGATGGCCTCGACCGCCGGATCGCGCTCGTGGCGAATCAGCCCGGCCACCTCGGCGCCTGCGACCTCGCGCAGCGCGTCGATCATCTCGCCCACCGTGACCGACAGCCCCGGCAGGCTGACCGTGCGGTCGGTGCCGAGCGCGGCGCTGTCGAGGCCGATGGCGTGCACCAGGTTGTCGACGGCGCGGCGGGGCGACTGCAGCCACATGCGTGTGTCTGTCGACACCGGGCAGACCGCCGGCTGGCCGGCCACCGGCTCGCGCACGATGCCGCTGGCAAAGCCGGAAGCGGCCCGGTTCGGCGCGCCGGGGCGCACCGAGATGGTCGGCACGCGCAGCGTCACGCCGTCGATGAAGCCCTTGCGGGAATAGTCGCCGACGAGCAGCTCGCCGATGACCTTCTGCACGCCGTAGGAGCTTTGGGGCAGGGTGCGGGCGTCGTCGGGCAGGCGGGCCGGCAGGTTTCCACCGAAGGCGGCGACCGAACTGGTGAACACCACGCGAGGCGCGGTGCCGAGCGCGCGGGCGCGCTCCAGGATGAGGCGGGTGGCGTCGACGTTCACGCGCATGCCGAGGTCGAAGTCGGCTTCGGCCTGGCCGCTCACCACGGCGGCGAGGTGAACGATGTGGGTGATGTCCGTGCCGATCGCCTCGGCCAGGGCGGACGCGTCGTCGATGTCGGCCGTCAGCGCGCGGCAGCGCGGGTCGGTGCATGGCGTGGCAGGCGGCGCGCGGTCGAACAGCACGATCTGCTCGACCCGCGTGCCCGCGACGCCGTCTGCCAGCAGGCGCCGCGCCAGCGCGGAGCCCAGGAAGCCGGCGCCGCCGGTGATCAGGATGCGCATGCGGCCAGCCTGGTCTTGCGACGGTTCGGAGCCTGGCGCCGGCCTTGGACCACGGGGTACGGGCGCTCGGCGATCGGCTGGAACAAGTGCGTGACGAGGTGTGGCATGCGGGTCCGATGGGTGGCTGGAACAGGATATGAATTCGTACGACGTTCGAGCCATCGGAAAAAACCCGTGCCTTTGCCATGCCGCCCAGGGCATGCCGCTTCGCGGCCGACGCGACCCTGCCCGAACTCACCCGGCAGGGTCGGCCGGTGCCTCAGTGGAACTGCTCTTCCTCGGTCGAGCCGGTGAGCGCGGTCACGCTCGACTTGCCGCCCTGGATGGCGGTGGTCACGTCGTCGAAGTAGCCGGTGCCGACTTCCTGCTGGTGCGACACGAAGGTGTAGCCCCGCCCGCGTGCGGCGAACTCGGGCTCCTGCACCTTCTCCACATAGGCGGCCATGCCGCGCTTGGCGTAGTCCTGGGCCAGGTCGAACATGTTGAACCACATCGAATGGATGCCGGCCAGCGTGATGAACTGGAACTTGTAGCCCATGGCACCGAGCTCACGTTGGAACTTCGCAATGGTCGCGTCGTCGAGGTTCTTCTTCCAGTTGAACGAGGGCGAGCAGTTGTAGGCCAGCATCTTGCCCGGATGCACCTTGTGCACGGCTTCTGCGAACTGGCGGGCGAACGCCAGGTCGGGCGTGCCGGTTTCGCACCACACCAGGTCGGCGTAGTGGGCGTAGGCGATGGCGCGCGAGATCGCCTGGTCGATGCCGTTCTTCACGCGGTGGAAGCCCTCGTCGGTGCGCCAGCCCTTGAGGAACTGCTTGTCGTTGTCGTCGTGGTCGCTGGTCAGCAGGTCGGCGGCCTCGGCATCGGTGCGGGCGATGACCAGCGTGGGCACACCGCACACATCGGCGGCCAGGCGCGCGGCGATGAGTTTTTGCACCGCCTCGCCGGTGGGCACCAGCACCTTGCCGCCCATGTGGCCGCACTTCTTGACGGCGGCGAGCTGGTCCTCGAAGTGCACGCCGGCGGCGCCCGCGCCGATCATGGCCTTCATCAGCTCGAAGGCGTTGAGCACGCCGCCGAAGCCGGCTTCGGCATCGGCCACGATGGGCGCGAAGTAGTCGGTGTAGCCGGCGTCGTCGGGGTTGGTGCCGCGCGCCCACTGGATCTCGTCGGCGCGCTGGAAGCTGTTGTTGATGCGCTCGACCACCTTGGGCACCGAGTCGACCGGGTAGAGCGACTGGTCGGGATACATGGCCGCGTAGTTGTTGTTGTCGGCCGCCACCTGCCAGCCCGACAGGTAGATGGCCTTGATGCCGGCCTTGACCTGCTGCATGGCCTGCCCGCCGGTGAGCGCGCCCAGGCAGTTGATGAAGTCCTCCTCGTGCAGCAGATCCCAGAGCTTGAGCGCGCCGCGCCGTGCCAGGGTGTGCTCGATGGGCACGGAGCCGCGCAGGCGGACCACGTCGGCGGCGCTGTAACCGCGCTTGATTCCCTTCCAGCGCGGGTTGGACGCCCAGTCCTTTTCGAGGGCGTCGATCTGCTGCTGTCGGCTCAGTTGTTCGGTGATGGATTGGGGCACGGTGAACTCCTTCGGTTGGTTGAAAACGTCGGCGGCCTTTGCCTTCCGTGGAATCAACTCTAGGCAGTCGTGCGATGGTGGAGGGATGACGCGGCCCGTCCTAAAACAAAAAATTTTGTCTTAGAAATCAATGTTTTACGACGATCGTTTCACGATAGGAAATGTTTTGTTCCATCGCGAAAAACTTTGCTGCAATGCAGCATCGCGTTTTTCATAATGTGGATAGGCATCGGCCGGGAATGAAAAAAGCCCCGCTGTCTACAGGTGATTTCTCGGGATTTCCCCGTGTCATTCTTTGACCCCCGCGTTCGATCATGACAACGTTGTCATACCAATATCGGGGACGTTATGAAGTTTGCAGGTTCGAAAGTCGCGGGGTCGCTCGCGGCCGGTTTCTCGGTGGCATTCGCGTTGGGACTAGCCTCGTCCGGCGCCGTCGCGGCGGAGCCCGGCGCGGCCCATTTCCAGGGCAAGTCGATCAAGCTGATCGTGCCCAATCCGGCCGGCGGCACGTCGGACATCCTGGCCCGCATGCTGGCGCCCAAAATTTCCGAAGCGTTGGGCGCGACCGTGCTGGTGGACAACAAGCCCGGCGCCACCGGCAACCTGGGGTCGGACTTCGTCGCCAAGTCCGCGCCCGACGGCCTCACGCTGCTGCTCAACGACATCGGCTCGCTGGCCATCGCGCCGAGCGTTTTTCCCACCCTGGCCTTCGACCCGGTGAAGGACTTCGCGCCGGTGATCATGGTGGCCTATTCGCCGCACATCCTGGCCGCCAACCCGGCACTGCCGGTGAAGGACGTGAAGGAGCTGATCGCCCTGGCCAAGGCCAAGCCCGATTCGATCAATTTCGCCATCTCCGGCACGGGTGGTGCCAACCACCTCGCCGGCATCGACTTCGCCATGCGCACCGGCATCGTCTGGACCTACGTGCCCTACAAGGGCGGCTCGCAGGCCATCAACGACGTGGTGGCCGGCCAAGCCGACCTGCTGTTCAACGGCATGGTCGCCACCTACCCCATGGTCAAGGGCGGCAAGCTCAAGGCGCTGGCCATCTCCAGCGCCAAGCGTTTCCCGGCCGCGCCGGAGATTCCGACCGTCGCCGAGTCCGCCGGCCTGGCCGGCTTCGAGACCGGTTCCTTCCAGGGCATCGTGGCACCGGCCGGCACGCCCGCGCCGGTGGTCGCCACGCTCTACGCCACGGTGCAGAAGATCATGGCCGCGCCCGACATGCAGAAGCGCCTGACCGAGCTCGGCGCCGAATACCGTCCGAGCAGCTCGGCCGAGTTCGGCGAGTTCATCAAGAACGAGAAGGCGCGCTGGGCCAAGGTGGTGAAGGATTCGGGCGTCAAGTTCGACTGATCCATGCCCGTCGAACCGGCTCGGAGCGACCCGGGCCGGTCATCCCGGCGGGAAGATGAAGGTGGAGATGGCGGTGAGCGTCTGGCGCAAGGCCAGGGCACGCGCACCCACGGCGGCCAGCGCCAGCAGCGCGATCACCACCAGCGCCACCGTCACCCGCAGGGCGCGGCGGCTCTCGCGCATCAGGTCCTTCAATATCCAGGTCAGCAGGTGCACGCCGGCCGTCGCGACGAAAGTGGTGATGGCCAGGGTGCGCATGTCGGCGCTGCCCAGCACGATCGATGCGGCGAGCAGCAGCACCTCGAAGGCATACAGCAGCTGCACCCAGTGGCGCCAGAGGTGGTCTTTCAGGGTGCCGGGCACCGACACCGCGACGATGCCCTGCAGCAGCAGGCCAAGCCGGGCGATCCAGCGCGGCACCACCCTGCCGGCGTCGCGCCGGTCGGCGATGCCTTCGAGCACCCGGCCGACGATGGTGACCGCGCGCGCCGCGCTGTCGAGCGTGGCCTCCGGATCCGGGTCGGGGTCGACCTGGCGGAACTGTTTCACGTAACGCAGCAGGCCGGGCTCGCTCAGCAGCGACACCATCGTGCTGCCGAGCCGGTCGCGTGCCTCGCCGTTGCCGCTCCAGAGCTGGCTGAAGATCTGCTGGAGCCGCGTCTCGACATCGCCCTTGCCCGCGGTCTCGTCCAGCGCCCGCAGCACCAGTTCGGACAGCACCGAGTGGCCTTCGGGCACCAGCGATTCGCGCAGGATGCGGCGATGCGCTCGCTCGATCAGCTCCTTGCGTACCACCGCGGTATCGGGGTCGGACATGGGCAGCAGCGCCTGGATCAGCCTCTCGGCGCCGTCGAGCCGGCCCCACATCACGTCATTGGCGCGCCAGCGCCGGTCGAGGAAGGCGCCGAAATTGGCCAGGGCGGTGCCGGCAAGCTTGCGGCGCTGTTCGCCGGGCGCGCGTTCGTCGATCAGCGCGGTGGCGTCTTCCGGGCTGATGCGCACCACTTCCACCGTGGAGGGCTCGCCGGTGCCGGTGTCGTAGTAGAGCGGGTAGCCGATCTGGTCGTAGGTGTCGAAGCGCAGGTAGTAACCGGCCAGGAACAGGCGCAGCGCCTTGCCGGCGGCCGAGTCGAACGCTTGCTGGAAGCGGTCGAGCAGGACGCCGAAGCCGGCGAGCGAATGCTGGGTGAGGCGGATCACGACGCGGTCCTGCGTGTCGTCGAACACGAGCCGCGGCCCGCCCAGCACCCGCCAGCCGAGGCTGGAGGCGACCTGCAGTTCGGTCTCCGGCCGCGTCGAGCCGGGCATGTTCTTCACCCGCATGCTCTCGATGTCGTCGATGAGCGAGGCATGCAGCGGCGTCGTCGCGAAGTCGCCGGCTTCCTTGAACAGGGCCTGGGCGCGGATCAGCACGTTTTCCTGCAACGTGCGCGAAGCCGACGCGGCGCGCGTGGCGCGCTCGGGCAGCTTCACGCGGACCCGGTCGCCGCCGGGCGCGGCGATCTCGATGCCGCCCTGGGCGTCGCCCTCCTGGCCGAGCACCACCAGCAGCACGGCGCGCAGGTCGGCGTCGAACGGGTCGGGCGGGGCGCCCGGCGCGTCCGACCCGCCGCGCGGGGTGTCGGTGCTGGCGGCCAGCAGCCGGCCCCGGGCGTGCAGCAGACCGGCCTTCAGGCCGCGCAACACGGTGCGGGCTTCGTCGTAAAGCGCGGGCGACAGGTCCCTGGGCAGACCGGTGAACGGCGGCGGCAGGGCGTCGCGCAACTGGGCCTGTTCTTCGGAGTCGGGCAGCCAGGGCTCAGCGTCCTGGCCGGCGCGCGTGGCCAGCCGCTCGTTGGCCTGGCGCTGAAACAGCCGCATCAGCTGGTCGACCTTGCGCAGCAGAAAGGCCAGGCGGCGCAGGCGGTAGTCGGTGTCGAACTGGTCGAGAAAGGCGTTGACGGTTTCGTGGCCGGGGCTGCCCTCGTCGTCGAAGACGCTCTCGCGCCACACCCGCACCAGCGCGCGCAGGGCGTATTGCTCGTCGGAGTCGGCGTCGATGCCGCGCCGCCGGCCCAGCCGGTCGGCCAGGCGGTCGGTGGCCGATGAGATGCGCAGCCGCTGGTAGGGAATGAAGGCGCTGCCGTAGTAGTCGACCATCTGCGAGAGCGTCAGCCCCGACCACTCGGGTACCTTCTTCTCTGCGTTGAGCCGGATCGAGAACGGGTCGTTCGGGTTGACCGCCAGCTCGCCGAGCCGCACCACCCGCTCCACCCGTTCGATGCGGCGGTTGCGCGCCAGCACCGCCTGCAGGTCTTCGCGGATCGACTCGTAGCGGGGAATGCTCAGCACCGCGGCCAGCGAATTCTCCAGGGCGTCGGGCGTCTGCTTTTCGTCGGGCAGCCGGTGGGTGTCGAAATGCTCGGGCGAAGGCTCCACGAAGACCAGCTTGCGCTCCAGCGGCACGGCGGCGAAGCGTCTGGACAGCGTCTCGACCACGTAGCTGAAGGGCTTGTTGTCGAGATAGCCACCGTCGCCGAAGGAGCGGTGGATGTGGGCGCCGCCGGCGACCTCGGCGCGCGACAGGTTGGGAAAGAAGGCGTTCCAGCCAAACAGCGCGGCCTGATTCTTGACCACCGTCATGCGCGCCAGCGCGTTCAACGTCATCGGCTCGAAGGCGAAGGGAAACGACGAGGTGCAGCGCGCCGCGAAGGCCAGAAAGGGGTCGTTTTCCTGGCAGAAGTCGGTGCCCACGCGTTGCGATCGGCCGTCCGGGTAGCGGAAATGAAAGCTCTGCTTGTAGCGGCGCTCGTACACCACCTTGTCGAACAGCCGCAGCGCCACGGCCGAGCCCTGGATGTCGGTGGTGGTGACGAACAGGTCGATCTCGTCGACCAGCGGCGAGGTGCCGCCGCCGGTCGGCTTGCCGCTGAACCCGGCCAGCGGCGGCATCGACTGCAGCGCGCCGAGCAGCTTGGCGTACATGCGGTCGCTGTTGAGCAGCGAGGCGGGCTTCTGCGCGCGCGCCGCGTCGAAGCCGGGCGCCTTGGCGTCGTAGGACTTCTCGTCGTTGAGCAGCAGCGCGATGTCGCCTTCCTGGATCCAGAGGTCCTGGAGCGCATCGAAGCGCTGCCCGTTGGCCAGTGCCTTGGCCAGGAAGATGCCGTTGATGCCGCCGGCCGAGGTGCCGGCCACCACATCGACCACCAGCCGGGTGCGGGCCAGGCCGTCGGTGTCCATGCGGCTCCAGGCGTCGTAGGGGTCGCCCCGGCAGGACGTGGCCGCCTGGCGGATGGCCTCGGCATAGCGCCGCCGCAGGTCCGGGTTGCCGGTGAGCCAGGAGAGCCGACGGTAGACATCGCGGGTGGAGTCGCGATCCATGCCCTCGTCGACGACGCCGTCGCGCGGCGTGGCGCAGGCCATCTCGAAGATCTCGTTGGAGACACCGTTGATGTAGATGGCCAGCGACACGCCGCCGTACATCACGATGCCGAAACGGATCTCGGCGGTGTAGTCGGGTGCAGGCTCCGGCGGGCGGGCGGCGTGCGTGGCGTTGGCGGGCATCGGATGGTCCGGTCGGCGCGTGCGGCGTTCCGCGCTGTCGTCTTGGAGTTGTGGAATTCGTGACGCGATGTCACGAGCTTCGACCCGCCCGCAGAGCGCTGCAATCAGGGCAAGCGAGATCACCAGAAATGGGTAGGCGGGCGGTCCGCCCGAAGCGCATTCCTAGAATCGCCTGCTCATGCAACGCTGCCTCATCATCGAAGACGACCCCCAGAACGCCCGCTACATCGCCGACGGATTGCGCGAACTGGGCTACTTCGCCTCGGTCGCGGCCGACGCGGTCGACGGCCTGTCGCGGGCCATGGCCGAGCCCTGGGACGTGATCGTGCTCGACCGCATGCTGCCGCACGGGGTGGACGGGCTGTCCATCGTCACCACGCTGCGCGGCCTGGGCAAACAGACGCCGGTATTGGTGTTGAGCGCGCTGGCGGCCATCGACGAGCGGGTCAAGGGCCTGAAGGCCGGCTGCGACGACTACCTGACCAAGCCTTTCGGGTTCTCGGAGCTGGCGGCCCGCGTGGCGGCGCTGGTGCGGCGGGCGCAGCCGGGCGAGCCGCTGCAGGAGATCGTGGTGGCCGACCTGCGGCTGAACCTGCTGGCCCGCAGCGCCGAACGCGGCGGCGTGGGGCTGCAGCTGCAGCCGCGCGAATTCCGGCTGCTGGCCTATCTCATGGCGCATGCCGGCCAGGTGGTTACCCGCACCATGCTGCTGGAGGCGGTATGGGACTACCGCTTCGATCCCAACACCAACGTCATCGACGTGCACATCAGCCGGCTGCGCAACAAGATTGACCGGGGCCACGCGACGAGCCTGATCCACACCGTGCGCGGCGTGGGCTATGCGCTGTCGGCAGAGGTGCCGGACGCGGCGCGATGAACCCGCTGCGCCGGCTCTGGAGCTCGGTCGCCTTCCGGCTGGCGCTCAACTACGGCGCGCTGGTGGTGGTGACCATGGCGGTCATCCTCACGCTGTTCTACCTGCAGACGGTGGGCGTGCTGCAAAACCGTATCGACCGGCATATCGAGGTGACGGCGCAGCGCCTGCTGTTCACCGCCGACCGCGAAGGCGTGGACCAGCTCGCGCGCGACATCCAGGACATGCTGCGCGACGGCATGAACACCGACACCGAGATCTACCTGCTGCTGGAGCCCGACGGGGCCCGGCGCGTGGGCAACGTGATGCTCATATCCCTGCCGGCCGCGGCCGCCAGCGAGGTGGTGGAGGCACGCGCGGTGCGCGACGGCCGCCCCACGGATGCACGGCTCAAGGTGTATGCGCTGCCCGAAGGCCGCCGGCTGCTGGTGGGCAGCGACCTGCTGCACCAGCGCGAGATCGAGCGGCTGATCGTGCGGGCCATCGGCTGGGGCGCGCTGGTGGCTCTGCTCATGACGGTGGGCGGCGCGCTCATCTTCCGGCAGGAGCTGGAAAAGCGCATCGGCGGCATCCGCCGCACCATCGTGCGGATCGAGGCGGGCGACCTGGGCCAGCGCATTCCGATCTCGTCGCAGGAAGACGAATTCGCCCGGCTCAACCGCGAGATCAACGGCATGCTCGACCAGCTGCAGCAGCTGATGGACGGGGTGCGCCATGTCTCCAACACCATTGCCCACGACCTGCGCACGCCGCTGACCCGCATCCTGCTGGGTCTGCGCGCGGCCGAGCACCGGCCGGCCGAGGAGCGCGCCGACGCGCTGGGCCGGGCGGCGCGCGAGATCGAGGAACTCGCGCAGATCTTCGACAAGCTGCTGGGCATCGCCGAGGTGGAATCCGGCGCGCGCCGGCAGAGCTTCGAGCCGGTGCGGCTCGACACGCTGGCCGCCGAGATGGTGGAGTTCTACGAACCGGTGGCCGAGGAGCAGGGCGCGCGCATCGAGCTGCAGGTGCCGCCCGGGCTGGCGGCGCCGGGCGACCGCGACCTGCTCGCCGGGGCGCTGGCCAACCTGCTCGACAACGCCCTGAAATACGGCGGAGCCGGCGCCCGGGTACGGGTGGGCGCCACGCTGGACGCCGGCCGCGCCAGCCTGCTAGTGCAGGACGACGGCCCGGGCGTGGCGGCCGCCGACATCGAACGCATGGGCACCCGTTTCTTTCGGGCCGGCAGCGAGCTGCCGGGCTTCGGCCTGGGACTGGCCAGCGTCTGCGCGGTGGTGGGGCTGCACGGCGGCACGATCCGTTTCGGCGATGCCGCACCCGGCCTGCGGGTGGCGGTGGAACTGCCTGGCGCGCACCTTGCCGATCGGTAATGTGGTGGTCATGCACCGGGACGGCGGCCGCTCCTAGCATCGGCGGCTCTTGTCCCCCGGGCGGTCGACCCGACCGCGAGCGATGCACGCCGGGGGACGCAGGAGCCTGCCAGCGTGTCCGTCCCACGATCCGACAACAAACCCTTTCGTCACCCGTTCGCTCGCATCCGCCACGCCGCTCCGGCGCTGGCGGCCTGGCTGCTGGTGGCCTGCGGCAATTCCGACAACGCACCGCCGGCGGCACCCGCCGCGGTGCATTCGCAGGTACCCGGCGAGCTGCGGGTGCAGCCGGCCTCGCTGCAGATGCTGCAGATCGAGCCGGTGGCCGAGCGGCGTGACAGCCAGACCATCTGGGCGCCCGCGCGCATCGCCTTCCGCGACGACCGGGTGACGGCGGTCGGCTCGCCGGCGGCGGGCCGCATCGTGCAGGTCCACGCCAACATCGGCGACATCGTGACGGCCGGCCAACCGCTGGCGACCGTCGCCAGTCCCGAGGCCTTGCGCCTGCGCGCCGAGGCCGGCAACGCCGTGGTGGCCCAGGGCCTGGCCGCCAGCGAGGCGCAGCGCCAGCGGCTGATGGTGGAAAAAGGCATCGGCGTCGAGATGGAACGTGCGGCCGCCGAAGCCCGGCTGCGCGAAGCCACGCAGGAGCTCGACCGGGCGCGCGGCACCGTCGCGCTGCTGGGCAACGGCGGGAATGACGGCGGCGGTGCCGACCGCATCGTGCTGCGCGCACCACGCGCCGGCGTGGTGGCCGAACGCAAGGCGACCGTGGGTGCGGCGGTCGACACCAGCGGCGAGCCCTTGTTCCTGGTGGGCGACCCGAGCGCCACCTGGGTGGTGGCCGAGGTGTTCGAGAGCGACCTGGCCGGGCTGCGCGAAGGCGCCGAGGCCCAGGTCGAAACCTCGTCGCTGTCGCGGCCGATGCGCGGCCGGGTGCAGCGCATCGGCACCGCGCTCAACCAGGAAACCCGCCGCGCGCCGGTGTTCGTCTCCATCGAGAACCCGCCCGACACGGTGCGCCCCGGCATGCTGGCCAAGGTGGCGATGCAGGTGGCGAGCCCGCCGGGGCTGGTGATTCCGCTGTCGGCCGTGCTGATCAAGGACGAACGCCGATCCATCGTCTACCTGCAGCGATCGGACACCGTGTTCCAGGCGCGCGATGTGGAGTTGGGCCAGCCGATGCGCGGCTTCATTCCGGTGCTGGGCGGGCTGGCGGTGGGCGACCGCATCGTGGTGCGGGGAGCGCTTTTGCTCGACGGCGCCGCCAGCCAGCTGCAGTAAGCGAAGGGTCCCATGCTCCGTTCGCTGATTTCCTTCGTGGTGCACCGGCGCCTGGCCGCGCTGGTCGCCACGGCCGCCGTGGCGGCCTATGGCGTCTTCGCCTATCTCGACACCGCCATCGAGGCCTATCCCGACGTGACCAACGTGCAGGTCGGCATCATCGCGCAGGCTCCCGGCCTGGCGCCCGAGGAGGTGGAGCGCCAGATCACGCTGCCGCTGGAGCGGGTGCTCAACGGCACGCCGGGGCTGCAGGCGCTGCGCTCGGAAAGCTATTTCGGGCTGGCCATGGTGTCGATGGTGTTCGAGGACGGCGCCGACAGCTTCCGCGCCCGCGCCGAGGTCACCCAGCGGCTGCCGCAGGCCGACCTGCCCGACGACGTGGTGCCGGAGATGGCGCCCGACTACACGCCGCTCGGCAAGATCTACTACTACCGCCTGGCCAGCGACCGGCATACGCTGTCGCAGTTGCGCACCGAGCAGGAATGGAACGTCACCCGGGTGCTCAAGCAGGTGCAGGGCGTGGCCGACGTGGTGAGCATCGGCGGCTTCGTCAAGGAGTTTCATGTGGAGGTCAACCCGGGCAAGGTCGCCGGGCTGGGCCTCACGCTCGACGACGTGACCGAGGCCCTGTCGCGCTCCAACAAGAACGTGGGCGGCGGCCTGCTGCGGCGCGGCGAGCAGTCGCTCATCATCCGCGGCATCGGCCTGCTGGTGACGCCGCAGGACATCGCGGCGGTGGTGCTCAAGAGCAATGCCAACGTGCCGGTGACGGTGGGCGACGTGGCGCGGGTGATGCAGTCGCACACGCCGCGCCAGGGCTCGGTCGGCATGGACGACCAGGACGACGTGGTGCAGGGCATCGTGCTGCTCAAGCGCGGCGCCAACCCGTCGAAGGTGCTCGACGAGGTGCACCGCCGGGTCGAGCAGCTCAACGGCGGCCTGCTGCCCGCGGGCATGCGCATGGAGCCGAGCTACGACCGCTCGCAGCTGGTGGGCCACACGCTGGCGACGGTGCAGCACAACCTGCTGTTCGGCGCGGTGCTGATCGTGGCGGTGCTGTGGCTGTTTCTGCGTAGCCTGCGCGGCTCGCTGATCGTGGCCACGGTGATCCCGCTGTCGCTGCTGGTGGCCTTCATCGGCCTGCATTTCCTGGGGCTGCCGGCCAACCTGATCTCGATGGGCGCGATCGACTTCGGGATCATGGTCGACGGCGCGGTGGTGCTGACCGAGAACATCATCCGCAACGCCCGGCTGCGCCAGCCCGCCACCCGCGCCGACCTGCGCACCGTGGTGGTGGATTCGGCGGTGGCGGTGGCGCGGCCCACGCTGTTCGCCATGGCCATCGTGATCGCCGCGCTGATCCCGGTGTTCTCGCTGGAGAGCATCGAAGGGCGCATCTTCCGGCCGCTGGCGCTGACCTACAGCTTCGCGCTGCTCGGCGCGCTGGTCTTCGCTCTGACGCTGGTGCCGGCGCTGTGCGCGCTGCTGCTGCGGCCCGAGCATGTGAGCCAGCCCGAAGCAGCGGTGTTTCGCCGCATGCACCATGGTTTCGAGACCTGGATCGCCGCGCTGCTGGCGAGTGGCCGCGCGCGCCGCGCCTGGTTGGGGGGAGCGGTGGCGGCGCTGGGCCTGGCGCTGCTGTCGGCCACCTGGCTGGGCACCGAATTTTTGCCCGAGCTCGACGAGGGAGACGCCTACGTGCTGGTGCAGATGGCGCCCTCGGTCTCGCTGGAGAAGGGCCAGGAGATCCTGCGCGAGGTGCGGCGCCGGCTCAAGACCTTTCCGGAGGTGATCTCGGTCACCACCGAGCAGGGCCGGCCGGAGTCGGGCACCGACAACGAGACCATCAACCTGGCCAAGGCGTTGATCCGCCTCAAGCCCCACGGCGACTGGCGCCAGGGGCTCGACAAGGACGCGCTGGTGGCGCAGATGCGCGCCACGCTGGTGGAGATTCCCGGCGTGGCCTTCAATTTCGCCCAGCCGATCCGCGACAGCGTGGAGGAGTCCACCTCCGGCGCGCGCGGCCACGTGGTGTTGAAGCTCTTCGGGCCGGACATCGAGACCATGCGCGGCATCCTGGAGACCACCAAGACCGCGCTGCGGCCGATCGCCGGCGTGGTCGACCTCGACCTCTACCGCGACGCGCCAGCGCCGCAGCTGCACATCCGATTCGACCGCCAGGCGCTGGCGCGCCACGGCATCTCGATGGAAGCCGCCGACACGGCGGTGGAAGTGGCGCTGGCCGGCCGGGTGGTGACGACCATGTGGGAGGGCGAACACGGCGTGCCGGTGCGGGTGCGGCTGCCCTATGTGGACCGCATGGACGAGGCGCGCATCCGCGAGATCGCGGTGCCGGCGCCCGACGGCCGGCCGGTGCCGCTGCACGCGCTCGCCAGCGTGGGCGTGAAGATCGGCAACGCCTCGATCTTCCGCGAGGGCAATGCGCGCTACATGGCGCTCAAGTTCAACGTGGAGGGCCGCGACATCGGCTCGGTGGTGGGCGACGCACTGCACGCCTTCGGCCAGGTCGCCAAATTGCCCGAGGGCTATCAGGCGGTATGGGGCGGCGAATGGGAAAACCAGCGCCGCGCCTCCGCCCGGCTGCGCATCGTGGTGCCGCTGTCGCTGCTGGTGGTGTTCGCCCTGCTGTTCGCTGCGCTCGGCGAAGCCCGCAGCGCGGGCGTCATTTTGTTGTGCGCACCCTTCGCCATGGTCGGTGGCATCGCGGCGCTGCACCTGACGGGCATCGAGCTGTCGATCAGCGCGGCGATCGGTTTCATCGCCCTGCTGGGGCAGGTGGCGCTGGCCGGGCTGCTGGTGCTCAGCGCGGTCGAAGGCCTGCGACGACAGGGCTTGCCGCTGGTGCAGGCGCTGGTGCAGGGCACGGCCGAGCGCATGCATTCGCTGCTGCTGGTGACCTTGCTCGGCCTGCTCGGCCTGCTGCCGATGGCGTTGTCGACGGGGGTCGGCAGCGAGACGCAACGGCCTTTCGCCTCGGTCATCGTCGGTGGCATGGCGGTGTTGCCGGTGGTGGCGCTGGTGCTGCTGCCGCTGCTCTACGCGTGGCTGGGGCCGCGCCGCCTCGACGACAAGATGGAAGACCGTGCCGATGCCTAGCAGGACCTGGATCCACCGTGCAGCGCCGATCCTGCTGCTCTGCGCCGGCATGGAAGGTGCCGCGGCGCAAGCCCGGCCGGCCGCCGTGCCGCCACCGGCGGTATTCACCCTGCCGGCCGGCGACATCGCCAGCAGCCGGCCGCCGCAGCTGTCGCTGGACACCTTCCTGGCGCTGGTGCGCAGCGAGAACCCCGCGTTGCTGGCCGACCGCTACCTGGTCGACATGGCGCGCGCCGACCTGCGCACCGCCTCGACCCTGCCGAACCCGGCCATCTCCCACGGGCGCGGCGCGGGCGAGCGGCAGACCGCCATCGAACAGCCGATTCCCCTCTTCGGCCAGCGCGGCATGCGCATGGAAGGCGCGCGCCGGGGCATCGATGCCACGGCCGCCAATGTCGAGGCCCTGGCCGCCGGCACCTTGCGCGACGCGGCCGGCGCCTTCGTCGCCCTGCTGGCGGCGCAGGAGCGAGCCGACCGCTGGAGCGAGGCGCAGGGCGCGCTGGCCGAAGCTGCGGCCATCGTCGAGGGCCAGGTGAGCGCCGGCGCGCGCAGCCGCTACGACCTCACCCGCATCCGCGTCGAGACGGCCAATCTGGCGATGCGCCTGGCCCAGGCCGAGGCGGCGGAAGCGGCGGCGGCCAGCGAGGTCGCCGCCTTCGTCGGCGCGCCGGACTGGCGGCCGCGCGCGGTCGGCAGCCTGCGGCCGGCGGCCGATTCGGGCCGCTTCGACAGCCGCTGGCAGGTGGCCCGCGAGCGCCTGCCTTCGGTGCGCGCGGCGCTGGCGGCCGAGCGGTTGGCCGAAACGTTGATCGAGGTGGAGCGGCGCGAGGCGCTGCCCACGCCCTCAGTGGGCGTCGGCCGGCTGCACGATGCCGACGGGCGGCACACGCTGATCGGGGTGTCGGTGGAAATACCGCTGTTCGACCGGCGCCAGGGCCCGATCGAGCGGGCCCGCGCGCAGGCCGACGAGAGCCGGCAACGCCGCCGCGCGGTGGTGGCCGATGCCGAGGCCACGCTGCGGCGCTCGGTGGACCAGTTCCAGCGCCTGCAGCGGCTCACCGACCGCTTCGGCGAAGAAGGGCTGTCGCAACTGCCCGAGCTCGGCCGCATGGCGCGCGACGCCTACCAGCTCGGGCGCGGCAGCATCCTGGAGCTGATCGACGCGATCCTGTCGGGCACGGAGAAGCAGGTGGCCTACACCGAGCTGCAGGAGCAGGTGCTGCGCGCCGAGGTCGAGGTGCGCTCGGCCTCGGGTGCGTTCGCGTCGACCGGCGTCGACTGAGCGACCGCGCCCGGTCGGCTGTTGTCAGCCGGCTTCCTTGAGCCAGCGCCACAGCGTGGAGCGGCTCACCCCGAGCGCCTTCGCGGCTTGCTGCCGGCGGCCACCGGCGGCGGCCATCGCGGCGGCGATGCGTTCGCGCGTGGGCACTTCGTCGTCGGCAAGCGGCGGGGCCGCGGCCGGACGCGGCTCGAATACCTCCGGGCAGTCGCGCCGCAGTTCGTCGTGGACGATGTCGCGCTCGGTGTCGAAGCGCAGCAGTCGCACGGCCATGCGCTCGACGATGTTTTCCAGCTCGCGCACATTGCCCGGCCAGTCGTAGGCGGCGAGCTCGGCCAGCAGCGGCGCCAGGGCGCGGCCGGGGTCGAGCCGGTGGCCGTGGCGGTCGAGGCATCGCGCGAGCAGCGCCTGCGCCAGGGGGGCGATGTCGTCGCGGCGCTCGCGCAGCGGCGGCAGCGGCAAGGGCAGGGTGGCGATGCGGTAGTAGAGGTCTTGCCGGAAGCGCCGCTCGGCCACCATGGCGCGCAGCGGCTGGTGGGTGGCCACGATCACCCGCACGTCCACCGGAATCGGCGCGGTGGCGCCCAGGCGGGTGATCTCGCGCTCCTGCAGCACCCGCAGCAGGCGGGACTGCAGCGGCAGGGGCATGTCGCCGATCTCGTCGAGGAACAGGGTGCCGGTGTGTGCGGTCTCGAACAAGCCGCGCCGGCCGCCCCGGCGCGCACCGGTGAAGGCGCCTTCCTCGTGGCCGAAAAGCTCGCTCTCCAGCAGGGCTTCCGGAAACGCCGCGCAGTTGACCGCCACGAAAGGCCGGCCGGCGCGGGCGCTGTCGTTGTGGATCGCCTGGGCGAAGAGTTCCTTGCCGACACCGCTCTCGCCGGTGATCAGCACGGTGAGGTCGGTGCGGGCGAAGCGGCGGGCCGAGGCGATGGCCTCCTGCAACGCCGCACTGGCGCCGACCATGCCGACGAAGCCGTGGCGCGCTGCGCCCTGGCGGCGGCGTTGCTGGATGCGCAGGCTGGTGTCGGCCTCGTGGATCACGCGCGCGTCGTAAAGCGTGAGGGCCGCGCCGGTGACCTCGCCGCGCTCGCGGATCGGCGTGCGGTGGGCCACCCAGTCGCGCTGGCCGAGCCGCTGAACCACCGCGTCTTCCTGCACCCCGCCTTCGAGCGTGGACTGCAGCGAGAAACGCGGCTCCACCTCGTCGAGCGGCTCGCCGAGCAGCAGGCCCTGGGCGCGGCCGAGCAGCTGCTGCATCGGCGGGTTGACCGCCACGATGCGGTGCTGGCGGTCGACCGCCAGCACGGCTTCCTGCAGGTTGTGCAGCACGCCGTTGAGCTGCTCGTAGCGGCTGGCCTCGAGCCGGGCGACGCGCGCCAGTTCGATCGCGTCTTCGAAGCCCTTGCGGATGCTCGCCAGCGAATAGGCCAGCAGCCCGTGCAGACCGGCTTCCTGGGCCAGCTCCACCACCAGGCTGGAGCCGACGATGACCTCGAAGCCGGCCTCGCGCAGCTGCTCGAAGCGGCGCCGCGCGTCGTCGGGCGTGCGGTAGGCGTACTGGGCGATCTCGATGTTGAGCAGCGTCTTCACCTCGTCGAGCTCGGGAATCGTCTGGCCGTACATCACCACGCCGACGCGCGAGGAAATGCGGCGCGCCTTGATCAGCGCCTGCAGGAGGTCGAAGCCGCCCAACTGGATGGTGGCCACCGGCAGGCGCACGCCGCTGCGCAGGATGTAGGCGTTGGAGCCGGCGCTGACGAAGGCGTCGACCTGGCCGTTGCGGATGCGGTCCTGCGCGACGGCCACCGCGCCGTCGAAGGTGCCGTCGACTACCTCGATGTCGGCCCGGTCGGCGTATTCGGCGATCACCGGCAGGGCGAATTCGCGGATGTGGCGGTAGCTGAGAAAGCACACGCGCGGCAGGGAGGTGCGGTTGGAGGGCATGCGACGTGGCGTGTTGCAGGTGAAGCGCTGGATTGTCTCACGCACGTTTCATGCAACATGCGTCATGCGACGTTTGCCCGATTGAATGAGCAATATCAATGACTTGGGATTGCAAACGCGCTGGCACGGGACGTGCAATCCCGGTCCACTGCAACGTACGCAAGGAGACATAGAACATGGCACTGGAGCACATCACGGTCCTCGACCTGACGCACATGCTGTCCGGCCCCTACGGCACCATGATGCTGGCCGACCTGGGCGCCCGCACCATCAAGGTCGAGCCGCCCGGCACCGGCGAAGGCACCCGCCGGCTGCTGGAGAAAGACCCGCAGTACGCCCGCGACGGCATGGGCGCCTACTACCTCACGCTCAACCGCAACAAGGAAAGCGTCTGCATCGACTTGAAGAGCGAGGCCGGCAAGGCGGTGTTCCTGGACCTGGTGAAGAAGGCCGACGTGGTCTTCGACAACTTCAGCGCCGGCGTGCCGGAACGCCTGGGCATCGACTTCGCGACGCTGTCCAAGGTCAATCCGCGCATCATCACCTGCTCGGTCACCGGCTTCGGCATGACCGGCCCGCAGACCCAGCGCCCGGCCTTCGACCAGGTGGTGCAGGCCATGGGCGGCGGCATGTCGATCACCGGCACGCCGCAGACCGGCCCACTGCGCAGCGGCATTCCCATCGGTGACCTCGGCGGAGGCATCTTCGGCGCCATGGGCGTGCTGGCGGCCATCGTGGAGCGCGAGCGCACGGGCGTCGGTCAGCACGTGGACATCTCCATGCTCGACGCGCAGATCTCGCTGCTCAACTACATGGCGACCATGCATTTGATGTCGGGCAATATTCCCGACGGCATCGGCAACGCGCACTTCGTGCACGTGCCCTACAACAGCTTTCCCACCGCCGACGGTCATGTCATCGTGGCTTGCATCGGCGACAACTTCTTCGAGCGCTTCGTCGAGTTCATCGACCTGCCGGCGCTGCGCAAGCCCGAGTACGTGCAGCAGCCGGTGCGCTTCGCCGCCCGGGCCGAGATCGACGCGATCATCGCCGACGAATTCCGCAAGCAGCCCACCGACTACTGGCTGGAAAAGTTGCGCGCCGCCCGCATTCCCTGCGGCCCGGTGAACAACTTCGCGCAGGCACTGGGCGACCCGCAGGTGGTGGCACGCGACATGGTGGTGGAGGTGCCGCTGTCCAACGGCCAGAGCGTGCGCATGCCGGGCAATCCGATGAAGCTCTCGGGCGCCGCGACCAAGGCCTTCGGCACACCGCCGGCACTCGGCCAGGACACCCGCGCGGTGCTGCAGGACTTGGTCGGCTACACGCAGGAGAAATTCGAACAGCTGCGCGCCGAAGGCGCGATCGCCTGAACCGCCCCGACCAGGAGAACCGCACGATGGATACCGTTCACATCACCGACGTCGCGCCGCGCGACGGCCTGCAGAACCAGAAGATCGCCGTTTCCACCGACGCCAAGCTGCACCTGATCGAGCTGCTGGCCGCCGCCGGCGTGCGCAGCGTCGAAGCCACCAGCTTCGTCTCGCCCAAGGCGGTGCCGCAGATGGCTGACGCGGCCGAGCTGGTGCCCCGGGTGCGCGCCGTGCTGCCGCAGCTGCGCACCTCGGTGCTGGTGCCCAATCTCAAGGGCCTGGAGCGGGCCTTCGCGGCCGGTGCCGAGGAAATCGCGGTAGTGCTCTCGGCCACCGAGACGATGAATCGCAAGAACATCAACATGGGCCTGGAGCAGGCCACCGAGGTCAGCGAGCAGACCCTGCACGAGGCGCACCGCCTGGGCCTGCGCACCCGCGCCTACGTGGCGGTGGCTTTCGACTGCCCGTTCGAGGGCGAGACGCCGGTGTCGGAAGTGACGCGGCTGACCGAACGCATGCTGGCCGCCGGCGCGGGCGAGATCGTCATCGCCGACACCATCGGCTCGGCATCTCCCGGCCAGGTGCGCGACCGGCTCGGTGCCCTGCGCGAACGGGTGCCGCTGGACCAGCTGGCGGTGCATTTCCACGACACGCGCGGCATGGGCGTGGCCAACGCCTGGGCCGCGCTGGAGGCCGGTGTGCGGCGCTTCGACGCCAGCGTGGGCGGCATCGGCGGCTGCCCGTTCGCGCCGGGTGCGGCGGGCAACCTGGCCACCGAAGACCTGGTGCTGATGGCCGAACGCAGCGGCTTGTCGACCGGCATCTCGCTGGACAGCCTGCTCGACGCGGTCGCTTATGCCGAGACCCTGCTGCAGCGCTCGCTCGGCGGTCGCTCCAGCGCCTGGCTGCGCATGCAGCGCGCCAAGCGGGAACAGGAGCAGGCCGCGCTGGCAACCGCCTGAGCCCTACCCAACGGAGCGCCGTCGCCCGCCCGCCAAGAGGCGGCCCGGCCCTCCGCAAAAGATTTCGATAACGAAGACGGAGACAAACAGATGACTACAGCCACGACAACCGGCCGCGCGCGGCCCACCCGGCGCGACGCCGTCGCCACCCTGGCCGCCTTCACCGGCCTGGCCGCGCTGGGCACTCCCGCCTGGGCGCAGGGCGACAAGTTCCCCAGCAAGCCGGTCACCCTGATCGTGCCGTACTCAGCAGGCGGCGGCACCGACATCGTCGGCCGGCTGGTCGCGCAACGGCTCTCGGAGCTGTGGGGCCAGTCGGTGGTGGTCGACAACCGCACCGGCGCCAACGGCGTCATCGGGTCATCGCACGTGGCCAAGGCCAGGCCCGACGGCCACACCCTGCTGCTGGTGGTCGGCTCGCATGCGATCAACCCGGTGCTGATGAAGAACATGCCCTACGACACGGTGAAGGACTTCACCGCCATCACCGAGATCGCCGCCTCGCCCACGGTGCTGGTGGTGCAGGCGGCGGGGCCTTACAAGACGCTCGGCGACGTGATCCAGGCCGGCCGCAAGGCCGACCTCGCGGCCGGCTATTCCGAAGGCCAGACGCGGCTGACGGTGGAGATGATCCGCCAGGCGGCCAACCTCAAGCTGACCGGTGTGCCCTACAAGGGCGGCGCGCCGATCATGGTCGACATCATCGGCGGCCACCTGCCGATGGGCGCGACCAGCGTGCTGACCGCGCTGCCGCATGTGCAGTCCGGCGCGCTGCGGGTGGTGGGCGTGGCGGCGGCCAAGCGCATGCCGATCTTTCCGGACGCGCAGACCTTCGACGAGATCGGGGTGAAGGGCGTGGATTCCGAGAGCTGGTACGGCCTGTTCGGCCCGGCCGGCATGCCTGACGATATCGTCACGCAGATCGTGCGCGACGTGCGCAAGGTGACCAGCGAGCCGGCGGTGGCCGAGCAGATGCGCACCCAGGGCGCGCGCGTGGTGGTGAATTCGCCCGACGAGTTCCGGGGCTTCCTGCAGAAGGAGGTGGGCAAGTGGTCGCAGGTGGCGCAGCGCGGCGGCATCGTCGCCGAATAGCCGGACGGCACGGTCATCCGCATTCCCCCAAACCGATAACGAGGAGACAAGCCGTGAACCGCAAAGCCAACCGATTCCCCACCGCCCGCCGTGGCCTGCTGGCGGCCGCCGCGCTGAGCCTGGCCAGCGTGGCGGGCCTGCCAGGCGTCGTCCGGGCGCAGGAATTTCCGAACAAGCCGATCCGCCTGGTCGTGCCCTTCTCGCCCGGCGGGGTGGCCGACACCGGCGCACGCGTGGTGGCCGAGCGGCTCGGCCAGCGCCTGGGCCAGCAGGTCGTGGTGGACAACCGGCCGGGCGCCTCCGGCAACATCGGCACCCAGATGGTCGCCGCCGCCCCGCCCGACGGCTACACCCTGCTGCTGGGCTTCGACGGCACCATGGTGATCAACCCCCATGTCTATGCCAGCGTGCCCTTCGATACGGTGCGCGACTTCGCGCCGGTCAGCAAGATCGGCGACGCGGTGCTGATCATCGTCACCCATCCGTCGGTGCCGGTGA
Organism: Xylophilus sp. GOD-11R; assembly: GCF_033546935.1. Taxonomy (GTDB): domain Bacteria; phylum Pseudomonadota; class Gammaproteobacteria; order Burkholderiales; family Burkholderiaceae_C; genus Xylophilus. Next base: position 3,316,497 of record NZ_CP137854.1, on the reverse strand, counting down.
AGACGCTGCCGGAGCTCGTCGCCTATTCCAAGGCGACCGCCGGCGGCGTGTCGTACGGCAGTGCCGGCACCGGCAGCACGCCGCATCTGGGCGGCGAGCTGCTCAAGCAGCGCACCGGCGCGAACTTCGTGCACGTGCCCTACAAGGGCGGCGGCCAGGCGCTGGCCGACCTGGTCGGCGGCACCTTGCCGATGCTCTACACGGCAGTGGCCGGCGCCTATCCCTTCGTGCAGAAGGGGCAGGCGCGGGCGATCGCGGTGTCGAGCGCCAAGCGCCTGCCGTCGTTGCCCGACGTGCCGACGGTGGCCGAATCGGTGCCGGGCTTCGAGATCAACTCGTGGATCGGCATCTTCGCGCCGGTCAAGACGCCGCGGCCGGTGGTCGACCGGTTGCAGCGCGAGCTCAAGGAGGTGGTCAATGAGACCGCGATCCGCGAGCGGCTCGCAGCGCTGGGCATCGAGGCTTCGGGTAACAGCCCGGATGCGTTCGGCCGCCAGGTGCGCGAGGATCTGGACAAGTACTCGACCATCGTCAAGGACTCCAAGATCCGTGTCGACTGAACGAGGCCGTTCCGGAGTCTGACCACCAGGCCGCAGTCGCGGCCTTTTTTCACTTGCCGTATCGATCTCCAGCCGCCATGAGCTACACCGCCCCGGTCCAGGACCTGCTGTTCGACATCGCCCATCTCGCCGATCTCGACGCCATCGCCGCGCTGCCCGGCTTCGAGGACGCCGGCCTCGACACGGCCGACGCGGTGCTCACGCAATGCGCCCGCTTCGCCGAAGACGTGGTGGCGCCGCTCAACGCCAGCGGCGACCGTGATCCGCCACGCCATGCCGCCGGCGAAGTGACCGCCTCGCCCGGCTTCGCGGCCGCCTATCGCCAGTTCGTGGACGGCGGCTGGCAGGGCCTGGCGCATCCGCCGGGTTTCGGCGGCCAGGGCCTGCCGTGCACCATCGCCGCCGCCTGCGCCGAGATGCTGCATGCGGCCGACCTGAGCTTCGCGCTCTGCCCCATGCTCACCGACGGCGCCATCGACGCCCTGCTGATCGCCGGCAGCGAGGAACTGAAGTCCACCTATCTGCCGCGACTGGTCAGCGGCGAGTGGACCGGCACCATGAACCTCACCGAACCGCAGGCCGGCAGCGATCTGTCGCAGGTGCGCACCCGCGCCGACGATGCCGGCGACGGCAGCTGGCGGCTGTTCGGCACCAAGATCTTCATCACCTGGGGCGAGCACGACATGGCCGGCAACGTGGTGCACCTGGTGCTGGCGCGTATCGCCGGCGCGCCGGAGGGCGTGAAGGGCATCAGCCTATTCCTGGTGCCCAAGTTCATCCCCGACGCGGACGGTCGGCCGGGCGTGCGCAACGACGTTCGCTGCCAGTCGATCGAGCACAAGCTGGGCATTCGCGCCTCGCCCACGGCGGTACTGCAGTTCGGCGGCAACGACGGCCCGGGCATGGACGGCGCGGGCGCCCGGGGCTGGCTGGTGGGAGAGCCCAACCGTGGGCTGGAAACCATGTTCATCATGATGAATTCGGCCCGCTACGCCGTCGGCATCCAGGGCGTGGCGGTGGCCGGGCGCGCCTACCAGAAGGCGGTGGCCTATGCCCGCGAGCGGGTGCAGGGGCGGCCGGTGGACGGCTCGGCCGCGCAGCCGGTCGCGATCGTCGAGCACCCCGACGTGCGCCGGCTGCTGATGACGGTGCGGGCGCTGGTGGAGGGCGCGCGCGCCATGGCCTGCGTGGCCGCCGCCGCGCACGACCGGGCGATTGCGCATCCCGATGCGGCCGAGCGGACACGCCAACGGGCGCTGCACCAATATCTGGTGCCGCTGGTCAAGGGCTTTTCCACCGAGATGAGCCTGGAGGCGACGTCGCTGTCGCTGCAGGTGTTCGGCGGCATGGGCTTCATCGAGGAAACCGGCATCGCGCAGCATTACCGCGACGCGCGCATCCTGACCATCTACGAGGGCACCACCGCGATCCAGGCCAACGACCTGGTCGGCCGCAAGACGGTGCGTGACGGCGGGGCGGCGGCGCGGGCGGTGGCCGCCGGCATCGCGGAAACCGAGGCCGCGCTCAAGGCCAGCGGCTCGGGCGCGGCGCTGGCGGTGCTCGGCCGGCTGTCGGCGGCGCGTTGGGCGTTCGAGGAGGTGGTCGACTTCATGCTGGAGAAGTCGCGCGAGGACATCGCGGCGGCCTATGGCGGCTCGGTGCCCTACCTGATGCTGGCCGGCAACCTGGTCTGCGGATGGCAGATGGCGCGCGCCCTGCTGGCGGCCGAAGCGTCGATCGCGGCGGGGCAAGGCGACAACGCCTTCCTGCAGGCCAAGGTGGCCACGGCAGTTTTCTACGCAGCGCATCTGCTGCCGCGCACCGCCGGGTTGCGCGAAGCGATCGTGGAAGGGGCCGACGCGGTCGGGGCCCTGGCGACCGAGGCGTTCTGAAGGCCGCGTCGATGCCCGCGCTGCGCTCAGTCGACGCGGATGCTGGCGTCCTTGACCACCTTGCCCCAGCGGGCGAGATCGTCCTTGATCTGCACCGCGAACTGCTCGGGCGTGTTGCCTACCGGCTCGAACCCGCCCTTGGCATAACGCTCCCGCACTTCGGGCAGGGCCAGCACCGCGGCGATCTCCTTCTGCAGGTAGTGGGTGATGGCCGCCGGCGTCTTGGCCGGCGCCAGGATGCCGTACCAGGAGGTGACGTCGAAGTCGCGCACGCCGGATTCGCTCACCGTCGGCACGTCCGGCAGCGAGCTGGAGCGACGCGGGCCGGTGACCGCGATCGGCACCAGGCGCTGGTCCTGGATGAAGCCGGCGATGGTCGGAATGACGGTGATGATCATCGGCAGCTGACCGCTGACCACGTCGGTCACCGCCTGGCCGCCACCCTTGTAGGGCACGTGGGTGACCTTCATGCCGGAGCGGATGGCGAGCAGCTCGCCGGCCAGGTGGGTGGTGGTGCCGGCGCCCGAGGAGCCGAACTGCACGCCGCCGGGCCGCGTCTTGGAGACTTCGATCAGCTCCTTGAGGTTGCGCACGCCGAGCGCGGGATTGACCGCGATGATCAGCGAGGCGTCGTTGAGCTTGGTGACGGGCGCGAAGTCGGTCGAGGCGTCGAAGGGCGCCTTGATCATGTTGGGCGCCACCACCAGCGAGCCGTCGAAGCCCATCAGCAGGGTGTAGCCGTCGGGAATCGCCGAGGTCACGAGCTGCGCGCCGATGTAGCCGGAAGCGCCGGGCTTGTTGTCGATGATGACCTGCTGGCCCAGCCGCTCGCCGAGCTTCTCGACGATGTTGCGTACCACCGCGTCGCCACCACCACCGGGCGCGAAGGGCACCACGATGCGCACCGGCTTGTTGGGATAGCCCTGCGGCCCGTTGCCCTGGGCATGGGCCGTGGGCGCGGCGAAGGGCAGCAGGCCGCAGGCCATGGCGGCCAGGGCGGATCGACGGGAGGCGAGGGCGGGGTTCATGGTTTGTCTCTTTTCCTTGTTCTGGCGAGGGGCGGGTTCCGGGCGGGGACCGGTCTAGCGGTCCCAGACCTTGTCGGGCACCGGCAGGCCCGCCAGGTCTTCCGAGCTCAGCGGCCGGTCGGCCAGCACGCCGTGGCTCTCCAGCATCAGGATCAGCTGCCGGGTGTGCTGCGCCGCGTGCCAGGCGGTGCGCTCCAGCACGTCGTGCAGGGTGCGGCGGCCGTAGTAGGTGGGCACGGTGTAGCTGGCCGAGCGATCGGTTTCCTGCGCCCACCAGGCCAGCAGGCGGTCGCGCACCTGCAGGCCCCAGTCGGCGATGTCCTGGGCGCTCCAGTCGTCGGGCGGCACGTCGTTGAAGCCCTCGAACTGCAATTCGATCTGCTGGGCGGCCTGCAGGCCCATCTCGGCCACGCGGAACACGTGGAAGGCGGTGCCGGCGGGCGTGCGGTTGCGGTCGCGGAAGGTCTCGCGCAGGGCGGCTTCGGGGAACTGCAGGGTGTAGCGGGCGGCGGCGGTCAGCACCAGTTCGAGCTTGGCGACGAGCTGGTCCGGCGGCAGCGGGTCCATCAGCTTGGTCTTCAGGTCGAGAAACTTCACCACGTCGCCGAAGGACTGGCAGAGCGTGTACTTGCCGCCCAGCGCCACCACCGGCACGCTGCGCGCGCCCAGCGCCCGCAATTGCGCGGCGCCGTCGGGATCGTTGTGGACATCGATCGATTCGAAGTCGATGCCCTGCTGGGTCAGGAATTCCTTGGTGCGCAGGCACGACGAGCAGCCGGGCTGCCAGAACACCTTGATGCGGGCGGGGGTGGACATCTCCATGGGGTCTCCTCTGCTGGACGATGGGTGGGGCTATGGGGTGGCGGAAATTCTGGCCACTGCACCCGGCCGGGTATAGCAATGCTTGGTCATGCCGCCATAACCCCGACCGAGGGCCGCAGGCCATGAGCGCCCACCTGGACCCGACCTCGCTGCGCCTGTTCGTGCGCGTGGCCGAACTCGGCACCATCGCGGCGGCGGCCGAGCGCGAGCACCTGTCGGCGGCGGCCGTGAGCAAGCGTTTGAGCGAGATCGAGGGCGCGCTCCATACGCCGGTGCTCACCCGCACCAACAAGGGCGTGGAGCCCACGGCCGCCGGTCGAGCGCTGCTGGCATTGGCGCGCAGCGCGCTGCACGAGCTCGACCAGGTGTCGGTGCAGATGCAGGACTACGCCTCCGGTGTGCGCGGCCTGGTACGACTGACCGCCAGCATGTCGGCGCTGACCCAGTTCCTGCCCGGCCACCTGCAGGGCTTTCTGGCAGCGCATCCGGAGGTGCAGCTGCAGATCGACGAGAAGACCAGCTCGCAGATCCCCAAGGCCGTGGCCGAGAACGCGACCGACATCGGCATCTACCTGCCGGTGCAGCCCGGCCCGCCGCTGCAGACCTTCGCCTACGCCAGCGACCGGCTGGTGCTGGTGACCGCGCCCGGCCACGCGCTGGCGCGGCATCGTCAAATCGCGCTGGCCGACACCCTGGCCTACGACTTCGTCGGCCTGCACACCGGCAGCGCCATCAACACCCAGCTGGCCGGCTTCACCCGCGCCGCGCAACGCTCATGGCGACTGCGCATGCAGGTGACGAGCTTCGACGCGCTCTGCCTCATGGTGAGCGCGGGCATGGGCGTGGCGGTGTTGCCGCAGGTGGTGGCCGAGCGCAATGCGCTGACCACGCCCCTGGCGCTGGTGGCGCTGACGGATGCGTCGGCGCAGCGCGATTTCTTGATTGGCGTGCGCAGCCTGGAGGCGCTGCCGCGTGCGGCGCAACTGCTGGTGGAGCACCTGCGGGCGGCGGCGGGCTGATGCCCTAGGTGCCGGCGCGGCGCACGGTGGCCTGGATCGGATCCGGGTTGTCCAGCGCGGGTTCGCCGTCGTGATTGACCTGGATGTGCATGTGCGACATCAGCATGGTGCCGTACATGGTGGAAAACGCGGTGTTCTTGGCGTCCAGGCCGGTGGCCACCCGCACGATGTTCTCGGGCAGCGCCAGCAGGGTCGGATCGAACATCACCCAGCGCCCGCCCAGCCACACCTCGACCACCGCGTGGAAGTCCTGCGGCGGCTCCGCGAAATGGCAATAACCGCCGACCAGCCGTGCCGGGATGTTGAGCGCGCGGCAGAAGGTGATGGTGAGGTGGGCGAAGTCGCGGCAGACGCCGGCCTGCTGCTCGTAGGCGTCGAGCGCGGTGGTGGTCGGGTTGCTGGTGCCGATGCGGTAGGCGATGTTGTCGCGGATCCACTGGCAGATGGTGTCGACCCGGTGGCGGCCGCGCGGCACCTGGCCGAACAGGCGCTGGGCCTCCTGGCTCATGGTGTCCGAGGGGCAGAAGCGGCTGGGCATGAGGTAGGGCAGCACCAGGTCGGGCACGTCGGCCACCTCGGACTCGTAGTCGTTGCCGCCGTCGGTGTTGCGGCTGATCTGCACCGTCGCGTCGTAGCGGATGCGCAGCGTGCCGGGGCTCGCGTTGCATCGAAAGATGCGGTTGCCGGTGACCGGGTCCCAGCTGGTCTGCAGCGTGATCAGCGGATCGACCGTCAGCGCCTCGAAGGCGACGTACTGGTCGGCGCTGTAGGCGCACTGGATATTGAAGATGAAGTGGGACGGCGTGGCGACTTCGTATTCGAGGTCGCAACGGATGACGGTGGGGCGGGGGTTGATGACGGCCGACATTCGCGCTTTCGGTGGGGCGGCGAAGACAGCCTCCGCAGCTTGTCCATGGTGGTATGCCCCAGGGCGAATGCCTGTCGGATACCGGCCGGGGAGACGGTAGGCGTGCAGGCCCGGGCATGCACCACCAGCGGGCATGGACGATAGGGAAAATGCGTAGGACTGACTGATTGTCTGATGATAATCTGCGGCTGCGTCACGCTCGGATGCCCCGGCGCTCCGCGCAGGTCGAGGCCCTGTCCCGGGTCTGCGACGGACCGATCGAATCACCCTGGAAGGAGCGCCTTGATGGACGAAAAAAGCATGTTCGACGTGGGATTCGCCAACCGCCAAAAAGTGTTGGGCGCAGCGCATGTGCAGAAGTCGTGGGACGCGGCCGATGACTTCAATCGACCCATGCAGAAGCTTGTCACCGAATACTGCTGGGGCGAGATCTGGGGCGATCCGACGCTCTCGCTGAAAACGCGCAGCATGCTCAATCTGGCCATGCTGACGGCCTTGAGCCAGCACCACGAACTGTCGGTCCACGTGAAGGGCGCCCTGACCAACGGGGTGACGCGCGAGGAGATTCGTGCGGTGCTGATGCAGGCCGCCATCTATTGCGGCGCACCCCTCGGACTCGCCGCCTTCCGCGTGGCCTCCGACGCCATCAAGGCCTGGGACGCCGCGCAGGCGCCGCAGGCCTGAGCGCGCCGCCACATTGGGAGACAGACGCGTGAATCAGCAGAAGGTAGGCTTCATCGGCCTGGGCAACATGGGCGGGCGCATGACGCGGCGGCTGGTCGATGCCGGCATTTCGGTGCTGGGCTTCGACGCCGCGCCGGGCCGTGCGGAGGCGGCGGGTGCGGCGCCGGCGAGCGACATCGCGCAGGTGATGGCGCATGCCGACGTGGTGATGCTGTCGCTGCCCGACAGCAGGGTCGTCGAGGCGGTGGTGGAGGGCGACCAGGGCGTGCTGGCTGGCGTGCGTGCCGGCCAGACGGTCATCGACCTGAGCACGGCCGCGACCAGTTCCACCCAGCGCCTGGCACAGCGGTTCAGGAAAGCCGGCGCGTTCTATATCGATGCGGGCATTTCCGGTGGCGCGGCCGCGGCGGAGAAGGGCCGGCTCACCTTGATGATGGGCGGCGAGCACGACGCCATCGAGGCGATCCGCTGGGCACTGGCACCCATCGCCACCAAGGCCTTGCGCATGGGCGACAGCGGCGCCGGCCACACCACCAAGCTGCTCAACAACTTCCTCAACGCGATCGCCCTGTCGGCGACTGCCGAGGTGATGGTCGCGGGCAAGAAGGCCGGGCTCGACCTGGGCCAGTTGCTGGAGATCCTCAACAGCAGCAGCGGCGTGAACTTCGCCACGCAGAACCGCTTTCCGTCCATCGTGCGGGGCGACTACCTCGAAGGCGGCCTCAGCAGCCGGCTGATGACCAAGGACGTGGTGCTGTATGTCGACCTGCTGCATTCGCTGGGCGTCAGCTCGCTCAACGCATCCGGCCCCATGGCCAGCTTCGGCCTGGCCACGGCGCTGGGCTACGGGGAGTTGATCAGCAACCGGGTGGTCGATGCCATCGGCGATGTTTCCGGCCATGTGCGGCTGCATACCCCACCACCAGGAGAAGCGACATGAAAGTCTTCCGCGGGCGCTCCGAAGGCGCCGTTTCCGAGCAGCGCTCGGCCACCTTCAGCGGCATCGTCTACGCCGATCCCATCATGCCCAAGCAGGACGGCGTGATGATCGGCCACGTGTTCTTCACGCCCGGCTCACGCACCTACTGGCACACCCACGAGGTGGGGCAGGTGCTCACGGTGACCAGCGGCCGTGGCTTCGTCTGCCTCGACGGCGAGACGCCGCTGGAGATCCGCCAGGGCGACGTGGTGTGGATACCGGCCGACGAGCGCCACTGGCACGGCGCCGCCACCGACAGCTTCATGTCGCACATCGCCACCTCCATCGGCGAGACCCGCTGGGAGGAAGAAGTGGAGCAAGCGGTGTATGCCGCCGCCCGCTGAACGACGCCGTTTTCCGTCCATCACCCGTCAAAGAAGAACCCGACCATGATTCATGAACTGCGCATCTACCACTGCGTGCCCGGCCGCCTGCCCGCGCTGCACGAGCGTTTTCGCAACCACACGCTGGGCTTCTGGCAGAAGCACGGCATACGCCAACTGGGTTTCTGGACCACGCTGATCGGCCCGACCAACCACTCGCTGACCTACCTGCTGCAGTGGGAGAGCCTGGCCGAGCGTGAGCAGAAATGGAACGCCTTCCAGGCCGACCAGGAGTGGATCAAAGTGCGGGCCGCATCCGAGGCCACGCAGTCGATCGTCAAGAGCATCGAGAACCAGATCCTCGTGCCGACCGACTACTCCGCGCTGAAGTAGCGCGGCGCAAGTCATCGAAAAGCAGGAACGGAGACAGCACCATGGGACAACTCGCGGGCAAGACCGCCGTGGTCACCGGCGCGGGCGGCGGCATCGGCCGTGCCATCGCCGACGCATTCGCGGCCGAGGGATGCACGGTGGCGCTGCTGGACAACAACGCCGAGCTGCTGCGCCAGACCAGCGCGGCCCTGCCGGCGTCCGGCGCCCACACCTATGTGTGCGATGTCTCCCGGCGCCAGCAGGTGAAGGACGCGGTCGACGACTTCGCGGCCGCCGTCGGCGGGATCGACATCGTCGTCAACAACGCGGTGTACTTCAGCTACAGCCCGCTGGTGGACATGGCCGAGGACGTGATCGACCGCATGATCGACGTCGGCCTGAAGGGCACGTTCTGGAGCCTGCAGGCCGCCACGCCGCACCTCGCCAGACGCGGCGGCGGATGCGTCGTCAACCTGTCGTCGGTGGCGGTGTCCTTCGCCATCCGGCATGCGGCGGTGTACAGCAGCATCAAGGGCGCGATCGACTGCCTGACCCGGCAGCAGGCGGTAGAGCTCGGCCCGCTGGGCATCCGGGTGAACGCGCTGGCCCCCGGGCCGGTGTCCACGCCGGGCGCGCGTTCGGTCATCACCGACGAGGGATGGCAGTCGCGCAAGTCGCGCACCCCGCTGGGCCGTCTGGCCTCGCCGGAAGAAGTCGGCGCGAGCGCGCTGTTCCTGGTGTCCGACGCCGCGGCGAGCATCACCGGCGTCACGCTGAAGATCGACGGTGGCATCACCGTCACCGGCCCCTGAGGGGCACGCCATGCCGCAGCCCACCACCCCGTGGCCCGCGCCGGCCGCCGGCATCATCGCGCGCGCCTGCGGCGCATCGGCCTGCATGACGATCGAAGAAGGGAGCCACGGCCATGCCTGAGTTTCAGTTCATGGTGGAAGCGTTCCTGCAGGCGCTCGTCGCGGGCCTGCTGGTCGGTGCGCTCTACGGCCTGATGTGCGTGGGGCTGGCGGTCATCTTCGGCATCATGCGGGTCATCAATTTCGCCCAGGGCGATTTCATGATGCTGGGCATGTACGTCACCTTCCACCTCTTCGTGCTGGTGGGGACGCAGTCCATGACCGGTGTCTTCGGTCCGTATCTCGCCATCGCCCTGGCCGCGCCGGTGATGTTCGCGGTGGGCTGGATGGTGCATTTCTTCCTGATCAGCCGGGTCACCGGCAACCGGACGGCCGGCCTCGACGGCGGCGGCCACTACGCGCAGCTCATCCTCACCCTGGGCATCGCGCTGGTGCTGCAGAACGGCGCGCTGATGCTGTTCGGACCGGAGCTGAAATCGGTGCGCACACCGCTGTCGAGCAGCGCCTGGGAGATCGGGCCGCTGTGGGGCGACGCGGTGAGCATCTTCGTGAACAAGGGCCGGGGCGTGGCCACGTCGGTGTCGGTGGTGGTGATCGTGCTGCTGGCCCTGCTCATCCAGCGCACCCGGCTGGGCAAGGCGCTGCGCGCGGCCGCCGACAACCCGGTCGCCTCCACTTACATGGGCATCGATGTGACCGCGGCCTACCGCACCGCGTTCGCCCTGGGCACCTGCATCACGGCGGTGGCCGGCGGCCTGCTGTCGACGAGCTATCCCTTCCATCCGTTCACCGGGCTGGAGTTCGTGATCATCATGTATGCGGGGGTGGTGCTCGGCGGCATCGGCAGCATCCTCGGCGCGTTCTGGGGCGGCATGATCATCGGCCTGGTCCAGCAGCTGTCGAGCCTGGTGCTGCCGACGCAGCTGCAGAACGCGGCCATTTTCGTGTTCTTCCTGCTGATCGTCACCCTGCGTCCGCAAGGCCTGTTCGGCCGCGTCTCCGAGAGGACCTGAGCGATGAAGCGGTTCTCGTCTCCCATCGTCGCGGTCGTCGTGGCCTTGCTCTACCTGGCGGCGGCGCTGCAGGTCAGCAACACCTACTACCAGCTGATCTTCACGCTGGTGCCGGTATGGGCCTGCTTCGGGCTGTCGTGGAACATGCTCAGCGGCTACACCGGCCTGGTGTCCTTCGGCCATGCCGCGTTCTTCGGGCTGGGCGCCTACGCCACGGTGCTGGCGCAGATCCACTGGGGCATCACGCCGTGGATCATGATTCCCGTGTCGGCCTGCCTGGGCGCGGCCGCCGGCCTGCTGGTGGGCCTGCCCACCTTCCGCCTGCGCGGCCACTATTTCGCGCTGTCGATGCTGGCCTATCCGCTGGCGCTGCTCTACGTGGCCGAATGGCTGGGCTGGCAGGAGGTGACCTTTCCCATGAAGCACGAGGACGCGGCGCGCTACATGCAGTTCTCCGATCCGCGTGTCTACACCGGCATCGCGGTCGGGTTGCTGCTGGTGTGCGTGTTCATCTCGATGTGGGTGGAGCGCACCCGCTTCGGCCGGGCGCTGATCGCCATCAAGCAGAACGAGGCGGCGGCCGAGGCGGCGGGCATCGACACGCTGCGCTGGAAGCTTCGCGCCATCGCGGTAAGCGGCGCCATGGCCGGCGCCATCGGCGGCTTCTACGCGGTGGTGCTGCTGGTGGTCACGCCGCAGTCGGTGTTCGGCATGCTGGTGTCGGCGCAGGCGCTCACCGTCAGCATGTTCGGCGGCGTGGGCACGGTGTGGGGCCCGGTGATCGGCGCGGCAGTGCTCACGCCGCTCGGTGAGCTGCTGCATGCGCGGCTCGGCGGCGCCTACCCCGGCATCCAGGGCGTGATCCTGGGCGTGGCCATCATCGTGGTGATCCTGCTGGCGCCCGAGGGCCTGTTCTGGAAGGTGCGCGACCGCCTCCGCCGACCAGCGCCCGAACCGGCCCGCCAGCCCGACGCCGCCGATCGGGCACCCGCAGCCGCACCGATGTCGCCGCGCCGTGCACCGCCCACCGGCGAAGTCATCCTGGAAGTGCGCAACATCGGCAAGACCTTCGGCGGCCTGCGGGCGGTGCACGACGTGAGCTTTTCGGTGCAGCGCGGCATGATCCTCGGCATCATCGGCCCCAACGGCGCGGGCAAGACCACGCTGTTCAACCTGCTCAACGGTTTCATCCGGCCCAACCAGGGCCAGGTGCTGTTGAAGGGCGTGGACATGGCCGGCCGCAAGCCCCACGTGCTGTGCGCGGCCGGCGTGGGCCGCACCTTCCAGGTCATGCGGCCCTTCATGCGGCTGAGCGTGGCCGAGAACGTGAAGGTCGGCGCCTATGTACGTGCCGGCTCCGAGCGCCATGCGCAGCGACTGGCCGACGCCGCCGTCACCCGGCTCGGCCTGGACGCCCACGCGAACACGGTGGCGGCATCGCTCACCACCCGTGAACTGCGCCTGATGGAGCTGGCCCGCGCGGTCGCCGGCCAGCCCGAGATACTGCTGCTCGACGAGACCCTGGCCGGCCTCGGCCTGGACGAATCCGAAACCGTGGTCGCCGCCATCCGGGCGCTGGCCGCGGAGGGCATGACCATCGTCATCATCGAACACACCATGAAGCTCATGGTGCAGCTGGTCGACGAGTTCGTGGTGCTCGACCACGGCGAGGTGCTCACCGTCGGCGACCCCGCCGCCATCACGCACGACAAGCGGGTGGTGGAGGCCTATCTCGGCAAGAAGTGGAGCGCGAAGAATGCTTGAGATCGAAGGCCTCGTTGCCGGCTACGGCGCGCTTCCGGTGCTGCACGGCGTGTCGCTGAACGTGCAGGACGGCCACTTCGTGTCGGTGGTCGGCCCCAACGGTGCGGGCAAGAGCACCCTGTTCAAGACCATCTCGGGCACGCTGGCGGTCACCGCCGGCTCGATCCGCTTCGACGGCCAGGACCTGCTCGCCGTGCCGGCCCACCGTCGGCCGCACCTGGGCATCGCCCATGTACCGGAAGCCCGGCAGGTGTTCGCCTCGATGACGGTGCTGGAGAACCTGGAGCTCGGCGCCTACACCGACGCCGGCCGGCGCGACTGGGCACGCAATATCGAGCGCATCCACAAGTGGTTTCCGGTGCTGGCGCAGCGTTCGCGCCAACTGGCCGGCACGCTCTCCGGCGGTGAGCAGCAGATGGTGGCGATCGGCCGCGGACTGGCTTCGTCGCCCCGGCTGCTGATGCTCGACGAGCCCTCCATGGGCCTGTCGCCGGCCATCGCCGATTTCATTTTCGAGCGGCTGATGGAAATCCGCCGCGACACCAGGCTCACCATCCTGCTGGTGGAACAGCGCGTGGCCGAGGCCCTGCAGTCGGCCGACCACGGCTACGTGCTGGAGACCGGGCGGGTGGTGCTGGAGGGCGACAGGCAGGCGCTGGAAGCGGACGACCGCGTGCGGCGTGCCTACCTGGGCATGTAGGTGACGACCAACACGACGGAGACACGAACCATGGGCAAGCAGACGAATTCGACGAACAGGCGTTCGGCCATCATGCGGGCCGCCGGCACGGCCCTGGGCCTGCTGGGCGTGGCCGGCAGCGCGGCGGCGGCCGATCCTGCGCCGGTGCAGGTCGGGCTGATCGCGCCGACCTCCGGGCTCTACGCGCGCTTCGGCCAGGTGATGAAGATGGGCGCCGAACTGGCGGTCGACGACATCAACAGGAAGGGCGGCATCCAGTCGATGGGTGGCGCCCGGCTGAAACTGGTGGTGATCGACTCCGGTGACTCCACCGAGAAAGCCAAGAGCGCGGCGCAGCGCATGGTGTCCGAATACCCGGACCTGTCGGTGGCCACCGGCGCCTACCTGAGCTCTTTCACGCTGGCCGTCACCGAGGTGACTGAACGCGCCAAGCTGCCGATGCTCACGCTGTCCTATTCGGACCAGATCACCGGGCGCGGCTTCAAGTACATCTTTCAGACCTCGGCCACCGCCGGCCGGCAGGCCGACATCGCGCTGCCTTCCATCTTGGATCTAGCCGAAAAGGCGTCGGGCAAGCGGCCGCAGACCGTGGCCATCGTCACCGACAACACGGCCGCGTCGCTCTCCACCGTGAAGGCCATGAAGGAAGGCGGCCTGCTCGACAAATACAAGCTGAAGCTGGTGGTGGACCAGACATTCACGCCGCCGCTGTCGGATGCGTCGTCGCTGGTTCAGCAGGTGCGCTCGCGCAAGCCCGACCTGTTGTTCTTCCTGCCGACCGTCATCTCGGACTCGAAGCTGCTGCTGGAGAAGATGAACGAGATGAACGTGCGCATCCCGACCATCGGTTTCGGCATCGCCATCGCCGAGCCGGACGTGCTGGCCACCATCAGCCCGCAGTTGCTCGAGGGGGTGATGTCTGCCGTCGGCAACTGGGGCGCCAAGGGCCAGGAAGACCTGATCCGGCGCATGAAGGAGCAGTACAAGGAGCCGTGGATGACGCAGAACGCCATCAGCACCTATGGCGACATGTGGATCATGAAATCGGCGCTGGAAAAAGCCGGCAAGGCCGACCGCGAGGCCGTCGCCACCGCCTTGCGCGGTCTGGACGAAGGGCGCTCGCCGTACTTCCCCGGCGGCGTCGTCAAGTTCGACGAGCTGGGGCGGCGTATCGGCGCCACACTGACGGTGATCCAGTGGCAGAAAGGCGTGCCGGTGACGGTGTTCCCCGAAGAGAACGCGGTGGCCAAGGCGCTCTGGCCGACCGGCAGGTAACGACCTCAGTGCTTCTCGGGCTGCTCGCGCAGCACGTTCAACGCGGCTTCGGCCGCGTTGCTCACATGCAGGCGGGCGGTGTCGCGGGCCTTGGCGGCGTCGCGTGCCACGAGGGCTTCGACGAGCGTGGTCAGCTCCACCAGGCTTTTCTGCGCGCGGCCCTTGTGCTGCAGCGAGGTGGCGCGCAGCAGGGTCACGCGGGTGTTGAGCAGGCCGAGCACCTGCGCCAGCGATTCGTTGCCGCTGCCGCGCAGCAGCACCGCGTAGAACTCGTTCTTGCTGGCCACCCGCGCGATGGGGTCGTCGCTGCCGATGCCGGCTTTCAGGTCCTTCAGCGCCTTCTTCAGTTCCTTCTGCTGGTCTTCGGTGGCGTTCAAGGCAAAGAGCTCGGCGGCCAGGCCTTCGAGTTCGCGGCGTACCTGGTAGATCTGTTCGGCCTGCGCCACCGACACCCGGGCCACCGCCGGGCCGCGATTGGGCACCACGTCGATCAGGCCTTCGGATTCGAGCTGGCGCAGCGCCTCGCGCACCAGGGTGCGGCTGACGCCGATCATTTCGCAGAGTTCTTTTTCGGTGAGGCGCTCGCCGGCGGCGAAATGGCCGCTGGCGATGGCGGCCCGGATGCCTTCGACCACGCTCTGGCGCAGCGGCGCGGCAACGCGGACGACTCGGAAATCACGTTCGGGTGCGGGTGTCTTTTCAGTCGCGGGCATGGAGGATTTCCGGGGCAGAACGATGCGGATCGACGAGTGTAGCGGGGGCTTTCCCTCGGATGGTCCGAATACTGTATTCGCATCATACAATCCTGCGAAACGACGTATGGACGGAGACAAGCAAAGCATGGCGAACGGGCAACTCTCGGGCAAGACGGCACTGGTGACCGGATCCGGCGGCGGACTCGGCTTGGCCATCGGGCAGGCGCTGGCCGAAGCCGGATGCCGCGTCGTGCTGCACGGCCTAGAGTCGGCGAGCGACATGCAGGAAACGTGCGCGCGGCTGGCCGGCTCCACCGGCTCGGAGGTGTCGTATCGCCAGGCCGACCTGGCCGACCCGGTCGCCATCGGCGCGCTGATGCAGGAACTTGTCGACCAACTCGGCGGCATCGACATCCTGGTCAACAACGCGGTGGTCCGGCACATCGCGCCGATCGACGACTTTCCCCCCGCCATGTGGGACCGCGCGTTGGCCGTCAACCTGTCGGCGGCCTTCCACACCATCCGGCTGTCGCTGCCGGGCATGCGGCGGCGGCGCTGGGGACGCATCTTCAACATGTCGTCGGTGTACGGCTCGCGGGCCACGGCCCACCGCGTCGACTACGTCACCACCAAGAGCGCCATCCTGGGCCTGACGCGTTCGGTGGCGCTGGAGGCCGCGGCCGATGGCATCACCTGCAACGCGCTTTGCCCGGGCGCGGTGCATACGCCCGGCGCCGAGGCGCGCATCCGCACGCTGATGCAGGACGAGGGCGTCGACTACGACGAGGCGAGAAGGCGTTTTCTCGTCGGCAAGCAGCCCTCCGGGCAGTTCGTGGAAAGCCTGCACGTGGCGCAACTGCTGGTGTTTCTGTGCGGCGCGGCGGGCAACGAGATCAACGGCGCCATGCTGCCCATGGAGGGCGGCTGGCTGGCGGGATGAAACATTCGACCTGAACCGAATAGAAAAAGGAGACTGAGATGGGACAAGCGCAAGACGGCAAGGACCGGCCGACCGTAGGTTTCGTGGGCGTGGGCACCATGGGCCGCCCGATGGCGCGGCGACTGCTGGAGGCCGGCTACGGCGTGGTGGTCTTCGACCTGAACCAGGAGGCGGTGGCCGAGCTGGTGTCGCTCGGCGCCCGTGCGGCAGCCAGTGTGAAGGCGGTGGCCGACGAGGTACGCATCGTCTTCACCAGCATGCCGACGGTGGCGGCCTTCCGGCAAGTGGGCGCGGGCGCGGGCGGCGTGATCGAGGGCGGCGCGGTGAAGATCATGGTCGACCTGTCCACCGTGGGCAGCACCGCGACGCAGGAGGTCGCGGCCACCTTGCTGGCGCGCGGCATCGAGGTGGTCGATGCGCCGATCAGCGGCGGGGCGGCCGGCGCCAAGGCCGGCACCCTGGCGGTGATGGTCGCCGGCGAACCTGCCGCGGTGGCCGAGGTGCTGCCCTTGTTCGCTGTGTTCGGCAAGCCCTTCGTGGTGGGCGAGAAGCCCGGCCAGGCGCAGCTGATGAAGCTGCTCAACAACATGCTGTCGTCCACCGCCTTCGCGGTGACCGCCGAGGCTTTCGTCGCCGGCATGCGCGGCGGGCTCGACCCCGAAACCATGATGAGCGTGTTCAACGCCGGCAGCGGCCGCAACAACGCCACGGCCGACAAGTTTCCCAAGTACGTGCTGGGCCGCAGCTTCGATTTCGGCTTTCCCATTTCCAGCGTCTGCAAGGACATCGGGCTGGCGGTCGATGAATGCCAGAAGCTGGGCGTGCCGATGTGGGTGGGCGGGCAGTCCCGCCAACTGTGGCAGTCGGCCTACCTGCAGAACGGTGCGGCCATGGACATGACGGCGCTGGTGCGGTTCGTCGAGCAGTGGTCCGGCCCGTCCGGCGCGAAAGCCTGACATGGGCGATCTGCCCTGCTACGAGATCCAGGCGGTGCGCTACGCCACACGAGGTGGCACCCGCAAGGAACACTTCATCGGCGGCGATCCGCACGAGGCGCCGATGCCCATGGACTATTTCGTGTGGTTCATCCGCGGGGAGGGGCGCACCGTGGTGGTCGACACCGGGTTCACCGCCGAGATGGCCGAGCGGCGCAAGCGGCAGTTTCTGGCCTCGCCGCTGGAGCTGCTGGCCCGCTGCGGAGTGCAGCCGCAGGAGGTGCTCGATGTGGTTATCACGCATCTGCACTACGACCATGCGGGCAATCTTGGCGGGTTTCCGCGGGCGACCTTTCACCTGCAGGAGCGGGAGATGGCTTTTGCGACCGGGCGCTATATGTGCCATCACGCGCAGCGGCACAGTTATGAGGCGGACGATGTCTGCGAGATGGTGCGGTTGCTGTATGGGGACCGGCTGCGGTTTCACGACGGGGTGACCGAGCTTTATCCGGGGATCAGCCTGCACCGGATCGGGGGGCATACCGATGGGTTGATGAGTGTGCGGGTGCATACGGCGCGGGGGTGGGTCGTGCTGGCTTCGGATGTGTCGCACTTCTATGAGAACGTGAATACGGATCGGCCGTTCACCCTGGCCTTTCATGTGGGGGAGATGCTGGAAGGGTTCAACACGCTGCGGAGGTTGGCGGATTCGGCGGATCACATCGTGCCGGGGCATGATCCTCAGGTTTTTGTTCGGTATCCGTCCGCCGGTGTGGATGGGGTGGCGGTGCGGGTTGATCTTCCGCCGCTGCGGCCGTTGCAGTACGCGGGGTGATTTTTTCTGGGCTGGGGCTTTTTGGCCATCGCTGGGCTGGCAGCTTCTTTCTTTTTTCTTCTACTGTTCGTCGGGTGGAGCTGGGGGCTTGCGCGCCCCCAGACCCGCGGTAACTTTCTTTTCTGGCAAAAAAGAAAGTCACCAAAGAAAGTTGCCTTGAAGACGAGCTCGAGGCTCGGTCGGGCCATTGCTTCGCTCGGCCTGGGGAATGTGCCTTCGAACGCTCTAACGGCAACAGTTTGGACAAGGGTCGATCCAGTGCCATGGCCCCGCTGCGCGGGTCGAGGCGGAGAGGGTAAGGACAGGCGACCGCACTGAGCACGGTGAGGGGGCCGCGTGCGTTCCATCGCCATGCTCGGTGACGGACGCTCCATGGTCTGCGCGCTATTTGCCGTACCGACCGATGCGGCAGCCGTGTACCCATCTGCACCGCCCCATGGACGTGTCGCCCCTTTCACCTGTCGAGCGCAGCGAAGACCGTCGTAGGCCGAGCGCAGCGATGGCCCGTGTGGTGTTTGGGGTCCCCTGTGGTCGAGAGCGAGGAACGGAGGTTTTGCGGATAAGGGCTGGCGGCTGTCTGAGCGAAGCGAGTTCCGCCAGACCCCGCAAAACCGAGTACCGCAGCGTGTCCGAAGGACCTCGCCCACCGGGGTCGCCTTTCTTTGGTTACTTTCTTTGGCGAAGCAAAGAAAGTGACTCGCCCGCCGGGGCGAAATCCCGGCCTCAGCCCTCCGCAGGAGACACAGCCCACGCAGTGGCCCGCATCCGGCAGAGGACAGCAGCCCACGCGGTGGTACAGCCCTCCGCAGGAGAAGCAGCCCACGCAGTGGCACGCATCCGGCAGAGGACAGCAGCCCACGCGGTGGCACAGCCCTCCGCAGGAGACACAGCCCAAGCAAAAGCAGCAAAGCTCGAAAGTGACCGCGTTCCAGGGCGAGCACCCCCAGCTCACCCCAAGTTCAGCAGAGGTAAAAACCGGCCAAGCCACGACACGCACCCAGCCCGCAGCCAGGCGCGGCAAGGCCATCAGCCGCGAATCTTCGTCCCGGCCCACCCCTCCACCACCCGAGCCACATCCGAATAATCCGCCTCCGGCCCACAGATAGCCGTGGTCGCCACGAGCATCTCCCGCACCGCCGCCCCCACCACCATCGGCACCCCGATCGCCTCCGCCTCAGCCAGGCAAAGCCGCACATCCTTGTGCGCCAACCGGGCCGCGAAGCCGACGTTGAAGGTCCCCGTCAGCACCGCCTTGGGAAACTTGTCCACCGTGGCCGAGTTGCGCCCCGACCCGGCGTTGATCACGTCGATCATGGTCCGGGCGTTCAGCCCCGACTTCACGCCCATCGCCATGGCCTCCGAGGTGATCGCCACCGCCGCGGCCGACAGCAGGTTGTTGGCCAGCTTCATCACCTGCGCCAACCCGGCGTCCACGCCCATGTAGAAGCCGGTGCCGAAGGTCTGCAGCACCGGCAACAGCTCGTCGTAGAGCGGCTGCGGGCAGGCGACCATCACGGCCAGCGTGCCCTTCACCGCGCCGCCGACGCCGCCGCTGATCGGCGCGTCGACATAGGTGATACCGGCTTCGTGCAGGCTGGCGTAGGCCTTGCGCGCGGCGTCCGGGCCGATGGTGGACAGGTCCACCACCGTTTTGGCGCGGCCGGCCTTGCCGAGCCCGTCGTCGCCGGCGAGCACCAGGTTCACGATCTTGCCGTCCGGCAGGCTCAGGAACACCACGTCGGCCGCATCGCCCACCGCACGGGCGGAGGGCTGCGCGATCGCGCCCTGGGCGACGGCGGCGTCGACCGCTTTCTGGTCCCGGTCGAACACATGCAGCGTGTAGCCCGCCGCCACCAGCCGCGCGGACATGGGGCCGCCCATGTTGCCCAGCCCCACGAATCCATAGATCTTCTGGCTCACTTCTGTCTCCTCACGATGTCGATGAAAAAAACGGTTGGTGCGGCGCGCCGTCAGCGCGCCTGCAGGTTGAGTTCGCTGGCCATGCCGGCGAGCTTCTTCTGGTCCGATTGCAAGGTCTGGCGCAGTGCCTCGGGGCCGAGCTCGGCGGCCGGCGGCACTTCGGCGCCGAGCTGGCCGATGCGTTCCTTCCAGTCGGGCGACTCGACGATGCGGCGGATCGACTTCTGCAGCACTTCGGCGACCGCCGGCGGCAGGCCGCGTGGGCCGACCAGGCCGTTCCAGATCTGCAGGTCGAACTGCGGCAGGCCGGCTTCGGCAAAAGTGGGCACGTCGGGCAGCTGCGCCGTGCGCTGGGGCGAAGACACGGCCAGCGCCTTCAGCCGCTTGCCGGTGTGCAGCGAGGTGAGGGTGACGGTCTGGTCGATGATGCCCTCGATGGTGCCGGCCATGACGTCGGCCAGCGCCGGGCCGGAGCCGCGGTAGGCCACCAGCTCGCCCTGGCC
This sequence comes from Xylophilus sp. GOD-11R, assembly GCF_033546935.1. Lineage (GTDB taxonomy): Bacteria > Pseudomonadota > Gammaproteobacteria > Burkholderiales > Burkholderiaceae_C > Xylophilus. The sequence goes on along the minus strand of NZ_CP137854.1, from coordinate 3,296,498 downwards.
GCCGACCATCTTGATGAACACCGCCTCGGCCAGGTGCGAGGTGGTGCCGGGGCCGCCGGAGCCGAAGTTGAGCCTGGCCGCGCCGGGCGCCTTCATCTGCGTCATCAGCGTGCCCAGGTCCTGGATGCCGCTCTTGCTGCTGACCGCCAGCACCATCGGCACGTTGGCCACGTGGCCGATGGGCGTGGTGTCGTCCACCACGTCCAGCCCTGCCTTGGGGAACATCAGCGGGATCAGCACCATGGAGCTGTTGCTGAACATCAGCGTGTAGCCGTTGGGCTCGGACTTCATCAGTTTCTGGAAGCCGACCAGGCCGCCGGCGCCGGTGGTGTTTTCCACCACCACCGACTGCTTCAGGTCCACGCTCATCTGCGAGGCGATGAGGCGGGCCAGGGCATCCAGGCTGCCGCCCGGCGCCACGCCGACGACGATGGTGATCGGTCGCGAGGGAAAGGGGTCGGCCGCCAGGGCGGACTGCAGGGAGGCGAGCGACAGCAGGGCCGCGCCGGCGAATGATTTCCACATGGATGTGTCTCCTTCGTTCTCAGGCTGAAACCGCACCCGCGACGCGGGTGGCGTCGACCAGCCGGTCGACCCGGGGCGCCGAAGGCAGCTGCATGACGCAGTCCAGGCATTCGGCGATGGCTGTCTCGTCCAGGCCGCTCGCGGGCATGAGGTGCCGGAATTTGTCCTGCACGTCGCTCCACAGCACGCCGCGCGGCCCGGAGCCGCGCGGTGCCTTGCACTCGGCCCGGTAGCGCCGGCCGTCGGCCAGGGTGAGGGTGACGGCGCCGCCGTGGCGGTGCGGGAACCGGTCGGGCAGGGCCGGCGGCGAGGGGTCCATCACGATCTTGTCCTGCAGCGCGGCGATGGCGGGGTCGGCCATCCTGGTCTCGTCCATGTGCTGCCAGCCGAAGCCGCCGTCGACGATGGCGGCGGCCACGAAATACACGATGCTGTGCGCCGCGTCGACCAGGTTGCGCGGATGGGGATCGCCCTGGAAATGTGTCCATTGCACGGCGGCCGATATCTCGATGCCGGCGATGTCTTCGAGCCGCAAGCCGCCCTCGGCGCGGGCGAGCGCGGCGGCATCGGCGGCGGCTTCGGCGGTGGCGTGGAAGGGGTGGGCGCCGGGCATCAGCTTGATGGCCATGTCGGTCGTGATGTCCCAGCTGGCGCCCCAGTCGGCGGTGATGGCCTCGACCTCCTGCGCGCCCATGGCCTGCAGAAATCCACGCGGCGAGTCGAGCACCTGGAGTTCGGCCTCGAAGCCAGCGCGGGCTGCCAGCAGGGCGTTGACGGCGGTGCTGGCCGACAGGCCCGCGTGGTATTCCCGGGCACAACTGGTGTCGGCCGCCATCGCCAAGCCGCCGATGGAGGTGGCGGCCAGCGCGAGGGCGTGGGCCATGCGGTTGCGGTCGAGCCCGAACAGCCGGCCGCCGGCCACCACGCCGCCGAAGACGGTGCTGACCGAGCCATGAAAGCCGCGCCGCATGCGGTTGGGTGTGAGCGATTCGTCGATGCGGCCGGCGACCTCGTAGCCCAGCACCATCGCCTGCAGTACCGCCTGGCCGCCGCTGCCTTCGGCCTCGGCCACGGCGAGCGCCACGGCGGTGATCACGGTGCCTATGTGGGCGATGCTGCGCAGGTCGCTGTCGTCCGATGCCGCCGCGTCGCTGGCCACCGCGTTCACGCGGGCGGCGGCCCGCAACGGCAGGCGCCGGTCGCTGAACCAGACGCTCGCCGACGGCGTGCCGCCGTCTGCCAGTTCGAGGTCGCGGATCACCCTGGCCGAGTCGATGCCGTAGCCCGCGGCGGCGCTGGCGAGCGTGCTGGCGACCACCATCTGCGCGCGCTCGATGGCGAGTGCCGGCAGGGCGCCAGCCGGGGTGTCGATGGCGAGCGCCGCCAGCCGTTCGCAGAGGGTGGGGGGCATGTGCGGCGCGCTCATTCGCTGGCCGACAGGCCCATCTGCCGCAACAGGGGAAGCGAGGTGCGGATGTCGACGCGCACCAGCTCGGCGAACTGCTCGCGGGTCTTGCCCGGCAGCGGCGGCAGGGTGAAGCCCTGGTCTGCCATGCGCTTGCGCACCTCGGGCTCGGCCAGGATGCGGTTGATCTCGTCGTTGAGCCGCTGGGCGATGGCCGGGGGCAGGGCGGCCGGCGCGATGACGCCCCACCACAGGGTGACCGAATAGCCGTCGAGCCCCGACTCGGCGAGGGTCGGCAGGGCAGGCAGCACCGTGGCCCGCGTCGGCCCGGTGACGGCCAGCGGCTTGAGCTTGCCGGCACCGATCAGCCCCAAGGCCGCGGGCAGGTTGTAGAGGCCCAGGTCGACATCGCCCGACAGGATGGCGGTGAGGCCTTGCGGCGCGCCGGTGTAGGGCACGTGCAGCAGCTTCTTCCTGAGATGCTGGGCCAGCAGCACGCCGGCCACGTGATGGCTGGTGCCGGCGCCGCTGGAGGAATATTTGAAATGTTCGTCGGGCTGCTCGCGCACCGCGTCGAGCAGCGCGGCCACGTTGGCATACGGCGCGTCGGCCTTGACCACCAGCACGTTCTGCACATCGCCGATGTGGGCGATATAGGCGAAATCCTTCAGCGGGTCGTAGCCCGGCCTGGCGTACAGCACCAGGTTGTTGACCAGCGTGCCCTGAGCGGCCACGCCGAGGGTGTAGCCGTCGGGTGCGGCGCGAGCGATGTCGGTCGTGCCGATGGTGCCGCCCGCGCCGCCCTTGTTGTCGACCGTGACGGGCTGGCCCAGGCGTTCGGCCAGCCGAGTGGCGACGGTGCGCGACAGGGTGTCGGCCGCGCTGCCGGCGGCGAAGGGCACGATGAGGCGGATCGCGCGGTCCGGCCAGGGCTTTTGCGGCTGGGTTTGTGCAAGCCCGGCTGACAGGCCGAGCGCCAGGGCGAGCAGGCCGCGCCGCATGCGCCGCACATGAGCTTTCTTCATGCTTGTCTCCGACTCTTCTTTGGTGGAATGAGTGAAGACGATAGGCATCGCGGCGGCGCTCGTCTGTTCAAATCTTCGCGCGATTCTTCAATCTTCCTCAACGGTTGGTCATGACCGAGCTGCGCAACATCCTGGGCCCGATGCGGGTGCTGGAAGCGATTCACCGATGTGGCGGCATGGGGCGCGCGGCGGCGCAGCTCAACATCACGCCGGGCGCGGTGAGTCACCAGATCCGCCGGCTCGAAACCGAGCTCGGCGCGCGGGTGCTGGCCAAGTCCGGCCGGCAGATGGAGTTCACCGAGATCGGGCTGGCGCTGGCGACCGGCGCGGCCGAGCCCTTCGAGCGGCTGGAGGCGCTGGTCGCCCGGGCCAGCGGTCTCGCGGGGCCGGTGCCGATCCGCGTGAAGGTGATTCCCAGCCTGGCCATCCAGTGGCTGATGCCCCGGCTGGCGGGCTTCTATGCCGAGCACCAGGACATCGACGTGGAGATCGCCACCGTGGCCCGTGCCGACGACACCGAACTCGTCAACGCCGATTTCGTGGTAAGGCGCGGGCGCGGCGACTGGCGCGATCTGCATGCCGAGCTGCTCTTTCAGGACGAGCTGGTGCTGGCCTGCGCGCCGGCGCTGGCCGAGCGCATCGCCAGCCCCGCCGACCTGCTCGGCGAGAAGCTGCTGCAATCGATGATCGCGCCGGCGAGCTGGGATGTCTGGCTGCGGTCGGTGGGCCTGGCGCTGGCCGATCACACCCGCGTGATTCCCATGGCCAATGCGGCGCTGTGCCTGCAGGCGGCGGTGCAGGGGCTGGGCGTGGCGGTGACGCAGCGGTCCTATCTGGCGTCCGAGTTCGCCAGCGGCCTGCTGGTGCGGCCGCTGCCGCAATCGGCCACGAGCGCGGACGGCTACTGGCTGGTGTGCGAGATGGCCAAGGCGCATCGTCGGCCGTATGCGCAGTTTTCGCGCTGGCTGGTCGCCTCCGCACGGCGCACGCCGTAGAGCGCTCATGGCTCAGCTGCCTTCGGGCTTGGCGCCGGAGATCTTGACGACACGGCCCCACACCTCGTAGTCGACGCGGATGCGCCTGGCGAAGGCCTCGGGCGTGCTGGACGTGGGAATCAGGCCGAGTCCGCGGATCGCCTTCTGTGCCTCGTCGGAATCGAGCACCGTGGCGATGTCGTGCTGGAGCTTCTGCACGACGGCGGGCGGCGTGCCGGCCGGCACGCCGATGCCGTACCACTCCGGGTTGCGGCCCAGGTCGGGGTAGCCGGCCTCCGCGGCGGTGGGCACGTCCGGCAGGATGTCGACGCGTTCGTTGCCGAACACCACGATGCCCCGGAGCTTGCCGCTCTTCACATGCGGTGCCACCGAGGTGGGGTTGGCCACCATCAGGTTGACGGTGCCGGCCAGCACGTCGACCACGGCCGGCCCCGCGCCCTTGTAGGCCACGTGCAGCATTGAGATGCCGGTGCTCGACTTGTAGAGCTCGCCTGCCATCTGCGGGCCGGACGCGCTCGACGCGAAGGTGAGCTTGCCCGGTTCACGTTTGGCGAGCGCGGTCAGCTCGGCGAGGTTCTGCGCCGGCACCGACGGATGCGCCACCAGCAGGAAGGGCTGCACCGTGGCCAGCGTGACCGGCGCCATGTCCTTGAGCGGATCGAAGCCGATCTGTGCATAGAGATGCGCATTGACCGTGAGCACCCCCTGGTGCGCGAAGACGAGCGTGTAGCCGTCGGGCGGCGACTTCACCGCCAACTGCGTGCCGATGTTGCCCTGCGCGCCGGCGCGGTTGTCCACCACCAGCGGCTGGCCCCAGATGCGCGACAGGCCCGGCGCCAGGATGCGGGCCAGCGCATCGGTACCGCCACCGGGCGGAAACGGAACGATCAGCCGCACCGGCCGATCAGGCCAGCCCGGTGCCTGGGCGATGCCGGTCGAGGGCAGGCAGGCGACGCCCAGCAGGCCAGCAAGGGGCGGCGGCGCAGTGGCATGGCGGGCATGGTGAACTCCTCGGGGATGGTTCATACGATTGACTTATCGTATGACAAGAGCTTAGCCTGTGAATGACCGTCATACAAAATGGAGACTGAAAGTGAATACCCTGATCCGCCTGCGTCGAAGGCTTCTGCTGTCGCTGTGTGCCGGTTTGCTGCCGGGAATGGCCGCAGCCGCCGACTACCCGGAAAAGCCGATACGGCTGGTGGTGCCCTTCGCGGCCGGCGGCGGTGTGGATGCCCTGGCGCGGCCGCTGGCGCGCGAGATGGCGGAGATCCTGGGTCAGAACGTGTTCGTGGACGTCAAGCCGAGCAATACCGGGCAGATCGGCGCGATGGACGTGGCGCACGCCGCGCCCGACGGCTACACCGTGCTCATCAGTTCGGCCGCCTTCGGCACCACGCCGGCCTTCTACCCGAAGGTGCCCTACCAGCCGGTGAAGGACTTCGAGCAGGTGACCATCCTGGCCACGACGCCGCAGGTGCTGGTGGCCAATGCGGCTTATCCGGTGGCCAGCGTGGCCGATGTGCTGCAGGCGGTGCGCAGCGGCAAGCAGGTGAACTTCGCCTTGAGCGGCAGCACGGGCATCCAGTCGCTGGCCACGGAGCTGCTGTCGTCGCTGGGCCACGTGCAGCTCACCAAGGTGCCGTACAAGGGTGCGGGTGCGGCCTTCGCCGACCTGATCGGCGGGCAGGTCGACCTGATGATCGACAACCCGGCTTCATCGCTGGTGCATGTGCGCTCGGGCAAGCTCAAGCTGCTCGCGACCACGGGGCAGAAGCGCATGGCGTCGCAGCCCGACACACCGACCGTCGCCGAGACGCTGCCCGGTTTCGAGGCGCTGAACTGGTTCGTGCTGGCGGTGCCGGCCCGCACGCCACCGGCCGTGGTGCAGCGCCTGCATGCTGCGGCGGTCGAGGCCATGCGCCGGCCGGCGCTGCGACAGATGGCCGAGCGTGACGGGCTCGACGTGCTGGGCACCACGCCCGAACAGGCCCGCGCCTTCGTCTCGGCCGAGACCGATAAATGGACCCGGGTGGTGAAGGAAAAGGGCCTGCAGGTGCAGTGACCGGGCCGGCGGCTCAGGGCGCCGGTACGGTCAATGCCGTCACCGCCGAGGCGTCGGGCAGGCGGTCCAGCGCCCAGATCGCGTCTACCAATGCAGAGGCGTCCAGCCGGTGGCCGCCGTGGCGCGCGAGCGTTCGCAGCTTGTTTTCCAGCTCGGCGTCCGACAGCGGCCGGCCCAGGCTGCCACGCGCGAATTCGACCGAGCGGCTCAGCGCGAAACCATCGGCGAAGCCGATGGTGACCCGGGCCGCATCCACGGTGCTCGCGGGGTCGTCGGTAAAGCGCACCTTTGCGCCGAGTGAGCGCACGGCGGGGTCGTGCACCGCGGCATCGGAGAACTCGGCCAGTCCGGCGCGGCGGCGCAGCAGCGACACGCCCACCGCATGCTGCGCGCTCACCTGCGATTGCCGGCCGCTGGTGACGCCGGGGCGGTCGGTGCGCTGGCGCAGCAGCGGGTGGCCCGAGAGCTCGATGTACACGATGGCCTGCGGCTCGCGCGCCAGGAAGTCCGGTGAGGCCGCGATGTCCAGGCAGGCGTCGAGCACCGGGTTCAGCACCACGCCGCAGGGGTAGGGCTTGAAGGCATCGGCCTCCAGCTGCCAGACGGGGTCGCCGCCTTCGAGCCGGGACGGATCAGGCTGGTCGCAGACCACGCGCAGAAACCCGCGCACGCCTTCCAGCGGTGCGGCCGGGCCTTCGAAACCTTGCTCGGCCAGCGCCACCGACAGCATGCCGTTGCGCGCCGCGTTGCCCACGCTGATGCTCTTGGCCGAACTGCCCAGCGTTTCGACCAGGCCGCAGGACTGGGCCGCGGCGCTGCCGAAGGCCGAGGCGAGTACGCCGGCATCGAGCCCGCGCAGGTTGGCCACCGCGGCGGCCGAGCCGAAGACGCCGCAGGTCGAGGTGATGTGCCAGCCGCGTGCATAGTGTCCGGGCGATATCGCGTTGGCGATGCGGCATTCGACCTCGGCGCCGACGATGAAGGCGCGCAGCAGGTCCTGGCCGCGCACCGGTGCGGCGTCGGCCAGGGCGAACAGCGGCGGGAACACCGGTGCGGACGGATGGACGATGGTCGGGATGTGGGTGTCGCAGAAGTCGTGGACGTTGGCCGCCATGGCGTTGATGGCGGCGGCGTTGTAGGGATCGTGGCGCTCGGCGCGGCCGACCAGCCGCGCCTGCGTGCCGGCGCGCAGGGGTTCGAAGGCGCGCAGGGCGGCGTCGATGGTCGGGTCGTGGCAGCCAGCCAGGGCCACCGCGACGTAGTTCATGGCCGCGCGGCGGGCCTGGTGCTGCACGCCGGCCGGAATCTCGTCCCAGCGGGTGCGGCAGGCGAAGGCGGCGAGGCGGGCGGTGGCGTCAGTCAAGCGTGATCCCCGCGGCCTGAATGACCGAGCCCCACCGCTCCTGCTCGCTCAGCACGAATTTGCCCAGGGCTTCCGGCCCGTGCACTTCCGGCACGGCGGCCTGCAGCCGGTAGGTGTCACGCACGGCGGGGTCACGCATCGCATCGGCGACCAGGCCGGAGATTTCCCGGGCCATGTCCGGCGGCGTGCCGGCCGGCGCATGCAGCGCGAACCAGTTGCCCACCGACTGGTTGATGCCCAGTTCACGCAGGGTCGGCACGGCCGGCATCAGCTCCAGCCGCTTGTCGGCCGCCACGCCGAGCAGCTTGACCCGCGCGGCCTTGGCGGCGGCGTCCGCGCCACCGGCGGTCAGCAGCATGGTGTCGACATGGCCGCCCTCGACGGCCAGCAGCCCGGGCGTCTGGCCCTGGAAGGCGATGTGGTTGAGCTCGATGCCGAGCGCACGCGCCAGCAGCACCATGCCGACGTGCGAGGTGCTGCCCTGGCCCCAGGACGCGAAACTGATCGCACGCGGTGCGGCCTTGGCCGAAGCCACGAAGGCGTTGGTGCTGTCGATGTCGGGCCGCGAGGGGCCGGCGATCAAGGCGAAGGGCACGCTGGCGAACAGCGTGACCGGCACGAAGCTCCTGGACGCGTCGTAGGGCAGGTTCTTGTAGATGAACGGCGCCAGCGCATGGGTGTCGGCGTTCGACATCAGCAGCGTGAGGCCGTCCGGTGCCGCGTTGGCCACCGCCTGGGTGCCGATGCGTCCGCCGGCGCCCGGCCGGTTGTCCACGACGAAGGCACGTCCGCTGGTCCTGGAGATCGACTGGCAGATGGCGCGGGTGAGCACGTCGGCCGCCGCGCCGGCGTTCCAGGGCACGACGACCCGCACCGGCTTGGCCTGTGCGCGGGCCAGGAGCGGCGTTCCGAGAGACATGGCCACGAGTGAGCCGAGGGTGCGGCGGCGGGAGATCTGCATGTTGGACTCCGTTGTTCTGGATGATGCGAGGTGCCTGCGTTGGTACATGTTTTAAACGTACCATCAGACAATCCTACATGTATGCAGACGAGTTCCGGAGCCGGGATTCCCCGCGTGCCGACCAGCGTCAGCAGCGGTCGGGTGGCAGTGGGCGTTTTTTGGGCATCGTGTCCAAAGCCAGGCGGGGCGAGGCTTTCGGCGCTTTTCCCCGTGGTTTTCTACAGACCTGTCCACATCCGCGCTGGACAACTTCAGGCGGTCTCGCTCCGCCGCTCTCGGGAGCATTCGCGGCCGGCAACCGAGCCCACCGGCCGGCGCTCAGGCAGCCGGATTTCCGCCACTCACGTGAGTACTTCGGAGCCTTCCGGCGTCACCGCCACCATGTGCTCCCATTGCGCCGACAGCGAGCGGTCCTTGGTGACGACGGTCCAGCCGTCGGCGAGCTCGCGGGTTTCGCGCCGGCCGGCGTTGAGCATGGGCTCGATGGTGAACACCATGCCGGCCTCCAGCACCAGGCCTTCGCCGGGGCGGCCGAAGTGCAGCACCTGCGGTTCGTCGTGGTAGATGCGGCCGATGCCGTGGCCGCAGTATTCGCGCACCACGCTGAAATGCTCGCGCTGCGCCACGGTCTGGATCGCGTGGCCCACGTCGCCGAGCGTGGCGCCCGGGCGCACCGCGCGGATGCCGGCGAGCAAGGCTTCGTAGGTGGTGTCGACCAGGCGCCGCGCCAGCGGGCTCGGCGTGCCGACGCAGTACATGCGGCTGGTGTCGCCGAACCAGCCTTCGTGTTGCACCGCGACGTCGATGTTGACGATGTCGCCCTTCTTCAAGATCTTGTCGGGCGACGGAATGCCGTGGCAGACCACCTGGTTGACCGAGGTGAGGATGGTTTTGGGATAGCCGTGGTAGCCGAGGTTGGCCGGCAGCACGCGCTGCACGTTCACGATGTGGTCGTGGCAGATGCGGTCGAGCGCCTCGGTACTGACGCCCGGCACCACGTGCGGCGTGACGATGTCCAGCACCTCGGCCGCTAGTGCGGCGGCGCGGCGGGCCATGGCCAGGTCGTCGGTTGATCGGATCGGGACGCGGTGGGCCATGTCAGTGCTTGCCCGCCGGGGTGCGGGCGACTGGCGCGGGCGATGCGGTCATCGCGGCGGCGAGGTCCAGTCCGCCCGCCTGTTCGGCCTTGACCAGCAGGCGCGCGATCTCGCGGTGGTCCAGGTCGGGGTGCAGCTCGGCCAGCATGCCGATGCGCATCCAGTGCTCGGCCTGCGCGTTGATGGAGCGGCTGAGCGCGCTGCCGGCGACCCGCAGGTTCTCGTGCATCAGGTCGGAGATCTTGACGATGCCCATGGTGAAAAATCCTATATGAAACGTATGCGAATCATATAGTCGAAAGGCCATGCCGGCGCCGCGTTGGCGGATGCCGTCGCGTGCCGTGGGGTCTTGACGGCTCAGGGCTTGGCGGGCTCCGGCGCGGGGGCGATGCAAACCGGCTTGGGCTTGGGTTTCGGAATCGGCGGCGGCGGCTTGACGATGACCGTCGGGCGCTCAGGCGCGCAGCTCAGGTTGAACTGCATCGAGTTGATGGCCGAAGCCGGCGCAGCGCCAGGCGGTGACTTCTGCCCTTGGCTACCCGGGCGCAGCAGCGCGGCCAGGATCTGCCTGGCCGCGTCCTCGGTGATGCGGATGCCGGCGTCGGCGAACTTCCTGGTCAGGTCGCCGGTGGTGGTGACGGCTGCCGTTCCGCCGTCGAACAGCTTGCCGATCAGGGAAGTGATGACCTCGGGCGGTATGGAAGGCAGGCCGCCCCGTTCGGCGCGTTGGCCGGATGGGTCCCCTGCGCGGGGCACGTCGACCACCAGGAACGGTGGTGGTGGTGGTGGCGGCGCGTTGGCCTGGACGTCCGGCTGCGGCGTTGGCGGCGGGGGCGGTTGAGGTGTCGGCGGGCCGGTGCGCCAGCCCTTCCATTCGCCGAAGTAGGGTGGGACCGCCAGCAGCGCGATCACCACGACGCCCATCCAGCCGAAAGGCGTGAGGGCGCGGAGTCGACGCTCGGAATGTCGTCGATGCTGTTCGAGTGCATCCAGGTGCCTTTGCTGGTCGAGCCGCCGCTGACGCTCCTGGAGTTCCTGCTCACGCTTTCGTTCCCGCTTGGCCTCCCACTCGCGCTCCGCAGCGGCCCGGCGGGCATTTTCCTCTGACGACTCGGGCGGTGTCGGTCCCTCGGATTCGCTCATCGCAAGCTCCTCTACTGAAGCACCGGGCGCCTGGCCGGCCCGCGATTAAACCGGGTTCCGGCCCCGATCGACAAGCCCGCGCGACGGCATCAGCCGACCAGCGGCGGCAGCAGGTTCAGCAACAGCACCATCACCAGGCCCACCACCGCGACGATGGACTGCACCACCGAGATCGTCTTGGTGGCCTCGCCCATGCTCATGCCGAAGCTTTCCTTCACCAGCCAGAAGCCGGCGTGGTTGGCGTAGTTGAAGAACAGCGATCCGCAGCCGATGGACAGCGCCAGCAGCGGCTGGTTGATGCCCGCGCCCGAAGCGGCCAGCGGTGCCAGCAGGCCGGCCGCGCCCACGATGCCGACGGTGGCCGAGCCGGTGGACACCGACAGCAGCATCGAAATGAGCCAGCCCAGCACCAGCGGCGACAGCGCCAGCTGGTGGCTCATGTGCACGATGGCGTCGCCCACGTGCGCGTCGGTCAGCACCTGCTGGAAGGCACCGCCGCCGGCGATGATCAGCAGCACGTTGGCGACCGGCTTGACGCTCTGGCTCAGCGCCTTGCGCACTTCCTCGGGTGCACCCGGGCGCAGCACCAGCACCGCGAACACCACGCCGAGCAGCATCGCGACGATGGGATTGCCCACGAAGCCGGCGACGTGCAGCAGCGGCGATTCCTTGGCGAGCAGCACTTCGGCGAGCGCGTGCAGCAGCATCAGCAGCGCCGGCAGCAGGGCGGTGAGCAGGCCCAGGCCGATGCCGGGCGGGGTTCTGCGCGGCTTGTCGGCCGCATCGTCGGCGCCCGGCGCGTATTGGGCGACGAGGGCGTCGTCGGGGCGTACCTTCATGCGCGGCGCCATGAAGTTGCCGTAGATCGGTCCGGCCAGCGCGATCGCCGGAATCGCCGCGATAAAGCCGTAGATCATGGTCGCGCCGACGCTGGTCTTGAGCGTGGCGATGGCGGTGAGCGGCCCGGGGTGCGGCGGCACCATGCCGTGCATGGCGGCCAGCGCGGCGATCACCGGCACACCCACGTAGACATAGGCCGAGCCCTTGCCTGGCTCCTCAGCCTCGAGCTTGCGGGCCACGCCGAAGATCAGCGGCAGCAGCACCACCAGCCCGACCTCGAAGAACATGGGAATGCCGATGACAAAGGCGACGCCCGTCATCGCCCAGGGCAGCGCCTTGCGCGACGCGCGGCTGACGATGGCGTCGGCCACGCTGTCGGTGACGCCGGCGTCGGCCAGGATCTTGCCGAGCATCGCGCCCAGCGCCACCACCAGGCCAACGGCGCCCAGCGTCTTGCCGGCGCCGCCGGAGATGGCCTTGACCAGCTGGTCCAGCGGCATGCCGGTGACCAGCCCGACGGCGGCCGATACCAGCAGCAGCGCCAGCAATGGATGGAGTTTGGGCCGCGACACGATGAGCGCGACCAGGCCCAGCACGCTGAGAAGCGCGATGACCAACAGCTGGATATCCCCTGAATTCATGTTGTGTAGTGGGAGTGTTGCGGGAGAGGGCGGCCGCCCGGCGCCGGGCCGGTCGGCCGGGCGCCATGGTAGGGGAACTCGCCGATGCGGGTCGGCGCCGCCCGGGCATGCCACCTGACCGGAGCCTGACGCGAATGGCCTGGCTCTTGCTTGGAGACGGGTGACCCGTCACCCACCTGCAAGGATTGCCCGATGCCCATCACGACCCGCCGACAAGCCCTCGCCGCCGGCGCCGCCGCCCTCGTATCGCCCGCCTGGCTGCAGGCCCAGGAAGCCGCCTATCCGTCCCGTTCGCTGCGCATGGTGGTGCCGTTTCCGCCGGCCGGCGCGGCCGACTTTCTGGGCCGCACGGTCGGTGAGCGGCTGCAGGCATCGCTCGGCCAGCAGGTGCTGATCGACAACCGGGCCGGCGCCGGCGGCAACATCGGCACCCAGGCGGCCGCGCAAGGCGACCGCGAGGGCTACACCCTGCTGCTGACCGGCGTGCCCTTCGCGGTGAACCGTTTCCTGTTTCGCACGCTGCCCTTCGATCCGGACCGCGACTTCGAACCGGTCGCGCTGATCGCCACCGTGCCCAACCTGATGATCGTGCCCATCGATTCGCCGGCCAACACGGTCGAGGAGTTCGTCGCCTACGCCCGCAAGCGGCCGGGCCAGGTGAACTTCGCCTCCATCGGCAACGGTACGTCGCTGCACCTGGCCGGCGCGCAGTTCAATACGGCGGCCAAACTCGACATGGTGCATGTGCCGTACAAGGAAACCGGCACCGCCAACGCCGACCTGATGGCCGGCCGGGTCGACGTGATGTTCCAGACCATCTCGGCGGCCGCCGGCCTGGTGCGCGGCGGCAAGGTGAAGGCGCTGGCCGTGACCAGCGACGTGCGGGTGGGCGCCTTCTCCAGCGTGCCGACCCTGCGCGAGGCGGGCGTGGACCTGGTGTCGGTCGGCTGGTTCGGCCTGCTGCTGCCGGCCCACGTGCCCGAGGCGCGCAAGGCGCTGCTCGAGCGCCAGGCGCTGGCGGCGATCCGCGAGCCGGCGGTGTCGGCCCGCATCGCCGACAGCGGCTGCATTCCGCGGCCTATGGGCGGCAAGGAGTTCGCCGCCTTCATCGACGGCGAGACGCGCCGGCTCGGCGAAGTGGTGCGCAACGCGGGCATCGTCGCGAGTTGAGCGCGGCGGGGCGGCGCGGCCGTCGCCTCAGTCGACCTTCACCTTGATGCCGTCTTCCACGACGGTGATCTCGCCGGGAACGAACACCCGGCTGCCCATGGTGAGGTCCTGCTCGGTGAAGGTGTGGATCGCATAGTCGCGCAGCGCCTCCTGCGCCACCAGTTGGCCGATGGCCTGCAGCTGCTGTGCGTCCGCCGCGGACAGGCCCTTGAATTCGATGCGGTCGGCGGATGGGTCGGTCAGCCGGATCGCACGCGTGGCGGCGTCGTAGCGCAGCTTGCTGCTGATCGTGAGCATGCCCGGCAGGGGGCGGGTCGTGAACACGTTGCGCACGTCGAGGTCGACCGAGATGGCCGCCCGGCCGGCTGCCGAGTCCAGCACGAGGCGCGGCCGGCTCACGCGCACTTCGAACAATTGGGCATAGCGCAGGGCCAGCGGAAAGCGGGTGTCGATGCGGGCCTGCGCCTCCGCCCGGGTGACGGTGTATTCGCCGGTCCAGAGGTTGTAACCGGCTCGGGCGGCAGTGGCCGGGAGCATCACGGAAATGGGTAAGCCCAGGCGCCAGAGCAGGGCGCGACGGTGAAGGGTTGTCATGGTGGCATTGTCCCCGCGAGTGGCCGTGGTTAGCGCCCGAGCGGTAGGCAGGGCATGAAAACGTGTGCGAAGCACTCACTTTTCCGCTGGATTGCGTCCTATCGACGGCTCATCGGCAATAGATTTCTTTGTGATCGAAACATAAGTAACAAATAGTATTTTTTCTTTTCTTGTCGTTCCAAAATTCCGGTCGACGGGTAACTTGCGTTTCGTAACAACAAGCACCTGGGAGTCAATTCATGTTTCCGGTTCACGAAAACAAGACCGATTCGTCCGCCCCCGCGTCGTTCTACGACGACTCCCTGGCGGACATCATTTCCCCGTCGACCCGTGCTTCGGACATGCCGACCTGGCCCGAGCTTTTCCGTGGCCAGCGGGAGCGCCCGATCAACGTGCTGGTGGTCGACGACGACCCGCACATCCGCAACGTCATCGTGCAGGACCTGCTGACCGATCTGCGCATCCAGGTGGTCGGCCAGGCGGCCAATTTTCGCGAGGCCCGCAAGATCATCCCGCAGGTGGCCTTCGACGTGCTGCTGGTCGACCTGAACCTGGGCGATGGCTCGGGCTTCGAGCTGATCACCCAGGCCCTGGCCATCCGCCCGGGCATCGAGGTGGTGGTGGTGTCGGGCATCGACGACGACCGGCGGGTGCTGCAGGCCTTCAGCATGGGCGCGACCGGCTTTCTCATCAAGAACTCATGGTTCGGCAACTTCTCGCGTGCGGTGCTGGAAGTGGTCAACGGCGGCGCGCCGATCACGCCGCAGCTGGCGCGTCGTCTGCTGGGGCAGCTCGATTTCTCGCACGCCCGCTCCCACACCAGCGACAGCACGCACGAACACAGCGTGCTGTCGACCCGCGAGAAGGACGTGCTGCGCCACATCTCGTCGGGCTTCACCAGCGCCGAGGTGGGCGAGCGGCTGCACATCAGCGTGCAGACGGTCAACTGCCACGTGAAGAACATCTACCGCAAGCTGCAGGTGCATTCGCGCACCCAGGCCATCAACTACGCCAACCAGCATGGCCTGATCTAGGTCAGGGCATCGACCGACCCGACCGAAGAACACAGACGAAATGGAGCCGCCCGCGTTCGGTGGAATCGAGGTGGCATGGCTCGTCGCCGTGTCCGGCCTGCTGCTGCAATGGCGCACGCACAGCCGGCGTGGTTCGCAGCTGACGGTGGCCTACGCGGTGCTGACCGGTTCCTGGCTGCTCGACGGAGCGCTGTCGTACGGCTCGCTCAACGGCCTGATCGATGCCTCAAACATCGACTCCGAAATCGAATCCTTCCGGCTGACGGTGCGCATGTGCGGACTGCTGCTGTTCTGCCAGATGGGCGCGGCCTTCGGTGCACCGCGCATCCTGGGCATGGGCTGTGCCGCCGGCGTGGCCGCGCTGATCGGGCTGGCCGGCTGGAACTCCGGCTACAAGATGGCGATGAGCGGCTGGAGCTGGCAGGCCGGGCTGGTCGGTGCGCTGGCGATCTCGTTTTTCACCCACGCGGTCGCCTGGCATTTCTTCGAGGCCCGCTACCAGATCGCCCGGCGCCGGCTGGCCTGGAGCGGCATCGTCGCGGTCGGCATGATGCTGACGGTGCGCAGCATCGAGATCCACGGTGCCGCCGCCTCCTACGGCCAGGCCACGCTCGACATGTTGTTCGTGGTGGCGGTGGCGCTGCTGGCCCTGCGCCACATGCGCCTGGGCAGAACCGGCGGCAGGGCCGAGCTGCCGGCACGGCTCGCCAGCCTGGTCGACCGTGCCTTGCAGCAGCAGCGCCAGCGCATCGCCCAGGACCTGCACGACGGCCTGGGTTCGCACCTGCTGAGCGTGATGGCGCGCCAGCCGCGCGACACCCCTCAACAGCATGAACTGGTGTCGGCGCTGGAGAGCTGCCTGCTCGAGCTGCGCATCGCGGTGGACCGACTCTTCGCCACCGAGCAGTCGCTGATCGCCTCGCTGGCCATGGTGCGCTACCGCGTGCAGCCGGCGCTAGACCGCCAGGGCATCGCGATGGAATGGCGCCTGGACGAGCGCGACACGGCACACCGGCTCTGCCCCACGGCCACCCGCGAGCTGCTGCTGATCGTGCAGGAGTCGCTGTCGAACGTGCTGCGGCATTCCGGCGCGAGCCGGGTGCGGGTGACGCTCGACTACACCGCCGGCGGCGAATACATGGTGCTGGAGATCACCGACAACGGGCGCGGATTCCCGGTGGCCGAACACGCGCCCCAGGTGAGCGCCGACGGCTCGCCCGTCGAGCGCATCGGCGGGCGTGGCGTGCAGGGGCTGCACCACCGGGCCGAACGCCTCGGCGCCGATCTGGAGATGCGCAGCGTCATCGGCAAGGGCACCACCATCCGCCTGAGCATGCCCCTGTGAGGGGCTTGCCCGGGCGTGCGTGCTTCAGGCGGGCGTGGCCGAGGCGGTGACCGGCGCACGGCCGTAGATGTCGGCGAACCGCACGATGTCGTCTTCACCCAGGTAGGCACCGGACTGCACCTCGATCAGCTCCAGCGGAATCTTGCCGGGGTTCTCCAGCGAATGGATCACGCCGACCGGGATATAGGTCGACTGGTTCTCGGTGAGCATCACTTCCTTGTCGCCCACCGCCACCAGGGCAGTTCCCGAGACCACGATCCAGTGCTCGGCGCGGTGGTGGTGCATCTGCACCGACAGCTTCTGCCCGGGCTTCACGGTGATGCGCTTGACCTGGTAGCGCTCGGCCTGGTCGATCGAGTCGTACGAACCCCAGGGCCGGAACACCTCGCGGTGGAGGTTGGCCTCCGGGCGCTTCTGCGCCTTGAGCCGGTCTACCACCTTCTTCACGTCCTGCACCGCATGCTTGGCCGCGACCAGGATCGCGTCGGAGGTCTCCACGATCATCACGTCCTGCAGGCCGATGGCGGCCACCAGCCGGTGGTCGGAGCGCACGTAGCAGTCGCTGCTGCCGTGCAGCAGGACGTCGCCGCGCACCGCGTTGCCGTTGGCGTCCTTGGCCGCGACTTCCCACACGGCGCGCCAGGCGCCGACGTCGCTCCAGCCGGCCGACATCGGCACCACCTTCACCTTGTCGGACTTCTCCATGACCGCGTAGTCGATGGAGTCGTCAGGCGACGCCGAGAAGGCGGCCTTGTCCAGCCGCAGGAAATCGAGGTCCGCGCGGGCCTTTCCCACCGCCTCCCGCGCGGCGGCGGTCACCGTCGGGCTGAAGCGCTCCAGTTCGGCCAGCACCACCGAGGCGCGGAACAGGAACATGCCGCTGTTCCACAGGTGGCGCCCGCCGGCCAGGTAGGCCTGGGCGGTGGCGAGGTCGGGCTTCTCGACGAAGCCGGCCACGTCGCAGGCGCCGCCATCGGCCGCGAAGGCGTCGACCTCGATGTAGCCGTAGCCGGTTTCGGGCGCGGAGGGCACGATGCCGAAGGTGACCAGCGAGCCGGCCCGGGCGGCGGGCACCCCGGCCTGCACCGCCTGGCAAAAGGCGTCGACGTCTTCCACCACGTGGTCGGCGGCCAGCACCAGCAGCAGCGGGTCGGCGCCATGGGCCATGGCGGCGAAGGCGGCCGCGGCGATGGCCGGCGCCGTGTTGCGCGCAGCAGGCTCCAGCAGGATCGCCTGCGGCCGCACGCCGAGCGACTGCAGCTGCTCGCCGAGGATGAAGCGGTGGTTCTCGTTGCCCACGATCAGCGGTGCGTCCAGGCCGGTGAAGGCCTCCAGCCGCGCGAGCGTCAGCTGGAACAGCGTCTGCTCCTGCGTGATGCCCAGGAATTGCTTGGGATAGCCGGTGCGCGACAGCGGCCACAGCCGCGTGCCGGAGCCGCCGGACAGGATCACCGGAACGATGCGGTCGCCGGCCGTGCTCGGGGATGTCTTGCTCATGATTTGCAGCCTTTCAGCAGAAGGAAAGTCGAACGCGTTTTCTCAGGATGGATCAGTCGGCCAGGCAGCGCTGGAACTCGCCCTCGAGGCGGCTCAGGATGGTGTCGCGCTGCAGCTCGGTCTCGGCGTAACGACGGCCGGCTGCGCCGAGCGTGCGGCGCATGTCGGCCGAGTTGGCGAGCTGGAACACGGCGGTCGACAGCGCTTCGGCGTCGCCCGGCGGCACCACCACGCCCCGGCCTTTGACCACGTTGCTCAGCTCGGTGCCCGGATGCGCGGTAACAACCACCGCGCGGCCGCTGGCGAACATGCCGGTGAGCTTGGAGGGCATGACCAGGTCGGCGGCGTCGGAGCGCTGCGGCAGCACGTGGATGTCGGCCAGGCCGAGCAGCTCGTTGAGCCGGTCCTGCGGCTGCAGGTCCAGAAAATGAACATGGGGCAGGTCGGCGCATTCCTGTCTGAGCGCAGCGCGCGTGGGGCCGTTGCCGCAGAACACGAAGTGGATGTGCGGCGACTGGCCGAGCCTGCGCGCCATGTCGCCGAGGATCTCCAGCCCCTGCTTCTTGCCCATGCTGCCGGAATACATCACCACCACCGCGTCGTCGGCGATGCCGAGTTCCTGGCGGTAGCGGTTGGCACCCTGCAGCGGGTAGATGGAGCCGATGTCGACCCAGTTGGGGCAGAGCACCAGCCGGCCGGCGGCAGCGCCCTTCTTCAGCGCGAGGTCCACCATCTGCGCCGAGATCGTCGACACACGGCTGAAGCGGTTGAGCAGCCAGCGCTCGATGGAGTAGGCGACGCGCTTGGCGCGTGCGCTGGCCAGCAGGCCGAGCTCGAAGGCGGCGTCGACCTCGTAGTCCTGGATGTGCAGCCACGACTTGATGTTCATGGCCTTCGAATACGCCAGCACCCCGGGCGCGCAGAACAGCGGAGGCTCCACCACGAAGATCAGGTCGGGCCGCCAGCGCGTCTGGGCCAGCAGCACCGGCAGGCTGGAGATCATGAAAGAAGCCAGGTGCACCATGCGCGCGATGGCGCGCGGCTTGGCCGGCACCCAGGTGGGCGTTCGGTAGATGGTGATGCCGTTGGTCACCGTCTTGCGGTAGGCCCAGGGAGAGTGGCCGCTGAACACGCTCCAGTGCGGAAACGAGGGCGGCGCGGCGATGACGCGCACCTCGTGGCCCTGCTCGTGGAACCAGGTCGCCATCTCGCCGGAATACTTTCCGATGCCGGCGAGTTCCGGCGAGAAATTCATCGAATACAACAGGATCTTCATGGTTTTTGCCTCGGTAGGTTCCGACGTTCTCTTTGGGGAAAAAACTGATGCCTACCTTCGCCAGAGGCGCGTGCAGGGCAGAAAGCCCAGCACGCTCCTGGCGCGAAGTTCGTAGGAGACGAATTCGAAGATCGTGGCGATGAAGAAGACGTAGTGCGGCTTCTCCGGGAAGGCCCACAGCACCGCCGCGTACGACAGCAGTCTGGTGAACACTTCCACCAGCGTCCACGCGCCCAGCAGCCGCAGCCGGGTGTTGAGCTGCAGCAATATTTCGTGGTGGACGGTGTAGGTGCGCAGCAGGAAATACGGCAGCAGGCACAGCAGGATCGAGCGGGCCTCGTCGCCGAACTTCAGCAGCGGGCCGAAGACCTGCAGGAAGAGCGCCAGCCCGGCGAAAAGGGCCAGACCCAGCATCAGGCTCTTGCGTGCCAGCGGCAGCCGGCCGTGGGTTCCACCCTTGCGGGCCGCCAGCATCGCCGGCGTATGGGTGTAGAGATAGGCGATGACGAACTGCGACGGTGCCTCGGCCAGCAGGAAGGCCAGCTTGAATGCGCCGACGTAGGCCAGCGGCATGAAGAAGGCCACGATCAGCAGGTCGGCCTTGCGCAGCACGAAAGCCATCAGCGAATAGCCGGTGGCCGCCACCTGCGTGTGCATGCCGAGCGCGGCGGCCCCGGGCGGCGGCGGCGTGCCGCGCGTGTCGGTGAGCAGCAGCACGATGGTCACGGCCACGATGGACAGCAGGTTCACCTGCAGCAGGTAGGTCACGGTCAGCACTTCGTGGCGCAGGAGGCAGACCACGATGCCGGAGATCAGCATGGTGGCGCGCAGCCCCGCCTCGAGGTTGAGCAGGCCGGCCTCGCCCCGGCCGCGCCGCCAGGCCAGGCGCAGCGTGTTGAAGGCGAAGAAGACCAGCGACAGCAGGATGCAGGCGGTGCTCTGCGACAGCGGCTGCAGGCCCTGGGCGAAGAGCATGGCGCCGATCAGCAGGCCCGCGATCGGCACGCCGATGGACAGGGTGCGCCAGACATCGCCGCTGTAAACCGTGGGCGGCACCATGGTCGCGTGCTTGGCGAACACGATGGAGCTGCCCAGCGTGCCGACGATGAGCCCGAGCTCCAGGGCCGACTGGTAGATCGAATACTCGCCGAACTGCGCGGCCGGCACGTTCGCCGACAGCAGGAACACCGCGACGAAGCCCGACAGGTACACATACATGCGCGAGGCCAGCGCCCACGAGCCGGAACTGCGGATCACGAGCGACAGCGGGAAACGCTGCGACAGGCGGCTGCTCATCGCTGCGGCCTCAGCGTGATCGTCTTCAGGATGAAGAGGCGGTCGCGCACGTGGCGGGCCATCAGCAGCGCGTACGAGATCAGGATCACCCGCATCTGCCGCGCCATCAGGGCGTCTTTCATGATGATCTTGCCCTTGCCCTGAAAGTGCAGGGCGAGCGCCTTCACGGTGTCGCCGCGCACGGTGGTGAGGTAGGGCTGGCCGTTGATGTAGGTGAGCTTCTTGGCGCCGCCGCGCATCACGAACTCCGACTCGGCGTGGTTGTCGGAGATGTTGATGTTGTGGTCGACCACCCCGAAGCGGGTGATCTGGTTGCAGGGGCGCACGTGGCCCATGGCCTCGGCCCAGAGGTAGAGCAGGGTCATGTCGGAGATGCCGCCGCGCCGGCCTTCGCGCTGGAACTCGGCCTCGATGGCGCGCAGCTTCGCCAGGCCCTCGGCGCTGGTGTAGGTCTGCAGCACGTAGGCCAGGAAGCTCGCCAGGCTGTCGCGGCTCCACAGGCTGACGTGCGGCGAGATCTGGCGCGGGTTCCAGCCGCGTGCGATGACGGCCGAGCCGGCGAAGGCCGAGAGCGCGGCCAGGCGTTCGAAATAGGTGCCGACGCCGGGAAACAGCAGCACGTCGCTGTCGATGAGCACGAAGCGGTCGATCTCGGGGTGGGCGTCGAGATGGAGCTGCAATAGGAAGTAGCGCCGAAAGCAGATCAGCTCGAACGCCGGCGAGTTGCTCGACATGTGCACGTAGGCGGCCGACAGCGCGGCGTAGGCGGCACCCACCGTGGTGCTGGAGAGCACGGCCAGCGATTCGTCGGCCAGCTTGGCCGAGAGCTTGCAGGCGGTCAGGGTTTCGTTCTCGCGGTTTTCCACCACGATGAAGGGAATCTTGCTGCTCATTGCCGGGCTTCCTTGTGTGACGCTTCTGGGGTGCCGGTCGCCGACCGGACCAGGGCGACCTGTTCCGGGGCGATCTGCAGATCGCGGGGGAGGGGGATGTCGAGGGTGAAGAGGCCGTTGGCCGCACGGGCGTCGGCGATGCGCTGGCGGATCTCGGCGCTGCTCCAGCGCGCCGGGCCGGGCCGGCCCCAGGTCTGGGCCAGCGGGGTGGCTACATGGAAGCGCGGGGCCGCATCGGCGGCGCGCAGGCCGGCGGGCACGTCGAGCAGTTCGCCGGCGGCCAGGTTCTGGCAGGGCGCGCTGCGCGTCTGGAAGCGCTGGAGGCCTTCGCCGGAATTGAAGGCGAGCAGCCGGTCGCGGCCGCCGCGGTTGGCGGCAGCGCACAGGGTGCGCCAGTCCTCGCCGGACATGCCGCTGGTGTTGTAGACGCCGTCGAACCACCAGCCCTTGAGCAGCGGGCCGTAGTGGGCGGACCAGTAACCGATCACCTTGGACCAGTTGCGGATGAAGCCGGCGGAGGTGGCGCTCTGCTCGTCGACATCGCCGAGGCAGTCCATCAGGTAGCGGTCGGCCTGCGGCGCGCGAAACGGCAGGTAGAGCATCAGGCCGATGCCCCGGGCGGCGAGGGCGCGGCCGAGTTCCAGCGGCAGGTCCTGCCGGGGCTCGTTGACCATGGCCTTGGGGCAGAGCGCCACCATCGACGCGTTGGGCGCGATGTACTGGCCGTTGTTCTGGCCGAGCGTGACGATGAGGTAGCTCGCGCGCATCTCGGCCAGCGCGTTGGCCAGGCCCTCCACCTCGGGCTTGAGCCAGGGGCGCACCTCGCCGCGGCCGGGCAGGTAATGGATCATCACGCCGAAGGCCGGGTTGCGGGCCGGCTCGGCTGCGGCCGCCGGCCCCGCCAGCAGCCACGCCAGGCCCAGCACGCCGAGGATCCGGGCGAAGGTCGAAATGGTGGGGACGAGCGAAGCGTTCATGGCGATCAGGCCTTCAGCGTCAGGTAATGGGCGGCGACGGTCGCCGGCTTGCAGCGCGCGGCGTGCGCCCATTGCGGCCGCTGCCGGCGGTGCGACTGCAGGTACTGCTCGATGCGCGCCAGGTCGGGCCGCTCGGCGTCGACCAGGCAGCCGTATTCGGCGAACAGCTCCTCGTGCACCGGGATGTCCGACAGCAGCACCGGCACGCCCAGCGTGGCCGCCTCGGCCGCCGACAGGTTGAAGCCCTCGAAGGTGGACATGGAGACAAAGGCCACCGAGCGGCGGAACAGGTCGACCAGCACCCGCCGCTCGACCTTGCCGCGCAGCACGATCTGCGCGCGCAGCTCCGGGGCGTGCTGCCGGATGATCTGTTCGACCTTGGCCGCGCCGTCGCCGGTGACATGCAGCGTGTCGACCAGGCCGCGCTCGCGCATCGCACGGAACAGCCGCAGCACGCCGGCGAAGTTCTTGTGCGGGTAGTAGTGGTAGGCGGCGATCAGGAAGCGCTCGGGCTTCTCGTCGCTCGATGCCGGCGCGGCCACACCGGCATCGACCGGGTTGAGGATGACGGTGGAGCGGGCGCAGGGGCCGAAGAACTTGGCGAAGTCCTTCTGGCTGCTCTCGCTGATGAACACCACGTTGGAGGCGCTGCGGGCGATGCGCTTCAGGCACCAGTCGAGCCAACGCACCTTTCGCGGGCCGAAGTAGGCGGGGAAATACTTGTATTGCAGATCGTGGACGATGACGATCGAGTCGGCGTGCCGGCCGAAGGCCGCCTGCGGCAGGAAGTAGTTGGGGAACACGCACAGCACCTGCTCGCGCAGCAGTGCCGAGCGCAGCAGCTGGTAGTTGTAGAGCAGCGTGTCGAGGATGAAGCGGCTCAAGCGCAGCCGGTCGAACAATCGGTAGAGACGGGGGAACCGCTCGCTCACCGGCTCGACGCGGTGCTGGCCGCCCGAGGCGCGCATGTGGCTCAGCAGCATCGCCGAGACATTGAGCACGCCGCCGGTCGCGGGGTTCAGGCGGACGGTGTCGAAGAACAGGTAGGCGGCCATGGTCTAGGTGAGGTTGCGGACGTGGGGGCGTGCGGCGGGCATGGCGAGGCGGCCGATGAGCAGCGCGGCCAGGATCCCGGACGTGGCGAACGGACCCCAGCCCATGATGGGTCCGCGAAGAAAGGGGATATAGGCCGAGCACAGCACCAGCGCGCCGAGGATCACCACCGGCGTGGGCGAGCCCGCGTACAGGGCGCGCTCCACCCGCTGGAACACCTTGCCGATGGCCAGGCCCAGCAGCAGCGAGCCGGCCAGGCCGAAGTCGAGGAAGGCGGTGACGAAGGGCGGCAGCGACACGTTGGACTGCGAGAAGTTGGCGCCGACGGCCGACCAGAGCAGCGGGTCGAAATCCGGGAACAGCTTCAAGTCGCGCGGCAGCATGAACGACAGCGCCGACAGCAGGTAGCGGCCATAGCCCCAGTCCACGTCCGGCGCGCGCTCCAGCAGGCCGGCCACGATGAACATCGCGTCGAAGTCCGGCCCGGTGGGAAAGGCCGCGATGTCGACGCCGTAGAGCCCGTCGCGCGAGAAGAAGTTGAGCACCGGCCCGATGCCCGCGACCGCGCCGAAGATGAGCCCTGCCAGCAGCAGCTGGTGGCGCCAGCCGAGCAGGTAGATGACCAGCGGCAGCAGGCCGATCAACATGATCTGGCGGGCGGTGTTGACCGGGTTGCCGGCGGCAGCGGCAGCGGCAGCCAGCACCAGGGCGGCGCCGATCGCCTGCCAGGTGCGCTGGTGCAGCGCATTGATCGCCAGGGCCACGAAGCCGACCAGCACCACGGTCTTGGGCAGGGCCGAGAAGAACACCAGTTCGATCGGCCGGCTGTCCTCGTCGCCGACGACGCCCCGGGCGACGAAGTTGAGCGAAGGCTTCACGAACAGCAGGCCGAAGGCCACCAGCGTGGCCAGTGTGATCAGCGCGATGGCGGTGTTGTCCAGCGGCTGCGCGCGGACCGGCGCGGGTGCCTGCGTCGCCGGCTGCAGGGTGAGCAGCGCGGCCAGTTCCACGCCGACCAGGTAGGCCAGCAGGATGGTCAGCGCCTGCTGGTGAGAGGCGATGTCGAGCAGGCCGACGTTCCAGAAGGAGGTGTCGGTGACGATCTGCGCGGCAGGCGCCAGCGAGAAGTAGATGAGGATCGCGACGTAGTGGATCAGCAGGAAGATGTTCCCGCGCGACTGCGCCACGAGCAGGACCTGCGACAGCGCCACCAGGAAAACGATCTGATAGCCGCGTACCGGATCGACCAGCGCGGCGAGCATCGCGCTCGCCGCGCCGAACCAGAAGCAGAGTGCTCTCACGATGTTGTCCTGGTTGTCGGCTGCCGGCTCACGCCTGGATGCTTGCCGGCACTTCGTAGCCGTGAACCCGCAGCAGCGCGTTGCGCTTGGCCAGGTCCAGGTCGCAGCGCACCATTTCCTCGACCATCTGGTCGAGGGTGATCTCGGGCAGCCATCCGAGCTCGGTGGTGGCCTTGGTCGGGTCGCCGAGCAGCGATTCGACTTCGGCGGGGCGGAAGTAGCGCGGGTCGACCCGCACCACCACGTCGCCCGGGCACACCGCCGGCGCGTCGTCGCCGAATACCGATTCCACGACGGCGATCTCGTCGAGGCCGTCGCCTTCGAAGCTGATGACCATGCCCAGCTGGCGGGCGGTCTTCATGACGAACTCGCGGATGCTGTACTGGATGCCGGAAGCGATGACGTAGTCGACCGGCTGTTCGCGCTGCAGCATCATCCATTGCATGCGCACGTAGTCCTTGGCGTGGCCCCAGTCGCGCAGCGCGGACATGTTGCCCAGGTAGAGGCAGTTCTCCAGCCCCTGCGCCACGTTGGCCAGGCCGCGGGTGATCTTGCGGGTGACGAAGGTTTCGCCGCGGCGCGGGCTCTCGTGGTTGAACAGGATCCCGTTGCAGGCGTAGAAGCCGTAGGCCTCGCGGTAGTTCTTGGTGATCCAGTAGGCGTAGAGCTTGGCCACGCCATAGGGGCTGCGCGGATAGAAGGGCGTGGTCTCGCTCTGGCGCGGGCTCTGGATCAGGCCGTAGAGCTCGCTGGTGCTGGCCTGGTAGAAGCGGGTCTTGTCCTTCAGGCCGAGCAGGCGCATGGCCTCCAGGAGCCGCAGCGTGCCGATGGCGTCGACGTCGGCGGTGTATTCGGGGCTTTCGAAGCTCACCGCCACATGGCTCTGCGCGCCGAGGTTGTAGATCTCGTCGGGCTGCACTTCCTGCACGATGCGGGTGAGGTTGCTGCCGTCCGACAGGTCGCCGTAGTGCAGCGACAGGCCCGGCGTGGGCGACACGTCGTGCGGGTTCTTGTAGAGGTGGTCGATCCGCCCGGTGTTGAACTGCGAGGAGCGGCGCTTGATGCCGTGTACCTCGTAGCCCTTTTCGATGAGCAATTCGGCCAGGTAGGAGCCGTCCTGACCGGTGATGCCCGTGATGAGTGCGCGTTTAGCCATAGTGAGCCTGCCTGTTGCGTGGAACTGCGTTGAGGAAATCGGCGTAGGTGCGGTAGACGCCCTCCACCAGCGGAACCCGGTGCTTCCAGCCCATGCGGTCGAGGCGGGAAACATCGAGCAATTTGCGCGGCGTGCCGTCGGGCCTGCTCGCATCGAAACGGATCTCGCCCGTGTAGCCCACGACCGTGCAGATCAGGGCCGCCAGGTCTTCGATCGACACCTCCTGGCCGGTGCCGATGTTGATGTGGCTGTTGGTGGGCTCGACGTTGGCGTCGTAGCTGCGCTTGTCCATGTTCATGACATGCAGGCAGCCGTCGGCCAGGTCTTCCACGTACAGGAATTCGCGCCGGGCCTTGCCGCTGCCCCACACCTGCACCTCGGGCCAGCCGAGGGTCTTGGCATCGTGGAAGCGCTGCAGCAGGGCCGGCAGCACATGGCTGTTTTCCGGGTGGTAGTTGTCGCCCGGGCCGTAGAGGTTGGTCGGCATGACCGAGCGGAAGTCGATGCCGTGCGAATGGCCGTACTGGCGGTTGTAGGTCTCGCAGAGCTTGATGCCGGCGATCTTGGCGATGGCGTAGGGCTCGTTGGTGGACTCGAGCGTGCCGCTGAGCAGCGCTTCCTCGCGCATCGGCTGCGCGGCCATGCGTGGGTAGATGCAGCTCGAGCCGAGGTAGAGCAGGCGCCGGATGCCGGCGACGAAGGAGCCGTGGATCAGGTTGGAGGCGATCGCCAGGTTGTCGTAGAGGAACTCGGCCGGGTACTGGCTGTTGGCGTGGATGCCGCCAACCTTGCCGGCGGCCACGTAGACCTCGTCGATGTGCTGCTGCGACAGGAAACGGCGCACCGCCGTCTGGTCGGTCAGGTCGAGCTGGGCCCGGGTGCGTGTCAGCACCTCGTGGCCCTGATCCTGCAGGCGTTGGGTGATCGCCTTGCCCACCATGCCCTGGTGGCCTGCGACGAAGATGTTCATTTTTCGGACCTCGTGGATAGAGTTGGTTGATCGGGAAAAGCGCGCGGCGGGCATCGGCGCGCTGGCTAGCTGGAACCGTCGCCGGTGACGATCACCCGCACGGTCCTCACCAGAATCCGCAGGTCGTTGCCCAGGGTGAGCGTTTCGACGTAGGCGGCGTCCATCGCGGCGCGGCGCCGGTAGCTCACGTGGTTGCGGCCGCTCACCTGCCACAGGCCGGTGATGCCCGGCTGCACCGCGCAGTAGTGGCGCCAGTAGTGGCCGTAGAGGTCCTTCTGGCCGAACATGCAGGGCCGCGGGCCGACCAGGCTCATGTCGCCGCGCAGCACGTTCCAGATCTGCGGCAGCTCGTCGAGGCTGTACTTGCGGATGAAGGCGCCGAAGCGGGTGATGCGCGGATCGTTCTGCAGCTTCTGGAAGATGCGCCACTCCTCGCGCGCGGCCGGGTCGGCAGCCAGGTGCTGGGCCAGCACGTGGTCGGAGTCGCGCACCATGGAGCGGAACTTGTAGAAGCGAAACACCATGCCGTCGCGGCCGCAGCGTGGCTGCGAGTAGAAGACCGGCGCGCCCGAGCTGATGCGCACGCCCACCCACAGGCCCAGGAAGACCCAGCTGAAGCCGACCAGGAAGAGGGCCGACAGCAGGATGTCGAGCGCGCGCTTGGACACGCGCGTGGACGCGGTCGGCCGTTGCGGCGCCTGGCGGTAACCGCCCAGCGGCGGCATGAGCGGGGCGTTCATGGCCGCGGCAGCGAGAGGGCCAGGGGCTTGCGGCCCAGGCGGTGGCTGGCGCGCGCGCGCCGGTCGTGGGCGGCCCGGTTGAGGACCACGCCGTTGAAGGCGCAGCCCACGTGCGACATGCGCTTGACGCATTCGTGGATGTCGTCGAGCGAGGTCTCGCGCGCCGAGGCCACCAGCAGCAGGGTCGAGGCGAATGGCGCGATGGCGGCGGCGGCCGACTGTTGCAGGATCGGCGGCGCGTCGATCACCACCGAGTCGTAGCGCTCGGAGAGCTGCGACAGCAGTCGGGTGAAGGCGTCGGAGGTGAGCAGTTCGCCGGGCTTGATGCCGACCCGCGCCGCGCTGAGTACGTCGAGGTTGGGCAGCACGCCGGTGTGCAGCGCGTGGCCGCTGGCGGGGCGGTCCTGCGCGGCATCGGTCAGGTCGGTCTGCGTCAGGTTGAGGTAGTTGCACACACCCTGGGCCTGCACGTCGGCGTCGATCAGCATCACCCGCTTGCCCGAGGAGGCCAGCACGGCGGCCAGGTTCACCGCGATGAAGGTCTTGCCGGCACCCGCGGTGGCGCTGGTGACCAGGATGCGGTTGTCGGGCGCGTCCTGCATGTCCACCCGCAGCGTGGCGCGCAGGCGGCGCAGGCCCTCGATGGCGGCGTCTTCGGGGCGGTCCATGGCCAGCACGTGCAGGCCGGGGCGGCCTCGGGCCATCTCGCGGCTCAATGCGCGCTGGCGGCGGCTGGCCGGCACGTTGCAGTAGACGTTCAGGCCGGCGCCGGCCTCGATGCCCTCGGCGTCGTTGACCCGGGCGCCGACGCGCTGGCGGGTGAGCGCGGCGAAGATGCCCAGGAACAGGCCCGCCACCAGCGAGAAGGCCAGCACGACCGGCCGGTTGGGCTTGGCCGCCTTCTCGGGCAGCACCGCCTCGTCGATCAGCCGCACGTTGCCGATGCGGCCTTCCTTGGCCAGGCGCATCTGCAGCGCGCTGTTGAGCAGGGCGGCGTACATGTCGGTGTTGGCCTTGATGTCGCGCTGCATGCGCAGGCTGGTCTGCTGCAGCATCGGCATGCGGCGGATGCGGCCTTCCACGCCGCCGAGTTCGCGGGTCAGGCCGGCGATCTGGGCGTCCAGCGTCGCCACGGTGGGGTGCTGGTCGGTGAAGCGGCCGACGAGTTCCAGGCGGCGCTGTTTGGCGTCGAACAGCTTGGCCTGCAGGTCCACCGCCTGGCCGAGCGCGTTGCGCGCCTCGTCGTCCAGGCTCACGGTGCCGTTCTGGTTGCGAAAGCGGTTGTAGTAGTCCTCGGACTCCTCGAGCTGCTGCTTGAAGCGTGGCAGTTCGGTGTCGAGAAAGGCCAGCGTCTTCTCGGCCACGGCGGTCTTGCGGTCGACGTTCTGGCGCACGTAGAGCCGGCCGATCTCGTTGAGCACGTCGGTCAGCGCGAAGCGGTCGGTGCTCTGCCAGCTCACGTCGAGCATGCCGGACTGCTTGCCCTTCTCGATCACCTTCAGGCCGGCGAGCAGGTCGATCAGCGTCTGCTGCTGCGAGTGCCGCATCACGCTGAAGGCCGCGCCCGGTGCCGCATGCAGGTCGCCCACCAGCAGGCTGATCGTGCTGCCGCCCCGGTCCACGTCCAGCGGCTCGCCGACCTTGCCGCGGATCGGCTCGGCCAGCTTGGGATGCGTGAGCACAAAGGCGCCGTCGCGCCCGGCCGTGAGGGTGAAGCGGCTGCCTTCGAGCGCGGCGGGCACGTCGAAGTGGGCGACGGTGATGCGCTCGTTGCCCGATACGTAGCCGCCGAAGCCGAACACGCCGGGCACCGACAGCGCGGTGGCGCGGGCGGCCAGCCAGCTGCCCACCAGCGGTACGTACTTCGGCTCGGCGTTGATGTAGAGCCGGGTGTTCTCGATCGCCTGCATCAGGATCATGCGGGACTTGAGGATTTCGGTCTCGCCGGTGGCGGGCGTCTTCACGCTCAGGGCGCTGGAGGACGCGGCGTCCAGGAAGGCGCCGGCCGGGCGTTCGTCGTCCTCGACCTGGATGGCGATGTTGGTCTCGTAGACCTGCGGCGCGGCGAGCGCCCAGACCAGGCCCGCGGCCAGGCACAGCCCGGTAACGAGGGCGACCAGGCGGCGTTCCTCGCGCACCACTTTCCAGGTGCTGGCGCGGTAGGCGGGCTGGCCCGGCGAAAGGGCGACGGGCGGGGCGGCGAGCAGCCGGTTGATCTTCATGGGGTCACCTGGGTGGGAGGGGCGATGAAGGGAAAGGGCGAAAGGGGCGAATCAGCGGCGTGCCGCGTCGTTGCCCAGGTTCACGACCTGGGCGGCGGGCAGGATCAGGCTGACCACGCGGTTCCACGACACCAGGGCGACCGAGTCCACGTAGACCACGTCGCGTGGCTGGAGCTCGAAGCCGTCGGCCAGGGCCAGCGCGGCGGGGTTCTTGGCATCGAGGTGGTAGACCTCGCGGCCGGCGCGCGGGTCGTTGCGGATCACGTAGACCTGGCGGGTGTCGGCGGTGGTGAGGTTGGGCCCGCCCGCATCGCCCAGCGCTTCGTTGAGGCTGAGCCGGCCCTGGCGGAAGGTGAGCGCGGTGGGCCGCAGGATCTCGCCCATGACGTAGACGCGGCGGTCGTCGCGGTTGTGCACATAGACCATGTCGCCGCTTTTCAGCGGAATGCTGCCGGGGTCCACGCCCATGGCCTGCAGCTGCGGCAGGCTGACGACGGTGGTCTGCCGGTCGCGGGTCAGGGCGATGTGCGAGCGGTCGCCGGCCGCGGTGATGCCGCCGGCCCGGGCGATGGCTTCGGCCAGCGTCATCGGCGCGTCGGTGAAGATCTGGATGCCCGGCTGGCGCACTTCGCCTTCCACGTAGGCGCGCTGGCTGCGGAAGGCCTGGATGCGCACGGTGACCTGCGGATCCTTGATGTAGGTGGCGATGCGGCGGGTGATGAGGTCGGAGGCCTCGATCTCGGTCAGCCCCTGCAGCCGGGTGCGGCCGATGTAGGGAAAGCTGATCTCGCCGCTGGCGCCGATGATGAAGCCCGGCACCACGTTCACGCCGGTCGGGTCGGTCTGCTGGGCGATCACCGCGCCGGCGTTGGGCAGCAGCTCGGGGTGGTCGTACACGATGATGCCGACCACGTCGCCCGGCCCGAGGGTGTAGGTGGGCGCGGTGCCGATCAGGCGCTGCACTTCCGGCGGCAGGTTCTGCGGCCGGGCGAGCTGCTGCTGGCGGATCAGTTGGGGGTCGATGGGGGTGACTGGCTGGGAGGCCGGTGGCCCGGACGGTGTCCCGATCGCCGGGGCCGAGTCGTCCATCGCGCCGAAACCGGGCACGGCGCAGGCCTGGAGCAAAGCCAGCAAGGGCGCCACTGCCAGCCAGAGGCGGTGACGACGGCGGCGCGGCGTGGAGTCGGGCGTATGTGTCATGGGGTGTGTCTCGTCGGGTGGTCGGTGCGGGGCAGGCTTCTCGTGGGGCGCTTACTGCAGGGGCACGCGCTCGTCGGCACCGGTCGTGGCGCTGTGCGGCACGGCGGTGCGGATCGGTTGCGGCGCGGCCGCCGTGGTGGCCGGCCGGGTGCGCACCGCCGGCGCCTGGCGGGCGACCTGGGTCACCCAGCCGCCGACCGATGCCAGGTAGAGCTGCTGGCCACGCGTGGTGCAGACGGTGTGGTCGAGATCGGGCGCGAATTCGTAGCGCACCTGGCGCACGAAGCGCTCGGCGCGCAGCCGGCCGAGGTGGTCGCGGTCGCGGTCGGCGGCGTCGAGCGATCCGGAGAACAGCATGTGCAGCGCGACTTCGCGGTCGGCCAGCCGGTTCATCGCATCGCGGAACCAGGCCAGCTCGGCCTGGCGCGACCGGCCTTCGGTGAAGAAGCCGGGCAAGGCCTGGCCGCCCTTGCCACGTTT
Organism: Xylophilus sp. GOD-11R; assembly: GCF_033546935.1. GTDB lineage: Bacteria > Pseudomonadota > Gammaproteobacteria > Burkholderiales > Burkholderiaceae_C > Xylophilus. Next base: position 3,265,234 of record NZ_CP137854.1, on the reverse strand, counting down.
GGCCAGGCGTGCCATCAGGCGCACCGCCTTGCCGGCGAACGCCGGGTGGAAGGGGGCGGTGCAGGCGCGCCGCAGGGTGCGGTGGAGCCGGGCGCGCAGGTCCGGGAAGCTGGGGCCGTCGAACATCGAGATGCCGACGACACGCGGGTCGGCCAGCGCGGTGGCGATGGCGTGCTCGGCGCCGGAGCACATGCCGACGATGACGAAGCGCTCGATGTCGAGCATGGTCTTGAGCAGGTCCATGGCCGCGCGCAGGTCGGCCACGGCGCGCTGGCGCAGGTCGTCGCCCGGATGGCCGACGCCGCTGTCGCCGACGCCGCCGAGGTCCATGCGCAGGCTGGTGATGCCTTCGCGTGCCAGTACATGGGCCAGCTTGACGTTGATGCGGCGCGGGCCCACGCGGTGGTTGGCGCCCATGTTGAGCATCAGCACGCCGACCGGCGCTGCGAGCTTGCGCGGCGGCAGGGTGACCATGCCCATCAGGGCGCGGTCGGGTCCGAACTGCACCGGGCTTTGCGTCATCTCAGTCATGGATGGCTCCTTGCAGGCGTTGCAGCGCTTCGGCCGGAACCATGGCGCTGTTGGGATACGGGTCCGAGGTCCAGACCAGCGGGTGTTCGAAGTAGCCGAAGCGCAGCGGCATGTTGCGCAGCTGCTGGGCGGCGGCCCAGCGTGCGGCGGGCTCGTCGGCGGGGTCGGCCAGCACGACGGTGTCGTGCAGCGCGGTCAGGGGCAGGGCGTCGATGTCGAGTGCCTGGAGCTGGCTGCCGAGCAGGGGCGAGATGGCGGTGCCGAGGGCCTCGGTCGGCACGGCGCCGGGCTCGCGGGCCAGCAGCTTGCGCCAGCCGCGGTCGGGAATGCAGAAGGTGGCGTCGAGTGCCTTCACGTGCTGTTCGCGCAGAAAGCGCAGGTAGCCGCGGCCTTCGACCACCGGCTCCCACAGCACCAGGCGTTCGGGGTCGCAGCGGCCGTGGCGGGCGGCCATCAGCGCCAGGGTGGCGCCGAGCCGGGCACCGAGCCAGACGATGCGCGCGGCCGGTGCCAGCCGGCGCAGCTCGGCGTGGGCCGCATACACATCGCGGCGCCAGCCGTCGAGGTCGCCTTCCTGCTCGTCGCCGGGCGAGTCGCCGGCGCCGTGGAAGTCGAAGCGCAGCGCCGACACGCCGGTGCGCGACAGCCGCTCGGCCAGCACCTTGAAGAAGCGGTGGGTGCGCAGGCCTTCCGCACCGAAGGGCGGGCAGATCAGCACGGCCACCGGCCGCTCACGCGGCGTTTCGGCGGCATGGAAGAAACCGAAGACCTGGCGCGAGGCCGGTCCGAACATCAAGGGGGTCATGCGAATTCCTCCTGAAAGCATTCGGCGAGCGAGGCGACCGTGCCCGCCGGGCCGGGCAGCGGCGTGAGGGCCAGGCGCACCGGGCCGTCGGGCGTGGGCAGCTCGACGGTGCAGGGCACCGGCTCCACGCCGACTTCGAAGCGGTCGAGCGGCAGGGTCAGGCCGTGGCCGACCGCCTTGAGGCAGGCTTCCTTGCGGGTCCAGCAGGTGAGAAACGCGCGGTCGCGGCGCGACGGGTGAACCCGGGCGAGCTCGCGGCGCTCGGCGGGCGTGAAGTACTCGGCGGCCAGGCCCAGCGCGTCGGCCAGGGGCCGCAGCTGTTCCACGTCGACCCCCAGCGGCACCGCGTCGCCGATGGCGATCAGCAATGCCGAGCGGCTGTGGCTCAGGTTGAACTCGATTCCCGGCACGTCGACCAGGTGCGGCTTGCCGCGCGGGCCGGTGGCGAAACGCAACGCCTCGGCCGCGATGCCGGTGCGTGCGGCCAGCAGGCGGCGCAGCACGCCATGCGCGGCACGGTAGCGGGCACCGTCGTGGCGGAACACGAAGCGGTCGGCGCGTTCGCGTTCTGCGGGCGACAGCGGCTCGGATGCGGACGCGAACGACCGGTGGTCGAGGTCGGCATGCCAGCAGGTGGCCGAGCCGGCGCGGATGGGATCGAGGGCGAGTTCCTTCATGGCTCAGTTCCGTTGGCGCCAGCCGCCGAACATCCTGCCGATGCGGCGCAGACCGCTGCGGCCGGCCACCGGGCCGACGCCGCCCTTGCGACCCGGGGCGCGCACGTCTTCGACCGCGCGGGGCAGGTCGGCGGCGAGCTGGCCGAGGGTCTCGAAGAGGTAGCGGCGCGGCTCGGTGCGCACGCCCAGGACACGTTGGGCCTGCAGCACGGCGCGCATCACCAGCAGGGAGTCGCCACCGAGGTCGAAGAAGTTGTCGCCGGCGCGGATGCCGGCCGCGTCGATGCCCATCACCTCGGCCCAGACCGCAGCCAGGGCGGCATGCGGCGGGGGGGGCGCATCGGCCTGGGTTGGCTGCGGCTCGGCGGGCGCCGGATGCACCTGGGTCAGCCGCGCGGGCGGGCCGGCCTGCAGGCGCTCCAGGTAGGCGGCGCTCGGCGACTGGGCTGGCGAGCACAGCTCGCTGACCAGCGCCTGCGGCGACTGCGCCAGACGCGCCAGCAGCTCCAGGTAGCGGTCGCGCAGCCGGGCGCCGGTTTCGCGCAGGTAGATGTCGGCGTTGTAGACCAGCGCGCCCTGCAGGCCGCCGGCGGCGTCCATCAGCCAGAGGCCGAGGTCGTCGGTGGCGCCGCGCTGCATCAGCGGGATCGGGCTGGAGCGCATGTCGCCGATCGCCTGGCCGCGCGAGCGGATGTCCTGGAAGGTGAACATGGCCTGGTAGAGCCCGGCGCCCTTGGACCAGCGGGCGAATTCGGGCTCGGCCACCAGGCGCTCGAAGGGCACCTGCTGCAGCGGCATCAGCGCCATGAGTTCGCGCTTGATCTCGCGCAGGAAGGCGTCGATGCGCAGGCTCGCGTCGATCTCCACGGACACCGGCAGCACGTTGTTGAAAAAGCCCAGCACCGCTTCGGTCTCGGGCGCCTCACGGCCGCGCACCGGGGTGGCGATGGTGACGGCCTGCGTGCCGATGACGTCGCCCATCATCAGCGCGAAAACGCCAAAGGTGAGCATGCTGAGGGTGACGCCCATGGTGCGTGCGGCGCCGCGCAGCGCTTCGGTGGTGTCGGGGTCGATCTCGATCCACTGGGCGCCGCCCTGGCCGGTCATGCCGGCGCGGCGGGGCAGGTCGGTGCGCGGCGTGCGCGGCAGCGGCATGCGGGCGAAGCGCTCCTTCCACTGCGCCATCTGCGCGGCGTAGTCCTCGCTGGCCATCCATCCGGTCAGCCATTCGGCGTAGTCGCCGTGGCCGCAGGCCGGAGCCGGCAGCGTGTGCGACCGGCCGGCGAGCAGGGCCGGATAGATGGCGGCGAATTCGTCGCGGAAGATGTCGAAGGAAGCGCCGTCCCAGACGAGGTGGTGCGGCACGAACAGGAAGACGTGGTCGTCGGCGCCCATGCGGAACAGGGCGGCGTGCACCAGCGGTGCCTGGGCGATGTCGATCGGCCGGTCGGCCAACTCCTGCAGCCGGTCGAGCAGTTCGTGTTCGCGCTGGTCGTCGGGCAGGTGGCTCAGGTCGATCAGCGCCAGCGGCACTTCCACGCTTTCGGCGATGTGCTGCACCGCGTCGGCGCCGTCGCGGCCGAAGGCGGTGCGCAGCGCGGGCTGGCGGCGGGCGATTTCGGCGAGGGTGGCGCGGAAGGCGGCCAGGTCGAGCGGACCACGCAGCCGGCGGGCGGAGGGAATGTTGTAGACCGAGCGGCCGGGGTGCATTTCTTCGACGAAGCGGATGCGCTCCTGCGCCGGCGTGAGCGGCGCGCCACGGCGGCCGGGGCGGTGCGGCAGCGGTGCCCGGACGGCGGCCTGCGTGTCCTGCCCGAGCGCGGCGATGGCGCGGGTGAGCTGGGCGGCGGTGGGCGATTCGAAGAGCGTGCGCAGCGGCACCGTCAGGCCGAACTCCAGGCCCAGGCGCATCGCCAGCCGGGCCGCCAGCAGCGAGTGGCCGCCCATGGCGAAGAAGTCGTCGTGCATGTCCATGCCGGGCAGGCTGAGTACCTGTTCCATGGCGTGGAGCACGCGGGCTTCGTGGGCGTCGGCGGGCGCCACGCGGGCACTGCCGCCGCGCTGCGACAGGGCGGAGACGGCGGCGGCGTCGGGCACCGGCAGCGCGGCGCGGTCGATCTTGCCGTTGGGCAGCACCGGCAGGCTGTGAAGCACGACGATGTGCTGGGGAACCATGTAGCCGGGCAGGCGTTCGCGCAGGTGGTGGCGCAGCGGATCGAGATCGGTCGAGGCGCCGGGCGCCAGGGTGACGTAGGCCACCAGGCGCTGGTCGCCGGGCTGGTCTTCGCGGGCGATGACCACGCAGCGGGCGATGCCGGCGGCTTCGCAGCAGCGCATCTCGATCTCGGCGGGCTCGATGCGGTGGCCGCGCACCTTGAGCTGAAAGTCGAAGCGGCCCAGGTGCTCCAGCAGGCCGTCGTTGCGCCAGCGGCCGCGGTCGCCGGTGCGATAGAGGCGCACGGCGCCGCCCTGCAGGGGCCAGGTCACGAAGCGGTCTTCGGTGAGGTCGGGCCGCTCCAGGTAGCCGTTGGCCAGGCCGTCGCCGGCGATGCAGATCTCGCCGGGCACGCCGACCGGGCAGACCTGGTGGGCGGCATCGAGGATCCACACCTCGGTATTGCCGATCGGCCGGCCGATGGAGATGCCGCGCGCTTCGAGGTCGCCGCGCCGCACCTTCCACACCGTCGACCAGACGGTGGTTTCGGTGGGGCCGTAGACGTTCCACACCTCGGCGCAGCGGTCGAGCAGGTCGAGCGCCAGCGCGGCGGGCAGCGATTCGCCGCCGACCCAGCCGCGAAAGCCCGGGGCGCCGGGCCAGCCGACGTCGACCAGCAGGCGCCAGGTGCCGGGCGTGGCCTGCAGGATGGTGACGCGTTCGGCCAGCAGCAGGTTGGCCAGGCGCTGGCCGTCGAGGGCGATCTCGCGGTCGACCAGCACCACCTGGGCGCCGGCGGCCAGGGGCAGCAGCAGCTCGGCCACGGCGATGTCGAAGGACAGCGTGGTGACGGCGGCCAGGGTGTCGTCCATCGAGATGCCGGGCGCCTCCTGCATGGTCTGCAGCAGGTTGGCGACGGCGCGGTGCGGCACGCAGACGCCCTTGGGCCGGCCGGTCGAGCCGGAGGTGTAGATGACGTAGGCGTTGTCCTCGGGCCGGGCGTCCAGGACCGAGGGCGCCAGGGCCTCGCCCGGCTGCAGGTGCCAGGCGGTGTCGTGGTCGATCTCGAAGATGTGCATGGGCGCGTCGGCGCACCAGTGGCGCGGCGCCGAGGCGACGGTGGAGCTGGTCAGCAGCAGGTCGAGGCCGGCGTCTTCGGCGTACTGCTCCAGCCGCGCGGCGGGGAAGGACGGGTCCAGCGGCACGTAGGCGGCACCGCTCTTCAGGATGCCGAGCAGGGCCGCGACCATGTCGATGCCCCGCTCCAGGCACAGGCCCACCAGCCGGCCGCGGCCGATGTTGCGTGCGCGCAAGGCGCGCGCCAGGCGGTTGGAGGCGAGGTCGAGTTCGCCGTAGCTGCAGCGCATGGCGCCGTGGCGCAGGGCGGTGCGATCGGGTTCGGCGGAGACGCGGGCCATGAAGGCCGCCTGCATCAGCCGCTCGCCTTCGACGACGGTGGGCGCGGGCTGCAGCCGGCGCAGCGCCAGCTGCTCGGCGGGCGAGAGGACTTGCAGCAGGCCGAGTGCGGCGTCCGGCGTGCGGGTGGCCGAGCCCAGGATGGCGCGATACATGTCGAGCCAGCGCAGCACGGTGTCTTCGTCGAAGAGGTCGGTGTTGTACTGGAGGTGCAGCTCCAGGCCGCCACCGGCGACCGGCGCGATGTTGAGGAACAGCTCGAAGTTCTCGTAGGCGCGCGGCAGGGTGCCCAGCTGCACGTCGAGTCCGCCGAACGCGCCGGGGCGCACCCGGGCTTCGCCATCGAGGTTGAACAGCACGCTGACCAGCGGCAGGCGGCTGGCGTCGCGCCGCAGGGCGAGCTGCTCCAGCAGGCCGCCGTAGCCGACCGCCTGGTGTTCGTAGGCGTCCAGCACGGTGGACGAGGCCTCGCGCAGCAGGCCGGTGAAGGGGCAGGCCGAGGGCGTGCCGATGCGCAGCGGCAGCATGTTGACGCAATGGCCGACCAGGCCCGGCATGTCGTGCGGCAGCTGGCCGGCCGCGGGGATGCCGATCACCAGGTCTTCCTGGCCGGTGATGCGGTGCAGGGCGGCGGCGAAGGTGCTGAAGAGCACCACGAAGAGGCTCACGCCGCTGCGGGTGGCCAGGGCCTGGGCGGCGGTGGCCAGGCTCGCATCGAGCGACTCGCAGAGCCGGCGCGAACGGAAGGTGCGCACCGGCGGGCGGGCATGGTCGAGCGGCAGTTCGAGCACCGGCAGCTCGCCGCTGCCAAAGGTGCGCAGCCAGTAGTCGATGTGCGCTTGCATTTCGGGCTCGGACGCGGCCAGGCCTTCGCGCTGCGCGAAGTCGCTGTAGAGGGGCGCCGGCGGCAGGGCGGCGGGGCCGGCGCCGGGGCGGGCCGGGTAGAGCCGGCCGAGCTCGTCGACGATGACCGACCACGACCAGCCGTCGCAGGCGATGTGGTGCGCCGACAGGATGAGCTGGTGGTGCGTGGCCGACAGCCGGCAGATGACGGCGCGAAACGGCGGGCCCTTTTCCAGGTCGAACGGAATGTGGGTGGCGAGCTGGTGCAGCTCCTCCAACAGCGCGTCGCGGGCCGGCCCTTCGAGGGCGGAGAGGTCGCTCTCCAGCACTTCGAAGAATTCGTCCGGATGGGCGATGAACATCCAGGCGCCGTCGGCCGAGATGGCCGAGCGCAGCGACTGGTGGCGGCTGACGACGGTGCGCAGCGCCTGTTCGAGCGCGCCGGCGTCGAGCTCGCCGTGCAGGTCGATCACCATCGATTCGTTGTAGGCGAGCGTGGCTTCCTCGCAGAGCTTGGCGCCCAGCCACAGCTCGCGCTGGGCGGCGGTGGTGCGGCAGACGTCCTGCAGGAGGCCGCCGTCGGTGTCGGTCTCGGCCATGGGTTCGGTACGGGCGTTCATTCGGGCACCTTCACGAAACGGGCGGCGCCGCTGGCGTCGGGAACGAACCAGGCCGGCCGGCCGTTCTCGTCGCGGCCGGGGCGTGCGCCGGGAATCGGTGGCTGCGCGGGGTCGAAGGCGCGGCTGGTCGGCACACGCTTGGGCAGGAAGCCGGCTTCCTGCATTTCGGCCACCGATTCCTTCAGGGCCGATTTGATGGTGGCGATGTCTTCGGCCGTGTGGGCGGTGGTGAGGAAGCAGGGGAAGTTGTCGAGGATGTGCACGCCCCGGCTGCGCATCATGGGAAAGAGCAGGTCCTGCAGCGGATGGTCTTCCTGCCAGTGCAGCCGCCACAGCGAGGAGAAGTAGCGCACCTCCAGCGGCGCGCCGGCCTCGATGCAGAAGGCGTTGAGCTCGTCGGCCATGGCGGCGGTGTGCAGGTTGAGCTGGTCCTGCAGCGTGGGGCCCATCTTCTTGAGGTGGGTCAGCGCGGCCTTGGCCGCGGCCAGGGCCAGCGGATGGCGCACGAAGGTGCCGGCGAAGTAGGTGACGCCGACCGAGGGGGTGGAGTCGTCGCCGTACTGCCAGCCACCGCCGTCGAGCGCGTCCATGTACTGGCTGCTGCCGGCGATGACACCGACCGGGAAGCCGCCGCCGATGACCTTGCCGTAGGCGACCAGGTCGGCGCGTACGCCCAGCACCTGCTGCGCGCCGCCGAGGCTGGCGCGGAAGCCGGTGATGATCTCGTCGAAGATCAGGCAGGTGCCGCTGGCCTCGGTGAGGGCGCGCACGGCATGCAGGAATTCGCGCGGCTGGAAGTCCGGCCGGCGGCTCTGGATCGGTTCGACCAGCACGGCGGCCAGCTCGTCGGCATGCTCGGCGATGAAGGCCAGCGATTCGGGCGTGCCGTAGTCGAGCACCCGCACGTCGCCGAACATGCCGGGCATGACGCCGGGCACCGCCGGCAGGCCCTGGCCGTTGCGGCCGGCGCGCACCAGCACTTCGTCGAAGGTGCCGTGGTAGGAGCCGGTGAACAGCACCACCAGGTGGCGGCCGGTGACGGTGCGGGCGATGCGCAGGGCGCCCATCACGGCTTCGGAGCCGGTGTTGCAGAGCGCGGCGCGGTCGTGGCCGGTGAGGTCGCAGATGAGGCGGGTGACGTCGGCGGCCAGCGGATGCTGCGGGCCGATCTCGTAGCCGGCGTCGAGCTGGCTGCGCACCGCGTCCTGCACGAAGTCCGGCTGCCAGCCGAACATGTTCATGCCGAATCCGTTGAGCACGTCGACGTATTCGTTGCCGTCGATGTCCCAGAGGCGCGAGCCCTTGGAGCGCTCGATGACGACCTGGTAGGTGATCTCCTTGGTGGCCGGGCGGAAGCCGTTGACCGCGCGCGGGTCGGCCATGTGTTCGCGGTTGTCCTGGGTGAAGGCCTTGCTGCGCGGGGTGCGTTCGGTGTAGCGGCGCACGAAGGCGTTGAGCCGGGTCTGCTGGCGCTGGCTGAGTTCGCGTTTTTCGGAGTGGATGCGGGCGATGGCGCCGAAGGCCTTCTTGGCGTCGTATTTCACCGGTTCGGCGGCAGCGGGCGCGGCTTCGACCGGCGGCTGGGAAACGGCTGCGGACGGTGCCGCCGGCTCGGCGCCGATCAGCATGCGCAGCTGGCGCTGCATCAGTTCCATCTGGTCGATCAGCAGTTGCTGCAGCTCGGCGCGGCCTTGCGGCTCGGCGATGCCGGCTGCCGGGCGGGCGGCGGCCAGCGGCGCCGGGCGTGCCGGCGCGGCGGGCTGCGGCAGGCTCACCAGCGGCGCCAGGTGGGCGGCCAGGGCGTCGAGGCTGCGGCAGCCTTCCATCAGCTGGCGGAAGGTGACGGCGACCTGGAAGCGCTTCTTGATCTGGGTGGCGACCTGGGTCAGCGTGAGCGAATCGAAGCCGAGTTCGCTGAACGGCGTGTTCGACGTGGCGGTGGACAGGTCGGCGCCGGAGACGTCCTCGAACAGTAGGCGTAGCGCGGGCAGGAGCGCGGCGCCCGGTGGGCCGGCGGTGGACGAGGCATCGTGCATGGGCGTTTCCTGGAGGTGGGGCGATACGGTTTCCGGTGCGGTGCCGGTCAGGGCGGCGGCGGCGACGGGCGCGGCGATGTCGATCCAGCAGCGCACGCGTTCGAAGGGGGTGGTGGGCAGCAGCACACGGGCCTTGCGGGCACGGCGGTCGAGCAGGCCGAGGTCGATCGGCACGCCCAGCGTCCACAGGCGGCCGGCGGCCAGGCGCCAGGCACGGGTTTCGAGCTGGGGCCGGTCGCCGAGCAGCGATACGGCGGCGGGCACGGCCTTGGTGTCGGGCTGGCGGTGCTGGCGGATCAGGGTGGCGAGCGTGTTGCGCGGGCCGACCTCGACGAAGACCGGTGCGGCCAGGCCCCGCAGCACGGCGCGCACGGCCGGCGAGAAACGCACGGTTTCGCGCAGGTGCCGGGCCCAGTAGCCGGGGTCGGTCGCCTCGCTGTCTTTCAGCAGGGCGCCAGTGAGCGTGGAGAAGATCGGGGTCGTCGGCGCGCGCAGTTCGACCTGGCGCACCAATGCCTGGAAAGGCAGCACGGCCGCGTCCATCATGGCCGAGTGGAAGGCGTGCGAGGTCTGCAGCAGGCGGCTGTCGACGGCGTCGGCGGCCAGGGCGGAGCGAAAGCGCGCGACGGCGTCGGCCGGGCCTGCGACGACACAGGCGCTGGGGCCGTTGTCGGCGGCCAGGGCCAGCTCGGGCTCGGTGGCCAGGCGTTGCAGCACGGCGTCGGCCGGCAGGCGCACCGACAGCATCTGGCCGCCGGGCAGGGCCTGCATCAGCGCACCGCGGCGGGCCACCAGCCGGGCGGCGTCGCGCAGGCTCATCACGCCGGCGAGCACCGCCGCGACGAATTCGCCGACGCTGTGGCCGATGAAGGCGACCGGCTTCACGCCGAGCGAGAGCAGGCAGCGGGCCAGGCCGTATTCGAGCGCGAAGGTGGCGGGCTGGGTGACCGAGGTCTGCTCCAGCGCGCCGGGTTCGGCCGAGAAGAGGCGCTCGCGCAGGTCGAAGTCGAGCACTTCGCCGAAGGCGGTGAGGCATTCGATGAAGGCGGCGCGGAAGGTGGGCTCGGTGACGTAGAGGTTCTCGCCCATCAGCGTGTACTGCGCGCCCTGGCCGGGGAACACCAGCACCGGCTGCGGCACGCCGGCAGGTGCCGTGCCGGTGGCGCGTTCGGCCGCGTCGGCGTTGCGCAGGGTAGCGATGGCTTCGGCCCGGTCGGCGGCGACCAGGGCGCAGCGGTACGGCTGGGTCTTGCGGCCGGTGTAGAGCGTGTGGGCCACATCGGCGAGCGCCAGGCCGTCGTGGCGCTCCAGGTGGGTGGCCAGGTTCTGCAGGGTGGTCGACAGGGCGGCCTCCGAGCGGGCGGAGAGCACCAGCAGTTGGGGGCCGTCGGCGCGGTCGGCGGGCAGTGCGCGCGGGGCTTCTTCCAGGATCAGGTGGGCGTTGGTGCCGCCAACGCCGAAGGAGCTGACGGCGGCGCGGCGCGGTTCGCGGCTGCGCGGCCAGGGTTGGAGTTCGGCGCTCACCCGGAACGGCGTGCGGCCGAAGTCGATCGCCGGGTTGGGCTGGGTGAAATGCGCGGTGGGCGCGATGACGCCTTCGTGCAGCGACAGCGCCGCCTTGATGACGCCTGCCGCGCCCGCGGCGGTGACCAGGTGGCCGACGTTGCTCTTGAGCGAGCCGATGGTGCAGTAACCGATGTCGGCACCGAGCTCGCCGCCGGTGGTCGCGCCCTGGTCCTGCCAGGCGCTGCGCAGGGCTTCGATCTCCACCGGGTCGCCCATCGGCGTGGCGGTGCCGTGTGCTTCCACGTAGCCGATGCTGCGCGGATCGATGCCGGCCGACTGCAGCGCGGCGCGGATCACGGCGGCCTGGCCGTCGATGCTGGGCGCGGTGAAGCTGGCCTTGGCGCCGCCGTCGTTGTTGACCGCCGCCGAGCGGATCACCGCGTAGACGGTGTCGCCGTCGGCCTGGGCGTCGGACAGGCGCTTCATCAGCACCACGGCGGCGCCGTCGCTGAAGACCGTGCCCTGGGCCGCCGCGTCGAAGCTGCGGGTGTGGCCGTCGGGCGAGAGCATCGAGCCTTCCTGGTAGAGGTAGCCGCTGCGCGGTGGGCAAGTGATGGAAACACCGCCGGCCAGGGCCAGGTCGCACTGGCCGCCGCGCAGCGCGTGGAAAGCCTGGGCGATGGCCACGGCCGAGGTCGAGCAGGCGGTGTTGATGCTCAGCGCCGGGCCGGTGAGGTTGAGCCGGTGCGCGGTGCGGGTGGCGAGGTAGTCCTTCTCGTTGGCCAGCATCACCTGGAATTCGCCGACCGCGCCCACCAGGTCGGGGCGGCTCTGCACGTGGTGTCGGAAATAGCTGGCGTTGTGCATGCCGCCGAACACGCCGACCCGGCCGGGGGCCTGGTCGGGCACGTAGCCGGCGCGCTCCAGCGCTTCCCAGCAGATCTCCAGGAACACGCGCTGCTGCGGGTCCATCAGCTGCGCCTCGCGGGGGCTCATGCCGAAGAAGGCGGGATCGAAGTCCTCGACGTTGCCGAGCACGCCGCGTGCACGCACGTAGGCGGGGTCGGCGCGCAGTTCGGGGGCGACGCCGGGGTCGAGCTCGGCGTCGTCGAAGAAGCTCACGGTGTCGCGGCCGGCGAGCAGGTTGGCCCAGAACTGCTCCACGTCGGCAGCGCCGGGAAAGCGGCCGGCCATCGCCACCAGGGCCACCGGCTCCAGCGGGTCGATGGTGGCGCGGGTGCCCGCCGAGGTGGCGGCGGCGGTCGGGCTGCTGTCGAGCTGCTCGGCCAGCGCCTTGGGCGTGGGCAGGCGGAAGAACAGGTTGGCCGACAGCGGGCGCGGCCTGCCGGGCTGCAGGGCGGCCAGCACTTCGAGCACGGTCAGCGAGTCGCCGCCCAGATCGAAGAAGTTGTCGTGGCGGCCCACCTGGGCGATGCCCAGCGCCTGGGCGAAGGCGACGCAGATTTCTTCTTCGGTGGTGCCGCGCGGCTCTTCGTAGGACTGGGCCAGCAGCGGGCGCGCCATGGAGGCCGGCGGCAGGGCGCGGCGGTCGAGCTTGCCGTTGGGGGTGACCGGCAGGCGGGCGAGCCAGACGCAGGTCGAGGGGAGCATGGCCGGCGTCAGGCGCTTGGCCATGTGCGAGCGCAGGCTGCTCCAGCTCGGTGCCCGGCCTTGCGCCACCAGGTAGATGACCAGGCGGGTGCGGCTGCGGCCGTCGGCCTGGGCCACCACCGCGCAGGAACGCACGCCGGGATGGGTGAGCGCGGCGGCCTCGACCTCGGCGGTCTCCACGCGGTGGCCGCGGATCTTGACCTGGCCGTCGGCGCGGCCCAGGAACTCGACCGTGCCGTCGGGCAGCCAGCGCGCCAGGTCGCCGGTGCGGTAGAGCCGGTCGCCGGCAGCGCCGAAGGGGTCGGCGACGAAACGCTCGGCGGTCATCGCGGGCTGGCCGACATAGGCGCGCGCCAGGCCGCGTCCGCCGATGCAGAGTTCGCCCACCATGCCTTGCGGCAGCATCGCCAGCGAGGGGCCCAGGATGCGCAGCGTGGTGTCGCGGATCGGTCGGCCGAGCGGCACCGACACCGCGTCTTCGGCGAGGTCATTCGCAATACGGTGGACCGTGGCGAAGGTGGTGCATTCGGTCGGGCCGTAGCCGTTGGAGAGTGCCAGGCCGGGCAGGGCGGCCAGGGCGCGGCGCACGCGCGGCACCGACAGCGCCTCGCCGCCGATCACCAATTGGCGCAGGCCGGCAAGGCGTGTCGGGTCCATGTCGACCACGGCGTTGAACAGGCCGGCGGTGAGCCAGGCGCTGCCGACGTGGTGCCGCTCGATGGTGCGGGCCAGGCCGGCGCCGGTGGGCACGGCTTCGTCGTGCACCACGCAGCGGCCGGCGTTGAGCAGTGGCGCCCAGATCTCCAGCGTGGACGCGTCGAAGGCCAGCGGCGCGGCATGCAGAAAGCCTTCGCCGGCCGGCAGTTCGAGGTAGTCGATGCCGACGACCAGCCGCAGGATCGAGCCGTGGCGGATCTCGATGCCCTTGGGCGCGCCGGTCGAGCCCGAGGTGTACATGACGCAGGCGAGCGACTCGGCGCCGCCGTGATCGGCGGGTGACGGTGGCTCGGTTGCTGTCTCGGCTTCGCTCGCGTCCACGGTCATGTCGACCGCCATGCCGGCGTGGCCGGGCGGCACGTGGTGCAGTTCGCTGGAGCGCACCAGCACCAGGCGGGCGCCGGCCTGCTCGAGCATGAGGGCGCAGCGCTCGGGCGGGAAGTCGGTCGACAGCGGCAGGTAGGCCGCGCCGCTCTTGAGGATGGCCAGCAGGCTGGTGACGGCGGCGACCGAGCGGTCCTGCAGCACGCCGACCGTCTGGCCGGCGCCGATGCCGCGGCGGCGCAGGCGCAACGCCAGGGCGTCGGAGCGACGCTCCAGCTCGGCATAGCTCAGGCGGCTGTGCACGTCTTCCACCGCGATGCGGTCAGGGTGGGCGGCTGCCTGCCGGGAAAAGACCCCGTGCACCGTGAGGTTCTCGTCCCAGGCGCTGTGCGGGCGCATCCACTGGCGGCGCTGCAGTTGCTCGTCGGCCTTGGAGAGCGTGCGCAACTCGGACAGCCGGGCGGCGGGGCGCGAGAGCATGTCGCGGGCGGTGTCGACGACGGCTGCCAGGAGCTGCTCGGCAGCGCGCTGGCTCACGACGGTGCTGTCGGCCCACAGGTGCAGCTCGGCGGCTTCGCGGCCGGCGGGCTTGATCCAGAAGCGCAGGCCGGCAGCGGGCGTGCCCGCCGTTGCTTCGCCATCGGCCCAGAGCGCGGCGCGATCGGTGGCGGTGGCGGTGGTGCGGCCGGTCGTTTTGTCGGCCGGCAGCTGCATGCGGCTGCGTTGCACTTGGACAAGCCAGCCGTGCGCCGGGGTGTCGAGGTCGACGGCCAGGGTTTCCAGGAGCACGCGGCTCGCATCGGCAGGGCGTGGGCGGCGTTCTTCGTGGAGCGTCGCGGTCGTGCGGCCGGCCCAGCGGGCCTGCAGAAAAAGCCAGGCACCGAGCAGCACGGCATCGGCCGGAGCGTCGACGCCCAGACCCGCCTTGGCGCAGTCGGCAAGGAAGTCATCGTCGAGTGCGAGCCGTGCCCGCAGGCCCGCCGGACCCGCGGTTTCGTGGTTTTCCGGCGAAAGCAGATCGAATATGGATAATCCGATTGTTTCGCCGCTGCCGGCGTTGAGTTTAAAGGCGGAATTTTCCATACGATTTTGGGCAGGAAAATAGAAAACGTTCACGGTGCTACCCGCTGGTTAATCGGTCCTGGGAGCGCATCTCTGAAATATCTTGTCGCAATCCTAGGTGTTGTCCTGATGCTTGCAATTCAATTTTTGGCCAACTTACAAACAGAAATAGTTGTTGCGGGATTGTTCTACCCAATCTACCGATGACGAGGTAGTGCCTACCTATACGCCACCCTCTGCCGATAGTCAGTTCGAATGGAAGCTGTCTGTAAAACGTAAACGGGCTGGGTCGATGATCCCCTCGTTCAGAGGGAAGTCGGTTTGTGGGAAGGCTGGAGAGAACGTGCAGGCATCCGCACGGATGACTGCACCTTGCGCTTTACATACCTAGGGAAAACCCTTGAAATTGGGGAGGGTCGGGGTAGAAACATGTTGCCGCAGGTGTAACTAGAGGCAATGTCGCTATCATTGCTGGAGAACCGAAAAATAGAATTCATCGACATCGCGGTAAACACGCCGTGGCTTGAGTCTTTAAAGTCAATATCTACATCACGGAGTTCAAAATGGTTCTGAATGATGTTCTTGTGCCTGGTTTTAGACTGAAACGCAGGGGCCGCTATCTCGAAGCGGAACTCAAGAAGGTTTCCGACGGCCTGCTGGCCAACGCCACCTATTTCGGTAATACCGAATGGGCGCAGGAATATCTGACGTATTGCCACCGCGATGACCACTTCAAGAGCCGCTGGATGGCCGCCGGCGGCGACTGGACCGACAAGGTGGTGGTCGACCTGGGTTGCGGGCCGGGCAACGTCTTCGCCAACCTGGGCGGCAAGCCGAAGCTGTTGGTGGGCGTCGACGTGGCGGCCGGCTCGCTGGAGATGGCGGCCGACCTCGGGTACCAGGCGGTGCTGGCCGATGCCGCCGACGTTCCGCTCAAGTCAGGCTTCGCCGACATCGTGGCCATCAATGCGTCGCTGCACCATTGCGACGACATGGCGGCGGTGCTGCGTGAAGGTGCGCGCCTGCTCAAGCCCAACGGCCTGCTGATCACCGACCACGATCCGCAACTCACCGCCTGGGACTACAAGGGCGTGGCCAAGCTCATGTGGAATGCGCGGCTGTGGATCTACCGGGTGACCGGCCATGGTTTCCACAAGTCCGGTCCGCAGCAGGACTGGGGTCTGCGCACCGAGATCCACCATCGTCCGGGCGACGGCCTGACCGAGGCCTTCTTCCGCCGCACGCTCAATCCGCTCGGCTTCGAGGTGAAGGTGTATGCGCACAACCACCAGATCGGCGCCGAGGCGCTGGCCGGCACGGTCGGCCCGGCCGACTGGAAATACCGCCTGGGCAACCTGCTCTCCGGCCGCCGGCCGGGTGCGGCGACCAGTGCGTTGTCGCTGATGTGCATCGCGCGCAAGCTGCCCGGCGATTGAGTCCTTGCCGGGCGGCATCCCGCCCTTGGCGTCAACCCTTGGAATCCACCAGTGGCCCAGCAGCAATCGCAGGTCGACGGGCACCTATCGAAAGAGGGGCGTTCGAAGTGGTCGGCCGTCGGCAGCACGCCCTTCGAGTTTCGGCATCGGCTGGCCGACCATCCGCTCTTTTCCATCGCGCGCCTGGCGGCCTTGTCGGAGCGGGTGTTCGAGCGCCAGGACTGGCGGCGTTATTTTCACGAGCGCGACCACCGGGTTCCCAAGGACGTGCTGCGCCGCCGCTTGCGCGACCAGATCCTGGACATCGCCGACACCGGCCGCTGTCTGGCGCTGCATTACGTCGACGAGCTCGACTCCGAATACGAGCGGCTGTTCGACGAGCTGATCACCGACCTGGAGTCGCTTTGCGGCAGACCCCTGCGCAAGCTCATGGCGTGGAGCGGCATGTCGGTGTTTCTGAACACGCCGGCGTGCCGGTCGCCGTACCGCTTCGACCACGAGACCAATTTCCTGCTCCAGGTGAGCGGCCGCGACGGCGTGATGGTGACGCCGCGCACCGACCGCATGCCCACCGAGGAGGAACTGGAAAGCTTCTATTCCAACAACCAGGCGCTCGCGGATCGGGAGAACGCCGAGAACCTGGAATCGGCGCAGCACACCCGCTTCCAGCTCGAACCCGGAACCGGAGTGCACCACCCGCCACTGGCGCCGCATCGGTTCGAGAAAGGCGCCGATGTCTCCATCAGTCTGGCCATTTACTACACCTTGCCGGAGGCCGAATATCGGGCGCGCATCTACCAGGTGAATCATTGCCTGCGACAAATGGGTTTCCGGCCCCGGCCACCGGGAGAATCGTTGTTTCTGGATTCGACCAAGGAGCGCCTGGTGCGCGTGTTTACCGTTAGGAATCCGGCCACTCGCGACGAAATGCTTTATTCAGGCATCACGCGTTTGACCGCGCCATTTCGCTGGCTGCGTAAATCATGCCGATAAAGCCGGTCGCGATCGATGCGTCAGGTGAGCCAGAGATTGGCGCGGAACGGGCTGCTGCAGGCATTGAAGGGCGGAAGCGCTTCGGCGCGCGGCACCATCTTGGGCACCAGCGAGCAGGCTTTTTGCTCATGCTCCCTCTGGAGCAGGATCGCCAGCAGCCGCTGGCTGTTCGCGCGCTTGGCCTTGTTTTCGCACTCGGAGCGAAACAGCGGCCGGGTCGACAGCAGCTTTTCAGCACCGCGCAGAACGAGAAAGTCCTTGCAGTTGGCGCAGCAGGTGTAGATGAAATCCGGCAGCCGATCCAAATCGATCGACGCGGGTCCCTGACACAACAAGCAATGGCCTCTTTTCATGGGAAACGTCCAATGTCAAAAGGAAATCGATCATCGCTGGCGCCATCCCTGTTTTATTAACGGGCCGTTCACCAATATCCGGTGGGTACCGGGAGGTAATGGTGATCAGCCTGTTCGCGCAGCATCCGTTGACCAAATGTCACATGCTTGTGGAACGGTCGCAATAGACCAAAAGGATCAATCATGTAACGCCGATAGTTTTTCTGATCGGCAGGGTTAAACGTCATCTGGCTTGGCCGTTTGCAAATGCGGTGTGGATGGCCGAAGAGCAGTCAATACCCAAAACAGGTGAAATCGACGGCGGGTCCGTGACTTAATGCATTGGAAGCCGCGGGTTTCTACTTGGGTGGTCGATGGGCGCATGCGATTCATGCGCCGCTGGTCGCCAGCTCGCCCAGCAGGCGGGTGAGTTCGGCGGTGGTCGGATAGTCGACGGTGCGCAACACCAGTCGTGACTTGCGGTCGAACAGGTAGACCTGCGCCGTGTGGCGGTCGGGGCCAGCGCGGCGTCCCTGCAGAAAGTCGAGCCAGGCGTCGAGTTCCGGCACTGGCGGGCTGGCGGCCTTCCAGCGCGGGCCGGCGTCGAAGCGCTTGAGCCAAGCGCTCAAGGCCTTGGGGTCGTCGCCCAGCGGATCGATGCTCAGCGAGAGCAACTGCACGTCACCGGCCAGGGCCGGCGAGGCGCTCACGCGGCGGTCGAGTTCGGCGAAGAGCGCACCCTGGATCGGGCAGATAGCGCTGCAGCCGGTGAACATGAGCTGCAGCGCGGTGATGCGGCCCTGCAGCAGGGCGCTGGCGGCGAGCGGCCGGCCGTCGTGCATGCGCAAGGTGCGCGCGGGCACGGACAGGGGCGGGGACACCGGGCCGCTCACGTTATGGGCCTGGGCGACCGATCCGGTGCCGGAGCCCAGCAGCAAGGCGGCGGTGCCCAGCAGGGTGCGTCGCAGGTGAAGGTCGACGTGCGGTTCGGTCATGTCAGCTCCCGGTGATGGGTCGTGTGAGCCAGGCCCAGAGCGCGGCGCACTGGGCGTCGTCGACCTGGTAGCGCGGCATGGTCTGGTCGATGAGCACGTCGGCCGGATCGATGCCGTCGCGCAGCAGGCGGCACAGGCTGGCCGCGTCGTAGGCCGAGGGCGGGCCACCGCGCCGGGGGGTGAGGCGCTGCAGCGCGCCGCCCTGTACGGGCGTGCCGACGGCGTTGGCGGCCGCCGTGGCCGCATGGCAGTTGACGCAGCGGGTGGCCGCGACCGGCAGGCTCGTCGGATGGCCCGCGAGCCGGCCGGCCACGGGTGGCTGGCTCGGCGATTCCTCGCCGTGGAACAGGGCACGACCCCAGTCGGACTGCCGCTGCCGCTCGGCGCGATCCATCGATTCGCGGACCAGCACCGCCACCACCGCGATCACCGTCGCCGCCAAGGCCAGGAGCGCCGTGCGACGCGCTCGGGGACTCATTGGGCGCCGAAGTTCACGGTCTTGGTGGCGGTGGCGGGACCGAGGTCGAGCAGGCGGCCCTGGGCCACCGGTGCGCCCCAGTTCACGCCGTCGCTGGACACGTAGAAGCGGTAGCTGTTGATGGTGCCGTTGACGTTGCCGTGGCTGTCGCGCGGCCGCATGCGAAAGCCCGTGATGTCGCGCACGGCGCCGGTGTCGATGACGATCCAGTGCGGTATCGGCACGTCGCCGCTCGACCAGCCGGTGTGCCAGATGGTGGCGGGGTCGCCGTCGAGCACGTTGCTCGCGGCGCCGTTCTCGCCGGTGGTTTCCTGGCTGTCGACGGCGCGCACGGTCCAGCCGACGCGGCTGGCGATGGCGCCGGCCATGTCGAGCAGGTCGAATTCGGCCATGGAGGTCCAGGGCTGGTTGTTGACCTCGGAGATCGCCTCCAGCCGCACGTAGCGGCCGCGCGCCACGGTCTGGCCGGGCTCGGTGCCGCCGATCTGCCGCACGAAGGCGGCGACGGAGGCGAGGTCGGTGCTGGAGAGCGCCGGCAGCGTGGTGTGGGCGTTGATGGCGGCCTCGATGCTGGTGGCCGAGCCGTTGTGCAGGTAGGGCGCGGTGGCCCAGACGTCGCGCAGGGTCGGGATGTCGATGCCGGTCAGCGGGCCGCCCGAGCGCAGGCCGCTGCTCGTCCGCAGGGTGCCGACGTCCTGGAGCGTGCCGGCGGCGCTGTTGGTGAAGCTCGCGCCGCCGTGGCAGCTGACGCACTGGGCGGCGAACACGCTGCGGCCGGCCTGCGCCTGGGTGGTGAGCGTGCCATCGGTCATGCGCATCGGGCTGGGCGCGAAGCTGTCGAGCGACTGCAGGTAGGCGGCCAGGGCGTCGAGGTCGGCGCTGAGCCCGGCCTTGGGGTCGCCGAGCGGCTGGGCGCGGGTGCCGACATTGAGCAGGGCGTCCGGCAGCAGGCCGGTGCCGCCGGCGAGTGCGCGGATCTGGATCTCGAAGTCCTGGATCTCGTCCATGTTGCCGCTCCAGTGCAACCGGCCCTGCGCACCGGCCCGGCCGCGCAGGCTGGCGGTGTTGCGCAGGCCTTCGCCGAGGCTGCGCAGGTCCCAGGTGCGGCCGTCGGTGCCGCCGTCGCTGTGGCAGGAGGCGCAGCTCATGTAGGAGTCGCGGGCCAGGCGCGGGTCGCGGGCGTCGTAGAAGAGCTGCTTGCCCAGCAGCACCTGCGGCGCAAGCTTTTCGGTGCCGACCGAAGAGAAGGTGTCGATGAGCGGCAGGCTGATCTGCCCGCGCTGCACCAGCGGGGCGAGGTTGTAGGCGCTGACGCTGCGGTCCATGAAGTTCATGACCAGCAGCGTGAGCCCGTCGCCGGATACGGCCAGGCCCTGCGGCGCTCGGCCGCTGTCGACGCGGAACAACTCGCGGCCGCTCACCGGGTCGACCACCGCGATGTGACGGCTGGTTTCCAGGGCGGTGAACAGGTAGGCGCCGGTGGGGTGGAACAGGCTGGCGCTGGCCAGGCTGCTGTTGTCGTAGTCGAGGCGCCGCGCGTAGTCCTCGGCGGCACTGGCCAGCACGATGCGCGAACCGATGGCGCGCACGGTGTTCTGGAAGTCCAGATCCAGGCCGTCGCGCAGCTTGCCGCGGTAGATGTTGTCCTGCTTGGACGGTATCCACGCCGACACCCCGTCGGGCGAGATGGCCGGCGCGCCGAGGTAGTTGGGCACGCCGCGTCCCTGCACGGTGCTGTCGGCCTTGGCGCTGTGGCGCAGTACGGTGGTCGAGCGCAGGGCCAGGGGCGAGGTGCCGACCGACCAGACCTGGCCGCCGGCGAGCACGCCGTTGGTGTCGGGCCGCACGGTGAGCGTGCTTTCGCCGGGCTGCGGCGGCGTGACGAAGCGCGGCATCCACAGGCGCGTGCCGTCGGCCGTGATGGCCATGTGGCGTGGCGGGCCTGCCAGGGTGAGCGTGGCCAGCGTGTTGCCGGCGGTATCGAGCTGCACCACGCGGTTGGTGGCCTCGAGCGTGACGTAGATGCGATCGCCCTGCGGCGAGGCGAGCACGCCCCAGGGTTGCGAGGCCACGGGCAGGGTCACCGTGCGGACCACCGCGCGGGTGTCGCTGTTGAGCACGGTGACGGTGCCGCTGTCGCGGTTGGTCACCCACACCTGGCGCAGGCTGGCAACGATGGCCAGGGTGCGCGGTGCCTTGCCCACCGCCACTTCGGCGATCTTGGCGTGTGTCGCCGAATTGAAGACGGTGACGGTGTCGTTGTCGGGGTTCACCACCCAGATGCGTGCCGGCTGCGAGGCGGTGGCCGGCTCCCAGGCGATGGGACTGGTGGCGCGGCCGAGCCCGGCCGGGGAGACCGGCCCGGCGACCGCCTGCATGAAGGTGTAGACGGTGACCTGGCGGTCGGCGCCGCGCACCTGCACCGTGACGTTGTAGATGCCGGCCGATGCGAAGGTGCGGCTGGCGGTGGGCGAGCTGACGAAGGCGGTGGGCGTGCTGCCGTCGCCGAAGTCCCAGGAGAATTCCAGGCCGGCGGTGCCGCCGGGCACCTGCGCGGTGAAGTTGGCGGTGCCGCCGGCCGAGACCACCGGTGCGGTCACGGTCGGTTTGGGCGGAGCCTGGTCGACGATGCGCCAGGTGAAGCTGGCCGTGGCGAACGCGCCGTCCTGGTCGGTGACCCGCACGGTGACGGTGTAGACGCCGTTGGCGGTGGGCACGCCGGTGATGGCGCCGCTGTCGGCACGGATGGCCAGGCCCGGCGGCAGGTTGGTGGCGGTGTATTGCAGCGTGGCGGTGCTGTCGTCGGTCGCCACCAGGTCGAGCGCGGCCTGGGTGTCGACGTAATTCATCTGGTCGCCGGGGTCGCGCAGCACCGGGGCGTAGTTGGGCGCGGTGCCGCCGACGTTGAACAGCACGGTCTTCTCGGCCGCGTTGTTGGGGTCGATGTCGCGCAGGTCGCCTTCTGCTACCGGGTTGCCCCACTGCACGCCGTCGGCGCTCACATAGACGCGGTAGCGCGCGAAGGTGCCGTTGCCGCCGCCCGGGCGTGGCGCATAGCGCAGCCCGCCCAGGCGCTGGGCCTCGCCCATGTCGATCACCATGTAGTGCGGCAACGGCGCCTGCGCGGCGAACCACTGCGAATGCCAGAAGGTGGCGTAGTTGCCGTCGAAGGCCAGCGCGGCGATGGCGTTCTCGCCGGTGCCTTCCTCGCTGTCGGCCGAGATCTTCCAGGCCGAGCGGTCCATGACCTGGCCGGCGCTGTTGAGCAGGTTGAGCTCCGACATCGCGCCCCACATGGCGCCGTTGATTTCGCTGACCTGCTCGAACTTGAGGAAGCGCACCACGCCGGGCGTGTTCACGCTCCACTGGAAATCGGTGCTGACCGCGCCGGTGGAGTTGGTGGCCAGCACGGTCACGCTGAAGGAGCCGGGCGCGGTCGGCGTGCCCGACACCGTGCCCAGGGCCGGGTCGTAGGCCAGGCCCGGCGGCAGGCCGCTCACCGAGAGGGTGGTGGCGCCCGGTGCCTGCAGCGCGAAGGAGATGGCGCCGCCGACCAGCGCGCGCTGGTTGGAGATGGGCGCGAGCGTGGGCAGGTCGCCCGCGGCGCCGGCGCCGATCGAGACCACCTTGGCGACCGAGGGCACGCCCTGGTCGTTGAGCGCGAACAGCATGTAGAGGCCGGGGATCGCCCAGCCCGGGTTGGTGGGCACCGAGAGCGTGTAGACGTTGGCGTCGCCGCGCTCGAAGCGCAGCGACAGGCGGCGCTGGTCGTTGTTGACCGTGTGCGTGGTGGACGACATGCGCACCAGCGCGAACGACACCACCGGGCTGTCGAGCGTGACCTGCATGGTGGTGCCGTAAAGCGCCGAGGCCGGTGCCGCGGTGATGACCGGGCGGGTGGCGGGCGAGCCGTCGGCGTTGAGCAGGTAGTGCGGGGTGTAGATCTGGTAGTCGGGATGGTTGGCCTGGCAGCCCTGGCCGCACAGGCCGCTGCCGGTGGAGATGACCCGCGCATCGGGCAGCAGCAGGGCCACGCTGTGGTAGTTGCGCGGCGAGGTCATGGGCGCCAGGGTGGTGAAGGTCTCGGTGACCGGGTTCCACAGCTCTGCGCGCAGCACCGAGGTGTTGTCGGAGAAAGGCACCGGATAGCTCTGGCCGCCGACCACCATCACCTCGCCGTTGGGCAGCACCACGCTGTTGTGGAAGGCGCGTGCGTACTGCATGGGCACGGTGGCGCGCACCTTGGCGCCGGCGCGGATGTCGATGACGTAGCTCGCGGCCGTGGCGTTGGCGTTCTCGTAGGCCGGGCCGCCACCCACCTTGAGAATCTTGCCGGTGTCGTACATGACGGCGTTGCCGCTCATGCTGTCGCCGTCGTCGGCGCGGTTGCCGGCCGGCATCACCCGGCCGTTGCCGGTGGTCTCGATCCAGTGCATGGCCTTGCTCGGGCCGGCGTGGAAGACCTGGCCGTTGCCCGCCGGAATCAGCCACATGTGGTTGTCGGAGCGGTACACGCCAACCGGGTCGCTGGTGAGGAAGTTGTCGACCTGCACCCCGGGCAGCAGGTTCCAGCCGGCCGCCGCCGTCCAGATCTCGGCGTGCTTGCCGCCCTGGCCGCCCGCCCAGGAGCCGCCGAGCGTGAAGATGGAGCCGTCGCGCAGCAGGGTGTTGGCCTGGTAGGCACGCGGGATCTTGAGTTCGCCCGCCACGGTCCAGATGTTGGTGGCCGGGTCGTAGATGGTGGTCTTGGCCGCGTTGGAGCCGCCGCTGACCAGGATGCGGCCGTCCGGCAGGTTGGTGGTGCCGGGGCAGAACATGTTCTGGCCGGTGGTGTTGAGGAACTGCTCGGAGACGCTGCCGGTGGAGGGGTCGAGCACGGCGGTATAGGACTGTCCGACGACGCCGAAGGCGAAGCGGTCGTCGGCCGACCAGAGCAGCACCTTGCCGTCGGGCAGGTTGGCGGCCGAGGAGGGCACCAGCGGCAGCGGCGTGACCGGCCCCCAGACGCCCGATGCCGGGTTGGCGGTGATCTCCGCCAGGATGCTGCGCCGGGCTGCGGCGCCGCTGGCGGCCGGGTCGCTCCCGCCGCCGCAGGAGACCAGCATCCATCCGCAGGCCGCCCATGAGAGCGCTCGTGCCGTCCATCGTTCGAGTGTCACAGCGACCTCCCCCACTAGTTGAGGGAAGTCTCCGATCTGGCTGCTGGAACCACAATTCCCAACACAAGGTATATAAATGTACGGTTCTGGATGTGCGTTACGACTCGAGACGCGGCGGAACCAAGACGGTGGTTGAACTTGCGCGATTTCCAAGCCGGATAAGCGGAGGTTACCGACAAGTGCAATAAGTGAGTCAAATTGAAACCGCGACCCGTTGCAGGCTTGGAAGCGCGTTCATTTCGACCCGACGGGGTGCCGCATTGCCGGTCATTTCATCGAGCTTGTCGCACAGCCCCTGCTCACGCGCCGAGCCCACCTTGCGCACGAACCAGCAGCCCGAGTCGATGATTTCGGCCAGGTCACCCACATGGAACCAGCGGGCCAGCGAGTCGTCGATGAGGTGCAGGTTGTTGGCGTCCCAGACGCCCCGGCCGGTCACGGGCTGCATGGTGCGGTGCAGATGGGAGTTGGCCAGCAGGGTGTGGAAGTAGATCTCGTCCGGCGCCTTCGAAAAGCGCAGGAAGCGGGTGATGCGGGCTTCTTCCGGATGCGAGGCCAGCAAGCTCAACGCCTCGTGGTTGAGCGCCCACCATTGCGAGCCGAAGCACCAGTTGGCATAGAGCGGATATCGGCGCCGCGCCAGCTTGCCGCCGGCCTGCAGCACGCCCCGGATGAAGCGTGCCGCGGTGAACTTGCGCCCGTCCACGGGGAAGTCTTCGTAGAACCACAGGTGCTGCATGCGCTGGTTGAGCTTGACCGTGGTGTTCAGCGGAATCGTCTTGATGAAGTTGCGATCGGCGTTCGCTGCCGAGAAGGCCTGGAACTCGGCCAGCGATTTCGCCGGATAGCAGCTGCCCGAAAGCAGCACGAAGTGGCTGACGTCCGCCGCTTCGGTGTGCGCCAGGGCGGTGCGCATGAGCTCGAGCGTGGCGTTGACCTGCGAGATCGCGCCCCAGCGCACGTCCACACGATCCTGCAGGTAGACGATGCGATCGTCGTCCAGCAGGAATTCGGAGAGGCTGGACTTGGCGTCGACATGCACGAAGCACTTGCCGACGTTGACCAGCATGCGCAACAGACGCTTCGCCTGGGCTGGATCCGCGTGGACCAGAAGCATGAACACGGGTTGCATTTCGGTCCCTTTCTGCTGAATTGCCGGCGGACTCGGGCGGTGGCGGCGACGCCACGCCCTCCCGCGCGATGGAAGTCCGATTCAGCTTAGTCGGGGCTGTGTATTTCTCGCAATTGTTGTAACCAAGTTAATACAAATGAAACGGAGCGCAGGGTAACTACGTGGATCAGGCCATAGACGCGTTACGCGGCACCGCGACCCGGGCGCTGAGCACGCTGCCGACATAGCATCCCAGGAAGGCCAGCGGTACGGTCACGAGTGCTGGCGGGTCGAGCGTGATCAGCGGCTGGGCGTGGCCGAGCACCTTCACCCAGACCGAGGGACCCATTACCGTGAGCGCCAGCGAGCCCGCGATGCCGAGGCCACCGCCGAGCACCGCACCGAAGGAGGTGAGCTTCTTCCAGTAGATCGCCAGCAGCAGCACCGGAAAGGTCGACGAGCAGGCGATGGAGAAGGCCAGGCTGATCATGTAGGCCACGTTCTGGCCCTTGAAGGCGATGCCGAGCAGTACCGCGAAGGCGCCGAGCACGACGGTGGCGATGCGCACGATGCGGAACTCCTCGGCCTGCGACGCGGCCCGGCGCTTGAAGATGGCGCCGTAGATGTCGTGGCTGATGGCCGAAGCGCCCGACAGCGTGAGCCCGGCGACCACCGCCAGGATGGTGGCGAAGGCCACGGCCGAGACCACGCCGAACATCACGTCGCCGCCGAGGATGTGCGACAGGTGCAGCGCGGCGGTGTTGCCGCCGCCGAGCGGTGCGCCCTTGGCGTCGAGGTAGGCCGGGCTGGCGCGCACCAGCGCCAGGGCGCCGAAGCCGATGATGAAGATCAGCGCGTAGAAGCCGTTCATGAAGATCGCCGCCCACATCACCGAGGTGCGTGCGGCGCGCGCGTCCTTGACGGTGAAGAAGCGCATCAGCACGTGGGGCAGGCCGGCGGTGCCGAACATCAGCGCCAGGCCCAGCGAGAAGGCCGACCACGGGTCGCGCGCCATGGTGCCGGTGCCCAGGATGTCGGCGCCGCGCGGATGCACCTGGATGGCGCTCGCCAGCAGGTGGCCGAAGTCGAAGTCGAAACGCCGCAGCACCAGCACCGCCATCAGCACGCCGACGCCGAGCATCAGCACCGCCTTGACGATCTGCACCCAGGTGGTGGCGAGCATGCCGCCGAAGACGACGTAGAGAATCATCAGCGCGCCCACCAGCATGATCGCGACGGCGTAGTCGATGCCGAAGAGCAGCTGCACCAGCTGGCCCGCCCCGACCATCTGGGCGATGAGATAGAAGCACACGATGGTGAGCGAGGCGCAGGCCGAGAACACCCGCACCCCGTTGCCCGGCAGCTTGGCGCAGACGACATCGGTGAAGGTGTACTTGCCGAGCTTGCGCAGCTTGCCGGCCATCAGGAACACCACCACCGGCAGGCCGGTGGTGTAGCCGATGGCGTAGTAGAGGCCGTCGAAGCCGGCGCCGAAGACCAGCGCGGTGAGCCCGAGGAAGGCGCCTGCGGACAGCGCGTCGCCGGTGATCGCCAGGCCGTTCTGGAAGCCGGTGATGCCGCCGCCGGCGGCGTAGAAGTCGCTGGTGGACGTGGTGCGGCGGGCGGCCCACCAGGTGATGCCCAGCGTGATCAGGATGACCACGGCGAAGAGCGACAGCGAGGTGGCGCTGGCCTGCGGGGCGTGCGTGGCCGCTGCGCTCTGCGCGCCGGCGGCGGTCGCCAGCAGGCCGGCGAGGAGGATCGCGATGGTTTTCATTTGGAAATCGCGCCCCGGTTGGTGAGCAGCACGTAGGTGATCGTCAAGACGATGCCCGTGGCGATGACGGCGGCGCCGCCGTAGAAGATGCCGGGGATATCGCCGGCGGATATCGACGAAGTGGACGCCTTGCGGCCGAAGGCGCAGCAGGCCACGAACGAGAAATAGGCCACTACCTGGACCGCCGTCAGGCACAGGCCCAGTCCCATCTTTTCGTCGTCGGGTTCGAATGCAGTCGACATGGAATCTCCCAGGGTTTCAGGAACTGTTGAAGAAAAATGGCGGTGAGAAAGCGCGGCAGGCGTCAGGCGGTGATTTCCACGGCGCGGTGCGACTGCAGAAGCTGTTTTGCCTGCGCAGAAACCTCCTGAACGATCGAGGCGGCCGATCGAATCTCGTGAATCAGCCCGACGGCCTGGCCGACCGTCACGTTGGCCGTATCGCAATCGCCCTCGGCATAAGCGCTTTCCACTTTCGATCGCGCCGCCGGCTGCTCCGCGAGCAGTTGGTCTTCATGGCCGTGCCATTGGCGGATGAAATCGTTGACCAGCAGCCGGCCGGTGTATTCACGCGGCCACTGGCGGCCGCGGGCGATGTCGTAGACGGAGGTGCGCAAGGTCTGCCCGCCGCGGGCTTTCACGACGAGGTCCTTGGCGTTGCGATGGATCAGCGCTTCGTGGCTGGCCCAGAAACGCGTGCCCATCAGCACGCCGTCGGCGCCCAGCATCAGGGCGGCGGCCAGGCCCCGGCCGTCGGCGATGCCGCCGGCGCTCAGCAGCAGGGTCGTGGGTGAATGCGCGGCCAGGTGGTCGGCGACCTCGGGGGTGAAGGTCATCGTGGTTTGCCGGTCGAAGCCGTGGCCGCCGGCTTCGGTGCCCTGAGCCACCACCACCGTCGCACCGCAGTCGATCGCGCGCTGCACGTGTTCCAGCGTCTGCACCTGGCAGATCAGCGCAATGCCGGCGTCTGTCACCTTGCGGGCGAAGGGCTGCGGATCGGAAAACGACAGCATCAGCGCACGCGGCCGGCGGGCGAGGGCGCGGTCCAGCAGGGATTCATCGGCGGCCATCGACCAGGTGATGAAGCCGCAGCCGATGGGCGCGTCGCCGGCCCGCTCGAATTCCGCCTCCAGCATGTCGTGGCTGCCGTAGCCGCCGCCCAGCAGGCCCAGGCCGCCGGCATTGGAAACCGCGGCGGCCAGGCGGCCGCCGGAGGCCGGATCCATCGGTGCCAGCGCAATGGGATGGGTGAGGTCGAAGCGTTGGGTGAAGCGTGTGGTCAGCATGGTTTCGGGTTTGCGCCAAGGGGTGAATGCACGGATGCTAGGCAGGCCCATCGTTCGATAGAAACGATTTATCCCGATGCCAGCCATCGACCTGGCGGATGGCACCAAGCCGGCGCTCTACTGACCCGCCGGCCGCACCAAGGCGAGGTTTCCGGTGCATCAAGGTGGGTCATGCGGACAAATAAGCGGGCTTGGTGCCCGGCACGCTTGATGCATTGATCGACCATTCGAATGGCTTTGTCTTTTTTTGATCTCCCAAGGAGAACGCTTTGGAAGTTGCCGACCTCACGACCTTCGCCGCGGTCGCACGCTGCGCCGGCATCACCCGCGCCGCGCGCGAACTGCACACGGTGCAGTCCAACGTCACCAACCGCATCAAGGCGTTGGAAGAAGAGGTGGGCGTGCGGCTGTTCGAGCGCCACAGCCGGGGTGTGGTGCTGACCAGCGCCGGCCAGCGTCTGCTGCCCTACGCGGCGCGCGCGGTGGCGCTGCTGCAGGAGGCCACCGCCATCGCGCGCGACGAGGGCGAGGCGCAGGGCACGCTCAACATCGGCACCATGGAAACCACCGTGGCCACCCGCCTGCCCGAGGTGCTCGGCCGCTTCGCCGAGATGTGCCCGGCGGTCGACCTGGTGGTGCAGGCCGGCCCCACGGCCGAGCTGGTGCAGAAGGTGCTCGACAACCTGGTCGACGGCGCCTTCGTCGCCGGGCCGATCGACCATCCGGACCTGGTCGCCGAGCGCGCTTTCGAAGAGGAGCTGGTGCTGGTGACCTCGCGCCGCTGGCAGAACCTGGCCGCGCTGCGCAACAACGCCACGCCGATCAGCGCGCTGATGTTCCGCACCGGCTGCTCCTACCGCCAGCGGCTGGAGCAGCTGCTGGTGCAGCTCGGAAGGCCCGCCTACAAGCGGCTGGAGTTCGGCTCCTTCGACGGCATCCTGGGCTGCGTGGCGGCGGACATCGGCATCACGCTGCTGCCGCGCGTGGTGGTGGAGCGCAGCCCGGTCGCCGCCAGCGTCGTCACCCACCAGATCGACGTGAACATCGCCCGCGCGCCGACCTTCTTCATCCGCCGCCGGCAGACGTACGAAGGCACCGCGCTGCGCATGTTCGTCCGCTGCCTGAGCGACCGGGTGCAGCAGGTGCCGCCGCTGTTTCCGGTGTCGGCCGAGCTGGCCTACGCGCATTGAGGTTTCGAAGGCGACGGGCACCGGCATGTGCTCGTCGCCGATCTCGTCCGGTCCGGGTAAACCCCGAATTGCATACGAATGCATAAAACTAAAACTGAATACGTATGCAGACCCAACCCGAGGACCTGAAACCATGATCCGATATCTCAAGCGCGGCCGCGATGTGCTGGCCCGTGCAGACGACGACTCCAAGGTGCGCGCCACCGTCGAAAACATCATTCGCGACATCGAGACCCGCGGCGATGTCGCGGTGCGCGAGTACAGCAAGAAGTTCGACAACTGGGAGCCCGCGGACTTCCGGCTGTCGCAGGCCGCCATCGAGAAGGCCATCAAGAGCCTGTCGGCGCGCGAGCTCGAAGACATCCGCTTCGCCCAGGCGCAGGTGCGCAACTTCGCGCAGATACAGCGCGACTCCATGCTCGACGTCGAGGTCGAGACCCGGCCCGGCGTGTTCCTGGGCCACAAGCACATCCCGATCAACGCGGTGGGCTGCTACATCCCCGGCGGCAAATACCCGCTGCTGGCCTCGGCCCACATGAGCGTGTTGACCGCCAAGGTCGCCGGCGTGAAGCGGGTGGTGGCCACCGCACCACCGTTCCACGGCGAGCCGCATCCGGCCATCGTGGCAGCCATGCACCTGGCCGGCGCCGACGAGATTCTGGTGCTCGGCGGCGTGCAGGCGGTGGTGGCGATGGCGGTGGGCACGCCCAGCATCGCGCCGGTCGACATGCTGGTGGGTCCGGGCAACATGTTCGTGGCCGAGGCCAAGCGGCAGTTGTTCGGCCGGGTCGGCATCGACCTGTTCGCCGGTCCCACCGAAACCCTGGTGATCGCCGACGAGACGGTCGACGGCGAGATGTGCGCGGTCGACCTGCTCGGCCAGGCCGAGCACGGCCTGACCACGCCGGCGGTGCTGCTCACCACCAGCGAGAAGCTGGCGCGCGACACCATGGCCGAAGTGGAGCGGCAGCTCACCATATTGCCCACCGCGGAGATCGCCGCGAAGAGCTGGGCCGACTTCGGCGAAGTCATCGTCTGCGACACCGAGGTGGAGATGCTGCAGAAAGCCGACGAGATCGCCTCCGAGCATGTGCAGGTGATGACCCGCGATCCCCAGTACTTCCTGGAGAACATGACCAACTACGGCGCGCTGTTCCTCGGGCCGCGCACCAACGTGGCCTTCGGCGACAAGGTCATCGGCACCAACCACACGCTGCCCACCAACAAGGCCGCGCGCTACACCGGCGGCCTGTGGGTCGGCAAGTTCCTCAAGACCTGCACCTTCCAGCGCGTGACCACCGATGCGGCCAGTGCCGAGATCGGCGAGTACTGCTCGCGCCTGTGCCACATGGAAAATTTCGCCGGGCATGGCGAGCAGGCCAACATCCGCGTGCGCCGCTACGGCACCCGCGCGGAAGTGCCCTGGTACGAGCCGGTGCCGGCCCTGGCCGACCAGCCCGCATGACGGCGCTGCCCGTCTTTGCCGGCTTCGGCCTGCAGGGCCGGCGTGCGCTGGTGACCGGGGGCGGCCGGGGCCTGGGCCTGGCGGCAGCCGCCGCGCTGGCCCAGGCCGGCGCCGAAGTGACGCTGGCCGCACGCTCGCAGGCCGAGCTGGAGAGCGCCTGCGCGGCGATCCGCGCGGCCGGCGGTGTGGCCGACCACCTGGTGCTCGACGTCACCGACTCAGCAGCCGTCACCGCCGCCATCCGCGAGCGGCCGCCGTTCCAGGTGCTGGTCAACAACGCCGGTATGAACCGGCCCAAGCTGTTGGTCGACACGCTCGACGAAGACATCGACGCGGTCTTCGCGCTCAACGTCAAGGCCACCTTCTACGTCACCCGTGAAGTGGCGCGCAGCCTGCAGGCCGCCGGCCTGCCGGGCTCCATCGTCAACGTGTCCTCGCAGATGGGCCACGTGGGCAGCCCGCGCCGCACGCTCTACTGCGCGAGCAAGCACGCGGTGGAGGGCATGAGCAAGGCGCTGGCCTGGGAGCTGGGGCCGGCGGGCATCCGAGTGAACACGCTGTGCCCGACTTTCATCGAAACCGCCTTCACCGCGCCGATGTTCGCGGACGCCGCCTTCCGGCAGTTCGTGCTCGACAAGATCGCGCTTGGCCGGCTCGGGCAGATCCACGAGGTGATGGGGCCGGTGGTCTTCCTGGCGAGCGACGCGTCGAGCCTGATGACCGGCAGCGCGCTGATGCTCGACGGAGGCTGGACGGCGGCATGAAGGCCAAGGTCACCGCCCACGACGTCGCGCGGCTGGCCAACGTGTCGCAGTCGGCGGTTAGCCGCTCGTTCACCGCCGGCGCCAGCGTGGCACCCGAGACCCGCGAGCGCATTCACGCCGCCGCGCGCAGCCTGGGCTACCGGCCCAACGCCATCGCCCGCAGCCTGATCACCCGGCGCAGCCACATCATCGGACTGGTGATGAGCTACCTGGAGAACCAGTTCTACCCGCTGGTCATCGAGCGCCTGAGCCAGGCGCTGCAGCGCGAGGGCTATCACGTGCTGCTGTTCATCAGCGAGACGGGCGACGCCGACGCGGTGCTGGCCGACATCCTGCAGTACCAGGTCGACGGCATCGTGATGGCGTCCACCACGCTGTCGTCGGCGCTGGCGCAGGACTGCGCCGAGGCCGGCATTCCGGTGGTGCTGTTCAACCGGGTGGCGCAGATGGGCGCCATGGGGCGCTTCTCGACCAGCTCGGTCACCTCGCGCAACCGCGAGGGCGGCGCCCTGGTGGGCGAGTTGCTGGTACGCACCGGACACCGGCGCATCGCCTGGCTGGCCGGGCTCGAGAACGCATCCACCAGCCTCGATCGCGAAGCCGGCCTGACCGAGGCGCTGCAGGCCGCGGGCCTGGCGCTGCATGCGCGGGCGGTCGGCCGTTACGACTTCGGGCAGGCGCGGCGCGCCACGCTGGAGTTGTTCAGCGACCCGGCCACGCGGCCCGACGCGGTATTCGCCGCCAACGACCACATGGCCATCGCGGTGCTGGAAACCCTGCGCCGCGAGCTCGGCCTGAACGTGCCGCAGGACGTGTCGGTCGTCGGCTTCGACAACGTGCCGCAGGCCGCCTGGCCCTCCTTCGACCTCACCACCGTGCAGCAGGACGTGGACCGCATGGTGGACGCCACCCGCACGCTGCTGTTCGAGCGCCTCGGCGGCGAAGTGCAGCCCCGCAGCGTGGCGGTGCCGTGCGTGCTGGTCGAACGCGGCACGGTGGCTGACCGGGCTTGAGGCGACGCACGCGGCTGACGCATATCAGGTATCGGAAAGAGGGTGACGGCTCCTGCCGATACTTCCCCGGGCGCGTGCGAAGCACGGCTCAACGAGCAAACGAGAAAGACGGAGACAAGCCATGAATTTCCTCAAGACCGCGTGCGCCGCCGCGCTGCTGGTGACCGCCGGAATCGCCGGTGCGCAGGCCCCGGCCTATCCGAGCAAGCCGATCAAGCTGATCGTGCCCTACGCCGCCGGCGGCGCCTCGGACCTCTCGGCCCGCTGGCTGGCCGACGGGCTCACCCAGCGCTTCAAATACACCATCGTGATCGAGAACCATCCGGGCGCGGCCGGCAACATCGGCACCCGCATGGTGGCCAAGGCGGCTCCCGACGGCTACACCTTGCTGCTGGGCTACGACGGCACGTTGACCATCAATCCATGGGTCTATCCCAATGTCGGCTTCGACACGCTCAAGGACTTCGTTCCGGTCAGCAAGATCGACGACTCCACGCTGCTCCTGGTGGCCAACAACGACCTGCCGGCCAAGAATGTCAAGGAGTTGATCGCGCTCGCCAAGGCCAAGCCCGGCACGCTGGATTACGCCACCACCGGCATCGGCAGCACGCCGCACGTGGCCGGTGAAATGATGAACCTGCAGTTCGGCATCGACCTGCGCCACATCCCCTATGCCGGCGGCGCACCGGCGATGACGGCGGTGATGGGCGACCACGTGAAGATGGTCTATACCGCGGTCGGCACGGCGGTCACCTTCGTGCAGGCCGGCAAGGTCAAGGCGCTGGGCGTATCGGCGCCCAAGCGCTCGGCTGCGCTGCCGGACGTGCCCACCTTCAGCGAACTGGGCGTTCCAGGCTTCGACCTGAATTCCTGGTTCGGCATCCTGGCGCCGGCCGGAACCCCCAAGGACATCGTCGACCAGCTGCAGCGCAACATCCGCGAAGTGGTGCAGAGCCCGGGCTACCGCGAGCGCTACATCGCCGCCGGTCTGGAGCCGGTGGGCAACACCTCGGAGGAGTTCGGCGCCCAGATCAAGGCCGACCTGGCGCGCTGGGGGGACATCGTGAAGAAGGCGAAGGTGACGGCGCAGTGAGTGAGCGGCTCGCCCAGGCGGGAAGGTTCGGTCAGGCACAAAGCGTTGTGCGCCTTCAATCACTCGGTGGCCGTCGATCCTTCTTCCGGGGCACCACCCTGCGCTTGTCGGCGATCGCTCGGGTCAAGCTGCGTGCGCCTTGTTCCTGGAGGGCGAACAGTAGCTCCTCGAGGGAGTAGGGGGGCGCACGGAGGTCGCGCACCGCGCGATCAAGCGCCCGCTCCACCGCGTCGGGCCTGGCGGCGAAGGCCTCGTCGAGAAATTGGCCGGAGGTCATGACCCGCACGCCCAGGGCACCCATCCGGCCTGGCGCGAAATCCTTGACGTTATCGGTCACCAGCAGGACATCGAACGCGTCGCCGTCTTCGTCCGCACTGCGGCGCAGTGTCAATGCGGCTGCCGCCACGTGGCGATCTTTTTCATCCACTCGCCCGGGAACCATCGACGCGTCGAGGGTCGATGCAAAAAGCTCCCAGTCCGGGCACCGGCGCTTCATGGCGGAGAGCCGGCGCTCAGCCGCCGTCGCGCTCAAGCCGAAGACGGCGGTGGCGTTCTTGAGGAACTCGGCGTCGATGCCGAGGGTCCAGTGAACCGACATGACGTTTTCGGCGCGGATGTCCATGATGACGTCCGACATCCGGGGCTTGAGCAAAACGCAGGTGTCCAGCACCACCGCAGTGTCGGCGAGATTCACGGCCGGACTTTTCGATCCGGGATGGAGTTCTTTGCAGGCTTCCTGGGTTTCTGGCGAGTTCGCACCACATTCGTGTAGTGGCTGTCATCGTGGTCGTAAAGGCCGGCTTCCACGCCCGCCTCACGCATGCCGGGGGCGTCATGGTGCTGCGCCGCCGATTGCAATCTGTACCGCTCCAGTCCGTCCCGAGGAATACGCCGGTGTCCGCCGTCGGTCACCTCGATCGGCCCCAACTTGCCTGAATCGCAAAGCATCGTGATGTACGGCCGGCTCATCCCCAAAATCGCCGCGGCCTGTGCCGTGGAGAGAAGGTCCGGGGATTCCCTGCTGGCCTGCGCAGGCACGGGCTGCCGGACCGGCGACATTTCGGCGCCTGCCAGCTTGGTGATCAAAGCCATGCGCAATGCCTTGCCCCCGGCGGAATCCTGCGTCAGAGACTCCTGGAGCACCTTGGCAATCAAGACGCTGAGACGACCTCCCATCTTGCTGAATGCCGACGAGGAAGAACCGATCTCGAGAAGGTTTTCCTGGATGCCGCGGGCGACGGCATCGGCCAGCGGCTGGATTGGGTCAATTGCGGGACGCTGGCTTGCGGGCTGACCGGCGACGACTTTTTTTTCGCTCGAGACTCTGGTGCGGCTCATACATTCTCCTGAATGAGCCATTGTAAATAAAAACGAAAAAAACGAAATAATCGAAGCCGGGTCATTGCCCGACTGCGCCAGACGGCCGGGGGAGGCGCCTCAGTGAAGTCGCCTTGTCATATCGGGTGCTTTCGCGCCGCCGCGAAGGCCATCAGCCGCTCGTCCCGCCACGCCCGCCGCGACTCCAGATCCGCCTGCGACAGGTACTCCCGCCGCTCGGCTTCCACCTGGCCGATCAGCGGCTGGCCCCAGGGCTGCTCGTGGCGGCGCGAGTCGGCGATGCGCTGGTAGAGCCCGCCCAGGCGCTGCGCATAGTCGGCCACGCCGCCGGGGGCGTTGAGGTCGATGGTCTCGAAGGGGCCCATGAACGACCAGCGCCAGCCCAGGCCGTCGCGCACCGTCTTGTCGACGTCTTCGCAGCTGGCCACGCCTTCCTCGACCAGCGCCCAGGCCTCGCGCAGCAGCACGGCCTGCAGACGGTTGAGCACGAAGCCCTCGACCTCCTTGCGCACGTGCACCACGGTCTGGCCGACCGCCTGCATCAGCCGGTCGGCGAAGGCCAGGGTCTGCTGCGAGGTCTCGGGCGAGGGCACCAGCTCCACCACCGGCACCAGGTAGGGCGGATTGACCGGATGCACGATCAGCACCCGGGGCGACAGCCCCAGGCCCAGCGCGAAGGCCGAGCCCGGGATGCCCGAGGTGGAGCTGCCGACGATCAGGTCCGGCCCGGCGAGGGC
The DNA here is from genome assembly GCF_033546935.1 of Xylophilus sp. GOD-11R. Lineage (GTDB taxonomy): Bacteria > Pseudomonadota > Gammaproteobacteria > Burkholderiales > Burkholderiaceae_C > Xylophilus. The sequence goes on along the minus strand of NZ_CP137854.1, from coordinate 3,229,765 downwards.
GTCGAGCTGCTCCATCAGGCCGCGCTTCACGTCCACCCGCTCCAGCACCGACTCCTGCACGTAGGCCACGCCCTCGACCGCCTCGGCCAGCGTGTCGACCGTGCTGACCCGCGCGACGATGGTCGCCGGGTCCTCCTGTACGAGGCCGTGCCGGTGCAGGCCGACGAGCTGGCTGCGGATCAGCGGGATCGCCTTGGCGGTGATCTCCGGGTTGGTGTCGAACACCTTCACCCGCAGCCCCGCGCGCGCATAGACCACCGCCCAGCCCGCGCCCACCAGCCCGGCGCCGACGATGGCGACCGGCCGGCCGCCGGTCAGTTTCTCGATCTCGGTCATCTGTCTTGTCTCCTGTTGATGTCCGGGAAAGGCTAAGTGCCTTTGATCGAGGCTGCAAGCGAATCGGGGCCGCTCTGCTGCTTCCAGTCGCCGGCCTTGGGCGCTTCCAGGCCGAGGTTGCCGCGCAGCGTATTGCTCTCGTATTCGGTGCGCACCAGGCCGCGCTTTTGCAGCTCGGGCACCACCATGCGCACGAAGTCCTCGTAGCTGCCGGGCATGTGGGTGGGCGAGAGTACGAAGCCGTCGCAGCCGCCTTCGCGGAACCACTGCTCCATCTCGTCGGCGACCTTCTTCGGCGAGCCGATGAACACGTTGAACTCGCGCAGCCGGGCGCGCTTGGAGAACTCCACGAAGTCGCGCACCGACGGGTTCTTCTTGCCCGACAGGGTGACGACCCGGTCGCGGAAAGTCTGCCAACCGGAGATGGCGGCCATTTCCTCGTCGGTGAAGGGCGCGTCGATGTCGCGGGTGGAGAAATCGGTGTTAAGCACCTCGCAGATCAGCGTGAGGCCGTCGATCGGCTCGGCCAGCGCGTCCATGTAGTCGAACTTCTGCTGGGCGATCTCGTCGGTCTCGCCGACCACCACGTGGCAGGCGGTGGCGATGCGCACCTTCTCCGGGTCGCGGCCCGAGGCGGCGATGGCGGCCTTCATCTCGGCGTACTGCTTCTTGGCCAGCCCCAGGTTGGGATAGACCACGAACAGCAGCTCGCCCCAGCGCGCCGCGAATGCCCGGCCCCGGCCGCTCTGTCCGGCCTGGATCAGCACCGGCTGGCCCTGCGGCGAGCGGGGCACGGTGAAGGGGCCGCGCGAGTTGAAGAACTGGCCCTTGTGGTCCAGGCGCTTGACCTTGTCGGCATGGGCGAACTGGCCGGTGTCCTTGTCGTTGACGATGGCGCCTTCTTCCCAGGTGTCCCAGTGGCCCAGGGTGGTTTCCAGGAACTCGTCGGCGCGGTCGTAGCGCAGGTCGTGCTCCAGGTGCTCCTCCTTGCCGAAGTTGGCCGCTTCGGAGTCGTTGAGCGAGGTCACCACGTTCCAGGCGGCGCGGCCCTTGCTCATCAGGTCGAAGGTGGCGAAGGTGCGGGCCACGTGGTAGGGCTCGTAGTAGGTGGTGGAGTAGGTCGCGCCCAGGCCCAGGTGGGTGGTGACGGCGGCCATCGCCGACAACACCACCAGCGGATCGAGCTTGACCGCGCGCACCCCGGCCGCCACGGTCTGCGCATGGTCGGCCGAATAGAGGTCGGGCATGGCCAGCCGGTCGTCGAAGAAGGCCATGTCGAACTTGCCCGCCTCCAGCGTGCGGGCGATGCTCTGGTAATACTCCGGCGTGAGGTAGCCGGGGTCGCTGGCCACATGGCGCCAGCTGCCCGGGTAGGTGGAGCAGTTCTGTGCCTGCATGAAGCCGATCAGGCTCATCTTTCGTTCGTTTGCCATTGTTCTTGTCTCCTCGTGGTGCGGTCAGTCCGGAATGTCGACTTCGAGAATCGGCGCGTGCTGCTGCGCGCCGTACACGTCGCGGTCGTCGAAGGCGCCGGCCGGGATCAGCCGGGGCAGGGTGGCCTTGAAGGCCCGCGCCGGCGGGTAGGGCATGAAGAGCACCTGCGATTCCTCGACCTTGTAGAGCTTTGCGAACAGCGCCGCGCTCAGGATGCCGGTGGACAGCACCCGCTCGAACAGCTCGTCGGAGCTGAAGATCACGTCGATGGTCACTTCGAAGGGGCCGGCGTTCTTGCTCTTGCAGACGCTGGCGAGTTCACGGATGACGGTCATGATTGGCCTTTCACGTCGGCGTATTCGATGGGGAAGAGGTGGTACGGGTCGTCGGCGTCCACGATGTGATAGACGGTGAACTCGTAGCTCGCGCCCAGTTCCACGTCGGCCGGCGAGAAGGGAATGCCCATGTTTCCCTCCTTGCACATGCGCCCCGGAAAGTCCGCATGCAGCGTGGTGGTGCGGGCGATGGCGACCACCGCGTTGGCCACTTCCTGCGTGGGCGCCAGCACTTCGAGGATGAAGCTCAGCTCGTGCGCCTGGGTGGTGGTGCGCGGCTCGCGCTCGCCCATCACGCCGTTGAGGCCATAGGCGCGGATCGAGAGCTTGTAGCCGTCCTCTGGCACGCCGAAGTTGTGGCTCTTCTCGGCGACGATGGCGCGCACCCGCTGCAGGTAGTCGTCGATGCCCGCGATCAGTACCGGGTCGCGGGTAGCCAGCATGGAGATGGCGCGGAAGCCCACGCGCTGCACGCCTTCCATCTTGACGGTGTAGACGTCGGCCTGGTGCCACTTCATGCCGCGCACCCGCACGATGCGGTCGGTGAGCTGCTCGAAGGTGCAACCCTCGGTGTCGAGCATGCCGCCGGGCTCGTAGTGGTGGATGGCGCTGGGGTTCTCGTGCAGCGCGAAATTGGCCACCGACAGCTTGGTGCACGACTGCTCCGGGTTGGTCGGCTCCAGGTCGATGTAGTCGGTGTAGACGCGGGCCAGCAGGCAACCGTCGCGTTTGGGGGCGGCGGGTTCGGCGCCGCATTCGAGCATCTTGCCGGCATACCAGCCCATCTCCGGCGGCAGGCCGGCGCGGGCGGCACCGGCAGCCCAAATCGATGGGTCGGTGGCGCGGCCGGCCAGGATCACCTGGGCGCCTGAATCCATCGCGCGGACGAAGGGCTCCGGCCCCATCAGGCCGACGATGCGCTCGGCGCCGTCGATCTGCTCGACGGTGAGCGGCGGCCGCCTGGAGGCGGGTTTCACCTTGCCTGCGGCCAGCTGCTTCTTCAGGAAGGCCTTGTCCTGCTCGGCATGGATCAGCGCGAGCTTGAAGTCGAGCTTCTCTTCCCGGGCGATCTCGCGCACCAGCTCGGCCATCATCTGCAGGTGCGGCTCGCCGCCGGCACCGCCGCAGGTGCTGATGACCACCGGAATGCCGCGCGGCACGGCGGCCAGCAGCATCAGGCGGGTATCGCGCTTGAGGGCCAGGCGCGAGCAGAAGGGGATGCCGGCGCCGAGGTAGTAGGGGCCGGGGTCGGTGCTGCCGGCGTCGGCACCGATCATGTGGGGATCGGCATCCATGCCGCGCCGCAGCGCGTCTTCGGGAAAGCCGTATCCCAGGATGGAGGTGACCGCCAGCAGCCGGGCCTCCGGGGGTGATGTCTTGTCTCTGGTTGCGTTCATGGCTTGAAGCTCTTGTGGTTCAGCAGGAGCACCGACTATCCGTCGGGCCTCGGCCGCTCGACAACGAATAACAGGTATGAGCGCCCGTGCCGCCGGCCTCGTCGGCGCGATACCTGTTATGCATTGCACGAGCGCGAGCGGCTCTCCACACTGCCGGCCAAACAGCCCCCACCGGGCGACGACAGGAGACATCAGCCATGAGCCAGACACCACCCGACGCGAACGCCCGCAGCTTCCGCCACGCCCTCGGATGCTTCCCCACGGGGGTCGCGGTCATCACCACCACCGACGCCCAGGGCCAGCCGGTCGGGCTGACCTGTAACTCCTTCAGCTCGGTTTCGCTGGAGCCGCCGCTGGTGCTCTGGAGCCTGCGCAACAACAGCAAGTCGATCGACATCTTCCGCAAAACGGAGCAGTTCGCGATCAACGTGCTGTCGCACCGGCAGGACGATATTTCCGGGCGCTTCGCCAGCAGCAGCAAGAGCATGGCCGAGAAGTTCGACGGCGTGGCCACCAGCCGGGGCTGGGGCGGCACGCCGGTGCTCGACGACTGCATCGCCAACTTCCAGTGCAGCGTGTATGCGCGCCACGAAGCCGGCGACCACGTGGTCTTCATCGGCCAGGTGGAAGCCTTCGAGCAGAGCAGCCCGGAAGACGCGCTGGTCTTCTACAAGGGCGCCTACATGATGCTGGCGCAATCGCTGCGCGCTTTGGCCCTGAAGGACAACGCGGCCGAGCGCGACCTGATCCAGGCCCGCGCCGCGGTGCTGGGCAGCCTGGTGCGGCTGGCGGCGGTGGCGGCGCGGCAGGAGGACTTCGACGCCATCGAACAGAACCTGCGGGTGCTGGATCGTCATGCCGAGGAAGGCGACATGGTGCACCGCGCCGAGGCGGCCATCGTGTTCTTCAAGCAGCTCACCGCCGCCGCGCACAACGACATGCTGACGGTGGTGGCGCAGTCGCTCACCACCATGCTGGAGCACACCGTGTCGCACCAGGTGGCGCATGCGCAGGCGCACGCCATCTACCTGCCGGCGCTCACCCCGCTGCGTTGGCGGGTGCTCGAAGGCATGAAGGCACGCGACCCCGACGCGGCCGCCGACGCCATGGCGCGCTACTTCGCGCTGGTGGCCGCCTCGCGCGCCCAGGCCGAACTGAGCCCGGCCTGAGCGGCCCGGCCGCCCGCCACGCGCCCGGTCAGAGGCGCGGGCCGGGCGGCCGTCCCCGGTTTTTCACGAAGGAGACAAACACCATGACAACCCGGTCCATCCTGCGCGCCATCGCGTGCGCGGCCACGGCCCTCGCCTGCCTTTCGGCCCAGGCGCAGGACATCCGCATCGGCGCCAACTTTCCGCTCAGCGGGCCCCAGGGCTCGTACGGCGACGTCTTCATGACCGGCAGCAACCTGGCGGTGGACCATATCAACGCCGACAAGATGCTGCCGGGCAAGCTGTCCATCGTCTACGAAGACAGCCAGGGCACGCCGCAGCGCGGGGTGATCGGCATGAACAAGCTGGTCAACGTCGACAAGGTGCCTTACGTGCTGTCGTCCTTCACCGGCGTGCTCAAGGCCACCGCGCCCATCGCCGCGCGCAGCAAGACGCCCATCCTCAACGGTTCGGGCGTGGCGCCGGAGCTGGCCGAGCAGGGGCCGTTCTTCTGGAACGTGCTGCCGCTGATCAGCTTCGACGTGAAGGCCATGCTTCCCTACCTGATCAAGGAGCGCAAGGCCAAGCGCTTCGTGCTGATCTACGTCGACGAGACGGTCGGCCAGGCGGTGCTCAAGGAGATGGAGAGCACCCTGCCGGCCGCCGGTGGCGAGCTGGTGGCGGCGCTGTCGATACCGGCGAGCCTGCAGCAGTTCAGCGGCATCGCGGCCAAGGTGCGCGAGGCCAGGCCCGATGCGATCTACATCGCCTCGTGGGGCGCGCAGCAGGTGCAGATCGTCAAGCAGCTGCGCGACAACGGCGTGACCCAGCAGCTCGCCAGCTTCTCGACCTTCGTGCTGCCGGAGCTCGAAGCCCTGCCCGAATCCAAGGGCGCGCTCTACACCACCCAGCACGTCAACTGGGATTCGCCGGACCCGGTCACCCGCCGCTTCGTGGAGTCGTTCCGCGCCAAGTACCCGGGCAAGCAGCCGACCATCTACGCCGCCAACTTCTACAACTCGGTGCGCCTGTTCGCGCTGCTGTCGGTGGAGCTGCAGAAGAAGGGCAAGCCGATCACCGGTGAGAACCTGCTGGCCCAGCGCCTGGAGACCAAGGCCTTCGACATGGTGGGCGGGCGCATCGTCTTCCAGGACAACGGCACCGTGGCCGCGCCGATGCAGGTCAACGAGTACGACGGCAAGTCCACGCGCGTGATCGCCGTGCTGCCGGTGCAGTAGCCACTCGCCACCCGCCACCCGCCATGCTGCTGCTGCAACTGCTGATCAACGGCCTGCAGGTAGGGGCGCTCTACGCCCTCACCGCGGTCGGCTTCTCGCTGATCTTCGGCTCGACCAAGGTGTTCCATTTCGCGCATGGCTCCACCTTCACCATCGCCGGCTACGTCTTCTACTGGCTCTACTCCATCGCCCACCTGCACTGGTCGCTGGCCACGGCCGCGGCGGCGGTCGCGGCGGTGGCCTTCGGCGTGTTCATGGACCGCTGCGTCTACCTGCCGATCAAGCGGCACGAGGGCTCGTACTTCACCGTCTTCGTGGCCTCGTTCGGGGCGGCGATCATCGTGCAGAACGCCATCGGCATCGTCTTCGGCCGCAGCTTCATCTCGGTGTCGACGCCGCTCAGCGCCAGCGTGGAGCTGATGCCCTCGCTCTTCGTCTCGCCGCTGTCGGGCATCGCCATCGTCTGCGCGGTGGTGTTCTTCCTGGCGCTGCAGGTGTTCCTGATGCGGACCAACGTGGGCGTGGCGCTGCGCGCGCTGTCGGAGAACCCCGAGCTGGTGCGGGTCTTCGGCATGAACCCGCGCCGGCTCTCCACGGTGGTGTTCGCGCTCGGCTCGCTGCTGGCGGTGCCGGCGGCCATCCTCACCTCGGCCTCGGCCGGGCTCAACCCGGCCATCGGCCACCACGTGATGCTGATCAGCATGGCCGCCACCATCGTCGGCGGGGTGGGCAGCCTGCGAGGCGCGGCCTGCGCCGGGCTATTGCTGGGCATGGCCGAGAACCTGGCGCTGCTGTGGTTTCCGCCGCAGTGGACCGACGCGGTCAGCTTCATCGTGCTGTTCGCCTTCATCCTGTTCCGGCCGACCGGCTTTTTCGGCCGGCCGGTAGCCTCCTGAAGAAAGCACCGCCCATGCTGGCCTACCTGCTCAACCTGGCGACGCTGATCTGCATCAACGCGATCCTGGCGGTCACCCTCAACTTCATCCTGGGCTATGCCGGCATCTTCTCGCTGGCCCACGCCATCTTCTTCGGCATCGGTGCTTACGTGGCCGCCTACATGGGCCTGACCTGGGGCTCCTCGCTGCTGGCGGTGCTGCCGGTGGCCATGGCGGTGGCCGGCGCGCTGTCGCTGGTGCTGGCCTTGCCGGCGCTGCGGGTGCGGGGCGAATACTTCGTCGCCGCCTCGCTCGGGCTGCAGATGCTGGGTCTGACGGTCTTTGCCGAATGGAAGTCGGTCACCGGCGGCAACAGCGGCCTGAGCGCGATACCGCCGGCGCGGCTGTTCCAGCAGGAGCTCGACGGCCCTTACGAGGCGCTCGGCCTGGCGGCGGGCTGCCTGCTCGCGATCGTCGCGGTCACCAGCGTGCTGCTCAAGACCAGCTTCGGCCGTAACTTGCGCGCGGTGCGCGACAGCGAATCGGCTGCATGCGCCTGCGGCAAGAACGTGGCGGCGATCAAGACGCTGAGCGTGGTCGTCTCCTCGGCCCTGGCGGCGGTGGCCGGCGTGCTCTACGCCTTCTACCTGAGCTTCATCAACGTGGAGAGCTTCACGCTCGACACCTCGGTGCAGCTCATGGCCATGATCATCATCGGTGGCGTCGGCACGGTGCTCGGCCCCATCGTCGGCGCGGTGCTGCTGATGGTGCTGCCCAGCCTGTTCAGCTACCTGCCGTTTCTGCCGCAGACCGAGGTGGGCTCGATCCAGCAGATCGTCTATGGCCTGGCGATGGTGCTGCTCATGATCTACCGGCCCGGCGGCATCGCGGGCGTGGCGAGGCAGGGGGTGAAATGAGCGTCACCCCTCTCACCGCGAGCGACACCGCGCCGCCCATCCTGGAGATCCGCCACCTCAACAAGAGCTTCGGCGGTCTGAAGGTGACCGACGACGTCTCCATCAGCCTGCGCCCGGGCATCGTCACCACCCTGGTCGGCCCCAACGGCGCGGGCAAGACCACGCTCTTCAACCAGATCACCGGCCACTTGGCGCAGGACTCCGGCGAAATCCTGCTGCACGGCCAGCCGATCGGCCGCGCTGCCCACTGGCGCATCGCCCGCATGGGCGTGGGTCGCACCTTTCAGGACCTGCGGCTCTTCGACCAGATGAGCGTGGAAGAAAACGTGCTGACCGCCATGGAGCCGCGCGCCTGGCTGTGGCAGCGCGGTGGTCGGGCGGGCGCACGTGGCCGCGCCGACCGGGTCGCGCAGATCCTCGAGCAGACCCGGCTGGCCGGCAAGGCCCGGGTGCGGGCCATCGACCTGTCGTACGCGGAGCGCAAGTTCCTCAGCATCGCCCGCGTCATGGCCACCGACTCCACGCTCTGGTTGCTCGACGAGCCGGCCTCCGGGCTGGACCGCAACTCGTACGCGCTTTTCCTGGAACTCCTGCGCTCGCAGACCCGGCGTGGCGTGACCGTCTGCATCATCGAGCACAACCTCGATATCGTCGTCGGCATCTCCGACCGCATCGCCTTTCTGGATCGCGGCAAGTTGCTGGCCGACGGCGAGCCGGCCCAGGTGCTGGCCGATCCGCACCTGGCGGCCATCTATTTCGGGGAGCAGGCGGCATGAGCGGCGACAACACGGTACTGAGCGGACGCGGCCTGGTCGTGGGCTACGGCGGGCGGCCGGTGCTCGAAGGCCTGGATTTCGACCTGCGGGCCAACGAGGTGCTGTGCCTCATCGGCCACAACGGCGCCGGCAAGTCGACGCTGCTGAAGGCGCTGGTCGGGCTGATCCCGGTGTCGGCCGGCGAGATCGCGCTGCACGGCCGCGCCATTGCCCGGCCCAGCCCCCGGGACCTGGTGGCCGGCGGCGTGTCGCTGGTGCCCGAGGGGCGCGGCATCTTCCCCGGCCTCACCGTCGCCGAGACCATGCGGCTCGGCCTGTGGGCCGCCGGCGTGCCCAAGGCCGAGCAGGCCGCCCGGCTGGACTGGGTGCTGTCGGTGCTGCCACTGCTGAAGGACTTCTACGACCGGCGCGCCGGCTCGCTGTCGGGTGGTCAGCAGCAGATGGTTTCCATCGGCCGTGCGCTGCTCAGCCAGCCGCGCTGCCTGCTGATGGACGAGCCTTCCATCGGCCTGGCGCCCAAGCTGTTCCAGGACCTGCTGCGGCCGATCCGCGAGCTGCAGGACCGCACCGGCATGTCGATCCTGCTGGTGGAGCAGAACGTCAAGGAAGCGCTGAAGATCTCCGACCGGGTGCTGGTGATGAAGGCGGGCGCGATCGTGCGCGACACCGTGCCCGCCGAGCTGGCCGACAACGCCCGGCTGATGGAGCTGTACTGAATTCGGACCCAAGGAGCGAGCGATGGTGGTGAGATTCAAGATCGGCACGGTGACGGCCACGCGGGTGGAGGAAATGATCGACCGGAGCTTTCTGTTCCGCGACTTCTTCCGCCTGTCCACCGAGGAGGACGTGGCGCGCAACATCGACTGGATGGCGCCTGGCCATTACGAGGCCGACAGCGGCCGGCTATTGCTGAGCATGCATTCGTGGCTGGTGGACACCGGCCGGGCGAAGATCCTGATCGATGGCTGCATCGGCAACGACAAGGACCGGCCGGGGCGGCCGGACTGGTGCCAGCTGCAGACGCCCTTTCTCGAACGGCTGGCCGCTGCCGGCGCCCGGCCGGAAGACATCGACTATGTGCTGTGCACCCATCTGCATGCCGACCACGTGGGTTGGAACACGCGGCTGGTGGATGGGCGGTGGGTGCCGACCTTTCCCAACGCCAAGTACGTCTTCGGACGCAAGGAGCACGAGTTCTGGGCGGGGAAGTTCGCGACGGATGCGAACAGTCATCACCTGGCGGGGTATCGGGACAGTGTGCTGCCGGTGGTGGAGGCGGGACAGGCGATGGTGGTCGACGACTACGCGGAGATCGCCGACTGTCTGGTCGTCGCGCCGACGCCCGGGCATACGCCGGGGCATGTGGCCCTGTGGCTTACCTCGGGTGGTGAGGCGGCCGTGTTCACCGGGGACATGATTCATCACCCGGTGCAACTGAGGAATCCGGGGTGGAGTTGTTTTGGGTGTATCGACCAGGTGCAGTCTGTCGCGACCCGGACGCGGGTTTTGGGGGAGTGCGTTGATCGGGGGGCTACGTTGTTGCCAGCGCATTTCTTGGCGCCGTTTGGGGGGAAGTTGAGGAGGGAGGGTGAGGGGTTCTGGTGGGGGGATCGCGGCGATTGATCCTGTCGCTTCGTTTGCTGTATCTGGTGGTTTTGAGCTCTTTCGATTTCTTCTCTTTGCTGAGGGGGGGGGCTGGGGCTTGCTCTTTGCTGGCTTGTCTTTTTTTCTTTCTTCTACTGTTCGTAGGATGGAGCTGGGGGCTTGCGCGCCCCCAGACCCGCGGTAACTGATACCTTGTGGGCCAGCTTCCCTTCGCGCGAAGGAGGCCCGTTGCGGTGACCCTGTGCGGTAACTTGGGATCAGATCCCGTAAGAAAGACTGGTGCACGGTGACGGATTCGACGTCGTAGCTCGAACGGTGTCTTGGGGCGCCAGCGGCCCGCGCGGGCCGCTGGCTGACCCCGCGTATCAGGTTGAGAGAGTCGAATAGCGTGCTTTTTTGCAGGGTGTCGGCAATGAACTCTCAAGTGGGCGTAGATGTCAGCAAGGCCAAGCTCGATGCGGCGTTGCTCAACGAGCAGGGCAAGTACAGGACCAAGGTTTTTCCCAACACGGCAAGCGGTTGCGCGGCCTTGTTTGGCTGGTTGGTCGAGCACGTACAGGGCGGTGTGTCGCAAGTGCATGTCTGCATGGAGGCCACCGGCACGTACCACGAACTGCTCGCGTGTTCGCTTCACGACCAGGGCGTGCTGGTCTCGGTCGCCAACCCGATGAAGGTCAAACGCTTCATCGAGGTGGAGGGCACGCGCAACAAGACCGACAGCGCTGACGCCAGGAGCCTGGCGAGGTTCTGCCGGATGACGCGGCCAGAGGCCTGGGAGGCACCGAGCAGGGCGGTGCGGGAGTTGCAGGCGCTGGTTGCGCGTCTGGACACGCTGCAGCAGATCCGCCAGGGCGAGCTCAACCGCCTGGATGTGGCGCACAGCGCGGTACAACCCTCGTTGCAGGAGATGATTGATGTGCTGACGCAATCGATCAAGGAGGTCCAGCGCCGGATTCGCCAGACCATCGACGACGACCCGGATCTTCAGAAGCGAGATGGTTTGCTGCAGAGCATTCCGGGCATTGGAGAGCGCACGGTGGCGCAACTGCTGGCGCGCATAGGCCGGCCCGAGCGATTCAAGTCGATCAAGGAGCTGGCGGCGTTTGCGAGTGTTTCGCCCTTGATCAGACAGTCGGGCACTTCGCTCAACAAGCACCATGGCACTCATGCGCAGGGCCACCGGGAGCTGAAGAAGGCGTTGTATTTCCCGGCAATTGTCGCCAGTCGATGCAATCCGATCGTTGCGGCATTCAGCCAGCGTCTGAGGGCGCAGAACAAGCCTAAGAAGGTCGTGGTAGTGGCCTGCATGCACAAGTTGCTGGCGATCGTTTTTGGAGTACTCAGGTCGGGCAAACCATTCGACCCGTCGCTGGTTTCTGCAGCCGGGGCTTGACGACCAAGACGGTGTCTTTCTTTTCTGGCAAAAAAGAAAGTCACCAAAGAAAGTTGCCTTGAAGACGAGCTCGAAGCTCGGTCGGGCCATTGCTTCGCTCGGCCTGGGGAATGTGCCTTCGAACGCTCTAACGGCAACAGTTTGGACAAGGGTCGATCCAGTGCCTCTGCCCCTGCTTCGCAGGGTTGGGGCTGAGAGGGTAAGAACAGGTGACCGCACTGAGCACAGCGACGGGGCCGTGCTGCTCCGATGGCCACGCGCGCTGCTTGCACGGCCGAGAACGCACTGGCGCGTCGAATGGTCATATGACATGACCGCCGGCCGGCTGAGAACCGGGCGCACTGATCAAATCGACAAGCGGGGCGAATCGCACGCGACTGATCGCTCCGGCCACACCCCGGCGCGCAGCGAGCATGGCGATTGAACCAGCGCGGCCCCCTCACCGTGCTCAGTGCGGTGAACTGTCCTTACCCTCTCAGCCTCGACCCGCGAAGCGGGGCCATGGCTCTGGATCAACCCTTGTCCAAACTGTTGCCGCTAGAGCGTTCGAAGGCACATTCCCCAGGCCGAGCGAAGCAATGGCCCGACCGAGCTTCGAGCTCGTCTTCAAGGGTTTTTCTTTGGTGACTTTCTTTTGTCCCAACAAAAGAAAGTTACCGCGGGTCTGGGGGCGCGCAAGCCCCCAGCTCCACCCTACGAACAGTAGAAGAAAAGAAAAAAGACAAGCTGCCCCAGCAAAGAGCAAACCCCAACTTCAAATCCGATAAAACACCCGCGCAGTACCGTCAAACAGCGCCTCCCGTTCGCCAACGGACGCCCCCCCCACCACCCGCTTGAAGGCATTCCAAAGCACGGTGTACCCACACATCCCTTTATCGACAGGAAAGTTGCTCTCGAACATGCAACGCTCTGCCCCGAAAGCTTCGATGCAGGTCTCGATGTAGGGCCTCCAGGCAGCAGCCAGCTCCTCGGACGAAACAGGCGCTGCAGCAGAAGCGAACGGAAAGCCGGTCCGCGGCATCGCCAGCCCGCCCAGCTTGACATGCACATTGGCACAACGAGCCAATGCCAGCATGTCCCGGCGCCAGACATCGAACACCTCCGCCCGCCGCCCGGCGAACGGCCCGATCCCCAACGGCCCGCCGACATGGTTCAACACGACAGGCGTCTCCGCACAGTCCTGCGCCAGCCGGATCGCATCGCCCAACTGCGTGTGATACAGCCAGAGATCCAGGCTGTAGCCCATCCGGGTCAAGGTCCGCACCCCGGCCTGGAAATCCGCCTCCAGCACGAGCCCGGCAGGCGGCCCGTCCGCAGGCCCGGCCAGCACCGGGTCGTCGCTCCACGCGGCCCGGCAACGCACGCCCCGAAACCGCCCCTTGCCCGCCTCGGCATGCGCGGCCAGCACCTCCTCGACCCGCTCGCCGAGCTGCAGATCGGCCCAGCCGACGATGCCCTGGCACACGTTCACCCCCTGCCGGGCCGCATGCTCGGCCTGCGCCACCGCGAACTCGGTCTCGCCGACCGGGCGCAGATGCACCGGCCCGTCGGCGCGATAGCGGGCCTTGCATTCGACGAGCACCGTCGCCTCGACCGCGTGGCCGCCACGCAGGTCGGCCAGCAGGTCGCCGGCGTGGTAGGGCGCGCTTTCCTCGTCCCAGAAATGGTGGTGGGTGTCGACGATGCGCTGCTCCGGCAGCAGCACTTCCTCCTGCGTCAGCGCGAGCCAGTCCGGACGGATCTGCGGGAAGTTGCTCTTCTTGTAGCGGGGGTCGAATTTATCCATGGCGGCAAGATTGAAAGGCTCAGGCCTCGGCGTTGACGGAAAGCGGCTTTGCCGCGGTAGCGGCTTCGCGGCGCGCGCGGCGCCACTGCCAGAACGAGCGGGCGCTGCCGACGATGCCCTCGCGGAACATCAGCACGCAGGCCATGAAGATCAAACCCATGATGAGCGTGACCCAGGAGCCCAACCCCGAGAGGTAATGCTCCAGCGACACCACCACGGCCGCGCCCACCAGCGGGCCGAAGATGGTACCCATGCCGCCCACCAGCGTCATCAGCACCGCCTCGCCGGAGGTGGACCAGTGCACGTCGGTGAGGGTGACCAGCTGGAACACCAGGGTCTTGGTGGCGCCGGCCAGGCCGGCGAGCGAGGCCGACAGCACGAAGGTCACCAGCTTGTAGCGCTGCACGTCGTAGCCCAGCGAGATGGCGCGCGGCTCGTTCTCGCGGATGGCCTTGAGCACCTGGCCGAAGGGCGAATGCACGATGCGGTGCACCGACCAGAAACCAAAAACGAAGATGGCGAGCACGAAGTAGTACATGGCCAGGGGGTTGTCCAGGTCGATGAAGCCGAGCAGCTTGCCGCGCGGTATGCCCTGGATGCCGTCTTCCGACCCGGTGAAGGGCGCCTGCAGGCAGATGAAATACACCATCTGCGCCAGCGCCAGGGTCACCATCGAGAAGTAGATGCCCTCGCGCCGGATGGCCAGCCGGCCGACCACGAAACCCAGCACGGCGGCGGTGGCGGTGCCGGCCAACAGGCCGAGCTCGGGCGGAAAACCCAGGCTGCGCACCGAGTAGCCGCAGATGTAGGCCGCGCTGCCCAGAAACGCTGCATGGCCGAAGGACATCAGCCCGGCGAAGCCGAACAGCAGGTTGAACGCGCTGGCGAAGAGCGCGAAGCAGTAGATCTTCATCATGAAGACCGGATACACCACCAGCGGCGCCGCCAGACTGGCCAGCAGCAGCAGGACGATGGCCGGGCCGCGCAGGCGGGCCAGGCGCGACGGGGTGGGGGAGGTCGTGTGCGTGTGGTTCATTTGGCGGTGCCGAACAGGCCGGAAGGACGGAACATCAGCACCACCGCCATGATCGCGAAGATCACCACGTTGGAGGCCGGCGGGTAGTACACGCGGGTCAGGCCCTCGACCACGCCGAGCAGCAGGCCGGTGACGATGGAGCCGAGGATCGAGCCCATGCCGCCGACCACCACCACCGCGAACACCACCACCACGATGTCGGCGCCCATCAGCGGGCTGACCTGCACCACCGGCGCGGCCAGCACGCCGGCGAAGGCCGCGAGCGCGGCGCCGAAGCCGTAGGTGAGCGTGACGATCAGCGGCAGGTTGATGCCGAAGGCCTGCACCATGCCGGGGTTTTCGGTGCCGGCGCGCAGGTAGGCGCCCAGGCGGGTGCGCTCCACCACGTACCAGGTCGACAGGCAGACCGCCATGGAGGCCACGACGACCCAGGCACGGTAGTTGGGCAGCCGCATGAAGCCCACGTCGGTGGCGCCGCGCAGCAGTTCGGGCGGGCTGTACGACAGGCCGGTGACGCCGTAGGAATTGCTCGCCAGGCTCTGCAGCACCTGGGCCATGCCGAAGGTCAGCAGCAGGCCGTAGATGGGGTCGAGCCTGCGCAGGTGGCGGATCATGGTGCGCTCGAAGACCATGCCCAGGCCGCCCACGGCCAGCGGCGCGACCAGCAGCGCCAGCCAGTAGTTGATGCCCAGGTAGTTGAGCGCCATCCAGGTGAGCAGCGCGCCCAGCATGTAGAGCGCGCCGTGGGCGAAGTTCACCACGTTGAGCAGGCCGAAGATGATGGCCAGTCCCAGGCTCAGGATGGCGTAGAACGAGCCGTTGACCAGCCCGATGAACATCTGCCCGAGCAGGGCCTGGTGGGGAACGCCGAAGATGTCCATGTCAGGGTTTCCGGATGAGCGGGCAGGTGCTCTTGGCCAGCGGCTGGAAGGCCTGCTCGGCGGGAATGGTGGCCAGCACCTGGTAGTAGTCCCAGGGTTTCTTCGACTCGGCCGGCTTCTTGACCTGCACCAAGCGCATGTCGAACACCATGCGGCCGTCCTCGCGGATGCGGCCGCCGTGGGCGTAGAAGTCGTCGACCGGCGTTTCCTTCATCTTCTTCATGACGGCCGCCGCCTCGTCGGTGCCGCCGGCCTGCACCGCGCGCAGGTAGTGGGTGATGGACGAGTAGATGCCGGCATGCACCGCGTCGGGCATCTTCTTGAAGCGGGCGAAGAAGCGTTCGGAGAACTGCCGGGTGCCGGCATCGGCGTCCCAGTAGAAGGCTTCGTTGAGGATCAGCCCCTGCGCCGCCTGCAGGCCCAGGGCGTGCACCTCGGGAATGAAGGTCACCATGGCGACCACCTTCTGCGTCTTGTTCAGGCCGAACTCGTTGATCGCCTTGAAGGCGTTGACCGAGTCGGTGCCCGAGGCGATGAGCGCGACCACCTTGGCCCTGGACGACTGGGCCTGCAGCACGTAGGAAGAAAAGTCCGGCGAATTCAGCGGAAATCGCACGCTGCCCACCACCTTGGCGCCGGCGGCCTTCACCGCGGCCATGCCGTCGCGCTCGACACCGTGGCCGCCGGCGTTGTCGAGCGTGATGAAGAACCAGCTGTCGCCTCCTTGCTTGGCCACCGCGTCGACCAGGCTGTACGACTGCGAATAGGCGTCCCAGGAGGTGTGCACCGTGTTGGCGTTGCAGGCGTCGTTGGTGATGCGCGAGGTTCCGGCACCGTTGACGAAGGCGATGCGGTTCTTCTGCCGCGCGATCTCCATGACGGCCAGCGCGATCGGCGAGCTGGCCAGGTCCAGGATCGCGTCGACCTGCTGGGTGTCGAACCACTGGCGCGCGGTGTTGGCGGCCAGGTCGGGTTTCATCTGGTGGTCGGCCGAGACCACGTCGACCGGCAGGCCGAGCACCTTGCCGCCGAAGTCCTCGACCGCCATCTGTGCAGCCAGCACCGAGCCGGGGCCGGCGAGGTCGGAGGTGGGGCCGTTCATGTCGGTGAGCACGCCGAAGCGCACCCGGCCGTCGGAGATCTTCGGCGCGGTCTGGGCGGCGGCGGGAATGGCCAGGGTGCTCAGGCCGATCGACACCAGCAGGGCGGCGATCCAGTGGTGGGCGGGGCGTTCCATGGTCACTTCTTCACCAGGGTGCAGGTGCTTTTGGACAGCGGCTGGAAGGCCTGGTCCGCCGCAATGGTGGCGACGATGTCGTAGTAGTCCCAGGGTTTCTTCGATTCGGCGGGCTTCTTGACCTGCACCAGGCGCATGTCGAAGACCATGCGGCCGTCCTCGCGGATCGACCCGCCGCGGGCGTAGAAGTCCTTGACCGGCGTCTCCTTCATCTTCTTCATGACGGCGGCCGCGTCGTCGGTGCCGGCGGCCTGCACCGCGCGCAGGTAGTGGGTGATGGACGAATACACGCCGGCGTGCACCGCGTCGGGCATCTTCTTGCTCTTGGCGAAGAAGCGTTCGGAGAATTTCCGGGTGTCGGCGTCGGTGTCCCAGTAGAAGGCCTCGTTGAGGATCAGCCCCTGCGCGGCCTGCAGCCCGAGGCTGTGGATCTCCGGCAGGAAGGTGACCATGGCGACCACCTTCTGCTGCCTCGTCAGGCCGAACTCGTTGATCGCTTTCACCGCGTTGACCGTGTCCGCGCCCGAGGCGATCAATCCGATCACCTTGGCCTTGGAGGCCTGGGCCTGCAGCACGAAGGACGAGAAATCGGCCGTGTTCAGCGGAAAGCGCACGTTGCCGACCACCTTGGCGCCGGCGGCCTTGACGGCGGCCATGCCGTCGCGCTCCACGCTCTGGCCACCGGCGTTGTCGAGCGTGACGAAGAACCAGCTGTCGCCGCCCTGTTTCACCATGGCGTCCACCAGGCTGTAGGACTGCGAATAGCTGTCCCAGGAGGTGTGCACCGTGTTGGCGTTGCAGCTGTCGTTGGTGACCCGTGAGGTGCCCGAGCCGTTGACGAAGGCCACCTTGTTCTTCTGCTTGGCGATCTCCATCACCGCCAGCGACACCGGCGAGCTGACGAGGTCGACGATGGCGTCGACCTGCTGGGTGTCGAACCACTGGCGCGCGGTATTGGCGGCCAGGTCGGTCTTGTTCTGGTGGTCGGCCGAAACGATGTCGACCGGCGCGCCCAGCACCTTGCCGCCGAAGTCTTCCACCGCCATCTGCGCGGCCAGCAGCGAGCCGGGGCCGGCGAGGTCGGAGTACACGCCCGACATGTCGGTCAGCACGCCGAAACGCACCCGGCCGTCGGAGAGTTTGCCGCCGGCCGGCTGCGCGGCCAGGGAACAGGCCAGGCCGGCGGCGGCGATGCCGGCGGCGAGGCGTCGAAGGGTGGTGGATGTCATGTTTGTCTCCGTCGTCGTTGTTGGCCTGTCGGGTAGCCAGGGCGTCAGACGCCCAGCCACTGGTGCAGTTCGTCGGCGCGTTCTGCCAGTTCGTGCCGGCCCAGCACCGCCTTGATGCGCCCGTGTTCCATGAAGAAATGGCGGTCGGCGATGCCCGAGGCGAAGCGGAAGTTCTGCTCCACCAGCACGATGGTGAAACCCCGCTGCTTGAGCAGTCGCAGCACCCGGCCCAGCGTCTTGACGATGACCGGCGCCAGCCCTTCGGTGATCTCGTCGAGCAGCAGCAGCTTGGCGCCGGTGCGCAGGATGCGCGCGAGCGCCAGCATCTGCTGCTCGCCGCCGGACAGCCGGGTGCCGGGGCTGTGCCGGCGCTCCAGCAGGTTGGGGAACATCTCGTAGATCTCGTCGATCGTCATGCCGCCTTCCTGCAGCACCGGCGGCAGCAGCAGGTTTTCTTCGGTGGTGAGCGAGGCGAAGATGGCGCGTTCCTCCGGGCAGTAGCCCACGCCCAGCGGCGCCATGCGGTGCGGCGCCAGGGCGATGGTCTCCACGCCGTTGACCACCACCGAGCCGCGCCGCTGGCCGACCATGCCCATGATCGACTTGAGCGTGCTGGTGCGGCCGGCGCCGTTGCGCCCGAGCAGGGTGATCAGTTCGCCGCGCCGCACTTCCATGTCCACGCCGTGCAGCACGTGCGATTCGCCGTACCAGGCGTTGAGGCCGCGGATGCGCAGCGGCACGGCGGCGGCGTCCAGGGGGGAGGCGTCAGTCATCGGTCTGGGTTCCTACATAGGCTTCGAGCACCGCCGGATTGCGCGACACCTCCTCGTACGGCCCTTCGGCCAGTACCGAGCCGCGCTGCATGACGGTGATGGTGTCCGAGAGCGTGGACACCACGCCCAGGTTGTGTTCCACCATGACGATGGTGCGTTGTGCCGCCACCTTGCGGATCAGCGCGGTGACGGTGTCGATGTCCTCGTGGCCCATGCCGGCGGTGGGTTCGTCGAGCAGCATCAGCTCGGGCTCCATCGCCAGCGTGGTGGCGATCTCCAGCGCGCGCTTGCGGCCATAGGCGAGGTGGACGGTGGCGGTGTCGGCGAAGCCCTGCAGGTCGACCTCGCCGAGCAGGCGCATGGCGGTGTCGTCGAGCACACGCAGGCTTTTCTCGGAGCGCCAGAACTGCGTGGCCAGCCCCGCCTTGCGTTGCAGCGCCACCCGTACGTTCTCCAGCACGGTGAGCTTGGGGAACACCGCCGAGATCTGGAAGGAGCGCACCACGCCCTGGCGGGCGATCTGCACCGCGCTGTCGCGGGTGATGTCGCGGCCGTTGAACAGGATGGTGCCGCTGCTGGGCTGCAGGAACTTGGTCAGCAGGTTGAAGGTGGTGGTCTTGCCCGCGCCGTTGGGGCCGATCACCGCGTGGATGGTGCCGCGTCGCACTTTCAGGTTCACGTCGCACACGGCGGCGAAGCCCTTGAACTGCTTGCCGAGGCCGCGCGTCTCCAGGATGAAGTCGTCCGGGGCGGGGCTTTCACCGGCCTGCGGATGGCGCGGGGCAGGGCGCGGCTGCAGTCCGGCTGGAATGCTGTCTGGCATGCGTTTGTCTCCGTCTTCACGGCACCGGGGCCGCTGTTTGGCGCGAAGTGTGGAAGCCGGTCGCACGCATCGCAACCGATAGCAGGTATGAGCGAAACGCGGTGTTCGGGCGGTGCGCGGCTTTTCATAATTCCGGCATGGAACAGGGTCTCGACCACTCGCGCATCGCTGCGGAACCGGCCACGCGGAGAGGGCTGTCAGTGGGCGTGCCGCCGCTCATCGCCGAATCGCTCGTCGTGCCGGTGGTGCGCCGTTTCGTGCGGCAGAACCCGGGTCTGGCGCTGCGCCTGCACGAAGACCCGAGCGTGGAGCTGCTCGACCTCACCGCGCTCGGCGAGATCGACCTGGCCATCGTCTACAACGTGTCGCCGCGCGCCGCGCTGCAGCTGGAGACGGTGGCGCAGGACGACCTGCAGCTGATCGGCGCCGCGCACCGCCCGCCGATGCGCACGCCCGGGCCGATCGCGCTGGCCGAGGTGCTCGGTCTGCCGCTGTTCATGCCGCGCTCGGGCGCCGGGTTGCACGGCATGCTCGACGAGGCGGCGCGCCAGCGCGGGGTGATGCCCGACATCTCCTTTCGCATCGACGGCATCGCGCCCATCCTGAGCCTGGTGCGCGAAGGCCTGGGTTTCACCTGCCTGCCGTATTCGGCGGTGGCCTCGCGCATCGCCAACGGCGAACTGCGCGCCCGGCCCATCGTCGACCCGGTGCTGCCCGGCGTGCTGTCGATCGCGGCCAGCGCCACGCGGCCGCGCAGCGACGCCATGGAGCGCTTCTGTCGCTGCATCCGCGACGAGCCGATCCTGCGCCTGAGCGACTCGGCCCGGCGGCGACCGGGCTCCGCCTCGATCGACGAAGCGCGAATAACAGGTATGAGTACCGATGCGCGAAGGGCGGCGCCTCCTTAGGATGAAACGCATATCAACGAAGGCATCCGCTTGCCGCCCCATGGATCTGCGCCAGCTCCGTTATTTCATCGCCATCGCCTCAGCCGAAAGCCTGTCGCGCGCATCGGTCACCGTCGGGGTCACGCAGTCGGCGCTGACGCGCCAGCTGCAGCTGCTCGAAGAAGAGCTCGGCCTGCCGCTGCTGCGGCGCACCGGCCACGGCGTGACGCTGACCGAGGCGGGCGAGCGTTTTCTGGAGTCGGCCAACGACATCGTCACGCGCGCCGACGGCGCGGTGCGCGAGATGCAGGCCATGCGCAAAAGCACGGCCGGCAGCGTGGTGCTGGGCATTCCGCCGATGCTGGCCGAGACCCTGCTGGTGCCGCTGGTCAGCCGCTTCAGCCACGACTTCCCCGACGTGTCGCTGCGGGTGCGCGACGCCATCAGCGGCTACATCCTCGAATGGCTGATTGCCGGCGAGGTCGACGTGGCGGTGGTCTACAACGTGCCCAAGCGGGCCAAGCTGGCGCTGGAAACCCTGATCTCCGACGAGCTGATGCTGGTCGGCGCGGCCGGCCACGGGGCCATGACCACCGACGCGCCGATCGACCTGGCCGAGGCGCTCAAGCTACCGCTGGTGCTGCCCAGCCCGCACCACGGCCTGCGCGACGTGATCGACACGGCGGCGGCGCTGCTGCCGGCGCAGCCCAACATCCGCCTGGAGGTGGAGGGCATGCATTCGCTGATTCGGCTGGCCGAGGAAGGCTTCGCCTACACCTTCCTGCCCTTCGGTTCCATTTCGTACCACGTGGCCCACGGCCTGCTGGCCGCGCGCCCCATCGTCAACCCGACGGTGCCCAGCGTGCTGTCGGTGGCCATGTCGACCAAGCGGCCGGCCACGCAGGCGATGAAGCAGCTGTTCCGCTACATCCGCGAGGACGTCGGCCGGCTGCTGGAAACGCAGGTCTGGCAGGAACGCAAGCCGACGGCCGAGGCCTGAGCCCCGGCCCCGGCCTTTCGGGGCTTCAGAGTTCGGGGAACACCACGACCTGGCGCACGGCCTTGCCTTCGTGCAGCTGGTCGAAGCCCTGGTTGATGTCGTCGAGCTGCAGCCGGCCGCTGAGCAGGCGGTCCACCGGCAGGCGGCCCTGGCGATAGAGCTCGATGTAGCGCGGAATGTCACGCGAGGGCACGCAGGTGCCGATGTAGCTGCCCTTGAGCGTGCGCTCCTCGGCCACCAGGCTCACGGCCGGCAGCGCCATGGTGGCGCCGGCCGGTGGCAGCCCGGCGGTGACGGTGGTGCCGCCACGCGCGGTGATGGCATAGGCCAGTTCCAGCGCGCGGATCGATCCGGCGAACTCGAAGGCGAACTCCACGCCGCCGCCGCTCAGTTCGCGGATCCTGGCCGCCGCGTCGGTATCGCGCGCGTTGACGGTGTGGGTGGCGCCGAGCTCGCGGGCCTGGGCCAGCTTGTCGTCGGACAGGTCCACCGCCACCAGTTGCCGCGCACCGGCCGCACGCGCACCGATCAGCGCGGCCAGCCCGACGCCGCCCAGGCCGATGACGGCCGCGCTCTGGCCGGCCTGCAGCTTCGCCGTGTTGATGACGGCGCCGACACCGGTCAGCACCGCGCAGCCGAAAAGCGCCGCTTCCACCAGCGGGATGTCCGCGTCGATCTTCACCACCGAGTGGCGCGACACCACCGCGTGGTCGGCGAAGACCGAGCAACCCAGGTGGTGGTTGACCGGCTGGCCGACCTGCGAAATGCGACGCGCGCCCGACAGCAGCGTGCCCGCGCCGTTGGCCGCGGCGCCGGGCTCGCACAAGGCGGGGCGGCCGCCGGCGCAGGGCTGGCAGTGGCCACAGCTGGGCATGAACACGACCACCACATGGTCGCCCACGACCAGGTCCTGCACGCCGGCACCGGTCTCCACCACCACGGCCGAAGCTTCGTGGCCGAGCGCCATCGGCATCGGCCGGGGGCGGTCGCCGTTGATGACCGAGAGGTCGGAGTGGCACAGCCCGGCGGCGGCGATGCGGATCAGCACCTCGCCCGGGCCGGGCGGCGCGAGTTCGACTTCCTCGATGCGCAGCGGGCGGCTGTCGGCATAGGGATAGGCTGCGCCCATTTCGCGCAGCACGGCGGCTCTGGCTTTCATCTTCAGCGGGCCCAGCGTTTCTCGAAGTTCCACACTTCCTCGAAGCCGATCAGGCTGCAGAACTCGTTGAAGTCGGCCAGGGGAACGTCCGGGCTCAGGCTGGTGCCCGACTGCTTGAGGTTGCGCAGCGCGGCTTCCATGGCGGCGGCGGCGGCCAGGCTGGTCATGGCCGGGAAGATGGCGAGCGAGTAGCCGATCTCTTCGAGCACCTTGGCCGGCAGGATCGGCGTCTTGCCGCCGTCGGCCATGTTGGCGAGCATGGGTTTGTCGAAGGCGGCGCAGGCACGGCGCATCTCTTCCTCGGACTGCGGCGCCTCGAAGAACAGGATGTCGGCGCCGGCCTTGTCGAAGGCCTCCAGCCGGCGCATCGCCTCGTCCACGCCCAGGCTGGCGCGGGCGTCGGTGCGGGCGATGATGAGGAAGTTCTCCTTGTCCTCGCGCGCCTCGGCGGCCACCTTGATCTTCTCGACCATGTCCTCCACCGGCACGCAGCGCTTGAACGGCGTGTGGCCGCACTTCTTGGGGAATTCCTGGTCCTCGATCTGGATGGCGGTGACACCGGCGGCCTCGTAGCCGCGCACCGTGTGGTGCACGTTGAGCAGGCCGCCGTAGCCGGTGTCGGCGTCGGCGATGACGGCCGCCTTGGTGGTGCGGCAGACGGTGCGCATGCGGTCGACCATCTCGGTATAGGTGGCGATGCCGGCGTCCGGCAGGCCCAGCGCGGAGGCGGTCAGCCAGTAGCCGCTGCCATAGACGAAGTCGAAACCGACCTTGTCGGCCATGACCGTGGCGATCATGTCCTGCACGCCGGGGATCACCAGGAATTCGCCGGCGGCGAGCTTCTGCTTGAGGAGGGGATTTGCCATGAAGGGAAGTTTCTCTTGCGGTTGTGATGAATGGAATCGGGGAATCAATCGATCCGGGCAAGCCAGGGCTGCTCGGATTTGACGCGGTCCTCGTAGGCCTGCAGCGCGTCGGTGTAGTGCAGGGTGCGGGCGATGTGGTCTTCGGCCGACAGCAGCTGCTCGGCATGGCCCTCGGCCAGCACCACCGGCAGATCGAGGTCGCCCGGCAGCTGCAGGGTGCGCGAGGCGATGTCGAGCCGCAGTTCGGCGCCGGGGTTCGCGGCCAGGGCCTTCACCAGCGTGGCATGGTCGTCCGGGGACAGCGTGGCGGCGACCACGTCGTTCTTCACGCAGTTGTTGCGGAAGATGTCGCCGAAGGACATCGCCAGCACCGCCTGCACGCCGTAGTCGGCCAGCGCCCAGACGGCTTGCTCGCGCGAGGAGCCGCAGCCGAAATTGACCGCGCCCACCAGAAAGCGCGGCGGCTCGGCGGCCTGCATGAAGGCCACTTCCGGTCGCGCGTCGGCGCGCCAGTCGGCGAACAGGTAGCGGCCCATGCCGCTGCGCTGGGTCAGCCGCAGATAGGGCGCGGGAAACAGCGCGTCGGTATCGATGTCGTCGCGGTTGATGAGGGCGGCATGGCCGGCCACGGTGGTCACGCTGCGTTTCATGCCATCACCTCGCGCGGGTCGGTCAGCCGGCCGCGCAGGGCCGAGGCGGCCACGGCGGCGGGGCTGAGCAGGTGGGTGCGGCCACCCTGGCCCTGGCGGTTCTCGAAATTGCGGTTGGAGGTGGAGGCGCAGCGCTGGCCCGCACCCACGCTGTCGCCGTTCATGCCGATGCACATCGAGCAGCCCGATTCGCGCCATTCGAAGCCGGCGTCGACGAAGACCTGGGCCAGCCCTTCGGCCTCGGCCTCGTGCTTGACCTGGGTGGAGCCCGGCACCACCAGGCCGCGCACCCCGGCGGCGATGCGCTGGCCGCGCACGATGCCGGCGGCCGCGCGCAGGTCTTCGATGCGGGAGTTGGTGCAGGAGCCGATGAAGGCGATGTCGATCGGCACGGACGACATCGCCTGGCCGGTCTCCAGGCCCATGTAGGCCAGGGCGGCGGCGATGCGTTCCTGCTCGGTGGCGTCGCCCGCGGGCGTGCCGTCGCCGACCCGGCCGGTGAGCGCGGCGCTGTCGGCAGGCGTGGTACCCCAGGTGGCGGTGGGCACCACCGCTGCAGCGTCCATGGCGACGCGGCGGCGGTAGTCGGCCGGGTCGTCGGTGTGCAGGTGGGCCCAGGCGGCGACGGCGGCGTCGAAGTGCTCGCGCGCCGCGCCCTTCACCCGCTCGCGCAGGTAGGCGATGGTGGTGGCGTCGGGGGCGACCAGGCCGAAGCGCGAGCCGGCCTCGATGGTCATGTTGCAGAGGGTCAGCCGCGCCTCGATGGACAGGGCGCGCACGGCGGGGCCGTAGTACTCGATGGCATGGCCCACGCCGCCGCCGGTGCCGATGCGGTGGATCACGGCCAGGGCCAGGTCCTTGGCGTAGACGCCGGGCCCCAGGGTGCCGGCGATCTCGATGCCCAGCGTGAGCGGCTTGCGCATCCACAGGCTCTGGGTGCTCATCAGGTGCTCGACCTCGGAGGTGCCGACCCCGCAGGCCAGCGCACCGAGGGCGCCGAGCGTGGCGGTGTGGGAGTCGCCACAGGCCACGGTGGAGCCGGGCAGCACCCAGCCCTGTTCCGGCGCGACCACGTGCACGATGCCCTGGCGGGCGTCGTCGAGGTCGAGCAGGCGCATGCCGGTGCGGCGGGCGTTGCCGCGCAGGGCCTCGATCTGCGCCGCGCTCTCGGGGCTGGCGATGTAACTCAGCCGGTCGGCGGTGGTGGGCACGTTGTGGTCCTGCACCGCGATGTGCCGCGCGTTGGAGCGGATGCCCCGGCCGGCCTCGGCCAGCGCGGTGAAGGCCTGCGGGCTCGACACCTCGTGCACCAGGTGGCGGTCGATGTAGACCAGCTCGTCGCCGGCGTCGTTGCGGGCCACCCGGTGGGCGTCCCAGATCTTGTCGAACAGCGTGCTCATCAGTCGATCCGGATGTTGGCGGTTTTCACGATCGCCTTATAGCGGTCCAGGTCGTAGGCGATCTGGCGGCCGTATTCCTGCGGCGTGCCGGGTGTGGCGACGATACCGAGGGCGGCCAGGCGCTCGCGGGTGTCGGGCATGCGCAGCACTTCCTGCAGAGCGCGGTCGAGGCGGTCGACGACCGGGCGCGGCGTCTTCGCCGGGGCGAGCAGGCCGACCCAGGAGTCGAAGACGAAGTCTTTCACGCCGCTCTCCAGCAGCGTCGGTATCTCCGGAAAGGCCGGCGTGCGTTCGGCCGACGACACCGCGATGGCGCGCACCTGGCCGCTCTTGATGAAGGGCGCGGCGCCGGCGAGCGCCGGGAACAGCATCGGCAACACGCCGCCGACCACGTCGGTCAGCGCCTGGCCGCCACCCTTGTAGGGCACGTGCACCAGTGGAATGCCGGTGCGCTGCTTCAGGCTTTCGCCCGCCAGATGCGTAGTGCTGCCGGTGCCCGAGGTGCCGAAGGAGATGCCGCCGGGCTGGCTCTTGCCCCAGGCCATCAGCTCCTGGAAGTTGTGCGCCGGCACCTGCGGGTTGACCACGATCACCAGCACCGCGTTGCCGATCTTGCCGATGGGCGCGAAGTCCTTGATCGGGTCGAAGGGCACCTTGGCATAGACGTTCGGGTTGACCACCATGGTGCCGTCGTAGCCGAGCAGCAGGGTGTAGCCGTCGGGGTCGGACTGGGCGACCTGCTGGGTGCCGATGTTGCCGGCGGCGCCCGCCCGGTTGTCCACCACCACCGGCTGGCCCAGCACCTGGCCGAGCTTGTCGGCGATGAGCCGGGCGCTGGTGTCGGTGACGCCGCCGGTGCCGAAAGGCACCACCAGACGGATCGGCCGCGAGGGAAAGGGCGTCTGCGCCTGGGCGATGCCGCTGGCGGCGCATACGCATGCAAGGCCGGCCTGCAGAAGGCCGCGCCGGTCGGGTGCGAAAAACCCCCGGGCGGGGGCGGTGTCGAGTCGCTTCATCGTGATGCTCCCGGGAAATGGCTCAGTCGAGCTGGATGTTGGCGGCCTTGACGATCGTCCTGTTCTTGGCGAGGTCGCGCACGATCTCCGCTCCGTAGGCGTCCGGCGTGCCAGGAGTGGCGACCACGCCGAGCGCGCTCAGGCGCTCGACCATCTCGGGCGTGCTCAGCACCTTCTGCATGGCGGCGTTGAGCTTGTCGATGATCGGCTTGGGTGTCTTGGCGGGCGCCAGGAAACCGACCCAGGAACTGATTTCGTAGTCCTTCAAGCCGAGCTCGATGAAGGTCGGCACATCCGGCAGCGCGGGGGCGCGCTGGCGGGAGGTGACGGCGATGGGGCGCAGTTGACCACCCTTGATGAAAGGCATGGCACCGGTCACCGAGGCGAAGGTCATGGGCAACGTGCCGCCGACCACGTCGGTGAGCGCCGGGCCGCCGCCCTTGTATGGAATGTGGGTCATCGGCATGTTGGTGCGCTGGCGCAGCATTTCGCCGGCCAGGTGGGTGGTGCTGCCGGTGCCGGCGCTGCCGTAGGACAGGCCGCCCTGCGTGTTGCGCGCCAGGGCCTGCAATTCGGTGAGGTTGTGCGCCTGCAGCTTGGGGTTGATCACCGCGATCAGCAGCGCGTCGCCGATCTTGCCGATCGGCGCGAAGTCCTTGACCGAATCGAAAGGAACCTTGGCGTAGACGCTCGGGTTGATCACCAGCGTGCCGTCGTAGCCGAGCAGCAGGGTGTAGCCGTCGGGCTCGGCCTGCGCCACCTGTTGGGTGCCGATGTTGCCGGCGGCGCCCGCGCGGTTGTCCACCACGATCGGCTGGCCGATGGCCTGGCCGAGCTTCTCGGCCACGATCCGGGCGGTGGCGTCGGTGACGCCGCCGGTGGCGAAGGGCACGACGAGGCGGATCGGCTTGTTGGGATAGTCGGACTGGGCCTGGGCGGCGTTCAGGCCGCAGGCCAGGAGGACGGCCGCGCCGAGGAGGCGGCGGCGAGTGCGGGTGGCAATGAGGGTCACGTGGCTTTGTCTCCGGTTTTTCTGATGTGCGCAGCGAGGTCGCAACGCGGAACCATCGAAGACATTGCAGGGCACGTGCCACCGGCAAGACGCTTGCAAGTGCTTGATTCGCTTGACCCTGTCAGGGTCGGCCCGGACAGACGGATGTCGCATCGCGAACCAATAATGTTTCACCGCGCGACATCGGCATTCCAGAGACAAGAAAAGCGACATGAGTTTCATCCCCACGACCCCGTCCGGCCCGCGACCGCGCCTGTGCTTTCTCGGCTACCGGCACCTGCGCGAGTTCTCCGCCCCGGTCATCGCCGAATACCACGACCGCGCGGACATCGAACTCATCGACGCGACGGTGCACGACACCATCGCCTATGCCCAGGAGCGCATCCGCCACGGCGGCGTCGACGCCTTCATCAGCGGCGGCGCCAACGGCGGCCTGCTGCGCCAGCAGGTGCGCGCGCCGGTCGCCACCATGCAGCTCGGCGGGCTCGACGTGCTGCAGGCGCTGATCCGGGTGCGGCACCTGTCGCCGCGCGTCGGCGTGATCGTCTATGGCCAGACGCTGCCCGAGCTCGACGCGATCCACGACCTGCTCAACATCGAGCTGGAGCAGCGCGCCTACCTGACGCCCACCGAGGCGCGCCGGCATTTCGACGAACTGCACGGCGCGGGCTTTCCGGTGATCGTCGGCACCAGCCTGGCGGTGGAGATGGCCGAAGCCGCCGGGCTGGTGGGCGTGATGGCGTATTCGCTCGACAGCATCCGGCGCGGCTTCGACGAGGCGATCGAGCTGGTGCGGGTGGCGCGCATGGAAGCCGACCGCTACGCCCAGCTCAACGGCGTGCTGCACACGCTCGAACACGCGGTGCTGGCGGTGGACCGGTCCAACCAGGTGATCGCGGCCAACCCGCCGATGCAGCGGGTGCTGGGGGCCGGCGGCGGCTCGCTGCTCGGCCGCGACCTGGCGCTGCTGGACAACGACCTGTCGCTGCAGGGCACGCTCGACAGCGGCGCTACCGAGCGGGCGCGCGTGCTCACCATCGGCGGGCGCCACTGGGTGGCCAACCGCACGCCGATCCGGGTCAACGGCGAGATCTGCGGCGCGGCGATGACGCTCTACGACGCCATCGCGATCCACGAGGCCGACAACAGCCTGCGTATGCAGCAACGCCGGCAACAGACCTCGGCCCGCCACCGCTTCGACGACCTGGAGGGCGCGAGCCCGGACTTCGTGCGCGCGGTGGACGCGGCGCGGCGCTTCGCCCGCACCGACCTCACCGTGCTGATCAGCGGCGAAAGCGGCACCGGCAAGGAACTCTTCGCCCAGGCCATCCACAACGAAAGCCCGCGCGCCGGCAAACCCTTCGTGGCGGTGAACTGCGCGGCCCTGCCCGAGAGCCTGCTGGAGAGTGAGCTCTTCGGCTACGAGGAAGGCGCCTTCACCGGCGCGCGGCGCGGCGGCAAGCGCGGTTTGTTCGAGGCGGCGCACAGCGGCACGGTGTTTCTCGACGAGATCGGCGACATGCCGCTGTCGCTGCAGACCCGGCTGCTGCGGGTGTTGCAGGAGCGCGAGGTGGTGCGCGTGGGCAGCGCCAGCCCGATTCCGGTGGACCTGCGGGTGATCGCCGCCACGCACCAGCCGCTGGCCGACATGGTGGCGCAGGGGCGTTTTCGGCAGGACCTGTTTTTTCGCATCAACACCCTGCGCCTGGGCCTGCCGGCGCTGCGCGACCGGCCGGCCGACGTGATGCCGATGGTCGAGCACCGGGTGCGCCGCAACCTCTCACGCCTGGGCGTGGAGGCGCCGCGCGACGCCTTGCGGCCGGTGCGGGCGCTGCTGCAGGGCTACACCTGGCCGGGCAATGTGCGCGAGCTGGAAAACGTGTGCGAACGGCTGGCGGTGTTCATGGCTCAGTTTCCGGCCGCCGGTACGGTCGACTGGAGCGGCCTGGCCTACGAATGCCCGGAGCTGTTCGAGGCCGCCCGCATCGAAGCACCGGAGGCGGAGCAGGGCGCGGACGACGACCGGGGTGCCCGGGCGCGCGCGGTGCTGGCCCGGCATTTCGGCAACCACCAGGCGGCGGCGCGGGCCATGGGCGTGAGCCGGTCGACGCTGTGGCGCTGGCTGCGAACCACCGGGCCTTTATGAATTCTTTATAGCCGGGCCGTCGTTCTTGACGGCTCTTTTATGCCGGCTTTCCTACGCTCGAGCCATCGTTCGCAGGAGTCGTCATGGACCTCGTTTATCTCGGCGGCATCGCCGTCTTCTGGGCCGCTGTCGCGGCCCTCGTCATTGGCCTGGACCGCTTGCGGCCACGCACCGCCCCACAGCAGGGAGACCGGTCGTGATCGCCACCGAAGTCCTCTACGGCGGCGCCGGCCTGCTGGTCGCGCTGCTCTTCGTCTACCTGGTCTGGGCGCTGTTGCGCGCCGAGGAGTTCTGACATGGACACCTCGGCCTGGACCCTGCTGATCGTCTTTCTGCTGGCCCTGGCGTTGCTCGCCTGGCCGGTCGGGCGCTACATGGCCGCGCTCTGCGACGGCACCCATCCGCGCTGGATGCATTCCGCCGAATCGGCCCTGCTGCGCCTGGCGGGCGTGGCGCCCGGCGCCGACGGTGGATGGAAGCCCTACGCCCTGGCGCTGCTGGCGTTCAACGTCGCCGGCGCCTTCTTCGTCTATGCGGTGCAGCGGCTGCAGGCCTGGTTGCCGCTCAACGCCGACGGCATGGCCGCGGTGTCGCCGGACTCGGCCTTCAACACCGCGATCAGCTTCGTGGCCAACACCAACTGGCAGGGCTATGCCGGCG
The DNA here is from genome assembly GCF_033546935.1 of Xylophilus sp. GOD-11R. Taxonomy (GTDB): domain Bacteria; phylum Pseudomonadota; class Gammaproteobacteria; order Burkholderiales; family Burkholderiaceae_C; genus Xylophilus. Next base: position 3,199,750 of record NZ_CP137854.1, on the reverse strand, counting down.
AGGCGACGATGTCGCACCTGACCCAGATGGTGGCGCTGGCCGGGCAGAATTTCTTCTCGGCGGCCACCGGCATCGCGGTGGTGTTCGCGCTGTTCCGGGGCTTCGCCGCTCGCTCCACGGGCCGCGTCGGCAATTTCTGGGTCGACATCACCCGCATCACCGCCTGGCTGCTGGTACCGCTGTCGCTGGTGCTGGCCGTGGCGCTGGCAGGGCAGGGCGTGATCCAGAATTTCCAGCCCGCCCGCACCGTCGACACCCTGGAAAGCCAGACCTGGCAGGCGCCGAAGCTCGATGCCGAGGGCAAGCCGGTGGTCGATGCGGCCGGTGCGCCGGTGACCGAGGCGAGGAGCGGCGCCACCCAGACCATCGCCATGGGTCCGGTCGCCTCGCAGGAGGCGATCAAGATGCTGGGCACCAACGGCGGCGGCTTCTTCAATGCCAACTCAGCCCACCCGTTCGAGAACCCGACCGCCATCAGCAACCTGCTGGAGATGCTGGCCATATTCCTGATTCCGGCGGCGCTGTGCCTGGCCTTCGGCCGCGTGGTCGGCGACCGCCGCCAGGGCTGGGCGGTGCTGGCCGCGATGACGGTGCTGTTCGTGGCGGCGGTGGTGGCGGTGATCCCGGCGGAGCAGGCGGGCAACCCCGTCTTCGCCTCGCTCGGCGTAGACCAGGCGGCCGGCGCCTTGCAGGCCGGCGGCAACATGGAAGGCAAGGAAGTGCGCTTCGGCATCGACGCGTCGGCGCTGTTCGCGGCCATCACCACCGCCGCTTCCTGCGGTGCGGTGAACGCCATGCACGATTCCCTGACACCGCTCGGCGGTCTGGTGCCGCTGGTGCTGATGCAGCTCGGCGAGGTGGTCTTCGGCGGCGTCGGCACCGGCCTCTACGGCATGCTGGTGTTCGCCATGCTGGCGGTGTTCATCGCCGGGCTGATGATCGGCCGCACGCCGGAGTACCTGGGCAAGAAGATCGAGGCGCACGAGATGAAGCTCGTCTCCATCGCCATCCTGGTCACGCCGCTGCTGGTGCTGGTGGGCACCGCCGTCGCGGTGATGGCCGATGCCGGCCGCGCCGGCGTGGCCAACCCGGGCGCGCACGGTTTCTCGGAAGTGCTCTACGCGCTGACCTCGGCGGCCAACAACAACGGCAGCGCCTTCGCCGGACTGTCGGCCAACACGCCCTTCTACAACACGCTGCTGGCCATCGCCATCTGGTTCGGCCGATTCGGCGTGATCGTGCCGGTGCTGGGCATCGCGGGGGCGCTCGCCAGCAAGAACCGCCTGCCGGCCAATGCCGGAACCATGCCGACGCACGGTCCGCTTTTCGTCGTCTTGCTGATCGGCACCGTGCTGCTGGTCGGCCTGCTGAACTATGTGCCCGCCCTGGCGCTGGGCCCGGTGGTCGAGCACCTGATGCTCTGGAAACAATCATGAAAACCGCTTCCCCAACGCTGGCGCTGCTCGACCGCGCCCTGGTCGTGCCGGCTTTGCGCGACGCCTTCAAGAAGCTCGATCCGCGGGTGCAGTGGCGCAATCCGGTGATGTTCGTCGTGTATGTCGGCAGCATCCTCACCACCTTCCTGTGGGTGCATGCCTTGCAGGCGCCGGCCGACGTGGCGTCGGCGCCGTGGTTCGTGCTGTCGGTGGCCGTCTGGCTGTGGTTCACCGTACTTTTCGCCAACTTCGCGGAGGCGCTGGCCGAGGGCCGGAGCAAGGCTCAGGCCGCTTCGCTCAAGGGCTTGAAGAAATCGACCTGGGCCAAGAAGCTCAAATACCCGGTGCACGGTGCCGAGTGGACCCCCGAGCAGGCCGAGAACCTGCGCAGGGGCGACGTCGTGTTGGTCGACGCACAAGACCTGATTCCGCTCGACGGCGAGGTCATCGAAGGCGTCGCCTCGGTCGACGAGAGCGCGATCACCGGCGAATCGGCGCCGGTGGTGCGCGAATCCGGCGGCGACTTCTCCTCGGTGACCGGCGGCACCCGGGTGCTGTCGGACTGGCTGGTGGTGCGCATCACGGTCAACCCGGGCGAATCGTTTCTCGACCGCATGATCGGCATGGTCGAAGGCGCCAAGCGCAGCAAGACGCCCAACGAGATCGCGCTGACCATCCTGCTGGTGGCGCTGACCATCGTGTTTCTGGGCGTCACGGCCACGCTGCTGCCGTATTCCATCTTCAGCGTGCAGGCGGCCGGCGCCGGCACGGTGGTGAGCCTGACCGCGCTGGTGGCGCTGCTCGTCTGCCTGATTCCCACCACCATCGGCGGGCTGCTCTCGGCCGTGGGCGTGGCCGGCATGAGCCGCATGATGCAGGCCAACGTGATCGCCACCTCGGGCCGCGCGGTCGAAGCCGCCGGCGACGTCGACGTGCTGCTGCTCGACAAGACCGGCACCATCACCCATGGCAACCGCCAGGCGGCATCGTTCACCGCCGCACCCGGCCTGACCGAGCGCGCAGTGGCCGCCACGGCAGCGCTGGCCTCGGCCGCCGACGAAACGCCCGAAGGCCGCAGCATCGTCGCGCTGGCCGCACGGCTCGGCTTCTCGGCGCCGGCTGCACCGGCAGGCTCCCAGGCCGTGCCCTTCACCGCCCAGACGCGCATGAGCGGCATGGACCTGGCAGCCACCGCCAGCGACCCCGCCCGCACCCTGCGCAAGGGCGCCGTGGAAGCGGTACGCCGCCATGTCGAGGCCATCGGCGGCCATCTGCCGGTGGAGCTGACCCGCGCGGCCGACGAGATCTCGCGCCGGGGCGGCACGCCGCTGGCGGTGGCCGACGGCGCCACGGTGGTGGGCATCGTCGAGCTCAAGGACATCGTCAAGGCCGGCATCCAGGAGCGCTTCGGGGAGCTGCGCCGCATGGGCATCCAGACGGTGATGATCACCGGCGACAACCAGCTCACCGCCGCGGCGATCGCCGCCGAGGCCGGCGTGGACGACTTCCTGGCCGAGGCAACGCCCGAGGACAAGCTGGCGCTGATCCGCCGCTACCAGTCCGAGGGCCGGCTGGTGGCCATGACCGGCGACGGCACCAATGACGCACCCGCGCTGGCCCAGGCCGACGTGGCGGTGGCGATGAATTCGGGCACCCAGGCGGCCAAGGAGGCCGGCAACATGGTCGACCTGGACTCCAACCCGACCAAGCTGCTGGAGATCGTGGAGACCGGCAAGGCGCTGCTCATGACGCGGGGCTCGCTCACCACCTTCTCCATCGCCAACGACGTGGCCAAGTACTTCGCGATCATTCCGGCGATCTTCGTGTCGACCTATCCGCAGCTCGGCGCGCTCGACGTGATGCGCCTCGGCAGCCCGTCGTCGGCCATTCTGTCGGCGGTGATCTTCAACGCGCTAATCATCGTGGTGCTGATTCCGCTGGCCCTCCAAGGCGTGGCCTACCGCGCCGTCGGCGCCGCCGCGCTGCTGCGCCGCAACCTGGCCCTCTACGGCCTGGGCGGCCTGATCGTTCCCTTCATCGGCATCAAGGCCATCGACCTGCTGCTGGTCGCCTGCGGCCTGGTTTGAGGAATCCGCCATGACTTCCATCGTTCGTCCCACCCTGGTGCTGTTCACCGCACTCACCGTGCTGGCCGGCGCGGTCTATCCGCTGGCCGTGACCGGCGCGGCGCAGGCGCTGTTTCCCGAGAAGGCCCGGGGCAGCCTGGTCGTGCGCGACGGCAAGACCGTCGGCTCCGCGCTCATCGGCCAGGCCTTCGCCGACCCCGGGCACTTCTGGGGCCGGCCGTCTGCCACCGCGCCCATGGCCTACAACGCCCAGGCCTCCAGCGGCTCTAATCAGGGGCCGCTGAATCCTGCGCTGGCCGACGCGGTCAAGGCCCGGGTCGCGGCGCTGCGGGCGGCCGACCCGGGCAACGTTGCGCCGGTGCCGGTGGACCTGGTGACCGCCTCGGCCAGCGGGCTCGATCCGCACATCAGCCCGGCGGCGGCCGCCTACCAGGCGGAGCGGGTCGCGCGGGCGCGCCGACTGCCGCCGCAGACGGTGCGCCGGCTGGTCGAGCGGCACACCGAGCGTCCGGTCATGGGCTGGTTCGGCGAGGCACGGGTGAACGTGCTGGCGCTCAATCTTTCGCTGGAGGCTGCGAAATAACATGGCCTACGCCGCCTATCCCCACGCCGCCGCTTCCCGTCGATCGACCTGTGCCACGCCTTTCGTGGTGATCGACGTGCTCGCCGAGACCCACGACGCCGCGGAAGTGCGCCACGCGGTCAGCGACTGCGCCGACGCCGGCGTGCTGCGCTGCATTCCGCTGCAGTCCGGCGGCCGGGTGCGGCTGCAGATACGATGCCCGGCGTGCGAAGTCGCACATTTGATGCACGAGGTGATGACCCGGACGATCGCCGCCGAGTTCGGCCGCACGGCGACCTGGGCCGATCACCTGGCGTCCTACCAGCAGAGCCGTCACGGCTGAAGGAAAAGACCAGGTCATGCAGGGATCCGTCGCGGTGGTCATCGAGGACGAGGCGCATATCCGCCAGTTCGTCTGCGCGGCACTCGAGCACGAGGGCTGGAAGGTCTGGCCGGCCGACTCGGTGCAGCGCGGCACGGTGGAGGCCGGCACCCGGCAGCCGCAGCTGATCCTGCTCGACCTGGGCCTGCCCGACGGCGACGGCACCGAGGTCATCCGCTCGGTGCGCAGCTGGTCGGACGTGCCGATCATCGTGCTGTCGGCACGCTCGGACGAGGACATGAAGATCCGCGCGCTCGACGCCGGCGCCGACGATTACCTCACCAAGCCCTTCGGCGTGGGCGAGCTGATGGCGCGGGTGCGCGCCAGCCAGCGCAAGCACCGCGGCGCCGGCGCATCGGCCGAGGCGGCAGACACGCCGGTGCGCTTCGGCACGGTGGAAGTCGACCGGGCCGCCCGGCTGGTGCGCAAGGCCGGCCAGGAAGTGCACCTCACGCCCCGCGAATGGAACCTGCTGGCCACGCTGCTGGCGCATGCCGGCCGGGTGATGACGCACCGGCAGCTGCTGCTGGCGGTGTGGGGGCCGGCGGCGGTGGAGCAGAGCCACTACACCCGCATCTACATGGGCAACCTGCGGCGCAAGCTCGAAGACGACCCGGCGCAGCCGCGTTTTCTGCTGACGGAGAACGCGGTGGGGTACCGGCTGGTGCTGGGCTAGTCGACCGCCGGCGCCGGCCGGCGCGGCAGCGTGATGGTGAAGACCGCGCCACCGCCCTCGGCATCGGCCGCGCCTGTCGTGCCGCCGTGAGCCGCAACCACCTCGCGGCAGATTGCCAGCCCCAGCCCGACGCCGGGCGTGCCCGACTCGAACTCGCCCCGGATGAACATGCCGAACAGGTCTTGCGTCGAGCCCGCCGGAAGCCCCGGGCCGTGGTCGCGTACCTGGAGCTCCAGCGTGTCGTCGCCGGCGCGCGCCGATACGACGATGGGCGGCGCGCCGTACTTGGCGGCGTTTTCCAGCAGGTTGACCAGCACCCGCTCCATCAGGCCGGCGTCGAACTCCACCAGCGGCAGATCGGCCGGGATGTCGGTGCGCACCGCCACCCCCACCAGCGCCGGCGCGGCCGAAGCCAGCGCCGCGCCGACCACTTCCTCCACCGACTGCCACTCCGAGCGCAGCGTGATCGCGCCGCTCTGCAGCCGCGCCATGTCGAGCAGGTTGATGACCAGGCCCTGCATCTGGCGGGCGGTCGCCACCAAGCCCGACAGGAGCTGCTCGCGCGATGGTGCGGATAGGGAGGCGCCGGCCGACTGCAGCGTCTCGGCCTGGCCGACCAGCGCGGTCAGCGGCGTGCGGATGTCGTGCGACATGGCCGCCAGCAAGGTGTTGCGCAGGCGCTCGGATTCCATCTGCACGACGGCCTGCCGGGCGATGTCGACGTAGTGCACCCGCTCCAGCGCGATGGCGATCTGCCGGGTGAGCGTCTGCAGCAGTTGCTGCTGGCCGGGAATCAGCAGCCAGCGGGCGTGTTCCGGTCGGCAGGCCAGCACGCCGCGGATGCGCATGGGCGCGGCCAGCGGCAGGTAGTGCCAGGCGTGGGCCGACAGGGTGGCGGTGGTCAGGCCCGCGGGCTGGCCGTTGCGGTAGACCCAGTCGGCAACGCTGGCGTCCACGCCTTCGGGCAGGGCCGCGCTGGCGGGCAGCCGGTCGTGCTCGTCGGCCACCACCACATGCGCCTGGCCGCCGAAATTGCGCCGCACGGCCGCTTCGCCGATCTCGGCGATCTGCTCGGGCAGCAAGGCGGCCGACAGCTCGCGCGACAGCTCGAAAAGGTTTTGCGTGCGCGCCTCCCGGCTGGCGGCGATGCGCGCCTGAAAACGCAGCCGCGCGGTGAGCTGGCCGATCAGCAGGCCCACGCCGAGCATCACTGCGAAGGTGACCAGGTACTGCACGTCGGTCACGCCGAAGGACAGGCGTGGCGGCACGAAGAAGAAGTCGAAGGCCAGCACGTTGAGCAGGGCGGCCAGGGCTGCCGGTCCGCGTCCGAAGCGGAAGGCGATCAGCACCACGCCCAGCAGGAACAGCATGACGATGTTGGCCAGCTCGAAGGCGCCGCTGAACGGATGCAGCGTCAGCACCAGCGCGACGCTGACGGCGGCCGACCAGACGAAGCCCGGCCAGCGCCGCTGGTGGGCGGTGGGCAGTTCGTCGGGCGGCAGCGGCGTGGCGCCGAGGCGGCGGGTGCTGGCGGCGGCGGGCACTTCCCAGAAGTCGAGCGCCGGGGCGAGGCCAGCGAGCCGCGAGCGCAGCGGCGGCCGGGCCAGGCGCGACCACCAGGCCGACCAGCCGGTGCGCGGGGCGGCCCGGCCCATCACCAGGGTCGAGAACCCGTGCTGCGTCGCATGTTGGGCCAGGGCCTGCGCCACCTCCGGGCCGGTCAGCACGGCCGTGCTGGCGCCCAGCTCCTCCGCCAGTTTCAGCACCGCCAGGGTGCGGTCGCGCTCGGCGGCGGGCAGGCGCTGCAGGCGCGGTGTTTCTACATAAACCGCCGACCAGCGCTGGTTGCGCAGGCCGGCCAGCCGCGCGGCGGCGCGCACGGCCTGCTCAGCGCCGGGCCGGGGGCCGACGCAGCACAGCACGGTGTCGGCCTCGGTAGCGGGCGCGTCGCGTGGCGTTTCGATGCGCCAGTGCAGCCGGTCGTCGCCCACCCGTTCGGCGGTGCGCCGCAGGGCGATCTCACGCAGCGCGATGAGGTTGCCCTTGCGAAAGAAGTTCTGGGCCGCGCGCTCGGCCTGCTGCGGCAGGTAGACCTTGCCGGCCTGCAGGCGGGCGACCAGCTCGTCGGGCGTGACGTCGATCAGCACCAGTTCGTCGGCGCTGTCGAAGACGGTGTCGGGCACGGTCTCGTGTACCCGGATGCCGGTGATGGCGCCGACCGTGCCGTTGAGGCTTTCGAGATGCTGCACGTTGAGCGCGGTCCACACGTCGATGCCGGCATCGCGCAGTTCCTGCACGTCCTGCCAGCGTTTGTCGTGGCGTGCGCCGGGGGCGTTGGTGTGCGCGAGTTCGTCGACCAGGAGCGTGGCGGGACGCCGGGCCAGCGCGGCGTCGAGATCGAACTCGGGCAGGATGCGGTCGCGGTAGGGCAGTTGCTGCGGCGGCAGGGTCTCCAGGCCGGCGGTGAGCTCGGCGGTGTCGGCGCGGCCGTGGGTTTCGACCACGCCGATGACGACGTCGCGGCCGGCGGCTTTTTCGCGCTGCGCGGCGCCGAGCATGGCGAAGGTCTTGCCCACACCGGCGTTGGCGCCGAAGTAGATGCGCAGCTTGCCGCGGCGGGCACGTTCGTCGTCGCGGCGCAACTGCAGCACGAGCGCATCGGGGTCGGGCCGCGTCGGCAGGGCGCCGGTTCCGGGGTGGGGCAGCATGGTGGTGGTGTTGAAAAAATCGGCAGTTTTCGTGGCGGCCGGCCGATGTGCGGCCGATGCGTGATGCTCAGGAACCGTATCGACCTGCATTTTTCGCCAGGATGGGCCGCGCTTTCATAAAGAATCCATAAAAGCGGCCGCAGCAGGCCGCAGCCAAGGAAACAGATGAACCTGGAAAAAGCCACGGTCAATTGCTCGGTCTACCGCGCGGGGCTGAAGAAACGCAGCGTGGAGATCAACGAGATCAGCGACGCGCTCGACGAAGACCACACCTTCGTCTGGCTCGGGCTGGTGGAGCCCGACCGCGAACTCATGGTGAAGGTGCAGCAGGAATTCGGCCTGCACGACCTGGCGGTGGAAGACGCCGAAAACGCCCACCAGCCGCCCAAGATCGAGGAATACGGCGACCACTTGTTCGTGATCCTGCGCACCGTGCGGCTGGAGGGCGAGCACATCCGCCACGGCGAGACCCATGTGTTCGTCGGCCCGCGATTCGTGGTGACCGTGCGGCACGGCGATGCCGACGGCTACGCGGCGGTGCGCGAGCGCGCCGAGTCGCGCCAGGACAAGCTCGCCCACGGCCCGGGATTCGTGCTCTACCTGCTGATCGACTTCATCGTCGACCACTACCAGCCGTGCATCGACGCCCTGCAGACACGCTTCACCCGCATCGAGAAGGATCTTTTCAAGGGGGTGCCGCCAGCGTCGAACCTGGAGGATTTCTATCACCTGAAGAACGAGCTGATGAAGCTGCACGCGGCCGCGTTCCCCATCACCGACATCTGCAACCAGCTGCTGCGCTTCCACGGCGACATCATTCCGAAGGAAAGCCGCATCTATTACCGCGACATCCTCGACCACGTGGCGCGGGTCACCCAGACCGCCGACCGGCTGCAGCAAACCATCGATTCGGCGATGCAGGTGGCCCTGGCGCAGATCACGATCCACCAGAACGAGATCGTGAAGAAGCTTGCCGGCTGGGGCGCGATATTGGCGCTGCCCACCATGGTGTTCAGCCTCTACGGCATGAACTTCAAGTACATGCCGGAGCTGGAGTGGCGCTGGGGCTATCCGACGGCGGTGGCGGTCACGTTGGGCTGCGGCGTGTTCCTGTACCGGCGCCTGCGAAAGGCAGGATGGCTCTAACGCGGCAGCCGCGATGGTGCGACGGTTGTCGACGGGGTCGGACACGCGGGCGACACGAACGCTTCCTGGAATCGCCGGGCTGCGTGCCCGAGAGTTCAAAGGTATGGACGTTGAATGATCCGCCGTGATGCGTCGATGGTCAGGACGGCGGATCTCCCGGGTTCGAATCCCGGCGCAGTCGAATGAAGGCCACGGGCTCGCGCCGGTGGCCTTTCTCGTTTGCGGGGTCCGGGCCTCAGATGATGGTGTCGACCACGCCGCCGTCCACGCGCAGGGCGGCGCCGGTGGTGGCCGAGGCCTGTTCCGAGGACACGTAGACGATCATGTTGGCGACCTCTTCGACGGTAGCGGCGCGCTGGATGATGGACGAGCCGCGGTGCGCATTCACGAAGTCGGCCGCGACCTTCTCCAGGCTTTCGCCGGTGCGCTGCACTTCTTCCTTGAGCATGTCGGCCACGCCTTCGGACAGCGTCGGCCCCGGCAGCACCGAGTTGACCGTGACGCCGGTGCCGGCGAGCCGCTTGGCCAGCCCGCGCGACACCGCCAGCTGGGCGGTCTTGCTGAAGCCGTAATGGACCATGTCCGACGGAATGTTGACGCCCGACTCCGACGAGATGAACACGATGCGGCCCCAGCCGCGCTCTGCCATGCCCGGGGCGTAGAGCCGCGACAGGCGCACGCCGGACATCACGTTGGTCTGGAAGAAACGATCCCACTCGCTGTCGGGCGTGTCGAAGAAATCCTGCGGCTGGAAGATGCCCAGGTTGTTGATCAGGATGTCGAACGACGGATGCGCGACGAAGAGCCGGTCGGCGTCGGCGGCGTCGGCGAGGTCGCCGGTGAAGCCGACGGCGCGCCGGCCGTCGTCGCCCAGGCGGGCGATGGCTTCGTCGACGCGGGCCTGGCTGCGGCCGTTGATGACGACTTCGGCGCCGGCCTGCAGGAAGGCACGGGCGGCAGCGAAGCCGATGCCGCTGGTGGAGCCGGTGACGAGCACGCGGCGTTGGTCGAAGGTGATGTTCATGAAAGCGGCTTTCGGTGATCGGATGGAATGGTCGCGATGCTAGGGCGACAGGCGCGAATCGATAACCCCGCCGTGCGGTAAATCAGTGTTGCCCGCGCGGAAAAAGAAAAACGCCCGATGGATGGCATCGGGCGTTCTTCGGTGCGGACACCGGCTGCGGCAGCCGATGCCGTGCACGGACGCGTCAGGCCTTCTTGGCGCCGGTCGAGTACTGCGTCTGTGCGGCGGTCAGGTAGCCGACCGAGGCGCCGAAGCGGTCCTTGTAGTTGGCCTTGACCAGCGGGTCGAGCGTGGCGCGCACCACCGAGTGGATGCTGCCCCAGTCACCGGCGTGCTGGAAGTTGCTCATGATGTAGGTCCAGCCGTTGATCTCGTCGACCGCGTGCAGGCCGGTCGATTCGCCGCCGGCGGGAATCGACATGACGCGCGAGAGCTTCCTGGTGTCGACGTTGTAGGCCCACAGGAAGTTGTTCACGTGCTGGCCGCTGTCCTCGCCGATGAAGAGCGTGCGCATCTTCTCGGAGAACTTCAGGTTGTCCGGATTGCCGATCTTGTTGGGGTCGGCGGTGTTGCCCAGGGCGTCGGCGGCGATGTCCGCGCCCATCAGCAGGGCCTTGGTCTGGCTCGGCACCCACTGGCCGAAGATGGCCGCGCCGGTGCTGTCGACCTGGCCGCCGGCCAGGTCGTGGGCCATGACGCCGCCGGCGCCGAGCTTCGCTGCCAGCGCCACGCCGGAGCCGGCGGTCCAGCCCTTGCCGCCGGAGACCATCGAGTCCTGGATGTTCTGCAGGGCCGAGTAGGCGACCTTGTCCCGGATGTTGACGGTGGTGCCTTCCATCTTGGTGAAGGCCATGCTGCCGCCTGCGAGGTTGGCGTAGCGGTGGGTTTCCAGGAAGGCGGCGGCTTTTTCCATGCCGGGCTTGAGCCTGACCCAGTTGGCCTTGCCATCGCAGTACATCAGCGTGTAGGTGCTGTCGATGGTGCCGGCCGGGGTGAGCGGGCTGGCGTCGTTGGAGCCGTTCTGCACCGCGTAGACCACGTCCATGATGTCGGTGGGCGCCAGCGTGTTGGCCAGGGCTTCGATCTCGGCGCTGGTGGCGTGGCCGAGCTTGATCCAGGTGATCTTGTTGGCGGCGGCGGCCGGGTCGATCGAGTAGCCGGTGTACTTGGCGACATACAGGGTGCCGGCCGACAGGTCGCGCTCGGCGTCGGCGATGAACATGAAGAAGCCGCCGTTGGTGTAGTCGTCACCCATGATGACGGTACGGTTGTCCGGCATCACCTGCACCAGCTCGTGCGAGATGCGGCCCATGCAGTAGTGCTTCCTGCAACTGCCGGTGCCGTCGGGGTTGACGGTGATCTCGGGCATGTGGCCGTAGTGGTAGGCCTTGGCCGTGGTCTCGTTGCCGAACACGTTGCGGCTGTAGGCCTTGAACATGGTGCTGCTGGCGGCCACGAACGCGTCGGGTTCGTACTCCTCGCTGGAGAGGTGGGTGTTCCAGGGCGACAGGCTGGCGCCGCAGGTGATCCACAGGCCGTGGGCGGCCGAGGTGTCGACGTTGTGGTACTTCACCAGGGTCAGCTTGCCGGTGGTCTGGTCCTGGTCGAGCGTCAGCACGGCGATCGGCGAGGGCAGGGTGCCGTAGGTGCTGTTGCCGGCGAGGTCGCGGGTGGTGTATTCGAACTGCACCACGGCGAAGACCGCCTTGCCCTTGATGCCGGTGACGGTGGGGTTGGGCAGGCTCAGCAGCGAGGTGCCGTCCGGCGAGTCCGAGAAGAACTGGCGGCTCTGGCCGGCCACCGAGCTGTCGATGATCGGCTGGCCTGCGGCGTTGACGTAGCCACCGGCGAGGATGGTGCCGCCGGCGCCGTCGGGCACCAGGTCGCCGGTCATGAAGAAGGGCTGATAGGCGAGGGCGAAGTCGACGGCGGTGCCGTTGTCGTAGCTGATGCGCAGGGTGGAGCCGACGGTGGTGGTGGCCATGGCGGCAGGCGTGGCCAGGGTGGGGGCGGCCATGGGCATGAACTCGGCGGTCTGGAAGTTGGCGGCGACCACCGGGGCCGGCGCGGGCGCGGCGACGACCGGGTCGTTGCCGTCGCCGCAGCCGGTCAGGAAGGACACAGCACCCAGCGGGAGCATGGGGGCGGCGCCGAACATGCGCAGGGCGTCGCGACGGGTGGGCTTGGGAGCGGAATTCTGGTTCATGGCTTCATCGTTGGGAGAAATCTGTCTGCACCGCCACATGTCGGCCAAGTGCATGAACTTCATATCCTCGATACAAACGATGACGGTCATATGAAAGCCCAATGAAAGCGCGGGCCGCTGACACATGACCACGGGTTCGTGCACCGCCGGGTATGTCACAAATGAGGCCGCCATGTGCATTAAGTCGCCGATCGGCCGCCTGATGGCGGCCCGGTCAGGTTCGCGTAGGCTGCCGCGCTGGATAAACACGCATGGCTGCCTTATCCCCAACCCGTCAACTCGCCCCGGCCGGCGGCGCGTTGCTCGCCCGCCCTGCCGCGATGCCGTCTCCCCTGCGCGAGGCTGAACGGCTGGCCGCTTTGCGCGCCCGTCGGCTGCTCGACACCCCTGCCTCCGAATCCTTCGACCGCATTACCCGGCTGGCGAGCCGGGTGTTCCACACCTCAATCGCGCTGGTGACCTTCATGGACGTCGACCGCCTCTGGTTCAAGTCCCGTGTCGGGGTCGACGCGACCGAGACCGAGCGCTCCACCGCCATCTGCGACTACACGATCCGTGGACGTGGCGTACTGGTGGTGGAAGACCTGGCGCAGGACCGGCGCTTCGCCGACAGCCCCATGCTGGCGGCCGGCTACCGGTTCTACGCCGGCGCTCCCTTGCTGACCCGTTCCGGCCATGCGCTGGGAACCCTGTGCATCCTGGACCGCGAGGCCCGGCGCTTCGGCCCCGACGACCGTCGCCAGCTCGCCGATCTCGCCGCGATGGCCATGTCCCAGGTCGACCTGCACCAGGGACTGGGCCGGACCGACGAGGTCACCGGCCTGCCCAACCGCACCCAGCTGGTCTGCGACCTGGAAGACCTGTGCGCGCTGACGCCCGGCGAGCACCGGACCTTCGTGCTCGTGGAGGCCTACAGCCAGCAGCAGCTGCAGCAGGCCCAGCGGGTCGTGGGCGCGAAGCCGCTGGAGGCGGTGGTGCGGGACTTCGCGGCCCAGCTCGCCGAATGGGTCGGCGACCAGGCCACGCTCTACAAGGTCAATGAAGCTCGTTTCGGCTTCATGCTGGCCGGCGACGAACCGGCGCTGCTGCAGGCGCAGGTGGCGCAGCTGGTCGAGCATGTGCAGCGGCCCTTGCGCGGAGGCCGCAGCCAGATCGACATGGACCAGTCGCCGGTGGTGGGCATCGCCGCGTTCCAGCTGTCGCCCGAGAGCGCTGGCGACGTGATCCGCCGCGCGGCTTCTGCCTTGCACCAGGCCCAGCAGACCGATCGCGCTTTCGCCTGGTTCGCCGAGCAGACCGATGCGAGCGGGCGCCGCGCCTTCGCGCTGCTGCAGGACATTCCGTGCGGCCTGGCCGAAGGGGAGTTCCGCCTGGTCTACCAGCCCAAGATGGACCTGCGCTCGCGCCAGTACAAGGGCGTGGAAGCGCTGATCCGCTGGAACCACCCCCGGCTGGGCGCGTTGTCGCCGGCCGAGTTCATTCCCCTGGTGGAAAGCAGCCGCCTGATCCATCCGGTGACCGAATGGGTCATGCATACCGCGCTCGCGCAGCTCGCCGAATGGACGAGCCAGGGACTGAACCTGACCATGGCGGTCAACGTGTCGGCCAAGAACCTCGAGCATCCGGACTTCGTGAAGATCGTGCGCAATGCTTGCGACCTGCACCAGATCGTGCCCTCGCAGCTGCACATCGAATGCACCGAGAACGCCGCCCTCGACAGCGCGCAGACGCTGCGCACGCTCAACGCGATCCGGGCGCTGGGCGTGCAGGTGTCGCTCGACGACTTCGGCATCGGCTACTGCAACTTTTCCTGCCTGCACAGCCTGCCGGCGGAACTGCTCAAGCTCGACCAGTCGCTGATCAAGCCGATCGCGACCGATCCGCGCTCCTGGGAACTGCTCAAGTCGATCATCCGGTTCGGCCAGGCGCTTGGCTACCGGCTGCTGGCCGAAGGGGTAGAGACGGCCGAGGTCTTCGACATGCTCGAATCCTCGGGCTGCGACGCGGTGCAGGGCTATTACCTCAGCCGGCCCCTGGAGGCGGCGGCCATCCCGCCCTTCGTGTCGCGCCACCTGGAACTCTTCACCCTCGATGCCTGAGCCGGCCCGGCCGCGCGTGGCCCCGGGCGGCCTCGTCCCGAGGCCGGACGTCCTGACCGCCTACGTGCCGCGCCCGGGCGGGCGCCTAACGTTCCGATAAAACCACTACAACATCGGACGACCCCTTGACCTCCCACGCCCGCCGCCTGCCGCCCGCGCCCGACCTTCGCCAGGCCGTGCTGCTCAAAGCCAAGAATCTCAAGATGGCCACCTCGGCCCATGCTTACGTGCGCGGCAATACGCTGCGCTTCTACGAATGGCTGGAGAACGCCGGCCATTCGCTGCCCGAGGGCCCGCCGATCTGGATCTGCGGCGACTGCCACGTCGGCAACCTGGGGCCGCTGGCCAATACCCGGGGCAAGGCGCGGGTGCGCATCCGCGACTTCGACCAGACGGTGCTGGGCAACCCCGCCCACGACCTGGTGCGGCTGGCGCTGTCGCTGTCGATGGCCGCACGCAGCTCCGACCTGCCGGGCGTGGTCACCGCACGCATGGTCGAGCAGGTGGCCGAGGGCTACGAGTCGGCCTTCGGTCCACCCGACGATATCCAGGAGAACCTGCGTCCCGACGCGGTGCAGGTCGCCCTCAAGAGCGCCCAGCAGCGCACCTGGCGGCATCTGGCGCAGGAGCGCACCGAGGGCAAGACGGTGGCGATTCCCTTGGGCAAGCGCTTCTGGCCGGTATCGGAGAAGGAGCGCACGGCGATCCACGCCTTGTTCGACGAATGCACGGTCGCCGCATTGCTCGGCCGCCTGGAACGGCGCGAGTCCGACGGGCCGGTGCGGGTGCTCGACGTCGCCTACTGGATGAAGGGCTGCAGCTCGCTCGGCAACCTGCGCTATGCGGTACTGCTGGACGTGGGCGGGCGCGCCTCCACCGGCAAGGACCTCTGCCTGATCGACCTGAAGGAAGCGGTGAAGGCCGCGGCGCCGCGCGCGGCCTCCAGCGGCCAGCCCCGGGACAACGCGCTGCGGGTGCTGGAAGGCGCCCGCCATCTTTCGCCGCACCTCGGCAGCCGCATGGCCGGCGCCCACGTGCTGGGCCGGGCGGTGGTGCTGCGCGAGCTGCTGCCGCAAGACCTGAAGCTGGAGCTGGCCCAGGTCGACCAGCGCGAGGCGATGCGCGCGGCGCGCTTTCTGGCACACGTCGTCGGCCGCGCGCATGCGCGCCAGATGAGCGTGGACGACCGCCAGCGCTGGAAGGCCGAGCTCGCCAGCGGCCGCAAGGCCGCCAGCCTCGATGCGCCGGCCTGGCTGTGGAACAGCACGGTCGACCTGATCGCCTCGCACGAGCGCGGCTACCTGGAGCATTGCCGGCGGTACGCGCTGGAGACCTTCGCGGCCGAAGAGGTGGCCGAATTATTGACCTGAGGCGGCCGACTAGCGAGCCGGATCGCCGGCCGCAGCGCGGGGAAACCTCGCCGTGAAGGCGGTGCCGAACTCCGCCGACGACGACACCGCCATCGAGCCGCCGTGCGACTTCACGATCGCATCGACGATGTAGAGCCCCAGGCCCACGCTGCTCGCCTCCCCCGCGTGCTCCTCGCCGCGCACCAGCGGCTGGAAGAGCCGGGGCAGCAGCTCGGCGGGGATCGGCCGGCCGATGTTGTGCACGCTGATCGCGAAGTGCCCGGCTTCCACCTCGGAGCTCAGCATGATCGGCGTGCCCGGCTCGCCGTAGGCCGCGGCGTTGGCGACCAGGTTGCCGATCAGCTGGGTGAGCCGGTCGAGATCGCCGAGCACCTCGCCAGCGCCGCTGGTCACGTGCCGGAACTGACGCTGCGGAAAGACCGTG
This sequence comes from Xylophilus sp. GOD-11R, assembly GCF_033546935.1. Lineage (GTDB taxonomy): Bacteria > Pseudomonadota > Gammaproteobacteria > Burkholderiales > Burkholderiaceae_C > Xylophilus. Next base: position 3,183,630 of record NZ_CP137854.1, on the reverse strand, counting down.
CCCAGCTCGTCGATCGCTTCGGCGACCATCGCGTGCAAATCCATTGGCAGGCGATGCGCCACCAGCCCGGAGCCGAGCCGCGCCTGGGTGAAGTCCAGCAGGTCGGCGATGAGGCGGTTGGTGCGGTTGGCCGAGCGGCTGATGCGGTCGAGGATGCGCTGCTGCTGCTCGTTGGGCTTGCTGCGGGCCAGCGCCACCACGCCGAGCTGGATCGCCGACAGCGGATTGCGCAGGTCGTGGCTGACGATGCCCACCAGTTGCTCGGCGTAGGCGGCGCGGTCCAGGGCTTCTTCCGACAGCTTCTTCTCGGTGTCCACCAGCAGCTGCAGCCGCTTCTGCGCACCGATCAGTTCGCGCTCGTAGCGGTCGCGGTCGCGGGCCACGAAGAGGGCGATTTCGTGCACGAAGCCGCCCTCGCGTTCGCGTCGCACCGCGTTCATCACCACCGGAATGTCCGGACCTTGGGCGCACAGCAGGTCGATCTTCACCTCGGAGATGGATCCCTGCATCTGCAGCAGCGGCATCCAGTGGGTCTGGTGGAAGATGCGGCCGCCCATGGTGAACAGGTCCTGCAGTCGCCGCAGGCCGACCAGCTCGGCCGGCTCGCGTCCCACCCATTCGCAGAACAGCCGGTTGACGCGCAGGAACGTGCCCCGGCCGTCGGTGCGCACCAGGCCGCAGGGCACCTCGTCGAACGGGTCCGGCGTGGTCGTGGCCTTGTGGGCCGAGGGCGGGTCGGGGAGTGTCAAAGCGCGTTGGCCGCCAGGAACTCGTCGATCGCCTCGGCGCAGGCGCCCGGCTGGCTGAGGTGGGGGCAGTGGCCCACGTTCTCGACAATGCGCAAGGTGGCGCGCGGCATGACCGCCTGCATGTAGCGGCCCACGTCCATGGGGGCGATCAGGTCGTCGTCGGACTGCAGGATGAGCGTGGGCGTCTGCAGCAGCTGCAGGTCGGCGCGGTGATCCGCGTGGAAGGTCACCCGTGCGAAATGCTTGGCGATTTCCGGGTTGGTCCGGCAGAAGCTGTTGGCGAGTTCCACGCCGAGCGCGGGCTGTTCGGGCGAGCCCATGATGACCGGCGCCATGGTGCTGGACCAGCCGAGGTAGTTGCTCTCCAGCGTGGTCAGCAGCGACTCGATGTCTTCGCGCCGGAAGCCGCCCACGTAGCCGGTGGCGGGGTCGTCGATATAGCAGGGCGAGGGACCGACCATCGCGTGCGCCGCGAAAAGCCCGGGATGGGCGTTGTCGGCCAGCACGCCGATCATGCCCGAGACCGAGTGGCTCACCAGGATGGCCGGGCCGTGGCCGAACTCGCGCACCACCTCCGCCAGGTCGGCGGCGTAACCCCGCAGGCTGGCGTATTTGGTCTTGTCGAACGCGGCCTCGTCCGAGAGGCCGGAGCCGACCAGGTCGAACAGCACGATGCGGTAGCGGTCGGCATAGGCGGGAGCGAGCAGGCGCCACATGTTCTGGTCGCAGCCGAAGCCATGGGCGAAGAAGATGGTGGAAGCGCCAAGGCCCGACACGTGGACGTTGTTGCGTTCTTTCACGCTCATGGAGATGGATCCGGTGGTGCGCGGCGTCTCGGGGTTGGACGCGGCAGGTGGCATTGTTGCATTCGCCGTCGATGGACAGGGTCCATCGCAGCGACGGTGCCGACGCGCCGCCGGGCGCTATCGAAGGCGGATCGTGGTCGCCTTCGTCTCGCCGTCCAGCCGCACCTGCGCCGCCTCGAATTTGGGCGGACCCATCAGGCCCATGGCGTCGTTGGAGAAACCATAGCGCTCGGTCGGCATGCCGACGAAGTTGGTGTCGAGCTTGCCATTGCCGTTTTCGTCGGCGAAGACGGTGAAGGCATAAAGGCCGGCGCTCAGCCCGGTGAAGGTGACGACGGTGGGGTTGCCGGTGATGGGCGCGATCTGCGATTTGGTCGGCTTGTTCGCTGCCATGGTCTCGGCGCTGTCGAACAGGGCGACATACATCTGGCCAGCGGCGGGCGAGGGGTTGTCGATGGTCAGTTGCAGGTCCGCGGCGGCGACAGGCGTCGCGGCGACCAAGGGGAAAAGAATCGTCAGCAGGGCGAGCGGTTTCAGGTGCATCGGCTGATTCTCGCCTGCGTCGGCACGGCTGCCGCCCGGGCGGCCTGAGCGGGACCGACGATCCACTGGGCGCAGCCGCGCAAGAAGATCACCTTCGCCTGGAGCCAGTCCGGTTATTGCCGTCACCGATTCCGGTGGCGATCGAGCGCGGGTACTTCGAAAAGAACGGCCTGGAGGTCGAGTCGCTCACCCGAACCTGTTCCTGATCGAGAAGCGCAACCCGGGCGCGTTCCAGGAGATCGGCAACAGCGGCACCGGCGAATACGCGCAGAAGCTCTGCTGCGTGATCGGCGCGCGCGGCGAACTGGTGCGCAACGACAAGCCCACCGCCACCACCGTGGTGCGCGCCTTGGCGCAGGCCCCGGACTTGACGGCCGAGAACCCGCGCGAGACTTCGCGCATCTACGCCAAGCATTCCAAGGTGAGCGTGGACGAGCTGGCGCCGCTGCACCAAAGCACCAACTTCGCCCGTCACCCCGCCGGCCGCGACCTGCGCGACGAGGTGGAGTTCTTCGCCCGCGACTTCCAGTCGGCCGGCATCCTGAAGAAGAGCACCGACCCGGTGAAGTTCGCCAACCACGTCACGCTCGACGTGCTGGCCTGAGGGCGGGCGGCTGCCGCCAATGGCCTGCCTCAGGCCGTGGCGGCCCGTTCTCGCGGATCGGCCAGTTCGGCCAGTCCCCGGTCCAGCACGGTGACCCCGCGTGCGGGCACGGTGCAACGAAAGCGCACGGTGGCGCCGTCGCCAGTCCAGAGCTCGGTGCGCAGCACGTCGCCGGGGTAAACCGGCGCCGAGAAGCGCACGTCGAAACGGCGCAGCCGGTCGGGGTCGGCGCCGTCGGCCATGCGCAGCAGCGCATAGGCGGCGATGCCGTAGCTGCACAGACCGTGCAGGATCGGCCGGTCGAAACCCGCCTGGCGCGCCACCGCCGGATCGGCATGCAGCGGGTTGTCGTCGCCGCTGAGCCGGTAGATGAGCGCGGCCTGCGGCGGTATCGCAAAGTCCAGATGGCGGTCGGGCGGGCTGTCGGGCAGCGGTGGAGGGCTGGACGGGCCGGTGGCCGGGCCGCCGAAGCCGCCGTCGGCCCGGCTGATGGCGTTGGAGGTGAGCGAGCACAGCAGCTCGCCGCTGTCGGTGTCGAGCAGGTCGCGCCGGGTGTGCACATGGGCGCCACGGCCGGCCCCCTTGTCGACGATCTCCTCGATGACCGTGCGGCCGGTGACCCGGCCCGACACCGGCAGCGGCCGGTGGATGCGCAGGCCCTGTTCGCCGTGCACCACCGACTGCCAGGCGATGCCGGTGTCGGCCTCGCGCTGCCAGAAGCCGCCGTAGCCGAGCACCACGGCCATGGTGGGCAGCAGGCGCAGGCCGTCTTCGTACACATAGTCGAGCTGGGCGCGATCCATCGGGTCGTGGCCCAGCCCCAGGCCCAGTGCGTACAGGATGCAGTCGCGCGGTCCGTAGGCCTGCACCACGTCGGCGAAACGGCGCGAGCGCAGCCGTTGGTAGTCGATCGGCATGGCTAGATGGCGGCGCGCTTGCCCCAGGTCGGCAGCGGCATGGCGGTGGGCTTGGCCAGGCCGAAAGGCTCGGGCGCGATGGTGACGATCTTGCGGGCGCGCCACTGGTCGTAGGTGGGGAACGCGCGGGTGTTGCTCTGCGTTTGCGGATCGAACTTCACGCCCCAGCCGACGATGGTGGAGCCGGGCGGCAGGTCGAGCGCCAGCGCGGCCTCGCGGATTTTTTCGACATCCATGGAGCCGGCCGCCGGCAGGATCTTCTTGAGCAGCAGGTACATGGCGGTAAAGCCCATGCCGGTATGCGCGGACGGCGCGCGGCCGTCGAACTTTTTGCGATGTTCCTCGTGGAAGCGTTTGAAGAGCGCGGCGGACTCGGGTGTGAGCCCGGCCGGGTTGATGTTGACCGAGGTGCCGGCGTTGAACACGCCGTTGACGTCGTCCATCAGCGCCTCGGCGTATTCGCCGACGTTGTGGCCGCCGCCGTTGCCGATCACCGCCTTGAAGTTCAGGCCGGCCTCGCGCGACTGGCGGGCAAAGAGGATGCAGTCGGGCGTGTACTGGCAAGCGACCAGCACGTCGGGCTGGATCGACTTGTAGCGTTGCACCATCGAAGACATGTCGGTGGTCTTGTAGCTGTAGCTGGTGGCGTCGATGACGTTGACGCTGGCCTTGGCGAACCAGCTCTTGGCGCCCTCGGCGATGGCGCTGCCGTTGGACGAGTCTTCGGTGAGCAGAGCGACCTTCATCCTGGGCAGTTCCAGGCCGCAGCCCGGCGCGATGGTCTCGGTGACGAAGCGCGCGGCGCCCGCGCCCAGCGTGGTGGCCGGGTAGATCATGCGGAAGAGGTACTTGAAGCCGCGCTTGGTGACCTCGTCGGCCACTGCGCCCTGTTCCAGGTAGATGACCTTGTTGCGCTCGGCCACCTGGCTGGCGGGGATGGAAATGGAACTCGCGTACGAGCCGACGATCACCTTCACCCGGTCCTTGCTGATGAGCCGGTTGGCCTGCGAAACCGCTTCGGTGCTGCTGGGCACGTCGGCCACTGCGAATTCCGCCGGCGCGCCGAACACGCCGCCTTCGGCATTGGCCCACTCCAGCGCCAGCTGAAACCCCCGATAGACGTCGTTGCCGAGCGTAGCCAGCGGCCCCGACAGCGGCAGCAGCACGCCGATCTTCACCGGCGTGCCGCCCTGCGCCCGCGCGGCGGGCGCGGTGGTGGCGGCGGCCAGACCGCCACCGGCCGCCACGGTGAAAGTGCGGCGAGAAATACCCTGGTCCTGCTTCATGCGAATGTCTCCGTCTGGTGGTCGAGGCCGAGGTAGATGCGCTGCACCTCGGGGTTCTGGGATAGCTCGGCACCGGTGCCGCTCAGGGCGGCGTGCCCGTGCTGGATGACGTAGGCGCGGTCGGCCAGGGCCAGCGCCCGGCCGACGTTCTGTTCGACGATGAGCAGGGTGACGCCGGTGTCGCGGATCGCGCGGATCGCGTCGTAGACCTTGTCCACCGCGATCGGCGCCAGACCGAGCGACACCTCGTCGAGCATCAGCAGTTCGGGCATGGCGACCAGGCCGCGCGCAATGGCGCACATCTGCTGCTGGCCGCCCGAAAGCGTGCCGCCGAGTTGCAGCGCGCGTTCCTGCAGGATGGGAAACAGCCGGTGCACGTAGTCGAGCCGTTCGGCCAGATGCGGCCGGGCCCGCTTCGAATAGGCGCCCAGTTCCAGGTTGCGCCGCACCGTCATGCGCTGGAACAGGCGCCGGCCTTCGGGCACCAGCACTACGCCACGTTCGACGATGGCGGCGGTGGGCTGGCCGCCGATGTCGGCACCGTCGAAGCGGACGCTGCCGCGCGTGGGCCGCAGCAGGCCGGCGATGGTGCGCAACAGCGTGGTCTTGCCGACGCCGTTGGAGCCGACGATGGCCACCACCTCCCCGCGCCGCACCTGCATGTTCATGCCGAACAGCACCTGGGTGTCGCCGTAGCCGGCATCGAGGTCGCGGATCTCAAGCATGCCGCACCTCCGGCGCCGGGTCGCCCAGGTAGGCCCGCACCACGGCGGGGTCGCGCATCACGTCGCGCGGCGCGCCGTCGGCGATCTTGCGGCCGGTGTCCATCACCACCAGGCGGTCGCAAATGCCCATGACCGCCTCCATGTTGTGCTCGACGAAAAGCACGGTGGTGCCCTCGTCGCGCAGGCTGCGTATGAGTTCGAGCATGGTGCCCACCTCCGATGAGTTGAGTCCGGCCAGCACCTCGTCGAGCAGCAGCATTCGCGGGTCGGTGGCGAGCGCGCGGCCCACCTCCAACCGCTTTTTTTCGGCGGTGGTGAGCGACGGCGTGGGCAGGTCGAGGCGCTGGCCCAGGCCGACCCGGCGCGCGACGGCGGCCGCGGCCTCGCGTGCCTCGTCGACCCGGCTGCGGCGCAGCAGCGCGCCGGTCGTGACGGTCTCGAGCACGGTCATCGAGGCGAAGGTCTGCGGAATCTGGAAGGTGCGCGCCAGGCCCTGCCGGCAGATGCCGGCCGAGCTCATGCCGGCGAGCGGGCGGCCTTCGAAGAGGATGTCGCCGGCGTCGGGCGGCAACGCGCCGGCCACCAGGCTGAACAGCGTGGTCTTGCCCGCGCCGTTGGGGCCGATCAGGCCGAGGATCTCGCCGCGCGTCACGGCGAAGTCGACCGCGTCGACCGCCACCAGGCCGCCGAAGCGCTTGGTCAGTTGCCTTACCTGCAGCATCAGCGGCCTCCGGTTCCGGTGCCGGCGGCCAGCCGGGCTTCGGCCGCGGCGGCACGCCGTCTGCCCTGCGACATTTGCGCCCGCAGGCTGCGCACGCCGCCCAGCAGGCCTTGCGGCAGCAGCACCACGATCACCACCAGCAGCAGCCCGTAAACGACCAGGTGCGTGCCCGAGGCCGAGTCGCCGAAAGCCTCCACCAGAAACTCGCGAAAGGGCAGGGCGATGGCCGCGCCCAGCACCGGGCCGGCCAGGGTGCCCACGCCGCCCAGGATGCTCATCAGCGCCAGGTCGACCGAGAAGCCGATGGTGAATACCGTGCCGGGCTCGATGTACATCACGTACTGCGCCATGAGCGTGCCGCCGACCGCGCTGAAGGCGGCGCTGACCAGCAACGCCAGCAGCTTGTAGCGACGTACCGGCACGCCCGACGCATCGGCCGCGTCCTCGTTGTCGCGGATCGCGCGCAGATAGAAACCGGTGAAGCTGCGCGACAGCAGAAAGGCCGCCACCAGCACCGCCGCCAGGTAGCCGCCGGCCAGCCACACGTAGCTGGCGCGGTCGGAGAACACCATGCGCGCCAGGCCCGGCTTGAAGTCGATGCTCAGGCCGTAAGGCAACTCGACGAACTTGCGTGAGTAGATGAGCAGGATGCGCACCGTCTCGGAAAAAGCCAGCGTGGCCATCGCAAAGAAGACACCGCGCATGCGGAAGGTGGGAAAGGCGATCAGCACCGCCAGCACCATGCTGAAGGCCGCGCCCGCCAGCATGCCCAGCCAGGGGCTGACGCCCGCGTAGTTGAGCAGCACCGTCGAGGTGTACGCACCGATGCCGAAGAAGGCGGTGTGCCCCAGCGAGAACTGCCCGGCCATGCCGCCGACGATGTTCCAGGCCGAGGCCAGACCGGCGTAGAGCAGGGTCAGCACCAGCAGGTTGAGGTAGTAGTCGTTGCTCGGCACCAGCGCACCGCCCACCACCACGGCGGCGAGCAGGGCGGTCCAGGCGGCGTCGCTGCGGTGCAGCACCAGGTAGCGGGACATGATCATCTGAGGGCCTCCTTCTCCGCACCCTTCACACCGAACAGCCCGTGCGGACGCAGCGCCAGCAGCAGGATCAGCAGCACGAAATGCGTGGCCTCCTTCAGGTCGGGGCTGAAGAAGCCGGTGATCGACTCCACCACCCCCAGCACCAGCCCGCCGATGACCGTGCCCGGCACGCTGGCGAGCCCGCCCAGCACCACCACCACGAAGGCGACCAGCACGAAGAAGGTGCCGACCGAGGGGAAGGCGTAGAAGCTCGGCACCAGCACCGCGCCGGCCACGCCGGTCAGGCCGATGCCCAGGCCGAAGGTGATCAGGAAGATGCGGCCGGGGTCGATGCCCATCAGGCGGGCCGCCGAGATGTCCTGCGAGATCGCCTCGATCGCCCGGCCCAGGAAGGTGGCCCGCATGAACAGCACCACCGCCGCCAGGATCGCGATGGCGAAGCAGAAGGCCACCAGCCGGTTGGCGCTGACCGTGATGCCCAGCAGTTCCACCGACTCGGCGCCGGCCGGCATTACCTGCACCGTGCGGTAGTCGCCACCCCACAGCAGCAGCGCCAGGTTCTGCAGCGCGATGCCCAGGCCGAGCGTGGCGAAGACCTGCGTCATCTCCGGCTTGTAGATGGTGAAGCGCATCAGGCACCAATAGAACAGCAGGCCCAGCACGAAGAAAGCCGCGCCCACCAGCGGCGCGCCGAAGTAGGGGTTGATTCCGGTGCCGCGCATCAGCCAGTAGCCGGCGTACATGCCCAGCATGAGGAACTCGCCGTGCGCGAAATTGACCACCTTCGCCACGCCGAAGATGAGGTTGAGCCCGAGCGCGCAGAGGGCATACACGCCGCCGAGCAGCACGCCCGAGACGATGAGTTGAAAGAAGTCGTGCATGAGGGGGCGTTGTGTCTGTCGACCGGCCACGGGTTTCGCCGCATCCCGCTCTAATTAATATTTTATAAACTACAGGATGTATTGAATTGGCTGGCCCCGGTCTCTGTCAATAGGGCAATGCCGGGGCCGCCGCACACCTTCATCCATGAGCATCCAACGCAGCCTGACCCACGCCCGCCCCAGTCCCGAACTCATCGCCGGCGTGCTGGAGGAAGCCGGCATCACGGCCGTCTTCGGCATCAGCGGCGGCCACACCGGCCGCATCTTCGGCGCGCTGGAAAAGCGGCAGTCGCACATCCGGACCGTGCTGGTGCGCGAGGAGTCGCTGGCCGCCGTGATGGCCGAGGTGTATGGGCGGCTCACCCGCAAGCCCGGCGTGGTGCTGGGGCAGGGGCCATGGGTGCTGGGCAACGGGCTGGTCGGCACCATCGAGGCGCGGCTGTCGAGTTCGCCGATGCTGCTGTTGACCGACTTCAGCGACATGCCGCCCTTCGGCCTGCATGCGCCCTACCAGTCGGGCACCGGCGAATACGGCAACTGGGACGCGCGCCAGGCCTTCGGTGGCCTGGTCAAGCAGGTGTTCGCGGTGCACGACCCGGCCTCGGCGGTGCACGCCACCCAGCTCGCGGTGAAGCACGCGCTGAGCGGCCAGCCGGGACCGGTGGCGGTGATCTTCGGCCTGCAGGCGCTCACCGGGGAGGTGGGGCCGCAGAGCGAGCCGCGCCTCTATCCCACGCACCATTACCTGCCGCCGACACCGCCGCGGGCCGACGACGGCGCCGTGGCGCGGGCGGCGCGGGCGCTGCGCTCCGCGCGCCGGCCGGTGCTGGTGGCCGGCAACGGCGTGCGGCTGTCGGCCGCCTACGAGGCCTTGCGCCGCTTCGCCGAGCGCGTCGGCCTGCCGGTGGTGAGCACGCCATCGGGCAAGGGCGTGCTGGCCGAGGACCACGCACTCGCCCTGGGCGTGTTCGGCACCTTCGGCACCGACGGCGCCAACGCCTGCGTGGCCGAATCGGACCTGGTGCTGGTGGTGGGCTCCAAGCTCACCGCCTCGGACACCGTGCGCGAAAGCCCCTTGCTGCTCGACCCCGAACGCCAGGTTTTCGTGCAGATCGACGTGGAGACCCGCAACGCCTCGTGGACCTTTCCGGCCGAACATGTGCTGCTGGGCGACGCGGGCACGGTGCTCGACCAGCTCGGCCAGGCGCTCGGCGACATGACGGCCTTCGACGGCGCGGCACGCGTGGCCGGCCATCGTGCGCGGCACGGGCATTTCGACGGCCCGGCGTATGCATCCGATGCCGCGCCGCTGATGCCGCAGCGCATCGTCGCCGAGCTGCAGCGCCACCTGCCGCACGACGCGATGCTCACCTGTGACGCTGGCGAAAACCGCATTTTCATGACCCATTGCTTCCAGACCCGCGCGGCCGGCACCTTTCTGCAGGCGGCCGGCGCCGGCCCCATGGGTTACGGCATTCCGGCGGCGCTGGCCGCGAAGCTGGTGCATCCGGACCGGGCGGTGGTGGCGGTGGTGGGCGACGGCGGTTTCGCCATGACCATGAACGGCCTCATGACCTCGTTGGAGCAGTCACTGCCCATCGTGGTGGTCATCTTCAACAACCAGGCGCTGGGCTGGTCGCTGCATTCGCGCGGGCCCTTCGCCACCACCTTGGGCGATTTCGACCACGCCGCCATCGCGCGCGGCATGGGTTGCGACGGCGTGCGGGTGCGCGCGCCGGCCGAGCTCGGCCCGGCGCTGCAGGCGGCGCTGGCCAGCGGCAGAACCACGGTCATCGACGTGATGACCTCGCTCGACATGCGCTTCGACCAACTCACCTCGCCGCTGCAAGCCCTGCCGCCGCGCGCCGATCCGCTACATCAAGAAGGAGACGACCGATGACCACACCCCCCGTTCGCGAGATCGCCGGCGGCCTGCGCTTTCCCGAGGGCCCGATCGCCATGCCGGACGGCTCGCTGCTGCTGGTGGAGATCGAGGGCCGCACGCTGACGCGCATCGGCACCGACGGCCGCGTGGATCGCATCGTGCAGTTGCAGGGCGGCCCCAACGGCGCGGCCATCGGGCCGGACGGCAAGGTCTATATCTGCAACAACGGCGGCTTCAAGTGGCACGACAGCGCCGAGCACGGCATCCGCCCGATCGGCCAGGCCGAGGACTACGCCGGCGGCTGGATCGAGACGGTCGACCTGGCCACCGGCCGTGTCGAGCGGCTCTACGAAGGCAGCGACACCGGTCCGCTGCGCGGCCCCAACGACTTGGTGTTCGACCGGCAGGGCGGCTTCTGGTTCACCGACCACGGCAAGACGCGGCCACGCGATGTCGACCGGGGCTGTGTTTGTTATGCCCGCGCCGACGGCTCTTTCATCCGCGAGATGGTGTTTCCGCTGTGGTCGCCCAACGGCATCGGGCTGTCGGCCGACGAGCGCACGCTGTACGTGGCCGAAACCTTCACCGGCCGCGTCTGGGCCTTCGACCTCGGCGGTCCGGGCGAGATCGAACGCCAGCCCTGGCCGCATTCGCCCAACGGCGGGCGGCTGGTGGCGGGCTTGCCGGGCTACCAGCTGCTGGATTCGCTGGCGCTCGACAGCGCCGGCAACATCTGCGTGGCCACGCTGGCGCATGGCGGCATCAGCGTGGTGTCGCCCGATGGCGGCGGCATCGAACACATCGCCATGCCCGACGCCATGACCACCAACCTGTGCTTCGGCGGGCCATCGCTGAGCACCGCCTTCGTCAGCCTGTCCTCGACCGGCCGGGTGGTGGCCACCGACTGGCCGCGCCCGGGGCTGCCGCTGAACTATCTCAACACCTAACGACCGGTCCAGCGGGGTGCGCGCTTCTCGATGAAGGCGCGCGGGCCTTCCTGGTAGTCGTCGCTGGCCGCCACGGTGGCGATGGCCTCGGCGCTGCGCTGGCGCAGTTCGGGCTCGATGCGGTCGAGTGCGGCGCGGGCCACCCGCAGGCTCTCGCGCACCGCGATCGGTGCATTGGCGCCGATCTGCCGCGCCAGCAGCAAGGCCTCGTCCAGCGCCTGTCCGGGGGCGGTGAGGCGGTTGACGAAGCCGAAGTGGTGCGCGCGCGTGGCGTCGATCGGCAGCGCGGTGGCGATCAGCTCCAGCGCCACGTTGGGCGGCAACACGCGCGGCAGCCGGTACAGGCCACCGGCCGCCGCGACCAGTCCGCGCAGCACTTCGGGCAGGCCGAAGCTGGCGGCGGTGGAGGCCACCACCATGTCGCAGGCCAGCACCAATTCGCAGCCGCCGGCCAGGGCCTTGCCGTCGACCGCGGCGATCCAGGGTTTGTCGCGGCGGGCGAACACCAGTCCGGCGAAGCCTCCGCGCTCGGTGCGCAGGCCGGCACGTCGGCCGGCGGCGATTTCCTTCAGGTCGGCACCGGCCGAGAACACCTCGGGATGCGAACTCGCGAGCACGACCGCGCGGATCTCCGGATCACGCTCGGTGCGGTCGATCAGCGCCTCCATGGCGGCGGCCACCGCGCCGTTGACGGCGTTGCGCGCCTCGGGCCGGTCGAGCGTGATCACGGCGGTGTGGCCGTCACGCAGTTCGTAGCGAACGACTTCGTCCGGCGCGGACGGCGAGCCGCTCATGACGCGCCCGCCGTCAGGCCCGGCTGCAGCACCACCTTGGAGACACCGCGCGCCCGCGACTGCTCGAAGCCATCGATGGCGCGGTCCAGCCCCATCACCAGCGACACGAAGGGCCGCACCGCCTCGGGTGTTTCATATAGCCGGCGCGCCATCACTTCCCAGCTGCGGCGGCGCGAGGCGTGGGCGCCACGGATCTGCTGACGGTTGCGCACCAGCGAAGTCAGGTCGATCGCGGCGGGCTGGGCGTGGATGCCGGCGGTGACCAGAATGCCGTCCTTGCGCAGCACCGACAGGCCCTGCTGAATGCTCGCCGGATGGCCGGTGGCCTCGAACACCACATCGGCCGGGCGCCCGCCGGTGGCCGCCAGAAAGCCGGCGGCGAGGTCCGGCGTGTCGGCCAGGTCGAGCGTGTGGGTGGCGCCGATGCGGCGCGCGGTTTCCAGCCGCGCCGTGTCGTTCAGGCCGGCCATCACGATGGTGGTGGCGCCGCGCCAGGCGGCGGCGCGCGCGATGGCCTGGCCGATGGTGCCGGGGCCCAGCACCAGTACCGTGTCGCCGGAACTCACCGCGCCGACTTCGGCGGCGTTGTCGCCCACGCAAAGCGGCTCCATCAACGCGGCCAGGACCGGGTCGGTGCCCTCGCGCAAAGCCACGCAGGCCAGCGCCGGCACCCGCACCAGGCGGGCGAAGGCGCCGTCGCTGGTCAGGCCGATGGTGCGGCGGAACTCGCACCGCTGGGGAAAGCCCGCGGCGCAGTTGGTGCACTTCATGCAGCCGATGGTGGGAATGGCAGACACCAGATCGCCCTCGGCCAGGCCCGAGACCTCCGGGCCGACGGCGGCGATGCGCCCGCTGAACTCGTGGCCCAGCGTCACCGGCAGGCGCCGGCGCATGAACTCGTAGCTGCCGGTCCATTCGTAGACGTGCACGTCGGAGCCGCAGATGCCGGCTGCCGCGACTTCGATCAGCACCTCGCCCGCGCCGGGCCGACCGGGCTCGTCCACCTCGTCGAGCGACAGGCCGGGCGAGGCCGCGGTCTTGCGCAGGGCCAGCATGTCAGACCACCTCGTACCAGCTGACCGGCGGGAAGGCGTCCGGGTCGGTCACCACGTCGATCAGCGTGGTGGCGTCGGCCGCCAATGCGGCGTCGAGCGCGGCGCCGAGCTGGTCGGGCCGGTCCACCCGAACGCCGTTGGCGCCCACGGCGCGGGCGATGGCCGCATGGTCGACCGGAGCGAATTCGCAGGCGTCGGTGAAGGCGCCGAACTTCACGTTTTCGGCGTGCTTCTGGTAGCCCAGGATGCCGTTGTTAAGCACCACCAGCACCACCTTGAGCTTCATGCGCACGGCGGTCTCCAGCTCGGCCCAGGCGTGGGCGAAACCGCCGTCGCCCACCACGCAGAAGATCGGCGAATCCGGCCGCGCCACCCGCGCGCCCAGCGCCATCGGAAAGCCCCAGCCGAGGCCCGCCAGGCCGCGCGGCGTGACGAAGCGCATGCCGGCGCCGCGCGAGCGCAAATAGTTGGCGATCCAGATGGACGAATAGCTGGCGTCGGCCACGACCACGCTGTCGGGGTCGAGGCGGCGGTCGATCTCGGCCATCACGCGTTCCGGGCGCACCGGCGCGGAGTCGCTGCCGACCAGCGTCGCCACTTCCAGGCGATGCCGTTCGCGGCCCTGGGCGATGGCCGCTTCCACCGCCGCGCGGCCGGCGCGGCGCCGTGACAGGTCGCTCGCCTGCAGCCGGTCGGCCAGCGCGGCGAGGGTAAGTCTCGCGTCGCCGATCAGCCGCATCGCCTCGTAGTTGCGGCCGACCTCCTGGGCATCCACGTCGATGTGGATGAAGCGCGCGCCTTCGGGGTAGAGCTTCCAGGAGTCGGTGCCGTTCTGGTTGGTGCGGTTGCCCACCAGCAGCACCACGTCGGCATCGGCCACCAGCTGCTTGAGGTAACGGGCGCCGCCGTTGGGACCGGTGAAGTAGCTGGTGACGCCGAGCGACAGCGGATGGTGCTCGTCCACGCCGCCCTTGCCCATCACCGTGGTGGCCACCGGCAGGCTGGCCACTTCCTGCAGCCGCGCGAGTTCGGCCGACGCGCCCGACAGGTGCACGCCGCCGCCGGCGATCACCACCGGGTTGACGGCCGATGCCAGCAGGGCGGCGGCGGCGTCGAGCGCGGCGGGTCCGGGCAGTGCGCGGTCGAGCGGAAAGCGTCCGAGCGAGGCGGCGCGGCGGCCCGCCGGCGGTGCCGGGTCCAGCAGCAGGTCGGCCGGCAGCATCAGCACGGCGGGGCCGGGCCGGCCGCTGGTGGCGGCGACGAACGCCATGTCGAGGTAGTCGTCGATACGGCTGGCCTCGGTCACGCGGCGCACCCATTTGCAGCAGGGGCGAAACATCGACTCGTGGTCGACCTCCTGGAAGGCGTTGCGGTCGGTCTGGTCGCGCGCCACGTCCTGCACCAGCGCGATCACCGGCACCGACACCTTCAGCGCCTCCATCAGCGGAGCCACCAGCAGGGCGGCGGCGGGGCCGTTCTGCGCGGTGACGATGCCCACCTTGCCGGTCAGCCGGGCATAGGCGTCGGCCATGTAGCCGCCGGTGTTCTCCTGCCGGTAGGCGATCTGCTTCATGCCGAGTTCGCGCGCGGCCAGGTGCACCATCGACGGCAGGCTCTGGCCGAAGAGGTGGGTGACGCCGTGGCGCGCCAGCCCCTCGGCGATGCGGTGCGCGACCGTGCCGTGGTAGGCGAGGCCACGCGAGCGCGTGGCGCGCTCGGTGGTCGGGTCGCGCGGGGAATCCGTGGTGGTGGTGGTGGTGGTGCCGGTCGCGCCGTTCGTGGCGGTGTTGGCGGTGTTGGCCGGCTGTTGCGCCGCGGGAAAAACGATGTCGTTCAAGGCTTTGTCTCCTGGTCGAATGCGGCAAATAATTCTATAAACTATAGAATATGTCAATCCGGATAGACCGGCCTGCCGGGTGGCCAAAGCCCTGCATGGCGCGCCGTGTGCTTCAATCCGGCGAACCTTTTTCGTTCTTCAGAAGATGATCCTGTCCGCCAGCGACAACCCGCCCGAAACGTCCGATCGCATCAGTCATTCGAGCCTTTCGACCAAGGTCTACGACTTCATTCGCAGCGCCTTGGCCAATGGCGAACTGATGCCCGGCCAGAAGCTCAGCGCGCGCACGCTGATCGACCGTCTTGGCGTCAGCCAGACCCCGGTGCGCGAGGCCATGCTGCAGCTCGTGGCCGAGCGAGCCCTCACCATGAACCGCAACAAGTCGGTGACCGTGCCGGTGCTGAGCGCCGACGACTACATCGAGCTGCGCGACATCCGTGTGGCGCTGGAGGGGCTGGCCTGTCGGTGCGCGGTGGAGCATGTGAAGGACAGCGACATCGCGGCGCTCGACAAGCTGCATCGCCAGATGATGGTGGCCAAGCGCGGCGGCGATTACCGCAGCACGATGCGGCTGAATCGCGAAGTGCACCTGGGGATTTATGCCCTGAGCGGGCGCTCGGAACTCGTGGCGCTGATCGAGTCGCTGTGGGTGAGGACGGGGCCTTATCTCAACCTGATCTATCGGGATACGGGGTTGAAGGTGCCCAAGTTCCATGAGCACGAGGCGCTGTTGGCTGCGCTCAAGGCTCGGGATGCGGAGGCGGCTGCGGAGGCTGTGGTGCGGGACATTATTCGGGGCGGGGCGCCGGTGGTGGATGCGCTGCGGGAGGGGGTTGAGCAGGGGGCTCTGTCTTAGGGGACTGTTGTGGGCCTTTGCTCTTTGCTCTTTGCTCTTTGCTCTTTGCTCTTTGCTCTTTGCTCTTGCCTGAGGCTCGGCTTCTTTCGCTTTTCTTCTACTGAACGTAGGGTGGAGCTGGGGGCTTGCGCGCCCCCAGACCCGCGGTAACTGATACCTTGTGGGCCAGCTTCCCTTCGCGCGAAGGAGGCCCGTTGCGGTGACCCTGTGCGGTAACTTGGGATCAGATCCCGTAAGAAAGACTGGTGCACGGTGACGGATTCGACGTCGTAGCTCGAACGGTGTCTTGGGGCGCCAGCGGCCCGCGCGGGCCGCTGGCTGACCCCGCGTATCAGGTTGGGAGAGTCGGATAGCGTGCGTTTTTGCGGAGTCACGGCGATGAACTCTCAAGTGGGCGTGGATGTCAGCAAGGCCAAGCTCGATGCGGCATTGCTCAATGAACAGGGCAAGTACAGGACGAAGGTTTTTGCCAACACGGCGGGCGGTTGTGCGGCCTTGCTCGACTGGTTGGCCGCACACGTTGCGGGCGGCATCTCGCAGGTGCATGTCTGCATGGAGGCCACCGGCACGTACCACGAGCTGCTCGCGCTCGCGCTTCATGACCGGGGTGTTCTGGTCTCGGTAGCCAACCCGATGAAGGTCAAGCGCTTCATCGAGGTGGAGGGCACGCGCAACAAGACCGACAGTGCGGACGCCAGGAGCCTGGCGAGGTTCTGCCGGATGACGCGGCCTGAGGCGTGGGAGGCGCCGAGCAAGGCGGTGCGGGAGTTGCAGGCACTCGTGGCGCGACTGGACACGCTGCAGCAGATGCGCCAGAGCGAGCTCAATCGCCTGGACGTGGCGCACGGTGCGGTGCAGGCTTCGCTGCAGGAGATGATCGAAGTGCTCACGAAATCGATCGAGGAAGTCCAGCGCAGGATCCGCCGGACCATCGACGACGATCCCGATCTTCAAAGGCGTGACGGCCTGCTGCAGAGCATTCCGGGCATTGGAGAGCGGACGGTGGCGCAATTGCTGGCCTACATCGGACGTCCCGAACGGTTCAAGTCGGCCAAGGCGCTGGCGGCGTATGCGAGTGTCTCGCCGTTGATCAGGCAGTCGGGCACATCGCTCAACAAGCATCACGGCACGCATGCGCAGGGGCATCGAGAACTGAAGAAGGCGCTGTACTTCCCGGCCATGACGGCCAGCCGCTTCAACCCGGTGATCAAGGCCTTCAGCCAACGTCTGAAGGCGCAGAACAAACCCAACAAGGTCGTTTTGGTGGCGTGCATGCATAAGTTGCTGGCGATCGCTTTTGGCGTACTTCGATCGGGAAAACCGTTCGATCCGAGCCTGGCTTGCTCGGCCAGGGCTTGACGATCAACACGGTGGGCGGTTTCAAAGACCAAGTGCAACACTTCGAATTCAGAGGAGTTGCATGGCGAATACATATCAGCAGTTGAGTGCGGAAGAGCGTGGGGTGGTGATGGCGATGAAGGTGCAGTGCTGCAGTGCTCGTAGCATTGCGGCGGTGCTTGGCAGATCGCCGAGCACGATCACCCGAGAGCTGCGGCGCAACGGCTATCAAAGCGAGGCCGAGCAGTGTGTGATGGGTCGGCCACGGCTGGCCGGAGGCTATGACGCGGCGCGAGCTGGCAAGCGAGCAAGGCGCGTGCGCCGTGCGGCTTGGCCGACACGCAAACTGCACTGCGACGGTGTCTTGTGGCCGCAGGTCAGGAGCCTTTTGGAGCTCAAGCTCTCGCCCGAGCAGATCGCTGCCAAACTCAGGCAACGACATCCCGGACAGCCACAATTGCAAGCCTCTCACGAGACCATCTACACCGCCATCTATGCGATGCCCAAGGGCGATTTGCGTCGAGAACTGGTGGTATTGCTGCGCCAGGGGCGCGGTGCCCGCAAGCCCCGAACTCGAGGCGATGACAGGCGCGGATCGTTGCAGGACATCGTAAGCATCCACGTGCGTCCGCCCGAGGCCAACGACCGACTGTTGCCGGGGCATTGGGAAGGCGATCTCATCAAGGGCAAGGCAAACGCATCGGCCGTGGGCACGCTGGTATGCCGAAGATCGTTGTTCGCCATGTTGGTCAAGCTCGATGGCAGCACGGCACTGGACGCACTCAACGGCTTCACGCTGGCCTTCTCGGCATTGCCGCCGGAGATTCGCCAGACGCTGACTTACGACCAGGGCAAGGAGATGGCGCTGCACAAGAAGCTGGCCGAAAACACGGGTTTGAAGATCTACTTCTGCGACCCGCACAGCCCATGGCAGCGAGGCATCAACGAACACACCAACGGCCTGTTGCGGCAATACCTGCCCAAAGGCACCGACTTGAGCGTGTACTCCCAGCGCGAGCTCGATGCCATGGCTTGGGAGCTCAACATGAGGCCTCGCAAAACACTTGGCTGGAGAAGTCCTGCCGAGGTGTTCTTCGACAACGTTTACATGGACAAAGCCGGTCTTGTCCCGACCGTTGCACTTGGTCTTTGAAACCGCCCACCAAAGAAAAACCCTTGAAGACGAGCTCGAAGCTCGGTCGGGCCATTGCTTCGCTCGGCCTGGGGAATGTGCCTTCGAACGCTCTAGCGGCAACAGTTTGGACAAGGGTCGATCCAGAGCCATGGCCCCTGCTTCGCAGGGTCGGGGCTGAGAGGGTAAGGACAGTGCACCGCACTGAGCACGTTGATGGGGCCGCGCTGGTTCCATCGCCACGCGCGTTGCCGAGCGTTCTGTGCTCTGCGCGCTTGCCGCTGCAGAAGCATGCCGCCCGTCGACGAGGCCGCGTCGATGCGCGGCCCCTGCCTCCCGTCGAGCACAGCGAAGACCCCCGTGGGCCGAGCGCAGCGATGGCCCGTGTGGTGTTTGGGGTCCCCTGTGGTCGAGAGCGAGGAACGGAGGTTTTGCGGATAAGGGCTGGCGGCTGTCTGAGCGAAGCGAGTTCCGCCAGACCCCGCAAAACCGAGTACCGCAGCGTGTCCGAAGGACCTCGCCCACCGGGGTCGCCTTTCTTTGGTTACTTTCTTTGGCGAAGCAAAGAAAGTGACTCGCCCGCCGGGGCGAAATCCCGGCCTCTGCCCTCCGCAGGAGACACAGCCCACGCAGTGGCACGCATCCGGCAGAGGACAGCGGCCCAAGCAGTGGCATAGCCCTCCGCAGGAGACACAGCCCACGCAGTGGCAGACCCCTCCGCAGGAGACACAGCCAACGCAGTGACACAACCCACAGCAGAAGACCAGCCAACGCCCCACCAAAGCCCCCCCCCCCAGCAAAGCGCCCCCTAACGAACAGTAATGACCACCTTCCCCTTGGCCCCCCGCCCAGCCAAAGCCTGCATAGCCTCCCCCGCCCGAGCCAGCGGAAACCTCGCACAGATATGCGGCCTGACCCGCCCATCCCGGAACCACCCAAAAAGCTCCCGCATATTCAAAGCGTTGACTTCAGGCTGCTTGCGAGCAAAAGCCCCCCAGAACACCCCCACGATCGCGCACCCCTTGAGCAAGGGCAGATTCAGCGGAATCGCCGGAATATCCCCCGCCGCGAACCCCACCACCAGAAACCGCCCATTCCACGCGGTACTCCGCAGCGCAGCCTCGCTGAGGCGCCCGCCGACCGGGTCGTAGACCACATCCACCCCCCGATCCCCGGTGATCTCCTTCAACCGCGTTCGCAGGTCGTCCCGCCCGTAATGCACGACCTCGTCGGCGCCATGCTCGGTGCAC
Source organism: Xylophilus sp. GOD-11R (assembly GCF_033546935.1). Taxonomy (GTDB): domain Bacteria; phylum Pseudomonadota; class Gammaproteobacteria; order Burkholderiales; family Burkholderiaceae_C; genus Xylophilus. The sequence goes on along the minus strand of NZ_CP137854.1, from coordinate 3,164,261 downwards.
AGCGCCAGCTTGTCGTCGGTGGACGCGGCGGCGATGACGTGCGCGCCGATGGCCTTGCCGATCTCGATGGCGGCCAGCCCCACGCCGCCGGCCGCACCCAGCACCAGCAAGGTCTCGCCGGGCTGCAGCCGGGCGCGGTCCTTCAGCGCGTGGTGCGAGGTGCCATAGGTCAGCACGAAGGCCGAGGCGGTGTCGAAATCCATCTCGTCGGGAATCGGCAGCACCCGCCAGGCTTCGGCGATCGCTTCCTCGGCATAACCGCCCCAGCCCAGCGGCGCCAGCACCCGGTCGCCAACCCGCAGGCCGGTGACGTCCGCACCCAACCGCAGGATGGTGCCGGCCACCTCGCCACCGGGCGAAAAAGGCAGATCGGGCTTGTATTGGTATTTGCCCTGAATGATGAGCGTGTCGGGGAAGTTCACCCCCGCCGCGGCGACCGCGATCACCACCTGGCCGGGACCGGGCTGCAGGCTGGGAACCTCCTCCAGCCGCAGGCTGTCGGGCGGGCCGTAGGCGTGGCACAGCATGGCTTTCATCGGCTGGCCTCCAGGGGCCGGCGCGCCAGGTCGGCGCTGCCCACGCCGCCGGCCGCGCGCAGGGCGGCGAGCTCGGCTTCGTCCACGCCCAGCACCTCGCGCAGCACTTCGGCGGTGTGTTCGCCGAGTTGCGGCGGGGCGCGCCGGTAGGCCACCGGCGTGGCCGAGAACTTGAGCGGATTGGCGACGATGGGCGTGAGACCCTTCACCGGATGCTCCACCTCCTGCCGCAGGCCGCGGTGGCGCACCTGTTCGTCCTCGAAGACCTGACCGATGTCGTTCAACGGACCGCAGGGCACGCCCGCGGCCGACAGCTGCGTGCGGGCCTGCGCCACCGGCAGCCGCGCCATCGCCTCGGCCAGCACCGGCACCAGGCTGTCGCGGTTCTGCACCCGCAACGCATTGCTCGCGAAGCGTGGATCGTGGGCCAGCGCCTCGTGGCCGAGCACGCGGCACATGCCGGCGAACTGCTTGCCGTTGTTGACCGCCACGACCAGCTGGCCGTCGGCGCAGTCAAAGGCCTGGTAGGGGCAACTCATCTGCGAGGTGATGCCGACCCGGCGAGGCATTTGGCCGGCGATCAGGTAGTTGGTAGGCACCAGGGTCATGGCGGCGATCTGCGCGTCGAGCAGGGCCAGGTCGATGTGCTGGCCGCCTCCGCCGGGCTGGTCGCGGTGGTGCAGCGCGGCCAGGATGCCGATGGTGGCGTAGAGGCCGGCGGTGGCGTCGGAGATGGGGTAGCCAACGCGTTGCGGGCCACCGCCGGGTTGGTCCTGCGGGCCGCCGGTGGCGCTCATCACGCCGCTCATGGCCTGGAAGATCAGGTCGTAGCCGGGTAGCTGGCGGTAAGGGCCGGTCTGGCCGAAACCAGTGATGGAGCAATACACCAGTCGCGGGTTCAGGCGCGACAGCGTGGCGTAGTCGAGCCCGTAGCGCTGCAGGTCGCCGGTCTTGAAGTTCTCGATCAGGATGTCGCTCTCGGCGGCCAGGCGGCGCGCCACCTCCTGGCCGGCGGGCGAGGCGAGGTCGAGTTCGATCGAACGCTTGCCCCGGTTGACGGCGGTGAAGCCGGAGCTGTCCTCGAGGTTGTGGCCCTCGCGCTGCGCCGGCCGGCTGCCCTGGGTGCGCGATTCGTCGCCCACGCCCGAACGCTCCACCTTGATCACGTCGGCGCCGAAGTCGGCCAGCATCTGCGCCACCCACGGCCCGGCGAGCACGCGGCTCAGGTCGAGCACCCGCAGGCCGGACAACGCACCCACCGGCGCGCTCATGGCGTCTTGCCGGTGAGGCCGGCTTCCTTGAGGGCCTTGCCCATGCTCACATAGCCCTCGTCGATCATGCGGGCGTATTCCGGGCCGGTCATGGTGACGGCGTCCAGGCCCATGCGCTGAAAGCCGTCGAGCACTTCCTTGTCCTTCATGGCATTGAGCATGGCCTGCTGGATGCGCTCCACGATCGGCGCCGGCGTGCCCTTGGGCACCGCCAGACCCATCCACGACTCGATCTCCACGTCGTAGCCGCTCTCCTTCACCGTGGGCATCTCGGGGCGGTCGGCCCAGCGGGCCGGGCTGACCGAGGCCAGCAGCCGCAGCTTGCCGGACTGCACGTGCGGCATGATTTCCGACGGGGTCTGGATGATGACTTCGGTCTGCCCAGCGACCAGCGACAGCACCGTCTCGCTGCCCGACTTGTAGAGCACCTGCTCGAAGCGCGCGCCGCTCTTGCGGCCAAGTTCGAACAGCGCGATGTTGTTGGGCGCGCCCGGCGCGCCGAAGAACAGCGGCTTGATCTTGGCCGCCTCCACCAGGTCCTTCACCGAGTGGTAGGGCGAGTCCGCGCGCACCGCCAGCCCGTACTGGAAACGGCCGAAGGCGCCGGCGAAGATGAAGTCGCGCGCGGTGTAGGTCACCGGCAGCATGTGCGGCACGATGGCCATCGGCGCGAAGGTGAGCACGCCGACGTTGTAGCCGTCGGGTTCCAGCCGCGCCAGCTGCGTCGGGTTGAGCGTGGCTTGCGCGCCGGCCCGGTTGATGATGACGATGGGCTGCTTGAGCTCCTTTTCCATCGACTTGGCGAGCAGCCGCGCCGACACGTCGCCGACGCCGCCCGCGCCGTAGCCGACGCCGAGCTTGATCTCGCGCTCGGGCCAGGCGCCGAGGGCGGCCAGGGGCAGGGCGGCGGCCAGGGTGGTGGTCGCCAGCATTCTCAGGATGCGGTTCATGTCTTGTCTCCGTCACGTGCCGGCCTCGTGGGGGCGGCATCTTGGGGTGTCTGGATGGGCTTGGCGCGGGGCAGCGGGTTCTCTCAGATCATGAAGACGCCTCCGTTCACGTCCAGCGTGGCGCCGCTGATGAAACCGGCATCGGCGCTGGCCAGGAAGGCGGCGGCACCGGCGACGTCCTCCGGCGTGCCGAGGCGGCCCACCGGTATGCGCTCCAGGTAGGCCGCATTGACGGCCGCGCCGGCTTCGGCGGCCATCGGTGTCTCGATGCGGCCGGGAGCGATGGCGTTGGCGGTGATGCCGTCGCGGCCGCCCTCGGTGGCCAGCACCCGGGTGAGGCCCAGCATGCCGGCCTTGGACGCGGCGTAGTGGGCGCCGGCGATGTCGGTACGGGTGCGACCCGCCTGCGAGGCGATGTTGACGATGCGCCCGTACCGGCGGCCGCGCATCTGCGCCAGGCAGGCCTGCGACACGAGGAAAGCGCCGGTGAGGTTCACGTCCAGAACCTGTCGCCACTCGGCCTGGGCCATGTCCGCGATCAGCGACTTGACGCCGCCGTGCTTGGGCGAGATGCCGGCGTTGTTGACCAGCACGCCGACCGCCCCGAATGCCTGCCGCGCCTGCTCGGCCAGCGCCTGCGCATCGTCCGGCCGGGACACGTCGCACGGCACGGCCAGCACGCGGTCGCCGCCGGCGAGCGAGGTGCGCGCCTGCTCCAGCGCCTCGGCCTGAAGGTCGGCGATGACGACCCGCGCGCCTTCCGCCAGAAAACGCCGCGCGATGGCCAGCCCGATGCCGCGCGCAGCGCCGGTGACGATCACCGTTTCGTCCGTGAATCGATCCATGAGCCGCCTTGTTCTGTATTCTGTACTTTATAAAGGTGTGCCGAAAAAGATTCAACCGCAGGAACCAGAAGAGGGCGGCGCAGGTGGCGGGGCGCCAGCCGCGCGCTCGACCGGCGGCGGTGCCATGGGTCGACGATGGCCGGCACCTGAAGCCAGCGGCCGCGCGGGGTCGTCGCCTGGCGACGACCCCGTCTCATACGCGATTCGAGTAAGCGAAGACGCTTTTCTTCGTTCACCGACAGGTAGCCGCAATCGAACAATCGCGGCCACCCCGCCTGTTCCAACCACCTCCAGACCCATGTCCCACACCTTCAGGCGCCGCCTGCTGCTGCAGGGCGGACTCGCCGCCGCGACCCTGCCCGTCACCTTCACCAGCCAGGCGCAGGGCGCCGATCCCACCACCCCGCAACGAGGCGGAACCCTGGTCGTATCGCTGGCGCCGGAGCCGCAGATCATCACGGCCGCCTTCCTCACCACCATGCAGGTGACGATGATCGCCGGCAAGATCAGCGAAGGCCTGGTGTGGTTCGACGACCAGCTGCAGCCGCAGCCCGAGCTGGCCGAGTCGTGGGCCTTTTCGCCCGACGGCCTGGCGCTCACGCTCCGGCTGCGGCGCGGCGTCAAGTGGCACGACGGGCACGACTTCACGTCGGCCGACGTGGCGTATTCGCTGCTCAACGTGTGGCAGAAGATCCATCCCGGCGGCCGTCTGGCCTATGCCCCGGTGACGGCGGTGGAAACGCCCGACGCCCACACCGTGGTGCTGCGCCTGTCGCGGCCCACGCCTTATCTGCTGAGCTTTCTCAACGTGTATGGCGCCCAGGTCGTGCCCAGGCACATCTACGAGAACACCGACCTCGTCAAGAACCCGGCCAACGTCGCACCGATCGGCACCGGGCCGTTCAAGTTCAAGGAATGGGTGCGCAGCAGCCACATTGCCCTGGAGCGCAACCCGAATTACTGGCGCCAGGGCCTGCCCTACCTGGACGGCGTGGTGTTCAAGTTCATTCCAGAGGCGGCGGCGCGCTCGGTGGCGCTGACCAGCGGCGAGGTGCACGTGGCGCTGGCGTCGAACATTCCGGTGTCCAACTTCAGCCAGTTCGCCGACAGGAAAAAATTCCGCATCAACACCACCGACGGCGCCTACCTGGCCTCGATCCAGCTGGTGGAGGTGAACGTGCGCAAGCCCGCGCTGGCCGACAAAAGGGTGCGCCAGGCCTTGATGTTCGCGCTTGATCGCAAGGCGCTGCTGAAGGTGGTCTATGGCGGCTACGGCCGGGTGTCGGACAGCCCCATTCCCTCGACCGTGCCGGCGTTCCACAGCGGCAAGGGGCGTCAGTACCCCTTCGATCCGAAGCAGGCCGAGGCCTTGCTCGATGCCGCCGGGCTGCCGCGCAAGGCCGGCGGCAAGCGGCTGGCGCTCACCATCGACTACGGCAGCGGCTCGCTCGAGACCAACCGCGCGGCAGAGTTCATGAAGCAGTCCTACGCCCGCATCGGCATCGACATCGAGCTGCGCACCGCCGACTCCGGCGTGCTGCTCAAGCGGGTGTTCAACGACGCCGACTTCGACCTCTTCATCACCAGCCTGCACAACCTGCCGGACCCGAGCCTGGGCGTGCAGCGCTGGTACTGGACCAAGAACATCGCCAAGGGCGTGCCGTGGAGCAACGGCTCGGGCTACTCCAACCCCGAGCTCGACCGGGTGATGGAAGCCGCCGCGGTCGAGATCGACCCGGCCAAGCGCCGCGCGCTCATCGACCAGTGGCAGGCGATCGTGCAGGAAGAGGTGCCGATCCTCGACCTGGTCGAGCTCGACTGGACCACCGTCTCCACGACCCGCTACCGCCAGGTGCGCCGGCAGGGCGACGGCCTGTATGCCTCGCTCGCCGACGCCTGGCTGGCCCCGGCCGCCTCCTGAGACCTTTTCACTCCCATCCCTACCAGCAGAACCGATGCATCCGAACCGACGCCATTTCATCCACACCGGCACCGCGCTCGGCGCGCTGATCGCCGCCGGCGGCCTGAGCGCGACCCACGCCTTCGCGCAGACGCCGGGCACCACGCCGCAGCGCGGCGGCATCCTGAACGTGGCGGTATCGCCCGAGCCGACGCTGCTGACCTCGGCCTTCATCACCACGATGAACATCGGCCAGGTGTCGAGCAAGGTGCTCGAAGGCCTGGTGAGTTACGACCTGAAGCTGCAGCCGGTGCCCGAGCTCGCCACCGCCTGGGACGTGGCCAAGGACGGCCTGACCGTGACCTTCCAGCTGCGCCGCGGCGTGAAGTGGCACGACGGCAAGGATTTCACCGCCGCCGACGTGAAATACACGCTGCTCGAGGTGTGGCGCCCGCTGCATCCGTTCGGCCGCGCCGCCTTCGCCAACGTGACCGCGGTGGACACGCCGGATCCGCACACCGTCATCGTGCGGCTCTCCTCGCCCGCGCCCTACCTGTTGAACTACATCAACACCTACGGCGCGCAGATCCTGCCCAAACACATCTACGAAGGCACCGACGTCCTCAAGAACCCGGCCAACAACGCGCCGATCGGCACCGGGCCTTTCGTTTTCAAGGAGTGGGTGAAGGGCAGCCATGTGCGGCTGGAGCGCAACCCGAATTATTGGGGCCGGGGTCCGAAGGGCGAGCAGCAGCCCTACCTCGACGGCGTGGTGTTCAAGTTCATCCCGGACGCCGCCGCCCGCACCGTGGCGCTGGAAGCCGGCGAACTCGACGTGACACTGGCGTCGAGCATTCCGCTGTCCAACCTGAACAAGTTCGCCGACAAGAAGAAGTACACGATCAACCTCGACGACGGCCGCTACCTGGCGACCATCTTCCTGACCCAGTTCAACCTGCGCAAACCCGCGCTCGCCGACAAGCGGGTGCGCCAGGCCTTCGCCCACGCCATCGACCGCAACGCCTTGCTGAAAGTGGTGTTCCTGGGCTACGGCAAGGCGGCGACCGGGCCGGTGCCGTCCTCGGTCGTCAACTACTACTCGCCGGACACCCGGGCCTATCCGTACGACATCAAGAAGGCGGCGGCGCTGCTCGACGAGGCCGGGCTCAAGCCCGGTGCCGGCGGCAAGCGCCTGAAGATCACGCTCGACTACGACGCCGGCGGCGGCGTCACGGCCACCCGGCCGGCGGAATTCATCAAGCAGTCGCTGGCCCGGGTGGGCGTGGAGGTGGAACTGCGCGGCGGCGACACCGCCACCTACCTGCGCCGCATCTTCACCGACCAGGACTACGACCTGATGATCTCCAGCCTGCACCGCCTGCCCGACCCCACGCTGGGCGTGCAGCGGCTGTTCTGGACCAGGAACATCGTGAAGGGCGCGCCCTGGACCAACGGTTCGGGCTATTCCAACCCCGAGCTCGACAGGATCATGGAAGCCGCCGGTGCCGAAGCCGACATCGGCAAGCGCAAGGCGCTCATCAGGCAGTGGCAGCAGATCGTGCAGGAAGACCTGCCGGTGCTCGACCTGATCGAGCAGACCTGGGTGACGGTGGCGACCGCCCGGCTGCACAAGGAAACGTTGCAGGGTGACGGACTGTTCGCGTCCTACCGCGACGCCTGGCTCGACGCCCAGCCATGACGCGGCGCCACGTCTGCCGGCGCGGCTCGCCGATCTGGGGCTTTCTGCGGCGGCGCCTGCTGCAGACGGTGCCGGTCGTCTTCGGCATCGCGCTGCTCAACTTCCTCATCCTGCAGATCGCGCCGGGCGACGTGGTGGACGTGATGGCGGGCGAGGCGGGCGCCGCCACGCCCGAATACATGGCCCAGATGCGGGCCAGCTTCGGGCTCGACCAGCCGCTCGGGCTGCAACTGCTGCATTACCTGTGGCGGATGTTCACGCTCGACCTGGGCTTTTCGTTCCGGCAGAACATGCCGGTGTTCGACCTGGTGATGGACCGCCTGCCCGCGACCCTGCTGCTGATGACGTCGGCGATCTTCATCGCCCTGCTGCTGGGCGTGGCGCTGGGCACGCTGTCGGCGATCAAGGTACACAGCTGGGTCGACAACCTCGGCTCGCTTTTCGTGCTGGCCGCCTATGCCATGCCCACCTTCTGGCTCGGGCTGATGGCCATCGTGCTGTTCTCGGCCCGGCTGGGCTGGCTGCCTTCGGGCGGCATGACCGACATCAGCGCCAACCACCAGGGCCTGGCCTGGGTGCTCGACGTGGCGCGGCACGCGGTGCTGCCTTCTTTCACCCTGGCTACGTTCTACCTGGCGGTGTATGCCAAGCTGGTGCGCAGTTCGATGCTGGAGCTCTACGGTGCCGACTTCATCCGCACCGCCCGCGCCAAGGGCGCCGGCGAGACGCGGATCGCGCTGGTGCACACGCTGCGCAACGCGCTGCTGCCGCTGGTCACCATGCTGGGTTTTCAGATCGCCTCGCTGCTGAGCGGGGCGGTGCTGGTGGAGTCGGTGTTCAGCTGGCCGGGTCTGGGCCGGCTCGCCTTCGAGGCCATCCTGGCGCGCGACTTCAACCTGCTGCTGGGCATTCTGTTGCTGAGCTCGATCCTCGTCACGCTGATCAACATCGGCGTGGACCTGCTCTACGCCTGGCTCGACCCACGGGTCCAGCTCACCACCACCGGAGCGCACGCATGAGCCGCGCCATCACCCCAATCGCGCAAGCCACGGCGCCCGTCGCCGTGCGGTACGACGGCGGCGGCTGGAAGCGCGCCCGCGGCTTCGCCCGCGAAGTGGCGCGCAACCGGCCGGCGCTGGTCGGGCTGGTGCTGCTGCTGCTCGTGGCGGCGGCCGCGACCCTGGGCCGCTGGTACTTTCCCGGCGACCCGTGGGAGATGGCCGGCTCGCCCATGCTGTGGCCGGGCGAGGAGGCCGAGCATCCGCTGGGCACCGACTTCATGGGGCGTGACCTGGCCACCGGCCTGGTTTCCGGCGCCGGCGTGTCGCTGTTGATCGGCATGGTCAGCACGCTCATCTCGGCCTTCGTCGGCATCACCATCGGCGCGCTCGCGGGCTACTTCCGCGGCCGGGTCGACGCCGTGCTGCTGCGGGTCATCGAGGTGTTCCAGACCGTGCCGAGCTTCGTGCTCGCGGTGGTGCTGGTGGCCTTGTTCAAGCCCTCGGTCACCACGGTGGTGGTGGCGATCGGCATCGTGTCCTGGCCACCCACGGCGCGGCTGGTGCGTTCGCAGTTCCTGCAACTGCGCGAGCGCGAGTTCGTGCTGGCCGGCCGCACCGCCGGCATGAGCCACGCGCGGCTGATCCTCACGCAGATCCTGCCCAACGCGCTGCCGCCGGTGGTGGTGGTGTCGACGCTGGCGGTGGCGCATGCCATCCAGACCGAGGCGGCGCTGGCCTTTCTGGGCCTGGGCGACCCCAACGTGATGAGCTGGGGCACCATCATCGGCAGCGGACGCGAACAGGTGACCGACGCCTGGTACATCTGCGGCCTGCCGGGCCTGGCCATCGTCGTGACGGTGCTGGCCATCAACCTGCTGGGCGAGGGGCTCAACGACGCCCTCAACCCGCATCTGCGCCGGAGGTAGCCATGGCACTGCTCGACATCCAGAACCTGCAGACCTGGTTCGACACCCGCTCCGGCGTGGTGAAAGCGGTCGACGGCGTATCGCTCAGCGTGGACCGCGGCGAAACCGTGGCGCTCGTCGGCGAAAGCGGCAGTGGCAAGTCGGTCACCGCGTATTCGATCCTGCGGCTGATCCCGCCGACGCAAGGGCGCATCGCGGGCGGACGCATCGTCTTCGACGGCACCGACCTGGTCACGCTGCCCGACGCCGGCATGCGTGCCTTGCGCGGCAACCGCATCTCGATGGTGTTCCAGGAGCCGCTGTCGGCGCTCAACCCGGTGCTCGACATCGGCGAACAGGTGGCCGAGGCGATCCGCCTGCACCGCCCGGTGAGCCGTACCGCGGCGCGGGCGCAGGCGGTGGCGCTGCTCGACCGCGTCGGCCTGCCGATGGCCGCGCGCCGCGCGGCGGATTTTCCGCATCAGCTCTCTGGCGGCATGCGGCAGCGCGTGGTCATCGCCATCGCCTTGGCCTGCGAGCCCGATCTGCTGATCGCCGACGAGCCCACCACCGCGCTGGACGTGACCACGCAGGCGCAGATCCTGGAGCTGCTGAAGGAACTGCAGCAGGAGCGTGGCATGGGCCTGTTGCTGATCACGCACGACCTCGGCGTGGTGGCCGAGGTGGCCGACCGCGCGGCCGTGATGTATGCCGGCCGGGTGGTGGAGCAGGGCGCCATCGGGCCCTTGTTCGACGCGCCCTCGCATCCCTATACCGCCGGCCTGCTGGCGTCGATGGAGCTCGGCGACCTGGCGCCGGCCAGCCGGTTGCCGGAGATCGCCGGCGTGGTGCCATCGTTGCTCGACATGCCGGCGGGCTGCGCCTTCGCGCCACGCTGCGGCCATGCGCAGGCGGTGTGCCGCGAGGCGCGGCCATCGCTGAACGGCATCGGTATTGGCACCGGTGGCGGCATCCACGGCACGCACCGCGTGGCCTGTTTTCTTCCCCTGACGGGCCACCCGACGCCCGACGCGCCCACGCCGCACCCGCGCGAGCTGGCCGGAGAACTGACATGAACGCCCCCTTGTTGAAACTGCGCCAGGCGGTCAAGCAATATCCCGCGCAGGCGGGCACGGTGCATGCGCTCGACGGCGTGGACCTGGAAGTGGGGCGCGGCGAAACGCTGGGCCTCGTCGGCGAAAGCGGCTGCGGCAAGTCGACCGTGGCGCGCGTGGCGATGCGGCTGACGCCGCTGTCAGGCGGCGCGCTGGAGTTCGACGGCCAGGACATCACCCGGCTGGAAGGCCGGGCGCTGCAGGGCATGCGCGGCCGGCTGCAGATGGTGTTCCAGGATCCGTACGCCTCGCTCAATCCGCGGGTGAACGTGGGCCGGGCGCTGGAAGAGCCGCTGGTGGTGCAGCGCTGCGGCACCGCCGCCGAGCGGCGCGAGCAGGTGGCCTGGGCGCTGGCCCGGGTGGGGCTGCGGCCGGAGATGGCGACCCGCTATCCGCACGAATTCTCGGGTGGCCAGCGCCAGCGCATCGGCATCGCCCGGGCGCTGATGCTGCGGCCGGAGCTGATCGTCTGCGACGAGGCGGTGTCGGCGCTCGACGTATCGGTGCGCGCGCAGGTGCTCAACCTGCTGCTGGGCCTGCGCGAGGAGTTCGGGGTGTCCTACCTGTTCATCTCGCACGACCTGTCGGTGGTGCGGCACATGGCCGACCGCATCGGCGTGATGTATGCCGGGCTGCTGGTGGAGCAAGGCCCGCGCGACGCCGTGTGGCGCACGCCGCTGCATCCCTACACGCGGGCGCTGATGTCGGCGATACCGAAGCCGCGTCATCGGCGGGGCGCGCACGACAAGGGGCGCACCGTGCTGCGAGGCGACATGCCCGACCCGCTGGATCCGCCAGTCGGTTGTCGCTTTCATCCGCGCTGCCCGCAGGCGGCCGAGCGTTGCCGGCAGGAAGCACCGGTGCTGCGGCCGGCCGGCGAGCAGTGGGTGGCCTGCCATTTCGTGTAGGGCGCATTGTCCGGAAAGGGTGGACAGTGTTGCGCGATCCGGGCGGTTTATCCATGGTCGATGCATCCCTAGAGTTCGCTCCATCGCAACGCAGAACCGCTTGCGAAACCGCCGAACCGGCGGGAACGAAACCTCCGCATCACGCCAGAAAGACCGCCATGTCCAACACCGCCAAGCTCGAAGTCCTGACCCCCCGCAACAGCCAGCTGATCATCATCGACCACCAGCCGCAGATGGCTTTCGGCGTCCAGTCCATGGACCGCCAGACGATGAAGAACAATGTGGTCGGCCTGGCCAAGGCAGCCAAGGTGTTCGACGTGCCGACCACCATCACCACCGTGGAAAGTGAATCGTTCTCGGGCTACACCTATCCGGAACTGCTCGACGTGTTCCCCGAGCACAAGATCCTGGAGCGTTCGTCCATGAACTCCTGGGACGACATGAAGGTGCGCGACAGCCTGGCCGCCGCCGGCCGCAAGAAGATCGTGGTCGCCGGCCTCTGGACCGAGGTCTGCAACACCACCTTCTCGCTGTGCGCCATGCTCGAAGGCCATTACGAGATCTACATGGTGGCCGACGCTTCCGGCGGCACCACCAGGGAAGCCCACGACTACGCCATGCAGCGCATGGTGCAGGCCGGCGTCGTGCCGGTGACCTGGCAGCAGGTGTTGCTGGAATGGCAACGCGACTGGAAGAACCGCGAGACCTACGACGCGGTGATGGGCATCGCCAAGGAGCATTCGGGTGCCTATGGCATGGGCGTGGACTATGCCTACACCATGGTGCACAAGGCCGCGCAGCGCACCTCGTCGGTCCATGAAGTGCTGGCGCCGGTGCATGCGCCCGTGGTCGAGCGCTGACCGAGCGCTGACCGCATCGAGCGCCCTGCGCCGCGACGGCGCGGCTCCGGGGCAGCCGATCAGGCGCTGCCGTCATCATCCCGGCGAGCCCCCATGCCACCGTTCCTTCGAGGACGCCGGCATGGGGGCTCGTCCGCTTATGTCTGTCGTCGGCAGGCATCTCTACACGTCCCTATGCCCCACGGCGCGGACAGGCGTTGCGGTCAGTCTGCGCCGGGCAGTCCGGCATGCCACTCGCGGTAGGGCGTTGCGGTGACCATGCGGCGGTTGAGATCGGGCGCACCGTCGGTCCACCACACGGGGCCGCGTTCTCCCAATGCCCGCTTGGCAGCATCGACCTCGGCTCGTGCGGCACGTTCGGCGTCGGGGTCGTCGGCCCGGCGCGCCCGGCCGACCTCGCGACGTGCGCGCATCAGGCGGTCGACCCAGCCCTGGCGCACTTCGTCGTCCAGGGCGGGATCGCTCATGCGCCAGAGGCGTCCCCGCACGACGAAATAGCGGCCATCCGGCGTGACGGGGTGGGGCGGTGAATCGACCATCGCGGCAGTCTAGCCACCCCGGCCAGACCGGCAGACCCCCGCCGGCAGCGGGGCGATTGTCGCCAGCCGGTGGACAGTGTTGTGCGGCTCAGCCGATTTATCCCGTGGCTCTTCATCCCTAAAGTTCATCCATCGCATCGCCGTGCAGATGCCCCGGCGATACGAGCCAACCACCATCGCATCGAACGACAGGAAAACACCATGAACAACACCATTCGCTCCTCCGCCATCCGTTACGCACTCACCACGGCCGCGGCCGTCGTCATGCTCGGCTCCTTCGCCGCCACGTCTGCCTTCGCACAGAACCTGACCCGCGCCGATGTGCGTGCCCAGGTCATCGCCGCACAGGGCGAAGGCACTCTCGGGTCGGTGGCGGCGCCCTATGGCTACGACACCGCTGCTCGCCCGATCACCGGCGCAAGCCGCCAGACCCGCGCGCAGGTGACGGCCGCGACCGAGCACGCCTTGGCAGACGGCGAGATCGACGCCCAGCTCGGCGAGAGCTACGGCGCCAAGACCCCGGTCGCCGCAGGTGCCACCAGCCGCGAACAGGTGAAGGCCGCTGCCGCCCGCGCCTTGCGCGACGGCACCATCAATGCGCAGCTCGGCGAGTCGTACGACAGCCGCATGCTTCCCGTGCGCGCAGCGCGCGCCCTGTGATCGCCGTCGATCTCATTCGATATCTGCATGGCGCGTTGAACATCGCCATGCGGTGGACGGCTCTGCCAGACAGTCGACCACCTGCTGCTTGATGCGGCGCCCGGAACCTGGCGGGAACACCGCCGGCCAGACGCTCCAGGACCAGGCCCCCATGACAAGTTCATCGGGGCCTTTTTTCATGGGGGGCGGGGTTTCATCCCGGCCGGGTCGCGGCCATCATCTCGCCATGTCTTCCACCGCCCTGATCGTGACCCTGCAGATGGACGAAGCGTCCGCCGCCCGCTTCACCGAGCTGCGCCGCCAGCACTTTCCGCCCGAGCGCAACTGGCTCGAGGCGCACATCACCTTGTTCCATGCCCTGCCGGTGGCGTCCCTGCACACCGTGCTGCAGGACGCCGCGGCCGTCGCCGGTCGCACCGACGCATTCCGTCTGCGGGTGGATCGGGTGCATTTTCTGGGCGCGGGTGTGGCCTACGCGATGTCTTCACCCGAGGCCCTGGCCGTGCGTGCCACGCTGGCCGAAGCCTGGCTACCGCTGCTCGGCCGGCAAGACCTGGCCTGGCGCGGACCCTTGCACGTGACGGTGCAGAACAAGGTGCAGCCGCCGGTCGCCCGACGGCTGCAGGCCGAGCTGGAACAGGGCTTTCAGCCGCACGACGTCGGTGCGGTCGGGCTGCAGGTCTGGCACTACGAAGGCGGGCCCTGGCGGGCCGCCGCGGCTTTTTCATTCGCCGGGCGCGACACGGTAATCGATCGACGCGCTTGAAAAAGGGCTTGTCCGACACCCGATGCAGTGCTACGGCGGTAGTTTCGATCCATCCACGGCGTACCTCGCCGCGTTCAGGAGCCGTATGCCTTCTCCGGTCGTCACCCCCGAGACTCCCGCATCCAACGCCGCCGAACCCTCGCTGCACCGCGTCATAGGGCCGTGGCTCCTGCTGCTGTTCATCGTCGGCGACATCCTGGGGACCGGCATCTATGCGCTCACCGGTCAGGTCGCCAAGCAGGTGGGCGGGGTGGTCTGGCTGCCCTTCCTGGTGGCTTTCGTGGTGGCGATGGTCACCGCGTTCAGCTACCTGGAGCTGGTCACCAAGTACCCGCGCGCGGCCGGCGCGGCCCTGTATGCGCACAAGGCCTTCGGCATCCATTTCGTGACCTTCCTCGTGGCCTTCGCGGTCATGTGCTCGGGCATCACCTCGGCCTCCACCGCGTCACGGGCGTTCGCGGCCAACCTCTCCGGCGCCTTCGACCTGGGACTGTCCGGCGGCATCGGCATCACGCTCATCGGACTGGGCTTCATGGCGCTGGTGGCGGCCATCAACCTGCGCGGGGTGGGCGAGAGCGTCAAGTTCAACGTGCTGCTCACCTGCGTGGAACTGACGGGTCTGCTGATCATCATCTTCATCGGCCTGTCGGCCATCCTGGGCGGGGAGGGTGACTTCTCGCGGGTGACGCAGTTCAGCGCGGCGGGCGACCGGGGCGTGTTCTGGTCGGTGATCGGGGCGACCACGCTGGCCTTCTTCGCCATGGTCGGCTTCGAGGACTCGGTGAACATGGCCGAGGAATGCAAGGACCCGGTGCGGCACTTTCCCAAGGTGCTGCTGGCGGGCCTGGTGATCACCGGGCTGATCTACGTGCTGGTATCGATCTCGGCGATCACGCTGGTGTCGCCGGAGCAGCTGGGCGAGGGCGAGACGCCGCTGCTGAAGGTGATCGAGGCCGGCGCGCCGGACTTCCCGGTGGGCATCTTCGGCGGCATCACCATGTTTGCGGTGGCCAACAGCGCGCTGATCAACATGCTCATGGCCAGCCGACTGCTCTACGGCATGAGCCGCGAAGGCGTACTGCCGCCGGCGCTCGGCAAGGTGCACGCCAAGCGCCGCACGCCCTACATCGCCATCGGCTTCACCACGCTGCTCGCCTTCGGGCTGATCACCTTCGTGGGAGAAGTACCGGCGCTCGGCGGCACCACGGCGCTGCTGCTGCTTTGCGTGTTCACGGTGGTCAACGTGGCCGTATTGGTGCTGCGACGCGACCAGGTGGAGCACAAGCATTTTCGTACCCCCACCATCCTGCCGGTGCTCGGCGCCTTGTCGTGCGCGTTCCTGGCCGGACCGTGGACGGGGCGGGACATGGCGCAGTACCGCATCGCCGGCATCCTGTTGGCGATCGGCGTGGTGCTGTGGGGACTGAACTGGATGCTGCACCGGGCGCGCCAGCCGGCGGTGGCGCGTTGAACTTGTCTCGCGTGGCGTGAAGCCATCGGCCTACCGCAGATAGGCTTTCGCGCCCCTGGCCGATTCGCCTCGACCACTTCGATCATGCAGTCGTCGTCGGAGATCGGAATGTGCTGATGACGGAGTGCCCTGGCACTTCTTCCTCATCAACGCCTTGCTACCGATATGACCGACAAGACCGTGCTGTTCATGCTCCATGCGCTGGGGGGCAGTGCCCATGCGTGGGGCGGCGTCGCCGCCGCACTTCCCGTCAACTTCGAAACCGTGACGATCGACCTGCCGGGCTTCGGCGAGGCGCGGCACGCCACCGATACGAGCATCGCCGCCACGGTCGAGCATGTCGCCGCCGCTGTGCGGCAGCGCGGGGCGGCGCGCTGGATGCTGGTGGGCCACAGCATGGGCGGCAAGATCGCGAGCATCGTCGCCGCGCGGGCGCTGGCCGGCGAGCCGGGCCTGTTCGGATTGGCCGGCGTGGTGCTGCTGGCCGCGTCGCCGCCGTCGCCCGAACCGATGGACGAGGACCGGCGCGCGCAGATGATCGGCTGGGCGGCGAATGGTCCTTTGGATGGGTGCGCCGCGCGAGCCTTTGTCGATGCGAACGTCGGCGCTCCGCTCGATCCTGCCGCCGATCGGCTGGCGCTGAACGATCTGCAACGCAGCGCTCCACACGCCTGGCTCGCCTGGCTCGAACGCGGCAGCCGCGAAGACTGGTCGGGCGAGGTCGGCACGCTGGAGTTGCCGGCGCTGATCGTCGCCGGTGGAGCGGATGGCGACCTGGGCGAAGCGGGGCAACGTGCGACCAATGCCGTCGTCTACCCGCAGGCACGCCTCGTGGTGGAGCAGGGCGCTGGCCACCTCTTGCCGCTGGAGCGGCCATCGCAGGTCGCCGAACACATCGAGCGCTTCTGGCAGCAGCATGCCGGCCGGGGGCCGGCCATCCCGGATTCATTCGTTCACCTGATCGCGTCCGCGCGGGTCAGCCGTCGAGTGCGCGCCACGCTGGCGGCACGCGCGCTGGCCGACGATGCGGCCTATGCGCCCCGCGTGCTGTCGCCGATCCAGCTGAACACCTTGCGCGCCGTGACGACCTGCGCGCTGCCGCAGACCGGCCCGGCAATCGACCTGGCCGCGCGGATCGATGCGCAACTGGCCGCCGGCAAGGGCGATGGCTGGCGCTTCGCCGACATGCCGCCCGACCGCGAGGCCTACCCCCTGGCGCTCGACGGGCTGAAAGGCTTCGGCGCCCTGACGTCGAGCGAACAGCAGACAAGCCTGGCTCGACTGGAGCAAGGCGACTTCGACCGCGCAATCCTGACCGGCGCGCAGATGAAGCGCTGGTTCGAAGACCTGCGCGCCGACCTGGTTCGCCTGTGGCTCGGCCACCCGGCGACCATGGCCGTCATCGGTTTCGACGGCTTCGCCAACGGCGGC
The DNA here is from genome assembly GCF_033546935.1 of Xylophilus sp. GOD-11R. Classification (GTDB taxonomy): domain Bacteria; phylum Pseudomonadota; class Gammaproteobacteria; order Burkholderiales; family Burkholderiaceae_C; genus Xylophilus. Next base: position 3,147,404 of record NZ_CP137854.1, on the reverse strand, counting down.
GACGGCCCGCGCCTGCAAGGCTTCGATCGCCTCGCGGCCGGCGAGCAGGAGTCGTGGGAGCCGCTGATGGAGGTGTCGCGATGAAGCTCGATGCGATGCGCCGATACGGCGATGACGAGATCGTCGACGCCGTCGTCATCGGCACCGGCGCCGGTGGTGCGCCCCTGCTGGCAAAACTCGCCGCACGCGGCCTGCGGGTCGTGGCGCTGGAAGCCGGTCGCCACTGGGAGCCCGGCGAGCACACGGCCGACGAAACGGATGGCACCGACATCAACTGGATGGAAGAGCGGCTGAGCGGCGGCGCGACCCCCACGGCCTTCGGCCCCAACAACAGCGGCATCGGCGTGGGCGGCTCCACCCTGCACTGGGGAGCCTTCACGCCGCGCCCCGATCCGCGCGACCTGCAGCTGCGGTCGATGACCGGCATGGGCCAGGACTGGCCGATCGCGCATGCTGAACTGATCGGCTACATCGAACAGGTGGAACGTTTCATCGGCGTTTCCGGCCCGGCCGACTACCCCTGGGATCCCACGCGCCGCTACCCTTTGCCACCGGCCAAGCGCAACGCGTCGGCGGACATGATGGCGCGGGGCTGCGCGGCGCTTGGTATCACCACGGCGGATGCGCCCGCCGCGCTGGTCTCCCGCGACTGGCAGCAGGAAGGTGGCGGTCTGCGCCAGGCCTGCGTCAACTGCGGTTCCTGCCACCAGGGATGCCGCAACGCGTCCAAGGCCAGCATGGACACCACCTACCTGCCGCTGGCTGTGGCGCATGGCGCGGAGATCCGGGCCGAATGCCGGGTTCATGGCATCGAGCGCGATGCGTCCGGCCGAGTCACCGGCGTCGTGTACCGGCATCGCGGCGAGGACCGCCGGCAGCGCTGCGCTGCGCTGTTCCTTTGCGCCGGCGGCGTCGAAACGCCGCGCCTGCTCCTGCACACCGGGTTGGCGAACAGCAGCGGACAGGTCGGGCGCAACTTCCTGGCCCATGGCGCCACCCAGGTCTGGGGGAGTTTCGACACCGAGATGCGATCGCACCGTGGCTATCCGTCTTCCTTGATGACCGAAGACATGCTGCGGCCGAGCGATGCCGACTTCGCCGGCGGCTACCTGATTCAGAGCTTGGGCGTGATGCCGATCAACATGGCGACCCTGCTGGCGCGCGGCGCGGGACTGTGGGGGCAGGCCCTGGTCAATGCGGTGCAGGGCTACCGGTTCATGGCGGGTGTCGGGATCAACGCGGAATGTCTGCCCTCGGACGGCAATCGGCTGGAGCTGTCGGACGAGAAAGACGCCTTCGGCATGCCCAAAGCGGTCATCCACTTCAGTCCTGGTTCGAACGAGAAGGCGATCGACCGGCATGCAACCGACGTGATGCGGCGGATCGTCGAAGCCGCCGGTGCCACCCGCACCGTGGTGCTGCCACGCACCGCGCACACCATCGGTACCTGCCGCATGGGAACTGACCGGGAGACGTCGGTGGTCGATGCTCAGGGGCGGAGCTTCGATATCGGGAATCTCTGGATCTGCGACAACTCGGTGTTTCCGAGTGCCTTGGTGGCCAACCCGGCGTTGACGATCATGGCGCTGTCCTTGCGGACGGCTGACGTGTTCCTGAATACAGCGGTTTGATGCTGCATCGCGTGCTATCGCAAGCCTGACCCGGCTACTCAGTGAAGCGTCAGATCGAGCCCGAGCATCCTGCCGATGCCGAAGGTAAGGAGCAGAAGTCCGATCAGCATCACCGCAAAGATCCCGATCACCTTACCGCTCACCAGCAGCATGGCGCGGGCTTCCTTCCACTTCGTCCCCTTGTCGTAATGCCATTTGATGGCGAAGAACATGCCGGTGCCGAGCACGAGAAGCTTGAAGGTGACGAAAACGAGGGGAACCCAATCCATATTTACTCTGAGATCTCAATCGGTGCTGAGGGTCGTTGGGGCACCAGGTGCATGAAGCTTGGTTGCCGTGCAAAAGTGAGCGCGCTTCAATAGAGGAGGGACCAAGCTAAAAGCTTGCCCCGCATATTAACGATCTTGTGTTTTGTTTTCCAGGATTTTCCGGCGCTAAAAATGCGATCAGATCCGATCAATGTGTTTTGTGATTAAAGATTTATAAATGAAAAAGGCTTATTGAAGTCAGCGTTCACGATGTCCGCTTCGGGCCCAAAGCAGACATTCGTACAGCATTCTCAACACTGCATCACTGCTACGATCTTTGGAAAAGATACTTAATATTTTTCAGATCGTCATGACATGTAAAGGATGAAGGCTGGATATCGGAAATCCTACATGTAAAAAACCTGTTTGCAGCGACCCTAATTTTTTTCCATTAATCTGAGTTACTTTGTGCTTTAGCAGTCCAGACGTTACGAACCACTCACCGTTGCCGTGTTCGTTCGGTTCGCCTTCGTCATCAACAACTTTTTCGCTATAAGCGAGGCTGCCACTGTCGTCTATTTGAAAAGTCCCAAGAAAATTGCGGTCAAAGCGATCTTTATACTCGTAAGTCCAAGTTCCGCTTAGACGCGCCTTAATTCCGTCGTCCGTCGAGATTTGTTTATCACCGCAACCGCCAATAAGCATTCCAGTCATAAAGACTGCAAAAATATTTAAGAAATGGGTTGTTCTCATTTAATTGAGAGTACGCGCTCTGGGTTGACGGGTAACAATGTCCGTTTCTGGCCGATGGTTGCCGCTCCGTGCTTGGATGGGTAGCGCCCAATGCAGACCTCTATCGGAAGGCCTTCCACTCAAGGTCTTGCCGCAGGTGGAATCCTTCAATGTTGTTGCAAGACCGTTAAAAGTGAAGCGATGAATCAAGTAGATTCGAAAGCTCAACCGTCTATGAGCGACTGCTCCGGTCAGCGCCATAGCGGCGCCTTGGTGTTGAAGCGGCCGTTAGCCCAAGAATTCAATTATTTTTAGACTCTAAAATTTTTCTTCTGCTGGCCTCTTCAAGAAGCAAAAAAATAATAAAGCAGATGACAGCGAGCAAAATAATGCCATTGCACTAAGCCAACCTCCACCTGCATAGCCAATTGCCAACGAAAGAAAAAAACTAAATATGAAGCCCGGGACTAGGAATCCAATCACAAGGCCCACATTTAGCGCTGAATGAATTTTCAATGCCAAGAAAATTAGCAATACAGCAAAGAAACAATAAAATGGCATTGAAACAATCAACAACGCCATACCATACTGCGCACGTCCGTCACCCAGGTAGGCAATCAAAGCGCCCGGAATGAGTGAAAGAGCTGCAGCGGCAATCATGATGAATTCCTTGGGCATGGTTTTTGATGTCCTCTTCTGGCCGATGCTAGCAGCTCTGCGCTCGACAGCGAAGTGCTTGTTGCGAGCATCACTTTGCCAACCACATCCATAATGGAGCAAACGGCAGGCAAACTGCCGCCGCAATCGCAAACAAGCCGAGTGCTATTGGCACACATAAAATCCAACCATCGCCAGCATAAAAACATATTCCGGTTGCTGCGATAAAGGATGCTATAAAAAGCCAGTCTGCCAGCGTTGAGATAAAAGCACACGCGCGCAATTCGTGGCGCCGATGCAGTCGGCTTGCTAGAACAGGAAATGCTATGGCTGCGTACAAAACACCAAAGACGGCGGCAATGAAACATGCGGCGAAGCCTTGGATTGCTCCAGAATCCCCGTTAGGGTCCCAATTTGGAGAATTTATCTCATGATAAATGGATGCCGATAAACTGAGCGGCATTAAACAGATGGCAAGACTTGTGAGTATCGTCGCTTTAAGATATCGCTGCGATGTTGGCTGTGACGAAGGCTGAGAACTCTGCTGCTGTAAATTTGACATCAAATCCTCTTTGCGTCTGCTCCTGGCCGATAGTAGTCATTTTATCTGTCACGCGTTAATGCTAAAGATAAGATCGCTCAGCCCTTTTTCTAATTAAACATCCAGCAAACATTCCTATGCTTATCCACCATAACGTGCCAAGCACTCCGAGCACCAGCCAGGTGCCGCCATTGGTCAATAACTTTGTACTGAGTCCGAGTAATAAAAAGACGGGAAAATCAGGCAGAATGAAGTAATAAAATCCCCAGCTCCCCTCCACTTGCCCAAAATAAGCTGCAACCACCAGCAGGAGATGGACCAGCCCTAAACTGAGTGCGATTCTATGGCGTTGTTTTTGCAGGGCCATGCTGTTCTTTATAAACTTTTCGATTGCTCAGCGTCCGCTTTTGGCCGAAAGCAGCCCTCGAATCAAACAATTCCACGTTCGGGTTCAAATATAGCGACTGATACTAACTTCGAATTGGCGCAATTGGGCGGCAGTTAGGTGAAGGGCGCAGGATGCCCGCTGGGTGGGGCAGATGATAAGGGGCGGGCGGGTGATAAATATAAGTTCTGCGTCTGGGCCTGGGTCGGCACGTCACCAACGACCACGCACCGGCCTTCTCCAAAGCGCATCCTGCGAAAATCCGTCCCCACGCACGATTCCCGCTCAATTCAAAACGAGAGCCTCGGCGGTCGCTACCAATCCGCCGATCCGCTCGATCGCCTTCGCTCTCGCCGCGCGGGCTTCCATGCGGAGCCGCCCGCGCCAGTACATTCCCCGCCCATGGTTCTCGATCCCTTCACCATGCTCGTCCTTACCGCGGCCATGGCCGCCGCCTCGGCGCTGTATCTCGCCGCGGAGTGGAGCAGCGTGCGCGAACGCTCGCTGCTGCTGTGGAGTTCGGGCTTTGCCGTCATCGCCGTGGGCAGCGCGCTGGCCCTGCTGCGTTCAAGAGGCTTCGTGCTGGTCGGCATCTGGTTTTCCAACGGTCTGCTGATCGTCGCCCATTGGTTGTTCCTGGCCGGCGTCGCCAGGTTCGCGCGTGTCCCGCTGCGGCGGGTCTGGTGGCTGCTGGCCGTCGTCTGGCTGGCAATGTTGTTTCTGCCCGATGGGCCGTGGTGGTCCAAGGCGATGTTGGGCATCCAGTCGCTGTTGATCGCGGTCACCACCTTGCGCGCCGGCCTGTTGCTGCGACCGCATGGCGGCGCGCTCAGCATGGGCGCGGCGCAGTTGCGCATCGTGCTGCTGGGTCACGGCCTGTTCTACCTGGCCAAGGCCGCGTCGACCGTGACGCTGGACGCCTTCGTCAACCTGGCCAGTTTCCGCGGCACTGTGATCCTGGTTTCGCTGGTGGAGGGTGTGATGCTGATCATGCTGCTCGCGATGTCCATGACCGGCACCGAGCGACATCGCCGCGAGCAGCGCATCGCCAAGATTGCCGCCCGCGACCCGCTCACGCGGCTCGCCAATCGTCGCGCACTCCATTTGCGCGCACCGGCATTGCTGGAGCAAGCCTCGCCCGCCAACCCCGGCGCTCTTCTGCTGATCGACATCGATCACTTCAAGCAGGTCAATGACCTCCACGGTCACGACGCCGGCGACCGCCTGCTGGTGGCTCTCAGCGATCTCTTACGCGCCGTGATGCCTCGCGGCGCGCTGGCTGCGCGCCTGGGTGGGGACGAATTCGTGATCCTGCTGCGCGGCGTCTCGGACGCGGACGCGCAGGCGCTGGGACGGGATCTGCGCGAGGCCTTCGGGCAGCAGGCGCGCGCGATGTTCGCGACGCCGGAGCCCGTGTCCCTGAGCATCGGAGCGATCTTGTTCGACCGCCCGGAGATGGAGCTATCGCACTGGCTCAAGCAGGCCGACGAGGCCCTTTATGCATCGAAACGAAAAGGGCGCGATCGGATGGAGCTCGTGTCGTTTCCGCCGGGGGCGGGCGGACTGGCAGCCATGTTTTGAAAGCGCGTCATGCGCCCTGACTGGGCCTAGGCGGCGATTGCCACGCATATCGCAACCAGGCAGCTGGCGAATTTTCTCGATTCGAATTCAGACTGGGTTTCTTCCTGGCCACTGCCTGAATGGCTAAGCACTGAAAGGGTCAGCCGTACAGCTCGAACTCGTCACGTCGACGCTGAGCGAGCCGCCGCTTTTCCGTCCGTTCGAACGCATTCCGCTGCAATTCGGCTCCTGCACGATTGGTAACGAATAGTTATCATAGGTATCTTCCTAGATACATATGACAACAACAGGAGCAGCCATGGTCAGCGGCAATTTTTCGAGGTTCGGTGCGGCGGTGGTGGCGGTGGCGCTGGCCGGATGCGGTGGCGGCGGCGGTGATTCCGAACCCGCCATCGCCATGTCTTTCAGCCCGAATCCACTGACGGCGACCTTGCTGACCAGTGGGCCGGCCGTCGGCGTCACCGTGCGTGCCACCATTACCAACGCACCGACGACCACCGTCTACGCGGTGGTGGTGGCAGACCGCCCCGTGGTGCAGACCGGCGCCTTCGCGGTGACCCAGGTCGCGGCCGGCGTTTTCTCCGGCACCGTCAACGTCTCCACCACGCTCGCCGCCGGCACTTACTCGGGCAACTTCACCTTGCGCCTCTGCAAGGACACCGCCTGCGCCAGTGAATACGCCGTGAGCGGCAACAACCTGCCCTACGTGATCACCGTCACGCCGCAGCTCGCGCTGACGACCTCGGTCAACGGCGTGGCGACGGCCGTGAGCAACGCCTACTTGAATGTGCGCAGCGGCGACGTGGTGTCGGTGCAGTCGAATGTGCCGGTGGTGTGGAGCGCCTCGGCGATCGGTTCCTCGGCCACGCTCAATTCGACGCCGCCGACCGTCACGGTGACTTCCCAGACGTCCACCAGCTGGACCGGGCGCCTGACCAACGCGGCCGGCAGCGTCGGCACCAGCACCGTCATCCTGTCGGCAGCGCCCGCCACCTTGGGCGCGCCGAGCCGCAGCCTGGCGATCGGCGTCACGCCCTGATCGGTGCGACCTCGCGGTCGGCTGGCCTGAGTGCCGGCCGCCGCATCAGGCTTCGGCGCGCAACCACCACCAGCACAAGGCGGCGGCGGTAGCCAGCCACGAGCCCACCACCAGGCAGGCTCCGACGACGCTTCGTGGCTTGCGCCCCGCCTCGCGCAGCCACTGGTCCGCCGAGGCGCGGCAGTGGGCGATGACCGCCGGCGGCACCAGGCGGATCGCGAGCCAGATCAGCCCTGGCAGCAGCAGCACGTCGTCGACGAAACCCAGCACCGGGATGAAGTCCGGGATCAGGTCCACCGGACTCAGCGCATAGGCGACGACGAAGAACGCCAGCGCCTTGGCATGCCAGGGCGTGGCCGGGCTGCGCAGCGCGAACCAGAGCGTGGCGCCGTCGCGCTTGATCCGCCGCGCCCAGGCTCTCAGCTTCTCGACGATGGTCATGCGCGCGAGCATGCCAGAGCGATGGTCCGACCTCGGCTGTCGCATCGACAGGGCAGGGTAGCGACCGATCGCGGCGCCGACCTCACACCGCGGGGCTCGCCAGATCGGCGGCATGGCCCGCGTCGTCGTCGCCGAATCGCAGCAAGACCGAGGTGACCCCCACCGACGACACCGCACGCGCCGATCCGCCGTGCATGCGCAGGATGGCCGCGACGATGGCCAGCCCCAGGCCGTGGTGGCCGGCGTCGCCGCCGGCCCGGTCCGCCTCCAGCCGGTAGAAGCGGTCGAAGACCCGCTCCAGCTGGGCCTGCGGTATGGGTGCGCCACGATTGGCCACGGTGAGCTCGGTGTCGCCGCCGTCCGGCGCAGTGGCGATGTTGACGGCGATGTTCGATCCGGTCTCGGCGTACCGCGAGGCGTTGCCCAGCAGGTTGGAGAGCGCGCGGCGCATCAGGCCGCCGTCGTAGCGGCAGTGGCTGTCGCCGACGACGCTGACGGTGAGTCCGCGTTCCTCCAACGCCGCTTCGTGGAACTCGGCCACCTTGGCCACCTCGGCGGCCAGCGAGCAGGGCGGGCCGCGTCGCGCCACGGCGCCCCGGTCGACGCGCGACAGGAACAGCATGTCGCCGACGATGGCGCCCAGGCGGCGCAGCTCTTCCAGGTTGGAGGCCAGGGTGTCGCGCAGCTCGTCCGGGCCGCGGTCGCCGGTGAGCATGAGCTCGGTCTCGCCGATGAGGATGGTGAGTGGCGTGCGCAGTTCGTGGGCGACGTCGGCGTTGAAGCTTTCGGCCTGCTGCAGCGCCCGTTGCAGCCGGGCGAGCAGGGCGTTGACCTGCTCGATCCAGGGCTGCATTTCCAGCGACGGATGCGGCGTGGACAGCCGCTGGTCCAGCCGGTCGGCGGTGAGCGCGCGGGTCTGCACGGCCAGGTCGCGCATGGGCGCCAGGCCGCGCTGCACCAGCCAGTAGCCGCCCAGGCCCACGGTGGCGGCGCCGCCCAGCGCGACGGCGGCGAGGATCCAGGCGAGCCGGCCGAGCAGCAGCGCGTCGGGCGACTGGTCCATGCGCAGCAGCACGTCGGCCCGGCCGCCCGGCACCCAGGAGGCTTCGAGTTCGAAGGCGGCTTCGCGCACGCGGCTGGCGCCGAAGCCCGGCGCGGTGGGGCTGCGGTAGTCCAGGCTGCCGTCGCGGCTGCGCAGCGACAGCGAGATGTCGGTGTATTCGCGGAACAGCCGGTCGAACTGCTGGCCCAGGCTCAGAAAGTCGTGGTCGCCGTCATGCACCGAGCGTTCCAGCAGCAGTTGCACCAGGGCGGTCTTGCGGGCAATTTCCTCGTCGGCCCGGCTGGCCAGCGCCCAGGCGGTGAGCCAGTAGACGACGACGCACACAGCGCCCAGTCCCAGCAATGCCTGCAGCGCGAGCAGCCGCGACAGGCGGGCGCCGAGCGCGTAGGGCCGGTCGCGCCAGGTGCGCCAGAGCGCTCCCGCCGTCATGCGGACTTCACTCGGTGGACGCCGCCGCCTTCAGCGGCTCTGGCGACGGCGGCGGCTCGTGCGTCTGCCGGTCTTCCAGCACATAACCCATGCCGCGCACCGTGTGCAGCAGGCGCCGGGCGAAGGGCTCGTCGAGCTTGCCGCGCAGGCGGCGCACGGCCACTTCGACCACGTTGGTGTCGCTGTCGAAGTTCATGTCCCAGACCTGTTCGGCCAGCACGGTGCGCGACAGCACCTCGCCCTGGCGCCTCAGGAGCAGGGTGAGCAGGCTGAACTCCTTGGCGGTGAGGTCCAGGCGCACGCTGCCGCGCGAGGCGCGGCGGCGCAGCAGGTCCAGTTCCAGGTCGGCCAGTCGCAGCACGCTGCTGTCTTCGATGCTGCGGGCGGCGCCCCGGCGCAGCAGCGCATGCAGCCGGGCCAGCAGTTCGGAGAAGGCGAAGGGCTTGCCCAGGTAGTCGTCGGCGCCGGCCTGCAGGCCGAGCACCCGGTCTTCGACGCGGTCACGGGCGGTGAGCATGAGCACCGGCAGCGAGCGGGTGGCGGCTTCCTGGCGCAGGCCGCGCAGCACGCCATAGCCGTCGAGGCCGGGCAGCATCACGTCGAGCAGCACCAGGTCGTACTGGCCGTAGTGGGCCATGTGCAGGCCGTCCACGCCGTCACGGGCGGAGTCGGCGCTGTAGCCGTTCTCGCGCAGGCCGCGCAGCAGGTAGTCGGCCAGCTTGGGTTCGTCTTCGATCACGAGGATTCGCATGGGCCCGAGCTTATGCAACGAAGGGCGGGCGCAGATGACAAATTCGTAATCGCGCAGTCCGGATGCTGTCGAGGCCCGGTGCGCACAGTGGAGCCGTCTCTTCAACACACGCAAAGGTTGCGCTCATGAAACTCTCCCGCATCACCACCCTGGCCCTGCTCGGCGCGCTGGCCGCTCCCGCCATGGCCTACCAGCTCCACCAGAAGATCGTGCCGGCCGACGGCGAACGCGGCTACGTGACGTACCTGGATCCGTCGGTGCAAGGAAAATCCCGCGACCAGGTGAAGGCCGAGCTGGCCGAGGCCCGCGCCCAGAACGCCACCGCAGTACGGTTCGGCGTCTGGCCCACCCCGCGTTCCACCACGGTGGCCGACGGCGCCTCGGTGCGGCGCGGTGCCCACGAAGCCGCCCGCCAGCCGATGAGCCAGCAGTACCTGCCGAACTGATCGGCGCACGCGGCGGCCCCGGGCCGGGGACGGCCGGCGCGGGCCGGTTTGCAGAATCGTTGCCGATCCTTGCACGATCCTGCACCGCTCGCTCCGCCGTGCAGACAAACGCCGGGACGCGGCCTAAGCTTCGTCCCATGCTGACATTCACCAAGCCCTTCACCGTCACCGAGCCGCCCATCGACCAGATGCAGGTGACGGTGATGCGGGCGGAGCTGGCCGCGATGATCGAGCGCAAGACCGGCACCGACGGCATGCACGACAGCGTGTACCCACCCCTGGGTTTTGCCCGCACCACGCAGATTCACCACCCGGTGCATTCGGTCTGCGAGCCGGCCTTCTGCATCCTGGCGCAGGGCAGCAAGCGCGTGCTGCTGGGCGAGGAAGCCTATATCTACGACAGCAACCAGTACCTGGTGGCGTCGCAGAACCTGCCGGTTTCCAGCCAGGTGATCGACGCGTCGCCCGAGGCGCCCTACCTCGGGCTGCGGCTGTCGTTCAACGTGAAGGACATCGCCGCGCTGGCGCTCGAGTTCGGCCTGGCCGAGACCGGGCCCAAGGTACGGCCGCAGCGCGGCATCTTCACCGGCGCGCTCACGCCCACGCTGCTCGACCCGGTGCTGCGGCTGATGAAGCTGCTCGATACGCCGCAGGACGTGGCCGCGCTGGCGCCACTTATCTCCCGCGAGATCCTCTACCGGCTGCTGCGCTCGCCCGACGGCTGGCGCCTGGCGCAGATGGCGGTGGTCGACAGCCACAGCCAGCGGGTGGCGCAGGTCATCGGCTACCTGTCGCGTCATTTCCGTGAGCCGCTGCGCATCGAGGACCTGGCGGATTCGGTGCACATGAGCGTGTCTTCGCTGCACCATCATTTCAAGTCGGTCACCTCGATGAGCCCGCTGCAGTTCCAGAAGCAGCTGCGGCTGCAGGAGTCGCGCCGCATCATGATCGGCGAACGGGTCGACGCGGCCACGGCGGGGCACCGGGTCGGCTACGAAAGCCAGTCGCAGTTCAACCGCGAGTACAGCCGTTTCTTCGGCATGCCACCGGTGCGCGACGTGAAGCGCCTGCGCGAGATGCAGCTGGGCCAGGTGGCGCAGGCCGGCGAGCCCGGCGAGGTCGGCGACCCGGGCCGATGACGGGTCGAAGCCCCGGCGGGGCCGATTTCGAGCCAACGCGCCGGCACGCATTCTTTTTTGTTTTCAGTGCCGTTTTTTCGTGACGCCGCCGTCTGGCGCCACTGACGGCGTTCGGCTTTGCAGGGCCATGGGCGACGATCAGCGAGGAGGAACCGCATGAAAAAGATTCATCTGACATTCGATGACCAGGTCATCACCGCGACCCTGGCCGACCACGAGGCCGCACGCGCGTTCATTGCCATGCTGCCGATGACCGTCACCCTGCACGACCTCTTCGGCCGCGAAAAATTCGGCGCCATCGCGCATGCCATCGGGCACGCCGAGCCGCGTTCGCAGCGGGGCGAGCTCGGCGACCTCATCTGCTGGTCGGCCGGCCCCGATCTGGCGGTGCTGTATGCGCAACACGACGCACCCCTGTGCGGCGGCTTCCACAAGCTCGGCCGTATCGACGCCGGCGCGCAGGCCTTCGCCGTGCCGGGGCCGCTCGTCGTGACGATCGCGCTCAAACCGGCCGAGCCGCGTTGCTCCGTCGCCGAGCGGCGCCGCACCGGTCGGCCGTTCGGCCGCCGCAGGCCGGCCTGAAGGCCGCACGACGGCATCGCGCGCGCCGGTCGACGCCGGCAAGCCTTCCCAAAACCCGATCGGCCGCTAACATGCCCGCAAGCAACACGCGAGCCCCCGGCGTTCGATCCCATGCGCAGCCACGTTCCAAATCAGCCTTCGTATTCAACAGTGGTAATGCGCCAGCACCCGCCGCGCTGGGCGGCGCATGGCTGATCGCGGGGCGGTGGCCGAGTCCGCCTATACCAGCTCCATCGTCGTCGAGCCCGATCTCGACGTGCTCGACAGTCCGTCGGGCCATGCGCCGCTGCCCGCCGATTCCGCCGGGGCAAGCGACGTGTCGCGCACCGCCAACCTGCTGGTCACCTTCGTCTGCATCGCGCTGCTCGGGCTCAATGTCTGGCTGATCATGCTGGCGCGCGGGCACGAGGTGGCGCAACTCACGCTGGCCAACGAAAAGCTCGCCGGCTCCATCGCCCAGCACGTCGACAGCTCGCTGCTCGACGTGGAACACGTGCTCGACGGCACCGTCTTCGAACTCGAGCAGGCCAACCTGGAGCCCGCGGCGCTGGAGCGCATGCAGCCGGCGCTGGTGAACATGTCCGCCAAGGTGGAACAGCTCAAGAGCCTGCTGATCTACGACGCGTCCGGCCACTGGATGCAGACGTCCGAAGCCATGCCGAACGGCCGCAACAACAACTCCGACCGCGAATACTTCATCTTCCACCGCGACAACGAAAGCCGCGAGGCGCACCTGGGCCTGCCCATCGTCAGCCGCTCCACGGGTGAATGGGTGGTGCCGCTGTCGCGGCGGTTGAACGATGCCGAAGGCCGCTTTGCCGGCGTGGCGCTGGCCACCATCAAGCTGAGCTTTCTGCAGAAGATCCTGTCGGAGTTCAAACTCGGCGAGCAGGGCGCCACCGCGCTGGCCCTCAACGGCCACCTGGTGGTGCGGGTGCCCTTCAAAGAGAGCGACATCGGCCGCGACGTGAATCAGCAGCCGATCATCCAGTCGGCCGCCCGCGCCAAGACCGGATCGAACGAGGAAAAATCGCTCATCGATCACGTGGTGCGCATCATCAGCTTCGACCACGGGGCGAATTTTCCGGTGATCGCGGTGGTCGCGGTAGGTCAGGAAGAAGTGCTGCGCGACTGGTTCCGCCACTCGGTGGTGCAGACCGCCGTGGTGCTGGCCCTGTGCGTGCTGGTGATCGCCGGCGGCCGCGTGCTCGCCGGCTCGCTGCGGCGCCAGAGCCAGGCCGAGCGCCGCCTGCGGCTGGCCCGCGACGCGCTGGCCACGGCCAACGAAAAGCTGGCGCACCTGGCGCGCGACGACGGCCTGACGGGATTGTCGAACCGCCGCTTCTTCGACGTACGCCTGGGCAAGCTCTTCGCCCACGCGCAGCGGCACCGGCGCACGCTGGCGGTGGTGATGGTCGACGTGGACGAATTCAAGAAATACAACGACCGCTACGGCCATGTCGCTGGCGACGAATGCCTGCGCCAGGTCGCCCAGGCGGTGCGTTCGGCGATTCATCGGCCCGAAGACCTGGTGGCGCGCTATGGCGGCGAGGAGATGGCCTTGCTGCTGCCCGAAACCGACGAGGCCGGCGCCCGTCACGTCGCCGAGGCCGCGCGGTTGGCGGTGCAGGCGCTGCGCATTCCGCACGCCGGCTCCATCCACACCATCGTGACGATCAGCCTGGGCGTGGCTGCGCGAACCCCCTTGGCGCAGGAGCAGCCGGCCTCGCTGGTGAAGGTGGCCGACCGGGCGCTCTACCGGGCCAAGGAGCTGGGCCGCAATCGCACCGAAGGGGCCTGATTCTGTCGCCGGTGCGTGAGGCTCACGTCATCGAACGTTCCACGGCGAAAGCGGGCATCGATGCGCCGGACCGCAGCGATGCGACGTATTGCCCGGAGATGTCGAGCGATTCGGCGATCGTCACGTGCCTGTCGATGTAGCGGTAGGTCCCGGGGCGGCCGGCGAAGGTCACCTTCTCATGGCGCGCTGCCTTGCCGACGTAGAGGGCGAGCAAGGCTTTTTCCTCGGTCAGGCGGATCGGGTAGTACGGGCTTGGCCCTCCTCGCACACTCCGCTGTATTCCTTGAAAACCACCGTCTTGCGATGCGTTTCCCACGGCACGAAATGCTTGTGCTCCGAGATGCGGGTCCAGGACACCGCCAGGTCACCGTAGTTGATGACGGCATTGCCTGGTAATCGCCCTCGTGATCGTCGCGGACGAAACCAGGGTGCGGCAGCCCAGGCGGCCGTCGGCATGGCCGAGGCATTCAGCGCAAAGGGGTATCAGGCACACGTCCCATTGCGACAAGAAGGCCGGCAGGCGTCGTAGCGTCGCTGCCCCATCCAGCGCAGGTTGGCCCGACGCGGCAAGCTCTCAGGACTGATCTTCGCCCGCGGCCGACCATGACGATCTGCATGCGGGATGCGCGTCGGCGCCCAGCGGGGGCGCAATGTTCACCAGCGGATCGGTGTGCTTCGATGCGGGTCGGGCCGCCGCCTCGAGACTGTTTGTACGGCCACGGTCGGCGACACCGTCGGAGGCCACGGTTCAGCCGACTTCAACCGTTCTTGCAACCGCAGGTACAGCGCACAAGCAAAAAGGCCTTACAGCAGCGTGGGACTGCTGTAAGGCCTTCGTTTTTCTGGTGCCGGAGAGATGAATCGAACACCCGACCTTCTCATTACGAATGAGCTGCTCTACCGACTGAGCTACACCGGCTAAGCCTGCGATTCTAGCATAAGGCCATGGCCGAGATCGAAGTTTCATCGCGCCTCGACTGTCACGCCGCACACCCTCGAGACGTCGCATCGCCGGCGCTGCGGCATGGGCGCCCCTGCTGTTGCGCGGATGTGCACGCGCCCGGGATTGGTGAGTAGTGGGGTTGAGTGACTTGTAGCCACGTCGTGGTGAGTTTGACTGCCCGAGTAAATGCGAGCGCCCTGCAGACAAATACCAGCGATCCAATAAAAAGCAGTCCTGCTCGCGTTTTCAATAATCGAAATTACGGCCAAATAAACGCCGTTGGTCGGGCGAAATATATCGTTCGTCTTTCACAGAAGAATCCTTTCCGCTCAGGCCGCAACCAGACCTCGCTGCCGACTTTGGCAAGCCTGAAACTGCACGGTTACGTTGCCGACTTATTAAAACAAGATTTTGATTTTGATTCGAAATCACTGTTCATATAAACAGGTGAATGCCCATAAGCTCGCCGTGCTCCTCCGATTAATACGAGCGTTTCGCAGATCCGAGTCATTCACGCATTCCCCACACCCAAAAAGAGGGGTTCGGCTTTTGAATGGGCAGCCTGCCGTCGCCCTTCAGCGATGCACGTCGCTGCCTTTTCAATGCCTGGCGTGAATCGGTCTTCCCGCAGAGCCGGAGTCGGCATTCGCTCATTCCCAGCCTTTCCCATCCAGTCTTCAACCAGGACCGATGCAACCATGAACAGCAGCAATAGCAGTAGCGCCAGCAGCCAAAAATACCTCGCACGTAACCGTGCACCACGGGTGCAGATCGAATACGACGTCGAGGTATACGGCAGCGAAAAGAAAGTCGAGCTGCCTTTCGTCATGGGTGTCATGGCCGACCTTTCCGGCAATCCGCTCGATGCCCTGCCGCCCGTTGCCGAGCGCGCTTTTCTCGACATCGACGTCGACAACTTCGACGAACGCATGAAGGCCATCGCGCCGCGGGTGGCGTTTTCCGTGCCCAACACCCTCACCGGCGAGGGCCAAGTCATGGTCGACATGGCCTTCCAGAGCATGGACGACTTCAGCCCCGCTGCCGTCGCCCGCAAGGTCGGCGCGCTGGGCCGGCTGCTGGAGGCGCGCATCCAGCTTGCCAACCTGCAGACCTACATGGACGGCAAGGCCGGCGCCGAAGAGCTGGTGAGCCAGCTGCTCAAGAACCGCACCTTCATGCATGCGCTGGTCGATGAAAGCCGGCCCGACCATCCCGTGAAGATTTGAGCCGACCTGTCGTCCCGGCCAACGCACCCACGCTTTCCGTTTTCATCCCCCTCGATCAGCCAGAAGCTTCGATGAGCACCTCACTCGCCACCACCCAAACGGTCCAGGCCGCCCGGCCGCCCCGCATCCTGCTCGACAACCTCGACAACTTCCAGGATCTGCTCGACCACGAGTTCAAACCGCGTGGATCCGACCAGCGGCACGCGGTAGACGCCGCGGTACGCACCCTGGCCGAACAGGCCCTGGCCCACACGGCCACCATGAGCGACGACGCCTACGCCAGCATCCAGGCCGTCATCGCCGAGATCGACAAGAAGCTCACCGAGCAGATCAACCTCATCCTCCACCACGAGGAATTCCAGAAGCTCGAATCCGCCTGGCGCGGCCTGGCCCATTTGGTCGGCAACACCGAAACGGACGACAAGCTGAAGATCCGCTTCATGGACCTCGGCAAGGACGAGCTCCGGCGCACCCTGCGCCGCTACAAGGGTGTGGCCTGGGACCAGAGTCCGCTGTTCAAGCGCCTCTACGAAGAGGAATACGGCCAACTCGGCGGCGAGCCCTATGGCTGCCTCGTGGCCGACTACTACTTCGACCACACCCCGGCCGATGTCGAACTGCTCGGCGCCATGGCGCGTATCGCCGCCGCCGCGCACGCGCCCTTCATCGCGGGCGCCTCGCCCGGCAACCTGCAGATGGAGAGCTGGCAGGAACTGGCCAACCCGCGCGACCTGGCCAAGATCACCAGCAATATCGAACACGCCGCCTGGAACAGCCTGCGTTCCACCGAAGACGCGCGATACGTAGGGCTGGCCATGCCGCGCTTCCTCGCGCGCTTGCCCTACGGCGCACGCACCAACCCGGTCGACGAGTTCGATTTCGAGGAGCGGACCGACGGCGCCGACCACTGCCGCTATCTATGGGCCAACGCCGCGTATGCGCTGGCCGTCAACATCAACCGCAGCTTCAAGCTGTATGGCTGGTGCACCATGATTCGCGGCGTCGAGTCCGGCGGCACGGTGGCGAATCTTCCCTGCCACACCTTTCCCACGGACGACGGCGGCTTCGACATCAAGTGCCCCACCGAGATCGCCGTGTCCGACCGGCGGGAGGCCGAGCTCGCCAGGGCTGGCTTCATACCGCTGGTGCATCGAAAGGGCACCGACCACGCCACCTTCATCGGTGCGCAGTCTTTGCAGAAGCCGCAGGAATACACCGATCCCGACGCGACTGCCAACGCCAACCTGTCGTCGCGACTGCCCTACCTGTTTGCGAGTACCCGGTTCGCGCACTACCTCAAGTGCATCGTGCGCGACAAGGTCGGCACCTTCCGGGAGCGCGAAGACATGCAGCGCTGGCTCAACGAATGGATCATGAATTACGTCGATGCCGACCCGGTCAATTCCAGCCAGGAGACCAAGGCCAGGCGGCCCCTGGCAGCAGCCGAGGTCGTGGTCGAAGACATCGAGGACAACCCCGGCTACTACAGCGCCAAGTTCTTCCTGCGACCGCATTTCCAGCTCGAAGGGCTCACCGTGAGCTTGCGGCTGGTGGCTCGGCTGCCTACGGTCCGCCAGGCCGCCTGATCACGGCTCGGGCATGCGGCACGCGGGCACGCCTGCGCCCGGCCGCCGCATGCGCGGCTTTCTGTCTTTTTCCCTTTACCAGCAGCAACGCAGGAGCCCCCATGGCCCAGGACATTTTTCTCAAGATCAACGGCATCGACGGCGAAAGCGGCGACGCCAGCCACAAGAATGAAATCGAGGTGCTCAACTGGACCTGGCGCATCGCCCAGGAATCCACCATGCATGCCGGCTCGGGCGGCGGCGCCGGAAAGGCCAAGGTCGAAGACCTCACCTTCGTGCACGACGTCGACCGCGCCTCGCCCAACCTCATGAAGTTCTGCCTCACCGGCAAGCACATTCCCGAAGCCGTGCTGGTCGTGCGCAAGGCCGGCGGCAATCCGCTCGAATATCTGCGCCTCACCATGACCGACGTGCTCGTGACCCAGGTCGCGCCGGGTGGGTCGTCCGCCGACGACCACCGCCCCCGCGAAACCGTCAGCCTGTCGTTTGCCAGGGTCTCGCAGGAATACACCGTGCAGAACCTGCAGGGCGGGTCCGGCGGCGCGGTCACCGCGGGCTACGACATCAAGGGCAACAAGGAAGCCTGATGGACCTGCTCCGTCGCCTGCGCCCGGTCGGTGCGCATGCCGCTGCGGCCTTGGCGGTAGGCATGGCAAGCGGCTGTGCCGATCGCGGCGCGGCCGCACCCGAACCGGTGCAGCTCGACATCACGGTGTCGGCAGATGCACGGGTCAACCTCGACGCCCAGGGGCGCGCGGCGCCGCTGCAGTTGCGGATCTATGAGCTGAAGACGCCGGTCGCTTTCGAAGCCGCCGACTACTTTGGACTGGCCAACGGCGACCGCGCACTGCTGCAGACCGACCTGGTCAGCCGGCAGGAGTGGCTGCTGCGACCGGGCGAGTCGCAACGCCTCCGCCGTGCCGCGCAGCCTGAAGCCACCGCCATCGGCGTGCTGGCCGGCTACCGGGACCTGCCTGCCGTCCGCTGGCGAGCGGTGCATCCGCTGCCCGGCGCCGCCCAGTCGTCCTGGACACGCTGGTTGACACCCGCTCGCAAGGTGCGTCTGCATGTGCTGGCTGACGAGACCGGCGTGCAGGTGAAAGCCGCGGATTGACGCGCCGACGTCCGCTCCGCGCTTCACACCGCTTCACCGATCCCGCCGATCCAACCCGCTCAAGCCCGATGGCCTCGATCCGTCGATCCGTCGATCCGTCGGTCCCTCGATCCTTCGTCTCTCCGAACTTCTGTGAACACTGCGACCCCAACACCATGAGCTGGACCAACAAAGTCGTCTGGAGCGAAGGCTTGTTTCTGCAGCCCCAGCTCTTCCAGCAGCAGGAACGCTACCTCGAGCACTTCGCCCACCTGCGCGCCAGGCCGCTGTCGCCGTTCTTCTGGGGGTTCTCGCATTACCGGCTCGATCCCGAATCGCTCGGCCTGGGCAAGCTGGTGCTCTCGTCGGCCAGCGGCCTGTTCATCGACGGCACGCCTTTCAGCATTCCGGGCGAAAGTCCGCCACCCCAGCCGCTGGCGGTGCGGCCCGAGCACCTGGACCAGGTCGTCTACCTGGCGCTGCCCAGTCGCGTGCCCAATGGCGAAGAAACGAGTTTCGGCGACACCGATGCCGATGGTGGCGCACGCGACGACGTCGCCAGCTTGGCGCGCTACGGCGTCTTCGAAACCGAACTGCGCGATGCCAACTCCATCGGCCAGGGCCCGCGCCCGGTGCAACTCTGCCGCCAGCGCTTGCGGCTGCTGCCGCACAAGGAACTCACCAGTGCCTGGATGGGCCTGCCGCTGGCCCGCGTCACCACCATCCGGGGCGATGGCAGCATCGAACTCGAGCCCGACCTGCTGCCGCCGGTGAACGTGCTCGGTGCCAGCGGCCAGTTGCTGGAATGGATGAGCCAGCTCCATGGAACTGCCCGCCTGCGCGCGCAGCGCCTGGCCGACCGATTGAGCGGCGCAGCAGGGCAGGGTGCCGAGGCCGCCGAGGTCGGCGAATACCTCACGCTGCAGTTGCTCAACCGTTATGAGACAGAACTCGACGGCCTGCTGGCGCTGAAGGACTCGCCGCCGGCGGCGTTGCACCGCTTGCTGCGCTCGCTCGAGGCGGAGCTCTCCACCTACGTACGACCGGCCACACGGCGGCCTTCCGAGCTGCCGCGCTACGACCACCTCGATCCCCACGGCAGTTTCAGTCCCCTGGTCGAAGCCGTGCGTGAGCTGCTCAACGCGGTTCTGCTGCGCAGTGCGGAACGAATCGCACTGCAGAGCCAGGAGCACGGCATGCATGTCGCCAGCGTGGACCCGTCGACGCTCGCCGGCTTCCAGGCCATGGTGCTCACCGTGCGCGCCCAGGTGCCGCTGGACCAGCTTGTTGCGCAGTTTCCTGCCCAGGCCAAGTTCGGCCCGGCCGATCGGCTGGCAGAGCTGGTCCGCCTGCACCTGCCGGCACTGCAACTGTCGAGCCTTCCGGTACCGCCGCGCCAGATTCCCTATGCCGCGGGCACCGCCTATTTCCAGGTGGAGTCGCATGGACACCTCTGGAACCACGCGGCCCGGTACGGCGGCCTGGCCCTGCATGTGGCGGTCGATATCCCGGGCCTCGTAGTCGAACTGTGGGGAGTGCGGGGCTGGCCGCCGAACCCTCCGGGCCGACCCCGGCCTTTACGAAACCATCCTCCATGAGCCACAGCATCATCCTCTTCGGCGACTCCGGTGATCCCAGCGACTCCGATGATCCCAGCGACTCCGGTGACCGCTCCGACGTGCGCGTCATCCACGGGTCGCCCCATCGCCCGGTCGCTGTTCGCGCCCCGGCTCGCGAGGCCGGAAGGCCGGTCCGCCCGGCGCCTTGTGCCGGCGGTGCATCGCACGGCGCCAAACCCGCCGCCGAACGCTACGAGCCGATGGCGGCACCGGACCGGCGCCTGCCGCGAAGCGGCTGCGCGCCCGTCGTCCCGGCCGGAACCTTCTGGGGCTGAGGTGCGAGACATGCCATCGCCACTGCATTCGCTGCTGCCCCTCTCGGTCCCCACGGCCCGTGACCGGGTGCTCACCCTGCGCGGAGCCGCGCTGGAGCAGGACGGCCTGCCTCCGCTCGAAGCCATCCGTATCGATGGCACCGAAGGCATCAACACGCTCTTCGAATACCGCCTGCAGGTGCAGACCCCAGAGTTGCCGCCGGGCATCGCTCCATGGTCGGTCGACGCCCGGCGGCTGCTGGGCCGCGAGATCACCATCGACATCGAGCTCGATGGCGCCGGCACCTTCGTCCCCGGTGCCATCGGCTACGCCGGGCAGGCTGGCGCGGGTGCCGGCATTCGCCAGATCAGTGGCGTGATCTGCGAACTGCGCCGCCTCGATGCCGACAGCCGCCATCTGCGGCTTGAACTCGTCCTGCGGCCCGGCTTCTGGCAGGCGACCCTCAGCGCCCACCACCATGCCTTCCACGACATGACCGTCGTCGAAGTGCTGCAGGCGGTGCTGGCTCACCATCCCTGGCCGGTCGATCGTCACCTGGTCGAAACCTATCCCTGCCTCGACCGCATCACCCAGTGGGGCGAGACCGACTGGAATTTCTGCTGCCGCCTCATGCAGCAGAACGGCATCAACCACCATTTCGAGCACACCGGCTCCACCCATCGACTGGTGCTCAGCGACCACAACGGCGCCTTCCGGCCCTTCGGTGACGAAGGCGGACCCTACCGCCAGATTCCGATGCACGCCGAAAGCGGACGCATCGACCGCGAATTCATCCACCAATTTACGCCGTGCCAACGCATCACCAGCTTGAGCTGGGAAGCGCGTGACTACGACTACACCCAGCCTCGGCTGGAACTCGTCGCCCGCGGCGGTCAGGCGTCCAGCGATGTCAGCCACGGGCGTCACGAAATCTACCAATGGCGTGCGGCTGGCGCCCATGGCTGCAGCGATGGCTTGTCGGGCGCGCTGTGGAGCCAACCCAATGCCGGCCGGGACCCACAGGCGAACACGCATGCGGCAACGCACGCGCGATGGCTGGCCCGGATCCGCCTGGAAGAGCGCAGCCAGCACGCCACCCGGGCCGAGGGAGCGGGGCATATCCGGGGCATCGTCGCCGGCCGCAGCTTTCACCTGCAGAAGCATCGGCAGGCCGAGGCCAACGTCGAGCACCTCGTGCTGCACGCCGAACTGCACCTCCAGGCACCGGGCCAGGAGAGTCAATCGTCTACCGCCGCGGGTCATTGGCTGATCGACACGCGCTTTCTCACCCAGCCGGCGAGCCAGCCGCTGCGGCCGCCGCTCACGCTGTCCAAACCCCGTGTCGCCGGCTGCGAGGTCGGCATCGTCACGGGCCCCCTCGCGGGACAGGTCCACACCGACGCACTCGGCCGCATCAAGGTGTGGCAGCCCTGGCAGCGCAGCGACCGGCAGGACGCCGACGCCAGCCCCTGGCTGCGGGTGGCTCATCCCTGGGCAGGCAACCAGCAGGGCGCGGCCTTCCTGCCGCGCGTCGGACAGGAGGTTCTCGTCAGCTATTACGGCGGCGACCCCGACCTGCCGATCGTCACCGGCAGCGTGCACAACGCGCTCAACCAGCCGGGCTGGCAATTGCCCGGCCAGCATGTGCTGACCGGCATCCGCAGCCGTGAGCTGGGCGAGTCGGGCGGCAACACCGCGCCCGGACGGAGCAACCACATGCTGCTCGACGACAGCCCGGGCCATATCCAGGCGCAGCTCAAGAGCGACCACCAACACTCCAGCCTGAGCCTGGGCGACATCCACCGCATCGACAACCACGAGGGTCGCCGGGAAGCGCGCGGGCAGGGTGCCGAGCTACGCACCGACGGGCACGGGGTGGTACGGGCGGCTTTGGGGTTGATCCTGAGCACGCAGGCGCGAACGGGCGCTCGCGGGGGCGTCAAGGAGATCGCCGAAGCACTGCAACGGCTCTCCGACGCACAGGATCGACACGGCCAACTGGCCGACGCCAGCCAGACCCACCAGGTGCAGGACGCGAACGATCAACGAGCCACGCAGCAGAAGCTCAAGCAGCAGAGCGAAGAACTTCGTGGCACCGGCGAGGCCCTTGGGGAGCTTGGTGCGCCGCACTTGCTCATCGACAGCGCTGCCGGTATTCACACCGCTGCGGCGGCCAGCACCCAGCAAGCCAGTGGCGAACACCACGCCATCGTCAGCGGGGAACACACCAGCATCGCGGCCGGCGGCAGCCTGCTCGCAAGCGCTGCCCAGGCGATACGCCTATTTGCCCGCGCTGCCGGCATGCGCCTGTTCGCCGCTGAGCAGAACATCGAGATGCAGGCACAGCGCGGCAGCGTCGAGGTTCGCGCGAAGGACACGATTCGTTTGCAGGCGCGAGTCATCGAGCTGCAAGCCGAGCAATACGTGCTGATCAACGGCGCGGGCAGCCACAGCCGGTGGGAGGCCCAGGGAACCACCCACGGCACACCGGGCCGGTGGAGGGTGCACGCCGCAGCCAGCAGCCAGACCGGCCCAGCGAGCTTGCCGGTGACCCCGGCGCAGTTCCCGTCCAGCGTCTGCAAGGAATGCCTGGCGGCTGCCGCCCGCGAGCGCGCGGGCCTCGCGCCCCTCTGAATCAACCAAGCAGGAGCGAAAAATGAACGATCAGATTGGTCCGCTCGCCGGCCAGCGCGCGCACGATGGCGTGGTGGATGAGCGCTCGGCCGCCAAGCTCAGCCTTGTGGAAGGAATGGACTTTCCCCAATGGGCTGAAGAGCGGCTGGCTATCACGGTGCATGAGCGCTGTGCCGGCTTCTGGGAGGGCGCGACCTCGGGCGGAACGCACCACGCATGGATCGAGGTGAAGTACCGTCTCATCACGCCCGGGCGGTGGGAGCAGCAGCAATGAGCGGCGAGAAACCTTTCCTGGCCGATGGTGTTTTGCTGGGGCCCTCCGAAGGGCCAGTGGCTTATTACGGCATTGATCCCCATGCCTTCGATCTGGCCGAGCAGCTCTCGGCCGCCGTGGCCGTCCATGCGCCGGCACCGGGAGACGCCGCGCATGGCATGCACGCCCTGATCGACGGCGCGGCCAACCCCGCATTTGGCCTCGAACTGCTCGCGCAGAGCAGGCAGCTCGCGTCTGCCGTCCGTCCGATTTATGCCGGCACCCGACTGGAAGCGGCGGAGGAATACGGCCTCTTTCTGTGGGAGCTCACCCAGGCAGACGTCACACCGCTGCTCGCCCGCTGCAACGGTCGGCCCATGCTCAGCTTCCTCCAGACGCCGCTGCACCCGCGCGCCTTGCAAAGCCATCTGGCCGCTTTCGCCGAAGCCCGTACCGAAGACGGCCTATCGATGGTGGTTCGAATGGCCGATCCAATCCTCCTGCCAGCACTCGTCCGGGCGCTCGGACCGCAAGCCGAGACGCAACTGCGCGCCGGCTTCGCGGCTTGGCACCTCATCGGTCGTGATGGCGGGCTGCACAGCTGGGCCGGCACCGCTGGCTCGGCCGATCCGCCTGCGGTGTCGGCGGGTCCCGGGCTGATCACCGACCGGGCTTTCAAGACCTATATGGAGACGGCCGAGGCCGACGAGGTGCTGTGTGCTGCGGTGCGCGACAAAGCCGCACTTGGCGCGGGCACGAGCGCGGTGGAGTTGCACCACCGGGCAAGCAGGCTGCTGGCTCTGCTCGACCGTTGCGATCTGCAGGATTTGCGTAGGCGCCGTCAGCTCGGCGTCACTGCCTTGCAGATGTCCGATCCGTTGGCGGCCGAGTTCTGGCTGCGAGAACAGGCAGGGAGGCTGGCATGAAAAGCTTGATGGCGATAGGTGCCGTATTGGCTCTTGGCGAATGCGCCGCACCGCCGAGGTCGACGACCCTGGAGGAGAGGGCATATCGCCAGGAACCGGAACTCTGGGCGGAGAAGCGCATGACCGAAGAATTACCAGGGGCTTATGTGGACACGGGCTGCACCGGCCATGGCAACGTCGGCTACATCCACAGCTATGCCGTGCGGGAGCCCCTAGGTGGGCACGTCAGCCGACGAATGATCTTCGCGCCAAATTGCGGCGAAACGGGGCTCGCAGATTCCACGATTCCCAAGACCTGGACGCCCGGCATGAAGACCGAGGTGCGGTGGATGCCCGATGCCAGGCCATCGATAGAGAAGACGACCTCGATTTCTCGCGACAAAGAAGTCGGGATGTTGGTCGTGCAATGCGTCCCCGGCTACGAAGTACGTGTGGTCGTCACCAACCACTACGCGGAAAGCCCGAACCATCCGCTGGCGTTCAGCGCCACCGTGCCAACTGCGGAGCCAGCCTGATGCCGACCCTCGTTCGCAGCGCACCGCTGGTCATCGAAGGCGATGCAGAAAGCATCATGAATCTCACTCCCAAGGATTGCGGCCACGCCGTGGGATTGCGGCATTGCAAGAGACCGCCGCACTGCGACATACCGCTCTACATCGGCGTGTTCTTCGACGGAACCAACAACAACCGGGAGCGCGATGAGCCGCACCGTGGACATACGAACGTCGTGCGGCTGTTCAACGCGCACTTCTCGATGACGTCGGAGAACGCGGCGATGCACCGGCAGGGGCACTACGCCATTTACGTGTCCGGCCTGGGCACCCGGTTCGAACCCGCAGGCGAGTGGCGGGAAGCCATGGAAGGCAAGGCGATGGCGGCCGGTGGCGCGGCGCGCATCCTTTTCGCCGTGCTGGAGGTCGTCAATGCGGTTCACATGGCCTTCAGCAACCAGATCCCCCTGCTGCAGCCCGGAGCCATCACCGCCAAGCTGCACGACTACACCCGCTGCGTGGTCGAGGGCATCCAGACCGACAGCGAAGTGCCCAGCGAACGCGCCCGAGAAACCCGCCGCGCCTGGATGCAGCGCCTCAACGCCGAACTGCAAACGAGCATGGCGCGCGCCAAGTACGACCGGCCCCGGCCCCACATCCCGTTCATCCGCGTCAACGTCTTCGGCTTCTCCCGGGGCGCGACCCAGGCCCGGGCGTTCTGCCACTGGCTCGACGACCTGCAGCAGGGCGGCGGCCTTGCCGGCATGCCGGTGGAGATCGGCTTTCTGGGCCTGTTCGAATCGGTCGCCTCGGTGGGCCTTTCCCATTCGGCCCACCGCGTCCTCGGCCCGGCCTTCGCCTTCGCCGATGGCCACTTCGCCTGGGCCGACGAGGTGCTCAACAAGCCGCTGCCGGCCATCGTGCGTCGCACGGTGCACTTTGTCGCCGCGCACGAGCAGCGGCTCAATTTTCCGCTGACCCGGGTGCACGGCGAGAACGTCGACGAAATCATCTGCCCCGGCGTGCATTCCGACGTGGGCGGCGGCTACCTGCCCGGCACCCAAGGCCGCAGCCCGGGCGAGGCCTTGCTGGTCTCGCAGATTCCGCTGTGCCTGATGCATCGCCAGGCCCGCATCTGGGACGTGCCACTGGCCGAATGGTTCGTGATGGATGAACGACTGAGGCGCGACTACGCCATCCTGCCCAGCCTGGTGACGAACTGGAACAACTACATGGGCACCACCGCCACCGACTGGGAGTTGCGCGAAGGCAGGCATGCCCCCCACATGGGCCAGAGCGGCGACTTCCAGGCCCTGATGCGCCAGCACCGGCGCATGTACCTGAGCTTCCGGCGCAAGTATCGCCATCCCGTCGACATGCATGACCTGCTGACCATCGACCTGAAGCTGCCGGTCGGGGGCCAGGACTACCAGGACATCGCGAGCTACAACCGGCTGCTCAGCGGCGACATGGCGCTGCTGGACCAGCGCCGCGAGGCCCTGCTCGAGCCTCACGGCACCAAGGCCAGCGACGGCGTGCCGTGGCCGCGCGAGGTGCCCCCGGAGTACGTCGGCCACAGCAACCTGTGGCCGCGCCGTCTTTTCCCGTACCCCAACAGCCCGGACGACGAGGCTATCGCCTGGGCGCTGGACCAATTCAAAGGCCCGCACGTGCTGAGCCAGGGGCATATCCCGCTGCTGGCCTTCCAGGTCCATGACTCGCTCGCCGGCTTCTATCTGGTCGGGTTCACCACGCAGGAAGAGATGGCCGAGAAGCTGCTGAAGATCGTGGAGCAGGCCCACTCCAAGGGACCGCAGAGTCTGGCGCCTTACCAGCGGCAGGTGTATGACAACTATGAGGCGGCCATCCGGCATGACAAGGTGCTGAGTGACGCGATCGAATGGCGGCTGCTTCGAAGACGACAGCTTGGCGTAGATGCCCAAACCCGATGGGACCGAGAGCAGGAACAGAAAGTCTTTGAAAAAATTTCGGTCTTCGATCCGGGTGAGCAGGAACGCGCGGCCCGCCTGTTCCCGCTGCAGACCGACGAAGACGCCAGCACGATCCCGGAGGGTTTTACCGAGAACGTCGTGAGGGTGATAACCGACAGGCGGCGTGAACCAGGCGGGTACCTGTTGGAGCGCGCGGTATTCGAGGGCAAGAAGCCATGAAGTGGCTTGTCTGCCTACCCGTCATCGTTGTGCTGGCTGCGTGCGGCGCGCCGCCGAGGGTGTTGACGCCCGAGGAGTCGGCACAGCAGCAGAGACTGCGAGCAAGGGAAGCCAAGCGCAGATCTGAGGAAGTCCCGACCTTCCCCGTCAGCATCAGCTGCTACGGCCACGGGGCTGGCTACATCTACAGCTTCTCCGTACAGGAGCCGGTGTACGGCCAGTTCAGTCGGCGAATGATCTGGGGCGGCAGCGGCAACTGCGGCCTGGTGCTGGCGGGCTATCAGGTGCCCCTGACCTGGACGCCGGGCATGAAGGTCAAGGTTCGCTGGAATCGTCCCATCAAGGGCGAAGACAACTGGATCGAGAAGACCACGGCCATCCTGCCCTACACCGCCATTGGCAATCTCTACGTGCATTTCTTTGCCAACGACGAGGTACGTGTGGTGGTGTCGCAAGTGGGAGTTCTCAACCCTGGTCACGCGATCGCGCCGACCGCGACCGTGCCACCACCAGAGCCCGACTGACTTTTTGGGCTTTGCCGTTCGCTCCCGAGCTTTGCCGGGCAACCCTGCACACCGTATTCCTCCGACTTGTCGGGCACTTCCGCGAACTCTCACTGATGTTTTCATCCTGCTACCAATGACTGTCACCGCAGAGACCTTCTCGCTCTTCCCATCCCGTCCACCCGCTAAAACAACTCGACCTGCCGACGCGGGCAGCACGTCCACTCACGAACACGGCGCCACGCGCGAATCCCTGGACTCCGGCCCACCCGACGACGAACGGCTCGCCCTTATCCTGCATGCCCAGACCCAAGGTGGCAACGCCTTCCTCGCCGCAGCCGGCATGCTCCTGCGCGCCTTGGCCGACATCGGCTGCGCGGTGCCCCGGCACCTGCCGGCTACCGGCGTGTCGGCCCTGCACGAACTGCTGACCCGCGAATTGCACATCTTCACCCGCCTGTGCGAGCGGGCCAACCTGCGCCGTGACCACATGCTGGCGGTGCGTTTCTCGCTGTGCACCGCGCTCGACGAAGCAGCCAACCTGCACACCTGGGGTGGCGGCAGCGGCGCCGCGCTCGGCCCGTGGTCCGGGCGCTCGTTGCTGCACGCCTTCCACCAGGAGGGCAATGGCGGCGAGAAAGTGTTTCTGCTCATCGGCCGGCTGGCCGCCCAGCCCGACGAACACGTGGACGTGCTGGAGGTGCTGCATCACATCGCCAGCCTCGGCTTCGAAGGCCCCTATCGGCTGGATCCCGACGGCCGGCGCAAGCACGACGGCATCCGGCATCGGCTCCACACCCTGGTGGCCGAACGTCGCCCGCCGGTGCCGCATGAACTCTCGCCCCACTGGCGCGGGGTATCGCGCCGTCGCTTCCGCTTGCCGCGCCGCGTTCCGGTGTGGTGCAGCCTGCTGCTGGGCACGGTGGCCGCACTCGGCTATTTCGTGTCGCTGCAGCGCGACCTGCAGCACCGCACCGACACGGTGGTGGACCGGCTCGACGAGATCGCCGCGCTGCGCGCGCCCGAGCGTCGTCCGGTGCGACTGGTGGAGCTGTTGAAGGACGACGTCTCGGCAGGACGCGTGGCGGTGGTCGACGCGCCGGACGGCACCAGCACGGTCACCTTCGCGGGCGACGCGATGTTCGCGCCCGGCCAGGCCCGGCTGGCGGCCAAGGCGTTGGCGCCGGTGAGCCGGGTCGCCGAAGAAATCGCCCGGCTGGCAGCTCAGCAGCCGCTGTCGGTGACCGTGACGGGGCACAGCGACAACCTCGCGATCGCCACGCCGCAATTCGCCGACAACGCCGCCTTGTCGCGGGCACGGGCGCAATCGGTCGCGCAGGCGCTGGCGCCGGCCCTGAAGGGTGCGCCGGTGACGGTGCAGGTGGAAGGCGCGGGCGATGCCAGGCCCGTGGGTGACAACGCCACCTGGCCCGGCCGGGCCGCCAACAGGCGGGTGGAACTGCAGGTGAGGGCCGGGCGGTGAGCGGCTTGCCTCCGCCGGCGGGCGAAGCGCCGAAGAACAACGAGCAGGGGTCGAGGGTCGTGATGAGGACATTTTTCGAAGGGCTGTGGAGCCGCACCACGGCCTGGTTGCTGTTGGTGGTCGTGGCGTGCGTGGCGGTGTGGGTGTTCGGGCCCTCGTTGGCCATCGGCATCTGGCGGCCGCTCGAAGGCGAAGGCGCGCGGCTCGCCGTGATGGCGGCAGTGATCGCCACCGCGCTGCTGGCGCTGGTGAGCGCCTTGCGATGGCCGGCGGCGGTGCTGGCGGCGGCATCGCTGGTCTGGACGCTCGGGCCATGGTGGTCCGTCGGTGGCGTTCATCCGCTGCTCTCGGTCGGCGTGCGCGCGGCCATCGTGGGTGCCGTGCTGCTGGCCTACGCCCTGGTGGTGGTGTGGCGTGCGCTCCGCGCGATCCAGGCCGATGGCAGTCGGCTGGATTGGCTGCCCGGACCCAGGCCCGAGCTGCCGCCGGCGCATGCCGACCTCCAGTCGATGCGAACCGTCGCCCGGCGCGCGATGGCACGACTGCGCCGCATGCGGTCTGGCGAGCGCGGGTGGCACGGCGTGCCGACAGGTGGTCGGCGACGCTATGAACTGCCGTGGTTCCTGCTGGTGGGCGGCCCGGGTGCCGGCAAGACTTCGGCGCTGCGCAATGCCGGCCTGCAGTTCCCAGCGCCGCCCGAACTGCCGGGTTCGCTGGCCGCCGAAAGAATCGCCACGGCAACCTGCGGCTGGTGGTTCACCCATGATGCCGTTCTGGTGGACACCGCCGGCCGGTTCAGCCAGCAGGCAGAGGGCACCGCTGACGCCCCGGTCAATGCCGCTGGCTGGCGCGGCCTGCTGCGGCTCTTGCGGAGCCTGCGTCCCCGCGCACCGCTCAACGGCGGCTTGCTGGTCGTGGACACCGCGTTGCTGGCCGCGTCGGACCCCGCGGCCATCCGCGAGATCGCTGCCGACATGCGCAGCCGCCTCGAGGAAGCGCGCGAAGAGCTCGGCGTACGCTTTCCGGTCTATGTGCTGCTGAGCAAGGCCGACGTGCTCCATGGCTTCACCGAGTATTTCGGGTCGCTGACCAGCGAGGCCCGCGCGCAGGTCTGGGGCTTCACGCTACCGTGGACCGGCCATGGCCGTCGAGGCTGGCAATCGCGCGGTGAGGGCGCGACGGGTGCGTCGGCAGCCCGGCTGGAGCAGGCGGTGGACGCGGAGTGGAGCGCCTTGCAGGAGCGGGTGTCCGCGGGTGTCGCGGCCCGGCTGCAGGAAGAGTTCGAGCCCGGCCGGCGGCAACGCCTGTACCGGCTGCCCCACGAGGTGCAAGGCCTGGCGCCGCGTTTGCGCGCGTTGCTGGCCGAGACTTTCGTCGACTCGCCATTCGATGCGACCGCGACGGGCAGCCTGTTGCGCGGGGTCTATCTCTGCAGCGCAGCCCAGACGATCGAGGTGGTCGACGCGGGCGTCGCCCCGGGGGTGGAGGCGGCCAGCGTGCTGTCGCGCCTGATGGCCCGCGTGGCCGGGCCGGCGGCCAGGCCCGGGTCCGCGCCCGCGCCAGCGCCAGCGTCCACCGCCGATAGCGAGGCCGGCCGGCCGACCGGCGATTCCGGGGCGGCAGGGAGATCGTTGCTGGTGCAGCGCGGCTATTTCCTGGGTGATCTGCTGCGACGCGTCGTGTTTCCTGAATCGCACTTGGTGCGTCCGAACCTGCGGCTGGAAGCGCGGCTGCGCGTGGTGGGATGGCTGGGCCATGCGCTGGTGCTGCTGGCGCTGCTGTGGCTGCTCGCCGGCATGCGCACGGCCCACCGGCTCAACACGGCCTACCTTGAAGCGGTTGCCATGCGGGCCGGGCCCTTACGTGTGCAGATGCACGATGCATTGGCTCAATTTCGGGCGCCGCAGCTTCTTCCCGACCTGCTGGACGCCGCTGGCGCCTTGCCGCGCCACGCCGGCCTGGACCTGGAGCGCCCGGCCTGGTCGTGGCGATTCGGGCTCTACCGCGGCGACGTCGCGCAGCAGGCGGCCGGGCGCATCTACGCGTCGATGCAGCAGCACCTGCTGTTGCCGGGTGTCACCACCCGCATGGAGCAGCGCCTGAACCAGGCACTCGACGCCGAGGACGCTCGCGCCGCCTACGAAACCCTTCGCGTCTACCTCATGCTGTTCGATTCGTCGCGCTACGCGGCCGCCGACCTACGCGCCTGGGTGGCCCAGGACTGGCAGGCAGCCGACGGCCTGGCGGTCACCTTCGGCGGGCGGGCGATCATGCTGCAGCACCTGCAGGCGCTGTTCTCCGGCGAACGGCCGGTTCGCTCGGCGGGCGTGTCCGATGCGGCCCTGGTGCGGGAGGCCCGTGAATGGCTCGACACCGAAGTGTCGGCAACGCGGCTCTACGAACGCGCCAAGATGCAGTTGACCAGCCAGGCACCGGCCGATTTTTCGCTGGTCAGCGCGGTCGGGCCGCAGGCCGGCACGCTGTTCGCCCGGGCTTCCGGCGCGGCGATGGAGCAGGGCGTGCCCGGTCTGTTCACCCATGAAGGCTATCGGCGCGTGTGGTCGCCGCGGGTGGATGCCTTGATCGCCGCGGGCGCACAGGACGACGCCTGGGTGATGGGGAGGCGCCGGGTCGAAGCCACGACCGCCGCTGTCGTCCAGGCGGAAACGCAGGCGCTGGCCGACGAGGTACGTCGCCAGTACCTGCAGGAATATGCCGCGCGCTGGATCGAGTTCCTGGACGACGTTCGACCGATCGGCGGAGCCAACCTGGCTTTCGACCTCAACCTGATGCGGCAACTGGCCGCGCCCGACTCCCCGATCACCCGGCTGGCCCGCGCCGCCGCCCGCGAGACCACGCTCGGCGCGTCCCTGTCCGCGTCCCTGCCGACCCCGTCGACCGCGCCGCCGGAACCATCGTCCGCCGGACCCCATGCGGCGGTGTCCGGGATCGCTGCGGATGTCACCCGCGCGGCGGCGGACGTCGGGTCGGATCCGTCGGCCGGGGTGCATGCCCGCATGGAGCGGCTCGAGGTGGACGATCGGTTCGCGTCGTTGCGCGAGGTGGTGACCGGCCGGGTCGATGCCCAGTCTCCGCCCGCGGGTGCCGCTGCTCGAGCGCCCGCGCTCGAGCTCGTCACCGGCCTGGTCAACGAGTACTACACCGCCTTGCTGGTGGCCGACGCGGCCCTGAGCGGCGGCGCGGTGCCGGCCGGCGTCACCGAGGTCGGCACTCGCCTGCGGCTGGAGGCCCAGCGCCTGCCCGCACCCCTGCGGGCGGTGTTGCTCGGACTGGGCACCGCCGGGGCGGGACGCGTGGCCGAAGGCGCACAGGCCGTGCTGCGCCAGCAGGCACGGTTGCAGCTCGACCGCATCAACGGCCTGCTCGCGCTGCAGGTGACCGAACCCTGCCGCCGTGCGGTGGATGGGCGCTATCCCTTCGTCGCCGATGGTCCGGGAACGGCCGAGGTCGGTGCGGAAGACTTCCAGCTGCTGTTCGCCGCCGGCGGCAGTTTCGACGACTACTTCGTGAAGAACCTGCTGCCTTATGTCGAGTTGAGCCAGCGGCCCTGGCGCTACCGCGAGCCGGCATCGGCCGCGTCGCCGCCGCCGCCCTGGGTGGCCGGTGCTGCCGCACCGGGCGGCGCACAAGCGTCGGCACCGGCGTCGGGTGTCGCCGCCCCCACGCTGACCGGCGAATTGCTGCGCCTGCTGGCCGAGAGCGGTCCGGATCTGGAGGTTTTTCGGCGTGCCGCGCAGATCCGCGACGCCTTTTTCCGCGACGGTGGCCGCCGCCTGGGCTGGCAGGCCGAGGTCAAGGTTTCCGAGCTGGATCCGTCGATCACCGAGCTGTCCATGGACTTCGACGGACAGGGCCAGCGTTATGCCCACGGACCGGTCCAGGGCTGGGCGATTGCCTGGCCCGGGCCGCGCGGTGGTGCCTCGGCCGAGCTGACCGCCTCTCCGCGCATCCGTGCGGATACGTCCACGCTGCAGGCCAGCGGGCCGTGGGCCCTGCAGCGGCTGCTGGAACGCGGCCGGGTCGTCGGCACGGCGGCTGCCGGACACGTGGCGGTCGAGTTCGATTTCGACGGACGGCGGGCGGTGCTGGACCTCTCGGGCAGCGGCAGCCAGGGCTTCGCGCCGGCGGTGCCCTGGCTGCGGGGCTTCCGCTGTCCGGGCGCCAGGACGGCCGCCTGATGCGCACGCCAGCCCGAAACGTCGGCGGCCAGCCGCCGGCAGGCGCCGACCTGCGCGACGAGGCCGGTCCGCCCTTGCCAATGCTGCAGGCTCTGGGCATCCGCGACGCGTCCGAGTACGGCGAGTGGCGCGCCGGGTCGCTTACCGGAGACCCTTTCATCGACGAGCTGCATGCCCGCTACCACGCGTTGCTGTCGGACCCGAACGCGCTGGCGACGCCGGTCGTACCGCAGGCCGACGGCAGGGTCGCCCCCGCGGGCCTGGCGGTGCGCGATGGCCTGGCGGCACAGGCCGGTGACGCGCACGGGCCGCAGAGCCTGCACGACTGGCTGGTCGCGTCGCCCTCCATGGACCGCCTGCTCGCCGCCAGCGAGACGCTGGCGCATGACCCGCTGCTCGACGAGCCACCCGCGGACGATGTGCTGCGGTTGTTCGCGCCGGCGCCGGAACGCCAGAACGCGCGGCCCTCCTCGTTGGCCAGCCTGACGAGACGCGAGCATCACCTGCCGGCGGCCGACAGCGCGCTTCGTCTGCCCGGCGTCGCAGCGGCCGACGCCCACGGGGACAAGGCATGACGCCCGTGATCCCGTGCGCTCATCACCCGGCCGCACGCTACCCGGCAGGCGCCGATACCGGCCACGCCGGTAGAACCGCGCGTGCGGAACCGCTTTTCCTGCCGACGCTGTTCGACCGCCTGCAGGACGACGAGCCTAGCGACCCGCACGAGTCCCCCCGGGCCTACGCGCCCGGCCGAGACCGCATGCGCGAGCTGGTGCGCCGTGACCTCGAACTGCTGCTGTGCACCGTCAACCTCGAAGACCGGCTGGACCGCACGCGCCGCCCGCTGGTGGCCGCCTCGACCGTCAACTATGGATTGCCGCCCCTGGCCGGCGGCTGGGCGCTGGAGCGGCGCTGGCCGGAGGTGGAAAACATGATCCGCCGCGCCCTGACCGACTTCGAGCCGCGCCTGTCGCCCGACACGCTGTGCGTGCGGCCCCTGGCCGACGGCGGCCGGCCCGCCTCGCTACGCCTGCTGCGCTTCGAGATCAGCGGCGAGATCCGCATCGCGCAATACCCCCTGGTCTTTCGGGTGCAGACCGCGGTCGACCTGGAAACCAGCCGAATCACCCTGGAAACCTGAGCGCCGCGAACTGGCCGATCCCATGGAACCGCAACTGCTGCAGTACTACAACGAAGAGCTGATCTACATGCGGGAGCTCGCTGGCGAGTTCGCCGGGCTCCATCCCAAGATCGCGCGGCGGCTCGGCATGCAGCCCGGCGAGGTGGCCGATCCCTACGTGGAGCGACTGCTGGAGGGCTTCTCCTTCATGTCGGCACGCATGCGCATCAAGCTCGACGCGGAGTTTCCGCGCTTCACCCAGCGGCTGCTGGAGGTGCTCTATCCCAACTACGT
This sequence comes from Xylophilus sp. GOD-11R, assembly GCF_033546935.1. GTDB lineage: Bacteria > Pseudomonadota > Gammaproteobacteria > Burkholderiales > Burkholderiaceae_C > Xylophilus. Next base: position 3,113,142 of record NZ_CP137854.1, on the reverse strand, counting down.
GAGTCCCACGCCGTCGATGGCCGTGGTGCGATTCCAGCCCGACCCGACGCATGGCGACCTGCGCCGCGGCTTTGGGCTGCCGCGGGGCACGGCGCTGTTCGCCCGCGTGGCGCCGGGCGAACGCACCGCGTGCGAATTCCGCACCGGGCAGGAACTGACCTTGTGGCCGATCGAGCTGACGCAGGTCGTGCTCGGCGACGTGCCGCCGGACATTCCGGCCCTGGAGCGTCGCCTGCCCGCCGGCACGCGCCCCCGCGCCAGTCTGCGCCTGCGGCTGCGCCTGATGGGCGAGGGCGGTTTTGCGGACCTGCGCGGCCTCGACCGCCTGCCGGTACAGATCGCGGGCGACCCGGCCGTGGCGTCGCGCCTGTTCGAACTCCTGCAGACGGCCGCCTGCGCCACCCTGATCGCCGCGCCGGGCGAACTGTCCTCCACCCGGCAGCCGGCCCACGTGGTCGGCGAAAGCCCGCTCGTGCCCGATGGATGGGAGCCGTCGCAGAGCCTGTTGCCCTTGCGCTGGACCAGTTTCCACGGCCACAACCTGCTGCACGAGTACGCCGCCTGTCCCGAGCGTTTCCTGCGGTTTTCCTTGCGGGGCCTGGCGGCGGGCCTGGCCCGCATCCCCGGGTCCGAAGCCGACGTCGTGGTGCTGCTCGACAAACCCGGAGGCGATCTCGATGCGCTGGTGGATGCCGGCAGCCTGGCGCTGCACTGCGTGCCGGTCATCAACCTCTTCGAGCACCGTACCGACCACCTCGCGCTGGAGCCGGGAGCCACCGAGTTCCACCTGGTGCCCGATCGCTCGCGGCCGCTGGATTTCGAGGTGCATTCGGTCGTCTCGATGCAGGGTGAGCCCGACGCCGGCGGCGGCGCCGTGGAATTTCGGCCGCTCTACGACACCGTCGGCCACGACCATGGCGACCACGGCCGCTACTTCAGCCTGCGGCGCGAGGCGCGCACGGTATCGCTGGCCGGCCATCGCTACGGCGCGCGCAGTGCCTACGCGGGCACGGAAGTGTTCGCCAGCTTGGTCGACCAGCACGAGGCACCCTGGCCCGGCGAGTTGCGGCAACTCGGTGTTTCGGCATGGCTCACCAACCGCGACCTGCCGGCGCTGGTGCCCAGCAACGGCAGGGACGATCTGCAGGTCGGGGGACTGAAGGTGCCGGTGCTGGCCGCGGGATTCCTGCGCCGGCCCACCCGGCCGCATCCCCCGGCAGCGGTGGGCGAAACCGCCTGGCGGCTGATCCGGCAACTGGGCTTCAACCATCTGCCGCTGACCGAACTCGACGCGGCCGGGGGCGGCCGGGCGTTGCGCGACATGCTGGGCCTGTTCGTCGCCGGCGACGGAGTCGTGGCCCGCGCCGAGATCGCCGCGCTGGTCGGCAGCCGCCTGGACCCCGTCACGCGGCGACTGCCCGGCGCCGGACCCCTGGTCTACGGACGAGGCGTGCTGTGCACCCTGACGGTGGACGAGGCGGGCTTTTCCGGCGGCAGTCCCTACCTGTTCGGCCTGGTGCTGTCGCACTACCTGGCGCGTCATGTCTCGATCAACACCTTCGTCGAAACGCGCCTGGAGTCGCTGCAGCGCGGCGAGATTGCCCGCTGGCCGGCGCGCCCCGGTACGCGGGAGGCCGTATGACCGGCCGGGTGCCGGTTCGTCGGTCCGATCAGCGGCGCGCGGCACTCGAGCGCATGCTCGCCGACGCCGCCGTGGAGCCCGGGCGACATGGCCTGCTGGCGCTGCTGCGCCGCATCGCCGCCACCGACGATCACCTGCCGCCGCCGGGCCGGGCCCGACGCCCGTCACAGGAGACTTTCCGGCTGGGCCAGCAGGCCAGCATGGCTTTCGCGGCCCGAGAACTGGCGCAGGTGTCGTCGTCGCAGGGCAGGGCCGTCATCCGCCTGTTCGGCCTCGGTCTGCTCGGGCCGGGCGGGGCGCTGCCGACGCACTACACCGAGACGGTGTACGAACGCGCGCTGACACGGCGTGACACCGCGCCGGGCGATTTTCTCGACCTCTTCCACCACCGGGCGTTCTCGCATTTTTACCGGGCTTGGTCGCGGGCCCAGGCGGCGGCCGGGCTGGATCGGGCGGGCCAGGAAACCTTCACCCGCTACATCGCCTGGCTCAGCGGCGACGAGGCCCGCGACGTGGCCGGGCATCCTTTGCCGCGGCACGCCCGATGGGCTTCGGCAGCCCATCGGGTGCGGCCGTCGCGCAATCCCGAAGGACTGGTGCGCACCCTGGGCCACTATTTCGGCGTGCCGGTCGCGCTGCGGGAATACGTTTTGCGCTGGATGCCGGTGGAGCCGGTTCATCGCAGCCGCCTGGGCCGGGGCGACGCCAGCGCCCGGCTGGGGCATGGCGCCCTGGCAGGCGCCATGGTGCCGGACCGCCAGGCCCAGTTCCGGCTGGTGATCGGACCACTGGGTCTGCGGCAGTACCTGCGATTCACGCCCGGCCCGTCGCACGCGGATGTCGTTCATGGCGACGGCGGTCTCGATGACCACCCCGGCCGCCCCGGGCTCGGCGACTTGCCGGCCCTGGTCGAATGGGTGCGCGCCTTCGTCGGTTTCGAGTACGCCTGGGATGTCGAATTGCGTGTGCGGGCCGATGAGATACCCACCGCCCGACTGGGCGGCTCCCACCGGCTGGGTTGGTCCGCCTGGCTGGCCGGTGCGGGCGCTACGGACGTGGCTGCCGATGACGGGCCTGTGGGCAGTGGCGTTGCCGGCGTTGCCGGCAATGCCGCCGAAGCCAGGGCGCGGGGAGCAGCCGGCGCGGGCACCGCACGAGGCGCCCTGGTGTTCCAGCCCGAGCAATACCTGCGATGGCGGGCGGCGGCCGGTTCATCCGCAAACGGGCCGGGAAGCCGTCGGGCCTGACCCGGAACCAGAGTGCCGACATGCACCAGCGCCCGCTCACTACACCCAGCCCCCAGCCACCCAGCCAGCCTTATGACACGAACCACCTTCCCATGCCAGATCGACACGCAGCAGCCGCCTTACTACGGCGTCGACCCCCATGCCACGGACCTGTCGCGCCAGATCGCCGCCGCCGTCCAGGCGCACGGCGGGCCGTGTCCGGGCGATAGGCGGCAGGCCGTGCGTGCTCTGGTGGATTGCGCTTTGTTTCCCGCGCTCGGCCTGGAATTTCTGGCATTCGGCCGACGACCGGGGTCCGACGTTCGCAGCCTCTATGCCGGAACCGACATGGAAGGTGCCGAGGAATACGCGCCCTTCCTGTGGGAGTTGCAGGCCGACGAACTGCCGGCCTTTGGCAGTCTGCAACGGCGTGCCGGCGCTCAGCTTCATCCAGTCGCCGCTCGACCTGAACGACCTGCAACGCCATCTGGCCGCCTTCACGGTAGCCCATACCACCGACCAGCTGCGCATGGCACTGCGCATCGCCGATCCCATCTTTCTGCGGGTGGTCGTGTCCGCCCTGGGGCCGCAGGCCGAGACTTGCTTGCGCGCGGGCTTCGCTGCCTGGCACCTCATCGGCCGCGACGGTCACCTGACGACCTGGGCCGGTTCTGCCGCCACGTCGATCGCGCCACCGGTGCCCGATGGCCGGTGGATCCTGTCGGACGCTGGCTTCAACGCGATCGTCGGCAGCGGCGAAGCCGACGCGCTGATGTGCGCTGCCGTCCGGCGCGAGCCGTCGTTGGCCGAGCGAACCCGTGCTTGCGAGCTGCATCGGCGCACCGTCGCGTTGGTGACCGTGCTGGATCGCCAGAAGGTGGAGAGCCCGGCCGAGCGCAGTCGGCTGGTGCGTAAAGCCCTGCGGTTCGACGATCCGCTGGAAGGGGAGCTGTGGCTCAAGCAAAACGCGGGGGGTATGTCGTGAGGATGCCATGCGCCCGAGCCGTGGGGCAGCCAGGAGCACCGCACTGATGGCAGTCGTAACGATGGTCGGTTGCGCACCGACGCTCCCGCCCCTAACCGCTGAAGGAAGCCGGGAAATGAAGGCGCCGACGCGGTGCAAGCCTGACGGCAGGCCATGGGTGGAGAGATGCGCCAGCATCCCGGACGACGACGGCATCGGAAGCCTGACCGCGCATTGCCCACCGAATAAGCCAGTGCGCCTCGTTGCCTCCCACCACTACCCGGAAAGCCGTCACTACCCGATCCCCCTTCATTTCACCACCCTGCCATCGGAGTCAGCGCCATGACCAACACTGCCTGCAGCGCATCCGCCTACCTGCGCGGCGACACGCGAGAGATCCTGGCATTGAGCGGCGACGACCACGACCAGGCGTGCCAATTCGAACACCACCGGCGCGGACCGCACTGCGACATTCCGCTGCATATCGGCGTCTTCTTCGACGGCACCAACAACAATCGCGAGCGCGACGAGCCGCTGCGCGGCCACACCAACATCGTGCGACTGTTCAACGCGCATCCGGCCCTCGATGCGCCTCAATCCAATATGCAGCTCGCCGGTCATTACCGCATCTACGTGCCCGGGTTGGGAACGCGTTTCGAGCCGAACGGCGAATGGCGCGAGAGCATGGAAGGCAAAGCCATGGCGCAGGGCGGTCAGGCGCGCATCCTTTATGCGTTGCTAGAGGTGGTCAACGCCGTGCATAAGGCTTTCAGCCAGGACATAGCGCTATTCCAACCGGAAGCGATCGACGAATTGCTACGGGACTATGTGCACCACGTCCAGGAGGGCGAGGAAACCAGCGTCAGCGAGTCCCCGAGAAAACGCGCCACCCGAAAGGCCTGGGTGCGCCGCATCGACACGATGCTGCAGAAGCGTCTCGCCCGGGCACGGCTGGACCGTCCCCGACCGCACCATCCCTTCATCCGCGTCAACGTGTTCGGCTTCTCGCGCGGTGCGGCCCAGGCGCGTGCTTTCTGCTACTGGCTCGACGACATGCTGGTGGACGGCAAGCTCGGCGGCATTCCCCTGGATATCGGCTTTCTGGGGCTGTTCGATAGTGTGGCCTCGGTGGGCCCGCCGCATTCCATCAGCCGCAGTTGCGGCAGCCTGGGACTGATCGATGGCCATTTCGGCTGGGCCCGGGAGATCCTCGGCGAACTGCCCTCGGTCGCGCGGCGGGCGGTGCACTTCGTCGCCGGGCATGAGCAGCGCATGAGCTTTCCGCTGACCCGGCTGCGCGGCCCGGACGTCACCGAAGTGGTTTATCCGGGCATGCATTCCGATGTCGGCGGTGGCTACCTGCCGGGCAGCCAGGGCCGTGCGCGGGAGGAGTCGCAACTGCTGTCGCAGATTCCCCTGGCGCACATGCACCGCGAGGCGCGGAAATGGGGAGTGCCCTTGGTCGACTGGCTCTGGATGGATGCGCGTCTGCAGCGCGACTACGGCCTGTCACCGGCGCTCATCGCCCACTGGAACGACTACATGTTTACCGCGGGCGAGGACTGGGAAAGGCGCGAGGGCAAAGCAGCCGTCGGCATGTTTGCCAGCCACGACTTCGGCGACCTGATGCGCCAGCACGCGCGACTGTTCCTCAATTACCGTCTCGAATGGAGTGAACCCTACGGCATGCAGCAATTGCTCGACCGGCTGGGCGTGCAAGGCCAGGACCGCGAGGACATCGCCAGCTACAACGCCCGGCTCAAGGGCGATGTGGACCTGCTCGTGGCCCGGCGCGACGCCATCGCCGCGGGCCGCTACCACCCGGCGAACCGGTACAGCTATCCGGGCGATCCGGTCGACATAGGCCGCTATCGCAAGACCAGCAACCTGCTGCCGCAGATGCTCGCAGCGTACGGCGGCGGCCGGGAAGACTGCGGCATCGACTGGTCGCTTCGCCAGTACCTGGGCCGTGATGTCCGTGGCGAGGGACACCACGCGCTGCTGACGCACCAGGTGCACGACTCCTTGGCAGGCTTCTATCTGGTGGGATTCAGCACTGACGAGGAGAAGGCCGAGAAGCTGCTGGAGATCGTGCGGGAGGCGCGCGAAAGCGGGCCGCAGAAGCTGCCGCCTTACCAGCGGCAGGTGTTCGAGAACTATGAGAAGGCGGGCGCAGCCGATCCCCAAATTGTGAAGTCGATCGATGGTCGGCTTCGCGAGGAAGCAAGAAGAGGACGGGGCGCCGACACCGAGCAGGCAATCCGGCGAGCCAGCGAGGCATATCGCAATGAGTCGGTGTTCCGGCCGGAGGAGCAAGGGGTATTGGGTCGGTTGTTTCCAGTTCAAACGGACGAGGTGGCTAACTCCATTCCCACAGGTCTCGAAAACGTGGTGCGGTTAATCACCAAAACCCGCCGTGAGGCGGGTGGTTATCTCCTGGGCCGAGTCATCTTCGATGGAGAACCTGCATGAGGGTGTTGTGGACGCTGGTGATCGCCCTGACTGTTCAGGGTTGCGCGCAGCAAAAGCAGAGAACAGCCATGGAGACCGAACGGGATCGATTTCTGGCTCAAGAAGAAGCCATTCGCGATGCCCAACGCGTTCCAGTGGTCCACGTCTCGCTGGGCTGCACCGGCCACGGCAAGGTGGGCTACATCCACAGCTATGCGGTGCAGGAGACCTGGCACGGCCAGTTCAGCCGGGGCATGGTCTATGGCCTGAGCTGCGGCGGGACGGTGCTCGCGGGCTACCCCGTGCCGAGAACCTGGACACCTGGACTGAAGGTGCTTGTGCGGTGGAAGCCGGACGGTCGAGAGTGGGTGCAAAAGACCACCACGATCCCGCCCTACGACGACGCAGGCATGTTGTACGTGCACTTCTTCCCGAACGACGAGGTGCGGGTGGTGGTGTCGCGTGTCGGCACGCAGAACCCCGGGCATCCGATTCCTCCCACGGCGATCGAGCCGCCGCCCGAGATCGAGTAGTGCCGCTTCGCTTCGCCTATCCCCGGCCCACGCAGCCCATATCTCCCACGACCCCGACATGAATCAAGCACCCGACAACGCATCGCCCGATTCCGCCGGCGCCCCATGGCCGCGAGCTGTCAAGGTCGACTCGGCGGAAGGCCAATGGTCGTGTTCCTGGCTGAGCCATCGTGGGCGGAGAACTTCGACCAAGTTGTTATGCATGTTGGTCATCGCCCTAACTGTTCAGGGCTGCGCGCAACAACAGCAGAGGACAGCCAAGGAAATCGAGTGGGATCGTTTCCTAGCCCAGGAGGAGGCCATTCGCGACGCTCAACGCGTCCCGGTGGCCCACGTCTCACTGGGGTGCGTCAGCCATGGCGATGTGGGCTATGTCCACAGCTTCGGTGTGCAGGAGATCTGGCACGGCCAGTTCAGCCAGGGCATGTACTACGGCTTGAGCTGCGGCGGGGTGATCGCGCCCAGCTATCCACTGGCCCGAACCTGGAAGCCGGGGATGAAGGTGCTGGTGCGGTGGAACCGACCGGTCGACGGCGAAGACAACTGGATAGAGAGATTCGCCACCATTCCCTACTACGACAGCATCGGAAGCCTCACCGCGCATTTCTTTCCGAACGAGCAAGTGCGCCTCGTCGTCTCCAACTACTACCCGGAGAGCCGCTATTACCCGATCCCCTTGCACTCCACCACCCCGCCACCGGAGCCGACGCCATGAGCACCGCCGCCAGCAGCGCGCAACAGACGCAGCCGCCGTACCGGCTGCAGGTGTTCGAGAACTATGAGATGGCGGCCGAGCATGACCTCGTGTTTCCCATTCAGGCCGATGAACAGGCTCACGACATCCCGACGTGGTTGGAAAACATGGTGCGGCTTGTGACCAAGACCCGAAGGGAGGCCGGGGGATACCTTCTCGGCCGGGTCATCTTCGATGGAGAGCCTCAATGAGGTGGCCTTCGATGCTGGGACTGGTCTGCGCCTTGCTGGGCTGTTCGCAGCCACGGCCCATGACAGCCAAAGAGGCCGAACGGGATAGCTACCTGGCTATGCAGCAGGCCATACGCGACGCTCAAAGCGTCCCGGTGGCCCACGTCTCACTGGGGTGCGTCAGCCATGGCGATGTGGGCTATGTCCACAGCTTCGGTGTGCAGGAGATCTGGCACGGCCAGTTCAGCCAGGGCATGTACTACGGCTTGAGCTGCGGCGGGGTGATCGCGCCCAGCTATCCACTGGCCCGAACCTGGAAGCCGGGGATGAAGGTACTGGTGCGGTGGAAGCCTGACGGCATGCCATGGGTAGAGAAATTCGCCACCATTCCCTACTACGACAGCATCGGAACCCTCACCGCGCATTTCTTTCCGAACGAGCAAGTGCGCCTCGTCGTCTCCAACTACTACCCGGAGAGCCGCTACTACCCGATCCCCTTGCACTCCACCACCCCGCCACCGGAGCCGACGCCATGAGCACCGCCGCCAGCAGCGCGCAACAGACGCAGCCGCCGTACCGGCTGCAGGTGTTCGAGAACTATGAGATGGCGGCCGAGCATGACGTGTTTCCCATTCAGGCCGATGAGCAGGCTCACGACATCCCGACGGGGTTGGAAAACATGGTGCGGCTTGTGACCAAGACCCGCCGTGAGGCGGGTGGTTGTCTCCTGGGCCGAGTCATCTTCGTTGGAGAACCTGCATGAGGGTGTTGTGGACGCTGGTGATCGCCCTGAGTGTTCAGGGCTGCGCGCAGCAAAAGCACAGAACAGCCATGGAGACCGAACGGGATCGATTTCTGGCCCAAGAAGAAGCCATTCGCGATGCCCAACGCGTTCCGGTAATCCACGTCTCGCTGGGCTGCACCGGCCACGGCAAGGTGGGCTACATCCACAGCTATGCGGTGCAGGAGACCTGGCACGGCCAGTTCAGCCGGGGCATGGTCTATGGCCTGAGCTGCGGCGGGACGGTGCTCGCGGGCTACCCCGTGCCGAGAACCTGGACACCTGGCATGAAGGTCCTCGTACGTTGGAATCGCCCCATCGAAGGCGACGACAACTGGATCGAAAAGACCACCACGATCCCGCGCTACGACGACGTAGGCATGTTGTACGTGCACTTCTTCCCGAACGACGAGGTGCGGGTGGTGGTGTCGCGTGTCGGCACGCAGAACCCCGGGCATCCGATTCCTCCCACGGCGATCGAGCCGCCGCCCGAGATCGAGTAGTGCCGCTTCGTTTCGCCTGTCCCCGGCCCACGCAACCCATAGCTCCCACGACCCCGACATGAATCCAGCACCCGACAACGCATCGTCCTATCCGGCGGAAGCCCTTTGGCTGCAATCCCTCTGCGCGGACGACCCGTGCGGCCCCAGCCTGGAGTACGACAACGACTTCGTGCTGCTGCAGGCGATGCTGCAGCCCGCGCCCGAAGTGCAGTACGGCGATTTCACGGCGCGCCGGGACGGCCCGGACTGGGCGGACGTCGAGCGCCGGTGCCGGGAATTGCTCTTGCGCAGCCGCGACATCGCCTTGCTGGTGTGTCTGGCGCGATGCCGGGTACGCCAGGCCGGGGCCGATGGACTTCGTGACGGATTGAGTGGCCTGCGTTGCTGCCTGCAACGTTTCGGCGATTGCATCCATCCCCAGGAGGAGGGCGGGGACACGGGCCTGCGGGCGAACGCCGTGGCCGCGCTGGTCGATCCCGCCGGGTTGCTGGGCGACGTGCGCGACATCGTGGTCGGCGCGTCGGCACTCGGTCGTTGGCGGCTGCGCGACGTGGAGCGCTCCCGCCTGCAGCCCCGGCCGGCCGACGCCCCGGCCGAAGAGGCGGTATCGGCGTTCCTGGCGGAACTGGTGCGCGAGCACCGGCCGGTGGCGGTGGCGCTGCAGGCCGCGGCGAGCGACCTGGGCGCCATCGCATGCTGGTGCCGCGACACCCTGGGCGACAACGCGCCGGACCTGTCGCCGCTCATGCGCCTGCTCGCACCCTTCGGCCGGCCGCCAGGTGCGCCTGGCGACTCCGCGACCGATGGGACGCGGCAGGGTGAAACGGATTCGCTCGCGGTGGTGGTCGCGGATGCCGGGTCGGCTGGTGGAGCAGGTGGGGCAGGTGGGGCAGGTGGGGCAGGTGGGGCAGGTGGGGCAGGTGGGGCAGGTGGGGCCGACAGGCACCCAAAGACCCGCGAAGCCGCCTGCGAATCGCAAGTGCCGGTCGCCGTTGGCTCGCCGCCTCCGATCGACCGGTGTGCGACGGCGACGGCGACTGCCTGCGGCACGGCGATCCCGCGGGCGCCGCACCCGATAGCGGCCGCCGCCGGCCGTGAGGCAGCCCGGGCCGACATCGCCCGGCTGCGCGACTGGTTCGATCATCACGAACCGAGCAGCCCGGTAGGCCTGTTGCTGCGGCAGGCCGAGCGGCTCGTGGGGCGGCCTTATGCCGAGCTGGCGCGGGCATTGCCGGCCGACCTGGTGGACCACTGGAGCCAGGACGCCTGAGGCATGACGCCTGGGCATGGAAAACGGCCCCGAAGGGCCGTCGCGTTGCAGGCGCCGCGCGATCCGTGCCCGGCCGTGATCCCCCCCCACGAGGTCGGAAAACCTGGCACAGGCCGCCGGCCGGCGTTCTCGTGCCTGTCAGGGCTGGGTGTGGTACTGGGTCACCCGGTCGACTTCGTTCTTGGAGCCCAGCACCACGGCTACCCGCTGGTGCAGCTTGGTCGGCGCGATGTCCAGGATGCGCTGCCGGCCGTCGGTGGCGCCGCCGCCGGCCTGCTCGACCAGCCAGCTCATCGGGTTGGCTTCGTACATCAGGCGCAGCTTGCCCGGCTTTTCCGGCTCGCGCTTGTCCCAGGGGTACATGAAGACGCCGCCGCGCATCATGATGCGGTGCACGTCGGCGACCATGCTGGCGATCCAGCGCATGTTGAAGTCCTTGCCGCGCGGGCCTTCCTTGCCGGCCAGGCATTCGTCGACGTAGCGCTTCACCGGGGCGTCCCAGTGGCGCATGTTGCTCATGTTGATCGCGAATTCCTTGGTGTCGACTGGAATCTGCACCTGGTCCTGGGTGAGCACGAAGGTGCCTAGTTCGCGGTCGAGCGTGAACATGACCACGCCCTGGCCGACGGTCAGCACCAGCGTGGTCTGCGGGCCGTACACGCAATAGCCGGCGGCGACCTGCTGTGCGCCGGCCTGCAGAAAGTCGGACTCGGCGACGGCGGCGGTGCCGGACTTCTTGAGCACGCTGAAGATGGTGCCGATGCTCACGTTGACATCGATGTTGCTCGAGCCGTCGAGCGGGTCGAACATGAGCAGGTAGTCGCCCTGGCGGTACTGCGCGGGGATCGGCAGGATCTCGTCCATTTCCTCGCTGGCCATGCCGGCGAGGGTGCCGCCCCATTCGTTGGCCTCGATCAGCATGTCGTTGGAGATGATGTCGAGCTTCTTCTGCACCTCGCCCTGCACGTTTTCGCTGCCGGCGGTGCCGAGCACGCCACCGAGCGCGCCTTTGTTGACCGCGCTGCTGATGCTCTTGCACGAGTCGGCGACGACTTCCAGCAGCAATTGCAGCTGCGGCGCGACGGCCTGCGCGCTGCCCTGCTTCTCGACGAGATAACGAGTGAGGCTGATCTTCTGGGCCATGGGTGTGGTCCTGTGATGGAGTGGATGAATCAGTCGGCGAGCGCGCGCGAGATGACCTCGCGCGTGTCGTTGCTCAGGTTGGCGCTGGCGTCGATGCGCGCAATGGCCTCGCGCGCCATGGCGCGGTAGGGATCGGCCAGCTTCTTCCAGCGGTCGAGCGCGCGCGCCAGGCGGGCGGCGACCTGCGGGTTGATGGCGTCGAGCGCCAGCACGTTGTCGACCCAGAAGGCATAACCCGCGCCGTCGGCACGGTGAAAGCCCGCCGGGTTGCCGTTGCAGTAGGCGAAGACGAGGCTGCGCGCGCGGTTGGGGTTCTGGATGCTGAAATCCGGATGCTTCATCAGTCGCTTGACCAGCGGCAGGATGTCGCCGCCACGGTCGGGCGCGCCGGCCTGCATCTGGAACCACTTGTCGATGACCAGCGCTTCGCCGGCGAAGATGGCATGGAAGCGTTCCAGCGCGGGGGCGGCCAGCGGGCTGGCTGCGCCGACCAGCGCGACCAGGGCGTTGGCCCGGTCGGTCATGTTGTCGGCATCCTTGAAGCGCTGGTAGGTACGTCCGGGCCAGACGGTGTCGCCGGTTTGGCCGGCGGCCAGGCACAGGTTGACCAGCGCCAGGCCGGCCAGCGCGCGACGGCCGGACGACAGCGGATCGGGCGTGTAGGCGCCGTTGTGCTCGTTGGCTTCCCAGATCGCGGCCCAGTCGGGCTGCAAGGCGGTGGCCAGCTGCAGGCGCATGGCTTCGCGCACCGCGTGGATGCGCTGCGGGTCGACCACGGCGAGCTGCTCGGCGATGTAGCCCTCGGACGGCAGCGTGAGCACCAGTTCCTTGAAGGCCGAGTCGAGTGCCGGGTCGCGCAGGATGGTACGCATGGCGTCGACGAAGGCCTGGTCGAAGACGGAGGACGACAGCGGGCCTTCGACCGAGATGGCGGCCAGCGCATGGCGCAGCGCCAGGCGCTGAGCGGCTTCCCAGCGGTTGAACGGGTCGGTGTCGTGGGCCAGCAGGGTGAGAAGCTGGGCGTCGCTGTATTCGATGTCCAGAATGACCGGCGCCGAGAAGCCGCGCAGCAGCGAAGGCACCGGCGCGGCGTCGACGTCGTGGAAGACGAGCGTGTGGCCGGGCTGTGTCATGGTGAACAGGCCGGCCGAGGAGGGCGTCTCGGCGCTGTCGACGGTGTAGCGCAGCGGCAGGGCGGTGCCGTCGTCTGCGACCAGGCCGAGGGCGACCGGAATCACGAAGGCGTCCTTGACCGGCTGGCCGGGTGTGGGCGGGCAGCTCTGCGACAGGGTGAGGGTGTAGCTGCGGTCGCTCGCGTCGTACTGGCCGCTGGCGTGCACCCGCGGCGTGCCGGCCTGCGAGTACCAGCGCTTGAAGCGCGACAGCAGCGCGGCCAGGGGCGAGTCGGGGTTGGCGTCGGCGATGGCCTGGGCGAAGTCGTCGCAGGTGACGGCCTGGCCGTCGTGGCGATCGAAATACAGCGTCATGCCCCGGGCGAAGCCTTCGCGGCCGACCAGCGTCTGCATCATGCGGACGACTTCGGCGCCCTTCTCGTAGATGGTGACGGTGTAGAAGTTGCTGATCTCGATGTAGGCGTCGGGCCGCACCGGGTGCGCCATGGGGCCGGCGTCTTCGGGGAACTGCACGGTGCGCAGCACGCGCACGTCCTCGATGCGCTTGACCGCGCGGGCCGAGGCCTCGGCGCAGAGGTCCATGCTGAATTCCTGGTCGCGGAAGACGGTCAGGCCTTCCTTCAGGCTCAGCTGGAACCAGTCGCGGCAGGTGACGCGGTCGCCGGTCCAGTTGTGGAAATACTCGTGGCCGACCACCGATTCGATGCCGGAGAAGTCGGCGTCGGTGGCGGTGGCCTGGCTGGCGAGAACGTACTTCGTGTTGAAGATGTTCAGGCCCTTGTTCTCCATCGCGCCCATGTTGAAGTCGCTGGTGGCGACGATCATGAATCGTTCCAGGTCTAGGCTCAGGCCGAAGCGGGCCTCGTCCCAGGCGATGGAGTGCATCAGCGAGACCATGGCGTGCTCGGTCTTGTCGAGGTCGCCCCGGCGCACGAAGATCTGCAGCAGGTGGTCGTTGCCGGCGCGCGAACGGATGCGCTGCTCGCGGGCGACCAGCTTGCCGGCCACCAGCGCGAACAGGTAGGCGGGCTTGCGGAAGGGGTCGACCCACTTGGCGAAATGGCGGCCGTCGTCGAGCGTGCCTTCTTCCACCAGGTTGCCGTTGGACAGCAGCACCGGGTACTTGTCCTTGTCGGCACGCAGGGTCACCGTGTACATCGCCATCACGTCCGGGCGGTCCAGGAAGTAGGTGATGCGGCGAAAGCCCTCGGCCTCGCATTGGGTGAAGAAGGTGTCCTGGCTGACGAACAGCCCCATCAGCTTGGTGTTCTTGGCCGGGCAGCAGGTGGTGAAGATCTCCAGCGTGAAGGCGTCATGGCCTTCGGGCAGGTTCTCCAGCACCAGTTGCTGTCCGCGCTCGGTGGTGTCCATGCGGAAAGACGTGCCCTGGCCGTTGACCAGCACGCGCGCGAGGTTGAGTTCCTCGCCGTCGAGGCGCAGCGCCTGGGCGGGCACGTCGGGGTTGCGCCGCACCTGCATGCGGTTGAGCACGCGGGTCTTGGCCGCGTCGAGGTCGAAACACAGATCTACCGTGTCGATCCAGTAGGCGGGCGCGAGGTAGTCGGCGCGGTGGATCGCGGTGGCGGGGCCTTCACGCATGGTGGGGGTCCTTTGGATTCGGTTTGTGTCGCGGTTGATGGCCGCGGGCGCTGGGGCGAGACCACGCGTGCGTGGTGCAAGACCCGAGCCCGGCGGGTTCAGGCAGGCATTGTGGAGGAGTCGGTCACACGCCTTGTTTCAACGATGCTTCGATGAAGGCGTCGAGGTCGCCGTCGAGCACCTTCTGCGTCGCCGAGATTTCCACGTTGGTGCGCAGGTCCTTGATGCGGCTGTTGTCCAGCACGTAGCTGCGGATCTGGTGGCCCCAGGCGACGTCGGTCTTGGAGTCTTCCAACTTCTGCTGCTCTTCCTGGCGTTTGCGCATCTCGTGGTCGTACAGGCGCGAGCGCAGGCGTTTCCAGGCCACGTCGCGGTTGCTGTGCTGGCTGCGGCCGTCCTGGCACTGCACCACGATGCCGGTCGGGATGTGCGTCAGGCGCACGGCCGAGTCGGTCTTGTTGATGTGCTGGCCGCCGGCGCCGGAGGCGCGGAAGGTGTCGGTGCGCACGTCCGACGGATTGATCTCGATCTCGATGGAGTCGTCGATTTCCGGGTAGACGAAGATGCTGGCGAACGAGGTGTGGCGGCCGCCGGACGAATCGAACGGGCTCTTGCGCACCAGGCGGTGCACACCGGTTTCGGTGCGCAGCAGGCCGAAGGCGTATTCACCCTCGATCTTGATCGTGGCGCCCTTGATGCCGGCGGTGTCGCCGGGGGTTTCGTCCTCGATCTGCGTGGAGAAGCCCTTGCGTTCGGCGTACTTCAGGTACTGGCGCAGCAGCATGCTGGCCCAGTCGCAGGCTTCGGTGCCGCCGGCGCCGGCCTGGATGTCCATGAAGCAGTTCAGCGGATCTGCCGGGTTGTTGAACATGCGGCGGAATTCCAGAGCCTCGATGTCCTTGGACAGGTTCTGCGCGTCGGCCTCGATGGCCTGCATGCCGGCTTCGTCGCCTTCCTCGCGTGACATCTCGAACAGCTCGGAGTTGTCGGCGAGCTCACGGGTGAGGCGGTCGATGGTGACGACGATGTCGTCGAGCGCCTTCTTTTCCTTGCCGAGTTCCTGGGCCTTCTTGGGGTCGTTCCAGACGTTCGGGTCTTCGAGGGAGGCGTTGACGGTCCTCAGGCGGTCGGCTTTGGCATCGAAGTCAAAGATACCCCCGGAGATCGACCGTCCGGGCGGACAGGTCGACCAAGGTGTTGCCGATGGTGTTGATACGTTCTGCTTCCATTTTTTGATCCTGCGGGTGGCTGGGGAGAGGGCTGCCTGGGTGGCGGCGAACCGTGGATTTTGTCATGGGGTGGGGGAAGGGGGTTCTTTGCTGTGTGGGGTTGGGTTTCTTCCTTTCTTTTGCTGAGCGTCGAGTGGGGTGGGGGTTGCTCTTGGGGTAGTTCGCTGGGGTTTTATTTTCTTTTGGTGTTCGCAGCGTGGAGCTGAAGGCCTGCTCGTTGCACTACCGGCTGCCTTTTCTTCTTTTCTTCTGTTGGCCCAGGGTGGAGCTGGGGGGCTTGCGCGCCCCCCAGCTCTACCCTGGGCAGAGAATCAATACCGAATAAGCCAAAAGCCCTATTGGCAGTAAAAATCAACACTGACAAGACAAAGAAAACGCCCTGTTGCGTATGGCATTAATTATTTCGGTGCCAATAGGCCGGCCCCAAAAAAAATGCAGGTTAGATTCTGGCCGTTGAATCGCCCGGTTCAACATTTGTCTAAGACTTTCTGCCAAATACTCTATGAAGAAACTGAAGTTTTTAGCTCTGTCAGCACTGGTCGTGTGTTCGGCGTCGCATGCCGCATACGTGAATCTCCAATCGTTCGTACCAACCGAGGGCTTGGTGACGATTGCACTTGACTTCCTCGGCTTGGCAGCTACGGGGCCACGCAGCATGGGTGACATGATGTTCCCCGCAGCTGATGCTCGCGGCTACATCAATGTCACCAACCTGCAGTCCTTTGAATATCAAACCAGCGGGACCGGCACGTCGATCTATTTTTCGACCATGCCGCACCAACAAATGATCAATATCGCGTCAAATGAGGTGTTCAGCACCTACACATTCGCGACACCCTACACGGGCGCTCTTAAATTCAACGTGGTGGGCGCTACAAGCGAAACCATGATTCTGTCCCTTCAGCGTTTCAAGACCGCACCACTCGCCGCAGTACCCGAGCCTGAAACATACGCCATGTTCATGGCTGGTCTGGCAGTCGCCGGGATAATGGCTCGTCGCCGCAAGGACGCAGTCGCGCACTCATAAAATCGCGGACGGAAACGCTCTGCCGGATGTCGGCTGCAACAAGCATTGTGAAATACACAAAATAAAAAATCCGGGTCAAGACCCGGATTTTTATTTATTGAAAGCGCGAGGAGCTTCAGTCCTCCACTCGCCTCAGCAGCAAAAATTCCATCAGCGCCTTCTGCGCATGCATCCGGTCTCTGCCTCGTTCCAGCCAACCGACTACGGACCCGTCGAAAACGTCGGCTTTCGCCTCTTGCCGCAATGTGCCGGCACGCGTCATGAACATGCGTCCGCTTGGCGACGGCCATCATCTCGGTGTCCAAGCATCAGTCGGCAAACGCCGGAAGCAGCTGTTGCCATGAGCATCCTGGTGATCGTTCGTATCGAAAAGAAGAAACGATTTGCGCCGTGCGCCGCGCCGCGCTGTCGCTGTTGATTGTGTCTACCGGCAAACGCCAACGTTGTGCACGTTTTACGCGAAACATTACTATTATTTTTGGTTTGTGGCCGTGCGCCAAAAAAATGTGCTTGCAGTTTGTGCATCTTGTTTCTGCAGAAGTTTGCAAATACTTCGTTTATTGGTTCTACATTGCTAACGCCTATCGTTAATTTGTCTAATGGGACGTGTCGACTCCTATTGGTTTATAAATCCAGTAGGTGCAGTACAACGTGTCACTCGGCGCGCCACGCCACTAGTACTGGTCATCCATCATCGCTTGGCGGCCATGGCATAGAAAAGGACACCATTTTGAAGCTCAAGTATTTGTCGACATTGTTAATATCTGCCGCCACCATTCCGGTCGCTCACGGAGCCTATGTGGATTTGTCAACTTTCGGCTACGAATCCAACAACGGAAGTGCAAGCGCCGAAGCGAATATGCTCGTGTTGACAGAAGTTTCGCCTATTTTGCCGGATGCCCCGTTTCTGGCTATGTAAACGCCTTTCTGCTGTCCGCGAAAGACGTCTCGTCATTTGAATATTCGACCGGCGGAGTTCCGGCGCCGAATTCTTTGGTATTTGACGACGGAGTTGACTACATCGATCTTGCGCCGTCAACCGTCGGCTTTTCGACATACACTTTTTCAGTGCCTTATTCAGGAAGCTTGAGGTTCAGCTTGGGTGGTTCACTTGGAAATGACGGGTCGGCAACCATGAGCATTCGAAACCTGTATGCCATGGCTGCTGTTCCCGAGCCCGAAAGCTATGCAATGCTGATAGCCGGATTGGGTTTGGTCAGCTCGATGACACGCACGGCAAAAAAGCGTGGAGCACAGCGGAAAAGAACGCAAAGATGAAAAAATCGAGAGTAATAAATCCGGGCTGAGCCCGGATTTATTACTCCATGAACAGCTCAAGTGGTCTCAGTTTTCCACGCGCCCGAGCAGCAGAAACTCCATCAGCGCCTTTTGCGCGTGCATGCGGTTTTCCGCCTCGTCCCAGACAACCGACTGCGGCCCGTCGATGACGTCGGCCTGCACCTCTTCCCCGCGATGCGCCGGCAGGCAGTGCATGAACAGCGCATCCGGCTTGGCAACGGCCATCATCTCGGTGTCCACGCACCAATCGGCAAAGGCCTTCTTGCGCGCCTCGTTCTCGGCTTCGTAGCCCATGCTGGTCCAGACGTCGGTCGTGACCAGGTCCGCGCCCCGGCACGCGTCCATCGGATCCTTGAAGACCTTGTAGCAAGCAGTCGACGCCACACCCGCCACGACCGGGTCGACCTCGTAGCCGCCCGGCGTGCTGATGTGCACCGTGAAGCCCATCAACTCGGCCGCCTGCAGCCAGGTGTTGGCCATGTTGTTGCCATCGCCTACCCAGGCCACCACCTTGCCCTGGATGGAGCCGCGGTGTTCTATATAGGTGAACACGTCGGCCAGGATCTGGCAGGGGTGGAATTCGTTGGTCAGGCCGTTGATGACCGGGACCCGCGAGGCGGCGGCGAAGGCGGCGATTTTGGACTGCTCGTAAGTGCGGATCATCACCAGGTCGACCATGCGGCTGATGACCTTGGCGCTGTCGTCGATCGGCTCGGCGCGGCCCAGCTGGCTGTCGCCGGTGGTGAGGTGCACCACGCTGCCGCCCAACTGGTACATGCCGGCCTCAAAACTCACGCGGGTGCGGGTCGAGGCCTTCTCGAAGATCATCGCCATGGTGCGGTCGGCCAGCGGGTGATATTTCTCGTAGGCCTTGAACATGCGCTTGATCTTTTTCGCTCGCTCGAAGATCCAGGCGTACTCCTCGGCTTGCAAGTCTTTGAACTGCAGGTAGTGGCGGATCGGTGCGGTCATGGCGTCAAGGGACAAGTCGAGAAAAAGGAACGCCGTGGAGAAGGTCCACGGCGTGGTCGGTCGAAATCCGGGCGCCAAGCTTAACTTGGCAGGCGGACTCAGGCGAGAAAGGCCTTGAGCACCGGCACGAGCAGCTCGACCAGCTGGTCGCATTCGGCCTCGGTGATGATCAGCGGCGGCACCAGGCGCACCACGGTGTCGGCCTGCACGCTCACCAGCAGGCCGGCCTGCGCCAGGCGCCACTGGATGTCGCCGCAGGAGCGGTCGAGGGCGATGCCCAGCATCAGGCCCTGGCCGCGCACCTCGACCACGCCGGGCACGCCGGCCAATGCCTTCTCGAGCGACTGCTTGAGGTAGTCGCCCACCCGCGCGGCATGTTCGACGATGCCGTCTTCTTCCATGATGCGAATGGTTTCCACGCCGGCGCGGGTGGCCAGCGGGTTGCCGCCGAAGGTGGAGCCGTGGTTGCCCGGCTGGAAGATGTTGGCCGCGCGCGGCCCGGCCACCACCGCGCCGATCGGCACGCCCGAGCCCAGGCCCTTGGCCAGCGGCATGACGTCGGGCTTGATGCCGGCCCACTGGTGGGCGAACCACTTGCCGGTGCGGCCCATGCCGCACTGCACTTCGTCGATGATCATCAGCCAGTCCTGCGCGTCGCAGAGCGCACGCACCTGGCGCAGGTATTCGGCCCGCATCGGCACGATGCCGGCCTCGCCCTGGATGGTTTCCAGGAACACGGCGACCACGTTCGGATTGCCGTCGGTCGCTTTCTTGAGCGCCTCGATGTCGTTGACCGGCACGCGGATGAAGCCTTCGGTCAGCGGCGCGAATCCTTTTTGCACCTTCACGTTGCCGGTCGCCGACAAGGTGGCGATCGAGCGGCCGTGGAAAGCGTTCTCGTACACGACGATCTCCGGGCGCTCGATGCCCTTGTCGTGGCCGAACTTGCGCGCCAGCTTGATCGCGCATTCGTTGGCCTCGAGGCCGGTCGAGCAGAAGAAGGCGTTGTTCAGGCCCGAGAGTTCGGCCAGCTTGGCGCCCAGCGCTTCCTGGCTGGGCACGTGGTAGTAGTTGGAGCAGTGGATCAACTGGGCGACCTGTTCCTGCAGGGCGGGCACCAGCTTGGGATGCGCATGGCCCAGGGTGTTGACCGCCACGCCGCCCAGCCCGTCGAGGTATTTGCGGCCTTCGGTGTCCCAGATCCACACGCCCTGCCCGTGCGACATGGCGATCGGCAGTCGGCCGTAGGTGTTCATCAGATGGGAAGAGGCGGGCGCGGCGTTGGCGGTCATGCGGTGGTTTCTCTCAATGCTGATTGGGGCGAGGAGGGCGGATTCTAGGCGCAGCGTGCGACAGCTTCGTTGACTTTGGCGCATGACTGCGATGCGCTGCACGGCGCCGGGTAAACCCGTCCGGTGAGGCTTGCGCAACGTTAGAATGCCAGCCGGTCCTGGGCCTGCTGACGATCTCGGCAGCCCGAGGGGCTGTTTGCTTCATACCCGATGGCCGCCTACACCAAAGAAGTCTTCATCCAGGGCCTCACAGCCGACGGGCGCACCTTTCGCCCGAGCGACTGGGCCGAACGCCTCGCCGGTGTCATGAGCTCGTTTCGCCCCGGCGGCCCTCGCCCGGGCAGCCATCTCGGCTATTCGCCCTGGTGCATCCCGACCTCGATCGGCGGTGTGAAGTGCGTGGTGGTGCATCCCGACCTGCGCGACTACGATGCCATGGCCTGGGACTTCGTCATGAACTTCGCGCGCGACAACGGCCTGCAGGTCACCCAGGCCGACGCGATGCCCGGCGCCATCCCGCCGGCGTCTCCAGCGGGCGGCAACTCTTGACTGCGGCGGACCGCGGTCCGCGCTACGTTCCGTCGCCCGATCTGCTGCAGCCGACGGACGAGCAGCGCGCCATCCAGACATCGACTGCCCCGACGCTGCTGATCGAAGCCCGCGCCGGCGCCGCCAAGACCACCACCCTGGCGCTGCGCCTTGCCGAAGCCTGGTCGCGCGGCACGGCGCCAGCCGACTGCCTGGTGCTCACCTATACCGATGTTGCCTGCGATGCCTTTCGTCGGGCACTCGCGGGCATCGGCGTGCCGGACGATGCGATCCAGCGCTTTCGCATCGCCAGCTTCGAAGCCTTCGCCGCGTCCATATTGCTGCCCCTCGAAGGTGGCGTGGCGGTGCCGCGCCGGCTGCGCGCCGAGGAGTTGCGCGAGACCGTCTGGGAGGCCGTGCAGCGGGTGGACTCGCAGGCCGACGAGCGCTGGCCGGACGCGCTGGAATATCCCTCGCAGGGCGACGCCGGCTTCGTGGCGGAGTTTCTCGACGACATGCTGCGGATCAAGGGCACGCTCCGGCTGGAGCGCGAGGCCCCCGACGGCCCGCTCTCCCCGGACGACGCGGCCGAGATGGGCATGCGCTACATGACGCTGCGCTGCTTCCATGCCTATGAGCGCTTGCGGGCGGGCGGGCATCCGGATCGGCCGCTGTTTCGGGGGCCTGCCGACGCCACTTATGACCTGGCCCGCATCCTGGCCCGCGGTCGCGAGGACGGCGTCACCACCGCGTCGTCCGCGTGGCCGCAGCGACTGCGGGTGCTGCTGGTCGACGAGATGCACGACATGAACGAAGCGATGTATTCGATCCTGCTGCATCTGCTGGGCGGGCGCGGTTGCTTCTTCACCGGCGTGGGCGATGCCGACCAGGTGATCCACGCGGCGGCTGGCGCCGATGCGGTGTTCATGAAAGGGCGGATCGACGCCGACACCGCGCGCCGCGCGCAGTTCCTGCCGTTGGCGGCGAGCTTTCGCTTCGGTGAGGCGCTCGCCGGTCCGGCCGGGCGTTTCATCCGCAAGCCGCTCGAGTCGGGCGGCGCTGCCAAGACGACGATCACCGTTGCCACCTATGCCGACGAGGACGATGGCGCCGCGCAGGTGCTGGCCGCCGTTCGCGGCGGCCGAAAGAGCGTGCGCGATGCGGCCGGACTCGCCGTGCTACTACGGCACGAGCACCAGTCGATCGCGATCGAGAACGCGCTGATCCATGCCGATATTCCCTATCGCAGCATCGGGTTCGAAAGTTACCTGCTGCGCTCGGAAGTGCTGCTGGTGCGCGGACTGCTCGCCATCGCCACCCGCGATTTCGCCAGTCTGGAAGGGCGCGACACGCTCTTGCGCATGGTGCAGGCCTTCGTGCTGTTCTGTGGCACCACCTTCGACGAAGACCCGGACCAGCCCGACGTGACGCAGGCGGCGCTGATGGCCGAAGCGCTGCGCGACTTCGCCGGCAATGCCGAGAACCTGCCGCTCTTCCTGCAGAACCACGTGCTGCGCAAGGCGGAGCCGGCTGCGGCCCGGCGCTTGCGCGCGGCCCTGGCGGTGGCCGCTGATGAGGCGCACGAAGACCGGTTCGGGCGTTTCCTGGACGCACTCGACATGCCTTGGTTCGTGGCGCAGGCGCTGGTGCGGCCTGAACGCCGTGCCGGGGCGCTGCGTAATCTGGCCGGGCTGCGGGCGCTGGCGGCGCATTACCCGGACACGCGGACATTTTTCAAGCATCTCAACGACACGGCGCAGCGGCAGGCCGGCATGCGGCGCAGTGCGGCGATCACACTGGCGAGTGCGGCGGCGGTGAAAGGGCTGGAATTTCGCGAGGTGCTGCTGCCGTGGATGGAGCAGGGCGAGTTTCCCGACGCGCAGGGCCGGCCGGCGGACGAGGCGAATCTTTTCTACGTAGCGATCACGCGGGCGCGGCAGGTATTGCGGCTGTTCGTGCACGCGCGGCGGCCGAGCGAATTCGTGGTGCGGGCGGGGTTCGGCCAGACGGGTTGACTGGCAGCGGCGGCCAGACGGATCGGATGCCCATGGTTGCCGATTCGTTCTCGCCGACGCCAGACGCAAAAAAACCGCCCGAAGGCGGTTTTCTTGCTTTTCGCGCAGCGCACCCAATGCAAACGGCGGAGAACGCTTTCCTGCGTGGAAGGCGCCCGTCCGGGCTTACCTGATTTTGCTAGTGCAGCCTCAGGCGGCGGCTTGGGTGGTGGCGAGTGCCTTGACCTTGGCGGCCAGGCGGCTCTTGTCGCGGGAGGCCTTGTTCTTGTGGAAGATGCCCTTGTCGGCCACGGTGTCGACCACGCTCTGGGCGCGGGCGAAGGCTTCGGCAGCCTTGGTCTTGTCACCGGCAGCGACGGCCTTCTCGACGTTCTTGACGGCGGTACGGTACTTGGAACGCAGCGAGGTGTTCGCGGCGTTCAGCTTGATGTCCTGGCGGACGCGTTTACGGCCCGACGCGAGGCGCGGGTTCTTTTTCTTGGGCTTGGTTGCCATGATCTAGTGTTCCTTGAGTTGTTCGAGGATGTTGCGCGAAACCGCGGATTATAGCTCGCCCCCCAGGCTTGCTCACTTCGTGTAGCCGCCTACCCCCCTACCGGGGGGCGATGCCGGCGAACCGGCAAAGCCGGTCCGCGGCATCCTCCGACGGCCTTCGGCGCCTTTGGCGGCCGAGCGGCCTGGGGAAAGCCGCGCTTTGGCAGGCGCCTTGAAGGACTGGTCGCAGGGTGCGCGTCGCCGGTCTCTTTGCGTTGGTGGGCCACTACACTCGCGGCGGTGTCGCTATTCAAATCCGCCTCCATCGTCTCCCTGCTGACCCTGGCATCGCGCATCACCGGGCTGGCCCGCGAGCTGCTGATGGCTTCGGTGTTCGGGGTTTCCGCGATCACCGACGCGTTCAACGTCGCGTTTCGCATTCCCAATCTGTTCCGCCGCGTGTTCGGCGAAGGCGCTTTCAGCCAAGCCTTCGTGCCCGTGCTCGCCGCCACGCGTGTGGAGCGGGGCGAGGAGGGGGCTCGGGCGCTCATCGACCATGTGGCGACGATCCTCGCCTGGACCCTGCTGCTGCTGTGCCTGGCCGGCGTGATCGGCGCGCCGCTCATGGTGTGGGCCATCGCCAGCGGGCTGCAGCAGACGCCGGAAGGCTACGACGCGGCCGTCAACATGACCCGCTGGATGTTTCCCTACATCGGCTTCATGTCGATGGTGGCGCTGGCCGGCGGCATCCTCAATACCTGGAAGCGCTTCGCGGTGCCGGCGGCCTCGCCGGTGCTGCTCAACGTGTGCCTGATCCTGTCGATCACCTGGGGTGCGCCGTGGTTCCGTCAACACGGCATCGAACCCATCTACGCCCAGTGCGTGGGCGTGATGGTCGGCGGGCTGCTGCAACTGGTCTGGCAGGTGCCGGCGCTGCTGCGGCTCGGACTGCTGCCGCGCATCGGCCTCACGCTGTCGGCCGTGCGCCGCTCGTGGGCCGATCCCACCACGCGGGGCGTGGCCCGGCTGATGCTGCCGGCGCTGCTCGGGGTGAGCGTGGCGCAGATCTCGCTGCTGATCAACACGCAGATCGCCTCGCACCTGGCGCCCGGCAGCGTCAGCTGGATCGTGTATGCCGACCGGCTGATGGAGTTCCCGACGGCGCTGCTCGGCGTGGCGCTGGGCGTGGTGCTGATGCCGCAGCTCGCGGCGGCCCGGGCGGCGAAGGACGAGACGCGTTACTCCGACATGCTCGACTGGGGCCTGCGGGTGGTGGTGGTGCTGTCGGTGCCCTGCGTGGTGGGGCTGCTGGTGTTCGCGCGTCCCCTGGTGGCGGTGCTGTACCACTACGGCCTGTTCAGCGAGCGCGACGTGCAGCAGACGACGGTGGCGCTGATGGGCTACGGCTGCGGCCTGCTCGGCATCGTGGCGGTGAAGGTGCTGGCGCCGGGCTTCTATGCGCGGCACGACATGCGCACGCCGATGCGCATCGCCGTGGGGGTGCTCATGCTCACCCAATTGCTCAACTGGCTGCTGGTGCCCTATCTGCAGCACGCGGCCCTGACGCTGTCGATAGGCATCGGCGCGCTGGTCAATGCACTGTGGTTGCTCACCGGCCTGATCCGGCGCGGCACCTATCGCCCGCTGCCGGGGTGGGGTCTGTACCTGCTGCAGGTGCTGGCAGCCAGCGCGCTGCTGGCGATCTTTCTGGTGTGGATGGCCGATCGTTTCGACTGGACCGGGCTGCGGGCCGAGCCGGCGCACCGCGTGCTGCTGGTGGCGGGCGTGCTGGTGGCGTCGGCGGCGATCTATTTTTCTGCCGCGTGGCTGGCCGGACTGAAGCTGATGCGCCTGTTGCGACGCTGATCGCCACTGGTCGACGCTGACCTCGATAGCCGTTCGCCGCACTTGACGCTCGCGCGGCCGCGCCGCCAGAATGGTTCATGGAAATGCAGTTTTCCGCTCCCACCCCCTTGCAGTATTTCGCGGCCCTGGTCGGTGACGACGAGGACATTCCTCTCTTTGAAGCGGCCGTCAGCCTGGCCCAGGACGAATACCCCGAGCTCGATGTGCAGCAGGTGCTCGGCGACGTCGACCAGCTCCTGGCCCGCGTCAAGCGCCGCCTGCCGGCCGACGCGCCCGCGCTGCAGCGGCTGCGGGTGCTCAACCAGTTCTTCTTCAACGAACTCGGTTTCGGCGGCAACGTCAACAACTACTACGACCCCGACAACAGCTACCTGAACGCGGTGCTGCGCACCCGGCGCGGCATCCCGATATCGCTGGCGGTGCTGTGGATGGAGCTGGCGCATGGCCTGTCGCTGCATGTGCGCGGCGTGGCGTTTCCGGGGCACTTCATGGTGAAGATCAACCTGCCCAAGGGCCAGGTGGTGATCGACCCGTTCAACGGCCATTCGCTCTCGCGTGAAGAGCTCACCGAGCGGCTCGAACCCTTCAAGCGGCGCAGCGGCATGGTCGACGAATTCGACGTGCCGCTCGGCCTCTACCTGCAGGCGGCAACGCCGCGCGAGATCCTGATGCGCATGCTGCGCAACCTCAAGGAAATCCACCAGTCGCAGCACGACTGGCTGCGGCTGTCGACCGTGCTCGACCGGCTGCTGGTGCTGGCGCCCGAGTCGTGGGCCGAGTACCGGGACCGGGGCCTGGCGCTGGCCGAACAGGGCCGCACGGCAGAGGCGGTGACCGACCTCGAAGCCTATCTGGCCAACGCCACCGACGCGCTCGATCTGGACACGGTGGCCGAGCGTGTGGCCGAGCTTCGCAAGGTGAGCTGACAAGCGGCATAAAATCGCGGTTTGCCTGTTGTTACACGGCGCATGGGGCGCCGGGCATTCCACCCTTTGCGATTTCAACCACCGATGCAGCAGATCGCGCTAGACATCGGCTTGCCGACGGTCCCTACGCTTGCCGGATTCTGGCCTGGCAGCAATGCCGACGCCTTGTCCCATCTCCGGCTGTGGGCCGAATCCGCCGGCATCGCCACCCGTGCACCGGTGCCCACCTATCTCTGGGGTGACTCCGGCAGCGGCAAGACGCACCTGCTCAAAGCGGTGCAGGAAGCCCTGCACGCCCAGCGTTCGCTGTGCGGCTTTCTCGACGCCTGCGACCGCAACCCGCCCGCCTTCGACGAGCGCTGGGACTGCGTGCTGATGGACAACGTGCAGCTCTACGACGCCGGCCAGCAGCACACCGCCTTCAACTGGTTCGTCAATGCGCTCACGCCGTCGGACGCGCGTCCGCGCTGGGTGGTCGCCGCCGGCAGCCTGCCGCCAGCCGACCTGAATCTGCGTGAAGACCTGCGCACTCGGCTAGGGTGGGGCCACATCTTCCACCTGCAGGTGCCCAACGAGGCCGAGCGCCGCGCCGTGCTGCGCCAGGCTGCCGATGCGCGCGGGCTGTTTCTGGGCGACGAGGTCATGGACTTCATGCTCAACCGTTTCAGCCGCGACCTCGGCAGCCTGATGGAGCTGCTCGAAAAGCTCGACCAATACGCCTTGCGCACCCAGCGCGCGCTCACCATTCCCCTGGTGCGCGCCATGCTCGAATCCGAATGACCGCCGATATCCAAGAAGAAAAACGAAGTCCGCGCGAGCGGCCCCGCCTCGCCCTGTTCGACCTGGACCACACGCTGCTGCCGCTCGATTCCGACCATTCCTGGGGCGTGTTCACCGCCACCCTCGGCTGGACCGACCCGGTCGAGTTCAACCGCCGCAACGACGAGTTCTTCGCGCACTACCGCGCGGGCACCCTCGACATCCACGACTATGTGCGCTTCGCCACCGACGCGGTGCGCCTGCGTGGCGCCGAGGCCGCCGCGGCGGCCCACGAGCGGTTCATGGCCGAGGTCATCACGCCGGCCATCCTGCCGGCCGCGCGCGCGCTGGTGGAGCGCCACCGCGCCGCCGGCGACGAGCTGGTCATCGTCACCGCCACCAACGCCTTCGTCACCCGCCCGATCGCCGACGCCCTGGGCATTGCCGAACTGATCGCCGTCGACCTTGTGCGCGACGAAAGCGGCTGGATCACCGGCGCGATCGACGGCATCCCGTCGGCGCGCGAAGGCAAGGTCGCCCGCATGCAGGCCTGGCTCGCCGCGCGCGGCTGGGACTGGGGCGATGTCGAAGCCACTTTCTACAGCGATTCGCTCAACGACCTGGCCCTGCTGGAGCGGGTCGACCATCCGGTCGCGACCAATCCCGACCCGCGCCTGCGCGCGCTGGCCACCGAACGCGGCTGGCCCATCCTCGACCTCTTTTCGCAAGCCGACGCCTGAACCGGGCCCACCATGATCAAGAAATTCATCGACAAGCTGCTCGGAAAGCCCGCCGCAGGCGCCGCCCCGAAAAAGCCGAACTTCGGCAAGCGCACGGAAGTGCCGCCGTCCATCCACAAGATCGATCCCACCCTGGTCGACCGGCGTGCGGTGGACGTGGTGCGCACCCTGCAGGAGGCCGGTTTCGAGGCCTACGTGGTGGGCGGTGCGGTGCGCGATCTGTTGCTGGGCCTGCGCCCCAAGGATTTCGACGTGGCCACCACCGCCACGCCGGAGCAGGTCAAGTCGCTGTTCCGGCGGGCCTTCATCATCGGCCGGCGCTTTCGCATCGTGCACGTGGTGTACGGGCGCGGCCGCGAGCACGAGGTGATCGAGGTCTCCACTTTCCGCGCCTACATGGACAACACGGCGGCCGAGCAGGTGGCCGGCAACGAGCGCACCAGCAAGAGCGAGCTGGCCGGCATGACGCATGCGGTCGACTCGTCCGGCCGGGTGCTGCGCGACAACGTCTGGGGTCCGCAGGACGAGGACGCCACCCGCCGCGACTTCACCGTCAACGCCATGTACTACGACCCGCAGACGCAGGTCGTGGTCGACTACCACGGCGGCATCAAGGACGCCCAGAAGCGCACCCTGCGCATGATCGGCGACCCGGCCACCCGCTACCGCGAAGACCCGGTGCGCATCGTGCGCGCGGTGCGTTTCGCCGCCAAGCTGAGCGCGCTCGGCTTCTCGCTCGACCCCAAGACCGCCTCGCCGCTGGTGGCCTCCCAGGCCTTGCTGGCCGATGTGCCGCAAAGCCGCATGTTCGACGAGATGCTCAAGCTGCTGCAGACCGGGCATTCCATCGCCAGCATCGAGCAGCTGCGCAAACTCGGTCTGGCCAAGGGCATCTATCCGCTGCTCGACATCGTGGTGCAGCATGCCGACGAGCCTTTCATCAAGGCCGCGCTGCTCGACACCGATCGCCGCGTCGGCGAGGGCAAGCCGGTGGCGCCTTCGTTCCTGCTGGCAGCCGTGCTGTGGGAAGACGTGCGTTCGGCCTGGCAGCGAAGGGTCGACAAGGACCGCGCCCATCCGGTGCCGGCGCTGCACGAGGCGATCGATGAAGTCTTCGACAAGCGCATCGGCGACGTGTCCGGCCGTGGCAAGCTGGCCGCCGACATGCGCGAGATCTGGGTGATGCAGCCGCGCTTCGAGAAGCGCACCGGCAGCGCGCCCTTCGGTCTGGTGGAACAGCCGCGCTTTCGGGCTGGTTTCGACTTCATGCGCTTGCGCTCGGACATCGGCGAGATCGACGAAGTGCTGGCCGACTGGTGGCAGGAGTTCAGCACCGCCGACGACATCCGCCGGCAGGACCTGGTCGACCAGGTGCGCGACGAGCAGAAGGCGCGCCCACGTGCCGCGCCCCGCGCCGCTGCTTCCGGCGAACCGGCGCCGGCCCGCAAGCCGCGTGCGCCGCGCGCGCCCCGTGTGGAGGGCGATGACGCAGTGAAGGCCGAAGCAGGCGAGGGCGCCGACACCGCCGGCACGCCGCCGGCCGACGGCGAAGCGGCGCCGCGCAAGCGTCGTCGTCGCCGCAAGCCTTCGGGTGAACGTGGCGGTGGCGGTGGTGAGCGTGGCGGGCAGGACGGTGCTGCCGCCGACTGATTCCCAACTGCCGGCGCCGGGTGGCGATACCCCGGTGCTGGCCTATGTCGGCATCGGCGCCAACCTGGGCGATGCGCAGGCCGCGCTGGCTGGCGCTTTCGAGGCCCTGGCCGCGCTGCCGGCCAGCCGCCTGGTGCGGCGGTCTTCCATCTACCGCAGCGCACCCGTCGGCACCGACGGCCCGGATTATTTCAACGCTGTGGCGGCCATCGAAACCCGCCTCGCACCCCTCGAACTCCTGGCGCATCTGCAGGCCATCGAGAACGCCGCCGGCCGCACGCGGCCCTGGCGCTGGGCGCCGCGCACCCTCGACCTCGACCTGCTGCGCCACGGCGACGCGACCATCGATTCGCCGACGCTGACCGTGCCCCATCCGCGGATGCACGAGCGGGCGTTCGTGCTGCGGCCGCTGGCCGAAATCGCACCGGCGCTGGTGACCGAAACCGCCCTGGCCGCAGTGGCGCAACAGTCCATCGAGCGACTCTGAAAAACCGGCGTTTCGCGAGCGTCGCGAAGGGCTTGGCGGCACGTTTATTGCGAGCCTGTCGGTGCTTGCCTACGCGGTGACAACGGTTTTTCTGGCGGGTGCTTGCTGCGGCGCAACAGACACTCGTGGAGTCGATTCGACGATTCTTCCGGGACACGAGCCACCATGACATTGCGCGCCGCTGCCGATACCGTTCCGCAGCACCCAGGACCGCTGGCTCAGACGCCCGAAAGGCCTCTGCAAGCCGCTCCCCACCACCGAATTTTCGAGGCGCTGGGCGCCCACCTGACAGAACGCGATGGCCAGAGCGGCACGGCCTTTTGCGTATGGGCGCCCAACGCGCGCGAGGTCTCGGTCATCGGTGACTTCAATGGCTGGAAGAGCCAGCCGCTTCACTCCCATCACGACGGCAGCGGCCGCTGGAGCGGCTTCGTGCCCGGCGCTGCCGAAGGCGACTGCTACAAGTACCGCATCCTGCCGCAGCAAGGTCCCGAATTCGAAAAGGCCGATCCGGTCGCCTTTGCCGCCGAAGCCCCACCCCGCACCGCCTCGCGCATCGCCTCGCTGCAATACCAGTGGCATGACAGCGACTGGATGGCCGCGCGTGCGCGCCGCCAGGCCATGGACCAGCCGATGTCGGTCTATGAAGTGCACCTGGGTTCGTGGCAGCGCGCCGAGGACGGGACCTTCCTCAACTATCGCGAGATCGGCAATCGCCTGGCCGCCCATTGCGAAGCGATGGGTTTCACGCACGTCGAGCTGATGCCGGTGGCCGAGCACCCGTTCTACGGATCTTGGGGCTATCAAATCACGTCGTATTACGCGCCATCGTCGCGCTACGGTACGCCGCAGGACCTGATGGCGCTGGTCGACACGCTGCACCAGCGCGGCTTCGGTGTACTGCTCGACTGGGTGCCTTCGCACTTTCCCTCGGACGCGCACAGTCTTGGCGCATTCGACGGCACGCACCTCTACGAGCACCAGGATCCGCGACTGGGTTTCCATCCGCAGTGGAACAGCCTGATCTTCAACTACGGCCGCTACGAGGTCCGCGACTTCCTCATCGCCAACGCCCTGTTCTGGCTGCAGTACTACCACTTCGACGGTCTGCGGGTGGACGCGGTCGCGTCGATGCTCTACCTCGACTTCGCGCGCGAGAACGGTCAGTGGTTGCCCAACGAGAACGGCGGCAATGAAAACCTGCCGGCGGTGAAGTTCATGCGCGAGCTCAACACCGTGGTGTACCGGGCCTTCCCGGACATCCACATGGTGGCCGAGGAGTCGTCGAGCTGGCCCGGCGTGTCGCGCCCTGTCGAAATGGGCGGGCTGGGTTTCGGCATGAAGTGGAACATGGGCTGGATGAACGACTCGCTGCGGTATTTCGAGCGACCGCACTTCTACCGCGAGTACCACCAGGACGAACTGCGCTTCTCGTTCTGGTATGCCTTCAACGAGAACTTCATGCTGCCGCTCTCGCACGACGAAGTGGTCTACGGCAAGGGAAGCCTGTACGAAAAACAACCCGGCGACGATTGGCAGCGCGCTGCGGGCCTGCGCAGCCTGTTCGGATTCATGTGGGGCCATCCGGGTAAGAAGATGCTCTTCATGGGCGGCGAGTTCGGTCAGGTGCGCGAGTGGCACCACGAACGCACGCTCGATTGGGACCTGTGGGCGCAGCCGCGTCATGCGGGCATCGGCCGCTGGGTCGCCGACATCAATCGCGCCTACAAACAGCTGCCTGCACTGCACCGCTACGACTTCGAAAAACGCGGCTTTTCCTGGGCCTCGCTGGAAAACGATAGCCGCACCGTGCTGGCCTTCTGGCGCCATGCGGGCGATGGCGATGGCCATGTGCTGGTGCTTTGCAACCTGACTGCCGCGCCGATGCACGGCGTGCATGTCGGCACCCAGCACGAAGGCTACTGGCACGAGGTGCTCAACAGCGACGCCGCCGTGTATGGCGGCAGCGGCATCGGCAACCTGGGTGGCGTCTTTGCCGAGCCGCAGGGCTGTGCAGGCTGCAGCCACCGGCTCACCGTGACTTTGCCGCCTCTCTCGGTGGTCTTCCTGTCAGACCGCCCGCTTGCTTCTTTTTCCTGATTTTTCATCACTACTGCTGTATTCCGGAGACGGCCATGCCCAGCAACAAAAACGTTCTCGCATTCGTAATGGCCGGCGGTGAGGGCTCGCGCCTGCATCCACTCACGGCAGACCGCTGCAAGCCGGCGGTGCCTTTCAACGGCAAGCATCGCGTCGTCGATTTCGTGCTGTCGAACCTGATCAACTCGGAGATCTTCTCGATCTACCTGCTGGTGCAATACAAGAGCCAGTCGCTCATTGAGCATGTGCGCACCGCCTGGACGCTGCCGCGCTTCGGCCCCGACCACTTCGTGACCGTGGTGCCGCCGCAGATGCGCAATGGACCCGAGTGGTTCCAGGGCACGGCCGATTCCGTCTACCAGAACATCCACCTCATCGAGACCTTCCAGCCCGAGTACGTGGCCGTCTTCGGCGCCGATCACATCTACCGCATGGACGTGCGCCAGATGATCGACTTCCACAAGCAGACCAACGCCGACGTCAGCGTGGCGACCCTGCCGGTGACGCTGGCCGAAGCCAGCCAGTTCGGCGTGGTCGAGATCGACGCCGACCACCGTATCACCGACTTCAAGGAAAAGCCCAAGTCGGCCAACCCCATGCCCGGCAGCGACACCCACGCGCTGGCTTCGATGGGCAACTACATCTTCAAGGCCGACGTGCTGTTGGCAGCACTCAAGCGTGCGCACGACACCGGCGAGAGCGACTTCGGCAAGCACATCCTGCCGAAGATGGTGCAGAGCCACAAACTGGTGGCCTACGACTTCGCGACCAACGAAATCCCCGGCACCGCGCCTTTCGAGGAACACGGCTACTGGCGCGACGTCGGCACTATCGACGCTTACTTCGCCGCCCACTTCGACACCCTGGGCGTGACACCGAAGTTCCGCATGACCAACCGCCAGTGGCCGATCTACGCCAGCCCCGATCCGTCGGAGTCGGCGCAGATCGAGAACGGCGCGATCAACCGTTCGGTGGTTGGCTCCGGCTGCATTGTCGACGGCGCCATCCTCGACCACGCCATGCTGCGCCGCGCCGTCACGGTGCACCACGACGCGCGGCTGGAGCACTGCATCGTGATGGAGCGCTCGGTCATCGGCGCGGGCGCGCAGATCCGCCGCGCCATCATCGACCAGGACAACCACATTCCGCCTGGTGAGCGCATCGGCCACGACCTCGAGAGCGACCGTAAGCGTTTCCATGTGAGCGAGGCGGGCGTCGTCGTGGTGCCGGCGGGTTATTTCTCGTCGGTGGCACAGCTGTCGTCGCCGCAACTCGCCTCTGTGCCGTCGAGCGCCAAGGCCACTGGCCGCGAGGCCAGCAACGAGAGCAAGGTCTCGGGTTCATCCGCCAAGTTCACCAGTATCGCCAGCGCCGCGCTGCCGCTGAAGATCGTCGCCACCGCGCCGCTCTGATCGCCGCGAACCGTTTTCCAAGTCCCCCGCTCGCACCCGGTGCGAGTTATGAAAGTTTCAACATGAGCGCGAAGATGGCAGCCATTACGGAAGAACACGTCCACCCGCTTTTCACCCGCGCCGAGCGCGGCAGTGCGGTGAGGCTCGGAGCCCAGTGGGACGGACAGGGCACCAATTTCGCCCTGCATTCGGTGCCCGCCGAACGCATCGAGCTATGCCTCTATGCCGAAGACGGCGCCACCGAAGTGGCCCGTGTGGAAATGGCCGACCGCACCGGCGATGTCTGGCATGTCTACCTGCGCGACTGCAAGCCCGGCACCCGCTACGGCTACCGGGTATATGGTCCCTACCAGCCCGAGGAGGGCATGCGCTTCAACGGCGCCAAGCTGCTGCTCGACCCTTATGCGCAGGCGCTGGACCGCACCGTGGTCGGCAACCCGAGCCATTACGCCTATGTGCTCGACGCCGAGGACCAGGACCTGACCATCGACGAAACCGACAACGGCGCCGACATGCCCAAGTGCGTGGTGGTCGACAACCATTTCGACTGGGGCGGCGACAAGCGTCCCAACGTGCCCTGGCATGAAACCATCTTCTACGAAGTGCATGTGAAGGGCTTCACCCAGCAGCATCCGGAGATCGGCGAGCACGTGCGCGGTCGCTACGCCGGTATGGCCTCCGACGCCGCCGTGGCGCACCTCAAGCGCCTGGGCGTCACCTCGGTGGAGCTGCTGCCGGTTCACGCCTTCGTCGACGACGAGCGGCTGGTCAACGAGAACCTGGCCAACTACTGGGGCTACAACACCATCGGTTTCCTGGCGCCCGAGCCACGCTACGGCATGGAGGGCAACAGCCCGCAGGCCACCATCGACGAGTTCAAGGGCATGGTGAAGGCGCTGCACGCGCAGGGCATCGAGGTCATTCTGGACGTGGTCTACAACCACACCGCCGAAGGCAACCACCTGGGCCCGACGCTTTCGTTCAAGGGCATCGACCATGCCGGCTACTACCGCCTGAGCCCGGAAGACCGGCGCTTCTGCGTCGACTACACCGGCACCGGCAACACCTTAGACAGCAGCAGCCCGGTCGTGCTGCGCCTCATCATGGACAGCCTGCGCTACTGGGTCGAAGAGATGCACGTCGACGGTTTCCGTTTCGACCTGGCCTCCACCCTGGGCCGCGCGGCCAACGACTTCGACCAGCGGTCGGCCTTCTTCTCGGTGATCCAGCAGGACCCGGTGCTGGCCAAGGTCAAGCTCATCGCCGAGCCCTGGGACATCGGCCCGACCGGCTACCAGGTCGGCGGCTTCCCCGCGCCCTGGGCCGAGTGGAACGGCAAGTACCGCGACTCGGTTCGCGACTTCTGGCGCGGCGAGGACGGCGCACTGCCCGAGTTTTCGGCCCGCATCTGCGGATCGTCCGACGTGTTCGGCTGGTCGCGGCGCGGACCGGGAGCCAGCGTGAACGTGGTGACGGTGCACGACGGTTTCACCTTGCAGGATCTGGTCAGCTACAACGAGAAGCACAACGACGCCAATCACGAGGACAACCGCGACGGTGAAAGCCACAACCGCAGCTGGAACTGTGGCGCCGAGGGCGAGACCGAAGATGAAGAAGTGCTGGTGCTGCGCGAGCGGCAGAAGCGCAATTTGCTGACCACGCTGTTCGTGTCGCAGGGCGTGCCCTTGCTGCTCGGCGGCGACGAG
Organism: Xylophilus sp. GOD-11R; assembly: GCF_033546935.1. GTDB lineage: Bacteria > Pseudomonadota > Gammaproteobacteria > Burkholderiales > Burkholderiaceae_C > Xylophilus. Next base: position 3,078,491 of record NZ_CP137854.1, on the reverse strand, counting down.
ATGTCGCGCACGCAGGGCGGCAACAACAACGGGTATTGCCAGGACAGCGAGATCAGCTGGTTCGACTGGAGCGCGGAGAAGCGCGGCGATCCGCTCTATGTCTTCGTGCATCGGCTGGCCTCGTTCCGCAAATCGCAGCCCGTGTTGCGTCGTTCGCGCTTCCTGAGCGGACAGGAGGACGAATCCGGGCGGCGTGACATCTGCTGGTTCAACGTCTGGGGGCAGGAAATGACCCAGGAGGAGTGGGACACGCCCGAAGTCCGCCTGGTCGCCTTCCTGCTCGATGGATGCCGGACCGGAGAAGTGGCTGCCGACGGTTCGGAAGTGACCGGCGATTCGGTGCTGATCCTCATCAACGCATCGCACGAAGACGCGACTTTCACCGTGCCGGAAAGCCCGGCGGCGACGGGCGGCTGGACGCCTCGGATCGATACCTCCACGCTCGATGGCCAGCCTGTCGCGACGGGAGAGGATGCAGAGTCGGATGCGGTGGCGGATATTTCGCCCTGGCATGCAGGGGAGCAGCACGAGTTGCCGGCCCATTCGATGATGGTGCTGACGCAGTCTTGTCATCCATGACCGGGGTAGGGGGGCTTGGTGGCTTGGCTGGTGGCCTTGCCGGGCGTGGCTCTCCTTGCTTGGGTGTCGAGCGCTTTTCTTCTCTTTTTCTACTGGGTTTTTGGGGGGGGTGGGGCATTGCCTTTTCTTGCGGGGCATCGTGCTTTTTGCTCTCTTCTTTTCTCTGCCGAGGGTGGAGCTGGGGGCTTGCGCGCCCCCAGACCCGCGGTAACTTTCTTTTGTTGGGACAAAAGAAAGTCACCAAAGAAAAGCCCTTGAAGACGAGCTCGAGGCTCGGTCGGGCCATAGCTTCGCTCGGCCTGGGGAATGTGCCTTCGAACGCTCTAGCGGCAACAGTTTGGACAAGGGTCGATCCAGAGCCATGGCCCCTGCTTCGCAGGGTCGGGGCTGAGAGGATAAGAACAGGCGACCGCACTGGCGGAGCGCGCAGGCGCCATGCGAGTTCCCTGGCGGAAAACTGGGCGTGGCACTCGAACATCGACCGAGCAGCGCACGAACGGGCGGGCCATCAGGACGTGACCCAGACCCCGTTGCGCAGCGCGCGTGGAGATCGATTCAGCGCGGCCCCCTTACCGTGCTCAGTGCGGTCGCCTGTTCTTACCCTCTCAGCCCCGACCCTGCGAAGCAGGGGCCCAGGCCCGGGATCAACCCTTGTCCAAACTGTTGCCGTTAGAGCGTTCGAAGGCACATTCCCCAGGCCGAGCGAAGCAATGGCCCGACCGAGCCTCGAGCTCGTCTTCAAAAGCTTTTCTTTGGTGACTTTCTTTCAGCGGAAAGAAAGTTACCGCGGGTCTGGGGGCGCGCAAGCCCCCAGCTCCACCCTCGGCAGAGAGAAGAAAAGAAACCAGAGAAACCCGCTCGGCAAAGAAAAAGCCCACGGCTCCACCAGAACAAAAACAGCCCATCCCCCCGCGCATCCACTGCCCGGCCATTGAGCCCCCGCACCGCAGCGCCAAAACCAATATCCAGGGAAAAACAAACCATGACCACAGACCCCCAGGTCCACGCCAGTCACGCCTGGCCCATGCCCTTCGGCGCAACCCTCCTCCCCGAAGGCGGCGTCAAATTCCGCCTTTGGGCCCCAGAGGCTACCCAGGTGGAACTGGTGGAATGGATGGAGTCGGGCGCGGCAGAACGCCACCTTCACTCCACGGAAAAACAGCCCAAGGGCTGGCATGAGCTAACGCTCGAATCCGCAAAACCCGGCACCCGCTACCAGTGGAAGATCAACGGTGAAACCACCGTTCCCGACCCCGCTTCGCGCTTCAACCCCGAAGGCCCCCACGGCCCCAGCCAGGTGGTCGACCCCACCACCTTCGCCTGGGACACCGGCTGGCACGGCCGCCCCTGGTCCGAGGTCGTCCTCTACGAACTCCACGTCGGCACCTTCACCAACGAAGGCACCTACGCCGCCGCCGAAGCCAAGCTCGACGAACTGGTAGAGACCGGCATCACCGCCGTGGAGCTGATGCCCCTGTCGGACTTCCCAGGCCGCTTCGGCTGGGGCTACGACGGCGTGCTGCCCTACGCCCCCCACGCCGCCTACGGCTCGCCCGACGACCTGAAGCACTTCATCCAGACCGCCCACCGCAAGGGCCTGATGGTGTTCCTCGACGTGGTCTACAACCACTTCGGCCCGGACGGCAACTACCTCGGCCTGTACGCGCCGCAGTTCTTCTCCAAGGTCCACACCAACCCCTGGGGCAACTCGATCAACTTCGACCGCGAGGGCAGCGAGACGGTGCGCGCCTTCTTCGTGCAGAACGCCCTCTACTGGCTGCAGGAATACCGCTTCGATGGCCTTCGCCTGGACGCGATCCACGCCATCGTGGACGACAGTGCGCTCGACGTGATCGACGAACTCGCCTCGGCGGTACACGACGCGATCCAGGACCGCGAGGTGCACCTGGTGCTGGAGAACGAGAACAACGGCTGGCAGCGCCTGCCCGCCGACGGCCGCTACGACGCGCAGTGGAACGACGACTACCACCACGTGATGTATGTCGCGCTTTCCGGCGACACGGCCGGCTACTACCAGGACTTCGGCAAGGAACCCGTCGCGCTGCTGGCGCGCTCGCTCACTCACGGCTTTCTGTGGGAAGGCGCCAAGCGCAGCCCCGAGGGCGCGCGGCTCGAACTCAAGCCTGCGTCCGCCCAGCCGCTGGGCGCCATGGTGAACTTTCTCAACAACCACGACCAGAGCGGCAACCGCGCTTTCGGCGAGCGCTTCAATCAGCTGGTGCCGCGCGACTCGGTGCCATTGGCCACCGCGATGACGCTGCTGTCGCCCTCCACGCCCATGCTCTTCGCGGGCGAGGAATTCGCCGCCGCCACGCCCTTCCTGTACTTCGCCGACTGGGAAGGCGACCTGCGCGAGGCGGTCATCGAAGGCCGTCTGCGCGACTTCGGCCACTTCGCCAAGCGGGCCGACGGCAGCACCGGCGAGCCGCCGCCGCCCTGCGACGCCTCCACCTTCGACGCCAGCGGCCTGGACTGGGCAGCGGCTGCGTCCGAGCCATCTGCCGCATGGCGCGGCTTCATGAAGCAGGCCCTCGCGGCGCGGCGCCAGTGGTTCGCGCCACGCCTCTCGCGCCTGATCGACGGCGCGCATGTGGCCCACATGATCGACGACCGAAGCTTCGTGCTGCGCTGGCGCTACGAGAACGCCGAGACGATCGAACTGGTGGCCCGTTTGGCCGACACCTCGCTGGACGCGCCCGACACTTCCAGACTGCCCTGGAAGCCGCTGGCCGAGCCGCAGACGATCTTCACGGTCGGCCGCATTGACGACGACAGCTGGCAGCCATGGTCGGCCCGTTGGACTTTCGGCCGCGAGCACGGTTGACGCGCTCTCCGCCCACCGAACAAGAACCCATCCGAAAGACCCCGCCGTGAGCGACTCCACCAATCCTGCCGATTCCCAGCCCCCTCTCGGCAGCACCGACGACCGGCAGGCGCTGCACGCGCTGTCGTCGCAGGTCGGGCTGGCGCCGAGTTACCAGGACTTCTTCGGCGCCACGCGCGACGTACCCGACGCCACCCTGCGCAGCGCGCTGCACGCCATGGGCATCCCGGCGGCCGATGACGAGCAGGTGCGTAGCTCGCTCGAATCGCACCAGGGCGCGGCCGAGCAGCAGTCCCTTCCCCCGGTGGTGGTGCTGCGCGAGGGCGCGGCACCCTACGGCGTAGTGCTGTCACCCGGCACACCCGACGGCAGCGCCTGGCGGCTCACGCTCGAAAGCGGCACGGTGCAGGAGCTCCACAGCCACACCGGGGGCAACGGCAAGCCCTACGCCGTGCTGCCCGAAGGCCTGCCGCTGGGCTACCACCGGCTCGAAGGGCCGTCTGCCGACGACGGCTATTGCACGGTCATCGTCACCCCGATCCGCTGCTGGATCCCGCCACCGCTGCAGACCGGCGAGCGCTGGTGGGGGCCGTGCGTGCAGCTCTATGCGCTGCGTTCGGTGCGCAACTGGGGCATCGGCGATTTCAGCGACCTGCGGGTGCTGGTGGAAGCCATGGCGCAGCAGGGCGCTTCGTTCGTCGGGCTCAACCCGCTGCACGCGCTCTTTCCACACCGGCCGGAGGTGGCGAGTCCCTACAGCCCGTCGAGCCGCAACATGCTCAACCCGGTCTACCTCGACGTGGAGGCGGTGCCCGAATACCAGGAGTGCGACGCCGCCCGGCGCCTGGTCGATAGCGAGGAATTCCAGCGCCGGCTGCAGCAGCTGCGCGCCACCGAAATGGTCGACTACGCCCAGGTCGCGGCCAACAAGCTCGGCGTGCTCGAGCTGCTGTGGACGCACTTCCGCCAGCAGCATCTCGGCGACACGACCAGTCCGCGCGGCGAGGCCTTCCACGCGTTCCTGTCCGCACGCGGAGAAGGACTGCGCAGCCATGCGCTGTTCGAAGCGCTGCAGGCGCACTTCTTCGCGCTCGACCCCACCACCTGGGGCTGGCCGGCCTGGCCGGACGAATACCGCGATCCCCATGCCGAAACGGTCGCCGCCTTCGCCCGCGAAAACGAGGAGCGCGTCGGCTTCTTCGCCTGGCTCCAGTGGCTGGCCGAGCTGCAGCTGCAGGGCGTGCAGCAACGCGCCTTGTCCATCGGCATGGGGCTGGGCCTGTATCGCGATCTGGCCGTAGGCGTGAACGAGGGCGGCTCCGAAACCTGGACCGAACCCGCCTCGTACGCGCTCGGCATGCATGTGGGCGCGCCGCCGGACGCGCTCAATGCCCTCGGCCAGAACTGGGGCCTGCCGCCGCTCAACCCGACCCGCCTCATGGCCGGCCGCTACCAGACCTTCATCGAGACCCTGCGCGCCAACATGCGCAACGCCGGCGCGCTTCGGCTCGACCACGTGATGGGCCTGATGCGCCTGTTCTGGATCTCGCCGGAAGGCGGCTCCTACGTTTCGTACCCGCTCGACGACATGCTCGGCGTGCTGGCGCTGGAAAGCCACCGCCACCGCTGCATGGTGGTGGGCGAAGACCTGGGCAACGTGGCGCCGCGCATGCGCGAGGCGATGCACGAGCGCGCCTTGCTGTCGTATCGGCCGCTGTTCTTCGAGCGCGCCGGCGACGGCGCCTTCCGCCCGCCGCAGGAGTGGCCGCAGGAGGCGCTGGCGGTGGTCAGCACCCACGATCTGCCGACGCTCCGCGGCTTCTGGAGCGGCGACGACATCGAGCTGCAGGCCAGCCTCAAGCTCTATCCCAGCGCCGAGGCCCACGCCCAGCAGGTGCTGGCGCGCTCCGGCGACCGGGTGCAGCTGCTGCTGGCGCTCGACCGCGAGAACCTGCTGCCGCCGGGCGTGACGGTGCACACCACCTCGTTGCCCGAAAGCACGCCGGCCTTCACCGACGCGGTCTACGCCTTCCTGGCGCGCAGCCCGGCGCTGCTGGTGGGCGTGCAGCTCGAAGACGTCACCCAGCAGTTGCTGCAGGTCAACGTGCCGGGAACGGGCGAGGACGTGTTCCCCAACTGGCGCCGCAAGCTGTCGGTGGAGGTCGACGACCTCGCGGCCGACCCGCGCATGCTGTCGGTGGCCGCCGTCCTGCGCGCCCGCCGCACCGGGCCGGCGCCGCGCGCGCTGGTCGGCCAGAACGAGCTGCCCTCGCTGGATACGGCCAACGTGCCACTGTCGACCTACCGGGTGCAGTTTCACGCCGGCTTCACTTTCGACCAGGCGACCGCCGTCGTGCCCTATCTGCACGCCATGGGCATCAGCCACCTCTACGCCTCGCCCTACCTCAAGGCGCGTGCGGGCAGCACCCACGGCTACGACATCGTCGACCACAACGCGCTGAACCCGGAAGTGGGCGACGAGGCCCAGTTCGACCGCATGTGCCAGACCCTGCGCGAGCACGGCATGCGGCAGATGCTCGACATCGTGCCCAACCACATGGGCGTGCTGGAGGCCGACAACGCCTGGTGGCTCGACGTGCTCGAGAACGGCCCGGCGGCGGTGCACGCCAGCTTCTTCGATATCGAATGGGAGCCCGCCGCACCCGAGATGGCCGGCCGCGTGCTGCTGCCGGTGCTCGGCGACCACTACGGCCGGGTGCTGGAAGCCGGCGACCTCAAGCTCACCTTCGAGCCGGCGGCCGGCGAGTTCTGGCTGCACTACTACGACCACCGCTTTCCGATCGACCCGCGCGACTACCCGGCCATCTTCGCGGTGCTGCCCATTCCCGCGCCGCAGAACGAGGAGCAGCGCGACGCGCAGGCCGTGGTGCAGTCGCTGCTGCACGCCTTTGGCAACCTGCCGCCGCGCGACGACCTGAGCGACCCCGGCCGCGAGGCCCGCGAGCGCGACCGGCCGCTGCACAAGCGCTCGCTGGCGCGCCTGGCCCAGCGCCAGCCCTGGCTCGACGGCTGGATCCAGGGTTGCCTCAAGACCATCAACGGCAACCCCGAAGTGCCCGAAAGCTTCGACGCGCTCGACGCCCTGGTGCGCCGCCAGGCCTACCGCCTGGCCTATTGGCGCGTGGCCGGCGACGACATCAACTACCGCCGCTTCTTCGACGTGAACACGCTCGCCGGCATGCGCATGGAACGCGACGAGGTCTTCGAGGCCACCCACCGCCGCATCCTGCGCTGGCTGCGCAGCGACCGCGTCTCGGCGCTGCGCATCGACCACCCGGACGGCCTGGTCGACCCGCGCGACTACTTCGAGCGGCTGCAGGGCCGCTACGCCGCGCAGGCCGACACGGCGGGCCGCCAGCGGCGCTCGCTCTACCTGGTGGTGGAGAAGATCCTCGACATCGACGAAGACCTGCCCGCCGAATGGCCGGTGCATGGCGGCACCGGTTACCGCTTCTCGGGCCTGGTCAACGGCCTGTTCGTCGACGGCCGCAACGAGGCCGCCTTCGACAGCCTCTACCGCGACTTCACCGGCGAATACGAACGCTTCGGCGACATCCTCTTCGACGCCAAGATCCACGTGATCGAAAACGGTCTCTCCAGCGAGCTCGGCTGGCTCACCGAAACCCTCTACCGCATCACCCGCAGCGACCGCCGCACCTGCGACTTCACCCGCAACCGCCTGCGCCGCGCGCTGATGGTGGTGGCCGCCTGCCACCCGGTTTACCGCACCTACATCCGCTCGCAGGACGACGGCATCTCCCACGCCGACCGCGCGGTGATCGAGCGGGCCACCGCCTCGGCGCGCCGCCGCAGCGAGGGCGAGGAACTCACGGTCATCGACCACCTGCGCGGCGTGCTGCTGACCGCCTGCGAAATCGAGGACCCCGCGCGCCGCGCGGCGGTGATGCGTTTCGTCGGCCGCTGGCAGCAGTTCACCGCGCCGGTCACCGCCAAGGCCATGGAAGACACGGCCTTCTACCGCTACAACCGCCTGGTCTCGCTCAACGACGTGGGTGGCGACCCGCGCCGCTTCGGCACCTCGCCGGCGCACTTCCACGCGGTCAACGGCGACGACTCCGCCCACCGACCACACTGGCTGCTGGGCACCTCCACGCACGACAGCAAGCGCTCGGAAGATCTGCGCACCCGGCTCGACGTGCTGTCCGAAATGCCGGACGCCTGGGGCGCGGTCATCGAGCGGTGGTCGGCGCAGGCCGATTCGCTGCACGCGGTGGTCGACGGCGCACCGGCGCCCAGCCGCAACGACGAATACCTGCTGTGGCAGACGCTGGTCGGCGCCTGGCCGCTCGGCGGCCTGAAGCCGGAGAACACCGAAGACCTGGTCAAGCGGGTGCAGGCCTACATGCTCAAGGCGGTGCGCGAAGCCAAGCAGCACACCAGTTGGCTCAACCCGAACGAGGCCTACGAGAAGGCGCTGGCCGGCTATGTCGACGGCATCTTCGACCGCGCGCAGAGCGGCGGGCTGCTCGACGACATCGAGGGTTTCGTCGACCACGTGGCGCCTTACGGCTGCATCAACAGCCTGTCGCTGGTGGCGCTCAAGCTCACCTCGCCGGGCGTGCCCGACATCTACTACGGCTGCGAGCAGTGGAACTTCAGCCTGGTCGATCCGGACAACCGCCGGCCGATGGACTTCGACCGGCTCAAGGACACGCTCGGCCAGCTCGCGGCGCTCTATGCCGACGGCTTCCCGACCGCCGCGCAATGGCAGGAGCTGCGGCAGAACTGGACCGACGGCCGCATCAAGCACCTGGTCACCTGGCGGCTGTTGCAGCTGCGCAAGGCGCATCCCGAGGTATTCCGCAGCGGTGGCTATCGGCCGCTCGAAGGCGAGGGCGCACACGGCTCGCGGCTGGTGGCCTTTGCACGGGGGGAGGGCGAACAGACGGTGGTGACGGTCGCGGCCCGACTGCTGCGTGGCGTCACGGAACAATTGCCGCCCGACTGCGAGGGTATGGCGCGCTTGTGGCAAGACACGCGTTTGCCCATGCCCGCCGGCGAGACCGGCACCACCTGGGTCGACTGGTTCACCGGTGCGCCCGCCGAACTCGCACCGGCCACCCCGGGCGGTCCGGCGCTGCATGTGGGCCAGGCACTGCAGATGCTGCCGGTAGCGGTGCTGGTGCCAGCCGACTGGCTCACGCCCCGGTGAATTCCACGCCGACGCCGAAAAAGCGGCCCCAACGGGCATGATGGTTGCTCACGTTCGTTGCGGTCTCTTACTCTGCCGATGAAGATTCTTTTCGCTACCCCTGAATTCGCACCCTGGATCAAGACCGGCGGCCTCGGAGACGTCAGCGGCGCACTTCCTGCGGCGCTGTCGGCTCTGGGCCACGACGTGCATGTCCTCATCCCCGCCTACGATCGTTTCGCCACACTGATCGACCGCCGCGCCGTGGTCGATCTGCCGGCCGCGGACGGCTGGCCGGCAGCGCGCATCACGGCCGCGCAGCAGCCGGGCGGCGTCACGCTGCTGTTGCTCGAATGCCCGGAGCTCTACGGTCATGGCGGCGGCCCCTACATCGACGGTGGCGGGCAGGACCATCCGCACAACGCGCGGCGCTTCGGCTTCCTGGCCTGGGTGGCGGCGCGGTTGGCCGGACCGCAATCGCCGTGGATGGCATGGCAGCCGGACATCCTGCATTGCCACGACTGGACCGTCGGCCTGGCGCCGTTCTACCTGTGGCTGGCGGGGCAACGTACCGGGCAGCCGGTGGCGGCCAGCGTGATGACGGTCCACAACCTGGCCTTCCAGGGCGTGTTTCCCATGGCCGATGCCGACATGCTGCGGGTGCCGGCGCAGTTTCGCGACATCGAGGGTGTGGAGTACTGGGGCCAGCTTTCCATGCTCAAGGCGGGACTCTCGTTCTGCGACGCGATCACCACGGTGAGCCCGACCTATGCCCGCGAGATCAGCACCGAGGCGCTGGGCATGGGCCTGCACGGCGTGCTGCAGGCCCGCGCCAGCCATCTGCACGGCATCCTCAACGGTGTCGACACGGCCATCTGGAACCCGGCCACCGACACCCTGCTGCCGCAGAACTACAGCGCCGCCAGCATGGGTGGCAAGGCGGTGTGCAAGGCGGCGCTGCAGCGCGAATTCGGCCTGACCGAGCGCGCGGACGTGCTGCTGCTGTCGCTGGTGGGCCGGCTCACACCGCAGAAGGGCATCGACCTGGTGGTGGAGGCGCTGCCCTGGATCGTCGACCAGGGCGCGCAGCTCGTGGTGCTGGGGGAGGGCGACCGGATTCTTCAGCAGGCGCTGACCGCGGCGGCGGCGGCGCACCCGCAACAGGTGAGCATCAACATCGGCTTCTCGGAGAGCCAGGCGCACCGCATCGAGGCCGGTGCGGATGCGTTTTTGATGCCCTCGCGTTTCGAGCCCTGCGGCTTGAACCAGATGTACAGCCAGCTCTACGGAACCGTGCCGCTGGTTCACGCCACCGGTGGGCTCGCCGATTCGGTCATCGACCTGTCGGCCGGCATCGACAGCGCCACCGGCGTGGTGATGCCGCAGGCCACGACGGCCGCGCTGCTGATGGGGCTGGAGCGCCTGCGCTCGGCCTTCGCCGAAAGGGTGGTCTGGCAGGCGCTGCAGCACAACGGCATGCGCAGCAGCTTCGGCTGGCAGGACAGCGCCCGGGCCTACGACGCGCTGTATCGCAACCTGCGTCCCGCGGTGCCAGTGGAGAAGGCCTGAATCCGCACGGGTTTCCACCTGGGCTTGAATCCACGCGCCAACTCGGTGCGTACACCGGGCTACCAGCCCGGATTCGGCACGAATCCGGTCCGCATCCGCAGATCGATACCGAGCCCTCCATGAAGAAGCACCCGACGACGCCTCCGCCAGCCCCGACGCACGTCGACGATTCGGCGCTGCTGCGCCACTCCAGCAGCAGCCTGATGTTGCTGGTGAAGGAAGCTGCCGCCCGCCTGAGGAAGAACCGCGCCACGGCGGACACCCCCTGGCTGGAAAGCACCTGGAAGAGGGGCAACGGCGAGCGCCATCACGGCAGCCGCTACTGACTGCGCCACGCTGGCTGCGCGGGCACCCGTGGCGCCTCTGGTCGCACCGGGCCATGGGTTGCCGTCCGACAAGGCCGGCCGGGTCTCTCCCCGAAGGTGAAGTGCTCGCCGGCCCCGTTCACGGGCTGCCTGCAACACATCCAAGGAGAAACCATGAGTGAAGACGACTTCGGCCGCGACCAACGCCACCACGGTGAACCCAATCCGGTGATCAACGCCGTATCGAATGTGGTCGCGGCCATCCGCGCCGACGACGACCAGATCGCGCTGGCCAAGGCCCACGAAGCGCTGCACCCCAAGGCGATCGAAAAGCTGCATTTCGCCGAAGCCCGCATCCAGCCCACCGCCGCCGATGCGGTGAAGGCCCTGTTGCAAGAGCAGGGCCGACCGACCGATCCCGAACAGCTCGTGCCGGGCGTCACGGCCCGCGATACCACCATCGATGGCGCGGTGGGCAGTTTGCCGGCGCGCATCTTCACGCCGACCGGCGCCGGGCCGTTTCCGGTCATCGTGTACTTCCACGGCGGCGGCTGGGTAATCGCCGACAAGAACGTGTATGACGCCGGCGCGCGCGGCCTCGCGGCTCAGGCCGGCGCGGTGGTGGTGTCGGTCGACTATCGGCAGGCGCCGGAACACAAGTTCCCCGCCGCCTGGGACGATGCGCTGGCCGCCTACCGCTGGGCGCTGACGAACGCGGCCAGCATCGACGGCGACCCGGCCCGCGTGGCACTCGCCGGTGAAAGCGCCGGCGGCAACCTGGCGGTTGCCACGGCCATCGCCGCCCGGGACGCCGGCTTGCAGACCCCCGCCCACGTGCTGTCGGTCTACCCGGTCGCACAGACCAGCCTGAACACCGAGTCCTACATCGAAAACGCCATCGCCAAACCGCTCAACCGCGCGATGGTGAAGTGGTTCGTCGACCACCTGGTGCACTCGGCCGACGACCTGAAGGACACCCGCCTGCAGCTGATCGACGCCAACCTGAAGGGCTTGCCGCCGGTCACCATCATCAATGCGCGGCTCGACCCGCTGCGCAGCGACGGCGCCAAGCTGCTCGACGCGCTGGAGGATGCGGGCGTGGAAGTGGAGCGACGCGAATACGAGGGCGTGGCGCACGAGTTCTTCGGCGCCGCCGCGGTGCTGGACAAGGCCCGCCAGGCCCAGACCTACGCCGGCGAACGCCTGCGCGAGTCCTTCGGCACCTGATGGTCGCGGCGCCCGGCCGCCCCGCGCGTGAGCGGGCCGGCCGGGCCGCCTCAATCCCGCTGCGGTGTCGTGGCCTCTTGAAAACGGGGGCCCGGACGCCAGTTGGAGCGCAGGAGAAATATCTGCCATGCGAACCGACAAACTCACCACCAAATTTCAGGAAGCGCTCTCCGACGCCCAGAGTCTGGCGTTGGCGAACGATCACGGCTACATCGAGCCGGCCCACGTGCTGGCCGCGCTCGTTGGCCAGGACGACGGGCCCCGCGCGCTGCTCGAGCGCGCCGGCGCCAACGTGCCCGGTCTCACCCAGGCGGCCAACGCCGCCATCCAGAAACTGCCGACGGTGCAGGGCCAGGACGTCACCGTCGGCCGTGATCTCGCCAGCCTGCTGCAGGCCACCGAGAAGGAAGCGCTCAAGCGCGGCGATCAGTTCATTTCCGGCGAGCTGCTGCTGCTCGCGCTCACCGACGCCAAGACCGAGCTCGGCGAAGCCGTGCGCAAGAACGGCCTGACCCGCAAGTCGCTCGAAGCCGCCATCGAGGCGGTGCGCGGCGGCCAGAAGATGGACAGCGCCGATGCCGAGAGCCAGCGCGGCTCGTTGAAGAAGTACACGCTCGACCTCACCGAGCGTGCCCGTATCGGCAAGCTCGACCCGGTGATCGGCCGCGACGAGGAAATCCGCCGCGCGATCCAGGTGCTGCAGCGGCGCAGCAAGAACAATCCGGTGCTCATTGGCGAGCCCGGCGTGGGCAAGACGGCCATCGTCGAAGGCCTGGCGCAACGCATCGTGGCCGGCGAAGTGCCCGAATCGCTCAAGGGCAAGCGTGTGCTGTCGCTCGACATGGCCGCGCTGCTGGCCGGCGCCAAATACCGGGGCGAGTTCGAGGAACGGCTGAAAAGCGTGCTCAACGAACTGGCCAAGGACGAGGGTCAGACCATCGTCTTCATCGACGAGCTGCACACCATGGTCGGCGCCGGAAAGGGCGAAGGCGCGATGGACGCCGGCAACATGCTCAAGCCCGCCCTGGCGCGCGGAGAGCTGCACTGCGTGGGCGCCACCACGCTCGACGAATACCGCAAGTACGTCGAGAAGGACGCCGCGCTGGAGCGCCGCTTCCAGAAGATCATGGTGGGCGAGCCGACCGTGGAAGCCACCATCGCCATCCTGCGCGGCCTGCAGGAAAAGTACGAAGCCCACCACGGCGTGCAGATTACCGACCCGGCCATCGTCGCCGCGGCCGAACTGAGCCACCGCTACATCACCGACCGCTTCCTGCCCGACAAGGCGATCGACCTGATCGACGAGGCCGCCGCCAAGATCAAGATCGAGATGGACTCCAAGCCGGAGGTGATGGACCGCCTCGACCGCCGGCTGATCCAGCTCAAGATCGAGCGTGAGGCCGTGCGCAAGGAAACCGACGAGTCGTCGCAAAAACGCTTCGGCCTGATCGAGGAGCAGATCGTCGAGCTGCAGAAGCAGATCGCCGACTACGAGGAGATCTGGCGCTCGGAAAAGGCGCAGGCCCAGGGCTCCAAGCAGGTCATGGAAGAGATCGACAAGATCCGCTTCCAGCTCGCCGAGTTCACCCGAAAGGGCGACTTCAACAAGGTCGCCGAGCTGCAGTACGGCAAGCTGCCGCAGCTGGAGAAGAAGCTGAAGGAAGCCGAAGAGGCCGAGCTGGGCAAGAGCAATTCGGCCAAGCCGACGCTGCTGCGCACCCAGGTCGGCGCCGAGGAGATCGCCGAGGTGGTGTCGCGCGCGACCGGCATTCCGGTCAGCAAGATGCTGCAGGGCGAGCGCGAAAAGCTGCTGCAGATGGAAGACAAGCTGCACCAGCGCGTGGTGGGCCAGGACGAGGCCGTGCGTGCGGTCGCCGATGCGATCCGGCGCTCGCGCTCGGGGCTGTCCGACCCCAACCGGCCGACCGGCAGCTTCCTGTTCCTGGGTCCTACGGGCGTCGGCAAGACCGAGCTGTGCAAGGCGCTGGCGGGTTTTCTGTTCGACAGCGAAGACCACCTGATCCGCATCGACATGAGCGAATTCATGGAGAAGCATTCGGTGGCCCGGCTGATCGGCGCGCCGCCCGGCTACGTGGGCTACGACGAGGGCGGCTATCTCACCGAGGCCGTGCGGCGCAAGCCCTACAGCGTGGTGCTGCTCGACGAGGTGGAGAAGGCGCATCCGGACGTGTTCAACGTGCTGCTGCAGGTGCTCGACGACGGCCGGCTGACCGATGGCCAGGGCCGCACCGTGGACTTCAAGAACACGGTGATCGTCATGACCAGCAACATCGGCTCGCCGATCATTCAGGCACTGGCCGGGCGCGACCAGGCCGAGATCAAGGAAGCCGTGTGGGACGAGCTGAAGAACCACTTCCGCCCGGAGTTCCTGAACCGTATCGACGAGACGGTGGTCTTCCATGGGCTGGATGCGGCCAACATCGCGTCGATCGCGGCGATCCAGCTGAAGGTGCTGCAGGCGCGGCTGGCCAAGATGGACCTGCACCTGCAGGTGAGCGAGGCGGCGCTGGCCGAGCTGGCCAAGGTCGGTTTCGACCCGGTGTTCGGCGCCCGGCCGCTCAAGCGCGCGATCCAGCAGCGCATCGAGAACCCGCTGTCGAAGCTGCTGCTGCAGGGCAAGTTCCCGCCGAAGAGCGAGATCCCGGTGTCGGTCGACCCGGTTTTGGAGCCGGGCGTGTTCCGCTTCGGCAACGTGGAGGCCGGCGACGGGGAAATCGCCGAGGAGACCGCTGTTGACTGAGCCGACCCTGCTTCAGCGACTCGCGCTGATGGTCATCAAGCTGGTGCTGGTGGCCGTGGGTGCGGTCCTCGCACTGGTGGTGCTCTGCGGCGTATTCGTGCTGTTCTGCCTGTGGGCGGTGCGCCGCGCCTGGGCGCGCCTGACCGGCCGGCCGGTCGCGCCCTGGGTGCTGCACACCGACCCGATGGCGGTCTGGCGCCGTGCCGCGCAGTTCGGCCGGGGCGCTGCGCAGGCGCCGCCGGCCCGTGAAGCCGCGCCGCCCCGGCGGGTGGCGGAGGATGTGACGGACGTCACGCCCAAATGAAAAACGGACCCGCGGGGGTCCGTTTTTTTTCGACGGAGCGAGGCGCGACTCAGCGCCGCGGCGGCGGCGACACCTTGGCCTGTTCCAGCGCCTCGGGTTCCTGTGCCTCGACCCAGGTCTCGTTGTTCAGCCCGGCGTGCAGGCGTTTCTCGTCGAGTTCGCCGGTCCACTTGGCCACGACCAGCGTGGCGACGCCGTTGCCGATGAGGTTGGTCAGCGCGCGGGCTTCGGACATGAAGCGATCGATGCCCAGGATGAGCGCCAGGCCCGCCACCGGCACGTGGCCCACGGCCGAGAGCGTGGCGGCCAGCACGATGAAGCCGCTGCCGGTGACGCCGGCGGCGCCCTTGGAGGTGAGCAGCAGCACGGCCAGCAGCGTGAGCTCCTGCGTCAGCGTCATGTCGGTGTTGGTGGCCTGGGCGATGAACACGGCGGCCATCGTCAGGTAGATGGAGGTGCCGTCCAGGTTGAAGGAATAGCCGGTGGGAATGACCAGGCCGACGACCGTCTTGCGGGCGCCCAGGTTCTCCATCTTTTCCATCATGCGCGGCAGCACCGATTCGGAGGACGAGGTGCCCAGCACGATGAGCAGTTCTTCCTTGATGTACTTGATGAACTTCCACACCGAGAAGCCGTGGAAGCGGGCGATGAGGCCGAGCACCACGAAGATGAACAGCAGGCAGGTGCAATAGAAGACCGCCATCAGCTTGCCGAGCGAGAACAGCGAGGCGATGCCGTACTTGCCGATGGTGAAGGCCATGGCGCCGAAGGCACCGACCGGCGCCAGCTTCATGATCATGTTGACGATCCCGAAGAGCACGTGCGAGCCCTTCTCGATCACGTCGAACACCAGCGTGCCGCGGCCACCGAAGCGGTGCAGGGCGAAGCCGAACAGCACGGCGATCAGCAGCACCTGAAGCACCTCGCCCTTGGCAAAGGCGTCGACGATGGTGTTGGGAATGATGTGCAGCAGGAAGTCGACCGTGCCTTCCATCTTGCCCGGGCCGGTGTAGGCGGCGATGGACTTGGTGTCGATGGTGGACGGGTCGACGTTCATGCCAGCGCCGGGCTTGAGCACATTGACCAGCACGAGGCCGACCACCAGCGCGATGGAGCTGACCACCTCGAAGTACAGCAGCGCCAGGCCGCCGGTCTTGCCGACCTTCTTCATGTCCTCCATGCCGGCGATGCCGACCACGACGGTGCAGAAGATGATCGGCGCGATGATCATCTTGATCAGCTTGATGAAGCCGTCGCCCAGCGGCTTCATGGACTCGCCAACCTGCGGATAGAAGTGGCCGAGCAGCACGCCGATGATGACGGCGGTGATGACCTGCAGGTAGAGCGACTTGTAGAACGGCGGCTTGGTCGCGGGGAGGGCGGTGGGGGTCAATCGAACCTCTGCTATCGGAATAATCGCGCGATTGTCATGGAGCTTTGAAATCCCAGGGTTAACCCCTAAGGGTTGCCCGCGGTGCCTTTCTTGCGGAAGGCGGTCTCCATCTGCTCGCACTCCGCGATCTTGTTGCGCTGTTCCATCGCCGAGCCGTTGCTGCGGCGGGCGTCGTTCCAGCAGTTCGACACGGCATCGCGTTCGGTCTGCTGCTGTTCGTTGGTTGGGCCTTCGCGGTTGACGAGGCCGGCGACCACCAGGGCCACCAGCACCACGCCGGTAATGGCGACGGGTGACGGAATCCAGCGTTTCTTGCCGGCGGAAGGTACGGGTGGTGGCGCATTCATGGTGCTCATCCTCTTCGTCGTCTGGGCGCTTAGAGCCGGTCGGCGAGCTGCTCGGCCAGCGTCGGACGGTTGGCTGCGATCCAGAGTACACCCAGTTCGAAATGGGGCAGGCCGTCGCCGTCGCGCACGTCGGCGAACTGTACGCCTCGATGGGCCAGAACGGCAGCCGACTGCGGCAGCAGCGAAGCGCCCAGGCCGGCGGCCACGCACGACAGCACGGTGAGCGTGCGGTTGGCCTCCTGCACGAAGTGCGGATCGAGCCCGGCGCGCTGCAGCGCGGCGACGATGCCGGCGCGCATGGCGGGCAGTTGCCGTTCCGGGAACCACACCAGGCCCAGCGCCGCGATCTCGGCCAGGCCGACCCGGCCGTCGGCGCCCAGCGGATGCCCGACGGGCAGCACGGCCACCAGCTTTTCGCGCCGCACCAGCTTGGTCCGCACGCGCCCGGGCAGGGGCAGCGGCGTGTGCAGCATGGCCAGGTCGATCGCGCCCTGTTCCAGCGCGGTCAGCTGGTCGGCATTGCCCATCTCGCTGAGCTCGACCTCGACGCCGGGGAATTCGGTGCGCAGCAGTCGCAGCGCCGAGGGCAGCACGTCGTAGACCGCATGCGTGACGAAGCCGATGTGCAGCCGCCCCGCCTTGCCGCCGGCGATGGCGCGCGCCCGCTGGGTGGCCGAGGTGGCCAGCGCCAGGCTGGCCCGCACGTCGTCGATGATGGCCCGGCCGGCTTCGGTGAGCGTCGCGCCGCGCCGGGAGCGGTCGAAGAGCCGCACGCCCAGGTCGGCTTCCAGGCGGTTGATCGCCTGGCTCAGCGCCGGCTGCGCCACGCCCAGCGCCTCGGCCGCATGGGTGAGGCTGCCGGCGTCGGCGATGGCCAGCAGGTAGCGCATCGGACGGGTGTCGAGCGACCCGCCGGCGCGCGAGGGGCCGCCGGGACCGCTCACTCGTCCTTCATGCCGGTGGCCTTGACCACCGCGCCCAGGCGCGCGCGCTCGTCGTTGACGAACTTCACGAAGGACGCGCGGTTGCCGCCGATCGGCTCGATGCCGACCGACTTCAGGTGCTCGGCCGTGGCCGGGTCTTTCATGGCCGCATCGATGGCGGCGGCCATCTTGTCCAGGATGGCTTCGGGCGTGCCGGCCGGCGCATGCACGCCGCACCAGTGCGCGATCTGCATGTCGGGGAAGCCCTGCTCGACGGCGGTGGAGAGCTGCGGGTAGGCCGAGATGCGCGCGGTCCAGGTGTCGGCCAGGGCTTTGAGCTTGCCGCTCTTGACGTAGGGCAGGGCGACGATGCTGGCCTCGGACGTGGCCTCGACCTGCTTGCCGAGCACGGCGGTGATGGACTCCGAGCCGCTCTTGTAGGGAACGATGTCGAGCTTGGCGCCGTACTTGGTCTCCAGGATGCCGGACACGAAATGCGGCGTGCTGCCGGTGCCGGCGGTGGCCCAGTGAAAACCTTCGCCCTTTTGCGAGGCGGCGATGAATTCCTTCAGGTTGTTGTAGGGCGCGTCGGCCGGCACCAGGATCACCGAGGGCGCCAGGCCGACCATGGCCACCGGCGTGAGGTCGGCGTCCTTGTAGGGCAGGGACTTCTTGATCATGCTGTTCGACACCACGCCCGCCGCGCTGATGAGGAAGGTGTAGCCGTCGGGTTTCTGCTGGGCCACGTAGGCCGCGCCCAGGCTGGTCGAGCCGCCGGGCTTGTTCTCCACGACGATCGGCTGGCCCAGGCGCTTGGAGGCGCCTTCGGCCGCGGCGCGGGCCATCAGGTCGTTGGCGCCGCCGGCCGAGAAGGGCACGATCATGCGGATCGTGCGGTTGGGCCAGGCGTCCTGCGCCCCGGCGGGCAGACAGGCGGTGGCGGCGGCGGCCGCGATGGCGGCCAGGGCGGTACGGCGGAAAACGGAAGCGTTCATGGTGTGTCTCGCGATGTGGATGTTGAAGTTGCGATGGAAGTGCGTGGGGATTGTCAGTCGAGCTCGATGCGGGCCTGCCGCGCCAATTGGCTCCATCGGGTGATCTCGGCGCGGCGGAAGCGGTCGAGCTCGGCCGGTGTGGAGCCGATGACTTCGGCGCCGAGCGCGATCAGCCGGGCATTGACCTCGCGGTCGGCCAGCACGGCGGCCATGTCGCGGGAGATGCGCTCGACGACGGCCGGCGGCGTGCCGGCAGGCGCGAAGACGCCGTTCCATTCGTACATCTCATAGCCCGGCACGCCGGCTTCGGCCACGGTCGGCACCTCGGCCAGCACCGGCGATCGTCTCTGGCCGGTCACCGCCAGCGGGGTCAGCTTGCCGGAGCGGATGTAAGGCAGCGACGAGGCCAGGCTGGCGAAGAACACCGGTACCTGGCCGGCCATCACATCGACCATGGCCGGGCCGCCGCCGCGGTAGGCGACGTGCGTCATGCTGGTCTTGGTCATGGAAGTGAACAGCTCGCCGGCCAGGTGCTGGGCCGAGCCGTTGCCCGAAGACGCGTAATTGACCTGGCCCGGCCGGGCTCTGGCCAGCGCGATCAGGTCCTTCAGCGACTTCGCATCGAACTGCGGATTGACCACCACCACGTTGGGCACCCGCACCAGCAACGACACCGCCTGCAGGTCGCGCAGGGTGTCGAAGGGCATGGACTTCTTCAGGGCCGGGTTCTGCGAATGGTTGGACGCGTCGAACAGCAGGGTGTAGCCGTCGGCCGGCGCCTTCACCACCAGGTCGCCGCCGATCAGCCCGCCGCCACCGGCGCGGTTGTCGACCAGCACCGGTTGGCCCCAGCGCGCCGACAGCTTGGGGCCGAGGATGCGAGCCACGGCGTCGACCGTGCCGCCGGGCGGGTAGGTGACCACCAGGCGCACCGGCTTGGTCGGGAACGCCATCGGCGCGACCGGCTGGGCCGGGGCGGCGCCGGTCGCCAGCGCGGCCAGGGCCGCGAGCGCCGAAATGGCGATTGGCCTTCTCTTCATCTGTCTTCTCCTTTTTCGTCTGTCTCTATGTCTTCCGGGCCCGCCGGATTCACCCCAGGCCGAAAAGCTCGGCGGGTGTGTCGACCAGGATGCGGCGGCGCTGATCAGCATCGGACACCCAGTCGTCCAGCATGGCGCGGGCACGGGCGAAGTCGGTGAAATCGCCATGCTGCGTGTGCGGCCAGTCGCTGCCCCAGAGCAGCCGCTCAGGGCCGAACGCGCCAAGCAGCGCGGCCGCGGCGGTACGGGCGTCGGCGGCATCCTGCGCCGCCAGTGTCGCGTCGCGTGCCGATGGCTCGGCCAAGGGGCTGCGTGCGTTGCGATAGGCCGCCGAAAGCTTCACCCAGACCCGGCCGCTGTCGGCCGCCGTCATCAGGGCCTGGAAACCGGGGTCGGCGGTGCCGAGCGCCGGGTCGGGGCGGCCAAAATGATCGATCACCAGGCGGCAGCCGGCCGGGCGCAAGGCTTCGAGCATGGCCGGCAGGTCGCGCGCTTCGCGGTGGATTTCGAGGTGCCAGTCGAGGTCGCGGATGTGCCCCAGCAGGGCGCTCCACTCGGGCGAGCCGAAGTCCGGAATCTCGATGCCGACGAGGTTGAGCCGCAGGCCGGTGGTGCCGGCGCCTTTGAGTGCGGTCAGTGCGGGCAAAGGCATGGTGGCATCGACCACGGCGACGCCGCGCAGCCGCCCCGGATGCCGCGCTACCGCGTCGAGCCAGTAGTGGTTGTCGGTGCCCAGGAAACTCGGCTGCACCAGCACGCCGTGGGAGATGCCGTGGGTGTCGAGCAGCGCCAGGTAGTCGTCCAGCAGCGCGTCGAACGCCGGCGCATGGCGGCGCCGGGCCGCCAGCGGCAGGCCGCGTTCGAACACATGGGCATGGCAGTCGACGGCTTTCACCGTCGGGTGGAAGGCGGTCTCAGCTCCCGGCATATTTCTCGTCGAGCGCATCGAACAGCGGCTTCTGCACCAGCGACTGCCGTTCGGCGAAGGTGGCGACCAGGGCCGGGTCTTCCGGCAGTTCGCCGTCGCGCTGCAATTGCGACAGCGCATTGGTCATGCCGCGTACGGCGCCCTGCAGCGCGGCGTTGGCGTAGAGCACCAGGCCGAAACCCATGGCGGCGAATTCGGCGGCCGGCAGGGCGGGGGTCTTGCCGCCGATGACGATGTTGACGATTTGCGGCACCGGCAGCTCGGCGGCGATGCGGCGCAGTTCGTCGATGCCGGTCGGAGCCTCGACGAAGGTGACGTCGGCGCCGGCTTCGGCGAAGGCGCGGGCACGGTCGAGCGCGTCGTCCAGGCCGTGGATGGCGCGCGCGTCGGTGCGGGCGATGATCAGGAAGTCGGGATGCTGGCGCGCGTCGACGGCGGCCTTGATCTTGCCGAGCATCTCCTGCTTGCCGACGACGGCCTTGCCGGCGAAGTGGCCGCATTTTTTAGGCATGACCTGGTCTTCGAGCTGGATCGCGTTGGCTCCGGCCCGCTCCAGGGTGCGCACCGTGTGGCGCACGTTGAGCGCGTTGCCGAAGCCGGTGTCGGCGTCGACGATCAGCGGCAGGGCGATGGCGTCGCGAATGGCGGCGGTGTGGCGGGCGATGTCTTCCAGGCCGACGAAGCCGAGGTCGGGCATGCCGTAGAAGTTGTTGGTGAGGCCGGCGCCACTGAGATAGACCGCTTCGAAACCCAGGCTTTCGATGACGCGGGCGGCCAGCGCATTGCCGGCGCCGGGCACCAGCAGGCCCCGGCGGGCATCGAGGGCCTGGCGCAGCGCGGTGCCGGGATGTTGGGCGGCGGATGAACTCATCTTTTTGTCTCCGGTATGAATGGGAAGGAAGTGTAGGGAGGCCGCGCGACGCTTGTCAGCGGGTTCGCGGCATGGTTGTCATAAGTCGAGCTTATGGAAATTTCAGTGAGTTCGCCTCACCGCCGGGGCCAAGGCATCCGGCGAACCATGCACGGATCGCAGAGGATTTACACAGCGCGCAGTGTTCGCGAGCCTCTCCAGCGCACCTGTCGTGGATACAATGGGAATCATTCTCGTTGACGGGCGCCGGCCGTGAGTCCGCGTCACGTACCTTCCGCCCATTGCGCATCTCCATGACCCAGGCACCCGCCCATCCCTCGTCCGCCGCCCGCCTGGCGGACGCTTCGCCCTCCACCCGTCACCGCTGGCTGCCCGTCGGCAGCGAAGGTCTGCGCTACCGCGGCGGTGTCGCGGTGCGCGCCCTGGCCGCGATCCTCGGCGGCTATGGGCTGTCGGCCCTCGCTGCGGCGGTGATCGCCATCGCCTTGCCGGCGGTGCGGCTCGAAGCGGCAGTGGCGGCCACCATGCTGGCCTTCGTGGTCTACCCCTGTGCGGTGATGTGGGTCTTCGCGGCGCGCAGTGCGGCGCGGGCGCTGCTCGGGCTGGCGTTGCCGTCGGCGGTGCTGGGCGCCATCGTCGCGGCCAACCAGTACCTGGGAGCCACGCCATGAAGGAAGGTTTTCGCCAGTCGATGGCCTGGCTGCACACCTGGTCGGGCCTGCTGGTCGGCTGGGTGCTGTTTTTGGTGTTCTGCGGGGGAACGTCCGCGTATTTCAAGGACGAGATCACTTTCTGGATGAAGCCCGAGCTGCACCGCGCCGCGAGCCGGCCGGTGCCCGAGGACGTCGCCGCGCAGCGGGCGGTGGACTTCCTGCAGAAGAACGCGGCGGACGCCCAGCGCTGGTTCATCAGCCTGCCCAGCGAACGGGAGCCCTCGATCCGCATGTTCTGGAACCCCAGGCCGCAGCCGCTGCCGCCGGGTACCGAAGCGCCGCGCCGGGCGCGCTTCAAGAGCGAGAACATCGATCCGGCGACCGGCGAGACCTTCGGCGCCGCTCGCGAAACCCGCGGCGGCGAGTTCCTCTACCGCCTGCATTACGACCTGCACTACATGCCGGCGATCTGGGCACGCTGGATCGTGGGCTTCTGCGCCATGTTCATGCTGGTGGCGATCCTGAGCGGCATCGTCACGCACAAGCGGATCTTCAAGGACTTCTTCACCTTCCGGCCGAAGAAGGGGCAGCGCAGCTGGCTCGACGCGCACAACGCGACCGCTGTGCTGGCGCTGCCCTATCACCTGATGATCACCTACACCGGCATCGTTACCCTGATGTTCATGTACATGCCCTGGGGCACGCAGGCTGCCTACCAGGGCGACGTGAAGGCTTTCAACGCCGAGATGTTTCCGGCTTCTTCGGCACGCAACGAAAAGCCCGCGGGCAAGCCGGCCGCGCTGGCCGCACTGCCGCCCCTCATGGAGCAGGCGCGCGCGCACTGGGGCGAGGGCGCCCGCATCGGGCGCGTGGTGGTCACCAATCCCAACGACGCGAAGGCGGTGATCACCGTGTCGCGCCAGGACGGCCAGGATCTGTCTTCCGACCAGCCCTCGATGGTATTTAACGGCGTGACCGGCGCACTGGTCGCGACCAACGGCGACACGCCCGGCCCCGCGGTGCAGACGCGTGGTGTGCTCTTCGGCCTGCACGTGGCGCATTTCTCCAACGGGTTGATGCGCGCGCTGTTCTTCGTCTCGGGCCTGGGCGGCTGCGTGATGGTGGCCACCGGCCTGCTGTTGTGGGGCGTGAAGGAGCGGCAGAAATACGCCAAGGCGCTCAAGCACGGCGGACGCGTGGGCTTCGGCCTGCGCTTGGTCGACGGGCTGAACGTGGCGGCCATCGCCGGCCTGCCGATCGCCTTCGCCACCTATTTCTGGGCCAACCGGCTGCTGCCGGTGAGCATCGCGGAACGGCCGCAGCAGGAAATCACCTGTTTCTTCGCCGCCTGGGCGGTGGCGGCGGTGGCGGGCCTCGCGTGGCCTTCTCGGCGCATGTGGCTGATTCAGTTATGGATCGGTGCGGTGCTGTTTGCCGCCATGCCGGCGCTCAATGCGTTGACCGGCGGCGCCAACCTGGTGGTGGCGATCGGCTCGGGCCTGTGGGAAGTGGCGGGATTCGATCTGGTCTGCCTGGGCCTGGGGCTGGCGCTGGGCTTTGCGGCCTGGCATGTCGGCCGCCGCAAGGCGGCGGCCAAAACCCGGCCGGCGCCCGCGCGCTCGACCGGATCGGCCGAGCTGGAGGCCGCCCGATGAATTCCTTGCTCGGCTCGATCGGCACCCTGGCGGCGGCGCTCGGCGGCTTTTGCGCGCTCGGTCTGGCGATGGATCGGCATTACGAAGACAGCTTCGGTCGTGGCCGCGAGCCCGGGCGCTGGCGGCCGTGGCTGCAGGTGGCCGGTAGCCTGGGACTGCTGCTGTCACTGCTCGGATGCTGGTCGTTGCGCGGCCCCGCGCAGGGCACGGTGCTGTGGTGCGGCGTGCTGACGGCGGGCGGCGTGGCGACGGCGCTGATGCTCACCTACGCGCCTCGGCACGCGGTGCGCGTTCTCGGCGCCGCCGCGGTCGGCGCCACCTCGTTGATGCTGGTGGCCATGGCCTGATCCGCATCGGTGGCGGTCAACGCCACAGCCTCCATGCCATGCCATGCCGTCCGGCCTGCCCGGAACGCATGGCATTTTTTCTGGCCCGGAAACTGCTTGGCTCTCTGGTATGTGCACGATAAACAGTAAATCGTGCACGATTCTGGCGCAGTGGAGTCTTCCAACGCACTGCGCCGTCCCATAAGGAGGGCGCGATGCCCGGAAAAAGGATGTCTCCATGCACTCGACCGCCAATGGCTTGAATCGCCGTGGTTTCGCCCTCGCCGCCGCTGCGGCCGGCAGCCTGCTCGTTCCCGCCTGGGCGCACGCCCAGGGCAAGGGCAAGGAAATCGTCGTCGGTGGTGCCGGCAGCCACAAGGCCTTTCTCGATCCGCTGATTCCGGTCTTCGAAAAGCAGACCGGCTGCAAGGTGCTGTTCGATGGAACCCGTTCGCTGGTCAACCTGGAAAAGATGGTCAGCAACAAGAGCAAGCCCTACATGTCGGTCGTGCTGATGGACGACCCGGTGATGATCCCGGCCGTCAAGGAAGGCGTGCTCGACAAGCTGAGCGCCGCCGACATTCCCAGCCTGTCGAAACTGAAAGCCGGCACGGTGCACATGGACGGCATGTGGGCCAACTACATGCAGTCGATGACCGGTGTTGCTTTCAATACGGCCAGGCTCAAGCAGGTGCCGTCGTATGCGGCGCTCTGGGAGCCGGGCTACAAGGGCAAGCTGGTGATCCCGTCGTTGCAGAACACCGAGGGCCTGTCGATGTTCCTGGTGGCGGCCATGCTGGAGACCGGCAAGCCCCTGCAGGAAGCCCAGTATCAGCCCGATGCCGCTTTTCGCAAGCTCAAGGCGCTCAAGCCCAACCTGCTCACCGTCTATACCCAGCTGCCGCAGGCGTTGAACCTGCTGGAGCAGGGCGAGGCCACGGCCATCGCCGGGATGATCGGCTACAACGCCTTCGACCGTAAATCCAAGGGTGCGCCGATCGATTTCGTGCTGCCGAAAGAAGGCGGCATGTCCATGCCCAACGGCATCGCCAAGGTGAAGAACGGCCCGGAGCCGGCGCTGGCCAATGCCTTCATCGAATGCATGCTGGGCGCCTGGCAGAAGCAGATCGCCGACATCTCGCTGGCCCTGCCGACCAACGCCAGCGTGACGCCGCCGGCCGACGTGCCCAGGGGCACCATCCTCATGCCCGACTGGGCCTATATCGCCGAGAACCGCAAGAGCTGGGTCGAGCGCTGGGACCGAGAGATGGCCATCTGAGCCGAAAGCTTCGATGACCTCGCAGATCGTCAGTGCCCGGTGGCTGGTGACCGGTGTTTCGGCCGACGGCCAGCCGCGGGTGCTGGCCGACGCCGGCGTGCTGCATGCCGACGGCCGGGTGCTGGAGATCGCCGACCGGGCCGACCTGGCGCGGCGCCATCCCCAGGTGACGGCCGTGCACCACGCGCGCCACATGCTGCTGCCGGGCTTCGTCAACGCCCATCACCATGTCGGGCTGACGCCGCTGGCGCTGGGTTCGCCCGACCTGCCGCTGGAGCTGTGGTTCGCCAGCCGGCTGTCGGCCCGCGACGTGGATCCGTACCTCGATACGCTCTACGGTGCCTTCGACATGATTGCCTCGGGCATCACCTGTGTGCAGCACCTGTACCCGCGTTTCTCGGGCGGGCTGGAGCAGATGCACGCCGGCTCGCGGCGGGTGCTCGATGCTTATCGCGCCGTCGGCATGCGGGCGAGTTTTGCCTATTCGCTGCGCGAGCAGAACCGTTTCGTCTACGGCGACGACGCCGCTTTTTGCGCCAGCCTGCCGGCCGACGCGGGCACCGCGCTGCGCCGCCACCTGGCCCGCTCGACGACCACGCTGGCCGAACAACTCGCGCTGCATGGCCGCCTGATGAAAGACACCCGCGGCCAGGACCTGCTGCGGGTGCAACTGGCGCCGGCCAACCTGCACTGGATGAGCGACGACGGGCTGCAGGCGGTGGCCGAGCGGGCGCGCGCCGACGGCGTGCCGATGCACATGCATCTGCTGGAGACACCGTTCCAGCGCGAATACGCGCGCCGCCGCACCGGCACCGGCGCGGTGGCGCATCTGGAGCGCCTCGGCCTGCTCGGGCCGGACCTCACGCTGGGCCACGCGGTCTGGCTCGACGACGCCGACATCGATCGCCTGGCCCACAGCGGCACCTGCGTCTGCCACAACTGCAGCTCCAACCTGCGCCTGCGCAGCGGCACCGCGCCGGTGCAGGCGCTGGCGCGCGCCGGCATCACGCTGGGGCTGGGGCTCGACGAGGCCGGCATCAACGACGACCGCGACATGCTGCAGGAGATGCGGCTCGCGTTGCGGTTGCACGGCCGGCCCGGCTTCGATGCCGCCCGCGCGCCCACCGTCGGCGAAGTCTTGCGCATGGCGACCGAGGGCGGCGCCGCGACCACGCCGTTCAAACGGCAGATCGGCCGCCTGGCGCCGGGCATGTTCTTCGACGCCGTCGCCATCGACCTGCAGGCCGCCACCCGGCCGTTTCAGGACGATGCCATCGCGCCGGTCGACGCCCTGCTGCTGCGGGCGAAGAAGGAGCATGTCGACACCGTCTACATCGGCGGCGACCCGGTCTACGCCGGCGGCCGGTTCCGCCACGTCGACCGCGATGCGGTGCTGGACGAGCTTGCCGAAACCCTGTCGCGCCCTCTCACCCCGGCCGAGGCCGAACGCCGCTGGCTGGCCGCCGCCACCATGCCCCATGTGCGGGCTTTCTACGACGACTACCCCCAACCGGACTGAACCGACATGAGCTCATTGCAACTGCGAGGCATCGTCAAGCGCTACGGCACCCAGCCGGTGGTCGACGGGCTCGACCTCTCCATCGCCGCCGGCGAATTCGTCTCGCTGCTCGGCCCCTCGGGCTGCGGCAAGACCACCTTGCTGCGCATCGTCGCGGGCCTGTCGGACTGCGACGAAGGCCAGGTGATCGTGGACGGCGCCGACATGACCGGCCTGCCCGCGCACCGCCGCAACATCGGCGTGGTGTTCCAGAGCTACGCGCTGTTTCCGCACCTGACCGTGGGCGAGAACATCGCCTTCGGCCTGAAGGCGCGGGGCACGCCGCGTGGCGAGATCGCGGCCGGCGTCCGGGCGGCGCTGGCGTCGGTGCAGCTCGCGGCGCTGGCCGACCGGCCGATCTCGGCACTGTCGGGCGGCCAGCAGCAGCGCGTGGCGGTGGCCCGCGCCATCGCCACCCGGCCGCGCCTGGTGCTGCTCGACGAACCGCTGTCCGCGCTCGACCGCAAGCTGCGCGAAACCATGCAGATCGAATTGCGCCAGATGCTGCGCGACGCCGGCATGACCGCCATCTTCGTCACCCACGACCAGGACGAAGCCCTGGTCATGTCCGACCGCATCGCGGTGATGAACCGGGGCCGCATCGAGCAGCTCGACGCGCCCGAGGCCATCTATGCGCGGCCGCGCACGCCGTTCGCGCTCAACTTCGTCGGGCTGTCGGCGCAGTGGCCGGGCACGGTGGTGTCGGCGGCCGATGGCAGCCTGACGGTAGCCACCGCCTGCGGCGAGATCCGCGCGCCGGCCGACGCCAGCCTGCCGGTCGGCACGCCGGTGCTGCTGGGCGTGCGGCCCGAGCTGATCTCGCTGAGCCCGCAGCACAACAGCGACGCCGACGGCACCAATACCGTGTGGTTGCCAGTAACCCAGACGGTCTACCGGGGCGCCAACCGGCTGGTGTATTTCGAGCTGCCCGGCAGCACGGCGCCGCTGCTGGCCGAAATGCCAACCCACGCCGGCGCCGCGCCGCAAGTCGGCCAGCGGCTCGCCCTGCGCTGGGCGGCTCGCGACACGCTGGTGTTCGCCGCCGAACGATCGCAGGCCCTCGCCTGACAGGAGCCGCCATGTCGTCGACCCTTTCCACCCCACGCGTCGCCTGGCTGGCGTTGCCCGGCGCCGGCTACCTGGCGCTGGCCTTCGCGCTGCCCCTGGCGGTGCTGCTCGCCACCAGTTTCCAGGACGCCGACGGCCGCTTCGGCGTGCAGGGCTACGCGGCGTTTTTCTCGGATGTCTACAACGCGCAGGTCGTCTGGAACACGCTGAAGATCGCCGCCGTCGTCACCCTGATCTGCCTGGTCATCGGCTACCCGGTGGCATTCGCCATGGCGCGTGCCTCGCTGCCGGTGCAGGGACTGATGTTTCTCACGCTGATCCTGCCGCTGTCGGTCGGCGTGATCGTGAAGAGCTTCGCCTGGACCATCCTGCTGCGAAGCAACGGCCTGGTGAACCAGCTGCTGCTGGGCGCCGGCCTGGTCGACGAACCGGTGAAACTGCTCTTCAACGAACGCGGCCTCATCGTGGCGGCGGTGCATGTGTTTCTGCCGTTCATGGTGTTGCCGATCTTCACGGTGGCGCGGCAGATCGACTCGCGCCTGGCCGAGGCCGCCGCCACGCTGGGCGCGCATCCGCTGCACACGCTGGCGCGGGTGACCTGGCCGC
Organism: Xylophilus sp. GOD-11R; assembly: GCF_033546935.1. GTDB lineage: Bacteria > Pseudomonadota > Gammaproteobacteria > Burkholderiales > Burkholderiaceae_C > Xylophilus. The sequence goes on along the minus strand of NZ_CP137854.1, from coordinate 3,050,086 downwards.
TGTCGCTGCCGGGGGTGGTCACCGGCTGCGCCTTCGTGTTCTCGATGGCGGTGTCGATGTACGTGATTCCGGCCCTGCTGATCGGCGACCGCTACCAGACCCTGCCCGCGCTGATGGCGCGCGCCTATCTGTTCATGCGCGACCGGCAGGCCGGCTCCACGTTGGCGGTGGTGCTGCTGGCGATCGCGGTGCTGATCGTGGTCGGCAGCACCTGGTTGACGCGGCGGCTGCAGGCCCGCACGCAGAACGCGGGAGACGCGACATGAAAAATGCCTTTTCACCCTCGCGCATCGCCGGGAGCCTGCTGCTGGCGGCCACGGCGGTCTTCATGCTGGCGCCGCTGGTGGTGGTGGTGCTGGTGTCGTTCAGCAGCTCCTCGGTGTTCAACCTGCCGTCGGGCAATTGGTCGTGGCGCTGGTACGAGGCCATGTTGCGCAAGGACGGCCTGGGCGCCACGCTCACTTTGTCGGTGATGGTGGCGTCGGCGGCGACCATCGCCGCGCTGGTGCTGGGCACCCTGTGCGCCATCGCCATCGAGCAGGGTCGCTTCGCCGGGCGCGAGGCGCTGCTGGCTTTTCTGGTGTCGCCGCTGCTCATGCCGGGCCTGGTCATCGGCGTGGCGCTGTTGCAGGCGCTGCGGGCGTTGGGCATCACCGATGTGTTCTGGGCGCTGCTGGTGGGGCACATCGTCATCACGCTGCCCTACGTCACCCGGACGGTGCACGCCAGCCTGGCCTTGTTCGACATGCGGCTGATCGAGGCGGCGCAGACGCTCGGGCTGTCGCGCCGCCAGGCGCTGCTGCAGGTGATGGTGCCGGCCCTGGCGCCGGCCTTTCTCACCTCCGGACTGTTCGCGTTCCTGGCGTCGATGGACAACTATCCCATCTCCATCTTCCTGACCGACGCGCGCAGCAAGACGCTGCCGATCGAGATCCTGCATTACCTCGAAGAGTCGCCCGACCCGACCATCGCCGCCATCTCCGCCTGCCTCATCCTGCTGGCCGTCGTCGTGCTGTTCATCGCCGAGCGGCTGGTGGGCATGCGGCGGCTGGCGCAGTTCTGACCATGAATATGTCCCAACCCACAGCCCCGTCGCGCGACTTCATCGGCTACGGCGAGCAGCCGCCCGCGGTGCGCTGGCCGGACGACGCCCGCGTGGCGGTGTCCTTCGTCGTCAACTTCGAGGAAGGCGCCGAGTTCTCCATGACCGACGGCGACAGCCGCAACGAAGGCATTTACGAGGTGATCGATCCGCAGCCGCAGGCCGACCGCTGCATCGACAGCCATTTCGAATACGGCACCCGCGTCGCCTACTGGCGCATCGCGAAGCTTTTCGCCGAGCACGGCGGCCACTACACGCTCAGCGCCTGCGGCCGGGCGGTGGAGCGCTCGCCCTGGCTGGCGCGCCATGCGGCATCGCAGGGGCACGAAGTGTCGGCCCACGGCTGGCGCTGGGAAAAAGGCACCAACCTCACGCCCGAGCAGGAAGCCCAGGCCATCGCGCGCACCCGCGACGCCATCGCGCAGGCAGTGGGAAGGCCGCCGGTGGGCTGGCATACCCGGTCGAACGCCACCGCGCACACCCGGCGTTTGCTGGTGGAGCACGGTTTTCTCTACGACAGCGACGCCTACAACGACGACGTGCCCTATACCGTCGACGTGTCGGGCCGCCAGCACCTGGTGCTGCCCTATGCCTTCGACACCAACGACATGCAGTTCCAGAACACCCAGCGCTTCGGCACGGGAGACGAGTTCGCCGACTACGTCTGCGCCGCCTACGACTGGCTGTGGGAGGAGGGCGCCGACCTGCCCCGCATGCTGTCGGTCGGTCTGCACCTGCGCATGATCGGCCGGCCCGGCCGCATCGGCGCGCTGCGACGCATCCTGCGGCACATCGCGGGCAAGGGCGGCGGTTGGGTCACTACCCGCGAGACAATCGCCCGCCACTGGCTCGCGAACGCGCAGAAAGACATGACCGCATGAGAGACGCAGAAGAGGCCGTCTACACCACCATCTCGCGCGCGTTGCTGGCCGGCCGGCTCGCGCCGGGCACGCCGCTGCGCGAGCCGGCGCTGGCCGAGGTGTTCGGCATCAGCCGTGAGCGAGTGCGCAAGATCCTGCAGCGGCTGGGCACCAACCGGCTGATCGAGCTGGTGCCCAACCGGGGCGCGTTCGTGGCCATGCCGTCGCTCGAGCAGGCCCGTGACATCTATGAGGCGCGGCGCATCCTGGAGGTCGGCATCGTCGGCCACCTCGCGCCCATGCTCGGCGATGCCGACGCCGATCGGCTGCGGCGCCACCTGCAGCGCGAAGCCGAGGCGATGCGCGCCGACGACCGGGCCGAGTCGGTGCGGCTGTCGGCCCAATTCCACGTGCTGCTGGCCGAGGCCACCGGCAATGTCTTCGTGGTGCAGCAAATGCAGGAACTCGTCAGCCGCACCTCGATGCTGGTGGCGGTATACGAGTCCGCGGGCGCCGCCCAGTGCGGTTGCGATGAGCACCAGGACATCTTCACCTCGCTGCTCAAAGGCGACGGTACGGGCGCGGGCAAGGCGATGCGGGCGCATCTTTCGCTGATCGAAACCCGGCTCAAGCCCAGGGTGCGTGAGCCGGATCGCGATGCCGCGACGGTGCTGCGGGCGATCTGGGCCGAGACCATGGCCGGCACCTCGTGAGCTTCGTCGTTCTCAATCCCAACACGAGCGTGGAGATGACCGATGCGGTGGTCGCGCGCTTGCGGCCGCTGATGCCGGCGTCGGCCGTGCTGCACGGCATGACTGCCCGGCAGGGATGCCCGGTCATCGATTCACGCGAGACTTTCGACATCGGCGGGCGCACCGCCATCGAGATGCTCGCCGAAGTGCCCGACGCGGCCGACGCGATCCTGCTGGCCTGCTTCGGTGACCCGGGCCTGCTGCAGATGCGCGCCTTGACATCCACGCCGGTGGTCGGCCTGGCCGAAGCGGCGATCGTGGAGGCGGCGGCGCGGGCCGAGCGCTTCGGCATCCTCACCGCCGGACGGGCCTGGGTGCCGATGCTCCAGGAGTGCGTGAGCGGCTACGGCGCTGCCGACCGGCTGACCGGCGTTTACGCGCTTGACGCCAACGGCGCCGCGCTGCGCCGCGATCCGTCTGCCTTCGCCGACCAGATAGCGCGGCTCGCGGCGCGGGCTCGTGAGGAGGGAGCGCAAGCGCTCATCCTCGGCGGAGCGGCGTTCGCGGGACTGGACTTCGACCTGCCGCCTGGGCTGGTGACGATCGATGCCTTCGCGGCAGCGGCCCGGCGCCTGATGGCGATCGGCACACGCGCCTGAGTTCATCGGCGCGAAGACGCACCGGGCGTCGGGCATCCCAACTTCCCGGCATCCCCGCAGATGGCGCCGGAATGCCTCCGCCCGTCAGCCCCGCGCCGGCCGCCGGCGCGCGAACCTCACCACCGTCACCCCGGCTCGCGCCTGCCGCACCGAGGGCATGACCAGCACGCAATCGTCGTGCGGCGTCACGATGGGCCGGCCGGCATCGTGGCCGATGACGGTGCCGGCCTTCTCGATCAACTCCAGGCCGCGATAGGGCTCGACGAAGCGGACGTCGCGGCCGCTCGCCACCGCGCCGCCCGACACCGCCAGCAGCCATTGCCGCGACGCGTCCGGCTGGCGCCAGCCGGGCAGGCGAGCGTGGCATTCGTCCGCATCGATCGCGCCCGACAGCACCAGGAAACGGGCACATTGGTCCTGCGCCACGGTGCGCGAGGCCGGGTCGCCGTGGAAGCCGCACTCCACCAGCAGCGACCGCACACCGCCGGCGATGGCGGCCGGGTCGCCGAAGCGGCCGAAATCGCGCATGCGCACGCCGTCGGCATGGCCGGCGTCGGCCACGATGGTGGGCGGCGTGCCCATCGCCACGGCCAGGGCTTCGTTCTCCGGCGCGGTGCCCGACAGCGACAGCGGCGGCGCGTCTTCGTGCATGGAATGCAGATCGAGCAGCCAATCGGCCTCGGACACGAAAGGCGACAGCACCAGCGCGCGGCGGCGTTCGGCGGTGAGGCCGGTAGCCAGGCGTTCGACGGACCACTGGCGGTTCATGTCTTCTTCCACGAAGCGCGAGGCGTCGTGGTCGGCGGCGTCGAAGCGGGCGAAGGCGTCGAGGTTGCAGAAGGCCAGGGTGAGCTTGCCGCGCGCGGGTCGCACTCCGGCTTCGAGCAAGCCGGTCAGCGCCCAGGCACCGCAGAGTTCGTTGCCGTGCACCAGGGCGCTGATCATCACGTGGCGGCCGGGCTGGCCCGAGTCGAAACGCCAGACGCCCGGCGTGCCGGTATTGCCGGCGGCCCAGGCGCCGAGTTCCGGCTTCGGCAGGGTGAATTCCATGCGGAGCGCGCTCATTCGTCGGTGATGTGGGCGAATTCGACGATGCGGCGGTACTTGTCGGTTTCCGAGGCCAGGAAGGCCGACAGGTCCGGCTGAGTGGTCGGCACGACCGAGCCCGAGGCTTCCATGCTCTTGCGGAATTCCGATGCCTTCAGAATCTCGCCGATCGCGCCCTTGAGCTTGCTCTGCACTGCCTCCGGCAGGCCGGCCGGGCCGAGCAGGGCGAACCATACGCTCATGTCCACGCCCTTGAGTGCCGGGTTTTCCGACAGCGCGGGCACGTCGGGCGTCACCGGCGAGCGTTTGGTTTCCGACGTACCGATGGCCACCAGCTTGCCGCTCTTGATCAGCGGTAGCGCGCTCGACAGCACATACACGCCGTAGTCCAGGCTGCCGCCGATCAGGTCGGTGGTCAGCGGGCCGGTGCCGCGATAGGGAATGTGGGTCATGAACAGGCCGCCCTGCTGCTTCACCATCTCGGCTGTCATGTGCAGCGAAGTGCCCACGCCGGAGCTGCCGTACGAATAGAAGGCGGGCTTGGACTTGACCGCCTTCAGGAAGTCGGCGGTGTTCTTGACCGGGTTGGTCGGCGCGGTCGTCAGCACCAGCGGCTGCGAGGCCAGCAACGCGAGCGGGGTGAAGTTCTTGGTCTGGTACTTCACCGTCTTGCGCACCAGCGCGTTGATGGCGATCTCGTTGTTGGCACCGACCAGCAGGGTGTAGCCGTCCGGATTGGCCAGCGCCACCTTCTGCGCCGCCAGCGAACCGCCGGCGCCGCCGAGGTTCTCCACGACGACCGGCACGCCGAGCTTGGCCGCCAGATCGGTGCCCAGGGTGCGGCCGACGAGGTCGGTGCTGCCGCCGGGCGGGTAGCCCACCACCAGCGTGATCGGCCGCTGCGGCCAGGCGCCGCCCTGGGCGAACGCGGGGGTGGCGATGGTGCCGAAGCAGGCCATGACGGCGGTGCACAGGGTGGCGCGGCGGAGGGCGTCGGGCAGGCGTTTCATCGGGGTCCTCGTTGATCGATGCGGCGATTCTTGGATGGCGGCAAATCCCGACTGGTGCCGAGTCGGCACAATCCCCTGCCGATTCGGCACAACCCTCGACCCCGGGACCGACATGCATCTCAAGTGGCTGGAAGACTTCATCGCGCTGGCCGAGTCCGGCAATTTCAGCCGCGCGGCCGAGCTGCGCAACGTCACCCATCCGGCTTTCGGCCGGCGCATCCAGCAGCTGGAACAGTGGGCCGGCACGCCGCTGGTGGAGCGCGGCCGCAGCCCGGCGCGGCTCACCGCGGCCGGCGCGCTGCTGCTGGAGAGCGCGCGGCAGATGGTGTCGGGGCTGGAGAGTTCGCGCCTGGAGCTGCTCGGCGAGGCCGGCCGGCAGGCCCGCACCGTCACCATCGGCACAGGCCGCACGCTGGCGCGCACCGTGCTCGCCGATTGGCTGGTGCGGCTGCAGCCGGTGGTGCGCGACGCCCAGGTGCGGGTGCTGACGCTGAGCCTGGCCGACTCGGTGCAGATGCTCGAACGCAACGAAACCGACTTCTCGCTCGTCTACCACCACCCGGCGCTGACCGTCCGGCTCGACGGCCGGCAGTTCGCGTTCGTCACGCTGGCGTCGGACAAGCTGGTGCCGGTGTCACGCGCCGACGCGGCGGGCAAGGCGGTGTTCGCCATGGCGTCGGGCGAGCCGATCCCGCTGCTGGCCTATGGGCGCTCCCTGGCCATGGGCCGCCTGCTCGAAGACCACCTGGCGCACAACCGTCATGCGCCAGCGGTGCAGCGTCGGGTGGAATGCGATTCGGCCGACGCGCTGCAGGAATACGTGCTCAAGGGCCTGGGCGTGGCTTGGCTGCCGTGGTCGATGGTGCAGGCCGACTGCAAGGCCGGCCGCATGGCGCTGGCTGGTGACCGGCGGATGGAAGTGCGGTTCGAGGTGCGGCTCTACCGGCCCAAGCGGCGGCTGCATGCACTTGGCGAGGCGGTGTGGGCCTCGGCTGTGCACCGCTGAGGCCGCGCCACGGTCTCATTGCCCGGCAAGCACCTGCGCAGGCCGCCGCAGGGTGGCATCGAACGGGTTGATGCGTGGCCCGATAGCGGCGGCCTCGCGCTGCAACAACTCCACCACGGTCGGCAGGCGCTCGGGATTGAGCCGGTCGAGGATGGTGCCTACCGCGAGAGCGGCGACGGCACGGCCTTCGCGGTCGAGGATCGGCACCGCCACGCCAGCCATGCCTTCCAGTAATCCGCTGGTCCGCCCCGCAAAACCGGCGGTGCGTACCTTGTCGATCTCGGTGCGCAGCTGCACTTCGTCGTAGATGCCGAACTCGCGCAGACGCGGCAGGTTGAAGCGGATGACTTCCTCGCGTTCGACATCCGGCAGGAAGGCCAGGATGGCCAGCGCACCTTGGCCGGTACCCAGCGCCACCCGCCCGCCCACGTCGCCGGTGAAGGAGCGAATCGGAAACGGACCTTCGCTGCGGTCCAGGCAGACGGCGTCGTAGCCGCTGCGCGCCAGCAAGAAGATCGCGTCCCCGAGGCTCGCACTTAGCCTCAGCAGCACCGGCCGGCACAGGCTGCGCAGGTCCCCGGGGTTGCCGGCCTGGGCCGCCAGGGCGAAGAACTCGATGCCCAGGCGGTAGCGCTTGCTGCGCTCGTCCTGTTCCACCACGCCCTCGGCCATGAGCGACTGCAACAGGCGGTGGGTGGTGGCCTGGGTCAGACCCACTTCGCGTGCCAGTTCGGTGACGCGGGCGCCCTCCTGTTGGGCGCGGGTGAGGGCGCGCACCACCGAGAAGATGCGCGGCACGCCGGCGGTCGATGGGGTGGCTGCGGTCACGGTTTCTATTTATGAAATATGAAGCTGCGTCAAAGTCTAATGTATTTCATTCATCGGAATAAATACACGATTTATTCCGTTGTACGGAAGAACCCGCTGTTTCTGGTCCGCTCCTTGCAAGAGACTGATTCGTCACCCAGTCAGTCCAGCAAGACCCACGGAAAAGCAGCCCATGTCATTCCTCCAGCTCAGCGGCGTCAGCAAGCTTTACGGCACCACCCGCGCCGTATCGGACATGAATCTCTCGGTGGAGAAGGGCGAGTTCGTCTCGCTGCTCGGCCCCTCGGGCTGCGGCAAGACCACCACCTTGCAGATGATCGCGGGCTTCGAGCCGGTGAGCGCCGGCCGCATCGAGCTCGACGGCCGCGACATCACCCATGCCAAGGCCAACACACGCGGCCTGGGCATCGTGTTCCAGAGCTACGCGCTGTTTCCGCACATGACGGTGGAGGCCAACGTGGCCTTCGGCCTGGAAATGCGCAAATGCCCCAAGGCCGAGCGCGCCGACCGCGTGCGCCGCGCGCTCGCGCTGGTGCATCTGGATGCCCACGCCAGGCGCTACCCACGTGAACTCTCCGGCGGCCAGCGGCAGCGGGTGGCGCTGGCGCGCGCGCTGGTGATCGAGCCGCCGGTGCTGCTGCTCGACGAGCCCCTGTCCAACCTCGACGCCAAGCTGCGCGAGGAGATGCAGTTCGAGCTGCGGCAGATCCAGCGCAAGGTCGGCACCACGACAGTGATGGTGACCCACGACCAGGCCGAAGCCATGTCGGTCAGCGACCGGGTGGTGGTGATGGAAGCGGGCCGGGCGACGCAGATCGACCACCCGTTCCAGGTCTACGAACATCCGCGCACCCGCTTCATCTCGACCTTCGTCGGCAAGGCCAACATTCTCGACGGCCGCATCGAGGGTGAAGACGACCTGCAGGCGGTGCGTGTCGGCTCGGTTTCGGTGCCGCTGGCCGAACCGGGCTTTCGTCCCGGCGTGTCGGTGCTGATGACGATCCGGCCCGAAAAGCTGCAGCTGGTGCCGGTGGGCGCCGGCCGGCTGGTCGGCGAGGTGGTGGAGCGTTTCTTCCTGGGCAGCCAGTGGCTCTACCGGCTGGCGACCGACATCGGCGAGCTCACCGTGCTGTGCGCCAATGACGGCCGCATCGTGCTGGAAGAAGGCCAGCGTTCGGGCATCGACTGGCCGGACACCTGCACCCGCGTGCTGGCACTCGACCAGCAGCCCGTTGCCGCCGGAGCGTCGGCATGAGCGCAACGCCCGCGCGCGGCGGTCGGGCGACGCCGTGGTGGATGTCCGCGCCCGCGCTGCTGCTGTTCATCACCCTGCTGCTGGTGCCGCTGGCGCTCACGGCGGTGCTGTCCTTCAATGTGTACGACCCGGCGACCGGGCCGAAGGCGGGCGAGTTCACGCTGGAGCACTACCGCGCCATCGTCACCGACGACTACTTCTACGGCATCTTCTGGCGCACCTTCTGGATCTCGGCGCTGGTGGCGCTGATCTGTGTGTTCATCGGCACGGCCGAGGCCTATGTGCTGAGCCGCATGTCCAACCCCTGGCGCTCCATCCTGCTGCTGGTGGTGCTGGCGCCGCTGCTGGTGTCGGTGGTGGTCCGGGCCTTCGGCTGGAGCATGTTGCTGGGACCGGAAGGGCTGGTGAACGGCGTGCTGAAACTGCTCGGCATGGGGCCGGTGAAGATCCTCTACACCGAGACGGCCATCGTCATCGCGCTGGTGCACGTGATGCTGCCCTTCATGGTGATTCCGGTGTGGACCTCGCTGCAGAAGCTCGACGCGGGCGTGGAGAACGCCGCGCTGTCGCTGGCCGCCACGCCCTTCACCACGCTGCGGCGCATCGTGCTGCCGCAGGTGATGCCCGGCATTCTGTCGGGCAGCCTGATCGTGTTTGGCCTGTCGGCGAGTTCCTTCGCCATTCCCGGACTGCTGGGCGGGCGGCGGCTGAAGATGGTCGCGACGGTGGTCTACGACGAATACCTGCACGAGCTCAACTGGCCGCTGGGCGCGGCCATCGCGCTGACGCTGCTGGTGGCCAACCTGCTGGTGATGCTCAGCTACAACCGGCTGGTCGAAGGCCGCTACAAGAAATCCCTGGGGTGACGCCATGAGCCAGATGAGCAAGAACGGGCCGATCGCCCTGACCTTCAACGCCCTCGTCATCGCCTTCATGCTGGCGCCGCTGCTGGTAGTGTGCGTGGTGGCCTTCACGCCGGAAAACACGCTGACGCTGCCGACCACCGAGCTGTCGCTGCGCTGGTTCCGGGCGGTGTTCGTGCATCCGGATTTCATGCAGTCGTTCTGGAACAGCCTCTGGCTGGCGCTGGCCTCGGCCACCATCGCCACGGTGCTGGCGGTGCCGGCGGGCATGGCGATCACCCGGTATTCGTTTCCGGGGCGTGGCTTTCTCAACGGCCTGTTTCTGTCGCCGCTGCTGATTCCCCATCTGGTGCTGGGCGTGGCGTTGCTGCGGCTGTTCGCGCTGGTCGGCGGCACCGGCAGTTTCGGCTTTCTGATCCTGGCGCATGCGCTCATCGTCACGCCCTACACGCTGCGGCTGGTGGTGGCGGCGCTGGTGGGTTTTGACCGCAGCGCCGAGCAGGCCGCGCAGTCGCTGGGCGCATCGGCGGCCACGGTGTTCCGGCGCATCACGCTGCCGATGATCCTGCCCGGGGTCACCGGCGGCTGGATGCTGGCCTTCATCAACAGCTTCGACGAGGTGACCATGTCGATCTTCGTGACCTCGCCCAGCACGGTGACGCTGCCGGTGCGCATGTACATGTACGCCACGGAGTCGATCGATCCGCTGATGGCGGCGGTGTCGGCGCTGATGGTGGCGTTGACGGCCTGCGCGATGGTGGTGCTCGACCGGCTCTACGGCCTGGACCGCATTCTGGTCGGCGGCAAATGAACGGCCCGCAATTCAGACGCCTGGCCGAGACGGCGCGCCCGCCGGTGCGCTTTCTGCTCGACGGCCGCCCGGCCACCGCGCTGCAGGGCGACACGGTACTGACGGCGGTGCTCACCTGCCAGTCCAGCCTGCGCCGCAACGAGTTCAGTGGCCAGCCGCGCGCGGGTTTCTGCCTGATGGGCGCCTGCCAGGATTGCTGGGTGCGCACCGCCGAAGGCGCCGCGCTGCGCGCCTGTTCCACCTTCGTGGCCGAGGGCATGTCGCTGGTAACGCAAGAGGGCGTGGTATGACATGCGCCGTCATCGTCGGCGCGGGGCCGGCCGGCATCCGCGCCGCGCAGACCCTGGTGGCGCACGGCCTGCGGCCGGTGTTGCTCGACGAGGCCGCACGCGCCGGTGGCCAGATCTACCGCCGGCCGCCCGCCCACTTCGAACGCCCGGCCGAGAAGCTCTACGGTACCGAGGCCGGACGGGCGAGGGCGGTACACGCGGCCATCGACGGCATCGCCGAGCGCATCGACTACCGACCCGACAGCCTGGTGTGGAGCGCGCAGCCCGGCCGCCTCGACGTGCTGGACGCGGCCAGCGGCAGCACCCGCGCGGTGGCCTACGACCGGGTGATCGTCGCCACCGGCGCCACCGACCGGATCCTGCCGGTACCGGGCTGGACGCTGCCCGGGGTCTACGGCCTGGGCGGCGCGCAGGTCGCGCTCAAGTTCCAGGGTTGCGCGATCGGTGGGCGTGTCGTCTTCATGGGCAGCGGACCGTTGCTCTACCTGGTCGCCTACCAGTACGCCAAGGCGGGTGCCGAGGTGGTCGCGGTGCTGGACACCGCCGCTTTGTCCGACCAGGTCGCGGCGCTGCCGCGCATGCTCGGCCAGCCGGCCACGCTGGCCAAAGGCCTGTTCTATGTCGCATGGCTGCGTGCCCATGGCGTGGCGCTGCATGGCGGCGTGCGGCCGGTGCGCGTGATGGGCGACGAGCGTGTCGACGGCGTGGTCTTCCACGACGGCACGGCCGAGCGCACCCTGGCCTGCGACGCGGTCGGCTTCGGTCATGCGCTGCGTTCGGAAACCCAACTGGCCGACCTGCTCGGCTGCCGCTTCGCCTTCGCGCCGATGCAGCGCGCCCATCTGCCCGAGCGCGACGCGGCCGGCCGCAGCAGCGTGCCGGGCGTCTACCTGGCGGGCGACGGCGCCGGCATCATGGGCGCGGACGCGGCCGAGTGGGCTGGCGAGCGGGCGGCGCTGGCCCTGCTGCAGGACGACGGCGTGGCGGTCGATGCCGCCCGTGCCACGTCGCTCGAAAAGCGCCTGTCGCGCATCGGCTCCTTCCGGCGCGGGCTGGAGCGGGCGTTTCCGTTTCCCGAGGACTGGGCGGCGCAGGCGCCGGACGAGCTTGTCGTCTGCCGCTGCGAGAACATCACCGCCGGCGATCTGCGCGCGGTCGTGCGCTGCACCGGCGCCGACGAGATGAACCGCCTCAAGGCCTTGTCACGCGTCGGCATGGGCCGCTGCCAGGGCCGCATGTGCGGCGCGGCGGCGGCCGAACTGCTGGCCCATGCGGCCGGCGTACCGGTGGCGCAGGTCGGCCGGCTGCGCGGTCAGGCGCCGATCAAGCCGATTCCGATGGGCCTGGTGGTGGCGCCGGAGACCGCATCGTGACGCGCCGCATCGACACCGACGTGGCCATCATCGGCGGCGGCATCGTCGGCGCCTCGGCCGCGCTTGCGCTGCGGCGCCTGGGGCGACGCGTGGTGCTGCTGGAGCGCGACCTCTGCGGCTCGCGCTCCAGCGGCGTCAACTACGGCGGCGTGCGCCGCCAGGGCCGGGCGCCGGTGCAGCTGCCGCTGTCGCTGCGGGCGCACGCGATCTGGGCGCGGCTGCCGGAGCTGATCGGCGTCGATGGCGAGTACCTCCGGTCCGGCCATTTCAAGATCGCCCGCAGCGAGGCGGACATGGCCTCGCTGGAGCGGTACCGCGATCTCTCGCGTGACTTCGACCTGGGCATCGAACTCATCTCCGGCGAACGCCTGCGCGCGCTCTGCCCGTGGCTGGGCGGCAAGGCGGTCGGCGGATCGCTCTGCCCGGAAGACGGCCAGGCCAATCCGCGCCTGGTGTCACCCGCTTTTGCCCGCGCCGCGCAACGGGCCGGGGCGGAGATCTTCGAACGCACGCCGGTCGACGCGGTCGAGCACGACGGCGGCGGTTTCACCCTGCATTCGTCGACAGGGCGGCTGGAGCTGCGCGCGGCGCAGCTGATCAATTGCGCCGGCGCCTGGGCCGGTGGCCTGGCCGCGCAGTTCGGCGAGCCGGTGCCCATGCGCTCCGGCCACCCGGCGATGGCGGTCACCAGCCCCCTGCCGCACTTCATGGACTGGAGCCTGGGCGTGGAGGGCGGCGGCGTCTACGGCCGGCAGGTGGCACGCGGCAACCTGGTGCTGGGTGGCGGCCAGGGCGTGGCGCTCGACGCCGACCGCGCCCGGTCCACCCACGACACCATCGTGGCGCTCACCGCGCAGGCCATCGCGCTGCTGCCGGCGCTGCGCCATGCCCAGATCATCCGCACCTGGAGCGGCACCGAGGGTTATCTGCCCGACCGCCAGCCGGTGCTGGGCGCCAGCCTCACCACGCCCGGGCTGCTGCACGGATTCGGTTTTGCCGGCGCGGGTTTTCAGATCGGCCCGGCCGCCGGCGAGGTGCTGGCCGAGCTGGCCTGCACCGGCGCCAGCACTACGCCAATCGACGCGTTTTCCATCGGTCGGTTTTCGGCTGGTTCGGCCACTGCCATTTCCGACTTATCTCCTGCCATTTCTTCCGTAAAGGACTGACGATGAACCGCACTGCTTTCCACCGTTTTCCCATCGCCCGGCGCCTGCTGACAGCCGTCGCCTCCCTGGCGGTCTGCCTGGGCGCGCAGGCCCAGACCAAGACGATCTACATCGGCATGAACGGCGGCACGATGGAGAAGGCGTACACCCAGTTCGTATTCCCGGCTTTCGAGAAGCAGAACAACGTGAAAGTGGTGGTGGTGCCCGGCACCTCGGCCGACATCCTGGCCAAGGCCCAGGCCAACAAGGACAAGCCGCAGATGCACGTCATGTTCCTGGACGACGGCGTGATGGTGCGGGCCATCGGCATGGGGTTGTGCGAGAAGCAGCGGCCTAGCGCTACCTTGAAGGAGATCTACCCGGTCGCGCGCTTCAAGGACGACATGGCGACTTCGATCAGCCTGGGTATGACGGGGCTGGCCTACAACAAGAAGATGTTCGCGGAGAAGGGCTGGGCGGCGCCGACCTCGTGGATGGACATGGCGGACCCCAAATACAAGGGCAAGTTGGTGTTTCCTTCGATCACCTCGTCTTCGTTTGGCCTGCATGGCTTTTTGATGTTCAACCGGATTCAAGGCGGGAACGACCAGAACGTGGAGCCGGGGTTCGCGGCCTGGCCCAAGACGGTGGGGCCGAATGTGCTGGAGTACATCCCGAGCTCGGCGAAGATTTCCGAGATGGTTCAGACGGGGGAGGCTGCCTTGTTTCCCTTGACCCCTAGCGGGGTGGCTGCTCTCAAGGCACGCGGGATTCCGGTGGAGTATGCGCAGCCGAAAGAGGGGGCTGTTTTGTTGATGGTGGGGCAGTGTGTTATTGCCAATAACTCGGAGCCCGAGCTGGCTCAGAAGCTTGCCGAGTTTTTGCTTACTCCGCAGGCTCAGGCCAATATGCTGGAGCATGGGAATATCGTGCCTACCAATCCTAAGGCGCCCGTGGTGGGAGCTGGGATTGCTCAGGTGGCTGAGATCAAGGAGTGGTTGAAGACGGCTGTTACGGTGGATTGGGCTTCGGTTAATGCCAATCGGGCGGCTTGGAATTCTCGGTGGAATCGGAGTATTGAACGGTAATGGTCTATTTTGCATTCGCCCGGCTTGACGATTTGGTCGGTGCGCCCACTTCGCGGCCGGCTAGCGGTCCCGTTAAATCTCCCGTTCGACCCGCCAGTGCGGTCTCGGCCCATGCGAGCAACGCGCATGGCGATTGGACGTACGCGGCCCCCTCACTGTGCTCAGTGCGGTCAACTGTTCTTACCCTCTCAGCCTCGACCCGCGCAGCGGGGCCATGGCTCTGGATCAACCCTTGTCCAAACTGTTGCCGTTAGAGCGTTCGAAGGCACATTCCCCAGGCCGAGCGAAGCAATGGCCCGACCGAGCCTCGAGCTCGTCTTCAAGGGTTTTTCTTTGGTGACTTTCTTTTGTCCCAACAAAAGAAAGTTACCGCGGGTCTGGGGGCGCGCAAGCCCCCAGCTCCACCCTCTGACAAGAGAAGAAAATGAGAAATAAAAATCCCGCCAAGCAAGAAGCAAAGCTCCCGCCCAACACCTGAGTTCAATAGAAACAACTAAAACCTGGACAAATCCCGAACAAACGAAGAATCCAGTTCATCCAAACGATTGATCCCCAACAAAGCCATATTCCGCTGAATCTCAGCCCGCAAAATCCCCACGGCGTGCGCAACCCCAGCACTACCCCCAACGGTAGCGGCGTAATTAAAAGAACGCCCAATAAAAACACACCGAGCCCCCAAGGCAAGAGCCTTCAAAACATCAGTCCCCCGCCGGACTCCACTATCCATCATCAACACTACATCAGGCACAGCCCGAGCAATCTCCGGCAAAACCATCAACGGAGAAACCGCAGAATCCATCTGCCTCCCCCCATGGTTGGAAACAATAATCCCGTCTACGCCAGAGTCCCGAGCAATCACAGCATCCTGCCACCGCAAGATCCCTTTGACGATCAAAGGCCCCCTCCACAAAGATCGAATGCGCCGCAAATGCTCCCAGGACAAATGATCTCGAGCCTGAAAATCCCGCTCCACCGTTGCGGACAAAATAGGCGCCCCCCGCTCCGCCCGCCAGTTCTCGAAATGCGGCATCCCGTGCTGCGCGAGAGTCCGCAAAAAAGTCCCACATAACCACCGCGGATGACTCACCCCATCCCAGGCCAGTCGAGCCGACGGCCGCAAGGGCGTGGAAAACCCGTTGCGCACATACCGCTCGGGATTGACCTGCACCGGCAGATCCACCGTCACCACCAGCGTCTTGAACCCGGCCACGCGAATCCGCTCGATCAGCGCCTCCACCCGCGCCGGATCCCCCGGCATGTAGGCCTGAAACCAGGTACGCGGCGCGGCAGCCGCGACCTCTTCCATACGGATCAGCGAGGCCCCGCTCATCACCGCCGGCACGTTCTGCGCGTGCGCGGTCTGGGCCAGCACCAGATCGCCCCGGAAGCACCACATGGCCGCCAGCCCCACCGGCGAGATGCCGAAGGGCGAGTCGTACTCTTGCCCGAAGAGCGAAATCTTCTGTGAGCGCCCCGCCACGCCTTCAAGCATGCGCGGCACGAATCCGTAACGCTCGAAGGCCCGACGGTTGTTCTGCAAGGTGCTCTCGTCGTCCGCGCCGTTGACGATGTAGCTGAACAGCTGGCGGGGAAGCTTCCGGCGGGCCAAGGCCTCGAAATCCTGGAGGGAGTAGACGTTCTTCAACGAGGCGGGCATTAGGTCTCTGACGTTGGCGATGGAGGAATGAAAACGACGCGGCGAAGGAAGGCTTCTCAGCTATCCAACTTGATGTTGGCCTTGCGCGCTACCTGTGCCCACTTGGCGACTTCCTTGATCTGGAACTCCTGCAACTTCTGCGGACCGTCGCCGGAAATGTCCACGCCCAGACTCACGAGCTGCTTGCGCACCTCGGGTTTCTGCAGCGTGGCGGCCATGGCCTGGTAGAGCTTGTCGATGACCGGCTTGGGCGTGCCGGCCGGCGCGAACGTGGCCTGCCACGACACCACCTCGTAGCCCGGCAGCCCGAGTTGGTCGAGCGGCTTGACGTTGGGCAATTGCGGCGAGACGGTGAGCGAGGTCACCGCCAGCGGGCTCAGGTGGCCGCTGTTGACGAAGGTGATGCCGGAGGTGATGTTGTCGAACAGCAGGTCGATCTCGCCGGCGATGAGCGCCTGCAGCGAGGGCGCGCTGCCTTTGTAGGGCACGTGCAGCATCTCGGCACCGGTCATCATCTTGAAGAGTTCGCCGGCCAGATGCTGCGACGAGCCCACGCCCGAGGAGCCGAAGCTGAGCTTGCTGCCGGGCTTCTTGCCCGCGGCGATGACGTCGGCCACCGACTTCAGCGGGCCGCCGGCCTTGACCAGCAGCACGTTGGGCAGGGTGCCGGTGAGGATGATCGGCTCGAAGGACTTGACCGGGTCGTAGCCGATGGACGGGTAGATGCTGACGTTGATCGCGTGCGAGCTGATCGTGCCGCCGACCAGGGTGTAGCCGTCGGGCTTGGCGCGCGCCACCTTGGCCGAGCCCAGGCTGCCGCCGGTGCCGCCGGAGTTCTCGACGACGACCGAGCTGTCGAACATCTGCGCGAGCGACACGCTGTAGATGCGGCCGATGATGTCGGTGGCGCCGCCGGGCGTGAACGGCACGACGTAGGTGATGGCCTTGCTCGGATATTTGTCGTCTGCGGCGAAAGCGGCCGGCAGGCCCAAGGGCGCCAGCGCGGCGCCTGCGACGGCTTTCAGCGCAAAGCGGCGATTCGGTGCAAATGAGCGATTTGAAAAAGTAGGCATTGCCGGGTATCTCCTGATTGGCGCCGGGCGGCAACGCGGTCAATCACACGTCCTTTGATTATCTTGCGCACCACCGTCCGGCATATTTATTGAATGGCTGGCGCGACTATAGAAACACCGCCATCGACCGGCTAGGGCGAATCGGCATAGCAGACATGGCGTATTGCCGGTGCGCTGGTAAATGCGCTGTCCTAAACTCTCAGGTGCATGGTTTCCACGGTTTTCATCAGCACGATTTTCAGGAAAAACAAAATGTCCGCAGTCATCGATAACGCCGCCGCAACCGCTGCGACCCCGGTCGCCACGCGCCGCAGCGCCGGCAAGGCCCTGGTCGAATCGCTCCAGGCGCACGGGGTCGACCGGGTCTTCTGCGTGCCCGGCGAGAGTTACCTGGAAGTGCTCGACGCGCTGCATGACGCGCCGGACATCCACCTCGTGGTGGCCAAGCACGAAGGCGGTGCGAGCAACATGGCCGAGGCCGACGGCAAGCTCACCGGGCGGCCCGGCATCTGCATGGTCACACGCGGCCCGGGCGCCACCCACGCCAGCA
The DNA here is from genome assembly GCF_033546935.1 of Xylophilus sp. GOD-11R. Lineage (GTDB taxonomy): Bacteria > Pseudomonadota > Gammaproteobacteria > Burkholderiales > Burkholderiaceae_C > Xylophilus. The sequence goes on along the minus strand of NZ_CP137854.1, from coordinate 3,032,777 downwards.
TCGGCGTGCACACGGCGCAGCAGGATTCGACGCCGATGATCCTGTTCGTGGGCCAGATCGCCCGCCAACACAAGGGCCGCGAGGCCTTCCAGGAAGTGGATTACGGCTCGATGTTCGGCACCGTGGCCAAGTGGGTGGTGGAGATCACCGAGGCCGAGCGGGTGCCCGAGATCCTGGCGCGCGCCTTTCATGTGGCGGTATCCGGCCGGCCGGGGCCGGTGGTGGTGTCGCTGCCCGAAGACATGCTGACCGAGCCCTGCGCCACGCCGGTGAGCGTGGCCGCGCCGGTGCAGCGCAACGGCATCGCGGCGCCGACGCTGCAGCGCATCGCCGAAGCCTTGTCCACTGCCCGCCAGCCGCTGGTGGTGGTCGGTGGCGGCAACTGGAGCGAGGAGCACGCTCGCCATCTGCAGGCTTTTGCCCACGCCTGGCAGCTGCCGGTGGCCGTGTCTTTCCGCCGCCAGGACGCGCTGGACAACCGCGATCCGCACTACGTGGGCCACCTGTCGCTGGGCATGAATCCCAAGCTGCGCCAGCGCATGCTGGAGTCCGACCTGATCCTGGCGATCGGCACCCGGCTCGGCGACATCGCTACCGACGGTTATGCGCTGCTCGACATCCCCGCACCGCGCCAGAAGCTGATCCATCTTCATGTCGACGCCGGCGAACTCGGCCGGGTCTACCAGCCGGCGATCGCGGTGCAAGCCGATATCGGCATGGCGCTCGCGGACCTGGCCGCACTGCCCGCGCCGGCCTCACGCAGCTGGGCCGAATCGACGCGCACTGCGCGCGCCGATCACGAAGCCTTCAGCAAGGCGCCAGCCCTGTCGCCCGAATTCGACGGCGTGGACATGACCGCAGTGGTGAAACATCTGACCGCCGAAATGCCCTCCGACGTGGTGATCACCAACGGCGCCGGCAACTACTCGGTGTGGGCGCATCGCTTCCACGAATACCGCGAGCCGCACACGCAGCTCGCGCCCACCTGCGGCGCCATGGGCTACGGCCTGCCGGCCGCCGTGGCCGCGGCGCTGCGCGACCCGGGCCGGCCGGTGGTCTGCTTCGCGGGCGACGGCTGCTTTCTGATGTACCCGCAGGAACTCGCCACGGCGGCCGAGTACGGCGCGAGCTTCCTGGTGCTGCTGGTCAACAACGGCATGTACGGAACCATCCGCATGCACCAGGAAAAGCACCATCCCGGCCGCATCAGCGGCACGCGCCTCAAGGGGCCGGATTACGTGGCGCTGGCCAAGGCCTTCGGCGCGCATGCCGAACGGGTGGTGCGCACCGAAGATTTTCCGGCCGCCCTGGCCCGTGCGCGAGCCAATGGTGGACTGGCGCTGATCGAGCTGATGACCGATCCGCGCCAGATCACGCCGGGCGCGCGGCTGGCGGGCTGAGCCTCAACCCGCCATGCGCTCCACTGCCGGCCAGCGCTGGGCCTCGACCACGCCGGTCACCACCTGCCGGACGATGCGTGTCACCTCTCGCAGGCCGGGTGCCGGCGTCTGGCTGCGGGCGGTGGCGCAGGCGACTGCGCGCAGCACGTCGGTGCCGTCGATGCGCACCGCGCGCAGCAGGCCACGATCGATCTCGTCCTGCACCGCGGCCAGCGGCAGGATGGTGCAGCCGTGTCCGGCGTGGACCAGTTGTTTGGTCAGCGCCGTGGAGCCGTCGCATTCCAGCGCCACGTGCAGGTTGCGGGCGTAACGCTGCGCCAGCGCCTCGGCAAGCGCGCGCAGCCCGTGCGAGGTGCTGGGCAGCACCATGGGCAGATCCAGCAGTTCCATCACGCTGACGGTGTCGCTGCGGTGCTGGCGGTCCGGCGGCATGACGCAGTACAGCGGCTCCTGCAGCAGCAGGTCGTAATCCATCGCCTGGCCCTGGGCGGGTATGTAGAGGATGGCGGCGTCGACCTGGCCGTCCTGCAGCGACTGCAGCAGTGGCAGTCCCAGGCCTTCCACCAGCCGGATGCGCGCCTGCGGAAACCGCTGGCGTAGCGCGTGGCCGAGCGGCCCGAAGGTCATCTGCGCGATGGTCGGCTGGGCGGCCACGACGATGCGCGACGGCCCGTCGACCGCCAGTTCGGCGGCGACCTGGCGGGTGCGGCGCATGGCCTCGACCAGTTTCTCGGCCTCCAGCAGCAGCGCCGCGCCGCCGTCGGTCAGCACCATGCCGCGCCCGCTGCGGTGGAACAGCTTGACGCCGACATCCTCTTCGAGCCGGCCGATGTGCCGGGTCAGCGTGGACTGCTCGATGCCCAGCTCCAGCGCCGCACGCGAGATGCTGCCGTGGCGCGCCACGCTGTGGAAATATTCGATCGCCCCCGCATCCATTCCCGACTACCTTCGCCCTGCATGACCCGAAGCGGGCATTGTGATGCCTGATGCCGCTAACCTCGCCGCATGACCGCCGCCGACACCGCCTCCACGCCTGCTTCCGCTCCGCCGCCCGGCGTCGATGCCGGCCGCGCCCGCCTCATCGCCTTGCTGGTCGCCGGCGCCTTCTTCATGGAGAACTTCGACGCCACCGTGATCACCACCGCGCTGCCGGCGATGGCGACCAGTTTCGGCGTAGCGCCGGTGGCGCTGTCGGCGGGCGTCAGTGCGTATCTGCTGGCGCTGGCGGTGTTCATCCCGGTGAGTGGCTGGGTGGCCGACCGCTTCGGGCCGCGCCAGGTCTTCGCCGGGGCGGTGGCGCTGTTCACCCTGGCGTCGCTGGCCTGCGGGCTGGCGCAAAGCCTGCCGGTGTTCATCGCCGCGCGCATCGTGCAGGGCATCGGCGGCGCGCTGATGGTGCCGGTGGGCCGCATGGTGGTGCTGCGCACCACGCCCAAGAGCGAGGTGGTCAAGGCGATCGCCACCATCACCTGGCCGGGGCTGGCGGCACCGCTGCTTGGGCCGCCGCTGGGCGGCTGGATCGCCAGCCACTGGAGCTGGCACTGGATCTTCTTCATCAACCTGCCGCTGGGTGTGCTGGCGATCGTGCTGGCGCTGCGCTGGATCGACGGCGCGCCGGGCGGACGTCGGCCATTCGACTGGATCGGCTTCGTCACCAGCGGTGCGGGCCTGGCCGCGCTGATGTACGGGCTGGAGCTGACCACGCAGAACCCGGTCGACTGGCCGGTGGTGGCGGCCGCGGTCGCGGCAGGGCTGGCGGGCCTGCTGTATTCGGTGCGGCATATGCGGCGCAGCGCCCATCCGCTGGTGGACCTGTCGGTCTTCGGCGTGCGCACCTTCCGGGCCTCGGCCATCGGCGGCACCTTGTCGCGCATCTCGATCAGCAGCGCACCTTTTCTCCTGCCGCTGATGTTCCAGCTGGGCTTGGGCTTCGGCATGGTGCAGTCGGGGCTGCTGATGATCGCGCTCTTCGCCGGCAACCTGGGCATCAAGCCGGCTACCACCTGGGTGCTGCGCCGCTTCGGTTTCCGCTCCACGCTGGTCGGCAACGGGCTGCTGGCGGCGGCGGGCTTTGTGGCCTGCGCGATGCTGTCGATCGACACACCGCTGGCGCTGATGGTGGTGGTGCTGGTCTTCGGCGGCATGACGCGATCGATGCAGTTCACAGCGGTCGGCACCCTGGCTTTCTGCGACACCACGCCCAAGCAGACCGCCGGGGCGAGCACGCTGTTCAGCATGTTCCAGCAGCTCAGCGCCGGGCTGGGCATCGCTTTCGGCGCCGTGGCGCTGCGGGTGTCGGAGCGATTCACCGGGCACGGCGGCTCGCCCGGGGCGGTGGATTTCCGCTTCGCGCTGCTGGCGATGGCGGTGCTGACGGTGCTGTCGCTCGTCGACGCCTGGCGCTTGCCGGCCGGTGCCGGCGACAACGTCAGCGGATACCGGGGTGCGAGCCGCTGATGGGCGCATCGACCTGGCGCAGCCGCGGGTCGAGCAGGTCGCGCAGGCCGTCGCCGAACAGGTTCACGCCCAGCACCGCCAGCGCGATGGCCGCGCCGGGAAACACCGCGAGCCAGGGCGCGGTCGACATCAAACTCTGTGCCTCGCTCAGCAGCCGGCCCCACGACGGCATCGGCGGCTGCGTGCCCAGACCCAGGTACGACAGCGCGGCCTCGGCCAGGATCGCGATGCCCAAGCGCACCGTGGCCTGCACCACCAGCAGCGGCGCCACGTTGGGCAGCACGTGGGCGAAGGTGATCGCCCAGCGCCCGCGCCCGGTTGCCCGCGCGGCCCGCACATAGTCGCGCGACCACACTGCGCGCGCGCCGGCCCGGGCGATGCGGGCGAAAGAGGGCACGTTGTAGAGCCCGATGGCGAGCATGGCGTTGCCGATGCCCGGCCCTTGCACGGCCGCCAGCACGACGGCGGTGAGCAGCGCGGGAAAGGCCAGGCCGATGTCGGTCAATCGCATCACCAGGTCTTCGACCCAGCCGCGGCGCGCCGCCGCCAGCAGGCCCAGGGCGCTGCCGGCGATCAGGCCGATGGCCACCGCCACCACGCCGACGGCGATGGAGGCGCGCGCGCCCACCATCACCTGCGAGGCCAGGTCACGGCCATAGGCGTCGGTGCCCATCCAGTGCGACGGCGAGGGCGGCTGCAGGCGCGCGGCCATCGCCATGTCGAGCGGCGGCCAGGGCGTCCACAGGTACGACAGCGCGGCGGCTACCAGCAGCAGCACCACCAGCAAGGCACCGGCGACGAGGCCCGGGCGCCTCATCTGCCGGCCCCTCGCAGGCGCGGGTCGATGGCGGCATAGAGCACGTCGACCGCGAAATTCACCACCACCACCATCGTCGCCAGCAGCAGCACGCAGCCGCGCACCACCGGCAGGTCGCGGTTCCCGATGGCCTGGAACACCAGCCGGCCGAGGCCGGGGAGGGTGAACACGTTTTCCACCACGATCGCGCCGGCCAGCAGTTCGGCGAACTGCAGGCCGATCACCGTGACCACCGGTACCGCCGCGTTGCGCAGCACATGGCGCCAGAGAATCGCGACCTCCGACAGGCCCTTGGCGCGCGCGGTGCGCACGTAGTCCTCGCGCAGCGTCTCCAGCACCGCCGACCGCGTGAAGCGCGCCAGAATCGCCGCCTGCACCGCCGCCAGCGCCATGGCCGGCAGCCAGATCGCCCGCAAGCCGGCCGCGATGCCTTCACCCCAGCCGTCGAAGCCGCCGGCCGAGAACCACTGCAGCTTCACCGCGAACAGCAGCACGAGCAGGATCGCCAGCCAGAAATTGGGCACCGCCACGCCGAGCTGGGTGAGCGCCATCAGGCCGGTGTCGGTCGCGCTGCGGTGGCGGGCGGCGGCGGTCACGCCCACCAGCAGGGCGATCGCGCAGGTCAGCGCCATCGCCAGCAGCGCCAGCGGCACGGTGAGCGCCAGCCGTTCGGCGATGAGCGCGGCCACCGGTTCGCCGTAGGCGGTGCTGGTACCGAGGTCGCCGGCGAGCAGGGCGTGCAGCCAGGCCACGAAGCGGCTCCAGGCCGGCTGGTCCAGGCCCATCTGCAAGGCCAGCGCCCGCACCGCGGCCGGGTCGGCGTCGGCGCCCAGGGCCATCTGTGCGGCATTGCCCGGCAGGATGTCGAGTGCCCAGAACACCAGGGCCGCCGTCGCCGCCAGGGTCACGAGCAATCCGAGCAGGCGCCGGGCGATAAAGGCGGTCATCGACGAAGGGTCAGGGGCGGATAGAAAGGGCGGCCATTATGGCGTTGGGCCTGCCGGCTCCGGGGTGTTTGCCGGCTCCGGGATAATCGCGCCATGGCCCTCATGATTACCGACGAGTGCATCAACTGCGACGTGTGCGAGCCGGAGTGCCCCAACGAGGCGATTTCTCCCGGCGAGACCGTTTATGTGATCGATGCCAACCGCTGCACCGAATGTGTCGGCCATTTCGACGAGCCGCAGTGCGTGCAGATCTGCCCGGTGGCATGTATTCCGGTCAACCCGGCCCACGTCGAGAACCACGACAGCCTGTTCGCCAAGTACATCCGCCTGACGCAAGACGAAGCAAGTTAAGCAGCCGTCCGTGCGACGTCGCGCAAGCGAGGCCGACTGCCTCAGAGGCAACGCGGTGAGGCTACGCCGAGCCAGCGAGCCGCCCCCGGTGGGGGGTAGGCGAAGACACGAAGTGCGTAGCCTGGGGGTGAGCCGAGGCCTCCAGGTTGTCGATCAGGCGCGTGGCGCCCAGGCGCGCTGCGCCCAGTACGACCAGCGAGTGCCAGCCCGCATCATCGTCGGCCGCCGGCGGCAGCAAATCGCCGCGTTTGCGCACCGTCAGGTAGTCCGGTTTCCAGCCGCGTGCCGCCAGTGCCTGCATCGCCTCGCCTTCCAGCGCTTCCAGATCGCGACGCCCGCCGCTCACCGCATCGGCCAGGGCGCGCAGCGCCAGCGGCAGCTGCACCGCTTCGGCACGGGCGGCCGCATCCAGATAGCCATTGCGCGACGACAGCGCCAGTCCGTCGGCCGCGCGCTCGGTCTGCGCACCGACGATCTCGATCGGCAGCGCCAACTGCTGCACCATGCGCCGCACCACCATCAGCTGCTGGTAGTCCTTCTGGCCGAAGAGCGCGTGGCGCGGCTGCACGCAGTTGAAGAGCTTGAGCACCACGGTGCAGACGCCGGTGAAGAAACCGGGTCGGTAGTGGCCTTCCAGGATGTCGGCCAGCGCCGGATCGGGTTGCACCTTGAAGGTCTGCGGCTCCGGGTAGAGGTCGGCCTCGCGCGGCGCGAAGAGCACGTCGCAGCCGGCCGCTTCGAGCCGGGCGCAGTCCTGGTCCCAGGTACGCGGATAGCTGTCGAAGTCCTCGTGCGGCAAAAACTGCAGCCGGTTCACGAAGATGCTGGCCACGCTCACGTCGCCCAGGTCACGCGCCCGGTGCAACAGTGCGATGTGGCCGTCGTGGAGATTGCCCATGGTGGCGACGAAGGCCGGCGCGCGGTAGGGCGCCAGCAGGGCACGGAGGTCGGAGACGGAGCGGGCGATCTGCATTGGTCGGGTCGGCCGGGGGTTACCAGGCATGAAGCGAGTCGTCGGGAAAGCTGCCGTCCTTGACGGCGGCCACGTAGGCGCGCATGGCCTCGGCTACGCCGCCGGCACCTTCCATGAAATTGCGCACGAATTTCGGGTTCCGGCCGAGATTGATGCCCAGCATGTCGTGCATCACCAGCACCTGGCCCGCCGTGCCGCGGCCGGCGCCGATGCCGATGGTGGCGCAGCGCTCGAGTTCGCCGGTGAGGCGGGACGCCAGCGACGCCGGCACCATCTCCAGCACCACCATGGCGGCGCCGGCAGCCTGCAGGGCGAGGGCATCGGCGCGCAGCCGCTCGGCGCTTTCGGTTTCGCGCGCCTGCACCCGGTAGCCGCCGAGCGCGAACACGGTCTGCGGCGTCAGGCCCAGATGCGCGCAGACCGGAATGCCGCGCTCCACCAGAAAGCGCACCGTCTCGGTCGTCCAGCCGCCGCCTTCGAGCTTGACCATGTGCGCGCCGGCCTGCATGAGCACCGTAGCGCTGGCCAGTGCCTGCTCACGCGACTGGTGGTAGCTGCCGAAGGGCAGGTCGGCCACGATCCAGGCCGTGCCCTGCACCCGCTGCAGGCCGCGCGCCACGCATTCGGTGTGGTAGCGCATGGCATCGAGCGAAACGCCGACCGTGCTCGACTGGCCCTGGCAGACCATGCCCAGCGAATCGCCGACCAGCAGGCACTCGACGCCGGCGGCGTCCGCCATGGCGGCGAAGGTGGCGTCGTAGGCGGTGAGCATGGCGATCTTCTCGCCGCGCGCCTGCATGCCGGCCAGGCGCGGCAGGCTCAGCGGCTTGCGCTCGGCCGGGTTCGATGCGGGCGGCAGCGTGCCGTAGGGCGTCGTGGAGGCGGGCGCTGAGGAATCGGCCATGGGTCTGGAGCGGGTTTGTCTCGGGTTCGAAAAAAACGTAGCAGGCGGGCGCCGGCCGTGAGGGCGCCGCACTTTATCACCGCCCGCTTCGTGCAAGCCGCGCCGTTTTCGGCGCTCGCATGGCGAGGCGGGACGACGGGTCCGACAGTGGCTGCGACCGGCGCACCTCTTGTTTGCCAATCACCCCTCGACCCATTCATCGTGGAACATTCACTCTTGTCCTTTCTGCCCCCACCCCTTTCCGCCAACGCTACCGGCAGGCACCAACCGGTACGCGGCGCTGCCGAGCGAGCGACTCAGGCGATCGCCCCGGCGGACGCCCGGGACGCCGACTTCCCTGCCTCGTCTGCCGGCAGCTTTCTGGCTGACCTGCCTCGCCGTGCGCCGACGATACAGCTGCGTCCCTGCGAAGCGTTTCTCAATCTGTTCAGCTACGAGCCGCCGGACATGATCGAACTGACGCTCCGATTCCACGAACTCATCTCCGCTTGCGCCGAGCTGCCGCGTGCCGTGCCCTCCAATCGCCATTTGAGCCATTTGCTGGAGCAACTGCATGCCGACGTGGAGGAGATGCAGCGCCGTGTGTTTTCTCCGGCGGATCGCGGGGACGGCTTCATCAAGATCGACAGGCTCCACACCAGGGCACAGAGCCTGCAGGCCAGGATCCTTCGATGGGAAGAGGGGCGTCAGGCCAGGCACGACGAATGGCGTCGGCGCATCGATTCGGGCCAGAATCTGCAACGCGCGCCGGCACTCAAGCCCGACTACGTGACCGATCCCAGGTCGCCCTCCGGCACCGAATCGCTCGAGCCGGCCGAGCGCCCATCGACCATGCGGCATCGGCGTCGCGATCTTGAGCCGCGGCCGCATCCCCCGGTGCGTGAGATTCGGGCAGAAGTGGGGTAACGGCACCGCAACCGTTCGTGCTGACCGAAGACGCCGCTACAGATCTGCGCCGCGCCGTGAGCAAGGCCTGCAAGTTGGTTCCCCTCATACGGCTGGCCTGCGGCGATACGCTCTGGAAGTTCCAGACGTGGTGGACGAGGCACTCGGCCGACTGACAGCCGCCCAGCAGGAGACACTGCGCCCGCTCCTGCGGGATTGCCTGGCCGAAGAAGGACTGTCGTGACCGTTTGCCGATCGCGCGTCAGCTGGAATACGCCAGCCGCACGTAGATCGGCGCGAAGGCCTCGGCCTGGGTGATCTCGATGAGGGTTTCCTTGGCCAGTTCCAGCAGCGCGATGAAGGTCACGACCAGCACGGTCGAGCCTTTCTCGGGCTGGAACAGCTCCTCGAACGGCACGAAACGCCGGCCCTGCAGCGTGCGCAGCACGAAGCTCATGTATTCGCGCACGCTCAGTTCTTCGCGGGTGATGGTGTGGTGCTGGACCAGCCTGGCGCGCGCCAGAATGTCGCGCCAGGCCGATTGCAGGTCGGCCACGTTCACATCCGGAAAACGCGGTTGCAGGCTTTGCTCGATGGTGACCTGCGCCCGCAGGAAATCACGGCCGAACTGCGGCACTGCGTTGAGCTTGGCGGCGGCGAGCTTCATCTGCTCGTATTCCAGCAGCCGGCGCACCAGCTCGGCGCGCGGGTCTTCAGGCTCGGCGCCGGGCTCGGCCTTCTTGGGTGGCAACAGCATGCGCGACTTGATCTCGATCAGCATCGCCGCCATCAGCAGGTATTCGGCGGCCAGTTCGAGGTTGCGCGAGCGGATCTCGTCCACATACGACAGGTATTGGCGCGTGAGCGCCGCCATCGGAATGTCGAGGATGTTGAAGTTCTGCTTGCGGATCAGGTAGAGCAGCAAGTCCAGCGGGCCTTCGAAGGCTTCGAGGAAGACTTCGAGCGCGTCCGGCGGGATGTAGAGATCCTGCGGCATCGCGAACAGCGGCTCGCCATAGAGCCGTGCCAGCGCGACCTGGTCGACGACGTCCGGCGAATGGTCGTTGCCGGTGGCCTCGACCGTGGCGGAGTCGTTCATGCGGGAGAGGGTCAGTCAGCGGCGACCGGCAGACCGGTGCGCGCGGGCTTTCAGCTGGCGTCGGTCTGGTAGACGTAGGGCTTCTGCTTGATCTCGCCCGCGTCGTAGTCGGACCAGGCGTCGCGGTCGACCTTCTTGTCCCACAGCAGGGCACGACCGGCGCGTTGCTCGGCGTCGAGCGTGGGGCGCTGCTTCTTCAGGTCGTTGATGAAGTCGGTGGCTTCGGAGGTGTAGTGCTTGCGTTGGAAGAATGGCATGGGGCAGACCTGGAAAGCCGATGGGCTGAAGGGCGAAAGCGCGATTTTACCGGCTGCCGGCGCGCACTTGCGTCATAAAAAGGCGCGGGCGTTCTAGTCGGGGCCACCCGGCACGACAGCCGAGACCGCCCGGCCGGCGAGACGGGCCGTGCCCACGGTGGCGTCGACCGCCAATCCGGCCACGCTGGCAGCAGCGCTCACCGTGGTGGCGGCCACGCTGATCGTGGCGTCGGCCACCGCCACCACGGCACAGCCGCACAGGCCGCTCGCCAGCATGGTGCCGGCCATCAGGGTTGCGAACTTCATCGAACACCTCGCGGGAGGAGAGTCAACCGATACGCATGCCGGGCGTGGCACCGGGCCACGGCTCCAGCAGATGGATGCCCGGATGGGCCTTGCCGTCGGCGTGGCTGGCCGCAAGAACCATGCCCTCGCTGACGCCGAACTTCATCTTGCGCGGCGCCAGGTTGGCGACCATCACCGTGAGCTTGCCGACCAGCTGCTCGGGCCGGTAGACCGAAGCGATGCCGCTGAACACGTTGCGCTGGCGGCCTTCGCCCACGTCGAGCGTGAGGCGCAGCAGCTTGGTCGAGCCTTCTACTGGTTCGCAGGCGTCGATGCGGGCGATGCGCAGGTCGATCTTGGCGAAGTCGTCGATGCCGATGACGGGCGCCACCGCCTCGCCGCCGGGCAGCGCGTCGGCTGCGGGTTCCGCGGCGGCGGCAGGCGGTGCGGCAGGCGCGGAGGGCTCGAACAGTTGCTCCAGCAGCTTCGGATCGACACGCTGCATCAGGTGCTGGTAGGTGCCGATGACGTGACCCGCGCCCAGCAGGCGCGACGCGTCGTCGAAGCGCAGCGGCTCGACCTGCAGGAAGCTCTCGACCTGCACCGCCAGCGCCGGCAGCACCGGCTTGAGGTAGATCGCCAGCAGCCGGAAGGCTTCGATGCAGGTGGAGCAGACGTCCTGCAGTCGCGACTCCATGCCGGCCTGCTTGGCCAGTTCCCAGGGCTTGTTGGCGTCGACGAACTCGTTGACCTTGTCGGCCAGCGCCATGGTTTCGCGCAGTGCCCGGGCGGTGTCGCGGCCTTCGTAGAGCGCGGCGATGTCCTCGGCGCGGGCCTGGAGCTGCTCCAGCAGTCCGGCGTCGGCGCCGGCCGGCGCGCTCAGGCGGCCTTCGAAGCGCTTGGTGAGGAAGCCGGCGGCGCGGCTAGCGATGTTGATGAACTTGCCGACCAGGTCGCTGTTGACCCGGGCGACGAAGTCGTCGGGGTTGAAATCGATGTCTTCGTTGCGGCCGCTCAGCTTGGCCGCGAGGTAGTAGCGCAGGTGTTCCGGCGACAGGCCGAGCGACAGGTACTTGAGCGGGTCGATGCCGGTGCCCCGGCTCTTGCTCATCTTCTCGTTGTTGACCGTGAGGTGGCCGTGCACGTAGATGGCGTCGGGCGCCTTGCGGCCGCTGAAGTGCAGCATGGCCGGCCAGAACAGGGTGTGGAAGGTGATGATGTCCTTGCCGATGAAATGCACCTGCTCGAGCCCCGGCTGGGCCATGTAGCCGGCGTAGTCCAGGCCCTGCTTGTCGAGATAGTTCTTCAGCGAGGCGAGGTAGCCGACCGGCGCGTCGAGCCAGACGTAGAAGTATTTGCCCGGCGCGTCGGGGATCTCGATGCCGAAGTAGGGTGCGTCGCGGCTGATGTCCCAGTCGCCGAGGCCGCCCTTGCCTTCGTCGTCCTGGTAGAGCCATTCGCGGATCTTGTTCTGCACCTCCGGCTGCACATGGCCGGGCGCGACGGTCCATTCCTGGAGGAAGGCCTCGCAGCGCGGGTCGGACAGCTTGAAGAAGAAGTGGTCGGAGCTGCGCAGCACCGGCTTGGCGCCGGAGAGCGCGGAGTAGGGCTCGATCAGCTCGGTGGGCGCGTAGACCGCGCCGCAGACCTCGCAGTTGTCGCCGTACTGGTCCTTGGCGTGGCAGTTGGGGCATTCGCCCTTGATGAAGCGGTCGGCCAGGAACATGCCCTTCTCGGGGTCGTAGAACTGCTCGACGCTGCGGGTCTCGATGAGGCCGGCGGTGCGCAGGTCGCGGTAGATGTCCTGCGCCAGCACGTGGTTCTCGGGGCCGTCGGTGGAATGCCAGTTGTCGAAGGCGATGTGGAAACCGTCGAGGTAGGGCTTGCGGCCGGCGGCGATCTCGGCGACGAAGGCCTGCGGCGTCACGCCCGCCTTGTCGGCCGCGATGGTGATGGCCGCGCCATGGGCGTCGTCGGCGCAGACGAAAGCCACTTGCGAGCCGCGCATGCGCTGGAAGCGCACCCAGATGTCGGCCTGGATGTATTCCATGATGTGGCCGATATGGAATTTGCCGTTGGCGTAGGGCAGGGCGGTGGTGACGAAGAGCTGGCGGGGAGAGGTCATCGGGGAAATGCCGAACGGGGCCGGAAAGGGGCCTGGCAACAGCCGGGCGAGCCCGCGATTTTAAGTGCGGCGAGGCTTCGGCGTGCCACTGCTATCGAGCCCTGAGCCGGGTTTCGGGGTGGTCCCGGTATTTCTGGCATGCAGGATGGAAGTGCGATGCAACGGCGAGTCCGCTGGCGTCGGCACGATTCGGCGTGGGGCTTCGATATTCGGAAGTCGGCGCGCCAGGCAGGCATCGCCAGGTGAACCTGAGGACTGTCCCACTACGGAGTGCCAACCTTGTCTGCCCTGTCCGCCGCACAGCATTTGTTTTTGAACTCGTCCGGCCCCGCTCCGGCGGGCGCCGCATCTCCATCCTCGCCAGGTTTGCCCATCGATCAGAAGCCGGAAGACGTGCTGCCGTCGATTCCGGCCGACGACAGCCCGCTCGGTGGCCTGCTGATGCCGGAGGCGGGTGTCGATTCCGCCTCGGATTTCGGCGGCTGCAGCCGCCCGACGCCGCTGGAGGAGAGGATCAGGCGCTCGCCGTTCTGGCTGGCGATCTCCGACCAGCCATTCGCACTGGCCTGCACCCTGTGCTACGCCTACAACGGGCCGGGTTGCGAGTTCTCCCCTGATTACGAGCGCTTGAGTGCCGAGCTGCTGGCCCAGGGAGGCGACCGCCTCGAGGTATTGCGCTGTCTGAAGGACATGATGCTCGAGGCCTTGCTCGGGCAACTGGAGTCGTCTCATTCGCCTTTGATGCTGCCGCCGGACGTCAGAAGCAATTTCGAGCGGCATCGGGCTGCTCTGGCGGCTCGCGAGATGCCGTATCTCGAATTCCGGCGGAAGATGCAGACAGAGGTCTCCGGCCTCGCACTGCAGCTGGTGCGGACCGCGCCTCGCAACCATTACGCAGACAACCGCCGTGAGCTCGCGAGGTGGGGCATGGGCAGCATCCAGGCGCGCATGCCGCCGCAGCTTTTCGACGCCGACGCCTGGAAAATCGACGTGCAAGGCGCCCGCCTTGCGCGTGCCTGCGGTACGAAATGCCGAGCCTTGAGCGGGGGGCCGCCGCAGGAGTTTGGAGAAGGCGTGGCGCAATTCGTTCGGTCGGAACTGGCAAAGTTGCAGCCGTCCTCGGCATATCGGAGCGCAGCCAACGTCGACGTCGCCACCGAGACACTCGAGCTGCGCAAGCGTGCGTTCGTCATCCAGCATGTGGCACTCGCGGTCATCGATGCGACCGGAGCGACGCCGGAACATGTCGAGGCGGCGCGGCGTTCCGTAGCACTTGCCATGGACGAATGGCCGAAGGAATCGGAATCCGGCAACCGCTGAGCCGCGCCCTTCGCGGGCGATGGGGGAGTTCGCCGGCGTTGCGGTCGACCGCCACAGTGAAGCCGGCTTTCGGCAGAGCTTCGGCCTGGCCCTTGGATGTTCGTGAGCGCGCGCGCCAGACCAACGGCCTGTCACCACACTGCGGTTTTTTCAAATACTAGAACTAAGCCATGTTTCCTAAGCATATGCCACCGGTAGGGTTGGCGAAACCATTTGGCCCGCAGCCGAGTCCTCAAGTGCCGCCCCCACCGGGTAAGCCGGTCCCCAAAAAGCATGTCCACTTCGCAAATCTGCCCAATGCGAGTGCGAATGCCGCGGCGACAACGGATTTCCATGGCAATGGCGAGAACCCGTTGCGGCAGCGCATCGTCGCGTCGCCATTCTGGGCGGCGGTCTCTGCCGAGCCTTTCGCGATGGCTTCGACCTTGCGTTATGCCTACGGCGGGCCGCGCTCCGAATTCTCCGGCGACTACAACCGCCTGTGCTCGGATTTGGTGACCGCGGGATTCGAGCGATCGGAAGCTTCGCGCTGCGTGAAGGCATTGCTGGTCGAGAAACTGACGTTCTTTCTGGAGGCGTCGAACTCCCCGTGTCAGTTGCCGCCACTCTTTTGGAACAAACTTGACAATTACCAGGCAGCGCTCGACGGCGGTCGCATGTCGTATGCGGATTTTCGGCGTCGCATGTGCCACGGCGCGGACGAGTTGGTCAACCGCTTGCAACCTCCGATTTCGTCGCCCCGGCACGTCGAGATCAAGCGTTCCTTGGCGCAATGGGGCCTGGGCAGCCTCGCGGCAGGTGCGCCATCGGAATTGGTCGGCGACCGCGTGATGTTCGACAGCCTGGCCGTCGAAGTGGCATCGGCCATGGACCGGTACTGCAAGACGTTTTATGGCAGATCGCCGAAAACAATCGCCAATGCGATGGCACATGTCATGGAACTATTGCTGCAAAAGTACCAGACGGGCTACGACGTGGACCACCAGCTGCCGTCGATTCGCGGATCGGTTTGGATCTGCGACCACGTGCTGGCCGCCGTCCTGGAAGCGAATGGCCTGGCGCGGGAACAGGTCGAGGCGGTGCGCCGCCTGTATTTGGCAAGAGTCGCTGGTTTGCTGGATGGCTGGCGCGCGCGCGCCGAGCACGCCGGTGATTTCAGGCCCGCGCCTCCAGAGGCACTCGCGAAATACTGGCGCGACATGCTGCTGCCAATGCGCCAGGAGCCCGACGGCGGGGTCAGCCTGGCGAACAGGTCCGATGCGTGGGTTCCACCGGAATTGCCGGGTCTTCTGAAGCAGGCGCTGGCAGGGAAGAAGTTGTCGCCTCAAGAGAAGGTCGAGCACGCCAAGAAGCTGGGTGCTGAATGGCGGCTGGCCTTCGAGCGCTATTTGTCCGTTTTTGCCATCGAGGGCGAAGCCCGGAACGTGGCGCTGAACCGGGGGGCGGCTGCGATCGATAAAGTGATCGACCGGGAGGTGGCGCAGCTGCAAGGCCGCCAACATGCCGCCTGAGCGGGTGATGACCGATCTTCGTGCGCAGGGCTTGCTCGCTCGTTACGGGCACGCGCTATCGCGCACGATGCGGGTGGAGCCGGAGCGCGACCATCGCCCCTGATGGGCAGGTGACTCGCTCGATGGCTCGCTGCGAGACGGGCGTGCCATTGATTTGAAGCCGTGTGGTTGAAGTTCCCGGTCGCTGCCGAGGACGTGGCGCCCGCCGGGTCGCGCGACCCTACGCCGAGACCGGTAGAGGCCCCGGCGTAGACTTCGCGGCCTTCGCGCCGCTTGGCGCATTTCTTCTTTCTCCAGCATGAGCACCACGCCCACCGACGCCCAGATCCGATCCGCCATCGCCTCCGTCATCGATCCGAACACCGGCGCGCCCCTGGCGCCGGCGCGCGCGCTCGGGGGAGTGACGGTGGCTGTCGACGGTGCGGTGCGGTTGGCCGTCGAGCTGGGCTACCCGGCCGCGAGCCAGCATGCGGAGCTGGCGGGACTGCTTGAGCGGGCCGTGCGCACGGTGCCCGGCGTGACCGGCGTCGATGTGGCGTTCGAGATGAAGGTGATCGCGCATTCGGTGCAGCGCGGCCTGCAGCCGATGCCCGAGGTGCGCAACATCGTGGCGGTGGCGTCCGGCAAGGGCGGCGTCGGCAAGAGCACGACCGCTGCCAATCTGGCCCTGGCCCTGGCCGCGGAGGGGGCGCGCGTCGGCCTGCTCGACGCCGACATCTACGGCCCCAGCGTGCCGACCATGCTGGGCGTTGCCGGCCAGAAGCCCGCCAGCACCGATGGCAAGAGCATGGACCCGATCGCCGCGCACGGGCTGCAGCTGATTTCCATCGGGTTCCTGATCGAGCCGGACCAGGCCATGATCTGGCGCGGCCCCATGGCCACGCAGGCACTGGAGCAGCTGCTGCGCCAGACCAACTGGAAGGACCTGGACTACCTCGTCGTCGACATGCCGCCCGGCACCGGCGACATCGCGCTGACCCTGTCGCAGCGCGTGCCGCTGGCCGGCGCCGTCATCGTCACCACGCCGCAGGACATCGCGCTGATCGATGCGCGCAAAGGCGTGAAGATGTTCGAAAAGGTGGGCGTGCCCTTGCTCGGCGTGGTGGAGAACATGGCGGTGCACGTATGCAGCCAATGCGGCCATGCCGAACACATCTTCGGCGAGGGCGGCGGCCAGCGCATCGCGGCCGACTACGCCATGGACTACCTGGGCGCGCTGCCGCTGTCGATCGCGATCCGCCAGCAGGCCGACGGCGGTACGCCCACCGTGGCGGCCGAGCCGGACGGTGCCAACGCGGCCATCTACAAGGCCATCGCGCGCAAAGTGGCGGTGAGCATCGCCGGCAAGGGCAAGGACTATTCGACCCGGTTCCCGACCATCGCGGTCAGCTCCGACACCTGAGGACTCGGCTGGACCTGGGTTCATCCATATCCCGGCCGGCGACAGGGGTGGCTATGCTGCGCCGGATGAACCTGCTGGCCTCCCTGCGCTACCTGGTGGCGCTCGACGAACACCGCCATTTCGGCCGCGCGGCCGAAGCCTGCCACATCACCCAGCCGGCGCTGTCGAACGCCTTGCGCGCGCTCGAGCAGGAGTTCGGCGTGGTCATCGTGCGGCGCGGCCGGGCCTACGGCGGGCTGACGCACGAAGGGCAACGGGTGCTGGCATCGGCCCAGCGCATGGTGCGCGAACACGAGGTGTTGCAGCAGGAGCTGCTCAGCAGCGCCGGCATGGTGCGGGGCAGTCTGCGCATCGCCGCGGTGCCGACCGCCACGCCGGTGCTGGCGCGCTTTGCTGCGCTGCTCCAGCGCGGGCAGCCGGGCATCGTGCCGACGGTGCTGTCGATGAGTTCGAAGGATCTGGAGCGTGGGCTCGATTCGCTGTCGCTCGACCTGGCGCTGGGCTACATCGACCGTTCGGAGCAGTGCGGCACCGGGCTGCAGACCTGGCCGCAATACATCGAGCATTACTACCTGGTGCGTTGCCGCGGACGCGACGCGGGCGGGTCGTACATCGGCGAACCGGTTTCCTGGCAGGAGGCCGCTGCGCTGCCGCTGTGTCTGCTGACGACCGACATGCACAACCGCACCCTGATCGACCAGGCCTTCACGGCCGCCGGCGTCGGGCCGGTACAGCCGGCCATCGAGACCAACTCGGTATTGACCCTGGTCCATGCGGTGCTGGCCGGCGACGTCTGCGCCGTGATGCCGGGCGCCATGGCGGCGACCATCCGGGTGCACGGCGAGCTGGAAGCCTTGCCGTTGACCGGCCCGGAGGTGCTGACCGGCATCGGCTTCATGGCGCCCGCGGGCGGGCGGCCTTCGCGCGCGCTCGAGGCCGCGCTGGCCCTGCTCGACACCGGCGCCTGGCGGGCGCAACTGGCCGAGCACAGCGGCGCCCCGCCCAGCGACTAGCGGCGCCGGTCCGAGCGGCGCATGGACGGTCTGCGCCGCTTCGATCACTTTTGCGAATGGGATCATGTCCAGATGCAATTTGACACATCCGGGCGCCCCATCGACACTCCGCGCCCCTGACGAGGCCCGAGTGCCTCGCGGCCCATACCAACATCTGAGGGAGACATCACCCATGCCCGGATTCCTGGACAAGGAACGCACCATCGCCGGCCCCGGCTTCAATCGCTGGCTGGTTCCGCCGGCCGCCCTGGCCATTCATCTCTGCATCGGCATGGCCTATGGCTTTGCGGTGTTCTGGCTTCCCTTGTCGAAAATGCTCGCCACCACCGGCACCGGAGCGGTGGCCTGCGACCGCGACATGAGTTTCTTCGCCGAGCTCTTCGCCAGTGGCTGCGACTGGCGCATCGCCACGCTGGGCTGGATGTACACCCTGTTCTTCGTCTTCCTGGGCTGCTCGGCGGCGCTGTGGGGCGGCTGGCTGGAACGCGCCGGACCGCGCAAGGCCGGCGTGGTGGCGGCGGTGTGCTGGTGCGGCGGCATGCTGCTGTCGGCGCTCGGCATTCACCTGCACCAGTTCTGGCTGATGATCCTCGGCTCCGGCGTCATCGGCGGCATCGGCCTGGGCCTGGGCTATATCTCGCCGGTGTCCACGCTCATCAAGTGGTTCCCCGACCGGCGCGGCATGGCGACCGGCATGGCCATCATGGGTTTCGGTGGCGGCGCGATGATCGGCTCGCCGCTGGCGGTGGACCTGATGAAGCATTTTTCCACCCCCACCGATGTCGGCGTGATGCAGACCTTCGTGGCCATGGCGCTGATCTACTTCGTCTTCATGATGGCCGGCGCCCTGGGTTACCGCGTGCCGCCGAGCGGCTGGAAGCCGGCCGGCTGGACGCCGCCTGCCGACCAGGCCTCGCGCGCCATGATCACCCAGCGCCATGTGCATGTGCGCAAGGTCTGGGGCATTCCGCAGTTCTGGCTGGTGTGGGTGGTGCTGTGCATGAACGTCAGCGCCGGCATCGGCGTGATCGGCATGTCTTCGCCGATGCTGCAGGAAGTCTTCGGCGGCAGCCTGATCGGCGCGGCGCGCAAGTACGGCGAACTCGACAAGGCCGAGCTCGCGGCCATCGCGGTGGTGGCGGGCGGTTTCACCGCGCTGCTGTCGCTGTTCAACATCGGCGGGCGTTTCTTCTGGGCGACCATCTCCGACAAGCTCGGCCGCAAGCTCACCTACGCCATCTTCTTCGTGCTCGGCGGCCTGCTCTACGCCAGCATTCCGGGCTCGGCCTCGGCCGGCAACCAGCTGCTGTTCGTGGGCGCTTTCTGCATCATCCTGTCGATGTACGGCGGCGGCTTCGCTACGGTGCCGGCCTACCTGGCCGACCTGTTCGGCACCCAGTTCGTCGGCGCCATCCATGGCCGCCTGCTCACCGCCTGGGCCACCGCCGGCATCCTGGGGCCCGTCGTTGTCAACTACATGCGCGAATACCAGCTCGGCCTGGGCATCCCGCGCGAACAGGTCTACAACCAGACCATGTACATCCTGGTCGGCATGCTGGCGATCGGCCTGGTCGCCAACCTGCTGATTCGGCCGGTGGCCGAGCGGCATTTCATGAGCGACGAGGAACTGGCCGTCGAGAAGCAACTGGCGCATGAGAAAGCCGTGGCCTCGCAGGTCGGCGCCGGCAGCGGCGGCGGTGGCACTACCAGCCCCGCCCTGGTGGGCATCGCCTGGCTGGCAGTGGGCATTCCGCTGGCCTGGGGCATCTATCGCACGCTGCTGAGCGCGGCGAAGTTCTTCCATTGAAAGCGAACTCCAGCATGACTCTCGTCATTGACTTTCCCGGAGCACCGCCGGGCCGGCTTTGCCGGACGGCCGGTGTCGGCCCCGGAAGGGGATGGGAGGCCGCGCGCAGCGGGCGGGCCTGGAGGGGAGCCGTATGAGCAAAATCGAGATCTATAAAGGCCCGGCGGGCGGCTGGGGCGCGCTGAAGTCCGTCGGGCTGGCGCTGCAGCGCCAGGACATCGCGGTGAAAGGCGCCAAGACGCTGCTGTCGGCCAACCAGCCCGACGGTTTCGACTGCCCGGGCTGCGCCTGGCCCGACCGCAACCACGCTTCCACCTTCGAGTTCTGCGAGAACGGTGCCAAGGCCGTCGCGGCCGAAGCCACCGCGCGCC
The DNA here is from genome assembly GCF_033546935.1 of Xylophilus sp. GOD-11R. Taxonomy (GTDB): domain Bacteria; phylum Pseudomonadota; class Gammaproteobacteria; order Burkholderiales; family Burkholderiaceae_C; genus Xylophilus. The sequence goes on along the minus strand of NZ_CP137854.1, from coordinate 3,012,853 downwards.
GCGCCACGCCCGAGCTGTTCGCACGCCACACGCTGAGCGAGCTCGCCACGCACAGCGATTTCTGGCTCGAAGACCAGGGCCGGCTCACCCACCCGATGGTCTACGACGCGGCCACTGACCACTACCGGCCGATCGAATGGGACGCCGCCTTCGCGCTCATCGCCCGGCACCTGAACGAGCTGCCCGACCCGAACCAGGCGGTTTTCTATACCTCCGGCCGGGCCAGCAACGAAGCGGCGTTTCTGTACCAGCTGTTCGTGCGGGAGTACGGCACCAACAATTTCCCCGACTGCTCCAACATGTGCCACGAGCCGAGCGGCAGCGGCATGCGGCCGCAGATCGGCGTGGGCAAGGGGACGGTGTCGCTGGAGGATTTCGAGCACGCCGACGCCATCTTCATCTTTGGCCAGAACCCAGGCACCAACCACCCGCGCATGCTCGGCGAGCTGCGCGAGGCCCACAAGCGCGGCGCGAAGATCGTCAGCTTCAACCCCTTGCGCGAGCGCGGCCTGGAGCGTTTCCAGGACCCGCAGAGCAAGATGGAAATGGCCACGCTGGGCTCCACGCCCATCAGCACCCATTACTTCCAGCTGCAGGTCGGCGGGGACCTGGCGGCGGTCAAGGGAATGATGAAGCACCTCGTCGAGCGCGAAGACGCCGGCGAGGCCGTGCTCGACCACGCTTTCATCGCCCGGCACACCGCCGGTGTCGACGCCCTGCTGGCCGACCTGCGCGCCGAGAGCTGGGACGCGCTGGTGGCCGAATCCGGCCTGTCGCTCGAGCAGATCCGCCAGGCCGCCGACATCTACCGCCACGCCGAAAGCGCCATCGTCTGCTGGGGCATGGGCATCACCCAGCACCAGCATTCGGTGGCGACCATCCAGCTCATCGTCGACCTGCTGCTGCTGCGCGGCAACATCGGCCGCCCGGGCGCCGGCCCGTGCCCGGTGCGCGGCCACAGCAACGTGCAGGGCGACCGCACCATGGGCATCTGGGAAAAGCCGCCCGCCGCGTTGCTCGACCGGCTCCAGGCCGTGTTCGGCTTCGCACCGCCACGCAAGCATGGCTGGGACGTGGTCGAAGCCATCGCGGCCATGCGCGACGGCAAGGGAAAAGTCTTCTTCGCCCTGGGTGGCAACTTCGCCGCCGCCACGCCCGACACCTTCGAGACCTGGAAGGCGCTGCGCCGCTGCGACCTGACGGTGCACGTCACCACCAAGCTCAACCGCAGCCACCTGGTGCACGGGCGCGAGGCGCTGATCCTGCCCTGCCTCGGCCGCACCGAAATCGACATGCAGGCCGCCGGGCCGCAGGGCGTGACGGTGGAAGACTCGATGGGCATGGTGCACATCTCCAAAGGCATCAACCCGCCGGCGTCGGAACACCTGTTGTCCGAGCCCGCCATCGTCGCGCGGTTGGCACACGCCACGCTGGGCGCACGCAGCCGGGTCGACTGGTTCGGCGTGATCGACGACTACGGCCGCATCCGCGAGCTCATCGAACAGGTCTTCGTCGACTTCCACGATTTCAACGCCCGCGTCGCGGTGCCCGGCGGGTTTCGCCTGCGCAATACCGCCAGCGAGCGGGTCTGGACCACCGACACCGGCCGCGCCAACTTCTACGCCCACCCGCTGCCCACCGACACCCCGCTGCGCCGCGCCCGCGCGAAGGGCTTGGACACGGTCGTCTTCAACCTCGGCACCACGCGGTCGCACGACCAGTACAACACCACCATCTACGGCATGGACGATCGCTATCGGGGCGTGTTCGGGCAGCGACGGGTGGTGTTCATTCACGCCGACGACATTCGTGCGCTGGGATTCGTCGATGGCGACATGGTCGACATCCAGACCGTCTGGGACGACGGCCAGGAGCGCCGCGCCGACGGCTTCCGGCTGGTGGCCTACGACATCCCGCGCGGATGCCTGGCGGCCTACTACCCGGAGACGAATCCGCTGGTGCCCTTGTCCTCGGTCGCGGAGAACGCGGGCACGCCCACGTCCAAGTCGATTCCGGTGATGCTGGTGCGCAGTACGGCCGCCACGCCGGTCGAAGGCGTGCCCGCTTGAGCGCGGCCGCGCCGCCGCTGCCGCCGGCCGAGTCGCTCGCCGCTGCCTTGCTGCTGGCGCTGGCCGACGAAGCCGCGGTGTCCGATCGGCCGGTTTCCTTGCCGCGGCTGGGCAAGCGGCTGCAGGCCGGTGCGAGCGTGCTGCTGCGGGAGCTCGCCCTCATGGGCAGTTCGCGTATCGGCCCCCGGGCCGGCCCTGGATGGGTGGTGGTGGAGCAGGACGGCGAGCGCTGGCTGGTCCGGCTCACACCGGCTGGCACCGAGGTCGCCGCGCGCATCGGTGCCGGGACGGACGGTGCTTCCAGCGCGCGATAACGCCATCTGAAATCGATAAGGAAGCGCGGTCTATATCTATTCGCGTGATGGGGCGCCGGTTCGCCTGCGACGGCGGATTTCGGGTTGGATTCTCCAAGATCGCTGCTGAAACGTTCGGTTTTCAGCAGCTAGAGGAGAGAAGAAACATGACCGCAACACCGGTGTCGGCCCACACCTCCACCGCCGAGCGCTGCCGACGTGCGCGTGCGGCACGCCGGGCCGGGGACGGCATCGACCACATGGCGGACTGGCGCTGCTGGGAAGATCAGGATGAGGAAGGCGGCGACCCCTATTCCGGCGAACTCGGCGCTTTCGTCCGCGTCCACTGCCAGGGCGACGAAGAGTGAAATCGATCGTCCGATGACCCCGCGGGGGTCATCGGACGATCGACGCGGGAGAATCGGGCGATGTCCGAAATCCATCTGCCGGCATCGTCCCAAGAAGAATCCCCGCGGCCACCGCCCCTCCAACGGGTGGCGGTCCGGCGCGAAAGCCGTTCGGCGGGAGGGGTGGCAGCCCGCGACAACGAGGACTGGATCGCAGCCGAGGTGCCCGTGGCACTGGTGTTCAACGGCATTTCGCATGCGGTGATGATGGCCACGCCCCAGGACCTGGAGGATTTCGCGCTCGGTTTTGCGTTGAGCGAGGGCATTCTCGACAGCGCTTCCGATTGCCGGGGCATCGAGCAGCGGACGGTGACGTTGCCGGGGGGCTCGGCCGTTTCGATGGACGATCCCGAGGCGCCGGCCATCGAGGTGCGGCTTGACATCTCCAGTCGTGCGTTTGCTCGGCTGAAGGACCGGCGGCGGTCGCTGGCCGGGAGGACGGGGTGCGGTGTGTGCGGCATCGACAGCCTCGCCGGGCTGGATCTGTCGCCTGCGGTCGGTCTCGACGTTGGGTTGTCGGTCGATGTGGAGGTGGTGCTCGCTGCCTTCGACGGGCTTTCTGCAGGGCAGCCGCTCAACGCCAGGGCGGGGTCTCTGCATGCTGCCGGGTGGGCATTGGCGGATGGGTCGCTGACGCGGGTGATGGAGGATGTCGGGCGACACAACGCCCTGGACAAGTTGCTGGGGTGGCTGGCCCGTGACGGGGCCGACTTTCGCGGCGGTTTCGTGGTGATGTCCAGCCGGGGGAGTTATGAACTGGTGCGCAAATGCTCCCGCCTGGGGGTGGGCGCGATGGCGAGTATTTCGGCGCCTACCGGGCTGGCGGTTCGTATTGCTCGCGAGAGCGGGATGGGGCTTTGGGGGCTTTGTCGGCGGGACACGGCGGTTCGGTATGTTTGAGATTTCTTGTTTCTCGCCTGGTGGGGGTTTGTTTAATTTGCTTCGGCAATTTTGATTTTCGTGGGCTTTGATTTTTGCTTGGCTTTTGGTGCGGGCGTTAGAGAGGGGCTTGGTCTTTTTACTTAAGCCGTCGGCTTGATGGATTTTCTTCTCTCTGCCGAGGGTGGAGCTGGGGGCTTGCGCGCCCCCAGACCCGCGGTAACTTTCTTTTGTTGGGACAAAAGAAAGTCACCAAAGAAAAACCCTTGAAGACGAGCTCGAAGCTCGGTCGGGCCATAGCTTCGCTCGGCCTGGGGAATGTGCCTTCGAACGCTCTAGCGGCAACAGTTTGGACAAGGGTCGATCCAGTGCCATGGCCCCTGCTTCGCAGGGTCGAGGCTGAGAGGGTAAGAACAGTTAACCGCACTGACGGATTGCGCAGGCGCCATGCGAAGTGCCCTGGCGGAATGCTGAGCCTGGCACTCGAACATCGACTCGAAGCAGCGCATGAACGGGCGGGCCATCACGACGTGACCCGGACCACGGTGCGCAGCGCGCGTGGCGATCAAATCAGCGCGGCCCCCTCGACGTGCTCAGTGCGGTCGCCTGTCCTTACCCTCTCAGCCCCGACCCTGCGAAGCAGGGGCCAAGGCACTGGATCGACCCTTGTCCAAACTGTTGCCGTTAGAGCGTTCGAAGGCACATTCCCCAGGCCGAGCGAAGCAATGGCCCGACCGAGCTTCAAGCTCGTCTTCGAGGGCTTTTCTTTGGTGACTTTCTTTTGTCCCAACAAAAGAAAGTTACCGCGGGTCTGGGGGCGCGCAAGCCCCCAGCTCCACTCTACGAACAGTAGAAGAAAAATAAATCAATAAATCAATAAATCAATAAATCGAAAAAATCACCGCCCCTGCAAAGCAGGAAACCTGCCAAAAACCTCAGCCGCCCAATCCACAAACGCCCGAACCTTCGCACTCAAGTGCCGATTCGGCGGATAAACCACATGCACCGGATACGGCGCAGTCGTCCACCCCTGCAGCACCTCCACCAGGTCTCCGCACGCCAGGTGCGCCGCAGCATCGAAAGTCGCCATCTGCGAAACCCCCAGGCCGGCCAGCACGGCGGACGTGTGCGCATTCGCCTCGTTGGTCGACAGCTGGTATTGCATGGCCAGCTCGACCCGTTCTTCACCCCGCACGAAATCCATCGGATAAGGCCGCCCGGTGCGACTGGAGAAGTAATGCACCACCCGGTGCTGGCCGCCTTCGAGATCCGACGGATGCTGCGGCACGCCGTGCCGGCGCAAATACGCGGGTGACGCCACATTCACGAACGCGATGCTCCCGATGCGCCGCGCCACCAAAAATTGCTCGGTGAGCTCGCCGCCCCGCACCACGCAGTCGACGTTCTCGCCGATCAGGTCGACCGAGCGGTCGCCCACGCCGAGGTCGAGCTGGATGTCCGGAAACCGGTCGTGGAACTCGCCCAAGGAAGGAATGATGACCAGCCGCGCGATGGAAGACCCGATGTCCACCCGCAGCCGGCCGCGCGGCGTGGCCTGGGCGTTGGTCATGCTGGCCTCGATGTCGTCGAGGTCGCTCAGCAGCCGGCTGGCACGCTCGTAGTAGGCCGCACCGTCGGCCGTGACGGTGACCCGCCGGGTGGTGCGGTTGAGCAGCCGCACCTGCAGCCGCGATTCCAGCGCCTGGACCTGCTTGGTGATGGAGGCCTTGGGCAGCGACAGCGAATCGGCCGCCTTGGTGAAATTGCCGGTCTCCACCACCCGGGTGAAGGCGCGCATTGCCTGTATCTGGTCCACGGTGGTTCCCTCGTCCGACGCCCTGATGTTTTGTTGTCTGTCTCCCGGGTGTCTGCCTCGCCTTCGGCGAGACGCCCGGGATGGGAGAATTGTTACACCGACCGAGCTGCTCCATTGTTCGTCTCACGGAAACAGAGCATGCGTTCGCAGCCGGTTTATCGCATGAAGCGCACCCTCTACAGTTCGCTTCACGTTGCGTTTTATCGCTTACGGGAAACTTCACCATGTCGCCAGCCACCATTGCCAAGTCGAAAGCCGCCGAGTGCCCCGTCACCGGTCTGGACGAGACGCTCGACCTTCCGGGCCGGGAGCCCGTGGGCGTGCGCTGGTACGGCAAGGGCCAGCGCACGGTGGGTGGCGGCACGCCGCTGGTGCTGCATTTCCACGGCGGCGCCTTCACCTCGGGCTGCCTGGACAGCGGCAGCCAGGTGCCGCGCATCCTGGCGGCCACCGGCGCGGTGGTGGCGTCGATCGCCTACCCGCTGGCGCCGTCGCATCCGTTTCCCGCCGGAATCGAAACCGGCTATGCGGCGCTCGACTGGCTGCACCGGCACCGGATGAAGGTAGGCGGCCGGGGCGCGCGCATCTACCTGGCGGGCGAGGAAGCCGGCGGCAATATTGCCGCGGCCGTGGCGGCCATGGCGCGTGACCGGGCGCATCCGCCGCTGGCCGGGCAGATCCTGCTGTCGCCCATGCTCGACCCCTGCACCGGCACCGCGTCGCTGCGCGAGGCGACCTGCGAATCGACCGGCGCGTGCAAGTGGTCCGAAGGCTGGATGGCCTACCTGCGTGGTCCACGCGATGCGGAGCATCCCTACGCGGTGCCGGGCGCCTCGTGCCGCATGAGCGGCATCGCGCCCACGCTGGTGATGGCGGGCGTGGCCGATCCGATGCACGACGAAGCCCGCGTGTATGCCGAAAAGCTCGGCGCTGCCGGCGTGCCGGTGACCTGGCGGCCAATTCCACAGGCCCAGGGCTGGCCCGACGCGCTGGCCTCGCAGGATCAGGACCCTTGTCCCTGCGCGCCTGCGGTCCGCGAATACGTGAGCTCCTTTTTCGCCGCGACCGCGAAAGCGCCCGAACCACCGCACTAGGCGCCGCGTCCCGCACCGGGACGCTCGCCCCTGCCGATGAACCCGTCCTCCGGCGCCCTGTGATCGGCACCGGCCGGATGGCTGTCGCCCGACGACTGTCGCCGGGCTGGTGATTTTCATTTTTTCTTCGACCGCCCAGCACGCGGCCGACGTTTTTCGTTCGCCCTTTTTTCGTCTCCTTTTCTTTTTCGAGGACACACCATGACCGACGCATCCACCACCCCCACCAGCCGCCGCCGCATCGGCGTGGCCCTGTCCGTGGCCACCGTGGCGGTGGCCGTGGGCGCCGCCGCGTTGATCGGCCTGCCGGGCGCCGCTTCCAGCGCCGATGCCGGCGCCGCCGCGCCACCGCCCGCAACGCCGGTCTCTGTCGCGACCGTGGCCGAACGCGAGATCAGCGCCTTCGACGAATACTCCGGCCGGCTCGAAGCCGTGCAGCGGGTCGACGTGCGTTCCCGCGTGGCGGGCGCCGTGCAGTCGATCCATTTCCGTGAAGGCGCGCTGGTGAAGTCCGGCGATCTGCTGGTGACGATCGACCCGGCGCCGTACGCCGCCGAGGTCGACCGCGCATCGGCCGAAGTCGCCGCCGCCCAGGCTCGGCTGGTATTTGCCCGCAGCGAGCTGGCGCGTTCGCAGCGGCTGTGGGACGACAAGGCGATCGCCGAGCGCGAACTCGACGAGCGCCGCAACGCCGGCGCCGAAGCCGACGCCCGGCTGCGCGCGGCCACTGCCGCCCTGCAGACGGCACGCCTGAATCTCGGCTACACGCAGGTTCGCGCGCCGGTCGCCGGCCGCATCGGCCGGGTCGAGATCACCGTCGGCAACCTGGTGGCCGCAGGCCCCGGCTCGCCGGTACTGACCACGCTGGTGTCGGTGAGCCCGATCTACGCGAGCTTCGACGCCGACGAACAGGCGCTCGACCGCACCGGCGCCCGCGCCGCGCAGGGCGCGATCGCGGTGCGCATGGGCACCGCCGGCCAGGCCGATACGCCCTACACCGGCCGCCTGCAACTGGTCGACAACCAGGTCGACGCCCGCAGCGGCACGGTGCGGGTGCGCGCGGTGTTCGACAACGCCGACGGCTCGCTGACGCCCGGCCAGTTCGCCCGCATCCGCATGGGCCATTCGCGCACCTCGAACGCGCTGCTGGTGAGCGAACGCGCCGTGGGCACCGACCAGAGCAAGAAGTACGTGATGGTGATCGGCCCCGACAACAAGGCCGAGTACCGCGAAGTGCGCCTGGGCGGTCCGATCGACGGGCTGCGCATCGTCGATTCCGGGCTGAAGGCGGGCGAGCGCATCGTCGTCAACGGCCTGCAGCGGGTGCGCCCGGGCTCGCTCGTGGCGCCGCAGGAAGTGCCGATGCAGCAGGCCCGCGCCGACGCGGCCGCGCGTCCGTCCTGAAACCCGCCCGTCGCATCGAGCGCCATGAAACCTAGAACAAGAGCTCAGCCATGAACATCTCCAAATTCTTCATCGACCGGCCGATCTTCGCCGGCGTGCTGTCGCTGCTGATATTTCTCGGCGGCCTGATCGCGGTGCGCGGCCTGCCGATCTCCGAGTACCCGGACGTGATCCCGCCATCGGTGGTGATCCGCGCCAACTACCCCGGCGCCAACCCCAAGGTCATCGCCGAAACCGTGGCCACGCCACTGGAGGAGGCGATCAACGGGGTCGAGGGCATGCTCTACATGAGCAGCCAGGCGACCACCGACGGCCTGATGACGCTCACCGTCACCTTCAAGCTCGGCACCGATCCGGACAAAGCCCAGCAGCTGGTGCAAAACCGCGTCTCGCGGGCCGAGCCCCGGCTGCCGGAGGAGGTGCGGCGCCTGGGCATCGTCACCATCAAGAGCTCGCCCGACCTGACGCTGGTGGTGCACCTGCTGTCGCCGACCGGCCGCTACGACATGACCTATCTGCGCAACTACGCGGTGATCAACGTCAAGGACCGCCTGGCGCGGGTCGACGGCGTGGGCGACGTGCAGCTGTTCGGCTCGGGCGACTACTCGATGCGTGTCTGGCTCGATCCGCAGAAGGTGGCGCAGCGCGGCCTGTCGGCCTCCGAGGTGGTGACCGCGATCCGCGGCCAGAACGTGCAGGCGGCCGCCGGCGTGGTGGGCGCATCGCCCGGCGTGCAGGGCATCGACGTGCAGATGTCGGTCAATGCCCAGGGCCGGCTGCAGAACGAGGAATCGTTCGGCGACATCATCGTGAAGACTGGCGCCGACGGCGCGGTCACCCGCCTGCGCGACATCGGCCGGGTGGAGCTGGGTGCTTCCGACTACGCACTGCGTTCGCTGCTCGACAACAAGGACGCGGTGGCGATTCCCGTCTCGGCCGCGCCGGGCTCCAACGCCATCGCCATCAGCGACGGCGTGCGCGCCGCCATGGCCGACATCAAGAAGAACATGCCCGAGGGCGTGGACTACGAGATCGTCTACGACACCACGCAGTTCGTGCGGGCATCGATCGAATCGGTGGTGCACACGCTGCTCGAAGCCATCGCCCTGGTGGTGCTGGTGGTGATCGTGTTCCTGCAGACCTGGCGCGCTTCCATCATTCCGCTGCTGGCGGTGCCGGTGTCGGTCATCGGCACCTTCGCGGTGATGCACATCTTCGGCTTCTCGATCAACGCGTTGAGCCTGTTCGGCCTGGTGCTGGCGATCGGCATCGTGGTGGACGACGCGATCGTGGTGGTGGAGAACGTGGAGCGCAACATCGAAGCCGGCTTCGCCCCGCGCGAGGCGGCCTACCGGGCGATGCGCGAGGTGTCCGGGCCGATCATCGCGATCGCCCTGGTGCTGGTGGCGGTGTTCGTGCCGCTGGCCTTCATCAGCGGCCTGACCGGCCAGTTCTATCGCCAGTTCGCGCTGACGATCGCGATCTCGACGGTGATCTCGGCGATCAACTCGCTGACCCTGTCGCCGGCGCTCGCCGCGCTGCTGCTGCGCAAGCACGACGCGCCCAAGGACGCGCTGACCCGGGGCATGGACCGCGTGCTGGGCGGCTTTTTCACCCGCTTCAACAAGCTGTTCAACCGTGGCTCGCAAGCCTATGGCGGCGGCGTGCGCCATGCCATCGGCCGCAAGACGGTGATGATGATCGGCTACGTCGCCATCGCGGTGGCCACGGTCTTCGTTTTCCGCGCCGTGCCGCCGGGCTTCGTGCCGGCGCAGGACAAGCAGTACCTGATCGGCTTCGCGCAACTGCCCGACGGCGCCACCCTGGACCGCACCGAGGAAGTGATCCGCCGAATGGGCGACATCACCCTCAAGCAGCCGGGCGTGACGCACGCGATCCAGTTCCCGGGCCTGTCGATCAACGGCTTCACCAACAGCTCCAACTCGGGCATCGTGTTCGTGGCGCTCGACCCGTTCGAGGACCGCAAGGGCAAGGGCATGAGCGCGGGCGAGATCGCCGGCTCGCTCAACGCGCAGTTCGCGCAGATCCAGGATGCGTTCATCCTGATGTTCCCGCCGCCTCCGGTGCAGGGCCTGGGCACCACCGGGGGCTTCAAGCTGATGCTCGAGGACCGGGGCTCGGTCGGCTACGAAGGCATGGACGCGGCGCTGAAGGCCTTCATGGCCAAGGCGCAGAAGGCGCCGGAACTCACCGGCCTGTTCTCGAGCTACCAGGTCAACGTGCCGCAGCTGTTCGCCGACATCGACCGCACCAAGGCGCGGCAGCTCGGCGTGCCGCTGACCGACGTCTTCGAGACGATGCAGATCTATCTGGGCAGCCTCTACGCCAACGACTTCAACCGCTTCGGCCGAACCTATTCGGTGCGGGTGCAGGCCGACGCCGCCTACCGGGCGCGCGCCGAGGACATCGGCATGCTCAAGGTGAAGTCGGTCACCGGCGAGATGGTGCCGCTGTCGGCCCTGATGAACGTGTCGCCCACCTTCGGGCCGGAACGCGCCATGCGCTACAACGGTTTCCTGGCGGCCGACGTCAACGGCGGCGCCGCGCCCGGCTACTCCACCGGCCAGGCGCAGGAAGCGGTCAAGCGCATCGCCGCCGAGACGCTGCCGCCCGGCGTGGACTACGAATGGACCGACCTGACCTACCAGGAGATCCTGGCCGGCAACTCGGGCCTGCTGGTGTTCCCAATCGCCATCCTGCTGGTGTTCCTGGTGCTGGCCGCCCAGTACGAAAGCCTGACGCTGCCGATGGCCATCATCCTGATCGTGCCGACCGGCCTGTTCGCGGCCATGACCGGGGTGTGGCTGAACCACGGCGACAACAACGTGTTCACCCAGATCGGGCTGATCGTGCTGGTGGGGCTGAGTGCGAAGAACGCGATCCTGATCGTGGAGTTCGCCCGGGAGTTGGAATTTGCCGGGCGCAGTCCGGTCGAGGCCGCGATCGAGGCCGCCCGCCTGCGGCTGCGCCCGATCCTGATGACCTCGCTGGCCTTCGTGATGGGTGTGCTGCCCCTGGTGCTGGCCACCGGTGCCGGCGCCGAAATGCGCAAGGCGATGGGCGTGGCGGTGTTCGCCGGGATGATCGGGGTGACCGCGTTCGGCCTGTTCCTCACGCCGGTGTTCTACGTGCTGCTGCGCCGCCTGGCCGGCAACCGTCCGCTCAAGCAGCACGGCCCGCACGAGTCGCCGGTGGGGCATCCGGAAGCCGACAACCACGGCGGTGGTGGCGGCGACGCCCGCCTGCTGCCGGCCGCACCGCGTGGTCACCACGAATAAGACAAGAACGAGGAGTCCGATCATGAATTCGCTGCAGAACAAGCACAGGACATCGCTGGCCTGGCTGCCCCTGGTGGCCGCCCTGGTGTTGGCCGGTTGCGCCAGCCCGCCGCCGGTCGACACCCAGGCCCTGGCCGACGCGCCCGCCGCCTTCAAGGAACAGGCACCGATGCCTGCCGGCTGGACCCAGGCGTTGCCGGCCGAGGCCCAGGCGCGCGGCCAGTGGTGGCTGGCCTTCCAGGATCCCGCGATGAACGCGCTGGTGGAGCGGGCCGGCGAACGCAACACCGATATCCAGCAAGCCATCGCACGGCTGGCCCAGGCCCGGGCGCTGCTGCGCAACGCCGAAGCCAACCGACGGCCGGAGGTAGGGCTGAACGCCGGCGCGGTGCGCCAGGCCGGCGCCAACACCATCAACGGCAGCAACCCCGCGACCATCCTCACGGCCGGCGTGGGCGCCTCGTGGGAGGTCGACCTGTCCGGACGGCTTGCCCGGGCGCGCGATGCCGCGTCGCTCGACGCCGTTTCCCGGGAGGCCCTGCTGCAGAGCACCCGGCTGGCGGTGCAGGCCGACACCGCGTCGACCTACCTCTCGCTGCGGGCGCTCGACGCCGAACGTGCCCTGGTGCGCGAAACCGCCGATGCCTACCGCGACACCCTGGACCTGACCACCCGTCGCTGGCGCGGTGGCGACGTGGCCGAGCTGGACGTGGTGCGGATCCGCACCGAGATGGCGGCGACCACGTCGGAAGCCTTGTCGCTGGATCGCCGTCGCGCCGAGCTGGAACACGCGCTGGCCGTGTTGCTGGGCGACGCGGTGGCCGACTTCGGCCTGCCCGACGGCGCCTGGGACACCGCGCTGCCCGTGGTGCCGGCCGGCGTGCCGTCGACCGTGCTGGCGCGACGCCCGGACGTGGCCGCCGCGCAGGCTTCGCTGCTGGCTGCGCAGGCGCGGGTGGGTGCCGCGCAGGCCGCGTGGTTCCCCAATCTCACGCTGACCGGCTCGGGCGGCTATGCCTCGCGCGATCTCAGCGACCTGTTCCAGTGGTCGGCGCGGGCCTGGAGCCTGAGCACGCTCCTGTCGCTGCCCATCTTCGACGGCGGACGGCGCGACGCCGGCATCGCGCAGGCGAGGGCGCAGTTCGACGAGTCCACCGCCGGCTATCGCGGCCAGGTGCTGGGCGCCTTCCGCGAAGTGGAAGACCAGCTGTCGGGCCTGCGCCTGCTGGCCGAACAGGCCGAGGTCCAGGACGGCGCGGTGACGTCGGCCAGCCGCGCGACCGCGCTGTCGGATACGCGCTGGCGCAACGGGCTGGTCAGTCAACTCGACCTGCTGGATGCCCGCCGGACCGAGCTGCGCAACCGGCGGATCGCGCTGCAGGTGCGGTCGGCGCGGTACCAGGCAACGGTCGGGTTGATCCGGGCGCTGGGCGGGAGCTGGTCGGCCTGAACGGACTGCGCCCACGGTGGGCAGGGGAGTGGGGATGACGGTATATTCTTCTTGGAATATTCATTCATTTATCTATTCAACTATCCATTCATGAGCGCGGCCGCACAAGCTCTCGCAGACCGGATCAGCAGTTGTTGCGGCGTGGTCCGGCGAACGCTGCCAGCCTCATTGCAGCCTGTGGCGTGAGCCAGCCGACCCTGTCGCGTGCCATGAAGGCTTTGGGCGATGAAGTGGTGGTGATCGGCGCCGCCCGATCTATTCAATACACGCTGCGAGACACGACCCGAACGGATTTGCACGCGCCGATCTTCCGGGTGTCGTCGAACGGGCAACTGAGAAGTCTCGGCCGCCTCGTGCCGGTTTGCCCTGACGGCTTTGTGATGGAGCAGGCGGAGGGTGCGCCGGTGCATTCCGACAACCTGCCCTGGTGGTTGTTCGACATGCGGCCGCAGGGCTATCTAGGCCGCGCCTACAACCAGCGGCATGGCGAGCGGCTCGGCTTGCCGGCCCGGCTCATCGACTGGAACGACACCCACGTACTGCGCGCGCTGCTGCTGCAGGGCGATGACCTGCCGGGCAACCTGCTGTTGGGGGATGCGGCCTGCACCGCATTCGCCAACGCAGCGGCGCCGAAAGCCATCGCGTTGGTCGGCAAGCCAGTCGCCTACGCCGAATTGGCTGCGGCGGCGGCGCGGGGCGAGCACCACGGGTCTTCCGCGGGCGGCGAACAGCCCAAGTTCACCGCTTACGCGCAGTGCGAGAACGGGCCGGCCCATGTCATCGTCAAGTTCTCGGCGCTGGCCGAAGGACCCGTCAGCCAGCGCTGGCGCGATTTGTTGCAGGCCGAGCATCTGGCGCTGGATGTGCTGCGCGAGAACGGCATCGCCGCCGCACACTCCACCATTCACGACCACGGTGCGCAGCGCTTCCTGGAAGTCCGGCGGTTCGACCGCGATGGCGAGCGTGGCCGCCGCGCCTTGTTCTCGGTCGCGGCGCTAGACGCGCAATTCGTCGGCAGCGCGCGGGCCTGGCCGTCGGTCGTTCGTGCCCTGGCCGACGCGGGCGTCGTGCAGCGCGAGGCGGTCGCCGCCACCGAAACGCTGTGGGCCTTCGGCACCCTGATCGGCAACACCGACATGCACGGCGGCAACCTGTCGTTCATCTCCGAACACGGACGGCCCTACCAGCTGGCGCCGGCCTACGACATGTCACCGATGGCGTTCGCCCCGACGGCTGGCGGCGATCTGGTGCAGCGCGAACTCGGCCTGACCATCGGCAACGAGGTTCCGGCAGCGGCCTGGCACCGGGCCTTGTCGATGGCGCAGGCCTTCGTTGCGCGCCTTCAGGCCTGCGAGGGTTGGAGCGATGGTTTTCGGCCCTGCCTCACGGCGCTGGAAGAGCGCATGGACGAAGCCGCGACGAGGATCGGGCGGCTCGCTCCGTGAGCGCCGGCCTTAAAAGTCTGCGCGAGCCGCTCGGTCGCGGGAGCGTACCTGCCGCATCGGCAGCGCCACGCCCAATCGCCACCGGCCCCAGCCGATGTTCCGATAGCCGAGGCCGTGCAAGCGCAAGCCAATGGCTGGATGCAAGTCGTGGCGATAGCAGACCACGCCCACGCCGTAGAACAGCAGGCGCCACACGCCGGGCGGGGCACGGCCGGGACGGGATGGCAGGCCAGCGCCCACCGAAAGCGCGGCGAGCGCCACCATGTCGGCCCAGCCGAGCCAATATGCGAGGATGTCCAGGTAGGCCATGGATGTGGTTCGGGCACTTCTGTTTGCGAATCGCGTCAGAGAAATTCTGTCTGCCAAACCACAAACCGCCATGTCTTTGCGACGAACCATGAAGAATCGCCGATGAACTCTTTGAATTCCGGTGCGAACCGAACGTCCCGGCGTTTCTGGCAACTCGGCTGGCGTGCGCTGCGGCGCGATCTGCGGGCGGGCGACCTGCGACTGCTGATCGTCGCGGTGACGCTGGCGGTGGCCGCGCTGACCTCGGTCGGCTTCTTCTCCGACCGGCTGCAGGCCGGCCTGGCGCGCGATGCGGGGCAACTGCTCGGCGGCGACGTGGTCGTGGCCAGCGACCACGCGGTGCCGGCGGCGTTCGCCGACCGGGCGCGTCACGAAGGTTTGCAGGCCAGCACCTCGGTCACCTTTCCCACCATGGCCCGCGCGACCGACGCGCAGGGTGGTGCCAGCAAGCTGGTGGCGCTGAAGGCGGTGGATGCGGCCTACCCGCTGCGCGGCAACCTGCGCATTACCAGTGCACAGGGCACCGGCGAAGAGGTGTCCAGGGGCGCACCGGCGCCGGGCGAGATCTGGGTCGACCGGGGCTTGCCGGCCGCGCTCGACGTGAAGATCGGCGACACCCTGCTGCTGGGCGACAAGCCCTTTCGCATCGCCCGGCTGATCGTGATCGAGCCCGATCGCGGCACCGGTTTTCTCAGCTTCTCGCCCCGGGTCATGCTGAATGCGGCCGACCTGGAAGCGACCCGGCTGGTGCAGCCGGCGAGCCGCCTGAACTGGCGCTTCGCGGTGGCCGGCGCCGATACGGCGGCAGTGGCGCGTTATGCCCGCTGGGCCACCGAACTGGCGACGGGGCCGCAGGGGCGCGGCATGCGGGTGGAGTCGCTGGAAACCGGCCGGCCGGAGATGCGGCAGACGCTGGACCGCGCCGGCAAGTTCCTCAATCTGGTGTCGCTGCTGGCGGCGCTGCTGTCGGCCGTGGCGGTGGCGCTGGCCGCGCGCGGCTTCGCGGCGCGGCATCTGGACGACTGCGCGTTGCTGCGGGTGCTGGGGCTGAGCCAGAAGGAGATCGCGCGCAGTTACACCTTCGAGTTCGCGCTGGCCGGCTTGTTCGCCAGCGCGCTCGGCGTGGCGATCGGCTTCGCGGTGCATTACCTCTTCGTGGCGCTGCTGTCGGGCCTGGTCGAAACCAGCCTGCCGGCCGCGGGTGTCCGGCCGGCGGTGCTGGGCGTGGGCATGGGCATGACGCTGCTGCTGGCCTTCGGCCTGCCGCCGGTGCTGCAACTCGCGCAGGTGCCGGCGCTGCGGGTGATTCGGCGCGATGTCGGCGGCCTCAAGCCGGCGTCGGCCGGGGTGCTGGCGTTGGGCGTGGCGGGCTTCGCTGGCCTGCTGGTGGTGGCCAGCCGCGACTTGCTGCTGGGGCTGATCGCGGTCGGCGGCTTCGGCGCGGCGGTGCTGCTGTTCGCAGGCCTGGGCTGGGCGGCGGTGAAGGTGCTGCGCCGCAGCGTCAACGAGAACACCGCGCCGCGCTGGCTGGTGCTGGCCACGCGGCAGATTTCCGCGCGGCCGGTGTACGCGGTGGTGCAGATCAGTTCGCTGTCGGTCGGCTTGCTGGCGCTGGTGTTGCTGGTGCTGCTGCGCACCGATCTCATCGCCAGCTGGCGCGCGGCCACGCCGCCGAACGCGCCGGATCGTTTCGTGATCAATGTGCTGCCCGATCAGGCGGAGGTGTTCCAGCAGGCGCTGCGCGCTGCGGGTGTGGCGCGGTACGACTGGTACCCCATGGTCCGCGGCCGGCTGGTGGCGGTGAACGGCAAGCCGGTCGTGTCGGCCGACTATTCGGAAGACCGCGCACGCCGCCTCGTCGACCGCGAGTTCAACCTCTCCTATGCCACCGAGGAGCCGACGCACAACGAAACCGTGGGCGGCCGCTGGACGCCGGGCGAGGCCGACGCGATCAGCGTCGAATCGGGCCTGGCCGAAACGCTGGGCTTGAAGCTCGGCGACCGGCTGCGCTTCGACATCGGCGGCGCGCAGAACGAGGCGCGCATCACCTCGCTGCGCAAGGTGGACTGGGGCTCGATGCGGGCCAACTTCTTCGCGATGTACCCGGTGGCCCGGCTGCCCGACGACATCGCGGTGACCTATCTCGCCGCTTACCGGGCACCGGCCGAAGGGGCCGCGCTCGACAACCGGCTGGTGCGCGAGTTTCCCAACATCACCAGCGTGGACCTGGGCCAGACGCTGACCCAGATCCAGCGGGTGCTCGACCAGGTGATCCAGGCGGTGGAGTTCCTCTTCGGCTTCACGCTGGCTGCCGGCGTCATCGTGCTGTTCGCAGCCGTGACGGCCACGCGAGACGAACGCGCGAAGGAGTTCGCGATCATGCGGGCGCTGGGGGCGGGGTCGTCGCTGCTGCGGCAGGTGCAGCGGGCGGAACTGGCCGGCGTGGGCTTGCTGGCGGGCTTTCTGGCCAGCGCGGTGGCGGTGGCGGTGGGCTGGGCGCTGGCGCGCTATGCCTTCGATTTCGCCTGGACCGCCTCGCCGCTGGTGCCGGTGCAGGGGGCGCTGGCCGGTGCGGCGCTGGCGCTGGCGGCCGGCTGGTGGGGGCTGCGCGGCGTGCTGACGCGTCCGGTGGTGGAAACGCTGCGCAACGCCGCCGATTGAGCCGGCGGGCCGGCCGAGGCGGCTGGCCCGATGGCGATCAGGCCGCTTCGCCGGCCAGCACCTTCTGCAGTTCGCCGGACTGGTACATCTCCATCATGATGTCCGAGCCGCCGATGAATTCACCGCGGATGTAGAGCTGGGGAATCGTCGGCCACTGACTGAAGGTCTTGATGCCCTGGCGGATTTCGTCGTCTTCGAGCACGTTGACGGTCTTCAGGGCCTTGGTGTCCAGGCCGCTGGCCTTGAGCACCTGGATCGCGCGGCCGGAAAAACCGCATTGCGGAAAGCTGGCCGTGCCCTTCATGAAGAGGACCACGTCGTTGGTCTGGACGAGATCGGCGATACGTTGCTGGGCTTCGCTCATGGGGAGACTCCTCGCGGGCTGGATAAATCGGTGGGGGAAAACAATGGTCGGATTATCGGTGCCCGGCCAGGCGTGCGCCCGAGCAGCGTTCGATCCCGCCGAGATCGGTACGGCTTTGTACTTCTTCAAGACCGGCGCCGGCAAGCAGCGCGCGCACGGCGGCGGCCTGGTCCCAGCCGTGCTCGAGCAGCAGCCAGCCACCGGGCGCGAGCCGGGCGGGCGCATCGCGGACAATGACGCGGATGTCGTCCAGCCCGTCCGCGCCGGCAGTGAGGGCGCTGGTGGGCTCGTGGGCGAGGGCGGGCAGGTGGCTGTCGCCCTCGGCGATGTAGGGCGGGTTGGACACGATCAGCGTGTAAAGCGGCTCAGGCGCGCCGGCGAGCCAGTCGCCGTGGAAGAAACGCACCGCCGGGCCGAGCCGCGCCGCGTTGTTGCGAGCGACGGCGAGCGCCGCTTCGCTGGCGTCGACCGCATCGACCGCCGCCTGCGGCCGGTGCCGGGCGATGGCCAGCGCGATCGCGCCGCTGCCGGTGCCGAGGTCGACGACAGCGGCGGGCGCGTCCGCGGGCAGCAGGTCGAGCGCCCAGTCGACCAGGGTTTCCGTGTCCGGCCGGGGCACGAGCACGCGTGCGTCCACCTGCAGGGGCAGGCCGAAGAATTCCTTTTCGCCGACCAGGTAGGCGACCGGTTCGCCGGCGGTGCGGCGCAGGAACAGCGCTTCGAGCGCACTGGCGGTGTGCTCGGACAGCGCATCGCCGTCGTGGGCGAGCAGCCAGGCGCGCTCGCCCGGGCCGCGGCCAAGGGCGTGCAGCAGCAGAAGCTGGGCGTCGAGCCGGTCCACGCCCAGCACGGTGGCGGCTCGCAGGGTGTCGGCGACGGTCGGCATGTCGGTCGTCTTCAGGCTGCGGCGCCCACTTCGAGCTCGGCCAGCTGTTCGGCCTCGCGGGCGTGCTGCAGGGCGTCGAGCACTTCCTGCAGGTCGCCTTCCATGATGAAGGACAGCTTGTAGAGCGTGAGGTTGATGCGGTGGTCGGTGAGCCGGCCCTGGGGAAAGTTATAGGTGCGGATGCGGTCGCTGCGGTCGCCGCTGCCGATCAGGCCCTTGCGCATGGCCGCGTCCTTGGCGGCGCGTTCACTGCGGTCCTTTTCCTGGATGCGGGCCGACAGCACCTGCAAGGCCTTGGCCTTGTTGCGGTGCTGGCTGCGGTCGTCCTGGCACTCGGCCACGATGCCGGTGGGGATGTGCGTGATGCGCACCGCCGAGTCGGTCTTGTTGATGTGCTGGCCGCCGGCGCCGGAGGCCCGGTAGGTGTCGATGCGCAGGTCGGCCGGGTTGATCTGCACCGCCACGGCTTCGTCGGGCTCGGCCAGCACCGCCACGGTGCAGGCGCTGGTGTGGATGCGGCCCTGGGTTTCGGTGGCGGGCACCCGCTGCACCCGGTGGCCGCCGGACTCGAAGCGCAGTCGGCCGAAGGCGTTGTCGCCCTCGATGCGGAAGACGATTTCCTTGTAGCCGCCGATTTCGCTGTCGCTGGCGCTCACCACCTCGCAGCGCCAGCCGGCGCGCTCGAAATAGCGGGTGTACATGCGTGCCAGGTCGCCGGCGAAGAGGGCGGATTCGTCGCCGCCGGTGCCGGCACGAATTTCCAGGAAGGCGTTGCGCTGGTCGTCCGGATCCTTGGGCAGCAGCAGGCGCTGCAGCTCGGTTTCGAGCTGCTCCAGCTCGGCCTCGGCCGAGGCGATTTCTTCGGCCGCCATCTCGGCCATGTCGGGGTCTTCGAGCATCTCGCGGGCGCTTTCCAGGTCGCAGGTGCGTTGCTTGAAGCGGGCGTAGCGGCCGGCGATCTGGGTGACTTCGGCATGCTCGCGCGAGAGCACGCGGTATTGCGCCATGTCGCCCATGATGTCTTCGCGCGAGAGCAGGAAGTCGAGCTCTTCGAGGCGAACGGCATAACGGTCGAGCTGTTGGCGGAGAAAGTCTTTCAAGGGCGGATGGCGTGCCGGGCACGCGAGAGAGAAATCGGAGGGTTCGGCCCGGCGGGCGGGCGTTGCCGGCGACGCAAGGCGAGAAGGGCGCGGCCTCAGGCCGGCACCGGGCGGCGAGCGCCGCTAGAGCTTGTCGCGCGGCGGGGCCTTGGGGCTCTCGCTGCGCAGGAAGATGCGCGAGACGGTGCGCGCGGTGGCTTCGCGCTGATCGCTGTCGCCGGTGTGCAGCTCGGCCATGGCGCCGTGCAGCATCTTCTGGGTGAGGCCGCGGCTCAGCGCCTCGAGCACGGCGTCCACGTCGTCGCCGCGCGCCAGCAGCTTGCGGGCACGGGCGATTTCGGCAGTGCGCCAGGTGTCGGCCTGCGCGTTGAGCTGGCGGATCAGCGGCACGCTGCCCTTCACCGGATCGCGCTGGTCCATCCAGTGCAGAAAGCTCTGCACGCCGGTGTCGATGATGGATTCGGCCTGCGCCACGGCCGCCTGCCGGTTGGCCTGGGCGGTCTGCACCACGGTGGCGAGGTCGTCGACGGTGTAGAGGTACACGTCGTCGAGTGCCTTCACTTCGGGTTCGATGTCGCGCGGCACGGCCAGGTCGACCATGAACATGGGGCGGTGCTTGCGCTTCTTGAGCGCGCGCTCGACGGCGCCCAGGCCGATGATGGGCAGCGAGCTGGCGGTGCAGCTCACCACGGCGTCGAATTCGTGCAGGCGCTCGGGCAGGTCGGCCAGACGCATCACCTCGCCGTTGAAGCGGCTGGCCAGACGCTCACCGCGCTCGAGCGTGCGGTTGGCGATGGCGATGGATTCGGGGTTGCGGGCGGCGAAGTGCGTGGCGGCCAGCTCGATCATTTCGCCGGCACCGACGAAGAGGATTCGGATCTTGCCGAGGTCTTCGAAGAGCTGCCCCGCCAGGCGCACCGCAGCGGCCGCCATGCTGATGGAATGCGCGCCGATTTCCGTGGAAGTGCGCACTTCCTTGGCGACGGCGAAGGAGCGCTGAAACAGCTGGTTGAGCGTGCTGCCCAGGGCGCCGGCGTTTTCGGCCGCGCGCACCGCGTCCTTCATCTGACCCAGGATCTGCGCTTCGCCGAGCACCATGGAATCGAGTCCGCTGGCCACGCGGAAGGCATGGCGGGCTACCGGGCCGTCCTGCAGCGAGTAAGCATGCGAGCGCAACAGGGAAGGCGTGACGCCGCCGGTCTGCGCCAGCCAGTTCAGGGTGTGATCGAGCGCGGGTGCGTCGCCTGCGCAATAGATTTCGGTGCGGTTGCAGGTGGAGAGGATCGCGGCCTCCACCGAAGGATGCCGCTGGCCGCCGAAGGACTGGCGCAGTCCTTGCAAGGTGGGAGCGATCTGATCGAGCGCGAACGCGAACCTGCCGCGCAGATCGAGCGGTGCCGTCGTGTGATTGAGGCCGAGAGCCCAGACTGCCATCCGCCGATTATAAAATTTGTGGCAATTTGTTGAATGCCTCTAAGGGCAAGCCCGAGGCTATTGCTGCGATAAGCGCTCCATGAACGTCTCCGCCCTGTTGGGTCATCTCATCAATTTCTGCCTGCCGGCCCTGTGGATGGCGGGCGCCGCCGTCCTCTGTGGCGGCTTCCTGCTGCCCTCGCGCGGGCCGGCCTGGCCGATGCGGCTGGGCATCGATTTCGTGGTCGCCCTCGTGGTGCTGGTCGCCGGACTGCTGTGGTTCGGAGGCGACGGAAAAATGACCACCTGGGCGATGCTGATCGCCGCTGTCGCCCTGGCCGAATGCCTGATGCGGCGCCCCGGCCGGCGCTGACGGGCCGTTTATTCGAGCAGATGCCGGCTTTTGAGCTCGGCGAACCAGGCCTCGTAGCCGGCCTGGTTGAGGTGCAGGCCGTCCTGGGTGAACTGCTGCGCCAATTGGCCGGACGGCGCCAGGGCGGTGTTCATGTCGACGAAGGTGCAGCGGCGGGTCTGCTCGCAGAGCTGGCGCAGCAAGGTGTTGAGCCGGGTCACCTTTTCGTTGACCGCCATGTTGGTCGGCGCGGTGACGTAGAGCGTCGACTCCACGAAGATCTTGCGGCTGGGGCTGTCGATCTCCGACACGATCTGGCGATAGGTGGCGAAGACGTCGTCCGGCGCGCGGCCGCGCAGCAGGTCGTTGATGCCGGCCATGATGAAGACCTTGGGCGGCTTGGCCGCGACCAGAGCGCCGAGCCGCATCAGCATGCCGGTGGTGGTGTCGCCGCTGATGCCCAGGTTGAGCACCCGTTGGGCCGGAAAGTAGTTGGCCCACAGGCCGCCCTCGGTGATGCTGTCGCCGAGCAGCGCCACGGTGGGGTTGCTCACCGGCGGCTGCGGCGCCTGCGCGCGGGCCGTGGACATGAGCCGCGGGGCCTGCGACAGAACCAGCAGGGCGGCAGCGGCACAAGCGAAAAGGACGGACTTCTTCATGCGGATCGCGCAGCGGGTGCGAACAGGTCAATGCGGTCCGTGATGATGCCATCGATGCCGAAACCCACGAGCCGGCGTGCGGCTTCGGGCTCGTTGACGGTATAGCTCAGGGCCCGCAGGCCGGCCGCCTGCGTCTGCTCGACCGTCTCGGCGGTCCATTGGGTGTGTTGGTTGACGACCGCCCCGCAGTCGAGCGAGCGGGCCTCGTCCAGCCAGCCTTCGGGCAAGCCGTCGAGCAGCAAGCCGCGCGGCAGATGCGGCGCGGCATGGCGGGCGCCGGCGAGCGCCTTGGGGCTGAAGGACGTGAGCAGCGGCGGCACGGCTGCCTGGGCCCAGCACAGGGCGGCCACGCGCGCGACCTCTTCGCCGGTGGCGCGGTCGGTGCCCGGCGTGGGCTTGATCTCGATGTTGAGGAGCCAGTCGCTGGCCCGGCAGAAGCGGGTGACGTTCTCCAGCGTGGGCAACGGCTCGCCGGCGTATTGCCGCGAATGCCAGCTGCCCGCATCGAGCCGGGCCAGCGTCGACCAGGGCAGGTCGCCGGCGGTGCCCTGGCCGCTGGTGGTGCGCTGCAGGGTGGCGTCGTGCAGCAGAATGACCACGCCGTCGGCGCTGAGCTTGGCGTCGCACTCGAACATGCGCCAGCCGTGCGAGGCACCCAGACGAAACGCGGCGAGGGTGTTTTCGGGGGCCAGCTTGCCGGCGCCGCGGTGGGCGATCCAGAACGGGTAGGGCCAGGGCGCGCTCACAGGCGCTTTCCGCTGGCGGCGTCGAAGGCGTGCAGCCGGTCGGGGCGTGGTCGCACGAAGCAGCGACCGCCGGCCACGGGCGTCGGCGCGCTTTCCTCGATGCGCACGATGAGTGCATCGTCGCCGACCCGGCCGTAGACCAGCCGTTCGGCGCCAAGCAGTTCGACCGTGTCCACGGTCATGGTCCAGGCGCCGGGCGTGCCGGGCGGCACCATGTCGAGATGCTCCGGCCGCACGCCGGTGATGGTGTCCTCGCGCCCGCCCGGTGCGGCCTTCAGCAGGTTCATCGGCGGCGATCCGATGAAGCTCGCCACGAAGGTGGAAGCCGGCCGGTGGTACACCTCTTCGGGCGTGCCGAACTGCTCGGCGCGGCCGGCGTTCATGACCAGCATGCGCTGCGCCAGCGTCATCGCCTCGACCTGGTCGTGGGTGACGAAGAGCGAGGTGATGCCGAGTTCGCGGTGCAGTTTCTGGATCTCGATGCGGGTCTGCGCGCGCAGCTTGGCGTCGAGGTTGGACAGCGGCTCGTCGAACAAAAAGACCTGCGGCTGCCGCACGATTGCCCGGCCCATGGCCACGCGCTGGCGCTGGCCGCCGGAGAGCTCGCGCGGCCGGCGGTCGAGCAGATGGCCCAGCTCCAGGATGGCGGCGGCGCGGTCCACGCGCTGGCGTATCTCGTCCTGGGGCTGGCCGGCGATCTTCAGCCCGTAGGCCATGTTGTCGAAGACGCTCATGTGCGGATAGAGCGCGTAGTTCTGGAACACCATGGCGATGTCGCGCCGGGCCGGCTCCAGCTCGTTCACGACCCGGCCGCCGATGGCGATTTCGCCGCCGGAGATGTCTTCCAGCCCCGCCACCATGCGCAGCAGGGTCGACTTGCCGCAACCCGACGGCCCCACGATGACGATGAACTCGCCCTCGGCGATTTCCGCGTCGATGCCGTGGATGACCTGCAGCGCCTTGGCGCCGCTGCCGTAGCGCTTGATGACGTTGCGAAAGGAGAGAGTGGCCATGTTCCTCAATCAATCTAGGGGCGCCGACGCGCCGCATTTCAGTGGAACACCGTGGGGCCGGCTTTGCCGGACCGCTGGTGTTGCCCCCGGTAGGGGGGAGGCGGCCACACGAAGTGGGCAAGCCTGGGGGCGAGCTATTTCTCGGTATCTACCAGGCCGCGAACGAACCAGCGCTGCATGGCGACCACGACGATCGCCGGCGGCAGCATCGCCAGCAGCGCCGTCGCCATCACGATGTTCCATTCGTTCTGCGCGTCGCCGCCGCCGATCATGCGTTTGATGCCGATCACCACCGGGTACATGTCCTCGCTGGTGGTGGCCAGCAGCGGCCAGAGGTACTGGTTCCAGCCGTAGATGAACTGGATGACGAACAGCGCGGCCATGGCGGTGCGTGACAGCGGCAGCAAAACGTCGAAGAAAAAACGCATCGGCCCGGCGCCGTCCATGCGCGCCGCTTCCACCAGTTCGTCGGGCACGGTCAGGAAGAACTGGCGGAACAGGAAGGTGGCTGTCGCGGAAGCGATCAGCGGCACGGTGAGCCCGGCGTAGCTGTTGAGCATGTGCAGGTCCGACAGCACCTGGTAGGTGGGCAGGATGCGCACTTCCACCGGCAACATCAGGGTGATGAAGATCATCCAGAACACCGCCTTCTTGAACGGAAAGCGGAAGTACACGATGGCGAAGGCCGACAGCAGCGAGATCGCGATCTTGCCGATGGCGATCACCAGTGCGGAGACGAGGCTGATCCACATCATGCGGGCCACCGGCGCATGCGAGCCGGCGCCGGTGTCGCGCCCGAACAGCGCGGCCCGGTAGGTTTCCCAGAAGTAGTCGCCAGGCACCAGCGGCATCGGCAGCTGCACGATTTCCTCCGGTCGATGCGTCGACGCGATGAAGGCCAGATACAGCGGAAAGGCCACGATCAGCACGCCGAGCACCATCACCAGATGCGACAGGACGGTGAGGGCAGGCCGGCGATCAACCATGGCAGAAATCTCGCGCTGGCGTTCGCATCGACCTGTTTCCGAGAACGCCGCCGGGCCGGCTTTGCCGGACGGCCAGCGTTGCCCCCGGTAGGGGGTTGGCGTAGCGACACGAAGTGCGCGAAGACTGGGGGGGAGCCATTAATACTTCACTTTTTTTTCTACATAGCGGAACTGGAAAACCGTCAGCACCACCACGATCGCCATCAGCACCACCGACTGCGCCGCCGAGCCGCCCAGGTCCATGGCCTTGAAGCCGTCGTAATACACGCGGTAGACCAGGATGGAGGTGTCCTTGCCCGGCCCGCCTTGTGTGGCGGCGTCGACGATGCCGAAGGTGTCGAAGAAGGCATACACCACGTTCATCACCGCCAGGAAGAACGTGGTGGGCGAGAGCAGCGGCAGCTGGATCGTCCAGAAGCGCCGCCACGGCCCGGCACCGTCGATGGCGGCGGCTTCGATCAGCGACTTGGGGATCGACTGCAATCCGGCTACGAAGAAGAGGAAGTTGTAGGAGATCTGCTTCCACACCGCGGCCAGCACGATCAGCGTCATGGCCTGGCCGCCGTTGAGCAGGTGGTTCCAGTCGTAGCCCAGCCGGCCCAGCGCATAGGCCACCACGCCCAGCGCCGGCGAGAACATGAAGACCCACAGCACGCCCGCGATGGCCGGGGCCACCGCGTAGGGCAGGATCAGCAGGGTGCGATAGGCGAGCACGCCGCGCACGACACGGTCGGCGAAGATCGCCAGCAGCAGCGACAGCGCGATGCCCAGCACCGCGACCAGCACCGAGAACAGCGCGGTGGTCTTGAAGGTGTCGAGGTAGCCGGGGTCGGAGAACAGGCGCTGGAAGTTGTCCAGCCCCACCCATTCGGTGGAGGTGCCGAAGGCGTCCTGCTCCTGCAGCGACTGCAGGATCGCCTGCCCCGCCGGCCAGAAGAAGAACACACCGATGACCGCCATCTGCGGCGCGATCAGCACCCAGGGCAGCCAGGAGGATCGGAACTGGACGCGCTTTTCCATCAGGCGGCGCCCATCAGCCCTTGTTGGCTTTCTGGAACCGTTCCAGTTGCTCGTTGCCGCGCTTGACGATGCTGCTCAGGGCTTCCTTGGGCGTCTTTTTGCCGGCCCAGACCTGTTCGAGTTCCTCGTCCTCGATGGTGCGGATCTGCACATAGTTGCCCAGTCGGATGCCACGGCTCTTGTCGGTGACCTTGCGGATCATCTGGGTCACGGCCACGTCGGTGCCGGGGTTCTTGGTATAGAAGCCCGAGTCCTCGGTGAGCTTGTAGGCGGCCATGGTGACCGGCAGGTAGCCGGTGCGCTGGTGGCTGGCCGACTGCACCTCGGGGCGCGAGATGAAGTTGAAGAAGGCCGCGACGCCCTTGTAGCGCTCGGGCTGCTTGCTGGCCATCACCCAGAGGCTGGCGCCGCCGATGACGGTGTTCTGCGGCGCGCCGGGTACGTCCGGGTAGAAGGGCAGGGGCGCCAGCCCGTAGGCGAACTTGGCGTTCTTGGCGACGTTGCCGTAGAAGCCCGACGACGTGTTGATCATGGCGCACTCGCCCGAGACGAAGCTCGCCTCCGGCACGTTGGTGCGGCCCTTGTAGACGAACAGGCCTTGCTTGGCCATGTTGGCCAGGTTCTCGATGTGGCGCTGGTGCAGCGGCGAGTCGACCTTGAGCCGCGCATCCAGGCCCTGCAGGCCGTTGGACCGGGTGGCGTACTCCACGTTGTGCCAGGCAGAAAAGCTCTCCAGCTGGGTCCAGCCCTGCCAGGCGGTGGTGAAGGGGCACTTGTGGCCGCTGGCCTTGAGTTTGGCGGCGGCGGCCACCACTTCCGGCCAGGTCGAGGGCGCCTTGTCGGTGGGCAGGCCGGCGGCCTTGAAGGCGTCCTTGTTGAAATAGAAGATGGTGGTGGAGCTGTTGAACGGAAAGCTCAGCATCTGCCCGTTGGGTGCGGTGTAGTAGCCGGCAACGGCGGAGATGTAGGCGTTCTGGTCGAACTTGTAGCCTGCATCGGTCATGACTTTGGTGACCGGCACGATGGCGTTCTTGCTGGCCATCATGGTGGCGGTGCCCACCTCGAACACCTGCAGGATGTCCGGCGCGTTGCCGGCGCGGAAGGCCGCGATGGCGGCGGTCATGGACTCGTCGTAGCTGCCCTTGTACGTGGGCACGATGCGGTACTGCTTCTGGCTGTCGTTGAACTGGCGGGCCAGGTCGTTGACCCATTCGCCGTTGACGGCGGTCATGGAATGCCACCACTGGATCTCGGTCTGCGCCTGGGCGCCGGTGGCGGCCGCTGCGCCGAGCAATGCGGCGAGCGCAAAGGGCTTGAAATTCATCTGCAATGTCTCCTGGACAAAAAGCGAACCGGCCATGCTGGCGCGGTTCGATGACAGTCCCGTGTCTTTTTGATGACCGTCATTCTGCCGTGAAACCGAGGGTTTTCCGGGCCGGACAAACCCTTCGCGCCAAGACCCTTCGAGGCCCGTTGACGGCCGCGGGCCGAGTCCTGATGTTGCAGGGCAGCATGCTAGGATTTCTGCCCTTTTTTGCGCCGTTCGTGGCTGCGGGAACTTATGACGAAGACATCGCTGGACAAGGCCAAGATCAAGATTCTGCTGCTCGAAGGGGTGCATCCTTCGGCGGTCGAAACGCTGAAAAATGCCGGCTATACGCAGATCGAAACCGCGCCCAAGGCGCTGCAGGGAGACGAACTCAAGGCCCGCCTAGCCGACGTCCATTTTCTGGGCATTCGCTCCCAGAGCCAGCTCACCGCCGACGTGCTGGCCCACGCGCCCAAGCTGGTGGCGGTCGGCTGCTTCTGCATCGGCACCAACCAGGTCGACCTGAA
Source organism: Xylophilus sp. GOD-11R (assembly GCF_033546935.1). Lineage (GTDB taxonomy): Bacteria > Pseudomonadota > Gammaproteobacteria > Burkholderiales > Burkholderiaceae_C > Xylophilus. The sequence goes on along the minus strand of NZ_CP137854.1, from coordinate 2,985,352 downwards.
CGCCGCCCGCGAGCGCGGCATCGTGGTGTTCAACGCGCCGTATTCCAATACCCGCTCGGTGGCCGAGCTGGTGCTGGCCGAGGCGATCCTGCTGCTGCGTGGCGTGCCCGAAAAGAACGCGCTGGCGCACCGCGGCGGCTGGTTGAAGTCGGCGACCAACTCCTACGAGATTCGCGGCAAGACGCTGGGCATCGTGGGTTACGGCTCCATCGGCACTCAGCTGTCGGTGCTGGCCGAGGGCCTGGGCATGCAGGTGGCGTTCTACGACGTGGTCAGCAAGCTGCCGCTGGGCAACGCGCGCCAGGTGCCCACCTTGCGCGAACTGCTGGCGCAGAGCGACATCCTCACGCTGCACGTGCCGGAGACGCCGGCCACGCAATGGATGATCGGCGAGGCCGAGATCGCCGCCATGAAGCACCACGCGATCCTGATCAACGCCTCGCGCGGCACGGTGGTCGATATCGACGCGCTGGCCAAGGCGATCGGCGACAAGAAGCTGCTGGGCGCCGCGCTCGACGTGTTCCCCAAGGAGCCGGGCAGCAACAACGAGCAGTTCGAGTCACCGCTGCGCGGGCTCGACAACGTGATCCTCACGCCGCACATCGGCGGCTCCACCATGGAAGCCCAGGCCAACATCGGCCTGGAAGTGGCCGAGAAGCTGGTGCGCTACAGCGACACCGGCACCACCACCTCGTCGGTCAACTTCCCGGCGGTGGCGCTGCCGGCGCACCCGGGCAAGCACCGGCTGCTGCACATCCACGAGAACAAGCCGGGCGTGCTGTCGGAGATCAATCGCATCCTGTCGGACAACCAGATCAACATCGCGGCGCAGTTTCTGCAGACCGACGAGAGGATCGGTTACGTGGTGATCGACATGGATGCCGCGTCCTCCGAAGTGGCGCAGCAGAAGCTGGCGACGGTGGCCGGCACCATCCGCAGCCGCGTGCTGTTTTGACGTGATGCCGGGATGGAGGTGGCCAGGGCAGCCATCTTCATCCTGTATGTGAAGATTCCGCAAATAGGAATGTTTCTCATCTAAGATCGCGGCCCTAGCCAGCCACAGCACGCACCAGGAGGCTCCTTCCGCGGAGCGCCGCCATTGCCGATACGCCAGCGAATTCGTTCTTTCGCAGGAAATCGGTTCATGTCAGTTTTCGCTTTCCCGGCTGCGGCCGGGCGTGCCCCGTCGGGGTCGTCTCTCACTTTTTCCCGTTGCCTCTCCAAACCGGTATCGGCGGGTGCGCGCCGCCGTTTGGCGCGCACCGTGCTGTGCGTGGCGGCGCAAGCCTGCATCGCCTGCAGCGCGACGCAGGCACTGGCCCAGACGCCCGCCAACGGCGCGCACATGGCGGCCACCGCCGACTTCGACCAACCCGCGATGCCGCTGGCAGCCGGCCTGCGCCAGGCCGCTGCGGCGGCCGGCGTCGACCTGTCGGTCGATCCCGTGCTGGTGGCCGGTCGCAGCGCGCCGGCCTTGCGCGGCCGCTTCAGCCTCGAATCGGCCATCGGCCAACTGCTCGCCGGCACCGGCCTGCGGCTGCAGATGCTCGGCGCCGGCCGTTATGCGGTCGCTGCGGTCGACGGCCGGCTCGAACCGCTCGTCGTGCAGGCGCGCCGCGAACCATCGACGGGCACCAGCACGGTGGTAACGGCCGACGAGCTCGATCGCCTCGGCGTGACCGACATGGCCGGCGTGATCCGCAACCAGCCGCTGGTCAGTGCGCCGGCCGCCACCAGCGGCGGCGGCAACGTCTGGGACGGTGCCGGCACCACCGGCTACAACGTGCGCGGCGTGGAGGGCAACCGGGTGAGCCTGGACGTGGACGGCGTGGAGCTGCCACCGGCCGCACCCAAGCCCGACGGCCTGGCGTCCAACGCCTTCGGCGTGGGCCGCGACTACATCGACCCGGAGCTGTTCCGCGAGGTGCGTATCGATTCCGGCACCACCTCGACCGGCCGCGCGGGCGCACAAGGCCTGGGCGGCGGCGTGGCCTTCGTCACCAAGTCGCCCGAAGACTACCTGCGCGACGGCACCACCCGCTACGGCGCCTACAAGCTGGGTTATTCGTCGGCGAGCAACACGCTGTCCAACGCGGTGACGGCGGCCGCGCGCATCGACCAGGTGCAGGTGCTCGGCGTGTATTCGCGACGCGACGGCCACGAACTGGAGAACAACGGTGCGGTCAAGCCCAACCCGGACGACTGGCATTCGGACGCGATGCTGGCCAAGTTCCGCTGGGCCGACGACCCGGTGCACAAGTTCGGCCTGACGCTCGATCTCTACCGACGCCGCAACGACCGCGAGTACGACAACAAGACATCGACCAGCTACCCGCAAGGCGCGACGCAGAGCGCGGTCGCCTCGCGCTACCGGGTCGGCGTGGACCACGAGTTCACGCCCGGCACCGGCAGGTACGCGCTCTTCGACTCCATCAAGACCCGTGCCTGGCTGCAGTCCGCAAGTGAAGACGACGACACCCAGGCTGCCTACCTCAGCGGCGGACAGACCTACCAGCGGTCGCTGTCGACCAGCTACGACAACGACAGCGCCGGCATCGCGGTCGATGCCCGCAAGCTGCTCGACCAGCATCTGGTGTCGTACGGCCTGGGGCTGGACCAGGGCGCGTCGAGTCGGCCGTGGTCGGAGTTGCGCACCAACGCGGCGGGCAACGTGGTGGCGGGCAGTACCGGCAGCAAGAACCGCATGGCCGACACCGACACCACCCGCGTCAACGCCTATGTGCGCGACGAATACAGCTTCGACCTGGCCGGCCACCGCGCCACGGTCACGCCCGCGCTGCGCGCCGAATACTGGCGCATGAAGCCTGACGACACCGGTTATGCGACCTCGGTTTCCGGCGCCTCGTCCGAGCTGCAGACCGACAGCGGCGCCGCGCTGCTGCCCGGCCTGAGCCTGGCGCTGGAAATGCAGCCCGGCCTCGACGCCTACCTGCAATACAACCGGGGCCTGAGGGTGCCGACGGCAGCCGAGAAGACCGGCACCTACGACTCCTTCAGCTACACCGGCGGCAGCGCCGGCTACGCGGTGCTGGGCAATGCCGACCTGAAGAACGAAACCAGCGACGCCTTCGAGCTGGGCTTCAAGGGTGCGGCCGCGCCAGGCATCACGCTGCGGGCCGCGGCCTTCTATACGCGGTACCACGACTTCATCGAATACGCGGCGCAAGGCACCGACCCGGTGAACTACCCCACGGTCACCTTCGGCCTGTATCGGCCCGAGAACATCGGCAAGGCCGAGATCTGGGGCGGCGAATTCGCGACCCGCATCGAGGCGGGCGAATTCGTCCGCGGTCTGCGCGGCTTCAGTCTGGAATTCGCCGGGGGAGTGAGCGACAGCAAGGCCACCAACACCACCACCGGCAACAGCGGCAAGCTCGCCTCGGTGGCTCCGGCCAAGGTGGTCGCCACGCTGGGCTATACCGATCCGGGCAGGCGATTCGGCGTTTTCGGCACGGTCACCGGCGTGCGGGCGCGGCAGGCCGACGGCGACGTGATCGCGGGCTCGACCACCAGCACCTTCGCGGTGCCGGGCTACGGCACACTGGACTTCACCGCGTTCTGGAACCTCACGCCGAAAGTGCGGCTGAACGCCGGCCTGTACAACGTCGGCGACAAGAAATATTGGAACTACGCCACGGTGCGCGCCCTGTCGGCCAGCACCGCCGCGCAGATCACCGAAATCAACCGCGTCAGCATGCCCGGGCGCAACCTGGGTGTCAGCCTGAACGTGATCTTCTGAACCCCGCCGCATCGCCGAGGACTCATCACCATGAACCACACGACAAGACGACATTTCCATCGCCTGGCCCTGGCCGCCGGGCTACCGCTGGGCCTGCTGGCGCGCGCCGCATCGGCCGCCGAGCCGGGCCTGGCCGATCGCTGGGACAGGCTGCGCGCCGAACAACCCCGTCTGCCGGCGCGTGACGCCGCGCGCACACTCGGCGTGTCCGAAGCCGAACTGCTGGCCACGCGCGTCGGCAGCGTCGCCACCCGGCTGCAGGAGGGCAGCGACGCGGCACGCGAGATCATGCGGCGGGTGCTGGGCCTGGGCGAGATCACCGCGATCACGCGCAACGAGCACAGCGTGATCGAAACCACCGGCGTGCCCCGGCCGCTGCCCGAGCAGATGACCCGCGGCAGCGGCGACGCCAAGGCCGACGAGGAGCGGCGGCTGCGCATGCGCAACGTGGTCGGCTACCTGGGCGGGCCGATCGACCTGCGCATCGACTTCGCCGCCTGGCGCCACGCCTTCGCCGTGACCCAGCCCGGCGCGCAAGGCAAGACCAGCCGCAGCCTGCAGTTCTTCGATGCCCAGGGCCAGGCGGTGCACAAGGTCTACCTGACCGAAGGCTCGGACCTGGCTGCCTTCGACCGGGTGGTGGCCGATTTCGCCGCCCAAGCGCAATCGGCCGCGCTGACGGTGGAGCCGGCGCCGCCCCGCCCGGCGGTGCGGCCCGACAGCGCGATCGACCTCGCCGAGTTCCGGCTGGCCTGGAACGAGATCACCGACGTGCACCAGTTCGCCCGCCTGCTCACCGACTTCAAGGTGGAGCGCCAGCAGGCCCTGCGCCTGGCGCCGGCCGGCAAGACCGCCGCGCTGGAGCCGCTGGCGGTGCGCTCGCTGCTGCACGAAGCGGCGGCGAAGCGGGTGGCGATCATGGCTTTTGTCGGCAACCGGGGCGTCACCCAAATCTTCAGCGGCACGGTCACCAGGGTGGAAGAGGCCGGCGGTTATTTCAACGTGCTCGACCCGACGTTCAACCTGCACCTGCGTGACCGCCACTTCCGGTCGGCCTGGCTGATCGAGCGGGGCAACGTGGTGTCGGTGGAGTTCTACGACGACCAGGGCGACCTCGCGGTGAGCTTCTTCGGCGTGCATGCGCGCGGCGAGCCGCAGCCCGAGGCCTGGAAGGCGCTGGCACGCGGGCTGCCGCGCCTGCCGGCCTGACGAGAAAAAAAGAAGAGAAAGAAAAAGAGGAGACCCGGCGCCGTGTGCTGCGCTTCAGCCGCGCAGCACGCGGTTCTTGCCGGAGCGCTTGGCCAAGTACATCGCCTGGTCGGCGCGCTTGATCGCGTCGAAAGGGTCTTCGTGCCCCGCCACCTGCGCCACGCCGGCACTGAAGGTGATCAGCACCTTGTCGTTGTTCTGCATGAAGAAGCGACGGGTGAGCTCGCGCTGCAGCCGCTGCATGGCTTCGACGCCGGCGTCGACCGGGGTGTCGGGCAGCAGCACCACGAATTCCTCGCCGCCGTAGCGGGCCAGCACGTCCTGCGGACGCATCGCCTCGCGGGCGACGCGCGCCAGGTGCACCAGGGCCGCGTCGCCGCCGTCGTGGCCGATGCGGTCGTTGAGCAGCTTGAAGTTGTCGATGTCGAGCAGGGCCACGCACAGCGGCGCGATCGCCAGGCCGTCGGCCGCGCCGGCGCGGCGGGCACGGGCGATCTCACGTTCCAGCGCCTCGTCCATGCCCTTGCGGTTGAGCGCGCCCGTCAGCGGATCGTGGCGAGCTTCGGCGCTGGCCTTTTCCAGGGCCATGCGCAGCTTGCCGACGTCTTCCTGGGCTTGCTCGCTGCGCTGGCGGATGGTCTGCAGGTCGTCGTGGGTCATGCGGCTGTCGAGGGCCATCGCGCGGGTGGCGGTGATGACCTCCTGCAGCACCGGCGCGATCTCCTCGATGCTGTGCGCCGATCCCAGGCGCTCGGCGCAGCCTTCGATCTTGTCGTGGTAGACGCCGCTCTTCTCGGTCATGGAGGAGAGCCGGTCGATGAAGGCGGTGAGCATCTCCTTCATCTGTTCCTGCGCCTCGACGGTACGGGAGCGGGTTTCGGTCTGCTTGAAGATCACGTCGCGCAGCCGCGCGTGCAGGTCGTCGAGCTTGCGCAGTTCGAGCGGCGGGGTGGCGGCGGCGAGCAGGGCTTCGGCCTGGCCCTGCAGCCATTTGTCGTCGGCGCTCAGCACGGCGATGTTGCGAAAGAGTTCGTGCAGCGCGTGCAGCAAGCCGCTGCGGATGGCGGTCTGCGCCTCGGTCGCGAAGGACAACCGAAAGCCGAAATTGGCCAGCAGCACCTTGAGTGCGGCCATGTCGGGCTGCGGCTGGCGCAGGGCGCGCACCACTTCGCCCGCCTGCTCGCTGACGCGCGGGTCGTCGGCGGAAGCGGCCGGCGCCACATGCTCGATGAGGCGGGCGACCTGTTCGAGCACCTGGCCGGGCAGGGCGGCGGCGACATCGACGGCGGCGGTCTCGATGCCGGTGACCACCGGCGCTGCGGCTGGGGCTTCGGCCGGCGCGGGTGCCGGGGCCGGGCCGGCGGCGCTCAGGCCGAGGCCCAGGTTAGCGTAGGCCACGATGGTGCGCTGCAGCTCGGCCCAGCTCGATTGCTCGATCGCGGCCTCGAACTGCTGCAGCAAGCGCTTCTGCGCCGGCGTCTGGCCGGGCAGGATGCGCAGGATCTGGCGCAGCGGGCTTTCCGGAAACGGCGCGGGCGAGCGCACGCCGGCGATCTCGTCGTAGATCGTGCGGTAGTTTTCCGGCGTCGGCGGCAGCCGGCGCATGGCCAGCTGCTTGAAGGTCTCTCGCGCGAATTCGGCTGCGTTGCGGTCGGGCGGCATTGTGGAGGGCGGGTGAATCAGGTCCGCTGCAGTAGCGCAGAGATGTCGCGGGCTGCGCTCAGGAGTTCGGGAAGCACGTCGTCGTGCAGCCGCGCAATGCTGTCGCGAGCATAAGCCGCGCCAACGTTGATCGCCGCTACGGTGCGGCCCGCCCGATCGTAAATGGGGGCGGCGATCGACACCAGCCCGGTTTCGAGTTCGCGGTCGTTTACGGCGAATCCTTGGCATTTGGCCTGTCGTACCGCCGCCACCAATGCGTCCGGATCGGTCAGGGTGTGTTCGGTCAGCGCCTGGGGTGGGTGCCGTTGCAGCAAGGCGCGCAAGGCGTCGTCGTCGAAATCGGCCAGCAGCGTGCGGCCGAGCGAGGTGGAGAAGGCCGGCAGCCGGCTGCCCGCGCCGAGCGTGACCCGCATCACCTTGCGGGTGGGCACGCGCAGCATGTAGACGATCTCGTGGCCGTCGAGCACGGCGATGGAGCTGGAATCCTTCACCCGGGCGACCAGGGCTTCGACGATGGGTTCGGACAGGTGCCAGAGCGGCTGCGACGACAGGTAGGAAAAACCGAGGTCGAGGATCTTGGGTGTGAGCCAGAACAGCCGGCCGTCGGTGGCCGCGTAGCCGAGCGACTGCAGGGTGAGCAGTACGCGCCGGGCGCCGGCGCGGGTGAGGCCGGTGGCGGTGGCGACCTGGGTGATGGTCTGGCGCGGCGCGTCTGCGCTGAAGCTGCGGATCACGCCCAGGCCCCGGGCGAACGACTGCACATAGGCGTCACCCGGCACCGGTCGGGCTTCGGCGAGGGCGGAGGTTGGCGGTTCGGCCACGGCGCTAGTCGACGCTCGCGCCGCTGGCCTTGACCAGGGCCTGGTACTTGGCGAGCTCGGCATGCATGAAGGCGTCGAACTGTTCGGGCGTGCTGGCGACCGGCTCGGCCAGCAGCGTGGCGAAACGGGCTTTGGTTTCAGGCGAATTCAGCGCCTCGACGAAGGCGTGGTTGAGCCGCTGCACCACCTCGTGCGGCGTGCGGGCCGGCGCGACCAGGCCCCACCAGGTGTCGATGGCGAAGCCCTTGAGCGTGTCGGAAACCGGCGGCACATCGGGCAGGGCCGGGCTGCGGTGCACGGTGGTGACTGCGATGGCCAGCAGCTTGCCCGAGCGGATGTTGGGCGCCGCGGTAGCGAGGTTGTCGAAGTTGAAGTCGACCTGGCCGGAGAGCAGCGCCAACTGCGCCGGGCTGCCGCCGTTGTAGGGAATGTGCACCGCGAAGATGCCGGCCTGCTGCTTGAACATCTCGCCGGCCAGATGGCCCGCGCTGCCGTTGCCGCCGCTGCCGTAGTTGAGCTTGCCCGGATTGCGCTTGGCGTAGGCGATGAGCTCCGGCACGGTGCGGATGTTCAGCCGCCGGGCGGTGTCGGCATTCATGACCAGCACGTTGGGCACCCGCACCATCTGCGTGATGCCGGCAAAGTCGTGTGCCGCGTCGAACGGCATGCGTTTGTAGAGCCACGGGTTGACCGCGTGCGTGGCGGTGGCCGACAGGCCGATGGTCAGGCCGTCGGGCGCGGCCTTGGCGACGATGTCGGCGCCGATGTTGCCGCCGGCGCCGGGTTTGTTGTCGACGATGACCGGGCCCAGGCTGTCCTTCACCCGCTCGGCCAGGATGCGGGCGGTGGCGTCGAGCGGGCCGCCGGCCGCATAGGGCACGACCAGGCGGATCGGCCGTCCGGTCATCTGGGCGCGTGTGGCGGTCGGCAGGGCCAGCGCGGCGGCGGCCGTGGAGAGGATCAGTTGGCGGCGTCGCATGCTCTTGTTTCCTTCGTTCTTCTTCTGGCGCCCGGGAGGCCGGGGCCGGCAGCCGGTCAGCCGAGGTGCTTGTCGGCCTCGCTGGTGAAGGCGTCGGCGTAGAACTCTTCGGCCGGCAGGCCACGCTGTGCCGTGTAGGCGGCCTGGGCGGATTCGACGACGATGGGCGCGCCGCAGGCATAGACCTGGTGGCCGGAGAGGTCGGCGAAATCGTCGAGCACCGCCTGGTGGACGAAACCGGTGCGGCCGGTCCAGGCGTCTTCGGGCAGGGCGTTCGAGACCACCGGCACGTAGCGCAGATGGGGCATTTCGGCGGCCTGCTGCAGCACCCAGTCGTGCAGGTAGAGGTCGGCCGGGCGGCGGCCACCCCAATAGAGCGTGACGGGGCGCTCGCTGCCCTTGTGGCGCATCTGCTCGATGAGGGCCTTGATCGGCGCGAAACCGGTCCCCGAGGCCAGCATGACGATGGGCTTTTGCGAGTCTTCCTGCAGGTAGAAGCTGCCGAAGGGGCCTTCGCAGCGCAGGATGTCGCGTTCCTTGAGGGTGGAGAAGACCTGGTCGGTGAACTTGCCGCCGGGCATGTGGCGGATGTGCAGTTCGGCGCTGGGGCCGGTCTCGTCCTGGCGGTGCGGCGCGGTGGCCATCGAATAGGCGCGGCGGCTGCCGTCGCGCAGGATGAATTCGATGTACTGCCCGGCGTGGTAACGCAGGTTTTCGGTGGCGGGCAGCTGCAGGCGAACCACCATCACGTCGGCGGACTTGCGTTCGAGCGAGGCGACGCGCACCGGCATCTTGCGCACCGGGAAGGCGCTTTCGTCGGTGACGTGGCGCGATTCAAGTACCACGTCGCTCATGGCCTGGGCGCGGCAGGTAAGGATGAAGCCGGCGGCGAGCTCGTCTGCCGACAGGGCCTTGGGCTGGTATTCCCCCAGGGTGACGCTGCCTTCGAGCTTCTTGCATTTGCAGGAGCCGCAGGCGCCGTCCTTGCAGCCGTAGGGCAGGCCGATGCCCTGGCGAATGGCCGCGGCGAGGATCGTCTCGTCGTCCTGGAGATGGAATGCGCGGCCGCTAGGCTGCACGGATACTTGGAAGCTCATCGCTGGTTATCCTCGGGGGCTTGTCTGGCACCCCCGCTGTTGTCGGGTCGACCCTCGATTTTGCCTGCAAACATGCGCCCCTCCTCACCGCCCCCCCGGCGCGCTCTGCCTGCGCGCTTTCGCCGGCCGCGCCTGCTGATCGTGGGATGCGGCGATGTCGGCCTGCGCGTGGCGGCTTTCGTGTCGCGTGGCGTGCGGGTGATGGCGCTGACGTCTTCGCCGGAACGGCTGCCGGAACTGCGGGCGCGCGGCATCCTGCCCTTGTCGGGCAACCTCGATCGCCCGGTCGATCTGCGGCGCCTGGCGGGCATCGCCCAGCGGGTGCTGGTGCTGGCGCCACCACCCGGCCAGGGGGAGGGTGATCCGCGCACGGTGGCGCTGCTGCGGGCCCTGTCGCGGGCCTGGCCGCCGGTGGCGCTGGTGTATGGGTCGACCAGCGGCGTGTATGGCGACTGCGCTGGCGCGCTGGTGGACGAAACCCGGGCGCCGCGCCCGACCACGCCGCGCGGACGCCGACGGGTGGCCGCCGAAACCGCCGTGCGGCGCTTCGGCCGCGGCGGGGCGCAGACGGCGATCCTGCGCATTCCCGGCATCTACGCGCCCGACCGCGAAGGTGGCACCCCGCGCGGCCGGCTGCAGCGCGGCACGCCGACCTTGCGCGAACAGGACGACGTCTACACCAGTCATATCCATGCGGACGACCTGGCGCGCGCCTGCCTGGCGGCGCTGTGGCGCGGCGGGCCGGGGCGGGTGTTCAACATCTGCGACGACACGCGGCTGAAGATGGGCGACTACTTCGATTTCGCGGCCGATCTTTACGGTTTACCGAGGCCGCCGCGGGTCGACCGCGAGACCGCCGCGCGCGAGCTCTCGCCGATGCAGATGAGCTTCATGTCGGAGTCGCGCCGCCTGGACAACCGGCGCATGAAGCAGGAGCTGCGGTTGGTGCTGCGCTACCCGACGATTGTGGAAGGCCTGGCCTGAGCGCAGTCGGCGCTCAGGCCGCTTGCATTTGCATCTGCGCGCCCCCGGCCGGGTCGTCGCCGGGCTCGATGCCGTCGATCAGCCAGGCGAACAGGCGCGGGATGTCGACCGCCTGGATCAGCAGCTCGCCCCGGTTGGCCTTGATGACCTCGGTGACCAGCATCGACTGCCCGCTCACCGCCAGCGGCGTGCGGATGATCTGGGCCGGCGCGAACTGCGGCACGGCGTGCAGGTCGTCGACCAGCAGGCCGATGGTGTGGGCGCCGTGGCGCAGCACCAGCACCTGGCTGTTGCCGGTGACCCGCGAGGCATCGGCGCCGATCAGCTGGGCCAGGTCGTAGACCCACATGAAACGGTGGTTGAGCTCGGCCCGCTGCAATCCCAGGATGCCGATACGGCCGCCGCCACCCAGCGGGGTGGGGCGTACGTCGGAATACGGCACGGCTTCCAGCACGTGCAGGGCGGCAATGGCGTAGAGCGACTCCCGGCAGAAGAAGGTGGCGTATTCGGTGCCGGCAGCGCGCGTGGCGTCGGTGTCGATGCGCAAGGCGCTGCGGTCGGCCAGGCCCGCGCCGCTGCGCACCGCGCCGAAAGTCTCGAAGACGACGGCGAGCACGTCTTCCTGGTAGCCGTCGCTGGTCTTGAACTCGCGGTAGCCGCTGGAAGCGGTGCAGGCCACGATGCCGTATTGGCCGTCGTGTTCGGTGATGCGCGATGCGCCGCGACCGGCGGGCAGGGCGAGCAGGTCGGCGTCGAGCGCCAGGCGGGTACCGACCTGTCGCGTGGGGTCGGTGCTGGAGAGGATGCGGCCGTCGCGCGCCACGTAGAGCGCCTTGGACTTGGTCTCGGACTTGCCGGCCAGGCCCGCGCGCAGCATGTTCAGGAACTCGGGCGTCGAGTCGAACACGATGCCGATGCCGCCGACGATGCGACCTGGATCGGCCAGGTCGCGAATGGCTGCGTGGTAGACGTAGGTGTCGGCGTCACCGTAAAGGCCGGTCGGCTCGAAGGGGCTGACGTGGTAGTCCTGCGCGGTGCGCAGCGCCAGCACGCTCGACAGGGTCTGCGCTGCGATGCCGGCGCCGACGACCGGCATGCCAGGGCGCTCCGGCGTGCCCAGGGCGGCATCGCCGGTGGACGCGACGATGGTGCCGTCGCGGTCATAGACGAAGAGCCGGGTGTAGACGGTGTAGAGGCCGTTGATGTAGGCCAGGATGTCGCCGAAGCGGCGCCGGGTGTCGTCGGCCAGCGTGGCCTCGGCCAGGCCCGCGCGCAGCTCGGGCGTCAGGGCCCACCAGCGGCAGTCATCGGAGCGTTCGTAGAGATTGCGGTCGAGCAGGTCGACCAGCAGGTGAGAAGTGAACTGCGCATTGCGCAGGCTCGACGCCAGCACCGTCTGGTAGAGGTCGCGGATGGAGCGCGCGAAGAGTTCGTTGCTGCGGTTGCCGGTCTCGCTGATCTGGTCGAGCACGGTCTTCAGCTTGGCCATGTCGCCCTCCTGGCCGACCGTCATCACCTGGCCGTTCCAGACGATGCGCTGGATGGTGCGCGCGGCGCTCATGATCTCGAAGAGCGGCGGGCAGAACGAGTCGGCATGCGAGAGCAGGCCTTCGGCCACCGCCGGCTCCAGGCCCGCCAGCACGTCGCCGGCGGTGCCGGCGTTGCCGCGAAAAGCCACGTCGACCGGCACCATCACCTGGCCCTGCCAGCCGGCCGGGCCGGGATAGCCCTGGTAGCCGGCCGAGCGGAAGGTGCGCACCAGGTATTCGCGGCCACCGAAGACGCAGGGCATGGGCGAGCCCGCGACATTGGTCGGCAGCCGGGTGCCGGGCGGCAGCCAGAGCGGGTCGGCGCTGGCGATGACGCGATCGTCGGCGTCGAGCAGCAGCAGGTTGGCGCGCTCGTCGCCGTCGCGGTGGCTGTCGAAGATGCCCTGCATCTCCTGCGCCAGGTTGAAGCCCAGGCAGAGCAGGCCCACGACCGCGCCGGTCTCGGGATGGTGCATGCGGCGCGAGTAGACGAGGGCGCGGTCGAGCTGCGGGCGCAGGTCGGTGGCGCGGAAGGTCTCGACGTAGCTTTCGCTGGCGAGGGTTTCGGCGACCAGCGGATCGGCGCTTTGTGTGACGGGCGAGCCGGCGTCGACCTGCACCATCACGCGGCCCTGGGTGTCGAGCAGCAGGATCTCGTCGTAGACCGTGTATTTGCTGCGGTATTCCTGCAGGCGGCGGCGCACCTCTTCGCGGCGGGCGTCGGCATCGTCCGGGTCGGCGGCGAGGAATTCGCAGAGCACCCGGTCGGTGGCCAGAAAGCCGACGTCGGCGGTGCGCTCGAACAGATTGCGCACCACGATGTCGATCACGTATTGCGCCTTGGTGGCAATGCCGTCCATGACGTTGCGCACTTTTTCCTGCACTAGGCTGGCGACGAGTTCCTGCTCCAGCTTGGCGAAGCCCTCGCGGGTGGCGGCCATGGTCGGCAGGATGGTCTTGGCCTCGACCGGGCAGTTCATCTTGGCGGACGATTCGATGATCCGCCACATCAGGTTGAGCTCCTGCAGCGACTGCTCGCAGCGCGCGACATCGCGCATGAAAGGCATGAAGACTTCGGTGTCGGTCACCTGCAGGGTGGCCGGCATGGCGGGAATCGTGGAATCTGTTGACATGGTTCTTGGTGCGGCCGATGCCGCCTGAACACGCGACCAAGCAATAAGCAGGCCGGAAAAGGTCGCCGCGCGTGCTGAGACAATCGTGGATATGACAGAAGAAATTTCCGGCACCGACAGCAGTGCCCCGGCGGCTCTCACCACGAGGCCGGCCGACCCGCTACTCGCCATTTTTCCGGACGCGCTCAGCGTCGAATCCCTGGACCTGGAAGCGCAGGGCGTGGCGCGCCGCGCCGACGGCAAGGTGGTCTTCATCGAAGGCGCCTTGCCCGGCGAACTGGTCAGCGCCAACGTACACCGCAAGAAGAACAACTGGGAGCAGGCCAGCCTGCTGGCCATCCACCGCGAATCGTCGCAGCGGGTGCGTCCCGGTTGTCCGCATTTCGGCCTGCACGCCGGTGCCTGCGGCGGCTGCAAGATGCAGCACCTGCACGCCGGCGCCCAGGTGGCGGTGAAGCAGCGGGTGGTGGAAGACAACCTGTGGCATCTTGGCAAGATCCGGCCCGACACCCTGCTGCGGCCGATCGAGGGCCCGACCTGGGGCTATCGCTGGCGCGCCCGGCTGTCGGTGCGCCACGTGATCAAGAAGGGCACGGTGCTGATCGGCTTTCACGAGCGCAAGAGCCGCTACATCGCCGACATGAAGGTCTGCCCGGTGCTGCCGCCGCATGTCGACGCCTTGCTGATGCCGCTGCGTGGGCTGATCGCCTCCCTGGACGCGCGTGACACCTGCCCGCAGATCGAGCTGGCCTGCGGCGATTCGGTGACCGCGCTGGTGCTGCGGCACCTGGAGCCACTGTCTGGTGGTGACCTGGGGCGGCTGCGCGCTTTCGCCGCCGAGCACGTCGACGCCGGCGTGCAGTGGTGGCTGCAGCCCAAAGGGCCGGACACGGTGCAACTGCTCGACGCGCAGGACGCCCGGCCGCTGTCTTACGCGCTGCCCGATTTCGGCATCGACATGCCGTTCAAGCCGACCGATTTCACGCAGGTCAACCCGCACATCAACCGGGTGCTGGTGAGCCGGGCGCTGCGGCTGCTCGACGTGCGGCCGCAGGAGCGGGTGATCGACTGGTTCTGCGGGCTGGGCAATTTCACGCTGCCGCTGGCCACGCAGGCCCGGCAGGTGCGCGGCATCGAGGGCAGCGAAGCCCTGGTGGCGCGGGCGCGGGCCAACTACGCCCGGCACCAGGCGACCGGGCCTCGCACGCCGCTGTCGCCGACCGACTTCATGGCGCGCAACCTGTTCGAGATGACGCCGGCGCTGCTGCTGAAGGACGGCGTGGCCGACAAGTGGCTGGTGGATCCGCCGCGCGAAGGTGCGTTCGCCCTGGCGCGGGCGCTGGCCGACCTGTGCCGGCAGCAGCAGGGGCTGCCGCCCATCGGCACCGCCGAAGCCGAGGCGGGCGAGAACACCAAGAACACCAACGAGCCGGTGCCGGCCGCCGATCTGGCGGGCTGGACGCCGCCGAAACGCATCGTCTATGTCAGCTGCAACCCGGCCACGCTGGCGCGCGACGCGGGCCTGCTGGTGCACATGGGGGGATATCGGTGCAGTTCGGCCGGGGCGGTGAACATGTTCCCGCACACCGCGCACGTGGAAAGCATCGCGGTGTTCGACTACGTGGGCTCGGGCGCCTGAGCGCGCACTAGAGCGGCGCTGCCTTGGCCTTGGCCTTGCGCGGCGCGACGACTTTTTCGGTGTCCTTGTCGATGCTGGCTTCGGCGTCGACCTGCGGTGCCTGGGGCGGCGCCTGGGCGATGGCCGATGCCTGGCCTTCGACCTTGTTGTCGCGCATGTACTGGTCCATTTCCTTCCAGCCGGCAAAGATCGCCGACTTGCTGGACTTGGCGTTGAGTGAATAGCAGTCCTCGATGCCGCGCAGTCCGTAGCGGCAGGCGCCGCCGATGGCCTTGGCGTCGGCTTCCCGTTGCGCGATGCGCGGATCGGGTTCCAGGCCGGGAATGTCGCAACCGGCCAGCAGCAGGGCCAGAAGCGGAATACCGAGGAGACGGGGCGACATGGGCGTTGAGGAATAGGGACGGGAGTTCTTTTGATTATCGGCAGTGCACCGGATAACTGAAGGACAAAGCCCGTCACGGCAATGGAGAGAGGCTGGGCGGCGCCTTCAGGAATGGAAAAAGGCCCCGCAGGGCCTTTTGGTGCAAGAGGCGAAGGCGCCCGTCAACGGTGTCAGTCGCGTTCGCCGCCGACGATGCCCAGCAGGGCCAGCAGGCTCTGGAATACGTTGAACAGGTCCAGGTACAGCGACAGGGTGGCGCTGATGTAGTTGGTTTCACCGCCGTCGATGATCTGCTTGAGGTCATACAGCATGTAGGCGCTGAAGATGCCGATGGAGGCCACCGAGATCGCCAGCATGGCGCCGGTCGATGGCACGAACATGGCGATGACCGAGGCGATCAGCAGCACGATCACGCCGACGAACAGGAACTTGCCCATGCCCGACAGGTCGCGCTTGATGACCGTGGCGAGTGAGGCCATGGCCAGGAACACGCCGGCGGTGCCGGCAAACGCTGTCATGACGAGCGAGGCGCCGTTGGAGAACCCCAGCACCATCGCAATCATGCGCGACAGCATGATGCCCATGAAGAAGGTGAACGCCAGCAGCACCGGCACGCCCGCGGCGGAGTTCTTGGTTTTCTGGATGGCGTACATGAAGCCGAAGGCGCCGGCCAGGAAAACCACCAGGCCGAGCCCGCCGTTGAGCGAGCGGGTGATGCCGGTGGCCACGCCCATCCAGGCGCCCAGCACGGTCGGCAGCATGCTCAGCGCCAGCAACCAGTAGGTGTTGCGCATGACGCGCTGGCGCTGGTCGCGCTGCGCGACGGCCCAGCCGTTGGCGGCGGTGCCGGCATTGAAGGTTTGAAGGGGTTCGCTCACGGTCTTTCTCCCAGAGTGATCGTCGGATCGTTGATTGGACTGTCGGGGCGGCGATATTGCCGCCGAGGTGGGTCCCGGCTGGGGGACTTTTCGGCAAATTCTAGGTGTTTGTTGTATTGCCTTCGGGGCGGAAGCCCTGCGGGACTCCATGCCTTTTTATGAAGGCAATCATCCATGCAGGGTTCCAATGCAGGCGTAACCGCCCGTTATGCTTCGGGCTGAATCGCAGCAGTCTCAAACCTTACCACCAGAACTTGCATGAAAACCAAATCCGTACTCGAACTCGCCGATGTCAAGAAGATCGCCGCCGCTGCCGAAGCCGAAGCACTGAAGAACGGTTGGGCGGTCACTATCGCCATCGCCGACGACGGCGGTTATCCGTTGTGGGTGCAGCGACTCGACGGCGCGGCGGCTACCTCGGCCAGCATTGCCCCGGCCAAGGCCCACACCGCCGCGGTCGGCCGTCGTGAGAGCAAGGCATTCGAAGACATCATCAATGGTGGTCGTACGGCTTTCCTCACGGCGCCAGGCCTGTCGGGCCTGCTCGAAGGCGGCGTGCCTATCGTCAAGGATGGGCAAGTGATCGGTGCGGTCGGCGTGAGCGGCGTGAAGTCCACCGAAGACGCCCAGATCGCCAAGGCCGGCATCGCAGCGCTGGGTCTCTGACAGACACGGGTCGCCATGGCGGCCCGACCATGAAAAAAGCCGGCTTCGTGAAGCCGGCTTTTTGTTGTGCCGTCAGGGCAGTCGTGGAGGAAAAAATGCGTGGCTGGAAGGAAATCCTTTGGCTAGCAAAAACGACCCTGGGAGACTCCGGGGAGTCTCTGTAGTCGCCCCACGATGAAACAGGTATTCAGCGAATTACTGGCGAATTACTTGGTGAGGATCAACTTGCCGAGGCGGGTAGCCTGCAGCCGGTAGACCGCGCCGTTGTGGCAGATGGACACGGCTTTCTTGCCGCGAAGGAGTTCGGAACTGAGGATGGACGCGAGCGATGCGCCGCCGATCTCGGTTTCGTCGTCGTCTTCTTCCGGCATCGCCTGGAAAGAGAGGACTTGCTTGCTGTTGGCAGCGAAGCGGGCTTGTGCGGTGTTAGCTGAGGCGGCCATTTGCGGGAATCTCCTAGCGCTTTCTCGATAGGTTAATGATAACCATTCTCAAAAAGAAGTCAACCGGCCCGATTGAAAGAATTTGTTGGACGGCTGGCGCTTTCGCTCCTGCCGTCCGAGCTTGTCAGGAGCCCTCGGGATCGGTCACGAAACCGATCTTGCGGATGCCGGCCTGCTGCGCCGCCGCCATCGCCTTGGCCACGCGCTCGTAGCGCACGCTCTTGTCGCCCTTGATGTGTAGCTCTGGCTGAGGCTCATGGGTGGATTCGCTGGCCAGCCGCTGCGTGAGCTGGTCGTCGGGAATCGCGGTGGCGTTCCAGAAGTAGGTGCCGTCGGCCGCGACGCTGAGCTGGATCGTCTCGGGCTTGGCGTTCTCGGGCTGCGCGGTGGCGCGCGGCAGGTCGATGGGCACCGAGTTCTTCATGACCGGCACCGTGATGATGAAGATGATGAGCAGCACCAGCATGACGTCGACCAGCGGCGTCATGTTGATCTCGTTCATCACCTCGTCGGTGTCGTCCTGGGTACCGAAAGCCATCTCAGTTTCCCTTCTTGAGCGGCAGCACCGTCGCGGGCGAGGCGCTGACGCGGGCGCCGGTGACGAAGTAGGCGTGCAGGTCGTGGGCGAAGCTGTTGAGCTTGTTGAGCACCGACTTGTTGCCCCGCACCAGGGCGTTGTAGCCGAGCACGGCGGGAATGGCGACAGCCAGGCCCAGCGCGGTCATGATGAGCGATTCGCCGATGGGGCCAGCCACCTTGTCGATCGTCGCCTGGCCGGCGGTGCCGATGCTCATCAGCGCGTGGTAGATGCCCCAGACGGTGCCGAACAGGCCGATGAAAGGCGCGGTGGAGCCGACCGAGGCGAGGATCGCCAGGCCCGCCTGCATGCGCGCGGTGGTTTCGTCGATGGCGTTGCGCAGGGTGCGGGTGATCCAGTCGCTCACGTCCAGGCTGTCGTGCAGGTGCGCCTTGGTGTTGCGGTGGTGAGCGGTGGCTTCACGGCCTTCCAGGGCGAGCTGGCGGAACGGATTGGACGAATCGGCCCCGAGCTTGGCCAGGGCGGCTGCGAAGTCTTCGCTGTGCCAGAAGTCGTCGGCGTTGCGGGCGAAGGCCTTGTAGCGCACCACGTCGAGCGCCTTGATCACGATGACCATCCAGGAGGCCAGTGACATGCCGAGCAGCAGGATGGCGACCGCTCGGGTGACGAAGTCACCCTGGGTCCAGACGTTGGCGATGCCGAATTGCGATTCCATTGATAACTCCCGAAGCGAAAGGCTTTTGATTAATTGAGCACGAAGTTCGTGGTGGCGCGGAAGCGGAATTCGGTTTCCGCGTTGGCGCCCGCGCGCTGGATGGGGGTGATGCGCGACTGCATCTGCGCATCCTGGGCTGCCTTGTCGAGCCGGTCGAAGCCGCTGGAGACTTCGATGGTCACGCGCTTGGGCACGCCCTGTGCGCTGTAGTAGACCGACAGCACGACTTTCCCGGATTCACCCAGGCGCTTGCTGATGGACGGATAGGAGACTTGCGGCGCGTTGATGTACTGCACCTGGCCTTCGGTCACGTCGACGAGCTTGGGCGCGGGCGGTGCCGGCGGCGCGGGGGCCACGGCGGGTGCGGGCGGTGCCGGTGGCGCAGGAGACGGCGGGGCGGGCGCCGGCGGTTCGGGCTGGACCACGCCGGTGGGAGCGTTGGGAGTCGGCACCGGATCGCGGATGGCGATGGGCTTGGGCGCGACGGTTTTCTTGACGACTTCCTTCTGCGGCGGCGCAGGCGGAGGCGGCGGCGGCGGCGCGGGTTTGGGCGGCGCGATGATCTCGCTGAGGATCTCGACCGGGATCACCACCTCGGCGACCTTGCGCGCCAGGCCGCTCTGCACCGCCCACAGCGCGGCGGCATGAAAAAGCACGACACCGCCGGCAATGGCGACGTTGCGGCTGACGCGGGGAAAGGGGGGGAGCCGGGAGCTGCCGGAGCGGGAGGAAACGGGGGAAACAGGGGAGTGAGCTGCTGTCATGTGATTTGGCACGCGCTGACCAGGTAGCGCCTGCGAGCCGCGGGCGCGGCTATTTCCGGAAAATCCACCAGGCCGAGCCGACGACCAGGATCAGGCAACCACCGAGGCTTGCGACGACTTCCATGCCTTGCTCTCCGAAATGCTTCTGGCGAGCTGAACGGTCCGTACGCCGGCGTCGCACTGCAGCGCGGCGACCGGGTGCGATGCGCTGCATTGGGCAACGACGTCGCGGGCGCAGGTTTCGCATTGACCGCATTGCGTCGCGACACCCAGTTCGAACTGGATTTCATCGAAGCCCATACCAGCGCGTACATGACGAGCAATTTCGCGGTCGGATACGCGGTGGCAAACGCAGACGATCATGGCGGGAGCGTGTGGCTGGCTGTTTGGAAAGGTGCGAGTATAAATGCGAATTCGTCGCATTACTAGCCACAAGTCCATTCGTACCAGGGGGCGTTCCGAGACCCTGGCGCATCGAGCCATCAATTCATGGTGAATTTTTGACCAATCGTGCGAGTGCGCGGCTCCACTCGTTGCCAGTTGCAGGCCAGCGCGACGAAAAGAGGCCGGCGCGATTTGCCGGCACCGGGCGGGGGTTGCCTGGCCGAGCCAGCCGAGGCTGGGTCGCCCCGTCTCAGGTCGACCAGCGACGCGAGGGCCGTGCCTGTAGCGTGATTTCGACGGCTTTCTGCAATATCGGTGAGCCGGTGTGCGGATCGGTGTCCACGAAGTCTTCCAGAGCGATGTCGCGCACGTCGCCGCCGGTCTTGGCCTCGAGTTGTTCCAGCACGGCGCCGATCGCCTTTTGTGCTTCGATGACAGCGGGGGATGTGTTCGCCATGGGATTGTCGGCAAGCCGTGTAGTGGTCACTGCCTGTAATTTTTTGATGCTCGCGACTCAGGGAGTGTCGGCTGAGACCGACAAAGCCTGACGGCACTCGACGGTAGCCGGGCGTCCCGGCACCGACAAAGTGGCCCGCGCGGCCGGGTTGGTCGCCAGCAGCTGGCCGCGCCGGCGCACCTGCAGCCGGGTCGCGCGCAGGCGCAGGGCTTCCACCGGATCGGCGGCCTGGAGCAGCACGAAATCGGCGAACCGGCCCGGCGCGATGCCGTAGCCATCGAGTCCCATGATCGCGGCGGGCGCCTCGGTCACGGCGTCGAAGCAGCGCCGCATCGCGGCTTGGCTGGTCATCTGGGCGACGTGCAGGCCCATGTGCGCCACGTCGAGCATGTCGCCCGACCCCAGGCTATACCAGGGGTCCATGCAGCAGTCCTGGCCAAACGCCACGCGCACGCCCTGCGCCATGAGTTCGGGCACGCGGGTCATGCCGCGCCGTTTGGGATAGGTGTCGTGCCGGCCCTGCAGGGTGATGTTGATCAGCGGATTGGCGATGACCGACACCTGCGCCTCGGCGATCAGCGGCAGCAGCTTGCTGACGTAGTAGTTGTCCATGGAATGCATGGAGGTGCAGTGCGAGCCGACGACGCGGCCGTGCAGCCCGAGGCGCTGGGTTTCGGCCGCCAGGGTTTCGATGTGGCGAGACAGGGGGTCGTCGGTCTCGTCGCAGTGCATGTCGACCGGCAGGCCGCGCTCGGCGGCCAGCTCGCACAGCAGGCGCACGCTGTCGGCGCCCTGGGCCATGGTGCGTTCGAAGTGCGGAATGCCGCCGACGATGTTCACCCCCATGTCGAGCGCCCGCGTCAGGCTGTCGAGGCCGCCCGCGGTGCGCAGCACGCCGTCCTGCGGAAACGCCACCAGCTGCAGGTCGAGATACGGCGCCACGCGCTGCTGCACGTCGAGCATCGCCTCCACCGTCACCAGGCGCGGGTCGCTGGTGTCGACGTGGCTGCGGATCGCCAGCAAACCGCGCGACACCGCCCAGTCGCAATAGGCGAGTGCGCGTTCGACCAGGGCTTCGTGCGTGAGCTGCGGCTTGAGCTCGCCCCACAGCGCGATGCCTTCGAGCAGTATGCCGCTGGCGTTGATGCGCGGGATGCCGTAGGAGAGCGTGGCGTCCAGATGGAAATGCGCGTCCACGAAGGGCGGCGACACCAGCAGGCCGCCGGCGTCCAGCGTTTCGTGGGCCGGCGCCTGCAGGCCGGCGGTGACCTCGACGAAGCGGCCGTCCTGCACGGCAAGCGACATGCCGGTGCGGCCGTCGGGAAGGGTGGCGTTGGTGACGAGCAGGTCGAGCATCGGCGGATTCCGTGAGTGGAGCGGCGGTGGGCAGGCGTGCGCCTCAGCGCTCGCCCTTGCGATAGGGTTTCATCAGCGCCTGCGGATAGGCGGCCTTGCGGGCCACCAGCACCAGCGCCAGGATCGACAGCGCATACGGCAGCATCAGATACAGCTGGTAGGGCAGGGCCGAATCGCCGGATTGTTGCAGCCGCAGCTGCAGGGCGTCGAAGAACGAAAACAGCAGCGCGCCCAGCAGCGCCTTGCCTGGCCGCCACGAGGCGAACACCACCAGCGCCACGCAGATCCAGCCGCGCCCGTTGACCATGTTGAAGTAGAAGGCGTTGAACGCCGACAGCGTGAGAAACGCGCCCGCCATGCCCATGATGGCCGAGCCCGCCACGATGGCGCCGGTGCGCATGGGCAGCACCGGAATGCCCTGGCTTTCGGCCGCCTGCGGGTTCTCGCCCACCATGCGCAGCGCCAGCCCGAGCGGTGTGCGCAGCAGCACCCAGGCCAGTACGGGAACGAGCGCCAGCGCCATCAGCGTGGGCGCGGTCTGCTCGGCCAGCACCGGCACGCCGAGCCAGGCCATGGGCGCGAAAGGCGTGATCGTGGGCGGCGTGCTCACCTGGCCGAAAGCCAGCCGGTAGCTGAAGTAACTCAAGGCGGTGGCCAGCAGCGTGATGCCCAGCCCGCATACATGCTGCGACAGCGCCAGCCCCACGGTGAGCGCGGCGTGCAGCAGTCCGAACAGCGCACCCACGACGGCGGCGCAAGCCATGCCGGCCCACAGCGGCGCGCCGTGGTAGACCGCCAGCCAGCCGCTCAGCGCACCGGCGACCATGATGCCCTCGATGCCCAGGTGCAGCACGCCCGCGCGCTCGCAGAGCAACACGCCGAGCGTGCCCAGGATCAGCGGTGTGGCGATGCGCAGCACCGCGCTCCAGAAGGCCGGATTGGCCAGGATGTCGGCGATCTCGTTCATGCGGATTCAGCCCTTCAGGCGGATGCGGAACTGCGCCGCGAGCGAGGCCACCAGCACCGCCAGCAGCGAGGTCGCGACGATCACGTCGGCAATGGAACTCGGCACGCCGACCGCGCGGCTCATGCTGTCGGCGCCCACCAGCACGCCGGCGGTAAAGATGGCGGCGGCCACCACGCCCAGCGGATGCAGCGCGGCGAGCATGGCGATGACGATGCCGGTGTAGCCGTAGCCCGGCGACATGTCGAGCGTGAGGTAGCCGGTGCGCCCGGCGACTTCCACCGCGCCGCCCAGGCCGGCGAGCGCGCCCGAGAGCATGGCCACGACGACCACGGTGCGCGTCACCGGCACACCGGCGAAGGCGGCGGCGCGGGCGTTGGCGCCGACCGCGCGGATGTCGAAACCCAACCGTGCGCGTTTGAGCACCAGCCACAGCCCGGCCGCCAATACGCAGGCGCCGATCAGTCCGCTGTGCAGCCGCGTCTGCGGCCAGAGCTGCGACAGCGACAGGCCGTCCTGCAGCGCCACGCTCTGCGGCCAGCCCATGGCGGTGGGGTCCTTCATCGGCCCGTCGAGCAGCGCCGAAACCCCCAGGAGCACGATGAAGTTGAGCAGCAGCGTGGTGACGACCTCGTCCACGCCCAGCCGGCTTTTCATCAGGGCCGGGCCGAGCAGCAGCAGGGCGCCGGCCAGGGCGGCGGCGGCGAGCATCGCGGGAAACAGCAGCCACATCGGCCAGTCGAGCCCGGCGCCGTCGTGCAGCCCGCCCACCGCCACGGCGGCCAGCGCGCCGGCATAGAGCTGGCCTTCGGCGCCGATGTTGAACAGCCGTGCCCGAAAGGCCACGGCCGCCGCCAGCCCGGTGAAGATCAGCGGGATCGCGCGGGTCAGCGTTTCGCTCCAGGCGAAGACCGAGCCGAAGCCGCCCTGCAGCAGCAGTGCGTAGGTGCGACCGACCGGCGCGCCGGCCGCCGCGACCAGCACCGCGCTGACCGCCAGCGTGAACAGAATCGCCCCGACGGAGGCCGCGGCGATGGCGGCCGGCGACGAGCGGGTGCGGCGTTCCAGCCTCATGGTGCGGCCTCCGAATCCGGCGCGTCGCCGGCGCCGGCCATCGCCAGGCCCAGGGTTTCGCGGGTCCATTCGGCAGCCGGCCGCGCGGCGGTCAGCCGTCCCTCGTGCATCACGGCGATGCGGTCGCCGAGCGCCATGACTTCGTCGAGATCGTCGGAAATGACCAGCACCGCCGCGCCTTCGTTGCGGGCGTTGATGAGTTCGCGGCGGATCGACGCCACCGCGCCGATGTCCAGCCCCCAGGTCGGCTGGTGCGCCACCAGCAGGCGCAGGCGCACCGTGGCGTCCGGCGGCGGCAGCAGCGCGCGGCCCAGGATGAGTTTCTGCAGATTGCCGCCCGACAGCGACCGGGCCGGCGCGTCCAGCCCGCCGCCGCGCACGTCGAAGCCTTCCACGATGCGTGCCGCGTGGCGGCGCGCGGCACGGCGGCGCACCCAGCCCCAGCTGTTGAAGGCGGCGCTGCGCAGGCGTTCGGACACCGCGTTCTCCCACACCGGCAAGTCGCCGACCGCGCCGACGGCGTGGCGGTCTTCCGGGATGCGGGCCACGCCCGATCGCACCAGCCGCGCCGGGTCTGCCCGCAACGCCTGCCCGGCGAGCGTGGCGCTGCCCGACAGGCGCCGCCGCGTGCCGCAGAGCAGCTCGGCCAACGCAGCCTGCCCGTTGCCCGACACACCCGCCACCGCGACGATCTCGCTGGCCGCCAGCCGCAGCGACACACCGCGCAGCCGGTCGCGCGGACCGCCTTCGGAATGCACCGAACGCAATTCGCAGACGGTGTCGCCCGCGCGCACGGTGGCCGCGCGCTGCGGCATGGCCACCGGCCGGCCGACCATCCAGTCGGCCAGCTGCGCGGTGGTGGTGCCGGCCGTGGGCGCTTCTGCCACCAGCTTGCCGCCGCGCAGCACCACCAGCCGGTGCGACACCCGCAGCACCTCGGCGAGTTTGTGGCTGATGAAGATCACCGACAGCCCTTCGGCCACCAGCAGCGCCAGCGTGGCGAACAACGATTCGCTCTCCTGCGGCGTGAGCACGGCGGTGGGCTCGTCGAGGATGAGGATGCGCGCGCCCCGGTAGAGCGCCTTCAGTATTTCGACCCGCTGCCGCTCGCCGACCGAGAGCGAGCCGACCCGCGCCTCCGGATCCACCGGCAGGCCGAAGCGCTGCGCCACGTCCATCAAACGAGCCCGCGCCGCCTGCCGCCGGCTGCGCAGCCGCCACAGCCGCTCGGTGCCGAGGATCACGTTGTCGAGCACGTTCAGGTTGTCGGCCAGCGCGAAATGCTGATGGACCATGCCGATGCCCGCCGCCAGCGACGCGCGCGGCTGGCCCGGCGGCAAGGGCTGGCCGAAGACTTCGATGCTGCCGCCGTCGGCGGTGTAGTGGCCGAACAGGATGGACATCAACGTGGACTTGCCCGCGCCGTTCTCGCCCAGCAAGGCCAGCACTTCGCCGGCGCCCAGCGTCAGCGAGATGTCGTCGTTGGCCACCAGCGAGCCGAACTGCTTGCGGATGCCCCGCAGGGCCAAAACCGGAGCGGCGGTGTTCATGGGAGTCAGGGTTTCCAGGTCTGAAGAAAGGCGGTCACCACGCGGGCGGAATTCTCGGCCGCGAGCGACAGGAAGAGCTTCATCTCGTTCTCGCCCTCGCCGCCGCCGGCCAGGTCGGAGAGCGAGCGGAAGGCGATGTAGGGCACGCCGTTGCTCGCCGCGACCTGGGCCGTGGCGGCGGTTTCCATATCGATCACGTTAGCCGCGAAGGTCGAGAAGGTGTATTGGCGCAGCGCGGCGTTGTCCATGAAGGACGCACCGGAAACACCGTTGCCGCCCACCGCCAGCCGGGGCGCGTGGCGCAGGCAGCGGCGGGCGGCGTCGCAATCGGCCAGCGTCACTGCGCCGCCGGATTGCAGAACGCGCGCGGCGGCCAGCATGCCGGCGTCGACCGCAAACCAGAACTGTTTGCGCGGCTTGGGCTGCGCGGCGCTCACGACATCGACCGGGCGCGGGTAGAACATGCCGAAGGGGGCGAAAGGCAACTCGCCCATGCGTGACGGCGGCGCGTAGACACCGGGCGAAGTCTCGCGCGCCGCCAGCACCTCGAGGTACTGGCCCCATTGCGCCGGCACGCTCACGTCGCCGATGTGCAGTTGCGGATTCACCCCGCCGGCGATGCCGCTGAAGACGATGTGGGTGACCTGGAAAAGGTCGAGCGCCCGCTGCGTGTTCATGGCCGCGTTCACCATGCTGATGCCCGACAGAAACAGCACCACCGGCCGTCCACCAAGGGTGCCGGTGGTGAACTCCACGCCCTGTACCGAATACCGGCGCGGCTGCTGCACCTGGGCCAGGAGCAGGGCCAGCTCGGGTTCGAAGGCCGACACCACCGCCACGCGCGGCACGACATCGAGTCGGCCCGGCTCACCCGAGGGCATGGAAGGGGCGGACGCGCAACCCGTCAGCCCCAGCGCCCCGACCGCAGCCACGGCACCGAGCCACCCGCGCACGCGCCCGAAAAGCCTCACTTGGGAGACGGCTTGGGTGTGTTGTCGTCGACCTTCACGGTGAACTTGCCCGACAGGATGTCGGCCTCGCGGGCCTTGACCTTGGCGACCAGCTCGGCCGGCACCTTTTTCTCGAACGTGCCCAGCGGCGCGAGCGAGGAGCCCTTGTTCTTCATCAGCGAATAGGGCGCGTAGTCCTCGGCCTGCATCTTGCCCGCCTTGACCTGGGCGATGGCGTGGTCGATGGACGGCTCCATCGCCCACAGCGCGGTCGCCACGATGGTGTCGGGGTACTGCGGCTGGTTGTCGATCACATTGCCGATGGCGAGCTTGCCGCGCTCCTTGGCCGCGTCCGACACGCCGAAGCGTTCGGCATACAGCACGTCGGCGCCCTGGTCGATCATGGCGAGCGTGGCTTCCTTGGCCTTGGGCGGATCGAACCAGCTGTTGATGAAGGTGATGGTGAAGGTCGTCTTCGGGTCGATCTCGCGGGCGCCTGCCATGAAGGCGTTCATGAGCCGGTTGACTTCGGGAATCGGGAAGCCGCCCACCATGCCGATCTTGTGCGACTTGGACATGCCGGCGGCGATCATGCCGGTGAGGTAGGCGGGTTCCTGGATGTAGTTGTCGAACACCGAGAAGTTGGGCTGCTGTGGCTTGCCCGACGAGCCCATCAGGAAGGCCGTCTTGGGAAAGTCCTTGGCCACCTTGCGAGCGGCCGTTTCCACCGCGAACGCCTCGCCCACGATCAGCTGCGCGCCGCCGTTGGCGTATTCGCGCAGCACGCGTTCGTAGTCGGCGTTGGTCACGTTCTCGGTGGACTTGTATTCGATCTCCCCACGCGCCTCGGCCGCCTTCAGCGCCTTGTGCAGCCGGCTCACCCAGGCCTGTTCGTAAGGCACCGTATAGGCCGCAGCCACCTTCACCTTGGCTTGTGCCAACACGACTTGCGGCGCCCCGAGCGCGGCGGCGAACGCGGCCACGGCGACGGAACGGACGATCCACTGACGACGGACTTTCAAGTTGCTTCTCCTCGTTGATTGATCACCACGACCCTAGCAAGAAAGCTGCCACCGAACCACCCCCAAGGCGCTCGAATCTCGCGCGCAGCGCAATCCGACAACGGCACTCTCGACCAGGGGCACCGCCGACCGGTTTTGCCGGTTGGCTGGTGCCGCCCCCGAAAAGGGGGTGGGCGAACCACACGCATTGCGGCAGCCTGGGCTGAGCCTCATCCCAGGGCGCAGCCGGCCGGCTTTGCCGGTTGGCCAGCGCCGCCCCCGGAAGGGGGGAGGCGTATGACACGCAGTGCGGCAGCCTGGGGTGAGCCTTATCCCAGGGCGCAGCCGACCGGCTTTGCCGGTTGGCCAGCGCCGCCCCCGGAAGGGGGGTTAGGCGTACGACACGCAGTGCGGCAGCCTGGGGTGAGCCTTATCCCAGGGCGCAGCCGACCGGCTTTGCCGGTTGGCCAGCGACGCCCCCGGAAGGGGGAAGGCGTACGACACGCCGTGCGGCAGCCTGGGGTGAGCCTTATCCCAGGGCGCAGCCGACCGGCTCTGCCGGTTGGCCAGCGCCGCCCCCGGAAGGGGGTAGGCGTACGACACGAAGTGCGGAAGCCTGGGGGAGAGTCATTTCGTCCCGAAGATCCGGTCGCCCGCATCGCCGAGGCCCGGGCGGATGTAGCCGTGCGCATCCAGCTCGCGGTCGATGGCGGTCGTGTAGATGTCCACGTCCGGATGCGCCCGCTGCATCGCCGCAACGCCCTCCGGACAGGTCAACAGGCAGCAGAACTTGATCGACTTCGGCCGCAGCTCCTTCAGCCGCTCCACCGCCGCGATCGCCGAATTGCCGGTGGCCAGCATCGGGTCGACCACGATCACGTCGCGCTCGTGCATCTCGCTGGGCATCTTGAAGTAGTACTCGATGGCGGTCAGCGTCTTCGGATCGCGATAAAGGCCGATGTGCCCCACGCGCGCACCCGGAACCACCGACAGCATGCCGTCCAGGATGCCGTTGCCCGCCCGCAGGATCGACACGAACACCAGCTTCTTGCCATCGATGACCATGCCGGTCGTGGGCTCCAGCGGGGTCTCGATGTCGACCGGCTGCAGCGCCATGTCGCGCGTCACCTCGTAGGCCATCAGCGAGGACATTTCGTTGAGCAGGCGCCGGAAACTGTTGGTGGACGCGTCCTTGCGGCGCATCAGGGTGAGCTTGTGCTGGACAAGAGGATGGTCGAGGAGGTGGACTTGGGACATGTCTTGAAATGGTGGAGCAGCCGGAGCCTGCCAGGGAAAAAGCCGTGATTGAATCAAAAAACCGTGCCGTCGCTGTCGATGACCAGGGGCGGAGTTCCGCCGCGCAAGCGCTGTGCCAGCACCCGGCCCGCGGCCCAGCTGCCGCCTTCCAATATGCAGGCCAGCGGCATCGTCTCGGCCGTGGTGCCGAGCTCCGTGCGGACCAGCGGCGCGAGTTCGTCGAGCAGGGCGACGGTCAGCGCCCGCCACTCCACCACCAGCGGGTCGCCCACCGCGTGGGTGCGCACCGCCGCGCCCGCGTCGCGCAGCAGCAGCACGCCGCCGTCGAGCAGCAGGCCGCCGTTGCGGTATTCGGGCAGGCCGGTCAGCGCATCGATGTCGCGCACCGGCACGCCGGCCCACTGGAAGGGCTCGATCAACGAATAGGTCAACCACTGCGACAGCTTGTGGAAGGGCATCCAGCCGTCGGTCAGGCCCGGACCGGTCGCGGACCGCAGACGCCAGCAGTCGCCGAGCGGCTCGCCGCCGATGGCATTGGCAGATGGCCAGATCGGCGAGAGCGTGCTCAGCAACGTCGACAGGATGTCGTGCGCGCCGACCTCGGCGGTCGGCGGAATCTCGTGCTGCTCGGTCTCGGTCAGCAGATCGAACATGCCGGCCGGTCGGCAGGCCTCGCCATAGGTCTCGGGTTGGGAGGCGAGGACTTCGCCCAGGCGGCGCAGCAAGGTGGCCCGGCCGTCGATGCCGACCAGCGGATTCTTCGGCCCAACCTGGAAGGCCTGCGCCAGGTGGTCGGTGACCAGTCCGCGCAGGCCGGCGGCGTCGACCTGCAGCGGCCTGGCCGGGTCGCTGGAGAACAGGCCGGCGGTGAAGGCGTGAAAGCTCGCCACGCCCAACCCTTCGGATCGGCTGAATTCCTGTCCGCTGGCCGATTCGGCATAGCGCCAGCCGGGCCCGGCGCCGGCGTCGAGCAGCACGCTGACCAGGGCCAGGTCGATTTGCGCCCGGGCACGTTCTGCCTGGCCGACCGGCCCGAGCAGTTTGTCGAGACGGGCGCGGCGGTCCACGCCGCCGGCCTCGAAATGGCGCCAGCGGCTGTGAAAGGGCAGGCCAGCCTCGGCGAATTTCGGGTAGCGCTCGCGGGTGGTGGCGGCGACCAGGCCGGCGGCCGTCGCCAGGGCCGAGTCGTCCACCGTGAAATGCTCGGACTCGCCGGCCCGCGCCCGCGCCAGCAGTGCCTGCGCACGGCGACGGATTTCCGGCGTGCTGCGCAGCAGGGCGGCGGCGCCGTCGGGCCGCGTGGTGGCCGTGAGGTCGATTCTTTCGATGATGCGGTCGTTGCTTTCCGTGTTCATCCGTCGAGTCCCCTTCCTTTGGCTTTCTTCAGTTCGTTGGCATCCGGCACCGCGCCGGGCGTGAAGTATCCGGCCGCCATCTTGGCGTCCATCTCCACCCGGGCATCGGCCGGAATCAGCTCCTCGGGCAGGTTGATGCGCCGGTCCACCACGATGCCGGAGCGGGTGATGGCGTCGTATTTCATGTTGCTCATCGACACCAGCCGGTGGATGCGGGTGATGCCCAGCCAGTGCAGCACGTCGGGCATCAGCTCCTGGAAACGCATGTCCTGCACGCCCGCCACGCATTCGGTGCGGGCGAAATACTGGTCGGCGGTGTCGCCGCCCACCTGGCGCTTGCGCGCGTTGTAGACCAGGAACTTGGTCACCTCGCCGAGGGCGCGGCCTTCCTTGCGCGAATACGCCACCAGCCCCACGCCGCCGCGCTGCGCGCCCTGGATGCACTCCTCGATGGCGTGGGTGAGGTAGGGCCGGCAGGTGCAGATGTCCGAGCCGAACACGTCCGAGCCGTTGCACTCGTCGTGCACCCGGGCGGTGAGCTCCACTTCGGGCCGTGCCAGGTCGGCCGGGTCGCCGAAGATATAGAGCGTCTGCCCGCCGATGGGCGGCAGGAACACTTCCAGGTCGGAGCGGGTGACCAGCTCCGGGTACATGCCGCCGGTCTCCTCGAACAGCACGCGGCGCAGGTCGGTTTCGGTGCAGTTGAAGCGCCGCGCGATCTCGGGCAAGAACCACACCGGTTCGACGGCCACCTTGGTGACGATGGCCGCGCCTTGCGCGGTAAGGAAGCGGCCGTCGGCCTTCAATCGGCCGGAAATCAGCGCTTCGAGCACTTCCGGCAGGATCACATGCGCCTTGGTCACCGCCACGGTGGGCCGAATGTCGTAGCCGGCCGCCAGCTCGGCGGCGTAGGCCTCGGCCACCACCGCGCCCCACGGGTCCATCGACACGATGCGGCCCGGTTCGCTCCACTGCGGATAGGGGCCGATGCGGTCGGTCGGCATGGTGTTGGTGAGGTCCGCCCGGTGTTTGGACGAAAGCGCGCCGGAGGCCACGGCCAGCGCCCGGTACACGCTGTAGGAGCCGCTGTGCGTGCCGATGACGTTGCGGTGCGAGCGGTTGGTGGTGGTGGCGACCACCGGTCCGCGCTCTGCCGCGGTGGCGGCGCCCCAGCGCACCGGCAACGCGCCGAAGCCGCCGCTGTGCGAGGTCAGGCGAATGTGCCGGGGCGGCGGAACCAGGGGCTTTTCGGGAAGAGCGGCCGGCAGGTCGGCCGGGTGTTCCGGCGTGGGCGCGACGACGGAGGTTTCGGGCATGAAAACATCCTCTTCAAAATCCCAATGTAGCCACCGGCCCCCGGGCTGACAACCCGGGCGGGTCCGCCGCGCCGCACCGGCCCGGCCCGTTCGATGGCGTCAGCGCTTCTTGGCGCCGAACAGGCTCCCGAGCACGCCGCGCACGATTTCGCGACCCACGCTGGTGCCGATGGTGCGGATGGCGGCGCGGGCGGCGGTCTGCGCCAGGCCTTCGTGGCGGCCGCCGCGCGGGCCGGTGTGGCCGAAGACCAGGTCGTTCAGGCCGTCGAACATGCCGCCGCCGGCCGGTGCGTCGGTCGCCTGCGGCAGGCCAGGGGCGGATGGAGCGGAAGGCGAGGAGGGCGCCGGGCCGGCCGGCAGCGGCGCGGCCGTGGCGCGGCCCCGCAGCACTTCGTAGGCCGATTCGCGATCGATCGGGGTTTCGTAGGCGCCGGCGACGGGCGAGGTCTTCATCGTCTCGGCGCGCTCGGCCGGCGTGATCGGGCCGATGCGGCTGGCCGGCGGCAGCACGAAGGCGCGTTCGGTCGGCGACGGCCGGCCTTTCTCGTCGAGCAGGCTGAGCAGGGCCTCGCCGGTGGCCAGTTCGCCGATGGCGGCCTGCACATCCAGGCCGGGATTCGGCCGCATGGTCTCGGCGACGGCGCGCACCGCCTTCTGGTCGCGCGGCGTGAAGGCACGCAGGGCGTGCTGGATACGGTTGCCCAACTGGGCGAGCACGCTGTCGGGCACGTCCAGCGGGTTCTGGGTGACGAAATAGATGCCCACGCCCTTGGAGCGCACCAGCCGCACCACCAGTTCGATGCGGTTGACCAGCGCCGGCGGTGCTTCGTCGAACAGCAGATGCGCCTCGTCGAAGAAGAAGACCAGCTTGGGTTTTTCGGGGTCGCCGATTTCCGGCAGGTGCTCGAACAGCTCCGACAGCAGCCACAGCAGGAAGGTGGCGTAGAGGCGCGGCGACTGCAGCAGCTTGTCGGCGGCCAGCAGGTTGATGTTGCCGTGGCCGGTGGCCGGGTCGGTCTGCAGCAGGTCGTCGATGGCGAGCATCGGCTCGCCGAAGAAGCGGTCGCCGCCCTGGGCTTCGATCTGCAGCAGGCCGCGCTGAATGGCGCCGATGCTCGCCGGGCTGACGTTGCCGTAGGCGGTGCGGAATTCGGCGGCGTTCTCTCCAATGTGCTGCAGCAGCGCGCGCAGATCCTTCAGGTCGAGCAGCAGCAGGCCGCGGTCGTCGGCCACCTTGAAGACGATGTCGAGCACGCCCGATTGCGTGTCGTTGAGGCCGAGCATGCGGCCGAGCAGCAGCGGCCCCATGTCGGAGATGGTGGCGCGCACCGGATGGCCCTGGGTGCCGAACACGTCCCAGAAGACGGTGGGACAGGCGGCGGGCGCGGGCACCTCGATGCCGCGTTCGGCCAGCGTGGCGGCGAGCTTGGGGGAGACGGCGCCGGGCCGCGAGATACCGGCGATGTCGCCCTTGACGTCGGCCATGAACACCGGCACGCCGATGCGCGAGAAGCCCTGTGCGAGGGTTTGCAGGGTGACGGTCTTGCCGGTGCCGGTGGCACCGGTGATCAGGCCATGGCGATTGGCCAGCGCCGGCAGCAGCGCGATCGAAGTCTTGGAATTACGAGCGACGGGCAGTTCGACGGTCATGCGAATCGGCCCCGGTGGGCGCCGGAAAAAGTGTGTCGGGCAAGTGTATCGCTCCCGCCACGCGCACCCCGCTAAAATCACCGGTTGCCCGCATCGGGCAGGACGAAGAGAAAACGAGCACATCGAGCTATGGCTGGACACAGCAAATGGGCCAACATTCAGCACCGCAAGGGCCGCCAGGACGAAAAGCGCGGCAAGGTCTGGACGCGGGTCATCCGTGAAATCATGGTGGCCGCCCGCGCCGGCGGCGGCGATCTCAACGCCAATCCGCGGCTGCGGCTGGCGGTCGACAAGGCCAAGGCGGCCAACATGCCGGCCGACACCATCAAGCGCAACATCGACAAGGCCACCGGCAACCTCGAAGGCGTGAGCTACGAGGAAATCCGCTACGAGGGCTACGGCATCGGCGGCGCGGCGATCATCGTCGACACCATGACCGACAACCGCGTGCGCACCGTGGCCGAGGTGCGCCACGCCTTCAGCAAGTACGGCGGCAACATGGGCACCGAAGGCTCGGTGGCCTTCCAGTTCAAGCACGTGGGGCAGATGCTCTTTGCCCCCGGCACCGACGAGGACAAGCTGATGGAAGCCGCGCTGGAAGCCGGCGCCGAAGACGTCGTCACCCATGACGACGGCTCCATCGAAGTCCTGACGCCGCCGACCGAATTCGAGTCGGTGCGCGACGCGCTGGCTGCGGCCGGCTTCAACCCCGAGATCGCCGAAGTGACGATGCGGGCCGAAAACACCGTCGATATCGCAGGCGAGGACGCCGCGAAGATGCAGAAACTGCTCGACGTGCTGGAAGACCTGGACGACGTCCAGGAGGTATTCCACAACGCGGCGTTGTCCGAGTGAAGGGCGGTATGAAGGTTCTGGTCATCGGCGGCGGCGGGCGCGAACATGCGCTGGCATGGAAGCTTTCCCAGTCACCCAAGGTGCAGCGGGTGTTCGTGGCGCCTGGCAACGGCGGCACGGCGCGCGACGCCACCTACGAAGACGTGGCGATCACCGACGTGGTCGAGCTGCGTCAATGGGCGCAGGCCGAGAAGATCGGTCTGACGGTCGTCGGCCCCGAGGCGCCGCTGGCGGCCGGCGTGGTCGACGAATTCCGCGCGCACGGACTCAAGGTGTTCGGGCCCACCAAAGCGGGCGCGCAGCTGGAGAGCTCGAAGGCTTTCTCCAAGGCGTTCATGCAGCGTCACGGCATCCCGACGGCCGAATACCAGGCCTTCACCGACGCGGCGGCAGCGCATGCGTATGTGGACGCCAAGGGCGCGCCCATCGTGGTCAAGGCCGACGGCCTGGCGGCGGGCAAGGGCGTGGTCGTGGCCATGACCGCTGCCGAGGCGCATGAGGCCATCGACTTCATGCTGGTCGACAACAAGTTCGGCGTGTCGCACAACGACGGCGGCGCGCGTGTGGTGATCGAAGAATTCCTGCAGGGCGAGGAAGCCAGCTTCATCGTGCTGTGCGACGGCAAGAACGTGGTCGCCCTGGCCACCAGCCAGGACCACAAGCGCCTGCTCGACGGCGACGCCGGCCCCAACACCGGCGGCATGGGCGCGTATTCGCCTGCGCCCGTGGTCACCGCCGACGTGCATGCTCGCGCCATGCGCGAAATCATCATGCCGACCATTCGCGGCATGGAAAAGGACGGCATTCCGTATTCGGGCTTCCTGTATGCCGGCCTGATGATCGACGCCTCGGGCAAGCCCAAGACGCTCGAATTCAACTGCCGCATGGGCGACCCGGAAACCCAGCCGATCATGATGCGGCTCAAGAGCGACCTGTGCGACGTGCTGCTCGCCGGCGCCGAAGGCCGGCTCGACCAGGTCGAGCTCGTCTGGGACCGCCGCGTGGCGCTGGGCGTGGTGATGGCCGCGCACGGCTATCCGCTCGACCCGCGCAAGGGCGATGCGATCCAGGGCCTGCCGGCCGATAGCGAAGACGCCATGGTGTTCCATGCAGGCACCGTGCTGCAAGACGGCGTGGTGCGAACCAGCGGTGGTCGCGTGCTCTGCGTGACGGCACTGGCCGATAGCGTGAAGCAGGCGCAGCAGCGGGTGTACGACGTGGCGCGCGGCATCCATTTCGACGGGGCCCAGTACCGTCGCGATATCGGCTTCCGCGCGGTGAAGGGATGACCCCCAGGCTTTCCCACTTCGTGTGGACGCCAACCCCCGTCCCGGGGGCAACACCGGTGGCCCGGCAAAGCCGGCTCCACGGTGTTCCAGGATTTGGCCGTGCTTGAGCTTGTGGCCTCGGGGGCGCCGACCGTGGGTGGTGCGTCGGACATGCGCGGGTATCTGGTCGCTCTGCAGCAACGCATCGTGTCGGCGCTGGAAGCGATCGAATCGGCTGCGGGTGGCGATGTGGCCTTCGTTACCGATCCCTGGACGAAGCCGGCTGGCGAAGCGCTGCAGGGCGAAGGCATCACCCGCATTCTCGAAGGTGGTGCGGTGTTCGAACGGGCAGGGTGCGGGTTCTCGCATGTGCGGGGGGCGCGGCTGCCGCCTTCGGCTACGGAGCACCGGCCGCAGCTGGCGGGGGCGCCTTTCGAAGCGATGGGGCTGTCGCTGGTGTTTCATCCGCGCAATCCCTTCGTGCCGACGGTGCACATGAACGTGCGCATGATCTCGGCGGGGCATCCGGGCGAAGAGCCGACGCGCTGGTATGGCGGCGGGATGGACCTCACGCCGGTCTACGGCTTCGCAGAAGACGCGGTGCATTTCCACACCGTCTGCCGCAATGCGCTGCAGCCCTATGGCGACGACAAGTACCCGCGCTTCAAGGCGTGGTGCGACCGCTACTTCTTTTTGAAGCACCGGCAGGAAGCACGCGGCATCGGCGGCATCTTCTTCGACGATTTCGCCGAGTTGGGCGAGGTGGGCGACCGCGCCATGGTGGAGTCGGTGGCCGATGCGTTCCTGCCGGCCTACCTGCCGATCGTGGCGCGCCGCCAGCACCTGCCCTGGGGAGAGCGGGAGACCGAGTTCCAGCGCTATCGGCGCGGTCGTTATGTCGAGTTCAACCTCGTCTGGGATCGCGGCACGCATTTCGGTCTGCAGTCGGGCGGGCGTACCGAATCGATTCTGCTGTCCATGCCGCCGATGGCGGCGTGGCGTTACCAGTACCAGTCGCAGCCGGGTTCGCCCGAAGCCGCGCTGGCCGAGTCCTTTCTGGCCCCACGGGACTGGATCTGAACCACACCGAAAAACCCCTGCGCGTCGGCATCTTCGGCGGCGCGTTCGACCCGCCGCACCATGCGCACGTCGCCCTGGCGGAGGCGGCGTCGGCGCAGCTGCGGCTCGACCGTCTGCTGCTGATCCCGACGGGCTCCGCCTGGCACAAGGCACGCCCGCTGTCGCCGGCAGTCGACCGTGCCGCCATGGCGCACGCGGCCTTCGACCACATCGCCGGCGCGGCCATCGACGAGCGTGAACTGCGCCGCGACGGCCCCAGCTACACCGTCGACACCCTGCGCGAACTGCGCAGCGAGCAGCCGGCGGCGCAGTTCTTCTTGATCATCGGCGGTGACCAGGCCGCCTCGCTGCCTTCGTGGCACGACTGGAACTACCTGCTCGCCCAGGCCACGGTGGCCATCGCGCGCCGGCCGGGAGCATCCTTCGACGCGTCGGGCCCGCTATGGCGGAACGAACCCGGCGCCCGATGGTGCTGGATCGACATGCCTACCGTCGACACCAGTGCCACCGACATCCGAGACCGCGCAGCCCGCGGCGAGGACCTTCGCCCCCTGGTTCCTCCAGGCGTGGCGCGCTATATTGACCAACACCACCTCTACCGCACAGCCTGATGACGACCACTCCCAAAACGGAAACCGCAGCCAAGAAAGACGTCCAGAAACTCCAACGCGCCATCGTCGATGGACTGGAGGACGTCAAGGCGCAGGACATCCGGGTGTTCAACACCGAGCATCTGTCGCCGCTGTTCGAGCGGGTGATCGTGGCTTCGGGCACCTCCAACCGACAGACCAAGGCCCTGGCCGCCAGTGTGCGCGACGCGGTGCGTGAAGCCGGTTTCGACAAGCCCCGCACCGAGGGCGAAGACAACGGCGAATGGATCATCGTGGACTGCGGCGCCGCCGTGGCGCACATCATGCAGCCCGCCATCCGCCAGTATTACCACCTCGAAGAGATCTGGGGCGACACCCCGGTTCGCCTGAAGGGTCCGTCGGGCAAGTCCGCCGCCGCCTCCAAGGCGGCCAAGGAAGAAGAGGCCGCCGCGCTGGCCGCCGCCAAGCCGGCCAAGGCGCGCAAGGCCGAGGGCAAGACGGCGGGCAAGAAGTCCGCTGCCGACGAGGCACCGGTCGCCGCCCGCGCACCCGGCCGCAAGGCTGTCGCCAAGAAGGCGGCGCCGGCAGCCAGGAAGGTGGCGGCCAAGCAGGTGTCGTCCGGCGCGCTGTCACCGGCCAAGCAGGCCGCGACCAAGACGGCTGCGACCAAGACGGCCGCCGTCAAGACGCCCGCCGTCAAGACGCCCGCCACCAAGACGCGTATCAAGACCGTGGTCGTCGGCGCCCCGGCCAAGAAGACGGCCGCCAAGACGGCTGCCAAGACCGCCGCGCGCAAGGCACCGGCGCGCAAGTCGGCGCGTTGATCCGTCGGGAAGCGCCGAGCCCGTGAAGCTGTCGATCGTGGCCGTGGGCCAGCGCATGCCGGCTTGGGCGCAGACCGCGTACGACGACTACGCCAAGCGGTTTCCGCCCGAACTGCGGGTGGACATCAAGACGGTGAAGACCGAGCCGCGCGGCTCCAAGACGCTCGAGACTTTGTATGCCGCCGAACGTGGCCGCATTGAGGCCGCGATTGCGCGCGGCTCCCGCATCGTGGTGCTCGACGAGCGGGGCACTTCGCTCACCACCGCCGCGCTCGCCGCGCGCCTGAGCGCCTGGCAGCGTGAAGGCGACGACGTGGCGATGGTGATCGGCGGCCCGGACGGGCTCGACCCCGCTTTTCGCGCCGCCGCGCACGAGCGCATCCGCCTGTCCGACCTGACCTTGCCGCATGCGATGGCGCGGGTGCTGCTGATCGAGCAGCTCTACCGTGCCTGGTCGCTCAACGCCGGCCACCCTTACCACCGCGAATAGGCGAGGGCGCTTCGGGCGCCGCGCCAGGCTTTCGGGCGGGCGGCCAGCGCCGGCCGGAGTCTGCGGAGCATCGAGCGAATGCATCCGCCCCACACCCCGTCGACGCCCGCCGGGCGCGCCTTGTTCGCCCTTCGCCAATCATTCGCCGCCTTCATCGATGGCGCCCGCCATCTAGAGGCCGAACCGGCAGTGCGCGAGCGGGTGCGACGGGAACTGGAGCACTGGTCTCGGAG
The DNA here is from genome assembly GCF_033546935.1 of Xylophilus sp. GOD-11R. Taxonomy (GTDB): domain Bacteria; phylum Pseudomonadota; class Gammaproteobacteria; order Burkholderiales; family Burkholderiaceae_C; genus Xylophilus. Next base: position 2,947,499 of record NZ_CP137854.1, on the reverse strand, counting down.
CATGGCGGCTGCCCAGGAAGCCGCCGACCGCGCACCGGAAACCGACCGCGTGCTGGCCCGCGCCTGGGGCGATCGGCTGATGGCCGTCACCGCCAGCGCACGACGGGCGCTGGCCGCCGGTAGCATCGTGCGCCATGACGAAACCCACCTTCCTGTACCTTGCATCCCAAAGCCCGCGACGCAGCCAGTTGCTCGACCAGCTCGGCGTCGCCCATCGCGTGCTTACGGCCTGCGCCGATGAAGAAGACGCCGAGGCGCTGGAGCAGGTGCTGCCCGGCGAAGCGCCGCGCACCTATGTGCAGCGGGTAACGGCGCTCAAGCTCGACGCGGCGGTGCAGCGGCTCGCACGGCGCGGACTGCCATCGGCGCCCATCCTCTGCGCCGACACCACCGTCGCCGCTGGCCGGAGCATCCTGGGAAAACCCGTGGACGCTCGCGACGCCGCCCGCATGCTGGGCGAACTGGCCGGCGGCACCCATCGCGTGCTGACCGCGGTGGCGGTGCAATCCGGCAAGCGCCGCTGGCAGGCGTTGAGCGAATCGCGGGTCACCTTCGCGCCGATGACCGCCGCGCAGATCCGCCGTTACGTCGACGGCGGCGAGCCGATGGGCAAGGCCGGCGCCTATGGCATCCAGGGCAGCGCGGCGGCGTTCATCGAACAGATCTCGGGTAGCTACACCGGCATCATGGGACTGCCGCTGTTCGAGTCCGCCGGGCTCCTGCGGGCTGCCGGTTTCGCGCTCTGAGCGCCTGCGGCTCTGGCATCATCGTGCGCTGCCGCGACCTTGTCGTGGCCCACAGAGAACAAGACCTATGCAGCAAGACATCCTGATCAACTGGTCGCCGCAGGAGACACGAGTCGCGGTGATCGAGCATGGGGCGGTGCAGGAGCTGCACGTGGAGCGCACGCTGGAGCGCGGGCTGGTCGGCAACATCTACCTCGGCAAGGTGTCGCGGGTGCTGCCGGGCATGCAGTCGGCTTTCATCGACATCGGCCTGGAGCGCGCGGCCTTCCTGCATGTGGCCGATGTGTGGCATGCGCATGCCGAGGGCGAAGTGCCGCAGCGCCAGGCCCAGCCGCTGGTGCCGATCGAGCGGCAGGTCTTCGAAGGCCAGGCGCTGATGGTGCAGGTGATCAAGGACGCCATCGGCACCAAGGGCGCCCGGCTCTCCACGCAGGTCAGCATCGCCGGCCGACTGCTGGTGTACCTGCCGCAGGACGACCACATCGGCGTGTCGCAGAAGATTCCGCCCGAGCAGCGCGACGCCTTGCGCGCGCGCCTGCAGGCCCTGACCGGTGAACGCGCCGAGGGCGGTGGCGGCGGCTTCATCCTGCGCACCAATGGCGAGGACGCGAGCGACGCCGAACTGGCCGAGGACATCGCCTACCTGCGCAAGACCTGGGGACGCATCCGCAATGAAGCCCTGCGGCTGCCGCCCAAGTCGCTGCTCTACCAGGACCTGAATCTGCTGCAGCGCGTGCTGCGCGACCTGGCCAGCGAGGAAACCCAGAGCATCCGCATCGATTCGCGCGAGCAACTCGAACTGCTCAAAGCCTTCGGCGCCGAATACATGCCGGCGACCGCGTCGCGGCTGCAGCACTACACCGGCGAGCGGCCGATCTTCGACCTCTACACGGTCGACGAGGAAATCGCCCGGGCGCTGGGGCGGCGGGTCGACCTCAAGTCGGGCGGCTACCTCATCATCGACCAGACCGAAGCGCTGACGACGATAGACGTCAACACCGGCGGCTATGTCGGCGCGCGTAATTTCGACGACACCATCTTCAAGACCAACCTGGAGGCCTCGCAGGCCATCGCGCGGCAATTGCGGCTGCGCAACCTGGGCGGCATGGTCATCGTCGACTTCATCGACATGGTGCGCGAGGACCACCGTGGCATGGTGCTGGGCGAGTTCCGCAAGCAGCTCGCACGCGACCGGGTCAAGACCTCGGCGGGGGGCTTCTCGCCGCTCGGACTGGTCGAGATGACCCGCAAGCGCACCCGCGAATCGCTGGCGCACATGCTCTGCGAACCGTGCCCCAGCTGCCAGGCGCGCGGCGTGGTCAAGACGCCACGCACCGTCACCTACGACATCCTGCGCGAGATCCTGCGCGAGGCGCGGCAGTTCGATCCGCGCGAGTTCCGGGTGGTGGCCTCGCCTCGGGTGGTGGAGCTGTTCCTGGACGAAGAGAGCCAGCATCTGGCCGGGCTCTCGGATTTCATCGGCAAGCCGATCTCGCTGCAGGCCGAGGTGGCGATGGGGCCGGAAGACTACGACATCGTGCTGATGTAGCGCGGCCTCGCGGTCGCCCGGCTCAGAGCGGCTGGGCGCCCGCGGACGGCGTGTGCAGCCGGGCATAGAGCCCGTCGGCCTGCAGCAGCTGGGCGTGCGTGCCCTGCTCGACGATGCGGCCGTGCTGCATCACCACCACCCGGTCGGCATGCTCGATGGTGGAAAGCCGATGCGCCACCACCAGCGTGGTGCGCCCCCGCATCACCCGCTGCAGCGCCTGCTGCACCAGCCGCTCCGACGCGGTGTCGAGCGCCGAGGTGGCCTCGTCCAGGATCAGGATCGGCGCGTCCTTGTAGAGCGCGCGGGCGATCGCCAGACGCTGGCGCTGGCCACCCGAGAGTTCCGACGCGTTGTGGCCCACCACCGTGTCCATGCCCTGCGGCATCAGCGCGACATGCTCGGCCAGGTTGGCGTCTTCCAGGCAGCGCTGCAGTCGTGCCCGGTCCTGGCGCAGGCCCATGGCAATGTTGGCGGCTACGGTGTCGTTGAACATCACCACGTCCTGGCTCACCATGGCGAACTGGTCGCGCAGCGGCTGCAGCTGCCACTCCGCCACGTCATGGCCCTGCACCCGCACGCTGCCGCCGCTGGGCAGCACGAAACGCGGCAACAGGTTCACCAGCGTGGTCTTGCCGGAACCCGACGGCCCCACGAACGCGACCACCTCGCCCTGTCGCACCGCAAGGTTCAGCCCGTCGATCGCCGGCGCCGTGCCTTCGCGGTAGTCCACCCGCACGTCGCGCCATTCGATCAGCGCTTCGCCGGGCGGCTGGGCGCCTGCCGGCTGCCACCGGCCGCCGGGCTCCAGCTGCACATCACCCAGCAGCGCCAGCCCGCGTTCCAGCGCGGCGACGCCCCGGGTCACCGGGTTGGCGATTTCGGCCAGGCGGCGGATCGGTGCGATCAGCATCAGCATGGCGGTGATGAACGCGACGAAGCCGCCGACCGTCACGCCCTTGGGGTCGACGCCGACGCGGCCCTGCCAGAGCGCGATGACGATCACCGCCGACAGGGCAGCGGCGGCGAGCAGCTGCGTCAGCGGGGTCATGGCGGCCGAGGCGATCGTCGACTTGATCGCCAGCCCGCGCAGCCGCGCGCTCAACTCGTCGAAGCGGCCTTTCTGCACCTGTTGCGCCCCGTGCAGCCGCACCATGCGGTGGGCGAGCACGTTCTCTTCGACGACATAAGCCAAGTCGTCGGTCGCCTGCTGGCTGATCTTGGTGACCGCGTAGAGCCGGCGCGACAGCGTCTTCATGATCCAGGCCACGCCCGGAATCACCACACCCACCACCAGCGTCAGCTGCCAGTTGAGCCACAGCAGGTAGACCAGCAGCGCCACCATGGTGAAGCCGTCGCGCGAGAGCCCGAGCAGGGCCTGCACCACCAGCGTGGCGCCGGTCTGCACTTCGTACACCACGGTGTTCGACAGGGCGCTCGCCGACTGCCGCGAGAACAGCCCCATCTCCGCGCCGAGCAGACGCTCGAACAGGTCGCGGCGCAGCGCCAACATGCCTTTGTTGGCGATCTGCGCCAGAGCGTACTGCGACGCGAACTGGGCCAGCCCGCGCACCGCGAACAGGCCGATGACCGCGGCCGGCACCATCCACAGCGACAGCCGTCCCTGCGTGAAGCCACGATCGAGCAATGGCTTCATCAGCGCCGGAATCAGCGGCTCGGTCACCGCCGCGACAATGGTGGCGGCCACCGCCAATACCCAGGCGGACTTGTGGCGGCCGAAATAGACAGCCAGTCGCCGCAGACGGCCGATGAGGGTGGGCGGTGCAGCCGCTGACTCGTTGGCCGGCCGGCCCTTGGCGTTGGAACTCTGCATGTGCGGCGATTCTAAGGTTGGGTCTTGTTACCAAGACGTCACTTTGAACCACACCTTTTGTTTCAGCCGGGGGCTGCCGATGTGTAACATCCGGCTGCGCGTTCGGACCGCCAGCTTCCAGGCTGGCGGCCGGCCTGACACTCCTGTTATGAAGAATCCTATCGCCGTGCTGCAGACCGTTTCCCGCCCAACGTTTTTCGTTCCCCGCCGCGCGTTGATGGGCCTCGCCGTCTCCGCGCTCACTTTCGCCCCCGCACTCCCCGCACTGGCCCAGTTCCGGGTCGAGGTGTCGGGCGTGGGCCTCACGCAGGCACCCATCGCCATCGCCCCTTTTAAGGGCGAGGGCCAGAGCCCGCAGAAGATCGCTTCCATCGTGCAGGCCGACCTGGAACGCAGCGGCCGTTTCCGCTCGATCGACGCGGCCGGCGTGGAGCTCGACGAGAACTCGCGCCCCGACGTCAGCCTGTGGCGCCAGCGTGGCGCCGATTCGCTGGCCGAAGGCAGCGTGACCCGCCTGGCCGATGGCCGCTTCGACGTGCGTTTCCGCCTGTGGGACGTGGTACGCGGCGAAGACCTCGGCGGCCAGAGCTTCATCGTGCCGCAGATCGACCTGCGCCTGGCCGCGCACCGCATCGCCGACTTCATCTACGAGAAGCTCACCGGCGAAAAAGGCGTGTTCTCCACCCGCATCGCCTACGTCACCAAGGGCGGCACCCGCTACACCCTGTGGGTAGCAGACTCCGACGGCGAGAACTCGCAGGCCGCGCTCACCAGCCCCGAGCCGATCATCTCGCCGGCCTGGTCGCCCAGCGGCGGCCAACTGGCCTATGTGTCGTTCGAGTCGCGCAAGCCGGTCGTCTATGTCCACGAGATCTCCAGCGGCAAGCGCCGCCTGATCGCCAACTTCCGCGGCTCCAACAGCGCTCCCGCCTGGTCGCCCGACGGCCGTTCGCTCGCCGTCACGCTCAGCCGCGACGGCGGCTCGCAGCTCTACGTCATCGACGCCTCCGGCGGCGAGCCGCGCCGGCTGATGCAGAGCGCCGGCATCGACACCGAGCCCACCTATTCGGCCGACGGCCGTTCGCTGTATTTCGTCAGCGACCGCGGCGGCGCGCCGCAGATCTACCGCATGCCCGTGGGCGGCGGCAACGCCGAGCGCGTGACCTTCAGCGGCACCTACAATATTTCGCCCGCCATCAGCCCGGACGGCCGTTACCTGGCCTACATCTCGCGCATCGGCGGGGCCTTCAAACTGCAGGTAATGGAGCTCTCGAGCGGCACGGCCAACTCCATCACCGACACCTCGAACGACGAGAACCCCAGCTTCGCCCCGAATGGTCGACTCATCATCTATGCCACCCGCCAGCAAGGCCGCGAAGCCCTGATGACTACCACCATCGACGGCAAGATCAAGGCCCGGCTGGCCGGGCAGGGCGGTGACATCCGCGAACCCGACTGGGGCCCGTTCCAGAAACAGCCCTGAAACGCCGGCGCCGGGCGCCCGCGTATCGACTCCCTATTTTTTCCAGCGTTCTGTCAGTCATATCCATACCTAGGTTCTCAGGAGGTCTCATGTTCAAGCAAATCACCCTGGCGCTCGCCGCCACCGCCCTCATCGCCGGCTGCAGCTCGCCGGTCAAGCTCGACAACGCACCGGTCGAAGACCGTGGCACGGCGGGTTCGGGCTCCGGCGCCAACAGCGGGAGCATGGGCCAGTCGGGCGTGACGCCCGTCGACCTGAACGCCACCGCCACCGCGCAAGGCCCGGTCGGCGTCGCCCGCATCGTGTACTTCGACTACGACAGCTACACCGTCAAGCCGGAATTCCAGTCGATGATCGAGCAGCACTCGCGCTTCCTCAAGGCCAACCCGAACCGTCGGGTCTCCATCGAAGGCAACACCGACGAGCGCGGCGGCCACGAATACAACCTGGCACTCGGCCAGAAGCGTTCCGAAGCCGTGCGCCGTGCGCTCACGCTGCTGGGCGTGTCCGACAGCCAGGTCGAAGCCGTGAGCTTCGGTTCGGAAAAGCCGGCCTCCACCACCCATGACGAAGCCGGCTGGGCCCAGAACCGCCGCGCCGAGTTTTCTTACCGTTGATGCCGATGCGTCACCTGCAGCCCCGGCTGCCCTCCGTGGTGGCGCGCGCTGCCGCAGCCCTGGTGCTGCTGGCGGCGGGCTCCGCTGCGCAGGCCGGCCTGTTCGACGACGACGAGGCCCGCCGGGCGATCCTGGAGATCCGCCAGCGCATCGACGGCAACACCCAGCAGATCACCCGCCTGACCGGCGAGAACACCGAGTTGCGCCGCAGCCTGCTCACGCTGCAGAGCCAGATCGAAGCCCTGCGCGCCGATCAGGCCACCATGCGTGGCCAGAACGAGCAGCTGCAGCGCGACGTGAGCGATCTGCAGCGGCGGCAGAAGGACATGGCGCAAGGCGTGGACGATCGTCTGCGGCAGTTCGAGCCGGCGCAGGTCACCGTCGACGGTGCGCAGTTCAATGCGGCGCCCGCTGAAAAGCAGGACTACGAAGCCGCACTGGCCGTGTTCCGGCAGGGCGACTTCAACGGCGCGCAGAACGCCTTCAACGGCTTCGTGCAGAAGTATCCGAAGTCGGGCTACGTGCCGTCCTCGCTCTTCTGGCTCGGCAATTCGCAATACGCGAACCGAGCCTACAAGGAGGCGGTCGTCAGCTTCAAGCAGCTGCTCACACAGGCGCCCAACCACCCGCGTGCGCCGGAAGCGGCCCTGGCCATCGCCAACTGCCAGGCCGAACTCAAGGACACCAAGGCGGCCCGCAAAACGCTGGAAGACCTGATGAAGGCCTATCCGCAGTCCGAGGCGGCCACCGCTGCGCGAGAACGCCTGGCCCGCCTGAAGTGAGCGTGGTGCAAGCGCCGGCCCCGCACCCGATCGAGACCGACAACACCGTCGACGCGGCACGCCGTTTCGGCGGCATGGAGCGTCTCTACGGTGTTGAAGGGGCGCGGCGCGTGCGCCAGGCCTGCGTGGCGGTGGTCGGCATTGGCGGCGTCGGTTCCTGGACGGCCGAGGCGCTGGCGCGCAGCGGGGTCGGGCGGCTGGTGCTGATCGACCTCGACCACGTCGCCGAATCCAACGTCAACCGGCAGATCCATGCGTTGACCGACACGGTCGGCCAAGCCAAGGTGTCCGCGATGGCGCGGCGCATCGCGCAGATCAATCCGGATTGCCGTGTCGATGCCGTCGATGAGTTCGTCGACGCGGAGAACTGGCTCGGCCTGCTGCCGCCCGGAGTCACCGCGGTCGTCGATGCCTGCGACGACGCGAAAGCCAAGACGACCATGGCCGCGTGGGCGTTGGCGAACCATCGTCAAAAGCGAAAGATGCCGTTCGTCACGGTCGGTGCTGCCGGCGGCAAGCGCCGCGCCGAGAAGGTGGAAGTGGCCGACCTGTCCCTCACCACGCACGATCCCTTGCTGGCTCAACTCCGCTACCGGCTTCGCAAGGAACACGCGGCAGCACGAGACGGCAAGACCATCGGCGTGACCTGCGTCTTCAGCCGCGAAGCCGTGGCGCCGCCCGACGCGTCCTGTGCCATCGAGGGCGATGGCAGTCTCAACTGCCACGGTTTCGGCTCGGCCGTCAGCGTGACCGCCACTTTCGGCATGGTGGCTGCCGGTTACATCATCGACAGGCTGGCACAGTAGGAAATTTGCCCGCTATAATCGTGGGCTTTGCTGCAGTGCCTCAAGCGCTGCAGCTCGGGACGTTAGCTCAGTTGGTAGAGCAGCGGACTTTTAATCCGTTTGTCGTGGGTTCGACCCCCGCACGTCCCACCAAATACACTTGATTGCGGCAACAGCGTTCACTACGTTGTTCCGCAATTTTCATTTGTGTTGCGTAAAACTCGAGCGACGTGCTTGCTTTGCTGCCCGCCTGAGCCGGATCGAGTCGGCTGTCATCGTCCCCGTGGTGTAGCTCGGTGGAGCCTGCGCGGCCTCGTTCCACTTGCATCATCCAGCTAGGTTGCCGCCTTGGCGCGAAACTCGCGGAACTGGAGTTCCACCTTTGGCATCCCTGCTGCGGCATGCGCCTTATCGAAGCGGGATCGGTCGGCATGGATGCCAGGCGGCGTACCGTCCTCATTCACCGGCAGCCGAAGCCTGGCCCTCTCCGGCTGTTTTCTAAGTACAGATCTCTTCAGATCAGCGCGGTCAGATCGCCCTCGATAGCAATCCTCGGCTTTGCCGGCGTCTTCCCAATAGCGGACGAAAGTGCGCCTTCCCGGATGTTCAACTCGCTGCATCGATGAACGTCTGCGGGACGCTGCTCCACGAGATCGGCAAGGCGCAAGGCAAACTGCAGCGGCTGTCCGGTCATGCTGAATCCACGTTTCCCTGTAGTGCGATTAACTTCAGCAGGGCTGGACATAGGCTCGCACTCGTGATCAATCACCTCTTGGATGCGCAGCATACATGCGGCAATCCGGCGCCTATTGGTTAGCGGAATACTTCGGTGCTGCTGCGGATGCCGAGTTCTACGTTCGACGTTTTCGAAGTTGCCAGCAGGGCGACCGACGCATTCATGCGGCTGAACCTCTACTCCGTTGGCGGCAGCCGCACGGTGGGTTCGATGGTCCGTTGGAGTACCGTTGCGGCCTAATCCCACGCCCCTCACCGTCGAAGCAGGCGGCTGAGCCGCGGGGGCGAATCGACTCGATTCCATGGATCGTCGCAATGCCGTCTCTGAATAGTCCCGGCCGTACGTAAGTCCGTGCTGCGCTCGCAGCTCTCCGTATTTACAAAGAAAAAGCTAGGTGTTTTCTCCTCCTGTCACCGACAATAGTTGCAGCAATGGGTATTTTTCATGGCACTAGGTTTAGAAAACTCTTTGGTTCTTGGGCTGTCCTTGTGTTTGGCTTGGCTTTCGATATATTTTATTTTGCGATTTACTCGCATTGTTGATCTGGAAAGGCCGGGAATTTATCCGACGATTGATGGATTGCGCGGATATCTGGCTTTATCGGTTGCTGTTTACCACGGAATGCTTTGGCTGCAATTTCGTGGTGGACGGGTGTGGAGTCCTTCGGAGTCTTGGTTCCTGGAGTTTGTAGGTACTGGTTCGGTGGCCATATTCTTCATGATTACGGCTTTTCTTTTCGTCGGTAAAATTCTCGAATCGAAAGCCACTGGCCGGCCTTTGTCCTGGAATGGTTTTTTTGTCGGCCGATTGTTTCGGCTGACGCCGCTTTACCTCTCGGTAATATTGCTCATGCTCGTTGCCACTGGCATCTCGACACATTGGGTGCGCAACGAATCACTCTTTGCTCTGTTCAAACACATAGCTCACTGGTTGTTGTACGGAATAGCTTATCGACCACTTATCAACGAATTTGCGGAAACCCACTATATTACCGCCGGGGTGATGTGGACGTTGCCGTACGAGTGGATGTTCTACCTGCTCATGCCACTGATTGCCTTGATGCTTCTGCGCAGAAAACAGCCTTTGTTGCTCGTGTGTATAACGGTTTGTTTAGGTGTGTTTATATTGTCGAGGCATCACAAAACTTTCGGATTGATGTCATTTGTTTTTGGGGCGTCGGCCGCGTATCTTGTGCGGTCCGCTCGAGTTAAGATTTTTTGCACGAACAGGCGCACTCTTTTAATTCCAGTTTTTTTGGTTCTTTTGTCCTTGGTAGTGAGGGATTTGTATTTCGTCGCAATTTGCGCGGTGTTTTTGTGGGTGGTCTGTGGGGTAGATCCGTTTGGCATGTTTACTAATAAGTGCGCGAGAGCATTGGGACAGATTAGCTACAGCATCTACCTGATTCATGGCCTTGTACTCTTCGCGCTCTTTTGGAGCCTGGGCGGTCGGAACAATCCTGACGCATTAGGTCATTTAATCGGTCTTTTTGCTGCTGTGCCCGTTATTGTTTTACTGCGTTCGTTAATGTTCAGATTAATCGAAAGTCCGGGAATAAAGATGGGCCAGCGCCTTCGGTCTTCGCGTCCGCGGCGCGATGCGCAACGCGCTGCTCTGACCAAAGTCGGATCGCCAATAGACTGATTCACTTTAAGGAGCTGCAACGATCGCAGCATTGCCGTATGTGCTCGGCTGCACATTTCTCCGTCATTTCGGGGCTACGGCCTAAAAGCTGATTGTGTGCGGTCCAAGGATCTAAATAGGCGCGCCGCACATCCCTGTTCATACACGGTGACGTGGTCTATGACCCCCATGGGCAAAGCCGATGTGAAGCTCGCCCCGGCCCCCAGTAACGCCCCGTCCGGGCCTGCACGCCTGACGGCTCGGAATTCGTATTCGCGCCGTCGTCCGGGCAGACCACTAGCTTGGGCGACCCGCAGGCCACCGGCCAAATTGGCGCCCACATACAGTGGCGCAAACGATGGGAAAGTTGATGATGGACGCCCGCCCGCTCATCCGGCGCAAAAAAGCCGGCCTGAGTTTTGTATTCATCTGGTTCCTCGTGGGCGGACTGGCGCATTTTCTGGCGACAGAAGCAGAGATGCGCATCGTGCCCGCCTGGATCCCCTGGCCCCGTGAGGTGGTGCTGGTCTCCGGCGGACTGGAGTTGTTGGGCGCCATGGGCATCCTGTGGCGCTGGACTCGACGTTGGGCGGGTGGGGGGCTGGCCGTGCTCACCTTGGCCGTCACGCCGGCAAACGTCTTCATGCTCCAACACGCGGCGGACTTCCCGGCTGTTCCCTATTGGCTGCTCGTCGTACGGCTGCCGTTGCAAGTGGCACTGCTGGCCTTGATTCTCTGGAGCACGGCCGACCCATCGCGTCGCCGCGCCCGGGTCTTCACGCATCCCTAGTTCGAAGGGCGGGTTCTCACCCACGCGTCGGCGCCCTGGGCTGCAGCTCCATGCCACCCGTCGCCGTGGACGTCCGGGGCCTCCATGGCGGCCGCCACGGCCATCTTCAAAACGGTGGGGCCGCAACCGGTGCTGGTGCGGCAAGTGATCGAAGGCTTCCTGCTCGACCGCATCCAGGGCGCCGTGCTCAACGAGGTGCTCAACCTGTACGAAGCCGGCTACGCCAGCACGGGGCGATCTCGACGAGGTCATGAAGTTCGGGCTGGGCTTTCGCTGGTCCTTCATCGGGCCGTTCGAGACCAGGAGCGGCTGATCGCGTCCAGGGCGCAGGCCCGGGGCATCGCACACGAGGAGATGCGGGCGCAGATTCTCGGCAAGGTGTCGCTGCGCACCATGGTCAAGCCGGAGGCGATCGCGCAGCGGATTCTTTTCATCTGCTCGCCGATGGGCGACACCATCACCGGCCAGAGTTTGTCGGTCTGCGGGAACTGCGAACACCTGGGGCGAGACGGTGGGCGGCGCAGCGACGCATCGGGGTCGACCGGTCATCGCGTCGGTCGTGGCCGATGCGTATGCCGCCCGCATCGGGCGGCCGGACTCAGCCGGGATTCGAATCCGACGGTCGCCGACGACTGTTCCTGCGACGACCCAGCAGCCCCGCCAGGCCCAGCCCGCCCAGCAGCATGGCCCCGGTGGCCGGCTCCGGCACCGCCGGCACGCCCGCCAGGTGGACGCCGTCGGCGTCGTACAACCGCCCGGAGGCGCCGACGATGGTGCCGAAGTCGATGGCGTTGCGGCTCGCGTCGTAGAAGGTGAGCGAGGCAAGGCGGGCGGTGTTGGAGAAGTCGATGTCGGCCGTGCCGCCCGAGTGGGTGGGGAAGGCCGAAGTCAGCATGGCCAGGGTCAGATCGAAGGTCGGGGCACCGTTGACCTGCTCCAGGAAGGAATACGCCATGCCCGACCCGGCAATGCTGCTGAGCGAGGTGGCGAAGCCCGGCAGGTCGCTGCCGATGGCGCGCACCGACGCGCTGCCGCCGCCACGCAGGTTGGCGCTGAACATCGAATAGATGGGGCCGGAATTGACCTGGTAGTCGAGGATGGTGATGACCTGGCTGTTGGTGGAGGCGGTCGCCGTGCCGTGTACCGCGATGCCGAAGGAGACAAACACCGCGTTGGTTGGCGTGGGCAGGGTTTCGAACGAGTAAGCCGCCGCTTCCCCCGCGTGGTAGGCGCTGCCGCCGATGGCGTTGCCGCCATAGCTGCCGCGGCTGGAGGTCTTGAGCACGCCGAAGTCGGCCACCGCGTCTGAGGTGTGCGTGTGGGTGCCGTTGCTGAAGGCGTTGGTGACGTCCTGGTGCGCCACGCTGGGGCCGGTGCTGCTGGTGGTGTCCTGTACGCCCCCTTTGAGGCCGCAGTAGGAGTAGCCCTCGGTGGGCACGCCGACGCTGGCGCTGCCGAAGTACTTCAATGTCTGCGCCGATGGCCCCGAGGTGGCGCAGTCGAAGATGCCGCCGCCTGGGTGTCCGGCGACGCCGCTGATGGTCAGGGCGTGGGCGGCCGTGGAGGCCGCCTGCGCCGAGCCGGCGGCCCAGGTGGCCAAGACGGCCAGCGAGCACAAGGCCATTCGCCCAAACGTGGGGGGAGGGGTACTCATCTGCGTATCTCCTGAACGGGCCTGGTGGATCGACCAGACGCTTGCAGAACCAGGAGCGCGACCACGGCGGCCGGCACCCTGTCGATGCCGCGAGCGGCGGCCGATGCCACGCCGGCTCCAGGGATCGGCGGGAGTGGGAAGCCACTCAGCTATCGGTGTGCCGCATTCTCGGCAGGGGTTCGTGCGCCAGCAATACCCAGTTCTGGGTACGCCGGGCAGCAGATGTGACACCGCACGGGTCGCCCCATCGGTCTGCTCGGGTCGTTCCGCCATCCGTCTGCGGCCAGAAGACGCAGTTTGAAGCCTGATCGGGCGATGGTGCACCGCGCACCGTGGCAGTGCCCCGGCCGCCAGGCGGCGCAGCCGCTCGCCGTTCGGACGCGACCGGCCGCGGTGCCGCGAGCCGCCGTCCAGGCGGCATGCGCGGGGTGCGCGTCTCATGCCGATGCAGGCATTCAAATTGCTAGCGGTGGGGAATACCATAAATATATTTATCGTATTTTTCGTTGCAGCTTCGTTACGCTAACTCTTCCAGAACCGCAAGCTCTCCATGGAATCTCCCGACCGTCCCACTTCACCCGTCGCGTTGTCGAAAGTCGCCGTGCCCGTGCGCCTGGTGCTCGACGCATCCGACGCGCTGCTCGGCTTCGAACGGCGCGCGCTGACCTTCCTGATGTCGCTGCTGACGGCGCTCATCCTGCTCAACGTCGTCACCCGCTACAGCGGCATGCCGCTCTACTGGGTGGACGAAGCCTCGGTGTACACGGTCGTGTGGCTGACCTTCGTCGGCGCGTCGGCCATGACCCGGCTGCGGCTGGATTTCGCGGTGACCATGCTCACCGACAAGCTGGGCGCGCGTGCCGTGCACGTCGCCAAGCTGATAGCCAGTGCCGGCGTACTGATCTTCGCTGTCGCACTGCTGGCGATGTGCTGGCTGTGGATGGACCCGGTAGGCATCGCCCGCGCGGGCTTCAATGCCAAGGACTACGCGGCCGACTCCTTCAACTTTCTCTACACCGAGCACACGCAGACGCTCGAATGGCCGATGTGGGTGCTGCAACTCATCATGCCGATCTTCGCCCTGAGCATGAGCCTGCACGCGCTGGCCAATCTCCTCGAAGACATGCGCCTGGCACCGCAGCGCAGTCATCCGGCCTTCGCAGCCGCCAACCCGGAAGCGGTGAACTGAGATGCTGACCTCGATCTTTTTCCTCGCGATCATGCTGGTGGGCGTGCCCATCGGCCTGTGTCTTTGCCTGTCGGGCATCGTCTACATCTACAGCGTCGGCTCGCCGGTGCTGCTCCAGTCCTATGCCACGCAGATGTTCGCCGGGGTCGACAGTTACGGCCTCATCGCCATCCCGCTGTTCATCCTGATCGGCGAGGTGATGAACAGCGGCGGCATCACGCGCCGGCTGGTGGACCTGTCGATGGCCTTCGTCGGCTCGATCAAGGGTGGCCTGGCCTACGTGAACATCCTGGCCAACATGCTGGTGTCTTCCATCATTGGATCGGCCACGGCGCAGGTCGCGATCATGTCGCAGGTGATGGTGCCGGAGATGGAAAAGCAGGGTTACGACAAGACCTTCGCCGCCGGCCTCACGGTTTACGGCGGCATGCTCGGGCCGATCATTCCGCCCTCGGTGATGTTCGTGGTCTACAGCGTGCTGGCCCAGGTGGCCGTGGGCGACATGCTCATCGCAGGCCTCCTGCCCGGCATTCTGCTGACGCTGCTGTTCTTCGTGGTGATCGCCTGCATGGGCCTCGTCTACAACTACCCGCGCAGCGCCAAACGCACGCTGCGCCAGCGCGCACATACGGTGCTGGTGTCGAGCCCGACGCTGCTGATCCCGCTGGTGATCGTGGGCTCCATCCTCACCGGCCTGGCCAACCCGACCGAAGCCGCGGCGGTGGGCGCGGTGAGCGCGGTGCTGGTGGGGCGTTATGTCACCCGCGAATTCAAGTATTCGGACCTCGGCGCGATCATGCTGCGCTCGGCCATCTACTCGGCCATCGTGCTGTTCCTGGTGGCGGCGGCGTCGGTGTTCTCGTGGCTGCTGATCTACGGCAAGGTGCCGCAGATGGTGGCCGCCTGGATCCAGACCGTGGCCAAGGATCCGATCACCTTCCTGCTGCTGGTCAACGTGATCCTGCTGGTGATCGGCACCGTGATCGATGGCATTCCCGGGCTGATTATGACCGCGCCGATCCTGCTGCCGATCGCCACGGAGGTGTATGGCATCGACCCGCGCCATTTCGGAGTGGTGATCGTGATCAATCTGGTGCTGGGGCTGATGACGCCGCCCGTCGGCCTGAGCTTTTTCGTGGCCGCCGCCGTGACCGGCGCCAAGCCCGGGCGCATGTTCGTCGTCACCCTGCCTTTCTTCATCATCAGCTGCGTCGCGCTGGTGATGTTGTCGCTGTTCCCCAGCCTGTCGCTGGGACTGCTCTGAGCCTTTCCCTTTCGTCCTCGTCACTACCGTTCTCACGGAGCTTTTCCATGACCCTGAACCGCCGCAACTTCCTGCAGACCAGCGCCGCCGTGGCCGCGCCCCTGGCTTTTGTGACCCCGTCGCGCGCCGCCGCCGCCAAGGAGCTTCGCCTGGGCATCATCACGCCCGCCGGCCATTCGTGGAACCGTGCGGCGACCCAGTTCGGCGAGTCGCTGTCCAAGGCCACGGATGGCCGGCTGACGGTCACCGTCTTCGCCTCGGGCCAGCTCGGCAACGAGTCGGTGATGATGCAGCAGCTGCAGTCCGGCGCCCTCGACATGGGATGGATCCAGGCGGCCGAACTCGGCTCGCGGGTGTCGAGCGTGGCCTCGATCAACGCACCTTATCTGGTGCGCTCCACGCCGGCCGTGGCCAAGCTGGTCAAGACCCCGGCCGCGTTGAAACTGCTCGACGTGCTGCCGCGCGAGACCGGCTGCATCGGCCTGGGCTGGGGCATTACCGGCATGCGGGTGGTCTTCTCCGCCAAGGACATCAAGACGCCGACCGACCTCAAGGGCCTGAAGCTGCGCATCAACGCCACGCCGGTCTACCGCGACTTCTACCAGTACTTCGGCGCCGCACCCACGCCCATCCCCACGCCGGCCGTGTTCGACGCCATGACCAACGGCCAGGTCGACGGCCTCGAAGCCGACGTGGAGTTCTCGTGGAACCAGCGTTTCGACAAGGTCTCGAAAGTGATGATGCCGATGAACGCCTTGTTCATGCCCTTCGCGCCGCTGTTCTCCGGCCGTGTCTGGCAAACGCTCGACACCAAGGACCGCGACCTGATTCGCCAGCTCACCGCCCAGGCGCTGGACTTCCAGATCAACGACATCGTCACCACCGAAGCCGGCCTGCTGGAGAAGTTCAAGAAAGAGGCGATCGTCACGCGCGACCTGTCCGCCTTCGACATCAAGCCGGCCATCGAGGCTTTCGACAAGATCTGGCTGCCGAAGGCGCCGCAGATCGCCGAGCTGCGTGCCGTGGGCGCGACCCTCTGAGCATGTGAGCCGGGGCACGCCGGGCACGTCGCCCGGCGTGCCCGCCAATCAGGAATTGATGATGCGGTGGGCGAATTGCGACAGGTAGTTCATCAGCTGGTCGGCACCTTCGACGGCGGCCGTCTCCTCGCTCGACGCGATGGCCTCGGCCATGGCCAGGTGCGCACGCGCACCCTCGCCGATGTCGCCTTCGTGCTGGTAGGCATACCAGAAGCGGCGGCATTGCACGACCAGCGGCAGCACGGCGCCCACGGCCGAGGCGTTGCCGCAGGCCAGGTGGTTGATGTGGTCGAGCTCCTGGTCGGCGTGCATGTAGGCGTCGAGGTTGCCTTTCTCGCTGGCCTTCACCATCTTCTGAGCCGCCGCCACCAGCGCCTTGCGCTGGTCGGGCGTGGCGCGGCGGGCGGAGCTGGCGGCGATCAGCCGTTCGAGCACGCGGCGGGTTTCCACCACGTCGAGGTGGTCGGACACGTCGATGCCCGACACCACCAGCCCGCGACGCGGCTGCTGGGCGACCAGGCCGATGGACACCATGCGCATCAGCGCCTCTCGCACCGGCGTGCGGCCGAGGCCGGTCATCTCCGCGATCTCGGCTTCGACGACCGGCGTGCCGGGCGCGATCTCGAGCCGGGCGATCAGCGATTCGATCTTGTCGTAGGCGATGTCGGCGGCCCGGCGCTTGGCGGGCGGCTTGCTGCGGGAGGGCTTGGCGGCGGCGGGCATGGGGTTCGGCGTGGGCTTCGCGAGAGTGGGGCAGGGCGCCGGCTAAATATATGTCTAGTCTATTCCGACAAGGCCCGATTGTGCTGCCGCGGCCGGGACCACCACAGCGGGAAAGTGATGCTTTCCCGCTCGGCGGCCATCGATCGCGCAGGAAGAGAACGCCGACCGTTTTACGTTATTAAAAGATACGGTTAATATATTTACAGCCTATTTATAGGATGGATCCGGCAGGCCCGTGCGGGTCGATCACCGGGTTCGACGAGCTTTCCGCCGGCAGGGTGAACGACCCCTGCCGGCAACACCTGCAAACGACTACCCAAGGAACCATTTCCATGAGCACCAACATCTTCACCGGCACCATTCCCGCTCTCATGACGCCGTGCAACGCCGAGCGCCAGCCCGACTTCGACGCCCTCGTCGCCAAGGGCCGCGAGCTGATCGGTGCCGGCATGAGCGCCGTCGTCTATTGCGGCTCCATGGGCGACTGGCCGCTGCTGACCGCCGCCCAGCGCCAGGAAGGCGTGGCGCGCCTGGTGGCGGCCGGCGTGCCGACCATCGTGGGCACCGGCGCGGTCAATTCGCGCGAAGCCGTGGCGCATGCCGCCCACGCGGCCCAGGTCGGCGCGCAGGGCCTGATGGTGATTCCGCGCCTGCTGTCGCGCGGCACCTCGCCGATCGCGCAGAAGGCGCATTTCGCGGCCATCCTGCAGGCGGCGCCCCGGTTGCCTGCGGTGATCTACAACAGCCCCTATTACGGCTTCGCCACCCGCGCTGACCTGTTCTTCGAACTGCGCGCGAAGTATCCCAACCTGATCGGCTTCAAGGAATTCGGCGGCGCCGCCGACATGCGTTATGCGGCCGAGCACATCACCTCGCAGGACGACGAGGTAACGCTCATGGTCGGCGTGGACACCCAGGTCTTCCACGGTTATGTGAACTGCGGCGCGACCGGCGCCATTACCGGCATCGGCAACGCGCTGCCGCGCGAAGTGCTGCACCTGGTCGAACTCTGCAAGAAGGCCGCGCTCGGCGACGTGGTGGCGCGGCGGCAGGCCCGTGAACTCGAGGCCGCGCTGGCGGTGCTGTCGTCCTTCGACGAAGGGACCGACCTGGTGCTGTACTACAAGTACCTGCTGGTGCTCAACGGCGACGCGGGCTACGACCTGCACTTCAACGAGACCGATGCGCTGTCGCCGGCCCAGCGCCGTTACGCCGAAACCCAGTACACGTTGTTCCGTGACTGGTACGCCGCCTGGTCGAAAGATCTCGCCGCCTGACGGGCGATGCGGCGCCGCCCCGCTAGCGCTGGGGCAGCGCCAGCCGCGCCGAGTTCTTCACCTCTTCCATGACGGCATAGGTGCGGGTTTCGCGCACGCCGGGCAGCTGCCACAGCACGCTGCCGGCGAAGCGCCGGTAGTCGTTCATGTCGGCGCTGCGGGTCTTGAGCAGGTAGTCGAACCCGCCGGCGACCATGTGGCATTCCATGATCTCGGGCCGCACCTGCACCGCGGCCCGGAACTCGTCGAACACATTGGGTGTGGTGCGGTCGAGCAGCACTTCCACGAAGACCAGCATGCCGGCGTTGAGCTTCGACGGATCGAGCCGCGCCTCGTAGCCCAGGATGTAGCCCTCGCGGGTGAGGCGCTGCACGCGGGCCAGCACGGCGGTGGGCGACAGGCCGATCGACTCGGCGAGCTTGAGATTGGAGATGCGGCCGTCGATCTGCAGTGCGTCGAGGATGCGCAGGTCGAGCCGGTCTAGTCGCGTCAGCGCGTCCGCCTGCTCTAGTGAATTGTTCGCCATAGAGTCGATAACTCAAAATAAAAATCGTCGCGATGCGCCGCATTATGCGGATCGAACCCGTCCATTGCCCGATTTTCATGAATACCTTCGTTTCCACGCCCGTTGGCGATCGCTTCCCTGGATTCGCCGGCAGACCCGTGCCGGCTTCCGAGCTTCGGAAGCGCATCACGGCGGCCTGCCGTCGCCCGGAACCGGAGGCCGTCGCCGCCTTGCTGCCGACGGCACGGCTGGACCCCGCCATGGCCGAGCGCGCCAACCAGCTGGCGCGCGACATCGCCCGGCGCCTGCGCGATCGCCGCAACGTCGGCGGCCGGGCCGGACTGGTGCAGGCGCTGCTGCAGCAATACGCGCTCTCATCGCAGGAAGGCGTGGCGCTGATGTGCCTGGCCGAAGCGCTGCTGCGCATTCCCGATGCCGCCACGCGCGATGCGCTGATCCGCGACAAGATCGCCGCCGGCCACTGGCGCGAACACGCCGGGCGCAGCGATTCGGTCTTCGTCAACGCCGCCACCTGGGGCCTGCTGCTGACCGGCAAGCTGGTGGCCACGCACAGCGAGGCCGGGCTGTCTTCGGCGCTCACGCGGCTCATCGGCAAGGGCGGCGAGCCGCTCATCCGCAAGGGCGTGGACATGGCGATGCGCCTGATGGGCGAGCAATTCGTCACCGGCGAGACGATCGGGCAGGCGCTGCGCCATGCACGCGGGCTGGAGGCGCAGGGCTTTCGTTACTCCTACGACATGCTGGGCGAAGCCGCGATGACGGCCGACGATGCCGTGCGGTATCGGCAGTCGTACGAACAGGCGATCCACGCTATCGGCCAGGCGTCCGCCGGGCGGGGCGTGTACGAAGGCCCGGGCATCTCGATCAAGCTGTCGGCGCTGCATCCGCGCTATGCCCGCGCGCAGTATCGGCGGGTGATGGACGAGCTCTATCCGGTGGTGCGCGAGCTGGCGCTGCTGGCGCGGCGCTACGACATCGGCCTGAACATCGACGCCGAGGAATCCGACCGGCTCGAACTCTCGCTCGACCTGCTCGAAGCGCTGTGCTTCGAGCCCGGGCTGGCCGGATGGAACGGCATCGGCTTCGTCATCCAGGCCTACCAGAAGCGCTGCCCCTTCGTGGTCGATCACCTGATCGACCTGGCGAGCCGCAGCGGCCACCGGCTCATGGTGCGGCTGGTGAAAGGGGCTTATTGGGACAGCGAGATCAAGCGCGCGCAGGTCGACGGCCTGGACGGTTTTCCAGTCTTCACCCGCAAGGTGCATACCGACGTGTCCTACCTCGCCTGCGCGCGCAAGCTGCTGGCCGCGCCCGACCAGATCTACCCGCAGTTCGCCACGCACAACGCCCACACCGTGGCGGCGATCTACACCCTGGCCGATCCCGCGACCTACCGAGCAGGCCAGTACGAGTTTCAGTGTCTGCACGGCATGGGCGAGCCCCTGTACGAGCAGGTCGTGGGCAGCGTCGAAGCCGGCAGGCTCGGCCGGCCCTGCCGCATCTACGCGCCGGTCGGCACCCACGAAACGCTGCTGGCCTATCTGGTGCGCCGGCTGCTGGAGAACGGCGCCAACACTTCTTTCGTCAACCGCATCGCCGACCCGACGATCGCGATCGACGCGCTGGTCGAAGACCCGGTGTCGGCGATCGAACGCCTGGCGGTGGAAGAGGGCGCGGTCGGCCTGCCGCATCCGGCGATACCGCTGCCGGCCGATCTCTACGGCGCGGCGCGGCGAAATTCGTCGGGGCTGGACCTGGCGGACGAATCGACCTTGCAGATGCTCGAGCCCTTGCTGCGATCCGACACCGGCTGGACAGCCGAACCCTCGCTGGCGCAGGCGCCGAACGCCGCGTCGGCCGCATGGCAGACCGTGCCTAACCCGGCCGACCTGCGCGACGTGGTGGGCCGGGTGCGCCCGTCGACCGAAGCCGAGGTGGACGCCGCCCTGCGCAGTGCCGCCGACTTCGCCCCGACCTGGGCGGCCACGCCCGCCGCCGAGCGCGCCGCCGCCCTCGAACGCGCTGCCGATCGCCTGCAACAGGCCATGCCACGCCTGCTCGGCCTGCTGGCCCGCGAGGCCGGCAAGACCTGCGCCAACGGCGTCGCCGAAGTGCGCGAGGCGATCGACTTCCTGCGGTTCTACGCAGCGCAGGCGCGGGCCGATTTCGATGCCGCCACGCACCGACCGCTCGGCCCGGTGGTGTGCATCAGTCCCTGGAATTTTCCGCTGGCGATCTTCACCGGCCAGGTCGGCGCGGCGCTGGCTGCCGGCAACACCGTGCTGGCCAAGCCGGCCGAACAGACGCCACTGGTCGCGGCCGAGGCGGTGCGCCTGTTGCACGACAGCGGCGTGCCGAAAGCCGCACTACAGTTGCTGCCGGGCGAGGGCGCCACGGTCGGCGCCCGGCTGGTGGCTGACGCACGGGTGCAGGCGGTGATGTTCACCGGCTCGACCGAGGTCGCCCGGCTGCTGCAGCGCACGCTGGCCGGCCGCCTCGGTGCGGGCGGCGCACCGGTGCCGCTGGTCGCCGAAACCGGCGGGCAGAACGCGATGATCGTGGATTCGTCCGCGCTGCTGGAGCAGGTGGTGGCCGACATCGTCGCCTCGGCCTTCGACAGCGCCGGCCAGCGTTGCTCGGCGCTGCGGGTCTTGTGCGTGCAGGAAGACGTCGCCGATCGGCTGCTGGCCATGCTGCGCGGCGCGTTGGCGGAGGCCATGGTGGGCGATCCGGCCGCCTTGCGCACCGATGTCGGCCCGGTGATCGACGCCGAGGCGCGCGACGCCATCGAGACACACATCCACACGCTGCAGGCGTGCGGCCGACGGGTGCACCGGCTGGGCCGTTTTTTGCACGGCGAGCCGGGGCAGGGCACCTTCGTGATGCCGACCGTGATCGAGCTGGAAAGCATCGCCGAGCTGCAGCGCGAGGTCTTCGGGCCGGTGCTGCACGTGGTGCGATTCGCCCGTCGCGGCCTGGACACCCTGCTGGCGCAGATCGCCGCCACCGGCTATGGGCTGACCCTGGGCCTGCATACCCGCATCGACGAAACCATCGCCCAGGTGCTGCGCGGCGCGCATGCGGGCAATGTCTATGTCAACCGCAACATGGTCGGCGCGGTGGTGGGCGTGCAGCCTTTCGGCGGCGAGGGCCTGTCGGGCACCGGCCCCAAGGCGGGCGGGCCGCTCTACCTGTACCGGCTGCTGTCGCGCGGCCCGGACGACGTGCTCGCACGCGCGGCCGCCACCGGCTTGCCGGGCTCGGTCGCCGCCGGTCCGGTCACCGCATTGCCGGCGGTTTTCGGCTCGCTGCTCGCGTGGCTGGAACGGCGATCCGACGTCGCGGCCGCGTACGGCCGGCGCATCGCCGCGCTCGCCGACCCATGCGGCGCGCGCCTGCTGGCCGGGCCGACCGGCGAGCGCAATCTCTACACCCTGCAGCCGCGCCGCGCGGTCTTGTGCCTGGCCGATGACTGCGAGGCGCTGCTGTTCCAGCTCGCGGCGGTGCTGGCGGTGGGCAGTGGCGCGGTCTGGCCGGATACATCGGCGGCGCGGGCGCTGCGTGATTCATTGCCGGAAGACGTCCGGCCATCCGTGGTGTTGACCGCCGACTGGACGGCGCCGTCGGCCGACTTCGAGGTCGCGCTATACCAGGGCGACGCGGCCGGCCTGCTACAGGCGGCGGCACGGCTGGCCGATCGCGAGGGCCCCATCGTCGGCCTGCGCCGTTTCGCGCCGGACGACGATTCCATCGCGCTCGAAGCCTTGCTGATCGAGCGTTCGGTCAGCACCAACACGGCTGCGGCCGGCGGCAACGCCAGCCTGATGACGATCGCCTGATGACGGCGAGAGCGAGGCGCTCAGTCGCGGGTGGCGATGTCCGCCCGCACCCGCTTGAGGTGGCCTTCGATGTAGAACGCCGCCGCGTCGCCATCGCCCAGCACCACGGCTTCGTAGATGAGCCGGTGCTCGGCCACGTAGAGCTGGATGCGCTGGTGGTCGTAGATGCCGTCGTCGCGCAGCCGCTGCCACAAACGCTGGTCCATCGACTTGGCGATCTCGTCGGCGATCTTCACCACCAGCGCGTCGCGCGTCATCACCGCCAGCTGGCGGTGGAACATGGAGTCGGCCGTGTTCCAGGCGGCCTGCTGCGCCGGGTCGTCGATGTCGCGCACATCGCTCATCTGCTGCAGGTACTGCTCGGCCAGCGGATCGCGCTGCTTGTGCCGTGCCGCCAGCCGCGCGATGGCGGGCTCGATCAGCATGCGCACGTCGAGGATCGACGTGGGGCTGATGTCGGCGTTGACCGATGCCTGCACGAGTCCCGCCGCTGCCAGGGCGCCGGTGTCGGCGTCCGGCCGGGGCGTCCAGGTCACGTAGGTGCCGGAGCCGTGGCGGGTCAACACGTAGCCTTCGTTCTGCAGGGCGCCGATGGCCTCGCGCACCGCCGGCCGGCTCACGCCGAATCGCAGGGCGAGTTCGCGTTCGGACGGCAGCCGCGAGCCGTCGGGAAAGGCGCCGGAGACGATTCCCGAACGGATCGCGTCGGCGATCTGCTCGTACACCTGTTTGGCCTTGAAACCAGGCGCGGAAATAAACGGCTCGACGGAATTCATGGGGCGAATTGTGCGGGAGAGGCACAGGCGCGATCGAGCGCCAGGTTTTCGCGCGAGGGCGGTGCAGGGTGATGCGACAAAAGGGTGCAGGGTAAACCCTTGAACCACTTTTTGCACCAATGCGGTTTTATTGCAACCACTTTTATGAGAATTAGGCCCCTCCATGAGCTTTGCTGAAGATGTGGCACGAATTTGGCTAAGAAAAGAAACCAAAGTGGTTTTGTCGAAGCAGTTTCAGAACCACTTTGTGTACGTGACGGTCCAGCACTCGGCAGGCGTCGCGCAGGTTTCACTTTCTTCAAAGATCTATCGGGAGTCGTCGTCATGAAATCTCTTGCTCCGTATCTCCTGGCCCTGGGTTGCCTGACCGGCCTGCTGCCCGCAGCCGCCACCGCGGCCGATGCCTACCCCACCAAGCCGGTGGAAATCGTCGTCGCCTACCCGCCCGGCGGCGGCAGCGACATGACCGCACGCACCATCGCCGATGCGGCCCGTCCGCTGATGAGCATTCCGCCGCTGGTCATCAACCGGCCCGGCGCCAGTGGTTCGATCGGCTGGGCCTACGTGGCCAGCGGCGCGCCGCCGGACGGCTACCGCGTGATCATCGTCACGCCCGAGATCCTGGTGGTGCCGCTGATGGGCATCGGCAAGACCACGGTGCAGGACTTCCAGCCGATCGCCCGTTTCTCCGACGACCCGCTCTCCATCACCGTGCGCGCCGACGCACCGTGGAAGACCATCGACGAATTCATCGCCTACGCCAAGGCCAACCCGGGCGTGGTCACCGTCTCCAACGCCGGCAACGGAACGCTTTCGCACATCGCCACCGCGGCCATGGGCGACAAGATGGGCACCACCTTCCAGCCGGTGCCCTACCAGGGCACCACGCCGGCGGTGATGGGCGTGCTGACCGGTGACGTGATGGCCACCACCATCCCCAACGCCGAGCTGCGCGAGCACATCAAGGCCGGCAAGATGCGCACCCTGGCGGTCATGTCCGAGAAGCCGGCGCCCGGCATGGACGGCATTCCCACCTTCAAGGAAAAAGGCTACGACCTGCAGTTCAGCGGCTGGCGCGGCATTGCGCTGCCCAAGGCCGCACCCAAGGAAGTCGTGGACTACTGGCGTGACGTGGCCCGCCGCATCTCGGATTCGCCGGCCTTCCGCACCACCGTCATCAAGCAGAACCTGACGCCGGCCTTCGCCGACGCGCCGGAGTTCACCGCCGCCATCGCCAAGCAGGACGACACCTTCAAGAAGATGTGGCCCGGCCTGAAGCTGGACAAGCAATGACGATGTCGGCCCCGCAAACCCTGCGGGTCATCGACGGCCCGGCGACGGCCGCAGCGCTGCCCTTCGGCCCGCTGATCGCCGCGCTGCGACAGGCTTTCGCCACGCCGGTGGAAGTGCCGCTGCGGCACCACCACTACATCGAGCAGCCCGACGGCAAGACCGCCTGCGTGCTGCTGATGCCGGGCTGGGGCGGCGGCTTCATCGGCATCAAGCTGGTGACGGTGTTCCCGGGCAATTCGGCAAGACAACTGCCGGGGCTCTTCGCGACTTACCTGCTTTGCGACGGCAATACCGGCGAGCACCTGGCGCTGATCGACGGCAACCAGATCACCGCGCGCCGCACGGTGGCGGTGTCGGCCCTGGCCGGCACCTACCTGGCGCGGCCGGATGCGAAGCGGCTGCTGATCCTGGGCGCCGGCCGCATCGCCCAATTGGTGTGCGAGGCCTACCGCGCAGTGCGCGGCATCGAACAGGTGCGGGTGTGGAACCCCACGCCGGCACGGGCCCAGGCGCTGGTCGCGCAACTGCGCGCGGCCGGCGTGGATGCCGCGCTGGCCGGCCCGCTCGAGGCCGAAATCCGCCAGGCTGACATCGTGAGCTGCGCCACGCTGTCGACCCAGGCGCTGGTGCAGGGCGCCTGGCTGCGGCCGGGCACGCACGTCGACCTGATCGGCGCGTTCTCGCCGGGCATGCGCGAGACCGACGACGCGGTGTTCGCCGGCGCCACGGTGGCGGTCGACTCGATGGACGCGGTGAAGGAGGCCGGCGACCTGATCTCGCCGATCGCGGCCGGGGTGCTGGCCACCCATCGCATCGTGACCCTGCCGATGCTCTGCGACGGCCGGGCGCCGGGGCGCACCTCGGCCGGCGAGATCACGGTGTTCAAGGCCGTCGGCACCGCGCTGTCGGACCTGACCTCGGCGGCGCTGGTGTATCGCGCGGTGACCGCGCCGGCGCCGGCACCGCTCGCGGCCGACGCGCTGGCATGAGGGCATCGGGACGCTCCGGATCGCCGGGCATCGGTCTTGCGGCGAACCCACACCATGACGTCTGAATTCAAGCAGGGCTATTGCACCTTGTGCCGCTCGCGTTGCGGCACGGTCAACGAGGTGCGCGACGACATGCTCGTCGCGGTGCGTCCCGACCCGAGCCATCCCACGGGTGCGGCCATGTGCATGAAGGGCCGCGCCGCGCCCGAGCTGGTGCACAGCCCGCACCGCGTGCTGACGCCGCTGCGCCGCACGGCGCCCAAGGGCGCGGCCGATCCCGGCTGGGTGCCGATCGGCTGGGAGGAAGCGCTGGCCGAAACGGCGGCGCGGCTGGCGGAGGTGCGCGACGAATCCGGCGCCGAGGCGGTCGTGTTCGCGGTGACCACGCCGAGCGGCACGCCGCTGTCCGACAGCATCGACTGGATCGAGCGCTTCGTGCGCAGCTTCGGCAGCCCCAACCTCTGCTACGCCACCGAGATCTGCAACTGGCACAAGGATTTCGCGCACGCCTTCACCTTCGGCAGCGGCATGCCGGTGGCCGACTACCGCCATGCCGAGCTGATCCTGCTCTGGGGCCACAACCCGGCCAACACCTGGCTGGCGCAAGCCGGCGCGGTGGGCGAGGGCCGCTCGCGCGGCGCCCGCATGCTGGTGGTCGATCCGCGGCCGACCGCGCTGGCGCGGCAGGCCGACGTGTGGCTGCCGGTGCGACCGGGCACCGACGCCGCGCTGGCCATGGGCCTGGTGCGCCAGATGCTGCGGTCGGACCGCTTCGACCACGACTTCGTGCGCGACTGGACCAACGGACCGCTGCTGGTGCGGCAGGACGACGGCCTGTTCCTGCGGCAGTGCGATGTGTGGCCGGCGGCCGGCGACGGCTTCGTCGCCTGGCGAGAAGGACCGGTCGCCTACGACGCCGACGCCAACACCCAAGTCGCGCTGCTGCTGCGCGGCACGGTGCAGGTAACGCTGGCCGATGGCCGCACGCTGGCCTGCGATACGGCTTTCGAGTGCCTCGCCCGGGCGGCCGAAAGCTACGACCCCGCGACGGTCGAAACCATCACCGGCGTCACGGCCGAGGCCTTGCAGCGGGCGGCCGACCTGCTCGGCGCTTCCCGCCGGGTCGCCTACCACTCCTGGACCGGCATCGGCCAGCACACCAACGCCACCCAGGCCGAGCGCGCCGTGGCCACGGTCTACGCGCTGACCGGCGCCTACGACCGCATCGGCGGCAACCGGGTGCGCCGGCCGCAGCCCACGCGGGCGGTCAACCTTTTCGGCCAGATCGCGCCGGCGCAGAAGGCCAAGGCGCTGGGCCTGGCCGAACGGCCGCTGGGGCCGCCGGCGCAGGGCTGGGTCACCGCGCGCGACGTGTACCGCGCGGTGCTGGAAGGCGAGCCTTACCGGCTGCGCGCCATGGTGGCCTTCGGCACCAATCCGCCGGTGTCGCAGGGCGACGCGCAGCGTGCCCGCGAGGCGCTGGAAGCACTCGAATTCCATGTGCATTGCGACCTGTTCATGACGCCGGCGGCGGCCTATGCCGACATCTTCCTGCCGGTCAACACGCCCTGGGAGCACGAAGGCCTGCGCATCGGTTTCGAGATCGACGACGAGGCCGCCTCGCTGGTGCAGCTGCGCCAGCGCATGGTCAGCCCGCGCGGCGATTCGCGCTCCGACAACGAGATCGTCTTCGACCTGGCCCGGCGCCTGGGGCTGGGCGAGCAGTTCTTCGGCGGCAGCCTGGAAGCCGGCTGGAACCACATGCTGGAGCCGCTGGGCATCGGCACGGCCGAGTTGCGCGCCGCGCCGGCGGGCCTGCGCTTTCCGGTCGATTCGAGCGAGCGCAAGTTCGAAGCCACCGGCTTCGCCACGCAGACGCGGCGGGTGGAGCTTTATTCCGAACTGCTGCTGCGCCATGGCCAGCCGGCAGTCGCCACCCATGTGCCGCCGGCCGAGGTGTCCCGGCCGGGTAACGAGGCATATCCGCTGGTGCTGAGCTGCGCCAAGAACGGCTACTACTGCCACAGCCAGCACCGCAGTCTGGTGTCGCTGCGCAAGCGGGCGCCGGAGCCGGTAGCCGAACTGTCGCCGGCGCTGGCCGCGCGGCGCGGCATTCGCGAAGGCGACTGGATGCGGGTCGCCACGCGGGTCGGTGCCGCGCGTTTCGTGGCCCGGCTCACGCCCGGGCTGGCCGACGACGTGGTGGTCGCCGAATTCGGCTGGTGGCAGTCGTGCCCCGAGCTCGACCGCGCCGGCGAGAGCCTGGCCAGCAGCTTCAACGAGATGATCGACGCCGAGGTCTGCGACCCGGTGAGCGGCTCGGTCGCCCAGCGCTCGTTCCGCTGCGAGGTGGCGCTCGACCCCGCCTGGGAGCTGCGCCAGCGTCGGTGGGAGGGCTGGAAAAGCTTCCGTGTGGCCGAACTGCGGCACGAGGCCGACGGCGTGCTGGGTATCCACTTCGAGGCGACGAAGCCCGGCGCGCTGCCCGACTACCGCCCCGGCCAGCACATCGAGACCCGCTACGACCTCGGCGGCGTTCCCACCAGCCGGGCCTATTCGCTGACCGGCGCGGCGACGGTGGCCGGGCGCTCCGGTTACCGCGTCGCGGTGCGGCACCAGCGCGGGCTGTCTGCCGAGGGCATCGCCTACGAAGGCCTGGTGTCCGGCCATCTGCACCGCCAGTTGCGGGTGGGCGACCGGGTGGAGCTGCGGGCGCCCTCGGGCAACTTCGTCATTCCCCGGCACAGCGCGCAGCCCATCGTGTGCGTAGCGGGTGGCATCGGCATCACGCCTTTCCTGTCGCTGCTGGAGTCGCTGCCCGACGGTGACCCGCTGGAGATGCTGCTGCTCTACGCCAACCGCAACAGCGCCACGCACGCCTTCGCCGAGCGCCTGGCTTTCCATGCCGCGCGACTGCCGAACCTGCGGCTGCGCAACCACTACGCCACGCCGCTGCCGGGCGACCGGTTCGAGACGACCGAGCGGCTGTGCGGCGACCACATCGAAGATGCCTGGATCGCCCGCCGTGCCCGGGTCTACATGTGCGGACCGGTGCCGATGATGGACGCGGTGCGTGCATCGCTGGTGGCGCGCGGCATGCCGGCCTTCGACATCTTCAGCGAGGTGTTCCGCTCGCCGCCGGCCGCCGCGATCGATGGCACACGAAGCTTCGGCGTGACCTTCGCGCGCACCGGCCGGCGTGCCACCTGGTCGCCGCGCGACGGCACGCTGCTCGGCTTCGCGGAGTCGCTCGGCATTTCCATGGCCAACGGTTGCCGCGTGGGGCAGTGCGAGTCGTGCGCCACCGGCCTGCTGGCCGGCGAGGTGCGGCACCTGCACGGCACCGAGCCCGACGACGCGGCGACCTGCCTCACCTGCCAGGCGGTGCCGCTCACCGACCTGTTGCTGGACGCCTGAACCTCATCGAACCCTGTCAGACCCATGCCATGACCCACTCGACACCGATCTTCGATGCCCAGGCCTGGACGGAAGGCAGCGCCCACGGGCCGCTGCTGTGGTCCGACACGGGCCTGAGTTTCTGGGGTGGCATCGATCCGGCTACCGGCCTGGTGATCGACCAGCATCATCCGCTGCACGGCCGCAGCGTGCGCGAGCACATCCTGGCGCTGCCCAGCGGCCGGGGCTCCTGCACCGGCAGCAGCGTGATGCTGGAACTGCTGCTCAGCGGCAACGCGCCGAGAGCGCTGGTGCTGGCGGGGGTCGACGACATCCTGCTGCTCGGCGTGCTGGTGGCGCAGCGGCTGTTTGGTCGCAGCATTCCGGTGGTCAGCCTGTCGCCGGAAGACTTCGCGGCGCTGCAGGGCGCGGGCACGGTGTGCATGGCCGACGCGGCGGAGGTCGCGGCCCAGGCCGACGCATTCCTGCGCAGCCGCCCCGCCGACGTGCGCCCGCTGGCCCTCGGCCCGCAGGACCGCGCCATGCTGGCCGGCGAACAGGGCCGCGCCCGTCAGGCGGCCATGGAGATCATCGTGCGCATGGCGGGCGTGGCCGGTGCGTCGCGGCTGATCGACATCGGCCAGGCCCATATCGACGGCTGCATCTACACCGGCGACGCCTGCCTGCGCTTCGCCCGGCAGCTGGTCGACTGGCAGGGCAGGGTTGCGGTGCCGACCACGCTTAACGCGATCTCGGTGGACCGTTGCGGCTGGCGCGCGCAGGGCGTGCCACCGGCCTTCGGCGAGCCGGCCGAGGCGTTGGCGCAGGCTTATGTGGACCTGGGGGCCGCGCCCACCTATACCTGTGCGCCTTACCTGCTGGCCGGTGCGCCGCGCGCCGGCGAGCAGATCGCCTGGGCCGAGTCGAACGCGGTGGTGTATGCCAACAGCGTGATCGGCGCGCGCACCGCCAAGTACCCGGATTTCCTCGACATCCTGATGGCGCTCACCGGCCGCGCGCCGGAGGCGAGCTGCCACCTCGACGCGGGGCGCCGGGCCACGATGCGCATCGTGGTGGAGGCACCG
This sequence comes from Xylophilus sp. GOD-11R, assembly GCF_033546935.1. Taxonomy (GTDB): domain Bacteria; phylum Pseudomonadota; class Gammaproteobacteria; order Burkholderiales; family Burkholderiaceae_C; genus Xylophilus. The sequence continues at coordinate 2,917,506 of NZ_CP137854.1, read as the reverse complement.
CCGGCACACGACGATTCCTTCTATCCCTTGCTCGGCTACCAGGTCGGCCTGCTGGCCGGGCGCGAGATTGCGCTGGTCGAAGGCCTGGAGACTGGTGGGCCGACGGCGGACGACCTGCGTGCCTTCGGCGCGGCGTTCGCCACCAGTTCGGCGGCGCCCATGTTCCATATCGCCGGCGTGACGCCGGAGGCGCGCGCCGATGCGCGCTCGGTCATCGCGCCGGATCGGGCAGTGCCCACCTTGCACATCACCCGCGCGGCGCTGTTGGACGGCTGGTGGTCGCTCAATCCGGCGACCGTGTCGGCGGTGGAGCTGGTGGCGCTGGGCAATCCGCACTTTTCCAAGGCCGAGATCGACGCGCTCGCCGAGCTTTGCCGGGGCCGTACCGCCCACGCCGGCACCGAGATCGTGGTGACCACCAGCCGCTACGTGCTGGAAAGCGCCGACATCGCCGAGCCGGTCGTGGCGCTGAAGGCCTTCGGCGTGCGCTTCGTGGTGGACACCTGCTGGTGCATGTTGCAGGAGCCGGTGATCGCGCCGCATGTGCGCACCGTCATGACCAACTCGGGCAAGTACGCCCACTACGCGCCCGGGCTCACCGGCCGGCAGACACGCTTCGGCTCGCTGGCCGACTGCGTGCAGGCCGCGTGCGCCGGCCACGCACCCGACGGCCCGCCGGGCTGGCTCGGCGCGGCGCAGCTCGAGGAGTCGAACGCATGAAGACCGAAACCTCCATGGAGGAGCCGACGGTTCACATGGAAGAAGGCGAGGCGATGGCGCTGTCGGTCCGCATCCTGACCGGCCATGGCCTGAGCGACGCACACGCACAGGCGATGGCCCGGGTGATCGTGGCCGGCCAGCGCGACGCCTGCGCCTCGCACGGCATGTACCGGCTCATCAGCTGCGTGCGCACCATCCGGGCCGGCAAGGTCGACCTGCAGGCCGAACCGGTGCTCAGCGCCCGGCCCGGCTCGGCGCTGGTGCGGGTGGACGCCCGGCGCGCCTTCGCCTCGCGCGCGCTGGAAGTCGGCTGCCCGGCGCTGGTCGAGGCCGCGCGGTCGACCGGCGTGGCCGCGCTGGTGGTCAACCAGGCCTTTCATTTCTCGGCGCTCTGGCCCGAGGTGGAGGCGATCGCCGCGCAGGGGCTGGTGGCGCTGGCGATGACGCCCAGCCATGTCTGCGTGGCGCCGGCCGGCGGCACCCGGCCGGTGTTCGGCACCAACCCGATCGCCTTCGCCTGGCCGCGCGGCGCGGGCAAGCCGCCCTATGTCTTCGATTTCGCCACCAGCGCCGTCGCGCACGGCGAGATCGAACTGCACCAACGCGAAGGCCGGGCGCTGCCGCCGGGCTGGGGCGTGGACGCCGACGGCCGGCCCAGCACCGATCCGGCGGCGGTCATGCAAGGCGCCTTGCTGACCTTCGGCGGCCACAAGGGGTCGGCGCTGTCGACCATGGTGGAGCTGTTGGCCGGCGTGCTGATCGGCGACTGGACCAGCGCCGAGGCGAGCGCCTTCGACGACGGCGCGCATGTCATTCCGTGCCGGGGCGAGCTCGTCCTGGCCTTCGACCCCGCGCAGCTCGGTGGCGGCGAAGGACTGGCCCATATGCCGCGCGCCGAAGGACTGTTCGACGCGATCACCGGCCAGGGCGCGCGACTGCCGTCGCAACGGCGCCAGGCGGCACGCCGGCGCAGCCGCAGCCACGGCATCGCGATTCCGAAGGCGCTGCTCGACGACATCCACGCGCTGCTGCGCGACTGCCCGGGGCACGCGGCAGTCGAGACCTGAGCGGCGGCGGCCGGGCGGTCAGCTCCAGGTCTTCAGGGCGCGCTCGACGTCCGCGCGGGCGGATTCGAAGCGGTCGGCCGACACCACCACCGACACCGCCAGCGGCATGCCGTCGCGCGGCGGCAATCCGATGCCGATCGCGCAGATGCCGGGGCCGCGCTCTTCCAGGTCGTAGGCGAAGCCGCCGGCTCGTATCTCGCCGATCTGGCGCAGCAGGGTGTCGACATCGGGCACGGTGCGCGGCGTCAGGCTTTCGAGCGTGCCGGTGCCGTACATGGCGCGGATCGTGTCGTCGCTCAGCCCGGCGAGCAGGGCCTTGCCGTTGGCCATGCTGTAGGCCGGGTAACGGCGGTTGGGCGGCAGGTTGAGCTTGGGATGGCGGTCGCTGAAGAAGCGGTCGAGAAACAGCACCTCGATGCCGGCAAGGGTGGAGAGGTCGACGGTTTCGCCGGTGGTGTCGAACAGGCGAAACAGTTGTGGCCGCAGCTCGCGGGTGACGCCCGGCCCCGAAAGCTCCCCGAGCCGGCGCAGGCCCCAGCCCGGCCGCACGCCGCCGATGCCGGCCTGCACCAGATGCTCGGTTTCGAGCGCGTCGACGATGCGCTGCACGGTGGAGCGGGCCAGGCCGGTGGCGGCGGCGAGCTGGCCGAGGCTGCGGCCTTCGCCGTGGGCGGTGACCTCGCGCAGGATGGCAGCCGCGCGCGCAATGACCTGGATGCCGGAGGAGGGTGAGTCGGACATGGCTTTGTTCGTACCGCATTGCGGTACACTTGTTGTATCACCATACGATACAGCAACTTCGACATGTCATCCCGAGCCATTTCACCCACCTCGCCGCTGTATGTGGTGATGCTCGGACTGCTGTCCGCGCTGCCGCCCTTCGGCACCGATGCCGGCCTGCCCGGACTGGTGTCGCTGCAGGCCGATCTGGGCGTGGTCATGGCCGAGGCCACGCGCACGCTGACGATCTTCATGCTGGGCTTCTCGATCGGCCCGGTGTTGTTCGGGCCCTTGTCCGACCGCTTCGGCCGCAAGCCGATCCTGCTGCTGGGCGTGTTCGTGTTTTCCTGCGCTGCCCTGGGTTGCGCGCTCTCCGACAGCATCGGCACCTTGCTGTTCATGCGGTTCGTGCAGGGCGTGGGCGCGGGCGCGGCGGCCTCGCTGCCGGCGGCGATCGTGCGCGACGTGTATCACGACGAACTGGCGCTGTCGCGGCAGTCGCTGGTGGCGCTGGTCAACGGCGTGGCGCCGCTGATCGCGCCGCTGCTGGGCGCAGCGGTACTGACGTTCGCCGGTTGGCGAGCGGTGTATGGCGCGCTGGCGGTGCTCGGCATCGCCATCCTGCTGATGGCCGCCGTCGGTTATGCCGAGACCGCGCCGCGCCGGCCCGACCCGGTGCGCCGGTCGGTGCTGCACACGGCGATGGTCGGCTACCGCGCGGTGCTGGGCGACCGCCGCTATCTCGCCGCCACCGGCCTGCTGGCGGCCACCTTCGGCGTGATGTTTTCCTACATCACCGGCTCGTCGGCCGTCTTCATGGAGCAACTGGGCGCCACGCCCGCGCTCTACAGCCTGCTGTTCGCCTGCACCGCCAGCGGCACCATCCTGGGCGCGGCGAGCAATTCGCGTCTGTCCCGGCGTTTCGGTGCCAACCGGGTGCTGGCCACCGCCGTCATCGGCAACGTGGTGGTGGCGCTGGCGCTGCTGACCGTGGGCGGCCTGGGCGTTCGATCCATGGCGCTGACGGCCGGCCTGGTGGTGCTCAGCAACCTGTGCGCCGGCATCATCATGCCGACCGCCACCCACCGCGGCCTGCGCGCGCTCGGCCACGTAGCCGGCAGCGCGGCGGCCCTGCAACGCTGCATGCAAATGGTGTCGGCCTCGGTGTTCGGCACGCTGGTCGGGCTGATCGGCGGCCAGTCGCTGGTGGCGATGGCCACGTCCATGACGGTGGCCTCGCTGCTCGCCGTGGGCCTCTGGCTGGCGGGCCGCGAAGCGCCGCAGGCGGCCGCCACCGCACCGCGCGCGGGCTGATCGCCGGGCCGCGTTTTCTCGAATCCGTTTCAAGACCTCCGAAGAGTTTTCATGTCCAGATCTTCATCCCCAACGACCGCCACCCGCTGGCCTGCGACCGGGGTCGGCCTGCTGCTGGCCGCGGTCGGCCTCGCCCTTGCCGGCGGCGGCGCCGTGCTCATCGCCCGTGGCGGCAGCGGGTACTACCTCGTCATGGGCCTGGCCCTGCTGGCCTCGGGTGTGCAGTTCGTGCGCGGCCGGACCTCCGGCTTGCTCATCTACCTGGCCGCCTTCGTCGGCACGGTGATCTGGGCGTTCGCCGAAGTCGGATCGGACTTCTGGGCGCTGCACGCGCGCATCTTCGCCTTCGCCTGCCTGCTGCTGCTGGCCGTGGCGGTGCAGCCCTGGCAGCGCCGGCGGGCGGCCCTGGCGCCGCGCACCGGCCTGTTCACCGGGATGGCGGGCGTGGTGGCGCTGGGCATCGCGGCGGCGGTCTGGGGCATGTTCCTGCCGCACGGCATCCACAACACCACGATCGCCTCGGGCACCGTGCCGGTCACGCCGGAAACCGCCGCACGCGACTGGTCCCACTACGGCAATGGCCCGGGCGGCGACCGCTTCGGCGCGCTCGACCAGATCAACCGCGGCAACGTCGACCAGCTCGCCGTTGCCTGGACCTTCCACACCGGCGACGTGCCCGAGTCCGACGGCAACGGCGCCGAAGACCAGCTCACCCCGCTGCAGATCGGCTCGACCGTCTTCGTCTGCACGCCGCACAACAACGTGATCGCGGTGGATGCCGACACCGGCGCGGAGAAGTGGAAGCGGGTGATCGACGCCCATTCCAAGGTCTGGATGCGCTGCCGCGGCCTGGCTTATTTCGATGCGACGCAGGCGCTGCAGCAACCCACCGATCCCAGGAGCTCGCCGGTGCTGCCGGCGGTGGTCGCGGCCGGCGCGCCGTGCCAGCGCCGCATTCTCATGAACACCATCACGGCCGAACTCATGGCGCTGGATGCCGACACCGGCGAGTTCTGCGCGGATTTCGGCGACCACGGCCGGGTCGACCTCAAGGCCGGTCTGGGCGATGCGCCCGATCCGCTCTACGTGCTGACCTCGGCACCGACCGTGGCCGGCACCACCGTGGTGGTGGGCGGGCGCATCTCCGACAACGTGGCGCTCGACATGCCGGGCGGCGTGATGCGCGGCTTCGACGTGATCACCGGCCGGCTCCGCTGGGCCTTCGATCCCGGAAATCCGACCGACAAGAAAGCGCCTGCCGACGGCAAGACCTACACCCGCTCCACGCCCAACGTGTGGGCACCGATGTCCTACGACCCTGCGCTGAACACCGTCTTCATGCCCACCGGCAGCGCGGCCATCGACCTGTGGGGCCCCAAACGCACCGCCTTCGACCACCGCTACGGCGCCGCCATGCTGGCGGTGGACGCCACCACCGGCCAGGAGCGCTGGGTCTACCAGACGGTGCACAACGACCTCTGGGACTTCGACGTGCCGATGCAGCCGACCTTCTTCGACTTCAAGCGGCCCGACGGCAGCAAGGTGCCGGCGATGGTGTTCGGCACCAAGGCCGGACAGCTCTACGTGCTCGACCGCGCCAACGGCCAGCCGCTGACCGAGGTGGTCGAGAAGCCGGTGAAGCCGGGCAACATCCCGAACGAGCCGTACTCGCCGACCCAGCCGCTGTCGGTCGGCATGCCGCAGATCGGCGCCCAGACGCTGACCGAAGCCTCGATGTGGGGCGCCACGCCCTTCGACCAGCTGGCCTGCCGCATCGCTTTCAAGGGCATGCGCTACGAAGGCCTCTACACCACGCCGGACACCGACACCTCGCTGAGCTTTCCCGGATCGCTCGGCGGCATGAACTGGGGCGGCGTGTCGATCGACCCGACGACCAACACCATCTATGTGAACGATATGCGCCTGGGCCTGTGGGTGCGCATGACGCCGCAGCAGGCAGGCGCGGAGGCGTCCGACGGCGGCGAAGCCGTCAACGCCGGCATGGGCGCTGTGCCGCTCAAGGGCACGCCGTATTCGGTGGTGAAAGACCGTTTCATGTCGCCACTGGGCATTCCCTGCCAGCAGCCGCCATTCGGCTCGCTCACCGCGGTGAACCTCGACACGCGGAAGGTGGCCTGGGAGATTCCGCTGGGCACCATCGGCGATTCGGTACTGCACGGCCTGCAGCTGCGCCTGCCGATTCCCGTCGGCATGCCGACCATCGGCGGCTCGATGACCACCCAGGGTGGCCTGGTGTTCTTCGCGGCCACGCAGGACTTCTATCTGCGCGCCTTCGACAGCGGCAACGGCCGCGAGCTGTGGAAGGCCCGGCTGCCGGTCGGCAGCCAGGGCACGCCGATCACCTACCGCTCGCCCAGCACCGGCAGGCAATACGTGCTGATCTCGGCCGGCGGCGCGCGCCAGTCGGCGGTGCGCGGCGACTACCTTATCGCCTACGCACTGCCGAAATGAAGTCGCCGCCGGATCCGGCAGTTGCCTTTGGCGCTGGCTGATCTGGTCCGGCATGCCTGCGCTGTGCTGTGGCTACAGCCTCACACAGTGCTGTGCTCCACTCGGTATACTGGCCGGTCCGTCCCGATGACGGCAGAGAGGAACAGGTCCGTGGCGGAGACATCGAGCGACAGCATCGTCGAAGTGGTTTACGAGAAGCTCAAGCTGATGAGCGTCAACTACGAGTTCAAGCCCGGGGAGCGGCTCAACGAGGGCGTGCTCGCCAAGGCGCTCGGCGTCAGCCGCACCCCGTTGCGCGAGGCGCTCACCCGGCTCTTCTCCGAAGGCTTGCTGCTATTCGTGCCGGGCAAGGGCTTTTTCTGTCGCAAGCTTGACGTCACCGAGGTGTTCTCGCTCTACGAGATGCGCAAGATCATCGAGGTGGAAGCCCTGCGCATCTCGCTCGACCGCGCCAAGGACGAAGACATCGATGCCTTGCTCGCCTTTCTGGACCGCACCGGCCCCGAGCCCGGCGACCGCAGCGTCGACGAACTGGTGAAGCTCGACGAAACCTTTCACGAGAGCCTGATGGCGATGTCGGGCAACGCCGAGATGCTGCGGGTGCTGCAGAACATCAATGCCCGCATCCGCTTCGTGCGCTGGATCGACATCGAGGGCTGCGACCGCAGCGCCAGCCAGCAGGACCACCGCGACGTGCTGCTCGGCCTGAAGGCACGTGATGCCGACGCCTGCATTCCGGTGCTCGCCCGCCATATCAACCGTCGCCTCGACCAGATCTCCGCTGCGCTCAAGGAAGGCTACGCGCAGATCTACATGACCGCCGGCGTGGCCTGATCTCCGCCCGCCGCGTCGAACGAAAAACGCCAGGTCCTGCCTGGCGTTTTTTTCGCTGGCGGCGGCGGGGTTCAGTCGACCTGCGCGCCGGAGTCCTTCACGATCTTCGCCCAGCGCACCATGTCCTGCTTCTGGATGCGCTCGAAGGCCGCGGGTGAGCCGTCTTCGATCGGCGCGATGCCCTGGTTCACCAGCCACTGGCGGAAGCTGTCGGTGCCGATGGTGCTCAGCACGGCCTTGGACATCCTGGCCTGGATGGCGGGCGGCAGGCCGGCCGGCCCGAACAGGCCGTACCAGGTAGTGCTGACGAAGCCGGGCAGGTCGCAGGCTTCGGCGACGGTCGGCACGTTCGGCAGCGCGGCGATGCGCTGGCTGGAGGTGACGGCGAGTGCGCGCACCTTGCCCGACTGCACCAGTGGAATGCTCGGCGAACTCTGGTTGAAGAAGAAGTCCACCTCGCCTGCCAGCAGGGCGGTGATGGCCGGCCCCTGGCCGCGGTAGGGCACGTGGGTGTATTCGGTGCGCGATGCGCCGCCGAACTGCACGCCCGCCAGATGGCCCGACGCTCCGTTGCCGGTCGAGGCGAAGTTGAGCTGGCCCGGCTGCTTGCGCGCCCGGCCCAGCAGGTCCTGGCAGGTCTTGATCTCGGGATGCTTCTCCGGATTGATCAGCAGCACATTGGGCAGGTCGCCGAGCAGGGCGATGCGGGAGAAGTCGGCGACCGGGTCGAAGCCGAGCTTTTTATAGAGCGCCGGGTTGATGGCGTGCGTGCCGGCGGTGCCGAGCAGGAAGGTGTAGCCGTTGGGTGCGGCCTGGGCCACGTAGGCCGAGGCGATGTTCCCGCCGGCGCCGGTCTTGTTGTCGGCGACGAAGGCCACGCCGAGCACCGGCGCGAGTTCGGCGCCGAGCTTGCGGGCGTAGAGGTCGGTGGCGGCGCCGCCGGGGAAACCCCCCACGATGGTGATTGGCTGCGTCGGCCAGTTCGGCTCCTGGGCGAGCGCGCTGTTCGCCCCCACGGCGGCGATGGCAGTAAGCGCGATGCCCGCGCACAACTTCTGGAACTTCATCGAAAACTCCCTGTAAGCCGGATCTGGAGCGGCTGATGCGCACGATTGCCGGTCAGTGCTCCGTCCTGAATACAGACTATAACTATTGCTCGGTATTCCAACAAGCGTTATAGTCTGTGCACCGTTTTGGCAGGGTCGCACCGATTTGGAATGCTCCGCCAGGCGAGCTCCTACTGTTCGGCTCACACACCTTCATTTGCCATGAATACAACCGCCACCTCGTCGACGACTTTCCCCGCTGCGCCTCAAAAAGGTGATCGGTCGGCCACCTTCATCGATGCCAATCCCACGCTGAGCAAGGTGTTTTCAGGCCTGCACCGGCCGGCGGAGTTCGACCTTGTCGTGAATGAGCAACCCGACGTGAAGCCGGCAGACCTGCCCGCGCTGCTGGCCGGCGTACCCATCGCCATCGTCGACCACACCGCCGTGCCGACCGACATCGCACGCGCCTGCCCGGCGCTCAAGCACGTCGTCTTTCTGGGCACGGGTGCACGCAGCTACATGAATCCCGAAGAGCTGGCCGAACTGGGCATCACCGTGCACACCATCAAGGGCTATGGCGACACGGCGGTCGCCGAATGCGCGTTCTCGCTGATGTGGGCGGCGGCCAAGGGTTTCGCCCGCATGGACCGCGGCATGCGCGAGGGCCAATGGCTGCGCACCGACGCGATCCAGCTGCGCGGCAAAACGCTGGGCCTGATCGGCTTCGGCGGCATCGCCGACGAAATGGCGCGACTGGCGCTGGGCGCCGGCATGAAGGTGGTGGCCTGGAACCGCTCGCCCAAGACGCGCGAAGGCGTGGAGTTCGGCGGCATCGACGAGCTGCTGGCGCAGAGCGACGTGGTGTCGCTGCACCTGTTGCTCAACGACGAGACGCGCGGTTTTCTTTCGCGCGAGCGCATCGCGCAGATGCGCGACGGCGCGATTTTGATCAACACCGCGCGCGGCGCGATCGTGGACGAGGACGCCATGGTCGACGCGCTGCGCTCGGGCAAGCTCTACCACGCGGGGCTGGACGTGTTCACCGTCGAGCCGCTGCCGGCCGGCCACGTGCTGACGACCTTGCCCAACGTCACGCTGTCGGCGCACTCGGCCTTCCGCACACCCGAAGCCAACGCCAACCTGGTCGGCGCCGCACTCGACCACTGCCGCCGCATCGTTGGCCAAGCCTGAGCCCCTGGAGAAAAGCCGAATGACCGACATCCTCCGCATCGACCAGAACGCCCGCCGCTCCCGCTGTGTCGTCGCCAACGGCATGGCCTGGCTGGCCGGCCAGGTAGCCGACGACAAATCTCTCGACATCGCCGGCCAGACCGCCCAGGTGCTGGCCAAGATCGACGACCTGCTGGCACAGGCCGGCACCGATCGCTCACGCCTGATCACCGCGCAGATCTGGCTGTCGACCATGGACGACTTCGCCGGCCTGAACGCGGTGTGGGACGCCTGGGTGATCCCTGGCCAGACGCCCACCCGCTGCTGCGGCGAGGTCAAACTCGCCGACCCGGGTTACCGGGTCGAGATCGTCGTCACCGCCTTGCTGCCCTGAACAACGCCATCCCATGATTTCCACCACCGACCCCCATCGCAACCGCCAGCCGCGCAATATTTCCGACGCCGAGTGGGAGCTGCGTTGCCAGCTCGCGGCCGCCTACCGCCTGGCCGCCAGGTTCCAGCTGACCGATCTCATCTACACCCACATCTCGGTGCGGGTGCCGGGCCGGCACGACCAGTTCCTGATCAACCCCCACGGCTGGTTCTTCGACGAAATCACCGCGTCGAGCCTGGTGAAGATCGATGTCGAAGGTCGGCCGGTGGACGACGACCGCTTCGAGGTCAACGCCGCCGGTTTCACCATCCACAGCGCGCTGCACATGAGCCGGCCCGACGTGGAATGCGTCGCCCACCTGCACACCAATGCCGGCATGGCAGTGGCGGCGCTGCAGTGCGGTTTGCTGCCGCTTAACCAGATCAGCATGCAGTTCTACAACCGGGTGAATTACCACGACTACGAAGGCATTTCGCTCGACCTCGACGAGCGTTCGCGCATCGTGCAGTCGATGGGCGACGCGCATTATTTGATTTTGCGCAACCACGGTTTGCTGACCACCGGCCGTTCGGTGGCGGAGGCGTTCACCCGTATTTTCTATTTGAACCGCGCCTGCGAGATTCAGGTGCAGACGCTGTCGATGGGGCAGCCCTACACACTGCCGTCGCCGGATGTTTGCGAGCATGCGGCCAAGCAGCATGACGACTACGCATACCTCGACACGGTGCACCTCGACCGCGAGTGGACCGCCCTGCTGCGCCTGCTCGACCGCGACGGTGGGGACTATCGTTGCTGATCGCATGTGGTGAAGCGGCGAATCGATGAATGGGTTATTTCGATAATGTTTACTCAAATGATTACATTGATCTGAATCGCTGATCATGCGATATATTGCGGCGCGTCTGAACATAATCTCCAGCTCCCAATCAAGGCTTTGCCGGATATTCCATGTTCCGATTTTCGAGTCGCCCGCGACTCTCGCTTTCCGTCGTTTCGTCGGCCGTCCTGGCGCTGACGCTCGGTGCCTGCGGCGATAGCCGCAGACCCGCCGTCGTCGAACGACAGGCCCAGGCCTGCACCGACTTCTATGCCTGGTCCAATGCCGACTGGATCGCCGCGACGCCGATCCCCGCCGAAGGACTGGTGACCGACGCCACCACCGGCCTCGCCGCCCGCAACCAGACGACGGTGCTGGCTCGGCTGCAAGCCCTGGCCGCATCCGGCGGAGTGGCCGGCGGCGATCTGCACCAGGCGGCGTTGATCACTTTGTTCGCGAGCCGGGCCGACTCGGCGGCGGTCGAACTGGCCGACCTCGCGCCCCTGGCCGCCGATCTTGTCCTTATCGACGGCATCACCGACATGGCCGCCATGCCTGCTGCGTGGGGCCGCCTCATGCGGCAGGGCGTGCGGCTGCCGGTGGCTTTGCGGGTGGAGCCGTTCGACGATGTCGAAAACGCGGATGCCGACCAGCACCAGGACCGCCTGCGGGTCGCCTTCGATCCAACGGCGCCGGCCCGCGCGCCCTCCGATGACGAGCCCGGCCATACGCCGGCCGAGTTCCAGGCGCATGTGGCGCGCACCCTGGTGCTCACCGGCATGCCCGAGGAACAGGCCGAACAGGCGAGTGCCGCGGTATCGGCGATCGAGCAGGCGTTGGCCGGGTTTCCCGACCAGTCGCGGTCGCGAAGCTCGACCGGTGACGCCGCTTTCGCGGTAGGCGAGCTTCTGTCCGCGGCAGGCGTGCCGGCAGCGCTGCCCTCGGTGGTCGACGACTCCGTCGCATCGGGACTGGGCGAGCTGATGGCTGCCTTCGAGGTGCAGGACTGGCGCAACTTCCTGCGCTGGCGTCTGGTGCGCAGCTACACCGATTACCTGCCGATGCGTTTCGCCGACGAGCGCGCCACCTGGGACCCGCCAGCGCCGCCGGACGTGGTGGACGAGAACGTGATCGTCGACGGCAATGTCGCCTTCCTCACCAGGACGCTGCCCTTCCAGTTCGACTGGTTCTCCGCCCGGCAGATGCTGCCGGCCGGCACGGACACGCAGGTGCGAGACATGGTCGGACACCTGCGAACCGCGCTTCATCGCCATCTCGACAGCCGGAGCTGGATGAGCGCGGCCAGCAAGGCCGCCAGCCATCGGCAGGTGGACACGGTCGATGTCTCGCTGCCGGGGTTCGAAGACACCGCCGCCGCGCCGCCGGCGATGCAACGCGACCGCCTGCTCGACAACGTCCGGCTGGCCTCGGCCTATGAGCTCGATCGACGTCTGGCGGTGGCGGCGGCCTCGCGCACCGGCCGCAGTCTGACCGGTGCGGCGTGGTGGGATCCGGAGGCTCGCTACAACTTCGTCAGCCACAGCGTCAAAGTCTCGCCGCTCATGGTGCAGGCCCTGCTCGCCGGCACGGGCGACGACCCCGGCCGCTTCGGTGCCCTGGGCGTGGTGATGGCGCATGAACTGCTGCACATGTTTGGCGCGCCCCGGGACACTGCCTTGTCGCCGCGCCAGCCCGTGGACTGGCTCGACGCCGCCGATCGCCCTTATTTCGACGGCATGGTCGCGCGCCTGGAAAACGACTACGCCGAATGGGCACTGCAGCACTTCCGCGCTGCCGTGGTCAAGCCGCGTTTCATGGGCGAAGACCTGTCCGACCTGGGCAGCGTGCCGGTGGCGCTGGCGGCGCTGCATGAAAGTGCCGGCGGCGCGGTCGACGGCGAGGCCGAAAATGTGTTCTACCGGGCGTTTGCCTTTTCACAGCGGGTGCGGCAGTCGGCGAGCGAAGACCGCTCCTGGATCGAATACGTGCCGGCGCACGCGCTCTATCCCTACCGTGTGAACGGGCCGCTGTCCAATCTCGACGGCTTCAGGCAGCGCTATGGCTGCGTGCAGGGAGACGACATGGTCCGCAGCGCTGAAATGCGGGTGAATCTGTGGTGAGTCGCGACGAGGCTCGGCATTGAGTCCCGAAGACCGCTGATCTGCAGAAGACCTTGCTCCGATTCAGGGTTGTGAAGAGTGACCGCGCACCCTGCTCCGAAGTAGCCATTGCTTTCAGCTACATGGAACGCATATTCTTGCAACGGCAAACGCAGGCTCTGAGGAGCGTATCCGTCACGATCGGCAACGGGTTTGCGTTACGCCAACCTGGCTCGCGCGCGTTTTGTCATCGAGGACGTTTCATGCATCTCCTGGAAAGGCGCGTCGTCGCGCGACGGCGCAGCGATCGGGACAGTGCGAGCCTGACCGCCGGTGGCCGCCGCGCCGATCGACGGACCGTCGACCGCCGCGCTGCCGGCTTGCGTGGCTCCATGCGGCTGGGGCGTCTCGGCGCCGTTGAATTGAAGGCAGCGTCGCTGCTGGAGGTCAAGCGGATCACCTATGTGGTGAACGGAGACAGCTTCGTCTGGCAGGCCGAGGTCGAAAGCCTCGATCGCACCGGGTTCCTGGCCGGTTTCGGCACCGTACCCGAGGGTTTCGTCGACGCGACGCCCGCGGTGGTGTCGGCGGTCGGGGAAAAAGTGCAGGAGTGGGCGCAGGTCGTCGGGCCGCGCTGAATATGGGTCCGAATCGGCGCCGTCGGGCGCCGCGGTTTCTTGAAAGCCATTCAACATCGCGGCAGCCGGTTTTTCGGCGGGCCGCCCGGAGGAATCATGCCAATCCGCTATTTGGTGAACCTGGGCAACGCCCAACTCTATTTCGACGCGACCCTGCAGCGCTGCAAGCCGCCGGGCAGCTTTCCCGACTCGGATACGCAGACGCTCCACTTCGTTCGGGTGAGCGACGCCGGCACGCTGCTGACCAACACCTGGGACATCGGCTTGGCGGAATTCACCGCCGAACAGCGTGAACGCGGTGAGCTTTACCGAAGCGCGGACGCCTGAATCGGTCGACCGCGGAGTGTTCGGGGTTTTCCCGATGAGTCCGAAAGAACTATTGAGCGCGGCCGTTGCGAAGCGTAGTGTGCGCACATTACGAATTGTCTCAAGGACAACATCATGCCGAATTTCGATGCGAAACCTCTCGCCGGTTGGTATGAGATGCAAGAGCAAGCCGACCGCGCGCTCCAATCCCTGATGAAGACCATCGCCGGCGGCCAGATGCCGTGGCCGTCGATCGAAGAGGCGACCCGCCAGGCCGAGGCGCAGCACGAAGCGATGATGCAGCGCGAAACCGCCATGACCCTCAAGCGCGCCCAGGCAGCGGCTTCGTGGGTCGTCGCCACCCACCCGGACTGAGAAGAGGCACGACGCCTCGACAGCCGGGCGCGTCAGTGCCGGTCGCCGCCGGGATCCTGGCTCATGGCCAGGTCGAACAGCATTCTTCGCAAGGCACGAAACGATTCCGCATCCTGGATGCCTTCGATCAGGGGTTCGATGAGGTGGTCGGCATCCGGACGGTCGACGAAGGCCATCGACCAGCGGCTGAAGTTCCGCGACTCCAGTTCCCCCTGAAAAAGCACCTTCATCGCATGGTGCCGCGTGTCCTGGGTGATGAGTTTGTGGGTGGCGATGACGGCGGGCAGTTCGCCTTCGAGCACCTGAACGAAATAACGACCGGTCCACATCATGGCGCCCGTCACTCGCCGCAGTTCGTTGTTGCGCCTGGCCGCGGCGACCACCTTTTCGACGTCTGGCCGGCTGGTCGTGGGCGCCGACCGGCTGATGTACATGACCATGGCCAGCGTCCTGTTCGGCATGCCGCCCTTTCGCAAAAAGTGACGATTATCCCGGACTCATGACCTCCGGTCGGCCAGCAACGACCGGCCATCCGAGGGCCATGGGATACTTCCGCGAGCTCCGCACGACGGCTGGCGGCAGTGGAACAGGCGCAAAGATGAACGACAGCAATGGGCGCGCAACGGAGGTCGGCTCCTCCGGTCGCGAGGCGCAATCTTTTCCGAACGACCCCCGCACCGCAGAATTTCTATCGGGACACGACTGGGCGTCGTCGGCCCTCGGGCGTCCGGACGCCTGGCCCCGGTCGCTGCAGGACGCTGTTTCGATGCTGCTCGCTTCGCCGGTGCCCATGTGGCTGGCCTGGGGCCCGCAGCGCATCATGGTTTGCAACGAGGCTTACACACGTCTCATGGACGGACGTCAGCGGGCCGCCATGGGCGCCAGGCTGCCGGAAATCTGGGCAGGCGCCTGGTCGGAGCTGGCTCCCGCGGTGGATGCGGCCCTGGAAAATGGCCAGGCCTTCTACCGCGAGGACCAACTGCTGCCGCTCGTGCGCGGCACCGAGCCGGAACAGGCCTGGTTCACCTTGTCCGGCTCGCCCTTGC
Source organism: Xylophilus sp. GOD-11R (assembly GCF_033546935.1). Classification (GTDB taxonomy): domain Bacteria; phylum Pseudomonadota; class Gammaproteobacteria; order Burkholderiales; family Burkholderiaceae_C; genus Xylophilus. Next base: position 2,902,485 of record NZ_CP137854.1, on the reverse strand, counting down.
GCGACGGATCCGCCTGGGCTGGTTTGCTCTGCACCGTGTGGGAGACCACCGACCGGGTCCAGGCGCTGTGCCGGCTGGCCGAGAGCGACGCGCGCAAGCAGACGTTGCTGAAAGCCAGCACCGACGTGATGTACCGGATGAGCGGCGACTGGAGCCGCTTGCTGGAGCTCGACGGTCAGGGCTTCATGACGGACACGCGGGCGCCCTCCGGCCACTGGATGGATCGCTACGTGCACGAAGATGACCGTGTCCCGGTATCAGCGGCGATCGCCGAAGCGATCGCTGCACGCTCGAATTTCGAACTGGAACACCGGGTGATCCGGGTGGACGGCAGCGTGGGCTGGACGCTTTCCCGCGCGATCCCGGTCTTCGACGAAAAGGGCGAACTGGCTGAATGGTTCGGCACCGCCACGGACCTGACCGCCCGAAAGGCGGCCGAGGAAGCCCTGCTCGAAGGCGAGCGCCAGTACCGGGCCCTGTTCGAAACCATCGACGAGGGTTTCTGCGTCATCGAATTCCTGGACGGTCCCGAGGGCCCGCTCAGCGACTACGTGCACATCGTCGCCAACCCGGCCTATCTGGCCAACGCGGGCATCGCCGACGTGGTGGGCCAGCGGGTGCGGGAAATGGTGCCGGCCGAGGCCGAGGGCTGGGTCGAGATCTACCGCCGGGTGCTGGTGACCGGCGAGCCGGTGCGTTTCGAGCGCGAACTCGAACGCACCGGGCGCTATCTCGAGCTGGCCGCTTTTCGCATCGAGCCGCCCGAGCGTCGACACGTCGCGGTGCTGTTCCAGGACGTCACGAAGCGACGCCGCGCGGAGATCGCCCTGCGCGAACTCAACGAATCGCTGGAGCGCCGCGTGGCCGAGGAAGTCGCCGAGCGCAGCAGGACCGAAGAGGCCCTGCGCCAGTCGCAGAAGATGGAGGCCGTGGGCCAGCTCACCGGCGGCATCGCACACGATTTCAACAACATGCTGGCGGTGGTGCTGGGGTCGCTGGACCTGCTCGACCGGCGCTTGGCCGGCGGCGACGCCCGGGCCAAGCGTTATGTGGACGCGGCCAAGGACGGCGCCAAGCGCGCCGCGCAGCTCACCCAGCGGCTGCTGGCGTTCTCGCGGCAGCAGCCGCTGCGTCCGCTGCCGGTGGATGCGAACAAGCTGGTAGCCGGAATGTCCGACCTGCTCGGGCATTCGCTGGGCGGCGCGGTGCGGCTGGAGACCGTGCTGGCCGGCGGCCTGTGGCGCACGCATGCCGATCCGAACCAGCTGGAGAACGTGATCCTGAACCTGGCGGTGAATGCCCGCGACGCGATGGCGGCCGGCGGCCGGCTGACGATCGAAACAGCCAACTGCCATCTGGACGAGCGCTACGTGGCCGACCATCTGGGCCTGCCGGTGGGCCAGTACGTGATGGTGGCGGTGAGCGACACCGGCATCGGCATGCCCGCGGAAGTCGTCGCCAAGGCTTTCGATCCCTTCTTCACCACCAAGGAAGTCGGGCGCGGAACCGGGCTGGGGCTCAGCCAGGTCTACGGCTTCGTCAAGCAGTCGGGCGGCCACGTGAAGATCTATTCGGAGGTGGGGCAGGGCACGACGGTCAAGGTGTACCTGCCGCGTCTCATCGGTGCTTCGCACGAGGACGACGAGGTGATGGCCGAGGCCGAAGTGCCCCGCGGCGACAGCGCCGAGGTGGTGTTGGTGGTGGAAGACGAGCCGGCGGTGCGGCAGTTCTCGGTGGAGGCGCTGACCGAGCTGGGCTACCGGGTGCTGGAGGCCGACGGCGCGGCGGCCGCGCTGCGGCTGATCGACGCGCATCCGGAGATCTCGCTGCTGTTCACCGACGTGGTCATGCCCGAAGTCAACGGCCGCAAGCTGGCCGACGAGGCGCTGCGGCGCCGGCCGGGGCTCCGGGTGCTGTTCACCACCGGCTATACCCGCAACGCGGTGGTGCACAACGGCGTGCTCGACCCGGGCGTGCAGCTGATCGGCAAGCCTTTCATGATCGAGGAGCTCGCCGCGCGGGTGCGGGAAGTGCTGGACGCGCCGAGTGTCTCGGACGCAACGGACGGGGTCGATGCGTCCACGTCGAGCGCCGGGTGATGGCGGCTCGTCAGATGCGGGTCAGCCAAACGGGCGCATCGTCGCGACATGGCGAGCCATGATCCGTACAAGGTCTGCACCGACTGCTTCGGCATCGTCGGCGAACTGACGCTCGCGCCACCCCACGAGGGGCTGGAACTGATCAGCACGACCTTCTTCGGGCTGGGCATCAGCGGCCGCGAGGTCAATGCCATCTACCGGTTTCGCTGCCAGGCCTGCGGCGTCGACCTGATGCGCGACCGCAACCCGGCGGAGCGCGAGCAGGTGTGGCTGCTGGGCCGCGAGGCCGGCGTGCACTGATGGTGCATCAGCGGTCCATGGCGCGGCGCAGCGCATAGCTCGCTCCGTCCACCAGGGCGACCAACAGCAGCATGGCGACCAGCACGGTGGCGGTCTTGCCCATCTGGAACAGGCCCATGTGAAAAGCCAGCATCTGACCCAGGCCCCCGGCGCCGACAACACCGAGGATGGCTGCGGCTCGGATGTTGTTTTCCCAGCGATAGAGCGTGTAGGACACCAGTTGCGGCAACACCTGCGGCAGCGTGGCGTAGAAGAACACGGCGACCGGCCCGTTGCCCTGCGCCCGCAATGCCTGGGCCGGGCCGGGCGGTCCGTTCTCGATGGCTTCGGCGAACAGCCGGCCCAGCACGCCGGTGGTGTGCAGCGCCAGTGCCAGCGTGCCGGCGAGCGGGCCGAGCCCGGCGGAAATCAGCAGCAAGGCGGCCCAGACCAGCTCGGGCACGGCGCGCAGTCCGTTCAGCAGCAGGCGTATCGGGCCGCGCAGGGGCGCGGCGCGCGTGCCGGCCGGCCGGCTGGCGGGCAGGGCCAGCGCCATGCCGCCGAGTGCAGCCAGCAACGTGCCCAGCGCGGACATCGCCAGCGTTTCGCCGGAGGCGCCGACGACCTTGCGCACAACGGCTGGCGAAAAGTCGGGCGGGAAAAATTCACCGAGAAATCGCCCCATCGCGGCCAGGGCACCGGGCGATAGAAACGCCGCCCATTGCAGGTCCAGCTCGCGGAAGCTGGCCACGATCAGCACAGCGACACCGACACCGAAACCCCAGGCCTTGGCGCGCGGCAGATTCATCCCAGCAGGCTCCGCAGCCATGCACTGGCCCGGTCGGCCACGGCGACCAGGGCGACGAAGACCAGCAGCATGGTCGCGACCTCGCCGCCGGCGAACATCTTCGTGGAAGTGTCGAGCATCTGTCCCAGCCCGCCGGCGCCGACGAAGCCGAGCACGACCGAGGAGCGGATCGCGCACTCCCAGCGGTAGACGGTGTAGGAGGCGAGTTCCGCCGCGCTCTGCGGCAACAGCCCGTAGAAAAAGGCCTGGAGCCGGCCGCCGCCGTTGCCCAGCAGGTGGCGCGTGGGGTCGTTGTCGCTGCTCTCCAGGATGTCGCCGTAGACCTTGCCCAGCATGCCGCCGTAGGTGAGCGCGATGGCCAGCACGCCGGCCGTGGGGCCGAGCCCGACGACCCGCACGAAGACCAGCGCCCAGACCAGCTCGGGAATGCTGCGCAGCACCACCAGGATCCAGCGCAGGGTCTGGCGCAACACGGCGGGCATCGGCGCCATGCGGCCGGAAAGCGCGGAGATCGACAGCGAGCGGGTCGACAGCAGGCAGGCCGGCACCGCGATCAGCCAGGCCAGTGTGATGCCGGCCGTGGCGATGGCGACGGTGCGCCAGGTTTCGCGGGCGACCAGGCGCAGGAAATCGGCGTCGGTGGCCGGTGGAATGAAGGCCGCCAGGAACTGGCCGGTCGACGCGCGGCTGGCGGGGTCGAACATCAGCCAGGGGCGGAATTCGGTGGCGACCAGCATCGGCCATAGCAGCAGTACGGCGGCCAGCACCCAGAAGATGCGGCCGATCCAGGTCGGGTCGCGGGCGGCGGGCGATGCGGCGTTCAGCGGCATGGCGTCAGCGGCATTGCATGAGCACCGGGGCCGGCGCTTCGGGCGTGGAGGGGGGCGCGGCTGGCGGTTGGCGAAGCTCGTCCTCGTGCTGGGCGTAGAGCGCGGCCAGCGTCGTTTCGTCGACCTGGCCGGCCGGAAGATCGAAGGCGACGCGGCCGTCGCGCAGACCGACGATGCGGTCGAAATGCGCCAGTGCCACGTCGACCTGGTGCATGGTCGCGAGCAGCGTGATCCCACGCTCGCGGGCGGCGCCGGTCAGTGCGGTGATCGCCTGGCGCGAGCGGGTCGGGTCGAGCGCGGACAGCGGTTCGTCGATCAGCCACAGCCGGGCCGGCGCCAGCAGCGCACGCGCCAGGCCGACGCGCTGGCGTTCGCCGCCGGAGAGTCGGTCGACGCGGGCGAAGAGCTTGTCGGCCAGGTCGAAGCGGGCCAGCGCCTGCTGGGCGCCGGGGATGTCCTGCGGATGGAACAGCGAGGCCAGGCTGCGCCACAGGCTCCAGGCCGGCAGGCGGCCGGCCAGCACGGCGGTGACGACGCGCTGGCGCGGTGGCAGCGGCGGCGCCTGCGGTGCCAGGAACAGGGCGCCGCGCTGGCGTTTCAGCGCGCGGGGATGCAGCGTCCAGGGATTGACGCTGTCGAAACCGACCGTGCCGCGGGTGGGCCGCAGCGCGGCGGCCGCGGTCTGCAGCAGGCTGGTCTTGCCGGCGCCCGAAGGCCCGATGACGGCGACCTGCTCACCCGGCGCCAGGGCCAGGTCCACGCCGTGCAGCACGTCGCTGCCGCGCGGCGCGGCCGGGTGGCGCGCATGCACCGCGCGCAGCTCGAGCTTCACGCCCGTGTCCACCGGCGCGGATCAGAGCAGGCCGGCACTCTTGGCGGCAGCTTCGATGCCCTTGTAGTTCTCGGGCCTGGTCGGCACGAAGCGGGTGGCGCGCTGCAGGCCGAGGATTTCCTTGCCTTCCGGCGTGGAGGCATCGAGCGACAGGAAGGCCTGGGCGAGCGCGGCGCGCTGCCCGGCGGGCATGTCGGCACTGACCGACCAGTTGTAGTCGTAATAGGGCGGCGTGGTGTAGAAGACGAAGACCTTGGAGGTGTCGACCTTCTTGTCGGCGACGAACTTCTCCCAGACCGAGATGTTGACCGCGCCGGCCTGCACCTTGCCGCCGGCCACCGCCGCGATGGTGGCGTCGTGCGCGCCGCTGTAGGCGACACGGCGGAAGTCCTTGTCCGGGTCGACGCCGGCCTGCAGCAGGAAGCTGCGCGGCATGAGGTGGCCGCTGGTGGAGCTCTGCGCGCCGAAGCTCACGTCCTTGCCCTTCAGGTCGGCCAGCGTCTTGATGGCCGGGTCGGCGGTGATGAAGACCGACTTGAACTTCTCGTCTTCCTCGCGCTGCACCAGCGGAATCACCTTGCCGCCCGAGCGTGCCTGCGCTTGCACGAAGGTGAAGCCACCGAACCAGGCCAGGTCGACCTTGTGGTTGATGAGCGTCTCGACCGAGGCGGCGTAGTCGGTCACCGGCGTGAACTCGACCTTCATGCCGAGCTTGCCTTCCAGGTACTTCACCAGCGGAGCGGCCTTGCGCGCCAGTTCGGTCGGCGATTCGTCGGGGATGGCGGTGACGCGGAACACCTTCTGGCTCTGGGCGTGCACCTGGGTGCAGACGGCGGCGGCGAGCAGCGCGGTGGCGATCAACGGCTTGGCCCAGCGGGCTTGGAAGAGGCTCATGGTCGACGGAGGCAAAAGCGAAAAACCGGCATTACAACCCGAAAGCGCGGCGATGCGACACTCGTCGGCCCGGAGCGCCGACACGCGACCGGGCTTGTACGACCGAATACCCGGAGCAGATCGATGACTGTCACCCTCGCTTCCAGCGCCTCGCCGCCGCGCCTGACCTCGCTCTCCCACGGCGGCGGCTGCGGCTGCAAGATCGCGCCGGGCGTGCTCACCGAGATCCTGCGGCACAACCGCGGCCTGCCGGTGCCGCCCGAGTTGCTGGTCGGCATCGAGACGTCGGACGACGCGGCGGTCTACCAGTTGAGCGACGAGATCGCCCTGGTCGCGACCACCGATTTCTTCATGCCGATCGTCGACGACCCCTACCAGTTCGGCCGTATCGCCGCGACCAACGCGATCAGCGACGTGTACGCCATGGGTGGGCGGCCGATCATGGCGCTGGCGCTGGTCGGCATGCCGGTGAAGGTGCTGTCGACCGAGGTCATCGGCCAGATCCTGGCGGGCGGCGAATCGGTATGCCGCGACGCGGGCATTCCGATCGCGGGCGGCCATACCATCGACTCGGTCGAACCGATCTACGGGTTGGTGGCGCTAGGCATCGTCCACCCCTCGCGCGTCATGCGCAATGCCGATGCGCGAGTGGGCGACCGACTGGTCCTGGGCAAGCCGCTGGGCGTGGGCGTGCTCTCGGCCGCGCTCAAGAAAGAGGTGCTCGACGAGGCCGGCTACGCGCGGATGATCGCCACGACCACGCAGCTCAACACACCCGGCCCCAAGCTGGCGGCCATCGAGGGCGTGCATGCGCTGACCGATGTGACCGGCTTCGGCCTGGCCGGCCACCTGCTGGAACTGGCGCGTGGCGCGGAACTGGGCGTTGCACTGGATTGGCCGCGCGTGCCGTTGCTCGAAGGGGTGCGCGAGCTCGCCGCGCAAGGCCTGGTCACCGGCGCTTCCGGCCGCAATTGGGAAGGCTACGGCGCCGAGGTGCAGCTGCCGGCCGGCTTCGCCGATCCCGACCACGCCCTGCTGACCGATCCGCAGACCAGCGGCGGCCTGCTGGTGGCCTGCGACGCGGCGTCGGTCGACGAGGTCATCGCGCTGTTCCACCACCATGGATTCGACGCGGCGGCCGACATCGGCGAAGTGGTCGAAGCGCCGGCGGCGGGCGCGCCGCGATTGGTGGTGCGTTCGTGATCGGCGCGGCATGAACCGGCCGGTGGTGCGCCCGGCCGACCGGTCGCGGTTCGACGCGCTGATCGACGCCCGCTCGCCAGCGGAATTCGCGCTCGACCACATTCCCGGTGCCATCAACTGCCCGGTGCTCGACGACGAGGAGCGGCGCATCGTCGGCACGCTCTACAAGCAGACCGGCGCCTTCGAAGCCCGGCGCATCGGCGGCGCGATGGTCGCGGCCAACCTGGCGCGCCATCTGCAGGGACCGTTCGCCGAGCATCCGGCATCCTGGAAGCCGCTGGTGTATTGCTGGCGCGGCGGGCTGCGCAGCGGCTCCATGGTCACCTGGATGCGCATGGTGGGCTGGGACGCGCAGCAGCTCGCCGGCGGCTACAAGGCCTTTCGCCGCCATGTGCTCGATCAGCTTCAGTCGCTGTGCGGACGGCTTCGGCTGGTGATCGTCTGCGGCGCCACCGGCAGCGCCAAGACGCGGGTGCTGCACGCGCTGGCCGATCAGGGCGCGCAGGTGCTCGACCTGGAGTTCTTCGCCAGCCACAAGGGCTCGCTGCTGGGCCAGTTGCCCGGGCAGCCGCAGCCGTCGCAGAAGCGCTTCGAAACCCTGATCGCCACCACGCTCGAATCGTTCGACCCGGCGCGACCGGTGTACGTGGAAGGGGAGAGTCCGCGCATCGGTCGGCTGAACCTGCCGCTGGAGCTCGTCGCCAGCATGCGGGCCGCACCTTGCGTGGAAGTGCAGGCGAGCGACGCCGCGCGGCTGGCCTATCTGCTGGAGGATTACGCCTATCTCGGCGACGACCCGCAGCAGCTCGCCGACCGGCTCGGCCTGCTCAAGGAGATGCAGGGCAAGGAGAACGTGGCGCGCTGGCAGGCCTGGGCGCATACCCGCGACCTGGCGCCGCTGTTCGCGGAGCTGATGGCGCTGCATTACGACCCGCACTACGACAAGTCGCAGTCGCGGCATTTCGCGCGATGGGCCGAGCGTCGACCCTTGGCGGCGGACGATCTTTCGCCTGACGCCGTGGCCCGCATCGCCACCCGGGTGCTGGCCCTCGAAGCCGATTGAAGCAGCGCCTCAGCCGCCCGGCAGGTAACGAAGCAATTCCGGGAAGGCGACGGTCGCGGCGGCGAATCCGCCGGTCAACACCAGCACGGCGATCAGAATGGGGAAAGCTGCCGAATTGCGTTCGGCAGGGGAGGGGGAGGACATGAACCTCGCGCTCTGCTCACCCCGTTGATCGCCATGGTCGGCAGCCTCCGCCCTCCGGGCTTCGGCCTCGAGCCGGGCGTTGTCCAGGCGACGGGCGGCAATCGCCTTTTGCTGTTCGGCACGGAAATGGTTGCCGCCCGGATCGGACTCCACCACCCGCGCCCGCAGCGCCTGTGCCATGGCTTCGAGACGCCGTTTTTCCTGGGCCTGAGCTTCGCGGCGTGCCGAAATGGCGGAATCCTCGAAATCAGTACGGGCGCGCATGCGGTGCCGCGTGGGTTGCGGCAGGGGTTTGGAATGTTGCCATTCGGTATCGGTCATGGATGGTGAGTTTCGCTAACGTCGCACCCCGCGTATGAGGATGGACTCGCGTGCAAGGCGTAGGACGACGCCGACAGTTGCACCGTTTGCCCGGGAAGCCGTCGCGCGACAGGGGGCAATGGACAAGCAATGCCAACGCCAACATCTGTTTCGCCGTTAGATGCTGATTGCTGTATATTTAAACAGTATCTTCACGCGACCCGATTTTCGGCCAGAAACCAGATGAAACGCAGCAGGGATGATGTTTTTGCCGCCATTGGTGCGGCCATGGCCGAAAACCAGGGGCGTGCGCTGGACCGGATCGATGCGGCTGCCGACGTTGCGCTAGCCCAGGCGCGCCAGGCCGTGTCGGTTCGGCTGCAGGACTACCAGCCGGACGGCGATGACGCCGCGCCGACGCAGGCGGAATGGCGCTACCGTCTCAGCCTCGAGCGAGCCTTGGGCGGGCCGCTGTCGGTTCCTGCCGCGTTGCGTGCCTGGGAACATGCTTGCGAAGACGACGAAGAGTCGCTGACCGGTGAGGAGCGCGAACTGGCCCAGGCCTGGATCCGCGCTAGCCAGCGTGCGCACATCGAGGGCACTCGCGGCCTGATGGAGTCCGCTGCTGTCTGGTTCGAGGTGTCGGCTGTCCGCATGGCAGTGCCTGCTGAACCGGTGCTCGAAATGCCGGCAGAAGCAGCGCCTGTCGTGGCATGGCGAGATGAGGCGGAGGTGGAGCCGGTCGACCAGGTCGTTGGCGTCGAGGAGCCGGCGGTCTTGCAGATGCAGCCTGAGGCCACGGTGAGGCGTAGCGCACGTCGCAGTTCGCATGCAGCCCTTGCAGTGGCGCCACCCATAGAAACTTGCCTCGTCAGCCAGCCGATACAGGCCAGCCTTTTCTGAATGGCCGCGTCGTGGATCAGTCGGCTTCCTGCGCCGCCACCATCGCACCGCTGGGTGGGCGAACATGCGCGGTCAAGCTGCTTTCCAGCTGCTGGCAAGCGACCCGCATGTCGTGCAGCTGGTCTTCGCTGGCCTGCCGGTCTTCGATCTGGTGCCAGCACTGCGCCACTAGAAGCCGTGCGTCTTTCTTGCCGGCACCGGCATGCACCCCTGATACCAATACAAAAAGCACCGCTGCCGACGCCGCCACGCAAGTGAAGTAGGCGAGGCGGCTGGGCAATGTCGGCTCCGGCTCGATGGTGGGTTCGGCATCGTGGCGCATGGCGGTCTCGCAAGGTGGTGGGTCGGCTGGGTTGAGCGAGAAGATCGCGCGCCGTCGCACGGAAAAAAGTAGGTCTTTTCCGCACCGGACCTAGCGTAAAAATCCATGGAACACGAAATCCGCGCGCGGATAGCGGCCTATCGAGTTCAGCGCGGCGTCGACTGCAGGCGTTCCAGCAGGTCGAGCGTGGGGTAGCCGTCGGCCGGCTGGCCGATGCTGCGCTGCCAGGCGCGAATGCCGTCGCGGGTGGCCGGTCCCATCATGCCGTCTGGCTGGCCACTGGCGAAATTGCGGTCGTTCAAGGCGGTCTGCAACTGCATCAGCTGGGACCGGCTCAGCGTGACCAGGTCGCGCGGCCAGCTGGCCAGCACGCCTGGCTCGCCGGCCAGCTGCTGCGACAGCAGGCCCACCGCGAGGGCGTAGCTCACCGAGTTGTTGTAGCGCAGGATGGCGCGGAAGTTCGCGCCGACCAGAAACGCCGGGCCGCGTACGCCGGCCGGCAGCAGCACGGTCGCGTCGGCGATGGCGGGCAGGGCAGCGCCTTGCGGCGTCCGCAGCCCTTCGGCTTGCCACCGCTCGCTCGATTGGCGGGTGCGGGTGTCGGCCCGGCCCGGATCGAAGCCGGCCGGCAGTGCGACCTCGTAGCCCCAGGGCTCGTCGCGCTGCCAGCCCGAGCGGGCGAGAAAGTTGGCGGTGGACGCGGTGACGTCGGCCATACTGCCCCAGATGTCGCGGCGCCCGTCGCCGTCGGCGTCGACCGCGTAGGCGAGGAAGTTCGATGGCAGGAACTGCGTCTGACCCATGGCGCCTGCCCAGGAGCCGATCATGTGTGCCCGATCAATGTCGCCGTTCTGCAGGATGCGCAACGCGGCCAGCAATTGTTCCCGCGCCCACTGTTCGCGCCGGCCCTCGAAACCCAGCGTGGCCAGTGCGTCGATCGTGGAGATGTCGCCATAGTTGCTGCCGTAATTGCTTTCCATGCCCCAGATGGCCATCACCACGCTGGCGGGCACGCCGTAGCGGGCGGCGGCCGCGGCGCCGTCGGTGCGCACTTCTTCCCATTTGGCGCGACCGCGTGCGATGCGCTGGGGAGACACGGCGTTGTCGAGATAGTCCCAGACGGCCCGGGTGAACTCCGGTTGCCGGCCGTCGAGCTCGACCACCTGCGGCAGGAAGCGGACGCCGTTAAACGCGGTGCCCAGTGTGGTCGGGTCGATGCCGGCGGCGGCGGCCGATTGGCGTACGCCGTCGAGCCACTGATTGAACCCGTCCGGGGACGTGGGCGACTGCCGCAACGCTGGCGTGGCGTTCGGTGCCGCCGTGGTGTCGACGGGCGCGGTGACGGAGGGCGCAGGCGCGACAGCGGCGGGCGGTGCGCTGGCACAGCCGACGATGGTGGTGGCCACCGCGATGGTGGCGAATGACTGCAGCAGACGATCGGAAGACAGGACGCGGGAGACTTTTGGCATCGAACGATTTTGAACCACGGGTCGACGCCCGAAAAGGCGGCCGGCCCGGGCGGGCTGGCCGTTACGGATACTCAAGCCGGCAGGGATCCGATCAGCTTGTCGAGCGTGATCGGGTAGTGCCGGATCCGGATGCCGCAGGCGTTGTAGACCGCATTGGCAATCGCCGCCGCGCTGCCGCACAAGCCGAGCTCGCCCACGCCCTTGGCTTTCATCGGCGAAGACTTGTCGTCGAGTTCGTCCATGAAGAACACGTCCTGCGAGGGCACGTCGGCGTGCACCGGCACGTGGTATTCGGCGAGGTCGTGGTTGACGAAGTAGCCGTGGCGCTTGTCGACGATGGCCTCTTCCATCAAGGCTGCGCCCAGACCCATGGTCATCGCGCCGATGACCTGGCTGCGCGCGGTCTTCGGGTTCAGGATGCGCCCACAGGCAAAGGCGCCACCCATGCGCCGCACGCGGACCTCGCCGGTCGCCATGTCGACGCCGACCTCGGCGAAATGCGCGCCGAACGTGGCCTGCGCGTACTTCTTGCTCAGATCGCCAAACTCGATGGAGTCCTCGGCCGCGATGCCGTCACGGCCGGCGATGTCGCCGAGCGATATCGCCCGGCCGTTGCTCAGCGCCTTGCCCGATTCGAAGAGCGTGTCGTCGACGGAGAAGCCGGCCTTGCGGGCAATAGCCGCGCGCAAGGCCACGCAAGCGGCGTAGACGCCGGCGGTCGCGCTGTTGCCGCCCCACTGGCCGCCGGAGCCCGCGGACACGGGGAAAGCAGAATCGCCAAGACGCACCTGAACCTGCTCTACCGGCACGCCCAGCATCTCGGCCGCGGTCTGGGCGATGACGGTGTAGCTGCCGGTGCCGATGTCGGTCATGTCGGTCGAGACCGTGACCGTTCCACGATGGTCGATGGCGACCTTCGCGCCGGACTTCATCGTCAGGTTGCCCCGGAAGGCAGTCGCCATGCCCATGCCGACGAGCCAACGGCCGTCGCGTATGCGGGCTGGCGTTGCGCTGCGCTTGTCCCATCCGAAGCGCTGGGCGCCGGTGCGCAGGCAGCCGACGAGATCGCGGTGCGAGAAAGGACGAGACGGTTTTTCGGGGTCGACCTGTGTGTCGTTGGCGATGCGCAGTTCGACCGGGTCCATCCGGAGCGCCTCGGCGAGTTCGTCCATCGCGATTTCCAGCGCCATCAGGCCGGGCGCTTCTCCCGGCGCTCGCATCGCGTTGCCTTCGGGCAGATCGAGCGTCGCCAAGCGGTGCGCCGTCATGCGGTTGGGCGCGGCGTAGAGCTGGCGGGTCTGCATGGCGGCGGTCTCGGGCTGGCCGCCCTCGAGGTCGCCGGACCAGGTCTCGTGGGCGATGGCGGTGATACGTCCGTCGGTGCCCGCACCGATGCGGATGCGCTGAATGGTCGCGGGCCGGTGTGTGGTGTTGTTGACGATCTGCGGCCGCGCCAGCGCGACCTTCACCGGGCGCCCGGCGACGCGCGCGGCGACGGCGGCCATGATCGCGTCGCTGCGCACCCAGAGCTTGGATCCGAAACCGCCGCCGACGAAGCTGGACACCACGCGGATCTTGTCCTTGGGCACGCCGAGGATCTCGGACAAATCGCGGCAGGCCCAGGCGATCATTTGGTTGGATGTCCAGACGGTGAGCTTGTCGCCCTCCCATGCCGCGATGGTGGCGAAAGGCTCCATCGCCGAATGGCTCTGGTCGGGCGTGGTGTAGGTCTGGTCCAGCTTCACGGTGGCGCGTGCGAATGCGCCGTCGAAATCGCCGACGGCGGTGTCCGCCGGATCCTGGCCCATGTCGGGCTTGACCGCGTTCTGCTTTTCAGCGGCCAGGTCGAACTTGGCCGGTGCCGCCTCGTAGTCGATACGGATCAGCTTGGTGGCGGCGCGTGCGTTCTCGAAGGTGTCAGCCACGACGATCGCGACGGCCTGGTCGAAATGCTGCACCTCCGGGCCGGCGAGCAGACGCGCGGTGATGGCCTTGGCCTTGCCGACCTTGCCGGCGTTTTCGTGCGTGACCACGGCAATCACGCCCGGGGCGGATTTCGCTGCCGACGCATCCAGGCGGGTGATACGGCCCTTGGGGATGGCGGCGCCCAGGATCACCCCATAGGCCTGATTAGCCACGACATCGTGACGCTCGTAGGCGTAGGGGGCGGTGCCGGTGGTCTTGCGCGCGCCGTCGATGCGGTCGACGGCATGGCCGATGACGGTCTGGCGATCGATCGGGTTGGTGGTGGCGGGTGTGTCGAATTTCATGGATCAGGCCCGGGCTTCTTGCAAGACGGAGGTGAGCGTACGTTGGAGCAGCAAGGGCTTGAAGCCGTTGTGTTCGCTCAGGCGGGCGCCAGTCAGGGTGGCGTCGACGACGGCTTGCGGTGTCGATTCCTTCTCGGCCGCCTCCACGCGCCATGGCTTGTGCGCGAGTCCGCCGAAGGCGAACTTGCCACGGCCGTCGGGCTGCACGATCGCCGCGATGGAGATCAGGGCGAAGGCGTATGAAGCCCGATCCCGCACCTTGCGGTAGATGTGTCGGCCACCGACAGGTGCCGGCAAGGTCACCGACAGAATCATCTCGCCGGGCGCCAGGGCGGTTTCGATCTGCGGTGTCGCGCCGGGTAGGCGATGGAAGTCAGCGATCGGGATCGTGCGGCTCGTGCCGTCCGCCCGCATCGTGTCGACGGTCGCATCGAGAACCCGCATGCCGACCGCCATGTCGCTCGGATGGGTGGCGATGCACTGATCGCTGGTGCCGACGATGGCGAGATTTCGATCGAAGCCGCCGATGGCCGAGCAGCCGGTGCCGGGCTGGCGCTTGTTGCAGGGCTTGGTGGTGTCGTAGAAATAAGGGCACCGGGTGCGCTGGAGCAGGTTGCCCGCGGTCGTCGCTTTGTTGCGGAGCTGACCGGAGGCGCCAGCCAGCAGGGCGCGGCTGAGCACGCCATAACTCTTGCGCACGCGGGCATCCGATGCGAGGTCGGTGTTGCGGACCAGTGCACCAATCTTCAAGCCGCCGGTCGGCGTGTCTTCTATGCGGTCGAGGCCGAGACGGTTGATGTCGATCAGGTGTGTCGGCGTCTCGATCTGCAGTTTCATCAGGTCCAGCAAATTGGTGCCGCCTGCAATCAGTCGCGCACCGGGGCGCGACGCCAGGGCGGCAGCGGCGGCGGCCGGGGACGCTGCGCGTTCGTAAGTGAAGGGTTTCATGCCTGGTTCCCCGCGACTTCCTGGATCGCATCCAGGATGTTGGAATAGGCGCCACAGCGGCAGAGGTTTCCGCTCATGCGCTCGCGGATCTCGTCGGGGGTCGCTTTCTGGATGGACGAGAGGTCGACGCTGACGTGGCTGGGAACGCCGGCGCGAATCTCGTTTAGCACGCCGACGGCCGAACAGACCTGGCCAGGCGTGCAGTAACCGCACTGGAATCCGTCGTGCTTTACGAACGCGGCTTGCATGGGATGCAATTGGCCGGGCCGGCCCAGGCCTTCGATGGTGGTGATGCGATCGCCTTCATGCATGACAGCCAGAGTCAGGCAACTGTTCACGCGTCGGTCGTTGACCATCACGGTACAGGCGCCGCATTGACCGTGGTCGCAGCCTTTCTTGGTGCCGGTGAGATGGACGTGCTCACGGAGAGCGTCGAGGAGGGTGGTCCGGGGGTCGAGCTTGAGTGCGTGTGACCGGCCGTTGATATCAAGTCGCACAGGGATGTCGACTGGCGAGTCCTGTCCCGTCGGTGGGGTCTTGGGCACACTTACCGGCGGTGTATTGTTTTGCGCTGTTGCAAGGTTGGTCGTCATGCCCGCGACGCCGGATGCAATGACCACGCGGCGGCTGACCTCGAGCGAAGCCGATTCTGGAAAATTCATCGTGGATCCTTGTTGGAAGAGTGGGATCTTGGGCGTCCCTGACTTGATCACGTTAAGCGGGCAATGCCACTGCAGGTGTAGGACTCAATCGAGGTCGCTGGAGAGTCCAACCCAAAAAATTTGGTGAGGCGGCTTGGTGACTGCAAAACGCTGCTATAGTCGAGGGCTCAGCAGATGAGCGGCGTTCTTCAAGTGGATGCAGCGATTGTGCTGAGCAGTCGGGTCGAGGCTTTTGTGGCTGGAGATTTCGGTGGTTGGTGGGGTTGTGCGGGGTTTGAAAAAAATTCTGCGACTTGATTGACCGGATCGAAAAATTCGGTATAGAATTCGAGGCTCAGCTGGAAGTGCTGGAGAGTTAATCGGGTGGGTTGGTCAGGTAATCTGGCTGGTCGATCTGAGAGGCGAATCAGGATTTCCGGCAGACGACGAAAGTCAAAAAAGTTTGACACTCTTTTAAAAAATGTGTTAGAATCTAAGGCTTCGCTGATCGCAGCAAAGCAAGTTGAATGAAGCAGTATTGAGCTGGTTTGTTCGGCAGGAATCTTTAAAAATCTACAGCCGATAAGCGTGGGCGTTTGAGAGGCGGACTTGCCAAGGTTCACAGAACCAGAGAGTCTTCATTGACTCTCATCAAACGCTCATGAGAATAGAAGTGAAGTCACTTCAATTCCGTTTTTATGAGTAAACAATCAAGATCGAACTGTAGAGTTTGATCCTGGCTCAGATTGAACGCTGGCGGCATGCCTTACACATGCAAGTCGAACGGTAACAGGTCTTCGGATGCTGACGAGTGGCGAACGGGTGAGTAATACATCGGAACGTGCCCGATCGTGGGGGATAACGCAGCGAAAGCTGTGCTAATACCGCATACGATCTACGGATGAAAGCGGGGGATCGCAAGACCTCGCGCGGACGGAGCGGCCGATGGCAGATTAGGTAGTTGGTGGGGTAAAGGCTCACCAAGCCTGCGATCTGTAGCTGGTCTGAGAGGACGACCAGCCACACTGGGACTGAGACACGGCCCAGACTCCTACGGGAGGCAGCAGTGGGGAATTTTGGACAATGGGCGCAAGCCTGATCCAGCCATGCCGCGTGCAGGATGAAGGCCTTCGGGTTGTAAACTGCTTTTGTACGGAACGAAAAGGTCTTCTTTAATACAGAGGGCCCATGACGGTACCGTAAGAATAAGCACCGGCTAACTACGTGCCAGCAGCCGCGGTAATACGTAGGGTGCAAGCGTTAATCGGAATTACTGGGCGTAAAGCGTGCGCAGGCGGTAATGTAAGACAGATGTGAAATCCCCGGGCTCAACCTGGGAACTGCATTTGTGACTGCATTGCTGGAGTGCGGCAGAGGGGGATGGAATTCCGCGTGTAGCAGTGAAATGCGTAGATATGCGGAGGAACACCGATGGCGAAGGCAATCCCCTGGGCCTGCACTGACGCTCATGCACGAAAGCGTGGGGAGCAAACAGGATTAGATACCCTGGTAGTCCACGCCCTAAACGATGTCAACTGGTTGTTGGGTCTTCATTGACTCAGTAACGAAGCTAACGCGTGAAGTTGACCGCCTGGGGAGTACGGCCGCAAGGTTGAAACTCAAAGGAATTGACGGGGACCCGCACAAGCGGTGGATGATGTGGTTTAATTCGATGCAACGCGAAAAACCTTACCCACCTTTGACATGTACGGAATTTACCAGAGATGGTTCAGTGCTCGAAAGAGAACCGTAACACAGGTGCTGCATGGCTGTCGTCAGCTCGTGTCGTGAGATGTTGGGTTAAGTCCCGCAACGAGCGCAACCCTTGTCATTAGTTGCTACGAAAGGGCACTCTAATGAGACTGCCGGTGATAAACCGGAGGAAGGTGGGGATGACGTCAAGTCCTCATGGCCCTTATAGGTGGGGCTACACACGTCATACAATGGCTGGTACAGAGGGTTGCCAACCCGCGAGGGGGAGCTAATCCCATAAAGCCAGTCGTAGTCCGGATCGCAGTCTGCAACTCGACTGCGTGAAGTCGGAATCGCTAGTAATCGCGGATCAGAATGTCGCGGTGAATACGTTCCCGGGTCTTGTACACACCGCCCGTCACACCATGGGAGCGGGTTCTGCCAGAAGTAGTTAGCCTAACCGTAAGGAGGGCGATTACCACGGCAGGGTTCGTGACTGGGGTGAAGTCGTAACAAGGTAGCCGTATCGGAAGGTGCGGCTGGATCACCTCCTTTCTGGAAAAACTAGCAAGTTCTAGCGTTATTGAACGCCCACACTTATCGGTTGTTGGAAGAGTCGAGTAGATCGACGATGGGTCTGTAGCTCAGCTGGTTAGAGCACCGTCTTGATAAGGCGGGGGTCGTTGGTTCGAGCCCAACTAGACCCACCAAGTCTTTCTGCTGGATGGGATATATCTGTGTGTGCGCGAATGAGTGCATGTCGGCAGACCTGGGGGGATTAGCTCAGCTGGGAGAGCACCTGCTTTGCAAGCAGGGGGTCGTCGGTTCGATCCCGTCATCCTCCACCAAACACCATGTCGGCGAGGTCTGCGAGAAGCAGGCGTTGTCGGGTTATCGAAGATTGGTTCAACACCAAAGTAGCTTTGCAAGAGGCTGCTTTGTTGTTGATCGCGATAGTGCGATCAATCGGCTGTTCTTTAAAAATTCATAGAGTCGAATCAGCGTTGTCGGCGGAAATGAGGTCAAGGCCTCAACCGTGCCGTCGGCAACATGAATTTTTGATTGCGTCAAAACGAATATTCAGCAAGTCTGAAAAATTCGAAGTATCGAGGCCGCAAGGCTTCATACGGCATAACGCGCCAGGTGAAAGACCTGGCAATTCCTTGAAGAATGATTTTGGAGTTTCGACAAGAGACGTCAAAGTTATAGGGTCAAGTGAATAAGAGCATGTGGTGGATGCCTTGGCGATGATAGGCGACGAAGGACGTGATAGCCTGCGATAAGCTTCGGGGAGCTGGCAAATTAGCTTTGATCCGGAGATTTCCGAATGGGGAAACCCACCCTCAGGGGTATCGCATGATGAATACATAGTCATGCGAGGCGAACCGGGTGAACTGAAACATCTCAGTAGCTCGAGGAAAAGACATCAACCGAGATTCCGAAAGTAGTGGCGAGCGAAATCGGAAGAGCCTGCTGGTGATAGCACGATTCTTAGCAAAACGATCTGGAAAGGTCGGCCATAGCAGGTGATAGCCCTGTATGCGAAAAGAGACGTGTGGTACTAGGCCAGCGACAAGTAGGGCGGGACACGTGTAATCCTGTCTGAATATGGGGGGACCATCCTCCAAGGCTAAATACTCATCATCGACCGATAGTGAACTAGTACCGTGAGGGAAAGGCGAAAAGAACCCCGGGAGGGGAGTGAAATAGATCCTGAAACCGCATGCTTACAAAAAGTAGGAGCCCGCAAGGGTGACTGCGTACCTTTTGTATAATGGGTCAGCGACTTACATTCAGTGGCAAGGTTAACCGAATAGGGAAGCCGTAGAGAAATCGAGTCCGAATAGGGCGTCCAGTCGCTGGGTGTAGACCCGAAACCAAGTGATCTATCCATGGCCAGGATGAAGGTGCCGTAACAGGTACTGGAGGTCCGAACCGACTAGTGTTGCAAAACTAGCGGATGAGCTGTGGATAGGGGTGAAAGGCTAAACAAACTTGGAAATAGCTGGTTCTCTCCGAAAACTATTTAGGTAGTGCCTCGCGTATTACCTTCGGGGGTAGAGCACTGTTTTGGCTAGGGGGTCATGGCGACTTACCAAACCAAGGCAAACTCCGAATACCGAAGAGTACAGCGCGGGAGACAGAGCACCGGGTGCTAACGTCCGGACTCAAGAGGGAAACAACCCAGACCGCCAGCTAAGGTCCCTAAAATTGGCTAAGTGGGAAACGAAGTGGGAAGGCTAAAACAGTCAGGATGTTGGCTTAGAAGCAGCCATCATTTAAAGAAAGCGTAATAGCTCACTGATCGAGTCGTCCTGCGCGGAAGATGTAACGGGGCTAAGCCAGTTACCGAAGCTGCGGATGTGCAATTTATTGCACGTGGTAGGAGAGCGTTCTGTAGGCCTGTGAAGGTGTCTTGTAAAGGATGCTGGAGGTATCAGAAGTGCGAATGCTGACATGAGTAGCGTTAAAGGGGGTGAAAAGCCCCCTCGCCGTAAGCGCAAGGTTTTCTACGCAACGTTCATCGGCGTAGAGTGAGTCGGCCCCTAAGGCGAGGCAGAGATGCGTAGCTGATGGGAAACAGGTCAATATTCCTGTACCGATCAATAGTGCGATGTGGGGACGGAGAAGGTTAGCTCAGCCAACTGTTGGACATGTTGGTTCAAGCCTGTAGTCGTGCCTGGTAGGCAAATCCGCCGGGCTTAGATGAGGGGTGATAACGAGTCTGCTTGCAGACGAAGTGAGTGATACCCTGCTTCCAGGAAAAGCCACTAAGCTTCAGCTATTGACGACCGTACCGCAAACCGACACTGGTGCGCGAGATGAGTATTCTAAGGCGCTTGAGAGAACTCGGGAGAAGGAACTCGGCAAATTGACACCGTAACTTCGGAAGAAGGTGTGCCTTTAGTAGGTGAAGGGATTTACTCCTGGAGCCCAATGAGGTTGCAAAAAATCGGTGGCTGCGACTGTTTATTAAAAACACAGCACTCTGCAAACACGAAAGTGGACGTATAGGGTGTGACGCCTGCCCGGTGCTGGAAGATTAAATGATGGGGTGCAAGCTCTTGATTGAAGTCCCAGTAAACGGCGGCCGTAACTATAACGGTCCTAAGGTAGCGAAATTCCTTGTCGGGTAAGTTCCGACCTGCACGAATGGCGTAACGATGGCCACACTGTCTCCTCCCGAGACTCAGCGAAGTTGAAATGTTTGTGATGATGCAATCTCCCCGCGGAAAGACGGAAAGACCCCATGAACCTTTACTGTAGCTTTGTATTGGACTTTGAACGGATCTGTGTAGGATAGGTGGGAGGCTTTGAAGCAGGGTCGCTAGATCTTGTGGAGCCAACGTTGAAATACCACCCTGGTGCGTTTGAGGTTCTAACCTAGGTCCATTATCTGGATCGGGGACAGTGCATGGTAGGCAGTTTGACTGGGGCGGTCTCCTCCCAAAGCGTAACGGAGGAGTTCGAAGGTACGCTAGTTACGGTCGGACATCGTGACGATAGTGCAATGGCATAAGCGTGCTTAACTGCGAGACTGACAAGTCGAGCAGATGCGAAAGCAGGACATAGTGATCCGGTGGTTCTGTATGGAAGGGCCATCGCTCAACGGATAAAAGGTACTCTGGGGATAACAGGCTGATACCGCCCAAGAGTTCATATCGACGGCGGTGTTTGGCACCTCGATGTCGGCTCATCTCATCCTGGGGCTGTAGCCGGTCCCAAGGGTATGGCTGTTCGCCATTTAAAGAGGTACGTGAGCTGGGTTTAAAACGTCGTGAGACAGTTTGGTCCCTATCTTCCGTGGGCGCTGCAGATTTGAGGAAGCCTGCTCCTAGTACGAGAGGACCGGAGTGGACGCACCTCTGGTGTATCGGTTGTCACGCCAGTGGCATTGCCGAGTAGCTAAGTGCGGAAGAGATAACCGCTGAAAGCATCTAAGCGGGAAACTCGTTTCAAGATGAGATCTGCCGGGGCCTTGAGCCCCCTGAAGAGTCGTTCTAGACCAGGACGTTGATAGGTCAGGTGTGGAAGCGCAGTAATGCGTTAAGCTAACTGATACTAATTGCTCGTGCGGCTTGACCCTATAACTTTGATCTGACCAAAATTAGATTCAAGGTGTTATGCCAAGACGTAATCAAAATACCTCAAGCTGATTTCAAACTCTATGAATTCGCTGTCCTGACATAAAAACCAGGACGGCAACCCTTTATGCCTGATGACCATAGCGAGTTGGTACCACTCCTTCCCATCCCGAACAGGACAGTGAAACGACTCCGCGCCGATGATAGTGCGGGTTCCCGTGTGAAAGTAGGTCATCGTCAGGCTATTACAGCCCGCAATACCCCCCAGTCGTAAGATTGGGGGGTTTTGTCTTTTTACGGGCGCAAGGCGCCGAATCATTCAATTAGGCGATTGATGGCGCCCATGAGGTGAATGCTTGTCTGCGACTGCGACTGCGACTGCGACTGCGACTGCGCTGGGGTGCGCTGAGCTGAGCTGATCGCTCTGGATGACCGTCGACCACTCAAAATAACTGGCCGCTCAGATTTGATCTAACTTCGTGAGAACCTGGGTTGATCGTGAGGTGTCTCTCGGGCAGCCGATCCGACGAATCGACGCGACCTGTTTGGCTCAATTCGCCATCACCTCACCGCCCGGATCGATACCTCCAAGCCTCAGCAGCGCCTCATCGCGCCAGTACGCCAGTGCGGAAAAATACCCCTCCCACACGCACCCGTTGCGCCCCCGCCCGCGGCAACCCGTCGGATGCGCCGGCGGCGACCTGAAGTCAACCACGCCCACCAGCGCCAATCGCGCCGACACTATCTCTATCGAGCGGTCCGCTGAAGCCGTATCGATGAGCGCAGGTAGGTTCATGACCGTTTGTGGCCACGTGAATTTGCCACTTTTGCGAGTCCCTGAAAATATTAAACGTGCCAGACCAATGGCTGATTTGATGCTGGAGCCCTCGGCGCCCACCTTGACTCTAGCTTCCCTCGTCATGTGAGAAACCAAGGCGGTCTGCCAGCAGGCCGTCGAAGTCATGGTTCAGGAGGTCCTCTGCCCCCGAGAATGCAGAGCCAATACAAGAAGTACAAAAGGTCGATAAATGACGATTCAATGGTTCCCTGGACATATGCACTCGACCCGCAAGGCGATGGCCGAACGGATCAAGGACATCGACGCGGTCGTCGAGGTGCTCGATGCCCGCATGCCGGGCTCCAGCTGCAATCCGCTCCTGGCGGAACTCACTGCCGGAAAGCCTTCACTCAAGGTGCTCAACAAGCAGGACACGGCCGATGCCGATCGAACTGCAGCCTGGCTTCTCCACTACAACGCGAAGCCGGATGTGTCCGCTATCGCGCTGGACGCCAGCATGACGGCGCCGGCCCGGCAGATCATCGATGCGTGCCATCTGCTGGCACCGAATCGAGGCGGCATGGCCAAACCCATGCGGGTGATGATCTGCGGCGTTCCCAACGTTGGAAAATCAACCCTGATCAACACCCTGACCGGGGTGAAGAAAGCCAAGACCGGCGACGAAGCGGGCATCACCAAGATGGAGCAAAGGATCGTGCTTGCCGACGATTTCTATCTTTGGGACACGCCGGGCATGCTGTGGCCTCGCATAGCAGTCGCCCAGGTCGGTGACCGCTTGGCAGCCGGCGGAGCGATCGGTCGAAACGCCTATGACGAAGAGGGCGTTGCGCTGGATTTCCTGAACTACGTCAAGGGACCCTATGCGGATCTGCTTAAAACACGCTTTCGACTCGATGGCGCGATCGATGATATCCAGCAGATGAAGGATGAAGACCTGCTGGAGTTCATCGGCCGCCAGCGTGGCGCGCTGCTGGGCAAAGGCCGCGTCAATCTGCAAAAAGCGGCGGAGATCGTAATTCATGAATTTCGGTCGCTGGCGCTCGGCAGGATGACGCTGGAAACCCCGGAGGAGTTCGCGCGCTGGCAGGCAGAGGGTGATCGCCTGTCGGATGAGCGTGCCGCCAAGAAGGCCGCTCGCAAGGATCGCCTGCGCGCCGGCTGACTCCGGCTCCGTTGGAGGACAAATGAACTATCTTGATCGACGTCGTGGCGCACGCGGAATGCGCGCCGCGCCGAGCGCCACCGACGCGCAGTTTGCGCTTGATCGCTTCGGCCGTCTGGCAATCTTGTCGGCAGCCGAGCATGACGAAGCAACGATGTGCCGGCTGATCGAGTCCTCTCTCGTGGAACTCTGCGGTGCGCGTGTCCTGGTCATTCTCCGATGGGGAGCAACGCCCGATACGTTCGAGCATGTCCGTTCTACTCATCCCGCGATCCATCCTTCAGGCGAATTTCCCGGGGCGCCGGACGACCTGTTTCTCCAGCGAATCTTGCGCGCCACAGAAGCCGAGCACTGGCCTGATGCGCGCGCGGCGGGCTCCGCCTTCCTTGCTTGCGAGCAACTGATGGCGCAAGGTTGCGAGTCGGCATTGAGCGTTCCCATTCGCTTCGGCGGACGAACGCTCGGCGCCATCGTCTTGATGCACAAGGCGCACTGGTACCAGCCCGGCCACATCGTGCTTTGCCAGCCGTTCGCCGCCATGTTGGCGGCCGACTGGGCAGCGAGCCGCCACTGAGCCCGGTCAAGGCGTCACGCCGTAAGTCAGTCCCTGTTCCTTGAGGTAACGCCGGTAATGTGCGGACAGCAGATCGGCACGCTGGGCCTGCTCGCTGCGGGTCTGCAACGGCAGCCGTTGCGGTCGCTGGCTTTCGAGAATGGGTTTGTCCTGCGCGAACACCGTGTCCTGGAAGTCGCGCACGGCCTCGTCCGGTTCCGGTGAGCGCACACCCGAAAAGACCATCCACACCTGAGACTCGGCCTCGCTCACCGGCTGGATGAACAGCGTGATCGCCTCGGCGACATCGGCGCCGACGATCTGCTTGGTCAGGATGGCGGCGAGCGGGCGCGAGATGCGATAGCCGTATTCGACGTCTGCCGGCCCGGTCGCCTGCAGATTGGCCTGCGGCTGCAAGACACGCATGCCGACGGCGCGGACACCGGCTTGGCCACTGCCGTCGACGAAAGGTTCGACCCGGTATTCGGGAATCTCCGTGAGGTCGGCATGGCCGAGGATGCCCTCGTGTACGAATGAAAAATGCGCCATGTCGATGAAGTTCTCCACCACCCGCGGCGCGCAGGCGTTCACCGCGTAGGGGCCGGCCATGATGTTGCGCAGCCGGGGGTCGTCGAACTCTTCATACGGAATCACCGGCCGGCTCGGCGAGCCGAGGCACACCCAGACCAGCCCGTGGTGTTCTTCGGCGGCGAATGACCGCACTATGGATTCGGCCGGCAAAGGCGCGGAGGGTTGCGCAGGCTTGAGCGTGCAGCGGCCCGCACCATCGAAACGCCAGCCGTGATAAGGGCAGGTCAGGTTCCCACCGACCACGCCGCCAAGCGACAGCCTGGCGCCCCGATGCGGGCAGCGGTCGTCCCAGGCGTGGATGGAGCCGTCGTCGTCGCGCCAGACGACGATCTCTTCTTCGAGCAGGCGGGCCGCGCGATGACCGCCTGGGGGAATCTGGTGGCTGAAGGCGACCGGGTGCCAGTCGTTCCAGAGCAGCTCATCGTGTCGGCGTGGGAGGTCTTCTGCAAGTGTCATGCGATGCGTCGGAGCAATCTGCGTTCCCGAAGCGCGGCCACAGGCGGCACCTCAGGGCAAAAGGTGCCGATATTGCAGGAAGCCGGATCGTTCGGCCACCTGGTCGTACAACTTCATCGCGTCGTGATTGGTCTCGTGCGTGAGCCAATAGACGCGCGACGCACCCGCTGCTGCCGCACTTTCGTAGACGTGCCGGATCAGCCGGCGACCCGTGCCTTTGGCTCGCAAGGCCGGATCCACGAACAGATCCTGCAGATAGCAGTACGGGCCGGCCGTCCAGGTGGAGCGGTGATAGATGTAGTGGACCAGGCCGATCAGCTGATTGCCCTCGACCGCCACGGCACAGTGCATGGGTTCTGTGGGGTCGAGCAGCCGCGCCCAGGTCGATTCGGTGACCGCCGGGGCAATCTCCACCTTGTAGAAGGCCTGGTAGCCGAGCCAGAGTTTCAGCCAGGCATTGAAGTCTTGCGGTTCGACGGGGCGGATCAGAACGGGCGATGCGGTTTGGGGCATATCGGGCGAGATGTGATGGTGGAGGTTCCAGCGCCATTGGAAAGGTTGCCATGCATTCGGCCAAGGTCCGCCCGCGTGGTCGGCGATGGTGCCAAACCAGTCTGCGACTGTCCGGGTCAGAGCGACATCGCCGTGCGCACCATCATCGACATGCGGGTGACGCCCATCTTGAGCAGGATCGACTTGATCTGCGTGCGCACCGTGTTGATCGACACCGCGCGCTCTTCGGCGCACTCCTGCGGCGTCAGACCTTCGCTGGCCAGCATCGTCACCAGCTCCGCCTCGGCGCGGGTCAAGGGAAAGATCGTTTGCAGGCGACGCATGCGCTCGGCCGACGATTGCGGCGACGGAGCGGTCAGCATCCAGAGTGGCCGCTGCCAATCCCGTGCGAGTTGTGCCGATGCCGGCACTGCCGTCAGGAAGAAATGGCGCTTGAGTCCATCGCCCCGTACCACGGTGAATGCGCCGCGCTCACGCGCGGTCTGCCATCCGCCGATCGGCTGCAGCCGGCCGTGGTGCATCGGCAGGTGTTCCATCCCCAGTGCCCTGGCTGCGGCGTTGTCGACCAGGATCAGGCCGGTCTCGTCCAGCAGCAGTACGGGCACGGTCATGGCGTCGAGGAGGGCGGTGACCAGGGCATGCTGTTGTCGGCCCAGGTCGAGTTGCTCGCTGAGGCGGCGAGCCCTGCCGACATGGCTGGTGAGCGTGTCGAGCATGGCCTGCTGGCCCGGCGCTAGCGTGGTGCCCGGCGCCATCACGAAGCTCATGAATTCGCTGCGCTCGCTGGTGCGGGTCACGACGGTGCCGCACCAGTGCGACGAGCCATGGGGGCGAAGAAATTCCTGGTGGTAAGCGCTGCGATTGCGTACGGCGTCGCTCAAGGCTTCGGTATCGAAGAACCAGCGCCCGCTGGCCCATTTCTCGACGAGGCCCGGGGTGGGGTCGAGTCGGTGGAAGTCCTTGGTGTAGGCGGTGACCATGCTTTCGAGATTGGCCGCATCGTCGGACACCAGTGTCTCGATGCGGGGCACGCCGATGCGGTGCTCGACCGACAGCAACCCGGCGACCCGCGCGCCTGCAATGTTGCGCAGGCCGTCCAATGCAAGACGCCAGTCGGCGCCTTCGAGTGCCGCGGCGTAGATGGAATCGATCAGCGAACCGGTACCAACTCCTTGCCGAGCCTGCATGGCTATCCACCTCTCAAAATCGATTTAGTTTTTTGATGGAACTCCTGTTGTAGTGGAAAAGTGGCTCTGTGAATTAATGCCGCAAAAATTATGTCGAAGCGAGTGCGCGCTCTGGTCGCTCGGCCATCGCGCTCGGGGTGGACAAATAGCGGAACCGGGGCTGCCATTCACCATTGAATTCAGCCTGTTCGAGAAACATCGAAAGCGGGCGCACCCATACGCCGGAAGCGTTGTAGAGCGGGCGGTACATCACGAAAGCCTCGAGCGTTTCGCTGTGGCGTGCGACGCCCAGCACTTCGTATTCACCGCCTTTGTAGTGGCGGTATCGGCCGAGCGGGATTGAGCGCAGGGGCGCTAGCGTCTGAGGCATGGTGGTGGTGGAAACGTGTGAATGAAGTTCGAAATTCTGAGGAATGAGGCGTTGCGGGGACGCCTAAAGGGCACCAGCGCTTGTTGGTCTTGTAGGAACGGTGGCGCGCTCGGAGCTGCGCGTCAGGGCGGCGGCTGGTCGATGACAAGCTCCGGATCGAATTCGCGAATGCGGTCTTCGTGGTAGTAGCCGCCGCTTTCGGTGTATCGGAGAAACGGGCGGGCGCAGACCACGCATTGCCAGAGTTCACTCTGGTTATAGGGAAAGTAATTCGGCGCGATGGGGGCGTCGGCGGACCAGAAGCCGGTGCGTGCGGGGTGGAATTCCTCGATGGTGGGTGGGTCGAGCGACTGGCGGTCGCGGAGCGTGCCGAGCACACGCAATTCGCGCTCCTGGAATGAAGCCGGCAACGACTCCCAGCCCGCTGCCTTCAAATGCGCGCAGCAGCGGGGGCGTGGACCGGTGGCTGGCGGAATCGGAATATCTCGCAGCTGGGCGGCGGAGAGGTAGGGAATATCGGTCACAACGGTTGATCGGGTCGCGGCGGCTGAAAATGGGTATTGTGACCTTCGGGTGGTGCTATGGTCGCTGCGTCTCCCTGATTCGACGCGGCATTCGGTCCGCGCTACCCGAATGTTCGAACCCGACCGCATGGACCTCAAGATTCTGGACGTTCTTCAACGTCAGGGTCGTATCTCGATGACTGAACTTGCCGAGAAGGTGGGGTTGTCGGCCTCGCCCTGTACCGAGCGGGTTCGGCGCATGGAGCGGGAGGGGGTGATCACCGGCTATTACGCCCGGCTGTCTCCTGAGGCTTTGGGCAAGACTTTATTGGTTTTTGTGGAGATCAAGCTGTCTGCCAAGTCGGGGGATGTCTTCGAGAAGGTTCGGCGGGAGCTGTTACATATGCCGGAGGTGATGGAGTGTCATCTGGTTTCTGGGGATTTTGATTATCTGGTTAAGTTTCGGTTGAGGGGGATGGGGGAATACCGGCACTTGCTTGGCAATATTCTCAAGAAGTTGCCGGTTACTGCCGAGTCGCGCAGTTATGTTGTTATGGAGGAGGTCAAGGAGAGTTTGTTTCTTTCTGTTGATCGGTAGTTTATCTACTGGTCACGGGATGCGGAGCGGGCTTTTTCGTTTCTTCTACTGCATGTAGTGTGGGGCTGGAGGCACGCAAGCCCCCAGCTCCACCGTCTGATGAGAGAAGAATATGAAAGGTATGAGCCCGCTACGCAAGAAGCAAGCCCCCAGCCCCACCCTGCGGCAGGTAGAAGAAAACTTAGAGCAGCCCCAAAACCTCATCCACCCGAGAAATCAGAAAATCCGCATTCTCCCGAGAAAACACCAGTGGCGGCCGAATCTTGAGAATATGCGCATGCTCTCCGGTAGCACTCAACAAAACCCCATTCCGCCGCAAGCCATTGACCACAAGAGAGGCTTCACGAGTAGCCGGCGTCCGCTCGGCCCGGGATGAAACCAGTTCCATCCCTACAAACAACCCGGCCCCCCGAATCTCCCCCACCAGCGAGTGCTTTTCAGCGAGCGAAGCCAACCCAGCCCGCAGATAAGCCCCCACCTCCAGGGCATTACGCTGCAAACCTTCCCCTTGAATGACATCCAGCACAGCCGAAGCAGCAGCCATCGAAACAGGATTCCCCCCAAAGGTATTGAAGTACCGCGACTGCCGCCCAAACGCAGCCATGACCTCCGGCCGCACCGCCATCCCGGCGACCGGATGCCCATTACCCATGGGCTTGCCCATGGTCACCATGTCCGGCACGACGCCGTGCCGCTGAAAACCCCAAAAACAATCACCAGTCCGGCCAAAACCAGGCTGCACTTCATCGGCGATGAACACCCCGCCCGCCGCGTGGATCTCCTCCACCGCCTCCTGCAGAAAACCCGCAGGATCGGTAAACACCCCATCACTGGAAAACACGGTATCGACCATCAGCGCCGCCGGCCGAATGCCGTGCGCCTGCAGATCGGCAATCGCCGCCCGCACCCCGTCGGCGAACAAACGTCCGCATTCGGCCGCCGATTGCCCAGGCTGGGCAGCCGGCGCCGGCACGGTCCGCACATTCGCCCCCAGCACGATGTGCTGCCCCAATGAAGGCGAAGCTTCCGCGATGGCCGAGGTCACGCCGTGATAGGCCCAGTGCGTCACGATCAGGCCGGTGCCGCCGGTATGTGCCCGCGCCACGCGCATCGCCAGATCGTTGGCTTCGCTGCCGGTGCAGGTGAAGGTGGTGTGCCCGAGCTCGGGCGGCAGCGTGGTCAGCAGGCGCTCGGCGTAGTCCAGGATGCCTTCGTGCAGATAGCGCGTGTGCGTGTTCAGCGTGGAGCCCTGGCGGGCGATGGCCTCGACCACTTCCGGCCGCGCATGCCCCACGCAGACCACGTTGTTGTAGGCGTCCAGCCAGGGCTTGCCGGCCTGGTCGTAGAGCCACACGCCTTGGCCGCGCACGGGATGGAAGGGCTCTTCGTAGAACAGCCGATAGGCCGGCCCCAGCAGGCGGGCACGGCGTTCCAGCAGGGCTTGATCAGATGACAGCATTCGTTTCCTCGGCAGCAGGGCGCACGGCGCGGCAGGCCGTGGCGATGGCGTCGTGCGCCTGGGCGCGGGTGTAGGCGTCGATCGCCTGCAGCCGCGCCCAGGAGATCGCGTTGTTGCGCAGCAGATAGGCCGCGTTCTCGGGGTGGCGGGCGGCGCGCCAGCCGCTGATGGCGACCACCATGGCCAGGCGCGCGCGGATCATCTCCAGCAGCAGCGACATCTCGATGTCCTGCAGCGGCGACACCGCGTGGTAGGCGGCGGCGAATTCGGCGATGGTGGCGAGAGCGTCGCCCTGCTCGTCGAACTGGTAGGACGCGGCCACGGCGAGGTCGTCGACCACCGGTGCCTCGACCATGTCGCCGAAGTCCAGGATGCCGGACACCCGCTCGGGCGCGGCCGGGTCGACCAGCAGGTTGAAGACGTTGAAGTCGTTGTGGATCGGCTGCCGGCGCAGCGCCGGCAGCACCGGCTTGGCGAGCGATTCGAAGCGGTCGAGCGCCCGGTGGGCCAGCGCCTGGCGGCCGGCGTCGGGCACGTAGGCGAGCAGGGCGCGCACCCGGTCGGCGCGCTGGATGTCCCAGGGCAGTTCCTTCTCACCGGCGGGATGCCAGAGCCGGGAGAGCGCCCGGTCGAGCCGCGCCAGCGTGCCGGCCACGTCGCGCCGCTGGGCGGCGGAGCGCTCGGCCTGCGGCATGGGCAGGCCTTCGAGGTAGCTGAACAGCCGCACGACACGCGGGCGGTCTTGGTCGTCGGGCAGCAGCACCGAGGGCGTGGCGTCCACCGTCAGTGCCATGCGCTGCACCGGCAGGCCGGGGTCGACCTGCGCGATGTGCAGCAGGGCCTGGGTCTGGAAGTCGGCGACGACCGCGTCTTCGTCCGGATGCGACACCTTCAGCATGCAGCGCGTGCCGTCGGGCAGGTCGAGGCGGAAGTTCGAGTCGCGCTCGCCGGTCAGCAGGCTGAGGCGACCCACCAGTCCGTATTGCTCGCGCAGCGCCTGGGCGGCCCAGGCC
Organism: Xylophilus sp. GOD-11R; assembly: GCF_033546935.1. Classification (GTDB taxonomy): domain Bacteria; phylum Pseudomonadota; class Gammaproteobacteria; order Burkholderiales; family Burkholderiaceae_C; genus Xylophilus. The sequence continues at coordinate 2,872,499 of NZ_CP137854.1, read as the reverse complement.
ACCTCGACCGGCGCGGGCGCGGCGGTGAGCACGGCCGCTTCGGGCAGGGCCTGGCGGATGGCGGCGTCGTGGTCTTGCGTGTTCATGCCGCGCCCGTGAAGCCGCTGAGCGCGCTGGAGAGGTTGGGACCGAGGTCTTCGGAGAGATAACCGCCTTCCTGCACCAGCACGGTAGGCAGGCCCAGGCGCGCGATCTCGGCCAGGATGGTCGAGAAGCCGGCGGTGCTCACCGCCAGCGCCTGATAGGGGTCGTGCTCGTGGGCGTCGAGGCCGAGCGCCACCACCAGTGCGCCGGGCGCGAAGGCGCGGATCGCGTCGTGGGCCTTGGTGAGCGCCTGCAGAAAGCCGGCGTCCGGCGTGCCGCGGGCCAGCGGCAGGTTGAGGTTGTAGCCCTCGCCTTCGCCTTCGCCGATCTCGTGCGCGTGGCCGGTGAAGAAGGGCGTGCAGAAGTGCGGATCGCCGTGCAGCGAGACGGTCAGCACGTCCTTGCGGCGCCAGAAGATGCCCTGCGTGCCATTGCCGTGGTGCACGTCGATGTCGAGGATGGCGACGCGGTCGTGCTTCTGCCGCAGGTGCTGCGCGGAGATGGCGGCGTTGTTGAGATAGGTGAAACCGTTGGCGCGGTCGGCATACGCGTGGTGCCCGGGCGGGCGGCAGAGGGCGTAGGCGGCGCGCTCGCCTTCCATCACCAATTGCGCGGCATGGGTGGCCACGTGGGCCGACCAGGTCGCCGCTTGCCAGGTGTGCGCACCCACCGAGCAGGCCATGTCGGCCAGGTGCCAGCCGGCCTGGCCGACCAGGCTGTCGGGGTAGCTGGCGGGCTGTCCGGGGAAGGGGTGCACGTTGGGCATGACCTCCTCGGAGGCGTCGGGCAGTTCCTGCCAGCGCGCCCAGGCGGTTTCCAGAAAGCGCAGGTAGCGCGGCGTGTGGATGGCAGCGCGCGGGCCGCCGCCGAAGTCTTCGGGCGACACGACTTCGTGGCCCAGGGCGGTGGCCGCCTGCAGCAGGCGGTGAGCGCGCTCGGGCTGTTCGTTGCTGCGCTTCATGCGTCCGCGCACGATGAACTGCTGCGGATCGTGGCCGACGTGGTGGTCGCTGTAGATGACTTTCATGTTGTTGTCCTTCTGCGAGAGAAATGGCGGTCAGAACTGGGGTTCGACCCGCCAGCTGATCGGGATCTCGGCGACGCTGGCGGTCGCCGGCAGCTCCAGCACGGTGCGGGCGATGCGCGCCACGTCGGCGGGCTGGGTGAGTTGCGCCCACTGGTCGCGCGGCACGCCCGAGGCCATGTCGGTGGCGACGAAGCCCGGGCACAGCGCGGTGCAACGCACGTTGGAGTCCTCCCCGCAGTGGCGGATGCCGTGGGCCAGCGACAGGACGGCCGCCTTGCTGAGCGAATACAGGCTGGCGCCGGGCGCACGCACCCGCTTGGCGGCCAGCGAGGCGATCACCACCACCTTGGCCTCCTCGGCCGCCAGCAGGTGCGGCCAGGCCTTGCGGGTCAGGCGCAGCGGCGACTTCACGTTGACGTCGAGGATGCGGTCGACCTCCTCGTCGTCGGCCTCGATCACCGAATGCCGGCTGATGATGCCGGCGTTGTGCACCAGCGCGTCGATGCCGCCGAAGTCGCGCACGGTGGCGGCGACCCAGTCGGTTTCGGTCTGCGGCTGTTCGGCGTCGAAGGCGTAGGCGCGGGCGCGGTCGGGGCCGTGGCCCTCGAACACCGCCTGCGCGGCGGCCATATCGCGCGCACCCACGCTGACCCGCCAGCCGTGGGCCAGCAGTTCCTGCACGATGGCGCGGCCGATGCCACGCGCGCCGCCGCTGACCATGACGACCTTTCCGGAGGCGGCGGTCATCGCTTCAGCCCTTCTGGAGGAAGAGGCCGCGCACGTGTTCCTGCGCGACTTCGAGGTGGTAGCGCAGCGCGTTCTGCACCGTGGGGATATCGCGTGCGGCCAGCGCCAGCGCGATCGGGCGATGGGTTTCGGCCAGCGCGTGGCGGTCGCCGTAGGTTTCTTCCGAGAGCGCCAGGAACATGCGCACCTCGGTCATCATGTTTTCGAAGAGCCGCTGCAGGTACTCGTTGCGCGAGAGCTGGCAGATGTGGACGTGGAAGGACAGGTCCAGCGCCACGCGGGCGGACTGGTCGAGCACGTCGGCCTTGGCCACCATCTCGTCGACCTTGAGGCCGACATTGGCCAGCTCCTCGTCGGTGGCGTTGCGGCAGGCCAGGGCCGCGCTCATCAGCTCAAGGTTGATGCGCACCTGGTAGAGGTCGTCGACCTCCTTGACGGAAATGGTGCGCACCGCGAAGCCGTGGCGCGGCCGCGAGACCAGCAGGCCCAGGCTTTCCAGCCGGCGGGCGGCTTCGCGCACCGGGGCGCGGCTCACGCCCATCTGGCGGGCGAGTTCGGCCTCGACGATGCGCGAACCCGGCGCCAGGCTGCCGGAGAGGATGGCTTCCTGCAACCGGGCTTCGATGACGCCGACGAGGTCGGGCATCTCGATCGAGGCGAAGGCGGGCGATGCGGGGGAGGCCGCAATCCGGGCCGCTGCGATCGGTGTGAACAAAGGGCTCTCGGCCATGGGGTCTCCTCGATCCTTTCGTGTCTCTGTGGGGCTTCGAATGCTCAGGGCGCCGGCCGCCGCGCGGTCGCCAGAAAGAGACCGGCCGCGACGATGAGCGCGATGCCGGCCATGGCCAGGCCGTCGGGCGGGCGGTGGAACCACAGCGTGCTGATGATCACCGCCAGCAGCAGCTGGATGTAGTTGAGCGGCGCCAGCGTGGCCGCGCTCACGCGGGCGAAGGCGGCCAGCAGCAGCAGCTGGGCGCAGCCGCTGATCAGCCCGCCGCCGAGCAGCACCAGCGCGGTCTGCCAGTCGGGCAGCGGAATGTGCGGCGCCAGCAGCGTCGGCACGCTGGTCACCACCAGGCACACCACCGCCATGTGCGCGAACTGCACCGGCCCGGGCACCAGGCCCGACAGCCGCCGGGTGAGGATCTGGAACATGGCGTAGCAGACGGCTGCCAGCAGCATCGACAGCGTGCCCATCAGCGGCAGGTTGCCGCCCGGGCGCACCACCAGCAGCATGCCGACGAAGCCCAGTGCCACCGCGGTCCACTGCACTCGTCCGACGCGCTCGCCCAGCATCCATGGCGACAGCACCACCATGAACAGCGGCGCGGTGAAATACAGCGCGGTTGATTCGGCCAGCGGCATGTAGACCAGCGCGGTCATGAAGGCGGTCGCCACCGTGGCGAGCATGGCGCTGCGCAGCATGAGCAGGCCCTGGTGCGGCTGCCGCCAGGGCGCAGGCGCGGCGGGGTTGGCGCGCCGGTAGCGCCACAGCAGCACCGCGCCCATCGACACGATGGTGACGTAGCGGCCCAGGTTCACCAGGCCCGGCGCGTTGGTCAGCAGCATCTGCTTGGCGAAGGCGTCGTAGGTGGCGAAGGCGGCCAGCGCGCCGAGAAACAGCAGCACGCCGTTGCGCGTGTCGTGCCGCGCCGGTGCGATGCGGGTCGTGTCGGTCGCGATGGCCATCGGTCGTGCCACGCCTTCAGCCGGCGACGCCGGCCTGGCGCAGCATGGCGCCCAGCAGCACGTTGGCGCCGGCTTCCAGGTGGCGCGGGTCGGCGTCCTCGATCTCGTTGTGGCTGATGCCGTCCTTGCAGGGCACGAAGATCATGGCGGTGGGGGCGACGCGGGCCATGTAGACCGCGTCGTGGCCGGCGCCGGTGACGATGTCGAGGTGGCTCAGGCCGAGCTTCACCGCTTCGTCGCGCACCGCGCCGACCATCTCGGCGGCGAAGGGCGTCGGCGGAAACTCCTGCACGAACTGGATGTCGATCTGCACGCCGTAGCGCGCCGCGAGGTCGGCAGCAGCCGCGCGGAAGGCGGCTTCCATGCGGTCGAGCTGCGCGGCTTCCTGGTGGCGCAGGTCGACGGTGAAGCCGACGCGGCCGGGGATCACGTTGCGCGAGTTCGGGAACACGTTCACCGTGCCGACGGTGCCCCGGCCGTGCGGCGCGAAGGCGGGGTCGTTGGCGATGTCGACGATCTTCTGCATCAGGTAGGTGGCCGCGTACAGCGCGTCGCGGCGCATCGCCATCGGCGTGGGGCCGGCGTGGGCCTCCATGCCGGTCACGGTCACGTCCCACCAGCGCAGGCCGAGCGAGCCGGTGACCACGCCGATGACGGTGTCCTCGGCTTCCAGGATCGGGCCCTGTTCGATGTGCGCCTCGAAATAGCTGCCGAGCTGGACGGTGCCGATCGGCGCGCCCTTGTCGTAGCCGATCGCCTTCAGTTCGTCGCGCACCGACAGGCCGTCCACGTCGACCGCCGACAGCGCGGTTTCGAGCGGGAACACGCCGCAGTGCACGCCCGAGCCCATCATCACCGGCACGAAGCGGGTGCCTTCCTCGTTGGTCCAGATGACGAGCGCCAGCGGGGCTTCGGTCTCGATGCCCTCGGCCTGCAGCGTGCGCATGACTTCCAGGCCGGCCATCACGCCGAAGCAGCCGTCGAACTTGCCGCCGGTGGGCTGGGTGTCGATATGGCTGCCGGTGGCCACGGGCGGCAGGCGCATGTCGCGGCCGGGACGCACGCCGAAGATGTTGCCGACCGCGTCGACGGTCACGGTGAGGCCGGCTTCGCGCATCCAGCCGGAGACCAGGTCGCGGCCCTGGCCGTCGAGCGCGGTGAGCGCCAGGCGGCAATTGCCGCCCTTGTCGGTGGCGCCGATCTTGGCCAGTTCCATCAGGGTCGACCAGAGGCGTTCGCCGTCGATCGAGAGCTTGGTGTCGGTGGTGGAGGTCATGCGTTCAGCCCTTCCAGGAATGCATCGAGCGCGGCGCCGATGGCGTCGACCATGTAGCCGCCTTCCTGCACGATGACCGTGGGCACGCCCAGGGCGCGCACCCGTTCGCCGGCCAGGCGGAAGCAGGCGTTGTCGAAGCCGAGCAGGGCGGTGGGGTCGCCCTTCAGGCCGTCGAAGCCGAGCGGCAGCACCAGCGCCTGCGTGCCGAACGCGGTCATGGCGTCGAAGGCGGTGTCGAGTGCGGCGGTGAATTCGGCGATGCCGCTGCCGTGCACCAGCGGCAGGTTGAGGTTGAAGCCCTCGCCGGCACCGGCGCCGCGCTCGTCGGCGTAGCCGGTGTACCAGGGGTATTGGCCGGCGGGGTCGGCGTGGGTCGACAGGGTGAACACGTCGGCCCGGTCGTAGAAGATGTGCTGGGTGCCGTCGCCGTGGTGGGCGTCGATGTCGAGCACCGCCACGCGGTCGAACTTCTGCCGCAGGCGGGCGGCGGCGACGGCGCTGTTGTTCACGTAGCAGAAGCCGCCGGCACGGTCGTAGTGCGCGTGGTGGCCCGAGGGCCGGCACAGCGCGTACGACAGCGCTTCGCCGCCCAGCACCGCGTCGGCCGCGGCGGTGGCCGCATGGGCCGATCGCAAGATGGACTTCCAGCTGTTCGGGCCGAGCGGGCAGGAGAGGTCGCTGATGTAGTAGCCGGTCTGCGCCACCACGTGCGGCGACGGGCAGGGACCGCGCTTCTGGCCGGCTTCGTAGCGCAGGCCGTAGGGCGAGAGGTTGGGCAGCACTTCGATGCCGGGGTCCTTGCCCTCGTCACGCAGCGCCTGCCAGCGTTCGTAGGCCGATGCCAGGTAATCGAGATAGTCGGCGCTGTGCACCTGCTCCAGCGGCGTGCGGCCGAAGTCGGGCGATTCGGTCACGGCGATGCCGCGTCGGCCCAGCGTGGCCATGAGCGCTTCGGCGCGGGCCGGCAGGTCGGTGGGCTTGGCGATGCGGCCGAGCCGCATGAACTGTTGCGGGTCGTGCAGCAGCTGGTCGTTGGAGAAAAAGGCCTGCATTTACGCCGCCTCCGCCAGCATCTCGGCCTCGAGCTTGTCGAAGGCACGGCCCAGGCGGGCGAACATGTCTTGCAGTTGCTCGGCCGTGATGATCAGCGGCGGGCACAGGCCGATCGAGTCGCCCATGGCGCGCACGATCAGGCCTTCTTCCAGCGCGAAGGCAGCGAGCCGGTAGCCCGCTTTCATGTCGGCTGCGAAGGGCGCGCGCGTGGCCTTGTCGGCCACGATCTCGATGGCGCCGATCAGGCCCACGCCACGCGCCTCGCCCACCAGAGGGCGAGCGGCAAAAGACTTCACCAGCGACTGGAACTGTGGCGCCAGCGCGCGCACGTTGCCGAGGATGTCTTCGTCCTCGTAGACCTTGAGCGTTTCCAGCGCGACGGCGCTGGCCACCGGGTGGCCGGAGTAGGTGTAGCCGTGACCGAAGGTGCCGATCTTGCCGCTGTTGGCCGCGATGGCCGCGTGCACCTTGTCGCTCACCATGACCGCCGAGATCGGCACGTAGCCCGAGGACAGCGCCTTGGCGCAAGTCAGGATGTCGGGCTTCATGCCGAAGGTGGTCGAGCCGAACATGTTGCCGGTGCGGCCGAAGCCGCAGATGACCTCGTCGGCGATGAAGAGGATGTCGTGCTTCTTCAGCACCGCCTGCACCTTCTCGAAGTAGGTGGCCGGCGGCACCAGCACGCCGCCGGCGCCCATCACCGGTTCGGCGATGAAGGCGGCGACGGTTTCCGGGCCCTCGGCCAGGATGGTTTTTTCCAGGCCCTCGGCCAGGCGGGTGGCGAAGGCCTCTTCGGTCTCGCCGGGCTGCGCACCGTGGTAGTGGTGCGGGGTGTCTACGTGGATGAAGCGGGCCAGCGGAAGGTCGAAGTCGCGGTGGTTGGCGTCGAGCCCGCCCATGCTGGCGGCGGCCACGGTGACGCCGTGGTAGGCGCGCTTCCTGGCGATGATCTTCTTCTTCTCCGGCTTGCCGATGGCGTTGTGGTAGTACCAGACCATCTTGACCGCGCTGTCGTTGGCCTCGGAGCCCGAATTGGCGAAGAACACGCGGGCCATCGGCACCGGTGCCAGCGCCAGCAGGCGCTCGGCCAGCTGCACCACGGCGGGGTTGGTGCGCTGGTTGAACGTGTGGTAGTAGGGCAGGGTCTTCAGCGCCTGTGAACCGGCTTCTGCCAGGCGGGCGTTGGAGAAACCGAGCGATGCGCACCACAGGCCCGCCATGCCTTCGATGTAGCGCTTGCCGGCGTCGTCTTCCACGAAGATGCCGTCGCCCTTGACGACCACCAGCGGCGGCGTGCTGGGCAGGGCGGCGAGGTTGGTATAGGAGTGCAGGTGGACGGCGACGTCCTGGCTGCCGATGGTGCTGGCTTGCATGATTTTGTCCTTGAGGTTCTAGGTTCTTGGTTCTGTATGCGAGAGCGTGAGCAGGATCCCTGACGGGCTCAGTAGCCGCGCGCCATGTCCAGCGCCGGCAGCGCCTCGTCGGCGGCGTCCAGGCGCGCCAGGTTCTCGGCCGTTTGGCGGGCGATGGTGGACGGCGCGGTGCGGGTGGCGATGTGCGGCGTGACGATGATCTTGTCGTGGTGCCAGAAGGGGTGCTCGGCCGGCAGCGGCTCGTCGCGGAAGGCGTCGAGCGTGGCGAAGCCCAGGCGGCCGTCGTCGAGCGCGGCCAGCAGGTCGGCGTCGACCACGTGTTCGCCGCGTCCCACGTTGACCAGGTGCGCGCCGCGCGGGAGCCGGTCGAAGGCGCGGGCGTCGAGCACGTCGCGGGTTTCGGCGGTGAGCGGCAGCAGGCAGACGAGGGTGTCGCAGCCCGACAGGAAATCGCCCATGCCTTCCTCGCCGTGGAAGCCGGTCAGGCCTTCGGGCAGGTCGGTCTTGGCGGTGCGGCTCCAGCCGCGCACCTGGTAGCCGATGGCCATGAGCGCGCGGGCGCTGGCCATGCCCAGGGTGCCGAGGCCGGCGATGCCGACGGTGTGGGTCACCGGCGGAATGATCGGCAGCAACTCGTCCCAGCGCTTCTCGCGGGCGTTCTGCAGAAAGCCGTGCATCTTGCGCTGGCGGTGCACCACGGCCCAGGTCACATAGGCGGTCATGCCGCTGGCCATGTCGGTGTCGACGATGCGGCAGATCGGCACGTCGCGCGGCAGGCTCTTGTCGCCGGTGATGTGGTCGGTGCCGGCCGCTACCGACTGGATCAGCCGCAGCTTCGGCAGCGTGGCCATCAGGCCCGGCGGGGGCGTCCAGCAGACGACGACGTCGATCTCCGAACGGTCGCCGAGCGTGTCGCGCTCGGTGTCGAAGTAGCGGAACTCCGCGTCTGGAAACTGTTGGGTGAACGCCTTGGTCTGGTAGTCCATGCCGATGGTGCGGCTGGCGAATGCGATGACGAGTTGCTGCTTGCCGTTCATGCCTGTGCTTCCATGGCCATGGGGGTAACGCCTTCCTGCTGCGCCAGGCGCGGCACGGCTTCGATGAGGGTGCGGGTGTATTCGTGCTGCGGATTGGCGAGCACCTTGGCGGTCTCGCCGTATTCGACGATGGTGCCGCGTTGCATCACCGCGATGTGGTCGCACATCTCGCCGGCCACACGCAGGTCATGGGTGATGAACACCATGGCCAGCTGGAAGCGCTCGCGCACCTCGGCGAAGAGCTTGAGCACCTGCGCCTGCACCGACACGTCGAGCGCGGACACCGGCTCGTCGGCCACCAGCAGTTCGGGCTCCATGGCCAGGGCGCGGGCGATGCCGATGCGCTGGCGCTGGCCGCCGGAGAACTGGTGCGGAAAGCGGTCGGCCGCTTCGGGGCCCAGGCCCACGAGCTGGAGGAGCTCCACCGCGCGCGCCATGGCCTCGGCCTTGGGCACGCCCTGGGCGATGGGGCCCTGGGCGATGGCCGCGCCGATGCGGTGGCGCGGGTTGAGCGAGGCGTATGGGTCCTGGAACACCATCTGGATCTTGCCGCGCGACTGCTCGCGAAAGGCCGCGCCCGAGGCGAGCGTCTTGCCCTTGAACATGATGCGGCCGCTGTCGAACGGGTTCAGGCCGACGATGCAGCGCCCCACGGTCGATTTGCCCGACCCGGACTCGCCCACGATGCCCAGCGTCTGGCCGCGCCGCAGCTCGAAGTTCAGGCCGTTGCAGGCATGCACCCGGCGGCCGGGCTTGAACAGGCTGCCGCCGGTGACGTAGGTCTTGTGCAGGTCCTGCACCTGCAGCACGAAGGGTTCCGCATTCGCGCCCTCGGGCTCGCGCATCGTGCCTTGGGGAATGGCGGCAATCAGCTTCTTCGTGTAGTCGTGCCGCGGGTTGGACAGCACCTGCGCGGCGGGGCCGGCCTCCACCGCGATGCCGGTCTGCATCACCACCACGTGGTCGGCGATTTCGGAGACGACGCCGAAGTCGTGGGTGATGAACAGCACGGCGGTGCCCTTGCGCTGCTGCAGCTCGCGGATGAGCTTGAGGATCTGCGCCTGGGTGGTGACGTCGAGCGCGGTGGTGGGCTCGTCGCAGATCAGCAGGGCCGGCTCCATGGCCAGGGCGCAGGCGATGATGACCCGCTGCCGCTGGCCGCCGGAGAGGCGGAAGGGGTAGCTGTCGATCAGCACTTCGGGCTCGGGCAGGCCGACGTCGGCCAGCGCGGCGACGATGCGGGCGCGTTTTTCGGCGGCCGACAGGTCGATGTGCGCGTCGAACACCTCGGCGATCTGGTCGCCGATGCGCATCACCGGATTCAGCGCGGTCATCGGCTCCTGGAACACCATGCCCATGCGTCGGCCGCGCAGGGTGCGCAGCTGGTTCTCGTCGAGTTTCAGCAGGTCCTGGCCGTCGAACAGGATGCTGCCGGCCACCGGCTCCACGTGCGGCCGCGGCAGCAGGCCCATGATGGAGTTGGCGATCATCGACTTGCCCGAGCCGGATTCACCGACGACGCACAGCGTCTGGCCCGGCATCAGGCTGAGGTTGGCGCCCTTTACCGCCAGCTCGCGGTCGCCGCCCTTGGGCAGGCGGATGTCGAGGCCCTTGATTTCGAGTACGGGTTTCATCAGCGGCCCTTTCCGTCGGAGCGTGCGTTGAGACCGTCGTTTAGGCCTTCGCCGACGAGGTTGAGAGCCAGCACCGTCAGCAGGATGGCGACGCCGGGAAACAGGGCCATCCACCATGCCTGGCGCAGCACGGTGCGCGCCGAGCCCACCATGTAGCCCCAGCTCATCTGATTGGGATCGCCCAGGCCGAGAAAGCTCAGCGAGGACTCCAGCAGGATCGCGGTGGCGATCATCAGCGAGGCCATCACCACGATGGGCGAGGCGGCGTTGGGCAGGATCTGCGTGAGGATGATGCGCGGCGTGGATTGGCCGGCGAGCTCGGCGGCGGCGACGAAGTCCCGCTGGCGCAGCGTGAGGAATTCGCTGCGCACCAGGCGCGCCACCGGCGGCCACGACACGATGGCGATGGCCACCACGATCGAGTTGACCGAGGGCTCGAAGATGGCGACCAGCACGATGGCGAGCGCGAAGCTGGGGATGGCCTGGAACAGCTCGGTGAAGCGCATCAGGGCCGAGTCGACCCAGCCGCCGAAGTAGCCGGCGATGGCGCCGATGGACACGCCGATCAGCAGCGAGACCACGGTGGAGATGACGCCGATCAGCAAGGAGACGCGGGCGCCGCCGACGATGCCGGACATGATGTCGCGGCCCATGGTGTCGGTGCCCAGCGGCAGTTCCTTGTCGGTCATGGGGTGCAGGAAGGGCTGGCCGACCATGTCCCACGGGCTGTTGGACGACAGCCAGGGACCGAAGGCCACGACCAGGGCGACCAGGGCCAGGATGAAGAGGCCGAACACGGCGCCCTTGTTGCGGCAGAAGCGCTGCCAGAAGCTGCTTTTCATGGGGTGGGCTCCGATCTACGAGAGTTCAATGCGGGGATCGACCAGCGTGTAGACCAGGTCGGTGATCAGGTTGAACAGCACGGCCATGGCCGCGGTGAACAGGAAGCAGCCCAGCAGCAGGTTGTAGTCGCGCTGCAGCAGGGCGTCGAACATCAGGCGGCCGATGCCGGGCCAGGCGAAGACGGTCTCGGTGAGCACCGCGCCGCCGATCATCCCGCCGGCCTGGATGCCGGCAAGCGTGACCACCGGCAGCAGGGCGTTGCGCAGGATGTGGTTGCGCTGGATGCGCGCCGGGCGCACGCCCTTGGCGCGGGCGGTCTTGATGAAGTCCATTTGCGCGACTTCGAGCATCGAGGCGCGGGTCATGCGGGCATAGACCGCCATGTAGAACAGCGCCAGGGTGAGCGCCGGCAGCAGCAGGTGCTGGGCGATGTCGAGCACGCGGGCGAAGCCGTGCAGGTCGGCGCCGACGGTGAAATAACCGAAGGCCGGCAACAGGTCGAGCTGCACCGTGAAGACCAGCACCGCCATCATCGCCAGCCAGTACAGCGGCGTGGCGTAGAAGATGAGCGCGACCACGGTGATCACGCTGTCGATCCAGGTGCCCACATGGCGGCTGGCGAGCGCCCCCAGGCCCACCCCGAAGATCAGCGAGAGCACGAAGGCGGATCCGGTCAGCAGCAGGGTGGCGGGCAGGCGGTCGAGGATCAGCTGCACCACCGGCTGCTGCTGGCGGTAGGAGTAGCCGAGGTCGAGCTGCACCACGTGCTTGAGGTAGGCGCCGAGCTGCTCGGGCAGCGACTTGTCGAGGCCGAACTGCGCGCGCAACTGGGCGACGAACTGCGGGTCGGACGCGCCCGCCTCGCCGGCCATGATGGACACCGGGTCGCCCGGCGCGGAATGCACCAGCATGAAGTTGGCGGTGGCGATCAGCAGCAGGGCCAGCAGGCCCTGGACCAGTCGCACGGACATGAATTGGAGGCGTTTCATCGGGGGCTCCGGTGGTGCGGGCGGCTTACGCCACCCAGGCGCGCGCCAGTCCGTCGTTCAGGCCGGTGGCCGAATTGATCGGGTTGTGGATGCGCGAGCGGTAGAGGGTCGGAAAGTTGAGTTCGTGCAGCCAGGCGACCGGCATCTGCTCGACCAGCAGCTTCTGCACGTCGTGGTAGGCAGCCTGGCGTTTTGCCGGGTCGGTTTCCTTCTGGCCCTGTTCGAACAGCGCGTCGATCTTCGGATCGCTGAAGCCTTCGACGTTGTTGAAGGGCGAGCCTTTCTCGATGTTGGACGTGGTGTAGTTGCGCGCCACGCCCAGGGCCGGGTCGCCGTGCTGGTAGAGAAAGTTGAAGGCCAGGTCGAAGTCCCATTCGTTCATGCGCTGGTTCCAGCCGGCCACGTCGGTGGGCACCATCTCGACCTTGATGCCGACTTCCTGCAGGTTCAGCCGGGTGATCTCGGCCATGCGCTGCCAGGTCTCGCCGTAAGGCAGCGGCAGCAGCTTGATGGTCTCGCCCTTGTAGCCGGAGGCGGCGATCAGCTTTCGGGCCTTGTCCTTGTCGCGGGCCAGCTTGGGCAGGTCGGCGCGGTAGTACTTGAGGTGGCTGTTGAACGCGCCGGTGGCGACATCCGCATAGCCGTACCAAGCCACCTTGCGCATGCCTTCACGATCGAGGGCGAGGCTCAGCGCCTGGCGGAACTCGACCTTGTCCATCGGCGACTTGCGGTTGTTGATGGTGATCCACGACAGAGGCGCGAACATTTCCCAACCCTTGGTCGTGACCTGCACGCCGGGCAGCTTGGCCAGGCGCGCCACGTCGAAGTATTCGGCCGAGCCGCCGGGCAAGATGTCGATCTTGCCGCTCTCGAAGGCCGCCGCGCGGGCCGCCGCATCGGGGATGACGTGGAAGTAGAGGCTGTCGACCAGCGGCATGTCGGGCGTGTGGTACTGCTCGTTCTTCACCAGCTGGATGTAGCTGCCCTTGGACCATTCCTTGAACTTGAACGGGCCGGTGCCGATCGGGGTGGCGTTGGCCGGGTGCTTGAGGAAGTCGACGGCGCCTTCGTAGATGTGCTTTGGCACCATCGGCATGCCGTTGGCGGGGAAGATGCCGAGGAAGGGGCCGAAGGGGTACTTGAGCTTGAACTCGACGGTGAGCGGGTCGAGTGCCTTGATGGTGTCGACCGCGCCGATGTTGGAGCGGGCGCGGGCGTGTACCTTGCGCAGGAAGACATCGATGGAGAACACGACGTCGGCCGAGGTGAAGGGCTTGCCGTCGTGCCACTTCACGCCGGGCTTGAGCTTGAAGACGTAGGTCAGGCCGTCGGGGCTGACCGTCCAGGAGGTGGCCAGCGAAGGCTGGGGAGTCAGCTTCTCGTCGTAGCTCAGCAGGCCTTCGTAGAGGTTGCCGCCCACCAGCAGGGCCGGGCCGTTGGAGATGGTGCCGATCATGATGCTCGGCGGCTCGGGCTGCAGTGCGACGTTGATCGTGCCGCCCTTGGTGCCGGCGGCCAGCAGGTGCATGGGGATGCCGGCCAGGGACAGGCCGGAAGCGGTGGCGGCGGCGGTCTGCAGGAGTTTGCGACGTTTCATGGGGAAGGCGGGGTCCTGAAATTCGGGAGAGCAATGCGGCGGCCCCGACCCCTGCCAGCAGCAGGGGCCTTGGGCTTCAGGGCTTAGGAGGCGTGAAGAAACCGTTGTCGAGCAACCCCGAGCCTGCATCGAGGACCGCAACCGTACTCTCGTACGGTGAGGACCGCGGGTGCGGGATCGGGGTGCGCAGAAGGTTTATTCATGCCTCCGGGTCAGGCGAGGGTGGCGCGGCCAAGGCTGTCGTTCAGGCCGATGCCCGAGCTGACCGGGTTCTTCACCTTGGTGCGGTAGAGCGTCGGGAAGTTGATCTCGTGCAGCCAGGCCACCGGCACCTCGGTGACCAGGATCTTCTGCACTTCGAGGTAGATCGCGCGGCGCTTCTCGGGGTCGGCTTCCTTGGCGCCCGCGGCGAACAGCTCGTCGACCTTGGGGTTGACGTAGCCCGACACGTTGTTGAACGGCGAGCCCTTGGCGATGTTGTCGCTGGTGTAGTTGCGCGACACGCCCAGCGCCGGCTCGCCGTACTGGTAGACGTAGGTGAATGCCAGGTCGAAGTCCCACTCGTTGCAGCGCTGGTTCCAGCCGGCGACGTCGGTGGCGACCATCTCGACCTTCACGCCGGCCTGGGTCAGGTTCTGGCGCACGATCTCGGCCTGGCGCTGCCACGACTCACCGTAGGGCAGGGGCAGCAGGCGGATGGTCTCGCCCTTGTAGCCGGCTTCGGCGAACAGGGCCTTGGCCTTGGCGGTGTCCTTGGGGTACTTGGGCACGTCGTTGCTGGCGAAGGCGATGTGGCTGTTGAACGGGCCGGTGGCGGGCTTGGCGAAGCCATACCAGGCGATCTTGGCCATGGCCTCGCGGTCGATCGCGGTCCAGACGGCCTGACGGAACTTGATGTTGTCCATCGGCGCCTTGCGGTTGTTGATCCACAGCCAGGACTGCGGCGAGAAGAACTCCCAGCCCTTGGTGGTGACGGCGGTGCCCGGCAGCTTGGACAGGCGCTCCACGTCGAAGTATTCGACCGTGCCTCCCGGGGCGATGTCGATCTTGCCGGACTCGAAAGCCGCGGCGCGGGCGGCGGCGTCGGGGATCACGTGGAAATACACGCTCTCCACGCCCGGCACGCCTGCCTGGTGGTATTGCTCGTTGGCCACCAGCTGGATGTAGCTGCCCTTGACCCATTCCTTGAACTTGAGCGGGCCGGTGCCGATCGGCGTGTTGTTGGCCGGGTTGGTGGCGAAGTCGGTGCCTTCGTAGATGTGCTGCGGCACCATCGGCATCGTGCCGTTCTCGAAGATGCCGAGGAACGGACCGAAGGGCTGCTTCAGGGTGAACTGCACCGTCAGCGGATCCAGCGCCTTGATCGACTCGACCTGGGCCAGGCTGCTGCGGAAACGCGCGTGCATCTTGCGCAGGAACACGTCGCACGAGAACACCACGTCGGCCGAGGTGAAGGGCTTGCCGTCGTGCCACTTGACGTTGGGCTTGAGCTTGAAGGTGTAGACCTTGGCGTCGGGGCTGACCGTCCAGGACGTCGCCAGCTGCGGCATCGGCTTGAGGTTCTCGTCGTAGCGCAGCAGGCCTTCATAGATGTTGCCGGCGATCAGCTGCGTCGGGCCGTTCTGCACGATGCCCATCATCAAACCGGGCGGCTCGGGCTGCACCAGCACGTTGATCGTGCCTTTGCGGGCCTGGGCCAGCGAGTGCAGGGGAATGCCTGCGATCGACAGGCCGAAGGCGGCGGCGGGAGCCGCTTGGAGCAGATGACGACGTTTCATGGAAGGGCAATCCTTTTCTTGGGGATGGACGAACGACGGAGAGAGAGAAACAGAGAGACCGGGGGATCAGGAACGGAACGACGCGGTGGAGGCGGGTTCGAGGCGCTGCAGCATCGCGCGCCATTCGCGTGTGTAGGGGTCGGGTGCGCCTTCGACCCGGTTGGTGTCGCCGCTCTCGTACTGACGGGCGGTGAGTTCGGCCACTTCCTCGGGCACCGGGTTGATCGCCTGGCCGGTGCTCTGCAGCGCCACCTGCACCTTGCAGGCCCGCTCCAGGTTGTGCATGAGGATGAAAGCTTCGGCCACGCTGCGGCCGGCGGTGAGCAGGCCGTGGTTGCGCAGGATCATCGAACGGGCCGTGGGGCCGAGGTCGGCGACCAGGCGCTCACGCTCTTCCAGATTCAGGGCGATGCCTTCGAACGTGTGATACACGACGCGGTTGTGGAACTGCAGCGCCCACTGGTTGCAGGGCTGCAGTCCACCGGCCATCGAGGCTACCGCCACGCCGGCGATGGTGTGGGTGTGCAGCACGCAGGCCGCGTCGTGGCGGGCCGCGTGGATCGCGCTGTGGATCGTGAAGCCGGCCGGGTTCACGTCGTATTCGCTCGGTTCGACGATGTTGCCGTCGAGGTCGATCTTCACCAGCGACGAGGCGGTGATGTCGCGGAACAGCATGCCGAAGGGGTTGATCAGGAACTGATCGTGGCGGCCTGGCACGCGTGCCGAGATATGGGTGTAGATGCCGTCGTCCATGCCGAAGGACGCCACCAGGCGGTAGGCGGCGGCGAGGTCTTCGCGCACGCGGCGCTCGGCTTCGGTGATGCCGGGTTGGAATCCGGTGACCCGGCGGATCGGGACGGCGCCCGAGATTGCAGTTCGTTCCACGCTTTGCTCCAGGTGCCTCGGGCCCTGTCGGCCACCTCGGCGGTGAGTGATGTCAGCTGTCGACAGATGACATTACGCACGTACCGTGCCTGCGTTTTGCTGCGGAAAAACCCGGGTTTGCTGCGGAATTTGCCTTGGTTTGGGGCAACCGATGCACCAAACGCGGACAGCGCTAGCCTTTTTTACGTCCGAGACGCGATTCCTCGCCGGCCATCAGGCGCTTGATGTTGAGCCGGTGGCGCCATACCAGTAGCAGCGCCATCACCATGACCGCCCCGGTGACGGCCGTCGAGCCCGGCCAGGCGATGCCACCGCCCAGCGCCATATAGAAAGGCGCGAATACCGCGCACACCAGGGCGGCGAGCGAGGAGTAGCGGAAGAACATCGCCACGATCAGCCAGGTGACGAGCGTGGCCAGCCCGAGCAGTGGCGCGATGCCGAGCAGCACGCCGAGCGCCGTCGCCACGCCCTTGCCGCCCTGGAAGCGGAAGAAGACCGGATAGAGGTGCCCGAGGAAGGCGGCGAGGCCGGCCAGTGCGACGGCGGTGTCGTCCAGGCCGTGGGCCGGGCCGAACACCCGCACCAGGAAGACCGGTAGCCAGCCCTTGGCGGCGTCGAGCAGCAGGGTGGCGATGGCGGCTTTCTTGCTGCCCGAACGCAGGACGTTGGTGGCGCCCGGGTTGCCGCTGCCGTAGCTGCGGGGGTCGGCCAGGCCCATCGATCGGCTCACGAGCACCGCGAAGGACAGCGATCCGATGAGGTAAGCCGCGAGGGTGGCGAGGGCGGTGAGGAGGGTGGGGGACATGTTCTTCTGCAGTTCGGCGGGGCCGGTAGGCGGCTGGAGGGCGCGGCTATTCTGCCAGTGCGCACTGGACGGGCTTGGCTCCCAGCAGTTGCACGCAGACTTGGGGGTCGATGCCAACGAGGAAGCCGCGGCGGCCGCCGTTGATGCAGATCTTCTGCAGCTCGAGGATCGATGCTTCTATATAGATGGGCATCTGCTTTCTGGTGCCGAAGGGGGAGGTGCCGCCTACCTGGTAGCCGCTGTGGCGGGTGGCGGTTTCCGGGTGGCACGGTTCTATGGTTTTGGCGCCGATCTGGCGTGCCAGGGCCTTGGTGGAGACCGTGCGGTTGCCGTGCATCAGGACGATCAATGGTTTGGCGTCCTGGTCTTGCATTACCAAGGTTTTTATGACGGTTGTCGGGTCGAGGCCCAGGACTTTGGCGCTGTGTTGGGCGCCGCCGTGGTCCAGGTATTCGTAGGGATGTTCTGTGAAAGGGATTTTGTTTTCACGAAGGTATTGGGTGGCGGGAGTTTCGGATATGCGGGGCTGTTTTTTGGGCATTTTTTTAATGGTGAGTTTGGGTTTTCTTTCTTTCTTTGCTGGGCTTGGATTGTGGGCTTCTTTGAGTTTCTTCTCTCTGCCGAGGGTGGAGCTGGGGGCTTGCGCGCCCCCAGACCCGCGGTAACTGATACCTTGTGGGCCAGCTTCCCTTCGCGCGAAGGAGGCCCGTTGCGGTGACCCTGTGCGGTAACTTGGGATCAGATCCTGCAAGAAAGACTGGTGCACGGTGACGGATTCGACGTCGTAGCTCGAACGGTGTCTTGGGGCGCCAGCGGCCCGCGCGGGCCGCTGGCTGACCCCGCGTATCAGGTTGGGAGAGTCGGATAGCGTGCGTTTTTGCGGAGTCACGGCGATGAACTCTCAAGTGGGCGTGGATGTCAGCAAGGCCAAGCTCGATGCGGCATTGCTCAATGAACAGGGCAAGTACAGGACGAAGGTTTTTGCCAACACGGCGGGCGGTTGTGCGGCCTTGCTCGACTGGTTGGCCGCACACGTTGCGGGCGGCATCTCGCAGGTGCATGTCTGCATGGAGGCCACCGGCACGTACCACGAGCTGCTCGCGCTCGCGCTTCATGACCGGGGTGTTCTGGTCTCGGTAGCCAACCCGATGAAGGTCAAGCGCTTCATCGAGGTGGAGGGCACGCGCAACAAGACCGACAGTGCGGACGCCAGGAGCCTGGCGAGGTTCTGCCGGATGACGCGGCCTGAGGCGTGGGAGGCGCCGAGCAAGGCGGTGCGGGAGTTGCAGGCACTCGTGGCGCGACTGGACACGCTGCAGCAGATGCGCCAGAGCGAGCTCAATCGCCTGGACGTGGCGCACGGTGCGGTGCAGGCTTCGCTGCAGGAGATGATCGAAGTGCTCACGAAATCGATCGAGGAAGTCCAGCGCAGGATCCGCCGGACCATCGACGACGATCCCGATCTTCAAAGGCGTGACGGCCTGCTGCAGAGCATTCCGGGCATTGGAGAGCGGACGGTGGCGCAATTGCTGGCCTACATCGGACGTCCCGAACGGTTCAAGTCGGCCAAGGCGCTGGCGGCGTATGCGAGTGTCTCGCCGTTGATCAGGCAGTCGGGCACATCGCTCAACAAGCATCACGGCACGCATGCGCAGGGGCATCGAGAACTGAAGAAGGCGCTGTACTTCCCGGCCATGACGGCCAGCCGCTTCAACCCGGTGATCAAGGCCTTCAGCCAACGTCTGAAGGCGCAGAACAAACCCAACAAGGTCGTTTTGGTGGCGTGCATGCATAAGTTGCTGGCGATCGCTTTTGGCGTACTTCGATCGGGAAAACCGTTCGATCCGAGCCTGGCTTGCTCGGCCAGGGCTTGACGATCAACACGGTGTCTTTCTTTTCTGGCAAAAAAGAAAGTCACCAAAGAAAGTTGCCTTGAAGACGAGCTCGAGGCTCGGTCGGGCCATTGCTTCGCTCGGCCTGGGGAATGTGCCTTCGAACGCTCTAACGGCAACAGTTTGGACAAGGGTTGATCCAGAGCCATGGCCCCGCTTCGCGGGTCGAGGCTGAGAGGGTAAGAACAGTTGACCGCACTGAGCACAGCGACCGGGCCGCGCTGGTCCGATCGCCACGCGCTCTGCCTGCATGGCTGGAACCGCCCTGGCGAGTCGAACGCGCATATGACTTGACCGCTGGCCTGCTAAAAACCAGGCGCACCAACCACATTGACAAGCGGGGCGATGCAACTCGGCTAATCGCTCCGGCCACACCACGGCGCGCAGCGAGCATGGCGATCAAACCAATGCGGCCCCGTCGCTGTGCTCAGTGCGGTCACTTGTTCTTATCCTCTCAGCCTTGACCCTGCGAAGCAGGGGCCATGGCTCTGGATCAACCCTTGTCCAAACTGTTGCCGCTACAGCGTTCGAAGGCACATTCCCCAGGCCGAGCGAAGCTATGGCCCGACCGAGCTTCGAGCTCGTCTTCAAGGGTTTTTCTTTGGTGACTTTCTTTTGTCCCAACAAAAGAAAGTTACCGCGGGTCTGGGGGCGCGCAAGCCCCCAGCTCCACCCTCTGAAAAGAGAAGAAAAAAACCAACCCCTCAACTCCAGAAACTCAATTAGCAAAATCCCGATCAACCCACCGAATCCGATCAATCTCCTCCAAAACCTCAGAAGAAAGCGAAACCGAGAAAGCATCAATATCCTCATCCAGCTGAGCAACCGAAGTGACCCCAATAATCGTACTGGCCACCTGCCATTTGGAATAACAAAAAGCCAAAGCCAGTTGAGTAGCAGTCAACCCATGCGCCCGGGCAAGCGCGTTGTACTTGCGCGCAGAGGCAAGCGCCTCCACCCGTCCCCACCGCTGCTTGCGCACCGACTCATACCGCGCAATCCGCCCCTCGGCAGGCGCATCCGGCCCGGTAGTCCCCGACAAATCGTATTTCCCAGTCAAAAGCCCGAAACCCAAGGGCGAATAAGCCAACAACGAAACCCCGAGCCGATGCAGGGTTTCATCCAGGGCGTTCTCCACCCCCCGAGCCAACAGGCAATAAACGTTCTGAACCGTAGCCACCCGAGGCAGCCCGTGCTGCTCCGCCAAGCGCACGAACTCATGCACGCCATAGGGCGTCTCGTTCGACAAACCGATCGCCCGCACCTTCCCGGCCTTCACCAGCTTGCCCAAAGCCTCGAGCTGGTCGTGGATCGGCGTCTGCGTGGTCTCCTTCGCCGGGTCGTAGTAGATGTTCCCGAACATCGGCACATGCCGCTCCGGCCAGTGGATCTGGTAGAGATCGATTACGTCGGTCTGCAAGCGGCGCAGGCTGGCGTTACAGGAAGCCTCGATGTCGGCGGGCGTCATGCCCAGCCCCGGCCGCACCCAGTCCATGCCGCGCGACGGCCCGGCCACCTTGGTGGCCAGCACGACCTGCTGACGGCGCGCCGGCTGCGCGGCGAACCAGTGGCCGATGATGGTTTCGGTCGAACCGAAAGTCTCGGCACGCGTCGGCACCGAATACATCTCGGCGGTATCGATGAAGTCGATGCCGCGTTCCACGGCTCGGTCGAGAATGGTGTGCGCCAGCGGTTGGGCGACCTGTTCGCCGAAGGTCATGGTGCCCAGGCAGATGGGCGATACGCGCAGGTCGCTTTGACCAAGGGTGACGGGATTCATGGGCATTCGAAAAAAGGACGAGATAAAGATGGATGGAGAGGTCGGTCAGCAATTACAGCAGCTTGCAGCGGTGTCTGCTTACGCCCCCCGCCGGCCCTCACGCAGCGAGTTCCTGCCGGTGCGACGCTTGCGGCTGCATCTCCGCCGTTGGGGCAACGCACAGGCGGATCGCCCGCCGCTGGTGCTGCTTCACGGCTGGATGGACGTGAGCGCGTCGTGGCAGTTCGTGGTGGACGCCATGGTTGAACCGCGTGAGGTGGTCGCGCCCGATTGGCGCGGTTTCGGCCTGACGCAGACACCCGCGACCGATCACCACGCCTTCGACGACTATCTCGCCGATCTGGACGCTCTGCTCGACCATCTGTCGCCCGCCGCGCCGGTCGACCTGGTCGGCCACAGCATGGGCGGCAACATCGCCATGCTGTATGCCGGCGCACGGCCGCACCGGGTGCGCCGCCTGGTCAACCTCGAAGGCTTCGGCCTGCCCGACACGCCCGCCGACGAGGCCGTGGCGCGACACACCCGATGGCTGGACGAGGTGAAGGCGCTGGAGCGCGGGGAGCTGGCACTGGCCGGCTACGACAGCCAGGAAGCGGTGGCGCGGCGGCTGATGCGCAACAACCCGCGGATCACCGCGTCGCGCGCGCTCTGGCTGGCCAGCGAATGGGCCCGGCCGTCGGAAGGGCCGGACGGCACCGAGCGCTGGCGCGTGCTGGGCGATGCGGCGCATCGCGTGGTGCTGCCGCGCATCTTTCGTGCGGACGAGTCGATTTCCCACTACCGCGCCATCACCTGCCCGGTGCTTGCGGTGCACGGCTCCGACGACTCCTTCGCCGCGCGATGGAAGGGCGCCTACGACCTGGCCGAATTCCATCGCCGCCTGCAATCGGTGCCCGACCATCGCACCGCCTGCGTGGCTGGCGCCGGGCATATGCTCCAGCACGATCAGCCCGAGGCGGTCGCCCGCCTGATCGAGCACTTCTTCGCTTCCGGGACCGCGCCGCCGGCTTCGCGTGAGAATTGAACACAATAGCGATATCCGCCTACGGTCCCGCCGGGTAGGCCCTGCCACACTTCCGGGCCTTTTCGGCCGCGCCCCCGCCTCTAATGCGAGAGACATGAATACGCCCGCTTCCATCGACCAGCGCACCTTCAAACGGATCCTGTCCCGCAACCTGGTGCTTCCGCTGGCCGCCGGCGCGCTGGGTGCGGTGTTCTTCGTGGCGCTCATCGCCTATCTCCTCAACGCGATGTCCTGGGTGGAGCACACCGACCGGGTCATCAGCCGGGGCCACGAGCTGTCGGCGCTGTCGGCCGACATGGAAACCGGCCTGCGGGGTTTCCTGATCAACGGCGACGAGCGATTCCTCGATCCCTACGAGGTGGCGCGCTCCCGGTTTCCGAAAGAGAGTCAGCGGCTGCAGGAGATGGTGTCCGACAATCCGACGCAGATCCAGCGCCTGCAGCGGGTGTCGGCGCTGCAGGACAGCTGGCTCGAATACGCGCGTTCCATGCTCGATCTGCGGCGTACCAACAGCGAGGACTGGAGGGCCGCGATCGGAACGGGCCGGGGCAAGCGCTTCACCGATGAGATCCGCAAGCTCATGGCGGACTTCCTGGACGATGAACAGGACCTGCTCAAGGAACGCACCGACACCGCCCAACGGGTGTCCATCGCGACCATCTGCCTGTACCTGCTGTTCAGCGTTGCGCTCGGCGCCGGCCTGGCCTACTACGGGCGACGCGAACTGTTGCGCCTGTCTTCCACATACGACAAGGTGCTGGCGCAGCAGGCCGAACACGCCGCCACGCTCCAGCGCCAGGCCTGGCTGCGGGAAGGGCAGAACGAGCTGGCCGGGCGGCTGATGGGCCAGCAGGCCTTGCCGGTATTGGGTGCCAACGTACTGGAGTACCTGGCGCAACGATTGGGCAGCGTGGTCGGGGCACTCTATGTGAGCGACGACCAGGGCAATCTGCGCCGCGTGGCCACCTATGGCTTCAACCGCGAACTCGAAGCATCGCGCGCCCTGCTGCAACGTGCCGAAAGCCTGGTCGGGCAGGCGGCTGCCGAAAAGCGCCTGATCCGCCTCGATACCGTGCCGGCCGATTACCTGCGGGTGAGTTCGGGCCTGGGCGAGGGCCTGGCCACATCGGGCGTGGTCGCGCCCATCGAGCGCGACGGCGAAGTCAACGGCGTGATCGAGCTGGGCTTTCTGCGGCAGCTCGACGATCGCGACGTGGACCTGCTGACCACCATAGCCGGCAGCGTCGGTGCCTCGACCGAAGCTGCGCGTTTCCGCCAGCGGCTGCAGGACATGCTGGCCGAAACACAGCAGCTCAACGAAGAACTGCAAGTGCAGCAGGAAGAGCTGCGCACCGCCAACGAGGAACTGGAAGAACAATCGCGGGTGCTGCGCGAGTCGCAGGCCAGCCTGGAGACGCAGCAGGTCGAGCTCGAGCGCAGCAACCTGCGGCTGGCCGAGCAGGCCGGCGCGCTCGACCAGCGCAACACCGCGCTGAACGAGGCCCGCAACCAGCTCGAGCAACGCGCCGACGAACTGCAGCGGGCCAGCCGCTACAAGAGCGAGTTCCTGGCCAACATGAGCCACGAACTGCGCACGCCGCTCAACAGCTCGCTCATCCTGGCCAAGCTTCTCGCCGACAACGGCAACGGCAACCTGAGCGACGAACAGGTGAAGTTCGCCGAGTCCATCTACGGCGCGGGCAACGACCTGCTGAACCTGATCAACGACATTCTCGACATCTCCAAGGTAGAAGCCGGCAAGCTCGACGTGCGGCCGCAGGACATGGGCGTGTCGCGGGTGCTCGACAGCCTGCGCGGCACCTTCGACCCGGTCGCGGGACAGAAGGAAGTGGAGTTCGTGGTCGACATCCGGCCCGGCACGCCCGCCACGCTGCACACCGATCGCCAGCGGGTGGAGCAGATCTTGAAGAACCTGCTGTCGAACGCCTTCAAGTTCACCGAGAGCGGCAAGGTCGAGCTGATCGTGGGCCCGCGCAGCGACGGTGGCGTGCTGATCGACGTGACCGACACAGGCATCGGCATCGGCGCCGACCAGCAGGACAGCATCTTCGAGGCCTTCCGCCAGGCCGACGGCACCACCAGCCGGCGCTACGGCGGCACCGGCCTGGGCCTGACGATTTCGCGCGACCTGGCCCATCTGCTTGGCGGCACGCTGACGGTGCGCAGCACGGTGGGGCAGGGCAGCACCTTCACGCTGGGCTTGCCCGCGACCTACCAGGCGCCGATGCTCGCCGCGCCACCCTCGCTGCCGGCAGTCGCGGTGTCATCGCGGTCGGCCCCAGCGGCGGCACTGCCATCGCACGCCCCATCGTCGCTCGCGCCCTCGTCGCGGCCGGTTACGCCAGCCCCGGCGCCGCTGCGCTCGCCAGTGCCCGCGCCCACCTTCGCCGACGACCGCGAAACCACGCCCACGCGCGCCGCCGGCCGCGAGGCGCGGGTGGTGCTGGTGGTGGAAGACGAAACCAAGTTCGCCCACATCCTGTTCGATCTGGCGCACGAACTCGGCTACAACTGCCTGGTGGCGCACGGCCTGGAAGACGGTTTCCAGCTCGCCGCCGCCCACACGCCCGACGCGATCCTGCTCGACATGAGCCTGCCCGACGGCCCGGGGCTGTCGCTGCTGCAGCGCCTGAAGGAAAACGCATTGACGCGGCACATACCGGTCCACGTCATCTCGGCGCAGGACCGCACCGAGACCGCGATGCACATGGGCGCCATCGGCTACGCCATGAAGCCCACCAGCCGCGACCAGCTCAAGGAGATATTCGGCAAGCTGGAGGAAAAGCTTACCCAGAAGGTCAAGCGCGTGCTGGTGGTGGAAGACGACAAGCTGCAGCGCGAAAGCATCGTGCATCTGATCGGCGACGACGACGTGGAGATCACCGCTGTGGACGAAGGCCGCAAGGCGCTCGACCTGCTCGGCAAACAGGTTTTCGACTGCATGATCATCGACCTGAAGCTGCCCGACATGACCGGCAACGACCTGCTGCGGCGCATGTCGACCGAGGAGATCCGGTCCTTCCCGCCGGTCATCGTCTACACCGGCCGCAACCTCACCCGCGAGGAAGAGGCCGAGCTGCTGCGCTATTCGCATTCGATCATCATCAAGGGCGCGCGTTCGCCGGAGCGCCTGCTCGACGAGGTGACGTTGTTCCTGCACAAGGTGGAAGCCGAGCTCTCCAACGAGCGCCAGACCATGCTGCGTACCGCGCGCAACCGCGACAAGGTCTTCGAGGGCCGCAAGGTGCTGCTGGTCGACGACGACGTGCGCAACATCTTCGCCCTGACCAGCGCGCTCGAGCACAAGGGCGCTTTCGTGGAGGTGGGCCGCAACGGCCGCGAGGCCCTGGAGCGCCTGGCCGAAGTGCCGGACATCGACCTGGTGCTGATGGACGTGATGATGCCGGAGATGGATGGCCTGGAAGCCACGCGGCGCATTCGCCAGAACCCGGCCTGGGCGAAGCTGCCGATCATCACCGTCACCGCCAAGGCCATGAAAGACGACCAGGACCAGTGCCTCAAGGCCGGCGCCAACGACTACCTGGCCAAGCCGGTGGACCTGGACCGGCTGTTCTCGCTGCTGCGCGTGTGGATGCCGAAGATGGAACGCTCGGCGGTCTGACCGATGGTGCTGGATCCGGACTCTTCGGCCTCGCCGCGCGCTGCGTCGTCCCGCGTGGACGACTCCGCCGTCGCCCAGGCGAACAACGTCGACATCGAGCTGCGGCTGCTGGTCGAGGCCATCTACCTCAAATACAACCACGACTTTCGTGATTACTCCGTGGCATCGCTGCGCCGCCGAGTGCTGCACGCCATGTCGCAGTTCGACTGCGCGACGGTGTCGGCCCTGCAGGAAAAAGTGCTGTACGACCCGCACGCCTTTCATCAGCTGCTGCAATACCTGACGGTGCCGGTCAGCGAGATGTTCCGCGACCCGAGCTACTTTCTGGCGCTGCGCCAGCAGGTGATTCCGGTGCTGCGCACCTACCCGTCGATCAAGGTGTGGATCGCCGGCTGCAGCACGGGCGAGGAGGTGTATTCCATGGCCATCCTGCTGCGCGAGGAAGGGCTGCTGGAGCGCACCATCCTGTATGCGACCGACATCAATCCGCATTCGCTCGACAGCGCGCGCCAAGGCATCTTTCCGATCCAGCGCATCAAGGCCTATACCGCCAACTACCACCAGGCGGGTGGCTTGCGCGGGCTGTCCGACTACTACACCGCCGCCTACGACGGTGCCCTGTTCGACCGCTCGCTGCGCGAGCACATCACCTTCGCCGACCACAGCCTGGCCACCGACAGCGTGTTCTCGGAGACGCACCTCATCTCCTGCCGCAACGTGCTGATCTACTTCAACAAGCGGCTGCAGGACCGGGCTTTCGGGCTGTTCGCCGAATCGCTCTGCCGGCGCGGCTTTCTGGGCCTGGGCAGCAAGGAGACGCTCGACTTCTCCCTGCATGCGCCCGCGTTCGAGCCGCTGGTGAAGGCCGAACGCATCTACCGCAAGCGTTGAAGCAGCCGATGTCGCCCCCCGATTCGCCGCCCGCCGCCCGTGCTATAGAGGCCGTCGCCGTGGGTGCCAGCGCCGGCGGCGTCGCGGCCCTGCTGCGGCTGTTCTCCGCGCTGCACGCGGGTTTTCGGCTGCCCATCTTCACCGTGCTGCACATGCCAGACGACCACGACAGCGGCCTGGCCGACCTGTTCGCCATGCGGCTGCCGATCGCAGTGCGCGAGGCCGCCGACAAGATGCCGATCGAGCCGGCCACGCTGTACTTCGCGCCGCCGGGCTACCACCTGCAGGTGGAGGCCGACCACGTGTTTTCTCTCAGCTGCGATTCACCGGTTTTCTTTTCGCGGCCCTCGATCGACATCTTGTTTGACAGTGCCGCGTATGCTTATGGCAACCGGCTGGCCGCTTTGTTGCTGACCGGCGCCAGCGAGGACGGCGCCGCGGGCCTGGCCACCGTGGGTCGCCTGGGCGGCTTCACGGCGGTGCAAGACCCTGCCGACGCGCAGATCGCCACCATGCCCCAGGCGGCCATCGACCGGCGCCGCCCCGACCTTGTGCTACCGCTGACCGCATTGCAGACCCTGCTGCTCGACCTCGACGCCAACGGTCGGCCGGATACGCGGCCGGCCGCGCCGAAGGCCAGGCCCTGATTTCGAAAATTGTTCCGTTCCATGCTCACCGAAGCCCAGATACTCATCGTCGACGACCTGCCCGAGAACCTGCTCGCACTCGACGCCCTGATCCGCCAGCCGGGCATCGCGGTGCACCAGGCGCAATCGGCCGACCTGGCACTGGCGCTGCTGCTGGAGCAGGAATTCGCCCTGGCCATCCTCGACGTGCAGATGCCCGGCATGAACGGTTTCGAACTGGCCGAACTCATGCGCGGCACCGAGCGCACCCGCCATATCCCGATCGTCTTCGTGAGCGCTGCCGGCAGCGAGCTCGGCTATGCCTTCCGCGGCTACGAATCGGGCGCGGTCGATTTCCTGCACAAGCCGATCGATCCGCACGCGGTCAAGAGCAAGGTGACGGTGTTCGTCGACCTCTGGCGGCAGCGCCGCGCGGTGCGCACCCAGCTCGAAGCGCTGGAAGATGCCCGCCGGCGCCAGCAGGTGCTGCTCGACGAGCTGCAGACCACGCAGCAGGAACTGCAGCGCGCGGTGCGCATGCGCGACGAGTTCATGTCGATGGTTTCGCACGAAATGCGCACGCCGCTCAACACGCTGTTCCTGGAGGCGCAGGTGCGCAAGATGCACCTGGCTCGCGGCAACCTCAAGGCTTTCGAGCCGGCGCCGCTGAAGGCCATGGTCGAGCGCGACGAGCGGCAGATCCAGGCCATGATCCGGCTGATCGACGACATGCTCGACGTGACGCGGCTGCAGCGCGGCACGCTGTCGATCACGCCGCGCCGCTTCGACATCGCGGTCACCCTGCGCAGCATCGTCGAAGGTTTCTGCCAGCAGGCGGCGGCTGCCGAATGTCCGCTGGCGCTCGAGGCGCCCGAGGCGCTGGCCGTGGAGCTCGACGAGTTCCGGGTGGAGCAGGTGGTGGCCAACCTGCTGACCAACGCCTTTCGCTACGGCCCGGGCAAGCCGGTGCAGGTAGAGCTGCGCGAGCACGAGGCGGGCGTGGAGATCACCGTGCGCGACAGCGGGCGCGGCATCGCGGCCGAAGACACGCAGCGCATCTTCGAGCAGTTCGAGCGCGCGGTCGACAACCGGGTGTCGGCCGGACTCGGCCTGGGCCTGTTCATCTGCCGGCAGATCGTGGAGGCCCACGGCGGCCGGATCTGGGTGGAGAGCGAGCCGGGCCGGGGCTCGGCCTTCTTCGTGTGGTTGCCGCGGATCGCGGCCGAGGTCGCGGGCGAAACCTGACGATCTCGCCCCGGCAGTCGGGCCCGATGCGGCCCGGCCCGGCGATCAGCCCTTGAACACCTTGCGCGCCCGCACGCCGATCTGCAGCAGACGCAGGTAGCCGTGGGGCAGGGCGGCCTGCTCGTGGCTGAGCGAGCGGCGGATATGGTCGGCCTCAGGGTGCAGGCGCGGCTGCTTGAGCACCACGCCTTCTTCGTCACGCAGTACCGCGACCGATGGGGCCTCGGCCCGTTCGCCGTTCTGCACCACCACGGCGGTCTCGCCCGATTCGAGCTGCACGAAGCTGCCGGGAGGAAATCGCCCCACCGCGCGCAAGAGAGCCTGGCCGATGAGCGTGATGTAGTTGTTGCCCCGGCCTTCCACCAGCGCGCCGAAGGAATCGGCGGCGGTGCGGCCGCCCCGGCTGGCGCGCGGGCTGATCATGGCCGCGTAGCGATCGATGGCCGAGAGGATGTGCGGCAGCTGCATCGGCTGCGCGAGCGAATTCCAGGCCGGCAGACGGGCATTGCCGCTTTCGACGTGGTGGTCGCGCACCAGCTCGAGCCACAGGCCGTCGTCCACGCCCAGGCGGCGCAGCAGCAGGGCGCTGTCTTCCATATGCCGGTCGACGACCACGCGCTGGGCGCTGGAGAGCCGGTCGGTCTGCAGGGCGAGCTCGTCCTGCAGCTGTGTCATGGAGACGTTCATCGTCATGGCCGCGCGCACCAGCGCGTCGCGGCCCGCCGGATGCAGGCGCATCTCCTGGGCCAGCAGATGGCAGAGCGTGGCGCAGACCAGCGCGTGCGAGGCGCTGTAGCCGACCGACGAGGTGGACGCCAGCTGGAACAGCAGGAACAAGGCGGTGTCGTTGTCGGCCCGCACCAGCGCCTGCATCCACTGGTCGTACTGCAGGATCTTGCGCGGAAACTCCTGCACCGCCTGCGGATGGGCGAGCACCATGGAGAGCCCGCTCTCCAGGTCGGACCACAGACCGAGCAGGTCTTCGCTGCCCTGCTCGTGCGGCAGGGGAACGGCGGTCGGGAGCGGCGGAATCGCCATCTGCGCAGAAGCGGTGCTCGCGAGGGTCGTCGGTCCGGGGCGGATCAGTCGCGGAAGTTGTTGAAGGACAGCGGCACGTCGGTCACGTCCTTCTTGAGCAGGGCGATGGCGCCTTGCAGGTCGTCGCGCTTGGTGCCGGTGACCCGCACCGTGTCGCCCTGGATGGAGGCCTGCACCTTGATCTTGCTGTCCTTGATCAGGCGCTGAATCTTCTTGGCCAGCTCCGACTCGATGCCGTTGCGCACCTTGATGACCAGCTTGACCTTGTCACCGCCGATCTTCTCGACCTTGCCCTTGTCGAGAAAGCGCACGTCGACATTGCGCTTGGTGAGCTTGTTGCGCAGCAGGTCTTCCACCTGGTCGAGCTGGAACTCGGCGTCGCCGAAGAGGGTGATTTCCTTGTCCTTGAGCTCGATCCCGGCGGAGGTGCCCTTGAAATCGAAACGGGTGCCGATCTCCTTGGCGGCGTTGTCTACCGCGTTGCGGACTTCCACCAGGTCGGCTTCGCAAACGGCATCGAAAGAAGGCATGGGATCTCCAACACGAAACTGATAAAAAACAAATGACAGGCGCGGGTTTACCGCAAAGTCCGATGGCTCGGATGTTATGCGAGAAATAACAGCGCTCACGCCTTGGCGAAGGCGGTGCTCACGCCGGCGCGGGTGAGAAAATCGGTCGATGCAAACCGAGCGCAACGTCCCCCTGCAGAGCTACAACACCTTCGGCATCGTGGCCCGGGCCCATCGGCTCGTGCGCATCGGCGCCGAAGCCGATCTGCAGGCGGTGCTGGCCGACGCCGAACTGGCCGCCGTGCCCAAGTTCGTGCTGGGTGGCGGCAGCAACATCGTGCTGACCGGCGACGTTCGCCCCCTGGTGCTCAAGGTCGAGGTGCCGGGCGTGCGGCTGGTCGAGGAGACCGACAAGCTGTGGGTGGTGGAGGCCGGTGCCGGCGAGGGCTGGCATTCGACAGTCGAGTGGACCGTGCAGCACGGCTTTCCGGGCCTGGAGAACCTGGCGCTCATTCCCGGCACCGTGGGCGCATCGCCGGTGCAGAACATCGGCGCCTACGGCGTCGAGCTGCAGGACCGTTTTCATTCGCTCGACGCGATCGACCTGCAAACCGGCCAGCCCTTCACCCTGAACGCGGCGCAGTGCGCCTTCGGTTACCGCGACTCGGTGTTCAAGCATGTCGCCGCAGCGCCGGGCGATTTCGGCCTGGCGGGCCGCGCTCTGATCCTGCGGGTGCGGTTTCTGCTGCCCAAGCCCTGGAAGCCGGAACTCGGCTACCTGGACCTGGAAAGACGGCGCGCCGAAGAAGGGGTGGAGCACCCCACACCGCGGCAGGTGTTCGACTGGGTCTGCGACATCCGGCGTGCCAAGCTGCCGGACTGGCGGGTGGTGGGCAACGCGGGCAGCTTCTTCAAGAACCCGACCGTGTCGCCCGAACAGTGCGCCGACATCATCGCCCGCGAGCCGCGCATCGTGCACTACCCCATGCCCGACGGCAGCATCAAGCTGGCGGCGGGCTGGCTGATCGATGCCTGCGGCTGGAAGGGCAAGTCGGTCGGCAACGCCGGCGTCTATGAAAAGCAGGCGCTGGTGCTGGTGAACCGGGGCGGTGCCGACCCCGCGAGCGCGGCCACCGGCGGCGAGGTGATGACGCTGGCCAAGGCGATCCAGACCAGCGTCTACGAGCGCTTCGGCATCCGGCTGGAGCCGGAGCCGGTGGTCGTCTGATTCAGGCGGCGGGCGTGTCGAGCCCGCCTTGGCGGATGGCGTCGGCCCGCACGGCGATGGCGGCGCGTTCGTCGGCATCGATCCGCTCCAAGTTGCGCACCTGCTGCGCCATGCGCGGCTGCTCGGCCAGCCAGGTTCGGTGGCGTATCAGAAAGTCCCAATACAGCGTGGTGAACGGGCAGGCAGTTTGGCCAGTGCGTTCGGCCGGCCGAAATCGGCATTGCCGGCAGTACGGGCTCATCTTTTCGATGTAGCGGCCGCTGGCCACATACGGCTTGCTGCCCATCAGCCCGCCGTCGGCGTACTGGCTCATGCCGAGGGTGTTGGGCAGTTCCACCCATTCGACGGCATCCACGTACACCGCCAGGTACCAGGCGTGCACCTGCTGCGGCTCCACGCCCAGCAGCAGCGCGTAGAGCCCGGTCACCATCAGGCGCTGGATGTGGTGGGCGTAGCCGAGGTCCAGGGTCTGGGTGATGGCGTCGCGCAGGCAGGCCATGTCGACCTCGCCGGTCCAGTACCAGGGCGGCAGGTCGTGCTGGGCGTCGAGCGCGTTGCGCTCCAGGTAGCCGGGCATTTGGGTCCAGTAGATGCCGCGCACGTATTCGCGCCAGCCCAGGATCTGCCGGACGAAGCCTTCGACGCAGTGCAGCGGCGCGCGGCCGGCTTGCCAGGCGGCGACGGCGGCATCCACGGCTTCGCGCGGATCGATCAGCTTCAGGTTGAGCGCTGCCGAGAGCTGGGAGTGGTAGAGCCAGGGTTCTTTCGGCCACATCGCGTCCTGGAAATGGCCGAACCAGGGCAGGCGGTCTTCGATGAAGTTTTGCAGCGCCTGCAAGGCTTGCGCGCGTGTCACCGGCCAGTCGAAGTGCTGCAGCTTGCCGGGGTGATCGGCGAAGTGTCGGTCGACGAGTTCGATCACCTCGCACGTGATGGCGTCGGGCTCGAAGCGGGGCCGCTCGGGCAGCATGCCGGGGCCGGCGGCGTCGAAAGTCTTTCGGTTGAGCGGGTCGAAATTCCAGCGGCCGCCGGCCGGCTGGTCCGGGTTTTCGGGATCCATCAGCACGCGGTGGCGCAGGCGCTGCTCACGGTAGAAGAACTCCATGCGCAGCTCCGGCTGCGCCCGGGCATGGGCGGCGAAGTCGCGCACGCTGCAATAGAAATGCCGGTCGTCGCGGATCTCCAGCGCCAGCCCGGCGGCGCGGGCCACGCCACGCAACTGCCGCAGCACGCGCCAGTCGCCGGGAGCAGTCATCACCAGACGGGAAGGGCGCAGGCGGGCGATGTCGGTCTTCAGCTGCGCGGCCAGGGTGCCGGCGTTGTCGGCGGCGTCCAGGCGTTGGTAGTGCAGCGGTCGGCCCACGGCGCGCAGGCTTTCGGCGAAATGCCGCATCGCCGCCAGGAACATGACCGAGCGCACCTTGTTCGACCAGACATGGGTGCTTTCCTCGGCCACCTCGGCCATCCACACCGCGTCCTGCCGGTCTTCGAAACCGTCGAAGGCCGACGATGCCGGATCGAGCTGGTCGCCAAGCACCAGCACCAGGTTGCGCAGCGGGGTGTTCATGTCGCGCTGCGGCTGGTGGCGGACGATCGGCCGGTCAGCCTTCGCGGCGCAGGGCCGGGAACAGGATCACGTCGCGGATGCTGGCCGCGTCGGTCAGCAGCATCATCAGGCGGTCGATGCCGATGCCGCAGCCGCCGGTGGGCGGCATGCCGTATTCGAGGGCACGCACGAAGTCGTGGTCAAAGTACATGGCTTCGTCGTCGCCGCTGTCCTTGGCGGTGACCTGCGACTGGAAACGCGCGGCCTGGTCTTCGGCGTCGTTGAGCTCCGAGAAACCGTTGCCGAATTCGCGGCCGGTGATGTAGAGCTCGAAGCGCTCGGTGACCTCGGGCCGCTCGTCGTTGGCGCGGGCCAGCGGGCTGATCTCGGTCGGGTGTTCCATGATGAAGGTCGGCTGCCAGAGCTTCTCTTCCACCGTCTCCTCGAAGAACAGCACCTGCAGGCTGGCCAGGCTGCGGCCGGACAGGCGGTTCTTTTCTTCTGAGAGCCCGAGCTTGCGCAGGGCGGCCGTCAGCCAGGCGGCGTCCTCGACCTGGGCTTCGGTGGTGTCGGTGTGGGCCAGGATGGCTTCGCGGATGGTCAGGCGCTGGAAGGGCACCGACAGGTCGACCGGCTTGC
Source organism: Xylophilus sp. GOD-11R (assembly GCF_033546935.1). Classification (GTDB taxonomy): domain Bacteria; phylum Pseudomonadota; class Gammaproteobacteria; order Burkholderiales; family Burkholderiaceae_C; genus Xylophilus. The sequence continues at coordinate 2,839,621 of NZ_CP137854.1, read as the reverse complement.
CGCCGTAGCTGATCTGCAGCGAGCCGCAGGCCTTCTGGGCGGCGTCGCGCACCAGGGCTTCGGTGAAGTCCATCAGGTCGCGGTAGTTCCAGTAGGCCGCGTAGAACTCCATCATGGTGAACTCGGGGTTGTGCCGGACCGAGATGCCTTCGTTGCGGAAGTTGCGGTTGATCTCGAACACGCGTTCGAAGCCGCCGACGATCAGGCGCTTGAGATAGAGCTCCGGCGCGATGCGCAGGAACATCTGCTGGTCGAGCGCGTTGTGGTGCGTCTCGAAGGGCTTGGCGTTGGCGCCGCCGGGGATCGGGTGCAGCATCGGCGTCTCGACTTCCAGGAAGCCGTGCGACACCATGAATTCGCGCAGCGCGCTCACCGCCTGGCTGCGCGCCTTGAAGCGGGTGCGGGCGGCGTCGTCCATGATCAGGTCGACATAGCGCTGACGGTATTTCTGCTCCTGGTCGGCCATGCCGTGGAACTTGTCGGGCAGCGGCCGCAGGCTCTTGGTGAGCATGCGCAGGGCGGAAACCTTGACCGACAGCTCGCCGGTCTTGGTGCGAAACAGGGTGCCTTCGGCGCCCAGGATGTCGCCGAGGTCGCTGCGCTTGAACTCGGCGTAGGCTTCTTCACCGAGCGCATCGCGGGTGACGTAGAGCTGGATGCGGCCGGTGGCGTCCTGCAGCGTGGCGAAGCTCGCCTTGCCCATCACACGCTTGAGCATCATGCGGCCGGCGACGCTGGCCGCGACGGGCGTGGCTTCGAGAACCTCGGCGTCGGTTTCGGCGTGGGCTGCCTGCAGCGCCTCGGCCCGGTCGGACGGCTTGAAGTCATTCGGAAACGCGACACCGCCACTCGCGGCCGCAGCGCTGCGCAGGGTGCGCAGCTTCTCGCGACGTTCGGCGATGAGCTGGTTTTCGTCCTGTGCAGGAGCGGCGGCGGGGGTGGCGTTTTGGTCGGACATGAATGGGCGCAGACGGCAGAAATGGAAACGGCCCGAGCGGGCCAGTCCGTGATTCTAAATTGTCGTGAGGGCGGGATTGCCGGATCGCAAGCGAAGCGCGATCCAGGGTTTCCTTCACCCCGACGTCAGCCCGGGGAGCGGGAAGGCGTGAAGGAATCGTTGTCGAGCAGGCCCGAGCTTGCGTCAAGGACCGCAGACGTACTCGTGTACGTCGAGGACCGCAGACGCGAGATCGGGACGCGCAGAAGATTCATGCATGCCTTCCCGTCAGGCAATGCCGTTGCGGGCCAGGATGTCGCCGATGAGTTCCAGGCGCACCACCGGATTTTCCAGCGCCATCAAGCGCTGCTTGAGTTCGGTCGACAGCGGCAGCAGCTCGCACCAGCGGTTGGACACCCAGCCGCAATCGTCCAGCTTCCAGGGCGGCGACAGCGGCAGGGGCGGCGCGTCGGGCACGTCGCGGCGCTGCTGCAGGGTTTCGATGAGCTGCGCCAGCGCGTCGGCGTCGGGTTTCAGGTCTTCCGGCACCTCGACTTCCATGTCGTCGGCGATCGGATCGGCATCGGCCACCCACAGGCCGTGACGCAGTTGCTCGCGCCGCGAGATGCGAAAGCGCTGTTCGCCGACGCAATGAACCATGATCAGGCCAGTCTGCGGGCTCTCGAAAGCGTCGATGCGCGCCAGGGTGCCGACATCGTGGAAAACCTCGCTGGCGCCACCGGCCTGCCGCACCTCGTTGCCGGCGATGAGCGCGACCACGCCGAAGGGCGCGCCGGTTTCGTGACAGCGCCGCACCATGTCCAGGTATCGAACCTCGAAAACGCGCAGCGGCAGCAGCCCGCCGGGGAACAGCACCGTGGACAGGGGGAACAGAGGCAGGGAGCGGAGACTGAGATCGGTCGACATGTGAATCGCGGAAGGCGCGCGGCGGCCGACTATCATCCCACGGCCGCCGCCGGCCGGTAGCGGCAAACCCTGTAATCCGGATGATTTCATGTTGCTGTACCAGATCGTTTCGTTCTTGCTGGATGCCCTTGTTTCCGTCGTGGGCGGTGCTTGTCTCGTGCGGTTCGTGATGCAGCGCCAGCGGATTCCCTTCAGCAACCCGGTCGGGCGCTTGGTGATGGCGCTGTCGGACTGGATCGTGCTGCGTCTTCGCAAGCTGGTGCCTTCGATTTCCGGCTGGGACACCTCCAGCCTGCTGGCCGCCTACCTGCTGGTGCTGGCCAAGCTGCTGTTGCTGTGGGCCTTGCTGGGAGCGCGTTCGGGTATCTACGTACTGCCGGTAGTGGCGCTGTTCGGCCTGGCGCAATTGGCGATCTCGATGTTCACCGCCTTGCTGGTGATCCTGGCGATCCTGAGCTGGGTGCAGCCGTTTTCGCCGATCCTGCCGGTGCTCGACCGGGTATGTGCCCCGTTGCTCACGCCGCTGCGGCGCGCGCTGCCTCAGGTAGGTGGCTTCGATTTCTCGCCGCTGGTGCTGCTGCTGATCCTGCAGGTGATCGGCATGCTGCTCGGGGCGCTGCAGGCCGAGGTGATCGGCATGTTCTGATCGCGCCTGCATTCCGGCCCGTACAAAAAAGCGGGGCCTCGTCGAACGAGGCCCCGCTTTTTTTATAGGTCGGTGCGCCGGATCGGCGCCGGCGATTATTCGACCGCGTCGGCCGGCTGGCGCTGCAGCATGGCCAGCGAGCTGGCGATGGTCTTGCGCAGCTGGCGGCGGTCGGAGATCAGGTCGACCGCGCCCTTGGTCTGCAGGAACTCCGCGCGCTGGAATCCTTCGGGCAAAGTGACGCGCACGGTCGATTCGATGACGCGCGGTCCGGCGAAGCCGATGAGGGCGCGTGGTTCGGCGATGACGATGTCGCCCACGAAAGCGAAACCGGCAGAAACGCCGCCCATGGTCGGGTCGGTCAGCACACTGATGTAGGGCAGGCCCTTCTTGGCCAGGCGGGTCAGCGCGGCGTTGGTCTTGGCCATCTGCATCAGCGAGAGCAGGCCTTCCTGCATGCGGGCGCCGCCGGTAGCAGTGAAGCAGACGAACGGCACCTTCTGCTCGATGGCGGTTTCGACTCCGCGCACGAAGCGTTCGCCGACGACGCTGCCCATGGAGCCGCCCATGAAGTCGAATTCGAAGCAGGCGACCACGAGGTTGATGCTGTGCACCGCACCACCCATGACGATGAGGGCGTCGGTTTCGCCGGTGTTCTCCAGCGCTTCCTTGAGCCGCTCGGGGTAGCGGCGGCTGTCCTTGAACTTGAGCGCGTCGACCGGCAGGACTTCCTGGCCGATTTCGTAGCGGCCTTCCGCGTCGAGAAAGGCGTCGAGCCGGGCGCGGGCGCCGATGCGGTGGTGGTGGCCGCAGGTGGGGCAGACATTCTGGTTGTGTTCCAGGTCGGTCTTGTAGAGCACCGTCTCGCAGCTCGGGCACTTGATCCACAGCCCTTCGGGCACCTGGCGGCGCTCGTTCGGGTCGGTCTTGGCGATCTTGGGGGGGAGCAGTTTTTCGAGCCAACTCATGGGCGGGTCTCCGATGGAGCCGAAGGCTTTCGGCCGGGGAAAGAACGGCCGACGGCGCCGGGGGCGGCACCGTCGGAACACAAGATTTTACTGGTCGAGCGCTTGCCGGATACCGGAAAGGAATTCCCGGGCTGCCGGCACGACATTTTCGCGGGGCTGGTTGTCGATCAGCTGAATGAGTCGGCTGCCGATGACGACCGCGTCCGCGACCCGGCCGACGGCCTTGGCGGTGGCTGCGTCGCGGATGCCGAAACCCACGCCGACCGGAATCGACACATGCTGGCGTATGCGCGGCAGCATGGCCTCGACCGCGCCGGTGTCGAGGTGGCCGGCGCCGGTCACACCCTTGAGCGAGACGTAGTAGACGTAGCCGCTGGCCAGGCGCGCGACCTCGGCCATGCGCTCGTCGGTGCTGGTGGGTGCCAGCAGGAAGATCAGGTCGAGGCCGTGCGTGCGCAACTGTGCGGCGAAATCGGCGGCTTCCTCGGGCGGGTAGTCGACCACCAGCACGCCATCGACGCCGGCGGTCGCGGCGTCGCGGGCGAAGCTGCCGGCGCCGTGGCGGCCTTCGTAGCGCTCGACCGGGTTGGCATAGCCCATCAGCACGATGGGGGTGTCGGCGTCGCGGGCGCGGAAGGTCCGCACGATATCGAGCACCTGCTGCGTGCCGGTGCCCATGGCCAGGGCGCGCTCGCCGGCCTGCTGGATCACCGGCCCGTCGGCCATGGGGTCGGAGAACGGCACGCCGAGCTCGATGACGTCGCTGCCCGCTTCGACCATGCCGTGCAGCAACTCGGGCGTGATGTCGGCGAACGGAAATCCGGCGGTGACGTAGGGAATGAGGGCCTTGCGGCCTTGTGCGCGCAGGCGCTCGAAGGTGGCGGCGATGCGGCTCATGACTGGGTCCCCACGCCCTTGGCGCCGGCGGTGGCGGCGGCTTCGGCGCCCTTGACCAGGTGGCCGCGCATGGACGGTCGGTCGTAGAAGTCTTCACCCGACAGGTCGGCGACGGTGCCGATGTCCTTGTCGCCCCGGCCGGAGAGGTTGACCAGGATGGACTGGTCGGGCCGCATGGTGGCGGCAAGCTTCATGGCATAGGCCACGGCGTGGCTGGATTCGAGCGCCGGGATGATGCCCTCGGTGCGGCACAGGTGGTGGAAGGCGTCGAGCGCCTCCTGGTCGGTGATGCCGACGTATTCGGCACGGCCGATGTCGGCCAGGTAGGCGTGTTCGGGGCCCACACCGGGGTAGTCGAGGCCGGCGCTGATGCTGTGCGTTTCGATGACCTGGCCGTCGTCGTCCTGCAGCAGGTAGGTGCGGTTGCCGTGCAGCACGCCGGGGCTGCCGCGCTGGATGGAGGCCGAATGTTTGCCGCTGTCCAGGCCTTCGCCGGCGGCTTCGACGCCGATCAGCCGGGTGTTCTGGTGCGGAATGTAGGGGTGGAAGATGCCCATGGCGTTGCTGCCGCCACCGACGCAGGCGATGACCGCGTCGGGCTGGCCGCCGTCGAGAAACTGCGGCATCTGCACCAGGCATTCGTTGCCGATGACGCTCTGGAAGTCGCGCACCATCATCGGATAGGGGTGGGGGCCTGCGACGGTGCCGATGATGTAGAAGGTGTTTTCTACGTTGGTGACCCAGTCGCGCATGGCTTCGTTGAGCGCGTCCTTCAGCGTCTTGCTGCCGGATTCGACCGGCACCACGGTAGCGCCGAGCAGCTTCATGCGGTAGACGTTGGGGCTCTGGCGCTTTACGTCCTGGCTGCCCATGTAGATGACGCATTCCAGGCCGTAGCGGGCGCAGATGGTGGCGGTGGCCACGCCGTGTTGGCCGGCGCCGGTCTCGGCGATGATGCGCGGCTTGCCCATGCGCCGGGCGAGCATGGCCTGGCCGATCACGTTGTTGATCTTGTGGGCGCCGGTGTGGTTGAGGTCCTCGCGCTTGAGGTAGATCTGCGCGCCGCCGATCTCGCGGCTGGTGCGCGCGGCGTGGTAGACCGGCGACGGGCGGCCGACGAAGTGCGCGAGCTCATAGCGGAATTCCTCGAGGAAGGCCGGGTCGTGCTGGTACTGGGCGTAGGCGTCGCGCAGTTCGCGGATGGCGTGGGTCAGCGTCTCGCTGGCGAAGGTGCCGCCGTAGATGCCGAAATGCCCGGACGCGTCGGGCTGCTGGTAGTTCTGCAATGACATGGATTACCTCGGTCTGCGCCGACCATCGCGGCGAGGCCGGTGGTCGGTCAGGAAGAAGATGACGGAAGGGAGGCGATGCGCGCATCGGCGGCGCGCACGGCGGAAATGAACCGGGAGATCTTGTCGGCGTCCTTGATGCCCTTGGACACCTCGACGCCGGAGCTCACGTCGACCGCGAGGGACTTACCCCGCGATCGCAGCGCGACGATGCCGTCGCCCACGTTTGCAGGCGTGAGTCCACCACTCAAGACGAGGTGAGCGTCGACGCTTGGAGGAAGAAGTGACCAATCGAATGTCTTTCCGCCGCCGCCATAACCCTCGACATGGGCGTCGAGCAGCAGGCCACGGGCCTGGGCGAAATCGGCTGCGTATTTTACGAGGTCCGGCAAAACGGCTCCAGCACCGAGGGGTACGCGGGCGGCGCGGAGAAAGGGTATGCGGCCATCGCGTGAGGCAGCCAGGCATTGCGCCGGCGTTTCGTCGCCATGGAACTGCAGGATGGCGCCGGGAACGCGGGCCAGGGCCGCGTCGACCTGATCGACCGTCGCATTGACGAACAGCAGCACCGGGTTGACGAAGGGCGGCAGGCGTGCGGCGAGCCCGGCGGCACGTTCGGCCGTGATGTGGCGCGGGCTCGGCGGATACATGACGAAGCCCACCGCGTCGGCGCCGGCGGCGACGGCGGCGTCGACGTCCTGTTCACGGGTCAGGCCGCAGATCTTGACGCGGGTGCGTTGCAGGGAGGGATAGCTCGGACTCATGGAATCCAATCATAGGCGGGGGTGCGCGTAGGCAGGCCCCAGCGCGGGTCGTAGACCGGGCCGAGAAAGTACAGGCCGTCGGGCGCGAAGGTGGGCGCGGCGGCGTCGCGGGAACGCGCGGCGATGACATCGCGCATCCAGTCCGGCGACTGGCCGCCCTGGCCCACCGCGACCAGGCAACCCATGATGTTGCGCACCATGTGGTGCAGGAAGGCATTGCCCTCGAAATCGAAGCGCCAGTAGGCGGTGGCGGAACCGGCCGTGCCCTTGCGGGCGATGTCGGCGCGGTGCAGCGTCTTGACCGGCGACAAGGCCTGGCACGACGAGGCGCGAAACGAGGTGAAGTCGTGTTCGCCGATCAGGTGGGCGGCGGCGGTGCGCATCGCATCGCCGTCGAGCGGGCGAAACGCCCAGCCCACGCGGCCCGATTCGAGCGACGGGCGCACCGGCGATTCGAGCAGCACATAGGCGTAGCGGCGCGCGGTGGCGACGAAGCGCGCGTGGAAATCGTCGGCCACCGGCTGCGCCCACTGCACCGCGATGTCGGGCGGCAGGTAGCGGTTGGTGCCGCGTACCCAGGAGGCGGGCGGGCGGTCGACGTCGGTGTCGACGTGCACGACCTGCATCAGCCCGTGCACGCCGGCATCGGTGCGGCCGGCGCAGACGGTTTGCACCGGCACGGCGGCGAATGCGCTGAGCGCGGCTTCGAGCTTGTCCTGCACCGTGAGACCGGAACGCTGGCTCTGCCAGCCCTGGTAGCCGCGTCCGTCGTAGGCGACGCCCAGCGCTATGCGCAAGACCGCAACTCCAGCGCCGTCACTGCAGCGAAGCCAGCATGCGTTCGGCGCGCTCGCGCACCGAGCCCGAGGCTTCGGAGATGACTTCCTCGATCAGGTGCCGCGCGCCGTCGACGTCGCCGATGGCGTTGAACTCGTCTGCCAGCGCGAGCTTGGTGGCGAGGGCATCGTCGGCGGCGATTTCGGGTAGGTCGGTGGCCGGTTCGGGGGCGACCGGCGCCGGGGCAGGCGTCGGCGCCGGTGGGGGTGTCGGAACCGGTGCGGGAGCCGGGGCGGGCGCGTCGTCCAGGTCGAGCGAGAAGCCGCTCAGGTCGAGCGAAGGCATCGGCTCGGGATTCGACGCGGGCGACGGCGCGGGCTCGGCGGCCGGGCCGATATCGTCGAGGTTGAAGTCGAGGTCGAACTCGGTGTCTTCTTCGGCAGGGGCCGACACCGGGGCGGGCCGCTGGCTGGCGGTGTCGGGCGTGAAGGCGCCGAAGTCGAGGTCGAGCGACGGCGGCAGTTCGGGCTCTGGCTCGGGCTCCGGTTCCGCAGGCGCTGGTGCGGGCTCGGGGATCGGGTCGAAATCGAGGGTGATGTCTTCTTCCGGCTCGTCGTCGGGTTCCGGTTCGGGTTCGACGGGGGCGGGCGATGGCCTCGGCGCGGCAGCGGTCGCCGCGGCGACAGCGCCGGCGGCCAGGCCCGCGCCGGCGGCAGCCGCGGTGCTGAACAGGGGATTGCCCGGCTCCAGCTCCTGGCCGAGCGCCTGGATGCGGTCCCAGTCGGAGCCGGTGCCGCCGGTCAGCTTGTGGGCCTCGGCCGCCAGGGCCTGGAAGGCGGGCAGGTTCTTGTGCTTGGCGTGAATCTCCGCGAGCTTGGCGTGCAGCGCCGTTCGATCGGGGTGATTGCGGATCGCTTCCTTCAGGATCTCCTCGGCCTGGGCGTCGCGGCCGTAGGCCAGGTACACGTCGGCTTCGGCGATCGGGTCGACTTCGCCGCCGGCATCGAGCTGACTGGGCGAATAGGAAGTGGCGAGCGTGGACGGGCCGCCGTCACGGGTGTTGATGTGCTGGCCGCCGCTGGCGCCGAAGAAGGAGTCCGGGCCTTTTTCGACGAAGCCCTGGTCGTCGGCCAGACCGCGTCGACGGCGGATGGTGCGATAGGACACCAGCGACACAACCAGCGCGACGAGCAAACCGACCACGCCGATGACCTTGGGGTCTTCGAAAGGCGTGCCGTCGAGCAGTGAGTCGCTTGGGCGCAGGTCCTCGGCAGGAACCGGCAAGGTGGCGGGGGGCGTGGGTTGCGGCGCGACAGCGGGGCTGGTCGCGGGTGGTGTGGCAGGCGCCGGTGCTGCCGGTGCTTCGGCTGGCGCCGGTGGGGGGGGCGGTGCTTCTGCGGGCTCGGTGGCTGGAGCGGGCGTTGCCGCGGGTGGCGGTGCGGGAGCCGGTTCGGGCGAGGGGGCCGGCGTGGGCACCGGAGCAGGGGCGGGTGTGGGCGCCGGCGACGCCGGCGGAGCCGCCGTGGCGTTGTTGCCGGGGCGGGCGTTCAGTCGGTTGAGTTCATCGACGTTGCGCGAGAGCTCGGCGAGCCGCTGGGCGCTGTCGCGCTCCTGGTTGGCGCGGGCGATGCGGTCGGCTTCCGCCGTCGACGGAGCGGCGGCGGTGGTGCCTTTCGAGAGCGTCAGCCGGTCGGGCGCGGTCGCGGCGGGGCGTCGTTCCTGCACCTGGGTCTGCACGCTGCCACCGGACTGGCGTTGTGGCGCGACCGTGGCCGTGGTGGGCGCACTGGCAGCCAGACGGCGGCGGAATTCGTTGAAGTCGCGGCTCTGGGCGATGACGGTCTGCCGTGCCTGGTCGGCCGGAATCGCGGCGGCATCGGCATCGCTCGGCATGTCGAGCACCGCGCCGGCACGCACGCGGTTGACGTTACCGCCGATGAAGGCATCGGGGTTGGCCTGCAGCATGGCGACCAGCATCTGGTCGAGCGAGACGGCGGGCGCCTTGTTGCGGGCGGCGATGCGGCCGGCGGTGTCGCCCGGGCGTACGGTGACTTCGCTGGCCGTCTGGGCGGGCGGCGCCACCGGCGCGGGCGAGCGAGGATTGGCGGGCAGGGCCGGCGTGGCGACCGTGCGTGGCACCGGCGCAGGCGCGATCGCGGCGGCAGGTGCGGCGGCCGGCGGTATTTGCGGCGCCAGCGGCGCGGGCGCACTGGCGCGCTGGCCGGCGGTGGGTGGGTCGAGCAGCACGGTGTAGTTGCGCGACAGCCGTCCGCCGGCCCAGCTCGCTTCGAGCAGCACGTCGAGGAAGGGCTCGTTGACCGGGCGGGCGCCCAGCATGCGCAGCACGGCACGGCCGTTGGGCTGGCGCTCGATGCTGATCTGCATGCCGGCGAGTGCCGCGTTGTATTCCACGCCGGCGTTGCGGAAAGTCGTCGGCGTGCCGGGCTGCACGGTGAGCGACGAGGATTCCGCCGGGGTCAGGTCGAAGACCTGGACTTCTGCGCGTAACGCTTCGCCGAGGCTGGACTGGACGGTCATGCCGCCGAGGGTCAGGGCGTGGACCGAGGCGGGCAGAAAGGCGCCGATGGCCAGGAGCGCCGCGACGCCGACGGCACTGCGCTGATGGTTGCGGAGGGCAGGGGACAAGGGGCGGTCCGGCACTACCGAGGCGCCTGGGCGATTTCCGTCGACGGCACTGGCGGCCGTGCAGATCTTTATTCTCATGAAGCGGGCGTAGTCAGACGACCTTGATAGGGCGCAGGCACCATAGCATCAATGCACAACTGGTGACAAGGTAAGCGTCCCGCTGGTGGTGGCCGCTCGCTGCGGCCGTGGTCGAGACGGCCTGCGCGTTGTCTGCTCGCAACGCGCAGGCCGGTCAGCCCGCTTCGGCGACTCAATTCGCCAGCAGGATGCGCAGCATGCGGCGAAGCGGCTCGGCGGCGCCCCAGAGAAGCTGGTCGCCGATGACGAAGGCCGACACGTATTCCGGACCCATATTGAGCTTGCGCACCCGTCCGACGCCGACTTCGAGCCCGCCGGTGATGGCGGCCGGCGTGAGTTCCTTGACCGTCACCGCGCGATCGTTCGGCACCCACTTCACCCAAGGGTTGCCCGCCTTGATGATGGATTCGATCTCGGCCAGCGGCAGGTCCTTCGTGAGCTTGAGCGTCAGGGCCAGGCTGTGGCAGCGCATGGCGCCGATGCGCACGCAGAGGCCGTCGACCGGAATGACGGCGGGCGTGTCGAGGATCTTGTTGACCTCGGCCTGGCCTTTCCATTCTTCCTTGGACTGGCCGTTGTCCAGCTGCGCGTCGATCCAGGGGATGAGGCCGCCGGCCAGCGGCGCGCCGAAGAATTCGGTCGGCACGTCTTCGCGGATGGTGGCGGCGACCTTGCGATCGATGTCGAGGATGGCGGAGGAGGGCGTGAGCAGCTCTTCGGCCACCGCGCCGTGCACCACGCCCATGCCCTTGAGCAGTTCACGCATGTGGTTGGCGCCGCCGCCGGAGGCCGCCTGGTAGGTCATGGAGCTGACCCACTCGACCAGGCCCTGCTTGAACAGGCCGCCCAGGCCCATCAGCAGGATGGAGTTGGTGCAGTTGCCGCCGATGTAGTTCTTGACGCCCTTGGCCAGCGCGCGCTGGATCACGTCGTCGTTGACCGGGTCGAGCACGATGACCGCGTCGTCCTTCATGCGCAGCGTGGAGGCGGCGTCGATCCAGTAGCCGGTCCAGCCGGCGGCGCGCAGCTTGGGGAAGATCTCGGTGGTGTAGTCACCGCCCTGGGCGGTGATGATGATGTCGCACTTCTTCAGCGCTTCGACGTCGTGGGCGTCCTGCAGGGTGGTGTGGGTCCGCGCCTGCGCCGGGGCCTTGCCGCCCGCGTTGGAAGTGGAGAAGAACACCGGCTCGATGACGTCGAAGTCACCTTCTGCCTGCATGCGATCGATCAGCACCGAGCCGACCATGCCACGCCAGCCGACCAGACCTACCAACTTGCTCATTTTCAAACGCCCCGTTCAGTGAAGAAATCGTGAATCGAAAAAACTCGACCGGACTGATTTCGCCTGGCTCGTCTGGGCCAGGGAGGGCGCACGACGAACCAGGCTGTTCAGCCTTTAATGGTCGTGGTTTTGGTGGTGATTGCGCGCGCGGCCCCGCCTGCCAGGGCGGCAGATGCGGTGTTCAGGGGGAACGGGCGGGCGGCAAACATGGCTGGGGATTGTAGCGGATCCTGTCATGGCCCGGACATGCGTGAAGCGGCCGATGGGGACTTATAGTTCCGAGGCTCCGGATATTCAATGCCCTGGCCTCCCATGCCCGATTCCGCCGGCCCGACCCCCCCCTTTCACGCCCATCCCACCTTCCCCGCCCTCCAGGACGACCTGGCCCATCTCCACGACCTGCTCAATCACAACAGCGACTGGGTCTGGGAGGTGGATGCGAAGGGGCGCTATACCTATTGCTCGGCCATGGTCATGGCCCTGCTGGGCCGGCCGCCCGAGGAAGTGCTGGGCAAGACGCCGTTCGACTTCATGCCGCCGGCAGAAGCCGCCCGCGTTGGCGAGGCTTTCGGCGCGATCGTGCAGGCCGCGCGTCCGTTCTCCGGACTGGTCAATCGCAACCAGCGGCCCGACGGCAGCATCGTGGTGCTGGAGACCAGCGGCATCCCGCTTTTCGATGCAACAGGCCAGCTGCGCGGCTATCGCGGCATCGACCGCGACATCTCGGCCCTGGGCGAGCGCGTGCTGCAGCTCGAAGCGGTGTACGACACGGTGCCGGTGGTGCTGTGCTCGGTCGATCGCACCGGCGCGATCGTGATGGCCAACCAGGCGATGGCGGCGTTGCTGCAACGTCCGCTGGCCGAGGTCGCCGGACTGCTCGTGGCCGAGGTGATGCCGCCTGCCATCGGTCAGCTGCAGGGCGATTTCGCCCGCGCCGACGAGGACGCGGACATGCGGCTGCCGAGCCACGAGTTCGAATGGAAGGACCGCTGGTTCTACGCCACGCCGCACGTGTTGCGCGACGCGCTCGGCGCGGTCGTCGGCATGTCGATGGCCTGGATCGACATCACCGCGCGCAAGCATGCCGAGCAGCAGCTGACCGACGCCAACCAGCGGTTGGAGCTGTACGCCCGTCAGGATTACTTGACCGGCCTCTACAACCGTCGCTATCTCGACGAGCGCCTGGCGCGCGAGATCGCCCGGGCTCGGCGCGAAGGCGAGACGCTGGCGGTTTGCATGGTCGATGTCGACTACTTCAAGGCCTATAACGACCGCCTGGGCCATCTGGCGGGCGACGACTGTCTGCGGGCGGTGGCGCAGGCGCTGGCCGAGCAGGTCACGCGTCCGGGCGACCTGGTGAGCCGCTACGGCGGCGAAGAGTTCGTGGTGGTGCTGGCGGCGACCGACGAGAACGGCGCCCGGCTGGTGGCCAACCGCATCCGCGCCGCGGTGGAGGCGCTCGGCCTGCCGCATCCGGAGGCGCCACTGGGCATGGTCACGGTGAGTGCGGGTGCGGTCGCTTGCCGGCCGGCGACCGATCTGCCGGACGTCGCGTCGCTGCTGCGCTCGGCCGACCAGGCACTTTATGCGGCCAAGCGCGCCGGCCGCAACCGGGTGGCGGCCGGGCTGGATCGAGCGGCCTGAAACCCGGCCGCACGATGCCCGCCGTGGCGAATCAGCCGGCGAGCGCCGCAACCACGGCGTCACCCATTTCCACCGTCTTCACCCGCGTGGTGCCTTCGGAATAGATGTCTGCCGTGCGCAGGCCCTGGGCCAGCACCTTCTGCACGGCCGCTTCGATGCGGTCGGCGGCTTCGGGCTTCTGCAGCGAGAAGCGCAGCATCATCGCGGCGCTCAGGATGGTGGCCAGCGGGTTGGCCACGCCCTTGCCGGCAATGTCCGGCGCACTGCCGTGGCTCGGCTCGTACAGGCCCTGGCCGCGCTCGTTGAGCGACGCCGAAGGCAGCATGCCGATGGAGCCGGTGAGCATGGCCGCGGCGTCGGAGAGGATGTCGCCGAACATGTTGCCGGTGACGACCACGTCGAACTTCTTGGGCTCCTTCACCAGCTGCATCGCGGCGTTGTCGACGTACATGTGGTCGAGTGCGACGTCCGGGTACTGCTTGCCGACTTCGGTGACCACATCCTTCCAGAGCTGAAAGGTTTCCAGCACGTTGGCCTTGTCGACGCTGGTGACGCGACGGCCACGCTTCTGCGCGGCCTTGAAGGCCACGTGGGCGATGCGTTCGATCTCGGGGCGGCTGTAGCGCATCGTGTCGAAGGCTTCCTCCGATCCGGGGAAGTGGCCGTCGGGCGCACTGCGGCGGCCGCGTGGCTGGCCGAAGTAGATGTCGCCGGTGAGCTCGCGGATGATGAGGATGTCCAGTCCTGCCACCAGCTCGGGCTTGAGGCTCGAGGCGGCGACCAGCTGCTCGTAGCAGATGGCCGGGCGGAAGTTGGCGAACAGGCCCAGGTGCTTGCGCAGGCCGAGGATGGCCTGCTCGGGGCGCAGCGGGCGGTCGAGCGTGTCGTACTTCCAGTCGCCGACGGCGCCGAACAGGATCGCGTCGGAAGCCTTGGCGAGGTTCAGGGTGGAGTCCGGCAGCGGATGGCCGTGGGCCTCGTAGGCGGCGCCGCCGACGGGCGCGGTTTCCAGGGACAGGTCGAGCTTCAGCGCGTCGAGCACCTTGACGGCCTCGGCGACGATTTCGGGGCCGATGCCGTCGCCCGGCAGGATGGCGATTTTCTGGGTCATGTTCTGGGTTTTCTCGGATCGAATCGGATGGAAGCGGTGCAGACTTTTCAGGCGCCCGCCATGGTGTGGGCGAGCCAGGGCTTGGTGGCCAGGCGCTGGGCCTCGAAGGCCTGGATCTTGTCCTTGTGGCGCAGCGTCAGGCCGATGTCGTCGAAGCCATTGAGCAGGCAGTAGCGGCGGAAAGCGGCGACGTCGAAGGCGATCTCTTCACCGCCTGGCTTGACGATGACCTGGCGCTCGAGGTCGACCGTCAGCTGGTAGCCGGGGAAGGCGGCGACTTCGTCGAAAAGCTGCGAGATGGTCGCCTCGGGCAGCACGATCGGCAGCAGGCCGTTCTTGAAGCTGTTGTTGAAGAAGATGTCGGCGAAGCTCGGCGCCAGGATGGCGCGAAAGCCGAACTGGTCGAGCGCCCACGGCGCGTGCTCGCGGCTAGAGCCGCAGCCGAAGTTCTTGCGTGCCAGCAGCACGGATGCGCCGGCATAGCGCGGCTGGTTGAGCACGAAATCGGGGTTGGGCTTGCGCGAAGCCGGATCCTGGCCCGGCTCGCCGTGGTCGAGATAGCGCCACTCGTCGAACAGGTTCACGCCGAAGCCGGTCTTGCGGATCGACTTGAGGAACTGCTTGGGAATGATCGCGTCGGTGTCGACGTTCTCGCGATCCATCGGGGCGACCAGGCCCTGGTGTACGGTGAATTTTTGCATGGTGATTCCTTGATCGAGGTTGGTTGCAACGCCACCGCCCGGTTATTCCGAGGGATACCGCGGACCGGCTTTGCCGGGCCGCCAGTGTCGCCCCCGGCAGGAGGTAGGCGTAGCGACACGAAGTGCGCGAAGCCTGGGGGGGAGCTAAATCCTCCTGACGTCGACGAAATGGCCGTGCACGGCAGCGGCCGCGGCCATGGCCGGGCTCACCAGGTGCGTGCGGCCACCGGCGCCTTGCCGGCCCTCGAAATTGCGGTTGCTGGTGGAGGCGCAGCGCTCGCCCGGCTCCAGCCGGTCGGCGTTCATGGCCAGGCACATGGAACAACCCGGCTCGCGCCATTCGAAGCCGGCGGCCACGAAGATCTTGTCCAGCCCCTCGCGTTCGGCCTGCTCCTTCACCACGCCGGAACCCGGCACCACCATCGCCAGCTTGACGTTCTTGGCCACCTTCTGGCCGATCTTCTTGACGACGGCCGCGGCCTCGCGCATGTCCTCGATGCGGCTGTTGGTGCAGGAGCCGATGAACACCTTGTCGATCACGATGTCGTCGATCGGCTTGCCCGGTTCCAGGCCCATGTAGGTCAGCGCGCGCTCGATGGCGCCGCGCTTGTTGGCGTCCTTTTCCTTGTCGGGGTCGGGCACGCGGGCGTCGATGCCCAGCACCATCTCGGGCGAGGTGCCCCAGGTGACCTGCGGCACGATCTGGCCGGCGTCGAGCTCGACGACCGCGTCGAACACCGCATCGGCGTCGGAATGCAGCGTTTTCCAGTAGGCGGCGGCCTGGTCCCATTCCACGCCGGTGGGCGACAGCGCACGGCCCTTGACGTAGTCGATGGTCTTCTGGTCGACCGCCACCAGGCCGGCCCGTGCGCCGGCCTCGATCGCCATGTTGCAGACCGTCATGCGGCCTTCCATGCTGAGCGCGCGAATGGCCGAGCCCGCGAACTCGATCGTGTAGCCGGTGCCGCCTGCCGTGCCGATGCGGCCGATGACGGCCAGCACGATGTCCTTGGCGGTGCAGCCGCGCGGCAGTTCGCCTTCGACCTTGATCAGCAGGTTCCTGGCCTTCTTGGCCAGCAGCGTCTGGGTGGCCATGACGTGCTCGACCTCGCTGGTGCCGATGCCGTGCGCCAGCGCGCCGAAGGCGCCGTGCGTGGAGGTGTGGCTGTCGCCGCAGACGACGGTCATGCCCGGCAGGGTGGCGCCGGTTTCCGGTCCGATCACGTGAACGATGCCCTGGCGCTTGTGCATGAAGGGAAAGAACGCGGCCGCGCCCAGGTCCCGCATGTTGTCGTCGAGCGTGGTGATCTGCTCCTTGCTGATCGGGTCGGTGATGCCGTCGTAGCCGCGCTCCCAGCCGGTGGTGGGCGTGTTGTGGTCGGCGGTGGCGACGATGGAGCTCACCCGCCAGACCTTGCGGCCGGTCTGGCGCAGGCCCTCGAAGGCCTGCGGGCTGGTGACTTCGTGCACCAGGTGGCGGTCGATGTAGAGCACGGCAGTGCCGTCTTCTTCGGTGTGGACGACGTGTTCGTCCCAGATCTTGTCGTAGAGCGTGCGTCCCATGGCGATCTTTCTTTTCGTGGCGTTCGTGGGGAGGGGAAAGGGGCCTCAGGCGACCGCTTGCAGCGTCGGCCTGGCGGCGGTGAGGTGTTCGACCAGCAGGCGGGTCGTGGCGGGCAGGGCGGAGAAATCGCGGGCGACCAGGCGCAGTTCGCGGCGCGCCCAGTCGTCCTGCAAGGCGACGGCGCGCAGGGCGCCGACGCCGCTCATCAAGGCGAAGGCCCGGTCCGGCAGCACGCCGATGCCCAGGCCGTTGTCGATCATGCGGCACATGGCGTCGAGGCCGGTGACCTGGATGCGCTGGCGCAGGCTGCGGCCGGCGCGCGCGGCCGAGCGTTGCATGGCCAGGCCGATGCTGCTGCCGGCATGCAGGCCGACGATGTCGTAGTCGAGGGCGTCGGCGAACAGGCATTGCTGTTGCGACGCGAGCCGGTGGCCCTGCGGCACCACCAGCACCAGCCGGTCTTCGCGGTAGGGCAGGTTTTGTAGGGAGTCGTCGGCGGATTCGGCGAGGTGGCAGACGCCGATGTCGGCAGCACCTTCTCGCACCGCCTGCGCGACGGCCGCGCTCAAATGCTCTTCGAGGTCGATCTTGACCCGGCCGTGGGCCGCGACGAAGGCGCCCAGGTCTTCAGGCAGGAACTGCACGATGGCCGAGATGTTGGCGTGGATCCGGATGTGGCCGCGCACGCCTTCGGCGTATTCGCTGAGCTCGCCCTGCATCTTCTCCAGGCCGAACAGCACCGAGCGGGCATGATGCAGCAGGTTTTCGCCGGCCGGCGTGAGCGTGACGCCCCGACTGTGGCGGGAGAGCAGGGGTGTGTCGACGGCAGCCTCGAGTTCGGCCAGGCGCTTGCTGACGGCGGAGGCGGCGATGAATTCGCGCTCCGCCGCCCGGCCGATGCTGCCCAGCTCGCAAACTGCAACGAACAGCTGGAGCGAGGTCAGGTCGATACGGCGGGCGAAATTGCGTTCGGAGTTCTTCATCGTGGCATCGCCTTTTGCGATGAGCCTACAATTTTCCCTCAGAAATTAATCTTTGCCATCTTCTATGGCGATGGCTGGCGTCGGGATTTACGCTTATCCCAACCCAGCAGGCGGCGCGGACCGATCAAGTCGACCGGCCCGCCGGCCATCAGCTGAAGAGATTCTTCAGCTTGTCCGTCCAGCTCTCGCCACTGGGCGAATGTTTGGCGCCACCCTTCTTCAGCGACTCCTCCAGTTCACGCAACAGCTTGCGCTGGTATTCGGTGAGCTTCACCGGCGTTTCGACCGCGATGTGGCAGTAGAGATCGCCCGGATAGCTGGCGCGCACGCCCTTCACGCCCTTGCCGCGGAGGCGGAACTGCTTGCCGGCCTGGGTGCCTTCGGGAATGTCGATGGCCGCCTTGCCGGCGAGCGTCGGCACTTCGATTTCGCCGCCGAGTGCGGCGGTGATGAAGCTCACCGGTACCTGGCAATGCAGGTCGTCGCCATCGCGCTCGAAGATGTCGTGCTTGCGCACGCGGATCTCGATGTACAGGTCGCCGGCCGGGCCGCCGTTGGTGCCCGGCTCGCCGTTGCCCACGCTGCGGATGCGCATGCCGTCGTCGATGCCGGCGGGAATCTTCACCTCGAGCGTCTTCTGCTTCTTGACCTGCCCCTTGCCATGGCAGTTGGTGCAGGGCTCCGGAATCACCCGGCCGCTGCCGTGGCAGGTAGGGCAGGTCTGCTGCACGCTGAAGAAGCCCTGGCGCATCTGCACGCTGCCCTGGCCGTTGCAGGTGTGGCAGGTCTTGGCGCTGGTGCCCGGCTTGGCGCCGGAGCCGTGGCAGACCTCGCAGGCTTCCCAGCTCGGAATGCGGATCTGCGCTTCCTTCCCGCGCGCCGCCTCTTCGAGCGTGATCTCCATGGCATAGCTGAGATCGCCGCCGCGATAGACCTGACGCCCGGCGCCAGCGCGACCCCGGCCGCCACCGCCTTGGCCGAACATGTCGCCGAAGATGTCGCCGAAGGCCTCGGCGAATCCGCCGAAGCCTTCGGCACCGGCGCCGCCGCCGCGCATGTTGGGGTCGACGCCGGCGTGGCCGTACTGGTCGTAAGCGGCGCGTTTCTGGGAGTCCGAAAGCATCTCGTACGCTTCCTTGACCTCCTTGAACTTCTCTTCCGCGCCCTTGGCTGCATCACCCTGGTTGCGGTCAGGGTGGAACTTCATCGCAAGCTTGCGATAGGCCTTCTTGATGTCTTCCTCGGTAGCGTTCTTCGCCACTCCCAAGGCTTCGTAATAATCGCGTTTGGTCGCCATCAGCGTTCCATTAATTCGGTTTTGAAGGTCCGCTCGATGCGGCGGTCAGCCACTCGGGCTGGCACGGATGCCGCAAGGTCCCGGGCGCCTGCGAGCCACCGGTCGATCTCGCAAGCCTCATGCCGGCCCGCTGATGGTCAGCAAACCGGCGCTCATGGGGTCGAAAAGGCAAGCCTCGTCCTGAACGCGAGAAGCCGGCCGGCCGGGAATGTTCCCTACCGGCCGGCTTGTCGCTCGTTCGTGGCGATCAGCCCTTCTTGACTTCCTTCACTTCCGCGTCGACGACGTCGTCGTCGGCCGGAGCGCTGGTCGCCGTGTGGGTCTGCTGCGGCTGTTCGGCCGATGCCTGCGCACCGCCGGCGGCCTGTTCGGCTGCGTAGATCTTTTCGCCCAGCTTCTGGCTGGCGGTCATCAGCGCATTGCTCTTTTCCTCGATCGCAGACTTGTCTTCACCCTTCAGGGCTTCTTCCAGGTCCTTGACCGCAGCCTCGATGGCTTCCTTCTCGCCCGCTTCGAGCTTGTCGCCGTGCTCGCCGAGCGACTTGCGCACGCTGTGCACCGCGCCTTCGGCCTGGTTGCGCGCCTGCACCAGCTCCACTTTCTTCTTGTCGTCAGCGGCGTTGAGCTCTGCGTCCTTCACCATCTTCTGGATCTCGTCCTCGGAGAGGCCGGAGTTCGCCTTGATGGTGATCTTGTTTTCCTTGCCGGTGCCCTTGTCCTTGGCGCCCACGTGCAGGATGCCGTTGGCGTCGATGTCGAAGGAGACTTCGATCTGCGGCAGGCCGCGCGGTGCCGGCGGAATGCCTTCGAGGTTGAACTCGCCCAGCGACTTGTTGGCCGAAGCCAGCTCGCGTTCACCCTGGAACACCTTGATGGTCACGGCCGGCTGGTTGTCGTCGGCGGTGGAGAAGGTCTGGGCGAACTTGGTCGGGATGGTCGTGTTCTTGGCGATCATCTTGGTCATGACGCCGCCGAGCGTTTCGATGCCCAGCGACAGCGGGGTCACGTCGAGCAGCAGCACGTCCTTGCGGTCGCCGGAGAGCACCTGGCCCTGGATGGCGGCGCCGACGGCCACGGCTTCGTCCGGGTTCACGTCCTTGCGCGGCTCCTTGCCGAAGAACTCCTTCACCTTTTCCTGCACCTTGGGCATGCGGGTCATGCCGCCGACCAGGATCACGTCGTGGATCTCACCGACGGCGACGCCGGCGTCCTTGATGGCCATCCGGCAGGGCGCGATGGTGCGCTCGATCAGTTCCTCGACCAGGCTCTCGAGCTTGGCACGGGTCAGCTTGATGTTCAGGTGCTTGGGACCGGACGCATCGGCGGTGATGTAGGGCAGGTTGATGTCGGTCGCAGCGGACGACGACAGCTCGATCTTGGCCTTTTCGGCCGCTTCCTTCAGGCGCTGCAGGGCCAGCACGTCCTTGGACAGGTCGACGCCTTGTTCCTTCTTGAACTCGCCGATGATGAAATCGATGATGCGCTGGTCGAAGTCTTCGCCGCCCAGGAAGGTGTCGCCGTTGGTCGACAGCACTTCGAACTGCTTTTCGCCGTCCACGTCGGCGATCTCGATGATGGACACGTCGAAGGTGCCGCCACCCAGGTCGTACACGGCGATCTTGCGGTCGCCCTTTTCGTTCTTGTCGAGACCGAAGGCCAGCGCGGCCGCGGTCGGCTCGTTGATGATGCGCTTGACGTCCAGGCCCGCGATGCGGCCGGCGTCCTTGGTGGCCTGGCGCTGGGCGTCGTTGAAGTAGGCCGGCACGGTGATGACGGCCTCGGTCACGGCTTCGCCCAGGTAGTCCTCAGCGGTCTTCTTCATCTTGCGCAGGATCTCGGCAGACACCTGCTGGGGCGCCAGCTTGTTGTCGCGCACCTGCACCCAGGCGTCGCCGTTGTCGGCTGCGGCGATCTTGTAGGGCATCAGGTCGATGTCCTTCTGCACTTCCTTCTCGGTGAACTTGCGGCCGATCAGTCGCTTGATCGCGTAGAGCGTGTTGCGCGGATTGGTGACGGCCTGCCGCTTGGCGGAAGCCCCGACGAGGATCTCGCCGTCTTCCTGGTACGCGATGATGGACGGCGTGGTGCGAGCGCCTTCGGCGTTCTCGATCACCTTGGTGGTGTTGCCTTCCATGATGGCGACGCACGAATTGGTCGTGCCCAGGTCGATACCGATGATCTTGCCCATGTGAATTTCTCCTGATCTAAAAAATCTGTTGTCGTCGAGTTGTGGATAACTTTGCGCGATTCAAGGGGTGCACCCTTCGGAAAAGCGGCCGTCCCCCGACGGCATCCGGGGCCGCGCGTCGCGCAGGCCTTACTTGGGAGCCGCCACGGTGACCAACGCCGGGCGCAGCACGCGATCGGCGATGGAATAGCCTTTCTGCAGGACGGTGACGACGGTGTTGGGTTCCTGCTCGGCCGGCACCATGCTGATCGCCTGGTGCTGGTGCGGGTCGAACTTCGTGCCGGCGGCCGGCGCGATCGTCATGACCTTGTTGCGCTCGAGCGCCGCGACCAGTTGGCGAAGGGTCGCCTCGACACCCTCGCGCAGCTGCTCGGGTGTGGCTTCCTTCACCAGCAGCGCGGCGTCCAGGCTGTCGGCCACCGGCAGCATGCTGTCGGCGAAGCTCTCGATACCGAACTTGCGGGCCTTGGAGATTTCTTCTTCTGCGCGGCGCCGTGCGTTTTCGGCCTCGGCCTTGGCGCGCAGATATTGGTCGGCCAGCTCCGCGCTCTTGGCTTGCAGCGCGGCCAGTTCTGCCTGGGCTTGCGCCAGGGCGTCGGCCGAGTTCGCGTGCAGCGCGGCTTCGAGCTCTTCCGGGGTCTGGGCCGTGGACGTGTTGGGGGCTTGGTTCTGTTCGCTCATCTTTTTCTGAAAAGGGCGGAAGTTGAATGTCACGCGCGTTGAACTTGGGACGTCGGGAGGGGTTTCAAGAGGAGCACACGCTATTTCTTTGGAAAATGGGGTGCCCGCGAGCGAATGAGATGAATCTGTCGCCTTTTGTTGAACGACCCGCCAATGGCGGCTATACTCGTGGGCTTTGCCTTGTCGTACCGCTTTTAGACGCAGCGGGCGACTGCCACCCGGGCTGCCTGCAAGTGCAGGCGTCGAGCCCCATCCACAAGGAGAGTCTATGCGTCATTATGAAATCGTTCTCTTGATCCACCCGGACCAGAGCGAACAAGTCCCGGCCATGCTGGAGCGCTACAAGGGCATGATCACCGCCGGCGGTGGCAAGGTCCATCGCGTGGAAGACTGGGGTCGCCGCCAACTGGCCTACCTGATCAACAAGCTGGCCAAGGCGCACTACCTGTGCATCAACATCGAAGCCGACCAGGCTGTGATGGCCGAACTGGAGCACGCCTTCAAGTTCAACGATGCCGTTCTGCGTCACCTGACCGTCCTGCGCAAGAAGGCCGATACCGGTCCGTCTTCCATGATGAAGACCGTCGAGCGCGAAGAAGCACGCAAGGCCCAGCAGGCCGAGTTCGCTGCTTCCGGCGAGCGTCCGGACCGCGGTGATCGCGGCGACCGTGGCGATCGTGGCGGTGACCGCTAAGCAGGCGCGCTGAGCGCGATCCCGAGCATTTGCTACGAGGGAGTGGAAAACCACCTTGTGATCTCCGCCTTCATTTCCGAAGCGAAACCCATGCGTTACACGCCCGCCGGGCTGCCCGCACTGGACATGCGCATCGAACACGTCTCCCGCATGACCGAATCCGGTCAGGAGCGTGATGTGAAAGTGGATATCAAGGCGGTCGCCATCGGTTCCGTCGCCGAAAGACTGGCCGGTCAGGAGATCGGCAGCCAGTGGCGATTCACCGGTTTTCTGGCCTCACCTCGCAGTGCGCGGACCGTCGTGTTCCACGTCCAGGATTTTCAACAGGTTTAATTTTCAGGAGTCCACCATGCCCGGACCGAAACGTTTCAACAAGGACAAGCGTCCCAAGCGCAACACCCAATCGCTGCTGTTCCGCCGCAAGCGCTTCTGCCGCTTCACCGTCGCCGGCGTCGAAGAAATCGACTACAAGGACGTCGACACCCTGCGCGACTTCATCGGCGAAAACGGCAAGATCGTTCCCGCACGCCTGACCGGCACCCGCGCGATCTACCAGCGCCAGCTCAACACCGCCATCAAGCGCGCCCGCTTCCTGGCCCTGGTCCCGTACAGCGACCAGCACAAGATCTAAGGAGTCACCTGTCATGCAAATCATCCTGCTCGACAAGGTCGTGAACCTCGGCAACCTCGGCGACATCGTCAAGGTCAAGGACGGCTTCGCTCGCAACTTCCTGATCCCGACCGGCCGCGCACGTCGTGCCACCGCTTCGGCCAAGGCCGAATTCGAAGCCAAGCGCGTCGAACTCGAAAAGGCTGCAGCCGCCAAGCTGGCCGAATCGCAAGCCATCGGCGAAAAGCTTTCCGGCAGCACCGTCAAGCTGACCCAGAAGGCCGGCGTCGACGGTCGCCTGTTCGGCTCCGTCACCAACCAGGACATCGCTGACGCCCTGGAAAAGGACGGCTACAAGGTTGCCAAGTCCCAGATCCGACTGCCCAACGGCCCGATCAAGACCGTTGGCGACAACACCGTCGCCGTGCAACTGCACACCGACGTGGTCGTGGAGATCACGGTCACCGTGTACGGCGAATCGGTCTGAGGCTTAAACGCCCGATCGCGAAGGCCGCCTCCGGGCGGCCTTTTTCATGTCTTTTCGTCCGTGAAATCCTGGATGCATACAGGGTGCTCCACCGCTCATGCACTGGTTTTCCACAGGTTTATCCGCTGACGCGTACCCGGCTGCGCCGTCGCCGCTTACCCGGCCGCGCCGTAGACGTACGCCTAGCCGCGCCGTAGCATCCGCGGTCGCTCCGCCAAAGATTCATGTCCGCCATTTCCGATAATTTGAGCTTTCTCTCCGCTGGCGATGCCGACAGCGAGGTCGCCAAGCTCCGCATTCCACCGCATTCGATCGAATCGGAGTCCAGCGTGCTGGGCGGGCTGCTGCTGGACAACGGCGCCTGGGACCGCGTCGGCGACCTGCTCAAGGATGCGGACTTCTACCGCCATGAACATCGCCTGATTTTTTCAGCCATCGCGTCGCTGGTGAACGCCTCGAAGCCGGCCGACGTCATCACGGTCTTCGAGCAGCTGCAGACCATCGGCAAGGCCGAGGAGGTGGGTGGGCTTTCGTATCTGAACGCGCTGGCGCAATACGTGCCCAGCGCTGCCAACATTCGCCGCTATGCAGAAATCGTCCGCGAGCGCGGCATCCTGCGCAAGCTGATTACCGCCAGCGACGAGATCGCGACCCACGCCTTCAATCCGCAGGGCATGCCGGTCGCCAAGATTCTCGACCAGGCCGAACAGAAGATCTTCAACATCGGCGAGGAAGGCTCGCGGATGAAGCAGGGTTTCCAGAGCATGGACACGCTGGTCGTCGACCTGCTCGACCGTGTTCAGGAAATGGCCGACAACGCGAGCGACGTCACCGGCGTACCCACCGGCTTCATCGATCTCGACCGCATGACCTCCGGCCTGCAGGCGGGCGACATGGTGGTGCTGGCGGCGCGTCCGTCGATGGGCAAGACCGCTTTCGCAGTGAACATCGCCGAGCATGTGGCGTTGAACGAAGGCTTGCCGGTCGCCGTCTTCTCGATGGAAATGGGTGCCGCTCAGCTGGCGGTGCGTATCGTCGGCTCCATCGGTCGTATCGACCAGGGCCATCTGCGCACCGGCAAGCTGTCCGACGACGAATGGCCGCGGCTCACCGAGGCCATCGAGCGCCTGCGTACCGTGTCGCTGCACATCGATGAAACCCCCGGCCTCACGCCGAGCGAGCTGCGCGCCAACGCTCGCCGGCTGGCCCGTCAATGCGGCAAGCTCGGCCTGATCGTGGTCGACTACCTGCAGCTGATGAGCGGCTCCAATGCGTCGGGCTCGGACAACCGGGCGACCGAACTGGGCGAGATCTCCCGGGGATTGAAGATGCTGGCCAAGGAGCTGCAGTGCCCGGTGATCGCGCTGTCGCAGCTCAACCGAAGCGTGGAGCAGCGCACCGACAAGCGGCCGATGATGAGCGACCTGCGCGAATCCGGCGCCATCGAGCAGGACGCGGACATCATCATGTTCATCTACCGCGACGACTACTACAACAAGGACAGCAAGGAGCCGGGCGTGGCCGAGGTCATCATCGGCAAACAGCGAAACGGTCCCACCGGGACCGTCAAGCTGGCTTTCCTGAAACCGCTCACCCGCTTCGAAAGCCTGGCGGGTGGCGGCATGGACGAGTACTAGACCCGCGTTCTAGACCCGCATCGCCCAGACCACGAGCGACACCACGGCGACGAGCAGCACGCCACACACGGCGGTGAGCAGCTTGGCGCGCGCCCGCAGCGCCGCCAGGGTCTGCACCACCATCTCCTGCTGCTCGGCGAGCGAGGCCATCAATTCGGCGGACTCGCGCTGTTCCTTCTCGAGCACCTGCACCTTGCGGTGCAAGGCCTTCACCAAGGCGGCCAGTGCCTTCGGATCGCGACCATCCAGGGCTTCCGGCGTGAGCTCGTACTGCTCGCCCGCCGGCTTGGCTTCCTGCTTGCTCGATCGAAACAGCTGACGCGCCTGGCGCACCAGCTTGGGTGTCGACTTGAGCACATCGTCCCAAGGCACCAGCTTCAGCGCTGTGAGCCAGACCGACATGGTCAGAGTACCTCGCTGGCGAAGTCGGCCAGGCGCGAACGCTCGCCGCGCGCCAGGGTGATGTGGCCGCCATGCGGCCAGCCCTTGAACTTGTCGACCGCGAAGGTCAGGCCGGACGAGCCCTCGGTGAGGTAGGGCGTGTCGATCTGCGCGATGTTGCCCATGCAGATGATCTTGGTGCCGGGGCCGGCACGGGTGATCAGGGTCTTCATCTGCTTGGGCGTCAGGTTCTGGGCCTCGTCGATGATCACGTACTTGTTCAGGAAAGTGCGGCCGCGCATGAAGTTCAGGCTCTTGACCTTGATGCGGCTGCGGATGAGTTCGTTGGTGGCGGCGCGCCCCCATTCGCCGGCACCGCCGCCGTCGCCCTTGGCCAAAAACTCCAGGTTGTCGTCCAGGGCGCCCATCCAGGGACCCATCTTTTCCTCTTCGGTGCCAGGCAGGAAGCCGATGTCCTCGCCCACGCTCACGGTGGCGCGGGTCATGATGATTTCGGTGTAGCGGCGATCGTCCAGCACCTGGGTGAGGCCGGCGGCGAGCGCCATCAGCGTCTTGCCCGTGCCGGCGGTGCCGGTGAGGGTGACGAAGTCGACTTCCGGATCCATCAGCAGGTTCATCGCGAAGTTCTGTTCGCGGTTGCGGGTGTTGACGCCCCAGATGTTGTTCTTGGCTGAGCCGTAGTCCTTGAGTGTCTGCAGCACCGCCGTCTTTTCGCGGATTTCGGTGACGCGTGCGTACAGGCTGGTTTCGCCCGGCGCCTCGAAGTAGACGAACTGGTTCACCAGCAGGCTCGGCACCACCGGGCCGCTGATGCGGTAGTAGGTATGGCCGCCGCTCTGCCAGCTTTCGACGCTCTTGCCGTGGCGGCTCCAGAAATCGGCCGGCAGTGCCAGCGCGCCCGAGTACAGCAAGTCGCCGTCCTCGATCACCTTGTCATTCTGGTAGTCCTCGGCATCCAGGCCCAGCGCACGCGCCTTGACCCGCATGTTGATGTCCTTGGACACCAGCACGACCGGGCGGGGCGCCAGCTTGGCGCGCAGGGCGGCGACGACGCCCAGGATCTGGTTGTCGGCCTTGCCCTGGGGCAGGGCGGCGGGCAGCGGATGGTCCAGCGCCTCGGTCTGGAAGAAGAGGCTGCCGCCGGCTTCGCGATGGCCGGTGGTGTCGAGCTTCAGGCCGAGGGCGATGTCGGCACCTTGCGCACCTGCCAGCGCGTCGAGCGTGCGGCTGGTCTGGCGGCCGTTGCGGGCGACCTCGGTCATGCCCTTCTTATGGCCGTCGAGTTCTTCCAGCACGATCATCGGCAGGTAGATGTCATGTTCCTCGAAGCGGAACAGGCACATCGGGTCGTGCAGCAACACATTGGTGTCGAGCACGAAGAGCTTGCTGACGGTGTCGCCGGACTTGCGGTTCTTGCGGGTGCCGGTCGTAGCGGCCGGTGCAGCGACGACCGCAACTTCCTGCACGGTCGACTTGGCGTTGCGGCCACGACGCGGGGCGGGAGCGCGTGCCTGTACCGGCTCGGCGACCTTAGGGGCGGGCGCCAACGGTTCGGGCGCCGGCGCCTTGAACAACGATGCGACCTGCGCGCTTGCCGAAAGGAGTTCGGCGTCGGTGGTCTCGGCCGACGCAGCCGAGCGGCGCCGCTGTGTCGCGGGACGCAGCTTGGTCGGTACGGCGTGCAGCGCGACCGGCGCAGTGGGTGCAGTCTCGACCGGTGCGGATCGCCGCGCCGATGCCCGTCCCGACGATGTCGCCGGAAGGTCCGCGACATGGGCGGAATAGGCTTCAGGGGCCAGAACGGTAGCGCGCTTGTTGGGTGCGGGAGGCAGGGGCATGTGCTTTCAGCTCGCTGGGGAAGAATCGACCAAAACAAAAAAGCCGTCGGGGAAACCCGGACGGCTTTGGTGGTTGAGCGCGGAGGTGATGACCTGCAGCATGAATTCATTATGCACGACCGCCGAGGTGCGATCGCCGGGGTATCACGAGCCGTACGGAGCGGCC
The DNA here is from genome assembly GCF_033546935.1 of Xylophilus sp. GOD-11R. Taxonomy (GTDB): domain Bacteria; phylum Pseudomonadota; class Gammaproteobacteria; order Burkholderiales; family Burkholderiaceae_C; genus Xylophilus. The sequence goes on along the minus strand of NZ_CP137854.1, from coordinate 2,812,407 downwards.
CCGGATCCCCCGAAAAACCGCGGGCGGTATCAGGCCGCCTGGCGGTTCAGATCCTTGACCGCAGTCAGGACCTCGTCGACGTGGCCGAGCACCTTGAGTCCACGCCACTCGGCGCGCAGCACGCCGTCGGGGCCGATCAGGAAGGTGCTGCGCTCGATGCCCTTGACCTTCTTGCCGTACATGATCTTGTTCTTGACCACACCGAACATGTGGCACATTTTTTCTTCGGTGTCGGCGATCAGCTCGAAGGGGAGCTCCACCTTGGCCTTGAATTCGTCGTGCGACTTCATGTTGTCGCGGGATACGCCAAAGACGATGGCGCCGGCCTTCACGAAATCCTTGTAGCGATCACGGAACTGCATCGCCTCCGTGGTGCAGCCCGGAGTGTTGTCCTTCGGGTAAAAATAAAGCACCACGGTCTGGCCGGCATGCGAGGTGTTGGTAACCTTGATGCCGTTCGTTGCGATTGCTTCAAATTCGGGAATGGGCTTGTTGACAACGATCGCCATGTGAGTTCTATTTCCTGTGACGGTGACTTGCCGCGGAAAGCCGACGCAGAACCACGGATCCGACCAGACTTCCACGTGCAAGCCCGGTAGATACGATGCCCTGCGCGGCAGCAATCCCTGATTTTATCATCGCGCGAGCGATGGCTCACGCGAGCCATCGAAAGTCCCCTCAAACGCGAGTCAGGTCAATCGGCTTCCAGCAACAGCGCCGCGACCACACGACGGCCTTCGCCGGCCAGGATGTTGTAGGTGCGACAAGCCGCGGCGGTGTCCATCGTCTCGAGTCCGACGCGTTTGGCGATCAGTGGCTTGAGCCAAGCGACAGGTGGGAAACGGTTGCGTTTTCCGCTGCCGAAAATCACCACTTCCGCATCCAGTTCGGCGAGCTTCGCGAAGTGCTCGGGGCTCAGTTCCTCGAAGCGCGTGCAGTTCCATTCGAAACGCTCACCCTGCGCACTGATGACAAGGCTGGCATGCGTCTTTTCACCTTCGATCGTCACCCACCCCGGACCGTAGCCGTTGATGGACTGGACGTCGAACTTGTCTGGTTGGAGTTTCATGGTGCAGACACTTGCAGGTAGGTGGCCGAAGGCGGAAGGGCGGCCACGGATCGCGGTCGTCGACTGTGGTCAAATTCTAGGTTTCCCCGCGTTTCGCCTGTCGTCGGAGGGACTTTGAAGGCAATCCAGAAATCCGCCAAGCTCGCCAATGTTCTGTATGACATCCGCGGCCCGATCATGGATCGAGCCCGCGAGATGGAGGACGAAGGCCAGAAGATCATCAAGCTGAACATCGGCAACCTCGCGCCTTTCGGGTTCGACGCGCCCGAGGAAGTGCAGCAGGACATGATCCGCAACCTGCCGAAATCGGCTGGCTACTCCGACAGCAAGGGCATCTTCGCGGCGCGCAAGGCGGTGATGCACTACACCCAGCAGCAAGGCGTGAAGGGCGTGACGCTGGACGACGTCTACCTGGGCAACGGCGCATCCGAGCTCATCGCGCTCGCGACCAACGCCTTGCTGGACAACGGCGACGAATTGCTGGTGCCCATGCCCGACTACCCGCTCTGGACCGCCTGCACCAGCCTCTCGGGCGGCACGCCGGTGCATTACCGTTGCGACGAGGCCAACGGCTGGATGCCCGATCTGGCGGACATCCGCGCAAAAATTACGCCCCGCACCAAGGGCATCGTCGTCATCAACCCCAACAACCCGACGGGCGCGCTGTATTCCGATGCCTTGTTGCAGAGCATTGTCGACATCGCGCGGGAACACAACCTGCTGATCCTCGCCGACGAGGTCTACGACAAGGTGCTCTACGACGACGTGCAGCACACGGCCATCGCTTCGCTCAGCGAAGACGTGGTCACCATCACCTTCAACTCGCTGTCCAAGAGCTATCGCTCCTGCGGCTACCGCGCCGGCTGGATGACCATATCGGGCGACAAGCGAGCAGCCGCCGACTACATCGAGGGCCTCAACATGCTCTCGAACATGCGCCTGTGCGCCAACGTGCCGGGCCAGTGGGCGATCCAGACCGCGCTCGGCGGCTACCAGAGCATCAACGAACTGGTCGGCCCGGGCGGGCGCCTGCGCCGCCAGCGCGACCTGGCCTACGAGCTCATCACCGCGATTCCCGGGGTCAGCTGCAACCGGCCGCAGGCAGCGCTCTACATGTTTCCCAGGCTCGATCCGGCGATGTACCCCATCGAGGACGACCGCCAGTTCTTCCTGGAACTGCTCAACGAAACCCGGGTGATGCTGGTGCAGGGCTCGGGCTTCAACTACCCGGGTAACCACCATTTCCGCATCGTCTTCCTGCCCCATGAAGACGATCTGCGCGAAGCCATCGCCCGCATCGCGCGCTTCCTCGACAGCTATCGCAGGCGCCACGCCTGAATCTTCCCGGCTCTCCCTTTTTCCTCGACAAGATTTTCATGAAACCGATTCAAGTAGGCCTGCTGGGCATCGGCACCGTCGGCAGCGGCACCTTCAACGTTCTGCAGCGCAACCAGGAAGAGATTCGCCGCCGCGCGGGTCGCGGCATCGCCATCACCATGGTGGCCGATCTCGACACCACCCGTGCTCGCGCCGCGGTGGGCGAGGGCGTGACGGTGGTGGACGACGCCCGCAAGGTGGTCGCCAATCCGGAGATCGACATCGTGGTCGAGCTCATTGGCGGCTACGGCATCGCCAGGCAACTGGTGCTCGAGGCCATCGAGGCCGGCAAGCACGTGGTGACCGCCAACAAGGCGCTGCTCGCGGTGCATGGGACCGAGATCTTCGCGGCGGCCCAGCGCAAGGGCGTCATGGTCGCCTTCGAGGCAGCGGTGGCTGGCGGCATCCCCATCATCAAGTCCCTGCGTGAAGGGTTGACCGCCAACCGTATCCAGTGGATCGCCGGCATCATCAACGGCACCACCAACTTCATCCTGTCGGAGATGCGGGACAAGGGCCTGGACTTCGACGTGGTGCTCCAGGAGGCGCAGCGCCTGGGCTACGCCGAAGCCGACCCGACCTTCGACATCGAAGGCGTGGATGCCGCGCACAAGGTCACGCTGATGTCGGCCATCGCCTTCGGTATTCCGGTGCAGTTCGACCGCGCCTACGTGGAGGGCATCACCCGCCTCGGCGCCGCCGACATCCGCTACGCCGAACAGCTCGGCTACCGCATCAAGCTGCTGGGCATCACCAAGCGCGTGGACTCCGGCGTCGAGCTGCGGGTGCATCCGAGCCTGGTGCCGGTCAAGCGCCTGCTTGCCAATGTCGAAGGCGCGATGAATGCGGTGATGGTGCAGGGCGACGCGGTCGGCACCACGCTCTACTACGGCAAGGGCGCCGGCAGCGAGCCGACGGCCAGCGCGGTCGTGGCCGACCTGGTCGATATCGCCCGCCTGCATACCGCCGACCCCGAGCATCGGGTGCCGCACCTGGCGTTCCAGCACGACGAGATGAGCGACCTGACCGTGCTCCCGATGAGCGAGGTCGTCACCAGCTACTACCTGCGCCTGCGGGTCGCCGACCAGACCGGCGTGCTCGCCACGGTGACCGGCCTGCTCGCCGGTGCCGGCATCGGCATCGACGCGGTGCTGCAACGCGAGTCCGACGACGTGGGCGAGGGCAGCCCGCAGACCGACCTGATCATCCTCACGCACGACACCCGCGAAGGCACGATGGACGCGACGCTGGCGCAGATGCAGGCGCTGCCGACCGTGCTGGCGCCCATCGTGCGTATCCGCAAGGAAGAGCTCGCCTGATCGGCCTCGGGCCAAACAACACCATGCTGTATCTCTCCACTCGCGGACATCCGGACCGCAAACGCTTCTGCGAAATCCTGCTCGAAGGCCTGGCGCCGGATGGCGGGCTGTACCTGCCCGAGTTCTACCCGCAGGTCGACAGCGCCACGCTCGAACAATGGCGCGCGGTGTATGCCCAGAAGGGCTACGCGGCGCTCGCCTTCGAAGTGCTCTCGCTGTACATCGACGACATTCCCGCCGAAGAATTGCAGGGCATTTGCGAGCGCACCTACACCCGGCAAGTGTTCGGCACCGACGAGATCGTGCCCTTGCGCGAACTCGAAGACCTGTTCTACCTCGAAGCCCTGTCCAACGGCCCCACGCTGGCCTTCAAGGACATGGCGATGCAGTTGCTGGGCAACCTGTTCGAATACGAACTGGCCCGCCGTGGTGAAGAGCTGAACATCCTCGGCGCCACCTCCGGCGACACCGGCAGCGCTGCCGAATACGCCATGCGGGGCAAACGCGGCGTGCGGGTCTTCATGACCAGCCCACGCGGCCGCATGAGCCCGTTCCAGCAGGCGCAGATGTTCAGCCTGCAGGACGCCAACATCCACAACCTCGCCATCGAAGGTGTGTTCGACGACTGCCAGGACATCGTCAAGGCCGTCTCCAACGACCTCGACTTCAAGCGTCGCTACCGGATCGGCACGGTCAACTCGATCAACTGGGCGCGTCTGCTGGCGCAGGTGGTGTATTACTTCGCCGGCTACTTCCAGGCGACGCACGCGACGCCGGTCGGCGGCAGCCCGTCGAAGGTGAGCTTCACGGTGCCCAGCGGCAACTTCGGCAACGTCTGCGCCGGTCACGTGGCCCGCATGATGGGTCTGCCGATCGAAAAACTCGTGGTCGCCACCAACGAGAACGACGTGCTCGACGAGTTCTTTCGCACCGGCATCTACCGGGTTCGCGGCAGCGCCGATACCCACGAAACGTCGAGCCCGTCCATGGATATTTCCAAGGCGAGCAACTTCGAACGTTTCGTCTTCGACCTGCTGGGCCGCGACGGCGCCGAAACCCGCCGCCTGTTCTCTGACGAGTTGGGCCGCAAGGGTTACTTCGCCCTCAATGAACACGGCTCTTTCGGCGACGCTTCCGGCAAATACGGATTCGCCAGCGGCCGCAGCAGCCACGCCGACCGGGTCGACACGATCCGCGAGACCTGGCAGCGTCACGCCACGATGATCGATCCGCACACTGCGGACGGCGTGAAGGTGGCGCGTCCGTTCGTGCAGCCGGGCATTCCGATGATCGTGCTGGAGACGGCATTGCCGATCAAGTTCGCAGCCACGATCGTCGAGGCGCTGGGCAAGGAGCCCGACCGACCATCGCGATTCGACGGCATCGAGGCGCTGCCCAAGCGGGTCACGATCCTGCCGTCCGACATGGCGGCGGTGCAGCAGTACATCGCCCAGCACTGCGCGTGAACGTCGTCGGTTTTGCCGGCTACTCCGGTGCGGGCAAGACGACGCTGATCGAAGCGGTGATCGCGCTGTTCGCGCAGGGCGGGGCGCGCATCGGGGTGGTCAAGCATGCGCACCATCGGTTCGACATCGACCACGAGGGCAAGGACAGCTGGCGGCATCGCAAGGCGGGTGCCACCGAAGTGCTGGTCGCCTCTGATCGTCGCCTGGCCCTGATGCGTGAATTTGCCGCGCCGCAGGAGTTGTCGGTGCATGCGCTGATCGCCGAACTCGACCCGACGCTCGACTGGGTGCTGGTGGAGGGTTTTCGTGGCGCCGATCTGCCGAAGATCGAAATCTGGCGGGCGCCGTCGCCCGATTTCAGCGGCCATCCTGCGCGTTACCCGGACGACGCCCAGGTGATCGCCATCTGCACCGATCAGGCAGATTCGCTGCCGGCGCCGAGCGCGCTGCCCGTGCTCGACTGGTCGCAGCCGGCAACGGTCGTGGCCTGGTTGCGCCAGAACGTCGAACTTTTCCGTTACACCCCGCCGTTGCCGGCCCGCTCGGGCTGAGGACAATCGGCCGATGCCAGCCTTTCCCATGAATGCTCCTGCCCAACCGGTTTCCGGCGGTGCGCCCCGCAAGGCGCTGACCGCGCTCGACGACGCCCTGGCCGAACTGCTCTCGCACGCGGTGCCCTGGTCGGGTGACGACGCCGTCGAAACCGTGTCCACCTTCGATGCCGATCGCCGCGTGCTGGCCGAGGACCTGGTCTCCGAACTGCAGGTGCCGCCGGCCGACAACAGCGCCATGGACGGCTATGCGGTTCGGCTGGCTGACGTCTCGGGCCCCGGCGCGATGCTGCCGGTGTCTCAACGTATCGCCGCTGGCCAGGCCCCCTCTTCGCTGGCTGCCGGCACCATCGCGCGCATCTTCACCGGCGCGTCGGTGCCCGCGGGTGCCGACGCCGTGCTGATGCAGGAACACTGCACTGTTCTGGATGATGGCCGTGTGCGGTTGGACCGCATGCCCGCACCGGGCGAGGCGATCCGCCGCGCCGGCGAGGACGTTGCGCGAGGTTCGATCGTGCTGGCCGCCGGTACCCGGCTCGGCCCGGCCGCCCTCGGCCTCGCCGCGAGCATCGGCCGTGCCAACGTGCGGGTGGCGCGTCGCCCACGCGTGGCGCTGTTCTCCACCGGTGACGAACTCGTCATGCCCGGGGAAAAGGCCCCGGCCGACATGCCGCCCGGCGCCATCTACAACTCCAACCGCTTCCTGCTGCGCAGCCTGCTCGAGCGCTGTGGCTGTACCGTGACCGACCTCGGCATCGTGCCCGACAGCTTCGACGCCACCGTCGCCGCGCTACGCACCGCCGCGTCCGGCCACGACCTGGTGCTGACCAGCGGCGGCGTCTCGGTCGGCGAAGAAGACCATGTGAAACCCGCGGTGCAGGCGCTCGGCGAACTCACGCTCTGGCAGATGGCGATGAAACCCGGCAAGCCATTTGCCTATGGGCGCGTGGCCGGCGCGCATTTCATCGGCTTGCCGGGCAATCCGGTGTCGAGTTTCGTTACCTTCCTGATGATGGTGCGGCCCTTTCTGCTGAAGCTGCAGGGCGCAAGCCGTATCGCGCCGGAGCCGCTGCCCACGCCTGCGCATTTCAGTTGGCCCAAGGCCGACCCACGGCGCGAATTTCTGCGCGTGGCACGCAACGCCCAGGGCGGACTCGAGTTGTTCGCCCACCAGGGCTCGGGTGTGCTGACCTCGATGGTCTGGGGCGACGGCCTGGTCGACAACCCGCCATCCACTCCGATCGCACCGGGCGACCTGGTGCGCTTCCTGCCGTTCTCGGAGTTGCTGTCGTGAGTCCGTCCAGCCAGCCCATCACCGTCGAGCTTCGTTATTTCGCCTCCGTCCGCGAGGCGGTCGGCGTCGGCAGCGAAACCCTGGTGACCGCCGCCCCGACCGCCGCCGCGCTGCGCGACGAACTCATCGCGCGCGGTGGCGCCTGGGCGAGCAGCCTTTCGCGCGATCGCGCCGTGCGCCTCGCCGTGAACCAGGTGCTCCAGCAGGACGAAAACGTCATGCTCGCATCGGGCACCGAGGTGGCTTTCTTTCCGCCGGTCACCGGAGGCTGAGCGGTGTTCACCTCGGCGATTCCCACGGCGCGCGTCAGCATCCAGGCGGAAGATTTCGATCTTTCCCACGAGATCGCCGCCCTGCGCGCAGGCGATGGCGGCGTGGGCGCGGTCTGCAGCTTCGTCGGTACCGTGCGCGATCGAAGCGGGCCGGGGCAGGTGTCTGCGATGGAGTTGGAGCACTACCCCGGCATGACCGAGAAGTCGATCGAAGCGATGATCGACGACGCCCATCGGCGCTTCGACATCCGCGCGGCGCGCGTCATTCACCGCATCGGCCTGCTCGCGCCGGGCGACCAGATCGTGCTGGTGGCGGTGACGTCGGCCCATCGAGGCGAATCGTTCCAGGCCTGCGAATTTCTGATGGACTACCTCAAGACGCGCGCGCCTTTTTGGAAGAAGGAAAGCACATCCGAGGGTGCGCAATGGGTCGACGCCCGCGTTTCGGACGACGAAGCCCTGGCGCGCTGGGGCCTCTGAACGCGAGCCTCAGGCGCTTTCCAGACCCAGCATGGTGCCGCGGCAGTTGCGGGCACCGCAGCGACAGGCGTAGTCCTCCGGTTTGGCGCTCGCATCGGCGGTGAGGCAGTAGTCGATGAAGAGTTCGTCACCGGCCTTCACGCGGCGCAAGGTCACGATGCGCACCGTCAGCAAACCGGCTTCGTCTTCTTCTTCCACCGCCTCGCAGTTCGGTGCGCAGGCATGGTTCAGGTGCCGGGTGGCGTTGCCGCCTTCGCCGCCGTCGATCGTGCTGCCGTCGGACAGGCCGAACAGATAGGTGAGCTTCTCGTCCCAGTCCACCCGGGCGATCTGGCGGGCCGTGTAGCGCCTTCCATCGTACAGACCGACGGTGGCGCCTTTGGGCAGGGCTTGCTGGGCGAATACGCCAAGGCCGTGGACGTCGCTATTGCGAACCTCGACGGAGGGCAGGGGATTGCAGACGCTGATACGCGGTTTGGGCATGTAGTGAATTTCCTGATTGGACACGCTTCCATTTGGGCCGTGGCGCTTCCTACAATGCTCCAGCTTCTGGAGCAAATGCGTGCAGCCTTCGAATTTTCACGCTCTCTTCGATCTCTCGCCCAATCCGTACCTGGTGATGACTCCGGACTTCCGGATTCTCGATGCCAATCAGGCCTATCTCGACGTCACTCACCGCACGATCGAGCAATTGCGCGGCCGCGATATTTTCGAGGCTTTCCCGGCGCGGGAGGACGGCAGCGAAGACGAGAGCTCGCTCATGTTGCGCGAATCCTTGCAGCGGGTGCTGCGCTACCGGCGGCGAGACGCCTTGCCGCTGATCCGCTACGGCGTGGGGCGCGACACGCCGCAAGGCCGGATCTTCGAAGAGCGTTTCTGGAGTGCGACGCATACGCCCATCTTCGACGAAGCGGGGGAGGTGGGCTGCATCCTCCAGCACACCGAGGACGTGACCGAACTCCATCGCCTTCGTTCGCGCCAGCACCGCGAAGAGGCCGACGCCGTGGTGCTGGAACACCGGGTGATCCAGCGGGTGGAGGCGGTGGAGCGTCGCAACCGCGCCTTGAGCGAGGAAGCGGCGGCGCTTCGGCAACTCTTCGAGCAGGCGCCCGGATTCATCTGTGTGCTGCGGGGTCCTCGCCATGTCTTCGAAATGGCCAACGAGGCCTACCTCTTGCTGATCGGACGACGCGACATCCTGGGGCGCTCGGTACGTGAAGTGCTGCCCGAACTCGAGGGGCAGTCGCTCGAAGGCGTGCTCGACCACATCTTCGCGACCGGCGAGCGTTTTGTCGGCCATGCGGAGCCGGTATCCCTGCGGCGGCAGAGTGGCGCGCCGCTGGAAGAGCGTTTCGTCGATCTGCTCTACCAGCCGGTCTTCGCACGTGACGGCTCGGTTTCGGGCATCTTCGTGCAGGGGCACGATGTCACGCAGCAGTGCCGCGCGCAGCGGGAGCTGCAATGCCACAAGGATCATCTCGAATCGCTGGTCGCCGAACGCACCGACGCCTTGCGTCGCGCCGAAGACGAGCGCCGGCTCGCCGAACATGCGCTGCTGCAGTCGCAGAAGATGGAAGCGCTGGGCAAGCTCACCGGCGGCGTGGCGCACGACTTCAACAACGTGCTGCAGGTGATCGCGAGCAACCTGCAACTGCTCAAGCAACTGGCCGCCGACGACGCGCGCAGTGCCCGCCGCATCCAGTCGGCCCTGGCCGGCGTGGACCGTGGCGCGCGGCTCGCCTCGCACTTGCTGGCCTTCGCCCGCAAACAGCCGCTGGCGCCGGTGGCCCTGCATCCCGGGCGGTTGCTGCGTGACATGGACGACATGCTGCGCCGCGCGCTCGGCGAGTCGGTCGAACTGGAGACGGTGCTCGGCGACGATTTGTGGAACACGCTGGTCGACCTGAATTTTCTGGAGAACGCGCTGCTCAACCTGGCGATCAATGCCCGGGACGCGATGCAAGGGCAGGGCCGGCTGACCATCGAGGCCCGCAACGTCACGCTGGACGAGTTCTATGCAGCGCGGCAACCCGATGTCAAGCCGGGGCAGTACGTGATGATCGCCGTGTCGGACACCGGCGCCGGCATGGCGCCCGCCACGATCGAACGCGCGTTCGAACCCTTCTTCACCACCAAGCCTGACGGCATGGGGACCGGCCTGGGCCTTTCGATGGTGTACGGCTTCGTCAAGCAAAGCGAAGGCCACATCGCCATCTACAGCAAGCCGGGCGAGGGCACGACGGTGCGCATGTATCTGCCTCGCTCCTTGCGGGCCGAACCGGTGGTGCGGATCGAGACGGCGGCCACCGCGGTCGGCGGCTCCGAGACCATTCTCGTGGTGGAAGACGACCCCGAGGTGCGCGAAGCGGTGGTGGACACCCTGTCCGCGCTCGGTTATCTGGTGCTCAAGGCTGGCGACGCCCTGAGCGCGCTGTCGGTGATCGAAAGCGGGGTGCGGGTCGATCTCCTCTTCACCGACGTGGTCATGCCGGGACCGCTGCGCAGTCCGGACCTGGCGATGAGGGCGCGCCAGCTGCAGCCCGATATCGAGGTGCTGTTCACCTCCGGTCATACCGAAAGCGCCATCGTCCATGGCGGCCGGCTCGATGTCGGCGTTGCGCTGCTCAGCAAGCCCTACCGTCAGGAGGAGCTCGCCGGCAAGATCCGCCACATGTTCAATAACCGGGAGCAGGTTTTTCAATTGCGCGCGGTGTTGCAGAAGAGTGTCCGCGTTCCCGTCCGGGCGAATCCTGACGCGTCCGAGCTTTTATGACAAAACGACAGAATGAATCCGATGGCGATGCCTATGCGCTCAGTCGTTTCCTCGCGGCTGTGGCGTTTCGCCGCCATTTGAACGGTGGCACAATGCCGCCCGTACCAAGGCCCTTCCCCAGCCACAGTCGCATCCGCCAATCGGTTCAGCCGTGTCGCGGAAGGTTTTAAACCAGCTCCGGTTTTCCAGAGGAAAACGAAAGTAGCGCCCCATGAGTGAGACATCCGTCTTCGCAGCCTATCAAGGCAACACCTACCTCTTCGGCGGTAACGCGCCCTATGTGGAGGAGATGTACGAAAACTACCTGGCCAATCCCGGCAGCGTGCCGGACAACTGGCGAGCGTATTTCGACGCATTGCAGAACGTACCCGCCGGCGACGGCAGCAACAGCCGCGACGTGCCCCACTTGCCGGTGGTCAACGCCTTCGCCGAGCGCGCCAAGCAGGGCGGCACCCGTGTCGTCGTGGCCAGCGGCGCCGACTCCGAACTCGGTCGCAAGCGCACCGCGGTCCAGCAGCTGATCGCGGCCTACCGCAACGTCGGCGTTCGCTGGGCCGACCTCGATCCGCTCAAGCGCACCGAGCGTCCGGCCATCCCGGAGCTGGAGCCGTCGTTCTACGGCTTCACCGATGCGGACCAGGAGACGGTGTTCAACACGAGCAACACCTTCTTCGGCAAGGACACCATGGCCTTGCGCGATCTGCTCAACGCCTTGCGTGAAACGTACTGCGGCACCGTCGGCGCCGAGTACATGCACACCACCGACCAGAACCAGAAGCGCTGGTGGCAGCAGAAGCTCGAGGCCAATCGCGCCACGCCGAGCTTCAACAACGACCAGAAGAAGCACATCCTCGGCCGCCTGACTGCCGCTGAAGGCCTGGAGCGCTTCCTGCACACCAAGTACGTCGGCCAGAAGCGTTTCTCGCTCGAAGGCGGCGAAAGCTTCATCGCCTCGATGGACGCGCTCATCCAGGACGCCGGCGCCAAGGGCGTGCAGGAAATCGTCATCGGCATGGCCCACCGCGGCCGCCTGAACGTGCTGGTGAACTCGCTGGGCAAGCTGCCTGCCGACCTGTTCGCCGAGTTCGACCACACTGCGCCGGAAGACCTGCCCTCGGGCGACGTGAAGTACCACCAGGGCTTCAGCTCCGACGTCTCCACCGCTGGCGGCCCGGTCCACCTGTCGCTGGCCTTCAACCCGTCGCACCTCGAAATCGTCAACCCGGTCGTCGAAGGCTCGGTGCGTGCCCGCATGGATCGCCGCGGCGACCCCGAAGGCAAGCAGGTGCTGCCGGTGCTGGTGCACGGCGACGCCGCCTTCGCCGGCCAGGGCGTCATCATGGAAACGCTGGCGCTGGCCGAAACCCGCGGCTACCACACCGGCGGCACGGTCCACATCGTCATCAACAACCAGATCGGCTTCACCACCAGCGACCCGCGCGACAGCCGCTCCACGCTGTATTGCACCGACATCGTCAAGATGATCGAGGCGCCGGTGCTGCACGTGAACGGCGACGACCCCGAAGCCGTGGTCATGGCCACCCAGCTGGCGCTCGAATTCCGCATGGAATTCGCCAAGGACGTTGTCATCGACATCATCTGTTTCCGCAAGCTGGGCCACAACGAGCAGGACACCCCCTCGCTCACCCAGCCGCTGATGTACAAGAAGATCGCCGCTCACCCCGGCACCCGTCGCATGTACGCCGACAAGCTGGCCGCGCAGGGCCTGGGCGACACGCTGGGCGACGACATGTCCAAGGCCTACCGTGCCGCCATGGAAGCCGGCAAGCACACGGTCGATCCGGTGCTGACCAACTTCAAGGGCAAGTACGCGGTCGACTGGAGCCCCTACCTCGGCAAGAAGTGGACCGACGCCGGTGACACCTCCATTCCGCACAGCGAATGGAAGCGCCTGTCGGAGAAGGTCACGACCATCCCCGCCAACGTCACGCCGCATCAGCTGGTGAAGAAGGTGTACGACGACCGCGCCGCCATGGGCCGGGGCGACGTCAACGTCGACTGGGGCATGGGTGAAACCATGGCCTACGCGTCGCTGGTGGCCAGCGGCTACCCGGTCCGCCTGTCCGGCGAGGATTGCGGCCGTGGCACCTTCACCCACCGCCATGCGGTCATCCATGACCAGAGCCGCGAGAAGTTCGACGAAGGCACCTACGTGCCGCTGGAACACGTGGCCGAGAACCAGGCGCCGTTCGTCGTCATCGACTCCATCCTGTCCGAAGAGGCCGTGCTCGGCTTCGAATACGGCTATGCGTCGAACGACCCCAACACCCTGGTGATCTGGGAAGCCCAGTTCGGCGACTTCGCCAACGGCGCCCAGGTGGTGATCGACCAGTTCATCGCGTCCGGCGAAGTGAAGTGGGGCCGCGTCAACGGCCTGACGCTGATGCTGCCGCACGGCTACGAAGGCCAGGGCCCGGAGCACAGCTCCGCACGCCTGGAGCGCTTCATGCAGCTGTCGGCCGACACCAACATGCAGGTGGTGCAACCCACCACCGCCAGCCAGATCTTTCACCTGCTGCGTCGTCAGATGGTGCGCAACCTGCGCAAGCCGCTGATCATCATGACGCCGAAGTCGCTGCTGCGTAACAAGGACGCCACCTCGCCGGTGTCCGAGTTCACCAACGGTGGTTTCCGCACGGTCATCGCCGAGAACCGGGAAGTCAAGGCCGAGAAGGTCAAGCGAGTGATCGCCTGCTCGGGCAAGGTCTACTACGACCTGGCAAAGCACCGCGAACAGAAGGGCGCCGACGACACCGTGATCCTGCGTGTCGAGCAGCTGTATCCGTTCCCGCACAAAGCCTTTGCCACCGAGCTCAAGAAGTACCCGAACGCGACCGACATCGTGTGGTGCCAGGACGAGCCGCAGAACCAGGGTGCCTGGTTCTTCGTGCAGCACTACATCCACGAGAACATGCTCGACGGCCAGAAGCTGGGTTACTCCGGCCGCGCGGCTTCGGCATCGCCCGCGGTCGGGTATTCGCACCTGCATCAGGAGCAGCAGAAGGCGCTGGTCGAAGGCGCTTTCGGCAAGCTCAAGGGCTTCGTGCTGACCAAGTAAGGCAACCTGGAAAAACAGCGGGATGCGCCCAGAGGCGACATCCTGCTTCTCGCTAGATAAATCGAAAGAATCCCATGGCCATTTTTGAAGTCAAAGTCCCCGAGCTCTCCGAATCCGTGGCCGAAGCCACCATGCTGAACTGGAAGAAGAAGGCCGGCGAAGCCGTTACCGCCGACGAAATCCTGATCGAGATCGAAACCGACAAGGTCGTGCTGGAAGTGCCGGCGCCTTCGTCCGGCGTGCTCACCGAACTGGTCGTGGGCGACGGTGGCACCGTGGTTTCCGGTCAGGTCATCGCCAAGATCGACAGCGCCGCGAGCGCCGGCGCTGCACCCGCTCCGGCTGCCGCCGCGCCTGCACCCACCGCCGCCGCACCGGCCCCGGCCGCTGCCGCACCCGCCGCCACCGGTGGCGCCAAGTCCGATGTCGCCATGCCCGCCGCTGCCAAGCTGCTGGCCGACAACAACCTGTCGACCGGCGATGTCTCCGGCTCCGGCCGGGACGGTCGCGTCACCAAGGGCGACGTGCTCTCTGCTGTCGCCTCGGGTACCAAGCCGGCCGCCGCTCCCGCGCCTGCCGCAGCGCCCAAGCCCGCACTGGCCCAGGTTTCGGCCCCCACTTCGGCCGACCTCGGCGAGCGTCCGGAACAACGCGTGCCGATGAGTCGCCTGCGCGCCCGCATCGCCGAACGCCTGCTGCAATCGCAGTCCACCAACGCCATCCTGACCACCTTCAACGAAGTCAACATGGCGCCGGTGATGGACCTGCGCAAGCGCTTCCAGGACAACTTCACCAAAGAACACGGCGTAAAGCTCGGCTTCATGAGCTTCTTCGTGAAGGCTGCGGTCCACGCCCTGAAGAAGTTCCCGGTGCTCAACGCTTCGGTCGACGGCAACGACATCCTCTACCACGGCTACTTCGACATTGGCATCGCCGTCGGTTCGCCGCGCGGCCTGGTCGTGCCCATCCTGCGCAACGCCGACCAGATGAGCTTCGCCGACATCGAGAAGAAGATCGCTGAATTCGGCAAGAAGGCCCAGGAAGGCAAGCTCGGCATCGACGACATGACCGGCGGTACCTTCTCCATCTCCAATGGCGGGACCTTCGGCTCGATGATGTCCACCCCCATCATCAACCCGCCGCAGTCGGCCATCCTCGGGGTGCACGCCACCAAGGATCGTGCCGTGGTCGAGAACGGCCAGGTCGTGGTGCGTCCGATGAACTACCTGGCGATGTCCTACGACCACCGCATCATCGACGGCCGCGAAGCCGTCCTGGGCCTGGTCGCCATGAAGGATGCGCTGGAAGACCCGGCTCGCCTGCTGTTTGATATTTGACCACCCCCAGGCTTCGCGCACTTCGTGTCGCTTCGCCTACCCCCTGCGAGGGGGCGGCACTGGCAGCCCGGCAAAGCCGGCCTGCTGTGCCCCACATCAGGCCTAGCTTCGCTCGCCCGTGGGTCCGGACACCGGATCGGCGGGCTTTTTTGAAGGAATCTCCATGTCCCAACAATTCGACGTCATCGTCATCGGCGGCGGCCCCGGCGGCTACATCGCTGCCATTCGTGCCGCGCAACTTGGCTTCAAGGTCGCGGCCATCGACGAATGGAAGAACGCGGCCGGCGGCCCGGCTCCCGGCGGCACCTGCACCAATGTCGGCTGCATTCCGTCCAAGGCGCTGCTGCAGTCTTCCGAGCATTTCGAGTTCTCGCACAAGCACCTGGCCGAACACGGCGTGAAGGTGTCGGGCGTCGAGCTCGACCTGCCCACGCTGCTCGGCCGCAAGGACACCGTCGTCAAGCAGAACAACGACGGCATCCTGTACCTGTTCAAGAAGAACAAGATCAGCTTCTTCCACGGTCGCGGCTCCTTCGTATCCGCCTCCGACGCTGGTTATGAAATCAAGGTTTCCGGCGCCAAGGAAGAGACCCTGAGCGCCAAGCAGGTCGTGCTGGCCACCGGCTCCAACGCCCGTGCGCTGCCCGGCACGCCGTTCGACGAAGTCAACGTGCTGTCCAACGACGGCGCGCTGCGCCTGGGTGGCGTGCCCAAGAAGCTCGCCCTGATCGGCTCCGGTGTGATCGGCCTCGAGATGGGCTCGGTCTGGCGCCGCCTGGGTGCCGAAGTCACCATCCTGGAAGGCCTGCCGACTTTCCTGGGCGCGGTCGACCAGCAGGTCGCCAAGGAAGCCAAGAAGGCTTTCGACAAGCAGGGCCTGAAGATCAACCTCGGCGTGAAGGTCGGCGAGATCAAGGCGTCCGACGCCGGCGTCTCCATCGCCTACACCGACGCCAAGGGCGAAGCCCAGACGCTCGAGGCCGACAAGCTCATCGTCTCCATCGGCCGCGTGCCCAACACCATCGGCCTGAACGCCGAAGGCGTTGGCCTGGCGCTCGACGAGCGCGGCGCGATCGTGGTCGACGCCGACTGCAAGACCAACCTGCCGGGCGTGTGGGCCATCGGCGACGTGGTGCGCGGCCCGATGCTGGCGCACAAGGCCGAGGAAGAGGGCGTGGCGGTCGCCGAGCGCATGGCCGGCCAGCACGGCCATGTCAACTTCGACACGATTCCCTGGGTCATCTACACCAGCCCCGAGATCGCCTGGGTCGGCAAGACCGAAGAGCAGCTCAAGGCCGACGGCCGGGCCTACAAGGCGGGCTCGTTCCCGTTCCTGGCCAACGGCCGCGCCCGTGCGCTGGGCGACACCACCGGCTTCGTGAAGTTCATCGCCGACGCCGCCACCGACGAGATCCTGGGCGTGCACATCGTCGGCCCGTCGGCCAGCGAACTGATCTCCGAAGCCGTCGTGGCCATGGAGTTCAAAGCGAGCGCAGAAGACATCGCGCGCATCTGCCACGCGCATCCTTCGCTGTCCGAGGCGACCAAGGAAGCGGCGCTGGCGGTCGACAAGCGCACGCTGAACTTCTAAGCGCGTGGACGTCCGCGAAGCCTACGAGGCAGAACTCAAGCAGCGGGGATTCGTGGCCGATCCGGCCCAGTTGCGCGCCGTCGAGGCGCTGCAACGCTGTGCCGACGAATGGACCGCGTTCGACGAGAAGCGCGGCAGCGCGCTGCGCCGCCTCTTCGGCGGCAAGCCGGAAATTCCGCGCGGCGTTTACATGTACGGCGGGGTAGGGCGGGGCAAGAGCTTCCTGATGGACTGCTTCTTCAACGCCGTGCCGATCGAACGCAAGGTCCGGCTGCACTTCCACGAATTCATGCGGGAAGTGCACCGCGAACTCACCGGCCTGCAAGGGCTGCAGAACCCGCTGGACGAACTCGGCAAACGCATGGCCGAGCGCTACCAGCTCATCTGCTTCGACGAGTTCCACGTCGCCGACATCACCGACGCCATGATCCTGCACCGCCTGCTGGTGGCGCTGTTCGACAACAACGTGGGCTTCGTCACCACGTCCAACTTCAAACCCGACGGGCTGTACCCCGACGGTCTGCACCGCGACCGCATCCTGCCGGCCATCGCGCTGCTCAATCAGCGCATGGAAGTCGTCAATGTCGACAACGGCACCGACTACCGTCGCCGCACGCTCGAGAAACTCAAGCTCTATCACACGCCGCTCGGCCAGGAGGCCGACGCCGAGATGGACGACGCCTTCAATCACCTTGCCGAAAAGCAGGACGAAAGCCCGGTGCTGACCATCGAGGCGCGGCAGATCGAAGCCCGGCGGCGTGCCGGCGGCGTGGTGTGGTTCGATTTCCGCACGCTGTGCGGCGGGCCACGCTCGCAGAACGACTACCTGGAAATCGCCACGCAGTTCCATACGCTGCTGCTGTCGAACGTGCCGCACATGCCGGTGCGCATGGCCTCCGAGGCGCGACGCTTCACCTGGCTGATCGACGTCTTGTACGACCGCCGGGTCAAGCTCATCATCTCGGCCGCGGTGCCGCCCGAGGAGCTCTACACCGAAGGGCCGCTGGCCCATGAGTTCCCGCGCACGGTGTCGCGGCTGACCGAGATGCAGTCGGCTGAGTTCCTGGCCCTCGAGCGTCGCGTGGTCGATACTGCCATTACATGAAATTCACGCGTTTTCTAGCCGGGCTCGGCCTTGCCGCAGTGCTGGCAGGCTGCGGCCACACCAATTTTCCCGAGATTCCCACGGGATTGCGGCCCCGTGCCGAACCGATACAGCCTGAGGAGGCCGCCCGGCTGACGGCCGAAATCGAAGCTGAGCGCGCGCGCCTGCTGGCCGAACAGACGGTGCAGGAGGCTGCCTGCTACCAGAACTTCATCGTCAATTCCTGCCTGCTGGAAGTGCGGGGGCGCTATCGCCCCATGCTGAATGCGCTCAACCGCCGTGACGTGGATGTGCGTGCCGGGGAGCGCGAGCGCGAGGAGCGGGTCCGGCTGGCGCGTGTCGAGGACCAACGCCGCCAGTCCGAAGCCGACCATGCACGTGCTGCCGAGCGTGCGGCGTCCGCGGTGCCGTTGGAGCAGCGGCAGGCCGACCTCGACCGCCGCAATGCCGACCGCGCCGCGTCGCGGCCTGCCGATGCAGCACGCGCGCAGGCCAATCGAAACAGCACCCTGGAAGCCCACGACAAAGCGGTGGCCGAACAGGCCCAGCGCGCGGCGAATGCGCCCGCCGAGCGTGCGCGCTACGAGGCACGACAGAAAGAAGCGGCGGAGCGCAAGGCGGCCCTGGCTCGACGTCAGGCCGACCGCGCGACCAAGCCTCCGGTCGAGCCGCTGCCTGCCACGCCGGGGCCGGCTTCTCCGCCGGTGCAAACGCCCACGCGTCCCTGAAATCGGTCTGTTCGCCGCGTATGTCGGCGAAGAGGAGACCGGGCGGATGGGCAGATGGGCGCGCGCAAGCACGGTCGAGCGCGCTGGAGCGCTTCCAACCGAGAAAGTTTCGGAAAAACGTTTTGCTACGCGGCCCGACGGGCGCTGCCGGCCGGCGTCGCTGGCGCAACCGGCCGGGCGTTGTCGGGCACTTCAGGCGGCTCCATGCGCACCAGGGCGAGCGACAGGTTGTCGCCGCCGCCCCGCGCACGTCGGCGTGCACCGGCCACCAGCGCCTGGGCCGCATCGCGCGGTGGCAGATCGACCAACGCCGAGCCGATCTCGTGGCTGGCGAAGTAATGCCAGAGGCCGTCGCTGCAGGCCATCAGGGTGTCGCCGGGTTCCAGGCGCGGAATGCTCTTCAGCGCGATCGGCGGCGGCTCCGGCGTGCCCAGGCAGCCCATGAGAATGTTGGACTTGGGGTGCACGTTGGCCTCGGCTTCGGAGATCTCGCCCCGGTCGACCAAGCCTTGCACGTAAGAATGATCACTGGTGCGATGCAGAAGATCGCGGCCGCGGAAGTGGTAGATGCGCGAATCGCCGACATGCACCCAGTGGCAGTCGCCCTTGGGGTTGATGAGAAAGGCGGCCAGCGTGCTGTGCGGCTCCTGCTCGGCCGACAGCGCGATCAGCCCGATGACCAGGTGCGCCTCTTCGGCGATGCGGCGCAGCAGGGCTTGCGCGTCGTCCTGGTAGGGCACGTACAGGTCGAACAGCTGCTGCGCGGTGAGGATCACTTGATCGGAGGCCTTGCGTCCGCCGCTGCGTCCGCCCATGCCGTCGGCCACAATGCCCAGCAGGCAGCCGTTGGCACGGGAATGGGGCAGCAGCGCCACGCGGTCCTGCTGATAGGCACGGTCGCCCTGGTGGATGCCAGTAGCACCGGCGAGACGGAAATGGGAGGACATGGGAAGGTCGCAGCTCAGGCGGCGCCGACTTTATCATCGGGCGTGCCTCATCCTGGCATGTCCTGGCGTTCCATGCATTTTTATTCCCTCCGAGTCCGCGTCGCCGCTGGCGCTTTCCTGGCCGGCCGGCCGCAACGGCCGTGAGCGACCCGACGTCGCCGCCGTGCAGCCCGCTCGTCGCGGCCGTGACCGAGGCTTTCACGCCCGGCGGCTGGCTCTCCGTCGCGACCGAGCATTTCCGTCCACGCGAAGGCCAACGCACCATGGCGCTGGCGGTGGCCGAGACCATCGACACGGGCGGCGTGCTGGTCGTCGAGGCCGGTACCGGCGTCGGCAAGACCTATTCGTACCTGGTGCCGGCCTTGCTCAGTGGCGAGCGCGTGCTGTTTTCAACCGCCACCAAGACCTTGCAGGACCAGCTCTTCTCGCGCGACCTGCCACTGCTGATCAAGGCCATCGGACTGCCGGTGCGCAGTGCCTTGCTCAAGGGCCGGGCAAGCTATCTGTGCCAGCAGCGACTGGAAGTCGCCCGCCAATCCGACGCCGGCGGCGATCGCAGCGTCGCGCGCATCCTCGCCCGGGTCGAAACCTGGGCCCAGGCCACACGCACCGGCGACCTCGGCGAGATGCCCGGGCTGGACGAACGTTCGCCGGTGTTGCCGCTCATCACCTCGACGCGCGAGAACTGTCTGGGTTCGCAGTGTCCGAAGTTTCGTTCCTGCCACGTCAACGTCGCCAGGCGCGATGCGCTGGCCGCCGATGTAGTGGTGATCAACCACCATCTCTTCTTCGCCGACCTGGCCGTGCGGGAGTCCGGCATGGCGGAGCTGCTGCCGACGGTGCGGGTAGCCGTGTTCGACGAGGCGCATCAGCTCAACGAAACCGGCGTGCAGTTTCTCGGCCTGCAGCTCGGTACCGGGCAGCTGCTCGACTTCGCCCGCGATCTGCTCGCCACCGGGCTGCAGCTGGCACGCGGCCTGGTCGACTGGCCTCGGCATGCAGCCGAGGTCGATCGCGTGGCACGGGATCTGCGTCTGGTCGCCGGGTCGTCTGCCGTCGGCAAGCTGCGCTGGACCGGCGTGGAGCCGGATGGCGTCGACCCGGCGCACTGGGCTTGCGCACTCGCCGCGATCGATGCGGCGCTGGAGTCGGCCAGAAACAGCCTGGACACGGTCAGCGAGATCGCGCCGGATTTCGTGCGGCTGTTCGAGCGGGCCACCGAACTGGGTCGGCGCACCGCGCGATTCAAGTCCGCTTGTGCGGCCGGATCGGTCCGCTGGGCCGACATCACACCGAACCAGCTGCGGCTGATGGAGTCGCCGCTGGACATCGCGCAGGCGGTTCGCGAACGCATGCTGGGCCTGCCGTCCGAAGATGCGGGCGCTGCGGCTCGCGCGCCCGCCGAGGATCCGCCTTACCTGGATGACGACGGCGAAGACGATCTGGCGGCCCTGCAGGCCGGCTGGCCCGGTGATGCGGGTGATCGCGCAGCCGGCGGGCCATCACCGGACGGCGGCCGGCCACGCGCCTGGATCTTCACCTCCGCCACCCTGGGCAACGATGCGCGCCTGAACTGGTTCACTGAGCCTTGCGGCCTGCAGGACGCGCGCATCATGCGTGTGGAAAGCCCGTTCGACTACGCCACCCAGGCGGCGATCCATGTGCCCCCGAACCTGCCCAAGCCGGCCGATCCGGGCCATCCGGCGGCGCTGGCCCGACTCATCGTGCCGGCCATCGAAAGAATCGGCGGGCGGACCCTGGTACTGACGACGACCCTGCGCGCCTTGCGAACCATGGGCGAGGTGCTGCAGTCGTACTTCGCCGCCACCCACGGCGTGGAGGTGCTGGTGCAGGGCCAGGGCACCAAACGCCAGTTGCTGGACCGGTTTCGTGAAGGCGCAAGCCAGGGGCGGGCGGGTTGCGTGCTGGTGGCGTCCGCCTCGTTCTGGGAGGGGGTCGACGTGCCGGGCGATGCGCTGCAGATGGTGGTGATCGACAAACTGCCTTTTCCGCCGCCCAACGACCCGCTGGTGGAAGCGCGCGCGCAGCGGCTGGAGAGCGAGGGGCGCAGTGCCTTCAACGCGTATTTCGTGCCCGAAGCGGCGGTGGCGCTCAAGCAGGGCGCCGGTCGGCTGATTCGGCGGGAGGACGACCACGGCATCCTGGTCGTGGGCGATACCCGCCTCACGTCCATGCCCTACGGACGTCGCCTGCTGGCCGGCCTGCCGCCGATGCGCAGGCTGGGCACCCAGGAGGAATTCGACCAGGCCATCGACGTGCTGGCGGCGGTGGGCGCAGCGGCGTCTGCCGCCGGTCTACCCGACACCTCGGGATTCGACGACTGGTGACCCGCCGCCGTCAGGCCAGACTTACCAGAGCTTCCACCACGGGTCGGTCGGGCCGCGGACCGTGCCCTTGACGTAGCCGCTGTCGGGGAAGTTGGCCGCCATGACACGACGCGTGTCGTCGCTCAGATCCTTCAGGCCCAGCGCGGTGTAGGACTGCATGAGGATGAACAGCGCTTCTTCGGTGGCTGGCACGCCGGTGTAACCGGAGATGGCGTTCTGCGCCCGGTTGATCGCCGCCACGTAGGCGCCACGGCTGTAGTAGTAGCGCGCGACATGGACCTCGTACTGCGCCAGCGAATTGACGATGTAGGTCATGCGCTGGCGGCTGTCCGGCGCGTACTTGGATTCCGGAAAGCGGTTGACGAGCTGGCTGAAGGTGTCGAACGAATCCTTGGCCGCCTTCTGGTCGCGCTCGGAAAGATCCTGACGCGAGATCGACGAGAACAGCCCCAGGTCGTCGTTGAAGTTGGCCAGACCCTTCAGGTAGAAGGCATAGTCGAGCGCGGGGCTGGCCGGATGCAGCTTGATGAAGCGGTCGAGCGTGGCGACGGCCTGCACCTGCTGGCCGCCCTTGTACTGGGCGTAGGCCTTTTCGAGCTCGGCCTGCTGGGCCAGCGGCGTACCGGCGGCACGGCCTTCCAGCTTTTCGTAGAGCGGGACGGCCTTGTCGTAATTGGCCGACGAGGCTTCGTCCTTGGCTTCGGAATAGATCTTGTTGGGGCTCCAGCCCGCGGTCTGGTCGTCGATCGACGTGGTTCCGCAGCCGCCGAGACTGGCGAGCACCGCTGCTGCCAGGACCAGGGAGCCACCGGCGGGCACCAACGATAATTTGACTCGACGCATCACAGGCAACCCTTTGAGAAAAACCCCCGGGATTATATCGGCGGCCCCCCAGCCGCCCACCGCATCGCCCATTGCCGACGAGGACTTGCCGGTGGCCGGCCAGGGCCTGGACGACGAAAGCGACGGCGAAAGCGAGGCCGAAGCCGACATCGCCGAGACGGCGAGCGAGTCGCGCCATTTCGTCGTGCCCGCCAGCTTGCACGGCGAGCGGCTCGACCGCGCTCTGACCACCGCCGCGCCGGAGTTCTCGCGCAGCTACCTGCAGCAACGCGTGGCCTCGGGCGACGTCAGGCTCAACGGTGCGGTCGCCGCCAAGCCGTCGGCCAAGGTGCGTGCGGCCGATCGGCTGGAAATCGACCTGCGCCCCACGCCGCAGAGCCAGGCCTTTTTGCCGGAAGAAATGCCCTTGCAGATCGTCTATGAAGACGAGGACCTGCTGGTCATCGACAAGCCTGCCGGTCTGGTCGTGCATCCGGCGCCCGGCAACTGGCGCGGCACCTTGCTCAACGGCCTGCTGGCCCGCGATCCGGCCGCGGCGATGCTGCCGCGCGCCGGCATCGTCCATCGGCTCGACAAGGACACCAGCGGCCTGATGGTGGTGGCGCGCAGTCGCCGCGCCATGGATGCGCTGGTCAAGGCCATCGCGGCGCGGGAGGTCAGCCGGCAATACCTGGCGCTGGCACATCGGCCCTGGGTCGGTCCGGCCGAGCGTGAAATCGATTCGGCAATCGGCCGCGATCCGCGCAACCGGCTGCGCATGGCGGTGGTCGACCTGGCGCGGCAGTCCGGCAAGACGGCACGCACGAGCTTCCTGCTACTGGCCAATGCCGAGGAGGGCTGTTGGGTGCAATGCGTGCTGCATACCGGGCGTACCCATCAGATCCGGGTCCATCTGGCCTCGATCGGGCATCCGCTACTGGCCGATGGTGTCTATGGCGGGGCTCCGGCCGCCGGCATGCAACGCCAGGCGCTGCATGCGTTCCGGCTGGCGTTCGAGCACCCGGCGGACGGCCGGCCGATGCAATTCGAGTCGCCCGCGCCCGCTGACCTGCGTGAAGCGCTCGATGCGTGGGGCCTCGCTTACAATCCGCCACAGCCCGCCTGAGCGCTTCGCAGAGCGCACGGCAGCGGCAACACACCGCTGTCCTGCCGCCGCCGACCGTCGCACCGGTCGGCCTTCGCCGCCCCTGGCGCCAACGCCCACGCGGCGCCGCCCTTCAATCGCCATGCCACCCGAAAGCGCACGACCATGAACACGGCGGATGCCAAGCGCATCCTCGAGACCGCTCTGATCTGCTCGCCCCAGCCCTTGCCGCTGCGCGAGATGCGCCTGCTGTTCGACGACGGCCTGGGTGCCGATACCGTGCGTCAGTTGCTCGAAGACCTGCAGGCCGACTGGACCCAGCGCGGCGTCGAGCTGGTGCAGGTGGCTACCGGCTGGCGTTTTCAGAGCCGCCCGCAGATGCGGCCCTATCTCGATCGCCTGCACCCGGAAAAGCCACCGCGCTACAGCCGTGCCACGCTCGAAACGCTGGCGATCATCGCCTATCGGCAGCCGGTGACCCGTGGCGATATGGAAGACATCCGCGGCGTCGTCGTCAACAGCCTCATCGTGAAACAGCTCGAGGATCGTGGCTGGATCGAGGTCATCGGTCACCGCGAAACCGTCGGCCGGCCGGCGCTGTTCGCTACCACCAAGCAATTTCTCGACGACCTGGGGCTGGCGTCGCTCGACCAGCTTCCGCTGGCCGACGGCGCCGCTGCCGAAAAGGCCTTGCGGGCTGCGCTGCAGGAGCAGGGCGACGATCTCCTGCAGGGCAACCTGTCGATCGACGACCTGCCGCCTGCGCAGACCGCTCACGACGCGCCCGCCGTCCCCGAACCCGATCAAACCAACGATCCCGCCATCGACACGCCCGCTGTGGCCGATGCGCCGGACGAATCCAAGGCCTCCCCATGAACGCATCCACGCCCGAAGACGACCAGGCGCCAGCCGAGGCGACGTCGCCCACGCCGGCACCGCATGCAGACGAATCGCCAGTGGCGTCCGTCGGCCAGAACGACGACGGCCGCTTCGGTGATGTCGTCTCCGGCCGCTTCGACGAGGAAGTCGAAGGCGTCGACGACGAAGAATCGGCCGATGCCACGCCGCAAAAGCGCGTGCTTCAACCGCAACAGGATTCCCCCAAGCTGCACAAGGTGCTGGCCCAGGCGGGACTGGGTTCGCGCCTCGAGATGGAGCAGATGATCCTGGAAGGCCGCATATCGGTGAACAACGAGCCGGCCCACGTCGGCCAGCGCATCCAGTACGGCGACCAGATCCGCATCAACGGCAAGGCGGTGCGTGTTCGTATCGAGCCACCGCCGGCCCGGGTCATCGCCTATCACAAGCCGGCAGGCGAGGTCGTCACCCACGACGACCCACAGAACCGGCCGACGGTGTTTCGTCGCCTGCCGCGCCTGCACAACGGCAAGTGGCAATCGGTCGGTCGCCTTGACCTGAATACCGAGGGCTTGCTGCTGCTCACCAGTTCCGGGGAGGTGGCCAACCGCCTCATGCATCCACGCTTCGGCCTGGAGCGCGAGTACGCGGTGCGCGTGCTGGGGGCCCTGAGCAACGACGAGAAGCAGAAGCTGCTCGACGGCGTGCGTCTCGAGGACGGCATGGCGCAGTTCGGCTCCATCGAGGATGGCGGCGGGGAGGGCGCCAACACCTGGTACCGGGTGACGATTTCCGAAGGGCGCAACCGCGAAGTGCGGCGCATGCTGGAAGCGGTGGGCCATGCGGTCAGCCGACTGATCCGCATTCGCTACGGTGCGATGCAGCTGCCGCGCGGCCTGAAGCGCGGCTCGTTCATGGAGCTCGACGAACGCGATATCGCCGCGCTGATGGACGCCGCCGGCATGCCGCGTGCCGCGCCGCCGCGCAAGACCGTCGACAAGCGCCGCGAGGGTGGGGGTCGTGCGCCGGCGCCCAGCCGCATCTTCGGTGCCTTCGGCAAGGGCGGCGCAGCGGGCGCCCCGCCGGCTGCGCCGGTGCGTCCGGCCGGACCGAAAGGCGGCTACAAGAACGCCGAACGTGTGGCCGCGGCCCGGGGCGATGCCCAGCCCGATCCTCTCAAGACCTCGGTCGGCTACATCGGCGCCGACAGCCTGAAGCGCCAGCGACAGGAGCAAAAGCGCGCCAAGCCACCGGCGGGGTCGCGTGGACGCAGCCGTTGATCGTGCGACGGGCCCGAAAAGCCGCTTGACACCGGGTTAAAATCGCGGGCTTTGCCGCTTCGGCAAAATCGTCGCATAGACATTCACCAGAACAGGACCATCCAGGAAAACCCATGGCAATCGAACGCACTCTCTCCATCATCAAGCCCGACGCCGTCAAGAAGAACGCGATCGGCCAGATCGTCGCCCGTTTCGAAGCCGCCGGCCTGAAGGTAGTCGCCGCCCGCCTGACCCAGCTGTCGCGCGCCGAAGCCGAGCAGTTCTACGCCGTGCACGCCGCCCGTCCGTTCTTCAAGGACCTCGTCGACTTCATGATCTCCGGCCCGGTGTTCGTCCAGGCCCTCGAAGGTGAAGGCGCCATTCTCAAGAACCGCGACCTGATGGGCGCCACCGATCCGAAGAAGGCCGAAAAGGGCACCATCCGCGCCGACTTCGCCGACAGCATCGATGCCAACGCCGTCCACGGCTCCGACGCCGCTGAAACCGCTGCCGTCGAAATCGCTTTCTTCTTCCCCGCCATGGGCATCTACAGCCGCTGAGCGGTTGTCGCGCCACGCATGAACTCCCTGACCAACCTGCTCGATTTCGACCTCGACGGGTTGGCCGCGTTCTGCGAACAACTGGGTGAGAAGCGCTTCCGCGCCACCCAGTTGTTCCGCTGGATCCACCAGCGGGGCGCATCCGATTTCTCCGCGATGAGCGACCTGGCCAGGTCTCTCCGCGAAAAACTGCCGGGCATCGCCGAAGTGCGGGCCCTGCCAGTCGTCGCCGAACATGTGTCGGCCGACGGCACTGTCAAATGGTTGTTCGATGTGGGTGACGGAAATGCGGTCGAAACCGTGTTCATCCCCGAGGACGATCGCGGCACGCTCTGCATCTCGTCGCAGGCGGGCTGCGCGGTCAATTGCCGCTTCTGCTCCACCGGGCATCAGGGCTTCAGCCGCAACCTCACCACCGCCGAGATCACCGGCCAGCTCTGGTATGCCGAGCATGCCTTGCGCAATCGCCTGGGCACCACCGAACGGGTGGTTTCCAACGTCGTGATGATGGGCATGGGCGAGCCGCTGCAGAACTATTCGGCGCTGGTGCCGTCGCTGCGCACCATGCTTGACGACCACGCCTACGGCATGTCGCGCCGGCGCGTGACGGTGTCCACCTCCGGCGTCGTGCCGATGATGGACCGGCTCTCGCAGGACTGTCCGGTCGCGCTGGCCGTGTCGCTGCATGCGCCCACCGACCCGTTGCGCGACAACCTGGTGCCGCTCAACCGCAAATATCCCATCGCCGAGTTGCTCGACGCCTGCAAACGGTACCTGCAGTTCGCGCCACGCGACTTCATCACCTTCGAATACTGCATGCTCGACGGTGTGAACGATCTTCCGGAGCACGCCGACCGCCTGGCTGCCCTCGTGCGCGAGCATGGCGACGGCGCGGGGCTGTCTTGCAAGTTCAACCTCATTCCGTTCAACCCGTTTCCCGCGTCCGGCCTGAAGCGTTCGCCGCGCGAGCGGGTCACCGCGTTTGCCAAGCGACTGAGCGACGCCGGCATCGTCACCACGATCCGCAAGACCCGTGGTGACGACATCGATGCCGCCTGTGGTCAGTTGGCCGGCGATGTGAAAGACCGCACCCGGGTCGGTGAGCGAATCGCCCGGCAGCGAAGCATTCCACTGATCCCGGTCGCCGTCGGCAGGGAGTCCTGACAGGATGTCAGGATCTTTCCTGGGTCTTTTCGCGGCGCTACACTGGCAACGCCGTCGGGAGACGGCCTTGGCTGCTGTCTTCGCCTGCGCGCTCGCAGTGCTCGTGTCGGGCTGCGTTTCGAGCACCGTGGTCACGCAGCAGCCGGTGTCACAGACCAGCGAGGTCACGCGCCCCGAACTCGTCACCGCGTCGGACGAGTCGCCCGGCCGCCGCCGTGCGCGCATCCGGATCGAGCTCGCGTCCGGTTATTTCGAGACCGACAAGCCCACCGTCGCCCTCGACGAGGTGAAGCAGGCGATCGCCGCGGATCCCAACTACGCTCCGGCCTACAGCCTGCGCGGCCTCATCTACATGCGGCTCAACGACTTCGACCTCGCGGCCGAAAGCTTTCGTCGGGCCACCACCTTGAACCCGCGCGATGCGGACACCTTGCACAACCATGGCTGGCTCATGTGCCAGCAAAAGCGTTTCGAAGAAGCCGACCGGCTCTTCTCGCAAGCAGCCACCACACCGGGCTACACCAACCTGCCCAAGACCCTCATGGCCCAGGGCCTGTGCCGGGTCCGTTGGGGCCGGCCCGCCGAAGCCGAGACCACGCTGACCCGCGCCTATGATCTCGATCCGGGCAACCCGATCGTCGGATACACACTGGCCAACATGCACTTCCAGCGCGGCGACATGGCCGGTTCTCGCTTCTATATTCGCCGTGTCAACAACGGCGAATTCGCGACGGCCGAATCTCTGTGGCTGGGGATGCGGGTGGAACGCCGGCTCGGCGACAACGTCGCGCTGTCGCAACTGGGCGAACAACTGCGCAAGCGTTTCCCGCAATCGCGGGAGGCCGCTTCTTTCGAACGTGGAGTCTTCGATGAGTGAGACGGAGCAGGCCCTGCCGGCCGGCCCGAGCGCCGGCGCCATGCTGCGGGCGGCACGCGAACAGGCCGGTGTGCATATCGCTTCCCTGGCCGTCGCGCTGAAGGTTCCGGTGGCCCGCCTCGAGGCACTCGAGGCCGAGCGCTTCGACCTGTTGCCCGATCCACCTTTCGTGCGGGCGCTTGCCGGCGGTGTGTGCCGCGCGCTCAAGCTCGATCCGGGGCCGGTGCTCGCACGCCTTCCGCAAAAGAATCCACCGCAGCTCGCAGCGACGGTCGAACGAAGTGACCGCACCACCTTTCGCACCACCACCGCGGCCCCCGCCGGCCTGGCAGGTATCGGTAGCGGCGCGCGGCATCCGGTTTTCTGGGTCGTCGTGGTGATTTTGCTGGCCGCTGCCACCTTGCTGCTGGTGCCTGCCGCCCGGCTCGATGCCTGGATGCAGGCCGTGCTCGGCACGCCACGAACCGAGGATGCCTCGGCGCCGGTCGGCGGCAACGGTGATCAGCAGACGCTTCCGGGTGAGCCGCCCGTTGCCGCCGTAGCGCCGATGGGACCGGAATCGACCCGGGGCGAGCCTCAGTCAGCCGCCGGTGCGTCGGCTTCGTCCGCGCCTGCGGTTGCCGCTTCGGAGTCGGCCTTGCAGTCGTCCGCCGCCATGACCACGGCCGCAACGCCCGCTTCCTCCCCGGCTACCGGGGCTGCTGGCGAAGGCGTTGTCACGTTCACTGCCACCGACGCCTCCTGGATTCGTGTGACCGATAGCCGGGGCACGACCGTCATGGAGAAGGTTCTCCAGCCCGGTTCGCAGCTGAGTGCCAACGGCACGCCACCCTTGTCCGTCGTGGTGGGCAACGCCGGTGCGACCTCGGTGCAGGTCCGCGGCAAAGCTTTCGACCTGAGCGCGATCACGCGCAACAACGTCGCCCGTTTCGAAGTGAGGTGACCGCCTTGTCCGACCTTTCCGCACCCCATTGCTTCCCATCCGACACGGCGGGACCGATCGATGTCGCCCATCCCCCGGCCAGGCGCTCGCGCCAGGCCCGAGTGGTATGGGGACCGCGCGTGGTCACCGTGGGTGCCGACGCGCCTGTGCGCGTGCAATCGATGACCAACACCGACACGGTGGACGCCGTCGGTACCGCGATCCAGGTCAAGGAACTGGCCAATGCCGGCTCGGAGATGGTGCGCATCACCGTCAACACCCCCGAGGCGGCCGCTCAAGTTCCCTACATCCGGGAGCAGCTCGACCGCATGGGCATCGACGTGCCGCTCATCGGCGACTTCCACTACAACGGCCACCGGCTGCTCACCGACTATCCTGCATGCGCCGAGGCGCTGTCGAAGTACCGCATCAACCCCGGCAACGTCGGCAAGGGCGACAAGCACGACAAGCAGTTCGGCCAGATGATCGATGCGGCCTTGCGCTGGAACAAGCCGGTGCGCATCGGCGTGAACTGGGGCAGCCTCGACCAGGAGCTGCTGGCGTCGCTGATGGACGAAAACAGCCGCCGCAGCCAGCCCTGGGAAGCGCGCCAGGTGATGTACGAAGCGCTCATTACCTCGGCCATCGACTCCGCCCGGCTCGCCGAGCGCATGGGCATGGACGGCAGCCAGGTGATCCTGTCGTGCAAGGTCAGCGGCGTGCGTGACCTGGTTTCCGTTTACCGGGAACTGGCGCGGCGCTGCGACTATCCGCTGCACCTGGGACTGACCGAAGCCGGCATGGGCACCAAGGGCACGGTGGCCTCGGCCGCGGCCTTGTCGGTGCTGCTGCAGGACGGCATCGGCGACACGATCCGGGTGTCCCTGACGCCGCAGCCGGGCGAAGCACGAACGCAGGAGGTGGTCGTTGCCAACGAGATCCTGCAGGCCATGGGCCTGCGTGTCTTCGTGCCCAGCGTCACTGCCTGCCCCGGTTGCGGGCGCACCACCAGCAGTACCTTCCAGGAGCTGGCAAAGCAGATCGACGACTTCCTGCGCATGCAGATGCCCGTCTGGCGCAAGACCTACCCGGGCGTCGAAGGCCTGAAGGTCGCGGTGATGGGCTGCATCGTCAACGGCCCGGGCGAAAGCAAGCACGCCGACATCGGCATCAGCCTGCCGGGCACCGGCGAGGCGCCGGCGGCGCCGGTCTTCATCGACGGCGAGAAGGCGCTGACCCTGCGCGGCGAGAACATCGCAGCCGAGTTCCAGCAGCTCGTCGAACGCTATATCGAACAACGTTTCGGCAATCCGTCCACCGTGGCGGCTGCCTGATTTCCTTTCAAGATGGCTGAGAACACACAAGCCGCGCCCGCGGCCGGCGCCCCCGTGGGCAAGCTTTCGCGCCTGCCAGGCGTGAAGGGCATGAACGACATCCTGCCGCCGGATTCCGCGCGCTGGGAGTGGCTGGAGGAGAAGGTGCGCGGCCTCATGGCGCGCTACGCCTTCCGCAACATCCGCACGCCCATCGTCGAGCCGACCGCGCTTTTCGTGCGTGGCACCGGGCAGACCACCGACATCGTCGAGAAGGAGATGTATTCCTTCTCCGACCGGCTCAACGGCGAAGAGCTGACCCTGCGCCCGGAAAACACGCCCGGCGTGGTGCGCGCCGCTATCGAGCACAACCTGACCTACGACGGCGGCAAGCGGCTCTACTACATGGGGCCGATGTTCCGGCACGAACGTCCGCAACGTGGCCGTTATCGCCAGTTCTACCAGCTAGGCGTCGAGGCGCTCGGCTTCGCCGGTCCGGAGATGGACGCGGAGGTCATGCTGCTGGTTCACACGTTGTTCCAGGAACTCGGCTTGCGCAACGTGCGGGTCGAACTTAACAGCCTGGGTGTGCCGGCCGAACGGCTGGCGCACCGCGCGGCGCTCGTCGCCTACTTCGAGGGCCATGCCGCGCTGCTGGACGAAGACGCCCGTCGGCGGCTGCACACCAACCCGTTGCGCATTCTCGACACCAAGAATCCCGCGATGCAGGACATGGTCCGCCAGGCCCCGCAATTGCTCGACTATCTCGGGGAGTCGTCACGGCGCCATCTGGAAACGGTGCAGCAATTGCTGACGGCCTGCGGCGTGCCCTGGACGGTCAATCCGCGCCTGGTGCGGGGTCTGGACTACTACTCGCACACCGTCTTCGAATTCATCACCGACGAACTTGGCTCCCAGGGCACGCTCTGCGGCGGTGGCCGCTACGACGGCCTGTTCGAGCTGCTGGGCGGCAAGCCCACGCCCGCGGTGGGCTGGGGGATGGGCATCGAGCGGGTACTCGAGTTACTGCAGGCGCAGCAAGCCTCCGCGCAGGCAGCGGCGCTCGACGCCTACGCCATCGTTCCGGACGCGTCCGCGCTGGTGCAGGTGGTGCCGGCGCTGCAGGCCTTGCGCGCAGCTGGCGTGTCGGTGCAGATGCACGCCGGAGCCGGCGAGGGCATGGGCAGCTTCAAGTCGCAATTCAAGAAAGCCGATGCCAGCGGTGCGAACTTCGCCCTGGTTTTTGGAGCTGACGAACTCGCCCGGGGCGAGGTCACGGTCAAGGCCTTGCGCGACGGCGCAGGCACCCAGCGGCTCGAGCGCCTGGACGCCATGGCGTCCTGGGCCTCCAGCCTACAATCCCGCGCTTGATCAGCGCAGTGACAAACAGCATTTCATGGCCATTCATCTAGACCTCGAAGAACAAGAACAGCTCGACCAGCTCAAGCACGTCTGGTCGCGCTGGGGCACGCTGATCACCGCCGTCGTCACGGTCATCGCGCTGGGCTTCGCTGCCTGGAATCTCTACAACTTCTGGGACCGCCGCCAGGCGGCGCAGTCCGCCGTGCTCTACGACGAAGTCGAGCGCGCGGTGCAGGCAGGTGATGCGAGTCGCGCCCAGCGGGCCTTCGACGACCTGCGTGACCGGTTCGGTCGCACCGTCTACGCCCAGCAGGCCGGTCTTGCAGCCGCCAAGGTGCTGCTCGACAAGGGCAATGCCGACGGCGCCAAGGCCGCGCTGACCTGGGTCGCGGACAAGGGCCGTGACGATGGCCTGAAGGCCGTGGCGAAGCTTCGCACCGCGTCCATCCTGCTCGACGCGAAATCCTACGACGAAGCCCTGAAGCAGCTCGACACCGCCATGCCCGTTGCGTTTGCGCCGCTCGCCGCCGATCGCAAGGGCGACATCCTCGCCCGCCAGGGCAAGTCGGCCGACGCCGTGGCTGCCTACACGACCGCGTGGAAAGGTCTGGATGCGCAATCCGAATACAGGCAACTGGTGGAAATCAAGCTCAATGCGCTCGGCGTCGATCCGCGTGCATCCGCCGAAAAGCAGGCTACCTCGTGAACCGTATGACCTTTTCGTCTTCCTTGCGCCCCTATGCCCTGGTCGCCGTCACGGCCGCCATGATCGGGCTGGGTGGCTGTTCGATATTGCCGGAATCGATGCGCACCATGTTCGGCGGAACCCCGCCGCCCAAACCAGCGGAACTCGGGCCCGTCGTGGCGAAGGTAGCGGTTCGGCAGGCGTGGACCGCCAAGATTCCCGCTACTGGCAGCTTCCCGGTGGCGTTGCAGGTCAATGGCGACAAGGTCACCCTGGGCGCCGACAACGGCACCGTGGTTTCCTTCGAAGCCC
The DNA here is from genome assembly GCF_033546935.1 of Xylophilus sp. GOD-11R. GTDB lineage: Bacteria > Pseudomonadota > Gammaproteobacteria > Burkholderiales > Burkholderiaceae_C > Xylophilus. Next base: position 2,779,432 of record NZ_CP137854.1, on the reverse strand, counting down.
GCACCGGCCGTGAACTCTGGCGCGCCAGCGCCGGTGCACCGCTGTCTGCCGGCGTCGGCAGCGACGGCAATCTGACTGCGGTGGTTACCCGCAACAACGAACTGGTCGCTTTTTCCGGCGGCCGCGAAGCATGGCGCCAGGCCCTGACCGCCGAGGCGTTCACCGCGCCTTTCGTGGCCGGCGAGCGCGTCTTCGTCCTGGCTGCCGACCGCTCGGTCATCGCCTTCGATGGCAAGACCGGTCGCCGCCTGTGGATCCAGCAGCGCACCGGCGATCCGCTGGTGCTGCGCCACGGCGGCGCTCTGCTGGCTGTGGGCGACACGCTGGTGGTGGGGCTCGCCGGGCGCTTGGTGGGCATGAATCCGATCAATGGTTCCACGCGCTGGGAAGCCCCGGTGGCGGTGACCCGTGGCACCAATGACATCGAACGCCTGGTCGACATCGTGGGCCGCACCGCGCGCGACGACAGCATCGTCTGTGCCCGCGCATTCCAGTCGACGGTCGGCTGTGTCGACGCGTCCCGAGGCCAGCTGCTCTGGGCGCGCCCGGCCGCCGGTTTCACCGGCCTGGACGGCGACGAGTCGCGCCTCTACGGTACCGAGTCCAATGGCAATGTGGTCGCCTGGAATCGTGCCGACGGCGAACGCAGCTGGAACATCGAAACCCTGCGTTATCGCCACCTCAGCGCCCCACTGGTGCTGGGACGCTCGGTTGCCATCGGCGACGACTTCGGCCTGGTCCACATGCTCTCGCGAGAAGACGGCTCCCCCGTCAACCGGCTGACGACCGATGGCTCCGCCATCACCGCCGCGCCCGTCGTGGCGGGCGATACCCTCATCGTGGTCACCGCCAAGGGCGGTGTCTACGGCTTCGTGCCCGACTAAGAAATTTCAGGCTGCAGGCCTGATCCGCTGATTCATGAAACCGGTCATCGCGCTCGTAGGGCGCCCCAATGTCGGCAAGTCCACGCTGTTCAATCGCATGACCAAGTCGCGCGATGCCATCGTGGCGGATTTCGCCGGCCTCACGCGAGACCGGCATTACGGCAACGGCCATATCGGCCGACGCGAGTTCATCGTCATCGACACCGGCGGCTTCGAACCCGATGCCGCCGACGGAAACATCTTTCACGAGATGGCCAAGCAGACGCGTCAGGCGGTGGCCGAAGCGGATGTGGTCGTCTTCGTGCTCGATGCCCGCGCGGGCGTGTCGTCGCAGGATCACGATATCGCGAGCTACCTTCGACGCCTCGGCAAGCCCTGCATCCTGGCGGCCAACAAGGCCGAAGGCATGCGCGAAGGCGCGCAACTCGCGGAATTCTTCGAGCTCGGGCTCGGCGAAGTCCATGGTGTCTCCGCTGCCCACGGGCAGGGCGTGCGCAGTCTGCTGGAATTGGCGCTCGAGACCCTGAATCTCCCCGAAGAAGACGACGAGGAGGAGGGCGAAGAGATCGTGGTGAAGCTGGCCGTCGCGGGTCGCCCCAACGTCGGTAAGTCGACCCTCATCAACACCTGGCTCGGCGAGGAACGACTGGTCGCTTTCGACATGCCCGGAACCACGCGCGACGCCATCTCGGTGCCCTTCGAGCGCAACGGCACCAAGTTCGAGCTCATCGACACCGCTGGTCTGCGCCGCAAGGGCAAGGTCTTCGAGGCGATCGAGAAGTTCTCGGTGGTGAAGACGCTGCAGGCGATCGAATCGGCCAACGTCGTGCTGCTGTTGATCGATGCCACACAGGGCGTGACCGACCAGGACGCCCACATCGCAGGCTACATCCTGGAAAGCGGTCGCGCCGTGGTTATCGCGATCAACAAGTGGGATGCGGTAGACGCCTACCAGCGCGAACTGGTTCAGCGATCGATCGAAACACGCCTCGCGTTCCTCAAGTTCGCCACGCTGCTGTTCATCTCAGCCAAGAAGCGCCAGGGGCTCGGCCCGCTTTGGGACGCCATCGCGCAGGCCCATCGTGCAGCTGTCTGCAAGATGTCGACGCCGGTGCTCACCCGGGTTTTGCTGGAAGCGGTGCAATTCCAGTCGCCTCAAAGGGGTGGCATGTTCCGGCCCAAACTGCGCTATGCGCACCAGGGCGGCATGAATCCTCCGGTGATCGTGATCCATGGCAATTCGCTGGAACACGTCACGGCCGCCTACATGCGCTTTCTCGAAGGCCGGTTTCGCAAGGAGTTCGACCTGGTGGGCACGCCTTTGCGAATCCAGATGAAGACTTCGGAAAATCCGTACGCCAGTAAAAAGCCTGATTGACCTTTCACTGCACAGGTCTGTTACGGAATTACCGCGCTTCTGGGCAGAAGTGCCCAAAGCGTGTGTTAAGGTGGTGTTTTACAACAACATAGTTTGAACACGGAGCATATCGTGAGCAACAAGGGCCAACTTCTTCAAGACCCGTTCCTGAATGCGCTTCGGCGTGAGCATGTGCCGGTTTCCATTTACCTGGTAAACGGTATCAAGCTTCAGGGACAGATCGAATCCTTCGATCAATATGTCGTGCTGCTGCGCAATACGGTGACGCAGATGGTTTACAAGCACGCCATTTCCACCATCGTTCCGGGACGCGCAGTGAATTTCACCACTGCGGACAGCGCCGACGATACCGCTGCTTGAGGTCGATTCAACCCGCGGCCCGGCAACGATCTTCCACCTTCGGCGCACCAGCGCCGTATAGCTTGATTGCCGCGCCTTGAATTTCGACGACTCGGCCGACGTCCCCCCGGCACCGGTGGTGCTGGTGGGAGTGGACCTCGGCTTTCCCCATTTCGACGGCGAACTCGAAGAGCTCGGTTTGCTTGCCCAGACGGCGGGGCTGCAACCGGTCGCGCGCATCATCGCGCGCCGCAAGGCGCCCGATGCAGCGTTGTTCGTTGGCAGCGGCAAGGCCGATGAAATCAAGATGCTGGCTGAGCACCATGGCGCGGTCGAAATTCTTTTCGACCAGGCCCTGAGCCCGGCCCAGCAGCGCAACCTGGAACGCCACCTCGGCCTCCCGGTCAACGACCGTACCTTGCTCATCCTGGAAATCTTCGCGCAACGCGCCAGGAGCCATGAGGGCAAGCTGCAGGTCGAGTTGGCGCGTTTGCAATATCTGAGCACGCGCCTCGTTCGTCGCTGGTCTCACCTGGAGCGCCAACGTGGTGGTATCGGCGCGCGCGGCGGTCCTGGCGAGACGCAGATCGAACTCGATCGACGCATGATCGGCGAGACCATCAAGCGCACCAAGGAGCGGCTGGCCAAGGTCAAGCGCCAGCGGGGCACCCAGAGGCGCCAGCGCGAGCGCAGGGAAACCTTCAATATCTCGCTCGTCGGCTACACCAACGCCGGCAAGTCGACGCTTTTCAATTCACTCGTCAAGGCGCGTGCCTACGCGGCGGACCAGCTGTTCGCCACGCTGGACACCACCACGCGCCAGCTGTACCTGGGTGCGGAGGCCGGATCCGTGTCGCTCTCCGACACCGTGGGTTTCATTCGCGACCTGCCGCACGGCCTGGTCGACGCTTTCCAGGCGACCCTGCAGGAAGCGGTCGACGCCGACCTGCTGCTCCACGTGGTCGATGCCTCCAATCCGGAATTCACCGAGCAGATCGCACAGGTTCAGCGCGTACTGCATGAGATAGGCGCCGCCGAAGTGCCGCAGCTGCTGTTCTTCAACAAGATCGATGCCCTGCCCGAGGAAAAGCTCCCGCTGGCGCCGCAAGACACCTACGAGGTCGAGGGCACCCAGGTGCCTCGCATCTTCGGCAGCGCTCGGGAAGGCGTCGGCATTGACCTGCTGCGCAAGGCGCTCGCCGAGGCGGCCGTAGCGCGGCGCGGCTCGATGGCCCGCAACGAAGACGGTTCTTTGGTTTCCGCGTCCGACGATTTCGGCACAATCGCCACCCACCATACCAACGTGTCACAGTGAGACTTCGCGCATGACTCTCCAATCATCAGGCCTGCGATGGGCAGGGCTGCCAGGCCGACTCAGGGGAATGTTCAACCTGAATGATCCGCGCTGGGGCCGCAGTGATGACGCCGGCGGCGAGGGTTCGCGTCCGGACGGACAGCGTCCGCAGCAGGACCCGCAGAATCAGCGGCCCCGGGGCCAGGGACCGAACCAGGGTCCACCAGACCTCGAAGAACTCTGGCGTGACTTCAACCGCAAGCTCGGCGGTCTGGTGCGAGGCCGTGGCCGCAACGGCGGTTCGTCGGGCGGCGGTGGCGGCAACGGCGGCTTCCAGCCCGACATGAAGAACGCCGGTGTTGGCCTGGGGCTGCTGGCTGGTGCCCTGCTGCTGATCTGGCTGGGAACCGGCTTCTTCATCGTCCAGGAAGGGCAGCAGGGCGTCATCACGCAGTTCGGCAAGTACAAGTCGACGGTCGGCGCCGGCTTCAACTGGCGCCTGCCTTACCCGATCCAGCGCCACGAACTGGTGTTCACCTCGCAGATCCGCTCGGTCGACGTAGGCCGTGACAGCATCGTGCGGTCCACCGGCCTGCGCGAATCCGCCATGCTGACGCAGGACGAGAACATCGTCGAGATCAAGTTCGCGGTGCAGTACCGCCTGAACGACGCTCGGCAATACCTCTTCGAAAGCAAGGATCCGCAAACCGCGGTGGTCCAGGCGGCCGAGAGTTCGGTGCGTGAAGTGGTCGGCAAGATGAAGATGGATTCGGCGCTCGCCGAGGAGCGCGACCAGATCGCGCCCCGTGTGCGTGCGCTGATGCAGGCCATCCTGGACCGTTACGAGGTCGGCATCGAGATCGTCGGCATCAACCTGCAGCAGGGCGGGGTGCGCCCACCCGAGCAGGTGCAGTCGTCGTTCGACGATGTGCTGAAGGCGGGCCAGGAACGTGAGCGTGCCAAGAACGACGCCCAGGCCTACGCCAACGACGTGATTCCCCGTGCGGTCGGTACCGCGTCGCGCCTCAAGGAAGAGGCCGACGGCTACAAGGCCCGCATCGTGGCGCAAGCCCAGGGCGATGCCCAGCGCTTCAGCGCCGTGCTGGCCGAGTACCAGCGTGCGCCGCAGGTCACCCGGGACCGCATGTATCTGGACACGATGCAGAGCATCTACGCCAACGTCACCAAGGTCGTGGTCGATTCGAAGCAGGGCTCTAACCTGCTGTATCTGCCGCTCGACAAGCTGATGCAGGCCCAGCCTGCCGCCGCCGCCGCCACCGGCAGCGCCGCCGAAGCCGCCGCCGCGGCGACGATGAGCGGCAATGCGTCCTCCGCAGGCTCGGCTTCGCCGCCACCGGTGTATTCGGGCGACATGCGCACCCGTGACAACGAGCGCTCTCGCGATCGCGAGTCACGCTAATCCATCACCAGAGTCCCGGGACCCGTCGTGAACAGAATCGGTTTTATCGCTACCTCCATCATCGTCCTGCTGGTCCTGGCCAGCTCGACCATGTTCGTTGTCGACCAGCGCCAGTTCGGCGTGGTCTATGCGCTCGGCCAGATCCGCGAGGTGATCGCCGAGCCCGGCCTGCACTTCAAGCTGCCGCCGCCTTTTCAGAATGTCTCGTACATCGATCGCCGCCTGTTGACGCTCGACAGCAGCGACACCGAGTCGATGCTGACGGCCGAGAAGCAGCGCGTCGTGATCGACTGGTACGTGCGCTGGCGCATCGTCAATCCGTCCGAGTACATCCGTAATGTCGGCCTCGACGAGGCGGCCGGTGCCAACCAGCTGAATCGCGTGGTGCGCAACGCTTTCCAGGAAGAAATCAATCGAAGAACGGTGCGAGACCTGATCTCGCTCAAGCGCGACGACCTGATGACCTCGGTCAAGCGCGAAGTGCTCGAGCGCGTCAAGGGTGCCAAGCCCTGGGGCGTCGATGTGGTGGATGTGCGCATCACCCGTGTCGACTATGTCGAGGCCATCACCGAGTCGGTCTATCGCCGCATGGAGGCCGAACGCAAGCGCGTGGCCAACGAACTGCGCTCGACCGGCGCGGCCGAGGGTGAAAAGATCCGTGCCGACGCCGATCGCCAGCGCGAGGTCGCCATCGCCAACGCCTACCGTGACGCGCAGAAGATCAAGGGCGAAGGCGATGCCGAAGCCGCCCGGGTCTATGCCGAGGCATTCGGCCGCGATCCGCAGTTCGCCCAGTTCTACCGCAGCCTTGAGTCCTACAAGGCCAGCATCGGCAAGAAGGGTGACGTGCTGGTGGTCGACCCCGCATCTTCCGAGTTCTTCCGGGTGTTCCGCAACGGCGCAGGTGGTGCGGGTGCGCAGGCACCGGCGCCCGCAGCGGCCGCGCGGCGCTGAGGCGCAGCGTCCGCGTGGATTGGTTGCTCTTCCTCCAGGCGTTCGGATTGTTCCTCGTATTCGAGGGCCTCTGGCCCTTCCTGTCGCCCCTGCGTTGGCGTGAGGCCATGACCCGCCTCGCCGGTTTGAGCGACCGGCACATCCGGCTCACCGCCCTGGCCAGCATGGCCGGTGGCCTCGTTCTGCTCTGGTGTTCGCATTGATTCAGCCGCCTTGCGGCGGCTGTTACAACGCGTGCCGGTAGAATCACGTTTTTAACAGCGTCCGTCTTTTTTCATGTCCGCCTGGGTCCTACCGGATCACATCGCCGATGTGCTGCCTTCCGAGGCCCGCCACATCGAAGAGCTTCGCCGTGATCTGCTGGACACGGCTCGGGGCTATGGCTATGAGCTGGTGATGCCGCCGCTGCTCGAGCACCTCGAATCACTGCTGACCGGAACCGGTGAAGCACTCGATCTGCAAACCTTCAAGCTGGTCGACCAACTCTCCGGCCGCATGATGGGCCTGCGTGCGGACACCACGCAGCAGGTCGCCCGCATCGATGCCCATCTGCTCAACCGCCAGGGCGTGACACGCCTGTGCTACTGCGGCCCGGTGCTGCATACGCGGCCGGGCAGGCCGCATGCCACGCGCGAGCCGTTGCAGTTCGGGGCCGAAATCTATGGCCATGCCGGCGTGGAAGCCGATGTCGAAGTACTGCGCCTGGCCCTGGATTGCCTCGACGCCGCCAAGCTCGGTGGCGTGCAGATCGACCTGGGCGATGCTCGCATTCCACGTGCCTTGCTCGCCGGCATCGATGCGCCCGAAGGGCTGATGAACGACGTGCGCGCCGCGCTGGCTGCGAAAGATGCCAGCGGCCTGGCGGTGCTCACGCGCCCATTTCCTGCCAAGGTGCGCGACGGCCTCTCGGCGCTCGTCGGGCTGTACGGCGATGCAGCCGTCCTCGACGAGGCGGCGGTGGCGCTGGCCTCGTTCGCCGAGGTCGGCTCCGCGCTCGACAGTCTGCGGCGCCTTGCCGCCGCCGTGCCGGGCGCCAAACCCAGTTTCGATCTGGCCGACCTGCGCGGCTATGCGTATTACAGCGGCGCACGTTTTGCCATGTATGTGTCCGGCGCGAGCGATGCCATCGTTCGTGGCGGCCGTTACGACGAAGTCGGTGCCGTGTTCGGGCGCAATCGTCCCGCGGTCGGCTTCAGCCTCGACTTGCGCGAGCTGGTGGGCGTGGTGCCGCCGCGCGAGCTGCGGGCGGCCGTGCGGGCTCCCTGGTCCGACGATGCCGCGCTGGCCAAGACCATCGGCGAGCTTCGTGCCGATGGTGAAACCGTGGTCTGCGTCATGCCGGGCCACGAGAGCGAGATCGACGAGTTCCGCTGCGACCGCGAACTGGTGCTGCGCGCCGGATCGTGGACCGTGTCATCCCTTTGAACTGAATTTCAGATTCCAAATGAGCAAGATTAATGGGCCGGTCGCCGGTCGGAATGTGGTCGTGGTCGGCACCCAGTGGGGTGACGAAGGCAAGGGCAAGCTGGTCGACTGGCTGACCGAGAGCGCACAAGGCGTGGTCCGGTTTCAGGGCGGTCACAACGCGGGCCATACGCTCGTTATCAACGGTGTGAAGACGGCTCTGCATTTGATCCCGAGCGGCATCATGCGTCCGGGCGTGAAGTGCTACATCGGCAACGGTGTGGTGCTGTCGGCGGCCAAGCTGTTCGAAGAAATCGCCGGCCTGGAGAAGGCTGGCGTCGAGGTGCGTTCGCGTCTGCGCATCAGCGAGGCCTGCCCGCTGATCCTGCCTTTCCATGCCGCGCTGGACGTGGCCCGCGAGGTCTACCGCGAGCGCGGTGGCAACGAGAAGATCGGCACCACCGGCCGCGGTATCGGTCCGGCGTACGAGGACAAGATCGCCCGCCGTGCCCTGCGCGTGCAGGACCTGCGCCATCCCCAGCGCTTCGCCGAAAAGCTGCGCATCCTGCTGGATCTGCACAACCATGTGCTGACGCAGGTGCTGGGCGCCGAAGCCATCGACTACGACACCGTCTACGACGAAGCGATGGTGCATGCCGAGTTGCTCAAGCCCATGATCGCCGATGTTTCGCGCGAGCTCAACGATGCCCATCGTGACGGCGCGAACCTGCTGTTCGAAGGCGCACAGGGCACGCTGCTGGACGTGGATCACGGCACTTATCCGTACGTCACCTCCAGCAACTGCGTTGCCGGCAATGCGGCCGCCGGCTCCGGTGTGGGCCCCGGCATGCTGCACTACGTGCTGGGCATCACCAAGGCGTACTGCACGCGTGTGGGCGGCGGCCCGTTCCCGACCGAACTCGACTGGGAAACCCCCGGCACCGTGGGCTATCACCTCTCGACGGTCGGCGCCGAAAAGGGCGTGACCACCGGACGCAGCCGTCGTTGCGGCTGGTTCGACGCGGCGCTGCTCAAGCGCTCCGCCCAGGTCAACGGCCTGACCGGCCTGTGCATCACCAAGCTCGACGTGCTGGATGGCATCGAGGAACTGATGCTGTGCACCGGCTATGAACTCGACGGCGAAGTGACCGACATCCTGCCGGTCGGCGCCGACGAGATCGAACGCTGCAAGCCCATCTACGAAACGCTCGGCGGCTGGACCGACTCCACCGTGGGCGTCACCAACTACGACGACCTGCCGGTGAACGCACGCCTTTATCTGCAACGCATCGAGCAGGTGACCGGCGTGCCAATCGCGCTCATTTCCACCAGCCCGGACCGTGACCACACGATCCTGATGCAGCACCCCTACCTGGCCTGAATCTCGCTGTGCACTATCTCCAGACCTCGCCCCAGGAGCTTTCTCGATGCTGACCGAAGACGGCAAACACCTCTATGTGAGTTACGACGAGTACCACAGCCTCATCGAGAAGCTTGCGATCAAGGTGCATCAGTCGGGCTGGGAGTTCGACACCATCCTGTGCCTGGCGCGTGGGGGGCTGCGTCCCGGCGACATCCTTTCGCGCATCTTCGACAAACCCCTGGCCATCATGTCGACGAGCTCGTACCGCGCCGACGGCGGCACGGTGCGGGGCCATCTCGACATCGCGCGCTTCATCACTACACCGCGCGGTGAAATCGCGGGCAAGGTGCTGCTGGTCGACGACCTGGCCGACTCGGGGCACACGCTCAGTGCCGTCATGGACAACTTGCGCACCCACTACAAGCCGATCAGCGAACTGCGCAGCGCGGTGATCTGGACCAAGGGTGTCTCGGTCTTCACGCCGGACTACTCGGTCGAGTTCCTGCCGACCAATCCGTGGATTCACCAGCCTTTCGAGGGCTACGACATTCTGGGTCCGGAGAAGCTGATCGAGAAATGGAAGATCTGACCACGCCGCCCGGTGTGACCCGATCGAACAAAAGCCGGCGCTGAGCCGGCTTTTTTTTGGGGGTTGACCCGTCCTGCCCAGCGTTGACACCTCGACCTTGCAGAAAGGGCATGTGTCATGGAATCAGGGATTAAGCGCACGCAGCGTGACTACACGCTGGCTTTTAAGCTGGCAGTTGTCGCGCAGGTAGAAAAAGGCGAGTTGACATACAAGCAGGCTCAGATGCGGTACGGCATTCAGGGCCGCAGCACGGTGCTGGTGTGGTTGCGCAAGCATGGTCGCCAGAGTTGGGGCGTGGCGGCATCATCGGCAGCCATGCCGTTAAACAAGACCGCCTCATCGCTCACACCCGAGCAGCAGATCAAAGCCTTGCAGGTCCAGCTCCGGCTGGCTCAGGAGAAGGCGCAGCTCTTTGAAGCCGTGGTCGACGTGCTCAAGAAGGACTACGGGGTGCGCATCGTAAAAAAGCCTTTGGGCAAGTCCTCGCGCAAAAGCTCGTCCAAGGACTGAGCGTGAGCAGGGCTTGCCAACACATGGGCATGAGCCGACAGGCCTTCTACCAAGCCAGCAGCCGCCAGGCGCGGCGTACCGAGCAGGCACACGTTGTCGTGCAACTCGTGCGCGACCAGCGCATGCGCCAGCCACGCGTAGGCACGCGCAAGCTCCACTGCATGTTGCGCCAGCCGCTGCAGGACCAGGGCATCCGCCTGGGCCGTGACGCGCTCTTCGATGTGCTGCGTAATGCTGGCTTGCTTGTGACGCCCAGGCGGGCGTACCACAAGACCACCGACAGCCATCATCGCTTCCGGCGGCATCCGAACCTGCTCAAGGCGGGGCCGCAGCAAATCCATGCCACCGGCAGCGAGCAGGTATGGGTGGCCGACATCACCTATTTACCGACCGCTGGCAAGTTCGTCTACCTGAGCCTGATCACCGACATGTACTCCCGCAAGATCGTCGGCTGGCACGTGCATGCAAGCCTGCAGACAGAGGAGGTGGCCCAGGCGATGAAGATCGCCTTGCGGTCGCGCCAGACACGACAGGCCCTGGTCCACCACAGTGATCGAGGCATCCAGTACTGCTCGACCTATTACCAGGAGCTGCACCGACGCCATGGCGTCACCTGCTCGATGACCGATGGCTACGACTGCTACCAGAATGCTCTGGCCGAGCGCGTCAACGGCATTCTCAAAATGGAGTTTTTACTGAACCGCCCGGCCGATCTGCGCCAGGCGCGCCGCGTGGTCGAGCAGTCGGTGCAGATCTACAACCACGAGCGACTGCATACGTCGCTGAAAATGCAAACGCCCGATGCAGTGCACCGGGCGTCGCTGGCCGGCTGAACCGGCATTTTTAAACGTCCGGGGGTGTCAACTCTATTCAGGACGGGTCAGGTGCTGCAAAGAGTGGAGGGTGGCGCTATGCCGGCGCAAGCCATGCGCCAGGCCCGTCGGCGCCCTCAGACCGTACTGCGGCGCAGCACGACTTCATCGAGCTTGTTGGCCAGTTGGCCGATGGCCAGCGCTGCCGGCGATCCCGCCATGTGCGTCAGCAGCAGCTGGCGGCGCATGACCGCGTCTCGCACGGTGGGGTCGGCCGGAATGTCGCCGAGGTGGAGCAGGCGGATCGGTCGACCCGCGCCAGGCACCACGAAGCGGTCGATGACCTGTTGCAGCTGACCGGTGATGGCGCGGCCATCGCCCGCGCGCGCGGTCTGGTTCACGATCATGCGGATCTGCGCGCGCTTCTGCTGCATCGCCAGCACCTTGACGGCGGCGTAGGCGTCGGTGAGCGACGTGGGTTCGGGCGTGGCGACCAGCAGCACCTCGGATGCCAGGGAAACCGCGAACAGCACCACGTCGGAGATGCCCGCGCCGGTGTCGAGCAGCACCACGTCGTAGTGCGGCATGATGCCGTGCAGCACCTGCAGGAATTCGTTGCGCACCTCGGGCGTCAGCCGCGAGTACTCGACCATGCCGGAGCCGGCGAGCAGCACCGAGAAGCCGCCCGGCGCAGCGATGATCGCCTGCTGCAAGGTTGCCTTGCCGGTAAAGACATCGTGCAGGGTGACCTTGGGATGCAGGTTGAGCACCACGTCGAGGTTGGCAAGCCCCAGGTCGGCGTCGAGCACGAGCACGCGATGCCCGCGCTTGGCCAGGGCGGCGGCTAGATTGGCAGACACGAAGGTCTTGCCCACGCCACCCTTGCCGCTGGTCACGGCGAGCACCTTGGCCGAAGGGCCGGAGGGGCGGGTGTTGGAAGGGCTCTGCGCTTCGCTCATTCTTTAATGCTTTCAGACGCGCTGGCGGACGCATCGTCGGGAGAGGCAGGTGCCTCCATCTCTGTATCGGCAGGGGTGATCCCGAACAAAAGGCTTTTCTCGTCTGCACTCACCGTGCTGTCGGGTTGTTCCTCGACGCAAACGCGGTTGCGACCCAGCGACTTGGCGCGATAGAGCTCGTGATCGGCGCGGTCGATCCACAAGGCAGCGGTGGAGCGAATCCAGGGCATCGCGAACGCGCCGCCGATGCTGACGGTGATGGAAAGCTCGATGTCGGCCGCGATCTGGATCGGCTCGCTTTCGATCGCCTCGCGGATGCGCTCTGCGACGACTTCGCCGAACGCCGCCGATTGGCAGCCTGGCAGCACGATGGCGAACTCTTCGCCACCATAGCGGGCCAGCACGTCCATGGGCCGAACGCAGGCGGTGAGGGTGCGCGCGACAGCCTGCAGGACCTGGTCGCCGGCGACGTGACCGTAGGAGTCGTTGACGCTCTTGAAGCGGTCGATGTCGAGCATCAGCAGCAGCGCCGACTCGCCGGAGCGGGCGACGCGATCGATCTCGCGATCGACGGCGGCGCGGAACTGGCGGCGATTGGCGAGCCCGGTAAGCGGGTCACGCAGCGAGAGGGAGCACAGGCCGTCGATGACGTCCTGCAGGTAGCGGGTAGGGGACTCCTGCGAAACCGCCTGCATGTCTCCTTCGCCCAGCTCGACAAGCGCGAGCGCCGCATCCAGGCGCAGATCGCGCAGGTCGACGAGGGTGGAAGGCTCCAGGTTCGGCACGTTGAGGAGGAGTTAGGCGGTGGGATGGTACCAGTTAGCCGTTGCACTATAACGGCTTGCGGTTACATCTTAGTAGCGTAGATGAAACGTTTTTACGGCTGCGGCAATAAGTGTCAAAACAATCAAAGCGTTGACATTGTTTGCATAGGCAATTAATATCGCGGCATGAATCAACGTGATCAGACCCCACCCGCCGCTCCTGCGGACATTCCCGTTTTCTGCAGGGTCGGCGCGCTGGATGATTCGGTGGGTTATCTGATGCGGCGCGTCGTCACGTTGGTGAGCGCCGAAATCGAGCGGCGCATGGAGCCGCTTGGGTTGACCGATGCGCAGTGGAAGCCGCTGCTGCGCCTGTTCGCCACCGGCGATTCCACCGTGGCCGCGCTGGCCCGGGGTTGCCATCTCGATGCCGGCGCCATGACCCGCCTGCTCGACCGGCTGGAGGCCAAGAACCTCTGCCGTCGCATTCGTTCGGTCGAAGACCGGCGGGTGGTCAATCTGGAGCTCACTGACGAGGGCCGCGAGGCCGCCCGGCAGATTCCGGACCTGGTAGCCGAAGTCCAGGCGATCGCCGCGACCGGTTTCGATCAGGAAGAGTTCGATCAGCTCAAGAGCTACCTCCAGCGGCTGCTGGTCAACGTGCTTCCATTCGGCGGTGACGGCGAGGCCGGCGCCTCGCGTTCATCGCCATCCGTTTCCATTCCTGAGGGGGCTAAAAAATGAATGACAACAACACCTCGTCCAACCGTACCGGTGGTGGCCGCGGCGCTGCGCTCTATCTGGGCACGCTGGTGCTGGCGCTGGGGCTCACGGCCTGCGCCAACATGGCCGGCATCGCGCCACAGGCGCAATTGCGCGACGGCGCATCGCTCGGCCTGCCATCGGCGGCTACCGGCACGCCCGACCTGTTCGCCGATGCCGCGATGGCGTCGGACTGGTGGCGCGGTTTCGGCGACGAACGGCTCGACGACCTGGTCAGCCAGGCCATCGCCGACAGTCCCAGCCTGAAATCGGCCGAGGCCCGCCTGCAGCGTGCGCAGGCCGCGGCCGACACCACCCGCGCCGCCGACGGTCCGCAGCTCAACGGCAGCCTGGATGCCACCCGCCAGCATTTCAGCTCCAACGGCATTTATCCCGCGCCACTGGGCGGCGGCACCTTCAACATCGGCACCGCACGCCTGGCCGGCAGCTACGAATTCGACTTCTTCGGCAAGAACCGCGCGGCGCTCGAGTCGGCGCTCGGCACCGCCAACGCCGCCAAGGCCGACGCGCAGGCCGCCCGGCTGCTGCTGGCCTGCAACGTGGCTCGCAACTACTTCCAGCTGGCGCGCCTTCAGGCCCAGCTCGAAGTGGCCGAACGCACGCTCGCACAGCGTCAGGAAACCCTGGGCCTGGTACGTGACCGCGTCACCGCAGGCCTCGATACTCGTCTGGAAGAACGCCAGAGCCAGGCCGGCATTCCCGAAGCCCGCCAGCAGATCGAAGCGCTGCACGAGCAGATCGCGATCGCCCGCAACGCCATCGGCGCCCTGGTCGGCCAGCCGCGCGGCATGCAGGACCTGGAGGCGACGCCCCTGGCCAGCTATCGCGACATCGACCTGCCATCGACGCTGCCGGCCGACCTGCTGGGCCGCCGGGCCGACGTCGCCGCCGCCCGCTGGCGTGTCGAAGCCGCCGCCAAGACGATCGACGTCGCCAAGACCGAGTTCTATCCCAACGTCAACCTGACAGCCTTCGTCGGCCTCAACAGCCTGGGCTTCGACAACCTGGTGCAGGGTTCGAGCCGCGAATGGGGAGTGGGCCCGGCGATCCGCCTGCCGATCTTCGATTCGGGCCGGCTGCGCGCCAACCTGCGCGGCCGCACCGCCGACTACGACGCGGCGGTGGAGAGCTACAACGGCGCGGTGATCGACGCCGTGCACGAAGCCGCCGACCAGGCCGCATCGGCTCGCTCGATCGAGCTGCAGCAAACCCAGCAGAAAGACGCCCAGGCCGCCGCCGAAGCCGCCTACGACATCGCCCGCCAACGCTATCGCGCCGGGCTAGGCACCTATCTCAACGTGCTGACTTCCGAGAACGCGGTGCTGTCTCAGCGCCGCCTGGCGGTCGATCTCGCCGCCCGCCGGCTCGACACGCAGGTCAGCCTGATCCGCGCACTCGGCGGTGGCTACACCCCCGAGACCACCGTCGCCTCGGTCGCGACGGCCGTGCAGCGCTGAGCGCCGGCCCACGCAACGTCATCACTCGAATCACCCCGAATTTCGCCTCGTCCGCTGGAGCCCTCCATGAACGCACCGCAAACCTCTCCGGCCACCGCCCCCGCCGCCGAAGCCACCAACCCCAAGCGCCGCCGGGCCCTGACCGCGCTGGCCGCCGTCGTCGTGCTCGCCGGCCTTGGTTGGGGCGCCTACGAATGGCTGGTGGCCAGCCACTACGAAGACACCGACAACGCCTATGTGCAGGGCAACGTGATCCAGATCACCCCGCAGATCAGCGGAACGGTCATGGCCATCATGGCCGATGACACCGACTTCGTGAAAGCCGGCCAGCCGCTGGTCAAGCTCGACCCGGCCGATGTTCGAGTGGCCTTCGAACAAGCCGAAGCCAACCTCGGCCAGGCGGTGCGCCAGGTGCGCACGCTCTACGCCAACAACGGCCAGTACACCGCGCAGATCGCGCTGCGCCAGGCCGACGTGGCCAAGGCCCGCAACGACATCGCCCGGGCCAACGACGACCTGAACCGCCGCCTCTCGCTCAACGGCAACGGCGCCGTCTCCAAGGAAGAGCTCGACCATTCCCGCGCCGTGCTCGACACCGCCAAGACCGCGCTGGCCGCGGCCCAGGCCAGCGTCACCGCCGCCAAGGAGCAGCTGGTCAGCAACCAGTCGCTGACCGAAGGCACTAGCGTCGACCAGCATCCGACGGTACTGGCCGCTGCCGCCAAGGTGCGCGAGGCCTATCTCGCCACGCAGCGCGCCGCCTTGCCCGCGCCGGTCGATGGCTACATCGCCAAGCGCACGGTACAGCTCGGCCAGCGGGTCACCGCGGGCACGCCGATGATGTCGGTGATTCCGCTCAACCAGCTTTGGGTCGACGCCAATTTCAAGGAAGTCCAGCTGCGCAACATCCGCATCGGCCAGCCGGTCACGCTCACTGCCGACCTCTACGGCAAGAAGGTGGACTACCACGGCAAGGTGGCGGGCCTGGGTGTGGGCACCGGCGCGGCCTTCGCCCTGCTGCCGGCGCAGAACGCCACCGGCAACTGGATCAAGGTGGTGCAACGCGTGCCGGTGCGCATCGCGCTCGATCCCAAGGAACTCAGCGAGAACCCGTTGCGGGTCGGCCTGTCGATGGACGTGGAGGTCGACATCGTCGACAAGAGCGGCCGCATGCTGGCCGAGGTGCCGCGCGAGGCCGCCGTGACCCAGACTTCGGTCTTCCATTCGCTCGACGAGGGCGCCGACGCCGAAGTGGCGCGCGTGATCGCGGCCAACGGAGGTGGATCGGGCAAGTTGGCCGCTGCCGCCAAGGCCGCGCCGCAGAAGCTGGCCCAGGCCGGCTCGGCCGTGGCGCACTGAGCGCCTCGGCATTTCCGTAAAGGCAGCCCGTCATGGCTTCCCCCTCCGGTTCGGCCATGCCGCACCCTCCGCTGGAAGGCACCGCACGTGTCTGGGGCACCATCGCCCTGTCCGCCGCGACCTTCATGAACGTGCTCGACACGTCCATCGCCAACGTGTCGCTGCCCTCGATCGCCGGCGACCTGGGCGTGAGTTCCAACCAGGGCACCTGGGTCATCACCAGCTTCGCGGTGGCCAACGCCATCGCGGTGCCGCTCACCGGCTGGCTGTCGCAGCGCTTCGGCCAGGTGCGGCTGTTCATGGCGAGCGTGATGCTGTTCGTCATCACCTCCTGGCTCTGCGGCCTGGCGCCCAACATGACGGTGCTGATCGCCGCCCGCGCGCTCCAGGGCTTTGTCGCCGGGCCGATGATTCCGCTGTCGCAGGCGCTGCTGCTGTCGAGCTATCCGAAGGCGCTGGCCGGGCTCGCCATGGCGATGTGGGCCATGACCACGCTGGTCGCGCCGGTGATGGGGCCGCTGCTCGGCGGCTGGATCACCGACAACATCTCCTGGCCGTGGATCTTCTACATCAACATCCCCGTCGGCTTCTTCGCCGTGTCGGTGGTCTACGGCATCTTCCGCAACCGCGAAAGCCCCACCAAGCGCCTGCCGATCGACTCGGTCGGTCTGGCCTTGCTGGTCATCTGGGTGGCGTCGATGCAGGTGATGCTGGACGTCGGCAAGGAGCACGACTGGTTCCATTCCGGCATGGTGCAGGCCCTGGCCGTGGTGGCGGTAATCGGCTTCCTGGCCTTCATCGCGTGGGAGCTGACGGACAAGCATCCGGTGGTCGACCTCTCCTTGTTCCGCAACCGCAATTTCTGGGCAGGCGCGGTCGCCATGTCGGTGGGCTACGGCCTGTTCTTCGGCAACGTGGTGCTGCTGCCGCTGTGGCTGCAGCAGTACATGGGCTACACCGCCACCGACGCCGGCATGGTGATGGCACCGGTGGGGCTGCTGGCCATCGTGCTGTCGCCCTGGGTGGGCAAGAACGTCAGCAAGTACGACCCGCGCCAGTTCGCGACCGTCGCTTTCCTGGTGTTTGCACTGGTGCTGTGGATGCGCTCCAACTTCAACACCCAGGCGAGCTTCGCCACCATCATGGTGCCGACCGTCGTGCAGGGGATCGCCATGGCGTTCTTCTTCATTCCGCTGGTGACCATCACGCTGTCGGAGATCACACCGGAACGCATTCCGGCCGCGTCGGGCCTGTCGAACTTCATCCGCATCACCGCGGGGGCGATCGGGACCTCGGTCGCGACGACGGTCTGGGAGAACCGCGCCATCCTGCACCACGCCCAGCTCTCGGAGTCCATCAACCAGGGCAATGGCACCGCGGTCGGCATCCTCAACGGACTGGCCGCCAGCGGCATGGACAGCCAGCAGGCGCTGGCGCAAGTGAACCGCCTGGTCGACCAGCAGGCCTTCATGCTGGCGGCCAACGACATCTTCTATGCCTCGGCTGCGATGTTCCTGCTGCTGATTCCGCTGATCTGGATCGCGCATGCGCCCAAGAAGAGCGACGGCGGGTCTGCCGATGCCGCAGCCGGCGCGCATTGAGCGGGCAGCACTGCCCACCAAGCGCTGGTTCCCCGCCCGCCGATGAACGCCGCCGGAAGTAATTCCGGCGGCGTTCTGCATTCATCCGCCGCATATTTATTTATCGGCCGATTCGCGCCGATAGAGCCGATTTGGTCGCAGGTGCGTTCGACCTCACGGTTACAAGTCAGGTAAGCCGCGCCGGTACTGCGTGGCGCCGCGCAGAGCGGGCCGAGCGCGCGTGGCTGCAGGGCAGGGCGGCTGGTTTGTAACCACTTCGGTGCTGTGGCGCCACCGCATCACACAACGTAAGATTTGTATCTGCGCTCTGTTCTAATTGCCAATTGCGCAGACCGCCTCGACGTGACGGAAAGGTCCACGGCTTCTGCATATCGGCCTGGTTTTCGGCCGCCAATTTTCAGTTTCCAGTGGTCTCCAGCGGTTGATTTCACCTCGATATGCCTGACAAGCCCGGACGCGCCAGATCCGCCGCCCCGCAGTGGGGCTTCACCCTGATCGAACTGATGGTGACGGTGGCCATCGTGGCGGTGCTGGGCACGCTGGCGGCGCCGGCGGTGCAGTCGCTGATCGCCAAGGTGCGCATGAACGGCATTTCGAACCAGTTCACCAGCAGCCTGCTGCGTGCCCGCACCGAAGCGGTCAACCGCAATTCGTGCACGGTGATGTGCATTAGCGCCGATACCAGCGTCGCCATCACCTCGGACGCCAGCAGCAATTTGACCGGAGGCCCCACTTGCGCCTTGGGCGGAGGTGTCGACTGGCATGCCAAGGCGCCCGCGGGCTGGATCGTCTATTTCCAGGACGGCTGTGGCGGCAAGCCGTCGGCCGACGCCTCGGCCCGCCCGGTGCGGCCGGAAGACTACCTGGTGGTGCAGGCCTCGGCGCCCGGCGATTTCCACCTCGACGCCACCGGCAGCAACCCGGCACGCATGCTGGTGTTCGGCCCGACCGGTCGGCCGGACAACCTCACTCTGGCCAACTCCGCCCCTGCCAGCTTCAGCCTCTACGCGCAGACCACCGGAAGCGCGACGAGCCAGCAATACGGCCAGAACATCTGCGTGGACCGGCTCGGCCGCACCCGCACCATCTCGCGCGGCCAGACGTGCTGATGACCACCATGAAACGCCGTCAACGGGGCATGACCCTCATCGAGGTGCTGATCGCCATGCTGGTCATGTCGGTCGGCATGCTGGGCATCGCCGGATTGCAGGCGGTGGTCGGCAAGTACCAGACCGGAAGCCGGGTGCGCGCCAAGATGGGCCCGCTGCTGCAGGACATCGCCGACCGCGTGCGCCTCAACCCCACGCAGGCGGGCGACAACGTCATTACCGGCATCGCCAGCACGTCCGCCTACACCCTCACCAGCAACTGGTCGACGCAGTCGGCGAGCGATCCGACCGCGCCCACCCGGGATTGCGAAACCGGCAGCGTCACCTGCAGCCCCTCCGAGCGCGCGGCCTACGACCTAGCCATCTGGCGGCAGCGAGTACGCGCGGCCATGCCGACCGGCTCGGCCCTGCTCACCGGCAACCGCGCCACCGGCTTCCAGGTCACGCTGATGTGGATGGACAAGGACCAGACCATCGTCGGCGACGCCAACGCCGCGCTGGCGACGGCCCCGGTCTGCAGCACCTCGGCCGAGGTGGCCAACGCCAACCGCATGGGCCAGCAGAACTGCTGCCCGCAGGCCGCCGCCGCGCCGGCTGGCGTGCGCTGCACCAACTTCACCTTCATCCCATGAGCCGCGCCATTGCCCGTCGGCGCCAGCACGGCCTGAGCCTGATCGAACTGCTCATCGGCGTGGCGCTGATGCTGATCATCGTCACCGCCGCCAGCGTGGTGTATCTCAATACCCGCGAAGTCGACAGCGCGCAGTCGCGGGTCAGCGAGACGATCGAAACCGGCAACTTCGCGCTGGAATTGATCGGCCGCGATGTCTCCCAGGCGTGGAGCTATCCGGTGGTGATGCCGTCCGCGACCACCGTCTACTCACAGAACAGTGGCAGCAACGGCGTCACTGCCGCGCTGCTGCAGGTCTTCCCGCCGGCGGACTGGATCCAGGACACGACCCGCGCGTCTTACCAGGTCGGCGTGTTCGGCTGCGATGGTGGGCAATACAACCCCACCACTGGGGCCTGTGTGGCCACCACAGCCCTGTCTCCTTATCAATCGCCTCCGGATTCGCTGGTCATCAACTATTTCAGCAACGACGCTGCCACCATGGCGCGGAGCGTCGGCAACCGTTTCGACTGCAACGGCGTCGATGCCGGCAGCGACAGCCTCAACGCCAAGCGCAGGCTCAACAGGGGTACCGTCACCAATACGCTGACCGGTGCTATCGATCCGGTGGAGTCCGACGACACTCTTGCCCCGTCGCGCCCGGTCTTTGTCTCCAACCGCTACGGCTTGATTTCGACCACTACCGAAGTCGACCGCCAGTCCGTCTCCACCATGAGCCTCGCCTGCAGCGGCAACGGCACGGCCGACGGCGTCTATCAGCCGCTCCTGCTCGGCGTCGAAGATCTGCAAGTCACCTACGGTTATTTCGATCTCGACGCCACCAACACCAGCGGCTCTCTGCAGCCGGCTCCGACCCGCTTCGTCAATGCCACGGCGGCTGGCAACTTGTCGGCCGTGGTGCTCGATGGCGTGAGCTACGCCGGCTGGAACCGGGTGGTGGCGGTGCGTGTCTGCGTGATGACCAGCACGCTCGGCAATGCCGCGCGCCTGACCGACAAGAGCGGCGCCGCCCGCACCTACCTCGATTGCAACGACGCAACGAGGTCTTACGACGCCAGCGATCGCTCCATCCGCACCCGCACCGTGCAGGTCATCGCGCTGCGCAACCGCATGAACCAGATCTACTGATGGCACGCCTTCTCGTCCGGCCCCGGCAGCAGCAACGCGGCGTCGCGCTCGTGGTGGTGCTGCTTTTCCTGGTCGCGCTGACTGGTATCGCCGTGGTCGCCGCGCGCAAGGCGCTGGTGAGCGAAGGCACCGGCCGCAACCAGCTCGACATGGCGGTGGCCCGCGAGGCGGCGGAATCCGCCATGCGTGATGCCGAGCGCGATCTCTATGGCGCGGCGGCGATCAACCCGGCCGCCATCTCCTGCACCCGGCCGCAGGCCATGCCGATGCCCTCGGACTTCACGCCAACGTGCAGCAATGGCCTGTGCGTTGCAACGGAAAAGAGCTATGCAGAGTCCGCCTGGACCGAAACACCCACCACCACCAAAAGCGAACCCTGGTGGCCGCAGAACCGGGGAGGGCTCTGGAACAACATTTTCGACAGCAAGCCCTCGCGCACGCCGGTCGGCACGTCCAACTGCAACTTCACCGGCGGTGTGCCACTCGGCACCTACACCGGTGCCCCACCCATCCGCGGGGTGCGCATTCAGCCCGAGTACCTGGTCGAGTACTTCCGCCGCCGCGCCAGCGGTGGCCAGGAAGTCGATGCCTACCGCATCACGACACGCGGTTTCGGCTATAGCCCGCGCACCCAGATCGTGCTGCAGTCCGTTTATTCCCCCGAACAGTAGGCTGGAGAAAAGCCATGAGATCCATCTTCCAGACCCTGCGGCGCGCCGCCTTGGCGATCGGCACGGTAGTGGCGCTGACGCTGGCGGGCTGGTCGCACGCCACGCCGGTCGAGGTGTCCAGGCCGCGAGCCACCGTGCCGCCCAACGTGGTCACCACCTCCAACCGCCCCATGGTGATGCTGGCGGTGTCCAAGGACCATTCACTGTTCGGCCCCGTCTACACCGACTTCGAGGATCTCGACGACGACGGCGTCATCGACACCACCTTCAAGCCCAGCTTCAAGTACTACGGCTACTTCGACGCCACCAAGTGCTACAGCTACGTCAACGCGCAGTTCGAGCCGGCGGTGCTGGCCACCGCGGTCACCGGCACCAGCACGACGGGCGCCACCACCATCACCTACAAGTGCCCGTCCAGCGCCAGCTACTGGAGCGGCAACTTCCTCAACTGGGCGACCATGACCCGGGTGGACGTGGTGCGCAAGATGCTCTACGGCGGCAACCGCTCCACCGACATCAACGGCAGCACCGTTTTGCAGGGCACCGACCTCGTCTTCGACGCGCACTCCTTCGTCAAGTACTACCGCGGCACCGACATCCGCGACTACACGCCGTTCACGACGGCCGCGCTCACCAAGACCACCGGCCCCAACGCCAATGTCTACGCCGGCCTGAGCATCTGCACCACCGGCACCACCGATTCCACCGCCACGACCCGGCCGCAGATGAAGCTGGTCAAGGGCAACGTGCGCTTCTGGTCCACCGTCGAGATCCAGCTCTGCCGCTGGCGCGACGCTCCCGACTACTACGGCTCCGGCACCTTCGGTCCCAAGCTCGCCGCCTACTACCAGGACGTGGACAAAGGCAACGGCGGCGTTGCGCACGAGGTGACGATCCCTTCGCGATCGGCCGACGGCGCCACCTACAACAGCCTCGGCCCAGAGCTCTTCGTCAACGTCAAGGTCTGCGTACCCGCGCTGCTCGGCGAAGAGCGCTGCCAGCCTTTCCCCTACACCTCCACCACCAACTACAAGCCCTACGGCCTGCTGCAGGAATTCGGCTACCCGACCAACACCGGCACCGCCGCGCGCGCCGAGTTCGGGCTCATCACCGGCAGCTACGATCTGAACCACACCGCCGGTGCGCTGCGCAAGAACATGGGCGACCTCACCGACGAGATCCATCCCACCACCGGCGTGTTCTGCCACAGCGTGGGCGCCGGCTGTCCGGCGATCTCCGGCCGCACCGTCGGCAACGGCGCCATCAAGGCGCTCGACGCGATCCTGCTGTTCGGCCGCTCGCCGGGCTCCTACGGCGGCGGCAACACGCCGAGCAGCTCGGGCGAAGGCAACCTGCCGGCCTGGGGCAATCCGGTCGGCGAGATGCTGGTGCAGTCGCTCCAGTTCTACGCCAGCACCACCAGCACCAATCCCAGCTCCATCACCAACGACACCGCGGCCGGCCTGCAGGTGGTCGCCTGGCAGGATCCGCTGTCCAACAGCAACACCACCCGCACCAACCTCTACGGCAACTCCATCTGCCGGCCGCTGCACACGCTGGCCATGGCGCCGAGCGCGCTCAGCTTCGACGGCCAGGCCGGCAACCCCTTCGCCACGCTGCCCAACCGCAGCGGCACGCTCGACAGCTACACCGACCGCATCGGCGTGGCCGAAGGCCTGGCCGGCACGGTGCGCTCGGTCGGCTCGGTCTCGGGCAAGGGCCTGACCAGCGCCGACGATTCCAACTCCTGCTCGCCCAAGACCATCGGCGCGCTGTCCAACGTCAACGGTCTCTGCCCGGAGGCACCGGCCATGGGGGGCACCTACCAGGTCGCCGGCGCCGCGCTCTACGGCAACACCTCCAAGATCCGCAACATCAGCAGTCCGCCGAGCGACCTGGGCACGGTGGCCAACGCGCTCAAGGTCAAGACACTCGCCGCGTCGCTCACCGGCGGCACGCCGCGCATCGACGTGCTGGTGCCTGGCACCAGCCGCTACGTCTACATCACGCCCGAGAGCGTGCAGAACGGCGGCAAGGTGAGCGCGCCGCTGACCTTCGCCTCCATCGCCACCGGCACCAACGCCGACGGCAGCAGCTACGGCACCTTCATCGTCACCTGGAACGACATCCTGCTGGGCGGCGACTACGACATGGACATCACCGGCTTCATCCGGTATGACACCGTGCGCAACGGCAACGCCTGGGACATCAAGATCACCACCGACATTCCCGGCGTCTGCGGCGGCGGGGCCGGCACCCACGGCTTCAGCGTGATCGGGGTGCAGAACAGCAACGGCACCAGCGCCGATGGCCGCTACCTCACGCACCAGCATTTCAGCTCGGGCACGCTCTCGGGCATGCCCGCGACCAGCGAATACCTCTGCGGCGACTCCACCTACCGAGCCCGCCGCCTGGCCACCGCCGAGCAGCTGGCCGATTCCAGCTACGGCTTGAGCGACCAGAGCAACGTCACCTACGCCAGCAGCGTCTGCAACGTCACCGGCAACGGCACCACCTACGACCCGACCATCCGCAACCTCACCTCCTACTGCACGGTCAAGCCCTACGCCTACCCGGTCTCGATGACCTTTCGCATGGTCGGCGAAACCAACGCGCTGGTGAAAGACCCACTCTGGTACGCCGCCAAGTACGGCTACTTCAATTCCAGCAGCCGCAACGACGACGGCACCTTCACCAACGTCACCATGCCGACCACGCAGGACAGCTGGGACAGCCTGAAGGCCGACGGCACCAGCGGCAACGACGGCATTCCCGACGGCTACTTCCTGGCGCGCCGCCCCGAAGTGCTCGAAGCCCAGCTGCGCCGCGCGCTGGCCGACATCGCCGGCCGTGCCAACTCGGCGCCCGCCACGTCCACCATTCAGCTGCTGAGCGACACCTTCCGCTACGACGTCACCTTCAACGCCGACACCTACAGCGGCAACATCGAGGCCTACCGTGTCAACACCGCCGGTGACTTCGCCACCGCGCCCACCTGGCGCGCGGCCACGCTGCTGGGCTGCCGCACCCGCGGTTCGTGCGCCGGCTTCGTGCCGGACGGCGGCAACACGCGCCAGATCATCACCAACTACGGCAACGGCACCGGCGCCGGCGTGCGTTTCCGCTGGGCCGACCTGCCCGCCGGCTACCGGACGCAGATGACCACCGCCAGCACCAACCGGCTCTCGGTCGACAACGCCACCGCCACTGTCGCCTACGTGCGCGGCGACGCCACCAACGAGTCCGCCACCCGGCTGCGCGACCGGGGCGTCGACAACGTGCTCGGCGCCATCGTCAACTCCAGCCCCTGGGTGCAGGACGTGCCCTCGGCCGGCTACACCGGCACCGGCTTCGCCGGCTACGCCGCTTTCGCGCAGGCCAACCGCAGCCGCCCCAAGCTGCTCTGGGCCGGCGCCAACGACGGCATGCTGCACGCGTTCAACTTCGAGACCGGCGCGGAAGTCTTCGCCTACGTGCCCGGCGCGCTGGCCAACCGCCTGGCCGAAATCCCGCTGCAGCGCACCGGCGCGGTCACCACGCTCAACGGCGCCAACTTCGTCACCGGCACCGAGTCGCGCCCGGACGGCACGCTGTGGCCCTACGTCGACGGCAGCCCGTTCACCGCCGACATCCGCCTGGGCCCCGATACCAACACCACGTCGGCCTCGTGGCGCACCTATCTCTTCGGCGCGCTCGGCCGGGGAGGGCGCGCGGTCTACGCCCTGGACGTGACCAGCAACGACCGGCTGCGTGCCGGTGAAGGCAGCGCGGCGGACATCTTCCGCTGGCAGTTCACCTCCGACGACGACGCCGACCTCGGCTATATCCCGCAGGACTTCAGCCTCAGCGCCAGCTCGCGCCAGCCGTACCCGGTGGTCAAGATGAACAACGGCAAGTTCGCCCTGGTCATCGGCAACGGCTACAAGTCCACGGCCGGCCGCTCCTACCTCTACATCCTGTTCGTCGACGGCCCGACCGGCAACGGGGGCGCATGGACCGCCGGCACCGACTACATCAAGATCGCGACCAACGCCGAAACCGGCAACGGCCTCTCGCAGGTCACCTGGATCGACACCGACGGCAACGGCACCGCCGACGCCATCTACGCCGGCGACCTGCAGGGCAACATGTGGAAGTTCAACGTGGCGAGCGACAACCCGTCGGACTGGGCGGTCGCCTATGGCAACACCCTGGCCAAGCTCCCACTGTTCACCGCCCGGGGCGGCGCCAACGGAGCCGTCGATCCGCGCCTGCCCATCACCACCGCGCCGATCTACGTCTACGGCCCGTTCAACGGCCCCGTCATCTTCTTCGGCACCGGCAACGCCTTCGAGTCCGCCGACTATCCGACCACCATCGACCAGCGCATCTACGCGGTGCGCGACAAGCTTTCCTACCCGGCCGGCATCCCGCCCAGCGACCTGACCAACTTCGCGGCGCGAAACTTCGTGCGCGCCTCCGACGGCAGCGTCACCATCAGCGGCACCACGTTGGACATCAACTGGTCCACCCAGAACGGCTGGTACGCCACGCTGCCCGGGGACTCCGAGGTGATGGTGGCCGACGCCAGCGTGCGCTCCAGTACCTTCGTCTTCACCACCATCCGGCCACCGGCCGTGGGCTCCTATTGCACGGTGCAGCCGGCCTCCACGCTGTTCGCGCTCGACACCCTGTCGGGCCTGGCCAAGCGCACCGTGCTCGGCGTGACCACCGTCACCAGCGGCGCCACCACTAGCACCATCAACAACGTCGGCACCACCGTGCTCGACCAGAAGGTGAAGGTCATCAGCGACCGCACCGGCAAGGCCTTCAGCACCGGCACCGCCAACTCGCCGAGCCTGGCGACCTGCAGCGACAGTCAGGCGGCCAGCCGCATCGTCGGCGCCAATACCAACCGGTCGATCTGCTTCAACACCACGCCGCGCAAGCAATGGCGCGAAATCCCCGGACTGAGAACGACCCAATGAATCTCGCCCACCTGCCACGCCGCCGGGCACGTGCCGAACGCGGCTTCACGTTGATCGAGCTGATGATCACCGTGGCCATCGTCGGCATCCTGGCGGCCATCGCCTATCCGTCCTATACCGAGCAGGTCGCCAAGGGCAGGCGCTCGCAGGCCAAGGCCCAGCTCGTCGCCGGCCAGCTCTGGATGGAGCGTTTCTATTCCGAGAACTACCGGTACGACACCAATTCGGCCGGTACCCCGGTCACCGATGCGACCCAGTTCGGCGGACGCTTCACCACCTCGCCGCCAACCGGCGAGGGTCGTGCGATGTACAACATCGAGCTAACCCCGGTGCCCGCCCGCGACACCTACACCATTCGAGCCACACGCACCGGCTCGATGGCCGGCGACCGGTGCGGCGAGCTCACCATCGACAACGTCGGGCGCAAGAGCATCGTTC
Source organism: Xylophilus sp. GOD-11R (assembly GCF_033546935.1). Taxonomy (GTDB): domain Bacteria; phylum Pseudomonadota; class Gammaproteobacteria; order Burkholderiales; family Burkholderiaceae_C; genus Xylophilus. Next base: position 2,752,618 of record NZ_CP137854.1, on the reverse strand, counting down.
TCGGCACCTTTGGCAGCCAGTTCGCCAGCCTGACAGACGCCATCGCCTACTGCTGGAACTGACAGGCGCACGGCCATGCGGCGCCTAAGCCGCGCCTAAGAAGGGCTGGTCAAGATCCACTCCATCGCGCCACGTCGGCGTGCCACCGGAGTCCTTGCCATGTCGCTTCCCGAGACCCTCGTCCGTACGCCCACCCGCCTGTTCGTGGCCCTGCTGGCCGCCGGGGCCATCGGTGGTGCGGGCGTCACCGCGGTCGAAAGCCTGCACAGCCGGGTGAACGCCCAGCCGGCGCCGGCGGTGCTCGCCGCCGCACCCGGCGCTGCCATCGCGCTGCCCGACTTTTCCACCATTACCAAGCGCTACGGCCCGGCCGTGGTCAACATCAGCGTCGTCGGCACCACCAAGGTCGCCAATAACACCGGCGCCGACGACGACGACAACGACGGCACGCCGAGCGATCCCTTCTTCGAATTCTTCAAGCGCTTCCAGCAGCAGCAACAAGGCCAGATGCCCGGCCGCCGCGCCCGTCCGCACGCCATGCCCACGCGGGGTGAAGGCTCGGGCTTCATCGTCAGCCACGACGGCCTGATCCTCACCAACGCCCACGTGGTGAAGGACGCCAGCGAAGTCACCGTCAAGCTCACCGACCGCCGCGAATACCGCGCCAAGGTGCTCGGCTCCGACGCCAAGACCGACATCGCGGTGATCAAGATCGAAGGCAAGGATCTTCCGGTCGTGTCGCTCGGCAAGGTGCAGGACCTGCAGGTCGGCGAATGGGTGCTGGCCATCGGCTCTCCCTTCGGCTTCGAGAACACCGTCACCGCCGGCGTGGTGAGCGCCAAGAACCGCGCGCTGCCCGACGACAGTGCCGTGCCCTTCATCCAGACCGACGTGGCGGTCAATCCGGGCAACTCCGGCGGGCCGCTGTTCAATGCGCGCGGCGAAGTGGTCGGCATCAACTCGCAGATCTACAGCCGCACCGGCGGCTACCAGGGCGTGTCGTTCGCGATCCCGATCGACCTGGCCAGCAAGATCCAGCAGCAGATCGTGGCGCACGGCAAGGTCGAACACGCCAAGCTCGGCGTGGTGGTGCAGGAGGTCAACCAGACGCTGGCCGACTCCTTCAAGCTCGACTCGCCCGAAGGCGCGCTGGTGGCCAATGTGGAGAAGGGCGGGCCAGGCGACAAGGCCGGCCTGCAGTCCGGCGACGTCATCCGCAAGGTCGACGGCCAGCCGGTCGTTTCCTCGGCCGACCTGCCCGCGGCCATCGCCCTGGCGGCGCCCGGCGACAAGGTCAAGCTGGAAGTCTGGCGCAAGGGCGAGAGCCGCGAGGTGAACGCCACTTTGGGCAATCTGTCGGACAAGACCGCCTCTGCCGGCAACGCCGGCGGTGACGCGGCGCAGGGGAAGTTGGGGCTTGCTCTTCGGCAGATGCAGCCCGGCGAAAAGGCCGAGTCCGGCATCGGCACCGGACTGGTGGTGGAAGACGCCAGCGGGCCTTCCGAAATGGCGGGTGTGCAGGCCGGCGACGTGCTGCTGGCCGTCAACGGCACGCCGGCCCGCAGCGTTGAGCAGGTTCGCGGCGTGGTCGCGGGGGCCGGCAAGTCGGTGGCGCTGCTGATTCAGCGGGGTGAAGAAAAGATCTTCGTCCCGGTACGAATCGGTTGAAGCGGCGCTACGGGTGACGAGGGGCTGAAGCGGGGGAAACCCCGCTTCGGTGCTTTCGGAATCCACGGAAGATCGCCGGCTTGGCACGATTCGTGAATCCTATCGGCATCATTGGTAAAAAGTCTTGGAAAATCGCCCGATGGGAGCCAGCTACCTGGAATCCGCCCGCTCTGACCGCGCACAACGCACTCCCCACACAGGAACGCCCAAGCCTATGCAGATTCGACGCCTCGTTTGCAGCAGCCTCCGCAACATCGCACCCTTGACCGTTCTGATCGGCGGCTTTGCCCTCTCCGGCGTGGCGGGTGCGGCCGGCGTCAGCGAAAACGACAGCCTGGGCATGGCGTCGACCAACCCGATGGCGCGGGTGATTCCCGGCCCGCAGGCGCGCTGGAATTCGAGCATGGAGGCTTTCGCCGCTGCCGATCGCGAACGCTCGCCGGTCACCGACGGCGTCATCTTCGTCGGCAGTTCCACCATCCGCATGTGGAGCCATCTCTCGCAGGATTTCCGGCAGTTCCCGGTACTCAACCGTGGCTTCGGCGGCTCCACCATGGCCGATTGCCAGTATTTCGCGCGCCAGCTGGTGCTGCAGTACAAGCCGCGCCAGGTGCTGGTCTATGCCGGCGACAACGACTTGGCCGAAGGCCGCACGCCGCAGCAGGTGGTCGAGAGCTTCCGCGGTTTCGTCGACACCGTGCGCCAGGACCTGCCCGACACCCGCATCTCCTACATCTCCATCAAGCCGAGCCCGTCGCGCGCGGCCTTGCTGCCCAAGATCCGGGAGACCAATGCGCTGATGGCGAACTATGTGCGCTCGCTGCCCAACGCCGCCTATATCGACATCTTCACCGCCATGCTCGACTCGGCCGGCAATCCGCGCGTGGACCTGTTCGGCCCCGACCGGCTGCACATGAACGACACCGGCTACGCGTTGTGGACGTCCATCGTCGGTGCCTACGTGCAGCCGATGCCGGGCACGCAGACCGCCAGCAGCGTGCCCACCGAGGTCGCCGCACCGGTGGCCAAGGCGGTCGGCACGCCGGCTCCAGCGGCCGCCGCGGTGGTGGCGCCCCCGGCCGTGGTGCCGCCGCTGAACGCGATGCGGGCCGTCTACCGTCCCTGAAGCCCGCGAGGCGATCGGGCCGCGTCGCGCGGTTCGTCTTCTGGCGGTTTGTCGATCCACAGCGACACCCGCGCCACCACGTACAACGAGCCGAAGCAGGCGATCAGCAGCAGCAGGTCTTGCCACCAGGGTCGATCGAAGCGGGCGCCGAAGAAGGTCAGCGTGAGCAGTACCACCACCAAGTGGGCGCAAAACACCGGCAGCGATGCCTTGCCCAGCGTCTCCAGGTAGTGCTGGCGCGGCAGGCGTTTGGTGAGCGACGGGCCGAAGCGGATCGTCAGCACGGCAAGCGCCGCCAGGTCCAGCGCACGCAGCGGGCCGAGCAGCCATTTGTCGAACAGCAGATTCAGGTGTTCGTTGCCCTCGAAAGGCGCCTGGCCGACCTTGTGCCGCCACACCATGCACGTCACCGCGACGAAGACCGACGCCACCAGAATCCCGTTGGGAAAGGTGAAGGGGCGCGCTTGTGGGTCGTTGCGGCTCGCGCCCATCCACAGCCCCACCATCCACAGCAGTTGCCAGCCATAGGTGGCGAAGGAACCTGTCTCGTGGAAGGGCACCGGCATAGGCACCAGCGAGGAGGTGGCGTTGTAGATCCATTCGCCCAGACCGAACTGCGCCAGGATCCACAGAAACAGGCTGACGACCATGACCGGCGCCCAGCCATGGCGAAGCGCCAGCGCGAGCACCCAGGGACTCAGCAGCATGAACAGCACGTACAGCGGCAGGATGTCGAGCAGCGGCGGCTCATACACCAGCATCAGCCCTGAAATCAGCGCCACGAAGGGTCGCTGCAGGTAGAAGGACATCAGGTCGGTGACGGCCACCTGCTCGAACTTCACCCCGATGAAGGCGATGACGGTGAACAGGAAACCGAGCGTCGCGGCCTGGCACCAGTACACCTTGAGCGCCCGTTTCCAGAACGCGATCTCCATCTCGGCCACGCTCTTGCGCCAGGCCAGCCGGCCGTAGACCAGCCCCGCCATATAGGCCGACAGCAGCACGAACCCTTCTGCCGCCGACACGAAGCCGAAGGGCTGGCCCAGCGGCGTGGTCAGCCGCGTGGGGAGGTGGGTGATCGTCATCAGCACCAGCATGAGGCCGCGCAGGGCATCGATTTCCCAGCGGCGACTGGAAGAGGCTGGCTTGCTGGCGGGTGGCATTTCGGGTGGTGGGCGGAGGGGGGCCGATTGTCGCAGTCGTCGGGCGACATACGGTTTCGCAGATGTAATGGAGTGGGCTAGGCTTGCCGGTCGTCCAAATGCCTCGAAGGGCCTCAGTGCAGATCCCACGATTCTTCCATCGCGCGTCCGGCATCGTTCTCTTTCCGGTCTTTCTGCTGCTGTCGGCCGGAGCGGCGCAGGCACTGCAGATCACCGCCTTCACGCCGCAGGGCGAGGTGGCGCAGGTTCGCCAGGCCGTGGCCAGCTTCGACGCGCCGGCCGTGCGGTTCGGCGACCCGCAGGCGGCCGCTCCGCTGCAGATCGTTTGCGATGGCGGCTCTGCTCCCGCCGGCCAGGGGCGCTGGCTGAGCGACCGGCGCTGGGCCTGGGACTTCGCTGCCGAGTTGCCCGCAGGCACCAGTTGCCGCGCCACGGTACAGGCCGCGTTCCGGTCGCCCACCGGTGAGGCGATCACGCCCGGCGCGGGTTTTCGCTTCGGCACCGGCGGTCCGTTCGTGCAGATGGTGCAGCCGGACACCGAAGAGCGCATCGACGAGCAACAGATCTTTCTGCTGCGCCTCAGCGGCCCGGCCACGACCGCCAGCCTGCTGGCCAACACCTGGTGCCAGGTCGAAGGCCTGGGCGAACGGGTGCCGGTGCGTGCGGTCGACGGCCCGCAGCGCGATGCCGTGTTGCGGTCGCAGGGCCTGACCAGATCGGCCGCCGCCAGTCCGCTGGTCTTTCCGACCATTGCCTGCAACCGCACCATGCCGGCGGCCGGACGCGTCACCCTGGTCTATGGCCGTGGCGTGGCATCCCCCGGCGGCACCGCCAACCGTGTCGAAAAGCGCTGGCAGTTCCGGGTGCAGGAGCCGTTCCAGGCCGAGCTTTCGTGCGAACGCGAGAACGCCCAGGCCGCCTGCATGCCGATCCGGCCGCTGTCGCTGCGCTTCAATGCGCCGGTGACCCGCAAGATGGCGGCCAGCATCCGGCTGGTGTCGCCGCAGCGCAGCCTGGAGCCGGTGTTCGACGAAAAATCAGCGCCCGACGACGCGGTGGTCGACTCGATCCGCTTCACCGCGCCGCTGCCCGAGCGCACCAGCTTCACGCTCACTTTGCCGGCCAACTTCCAGGACGCCGCCGGCCGGCCGCTGCGTAACCCGGCCGCGTTTCCGATGACGGTGGCCACGGCGGCCTACCCGCCGCTGGCCAAGTTCGCGGCGGCGCCTTTCGGCATCGTCGAGCGTTTTGCCGAGCCGGGCAGCGAGAAGACCGGCAAGGCGATGCTGCCCGTGACGCTGCGCAACGTGGAGGCCGGACTCGGTCTGCAGGGTGTGTCGCCCGGCCGGCCTGCCGGCACGGTGACCGACCTGCGGCCGCAGAGCGATGCCGAGATCCTGGCCTGGCTGGCCAAGGTGGAGCGCTACAACGACGCCACGGTGCCGCGCGAGCAGGCCGCACGCGAGGTGCGCGGCCCCTTGCCGCCGACGCTGCCGGAGCGCGAGGGCATCGAGTCGCGCGCAGTCTCGCTGCTGGCGGGCCTGGAAGGCGCGCGCACCCTGGCGCTGCCGGCCAGCGAGGCGGGCGATCCGCGTCCTTTCGAAGTCGTCGGCATTCCGCTCGACCCGGGCTTCCACGTGGTCGAGATCGCCTCGCCGCGCCTGGGCCAATCGCTACTCGATCCCGCCTACGGTGCGCAGCGGCCGATGTACGTGCGCACGGCCACGCTGGTCACCAACCTGGGCGTGCATTTCAAGCTCGGCCGCGAAGGCGCCATCGCCTGGGTCACCACGCTGGACCGGGGACGGCCGGTAGAGGGCGCGCGGGTGCGGGTGTCGGACTGCGCCGGCAAGGAAATGGCGCAGGCGGTCAGCGACGCATCGGGCATCGCCCGCTTCGACGGCCTGTCGTCCGAGCCCGCGCGTTGCGGCGCGCTCGGCGTGAAGGCCTGGGAATGGCGCCAGGCGTATTTCGTCAGTGCGCGTGCGGCCGACGACCTGGGCTTCGTCTGGAGCGACTCGATGCGCGGCATCGAACCCTGGCGATTCGGCGCTCCCACCAGCCGCGCCGCCATGCCCGACCTGCGCACGCACACCGTCTTCGACCGCACCCTGCTGCGCGCCGGCGAGACCGTGTCGATGAAGCACCTGCTGCGCCGCGAGACGGTGACCGGCTTCGCCGCGCCGACCGTCGTGCCGCCCACCCTGGTCATCACCCACGACGGCAGCGGCCAGGAATTCACCCAGCCCCTGGCCTGGCGCAAGACGGCGACCGGTGGCAGCAGCGCCGAAAGCAGCTTGGCGCTACCGCCGACCGCACGCCTGGGCAGCTACAGCGTGGCCCTGCGCTACGACCGTACCGCGCCGCGTGACGCCGAATATGCCGAGAACGATCCCACCCGCGGCCTGGTGCTGCCCGCCGGCTCCTTCCGCGTCGAGGCCTTCCGCCTGCCGGTCTACCAGGGGCGCATCGCGCCGGTCGAGCAGAAGCCGCTGGTGCGGCCCGAGACGGTGCCGGTGCAGTTGCAGATCGGCTATGTGGCCGGCGGCGCGGCGGCCAACCTGCCGGTGCAGGTGTCGGGGCTGGTGCGCGGCAAGTCGCTGCAGTTCGCCGACCAGGAGGGCTTCAGCTTCGAGCCGCCGCGTGCGCGCCGCGACGACTCCGGCAGCGATGCCGGCGAGGAAACCGCGCAGGCGGCCGACGACGCCAGGGTGGTCGCCGACAAGCTGCCGGTGGTGCTCGACCGCAACGGCGCCGGCAAGGTCACCATCGACGGTCTTCCGCGCGACGGCCAGGCGCGCGAACTGCTGATGGAAGCCCGCTACGCCGATCCCAACGGCGAGGTGCAGACGCTGCGCTCCACCACCACGCTGTGGCCGGCGGCGGTCATCGCCGGCATCCAGGCCGAGGGCTGGGTGTCGGTCGACCGCAAGGCGAGATTCCAAGCGCTGGCGCTGGGCCTGGACGGCAAGCCGCAGGCGGGGGTGGCGCTGTCGGTGAAGGCCGCGGCGCGCACCGTCACCACCAGCCGCAAGCGGCTGGTCGGCGGCTTCTACACCTACGACAACCACACCGAGACCCGCGACCTGGGCGAGGTCTGCGCCGGCAAAAGCGATTCGCGCGGCCTGCTCGACTGCGAAGCGTCGCTGGCCCAGGCCGGCGAGGTGGAGCTGGTGGCGACCGCCCGCGATCGCGACCATCACCAGGCGCAGGCGGCCACCTCGGTCTATGTCACCGGCCAGGGCGAGGTCTGGTTCGGCGGCGAGGAACACGACCGCATCGACGTGCTGCCCGAGAAGAAGAGCTACCAGCCCGGCGAGACCGCGCGCTTTCAGGTGCGCATGCCGTTCCGCGAAGCCACGGCCCTGGTGGCGGTGGAGCGAGAGGGCATCGTCGAACACCGCGTGGTGCAGCTGCGCGGGCGCGACCCGACGCTGGACTTGAAGGTGGGCGAAGGCTGGGCGCCCAATGTGTATGTGAGCGTGCTGGCGCTGCGTGGCCGTCTGCGCGAAGTGCCCTGGTACAGCTTCTTTACCTGGGGCCTGCGTTCGCCGCGCGAATGGTGGAGCGCCTTCCGCTTCGAAGGGCGCGACTGGGTGGCGCCGACGGCGCTGGTCGACCTGAGCAAGCCCGCCTATCGACTGGGCATGGCCGAGATCCGCGTCGGCGGCACGGCCCACCGCATCGACGTCAAGGTGGCCGCCGACAAAGAAAATTACCCGGTGCGTGCCCGGGCGCAGGTCACCATCAGCGCCACGCTGCCCGGCGGCAAGCCGGCGGCCGGCGCCGAGGTGGCGCTCGCGGCGGTTGACGAGGCCCTGCTCGAACTGCTGCCCAACGACAGCTGGAACCTGCTCGACGCCATGCTGCAGCGCCGCGCCTGGGGCGTGCAGACGGCCACGGCGCAGATGGACATCGTCGGCCGCCGCCACTACGGCCGCAAGGCGGTGCCGGCCGGCGGCGGAGGCGGGCATGCGGCCACGCGCGAACTGCTCGACACCTTGCTGCTGTGGAATCCGCGCGTGGTGCTCGACGCGCAGGGCAGGGCGGTGGTGGAAGTGCCGCTCAACGATGCGCTGACACGCTTTCGCATCGTCGCGGTGGCCGATGCCGGCGTCGGCCTGTTCGGCACCGGGCAGACCACCGTGCGAGCCACGCAGGACCTGCAGATCGTCAGCGGCCTGCCGCCGCTGCTGCGCGAAGGCGACCGGTTCCGCGCGCAGGTCACGCTGCGCAACACCACCGGGCGCGCGATGAAAGTGGAGGTGGCCGCCCGCGCCGCGCCGCTGGAGCTGGCCACGCAGACCATCGAGATTGCGCCCAACGAGGCGCGCGAAGTCGCCTGGGAGACGGTGGCGCCGGCCATCGCCGACGATGCCCGTGAACGTGCGCTCGAATGGGAGATCACGGCCCGCGACACCACGGCGGGCAGTTCCGCGAGCACGGCGCGCGACGCCCTCAAGCTGCGCCAGCGCATCGTGCCGGCGGTGCCGCTGCAGGTCGGCCAGGCCACGCTGGTGCAGCTCGACGGCAGCTATCGCCTCGACGTGGCGCCGCCCGCCGAGGCCTTGCCGGCCACCGGCGCGAAGCGCGGCGGCCTGCGGCTGGCGCTGCGCCCCCGTCTGGCGGACGGCCTGCCCGGCGTGCGCGACTGGTTCCTCGGCTATCCCTTCGCCTGCCTCGAACAGCAGGCCAGCAAGGCGATCGGCCTGGCCGATGCCGTGATGTGGGGCAAGGTGACAGCCGGCCTGCCGGGCTATCTCGATGCCGACGGCCTCGCCAGCTATTTCCCGCCCCGCGAGGAACATGGCAGCCGGGGCAGCGACACGCTCACCGCCTATCTGCTGGCCGCCGCGCACCAAGCCGCATCGACACGACCGCAATTCACGCTGCCGGCCGAGGCGCGTGAGCGCATGCTGCAGGCGCTGACCGCCTTCGTCGAAGGACGCATCCAGCGCGACTTCTGGAGCCCGCGCAAGGACCTGGACGAACGCAAGCTCGCCGCGCTCGAAGCCCTGTCGCGCTACGGCCGTGCGCAGGGCCGCATGGTCGGCAGCATCACGGTGGCGCCGAACCAGTGGCCGACCCATGCGGTGATCGACTGGCTGCAGTTGTTGCAGCGGGTGGCCGACGTGCCACAGCGCCAGCAACGGCTCGACGAGGCGCGCCAGGTGCTGCGCGCGCGGCTGTCGTACCAGGGCACGCGGCTGGTGTTTTCGACGGAGCGCGAGGACCGCTGGTCCTGGCTGATGGTCGACGGCGACGTCAACGCCGCACGCCTGCTGCTGGCGGTGGTGGACGACCCGGCCTGGAAGGACGACCTGCCGCGCCTGGTCGCCGGCCTGGTCGAGCGCCAGCGCGGCGGTGCCTGGAGCACCACCACCGCCAATCTGTGGGGCAGCCTGGCGCTGCAGCGTTTCTCGGCCAGGTTCGAGTCGCAGCCGGTCGCCGGCAGCACCCGGGCCTCGCTCGGCGCAGCGAACGCGACGCTCGACTGGAGCCGGCCGCCGGCCGACCAGCCACTGACGCTGCCCTGGCCCGCCACCGGCGCCGGCACGCTGGAGGTGACGCAGCAAGGCGCCGGCAAGCCGTGGCTCACGGTGCAGGCGCTGGCCGCGGTGCCACGCACGCAAGCCCTGTCGGCCGGCTACACGCTGCGCAAGACCATCACGCCGGTCGAGCAGGCGACCCAGGGCGTCTGGACCCGCGGCGACGTGCTGCGGGTGACGCTGGAAGTCGACGCCTCGGCCGACATGCGCTGGGTGGTGCTGAGCGACCCGGTGCCGGGCGGCGCAACCATCCTCGGCAGCGGGCTGGGGCGCGATTCGGAGATCGCCACGCGCGGGGAGAGTAAGTCGGCAGGCGGCTACGCCGACACCTCGCCGGCCTACGAAGAGCGCGGTTTCGAGGCCTACCGCGCTTATTACGAGCACCTGCCCCGTGGCAAGTCGAAGGTGCAATACACGGTACGTCTGAACAATGCCGGAAGCTTCGGCATGCCGGCCTCACGGGTCGAGGCGATGTATGCGCCCGAGGTCTTCGGCGAAGCGCCCAACGCGCGGCTGCAGGTGGAGGTGGCGAAATAAGCGCTGCCTTGCGACGAGTCCTGGCGCTGGCCCTCGTGGCCGGCGGGCTGTGCTGCGCCCAGGCGGCGCATGCCGTGCCGAGCTTCGACGAAGTACGGCGCGACTACCGACCCTCGGACCTGCGCGTGCTCGACCGGCAAGGCGAGCTCCTGCAGCGCCTGCGCACCGACGCCACCGTGCGGCGCGGCGAGTGGACGGCGCTCGCCGACATTTCGCCCGCGCTGCGTTCGGCCTTGCTCATGTCCGAAGACCGGCGTTTCTACGAACACAGCGGCGTCGACTGGCGCGCGGTGACGGCGGCGGCCTGGGGCAATCTCTGGAACAGCCGCACCCGGGGCGCGTCCACCATCACCATGCAGCTCGCCGGCCTGCTCGACGAGGACTTGAAGCGCGGCGGCTCGCGCGGGCTGGTGCAGAAGATGGGGCAGGCGGTGGGCGCGGAGCAGCTCGAACGCGGCTGGCGCAAGGACCAGATCCTGGAGGCCTATCTCAATTCCGTACCGTTCCGGGGCGAGATCGTTGGTATCGACGCGCTATCGCGCACGCTCTTCGGCAAGGCGCCGCAGGGCCTGGACGCACGCGAATCGGCCCTGGCCGCCGCGCTGGTGCGCTCGCCCAATGCGGGCCGGGCGGCGGTGGCGCGCCGGGCCTGCGAGCTGCTGCGGCAGATGGAGCCGGAGCAGCGGCCGGACTGCCTGGCGCTCGACCTCTTCGCCGAAGCCGCCTTGCGCCGTCGCGCCTTCGCGGCCGGCGAGGGCATCGCGCCGCACCTGGCGCGCCAGGCGCAGCGACAGGCGGGCGCGAACGCATCGCCGGTGCGCACGACGGTGTCGGCGCCGCTGCAACGCCTTGCCTCACTGGCGCTGGAGCGCCAGTTGCGCGAACTGCGCGGCCGCCATGTGCAGGACGGCGCGGTGCTGGTGCTGGACAACCGCAGCGGCGAGGTGCTGGCCTGGGTGGGGTCGTCCGGTGCGATCAGCGAATCGCCCGAGGTCGACGGCGTGCTGGCGCGCCGCCAGCCGGGCTCCACGCTCAAGCCGTTCCTCTATGGGCAGGCGATCGCCGAGCGCCGCTTGACGGCGGCCTCGCTGGTGCTCGATTCGCCCGAGCAGATACCCACGGCCGGCGGCCTGTACGTGCCGCAGAACTACGACCGCCGCTTCAAGGGCGACGTGTCGGTACGCACCGCGCTGGCCGCATCGCTCAACGTGCCGGCGGTGCGCACGCTGGTGATGGTCGGCCCCGACGCCTTCTTCGCTCAGCTGCGCGCGGCTGGCATCGAACTGCCGGAGTCCGGCGGCTACTACGGCTACAGCCTGGCGCTGGGCAGCCCGGAAGTCTCGCTGCTGCAACTCACCAACGCCTACCGCATGCTGGCCAACGGCGGCATGGTGTCGCCTACGCGTCTGCTCGCCGGCCAGCCAGCGCCGGCCGGACCGACTGCGCCAAGGGCGCTGGACGCGGGGGCCGCCTTCATCGTGGGCGACATGCTGTCCGACCCCGACGCGCGCTCGCGCACCTTCGGCACCGACAGCCTGCTGGCCACCCGCTTCTGGACGGCGGTGAAGACCGGCACCAGCAAGGACATGCGCGACAACTGGGCGGTGGGCTGGTCGCAGCGCTACACCGTCGGCGTCTGGGTCGGCAACGCGGGCGGCGATGCGATGTGGGATGTCAGCGGTGTCTCGGGCGCCGCGCCGGTCTGGGCGGAGGTGATGGCCTGGCTGCACCGCGACACGCCGAGCCGGGCACCCGCCGCGCCGCCCGGGGTGCAGCGGCGGGCGATCCGTTTCGGCGCCGGCCTCGAAGCGCCGCGTGGCGAGTGGTTTCTGGCCGGCACCGCGCAGCCGGTCTTCGAACGCGCCGACTCGGACGGCGATGCGCCGGCCGATACGAACCCGCCGCGCATCCTGGAGCCGGCCGCCGGCACCATCGTCGCGCTCGACCCCGACATCCCGCCGCGTCACCAGCGAATCTGGCTGGTGGCCGCGCAGGCCGGCGCACGATGGCGCATCGACGGCAAGCCGGCCGGGCAAGGTGCGCGGCTGGCCTGGATGCCCTGGCCCGGACGCCACCGCATCGCGCTGGTCGACGCCGACGGGCGCGAGCGCGATGCCGTCTCTATCGAAGTGCGGGGCGCGGGCGTTCGCTCGGGGAAACCCCGCTGACGCACCGCGCCCGGTGGGCGGTCACTAGAATGGCCGCTTCCTCGCGGACTCTCGCGCTGCTCGCAAGCCATGTTCTCGTCACCACGACGTACCTTCGCGCTTCTGGCCCTGGTGCCCATCATCTCCATCGCCGCACTGTTCGGCATGCTGGTGCTCGACGGCCGCCAGGACCTCACGCGCAATATGCGCCAGAGCAACGCCAACCTGGCCAACACGGTCGAAGAGAACATTCGCCGCGTGCTCGATTTCTATGACCGCTCGATTCTGGGCGTGCTCGAGGAAGTCGCCAAGCCCGAAGTCATGGCCCTGCCGTCCGACATCCGTCAACGCGTGATCTTCGACAAGGCGGTATCTGTCAACGGCGTCTCGACGATGTTGGTAGCCGATGCCAACGGACAGGTCGTCATGACCTCCAGCCAGGCGCCGGGCGCGAGCGCCATCGCCATCGCCGACCGCCCCTACTTCATCCACCACCGCGACAACCTCGACCCCGGGCTCTACATCAGCGAGCCCATCATTTCGCGCCTCGACAACCAGGCCGTCATCGTGCTGAGCCGTCGCATCAGCCTGCCCGACCGCAGCTTCGGCGGCGTGGTGGTGCTCCAGCTCAAGATCCGCAGCCTCGACGAACTGTTCAACGCGGTGAACCTCGGCGACGGCGGCCGCATCACCCTGTTGCGCGAGGACGGCGTGGTGCTGTCGCGCTTTCCCGCCGACAAGGAAACCGCCGGCCAGTCGCTGGCCACCAGCCCGATCCTGGCGCGCTTCAAGGCCGGCGAGAACAACTTCGAAGCGAAGTCGGTGGTCGATGGCGTGGACCGCTTCTACGTCTTCAAGGCCTTCGACCGCTATCCGCTCATCATCACCGTGGCGCAGGCCACCGAACTTCCCTATGCGGGCTGGCGCCAGCGCACCTTCGGCGAAGGCCTCATCACGCTCACCCTGATGATCGGCTGCACGGCGCTGGCCTGGCTGTTCCTGCGCGAACTCGAGGCGCGGCAGCAGACCGCCTACCGCCTGCGCAACGCCGAGCGCGACCTGCGCACCATCCTCGACGGGCTGCCGTCCATGGTGGCGTACTGGGACAAGCACCTGTTGATCCGCTTCGCCAACAGCCTCTACATGAAGACGCTGGGTGCCGACACCACCGACAACGGCGAGCCGGTGGGCGGGTTGATCGAGGGCCAGCGCCTCGTGGGCATCAATGCGCCGTATTTCGAGCGTGCGCTGGCCGGCGAACGCCAGGAATTCGAAACCCCGCTGACCGACGGCGAAGGCCGCCGCCGCTACCTCCTGGTGAGTTTCGTGCCCGATGTCGAGGACGGCGTGGTGCAGGGCGTCTTCGTGCAGGCCACCGACATCAGCGACCGCAAGGCCGCCGAAAGCCGGCTGCTCGAGGAGAAAGAACGCATCCGCGTGACGCTGGCCTCGATCGGCGACGCGGTGGTCAGCACCGACAGCGAAGGCCGGGTGACCTATCTCAATCCGGTCGCCGAGATCATGAGCGGCTACACGCCCGAAGAAGCCATCGGCCGCGAGGTGGGCGAGGTGTTCCCGCTGCACGACGGCGACAGCCCCGAGCCGGTGCGCAACCCGGTCGCCCAGGCGCTGGCCGAGCAGCGCATCGTCACCCCCTCGCAGAGCGCCAGCCTGGTCAATCGCCGCCAGTTGCGCTTCGACATCGAGGACACCGCCGCGCCCATCCACGACCGCGACGGCCGCACCCTCGGCGCGGTGATGGTGTTGCGCGACGTCACCGCCGCCCGCGCCATGGTGCTGCGCCTGGCGCACCTCGCCCAGTACGACGCGCTCACCAGCCTGCCCAACCGGGTGTTGCTGTTCGACCGCGCCCAGCAGGCGGTGGCGCGCGCGCGGCGCGAGAAGACCACCCTCGCGCTGATGTACCTCGACCTCGACGGCTTCAAGGACATCAACGACTCGCTCGGCCACGACGCCGGCGACGCGGTGCTGGTGCAGTTCTCCGCGCGCATGTCGGCCGCGCTGCGCTCGTCCGACACCCTGTCGCGCCAGGGCGGCGACGAGTTCGTGGTGCTCGCGCCGATGGTGGCCGACGTCGGCGGCGCGGAGATCCTCGCAACCAAGCTGGTCGAACTGGCGGCCGAGCCTTTCCTGGTGGGCGAACATGCCTTGCGCGTCACCACCAGCCTGGGCATCGCGCTGTTCCCGCAGGACGGCGACACCTTCGACCTGCTGGCCCGCCACGCCGATGCCGCCATGTACAGCGCCAAGCGCGCGGGCAAGAACCAATACTGCTTCTACTCACCCGACATCGCCCGCCACACCGAGCAGCGCTTCGCCGAGCACCGGCACGACCGCTGACCGCAGCGTCGGCACACGCCGCCTGAATAGATTTCCGCCGATGGGAAATTTCTTCATCGACGCCGGCCCGGCCCGCCCGCTAGGATCGGCCCCGAATTTCGCCACACCATGACCGACCTCAGCAAGATCACCCACATCGACGTGCTCCAGCGCATCGCTCGCCGCCGCGTGCCGCGCATGTTCTACGACTATGCCGATTCCGGCTCGTGGACCGAGGGCACCTACCGCGCCAACGAAAGCGACTTCCACAAGATCCTGCTGCGCCAGCGCGTGGCGATCAACATGGAGAACCGCAGCACGCGCAGCACCATGATCGGCCAGGACGTCGCCATGCCGGTCGCCCTGGCACCCACGGGCCTTACCGGCATGCAGCACGCCGACGGCGAGATCCTGGCCGCGCGCGCGGCCAAGGCTTTCGGCGTGCCGTTCACGCTGTCGACCATGAGCATCTGCTCCATCGAGGACGTGGCCGAGGCAACCGACCGGCATCCTTTCTGGTTCCAGCTCTACGTGATGCGCGACCGCGGCTTCATCGAACGCCTGATCGACCGCGCCAAGGCCGCCAACGTCAGCGCGCTGCAGCTCACGGTCGACCTGCAGATCCTCGGCCAGCGCCACAAGGACATCGTCAACGGCCTGAGCGCGCCGCCCAAACCCACGCTCACCAATTTGCTCAACCTGGCCACCAAGCCGCGCTGGTGCTGGAACATGGCGCGCACCCATCGCCGCACCTTCCGCAACATCGCCGGCCATGTCGACGGCGTGACCGACCTGTCCAAGCTGTCGGCCTGGACCGCGCAGCAGTTCGATCCGCAGCTGAACTGGGGCGACGTGGAATGGATCAAGCGCCGCTGGGGCGGCAAGCTGGTCATCAAGGGCATCATGGACGTCGAGGACGCCCGCCTGGCCGTCGACTGCGGCGCCGATGCGCTCATCGTCTCCAACCACGGCGGTCGCCAGCTCGACGGCGCGCCGTCTTCCATCTCGGCCTTGCCGCGCATCGCCGACGCGGTCGGCCATGACATCGAAGTGTGGATGGACGGCGGCGTGCGCAGCGGCCAGGACGTGCTGAAGGCCCGCGCACTCGGCGCGCGTGGCGTGCTGATCGGTCGGCCGTTTCTCTACGGCCTCGGCGCCTTCGGGCAAGCGGGGGTCACACGAGCGCTGGAGATCATCCACAAGGAACTCGACATCACCATGGCGTTCTGCGGACGGACGGACATCGAGAGGGTCGACACGTCCATCCTGCTCGACGGGCGGCGGGACTGGTTTCGCTGAAAGGACATCCAAATGAGCGCCGTCTTTCCTGCACTGATCGGACTGGCTGGCGTCGTCGTCGGTTGGTTCATCAACCATTGGTTGACGGGTCGGCGCGAGGAGCAGCGCAGGCGGCTCGAATTGCAGGTCAAGCACCTGGAGCGACAGATCGAGGAACTCTACGGCCCGCTCGCCGCAGCGCTCTACGAAGGCAAGCGCACTTTCGTCGATCTGCTGGAGACCCTGCGGCGGGATCACGTCTTCGATGACGAAGGCGAGATTTCCGAGGAGGACCTCAAGACCTGGCTATTCTGGGTGGACACCGAGTTCCTGCCGCGCAACCACGAGATCAAGCAGTTGCTGCGCAGCAAGGCCCACCTGATCGACTCGAACGAGTTTCCGGAAAGCCACGTGGCGTTTCTGGACCACTCCAATTCATGGGCGGTGTCGCATCGGCGCTGGAAAGCGCAGCAGGTGCCGTACTCGTGGCACTCAAAGATCGAATGGCCGAACGACTTCGAGGAAGAAGTGCTGGCCACCTTCCACCGCTTGAAGAAACGGCATGCGCGACTGATCGGGGCCTTGTCGCAGTAGCGCGTGGAGGCCGGCCTCAGGCGCTCATCAACTCGCCCACCGGCTTCAGGTCTTCGACCCGGTCGCAGATCGCCTTGGCGACCATCATGATCGGAATGCCCAGCAGCAATCCCCAGGCGCCCCAGAGCCAGCCCCAGACCAGCACGCTGGCGAACACGACGACCGGATTCATGCTGCTGGCCCGGCTGGTGAGCCAGGGTGTCAGCAGCTGGCCGATGACGATGTGGATCAGTACCGAAGCGCCGCCAATCGTCAGCGCCATGTCGGGTGTGCCGAACTGCAGGAAGGCGACCAGCGCCGAACCGCCGGTGACGAGCGTGGAGCCCACATACGGCACTAGGTTGAGCACGCCCGCAGCGATTCCCCAGACCGGCGCGTACTCCAGGCCCAGCGCCCAATAGGCCAGCCAGGTCGCCACACCGACCAGCAGGCTCATCAGCAACTGCACCAGCAGGTAACGCTGGATCTGCCCGGTGATCTCGTCGAGCACCTCCACCGTGATTTTCTTGCGGGTGAGGCTCGGGCCGGTGATCTTCACCAGCTTGCGGCGGAAGGTGTCGCCAGCGCAGAGGGCGAAGAAGGTGAGGAAAAGCACGACCGTCATCTGGCCGGCGAGCGTCGCCAGGCCGACCGTGCCGCTCCAGAGGAAGTCGCGCACGTTGAAAGGCTGGCGCTCCACGATCACCCGGGTCACACCGCGCACCGGCGTCTGCTGGCGTGACTGCGCGGCCAGCTCCAGCTGCGACGCGGCTTGCTGCACCGTGTCGAGCGTGCTGGGGCCGCGGTTGGTGTCGGCCATGGTGTCGCGCAGCTTGCGGGCGGCGACCGGCAGTGTGTTGACCAGATCGGCGGCGTCGTCGCTCAACCAGTAGGCGGTGCCTCCGATGGCACCGAGGATAGACATCAGAAGCACCGCGGCGCTCAGGGCGCGCGGAATCCGCAACCGCACGCCGATCTCGACCACGGGCGAGAGCGCATAGGTGACGAGGAGGGCCAGCACCAGCGGAATCAGGACGGCGGCCGCCCAGTGCAGCGCCCAGAGGCTGGCCAGTGCGGCCACGACGACGAGGGAGACGCTGCGGACGTTGATCGGTGTCTGCAGCAGGATGCGAGGACGGTCGGGGTCGCCGTCTTCGGGTTCTGGCAGGCGGATGGCGAAGTCTTCGGCGCCAGGGATGGGCTGTGCGCCCGGTGGGAGTCCTGCGGGGGGAGGGCGGTCTACGACTTGGGCGACAGGTTCGGGCATCGCAGAAATTCTGCCGTGCGCCCCCCCGATGACATGTAGGCGGACACCGGCTTATCGGCCGGAGGGCCCCGCCGGATCAATGCAGCATCAGCGCGCCGGCGGCCTTGCTCTTGCCCGCGCGGGCCGGCGGGTTGCACAGGCCGCACTGGAAGTGGCGGGCGTTTTCATAGGGCTCGGTGACGAAGCCACCGCCGCACAGCGAGCACCTGGTCAGCGCCAGCATCTGCGCGTCGACGAACTTCACCAGGCGCCATGCGCGGGTGAAGGACAGCAGGGCTTCGATCTCGGCGGCTTCCACCTGTTCGGTGTAGAGGCGGTAGGCCTTGGTCAGCACGTCCACCGGGTCGAGCGACGCGCCCTTGGACAGGTATTCGTAGATGTTCAGGAACAGCGAGGAGTGCACGTTCTCCTGCCAGGTCAGGAACCAGTCGGTCGAGAAGGGCAGCTGGCCCTTGGACGGCGACTTGCCGGCGATCTCTTTATAGAGTCGGATCAGCCGTTCATAGGACAGCGAGGTTTCCGATTCCAGCACCTGCATGCGGGCACCCATGCGAATCAGCGCGGCGGCACGTTCGATCTGGCGCGACTCGTTGAGAACGCTCTTGACGACGGGGGCGGCGGCTGCGGTCATGAATACTCCAAGCGTGAAAGCGGACTGTCTTATCGAGAGATACCGTAGAGCCGGCTTTGCCGGGCTACCGGTATCGCCCCTTGAGGGGTAGGCGAAGACACGAAGTGCGAAGCCTGGGGGGAGTCAAAGCACTTCGGACACGCGGCCAGCCATCAGGATGTTGGCGTGCAGGCGGTTGGTGGCTTCGTTGCCCACCTTCTTCGGCGAGTGATTGGTCAGCAGACTCCAGACCATGTCGTCGTCGACGCGGAAGCGGCACAGCAGGGTGTTGCCGGAAGCCAGCTTCAGAATCTGGGCGGAAGACAGCGAGGCGAGCAGGTCGGCGCTCTCTTCGTTCAGGCCGAGGCGAAAGACGGCTTCCGCCTTGTCCTGGCGAACCAGGCTCTGGGCCAGCATCAGGTAGGTCAGGTTGGCTTCGCGGATCTCGGCAAGCATTTGTTCGCGGGTCATGGTGGGGTCCCTTTCGAAGTCAGTTCCGGATTCGCAAGCTGCTTTGACACGTTGTCTGCTGCTCGATCCGATGAATTGAATTGTGAAGACACCCCATTCGGAAATTAAGTCGGGGAAGCGTCATCCGCGATGTCTCGTTTCGCGTCGTCCATGTAGGAATTTGCCTTACACGAAATGAAGCGTCTGTACCTGCTCCACGAAGGGAAGTCACCTGCTGCGATCCTCGGATAACCACAGGAAATCGAGGCCTTTTCGCTGTTGCAAACGTAGGACGGCGCTGACTGGAATCGGACGAAAAAAATCCGGCCAAAGCCGGATTTGCAAGACGCGTTGATGAGCGCCTTTTCAGCGCAAGCCGGGCTGCGGCCCGAGCGCTTTGCGGTACCACTCGTGGAAGTGCTGCATGCCGTCTTCCATGGGGCTCTGGTAAGGGCCGCGCTCGTCGTCACCGCGCTGCAGCAGGGCCTTGCGACCGGCGTCCATGCGTTCGGCGATCTCGTCGTCTTCCACGCAGGTTTCCATATAGGCGGCCTGCTGGGCCTCGACGAACTCGCGCTCGAAGGCGACGATTTCCTCGGGGTAGAAGAATTCGACCATGTTGAGCGTCTTGGTCGGGCTGACCGGATGCAGCGTCGAGACGGTCAGCACGTGGGGATACCACTCCACCATGATGTGCGGGTAGTAGGTGAGCCAGATCGCGCCATACTTCGGCGGCTCGCCCTTGCGCCACGACAGCAGCTGTTCCTGCCAGCGCTGGTAGACCGGGCTGCCGGCCTTGCCCAGGCGGTTGGCCACGCCCACGGTCTGCACCGAATACTGGTCGCCGAACTCCCAGCGCAGGTCTTCGCAGGTCACGAAAGAGCCGAGGCCGGGGTGGAAGGGGCCGACGTGGTAGTCCTCGAGGTAGACCTCGATGAAGGTCTTCCAGTTGTAGTCGCACTCGTGCAGCACGACGCGATCGCGCACCATGCCGCCGAAGTCGAGGTCGGCGCGCGGCCCGAGCCGGGCCAGGTCGGCCGCGACATTGCGCGAGCCGGCCTCGAACAGCAGGCCGTTCCACTCCTGCAGCGGGTAGTTGCGCAGGTTCAGGCAGGGGTCTTCGGCGAAATGCGGCGCGCCGAGCAGTTCGCCCTTGGGCGAGTAGGTCCAGCGGTGCAGCGGGCAGACGATGTTGCCGCCGGCGTGGCCGGGCGCGGTGCGGTCGAGCGAGCCGGCGCCCTTGAGCATGACCGCCTGGCGGTGGCGGCAGACGTTGGAGACGAGATCGACGCCGCCCTGGGCGGTGCGCACCAGGGCACGGCCTTCGCCTTCCTGGGGCAGGGCGTAGTAGTCGCCCTTTTCGGGCACCGACAAGGCATGCCCCACGTAACGGGGCCCCTGCTGGAAGAGGCGTTGCTTTTCGCGCTGGAAAAGCGCCTCGTCGAAATAGCTGTCTACTGGAAGTTGGCTTGCGGCCTGCTGCAGTCGAAGACTTAAATCAGACATGGGTGACCTGACCTAAAGACTCCCCACAGGGAGAAGAACAAGGAGAGAAGTGCGTCGCAAAAACCGGTGGTGGCCGGAAGAAACCGGGCTGGAACCGTCAATCGCAGCCCGTCGAACGATCACGTCGAAAAGAAACGCCGGCGACGAAGGCCGGCGGTACTGAGGGGTGGATTGTACCCCGGGGCTTCCCACCGAAGCCGGGATGCAGGCTATCTGCTGCAACCGTTACCGAAAGCATCGCCAGCCGGCCTAAAATCTTCGGTTTTTGCCAAGCGAAGACCTCGCCGTCGCTCATGCCCAAGGCGCCCAACGCCCCCGAATCCGCCACGCCGCCGGCCGATCTTCCCGCAAGCTACGAGGCTGCCCTCGCCGAGCTCGAACAGCTCGTCGCCCGGCTCGACGCCGGGCAGCTGCCGCTCGACCAGCTGCTGGCCGGCTACCGCCGTGGCGCCGCGCTGCTGGCTTTCTGCCGAGAGCGCCTGCAGGCGGTCGAGCAGCAGGTGCAGTTGCTCGATGGCGACACCCTCAAGCCCTGGAATCCGGCCGGATGAGCGCTGTCGTCTTCGATCTCGACACCTGGAGCCGCGCATCGCTGGCCCAGGTCGAGACCGCGCTCGGCCGCTGGCTCGCCGAAAGCACCGATCCCGCCCTGGAGACGCTCAACGCGCCGATGCGCTACGCGGTGCTCGACGGCGGCAAGCGGCTGCGTCCGCTGCTGGCGCTGGCTGCACGCGAGGCAGTGGCCTCGCACGACGGCGACGCGCGCGCGGCCGATTTCGACACCGCCGCCTTGCGTGCCGGTTGCGCGGTCGAGCTGATCCACGCCTATTCGCTGGTACACGACGACATGCCCTGCATGGACGACGACGTGCTGCGACGGGGTAAGCCCACGGTCCACGTCAAGTTCGGCGAAGCCGGCGCATTGCTGGCAGGCGACGCCCTGCAGGCGCTGGCCTTCGAATGGCTCACGCCCGCCGACGGCTCCGTGCCGCCCGCCGTGCAGGCGGCGCTGTGCGCACGGCTGGCCCGCGCGGCCGGGCGCGGCGGCATGGCCGGCGGCCAGGCCATCGACCTGGCGAGTGTGGGCATCGCACTCGACGAACCCACGCTGCGCCACATGCACAGCCTGAAGACCGGCGCACTGCTGCAAGCTTCCATCGCCATGGGCGCGGCCTGCGGTGCCGCGCCGGCGAGCGCGCTGAGCGCACTGGAAACCTACGGTGCCGCGCTCGGCCTGGCCTTCCAGGTGGTCGACGACATCCTCGACGTCACGGCCGACTCCGCCACGCTGGGCAAGACCGCCGGCAAGGACGCCGCCGCCGACAAACCTACCTACGTATCGCTGCTCGGCCTCGACGGCGCCCGTGCCCGCGCGAGCGAGTTGCACACCCGGGCGATGGCCGCCCTGCAGGAGAGCGGCCTGGCCGATACCCAGGCGCTGGCCGCGCTGGCCGGCATGGTGATGCACCGCGACCACTGAGCCGGAAACGAACAGAGCCCCACCCGAGACACCATGTCCTCCCAATCTCCTGATTCCCCGGCAACGCCCACGCCCGCATTCGTCTCGCCGGACGGCCGCCCGCTGCTTTCGCGCATCTACAGCCCCGCCGACCTGCGCGCGCTGCCGCGCGAACAGCTCGACGCCCTGGCCACCGAACTGCGCAGCTTCGTGCTCGAAAGCGTGGCGCGCACCGGCGGCCATCTCAGTTCCAACCTGGGAACGGTCGAGCTGACCGTGGCACTGCACTACGTGTTCGATACCCCGCGCGACCGCATCGTGTGGGACGTGGGCCACCAGACCTATCCGCACAAGATCCTCACCGGCCGGCGCGAACGCATGGGAACGTTGCGCCAGCAGGGCGGGCTCTCGGGCTTTCCGCAGCGCGCGGAAAGCGAGTTCGACACCTTCGGCACCGCGCATTCGTCCACCAGCATCTCGGCGGCGCTGGGCATGGCCATGGCCGCGCGCCAGAAGGGCGAGGACCGCCACGCCATCGCGGTGATCGGCGACGGCGCCATGACCGCCGGCATGGCCTTCGAGGCGATGAACAACGCCGGCGTGCTCGACGGCCGGCTGCTGGTGATCCTCAACGACAACGACATGTCGATCAGCCCGCCGGTGGGCGCACTCAACCGCTACCTGGCCCAGCTGATGAGCGGGCGTTTCTACGCGGCGACCAAGAACGTCGGCAAGTCGGTGCTGCGCGCAGTGCCGCCGCTGTTCGAGCTGGCCAAGCGCTTCGAGCAGCACGCCAAGGGCATGGTGGTGCCGGCCACGCTGTTCGAGCAGTTCGGCTTCAACTATGTCGGGCCGATCGATGGGCACGATCTCGAATCGCTCATTCCCACGCTGGAAAACCTGCGCGAACTGCGCGGGCCGCAGTTCCTGCACGTGGTCACCCGCAAGGGTCAGGGCTACAAGCTGGCCGAGGCCGACCCGGTGGCCTACCACGGGCCGGGCAAGTTCGACCCGGCGGTGGGGCTGGTCAAGTCCACCGCGCCGTCCAAGCCCACCTTCACCCAGGTGTTCGGTCAGTGGCTGTGCGACACGGCCGCCCAGGACACCCGGCTGGTCGGCATCACCCCGGCCATGCGCGAAGGCTCCGGCCTGGTCGAGTTCGAACGACGCTTCCCGGAGCGCTACTACGACGTCGGCATCGCCGAGCAGCACGCGGTGACCTTCGCCGCCGGCCTGGCCTGCGAAGGCGTGAAGCCGGTCGTGGCCATCTACAGCACCTTCCTGCAGCGCGCCTACGACCAACTGGTGCACGACGTGGCACTGCAGAACCTGCCGGTGCTGTTCGCGCTCGACCGCGCCGGGCTTGTCGGTGCCGACGGCGCCACGCACGCAGGCGCCTACGACATCGCGTTTTTGCGCTGCATTCCCAACATGGCCGTGGCCTGCCCGGCCGACGAGCGCGAATGCCGCCAGTTGCTCACCACCGGCTACCAGCACGCCGGCCCGGTGGCCGTGCGCTATCCGCGCGGCGCGGGCGTGGGCACCGTGCCGCTGGCGTCGCTCGAAGGCTTGCCCTTCGGCAAGGCCGAGATCCGTCGGCAGGGCGCCAGCGGCATCGCCGTGCTGGCGTTCGGCACCTTGCTCTATCCGGCGCTGGAAGCGGCCGAACGGCTGGACGCCACGGTGGTCAACATGCGTTGGGCCAAGCCGCTCGACGTGGAGCTGCTGCTGCAGGTGGCGGCCGCGCACCATTCGCTGGTGACGGTGGAAGAGGGCGCGGTGATGGGCGGCGCCGGCAGTGCCGTGGCCGAGGCGCTGCAGGCGCAAGGCGTGCTGCGGCCGCTGCTGCAGCTCGGCTTGCCCGACACCTTCATCGAGCATGGCGACCCGGTGCGGCTGCTGTCGCAGGCCGGGCTGGACGCCGCCGGCATCGAGGCCTCGATCGCCCGGCGCTATGTCGGCCGGCCCATGCTTGCAGAAAGCTGAAGACACGCGCCGAACCTGGGAAAACCCTTCCGGAGACCATGAAAACCCATTCCTAGAATGCCCCGCCGAGACGCCGCCACGAGCGCCCGGCACCACACATTTCGTGTCCAACACAGGAGGCATTCATGGATCGTCGTTTCATCATCAAGAACGCGGGTATCGCTGGCGTGCTGGCGGCCGGCGTGGCCCCGGCGGTCCATGCCCAGGCAGCGGTGCGGTGGCGCCTGGCCTCGAGCTTTCCCAAGTCGCTCGACACCATCTACGGCGGCGCCGAGACCTTCGCCAAGAAGGTCGGCGAGATGACCGGCGGCAAGTTCCAGGTCAGCGTGCATGCAGCCGGCGAGCTGATGCCGGCCTTCGGCGTGGTCGACGGCGTGCAGCAGGGCTCCATCGAGGCGGCGCACACGGCCGGTTATTACTTCTTTGGCAAGAACGAGGCTTTCGCCATCGGCGCGGCGATTCCGTTCGGCATGAACTCGCGCCAGCTCACCTCATGGATGTTCGAGGGCAACGGCCTCAAGCTCACCCGTGAGTTCTATGCCAAGTACAACGCGGTCAACTTCCCCTGCGGCAACACCGGCGCCCAGATGGGCGGCTGGTTCCGCAAGGAAATCAAGACCCCCGACGACATCAAGGGCCTGAAGTTCCGCATCGGCGGCTTCGCAGGCCGGGTGATCGAACGCATGGGCGGCGTGCCGCAGAACATTCCCGGCGGCGAGATCTACCAGTCGCTCGAAAAAGGCACCATCGATGCGGCCGAGTGGATCGGACCGTACGACGACCAGAAGCTCGGCTTCAACAAGGTGGCGCCGTACTACTACTACCCCGGCTGGTGGGAAGGCGCGCTGCAGCTCGACCTGCTGGTGAACCAGAAGGCCTACGACGCGCTGACGCCCGAATACAAGGCGGTCGTCGAAAGCGCCGCTTCGGAAGCCCACGTCGTCATGCAGGCGCGCTACGACGCCCGCAACCCGACCGCGCTGAAACAGCTCGTTGGCGCCAAGACCAAGGTGCTGGCCTTCCCCAAGACCGTGCTGGACGCGTCCTTCAAGACCGCGATGGAGGTCTATGCCGACCTCGACAAGAACAATCCGGACTGGAAGAAGATCTACGCGGACTACCGCACCTTCCAGAAGGACCAGCTGCTCTGGTCGCGCTTTGCCGAAGCGCGTTTCGACAGCTACATGCAGGGCGTGCAGCTGCCCTGATCTCAGATGTCCGGCCCGCTCGCGGGCTGGCGCGCGTCCAGGTAGGCCCAGGCCAGCGTGCCCGAGGCCAGCCGTACCCGGTCGCGGCGGTAGTCGGCCACTTCGTAGGCATCGGCATGGGCCAGTTCGGCCGGCGTGACGGCGAACACCGTGCCGTCCACGCCGTCCTGCGGCCGGCCGGTCGACACCAGCATCGGGTGATGCGTCTTGCCGCTGGTGGCCAGCACCTGTGCGTCGGTGATCTCCAGCAGGCCGGTGATGTAGCCGGGCAGGCGGTCGAGACGACCCGAAAGGCGCCGTCCGAAAGTGGCGATCTGGACCGGCTCCAGTTGCAGGGTGCCGTAGGAGAAAAGAAATTCGCTGGGCTCGGTGGTCGTGGTCATTCGGGTCGGGCGGAACTGGTGGCTGTCGTACACAGCGGTTCAGGAAACGGAGACGAACCTGCGGCGCCGCGACGGACGCCGACGCATGACTCTAGCCGAGGCGCGGGCGCGCGCCCTCGCACGATCGTGGCGACATGACATACGAACTCCATTACTGGCCGACCATCGAGGGTCGAGGTGAATTCGTGCGCCTGGCGCTGGAAGCCGGCGGCGCGGCCTATATCGACGTCGCGCGCGGCGACAAGTCCCAGGGGCGGGGCCTGGACCGGAGCGTGGCGCTCATGGAAGACCCTGGCCAGGCGCGCCCGCCGTTCGCCATGCCCTATCTGCGCGATGGTGATTTTCTGGTCGGCCAGACCGCGGCGATCCTGCAGTACCTCGCGCCTACGCTCGGCCTGGTGGCGGCGGATGACAAGGCCCGCATCTGGACGCAGCAGATCCAGCTGACCATCGCCGACATGGTGGTCGAGGCGCACGACACGCATCACCCGGTGGGCGCTGGCGCCTATTACGAAGATCAGAAACCCGAGGCGCTGCGCCGCTCGACGGAGTTCTGTCGCGAGCGCATGCCGAAGTTTCTCGATTGGTTCGAGCGCGTCCTGACGCGCAATCCGGACGGCCCGGATTTTCTGGTGGGGTCGGCGCTGAGCTATGCCGATCTATCGCTCTTTCAGCTGGTCGCAGGCCTGCAATATGCGTTTCCGAGAGCCGCGGCGTTGGTGTTGGCAGAAGCACCAGCGGTGCTCGCGTTGCACGAGCGGGTATCGGTCTTGCCGAAGGTCGCGGCGTACCTCGCCAGCGATCGACATATTCCGTTCAATAACGACGATGTCTTTCGGCGATATCCGGAGCTGGATATTCGATAGCGGGTGGGCTGGATCGGCAATCTATTTGGTTGCCGTGAGAAATAGATTGCCGGCGGCATCCCCGCGATATTGCACCGTGGAAAAATCGACCATTCTCAGCCACTGTACATATTGGCGGGTCGAATAACGATTTATTTCGTGCGGCGACAGGGGCGCGGCGTCGTGCGGAGAAGCGGAGCCCGGTTTGACATACCGCATGGCATCGCAGGCGTTTCCATAGACGATCAAGCGGCCGAATGGCGGCAAGGCGGCGTGGATCTTGCGCAGCAGAAATAGCACCAGTTCCGGCGGCAGCATTTCGATCACGTGCGACAGTTGCATGACCGGAAACCCGCTGGGCAGCGCATCGGCCAGAAAGTTGCCCGAGTGTGCCCCCAGGTCCCGCGACTGGCCGCTGGCCCGGAAGATCTCGAGCGCATGCTCGCAGACCGGCGGGAGGTCGAACACGGTGATGCGAATGCGCGGAACTTCTTCCTTCAGCAGGCTGGCCACGAAACCCGGCCCGCCGCCGATGTCGAGCAACTGGTCGATCTGGCGGAGTTCGGGTGCGTTGAAGTACAGCGGCCGGCAATCGCGGTGCACCGGCGGCATGACGGTGGCGGGTGGCTCTGCGGGGGCGCCGGCGGCAGGACTCGCGCGTCTGGTCTTCGCGAACGATGCGTGGGGATCCGGCATGTGTGATTCCATTCTGTCGAAAGCCGAGGCGGCAACCCTGTATGACAAGAACCGCTGATGCGGTGGCGCACCGCATTATCTGGCAATTGACGGGGTAATCTGGTTGCGAAGATCGGGCCGTGACGGAAAAACTACCAGGTGATAAAAAGTCAAATCACGAAACGCGCGAATTTAAATATTAACTTTGTTTAGTTTTGAGGATTTTGATACACCTTGAATAAATCCAAGCGATACAGGATGAAGCGGCCAGGCGCGCAGGCGCGCAGGCGCCCGGCGCATGGCGCGAACTCAGTAGCTGCCGGAAGCCTGAGCGCCGATTACGCCGTCGCCGCTGCGGAACTTCGCGGCCGCCGCATCCAGCCCGTTGCGCAGCAGCAGCAGATCGAGCGCGACCGCCACGAACAAGGCGCCGTTCTGCAGGCATTGCCGGGCCCGCTGCTCGTCGACCATCAAGATGCCGGGCGCCTTGCCGCAGGCGCGGATGCGGCGGATGGCGTCGTCGATGGCCGCGTCCACCTCGGGGTGCCGCGGGTTGCCGGGGTGGCCCATGCTGGCCGACAGGTCGGCCGGGCCGATGAAGATGCCGTCCACGCCGTCGACGGCGGCGATGGCCTCGATCTGCGACAGCGCCTCGCGTGTCTCGACCTGCACCAGCACGCAGATCTCATCGTCGGCCCGCGCGATGTAGTCGCGGGTTCGGCCGAAGTTCGACGCCCGGGTCGAGCCGCCCATGCCGCGAATGCCGCGCGGCGCATACCGGGTGGCGGCAACCGCCGCGCGCGCCTCGTCGGCGTTCTGAACGAAAGGCAGCAGCAGGTTCTGCGCGCCGACGTCGAGGTAGCGCTTGATGAGCACCGAGTCGTTCCAGGCCGGCCGCACGACCGGAGCGATGGGGTGGGCGCCGGGCAGGGTGATGGCCGCGCCGGTCGCCTGC
Organism: Xylophilus sp. GOD-11R; assembly: GCF_033546935.1. Taxonomy (GTDB): domain Bacteria; phylum Pseudomonadota; class Gammaproteobacteria; order Burkholderiales; family Burkholderiaceae_C; genus Xylophilus. Next base: position 2,724,893 of record NZ_CP137854.1, on the reverse strand, counting down.
AGCTGGGCCGCCATCTGCGGCACGTCGGTCGGCGTGTGCTCGGTGTCGAGCAGCACCCAGTCGTAGCCGGCGCCGGCGATCAGCTCGGCCACATAGGTGGAGGGCAGGGTGGACCACAGGCCGATCTGGGGCTGGCCGGCGGCCAGGGCCTGCTTGAAGCGGTTGGCGTGGAGTTGCATTTGTCCTGGTTCTCGGTTTTTGTCGAACTGCCATCGTAGGCAGAAATGACCGCGCATGGTCGCGGGCACGCCGAGTTCGCGGCCGAGGGCGGGCGATACGACCGGCCGCGGCCGGTGCCCTGCGGGTTTTTTCCGGGCCGCCTAAACTGCCCTGTTCGTCCACGCCAGAAGAGTCTCCATGAGCACCGATTTCACGGATTCCCACACCACGGCCCTGCAACTGCGCTCGCTCATCACCGCTGACGGCCGCCTGCAGGTGAGCCTGGAGCCGGTGCCGGTGCCCGAGCCGGCCGACAACGAAGTGCTGGTGCGCCTGCAGGCCGCGCCGATCAATCCTTCCGATCTCGGCCTGCTGTTCGGCGCGGCCGACCTGTCGACCCTGCAGGCAGGCGACAACGGCGACCTGCCGACCATCACCGCCCGGGTGCCCGACGCCGCGATGAAGTCGATGGCCGGCCGGGCGGGCCAGTCGATGCCGGTCGGCAACGAAGGCGCGGGGCGGGTGGTGCGGGCGGGCGCCTCGCCGGCCGCGCAGGCCCTGCTCGGCAAGACGGTGGCGGTGATCGGTGGCGCCGCTTATGCGCAATACCGCGCGGTGCCGGTGGAGCAGTGTCTGCTGCTGCCCGAAGGCGCCAGCGCTCGTGACGGTGCGTCGTCCTTCGTCAATCCACTGACCGCGCTCGGCATGGTGGAGACCATGAAGCGCGAAGGACACCACGCCCTGGTGCATACCGCCGCCGCGTCCAACCTGGGCCGCATGCTGCATCGCATCTGCGCGAAGGACGGCATCGCGCTGGTCAACATCGTGCGCAAGCCGGAGCAGGTGGAACTGCTGCGGTCGCTGGGCGCGACCCATGTCTGCGACAGCAGCGCCAGCGACTTCCTGCCGAAGCTGACCGACGCCCTGGCCGCGACCGGCGCCACCATCGCATTCGACGCGACCGGCGGCGGTCCGCTCGGCGGGCAAATCCTGTCGTGCATGGAATCGGCGCTCTCGCGTCGCGGCGAGCCCTACAGCCGATACGGTTCATCCACGCACAAGCAGGTATACCTTTATGGCCGCCTCGACGCGCGGCCGACCGAGTTTCGCAACGACTTCGGCATGGCCTGGGGCATGGGCGGCTGGCTGCTGTTTCCGTTCCTGCAGAAGATCGGTCCGGAAGGCGTCGCGAAACTCAAGCAGCGTGTAGCGGACGAGCTCAGCACCACCTTCGCCAGCGACTACGCGCGTGAGATCTCGCTGGCCGAGATGTTGCAGCCCGACGTCATCGCGGCCTATGCCAGCCGATCGACGGGGCAGAAGTTCCTCATCGATCCGGCGAAGGATCTGCCGGCCTTGCCAGGCCTCTGAACCCTTTTTTGCAACGCGCCCCATGCGCCCATCCCCTCCATCGACATGACCGACACCAACGCCAAATCGCCCACCGCCTATGTACCGCCCCGCGTCTGGACCTGGGACCAGCAGAGCGGCGGCACCTTCGCCAACATCAACCGCCCCATCGCCGGCCCGACGCACGACAAGGAACTGCCCGTCGGCCGTCACCCGCTGCAGCTGTATTCGCTGGCCACGCCCAACGGCGTCAAGGTGACGGTGATGCTCGAGGAGTTGCTCGCACTCGGTCACACGGGCGCCGAATACGACGCCTGGTTGATCCGCATCGGCGACGGCGATCAGTTCGGCAGCGGTTTCGTCGGCGTCAATCCCAATTCCAAGATCCCCGCGTTGCTCGACCGCAGCGGTGCCGAGCCGGTGCGGGTGTTCGAATCCGGCGCGATCCTGCAGTACCTCGCCGAGAAGTTCGGCGCGCTGCTGCCGAGCGGCGGCGCGGCGCGGGCCGAATGCCTGTCGTGGCTGTTCTGGCAGATGGGCAGCGCGCCTTTTCTCGGCGGCGGCTTCGGGCATTTCTACGCCTACGCCCCCGAAAAGTTCGAATACCCCATCAACCGCTATGCCATGGAGGTCAAGCGCCAGCTCGACGTGCTCGACCGGCGCCTCGCCGAGTCCGCCTACCTGGCGGGCGACGAATACACCATCGCCGACATCGCCACCTGGCCCTGGTACGGCGGTCTGGTGCGCGGCGAGCTCTACGGCTCGGCGGCCGAGTTCCTGGGTGCGACCGAATACCGTCACCTCAAGCGCTGGACCGAGGCCATCGCCGCCCGGCCGGCGGTGCAACGCGGCCGCAAGGTGAACCGGGTGCGCGGCGAGGCCTGGGAGCAGGTGCCCGAGCGCCACGAAGCCAGCGATCTCGACGGCCCCGCGCCGCATGCCTGAACCCGCGCGACGCGTTCCCTACCGCAGCTGGCCGGGCGCGCTCGGCGTGCTGGCGGCGATCGGCCTCTACGTGGGCGGACTGATGCTCTGGGACCGCTCGCTTCCGGCCGGCTCCGCGTTAGCCTCGGGCCAGACCGTGGAGGTCGGCCCGGTGCGGTTCCTGCCGGTCAACGACTGGTGGATGGATCTTTCCCGCACCCGGGCGGGGCAGTCGCTGGTGCTGTTCCGCGGACGGCACCGCTTCGTGGTTTCCGTCGGCCCGTGGACCGGCGGCCCCGAAGGCCCGGCCAGGCGCCAGCGCCGCCTCATGGAGCGCGGCCAGGGTCTGCGCATCGACGGCGACGCCTCTGGTTTCTTCAACGGCTGGGGCCTGCAGGGCGACACCTTCGCCTACTACGGCGCCCGCGTCGCCGGCCGTTTCTGGCAGGTGGTCGATGTGCGTCGTCGCCTGCTGCTGCAGGTGGATTGCTACGGGCCCAACGAAGACCTGGACGATGTGCTGCAGGACGCCCGCGAGATGGTGGAATCCATGGACCTGGACGCACGGTCATGAGCACGCCTGCCTTCGACACCGCGCCCGACTGGCCGGTCGGCACCGATTCCTTCGTGCAGCCTCGGCGCGCGGCGTTCTGGGTGCTGATCGCGCTGATCGTGATCGGCTTTGTCTACACCGCGCGCATGTTCACCATGGGCGCGCGTGTCGTGCCTGTGACGGTGGCGCTCGGCGTGGTGGTGTGGGCGGCCTATGCCTGGCTCTTCGTACTGGCGTTCCGGCTGCTCGACCTGCTCGAAGAGCATCCGCCCGAAGCCTTCGTGCTGGCCTTCGGCTGGGGCGGGCTGGGCGCGGTGTTCTTCGCGGTGCCGGCCAACGTCGCGTTTCAGAGCCTGTGCGCCAAGCTGATCTCGCCCGAGTTCGTCGCCACGTGGGGGCCGGCCGTGGCCGGGCCGACCAGCGAAGAGTTTCTCAAGGTGGCGGGCGTGGTGTTGCTGATCCTGGTGGCGCGCGCCAGCTTCCAGACCTACCTGTCGGTGCTGAGCATCGGCGCGATGGTCGGGCTGGGGTTTCAGGTGGTCGAGAACCTGAGCGACACCGTGCAGCTCGCGATGCATTTCCCGTCCGAGAGCCAGGTGCGCCCGGTGCTGCTCAACCTGCTGATGCGCGGCCTGCTCAGTGGCCTGTGGACCCATGCCGCCTACACCACCGTCGCTTCCTTCGGCATCGCCTGGTATTTGCTCAACCCCGGCCGCAGCCGCTGGCAGCGCCTGGGCATGGTCGCAGCCTGCTTGGCGCTGGCCTGGGGCATGCACTTCGTCTGGAACTCGCCGCTGCTCGAAGACCGCTTCGACGACAGCCTGCTCGGCACGGCCGAACTGCTGGTGGCCAAGGGCGTGCCGGTGATGATCGCCGCCGCGCTGATCTGGCGTGTGGCCACGCGCGAGAGCGGTGCCTGGCTGCATGCGCTGGCCGCGTATTTCGTGCCCGAACGCGAGCTGATCGCCGACGACGAATGGATGCGCCTGGGCGCGCCGCTGCAACGGCTGCGGGCGGTGCGCGAGGTGCGCCTGGCCCAGGGCCGCCGCGCCGGGCGACAGAAGCGGCGCATGCAGCGCGAGCAACTGCGCCTGGTGCGCCAGGCCGCCGCCCACGGGCGCGGCCTGCAGACGCTTCGCCACGAAAGAGCGATTCGCCGCCTGCGGGCCTTGCTCGGCCGGGCAGGGCGGTGAGAAAAACCGTTGCGCCTGCACACCGTCACCGATCCGTGGTGCTCATAAGCTGCCGCCGGAACACGAACGCCGAACCATGGAGGACCAGCCGATGAGCCACCGACCACACCACTGCACCCATCTCGACCAGATCCGCGAAGTGACGCCCAGCGCGCGTGGCTGCGAGGAATGCCTGAAGCTCGGAAGCGCCTGGGTGCATTTGCGCATCTGCCGCAGTTGCGGCCACGTCGGCTGCTGCGACGACTCCCCGCACCGGCATGCCCGGGCGCACCACGCGTCGACCGGGCATCCGGTCATCGAAGGCTACGACCCGCCCGAAGGCTGGGGCTGGTGCTTCGTCGACGACGTGGCGATCGACCTCGGCGAGGACACCACGCCGCAACTCGGGCCGATACCCCGCTTCTACTGAGGCGCTCGGCGGGCGCCCGGCCGGGTCCATGACGACACCGACCACAGCACGATCGAGCCGTAGAGCGCCATGGCCACCGCCCCCATCGCGAAGAACCCGGTCATGGACCCGGTAAGCGCGAGCGCTACCCAGCCGATGCCTGCGAACACCACCAGCCGCACCGCACCCGCGGCCAGCGGCCACGCCAGCCGGCCCGCGCCCTGCGATGCGAAATACAGCGAAAAGCCCATCGCGAAGAAACCATAGAACGGCCCGACGATGCGCAGGTAATGCGCGCCGGTTTCGATCAGGCGGGGATCGGCGCCGAACAGCCGCAGCCAGGCTTCGGGCATGCCGGCGGCCAGCAGGCCGATGGCCTCGGCCAGCACGAAGGCGATGGCGCCGCCCGCCAGCGCGATGTGACGGGCGCGCGGCAACTGCCCGGCGCCGATGTTGGCCCCGACCAGCGCCACCATCGGCGCGCCCAGCCCGAACGCGATCGGGATCAGCAGGTATTCCAGCCGTGCGGCGGTGGCATAGCCCGCGAGCGCTTCGGTGCCGCCGTAGGCGCCGACGATGGCGGTCGTCAGCGCGATCAGACCGTTGGTGAGAAACGGGTTGAGGCAGGCGAGGGCGCCCACCGTCAGGATGCCGCGCATCGGCGCCCAATGCAGCGGGCCGCGCACCAGCCGCGCCGTGTTGCGGCCGCTGGCGCAGTACCAGGCCAGGGCGATGGAACCACCCGCGTAATACAGCACCAGCGCCCACGCGCCGCCCGCCGCACCCAGCGCCGGCACCGGGCCGAAGCCGAAGATCAGCCCGGCCGACACCGGCACCAACAGCAGCGCGCCACCGCAGATCACGCCGCCCGGCACCAGCATGTTGCCGGTGCCGCGCACCACGCTGGCCAGTGCGTTCATCACCCACATCAGCACCAGCGAGGCGAACAGCACGTGGCCGTATTCGCGCGCGGCGTCCAGCGCCGCGCCGCGCGCGCCCATGGCCTGGAACAAGGGCGTGGACGCCGCCAGCAGCAGCACCGAAAAGAACAGGCCTAGCGCCGCGTTCAACGCCACCGCATGGCGTGCGAGCGATGCGGTCAGGGCCGCGTCGCGCGCGCCCAGTGCGCGCGCCACCGCCGCCGAAATGCCGCCGCCCATGGCGCCCTGGGACATGTTCTGCATGAGCATCAGCACCGGAATCACCACCGCCACGCCCGCCAGCACATCGGTGCCCAGTCGCGCCAGGAACCACATCTCCACCAGCCCGGTGGAGGCCTGCGCCAGCATCATCAGGATGTTGGGCCAGCCCATGCGCAGCAGCGTGGGCACGATGGGCGCCTCGAGCATGCGGCGCAGGCGCGCGTCGGCGGCGGGGCGTGCGGATGGGCCGGTAGCGGGCGTCGGGATCGCGGTCATGGCGTCGATAACCCGGTCTCCGAATGCGAGAAATACGGGCATATGCAAGTAGTACGTCGAGCAATCTACTGGCATATGCACGCAATGGTCAAGTTGATCTACAGTGCTCGCCAACCACCCACCGCCGCCACCGACCACCATGCCCATCTCCGCCGCCAAGGATCCGCTCGTCTGCAACGGCGCGGCGCTGCGCAAGGCCAGCCGCCGCGTCACCCAGCTCTACGACACCGCGCTGGCACCGTCGGGCATCAGCGTCGCGCAGCGCTCGGTGCTGGTGCATATCCAGCGCGCCGGCAGCCCCACCATGAGCGAGCTGGCCTACGCCATGGTGCTCGACCGCTCTGCGCTGGCCCGCAACATCCGCCCGCTCGAGCGCGACGGCTACCTGGTGCAGTCGCGCGACGACGCCGACGGGCGCAGCCGGCGGCTCGAGCTCACACCCGCCGGCAGCGCCAAGCTCGCCGAATCCAACCGCCTCTGGCGCACCGCCCAGCGTCGCTTCGAAACCGTCTACGGTGCCGATCGAGCGGTGGCGCTGCGGCTGGCGCTGGCCGAAATCTTTTCCGACGAATTCGCTGAGGCTTTTGCCCGAGCCTGACCGGGCCGGGCGAAATTGCGATGCCGCGCTCCGCTGCGTGCAGTCGCACCGGGCAACGCGATGCGGCCTGGTGCGTCGTCTCGGCAGGCGGCGCTCACCGGCGCGTGCAGGTCGTGGGCATCTTCATGGTTGCGCCTCCACGAAGGCCCGCAGCTGCGGGTCGCGGATCTCCAGCACGACGAACAGGCCCAGAGCACGCAAGGCCGGAACCGCCGCTGCGATATCGTCCAACACGGTTTGCCTGGCGGACCCCAAGACAGCGGGGTCGCTGAACGCAGCCGCGTTGGCAAGGAAAGCGCCGACGGTTCCCTTGCGGATGGCTGTGCCGTTGATGCGGGCCTCATCGAGGTGGTCGGGCAGGATGTCCTGTGCGCGGATGTGAAATTTCCTGGATGGCAAAAGCGCAGAATAAGACCAAAGCCTTTGGCGGCCGTAGCCATATCGGCCATTCGAACCGTTCGATGCCCGGCCTGAAGTTTTCATCGACCATGGCCTGACGCGGCGTGGTGCCAAGGCGCGACACTGGCACATCGATTGCGTGCGAGGCCCCATGACCCCTGATTCGACAAGCTCCCCGGAACGCGTGGTGCACGGCACCTGTCCGCACGACTGCCCCGACACCTGCGCCATGCTGATCACCGTGAAAGACGGCGTGGCCACGAAGGTGCGCGGCGACCCGGCGCATCCCACCACCCAGGGCGTGCTCTGCACCAAGGTTTCGCGCTACCTGGAGCGCACCTACAGCCCGGACCGCATCCTCTACCCCATGCGCCGCGTCGGCGCCAAGGGCCCGGGGCAGGGCAGCTGGGAGCGCATCGGCTGGGACGAGGCGCTCGACATCGTCGCCGGCAAGCTGAAGGCCATCGCTGCGGAAGATCCACAGGCGATCCTGCCGTACGCCTACTCCGGCACGCTCGGCCTGGTCCACAACTTCGGCATGCCGCGCCGTTTCTTCCACCGCCTGGGCGCCTCGCTGCCCGAACGCGTGCTCTGCGCTACGGCCGGCCGCACCGGCTACAACACCGTGATCGGCGCGCAGGTCGGCACCGACATCGTCCATTTCACCGAAGCGCGGTTGATCGTGCTGTGGGGCACCAACCCCATCACCTCCAACCTGCATCTGTGGACCCGCATCGCCGAAGCCCGCCGACACGGCGCGCGCGTGATCGCGATCGATCCCTACCGTTCGCAGTCCGCCGAAAAGGCCGACTGGCACCTCGCGCCCCTGCCGGGCACCGACGGCGCACTGGCTTTCGGGCTCATGCACCTGCTGATCCGCGACGGCAAGCTCGACCGCGACTACATCGATCGCCACACCCTGGGTTTCGACGCCCTGGCCGAGCGTGCGGCCGGGTTCACGCCCGAGGTCGTCGCCGGCATCACCGGCCTGTCGGTGGCCGACATCGAACAGCTCGCGACCGAATACGGCGCCGAACGCCGCTCCGCCATCCGTGTCAACTTCGGCCTGCAGCGCCATGCCGGCGGCGGTAACGCCATGCGCGCCATCGCCTGCCTGCCCGCGCTCACCGGCGCCTGGCGCGAGGTCGGCGGCGGCGTGCTGATGGACGTCGCCGGCGCGCACGCGGTCGACCTGGCCAAGCTCGACGCCCGCCATCTGCTGCCCGACCCGCCGCCGCGCACCGTCAACATGGCGCAGATCGGCAAGGCGCTCACCGAGCTGAACGATCCGCCGATCAAGGCCCTGTTCGTCTACGCCTCCAACCCGGTGGCCATCGCGCCCAACAACGGCCTGGTGCGGCGCGGCCTGCTGCGGCCCGACCTGTTCACCGTGGTGCATGAGATCTTCTCAACCGACACCTGCGACTACGCCGACATCGTGCTGCCGGCCACCACCCAGTTGGAGCAGTTCGACATGCACCGGCCATACGGCACGCTCTACACCATGCTCAACGAGCAGGCGATCGCGCCGCTGGGCGAGGCGTGTTCCAACGCCGAGCTGTTTCGCCGCCTGGCCGCGCGCATGGGCTTCGACGAGCCGTGCTTGCGCCAGACCGACGAGGAAATCGCCTTCGAGGCCTACGACCGCAGCGCTCCGGTCAACGCCAACCTGGATTTCGACACCCTGCGCCGCCAGGGCTGGCAGCGCCTGGACCTGCCGGAGCGTTATGCGCCTTTCGCCGAAGGCAACTTCCCCACGCCGTCGGGCAAATGCGAATTCGAAAGCGCCAGCGCTGCCCGACAGGGCTGGAGTGCCGTGCCCGAATTTGTCGCGCCGCGCGAATCGGCGGCGGCCGATCCGCAACTCGCCGCGCGCTTTCCGTTCACGCTGCTGACGCCGCCGGCCCGGCACTACCTGAACTCGAGCTTTTCCTCGATCGAATCGCTGGTCCGCGACGTAGGCGAACCCTGGGTCGACATCCACGCCAACGACGCCGCCGACCGGGCCATCGCCGACGGCGACCGGGTGCGTGTCTTCAACGACCGGGGTGCCTTCGAGGTCATCGCCAGAGTAGGGGACAAGACACGCACCGGCGTGCTGGTGGCGCCGTCGATCTGGTGGTTGAAGAAGGCCGGCGATGGCGAGAACGTGAACGCTGTCACCTCCGACGGCCTGACCGACATCGGCCGTGGCGCGAGCTACTACGACACGGCCGTACAGATCACGAGGTGCTGATCGGCGCGGCCCGGCGCGGCGATTCGAGCCCGATACAATGCGCAGGCTTCGCGACTCGTTCATTGGCAGGACAGTCGCCGAATGCGGGTGTAGTTCAATGGTAGAACGGCAGCTTCCCAAGCTTCATACGAGGGTTCGATTCCCTTCACCCGCTCCAGCCTGGCTGGCGAATCCGGCTGAATTGCGTTCAGACCGAGGTCACTCGATTTCGCTGTGCCGTCGGAATGGCTGACGGTCTTGCGTTCGCGACAATTGTGAGCAGATTTCAAACAGCGAAGTTCATTTGCGCCAATTTTTAATTGGCGGCCGCAGCGTCTCCCGGTACTTGGCTGAAATGGTTGAAAGAGATTCAGAAAAGCCTGGTAATGCCTTCCATCATTCCTTGAAGCTTCGAGCAACGCCATGGGATGGCGGCCGATTTTGTTGCCAGTGAGCTTCGCTGATTCGACGGCATGCGAAAGATCGGCCAGTCGGGTGTTTCATATTATCTCGGCGGCAAGGTCTCTATCATGCAGAAGCTGGAATGCCGTCGCCCGCGGCCGGTCCCGCTCTGATTGAAATCTTTCTAAAGTCTGGTGAGCACAAGGTGCGGGAATGCTTCTTGGAGGCTCGGTACGACGGCGTTTTTCTGGGCATCGGTCCGGCATCCGATCCAATACTCGGTATTAATCGTACCGATGCGGAATCGCATTACTTGGTGGCCGATGAGAACAAAGAGAAAACCATGTTATGTTTAAAGAAAAGATAAATTCCAGTATTTGCAAACAGGTTTTGCTTCGATTGCGGCGATGAATTCTGCCGTAGAGGCTGTCCTATTTTTTGCAACGCGCCGGCTTCAAAAAAAGCAAATCAAAGCTCAGGGCGATAGGGGCAGAGAATCTCTACACGATCACGCGGTAGCCAGCACTATCTCGATTGCGCTGCATCGGCGTGGTGGCAATGCCTGCTTCCGGGTCGCACCACCGGGGCATCGCCTTGTTTTTCGATCAAGCTGGTAGAGAATGGACACATGTCCATCGCTTCGTTTCCCAGCCGCCAAAGCGCCGCGCCCGTTGTTTCCAGCATGAAAGCGCTGGAGTCCCGGATGACGGTTGAACTCGAGCGGCTGCTTAGCGAATCCCTCCGAACCCCAGGCACGCGCCACGAGGTGCTCGCTGTGTTCCTGACTGCCAGCGACCGGTTGCTGCAAGAGATTCCGTCGAACAAGGAAGAGCACGATGCCTGCTTCGCCATCCGCAGTCGTCGCGCCAATTCGCTACGCGACATGCTCGGCATCACCGCGAAGTACTGCTGACCCGGTTGAGGCAGCGCCCGCAGAGGTTCGAAACATTCGATGAGCTGGCGCCACCGGACGGCCGCAGCGACAACGGCGAGCGGGTTTCTGGCGGGACTGTTCCTGATCCGACCGGGCCGCCGATATCCACCTTCGACGGTTACCCCGCCTCAAACATGAATCGCCCGCGCTTGGCGTGGCAAAACACTATCCCGCTTGTTGGCCGCGACATGAAATCGGCAAGAAATGTGTAGGACGTAACTGAATCTCTGTCGATAATTCCGCACAGGTGCTGACTCCCAGCCCGTCAACCTTTCCCCCAGCGCGCTCAATCTTCGCGGCTCGTCGCATGTCAACTGTTTGGAACAGCCCCGCAAGCAGGTCGCCGGCACGGCAGGCGGTGTTGGCCGAGCCGCCGCTGTCCAGCTTCGAGCACACACAGGGCTGGGCTCCGTCGCGTATCAGCGACGAGGCGCTGGACCGGCTCTACGACCTGGCATCGCCGACGCGGACCAGCATCTACGACCGTGCCTGGTTCATCTGGACGCTGGTGTGCATCGCAGTGGCCGGGTGTGGTTTCGGCGTTTACTTCGTTTTCGTTGGTATGCGCTAAGTTCGCCGCGTTCCAAGGAGCCTGATGAAGCCGCAAGCAAGCTATTCGCGCAGTTCCCTGGACGTGGGCCGGTATCAGGCTGTCCAGGCTGCACTGATGCGGGGTCATCTCGGAGCGGCGTTGCGGCTGTTGAACGCCGGGGTCGCGCATCGTTTCAGCGCGGCCTACAGCCTGGAGGACGGACACTTCCACAACCGGGGTTTCATCGACAAGCGGGGTGCGCCACTGCCCGATGATTTCGTGGTGGTGGCGTTCCAGGACAGCTTCTGCCGCTTCGTCTACCAGAATGGGTTTTTCCATACCCGCGATTCCGCCACCGACGGGCGGCTGATCGGGCACAAGTTCCGCGGCGTGATCGCCAGCTATACGGCGGCGCCGGTGCTCGACTCGACCGGCAAATGGGTCATCGGCAGCGTCTGCCACTTCGACCTCGAGCCGCGCACCATTTCCGAAAACCAGATGGATCTGCTGCGGCGGGCCGGCCGCATGGTGTCGGCACGGATGCTGACGGTGCTGCCGCATGTCCAGCCGCGGCAGGTCGCCAATGATCCGCTGCTGATTTAGCCCGGCGGCATCCGACCATTCAGGCGATCGCGCGATCTCCTTCGGCGGGCGGCCGCTTATCCGGCCATTACCCGAGCGTTGCAGTCGGAAAATACCGGCATGTTCATCAACCGAGCCAGCCGAGCGGCTGAGCTGCCGGATCTTCTATGCCTACCCTGACCAGCCTGGAAAACCGATTCACCGTCGAACTCGAACGCGCCCTGACCGACTCGCTGCGAGTCCCCGGTACACGCCACGAGGTTCTGTCCGCATTCCTCACCGTCAGCGACGACCTGCTGAAGACCATGCCTGCCAACGAGCAGGAATTCGGCCGGTGCCAGGCCATCCGCAGCCGCCGCGCCAACGCCGTGCGTGACCTGCTCGGGATCAACGCACGGTATTGCTGACTATCGCGGAATGCCGTGGAGCGTGGACCGATACGGCCAGCGCCGGCACCAATCGCAATCCGCACCGGATTCGGACAATTTGTGCCAAGTTGTTCTCATTTTTGAGCGCCTTGACGCTTGACAGCAGCGGCCGATTGGCCAGCACATTGTTTCAAAGTTCCGGTTTTCTACCTTAGTTGAAAGCGGTTGAAACGAATGTACCGCGGTTAACATTTTGCCGGGCAGTCCGGAAAACAGCGCTTCCGACCGTTGCTCGAAATGTCTGCCGCACCCCGGCGGAAGTGCCCGGATCTTCTGATCGAAGCCGGTCGCCAGCCGCCTCCGTTACCTGTGCCGATGAGGATAGTTCGAGCGATGAAACGCCCGTGGCCGCTGGCCGTGCGCGACCGTCGTTCGTGGGTTTTCAACGCCTGAGGAGGACCGCATCCATGCCAGCCGCCTTGACCTATCCGGGTGTCTACATCCAGGAAGTTTCCAGTGGGGTCCGCACCATCACCGGGGTCGCGACTTCCATCACCGCCTTCGTCGGCCGCGCCGCTTCCGGGCCTTCGGACGACCCGACCATGCTCACCGGCTTCTCCGACTTCGAACGCCGTTTCGGCGGCCTCGATGCGGCCAGCCCCATGAGCTATGCGGTGCGCGATTTCTATCTCAACGGAGGCAGCCTCGCGCTCATCGTGCGGGTGGTGCCCGAAGACGCCGCCACCGCCACGCTGCGGCTGGGCGGGGAGGGCAGTCCGTCCGACGACCTGGTGCTCACCGCGGCCAGCGCCGGCGAGTGGGGCAACCGGCTCAGTGCCATGGTGGACCACGACACCGACCGCGCGCTGCGGCCGGTCTCCTCGCCCGACCTCGACGAAGTCGCCCGCAGCACACGCTTCAACCTCACCGTGCGCTACCGGGTCAAGCCCGGCGTCGATCGCTTCGTGGTCGAGACCTTCAACGCCGTCTCCACCGTGGATGGCGACGCGCGCTACCTGCCGCGGGTGCTGGAGCGTGAATCGTCGCTGGTGCGGGTGTCGGGCGCGGTGCCGGCGGCCCGGCCGCCGAACAACGTCACCGGGGCCGGTGCGCAGCGCGTGGCCGAATGGCTGGACGCCGACGTCGGCTCGGGCTCGGACGGCTCGCCGCTGACCGACAACGACGTCATCGGCGAGCCGGGCGCCAAGACCGGCCTCTACGCGCTCAACCGTGCCGACCTGTTCAACCTGCTGTGCATTCCGCCGCTGGCGCGCGACAGCACCAGCCTGCCGTCGAGCTACACCGCCACGTCGGCCAGCGTCTATGCGCCGGCGCTGGCGCTGTGCGTGCAGCGGCGCGCGCTGCTCATCGTCGACCCCGATCCGCTCTGGGGCGCATCGATCGACCGCGCCATCGAAAACGCCACCGACGGCCGCAACGACCTCGGCCTTTCGGGGCCCGATGCCCGCAACGCCGCGCTGTACTTTCCATGCGTGCGCCAGGTCGATCCGCTGCGCGACGGCCGTGTCGACACCTTCGTGCCCAGCGGCATCGTGGCCGGCGTCATCGCACGCACCGACGTGACCCGCGGCGTGTGGAAGGCGCCCGCCGGGCTCGACGCGGCGCTCGGCGGCGTGCAGGCCTTGCAGGTCGACCTGAACGATCTGGAGAACGGCCAACTCAATCCGCTGGGCATCAACTGCCTGCGCAATTTCGGCGTGAATGGCCGGGTGGTGTGGGGTGCGCGCACCCTGCGCGGCGCCGACGTGGCGGCCGACGAATACAAGTACCTGCCGGTGCGCCGCCTGGCGCTGTTCCTGGAAGAAAGTCTCTATCGCGGCACGCAGGGCGTGGTGTTCGAGCCCAACGACGAGCCGCTCTGGGCACAGGTGCGGCTCAACGTCGGCGCCTTCATGCAGGGCATGTTCCGGCAGGGCGCGTTCCAGGGCGCCAGCGCCCGCGATGCGTACTTCGTGAAGTGCGACAGCCAGACCACCACGCAGAACGACATCAACCTCGGCATCCTGAACATCGTGGTGGGCTTCGCGCCGCTCAAGCCGGCCGAATTCGTCGTGATCCAGATCCAGCAGATGGCTGGCCAGATTCCAACTTGAGCGGGAGGGAGACCATGGCTCAGTTCAGCGTCAACGCGACCCGGTTCGACCCCTACAAGAACTTCAAGTTCAGGGTGAAGTGGGACGGCCGCTACGTGGCCGGCATCTCCAAGGTGGGCGCGCTCAAGCGCTCCACCGACCTGGTCGAGCACCGCGAGGGCGGCGACCCGTCGAGTTCGCGCAAGTCGCCGGGCCGCACCAAGTTCGACGCGATCACGCTGGAGCGCGGCGTGACCCACGACACCGAATTCGAGAAGTGGGCCAACAAGGTCTGGAACTTCGGCGCGGGCATGGGTGCCGAGGTGTCGCTCAAGGACTTCCGCAAGGACCTGATCATCGAGGTGTTCAACGAGGCCGGGCAGCTCGCCATCGCCTACAAGGTCTACCGCTGCTGGGTCTCCGAATACCAGGCGCTGCCCGACCTCGACGCCAACGGCAACGCCGTGGCCATTCAGCACCTCAAGCTGGAGAACGAGGGCTGGGAACGCGACTACGACGTGGCCGAGCCGTCCGAGCCGAAATACACCGAACCGGCCACCTGAGGCCGCACCGATCGTCTTTCCTTCCATGCTCTGACGAGCGACAAAGGGTGGGCCCATGGTTGCACTCGGTCCCGACAGCGTGCTCTCGCTCTGGGAGCAAGGCGCGCGCCTGCATCCGCTCGACCGTGCGGCGCTGCTCTGCGCCTGGGCGCGGCCCGAGCTGCCGGCCACGGCCATCGTCGACCTGCCGCTGGGCGCGGTCACCGAGGCGCTGTTGCGATTGCGGGCTGCGAGCTTCGGCGCGCGGATCCGCAGCCGCGCCGACTGCCGCCATTGCGGCGCGGCGCTCGAACTGAACCTGGCCTGCGACGAGCTGCTGCAGCCGTCGTCGCTGTCGCCCGGCACCGGCATGGACGGCATGCGCCTGCGCCCGGCCAGCCTGCGTGACCTGGCAGCCGTGGCCGACGAAGCAGACACCGCCCAGGCCGCGCGACGCCTGGCCGCGCGCTGCCTGCAGCCGCACGCCGGCGTCGACGAACCGCTCGACGACGAGCGCTTGGCGGCTTGCGAGGCGGCGCTGGACGCGCTCGATCCCAATGCCGACATCGGCTTCGACCTGCGCTGCGAAGCCTGCGGCGCGCGGGATAGCGCGCAGCTCGACATCGGCGCTTTTCTCTGGGAAGAGATCGACGCCCGGGCCCAGTCGCTGCTGTGGGAGGTGCACACCCTGGCGCGCGCCTATGGCTGGACCGAATCCGAAATCCTCGCGCTCGGCGCCGCGCGCCGCGCGCGATATCTCGCCATGGCGATGTCGACATGAAAGGCCTGCTGCACCGACTCGCGACCCGCGCGGCCGGCACTGCGCCGCTGCTGCGGCCGGACCGCAGTGCCGCGTATGCCGGCGGCGCCGGCACGTGGGAGCCGGCGGTGGCCGCCGTGCCGCCGGGTCTGGCGGGCGAGGCGCGCAGGGGAGACGAGGAGGAGGGAGGCCCGGCCCCCGTTGTGGAGCCGCTGCCGGGCCGGCCGGCCATGCAGCGCAAGGACTCGGCGATCGGCCCGGCATCGGCCGCGCCGATCGCGCCGCCGGCATTGCTACCGGCGCAAGCGCTGCCGGCCGTGCCGATGGCAGCGCCCGATGCAAGCGCCGCACGCGGGGCGGAAAGCGTCCACGCCGCCAGCGTGCGCCCGGCCTTCGCGCCGTCGCCCGCAGCCGCTTCGTTCGACAGCCTCGAGGCGAGATCGGAAGCCCCCCGGAGGGACATCGCCAGACCAGCCCGGCCGTCCACACCCACGCTGCACCCGGCGACCTCGCAGCCGCCGACGCTTGCGCCGCGCCTGCTGCCCGAGGCAGCCCCAGCGCAAACCGCGAGCCCGCTCGCCGCCCTGCCGACCGGCATGTCACCGGCATCGGGCGCCGGTACGGCCGAAGACACCGCCGAAGTCCACATCCACATCGGCCGCATCGAAGTCCGCGCGGTGCAGGAACAGGCCGCCCCACGCCGCAAGACCGCCGCCGCGCCGCCGGTCTCGCTCGACGCCTACCTGGCCGGCCGGAGGCGCCCGTGAGCAACGCGCTGGCCATCGCCGGCGTCACGGCCGTGCTGCGCGACCTGCTCAACGACGGCCTGATCAACCACAACATCAGCGGCATGCTGGGCAGCAGCGTCAACGTCAGCGTGCTGGCCCCCGACCGCGTGGTCGCCACCGGCGGCACCGAAGCCTCGCAGATCAACCTGTTTCTCTACCAGGTCACCGCCAACCCCGGCTGGCGCAACGAAGGCCTGCCCTCGCGCGACGCCTCGGGCCGCTCGCGCCTGAGCAACCCGCCGCTGGCGCTGGACCTGCACTACCTGCTGTCGGTCTACAGCGGCGGCGACCTGCATGCCGAGATCCTGCTCGGCTACGCCATGCAGCTGCTGCACGAAACCCCAGTGCTCACCCGCGCCGCGATCCGCACGGCCCTGAGCCCGTCGCCCGATGTCGGCACCGGCTTGCCGCCGGCGCTGCGAGCGCTCGCCGATTCGGCGCTGGAAGACCAGGTCGAGCTGATCCGCCTCACGCCGCACTACCTCAACACCGAGGAGATGTCCAAGCTCTGGACCGCGATGCAGAGCCACTTTCGGCCGACCGCCGCCTACACCGCGTCGGTCACGCTGATCGAGTCTCGCCTGCCGCGCCGCGCCGGCCTGCCGGTGCTCAGCCGTGGCCTGGTCGACCCGGTCACCGGCCGCGACCGGGGCGTGGCGGTGGGCGCGAGCGTGGTGCCGCCGCTGCCGATGCTCACCACCGTGACCGCACCCGGCCGCCAGCCGGCCGTGGCCCTGGGCGACGTGGTGACGCTGCAGGGTCACCACCTCGACGGCAATGCGCGCGAAGTGAGGCTGATCAACGAGCGTTTCGAGATCGACCTGGTGCTCGCCGCCGAAGCACTTACCGCCGATGACGTCACCGGCGCCACCGTGCTGCGGTTCGCCCTGCCGCCCGAACTGGCGGGCACGCTGCCGGTGGGCGTGTACCGCGTCGGCGCGCGGCTGACGCGGCCCGGCGAGAGCATGGCCCGCGAGACCAACCAGCTCGCCATGACCCTCGCGCCCCGCATCACGAACCTGCCGCTGGCGGTGCCACGTGACGGCGACGGCAACGCTGCCTTTTCCATCGCGTTCCTGCCGGCCCTGCGAGCGGATCAAACAGCGCTGCTGGTGCTCGGCCAGGACGAGCATGCGCCGCTGGGCAGCGGCTTGCCCACCGGCGAACTCGGGTTCGTCGTGCCCCATGCGCAACCCGGCTCTTATCTCGCGCGCCTGCGCATCGACGGCATCGAGAGTGCCTTCATCGATTTTTCGAGGGAGCCGCCTCTGGCGCCGGTATTCCTGAATCAAAGGGTGGTGATCACATGAATGCGCCAGACCGGCTGATCGATTGGAGCGCGCTGAACCAGCGGCTTCTGGTGGCGGAATTCACCCGGTTGAAGGGCCGGCTCGAACCCGGGTCGCCCCACGTCGCCGACGGAGCCGACCAGCAGGTGGCAGCGGTTCGCGCCGAATTGGCGGCCTTGTCGCAGCCCTCGGCGATCGACTCCATGGCCGAAGCCTTCGGCCTCAGCAGCTTCGAACGCGACCTGCTGCTGCTGGCCGCCGGCGTGGAGATGGACGCCCGGCTCGCCGCCCTGTGCGGCGAAGCCACCGGCGACGCGCGCCGGCCATGGGCCAGTTTCGGCCTCGCGCTGCAGCATCTGCGCGATCCGCACTGGAGCGCCTTGTCGCCCCGGCGGCCGTTGCGCCGCTGGCGGCTCGTCGACGTGGAGTCAGGCGCAAGCTTGGCGACGGCGAAGCTGTCGATCGACGAACGGGTGCTGCACGCACTGGCCGGTGTCGACTACCTCGACCCGCGCCTGGAACCGCTGGTGCGTCCGGTGCCGGCACCGGACGTGATGGCGCCCGCGCACGCGGAGGTTTGCGACGCGCTGTCTTCGGGCCTGTCGCAGCGCGACTCTCCGCTGCCGCTTCCCCTGGTTCATCTGTACGGGCCGGACCGCCATGGCGGCGAAGACATCGCTGCCGAATGCGCGGCACGCCTGGGGCTGCAGCTGTGGGCGATCGATTCCACCCGGCTGCCGGGATCCGCGTCGGAGCTGGCCGACTTCATCGTCTTGTGTGAGCGCGAAGCTCTGCTCGGCGCAGGCGCCTGGTTCATCGATTTCGCAGACGAATTGCCGCCCCCGGCGGCGCTGCACGCGGTGCAACGCCTGCACGGCGTGGTGTTTCTGTGGAGCTTCGCCGGGCATGACTGGGATCGGTTCGAGGCATCGCTCAGGCCGGTGCTGGCCTACGCGGTGGAGCACCCGAGCCGTAGCGAGCGGCGAGCCTTGTGGCAGGAGGCGCTGGGCGCCGACGCGCCGGCGCTCGCCACCATGGTGGCTTCGGCGGCCGCGCAGTTCCAGTTCAGTACCCGCACCATCGGCGACAAGGCCGCCGCCCTGGCGGCATCGGGGCCGCCCGACGGCGACGCGCTGTGGGCGGCCTGTCGAGGCGCCATGCCGGGCACCCTGGGCGGACTGGCGCGGCGCATCGATTCCAGCGCAAGCTGGAGCCAGCTGGTGCTGCCCGAAGCACAGATGCAGTCGCTGCGGCAGATCGAGCTGCACATGCGGCACCGCCACACGGTCTACGACGAATGGGGTTTCGGCGCCAAGGGTGCACGCGGCCTGGGCATCAGCGCGCTCTTCGCGGGCGAAAGCGGCACCGGCAAGACGCTGGCCGCCGAGGTGCTGGCCCACGCGCTCAACCTCACGCTCTACCGGGTCGACCTGTCCGCGGTGGTCAGCAAATACATCGGCGAGACCGAGAAGAACCTGCGCCAGGTGTTCGATGCGGCCGAAAACCTGGGCGCGATGTTGCTTTTCGACGAGGCCGATGCGCTTTTCGGCAAGCGCAGCGAGGTCAAGGACAGCCATGACCGCTATGCCAACATCGAGGTCGGCTACCTGCTGCAGCGCATGGAAGCCTTCCAGGGACTGGCGGTGCTCACCACCAACCACCGCAGTGCGCTGGACCCGGCCTTCACCCGGCGCCTGCGCTTCGTCGTACTGTTCTCGTTTCCGGACCAGTCGCAGCGCGAGGCGATCTGGCGGGCCAGCTTTCCGCCCCAGACGCCGACTTCGGCCATCGACTGGGGCCGTCTGGCGCGCCTCGATGTCACCGGCGGCACGATCCGCAACGTGGTGATGGCGGCGGCGTTCCTGGCGGCGGAGAAGGCAACGCCGGTGGGCATGTCGCACCTGCTGCGCGCCGCCCAGCTCGATGCCGCCAAGCGCGAGAAGCCGTTGACCGGCGCACAAACGCGGGACTGGGCATGAGGCGCGTCGTCGTGCATATCGACCGGCTGGTTCTCACCGGTCTTTCGGCGGCCGACCCGGGGGCGGTCGCGCGCGGCCTGCAGGCAGAGCTCGCGCGTGAACTCGCCGAGCCGCAAGCGCTGGCGCAATGGCGGGCGCTCGGCAGCCAGGCCCGGCTCGCGGGCGCTTCCATGCGCCTGGATGCCGGTCGCGCTTCGCACGATACCGGTGTCGCCCTGGCGCGGGCGCTGCGGGCCGACCGCGTGCCGAAAGGCCGGTCATGACCCATGCGCTGCTGGCCTCGACGACGCGCGCCAAAAAAATTGCCTCGGCGGCGCTACCCGTCCGGCCCGCCATCGGCGCCGGCCTGCTGCAACGCAAGTGCAGCGCCGGCAGCGAAGGCGAATGCGACGAATGCCGTCGAAAGCATGTGCTGCAGCGACGCCCGAGCGGGCCGGAGCCCGGCGGTGCAGCCAATACCGGCCAGCCGGTGCCGGCCAGTGTGCAGCGGGTGCTGTCGACCGGCGGATCGCCGCTCGACGCTGGCGCGCGCGAACGCTTCGAACCGCTCTTCGGCCACGACTTCGGCCAGGTGCGGGTGCATACCGATGTGGCGGCGGCGCAGTCGGCGCGATCGGTGAATGCGCTGGCCTACACCGTCGGCCAGCACGTGGTGTTCGGCAGTGGCCGCTACGACACCGCGAGCCAAGCCGGCCGGGGCCTGCTGGCCCATGAGCTGGCCCACACCGTCCAGCAGCGCGGCGCGGGCGGCAGCCTGCAGCGGCTGTCGATGGACGACAGCGGCGGGCCGATGGAACGCGAAGCCGAAGACGCATCGCAGCGGGTGATGCGCGGCGAGCCGGCGCGCGTGGCCTTGAGCACGGGCAATGCCCGGGTGCAGGGGTTCACGGTGACCACCGAAGCCGCCGGCGGTTGCGGCATCTGCTACGACACCGCCTACCCGGGCAAGGGACCGCAGAACGCGGGCCGCGTGGCGCACGGGGTGGTGCAGGGGGCGTTCGATACCTTGCTCGGTGGCGTTCAGCAATTCGGTCGGCTGACCGAAATGGCGTTTTCCGCACCGGGCGACGAGAACGGGCGGCTCGACTTGGTAAGGGCCACGCCCACCGGCCTGGAGATCGGCGAGATCAAGCCGGCCACACCCCATGGCGAACTTCAGGGCATGAAGGACCTTGCCTGGTATTTCGAGATGGTGCAGGCCGCCTTTCCGCTTTCCACCGTGACGCCACTGATGACCCGCATTCCCGTGGGGGCGGGTCTGCGGATGCCGGACGAGTTGGCTCGCTCTGCCGGCTGCCCGGAGCAAATGCTCGCGGTGATCATGATGCGGCCGGGCCTGTACGGCTACTTCTGCGAGCCGCCGTACAGCGTGGCTCGCCGGGGCTGCACCTGCCGCAAACGCAAGGAGAAGAAGGTTCCTCAGCCGGAAGACGTGCCGGTCACCGCCGACAAGAAGAGCCCGGCCGGCGAGAAGGAGGGAGCCAAGGCGGAAGACGGCAAGAAGGATGGCAAGAAGGGCGAGAAGGACGGCGAGAAGGAGGGCGGCCGGGCAATACCGCCGATGGAGCCGGTGCCTGAAGCGGCCAGGGTAGCCGGGCTGGTCATCGCTGCGGGCCTGCTGGCGAGGCTGCTTTCGAAGATCGGCCCCAAGGCGATTCTGTCGGCGCCCCTGAAGCGGGCATTGGTGGCCGTCACCGCGCTGGCCGCGCTGACGCTGTGGGCCAAGGGCGCCGAGGCCAGCGTCGGCCTCGACGGCGAAGACCCGATCGAAACCCTGCTGAAAAACGCGGACGCCAAGGGGCAACACCTGCCCGACGACATCAAGGACGCCTTGCGCAAGGATCCGGAACTGAAGGCGTTGCTGGAGAAGGCCGCCAGGTCCGGCAATTTCGACGAGGCCAAGCGGGCGCAGGCCGAGCAGCTGACCCGCCTGATCGCCGGACACCGCGACGAGTTCTCGGAGGAAGAGCTCGAAACCCTGCTGCAGGTCACCGAACACGCCAAGGGCTCCCTGCCGGACGGCGACCTGACCGTGGAGCAGATCAAGAAATCGATCGAGGCCAAGCGCCGCGGCGTGGCGCCGGGTGCCGGCGGCGACAGCCCGCCGCCCGCCACCGGGAGCGCCGTCACGCCCGCAGCCCCGGAGAAGCCGGCCGAACCCGAGGCCCAAAGCGACCCGGCGCCAAGCGCGCCGGCCGGCGCCAGCAGGACGCCGGCGGAGCGATTGGTAGAAGGCATGGCGAGGCCTGCCGAGGGCGGGCCGAAGTTCACCGCATCGGTGCGGCAGAAGCTGCTGGACCTGGCCCGATCCCTGACACCGCCGTTGAGCGAAGCCGAGGTCGACCAACTGCTGGACCGCCTGGGTTCGGCCGTCGGCAAGACCGAGGACGAGGTCGTCGAAACGCTGCGCCAGGGTGTCATGACCCTGCGGGCCAAACCCGGCGCGGACGCGGGCGACACGCCGGCCGACGACACCGGGGCACCGGAGACCGCGCCCGCGGCCGACCCGGCGGGCGGAGGCGGCCTGTCGCAGCAGATCGACAAGGCCGATCCGAATGCGAAGCCTTCGAGGAGCGAGCAGGAAAACATCGCGCTTTATGCGAAGACGCTCGATTCGATCGGCTGGATATTGCCGGGCGACAGTTACCTGAGCTTCAACAAGCCGCCTTACGTGGCCGGCCGGAAATACTGGCTGCTGCATGTTGGCCGCGACAGCGACGGCGTGCCGTTCGCAGGCGTGGTCGAGGTGACCATCCTTGCGCAGAAGGGCGCACGCTGGCAGGTGGAGGTCGCGCGCGGGCAGAGGCTCTACACGGTCGGCCGGCGCTATGGCACCACCAGGCGCTACAGCGAATGGATCACGCCCCCGGCGGGTGCGCTCAAACCCACGAAGAAAGCCATGCCATGAGCGCCTACCCCCGCAGTCCCAAGCTCGTCAAGGCCGGCCTGGTGCTGATCGACCCGGCCAGCGCGGCGGTGCAGCGGGTGATCTCGCTGCAATACAACAGCGACATGCTTACCCGCAGCCTGCAGGTACAGACCACCGGCGGCGAGGCGCACGACCGCATGGAGCCGGTGCGCTTCAAGGGGCCGGCGGTGGAGAGCTACAAGCTCGAGGCCGACATCGATGCGACCGACCAGCTCGAATACCCGGCGCAGCATCCCGACGCGGCCGGCTCGGGCATCCAGCCCCAGCTGGCCTTGCTCGAGTCGCTCATGTACCCCAGCGCCGCGCAGCTGGCCCGGGTCGACAGCCAGGCCGGCTCCGGCGTGCTGGAGATCGCGCCCATGCTGGCGCCGCTGGTGCTGTTCGTGTGGGGCAAGAACCGCATCGTGCCGGTGAAGGTGACCGATTTCGGCATCACCGAAGAGGCCTTCGACCCGTTGCTCAACCCGATCCGCGCCAAGGTGAGCCTGGGCCTGCGGGTGCTGTCGGTGGACGACCTGGGCTTTTCCTCGCGCGGCGGGGCGCTGTACATGGCCTATCTGCAGACCAAGGAACGCATGGCCGGCAAGGTGCAGACCGTGAGCTTCGCCGCACTCGGCATCGGAGGGATCAACGGATGACGACCGACCCGGTAACCGCCTTCCTGCAGGCCAACGCCCTGGCGCCCGCGGCCTTCGAGCCGGGCAGTCGCTACTACGGCATTCCCACCGCGCAACTGCGCCAGCCCGACGGCCGCACGGTGGTCTATGTGCGCCGGCGCTTCCTGCCACCACCCGAGGAGTTCGCGGTGCTGCAGACGGTGCGGGTGGTGGCCGGCGACCGGCTCGACAACCTGGCCGCGCGCCATATCGGCGACCCGCAGCTCTGGTGGCGCCTGTGCGATGCCAACGGTGCGATGAGCCCCGAGGCTTTGGTGGCCGAGCCCGGCGCCACCCTGGACCTCACGCTGCCGCAGGGCGTGCCGGCGCCCACGGGAGGCGACCATGGCTAGGCTGGCCAAGGGCATCCAGCTCAACCTGCTGATCGGCCCGATCGTGCCGATCCCCGCGCCGCGCGTGGTGATCGAGGCGCTCGACAGCGTGGAGGTGCGCACCTCGGGCACCACGGCCAGCGGCTTTCGGCTGACCTTCCAGTTCAGCAACAAGTCCGAGCTCAACGCGCTGTTTCTCATCGTGGCGGGCAACAGCACCTCGGTGGCCATGCCGGCGCTGCGGGTGATGATGGTCGTGATCCTCGACGGCACGCCGCAGCCGTTGTTCGACGGCGTGCTCACCGACATCCAGGTGCAGGCCGGCAACCAGGGCTCGCCCGGCGCGGTCACGCTCACCGGGGAAGACGTGAGCAAGGTGATGGACATGCAGGACTTCAGCGGCCTGCCGTTTCCCGCCATGCCGATCGAGGCCCGGGTGGCGCTGCTCTGCGCCAAGTACGCGCCCTTCGGCATCGTGCCGCTGCCGATTCCGATCCTGTTTCCCGACGTGCCGATCCCGATCGACAGGATTCCGGCGCAGAAGGGCACCGACCTGGAATACATCCGCCAGCTCGCCCGCGAGGTGGGTTATGTCTTCTACATCGACCCCGGCCCGGTGCCCGGTACCAACGTGGCGTACTTCGGGCCGGAGATCAAGCTCGGCATTGCGCAGCCGGCGCTCAACCTCGACATGGACGCGCTCACCAACGTCGAGCGGCTCGACTTCCATTTCGACCCGACCAAGGGCGTGCTGCCCATCGTGTTCATCCAGAACCAGATGACGCGGGTGCCGATCCCGATTCCCATCCCCGCTCTCAACCCGCTGCAGCCGCCGCTGGGCGTGCTGCCCACACCCATCGCCAGGATCACGCCGATGAAGGAGACGGCCAAGCTCAACCCGATGCAGGCGGTGCTGCGTGGGCTGGCCGAGGCGGGCAGGTCGCAGGACTCGGTGTCGGCCGACGGCAGCCTGGACGTGCTGCGCTACGGCCGCATTCTCAAGGCGCGTGGCCTGGTGGGCGTGCGCGGCGCGGGCCTGGCCTTCGACGGCCTGTACTACGTGGAGAGCGTCACCAGCACCCTGAAGCGAGGCGAGTTCAAGCAACGCTTCAACCTCACCCGCAACGGCCTGGTGTCGATCACGCCGAGGGTGCCGGTATGAGCAGCCATCCATATAGGGAGACGCATCGATGAGCGACAGGTTCTACGGCAAGTACCGCGGCATGGTGCTCAACAACATCGACCCGATGCAGATGATGCGGCTGCAGGTACAGGTGCCCGACGTGGCCGGGCTGCTGCCGGCGACCTGGGCCATGCCCTGCGTGCCGGTGGCGGGCATCCAGAACGGCATGGTGGCGCTGCCGCTCATCGGCTCGGGCGTGTGGGTGGAGTTCGAGCAGGGCGACCCGGACTATCCGATCTGGGTCGGCTGCTTCTGGGGCAGCGCCGCCGAGGTTCCCGCGCTCGCCCGGGCCACGCCGCCGGGGCTGTCGGCGATCAAGCTGCAGACCCCGCTGCAGAACGGCCTGACCATCAGCGACCTGCCCGGGCCGACCGGCGGGATCATGCTCAAGAGCGCGACCGGCGCGACGCTGATCGTCAACGATACCGGCATCTACATCCAGAACGGCAAGGGCGCCTCGATCGTGATGACCGGCCCCACCGTCACCGTCAACGCCGGTGCGTTGACCGTGGTCTGACCATGCCCGGCCCGCTGCTCCACCTCGGCGCCACGGTGCTCTGCGCCCACGGCGGCCAGGCCATGCCCGCCGCGCCCAACCCGCGGGTGCTGGTGTCGGGCCAGCCGGTGGCGACCATGGCCGCGCCCTACATGGTCGCCGGCTGCGCCTTCGTGCCGCCGGCCGGCAACGGGCCCTGCGTCACCGCGCAATGGGTGGTGGCGGCGACCCGGGTCTTGGTCGCCGGCCAGCCGGCCGTGCTGATGGACAGCCAGGCGCTCTGCACACCCACCGGCACGCCACTGCTGCCGGTGATGGCGCAGACACGTGTGATCGGCAGCTGAAAAGAAGCCCAACGCCATACCGAAAGGAGCCCGCCACCATGCATGCCGCCTTTCCCTATCGCATCGACGGCCGAGGCCGCAGCGCCGAGCCCGACGATGAAGACACCTACATCCGCCAGCTCATCGAGCAGGTGCTCTTCACCGTGCCCGGCGAGCGCGTGATGCGGCCCGACTTCGGCTGCGGCCTGCTGCAGCTGGTGTTCGCGCCCAACAGCGACGAACTCACCGCCACCTTGCAGGTGCTGGTGCAGGGCGCGCTGCAGCAGTGGCTGGGCCATCTGCTGCGCATCGACGAGGTGCAGACGGCCAACGAGGACTCCACGCTGTCGGTGCTGGTGCGCTACACCGTGCTGCGCACCCAGGCCTCGGGCAGCGCCGCTTTCGCCCATGCCACCGGAGCCATCGCATGAGCGGCGCACATCAATATTTCTGCGACACGCCCGGGCGGGTGCAGGCGCTGCGCGAGGCCGCGCTGCAGGAGCCGCCCCGCCTGCTCAACGGCATCCACTTTCTCGAAGTGGCGCCGGGCCATCGTCGGCTCGAAGTGCATTTCGTGCATCCGCTGGAGAGCGTGCCGGCCGAGCCGCTGGGCGAGGTCAACCTGGAGATTCGCGGCGGCGTGCGGGTGCGCGACCCCCAGGTGACGCACGTGGAGTGGGCCGGCGAGGTGATGCTGGTGGACGTGGCCGCCGCCGGCGACTTCTCGCGCTACACGCTGCGGCTGGTCGCCGGGCCCGGCCAGCCGGCGCCGCCCGAGGGTATCGATCCGGCGCTGGCGCAGATCGCCTTCAGCTTCAAGGTCGACTGCCCGAGCGACTTCGACTGCCGCACCGAATCCGACTGCGTTCCGCGAACGCCCGCGCCGCCGGCCATCGACTACCTGGCGCGCGATTACGCGGGCTTTCGGCGGCTGCTGCTCGACCGCATGTCGGTGCTGATGCCCGGCTGGCGCGAACGCAACCCGGCGGATCTGATGGTGACGCTGGCCGAGGCGGTGGCCTTTCGCGCCGACGAGCTGGCCTATCTGCAGGACGCGGTCGCCACCGAATCGACGCTGGGCACCGCGCGCCAGCGGGTATCGGTGCGGCGCCACACCCGGCTGCTCGACTACCCGCTGCACGACGGCTGCAACGCCCGCACCTGGGTGGCGCTGGAGGTGGCGCCGGCGGCCGACGGCCAGACGCTCGCCGGCTGCGACCCCGACACCGGCCTGGGCGGCGCGCAGCTGCTCACCCGCACGCCCAGCCTGCCCACCGGCCTGAACGCCGACGCCGCCCGGGCTGCGCTCGACGCCGGCGCCCGCTGCTTCGAGCTGGTCCATCCGCTGACCGTGTACGCCGCGCACAACCGGCTGCGTTTTCACACCTGGAGCGACGAGGACTGCTGCCTGCCGCAAGGCGCCACCAGCGCCTTCCTGCGCGACGACGAGGCCGATCCGCTGCGGCTGCGCGTGGGTGACCTGGTGCTGCTCGAATCGCTGGCCAGTCCCACCACCGGCGAGGCGGCCGACGCCGACCACCGCCAGCGCCAGGTGGTGCGGCTGACCCGGGTGGATCCCGAATCCTCGCCCGGCGCCGGTGCCCGCGCCGCGCCCTCGGTGCGGAGGGATCCGGTCACCGGCCAGCCCTACGTGGAGATTACCTGGGCCGAGGCCGATGCGCTGACCTTCGACCTCTGCCTGTCGAGGCGCATCGGCGGCGCGATGCACCGCGACCTGGCCGGCGGCTGTGCCAACGTGGCGCTGGCCGACCATGGCCGCAGCGCGTCGCGCGACGTGACCCTGCGCCGCCTGCCCGGGCGACGCGCGCCGCGCTGCGCGCTCGACGACAGCCTGATCACGCCGCTCACCCAGCAGGCCCGCACCCGGCTGCGCGACGGCGCGCTGGTGCTGCTCGATGCCGATGCGCCCGCCGCCGGCGCCGTCGCGCTCGACGAGCTGCCGCCGTCGGACGTGTCCGCCTTCGCCGACGTGCGGCCGGCGCTCGACGTGCGCAGCCAGCGCGACCAGCGCCGCTGGACGGCACGGCGCGACCTGCTGACCAGCGACCGGGGCGCTTACGACTACGTGGTGGAAACCGAGAACCGGGGCCGCGCGGTGCTGCGTTTCGGCGACGGCGTGAACGGCCGGGCGCCCGCCGAGGCTGAAACGCTGGTGGCACGGCTGCGGGTGGGCAACGGCGTGGCCGGCAATGTGGGTGCCGAAGCCATCGCCCATGTGGTCGCGCCCTGGGCCGGCGACGTGCTGCGGGTGCGCAACCCCTTGCCGGCGCGCGGCGGGGTCGACGGGCTGTCGGTGCAGAAGGCGCGGCTCGACGCGCCGCACGCCTTTCGCAGGCAGGAGCGTGCCGTGACACCGGCCGACTACGCGGCGGTGGCCGAGCGCGCGCCGGGCGTGCAACGGGCGGTCGCCACCCGGCGCTGGACCGGCAGCTGGCACACCCTGTTCATCAGCGTGGACCGGCGCGGCGAAGCGGCGCTGCCGGCAGCCGAGGAGTCGGCGCTGCTCGACTTCGTCGAACGCTTTCGGCTGGCGGGGCACGACGTGGAGATCGACGCGCCGAGCTACGTGGCGCTGGACATCGGGCTGCACGTGTGCACCTTGCCCGGTTATTTCGCGGCCGACGTGGAGCGGCGGCTGCTGCGGGTGTTCAGCGCGGGGCGGCTGGGTGGCGCGGCGGGCGACACCGGTTTCTTCCATGCCGACCGCTTCAGTTTCGGCCAGCCGGTCTACCTGAGCTCGCTGGTGGCCGCGGCCATGGCGGTGCCGGGCGTGGCCTATGTGCGCACCACGCGTTTCCAGCGCCTGGGGCGCCATCCGGCGGGCGAGCTGGCCAGCGGGCGCATCGCGATGGCGCGGCTGGAAATCGCCCGGCTCGACAACGACCCCAATGCGCCGGAAAACGGCCGCATCCGATTCGACGTGGAAAGCGCAGGTACGCCATGACCGACAGCTCCGATCCGCTCGACGGCTGCCACTGCTGCGAAGACATCGCCGGCCCGCGCGCGGTGCGCAACGACCCCGGCTTGCCGGCGCTGCGCTACCGCATCGACACCCAGCCCGGTTTCTACGCCCGCATGCTGCAAAGCCTGCCGCTGCGCCGCGCCGACGAGGCCGACGCCGGCTCGGCTCGGCCTCTGGCCCGGCTGCTCAGCCGCGCGCCGGACGACCCTGCCATCGCGCTGATCGACGCTTCGGCCTGCGTGGCCGACGTGCTGACCTTCTACCAGGAGCGCATCGCCAACGAAGGCTATCTGCGCACCGCGACCGAGCGGCGCTCGGTGCTGGAACTGGCGCGGGCGGTTGGCTACGAACTCAACCCGGGCGTGGCGGCGGCCACCCACCTGGCCTTTACCGTGGAAGACGCGCCGGGCGCGCCGGGCGTCTGCACCCTGGCCGCCGGCCTGCCGGTGCAGAGCGTGCCGCCGCAGGGCAAGCTGCCGCAGGTGTTCGAGACTGGCGCGGAGATCACGGCGCGTGCCGAATGGAACGAGCTGCGTCCGCGCCTGCTGCGCCCGGCCGACATCGCAGTGCTGGAAGTGCCCGGCACCGAGGCCGGCACCACGCGGCTGGTGCTGGCGCTGCTCGGGCCGGCCGGCGGGTTTCCGCCAGCCACGCCCCGGCTGCACACCGGGCTGGTCAGCGCCAGCCTGTTCCGGCTCGACCCGGCGCTCGTGGTAGACGCCACGGTGGACGCGCTGGAAGTGGGCACGGTGTACTTCAACGAATCGACCGGCGGTGTCGCGCAACTGGCGCGTGGCGACCTGCTGCTGTTCGTGGGGCGACGCGGCGAGAGCCTGTCCAAGCTGATCCTGCGGGTGGTGGCGGCGGTGCCCGAGGCCACGCTGAAGCGGGTGCGTATCGACCTGGAGCCGCTGCCCGAACCCGGCCATGCCGCGCCGCCACCGGCCAATCCGGCGGTGGTGCCGTACACACGCAAACCGGTGTTGAGTTTTGCCCGGGCGCAGATCACAGCCGTGCCCTTCACCGGCCATTCGCTGGCCACCACGGTCGTGGGCCAAGCGTGGCGGGAGCGCGACCTGCAGGCCATGATCGGCATCCAGGGCTGGCACCGCGACAGCCTGGTGCGCGCGATCGGCGCCAACACCGCGCCGGCTCCGGCGCCGGTGCCCGCCAGCACCCCGGTGGCGCCGCCGCCGGGGGCTTTCGCCTTTGGCGCCCGCATCGGGTTTTTCGGCCACAACGCGCCCAAATGGGCGGTGCTGCCCAAGGGCAGCAATCTGGTCCACGGCGAGGCCTATGCGCAGGGTTGGGATCCGGGCGATACCGGCGTCGGTGCGGCACCGCGCAACATCTGGACCGACTCCCAGGGCAGCACCGACGCGCTGGCGCCGCACCACGTCTACCTGGAACGGCCCGTGCCGGACGTGTCGCGCGCCGGCTGGGTGGTGTTCGACGCACCCGACGCCGGCACCCGGGCGCGGGCCTACACCGTGTTCGACGTGCGCGAGGCTTCGCGCGCCGACTACGGCCTGTCGGGCCGCGCGCTCGGCCTGCGGCTGGCCGGCGACGATGGCCAGCTGCTCGACCCCAAGCCCAACGACACCTACCCGTTTCGCAGCACTACGGCGCACGTCGCCAGCCGCCGCCTAGCGCTGGCCGACCTGCCGATCGACACACCCGTGGCCGCCGGCGATACCGCCATCGAACTCGACCGCATGGTGCTCGGCCTGGTCGCCGGCCAGCCGGTGGCGCTGATGGGTGAGCGGGTGGACCTGCCTGGCGTGCAGGTGGCCGAGATCGCGGTGATCGCCGACGTGGTGCACGCCGACGGCCGCAGCACGCTGCTGCTGCGCCAGGGCCTGGTCTACGGCTATGGGCGGCGCGGCCTGGCGATCAGCGCCAACGTGGTGCCGGCCACGCACGGCGAGACGGTCACCGAGCTGCTCGGCAACGGCGATGCCTCCCTGCCCAACCAGCGCTTCACGCTCAAGAAGCCGCCGACGACCTTCGTCTCGGCGCCCACCGATCGCGGCGTGCGCAGCACGCTCGAAGTGCGGGTGGGCGGCGTGCGTTGGGACGAGGTGACGGCGCTCTACGGCCAGCCGGCCGACGGCGCGGTCTTCAGCACCGCCATCGACGACGACGCCCGCATGGAACTGGTCTTCGGCGACGGCGTGCAGGGCGCGCGACTGCCGACCGGCTCTGCCAACATCAGCGCCCGCTACCGCAGCGGCATCGGCCCGGACGGCGAGGTGGCCGCCGGCACGCTGACCATGCTGCGTGCCATGCCGCTGGGCCTTCGCGGTGTGAGCAACCCGGTGCCGGCCACCGGCGCGGAAGGCCCGGAGCGGCTGGCCGACGCCCGCCGCAGCGCGCCGCTCACGTTGCTCACCTTCGACCGCATCGTGTCGCTGTCGGACCACGAGGACTTCGCCCGCGCCTGGCCCGGCATCGGCAAGGCCCGCGCCGACCTGTTGTGGATCGACGGCGCCACGCGCGTGGTGGTGACGGTGGCCGGCGCCACGGGCGGGCCGCCGGGCGCGGAGGTGCTGGCCAACCTGCGGCTGTCGATGCGCGCGGCCGGCGACACCGCCCAGCGCTTCATCGCGCTGGCCTATCTGCCGCGCTATTTCAGCTGCCGCGCCCGGGTGGCGACCGACCCGCGAAGGGTGGCGGCGGAGGTGCTCGACGCGGTGTCGGCCACGCTGCTGCAGGCCTTCGGATTCGAGGCGCGCGGGCTCGGCCAGTCGGTCACCGCCGCCGAGGTGATCGCGCTGATGCACACCGTGCCCGGCGTGGTGGCGGTGGACCTGGACGAGCTGCTGCCCTACACCGACGCCTCACCGCCGGCTGCCGTGGCCGAGCCGGTGGCGGTGCCGTGCTTCGGCGCGCGCTGGGACGCCGCACGGCGCGCGGTGTCGGCCGCCGAGCTGCTGCTGATCAACCCGGCCGCCCTCGACCTGGTGGAGATGACGCCATGAGCCGCCTCGAACCCGAACGCCTCTACCGCCTGCTGCCGGCCGTCTACCGGGTGCGCGACGCCGAGCAGGGCCAGCCGCTGCGCGCGCTGCTCGGCACCATCGAGGAAGAACTCGAGCGCATCGAGGACGAGGCCGAGGACCTGTACGACAACTGGTTCATCGAGACCTGCGACGAATGGGTGGTGCCCTATATCGGCGACCTGCTCGGCGCCCGGCCGATCCACGCGATTGCGGCGGCCGGCGTGAGCGCGCGGGCTTACGTGGCCAACACCATCGCCTACCGCCGCCGCAAGGGCACGGCCATGGTGCTGGAGCAGCTCGCCCGTGACACCACCGGCTGGCCGACGCGGGTGGTGGAGTTCTTCCAGCGGCTGGCCACCACCCAGCATCTCAACCACCTGCGGCTGCGCGTGCCGGCCACCGCCTGCCTGCGCGACGCGGCTTCGGCCGAACTCGCGGCGAGTGCCTTCGACACCTTCGCCCACAGCGCCGACGTGCGCCATGCCGCGACGCGTGGCGGCCGCTACAACATCATGAACGTGGGCCTGTTCGTGTGGCGTCTGACGAGCTATGCGCTCGGCACCGGCACGCCGGCCGATGCAGCGCCGGATTTCGTCAGCGCACGCCGGCTGGGCGGCTGGTGGAGCATTCATCCGGCGGGGCTGGATGCGCCCTTGTTCAACCGGCCGCGCACCGAGCCCGGCATCGATCACCTGGCCGAGGAGGACAACGTGCCCGGCCCGCTGCGTCGACTGGCGTTGCACGCCGAGCTCGAAAGCCTGCGCCGCCTGGCCGCGCAGCCGCAGCGCATCGCGGCGCCGCGGCCGCGCTTCATGACCGAGGTGGACCCGGTGCTGCGCCTGTGGGTGCGGCTCGTCGGCGAAACCAGCCCGCAGGAGGTGCTGCGCGAGGACATCCATCTCTGCAGCCTGCCCGACGAGATCTTGCTGGTCGCACCCGCGCCACGCGCCGTGGCGCTGGACGTGGAACGCGGCCGGCTCGCCTTCGCGCCCACGCTCCACGTGGCCGAGGTGTGGGTGCAGCACAGCTACGGTTTCTCGGGCGACCTGGGCGCCGGTCCGCACGACCGCTCGCAGGCGGTACGCGAGCTCAACCTGAACCTGGGCGGCGAGCTGGCGGGCGAAGTGGAGGGCGCAGGCGACAGCGGCGGCTTCTTCGACCCCGGCGTGTGGCAGGCGGGTGTGTCGCGGCTGGTGCCAGCCGACCCGGGCGCGCCGACCGGGCGTGTCTTCGGCTCGCTACGCGACGCGGTCGACGCCTGGAACCAGCAGCCAGCCGGCAGCGTGGGCGTGATCGTGCTGATGGACAGCCTGAGCGAACTCGATGCCGCCACCGATCTTTACGCCAGCCCGTCGCAGCCGCTGGAAATCGAGATCGCCGAAGGCTCGCGCCTGTTGATCGTGGCCGGCAGCTGGCCGCTGGAGGCGGTGGCCGGCAGCGTGCCGGGCGACCTGCGTCGGCGGCCCGGCCGCTTCGACGCGCGCCAGGTGCGGGCGCATTTCGCCGGCGAGCTGGTGGTGCGCGGCACCGCGCCGGCCGGCTCGGCCCATGCCGGCAGCTGCTGCATCAACGGGCTGATGCTCGAAGGCCATCTCACCGTGGCGCCCGGTCACCTGGGCGCGTTGGCGGTGTCGCACTGCACGCTGCTGCCGGGCTTCGGCGCGCTGACGGTGCAGTCGGGCAACGAGCGGCTGCGGGTGACGCTGGCGCACAGCATCTGCGGCCTGGTAAGCGTGCCCGCGCCGATCGCGGGGGTGTCGGTGGCCGACAGCATCGTGGGTGTCGACAGCGAAGGCGGCGGCTCGCCCGACGTGAGCCTGGACGCGCCGCAGACCGCGCTGGACACCGCGCGCAGCAGCTTCTTCGGCGCGGTGCTCGCGCTGTCGGTGAGCGCCACCGATTGCATCTTCTGTGCGCCGGTGCTGGCAGAACGGCGCCAGGTGGGCTGCGTGCGCTTTTGCTTCGTGCCCGAAGGCTCACGGGTGCCCCGGCGCTACCGCTGCCAGCCGGACTTGGCGGTGGAGACCCGCTTGACCGCCTTGCGCGAGGCGGCGGCGCTGGCCGGCCGGGTACCGGCGCCGGGCGAGGAGGCAGCGCTGGCAGCCGAGTTGCGCGCGGCGATCAAGCCCTTGTTCGTGTCGCGCGAGGTCAACGACCCCGGCTTCGGCCAGCTGGAGTCGCGCTGCGCGGCGCAGATCCGCCAGGGCGCCGAAAGCGGCGCCGAGATGGGCGCCTTTGAATTCCTGAAGCAGCCGCAGCGTGAAGCCAATCTGCGCGCCGCACTCGACGAATACCTGCGCCTCGGGCTGGAGGCCGGCGTCTACACATCCACCTGAGGGAGACAAGCCATGAAGGGCGATTTTTCACGCGAGAGCTTCCGGCCCGCCGCGCACTACAGCGCGGTGCGGCTGCAGCAGGGCCGGGTCGTCACCGATGCCGACTGGAACGAGCAGGCCGATCTCAGCCGTTACCGCAGCGAGCGTTTCGCCCGCGACGCCATCGGGCCGGCGGGCATGCCGGTGGACGCTGCCGGCTACGCCCTGCGGGCCGAGACCCGCGCGCTGGCGGTGCTGGCGCTCAATCCCAACGTGGCCTGGGTGCTGGCCGAAGACGGCCTGCTGCTGCACACCGCCAACGCCGGCGCCGACTGGCTGCCGGCCGACCTGCTCGGCGTGGCCCATCCGTACGCGGCGGCTCAGGCCGGCGGCGTGGGCTGGGTAGTGGGCGAGGGCGGGCTGCTGCGCAAGACCGGCGACCAGGGCCAGACCTGGACTGCACGCGAGGCCGGCACCCTGCGCGACCTGCGCGGCGTGGCCGCCTTCGGCGCCGACCGCGCCTGGGCGGTGGGCGACGGCGGCACGGTCGTCGCCACCGAGGATGGCGGTGCCACTTGGCGTCAGGCGGTGACCGACGCCGAGCGGCCCGATGCGCTGTTCGCGGTGCGCTTCATCGACGCCTTCGAAGGGGTGGCGGTGGGGCGCCGGGGCGCCATCTACGGCAGCACCGACGGCGGTCACACCTGGCTGCGCCAGGACAGCGGCACCACCGCGCACCTGCAGGCGCTGGCCGGCATCGGCACCAACCTCCTGTGGGCGGCGGGGCAGGGCGGCACCGTGCTGCGCAGCACCGACGCCGGCCAGAGCTGGCTGCCCTGCGCCACGCCGTCGGATGCCACGCTGCACGCCATCGTCTTTCGCGATCCGCTCGAAGGCTGGGCGGCGGGCGACCGCGGTACGGTGCTCTACACGCTCGACGGTGGCGCGCACTGGAGCCGCATCGACGTGGGGGTCGACACCCCGCTGCGCGGGTTGTCGGCGAGCGATGGCGACGCGGTCTGGGCGGTGGGCGACGCCGGCGTGGCACTGCGGCTCGACAGCGGAACACCCGCCGCGCAGACGGTGGCGCTGCCGGCGGCGGGGCTGTCGATCGGGCCGGGGCGCTGCTGGCTCGACGGCCTGCTGTGCGAGCTCGACGACTGGACCGGCTACGCCCACCAGCCCGACGGCGGCGCGGGCGAGCGGCTCGCGCCGGGCGCCTGGCTGGTCTACCTCGACGCCTGGCAGCGCCATGTGTCGGCCCTGGAGGCGCCGGAGATATTGGAGGTGGCGCTGGGCGGCCCGGACACGGCCACCCGCGCCCGCACCGTGGCGCAGGTGCGCGCCCTGCCGCTGGTGGTGGGCAGCCCGTTCGACTGGGACTGCGCCGACGAGGTGGCGGCCTGGACCGCGCTGGTGAACGCGCCTGGCCCGAAGCTCGCGGCGCGCGCCGAGCCACAGCTGGCGGCGGCCAACCTGTGCGAAATCGCGGCGACCGCCGGCTACCGCCGTCTGGAGAACCAGCTCTATCGGGTGGAGGTGCACCAGGCGGGGGGTCCGGGCGGCGCGCAGGCGAGTTTCAAGTGGTCGCGCGAGAACGGCTCGGTGGCCTATGGGGTGCTGGCCGTCGAGGTCGACACGGCGGCCAACCGCACCGTGGTGCGCCTGGCCGCGCGCGGCCGTGACGCCAACCTGGACCTGGCGCCGCACGACCGCGTGGAGCTGTGCGACGACGACAGCGAACTCGGCCAGCGCCACGGCGTGCTGCTCGAATACCTGGCGGATGGTGACGACGAGCTCGAACTCGTGCTGCAGGGCGTGCCCGGCGGCACCACCGGCCGCGACCCGTCGCGCCATCCGCTGCTGCGCCGCTGGGACCACCGGCCAGCCGCCGGCGCGCTGGCGCTGCCGGTGGTCGAAGGCGGCTGGATCGAGCTGGAGGAGGGCGTGCAGGTCCGCTTCGAGCCGGGCGGCCACTACCGCAGCGGCGACTATTGGCTGATTCCGGCACGCACCGTGACCGCCGATGTCGAATGGCCGAAGGACGCCGACGGCGATCCGCTGGCCTGTCCGCCTGCGGGCATCGCCGACGCGTATTGCCGGCTGGGCATCGTCGAGGTCGATTCGACGGGCGCGGTGACGGTGGTGGCCGACTGCCGCGAGGTCTTCGCGCCGCTGGCCTCGCTGCGGCAGCTGTTCTATGTGTCCGGCGACGGCCAGGACGCCGCGCCCGGCGCCGTGCTGCCGCAGCCGCTGGCGCTGCGGGTGGCGCGGGCCAGCGTGCCGCTGCCGGGCGCGCGCATTCTGTTCGAGGTGGAAAGCGGCGGCGGCGGCATCGGCGGCGAGGTCGACGACACCGCCTTGTCGGCCATGTATTTCGACACCCGCACCGACGAGCACGGCATGGCCGAATGCCGCTGGGCGCTGGGCCCGGGCGCAGCGGCGCCGGCGCGATTCCAGCGCGTGCGCGCCAGCCTGTGCGACAGCTACGGCCTGCCGCTGCCGGGGCAGACGCTGGTCTTCTGCGCCACCGCCTCGCTCGGCCTGTACCACCTGGCGGGTGACGGGCAGGAAGCGCCGGCCGGCCAGCCCTTGCCGCATCGGCTGGAGGTGCGGGTCTCGCATGCGGACGTGGGCCATGCCGGCGCCGCGGTGCGCTTTGCCGTGGAAGAAGGCGGCGGCGCCCTGACCGGTGCCAACCCGGCGATCACCGGCGCCGACGGCATCGCCGGTGTGGCCTGGCAGCTCGGCACCGATGCGCTGCAGCGGGTGAGCGCCGAACTGCTCGACCACGACGGCCAGCCGTTGCAGCGCATCGCCTTCAATGCCGGCGTGGTGCAGCCGGCCACCGTGGGCGGCGGCGGCCGGGCGGTGGCGGCCTGCGAGATCACCGTGGGTCCGAACGGCGACGTGCCCGATCTGAAGTCCGAGGTGCTGCGCGGCCTGCTCACCGGCGCCAAGGGCCAGCTCTGCCTGTGCTTCATGCCGGGCCACCATGTCATCGATGAGCTGGAGGTGGAAGGCGGTTCGCAGGCGCGGCTGTCGCTCCACGGCTGCGGCCAGGCCTCGCGGGTGTCGCTGGGCAAGCCGATCACGCTGCGGCGGTTCGCGGCGCTCGACTTCGCCGACCTGGTGATCGAGCTGCATGGCGAGCGCGGGCTGATGCTGGCCGAGATCGGCGAGCTGAGCCTGTCGCACGTGAGCCTGCAGGCGGTAGGCGCGCCGGCCCAGCCCTGCCTGCGGGCCGAAGGCGTGCGGCGGCTGCGGGTGCAAGACTGCGTGTTCGCCGCAGGGGTTTCTGACAAGCCGGGCGTGGCCGCCATCTTCGACCAGCTCGCGGGCGACAACCAGATCGCCCGCAACCGCTTCGAGGGCATGGTGAGCTTCTACGGCGATCCGCTGGATCCGGCGCAATGGCGCGACCTGATTCCCGTGGTGCGCGAGCGCCTCGTCGGCCGGCCGCTCGTGGTCGACGCCTCGCGCCTGTTTTTCAGCGACAACAGCGTGGCGCTGCTGGGCATCGGCGAGACCATGGTCAAGCGCCTGGCCGAAGGGGTGGAGGAGGGCATCTTCGAATCGGCCACGCTGCAGGGCAACAGCTTCAGCGGGCACGACCATCTGCTGGCGGCCGGGCTGATCGCCTTCGCCGGCAACAGCTTCACCGAAGAGCCGCGGTCCGAGTTCTACGGAACCATGGTGGCCAACCGGGCGACGGCGGTGGGCAACCTGGCGCAGCGCATGGAGCGGGCCAAGCTGTGGTTCATCACGCGCAAAGGCGAGTTCGAGGCGGCGGCCAACCTGGTCACCATCGACAACTGAGCACGGCGATGACGATAGCCCGCGACGCCTTGCCGACCAGCTTCGCCGCCTTTCGCGACCGGCATCGCGGCGCGACGGTCGTCGTCTGCGGCTGCGGCGCATCGCTCGGCGACTGGCCCGGGGCGCGGGCGCTGCCGCCCGGGCTGATCACGATCGGGGTGAACGATGTCGGCCGGCGGTTCACGCCCGACTACCTGGTGGTGGTGAACCACCGGCGGCAATTCACGCCGGAGCGCCATGCGCATGTGGTCGACAGCTGGGCGCGAGCGGTCTTCACCCAGTTGCCCGACCTCGACCTGCCGCATGCCCGCGTGGTGCGTTTCGAGCTCGGTCGGCGCGGCGGCACCGGCCTGGACGACCCGCGCCGGCTGGACTACACCGACAACTCGCCCTACGTGGCGGTGTGCCTGGCCATGCACCTGGGCGCGGCACGCATCGGCTTGATCGGCGTGGATTTTTCCGACCACCATTTCTTCGCCGCCACCGGCCGGCATCGGCTGAACGGGAGGCTGGCAGGCATCGACGCCGAATACGCGGCGCTGGCCGCAGCCTGTTCGGCACGCGGCGTGGCGCTGGTAAACCTGAGCGCGACGAGCCGGCTGACGACGCTGCCACGCGTGGATATGGGCGCTTGGCTGGGCGGTTTGCGGCCGCTGCCCGCGCCGCGACGCGATGGGCGACGGGTCTTCTTCGTGCACTACCGGTTCCTGTCTTGCGGCACCGTCTTCGAGACCGGCCTGCGCGAGGCGGCCGACAGCCTGGGCGTGGTCGCCGAACACGGCTACTGGGACGAGCCCGGGCTGGCCGCGCGCATCGAGCGCTTCCGTCCCGAGCTGATCCTGGTGGTGCACGGCCGGCGCTTCGCCCAGCGCTTCGGCGGCCGGGCCTGGCGGGCGCGCACGGCGGTCTGGCTGCTCGACGAGCCCTACGAAGTGGACGACACCGCGGTCTGGTCGCAGCGCTTTCACACGGTGTTCGTCAACGATGCGGCCAGCCTGCAACGGCATCGCCATGCGCACCTGCTGCCGGCGGCCTATGCGCCGGGGCTGCATCGGCCGCCCGACGGCGCCGGGCCGCGTCGGTACCGGCTGGGTTTCATCGGCGGCGGCAACCCGTCGCGCCAACGCATGCTGGCCGCGCTCGCGCAGGCCGGGCTGCTCGACTACGTGGTCGGCGGCCCCTGGCACGACCCGCGTCTGCGCGCGCTGTGCATTTCCGACAAGCTGCCGGCCGACGAAGCCACGGCGCTCTATCGGCAAAGCGACATCGTGGTCAACGTGTTCCGTGATCGCCACCACTACAACCGGCAGGGCCTGCCCGGCACGGCCATGAACCCGCGTGTCTGCGAGGCCCTGGCCTGCGGTGCACTGGTGATCAGCGAGCCGCGCGAGGCCCTGTGCGCCGACGTGCCCGAACTGCCGGTGTTCCGCACGGCCGACGAGGCGGTGGCGCTGGCCACGCATTTCATCGCCCGGCCGGAAGAACGCGCGCGGGTGCAGGCCGCCTGCGCCGCTCGCCTGGCCGGCGCCACCTATGCCAGGAGACTGGAGGTCGTGATGGACATCAGCCTGGGATCGAACGCCGTCGCCGAGGTGGCGCAGGGCGAAGAACACGAACCGCCGGCCGAGAGCACACCCGCGCCATCGTTCGACGACGACTGGCTGGGCCTGGGCGGCGCGGTACACCCGGTGCGCGACGGTGCCGGCGCCGATGCGCCGCAGATCCTCGTCGACCCCGGCACCGCGCGTGGCCCGGCGCTGGAGCGCGGGCTGGCGAGCCGTCGCCGCTTCGACGCGGTGGACCTGTCGTTCGAGGTGCGCCTGTCGCCCGGCGCCTGCCTGCTGGCCAAGGTGCACCAGGGCGATCAGGTCGATCAGGCCAGCAACTCCTACCACCTGCTCATGGACCAGCGGCGCGCCTACCTGGCGCGGCACCAGCATGTGTTTCGCCAGTTCGATCCGCCGCAGCAGGAGTGGACCGCGCTGCGGCTGGTCTGCGTCGACGGCGTGCTCTCGCTCTACCGCGCGGGGCGGCTGCTGCACCGCGTGCGCGATGGGCGGCTCACCGGCGGGTTCGCTTTCGTCGGCGCCCAGGGCGGGCCGGTGTGGCTGCGGCGCGTGGTGCTGGCGCCGGCCACCGGTGCCGTGCTCGCGGCGGTGGCGCGCGAAACGCCCGATCCGCGGGAGTCGCCGTCGCAGGTGGCGGCGGGTGATCGCCTGCGCGTGCTGCGCCCGGTGCGCTGCGGCCCGCCGCGCTGGACCATCGTGACCACCGTCTACGACCGCGTCGAGTGCCTGCGCCAGTGCATCGCCTCGGTGCAGCGCCTGGGCTTCGGCGACTTCGAACACCTGATCGTGGCCGACCATCCCGATCCCGAGGTGATGGAGCGCATCAGCGTGCTGGTGGACGCGGCGGCCGACCCGCGCATCGGCCTGTACGAGCTGCCCGAGCGCCACAACGACTGGGGCATCGCCCCGGCGGCGGCGGGCCTGCGGCTGGCGCGGGGCGAATACCTGAGCTTTCTGTCCGACGACAACGGCTACACACCGGACCATCCCGATCCGCTGATGCGCACGCTCGACGCCGACCCGCGCCTGGGCTTCGTCTACAGCTCCTGCCGCTACGACGGGCGCCTGGTGCTGAACCACCCGGTGCCCCGGCCGGGCCGCATCGACCTGGGCCAGCCGATGTTCCGGCGCGAGCTGTTCGAGATCCACCTCGGCGACGACCTGCCCTTCGACATGATGGCCTGGGACTGGCACCTGGTGGACACGCTCATGCGGCGCGGCGTGCGCTGGCGCCATGTGGACCGGCAGAGCTTCATCTTCCGGTTGGCCAAATATCCGCAGCTGATGGCGTCGCGGCAGGCCGCCTGAAGCTGCCTTCAGCGCAGGTCGCCATGATTTCCTACTGCATCGCCGTCTACCGCCCGGTCTATGCGCGGCTGCTGCTGGCCGAGCTGGTGCGCAAGACTTCGGTGCCCTTCGAAATATTGCTCTGGCTGAACGTCGCCGACCCGACGTTCGAGACGCAACTCGATGCGATGCGCACCGGCGGCATGCCGCTGCGCATCGTCGGCCGCAGCCCGGGAAACATCGGCATGGCGGCTTACCGGCCCTTGTTCGCGGCCTCACGCCATGGCTTGGTGGTGCAGATCGACGACGACGTGGTGGCGGTGTCGCCCGGCGTCGCGCAGCGCGCCGACCGGCTGTTCCGGCGCCACCCCGGCCTGCGCATGCTGGTGGCCGATGTCTGGCAGGACGAGTTCACCACCGGCGCGCGGCCGGAAA
This sequence comes from Xylophilus sp. GOD-11R, assembly GCF_033546935.1. GTDB lineage: Bacteria > Pseudomonadota > Gammaproteobacteria > Burkholderiales > Burkholderiaceae_C > Xylophilus. The sequence continues at coordinate 2,684,099 of NZ_CP137854.1, read as the reverse complement.
TGTCGGCCTACCGGGCGTTCGATGCGCGGGAGGGGCTCTACAGCGGCCCGGTGGATGGCTGGTTCGCCGTGTATCACCGCTCGGTGCTGCCGCTGCTGTCGGCCTTGCCGAGCGCGCCATATTTCAGCCTGGGCGCGGTGGCGTGCCAGCGACTGGAGCAGCGGGGCTTCGTCGGTGCGCTCGACCTTGGCATGCGGGTCTTTCACGTGATCGGGCCGGCGTATGCGCAGGCTTTCGGCATGCTGGACTTCGAGATCGCCAAGTACCGCCGGCTCGGCCGCGCCGACATCGTGGACTGGTACGAGCGGGAGCGGGCCGGTCTGCCGCCGGCAGACGCCCTGACCGAGCGTGTCGCCCTGATCCACAGCGCCTTGTCGGCCGCACCGGCCTGATTACTGGAGCAGGTCGAGCAGCCAGCCGAAAAACCGACCCAGCATCAGGATGGCGGCCCAGAGGGCTTTCAGGGTTTCCCACAAATCCATCGTGATTCTGAAATTAGTGAATGAGCTCTTTGGTTACGCCGCTCAGAAACACGGGGCGCTTGCAAGTGGCGCAGTAGACACGCCAGCATAATCGTCGGCGCGTCGCCCGATATGGCAGACGGGTAAATGTTTGCCCGCGGCTGTTTCAACCTTTAGCAAATGCAGACAAAGGGGCAAAAAAAAGACCACTCACGTGGTCTTTTTGCGATGTAGCGGCTTGCATGGCAAAAGGTTTGGAGTCCCGTCCGCCCTTCTGGCCCTGGAAATCTCACCGCTAACCGGTTCAGGGGGTTGACGAATCAACCAATTGACCGCCTTCTGCGGGCGATTGCAGCCATCATACCCAATCCTGCGATCATCAGGGCGTAAGTTTCTGGTTCCGGAACCGGATTAATAGCGAGCAGGCCGGTGTAGGTGCCAGATCCGGTGCCGATGACGCGAAGGGTGTAGTCGGCACCGAAGGTCAACGGGCCGGTTGCGAGGGTCCCGTCGTACCGAATTACCCCTGTTGCTAATTCGGTGTTTTCGAAGTTGGCCTCGCCCGTGACCTGATTCGCGTAGTTCAACGATTCACTGAAAAGGGTCTTGCCATTGAACAACTGCAGACCCGTGACGACCGCGTTACTCCCGGTCAGGGTGATGGATAGCGTCGTCACCACCGTTGATAAGTTCAACGATCCGATCTGAAAGTTGAACAAATGGTCGAATCCATTGGATCCAACGCCCTCGATGGTCACAGTCCCGCTGACCGGGCCTAGATTGATCGCGGCCGGTGTCGCCATCGCCTCACCGCCCGTGGCAAGACAAAGCGCCATCGCAGCGACGATGCTTGCTTTCTTAAACATAGTTTTCAAGATAAATACTCCACTGAAGTTACTGGGCAGATGGAAACATCTGCAAAGTAAATGTCACATGCCTGCATATACCGCTCAATAGACCGTGCGGATTAATTGGCAATATTCGGCTTAATGCGTGATGCTCGACACATGGAGTAAGCGCAGAAACATCTGGATTTGATTTAATTATTTTGAACATCCGCGATCGACAGGCCAAAAAAAACGCCGCACGAAGGCGGCGTTGTTAAGGGAGTCGGGTACGCTGGATTCAGGCTGGAGGGCCGTCGGCCCCCTGATCGTCGATCGTTGCTTGCAGACTATGTCGAAGCACGGTGCCGTCGATGGCCGCCACTTCGGCGCTCGACCCAAGTTTGCCAGTCGGCTCGAGCGAGGTGAGCAGGTGCAGCGCGTGCAGCGCGGGATGGCACCACAAGGCGGCGGCCGCCTTGCCCGTTTCTGCTTCGTCGAATTTGAAGCTTGCGATCGGATGGGTCTCTGGCGCATAGGCCGGTCGCAAGGGGGCACACGCGTCGGTCAGGGCGAGATAGCTCGCATCCGGTTGTGCAGCCAGTTTCTCGATGGCGGATGTCCAGCCGGCCGCCTGATTCGGGTCGGAATCGATACTCTTTCGCGGCAGGGCTGTGATGCATGGCGCTCCGGCACAGGCGGCCACGCGCGACAGTCGCGTCAGCAGTGCCGCGTGCTCAGGCCTCGTCTCGAAGTCGTAGCAGGCGGCGATGTAGCTGTAGGCGCCGGCGGGTTCGTGGGCAGGGCGGTGCGCAAGAAGGCGATACAACGTGGTGTCGGCGATTCGCACGCCGCTTCCCAGGTCCGCGGTGAATTCGTCGAAGCCGATGTCGATCAGGTAGATCTGCGCCGCCTGCACCCCCTGCGCCTCGTGCAGCAGATGACCCACGCCGCGCCACAGCGCCTCGGCCTGGCGGAAATCCGGCTGGTGCAGCAGCGCGCGCATCGTGTCCGCGATGGCGAGGTCGACACAGGCGATGCAGTCGGCCTGCGATTCGGTGTCGACACGGGAGAGGAACGGGCCCACGAGATGCGGCAGCAGCGCATCGACGGAGGGGTCGTCGCCCAGCGGCCGGCGCCGGTTCGCCAGCGCGGACGCCGGCGTGCGGCCGATGCGACTCCAGTGCCGCATCTGCTCCGCAACGGTCGGAAAACTCAGGTTGTTGCTGAGCCGGCGGCGCAACGCCGACAGCCCGACGGTGAACACGCCCAGCGTCTTGTAGAGCGAATCCGGATGGAACGACTCCAGTCCGGTCAGAACGACTTCCACCGGAGCGGCCGTGGCGCCGAGCGGCAGGCGCAGTCGGGGGCAGAGCCGCTGGAGCGTCTTGTCGAGCGTGCCCTCTTCGACATGGATCGAACGGCAGCGGGCCAGCGCCGCGCCTCTGTCGTGCCGGTCCGTGGCGGCACTGGCACCGAAGTCGCCCAGTACGGCGATACGGGGTGGTCCATGCGGATTGCGGATCGGACGAATGGCGTCCGGGGGCTCGATGTCGGGGGCGGGTACGCGTTTGGCGTCGAGGGCAGAAAAGGTCCAGCGGGACGAGGGCGTGGGAGATGGCATTTGGTCGCCATGATCGATTCCGCCCCTCGCGCGAACGGACGCCCGGTCAGATTATTTCAGGCACCTTGGGACCTGCTCAGAACTCGGTGTGCAGCCGCAGGGAGACCACGCGCACCGGCCCGCGGTCGGCGTTGTAGGCCGGGTTGCGGATGTGCTGAAAGCCGAGCGTGAGCGCGTTCTCGAGCTTCTTTAAGTTGGGCAGGGCGATGCGGTAGAAAACCTCGCCGATGGTCTCGGGCTTGTAGCGCAGCCGGCCGTCGCCGACGAAGAATCCGCTGCCGCCGGCGGCCAGGTAGTCGCGGTGCTCGGGCGAGAGCCCGTTCTGCGCCACCGCGATGCCGAAGGTGTCCTTGGCGCGGCCCCAGCGGCCGCCTTGGACGACGGCGCCGACGGACATCGAACGGTCGATCTCGGCGAAGGCATAGGTTTCGGACTTGCCGTCGTTGCGCGCCAGCCGGCCGAATACGCCGATGCCGTCGGCGACTTCCTGCTCCAGGTTGATGCCCGCGCCGGTCTTGACCCGCCGCTCGCGCACCGGGGCCACGGCTGGCGTGGTGCCGTTGGCCGAGGCGTAGTCGAGGGCGTCCTGAAAGCCCCCCATCACCGCCACGTTGCGGAAGGCCAGCAGACGCAGCGCGCCGGGGCGGCCCTGGGCCTGCCAGCGGCGTTCGAGCTCGACCTGGTCGCCGTAGTGGCGGAAGAACTGGTGGTCGAGCTTCAATCCGTTGGATTCGCGCGGCTGGATGCCGCGGCCGGCGCGCACGGTCCAGTCGTCGTCGTGGCGGTATTCGAGCACTACGCCCCAGGTGTAGCCGCGCGAGTCGGCCGCGAAGTCGTAGGCACCGTGGGTGAGGAAGGACCAGTTCAGGAACTGCGTGCGGGCGTCGTGCGCGTAGGCGCTGTTGTCGAAGATGTCGGACAGTGCGAAGTTGCCGGCCGTCAGCGTGACGCGCCGCTTGTCGTAACGGCTGGCGAGTTGGTTGGCGTCGCCTTCCACGAAGTCGCTGCCGCCGCCCAGGCCCCAGGTCTGACGCAAGAAGAGCCGTGCACGGTAGGCCAGGATGGAGGTGCCGGCGGTTTTCTGAAGCTCGCCGTTGGTCAGGCCGCCCAGGCCGGTGAGGCGCGACAGCGGCAGGCCCTGCACGGCTTCGGGGTTGAAGTACAGCTCGGTTTGCGGCGCGAGGCGCACGCCCAGGAAGGCGGTCGAGGTGAACGAATAGCTGCGCTCGCGTTCGGCCGACAGGCTGTTGGGGCCGGAGTAGGCGGCCGAGAACGAGGGCTTGCGCTGCGCGATGTAGGTGGCCTGCCCATGAACCGAGAAGTCCTCGATTTCCTCGGCTGCCTCGATCGGATCGTCGCTCGGCGCCGCATGCGCTGAAAACGCCAGGAACATCGAGGCGAGGACGCAGGGCAGGACCGACTTCGCGAACGGCGGGCGGACGGATGAGCGAAAGGCGTTGGAGCAGGGCATGGGCGGCGGAGTATAGGAGCCGCCCGTGCCCGCTTCGTGACGGTGTTGCGCCAATGAAAAAACGGCCGGCGTCCCAGAGGGAAGCCGGCCGCAACTTCGCGGAGCGAAGAGAGCTAAACCAGGGGCTCAGGTGGCCTGTTCGATCTGCCGCGCCGGCACGTGGGCGCTGGCCAGTACTTCTTCTCCCACCGATTCCTGCGGCTTGCCGCGCTTGCTGCCGCGCCAGGCCGACCAGGTCACGCCGATCAGCAGCAGGCAGCTGATGCCGATGAAGGTGGCGCTGATCGGGCGCTGCACGAAGATGGCCAGGTCGCCGCGAGACAGCAGCAAGGCGCGCCGGAAGTTCTCTTCGACCATCGGCCCGAGCACGAAGCCCAGCATGATCGGCGCGACCGAGAAATTGAGGTAGATGAGGATGGCGCCGATGACGCCGAAGGCCAGCACTTCCCAGATCTGGAACAGGTTGTTCTGCGTGCTGAACACGCCCACCGCGATGAAGAACATGGCCGAGGGGAACAGGTAGCGATAGGGCACCTGCAGCAGCTTCACCCACACGCCGATCATCGGCACGTTGAGCACGATGAGCAGGGCGTTGCCGATCCAGAAGCTGGCGATGAGGCCCCAGAAGATGTCCGGATGCTCGCTGATCAGCTGCGGGCCGGGCTGGATGCCCTGGATCATGAGCGCGCCGAGGATCAGCGCCATCACCGCGTCGCCGGGAATGCCCAGACTCATCGTCGGGATGAAGTCCACCTGTGTCTTGGAGTGCGAGGCCGCCTCGGGCGAGGCCACGCCGCCGATCATGCCGGTGCCGAACTTCTCCGGCGTCTTGCTGATCTTGCGTTCCAGCGCGTAGGCGATGAAGGTGGTGATGGTCGGGCCGGTGCCGGGCATGGCGCCGAAGACGGTGCCCACCGCGGTGCCGCGGATCATGGGCCAGATCGCCTGCTTGAGCTCGTCCATGCTCGGGCGCATGTCGCGAATCCGCAGGCTGGTGCCGCTGCTGATGATCTTCATGCGGTTCACGTTGAGCAGGAAGTCGGCCACGCCGAACAGGCCCATGGCGATGGCGACGAGTTCGAGGCCGTCGCTGAGCTCCGGCACGTCGAACGAGAAACGGAAGGCGCCGGAGTTGACGTCGGTGCCGACGCAGCCGCAGAGCAGGCCGAAGAGCGTCATGGCCACGCCCTTGAGCGGCGATCCGCGCGACATGGTGGAGCCGGCCAGCAGGCCCAGCAGCATGATCGAGAAGATCTCGGTCGGCCCGAACTTGAAGGCCACTTCGGTCAGCAGCGGCGAGGCGAACACCATCACCAGGATGCCGACCGAGGCGGCGAAGAAGGAGCTGATCATGGTGATGCCCAACGCCGTGCCGCCCTTGCCGGCCTTGGTCAGCGGATAGCCGTCCAGGCAGGTCACCGCGTGCGGCGGATGCGAGGGCAGGTTCAGCAGGATCGCGCCGATGGCGCCGCCGTATTGCGAGCCGTAGAAAATGCCCGCCAGCATCAGGATGGCCGGCACCGGATGCATCGCATAGGTGAGCGGCAGCAGGATCGAGATGGCCGACAGTGCACCCATGCCTGGCAGCACGCCGATGAGGTTGCCCACCAGCACGCCGAAGAAGGACCACATCAGGTTGGTGCCCTGGAAGGCGACGCCGAACCCGAACCAGAGATCGTGGAGCGATTGCGACATGGCTTCAGGCTCCCCACTTGATCAACGGGAGCTGCAGTTGCAGCGCCCACCAGAACACGACGGTGGCGATCACCATCATGGCCACCGACAGCACGAAAGCCTGCAGCACGGTGTTGCTGCGGTCGCCCAGCGCCGAGATGAAGACGATGGCGAAGGTGGCCGGCAGCAGTCCGCAGTAGTTGCCCAGCAGCAGGAAGGCCAGGGTGCCGAGCACGATGCAGACGCCACCGCGCAGGTCGGGCAGGCCGGTGGGATGGTGGCCGCCGGCCTCTTGCGCCGGGGCCGGGCCGCGCGCGGAGATCGCGATCAGCAGGCCCGAGAGCGCCAGCAGCGCACCGACGGCACAGGGAAAGAAGCCCGGCCCCATGCGCTGGAGCGTGCCGAGCTTGTACTGCACGCTGGCGTACACGGCGGCCAGGCCGATGACGACCATCAGCGCACCGCCGTAGTAGTCCTTGTTGAAGTGTGGGGAAGGTTTCATGGGCTGTCTCCTGCAGGCTGCGAAGGGGGCCCGGCAAGGGACCCGCGAGTCGGCGGCGAGTCTAGGAAACGAGCCTTCCAATCGGCTTCCGAAGCGCGGTGGGAGCCGCGAATCTGTCAAAAATACGTGTTATTGCGGATGCCGGGCCGGTGTTGCGCTCAGGGGAAACACCAGTCGCGCCACCAGGCCCGGACAGCCGGGCGGGGGGTCGGCGAAGACGATGTCGCCGCCGTTGCGCCGTGCGTAGGCGCGCGCGATGGCCAGTCCCAGCCCGGCGCCGCCTTTGGGCGCGCCGGGTGCGGGCGGGCTGCGGTTGAAGCGCTGGAAGACCGCTTCGCGCCGCTCGGCGGGCAGGCCGGGGCCGCTGTCGGCGACCTCGGCCAGCAGCGTGCCGGCCTCACGCCGCACCGCCACGTCGATGTGTCCGTCGCGCGGCGTGTGGCGGATGGCGTTGTGCAGCAGGTTGGCCAGGGCCTCGTGCAGCTCGCCGGGTTCGGCAGCGAGTGGCGCGACGGGCGATGGGTCGGTGGATTCGTCTTCGACCTCGCCGCGCAGATCGCTCCAGCCCAGGTCGATGTGCTTCTCGCGCGCCAGCGGCAGGTACTGCAGCACCACCTCGCGGGCCACGGCATTCAGGTCGGCGACAGGCGGCGACACTTGCGGCGCGGCCCGGCTCGCATGGGCCATGGCGAGCAACTGGTCGGACAGACGCCGGCTGCGCTCGAGCTGCCCGGCGATCGCCGCCAGGCTCTCGCGCATGCTGCCGGGCTCGTCCTGTCGCAGGGCATAGCCGGCCTGCGTCGTCATGATGGCCAGCGGCGTGCGCAGCTGATGCGAGGCGTCGGCCAGAAAACCCGCTTGTCGCTCGAGCACGGCGCGGTGGTCGGCGATGTGGTGGTTGACCGCATCGACCAGCGGTGCCACTTCGCCAGGCACCGCGCCGGCTTCCAGCGGCCGCAGGTCGTGCGCCGGCCGCGCACGCAGCGCGGCGCGCAGGCGCTGCAGCGGACGCAGCGCCAGGGCGATGCCCAGCCACACCAGCACGACGGTCACCGCCAGCATGCGCAGGCCCTGCAGGATCTCGGTGCGCAGCAGGGCCTGGCGGGCGGCGTTGCGGCGGCCGGTGCTTTCGGCCGCCCGGATCGACACCTGCCAGCCGCGGCCCAGGCCGTCGTAGGCGCGCCGCTGCAAGGCCGCGATGCGCACCGGGTAGCCCCGGTAGTCGGCGTTGTAGAAGGCGATGCGCGCGTCGGGTGCGCTGCCCAGCGTCAGCGGCGCCGGCTCGCCTGGCGGGCCTGGCGGCGGGGCGGGCAGGTCGCCGGTGCCGAACAGCGTCTGCGGCGGTGGCGCGCCCGGGTCGTCGGGCCGCTCGGGCGTCGCCAGCACCTGCAGGTGCTTGTGCCGCGCGTCGAGCGACTCGAACATCGCCTGGATCGCATACGGCTCGCTCAGCACCAGCCCGCCGTCGCGGTCGTTGACGATGGCGATGTCGAGCGCGCCGATGGCCTCGAGCAGGGATTCGTCGTAGGCCGATTCGAGCGTACGCGCCATGGCGCGGTAGTCGGTCCAGCTGTCGAAGGCCAGCAGCGCGGCCAGGCCCGGCAGCAGCAGGAGCAGCAGCTGGGTGCGGATGCCGGTGCGCCAGGAACGCCGCGTGTCAGTCGCGCCGTTCGGCGGCATGGCCTGCTGCGCTTTCGAGCATGTAGCCCAGGCCGCGCACGGTGACGATGGTCACGTCGCTGTCGGCCAGCTTTCGGCGCAGGCGGTGCAGCACTAGCTCGATGGCGTCGGGGCCGACGCTGCTGTCCTGCGGAAAGACCTTGTCCGAGAGCTGCGACTTGCCGACCGGCGAGCCGGCGCGCATCAGCAAGGCAGTGAGCGCAGCGTGCTCGCGTGGCGTGAGCTGCAGCAGCTCGCCGGCCAGGGTGAAGGCATGGCTTTCGCTGTCGTAGAGCAGCGAGGCGCATTGCAGCTTGGGGTGCTGGCGGCCATGGGCGCGCCGCACCAGCGCCAGCAGGCGGGCTTCGAGTTCCTCGATGGCGAAGGGCTTGGCCATGAAGTCGTCGGCGCCGAGGTTCAGGCCGCGCACCCTGTCGGGTAGAGCGCCCTGGGCGGTCAGCACCAGCACCGGCACCGCGTGGCCGCCGTTGCGCAGCTCCGACAGCACCGAAAAACCATGCTTGTCGGGCAGGCCGAGGTCGAGCACCACCGCGTCGTAGGCGGTGCCCACCGACAGCAGGGCTTCGGCGGTGCGGGCGTCGGGCGCGTGGTCGGTGACGAAGCCGCTCTGCTTGAGCGCTCGCTGCAGCCACGCGGCCATCTCTTCCTCGTCTTCGACCAGCAGGATGCGCATCTCTTTTCTGCAGCCTACTTCTGGATATCCCCCAGGCAGAGGTACTTCAGCTCCAGGTAGTCCTCGATGCCATGGTGCGAACCCTCGCGGCCCAGGCCCGACTGCTTGACGCCGCCGAACGGCACGTGCTCGGTGGCGATCACCCCGGCGTTGATGCCCACCATGCCGTACTCCAGCGCCTCGGCCACGCGGAAGATGCGGCCCACGTCGCGGCTGTAGAAATAGCTCGCCAGCCCGAACTCGGTGTCGTTGGCCGCGTCGATCGCTTCCTGCTCGGCCTTGAAACGGAACACCGGCGCGAACGGCCCGAAGGTCTCCTCGCGGGCGCACAGCATGTCGGGCGAGGCATCGGCCACGACCGTCGGCTGGAAGAACTGGCCTTCCAGCTTCTGGCCGCCGGCGGTGATGCGGCCACCCTTGGCCAGCGCGTCGTCCAGGTGCTTTTGCACCTTGGTGACGGCCGCCGGCTCGATCAGCGGGCCCTGCACCACGCCCTCGTCGAAACCGTTGCCGACCTTCAGCGCCTTGACCTTGGCCGAGAACTTCTCGACGAAGGCGTCGTACACGCCGTCCTGCACATAAAGCCGGTTGGCGCACACGCAGGTCTGGCCGGCGTTGCGGTACTTGCTGGCGATGGCGCCCTCGACGGCCGAGTCCAGGTCGGCGTCGTCGAACACGATGAAGGGCGCGTTGCCGCCGAGCTCCAGGCTCATCTTCTTGACCGTCGGCGCGCTCTGCGCCATCAGGATGCGGCCCACTTCGGTGGAGCCGGTGAAGCTGATGTGGCGCACCACGTCGGAGGCACAGAGCGCCTTGCCAACGGCGATCGAGTTGTCGCTGTCGGCCGTCAGCAGGTTGAGCACGCCCTTCGGAATGCCGGCGCGCACGGCCAGCTCGGCGGCGGCCAGCGCGGTCAGCGGTGTGAGCTCGGCGGGCTTGATGATCACCGGGCAGCCGGCGGCCAGCGCCGGGGCGACCTTGCGGGTGATCATGGCCAGCGGAAAGTTCCACGGCGTGATGGCCGCGCAAACGCCCACGGGTTGCTTCAACACCATCAGGCGACGGTTGTTGTCGAACTGCGGCAGGGTCTCGCCGTTGACACGCTTGGCTTCTTCGGCGAACCACTCGACGAAGCTGGCGGCGTAGGTGACCTCGCCCTTGGCTTCGGCAAAAGGCTTGCCCTGTTCGGCCGTCATGATGCGGCCCAGGTCTTCGGCGTTGGCCATGAGCAGCTCATACCACTTGAGCAGGATGGCGTGGCGCTGCTTGCCGGTCTGGGCGCGCCAGGCGGGCCAGGCGGCGTTGGCCGCGCTGATCGCGTATTCGGCGTCGGCGGCACCCAGGTTGGGCACGTCGGCGAGCTTGCGGCCCGTGGCCGGGTCGTTCACGTCGAAGCGGGACGAGCCCTTGATCCATTGCCCATCGACCAGGGCGTCGGTCTTGAGCAGCGAAGGGTCCTTGAGCAGGGCGAGGGGAGAGGTCTTCATGTCCATGGTGCTTGGTCCTTGGGAACGTTGTCGACACGCCTGCCGCGGGCAGGCCAGCCGCGAATTCTCGCACTGTCGGCTCGGTGATTGCCCTGCGCGGGAAAGCCCTCTGGACGCGTTTTGGCCGACAGGCTCGAATGCTGGTTTTCCCAGTGAGCGACTGCAAACTTGGCGTCGTAGAACCATCATGAAAATACGCGCAGCCGTGCTGGCACAGACCGGAGTTCCCAAACCCTACGGCAAAAGCCTGCCCTTGCAGATCACCGAGGTCGACCTCGCGCCGCCGGGTCCGGGCGAGGTGTTGCTGAAGATCCTGGCGGCCGGGCTCTGCCATTCCGACCTGTCGGTGATCTCGGGCGACCGGCCACGTCCCACGCCGATGGTGCTGGGCCATGAATCCTGCGGTGAAGTCGTCGAATGCGGCGCAGGCGTGACCGATATGCGCGTGGGCGACCGGGTGGTGCTGGTCTTCATGCCGAGCTGCGGCACCTGCGAGCCCTGCGCCGAAGGGCGGCCGGCACTGTGCGAGCCGGGTGCCGACGCCAACGGTGCCGGCCAGCTGCTCGGCGGCCAACGGCGACTGTCGCGCGGCGACCTGCCCGTGCACCACCACCTGGGCGTGAGCTGTTTTGCCGAGCATGCGGTCGTGTCGCGCCGCTCCTGCGTGAAGATCGACTCGACCATCGGCGACGCCGAGGCCGCGCTGTTCGGCTGCGCGGTGCTGACGGGCGTGGGCGCGGTGGTCAATACGGCAAAGCTGCGGGCCGGCGCGCGTGCGGCGGTGCTGGGCCTGGGCGGCGTGGGTTTCAGCGCGCTGCTGGCGGCGGTGGCGGCGGGCGCGCGCGACGTGGTGGCGATCGACCTCGATCCGGCCAAGCTCTCGCTGGCGCGTCGGCTGGGTGCCACCACCACGCTCAACGCGACCGATCCGGCGGCGGCCGAGGCGGTGCGCGACATCACCCATGGCGGCGTCGATTTCGCGTTCGAGATGGCCGGCGCCATACCTGCGATGGAGCTGGCCTGGAAGATCACCCGGCGCGGCGGCACCACCATCAGCGCGGGCCTGCCCCATCCAGCGTTGCGCTTTGCGCTGCCGCCGGTGCAGCTGGTGGGCGAGGAGCGCACGCTGCGCGGCAGCTACATCGGATCGGCGGTGCCGGTGCGCGACATCCCGCGCTATATCGACCTCTACCAGCGCGGCAAATTGCCGATCGACCGTCTGATGGGCGAGCGCATTCCGCTCGACGACATCAACCGCGGTTTCGACCGCCTGGCCTCCGGTCACTCGCTGCGCGATCTGGTGGTGCCCGGCACCTCGGCGCAGGCCCGGCCTGCCCGCTAAAATCGCGTGTTACGTCCGACACTTGCGAAGACCGCTTTCGGCCCGCATGTGCTGTTCGCAGGGGCCGCGCCATCAGGGCGCCGGCCACCCGGACGCCCGCCATTCCATCGCCGCCACCATGACGCTTCCCACGACACCTCCCGCCACCGTCGCCGAGATCCGCAAGACCTTTCTCGATTTCTTCGCCGCCAAGGGCCACACGGTGGTGGCGTCGAGCTCGCTGGTGCCGGGCAACGACCCCACGCTGATGTTCACCAACTCGGGCATGGTGCAGTTCAAGGACGTGTTCCTGGGCAGCGACAAGCGCTCGTACAACCGCGCTACCTCGGTCCAGGCCTGCCTGCGTGCGGGCGGCAAGCACAACGATCTGGAGAACGTCGGCTATACCGCGCGTCACCACACCTTCTTTGAGATGCTGGGCAACTGGAGCTTCGGCGACTACTTCAAGCGCGAGTCGCTGCAGTGGGCCTGGGAGCTGCTGACCCAGGTCTACAAGCTGCCCGCCGAACGCCTGCTGGCCACCGTCTATGAAGAAGACGACGAGGCCTACGACATCTGGACCAAGGAGATCGGCCTGCCGCCCGAGCGGGTCATCCGCATCGGCGACAACAAGGGTGGCCGCTACAAGTCCGACAACTTCTGGATGATGGCCGACACCGGCCCCTGCGGTCCCTGCTCGGAGATTTTCTACGACCACGGCCCGCACATCCCCGGCGGCCCGCCCGGCAGCCCTGACGAAGACGGCGACCGCTTCATCGAGATCTGGAACAACGTGTTCATGCAGTTCGACATGGCCGAGGACGGCAGCGTCACCCGGCTGCCGGCGCCCTGCGTCGACACCGGCATGGGCCTGGAGCGCCTCGCGGCCATCCTGCAGCATGTGCACAGCAACTACGAGATCGACATCTTCGCCGCGCTGATCCGCGCCGCGTCGCGCGAGACCGGCTGCACCGACCTCGAGAACAAGAGCCTGCGTGTGATCGCCGACCACATCCGCGCCACCGCCTTCCTGGTGGCCGACGGCGTGGTGCCGAGCAACGAAGGCCGCGGCTACGTGCAGCGCCGCATCGTGCGCCGTGCCATCCGCCACGGCTACAAGCTCGGCCAGAAGAAGCCCTTCTTCCACAAGCTGGTGCCCGACCTGGTCGCGCTGATGGGCGAGGCCTATCCGAAGCTGCAGGCCGACCTGCAGCGCATTTCCGACATCCTCAAGACCGAGGAAGAGCGCTTCTTCGAGACGCTCGCCAACGGCATGGAGATCCTCGACGCGGCCCTGGCCGGCGGCCAGCAGGTGCTGCCGGGCGAGGTCGCCTTCAAGCTGCACGACACCTTCGGTTTTCCGCTGGATCTCTCGGCCGACGTCTGCCGTGAACGCGGCGTGGGCGTCGACGAAGAAGGCTTCAAGGCGGCCATGGAACGCCAGAAGGCGGCCGGCCGCGCGGCGGGCAAGTTCCGCATGGACCGCGCACTCGACTACACCGGCGCCGGCAACCTGTTCACCGGCTACGAAATGCTGGAAGAGGCCGCCGCCGTGGTCGCGCTCTACCACGAGGGCACGCCGGTGCCGCAGCTCACCGAGGGCCAGGCCGGCATCGTGGTGCTCGACACCACGCCCTTCTACGCCGAGAGCGGCGGCCAGGTCGGCGACCAGGGCCAGCTCGCCGCCGAAGGCGTGCTCTTCGGTGTGGCCGACACGCAGAAGATCAAGTCCGACGTGTTCGGCCACCACGGCACCCAGACCCAGGGCACGCTGAAGGTGGGCGACAAGGTCACGGCCCGCGTCGACGCCGCCCTGCGCGCCGCCACCCAGCGCAACCACAGCGTCACCCACCTCATGCACAAGGCGTTGCGCGAGGTTTTGGGCACGCACGTGCAGCAGAAGGGTTCGCTGGTCAATGCCGATCGCACCCGTTTCGACTTCGCGCATACCCAGGCGGTGACCGACGCGCAGATTCGCGAGATCGAATCACGGGTCAATGCCGAGATCCTGGCCAACGAGGCCACCAACGCCCGGCAGATGGACATCGAGTCGGCCCAGAAGACCGGCGCGATGATGCTGTTCGGAGAGAAGTACGGCGAGACGGTGCGGGTGCTCGACATCGGCTCCAGCCGCGAGCTCTGCGGCGGCACCCATGTCGGCCGCACCGGCGACATCGGTTTGTTCAAGGTGGTGGGCGAGAGCGGCGTGGCCGCCGGCGTGCGCCGTATCGAGGCGGTGACCGGCGCCAATGCGCTGGCCTACCTGCAGCAGCTCGAATCGACGGTGCAGACAGTGGCAACCACGTTAAACACCCCAACTGCTGAAATTGCAATTAGGGCGAATTGGGCTGTGAACCACATCCGCTTGCTCGAAAAAGAAGTCGCCGCACTCAAGGGCAAGCTGGCGTCGTCTCAGGGCGACGAGCTGCTGGCGCAGGCGATCGACGTGGGCGGCCTCAAGGTGCTGGCCGCCCAGCTGCCGGGCGCCGACGCCAAGGTGTTGCGCGACACGCTCGACAAACTCAAGAACAAGCTCAAGACCGCTGCCATCGTGCTGGCCTCCACCGAAGGCGGCAAGGTGCAGATCGCCGCGGGTGTCACCGCCGACAGCGTGGGCAGGGTGAAGGCTGGCGAGCTGGTGAACTTCGTCGCCCAGCAGGTGGGCGGCAAGGGCGGTGGCAAGGCCGACATGGCCATGGCCGGTGGCACCGATGCGGCCGGTCTGCCGGCCGCGCTGCAGTCGGTGCAGGGCTGGGTGGCCGAGCGGGTTTGATACCGGCGAATGCGGCCGGTCCGCCCCAACAAGGAAAAACCGGCGGTGCTCGCAAGAGGCCGCCGGTTTTTTCTTGCTCGATCGCCGCGATCGGGGCCTAGAAGAGCTCCACGTCGTCGTGCGCCACGTCGGCCGCCTGGAGCTGGCCGCCCTTCATCAGTTCCTCGTAATAGCAGACCTGGTTGCGGCCGTTTTCCTTGGCGTGGTAGAGCGCCTGGTCGGCGTGGCCCATGATTTCGACCGGCGCGCCGTAGCCGACGATGGTGAAGCCCACGCTGACGGTGACCCGGCCCACCTGCGGAAAGGCGAACTGCTCGATGTTGGTGCGGAAGCGGTTGAAGATGAGGCGCGCCTGCTCCAGCGTCGCCTGGCGCAGCAACACCACGAATTCCTCACCGCCGAAACGGAAGATGCGGTCCTGGCTGCGGAAGGACGACTTGAGCAGGTTGGCGACCAGGATCAGCACCTCGTCGCCGTAGACATGGCCGAAGCGGTCGTTGACCTGCTTGAAGTGGTCGATGTCCACGACGGCCAGCCAGTGCGATTCGACATCGTCTTCCGGTCGCGTGGTACTGGTGGCGTCGCGCGTGTGGCGCGAGAACTGCTCGTCGAAGGTCTTGCGGTTGAAGAGGCCGGTGAGGGCGTCGCGCTCGCTGTAGTCGAGCAGGCTCTGGTAGTTGCGGTAGACCTCGACGATGCCGTTGATCACGTCCAGCGTCTGCGCGCTGTAGGCGCTGTCGTTGGAGATTTCCAGGCAGGACACCACGCGGTCGTCGAGCCGCACCGGCAGCCAGAGGCGGTAGCTGCCGTCGGCATAGGTGTACTGGATGCTGCTGGAACGCTGCTCGAGTCCTTGCATGAGTTCGGTGTGGCTGGCCAGCGGCGGGCAGGCGCTGTCTGGCACCGGGACGGCGTCGGGCGCCACCATTTCGCCGTCGACCAGCAGCAGGCAGGGGCGGACGTAGGTCACGTCCTTGACGAGGAAGAACTCCAGCTTGCGCACCTGCCGCATGCCGACCAGGTGCCGCAGGGCGGAGATGACCGAGTACTCCAGGCGCGTGTGGTCGCGGTGGCCGGTGATCTCGACGAGGTGTTGGAGGATCGGGGACGGGTTATTTGGTGTCATCAGCGGCGATGCAATGTCGGTGCGCGCCAAGCGATCGGTGTCGTAGTCGGCTAGCGTCATGCACTTTGCGTACCTGCTTTGGGGTTGCCTAACACTCACGTTTGCGAATGAATCGCAGATGATCGCATGCGCATTTGGAAGGCGGCAAGTTTGCGCATGCCTACTCTCGTGGTGGGGCGCACCGCCCCGGTGCCTCACTTGCGGCGAAAAACGATGTCCCACACGCCGTGGCCCAGCCGCAGGCCGCGGTTCTCGAACTTGGTGAGCGGGCGATAGTCGGGCCGGGTGGCGTAGCTGTCGGCGGTGTTGGCGAGCAGCGGTTCCGCGCCGAGCACTTCCAGCATCTGTTCGGCGTAGGGTTGCCAGTCGGTTGCGCAATGCAGATAACCGCCGGGCGCCAGGCGCGTGGCCAGGCGCGAGATCAGCGGTGCCTGCACCAGACGCCGCTTGTTGTGGCGCTTCTTGTGCCAGGGGTCGGGGAAGAAGATGTGCACGCCCTGCAGCGTGCCGGGCTGCAGCATGTGGTCGATGACCTCGACGGCGTCGTGGCGCAGGATGCGGATGTTGTGCAGCTGCTGCTCGCCGATGCGCTTGAGCAAGGCGCCGACGCCGGGTTCGTGCACTTCGCAGCAGAGGAAATTGTCGTCCGGTCGTACCGAGGCGATGTGCGCGGTGGCTTCGCCCATGCCGAAGCCGATTTCCAGGATGAGCGGTGCGGTGCGGCCGAAAGCGGCCGACGGCTCGAACGCTCCCGGCCGGTATGGCTGCAGGAACTTGCCGCCGAGCTCGGCCAGCGCCCGTGTCTGGCCGCTGGTGGTGCGGCCGGTGCGCAGCACGTAGCTCTTGATGGTCTTGCGATGGACCATGCCCTGCGCCGGTGTGGCGGCGGCATCGGGCTGGTCGGGCAGGGCGGGCGGATGGTTCTCTGGAGGCTGGGTCACCGGGCGATTGTAAAAGGCGCGATCCACGCTTTTCGCCAGGGTTCGATCCAGCGCGCGAGCAGCGCCGCAGGATCGTCGCCACTCGTCGAGTCGGGCAAGCCCAGGCGGGCGGCGGCCTCCCGCAGTGCCGGGGCCGGGCGGCGTTCGTCGAAGGGTGTCGCACCGTTCTGCTTGGAAAGCTTTTCCCCGCCTTCGGCCAGCACCAGCGGCGTGTGCAGGTAGCCCGGCGTCGGCAGGCCGAGTGCGCGCTGCAGCACGATCTGGCGCGGGGTGTTGTCGAGCAGATCGAGGCCGCGCACCACATGGGTCACGCCCTGCGCGGCATCGTCGACCACCACCGCCAACTGGTAGGCCCACAGACCATCGGCGCGCCGCAGCACGAAGTCGCCCACCTCTTGTTCGACCGCCTGGCTTTGCGGGCCGGCGGCGCGGTCGGTCCAGCGGACGGGCGAGGGATCGCGGCCGGTATCGAGCCGCCAGGCGCGCGCCGGTCGACCGTGAAGGCCGTGGCGGCAGGTGCCGGGATAGGGCAGCGCGGCGTTGCGCTGGCGGTCGATGCCGCGCTCGGCCTGGGTGCGGGCGATGTCCTGGCGCGAGCAGGCGCAGGGGTAGGCGTTGCCCGAAGCGAGCAGGCGGTCGAGCGCGGCCTGGTAGTGGTCGCCACGCGTGGACTGCCAGACCGGCGCCTCGTCCGGCCGCATCGCACAGGCTTCGAGTTGCGCCAGGATGCGTTCGGCCGCACCCGGCACGCAGCGCGGTGTGTCGACGTCTTCGATGCGTACCAGCCAGCGCCCACCGTGGGCGCGGGCGTCGAGCCAGCTGGCGAGCGCGGCGACCAGCGATCCGGCGTGCAGCGCGCCGGTGGGCGATGGCGCGAATCGGCCGACGTAGCCGGACGCTGTCACGCGATTGCTCCGGAGCCTCGTGGTCGGTCGAGCAGCGCCGCGCGGGTAGCGGGGCTTTCGAGCTGTTCCAGCCACCACTTGAGCGCGCGGCCGGGGTTGGCGCTGCGCCAGGCATAGCCGACGTGGTAGATGCGCGGCGGCCGGTCGAGCTTCTTCTCGACCAGGTGTCCGGCCTCCACATAGGGCCGTGCCATCGGCAGCGGAATCGCGCCGGCGCCCAGCCCGCGCAGCTGCGCATCGAGCTTGGCCTGCATCGATGGCACCGTCAGCACCGACTGGCCGGCGAAGATGCCGACGGTGGCGCCGTTGCCGCGCTGCACCGTGTCGGCCACCGCCACCGCGCGGTGGCTGCGCAGGTCGGTGTCGTTCAGTGGCCGCTCGATCGCCGCCAGCGGATGGTGCGGTGCCACCACGTAGATGAATTCCACCGAGCCGAGCGGCCGGAAGTTGTGCGCCGAGCTGTTGGCCATGTCGACGTTCACGCCGATGGCGATGTCCGACTGGCCCTGGTTGAGCGCTTCCAGCGTGCCGGTCAGGATCTCGTCGCGCAACTTGAGCTGGGTCGGTGGTTCCAGCGCGAAGAAGGCCTCGGTCAGCTCCATCACCGTGCCGCGTTCGATCAGACCGTCGACCGCGATGCTGAGCTGCGGCTCCCAGCCCGTGGCCACGCGGCGCACCCGGTTGGCCACGGCGTCGATCTCGTCGAGCAGGCGCGAGCCTTCGCGCAGCAGCTCGGCGCCAGCGGCGGTGAGCCGGGCCTGACGAGAGCTGCGGTCGAAGAGCAGGGCGTCGAGCGCGTCTTCCACCAGGCGCACCCGGTAGCTGAGCGCGCTGGGCACCAGCCCCAGACTGCGCGCCGCCGACGCGAAGCTGCCTTCGCGGGCGATGCGCTGCAGCAGCGCCAGGGTGTCGGGCGTGAGGACGTCGCGTGCGGTTTGCATGGCGGAGCTTCTATCGTTCGAATGATTTGAACGATGCTATCAAAACCGTTTGCTTCTGCACCGATGCCGGCGACCTACATTCTTTCCATGGCCGACGACACAGGCGGCCGACATCCAGGAGCAAACGACATGCTGACCATTCGACCATCGCAGGAACGCGGCTACGCCGATCACGGCTGGCTCAAGTCGTTCCACAGTTTTTCCTTCGCCGGTTATCACGACCCGGCGCACATGGGCTTCGGCAACCTGCGGGTGATCAACGAAGACCGTGTGGCCGCCGGCGCCGGTTTTGGCACGCACGGCCACCGCGACATGGAAATCATCAGCTACGTGCTCGAGGGCGAGCTGGCGCACAAGGACAGCATGGGCAACATTAAAGGCATACCGCCCGGCGACGTGCAGCGCATGAGCGCCGGCACCGGCGTGATGCACAGTGAGTTCAACCATGCCGAGGGCGCCCAGACGCATTTCCTGCAGATCTGGATCGAGCCGGACAAGCGCGGCATCGCGCCGAGCTACGAGCAGAAGTCCTTCGCCGATACCGAAAAGCGCGGCCAGCTGCGCCTGGTGGCATCTCCCGACGGCGCCGCGGGCTCGGTGCAGATCAATGCGGACGCTGCGCTCTACGCCGGCCTGTTCGACGGCGGCGAGACGGCCCAGGTGGCGATCGACCCGGCGCGCAAGGCCTATGTGCATCTGGTGCGCGGCGAGGCCAGCGTCAACGGCGTCGAACTGCACGCTGGCGATGCGGCGATGATCGAGAAGGAATCGTTGGTGTCCATCGCCCAGGGCCGCGACGCCGAAGTGCTGGTGTTCGACCTGGCCGCCTGACCGCCCCGTTTGTAGATTTCCCCCATCCAACCTCAGAACGAAAGAAGCTTCTTCATGACCCGCACCGTCGTCGTCTTCCATTCCGGCTACGGCCATACCCAGCGCCTGGCGCAATCGGTGGCCGATGGCGCCGGTGCCGAGCTGATCGCGATCGACGCGGACGGCAACCTGCCCGAAGGCGGCTGGGAAACCCTGGCCGCGGCCGACGCCATCATCTTCGGCTCGCCCACCTACATGGGCGCCGCCAGCTGGCAGTTCAAGAAATTCGCCGACGCCTCTTCCAAGCCCTGGTTCGGCCGTGCCTGGCAGGACAAGGTCTTCGGCGGCTTCACCAACAGCGCCAGCCTCAACGGCGACAAGGGCTCCACGCTGGCGTACTTCGTCACGCTGGCCTCGCAGCACGGTGGCATCTGGGTGAGCCTGGGCAAGCTGCCCTCCAACGCCAAGGCCGCGCAGCGCAATGACGTCAACAACCTCGGCGGCTCCATCGGCGCGCTGGCGCAGAGCCCTTCGGATGCGAGCGTGGCCGAAATGCTGCCGGGCGACCTGGAAACCGGCCGTCTGTACGGCGAGCGCGTCGCTGCCGTCGCCGCCCGCCTGAAAGCCGCCTGAGACCATGGGCGCCACACCACAGGACCACATCCACCTGCTGCCCAAGGCCCACGACCTGGGCGGCGGCTTCGTGGTGCGGCGCAGCCTGCCGGCCGCCGCCAAGCGCTCGGTCGGCCCTTTCGTGTTCTTCGACCACTTCGGACCTTCCGAAGAGCGGCCGGAGACACAACACGACGTGCGGCCCCATCCGCACATCGGGCTGGCGACCGTCTCCTATCTGTTCGAAGGCGCGATCCACCACCGCGACAGCATCGGCTCCGACCAGGTGATCGAGCCCGGTGCGGTCAACTGGATGAGCGCGGGACGCGGCATCGTGCATTCGGAACGCCGGCCCGACGCCTTGCGCGACAGCGTCTATGTCAACCACGGCCTGCAGCTGTGGGCGGCGCTGCCGGCGGAACTGGAAGAGTCCGACCCGTTCTTCGCCCATGTGGCCGCTGCCGACATTCCGGCGGTGGATTGCTCGGGCGCGGTGGTGCGGGTGCTGATCGGCGAGGTCTTCGGCGTGAAGTCGCCGGTGCCGGCCGAGGGTGGCACGGTGTTCCTCGACATCGACATGCCCGCCGGCAGCCGGCTGGAGCTTCCCGCCCTGGCCGAGGAACTGGCGGTCTACCCGGTGACGGGCCAGGTCACGGTCGACGGCGAACCCCTGCCCGGCGCCGAGATGTCGGTGCTGCCCGCCGGCGCCGGCACCTTGCTCGAAGCGGCCGCGCCGGTGCGGCTGGTGGTGGTGGGTGGCGACGCGTTGGTCGAGCACCGCTACCTGTGGTGGAACTTCGTGTCGACCCGCAAGGAGCGGGTGCGCCAGGCCGCGCTGGACTGGGCCGCCGGCGCGATGGGCGCGGTGGCGGGGGACGATGAGTTCATCCCCCTTCCCGATCGGCCCTTACCCGCTTGATTGGCCGGTGACCGATCGGTCAAATCGGCTCAATTGATGGCGCCGCCGTCGATTTCGCGTTCGATGAACTGGGCGTAGAGCGCGTGCATGCGGGTCGACGGGTGTACCTCGTCGGCAAACATATAGGCCTGGTCCGCGTCCGCTTCGATGAGGGTGGCGGCGGAGCAGATCAAGGACGTGCCGTTCTGCCGGACGAAGGTTTCCGGATCCGCCAGCCCGATGGCGCGGGCGCGTGCGATGACCAGCGGCACGCTGCAGGCGGTGGCGGTGTTGGAAACCCGGAAGCCGTTGGACTGGTAATGGCTCAGCACTTCGGCGAACCACCGGTAGCTGTCGGCCAGGACGAAGTGCGGCGGCAGTTTCTGGTGCTTGAGCTCGTCGGCCAGGGTGGCGTTGAACAGCAGCGTCATGCGCGTCAGCGTGCCGGCCAGCGCGGGACGGGCCACCGCCAGGGGCGTCTGGCCGAGATCGGGAATGTTCGCCAGCAAGACCCGCGATGCGCCGGCCTGGGTCAGGCGGCCCACCTGCTGCGCCATGCCGACCGCGGCGGCGCTGACCACCGCCGGCACGCTCTCCGGTGAAATCGCGCCCTGGGCGGAAGCGAGGACCGCGTTCAGGATGTCGTTCGAGCCACCCTGCAACAGCACCAGTTGATCGGGGTCGAAACTTCCATGGCGCGACAGGTAACTGTCGATCTGGCCGCTGATCGGCTTGCCGAGCGCTCCTGAGCTCCCGGCAGGAAGCGCGGCTTCGACACGGGATCCACCTTGCGCGTAGCCCAGGCCCCCCGTGGAGGTTTCGGATTGGCCGAATCCACCGTGGACGGCCGGCCGGAGTTCACCGCGGTAGTACAGGGCCACGTGTTGCGTCCACACGGCCCCCGGATTGGTGGTGTAGCGGCCGCCGTCGAACCGGGCCGGGCCGACCGGCGGGAGGCCGTCGACTTGGTAAGTGCCGACGTCCGACAGGCTGTCGCCGAAGGAAACGACCTGGAACCGGTGGATCGATTTCTGACCGTCGTCGCCGTCGCCACCGCCGCAGGCGGTCAAGGCCAGGGCGGCCAACACCGTCAATAAGCGCAATTTCATGGAAGCAATCCTCTGGACAAAGACTGCGCAATGTAATTGAGCACTCACTTTTATGGTGTGAATGGTCCGCTTTTGTTCGGTTGAGCGAATATGATTTCGCGCTCGCCCCGATCGCTGGTCTGCAGTCGCCCGTGAACGATTGGAAAAATGCGCTCACCCAGGTGGCGTCATCCGAAACGGGCTTCCTGCAGGTCGAGCCGGCGCACCACCTCACGGCAGACTTCGTCGGATATCTCACGCGCCCGGGCCATGCGAAACAGCTCTTCGCGCGACGCGTTGAGGGCGGCGAAGCGCATCGCCTTGGCAATCGCATCCTGCTGCCGGCGGCGCTCTGCGTCCGGCTCGCTTTCGCCGGGCGTGGCCTGGGGCGAAAGCGCGTCGATCATGCGTGCCGCCACGTCCGAATAGACCTGCGGATCGGTCGTGGGATTGGATTCGATCAGCTTGCGCAGCTTTTTCTCGATGGCGACGATGCCGGCGCGGCGGGCAGCCTGCTGGGCGCGATCCTCCTGCGCGTGATGCTCGGTCTCCGGGGGCATCTCCAGTCCGTACAGCAAACGCGGCAGGCCGACGCTGGCGACGACGAGCGACAACACGATGACCGTCGTCGCCAGGAAAATGGCCAGGTCCCGCGCGGGAAAGGCCGAACCATCGGACAGCACCGCTGGCAGGGTCAGCACGCCGGCGAGGGTGATCGCGCCGCGCACGCCGGCCAGCGACACCGCGCCGATCAGCCGAACGCTCGCCTTGGGAGCCTGAACGCCGCGGCGCTTGGCGATCCAGGTGGAGACCTGCAGCGAGATCCAGACCCAGGCGAAGCGCAGTGCCGCCAGCGCGAAGCTGATGGCCAGCGCGTAGAACAGCAGCCACCACGGGTTGACGTGGCCGGTTTCCTCCACGACCCGCACGGCGCCCCGGAAGATGTCGGGCAACTGCTCGCCGAGCAGCACGAACATGATGCCGTTGAGCGCGAACTGCACCGTGTTCCACACGGCGGTGCGCTGCACGCGGGTGACGGCGGACGCGCGGCCGGAGAGTTCGACATAACTCATCATCACGCCGGCAGCCACCGCCGCCAGGATTTCCGAGGCATGCACCAGCGCCGCCGCCTCGAACGCGCCAAAGGGAATCAGCAGGCTCAGCAGGATCTGCGAGCCGGGTTCGTCGCCGAAGCGGCGCGAGAACCAGCCGCGTGCGGTCATCACCAGCCAGGTGAAGCCCGCGCCCACCGCCAGCCCTGCCGCGGAAACCCACAGGAAGGACAGGGCGGCTGAGGTCAATGAGAAGCTCCCCGTGACCGCGGCGGCCACCGCGAAGCGGAACGCCACCAGGCCGCTGGCGTCGTTGAGCAGCGACTCGCCTTCGAGGATGTGCATTACCCGCGCCGGAATCGGCACCCGTGCGGTGATGGCCGAAACCGCCACCGGGTCGGTCGGCGAGACGATGGCGGCCAGCGCGAAAGCCACCGGCCAGGGCATGGCCGGAATCATCCAGTGGATGAGCGCACCCAGCCCGACGACGGTGAACACGACGAGGCCGAAGGCCAGTTCGAGGATGGTGAAGCGATCGCGCAGCAGCCCTTCCTTGGGGATGCGCCAGCCGTCCAGGAACAGCAGCGGCGGTATGAACAGGAACATGAAGAGCTCGGGCTCCATGCGCACGCCGCGCCCGAACACGCCGGCGATGACGGCGCCCAACGCGATCTGCACCAGCGGCACCGGTATGGCGACCGGCAGGACACGAACCGCCAGCGCGCTGGCCACGACCGCCAACAGCATGGCGAATGAAATTCCTACCGCGTCCAAACTTCTCCCTTTCGATCCAGACCGCAGGCTACACCGAGCCCCGCGATGGCGGCGGATGGCAGGCCTAAACGCGAGCCCGGTGCGCGGACATCACAATCGAGAGTTGCCTTGCCTCTTCGATCGCGCACCTTCTCGGCGCCCGTTTTCCGACATGTCTTCCGCCGCGCCGCACTCCGCCACCCCGCAGCCCCAGGTCTTCAGCCCCGCCGAGCGGCGCACGACGATGGCCGCGCTGATGATCGTCTTCCTGCTGTGCGCGCTGGACCAGACCATCGTCTCCACCGCGATGCCGCGCATCGTGAGCCAGCTCTTGGGCCTCGACCTCTACGCCTGGGTGACCACCGCCTACCTGCTGGCCTCCACCGTGATGGTGCCGATCTACGGCAAGCTGTCCGATATCTACGGCCGCAAGCCGGTGCTGGTGGTGGGCATCGTCATTTTCATCGCCGGCTCGGGCCTGTGCGGGCTGGCGGGCGAGTTCGGATCGCTGCCGCTGCTCGGCGGCGGCATGGTGCAGCTCATCGCCTTCCGGGCGGTGCAGGGGCTGGGTGGCGCTGCGCTGGTGACCTCGGCGTTCACGGTGATCGCCGATCTCTATCCGCCGCGCGAACGTGCCCGACTCGGCGGCGTGTTCGGATCGGTCTTCGGCCTGGCGAGCGTGCTCGGCCCCTTGCTCGGCGGCTTCTTCACCGACCTGGAGTCTGTGCAGGTGCTCGGTCGCGAGATCGCCGGCTGGCGCTGGATCTTCTACATCAACCTGCCGCTGGCGGCGGCCGCGCTGTTCATGATCGTCTTCAAGATGCCGGCGCTCACGCATCGCACCGGCGGGCGCATCGACTTCGCCGGGGCGGCGTTGTTGCTGCTGACCTTCATTCCTTTCCTGCTGGCCTTGAGCTGGGGTGGCACGCGCGGCTGGGGCTCGGCGCCGGTGACCGGTCTGTTCGTGCTGGGCGGCGTGGCCTTCGTCGCGCTGTTGTTGGTGGAGTCGCGGGTGAGCAACCCGATCGTGGCCCTGTCGCTGTTCCGCAATCGCACTTTCGCAACCGCCGGACTGGCGTCCTGCCTGATCTTCATGGCCTTCATGGGGCTGGTCGCGTTTCTGCCCTTGCTGATCCAGCTCGGCCAAAGCCTGCCGGCAACGACCAGCGGATTGGTGATGCTGCCCCTGACGCTGGGTTTGATCGCCTCGGCCTCGGTCAGTGGCCTGCTGGTGAGCCGCATCGGCCGCTATAAGGCGGTGATGGTGGGCGGAGCGGCGGTGACGGCGTTGGCCGCCTTTCTGCTGTCGCGCCTGCCGGCCGATGCGGGCGTGTGGGGCCTGGTGTGGCGGGTGGCGCTGCTCGGCATCGGCCTGGGGCCGGCGCAGAGCGTCTTCAATCTGGTGATGCAGAACGCGGTGAGCCGCCACCAGGTCGGCGTGGCGACGAGTGCCGGCCAGTTCTTCCGGCAGGTCGGCTCGACCATCGGTGTGGCGGTGTGCGGCGCGGTGCTGACGCACCAGTTGGCGGTCGGTGGCGCATCGGAGGCGGCGCCGGTGGTGGCCGATGCGCCCGTCGTGCACAGCCTCACGCTCGCCGAACTCGAACGCATGGCGATCGCGGCGCCTGGCGCACCCGGATCCGCCGGCCTGGACGCCGCCATGCGCGCTCAGGTGACCGATGCGGTCAAGAATGTGATCGGCGTCGGCACCCTGATCTGCCTGCTGGCCCTGCTCACCACTTTCTTCGTGACCGAACTACCGCTGCGCTCGGCGACGGAGCGGCGGCGCGACTAGAGCGTACGGGTAGCCACGGCCAGACCGGCGGCCACGCCGCCGAACAGGTCGCCTTCGACCAGAGGCACTTCGGGAAAGGTCTTGCGCAGTACCGCCTGGAACGGTTGCAGCGCCGACGAACCGCCGGTGAGATAGAGCGCGTCGGGCATGGTGCCGGCGCGGCGGGCGCATTCGAGCGCGCATTCGGCAACGCGGTTGAGCAGGGTCGACAGGTCGAGCGCGAGTTCCGGCGGCTCGATGGTGGCGAACAAGCCGGCCTCGGCGGCCGAAAGATCGATGGCTGCGGCGTGTCCCCCCGACGATGCGGTGATTTTCGCCGCCTCCACCGAGTGGGCCAGGCGGTGGCCGTGCCGACCTTCCAGCACTTCCATCAACCGCTGGTGCAGCTGCCGGTCGGTATAGGAAAAGCGCAGTTCCCGCGCGGCGCGGATGGCCGCCGGCGACGACTGCCGGTGGATCAGGTGCCAGGTCGCGAGTTCGAAGAAGACGGTGCTCGGCACCTCGCGGCCGGTGGGGCCGCGGTGGCCCAGGCCGAGCAGCGGCATGACCCGCGCCAGGTTGAGCGCCCGGTCGTAGTCGGTACCGCCGATGTGTACGCCGGAGGTGGCCAGGATGTCGCCGCGCCGGTCGGCCTGCGCGAAACGGTCGGGGCCGAGTCGCACCAGCGTGAAGTCGGAAGTGCCGCCGCCGATGTCGACGACCATGATGCGTTGTTCGCGCTCGATGCGGCGTTCGTAGTCGAAGGCGGCCGCGATCGGCTCGAGCTCGAAGCGCAGTTCTTGGTAGCCGGCGCGGCGGGCGCAGTCGGCCAGGGCGGTTTCGGCAGCGGCGTCACGGGTGTCGTCTTCGTCGACAAAACGCACCGGTCGGCCGATGACCGCGCGGCGCGGGCGTTGGCCCAGCACTTTTTCGGCACGATTGGTCAGCTCGACCAGGAAGCGGGTGACGATGTCGCGAAAGGGCACGGCCTCCCCCAGCACGGCGGTGCGCTCATCGATCAGCGAGCTGCCCAGCAGGCTCTTGAGCGAACGCATCAGTCGGCCTTCTTCGCCCGCCAGGTAGTGGCGCATGGCTTCGCGGCCGAAGAAGGTGCTGCGATCTTCGTCGTGGAAGAAAAGCGCGGTGGGCAGCGTGGTGTGTTCGCCTTCGATGGCGAGCACCCGTCCGGAGCCGTCCGGCAGGGCGGCTGCAACCGCGGAATTGGAGGTGCCGAAGTCGATACCGACCGCGAGGGGGGATGTTGCTGACATGGAGTGGGGATGCGGAGCCGTTCGCTGACGGGCCGGAGGCGGCGCGAAAGGGCGGCGAGTCTATCAGCCGGTCTGCTCCCCGGCCGTCAGGGGCGCGAGTGCCGGATCGAGCACACGGCGGTCGTCGAAAACGAAGCAGCCGCCGTGGAAGTGGGCGCTGCCGACTTCCTCGAAATATTTCAGGATGCCGCCTTCGAGCTGGAAGACGTTTTCCACGCCTTGCTCGGCCATCAGGATCGCGGCCTTCTCGCAGCGGATGCCGCCGGTGCAGAAGCTCACGACGGTCTTGCCAGCCAGTTCCTGGCGATGCTGTGCCAGCGCGCCGGGGAATTCGGTGAACTTTTCGATGCGCCAGTCGATGGCGTTGTCGAAGGTGCCGTGGTCGACTTCGAAGGCGTTGCGCGTGTCCAGCGTGACCACCGGCCGGCCGTCGTCGTCGTGGCCGGCGTCGAGCCAGCGGTGCAGCGTGGCGGCGTCGACCGCCGGTGCGCGGCCGGCGTGCGGGCGAATCGACGGATGGTTCATGCGGATGATTTCCGGCTTCAGCTTCACCAGCATGCGGCCGAAGGGTTGCTCGGCCGACCAGCTTTCCTTGGCCTGGAGGCCGGCGAAGCGCTCGTCCAGGCGCAGGTGATCCAGAAAACCGTTCACCGATTCGGGTGGGCCGGCCAGAAAAAGATTGATGCCTTCTTCGGCCAGCAGGATGGTGCCGCGCAGATCGCGCGCCATGGCTTGTTCGAGCAGGCGCTCCCGCAGGGCGGTGGCGTCGGGCAGTGCGACGAAGCGGTAGGCGGAAATATTCAGGATGGAGCTCACCCCGCCATTCTAGAAACCGATCGGACAGCGAATTTGCCGGACCGGGTGTTCGGCAGGTTCTTAAAATGGGTCGATGTTCGTTCACCTCCGCCTGCACACCGAGTTCTCCGTCGTCGACGGCACCAACCGAATCGACGACGTGGTCAAGGCCGCCGCCGCCGACGGCCAGCCCGCTCTGGCCATCACCGATCTCAATAACCTCTTCGGAGCGGTCAAGTTCTACAAGGCCGCGCGCGGCAAGGGCGTCAAGCCGCTCATCGGGGCGGAAATCTTTCTGGAAGGGCTGGGCGCCGATGCCGCCGCGCTGTCGCGGGTGATCGTGCTGGTGCAGTCGTGGAAGGGCTATCTCAACCTGTCCGAACTGCTGGCGCGCGCCTGGACGACCAACGTGGTCAAGGCCCAGGCCGTCTGCAAGCTGGCCTGGTTGCGTGAGCTCAACGACGGGATGATCCTGCTCGCGGGTGCGCAGGCCGGGCCGGTCGGCCAGGCGCTGGTGCGTGGCGACGAGTCGACCGCCACCGATTTCGCGCTGCAGCTGGCGGGCATCTTCCCGCATCGCTTCTATCTGGAGATCCAGCGCGCCGGCCGCACCGACGACGAGGCGCACACCGTGGCTGCGGTGCAGCTCGCTGCGCGGCTCGCGCTGCCGGTGGTGGCGACGCAGCCGGTGCAGTTCACCGAGGTCGACGACTACGAGGCGCACGAGGCACGGGTCTGCATTTCCGAAGGCGAGATCCTCGGCAACCAGCGCCGGGTGCGCAAGTTCACCCGCGAGCAGTTCTTCAAGAGCGCCGTGCAGATGGAAGCGCTGTTCGCCGACGTGCCGAGCGCCATCGCCAACACGGTAGAGATCGCGCGGCGCTGCAGCATCGTGCTCGACCTGGGCAAGCCGCAGCTGCCCGACTTTCCCACGCCCGGCGGCATGCCGATGGCCGATTACTTCCGGGTGGCATCCTTCGAAGGGCTGGAGGTGCGGCTGGAGCACCTCTACCCCGACGCGGCCCGGCGCGACGCCGAGCGGCCGCGCTACGTGGAGCGGCTGGAGTTCGAGATCAACACCATCCTGAAGATGGGGTTCCCGGGTTACTTCCTGATCGTGGGCGACTTCATCAACTGGGCCAAGAACAACGGCTGCCCGGTGGGGCCGGGCCGGGGCTCGGGTGCGGGTTCGCTGGTGGCCTACGCGCTCAAGATCACCGACCTGGACCCGCTCGAATACAACCTGCTCTTCGAGCGCTTCCTGAACCCGGAGCGGGTGTCGATGCCCGACTTCGACATCGACTTCTGCCAGGGCAACCGCGACCGCGTCATCGACTACGTGAAGCAGAAGTACGGTCGCGAGGCGGTGAGCCAGATCGCGACCTTCGGCACCATGGCCGCGCGCGCGGCCATCCGCGACGTGGGCCGGGTGCTCGACATGAGCTACACCTTCTGCGACGGCATCAGCAAGTTGATTCCCAACAAGCCGGGGCAGCACATCACGATCGCCGGCGCGCTGGAGGTGGAGCCGGTCCTCGCGGAACGCCTGGCCAAGGAAGAGGACGTGCGCACGCTGCTGGAGCTGGCGCAGAAGCTCGAAGGCATGACCCGCAACATCGGCATGCACGCCGGCGGCGTGCTGATCGCGCCGGGCAAGCTCACCGACTTCTGCCCGCTCTACCAGCAGCCGGGCAGCGATTCGGCCGTGAGCCAGTACGACAAGGACGACGTGGAGGCGATCGGCCTGGTCAAGTTCGACTTCCTGGGCTTGGCGACCCTGACCATTCTGGAAATTGCGCGCGAGTTCATCGTCAAGCGCCACAAGGGCCAGGAAAAGTTCGCCTACGAAAACATTCCGCTCGACGACGCCGGCACCTACCGGCTGTTTGCAGACGGCAAGACCGAGGCGGTGTTCCAGTTCGAATCCCGTGGCATGCAGGGCATGTTGCGCGACGCCAAGCCCACGCGCCTGGAAGACCTGATCGCCCTGAACGCGCTCTATCGGCCGGGTCCGATGGACCTGATCCCCAGCTTCGTGGCGCGCAAGCACGGGCGCGAGGTGGTCGAATACCCGCATCCGATGGTGGCCGAGATGCTGTCGGAAACCTACGGGATCATGGTCTACCAGGAGCAGGTCATGCAGACCGCCCAGATCCTGGGCGGCTACTCGCTGGGCGGCGCCGACTTGCTGCGCCGCGCGATGGGCAAGAAGAAGATCGAAGAAATGGCGATGCACCGCGAGATCTTCCGAAAGGGAGCGGCGGTCAACGGCATTTCGCAGGAAAAGGCCGACGAGATCTTCGACCTGATGGAGAAGTTCGCCGGCTACGGCTTCAACAAGTCGCACGCGGCCGCTTACTCGCTGCTGGCTTATCACACCGGCTGGCTGAAGGTGCATTTCCGGGCGGAGTTCTACTGCGCCAACATGACGGTGGAAATGGACGACACCGACAAGCTGCGCGTGTTGTTCGAAGACGCGCAGAAGCTCGGCATGACCTTCGAGCCGCCGGACGTCAACCGCGGCAACTACCGCTTCGAGCCGGTCAGCAACACGGTCATCCGTTACGGTCTCGGCGCCGTCAAGGGCACCGGCCAGTCGGCCATCGAGGCGGTGGTGGCGGCGCGGGAGGAGGGCGGTGCGTTCACCAGCCTGTTCGACTTCTGCAACCGGGTCGACCGGCAGCGCATCAACAAGCGCACGGTCGAGGCGCTGATCAAGGCCGGCGCCTTCGACTCCATCCAGCAGAACCGGGCCTCGCTCGTCGCCTCCATCGACCGGGCCTTCGAATACGGCGCGGCGCAGGCGGCCAACGTGCACCAGGGCGGATTGTTCGACATGGCCGACGACGGCCATGGTTCCAGCACCCAGGAGCCCGACCTCGTGGCCGCGCGGCCGTGGGGTATCAAGGAGCGGCTGGTCTTCGAGAAGACGGCGGTCGGTTTCTATCTGTCCGGCCATCTGTTCGACGAGGTGTCGCGCGAGGTGCGGCAGTTCGTGCGGCGCGAGATCGGCGATCTGGTCGACAGCCGTGAGCCGGTCACGCTGGCGGGCATCATCACCGAGCTGCGGGTGATCAACGGCCAGCGTGGCAAGCTGGGGTTGATGAAGCTCGACGACAAATCGGGCGTGATCGAGGCCACTGCCGACGAGGCGGTGCTCAATGCCAACCGCAATCTGCTCAAGGACGACGAGATGGTCATCATCACCGGCAAGCTGCAACCCGACCGGTTTACCGGCGGCGTGCGGCTGAAGGTGGAGCAGGTGATGGACCTGGCCAGTGCGCGTTGCCGCTTCGGCAAGTTCCTACGCGTGGCGGTCAACGGCAAGGCGCCCGATATTCAGCGTATCGTGCGTGACTTCCCGCCGGTCAAGGAAGTGTCCGAGCACGGCGAAATCGTACGCGGGCTGGAAGTTCGGCTGGCGGTTCGGCGCGAAGCGGGGAGCATGGAAGTGGGTGTTGACCTCAAGCTCGACGAGCGCTCGCGTTTCTTCCCGACCGATGCCGCCTTGTCGAGCTGGATGGCCCAGGCCGAACAGGGAAAGGCCGTGATCGTGTATGAATGAGGCCCGCACCCTTGAAGTTGCCCAAATACCACCAAAATCCCTGCTTGCTGCAGTGCGCAACTCCGCTCGATAAAATGAAATTCATGGCGACCAAGCCCCCTACCACCCCGCCCGTGGCCCCGGGCTCCACGCCCACGACCACGCGTGAAGACGGCGACTCGGTAGTCCTGGAGCGGCGCACACAGAAAGTGCAGCCGCCGCAGATGTACCAGGTCGTCATGCTCAATGACGACTACACCCCGATGGAGTTTGTCGTGATGGTGATCCAGGAGTACTTCAGCAAGGATCGCGAGCAGGCGACGCAGATCATGCTCAAGATCCATCTCGACGGAAAAGGCGTCTGCGGCGTGTACTCGCGCGACGTCGCCGCCACCAAGGTCGACCAGGTGATGGACGCGGCTGGCAAAGCCGGACATCCCCTGCAGTGCGTCAGTGAACCGGTTGAATAAAACCGGATCGAACCTTAACTATTGGCCATATTTTTACCGCTCGGCAAAAGGAAATCTCATGATTGCCCAGGAACTGGAAGTCAGCTTGCATATGGCCTTCGTGGAGGCCCGTCAGCAACGCCATGAGTTCATCACCGTGGAGCATCTGCTGCTCGCGCTGCTGGACAACCCGAGCGCCGCAGAAGTCCTGCGCGCCTGCTCGGCCAATATCGACGACCTGCGCAAGTCGCTGGCCAATTTCATCAAGGACAACACCCCGCAGGTCGCAGGCACCGACGAGGTGGACACGCAGCCCACGCTGGGCTTCCAGCGTGTGATCCAGCGCGCCATCATGCATGTGCAGTCCACCGGCAACGGCAAGAAGGAAGTGACCGGCGCCAACGTGCTGGTGGCGATCTTCGGCGAGAAGGACTCGCACGCCGTCTACTACCTGCACCAGCAGGGCGTGACCCGGCTCGACGTGGTGAACTTCATCGCCCACGGCATCAAGAAGGGCGAGCCGCCGGAGCCGACCAAGTCCGGCGAGCCGCAGGCCGAGAGCGAGGAAGCCCAGGCCGAGAAGAACGAGAAGGCATCACCGCTGGAGCAGTTCACGGTCAACCTCAACCAGCAGGCCCGCGAAGGCAAGATCGATCCGTTGATCGGCCGCGAATACGAGGTCGAGCGGGTCATCCAGATCCTGTGCCGCCGGCGCAAGAACAACCCGCTGCTGGTCGGCGAAGCCGGCGTCGGCAAGACCGCCATCGCCGAGGGCCTGGCATGGCGCATCACCCAGAAGGACGTGCCGGAAATTCTGGCCGACTCCCAGGTGTATTCGCTCGACATGGGCGCGCTGCTGGCCGGCACCAAATATCGTGGCGACTTCGAGCAGCGTCTCAAGGGCGTGCTCAAGTCTCTCAAGGACAAGCCGAACGCCGTGCTGTTCATCGACGAGATCCACACCCTCATCGGTGCGGGTGCTGCTTCGGGCGGCACGCTCGACGCGTCCAATCTGCTCAAGCCCGCGCTGTCGTCGGGCCAACTGAAGTGCATCGGCGCGACCACGTTCCAGGAATACCGTGGCATCTTCGAGAAGGATGCGGCCCTGTCGCGTCGTTTCCAGAAGGTCGACGTGGTCGAGCCGACGGTCGAGCAAACGGTCGAGATCCTCAAGGGCCTCAAGTCGCGCTTCGAGGAACACCACAGCGTGAAGTACGCCACCACGGCGCTGCAGGCTGCTGCCGAACTGTCGGCCAAGTACATCAATGACCGCCATCTGCCCGACAAGGCGATCGACGTGATCGACGAGGCCGGTGCGGCCCAGCGGATCCTTCCGCCGAGCAAGCGCAAGAAGACCATCACCAAGGCCGAGGTCGAGGAGATCGTCGCCAAGATCGCGCGTATTCCGCCTGCCAACGTCAGCAACGACGACCGCAGCAAGCTGGCCACCATCGAGCGCGACCTCAAGAGCGTGGTGTTCGGCCAGGACAAGGCACTCGAAGTGCTGGCGTCGTCCGTCAAGATGGCGCGTTCCGGCCTGGGCAAGGGCGACAAGCCGATCGGCGCGTTTCTGTTCAGCGGGCCGACCGGTGTCGGCAAGACCGAAGCGGCCAAGCAGCTTGCCTACATCATGGGCATCGAGCTGATCCGCTTCGACATGTCGGAGTACATGGAGCGCCACGCGGTCAGCCGCCTGATCGGCGCGCCTCCGGGCTATGTCGGTTTCGACCAGGGTGGCCTGCTCACCGAGGCCATCACCAAGAAGCCGCATTGCGTGCTGCTGCTCGACGAAATCGAGAAGGCGCATCCGGACATCTTCAACGTGCTGCTGCAGGTCATGGACCACGGCACGCTGACCGACAACAACGGACGCAAGGCCGACTTCCGCAACGTCATCCTGGTCATGACGACCAATGCCGGTGCCGAGACCATGAACAAGGCCACCATCGGATTCACCAATCCGCGAGTGGCAGGCGATGAAATGGCCGACATCAAGCGGATTTTCACGCCCGAGTTCCGGAACCGGCTCGACGCGATCGTCAACTTCAAGCCGCTCGACGAGAACGTCATCCTGCGGGTGGTAGACAAGTTCCTGCTGCAGCTCGAACAGCAGCTGGCCGAGAAGAAGGTCGAGGTAACCTTCACCGACGTGTTGCGCAAGCATCTGGCCAAGAAGGGCTTCGATCCGCTCATGGGGGCCCGCCCGATGCAGCGGCTGATCCAGGACACCATCCGTCGCGCCCTGGCCGACGAGTTGCTGTTCGGACGGTTGACCGAAGGCGGCCGTCTCACGGTCGACCTGGAGGATCCGGAAGCAGAGAAGCCGGAGGTCAAGCTCGACATCACGCCGTTGCCCAAGCGGGAACGTGGCCAGAAGTCGGAGCCGGCGGAACCCGAAGAGGCAACCGCCGACTGACGCGTCAGGCATTACCCCCGAAAAGGCTGGCGACTTTTGTCGTCAGCCTTTTTTTCTTTGAGTTACATCAAACCAAAACAATCGCATTTTTTCTTTATGAGGAAATGCAAGTGCTCACTATATTCGCGCTTCTTTCACTAATTTTTGGATGCAGCGTGACAGTCATGTGTTTCTCCCCAGCGGCCCAGCGACGCCGCATCAGCGGTTTTGTTTCGCACTTTTGACCTCGTGTGCGCTTGTCGGATGCGGCGGCGGCAACGACTCTGTCGCCGAGGGTTCGTCGGCGGCGAACGCCATGGCGGACAGCCCTGACAAGGTGATTCCCATCTCACTCGCAGATCATCTCGGCAATTACGCCCGTGACTGTTTCGCCAATCCCGCTAGCGTCGGCAACTCCACCAAAATCGAAATCGGCTTGACCCAAGGTGTGGGCCGCGTCCTCCGTATGGAGGAAACGCAGACCTTCTACAGCGGCCCTGGCTGCACTGCCGCTGCGCTGGTGGCCAAGGCGGGGTACCGGTTCGAGGTAACGCAACTCGACGAGACCAAGCGCATCGTGGGAACTCCCGAAAACCCGGTGAGCGGTACTGCCCATGTCATGCAAACCCAGCTCAAGGGTGTCGACCTCTATCGCATGCCGGCGGCCTCCACCAAATCTAGCAGTGCCAAACGTGGAATCACTTTCGAAGGCGACGATCTTCGATTCGTCGAGGGTCCGGAAGAAGCCGACGGGCTCGGAAAGGTTTTCTCCATCATCTGACCAAAAAGATCCCCTGAGCTCCGTGAACCTGTAGGTTGCAGGCGCCGTCGCGATGCGTCGGGTCGGTGTCCTGTACATTGCGGCGCCTGCGCAAGCCATTCACGATTCATGTCCGATTTCACCTTTCTCTGGCACGACTACGAAACCTTCGGAGCTGTTCCGCGCAAGGACAGGCCAGCCCAGTTCGCAGCCATCCGCACCGACGCCGAGCTCAACGAAATCGGCGAACCGCTGATGATCTATTGCCGTCCCAACGAGGACTACCTTCCTGACCCGCGCAGCTGCCTGATCACCGGCATCGTGCCGCAGACCTGTCTGGAACTCGGCGTTCCCGAGGTTGAGTTCGCCAACCAGATCGAAGCGGCATTTGCACAGCCGGGCACGATCGGAGTTGGCTACAACACCATCCGCTTCGACGACGAAGTTACACGCTTCCTGCTGTGGCGCAATCTGCTCGACCCCTACGCGCGGGAGTGGCAAAACGGATGCGGCCGATGGGATCTCCTCGACGTCGTACGCCTGGCGTATGCCATGCGGCCGGAAGGGATCGAGTGGCCTTCCAAGCCGGACAACGGCGGGCCGAGCTTCCGTCTCGAAGACCTCACCCGTGCGAACGGGCTGGTTCATGACGCCGCCCACGATGCCTTGTCGGACGTCCGCGCCACCATCGCGCTGGCGCGCCTGCTGAAGGACAGGAATCCCCGTCTTTTCGAATTTGCGCTGGGCCTGCGAAAAAAGGACCGTGTGGCACAGGAACTGGGCCTCATCGGCGCTGCCGGCGAGCGTCGGCCCTTCCTTCATGTGTCCGGCATGTTCCCGGCCGATCGCGGTTGCCTGGCGGTCATGTGGCCGTTGGCAAGCCATCCGACCAATCGCAACGAGCTGCTGGCTTGGGATCTGTCCGAGGATCCGTCGGTTCTCGAAACGCTTTCGGCCGAAGAAATCAAGCTCAGATTGTTCACTCGCACCGCCGATCTGCCGCAGGGCAAGAAACGCTTGCCGATGAAAAGCGTTCACCTGAACAAGTCGCCCATGGTCGTGGGTAATCTGCGTACCTTGCGACCGGAGATGGCAGCACGCTGGGAGCTCGACCTCGACCTGGCCAAACGTCACGCGGAGTCCGCCGCCGCGTTGCCGGACCTGAGCGCGCTGTGGCAGGACGTCTTCAAACGACCGGCGAGCGATGCCCTCGATGTCGACGAAGACCTCTACGGCGGTTTTGTCAGTACGAACGATCGCCGAAAGCTCAACCAACTGCGCGCCATGGCGCCGAGCCAACTCTCGACCGCCAAGACCGGCTTCGAGGACGCTCGGCTGGAAGAGTTGGTGTTTCGGTTCCGGGCTCGAAACTACCTTGCGTCGCTTGCTGAAGATGAGCGTGAGCGCTGGTCAGAGCATTGTTCGGCGCGTTTGTTCGATGGCAAGGGCGGCGCACGGACCATCGATGATTTTCTGGCCGAACTCGACGTGCTGACCGAACAGGTCGGCGAGTCCGAGGAGGGGCCGGACGAGCGCACCGAATTCGTTCTCGGAGCGCTTTACGATTACGCCGAAGCTGTCGTGCCCGAGCGCGACTGACCCTCTTTCGACCGGACACTTTCATGACCAGCAATCGCGGATTCACCACCGACATCGTCCACTCCGATCGAGCCTTCGGCTCCGATGACGGAAGTGTCCACAAGGCCGTGCATACGGCCACCCAATACGGCTTCGAGAAGGTGGAAGACCTCATCGGCGTCTTCCAGGGAACCAA
Organism: Xylophilus sp. GOD-11R; assembly: GCF_033546935.1. GTDB lineage: Bacteria > Pseudomonadota > Gammaproteobacteria > Burkholderiales > Burkholderiaceae_C > Xylophilus. Next base: position 2,647,721 of record NZ_CP137854.1, on the reverse strand, counting down.
GAAGGGCGCCTACGTCTATTCCAGGCAAGGCACGCCCACAACCGCTGCGCTCGAAGCCAAGCTGACGGCGATGGAGTCGGGTGTCGGCACGGTGTGCTTCGCCACCGGCATGGCCGCCATCAGCGCGATCTTCCTGACCCTGCTGCGTGCCGGCGACCATCTGGTGGCGAGCCGTGCGGTGTTCGGCAACACGAACAGTCTTTTCGGGAGCCTGGAGGACCTGGGGGTTGGGGTGACGCGGGTCGATGCCACCGAGGCAGAAAACGTCGCGGCGGCCATCACGCCGAAGACACGCATGGTCTTTGTCGAGACGCTCGCGAACCCCGGAACGCAGATCGCAGACCTCGAGGCGATCGGTCAGTTGTGCAAGGTACGTGGCGTGCTGTTCGTCGTCGACAACACGATCCTGTCGCCCTATCTGTTCAGGCCGGGGGGCATCGGCGCCGGCCTGGTGGTGCATTCACTGACCAAGTCGATCTGCGGCCACGGCAATGCCCTGGGGGGTGCCGTCATCGATACCGGTGCATTCGACTGGACCGACTATCCCAATATCAACGCGGCGTACCGCAAGGGTGACGTTCGCCAGTGGGGCCTGACACAGGTCCGCAAGAAGGGCCTGAGGGACATGGGTGCGACCCTGTCGTCGCAGCACGCCCACGCGATTGCCGTCGGGGCCGAAACCTTGGCGCTTCGCATGAGCTACACCAGCGCCAGCGCGTTGGAGATAGCACGCTATCTCGAGGCCCATCCTGCCATCGCCAAGGTCTACTATCCGGGGTTGCCCTCGCACCCCCAGCACGCTCAGGCAAGCAAGCTTTTCCGTGCTGCTGGCTGGTTGCTGTCGTTCGAGTTGAAGAATCCCGGCGATTGCTTGGCATTCCACGACCGTTTGCAGCTGGCGGTCAAGGCGACGGGATTGGGTGACACGCGCACATTGGTCATTCCGGTCGCGCACACGATCTTCTGGGAGGCGGGTCCGGCGGTTCGTGCGGAGATGGGCATCGCCGATGGCATGGTGCGCCTGTCGGTGGGCTTGGAAGAGGTGTCCGACCTGATCGCGGACCTCCGTCAGGCGCTTGGCTGATACCAACGAAAAAGGCCTCCTTTCGGAGGCCTTCAAGCGGGTCGAGCCGACACGATATGCAATCAGCTGACGTGCTTGCCGATCAGCGACGCCAGTTCGAACATCGAGACCTGATCCTTGCCGAAGATGGCTTTCAGCTTGGCATCGGCATTGATGTTGCGCTTGTTGGCCTTGTCCTGGAGATCATGCTTCTTGATGTACGTCCAGAGCTTGCTGACGACTTCGGTGCGCGGCAGCGGGGTGCTACCGACAACGGCTGCCAGTTCCGCGCTGGGGGTCAGTGCCTTCATGAAGGCCGCATTGGGCGTACGCTTGGCAGCGGCCTTCTTGGCCGGGGCCTTCACGGCAGCTTTTGTTGCCGGTGCCGCGGCCTTCGTCGCCGGTGCTTTCGCCGGCGCTTTTTTTGCAGTTGCCATGGGTGTTTTTCCTAAGGAAAGTTGGTGTCTTCACCAGCGAGAAATCCGTCTCTTCACTGGCTGCGCGCATGCTACTGGAGAAAAAACGGCTTTCCAAGCGGAACGGCGTTTTTTTCAGAGGAGAAATTGCCTATGTTGCACCTGTACAAGGCCTCGCCGGACAGCCGGCGGTGCAAGTCTGGCAGATCATGGGCACCATACCCAACGCAACATCAAATCAGATGGAGGTCAGCATGAATCACGATTCGCCGCCCATGGATAACGTCGACCCGGTTCGATACGCGTTTGTCTATGGCACGTTGCGGCGCGGCGAGGTGAACGACATCAATCTGCTGCAGCCTGCGCCTAGGTTCATCGGCACGGGTGTGATCAAAGGCGTGCTCTACCCGATGGGTTGGTATCCCGGCTTGATCCTGGAAGGCTCGGCTTCGGTCACGGGCGAGATCTACGCGGTTTCGCCGACGCTTGAAACGCGCCTCGATGAAATTGAAGGCTTGTTGCCGGAGCCTTCCGGGGAGTACGCCAAACGAGAGGTCGACGTCGTGGTCGACGGGCAGGTGTTGCCTTGCTTCGTCTATGAAATCGCGCCCGCCCTGGTGGGGCATCTTGAGCCGATCGACGGCGGCGACTGGGTGCTCCGTTCAATGGTCTGAGCACCGCCGTCCGGTGTGTTGGCGGCGGTTCGCCGAGTCGTGCAAGTGCTAAACTAGACGTCTGATTTTCAGATCGACAAAAGCAGGAAAGGCAGGCTATTGATGACTTCTCGAACTACGACAGAAAGCTTCTGCGGCCGTTAGGCCGGTCATCGCGCCAGCTCCATATCCAAGCCTTCGGGCCATCGACAAAAGCGCGGTTCACCGCGCTTTTTTGTTCTTGAATTTGTTTCTCCGTGCACCTCCATGATCCAGATCACGCTACCCGATAACTCGCAGCGCAGTTTCCCCGGCCCTGTCACGGTTGCAGAGGTCGCTCGCGACATCGGGCCAGGTCTGGCCAAGATGACCGTCGCGGGCAAGGTCGACGGCCGATTGGTCGATGCAAGCGACCTCATCGACCACGACGCGAAGCTTCAGATCATCACGCCCAAGGACGAGGAGGGCGTGGAGATCATTCGCCACTCGGCGGCGCATCTCGTGGGGCATGCGGTCAAGCAGCTCTATCCGTCCGCCCGCATGGTGATCGGTCCGGTCATCGAGGAAGGCTTTTATTACGACATCGCGTTCGAGCGGTCATTCACACCCGATGACCTGGCCGCGATCGAGGCGCGCATGAAGCAGCTCATCGCCCAGGACTACGACGTGGTGAAGAAGATGACGCCGCGAGCCGAGGTCATCGAAGTTTTCCGCTCCCGGGGCGAAGACTACAAGCTGCGCCTCATCGACGACATGCCGGAAGAGACGGCGATGGGCCTTTACTACCACCAGGAATACGTGGACATGTGTCGTGGCCCTCATGTGCCCAACACGCGCTTCCTGAAGGCATTCAAGCTGACGAAACTGGCGGGTGCCTATTGGCGCGGAGATGCCAAGAACGAGCAACTGCAGCGCATCTATGGCACTGCATGGGCCGACAAGAAGGACCTGGACGCCTACATCCTGCGGATCGAGGAGGCCGAAAAACGCGACCATCGGCGGCTGGGCAAGGAGCTGGACCTCTTCCACATCGACGATGTCGCGCCCGGCGTGGTGTTCTGGCATCCGAAGGGGTGGGCGGTCTGGCAGGCGGTCGAGCAGTACATGCGCCAGGTCTACCGTGACACCGGTTACCAGGAGGTGAAGGGGCCGCAGATCCTGGATCGCAGCCTTTGGGAGAAGACCGGTCATTGGCAGAACTACCGAGAGAACATGTTTACGACGGAATCGGAAAAGCGCGACTACGCGTTGAAGCCGATGAACTGTCCCGGACACGTGCTGATTTTCAAGAGCGACCTGCGCAGCTATCGCGATCTGCCTTTGCGATATGGCGAGTTCGGCCAGTGCCATCGCAACGAGCCGTCGGGTGCCTTGCACGGCATCATGCGGGTGCGCGGCTTTACCCAGGACGACGGGCATGCCTTCGTGACCGAAGACCAGATTCTCGATGAATGCGTGGCTTTCACCGAAACGCTGCAGCGTGTTTATCGCGATTTCGGCTTCACCGACATCCTCTACAAGATCGCCACGCGTCCGGAGAACCGGGTCGGTTCGGACGAGCTCTGGGACAAGGCCGAACACGCCTGCTCGGAAGCGCTGCGCCGGTCAGGCGTCGACTTCATCATCTCGCCGGGCGACGGTGCCTTTTACGGGCCGAAGATCGAATACACGCTGCGTGACGCCATCGGTCGCCACTGGCAGTGCGGCACGATCCAGGTCGACTTCAATACGGCGGAGCGATTGGGGGCGGAATACGTCACCGAGTCCAACGGACGTGCGCATCCGGTCATGCTGCATCGCGCGATCGTCGGAAGCCTGGAGCGCTTCATCGGGATGTTGATCGAGCACCATGCGGGCGCCATGCCTTCCTGGCTGGCGCCGGTGCAACTCGCGGTCCTGACCATCACCGATAGTCAGGCTGAATATGCGCGCAATGTTGCTAAAACACTGCGGGAACAAGGGCTTCGAGTGCAGCTCGATCTTCGTAACGAAAAAATTAACTATAAAATACGGGAGCATGCATTGCAAAAGCTGCCGTATATCCTGGTCGTTGGCGACAAGGAGATGGCAGCAGGTGCCGTTTCCGTGCGCGCTCGGGGCGGTGTCGATCTTGGGTCGATGTCAGTTGCTGCTTTTGTCGAAAAAGTGGTTTCCGACGTGTCTCTCAAGGTCTGACAGCCCGAGGATGGTCGGTTTTGCAGCCACCGTTCTCCGCGTACGAACGGCTTTGCTACGGTTTTTCGTAGTACGTTTATAAGGATATGAGTCATCGCTACTGAATTTCGTGACCGTCGCCACCGCGAGGAACGCAAACACCGTCTCAATCGCGAGATCATGGCGCCTGAAGTGCGTCTGTCCGGCCCTGACAACGAGCCATTAGGCATCGTCAGCCTGTCCGAGGCTCTGCGAATGGCCGGTGAGCTCGATGTGGATCTGGTGGAGATCGCTGCGACCGCGAACCCGCCGGTCTGCCGCTTGATGGACTATGGCAAGTTCAAATACCAGGAGCAGAAGCGTGCGGCCGAAGCCAAGGCCAAGCAGACGGTCATCGAGATCAAGGAAATCAAATTCCGCCCTGGTACCGATGACGGCGACTACAACATCAAGATGCGCAATATCCGGCGCTTTCTTGACGAGGGCGACAAGTGCAAGATCACGCTTCGTTTCCGTGGACGGGAAATCACCCACCAGGAAATCGGCATGGCTTTGCTGCAGCGGATTCGCACCGATTTGGGTGACTCCATCTTGATCGAGCAGTTTCCGAAGCTCGAAGGGCGCCAGATGATCATGATGATCGCGCCCAGCCGCAAAAAAGCGGCCGCGAAGGCTGTGGCAGAAGCATCTTCTGCTGCTGCCTGAGTCGCAATCGGCGACAATGGCGGGTTGAGAAATTTGCGCGGATAAAACCGCGCAATCGGTAGCAGCGCTTCAGGGCGCCGTTACCGTCGCGGTGCTTCAAGCACCGCAACATAAGTGGCTCGGGGCCTGCAAGTCCGTGAAAACAGTTTTTACGGCGCCTCACGAGCACGATCAAGGAGCATTTCATGCCCAAAATGAAGACCAAGAGCAGCGCGAAGAAGCGCTTTCGCGTTCGTCCAGGCGGCACCGTCAAGCGCGGTCAGGCCTTCAAGCGTCACATCCTGACCAAGAAGACCACCAAGAACAAGCGCCACCTGCGCGGTTCCGTTGCAGTGCACGAGACCAATATGGGCCACATGGCCCAGATGCTCCCGTTCGCTGGCCTGTAATCAACTGACGAACAAGGAGTACTTCAATGCCTCGCGTCAAACGTGGTGTAACGGCTCGCGCCCGCCACAAAAAGGTTCTCAAGCTCGCCAAGGGCTTCCGCGGTCGTCGCGGCAATGTCTTCCGCATCGCCAAACAGGCGGTGATGAAGGCCGGCCAATACGCCTACCGTGACCGCCGTACCAAGAAGCGCGTGTTCCGTCAGCTGTGGATCGCCCGTATCAACGCCGCTGCGCGTGAACTCGGCATGACCTACAGCCAGTTCGCGAACGGCCTGAAGAAGGCTGCCATCGAGATCGATCGCAAGATGCTGGCCGATCTCGCTGTGCACGACAAGGCTGCTTTCGGCAGCATCGTTGATCAGGTCAAGGCCAAACTGGCAGCTTGATTGTTCGACACCGGTCCGGCTGACTCGTCACCGGATCGGCACAACATTCAAAGGCTAGGGCTTGTCGCAAGCACTAGCCTTTTTTCATTTCTACCGAAGCATCTATGAACGAGTTGGACGCGCTGGTCGCCGATGCCACGCAGGCTTTTTCGGCCGCTCGAACGCCTGTCGATCTGGAAAATGCCAAAGCGCTTTTCCTGGGTAAAGCCGGCCGCATCACGGAGTTGATGAAGGGCCTCGGCGCATTGGCGGTCGAAGAAAAGAAGGCGCGCGGCGCGGTCATCAATCAGGCCAAGCAGGCAATCGAAGCATCACTCTCGGAGCGCCGCAAGTTCCTGGCCGAAGCCGAACTCGAACGCCAGTTGCGGGCCGAGTCGTTGGACGTGACGCTTCCTGGTCGGGTGCGCGGCGAAGGCGGACTGCACCCTGTCTCGCTGACGCTCGAACGCATCGAAGGCATTTTTGGATCGATGGGCTTCTCGGTCGCCGATGGGCCGGAGATCGAAACCGACTGGTTCAATTTCACCGCGCTCAACACGCCGGCCGACCATCCGGCGCGGTCGATGCACGATACCTTCTACGTGGATTCCGGCGACGCTGGCGCGCCGCTGCTGCTGCGTACCCATACCAGTCCGATGCAGGTGCGCTATGCGGTGCAGCATGTGAAGCGGCACCGGTCTGCACTCGACGCTGGCGGCACGATGCCGGAGATCCGCGTGATCGCACCGGGACGGACCTATCGTGTCGACAGCGACGCAACCCATTCGCCGATGTTTCACCAGTGCGAAGGCCTGTGGATCGGCGAGAACGTCAGCTTCAAGGACCTCAAGGTCGTTTTCACCGATTTCTGCCGCACATTTTTCGAGCGCGACGACCTCGTATTGCGCTTCCGCCCGAGCTTCTTCCCTTTCACCGAGCCCAGCGCCGAGGTAGATATCCAGTTCGCCAGCGGGCCGTTGGCGGGCCGCTGGCTCGAGGTCGCCGGTTCCGGACAGGTGCATCCCAATGTGATCCGCAACATGGGTCTCGATCCGGAACGCTACCTCGGCTTCGCCTTCGGCATGGGACCGGACCGGCTCACCATGCTGCGCTACGGCGTGAACGATCTGCGCCTGTTCTTCGACGGCGACATGCGTTTCCTGCGGCAATTTCAGTAAGCGCCGCCGGTCGACGAAGCACACGCGAAGAAAAGAGAAACGACAGATGCAATTTCCGGAATCCTGGCTGCGCGAATTCTGCAGCCCCGCACTCGATACACAGGCTCTTGCCGACACACTGACCATGGCGGGCCTGGAGGTCGAGGAACTCCAGCCCGTGGCCAAGGCCTTCAGCAAGGTCGTGGTGGGCGAGATCATCGCCGCCGAACAACATCCGAACGCGGATCGCCTGCGCGTCTGCCAGGTGGAAGTCGGCCAGGCCGCGCCGCTGGCCATCGTCTGCGGCGCATCGAATGCGCGGGTCGGCATCAAGATCCCTTGCGCTCTGGTCGGCGCCGAACTGCCGCCAGGCGCGGACGGCAAGTCGTTCCTGATCAAGGTCGGCAAGCTGCGCGGCGTCGAGAGCCAGGGCATGTTGTGCTCGGCCAAGGAACTGGGCATCGGCGAGGGCAACGAGGGCCTGCTCGAGCTCGACGCCAGCGCGCCGGTCGGTGCCGATCTGCGCAAATACCTGCAGCTCGACGACACCCTATTTACGCTCAAGCTCACGCCGAACCTGGCGCATTGCCTGAGCATCCATGGCATCGCCCGTGAGGTTTCGGCCCTGACCGGCACCCCTTTGGTCACGACTGCGCCCATGGCCGCGGCGGTCAATCACACGGTAACGCTGCCGGTCGACGTGCAGGCGACCGACCTTTGCGGCCGCTTCAGCGGACGGGTGGTGCAGGGCGTCGATCCCATGGTTACCACGCCTTCCTGGATGGTGGAGCGCCTGGCTCGATGCGGCCAGCGCAGCGTGTCGCCGCTGGTCGACATCTCGAATTACGTCATGTTCGAGTTCGGCCAGCCGACGCATATCTTCGACCTCGACAAGATCCAGGGCGGCCTGCAGGTTCGCTGGGGTCGCGAAGGCGAGAGCCTGAAGCTGCTCAACGGCAACACCATCGGGCTCGACGGCACGGTGGGGGTCATCGCCGATGACCGCGAAGTGGAGTCGCTCGCCGGCATCATGGGCGGCGATACCAGCGCGGTCGGCGACGACACGCGCAACATCTATATCGAGGCCGCCTTCTGGTACCCGCGTGCGGTGGCGGGTCGGTCGCGTCGGTTCAATTTCTCGACCGATGCCGGCCATCGGTTCGAGCGTGGGGTCGATCCGGGGCAGACGGTTGCGGCCATCGAGCGCATCACCGCGCTGGTCCAGCAGATCTGCGGCGGAAGCGCCGGTCCGATCACCGACGTCGCGCCCAACGTGCCAGTGTCCAATCCGGTTCGCCTGCGGCCAGCGCGCGCGGCCAAGGTGATCGGCATGGCGCTCGACACGCCACGATGCGCCGAGGCTCTGACCTCGCTCGGTCTGCCGGTCGCCTTCGAGGCGGATGGGAGCCTGTCGGTGACACCGCCGTCGTGGCGCTTCGACATCAACATCGAAGAAGACTTGATCGAGGAAGTCGCCCGCATCGTCGGATTCGAGCGCCTGCCCAATACACCGCCGCTCGGCCCGATCACGCCGCGCCTGCCCGCGGAAGCGACACGCAGCCCGTTCGCCGTTCGGCGCGCGCTGGCGGCGCTGTCCTATCAAGAAACCATCAACTTCAGTTTCGTCGAAGAGGACTGGGAACGCACCCTGGCCGGCAACGCCGACCCGATCCGCCTGCTCAATCCGATTGCCAGCCAGATGAGCGTGATGCGCTCGTCGCTGATGGGCTCCTTGCTGCAGGTGCTCAAGTTCAACGTCGATCGCAAGGTCTCTCGCGTTCGTACCTTCGAGTTGGGCCGCGTGTTCCTGCGCGACGCGTCGGTCGTCGATTCGGATACGACGGTGCAAGGTTTCCGGCAGCCGATGCGTGTGGCGGCGGCGGCATATGGGTCGGCGGAAAGCCTGCAGTGGGGCAGCGTTGAACGCCCGGTCGATTTCTACGACGCAAAAGGCGACGTCGAGGCGCTGCTCGCACCACGTCGGCCGGTGTTCGAGGCGTCGGAGCATCCGGCGCTGCATCCCGGACGCAGCGCGCGCGTGCTGCTGGATGGCGTCGAGATTGGATTCGTCGGCGAATTGCATCCACGCTGGCGCCAGTCGTGGAGCTTCGCGCAGGCGCCCGTGTTGTTCGAACTCGACCTGGCGATGGTCATGCAGCGTGTCGTTCCGGTGGCACGATCCATCGCCAAACAGCAGGATGTCGAGCGTGACATCGCCATCGTGGTGACCGAGGATGTGGGCTACGGCAAGATCCGTTCGGCTGCGCTGGCCGCGGCGCCCGATGGCATTCTGCGGTCTGTCGCACTGTTCGATGTCTATCGGCCCAAGGCTGCCAAGGATGGTAGTTTTCCGGTCGGTGGCCTCGCGGCGGGCGAGAAGAGCCTGGCGCTCCGATTGACGCTCAACAACGGCGACATCGCGCTGACCGAAGAGCAGATCGAGAAGACGGTGCAGAACGTGCTTGCAGGATTGGCCGCCGATACCGGCGCCCGATTGCGTGTATGAGGGGTTTGATCACCATGGATGCCAATGCTGATGATTTCGCTGTCGAAAGCCTGGAAACTCCGGCGCTGACGAAGGCTCAGCTCGCCGAACTGCTGTTCGAGCGGATCGGGTTGAACAAGCGCGAGTCCAAGGACATGGTCGATGCATTCTTCGATCTGATCTGCAGCAGCCTGATAGAAGGCAACGACGTCAAGATCTCCGGCTTCGGCAACTTTCAGATCCGCACCAAGGCGCCGCGCCCGGGGCGCAATCCGCGTACCGGCGAGGCGATTCCGATCGAGGCACGGCGCGTGGTGACGTTCCATGCAAGCCACAAGCTGAAGGAGCAACTGCAAGGTTGAGCCGGGCCAGTGCCGACCTTGCGCAATGCTTGTCGCGGCGATGAGCATTGCGTTAACCTCGCAGCCCCCGAAATCCAATCCATACATGGGCAGCACACTTCTTCCAGCCATTCCCGCCAAGCGTTACTTCACCATCGGCGAGGTCGGCGAGCTGTGCGAGGTCAAGCCCCATGTCTTGCGCTATTGGGAGCAGGAGTTCACCCAGCTCAGGCCGATGAAACGACGCGGGAACCGGCGTTACTACCAGCATCACGAGGTGCTGATGATTCGGCGGATTCGTGATTTGCTCTATGAGCAGGGATTCACCATCAGCGGAGCACGCAACAAGCTACAGGAGTTGATGCAGGCCGAGCGCGGTGCACGATCGGCACTAGCCGGTGCAGGCACCGCGTTGGCGCCGGCAGGTGTTTCGGATTCGGGCGAAGGGTCGGATGTTGGCGCGCCTGACGGCTCCGAAGCGTTCGTCGATGTGGCGCCAGCTCGCATCATGGTGACGACGCCGCTGTCGATGTCGTCGATTCGAAAAGAACTGTTGGCGATTCGTCTGCTGTTGGCCGAACCACTGACTTTTTGATGCTAGAATTTGAGGCTCGGCGTGTAGCGCAGCCTGGTAGCGCACTTGCATGGGGTGCAAGGGGTCGCGAGTTCGAATCCCGCCACGCCGACCATTAATTCCGCAAGGATATCAAAGGGTTAGGACCAAAAGTCCTGACCCTTTTTTCTTTGTCCAGGTCGTATTTGGGCATTCATGATGCACGTGGATTCATCGACAGCCAAGGTTCAGCTGCGTCCTTCGAACCCATCACGCACTTTCAAAATACCGCTGATGCGGTGGGTCGCGATTTTCCTGAGTACGGGCACCGACCGCCGCATGCGACCTCTTCAGACTCTCTGTGCCGAAGGACGCGACAGCTGCTTTTGCGGCCCTTTGGCAGACATGTCTTGCGCTACTGTATTCCCCTCGACAAAATGCTGCGGCGCAACATAAATATCATAAAAGCAGTGTTCCTTTTCTCCATTCAACCGGCCGGAGGCGAGGCTCCACAATAAGTGCGGCATGCCACGTACTATGCTCATCGATTTGAGCTCACCGTTATCAGCGTGACTGTTCGCAGCGCAGTGCTTGGAGCATCGAACAGGGCGAGATGGCACGACACCCCCTACGCAGGTATTGACGAATGAAGAATGAACTGTTGCGACAGCTCGAGCAGGCGCGGAGCGAGCAGATCGCCGCGATCGATGACCAGGGCCAAGCCATCAGTTACGCGCAGCTCCTCGCCCGGGCGGACGCCGTGGCGAAAGTGCTGGGCCCGCAAAAGCAGCTGGTTCTGTTGGAGGGCGGACTGACCGTCGACTGGTTGGTCGCCTACGTCGCCTGCCTGCTCGGAAACCACGCTTGCATGCTCGCACCGGTCGGGTCGGCGCAAGTATTCGACCGCCTTGCCGGCACTTTCCGACCGGGCATCGCCATGCGCGAAGCGGACCGTTATGCGCCGCAGCCGCTGGCCGACGGTGTGCAGGCGATCCACCCGGACCTTTGCGTGCTGTTGTCCACGTCGGGCTCGACGGGTAGCGCGAAATGCGTGCGACTGTCTCAACAAAACATCAGCTCGAATGCGGCGTCGATTGCGGAGTACCTGCAGATCGGGCAAGACGAACGGGGTGTCGTCAGCCTCCCCACGCACTATTCCTATGGTCTTTCGATCATAAACAGCCACCTGTATGCCGGCGCCACGCTGCTGATGACCGCGCGATCGATGGTCGACGCGGAGTTTTGGCCCTTCTGTAGAGAACATGGTGCGACCAGTTTTGCGGGGGTGCCGCATAACTACGACCTCCTCGAGCGGGTGAGCCTGGAGAAAGTAGCGCCGCCGAGCCTGCGCTATTTCACGCAAGCGGGCGGCAAGTTGCAAGCCGCAGCAGTCGAGCGCTTCGCGAAGCTGGCGCAGACGCACGGATGGCGGTTCTACGTCATGTACGGCCAGACAGAGGCGTCTCCGCGCATGGCCTACCTTCCGCCCGCGCAGGCGCTAGTGCATCCCGATTCGATTGGCGTTCCAGTGCCCGGTGGGGCGATCGCTATCCTGGACGAACACGGCGTCGAACTTCCCGCGGGCGAGCGCGGAGAGATGGTTTACCGGGGTCCCAATGTAATGATGGGATACGCCACCCGGGCAGAAGAGCTTGATTTACCCGCTCAACTGGCCGAGTTGCGCACCGGGGATATTGCGTACCGAGATGAGCAAGGGCTGTTCTATATCGTCGGGAGGCTCAGCAGGTTCATCAAGATATTCGGCAATCGCATCGGGCTGGACGACGTAGAGCGGATCGGCGCAGAGGCCGAATTGCCGTGCATCGCCACAGGCATCGACGGGCATCTTCTTGTGGTGACCCGGGATGCACGAGCGAGTGAGGCGCTCGGGGCTCGATTGGCCGCAGCTTTGAAACTGCCCATTAACACCATCGAGGTACGGAAGGTCCAGGCGTATCCGTTGTTGTCCTCCGGCAAAATCGATTACGCAAGTCTGAAGGCTTCCATAGTGCCAGCAGGCAGTGGATCGGCCGGCGCTGTGAAAGGCGAGCAGGGCATCACCAGCATATTCACCAGCATTTTTGAACCGGAAGATCTGGATGACAGTCAATCCTTCACATCGCTCGGCGGCGATTCGCTGAACTATGTGCGGGTGTCGCTGGATCTGGAGCAGGTGATAGGTTTTCTGCCCGCCGAATGGGAAGAGCTCTCTATTGGCGAACTCAAACGGCTTGCGGTTGCAAGCCGGACTGCGCCCCTCGTCAAACCGCAGACCCAAAGTATTCGGATCGATATTTTGCGAGGGATTGCCGCCGTCCTAGTCGTGCTGCATCACGTCACTCTGTCGATGAGATCGTATTATCCACTGGACATGATGCCGCGGTGGCCCCATCACATGGATTGGATATTCATTAATTTTAGGATGGCGACGTTCTTTCTTTGCTCTGGCATTATTTATGCCACGTCGGCGAGCAAGGGTTTGAAGTGGTTCCTGTCGAACCGGCTCGATTTCTTTCTGTGGATTATTGTCGTGTGGACTTGTCTGCAGATTGGTTTTGAGAGAATCGGGATAAATTTGTATCCCTGGCTTCCCTTGGCTCATACGGGTAACATATATGAATACTTCTATACGCCGAAAGGAGCGTTGTGGTTCATATTCGCGGTTTTCATTCTTTCAGGATATGCCAGCCTCACCAGCCGGCTTTCCAAGCCGCTTCAGTTAGGGTTGGCGTTGCTTCTTGCCTGGGCCGCCTCCTTCATCAACATGCGTTACGCGAGTTCTGACTACCAGATTTTGCTGAGTGAGTTGACGGATTACGGCTTTCCGATGTTCATCCTGGGCGCGGCATGCAGCGCTGAATTGAAAAATCTATTCAGTTCGACCAAGCGGCTTTACATGATCACGGTTCTTGGAGCGGCTATTTTTGTGACTTTTTCACTTTATCCCGTGGCGGGGGCGCCAAAACTCCTGACCAAGACGCTGCCGCTCACCTTCTCGTTTGTATGTTTTGTGTTGATTTTGTGCCGAGTCGAGTGGTTTAAGAAAGCATTTAGCAGCATCGGGAAATGGTCTTTCGAGATTTTTCTAATTCATCTTTTTGTCATAGGACTGATTTACTACGGCTTGGATGCATTCGGGCTTCGTCCGGCGTGGTACGTGTTGTGGATCCCGGTTCTGCTTGTGACGCTTTATAGCTCGATGCTGCTGGGGCATGCGCTGTCCCTCGTTCCCGGTAATATTTTTTTCAGGCCGCCCCACTATAAAATGCTGAAAAATTATTGGCAAGTGCGCTCGTCAGCTTGACCGGGTGGATGAGCTTTTATTTCGATCGATCAAGGCGCAGAATCAGGAGCATGAATGCATCCGCATAAAACTAAATTTCAGTCGCGATGAACCAGTATTCGCGATCCCCGATTTATGGTCTTGACCTAGTTCGTTTCATATCGGCAATGCTCGTACTCGGATGGCATCTGGCCTATCGGTTCTTCGATCCTTTTGCCACCTACATCCGCTCCTTCACATCTGGCATCCCCGCTCAATATCAGGCGATTCAAGAATTCACCCGTTGGGGTTGGGTCGGTGTTGAAATTTTCTTTGTCGTGTCGGGGCTCGTCATTGCCTACAGTGCCCAGAATGGCGGTAGCGCATGGAAGTTCTTTCTTGGCCGACTCGGGAGGTTGTTGCCAGGGGTTTTCGTCTGTGCGCTCATCGTGTTGGTGATCGACATTGCGATCTGGAACATGCCGCTGGTGCGCACAGTGCAGCAATTTGCCAAGACCATTTTTTTCTGGCCCATGGGTGACTGGATCGTTCCACAATTCTGGACATTGCCGATAGAGATCGCATTCTACGGCGTCGTCTGGCTCATGATTTTCAACGGGTTTTCGCATCACCTCGACCGACTGGCGGTCGGATTATGTGTATGGAGCGCAGTTTATTGGGCCGCTGTCAGTTTTCGCCTATGGCATGTGACCTGGCTCGATAATCTGCTACTGCTGCAGCAAGGTTTCTATTTCGCTGTGGGCATCAGTCTCGCTTCGATCGACCGGGCTGGCGCCTCGCCGGCGCGCATTGCGGTGTTGCTCTGCGGCATTTTGCTAGGCCCGATCGAAATCGCATTTGCAGTCCATAAATACAATGTGTACTCGGCCGAAACGCCGATGGCCTGGATCTTCCCCTACGCGATATGGTTTGCCTTCGTGGCATGCATTGCCTTGTCGCTTTACTGGAAACGAGAGTTGGGCAATTTCGTTATGCGCGGCCGAGGCCGCTTTGGAGCGGCGTTGCGCATTCTCGGCCTCGCGACCTTTCCGCTTTATCTGATTCATATTCACGTGGGCGGATTGGTCATCTCGCTGCTGACCTCCGCGCGCGTTCCTCCAATACCTGCAACGGTCATCGGCATTTTGGCCTGCATTCCCGTGGCTATGGCCGTGGCCGCCTGGTGCGAGCCGCCATTGCGCAAGCTGCTTCTCCGGCCATTCCTTCCCGCGGTCCAAAGGGGCGGGTGAGCGTGCTGTCTGCAACGGTATGGTCGCGGCTCCGCTGCCATCCGTTTATGAAAGCTGCGACCGGGCTTCCCATGGTCGAGCCGGCACTGTCAGTTTGACGCGGCCTTTTGCATGGCGAACGATCCATCCGGCGCAAGCGGCGGGAGCATGGTCGGGCTGATGCTGGCCTCCCGCATCTTTCGACTGGTGATCGCGTTCCATGTGCTGCACGACCGGACTTCGCTTTTCATCGGGAAACCAGATGCGTCTCCGGATTCAAGGCCGACCCCTTCGCGAACCTGTTGGCTGGCGACACGAACATGCCGGCCATAAACGGCCTGACCAGGGCCATGACGGTGCGCTCCGCGAGTGGCGAAACTGCGGTCAGCATCGTGATGTTCACAGCGCAGAACCAGCCCAACATCTTGGGGCGTAACAGGCCGGCCGGCACCGAGGGCTAAAGACCGTCAAACCATTCAAAAGGACGGCGGTGCCAGCCGAGTTCCACGAGCAGGCGGGCGCCTGATTCCGGCCGGCCAACAGGTGGATCACCCGCTCAGCGAGGCGTCAGCAATTGGTGGGCCCCGGCTTCGATGCCGTCGGTCAGTACGCTGGAACAGGTCAGCATGGTTCGCATGCCAGCAAAACCGGCGCCGCCGGGGATGCACCTCGGCACGCCACGAGCGTCGAGCGTATTCAAGGCCTGCCGTAGGTGGCTGACCGTACGGTCGACGTCGCGCGAGGCCGCCAGGCCATCGGTCTTCAGGATGGTGATGCCATCGAGCAGCGGTGCTGCCCTATGCCCGTTGATCAGTTTGCGCAGCAGGCCGTCCAGGCGGCCCCGGCGGTGACGATGTGAAATCGGTCGTTTGCCGCGAAGGCAGCGTCGAGCAAGCCGGTCATCGACTCCATCAGCGCCGCTCCCGCATGGCTGGTGGTGCCGACTTCCGGAGACGCGTACTGCAACTCGTTCGGGCTTGGCGCGTGCCAGGGCCATCTGGTCCGTGAGCGTCTTGCCCCAAGTCGAGGCAGTTTCTGTGCCGCGACTGGTTCGTTCGCGATCGGTGGCAGCGCAGCGTTTCAGGTCAGGCCGTCACGGCCACCAACCTGGTCGTGCTGCAGGCCGCCGACCCGCGCATTCAGGCGGCCGCGATTTCCCGCCGCGAAGATCAGCACGATCTCGTCGGGGCGGGGGCTGTCCGGCAGCGTGACGGTGAGCGTGTCGTAGTGCGAGCGCACGTACAGCGCGTCCTTGTGTGCCAGCGGGATGTCGATGGCGCTGCCCGGGCCGCCGATCTTGGTGACCGAAGGGATCCAAGCCTTGGCGCCTCCGATGAGCTCGCGCACTGGATTGGCGAACCGGGTGGTAAGCAAGGCATTCGCATGCTCCTGCTCACCATCAACCCCCACCAGCCCCGCTTTGCCGTAGCTTTGCACCGGCTCGCCGCCCATGGCGGCCACCAGCCGCTGTCCGATGGCCTCGCCCAGCACGTCGCTGCCATCGATCCAGGGCTGGAGGTCTTGCAGGAAGCCGGGCAGGAACGGATTGGCGATGACCGCTGCCACCGCCACGCGGCGCAGTGCCTGCGCATGTCGTTGGCCGGCTTCCTCGTGCCTCTCGTCGATGACGGTCAGCCACTTGCGAATATTGAATTCCACTGGGTGTTCCTTGAATCATGGTGCCGCACGGTGTGGCACGCTTCTTGATTATGTTGCAAGACTATAAGATTGTCTGACAATATCGGTCAAGGCTCACCCAGAAAGGAACACTCCGGATGGATCTGAAGATATCGACCTCCACCGTGCAGAAGGAAACCGTGCGCAAGCTGCGCGAGGCGGTGCTCGTCGGCCATTTCAAGCCGGGTGAACGCCTCGTGGAAACCTCGTTGGCCGAGCAATTGGGCGTGAGCCGGCCGTCGCTGCGCGAAGCGCTGCGGGTGCTGGTGGCGGAGCATCTGGTGGTGCACGTGCCCCATCGTGGCCCATCGGTAGCGGTCATCGACTGGCCGCAAGCCGAGCAGATCTATCACACGCGCACCGTGCTCGAAGGCGAGCTGGCTTCGCTGGCCGCCCAGCACGCCGGACCGGAGGACCTGAGCCACATCGAAGAAGCGCTGCAGCGCTTCGACACCGCCGTACGGCTGGCGGACGCCCTCCAGCGCGTGGAGGCGACCACCGATTTCTACGACGCCATCATTTCCGCCAGCGCCAACGAAGTGCTGGGTGGACTGATTCGCGGGCTGCTCGCGCGCATCAACCTGCTGCGGGCCCAGACCATGTCGAGCCCCGGCCGTGCCAAGCACAGTGCCCGCGAACTGCGCACGCTGTTCGAGGCCATCGCCGCCCGCGACCGCCGCAGCGCCCGCGCAGCCGCCATCGCCCACGTGATGGCCGCCCGGCAGGAAGCCCACGACGTGTTCCATGCCGGCGCGCAATCGGCCGGCGCCTGAATCAACCGCAACCTCCAACCGAAACGTCGCATGAAAACTTCTTCCCCTTGGCGGCTCGGCCGCCGGCTCGCACCGTGGCTGTCATCGCTGGTCGCCGCAGGCTTGTGCCTTTCGAGCGCGCACGTGCGCGCGCAGGATGCCTATCCCGCCAAACCGATCCACATGGTGCTGAGCACCTCGCCCGGCGGTGGGGCCGACATCACCATGCGCATCATCGCGCCCAAGCTGCAGGAGCGACTGGGCCAGCCGGTCGTCATCGAGAACCGGCCCGGCGCCTCCGGCATGATCGCCGGCGCCTACGTGGCGCGGCAGCCGGCCGACGGCTACACCTTCCTGGTCGACATCGCCTCGTTCCCGGTCAATCCGGCGCTGTACCCGCGCATGGGCTACGACCCGTTCAAGGACCTGGCGCCGGTCACGCAGAACATCCAGGCCCCCAACGTGCTGCTGGTGCCGCCCGGTTCGCCGGTGAAGTCGGTCGGTGGCTTCATCACCTATGCCAAGGCGCGCAAGGGTGCGATGTCGTATGCCTCGTCGGGCAACGGGTCGGCCCAGCATCTGGCGATGGAGTTGTTCAAGTTGCAGGAGGGCATCGAGCTGACGCACGTGCCGTACAAGGGCGGTGGCGCCGCGCTGGCCGATGTGATGGCAGGGCATGTCGATGCCTATATCGGTTTCCTGCCGACCGCTGCACCCGGCATCAAAAGCGGCCGCCTGATCGCGCTGGCCACCACCGGCAAGACCCGCGACCCGTCCACGCCCAATCTGCCCACCATGGCCGAGGCCGGCGTCGCCGGGTTCGTCAGCTATGACTGGAACGGCGTCTTCGCGCCGGCCGCGACGCCGCGTCCCATCATCGATCGCATCCAGAGGGAGATCGCCGCGATCCTGGCCGAGCCCGACGTGAAGGCACGCCTGGCCGAAATGGGCAGCGAGCCGGTCGCCAGCACGCCGGAGCAGTTCGGCAAGTTCCTGCACCAGGAAGCGGCCAAATGGGCAAAAGTGGTGAAGGACGCCCGGATCTCGGTGGAATAGCACCGTCGAAAGCCTGCCCATGCCCTTGCCCGACCCCCAGATGCTTTCCGCGCTGATCCGCGACGCGGAGGCCGACTACAACCTGCGCGCCCGCCATCCGGAACGTGAGGCCGTCTACGCGGACTACGCGGCGCGGAGCCAGCGGCTGCGGCAGGCTCTGCCGCCGCTGTCGCTGCGCTATGCATCGGCGCCGCGCTGCACCATCGACTGGTTCGCGCCGCCTGTCACGGCGCAGGGGCCGATGCCGCTGCTGGCGTTCTTCCACGGTGGTTTTTGGCGCGGCGGCGACAAGACCATGTTCGGCTTCATCGCCGAGCCATTCCTCCAGGCCGGCGTGGCGGTTGCCCTGGTCGGCTACGAACTGGCGCCGGCGGTGAGCATCACGGACATCGTTCGGCAGGCAACGCAGGCGATGCGCTACCTGTTCGAGCAGCGCGCGGAACTGGGCTTCGATGCCGCGCGGGTCAGTGTCAGCGGACATTCGGCCGGCGGGCATCTGGCGGCGGTGCTCGGCTCGCTCGACGCCGAAGCCCTGGACGGCTACGCGATCGCCGGCGTCGTAGGGCTGAGCGGTCTTTACGCGTTGCAGCCGTTTCTGCTGAGCAGCGTCAACCTGGAGGCGCGCATGACGCTCGACGAAGCCGAGTTGCTGAGCCCCGCGAGCTATGGGCGCTTTGGCGCGCAGCGCTTTATGCTGGCGGTCGGCGCCGAGGAAACCGACGGTTTCCGGCAGCAGACCGCGTACTTCTCCCGTCACCTCGATGCCATCGGGCAAGGTCACGACGTAATGGTCTGCCCCGGTCGAACGCACTTCGACATCTTCGAAGACTTCGTATCGCCCGAGGCCCCGCTGTTCCGGCGGGCGCTCGCACTGGTGAGCGCCTGAGCGCCTGAGCGCCCGATCGCCTGAACCGGACGCGGCCGGCCGATCAGACCAGGACCGGAGCCGCCAGGTAGGCGTCGCCCTCGGCCATCAGCCGATCGAAGTGGTCGCGGATCTTGGCGATCGCCGCGGCGTCCGCCACGGCATCGAGGCCCGGGAAGTCGGGACCGTAATACTCGCCGCTCCAGGTCAGCACGTCTTCCAGCGACTGGCGTTCGCCGTAGATGCGGCGGATGGTCAGGCATTCGCCGTCGTCCGCAGCATCCGGATGGTGCAGGGCGTACCAAACCGCCAGGGCCGCTCCGAAGGCCAGCCCCGTCGTGGCAATGCCGTGCTCCTGCGCCATGCGCAGGCTGCCGAGCACCCGCTCGTCGCGCTGCAGCTTGCGCAGCGGATCGCGACCCACCCGGGCACACGGATCCTTGAACGCATGCGCGCAACGGCGCCGGAACGTGTTGACGAATTCGGGCAGGCGCGAGCGCAGCGCCGGAAAGGTCGCGCCCAGCGCAGGCGCCAGTTCCACGTCGATCAGGTGGTCCATCAGCGTCTGCACCCGCGCGTCGCCCATGGCGTGGCCGATGGTTGGATAGTGGAGCAGGGCTGCATACCAGGCGACGATGGCGTGGGTGCCGTTCCACAGCCGGTTCTTCAGCATCTGGATCTCGCCGATGTCGGCCACGGTGTCGACCTGGCGCAGATGCTCGAGCAGGTCGCTGCCGCGCTGGGCGTAGAGCGGCATGTCGGTCTCGCTGTTGAACAGGATCAGGTGCAGCGGGGCCATCGCGCTGGCCGGCTCGCCGGCGTCGCGCAGCGTGGCGACGATGGGCGTCAACGTGGCCAGGTCGTCGTCGCCGGTGTCCTCGACCCAGGCTTCGGTCTCCAGCGCGGCTTCGCGCACGGCGGCCACGTTCTTCTCGTAGAGGTCGCGCTTGATGCGCAACTGGCGCACCAGCGCTTCCTCGCTGAGCTTGGAGACGATGCGGGTGACGACGGTTTCGCAAAAGTCGGTGCGCTCCATCACACGCTGGCATTCGCGTGCGGGCAGCATCAGCTTGAGCGAGGCTTCCACCTGGTCGCGCACGAACTGCGCGCCACCGACCTTGTTGATCACCACCAGCACCGTCAGCGCGCGGCCATGGCTGGCGAAGCGATCGGCCAGGCCTTCGGCGATCACCATCGCCTGCGACACGATGGCCTGCTCGGGCAGGCACAGCGCCACGATCTCGCAGTCGCGGTACATGCCGGCGATGGCCACGTGATCGGCCGCGTCGACCACGCGCATGCGGTTGATCGTTTGGTCGAAGGCCAGGCTGCCGTAGCGCACGCTGAACTTGCCGAACGCGTTGATCGACTCGCGCAGCAGCGCGTTGCCGGTGGACGCGATGATTTCGCAAGGTCGCGTGTAGCCGTCCCAATGCGAGAACACCTGCGCGAGGTAGCCGCCGCCCATGGCGCCGAAGCCGTGGATGCCGGCCTTGAGCTGGTTGACGGCCTGGGGAAACGGCTCGGTCAACGCCGGCATCGGCAGCTTGGGCGTACACGCCTTGAGCTCGACCAGGAAGTCGCGCAGGTCGGGGTAGCGGGCAAAGGCGCGTGCTGCCACGTCGGGGTGCGGCGCCTTGATGTCCTCGACCAGAATCGCCAGCCCGCCGGCGTCGGCGGCGGAGCGCAGGCCGTTCTCGGAGTCCTCGAACATCAGGCTGCGCGCCGGCACGCTGTTCAGGGCCTCGGCGGCCTTGAGAAAGATCTCCGGATGCGGCTTGCCTTGCACCACCTCGTCGCCGCACACGCACAGGTCGAAGTACTTGTAGATGTTGGCGTTGATGAGGTATTCCTCGGCGATCGCCCGGCGGCTCGAGGTGGCCACCGCCATCTTCAGCCCCGACTTGCGCAGTCGCTCCAGCACCGACAGCAGGCCCGGCTTGATCGGTACGCCGTTGGTTCTGACATGTTCAAGTTCCAGCTCATCGGCCCGCCGGCGGATCTGTGCGTAGGGGAAGTCTTCGCCGTAGTGCTGTTTGGCGAGCTCTTCAGCCTTCACGGCGCTGAGGCCTAGCGATCCCATCAGGACGGCTTCGGTGAAAGGCTTGCCGAACAGTTCTTCGGATGCCTGGGAAAGGGTGGCGAACCTCAGTCTCTCGGTGTCGAACATGGTTCCATCCATGTCGAAAATGGCGGTATCGATTTGCTTGTTCTTGAACTGAAGCATCCAGGTCCTTCCTCGTCATTGTTGCGTTGCAACACGAATTTTGGCCCGATACGTTGCAAGACGTGACCGCACGCTTGAATTTCTCGGGAGGCCCGAAAGACCGTATGGATATTTTCTAATCCGTTAGAAAGTGTTCGAAAGAAGCGATCCGTTGCGGGTCGACCGCGAAACGCGCCTACACGAAGACGCCTGCATCTTCGGCATATTGATGGCTTCATCAACGATCGGCATGAAACGCATGATTCCAGCGGAAAAAGTCTATTGGGAGTCAGACGGAATGCGGGTGACCGCCCAACAGCTGACCGTGGGATCCGACGCCTACAACCTGGCCATCGTGACCGATGTGCGCATCGCGGCGCCGCCGGCATCAAGCCGGCAGACCATTCCGTTCACGCTGGCGGTGTTGTTCGTGGTGTGGGCGATCGCGGAGGTGGTCAATGCGCCGGCCGACTGGGCCATGGCGGCCGTCGCCAGTGCCCTGGCCATCGTTTGCGCATCGGTTGTGCGCATGCTCGGTTCCATGCGGAGCCAGACGGTGGTGCTGGGTTCGCCACGCGGTGATCTCGCGGTTTTTGAGTCGCGCGACGACTCGCTGGTGCAGTCGCTGACCGCAGCGCTGCGTGTGGCGCTGGCGGATCGACGGGCGACGGCTCAGTCGGCCTGGGGCGCGCGCGATCTCGGCAAGGTTTGAGTAGGCTGTACTCGCCGGTGCGCTCAGCCCGCTGGCCAAAGGCGGGGCAGGGCGCCGCCCTGGCCCTGCACCGGATCAGTGGCTGGAAAGCCCAGGCGCCGCATTGCTGCTTCCTTGGCCGGCGTGGGCGCCTCGCGGCACAGATCGAAGCGCTGGCCCGGCGGATAAGCACCCACCACGAGAAAGTCGGAGCTCGCCTGCAACCGGCAATGGCCGGTTCCGCATGGCAGCACGACGACGTCGCCGGCGACCACGTCGACCTCCTGGCCGTTCGGCCCGCCAAGGATCAGCGTGGCCGATCCCGCTGCGAAGCCGAGCACCTCGTGGGCGGTGGAGTGGTAGTGGTGGTAGTCGAAAACACCGTTTCGCCATTGCGCTGGCCAGCCATGGCCATCGAACAACGATTCCATCGCCGACGCCACATCGGCCGACCCCAGACCCACCCGTCGGTAATGCAGCACCGGCAGGCGCGGGTTGTTCGGCACCCAGTCGTTTCGCTTCAGCAGCAGCACCGTAGGCGCGGCGGCCGCCCCGGAGAGCGCATCGACCCGGCCCGTGGCCGCCACGATGCCGGCTGCCACCGTGCCCCGGAGAATGTTTCGACGTCGATCCTGTGTCATCCGCCTTTTCTAACCCGGCTATCGGTTTGCCGCCATCGGCGGGGCACGATGCACTTCGAGCGAGGCGGGCCATGGGAGCAGCCCGTGCACTCTCTGTTGCCATGCGGAGGATGATGCTTATCTGCGAAGTCACCAAACAGTCTCGCCTCGACCAATCGAGCCCTACCCGACAGCCATGCCAGCCAAGCCATCTCCATCGCGGTTGATGCGCAGACAGCGCGAGGCCTACGTTCGTGCGCGGGATGCGGACGCGCAGCGTTCGGTATACGCACCGACCATGCCCGACCGTCTGCCCGATTGCATCGATCCGGCGGACGCGGAGCGGGCTTCGACCGAATCGATCTGGACATCGGCGGAGGTGCCGGTCACCAGCGTGTACCAGGTTGCCGGGCCGGATTTTTCCGAGTGGTCGCGCCGTTGGTACATCCGGCTTTTGCTGGCGGTGGTCGTCATTTGCCCGCTGATCTTGATCGGCTGGCTGGCTTGGCGGTTTTTCGGCTGATTGCCGATTGCGGTCGAATCGGTTCGGTTGGGTCTGGCGGACGCAATGGCCGACCGGCGGGTTTACGCATCCGAACGGCCTATTGATTGGGCATCCGTGACAATTGACACTAATCTCCAAATTTGATGCATTTTTGAGACATCTCAATGTGACTGGCCAATTGACCGACGATTCCTTCTCGCGCCAGCGACGCAACCTGCTGCTTGCCAGCACGGTGCTGGCTGTCGCGAGCGGGGCCGATATCCGCGTAGAGCAGTTGCCGCTTTGGAGTGCCGTGCCGGCCGCCGCCAGCATGTGGGCGTTCTACCTGGTGATGTGGAGCATCTGCCTGTATTTCTTCTTTGGTTTCGGCGTGCATTTTTTTGTGCGCCGGTTTCGCGATTTCGCTGCAGCGTTCGCCGAGGCTCGGCGCCTGGGCGTGGAGCCTTATCTGCATAGGCTCGGGCAGCAGCGCGGTGGCAGCGCCCGGCATACGGAGACACCGGAGCCAATTTCCGTCTGGCCGCTGGATATCGACGTGGAAATTCACAAGCATTTCGACGCCAATCAGATTAGCGACGAAGGGCAAGGCCCGCCAAGTGAAGCCGTGGTGGTCGAGCGGGACTATGTCAGGGTCAACCGGGCCGTCTGGGCACTGCTGGTCGTGCGGGCGACGCTCGCCAAGCTCGCGTCCGGCGTCTGCTTTTTCGAGTACGTTCTGCCGCTCGTCTGGTTTGCCGTGGCAATCGGCATCGCGAACGCAGGCGATTGGCCTGGATCGTGGCCGGCGATCTGGCACGACGCGCTGGCCGATACACCGTCGTTTCAGACCAGCATCGATGGCGGCCCGGCGGGGGCGCTGTTTCGGCAAACCCTGTGCGTCTGGCCGAAGACCTAGTTTCTACGTTGGGGCACCAAACGCGGTGCGGGTGATTGGCCTCAGCGCAGCGAAACGGTTTGACCGTCGGCTGTCACCATCGTGCTGCCGCTGGCGTCGTCCACCAGCAGCGGCGTTCCGAAGAACCGGTCCGGCTCCGGTTCGCCGGCATCGCCAAGCGCCACGCGGCCGGTCTTGCGTTGCTCGACCAGTTGCCGGTGCTGCTCGGTACTCAGGAGGAACCGCTGGGGATAGCGGTTCTCGTGCGACTTCCAGTGCTCTCGCAAAGCACCGACCAGGGTTTCGTAGATGTTGGCTTCCATCCGGCGATTGTCGCGGCTGCTTGGCCGCTCAATCGATCAGCTTGCTCTTCAGGGCGTAGTAGGTGAGGTCGCTGTTGGAAGCGAGATTCATCTTTTCCATCAAGCGCGTGCGGTAAGTGCTGACCGTCTTCACGCTGAGCGACAGCGACTTGGCGATGTCGCCCGCCGTCTCACCCTTGGCGAGTTTGAGAAACACCTGGAATTCGCGTTCGGACAGCAGTTCGTGCGCTGGCGCGTCATCCTTGCGGTTGAGCTGTTGGGCCAGCAGTTCTGCCACGCTGGGCGTGATGTAGCGCCGACCGAGCGAAATGGTGCGGACCGCATTCACGATTTCCATCGGATCGCAGTCCTTGTTGAGATAGCCGCTGGCGCCCTGACGGATCAGGTTCATGGCGTAGTGCTCTTCGGGGTAGCCGCTGAGAATGAGGATTCCCAGGTCCGGTGCCTTGGCGCGGATCATGGCGAGCGCGTCGATGCCGGTCTGGCCGGGCATCGAGAGATCCATGATGAGCACGTCGAGGTCGTGGGTGCGCACCAGGTCGATGGCTTCACGCCCGTTGGCGGCTTCGCCGACGACACGCAGATCGACATGGTCTGCGAAGAATTGCTTGAGTCCGGAGCGTACGACGGAGTGGTCGTCGACGATGCCAATGTTGATCATGGGTTGCGGCCGATTCGAGGATCTTGTGTTGAATCTTGAGAGTAACCGAACGGTCTACCGTTTGGTGCTTGCGCGGCGCCAATGGGAGATCCGGCTTTTCCGGTGGACCGGGAGCACGGAACGCGCCCCGGACGGTTGCCCGGCCGGGTCACGCCGAGTCGAAGCGCTTAGATTCTTCCCATGAGCAGCAGCACCAGCAGGATGACGACCACCAGGCCGACGCCGCCGCTCGGACCGTAACCCCAGCTGCGGCTGTGACCCCAGGTCGGCAGGACGCCGATCAGGATCAGGATGACGACGATCAGCAGGATGAAAGACAGCGACATGAAAGATTCCTCATTGGTTGTATAGCGAAGGGCGACTGTTCCGCCACCCTGCACGGATTCTTCCGGTACGAAGTCGACGCTTTCGCAGGACCGCCACACCAGCCGCCGTCAGCCTGCACCGATGGCTCGTGAAGTCTCCGGACCTCGCAGCCTTTTTGTCGCGCCCGTGAAACACCACGTCTGTGCCCGTTTGGCAGGCATCGTGGGGAAAACGAGCGGCGGCGCGGCTTCGTCAAGTTGCCCTCCCGGCTTTCAACAGGGTTTTCCACAGATTTGATGGATAAGAACGGACGCAAATTCGCTTTGTCGTCATGCTGTCATGGAACCTGACCGGACGCCAACCGTTCGCCACGCGGGGGCTCTGGGTCTGTCGGCGGACGATCTCCGAAATACTCGCGTCGATCCGGAGACCGCAAATGATCGTCAAAACCTCGCGCAGCAACTACGTCCGCCAACGTGACGCCAAGGTATGGCGCCCCATCCATGCACGCCGTCGCCGTACGGCGGAACTGCGTACCGCGCAGGCCAAGGCGGTGGAACACAAGTTCGGTGAATCGCTGTTCGAGCAGACCTGGATGCCACCTTACGAGCAGAGCGGGCCGTACGCGGTCGAGACCGAATCGTGGCCCGAATCGCGTCATCTGCAGTGGGTAGTGGGCGCCTCCAGCCTCGTGGCTGCCGGTGTGGTCGGCTGGCTGCTCTGGCGCATCTTCGGCGCTTGAGCGGCGGCAGTACCCGGTCGTTGCAGCTCAGGGCTTGAGTCGCGACTGGCAGGCGGCCGCCAGGATTTTCGGCTTGGGGTCCGGATACAACCCGCCGAATGCCATCGGCTTGGGTTGTATGAACTGCTCGCTGTGCGTAGGCCCCTGCCACAGTGCATCGCGAAAGCGTATCTGGTCTTCGTGAAACACCGACTTTGTCGCGCATTCGATCGTGATGTGTGAAACGTAGGACTGGTAGACCTCGGTGCCGCCGAGCTTGCGCGGCATGGCGAGGTTGACCCGAAAGCGCAGCATCAGGTTGTTGTTCTTGCGTGCGACGGTGGAAATGTCGAGTTGCGCCGTGTCGACTGCCGGGTCGTTCTTGTCGCCGATCACGGTGAACCATTCCACCGCTTGCGCGCTGCCGCAGAGCAGCAAAGACGCGACGAGGATCGGAAGGCGGACGGGCATCCGGGGATCGTAGCTTGCGCGGCCTTGCTTAAAAGAAACGATTGGCCGGCCGTTGCAGGCCGAGGTTCTCGCGCAACGTGGCGCCTTCATATTCGGTACGGAACAGACCGCGCCGCTGGAGTTCGGGCACGACCTTCGTGCAGAAATCGTCCAGGCCGCCGGGCAACCAGGGAAACATGATGTTGAAGCCGTCGCAGCCCGCGGTATAGAGCCATTGCTCCATCTCGTCTGCGATGCTGTGGGCGGTGCCGACGAAGGCCATGCCGCCGTAACCGCCCATTCGCTGGGCGAGCTGGCGCACGGTCAGGCCTTCGCGCTCGGCCAGGGCGATGGCGCGCTCACGGCTGCTGCGGCTGGCGTTGGTCTGCGGAATCGGCGGAAGCGGCTGGTCTGGGTCGAATGCGGATGCGTCGTGGCCGAGCGCGATCGAAAGCGAAGCGATGGCACTTTCGTAGTGCACCAGGCTGTCGAGCCGCGCGCGGATGGCGCGTGCTTCATCCAGCGTGTCGCCGACCACCACGAAAGCCGCCGGCAGCACTTTGAGCGAATCGCCCGCGCGGCCGACGTCGGCCAGGCGGCGCTGCATGTCGGCGTAGAAGGCCTGTGCTTCGGCCAGGTTGCCGTGGGCCGCGAAGATGACCTCGGCCGTCTCCGCGGCGAGCTGGCGACCGGCGTGCGAGGCGCCCGCCTGCACCACCACCGGCCAGCCCTGGGGCGGCCGGGCGATGTGCAGCGGACCGCGCACCGAGAGATAGCGGCCACGGTGGTCCAGCGTGTGCAGCTTCGACGGGTCGAAGAAGATGCCGCTGTCGGCGTCGTGCACGAAAGCGTCGTCGGCCCAGCTGTCCCACAGTCCGGTCACCACGTCGTAGAACTCGCGTGCCCGTTCGTAGCGCTCGTCGTGCTCCATGTGATCGGTCTGGCCGAAGTTGAGCGCCGCATCCGGATTGGAGGTGGTGACGATGTTCCAGCCGGCCCGCCCGTTGCTGATGTGGTCCAGCGAGGCAAAGCGTCGGGCGATGTGGAAGGGCGCGTCGAACGTGGTCGAGGCGGTGGCGACCAGACCGATGTGCTCGGTGGCCTGGCTCAAAGCGGAGAGCAGGGTGAAGGGCTCGAAGGACGTCGCGGTATGGCTGCGCTGCAGCGCCGCCATCGGCATGTTGAGCAATGCCAGGTGGTCGGCCATGAAGAAGGCGTCGAAGCGGGCGCGTTCCAGCGTCTGGGCAAAACGCTTGAGGTGCGCGAAGTTGAAGTTGGCGTCGGCGAAGGCGCCGGGGTATCGCCAGGCGCCGGTATGGATGCTGACGGGGCGCATGAAGGCGCCGAGACGGAGTTGACGGGCGCGGGTCACGGGTGGCGAGCTCCAGGGGGTACGCGGATGCCGTTCATTGTGGGTCGGCTGATTTTTCCGTGCAGGCGCGCGGATAACTCCGGCCGTACGCTGTAACCGGATCGGCTTGTCGTACGAACTCCCCCCATGCCTGCCGCATCGCTTGCTTTTCCCCTCGGCCCGGCGCGACCGCGGCTGCCCGGGTACGCTCGCCCGGCCATGCCATTGAAACCGTCGACGCCGCACACGAGCCATCTTCAGGTGGAGCAGATGCTGCGCGACCTGCTGCTCGCCGGCATGAGCGGCGACGCCATCGCCTATCGGCGCTTTTTGCAGCAGCTCGGCGGACGGCTGCGTTCGTTCTTCCGCCTGCGGCTGTCGGGCTGGCCCGACGATGTGGAAGACCTGGTGCAGGAAACCTTGCTGGCGATCCACAACCAGCGGCACACCTATCGCCCGGACCAACCCTTGACGGCATGGGTGTACGCCATCGCCCGCTACAAGGCCGTCGACCTGCTGCGTGCACGGCGGGTGCGCGAAGCGCTGCACGACCCGCTGGACGACGCCCGGGCCCTGCTGGCGGGCGACCCGGACGCTGCGCCCGCCCAAGCGCGGCGCGACCTGGGCCGGCTGCTGGCCACGCTGCCGGAACGCCAGCGGCTGCCGATCGAGCAGGTGAAGCTGATGGGCCATTCGGTGGCGGATGTGGCTCGGGAGACCGGCATGTCGGAATCGGCCGTGAAGATCGGCATTCACCGCGGTCTGAAGGTATTGGCCGCACGCATCGCCGGTGTGCAGGCGCGTGCGCGCAAAGGTGCGCCATGAAAACCGACGAACTCATCGCGCTGCTCGCCGCCGACACGATGCCGGTGCCGCGCCATGTCACGGTGCGACGGCTTGCGGGTGGCGTGGCGGCCGGAACCGTGATTTCGCTGCTGGCGATGGTGGCGTGGCTCGGATTCAACCCGGTGCTGGCCGATTACCTGCTGCTGCCGATGTTCTGGGTGAAATTCGGCATGCCGATGGTCATGGCGATGGCCGGGCTCGTGCTGGTCGCCCGGCTGGGTCGGCCGGGCGACAGCAGCCGGGGCGCCTGGATGGCGTGGGCGGCGCCTATCGGGCTGATGTGGCTGCTGGGGGCGGTCGCGCTGTCGCAGGCGCCAGCCGCCGATGCCGCCTTTCTCATGCTCAGCTGGAGCTGGCGCATCTGCGCGGCGACCATCGTGGCGCTGGCGCTGCCGGTGTTCGTCGGCGCAATCTGGGCACTGCGCGGCGTCGCACCGGTGCGCTTGCGCCTGGCCGGCGCGGGAGCGGGTGCCTTGGCTGGCGCGGTGGGCGCGGCGGTCTACGCCCTGCATTGCATGGAACTGGCCGCACCGTTCATCGCCATTGGGTATGTGCTGGGCATGGTGCTGCCCCTGGCGGTCGGCGCGCTGGCCGGGCCCCGGCTGCTGCGCTGGTAACGCTCGACGGGGGCTTGCAGGCGGGCGTCATCGCTGCCGTTTTGGCGGGCACCGCGTTCCAGCCCAATGGTGGCGCGGTTTCTGGCTGTTTTCCGCACGGCTATCCACAAGGTTTTCCACCATTTCCAGGGACAACCGCCGCTGGTGATACTGGCGCTCCTTTTTGCGAGGAGACACGCATGCAAGCAGCACCCCTGGAAGAGCGCTCGGTCGAACTGCACAACGGATGCCGTGCAGCGGTGGCGACACTTCACCGCTTCGAGAACGGTTGGGAGATCGACGTGCTGGTGGAGCCGGGCCAGGCCGACCTGACGGACGACGACTCGGTCTACCCGACCGTCCAGGCGGCGCGGGATGCGGCGATGAAACTCTGGTTTCGCTAGACCGGACCTGCGGCCAAAGCTACCGGGGCGCGCCGGAATTCTCGCCGGTGGCATCTTCGACCGGCGCGTCGAACTTTCGCCGGCCGCTGCGCTGCGCCCGATAGATGCCCTGGTGGCCCGAAGCCAGATAGCTCGTGATGCAGGCCACCGCCGCCAGCGGTCCGATCGCCGGGCCGAAGAGCTCCACCGCCATCACGATGGTGGCGATCGGCGTGTTCGCCGCGCCGGCGAAGACCGCCACGAATCCGATTGCTGCGAGCATCGAGAATGGCAAGTGCAGCAGCGGCGCGAGCGCGTTGCCCAGCGTGGCACCTATATAGAAGAGCGGCGTGACTTCGCCACCCTTGAAACCGGTGCCTAACGACACGACGGTAAAGGCCGCCTTGCCGAGCCAGTCGTACCGGGGCAGCGGCTGCTGCAGCGATTCGACGATGGTTGGAATGCCGAGCCCGATGTAGCGCCAGCCGTCGAGCGCATGCACCGCTGCGGCCACCACGATGCCGCCGAGCAGTGGCCGTAGCGGCGGATAAGCCACCCAGCGGCGCATCGCCGCCCCGAGCGCGTGTGTGGCGCCGGCGAAGGACCGGCCGGCCAGGCCGAACACCACGCCAGCTACCGACACCGCGACAAGACTCCACACGGTCGTCGGCGCAATCGTCGTCACCGCGTAGTGCGTGTGGTGCGCGCCCCAGGCGATGCCGACCCGGTCGGCCAATACCGCCGCGACCACGCAGGGAAACAGCGCGTCGTGCCGCAGGCGGCCAATGACCAGCACTTCGAGGCCGAAGATGGCGCCGGCCAGCGGCGTGCCGAAGATCGAGGCGAAGCCGGCGGCGATGCCGGCCATCAGCAGGATGCGGCGGTCTTCCGGTCGCAGGCCGGGCAGCCGGGTGAGCTGGTCGGCCAGCGCGCCGCCCATCTGCACGGCCGTGCCTTCGCGCCCGACCGAGGCGCCGAACAGCTGCGACACCAGCGTACCGCCCAGCACCAGCGGCACCATGCGCAAGGGCACGCGGGCGCGGGGATCGTGGATCTCGTCGATCAGCAGGTTGTTGCCCGCCTCGACGGTCTTGCCGAGCCGCCAGTAGACCCATCCGACCGCGAAGCCGGCCAGGGGGAGCAGCCAGACGATGGCGGGCCGAGCCTCGCGCCAGGCGGTGGCGCGGTCGAGCGCGAACAGGAAAAAGGCGGAAGCCGAGCCGGCCATGAGGGCGATCAGGCCCGCGAGGACCAACCACTTCACCAGGTGGCGAACGATGGCGAAGGAAGAGAGCAGGGCAGGGCGGCGCATGGCCGGAATTCTCGCCGCTCCGGTGGCTGGCCAGCGGGTTCAGCGCGCCAATGCGCCCCATCCGGCGTTGATGGCAAAACCGCCCGCCATCAGCCAGGCGAACAGGACGGCGGCGAGCCCGAGCGGGCGGACGCCGGCGCGGCGGATCGCCGACAGGCGTGTCGTCAGGCCCAGCCCGGCCATCGCCATCGCGAGCAACACGGTGTCGATCTGCGCCGCGGCGTCCACCGCCATGGCCGGCACGATCGACAGCGACCGCAAGCCCGCCAGCGCGACGAAACCCAGGGCGAACCAGGGAATGGTGATCGCCTGACGAGCATTCGATTCGTGCTGGGACGAGCTCTGGTCGGCGCGCCCCAGCCAGGCCGACAGGCCGATGAGGAACGGCGCGAGCATCATCACCCGCACCATCTTCGCGATGACGGCCAGATCGCCCGCCCGTTCGCCGACGGCATGGCCGGCGACCACGACCTGCGCAACCTCGTGAATCGTCGAGCCGGCGAAGATGCCGAAGGCCTCCGGTGACATCGACCGGTGTAGCAAGGCGTCGTAGGCCAGGGGGTAGAACACCATGGCCAGCGTGCCGAACACCACCACCGTCGCCACGGCGACCATCACCTGCTCGGCGCGCGCCCGCACGACCGGGGCGGTGGCCATGACGGCAGCAGCGCCGCAGATCGAACTGCCGGCGCCGATCAGCATGGCGGTGGGCCTGTCGAGGCCGAACCACCGCGTGCCGAGGTAGCAGGCGATACCGAAAGTGCTGCACAGCATCAGCGCATCGGCAACGACGCCGTTCCAGCCGATGCTGCCGATGTCCTGGAAAGTGAGCCGCAAGCCGTAGAGCACGATGCCCGCGCGCAGCAGGTGCGTCTTGGAGAAGGCTACGCCGTCGTCGGCCTGTGCCCAAACGCGGTCGTATCCGAGGTTGCCGACGACCATGCCGATCACGATGGACAGAGTGAGGGCACCGATGCCGCGTGACTGGAGCCAGCCGAGTCGTGCCAGTTCCACCGATGCGACCGCGACAAATGCGGTGATGGCGAGCCCGGGCAGCAGCGCACGGGAGAGGGCCGCAAGCGGGCCGAAGATCGTCTGAGGCGTGAAAGCGGAAAGGGCTGAAAGTTTGGAAGCGGCTGGCATGGTGGCGAATGGCGGTCCGGTTTCGATGGACTTTGCGACATGACGATCAATCTCCCAAACGGTTGGTTGATATATAACTAATCTGAAAAACCGATATCAACACAAGTTCATGCGCCTGACGCTTCGCCAGCTCTCGATCTTCGTCGCCGTCGCGGACACCGGCAGCACCAGTGCCGCCGGGGTCCGCATTGCCCTGTCGCAGTCGGCCACGAGCGGAGCCTTGAGTGAGTTGGAAGCCTTGTTGCATGCGCGCCTGTTCGACCGGGTCGGCAAGCGGCTGGTGCTCAACGACAACGGCCGCAGCTTGCTGCCCCAGGTGCGCGAACTGCTGGATGCGGCGCAAGAGATCGAAAGCATGTTCGTCGCCGATCGGCTGGGCGGCGCCGTCGGGCGCCTACGCGTGGGCGCCAGCACCACCATCGGCAACTACCTGTTGCCGGCCCTTGTCGCCAGCCATGAAAGAGCCTGGCCTGCTTCGGTAGTCGACGTGCGCATCGACAACACGCAAGCCATTTCGTCTGCTGTCGCGCGCCTGGAGGTGGATCTGGGGCTGATCGAAGGCCCGTGCCATGAACCGACGCTGGCGGTGGTGCCTTGGTGGCAGGACGAATTGGTCATCGTCGCTGCGGCCGACGATGCGCTGGCCCTCGTGGCCCGCAGGTCGCCCCTGGATGCGACGAGCTTGCGTGCGGCACGCTGGCTGCAGCGCGAACCGGGGTCAGGCACGCGCGAAGCGGTGGAGCAGGCCTTGCTGCCGCATCTGCATCACCTCGACCGCGTCACCCAGTTCGGCAGCACCGAGGCGATCAAGAACGCCGCTGCCGAAGGCATGGGCCTAGCCTGTGTCTCGCTGTGCACGGTGCAGGACCTGGTGACCCTGGGACGCCTGGTCGTGCTGCCGACGGCGCTACCGCGTTTGGTGCGGCAGTTCTACCTGGTGCGCCATCGACAAAAGCATCTGTCCGCCAACCTGCGGCGATTCTGCGTCCACATCGGCGTCGAGCCGTGACACGCGTTTTTGTGTGTAGAATCGCGGGCTGATCTGAAATGCCCAGGTGGCGGAATTGGTAGACGCACTAGTTTCAGGTACTAGCGAGTAACATCGTGGAGGTTCGAGTCCTCTCCTGGGCACCAAAACACAAAAAAGCCGCTGAATCTTCAGCGGCTTTTTGCGTTTCTGGGAACGTTTTCGGACCCTGTGCCGGTCCGGAAAATGACCCGCCGCCTTTCTGGCGCAGCGGGCTCTGCCACATCAACGCGCTTGCAGCACGCGTCCCTTGGCGGCGACGTATTCCTCTTCCGTGATGGCGCCCTCGGCCCGAAGCTTCGCAAGCTCCTTCAAGGACTCGGCCGCCGAGTTGGGCGGGTAGCGCGACGGCTCCTGCACGATCACGTACGGGCTGTTTTCGTTCTCCTCGCCGGCGGCCACCACCTCGGGCGCCCGCACCGACCACACCATCGCCACGATCCAGCCGACCACGGTCCAGCCGAGCAAAATGTCGATCAAAGCGATCGGGATGATGCGGGGATGGCGTCGCTTGGCGGCTTCGTAGATCGGCAGCAGATACAAGGCGATCAGCGCCAGGTAGAACAGGATCTGCATGCCGACGCTCGGGCCGCCTGCTGCCGCCGCCGAGACACCCATGCCAGTGGTGTAGCTGTAGAACACCAGGAAAAGCAGCACGATCAAACGGACGAACACCATACAACTACCCCGAAGATGTTAAGAATAACTACAACCTCAAGTATCGTATAGCTTGCAGCAAACGTGTATAGGAAGCTCCCGCGGGTGTTGTCGGAATCGAGAATCCGCTCCCTGTCGCCATAATGTTTCCGGTCGCGCCGATCGAGCGCACGCCAAAACAAGGAGTCAAGATGTTTTCGTATCCCGCCATGCCGCGCCGGAAAGCGCTCGCCATTTCCGTTGCCGCCGCAGCAGCCGCCCTCGCCACGATGGTGCCTGTAGCCAGCGCATTCGCGCAAGAGGTCTGGCCCTCCCGTCCGATCACCGTCGTCGTGCCGTTTCCGGCGGGCGGCACCACCGACATCGTGGCGCGCCTCGCGGGCCAGGCGCTGTCGCAGGAGCTAGGCCAGCCGGTGGTGGTCGACAACCGTCCCGGCGCAGGCGGAAACATCGGTTCGCAGATGGTGGCGCGGGCGCCAGCCGACGGCTACACGCTGGTGATGGGCACGGTCGGCACGCACGCCATCAACCCGGCGCTCTACAAGAAGATGCCCTACGACCACATCAAGGACTTCGCACCGATTTCGCGGGTGGCGAACGTGCCCAACCTGCTGGTCGCCAACCCGTCGCAGCCCTTCAAGACGGTCAAGGAAATGATCGCCTACGCCAAGGCGAACCCCGACAAGCTCACCTTCGCGTCTTCCGGCAACGGCACCTCTATCCACCTCGCGGGCGAACTCTTCAAGACGCTGACCGGCGTGAGCATGCAGCACATTCCGTACAAAGGCAGCGCCCCGGCGCTGGCCGACCTGATCGCCGGCCAGACCAACGTCATGTTCGACAACCTGCCTTCGTCGATCGCCTTCGTGCGCGGCGGCAAGCTGCGTCCGATCGCGGTGACGACCCTGCAGCGCTCGCCCGAGCTGCCGGACGTGCCCACCGTCGCCGAGTCCGGCGTACCCGGCTTCGACGCCTCGTCGTGGTTCGGCCTGCTGGCGCCTGCCGGCACGCCGCCGGCCGTCATCAAGCGCATCGACGACGCGTTGCTCAAGGTGATGGCCAGCACCGATCTCAAGAAGAAGATCATGGAACAGGGCGGCCAGCCGGTCGGCGAAACGCCCGAGCAGTTCGCCGCCTTCATTCGCACTGAAACCACCAAGTGGGCGAAGGTGGTGAAAGAGTCGGGCGCCAGCGTCGATTAAGACGCCGGCTTTTCCCCGGACAGGGTCGCCGCAACCTGATCCAGGGACTCGATGGCGAACTGGGCGGGTTTGCCATCGCGCGCGACCGTCGCCACGGCGGTCGCGCGCTTGGGGCACAAGCCCATGCAACTGGTCATCAGCACGCGCGTCTTCAGGCGGGCGTCCTTTCCCGCCCGCTTGAATTCCTTCGCCACGTCCTTGGGTCGTGCATCGCGAGGACCGCTGCTGCGTTTGCCGCAGGCCTTGCAGACCATGACCATGGCGTCGAGCCGAAAGGGCAATTGCCGGGGGGTGTCGTTATTCATGTCGGATCTCGTGTTTTGCGTGGCTCGGCACGTGATCCTGCGCTTGGGCGCGCGTAAGCTTGTGTCAGAATTTCCTGAAACGAGGGAGAGCCTGATGACCGAGTGGACCTGGACCGAATTCGTGCCCGAAGACCCGACGTGTGGCAGCAAGGCGTTCGAGTGCGATCTCGATTGGGAAGACGACGATGTGATGGAGCAATGCGCTCGCCGGCTCGCCGATCTCACCGCCCGATTCGGCCCTGCCGCACAGGCCCATTCGTACACCGACATGGGGCCGTTCGCCGACACCGAGTTCGACGATCACCGCTGGTTCTTCAGCCTCGAGGAACAGTTCACCGTGTACAACAAACGCTTCGATTTCTACGACGGCGAAATGCAGGAAGGCCTGCATTACGGCAATCTTGACGCGATGACCTTCTCGATCTTTTTTCGCGAGCCGATCACGCGCCAGGAGTTCGGGCTGGACCTGGGTTGACCGATCGCCGCCCGCGGGGGCGGCGGCAAGCACGGCGGATAGAATCGCGCCCCTTTGCGATTCTCCAACCCGGTCTGCCGTCTCCATGAACATCGTCGTCAACGAAGAACTCAAAGCCTATATCGATCCACTGACGCCGGAAGAACACGACGCGCTGGAGCGCAGCCTGCTGGCCGAAGGCTGCCGCGATGCCCTGGTGCTGTGGGGCGATGTGCTGGTGGACGGCCACAACCGCTACGGCATCTGCCTCAAGCACGGCTTGCCCTTCAATACCGTGCAGAACACCCGATTCCAGAGCATGGAAGACGTGCATCTGTGGATGATCGACCAGCATCTCGGTCGGCGCAGCGTGTCGGATTTTCAGCGGGGCGTGCTGGCGCTGCGCAAGAAGCAGATCGTGGCGCAGCGCCAGGCCGCGCCGCAAAGCGATGAGCCGGCCCATCCGTCGTCCGGCGATTCGGCCCCTTGGGATTCGGATGACGGGACGACGCAGGCCGTCTCGCCCGTCACGACCGTGCCGTCCGCTCCGGCCTTGAACACGCGGGAGGCCGTCGCCAAGGCCGCACGGCTGAGCAGCGCGCAGGTCGCCGCCATCGAAAAGATCCAGAAGCAGGCGGCACCGGAACTCGTGGCGGCGGTGCGTGCAGGCGCGGTGTCCATCAATACGGCCGCGACCATCGCCAGCCTGCCCGCCGAGGAGCAGGTGGCCGCCGCCTCCGGTGGCAAGGACGATCTTCGTCAGGCCGCCAAGCGAGTGCGTGACGCGCGCCGCAAGCCGCGCGATGCGCCCGAGGGTGGGGTGGGTTCGGAAGAGGCGGAGGACCAGGCGGCCGACATGGTGCTGGGCCTGCGCCGCCGGGTGGAAGAACTGACCGCCGAAAACCAGGCTCTGCGTGCCGAGGTGGAGTCGCTGCGGGCAATGCTGGTCTAGGCGGCAGACTCGTCGGCCATGCCCCGGCCGTCGCGGCGACGGCGCGCGGCATGGCTGACGAAAGGGTCGGGAACTAACTCTGCCGGCGTCGGCCGCGCACGACATGCCAGGGAAACACCCCCATGGCGGCGAGGCCCGTCACCACGTGCAGCACATGAGCGCTTGGGCGTACCGACTCGGCTCCGTACATGAGGAGCAGGGCGCTGCTGCCCAGGGTGACCAGACCGAGCAGGGCGGTCGACCCGACGATCCTGTTTCGACCGGACTTCCACGCGCCTCTGACATGCGGCCAGGCTGCACCGAGCGCCATGGCCACCAGCCACGCGCTGCAGCCGTGCGTGATCCACCACAAGCGCAGACGCGGCGCAGGCTGGTCGAGCATGTCGAGCATCACCAGCCACACCAGGCCGGTCGTGGCGCACGCGACCAGCGCCGCATAGGTACACCGGCGATGCCAGCGATCGAAGCCCGTGCCGGGGCGATGCCCGCCCGATCGCCTGCCGCTCATAGCACGATGCCGTGCGCGCCGAAGTGGCCGAGGCATTCCTCGACACGCGGCCCGCCCAGCGCCAGCACCTTGGTGAGCGCATCGGCCCAGGCGCAACGGGATGCGATGACAGTAAAGCTGCGGCGATCGCCGCGCCTGCGGCCGGTGGCCGGATCGAGCAGCCACCGTCGGCCATCACGGAAGTACGAGGCCGACGTAGCCGATGCGCCGTCGCAGAGTTCGCCGATGCGGATCACCCGGCGCGGATCGAGCGGATGGCGAATGTGCACCGCCCGCGGCGCCGAGCCCGAAACCCGCATGTCGCCGCCGGCATTGACGACGGCATTGCCAAAGCCCAGTCCTGCCAGCGTGTCGATGGCACGGTCGACGGCGAACCCTTTGGCGATGCCGCCCAGGTCGAGCCGCACGGCCCGGCGCAGGGCGAACCGCAACGGTCCGGTCTTCTCGAGGTCAGCGATGGAGCTTCCATCGATGCCGCAGTCGAATCGGCCTGCGCTCAGACGATGAATCTCCAACGCTAACGCCAGTACTTCAGCGGTCATCGGCGAGACGGAGACGGTCGAGCCGGCCGGCGCGGCGTTGAGGCGCGTCAGGTCGCTTTGCGTGTCATGGGCCGACATCTGGCGTTGGACCTCGGAAACGGCGTCGAAGGCGAGGGCGATCGCCGTTACCGCGTCGGGGTGGTTGGCATCCGCACCCATGATTGCCACTTCCACATAGGTTCCGAGCAAGGGGCGGCAGCGGCGCAGGGCCGGCTCGACTTGCGCTGCCGGCTTCATCGAGACCGAAGCGCCATGGTGTGCAGGACCAGCACGCGTTTCACGCCGTCGGTGAGGTGTTTGCAGGAGAGTGTCGCGCCACCGATGTTGGCGATGTCGCGCCCCAGGTCGATAGGCGTGACCTGATTGCGCCCCTCGAACTGCGCCAGCCACGATCGGGCGGCGACCTCATGCCCGTAAGACTCCCGATATTCCAACACCTCGACGCGCAGCACGGTGCCACGGGCGTCGAGTGCGACCGCATAGGTGATGAATTCGTGCTTGCCGACGACCTCGTCGACCACGAACCAGCTGCCGTCGGGTGCCTTCCATACGCGGTTGCCCTGGAAGGGATGCGACACGGAACTCGCTGCACGCATGCGCGCCTGTTGTTCGTTGGTGAGCACGATCGGATGAGGCGTCAGCACGACGCCGGGCAGCATTTCGCGCTGCGCCTGCTCGATCGAGAGGTAGACCCGCGACTGGGCGACGACGGGTATCAGGGCGCCGGCAAGTCCGACGGCCACGGGAATCCAGCGCACGGCGGTCTTCCTAGTTGAGCAGGTATCCGACCTTCAGCATGAATTGGTCGCGACCGTGACCATCCCATACCCGGCCCATGGAGCAATCGGCCGTGCCGACCGAATAGCAACTGCCGCTGACCTGGTGCCGCCACGCGGCGGTGGCCCACCAGCGCTCCGAGGCGTAATGGACGTTGGGGCCGATGAAATGGCCGGTCTGGGTGTGGCGCTGGAAGCGGTAGCCGTCGTGGTCGGTGTGGAGCCTGCCTTCCAGGCCTGCCGACCAGCGCGGCGCAAAACGATAGCTCGCGCCGTACAGCAGGTCGGCCATGGTGTTGCGGATGATGCCGCCGGCGCGGTCGTACTTCTCACGCTCCCACTCGACCATCGCGTTGGTGAGCAAGATCAGCCTGTCGTCGAGAAAGTTTGACTGCAGCAGCAGGCGCGCTTCGACGGTGTCCTCGAGCTTGCCCCAGCTCGGTTCCAGGTACAGGCCCACACCGACCGGCGAGGTCACCGGGTTGCTGAGTCGCCAGATGAACTCGAGCGATCCACCGTCGACGCCGCTGCGTCGATACGGACCGTTGGCCGCCGTGCCGGGCACGCCGAAACCGGCGGTGCAGGGAACGGTGTCGCACATCTCGCTGCTGAGGTAATTGGCGTTGGCGTCGAGTGAAAACGCGTTGAGGTAGACGCCCATCTGCAACTCGTTCGTCAGGCCGTATTCCACTGCCGTACGGAACTGGGTCCAGTCGTAGCGGCCGGCGGCCTGTCGGTGGGTTCGGTCGACCCGCTGTTCGATTTCGACTTTTCCCTGGGGCTGCAGGTCGAGGGAGTAGAGCCAGCCGAAAGCGCCTTCGCCAGCAACGGCAGAGCCTGCGCTCAGTGACAGGGCAATGGAAATCCCCGGCAAGAACTTCATGAACGAACTTTCAGTAAAAATAACAACGCGTATTCTTGCTGAAAAGTGGGCGGTCACTTATCTCTAAGCTGTGTGTTGGCTTATTTCATTGAGATGATCGGTGCGGAGGTGCGCCGCGCGGCGATCCACCTGATAGGTGCTGCGGCGAATTTTCGAAGCGCGCTCCGCTAAGCTGTCCCGTCGAGACCAGCCATTCCCACTTGACCATGCCCCTGATCAGCCTCCAGTACCTTCGCGCAATCGCGGCGCTCATGGTGGTGCTGCTCCACGTAGGTACCCAGATCAATCGCTTTGGATTCGTGGATGCGATCCCTTCCTGGCTGGCCCACGGTGTTGACATCTTCTTCGTTCTGAGCGGGTTCCTCATGTGGAGCACCACCGTCGGCCGCAACCAGGGCCCGCTCGAGTTCTACCGGCGCCGCATCGTGCGGATCGTGCCGCTCTACTGGATGCTGACATCGGTCGTGGTCCTGGTGATGCTGGTCGCGCCACGGCTGCTGCAGACCGTGCGATTCGATCTTTTCAACGTGATCGGGTCCTATCTTTTCTTTTTCTCGCATTCCAGCAACGGTTCGCTGGAGCCGGTCCTGGTCGTGGGGTGGACGCTCAACTACGAGATGCTCTTCTATCTCATCTACGGCGCGGCCTTGCTGCTGCCCGGTGCCTACAGTTTCGTGGCGACGGCGGTCGTGATCTCGGCGCTGGTGGCGGTGGGCAGCATCGTCGCCAACCCGGGTCCGCTCACGCAGGCATACACCTCGTCGATCATGCTGGAGTTCGTCTTCGGCATGGCGGTGGCGTATTGGTGGAAGGGCTCGCGGGGTGCTCGCTGCCCAGCGTGGCTGGCCGTCGTGGTCCTCGTTATCGGCTTTGCCGGGCTTTCTGGCGGGCTGGGGCTCAATCTTTCGCGGGCTACCGACACGGGCATCCCGGCGACCATGGTCATCGTCGGAGCGCTGCTGCTGGAGCGTTCGGGGAAGGTGCCGGCATGGCCGGCGCTGCGCTGGCTCGGCGATATTTCTTACAGCCTGTATCTCGTGCACCCGATCGCACTGTCGGCTATCTCTCAGGCTTGGCGAGGGCTCGGTCTCCATGCATCGGCAGTCGGGGCCGGGTCGTTCGTCTTCGTGGCGGTCGCTTTCTGCGTGGCGGTCGCCGCGTTGGTCTACTACCTCTTCGAGCTGCCGCTCACCCGTCGCCTGGGCGCACGCACCGGTGCGAGGGTGTCAGGCCCAAGGACAGCCTGACGCCCACGAGCGCGTCACTTCTTCAGGCATGCCGACATGAACGCCTTGCGTTCTTCGCCCTTCTTGCCGGTCGCATCCACATTGCAGGCCTTCATCCTTTCCTGCTGACGCTTCTTGCCGTCGGAGAGGCAGCTGCTCATGAACGCCTTGCGCTCGTCGCCTTTCTTGCCCGTGGCTTCGGTATTGCAGGTGCCCATCAGGCTTTGCTGGGCACTCGCCGCGTGAACGGTCGACGCCATGGCCATTGCGAGAACTCCGATGAAAACGAGCTGCTTCATTTGATCCGTCCTGTGAACTTCACTGACCGCCAGCGAAGAGAATCTGCATCATATGGTTACATAAGCAGGCGTGCACGGGGCCAGGTGGATCTTTCCGCTTCTTATGCGTTTATCGAAACTAGCAATC
This sequence comes from Xylophilus sp. GOD-11R, assembly GCF_033546935.1. GTDB lineage: Bacteria > Pseudomonadota > Gammaproteobacteria > Burkholderiales > Burkholderiaceae_C > Xylophilus. The sequence goes on along the minus strand of NZ_CP137854.1, from coordinate 2,606,653 downwards.
GACTTTTAAGTATTTTTCCTTTTAAGCAGGTTGTTCTTAGAATCGCGGGCTCGCAAGTCATCCGGCTTGTTTAAGGTTTTTCGTGTCGGTTTCCCCCATTTCAAATTCCCGAGCACCAGAAAGTGCGACGCCCGCGGTCGAGCTCAGAAACGTCAGCGTTCATTACCCGTCGGCCACGGGCCTGGTCCACGCGCTCGACAGCATCGACCTGTCCATCCCCAACGGCCAGATCTTCGGCATCATCGGCAAGAGCGGTGCGGGCAAGAGTTCGCTGGTACGCACCATCAATTTGCTGGCCCGCCCCAGCACCGGCAAGGTGCTGGTGGCCGGCCGCGACATGTTGGCCCTGCCCGACGATCAGTTGCGCGCCGCACGTCGCGACATCGGCATGGTGTTCCAGCATTTCAACCTGCTCGAATCCCGCACCGTCTTCGGCAACGTGGCGATGCCGCTCGAACTCATGGGCATGCCGAAGGCCGACATCCGCACCCGCGTCGGCGAGCTGCTCGACCTCGTCGGCCTCGGCAATTTCGCCGACCGTCACCCGTCGCAGCTGAGTGGCGGCCAGCGCCAGCGGGTGGGTATCGCCCGCGCCCTGGCCAGCAAGCCCAAGGTGCTGTTGTGCGACGAGGCCACTTCGGCGCTCGACCCCGAAACCGCGCGTTCCATCCTGGCGCTGCTGCGGCAGATCAACGCCGACTTCGGCCTGACCATCATCCTCATCACCCATCAGATGCAGGTCATCAAGCAGCTCGCCCATCGTGCGGCGGTGCTCGATGCCGGCCGGGTGGTGGAGCTCGCCGATGTGTCCGAGATCTTCCTGCAGCCACGCGAGGCCATCACCAAGAGCCTGGTCGAGGACGTGGTGCCGCAGGCGCTTCCCGAGCCCGTGGCGGCGCGGGTGCGGGCGGTGATCGCCCAGCACCCCGGCGAGGCCCGGCTGCTGCGGCTCGCCTTTCTGGGCGAGGACGCGGAGCGCTCGGTTCTGTCGGAGCTGGTCCGCCGTTTCGGCGTGGACGCGAACATCGTCCACGGCCAGGTCGACGAGATCCAGGGCCTGGCTTTCGCCTCGCTGACGGTGCTGCTGCGCGGCCCGGCCGACGCGCTGGCGCTGGCCATCGCCCACCTGCAGAACGCGGGTGTGCGCACCGAGGAGATCGCGGCATGAACCAGACCCAACCACGCGTGGAGCAAGCACGGCCATGAGCGACAGCATTCTTTTCACGCCGATGTTCATGGAAGTCTTCGGCACCTCGTTGTGGGAAACCATGGTGATGGTCGGCGTCTCGGGCGTGCTCGGCGCTGTGTTCGGCATTCCGCTGGGCGTGTACCTGCGGCTGTCCGACCAGGGTGCGCTGCTCGAGAACCGAGTGGCCAACAGCGTCACCGGCTGGATCGTCAACGCGGTGCGCTCGACGCCTTTCATCATCCTGCTGGTGGCCATCATTCCGCTGACCCGGCTGCTGTCGGGTTCGTCCATCGGCACCGGCGCGGCGATCGTGCCGCTGACCATCGCGGCCACGCCTTTCGTGGCGCGGCTGGTGGAAGTGGCGCTGCGCGAAGTCGACGACGGTGTGGTCGAGGCCGCGCTGGCCATGGGCGCCAACACCTGGCAGATCGTCTGGAAGGTGCTGCTGCCCGAGGCTTTCCCCGGCATCGTGGCGGCACTCACCATCACGCTGGTGAGCCTCACCGGATATTCCGCCATGGCCGGCGCCATCGGCGGCGGCGGGCTGGGCGACCTGGGCATCCGCTATGGCTACCAGCGCTTCCTGCCCGAGGTCATGCTGGCCGTAGTGGTCGTGCTGATCTTCTTCGTGCAGGCCGTGCAGAGCTTCGGCGACTGGGCCGTGCGCCGCCTGCGCCACCGTTGAAGCGAACCCTTCATCCTCAATTCATTCAAAAGAGAACTCTCATGCAACGCAGAAACATCCTCTCGGCCGCCGTGCTCTCGACCCTGCTGGCCACCGGCATCGCTCAGGCGCAGGACAAGCCGATCAAGATCGGCGTCACCGCCGGCCCACACGCGCAGATCATGGAGCAGGTCAAGAAGGTCGCCGCCAAGGACGGCCTGAACCTGCAGATCGTCGAATTCAGCGATTACGTGCAGCCCAACGCCGCGCTGGCCGCCGGCGATCTGGATGCCAACAGCTACCAGCACAAGCCCTACCTCGACGTGCAGGTGAAGGACCGCGGCTACAAGTTCGTGTCGGTCGGCTACACCATCAACTTCCCGATGGGCATCTACAGCAAGAAGATCAAGAACCTGAGCGAACTCAAGGAAGGCGCCCGCTTCGGCATGCCCAACGACGTGACCAACGGCGGCCGCGTGCTGCTGCTGCTGCAGGACCAGGGCATCATCAAGGTGCGGCCGGAAGCGGGCGTCAATGTCACCCCGCTAGACGTGACCTCCAACCCCAAGAAGCTGAAGTTCGTCGAGATCGACGCCGCCCAGCTGCCGCGCTCGCTGCCCGACCTCGACGCCGCCGGCATCAACACCAACTTCGCCAAGAGCGGCGGCCTGGACCCGGTGGCCGACTCCATCGCCCGCGAAGGCGCCAAGAGCCCCTATATCAACATCATCGCGGTGCGCGAGCAGGACAAGGACAAGCCCTGGGTCGGCAAGCTGGTCAAGGCCTACCACTCCGACGAGATCCGCAAGTACATCGAGACCGAGTTCAAGGGCTCGGTGCTGCCCGGCTTCTGACTTCGCCGCGAGCATCCGCCATGCCCACGCTGCGCATAGACGCCATCGTTCAGGGTCTGCACCAGGCGCGCAATGAATGGCGTGCCTCGCAAGCCCGGCCGCGCGAGCCGGGGGCGCGCGAGTTCCCGTCGCCCGACGCTGTGGCCGAGGCCGTCGACGCGATCCGCAAGGCGCTGTTTCCGATGCGGCTCGGCCCGCCCGACCTGCGCCAGGAAAACGAGGACTACTACGTCGGCCACACGCTCGACGCCGCACTGCACACCTTACTGTGCCAGGCCCGGCTGGAACTGCGTTTCAGCGGCATGGATGCGTCGGAAGTTCACGAGCGCGCGACCGAACTGGTGCGCACCTTCGCAGACGACCTGCCGGACATCCGCCGCCTGCTCGACACCGACGTGCTGGCCGCCTACGAGGGCGACCCTGCAGCGCGCAGCGTCGACGAGGTGCTGCTCTGCTATCCCGGCGTGCTGGCCATGATCCATCACCGCCTGGCGCATCGGCTCTACCGGCTCGGCCTGCCGCTGCTGGCGCGCATCGCGGCCGAGCAGGCGCATAGCCGCACGGGGATCGACATCCACCCCGGCGCGCAGATCGGCGGGCATTTCTTCATCGACCACGGCACGGGTGTCGTGATCGGCGAAACGGCGGTCATCGGCGAGCGGGTGCGCATCTACCAGGCGGTGACGCTGGGTGCGAGGCGCTTCCCCAAGTCGGCGGACGGCACGCTGCAGAAGGGCCTGAAGCGCCATCCGACGGTGGAAGACGACGTGGTGATCTACGCCGGCGCGACGGTGCTGGGCAACGTGATCCTGGGCCGGGGCGCGTCCATCGGCGGCAACGTCTGGCTGACGCACGACGTGCCGGCCGGTGGCAGCGTCACCCAGGCCAGCTCGATCAGCTGAGCCGGGCGCCCCTGCGCAGGGGCGCTTTCCTCAGGCGCTGAGTTCCTCGATCTTCGAGCTCAGCTCCAGCCAGCGCGCTTCGTGCTCGTCGGCTTCCTGCCCAAGTGCCTTGAGCCGACGGCCGAGGTCGCCGATCTCGGCGGCCGGCGGATTCTGCTGGAGCCGGCTTTCCAGTTTGGTCTTCTCCGCCTCGATGTCGGCGATGCGCGCCTCCACCGTGGTCAGCTCCTTCTGCAGCGGCTTGATCTGCGACGCCCGCTGCGATTTGGATGGCGCGGCCGGGGCCGGTGCGGCCACCGGTGTGGCCACCGGCGCCGGCGCGGCGCTGGCGGCCTTGGCTTCCTCGCGCAGCCGCTTGGCTTCGTCGAGCAGGTAGCGCTGGTAGTCGTCCAGGTCGCCGTCGAAGGGCTCGACCTTGCCCCGGCCGACCATCCAGAACTCTTCGCAAACCGATCGCAGCAGGGCGCGGTCGTGGCTCACCAGCATCAGCGTGCCCTCGAAGCCGTTGAGCGCCATGGCCAGGGCTTCGCGGGTGGCGAGGTCCAGGTGGTTGGTCGGCTCGTCGAGCAGCAGCAGGTTGGGGCGTTGCCAGACCATCATGGCCAACACCAGCCGGGCCTTTTCGCCACCGCTCATGGTGCCGACCGGCTGCATCACCATGTCGCCGGTGAAGTTGAAGGTGCCGAGATAGCTGCGCAGGTCCTGCTCGCGCGAGGGCTCCTTGGCCTCGGCGCCGAGCTCGCGGGCCAGGCGGATCATGTGCACCAGCGGGTTGTCGTCCGGCCGCAGCACGTCGAGTTCCTGCTGGGCGAAGTAGCCGATGCGCAGGCCCTTGCCTTCGGTGATGGTGCCGGCGATGGCGCCGAGGTCCTTGGCGACCGTCTTGATGAAGGTCGACTTGCCCTGGCCGTTGGCACCGAGGATGCCGATGCGCTGGCCGGCCAGCACCGACTTGCTGACGTTGCGCAGGATGGTCGTCGGTGGCGCGCCGTCTTCGCCGGGATAGCCGAAGCTCGCGTCGGTGATCGACAGCATCGGGTTGGGAATGTTGCCCGGCGTACGGAACTCGAAGGTGAAGTCGGCCTCGGCCAGCACCGGCGCGATCTTTTCCATGCGCTCCAGGGCCTTGACCCGGCTCTGCGCCTGCTTGGCCTTGCTGGCCTGCGCCTTGAATCGGCTGATGAACTTCTGCAGGTGGGCGACCTTGTCCTGCTGCTTGGCGAAGGCGCTCTGCTGCAGCTCCAGTTGCTGGGCGCGCAGGGTCTCGAAGGCGCTGTAGTTGCCGCCGTAGCGGGCCAGGCGGGCATGCTCGATGTGCACCGTGACGTTGGTCACCGCGTCGAGGAATTCACGGTCGTGGCTGATCACCACCATGGTGCCGGCGTAGGTCTTGAGCCAGCCTTCCAGCCAGACCAGCGCGTCGAGGTCCAGGTGGTTGGTGGGTTCGTCGAGCAGCAGCAGGTCGGACGGGCACATCAGCGCGCGGGCCAGTTGCAGGCGCATGCGCCAGCCGCCGGAGAAGCTGTTGACCGGCGAGCCGAGCTGGTCGGGCCGAAAACCCAGACCCAGGATCAACGCCTGCGCGCGCGGCTCGGCGTCGTACACACCGGCGTCGGCCAGGTCGGTGTAGGCATGGGCGATGGCCATGCCGTCCTCGGAGTCCTCGGCCACCTTCAGGGCCTGCTTGAGCGTGGCCAGCCGGGTGTCGCCGTCGAGCACGAAGTCGGTCGCGCTTTCGTCGGTTTCGGGCATGTTCTGCGCGACCTGCGCCATCTGCCAGTGGCCGGGCATCTGCAGGTCGCCGCCGTCCTCGTGGAGCGTGCCGTTGAGCAGCGCGAACAGGGTCGACTTGCCCGCGCCGTTGCGGCCGACGAGGCCGACCTTTTCTCCGGGTTGGAGGGTGGCGGAAGCCTTGTCGAGCAAAACTTTGGCGCCGCGGCGCAGGGTGACGTTGACGAGATTGATCATGAAGGGGTCAGGAACCGGCGGCGCCGGGAATGAAAGGCGCGGCCAGGGCGGCACGCTCGACCAGCAGCACCTGATCGTCGCCGGCGCTGGTGTCCAGCCAGGTGACGGGCAGGTGCGGGAAGGCGGCCTCGAAGAAGGAACGCTCGTTGCCGATCTCCAGCACCAGGACCGCGTGTTCGGTCATGTGCGCCGGAGCCTCGGCGAAGAGGCGGCGGATGAAGTCCATGCCGTCGTCGCCGCCGGCCAGCGCCAGGGCGGGCTCGGCACGGTATTCGGCGGGCAGCGCGGCCATGCTGGCCGCGTTGACGTAGGGTGGATTGCAGACGATGAGGTCGTACGGGCCGGCGACCGTGGAGAGCCCGTCGGACTCGACCAGCACGACCCGGTCTTCGAGCGCGTGCCGCTCCACGTTGATGCGGGCCACGTCCAGCGCATCGGCGGAAATGTCCGCGCCGACGACCGACACCTCGGGCCAGGCCATGGCGCAGAGCACCGCCAGGCTGCCGTTGCCGGTGCACAGGTCGAGCACGCGATGGGTGTGGTCGCCCAGCCATTCGTCGAAACTGCCGTCGGCGATGAGTTCGGCGATGAAGCTGCGCGGCACGATGGAGCGCTCGTCGATGTAGAAGGGCACGCCCTGCAGCCAGGCTTCGTTGGTCAGGTAGGCGGCGGGCTTGCGGCTGGCGATGCGCTCGTCTAGCAGGGTCGCAATCTGTTCGGCCTCGCCGGTGCTGACCGGCCGCGTGGCCACGCCGTCGAGGTCGTCCAGCGGCAAGCCGAGTTGCCACAGCACCAGCCAGGCGGCTTCGTCGAAGGCATTGGTGGTGCCGTGGCCGAAGGCGACGCCGGCGTCTTCCAGGCGGCGCGCGGCCGAGCTGACGGTTTCGATGAGGGTCATGCCGCGCCCCTGGCCAGGTTCTCGATGGCACGGCGGTAGATGTTCTTCAGCGGCTCCAGCTCGGCCACGTCCACGTGTTCGTCGATCTTGTGGATCATGGCGTTGGGCGGGCCGCACTCCAGCACTTGCGGGCAGATGCGGGCGATGAAGCGGCCGTCGCTGGTGCCGCCGGTGGTGGACAGTTCGGTGGCGATGCCGGTCTCGTCGCGGATCGCGTCGCGCACCGCGTTCACCAGCACGCCGGGTTCGGTGAGAAAGGGCTGGCCGGAGATGGTCCACACCATGTCGTATTGCAGCCCGTGGCGGTCTAGCACCTCGGCCACCCGCGCCTGCAGGCCGTCGGAAGTGGATTCGGTGCAGAAGCGAAAATTGCAGTCGATCACCACCTCACCTGGAATCACGTTCGATGCGCCGGTGCCGCCGTGGATGTTGCTGATCTGCCAGGAGGTCGGCGGAAAGAAGTCGTTGCCGCGATCCCATTCGGTCGCGGCCAGCTCGGTCAGCGCCGGCAGCGCCTGGTGAATCGGGTTGCGGGCGAGTTGCGGATAGGCGATGTGCCCCTGCACGCCGCGCACGGTAAGCTTGCCGTTCATGCTGCCGCGCCGGCCGTTCTTGACCATGTCGCCGGTGTGCTCCACGGCGGTGGGTTCACCGACGATGCACCAGTCCAGACGCTCGCCGCGCGCCTGCAGCGCCCGGCAGACGGAGACCGTGCCATCCACGGCGGGGCCTTCCTCGTCGCTGGTCAGCAGCAGCGCGAGGGCGATCGGCGACTGCGGCGTGGCGGCGACGAACTCTTCCACCGCCACCACGAAAGCCGCGATGGACGACTTCATGTCGGCCGCGCCCCGCCCGAAGAGCTTGCCGTCGCGGTGCGTCGGCACGAAGGGCGGCTGGCTCCATTGCGCCAGCGGCCCGGTCGGCACCACGTCGGTGTGACCGGCAAACACCAGCACCGGCGCATCGGCCGAAGCGCCCGGCCGCTTCGCCCAGAGGTTGGATACCCGGAACGTCTCCGGCCCGCTGTCCATGCGCTCGTTCACGAAGCCAAGCGCAGCCAGCCGCCGCTCGAGGATCTCCAGGCAGCCGGCATCGTCGGGCGTCACGGACGGCCGCGATATCAGTTCTTCCGTCAGCAGCAATGTAGGTGTCATAACTCAGTCAGTCAGCGGCTCCGCCTGGCAAGCGAAGCGAAGCCCGTTGGAGGACACCGCGGGACCGGCTTTGCCGGACCGCAGGTGTCGCCCCATGAAAGGGGAAGGCGGCCACACGAAGTGGGCAAGCCTGGGGGAAAACCAATCCCTTGGTTAAAGCTTTATATCCAGGACGATGTCGGTAAAGGTCGGTCCGACCGGATCGGCCTCGGCCTGCAGGCTTGCCTCGGTGGCCGCGCGTCGCGCCATGTCGAAATCGTTGTCCAGCCGCCAGAGCAGGTTGGTCGGCGAATCGGCCTGCGCCATGCCTTCCTTGCGACTCACCTTGTTTTCCTGGATCAGCCGGGCGATATCCTGCTCGAAGGTCTGCGAGCCCTCGGCCATGGACTTCTCCATGGCGGTCTGCACGGCGGAGAAGTCGCCGCGTTCGATGAGCTCGGCGATGTTGGGCGTGTTGAGCATGACTTCCACCGCCGGTATCCGTGTGCCGGCATTGGTACGCAGCAGCCGCTGCGAGACGATGGCGGTCAGCGCGGTGGCCAGGTCGCCGAGCATCGTCGGCCGCACCTCGGCCGGATAGAAGCTCAGGATCCGGTTCATCGTCTGGTAGCTGTTGTTGGCGTGCATGGTCGCCAGGCACAGGTGGCCCGACTGCGCATAGGCGATGGCCGCCGACATGGTCTCCCGGTCGCGGATCTCGCCGATCAAAATGACATCCGGCGCCTGGCGTAGCGCGTTTTTCAACGCCACCTGAAGCGAGGCGGTATCGACGCCGATTTCGCGCTGGTTCACCACCGACTTCTTGCTGCGGAACAAGAATTCGATCGGCTCCTCGATGGTCAGGATGTGGCCACCGCGGTTTTCGTTGCGGTGGTCGATCATCGAGGCCAGCGTGGTGCTCTTGCCCGCGCCGGTGGAGCCCACCATCAGCAGCAGTCCGCGCCGCTCCTGAATCAACTCGCCCAGCACCATGGGCACGTTGAGGGTGTCGAGCTTGGGGATCTCGCTGTGAATGTAGCGAATGACCACCGCGAACGATCCCCGCTGGCGCATGGCGCTGACACGAAACCGCCCGACGTCCTTCATGGCGAAGCCGACGTTGAGCTCCCCGGTTTCCTCCAGCTCCTCCATGCGGACCGCCGGCAGCACCTCGGCCAGCAGGTTCTTGGGCGCGTCGAAGGGCAGCGGCTGGTTGTTCAGCGCGATGCAGTCGCCGTTGATGCGCAGGGTGGCCGGCGCGTTGGCCGACATGTAGAGGTCGGACGCCTGCTTTTCGGCCATCAGCCGCAGGATGCGTTCCATCGTCGCCATGGCCGGATTCTTTCTTGGAGGTGGTTCAGTGAGGGACGGGGATGCTCAGGCCGCGCCGCGCACGAAGGCGACGATGCGTTCGGCCGCTTCCAGGCATTCGGCGGTCTCGGCAACCAGCGCCATGCGCACCCGGCCACGGCCGGGGTTGAAGCCGCCACTCTCGCGCGCCAGGTAGCTGCCGGGCAGCACGGTCACGCCCTGCTGCTGGTAGAGCGCCCGGGCGAATGCGGCGTCGTCGCCGTCGAAGGACGCGGGAATGCCGGCCCATAGATAGAAGGCCGCATCGGGCAGGGCGACATCGAGCACCTGCGCCAGCACCGGCGTGACCTGCGCGAACTTGGCGCGGTACTGCGCGCGGTTCTCGGCCACGTGGGTCTCGTCGCCCCAGGCGGCGATGCTGGCGGTGGCGACCACCGGGCTCATTGCGCTGCCGTGGTAGGTGCGGTAGAGCAGAAAGGGCTTGATCAGCGCGGCGTCGCCTGCGACGAAGCCGCTGCGCAGGCCGGGCACGTTGCTGCGCTTGGACAGGCTGGTGAAGGCCAGCATGCGGGGAAAGCCTTCGCGACCCAGCTTGGCGGCCGCCTCGAGGCCGGACAGCGGCGGCTCGTCGCGGAAATAGATCTCGCTGTAGCACTCGTCGGAAGCGATGACGAAGCCATGGCGGTCGGACAGCGCGAAGAGCTTTTCCCACTCGGCCAGCGGCATCACCGCGCCGGTCGGGTTGCCGGGCGAGCAGACGAAAACCAGCTGCGTGCGGGCCCAGACCGCTTCGGGCACGCTGTCCCAGTCGACCGCGAAGTTGCGCGCCGGGTCGCTCGGTGCGTAGTAGGGCTCGGCACCGGCGAGCAGGGCCGCGCCTTCGTAGATTTGATAGAACGGATTGGGGCAGACGACGATCGGGCGCTCGGGCGAGGTGGAGCGGGTCGGGTCGACGACGGTCTGGGTAAAGGCAAAAAGCGCCTCGCGCGAGCCGTTGATCGGCAGCACCTGCGTGGCCGCATCGAGCGTGAGTCCGTAGCGGGTGGAGAGCCAGCCGGTGAATGAAGCCCGCAGGGCGGCGTCGCCGGCGGTGGGCGGGTAGCCCATCAGGCCGCCGGTAGGCGACAGCGCGGCGTCGGCCAGGGCTTGCTGGATGAAGGGCGGGGTGGGGTGCTTGGGTTCGCCGATGCCCAGGCTGATCGGTCGCAGTGCGGCCGGGGGCGTCACGCCGGCGAAAAGTTGGCGCAGCCGCTCGAAAGGATAGGGCTGCAGGCGCGAAAGCAGGGGATTCATGGGGGCCGATTATCCCGGACGGCGGCACCCTGGCTGCGACTGGATACAGCAGCGCGGCGACCGCTCCACAGAATGGGTGGCTTTCCATTCCTGGGGAGCAAGAACATGCAGCGTTTCATGAACAAGGTCGTCATCGTCACCGGCGCCGGATCGGGCATCGGCGAGGCGACCGCACGGCGGTTTTCGGAGGAGGGCGCCAGCGTCGTGCTGGCCGGCTCCACCACCGAGAAGCTGCAGAAAGTCGCCGCCACGCTGCCGGCCGAACGTACTCGCATCCAGGTGACCGACGTGTCCGACTACGCTGCCTGCGTGCGCCTGGTCGATGCCGCCACCACCGCCTTCGGCCGGCTCGACGTGCTGGTGTCCAACGCCGGCATGGCGACCGAAGGCTCGGTGACCGACGCCAGCCTTTCAGACTGGAAAGCCACCATGGACACCAACGCCGGTGGCGTCTTCCACTGTGCCCGCGCGGCCTTGCCCGAGTTGATCAAGACCCGGGGCAGCATCGTCAACACCGCGTCGGTGTCGGGCCTGGGCGGCGACTGGGCGATGGCCTGCTACAACGCTTCCAAGGGCGCCATCGTCAACCTGACCCGCGCGATGGCGCTCGACCACGGCGCCGCCGGCGTGCGGGTGAACGCCGTCTGCCCGTCGTTCACCCGCACGCCGATGACGGACGACATGCAGGACGACCAGGCGCTGATGGCGAAGTTCGCCGATCGCATCGCGCTGGGTCGGCCGTGCGAGCCCCGTGAAGTGGCTGCGGCCATCGCCTTCCTGGCGAGCGACGACGCGAGTTTCGTCACCGGGGTCAACTTGCCGGTGGACGGTGGCTTGACCGCATCGAACGGTCAGCCCAACATGTCCTGAGCGGGCGCTCGCTCAGCTCGGCCGGGCATGGTTGATGCATGCCCGTGACCGCCTGCCGTGACCGGTCTGTAGCAAGATCGGTCGGATCTCCGTCACGTCACTGAACTATTCCCATGCCCTTCAGAACCGGCCTCAAGAGCTTCGAATACGACCATCCCGACCATGGTGTCGCCGACTTCAAGCGCGCGGTGGCCAACAAGTTGATCTATGCCGTTGGCAAGGATCCGGCCGCCGCCAAGCCTGAAGACTGGCTGCACGCCGCCCAGCTGGCAGTACGCGACCAGCTGGTCGAGCGCTGGATGGCGACCACCCGCGCTCAGTACGAACAGGATGTGAAGCGGGTGTACTACCTGTCGATGGAATTTCTCATCGGCCGCACCTTCACCAATGCCATGCTGGCGCTCGAGCAGTACGGCAACATGAAACTGGCGCTGGCCGATTTCGGGGTCGACCTCGAGAAGATCGGCGAGCTCGAGCCCGACGCCGCACTGGGCAACGGTGGCCTGGGCCGGCTGGCCGCGTGCTTCCTGGATTCGATGGCTACGCTCGGCGTACCGGGTTTCGGCTACGGCATCCGCTACGAATACGGCATGTTCCGCCAGACCATCCAAGGCGGCGAGCAGATCGAGACGCCCGACTATTGGCTCACTCACGGCTATCCTTGGGAATTCCAACGGCCCGAAGTGGTTTGGCGCATCCGCTTCGGCGGCCGCGTCGAAGACCGTCACGCCTTCGGCAGCGCCAAGTGGGTGGACACCCACGACGTGCTGGCCATGGCCTACGACAGCATCATTCCCGGCTACGGCACCGAGGCCACCAACACGCTGCGGCTGTGGTCGGCCAAGGCCACCGAGGAAATCGACCTGTCCGCCTTCAACCGCGGCAGCTACCGCGAGGCGGTGGAGCGCAAGAATTTGTCGGAGAACGTGTCGCGGGTGCTCTACCCGGACGACTCCACCGAGTCCGGCCGAGAGTTGCGGCTGCACCAGGAATACTTCTTCTGCTCGGCAAGCGTGCAGGACCTGATTCACCGTTACCTGCGCACCCACGACAACTTCGACAAGCTCTCCGACAAGGTCAGCATCCACCTCAACGACACGCACCCGGTGCTGGCCGTGCCCGAGATGATGCGGCTGCTGCTCGACGAGCATCACCTCGACTGGGACACCGCCTGGGGCCACTGCCAGAAGATCTTCAGCTACACCAACCACACACTGATGCACGAGGCGCTGGAAACCTGGCCGGTGCCGATGATGAGCCGGGTGCTGCCGCGCCACCTGCAGATCATCTTCGACATCAACGCCAAGTTCATGGCGACCATCGCCCAGGAACACAGCCACGACACCGAACTGATGCGCCGCCTGTCGCTCATCGACGAAGGCGGCGAGCGGCGGGTGCGCATGGCCTACATCGCGGTGCTGGTGAGCCATTCGGTCAACGGCGTGTCGGCGCTGCATTCGGACCTGATGGTGCAGTCGATCTTCTCGGACTTCGCCCGTGTGTTCCCCACGCGCTTCAACAACAAGACCAACGGCGTGACCCCGCGCCGCTGGCTGGCGCAGGCCAATCCGCCGCTGGCCGCCTTGCTCGACCAGCGCCTGGGACGCGGCTGGCGGCGCGACCTGTCGCAGCTCGAAGCACTCAAGCCGATGGCTACCCAACCGGCCTTCGCCGCCGCTTTCGGCCGCGCCAAGCGGCAGAACAAGCAGCGTCTGGCCACCTGGGTGAAGGACCACATGGGGCTGGAGCTGAACGTCGAGGCGCTGTTCGACGTGCAGGTCAAGCGCATCCACGAATACAAACGCCAGCTGCTCAACCTGTTGCACGTGGTGGCGCGCTACCAGCGCATCCTCGATGACCCCACCGGCGACCACGTGCCGCGGGTGGTGATCTTCGCGGGCAAGGCGGCGTCGGCTTACGCCATGGCCAAGCTGGTGATCCGCCTCATCAACGATGTGGCCACGGTCATCAACAACGACGAGCGCGTGGCGGGCCGGCTGCAGGTGGTGTTCATGCCCAACTACCGGGTGAGCCTGGCCGAGATCATCATCCCGGCAGCCGACCTGTCGGAGCAGATCTCCACCGCCGGCACCGAGGCCTCGGGCACCGGCAACATGAAGCTGGCGCTGAGCGGCGCCCTCACCATCGGCACGCTCGACGGTGCCAACGTGGAGATGAGCGAAAGCGTGGGCCTGGAGAACATCTTCATCTTCGGCAACACCACGCCGCAGGTAGAGGCGCTGCGGGCGGCCGGCTACCAGCCGCGCACCTATTACGACAGCGATCCGGTGCTCAAGCGCGTGCTCGACGCCATCCGCGACGGTGTTTTTTCGCCCTCGGAGCCGGCCCGCTACCAGCAGATCTTCGACACCCTGGTGGACTGGGGCGACAAATACCTGCTGCTCGCCGACTTCGCTGCCTACGTCGAGGCGCAGGACAAGGTCGATGCGCTTTACCTTCAGCCCGAAGCCTGGATCCGCAAGGCGATCCTGAACGTGGCGGGAATGGGGCCGTTCTCTTCGGACCGCACCATCGCCGAATACGCCGACGAGATCTGGCACAGCAAGCCGGTGATGCTGCGGGCCGGCCCTGCCGCAACCTGAATCGGGACAGGGCGGCCCGACCCGGCGGAAAGCCGGGCCGCCCCGGGCGAAGTTTTGCTCCGAGATGCCTTGCGGTGATGCCGACGCGGCTTCGCCTGTGGCTCGGGCGCAGACGGGCGACAGCCCCTAGGCTTTTCCTTTTTCGTACCACGAGGTGGAAATGGGAAACTGCATTTCAGCGAATCGGGCGGTAGCTCCCGGCAGGGCCGTCGTGCCGGCCTCGGTTGCCGACGGCATCCCGGTGCTGCCGGCGGGGGTGGACTTCGACCCGCCGTCGGCCGGTGTGCCGGTGCTCGACTGCCTGCCCGACCGGCCATCGTCTCCTCCCTCTTACGCGTCGATCTATGCGTCGACCTCTTCGGACGGGCCGTCCGGCGCATCCGCACCGCTCGAGTCCGACGACGACTCCGGGCTGGCGACGGGAGAGGGTTCCTGCCTCGACCTGCTGTCCATGCTCACGTTCGATCCTGTGCAGCGTTCGGTGGACGAACTGCGTGCCCAGGTTTTTGCCGATGCCGAGGTCGCGGCCATGATGCGCGAGCCTAAGGACATGTGCTTCGACTGTGCCGTGCGGGTTCAGGTGATCCTGAACTATGCCGGCGTTCGCAACGCCTGCAGAGGGTTGTTCAGCTGGACCGGCACGTCGGACGAGGCGCCGGAAACCCATTTCGCGATCCTCGCCCGGATCTGCGGCAACACCTGGGTCGTGGACCCCACCGCAGCTCAGTTCCCGGGGTGTGCGCCGATGCTGGAGCGCGAGGCGGTTTGGTCCGACCGTATCGCCGCCGCATCCTTCGGCCGAGCTGTCCTGTTTCGTGACTTTCCGAACGTCGCCCAGGCCCGTGCAGTCGTCGATCCCCTGTTTCGAGGAAGCCCGCTGGAGTTCGAAGGACGCGTCATGAATGCGCCAGACTGGTACAAGCGCATCGCCCGGGCGCCGGATCAGTTCAGGGCGATTCGTCAGCGCCAGGCCATGCAGGACGGCGTGGCCTTGCGTCGGCGAATGAAAGCACAGGCGCGGGCGCTCCAGAAGGGGCATGCTTCCCCGGGGCCGGCCATGCAGCGACTTCTGTTTCCGCCCGATTACCGGCCATTGCGGCGCACAAGCTGAGCGATCGTGACAAGCAGGGGGCTGGCGGGGCCCTTGCGCGGGCGGCCACGCGCAGCCCGGCCCGGTATCATCGCTACCCCGTCCGTTTCGCCCTGCGCCGCGGCGCGAGTCTCGTGCGCACCGCCGCGGGCCGCTCGATGGCGGGCTTTTTCCAGTCAGCCAGTGCGTCTCAACTCCATCAAGCTCTCGGGCTTCAAGTCCTTCGCCGAACCGACCAACTTCCAGCTGCCCGGGCAGCTGGTGGGCGTGGTCGGGCCCAACGGCTGCGGCAAGTCCAACATCATGGACGCGGTGCGCTGGGTGCTGGGTGAGTCCAAGGCCAGCGAACTGCGCGGTGAGTCGATGCAGGACGTGATCTTCAGCGGCACCACCACCCGCAAGCAGGCGAGCCGCTCCAGCGTGGAGCTGGTTTTCGAGAACGCCGACCATCGCGCGGGCGGTTCGTGGGCACGGTTTCCGGAGATCGCCGTCAAGCGGGTGCTCACCCGCGACGGCACCAGCAGCTATTTCATCAACAACCAGCCGGTGCGCCGGCGCGACGTGCAGGACGTGTTCCTGGGCACCGGCCTCGGTCCGCGTGCCTACGCCATCATCGGCCAGGGCACCATCAGCCGCATCATCGAATCGCGCCCCGAGGAGCTTCGGCTGTTTCTGGAAGAGGCCGCGGGCGTCTCCAAATACAAGGAACGCCGTCGCGAGACCGAGAACCGGCTGCACGACACCCGCGAGAACCTGACCCGGGTCGAAGACATCCTGCGCGAGCTCAACAGCAACCTCGAAAAGCTGGAGAAGCAAGCCGAGGTGGCCCAGCGCTACAACACGCTCAACGCCGACGTCACCCTGCGCCAGCACCAGCTGTGGTTTCTGAAGCGCGCCGAAAGCGAGACCGAACAGGCGCGCATCCATGCCGACGCGGCGCAGGCCGTGAACGACCTGGAAGCGCGCGTTGCCGACCTGCGGCATGTGGAAGCCGAGCTGGAAACCATCCGCCAGGCGCACTACGCGGCCGGCGACCATGTCAACCGGGCCCAGGGCGCGCTCTACGAGGCCAGCGCCGAGGTCGGCAAGCTCGAGGCCGAGATCCGTTTCGTGGTCGAGGGCCGGCAACGGGTTCAGGCCCGTCTCGCCACCCTGGTCGAGCAGCTCGCGCAATGGAACACCCGGCGCGAGGACGCGAGCGCCGAGCTGGAAAACCTGGCCGCCGAGGGCGAGACCGCCGAGGAGCAGGCCGAGCTGCTGGCCGCGCAGGTGGAGGAACAGGCGATGCGCCTGCCCGACCTGGAAGAGTCCCTGCGCCAGTCGCAGCAGCGGGCGTCGGAACAGCGGGGCGTGGTGGCGCAGGTGCAGCAGCAGATTCAGGTGCTGGCGGCCGAGCAGCGCAGCATCGAAGAACAGTCGCGCCAGCTCGCCACCCGCCGTGAGCGCCTGGCCGCCGACCGCAACGCGCTGGCCGCGCCCGACGAGCAACGGCTGCGCAACCTGCAGGAGCAGCTGTCGGCTGCCGACGAGGCCGCCGCCATCGCCGAGGCGCGTTTGCACGACCTGCAGGACAACGTTCCGCGCCTGGACGACGATCGTCGCGGCCGGCAGCAGTCGCTCAATGCCGAATCGGCACGGCAATCGGACCTGTCGGCGCGGGTAGAGGCCTTGCGGGCCCTGCAGGAAAAAGTGCGCACCGACGGCAAGCTGCAACCCTGGCTCGCCAGGCACGGGCTCGACGGCCTGGCCGCGCTCTGGACCCGCATCCAGGTGGCGCCCGGCTGGGAAAACGCACTGGAAGCCGTGCTGCGCGAGCGCCTCGGCGCGCTGGAAGTGTCGCGACTGGAAACGGTGCGCGCCTTTGCCGCCGACGCGCCGCCGGCCCGACTGGCCTTCTACAGCCCGCCGCTGGCGGGGCTGCCCGAGCCGGCGTCGGCCTTGCCCCGCCTGTCGGAGCAGCTGCGGCTGTCCGACGCCGGGCAGCGCGCCTTGCTCGGCGACTGGCTGCACGGCTGCTACAGCGCCGAAAGCTTCGAGGCGGCGCTTGCCGAACGCGGCCAGCTGCAGCCGGGTGAGGCCATTTACGTGCAGGACGGCCACGCCGTTACCGCGCACGGGGTGAGCTTCTACGCGCCGGATTCCGAACAGGCCGGCCTGCTGGCGCGCGCCCAGGAAATCGAGAACCTCGACAAGCAACTGCGCGCGCAAACGCTGATCGCCGAAGAGGCCCGCGCCGCCTCCATCCGTGCCGAGGCCGCCTATTCCGAGGCCACGCAAAGCCTGGTGACGGCCCGCCGCGAGGCCACCGAAGGCCGTGCCCGCACGCACGAATTGCAGGTGGAGACACTGCGCCTTTCGCAGCTCGCCGAGCAGACACGCGCCCGCAGCGAGCAGATCGACGGCGACCTGGCCGAAGTCGACGGCCAGCTCGACGAACTGCAGGAACGCCGGGTGACCGCCGAGGCGCGCTTCGAAGAGCTCGACATGCAGCTGGCCGACACCCAGGAGCGCCACGCGCAGCTCGATGAGCGGGTGATCGAGTCCGAACGCAAGCTCTCCGAGGCGCGCGAACAGCAGCGCGGATTGGAACGGCGCGCCCAGGAAGCCACCTTCGCGCGGCGCAGCCTGGAATCGCGCCGGGCCGAGCTCGGCCGCGCCATCGATACCGCCACGCAGCAGTCGCGCTCGCTGGCCGAAGAAGACCAGCGCGCACGCGAGGAGCTCGCCCGGCTGTCCGACGCCGCCGCGCAGGGCGGACTGCAGCAGGCGCTGGACCTGAAGACCGAACGCGAAGCCGCGCTCGCCGCCCAGCGCAGCGAATACGACGACCTGACCACCAAGCTGCGCGCCAGCGACGAACGCCGGCTGCAGCTCGAGCGCGCGCTCGATCCGCTGCGCCAGCGGATCACCGAGTTTCAGCTCAAGGAACAGGCGGCGCGGCTGGGCCTGGAGCAGTACAGCCAGTTCCTGGCCGATGCCCAGGCCGACCTGGAGGCGGTGGCCGCCTCGGTCGCGGCGGGCCATGTGCGAATCCACGGGCTGCAGGGCGAGATCGACCGGGGCAATCGTGAGATCACGGCGCTCGGCGCGGTCAACCTGGCAGCGCTCGAAGAACTGGGCGTGGCGCGCGAGCGCAAGACTTTTCTCGACGCGCAGACGGCCGACCTGGTCGAAGCCATGACCACGCTGGAAGACGCCATCAAGAAGATCGACGGTGAGACCCGCGAGCTGCTGGTGGGTACTTTCAACACGGTCAACGGCCATTTCGGCCGCATGTTCCCCGAGCTCTTCGGCGGCGGCAATGCCAAGCTCACCATGACCGGCGAAGAGGTGCTCGACGCCGGCGTGCAGGTGATGGCGCAGCCGCCCGGCAAGAAGAACCAGACGATTCACTTGCTCTCCGGCGGCGAAAAGGCGCTGACAGCCATCGCGCTGGTGTTCGCGATCTTCCAGCTCAACCCAGCGCCGTTCTGCCTGCTCGACGAAGTGGACGCTCCGCTGGATGACGCCAATACCGAGCGTTACGCAAAACTCGTCGCGAGCATGAGCAAAGAGACACAATTTCTCTTCATCAGCCATAACAAGATCGCCATGGAGATGGCCGAGCAACTGATCGGCGTCACCATGCAGGAGCAGGGCGTGTCGCGCATCGTGGCGGTGGACATGGAGTCCGCGCTGTCGATGGCGACCACCTGACGCAACCATAACGAAACGATCCATCCGAGCATGAGCACTTTGCAGATGAGCCTGGCGGTCGCCGGCGGCCTGGTTTTGCTGGCGATCATCATCCACAGCGCGTGGACGACGCGGCGCAACGCGCCCAAGCAGGCCGATCCTGCAGCCGTGGACGGTGCCGCGCCCGAGGCCGAGCCCGGCGAGCGCCAGGAGCCCGGCTTCGACGGCGATTCACTGGTGAGCGACGACACCGAACCTCGGCTGGACGCCATGCCATTGCCCTCGCTGGAACGCCGCCCGGGCCTGGACGCGCTGATCGACAGCATCGTGCCGATGACGCTCGAAAACCTGGTGTCGGGCGACGCCGCGCTGGCCGCCTTGCCGCCCACGCGCCGCGCCGGCAGCAAGCCCTTCGCTATCGAAGGCCGCAACGACGCCACCGGCCATTGGGAAACCCCGGCCGCGGGCCAACGCTACCGGGCTTTCCAGGCCGGCGTGCAACTGGCCAACCGCACCGGCGCGCTCAACGACATCGAATACTCCGAATTCGTGGTGAAGGCCCAGGCCTTCGCCGATGCGGTCAACGCGGCGGCCGACTTTCCGGACATGCGCGACGAGGTGGCCCGTGCCCGTGAACTCGACCAGTTCGCCAGCGATCACGACGCCCAGCTCGCCTTCGTGCTGCGGGCGCGCGGCGCCGCCTGGAGCCCGGGTTACCTCCAGCAGAACGCGTCGCGCATGGGCTTTGTCGCCGGCACCATTCCCGGCCGCATGGCGCTGCCGGCGGCCACGGTCGGCATGCCGGCGATTTTGTCGCTGTCCTTCGATACGCAGGCCGCACTGGCCGAGGACCCGGCGCAGTCGGCCATCCGCGACGTGGCGCTGAGCCTGGACGTGGCGCAGGTGCTCCGCACCGAGCAGCCTTTCCAGCGCCTGCGCGAAATTTCGTCGGCACTCGCCGCCGCGATGGATGGCGTGGTCACCGACCAGAACGGCCAACCGCTGCGCGAGGAGTCGCTCGACAACATCGGCATGGACCTGGAAAAGCTGTACGACACGCTCGACGGGCGTGATCTTTCAGCCGGCTCGGTGCAGGCGCGGCGCCTGTTCGCATGAGCGTGGGCCAGCAGACGAAAGAGACGCCGCGGCCCGCTGAAGAAGCGGCAGCGCTGCGCGCCATGCTCGACACCTGGGCGCATGAGTACTACGTGCTCGACGCGCCCACGGTTCCCGACGCCGAGTACGACAAGGTTTTCCAGCGCCTCCAGGCCCTGGAGACGGAACATCCCGACCTGATCTCGCCGGGTTCACCTACCCAGCGTGTGGTGGGCGCGGTGCTCGACGGCCTGGTGCCGGTGCGGCACACGGTGCCCATGCTGTCCATCCACACCGAGACCGACACCACACCGGCCGGCGCGCAGAAGTTCGATGCGTCCGTGCGCAAGCTGCTCGGATGGGCGGCCGATGAGGCGCCGGTCGAGTACACCGCCGAACTCAAGTTCGACGGCTTGGCCATCAACCTGCGATACGAACAGGGCGCCCTGGTGCAGGCTGCGACCCGCGGCGATGGCGAAACGGGCGAGGACGTGACCCACACGATCCGCACCGTGGCCGCCATCCCGAAGCGCCTGCGCCGCTGCAATGCGCCGGTGCTGGAAGTGCGCGGCGAAGTCTTCATGCGGCGCGACGATTTCGATGCCCTCAACGAACGCCAGCGCGAGGCCGGCGGCAAGACTTTCGTCAATCCGCGCAACGCCGCTGCCGGCGTGGTGCGCCAGTTGGACGCCAACATCGCGCGGCAGCGTCCGCTGTCCTTCTTCGCCTACGGTTTCGGCGATGTCCAGGGTTGGGAAATGCCCGCGACGCATGCGCAGAGCTTGCAGGCGTTGCGGGCGATGGGCATTCCGGTGAACGAGGACAGCACCGTGGCGGCCGGTGCCGAGGGGCTGTCGGCATTCCATGTCGGCATCGCGGCGCGTCGCGACAGCCTACCTTTCGACATCGACGGCGTGGTCTACAAGGTGAACGACCGCGCGTTGCAGCAGCAGCTCGGCTTCAAGTCCCGCGAGCCGCGCTGGGCGGTCGCGCACAAGTACCCGGCGCAGGAACAGATCACCACCATGACCGGCATCGACGTGCAGGTCGGCCGCACCGGAAAGCTCACGCCCGTGGCGCGGCTGGCGCCGGTGTTCGTCGGCGGCGTCACGGTGACCAACGCCACGCTGCACAACATCTTCGAGATTCGCAAGAAGCAGGTACGCAAGGGCGATTCGGTGATCGTGCGCCGGGCCGGCGACGTGATTCCGGAGGTGGTGGGCAAGGTCGCCGGCAACCGTCCGGCCTACGTGGCCAACTTCCACATGCCGCGCCAGTGCCCGGTCTGCGGCAGCGAGGTGGTGCGGCCCAAGGGCGAGGCCAATCACCGCTGCACCGGCGGGCTGTTCTGCCCGGCGCAGCGCAAGGAAGCGTTGCTGCATTTCGCGGCACGCCGCGCGATGGACATCGAGGGCCTGGGCGACAAGCTGGTGGAACAACTGGTCGACGCCGGCATCATTCGCACGCTGCCCGAGCTCTACAAGCTCGGCGTGGCCAAGCTGTCGGCGCTGGACCGCATGGCGGAGAAGTCGGCGGCCAACATCGTGGCGGCGCTGGAGAAATCCAAGCAGACGACATTGCCGCGCTTTCTGTTCGGACTGGGCGTCCGCAATGTGGGCGAAACCACCGCCAAGGACCTGGCGCGCCACTTCGGCCTGCTCGACAACATCATGGATGCATCCGTCGAGCAATTGCTGGAGGTGCCCGACGTGGGGCCCATCGTGGCGGAATCGGTTCATACCTTCTTTGCGCAGCCGCACAACCGCGAGGTGGTGGAACAGCTGCGTGCGGCCGGCGTAACGTGGCCCGAGGGCCCGCCCGCGACGCGCACCCAACTGCCGCTGGCCGGCAAGACGGTGGTGCTGACCGGCACGCTACCAAGCTTAAGCCGCGACGAGGCGCGCGATCTGCTCGAAGCCGCCGGCGCCAAGGTGGCCGGGTCGGTGAGCAAAAAGACCGACTACGTCGTCGCCGGCGCCGAGGCGGGCAGCAAGCTCGACAAGGCGCAAGCCCTGGGCGTGACGGTGCTCGACGAGGACGGGCTTCGGACGCTACTGACGACCGCTGCCGGCTGAGGCGCGTAGCGGCGGCTTGTTGCCTCGCTTTACCTAAGATTGACGCCTTCGGGCGAATGGCTGTCTTCGTGGGCTGTCTCACAGGCGTTGAATGTTCATTCACTCCTGGAGTCGACCCCATGCGTTCCATCTTTCGAATTGCGGCTGCCGTCACCGTCGGCGCATCCGCGCTCCTGCTTTCCGGCTGCGTGGTCGCGCCGGCCTATCCCGGTTATGGCTATGGCTACGGCGGCGGTTATGGCGGTGGTTATTACGAGGCAGCGCCGGTGGTCGTATCGCCCTCGGTCGGCTTCTTCGGTAGCTGGGGCGGCGGTGGCGGTCGCTACGGTGGAGGCCGCTATGGCGGCGGGCGCTACTGGCGTTGAGCGGCCTGTTCGGATTTTCTGATTTCGATTCGTTCTGGGTGAGGCCATGCGTCGATGCCGTCCCTAAGGTGGATCCCGACTTCACCACCAGGACCAGACATGATCCGACCGCCGAACTCCGTACGCCCAACCGGCCTGCCGCCCCAGTTCCAGGGGCAATTCCCAAACACCCTCCAGCCTCCGGTGGGGAACCTCGATGGCAATGCGCACGTGTTGCATCAGCTTGCGCAGTTGCCCGTTGCGGGGCAATGGCCTGTAACACCGCACAACTTTGCCGGCGCATTCGATGCGTCAGGCGGGTCGCTTCCGTCCAGTGCCCGGGCGGCCGCAGACGTCCTGGGCCCCATCGCGGCGAGCCGGGCCAGCGGAAACATCACGCCGTCCGACCTGCTGCTCATGGCCAACAACGCTGACCACTGTCTCGCGCCAGCGGTGAGCCGGGCAGCACAAATCTTTCTTACCCATCCCGAAGAGGTGCGGGCGGCTTATCGGCAAAGCTGCGCGCCAGCCGCCGGTGCGCGGGGGTATGGTGGGTTTCCATCGCGCCTGACCCCTTCCGATCTGGCCCGCATGCAACCGTTTCTGGCCGGCACGCCAGGGGCCGGCGCCGGATCCGATTGGCACAGTGCAGGGCGCTCTCGAGCCGGATACCGCGACGCGCTTCGCGGCCTGCATGGCCAGATGCGATCCCAGGGACGGCGCTCGATGTCCTTCGAGCGTTTGTTGGGGCTCGCTTTGCAGGTGCGGCATCCTGCCCGCGCCATCCTGCATCACCTGCCTTTACTGGGCCGCCTGTTCCAGTGGAGCATTCAGCAGTACATGAACGTGGTTGCAGACGACGTGATGCGTGAGATTCGCCGGGAAGAAGCGCGGGAAGCCCGCCACCCGCGGCCTGGATCTGCACCGTTCGGCTGGGAGGCTGCCCCCTATTCAGCCCAAAATTTTCCAATTTTCCATCCGGCTGGGCGGATGGATCCACATGGCGGGCAAAGCTACGGGTCATTTGCGGCCAGTGAGCTGCCGAATGACGACGCCTTCGACGAAGCGGAGCTTGAGCGGCAAGTAAGTGCCTTGCTGCAGCGGCAGCAGGTGCAGTGCCAGACGCATCAGCGACCGCACCAGGGACAGCAACCGCCGTTCCAGCCACATACGCCAACCTTCGCCGCAGGTGGCCCGCTGCAGCCGCACGAGCAACACGGTCCGGATCTGACGACGCGGCAGCTCCCGCAAGATCTGAGCGATCCGCTCCACTGAAGCCTGGCCACGCCGCCGCGCCGTCCGCGCACGGCGGTCCCCTTTGCCCGCCTGACACATGCCCTGTCGGGCGGGTAAGCCGCGCACGCCACGCCATAATCGCCCGATGGCCATCAGAGAAATCCTCAAGATGGGCGACCCCCGGCTGCTGCGGGTCGCCCAACCCATCGAGGCGTTCGATACGCCCGAACTGCACACGCTCATCGCCGACATGTTCGAGACCATGGTCGCGGTGCAGGGCGCTGGCCTCGCGGCGCCGCAGATCGGTGTCGATCTCCAGCTCGTGATCTTCGGCACCGGCGAGACGATCGCCCGCTACCCCGACGCGCCGGTGGTGCCGCGCACCGTGCTCATCAACCCCGTCATCACGCCGATCGGCGACGAGATGGAGGAGGGCTGGGAAGGCTGTCTTTCCGTGCCCGGCCTGCGCGGCGTGGTGCCCCGTTATCAGCGGCTGCGCTACACCGGCTTCGACCCCCAGGGCCAGCCCATCGACCGCACGGTCGACGGCTTTCATGCGCGGGTGGTGCAACACGAATGCGACCACCTGATCGGCGTGCTCTACCCGATGCGGGTGCGCGACTTCAGCCGGTTCGGCTTCACCGAAGTACTGTTTCCCGGGCTCGATCCGGCGGCAGACGACTGACATCTTCCCCCAGCGATCCAGCCACCATGACGACACCATCGACCTCCCACGGCCGCAAGGCTGCCATCACCTTCGGCCTGGCCCTGGTCGCCGCGCTTTCCTCGTCTCCGGCCTTGGCCGGTAAGACACTCGACGCGGTCAAGCAGCGTGGCAGTGTGAAATGCGGCGTCACTACCGGACTGGCCGGGTTCTCCGCGCCCGACGGAAAGGGCCACTGGAGCGGGCTCGACGCCGACACCTGCCGAGCGGTGGCTGCGGCGGTGCTTGGCGACGGCGACAAGGTGGAGTTCGTTCCGCTCAACTCCCAGCAGCGTTTTGCCGCGCTGCAGGCCGGCGAGGTCGACATCCTGGCCCGCAACACCACCTGGAACCTCACCCGCGATGCGTCGCTGGGTTTCAACTTCACCACCATCACCTACTACGACGGCCAGGGCTTCCTGGTGCCGAAGAAGTTCAAGGTGACCAGCGTGAAGCAACTCAAAGGCGCCACGGTCTGCACCCAGTCGGGCACCACCAATGAGAAAAACGTGGCCGACTGGTCGCGGGCGCAGAACATCGCGGTGAAGACGCTGGTGTTCGAAAGCTTCGAGGCGTCGTACAAAGCCTTCTTCGCCGGCCGTTGCCAGGCCTTCACCACCGACGCTTCGGCGCTGGCCGCCCTGCGCAACAAGGAGGCGCCCAACCCCGACGACTACCTGGTGCTGCCCGAGCTCATCTCGAAGGAACCGCTGGCGCCGCTGGTGCGACGCGGCGACGACGAGTGGTTCGCCATCGTGAAATGGGTGCCCAACGCGCTGATCGAAGCCGAAGAGATCGGCATTGGCCAGGCCAATATCGACAAGCTCAAGGCCGACAGCAAGGATCCCGCCCAGATGCGCCTGCTGGGCACTGGCGACGACATGGGCAAGCTGCTCGGCCTGCCCAAGGACTGGTCGTACAAGGCGATCAAGGCGGTCGGCAACTACGGCGAGATGTTCGAGCGCAACGTGGGCGCCAAGTCCGAGCTCAAACTGCCGCGCGGCGCCAACCGCCTCTGGAACCAGGGCGGGCTGCTGTACGCGCTGCCGGTGCGTTGATGGCCGACCCGGCCGGCGCGGCAGGCCCGCAGGTGGCTCGGCGCGGTCGCTGGGGCGACCTGGCGCTGCAGGCGCTGATCGTCTGCGTGGTGGTCGGCGCCTGCTGGTGGGTGGTGGACCGGGCGCTCGGCACGCTGCGTGAACGCGGGGTGCGTTCGGGCTTCGACTTCCTGCGCGACGCCGCCGGCTTCGACATCTCCGAAGGCTGGCTGCCCTTCGATTCGACCCAGCCGTTCTGGAAAGCTTTTTTGGCCGGGCTGGTCAACACGATCCGGGCGGCGGTGCCGGCGATCGTGATCGCGGTGGTGCTGGGTATTCTGTTGGGCATCGGTCGGCTGGCGCCGCACCGGTTGGTGCGCGGGCTGTCTTCGATCTATGTGCAAGGGTTGCGCAACGTGCCGCTGCTGGTGCAGTTGCTGCTGCTGTATTTCGCGCTCACGCAGTTGCTGCCGGATGCCGAAAACGCGCTGCAGTTGGCGCCCGGTGTGTCGCTCGGTAAGTCGGGCCTGGCCATGCCGTGGCCGGTGCACGGCGATGCGGGCTGGACGATCGAGTGGCCGGAACGCACGCTGTTCGGCGTGACCGGCGGCGCGGCTTTGAGCCCCGAATACCTGGCGATCTCCCTGGCCCTGGGCCTGTACACGGCCGCGTTCGTGGCCGAGATCGTGCGAGCAGGCATTACCTCGGTCGGCACCGGGCAGGTGGCGGCGGCGCGTGCGCTGGGCCTGTCGCCGGCGCAGGTGATGCGGCTGGTAGTGTTGCCGCAGGCGCTGCGCCTGATCGTGCCGGCGCTGACCAGCCAGCTGCTGAGCCTGGTCAAGAATTCCTCGCTGGCGGTGGCGGTGGGTTATCCGGAGCTGGTGTCGGTGGCCAACACCTCGCTCAATGCGACCGGCCGGCCTTTTGAGTGCATCGCCGTGGTGATGACGGTCTACCTGCTGCTGTCGCTGCTGATTTCGCTGGTCATGAACCGCTACAACGCGCGTGTGGCGCTGCGGGGTTGGCAATGAGGCGTGGCGCTGTCACTGGCCAAAGCTGGCGCGTCGAGCTGTTCGGCGGGCCTTGGCGCACGCTGGCCACAGCGGTGGTCGGTGTGCTTGGCGTGTGGATCGCCTGGCAGCTGTTCCGATGGGGCATCGCCCAGGCCGTGTTCCGCGCCGACGCCGAAGCCTGTCGCGCGGCGTCCGGCGCCTGCTGGGGCGTGGTCGCCGAGAAGTGGCGGCCGATCGTGTTCGGCCGCTATCCCTACGAGGCGCAATGGCGCCCGGCAGTGGCGGCCACGCTGTTGTCGGCCGTGACGCTGCTCAGCGCCTGGCCGCGTGCCTGGCGGCCGTGGCTGATCGGCGTGTGGCTGGCGGCCATCGTCGTCGGCGGCGCCTTGATGCGCGGCGGCGTGTTCGGCTGGTCGGTGGTGCCGACGGCGCAATGGGGCGGGCTGCCGCTGACCATCGGTCTGGCGGTCGCCGGGCTCGCGCTGGCGTTTCCGCTGGCCTTGCTGCTGGCGCTGGCCCGGCGCTCGCGTTGGCCGGCCATGCGCACGCTGGCGGCTACCTATGTGGAGCTGGTGCGTGGCGTGCCCTTGATTTCGGTGCTGTTCACCGCGTCCTTCCTGCTGCCGCTGCTGTGGCCGCATGGCTGGCGTCCCGATGTGCTGCTGCGGGTGCTGATCGGGCTGGTGGTGTTCGTGGCGGCGTATCTGGCCGAGGTGATCCGGGGCGGGCTGCAGGCGGTGCCGCGCGGGCAGGCCGATGCCGCGATGGCGCTGGGGTTTTCGCGCTGGTCAGTGCAGATGAACATCGTGCTGCCGCAGGCCCTGCGGCTGACGGTGCCGGCCATCGTCAACGTGGTGATCGGCACGCTCAAGGACACCTCGCTCGTCACGGTGGTCGGCCTGTTCGAGCTGACCGGCGCGCTGGGGCTGGCGCTGGGCGGCGACCCGGTGTGGCGGGCCTTCTACCTCGAAGGCTATCTGTTCATCGGCTTCGTCTACTGGCTGCTCTGCTACGGCCTGGCGCGTTACGGCCGCTGGCTGGAGCAGCGGCTCGGCTGACCGGGCCGAGCCGCGCCGCTCACGAAAGTGCCGCGAGCAGTTCTTTCTCGATCTCGATCTGCGAGCGCTGCCCCTGCAGCGCGGCACCCTGGAGCAGGAAGGTATCTTCCACGCGCTCGCCCAGCGTGCTGACCTTGGCGAATTGCAGGTTGAGCTTGTGGTGCGCCAACACCCGCGCGATGGAGTAGAGCAGGCCGATGCGGTCGCTGGCCGACACGGTGAGCAGCCAGCGCTGGCCCCGGTCGTCCGGGCGGATGTCGACGCGCGGCGTCACCGGGAAGCTGCGCACGCGGCGCGACACGCGGCCGCGGGTCACCGGCGGCAGCGGTCCGGCGCCCTCGAGCGTCTGCGCCAGGTCGGTCTCGACCATCGTCACCAGCTCGCGGTAGTGGTCCTGCATGTCGGCGGTGACGACCTGGAAGGTGTCGAGCGCGTAGCCGTTGCTGGCGGTGTGGACCTTGGCGTCCAGAATGCTGAAGCCGGCCTGGTCGAAATAGCCGCACAGGCGCGCGAACAGGTCCTGGGTGTCGGGCGTGTAGACCAGCACCTGCAGGCCCTCGCCGAGCGGTGACAGGCGGGCGCGCACGATGTGCGGCTCTGCGCCGGTGTGCGCGGGTGCGGCTTCGTCGCCGTTGGCACGCGCGCGGGCGACGCCGGGCTTCTGTTTGTCGACATGGCGCGACAGCTGTCGGGCATGCCAGGAGATGTCGCCGGCGTCGTGGCGCATGAAATAGCTGACGTCGAGCGTGTCCCAGAGCTTGCGATGGCCCTCGAAGGGCTCGGCGTGCAGGGCCAGCATGACCTGCGCCTCGCGCTTGCGGGTTTCCACTTCGGCGTCCGGGTCGGGTGCCCGGCCGCCGAGCGTGCGCAAGGTGTAGCGGTAGAGGTCTTCGAGCAGCTTGCCCTTCCAGGCATTCCACACCTTGGGGCTGGTACCGCGAATGTCGGCGACGGTGAGCAGGTACAGCGCGGTGAGATAGCGTTCGTTGCCCACGCGCTGCGCGAAGGCGTTGATGACCGCCGGGTCGCTCAGGTCGGACTTCTGCGCGGTGTGGCTCATGGCCAGGTGCTCGGCCACGAGGAACTGGATCAGCCGGGTGTCTTCCTCGGAAATGCCGTGCTCGGTGCAGAAGATGCCAACGTCGCGCGCGCCCAGCTCCGAATGGTCGCCCCCGCGGCCCTTGGCGATATCGTGGAAGAGCGCCGCCACGTACAGCACCCAGGGCTTGTCCCAGCCGGCCGCCAGCTGCGAGCAGAACGGGTATTCGTGCGCGTGCTCGGGCAGGAAGAACCGGCGCATGTTGCGCAGCACCATCAGGATGTGCTGGTCGACCGTGTACACATGGAACAGGTCGTGCTGCATCTGGCCCACGATGTTGCGGAACACCCGCAGGTAGCGGCCGAGCACCGAGGTGTCGTTCATCAGGCGGATCGCATGCGTCAGGCCCTTGGGCTGCTGCAGAATGCGCAGGAAGGTCTTGCGGTTGACCGGGTCGCGTCGGAACGAGGCGTCCATTTCGTTGCGCGCGTTGTAGAGCGCACGCAGCGTGCGGGCCGACAGTCCGCGCAGGCCGTCGCGGCCTTCGTAGACCAGGAAGGTCTCCAGGATGGCGTGCGGCTCGCGCTGGAAGAGGTCGTCGCTCGCCACTTCGACCATGCCGCCTTTCTCGAAGAAGCGGGCGTTGATCGGAATCAGCGCGTGGCTGCTCGGGTTGAGCCGCTCGGCGATGTTCATCAGCAGGATCTGGCTGAGCTGGGTGACCGCCTTGGCGGCCCAGTAGTAGCGGCGCATCAGCGCCTCGCTGGAGCGCATCGCCAGGCGCGAGCCATCGGGCGCCTGGGAGCGGTAGCCGAAGGACTCGGCCACGGCGGTCTGCAAGTCGAACACCAGCCGGTCCTCGCGGCGGCGGGCGATGAGGTGCAGCCGCATGCGGATCAGGTTGAGCAGCGCCTCGTTGCGCTTGATGTGGGTCACCTCGAGCGGCGTGGCCAGGCCGTTGTGCGCCAGGGCGTCCCAGTTCTCGCCGTAACCGGCGGCGCGCGCCACCCACAGAATGGTCTGCAGATCGCGCAGCCCGCCCGGCGATTCCTTGCAGTTGGGCTCCAGGGCGTAGGGCGTGTCTTCGTACTTGTGGTGGCGCTGGCGCAGCTCCAGCATCTTGGCGGTGAAGAACACCCGCGGATCGAGCGCTTCGCGGAAGGCGCGACGAAAGCGATGAAACAGCAGGGCGTCGCCGGTGATGCGGCGCGATTCGAGCAGCGCGGTCTGCACGGTGATGTCGCGCTGCGACTCGGCCACGCATTCGGCGGTGGTGCGCACGCTCGATCCGATTTCCAGTCCGGCGTCCCAGCAGCTGCCGATGAAGGCTTCGACGCGCTGGCGCACCGACTGTTCCTCGTGGCAGTTGGTGTGGTCGGGGCAAAGCACCAGCACGTCGATGTCGGACGCCGGAAACAGCTCGCCACGACCGAAGCCGCCGACCGCCAGCAGGGCAAAACCTTCCGGCAGGCCGGCATGGCGCCAGAGCGACACCAGCAGGTCGTCGGCCAGCAACGCGAGCCGGCGCAACAGCGGCTGGGTGCGGCGGATGGCGCTGCCGGACGACGCGGGCTGCAGCAGCGCGGCCTTGTCGCGGCGATACGCGTCCCGCAAGGCGGTCAGCCCGGGGAGCTCGGGGGCTGCGAGCGTGCCGGGCGCGGAGGCCCCGGAAGAAACGTCGGAAACGTCGGACACGTTGGACATGGGGGTGACAGCCTTGAATGAAGGGCGGCAGCGCGACGTGCATGCCAGCGTGGCGCCCGGTCAGCCGCCTATTGTCTCATTCTGTTTCAGCCATCGCGGCGGCGGGGGCATGGTGCCTCGCCGTGTGGCCCGGGGAGGCTACTGTCATGCGATGGCGGGCTGTGCGGCGGTCACGAAGTCGGGCGGCGCCAGGCTGCCGGCCGACAGAGTGAGCACCTCGTAGCCGGTTTCGGTCACCAGCACGGTGTGTTCCCATTGGGCCGAAAGGCTGCGGTCGCGGGTGACGATGGTCCAGCCGTCGTTGCCCGATTCCTTGATCTCGCGCCGACCGGCATTGATCATGGGCTCGATGGTGAAGGTCATGCCGGGCTTCAGCTCGTCGAGCGTGCCGGGTCGGCCGTAGTGCAGCACCTGCGGCTCTTCGTGGAATTTCTGGCCGATGCCGTGGCCGCAGAACTCGCGCACCACGGTGTAGCCCTTGCCCTCGGAAAATTTCTGAATGGCGTGGCCGATGTCGCCCAGGCGCGCGCCGGGCTTCACCATGACGATGCCGTGCCACATGGCTTCGTAGGTAGTCTCCACCAGACGCCTGGCCTGGTTGGTGCACTCGCCGAGCAGGTACATGCGGCTGTTGTCGCCGTACCAGCCGTCGGGCGTGATCACGGTGACGTCGACATTCATGATGTCGCCCTTCTTCAGGGGCTTGTCGTTCGGGATGCCGTGGCAGACCACGCTGTTGAGCGAGGTGCACAGGTGGCCGGGGTAGGGCGGATAGCCCGGCGGCGCGTAGCCGATGGTGGCGGATACGGTGCCCTGCTGGCGCATGTAGTCGGCGGCGAGGCGGTCGATTTCCTTGGTGGTCACGCCGACCTGGATGTGGGGCGTGAGGTAGTCCAGGACCTCGGACGCGAGCCGGCAGGCCGTGCGCATGGCGGCGATCTGTTCGGGGCTCTTGATGTTGATGCTCATCGGCGGATTATCCCATCGGGCGTCGGCCCGCCGTCGCCCGCCGGACCATGGGCGGGGGCCGGCTGTGGGTAAAATCGTGGGCTTCGCGCCGGTCCCCAGTCAGCGGACCGGCCGTGTTTTCGCCTATCCAGGCCGCCATTGCGATCCACCCGATCCTCAACGCGATCCAAAAGTGACCCAGCACATCACCTTCTTCGAAGGCGGCAACGCCGTCAGCGACTTCCGCGCGCGCCAACTGCTGCCGCAACTCCAGGCGGTGCATCCGCGCATCACCGGCATCGCCGCGCGTTTCGTCCACCTGGTCGCCACCGACGCCGCGCTGGCCCCGGCCGACGCCGAGCGCCTGGCCGCGCTGCTCACCTACGGCGAGCCCTACGCCGGCCCGGCCGACGGCGCGCTGGTCGTCGTGGCGCCGCGCTTCGGCACGGTGTCACCCTGGGCGTCGAAGGCGACCGACATCGCGCACAACTGCGGCCTGGACATTCGCCGGGTGGAACGCATCGTCGAATACCGCGTCTCGCTCAAGGCACCGCTGCTGGGCAGCGCCTCGCTCGACGACGCCCAGGCGCAGGCGGTGGCGGCCCTGCTGCACGACCGCATGACCGAATCGGTGGTGTTCGACCGCAATGCCGCGCAAGGCCTGTTCACCGAACTGCCGGCCGCGCCGATGGAACAGGTCGACGTGCTGGGCGGCGGGCGTAGCGCGCTGGTGACAGCCAACACGCAGTTCGGCCTGGCGCTGGCCGAAGACGAGATCGACTACCTGGTCGACAACTTCACCAGGCTCGGCCGCAACCCGACCGATGTCGAGCTGATGATGTTCGCCCAGGCCAACAGCGAACACTGCCGCCACAAGATCTTCAACGCGCAGTTCACCATCGACGGCGTGGCACAGGACCACAGCCTGTTCGGCATGATCCGCAACACCCACCGTGTCAGCCCGCAGCACACGGTGATCGCCTATTCCGACAACGCCTCGGTGATGGAAGGCCAGGAGCGCGAGCTCTTCGTGGCCAGCGCCGCCGACACCGAATCGGCCCCCGCCTACGAGCGCCGCCGTTCGCTGCAGCACGTGCTGATGAAGGTCGAAACGCACAACCATCCGACCGCGATCTCGCCCTTTCCGGGCGCTTCCACCGGCGCCGGCGGCGAGATCCGCGACGAAGGCGCCACCGGCCGCGGCAGCAAGCCCAAGGCCGGGCTGACCGGCTTCACGGTGTCCAAGCTGTGGCCCGAGGGCGACGGCTACGGCAAGCCCGAGCACATCGCCAGCCCGCTGCAGATCATGACCGAGGGTCCACTGGGAGGCGCGGCCTTCAACAACGAATTCGGACGGCCCAACCTCCTGGGCTATTTCCGCGAGTACGAGCAGACCATCGCCAGCGACGCCGACACCCTGCGGCGCGGCTACCACAAGCCGATCATGATCGCGGGCGGCCTGGGCAGCATCGACGCCGGGCTGACGAAGAAGATCGAATTCCCGGCCGATTCACTGCTGATCCAGCTCGGCGGCCCCGGCATGCGCATCGGCATGGGCGGCAGCGCGGCCAGCTCCATGGCGACCGGCGCCAATGCGGCCGAGCTCGACTTCGACTCGGTGCAGCGCGGCAATCCCGAGATCGAGCGCCGTGCGCAGGAAGTCATCAACCATTGCTGGATGCTGGGCGACGCGAATCCGATCCTGGCGATCCACGACGTGGGCGCGGGCGGGCTGTCCAACGCCTTTCCCGAGTTGACCAACGACGCCGGCCGAGGCGCCGTTTTCGGCCTGCGTGCGGTGCACCTGGAAGAGTCGGGCATGAGCCCGAAGGAAATCTGGTGCAACGAAAGCCAGGAACGCTACGTGCTGGCCATCGCGCCGCAATCGCTGGAGCAGTTCGCGGCCTTTTGCGAACGCGAGCGCTGCCCATACGCCGTGGTCGGAACCGCAACCGAGGAGCGCCAGCTCGAGGTGATCGACCCCGACATGCCCATCCCGCCTGTGGACATGCCCATGGACGTGCTGCTGGGCAAGCCGCCCAAGATGCATCGTGACGTGAAGACGCTGCCGCGCACCTTCGAGCCGCTGGAGCTGACCGGCGTCGACCTGCAGCAGGCCGCGATCTCGGTGCTGTCGCACCCGACGGTCGCGTCCAAGCGTTTTCTCATCACCATCGGCGATCGCACCGTCGGCGGCCTGACGCACCGCGACCAGATGGTCGGCCCCTGGCAGGTGCCGGTGGCCGACTGTGCGGTGACGCTGGCCGACTACGCCGGCTTTGCCGGTGAGGCCATGAGCATGGGCGAGCGCACGCCGCTGGCAGCGCTCGACGCGCCGGCGTCCGGCCGCATGGCGGTGGCCGAAGCCATCGCCAACCTGCTGGCAGCGCCGATCGAGCTGCCCCGCGTCAAGCTGTCGGCCAACTGGATGGCCGCTTGCGGCGAGCCGGGCGAAGACGCGGCGTTGTACGCCACCGTCAAGGCCGTGGGGCTGGAACTGTGCCCGGCGCTGGGTGTGTCGATTCCGGTCGGCAAGGATTCGCTGTCGATGCGCACCCAGTGGAAAGACGCCGGCGGCGAGGCCAAGAAGGTGAGTTCCCCGGTAAGCCTGATCGTGACCGCCTTCGCCACCCTGGGCGACGTGCGCGGCACCCTGACACCGCAACTCGACGCCACCACCGACGACACCACGCTGGTGCTGATCGACCTGGGCCGTGGCCGCAACCGCATGGCGGGCTCCATCCTGGCGCAGGTGCTGGAGCAATCCGGTGACACCGTGCCCGACCTGGACGACGCGCAGGACCTGGTACGCCTGGTCGATGCGGTGAACGCCTTGCGCGCACAGGGCCGCATCCTGGCCTATCACGACCGCAGCGACGGCGGCCTGTTCGCCGCAGCCGCCGAGATGGCCTTCGCCGGCCACGTGGGCGTGGCGCTCAACGTCGACATGCTGGTGACCGAGGGCGACGGCATCTCCGACAGCCGCGCCGAATACGGCGATGCCAAGAACTGGTCGCAGCAGGTGTCGGCCCGCCGCGAGGAGCTCACGCTCAAGGCGCTGTTCAACGAAGAGCTGGGAGTGCTGCTGCAGGTGCGCACCGAGGAGCGCAACGAGGTGATGCAGACGCTGCGCTCCTTCGGCCTTTCCAAGTACAGCCATTTCGTCGGCAAGACCCGGCCGGCGAGCTCGCCGCTGGAAGTCGGCAAGGGCAAGCTGGAAATCTGGCGCGACACCAAGTCGGTCTTCAGCGCCAGCCTGTTCGACCTGCACCAGGTGTGGGACAGCGTCAGCTGGCAGATCGCCCGCGAGCGCGACAACCCGGCTTGCGCCGATAGCGAACACGCTGCCGCCGGCCTGCCCGAGGACACCGGTCTGCACTGGCAGGTGCCGGCCGAGGCTTCGGTGCTGCCGCAGGCGCCGGCCATCGTCGGCCAGGCCCGGCCGCGCGTGGCGATCCTGCGCGAACAGGGCGTCAATTCGCATGTCGAGATGGCCTATGCCTTCGACACCGCCGGCTTCGAGGCGGTCGACGTGCACATGACCGACCTGCAGGCCGGCCGCGCCCGCCTGTCGGACTTCAAGGGCGTGGTCGCCTGCGGTGGTTTCAGCTATGGCGACACCCTGGGTGCCGGCATCGGCTGGGCACGCAGCATCACCTTCCACCCGGAACTCGCCGCGCAGTTTGCGGCCTTCTTCGGCCGGGCCGACACCTTCGGCCTGGGCATCTGCAATGGCTGCCAGATGTTCGCCGAGCTGGCCGACATCATTCCTGGTGCATCCGCCTGGCCGCGCTTCACCACCAACCGGAGCGAGCGTTTCGAGGCGCGCCTGGCGATGGTCGAGGTGCTGAAGTCGCCCAGCATCTTTCTGCAGGGCATGGAAGGCTGGAAGCTGCCGATCGCGGTGGCGCACGGCGAGGGTTACGCCAACTTCGCGCACCGGGGTGACGCGGCGCAGGCGGTGGGCGCCATGCGCTACGTGGACCACACCGGCCAGCCGACCGAGCAGTACCCGTTCAACCCGAACGGCAGCACCGGCGGACTGACCGGCGTCACCACGCCGGACGGCCGCTTCACCGCGCTGATGCCGCATCCGGAACGGGTGTTCCGCAATATCCAGATGAGCTGGACGGGCGGCGATCCGGCGGGCTTCAGCCCGTGGATGCACCTGTGGCACAACGCGCGCCGCTGGGTGGGTTGAGCGACGGCGTGGCCGGGGAGGGCGGCACCGCTCAGGGCGCCGCGCCTCACCAGGTCTTGGCGGGCATGCTCCAGCCCTTCAGGAAGTTCTGCATGTTTTCGACCAGCCCCTCGTAGGACATCTCCGAGCAGCTTTCGAATTCGGCTACGTATGCAATGCCGAATCCGGGCACGCGATCGCTGAGTGTCTTCACCAGCGCCTCGCGCACCGCGTTGTTGAATTCGCAAGCCTTGCCCAGATCCAGTGGTTGGCCCTCAGGCTGGCAGAGACGCACCTTGCAGCTGTCGAGCTCGTTCAACAGGGTTTTGGCACGAGAGTCTTCCGGCACCAGGGCTTGCATCCGCCAGAAGTAACCCAGCATTTGCATCAGGTGGCTGACCGGCAAAAGCGACTCCAGCAGCCGGTCGAGTGTGGGTGCGAGCCGCTCCGACAGCGGCGTGTCGATCGCCAGGTGTTCATGCAGCGCGCCGATGAGTTTCTGCGTCGCGACGACCGCCTCCTTGGCGTCGAGCGGAGTGCTGCCCAGTCCCAGCAGACTGGTGTATCGCCGCTCGATGGCGAAGCGCTCGTCGACATTGGCCTTGGAGTGGTAATGCACCAGGTCCTGCTGAAGTTGCGCGAGCATTTCGCGGCTGAAACCGTAATGGTCGCGGAGCATGGCGATCAGCGCATTCGCCGGGCTGTTCAGCAAGCGTTCGGGCTTTGCCGGCGGCGCCTTGAGACGGGCTTTGTCGATCCCGTTACGAAGAAAGGCTGCCAGGCTTTCGTCATGCAGCTTTTCCAGGTCGTTTTTGGCAGAAGCACTGGACTCCCAATGCGCATGGGCCGCCGCGACCGAGATGGCGAGTGCTTGCGCATCGCCTTGGCAGTAACCATGGGCCGACATGGTCTCGGCAAAGCGGCCTGCGAGCTTCGCCAGCTCGGCTGGGTCCAGCTCGGGATGTCGTGCGGCGACCTGATGAAGGGCGCGCTCACGCGCTTCATTGCCGAGCGGTTGGCCGAGCTTGCGGTAGAGCTCCAGCATGACCATTTGGCGAGACTGTTTGGAATGCTGCACCACGGCCCTCAACAAAGCGGACAGGTTTTGCAGCGCCTGGACCATTCGAGCGCACTTGGCAAGACCTGGAATGCTGTCCTGAAGCTCAGCCGTGAGCACATTGACCGCCTGCGGATCGGCGGCCATCCGCTGCAGGAGGTTGGGGCCGGAGCGGCCGATGGCGCGTTCGAGCGCATGCATGTCACTGCCTGGCGTGACCTGGTCGACCAACGATAGTTCCTCCTGCAGGCAGTCGTAGAGGCCGACCGGCGCCGCTGGGCCGGCGGTGCTGAGCAAGCTTCGGTCGACACCCCGCTGGGCGGCGATCTGCTCGCGGATGGCGGCCTCCAGGGCGTCGGGCAGAGCGGGGTGCCCGGTGAGCCGCAAGGCGACGGTGGTTCGATCCGTTTCGCACTTCTGGTCGTGAAAGTGGTACCAGCCAAGCGGAGGCAGAAGCGCTAACAACTGGCCCAGCGGTGGTGGAGAGCCGCGCGTGGCGGCGGGCGATTCGTACCAGTCGATCAGGCGGCGCAGTACCGGCGTGACGTCGGCCGCGACCTCGGCCTGCACGCCCGAAGCTTTTGTCAGGGCGTTTCCGATTTCTTCCTTTTGGTGGAGCGTGAGATCGAGCGAATAGGCTTGCCCGATCCGGGTGAGGGCCTCCTCGACGGGGTCGGAAAGCGGTGGCGACTTCGATGGCGGCTTTTCCAGCCTGTAGGCTTCAGCGCCGGCGTTGGACTCTCTGAGAAAGTTCTTTCTGGCGCTTTGGGTGCGCGCGTACTGATTTTCCTCTTCCTTCGACGCGCTTTTTGCCTGCTCCCCTAGGTCGGCGGCATAGTGCCCCAACACGTCGTTGTCGAAACGCGATCCGGCTTTGATGTGTCGAAGCATCAGCAGGGTGAGCATCATTGGCAACAGTCGGTCGAGCAGGGGCGAATAGTCGCGGTCCATGGCACTGAGCAGCCATCGCATGCTGATGGGGCAGTTGGGATGATCGAGCCGATGGGTATCCGGGCTCGGCGATGCGCAGAAATCGAGGATGGCCCGTACCACGGCGGCACGCTGCTTGCCCGAACTGTCCGCGAGGCGGTCGCGGTAGATGTCGTCGATGTCGATACCAAGGTCTTCGGCGATTTTCTTGCATGCGTCGGTCGCGCCGAACGTGGAGGTGAGCACCTTGGGGTTGTCCAGTTCGGCGATGGCGTCCCAAGTCTTCGCGTGCTGAGGAAGCAAGCATTCCCACTCGGTCTTGATTCTGGGCGTCGAGACATAGCCGAAGTCCATCGGCTCGGCCTTCGTCGGGCTTGCCGGCTCGTCGTCGTAGTCGTTCGTCGCGAAGGCCGTCGGATCGAACCATGCGGGTTTGCTGGAGACCTCGGCAGTCGACGTGCTGGTTGTATTGGCTTCGCCGAATACACGGGGTGGGGAAATTTTGCTGGGAGTGGATGGAAAAGCCATGCTGTCCTTCGAATTGGAAGAGGGAAGCTGAGTAAAGCGTCCTCCGTAGGCGGCCGATGCTAGGTACGCCCCCTCGGCGCTTCGCGCTCAGGTCCGAAGTGCGGCGCACACCTCCGAAGTCCGGTCTTCGCTTTTACGTTTGCAACAGCACCTGCGGCCATTTCGACTACAAACACGCAGCCGGCGCGCGCCGGATTCTTCCGCTCCGCCACCGAAGCGGGTCTGTTCCCGCATCACGCCCATCCGAAGGATTCATTCATGGCCGGAGCCAGCCTGCTTACCCTGCTCGACGACATCGCCAGTCTGCTCGACGACGTGTCCGTCATGGCCAAGGTGGCTGCCAAGAAGACCGCCGGCGTGCTGGGCGACGACCTGGCGCTCAACGCTCAGCAGGTCGCCGGCGTGGAGGCCAGCCGCGAATTGCCGGTGGTGTGGGCGGTGGCCCGGGGATCGCTGCTCAACAAGCTGGTCCTGGTGCCCGCCGCGTTGGCGATCAGCGCCTTGGCGCCCTGGCTGATAACGCCGCTGCTGATGCTCGGCGGCGCCTACCTCTGCTACGAAGGCGCCGAGAAGCTTGCGCACCGTTTCCTGCATTCGCCCGAGGATGACGCCGCCCAACGCGAACAACAGCGGCTGGCACTCTCGGAGCCCGCGCTCGACGTCGCCGCCTTCGAGCGCGACAAGATCAAGGGCGCGATCCGCACCGATTTCATTCTGTCGGCCGAGATCATCGCCATTACCCTGGGCGTGGTGCAGGACGAAGACTTCCTGTCGCGCCTGCTGGTGCTGTCGGGCATTGCGCTGGTGATGACGATCGGCGTCTACGGACTGGTGGCGGCCATCGTGCGGCTCGACGATTTGGGCCTGTACCTGGTGCGG
The DNA here is from genome assembly GCF_033546935.1 of Xylophilus sp. GOD-11R. Lineage (GTDB taxonomy): Bacteria > Pseudomonadota > Gammaproteobacteria > Burkholderiales > Burkholderiaceae_C > Xylophilus. The sequence goes on along the minus strand of NZ_CP137854.1, from coordinate 2,568,377 downwards.
CGGGGCACGGCGACGGCCAAGTCGCTCGGCAATGCGATCCTGGCCGCGGCTCCCTGGCTGATGAAGATGCTGTCGGTGCTGGGCACCATCGCCATGTTCCTGGTCGGCGGCGGCATCCTGGTGCACGGCGTGCCGGCGCTGGCGCACGCCGTCGAGGGCATCGGCGGCGGCAGCCTGGTGGCCAGCGTGCTCAATGGCCTGCTGGGGCTGGTGGCGGGCGGCGTGTTGGTGCTGTTGATGCAGCTCTGGCGGCGCATGCGGCGCTGACACCAGTCGGTGGTCTCTAGCGTGCCAGGCCCCATCCGGCCATCAGTTGCTGGAGTTGGCGCTGCGCCGCCTCGCTCAGCGGCCAGGCCGACGGCGGACGCGTTGCGCCGCAGTCGTGGCCCATGATCTGCAGGGCGCTCTTGACTACCGTGACGTTGGTGCCGTTGTTCTCCTGCGCCCGCAGATCCTCGAAGGGCAGCATCTCGGCGATGAGGCGCATGGCCAGCGGATAGTCGGCCGTGTCCAGCGCCGCATGGATCGCGACCGAGCGCTCGGGCATCACGTTGATCAGACCGGAGGTGAAGCCCCGCGCCCCGACCGCATAGAACGGCGGCGCCCAGTTCTCGGCCAGCCCGCCGACCCAGGCCAGGCCCCGGTCGGCGGTACGGCGAATGGCTTCGGCCAGCACCAGCGGCGTGGGCGACGCCCACTTGATGCCGATGACCTGCGGAATGCGGCAGAGCGCCTCGATGGCGGCCAGGCCGATGTTGTCGTTTCGCAAGTAGAGGATGACAGGAAGGCCGTCGGCCGCATCGGCCACGCGCTGCACGTAGGCGGTGACACCGCGCGGCGCCACGAACGGGTCCGGCGGCTGGTGCACCATGATCGCGTCGGCACCCGCTGCGCGCGACACCTTGGCCAGGGCACACGCTTCGTGCACGCTGCGGCCGACGCCGCCGAGCAGCGGCACGCGCCCGGCGATCTGCTCGGCGGCGATCTGCACCATGCGTTCGGCCTCGGCGGCCTGCAGGCCGTAGAACTCGCTGGTGTTGCCGTTGGCCACCAGCACATGCACGCCGGCTTCGACCGCGCGGTCGACGATGGGCTTGAGCGGTGCCGGTGCGATGCGGTCCTGCCCATCAAAGGGCGTGACGAGAATGCCGGAAATGCCATCGAGCGCCTGGCGCAGCGCGGCTCGGTCGAAGTGGGCCATGACGTTTTGTCTCCTCGGATGTGATGGGGCGGCGGCCGATATGCTCGGCGCCTGGCGCGGGCCGACTCTAGGCGGGCCCGGCGCGGCCGTCCAATCCAAACAGGCTATCCGCCGATCCAGGATCCGCATCGTGTTCCAGCTTTCCCAGTTGCGCTGCTTCGTCACCGTGGCGACCGAACTGCATTTCGGCCGTGCCGCCGCCTTGCTCCACATGACCCAGCCGCCGCTGACCCGGCAGATCCAGTTGCTGGAACACGAGTTGAACGTGCGGCTGCTCGACCGCAGCGGCGGCGCGGTGCGCTTGACGCCCGCCGGCGCGGCCTTTCTGCCGGAGGCCGAAGACCTGCTGCGGCGGGCACAGGCCGCCACGCTGGCGGCGCGCCGGGCGGTGGGCGGGCAGGCCGGCAGCGTCACGCTGGGTTTCATTCCGGCGGCGAGCTTCGCGCTGTTGCCCCGGCTGCTGGCGGCCGCGCAGGCGCGATTGCCGGGGGTGCAGGTGATCCTGCGCGAGATGCAGACGGCCGACCAGCTCGAAGCCCTGGGCGCCGACCGCATCGACCTGGCCATCGTGCGACCCTTCGCGCCGCGCAGCTTTGTCGAGTCTGCGTCGCTGATGGTCGAGCCCTTCGTCGCGGCGCTGCCCGCGTCGCACGCGCTGGCCGCGCAGCAGACCGTGGCGCTGGCGCAGCTCGAAGGCGAGCCGCTGATCCAGTTCGCGCCCTCGGAATCGCGTTACCTGTACGAGTTGGTCGCCGGACGTTTTCAGGCGGCAGGCGTGCGGCCGGAGCCGGTGCAGACGATGAGCCATACCCATTCGATCCTGGCGCTGGTCGATGCCGGCATGGGCCTGGCGCTGGTGCCGCGATCGGCGCGGGCGCTGCGCTTCGAAGGGGTGGCGCTGCGCCCGCTTGCCGAAGTGCCGGGCATGCCGCCGCTGGAGGTGGAGCAGCGCCTGGCGTGGCGGCGCAACGCGCGCGAAGGCGTGGCGGTGTCGATGCGGCAGCTGCTGCTGGAACAGGCGGCGGTGCCGGATCAGCCGCGCAGTCGTGCCACCTGTTGATCGCGAAAGGCGCGCGGCGTGCAGCCCACCACCTGGCGAAAGCGCCGGTTGAAATAGGCCTCGTCGCCGTAGCCGCAGCGGCGTGCCACCTCGCGCACCTGCATCGACGATCCGGTGAGCAGTTCCTTGGCGCGGTCGAGGCGCCGTTCGGTCACCAGCTCGGTGAAGGTCTGGCCGGTTTCCTTCTTGAGCAGGTTGGCCAGGTAGTTGGGCGACAGGAAGGCGGCGGCCGCGGCATCGGTCAGCGACATTTCGCGCTCGAGGTTGTCACGCACGTAGCGCACCACCCGCTGCAAGGCGTCGTGGCGGGAGGTTCGGCCTTCGTGGCGCAAAGCCAGGCGTTGGAGCTCGCGCTCCTGGCGCAGGCAGGCCAGACCGATGATCTGCAGCAGCAGTCCGCGCACGATCGCCATGCCGCCGAAACTGCGCTCGGCGTTGAAGCGTTGCAACTCGTCGAGCCAGCCGGAAAGGCGGGAAAAATCCGGCTCGTCGAGGACGAAATCCAGATATTCCTGGAACAGGAAGGGCCCGAGCTGGGGATGCGCACTGAAGGCCACGGCGTCGAGGTCCAGCGTGTCGGCGTCGATCTCGGGCCAGAGAAAGTCCTGGCTGAAGTTGACGATGCAGTAGCGTGAACCCGGCGGATGGGGGATCACATGAATACGATGCGGCAGCACGAAGCTGAGATAGCAACGGCCGAACGGCCGCACCGCCGCGCCGATCGCCTGCTGGGTGTCGCCCTCCAGGCCGATCTGGATCTGGAAATAGCCGTGCCGGTGCGGCTGGGTAAGTTCGTTGCGCGCGCCCTGGAAGCGGATGTCGAAGTCCAGGTGTTCGGCGCGTTCGTGCATGCGCCAGGTGCGCAGGGGCAGTTGCGAGGTCGGCATGATCCGCCGAGGTTACCCCGCCTCGGCGGATCGGGCGATGTCGCTCAGACGACGTCGGTATGCACCTCGCCCAGGCCGGCGATGGCGCCGGTGAGGTGGTCGCCGCGCTGGATGGCGCCCACGCCCGCCGGCGTGCCGGTGAAGATCAGGTCGCCCGGACGCAGTTCGAACAGGGTCGACAGGTAGGCGATGGTGCCAGGCACCTTCCAGATCATGTCGGCGAGGTCGCCGTTCTGCCGCATCTCACCGTTGACCGACAAGGTGATGGACCCGGTCGTCGGATGCCCGGCCTGCGCCACCGGCACCACCGCGCCGCAGGGCGCTGCGTTGTCGAAGGCCTTGCCCAGCTCCCAGGGCCGGCCGGTCTTCTTGGCGATGCCCTGCAGGTCGCGGCGCGTCATGTCGAGCCCGACGGCGTAGCCGAAGACATGCGTCAGTGCCTCGGCCTCGGGAATGTTGGCGCCGCCGGTGCCGATGGCCACGATGAATTCGACTTCGTGGTGGACGTTGGTGGAGATGGAGGGGTAGGGGAACGACCGACCGTCGGAGACGATGGCGGTGTGCGGCTTCATGAAGAAGAACGGCGGCTCCACATCGGGGTTGTGTCCCATCTCGCGGGAATGTTCGGCGTAGTTCTGACCGACGCAGAAGATGCGTGCCACCGGAAAGCGCTGGGCGCTTCCGGCGATGGGCAGGGAATTGATTTTCTGCGGTTCGATGGCGTAGCTGTCGGACATGGATCGGTGTCTCGCTGGGTTTCGGATGGAAACCCCACTCTAGGCCGGCGGCGAATCCTGCGGTCGTCCATGCTTAAGCGCTAATTGGACAGAATTACGAACCGGGCATGTGCCGTTCGGAGTACATAAAACGCAGCGCACAGTGCTTTTCGTCGGACAAAACGCGTGAGAGGATGAATTTCCTCTCACCGAAATGCCACCCGCCATGTCCGACACCCTGTCCCACGCATCCACCGCCATTCGTCGCCGGCCGGTGGACGCGTCGTCGCTCAACGGGCCCGGCGGCTCGCCCACCCAGAGCCTGGACCGGGCGCTGGAACTGCTCGACGTGGTGGTCGGGCACACCGCCACCGGCATTTCGCTGGGCTCGCTGGCGGCCATCGTGGGCTTGAGCAAACCAACGGCGCATCGCCTGCTCAGCGGGCTGCGCTCGGCCGGCATGATCGATTACGAGCCAGGTTCACGTCGGTACCACCCGGCCTTCAAGCTCTACAGCATGGGGCAGGCGGCGTCGGGCCGTTTCGATGTGATCCACCTGGCCGCCGCCAGCCTGGAGCGACTGGCCGAGGACACGGCCGACTCGGTCTTTCTCACCGCGCGCAGCGGAGATTTCGCCGTGTGCGTGGCGCGGCGCAGCGGCGGGTTTCCGATCAAGGCTTCGATCGGCGATATCGGCGATGTGCGACCGCTCGGACTGGGCGCCGACGGCCTGGTGCTGCTGGCGGCGTTGCCCGACAGCGAGGTTGAACGCAATCTGGAGCGGCATCGCGAGGCGATCGCCGCAACGCCGCGCTGCGGTGCCGACGAAATACGGCGCCAGGTGAGCGTGGTGCGCGAACTCGGCCACGGCTTCGCGGAGGCTGCAGGCTCCGCCGAAATTTCGGCGCTGGCCGTCGGTATCCGGGGGGCGAACCAGCAGGTCGAGGCGACGATCTCGGTGGTGGCGATCGCATCGCGTCTGACTCAGCCTCGGCGCAGCTCCGTTCTGCAGCAGGTGTTGATGGAGGTGGAGGCTGTCGAACGTTTGATGCGTGACCGCGCGGATTCGCGGCGCGCGGCCTGAAGTCAACGAATAAGGCCGGCCACCTTTCGGTGACCGGCCTTCGCAGTTCGTTCGCGGTTGATCAGGCAGCCGGCAGGTTGTCCGCCGCCAGGCGTCGGTTGAGACCCAACACCGCCAGCGTGCAGATGGCGCCCGACAGCAGGTAGATGCTGACATAGGCCAGCCCGAAGTGGGCCGACAGGCCGAGCGCGACCAGCGGTGCGAAGCCGGCACCGAGCAGCCAGGCCAGATCGGAAGTGAGCGCTGCGCCGGTGTAGCGGTAGGCCGCGTTGAAATTGGCGGTGACAGCGCCGGAGGCCTGGCCGTACGACAGGCCCAGCAGCACGAAGCCGATCAGGATGAACGCGTCCTGGGCGAAAGGTCCACCGCCCAGCAGCATCGGGGTGAAGAAGCTGAAGACCGCGATGGCCACCGCAAGAGCACCGAGCGTGCTGCGACGGCCGATGCGGTCGGCGATCCAGCCGGAAGCGATCACGCAGGGGATCGCGATGAAGGCGCCGAGGATCTGGATCGCCAGCACTTCGTTGACGGTCTGCGCGGCGTAGAGCGTGATCCACGACAGCGGAAACACGGTGATCAGGTGGAACAGCGCGTAGCTGGCCAGGGCGGCGAAGGCGCCGATGAACACGTTGAAGCCCTGCGTGCGGAACAGCTCGCCGACCTTGGTGGGCTCCAGTTCACGCTCTTCGAGCAGCTTGGTGTATTCGTGGGTGACCACCAGTCGCAGGCGGGCAAAGAGCGCCACCACGTTGATGGCGAAGGCCACGTAGAACGGATAGCGCCAGCCCCACTCGAAGAAGTCCTTCGGGCCGAGACTGCTGTGCAGGTACACGAACAGACCCGCGGCGATGATGAAACCGATCGGCGCGCCGAGCTGGCCGAGCATGGCGTACCAGCCGCGCTTTTCCTTCGGCGCGTTCAGTGCCAGCAGCGAAGGCAGGCCGTCCCAGGCGCCGCCGAGCGCGATGCCCTGGACGAAGCGAAAGATCGAAAGCAACACGATGGACGTGAAGCCGAGACTGGTGTAGCCCGGCAGGAACGCGATGCCCGCCGTCGAGATGCCCAGCAGGAACAGCGCCACCGTCAGCTTGGTGCCGCGCCCCAGGTGTTTTTGAATGACCATGGACCCGATCGTGCCGATCGGCCGGGCGATGAAAGCGAATGAGAAAATCACGAAGGCCCACAAGGTGCCTTCGAGACGGGCCTCGAACGGAAAGAACACCACCGGGAAGACGAGCACCGAGGCGATCGCGTAAACGAAGAAGTCGAAATACTCGGAAGTGCGGCCGATCACCACGCCGATGGCGATTTCACCGGGAGCGATTTTTCCATGGTCGTCGTACATGTCACGTACGTCGTTTTCCATGGAGGTGGACGAATGGTCCGGGTAGGCAGCATTGGGCATGGTGATGCTGGTCATGCAGAGCTCCGTCTTGCTTTGTTGTTGGGAAAGACTAAACGTAGACAGGCTCGCCTATTCCAGAGGAAACCCGGTATAGGACAAAACGTCCAATGGCCGTCAGCTAACATTCCGTTGTAAATTCCGAGTGTTTTCCCTAGCAAAGCCTCCACTCACATAGTTCGGCATGCCATTACTTAAAAAACTCAGCGCATTGCTCATGCTCGCGGCCCTCGGCCTGCTGGCCGGGTGCAATGCAGTCGTCATGAAGCCTTCTGGCGACATCGCAGTTCAGCAACGCGACCTCATCCTGATCTCGACCGGCCTGATGCTGTTGATCATCATCCCGGTGATCTTCCTGACCTGCCTGTTCGCCTGGCGCTACCGCGCCTCGAACAAGGAAGCCGCCTACGAGCCCGACTGGGACCACTCCACCGGTCTCGAACTGATCATCTGGTCGGCACCGCTGCTGATCATCATCGCGCTGGGCGCCATCACCTGGATCAGCACCCACACCCTCGACCCCTACCGTCCGCTCGACCGCCTGGAGGCCAATCGCGCGGTCCCCACCGGCACCAAGCCGCTGGAAGTGGAAGTGGTGGCGCTGGACTGGAAGTGGCTCTTCATCTATCCCGAATACGGCATCGCCACTGTCAACGAAATGGCGGCTCCCGTCGATAGGCCGATCACCTTCCGCATCAGCGCCTCGAGCGTGATGAATTCGTTCTTCATTCCCGCGCTGGCCGGCCAGATCTACGCGATGCCGGGCATGGAGACCAAGCTGCACGCGGTGATCAACGCCCCGGGCGAGTTCGAAGGCTTCTCCGCCAACTACAGCGGCGCGGGCTTCTCGCACATGCGCTTCAAGTTCCACGGCGTCAACACCGCCGATTTCGACAAGTGGGTGGCCACCGCCAGGGCCGCGGGCGGCTCGCTCGACCGCGCCGGCTATCTCGAACTGGAACGCCCGAGCGAACGCGAACCGGTGCGCAAGTGGGCATCGGTCGACCCGGCGCTCTTCGAGGCCATCGTCAACCGCTGCGTCGAAGCCAACCGCATGTGCATGAAGGACATGATGGCCATCGACGCCAACGGAGGCCTGGACCTGCCGGGTCGCTCCAACCTGGTGGCATCGGCCGCACTGCCGCCGGTCGCCCCGGGCGTGTCCGGACGGCCCGCCCGTACCTACGTCGCATCGATGTGCACCGCGGCCGATCCGGCCGGGGCGGCGCCGGTCGCCCAGCCGCTGTAAGCCGAGCCTAGCGCCGACCACAGTTTTTCCCTGTTTCCTCGCGAAGCCCGCACCGGACCCACGATGTTCGAACACCTAGATCTCACGAAGCTCATCTTCGGCCGCCTCTCATGGGAGGCGATTCCATTCCATGAACCTATCTTGCTGGTCACCTTCATCGGCGTGCTGCTCGGCGGCGCCGCGCTGGTCGGTGCCCTGACCTATTTCAAGGTCTGGGGCTACCTCTGGAGCGAGTGGTTCACCAGCATCGACCACAAGAAGATCGGGATCATGTACATGATCCTTGGCCTGGTCATGCTGCTGCGCGGCTTCGCCGATGCGCTGATGATGCGGGCCCAGCAAGCGCTTTCCTTCGGCGACAACGCCGGCTTTCTGCCGCCGCACCACTACGACCAGGTCTTCACCGCCCACGGCGTGATCATGATCTTCTTCGTGGCCATGCCTTTCGTCACCGGCCTGATGAACTTCGTGGTGCCGCTGCAGATCGGCGCGCGCGACGTGGCGTTTCCGTTCCTGAACAACTTCAGCTTCTGGATGACCGTCTCCGGCGCCGTGCTGGTGATGGCTTCGCTGTTCGTCGGCGAATTCGCCCGCACCGGCTGGCTGGCGTATCCGCCGCTTTCGGGCATCGCCTTCAGCCCGGACGTGGGGGTCGACTACTACATCTGGTCGTTGCAGATAGCGGGGGTAGGGACCTTGCTCTCGGGCGTGAACCTGCTGGCGACCATCGTCAAAATGCGCGCGCCCGGCATGACCCTGATGAAGATGCCCATCTTCACCTGGACCGCCCTCTGCACCAACGTGCTGATCGTGTTCGCCTTCCCGGTGCTGACCGCCGTGCTGGCCCTGCTGTCGCTCGACCGTTACGTCGGTACGAACTTCTTCTCGAACGACCTCGGCGGCAACGCCATGATGTATGTCAACCTGATCTGGATCTGGGGTCACCCCGAGGTCTACATCCTGGTGCTGCCGGTCTTCGGCGTGTTCTCGGAGATCGTCTCCACCTTCGCAGGCAAGCGCCTGTTCGGATACGCCTCCATGGTGTACGCCACGGTCGTGATCACCATCCTGTCCTACCTGGTGTGGCTGCACCACTTCTTCACCATGGGTAGCGGGGCGAGCGTCAACTCGTTCTTTGGCATCACCACGATGATCATCTCGATCCCGACCGGGGCGAAGATCTTCAACTGGCTGTTCACCATGTATCGCGGGCGCATCCGCTACGAAGTGCCGATGCTCTGGACCGTGGGCTTCATGATCACCTTCGTGATCGGCGGCATGACCGGCGTGCTGCTGGCCGTTCCCCCGGCCGACTTCGTGCTGCACAACAGCCTGTTTCTGATCGCCCACTTTCACAACGTGATCATCGGCGGCGTGGTGTTCGGCGTGTTCGCCGGCATCAACTACTGGTTCCCCAAGGCCACCGGCTACAAGCTCGACCCGTTCTGGGGCAAGTGCTCGTTCTGGTTCTGGCTGGTCGGCTTCTACCTGGCCTTCATGCCGCTGTACGTGCTGGGCCTGATGGGCGTCACCCGCCGCATGAGCCACTTCGACGATCCGTCGCTGGCCATCTGGTTCCGCATCGCCGCTTTCGGCGCGGTGCTGATCGCCCTGGGCATCGCCTCGATGCTGATGCAGTTCTACGTCACCTTCCGCGACCGCGAGAAGCTGCGCGACCACACCGGCGACCCGTGGAACGGCCGCACCCTGGAATGGTCCACCGCTTCGCCGCCGCCGGCCTACAACTTCGCGTTCACCCCGCGTGTGCACGACAACGACGCCTGGTGGGACATGAAGAACCGTGGCTATGTGCGTCCGCTGCAGGGCTTCATCGCGATCCACATGCCCAAGAACACCTGGGCTGGCATCACGCTGGCGGGCCTGTCCACCGTGTTCGGCTTCGCAGCCATCTGGCACATGTGGCTGCTGGCGGTCGTGTCCTTCGTGGCGCTGATCGTGACCACCATCGTCCATACCTTCAATTACAAGCGCGACTATCACATCTCTTCGGACGACGTCGTCCGCGAGGAAGCTGAACGTACCCGCATGCTGGCCGCCCATGTCTAACACCATCGCAACCGCCAACCACGGCGCCCCGGGCGCCTCTACGGAAGCTCCGCGCTTCTACCTGACGGAAGAACACCACGTCGAGAACGGTACGCTGCTGGGCTTCTGGCTGTACCTGATGAGCGACTGTCTCATCTTTGCCTGCCTGTTCGCGGTGTACGGCGTGCTCGGCCGCAGCTATGCGGCCGGCCCGTCGGGCATGGAACTGTTCGAGCTGCCGCTGGTGGCGCTCAACACCGCCATGCTGCTGCTGTCTTCCATCACCTATGGCTTTGCCATCCTGGAGATGCAGAAGAAGAAGGTCGGCTCCACCATCTTCTGGCTGGGCATCACCGGGCTGTTCGGCCTCGCCTTCCTCGGCATCGAGATGTACGAGTTCGCGCACCTGATCCACGAAGGTGCCGGCCCGCAACGCAGCGCTTTCCTGTCCGCGTTCTTCGCGCTGGTCGGCACCCACGGTCTGCACGTCACCTTCGGCATCATCTGGCTGGTCGTGCTGATGTTCCAGGTCGGCAAGCACGGCCTGCACAGCGCCAACCGCCGCCGCCTGATGTGCCTGTCGATGTTCTGGCACTTCCTGGACGTCGTCTGGATCGGCGTCTTCACTTTCGTCTACCTGATGGGTACGCTGCCATGAGCACCTACACCGAAAACCACTTCCAGCACGGCCGCCACATAGCGCCCGAAGACAGCCAGCTCCCCGACGAGCACGGCCACCACGACGACGACCACGGCGGTCATTCCGAGAGCACCCTGGGCGGCTACGCCATCGGCTTCATCCTGTCGGTGATCCTGACCGCGATCCCGTTCTGGATCGTCATGACCAAGGTGTTCGACAACTCGCACACCACCGCGATGGTCATCCTGGCCTTCGCCGCGGTGCAGATCGTGGTGCACATGGTGTATTTCCTGCACATGAACAGCCGCTCCGAAGGCGGCTGGAGCATGCTGGCGATGATCTTCACCATCATCGTGGTGGTGATCACGCTGAGCGGGTCGCTCTGGGTCATGTTCCACCTGAACGCCAACATGATGCCGGTCAACGCCCACGACATGAAGAACATGCCCTGATGGCCGGTGCATCCCTGCAGCGGGGCGCCCGGGCCCCGCGCTCCAAGACCACCGCCGCTTTGCTGGCGGTGTTTTTTTTGGCGGCCTTTGTCGCCTTCGTGCTGCTGGGAAGCTGGCAGGTGCAGCGGCGCGCCTGGAAGCTCGACCTGATCGAGCGCGTGGAGCAACGCGTGCACGCCGCGCCCACGCCGGCCCCGGGGCCGGACGCCTGGGCCGGCGTCAGCGCCGCGACGGACGAATACCGCCACGTTACGCTGGCCGGCGTCTTCCTGCACCAGAAGGAAGCGCTGGTGCAGGCGACCACCGTCAAGGGCGGCGGCTTCTGGGTGCTGACGCCGTTCGATATCGGTGACGGCACCACGGTGCTGGTCAACCGGGGTTTCGTGGCGCCGGAAAACCGCGCGCTCGCCTCGCATGGCGGCGACCGACCCGTCGGCCTGACCACCGTGACCGGCCTGCTGCGCATGACCGAGCCCGGCGGCGGCTTCCTGCGCAAGAACGACCCGGCCGGCGACCGCTGGTATTCGCGCGACGTGGCGGCGATCGCCGCGGCCCGTGGGCTCGACCGCACCGCGCCGTATTTCGTCGATGCGGACGCGGCGGTGTGGGCCTCGGCCGACGAGCCGGTCGGCGGGCTGACGGTGATCTCGTTTCCCAACAGTCACCTCGTCTATGCCGTGACCTGGTTCGGCCTGGCCGCGCTCACCGTGGTCGGCGCCTTCATCTGGCTGCGCGAGGAGCGGCGCCCACGCCGCGCCGCCTGACCGTCACGACCATGGCCGCCACGAACGAATCGCCCCAGGCGGTGATGCATTCGGCGCCCATGGCCGGAGTCGCCAGCGGCGGCGACGATTTCGACGAGGCCATCGGCCTCAAGAACATGCAGCAGCTGATCCAGCTGCGCTGGATCGCGGTGGTGGGGCAGGTGGTCACGATCGGCATGGCGCACTTCGTGTTCGACATCGCCTTGCCGCTGCGCCACATGGCCGCGGTGATCGGTTTTCTCGCGGTGTTCAACCTGGCCAGCCAATGGCGCTGGCGCTCGCGCGGCGAGGTGACCAACGACGAGCTGTTTCTGGCGCTGCTGGTCGACGTCGGCATGCTCACCGCCCAGCTTTACCTGAGCGGCGGCGCGACCAATCCCTTCACCTTTCTCTACCTGCTGCAGGTCACGCTGGCCGCGGTGCTGCTGCAGACCTGGTCGATCTGGACCATGGTGGCGCTCACCATCGCCTGCGTGGCGGGGCTGGCGCTGTTCGGCCGGCCGCTGGCATTGCCGCCGGACCACAACCGCGGCCTGGCCAGCCCATTCATCCAGGGCCTGCTGATCTGCTTCGCGCTCAACGCCGGCCTGCTGGTGATCTTCATCAGCCGTATCGGACGCAACCTGCGCGACCGCGATGCCCACCTGGCCGACCTGCGCCAGCGCGCGGCCGAAGAGGAACACGTGGTGCGCATCGGCCTGCTGGCGTCCGGCGCCGCGCACGAGCTGGGTACGCCGCTGGCCACGCTGGCGGTGATCCTGGGCGACTGGCGCCGGATGAAAGCCTTCACCCAGGACGCCGAGCTGCTACAGGAAGTCGTCGAGATGCAGGCGCAGGTGCAGCGTTGCAAGACCATCCTCAGCGGCATCCTGCTGTCGGCCGGCGAGGCGCGCGGCGAATCGTCGGTGCAGACCACGGTGATCACCTTTCTCGACGAGATCGCCAGCGAATGGCGCGATTCCCGCGCGGTGGCCAGCTTCGAATTCGACAACCGCCTGGCCCACGATCTGCCCATGGTTTCGGACACCGCGCTCAAGCAGATGGTCTACAACGTGCTCGACAATGCCCTCGAAGCGTCGCCCGGCCGCGTGCGGCTGGAAGCCTCGCTGGACGACAGCTCGCTGCGGCTGACGGTCACCGACAACGGACCCGGCTTCACCTCCGAGGTGCTGGCCCAGCTGGGCAAGCCCTACAACTCGACCAAGGGCCGGGCAGGCGGCGGGCTGGGGCTGTTCCTGGCGGTCAATGTGGCGCGTACCCTGGGTGGCCGGGTGCACGCCGGCAACCGACCGATGGGCGGTGCGGTCGTACACATGACGCTGCCGCTGGCCGCGATCACCCTGAAGGAGGGCGAAGGACGTGTCGCTTGAAATGGAAGAAGCGGACGAACAGCGTCAACTGCTGATCGTCGAGGACGACGAGGCGTTCGCCCGCACCCTGAGCCGATCGTTCGAGCGACGCGGCTACACCGTGCTGCACGCCGCGAGCCTGGAAGACGCACAGAAGCTGCTGCAGGCGCATTCGCCCGGTTACGCGGTGGTCGACCTCAAGCTCAACGGCGACGCCTCGGGCCTGGCCTGTGTGCAGGCGCTGCACGAGCACGACGAAGACATGCTAATCGTGGTGCTGACCGGCTTCGCCAGCATCGGCACCGCCGTCGAGGCGATCAAGCTCGGCGCCTGTCACTACCTAGCCAAGCCCTCCAATACGGACGACATCGAGGCGGCGTTCGGTCGCGCCGAGGGCGACGTGGAAGTCGAGGTGAGCAACCGGTCGAGTTCGATCAAGACGCTGGAGTGGGAGCGCATCCACCAGACCTTGGCCGAGACCGGCTTCAACATTTCGGAAACCGCCCGCCGCCTGGGCATGCACCGCCGCACGCTGGCGCGCAAGCTCGGCAAGCAGCAGGTGAAGTAGGGCGCCGAAGCGCCTGCCTCAGGCGTCCTCGCGACCCAGCCGCAGCTTCAGCCGCTGGCTGGCGGCATTCAGTCCGCTCACCTCGACCACGCTGCCGTGGCGGCGCAGTCGTTCCACCACCTTGTCGAGCGCGGCGATGGCGGTCACGTCCCAGAAATGCGCCTGCGACACGTCGATGGTCACCGGCCGGCCGGCCACATCGCGCACGTCGAACGATTCCACGAACAGCTCCGAGGACGCGAAGAACACCTGGCCGCTGACGCGATAGCCCACGGATTCGGCCTCGACGTCGCCCGCATTGCCGTCGACCTGCAGCAGCCGCGCCACCTTGAAGGTGAAGAACACGCCGCTCAGCAGCACCCCGGTCGCAACGCCTGCGGCGAGGTTGTCGGTGGCGACGGTGACGGCGACCGTCGCCAGCATCACGAAGCTGGAACTGCGCGGATGCCGCACCAGCGCCCGCACCGAGCCCCAGTCGAAGGTGGAAGCCGACACCATCACCATGATGGCCACCAGCGCGGCGACCGGCACCAACGAAACCCAGGGCTTGAGCAGCACCATGAGGATCAGCAGGAAGGCGCCGGCGAACAGCGTGGACAGCCGGCCGCGCCCGCCGTAGCGCACATTGCTTACCGTCTGACCGATCATCCCGCAGCCGGCGATGCCGCCGAACAGGCTGGAGGCCACGTTCGCGATGCCGAGCCCGGTGCATTCGCGGTTGCGCGAGCTGGGCGTGTCGGTGAGCTCGTCGACCACGCTGGCAGTCATCATCGATTCGAGCAGGCCCACCATCGCGATGGCGCAGGCGGGCAGGGCGATGAGCCGCAGGGTCTCCAGGTCGATCGGAACCCCGGGCCAACCGAAGACGGGCAGGGCGTCGGGCAGATGACCGAGGTCGGCGACGGTGCGCACCGGCAGGTGCATCCACTGCGCGACCAGCGTCAGCACCACGATGCAGACCAGCGGCGACGGCACGGCGGTGGTGATGCGCGGCAGCAGGTAGATGAGGGCCAGGCCGGCGGCGAGCAGCGCCCAGGTCGCCGCATTGGCGCCGTGGCTGGCCTGCAGGTGCGGCAGCTGCGCCGAGAAGATGAGGATCGCCAGCGCATTGACGAAGCCGGTGCGGACCGAGCTGGAGACGAATCGCATCAGCACGCCCAGCCGCAGCAGACCGAAGACGATCTGCACCAGCCCGGCCAGCACGCCGGCGGCCAGCAGGTAGGGCAGGCCGTGGGCGTGCACCAGCGGCGCGGCCACCAGCGCCACCGAACCGGCGGCGGCCGACACCATGGCCGGCCGGCCGCCGGTGAAGGCGATGACGATGCCGATGACGAACGAAGCGAACAGGCCCACGGCCGGATCGACCCCGGCGACGAACGAAAACGCGATCACTTCGGGAATCAGGGCGAAGGTGGCGACGGCGCCCGCCATGAGTTCGCGTGGAATGCTGGGGCACCACTCGGCGCGAAGACGGTTCAAAGGCATGGGATCATCAAGAATTCGCCGGGAATGCCGATCCTGGAGATACGGCACGGCTTGTGCGTGGAAACTCAAACGCGATGCGAGCGGGGCGGCGCGGTCGGCATTCTGCCGTACCGGCCGGCACCGGCTCGCCAAGGACAACATGATTCGATCTTCTTCCCTGGGCGTACGCCTCGGTTCCGGTTATGCGCTGGTCTGCCTGCTGCTGCTGTCGGTGGTGGCGCTGGTGAGCTGGCAGCAGATGCGGCTGCAGTCGGCGATGCAGTCCATCGTCGAGGTGGACAACCGCAACACCCGCACCGCCACGCAGATGCTGCAGCAGCTCGGCGATGTTTCCGTCGGCGTACGCAACATGGCGCTGCTGCAGACGCTGCCTGAGCTCGACGCGGAGATGGTGCGCATCAACGGCGCACTCAAGTCCTACGACACGCTCGGCAAGTCGCTGGCCGACCAGCTTGCACGTCAGGAGGGCGAGAACGGCGCCGAAGTGCAGCAGTTGCGCAAGATCCAGGCATCGCAGATCGGCGCGGTGCCGCTGGTGCTGGAAGCCGCCAAGCTCGGCATGGACGGCGCCGCGCCCGAAGCCACCCAGCTCATCACCGAGAAGGTCCGGCCGCGGGTGGAGGAGTGGAACCGCCAGGTCATCGCGCTGATCGGCATGCAGCAGCAGCGCGGCGAAGACGCCTACGCCGAGGCGCGCGCCGCGCACCGGCAGGGGCTGACGGCGCTGGTCGTCTGCGCGCTCGCCGCCGTGCTGGCGAGCATCGTCATCGCGGTGCGGACCACGCGCTCCATCACCCGGCCGCTGGGCGACGCGGTGCGGGCGGCGGAGAACATCGCTGGCGGTGATCTGTCGTCGGTGACGGTGTCCGACCGGCGCGACGAGGTCGGCCGCATGCTGCAGTCGGTCGGCCAGATGCAGGCGCGGCTGCGCGAGATCGTCGGCGGCATCCGCGAGGCGTCCGACTCGATTCGCCTGTCGGCCAGCGAGATCGCGGCAGGCAACCAGGACCTGTCGCGCCGCACAGAGGACACCGCCAGCAATCTGCAGAGCGCTGCGGCCCTGCTCGAAGCGCTGGCCGCCGCTGTGCACCAGTCCGCCGAAGCGGCCGAGCGGGCGACCGCACTGGCCGCCACCGCCTCGGAAGCGGCGGCCGAAGGCGGCACCGCGGTGTCGAAGGTGGTGTCGACCATGGACGGTATTTCGGCTGCCTCCCGCCGCATCGGTGACATCACCGGCGTCATCGACGGGCTGGCGTTTCAGACCAACATCCTGGCGCTCAACGCGGCGGTGGAAGCCGCGCGTGCGGGCGAGCAGGGACGCGGCTTCGCGGTGGTGGCGGCCGAGGTGCGGTCGCTGGCCCAGCGCTCGGCGGCCGCCGCCAAGGAGATCCGTGGACTGATCGCGTCGTCCATCGAGCAGGTCGACACCGGTTCGGCGCTGGTGCGCAACGCCGGTACCGGCATGCAGCGCATCGTGGAAAGCGTGGGACGCGTGACCGGCGCCATCGCCGAAATTCGCTCCAGCTCGGCGCAGCAGGACGGCGAGATTTCGCAGGTCGGTGATTCGGTGAAGGAGCTCGACCGCATGACACAGCAGAACTCGGCGCTGGTGGAGCAATCGGCCGCTGCTGCCGAAGGCCTGCGGGCGCAGACGGCACGCCTGGGCGAGCTGATCGACCATTTCCGGCGGGATGGCGAAAGCCCAGCGCCTCCCGCGCGCGATCGTCGTGAACTGCTTGCCTTGGAGGCCGATCGTTCGTGAGTGCGGGCCGGGCTGGCTGGATCGCTGCGGACACTTCGGCAGCGCTTCGCAGCGATCGGCCCGTGAAGCGACCAGGGCGATCAAGACGATCGGCAGGTATGGCTGGCCTCTAAGCCCGAGCCAATGGGAACGCGCCAAGATCCGGCTCGCCAAAAAGAAAAGGTTCGCAGCTAATACTGCGAACCTTTTTGGGGTGGCTCCTCGACCTGGGCTCGAACCAGGGACCTACGGATTAACAGTCCGGCGCTCTACCGACTGAGCTATCGAGGAACGGTATACGGCACGCCACCGAAGTGACGGCTGCCAAGTGAAATCCGACACCTGACAGCATGATGAAATCTGGCTCCTCGACCTGGGCTCGAACCAGGGACCTACGGATTAACAGTCCGGCGCTCTACCGACTGAGCTATCGAGGAACAGCCTCAAATTATATACAGAAAAAACAGGGTCTTAGAACGATGCCCTCATGCCGACGCGAAAAGTACGCGCGGCACCGGGGAACAGGTAGATGTGGCCGAACTGCGTGGGCGATTCGCGCCAGTAACGGTGGTCGGTAAGGTTATCGACGTTGGCCGTCCAGGTGACGAGCGTGCCGCTTCCGGTACGCTGGTCCCAGCGCAGGCCGGCGTCCAGGCGGGTCCAGCTCGGCAACTCGATGCTGTTGTCGGCGGTGACGGCACGGCGTCCCTCGAACGACAGCCCGCCGTTGAGCTCCAGGCCTTCGAGGCCGGGCACCTTCCACCCGGCCTGGGCGCGCACGACTTGTTTCGGCACGTTGACCGGGCGGTTGCCGTTGAGCGTGGGATCCTGCACGCTGCCCTGGCGCTCGGCGTGGATCAACGTGACGCCGCCGGCCAGTCGCCATGGACCATCGCTCCACTGGCTGTTGGCCTCGAATCCCTTGTGCACCGCTTCGCCGTCGTTGGCGCCGGTGCAGGGCGTGATGCCGAGATTGGCGCAGGCATCCAGGTTGCTCACCGGGCGGGTGATCTGGAAGTACGCGGTCTGCCAGGACCAATTGCGCTCGCCACCCTTCAGGCCCAGCTCCCACTGGCGCGACTTGAGCACCGGCAGCGCTTCGCCCGCGTTGGTGTACTGGGTGCGGTTGGGCACCACCTGCGACTCGACGCCCTGGCCGAAGCTGGTGTAGGCGAGAGCGCCCGGCAGCACGGCGTAGCTGGCGGCCAGCCAGGGCGTGGTGACGTTTTGGGTGTAGCCGGTGGGGCGGCTGCCATCGGTGCGCACGCTGTCGCGCGACAGCCGGGTCTGGCGCACCCCGGCCCAGGTGGAAAAGCGCGGCGTCCAGCGCATCGCGTCCTGCACCGACAGTTCCAGCGAATGTTCGTCGCGATTGGTGTTGGCGTCGGTCAGCGTCGGGTCGGCCGGATTGACCGCGCTGCCGTCGACATTGCCGGTGCCCACGTAGTTGTAGGCCTGGTCCTGGAAGCGGTTGCGCACGCGGCTCGCGGTAAGGCCGATCGACAGGTCGTGTCGCACCGTGCCGGTCATGAGCCGGCCTTGCAGCCCAAGGTTGGCGGCCTGCTGCAGCCGGCGTTCGTTCTCGCTGCGAAAGTCGTACATGTCGTAGGTGCCGTCCGAGCAGAAGCGGTCGTAGTTGCCCTCGGCGCCGCAGCCGAAGGCATAGGCGAGCCGGTCCTGGCTCTTGAGCCGCTGCTGGCCGACCTGCGCCGACCAGCGCCAGTCGCCGGAGATGGCGCGGCTGTAACGCAGGGTGCCGGTCAGGCCCTCGAAGACGGAGGGCTGCGACCACGGCTGATTGTTGAGGTTCAGCCGGGGGTTGACCGGCGCAGGCAGGCTGTTTCCCAACAGGCTAAAGGCCTGCTGGCTGGGCTGCGACTTGCGGCTCCATTCGACCTCGGCTTCGAGCAGGGAGTCGCGGTCGATGCGCCAGTCGGCGGCCAGCGACGCCAGGCTGCGGTCGCCGTCTAGGTTGCGGGTCTGTGGGCGCAGGCGCTCCTGCGCCACGTTCAGGCGCAGGCCGAACTGGCGGTCTTCGCCGAATCGGCTGCTCAGGTCGACGGCGCCCAGCAGGCTGGAGCGCGAGGTGGCTTCCACCCGCACGTCGCGAATGTCCTTTTCCGTCGGCCGCTTCACCACATAGTTGACCAGGCCACCCGGCGCGCTGGTGCCGGCCTGGATGCCGCTGGTGCCTTTGAGGATCTCGACGCGTTCCTTGTTGTCGAGCGGAACGCTGGTCTCGGCGCTGATCGGCAGGCCTTCGCGGCGGTAGTTGAAGCGGTTGTCCAGCACGAAGCCACGCACGCTGACGAAATCCCAGTAGCCGGGCGAGTCGTAGGCATCGGTGACCGAGCTGTCGAAGCGGGTCAGGTCGGCCAGGCGCCGGGCGCCGCTGGCCTGGATCTGGTCCTGGCCTACGATAGTGGCGGACACCGGTACCTCGCGCAGCGGTATGTCGCCGAAGCCGGTCACGTCGGCCTGCGGCGCGGTGCGGGACGACTCCACGGTGACAGTGGAGAGCGTGTTGCCTGCGGGCTGGGCTTGCTGGGCCAGCGCGCCGGTCGCCGACAGCGCGAGTGCGGCCATGGCGGCACGCGCCAGCGGCGTCGGGACGAAAGAGGGAAACGAATAAGAAACTGCCATCACATGCCTTCGATCAGAACGAAAGTCGGCAGGGGGGCAAGCGACGGAAAAACAGCGGCCGCCAAGGCACGCCGGCATCGAAAAACATCGAAGGCGAGGGCGCACAGGGGCCGGTCCGGCACACGCTTTCCCTGCGCGAGGATTACCTCAATCAGGTTCCAAGGGACTATCTCAGTCGAACGAAACCGGTGAACCCGGCTCCGTGCAACACCCCCAGCGGACTCGCTCCGGGACCGCCGGATGCGAGCGGCGCGAATTGTAGCGCCTTGTTAATAAATCACAGCTTTGTGTTCACCGCCTGGTGGTCGACGGGTCGGCCGGCGGTGGCTCCAGCGTGACGGCATCGGGCGGATTCATGCGGGCATCGTCGCGGCTCGACGCGAAGATGTCCCAGGTCGAGATGAACATGGCGGCGATCACCGGCCCGATGACGAAACCGTTGAGGCCGAACAGCGCCATGCCGCCGATGGTGGAGATGAGCACGATGTAGTCGGGCAGCTTGGTGTCCTTGCCCACCAGCAGCGGGCGCAGGATGTTGTCGACCAGGCCGATGACGAACACGCCGACGAAGACCAGTACCAGTGCCTTGGCAACCGCGCCCGTGGCCAGGAAATAGATGGCGACCGGGCCCCACACCAGGCCAGCCCCGATGGCCGGCAGCAGCGAGAGGAGGGCCATCAGCACGCCCCAGAGTACCGCGCCGTGGATACCCAGGAAAAAGAAGGTGATGCCGCCGATAGCGCCCTGCGCCACCGCCACCGCGATGTTGCCCTTCACGGTGGCGCGGATCACGGTGGTGAACTTGCCGAGCAGCTTGTGCTTGTGGCGTTCTTCCAGCGGAATCGCGTCGCGGATCATGAGCGAGACGTCGCGGCCGTCGCGGATAAGGAAGAACAGCAGGTACAGCATGATCGCGAAGCCGACCAGGAAGTCGAAGGTGTTCTGGCCGAAGTTGATCGCCGAGGTGGCGAGGTTGCGGCTGCCTTCGTTGAGCGCGGCCATCAGCTTGGCCTGCAGCGCGCCCATGTCGCCGACGCCGAAGCGCTCCATCAGGCCCATCACCCAGCTGGGCACGTGGTCGAAGATCTGCTGCACGTAGCGGCCGATGTTGATCTCGCCGGACTGCAGCTTCTGGTAGATGGCGCTGCCTTCCTGCACCAGCGAGGCGGTGATGAAGGCCGTGGGCAGGATCACGATGACCAGCACCAGGCACAGGGTGCAGAGCGCCGCCAGGTTGGCGCGGCCCTTGAATCGCTTGACCAGCCAGCGGAAGACCGGCCGGAACAGCATCGCGAGGATGGCGGCCCAGAAGATGGCGCCGTAATAGGGAAAGAGGATCCAGCCGAAGGCCAGCGTGACGCCGACCAGGAGAAGCAGGAATGTTTTTTGTTCGACGGCGGTGGATTTCATGGGCGGGCCCGGCGGGGCGCAAGCGGCGACAGGTGCCGCGGTGGCGAATGCTAGCCCGCTTCGGGGCGATAGCCGCGTCGGACTTCATCTCGATACGAGCCCTTTTGCGCTCGTAGCGACAATGCTCGATTCGCTCCAACCCGCCTCGTCGCATCCCGCACCTTGTCTTCACCGAACCTTTTGCGCAGGCTATGCAGCCTGCTTGTCCTGTCCCTGGCCTCGCTGGTCGCGGCTGCCGCCACGTCCGACGAAACGGCCGCGACGGCCGCCTCGCTCGATACCGCGCGTGACAGCCTCACGGTCGTCCAGAAACAGCTGGGCAGCGACACCACGATTCCCGACACCACGCTGGCCAAGCTGCGCACCTCCGCGCTCGACATCCAGGTGGTGGCCGAACAGGCGCAGACCGCCCTCGAGCCCGCGCTTTCCAAGGTCACGGCCCGGCAGGCCGAGCTCGGTACACCGACCGCGGGCGTGACCGAGGCGCCCGACGTGGCGCAGCAGCGCGCAGCCCTCGAAAAAGAGCGCGCCGCGCTCGACGCGCAGGTCAAGCTCGCGCGCCTGCTCTCGGTCGAGAGCGCGCAGGCGGCCGATACCGCCGCCGACCTGCGGCGCTCGCAGTTCAATGCGCAGATCGGTGAGCGGACCTCATCCATGCTCGCCGCGCCGTTCTGGCAGGAGTTGCGCAGCGGCACGCCGCGCGATGCGGTCCGCGTGCGCACCATCGCGCGTGACGTCGGCGCGACTGCATCCGCCACGCCCTGGCTGGTGTGGGTGGGGTTGGCGGTAGCGGCCGTGGCGGTGTTTTTCCTGCAGCAGTGGGCCGGGCGCAAGATCCTGCGGGTCGCGTCGCAACGGGTGCCGCCCGGTCGGCTGCGCCGGTCGCTGCTGGCCCTGTTGCGGGCGCTGCTGGCCATCGTCGTGCCCGGCCTCATCGCACACTTCCTGCGCCTGGGCATCACCTGGGGAGCCAAGCCGGACGAGGCGCTCGACAGCCTGCTTGCCCGCACGGTCGGCACGGTCTGCTTCGCGGCGTTCGTGCAGGGACTGGGCAAGGCCTTGCTGGCGGCGAAGAAGCCGTCCTGGCGCCTGCCGCCACTGTCCGACGCCATGGCGCTGGCCTTGCGCCGGCACCCCTTGGTGCTGGCCATCGTCATCGTGCTGGGCTGGGAGCTGGAGCAGCTGACGGTGCTGGCCAACGGGGCCCTGGCCACGACGGTGGCACTGGAAAGCATCTACACGCTGACGCTCGGCCTGGTGGTGCTCTCCGCATTGCTGCGGGTGCGACGTGTACGGCGCGCCGAAAAGGCCGAGTCGGATGCGGCGCCGCCGGCGGATACCCCCGGCGAGCCGGTCAAGCCCGGCCAGCATCTGGCCCGTTTGCCGTGGACGACGGTGGCCCTGGGCGCGCTCGGGGCGGTGCTGCTGGTCAGCGTCGTCTGCCTGCTGCTTGGCTACGTGGCGCTGGGCAGTTTCCTGGTCAAGCAGATCGTGTGGATCGGCGTGGTCGCGGCCACCGCCTATCTGCTGGTCGCGCTGCTGGATGATTTCTTCATGGCCGTTTCCGCGCCCGCCGGTGGCGCGACCGCCGCCATGGCCGAAGACGGCGGGCTGCGGGTGAGGGCGCAGGCCGGCGTGCTGCTGTCGGCGATCTCGCGGCTGGCGGTGCTGCTGTTCGCGCTGGTGCTGGTGGTCGCGCCTTTCGGGCAGGGTCCGGACGAGCTGCTGCAGCGCGCCGGCCAGTTGCGCGACGGCCTGGCGATCGGAGAGCTCAAGCTGCAGCCGGGCGCGGTGCTGCAGGCCATCGTGGTCTTCGTGCTGGCCACCATCGGGGTGCGCCTGCTGCAGCGCTGGCTGCGCGACCGCTACCTGCCCACGACCGGGCTGGACGCCGCAATGCGCGATTCGGCGATCAGCCTGATGGGCTTCGTCGGCATCATCGCGGCGCTGGCTTTTGCCCTGTCGGCCATCGGGCTGGGGCTCGAACGCATCGCGTGGGTGGCGAGCGCCTTGTCGGTGGGTATCGGTTTCGGCCTGCAGGCGGTGGTGTCGAACTTCGTCTCCGGGCTGATCCTGCTGGCCGAGCGGCCGGTGAAGGTGGGCGACTGGGTGTCGCTCTCGGGCGTAGAGGGCGACATTCGCCGCATCAACGTGCGGGCTACCGAGATCCAGATGGGCGATCGCTCCACGGTCATCGTGCCGAACTCCGAGTTCATCACCAAGATCGTGCGCAACGTGACGCTGGCCAATCCGCTGGGGCAGGTGTCGTTCAAGCTGCCGATGGCGCTGGACACCGACGTGGTGAAGGTGCGCGACATCATCCTGCAGGTGTTCGAAAGCAACGAAGGCGTGCTGGCCGAGCCCGCGCCCAAGGTGTTTTTGGAAAGCGTGGAGAACGAGCGATTGATTTTTGCGGCCAACGGAGCCGTGGCCTCTCCGCGCCAAAGCTACGCGGTGAAAAGCGCCTTGCTCTTCGAGACGCTCGCGCGCCTGCGGGCGATTGGACAATTTCCGGTGAAGGCGTCCGAGCCGCCGCCGGCTGCACCGCCTGAGACGGGAGTTGTCGCGCCTGCGCTGACCGCGCCCGCGTCCGGCGTCGCCTTGCCGCCGCAGGCCGGATGAGCGGCGCGGCATTTTCCGCGGCAGCGGGCAATCTGCGCGAGCTCACCGGTCGCTTCCCCCATGCGGGCAAGGTCGACCAGATCTGGCTGCGGCCGGCGCGGCGCGAGCCGACCGTGTCGGTGGATTCGGTACGTGCCATTGCCGGACGCGGGCTCGAGGGCGACCGTTCCGCCGAGGCGGCGACCTTGGGCGGCAAGCGCCAGGTGACCCTGATCCAGGCCGAGCATCTGCCGGCGATTGCGGCCTTCCTGCGGCGCGATACCGTCGATGGCGCACTGCTCAGGCGCAACCTGCTGGTGTCCGGCATCAACCTTCAAGCCGCCCGCGCCTTGTTCAAGGATGCGCCGCTGCATCTGCATATCGGCCCGGAAGTGGTGCTGGAGCTGACCGGTCCGTGCGAACCATGTTCCAAGATGGAGACCGTTCTGGGAGAGGGCGGCTACAACGCGATGCGCGGCCATGGCGGCATGACCGCGCGGGTGCTGACCGGCGGGGTGTTGCTGCGTGGGGACACGGTCGTCTGCCGTGCCCTGCAGCCAGGGCTTTTTTAATCTGCCTGGTCCACTGTCCAGGCCCGTGCCGGTCGGGCCGCAGCGTCCTCCAGCCCGTGGCCCGCTCAGCCGCCTTTATTCCGGCTGCGATGAGCTCGGGTGCCGCTGGTCAAGTTTTGAGTTGCTGGCGCTCAGCAACCCAGCGCATCGCACAAACTGCCGAGTTCGGTCACTTCCATCTGAGGACGACGTCCCAAGGACCACGACTGCCCGGTGCGATTGACCCATGCGGCCTGCATGCCGGCGTCGAGGGCGCCGACCACGTCGAGCGCCGCGTCGTCGCCCACATGCAGCACCGCCCTCACCGGTACATCCACGGCTGCAGCGGCGGCCCGGAAGATCTCCGCGTCTGGCTTGGCGCAACCGAAATCGTGGGCGCTGATGCGGGTGCGAAACAGATGGCCGACGCCCACCGTGTGCACATCGGCATTGCCGTTGGTGAGCGCCACCAGCGGCCAGCGTGCGGCCATGCGCTCCAGGGCACCGATGGCGTCGGCATAAAAGTCGACACGCTGCCGTTCGGCGAAGAAGAGATCGAAACCGGCTTCGGCCAGGGCCGGATCTTCGCCCGCGTGTCGCAAAGCCCGGCGAATCGATTCGCGACGGAGTTCGCTCAGGTCGTGACGGAGCTCGGGCAGCTCGACGCCGACCTGTTCGCGAATGCGCCGAAGCGCGGCTGCGTCCTGGTAGAGCGCGGCAGTGGCCGGCGCGTGCTGTGACAGGTAGTGGTGCAAAACCTGCTCTGCACGTTCGATCGCGGGCCAGACCGGCCAGAGCGTGTCGTCGAGATCGAGGCTGATAGCCCGGATGACAGATACATCCAGTGAGTGTTCTTGGTGCATGGCGCGGTGAGAATAGCGCACCGCCGCATTCGCCGGCGGGCCTTTCCGAGATCGTCTCCCCCGTGTCCCTCTTCGCGCCCGAACCTCCACTGGCGGCCGGCCCCGTGCCGCGCACCGCCATCCTCTTCGTCAACCTCGGAACACCGGATGCCGCCGATTCCGCCTCGGTGCGCCGCTACCTCGCCGAATTCCTGTCCGACACCCGGGTGGTGGAAATTCCGCCGTTGGCCTGGAAGGTGATTTTGCATGGGGTGATCCTGCGGATCCGGCCGAGCGCTTCGGCTGCCAAGTACGCCAAGATCTGGATGCCCGAAGGCTCGCCGCTGGCAGTCTGGACCGCGCGGCAAGCGAGCATGCTCGGCAGCTGGCTGGCTGGCCATGGCCATCGTGTTCCGGTGCGCCACGCAATGCGTTACGGATCGCCTTCCGTCGCGAGTCAGCTCGACCAACTCAAGGCCGAAGGCGTCGACCGCATCCTGGTCCTGCCGGCCTATCCGCAGTATTCCGGCACCACTACGGCCAGCGTGTCCGACGCCGTGTTTGCGTGGTCGTCGCGCCAGCGGGTCATACCGGAGCTTCGCTTCGTGCAGCGCTATCACGACGACCCGGGCTATATCGCGGCCCTGGCCGAGCGGGTCGAGTCGCACTGGCGACAGAACGGTCGTGGCGAGCGGCTCGTGCTGAGCTTCCACGGCATTCCGGCGCGCACCCGTGAGCTGGGCGATCCGTACTACGACGAGTGCCTGGAAACGTCGACGTTGCTCGCTTCCGAACTGGGTCTGCACGCGGCCGAAGTGCTGACCACTTTCCAGTCGCGCTTCGGCCGCGCTCGCTGGCTGGAGCCCTACACCCAGCCCACGCTGGAGGCGCTGGCTCGCGATGGGATCAAACGGGTCGACGTGATGTGCCCAGGCTTCACCAGCGATTGCCTGGAGACGCTCGAGGAGATCGGCATGGAAGTGCGCGAGGCCTTCCTGGCGCAGGGCGGCGAGGCTTTTCACTACATCCCGGCACTCAACGACAGCCAGCGTTGGGTGGCGGCTTTGGCGGGTATCGCCCAACGCCATCTGGGTGGTTGGCCTACCCGTCAATAGGCCATGAAGCGGGCGGTCACCTCCCGAGAATGCGCAATGGCAACTCAACCGGCGACTGCCTGAAATTCGAAGGCCGAAGGAACTACACGAACGCAATGTGAGCGTGTGCAAACCTTTTTAAAGTGCGTTGGCCGCTGCGTCCGCAGCTCGGCTAATCATCCAAAGGAATTGCCATGCAATCACGTTTCGCTCGCATCCCGTCCGCCCAGTCCGTGCTGATCGCCCTGACTGCTTTCGCCGGCGCTTTCGTCTCCATGCACTCCAAGGCGGACGTCACCAGCAACCTGCAGGTCAGCGCCACGGTGCCGGTGGGCTGCACCATCACGACGACGGCGGTAACGTTCGGCAACTATGAGCCGCAGGGCACCAACGCTGGCAACCCCGCCGATGCCCAAGGCGCCGTGAATGTGACTTGCACCAACGGATCGACCACGCAGGTCATCCTGGGCCAAGGCTCGCACGCCGACGACGGCTCGACCAATGGCCTGCCGCTGCGTCGCATGACCAATGGCACCAACTTCCTGAGCTACGGGCTGTTC
Organism: Xylophilus sp. GOD-11R; assembly: GCF_033546935.1. Lineage (GTDB taxonomy): Bacteria > Pseudomonadota > Gammaproteobacteria > Burkholderiales > Burkholderiaceae_C > Xylophilus. The sequence continues at coordinate 2,542,032 of NZ_CP137854.1, read as the reverse complement.
ACCGACAGCGCCCACGCCGCGATCTGGACCAATGAATCCACCGGCGGTGTCACCCACAACGGCACCGGCACCCCCGCGGAGCTGACCGTCTACGGCCGCATCCCCGCCGGCCAGAACGTGCCGGCCGGCAACTACACCGACACCGTCCAAGCCACCGTCGTCTTCTGATGAACATGCGCCGTCTTCGTTCGGCCGTGGCCGTCGGCTGCCTTGTCCCTCCCATGCTGGCTTTCGCCGGATCCTTTTCGGTGAGTCCGGTTGTGGTGTCACTGGCATCGGATCGCTCGGCTGGCGCGTTGACGGTGCGCAATGGCTCCCAGGAAAGCACGCTCATGCAGCTCGAGCTCATGCGCTGGAGCCAGTCCGATGGCACCGACCAGCTAGAGGGCACCCGGGAAATTCTGGCGACGCCGGCGATCTTCACGCTGCCACCCGGCGCCACACAGACGGTGCGCGTCGGCCTGCGCGGCGCCTCGTCGGATGCCCGAACGGAGCGGTCTTACCGTCTGCTGCTCAAGGAAGTCCTGCCCGAGGCGCCCTCGGACTTCAAGGGACTGCGGGTCGCTCTGCAACTGAGCGTGCCAGTGTTCATCGAGCCCCTGGCCGCAGCGACACCTTTGCTCCGCTGGGAAGCCCGCGTGGTCAAGGATGGCCTGCACCTGGTGGCACACAACGAAGGCCAGGTGCATGTGCAGGTGACCGGCATCGGCCTGGGTGCCGCCACCGACCGGAAAAAGATTCAGCCGGCCTACGTGCTGCCTGGTCAATGGAAGGAATGGACCGTGGCGCACGACGTCAAGCCCGGCGAGCCGATCGAGCTGACCGTACGAACCGATGCAGGCCCGCTGCAGGCGAGGATCGTGGTCTCGGATCACTGAATGCCGTGGGGGAGACATCCAATAAATCCGCGACCATCGCGGTGGTCATGCTATTGCTGCTTGGACCTTGCGCCGGGCCTTCGTCCGCCCAGTCCAGCCTTTCGGGCGACCAGCCGGGCGACTTGCCGGAAGTCCTGCTGACGGTCCGCGTCAACGGCGTCGACACCGGCTCCGCCGCGGTGCTGCTGCGCGGCGCGGGCGACCGGCTGCTGGTGCGCGGCGCCGACCTGCAACGTTGGCGCCTGCGGCTGCCCGAGCTGCCGCCGCGACGACAGGATGGCGCCGACTTCTATCGCCTCGACGACATCCCCGGGCTCGCGTGGCGGGTCGACGAAGCGGCTTCGGCGCTCGCCGTGAATGCCCTGGCGCAATCGTTCGATTCCAGCAGCATCGACATGGCGGCCCGCGCCGCCCCGCGCACGGAATCGACACCGCCCGGAGGCTTCTTCAATTACGACCTGACCACGACGCATGCCAGCGGGCAGCAGCGCTCGGGCGGGCTGTTCGAGACCGGCATCTTCAACCGCTGGGGCGTGGGCACCGCCACCGTGGCGCTGCGCCGCGGGCAGGAGGTCGGCCCCGAACTGCTGCGGCTCGACACCACCTGGACCTACGACATGCCCGACCGCCGCGCCAGCCTGCGCCTGGGCGACGCCATCGGCGGGCGCAGCCAGTGGGGGCTGCCGAGCCGGTTCGGCGGCATCCAGTGGGCGACCAATTTCGCCACGCAACCGGGGTTCGTGAGTTTTCCGCTGCCCACCCTCAGCGGATCCACCGCGCTGCCGTCCACCGCGGACCTGCTGGTCAACGATGTGCTGCGCTCGCGTATCGACGTTCCCGCAGGGCCTTTCACCTTGCGCGACCTGCCGGTGGTGACCGGCCAGGGCGAAGCGCGGCTGGTGGTGCGCGACCTGATGGGCCAGGAGCAGGTGATCGTCGCGCCGTTTCTTGCCTCGCAACGCCTGTTGAAAGAAGGGCTGCACGATTTCGCGTACGAGTTCGGATGGCAACGCCAGCGCTACGGCCGTGCCAGCCAGGACTATGGCCCCGCCGTACTGGTCGGCACCCACCGTCTGGGCTGGAACGATCGCCTCACCACCGAAGCCCGCGTCGAATGGAGCGCGAAGCGGCAAACGGCAGGCCTGGGGCTGGTGAGCGGCGTGCCGGCGATCGGCGTCTTCAACGCCTCGCTGGCCGCCAGCCGCAGCGACCGAAGCGAAGGCCTGTTGGTCGGCCTGGGTGTCGAGCACCAGGATCGGCGGGTGAACTGGGGCGCGAGCGTCCAGATGGCCAGTTCCGCCTTCGAGCAGGTCGGGCAGGACCCCGACCGGCGCGCGGCACGCCGCCTGGTTCGTGCCTACGGCAGCACGGCGGTGGGTCCCGGGTCGGTGTCGATCGGCTATGTCGAGCAGCGACCGCGTGACGGGGAACTGGTGAAGCTGCTGACCGCCGGCTACAGCGTGAGCCTGGGCGCGCTCGGCTTCCTGGGCTTTTCGCTGGTCCGCAACATCGGCCCGGGTGGCAGCACCAGCGCCAACCTCACCTTTACCCGCGCGCTGGATGCGCGCACCAGCGTGAGTGCAGCGGCCTACGAGCAACGCGGCCGCTGGTCCGAGCAACTGGAGGCGCAGCGAAACCTGCCGGCCGGCGACGGCGTGGGTTGGCGCGTGCGGGCCGGCGGCGGGGCGGATCGATACGGCGAAGCGACGGCCCTGGTGCAACGCAGCTACGGCCGTGCCACCTTGGGGCTCGCCGATCACCAGGGCGACACCGCCGTGCGCGGCACCGCCAGCGGCGCGCTGGTGTGGATGGGCGACAGCCTGCATGCCGGGCGCCGCATCGATGGCAGCTTCGCCCTGATCGAGGTTCCGGGCATGGCAGACGTCCCGGTATATGCCGACAACCAGCTCGTGACCCGCACCGACGCCCAGGGGCGTGCCCTGCTGCCGCGCCTGCGCGCCTACCAGCGCAACCCGGTTCGAATCGACGCGGTGGACCTGCCGATCGACGCGCAGTTCGACAGCTTGCAGGCCGAACTGGTGCCGGCCTACCGCAGTGGCGCCCTCTGGCGCTTTCCGGTCAAGCGCTCCCACGCGGCCACCCTGAGTGCCAGCATGGGCGAGAAGCCGGTGCCCTCCGGCGCGGTAGCCTGGATCGATGGGCAAGCCGGGCCTTTTGTCGTTGGCGAGGGTGGCCTGCTGTATCTGACCGGGCTGCGCGATCGGCAGCAGATCGAGGTGCGCTGGGGCTCCGGGCCGGCGTTGAAGGTCTGCCGTTTCGAACTTCGTCTGCCGGCTTCGACTGAGCCGGAGCCTCACCTCGGTCACCACGCCTGCGAGCCGCACCACCCATGAATCGTTCCTCTATCGCCCGGGGCGCGCGTCGCCGGGCAAGCCTGTGGTGCCGCGCGCTGCTGGCCGCCTCGATCGTGGGCAACGCCCAGTCGGCCTGCACCGTCTCCACGGCCGGTCTGGCGTTCGGCAGCTACGACCCCTTCGCCGCGGCGGCGCTGGACAGCACGGGAGACATCTCGATCGAATGCGCGGCCGTCACCGCGTTCACCGTGCGGCTTGCGTCGGGCAGCGGAGGCGCCCACCAGCGGCGACTCGGCGGCCCCGGCCAGCAGGCACTGGCCTACAACCTGTACGTGGATGCCGCCCGCACCACGGCTTGGGGCGACGGCAGCGCCGGGACCGCGACGGCCGGCGGTTCCGGCACCGCGGTGCACCTCCCCGTGTATGCCCGCGTACCGGCCGGACAGAACGTCGAGGCCGGCAGTTACATGGATAGCGTCACCATCCTGGTCGAGTACTGACTGTTGCGATGGCTGGCCGCGCAGGCGCTAAGGTCGCGCCCATGCGGCGCACCGCTGCCGCGCTAAGGGTTTCCCATGCGTCGACATGTTCTGACTTCTTTCCTGTTCCTGGCCGCCATCGGACCGACGCAGGCGGCGTTCGCCCAGTCCGCGGCCGCGGCGCAGCAGATCTACCAACAGCAGATGGCCGCCTGCGACCCAGCCCAGCCGCGACCGGCCTACAACGCCTGCATCCGCGCCGCCGGCACGGTGCTGGACCGCAGCGGCGCCACCAGTTCGGGCGCCACCGTCAACGAATCGTCGGACGGCCGGGCCACCATCCTGCAGCCACCGGGCCTGCCGGTGCAGAGCTATCCCCCATCGTCGGTGGTGCCGGAAACCACTACCTCGCAGGACGGCCGGGCGACGCTGCTGGTGCCGAGCGACAGCGTCATCCGTCCCGGCCCCTGACACGCGGGGTTCGCGCAGGGCCGGGCCCGTTCGACCCTTCGGGCATGCCCTGATCGTTCGCGCGGCGATGCCCACCGCGCTGACCTAGGCCGCGTCAGGCTTCAGTCGCGCGGTCGGAAACCGATGATGAGCGAGGGGGGCACGCGACCGTCGATGTCCTTGGGCAGGCTTTCGGTCTTGTCGATCGCCTTCAGCACCGCGTCGTCCCACGCCGGGTTGCCGCTCGACTTGACCAGCCGCTTGCCGACGATGGTGCCGTCCGGCGCGGCGCGCACCTCGACCTCGGCGCGTGGATTGCCCGGTGCGTCGTCAGTGAAGGTGATGTTGGGTCGCACCTTGGCTGCGACCTTGCCGCCGTAGCTGCCCGAAGGGCCCGATGAGCGCAGGTCGGAGCCAGTGGCCGTCGCGCCGCCGGTGGCCCCGGCCAGGCCCGCCATGCGCTGCAGCTGTTCCTTGCGCAGCTTGTCGAGCTGGGCTGCCTGCTGCTTGGCTTGCTGCTGTTCTTCGCGGCGCTTGTCCTCGGCTGCCTGCTTCTGTTTGTCGAGCGCCTTCTGCTTGTCGATCTGCTTCTGCTTTTCCAGGGCGGCCTGCTTGTCGAGTGCGGCCTGCTTCTCGGCCTTCTCGGCCTGACGCTTGGCATCAGCGGCTTTTTCGCGGCGATCGCGTTCGGCCTGCTCCTGCTTCTGGCGGGCGGCTTCTTCGCGCTCTTCCTGCTGGGCCTTGAGCTTTTGCTGGCGTTGCTGTTCGAGCTGCTGCTGGCGCTGTTTTTCTTTGGCGGCTTCCTGCTGCTTCTGGCGCTGCATGGCGATGTCGGCATCACGCGTATCGGGCTCGGGGGCCGGCGCGGGAGGCGGAGGAGGGGGGGGCGGTGCCGGTGCCGGCGCCGGCTCGGGCGCGGGTGGCGGCGGGGGCGCCGGTATGGGCGGTGGCGGCGGAGGCTCGACGGCGCGGGGCGCAGCCTGGCGCGGCGTGGCCGACCAGATTTCGGCCTCGACCGCGGGCGCATCGGACTCCTGCTTCCAGCGCACGCCCCAGGTCAGCGCGGCGAGCAGGGCCAGGTGGGCGAGCACGGCCAGCCCGAAGGCGCCGCCGCGGCGGCCTTCTTGCGGAGGCGCGAATTCGGATCTGTCGGCGATGGCGGGCATGTTGGCGACGACCGTCCTGCTCAAGGCGCCAGCTGGACCGACAGGCCCACCCGCTGCACGCCGGCGCGCTGGAGCTTGTCCATCACCTTGACCACGGTTTCGTACTTCACCGTGCGGTCCGCGCTGATGACGACCGCGCTGTTGCCGTTGCCGGGCGTTCCGTCGGCCTGAGGCAGGGCGGGGGCGGACTGCTGGATCACCTTCACCGCGTTGCCCACGTCGTTGAGCGTGGAGGGCGCGGTACGGTCGGGCGTCTTCACCTGCAGCGTTTCGTCCTTGCCGACGATGACCTGTATCACCTGGTCGGGCTGCTTGTTCGCCTTGCCGATCGAGGGCAGGTCGATGTTGCTCGGCGTGATCAGCGGCGCGGTGACCATGAAGATGATCAGCAGCACCAGCATCACGTCGATGAAGGGCACCATGTTGATCTCGTTGATGGTGCGGCGGCCTCGGCCGCGAGAAGCCATGGCGGGCATGTCAGTGTCCCGATGCGGTTTGAGCAGGAGCGCCGAGGTTGCGCTGCAGGATGTTGGAGAACTCCTCGATGAAGGTCTCCTGCTGAATCGCCACCCGGTCGATGTCGCGGGCGAAGCGGTTGTAGGCGACCACGGCGGGAATCGCGGAGAACAGGCCGATGGCGGTGGCCACCAGCGCTTCGGCAATGCCGGGCGCCACGGTGGCCAGCGTCACCTGCTGCAGCGCCGACAGCCCGGTGAAGGCATGCATGATTCCCCAGACGGTGCCGAACAGGCCGACGTAGGGCGAAACGGAGCCGACGGTGGCCATGAAGGAGAGACTGGACTCGATGGAGTCCATCTCGCGCTGGAAGCTCGCCCGCATGGCGCGGCGCGCGCCGTCGAGCAGGGTGGCGGGGTCTGCGACGCGGCGTTCGCGCAGCTTCTGGTATTCGCGCATGCCGCTGGCGAAGATGCGTTCCATGGGGCCGGCGTTCTTGGCGTTGGCGGCGGCCGCGGCGAAGAGGTCGTTGAGGCTGGTGCCCGACCAGAAGTCGCGCTCGAACTCCTCGTTGAGCGACTTCACGCGGCGCAGCGCGAAGATCTTGCGGAAGATGGCTGCCCAGCTGGCGATGGAAATTCCCAGCAGCAGCAGCATGACCAGTTGCACCACGAAGCTCGCGTTGAGCACCAGGTGGAGGATGGACATGTCTTGGTTCATGGTGTCTTTTTCAGGGCTTCGAGAATGTCGGCGGGAATGCGGGCCGGCCGCAGTGTAGAGGCTTCGACCCAGCCGATGCGGATGGTTCCCTCGCTGAGCAGCACGGGCTCGCCACCGGCCTGGGCCGGTCGCAGCCAGGCCTGTTGTGCGATTGTCAGGCAGGCGCGCCCGGCTTCCTGCAAGGACGCGTTAACCGTCAGTAAATCGTCGAGCCGCGCCGGCCGGTGATAACGCACCGCGGTGTCGCTCACCACGAACATGCCGCCGGTCGATTCGCGCAGCGCGCTCTGCTGCACGCCGAGCGAGCGCAGCCATTCGGTGCGCGCCCGCTCGAAGAACTTGAGGTAGTTGGCGTAGAAGACGATGCCGCCGGCATCGGTGTCTTCCCAGTACACCCGGATCGCGGTCGAAAAGCTCATGCCGCGAACATCAACCCAGCAAGGCCTGCAGTCGGCCGGCGGCTTCCTGCAGCTGTGCCATGGAGTTGGCGGTGGAAAACCGGATGCGCATGGCGGTGTCAGCGTTGCCGAAGTCGCGGCCGGGCGTGACCGCCAGGTGCGCCTGTTCCATCAGCGCGAACGACAGCTCCCAGCTGTCGGCCACGCCCAGGCGACGGCAGGCTTCGCTGCAGTCGGCCCAGGCGTAGAAGGCGCCGTCGGGCACGACCGGCACCGGCAAGCCGGCGGCGGCGAGCGCGGGCACGAAGAAGTCGCGCCGGGCCTTGAAGGCGTTGCGGCGGTGTTCGTACTCGGCGATGCTGTCGGGCTCGAAGCAGGCCAGCGCCGCGTGCTGGGCCACGGTGCTCGGGCAGATAAAGAGGTGCGCGGCCAGCTTGTCGATGACCGGCACCAGGGCATCGGGCACCACCATCCAGCCCAGGCGCCAGCCGGTCATGTGGAAGTACTTGCTGAAGCTGTTGATGCTGATCACGTCCGACTCGGCACCATCGAGCGCGAGCACGCTCTGGCCGAAGGTGTCGTCGTAGCTCAGGCCGAGGTAGATCTCGTCGAGCAGCAGCACTCCGCCGCGCTCGCGCACCACCGCGTGAATGCGGCGAAGCTCGTCGGGCGCGATGGAGGTGCCGGTGGGGTTGGAGGGCGATGCCAGCAGCACACCGCGTGTGTTGGGCCCCCACGCGGCGGCGACCTGGTCGGCGCTCAGCTGGTAGCGGTCGGCGGCGGTAGTCGGCAGCAGTACGGCGCGACCTTCGGCGGCGCTCACGAACTGCCGGTTGCACGGGTAGCTCGGGTCCGGCATCAGGATCTCGTCGCCGGCGTCGATCAAGGTCAGGCAGGCCAGCTGCAGCGCGGCCGAGGCGCCGGCGGTGACGACGATGCGCCGCGCCGGCACGTCGACGCCGAAGCGCTCGGCATACCAGTGCGAGAGGCGTTCGCGCAGCGGCATGATGCCGAGCGACGGCGTGTATTGCGTGGTGCCGCCATGCACCGCGCGGGCGGCGGCCTCCTGCACCAGGGGCGGCGCGGTGAAGTCCGGCTCGCCGACGTTCAGGAAGATCATCGGCCGATCGGTGTCGGCGAGTTCCCGCGTACGGGCGGCCGCCGCCTTGGCGACCTCCATCACGTAGAACGGCGTGATGCGCTGCGCGCGGCCGGACAGCCGCAGGGCGTCGGGCGTGCGGCTCAAGACTCGGCGCGCGGCTGGCGCTGGCGGTCGGCCGTGACTTCGTCCGGGCGCAGCTGCGGCGCCAGGCCGTTGAGCACCGCGTTGACGTACTTGTGCCCGTCGGTGCCGCCGAACTCCTTGGCCAGCTCGATGCATTCGTTGAGCACCACGCGCCAGGGCACGTCGAGGCAGTTGCGCAGTTCATAGACGCCGATCCACATCACGGCGTGCTCGATCGGCGAGATCTCGGCCATCTTGCGGTCGAGCAGCGGCAGGATCAGGGCGTCCTGGGTTTCGGCCTCGGCGATGCAGCCGTGCAGCAGCGCGTCGTAATGCAGCGAGTCAGCCTTGTGGAAGCCGGAGAGGTCACGGGTGAAGCGGTCGATCGCCGAGGGCTCGTTGCGGCCGACGATGTGTTGGTAGAGCGCCTGCAGCGCAAATTCGCGCGAGCGGGTGCGGGCCGACTTGGCCGAGGCCTTGCGCGCGCCGGTGGCGGTGCGGCCTGCCAGGGCTTTGGGGGCGCCGCTGGCGCCCGTGGGGCTCGGGGTGCCGGTGGCGTTGGCGTCGTCGGGGAGGTTCTGGGCTTCGGTCATACGATGTCTGAGAGCAGGTTCGCCATTTCGACGGCGACCCGGGCCGCGTCACGGCCTTTCTCGACCTGGCGCGCACGCGCCTGATCGAGGTTTTCGGTGGTAAGGATGGCGTTGGCGACGGGCAGGCGCGTGTCGAGCGAAATGCGGGTGACGGCCGCGCCGGATTCGTTGGCGACGAGCTCGAAATGATAGGTCTCGCCGCGGATGATGCAGCCCAGTGCGATCAGCGCGTCGTAACGGCCGCGCTGCGCCAGGTATTGCAGGGCGATCGGAATCTCGAGAGCGCCCGGCACGGTGACATGCCCGATGCGGTCGTCGGACACGCCGAGTTGGGCGAGTTCGGCCCGGCAGGCGGCGGCCAGCGCGCTGGTGACGTCTTCGTTGAAGCGCGCCTGCACGATGCCGATCGAGAGTTTGCGGCCGTCGAGGCGCTGGGCCTGGCCTTTGTTGGCGTCTTGCACGCGGAGTTCCTTTTTTTGTTGGATGGAGCGCGGGCCGTCTCAGCCCGTGACCGAATCGGCCTGCAGGTAGCCGGCGAGTTCGATGCCGTAGCCGGCCATGCTGGGCATGCGGCGCGGCTGGCCCATGAGCTGCATGCGGCGCACGCCGCATTCGCGCAGGATCTGCATGCCGATGCCGTAGGTGCGCAGGTCCATGCGGCCACGTTCCGGCGCCTGGGCGGCGCGGGCGGTGCCGTCGAACTGCGCCACCAGGTCGGCGGCGGATTCACCGCAGTTGAGCAGTACCACGACACCCCGGCCCGCGCCGGCGATGTGGCGCAGGCTGGCGTCGAGGCTCCACGAATGCATCGATCGGTCGACTTCCAGCGCGTCGAGCATGGACATCGGCTCGTGCACCCGGGCGGCGACGGCTTCGTTCTCGTCCCACTGGCCGCAGACCAGAGCCAGGTGCACGCCGCCGCTGGTGCTGTCGGCGAAGGCATGGGCGGTGAACTGGCCGGCCGCGGTGCGCAGCGGCCGGCTGCCGATGCGCCTGACCAGCGATTCGTGGCGGCTGCGGTATTCGATCAGGTCGGCGATGGTGCCGATCTTCAACCCGTGCTCGGCGGCGAAACGCTGCAGGTTGGGCAGGCGCGCCATGGTGCCGTCCTCGTTCATCACCTCGCAGATCACCGAGGCAGGGCTGCAGCCGGCCATGGTGGCGAGGTCGCAGCCGGCTTCGGTGTGGCCGGCGCGCACCAGCACGCCGCCGTCGACCGCCTGCAGCGGAAAGATGTGGCCGGGCTGCACCAGGTCGGACGCCTTGGCGCCGCGCGCTACCGCGGCCTGCACGGTGCGGGCGCGGTCGGCCGCGGAAATGCCGGTGGTCACGCCTTCAGCCGCCTCGATCGAGACGGTGAAGGCGGTGGAATGCTTGGTGCCGTTGCGGCTGACCATGGGCGGCAGCTCCAGGCGCTCGCAGAGCTCGCGCGAGAGCGTCAGGCAGATCAGCCCGCGGGCGTGTCGCGCCATGAAGTTGATGGATTCGGCGCTGATGTGGTCGGCCGCGATGACGATGTCGCCCTCGTTCTCGCGGTCTTCCTCGTCGACCAGGATGACCATGCGGCCGGCCGCGATCTCGGCCGTGATTTCTTCGACCGAGGAGATGCCCACGGTGGCGGTGGCGGAAGCGGTGGCGGTGTTCATGCGGCAGTCCGGGCGGCGGGCAGGGTGATGCCCTCGACCATGCGCGCCACGTAGCGCGCGACGGTATCGATCTCGAGATTGACCTTGTCGCCGGCCGACAGCCGGCCGAGCGAGGTGTGTTCGAGCGTGTGGGGAATCAGGTTGATGAAGGCGAGCGTGCCGTCGGGGCGGTCTTCGACGCGGTTGACAGTGAGGCTCACGCCGTTGACGGTGATCGAACCCTTGTAGGCCAGGTAGCGGCCGAGCTCCACCGGGGCCAGCACCCGGAAATCATGGCTTTCGCCGACAGGTTCCAGCCGCTCCACGATGCCCAGCCCGTCGACATGGCCGGAGACGATGTGGCCGCCGAGGCGGTCGCCGGCACGCAGGGCCTTTTCCAGGTTGACGCTGTGCAGGCGGTCGAGCCCGCTGGTCTTGTCCAGGGATTCGGCGGAAACATCGATGTGGAAGGTGGCGCTGGGCACGTCGAATTCGGTCACCGTCATGCAGGCGCCGTCGAGCGCGATGCTGTCGCCGGACATGACGTCGTCGAGATAGCCAGGGGGAGCCTGCAGCGTCAGTCGCTTGCCGTAGGCGGCGGTGGGGCCCAGGTCCCGCACCTCGAGGATGCGGCCCAGGCCGGTGATGATTCCGGTGAACATCCGGCAATTTTCGCAGGAATGTGCATCGCCCCGCCAAACCCGTGGCCTAAGCCGGCGGCGCGTCTTCGATGCGGGAGGCGGCGGGCTCGATTTCGCGGGGCTGCAGACGCGCCACGATGCGCAGGTCCGAGCCCAGGTGGTGGATGGTGTCGAAGGTCAACGTGTAGGCCTGTGAGAGGGCGGCCAGCGGCCCGAAGCGGGCCAGCGGCAGACCTTCGCCGAGCAGGCAGGGCGCGAGGTAGAGCAGGAGTTCGTCGACGACGCCGGCCTGCAGCAAGGCGCCGTTGAGTTCGGATCCGGCTTCGACGTGCAGCACCTTGATGCCCTGCTGCGCCAGGTCGAACAGCATGGCGCGCAGGTCGACCTGTCCGCGCGAGCCGGGCAAGGCGCAAACCCGCGCGCCCCGTGCGGTGAGCGCCGCCACCTGAACCGGATCGACGCCGCCTGCGCAATAGATGTGCAGTTGGCGGTCCGGGCCGAAGATCTGCGCATCGAGCGGCGTGCGCAGGCGGCTGTCGAGCACCACCAGGTCGGGCTGCCGCTGCACGGGCGCCAGGCGTACGTCGAGGCGGGGGTCGTCTGCCAGCACGGTGCCGATGCCGGTGAGCACGGCATCGGCCCGGCTGCGCCAGGCGTGGCCGTCGGCCCGGGCCTGAGGCGATGTGATCCAGCGGCTGTCGCCGTTGGGCAGCGCAGTGCGGCCGTCGAGCGATGCGGCCACCTTCATGCGCACCCACGGCAGATCGCGCGGCTGCCCGGGCTCATCGGTTCCAGCAGATGTCGGCGGTGGCGTCGGGTTCGGCATGGGAAATGGAGCGTTCGCCGGATTGGGAAAGAGTGAGGGTACCGCAGCGATCCGCCGTCTGCGCGCCTGTCGGCGCGGCCTCGAGCGTGAATTCGGTGTCTGTCGTCCGGACGCTCACCTGGTAATGGCCGCCCTCCACGCGCAGCAGGCTGGGCGGAATGAAAGCGGCAGCGGGGTAGCGGCCGACAGTGGTTGCTGCACGTTCCAGCCATTGCGCCGTCTGCACCAGTGATGCCCGCGCTGCGCCACGCCGCACGCGGGCGAGGTAGGTGGTATAGCTGGGCCAGGCGATGGCGGCCAGGATCGCGACGACCGTCACGGCGATCATCAGCTCGATGAGGCTGAATCCAGTGGAGCGGCGCCGACTCCGGCAGACATTCCGGGTCATGGCAACCGCCGCCAGCTTGGTCGCACGCCGGCCCCCTGACCCTTGAGCAGGGCGAGTGTCGCGCCGCCGGAAAGCGAGACCAGGGCGATTCCGCCGCCGCGTTGCACGGCCATCCGCCCGGTACCGCCCAGGGAAACGCGGCTCGACGTGGTGGCACCCTTCGCGATTGCGGCCCCGTTTCCCACCAATGCAGCAAAGACCGGGCTGGCCGATGGCTTTCCAGTGGTCAGGTCGAGCACCGTGAGCTTCTCGCCCGAGGGCGATTCGCTGAAGAACATCATCTTTGAGCCGGCGAAGGGCCGAGGTGCATGCAGTATCCGTTCGCCCGAATCCGGCAGGTCGAGAAACCAGCCGCGCACGTCTTTGAGGGCCTGGTCGTCGCCGCTGGAGGCACTGGTGCGATAGAAGCGGTCGGTGCCCAGTGCCAGGTCCCCTTCGAGCACCGATTGCTGAACCAGCACATCCCGTCTTGCGCCGGGTTTGTCGGGCTCGTTGACAGGTTGGCCTTCAGGCAGGGTTGCCGCGTCGTGCAGGCCGTAGATCGTCTGCACCTGACGGTCGGTGCGATCGTCTTCGGTGAGTTGCCGGCCGCTGCCGATGGCGAGCATCACGCCGCCTGCCGGATGGGGCAGCCATTCGGGAGCGCTGGTGAAAGCCTGGTGACGGCCGGCTGCATCGCGCGCCGTGAAGAGCGGCTTGCCCTGGAACGCGACATGCCAGGCGTCGGGCTTGCTCGAGGTGAGGTCGAACTTCCAGACATGGCCCAGCAAGTCGCCTGCGTAGGCGATGTCGGCCTTGCCGTCCGCGTTGGCGTCCATGAGCAGGGGCGTGGCCAAACCATTTTCGCCTCGGTACACGCATTTGGCCGGCATGGCGGGGCAGGACGGCTTCAGTCGGCGCAGTTCGCGCGAACCGTCCAGGTACTGCAGCAACAGGACTGGCATGCCGCTGTCGCTGCCTATGCCGTTGCCGAGGACGACGGCCCAGCGATCGTCGTTGAGCTTCACGATCTGGCGCGCCCCGGTGCCGGCAGCGTCCACCGAGGGCTCGGACACCAGATGGCCGATGTCCGCATCAGCGGTGGATGTCGTGTCGACCAGCACGGTACTGGCGGCGCTGGCTTCGGAAAAAAGCGCGGGCCGGTGCACGTCGAGCACGAAATAGCCTTTGGCTCCAGCGCCCGGAGAACCCACCAGCACGCGGGCGCCGGCCGCCTTGCCAACGAATATCGGGCCGTCGACGAAGTAGCGGTGTCGATAGGCGGGCCGGGTCAGCTCGACCAGCCTGGACACGATGGCACCAGGAACATAGGCCAGCCGCTCTTCGCCGGTCAGGGCATCGAAGCCATGCAGCATTCCGTCGTTGCCACCGACATAGACCATCGACGGGCCGTTCGTCGCGGCAGCTACCCGGTGCGCCGGAACGAACCAGGGCTGCGAATGGACGATGTCGGCTTGGCGGAAGGGGGTCGTTGTCGGCTTGCCCACCACTATTTTCAGGCGGCTGCGCAGCGCGCCACCTTGCACTGCCTCGGCGCGGTGGTCGCCTCGTGCATGATCCAGGCGCTGACGTCCGTCGGCCTCGTTGTCGCCCGCCGTCAAGCCCGCCTGTTGCGCGGCAGAAAGAGCGGACCATCGCAAGGCGATACCGGTGTTGCCGTCGTGGCTGAGCACCAGCCTTTTCGCCGGATCGAATGCCGCAGCATCCAGGCCGTTGTCGCTGCGCCAGGTCGAAGCCTTGGCCAGCACGCCTGCGGCATCGACGGGAAAGGCGAGTACGCGGCCGGACCAGTCGGCCGCGTCGTAGGAGGTCGTGAAGACCATGCGCGCCAGGCTCCCGTCGGCCTGCTCGACCAGAACCATCGGCGACATGGCCTGCGACGGTGGCGACTTGTCGTCTGGCGATTGCGCCAGGTCCATTGCCATCGCGGGCGTGGTGACGAGCCAGGCCAGGACGAGGGCGACCGGCAGCACGAAGACTGCCTTCATGTACCGCCGAAGAGCGGTGAGGGCACGAAGACCTCTTGCAGTAGGACCTGCGTGCCTGGGCGACGACCCTGCACCGAGGCGGTGATTCGAAAGACGAAAGGCCGGCCCGGGTCCGGCGCGAAGCGGATCGCTTCCTCGCCACCAGTCACGGTGAGCGCGTACGGAAACACTTCAATCCAGTACCGGGCGTTCTGGCTGAGGTAGGGGTTTGCCTGGACGCCCGCCGTCGATGGGGCTGTGCCGGCGTACTGGCCATGCACCGCAAAGGTTGGCACGAGATTGGCGGGGCTTGTCAGGGCGGGCAGGTGGGCGCGAAATTCGGCCAGCTGATCCGGATCGGTGGGCGCACAGATGCCGCGTCGGCACGGCTCGAGCTTTGGATCGGACCGGACGGCCTCCACCAGGCGTTCGTAGTCTTCATTCGTCCAGGGTGGCGCCACCCTGTCGCCGAAGGCACGGCAGCTGGACGGAGCGTCGTCGGACCGGCAAGCCGTTGCGTCGGACCATGCTCCACGGATTTCGGTTTCGGCATCGCGCAACAAGGCCTGGGCGGCGGCGAAGGCACCGGCGCGGTCGACGGCTGCGCCGTTCATCATCTCGGCGAGCAGCGTCACCCGCGAGGCGCCCATCACCGAGATGGAACAGAGCAGCAACAGCAGCATCACGAAAAACAAGGCCACGCCGCGTTCGCCATTGCGTCGATCAGATTTCGGCATTGCGTACCCTGAAGATTCCGCGCGCGACGAAGACGATGCGGTCGGCCAATGCAGGCGCGGCTATCGGTTTGCCGTCGCAGCCGAGCGCTGACCCGGCGCCGCGACGACCTTCGCTCGACAGCTGCAGGCAGATGCTTACGGCCAACACCCGGCTCGTAGTGTCGATCTTGTCGGCGCCCACATAGGCGATCTTTCCGTCCGGGTCGGCGATGGCGTACAGAACCTGAAGGTCGTCTACTCCCGAGACCAGCGCCTGCCAGGAGATCTTGGCGCCGCCGCTACCCTTGCAGTACAGCGCGGGCCGGCCGGCGTTGATGCTTTCGATGCCGATTTGGAATTCGCTGTCAACGTGGTTCGAATCGGCCGGGTGGTAGCCGAGGCAGTCGCGGTCATCGGTGCCGGGCTCATAGCTCAGGCGCAAGGTGTCGGATGCTCCCGGGCCGCCTTCCGTGCCGGAGACCGCCAAACCGGTGTTGTTCCAGCCCTGGAAGACGTGTGAAAACTGCGAGGGTGCGTCGGGCAGGGAAAAGCGGACGGATCCGGCACGGCGAACCTCGTCGCCGATGAGGCGCAAGGCCGTGTCGGCGCGCTGTTGCAGGTCGGCGGCATCGCGAGCGGCAGCTGCGGCTGACAGCGTCGCGAAAAGGGATGCGATGGCCACGATGACGACCATCAGCCCCAGCGCGATGCCCACCATGAGGTCGGCCAACATCGCGCCGCCCATGCGATGGCGCAGGCGTGCCTGGACGCGGAATTCACCGCGACACATAGGACACCTGGCAGAGCCGCCGAGTCGGACAGTCGAAGCCGCTATTGGCCAGCGTGACCGCGAAAGGCGCGGCGTCCAGCGCGGCTTCCGCGACCGGGATCCAGCGCTGGTTGGCCGGCCAGGTGATGGCGATGCCGACCTGTCGTGCATCGGTGTCGGACTGGAACACCGTCGCGTCGGCACCTGGCATGGCGGAGCGCAGCCCATGGCGAAGATTGTTCAAGTCATCCCATTCGAGGCTTCCGTCGGCGCGGGGCGCTGGGCGATGCAAGGCCATGCTGTCGTCGATGGCCGCTATGTATTGCAAAGCGTGGGCACGTTGGCTGGTGCCACGCGTGTCGACCAATTGCCGTGTCATCAGGCGCGCGACACCGAGCAGGCCGAGGGACAGCACCAGCAGGGCGATGAGCGAATCGATGGTGCCGAACCCGGCCTGGAGGCGTCGATGGGCCATGGCTCAGCAGTGTTCTCCCATGGCAATGCGCACGCGGCCGCCGAACTGGGAGCAAACGATGCGTGTTGCCGGATCGCCCGTGGCGGCGCCGGTCGGGCCGATGACGATGTGGACACCTTTGGTGGAAACCGCGCCATCGGCGAGATACTGGATAGCGCTGCTGCTGACGTCCGGAAGGTCGACCTGGACGGGCAGCGCGTGGACGGCGAGCAGCTTTTCCGAAGCATCGCGCTTCGTATTGCCGTCGAGATCGCGGAAGACTTCCCAGCCACAGTGCCGCCGCGCCGGTGGCGATATGCATTCCGTCCGCGGCCGAAAGCGCAAGGTGATGGCGGCTCCGCCGCGCACGGCTTCTGCCCGCGTCCAGGCGAGTGCGCCGACCAGGTCTTGCGCGGCGACCCTGACCTGCATGTCGCGCAACATGGACCGCAAACCCGGAAGACCCAGGGCCAGCAACACCGCCGCTACGAGCAGGCAGACCATGAGTTCGACCAGGAACACGCCGCGCATGGCGCGAATGAAGTGACTGGCGTGGAGGCGAGGCAAATGCACGTGATTGCAGCGGACTGGCAGCGGTCGAAATGGGCGAAGTGGGCAATAGTCCCTTGCCCAGCGCGGCCGGGCGCGCCACCCGTCGCACGGCGGTCACCGCTTGTCTGGCGGACAGCCGGCACAATCGTGGCTTACCCGCATTTGCCTATCCAGCAGCACCATGACCTTGCTTCAGACCATCGAGCTCGAGACCGCTCCGCAACCTACCGCTACCGTATTGCTCATGCATGGGCTGGGCGCCAGCGCCGACGATTTCGTGCCCATGGTTCCGCAGCTCGATCTGTCGGGTGTCGGGCCGGTGCGCTTCGTGTTTCCGCAGGCGCCGACAATGCCGGTGAGCATCAATGGTGGCTACCGCATGCCTTCGTGGTACGACATCGTGGTGTCTGACCTGGGGCGCCAGGAAGACGCAGCGGGCTTGCGCGCCTCGCGCGATGCCATCGAGGCATTGATCTTGCGCGAGAAGCAGCGCGGCATCGCTGCGAACCGCATCGTGCTGGCGGGCTTTTCGCAGGGCTGTGCCATGTCGCTGATGACAGGCTTGCGGCATGGCGAGCGCCTGGCGGGCATCGCCGGCATGTCGGGCTATCTGCCGCTGGCATCGACCACGGCGAAAGAGCGCCACCTCGCCAATGGCGATGTGCCCATCTTCCTGGCTCACGGCACGCGCGATGGCGTGGTGCCACTCGCGCGGGCCGAAGCCTCACGCGATGCGCTGCTGGAACTCGGTTATCCGGTGGAATGGCACACCTATCCGATGGAGCACACCGTTTGCCCGCCCGAAGTGCGGCAACTCGAGATCTTTCTTCAGAAGGTTCTGGCCTGAGCTTTCGGGTCCATCGAGACGGTCGGTCGGCGAATCAACGGCGGCGCTTGGGGCCGCGCGTCAGGTGCGTCACGACCAGGCCCGCGCCCAGGACGATCGCGAACCATCCCACCAGGTAACTGCCGGCGATGGTTTCGCGCAGGCCGGTTTCACCCATGAATCGGGGCGCCAGCAAGACTGCTGCGCCGATGACGATGCAGGCGATGCCGCGATAGAGAAAATTGGGGTTCATGGAAGCAGGCTTGAGATGAGGCCGCCATGGTGGCGCGCCGGGCGCCGATCGTACACGTGCCGGCAATCGGGCATTTAGTGTCAGGAAGCCGCCGACAAGAACCGAGAAAAATCTGATTCGACATGGTGCGAGGGCGCCCATGCTCACCGCGTGTTTCTCGATATGGACCGGCGGACACGCCACAAAATAAATCCACGTCGTTCTGCCTGGATTCTTTTTTCTTCCAGTCATTCATTCGCCCGGTTGATGCGGACCGTCACTTTCCATTGAAATGTCTGATTTATTGGTTGGGTCGCACCTTGCACGGTTGGTCGCCGCGCGCCTGGAGGCTGGGAGTAAGCTGTTTTACAGCCACCCGGAATATTGCGGGATGGGATTGCAATATACCGGCGGGGCGTTCATTTATGCAGAGGTGTATGACGGCAAAATGCATGTGCCCGCCAGCGGAGACGCGGACGGATTGAGCGGAGAGGCCGACGAGTACCGAATATTTCGGTGTCGTGAGGAATTCATCGCCTGGCTGACGCCGCAGACGGATGAATCATTGATGGGGCAGGACTTGCGAAATATATGGTTGCGCGCTAACCAGCGGTTGACCATTGCGCGTCTGCGCAAATTTGTTTTGTAGTGCTTGCCATATGGTGCGGCTGGCAAGGCTGGTAAGTATTCGGGTGATCGACGTGATGACTTCTGTTTCTGCAATCAGAGGATATTATTCATGTCGAATCCCCATGTGGCCCACGCGCACTGCAAAAACGTTTTAGTGTCAATAATGTTCCTGGGCGCCGCCGCAGCGATGGCCGCGGCTTCCCAGGATTGCGTCGGCGACATAGAGGAGCCTCCGATCGGCATGGTTGCCGCTTCGGACGAGTCGCTCTTGACCGAGGCCATCGGCTTGCCGGGTAACGGCGCCTTGTGTAAGGGGCGGGTGTTCGTCGTTGATAAACCGGTGAGGGTCTTTCGGGTGTGGGATGGGTCCAAACCGCACACCCAACACGGCCGTTGGTGGTCATTTTTTCCGCCGCTCGGGCCGCGTGAAAAATACGCCCGGGACAACGACATCTGTCCGGAGTGGTCGCCCCTGGATACGGTGAGTTCCTGCATGCTGAAACCAGGCGCCAGAGTCGTCATGGGCCCCGGACAGGGGGCGCAGTGTGCCGACCGCGTTTTGCCGCCCTCGAGCGTGAACCAGGTCTACATACCGAACGACGGGCGCCAGCAGATTCTGTTTGTCGACCACTGCGGTGACGGCTCGCCCTGGCCTGAATGACCGGTCGTATCCATCACGCTTTTGCTGATTCCGGAGGCGGGCAACGGCCTGTTAGCATGCGGCGCAGTTCAGGGGCTTCGCGCGCGATTGCCGGGCGATTCAGCAGGGTTTCCTGGATCTTCGGCAGCGCGCTGGCACCGCCCTCGCATATCCTCTCGGCCGCCCGGTTGCCGGCGCCGTATCCACACATAACGACAAATCCCTGTTTCGCCCATGACCAGCACCGACGAGCGCCTTGCCGCATTGACCCCGCAGCGCCTCCAAGGCATGCGCCGCGGCATCGAGAAAGAAAGCTTGCGCTCCTTGCCCACGGGTGCGCTGGCACTGACACCGCATCCGCATCCGCTGGGTTCGGCGCTGACCCATCCGCATATCACCACCGACTTCAGTGAGTCGCAGGTCGAGCTGATCACCGGCGTGCATGCGAGTGCCGAGGCATGCATGGCCGAGATTACCGAGGTGCACCAGTTCGTGCATCGGGCCATGGCAGCACTGGACGCCCATGGCGACGAGAACCTGTGGGTGTCCAGCATGCCTTGCGGCCTGCCGTCGGACGAGACCATCCCGCTGGGCCGCTACGGTACTTCGAATGTCGGTCGCGCCAAGAGCGTCTACCGCATGGGGCTGGGTCATCGTTACGGCCGGCGCATGCAGACCATTTCGGGCATTCATTACAACTGGTCGCTCCCCGGCGTGAGCAGCGAAGAGTATTTCGACCTCATCCGAAATTTTCGTCGCCATGCGTTCCTGCTGCTGACGCTGTTCGGTGCTTCTCCGGCCGTCTGCGGCAGCTTCGTCGAGGGCCGGCCTCACCAGCTGGAGCCTATCGGTGAAGGCAGCATGCACATGCCCTACGGCACGTCGCTACGGATGGGGCGCCTTGGTTACCAGAGCGACGCCCAGGCAACGCTTTCGGTCAGCTACAACAGCCTGGAAGGCTATGCGGCCTCACTGCAGGATGCGCTGACCCGGCCCTATCCGCTCTACCGCGACCTCGGCATCCGCAATCCAGGCGGCGAATACAACCAGTTGGCGACCACGCTGCTGCAGATCGAGAACGAGTTCTACGGAACCATCCGGCCCAAGCGCACCATCCGCCAAGGGGAGCGGCCATTGCATGCCCTGCGTGAGCGTGGCGTGGAATACGTCGAAGTGCGCTGCATGGATCTCGACCCGTTCAACCCGGTCGGTATTTCGGCGCAGACGATGCGGTTCATCGACATCTTCCTGCTGCACTGTCTGTTGAGCGACAGCCCGCCCGACACGCCCGCCGAGATCGCCGAGCTGGCGCACAACCAGCACCTGACGGCGGCGCGGGGACGTGAGCCGGGCCTGGTACTCAGCCGCCAGGGCAAGCCGGTGGCGTTGGTCGACTGGGCCGATGAAATTCTGACCGCCTGCCTGCCGATCGCCCGTGCAGTCGACGCCGCGGAAGGAAGCGTCGCGTATCTGCAGGCGGTGCAGGCGGCGCAGGCCGCGATGCGGTCACCCGAAACCCTGCCTTCGGCTCGCGTGCTGGCAACCATGTCCTCGCAATTCGGCGATTCTTTTGTGGCCTGCACCCGGGCACAGTCGGTGGTGGCCCGCGATGCGTTGCTGGCCATGCCCTGGACCGAAGAGCAGCAGGCGCGTTTCGAGGCGGCGAGTCGACTGTCGTTTGCCGAGCAGAAGCGCATCGAGGACGCCGATACCATGCCGTTCGAGATTTACCGCGAACAGTACGTGTCGCCCAACCGGCTGGTGCCGGCGCGGCTCGCTGCCGTTCCCGCCTGAGACGGGCGACCGGTCAGATTCCGCACAGGGGCGGTCTCGGCCGTCCCTTTTTGTTTCCGGCGCCCACCGCGACGACCCTACCATGCGCTCCCATGGCTACGACCCCCAACTTTCTGACGCGTGCCGCATCTGCGGTTCGCCGCCATCCCTGGCGTGCGGTGGCTTGCCTGCCTGCGCTGCTGGTGGCCTATGTACTGCTGCTGATTCCATTCACCCCGAGCATCGGCGACATCCGAAAGGCCCGCACGGAACGCCCCGCGGTGTTGCTGTCGGCCGATGACAAGGTGCTGGCCGAGTTTCGGCGGGCGAATCGTGAATGGGTGAAGCTCGCCGACATCTCGCCGCACGTGGTCGATGCGCTCATCGCCACCGAGGATCGGCGGTTCTACGAGCATGGCGGCATCGACTTCCGGCGCACTGGCGCGGCCGTGCTCAACACCCTGCACGGAGACCGGCAGGGCGGGTCCACCATCACGCAGCAACTCGCGCGCAACCTCTATCCCGACGAGATCGGGCGCGCGGTCAGCCTGACCCGCAAGGCCAAGGAGGCGATCACCGCGCTGAAGATCGAGGGGGTGTATTCCAAGGACGAGATCCTGGAGACCTACCTCAACACCGTTTCCTTTCTCTACAACGCGGTCGGCATCGAAATGGCCGCGCGCACCTACTTCGACACGACCGCCGACAAGCTCGACCCGCTGCAGAGCGCCACCCTGGTCGGCATGTTGAAGGGCACCAGCTACTACAACCCGGTCAATAACCCCGATCGTGCCCGCGATCGCCGCAACATCGTGCTGGCGCAGATGGTGCGCTCCGGCGCCTTGCCCGAAACGCGTCTGGCCGAGTTGCAGAAGACACCGCTGAAGGTGGACTTCGAGCGCCAGACCGATGCCACCGGCCCGGCGCCGCACCTGGCGCGGCAACTGCGCAACTGGCTCTTCGACTGGTCCGAACGCAACGGCTACGACATCTACGCCGACGGCCTGCGGGTGCGCACCACCATCGATTCACGCCTGCAGGACTTCGCCAACCGCGCGGTGCAGAAGCAGGCCGATCAGCTCCAGCGGTCGGCCGATGCGATGTACGCACCGCGTGCCTGGAACCCCAAACGCCCGGAAATCCAGGCGATGGTCCGTGAGACCGCTGCCTACAAGAGCGCCCGTGACGGTGGCGCCGACGATGCGGACGCGCTCAGGCAGGCGTTCGCGGACGCGGATGCGATGAAGGTGTTGCGAGTGCAGAAATCACGGCTGCAGGCCGGCTTCATGGCGCTGGACCCGCGCGATGGCCAGGTACGTGCCTGGGTCGGCAGCCGTGGCTACGCCGAAGACCAGTTCGACCACGTCTCCCAGGCACGCCGGCAGCCGGGGTCGACTTTCAAGCCCTTTGTCTACGGCACGGCCTTTGCCCAGGGCATTTCGCCCGACGAGAGCTTCATGGACGAGCCGATCCAGCTGGCGCTGGGCAATGGCCAGGTCTGGAGCCCTACCGACGAAGGCGAGCCGAGCTACGCACCGATGACCTTGCGCGATGGCCTGGCCTTCTCCAAGAACATCATCACCGCGCAACTCATGCAGCAGGTGGGCCCGAAGAACGTGGCCGACCTCGCGCGCGCCATGGGGGTGCGCCAGAGCAAGCTGGACGAGGTTCCGTCCCTCGCGCTGGGTACCAGTCCGGTCACCTTGAAGGAGATGGTCACGGCCTACGGCAGCATCGCCAATGGCGGCAACTTCATCGAACCGATTCTGGTGCTGCGCATCGAGGACCGTGACGGCAAGGTGCTGGAGGAGTTTCACCCCGGCACGCCCGAAACCGCGTTGGCCCAGGCGCCGGCGCAGACCTTGCTCGACGCCATGCGCGGCGTGATCGACCGCGGCACCGGCGCCGCCATCCGCAGCCGTTACGGCATCCGCGGCGATCTGGCTGGCAAGACCGGCACGACGCAGGACAACACCGACGGCTGGTTCATCCTGATGCATCCGCAGTTGGTGGCAGGCGCCTGGGTGGGTTTCAACGACAGCCGCATGACCATGGGCGGCAGCTGGGGACAGGGCGCTCGTAGCGCATTGCCGATGGTGGGTGATTTCATGGCGGCGTCGCTGAGAGCCAAGGTAGTCGATGCGGCCGCCGAGTTCGACGCGCCGCGTCAACCGATCGCACCAGCACAGCCGGATCCGTCGACCAGTCCGCCGGTCGAACGGCCCGAGAACCTCTTTCGGCCGGGCGGGGAGGGCGAGGGCAACGGGCCGATTTCGCTGCTGCCGCCCACGCAGGCGCAACCGGTCGCGATGCCGCAGGACATGCAGGTTCCGACTGCGCCGTCAAGTGGTCCACCGCTGTCGCAGGCGGCGGGAGATGCTGGGCTTACAACCGCGGAGAAGCCGGCTTCCTCGGGTTCGCTGACGCGCTTGTCGCCCAGCGAAGCGGACGTCCGGATCGGTCCCCGGCCCTGATGCCGGATGGTTGCCGCTCCGGTCAGGCGCGCCGGCGCATCCGTGCCGACAACCGACGGGTTTTCCGCGCATTCTTCTTGTGGTGCATTCGGCTATTAATAATCCCGTTGCTATTTATTTTCAATTAACTGATCTCGTTTCAGTTCGCCCACAACATTACGTTGAGTTTGTTCACGTCGATTTGGGAACTTAATGCCAGCCACCATCAACCATGGGGGCATGCGACGATGGACGTTTCTCTGGCAGTCCGACGAGGCATCGCCGCGCTCGGTGCGGAGCGGGTCCGCGACGAACCCAGCGGCACAGACAGTTGGCGCCCGCGCACCACGATCGCCGATGTCGCCTATATCGGGCCGGTGGCGGCACTCGGTCCGGCTTGGCGATTTCTCAGCAATTGGCATGGCCAATGGAATCAGAGCGCGTTGATGCCGCAAGACCGCGTCGCCTTCGGCCCGCGTACACGGTGCGCGGTTTCGACGGCCGCAACATGCTCCTGGCCGAGCGCGGCTGGTACTGGCGCAACGACCTGGGCCGCGCGTTCGCGGACGGGCAAGAGGCATATATGGCCATCGATGTGGGCCACCTCGCCGGACCATCCGCGGAACTGCTGGCTGGTCGCTCGCTCGCAGGTGCGGTGATCGGCGTTCGTGGGGCACGCGGCGAGCTGCGCTACGACCTGTTCTGGGGAGGCCTGCTGTATCGCCCCCGCCATTTCCAGACTTCCCGTGCGATCCTGGGTTTTTATGTCGGCTATGGTTTTTAGCTCGCCGAAATGCATCTGGCACGACTCCGACAAGATTCGACTGCTGCCGATATCGGAACTTCGTCGGTGACATTGTCGTGCGACGGCGCAGCCGGTGCATTGGCCGGTCTGAACACGAACGTCGGCTAGAACACCGACAACCCGGTCGCACTCACAAACATCTCCAGCGCTTCCATCCCCAGTGCCGAGTTGCCGCTGTGATCGAGCCCTGGCGACCAGACACACAGACTCAGGGTGTCGGGCACCACGGCGACGATGCCGCCGCCTACGCCGCTCTTGCAAGGCAGACCAATGCGGTAGGCAAATTCTCCGGCGGCGTCATAGGTTCCGCAGGTCAGCATCAGGGCGTTCAATCGCCTCGCCTGGCGGTCGGTGACGACCTGGGTGCCGTCTTCCAGCGGATGTGCGCCGTCTCGGCACAGGTAGCCGGCAGCGCGCGCGACCTGCGCGCAGCTCATGGCGATGGAACACTGGTGAAAGTACATGTCGAGCGCGGATTCGACGGGGTTGTCGATGCGCTGGAAGCTTTTCATGAAGTTCGCCAGCGCCACGTTCCGATAGCCGGTCGCAGCCTCCGATGCGGCCACTTCCTCGTCGAAGACGACTGCTTCACCGCAAAGGCTGGACAGCAAGGCCAGCACCCGGCGTTTGGCATCGCCATGGGTGACCAGACGGTCCGCGACCGCGATGGCGCCTGCGTTGATGAACGGGTTGCGGGCGATGCCGCGTTCGGTTTCGAGCTGGATCAACGAGTTGAACGGATTGCCCGAGGGCTCGCGCCCGATGCGCTGCCAGAGCTCCTCGTCCGGCAATGTCTGCATCGCCAGCGTCAGGGTGAACAGCTTGGAAATGCTTTGGATGGAGAACGCCAGATGCGCATCGCCTGCCGCCGCTTCATGGCCGTCGCGGGTGCGCAGCGCGATGCCAAAATGTGCAGCAGGCACGCGGGCGAGGGCGGGAATGTAGTCGGCCACCTTGCCCGCGCCGGCGGCCGCTCGCGGTGCGAGCGCGTAGGCGATTTCCTCCAGGATGCCTTGCAGATCCACCGGCGGGTTCAGCCGGCGGGCCTGGCGACGGCAGCCGGGGCAGCCGGGGCGGGGCTTGCCGCCGGGGCGACCACCGGCATGTCGTGGCGCAGTGCCAGTGGCAGGTAGGGGTCGACCAAACCGGTGCGCCAGATGAGCGTGATCACTGCGATGACGACCAGCGCGATCGCCAGCCAGGTTCCTGCGCCGCGTTTTTCAGCGTAGGGATCCTGGAACGAGCGCTTGGCGCCGGCCGGAATATGGGCCGACTGCGACAGCGATGCACCCAGCGGCACGTTGACCTTCATGCGGCCGTTGATGGCCCAGCCGGTGGCGTCGAGGATCGGCCCGAGGCTGCGTTGGCGCAGCTTGAGCCACGCAATGAGCATGCTGGGGCCGGAGATGGCGAGCACGATTCCCAGGATGGCCAGCGGAATCCAGGCGCCCAGTTCCACGAACTTGCCGAAGACGCCCACCAGCACCGCGCTGATGCTGCCGAGGGCGACGCCGATGGCGGCCACCGTGCCGACGTCGACCTTGCTGCCGGGCACCTTGGCAAGCAGTGGCGGCGGGGTGCCGGCGGCGGCGGTCTTGTCGGCCGTGCTGATGTCGCCTGCCAGCGCACCAAGCGAGGTCTGTGCGGCCGTATCGCTGGCGGCCGCGCGCTTGGCGACCTGTTCTTCGATGGCCCGCAGGAACTTCTTGTAGGGCGAGAAGAAAGCTTGCGACACGCTGGTCGGGTTTTCGATCAGCTTGGTGATGGTGGCGTCCCAGTCGTTGCCGGCACGGTCGTAAAACACACCGTTGCGGCCAACGAAGAGAAAGTCGACATCGCCGGCGGTGAAGGCCGCGACGATCGTCATCTTCTGGCCGTTGCGCACGCAGTCGCAGTAGGCGAGGTAGGTCTTGGCCAGGCCCGCCAGCGCGGCGTGCTTGCCGGCGTCGGCGACCTTCACCGTGAGGTCGCAGCTGCGCGCATCGAGATAGAGCCGGCCGGCCTGGAAGATCGCGCCGGTGCGGCGATAGAAGCTGGTGAACGACACGAAGTTGTTCAGCAGCGGCACCAGGTCACGCTTGAAGCGCAGCAGCTTCTCGAGCTCGACGATGCGGGCGTTGGCCGGCTCCTCGGCTTCGTCCTGGGACATCAGTTCGAGCACCGCCGCTTCGGCCGGAATCGCGGAGAGTGTCTGTTCCACCGTCAGGTCGCCGAGCGTCACGGCCGGGCGCGACGTGAGCCAGTCCTGGTAGGCCGCCAGGCGAGCCTGGATCTGCAGCCAGTCGGCTTCGTTCAGCGAATCGACCGGCTTGCCGAGCAAGGGCTCCAGCGTCTTGGCCTGCAGGGCGGAAAGCGCATCGGCCCAGGCCGGGTTCACGCCACGGCCCAGCGGCAGGTCGACGCCGGGTTGTACCGGAGCCAGCGGCAGCGCGGCGATGGCTGCGGTGTGGCGGTCCATGGGCTTGGCGGCGATGGCCGCGTATTCCTCGGGCGTCGGGTTGACGGCCGCGGCGGCGCGGGCGTCGAAGGCGGCGAGCCGGCCCCGGACGAAGAAATCGTCGATCTTTTCACGAACCGCGTTCATCGCCGCCAGGGCGTCGCCGGTGCCATCGCCCAGTGGCAGCGCCGTGCTGTCCGCGAGTCCGGCCGAATGCCAGGCGGCGAGCGCGTGGGCATCCGCGAAGAAGGCCTCTGCTCGTTTGCGATCGATGCCGGGCTTGCCATTGCGGTCGTCGACCGTGCCGCGTGTCTGGCCGATCCAGCCGATGACCTGAGCGGCGGCGGCATCTTCGCCTGCGGTTTCGACCGTGATCACGCCGTCGCCGTTGAAGCGCATGGCGGTCAGCAGCTTGCTGCGGTCGGTCACGTCGGCGAGGGTGATGACGTCGTCGTTTTCCCGGCCGAGCAGCCCGAGCACGCGGCGCGCTTCCAGTTGCAGCAATTGTCCGATGTCGTCGTCGGTCTTCATCATCGACAGTGCGAGCGATTCGCCGCCGGTGACGAGTTCGTCCGGGTTCTTCACCCGGCCGCAAGCCCATTGGCAAGCCGCAATCAACTCGGGCGCCCTGATGCGGCCGTCGTGGTCGATGTCGATGAGGTCGAGGGTGCGGCTGTCGAATTCCAGGCCGCGTGT
Source organism: Xylophilus sp. GOD-11R (assembly GCF_033546935.1). Lineage (GTDB taxonomy): Bacteria > Pseudomonadota > Gammaproteobacteria > Burkholderiales > Burkholderiaceae_C > Xylophilus. The sequence goes on along the minus strand of NZ_CP137854.1, from coordinate 2,514,922 downwards.
CGGGCAGGCCAGTGCCACCCACAGTTTCTGGTCGAGCTCCCCGATGTGTGCGACGTCCTGACCATCCCGGATGAGAACCTGATCGACGCCGCCCGCGCGGAAGAATTGCCAGGTGTGCTGCGTGGAAGCCATGCGCGCCTTTCGAGATGAGGGTTTTGGAAGATGCGGCTATCTTGCCAGCATCCGCCGTCCGAACCACCTGCTGGCGGTTCCGCCGGCTCGCGGGCCGGCGCAAGCATGCCAGGCGCTCAGCGGGTCCAGTTGTCGCGCAGGCTGGAGGTTCGGTTGAACACCAGCGGTGCTTCGACGACGGGGGCGCCGGCCGCGCGGTCGGCTGTGAAGTAGCCATGGCGCTCGAATTGCAAGGCGCCGGCGCGTGCGCGTTCGGCGGTGCCCGGCTCCACGAAGCCGGCGCTGCGCGACAGACTCGCCGGATTCAGGTTGGCCAGGAAGTCGTTGTCGCCCGCGTCGGGATGCGGCTGGGTGAACAGCCGGTCGTAGAGGTTGAAGTCGGCCGGCACCGCATCGGCTACCGATACCCAGGTGATGACGCCCTTGACCTTGACCGCGTCAGCGCCGGGCGTGCCGCTCTTGGTGTCGGGCAACAGGCGCGCCAGCACCGCCACCAGCTTGCCGTCGGCGTCACGTTCCGCGCCGGTGCATTCGATGACGTGGCCGTATTTCAGACGAACCTTGTTGCCCGGGAACAGGCGGTTGTAGCCCTTGGGCGGTGTATCTTCGTAGTCGGTGCGCTCGATCCAGAGATCGCGACCGAACTGGAAGTGCCGGACGCCCTGCTCTGGATGGTGCGGATGAACCGGCGCCTGACAGGCATCGAGAAAGCCTTCGCCCATGAGTCCGTCCCAGTTGGTCAACACCAGGCGCACTGGCTCCAGCACCGCCATGGCGCGGGCTGCGACCGGATCGAGCGTTTCGCGCAGGGCTGCTTCGAGCGCCGAGTATTCGGTCCAGCCGCCGACCTTGGTCACGCCGGAGCGTTCGCAGAACAGGCGCAGAGCTGCCGGCGTGTAGCCGCGGCGGCGCAGGCCCGCGAGCGTGGGCATGCGGGGATCGTCCCAGCCGTCGACGTATTTCTCGTCGACCAATTGCTTGAGCTTGCGTTTGCTGGTCACCATGTAGGTGACGTTGAGGCGGGCGAACTCGTATTGCCGGGGTTGGGGCGAAGCCAGCAGGCCGCCTTCGGCAAGTCGTTCCAGCAGCCAGTCGTAGAACGGGCGCTGGTCTTCGAACTCCAGGGTGCAGATGCTGTGGGTGATCTGCTCGAGCGCGTCTTCGATCGGATGCGCGAAGGTGTACATCGGATAGATGCACCAACGGTCACCGGTGTTGTGATGGGTGGCGCGGCGAATGCGATAGATCGCCGGGTCGCGCAGGTTGATGTTGGGCGAGGCCATGTCGATCTTGGCGCGAAGCACCATGGACCCGTCGGCGTGCTGGCCGTCGCGCATCTCGCGCAGACGTGCCAGGTTTTCGGCAGGGCTGCGGCTGCGGAACGGGCTGTCGGTGCCTGGCGTGGTGAAGTCGCCGCGGTTGGCGCGCATCTGCTCGGGCGTCTGCTCGTCGACGTAGGCGTGGCCGGCCTCGACCAGCATTTCGGCAGCGCGATACATCAGGTCAAAATAGTCGCTCGCGAAGTATTCGTGCTCGCGGCTTTGGCCCGGGGCTGCCGGGTCGTCGGCCAGCATGGTGTCGTAGCCCAGCCAGCGCACCGTGTCGCGAATGGAGTCGACGTATTCCTGGTCTTCTTTTTCGGGGTTGGTGTCGTCGAAACGCAGGTGGCAGACGCCGCCGTATTCGGCCGCCATGCTGAAGTTGAGCCAGATGCTCTTGGCGTGGCCTACGTGAAGATAGCCGTTGGGCTCCGGCGGGAAACGCAGACGCACACGCGCCGGATCGGCGATACCGGCGGCATGGTGGGCGGCGTCGCCCGGGCTGCCGCCCCAGTGGCGGCCGACATAGCGCCCTTGGGAGAGGTCGCTTTCGACCACGTGACGAAGAAAATTGCTGGGCTTGACTGGTTCTGCGGCGCCGGTGCCTGCGTGCGTCGCGAGAGCGGGAGAATTCATCCTCTGATTCTAGGGCGGCTCGCCCGGGGTACGTGGTTGGCAGCCAACGTCTGCAAAATTTGGCATGTGCCCACCACCGTTACCAGTGGTCACGACTCTTCATCCAATCCTGCCATCCGCTTCAGGCTTTCATGCGTTACTGACTACATGGAAGGTGCCGTCGTCGTGGCGATACCGTCCGTTTTCAGGAGATTCACAAATGTCCATTCAAGGTCGCATTCGTACCGTTTTCGCCGCCATGGGCGCGGTACTGGCCCTCGGCGCAGCCGGTGCCGCGCACGCCGGTGGTGGTGTGGCGCTGTCGGTCGGCATTGCCACACCGGGGCTGGTGATCGGTGGTGGCCCGGTCTATGCCGCGCCGCCCCAGTATTACGCTCCGCCGCCCCCGGCCTATTACGCGCCACCACCGCCCGTGTATTACCAGCCGCGTCCGGTCTACTACGCACCGCCGCCGCCGGTCTATGTGCAACCCCGTCCCATCTTCTACGGCCCGGGTTATGGCCATGGTCGTGGCTGGGGTGGACCTCCCGGCCGGGGCTTCGACCACGGTCATGGGCATCGTGGCTGGGACCGTCGATAAAAGCCTGCTCAGCGCAGTTGCATTCCAAGCGCCCTGAGGGGCGCTTTTTCTTTGGGTACGGCGTGTATGCTTTCCTGCTTCCGCTCTTTCATTCGAATGCAGAACGGCCTGCCAAAACCGCGCCATGACCCAGACTGTCTATGTCCTGAACGGACCCAATCTCAACCTTTTGGGCTCACGTGAACCCGGCATCTACGGTGCCCATACGCTCGACGACGTGCGCCAGCTTTGCGCGCAGGCCTGCACGCGCCTGGGTTTGAAGCTCGATTTCCGGCAGAGCAATCACGAAGGCGAACTCGTCGGCTGGCTGCAGGAAGCTGGAAGCGCCGAAGCAGCCGGATCCGCTGCGGGCACCGTCCTCAACGCGGCTGCCTACACCCACACCAGCGTGGCCTTGCGTGACGCGGTCAAGGGCGCGGGCGTCAGCCTGGTGGAGCTTCATATCTCGAATGTGCACGCCCGCGAGGAGTTTCGTCAGCACTCCTACCTGTCGCCCGTCGCGCGGGGCGTGATGTTCGGATTCGGCACGGCGGGTTACCCGCTGGCCATCGAGGCAGTGGCCGGCTGGGCGCGTGCGAAAGTCGTGGTCTGAGCGAGCGCTAAGCCAATTGCGGACCACCGGCGCCAGCCGGCGCGGGTGCCGTATCGTCCACTTTCACCGAGCCGTCTCGCTCATAGGTTCCGATGAGCAGGCCGCTGGCGATGGCATGCGTTGCCAGCACGTCCAGCACTTCGTCGCGACCGGGTTTGTTTGAAAAAACGGCTCCAGGTTTGAGCGCGAAGACCTGGAAAACATAGCGATGCAAGCCGTGACCCGGTGGCGGGTCGGGTGGCAGCCACTCCGACTGGAGATAGGAGTTTCGACCGGTCCTCGGCTCGTCGCTGCCGGCGCCGTCACGGTCTTCGGACGTTGCATCTTCTTCATCGCCACCGCTCAGCGCGCCTTCGGCCATGGCGCCGTCGCCCGGTGGAAGATCGACCACGATGGCGTGCACCAGCGGTTTCGGCGTCGGCGCATCGGCATCTTCCACGATCAGCAGCACCGAGCCGGTTTCCTCGGGCAGCCCACCCCATTGCAGGGGCGGAGAACGCCCGTCGCCATCGGCGGTGTAGAGCATCGGGATCGGCCCGTGGTCGACGAAGGCCAGGCTGCTCACGGCGATTGCCGAAGTGCCCTGGCGCAGGTCGATCCGGTTGAAGGCGACGGCATCGAGGCCGGCGCGCTGGTTGCGCAGGGCATGGCCCAGCATGTCGGGCAGTTTTTCGAGCATGGCGTCTCCGGAGCGTGAACGAGGGAAGGACTGACATTCGCAGTCTGCAAGCCCTCTTGTGCGTCGACGTTTCGGCTTGTCACGCCGGTCGGCGCGGCTCGATCCGAGTGCGTCAGTGCGGCCGGCCGGGCTCGTGTTGCGCCATGGAGCGCACCGACTCCAGCAAGGCGCCGATCTTGAATGGCTTGCGCAGCACATCCACCGGCCATAGCGGCCCCAGCGTCGGCGCGTCGGGCTTGCCCGGCTCCGAACTCATCACGATCACCGGAATGCGCGCGCCGCAGGCGAACGCGCCTTTTCGCAGTTCTTCGAGCAGGGTGACGGTGTCCGGGCCCTCGCCCAGATCGATCACGATGCCGGCGAACTTGCGCGAGCCCAGCAAAGCCAGCGCACGATCGATGTTGGTGGCCTCGTGGAAGGCGACGAGGTCGAGTTCCTTGGCGACCGTGACGATGGTGCGCCGCAGGACGAATTGCGGCTCCAGCAGCAGCACGGCGGGCAGCGGCGCGTTGCTGCTGTTCAAGGCGAATCCTCCTCGTCGGCCTTGCCGGCGACGGCGTCGTTGACCAGGTCGCGCAGGGCTTCCAGGACAGCGATTTCGACGATGCCGAGCTTGCGCGGTTTCTGGTCGAGCACGCACAGCGTGCCTATGCGTTCGCCGCCCGGCGCATTGAGCGGGCGCCGGCATAGAAGCGGATGCGCGGCCCGTCGGTGACCAGCGGGTTGTCTGAAAAACGTTCGTCGAGCGAGGCATCTTCGACCACGAAGAGCTCGGGCTGCAGGATGGCGTGGGCGCAGAAGGCCACGTCGCGCGGAGTTTCGGCCACGTCGATGCCGTGGCGCGCCTTGAACCACTGGCGGTCGTCGTCGATCAGGCTGACGAGGGCGATGGGCACGTCGAGCTGCTCAGCGGCGAACCGCACCACCCGGTCGAATTTTTCTTCCGGGGGGCCATCCAGCAACAGGAGCTCGTGCAGTGCGCGAAGCCTTTGCGGTTCGTCGGGAGGCAGCGGGGCTGTCTTCATTCCCCAAGCCTAGCAGGTTGGGGCAGAAGCCGGATCGGGAGGATGCCTATTCGTCCGTCTCGCCCAGGAAACCGCCGCTTTGGTGCGCCCACAGCCGCGCGTAGATGCCGTTGGCTTCCATCAGACTGCGGTGGTCTCCCTGCTCGGCGATGCGGCCACCGTCGAGCACCACCAGACGGTCCATCGCGGCGATGGTGGAAAGCCGGTGCGCGATGGCGATCACGGTCTTGCCTTCCATGAGGCGGTAGAGGCTTTCCTGGATCGCCGATTCGACCTCGGAGTCGAGTGCGCTGGTGGCTTCGTCGAGCAGCAGGATCGGCGCGTCCTTGAGCATGACGCGGGCGATGGCGATGCGTTGGCGCTGACCGCCGGAGAGCTTCACGCCGCGTTCGCCGACGTGCGCGTCGTAGGCCAGCCGGCCCTTGGCGTCGGACAGCTGGGCGATGAAGCCCGAGGCTTCGGCGCGCTCGGCCGCATGCGCGATGGCGGCTTCGTCGGCGTCGGGCCGGCCGTAGGCAATGTTGTCGCGCACCGAGCGGTGCAGCAGGGAGGTGTCCTGGGTGACCATGCCGATGGAGGCGCGCAGGCTGTCCTGGGTGACGCCTGCTATGTCGTGGCCGTCGACCAGGATGCGCCCGCTGTCGAGTTCGTAGAAACGCAGCAGCAGGTTCACCAGGGTGGATTTGCCGGATCCTGAGCGGCCGACCAGGCCGATCTTCTCGCCGGGCTTCACCACCAGGTCGAGCCCGTCGATGATGGTTCGTGGCGTGGTGGGCGGGCTGCCGGCGGTCGCGGGGGCGGCGGGGTAGGCGAAACGCAGGTTCTCGAAGCGCACCTCGCCGTGGGGTACGGTCAGGGTGGTCGCGCCGGGTCGGTCGAGCACCGCGTGCGGCGTCGAGAGGGTCTTGATGCCGTCCTGCACCGTGCCGACGTTCTCGAAGAGATTGCTCAACTGCCACATGATCCAGTGCGCCATGCTGTTGAGGCGCATCGCCATCGCGGTGGCCGCGGCGATGGCGCCGACGCCGACCTGTCCGTTCGACCAGAGCCACAGCGAGCAACCGGCGACACCCAGCACCAACAGCATCGACAGGGCATGGTTGACGGTCTCGAAACCGCTCACGAGGCGCATCTGGCGAAAGCCGGTGCCCTGGAACTCGCGCATGGCGTCGCGGGCGAACATGGCCTCGCGACGGGAGTGCGAGAACAGCTTGACGGTGGCGATATTGGTGTAGGCGTCGCTCACCCGGCCGGTCATGAGAGAGCGGGCGTCGGCCTGTTCGCGTCCGACCTTGGCGACACGCGGCACGAAGTACACACATGCCACGGCATAGGCCAGCGACCAGATCAGAAAGGGCCACACCAGCCGGATGTCGAACGCCGCGGCGAACACCACGATGGTGAAGAAGTTGATGAACATGCCGACGATGACTTCGGCAAAGATGAAGAGGAGGTCGCGCACGCCCAGGGCGGTCTGCATCATGCGGGAGGTGATGCGGCCGGAGAACTCGTCCTGGTAGAAAGACATGCTCTGCGCCAGCAGCAGCCGGTGAAAATTCCATCGCAGCCGCATCGGAAAGTTGATGGCCAGCACCTGGTGCTGCACCGTGGTCTGCAGCCAGATGAGTCCGATGCTCGCCACCACCACAGCGGAGATCACCGCGAGCATGACACCGTGTTGCTGCCAGAGCAGGGCGGGCTGCACCTGTCCGAGCAGGTCGACCACCCGGCCCAGCGTGGCGACGAGCAAAGCGTCGAAGGCGCCGATGGCGGCGGTGAGTCCGATCAGCAACATCACCCAGCCCCGCGAACCCTCGGTGCAATCCCAAAGGAATTTCAGGAAGCGGGTGGTCGGCAGGCCAGGCTGGGAGGAAGGGAAGGCGTCGACCCGCGACTCGAAAAAGGAAAAAATGCCGGGGCGTGTCGTTCGCGGTACGGGGTGGTCGGACTCTAGGGACAAAACAAGGCTTTCGGATCGGAGTGATTGCCCGCATTTCTTTGCGGCAGCGGTCTGAATTTTCGCCCACCGCGAATCGGCTTGCGTAAAAAAGGGCTGTCAACTCTTCCGCCAAGAGCATTACTGTATAAAAATACAGGCATGCCAGTTGCCGCCATTCTCCAGCCCGCGTATTTGCCCGGAGCGCTCTCCCAGATCTGGAGCGGCGACAGCCTGGCGCACGCCGAAAGCGAGATCGAGTCCAGCGGCTTCCCGGCGCTCGACGCCGAATTGCCCGGTGGCGGCTGGCCGGTCGGGGCGATGAGCGAGGTGCTGCACGCCGGTGCTGAAACATTCGCCTGGCCGCTGCTGCTGCCGGCGCTGTCGCGATTGGTGTCGGCCCAGGGGCGGCCGGTGGCGCTGGTCGGAGCGCCGCATCGGCCTTTCGGCCCGGCGCTGGCCGCGCAGGGCTTGCCGCCCGAAGCCTTGCTGTGGGTGCGCTGCGATGCGGCGAATGCCCGGCTGTGGGCATGCGAGCAGTCCTTGCGCTGTCGCGATGTGTCGGCGGTGGTGGCCTGGCTGCCGCAGGCGCGGGTGGGTGACCTGCGACGGCTGCAACTGGCGGCCGCTCAATACGAGCGCCTGCTGTGGGTTTTTCGGCCGCAGGGCTCGGCCGGGCAATCGTCTCCCGCGCGGCTGCGCCTGTCGGTGGAGCAGGGGGACAGCGCCGACACCATGACGCTGCACCTGCTCAAGCGGCGCGGCCCGCCGTTGAGCCGACCGATACCGGTGGCCTCCCAGCCGGCCCGCCTGGCGGCGGTGCTCGAAGCCAGCCGACGCAGGCGCGCCCAGCGAATGCCGGAGCCCCAGGCGGCATCCGCCACCGGCGCCACCGTCGTTCGGCTGGAATCCTTCTTTCTTGCCTCCAAGGCCGAACATGCGCTGGATCGCACTTCTGTGGCGGCCTGAGCCCGGCGCCGACATCCCATTGCCTTGCGCCGAGGCATTGGGCTGGTGGGCCTTGCAGTTCTCGCCGCGTGTGGCCTGGCTGGAGGAGGCCCTGCTGATCGAGGTTTCGGCCTGCGAACGCCTGTGGGGTGGGGCGCAGGCCCTGCGTGCCGAATTGCGGGCCCGCAATCCGGCACCCGGCTTCGGCCTGTTGGGCGCGCAGGGCGACAACAGCCTGACGGCGCTGGCCCGCCTGCGCCTGATGGCCGCCGGGCAACGACCGCCGGCCCGCGTTCCAGCGGAGCTTCCCCTGCACAGCCTGTCGGCGGCGCGCGAGCACCTCGACATGCTGGAGCGACTGGGTTGCCTGCTGTGGGGCGATGTGGAACGGCTTCCCCGTTCGGGGCTGGCCCGGCGTTTCGGGCCGGCGCTGCGCGATGCGCTCGACCTGGCCTGGGGACGCCGTCCCGAGGTGCATCGCTGGCTGGAGTTGCCCGAGCATTTCGACCAGAAGGTGGAACTGGTCGCGCTGGCCGAACGGGCGCCGGAGCTGATGTGGTCGGCCAGCCGCCTGTTGCGATCGCTCCAGATCTGGTTGCGATCGCGGCAGCTCGGCGTGCTGGCGCTGGAACTGCAATGGACGCTGGACCTCAAGCGCATCGACGGCGTCGATCTGCCGGCTTTCGAGCAACTGGTGGTGCGCACCGCCGAGCCGCTGCAGGACATGGCCCATCTGCAACGACTGCTCGGCGAGCGACTGGCGCTGCAGAAGATGTCCGCGCCCGCCAGCTGGCTGCGGCTGCGCTCGCTCGACACCGCGCCCTGGGGCGGCGCCAGCACCAGTTTTCTGCCCGAGGACAACCGCCAGGGCGATGCCCTGCATGAACTGGTCGAGCGGCTCAGCGCCCGGTTGGGCGAGGAATGCGTGCTCACCGCCAGCCCGCAGGCATCGCACCGGCCCGAATCCATGCAGCGCTGGCTGCCGGCCCGCGCGCACCTGCGAAGCCTGTCGGCGCCGTGGCGGGCGATGCAGGCGAGCGCGCCGCAGATTCAGGCCGACACGCTGTATCCGGGCTGGCTGCTGCCGGAGCCGATCCCGCTCGAAACGCGGCAGGCCGTACCCCAATGGCGGGGTGCGCTGCGCACCCTGGCCGGACCGCAACGGCTGGAAACCGGCTGGTGGAGCGGCCTGGAGGGCACATCGCCGCAACGCACCGCCCGCGACTACTACATCGCCGAGAGCCCCGGCGGCGGGTTGGTGTGGATCTTCCAGGAGCGTCGGCCGCCTCGGCACCACGATCCCGACACGGCGCTCATTCCGCAGGCTGCGCCGGAGGCCGCCGGGCAGGCGGACGTCGACGAAAAAACCAGGGACGAAAGCGGCGAACCTCACCACGAGGGCGGGCCCTGGTTCCTGCACGGCCTGTATGCCTGAGCGCGAAATCAATCTGCAGGGGCGTCCGGCGCCGGTCTTGCCTTTTCCTGCGCCTTTGCGGGTGCAGGACAAGGCGCAGCCCGGCGTCGAGGCGTCCGCTGGCATGCCCGTGCCCGGCCCAGCCACTGCCGCCTATACCGAACTGCACTGCATCACCAACTTCAGCTTCCAGCGCGGCGCCTCGCACCCCGACGAACTGGTGCTGCAGGCGCTGGCCCTGGGTTACCGGGGCATCGCCATCACCGACGAATGCTCGGTATCGGGCGTGGTGCGCGCCTGGGACGGCCTGCGCCAGTTCCGCCGCCACCTGATCGAGGACTGGCGCAAGGACCATCCCGACCAGGGCGCCCAAGGTGACGCACCCACCCCCCCAGAACCACCCGACATCCATCTTCTCTACGGCAGCGAATTTCTGCTCGAAGACGGCGCCCGGTTGGTCGCCATCGCCCGCGACCTGGACGGCTGGGGTGGCTTGTGCCAGGCGATAACCGCCGCGCGCGGCGCGGCCCACAAGGGCGAATACGAGGTTCGCGCCATCGACTTCTCGCTGCTGCACGGCTGCGAACGCATCTACCTGCCGCACCGGCCGCCCGGCCAGCCGGTCGATGCGCTCGACCTGCAGGCGCGCCTGATCACGGCGGTGGAGCGTTTCGGTGCGCATGGCCTGTGGCTGGGCGTCGAGCTCTTCTGCGAATTCGACGACGACCTCTGGCTCGACATGCTGCAGCAGGGCGCAGCGGCCGCCGGCTTGCCGCTGCTGGCCTGCGGCGACGTGCACATGCACAAGTCCTCGCGCAAACCCCTGCAGGACGTGCTTACCGCGGTGCGCCATGGGCGACCGGTGGCCGAATGCGGCTTTGCCCTGCAACGCAACGCCCAGCGCTATCTGCGGCCGCTGGAACGGCTGGGCGAGCTGTATCCGGCCGAACTTCTCCAGGCCACGCAACTGCTGGCTGGGCGATGCACGTTCAAGATGGAGGAGATCGCCTACCACTACCCCCGCGAAACCATTCCTCCCGGGCTGACGTCTGCCCAGGCGCTGCGCAGATTGGTGGAGGAAGGCGTGAAGACCCGCTATCCCGACGGCGCCACGCAGAAGGTGCTGGACCAGATCGAGCAAGAGCTCGAGCTCATCGCCTTCAAGAACTACGAGATGTATTTCCTGACGGTCGAGGACATCGTGCGGTTCGCGCGCGTCGAGAAGATCCTTTGCCAGGGCCGGGGTTCGGCCGCCAACTCGGTGGTCTGCTATTGCCTGGGCATCACCGAGGTCCGGCCGGACGATTCCAACCTGCTGTTCGAACGGTTCATCAGCAAGGAGCGCGACGAGCCGCCGGATATCGACGTCGATTTCGAGCACCAGCGGCGCGAAGAGGTCATTCAGTACATCTACAAAAAGTACGGCCGCGACCGCGCCGCCATCGCCGCCGTAGTGGTGCGCTACCGCTCGCGCATGGCGATTCGCGACGTGGGCGCGGCACTCGGCGTGCCCGAGGCGCTGGTCGACGCCTTTGCCAAGGACCACTACTGGTTCGACAAGGACATCCTGAAACAGCAGATCGCCGAAGCGCAGGAGCGCTCCGGGGTGAGCGCGCCGCAAGGCCTCATCGACCAGTGGCTCAAGCTCACCTGCGAATTGCGTGAATTTCCCCGCCATCTCAGCCAGCACGTGGGCGGCTTCGTGCTGACGGAAGGGCCGCTGACGCGCCTGGTACCGGTCGAGCCCGCCAGCATGAAAGACCGCTCCATCATCCAGTGGGAGAAAGCCGACCTCGAAGCCGTCGGCCTGATGAAGGTGGATGTGCTGGCACTCGGCATGCTGTCGGCGCTGCGCCGCATGATCGACTTTCGCAACCGCTGGCGCGGCCTCGAATGGACCATGGCCGAGATCCCGCGCGACCAGGCGGAGGTGTTCGACATGGTGTGCACCGCCGACACCATCGGCGTGTTCCAGGTGGAAAGCCGCGCGCAGATGTCGATGCTGCCGCGCCTGCTGCCGCGCGAGTTCTACGACCTTGTGGTGGAAGTCGCCATCGTGCGGCCCGGGCCGATCCAGGGAAAGATGGTGCATCCCTACCTCAAGGCGCGGCAGGCGCGGCGCGAGGGCAAGCAGATCGTCTATATCAAGGACGAGCTCGAACGATCGCTCAAGCGCACCCTGGGCGTGCCCATCTTCCAGGAGCAGGTGATGCAGCTGGCCATGGACGCGGCCGGATTCAGCGCCGACAAGGCCGACGGCCTGCGTCGCTCCATGGCCGGCTGGGGGCGCAAGGGTGGCGTGGCGCATTTCCAGGACGCGCTGGTGCAGGGAATGATCGACCGAGGCTATCCCCAGGACTTCGCCCATGGCGTCTTCGAGCAGATCAAGGGTTTCGGCGAATACGGCTTTCCGGAAAGCCATGCCGCCAGCTTCGCGCTGCTGGTCTATTTGAGCTGCTGGATCAAGTGCCACGAGCCGGCCGCCTTCCTGGCCGGCATCCTCGATGCCCAGCCCATGGGTTTCTATTCGCCCTCGCAGCTGGTGCAGGACGCCCGCCGCCACCAGGTGGAAGTGCGGCCAGTGGACGTGTGCGCCAGCGGCATCGATTCGGTGCTGGAGATGCCCTCGCGGGTGTCGAAGCGGCTCTACACCGGCGTCGAATGGGCCACGCGGCCCCGGCCCGAAGCCGCGACGGGCATGCCTTCTCGCGCTGCGCCGGGCGAGCCGGTCTGGCCCGGTACCCGGGTGCCGCAACCCGGGCGGCTGCCGCAGCCGGCGGTGCGGCTGTCGCTGCGGCTGGTGGGGGGCTTGTCCGAAGCGGGCATGCAACGCATCGTCGCCGCGCGCGAGCAGGCGCCGTTCACCAGCACCGAAGACCTGGCCCTGCGCGCCGAGCTCGACACCCGAGACATGCAGGCCCTGGCCGCGGCCGACGCGCTGCAGTCGCTCGCGGGCCACCGGCGCCAGCAGATGTGGGAAGCCAGCGCCCAGAAACGCGCACCCGCGCTGCTGCGTGGCGTGCCGGTCAACGAGCCGGCGCTCGAGATGCCCCGTGCCGGCGAGTTCGAAGAGATCGTCGGCGACTACGCTTCCCTGGGGCTCACCCTGCGCCGCCATCCGCTGGCCCTGCTGCGCGAAAGAATGGACCACTACCGGTTGCAGACCGCCCGCGCCCTGCGCGACCTGCCGCACGGCAGCGTGGTGCGCACCTGCGGCATCGTCACCATGCGCCAGCGCCCGCCCACGGCCAAGGGCACGCTGTTCGTCACCCTGGAAGACGAGACCGGCATCGTCAACGTCATCGTCTGGGCCGACGCGGTGGAGCAGTGGCGCGAAGCGCTGCTCAAGTCGCGCCTGCTGGCCGTCAGCGGCACCTGGCAGCGCGACAAGGACAGCGGCGGCCAGGTGCGCCACCTGCTGGGCCGGAAGTTCAAGGACATGTCGCACTGGCTCGGTCGGCTCGGCACCCGCAAGAGCCGCGACTTTCACTGAAAAGAAGAACCGAGGCATCCACCGTGAGCACCACCCGCATTCCCGTCGAAGCCATCAAGGGCCGTGGCAGCGCCACGCAGCTAGCCCACCGCTTTTCGCGAGACGAGCGCGATGCCTGGGACGACGGCTGGGATACCCTGGCCGATCTCCAGGCCGACCGGCCCGCCCAGATCCGCACCCAGATCCATTTCGAAGATGCCAAGAGCGTCATCAGCCGCAACGACTCGCCCGACATTCCGTTCGACGCGTCGATCAATCCATATCGCGGCTGCGAACACGGTTGCATCTATTGTTTTGCGCGGCCCACGCACAGTTATCTCAACTTTTCGCCGGGTCTGGATTTCGAGACCCAGCTCATCGCCAAGCGCAACATCGCCGACGTACTTCGCCAGGAACTCGCCCGTCCGGGTTACCGGCCCAGCCACATCGCCATCGGCACCGCCACCGACTGCTACCAGCCGATCGAGCGCGAGCTGCGACTCACCCGTTCGGTCATCGAAGTGCTCGGCGAGGCTCGCCATCCGTTCGGGCTAGTCACCAAATCGAGCGCCGTCGAGCGCGACCTCGACCTGATCGCGCCGCTGGCTCAAAAACGCCTGGCCGCCGTCTACATCACCATCACCACGCTCGACGCGCGCCTGGCCCGCATCCTGGAACCGCGCGCCGCCGCTCCGCACCGGCGGCTGCAGACCATCCGGGCGCTGGTCGACGCGGGCGTGCCGGTGGGGGTCAGCGTGGCGCCGCAGATTCCCTTCATTACCGAGGACATGGAACAGGTGCTCGAAGCCGCCCGCGAGGCCGGCGCCCGCAGCGCCTTCTACACGGTGGTGCGGCTGCCCTGGGAAGTGGCGCCGCTGTTTCGCGAATGGCTCGATCTGCACTATCCGCAGCGCGCGGCCCGGGTCATGGCGCGTATCCAGGAAATGCGGGGCGGCCGCGACTACGACGCCGACTTCGCCACCCGCATGAAGGGCAGCGGGCTCTGGTCGGAGCTGATCCGCCGCCGCTTCGAAACAGCGACCCGCCGCTTCGGCCTGAACCGGGAACGCACCGTGTCGACGCTGGAACACTTTCGGCCACCCGGCGTCGGCGGGCAGACGCATCTCTTCTGAGGCGCGGAATCTTCCAGCCGGCGCGCTCGCATCCAGCGGCAAGCCTGTCCGACATACCACCGACAAGTAACCTTTCGAACCGGTTCGCCCCAACGCCGCTAGCCCGGGCGGACCAGCCCATTTCGGCGTGATTACCGCAGGCGTGATCAAGAATCTACGCATGCCGTTCGGGCCCTCGGCCTAGCGGCGCTTCACCAGGAGAGCACGTTGTCCAGTCCTTCGATCACCACCGCGAGCAAGCCGCCGGACCGGCGCACCTTGCTCGACCAGCTATCGGCCCTCGAAGCCGAGAACATCCGCCTGCGGGCCGCGCTGATCCGGCGCGAAAGCGAACTGGCCTTCGCGCGCCAGGACCGCGACGAACTCGCGGCATCGGTGCCCGGCCTGCCGCGCCGCCTGGAACTCGCGCGCACCATCGAGTCCCTCGGCGAGCGCCTGCAGACCATGAAACGCGAAAGACTGCACCGCCTGGCACCTGCCGCCCATGTGGTGGTGCAGCGCTCCCGGCTACGACCCAGTCATCCGTGAGCGCGGGCGCCGCCGCCACTGCTGCCCAAGCGCAGCATGCGCAGCCCATTGGCGATGACCAGCAGGCTCGCGCCGACATCGGCGAACACCGCCATCCACATCGTGGCCAGCCCGGCGATGGCCAACACCAGAAACACCAGTTTCAGCCCCAGCGCGATGGCGATGTTCTGCAAGAGCACCGTGCGGGTGCGGCGCGAAAGCCGGACCACCTCGGCGACCCGACGCAGGTCGTCGTGCAGGATCACGATGCCGGCCGTCTCCACCGCCACATCGGTGCCGGCCGCGCCGATCGCCACGCCGATATCGGCCCGGGCGAGCGCCGGCGCATCGTTGATGCCGTCCCCCGCCATCGCCACCTGGCCGTGCAGACCTTGCAATTCGGCGATGGCCGCCAGCTTCTCGTCGGGCAGCAACCCGGCGCGAACCTGCGTGATGCCCGCTTCGCGCGCGATGGCCTGCGCGGCGGCGGGGTGGTCGCCGGTCAGCATGGCGCTGCCGATGCCCAGGCGCGCCAGCGCTTCGACCGCTTCACGGGCGCTCGGCCGCAAGGTGTCGGCCACGGCGAAGACGGCACGCACCGCCTGGCCGTCGGCCAGCAGCGTCACGCTGCGGCCCGCCTGTTCGTGCGGCGCGACCATCGCCTCGACAGCTTCGGTCCAGAAGCCCTGTTCGGTCATCAGGCGGCGATTGCCCAACAGCATTGAACGGCCGGCGATGCGACCGGCCACGCCGCGGCCGCTGAGCGCGCGGAAGTCGTCGACAACCGGCGCCGCATCGCGCACCTCGTCGGGCAAGCCGGCCACCAGGGCCTTGGAGACCGGGTGGTCGGAGCGCATCGCCAGCGCGGCCGCATCTGCCAGCGCCGAGCCGGCATCCTGATCAGCTCGGGTCAGCCGGTGTTCCACCAGCACCGGCTTTCCCTGGGTCAGTGTGCCGGTCTTGTCGAAAGCCACCAGGCGCAGCAACCGTGCCTGTTCCAGCCACACGCCCCCCTTGATCAGGATGCCGCGCCGTGCTGCTGCCGCGAGCGCACTCACCACCGTCACCGGCGTCGACAGCACCAGCGCGCAGGGGCAGGCGATGACGAGCAGCACCAACGCGCGGTACACGGCATCGCGCCAGGCCCAGCCAAGCACCAGCGGTGCCCCCACGGCCAGCAGCACCGCCAGCCCGAAGACGATCGGCGTGTAGACCTTGGCGAAGCGGTCGACCAGCCGTTGCGTCGGCGCCAGCGCGGATTGGGCTTCTTCCACCGAGCGGATGGTGCGGTCCAGCGTCGTCTGGCCGTCGACCGAATCGACCCGGAATTCGAGCGACGACTCCGCGTTGAGCGTGCCGGCGAACAGCGTGTCGCCAGGCGCCTTGTCGACCGGCAGGCTTTCGCCGGAAATGCTCGCCTCGTCCACCGCGCCGCGGCCTTCGGTGACGGTACCGTCGAACGGAATGCGCCCGCCCGGGCCGATGCGCACGGTGGCGCCCAGGGTCACGGCATCGAGCGGCTGTTTCGTCCAGGTGCCGGCGGCGTCGCGCACTTCGGCATTTTCGGGCCGCAGCGCGAGCAGGCTGCCCACCGCATTGCGCGCCCGGGTCGCGGCCGCTTCCTCGATGCGTTCGGCCAGCGCGTAGAGGGCCATCACCATGGCGGCTTCCGGCCACTGGCCGAGCAGGAAGGCGCCAGTGACCGCCACTGCCATCAGCGCGTCGATGCCGAGTTGGCCCCGCAGCAGCGATTTCCATCCCGACGCATAGATGCCCACGCCCGCCAGCCCGATCGCGACGGCCGCCAGTGCCATGCCGCCGTATTGCGCGATGGGCGAGCTTTCGCCGGCCAGCAGATGCAGGCCTTCGGCCGCAGCCGCCAGGGCGAGTGCGGCGCCCAGGCGCCAGCGGCCGGGAAGGGCGGAATGATCGTGATCGTGCTCCGCGTGGTCGCCGTGTTCGCCGTGGCCATGTTCGTGCCCCGCATGGTCGGGGTGATCGGCCTTGGCTTTCGGCTCCGGCGCAGGCCGGCAACCGCAGCAGGCAATGGGCGCGGTCGCCGAGGGGCGCCGGGCGGTCGACGAGGCGGGCCGGACACCTGCGGGCGGCGTAACGGGAGCGGCCGGATGGTCCGGCGAGACAGGATGTGCGTGATCGTGCATGGCATCATTCCAAACCCTGAAGTTGCTTGAAGGTCAAGCCATGCCGTCGCCAAGTCCCTACCTGCGCATCGGAGATGCAGCACGCCTCAGCGGCATCGGCGCCGCCAACATCCGTTTTTACGAGCGTGAAGGGCTGCTCGCGCCGCAAGCTCGAAGCGAGGCCGCCTATCGTCTCTATGGCGAAGAGGACATCCACCGCCTGCGATTCATCCGGCTGTGTCGGGCCATGGACATGTCGCTCGACGAGGTGCGCACCCTGCTCGGCCTGGACCTGAACGACAAGGCCGATTGCGGTCAGGCGCGCGAAACGCTGGAAGGCCATCTCGAACACGTCCGCCAGCGCCTGACCGAATTGCGCTCGCTTGAAGCCAACCTGGTGGCGCTGCGCGACCGCTGTGACGGGCAGGGGGGGCATTGCGGAATCATCGAAACGCTGCATCGCCGCGCCGACGCCCAGGCGCTTCCCGCCGCAACGCCAGTCACCAGGCGTCACGTTTAGGAAGCTGGACGCGTGTCCTTCCGGGGCGTCGTAGCCAAAGTGCATCGACGTGCTATTTTCGAGTGACTTTTTGTAAGACGCTGGCGGTCGAAAACCCGGCATATCTGGTATTTTTCAGCGCTTTACGCCACCCCCGAGACCTGCCGACGCGCGGTGCTCGCTTTGAAAGCCGATTGCCGTGGGACAGGGACTGGACAGTTCGTTGAAGAAGATCGCAGTCCGGGAAGTTCGACCGGGCATGTTTCTGCATCGGCTCGACGGCTCCTGGCTGAATTCGCCTTTCTGGCGCCGTGCCTTCGTGATCGAGGACGACGCCGACCTGCATTCCCTCAAGACCAGCGGCATCCAGGAAGTCTGGATCGACATCGCCCGTGGCCTGGACGTGGCTCCGCCGGCCGAGCCGATCGAGATGCCTCCGGGCGATCTCGAGGCGCTGGCTGCCCCCACGACGCCGCCGACGGCGGTCGCCATCGTCGTGCCGGACGACAAGCCGGTTCCGCTGCATGAAGAACTCGAGCGCGCCCGCGAGATCTGCGAACAGGGCAAGGAACGCGTCGCCTCGATGTTCTCGGAGATCCGCATGGGCCGCGCCATCGACGCCGGCGGCGCGGTTTCGCTGGTCAACGAGATCGCTTCTTCCGTCGCCCGCAATCCGGGCGCGCTGATCGGCATGGCGCGCCTGAAGACCGTGGACGACTACACCTATATGCACTCCGTGGCGGTGTGCGGGTTGATGGTCGCGCTGGCGACCCAGATCGGACTGCCGCCGGACGAGGTGCGCGAAGCCGGTCTCGGCGGTCTGATGCACGACGTGGGCAAGGCGCTGATGCCGCTGCATGTGCTGAACAAGCCCGGTTCGCTCAGCGAGGCCGAATTCACCGTCATGAAGAGCCACGCCGAGGAGGGCTGGCGCCTGCTCAAGAACGGCGGCGCCGTGACGCCGGCAGTGCAGTCGGTGGCGTTGCACCACCACGAACGCTTCGATGGCTCGGGTTACCCCGCCCGGTTGGCGGGCGAGGCGATCAGCCTGCATGCGCGCATGGGTGCGATCTGCGACGTCTACGACGCGATCACCTCGACGCGTCCGTACAAGAGCGCGTGGGATCCGGCGCACGCCGTGCGGCAGATGGCGCGCTGGAAAGGGCATTTCGACCCGACGCTGTTCCAGGCCTTCATCCGCAGCCTGGGCATCTATCCGATCGGCTCGCTGGTTCAGCTGGAATCCGGTTTTCTGGCGGTGGTGTGCGAGCAGAACACCGACACCCTGCTGACGCCGGTGGTGAAGGCTTTCTATTCGATGAAGTCCGGCGCCCGTATCGAGCCGCGGCGGCTCGACCTGGGCCAGGCCGGCGGTGCCGACCGCATCGCGTCGGTGGAAGACCCGGCGCGTTGGTCTTTCGGGAACCTCGACGCGCTCTGGATCGAGGGCTGAGGTCGGTCTGCTCGCACAGCCGGGCGCGCGTGCGTCCGGCATGTTGCACCGCCTTCGGCGCTAGAACAGGCGCATGAAACGCAAAACCATTCTCCAGGCCGGCGCCGCCGGCATCTGCCTGTCGATGGGACTGCCAGTGGCGGCCCAGGCGATGGATCGAAATCCGCTTTCCGCGGAGCTCTGGAAGACCCGGCCGGTGGTGGTCGTCGTGCCCCGGCAGGACGACGCGCTGCTGCGCAGGATAGACGCCGCGCTTCAGCAGACCGCCACCCGCGAAGCCTTCGTCGACCGGGAAATGGTGCTCTATACCGTCGTCGACGGTAAAGGCGAGCGCAACCGCCAGCCGCTGGACAGCCGCCAAACCGCCGGCCTGCTCGACGCGCTCCAACTCGATGCGGCCGGCCCACCCACTTTCGTGCTGGTCGGCAAGGACGGCGGCACCAAGATCACCAAAGGCGCCGACGTCGATCTGGGCGAGGTATTCGCCGAAGTAGACCGCATGCCGATGCGGCGCCGCGACTGAGCGCGCTCAACCTCAAAGACGCCGCAGCCGCTCCAGCGCGGCGTGCAAGGTTTCGTCCTTCTTGGCGAAGCAGAAGCGCACCACGTGCTGGTCGAAGGCGTTGCCGTAGAACGCCGACATCGGTATGGCGGCCACGCGGTGTTCGCGCGCCAGCCACTGGCAGAAATCGGCCTCCGAACGGTCGCTCACGGCCGAGATGTCGACGCATTGGAAATAGGTGCCTTCGCACGGCAGCAGCCGCAGCCTCGAGTCGGCCAGACCGGAGCGGAACAGTTCGCGCTTGCGTCGGTAGAAAGCCGGCAGATCGCGGTAGGGCGCAGGATCGGCCAGGTAATGCGCCAGGCCGTGCTGCATCGGCGTGTTGACCGAGAACACGTTGAACTGGTGCACCTTGCGGAACTCGGCCATGAGCGAGGCAGGCGCCACCACGGTGCCGACTTTCCAGCCGGTGACGTGGAAGGTCTTGCCAAAGCTCGACACCACGAAGCTGCGCGCGGCCAGGCCGTCGAAGCGCGAGGCGCTTTCGTGCGCCGTGTCGAAAGCCATGTGCTCGTAGACCTCGTCGCTGATGACGACGACGTCGGTCGGCGCGAGCAAGGCCTGCAGCTGCAACATCTCGTCGCGTGTCCACACGGTGGCGCTCGGGTTGTGCGGGCTGTTGACGATGATCGCGCGGGTGCGCGCCGACAGGGCGGCGGCGATGCGCGGGAAGTCCGGCCGGAAGGTGCCGGGCACCAGCGGCACCCGCACCGGCACGCCGCCGGCCATCACGATGCCGGGCACGTAGCTGTCGTAGCAGGGCTCCAGCACGATGACTTCGTCGCCCGGCTGCACCACGGCCAGCAGGGCGGTGAGGATGGCCTGGGTTGCGCCGGCGGTGATGGTGATCTCCATCGCGGGGTCGTAGCGGCGGCCGTGCTCGGCCTCGATCTTGGCGGCCATCACCTCTCGCAGCGGCGCGGCGCCGGTCATGGGGGCGTACTGGTTGGCGCCTTCGCGCATGGCCTGATTCACCGCGTCGAGCAGGCGCGGATCGCAGTCGAAATCCGGAAAACCTTGGCCGAGGTTGACCGCGCCGGTCTGCGCCGCCAAAGCCGACATCACGGTGAAGATGGTGATGCCCACCGCCGGCAGGCGGCTGGGCGGCGTCGGGGTGCGCGGGGCGGAGCCGGCGGCCGACGTCAGGAGAATCTCAGAGTTCATGGTCATGGAAATGGCCCGACAAGGCCTTGGCGATCAGGTCGCGGTTGAGGCGGTCGCTCAGCAATTCGGCGAACTTGAAGACGAAGTTGCGCAGGTAGGCGCTGCGCTTGAAAGCCACGCGCGCCACGTTCTGCCCGAACAGGTGGCCAACCGGACGCACCACCAGGTCGGAAGATTCGTTGCCTTCGCCGCGCACCGCCATCTCGGCGACGATGCCGATGCCCAGGCCCAGCCGCACGTAGGTCTTGATGACGTCGGAGTCGATCGCCTCCAGGGCGATGCGCGGGGTGAGCTTCTTGGTGGCGAAGGCCTGGTCGATGCGGGTTCGGCCGGTGAACGACGGGTGGTAGGTGACGATCGGCTCGCGGGCGAGTTCTTCCAGCGTGACACGCTCCACCTGGGCGAGCGGATGGCCGTGCGGCACCACCAGCACGTGTTCCCATTGGTAGCAGGGCAGGGTGACCAGGTCTGCGTAGCTGGCGAGCGATTCGGTGGCGATGCCGATCTCGGCGGTGTCGTCGAGCAGCATGCGCGCCACCTGGTCGGGCGAGCCCTGGTGCAGGCTCACATTGACCTTGGGATAGGCCTCGCGCAGCTTCGCCACGGGAATCGGCAGCACATAGCGCGCCTGGGTGTGGGTGGTGGCGATGGAAAGCGTGCCGCTGTCCTGCGCGCTGAACTGCTCGCCGATACGCCGCAGGTTGCCTACCTCGCGCATGATCAGTTCGATGCTCGCCAGCACGTGCTGGCCGGGCTCGGTGACGCGCTTGAGTCGTTTGCCATGGCGGGCGAATATCTCCACGCCCAGCTCTTCTTCCAATTCGATGATGGCCTTGGACACCCCCGGTTGCGAGGTGTGCAGTGCCTTGGCGGCCTCGGTCAGGTTGAGGTTGCGTCGCACGGCTTCCTGCACGAAGCGGAACTGATGGAGGTTCATGTCGGATCGAGGCTAAAGACAGTCGCCATTATGCTTCCTGGTTGGAAGCTTAAGCCCAGCCTTCGGCTCAATCCTTGGCAGCGATATGGGCCAGGAGTTCCAGCAGACGCGGGTCTTCGCCCACCGCCTGGCGCAGGTCGAAGCGGACGCCGGGGTGCTTTTCGCGCTCGCGGTCGACGATGCGCGGCAGGTCTTCGCGTGCATGGCGCCCGGTGCCGAGGAACATCGGCACGACCCGCACGTCGTCGACGCCGACGGCGACGAGCTCTTCGATCGTCGAGGGCAGGTCGGGCTCGGTCAGTTCCAGGTAGGCGCAGCGCACTTCCAGCTCGGGCGAGTCGCGTCGCAAGCGTGAGCAGACCGCCTCGATCGGCTGGCGCCAGGCCGGATCGCGCGAACCGTGGCCGAACAGGATCACCGCTTTTTTCATGGATCTATCTCCTCAGCACCAGCCAGCCGAAGGCGGTGAGCGACAGGATGCTGTAGATGATGCCCGGCGCCGCCGCCGTGAGCCAGGGCAGCCAGTTCTGCAGGTTGCCGATGTAGCCGAAGACGTTGTTGAGCAAGAAGAAGCTGATGCCCGCCATGACACCGCCAAACACATAGGTGGCGATGCCGCCCGACCGGAAGTGCAGGTAGGCGAAGGGCAGGGCGAGCACGACCATCACCAGGCAGGACAGCGGATAGAACACCTTGCGCCAGAACTCGATCTCGTAGCGCTGGGCCGACTGCCCGTTGGCATCGAGGTGGCGGATGTACTGGAACAGGTCGAGCGTGGGCATCTTGTCGGGCTGCAACACGGCGGCGGCGACCATCTCGGTGCTGATGCGGGTCGGCCAGACCATCGAATCCTTCACCTGTCGCTCCACCCGCGCCCGCTCCAGGCCCCGGGTGTGGAACTCGCTGCGCTGCACGCCCTGCAGCGTCCAGGCGGCGCCTGGGCCGAAGATGGCGCCTTCGGCCTGCGTCATGGCGAGCGTGAAGCCGCGATCGTCGAAGGCGAAGATGCGCACGCCCTTCATGCGACCGTCGGAGGACAGCGACTGCACGTTCACCGCGAAGGCGTCGTTGCCCTGGCGCTCACGCAGCCAGGCGCCGGTCTGGCCGGTGGTGAGGTCGCCCTGGAAACGCGCCTTGACCAATTGCGCCGCGCGTTCGCTGTAGGGCGATACGTAGTCGCCCACCGCGAAGGTCAGCACCGCGAAGGCCATGCCCAGCGTCAGCAGCATCTGCAACGCCCGCCAGGGCCCGAGGCCGCTGGTGCGCAGGATGGTGTATTCGGAGCTCTGCGCCAGGCGAGCCATCACGAAGATGGTGCCGATCAGCACGGTGATCGGCAGCAGTTCGTAGAGGTGGCCGGGAATCGACAGCGCCACGAAGCCGAGCGCCTGGGTGACCTGGTAGCCCGAATTGCTGCGACCGACCCAGCGCAACTCGTCCACCAGGTCGAAGAAGAAGAAGAGCGCCAGGAAGCCCAGCGTGACGAACGCGACGGCCGTGACGACGTCTGTGTAGAGATAGCGGCGGATGGTCTTCAAGCGGCGCCCCCGGCTGCCTGCGCCGTGGGCGCGCGCGGTTTGAGCATGGAGCGCCACGACCACTGCGCATGGCGCTTGGCCAGCAGCAGCATGCACGCGACGAACACGCCACCGTGCAACACCAACAGCAGCCCGGGCATATTGAGCCGGCCGGTGAGGATCCAGCCTTGGCCGAGATTGAGCATGTTGTAGTAGAGGATGAAAGCGAACAGCGCGAACACCAGGTTGCCGCTGCGGCCCGCGCGCGGATTGACGCTGGCCATCGCCAGCGCCATCACCACGAAGTTGAACGCGGCCAGCGCCAGACCGATGCGCCAGCCGAGTTCGGCGCGGTTCATGGGGCTGGGATCGGTGATCAGTTGCAGGGTGGACCTGGCCCGTACCGGCGTCTCGTCCCGGGCGGCCTGGGCACCGCTGCCCAGGCGGTTGCCGAGTTCGCGGAAGTCGCTGATCTTCAGGCCCGGCTTGCCGGTATTGCTCTCGAGCCGCTGGCCGTCGTTGAGCACGGCGAAGCGGTCTTCTCCGATGGTGGCCAGGCGGCCGCTGCGCGCCGAGGTCACGACCTCCTGGCCCAGGTTGTTGGCGGCGATGAAGACGTTGTTGGCGGTGGAGGCATCAGGCGTTTCCTTGTCGATGAAGAACACCCGGTTGCCGCGCGCGGACTCCTGGAACTGGCCCGGCGCCACACGCTCGATGTCGCCCCGGCGTTCGTAGCGGTCCTTGAGTTCCTGGATGCGGCCGTTGGCCCAGGGCCATACGCCCAGCGACAGCACCACCACGGCGGCCAGCACCGGCCAGGAGAAGCGCAGCAGCGGCCGCAGCAGCGAGCCGAGCCCGCGTCCGGCCGACATCCAGATGACCATCTCGCTGTCGCGATACATGCGCGAGAGCGTCCCGACGATGGAGATGAACAGGCTCAGGGCCAGGATGGTGGGCAGTTGCGACAGCACGGTGAAGCCCATCACCAACAGCACGTCGGAAGGGTTGACGCTGCCCTTGGCGGCTTGCCCCAGCACGCGGATCAGCATGATCGTCATGACGACGGTCGCCAGCACGACCAGGGTGGCCCCGAAGCTCCGGGCCAGCTCCTTGCGTACGGAGGAATGGAATAACATCGGTTCGACAATCGTGAACGAACCGCGGATTATGGACTTCCAACTCAAGACACTCGATACCGCGAGGGCGGCCACCGAGAAGGCCGACGCACTCGTCGTGCTGGTCCCCGAATCTTTCTCCTCCGACGCATCGGACCCGCTCTCCACCGCCGTCGCGGCGGCCCGCAAGGCGGGTGATCTGGAAAGCAAGGCGGGCAAGCTGCTGAGCCTCTATCGCCCCGCCGGCATCGCCGCACCGCGGGTGCTCCTGGCCGGCGCCGGCGACGGCAGCGCGGGTGCAGTGCGCCAGGCGGTCACGGCCGCGGTTTCCGGCCTGAAGGCGCTCACGAGCGTGCGCCGTATCGTGGTCGTGCTGCCCGCCGGCCTGTCCGATGCCCCCGCCGCCGTGCGCGCCGCCGTCAACGCCGCTGCCGACGCGAGCTATGTCTTCACCACCACCAAACCCAAGGCCGATGCACGCCGCATCGAGCGGGTGACGGTGGGCGTGGCCGATACCGCCCCGGTGCGCGAGGCTTTCGCCCACGCTAGTGCGCAGGTCGTGGGTGTGGAGTTCGCTAAGGAATGGGGCAATCGCCCGTCCAACCACGCCACGCCGACCCTGCTGGCCGACGCGGCCCGTACGCTGGGCAAGCTGCCACGCATCAAGGTCGAGGTGCTCGGTCCGCGCGAAGTGGCCAAGCTCGGCATGGGCTCCTTCATGGCCGTGGCGCAGGGCTCCGAGCAGGAATTGCGCTTCATCGTGCTGCGCTACGACGGCGCGTCCAAAGGCGAGGCGCCGGTGGTGCTGGTCGGCAAGGGCATCACCTTCGACACCGGCGGCATCTCCATCAAGCCGGCCGGCGAGATGGACGAAATGAAGTTCGACATGTGTGGCGCGGCCAGCGTGCTCGGCACCTTCCGTGCCTTGGCCGAGTTGCAGCCGGCGATCAACGTGGTGGGCCTCATTCCCGCTGCCGAGAACATGCCCGACGGCCGGGCGCTCAAGCCCGGCGACGTGGTCACCAGCATGAGTGGCCAGACCATCGAGGTGCTTAACACCGACGCCGAAGGCCGCCTGGTGCTGTGCGACGCACTCACCTACGCCGAGCGATTCGAACCGCGCGCCGTGGTCGACATCGCCACTCTCACCGGCGCCTGCGTGGTGGCGCTGGGCGCCGTGCGCAGCGGGCTCTTCTCGTCGGACGACGCCCTGGCCGCATCGCTGCAGGCCGCCGGCGACACGGCCATGGACCTTTGCTGGCGCATGCCGCTCGACGACGACTATGCCGACGGGCTCAAGACCAATTTTGCCGACGTCGCCAACGTGGCCGGGCGGGCCGGCGGCGCGGTGACCGCCGCCAAGTTCCTGCAGCGCTTCGCGCGCAAGTACCCGTGGGCACATCTGGACATCGCCGGCAGCGCGTGGAAGGGCGGTGCGGCCAAGGGCTCCACCGGACGTCCGGTCGGCCTGCTGCTGCAGTACGTGGTGTCGCAAGTGGGTCAGCCGGTCAAGCCGGTGCCTGCGAAGAAGGTGGCGCGCAAGGCGCCCGCCAAGGTGGCCAAGCCCGTCGTGGCCGCCAAGTCGGCACGCAATCCGGCCACCTGAGCTCGCTGCTTCACGCATGACCGAGGTCGCCTTTCATTTCAATGCGCCCGACAAGGTGGCCTACGCCTGCCGGCTGCTGCGCAAGGCCCTGGGCAGCGGTGCGCGCATGGTGGTCTTGGGCAGCGACGAGACGCTCGGCCTGCTCGACCGCAGCCTCTGGAGCATGGCGCCGCACGAGTTCCTGGCGCACTGCAGGGGCGACGCGCCGGCGTTCGTGCTCGCGGCTTCGCCCGTGGTGCTGTCGAGTTCCCCGCAAGGCATGCCGCACCAGCAGGTGCTGGTGAACCTGGGCGACGAGATTCCGTCCGGCTTCGGCACTTACGAGCGCCTGATCGAAGTCGTCGGCCGCGACGATGCCGACGACCGCCAGCGCGCCCGCACGCGCTGGAAACACTATGCCGACCGTGGCTACGCCATCACGCGCCACGACCTCGCCCTGCGCTCCTGACCCGCTTGCCCGCATGTCACCCGAGCTGCCCCGGTTCATCCCGACCCTGACCGAAGTGGTCGAGCCGAGGTCGGCACGGCATGAACCGGCTCCCGGGCGGAATCCCGAGCCACCTTCGGCTTCGCTCCTGGCGCCGCAAGCCCAGGCTCCGGCCGCCGAAGACGCGTTCGCCGAACAGATCGCCCACCGCGTGCTGCAACGCGTCGACGCCGGAGTCGAAGATGAGCTTTCCGAAGCGATCCGGCTCGTGGTCGCCCGGCAGGTCGAGGCGATGCTGCCCGCCTTGCGCGAGCAGATCGTCGCGACGGTACAGCGTTCGGTCGCCAACGCGTTGGCGGCGGAATTCGCCGCGTCTCCCGGGGACCGCTCCGCGCCTTGAGCAACGGGGCGCGCCCTGTTTTCATGGGCGGAACGTCGTGCTAGTGTTGTCCGGCTCGGTTTTTGCGTTCAACGCTTTGGGCCGCATCCGGGCGGTTCCACACTATTGCAACTGGAGATGTTCATGCAGATGAAAGTGATCGTGATTGCCGCCGCAGCAGCCGTGGCGTGCAGTCAGGTGATGGCACAGGACGTGCAGGTGATCCGCATCGGACACGTCGCACCGATGTCGGGCGCGCAGGCTCATTTCGGACGCGACAACGAAAACGGTGTGCTGATGGCCATCGACGACCTGAACGCCCAGAACATCGTCATCAACGGCAAGAAGATCAAGTGGGAAATGGTCGGCGAGGACGACGCCGCCGACCCGAAACAGGGCACGGCCGTTGCACAAAAGCTGTGCGACGCCAAGGTGGCCGGCGTGGTCGGTCACCTGAACTCGGGCACCACCATTCCCGCGTCCAAGGTCTACAACGACTGCGGCATTCCGCACGTGACCGGTGCCGCCACCAACCCGGCGCTGATGAAGCCCGGCTACAACACCACTTTCCGCATCATCGCCAACGACAACGCGCTGGGCGCCGGCCTGGCGTTCTATGCGGCCGACGCGCTAAAGCTCAAGAAGTTCGCGATCATCGACGACCGCACCGCCTACGGGCAGGGCGTGGCCGAAGTGTTCAAGAAGACTGCGGCCGCCAAGGGCGTGCAGATCGTCGACGAGCAATACACCACCGACAAGGCCACCGACTTCATGGCCATCCTGACCGCGGTCAAGGCCAAGGCGCCGGACGGCATCTTCTACGGGGGCATGAACTCGCAAGCCGGACCGATGCTGCGCCAGATGGAGCAGCTGGGAATGGGCAATGTGCGCATGTTCGGCGGCGACGGCATCTGCACCGCCGAAATGTCCAAGCTTTCGGGCAATGCCAAGGCGCTCGACAACGTGGTCTGCGCCGAAGGTGGCGCCTCGCTGGTGAAGATGCCGGGCGGCGAAGCCTGGAAGAAGCGCTACGACGCCAAGTATCCAAACCAGTACCAGATCTACAGCCCGTACACCTACGATGCGACCATGGTGCTGGCAGACGCGATGAAGCGTGCCAACTCCTGGAACCCCAAGGTGTACATCCCGGCGCTGCTGCAGACCAACTACAAGGGCGTGACCGCGAACATCGCGTTCGAGCCCAACGGCGAGCTGAAGAATCCGGCGATGACGCTCTACATCTTCAAGGATGGCAAGCGAGTTCCGCTGAGCTGACGCAAATAACAGAAAACCTGGCCGAATGGCCGGGTTTTCTGTTTTCGGAGCCGCCTGAATGGTCCGAAACGCCCTATAGGCAGCGATCCCGGGGCCGACGGGCGACGTCGGCGTGGTCCCACAGCCATGCCCGGCATGGGCCGAAGCCTTGTGTACAGGGTGGGGGAACAGCATGACTCATCACTCGATGGAGCCACAGTCATGCCAATCAAGATTTTTTCTGCAGGCGCAACACGCGCTCACCGCGCCAATGACGCGCTGACCGCCGGTGCGCATCTGCTGCACCACGTCATCTCGTTTCACTTCAAGGCGCACCCACGATTTCTGGAGGCCGCCGCCTTCGCGTGGCCGTCGGCCTCGTGGCGGTTCAATCGTTGAGGCGAGATGCGGCGAGTTGAATGCATTTGGTCCGCCCGGAGGGAATCGAACCCCCATGGTCGCTTTAGAAGAGCGATGTCCTATCCGTTGAACGACGGGCGGAACCCGACATTTTAGCGGTTGCCAAGGCAGGGATCATCAAACCACCACGACGTTCCTTCGCCGAACCGACCACACGCCCGGTCGCACCATGTCGACGGGTTGTCGGCCTGCCAGGGTATCTATCACCTGTTGGGCGCACTGGCTGGCCATGGCGTACAGCGCCTCCTGAGACGAGCCCGCCACATGAGGGGTCAACACCACGTTTTCCAGTGACGCCAGACGGCTGGTTGCGGCGAAAGGTTCGGTGTCGAACACATCGAGACCGGCGCCGAATAGCCGGCCCTGCGTCAGGGCGTCAACCAGTGCGTCTTCATCGATCAAACCTCCACGGGAGGTGTTGATGACGATGGCACGCGGTTTCATGCGGGCGATGCCCGCCGAATCAAGCGTGCGACGGTTTTCCGGTTTCATCGACCGGTGCAGGGACACCACATCGGCCTGCTCCAGCAGTTCATCGAGCGAATCGACCGCGTGGCCGCAGGACAGCTGGATGAGTTCGTGCTCGGCCTTTGGCGACCACACCAGCACCCGCATGCCCAGACCCTTCGACGCCATCTCGCAGAGCATCTGTCCACTGCGGCCGAAGCCGACGATGCCGAGCGTCTGACCGTACAGCGACATCATCGGCCGCTGGTATTTGAAACCCCAGTGACCTCGCCTGGTGGCGGCATCGGCGACAACCGCCTGCCGCGCGGTCGCGAACATGAGCATCAGAGCATGCTCCGCTACCGAGCGCGCGTTGGCGCCGGGTGTGTGCGTCACTGGAATGCCGTGTTCGCTCGCATGCGCGACGTCGATGCGGTCGGTGCCGGTGCCATGGTTCGCAATGATCAACAGGCGTGCGCCGCTATCGATCTCGGCCGCCGACAAGCCGTCCCGCACGATGACCGCATCGGCGTCGGGCAGGGCGTCTTCGAGAGCCGCCGCGTTCCTGGGTTCGATCACCGTGCAGCCGGCCGAGCGCAGGACCTCGGCGCCGATGGGGTGGATTGGCTGCGCGATCACGCATGTGGCGTTCATGTCATTTCCAAACCAGAGCAAAACCAGAAAAACGGCACCGTCTCTTCGGCAGTCCGAAGCACGGGAGATGCCGGTAAGACCATGCCGTTCAGACAGCTGGAGCGGATTCGCTCCAGTCACGAAACCAGGCGAGTGCGACAGCTTCCGGCTCATCATGCTCCATCGCATCGATCTGCAGCGGCTCGCCGATGCGCTCGGCCCCCAGGTCCTGCAGGGCCGCGTCGAATTGCGCCGCGCCGCCGCCGAAGGTGCTGCCATAACTGCTGTCGCCCAGGGACACCAGGCCATAGCGCAGCCCGCCGAGATAGCGCGGGGCGTCCTGGAGGTCCTGGTAGAGCGCCACGGCATCCGGGGGAACGTTGCCGGAGCCGGTGCTGGCGATGCACAGCAGCAGCGTGGTGCCGCCCGGTTCGAAGACGGCGGATGTCGCGTCGTGCATGTCCTGCACATCGATCGGCGCGGTCCACAGGCCATCGGCGTCGAGTGCCACGGCCTCGGCGACCAAACGCGCGTTGCCGGACACGGTGGCGTACAAAATTCTCAGTGGCATGCAGGTCGGTAAGGCTGAAAAGTGGAAGATTTGCGAAGACTCGCAAAGGTGGGTCGTGGCATCGCGTCGGGAGCCCTCCGCGTTCAGGTTAGAATGCGGAAGTCGGAGCGTAGCGCAGCCTGGTAGCGCATCTGCTTTGGGAGCAGAGGGTCGCGAGTTCGAATCCCGCCGCTCCGACCATTTGGCATCATCCCCGAGGTGCTGTTGTGACAAACCCCGGTTCTTCTGGAACACGGGGTTTTTTGCATTCAGGGCTGTCCGTAAACGGCAGCGGTGAGCGCATTCAGCCCGGGCGCAGCACCGGAACTTCGAAATTCGGTCGGCAACCATGTAGGAGTTCGCCTATTTCCACAGATCGATCCCCCTTTCTAGCGATTTCCCATATTGCAAAAGTAGCAAAAAGTTAACCAGAATGGTCGCGCGATCTGCTGGTTATCGGGATCGTCCGATACCGGCCGTTATGCAAGGGAGTTTGCATGAGCCGTATTACCGAGCGAACAACATTCTTCGGCACCGCATACCTGCACGGCGCGGGCGGGAGTGAAAAACCGTTTGCCTTCAAAGGCAGCTACAGCAAGCCTCGCCGGGACCGACAGGGATGCATCCGTTTCGGCTGGACCGCGACCGTGGTCGGTGTCGACCGCCAGCCGCAGCCACGCACCACGATTCTCGACAACGCGTCTGGCGACACCGGCAACGAAGTCGGCAGCGAGGTGGTGGAGGGACGCATCCGGCGCTCCATCGAGGAGCACTTGTCGTTCTTCGCCTCGCCACCGCGCGGTAAACTTTGCTAAGCATTTGATTTGCGAAAAATTCGGCCGCCGTCCCTGGTGGCTCGCGGGTTCTTTCGCCGGTCATCGTTTCGTTTCTCTTCAGCCACCGGCGGACCGACGGGTCTTCTCGCCGGTGTCGCCACTTTCCCGACAGGTTCGTCCCCTTGATCGCTGACTCTCCCGCACCGGCGTCGCCGGACACTTTCGATCGCCTGGGTTTACCTCCGCAGGTGCTGGCCAATCTGGCATCGCTTGGCTATCGCACCATGACGGCTATCCAGGCCGCCAGCCTGCCGCCCGCCTTGCTGGGCAAGGACCTGATCGCACAAGCCAGCACCGGCAGCGGCAAGACGGCCGCCTTCGGCCTAGCGCTGCTCGCCAACCTCAATGTACGGCGCTTCGCGGTGCAGTCGCTGGTGCTGTGCCCCACGCGCGAGCTCGCCGACCAGGTCACCACCGAAATCAGGCGACTCGCCCGTGCCGAGGAGAACATCAAGGTCGTCACCTTGTGCGGTGGTGTGGCGATGCGCGGTCAGATCGCGAGCCTCGAGCACGGCGCCCACGTGGTGGTCGGCACGCCCGGCCGCATCCTCGATCACCTCGACCGCGAAACGCTCGATCTTTCGGCGCTCAACACCCTGGTGCTCGACGAAGCCGATCGCATGCTCGACATGGGCTTCGTCGAGGACATCGGCAAGGTCGTTTCGCGTTGCCCGAAGGCGCGACAGACGCTGCTGTTTTCCGCCACCTATCCGGAAGGCATCGCCCAGATCGCCGCGCGCTTCATGCGTGAACCACAGCGTATCGAGGTCGCCTCGCAGCATGCGCCGACGCGCATCCGGCAACTCTGGTACGAGGTGCGCGACAGCGAACGGCTGCATGCGGTGTCCCTGCTCATCGATCACTTCCGGCCGCAGAGCACGCTGGCGTTCTGCAATACCAAGCAGCAATGTCGCGACCTGGCGGCGGTGCTGCGGGCGGGTGGCGTCTCAGCGCTTGCCCTGCATGGCGATCTGGAACAACGCGATCGCGACCAGGTGCTGGTGCAGTTCGCCAACCGCAGCTGTTCGGTACTGGTGGCGACCGACGTCGCGGCGCGCGGGCTGGATCTGGCCAACCTCGAAGCCGTGATCAACGTCGACACCACGCCGGACGCCGAGGTGCACATCCACCGCATCGGCCGCACCGGCCGGCAAGGGCAGGGCGACGAGCCCGGGCTGGCGCTCAACCTGGCAAGCCTGGACGAGATGGGCGCGGTAGGCCGCATCGAGCAGCTGCAGGGCCGTGAATCGGACTGGCACCCGCTGTCCGAGTTGACGCCGGCGGGCGGTGCGCCCCTGCAGGCACCCATGGCAACCTTGCAGCTCATCGGCGGTCGCAAGGAAAAGATCCGGGCCGGCGACATCCTGGGTGCGCTGACTGGCGACTGCGGCTACGCCAAGGAGCAAGTCGGTCGCATCAACGTCAACGAGTTTTCCACTTATGTCGCGGTGGACCGCGCCATTGCCGCCGAGGCGCTGCGCCGGCTGTCGGCTGGGAAGGTAAAGGGGCGCAGTGTGAAGGTTCGCCTGCTCGATGGAGAAGAAAGCTGACACTGCAGGCGCCGGCCGCGCCCCTATGCTGACCGTCCGAATGACTTCAGCGCACACGAACGCATGAAAACCGCCGTCGATATTGCCGAAGATTTCGTCGAGATCATTTTTGCGAGCCTGCTTCGCAGTCCTGCGGTGCAAGAGGCGGTACCCGATGGAAGCCGAACACGCCCGCGGCGCCACGTCATCGACAGCGCGGGCTTCGACACCGACGGCAGCCTGATGTTCGATGGCGCGTTCGATTTCCATTACGGCACCGACGGTGACGAGGCCGGCCATCCGGCGCTCCGTGCCCATGTGCAGGGCTTGCTGACCCAAGGCGCGGACGACGACTGGGCCGTGCAGAGCCTGCAGGTGGAAAGCCTGGAAAAGGTCGATGCCGCCACCGGCCCCGACGAGCTAGGCGCCTGACACGCGGGCCGTGCGGCGGCTTTTGCGCCACGCACGCACCATCAGCACGGCAACGCCGAGCAGCAGCGCCGCGGTGATGGCCACCGACAGCAGGCCGAGCAGGAAAGTCACCGCCACCGTCAGTACCGCCGACCCCAGCGCGAGCGGCAGCCGCCACCAAAACGCCTGGTGGCCGCGCCGCGAACGCATTACCGCCATGCCCGCCACCGCACCGAGCGCCAGGCTGCCCAGCCATGCCAGCAGCATGGCGGTCGATACTTCCAGCCGAGTCAGGTCCTGCTGCCAGCGTGGAAAAAGCAGGTAGTTCACCGCGGATCGCACCAGACCGCCGGCCACGGGCATTTCCCGCGGGCCACCGGTGTCGCGCCAGCGGACATCGCCGTCCGGCCCCATGAAGCCGTCCATGCGCTCGATCGTGTCGAGCAGCCAGCCGCGCTCGATCATGCGGTCGGCGATCATCGCGACCACCTTGCGGTTGCCCGAGAAGACGATGCCCAGGTATTCGTACTCGGGCCTCACGGCCCAGCGGCCGTCGCGGTCGATCAGGCCTTCCTGGCCGTCCAGGCGCATTGCCGCAAAACCGGCCGGGCCGAAACCGCAGCCGCCGACCAGGAAATTGAGCTTGGGCTCGAACTGCGGTGCCATCACCACCTTGCCGCTCGTGTCCATGAAGCCGGCGCGACCCTCGATTTTCCACCAGGCCGCAGGATAGGGATCGTCGCCTGCACGGCCGAACCAGCGCTGGCGCCATCGGCCCAGCCAGCCGAGTTCGATGCGGCCCTGCGGCACGAAACAGGCGCGCCCTTGACTGAAGGGGTAGAGCAGGCCGTCGAACCACGGTATGACCGCATGGCCCGTGGCGTCGATGGCCGCCGAACGGTTTCCGTCGGTGACCACGCCCAGTCCTTCGCTGAACGAGCGCGCCGAGGTGAAGCGCGGCGGCACGCGCCACTGGCCTCGCCGGTCGATGTAGCCCATGGGCGAACCCGCTTCGGCGCGTGCGGGAAACAGCGCGGAGCCGGATCCGACGAAGTCGAAGGTCTGCGCCACGACCGGCGGCGCATCGCTGCCATCGGACCGGCAGAGGCCCCAGAGCGCGGTCTTGCGGCTCTGGCAGGGCTCGATCGCGAATTCGGATTGCTGGTTCTGGGCGCGTGCCACACCGCACGCCACAGTCAGGATAAAGAGGAGCGCCACCGATCGGCGCGCCAGGAAAATCGGCCGCATTGCCAGGTATGCCCCCGCGAAGCTGGAAGAGCGGAAGTCTAACCAGCCGACCATGCCCGCACCGGCGGGCGCCTGGCCTCGATCAGCGTGCGGTCGCCAGCAGATTGCTTTCGGGTGCGTCGCGACCGCAGCAGTAGGCAAACAGCAGATCGAGCTCGGTGGTCTTGTCGAACACCGCATTGGCGGCGAGTTCTGCGCAGCGCGACCGGATCGCGGTATCGGCATGGCCGGTGAGAACGACCGCGCGCTGGTGCGGTTGCCGGTCTCGGCAATTGGCCAGTACGCCCAGGCCGTTGCCTTGCGCCAGCGTGAGATCGATCACAGCGATGTCCCAGTCGAACGGATTGGCGCTGAGCCAGCGCGTGGCGTCGGGTTCGGTCGCGGCGGACGCCACGACTTTGCAATCCAGCGTTTCCTGCAGCATTTCCGTCAGGGCGTTACGGACGATGCGGTTGTCTTCGACGAGGAATATGTTGAGGGCCATGTGGTCTTCTCGAGTCTTGGTCTGCCGCCGGTTTGGACAATGGTCACGGGCACATCATGACCAAGCTTGAAGACACACGGGTTTCCATGTGTACGTTTGCATGGGGTTTCAGGTATCCATAGGCGATACGATTTCAGCCCGATCCGAGCAGGAGACCGTCATGCGCACCGTTTTTTCCCGTCAGGCCATGTCCACCCGGCCGACGGAGCATCCGACCGAATACCCGAGGGAGCCGCAAAAGTCGCCCAGCCCAAAACCGGGCGACGAAGCGCATATCCCCAAACCGAGCTGAGCCCGGCGTCGGGCTGGAT
This sequence comes from Xylophilus sp. GOD-11R, assembly GCF_033546935.1. Classification (GTDB taxonomy): domain Bacteria; phylum Pseudomonadota; class Gammaproteobacteria; order Burkholderiales; family Burkholderiaceae_C; genus Xylophilus. The sequence continues at coordinate 2,480,626 of NZ_CP137854.1, read as the reverse complement.
TCAGCGAACGAGGATCTGGACCCGGCGGTTGCGCGGCTCGTCCACGTTGTCGCGGGTGGGCACGGCGAGCTCGCGCTCGCCGCGACCGGTCGCCTCGATCAGCGCAGGCGGAAAACCCCGCTGCAGGAACATTTCACGCACCTGGATCGCCCGGCGCATGGACAGCGCATCGTTGGCTTCCCCGCTGCTCGTGGTGTCGGTATGGCCGATGAGCACGATTTCGGCGCCACTGCGCGACAAGGTTTCGCGAATCACCCGCTGGATCGCCTGTTGCGATTCCGGCGTCAGCTGGGTCGTGCCGGTACGGAAATAAAGCACGAAGCTCGCCGGCGGTGGTGGCGCCGTGGTGAACAGGGGCGCGTAAGCCTCATGCACCTGTTCCGCCGGCGCGCTGCCGAGTGCCACCGGGCCAGCTCGGCCGACCGATGCGGTCTGGTAGGGCGCGTCCAGCCGTTCGGCCGTCGGGGCAGGGGCGCCAGCGGCGGCGGCTGTGTTGGGCCGCACGATCACGGCCGACGGCGTGCCGTCGGCCTGGGGCAGCAGGGTCACCTTGGTACCGCCGCGGGGTGGCTTGGCGGCGCAGGCGGCCAGCAAGAGCGCGCAGCCGAGCAGGGCAGCGCGTTCTGCGCCGCGCTGCATCCGGGAGTTCATGTGCCTTCTCCGGAAGGCTCTACTTCCACGATGAAGTCGGTGCCGCGGATGCCGATCAGCGCGGTCGGCGTCTCGACGCTGACCGAATCCGGACGGTTCTTGCGCAGCAGGCCACTCACCATGCGCATGGTGCCGCGCACCACACTCACGACCATGTTGCCCTGGTAACTGGTCGCGTCGAAACTGAATTCGCGCAGATCGGTGCGGCTGTTGGGGCCGACCACGATGAGCGTGCCGTCGCGCAGCACGACGCTGATCGAGCCGTCGGCGCCGGTGACGATGCTGTCGGCCGAGGCGATGCCGTCGCCCGGCGCGACCGGCCGTTCGGTCTTGCCATCCGACAGCTTCACCTGCCCGTTCACCAGCTTGACCGTGCCGGCGCGCACCGTCGCGACAGCGGCCGCAGGCTCTGCCGCTCGCGCGCCGGGTGCCACGGCGACAGCGGCGCCCAGCACGAGCAGGCTCAACAGGCGGACAGGACCGGCCGCATAAAGAGGTGAGGTTTTCTGGAGTAAGGCGCGTGACATTTGGTCAATTTAGATTGAAACCTGTGCCGAATACGCAAAGCACCCACAGACGGATTCACCTGGGTTGCGCGGAAACGACAAAGGTGTGAATTCGGGCCTGCACTACGATCCGCGCCTTCATGACCGCATCGATCCTCGTTCCGGCTCTGCTCAACGGCACCGCCTACGGCCTGCTGCTTTTCATGCTGAGTGCCGGCCTCACGCTCGTCTTCAGCCTGCTGGGCGTGCTCAATTTCGCGCACGCCAGCTTCTACATGCTGGGCGCGTATCTTGGTTACGCCATGGCGGGCGTCGCGGGGTTCTGGCCGGCGCTGCTTTTCGCGCCGCTCTGCGTCGGCCTGCTGGGCGCGGTCTTCGAACGCTTCTGCCTGCGCCGACTGTATGCACGCGGACCAGTGCCGGCCTTGCTGGCCACTTTCGGGCTGTCCTGGCTGGTGGTCGAGGCGGTGCAGCTTTTCTGGGGCCGGTCGTCGGTGGCCTATGAATTGCCGGCAGCCCTGCGCGGGGTAGCGTTCACGGTCTACGGCACGCCGTTCGCCGCGTCGCGGGTGCTGGTGATGGTCGTCGCGCTGTGCATGCTGCTGCTCGCCTGGCTGACGATTTCGCGCAGCCGCACCGGGCTGGTGGTGCGCGCCGCGTTGACGCATCCGCACATGGCACAGGCGCTGGGGCACGACGTGCCGACCGTCTTCAACCGGGTGTTCGCAGCCGGCGCGGCGCTGGCGGGGTTGGCGGGCGCGGTCGGTGGTGCGGTGTACGTCACCGAACCCGGCATGGCGACGGCCGTCGGCTCCATCGTCTTCGTGGTAGTGGTGGTCGGCGGCATGGGCTCACTGGCGGGAGCGTTCGTGGCGTCGCTGGCGATCGGGCTGCTGCAGAATCTGGCGATCGCCTTCGATGTGTCGTTCGCGGTGGTCTGGCGCTGGGCGGGGCTGGCGCCGGCCTGGCTCGACGGCCCGCTGGGGCGCGTGGGACTGGCGCAATGGGCGCCGCTGCTGCCATATCTGCTGATGGTGGCGGTGCTGCTGCTTCGCCCGCGCGGACTGATGGGAATCCGCGCCTGATGCGCGGCGCCGTCGCCGTCGCCGCTGGACTCGGCTGCTTCGCCATCGCGCTGGGCGTGCCGCTGGCGTCCGGCAGCGGCCTGGCGATTTCGATGCTCACCCAGATGGCCTGGCTCTCGATCGTGCTGCTGGCCAACAACCTGCTGCTCGGCCAGTGCGGCCTGCTCAGTTTCGGCCATGCGCTGCATGTGGGCGCCGGCGCGCTGGCGGGTGTCTACGCGATGCGATGGGGTGCGTCGGGCGCGTGGATGCCGGTACCGCTGATACCTCTGGTGGGCGGACTTGCGGCCCTGGCGATCGCGGTGCCGCTCGGCTTCGTGGCCACCCGCGCCGCGGGTACCGCCTTCGCGATGGTGACCTTGGCCCTGGGTGAACTGGCCGCGGGTGTCGCCCTGATGCTGCCGGAATGGTTCGGCGGCGAATCCGGCATGAGCGCCGATCGGGTTTACGGCCGCTGGCTGGGCCTGGACTTCGCCAGCCCGGGCCAGGTCTACGCGCTGGCCTTGGTCTACGCATTCGCCTGCGGCTGGCTGCTGTTCGCGCTGCAGGCGACGGCACTGGGGCGGTTGTTCAACGCGGTGCGCGACAACGCCGCCCGGGCCGCGTTTCTGGGCCACGATCCCCGCCGCTTGCGGCATCTGGCCTACTGCATATCGGCATTTTTCGCCGGCATCGGCGGCGCACTCGGGGCGCTGCAGTTCGAGATCGTCGGCACCGCGGACGCCGTAGGGCTGGCGCGCTCGGGAAGCTATCTGCTCTTTACCTACCTCGGCGGCAGCGGGTTTTTTCTGGGACCGGTGCTCGGCAGCGTGATGATGGTCTTCACCACCACGCTCATCGCCCAGTGGTCGAGTGCCTGGCCGCTTTACCTGGGCTCGATCTTCCTGCTGACGGTGATGTTCGCGCCGGGCGGGCTGGCCGGACTGCTCTCGGCGGCGCCCGTCATTCGGCGCGCGCTGGGTTGGCGTCGAACGCTGGCGGGAGTCGCCGGCCTTGCTTTGCTCGCTGGCGCATTCGTTGCGGCGGTCGAGCTGGGTTATCGCCTGCGCGGGCAGGGCGAGTCCTGGATGGCGGCAGGCCGCGCGATAGATCCGTCGGCGCCGGCCGCGTGGATCGCGGTCGTGGTCGCCGCGTCTTCGGGCGTGGGCATTCTGGTGGCGCTGCGCCGCCGATCGTGAAGGACCGATCCCCCATGGCTTTTGCACTGGAACTGCGATGCATCGAAAAGTCGTTCGGCGCCACCGCCGTGCTGCGAGGGGTGGATCTTGCGGTGCAGACCGGCGAATTCGTCGCCTTGATCGGCCCGAACGGTGCCGGCAAGTCGAGCCTGTTCGACACCATCGGCGGCCGCTGGGCGCCCACGTCCGGCGAAGTGCTGTTGCACGGCAGAGCCGTCGGCGGGCTGGCGCCAAGGCGGCTGCGCCGGCGGGGTCTGTCGCGCAGCTTTCAGATCACCCAGCTCTTCGCCGAACTCGACGTGCGGGACCACCTGCGTTGTGCGCTGGCCGGCAGCGGCGCCACGCCGCTGCGCTGGCTGCGGCCTTTCGCGGGGCAGGCGGCCATCGAAGCCGAGACCGACCGGCTGCTCGATCTGCTGGAACTTCGGCACCGGGCGGCCAGCAAGGCGCCATTGCTGAGCTATGCGGAGCAGCGCCTGCTGGAGATCGGGCTGGCCTTTGCGGGCGCACCCGCGGTGGTGCTGCTCGACGAGCCCACCGCGGGCATGTCGCGTGAGGAAACGGCGCACTGCATCGCCACCATCCGCGCGCTGGCCCGGGGGCGCACCGTGGTCATGGTGGAGCACGACATGGAGGTGGTGTTCGGCCTGGCCGATCGCATCGCGGTACTGGTCGACGGCCGGATCCTGGCCATCGACACGCCGGATCAAATCCGCGCGCACGAGGCGGTGCGGGCCGCCTACACCGGCATGCTGCAGCCGGCAACCGACCATGCTTGAGGTGCACGAACTCGAAGCCGGCTACGGCGCCGGCCGCGTGCTGGAGGGGGTGTCGCTGCAGGTGCGGCGCGGTGAAATCGTCGCCCTGCTCGGACGCAACGGCGCCGGCCGCAGCACCTTGCTGCGTTGCCTGATGGGGCTGCTGCCCACCCGCGCCGGCCAGGTCACCTGGGGAGAGCACCGCCTCACCGGCCTGGCCACGCACCGCATCGCCCGGCTCGGTGTCGGCTACCTGCCGGAAAGCCGCGACATCTTTCCGCTGCTCACCGTGCGTCAAAACCTCGAACTGGGGTTGCAGCGGGGTCGTGCCGGCTGGACCGAGGCCGACGCCTTCGCCGCTTTCGGCTCGCTGGCATCGCGCGCGGACGTGCCCGGCGGCGCCTTGTCGGGCGGCGAGCAGCAGATGCTGGCCCTGTGCCGCATGCTGATGGCGCGCCCCGAGTTGCTGCTGCTCGACGAACCGACCGAAGGCCTGGCGCCGTCGATGGCAGCGCGGGTGGCCGAATGCCTGCGCGACGAGCGGCAAGCGGGCAGGGCGGTGCTGCTGGTGGAACAGAAGCAGGCGATATCGCTGGACATCGCCGACCGTGTGCTGGTCATGGGCCGGGGCCGCATCGTCTTCGAGGGAACGCCGGCCGCGCTGCGGCGCGATGCGGCGGTGCAGCAGACCTGGCTGCAGGTCTGATCGGCAGCACATACGCGTGGCGACCGATGCCGCGGGAGATGCACGGTGTGCCGCACGACTGGTTTCAACTGTCGCCGGGCGTGCGGAGCGGCCTATCATCCTGGCTGTTTCCATCCGACGACGAACGCACCCATGGCATCCCCCTCCACGATCGCACGCATAGAACGCCTGGTCTGGGTATTGATCTACGGCGGCCTGCTCTGCCTGATCCTGGGCATCGCCATCCGCGATGCGCGTGCCGGCAGCGGCATCGCCATGATGGTGCTGGGCGGCATCGTGGCCGCCGTCGGCGTGGTGCTCATCTTCGTGCGAGCGCGATTGCGCGAAGACCGCTGATTCTTCACAACTCCCTCATCGCCCGCCCCATGCCGACCGAACAAGAGAACATCGAGAACTGGCGAAAGATCGCCATCCCCTTCGTGCAGCACCTGGGCATCGACATCGCCCGCATGGCCGAGGGCCGCTGCGAGTTGCGCCTGGATGTGCGGCCCGAGCACCTCAACTCCTTCGGTGTGCTGCACGGCGGCGCCATCATGACGCTGCTCGACGTTTCCCTGGCTGGCGCTGCCCGCAGCGTCCAGCCGGACATGGGTGTGGTCACCATCGAGATGAAAACCACCTTCATGCAGCCGGCCCGCGGCCCGGTGAGCGGCCACGGCCGGTTGATGCACCGCACCGGGCGTATGGCCTTCGTCGAAGGCACGCTCGAGGACGCCGAAGGCCGCGTATGCGCGCATGCCACCGGCACTTTCAAGTACATGCCCCGGGCCGAATCCACGCCCACCGACTGAATTTACCTGCGCCGCCGCACGAAGCGCGGCGCCTGTCATCCGTTCGCCTGGAGCGTCACCCATGCCCGACCTGATCCTGCACCACTATCCCAGCTCGCCCTTCTCGGAAAAGATCCGTCTTGCGCTCGGCTTCAAGCAGCTCGCCTGGCATTCGGTGACCATCCCGCGCATCGCGCCCAAGCCCGATGTGCTGGCGCTGACCGGTGGCTACCGCCGCACGCCGCTGCTGCAGATCGGCGCGGATATCTACTGCGACACTGCGCTCATCTGCGACGTGCTGGAGCACCGGCAGCCGGCGCCCACGCTGTATCCGGAGCCGGAAAAAGGCCTGGGCCGGGTGCTGGCGCAATGGGCCGACAGCACGCTCTTCTGGGCGGCGATGGCCTGGAATTTTCAGCCGCGCGGCCGGGCACAGCTTTTCGATCAGGCAAGCGCACAGGAGCGCGAGGCTTTTGCCCGGGACCGAGCCGCGATGTCCGCCACGGGCATGACGCGGCTGCGACCCGAAGACGCCGCCAGCGCCTACAAGTCGTATCTGCGGCGCCTATCGGACATGCTCGACGACCGCCCCTACCTGCTGGGTGAGGCGCCCTGCATCGCCGATCTGTCCGCTTATCACCCCCTGTGGTTCACCCGCACCCGGGTTCCGGCGGTGGCCGACATCCTCGACTTCACGCCGGCGGTGCTCGACTGGATGAACCGCATGGCGCTCATCGGCCACGGCGAATCCACGCCGATGGACGCGGCCGACGCCATCGCGCTGGCCGCGGGCTCCACGCCGGCACCGCTGCCGGACGAGGTCTTCCAGGACGACCACGGCCTGCCGCTGGGCGCGCGGGTGACGGTGGCGGCCGAGACCTTCGGCTTGGAGCAGACCGAAGGCGTCCTGGTGGCCGCGACCCGCATGCACATCACCCTGCGCCGTGAGGACGACCGGGCCGGCACGGTCCACGTGCACTTTCCGCGCATTGGTTATGTGCTGAAGGCGGCCGAGTAATCCCGACGTATTTCCGTTTTTTTCGGGCAAGGGTGTCTGGCCGGCCGGTCAAGGAACGGCATCGGTCGGCGCTTGCGGGTCGGTCTTGCCGACGGCGGCCTGCCGGGACTCCAGGGCGGCGGCGGCGGCATCGTTGAGCGCATTGCCGGCCCGCCGTGGTTTGGTGAGCGGCGTGGCCGTCCAGCGGTTGCCGCGCACCAGATCCAGTCCCTGGCTGATGCCGCCGGCCATCTGCAATTGCAGCCGTTCGGCATCGCGGCGGCGCACGTCTTCGGCCACCTCGGCGATGTCGTCTTCGCTCACGCCGAGCTGGCGCAGTGCCTCGCTGCCGAAGGCCATGGCCGATTCGAAGGTCTCGCGCATCTGCCAATGCACACCGGCGCGTATCAGCTCGATGGCGTGCTGCCGGTCGTAGGCGCGTGCGAGCACCGGCACCAGGGGAAACGACTTGCGCGCCTGTTCCACGATGCGGTTGGCCGCTTCCTTGTCGTTCACGCAGACCAGCAACGCTTGCGCATGCACCGTGCCGGCTGCGCGCAGCACGTCCATGCGGGTGCCGTCGCCATAGTAGGCGTGAAAGCCGAACCGGCTGGCGGTGCGGATCATGTCGGTGTCCTGCTCGATGATGGTCACGTCCACGCCGCGCGCCAGCAGCGTCTGGCAGGCGATCTGGCCGAAGCGGCCGAAGCCGATCACCACCACGTTGCCGGCCGTTTCCTCGCCGGCGCGGGCGGCGTCGATGATGCTTTTCACGCCGTCCATGTCCTGCGGCGGCCGGGCCGGCAGCAGCCAGCGCAACGACAGCACCACCAGCGGCGTGAGCGCCATCGACAAAATGACCGCGGCGGTGAGCAGGGCGTTGACGTGGTCCTCGATCAGCCCGGTGCCGGCCGCCGCGCCGTACAGCACGAAGGCGAACTCGCCGCCCTGGGTCATCAGCGCGGCCCGCTCCAGGGCCTCGGGATGGCGGGCGCGCATCAGGCGGGCGATGGCATAGACACCCGCCGACTTGATCGCCATCGCCGCCACCACCCCGCCGAGCAGCACCAGCCAGTCGGCGCGCATCAGGGCCAGGTCGAGCGACATGCCCACGCCCATGAAGAACAGGCCCAGCAGCAGGCCGCGGAAGGGTTCGACGTCGGCCTCCAGTTGATGCCGGAAGGTGGACTCCGACAGCATCACCCCTGCTGCGAACGCGCCGAGGGCCATCGACAGCCCACCCCATTGCATCGCCAGTGCCGCGCCCAGCACCACCAGCAGGGCCGCCGCGCCCATCACCTCGCGGGCGCGCGCCTTCGACAGGATGCGGAACAGCGGATTGAGCAGGAAGCGGCTCACCGCCACCAGGGCGACCAGCGTGGCGACCGCGATGCCGACCTTCACCCAGCGCGAAACACCGTCGTCCACCGCCGCGGTGGGCGCCAGGGCGGCCACCACGGCCAGCAGCGGCACGATGGCCAGGTCTTCGAGCAGCAGCACCGACACGATGCGCTGGCCGCGCTTGGTCGACGTTTCACCGCGCTCGTCGAGCATCTGCATGACGATGGCGGTGGACGAGAGCACGAAGCCCATCGAGGCGACGAAGGACACCGCCGGTGAGAAACCGGCCAGCACGCCGGCGGCGGTGAGCAGGCCGCCGCACAAGAGCACCTGCAGCAGGCCGAGGCCAAAGATCTCGCGCCGCAGGCTCCACAGCCGGCGCGGCTGCATCTCCAGCCCGATCACGAAGAGGAACATCACCACGCCGAACTCGGCCAGGCCCAGCACCGCCTCCGGATCGGCGAACACCGCGAAGCCCGACGGCCCGATCGCCAGCCCCGCCGCCAGATAGCCGAGTACCGAGCCCAGGCCGAGCCGCTTGAACAGCGGCACGGCGATCACGCCTGCCGCCAAAACCACCACCGCCTTTACCAACTCACTGCCGTGCTCGACCATCGCCTTGTTCCTTTATTTGGGTGCCGAAGGTACACGGACCCGCTATCGCGCGTGATGCCTCAATAGTCGTCGCCGCTCTGACGGCCAATCGTATGTAGTCCATAAGATTGTTGTAACCACCCGTCGCCGACCGCATGATAGAAGCCTGGACGCGCTTCCAATCACGCCATTCACTCACGATTCGCTACCGCGCAACGCACGCTTTTGCCGGATTCCTGGACACCACAATGCCGAATCACAGTTCGAGGCTGTTGAACAATTTTTTCGGTACCGATGAAATGCGTCGGATCTTTTCCGACCAGGCGCGGGTCACGCATTTCCTTCAGGTCGCGCTGGCCCTGGCCAAGACCGAGGCGGCGATGGGCATCATTCCCGCGCAGGCCTACGAGGAAATCGCGCGCCGCTCCAAGGGCATGACGGTCAACTGGGAGCGGTTGCGCCAGGCGGTCGAAGCCGCCCGCCATCCGGGCCTGCCGTTTCTCGACCAGCTCGCCGAAGCGTGCGGCAGCGCGGCCGAGTACCTGCACTGGGGCTCCACCAACCTCGACGTCACCGACACCGCCTTCATCCTGCAGTTGCGCGAAGGCCTGAACGTGGTCGAGCGCGACGCGCTGCAGGTGCGGACGATTCTGCTGACCATGGCCGAAGACCACCGCTCGACGGTGATGATCGCCCGCACCGAGGGCATGCACGACCGGCCGACCACCTTCGGCTTTCGCTGCGCGGTCTGGATGACCGAACTCGACCGGCAGCTCGAACGCCTGGTGTCGGTACGCACCAACCTCACCGCCGGGCCTTTCGGCGGATCCACCGGCACGCTGGCCGCCTTGGGCGCGCGTGGGCTGGAACTTCAGGCATCGCTGATGGCCGAGCTCGGGCTGCTGGCCTCGCCGATCTCCTGGTTCTCGGCGCGCGACCGCATCACCGAGGTCTGCCTGGCGCTGGCCATGATGTCGTCGACCATGGCCAACATCGCCCGCGCCATCGTTTCGCTCACCGGCAACGAGATCGACGAACTGCGCGAGCCGGCCCCGCCCGGCCGGGCGGCCATGGGCAGCATCTACCACGGCGCCAATGCAGTCGGCTGCGAACTGGTGTTGACCCATGCGCGCATGGCGGCCCAGAACGTGGCGGTGGCCATGGAGTCGATGGGACATGACCGCGACCACGACAGCCTGGGCCACTTCAAGACGCTGGTGATGCCGCAGAGCTTCATGCTGGCGCACGCGGCCGTCAGCCAGATGGCGATGATCCTGCAAGGCCTGGAGATTCATCCCGCGCGCATGCGGCAGAACATCGACGTGACCCGTGGTCTGGTGATGGCCGAGAGCGTGATGATGGCGCTGGCCCGCAAGACCGGTCGGCGCTCGGCCCACCGGCTCATTCTGCGGGCCTGCGAAAGCGCGGTACAGGGCTCGCTGTCGCTGCGCGAAGCGCTGCTGCAGCGGCGTGAAATCACCACCTTGCTGTCGACCGACGAGATCGACGAAGCGCTCGATCCGGCGGGCTTTCTGGGCTGCGGGCCGCAGATCGTCGAACGCATGATCGCCGCGGCCCGCGCGCCCCAGCCACGCCATCGCTTCGCGGTGCATTGAGGCGCAGCCGCCGGCTCAGGCGTTCCAGGCGCGCCAGTGGCGGCGCCACGAGCGCCAGCGACGGCGCAGCGCCACGCCCGGATGTCGCGCCGCCCGCCAGAGAGGATGGGCACGCACCGTCTGCAGCACGCTGTCCTTCCAGTATTTCCATCGCAGGTAGCAGCGCGCGAACAGCGGAATGCGCATCAGCGATGGCTGCGTGAGCTGAAAGATCCGCGCCACCAGCGCGGTGCCGGCCAGCTTGGCAACGGCCAGCAGCAGCAGGCCGGTCGCCATATGGCCTTCGGCGAACAGCCACAAGGCGCCGAGCTTGACCGGCAACAGCAGCAGCACCGGCACCATGAAGCTCGCCAGCGCCGCCCAGGGGGGCAGGGCGCGAATGCGCCGCTCCAGCCCCGCCCACATCGGAAGCGCGGCCAGGCGCGCGACGCCCGCGGCCAGTGGCACCCAGCCCCATTCCTCGAACAGCAACACCGGCACCATCAGCCCGACCAGCAGGGCGCGCAGCAGCCGCTTCGGCCAGGAACGTGGGCGTGGAGAAGGCATGTCAAACATCCTAACCACCCACACCCGCATGCCGGGTTACCGGACATGGCCCCTGCGAGCGACTCCTGACTGACGCACCCGGTGGCCCGCGGAGGGCTGTGGCAAACTCGCCCGCCTTTCGCTTTGTCGGCGACTGCCCACTCGTTTTCTCTCTCCAGCCGCCTCACACGCCCAGACGTTTCGCCGATGCAGAAAATCATCCGCCAGATCGCCTCCGAGCTCTCCGTCGACGAAGGCCGCGTGCGCGCCGCCGTCGACCTGCTCGACGGCGGTGCCACCGTTCCCTTCATCGCCCGCTACCGCAAGGAGGCCACCGGCGGCCTCGACGACATCCAGCTGCGTGAGCTCGAATCCCGTCTGTCCTACCTGCGCGAGCTCGAAGACCGCCGCGCTGCCGTGCTCAAAAGCATCGACGAGCAAGGCAAGCTGACCGACACCCTGCGCGCCGCCATCGAGGCCGCGCCCACCAAGCAGGAACTCGAAGACCTCTACCTGCCCTACAAGCAGCGCCGCCGCACCAAGGGCCTGATCGCCCGCGAAGCCGGCATCGAACCGCTGGCCGATCTGCTTTATGCCGACCCCACCCGCGTGCCGGCCGACGAGGCCCAGGCCTTCGTCAAGGCCGAGAAGGGCGAGGACGGCAGCGACTTCACCAGCACCCAGGCCGTGCTCGACGGCGTGCGAGACATCCTCTCCGAGCGCTGGGCCGAAGACGCCGCGCTGCTGCAGAACCTGCGCGAATGGCTCTGGGCCGAAGGCGTGCTGCGCTCCACCAAGGTCGAGGCCAAGAACGAGAACGACGCCGAAGTGTCCAAGTTCCGCGACTACTTCGACTACTCCGAACCGATCGGCCGCATTCCCTCGCACCGCGCATTGGCCGTGTTCCGCGGCCGGGCGCTGGAAATTCTCGACGCCAAGCTGGTGCTTCCGGTGGAGCCCGAACCCGGTCGCCCGACCATCGCCGAAGGCCGCATCGCCCTGCACCTGGGCTGGAGCCACGCCGGCCGAGCCGCCGACGACCTGCTGCGCAAATGCGTTTCCTGGACCTGGAAGGTGAAGCTGTCGCTGTCCACCGAACGCGATCTGTTCGGCCGCCTGCGCGACGACGCTGAAAAGACCGCCATCAAGGTCTTCGCCGACAACCTGCGCGACCTGCTGCTGGCCGCGCCCGCCGGACCACGCTGCGTGATGGGCCTGGACCCGGGCATCCGCACCGGCGTGAAGGTGGCCGTGGTAGACGCCACCGGCCGCCTGCTGGAGACCGCCACCGTCTACCCGCACGAACCGCGCAAGGACTGGGAAGGCTCGCTGCACACCCTGGCCAAGCTCGCCGACAAGCACGGCGTGAACCTGATCGCCATCGGCAACGGCACCGCCAGCCGCGAAACCGACAAGCTCGCCGCCGACCTGATCAAGCTCGCCGCCAAGGTCGAACGCACCATCGAGAAGGTGGTGGTGAGCGAATCGGGCGCTTCGGTCTACAGCGCCAGCGAATTCGCCAGCCAGGAAATGCCCGACGTGGACGTGAGCCTGCGTGGTGCCGCCAGCATTGCGCGGCGCCTGCAGGATCCGCTGGCCGAGCTGGTCAAGATCGACCCCAAGAGCATCGGCGTCGGCCAGTACCAGCACGACGTGAACCAGGGCGAGCTTGCCCGCACGCTCGAAGCGGTGGTCGAAGACTGCGTGAACGCTGTAGGCGTCGACCTCAACACCGCCAGCGCGCCCTTGCTGGCGCGGGTGTCGGGCCTGTCGGGCGGCGTGGCCAAGGCGGTGGTGCGCTGGCGCGAGGCCAACGGCGCCTTCCGCAGCCGCCAGCAACTGCTGCAGGTCGCGGGCCTGGGCGCCAAGACCTTCGAACAGAGCGCCGGCTTCCTGCGCATTCGCGGCGGCGAACAGCCGCTGGACATGACCGGCGTGCATCCCGAAACCTATCCGCTGGTAGAGCGCATCGTCGCCCAGGCCGGCCGCCCGGTCGCCGAGGTGATGGGCCGGCCCGAGGCCTTGCGCGGTTTCAAGCCCGAGCAATTCGCGGACGATCGCTTCGGCCCGCTGACCGTCAAGGACATCCTGGTCGAGCTGGAAAAGCCTGGCCGCGACCCGCGCCCGGACTTCAAGGTTGCCCGCTTCAACGACGGCGTGGAAGACATCGCTGACCTGCAGCCCGGCATGATTCTGGAAGGCACGGTCAGCAACGTGGCGCAGTTCGGCGCCTTCGTCGACCTGGGTGTGCACCAGGACGGCCTGATCCATGTCAGCCAGCTCGCGCACCGCTTCGTGGAAGACGCGCGCGAGGTGGTCAAGACCGGCGACATCGTCCGCGTGAAGGTGATGGAAGTCGACGCGGTGCGCAAGCGCATCGGCCTGACCATGAAGCTCGACGCCGCGCCGCCCCGGCGCGACGGCGCGCGCGACAACCGCTTCGAGCCCGCCGGTCGCGGCCGGCCGCAGCAGCACCAGCGCGGCGCCGACAGCGGCGCGGCCATGGGCTCCTCGGCCATGGCTTCGGCGTTCGCCAAGCTCAAAGGGCGCTGAGCATGGCCGGCGCCAATGCGGGCTGGCAACAGCGCAGCCTCGCCGCCGTGTGGCATCCGTGCACGCAGATGCAGCGCTCCTTCGAGGTGCCGCCGCTGCCCATCGCGCGCGGCGAAGGCCCCTGGCTGATCGACCAGGAGGGGCAGCGCTACTTCGACGCCACCAGCTCCTGGTGGGTCAACCTCTTCGGCCACGCCGATCCGGGCATCAACGACGCCATCAAGCGCCAGCTCGACACCCTGCCGCACGTGATGCTGGCCGGCTGCACCCATGCGCCGGCAGTGGAGCTGGCCGAGCGGCTGTCGGCGCTCACCGGCGGCGTGCTGGGCCATGCCTTCTTCGCGAGCGACGGCGCCTCGGCCGTCGAGATCGCGCTGAAGATGAGCTTTCATTACTGGCGAAACCTCGGCCTGCCCGACAAGCGCGAGTTCGTCTGCCTGCGCGGCAGCTACCACGGCGAGACGCTGGGCGCACTGTCGGTGACCGACGTGGCGATCTTTCGTGACACCTACGACCGCTTGCTGATGCGCGCCCACCTGGCCGAGTCGCCCGATGCCCGCCAGGCATTGCCGGGCGAATCGGCAGAAGACGCGGCCGCACGCGCCGCCGCCGACCTGCGCCGCCTGCTGGCCGAGCGCCACGGGCAGGTGGCAGCCGTGATCGTCGAGCCACTGATCCAGTGCGCCGCCGGCATGGCGATGTACCACCCCTCCTACCTGCAGGCGGCTCGCGCCATCTGCGATGAATTCGGCGTACACCTCATCGCCGACGAGATCGCCGTGGGCTGCGGCCGCACCGGCACCTTCTTCGCCAGCGAGCAGGCCGGCATCTGGCCCGACTTCGTCTGCCTCTCCAAGGGCATCACCGCCGGCTACCTGCCGCTGTCGCTGGTTCTCACCCGAGACCGCGTCTTCGAGGCCTTTCTCGACCAGGACGTGGCCCGGGGCTTTCTGCATTCGCATTCCTACACCGGCAATCCGCTGGCCTGCAGCGCCGCGCTGGCGGTGCTCGATCGCTTCGAACAAGACGGGGTGCTGCAGGCCAACCGCGAGCGCTCGGCGCTGCTGGCCGAGGCGCTGGCGCCGCTGAGGGGCGACCCGCGCATCGCGCATTTCCGCCAGCAGGGCACCATCTTCGCCTTCGACGTACGCGAGGGCCACGGGCCTGCGCGCTTCGCCGAAGCCTTTCATCTGGCGGGGCGCAAACGCGGTCTGCTGATCCGTCCCATCGGCCGCACCGTCTACCTGATGCCGCCCTATGTGCTCGACGCGCCGCTCGCCGCCTGGCTGGCCGCGCGCCTCATCGATACCCTGGACGCGACCTGCGCCCCCGGAACCACCCCCGATCTCCATGCTGATAGAGCACCTGACCCGACAGTTGCATGAGCGCGATGCGCAGGCGCTGCGCCGACGCCGCAAGGTGGCCGACACCGCATGCGCGCCGCGCCAGCAGGTGTCCGCCGAGGGAGGCCGCTCGCGCGACCTGCTGTCCTTCTGCAGCAACGACTACCTGGGGCTGGCCAACCACCCCGCATTGACCGCCGCCATGGCCGAGGGCGCCGCGCGCTACGGCTGCGGCAGCGGCGCGTCGCACCTGGTCAGCGGCCATTCGCGTGCCCACGCCGACCTGGAGCAAGCCCTGGCCGCCACCCAGTCGGACACCATTCCCGGCTGCGAGGCGCTGTATTTCTGCACCGGCTTCATGGCCAACATGGGCCTGCTCACCGCGCTCGGCGACGGGCAGGCGATGCTCTTTGCCGACAAGCTCAACCACGCCTCGCTGATCGACGGCAGCCGCCTGGCCAAGGCCAAGGTGCAGCTCTATCCGCACGACCGCACGGACCTGCTCGGCGCCTTGCTGGAGACCAGCGAAAGCCCGGTGAAGATCATCGTGACCGATGCCGTCTTCAGCATGGACGGCGACATCGCACCGCTGGCCGACCTGCTGGCGCTGGCCGAGCGGCACGACGCCTACATCGTCGTCGACGATGCCCATGGCTTCGGCGTGCTCGGGCCGCAGGGCAGGGGAGCGCTGGCGCATTTCGGTCTGTCGAGCCAGCGCTTCATCTACATGGGCACGCTCGGCAAGGCGCTGGGCGTGGCCGGCGCCTTCGTGGCGGCGCATCCGACCGTCATCGCCTGGCTGGTGCAGAGCGCGCGGCCCTACATCTACACCACCGCCGCGCCGCCGGCCGTGGCCTATGCCGCCGGCGTCAGCCTGGCGCTGGTGATGGGCGAGGAGGGCGACCGGCGCCGCGCCCACCTGGCCACGCTCGGCCGCTCGCTGCACGACTCGCTGGCCGGCATCGTCGAGGCGCTGCCGCCGATCGGCTGGTCGGCCCCGCCGTCCGACACCGCGATCCATCCCTTCATCGTCGGCGACAACGAAACCGCGCTGGCCCTGGCGGCGCAACTCGATGCCCTGGGCATCTGGGTGCCCGCCATCCGCCCCCCCACCGTGCCGGTCGGCACCGCCCGCCTGCGCATCAGCCTGAGCGCGGGGCACACCGAGGCCGACCTCTGGCGCCTGTGCTCGGTGCTGGCCGATTCGGTCGAAACCCTGCTTCCACCATGAACCACACACCAGGTTGCTTCGTCACCGGCACCGACACCGAGATCGGCAAGACCCGCGTCAGCGCCGCGCTGTTGCATCTGCTCGGCGCCGACGGCGCGCGCACCGCCGGGCTCAAGCCGGTCGCGGCCGGACTCGAACTGGTCGATGGCCGCTGGGTCAACGACGACGTGCAGGCGCTGCGCGCCGCATCTAGCGTCGAACTGCGCGACGCCGAGGTCGGCCCCTGCCAGCTGCGCACACCTTGCGCGCCGCACGTGGCCGCCGCCATCGACGACGCTCCCATCTCGCGCGCCGCGCTGCTGCACGCAGCGCAGGCACTGGAAGGGCGCTGCGACTGGCTCGTCGTCGAAGGCGTGGGCGGCTTCCGCGTGCCGCTCGGCACCGACTGGGACACCGCCGACCTGGCCGTCGATATCGGCCTGCCAGTGATCCTGGTCGTCGGTCTGCGCCTGGGCTGCATCAACCACGCACTGCTGAGCGCCGACGCCATCGCCGCCCGCGGCCTGAAGCTGGTTGGCTGGGTGGGCACCCGCATCGACCCCGGCATGCTGCACCCGCACGACACCATTTCCACCCTGCGCCAATGGCTGCAGGACCAGCACACAGCGCCTTGCCTGGGCATCGTGCCCTGGCTGGACGAACCCACCCCCGCCGCCGTGGCGTCGCATCTGGACGCCGCCACGATCCGCAAGGCCCTGACCCGGGCCGCCGCCGCCAAGAAAGAATCACGATGAGCACCGTCGCCTCCGTTTCCATCGCCGAACTCCGCGCCACCCTTCCAGCTGCCGCGCCTTCCGCATCCGCTTCGCCGCGCTGGACCGTCGCCCAGGTCGAGGCCCTGCTGTCCAAGCCCTTCATGGACCTGGTCTTCCAGGCGCAGACGGTGCACCGCCAGCATTTCGATGCCAACGAAGTGCAGCTGTCCACGCTGCTGTCGATCAAGACCGGTGGCTGCGCCGAGGATTGCGGCTATTGCCCGCAGTCGGTGCATTTCGAGACCGGCGTCGAGGCCAGCAAGCTGATGCCGATCGACGAGGTCATGGACGCCGCCGAAGCCGCCCGCGCCCAGGGCGCCACCCGCTTCTGCATGGGCGCGGCCTGGCGCAACCTGAAGGACCGCGACGTGGACCGCATCTCGGCCATGGTGCGCGGCGTCAAGGGCCTGGGCCTGGAGACCTGCATGACCCTCGGCATGCTCGAAGCCCACCAGGCGCATGCGCTGAAGGACGCCGGCCTCGACTACTACAACCACAACCTCGACACCGCGCCAGAGATCTACGGCAACATCATCAGCACCCGCACCTACCAGGACCGCCTCGACACCCTGGCGCTGGTGCGCGATGCCGGCATGAACGTCTGCTGCGGCGGCATCGTCGGCCTGGGCGAGAACCGCACCCAGCGCGCCGGCCTCATCGCGCAACTGGCCAATCTCGACCCGTATCCGGAATCCGTGCCGATCAACAACCTGGTGCAGGTGGCCGGCACGCCGCTCGAAGGCACCGACGCGCTCGACCCCTTCGAGTTCGTGCGCACCATCGCCGCCGCGCGCATCGCCATGCCGACCGCCATGGTGCGGCTGTCGGCCGGTCGCGAGCAGATGGACGAAGCCCTGCAAGCCCTGTGCTTCATGGCCGGCGCCAACTCCATCTTCTACGGCGACCGCCTGCTGACCACCTCCAATCCACAGGCCGTGCGCGACCGCGCGCTCATGAAGCGCCTGGGCCTGACGGTGCAGGGCGACGGCCTGCCGGCCGGCGAATAAGGCCGGGCATGCATCGCCCTAGCGGGAACACTCGGGCGATCCATGCGTTTTCGTCAACGAGGGATCGATAATCGGCAACAAATAGCGTTTCGCATACATCCCTGCGTCCAGGTCCAAGGATTCCCCGCATGCAGCTTTCCGAACTGTTGGCCATGCCCGCAGCCTTGCCCAGCATCCCCAAAGTAGTGGCCCTGCTGATGAGCGAACTCAACCGGGATGAGCCCGATCTCCGCACGGTCAACCAGCTGGTCAACACCGACCCGGGCCTCGCCACCCGGGTGCTGCAATTGGCGAACTCGGCGCATTTCCAGCTGGCCGGGCGCATCAGTTCGGTGTCGGAGGCGCTGGCGATCATGGGCCTGAACCACGTGCGTTCGCTGGTGAGCGCGGCCGCGTTGAGCGGTGCGTTCAAGGCGGTGCCGGGCATCGTCATGGCGCAGTTCTGGCGCTACAGCCTCGACGTGGCCAAGATCTCCCGCGCGCTTGCCGGCAACGTGCGCGAGAACCAGGGCACCGCTTTCACCGCCGGGCTGATCCATGCATCCGGCGAACTGGTGATGCATCTGGGCATGGGTGAGGAGATCCGCGCACTCGATCGCACCGTGCCGCCGCTCGATCCCAAGCGCGCCCGCGCCGAGCAGCGCAGCTTCGGCTTTGCCTGGGGCCAGGTCGGCGCCGGGCTCTGCCGGTCGTGGTCGTTTCCGCAGCAGATCGTCGACGCCCTGCAATACCAGCACGCACCGTTCGACAACGATGCCTACGAACCGCTCGCCGGCATCCTGCACCTGGCCACCTGGCGGGCGCGGGCGCGCGAGGCGCAACTCAACGACCGCGAACTCGCCACCAGCTTTCCCGACGTGGTGGGCCTCACGCTGGGCATGGACATCGATGCCGTGCTGCAGCAGGACCCGATCGACTGGTCGAGCGGCAGCGAAGCCGCCATGTTCGCCTGAGAAGGTATGAACGGACCCGACATGCCCGCTCATCCTGCCCGGAAACGCCCCCTCCGCGTTGCAAATGCTCGCCATGGCCCGCGCCATGTCTGCGCTTTGCGCCTTGACGGGACGTGCGCGGACGGTCTGCTCGGACACGCCGGGCCCGTTCATACCTTCTAACGATTTACATCAACCAAGGGGACAAGCATGGATCTGCAACTCAAGGGAAAACACGTTCTCATCACCGGCGCGAGCAAAGGCATCGGCCTGGCCTGCGCGCGGGCCTTCCTGGACGAAGGTGCGACGGTAAGCCTCATCGCGCGCAACGCCGACACCCTGCGCGAAGCCGCGGATTCGCTGGACGCGCGTGACCGTATCGCCTTCTTTCCCGCCGACCTCACCGACCCCGACGCCGCGCTTGCCGCCCTGAACGCGGCAGAAGGCACGGTCGGTCCGGTCGACGTGCTGGTCAACAGCGCGGGCGCGGCCAAGCGTGCCGCGCCGAGCGAGCTCACCCCGCAGAAGTGGCATGCGGCCATGGACGCGAAATACTTCACCTACATCCACATGCTAGACCCGACCATCAAGCGCATGGCCGAGCGTGGCGCCGGCGCGGTGGTCAACGTGATCGGCATGGGCGGCAAGCTCGGCAATCCGGCGCATCTGGCCGGCGGCTCAGCCAACGCCGCGCTGCTGCTGGCAACCGCCGGGCTGGCCGCGGCCTATGCCAAACAGGGCGTTCGCGTGAATTCGGTCAACCCCGGGCCGGTGTTGACCGAACGTCTCAAGGAAGGCATCGCGGTGGATGCCCGCATGGCCGAGGCCGAAGGCCGGCCGGCGCCGGCCGATCCGGGCACGCGCATGGCCATGGGCCGGGTCGCCATGCCGGAAGAAATCGCGGCGATGGTGGTGTTCCTGGCCTCGGCCAAGGCCAGTTACGTGAACGGCGCCAACATCCCGATGGATGGCGCCACCACCGCGACGGTGGTCTGAACCCGTGCTGCCCGATCCCCAGGTTCTCGCCAGCCTCACTCCCGCCATGCGCGGCATCGTCAGCGGCATGGCGCGGCTCGAGCGCGAGCCGATGCAATCGAAAACGCCCGAGGAGGCCCGCCAGTCGTACGAGAGCGGCGCCGAGGTGCTGGAGATCGATCGCCCGGTGATGCCGCGGGTGCACGATTTCCACATTCCGGCACGCGACGGCACACCGCTGCCGGCCCGACTGGTGGCGCCGCACGACGATGTGTCGCTGCCCGCCCTGCTGTATTTCCACGGCGGTGGTTTCACGGTAGGCAGCGTCGCCTCGCACGACATCCTGTGCCGCGAACTGGCCCGCCGCGCCGGTTGCGCCGTGATCTCGCTCGATTACCGCCTGGCGCCGCAACACCGCTTTCCCACCGCGTCCGACGACGCCTGGGACGCCCTGCAATGGCTGGCCCGCCACGGCGAATCGATCCACATCGATCCAACCCGGCTGGCCGTGGGCGGCGACAGCGCCGGCGGCACGCTGGCCGCCGGCTGCGCCCATCTGGCGCGCGACGCCGGCCTGCGGCTCGCGCTGCAACTGCTCATCTACCCCGGCTGCAGCGCCCGGCAGGACACCGCCTCGCACCGCCGCTTCGCTCAGGGCCCGATCATCAGCGCCGGCCTGATCCAGTGGTTTTTCGGCCAGTACGTCCGCAGCGACGCCGACCGCGACGACTGGCGTTTCGCGCCCTTGCTCGCGCCCGATTTCGACGGCCTGGCTCCTGCCTGGATCGGCCTGGCCGAATGCGATCCGCTGGTGGACGAAGGCATCGAATACGCCGATCGCCTGCGCGCGGCCGGCGTGCCGGTCGACCTGGAGATCTACCGCGGCGTCACCCACGAATTCGTGAAGATGGGCCGAATCGTGGCCGAGGCCCGGCAGGCCCATGCCGCCGCCGCGGCGGCTTTGCGTGGTGCGCTCGGCACCGAGCCGGCGTCGCCGTGACCGACCACGCCGGTCGACTCCGGCTCGGCCGCTGGAGCGAGCTGCAATCCTGGGCGGCGCCGCTGCGGCTGGCCGTCTTCGTGCACGAGCAAGGCGTGCCGATCGATATGGAATGGGACGAAGACGATGCCCTCAGCCTGCACGCGGTGCTGGTCGGTGCTGACGGCGCGGGCGCGGCCACGGGACGGCTGCTGCCGGTATTCCAGGAGGGCGCGGACATCGGCTTCTCGCGCATCGGCCGTATGGCGGTCCGGCGCGATCGGCGCGGACAGGGTCTGGGCGCGCTCGTGCTCGATGCCCTGCTGCATGCCGCCATTCATCGCGGCGACGCGGGTGTGCTGCTGCATGCGCAGTGCAGCGCCCAGGGCTTCTACGCCGGTCGCGGTTTCGAACCACGTGGCGACGTGTTCGATGAAGCCGGCATTGCGCACATCGAGATGATCCGGCGGTTCGCCGCGCGAAATAGCGAGCGCTGAGGCGAGCGCGAGCGCGAGCGCCGGGCCGGCGGCGGTTTCGGTTTCGGCTTCGGTTTCGCGGGTGAGAAATGCGCAAGAGACGTGGCGCGCTGCTCGGCGATGACCAGGATGGAAGGCCCGATCCGGCCTCCATCCCATGAATTCCACCCGTTTTTTCGGAACGATCAAGAACAGCTCGTTTCCGCGTCAGCCAGCCGACTCGCGACAGGCCGTGCCCCATGCGCCGCCCGACGCCGCCACGCGCGCTTCGACTTCCTCGCCCACACCATTGGACGCGTTGTCGTGCCGTCCGCTCGCCGCTTCGCCGGCGGACTTCCAGGGCAAGGTCGCCGGGAAGACCGCTTCGCACGGCACCGATCCAGCGGCACGCCTATTCGAGCCGTATGTCTGGGCCGCGCTGGCGGCGGTGCTCGAGTTCGGCTACTTTCCCTACGATGGTCGCAAGCCCGCCAATGGCCTGCACACCCGTCCCGACCTCGCTCGCGGCTTTCGTGAATTTGTCCGGCGAGCCATGGTCGAGGCCTGGGCGACCGGCCGGGCCGATGTAGCGCAACAATTGCGACGCATCGCACGGGAAAGCGTGCTGCTGGACGACGGGCGGATGATGTTCGTCAACGGCACCAAGCTCGCCTTCCACGACATGCCGACACCGCCCGGCGGCCAGTCACTCATCGCAGTGAATTTCGGCGGCATGTCCGCCAATCGAGTCGATTCGCGCAACCTCACCAAGCGCTACCTGGGTGACATCCCCACCACGGTCCGGCAGGGCCGCCATGTGCTCCAGAGCGCGCTGAGCCGCCGGCCCACCTCCAATACCCTGCTGGTCAGGCTGCTGGCCGATTACCTGCGGACCCGGCCGGAGTCATTCTTCGCCTACGGACATTCGATGGGCGGCGCGCTGGGCCGCCATCTCTCCGACGAACTGGTCATGCCGGCCGGAGCCGGCGACGCCATGGCGCCGAAGCCGGTGGCCTTCGTGGCGTTTCAGTCGGCCGACCTGCAGGTGCCCAGCAGGGCGCCGCCGACCGACCCCGAAAGCGACGCGGTGCGCGCCTGCCATGTGCAGTCGCCCGCCGATCCGCTGCAACGCTTTCTGGCCAGCAGCTTCGTGCAGCGCATCACGGGGGCGCGGGTCGCCCCGCGTGTCGGCACCAGCATCGACGTGCTCGCAGGGCACCGCGCATCGGGCCTGAAGCAGCACGATCGTATCTATCCCTTGCTGCACCGCGAGCTCAACGAGCGGCCCGCGTACCTGCCGCAATTGCTGGAGCAGATGGAGCGCGCCTACGCCTACAGCTGCACGCCCTCATCGGCTGGGTCGGAAGTCGGGTTCTCGGCCGCGACCTGGCTTTGATCGCCCTGGACGATCCGCGTCACCTGCCTGGGTGATGCGCCATCGGCGCCCACGGCCGAAGATGCGCGTGCCGATCTTTGGCAGGAGTCAAGAATGAAATACCGACAGACTTCCCTGGGCGTCGCCGTGCTCGCCTGCTTTTCGGCATACGCCGCGGACCGCATCGTCACCGGCCAGGAAATCGCCGACCGTGGCGCGCCCTTCGACCTGGCCCAGACACGCACCTTCCTGGCTGCCGGCGCCGAGGTGGAGCACACCGCCCCGGGCACCGGCAACGTACGACGCTGGAAACAATCGCCCGACGGCACCCTGATCGCCAGCAGCCGCGCGGCCGGTGGCAAGCCTGTCACCGCCAGTGGCACCTGGACGGTTCGCGACGATGGCCGCTACTGCCTCACCATCGCCTGGACGGGCCGCGACGAAAGCAGTTGCTACCGCGTCTACTCGCTCGAAGGCAACGCCTATCTCGCGTCGAGCCAGCTGCAACAGAACGCCGATCGGCGTTATGGGCAGGTCGTCGTTTCGGGCCTTGGCGTGCCGGTGGGCGCCGGTGTCATGTCCAGCCCGAAAGCGACCGAGCCGGAGCCGTCGGCTGCACCTGCGGAGGCCACCGCGGCAGCCGCGCCCGCCGCGCGCACCTATCTCGGCGCCGACGATGTGCGCAAGGAGTTCGTCGACCATGTGGTGGTGCACCAGCGCCAGACCGACGGCAACAAGGGCCAATGGGATGTGCGCGGCAACGGCATGGTCTATGGGGCCAACCTCAGCACCAACGGCAAGGACACCGGCAACTGGACCATCGAAGCCGACGGCGCGCTGTGCATGAAATGGCGGGGCAACACGGTCAACGGCTGCTACTACACCTTTCGTGACGGCGACCACTGGGCGCGCACCACCAGCGCGGCGCCCGACGCGCCGGTCTATTACGTGATCAACGAAGTGCGCTGAAGCCACCCACTCAGATGTCTTCGAGCAGTGGGTAGGGCAGGGCGCGCAAGGACAAGGCCGGGCCGTCGGCCGCGCCGACGGTCAGCCGACCGCCGTCTGCGGCCGACGTCTGCATGGACACGATCGCGAGCCAGCCGCCATCGGGCGCGGATGCCGCCTGCACCACCGTGCCGCAGGGCTGTGAAGCATCAGCCTGGTGGAAGACTTCGGCTCCGCTCGCTACGGACGCGTCGGATTGCGCCAGATAGGCGCGCCGCTTGAGCGTGCCCCTGAACTGGCTGCGCGCCACGACCTCCTGGCCCGGGTAGCAGCCCTTCTTGAAGTTGATGCCGCCGACCGATTCGTAGTTGAGCATCTGCGGCACGAAGGCCTCGACCACCGGCGAAGTGAGGGTGGCGACACCGCTGGCCGTTTCTCCCCAGCGCCAGAGCGATTCGTCCAGGGGCTGACCGCTCGGCGCCGCGCTGCCGGCGGGCGCCAGCCAGAGCGCGCGCGCCTGGCCAGCGGCCGGCGGCAGTCCGACGATCTGCGCTTCGCCCACGTCCTGACGCGCCCAGGCCGGCAATTCGCGACCGGCCAGTTGCGCCACCGTGTCACCCGCCAGGCCGTAGAGCGCGATCTCGTCGCTGGCATCGGTCAGCTTGGCCTTGGCCCGCAGCACGAACATGGAAAGCCGCTTGCGCACCGGCTCCAGGATGTCGCGGCTGCAGACCAGCAGCACTTCGCCGGGTACGCGGATCAGACCGACGAAGCTGGCCTGCATCCGGCCCTTGGCCGTGAGAAAGGCCGCCAGCCGGGCAGTATCGGGCTTGAGCAGCGCGAAATCGTTGGTGAGCTGCCCCTGCAGGAAGGACACCGCGTCGTCGCCCGCCACGCGGATCACGCCCAGGTGCGTCAGCCGGACCACGCCTTCGAGGGCGGCCAGCGGGGCGATGGTTGGGAAAGAAGGAACGGTAGGGGCCAGGGTGTCGCTCATGCGCTGAATTATCATCGTCCGCTCATGTCTGTACTGTTCCAAGGGCCGTGAAAGCGTTGCGCCGAATTCTCCTGTGGGCCGCGCTGCTGGTCCTGGTCGCGGGCGCCGCCGCCGTGTGGTGGGTGTCGCGCCCGATTCCGCTGCCCGCGCCCACCGTCGATCTGTCGATCGAGCCCGGCCGCACGCCGCGCGGCGTGGCCGACGATGTCGCCAAGACCGGCGCCCAGGTCGACGCCAACCTGCTCTACTGGTGGTTCCGGCTCTCCGGGCAAGACCGGCTGATCCGCGCCGGCAGCTACGAGCTCGATGCCGGCATCACCCCGCGCCGCCTGCTCGCCAAGCTGGTGCGCGGCGACGAGGCCATGCGCGCCCTCGTGCTGGTCGAAGGCTGGAACTGGCGCCAGGTGCGCGCCGCGCTGGGCAAGGCCGAGCAGCTGCGGCCGGACATCGCGTCGATGGACGACGCCGCTGTCATGACGGCACTCGGCCGCCCCGGCGTAGCGCCGGAAGGGCATTTCTTCCCCGACACCTACACGTACTCCAAAGGCTCGGCCGACCTCGACGTGCTGCGCCGCGCGATGCGCGCTATGGACAACCATCTCGAAGCCGCCTGGGGCCTGCGCCGCCCCGACACACCGCTCAAGTCGCCCGCCGACCTGCTCACCCTGGCCAGCATCGTCGAAAAGGAAACCGGCCGACCCGACGACCGGGGCCTGATCGCCGGCGTGTTCACCAATCGCCTCAAGGTCAACATGCCGCTGCAGACCGACCCGACCGTGATCTACGGCATGGGAGCCGCCTTCGACGGCAACCTGCGCAAGCGCGACCTGCAGACCGATACGCCGTGGAACACCTATATGCGCAACGGCCTGCCGCCCACGCCTATCGCCATGCCCGGGCGCGCCGCCTTGCTGGCCGCCGTGCAGCCGCAAACCACCGATGCGCTGTATTTCGTGTCGCGCGGCGACGGCACCAGCCACTTCAGCGCCAGCCTCGACGAGCACAACCGCGCGGTCAACCAATACCAGCGCCGGGCCAACAAATGACCGGACTTTTCATCAGCTTCGAAGGCATCGACGGTGCCGGCAAGAGCACCCACATCGACCATCTCGCCGACGCCTTCCGCGCGGCGGGTCGCGAGGTCTGCCTCACCCGCGAGCCGGGCGGCACGCCGCTGGCCGAGCAACTGCGCGAACTGGTGCTGCACCGGGCGATGGACTCGCTGACCGAAGCCCTGCTGATCTTCGCCGGGCGCCGTGACCACCTGCAGCAAGTCATCGAGCCCGCCCTGGCGCGCGGCGCGGTGGTGCTCTGCGACCGCTTCACCGACGCCAGCTTCGCCTACCAGGGCGGGGGCCGTGGCTTCGATCTGGCGGTGCTGGCCACCCTGGAATCCTGGGTGCAGCGCACCGAGGCGGCCGGCCTGCGCCAGCCCGATCTCACCGTCTGGTTCGATCTGCCGCCCACCGTAGCCGCCGCGCGGCTGGCCGGTGCCCGCGCGCCGGACCGATTCGAATCGCAGCCCGAGGCATTCTTCACCCGCGTCGCCGCCGGGTACGCCGTCCGCGCCACCGAGGCCCCCGCGCGGTTCGCCCGCATCGACGCCGCCGTCGACCGCGACGCCGTGGCGCGCCAGATCGCCGGCGTCTTCGCCGATCGCGGCTGGCTGCCGGCGGAGGAGGGCGCATGAGCCCGGTCACTGAAGCCACCAAGGCGCCGCTGCCGCCGTGGATCGCGCGCCAACTCGTCGAACTGCTCGGCCAGCGCGGTCACGCGCGCCTGCTGCAGGGCCCGTCCGGCCTGGGCCAGTACCCACTCGGGCTGGCGCTGGCCAGCGCCTGGCTCTGCGACACGCCGCTTGCCGATGGCGCAGCCTGCGGCCATTGCGCCAGCTGCCATGCCATCGAGGTCCGCACCCACGCCGACCTGCGGGTGCTGATGCCCGAAGTGCAGATGATGGAGCTCGGCTGGCCGTTGCCCGAGAAGGTGCAGGCCGAGCTCGACGACAAGAAGCGCAAGCCCAGTCGCGAGATCCGGGTCGACGCGATGCGCGACGCGGTTGAATTCGCCCAGCGCACCGACGCACGCGGCCGCGGCAAGGTGGTGCTGGTGTACCCGGCCGAGCAGATGAATACCGTCACCGCCAACGCCTTGCTGAAGACGCTGGAAGAGCCGGTCGGCGACGTGCGTTTCGTGCTGGCCAGCGAGGCAGCGCACCAGCTGCTGCCCACCATCCGCAGCCGGTGCCAGGCCCACGCCATGGCCTGGCCCGAACCTGCCGAGGCCCAGGCCTGGCTGCAGGCCCAGGGCGTCGCCAGTACCGACGCCATCGCCTTGCTGCGGGCAGCCGGTGGTCGGCCGCAGGACGCGCTGGACGCCGCGCGGTCCGGCCGCGATCCGGCCCGCTGGGCGTTGCTGCCACGCGCGGTGCAGCGCGGCGATGTGTCGGTGCTGGCCGACCGGTCACCAGCCGACGCCATCGACGCCCTGCAGAAACTCTGCCATGACCTGCTGGCCACACGCGCAGGCGCGGCACCCCGGTATTTCGCACCGGCCGATCTTCCGCCGCCGCCCGGCTGGATGGCGCTCGCGCGGTGGTCCAAGGCGCTGGCCGCCTCGGCACGCACGGCGGATCACCCTTTCAACGCCGGACTCATGCTCGAAGCGCTTGTGAGCGTTGCGCAAAACACCCTAAACTCCGCCGGCAGCCGTCGCCCCACATGAGTACACCGCCCTCCAGTCACCGCCCGAGCGTCGTTCAGCTCGCCATCAAGGAAAAGGCGGCGCTGTACGCGGCATACATTCCGCTCTTCACCGAAGGCGGCATGTTCATTCCCACCACGCGTGAATACCGGCTCGGCGACGACATCTACGTGCTGCTCAGCCTGCCCGAGAACCCGGTGCGTTACCCCATCGCCGGCAAGGTCGCCTGGGTGACGCCCGCCAAGGCGTCGGGCAACCGCACGCAGGGGGTCGGCATCCAATTCCCGCCCGACGAAAAATCGCGCGAGCTCAAGATCCGCATCGAGCAGCTGCTGGGCGCGCACCTCGCGTCCGACCGCGCCACCCAGACGATCTGATACCGGCGGCCGGCCACGGCACGCCGATACTGGCCGCCGCGCCCGCCCGGCGCCTTCCTCCATTTTTGCCATCCATGTTCACCGACTCGCACTGCCACCTGAGCATGCCCGAGCTCTCCGCCGAGCTGCCCGCCATCCGTGAAGCGATGCAACAAGCCCGCGTCGATCGCGCACTCTGCATCTGCACCACCATGGAAGAATTCGCCGACGTCCACGCGCTGGCCGTCGGCTACGACAACTTCTGGGCCAGCGTGGGCGTGCATCCGGACACCGAGGGCCTCACCGAGCCTTCGCTGAACGACCTGCTGCAGCGTGCCGCCTTGCCCAAGGTGGTCGCCATCGGCGAGACCGGGCTCGACTACTACGGCATGGAAGACCGCAAGGGTGGCCGCAGCATCGCCGACCTGGAATGGCAGCGGGAGCGCTTTCGCACCCACATCCGCGCCGCGCGCGCCTGCGGCAAGCCGCTGGTCATCCACACCCGCAGCGCGTCGGACGACACCATCGCCATCCTGCGGGAGGAGGGCGAGACCGGCGGGCAGGGCGCGGCGGGCGGCGTGTTCCACTGCTTCACCGAGACGGCCGAAGTCGCGCGTGCGGCCCTCGACCTGGGTTTCCACATCTCGTTTTCCGGCATCCTCACTTTCAAGAAGGCGCAGGACATCCGCGACGTGGCCGCCTTCGTGCCGCTGGACCGCACCCTGATCGAGACCGACAGCCCCTATCTCGCGCCGGTGCCCTACCGGGGCAAGACCAACAATCCGTCGTACGTGCCCTTCGTCGCCAAGCAACTGGCCGACATCAGGGGCATCGCGGTCGAAGAGATCGCCGCGGCCACCACGGCCAATTTCAATCGCCTGTTCCTCAAGGAAGCCGCATGAAGATGAGCGCCCCCAACACCCGCCGCCAGGTGCTGTACGCAGCCGTGCTCGCCGGCGCGTTCGCCGTCATCGGTTGCGCCACCGCGAGCCCGACCACCGATTTCTTTTCCGCCATCCGCAGCGACAACGCCAGCGGCGTGAGCCGCATGCTGCGCGCCGGTTTCGACCCGAACGTGAAGGACGAAAAAGGCGAGGGAGGACTCAACCTGGCCATCAAGGAGCCGTCGCCGCGATCGCTGAAGGTGCTGCTCGACTGGCCCGGCACCAAGGCCGAGGTGCGCAACGCCTCCGACGAAAGCCCGCTGATGATGGCGGCCATCAAGGGGCAGGTCGACACGGTCAAGGCGCTCATCGCCAAAGATGGCGACGTCAACAAGACCGGCTGGACGCCGCTGCACTACGCGGTGAGCGCCGGCGGCCCGCAGCAGCTCGAGATCGTGCGCGTGCTGCTCGACGCCAGCGCCTATATCGACGCCGAATCGCCCAACAAGACCACGCCGCTGATGATGGCCGCACGCTATGGCAGCGAGCAGGCGGTCAAGTTGCTGTTCGAGGAAGGCGCCGACCCGACGCTGCGCAACGAGCAGGGACTGACCGCCGCCGACTTCGCCCGCAAGGCCGAGCGCGAGGAACTGGCGGCGCAGCTCGACAAGGTCGCGGCTACGTGGCGCAAGCCGGCAGCGTCGGCCCCGGCGGCGGCTGCAGGCGCGGTCAAGAAATCGTGGTGACGTCGGCCACCGACGGGCTCGGGCAATCAAGCGCCTGATCGGCCCGGCTTCATCCGAGGCAGCGGCGCCTGGCGCCGCACGGCCTTCTAGCCATCCTGCGCGTGGCGTGCCTCGAGGACCGCGATGGCGGTCTTGAGTTGGTGCACGAGGTTTTCGCTTTCGACCTTGCCGAAATTTCCGTCCACCAGCACCTGGTAGCTCGAAGCCTCCGACAGCGTGCCTCGGAAGATCTCCAGGCGGCCCGTCGGATGGTCGAGATGCGGCGCTACCGAAGTTCGCTCGTTGGCGGTCTCGGTCAGAGGACTTCTCCGAAGTCGAACGCTGGAGAAGGCCTCCCGGGTCGTCGGAATTCCGTCGTCTTCGGCTTCGCGTGTCGTCGGGATCCCATCGTCTTCGACGGGTGGCCGGATGATCGGGAAATGCGGACCAGAACTGATCGAGGACATCGAACCCTCCCAGAAGTTGTGCGCGCGGGCCGTTTCTGATGAGAAACCGAAGCCCGAAGTCGGCGGCGAATGTTGTGCTTCACGCAAAAGGCTGTCAATCCAAACCAGCCTCAGCCGAGTTCGAGACGAAAACATCCCGAACCGTGCCCGAGAAGACGCCGTCTTCGGTGACAGCACCAGTCAGCCGGCAGACGCCGTCGAGAACGCGCTGAACGCCGATGTGACCCTGCGCGAAATGCTGCGCGGGGAGGGCGCCCGCACCACACGCGCTATCCCCAGCGCCCCCATTCGCCGCGGATCCAGACCACTCCTTCTTTGACAACTGAACGAGGCCGTGAACACTGCCAGCAGATGGTCGGTGCTCGACATGTGTTGCTCACGCAGGCGATATGCGCCTGCCAGACGCGTCCAGCCCGGCGATCAATTCCCGGTCGGGGCGACCGAGCCGCCCAGTCTTTCGGTCAATTCGCGGGCAACGCCCAGGGTCAGATCCCGATGACGAGCCGCGGTATGGTCTTCCAGCGCGAGCTTGCTCACGCACACCGACACCGCCGCGACCACGGCGCCAGCGGCGTCGAACACCGGTGCACCGAGCGCATAGACGCCTTCCCGGATCCCCTGGTCATCGATGCTGTAGCCGCGCTGCCGCGTGAGCGCCAACTCTTCGATGAAGCGCTCCAGGGCCTTGGGGCTCCCCAGGCCTTTGGGGCTTTTCAGGCCATCTCCGGCGATCCGTCGGGCTTCTTGCTCCGGCAGGTAGGCCAGCATGGCCTTGCCGCTGGCAGAAACCCACGCAGGAAACTTGAGGCCCACGCGAAACGCCAGCCCCAACGGCCGCACGCTGTTGCGCACCGCGAGATAGACCGCTTCGTGGCCGGAAAGCACCGACAGCAAAACCGTCTCCTCGGGGTCGCTCTTGCTGTCCGACCAGATCGAGTTGAACTCACGGGTGACATCGGTTCCCGCGAGAAACGTCTCCGCCAAGCTCACGATCTTCGGGCTGAGGCGGTAACTTCCGTCCGCATGGCGGCGCACGTAACCGCACGAGGCCAGCGTGTTGCATATCGCCCGGATGCTGCTCTTGGGAAGCTCGAGCTCGGAGGTCAGGCGCGCGAGGCTGATCGGCCCGGTTTGCCGGCTCAGGAGATCGAGTACGGCCAGGGAGCGCACGACCGCAGGAACCTGTTCGGCCGGTCCGCTTTCCGCCCCGGCTGACTTCGAAACGGACGCTGCTTTCGCCTGTGAAATGGGCATTGACGCTCGGCTGGATGGGTGGCGCGCACAGCGCCGTCGGGCAGGGCCGCGCAGTCTAGCAAAGGCCTCCGTCATTCAGGCCTGGCGTCGCTGCGCCTAGGGAAAACACGAATAGGCTCGGTATGGACGCGTATCGACACTGTGCAGCCTGTGAATCGACCGTACAGGCGGCTGAACGAATTTTCCGGGTTTCGATTGTGATGACAGAAAAGAAGACACAAGGCCTCGTCGCCATCGCGGGCGCCGGCTTGATGGGCTGCGGCATCGCTTGCCGCTTCGCCCTGGCAGGGTTTGAAGTGCTGGTCTACGACTCCGACCCTTCGGCGCCGAGTCGCACCAAGCACCACTGCCACGCCGTCTATCAGGAGATGGATCAGGCGGGGGTGATCACCGTGGAGCAGGCCAGGGTGGCGGAGTCGATGATCCGTCACGTCGAATCGCCGGTGGAGTTCGGCAAGGCCGAGCTGGTGCTGGAGGCCATCGTCGAATCGGTCGCTGCCAAGCGCGCGCTCTACGCCGAGTTGGAAGCCGTCTTGCCGCAAACCACCATTCTGGCCAGCAATACCAGCGGTTTCCCGCCCGATCTGCTGTCCGAGCAGATGCAGCACCGCGACCGTTTCCTGATCGCGCACTTCTGGAACCCGCCTCACCTGATACCGCTCGTCGAAGTGGTGCCGGGGTCTGACACGGCGCCCGCTGTCGTCGAGCGCGTGATGGCGCTGCTGCAGGCCATCCACGCCGAACCGGTCGCACTGAAGGCGGCCATTGCTGGATTCATCGGCAACCGGCTCCAGTTCGCGGTGCTGCGCGAGGCGCTCCACATCGTGCGCAGCGGCGTGGCGACGCCCGCGGAAGTGGACGCCGTCATGAAGGCGTCGCTGGGGCGCCGATACAGCATCGTCGGGCCACTGGAGAGCGCCGACCTCGGCGGCTTGAAGACATTGCTGTCGATCGCCGAACACCTCATGCCGCAACTGGCCAAGGACGAAGACGTGCTCGAACTGATGCGCGAGCGTGTCGACCAGGGCGACGTCGGTGTCGCCACCGGCCAGGGCTTCTACCGCTGGGACCAGGATCGCATTGAAAAAATCCAGGCATTGCGTCGCCGGCAGCTGGCCGCGACGGACTGAGCGGCCCCACGCTTGAAACGATCGCGCTGCCCGACCGCTGCCGATCGCCCATGAAACCAGGAGACTCCCGTGTCATTTCTCATCGTCCTTGCCGCCCTGGCGTTCCTGATGATCGCCGCCTACCGCGGCTACAGCGTGATCCTCGTCGCGCCGATCGCCGCGCTCGGCGCGGTGCTGCTGACCGAGCCATCGGCGGTGGCGCCCGTGTTCTCCGGCATCTTCATGGAGAAGATGGTGGGCTTCGTGAAGCTCTACTTCCCGGTGTTCCTGCTCGGCGCCGTGTTCGGCAAGGTCATCGAGCTGTCGGGGTTTTCCGAATCCATCGTGGCGGCCGCCATCCGGTACATCGGCCGCTCCCGCGCCAATGCGGTGATCGTCGCGGTATGCGCATTGCTGACCTACGGCGGGGTCTCGCTGTTCGTGGTGGTGTTCGCTGTCTATCCGTTCGCGGCAGAGCTCTACCGGCAGAGCAATATTCCCAAGCGCCTGATGCCGGGCGCCATCGCGCTCGGCGCGTTCTCTTTCACCATGGATTCGCTGCCGGGTACGCCGCAGATCCAGAACATCATTCCCACGACCTTCTTCAAGACGACCTCCTGGGCCGCCCCGATTCTTGGCGTGGCCGGGTCGGTGTTCATCATCGTGATCGGCCTCGTCTACCTGGAGGCACGGCGCCGTGCCGCCATGGCCAAGGGTGAAGGCTACGGCACCTCGCTGGTCAACGAGCCCGAACGAGTCGAGTCCTCGCAGCTGCCGCATCCGCTGCTGGCAGTGGCGCCGCTGGTGCTCGTCGGTGTGGCGAACTTCGCGCTGACCTCGCTGATTCCCGTCTGGTATGGCGCCACCCACACCGTGGCGCCCGAGCTGCTGCCGGGCGTGCATGCGCCGGTCACGACGGCGATCAAGTCGGTGGTGGCCATCTGGGCGGTGGAGGGCGCATTGCTGCTGGGCATCCTTCTGGTACTGCTGACCGCCTTCGGCCGCGTCCGCGAAAAGTTCGCGAGTGGCACCAAGGCTGCCGTCGGGGGCGCGTTGCTGGCGGCGATGAACACCGCGTCGGAGTACGGTTTCGGCGGCGTGATCGCGGCCTTGCCCGGCTTCCTGGTCGTCAGCGATGCGCTCAAGAGCATTCCGAATCCGCTGGTCAATGCGGCGATTTCGGTCAGTTCGCTGGCGGGCATCACCGGCTCGGCCTCGGGCGGCATGAGCATCGCCCTGGCCGCGATGTCCGACACCTTCATCAGCGCGGCCAACGCGGCACAGATTCCGATGGAGGTGCTGCACCGTGTTGTCGCCATGGCGAGCGGGGGCATGGATACGTTGCCCCACAACGGCGCGGTCATCACCTTGCTCGCGGTGACAGGATTGACGCACCGCGAGTCATACCGCGAGATCTTCATGGTGACCGTCATCAAGACAGTGGCGGTGTTCTTCGTGATCGGGCTTTACTACGCGACGGGCCTGGTTTAGCGGGAGCCAGTGCGGGTCCGCGGCGAACAAGACGACGCGGACCGACTTTCGACAAGGGCGGACCGCAACGAACCTGCAAAATCAATGCAGGGAAGTGGCGTCCGCCGGTGTGATGAAGTGCGAAACCCGGGCCGACGCAAGAAGACTGTGCATGTCGCAACCCAGACTCCTTAACACCTCATCTACTTCATACGATGTATATTATGTATAGACATGGTTGGAGTTGGCGTTGCAACAGGTGCCGGTGCATCCCGCCGCGGCACTTCAGAATGGAACCCATGAACTCCACCACACGCTGCATCGCCGTCCTGCTCGGCTTGCTTGCCGACTCTGGCGTCCCCGCCGCGACCGACTGCACCAACGCTACCAGCCAGAGCGACATGAACGCCTGCGCTGCCCAGGCATACACCCAGGCCGACGCTTCGCTCAATCAGACCTACCGGCAACTGCTGCAGAAGTTGCCGACCGAACGCCAGGCGAATCTGCGCAAGGTTCAAAAAGCCTGGCTCACCTACCGCGACCTCGACTGCGGCTTCGCTGCCGCGGGATACGACGGAGGGTCGATACAGCCGATGGTGAAGTCAGGCTGCCTGGCCGACCGCACCGATGCGCGTACCAAACAGCTGCGAAACCTGCTCGACGAAGCGTCGCGCTAGCGGCAAACCCACCCTGATTTGGAATCCGCCGATGTCCGCGGCGATTCGAAGAATTCAAGATCATGCCCACCATCGTCAAACACCTTCTCATATTCGGCCGGGTTCAGGGCGTGTACTACCGCGCCTCCATGACGGAACAGGCCCAGGCACTCGGCGTTACCGGCTGGGTGCGCAATCGACTCGACGGCAGTGTCGAAGCCCTTGCGGAAGGCACGCCGCAAGCTGTCGGGCAACTCGTGGAATGGGCACGCCAAGGCCCCCGGCAGGCCCGAGTGGATCGCGTCGACGTCAGCGATGGCACTGACCCACGGACCGCATTCAGCGGATTCGTACAACGCCCGACCGCATAGGCCCGGGCAATCATGGCCAGCCCTCTGCCTTCGGCTCTCCGCGCCCTGCTCCACCGGCGCTTCACCCGCATCGTCGTGTTCAGCGGCGCCGGCATGTCCGCCGAGAGCGGCATCCCTACCTTTCGCTCTGGCCGCAATGGCCTGTGGAACGCGTTCGATCCACAAGCGCTGGCCACGCCACAGGCCTGGCGCCGCGACCGCGACACGGTCTGGGGCTGGTACGAATGGCGGCGTGGTCTGGTCATGGCCGCATCACCACACGCCGGGCATGGCGCCGTCGCCCGGCTGCGCAACGAGCTCGATGCCGAAGTCGTCACCCAGAACGTCGACAACCTGCATGAACGCGCCGGCGCCGATGGCGTGATGCACCTGCATGGCAGCCTGTTCTCGCCGCGCTGCGATACCTGCGGCGCGCCGTTCAGCCTGACAGCGTCGCCGCCGCCCGAGCCCAGCCGTCAGCGGCCGCCACCGCCCTGCCCTGCATGCCCCGGCGCGATCCGCCCGGGCGTCGTCTGGTTCGGCGAGAGCCTGGATCCCGCGGTCGTGGAGGCGGCGACGGCGGCCATCATCCGCTGTGACCTGCTGTTGATCGTGGGCACCTCCGGCATGGTCTACCCGGCGGCCGGCCTGGTGGATCTCGCGCCGCCGGACGCGCTCATCGTGGAGATCAACCCCGAACCCGCGCGCAGCACCGGCCGCATCGGCTACGCCTGGGCGACCACCGCCGCGACCGGCCTGCCCGCTCTCGCCGAACACTTGCTGGCGTATTCCCGCTGATCGGGCGACGCCGGGCGTTTCAAGGCACAGATGTCAGCCTGCCGGGCGCGATGGCCGGCGGTACGACGAAATTGCCCGGCAGCCGGCCGATATCCGCCGGCATCGCCTGCTGCCGGCCGCGGATGTAGTCGTAGCGGTCCAACGTCCACGCATCGGCCGCCGCCTCGTCGCGCATGGCCACGGGCCGCAGGAACACGATGAGGTTGGTTTTCTTGCGCGAGCGGGCGAAGCTGCGGAACAGATTGCCGACCAGCGGCAGCTCCGAAACCCAGGGCAGTCGATAGGTCTGGTCGCTGTAGCTGTCCTCGATGAGGCCGCCGAGCACGATGATCTTGCCGTCGTTCACCGTCACCGTCGACTCGATGGAGCGCTGGTTGGTGGTGGGGCCGAGCGTGGCGCTGGTGGAGGCTACCGACGACGACTCCTGGTAGATGGTCATGCGAATGTTGCCGTTCTCGCCGATCTGCGGCCGCAGCCGCAGCGTGATGCCGACGTCCTTGCGCTCCACGGTCTGGAACGGGTTTGCATTGGTGCTGGTGGTGTAGGAGCCGGTGATGTAGGGCACGTTCTGGCCGACAACGATCCGGGCCTCCTCGTTGTCGAGCGTGACCACGTTGGCGGTCGACAGGATGTTGGTGCCGGCCATCGATTCGAGCGCCTTGGCCACCGTGCCCAGCGTGAGGGTGGTGGCCGAGTTGATGTCGAACAGCTGCGCCCACTGCACGCCGAGTTCCACCGACTTGCTCGCATCCACCTCCACCACCAGCGACTCCACATAGAGCTGGGCGCGACGGGTGTCGAGCTGCTCGATGATCGGCCGCATCTCCCGAAAACGCGGTTCGGGCGCGGTGATGATGAGTGCGTTGCTGGCGGGGTCGGCCTGGATGCCGCCGCCGGTCGTGGGCTGGCCGGCGGCCGTCACCGACGACGGGGTGGCGGCCGAAGCCTTGCCGCTGCTCGTGCCGCTGGTGGACGACATGCCCGTATCGCTGCTCGCCGAGGTCGTGCCGCCGGCCTGGCCCGGGCTGGCCAAGGCGTTGCCGGTACGCCCGGCCGCGGCCTGGTCGGAGGCTTCCGCCGGAAACGCCGCCCGCAGCACCTGCGCCAGCCGGACGGCTTGCGCGTTCTTCAGGTAGACCACACGTACGTTGACGTTGTCGCGCGGCTGGTCGAGCTGGGCGACCAGGGCGCGGATGGCCGCGATCTGCGCGCGGCTCTGGGCGCGCACCAGCAGGCTGTTGGTCTGGGTATCGACCACGATCGACGCCTCGGTCGCGCTGCCGCCGCTCGCGCCGTTGGGCGCACTGGCGGCTTGGGACGGCTGCGCCGCCGCGCTGGTCGGCGCCGGTGTGGCCGTCGTCGCCACGGTGTCGGCCGACGCGCGGGACAGCGATGACAGCCGCCGCACCGTGGCCGCGATGTCGTTCGCCGTGGTGTTGCGCAGCGCGATCACCTCCACGTCGGTCGCGCCCGGCACGTCGAGCGCGGCCACCAGCGTGCGCAATCGCGCCAGGTTGCCGGTGTAGTCGGTGATCACCAGGGCATTGGTGCCCGGGTTCATGTTGATGACGTTGTTCGGGCTGATCAAGGGCCGCAGCACCGGCACCAGGTTGGCCGCGCTCTGGTAGTCGAGCCGGAAGATCTCGGTGGCGATGCCGTCGCCGCTGGCGCGGCCACCCGCCACCGTGACCGATGTCGCCATCAACCTGGCGTCGGCCTCCGGCACGATCTTGCTGAGCCCGCCCGCCTCCACCACGCTCCAGCCGGACAGGCGCAGCACGTCGACGAACATGCGCCAGGCCTCGCGCGGCGTGACCGGTGTTTCGGTGTTGAGCGAAATCGTGCCTTTCACCCGCGGATCGAGCACCACGTTGCGGTGCGTGATGGCGGTGAGCGTGCGCGCCACGCCCACGATGTCGGCGTTGTCGAAGTCGAGCGTGACGGTGTCGGCGGCGGCTGTGTCGGCGGATGCGGCGATGGCCGGCGCGCCGGCGCCGACGAGCAGGGCAAGCGCCAGGGCGAATGCCGATGGCAGCGGAGATTTCATATGCGGGGGTCGATGAAGAACACGGCCGGCCCGGCGGGCAGCGGCAAGCGCGAAAGAAGTCGTCCTGGGGAGGTGCGAGCAGGTCGCACGCCGGATTCTGCAATCGGTGCCGACGGCGCAGGTATCCACTGACGCGCGTTCTGCATCCGGCCGGTTGCGCGAATCCACGCCGCCGCCCTCCCCTGTCACGCGTGATTTCGGCTTTTACCGGCGTTGGCCGCGCGCTGCGAACTCGATACGAATCCGTAACCTGGCGGCCACGCAAAGGGTTCAGCCCGCCGACGGCGATGCAGCGGCCGCCATCAGCGCATCCCAGCGAGACGGCGTCGGCAGCAGCTTTCCAGAAAGGACACAAAGGCCTTGACCGCCGGAATCGCACGCCGGTTGTTAGGCCAGACGCCGTCATCGTGGTCCGCTCGTCCGAAAACGCGTGTAGCACCTCGGCGCGGACCGATTCACCGATTTCACCTGTGCCGCACCGAAGACCAGGCGCACGGGATCGACCTGGTGCTCGACACACCGGGCGGCACCACGACCGGGCGTTTCACGAAGGGCAGACGCGCGCCTGGCCCGTGCGCGGGCGGCACGTGGGCAACTGCGCGGCAAGATCGTGCCGATGGCGCGTTGAGAAAGTCCGAAAGCAGGTATTGCCGGGAAATCCCGCAAACCCGCGTATTCGGTCCGTGCGCGG
Organism: Xylophilus sp. GOD-11R; assembly: GCF_033546935.1. Lineage (GTDB taxonomy): Bacteria > Pseudomonadota > Gammaproteobacteria > Burkholderiales > Burkholderiaceae_C > Xylophilus. Next base: position 2,442,839 of record NZ_CP137854.1, on the reverse strand, counting down.
TTAAAGACATTTTCACGATTGAATGAATGCTTTAACCAGATCTGGGGATTGCCGGCCACTTCGGTGCATGAGACCTTTCGTGTAACAACGCTGATATTCAGTGCTTGAAACATCAAAAGAGACGAAGGAGAACCATGCGCCGCATCGCCCTCATTCTTGGATTATCGGCATCGTTTTCGGTGGCTGCTGCCGCGCACACCATTACTCTGGAAGTGACGCCGACCGAATGCAGCAACATCGTCTGCACCGCACCGTTTCAGCAGAGCTTCAGTTTCGAAAACCTGGTGCCTTACGACTCGGGCAAGCTTCCCTCGGGTTACTCCTTCTCGACCGTCAGCGGCTCCTACGGCGTCAATACCGCTTCGCTGATCCAGCAGATCGGTCTGACCGGACCGCTGCTGGGCAACGGCAGCATCTTCCGGACGGAAAGCGGTTCTGGCAGCGGGGCGACGAGTGAATACACCATGCGCCTGGCCATCGGCCGCGAACGGGCCGATCCGACCGGCGGATACCGGTCCTATACCAGCGAGTTCTATTTCAGTTTCGCGGGCAGCGGGCAAACCGCACTCACCGATGCGTCGGTGATCCAGTATTTATCGGCCGTGCCGGTCGCTTATTACAACGAAATCGCCTATCACACCTCGACAGGTAATGTTTCGTCCGGAGATAAGGGCGTTTTCCATACCTATGGCACCGCCCGCATCACGTCGCTCGATGCGCCGCCACCGGTGGCCGCGGTTCCCGAACCCCAGACCTATCTCATGCTGCTGACCGGCCTGGGACTGGTCGGCGCGCTGTCGCAGCGACGCCGCAAAACCTAGACCGCCTGAGTCGCCGCCGCGTCCGGCATTGCGCGAAGACCAGGCAGCCGGCAACCGTCCGCTCACCAGACCGCGCCGAAGGTCCTGCGCAGTTCCTCGATGCTGGCTTCGCCCAGCGGCTCGGGCTTGGTCATGAGCCAGAGCCGCGCGGTTTCTTCCAGCTCTTCGAGCACCGCGCTGGCCTGCGCCGGCGAGTCGTGCCACACGTTGGGCCCCAGCCGGTCGAGCATGACGGCGCGCATCGGCTTGCCGGCCTCGCGACGTTCGGCGACGCGACGCGCCACCCACTCGCCCACCGCCGGATCGCCCGGCCGGTGATACGGCACCAGCGGCACCTGGCCGACCTTCATCACGAAATACGGCGTGATCGGCGGCAGGATCGCCTCCTGGCTCCACACGCCCGCCAGGCTCAGCGCCACCAGGTGCGTGGAATGGGTGTGGATGACGCAGCGCGCAACGGGGTCGGCGCCGTAGATGCGGCGGTGCAGCACCAGCGTCTTCGAGGCGCGGTCGCCGGAGGTCTGTACGCCATCGGTGCCGACCGCCGCGAGCCGCGCCGGGTCCAGCGCGCCCAGGCAGGCGTCGGTCGGGGTGATCAGAAAACCGTCGTCGGTGCGCACGCTGATGTTGCCGGCGGTGGCATGCACATAGCCGCGCGCGAACAGCGAGGCGCCGACCCGGCAGATCTCCTCGCGCAGGCGGGAATCCGTCATGACAGCTGCGCGAAGGCCTTGGTGAAGAAATCCGGCGTGCCGAAATTCCCCGACTTCAGCGCGACATGGAGGGTTTCGCCCGGACACGCGGGCGACTGCACCGCCGTCCAGGGCACGCCAGGGTCGATCTGCGGGCCGATCGCCATCTGCCGCACGCCAAGCTCGCGCACCACCGCGCCCGAGGTCTCGCCACCGGCGACGACCAGCTGGCGCACACCACGCTCGACCAGGCCGACGGCGATGTCCGAAAGTGCTTCTTCCACCATCTCGCCCGCACGCGCCACGCCCAGCTGCTGTTGCACCTGTTTGACGGCATCGGACTCGGCGGTGGCGTAGACCAGCACCGAGCCACCGGCCAGCCGGGGCGCGGCCCAGGCCAGCGCCTGGCCGACGACGTCGACGCCTGCGGCCAGCGCCAGCGGATCGACCGCGAAGCTCTGCCCGCCACCCTGGCGGAACTGCAGCACCTGCGCGTTGGTGGCGACCGAGCAGCTGCCCGACACGATGGCGCGCTGTCCGTGCGCCGGCGGCAGCCGGTCGGCGGCGCCCTCGCCTGCCAGCACCGCCCAGTTCTGCGGCAGGCCGATGGCCACGCCCGAGCCGGCCGTCACCAGCGGCATGCCGCGCAGGGCCCGGCCGAGCACCATCAGGTCGTCGTTGGTGACGGCGTCGACCACGGCGATCTTCACGCCCTGGGACTGCAGTTCGTCGAAACGCGCGCGGATCGCGGCCTCGCCCCTGGCGATGGTGTCGAAAGCCAGCAGCCCGACCGGCGACTTCGTCTGCGCCTGCAGCACCCGCACCAGGTTGCTGTCGGTCATGGGCGTGAGCGGGTGGTGACGCATGCCGCTGTCGGAAAGCAGCTGGTCGCCGACGAACAGATGGCCCTTGAAGACGGTGCGGCCGTTGTCCGGAAACGCCGGCGTGGCGATGGTGAAGCCGGTGCCGAGCGCCTCCATCAGCGCTTCGGTCACCGGGCCGATGTTGCCGGCCGGTGTCGAGTCGAAGGTGGAGCAGTACTTGAAATAGATCTGCTGCACGCCCTGGTCTTGCAGCCAGTGCAGGGCTTCGAGCGACTGGGCGACGGCGTCGGCCGGCGAGATGGTGCGCGACTTGAGCGCGACCACGATGGCGTCGGCATCGACCGGGGCTGCCGCGTCCAGCGGCACGCCGATGGTTTGCACGGTGCGCATGCCGCCGCGCACCAGGTTGTTGGCGAGGTCGGTGGCGCCGGTGAAATCGTCGGCGATGCAGCCGAGCACGGGCCTGGATGAAGCCATGTCTGTTTTTCCTGTCTCTGCGTGAATCTGCCGGCGGGTGAGCCGGTCAGCCGATGTAAGCTTCGATCAGCAGCACCCCGGCCAGCCCCAGGAACGACTGCAGCGACAGCATCAGCGTCCAGGTGCGGAAGGTCTGCGCGACCGACAGCTGGAAGTATTCCTTGAACAGCCAGAAGCCGGAGTCGTTCACATGCGAAAGCATGACCGCACCCGAGGCCGTGGCCAGCACCAGCAGCTCGGGCGACAGGCCCGGATGCGCCAGCGCCAGCGGCGCGACGATGCCGGTGGCCGCCACCGTCGCGACCGTCGCCGAGCCGATGCAGATGCGCAGCAGCGCGGCGATGGCCCAGGCCAGGATCAGCGGATTGACCGGCCAGCCCGAAGCGTGGTGGGTGATGAGCGCGTCGAGCTTGACCAGCGTGAGCATCTCCTTGAAGCCGCCACCCGCGCCCAGGATCAGCAGGATCGCGCCCAGCGGTGCCAGGCCCTTGCTCGCCATCTTGCTGACCTGCTCCAGGCTGAAACCCGAGCGCAGGCCGAGCGCGAAGAAGGCGAAGATCACCGCGGCCAGCAGCGACAGGATCGGGTTGTTCAACGCGCTGAAGAAGTTGTACGCACCCGTGCCCTTGACGGTGTAGGCCATGCCCAGGGTGCCGATCAGCATCAGGCCGGGAGGCAGCAGCACCGCCACGATGGACGCGGGCAGCGACACCCGGGCCAGCTCCGCATCGCTGGTTTCGCGGGCCGCGACCGGGCCGGCGTTGAGGTCCGGCGCCGGACCGAACCAGGGGGCGACCAGGCGGGTGAACCAGGGGCCACAGATGATGGCGGTAGGCACGGCGATGATCAGTCCGTACAGGATCGTCAGGCCGGTGTTGGCGCCATAGGCAGCCACCGCGAGCGTCGGCGCCGGGTGCGGCGGCAGCAGGCCGTGCGACACGTACAGCCCGGCCGCCAGCGGCAGGCCCACGTAGAGCAGGTGGGTGCCGGTGCGCTTGGCCACGGTGTAGACCAGCGGCGCCAGCATGATGAAGCTGACGTCGAACAGGTGCGGCATGCCGATCAGCAGCGCCGCCGCGCAGATGGCCCAGGGCACGTACTTCACCGGCCGTCCGCCGATGAAGGCGTTGGCGATACGATCCGCGCCGCCCGAGCCCAGCAGGATGCCGCCGAGCAGCGTGCCCAGGCCGATCACCGGGCCGGTGCGGTTGAGCCCGCCGCCCACGCCCTTGGCGAAGGCGTCGACCACCGCGCTCGGCGTGGCGCCGCTGGCCAGGCCCAGGCCGATGGCCGACAGGGTCAGCGCCAGGAAGGGGTTGAGCTTGAGTTTGCTGATCAGCAGGATCAGCACCACGATGGATGCGACCGCCATCAACAGGGTCGTGAGTTCGCTGTGCATGTGTGTTTGTCTCCGTGCGGCGCGCGGTCTTTATTGCAGGCCGGCTTGCCAGGCGGCGAGCAATTCGGCGTCGGCATTGGCGATGTCGGCCAGCGTCAGCAGTGTGCCGGCGGCGATGTCGCGTGCGGTGGTGGCGTGGGCCGCCAGATAGAGCGGCGCCACGTCGGCGGGAGCGTCGCTGCGCGGCAGCAGCACGGCCTGTACGCCGGTCACGTCGTGGTGGTGGCCGCCCATCTTGAGCACGGTGCCTGCCGGAATGTCGACCGTCGCGCGGCCGCCGAGGATGGCGCACTGCGTGGGCTGGTCGGTGCCCGAGGCGCGGCCGTGCAGCACGGCGTTGAGCAGGCTGATCGGGGTTTCGATGCCCATGAAGTGGTAGGGCAGGTACATGCAGGCGTACTTGCCGTCGCGGCTGACCACGTGGCCCTTCTGACGCAGCAGTTCCCAGGTCACCGGATCGAAGGTCTTGACCACCACGAACACGCCGCCGGCGAAGCTGGCTTCGTCGGGCGTACGCAGCACGTTGAACACTTCGATCGCGCCGGTGCGGCCGAGCAGGCCACCGTCTTCCTTCAGCGCGTAGATGTCGGCGAGCTCGGCGGTGCGGGCGATGGGGTAATGCAGCAGTTCCACGTCCGGCACCAGGCCGGTGTTGGTGGCGACGACCGACATTTCGCAATAGTCGGCGGTGGCCGAGGTCTTGCGGCCATTCAGCACCGCGCGGCGAGCCGCCACCGTGGCGGCCACGTCCGTGCCGAGGGTCATCAGCTCGGCCATGCCGGGCGCGGCGAAGACCTGGTCGAGCTGGGTGATGTCGCCAGTGGCGGGGTCGAACACCAGGTCGTACTCGCTGGACTTACCGGCGGCCACGATCTCCAGGTTGAGGGTGCGCGCCCAGCTCACCCAGCCGATCAGGTTGGCCGGCTGGTCGCCGTCGGCCGTGGTGTAGACCACGCTCTTGGCAGCGGCGCGGCGCGACAGCGCAATGCCGGCGACCGCGTCGACTTCCTTGCTGACCATGGCGACGTGGCAGCCGGCGTCGATGGCACTGCATGCAATCCGGTAACCGATGGCCGGGTTGCCGGTAGCCTCGACCAGGATGTCGTAGCGATCGTGGGCGATGAGCGAGACGTCCGCCACCAGCACCACGGCATCGGCTGGCGCCGCTGCGACGGCGGCGGCATCGGCACACTCCACCAGGCTGTCTGCGGCGAAGCCCAGCTCCAGGCACAGGTCGCGCAAGCCCGGTACATCCAGGTCGCACAGCACGGCCGGCACCAGCTTGGGCATGCGCAGCGTCTGCGCCAGCAGGGTGCGGGCGAAGCCGCCCTTGGCACCGGTCAGGGCATAACGGACGGTCTTGCCTGACTGGGCGGCGAACAACAATTCAAAATTCATGGGATGTACTCGGCTGGTAACTCAAGAAGCGTGCGTGAACCCGATGCGCCATGCAGCGGCGCCAATGGGCCTCAAAAGCGGGTCAGGCGATGATTGCATGCAATGTTGGCATGTAACCCCTGGGTAATCCCTAATATTTTGCATATCCACACACGATTGCATTCAATGCAGACTGAAAGCCCTATGAACCCCGAAACCGACGAGCGTGGCCAACGCAGCCTCTTCGCGGCGCGCCGCCTGCGCGAACTCATCGTCTCGGGCCGCCTGGTGCCGGGCCAGCGCATCACCGAGCGGCTCATTGCCGAGCAGCTCGACGGTGTTTCGCGCACGCCCTTGCGCGAGGCCTTCAAGATCCTGGAAGCAGAGGGCCTGGTCACCATCGAGCCCAATCGCGGAGCGGTGGTCACCTCGATGTCGGTGGACGAGGTGTCGGCCGCGATCGAAGTGCTGATCGGCCTGGAGTCGCTGGCGGCCGAGCCTGCCTGCCGGCAGATCGAGGACGAGGAGATCGCCGCCATCGAAGCCTTGCACGCCCGCATGGCTCAGGCCTACGAGGCCGGCGAGCTCATGGAGTATTTCGGCTGCAACCAGGCGATCCACCAGGCCATCGTGGACGCGGCGCGCAACCCGGTGCTGTCGCGCATCTACGCGACCGAGTCGGCGCGTATCCGCCGCTACCGCTACGCCGGCAACCGCCGCACCGAGCGCTGGCAGCGGGCGGTGTTCGAGCACGAAGCCATCCTCGACGCGGTGCGCCAGCGCGCCGGGCCGCTGCTGCGGGAGATCCTGCGCCAACACCACGCCAGCGGCTGGAAGGTGGCGCGGGACTATCTCAAGACGGAGCTGCAGCCGCCGCCCTCCCCGGCCCGGGCGCCGGTCCGCAAGACCGCACGCGCCGCCTGAGTGGGCGGCGCCGGTCGCACCGCGGCGATCAGGCCGCTGTCTCCTGGCCTTGCCCGAGCAGGAAATCCCGCAGCAGCCGGGCGCTCGGGCCGATCCGGCGGCCGTGCACCAGAAAGATCTCGAGAGCCTTGGTCTGCACCTCCGGCAGCACGCGCACCAACTCGCCGGACGCCAGCGGCGCGGCCGCGTCATAGGCCGGCAGCCGGGCGATGCCCTCGCCTGCCAGCACGAAGGCCAGACGCGAGGCCGCGCTGTCGGTGACGATGTCGCCCTGGATCGCGATCTCGACGCCGACACCGTCCACGTTCACGGTCAAGACCCGTTGCGTGGGCGGATAGACCACCCAGCGCTGCCGCTCTAGGTCCGCGACCACGGCCGGTACGCCGTGCCGACGCAGATACGCGGGCGAGGCGCAGAGCATCGTCTCCTCGCTCACCAGGCGGCGCGCGACCAGTTCGGAGTCTGAAAGCGGGCCCGCCCGCACGGCGAGCTCCAACCCTTGCTGCACCAGATCCACGTTCGAATCGTTCATCGATACCTGCAGCCGGATGGCCGGATAGCGCCGGCGGAATTCCACCAGGGCCGGCAGGATCCGCTTGTTGCCGAAGTGGTGGGAGCAGGTGATGCGCACTTCGCCGCGCGGCTCGGCGCGCAGCAGCTCCATGCCCCGGATGCCGTCGTGCGCCTCGTCGAGCAGGCGCTCGCAATGCACACGAAACGCCTCGCCGGCCGGCGTCAGGCTGAAGCTGCGGGTGCTTCGCTGCGCCAGCGGCACACCCAGCTTGGTTTCGAGCACCCGCACATGGTGGCTGACCACCGCCCGGGTCAGCCCCAGGGCACGGGCGCCGGCCGAAAAGCTGCCGGCGCGCACGACCGTGGCAAACACGGCCATGGCGCGGAGCTCGTCGAGGATGTGGGAGGGTGTTTCGCTCATGCCTTTCATTGTCAAATTTCATGAGCCAACGCGTCAAGCCCAGCGGGCCTACCGAGTGGCCGCAGACCTTCGTAACCTTGCATCCACCGGAAACCACCGGAGTCCAACCACTGCAAGGAGAACCGCCATGACTGTCAAGCATGTCCTGTTTATTGTGACAAACACCGCCACCATTGGCCCGAAGCACCGCGCCACCGGATTCTTCTTTCCGGAGATTGCCCATCCGTTCGAAGCCCTCGACCGCGCCGGCATCGCCGTGGAATACGCCAGCCTCACCGGCGGCAAACCGCCCGAAGACGGATTCGACGGCCAGGACGTGGCGCAGGCAGACTTCCTCGCCAGCGCTTCGTACCGCCGGATGTCGCACAGCCGCAAGCTCGCCGAAGTCGATGTACTCGATTACGACGCCATCTTCTTTCCGGGCGGCCTGGGCCCGATGGTGGACATTGCGCGCCATCCCGAAATCCAGGAGGTCGTCAGGCGCGCCTGGAACGGCGGCAAGGTCGTCGCGGCCGTCTGCCACGGACCGGCTGCCCTGCTCGGCGTGAAGCTCGACAACGGCACGCCGCTGCTGCGCGGCCGCCGGGTCGCCGGTTTTTCGCAGGCCGAAGAAGACGGCTACGCCCGCGAAGACGTGCCCTTCGACCTGGAAACCGCACTGCGTGCCGAAGGCGCCCTCTACGAGCCAGCCGACCCGTGGCAACCCCGGCTTGTCGTCGACGGTCGCCTGATCACCGGGCAGAACCCGGCGTCGGGCGCGCTGGTCGGCGAGGCGATCGTCGCGGCCCTGCAGGAGCAGAAGCGATGAGCGCCGCGACGCCCCTGGTGGTGGTGGCGCGTTGGCAGATCGCCCCGGACGCCTTCGACGAGGTGCTGGCCCAGGTGGCCGAGCTGCGCGAGGCATCGCTCGGCGAGCCCGGTTGCCTCGGCTACGAGGTCTTCCAGCCGATCGCTTCGCACGGCAGTCTCTTGCTGATCGAGCGTTACCGCGACGACGCGTCGCTCGAAGCCCACCGGCAGTCGCCGCACTACCGCACCCACGTGGTCGAGCGCATCCTGCCGAAGCTCATGGCCAGGCAGGTCGAGATTCTGCAGGCCCTGCAGACCGGCTGAAGCCTGGCGGTGGCGAGTGCCGCCAGCCGCAGGCGCGCGCTCAGTCGAGGTGTTCCAGCGCCGGGTTGGCCCTCAGGCGATCGACTGCCAGATCGATGAACGCGCGGGCCTTTGCCGTCACCCGGCGTCCTTCCGCATGCACGACATGCACCGGCAGCGGCGGCTCTTCGAACTCCGGCAGCACGATCTCCAGCCGCCCGGCCCGGACGTCCGCCACGACCTGGTAGGACAGCACCCGCGTGATGCCCCAGCCTTCCAATGCGGCGGCGATCGCGGCTTCGTTGGTATTGCAGAACAGGCGCGGACGGACGGTGATGCTTTCCTGCCGGCCCTGCCCGAAGCGCCATTCGAGCGATGTCCAGGCGCCGACCGCCGCGATGATCCGGTGCCCGGCCAGATCGCCCGGCTGCCGCGGCCGGCCAGACCGCGCCAGGTAAGCGGGTGACGCACAAACCACCCGGCGCACCGCGCCCACCTTCACGGCGTGGTAGCCCGACGAAGGCAGGTGCCCGATGCGAACCGCCACGTCGATGCCTTCTTCGACCAGGTTGGTATTGCGGTCGAGAAACAGCGCCTGCCCGGTCATCGTCGGATAGCGATCCAGGTACTCCGTGAGGATCGGCAGCACATGCATCGCGCCGAAACGCACCGATGCCGTCACGGTGAGCATGCCGCTCGGGGCGGCGTGGTCGCCGGCGGCGCCCGCGTCGGCCTCATCGACCTCCAGCAGGATCCGGCGGCAGTCTTCGAGGTAGCGGGCACCGGCCTCGGTGGGCTTGACCGACCGGGTGGTGCGCAGCAGCAGGCGCGCGCCGACGGCTTCTTCGAGCATGGCGACAGCCCGTGTCACGGCCGGAGGGCTCATCAGCAGCTTGCGCGCTGCCGCCGCAAAACTGCCCACTTCCGCGACCTTCACGAAGACCGCCATGCACTGCAATTTGTCCATTCACCATTCCGATTTCTGGAATGGCGGATTCTAGATTCTCAGGATTCTCATCTATCGGGGAAATTATCAGAATGCCTCCTGTCTGCCACACCACGAAGCCCGTTCATGAAGCTCTACCACTTTCCGCTCTCCGGCCACGCCCACCGGGCACGCCTGCTGCTGTCGCTGCTGAACGTGCCGCACGAGCTCGTCGACGTGGATCTGGCGGGAGGCGCCCACAAGAGCGCGGCCTTCCTCGCCCTCAACGCTTTCGGCCAGGTGCCGGTGCTCGACGACGACGGCACCATCGTCGGCGACTCGAACGCGATCCTGGTCTACCTGGCCAAGAAGCTCGGCCGCACCGACTGGCTGCCCGAGGACGCGGCGGGCGCGGCGCGCGTCCAGCGCTGGCTGTCGGTGGCGGCCGGCGAACTGGCCTACGGGCCGGCCGCGGCGCGGCTGATCACGGTCTTCAACTCCTCGCACCGAGCAGAAGAAGTCATCGCCCGGGCGCACACGATCTTCGCCCGCATGGAGCAGACGCTGGAGGGGCGAGACTGGATCGCCGCGGCAGCGACCGGTGTCGCGACGACCCCGACCATCGCCGACGTGGCGCTCTACAGCTACACCGCCCGCGCACCGGAAGGCCGCGTGGACCTGGCGCCCTACCCCCGCATCCGCGCCTGGCTGGCGCGGGTGGAGGCCCTGCCCGGCTTCGTGCCTTTCCAGAAGACGCCCGCAGGCCTGGACGCCTGAAAACTTCGCCGGAGATACGCCATGTCTGCCACCCACCCACTCGACACCGGCTCGCCCTGGCATGCGGGAGAACTCGCCCTGCAGCGCAGCGCCGGCTCGCTCGACCGCATGGCCATGATCGGCAGCAAGTTCATCCGCCGGGCCATGCCCGAACAGCACCGCGAGTTCTTCCCGATGCTGCCCTTCGTCGTGCTGGGCACGGTCGACGGCAGCGGCGATGTCTGGGCAACGATGCGCGCCGGAGTTCCCGGTTTCCTGCATGCACCGGACGAACGTCACCTGGTCGTCGATGCGGCCCGCGATGCGCACGACCCGGCCGACGCGGGCCTGGAAGACCGCGACTCGATCGGCCTGCTGGGCATCGACCCGATGACACGGCGCCGCAATCGCCTGAACGGCACCATCGTCCGTGAGCCGGGAGCCGGTCGATTCCAGGTCGAGGTCGAGCAGAGCTTCGGCGCCTGCCCGCGCTACATCACCAACCGGTCCTGGGTGCCGACGCGGCCGGCCGGCCAGCCGTCGCCATACGCTCCGGTCGCCATCGCGGGTCTCGACGAAAAGGCGCGCCGCCTGATCGCCCGGGCCGACACGCTGTTCGTCGCCTCGTATGTCGAGGGCAAGGACAGTGCCGACGGCCGGCGCCAGGTCGATGTGTCGCACCGGGGCGGCAAGCCGGGATTCGTGCGGCTCGACGCCGACGGTGGCCTGACGGTCCCCGAGTTCAACGGCAACTTCTTCTTCAACACGCTCGGCAACTTCGTGCTGAATCCGAAGGCCGGCCTGCTGTTCGTCGACTACGCCAACGGCGACCTGCTGCAGATGACCGGTGATGTGGAGGTCATCCTGGATTCGCCGGACATCGCCGTCTTCCAGGGCGCCGAGCGCTTGTGGCGTTTCGTGCCGCGCCAGGTGGTGCACCGACCGGCGGGCCTGCCGCTGCGGTGGGACGAACTGCCGGGCGGCGCCTCGCCCCACGTGGCGCTCACCGGAAGCTGGCCTGCCGGTCGGGCGTAGCGCGCCGGCGCGTTAGATGGCCGCCGAAAGCGAGCGCCTTAATCGACGTTCTCCGACCGCGCCAACACCGCCAGGTGATGCTGCAAAAGCGGCCCCAGCGGGCTGCGACCGATCGCCTGCCGGTAGGCTTGCTGGGGAAAGGTGACGTCGAGGTTGACGTTGCCTTCGAGCAGCACCGGGCCGTCATCGGTCATCGCGATGTCCCAGCCGATCAGGATCCGGTGCGCGAACGCCCGGTGCGCCTCCAGCGCCAGCGCCTGGATGCCGGGCCAGTTTTGCAGCACGCGCCCTTCCACGGCGCGCCCGGTGACGGGATGGTGGGCGTAGCGAATGCCGCAGTCGCCCATGCGGTCGCTGGTCATGGATCCGAGCCGGCCGCTTTCCAGGCCGATCGGCACGCCGTATTCGGCCCTGCGTTGCCAGCGGGGTTCGAGCTTGGACAGGATGCGCAGCAGTCCGTGGGTGACGACCGGCTGGTGGTGGGCATCCAGGCAGGTCAGCACGCGGATCGTCACCAGCGACTGCTCCGCGAGATCGGCCAGTTCACCGTGGTTGCGCAGCAAGGGTTGCACGATCAAGGGCGCCTTGCGACTGAGTGTTCGCAGGTGCTGCACCAGGTCGTCGAGCCCTCTTTCCACACCCTGCCGGTCGCGCCATAGGAAGGGCGCGATGCGGCGGAAAGCGGCCGCGCCCCGCGCGCCGCGACCCAGGCGTTGCTTGCAGAAGAGATCGCGGTCGAGCTGGTCGCGCGAAACCGTCCACGCCACTTCGCCATCGCTGAACTGCAGCAGCGTGGGCGGCACCGGCAGGCCGGCCCGCCGGCCGCAATCGGCGAACAAGGCCTTGTCCTTCATCTCCAGCGGCCCGTGGGGCGACGCACGCAGGTTGTTGAGCACGAACAACAAGCCGTTCTTGGTCTCGCAGCGTGAGAGGTAGTGGCCCGCCTCGGCGCGCCCTCCCGGCTGGTAGAGCTCCTGGAAGTAGTACGCGAGCGGATCGAAGCCGTCGCGAAGCGTCAGCGTCCACAGGTCGGCCAGTTGCGCCCGGCGGCTCCGGCCGGAGGCTCGAAACGCAGCGCCCCCCAGCACGGCGACCAGGCCGATGCTGCCCACGATGACGAAGGCCTCGCGCAGCCCTGGCCAGAACGCCAGCCGCGACCCCGGATAGATCGCCTTGCGAAACAGGTGCGCCCGCTCGTAGAGGCGACGCGCCTCCGCGCCCACGGCGAGCGCCGGCCTCGACCAGCCGGCCTCGGCCTTCGCCGATCCGGCCCCTGCGACGACGAGCGCCCCCACGAAGCACTCGATGGTGAGCAGCTCGCCCCACTCCGCGATCGACAGCAGGTGGTGCGCCGACAGCATCCAGACCGATCGGCCCTTCAGCAGATCGCAGACGATGAACACGTACTGCAGTCCCACCGCCAGCCACCAGAGTTGCGACGCGCCGCGCCGCTCCCGGCCCTGCGCCAGCACCCGCCGCACCAGCAGCGTCGAGGCCATCCACAAAGGCAGGTCGATCAGCCAGTCGTCGGTGAGCACGCCGTTGCCCACCAGCCAGTCGGTGGCCTGCAGTGCCGCCAGCAGCAACATCGACCAGCAGGCCCAGGTCCAGCGCAGGCGCTCACGGCCACCGGGGCGCTGCTGCACCAGCTGGAAGAGCGTCCAGCACAGGCCCGTCACGACCGCCAGGACCGAGGTGACATGCACCGCCGAATCGATATGCCAGGCCGGACGGCGGCTCCAGTGCTGTGCGAATCCGGTCGCCGCGGCGAACGCGCCAACCCAGGCGAGTGCGACGATGGCGGGGGTCGACATGCCCCGGCGAAAGCTTTTGGTTCGGTCGTGCATCGCGGGTCCGGGAGGTGGGGAAGTACGGGGTCCGCGGCACTCTAGCCAGACAAGCTGCGCATGACCTGAACCATCCCCGGCCCGTTCGGCCCCCTTTCACGCGGCATTCCGCCTGCTGCGGCAAGACCACGCGCCGATCGAAAAACCCGACAACCGCCGAAGGTGCGCGCTCGATGAACACCGTCCCGAGGCCCTCGGGCGGCAACCGGATCGGAGCCCTTGCTCAGCGCAGCGAGTCGTCCTGCAACCGTGAAGCATCAGCCGCAACGGCCGAACCGGACCGCCGGAGCCGTGCCTACTTCGACGCGATCAGTGGAAAGATCGCGAACGCGATGCAGGCTGCCATCAGCACCAGCGACACCAGCACCGCCCACTTGAGCGTGAAGCGCTGGTGGTCGCCGAAGTCGACACCGGCCAATCCCACCAGCAGGTAGGTCGACGGCACCAGCGGGCTCAGCAGGTGCACCGGCTGGCCGACCAGCGAGGCGCGCGCCATTTCCACCGCGCTCACGCCGTACTGGCTGGCAGCCTCGGTCAGGATCGGCAGCACGCCGAAGTAGAACGCGTCGTTCGACATGAAGAAGGTGAAGGGCATGCTGATCACGGCGGTGATCGGCGCGAAATACGGCCCCATCGCGTTCGGGATCACCGCCAACAGGCTGCGCGACATCGCCTCGACCATGCCGGTGCCCGACAGGATGCCGGTGAAGATACCGGCTGCGAAGATCAGCGACACCACCGCCAGCGCGTTGCCGGCGTGGTTGGACAGGCGGCGGCGCTGCTCGGCGAGATCGGGGTAGTTGATCATCAGCGCGACCGAATAACCGATCATGAACAGCACCGGCAGCGGCAGCAGCCCCACCACCAGGCCCACCATCAGCACCAGCGTGAGCGCCGCATTCACCAGGCGCAATCTAGGGCGGCGCACGTCTTCGTCGCCGGTCTCGTCCGGCGGCAGATGGCGGTCGCCCTCGTCGTCGGTGATGCTCGAATTCACCTGCGCCGGCATGCCGGCCGCGTTGCCGGTCAGCAGCGAATAGCCCAGCCGCCGACGCTCCTTCAAACCCAGCCAGACCGACACGGCCAGCAGCCCGACGATGGCCATCGCGATCGGGCCGACCAGGGGCACGAACACGTCGCCCACGTCCACGTGCAGGGCGCTGGCGGCCCGCGCGGTGGGGCCGCCCCAGGGGGTGAGATTCATCAGGCCGCTGGCGATCAGCGCCACGCAGGTCAGGTTGAGCGGGTTCATCTTCAGCCGCTTGTAGAGCGGCAGCATCGACGCCACGGTGATCATGTAGGTGGTGGAACCGTCGCCGTCGAGCGAGATCACCAGTGCCAGCACGGTCGTGCCCACCACGATCTTCAGCGGGTCGCCCTTCACCAGGCGCAGGATGAAGTTCACGATCGGGTCGAACAGCCCGGCGTCGATCATCACGCCGAAGTAGAGAATCGCGAACATCAGCAGAATGCCGGTCGGCGCGATCTTCTTGATGCCGTCCAGCATCATTGGGCCCAGGCCGGCATGGAAGCCGCCGAGCAGGGCGAACACGATGGGTACGAGAGTCAATGCGACCAGCGGCGAAAGGCGCTTGGTCATGATGAGAAACATGAACGCGATCACCATGCCGAAGCCGAGAATGGTCAACATGCGGTGCCTTGCTCTTTCATGCGGGGAGTCTCCTGAAATGCCGCCGGTGCCACTGCGCACTCGCCGGACGACGAAAACCCGGGACGTTAAAAATCCAGTCTGTCGTCCGTCTGTCACCCCGCCCTGGGACAAACCCCATACGCAGAAACACGTAAAGGGCCGGAGCTGATGCGCGTCCTTTTCGTGGAAGACACCCCGGACCTTGCCGACGCCGTGCTCCGTTGCCTGCGCCGCATGGGGCATGCGGCCGACTGGCAGTCCGACGGCCAGGCCGCCGACAGCCTGCTCGAACACCACGCGTTCGACCTGGTGGTGCTCGACATCGGCCTGCCGCGCATGAACGGCACCGAGATCCTGGCGCGCATGCGCGAGCGCGGCGACAAGACGCCGGTGCTCATGCTCACCGCCCGCGCCGACATCGAGGACCGCGTCGCCGCGCTCGACAGCGGCGCCGACGACTACCTCGGCAAACCCTTTGACTTCCGCGAGTTCGAAGCCCGCTGCCGCGCCCTCTTGCGGCGCAAGCAGGGCCAGGTCGAATCGGTACAGCGCATCGGCGGTCTGGTGATCGACAGCGCCGCCCGCCGCGTGACGCTGGACGGTGTGCGCCTCGACCTGCCCAACCGCGAATACAGCCTGCTCGACATCCTGGTCGGGCGGCTCGGCCGGGTGGTGCGACGCGACGAGATCGCCGCCAAGCTGTTCAGCTTCGACGACGAAGCCGGCTCCAACGCCATCGACCTCTACGTGGGCCGCCTGCGCAAGAAGCTCGGCGAGGGGCCGGTGCGCATCACCACCGTGCGCAGCATCGGCTACCTGGCCGAAGCCATGGCAGACGATGCGGACGGCAGCACCGACCGCCAGGCCGACGACGGAGCAGAGCTTGGCCCTTGAATCCGCGCCCGCCCTGCCGGGCACGGACGCCATCGCGCGCGGCACCATCCGCGGCCGGCTGCTCGCCTACCTGGTGACCATGTTCGTCTGCGCCACGGTCGTCCTGGCCTTCGCCGCGCGCCTGTATGGTCAGCGCGCCGCCGACCTGTCCTTCGACCGCCTGATCGCCGCTTCCATCCTGGCCATGAGCGACACCGTGGGCGTGGCCGACGGCCAGTGGGACATGGACCTGCCCTACGCCGCCCTCGACATGCTGGCCATGGCGCCCGACGACCGTGTCTTCTACAGCCTGCGCAGCCCGGACGGCGCCCTGGTCACCGGTTACGACGACCTGCCCGCCGCCCCGCCGGCGCTGCGTGCGCGCCTGGAGAAACAGCTGACCGACAGCCCCGTCTTCTTCGACGCCGACTACCGGGGCGAATCCACCCGCTTCGCCCTGGCCGGCCGCTGGGTGGCCGGCACGCCGCCCCAGGAGCGGGCCTGGCTGCAGGTCGGCCAGACCCGGCGCGCGCGCGACGCGGTGGCAGACGACATCACCCGCACCGCCACCTCGGCCATCGCCCTGCTCATCGTGGCCGCGCTGGGCCTGACGTGGTGGAGCGTGCGCCGTGCGCTGCGGCCGCTCACCCGGCTGCAGGCCGAGATCGGCGCGCGCGACGCCTCCGACCTGCACCCCATCGCCACCGCCGTGCCCGCTGAAATGGCCAGCGCCGTCACCGCCCTCAACCGTTTCATGGCACGGCTGGCGAACAACCTCGACACCTTGCGCGTCTTCATCGCCGACGCGGCCCACCAGATGCGCACGCCGCTGGCCGCCTTGCGCGCGCAGGCGCAGATGGCGCTCGACGAGCCCGATGCCGCCGAACAGCATCGCGGCCTGCTGGCCGTGGAGCGCAACGCCGCGCAGCTGACCCGGCTGCTCAATCAGCTGCTGGCCGACGCCACCGTGGTCCATCGCGGCACGCTCCAGCATTTCGGGCCGGTCGACCTGGTGCGCGTGGCGCGCGAGGCCCTGCACGAAGCCGTGCCGCGCGCCGAGCCGCGACCGCAGGTGCATTGGCATGCGGACACCGAAACCGCGCCGCTGTCGGGCGACGCGCTCATGCTGCGCGAGGCGCTGAAGAACCTCGTCGACAACGCCTTGAGCCATGGCGTTCCTGCCGGCCGTGCCGAGGATCCTGCGGAAATCAGCGTGCGGGTGGAAGCCGCAGCGCCGCCATTCGCCTGGTCGGTGAGCGTGGCCGATCGGGGCCCGGGCATCGCTCCGGAAGAGATGGCGCTGGTCTTCGACCGCTTCGGCCGAGGCAAAGGCGCCGCGCCCGGCGGTGCCGGCCTGGGCCTGGCCATCGTGCATAAGGTGGTCGACAGCCACGACGGCGCCATCACGCTGCTGCCGCGCCCGGGCGGCGGGCTGATCGTGCGGCTGGATTTTCCTGCGGCCTGCGCCACTGCAGTCACCGCCGAGGCTTCGCCATGAACCTTCACCCACCGCCGTCCCGGCGCCGGCGGCAGACACTGATCGCCACCGCATCCCTGCTGCAGCCCTTCGCGCGAGCCGCTGCGGCCGAAGACCCGGGCAACCCCTTGCTGCTGCCCGCACTGGCCACCGCGACCTCGCAGCTGTCCATCGTCGGATCGACCGACCTGCCGGTCTTCGCTCCGGTGCTGCGCGACTATCAGCGGCTGGCGCCCGGTGTGGCGATCCGCTACGAGGAGTTCTCCACGCAGGGCCTGTTCCGCCAGGCCACGCGAACCGGCACGCCGGGCGGCGCCGACTTGCTGGTCAGCAGCAGCATGGACCTGCAGGTGCAACTGGCCAACGACGGCCACACCCTGCCCCACCAGTCCGCCGAAACCGCCGCGCTGCCGCCATGGGCGCGCTGGCGCGACGAGGTCTTCGGCTTCAGCGCCGAGCCTTTGGTGATCGCCTACGACGCCCGTCGTTTCACGCCGGCCACCGCGCCCGCCACACGACGCCAGCTGCTGCAGATGCTGCGTGACCCCGCCCGGCCGCTGGACCGCCGGGTCGGCAGCTACGACCTGGCCGTCAGCGGCATCGGCTACCTCGCCGCCACGCAGGACGCCCGTTTCGACGACAACGCCGGCGCCCTCCTCGCCGCCATGGCCGACAACCACGCCCACTGGGTCGGCCACGCCGGCACGCTGCTCGACGGCATCGAACGCGGCGAACTGGCCCTGGGCTACAACGTACCCGGCGCCTATGTGCAGGCACGCATCGCCGCCGGCGCGCCGATCGGCATGGTCATGCCCAAGGAATACACGCTGCTGATCAGCCGAACCGCGCTGGTGCCGCGCACCGCGCCGAACCCGGAGCAGGCGCGCCGCTTTCTCGACTACCTGCTCTCGGCACGCGGTCAGGGTGTGCTGGAGCAGCAGGCCCACATCCTGCCGATCCGCGCCGAGATCGGGCTCGGCGCACCGCCCGCCGGAGCCTTGCGCCCGGTGCCGCTGGGGCCGGGGTTGCTGGTCTACCAGGACAGGCTGAAACGAACCCGGTTTCTGGAAGCCTGGAGAGCCTTGCTGCCGCACGCAGGCTAACGGGTTACTTGTAAAAACCTTATGTGAACTGCGTCGAGCGGATTTTCAGCGTGGACAACGACTCGACCGGAAAAATGGCGTCGTCGCTCGGCAGCCGGTTCGGTGGCGGCCTGGGCTTTTTGGCCGGAGCGCTCGAATCCAAGTCGTCGGTGGTCACGATGTCGCTGTTCGACATCCGCTCGGGCGTGCAGATCGCCATCTCCGAAGGCAACTCCACCGCGACCAACTTCGGTGCGGCGGCCAGCGCGTTCGGCGGCGCCGGTGCGGCGGGCCTGAGCGGCTTCTCGCGTACGCCTGAAGGAAAGGCCACGGTCGCCGCTTTCGTCGACTCGTACAACAGCATGGTGGTCTCGCTGCGCAACTACAAGGCGCAGGAAGTCAAGGGCGGCCTGGGCCGTGGCGGCGTGCTGAAGGTCGGCAAGTAATTCGCAGCAGCCTCCACGCAAAAAGCCCGGAGTCGACTCCGGGCTTATTTGTTTTCGGAGCCTTCACCAAACCGGATGCACCGGCCGGAACACCGGCCTGAAGAGATGCCGCCGGGCGATCTGCCCGTAGCCGCGCCAATAGAAATTGCCGTTGGCCGCGAGCACTTCGGTGCGGTGGCGCCGGAAGTAGCCCGGAATCTCGTACCACGGCATGGTCGGCGCCCGGTGGTGCACGTGGTGGAGGTTGTTGAACAGAAACAGCAGGCCCATCACCGCGTTGGACTCCACGATCGCCACCCGCGCGTGCGGCGATTCGCTCCAGCGGTGCTCGGTGAAGCTGCGCAGGTTGCCGAGCATCATCGCGGGATAGACGAAGAACAGCAGGTACTTCCAGAACGGCATGTCGCAGACCACGGTCACGAAGCACAGCAGCGGCGCCACGCTCACCGCATGCCATACCCAGGCCGGCACATGCGTGAAATCGCGCCGCGCCACGCGCCGCGTTTCATCGGCCAGCAGGCGGTGGATGCGCAGGAAAGGCCCGAGGAGCATGCGAAAGGCCAGCGTCTGGTTGGCCACATAAACCATGCGCCGCCACCGGCCGTAGTCGTGCCACGCCTGCGCCGAGTGGTAAGCGCTTTCGGTGTCCCGGCGGGGATGCGTCAGATGAAAATTGACATGGTGGCTGCTGTGCCCGCTCACATAGAGCGGGTACGGCAGCCACAGATTGACCGGCGGCCACACCAGCACCAGACGCAGCCAGCGCGGCATGCCGCGCATGGCATGGATGCTCTCGTGCTGCAGCGAAAAATGCAGCTGCGCCACATAGCCCCCCATGGCGAACAGCAGCCAGCCCGGCAGGCTCGCATGCCACCACAGCAACGCCGCCCAGGCCGGGTAGAACGCCAGGGCAAGCACGACAGTCGGCGCCTCGCAGCGGCGCCACCAGGCGGCCGCAGCGCGTTGCGATGACCTGGGGTGGCGCAAGGTATTGGCTGGCGCGGCGGTGGATGCGACAGGGTTCATCAAGACAGTCCCGTATCCAAGTGTTCCCGCAAAAAAAAGAGCCGACCCTCCTGGTGGAAGGCCGGCATTCAACTGAAGGAGACGAGCCCATGCTAGGTGCGTTCGGCCGACAGGCCTTGCGCCCATACCGCATGCGGATATGACCAAACCGTCTTTCGACCCGGCGCGCCCGGCGCAGTAGATTGCCCGGATGCCCATTTCCCCCGAAGCCCTGCGAATGCTGCTGTTGCAAGACGACGAGATCGCCCTGCTCGATGTGCGCGAAGCCCGGCAGGCCTTCGGCGCGCACATCGCCCTGGCGCGCCACGCGCCGCTGAGCAGCCTGGAACTGCAGATACCCGCCTTCGTGCCGCGTCGCGATACGCCGGTCGTGGTCTACGACGAGGGGGACGTGCCGGGCGGCCCCGCCGACCGCGCGCATGCCCTGCTGTCGCGCGTGGGCTGGACCGACGTACGCCGCCTCCGAGGCGGCCTGGCCGCCTGGCAGGCCGAGTCGCTGCCGACCATCGACGGCTACGGCGCGCTCATCAAGTCCTTCGGTGACCTGGCGCGCCGCCACTACCGCACGCCGACCGTGGCGCACGACGAACTCGCGGCCCGGCTGGCCGACCTCCGGCCCACGATCGTGGTCGACGTGCGACCGGCCGACGAGCATGCCTTCCTGACCATCGCCGGCGCCCGCAACTACCCTGGCACCGAGGCGGCACTGCGCCAGTGGCCATCGCCCGCCGAGCCCGACGCCCTGTGGGCCGTGCACTGCTTCAGCCGCACGCGCGGCATCATCGGCGCGACCACCCTGCGCCTGCTGGGTGCCGGCCATGTCGCGTTCGTGGAAGACGGCGTGATGGCCTGGAACCTGCGCGGCTCGCCGGTCGAACGCGACGCTGCCCCGCCGGACGACCTGCCGGCCGCCTCCCCTGCCCTGCTGCGCCGACGGGCCGACACGCTGGTGTCGCGCTACGGCCTGCAACGCATCACCCCCGAAGATCTGCAGGCCTTTCGCGCGAACGCGACCCGCAGCCTCTATCTCTTCGACCTGCGCCCGGCGGGCCCCTCCGCCCTCCACCCCGCTGGCGGCGCGCGCCGCGTGGCGGGCGGCCAGTTGCTGATGCATGTCGAGACCCTCGTCGGCACCCGCGGCGCGCGCGTGGTGCTGATAGACGAGCCGCACGGCCTGCGCGCCGCAGTCACCGCCTTCTGGCTCACGCAGTTCAACCAGTGCGAGGTCTTCGTGCTCGAAGGCCCCGCGCCGCCGTGCGACCCGGTCGAACCTCCGCCGCCGGACGACGAACACGCGCTCGACGCCGCCGCGCTGCAAGCGCTGCTCGCCACCGGACGCGCCCATGTCGTCGACCTCGCTTCCAGCGCCGACTATGAATCCGGCCATATCCCCGGCGCCTTCTACCTGCTGCCCGCATCGCTGGCGCCCGCCGACGCGCTCATCGCCTCCGACCGAACCGTGGTCTTCACCTCCGCCGACGGCGCGTCGGCGAGGCTGGCCGCACGCGACACCGGCGCGCGATGGCTGCGCGGCGGCACCACGGCCTGGAAGGCCTCGGCCCTGCCGCTGGAAGCGCACTTCCAGCCGCACCAGCTGCTGAGCCCGTTCGACGACGACTTCGGCTCCGTCATGCGCCATGCCGGTCCCGACCGTGCCGCCGGCTGGCATGCCTACCTGCGCTGGGAGCGCGGCGTGGCCGATCGCATCGCCCGGGATCCCACCGTGCGCTTCCGTTTCTTCGATTGACCTCCCGGCCTTCCGCGCCCTCGCTGCATCGACGGCAAACGCATATCCAATGGCGATTTCGATCCTTCCGTCGAGCCGCACGCACTCGCACACTGGCGCTCCGGTTTCAGCCCCTACAGGATCGCTCCATGCTTCATCGAGACGCCGACCCGCGAAGCCAGGCGCAGGCCGTCATCCGGACGACTGCACAGGCCTGGAAAGTGCGCCGCGAATCGCCCCGCGCCCTTGCTCGGTGGGCGCCGCACGGCTATGTGCCGAAACGCGTCGCACGCCGACGCGACCGGCGCCCATTGGATGGTGTGAGCTGTCGCTCCTGCAGCTGACTGGCGACTTCTGCGACTTGCACGGTGCGCGTCGACCGAACGTCTTCCCAGCCCATGCCGATCCGGGCCGTGCTGTTCGCCATGGACGGCACCCTGTTCGACCACCTGGCGACCGTGCGCAGCCTCGCGGCCGAACAGGTCGTGAACCTCAAGGGCCTCGTGCCGGCTGAGCTGCGGCAGCCTTATCTCGACCGCATGATCGCGCTCGAAAGCCTGGGCCACCTCGACCGGCTGACCGTCTACCGCCAGTTGGTACGGGAGTTCGGCTTGGACGCCGGCCACCGCCGGCTGCACCCGCGCCGTCTCGCCAACGAGTTCGAGCGGCGCTACCTCGCCCATGCGCAGGCCCGGCCGGACGCGCTGCCCACGCTGCGGGCACTCAAGTCACACGGATTGCGGCTGGGGATCGTCTGCAACGCGCGGGTCTCGACATTGGTCGCCAAGATCGACGCCATCGGCCTGCGGCCCTGGCTGGACGACATGCTCGCCTCCGAGGAAGCCGGGGTGCGAAAGCCCGATCCGGCGATCTTCCGGCAGGCGCTGGTCCGGCTGGGTGTGCGGCCGGGCGAGGCGCTGCATGTGGGCGGGCATCCGCAGATGGATGTGGAAGCCGCGCGGGCGGCTGGTTTGCAGGTGGCCTGGTTGCGGCGGGAGGGGGCTTCGGCGCCGGAGGCTGTTGCGGTGATTGATGAGTTGAGTGGTGTAGTCGGTGCCGTGCGGGCTGGTGCGGGGCTTGAATCGTTGGTTGCGTACTTGGCGGCCGCAGCTGACGATGCTGTTTGCGTTGAGCAATCTGTGAATAGTGGGAGCGCGGGTGATGGTCACGCGGGGATAAGTGTGTCTGCCGTAGTCCAAAAGGGCTTGGGCCGGTCCAAATAGCGCTATTCGATGGCCTCGGGACGCCAAAACTTGACCGCTGCCGGCTCATCTCGTCGGCCCGGCAGATCGGCCGTGTGGCCGAGGTGGGTTTTGCGGACCATCCCTAAATAAGCCAACGATGGAAATTTTTTAGCAAGTCGTGGTTAAACAAGCAATAAAGTGGGGCAAAAAAATATTATGGATGGAGACTTGCCGGCCGGCGTTGACCTGGCGGTTGAGCTGAAGCGCTTCGCCAAACGCCGACAATCATGAGCAAAGCTCTTTGATGATTTTGTCGACTTCGTGAGATCGATCGGGATGCCGGAGTTTAATATTTTCGAGGGCGGCTTGCACTTCGGAAATCAGGGTATGCCTATCGTAATAGGCATAACAAGGGTCGAGCATGCTTATTTTTTGGTAGGTCCATGCTTCAAAGCAACCGCTCGCTCCTGCATGAGAATTCATAAAATTTTGCCAATCGTCGGGGTATAAGGCGTCTGATGGCTCCTCAATCCACGAAATACTCCAACCAGGATCACCTCCTGTCGGGCCGAAGCCATTTGCCAATATGTTTTTTAGAAAATAATCTAACGGACGACCTGGCGTGATCGCATAAATAAGACACTCGAGCAGCGGCAATATTTCGTTGGATTGTTTTTCGTGATCGAATGATACATAATCGCCGATAAAAATTTTTACCATAAGGCTCTTACAAAGGTTTTACCGATTGCTTGTACCGACTGGATACGCTGTTTGTATTCCCATCAATTTTCCTGTTTTTGCGTTTATTTTTATCGGGGTAAAAAATTTAACGCCATTGACGAGGACATGTTGGTCTTTTATCCCAGTTGTCTGAAAATTTATTTGTGCTCGTGCTGCTGCCTCATTGGCCATGGCGATAATTTGGGTGTCACTGTAAACCGATGGGTCATAAACGGTTTTGATTTGAGGTTCTTTGCCCGCTCCTTTTGGCAAGAAGTACTCTATTTCATAAATTCCTGGCGACACCTCCTTTTTTGAGATGACCGTTCCTCCAGCCCCATCAAGAGTATTTTGAAAATTGTTCATGTTGTGCCCGCCCGATATTTGCCTGCCCGACACAGTCGGATTGACCAGATGATTCTCCAGATCACCTCTTGTAGGAATCCGCCCGGCAAAGTCAGCCTCCGCAAGCATCGAATCTGGCGTGCCTTTCCCATTTGTGGCACCGGGCGTCGAAGTCTCGCCGTACGTCTTCCGCGGATTCGCCCCTCTCCCGGCCCCGAGATCCACCAAATCCGTCGCCAGCGCTGTCGTCAACCCATACCTGAACACCGTCGCTGCTTGGTTCGTCTGCTGCTGCACGAACGAATAGCAGCGTGCATCCCCCGGCGAGCAGATATCTGCCGGGTTGACGTTCATCGAGGCGGCGGCCGCACCTGCGTGAGCCCCAGCTTTGGCTGCCTCCGATGGGTCCAGCCCAAAGAGCCCGTCCATGCTGGCAATCGCGTCGCGTTGCTGATCGCTGCTGATGGCCGTCCACCTCGCATAGACCGCATCGGTGGAGCAGTCGGGCGTGACCTTGCAGCGGGCGAGCTCTTCCTTGAAGGCACCCCATTGGCTGCTGCGCCACTTGGTGCTGTGCTGCAGGTAGTTGTTGGCGGTAGCGTTGAAGGCGGTGGCAGCGCCTGCCGTGCCGCCGGTCGCTGCGCCGATCGCCGCACCCGCGCCGGTGATCAGCGCCGAGCGAACGGCGTCCGGCACGTCAAGCTGCGCGATCTGCTTGGCCACCACATCGATCGTGGCCTGGCTCGTCAAGGCGCCCGCCGCGCCGGCTGCACCGCCGGTCAGGCCACCGAGCACCGTATGCGCGGCCACGCGGTAGCTCCCACCTTCGGCCCACTTAGCCGCCTTGGTGGGGTCGCTGTCCTTCAGCTCCCGGTACTTCGCATCCGCGTAGTCGCCGATGGCCTTGGCGGCCTGCTGGCCGAAGGTGGCGGTGATCTGGACCTGGGCGGCTACATCCTTCTGGACTTTCTGCGCATCGAATTTTTTCTCGATGCCGTTGGCGTCGTCGCCGGTGCGCACCGAGGTGTCGCCCGCGATGCCGCTGACGCCACTGGTGGTGGTGCTGGCCGCATGACCGCTGCTGCGGCCTCACTGGCCCCCGAAGGCGCTGGCGTTGAACAGCAGGCCGTTGGTGCCGAAGCTCACGCCCACGCTGGCCGGACGATTGCGGTTCTGGCCGTGCTACTTTTGTTTGTGAAATGTCGTATTTTAAACGATTATTATTTTTCGCCTTTGCTGTAACAACATTGCAAATATCTGATTGCGGTTTTCTGCGATTTTAATTTAAAGGGTCGAATGCATTTGCATAATGCCTTGCGTGGTCCCTGGGCACGTCTTGGCAAGTATGTAACTTAGTCAAGAGTTAATGAGATTGTATCGTCTTTTTTTTGATTTTTACAGAAGTTTTTCCATGCTTCTAGAACTGTGCGAAATGTCGACGTCGGCAGGGAATAGTTGTAATCTTCGTCATGAGCGAAGATATTATGCATTCTGTTTTTTTAATATACACGCACCATGTGTCACGTGCCCAGTCTTGAGATTCCTGCGTCTCACTTTGTACGGCATCGACCGAGGACAAGCCATGCTCGAGCCAAGGCATTACCTGGGCGGATGGAATACCCCCGTCGTCAGTCAAAATATCGCAGAGAATGCCCTCAGGCGAATCTGAAGTGTTGGTAGTCAAACAGTGCGGTGACAAGTCTTTTATTTGGTCTATGTGTCTCGGTGCCCAAAAGAAAACTAAGGACATGATCTTTTTAATATATTGAAAATACTTTGGTCTTGGGCCTTAAGCAACCTTGAACTTTTACGCCACTGGGGTGACGGCAGTCCATGCATTACCGTTGACAGTTTTTTTGAAAGCGACGGCGACTTCCACCTTGATCCGATCTGCAGACCAGCTATTTAGGAAATATTGACGGGAAACCCTTATTATTTGATTTCGGCAAGAAAGCGTTAGGATTTTTAAGATCAACAACCTCTAATTTTGCTTTATAAGCCCTTTACGCGCTGGATTCCGAAGCCGTTCCAATAATAATGCGCGTCGTGCTGCCGACAGTGCAGTGTCCACCAAAAACAAGTCCATTTGATTTTATTTCAGTGTTTAGCCGCTAAAGTGATATTTAGACTGAGGTTTTGCGGCGGCAGCAGAGCTCATGTCAATCACGTTCATGGCATTAACACTTTTGGGCTGTATTTAAAAAACAGTCTCCGCTTTCCATTCTCGTGGGAATGTCAGAACAGGAGAAAAATCGACTTTCCAAAGCTCAATGCTCGATGGAATTCCGTTGCGAAGGAACAAAGTCGCAAAAATTGGCACATTGTCCGAGTCATTGGCCACCAACGTTGGAGCAACTTTCTTTGTCTCAAAAAAAACGTTTTTTGGAAGATTTTTAAAATGAATTTCAAAACTCCCCATGTCGCCATCATCTAGTTTTTCAGTCAATAAATCATTTCTTGAAAGATAACCTAAGATTTCCGGCGCTTTGCATTCATGGCGAAATGCATTCAATAGAATTTTCTGATCGATATTTGGTGCGTCCATTAATTCCTCGGCGTAATGCGGCCAACATTAATTTCCCCATTTCGAAGAAAGCCTGTGAAGTCGAAAGTTCGTCCGCCAGCGGCTATGGTTCCATTGTAGGGGCCTTCTGATAGAATAGGCCCAAGCGCATTAAGGTTTTTGTTGATTGCGGTCTTAATGTCGGATCGTGCGACTCCAGTTTCGTCAGAGTGCCTGAAAGCATGGCTCTCTTGGTTTTCATTGCGTCCAAATCGAATTTGTGGGTTCGCCATGCCAGGTATGCGGCCTACACTAATCGTGTGCTCATCCGATATGGCAAACTGGGGCAGCACAACTTGTTGGGACTGCGCCATTTCTCTTGCGATCGCTGATCCTGCCGGTTGAGAGAGCAAGATTCGCTGCGCAGCCATATATTCCTCGGCGCTTATACGGGCAAATTCAGGTCGTATTTCCCCCGCAGCATCGAAGTAGTCTCCTAAAACCAGCATACTGGCCAGATATAGTTTTTCTGCTGAAATTCCGGAATTGGATGCTTCTTTTTCGGCCATGATTTTTATGTCGGCAGATTTCACTATATGAAGTTGCCGATTATTCAAATCTTCGTTAAAAGCACCTGCAACGCCGAACTCGCTTCCCAGCGCAGCCCCTATACCTACGGCAAGTGCACCGCCTACGGCCTGCCTGATTCCCTCGGGAAGAATTGTGGTTGCTCGATCAATTGCCGCCGCCGCCGCTGCCGCACCGCCGGCACCCAAAGCGCCTTGCACGCCGCCGGTCAGGCCCCCGAGCACCGTATGCGCCGCCACGCGGTAGCTCCCACCCTCGGCCCACTTGGCCGCCTCGGTGGGATCGCTCTCCTTCAGTTCGCGGTACTTCGCATCCGCGTAGTCGCCGATCGCCTTGGCTGCCTGCTGGCCGAAGGTGGCGGTGATCTGGACCTGGGCGGCTACTTCCTTCTGGACCTTCTGCGCATCGAATTTTTTCTCGATGCCCTGGGCGTCGTCGTCGGTGCGCACCGAGGTGTCGCCGGCGATGCCGCTGACGCCGCTGGTGGTGGTGCTTGCCGCATGGCCACTGGTGCGCCCGATGCCCGCGGCCGCACCGTTGACGCCGCCGGCGGCGTTGGGCGTGGCGCCCTGGGCGCTGCCGTCGCTGGGTTTGCCGCCGCCGCCGCTGCTGTAGCCGCCCGAGAAGCTGAAGCCGCTGGCGTGCCAGTCTTCGCGGTTCTCGATGTCGCGGGTGGTGAGGTTCGTCGTCTCGAAGGTGTTCCTGCCGGCCTGCACCGCCCCCTCGGTGCTGGCGATGGCGCCGCCGGTAAGGCTCGTGTCGCCCTGCACCTTTACCTGGAAGCCGCCGTCTCCGGCCTGGAAGCCGCTGCGCTCGGCGACGCTGGCGTAGTCGGCATCGACCCGGCTCTGGCCGACCGATAGGCTGCCGCCGGAGCGGCCGTAGCCCAGGCTCACCGAGCCGCCGAGGCTCTGTTGGCGGCTGTCGAACTTCGCCGTGTCCTGCCGGCTCTCGATGACAAGGTTGCCGCCGATGTCGGCTCTCACCTGAGCGGCCTGGACGACGCCGCCGGCCAGCGTGGTGTCGCCGCCGCTCTGGATGCTGAGCTGTCGGCCACCGGTCACATGGCTGTTGACCTGGCGGGTCTCGCTGCCGTCGGCGCGGCCTCGGGCCCCCGAGGCGCTGGCGTTGAACATCAGGCCGTCTGTGCCGAAGCTCACGCCTACGCTGGCCGCGCTGCTGCTGTTTTTGCTGTGCTGCTCGTTCGTGTCCTGGGCGGAGACGATGTCGATGCGGTGGTCGGCCTCCAGGGTCACGTCCTGGCGGGCGGTCACCTCGCTGCCCTGGATGAGGAGGTCGCTGTCCTGGCCGCCGCCCGTGGCGCGGATGGTGACGTTGCGGGCCTGGACGGTGCTGGCGCGGGCGCTGTCGGATGTCGTGGTCGTGGTGGAGCTGCTGCGGCTGGCGCCGACGCTGAGCGCGAGGTTGACGCCGCCTCCGCCACTCGATGCAGCGTCCTGCAGGCCACCGACCGCCGTGGCCCCGCTCATGGCGGTGCTGGCCGCGCCGAGCAGCTTCATGCGGGCGCTGCCGGTGTCGCCGGTGGCCTCGGCACTGGCGACCGCGCTCTGCGCGGCGGCGATGACCGGGCTGGTGACGGCCAGCGTCAGGCCGCTCTGGCGGGCGTGCTGCTCGGTGGTGCTGCGCTCGGTCTCGCGGGCTTCGGTGATCCTGACGTTGCGCGCGGTGACGGCGATGTCGCCCTCGGGGGCGAGCACGTCGCTGCCGGTCTGGGTGTAGGTGCCGCCAGCCGTCAGCGTGACATCGCCGGCGATGGCGCCGACGGTGCTGGCGGCCGCGCTCGTGGCCGCGCGGGTCTGCTCGCCGCCGATGGCCTGGCTGCCCAGGGTGACGCCGAAGCCGCCGCTGCCCATGAGGCCGGATCGTTTGGTCTCGGCGGCGGTGGCCGAGCGCTCCTGTTCCCGTGCCGCTTCGATGGTCAGACCCCGGCCGGCGGTGATCGCCACGCCCTCGTCGCCGATGACGGTCGATCCCCTCACCAGCGTATCGCGGCCCGACGTAATGGTGACCGTCTTGCCGCCGAGGTCCGAGCCGATGGCCGTGTCGCGCTCGCGTTGTTCGCGGGAGGCTTGGCTGTAGGAGGACAGAAGGCCGGAGCTCCGGGCGTAGCGCGCGTCGTCACTGGCGGTCGTGGCGCGGCCTTCCGATATCCGTACGTCGCGCGTGGCGGTGACGGCGAGGTCGCCCCGGGCGTCGACGGTGGCAGCGCGGGTGATGAGGTCCTGGCCCGCGCTCAGGGCGGTGTCGCCGCCCGAGCGGATCAGGCTGCCGACCTCTCGGGTGGCCGCCTGGCGCAGGTAGTTGCGCTCGTCGGCGGTGAGGTCGGAGCGCTCGGCGGTGGTGAGGGTCGTCAGGTTGAGGTCGCGGCCTGCCTCCACGCGCACCTCGCCCTGGCTGTCGAGGACGCCGGCGACGAGAGTCACATCGCGGCCGGCGCTGGCGACCAGGGTTCCACCCTTGCCGTCCTTGCCGGTGACGTAGAGCCCGGCGACGCGGTCGACCTGGGTGAGGCTGCTCGTGGATCGACCCGAGGTGGCCGAGGCGGTGCGGGTAGTCGACTCGACTGTCAGGTCGCGGCCGGCGCTGGCAGAGAGATTTGTCTCGGCCTCGATGCGCCCGCCCGTGACGCGCAGGTCTTCTTCGGCTCGCACCGTGGCGTCGGCACCGGCGATGCGCCCGAGGTTGTCGACGTTGCGGGCCGTGAGCGTGACCACCTCGCGCCCGGCGATGGTGCCGGTGTTGCGGGCGTCTTCGGTCAGGCGGATATCCACCTGCCGACCGGCGAGCAGCGCGCCGTCTGGCGCGAGGTCGCCCGCGCGGGTGCGCACGTAGACCTGCGGCACCAGGGCGGTGGTGGTGCTGCCGTCGGGCAGGCTCACCTCGCGCTCGACGAGCCAGACGATATCGCTGGTGAGCTGGGCCATCTGCTGCGCCGACAGGGCCACGCCCGGCACCAGCTGCCATTGCGTGGCGAAGGTGGCGGCCGCGTCCAGCAGGCCCTGGTATTGCGCCTGGTCGCTGGCGTAGCCGGCCAGGCGCGGGCGGCCGGTGAGCTGGGCGACTTGCTCGCGCACCAGGCGCTGCTCGTAGAAGCCGTCGCCCAGGCGCTTGTCGATGCTGGCCGGGCGCAGGCCCAGGGCTTCGAGCAGGTAGTCGCTGGAGAGCCAGCGGCGCTGGTCGGTAAAGCGCGGGTCGGTCTCGATCAGGTAGCCGGTGGCAGGCGATGGGCTGGGGCGGAACAGGCCGCTGGTGGGGACGGTCCAGCCGGTGGAGCTGGTGTCGATCGACAGGACCTGCTGGCCGGGCTCGCCGGTGGACAAGACCGTGTGGCGCGCGCCGGGCTGTACGCCGCTGCCAACAGGGCGGGTGTCGCCCAGCGCCTGCGCGCTGCCGAGCGTGGTGGTGACGTTCTCGACGACACCCACGTAGTCGCCCGCGCCGTAGCGGCCCTCGCGCACCCGGTAGGGGTCGTATTCGACGTGGTCGCGGCGGAAGTCGCCGTAGCCGGTGACGACGCGCTCGCCCGGGGTCTCCTGGTTGACGAGGGTCCTGCCGTCGAGGGCCAACTGGCCGCCGGCGAGGATCTGGCTGTCGGTGTTGAAGACATGGCCCGCGTCGATGCGGAGGTCACCGCCCGCGAGGATGCGGCCCGGGGTGCCAGGGTTGTCGACGACGGTCTGCTCGGTCTCGGTGCGCTTGACGCGGATGCGATCGTAGTCGCGGTAGGCGCGCGAGATGAGGTCCTGGTTGTAGGCGGTGAGCCGCTGGCGCAGCTCGTCGTGCTGGCCGACGGGGACCTCGAAGAGCGCCCAGACGGAGCTGTCCTCGGGGTAGAAGTAGCGCTCGAAGAAGGTGGTCTGCTGGGGGCCGGCCTCGGTGTCGGCGGTGACGATGCGGCTCTCTTCGAGCGTGTAGGGCACGCGCGAGTACTTCTCGAAGGGGTAGCGGGCGCTGGGGGCGACGTATTCGAGACGCTCCAGGCTGGTAGCGCCGTTGTCGAAGCGGTCGGCCGCGCACCGGTTGCAGCGGCCGAGCTCGCTCTCCAGGTAGCGCACGCCGCCGAGGACGATGTATTCGACTTCGCTGGCTTCGGTGAGTTGTTCGGTGCGGTGCTCGGTGCGGGTGGTAAGGCCGGGGTTGGTGTTGCGGACTGCGGACGCCGCGATGAAGGCGCCGCCGAGGGACTCGATGGTGGCGGCGGTGTTGTCCAGGCTGGCTGCGCTGCCGGTGGCGTGGCCGCTGGCATCGAGCGCGCCGCCGATGGCCAGGGCGTCGTCCGCGCTGCCGGCGCTGAGGATCAGCGCGCCCTGGCGGTTGACGATATGGCCGGCGCCAATGTCCAGGCGCTGGCGGGCGGCGATGACCGGGGTGTCGGTCTTGCCGGCGATGGTCTCGGCGTCGTTGGTGAGGGTGTCAGCGCCAAGGGCGACGTGGTCGCCGTAGATCCGGCCGGTGCCGAGGTTGGAGACGGTGGCAGCGTCCAGGCGGGTGGCGGTGCCGTCGATCAGGCCGCGGTTGATGATCTGATCGCTGGCCTGCAGGTGCGTGTTGCTCGCGGTGATGTCGCCGGCAGCGGTGTTGTCGATGGTCTGGGCGACGATCCGCAGGCTGTCGGTGGCGCTGACCTCGGCCTGGTTGGTGAAGCGGCCTGCGGCGGTGATGCGGGCGTTGCCGCCGGCAGCGAGGGTGCCGGTGTTGGTGAAGTCGGCGGCCAGATCGAGGTCGAGGTCGCCGCCTGCGAGGACGCTGCCGGCCTGCAGGTCGGACGCCTGGATGCGGGTGTGGCGGCCCGATTGCAGGGTGCCGGTGGCGCTGGTGATGACCGGCGCCAGGGAGCCTGGGTTGGTCGCGCCCAGGCTCAGATCGCGGCCGGCGACGAGGCGGCCGTCGGTGTTGTCGATGCGCTGGCCACCGGCGATGGTCAGGTCGCCGTTGGCTGCGACCCGGCCGGCGGTGTTGTCGAGCGCCGTGGTGGTCATCGCCACATCACCCAGGGCCTTGATCGCGCCGGTCCCGTTATGGATTGCTGCAGCGGCGAGTGACAGGTTCGACTCGCTCTGGATGACGCCCGAGCCGATGTTGGTGATGTCACCGGTGACCGTGGCCGACAGCGGACCGCCGGAGCCGACGTAGCCGGCCGTGTTGTCGAGAGCGCCGGACGCGATGGCGAGGGCGCCGCCGGCCACGATGCCGCCAGCGTGGCTGGCGTGGCCGGCCGCGTCGGTGTTGTCGATGGCCTGGCCGTGGGTGTCGAGCGCCAGGGCGCCGCCTGCCTGGATCAGGCCCTGGTGGTTGTCCAGGATGCCGCTGGAGACGCTCGCCGTGCCCTCGCTGGCGAAGGTGCCGCCCCGGTTGTCGAGGGTGCCGGTGGTGAGCCCAACGTCCTGCCGACCGGTGATCGCGCCCGCGCGGTTGTCGAGTGCGCCGCCCAGCGTGTCGAGGCTCAAGACGCCCTGGCTCGACGCGATGTGCCCGCCCTGGTTGTCGATGCTGGTGGAGGCGATGCGCAAATCGCCCGCAGCGACGATGGTGGATGCCCGGTTGTTGAGGCCCCGTGCGGCGTCGAGGCCCAGCGTGCCGGCCGCGCCGATGGTGGTGCCTTCGGTGTTGGTGATGCCGCCGGCCGAGGTGACGGCGGCGTTGGCCTCGCTGCGGATGAGCGCCTGCGCGCCGGTGTTCTGCACGTCCTGCGCGGTGCGGATCGCCAAGTCGCCCCGGGCCTGGATCGTTCCTCGGTTCTCCAGCCGACCGTCGGCGGTCATCACGAACTCGCCGGCTGCCGACAAGGTGCCGTCGTTGCGCACGCCCAGACCGGCCTCGGTGCCGATCAACCAGATCTTGTGGGCGTACATGCCGCCGATGGCGGCGACGTCCAGGGCGAAGCGCGGGCGGTCGGCCGGCGTGCCGGTCGCTGCCGTGACGGTGCTGGCATCGGCCGAGGCGTCGTGGGCGCCGGCGGCGACGGTGAGGTGCTGCGCCCACAGGCCGGCGTTCAGGGCGATGGCGCGGGCCAGGATGGCGCCGTGGTCGGCCGCGCCCAGGTCGAGCCCGGCGCCCTCGATGGTGACGCTGCCCTGGCGTACCCGGAACGATTCGAGGTTGCCGCCCTCGAAGACCGGCACGCCGGTGGTGAGCGTGACGCGGCTGGCGTTGATGAAGCCGGCGCCGTCCACCGCGATGCCGGCGGGGTTGGCGATGACGACTTCGGCCCGGGGGCCGGCGACCTCGATGTGACCGCGCAGCCGGCTCGGGTCGCTGGAATTGACTTCGTTGAGGATGACCCGCGCGCTGCCCGCGGCCATCCACGGATTGCCCTGGACCCAGCCGCCGAGCTGGGTCTGGGTGTTGCCCCGGCTGTTGTTGAGGATGGCGCCCGGCCGCGCAACGTCGAACTGGCGGTAGGTGTTGCGGCTGACGCCGGCCGCCGAGGGCGTCTGGATGTCGACCAGCGGGACCCCGTTGGGCGCCTGCAGCACCGTGGGGCGCTGGGTGCCGGGGGCGGTGGGGTCGGCGGCGATCTGGGCCTGGACGGCGGCGGCGCAGAGCACCAGCCCGATCACCACAGACCCGGCGCGACGGTCGCCCGAGGCCGCCTTGCCGCTGCCCGCCGCACTCTCCTGCACGGCCATGAGGGCGCCCCGGGCGCGGTTGAAGACGAGGCGATGCGACTGGCGGTTCATGGCGGTGCAGCTGGCGAGAAAGCCGCGCACCTTAGTCAGCCAGGGATACCTTCGGATTGAGTCTTGCTCACCATGCTCGTGAGTGGGGCCGATCGGACGGAATATGGCCGTATGCAGGCACCATCGAACGTGTTATTGCCCCCGCCCTCCTCCGTCAGGCAGCAAAGTTTGCGGCATGCGCGTGCCCTCCGATTCGGCGTCGTATCGGAGGGCACGATGTCATTGGCGATGACCTCGCCGAAAGGCCCGCTCAGGCGGGCCTGGCCTGGCGTCCGCTCCGACGCCGCGCAGGCGGCTTCGTTGGTCACGCGCTACCTGCGCCACCTGGCGCAGATAGGCGTGGCTCACGCTGCGGGCGCCGCACAAGGTGCCGAGGTACTCCAGCCGGGCTGCGCCGACTACGGGAAGCTGGTGGTCTGAGCACTGCATCCCCCACGGCAAAGCCCGCGCAAGCGGGCTTTTTCGTTGGGGCCTGGCCGGCTCCGGCGATCCGGCAAAGGGCCGCCTTCATGAAGCCAACTCATATCACTTAGTAACGATTGCTTCTTCCGGCATCTCGGTGTTTACCCTAAAGTGGCGGGTTGTCTGTCCGCCCGGACACCTGTCACAGGCGCGCGGCATGATCCATGCGATCACTCCGACCCATCGCTCCAGCCGTAACCCATGCGTCGAAAATTCACCGCCGGAGCCGCCATGACGGCTCCCGACCGAGCCCGGCCTTCAACAGGCGGCCATGGCGTTCGGCTTGGCGGCGCGGTTCGCCTTGAGCATGGCGGGACTGAAGCGCAAGGTGTCGAGCACCGCCTGCGCGATGCGGTCGGCATCCTTGGGCAAGGCCAGGGCGCTCGGGTCGAACAGCCATTCCCGCAAGATGCCGCCGATGGTGGCGTGCAGCAGCGCGGCACCGCGTTCGATGTCGAGCCGCTCTGGCAGCTGGCCCTTGAGCACCGCCGCCCGCAGGCCGCGTGCCAGCCGCGCACGGGCGCTGTCGCCGACCACCCGGTTGCGCTCCTGCAGCCAGCCGGCCTGTCCAGGATCGCGGTGCGTCACCAGAATCTTGATCACCCGCTGCGTGCGCGGATCGGTCGCGACGTCGCGCAGGCAAGTGGCGAGCGCGCCCTGCAGCGTGAGCAGCGGGTCTTCGGCCTTGGCGTCGGCTGCGCTTTCGATGAGCGTGTCCATGGGCGACTTCACCCGTGCCACCGTCGCCTGGAACACCGCCGCCTTGTTGTCGAAATGCCCGTAGATGGCGCCGCGTGTCACGCCGGCCGCGGTGGCGATGTCTTCCAGGGTCGCCGCGGCGAAGCCTTTTTCCAGAAACACCAGCTCGGCGCTATCGAGCACGCGGTCCCGGGTTTCGAGCGCCTCTTCACGGGTACGTCGCATGCCCTGTCTCCTTCTGTTCCGAATGTGAGCAGAATTATCCGATAATAGATACATTCATGTTTGTATCTTTAGTGGGGTCCGCTCGCGTGAGCGTCACCCGGTTCTTCACCAATTGAGGTCGTCAATGCTCCTTGCAAGGTTTCCAACCCGTCATTCCGGCACCGCCGTCGCCGCCATGCTGCTGATGGCCCTGGCCGGATGCGAGAAGCAAGCCGCCGCGCCGCCGCCGCAGCCCACGGAGGTCGGCGTGATCACCGTGGCCACCAGCTCGGTGCCGGTGTTCAGCAATCTGCCCGGCCGCACCAGCGCCTACCAGGTCGCGCAGGTCCGTGCCCGGGTCGACGGCATCGTGCTCAGCCGCGACTTCACCGAGGGCTCCAACGTCAAGGCCGGCCAGCGCCTCTACAAGATCGATCCGCAGCCCTACATCGCCACGCTCAACGCCGCCAAGGCGACGCTGGCACGCGCCCAGGCCAACCTGGTGGCGCAGAACGCCCAGGTCGACCGTTACAAGGTGCTGGTGGCCGGCAACGCGGTCAGCAAGCAGAACTACGACAACGCCCTGGCCACCCAGGGCCAGGCCGCCGCCGACGTGGCGTCGGGCCAGGCCGCCGTGCGCACCGCCGAAATCAACCTCGGCTACACCGATGTGAAGTCGCCGATCAGCGGCCGCATCGGCCTGTCGGAAGTCACGCCCGGCGCCTACGTGCAGGCCAGCGGCGCCACGCTGTTGGCCACGGTGCAGCAGCTCGACCCGATGTACGTGGACCTGACGCAGTCCAGCGTCGACGGCCTGCAGCTGCGCACCGACATGCAGGAAGGCCGGCTGCAGACCACCGGCGCCAACGCCGCCAAGGTTCAGCTGACGCTGGAAAACGGCCGCGAATACGCCGACACCGGCAAGCTGCAGTTCTCCGACGTGAGCGTGGACCAGGGCACCGGCTCGGTCACCGTGCGGGCGGTGTTCCCCAACAGGAACAACGTGCTGCTGCCCGGCATGTTCGTGCGTGCCCGCCTGGAGCAAGGCGTGAACAACCAGGCCATGCTGATCCCGCAGGTCGGCGTGACGCACGACCAGAGCGGACGTCCGGTGGCGCTGGTGATCGGCGCCGAGGACAAGGTCGAGCAGAGGGTGATCACCACCACCGGCACCCGCGGCGCCGACTGGATCGTGACCGGAGGCCTCAAGGTCGGCGATCGCGTCATCGTGCAAGGCACCGAGAAGGCCCGCCCGGGCACCAAGGTCAAGGCGGTCGAGGCCAAGCTGCCCGAACCGGCCAAGGCGAGCGACCCCAACTCCCCGGCCGCCGGTGCCGCCACCCCGAAGACGGGCTCCTAGGCCTCACCCCGACAGAACCGAGAGCCCCTGATTCATGGCAAATTTCTTTATCGACCGGCCCATCTTCGCGTGGGTGCTGGCCATCATCCTGATGCTGGCGGGCGTGGGTGCGATCTTCACCCTGCCCATCGCCCAATACCCGACGATCGCGCCGCCCGCGGTGCAGATCCGGGCCGTCTACTCCGGCGCTTCGGCGAGCACGGTGGAAAACACCGTCACCCAGGTCATCGAGCAGCAGATGAACGGGCTGGACAACTTTCTCTACATGGCGTCGACGAGCGATGACTCCGGCACCGCCATCGTCACCATCACCTTCGCGCCGGGCACCAACCCCGACATCGCGCAGGTACAGGTGCAGAACAAGCTGCAGTTGGCCACGCCGCTGCTGCCCACCACGGTGCAGCAGGCCGGCATCTCCGTCACCAAGTCCAGCAGCAGCTTCCTGCTGGTGATGGCCTTCGTGTCCGAAGACGGCAACATGGACCGCTACGAGCTGGCCAACTACCTGTCGTCGAAGGTACAGGACCCGATCGGCCGCATCAGCGGCGTGGGCACGGTGACCGTGTTCGGCTCGCAGTTCGCGATGCGTGTGTGGCTCGACGCCGCCAAGCTCAACAACTACAAGCTCAACGCCACCGATGTCACCGCCGCCATCACCGCGCAGAACGTGCAGATCGCCGGCGGCTCGCTCGGCGGCACGCCGCCGGTGCCCGGCCAGATGCTGCAGGCCACCATCACCGAGGCCACGCTGCTGCGCACGCCCGAGGAGTTCGGCAACATCCTGCTGAAGGTCAATCCGGACGGCTCGCAGGTCCGCATCAAGGACGTGGCCACCGTCAAGCTGGGCGGCGAAAACTACAACTTCATCACCCAGTACAACGGCAAGCCGGCCGCCGCCATCGGCATCCAGCTGGCCACCGGCGCCAACGCGCTCAACGTGGCCGAGGCGGTGCGCAAGCGGGTCTCCGAGCTGCAGCCCTTCTTCCCCTCGGGCATGACGGTGAAGTACCCCTACGACACCACACCCTTCGTCACCCAGTCGATCGAGGAGGTGGTCCACACCCTCATCGAAGGCGTGGTGCTGGTGTTCCTGGTGATGTATCTGTTCTTGCAGAACTTCCGCGCGACGCTGATCCCGACCATCGCGGTGCCGGTGGTGCTGCTGGGCACCTTCGCCGCCATGGCGGCGGCGGGCTTCTCGATCAACACGCTGTCGATGTTCGGCCTGGTGCTGGCCATCGGGCTGCTGGTCGACGATGCCATCGTGGTGGTGGAAAACGTCGAGCGGGTGATGGCCGAAGAGGGCCTGAGTCCGCGCGAGGCGACCCGCAAGGCCATGGGCCAGATCACCGGCGCGCTGGTCGGCGTGGCCCTGGTGCTGTCGGCGGTTTTCGTGCCGGTGGCCTTCTCCGGCGGCTCGGTCGGCGCCATCTACCGGCAGTTCTCGTTGACCATCGTGGTGGCCATGATCCTGTCGGTGCTCACCGCGCTGATCCTCACACCCGCACTGTGCGTGACCCTGCTCAAGCCGATCGACAAGGACCACGTCAAGAAGACCGGTTTCTTCGGCTGGTTCAACCGTACCTTCGACCGCAGCCAGGCCAAATACCACAGCGGCGTGGAAGGCGTGATCAAGAAGTCCGGCCGCTGGCTGCTGCTCTACGCGCTGCTGATCGGTGTGGTGGCCTTCATGTTCGTGAAGCTGCCCAAGTCCTTCCTGCCGGAAGAAGACCAGGGCTCGATGTTCGTGATCGTGCAGGCGCCCGCCGGCGCCACGCAGGAGCGCACGGCCAAGGTGTTGAAGGACGTCAGCACCTACCTGCGCGAAGACGAAAAAGGCATGGTCGAGTCGACCTTCGAGATCAACGGCTTCAGCTTCGCCGGCCGCGGGCAGAACTCCGGCCTGATCTTCGTGCGACTGAAGGACTACGACACCCGCGATGGCGCCGACGCGACGCTGCCGCAGCTGGTCAAGCGCCTCAACGGGCGATTCGGCAGCTACAAGGACGCGGTGGTGATCGGCGTGAATCCGCCGTCCATCCCCGAACTCGGCACCGCCTCCGGCTTCGACCTGCAGCTGCAGGACCGCGCCGGCCTTGGCCACGAGGCGCTGCTCAAGGCGCGTGACCAGCTGGTGCGCGAAGCCAACGCGGACCCGTCGCTGTCGCAGGTGCGACCCAACGGCCTGAACGACACGCCGAAGTTCAAGGTCAACATCGACCGCGAAAAAGCGGCCGCGCTGGGCCTCACCGCCCAGGGCATCGACCAGGCCTTCGCGGTGGCCTGGGGCTCCTCTTACGTCAACAACTTCCTGGACACCGACAACCGCATCAAGCGCGTCTATGTGCAGGGCGACGCCAAGTACCGCATGAACCCGGAAAACCTGAACGACTGGCACCTGCGCAACAGCGCGGGCGACATGGTGCCGTTCAGTGCCTTCGGCAGCGGCAACTGGATCTACGGCTCGCCCAAGCTCGAGCGCTACAACGGCGTGGCTTCCTACCAGATCCAGGGCAGCGCCGCGGCCGGCAAATCCACCGGCCAAGCCATGTCGGCCATGGAAGCGCTGATCGCCAAGCTGCCCGAAGGCATCAGCTACGAATGGACCGGCCTGTCCTTCCAGGAACGCCAGTCCGGCTCGCAGGCGCCGATCCTCTACGCCATCTCGATCCTGGTGGTGTTCCTGTGCCTGGCCGCGCTGTACGAGAGCTGGTCCATCCCGATCTCCGTGATCATGGTGGTGCCGCTCGGCGTGCTGGGCGCGCTGGCCGCCGCCTCGATGCGCGGGCTGTCCAATGACGTGTTCTTCCAGGTCGGCCTGCTGACCACGGTGGGGCTGTCGGCCAAGAACGCGATCCTGATCGTGGAATTCGCCCGCGAACTCGAAGCCCAGGGCATGGGCGTGGTCGAGGCCGCCATCGAAGCCGCACGCCAGCGTCTGCGACCGATCCTGATGACCTCGCTGGCCTTCATCCTGGGCGTGCTGCCCCTGGCCATCAGCAGCGGCGCGGGCTCGGGCAGCCAGCACGCCATCGGCACCGGCGTGATCGGCGGCATGCTTACCGCGACCTTCCTGGCGATCTTCATGATCCCGATGTTCTTCGTGGTCATCAGCAAGCTGACCGGCTCCACCAAGCCCAAGGAGCATCCGAAGGACGACGACACCCCGGGGCACGGCACGCCGCAACCGGCAGGAGCCCACTGAGATGCAAGCCAAGCGAAACCTCACCCTCACCGCCGTGGCACTGGCCGCGACGCTGCTGGCCGGCTGCAGCCTGCAGCCGGTCTATGAGCGTCCCGCCGCGCCCGTGACCCCGGCCTTCCCTTCCGGCTCGGTCTACGACCGCCAGCCCGGCGCGTCCGACCCCGAAGGCCAGGCGCGCACCGCCGACGGCCGCGCCGCCACCGACATCGGCTGGCGCGACTTCTTCGTCGATCCGCGCCTGCAGGCCATCGTCGGCCTGGCGCTGCAGAACAACCGCGACCTGCAGGTCTCGATGCTCAACGTCGAGGCCGCGCGTGCCCAGTACCAGATCACCCGCGCCTCGCTGTTCCCGGCGATCGACGCGGCCGCCAGCGGCACCCGCACCCGCACGCCGAGCAACCTGTCGGCCACCGGCCGCAACTACATCACCACTTATTCGGTCGGTGCCTCGGTCTCCTGGGAGATCGACTTCTTCGGTCGCATCCGCAGCCTCAAGGACCAGGCGCTGGCGCAGTACCTGTCGCTCGCCGAAACCCGCAAGGCCGCCGAGATCGCGCTGGTGTCGCAGGTGGCGGTGCAGTACCTCACCATGCTGGGCGACGACGACCAGCTCACCGTCACCCGCAACACGCTCAAGACCGCGCAGGAATCGTTGCGCATCACCCAGTTGAGCTTCGACAACGGCGTGGGCACCGAGCTGGACCTGCAGCAGTCCAAGGGCATCGTCGAGCAGGCCTCGGCCAGCCTCGAAGCCTACGAACGCGCCCGGGCGCAGGACGAGAACGCGCTGGTGCTGCTGGTCGGCCAGCCGCTGCCGGCCGACCTGCCCGCCGGCCTTTCGCTGAGCGCCCAACAGCTGCTCACCGACATCCCCGCCGGGCTGCCGTCCGATCTGCTGCAGCGCCGCCCCGACATCGCCGCGGCCGAGCAGGCGCTCCGCGCGGCCAACGCCAACATCGGCGCGGCGCGCGCGGCGTTCTTCCCGAACGTCTCGCTCACCGGCGATTTCGGCACGCTCTCGCCCAACACCAGCGGGTTGTTCCAGGGTGCGCAGCGGTCGTGGAGCTTCACGCCGCAGATCGCGTTGCCGATCTTCCGGGCGGGTGCGCTGTCGGCCAACCTCGACTTGACCGAAGTGCAGAAGCGCATCGAGATCGCCGACTACGAACGCGCCATCCAGTCGGCCTTCCGCGAGGTATCCGACGGCCTGGCCGCGCGCGGCACCTACGACCGGCAGATCCAGTCGCTGCAGCGCTTCGAGCAGAGCCAGCGGCGACGCCTGGAGCTGTCGGACCTGCGCTACCGCAACGGCGTGGACGACTACCTCTTCGTGCTGCAGGCGCAGACCGACCTGTTCACCGCTCAGCAGAGCCTGGTGTCGGCCCGGCTCGCCCGCGCCGCCAACCTGGTCACCCTCTACCGCGTGCTGGGTGGCGGCTGGCTGGAGCGTTCGGGCGATGCGCCGCGCGACGCCACGGTCGGCATGGCGCCGTCTAGCGACACCCCGCTGCGCTGAGGCCGGCGAGGCGGGTCCGGCCAGCGCAGGCCGGACCCGCTTTTTCTTTGCGCTTCATTTCGGCCCCAGGCGCTGCACCACCAGGTCGTGCAGGGTCTGCGCGGCCACCGACAGGCTGCCTTCCGCGCGCCGCACCAGATATACCGCCCGGCTGAAATTGGGAATGTCCAGCGGCCGGGTCACCAGCGCAGGCCGCTGGAACTGGTAGAGCGTCAGCTCCGGCACGATGCTGATGCCCACCCCGGCCTCGACCATGCCGGTGACCGTGGCGAGCTGCTCCACCTCCAGCACCGTGTTCATCGTCAGGGGATGCAGCCCGGCTTCCAGCGCCTGCCGCACGCTGCTGTTGCGGGTCATGTGCACGAAGGGATGGCCAGCGATGCGGGCCAGTGTCGGCCTGGGGCCGCGCGCCAGCGGGTGGTCGGCGCGGCACACGAGATAGAAGCGATCGGCGTGCAGCAGGTGCAGATGCAGCCCGGCGGATTCGGCCGCGCGCCCGCTCGCCGACGCCAGCGCGAAGTCGGCCTGGCCGCCGCGCACCAGGTCCATGCAGGCGTCGGACAGGCGGTCCGACAGGGCCAGCTCCACGCCCGGCCAGGCCTCGCGGAACTCGGCGAACACCGCCGGCAGCCAGCCGGCCGCCAACGACGGCAGCGCCGCCACATGGACCCGGCCGCGCCGGCGCTCCACCTGGTCGTCGAGGTCCTGCAGGGCGTCGGCCACGTCCACCAGCAGGCGCCGCGCCGACGGCTCGAACAGCCGGCCCTCCGGCGTGAGCTGCACGCTGCGGGTACTGCGGTCGAACAGCCGGGTGCCGAGCGACGACTCCAGCGCGCGGATCAGGGCGCTGAACGCCGGCTGCGACAGATGGCAGGCGTCGGCCGCGCGGGTGAAGTTGCGGCGGTCGGCCAGCGCGAGAAAGGCACGCAGCTGCCGGGTGGAGAGGTCGGGCATGGGGCTTTTCATTGATCCGCTTCTCCGATGAATTGATCCGTTATTTCGATTTTACGGATCAACCCTGCCTGCCTACAGTGCGAGACAAACGACGAGACAAGCGAGACCGACGATGTCCCTTTCCCCCACACCGGCGCTGCTGGTGGGCTGCGCCGCCGGCTTTTCGGGCGACCGCACCGATGCGGCCGGCCCGGTGGTCGACACCCTCATCGCCCGACTGGCGGCAGGCCCTGCCGGGCAGCGCGCCTTTCTCATCTTCGAGACCCTGGCCGAGCGCACGCTCGCCCTGGCCCAACTGCGCCGCCGCGCCGACCCCGACGCCGGCTACGAACCCCTGCTCGACGCGATGCTGCGACCGGTGCTGGCGCGCTGCCTGCATCACCGCATCCGCATCGTCGGCAACTTCGGCGCCGCCCATCCGCAGGCCGCCGCCCGCCTGGTGCTGCGCATGGCACGCGAGCTCGGATTGCCCGCTCCGAAAGTGGCGGTGGTGTCGGGCGACGACCTGCGCGGC
Source organism: Xylophilus sp. GOD-11R (assembly GCF_033546935.1). GTDB lineage: Bacteria > Pseudomonadota > Gammaproteobacteria > Burkholderiales > Burkholderiaceae_C > Xylophilus. The sequence continues at coordinate 2,400,500 of NZ_CP137854.1, read as the reverse complement.
ACACCCGCCATGGACGCATTGCGTGCCGAACTCGGCGACAGGCTCGATGCCGCCTCGGTCGTCAGCGCCAACGCCTACATCGGGGCCGAGCCAATCGCCGCTGCGCTGGACGCGGGCGCCGACGTGGTGGTCTGCGGCCGGGTCGCCGACCCCTCGCTCACCGTCGGCCCGGCGATGTCGCACTTTGGCTGGTCGGCCGATGACTGGCAGCGCCTGGGCCGCGCCACCATGGCCGGTCATCTGCTCGAATGCGGCACGCAGGTGACCGGCGGCTACTTCGCCGACCCCGGCTACAAGGACGTTCCCGGCCTGGCCACGCTGGGTTTTCCCATCGCCGAGATCGACGCCGACGGCCGCTGCACCATCGGCAAGGCCGACGCCACCGGCGGCTACGTCACCGAGGCCACGGTGAAGGAGCAACTGCTCTACGAGGTGCACGACCCCGCCGGCTACCTGACGCCGGATGTCCGCGCCGACATCTCCCAGGCCACTGTCATCGAAGCGGGCACCGACCGGGTGTCGCTCGACGGCGTCAACGGCCACGAACGCCCGACGCACTACAAGGTCAACGTCTGCCACGAAGGCGGCTGGCTGGCCGAAGGCGAAATCTCCTATGCCGGCCCGCGCGCCGAAGCCCGCGCCCGGCTGGCGGCCGAGGTGCTGCGCCAGCGCCTGCCCGCCCTCGCCTTGCGCGCCGACCTGATCGGCGTCAGCAGCATCTTCGGAGACGACGGCGGCGCCTTGCTGTCGGCCACGCCCGCCGGCAACGCCCGCGACGTGCGGCTGCGCGTCGCGGCCACCCATGCCGACCGCGCCGAGGCCGAACGCCTGGGCCGCGAAGTCACCGCGCTCTACACCTGCGGCCCGGCCGGCGGCGGCGGCGTGCGCACCTCCCTCACCGCGCGGCTCAACACGGTGTCGTGCCTGCTGGCCCGCGACGCCGTGCGGACCGGCTTCGCCTTCATCGACCAGGAGGCCGCATGATCACCTTGCAGACCGTGCCGCTCTACCGCCTGGCCCACGGCCGCACCGGCGACAAGGGCGATCGCTCCAACATCAGCGTCATTGCCTGGCATGCAGACTTTTGGCCGCTGCTGGTGGAGCAAGTCACCCCCGAGGCCGTGGCGGCGCAGTTCGAGCACCGCAGCCCCAGCGAGGTCAAACGCTATCTGCTGCCCGGCCTGCAGGCCATGAATTTTGTGCTCGACGGCGTGCTCGACGGCGGCGTGAACGACGCGCTCAATCTCGACACGCATGGCAAGGCGCTGTCCTTCCTGCTGCTCGAGCTGCCGGTGCGGGTGCCCGATGCGTTGCTGCACCGCCTGGCCGGGCCGCCAGGCTAGAACCGATCCCTTTCAAGAAAACAAACAGGAGACAAGCACCATGAAAACCATCCGCCGCATACCGCGCCGCACCGCCCTCGCCGCCCTGGCCACGATCCCCCTGGGCTGCGCGCTGCCGGCGGCCGCCCAGGGCTTTCCGGACAAGCCGATCACCTTCGTCGTGCCTTTCGCCGCCGGCACCGCCACCGACCAGATCGCCCGCGCGCTCGCCAACAGCGTCACCGCCGAGAGCAAGCAGGCCGTGGTGATCGACAACCGCGCCGGCGCCAGCGGCTTCATCGCCTCGCAGCAGGTCGCCAAGGCCCCGGCCGACGGCTACACCGTGCTGATCACCACCAACACCACGCACGCGGCCAACGAGCACCTGTTCAAGAAACTGCCCTACGACCCGGTGAAGGACTTCGCGCCCATCGCCGGCCTGGGCAAGGGCGGGCAGATCATGGTGGTCAACATGAACTTTCCCGCCAAGTCCGTGGGCGAGTTCATCGCGCTGGCGAAAAAGGAGCCGGGCAAGTACAGCTTCGGCAGCGGCAGCTCGTCGTCGCGCATGGCCGGCGAACTGCTGCAGCAGATGGCCGACATCAAGCTGCTGCACGTGCCCTACAAGAGCAACACCCTGGCGGTGACCGACCTGCTCGGCGGCCAGATCAACATGATGATCACCGACACCGCCACCGGCCTGCCCCAGGTCAAGGCCGGCAAGCTGCGCGCGCTCGGAGTTTCCGGCGCCAAGCGCTCGCCGCTCGCGCCCGACGTGCCGACCATCGCCGAAGCCGCCGTGCCGGGCTACGAGATGGGCTACTGGTTCGCCGCCTACGCCCCGGCCAAAACGCCGCCCGCGGTGGTCAAGCGCCTGAACGAACTGCTGGTGCATGCGGCCCGCAGCGAGGCCGCACGCACCGCCTTCTACGAGCAGACCGGCACCGAGGTCTTCACCACTACGCCGGAGGAACTGGCGAAATTCCAGGCCGACGAGTCGCAGAAATGGGGGCGCATCGTAAAGGCCGCCGGCATCGAGGCCGAGTAGCCTGGCAGACAGGCCGACACGGCGTAGGGCCAAGGCGGCGCGGTACACAGGCCGCGCCGGCCGCGCCTAGGATCCGCCGCTTCGCCAACCACTCCGCGCAGCCGGATCCCAACCATGTCTCTCTCGATGTTCGACGCCTCCGTCACCGTTTTGCGCCACTCGCTGGGGCAGCTGGCGCACCTGCTGGAAAAGGCCGCGGCCGACGCCGCGTCCCGCAAGATCGCGCCGGAGATACTGGTGCAGGCACGCCTGGCGCCCGACATGCTGCCGCTGGCGGCCCAGGTGCAGATGGCCTGCGACACCGCCAAGTTCGCCGTCGCCCGGCTGTCGGGCCAGAAGGCGCCTTCGTTCGACGACAAGGAAACCACCTTCGCCCAGTTGGCCGAACGCATCGCCGCCACGAGCGACTTCATCGCCACGGTGCCGGCGCAGGCCTTCGAGGGCAGCGAGGAGCGCGCCGTCACCGTCGGCAGCGGCGAGCGCGCCCGCAGCTTCACCGGCCAGGGCTATCTGCTGCACTTCGCGCTGCCCAACTTCTTCTTCCACGTGACGACCGCCTACGCGATCCTGCGCCACAACGGCGTGCCGATCGGCAAGAGCGACTATCTCGGCGCGGCCTGAACGCGGGGCACGCGCGCGGCGTGCTCCACCAGGGCGATGCCGGCCAGGATCAATGCCAGGCTGAGCAGATGCGGCAGGCGCAAGGGCTCGCCGAGCAGCAGCGCCGCGAACCCCACGCCGAAGACCGGGATCAGGTTCATGAAAACGCCGGCCCGGGCCGCGCCCAGCGTCTCGATCGCGTGCAGAAAAGCCAGCTGCGCTCCGAACGACGCACCCAGGCCCGAGAGGCCCATCAGCATCCAACCCTTGGCCGTGGGCCAGTGCCAGCCGTCGTGCACGGCTTCCAGCAGCACCAGCGGCGTGGTCAGCAGCAGGGCCAGCCAGCAGAGCACGCCGAAGAGCTGGCTGGCGTCCATGCCGCGCCGCTGCCGGACGCCCAGCACGAAGCAGGCGTAGAGCGCCATCGCCACGAGCGTGATCGCACCGCCCAGCAGCTCGCCCCGCAACGATGCCGCCCCCGACCCCGCGCCGGCGGCGATGCCGAACACAAGCGACACCCCGAGGCACGCGACCAGGCTGCCCAGCACCTGCGACCGCGACAAGGCCTGCCCGAAGTACAGCCAGGTTCCCAGCAGCACGAAGATGGGGATCGAGCCCTGCAGTATCGACAGGTTGACCGCCGGACTGAAGCTGCCGGCGATGTAGAACAAGGTGTTGAAACCCACCATGCCGCTGAGCGCCAGGCCCGCGAGCAGCCGCCATTGCGCCCGCGCGGCCGGCAGCGCGGCGAGCAGCCTGCCGCGCAGCAGCACCGACATGCACACCGCCCCCACCAGCAGCCGCAGCCAGGTCGCCAGGGTCGGCGCCACCTCGCCGGCCGCCGCCCGCGCCACCACCGCGTTCAGCCCCCAGAGCATGGTCGCCAGCAACGCCAGCGCGTAGGCCCGGCCCAACGGCCGCGCCCCGCTCACTCGACCACGCCGTAATGACTGACCAGCCGGCGGATCAGGATGCGAAACACCCAGTCGGTCAGGATGCCGAAGCCGCCCAGGCACAAGATGGCGATGAAGATCTGGTCGGTCGCCATCCACAGCCGCGAGTTGAAGATCAGGTAGCCCAGCCCGGACTCGGCCGACACCATCTCGGCCGACACCACCACCATGAACGAATTGCCCATGGCGATGCGCATGCCGGTCAGCGCGAAAGGCAAGGCCGCCGGCAAGGTGACATACCAGAAGATCTTGCCCGGCGACGCACCCAGCGACTGGGCCGCGCGCATCTTGTTGGGCGAGATGCTGCTGACGCCCACCATGGTGTTGATCACCACGATGAACACGGTGGTGTAGACGATGATCAGCACCTTCGACAGCTCGCCGATGCCGAACCAGATCACCACCGGCGTCAGCCAGGCGATGGCCGGCACGAATCGGAAGAACTGGGTGTACGGCGCGAAGATCTTGCGCATCGTGCGATGCGTGCCGAGCAGCAGGCCGATCGGGATCGCGACCACGCTGCCGATCACGAAGCCGAGCAGGATGCGCTGCATGCTGATCGCCACATGGCCGAACAGCTCGCCGCTGCCGATCATCTCGACGGCGGTGCGCGCCACCACCAGCGGCCCGGGAAAGAACTGCGGCTGGAAGAAGCTGGTGGCCACCACATGCCACACCAGCAGGAAGCCGGCCAGGGAGACCAGCCCCAGAAAGGCGTCGTTGAAGGCCAGCATTCGCGCCTTGCGGCGCTGCCGGCCGCCGGCCTCGAAGACCGGCGCGGTCGCGGGATAACTCATGGCGCGTTTCTCCTAGTGCAGCAAGGCGTTGATTTCTTCCCACAGCTCGCCGAAGCGCGGGCTGGAGCGGCGGCGCGGGCGCGGCAGGTCGTTGTCGAGCACCTGCAGCAGGTGCGACCGAGGGCCCTTGCTCACGATGCCGATGCGGTCGGCCAACAAGATCGCCTCGGAGATGTCGTGGGTGATGAAGAGCACGGTCTTGCGGTCGGCCTCCCAGATCTGTGCCAGCTCGTCCTGCAGGCTGGTACGGGTCTGCGCATCGACCGCGCCGAAGGGCTCGTCCATCAGCAGGATCTTGGGATCGTTGGCCAGCACCCGGGCGATCTGCACCCGCTGCTTCATGCCGCCGGACATCTCGCCGGGAAACTTCTTCTCGTGGCCGGTGAGGTGCACCGCGTCGATGAAGCGTCGGGCCACGGTTTCGGTCTGCGCGGCATCCATGCCTTTCATCCTGAGTCCGAACGACACGTTCTGCAGCGCGTTGAGCCAGGGAAACAGGGCGTCCTCGTTCTGGAACACCACACCGCGGTCGGCGTCGGCACGGCTGACCGCCTGCCCGCCCAGCGAGATGGTGCCGGCATCGGGCTGGGTGAAGCCCGCCAGCAGATTGAGGATGGAGGTCTTGCCGCAGCCGCTGGGGCCCAGCAAACAGAAAAACTCGCCCTCGTTGACGCTCAGGCTGAAGTCCTCGAGCACCGGCGCGGCGTTCTTCGCGCCGGGGTAGCTGTAAGAAACGCGGCTGGCCGACAGCAGCGGCCGGCCGGGCGTGGAAAGCATCGTGGTGTCCATGTGTGCCTTTCAGTCCTGGAGAAGATGGCGAACCTGCGCCAGCAGCGAGGCGATGTCCGCCAGGCGGTCGACCGCCATGATTTCCGCGCGCAGCGAACGCACACCCAAAGCACCGACCACCGGCTCCGCGAACGCGGCGAACTTGTCGAACACCTGCTCGTCGGTCACGTCGCGGCGCGGGTCGCCCGGCGCAATCTCCACCGTCTTCTCCAGCCGGCGGCCGTCGACGGTGAGCACGACCACCCGCGCCGGCGTGGTGTCGGGGTAGCGCAGGCTCATGTCCGCATCGGACACCACCGTGGTGCGCCGCGCGAGCGCCAGCACCGCCGGGTCGTCGCGGCGGGCGCGCTCGAGTTGGGCCATGCCGTAGTCACGGTCGGTGAGGGACACCGCCACCGAATACGGCAGGCTGTACTGGGCCGCCGACAGACTGGCGCCGGGCTCCAGGTAGCGGTCGAGCAGGCGCGCGGCGTGGTCGTAGATATGCACCTCGACCGACACGATCGCGCCCGGTTCCACCGCCGTCTCACGTGCCAGCAACACCGCCGCCTCGATCGCGGCATGGCCGAGCCGGCAGGCCGGGTAGAACTTGAAATACGTCTCGCGCAGGCTGTACCAGCGGCCGAAGTCGCGTGTCATCGGCTCCAGGTCGGGCGGGCGCTTGTTCATGATCTCCATGAAGCCCCGGCCCCGCGTCGCCGAGCCCTCGACGCCGCAAGCCTCGAAGCCGGCCTGCGCCATCAGCGCCGCTTCGACCCCCATGCGCGCCGCATAGCCGGTGTGGAAAGCCTTGCTCGAATAGCCCTCCCACAGGTTCTCGGCGGTGGAGACCGGCAGCAGGAAGCCGGCGATGCCCAGTGCGTTGGCCATCGCCTCGGCCGGAAGGCCCAGCATGCGGCCGGACGCCGCCGCACTGCCGATGCTGCCGGCCGTGCCGTTGGGCATGTAGCCGCCGGCCATGTGGTGCGGATGCGCGGTCGCCGCCACCCGGTTGGCCACCTCGTATCCGGCGACGATGGCAGCCACCAACTCGGCACCGCTGGCATGCGTAGCCTCGCCCAGCGCCAGCGCCGAGGCGATCACCAGCGAGGGGTGGATGCCGCCGAAACGCCATCCGTCCTGCGACTCCAGCAGGTCCGACAACGTGCCGTTGGCCAGCGCCGCGCCGGCGATGCTCGCCCGGCCCAGCGGTGCGCCGCGTCCCAGCACGGTCGACTCGTGGCCCGGCGCCATCGCCTGCGCCACGGCGACGACGCGGGCGCCGAGTTCGCTCTGCCCGCCCGCCAGCATCACGCCGACGGTGTCGAGCAGGGTCAGCTTGGCGCGGTGCACCACGTCTTCGGGCAAATCATCGAGCCGGATCGAAGCGGCATGCGCCGCCAGACGGACCGTAGCGCTGCGCGGATCGGGCGTTGCCTGCGCCGACCCGGTCACCACCGCGCTCACCAGCCCGCCACCCGGTCGGGGGCCACGGCCTTCAGGATGTCGGGCCGCATGAACTCGTTCCAGTCCGGCGCCTTCTTGATCAGCCCGTTGCGCCTGGAGAACTCCGCGAGGTTCTCGAAGTCCTTGAGCACCGGTTCCTTGTTCATCGAGATACGGAAGCTCAGCTCGTTGAGGCCGCGCTTGGCATCGGGCTCGGGCAGGCGAAAGCCCTTGTGAATGATCTCGGCGGTCTCTTCCTTGTTCTTCGTGATCCAGTCGGTCGCCTCCATGAGACCGGCCAGGGTGTCTTCGGCCAGCGCCTTCTGACGAATCAGGTCTTCCGAGAAGTAGAGATACATCACGAACTCCAGCCCGACGTCGCGCGATACCGCGATGGTGCGCGCGCCCTTCACCAGCGTCGCCGCGCGCGTGTTCCAGGGCTCCCACAGGAAGAACGCGTCGATGTCGCCGCGCTGCAGGGCCACGATGGACTCGGGCGTCGGAATGCCGCGCGTCTGGATCTTGCTGCCGTCGAGCTTGTAGGTGGCGAGGAAGGCCTCGTAGAAGTACTGGGCCGATGAGCGCGGCGGAAACGACACCACCTTGCCGTACAGGTCCTCGGGCTTCTTGATGCGCTCGCTGACCGTGGCCGCGTACAGCGTGCCGCTGCTGCTGAGCTGGCCGACCGGATAAAGCCGGCCGCCCTTGTCCCAGCGGACCATGGCCGTGACGCCACTCGACGAGCCGACCTGGGCGGCGTTGGTCAGCAAGGCGTCGAGTGCGGTTCCGCCGTCGTCGAAGGAGCGGAAGGTGAAATCGATACCGCGCTTGCGCAGAAAATCCTTCTGCGCCGCGACCGGGAACGTGCTGAAGTAGGAATCGATGCCGGTGGCAGCCAATATCGGTTTGTTGGCGGCAAATACGCGTGGTGCGAATGTCGCCATGCCCGCGGTGGCGGCTCCCGTCAGGAGGATATTGCGGCGTAACCGGGATTCAGGTTGGATCGGCATTATCAAGAGTCCTCGAAAATATAGGGCGACGACATCGAACGAGGTCGATTGCCAGGCGGAGGCGCGGAACTTTCCGTGTCCGCCTTCGAAGCCCATAGCAGATTCAATGCCTGATTGCGTTTTTTGGAACCCGATTCCATTGAATAGAATTCTGGTTCGCCATTCACCTCGAAAAATATGCGGTGAAATTCCAGCAGAAAGAATATTCACGCATTAACAACATCGAAATGGAATTTCCGGGAAGGTGCGAGTTACTACGGCTGACGACTAATCACGGGTTATTTGGCTCGCTCGAATAAACCCAGCTGCAGACTGCTTGTTTCGGTGCGCCGGCCAAAAAAAAACCGCCTCGGACGAGGCGGCTGGTTACCGGATTGGTGCGCCGTCAGCGCGGTTCCGGAATCGACTCGATCCTGCCCAGCAGGAACACGAACGAGAAGATGCCGACCAGCAGGATCACCCCGGCCAGCAGGAAGGCGTTCACGAAGGAGCCGGTGGCGCCCACGATGAAGCCGGTGGCGATGGGTGCGGCGGCGCCCATCAGGTTGTTGCCGAAATTCATCAGCCCGCCCACGGTGCCGACACCGCCGCGCGGCGCGATCAGCGACGGCAGCGACCAGCCCACCGGTGCGGCAGCGGCCAGCCCACCCAGCGCGATGGAGATCCACACGATGGCCCACACCGGGTCGGTCGTCTGCGTGGCGCCGAACACCGCCAGCCCCAGCACCATGCCGCAGACCAGCACGCTCTTTCGCACCTTCGATTCCTCGTAGCCCTTGGAGATGAGCCGGTCGATCAGCCAGCCGCCGACGAACAGATCGGAAATGGTGGCGACCATCCAGGGAATGGCAGCGAAACCGGCCGACTTGATGATGCTCATGTGCATCGTCTGCACCAGATAGCCCGGCAGCCAGGTCAGGAACAGGTAGAACGAGTAGCCGTAGGCCGCGAAGCCGATGGTCAGGCCCCACACCTTGCGCTGGGTCAACAGGTAACCCAGCATGCCGCTGGCGCTGACCGGCGGCACGCCCTCGGGCTGCGCGCCGCCTTCCAGGATGAAGCGGCGCTCCAGCGGCGACAGCTTGGTGTCGGCGCTCGGATCACGGTAGATCACCAGGAAGGCCACGAAGTACGCGAAGCTCAGCACCGCCGTCAGCGCAAAGCCCCAGCGCCAGCCCATGCCGACCACCACGAAGGCGACCATCGGCACGCCGATCACGTTGGAGAACTTGGCCGCCGCGTCGAACAACGCCGTGGCGAAACCGCGCTCCTGGCGCGGAAACCAGTAGCCGGTGGCCTTGGAGCTCACCATGAAGCCCGGCGCCTCGGCCACGCCCAGCAGCATGCGCGCCGCGAAGATGCCCGCCCAGCCGCCGGCAAACGCCGTGATGGTGGAGGCCAGCCCCCAGCAGAAGGCGCCCCAGCGGCCGATGCGCGTGGGCCCGAAACGGTCGAGCAGCATGCCCGCGGGCACCTGCAGCAGGGCGTACGACCAGAAAAAGGCCGACAGAAAGAAGCCGACCTGTTCGGGCGAAAGGTGCAGCTCGGCGCTGATCTGCGGTGCCGCCACCGACAGGCTCAGCCGGTCGAGGTAGTTGACGAGCACGCCGATGCCGAGCAGCCCGCCGATGCGCCAGCGGCGGTTGGGTACTTTCTGGCCGTCGAGGATTGCCATGGATGTCTCCGGGTATGGATGTAAGCGTTGGGAGAGAGAACGAAGCGCGGCCGTGTGACGAATATCGGGCCGCGTCGTGGGGTTGAAATCGGAGGACTAAGCGGCCAGCGACATGCGCCAGGCATGGACACGGCGCACCAGATCGGTGACGGGCTCGGCCGCCGGCACCGGCAACACGCCGGCTTCGCCGGTGGGGTCCTGCAGCGTGGCGAACTGGCTGTCGACCAGGCTGCTGGAGAAGAAATGGCTGCCCTTGCGTTGCTCGACCCGCGCCAGCGCCTGGGCCGGGCTGATCTCCATGAACACGAAACGCAGCTGCGGCACGGCGGCACGCAGGGTGTCGCGGTAGGCGCGCTTGAGGGCCGAGCAGGTCAGCACCGCCCCCTGTTCGTGGGCGGCGAGCGCGATGCCCAGGGCGTGGAGCCAGCCGGCGCGGTCGGCATCGTCGAGCGCGATGCCGTTGTGCATCTTCTCGATGTTGGCCGGTGGGTGAAAATCATCGCCTTCGATCAGCGGCAGGCCCATCTCTTGCGCCATCGCCGAGCCGAGACTCGATTTGCCGCAGCCGGAGACACCCATCACCACCCACCAGGTCGCACCCGCGGCGTCGTTCTTGAAGTTTGCTGTCATGGAATTCGGTCCATCAAATGGAAACGACCAGCGGGCTCGACAGCGCCGCAGGTCGTTCGGACAGCGCTATCCTAACGGCGTGTCCGAAGGATTCCTCTCCGGGTTTGCACTGAGTCCGACCCCCTCGTTTTCCATCCCTTCACGACCCGAATGACCCGTTCCAAGTCCCGCGGCACCGGCCGCGTCACCCTCCAGCACGTCGCCGAGAAAGCGGGTGTCAGTCCCATCACCGTGTCGCGAGCCCTGCGCGGCGAACGAGCCGTCACGCCGGAGCTGGTCGAGCGCGTGCGCGTTGCCGCCGAGGCCCTGGGCTACGTGCCCGACCCGGCCGCACGGGCGCTGGCGTCGAGCCACAGCAACCATGTGGCGGTGCTGATTCCGCTGCTGTCCAACACCTTGTTCGTGGACCTGGTGGAGAACGTGCAGCGCACCCTGCGCCCGGCGGGTTTTCAGACGCTGATCGGCATCACCCACTACGACCCGCAGGAAGAGGAACAGCTGCTGCGCGAACAGCTCGCCCATCGGCCCGCCGGCCTGCTGGTGACCGGCTTCGAGCGCAGCGAAGCCACTCGCCAGCTGATCGCGGCCAGCGGCCTGCCTTGCGTGCACACCATGGAGACCAGCGCCGAAGCCGGCGTCTACTGCGTCGGCTTTTCACAGCACGGCGCGGGCCATGCCATCACCGCCCATCTGCTGGCCGGCGGCGCCCGGCGCATCGCCTTCGCCGGCGCCCAGCTCGACGCCCGGGTGATGCAGCGCGCCGAGGGTTGGCGCGACTGCCTGCGCCAGGCCGGCTGCCACGACGCGGCACTGGAATTCCTGGTTCCGCAGCCTTCGTCGCTCGGCCTGGGCGCCGAGATGTTCCAGTCGATCATGGCGACGCCGAACCCGCCCGACGCCATCTTCTTCTGCAACGACGACCTGGCCCAGGGCGCGCTGCTCGCCGCGCTGCGCCTGGGCATCGCCGTGCCCGGGCGCGTGGCCATCGCCGGCTTCAACGACCTGCCGGGCAGCGAACAGATGGTGCCGCCGCTCACCACCCTGCGCACGCCGCGCGGCGAGATCGGCCACACCGCCGCCCAGATGCTGCTGCAGCTCATGCGCGGCCGGCCGGTGGCCGACCATTGCGTGGAGCTGCCCTATCAGCTGGTGGTGCGCGGCAGTACGGTCGCCGCCTGATCCCCACGGCTCATTGACGCCCGCGCGGACCCGCATCGCGCGCTGCGTTCGTCGCTTTTAAAGCGGTGTTCGTGCCGCCCTGGCGCGGTTTCGTCGCAGCATCGCCGAGACCTCCGCGCGCTCCCTACAGTCCGCCCCTTTGCAACCCGAGGGGAATGGATTGGCGCATTGGAAAAAGCAGGCTCTCGACTGGGCCGTTCTGGCTGCACTGGGGCTGTCGCTGACGGCTTGTGGAGGCGGTGGCGGCAGCGACGACAGCACGGTCATGGGCAATGGAGACGGCATCGCCGGCCAGCGGCAAGCCACGCCGCCTACGCCGCCTACGCCGACAACGCCGCCAACGCCGGAAGTGCCGGGCACCGTGCAGGTGCAGGGCATCGTCCGGTTCGAGTCGATCCCCACCAAACCGACCGGCGGTCTGGACTACGCCGCACAGACGGCGAAACCCGCGCGCTACATCCGCGTGGATGCCATCGACGTCGCCGGCACGGTCGTCGCCCAGGGCGCGACAGACGCCGATGGCCGCTATGCGATGGCGGTGCCGCCACTGCGATCGATCCGCGTGCGCATGTTCGCCTCGATGGTCGCGCCGGGCAGCGATTCCGGCCAGCCCTCTGCCGAGGTGGCGGACAACACCGACAAGCTCGCGCTCTACACCGCCATCACGCAGCCGTTCACCTCCGGCACCAGTTCCGCGCAGCACGACATCCGCATTCCGTCGGGCTGGGCACCCGTCGACGGCGGTATCGAACTGCCATCCGGCCGGGTGGCGGCACCCTTTGCCATCCTCGACACCATCTACACCGCGCAGGCCCGGGTGCTGGCGAGCGCGCCCGCCACCGTCTTCCCGCTGCTGACCGTGATGTGGAGCAAGGCCAACACCGGCAGTTCTAGCGTGTCTTCCATCGATGTGGCGTCCGGCGACATCGGCGGCACCCAGTTCCTGACGGTCAAGGGCTATCCGGTGATGCTGCTGCTCGGCAAGGCCGGTGTGGATACCGACGAATACGACGCCTCGGTCATCGCCCACGAATGGGGCCACTACTGGCAGCAAAGCTTCAGCCGCGACGATTCGCCCGGCGGCACCCACGAATGGGGCGACCTGCTCGACCCCACCGTCGCCTTCAGCGAAGGCTTCGCCACCGCCTGGTCCGGCATCGCGCTCGGCCGAGACTCCTTTGTCGACAGCTTCGGGCCGCAGCAGAAGCAAGGCAGCGCGACCAATCTGCTGGCAGCGCCGACCGACGCGAGCAGAGGCTGGTTCCGCGAAGACTCGGTGCAATACCTGCTGCGCCGACTTCACGACCTGCATGGCCCGCGGGTGGTTCTCGACGCCATGGCCGGGCCGATGCGCACGTCGCCGGCCAACACCGGCATTCACGCGTTCCACCAGGCGGTCACGGCCGTTTCGACGTCCGCTGCGGCAACTCTGGCGCCCTTGCTGCGCACGCAGGCGATCGAGCCGAACACCGACGCCTGGGGCATCGGCGAAACCAACGGCGGCGGGTCCACGGTCGCTCTGCCGATGGTCCAGCCCCTGGCCCTGGGCGCCGCCCCGACCACCGCTTGCGTGTCCGCCAGCTTCGATCCCTACCGGGTCGGCAACCGACTCGGTCAGATCGCCTATCTGCGTGTCGCCATTCCAGCGGCCGGCACTTACCGCGTGACGGTCGACGGCCCCGCCACCACCAACCCCGACTTCATCCTGCGCGACACCGCCGGCGAGGTGCTGCGCTCGTTCACCACCGGTTCCACCACCGAGACCGCCGCCGCCGAATTGAAGGCTGGCGAACACGTCATCGCCGTGCGCGACGGCAACCGGTCTTCGTCACACGCCTGCTTCCAAGTGAGCATTCAATGAGCCCCGCTTCCATGCACCTCTCTTCTCTCTTCCTGCGCCCTTTCCGCACGGCACTGGCATGCGCGCCGTCACTGGCGGTGTTCGGATGCATGCCCGCGCACGGCGCACCGGTGCTGCCGCTGCAGGTGTCCGACATCCAGGCGCAGGCCCCCACCGGCAAGCCGCGCACCGGGCCGGTGAAGATCGCCTACGACGGCGGCGGTCGGGCCGCCATCGGCCAGCCGCATGCGGTGACTTTCCGCTTTTCGCGCGTACCGGCATCGCCGCCCGTCACGGTGAGCTTCAGCGCCGACGAAGGCGTGGCGCTGGCCGACGCGCAGGCCCGAACGCTGCCGGCCGGGGAGTCGTCCATCACCATCGTCGCCACGCCATCGGCGCGCGGACGCAAGTTCGTCAACGTATTCACCCGCCTCGGCACGGGCGGCACGGCCGACGCGTTCGTGCTGCAGGTCGGGGCGCCTGAAACCCGGCCGCAAAGCGACGGCAGTTTCAAGCCCGGTTCCGGGGAACGGCCTCTCCATCTGATGCAGATCCCCTGATGGCTGCGCCCGCTTTGCCTCCAGGCCGCGTGGCGGCTTGCTGGTTGGTGGCTGGGGTGATGGCCGCCCTGCCCGCTCGGCCCTTGCTGGCGGCCACGGCGGCGACGGCCTCGCCGTCGCTTTCGCCATCAAACGCCCTGTCGCGGGCGCCGGTCCGCGTGAAGCCCACGGTGAGCTCGCGCATCACCGGCCAGGTCCGCACCGGCAGGCCGGTGTCAGTACAAATCGCCATCGCAAACGTCGGAATTGCCGGCGCGAGGCTGAGTTTCTCCAGCGACCGGCCATTGAAGCTGGGCGCGGCCAAGCCGCGTCGGCTGCCGCCCGGGGATTCGTCGCTCACCCTGCGTGCCACCGCCCGATCGCCGGGTGTGCATTTCATCTACGTCAGCCTGCAACACGACGGGGGCGGGTCGCTGACGCCGATTCCGGTGGAAGTGCGAAGCCGGGAGGCCAAGGCCTCATCGGCCAAGGCGTCCAAGGGGTCCAGACCTTCCAAGGCGCCGGAAACCGACAACTCGAAAAAGTCAACCAATACGCAAGCCATGGCCGACACGGCGAAGAAGAGAAAGAAGAAGAAGAAGAAAAATGACGGCGGCGCCGCGACCGGCACGCGCAGCCACGAGTAGCCTCCAGCCCGGGCGCGTTGGCCGCCGACCGGCGCACCCGCAATCGTGCGGCCGCATGTAGCGGCCAGCACTGCGGCTGACGCAGAATTCCGCCCTGCCCCCGGTCGTTTGCGCCGCCGGCACAACCAAAAAGCAGGAGACACCCCCCATGCGGATCGCCATCGTCGGCGCAGGCGCCATCGGCGGATTCATCGGCACCCGGCTCGCGGCCACCGCCGGCTGCGAGGTTGCCGCACTGGCCCGTGGCGCCACGCTGCAAGCCTTGCGCAGCCAGGGCTGGCGGCTGCAGGAACAAGGCGCAGTGGTCCAGGCGCCGGTAGCCGCCGCGTCCGACCGCGCATCGGATCTGGGCGTGCAGGACATCGTGTTCATCGCTCTCAAGGCGCCGGCCCTGCCCGGTATCGCCACCACCATCGCACCGCTGATCGGTCCGTCGACCGTCATCGTGCCGGCGATGAACGGCGTGCCCTGGTGGTTCGGCCAGGGCATCGCGGAACTGGCCGGGGCACCGCTGGAAAGCGTCGACCCGGGCGGCCGCATCGCTGCCGCCCTGCCCCTGGCCCAGGTTCTCGCCTGCGTGGTGCATGCCAGCGTCTCCACGCCGGAGCCGGGCCTGGCGCTGCACGCGATGGGCCGGGGGCTCATCGTGGGCGAGCCGCAGGGCGGCATCAGCGAGCGCGCGCAAGCCATCGCCCATCTGCTGAAGCAAGCCGGTTTCGACGCCAGCGCGGTGCCCGATGTGCGCTGGCACCTCTGGTACAAACTTTGGGGCAACCTCACGATGAACCCGGTGAGCGCCGTCACCGGTGCCACGGCCGACCGGGTACTCGACGACCCGCTGGTGCGCCGCTTCTGCACCGACGCCATGCAGGAAGCCCAGGCTGTCGGCGCGCGCATCGGCTGCCCTATCGAGCAAACGCCGCACGATCGTCACCAGATCACCCGCAAACTAGGCGCCTTCAAGACCTCGATGCTGCAGGACGTGCAGGCCGGCCGCCCCATGGAGCTCGACGCCATCGTCGGCGCCGTGCACGAGATCGGCCAGCGGATCGGCGTGCCCACGCCGAACATCGACGCCCTGCTCGGCCTCGCCCGCCTCTTCGGGCGATCGCACGGGCTGTATCCGCCAGCTTGAGCGAGCGCCGGCGGCGATGGCCCGCAGCCTAGTGCGCGTGGCCCCAGTAGATGAGCGCGTCGCGGCCTTCCACCGCCAGCGACACCTTGGCGCCCACCGGCAGCAGCACCTTGGTCGGCACATGGCCGAACGGCAGACCGGTCAGCACCGGCACCGTGAGCTGCGATCGCAGCCACTCCACCACGCTCGCCATCTTGAAACCCCGGTCGTGCGGCGTCAGGCGGAAATCGGTGAACTGGCCGAGCACGATGGCCTTCTGCCGCCCCAGGATGCCGGTCATCAGCAGCTGGCCGAGCATGCGTTCGATGCGGTAGGGATGCTCGTTCACGTCTTCCAGGAACAGCACGCCGTTCTTCACCGCCGGCATGAAGGGCGTGCCTACCAGGCCGGCCAGTACCGCCAGGTTGCCGCCCCAGAGTGTGGCCTTGGGCAGGTACAGGTCGTCCGGCGCCGCCGCGGTAGAGCCGCGCGGCGCGGCCGGCAGGCGCCAGCCGGTGCCTTCGCCGTGGCCGTAGATCAGGTCGTCGAAGCAGGCCTCCATGATGTCGTCAGGCACATCGGCCGTGCCGAAATCGCCCACCAGGCCGGGCCCGGCCCAGGTGGTGGCGCCGGTCTTGGCCAGCACGGCGAGTTGCAGCGCGGTGAAATCGCTGAAGCCGACGAACTTCATGCCGGCGGCGATGGCCTTGGCGACGATGTCGTAGTCGATCGCCGGCAGGATGCGGGTGAGGCCGTAGCCGCCCCGACTGATCAGCGCCACGTCCGCACCACTGGCGCACGCGCGGTGAATGGCCGCCACCCGTGCCGCATCGTCGCCGGCGAATCGCTGGTGCGAAGCGAGCGCGTCGGTGTCGATCTCGACCTCGTGGCCGGCCGCCTGCAAGCGCTTCACGCCGCGCCGAAACGCCGCCTTGTCGCGCACCGCACCGGCCGGCGAGTAGATGTAGATGCGCCGGGGACCGTGGTCATGACCGCAATGCGCATGATCGCAGTCGGCGTCGTGATGGTGGTGGTGCGGATCGGCGTGCGCTTTGGTGGAGGACGGCAAGCGGATGTCGGCCCGGATGAGAGGACCGCCTCGGCATAAAAGGGTGGACGAAATCAGGCGGCGAAGTATTCCACAGCACGTGCCAGCGCCTCGGGCCCTTCTGACTCCAGGTGCAGCACCGGAATCGTGCGGGTGACGGCGCCAGCCTGCGGCTTCCAGCCATCGGCGAAGGCGCGCGGTCCCGCCGTGTGGCCCCGGTCGGGGAACGGCAGCGCCGCGAGGTGGCTTCGCGCTTCGTCGCGTTCGACGGTGGGCAACAGCACGATGCCGGCCGCCTGCGCCCCCAATGCTGACCACAGCGCCACACACAGATCGGCCTCGGCCGCCTCGGCCAGCAGCACGACGCGCCGCAGCCCGAGCGATTCGCACCACGCGCGCAGCACCTGCACATGCCAGTCCAGCCGATGCAGATCGCCGCGCTTGGGTTTGTCGCTGCGGCCGAAGCCGATCAGGTCGGGCACCAGCACCCGCACGCCGTAGCCGGCCAGGCTGGCCGCGATGGCCGCGAAACGCACACCCCAGTCGCCTGCGCCGTGCAGGCAGATGAAGACAGTGGCGGCTCGCTCGTCGCCCAGCTCGACGTGGTGCAGGCGCAGGCCGGCCAGCGCCGGCAGATCGTGCGTGTAGGCGCCCTCCCAGGCAGCGGCGCCGTCCACTTCGAAGGCGTTGCGCGGTGTGCGCAGCGCGTCCTCGCGCAGCGGCTGGGCCACGCGCGCCTGCGCCGCCCGCCGTTCGCGAAAGAAGTCCTGCAGCATCGCGCCGCATTCCCCGGCGAGCAGGCCACCTTCCACCCGCGTATGGTGGTTGAGCAAGGGCTCGTCGAACAGGTTCACCACCGAGCCCGCCGCCCCGGTGCGCGGGTCGGCGGCGGCAAAGACCACCCGCGCCACGCGCGCGTGCAGCAAAGCGCCGGCGCACATCGGGCAAGGCTCCAGGGTGACGTACAGGGTGCAGCCGTCGAGCCGGTAATTACCGGCCGCCGAAGCCGCCGCGCGCAGCGCCACCATCTCGGCATGCGCGGTGGGATCCGCCAGCGCGACGGGTGCGTTGGCACCGGTCGCGATCACCTGGCCGTCGCGCACCAGCACCGCGCCCACCGGTACTTCGCCGGCCGCGCGGGCGGCCTGCGCATGGGCCATGGCCAGGCGCATGGCGGCTTCGTCGGTCAAGGGTGCGGAGGCGGGGTGCACGGCCTTCCTGCGCTCACTTCACCTTGTCTTGCGACACGTCCATGACCAGCCGGGTCGCCAGGTACAGGCGCGGCACGATGGTGCCGATCTGCACGTATTCGGCATCGTTGGAATGCGCGCCGAAGCCGCTCAGCCCCATGCCTTCGATGACCGCGCCGCGCGACTTCAGCGCTGCAAAGGCCGCGTCGGTGCCGCCACCGGTCGCCACGTCCAGCACCTTCATCGGCAGGCCGATTTCCTCGTACACCGCGCGGCCGTGCGCGGCCAGCTTGCGCGCCGCGTCCGAGGCCTCCAGCGGCGGGCGACGCACTTCGAACTTCACGCTGACCTTCGCGTCGGGCAGCAGCTTGTTCTGCACCTTCTCGCGCAGGCTCTTTTCCAGGGCGTCGAAGTCCGACACCTTCAATGCCCGCGCGTCCGCCTGAGCCGATGCCTCGCCGGGAATCACGTTGCGGTTGGTACCGGCCTTGGCGACCGTCCAGTTGAGCTTGAGCCCGCGGTCGTTCTGCGAGAGGTCCTTGAGCTGCAGCAACTGGTGCGACAGCTCATAGAGCGCGTTCACACCGCCCTCGGGCCGGGCGCCGGCGTGCGAGGTCTTGCCCACCACGTCCAGGTAGGCCGCGCCGATGCCGCTGGTGGCCAGGCGCAGGCTGCCGTCGGTGCCGCCGCCCTCGAAGGACAGCACCACATCCTGCTCCGCGCCCAGTCGGGTGATGGTGGCGCGGGCGCCGGGCGAGCTGATTTCCTCGTCGCCGTTGATCAGCACGGTCAGCGTGCCGTAGTCGCGAAAGCCGAGCTGCTGCAGCATGGCCACCGTGTGGATGATGGCCGCCACGCCCTGCTTGTCGTCTGCGATGCCCAGGCCGTAGGCCTTGTCGCCTTCGACGCGGAAAGGCTGGTCCTTGAGCATGCCCTTCAGGTAGACGGTGTCCATGTGGGCGATCAGCATGATCTTGCGGCTGCCGGTGCCCTTGAACTCGGCATGCACCACCTGCCCCACCTTCTCGGGCGTGTCGTCCATGCGAAAGATTTCGGTCGGCGAGATCAGCTCGACCTTGCCGCCCAGCGCCTTGAGCCGGTCGCCGATGAGCGCGGCGATCTTCGCCAGGCCTTCGAGGTCCTTGCTGCCCGACTCGATGTTCACCAGGTCGCGCATGGTGTCGAGCATCGGCTGCTGCTGCGCCTGTGCGGCCTGTTGGATGTCGGCGCGCGGCGCTGCCTGGACGCCGGTGGTCAGGCCGATGGCGGCGGCAATCGCCAATACGCGAAAGGAAGAGGTTGGCATGGGTCGTGTCTCCTGCAAAAAAGCCCCGGAACTTAACACCGCTCCGGGACTAGTCGTTCTTCTCGCTGCCGAAGAAATCGTGCATCTGCGCCAACACCGAAGTCGGATCTTCTTCCGCCAGGTAATGCCCGCAAGGCGCCAGCGCGCCGCTCACGTTCTCGGCCTGCGCCTCCCACAACTCCAGCACGTCGAAGCAGCGGTGCACCACGCCTTCGGCGCCCCACATCACCCGCAGCGGCATGGTCAGCTTGACGCCTGCCTCGCGGTCGTCGCGGTCGTGTTCCAAATCGATGCCGGCCGAGGCACGGTAGTCGGAGCAGATCGCCGTGGCGGTGCCCGGCAGCGCGATGCAGCGTTCGTATTCGGCCATGGCGGCCGGGGCGAAGGCGGCCAGGCCGGCATGGCGGCGACCCATCACCTCGCGCACGTAGGCCCGGGGATCGGCCTCGATCAGGCGCTCGGGCAGCGGCGCCGGCTGGATGAGGAAGAACCAGTGCCAGTAGCTGCGGGCGAAGTCCTCGTCGGTGCCGGCGTACATGTCGAGCGTGGGGGCGATGTCGAGCAGCATCAGCTTCTCGACACATTCGGGGTGGTCCAGCGCCAGCCGGTGCGCCACCCGCGCGCCCCGGTCGTGGGCGCCGAGCAGAAAGCGCGCATATCCCAGGTGCGCCATCAGCTGCACCATGTCGCGCGCCATGGTGCGCTTGGAATAGGCCATGTTCTGCGGATCCGGCACCGGCCGCGACGAATCGCCGTAGCCGCGGAGGTCGGCCACCACCACGGTGAAGCGCATCGACAGGCCTTCGGCCACCCGGTGCCACATCGCATGGGTCTGCGGATGGCCGTGCAGCAGCAACAGCGCCGGCCCGTGGCCGCCGACCAGCGCGTGGATGGTGGCGCCGTCGACCTGCACGTCGTGCGCGATGAATCCTTCGAACATCTCCGGGCTCCTGGTTGTTTGCCCAAATTCTGCGCGAACTGCCGGGGCCGCATGCAAAATGACGCTTCTACGATGGCCAAAGCCTCTCAACGCAAACTCGCACCCACACGCGGTGGCATCGCCAATGGCCTGCCGCCCCGCCGTGTCGGACCGGTCGGCGCGCCGCAGCAGCGTGCGGAGGCGCTCGCGCTGTCGGAAATGGTCAACGAGCTGCTGGCCCAGAACAAGGTGCTGCGCTACAGCAACGAGGCCGCCGAAAGCGCCTCCGAGCGCTTCGAGACCCTGTTCGCCAGCGTGCCGCTCGCGCTGATGGTGGTCGACGAGCACGACATGGTGGTGCAGGCCAACGCCATGGCCCACCGCGTTTTTCAGCCGACCGAGCGCGATCGGCCACTGATCTCCCTCATGCCCTTCGTCAGCCGCGGCCACGTGGCCAAGGTGGCGCAGGGTTTTCGCGAAGCCAGCCGCAGCGGCCACAGCGAAACCTCCGAAGTCGTGTTTTCCAGCGGCGAGAGCGTCATGCTCTGCGGCGACCTGCACATCCGCCGCATCGAGACCATGCACGAGGACGGCCATCCGCAGGTGCAATACATCTGCGCCATCGTCGACCAGGGCCCGCTGCTGGCCGAGCGCCGCGCGCTGCAGCAGAGCGCCATGGCGCTGCAGGAACGCAACGAGCAGCTCTACCTGGGCGAGCGCCGGCTCGAGGCGGTCATCAACTCGGCGCTCGACGCGATCATCTGCGTCGACCAGAACCAGCGCATCACTGTCTTCAACCCCACGGCCGCCGCGCTGTTCCAGTGCAGCGCCAGCAATGCGCTCGGCAGCCCGCTCGAGCGTTTTCTGCCCGACGCGGCGCAGGCGCTGGCTTTCGCGCAGATCTCCACGCAGGCGATGCTGGGCGAGCGCACCGCCCGCACCGCCTCGGGCCGGGAGCTGTCGGTGGAGATCAGCGTTTCGTTCGAGCGCCACGCCGCTGGCGAAAGCACCACCGTCTTCGCGCGCGACCTCACCGGCCGCAAGAAGGCCGAGGCCCAGCGTTCGGTGCTCGAAGCGCAGCTGCGTGAATCGCAAAAAATGCAGGCCATGGGCACGCTCGCCGGCGGCATCGCCCACGATTTCAACAACATCCTCTCCGCCATCCTGGGCAATGTGGAGCTCGCCAAGGCCGACCTGCCCGGTGGTTCGCCCGCCCTGGTCAGCCTCGACGAGATCGGCAAGGCCGGGCGCCGCGCGCGCGACCTGGTGCGGCAGATCCTCACTTTCAGCCGCAACGAGCCGACCCAGCGCGAGCCGGTGTCGCTCTCCGAGGTCATCCACGAAACCGAACGCCTGCTGCGCGTCACCCTGCCGCCGGCCATCGAGCTGCGACTCGACCTGGCCGCCGAACTGCCGCCCGTCATGGCCGACGCCACGCAGGTCGAGCAGGCCCTGCTCAACCTCTGCACCAACGCCATCCAGGCGATCGGCGACCAGCGCGGCAAGGTCACCGTCCGGCTGGACATCGCCCATCCCGACCAGCGCACCTGCGAGCGCCTGGGCCTGTCGCCCGGGGCCTATGAAGCCCTGACGGTGAGCGATACCGGCAGCGGCATCGACAGCGCCACGCTGCAGCGCATCTTCGAGCCCTTCTTCACCACCAAGGTCGTCGGCCAGGGCACCGGGCTGGGCCTGGCCGTGGTCCACGGCGTGATGCGCACGCACCTGGGTGCGACCGACGTGCGCAGCATTCCCGGCGAAGGCAGCACCTTCACGCTTTATTTCCCGGCCGGCGTGGCCGTCGACGGCATGCCCAGCGGCAAACCCGAACGCCGTGTGGAGCCCGCCACCGCCACCGAAGGCCAGGGCCGGCACGTGATGTACGTCGACGACGACAAGGCGCTGGTCTTTTTGGTCGAGCGACTGCTGCGCAAGCGCGGATTCCGCGTCACCGGGTTTTCCGACCCCCGCGAGGCCGAGGCCGCCTTGCGGGCCAATCCGCAGGGCTACGACCTGCTGGTCACCGACTACAACATGCCTGGCTACAGCGGCCTCGACCTCGCCCGCGAGGCCCGCCAGATCCGTGCCGACCTGCCGGTGGCGCTGGCCTCCGGCTACGTCACCGCCGACATCGAACGCGCCGCCCGGCAAGAGGGTGCCCGCGCGCTGATCCACAAGCCCAACGACGTCGAGGAGCTGTGCTCCACCGTGCAAAGACTGGTGCAGGGCGACCGGCATTGAGCGGCCTGCGGATCGAATACGTCGACGCCCAGCTCCTGATCGTCGAGAAACCCGCCGGCCTGCTGGCGGTTCCCGGGCGCGGCGAAGACAAGCAGGACTGTTTGATCGCCAGGCTGCTGGCGCCCTACCCGGATGCGCTCGTCGTACACCGCCTCGACATGGCGACCTCCGGGCTCATGGTCTTCGCCCGCGATCCGCCAACCCAGGCGGCGCTCGGCCAGGCCTTCGCCGAGCGGCGGATTTTCAAGCGTTATGTGGCGGTGGTCGACGGACGCCCCTCGCCCGACCATTCGGGCGACGACGGCTGGTCCGTCATCGACCTGCCCCTCATCGCCGACTGGCCGAATCGCCCGCTGCAAAAAGTAGACCGGGCCGCCGGCAAGCCGAGCGTCACCCGCTGGCGCGCACTGGGCCCGGACGCCGACCATGCCGGCGCCACCCGCGTCGAGCTGGAGCCGCTCACCGGCCGCTCCCACCAGCTGCGGGTGCATCTGCAGGCCATCGGCCATGCCATCCTCGGTGATGCGCTCTATGCGACCACCGAAGCCGCATCCCGCGCTCCGCGGCTGCTGCTCCACGCCCAGACGCTGGGCTTCGCCCATCCCGTGACTGGCGACAAGCTGCGCTTCGACAGCGCCCCCGATTTCTAGACAAGCATCCGAGACATGACCGCCACCCACCTCTACATCGTCACCGGCGCCTCGCGCGGGCTCGGCCAGGCCATCGCCCGGCAACTGCTGACCGCGGGCAACACCGTGCTGTGCATTTCCCGCAGCGCCGACCCGGCGCTGGAGGCGCACGCCGCATCCGCCGGCGCCGACTTCCACGCCTGGCAAGCCGATCTGACCGACGCCGCGCCAGTCGCGGCCCGATTGGTGCAATGGCTGCAATCGTGTGATGAGGCACACCACACCGGCGCCACGCTGATCAACAACGCAGCCCTGCTCCCGGCCGTCGTGCCGCTGCGCGACGCAGCCGCCGCCGACACCATCGCCGCGCTACGCGTGGGACTCGAAGCGCCGATGCTGCTCACCTCGGCCTTTCTGTCGGCCACCCGCACTTGGCAATCCCCGCGCAAGGTGCTCAATATTTCATCCGGCCTGGGCCGCCGGCCGATGGCCTCACAGTCCGCCTACTGCGCGCTGAAGGCGGGCATGGACATGTTCACTCGCTGCGCCGCGCTCGACGAAGCGTTGCAGCCCCATGGCGCGCGCCTCTGCTCGCTGGCGCCCGGCGTCATCGACACCGGCATGCAGCAACACCTGCGCGGCAGCGACCCGAAAGCCTTTCCCGACGTCGCCCGCTTTGCCGGCCTGCACGCCTCGGGCCAGCTGGCCAGCGCCGAGGCCACGGCCCGCGCCGTGCTGCAACGCCTCGCTCGGCCGGACTTCGGCGACGAGCCCATCGCCGATGTGCGCGACTGAGCGAACGCAGCCGCAGCTCAGTCGCGTACCACCAGCACCGGAATCGTCGCGTCGCCCAGCACCCGCTGGGTGACGCTGCCCAGCACCAGTTTCTCCAGGCCGCGCCGGCCGTGCGAGCCCATCACGATGAGGTCGGCCTCGATGCTCTCGGCCGTATCGACGATGCCGCGGTGAATCGCATGCCCCTCGACGACCACGACCTCGACCTCGTAGCCCAGCCCGGTCGCCGCCTGCCGTGCGGCGTCCAGCGCGGAAGCCGCCTCGTTGTTGGCCGCCACCAGGTACTGCTCCTGCCCGTAGGCCAGATCGGTACCCACGCCGGTGAAGGGGTATGGATCGATCACCGAGACGGCGGTGACCGTGCCGTCGAAAGCGCGCGCCAGCGTCACGGCGCGGGACATGGCGGCGATGGAGGTGTCGGAGCCGTCGACCGGCACGAGGATCTTCTTGAACATGGCTTTTCTCCTTCTGCTTGTCGGATGCGGGGCGGAGCCCGGGTTCTTTATGCCATGCCGACCACGGAGAAACGTAAGCGTGCGTGGCCCGTCGACGGCGGGCGCCGCGGACCCGTTTCCGGCTACACCACGCCGTCGCCCTGGAAGCCACCGGCCCGGCAGGTCAGCACCAGCGTGTCGCGGTGGCCACCCTGTTCACCCAGGGGCTGGATCGGCGTCGATTCATGAATCATGCGCGGGTCGTCCAGCAGCAGCAGCGACCAGCTCTCGGCCAGGGTGAAGCGTTGCCCCGCCGGGCCGTCGGCCTCGAACACCCGGGTTTCGCCTCCCTTGATGCCCTCGCGCCCCACCAAAAAAACCGCCACCAGATCGACCCCGTCACGGTGTGCGCCCTCGGGCGTCGGCCGGCCGATG
The DNA here is from genome assembly GCF_033546935.1 of Xylophilus sp. GOD-11R. Classification (GTDB taxonomy): domain Bacteria; phylum Pseudomonadota; class Gammaproteobacteria; order Burkholderiales; family Burkholderiaceae_C; genus Xylophilus. The sequence continues at coordinate 2,375,935 of NZ_CP137854.1, read as the reverse complement.
CCGTCGGTGGTGTCGATGCGGAACTGGTGCGCTTCCACGAACCAAGGCTGCGGTCCGCGCAGCGCGCTGGCCACGCCCGCCATCGCTTTCAGGATGCCCTGCCAGGCCGGCCGCGACACCGTGCCCTCGAGCATCGGCGCGAACCAGCGCTGCATGCCGCCGTGCAGCGCGTTGTATTGCACCGGCTGCCAATGCGGCCGCTGCGGCGTCTGCTGCACCTCGGGGCCGTCCACGACGAAGCAGGCGTGGCGCCGGCGCCGGTAGTTGCCGCCGTCGCGCAGGTATTCGTCGGGCGGCAGGCCTTCCCAGTCGGCGCGCAGGTCGGCAAGCGATGCCGGGTCGGTGCTGGCCCAGCGGCAGACGTCGGCCGGCTGCAGCGCCGCGAAACCGCGTTCCTTGAGTTGCGAGTCGAGCCGCTCCAGCGGCGTCCAGGGAGGCGAGAAGGTGTTGGACATGAAAAAGGTCGAAGAAATCGGATCACGCGCCCGGGGGCGTGGTGATGAAGGTCTCAGGGCGCAGCATCAAGAGCGCCGGGGAGAGTTCGCCCAGGCGATTGACGCCCAGCATACCCAGCGCCATTTCGGTCTCGCGGGCCAGCAGCCCGGCGGCGTGCGCGACACCCGCCGCGCCACCCACGGTGGCGGCATAGTTGAACGGGCGGCCGACCAGCACGAAATCCGCGCCCAGGGCCAGTGCCTTGAGCACATCGGTGCCGCGCCGAAACCCGCTGTCGATCAGCAGCGGATAGCCTGGCCCCACGGCCGCGCGCACCGCCGGCAACACCCGCATCGGCGACACCGAGCCGTCGAGCTGGCGGCCACCGTGATTCGACAGCACGACGGCGTCCATGCCCTCGTCGCGCGCGGTCACCGCATCGTCCGGATGCAGCACGCCCTTGAGCACCAGCTTGCCCTTCCATTGCTCGCGGATGCGACGCATGGCGGTCCAGTCCAGGTGCGCCCGGCCGCTGAACTCGCGCACCACGTTGCGGGCGACGATGGCGATGCGCTTGTCGTTGTCGCTGTTCTCGAAATGCGGCAGGCCGCTGCCCAGCAGCGTGCGGGCGAAGCTGCCCAGCGCCCAGCGCGGATGCGTGATCCCGCCCCACAGCAGCCGCCTGTCGGGCTGGAGCGGGCTGGAAAAACCGGCGCGCTCGTAATGCTCGGTGCTGCCGCGCACGGCAACGTCGACCGTCACCACCAGCGTGCCGAAACCCGCCCGCGCCGCCCGGTCGACCAGCGCGGCGATGCGCTCGGGCGTCGGCGGCAGGTAGGCCTGGAACCAGCTGCCAGGCGCGGCGCGGGCGACTTCTTCCATGCGGGTGAGCGAGGAGCCGCTCATCACCATCGGAATGTTGGCCCGCGCGGCCGACTCGGCCAGCACCCGGTCTCCGCGATAGGCGGTGAGCGCGCTTACGCCCATCGGCGCGATGCCGAAGGGCGCCGCATAGTCCTGGCCGAGCAGGCGGGTGGCGATGGAGCGGCCGGCCACGTTGCGCAGCACGCGCGGCAGAAAACGGATTTCGTCGAATACGGCGCGGTTGTCGGTCAGGGTCGCGCCGCTTTCCGCCGGGCTCACCACATAGGAAAAGATGGCCGGAGGCAGAAAGCGCCGCGCGGCCTCCTCCAGGTCTTCGAGGCAGAACACCTTGCGCATCGATCGCGGCACCGGGTCCGGCAGGGGCGGCGGGGGCAAGGGTTGCGGAGGGCTTGCGGTCACGGGCGGTCTCTGTTTTTATGAAGCGGGGCAGCATACAGCGCCGAGCCGGCAATGCCCTTCATGTTGCAGCGCGTCATAACCAATGGCACCATTCGCGCCGAAATGCAAGCTAACGTAAACCCTAATAATTCCCCGGTACCCGTTCCGGCGCCCGGCCGGCCCAAGGTTCTCATCATCGGCTGCGGATTCGGTGGCCTCGAAGCCGCCCGCGCGCTCAAGGATGCCGCCGTCGACATCACGCTGATCGACCGCGCCAACCACCATCTCTTTCAGCCCCTGCTGTACCAGGTCGCCACCGCCGGCCTGGCGGCACCGTCGATCTCGGCACCGATCCGCAATCTTTTTCGCAACCAGCCCAACGTGACGGTGCTGCTTGCCGAGGCGGTGGGCATCGACGTCGCCGCCCGCAGCGTGGCGCTGGCCGACGGCACCGCCCTGCCCTACGACCACCTGATCGTGGCCGCCGGCGCCGGCCATGGTTACTTCGGCAACGACGGATGGGCCGCCTACGCCCCCGGACTGAAAACGCTGGACGACGCCTTCCGTATCCGCCGCCGGGTGCTGCTGGCGTTCGAAGCGGCCGAGCGCGAACCCGATCCGGTCGCGCGCAAGGCCCTGCTCACTTTCGTGGTGATCGGCGCCGGCCCGACCGGCGTCGAGATGGCCGGCACCCTGTCGGAGATCGCCCAGCACACGCTGCCCGGCGAATTCCGCCACATCGATCCGAGCAGCGCGCAGGTGCTGCTGGTCGAAGGCGGCCCGCGCGTGCTGGCGACCTTCCCCGAGAACCTGTCGGAGAAGGCCCGGCTCCAGCTGGTGCATCTCGGCGTGGACGTTCGGCTCAAGACCCGCGTGACCAACATCGACCGCGAAGGCCTCAACGTGGACGCGGGCGAAGGCGGCAGCTACCGCATTCCCAGCCGCTGCATGGTGTGGGCCGCCGGCGTGGCGGCTTCGCCGCTGGCACGCCTGCTGGGCGAGGCGACCGGCACGCCGATCGACCGCGCCGGCCGCATCGCCGTCGCCTCCGATCTCTCGCTGCCCGGCCATCCGGAAATCTCGGTCATCGGCGACATGGCCGCCGCCCGCAGCCACGTGCCCGGCCAGGAACCCAAGCCCGTCCCCGGCGTATCGCCCGGCGCCAAGCAGATGGGCCGCGCCGCTGCCGCCAACCTGCTGCGGCGCCTGGGAGGCCGGCCGACCGAGGACTTCCGCTACGCCGACTACGGCAATCTGGCCACCGTCGGCCGCCGCGCCGCCGTGGTCGACCTGGCGGCACCCTGGGGGCCGCTGCGCTTCTCGGGCACTGGCGCCTGGCTGTTCTGGCTCTTCGCGCATATCTACTTCCTGATCGGATTCCGCAACCGCATCGGCGTGCTGTTCGACTGGGCCACGGCGTATTTCCACTTCCAGCGCCCGGCGCGCATCGTCACCGGCGTGCAGCATCCGGCGCCAGGCGGTCGCGGCCCCAAAAACTGACCCCGACGGGCATCTCGGAAACGGCGTCCCGCGGGTCGCCGTTTTGTTTTTTGGTGCATCGCGAGGTCATCCGCAAACCGCCCTGGTGCATCAACCGGCCCGAATCCGGTGCACAGGGCTTGTATACCAGTGGCACGGTTTCTGCTCATCAGAGGCATGCCCTCCGCAGCCGACATCAGCAGCCGCATCATCGAAGCCGTCATGGCGCAGAAGCTCGCGCCCGGCACCCGCCTGGGCGAGCAGCAACTGGCCATGCTGTTCGATTGCAGCCGCACCATCGTGCGAGAGGCGCTGACCCGCCTGGCCACGCGCGGCATCGTCACCGTGAGCGCCCGGCGTGGCTGGTTCGTGGTGGAGCCCTCGCGTGAGGAAGCGCGTGAAGCCTTCGACGCCCGCCGGGTGATCGAGGTCGGGCTCATCCGCGAGATGCCGCCGATGGACAAGTCCGCCATTCGCCGGCTGCGCCAGCACCTGCAGCGCGAAAAGGCGGCGGTGCGCGGCACCGACGTCGGCGCCCGCAGCTTCCTGCTGGGCGATTTCCACGTCTGCCTGGCCGAATGCCTGGGCAACCACCTGCTGGCCGACACCCTGCGCGACTTCACCGCCCGCACCACGCTGATCGCCATGCTCTACCAGTCCTCGCACGACGCGGTGCAGTCCTGCGAAGACCATGTGCAGATCGTCGCCGCACTGGAAGCCGGCGACACCGCACTGGCCGAGCAACTCATGGCCCGACACATCGGCTCGGTGAAGGACGCCTTGCGCCTGAAGCCGGCCGCCGCCGACGACGACCCGCTGAGCGGGCTGCGCGACGCGCTCGCGCCGGTCGCCAAGACCCCTTATCCGCCCTTGCCGCCGGCCGACGGCAAGGCTGTTTCCGACCCTCCCGCCACCTATCTAGGAGCTCTGCTATGACTTTCGCCCGCCGCCCCCTCGTCCTGGGCATGATCGCCGCCGCCTCGGCCCTGTGCGCCGCCGGCGTCCACGCGCAAACCGCGCTGGACGACATCATGAAAGCCAAGACCATCCGCATCGCCATCCCCACCGACTACCCGCCCTACGGTTTCGTCGGCACCGACATGGCACCGCAAGGCCTGGACATCGATACCGCCCGCCTCATCGCCTCCAAGCTGGGCGTGAAAGCCGAGCTGATTCCCGTGACCAGCGCCAACCGCATTCCCTACCTGCAGACCCGCAAGGCCGACCTGGTGATCTCCACCCTCGGCAAGAACGCCGAGCGCGAGAAGGTGATCGACTTCACCGCCGCCTACTCGCCGTTCTTCCAGGCTGTCTTCGCACCCAAGAACGTGAGCATCAAGAGCTTCAACGACCTCGTCGGCAAATCGGTCGCGGTGACCCGCGGCGCGATGGAAGACCAGGAACTGGCCAAGGTGATTCCGGCCAGCGGCGTCGACGTGAAGCGCTTCGAGGACAACAACGCCACCATCGCCGCCTTCGTCGCCGGACAGACCCAGGTGGTCGCCACCAGCGCCTCGGTGGCCGGCAACATGATGGCCAAGAACCCGGGCGTGAACGCCGAATACAAGCTGCTGCTCAAGGACAGCCCGAACTTCATCGGCATCGCCAAGGGCGAGGACGCGCTACGCACCAAGGTCAACGCCATCCTGGCCGAAGCCAAGTCCAGCGGCGAGCTCGACAAGATGTCCACCAAGTGGCTCGGCCGCCCGGCCGGCGACCTGCCGCAGTAAACCGCACGACGACGGCCCGCGCCGGACCTCCGGCCGGGCCCTGGCTTCGCACAACTACACCAAGCAAGCAACGGAGGGCCCATGCGTATCCAACTCGACTTTCCCGCGGTGCTGGCCGAATGGCCACTGCTGCTCACCGGCGTCGGCTGGACGGTGGGCCTGACCGCCGTCGCCACGGTGGTGGGGCTGGCGCTGGGCATCGGCTTCGCCTGGTCGCGTGCCAGCGGGCCGCTCTGGCTCAAGGCGGTGGTCGGCACCTATGTCGAGCTGATTCGCAACACGCCATTCATCGTCCAGCTGTTCTTCATCTTCTTCGGCCTGCCCGCCGCTGGCGTGAAGCTCTCGCCGGAGACCGCCTCGGTCATCGCCATGGTGATCAACCTGAGCGCGTACTCCACCGAGATCGTGCGCGCCGGCATCATGGCCACGCCACGCGGCCAGATCGAAGCCGCGCAAAGCCTGGCGCTCGGTCGGCTGCAGATTTTCACCCGCGTCATCCTGCCGCCGGCGCTCGCCAAGGTGTGGCCGGCCATGACCGGCCAGATCATCATCGTCATGCTCGGCTCGGCCGTCTGCGGCCAGATTTCTACGCCCGAACTCAGCTATGCCGCCAACCTGATCCACAGTCGCAACTTCCGGGCCTTCGAAGCCTCGATCGTCGCCACGCTGATCTATCTGGCGCTGGCCATCGTGCTGCGCCGCCTCCTCAACTGGGCCGGCCCGCGCCTGCTCTTCGGCCGCTGATCGGGGACGACGAACATGGTCGAATTCACCATCTGGGACATCCTGCGCAACCTTCTGATGGCGGCGCGCTGGACCGTCGCCCTGTCGCTCGTCGCCTTCGTCGGCGGCGGCATCGTCGGCATGCTGCTGCTCGTGGCACGGCTGGCGCGGGGCAACATCACCCGACGTTTCGTGGCGGGCTACGTGCAGCTCTTCCAGGGCACGCCACTGCTGATGCAGCTCTTCCTGGCTTATTTCGGGCTCGCGCTGTTCGGCATCGACACCTCACCCTGGGTGTCGGCCGCCATGGCGCTCACGCTCTACAGCAGCGCCTACCTCACCGACATCTGGCGTGGCTGCGTCGAATCGGTGCCCAAGGGCCAGTGGGAGGCCTCGGGCAGCCTGGCGTTGTCGTTCGGCGAACAGCTGCGCCACGTGATCCTGCCGCAGGCCATGCGCCTGGCGGTGGCGCCCACCGTCGGCTTCCTGGTACAGGTGGTCAAGGGCACCGCGCTGGCCTCGGTGATCGGCTTCGTCGAGCTGACCAAGGCCGGCAGCATGATCTCCAACGCCACCTTCAAACCCTTTGTCGTCTACAGCTGCCTGGCGCTGATGTATTTCGCGCTGTGCTTCCCGATCAGCCTTTTTGCCCGCGTCCTGGAAAGGAAACTGAACCATGCCAACCGTCGTTGATACCGTTTCCGACGCCGCCAAGCCGCCAGCCGCCGCCGGCGCGCCCATCGTCTCCATCCATGGCCTGCGCAAGTCCTATGGCACCAACGAGGTGTTGAAGGGCATCGACCTCGACGTGCAGCGCGGCGAGGTCATCGCCATCATCGGCAAGAGCGGATCGGGCAAGAGCACGCTGCTGCGCTGCATCAACGGCCTGGAAGTGTTCCAGGACGGCGCGCTCACCGTCGACGGCCAGCCGCTGGTCTACGACAGCCCGCAGGCCATGCGCGCGCTGCGTCAGCGCGTGGGCATGATCTTCCAGGGGTTCAACCTGTTCCCGCACCTCACCGTGGGCCGCAACGTCATGCTGGCCCCGACCCTGGTCAAGAAGACGCCGACGGCGCAGGTCACCGCGCTGGCGCGCAAGCTGCTCGACCGTGTCGGACTGGCTGAAAAGTTCGACGCCCGGCCGGAGCAGCTCTCCGGCGGCCAGCAGCAACGCGTGGCCATTGCTCGCGCGCTCGCCATGGAGCCAGCGGTGCTGCTGTGCGACGAGATCACCTCCGCGCTCGACCCCGAACTCGTCGGCGAAGTGCTGCGCGTGGTGGAGTCGCTCGCCGCCGAAGGCATGACGCTGCTGATGGTCACCCACGAAATGGCATTCGCCCGCAAGGTCGCCGACCGGGTGATCTTCATGCACCAGGGCCGGGTGCACGAATCCGGCACGCCGCAGCAGCTGTTCGGCCAGCCCCAGACGGCCGAGCTCAAGCAGTTTCTCTCCTCGCTGCACGACTGACGCGCCAGCGCGGCGGCGCCAGCCACCAGGCCAGCGCCACCAGCGCCGCGAAGCCGGTATAGCCGGCCACGAACACCCAGGCCGGCGCCTCGTAGAACAGCAGGCGCTGCAGCCCATCGGCGATGAAGCCCTGCGCGCCATAGGCCTGCCCGCCGGAGCGCACCCGCAGCCACGATTCCAGCGTGGTCAGCGGGCACTCCATGCCGAACCACGATTGCGCCGCCACGTAGCCGATGGCCGCCAGATGCGCCAGCCGCAACGCCCCACCGCGCACCCATGTCCAGCCGCGCCAGGCGCCGACGAGGATCACCACCAGCCCGCCCACGATGAACACCGCCACGCCCGTGTGCAGCAGCAGCACCGCGTCGGCAAGCAGGCGATAGGCATCGGTCGGCAACATGCCGACATTGTCGCCAGCAGCGCCTCGGCATCAGCCACGGCACACCTGGAAATTTCGAGCCCGGCCTGGGCTCGCAGTCCAAGTCTTTTATAAGACTTGCGTGCGATCGGCCGATTTTTGGCGACAATCCGACCTGGAGCGAGAGTGCCCCCCGGGCCCCTCGCCGGACGTTGGCCGAAAGCAGGACCCCCGCTCTTCGGTGTTTTCTCATCTCCGTTGCCACCGCGAGCCCCACGGTTCGCCCAAATCCAATCGACATGTCCACTGCCAAGATCATCTACACCCTGACCGACGAAGCGCCCGCGCTGGCCACCCGTTCGCTGCTGCCCATCGTGCAGGCCTTCGCCAAGTCCGCCGGCATCGTGGTCGAGACCCGCGACATCTCCCTGGCCGGCCGCATCCTGGCGGTGTTCCCCGACTTCCTCGACGACCAGCAGAAGATCGGCGACTCGCTGGCCGAACTCGGCGCCCTGGCCACCAAGGCCGAAGCCAACATCATCAAGCTGCCCAACATCAGCGCCTCGATGCCCCAGCTCAAGGCCGCCATCGCCGAGCTGCAGAAGCAGGGCTACAAGCTCCCCGACTATCCGGACGAGGTCAAGACCGACGCCGACAAGGACATCAAGGCCCGCTACGACAAGGTCAAGGGCAGCGCGGTCAACCCGGTGCTGCGCGAAGGCAACTCCGACCGCCGCGCGCCGCTGTCCGTCAAGAACTACGCCCGCAAGCATCCGCACAAGATGGGCGCCTGGTCGGCAGACAGCAAGTCGCACGTCTCCAGCATGCAGGACGGCGACTTCTTCGGCAGCGAGAAGTCGGCCCTCGTCGCCGACGCCGGCACGGTGAAGATCGAACTCACCGCCGCCGACGGCAGCAAGACCGTGCTGAAGGAAAAGACCGCCGTCAAGGCCGGCGAGATCATCGACGCCGCCGTGCTCAGCAAGGCCAAGCTGCGCGCCTTCCTCGAAGCTCAGGTGGTCGATGCCAAGGCCAAGGGCGTGCTGTTCTCCATGCACCTCAAGGCCACCATGATGAAGGTCTCCGACCCCATCATCTTCGGCCACGGCGTCGCCGTCTTCTACCGAGACGTGCTGGCCAAGCACGCCCACCTGCTCGAGCAGGTTGGCTTCGACCCCAACAACGGCATCGGCGACCTCTACGCCAAGATCAAGTCGCTGCCCGGCGAACACCAGGCCGCCATCGAAGCCGACATCCAGGCCGCCTACGAACAGCTGCCGGCGCTGGCCATGGTCAACTCCGACAAGGGCATCACCACCCTGCACGTGCCGAGCGACGTCATCGTCGATGCCTCGATGCCCGCCATGATCCGCGACAGCGGCAAGATGTGGAACCCGGCCGGCGACCTGCAGGACACCAAGGCCATCATTCCCGACCGCAGCTACGCCGGCGTCTACGCCACCGTCATCGAGGACTGCAAGAAGAACGGAGCCTTCGACCCCGTCACCATGGGCACCGTGCCCAACGTCGGCCTCATGGCCCAGGCCGCCGAAGAATACGGCTCGCACGACAAGACCTTCGAGATCGCCAAGGCCGGCACCGTCACCGTCACCGACGGCGCCGGCCAGGTGCTGCTCTCGCACGTGGTCGAGCCGGGCGACATCTGGCGCATGTGCCAGACCAAGGACGCGCCGGTGCAGGACTGGGTCAAGCTCGCCGTCGACCGCGCCCGTGCCTCCAGCACGCCGGCCGTCTTCTGGCTCGACGAGGCCCGCGCCCACGACGCGCAGATCATCGCCAAGGTCAAGACCTACCTAAAGAACCACGACACCACCGGCCTCGACATCCAGATCATGTCGCCGGTCAAGGCCACGCAGTTCTCCATCGACCGCATCCGCGCCGGCAAGGACACCATCTCGGTCACCGGCAACGTGCTGCGCGACTACCTCACCGACCTGTTCCCCATCATGGAACTCGGCACCAGCGCCAAGATGCTCTCCATCGTGCCGCTGATGGCCGGCGGCGGCCTGTTCGAAACCGGTGCCGGTGGCTCCGCGCCCAAGCACGTGCAGCAGTTCGTCGAAGAAGGTTTCCTGCGCTGGGATTCGCTGGGCGAATTCATGGCGCTCGCCGCTTCGCTGGAGCACCTGGGCCGCGTCTACGACAACCCCAAGGCGCTGCTGCTGGCCAAGACGCTGGACGAAGCCACCGGCAAGTTCCTCGACACCGACAAGTCGCCCGCCCGCAAGGTCGGCGGCCTGGACAACCGCGGCAGCCACTTCTACCTGGGCCTGTACTGGGCACAGGCCGTCGCTGCGCAGACCGAAGACAAGGAACTCGCCACCCAGTTCGCGGCGCTCGCCAAGGCATGGGGCGATAACGAGGCCAAGATCGTCGCCGAACTGGCCGCGGCCCAGGGCAAGCCGGTCGATATCGGCGGCTACTACAGCCCGGATGAAACCAAGGCATCGACCGCCATGCGACCGAGCGCCACGCTGAACCAGACGCTGGCGGCGCTGTAATCGTTCGCTGCGGCTCTTGCCGCTTCAGATGAAAAGCCGGTGGTCCTTGCGACCGCCGGCTTTTTTTCATTCTGGCCCGTAGCCGGTGGTCCGAATGCGTTCGGCCAGCATCCGAAGCTGATCGTCGTCGGCGCGCTGATGGTCATGCGACGAAACATAGCCTTCGTAGGTCGCGAAAAACTTGTCGACCTTCGATTTGATCGGCCGCCACGGCCCCTGGGTTCCGTGCATCGGGAACAGCTTGATGTGGGCGTGGTCGACGCCGAAGCCTTCCATGATGCAAGCGGTGCGGCCGACGTCGTCGAATGCCTGGTCGAGCATTTTTCCGACCTTTTTCGCCGACGTGACCAGGTCGATGAAGGCGGTTTCTTTCATGTCGAACAGGTAGCTCGGGTGATGTGCCTTGGTGGCCACCACGGTGAACCCTTCGGTATTGGGATGAAGCGACAGGAACGCCATGACGGTATCGCTTTCCCAGATCCGGTGACTCGGGGCTCGCCCGGCCGCGATCCGGCAGAAAACGCATTCGAATTTATTCATTTGCATCGTTCCTTACCTCAGTCCCTCACCGGCCCGCGCAGGCTCTTGGTCTGCGACCGCAGGCTCTTGCCTTCCAGCCGCCGCATCTTCGAGCCGTAGCTCGGCTTGGTTGCCCGGCGAACAGTCGGCACCACCGCCGCCGCGTCCACCACCGCCTGCAGCCGTGCCAGCGCATCGGCCCGGTTCATTTCCTGCGTACGGTGTTGCTGCGCCTTCAGCACCAGCACGCCCTCGCGGGTGATGCGGCTGTCGGAGGTGGCGAGCAGCCGCTCCTTCACGTCGTCAGGCAGCGAACTGGCGGGGATGTCGTAGCGCAGATGCACCGCGCTCGACACCTTGTTCACGTTCTGGCCGCCCGCCCCCTGCGCACGGATGGCGGTGCAGACGACTTCGTTCTCATCGATCAGGACGGGCTTGGCTTTCATCACCGGGCACTGTATCTGCACAACGCATAGACTCGACCGGCTATATCTGCGCATAGAGACATGACACCCATCATTCAAAGCCTGCTGGATACCGACCTCTACAAGTTCACCATGTGGCAGGCGATCCTGCACCGGCACCCGCAGAACGAAGCCGAATACACCTTCAGCTGCCGCAATCCGGTCACGGCCTATCCGCTGTCGGAGCTGGTCGGCGAGCTCAACGAACAGCTCGACCACCTGTGCAGCCTGCGGGTGACGCCCGAAGAACAGGCCTATCTGCGCGGCCTGCGTTTCATGCGCAGTGATTTCGTCGATTACCTCCGCATCTTCAGTTTCCAGCGCGAATTCATCCGCGCCTATGCCGACGGCGACCATCTGCGCATCGAAGTGCGCGGCCCGCAGGTGCATGTGATGGGCTTCGAGATCTTCGTGCTCTCCATCGTCAACGAGCTCTATTTCCGCCGCTTCGACCAGGAAGCCGCGCTCGCCGAGGGCCGCAAGCGCCTTGCCTCCAAGATCGAGCTGATCCAGGATTTCGCCCGGGAGCCGCAGCGCCGCCACCCCTTCGAATTCTTCGACTTCGGCGTGCGCCGGCGCTTCTCGCGTGCCTGGCAGACCGAGGTGGTCACCGTGCTGCGCGACCAGGCCCAGCCCTTCTTCCGGGGCACTTCCAACGTGCTGCTGGCCAAGGAACTCGATATCGTGCCGATCGGCACCATGGCCCACGAATACCTGCAGACCTACCAGGCGCTCGGCGTGCGGCTGCGCGATTTCCAGCGCGCCGCGCTGGAGGATTGGGTGCAGGAATACCGGGGCGACCTCGGCATCGCGCTCACCGACGTGATCGGCATGGACGCCTTTCTGGAAGACTTCGACCTCTACTTCGCCAAGCTCTTCGACGGCCTGCGACACGATTCCGGCGACCCGGTGGTCTGGGGCGAGAAAGCCCTGGCCCACTACGCCAAGCTGCGGCTCGACGCGCACACCAAGCGCCTCGTCTTCTCCGATGGGCTCAACCTGCCCTCGGCCATGTCGCTCTACCGGCACTTTGGCGACCGGGTGAACCTGGGCTTCGGCATCGGCACCAACCTCACCAATGACATGGGCAACAAGACGCTCAACATCGTGATGAAGCTGACCTCCTGCAACGGCCAGACCGTTGCCAAGCTCTCCGATTCGCCCGGCAAGACGCTGTGTGACGACTACACCTTCCTGGCGTACCTGGCGCAGGTCTTCAAAGTGCCGGCACCGCAGATCCCCACGACCTGACTGCGCCTAAACCCCGGCGTGCCATGAGGCCGGCAATGCTGCGGGAAAATGCCGCATGACCGTCGAAACCCTTACGCCGCCGCCCGTCCAGGCCGAACTCGGACTCTCCTGGCGGCCCGGCTTCGCCACGCTCGGCCCCGCCTTCTCCACCGCGATCCAGGCCCAGCCGCTGCCAGCGCCCTACCCCGTGGGCGTCAGTGCATCGGCTGCCGCGCTGCTCGGCCTGGATGCGTTGGCGCTGTCCGATCCGCTGGTGATCGAAGCCCTCGCCGGCAGCCGCACACTGGCCGGCAGCTCGCCGGTCGCCACCCTCTACAGCGGCCACCAGTTCGGCGTGTGGGCCGGGCAGCTCGGCGATGGGCGCGCGCTGCTGCTCGGCGAGGTCGATGCACCCGGCGGCCCGCTCGAAATCCAGCTCAAGGGTGCCGGGCGCACGCCGTATTCGCGCGGCGGCGACGGCCGGGCGGTGCTGCGATCGAGCATTCGTGAATTTCTCTGCAGCGAAGCCATGGCCGGGCTCGGCATTCCGACCACCCGAGCGCTGGCTGTCGTGGGCTCGGATGCCGGTGTGCGCCGCGAGGAAATCGAAACCGCCGCCGTCGTCACCCGGCTCGCACCCAGCTTCATCCGCTTCGGCCATTTCGAGCACTTCGCCGCGCGGCAGGACGTCGATTCCCTGCGCACCCTCGCCGACCACATCATCGACCGGCACTATCCGCAAGCGCGCGCGGGTGAAGGTTTTGCCGGCAACGCCTACGCCGCCCTGCTCGCCCAAGTCACCCTGCGCACCGCCGCCATGGTGGCGCAGTGGCAGGCCGTGGGCTTTTGCCACGGCGTGATGAACACCGACAACATGAGCATCCTGGGCCTGACCATCGACTACGGCCCGTTCCAGTTCCTCGACGGCTTCGACCCCCGCCACATCTGCAACCACAGCGACACGCAAGGCCGCTACGCCTACGACCAGCAGCCCCAGGTCGCCTACTGGAACCTCTTCTGCCTCGGCCAGGCGCTCATGCCGCTCATCGGCGACACCGAACTCGCCATGGCCGCGCTGGAGCCCTACAAGCAGCGTTTTCCAATCGAATACCTCGCCCGCATGCGCGCCAAGCTCGGCCTCGCGGACGAACAGCCCGAAGACGCCGACCTGCTCGACGGTCTGCTGCGCCTGCTGGCCGCCCACCAGGTCGACTGGACCATCTTCTGGCGCCGGCTCGCGGACCACGTCTGCGGCGGCCCGGTCGAGCCGGTGCGCGACCTGTTCCTGGACCGCGAAGGCTTCGACACCTGGATCGCCCGCCACGCGGCCCGCCTGGCCGGCACCGATCGCCCGGCGGCCGGCCTTGCGATGCTCGCCGTCAACCCCAGGTTCGTCTTGCGCAACCACCTCGGCGAAACCGCGATCCGCCAGGCCCGGCAGAAGGACTACAGCGGCATCGCCGCCCTGACGACTTTGCTGTCCTGGCCCTTCGAGCAACATCCGGGATTCGACGCCTACGCCGACTTTCCGCCCGACTGGGCTTCCACCATCGAGATCAGCTGCTCATCATGAACGACACCACCAAAGCCGCCCCGCCTCGCGACGACACCGAATGGAAGGCCCGTCTCGCCGAAAAACAGGCCGAGCCCGGCGCCTTCGAAATTACCCGCAAGGCCGCCACCGAGCGCCCCTTCACCGGCAAATACAACGCGGTGTGGGCCGATGGTAGTTATTACTGCATCGTCTGCGGCGCCAAGCTGTTCGACTCCGGCACCAAGTTCGACGCCGGCTGCGGCTGGCCGAGCTTCTCGCAGGCCATTGCCGGCGCGGTCGAGGAAATCACCGACCGCAGCCACGGCATGGTGCGCACCGAAACCGTCTGCGCCAACTGCCACGCCCACCTGGGCCACGTTTTCCCCGACGGCCCCACGCCGACCGGCCTGCGCTACTGCATGAATTCGGCCTCGCTCGACTTCACGCCCGAGGGCCAATGAACCAATGATCAGCCGTCGCTGCGGCGTGAACATCACGCAGGCGGCGGCACAATAGCGGCTTTTCGATCCCGACCGCGCGGCCCTCGTGCTCCCGGGCGCCTGCGACCCCAACACCATCGGCATGAAGCTGCTCCTCGACTTCTTTCCCATCATCCTGTTCTTCGTCGCATTCAAGCTCGGCGGAATCTACGTCGCGACCGGCATTGCCATCGCGGCCACAGCGGTGCAGATCGGCTGGTTCTACTTCAAGCGCGGCAAGATCGAGCCGATGCAGTGGGTGAGCCTGGTGGTCATCGTGCTCTTCGGCGGCGCCACGCTCATCGCCCATAACGAGGAATTCATCAAATGGAAGCCCACCGTGCTCTATTGGGTGATGGGCCTCACGCTCGCCGGTGGCCAGCTGTTCTTCAAGAAGAACCTGCTCAAGTCGCTGATGGGCTCGCAGATGCAACTGCCCGACCACGCCTGGCGCGTGGCCAACTGGAGCTGGGTCGGCTTCTTCACCGTGATGGGCGCGCTCAACCTCTGGGTGGCCTACCACTTCGACACCGACACCTGGGTCAACTTCAAGCTCTTCGGCGGCATGGGGCTGATGTTGGTCTTCGTCGTCGTGCAGGGCCTCTACCTCGGCCGGCACATGCTGCCCGAGGACCGGGCCGCCAACGATCCGCGCTGACACCATGCATCCCCAGGACATCACCGCCGAGGCCATTACCCGGCAACTCCGCACCGTGTTCAGCCCGAGTCGCCTCGAAGTGCTCGACGAAAGCGCCGCGCATGCCGGCCACGTCGGCGCCAACGGCACCGGCTACGGCACGCATTTCCGGGTGCGCATCGCCGCTGCCGGACTGACCGGCGCCACCCGCGTGGCGCAGCACCGCCTTGTGTATGATTCCCTGCGACAATTTCTCGATGCCGGCCTGCATGCGCTGGCCATCGAAGTTCTTCCGGAACCTTCCACACCGCCCACTGTCTGACCAGACCATCCGGCTTTTCATCCGGTTTACGGTTGTCCGTCATGTCCGGATACCGAACAGCTCTTGCGGGCCCTTAAGCTCGTTCCCTCTCCCAACTACTCCTAAAACGGTTCTCCGAGGATCTCTATGCTGAACAATCGCACGACTCGCACCGCCGTCGCGGCCGCCCTCATGGCAGCCTTCGCGCTTCCGGCGCTGGCGCAGAACATCGCCGTCGTCAACGGCAAGGCAGTGCCCAAGGCCCGTGCCGACGTATTGAGCGCCCAGATCGCCAAGTCCGGCCGCCCGATCACGCCGGAAATCGAAGGCCAGATCAAGGACGAAGTCATCGCCCGCGAAATCTTCCTGCAGGAAGCCCAGAAGCAGGGCCTCGAAGGCACCGAGGACTACAAGAACCAGATGGAACTGGCCCGCCAGACCATCCTGATCCGCGACCTCTTCGCCAAGTGGCAAGAAAAGAACCCGATCAGCGACGCGGACGCCAAGGCCGAATACGACAAGTTCGCCGCCGCCAACGGCACCAAGGAATACAAGGCGCACCACATCCTGGTCGACAAGGAAGCCGACGCCAAGGACATCATCGCCCGCCTGAAGAAGGGCGCGAAGTTCGAAGACATCGCCAAGAAGCAGTCCAAGGACACCGGCTCCGGCGCCAACGGCGGTGACCTCGACTGGGCCAGCCCGAGCAACTACGTCAAGGAATTCGGCGACGCCCTGGCCGCGCTGAAGAAGGGCCAGACCACCGACACGCCGGTCAAGAGCCAGTTCGGCTATCACATCATTCGCCTGGACGACGTCCGCGAATCCAAGCTGCCTCCGTTCGACCAGGTCAAGCCGCAGATCGTGCAGCAGCTGCAGCAGCAGAAGCTGGCGGCCTACCAGCAAGACCTGCGCGCCAAGGCCAAGGTCGAGTAAGCCCCGCGGGCCGGCTCATACCGGTCTGTCAGCAAAAAAGCGGTCTGAGGGCCGCTTTTTTACGTCTGACGAGGGGCCGAGCGGCGGTCCGGTCAGGCCCGCGCCAGATAGGCCGCCGCGCCGACGAGCCCCATCAGCACCGGCTGGTGCAGCATGTACCAGGGCAGGCTATGGCGGCCGAGCCAGGCCAGCGCCCGTGCGGCGGCGCCGCCTGCGAGCGGACCTTCGAGCCAGGCACGCCGATGTCGCGCCGCCCACGAGCCCGCCGCCAGCCCCCACCACACCACGCCGAGCCAGGGCAGGATCGGCACATAGTCCTCGGTGAACGGCTTGACCGTCACCAGCCCCAGCACCCGCAGCGGAACGCCGTTGAATGCCGCCTCGAGACCGGTTCCCGGCAGCAGCGCCTGCGCCACCAGGGGCGACAGCAGCGCGACCGCGCCCATCGGCCACAACCAGCCGCCGAAACGCCCCGACAGCCGGGCGATGATCAGCATGGTGGCCAGCCCGTGCAACACGCCGAAGCCGATGAAGGTCTTGGGGAACATGAAGTAAGAGCCTGCCGTCACCGCCAGGGCGCAGCCGGCGACTTGCGCCCAGCGCCGCCAGAAGCGCGGCCAGCCCTGGCCTGATGCCAGGGCCAAGGCCTGTCCCATGCCGGCGCAGAAAAGAAAAAGCGTCACGATGCTCGCGCGCTGCCAGGTCCAGACCGGGTCGGACAACATCCGCTGTTGGATGAATCCGTGGAAGTTGAGGTCGAAGCAAAAATGGAAAACCGTCATCCAGACGACAGCGAGGCCGCGCAACGCGTCCAGACGCGATGCGCGGCCTCGGAGATCTTCCATCGATGTCACGGGGCGCGCGAGAGGCATCCCGTGAGTCTATCGACCCGTGGTCGATACCCCTCAGTAGCTCTTGGGCGAGACGGTGGGCGACGGGATCTCGCCGGACTTGTTGGCCGACTTCATTCGCGCGCGGCGCTCTTCCCGTGCCATCTGGCGTTCGGACTTGCTGGCGGCAGCCGGCTTGTCGGCACCGGTGACCGCGCCTTCGCCGGCGCCACCCGGCTTGGCCATGCTGGCTGCCGATGCGCGTGGCCGCGTGCCCGTAGGCGTGCCCGGCATTGCGGCCTTGCCGCCGTCGCCCATGCCGGTGCCCACGCCACCCGGCTTGGCCGCGCTGCCGGCAGGCAGCTGCGGTGACTTGCCGGTGCCGTCGACCGGACCGGTCGGCGACTGGGCAAAAGCCTGGGAAGCCAACAGCGTGGCCGCTGCGATGGCGAGTGCGATCTTCTTCATGGTGGATCCTCGTTGGAGTTGACAGGTAATGATCTGCGGGACGAGCCGTCCGTGCGTCGAAGAACATCTTGCTCCGCATGCTTTGCCTAATTTGTAACTGACCGTGTGATTTAAGTATTTCGGATGCATATCGGGCACTCGGCCGACACCGCGGCCGGTGCTACGCCCACAGCACCAGCATTCACACTGGCGTGGCACGCCGGTTGCACGCTGCTCGCGAGTGCCACCAGTTCACCGACGGAGACCCCATTGAATTCTTTTCCACGACCCGCCAAGGCGCCGGGCACGGCACGCTATGGCGGCCTGCTGCCGCACCATGACCGCTTCGATTTCCACCCCATCACGCGCCGCCCGCACTATCGCTGGCCCAACGGCGCCGGCCTGGCGGTGTACCTCGGCTTCAACCTGGAACATTTCGCGTTCGGCGAAGGCATGGGCGCCAACATCGGCCCGGTGTCGCCCGAGCCCGATGTCCTCAACTACGCCTGGCGCGAGTACGGCAACCGCGTCGGCGCCTGGCGCTGCCTGGAACTGTTCGACCGGCTCGGCCTGCCCAGCGCGGCCCTGGTCAACACCGCGCTCTACGACCACTGCCGCGAACTCATCGCGGCCTGCGTGGCGCGCGGTGACGAGCTCGTCGGCCACGGCCATACCAACGCCGAGCGCCAGGCCGTGCTGAGCGAGCCGGAAGAAAAACGCCTGCTCGCCGACTGCCGCGCGCGCATGCTGCGCGAAAGCGGCGTGGCCCCGTCCGGCTGGCTCTCGCCCTGGATCTCCGAGAGCGCCCTCACACCCGATCTGCTGGCGGAAACCGGCTACCGCTACACCCTCAACTGGTGCCACGACGACCAGCCCTTGCGCATGCGTAACCGCAGCGGCGCGGAGTTCTGGTCGGTGCCCTATCCGCAGGAGCTCAACGACATTCCGATGATCATCGGCCGGCAGATGGATTCCGAATCCTTCTGCCGCATGGTCACCGACAACTTCGACGAGATGCTGGAGCAGTCGCGCGAGCAGCCGCTGGTGATGGGGCTGGCGCTGCATCCCTACATCGTGGGCCAGCCCTACCGGCTGCGGCATCTGCGCCGGGTGCTCGAGACCTTCGCCGCCGCCCGCGACCGAGGGGATATCTGGATGACCACGCCCGGCGCCATCTGCGCCCATGCGACGATCGCCGCATGAAAGCCATCACCTTCGAATCCTTCGGCGAAGCCGACGTCCTGCAACTCACCGATGTTCCCGATCCGGTCGTGCGCCCGCACGACTTGCTGGTGCGCAACCGCGCGGCCGGCGTCAACCGGGCCGACCTCAACCAGCGCCGTGGCGCCTACGGCCGCGCCGACTTCGGCGACTCCACGCTGATGGGCCTGGAGATCGCCGGCGAGGTCGTCGCCATGGGCGACGAGGTGGCCGGCTTCGCCATCGGCGACCGGGTCATGGGCATCGTCGGTGGTGGCTCCTACGCCGAGCTGGCGCGCTTCGACCACCGCATGGCGATCCGCGTGCCCGAGGGCATGGACATCGTGCTGGCCGGCGCCATTCCCGAGGTGTTCGTCACCGCGCACGAGGCGCTGATACACCTGGGCCGGCTGCAGCCCGGCGAAAAGGTGCTGATCCACGCGGCCGCCGGCGGCGTCGGATCGGCGGCGGTGCAACTGGCGCATGCCGTCGGCGCGCAGGTCTTCGCCACGGCCAGCGCCAGCAAGCACGACGAAGTGCGTGCGCTCGGAGCCGACGTGCTCGTCGACCACAAGGCCCAGGACTTCGCCGATGTCGTGAGGGCCGAGGCCGGCGAGCGCGGCGTCGACGTGGTGATCGACTTCATCGGCGCGCCCTACCTGGAGCGCAACGTGCGCGCGCTGGCCGAAGGCGGCCGCCTGGTGCAGGTCGGCCTGATGGGTGGTTCGACAGGTGCCGCGCTTCCGCTCGATCGGGTGCTGTTCCGCCACCTGCAGATCATGGGCACGGTGATGAAGTCGCGCACGCCCGAAGTCAAGCAGGCCATGACCCGCCGATTCGCCGACGCCTGGCTGGCGCACTTCGGCGACGGCCGGCTGAAGCCCGTGCTCGACCGCCGCTACCCGCTGGCCGAGGCGGCCGAGGCCCATCGGCGGATGGAGGCCGGCCTCAATGTCGGCAAGATCGTGCTCGTGCCCTGAGCCTCGGGCGACGCGCCCTCAAGATCGGCCGAAAAAGGCCGATATCCAGGAGACGAGCAGATCCGAGCCGTGCGGCCCGCACGCGGGAGTCTGCCGTCTACGGTGGTGATCGATGTTTCTTTCTCGTGCAAGGCTGGCGCCCCGCCTGGCCTCCGCTTTCGGGCTGGTGTGCCTGGTCATGGCGCTGGCCGCCGGCATCGGCGTTTGGCGCCTGAATCAGCTCCGTGCGCTGGCCGACGACCTGGGTGGCGCCTCTTCCGAACGTGCCCTGCTCGCCCGCGAGCTGCAGGCCATCGTGGTGATCAGCGCGAGCCGCGCCGAAACCTTGCTGGAGCTCACCGACAACCCGGCTTTCGTGGCCCGCATCGACGCGGACCGCAAGGCGACCTCGGCCCGGTCGGAATTGGTGCGCAAGCGGCTGGAAGCGCTGGCCACCGACGAGGATTCGCGCCGTCTCTTCGCTGCCATCGACAGCGCCGGCGGCAATTTCCGCAAGATCCGCGACGGCCTCGTCGGCCGCCGCCAGGCCGGCGAAACCCTGCCGCCCGACGCCGTCGCCGGCAATCTGCGCCCGGCCGCCGCCGCCTATGCCGCTTCGGTCGAGGAACTGGCCGCCTTTCAGCGACGCCTGGTCGACGAGGAACGCACGGCGGCAGCCCACAACGCGCGCACCGGCATCCTGCTGCTGGTCGCGGGCATCCTGCTCGGCCTGCTGGCCAGCGTGCTTTGCGCCTGGGCGCTGGCGCGTTCCATCCTGAAGCCGCTCGCCTCGGCGTCCGGCCTCGCCAACGACATCGCGCAGGGTGATCTCACCTCCGCCCTGCCCGCTCCCCACCCCGGCAGCCGCGATGAACTGCAGGCCATGCTGCTCGGCCTCGGCGGCATGCAGAAGCGTCTGGCGTCGCTGGTCGCCGACCTGCGCGGCTCCAGCACCAGCGTGGCCGGCGCCAGTTCGGAAATCGCCGCCGGCAACAACGACCTGGCCTCGCGCACCGAACAGACCGCATCCAACCTGGAACAGGTCGCAGCCAGCATGGAAGAGCTGCTGGCGACCGTGCGCCAGACGGCCGACGCGGCCCGTCAGGCCAGCGGCCTGGCCGAATCCGCCGGCGGCGTGGCCGTCAGCGGGCGGGAAGCGGTGGCCAAGGTGGTTGCCACCATGGAGGGCATCGCGGGCTCGTCGCGGCGCATTTCGGAGATCACCGGCGTCATCGACAGCATCGCCTTCCAGACCAACATTCTGGCGCTCAACGCGGCGGTGGAAGCCGCCCGCGCGGGGGAACAAGGCCGTGGTTTCGCGGTGGTGGCGGCCGAGGTGCGCAACCTGGCGCAGCGCTCGGCGACCGCCGCGCGCGAGATCGGCGGGCTCATCGCCGACAGCGTGCGGCAGGTGAACGACGGCACGCAGCTGGTGCAGGCGGCCGGGGCGACCATGACCGAGATCGTGAGCTCGGTGGCGCGGGTAACGGCCATCATCAACGAGATATCGGTGGCCACCAGCGAGCAGAGCACCGGGCTCGGCCAGGTGAGCGAGGCGGTGACCAACCTCGACCAGATGACGCAGCAGAACGCGGCGCTGGTGGAGCAATCGTCGGCCGCCGCCGAGGGGTTGAAGGCGCAGGCCGAGCACCTGGCAACGCTCGTCGGCACCTTCCGCCTGCCGCCGCAGGGCGAGCTGATCGCGCTGCGCTGAACGCTGGGCGGCCCTCAGGCCACCAGCGACGGCTCTTCGGCCTGCTTGCCGACGGCTACCGCCATTTCGGCCGGCAGGCTGACGCTGTTCTTCACCGCCAGCACCTCGGCCATGACGCTCACCGCGATCTCTGGTGGCGTCTTGCTGCCGATATAGAGACCGATCGGACCGCGCAGCCGCGCCAGTGCCTCGGCCGACACATCGAAATGCTGCGCCAGCCGCTGGCGCCGAGCGGCGTTGTTTCGCCGGGAGCCGATCGCGCCCACATAAAAGGCGTCGCTCTGCAGGGCCTCGAGCAGTGCCAGGTCGTCGAGCTTGGGATCGTGGGTGAGCGCGATGACGCAGGATCGGCCGTCGGGCCGGAACGCGGTGACCACGTCGTCGGGCATGCCCGGCGCCAGGGTCACGCCCGGCACCGACCAGTGGCCGCTGTATTCGGCCCGCGGATCGCACACCGTGACCGAGAAGCCGCTGAACTTCGCCATGGTCGCCAGGTATTCCGACAAGGCGCCGGCGCCGATCAGCAGCATGCGAAATTCCGGCCCGAAGGTCGCCGACAGCGACTGGCCGTCGAGCTCCAGCGCCTGCGGCTCGTCGGTCGAGACCAGGGTGACCGCGCCGTCGCCCAGGGCGACGCGGCGCCGCACCAGACGGCCGGATTCCAGCGTGGCCACCAGATCCGACAGTGACGCGGCGTCGGGATCGAACTCCAGCATCAGCTCCAGCGTGCCGCCGCACGGCAGGCCGAAGCGGTGCGCCTCGTCGGCGTCGATGCCGTAGCGCAGCAATTCCGGCGAACGGTCGAATGTCCCGCCGGTATGGCGGGCGATGAGGTCGTCCTCGATGCAGCCACCCGAGACCGAGCCGACCACGGCGCCGTCTTCGCGCAGCGCCAGGGTCGATCCGACCGGCCGCGGCGAGGAGCCCCAGGTGCGCACCACGGTGGCCAACAAGGCGTGCCGGCCGGCGGCGCGCCAGTCGCGCAAGGCCCGGAGAACTGTCAAATCGATCTTGTCCATGGGCAATTATTGGCGGGCAAATGCATTCGGCCGTTTCCGATAGTCACTATTCCCCCTGCCGCCAAGTGAAAATCACTCCCCGCAGAACGAGACATCGACTCACCGACCCCACCATGGCCTCTGTTCCCAACCATCCGATCGACCGCACCCGGTACCGCCGGCTCGACCGCCGCGTGCTCGCGACGGCCGACCTGGGCGCGGTGGTGGCGGCGCTGATCGCGGTGCTGGCCTTTTCCGGTTTCACCTTCGATTTCCCGCATCTCATCGTCACCCGTGCGGGCATGTCGCCGGTGACCACGCTGGGCATCTGCCTGCTGGCAATCGCCATCATGCTGTCGGCGCGGGAATACATCCGCATCGCTGCCGCGTCGACCGCGCCGGCCGCAGCCCTGGGGCTGGCGGTGCTGGCGAGCCGATTGGTCAGCGACACCGACCAGGTCAGCGGCCTGGTCGCCAGCCTGTTGCCCGGTGACTCGCCGCGGGGCATGACGGCACCGGCCACCGCCTGCTGCATCGTGCTGGTAGCCGGCGCGGTGATCTTGCGGCGCGCCTATCCAAGGCTGTCGAACACCTGCTCGGGCATGGGCATGGCCATTACCGGCACGGTGCTGCTCGGTTACGCGTACGGGCCGGAGCAGATCGGGGCGCTCGAGTTCTTCAGCGGCGTCACGCTGCCGACGGCCTCGGCTCTGTTCCTGCTGTCGCTCGGCGCGATCTTCATCGAGCACCGCACCGGCTGGTCCGCGGTCATTGCCGCACCCGCGCCCGGCGGCGGCGCCACGCGGCGCCAGCTGCTGTTCACCCTGGTGCCTCCGGTGGCTGCCTGGGCGCTGCTGCGGCTGGCCACCATCGAAAAGCTGGGCATGGACGCCGCCGTGACCTTGCTGGTCATCGTTACCATCGTGCCGCTGGCCTTGCTGGTGCTGCGCGACGGCCGGATCCTGGCCACGCTCGATGCCGAGCGCCAGAAACGCGCGGCCTTCCTGGATGCCCACAACCGCGACATGGAACGCCAGCTCAAGCGGCAGGCCCGGCAGATCGAGCGCGAAGTGGAAGAACGCCGCAAGGTCGAAGCCGCGATGTATGCCACGCAGCGGCTGGAAACCGTGGGCCAGCTCACCGGCGGCATCGCGCACGATTTCAACAACCTGCTGATGGGCGTCAGCGGCAACCTGCAGCTGCTGCGCCGCAAGCTGCCCGAAGACCATCCGGCCATGCGCAACGCCATCGCCGCTGGCGCGGCCGTGGAGCGCGGCACCCGGCTCACCTCGCAGCTGCTCACCTTCTCGCGCAGCCAGCGGCTCGACATCCGTGCGGTGGAAATCCGCCCGCTGCTGGCGCAGGCGCGCGAACTCATCGGCAACGCCCTGGGGCCGGACATCGACATCGAAATCCGCGACCACAGCGAAGGCACCTGGGCGCGTACCGACGGCGACCAGTTGGAGTTGGCCATCCTGAATCTGGTGGTCAACGCGCGCGACGCCATGCCCGGCGGCGGGCGGGTGACGATCGAAGCCGAACGGCTGAAGCACGTCTTCAACACCGGCGAGCCGGTCGCGGCCATCGGCATCCGCATCATCGACACCGGCGTCGGCATGTCGCCCGAGATCGCGGCGCGGGCGATCGAGCCCTTCTTCACGACCAAGGAGCGCGGCAAGGGCACCGGCCTGGGGCTGGCGCAGGCCCACGGCTTTGCCCTGCAGTGCGGCGGCGACCTGCGCCTGTTCAGCGTGCCGGGCGCCGGCACTACGGTCGAATTGCTGCTGCGTGAAACCGAAGCGGTGGCGGCCGAGCAGATTCGCCCAGCCGCCACGCAAGACGATGCCGGCCTGATGAATGCGGCCAGGAAGCGCCTGCTGGTGATCGACGACGACGAGGACGTGCGCCGCGTCATCGTCGAACTGCTTGGCAGCGCCGGCTTCGAGGTCACCGAAAGCGCCGATGGACGCAGCGGCCTCGAACAACTCGCCGCCTGGCGGCCCGACGCCGCGGTGATCGACTTCATCATGCCGGGCATGAACGGCGCCGAAGTCGCCCGCCGCGCCCAGGAGCTGCATCCGGGCCTGCCGATCCTGTTCGTGAGCGGGTATTCCGACACCGTGGCGCTCGACGGCATCGCCGACGCCATGGTGCTGCGCAAGCCCTTCAACGACGACAGCCTGCAGCGCGCGGTCGCCCGCATCCTGCACTGAAGCGCCCGGCGGGCGCGGTCGATCGGTCGATGGTCAGGCAACGAGCGCCGCTACGCGCTCGAGGCTGCGCACGGTCGTCACGCAGGCCTGTGCCAGCTCCCGGCCCTTGATCTGGAAATGCCGCAGGTAGTAGTCGCGGTGCTCGGCATGCTCGTGGAAATGATGCGGCGTGAGCACCGCAGAGAACACCGGCACGCCACTGTCGAGCTGCACCCGCATCAGGCCGTCGATCACGGCGGTGGCGACGAAATCGTGGCGGTAGATGCCGCCGTCCACCACCAGCGCGCAGGTGGCGATGCCGGCATATTGGCCGCTGGCGGCGAGCTTGGCGGCATGCAGCGGAATCTCGAAGGCACCCGGCACGGCGATCACATCGATCGAATCGGCGGCATAGCCGAGCTCGGCCATGGCGGCGATGAAGGCGTTGCAGCCCTGCTGCACGATGTCGAGATGCCAGCTGGCGTGGATCAGCGCGATGCGGCCGGCGGCCGCAGCGTTGGACGAAGAAGAAGAAGAAGAAGAAGCGGAGAAATTGTCGGAAGGCATTGGACGGCCGGTATGGCGAAACGACGGCAAGGTCCAGGGCATGCGGCCACGCCACCGGCCGGCCCATGAAAGACAGGCACGGCCACCGAGACGTGAGCCGACGTTTTCTTGCATCCGGACTATGACCGTCGGCTTCGGGATCGCACCGAATCTGCTGACTCCGCCGATGCAGCACCGGCGGACGCTCGCGGGCTCGTGCGGCGGGCTACCAGCCACGACGCCATCACCGCCGGTGGGGAATTGCACCCCGCCCTGAAAACGTACGCCCCGGCAGGCCGGGGCGCGGGCCGGATTCTAGGTGAGCCCGCAAGATCCTGCAGGCGAGCGGCTAAAGCGCGCCGCCGAACACCGCCCATGCGCGCAGCCCGCGACCGCCCTCGCCCGCTTCGAGCTGCAGCCGGCTGCCGTGGCTGCGCGCAATTTCATCCGCGATGGCCAGGCCCAGGCCGGTGCCTTCGCCCGTCGTGCCGCGCACCCGGTAGAAGCGCTCCAGCACCCGGCCGCGCTCTTCCGGCGCGATGCCGGGGCCGTCGTCTTCCACCTCGAGCACCGCGAGTGGACGGCCGTCGGCGTCCTGCCCGGCGCGGCAACGCACCGTCACCGTACCGCCCGACGGCGTGTAGCGCACCGCGTTGTCGACCAGGTTGGAGAGCATTTCACGCAGCAGCCATTCCTGCCCGACCAGGCTCACCGGCTCGCAGTCCAGGCCCAGGTCGACATGCCGGTCGGCGGCATAGGCGAAATGCAGTTCGATCATCACGTGGCACAGCGCGCGCAGGTCCACCGGCGCGCCGGCCTGCCCGTGCAGCGCATGGGCGTCGGCGCGCGACAGTGCGAGCAACTGATGGGCGAGCTGCGAGGTGCGCCGGGTCGCATCGCGCATGCGGCCCACGTCCTGCGCCTGCAGCCGCACCCCGTCGTTGCCCGCCGCATGCGCCCAGGCCTCCACCTGCGACTGCAGCGCGGCCAGCGGGGTGCGTAGCTGGTGGGCGGCGTCGGCCACGAAGCGGCGCTGGCTGTCGCTCTGCGCGTTGACCAGGCCGAAAAGCCGGTTGAGCGACTGCACCAGCGGGCGCACTTCTTCGGGTGCGGGGCCTTCCGCGAGCGGGCTGAGGTCGCGTGGCGAGCGGCTTTCCACCGCGTCCTTCAGGTCGAGCAGCGGCTGCAAGGCCTGGCGCACCGCCCATTGCATGGCGAAGGCGGCCAGCACCAGCAGGATCAGGTTGGGCAGCAGCGCGCGGATCAGGATCGCGCGGCCCCAGTCCTGGCGCGGATCGGAGCCGTCGGCGAGCTGCATCACGAAATCGCCCGCCGGCGACACGATGCGCAGCGAGACGATGCGGTAGAGCACGCCCTCATGCTCCCGGCTCAGGAACTCCGGCTCGCGCGTGCCCGGCGCCGCCGACTCCAGCCATGCCTCGCCCTGCAGCACGCGGCCGACGTCGTCGGACATGCTCCAGGCCGACTTGCCCGGCCGGTCCTTCAAAAACTCCTCGACCGGCGGTGCCAGCAGCACCTGGGGCGCCGTCTGCGGTGGCTCGTCGCTGGCGGCGGGCACGATGATGCTGTCGGCGAGCAGCGGCGCCATGCGCAGCAGGATCGCGTCTTGCCGCAGCGCGGCGTTGTCGGCCGAGCGGTAGTCGATCCAGGCCGACATTAAGGCCAGCAGCAGCAGCGGCAGCAACAGCAGCAGCACCAGGCGCCGCTGCAGGCCACGAAACACCTGCGGCTTGGTGGGGCGCCTCATTCGTCGGCGGCCGCCGCCGGGGTTTGCACTGCCGCTGGTGGACGCAGTTCGAGCCGGTAGCCGAAACCGCGGATCGCACGCAGCGTGACGCCGTGCGGTTCGAGCTTGGCGCGCAGGCGCGAGATATGGACTTCGACCGCGTTGGCGGTGATCTCGCGGTCCCAGCCGGTGAGGGCTTGCAAAAGCTTGTCCTTCGCCGTGGGGTTGGGGGCCTGCAGGAGCAGGTATTCCAGCACCGTCCATTCGCGGGGGCCGAGCTCCAGCGGGTGGCCGGCGACGCTGCCTCTTCGCTGAGCGGTGTCGAGTTCCACCGGGCCGAAGGTGAGGACTGCGGAGGTGGCGGCGTGAGATCTTCTGAGCAGGGCTCTGAGGCGTGCCAGGAGTTCCGGGAGCTGGAAGGGCTTGACCAGGTAGTCGTCGGCGCCGAGGTCCAGGCCCTGGACCCGGTCTTCCAGGGCGTCTCTGGCTGTCAGGATCAGGACTGGCATGGCGTGGCCGTCTGTTCTCAGTCTTCTGGTGAGCTCCAGGCCGTCCATTCTGGGCAGGCCTATGTCGACTATCACCGCGTCGAAAGGCGCACGGTTGAGGGCCTCTTCGGCGCGTTCGCCGCTGCCTACCCAGTCGACTGCGTAGCCGGCGTCGGCTAATCCCAGCTTGATGCCGCTGGCTACCATGACGTCGTCTTCTACTAAAAGGAGGCGCATTTTTATTTGCTCTTGTCTTTATCTGGCTGCTGGATTATCTGGTTGATTTTCTTCTGCTTGCAGAGGTGGGGCTGGGGGTTTGCTTTTTTGCTGAGCTGGCTTGTCTTTTTTCTCTTCTTCCACTGAACGTAGGGTGGAGCTGGGGGCTTGCGCGCCCCCAGCTCCCCCGATGAAAAATAGAAGAAAAATAAGCAACCAAACAAACTCACCTCGATTACCAAAAAATCAAAACCACCCTGCCCCATCAGGGAAAACCCCGCAAAAACTCGTCAGCCAACTTTCAGCCCAAACCCCACCCCCACCCGTACCATCCCGCACCGCCAAGCCACCATACCGAGACAACCCGAAGCCAGCAAAGAAAGGCAAAAAACATGTCCCTCCTCCTGATGCTGGCCAAAGCCATAGACAAGATCTCCTCCATCCTGGGAAAGATCGCCGCCTGGACCGTGCTCGCAGCAGCACTCATATCGGCAGGCAACGCCTTCATCCGCTATGGCCTGGACATCAGCTCCAACGGCTGGCTGGAAATCCAGTGGTACCTCTTCGCCGCCACGGTGATGCTCGGCGCCCCCGTCGTGCTCAACCTCAACGAACACGTGCGTGTCGACATCCTCTACGGCCGTCTTAAGGGCAAAGGCCAGGTCTACGTCGACATGTTCGGCATCGTCTTCTTCCTGCTTCCGGTAATGGGCGTACTCGCCTGGCTCAGCTGGCCGCTGTTCATGAAGATGTACCTGACCAAGGAAATGTCCGGCAACGCCGGTGGCCTGATCCGCTGGCCCGCGATGCTGATGCTGCCGGTCGGCTTCGGGATGATGTTCATCCAGGGCATCTCCGAACTCATCAAGCGCATCGCCTATCTCGCAGGCAAGTTCGAGATGGCCTTCCACTACGAAAAGCCGCTCCAGTAACGCGGGCGCCATAACTAGAAAAAAACCGAGGAGACCAACCCATGCAGATGGAAAACTTCGCGCCCTTCATGTTCCTGGGCCTGGTGCTGATCATGCTGATCGGCTTCCCCGTCGCCTTCTCGCTGGCGGCGCTCGGCCTGGGCTCGGGCTTTCTGGCCATCGAGATGGGCTGGTTCCCCGCCAGCTTCATGGCCAATCTGCCGATCAACATGTTCGGCATCCTGAGCAACGAACTGCTGCTGGCGATTCCCTTCTTCACCTTCATGGGTGCCATCCTGGAGAAGTGCGGGCTGGCCGAAGACATGCTCGACTCCATGGGCCAGCTCTTCGGGCCGGTCCGGGGCGGGCTCGGCTACTCGGTGATCATCGTGGGCTTCATCCTCGGCGCCATCACCGGCACGGTGGCCGGCCAGGTGATCGCCATGGCGCTGATCTCGCTGCCGGTGATGATCCGCTACGGCTACAACATGCGTTACGCCACCGGCGTACTGGCGGCCTCGGGCACCATCACCCAACTGGTGCCGCCTTCGCTGGTGCTGATCGTCATGGCCGACCAACTCGGCCGCTCGGTCGGCGACATGTACAAGGGCGCCTGGGGTCCGTCGATCCTGCAGGTGCTGTTCTTCGCGGCCTACACCTTCGCGCTCGGCGTGATCAAGCCGCACCACGTACCGGGCGTGCCCAAGTCGGCGCGCACGCTCGAAGGCTGGGCGCTGTGGGGCAAGTGTCTGCGCGGCATCATTCCGTCGGCGGTGCTGATCTTCGCGGTGCTGGGTTCCATGGGCGGGCTGCCGGGCATCGACACCGCCATCGCCACGCCGACCGAAGCCGGCGCCATGGGCGTGGTGGGCGCGCTGGTGCTGGCCGCCATCCACAAGCGGCTGACGCGCGCGCTCATCTGGGACGCCATGGTGGGCACCATGCGGCTGACGGCCATGGTGGTGTTCATCCTGATCGGTGCGCGCACCTTCTCGATGGTGTTCCAGGGCGTGGACGGCGCGCTGTGGGTGGAGCACATGCTGTCGGGGCTTCCGGGCGGCCAGGTCGGCTTTCTGATCGCGGTCAACATCTTCATCTTCTTCCTGGCGTTCTTCCTCGACTTCTTCGAGATCGCCTTCATCATCCTGCCGATGCTCGGGCCGGTGGCCGCCAAGCTGGGCATCGACCTGGTGTGGTTCGGCGTGCTGCTGTGCGTGAACATGCAGACCAGCTTCATGCATCCGCCCTTCGGCTTTGCGCTGTTCTATTTGCGCGGCATCGCCGACACGCTGTTCAAGGAAAAGCGCATCGAAAAGCCGATCAAGTCCAGCGACATCTACCTGGGCTCGATTCCCTGGGTGCTGCTGCAACTGCTGCTGGTAGCGGTGGTGATCTTCGTGCCGCAGACGGTGACCATCTTCCTCGACAAGGAGGAGCAGATCGATCTCGACAAGGTGCAGATCGAAGCGCCGGTCAACGAGGAGCCGGACGCCAGCTCTGAGTCCGAGGAAGACCAACAGAAGCGCATCGACGAGATGTTCAAGCAGGGCCAGACGCCGGCTCCTGCGCCGGCGGAGCCCGCCAAATGATGGCCATGGGTTTCGGCGCGGGCCTCGGGCCGGCGCCTTTCGTCTACGCGCCGACCGACGGCCGCGTCGAAGGCCCGGCCTTCTCGCGGTTTTTTCAGACCCTCGCCACCCTGCTGGTGGGCGGCTGCATCGGCTGGGTGATCCGGCTCTGGCAGCGTGATGCGATCACCTACGGCCCGGGCCTGGTGTGGGTAGCCGCCGGTTTGGCGTTGATGGTCTGGACCTGGGTCTGCGTGCTGCGAAGCCGCACCACCGTGGGCGAGCAGGCCCTGGAGCAGCGCTGGATCTGGCACAAGCGTCTGCCGCTGGCCGACCTCGCCTATTGCAAGGTGCTGCGGGTGCCGGGCCTCGACTGGCTGGTCGCGCCGCGCCTGTATGCCCGCACGCTGTCAGGCAAATTCCTGGTGTTCTACGGCGCCACGCCGGCGCTGCGCTCGGAGTTCTCGCGGCTGGCGCGCGAACTCTCCGAATTCCGCCGCCTGTAGCCCGCGCCGGGGCTCAGCGGCCGGTCACGTCCTCGAGCGAGGCCAGATAGCCGAGCGCGTGCCCGTCGATGTTGGGATGCAGGCTCGAGTGGCTGTCTTCCAGCGTGATGTTGTTAATCCAGGCCCCGTTCGGGTTGTCCCAGGCCGCGCCGTGGCCGGCGAAGCGAACGTCGGCGGTGACGAAGGTCACGCCCGCGTCTTCGGCCGCTCGCCGGATCACCGCGTTCATCTCCACCATCAGTTCATTGACCTTGCGCCGCGTGTTCGGGCCGATCGCCTCCAGGTCGGTCGGCAGGTAGTAGAGCTGCGGATAGCCCAGCACGAAGATGGCAGCGGTCGGGCTCGCCCTGCCGCGAATCGCCTGGTAGGTGCGCAGCAGGTGCTGGTAGAAGGTCGTGTTGTCGGGCAGCAGCTGGTAGCCCTGCACCATGTCGAGCACGTTTTCGATCTTGCGCAGGCACGAGGCCTTGTCGCGATCGAAGATCTCGCTGATCGCGCACGCGTCGGCGATCCCGGAAAAACCGGTGTCGTTGCCGCCGATGGTGATGGTCACGATCTGCGTGGCGGCGGTCACCGCCTCGATTTGTGGGCGGATCTCGCCCTGCTCCGTCTGCGCGGTGCGCAGCACGTTGTCGGTGGTGGCGCCCTGGCAGGCCACGAAGGTGAAGCCCTGCTGGCCGTGCCGCAGCGCCCACAGGTTGGGATAGGAATAGCGGGTGCGGCTGCACTGGCTCATGTCCGGATAGGCCTCGGTGCCGTGGCCGCTCGAAAACGAATCGCCCATGGCCACGAACGTGTTCTGCACCGGTATCAGCGGCGAGTCGCCCCCGCTGCCGCAGCCTGCCAATGCGGCGGCCAGCAGCAGGGTGCCCGCCACCGACGCCCAAGATTTTGTCTGGTCCAAAAACATGAAAGCTCCCGAATGAAGCAAGCACTAGCCTGCAAAGTTCGGGAGCATTCTGTGTGGCGGACTCGGCCGCCCGCATGGGCCGGGCCAGTCCGATCGGCCTAGCGCCAACGGCGCCGACGGTTCACTTGGGCACGTAGAGCTTGTCGAAGCTGCCGCCGTCGGCGAAGTGCGTCTTGTCGGCCTTCTCCCAGCCGCCGAAGGCCGAGTCGATGGTGACGAGGTCGAGCTTGGGGAACTGCTTGTCGTATTTGGACTTGGCCTTGTCGCCGGTCGGGCGGTAGAAATTGCGGCCGGCGATGTCCTGGCCTTCGTCGGAATACAGGTACTTGAGGTATTCCTCGGCGACGGCGCGGGTGCCGCGGCGATCGACCACCTTGTCGACCACGGCCACCGAAGGCTCGGCCAGGATGGAAACCGAGGGCACGACGATCTCGAACTTGTCTGGACCGAACTCCTTCAACGCCAGGAAGGCTTCGTTCTCCCAGGCCAGGAGCACATCGCCCACGCCACGCTGCACGAAGGTGATGGTGGCGCCCCGCGCGCCGGTGTCGAGCACCGGCACGTTCTTGAACAGCTTGCCAATGTAGTCGGCCGCGCCCTGGTCGCCCTTGTATTTGCGGCGGCCGAACTCCCAGGCGGCCAGGTAGTTCCAGCGGGCGCCGCCGGAGGTCTTGGGGTTGGGGGTGATCACCTGCACGCCCGGCTTGATGAGGTCGTCCCAGTCCTTCAGGGCCTTGGGGTTGCCTTTCTTTACCAGGAAGACGATGGTGGACGTATAGGGAGCCGAGTTGTGCGGCAGGCGCTTCTGCCAGTCTGCCTTGACCAGCCCGTTGTGCTTGACCAGCGCGTCGATGTCGCCGCCGAGTGCCAGCGTGGCGACATCGGAATCGATGCCGTCGATGATGGAGCGGGCCTGCTTGCCCGAGCCGCCGTGCGACTGCTTGATCGACACGTCCTGGCCGGTCTTGCCCTTCCAGTACTTGGCGAAGGCCTGGTTGTAGTCGACGTAGAGCTCGCGTGTCGGATCGTAGGAAACGTTCAGCAGCGTCACGGCCGCCGGTGCCTGCGCAAAGGCCGCGCCGCCCGGCAGGGCCATCAACGACGCCAGGGAGGCAGCCAGGGGAATCTTGATAAAGTCGCGGCGCGCTTGCATGGGCTCTTTTTCCAATGGGTTGTGTTCGGACAGCCCCGATTCTGAGAGCGTGCTACTGCGCAAAGAACGAATAAAATTCTCTTTGTTTAGTCGAAATTTCATCTTAAAAGGCAGATCCCGATGGCGCGCACAGTCCAATGCATCAAGCTCGGCACCGAGGCCGAAGGCCTGGACTTCCCTCCCTACCCCGGTGAACTCGGCAAACGCATCTGGCAGAACGTCAGCAAGCAAGCCTGGGCCGACTGGATCAAGCAACAGACCATGCTGGTCAATGAAAACCGGCTGAATCTGGCCGATGCCCGCGCCCGGCAATACCTGGCGCGGCAAATGGAAAAGCACTTTTTCGGCGATGGCGCCGACGCCGCACAGGGCTACGTGCCGCCCACCGCGGCCTGAGCACGGGTCGTGGCCGAACCCGTCGAATGGCGGGCCGACGGCACGCCTTTCAGCCCCCGATTCCAGGATAGATACCGCAGCGAGGACGGCGGACTCGCCCAGGCGCGTGAGGTCTTCGTCGCGGGCTGCGGTTTGCCGCAGGCCTGGCGCGGCGCGGCGCGCTGGTGCGTGCTGGAAACCGGCTTCGGCCTGGGCCTCAACTTTCTCGCCACCTGGAAAGCCTGGCGCGACGACCCCGACCGGCCGGCGACGCTGCACTATGTCGCGACGGAAGCCTGGCCGGCGGATGCGGACGACGTGCGGCGCAATGCCCAGGTCGATCCCGGCTTCGACGACCTGGGACGCCAGCTCGCCGACGCCTGGTGGGGGCTCGATGCCGGCACGCATCGGCTGTCCCTCGACGGCGGGCGCGTTCTGCTGACGCTACTCGTCGGCGACAGCGCCGAGGCCCTGCGCGGACTCGGCCGCTGGGCCGACTCGGTCTACCTGGATGGTTTCAGTCCCGATCGCAATCCCGACATGTGGCGCGCCGAAACCCTGCGCGCGGTCGCGCGTTGCTGCCGGCCCGGTGCGCGCCTGTCGACCTGGACAGTGGCTCGCACGGTGCGCGACGGGCTGACCGCTGCCGGCTTTTCGGTGCGCAAGGTCGAAGGCGTTCCGCCCAAACGGCATAACCTTCAGGCCGAACTGGTCCACCTGCCGGCCCGCCATGTGGCGTTGCCGGATCGAGCGCCCGGCCGGTGTGTCGTCGCCGGCGCGGGTCTTGCGGGAGCGGCAGCGGCGCGCAGCCTCGCACTGCGCGGCTGGCGCGCGACGGTGTTCGATCCGGCGAACAGCCCGGCCAGCGGAGCGTCCGGCGTGCCGGCGGGGCTGTTCGCGCCGCATGTGTCTGCCGACGATGCCGTGCTGTCACGCCTGAGTCGCGCCGGCGTGCGCAGCCTCTGCGCCACCGCGGACGAATTACTCGAACGCAGCGTGGATTGGGACATTTCCGGCGTCACGCAGATCCGCGAAGGCCAGCTTCCCGTCTTCCACCGCCAGGCAGGCTGGATGCGCCCGGCTGCGCTGGTGCGGGCGATGCTGGCGACACCCGGCGTGACCGTCCGCTACGGCGAAGCGCTCGATTTGGCAGCGATCGAAGCGGAAACCCTGGTGATCATCGCGACCGGGCACGCCAGCGGCCTGCAGCTCGGGTACGGACTGACGTTGCAACCGGTCGCGGGCCAGGTTTCCTACGGACCGACCGACGACGCGCCAGCCGTCGATGGCCCCTGGAACGGGCACGGCCATTTCCTGCCCCGCGTGCCGGACCACAGCGGGGCCAATTTCTGGCTGACCGGCGCCAGCTTCGAACGCGACAGCGCAGCCGTGGTGGTGCCCGACGGGGAACTCGAAACCCATCGCGCCGGCAACCGGCAACGCCTGGCCGAGCTCTTGCCCTTGCTGGAACCGGCCTTGCCGACCATGTTCACCGCCGCATCCGACTGGCGCGGTGTGCGCGGAACTTCCCCCGACCGCCTGCCCATCGTCGGCCCGTGGCCCGACGACACCAGCCGCGTCTGGGCCTGCACCGCGCTCGGCGCCCGTGGCATCACCATGGCGGTGCTGTGCGCGGAGATCCTGGCCGCACGCCTGCACGGCGAGCCGATGCCGGTCGACGCCGGACTGGTCAAAGCCGTCGGCACCAAGCGCATCGTGCGCCGGATTGCACGAAAAACAGGAAACGCATAAGCAAGTTCCGCTTTCCTCATAACGGATCTATATATAGCAACAACGATTGATTCGTTGGGCTTTAGACTTCAAAGGCTTAAAGTCTTTCATCCCCTGGCCCCGGTGGGGCCCAAGCAATTCCACGATGTACCAATACACAGAATTCGATCGTCAATTCGTACGCCAGCGCGCGGACCAATACCGCGACCAACTCGAGCGCTGGCAGGCCGGCGCCCTGTCGGACGATGAATTCAAGCCCCTGCGCCTGCAGAACGGCTGGTACGTGCAGCGCTACGCCCCAATGCTGCGCGTGGCCGTGCCTTACGGCGAAATTTCCAGCGCCCAGATCCGCGTGCTCGGTCGCATCGCCCGGGAATACGACGAACCCGAGGCGGAAGTCTTCCAGCGCGCCATGGAAGGCCAGGGCGCCCTCGGCACCACCTCGCTGCCGACGCATTGCGGCCACTTCACCACCCGCCAGAACGTGCAGTTCAACTGGATTCCGCTGGCCAAATCGGCTGACGTGATGGACCTGCTGGCCAGCGTCGACATGCACGGCATCCAGACCAGCGGCAACTGCATCCGCAACATCACCACCGACGAACGTGCGGGCGTCGCGGCCGACGAGATCGCCGATCCGCGCCCCTTCGGCGAAATCATGCGCCAGTGGAGCACGCTGCACCCCGAGTTCGCCTTCCTGCCTCGCAAGTTCAAGATCGCGATCACGGGCGCCACCGAAGACCGCGCTGCCACCGCCTGGCACGACGTCGGCCTGCACCTGCTGCGCGACGACACCGGCGCGCTCGGCTTCCGCGTGGCGGCCGGCGGCGGCATGGGCCGCACACCCATCGTGGGCACCGTGCTGCGCGAGTTCCTGCCCTGGGACCAGATCCTCAATTACCTCGAAGCCGTGGTGCGGGTCTACAACCGCTACGGCCGGCGCGACAACATCTACAAGGCGCGCATCAAGATCCTGGTGAAGGCCGAAGGCCAGCGCTATATCGACGACGTGGAAGCCGAATACCGCCAGATCGTGGAGCACGACGGCGCGCCGCACACCATCAGCCAGGCCGAATATGACCGCGTCGCCGCGTCCTTCGTGCCGCCGGCGCTGGCCCCGCTGGGCGATGCCGCCTCCGCCGATGCGGCGCTGGCCCAGGCCGCCGCCGCCGAGCCCGCCTTCGCGCGCTGGCTGCAGCGTAATGTCGCGCCGCACCAGAACCCCGCGCTGCGTGCCGTCACGCTGTCGTTCAAGCGCCCGGGGCTGTCGCCCGGCGACGCCACCGCCGACCAGCTCGACACCGCCGCCGCCCTGGCCGACCGCTTCTCCGCCGGCGAAGCCCGCGTGACGCACGACCAAAACCTGCTGCTGCCCTGGGTGCCCGCCGCCGAGCTGCACGCACTCTGGCAGGCCGCCCGCGCCGCCGGATTCGCCAGCACCAACGTGCATCTGCTCACCGACATGATCGCCTGCCCCGGCGGCGACTTCTGCGCCCTGGCCAACGCCCGTTCGCTGCCGATCGCCGCCGCCATCACCGAGCGCTACCAGGACCTCGACGAGCTCGACGACATCGGCGAGATCGACCTGCACATCAGCGGCTGCATCAATTCCTGCGGCCACCACCACAGCGGCCACATCGGCATCCTCGGCGTCGACAAGGACGGCAAGGAGTGGTACCAGGTCACGCTCGGCGGCTCCGACGGCTCCACGCTGTCGGGCAGCCCGCAGGCCGGGAAGGTCGTCGGCCCGTCGTTCACCGGCGCCGAAGTGCCGGACGTGATCGAGGCGGTGCTCGGTGCCTACCGCGACACCCGCGAGCAAGGCGAGACCTTCATCGCCACCCTGCGCCGCGTCGGCATCGAACCCTTCAAGGTCGCTGCCAATGCCGCCCGCGCACCGAAGGCCGAAGAAGCGGTCGCTTGAAGACCGCGCCTGCAGAAGAAAGAGATCCCGCGATGACCACCCTGCCCCTGCGCATCCTGTCCGCCGACGACGCCACCGACGACCTGCCGGCGGTGTTGACGCTTGCCAATGACGAAGACCCGCTGACCCTCGCCGATCGCCTGGGCGATCTGCAGCGCATCGAGCTCGTGTTCCCCAAGTTCACCGACGGCCGTGCCTACAGCCAGGCGTTCCTGCTGCGCCGCCGCCTGGGTTTCAAGGGCGACATCCGCGCCACCGGCGACGTGCTGATCGACCAGCTGGTGCAGATGTCGCGCATGGGCTTTTCGAGCGCGGTGCTCAAGGCCGGCCTCGATGCCTCGGCGGCTGCCCGCCAGTTCGAGCGCTTTCCGGCGTTCTACCAGGGCGACGCGGTCACCGTCGCGCCCCACTTCGCGGCCACGGCCGCCGCCTGATCGCGCCATGACGACGAACGCATTGCTGGCCCTGCAGCGGGGACGCCCGTCGGCCGATTTCGACGCCAAGGTCGCGCATTCGATCGCGCTGCTGCAGCGCGCCGAGCGCGAGTACAGCCCGCTGACCCAGGCGTCGAGCCTGGGCGCCGAAGACATGGTCGTCACCGACCTGATCCAGCGCGGCGGCATCGCCTCGGCCGTCTTCGTGCTCGACACCGGCAAGCTGCACGAGCCGACCGTCGCGCTCATCGGCCGGCTCGAAGCCCACTACCAGCGCACGGTCGAGGTCTACCGCCCCGACGCCGCCGTGGCAGCCGCTTTCGTCGCCGAGAACGGCGAAGAAGCCATGTACCGCAGCATCGGCCTGCGCAAGCAGTGCTGCGACATCCGCAAGATGGTGCCGCTGGAGGCCGCGCTGGCCGGCAAGCGCGCCTGGATCACCGGGCTGCGGCGCGAGCAGTCGCAAGCCCGCGCCGAGGTGCACGACATCGAGGCGCCGGGTGAATCCGGCCGGGCCAAGGTCAACCCGCTGGCCGCCTGGACCTGGGGCGACGTCTGGCACTACATCGAATTGCACGGCGTGCCTTACAACCCGCTGCACGACGAGTTCTTCCCCAGCATCGGCTGCGCGCCCTGCACCCGCGCGGTGACGCTGGGCGAGGACTTCCGCTCAGGCCGCTGGTGGTGGGAAAGCGAAAGCGCCAAGGAATGCGGATTGCACGTGGAGGGCAGCCACGACGGCGCGCCTTCGGGCAGCAGTCACGACGACCCGTCCACCGCCGACCCGACCGTCTCCGCCAATTCCAGCGCCACCGTTTCGCCGATCAGCTTCTTCCCCCCGCGCCAGCAGAAAGAGACCACCGCATGAACGCCCGCACGGACCCGCAGATCCTGCGCCCCACGCACCTGGCCAACCGCCACCTCGATGCGCTGGAAGAAGAAGCCATCTTCATCCTGCGTGAAGTCGCGGCCGTCTTCGAACGTCCTGCGCTGCTCTTCTCCGGCGGCAAGGATTCGCTGGTGCTGTTGAAACTGGCCGAAAAGGCCTTCGGCGCCGGCCGCATTCCCTACCCGCTGCTGATGATCGATACCGGCCACAACTTCCAGGAAGTGACCGATTTCCGCGACCAGCGCGCGGCCGAGCTGAAGGCCGAGCTCATCGTGCGCAGCGTCGAGGACTCGATGGCGCGCGGGACGGTGCGCCTGGCCCATGCGGGCGAGTCGCGCAATGCGCACCAGTCGGTGACGCTGCTGGAAGCCATCGAGGAATTCCGCTTCGACGCGCTCATCGGCGGCGCCCGCCGCGACGAGGAAAAGGCCCGCGCCAAGGAGCGCATCTTTTCGCACCGCGACAGCTTCGGCCAGTGGCAGCCCAAGGCGCAGCGGCCCGAGCTGTGGAACCTGTTCAACACCCGCATCCAGCCGGGTGAGCATTTCCGCGTGTTCCCCATTTCCAACTGGACCGAGCTCGACGTGTGGCAGTACATCGCCCGCGAAGACATCGCCCTGCCCTCGCTCTACTACACGCACGAGCGCGAGGTGGTCGAGCGCAAGGGGCTGCTGGTGCCGGTCACGCCGCTGACACCGCCGCGCGACGGCGAAACGCCGGTCGTGCGCCAGGTGCGTTTTCGCACCGTGGGCGACATCACCTGCACCTGCCCGGTGGCGAGCGACGCGGCCAATGCAGAAGACGTGGTGATCGAGACGCTGTCGGCCGAGGTGAGCGAGCGCGGCTCGACCCGCATGGATGACAAGACCTCGGACGCCTCAATGGAGAAGCGCAAGAAAGACGGGTACTTTTGACTCGCCCCCAGGCTTGCTCGGCCCGCTGCGCGGGCTGTAGCCGCCTACCCCCTGCCGGGGGCGGCACCGGTGGCCTGGCAAAGCCAGCTCCACGGTGCCCCTGGAATTAATGCCGCCATTTGCGGACGATTTTTGATGGATCGAACATGAGCAATTCTTCTACCGCCGTTGCGACTGCCGCCGCCGCCGCTGCCGATACCGGCACTGCCCTGCGCTTCATCACCTGCGGCAGCGTGGACGACGGCAAGAGCACCCTCATCGGGCGGCTGCTGGTCGATACCCGCGCGGTACTGTCGGACCAGCTGGCCGGCGTGCAGCGCTCCGGCGCCACCGACCTGGCCTTGCTGACCGACGGGCTGTCGGCCGAGCGCGAGCAAGGCATCACGATCGACGTGGCCTACCGCTACTTCGCCACGGCCGGCCGCAAGTTCATCATCGGCGACGCGCCGGGCCATGAGCAGTACACCCGCAACATGGTCACCGCCGCTTCCAGCGCCGATGCCGCCGTGGTGCTGGTCGACGCGACCAAGCTGCGCTGGGCGTCGGGCGACGGCGCGGCCGCGCACGAGCTGCTGCCGCAGACCCGCCGCCACAGCCTGCTCACCCGGCTGCTGCGGGTGCCTTCGGTGATCTTCGCGGTCAACAAGCTCGACGCGGTGGACCACCCCACCGTCGCCTTCGACCGCATCCGCGCCGCGCTGGAGACCTTCGCGCGCGATGCCGGCATCACGGTCGCGACGACGGTGCCGATGTCGGCGCTAGAAGGCTGGAACGTGGTGGAGCCGCGCGCTGGCTGGGCCGGCTACGAAGGCCCGTCGCTGCTGCAGATCCTGGAAGGCCTGCCGGTCACGGCCGCCGACGTGGACCTGCCGTTCGCGTTTCCGGTGCAGTGGGTCGAGAAGTTCTCGGCCTCGGCCGATACCGAAAAAGGCCGCCGTGTGTTCTGGGGCCGCATCAACGCGGGCCAGGTCGCGCCCGGCCAGGACATCGTGGTGATGCCGGCAGGCACCAGCGCCCGGGTCGCCCAGGTGCTGGACCATGCCCGTAGCGAAAAATCCGCCATCGCCGCCGGCCACAGCGCCGGCATCGTGCTCGACCGAGAAGTCGATGTGTCGCGCGGCGACTGGCTGCTGGCACCCGGCGCCTTCGAGCCGGCGCGCACGCTGCGCGCCACCGTCGCCTGGCTCGACGACGAGGCCCTGGTACCGGGTCGTGTGTACTGGGCGCTGCACGGTCACCGCTGGGTGAAAGCCAAGGTCGCACGCATCGTCGACCGGCTCGACATCCAGACCCTGGAGCGCCAGCCCGCCGACCGCCTCGAAGCCAACGCGCTCGGCCACGTCGAGTTCTCGTTGCAGGAGCCGCTGGCCACCCTGCCCTTCGAGCGCTCGCGCACCCTGGGCGCGCTGGTGCTCGTGGATACCGCCAGCCAGCGCACCTCGGGTGCCGTCTTCGTCGAGGCTTGAAGCAGACGCCGGAAAGAGACAGCGGCCCACCGCGAGGCTGGGTCTTGACCGGCCATTTGAACCATACCGCCCGCGAGGCTCTAAAATCGCGGGTTTCCCTGAACGCCAGCACCCGAACGCCATGACCCACGTCGTCACCGAAAATTGCATCAAGTGCAAGTACACCGATTGCGTGGACGTGTGCCCCGTCGACTGCTTCCGCGAAGGCCCGAACTTCCTGGTGATCGATCCGGACGAATGCATCGACTGCGCCGTTTGCATTCCGGAATGCCCGGCCAATGCCATCTACGCCGAAGAAGACACGCCACCGGATCAGCTGGCCTTCATCGAGCTCAATGCCGAACTCGCCCGCGCCGCCGGCTGGAAAAGCATCACCAAGCGCAAGCCCTCGCTGCCCGACGCCGACGAGTGGAAAGACAAGCCCAACAAGCTGGCCGAACTGATCCGTTGACCACAGAAGCCGTCACCGACGCGCTCGTCATCGGCGCCGGCCCCGCCGGCCTTTTTCTCGCCTTCGAACTCGGCCTGCTCGGCATCTCCTGCCACATCGTCGATGCACAGGAGCACCCGGGCGGCCAGGCCGCCACGCTCTACGGCGACAAACCCATCTACGACATTCCCGCCCTGCCCCGGGTCACCGGGCAGGAGCTCACCGAACGCCTGCTCGAGCAGCTGCGCCCCTTCGCGCCGGCGATGCATCTCGGCGAGGAAATCACCACGCTCGCCGCCGGTGGCGACGACGGCGGCTGGAGGCTCACCACTTCGCGCGGCTCGGCCTTTCACGCCAGCTGCGTCTTCATCGCGGCGGGCGTCGGCGCCTTCGCGCCACGGCGGCTCAAGCTCGAGGGCATCGAGGCGCTGGAAGGCTCCCAGGTTTTCCATTGGCGGCCCACGGCTGGCGCGTTGTCGGGCCAGCGGGTGCTGGTCGTCGGTGGCGACGAACTGGCGCTGGACCGCATCGACTCGCTGCTGGCCGACGCCTCACCGCCGGCCTCCATCACCTTGATGCACCGCCGCGCCGTGGTGCAGGCGCCGGCTGAAACGCTGGCACGCTTCGAAGCGCAATGCGCCCAGGGCCGGGTGCGCTTCGAGGTGGGTCAGGTCAGCGGTCTGCAGATCGAAAACGGCCGCCTGAGCGCTGTCGACCGCAGCGGGCCGGACGGCGACCTGCCGCCTCTGGCCGTCGACGCAGTGGTCGTCGCGCAAGGCATGAGCCCTCGACTCGGGCCGCTGGCCGACTGGGGCCTGGTGCTGGAACGCAAGCAGTTGCCGGTCGACCCCGCAAATTTCGGCACCGCGCTGCCGGGCGTGTTCGCGGTGGGCGACATCGTGCAGTACCCGGGCAAGAAGAAGCTGATCCTGTCGGCCTTCCACGAGGCGACATTGGCCGCCTTCGCCGCGGCGGACCTGCTCGACCCCGCCCGCAGCCAGGTGCTGCAGTACACCTCCAGCAGCAGCCTGCTGCAGGGCCGGCTCCAGGTCTGAGCAGCCCGCAGCGGGCACGCGTCACTGAACGGTGATGCCGCTTTCCTTGATCACCTTGGTCCACACCGTGGTCTCGCGCTTGAGCAGCGCACGGCCTTCTTCGTAGGAGCCGCTCTGCGGTTCGGCGCCGATGCCGACCAACTTGTCACGAGTGTCGGGTGATGCCATCGTCTCCTTCACCGCCTGGCGCAGCGCGGCGAGCACCGGCGCGGGCGTCTTGGGCGGCGCGAAGACCACGAACCAGCCCACCGCGGAGAAGTCCGG
Organism: Xylophilus sp. GOD-11R; assembly: GCF_033546935.1. GTDB lineage: Bacteria > Pseudomonadota > Gammaproteobacteria > Burkholderiales > Burkholderiaceae_C > Xylophilus. Next base: position 2,333,990 of record NZ_CP137854.1, on the reverse strand, counting down.
CACGCCGGCCGAGGCGACCGTGGGCAGGTCGGGCAGCAAGGGGCTCGGTTTGGCGCTGGTCACCGCGATGCCACGCAACTGGCCGGCCTTGATGTAGGGCGTGAGGATGGCGACGTTGTCGATGCCCGCCTGGAGCCGCCCGGCCAGCAGGTCGGGCATGAGCGCGCCGGTGCCCTTGTAGGGCACGTACTGCATGTCGGTGTTGGTAATGCGCTTGATCAGCTCCCAGCCCAGGTGCTGCGCGGTGCCGGGCGTGGAGCCGGCGTAGGAGATCTTGCCTGGGTTGGCGCGGGCGTAGGCCAGCAGCTCGGGCAGCGTCTTCACCGGCATCGACGGATGCACCACCATCACATACGGCGAGGTGGCGATGATGCCGATCGGCTCCAGGTCCTTCTCGGCGTCGAAGGTGCTCGCCGGGTACAGCGCACGGAGGGTGGCCAGACCCGACGAAGCCATGAGGATGGTGTAGCCGTCGGCCGGTGCCTTGGCCACGGCTTCGGCGGCGATCAGGCCGCTAGCGCCGGGCTTGTTGTCGACGATGACCGAAGCCTTCAGCACCTCGCCCATCTTGGCCGCGATCATGCGGCCCACCACGTCGGTCGTGCCCCCGGCCGGGTTGCCGACCAGCATCTTGATCGGCGCGCTGCCGGGATAGGCGGCCTGGGCGAAAGCACCGCCCGAAACCACCGACGCGCCCAGCGCGATGCCGGCGGCCAATGCCGCACGCCGTTGGATGGCGCTGAAATTCTTCATGTCTTGTCTCCGTTCTGGTTGATCGCGAAAAAATCAGACCGCGCCGTGCGCCTCCACATAGAGCGCGTACAGCGAATGGCTGCTGGCCATGTAGAGCCGGTTGCGCTTGGGCCCGCCAAAAACCAGGTTGGGGCAGCGCTCCGGCAGGCGGATGAAACCGATCGGCTTGCCCTGCGGGTTGAACACCTTCACGCCGTCCATCTCTTCGGACTTGCCCAGCGGCACCAGCGCCTTCATGCCCGCGCCGATGTCGACCGTTTCGGTGCCGAAGCCGCCGGTGTAGCCCCAGCCGCACCAGAGGTTGCCGTCGCGGTCGACCTTGAAGCCGTCGAACGCGCCGGGGCCGTCGGCGTCGATCAGCTTGGTCTTGTTCGACACCGCCGTGCCGTCGGCCGAAACGTCGTACGACCAGATGCTGCGGTTGGGCGTGCCCTTCCACTCCACCACGTAGAGCTTTTTCTCATCCGGCGAGAACGCCAGGCCGTTGGGATTGACCAGGTCGGTGATGACGGCGGTGAGCTGGCCATCGGTGCCGATGCGGTAGACGTTGGTCGTGGCCTGCTCGGGCGTGGCCTTGAAGCCTTCCCACTCGCCGTTGATGCCGAAGGTGGGATCGGTGAACCAGATGCTGTCGTCGGACTTCACCACGATGTCGTTGGGCGCGTTCAGGCGCTTGCCCTCGAAGCGATCGGCCAGCACCGTCTGCTTGCCGTTCTTCTCGGTGCGCACCACGCGGCGGGTGACCGAGTGCTCGCAACTGATCAGGCGGCCCTGGCGGTCGAACACGTTGCCGTTGGTGTAGTTGACGCCGGTCTTGTGCACGCTGAACTTGCCGGTCTTCTCGTCGTACTTCATCAGCCGGTTGTTGGGGATGTCGCTCAGCAGCAGATAGCCGCCGTCGGCCGAATACGCCGGGCCTTCGGCCCAGCGCATGCCGCTGCCCAGTTGTTCGACGGTGCTGCTGTAGAGACGGTACTTGGCGAAGCTCGGGTCCAGCACCAGGACCGACGGATCCGGATAGCGCTGGTTGGGCTTGAAGTCGAAGGACTGCGCGCCGGCCAGGCCGCCGATGGAGGCGAGCCCGGTGGCGGTGGCGGTCTTCAGGAAGCGGCGGCGGGAGTTGTGGTTATGCATGGTTTTGATCTCCGTCTAAAAAATCTGCTGCAGCGGCTCGGCCGGCTCAGGGCCGGGCGCCGAATTCGGCCTGTTCGCGGGTCCAGCCGCGGGCCTGTTCGCTCAGGCTCAGGCCCAGGCCGGGGCGGGTGGGCACCAGCATGCGGCCGTCCTTGATTTCCAGGCGCTCGTTGAACAGCGGCTCCAGCCAGTCGAAATGCTCCACCCAGGGCTCGGTCGGGTAGGCGGCGGCCAGATGCACATGAAGTTCCATCGCGAAATGCGGCCCGAGCATCAGTCCGGCGTGTTCGGCCAGGCCGGCGATCTTGAGGAACGGCGTGATGCCGCCCACGCGAGGGCCATCGGGCATGAGGTAGTCGCAGGAGCGGTGACGGATCAGCTCGTTGTGCTCGGCCGCGCTGGTCAGCATTTCACCGGTGGCGATGGGGGTGTCGAAGGTGGCGGCCAGCGCGGCGTGACCTTCGAAGTCGTAAGCGTCGAGCGGCTCTTCGATCCACACCAGATTGAACTGCTCGAAGATGCGGCACATGCGCTGGGCGGTCGGACGGTCCCATTGCTGGTTGGCGTCGACCATGAGGGGTGCGTCGTCGCCCAGGTGCTTGCGCACCGCTTCCACCCGGCGGATGTCCAGCGCCCCGTCGGGCTGGCCGACCTTGAGCTTGATGCCGCCGATGCCCCGCTCGCGCGAGGCCTGCGCATTGACCAGCAACTGCTCCAGCGGCGTGTGAAGAAACCCGCCCGAAGTGTTGTAGCAACGCACCGAGTCGCGGTGCGAGCCCAGCAGCTTGGCCAGCGGCAGGTTGGCGCGGCGGGCTTTCAGGTCCCACAGGGCGACATCGAAAGCGCCCAGCGCCTGTACTGCCAGACCACTGCGGCCGACCGAAGCGCCGGCCCAGCAGAGCTTGGTCCAGAGCTTGGCGATGTCGCTCGGGTCTTCGCCCAGCAGCGCCGGTGCGATCTCCCGCGCGTGAGCGAACTGCCCCGGCCCACCGGCCCGCTTGCTGTAGCTCAGACCCAGGCCTTCATGCCCGTCCTTCGTGCGGATTTCGGCGAAGAGCATCGCGATCTCGGTCATCGGCTTCTGTCGGCCGGTCAGCACCTTGGCATCGCTGATCGGATTGGCCAGCGGCAGGTAACACGACGAGATGCGGATCCAGGCGATGCTGTCGCCGGTTTGAACGGGAGTCAGAGCGGTCGAGGGTACGGATGCGGTCATGGGCGGGGTCAAGGTCCTGGGATGGGTTTCAGTCGACGGAAATCTTGCCGGTCTCGATCACCTTCTTCCAGCGGGCGTACTCGGCCTGCTGGAACGCGGCGAACTGCAAGGGAGTATTGGCGACGAGCTCGAAGCCGACGGCCACGAACGGGTCCTTCACGGCCGGCTCGTTGAGCACTTCGACGATGGCCGCATGGGCCTTGTCGCGGATGGCCACCGGCAGGCCCTTGGGCGCGACCACCGCCTGCCACGAGGTGACTTCGACGTTCTTCACGCCGGCCTCGGCCATGGTCGGCACGTCGGGCAGCACGGGCGAGCGCTTGGCGCTGGTGATGCCGAGCGCGCGCATCTTGCCGGCCTTGATGTATTGCGCCACCGCGTTGATGTTCTGGAACGAGGCGTCGACCTGGCCCCCCATCAGGTCGGTCTGCGCCGGCGCGCCACCCTTGTAGGGCACGTGCACGCCGGTGGTGCCGGTCTCCTGCCAGAAGAGTTCGGCGGTCAGGTGGTCGCTCGTGCCGTTGCCCGAGGAGGCGAAGCTCATCTTGCCGGGGTTGGCTTTTTCATAGGCGATGACGTCGGCCACCGTCTTGTGCGGCGAGGCGGTGGGCACCACCAGCACGTTGGGCGACTGCACCGCCACGGTGATGAGGTCGAAGTCCTTCAGCGGGTCGTATTGCATCTGCGTCTTGAGCAGGTGCGGCGCAATCACCAGAGGCCCCAGCGAGGTCACCATGAAGGTGTAGCCGTCGGCCGGCGCGCGCTTGACCGTGGCCGCCGCGATGGTGCCCGCGGCACCGGCGCGGTTGTCCACCAGCACCGATTGCTTGAGCTTTTCACCCAGGCGCGGGGCGAGCGCGCGGGCGACCTGGTCGGTGGAGCCGCCGGGCGGGAAGGTCACCACCAGCGTGATCGGCTTCTCGGGCCAGGCCTGCGCCGGGCCTTGGGCGTGCGAAGAAAGGGCGGCGAGCCCCATGGCCGTCGCGGCCAGCGTGGTCAGGATCTTGTGCATGCTTTGTCTCCATGTCGGGTGGATGTGTCTCCGCCTCTTCATGCCGGAACCGAATTCGCATCGGGCAGATGACAACGTTGTCATTCTGGAGTGAAATGCCTTTTCTGTCGGCTTGAAATCGAGCTGATGACTCAGGGTTTTCATTGAAGACGACTTCTCTCCCCAAGCTCGCCGCCGCCCGCCCCGCCACGCTGCACGACGTGGCCCGCAGCGCCGGCGTGTCGCTCATCACCGCATCGCGCGCGCTGAGCAACCCGGCGCTGGTCTCGCCCAAGACGATCGAGAAAGTGCGCCTCGCGGTCGACGCCACCGGCTATCTGCCCAACCTGCTGGCCGGCGGCCTGCGTTCGCGCCGCAGCATGACGGTGGGCGCGCTGGTGCCGGCCATCTCGGTGCAGCAGTTCCTGCCCACGGTGCAGGCCCTGACCGAAACGCTGTATGCCGCCGGCTACCAGGTGATCCTGGGCCAGAGCGGCTACGACCACTCCCGCGAGGAAGCGCTGCTGCAGACCATGCTGGCGCGCCAGCCCGACGGCATCGTGGTGACCGGCCTGGTGCGCTCCGAAAAGGCCCGCGACACCTTGCGCCGCCTGGCGATTCCGGTGGTCGAGACCTGGGACCTGGGCGAGCATCCGGTCGACATGCTGGTGGGCTTTTCGCACCAGCGCGTGGGCGCGGCGGTGGCCGACTACCTGCGCGGCAAGGGCTGGGAGCGGGTCGGCATCGCCACCGGCGACGACCACCGGGCCGGCATCCGCCGCCGTGCATTCGAAGCCGCCGTGGGGCGCCCGGTGCCGACCTCGGTGGTGCCGGCGCCGAGCAGCCTGGCGCTCGGCCGGCGCGCCGCCACCGAATTGCTGGAGCAGGCCCCGGGGATCCAGGCGGTGTATTGCAGCTCGGACCAGCTCGCGCAAGGCGTCATGGTCGAAGCGCTTTCACGTGGCCTGCGGGTGCCGCAGGATCTGGCGGTCTGCGGCTTCGGCGATGCGGACTTCGCGGCCCACACCGAGCCGTCGCTCACCTCGGTGCAGGTCGACGGCGAGGCCATCGGCCGGCACGCCGCCGGCCTCATCCTCGCCCGCTGCACCGGCCAGCCGACGGTGGACCCGGTGCTCGACGTGGGCTTTCGCATCGTCGAGCGGCAGTCGACCGGCGGCCTCTGAAATCAAGGTCCGGTGCGTCGGGCAAAATCGGCAGCATGAGCGATACCCCCAACGACCAGACCCAGCGCCCGGCCCTGCCCGATCACCTCAGCGTGGACCCGCGCAGCCCGCACCACGTCGCCGAAGTCTTTCATCACGACATCGGCATCCGCTTCAACGACAAGGAGCGCGGCGACGTGGAGGAATACTGCATCAGCGAAGGCTGGATCAAGGTGCCCTCTCCCAAGACACGCGACCGCAAGGGCCAGCCGCTGCAGATCAAGCTCAAGGGCAAGGTCGAGGCCTTCTACCGCTGAGCGGTTTCTTCAACCGGCCAGCCCGACGTACATCTGCTGCACGTCGTCGTTGGCATCGATCGCGGCCAGGAAACTTTCCACTTCTTCCAGCGCTTCGGCGCTCAGACTGGCCGGATCGACCGGGTTCTTCGGCCGGTAACCCAGCCGGGCCGACAGCACCGTGAAACCGTGCGTGGGCAGCGCCCGGCTCACCAGGTCGAGATCGGAGGGATCGGTGAGAAACAGCGTCACCGCCTTGGTGTCGCCTTCTTCCGGCTCACGCACTTCGAAGTCCTGGGCGCCGGCCTCGATGGCCGCCACTTCCGCGTCGGCCTCGGCCGCGGTCGGCTCGGCTTCGATCATGCCGACGTGGTCGAAATCCCAGGCCACCGAGCCGGAGGTGCCGAGTTGCCCCTTGCGGAACAGCACGCGCATCTCGGGTGCGGTGCGGTTGAGGTTGTCGGTCAGGCATTCGACCATCACCGCGACCTGGTGCGGCGCGTAGCCCTCGTACATCACGTGCTCGAAATGCACGGTTTCGCCGGTGAGCCCGGCGCCTTTCTTGATGGCGCGCTCCAGTGTGTCCTTGGGCATGGACACCTTGCGCGCCTGCTCCAGCACCAGCCGCAGCCGCGAATTCCCGGCCGGATCCGCCCCGCCGCGCGCCGCGACCATGATTTCCTTGGCGAGCTTGCCGAACAGCCGCCCTTTCGCGTTCGCTGCGATTTCCTTGCCCTTGGCTTTCCATTGAGCGCCCATGTGCGGCCTTCCTCTGCTGCTGGTTCTGTCGAAGCCGACGATTGTCCTGCATCGGCGAGACCGTCCGCACGGCCCTCGCTCGTCCTAACATCCGGGCATTCGATGACACACGAGCGCAAGCCATGACCTCTACCGAAAAGCAGCCATCCGCCCTCCATGGCCGTCGCCACCGCATCGCCGTCATGGGCGCGGGTGCCGTCGGCTGCTATTACGGCGGCTTGCTCGCCCGCGCCGGCCATGAGGTCGTGCTGATCGGCCGCCCGGCGCACGTCGAGGCGGTGCGCACGCACGGCCTGCGCATCGAGACGGCCGCCTTCGACGAATTCATTGCCATGGAAGCCGCCACCGACGCCTCGGCGGTCGACGGCGCCGACTTGGTGCTGTTCTGCGTCAAGTCCACCGACACCGAATCGGCCGCCGCCGAAATGCTGCCCTACCTCGACGCGAAAGCTTTGGTGCTGACGCTGCAAAACGGCGTGGACAACGACATCCGCCTGCGATCGGTGCTGCGCGAAGAGGTCGCTGCCGCCGTGGTGTACGTGGCCACCGCCATGGCCGGGCCGGGCCACGTGCGCCACCACGGTCGGGGCGAACTCGTCATCGCGCCGTCCTCGCACAGCGCGCAGTGGGCGAGCCTCTTCGCCGCCGCCGGCATTCCCACGCAGATCTCGCACAACGTTCGCGGCGCGCTCTGGGCCAAGCTGGTGCTCAACTGCGCCTACAACGCCATGTCGGCCATCACCGCCCTGCCCTACGGCCAGCTGGTGCGCCAGCCCGGCATCACCGACTGCCTGGCCGACGTGGTGGCCGAATGCCTGGCCGTCGCGCAGGCCGACGGCATCGAGATCCCCGGCGACGTCGCCGAAGCGGTGCGCGCCATCGCCACCACCATGCCGGGCCAGCTGTCGTCCACCGCGCAGGACCTGGCGCGTGGCAAGCCCAGCGAAATCGACCACCTCAACGGCTACATCGTGCGCCGCGCCGAAGTGCTCGACGTGCCGGTGCCCGCCAACCGCCTGCTCACCTCGCTCGTGAAGGCCCTGGAATCGAAAATCGCCGTTGCAGGCTGACAACCGGAAAACCGCGTCGAAGTAACAGCCGCCTCGTTTTTATCGCATACAGTTACACTTGGACGCGCGCTCGTTGCCGGCGCATCCGGTATCGGCAATACCCGTCACACCAAGGACTTCCGTGTTCTTTGCCCACAACGAGGCCGGCCTGATGCCTACCCAATACGACCCCATGGGTCTGCTGGCGTCGGTCGTCATCGCCACGTTGGCGTCCTATGTAGCGCTGGACCTTGCACGCCGCGTGCACGCCACCCGCGGCCGGGCCAGCGTGCTGTGGTGGACCTTCGGCGCCGGCGTCATGGGCACCGGCATCTGGGCGATGCACTTCCTGGGCATGCAGGCCTTCGTGCTGCCGATCCAGCTCGGCTACAACTACAAGTTCACCCTGCTCTCCTGGGTCGCCGGCGTGGTCGCCTCGGCCGTGGCGCTGGGTGTCGCCGGCCGCATGACCTACCGGCCGCGCAACCTCATACGCGGCTCGATCGCGATGGCCATCGGCATTTCGAGCATGCATTACATCGGCATGGCGGCGCTGGACATGACGCCGTCGATCCAGTGGGATTTCCCGCTGGTGGGCCTGTCGGTGCTGATCGCCGTCATCGCATCGGCCGCCGCGCTGTTTCTGTTCCATCGCTTGCTCAAGGTCGCGACCAATCGCCGCGTACCGGCGCAGTTCGGCGCGGCGGTGGTGCTGTCGGCCGGCATCTGCGGGCTGCACTACGTCGGCATGGCCGGCGCGCAGTTCCCCATGGACTCGTTCTGCCTGAGCGCCGACCGACTCGGCGGTGCCGCGCTCACCGTCGTGGTGCTGCTGGTGTCGGTCACGCTGCTGGTCAGCACCCTGCTGCTGTCGATGCTCGATGCCCGGCTGCAGAGCACGGCCGAACGGCTGACCGCCTCGCTGGTCAAGGCCAATACCCAGCTCAAGAGCGCCAACGCCGAACTGCAGGAGCGTGCCTTCACCGATCCGCTCACCGGCCTGCCGAACCGCCTGCTCTTCGAAGACCGGCTCAACCAGGCACTGTCCCGCGCCGACCGGCTCAACCGCGACAAGGAGCGCGTGGAGGCGCGGCTGGCGGTGCTGTTCATCGACCTCGACGGCTTCAAGCCGATCAACGATTCCTTCGGTCACGCGACCGGCGACCTGATCCTGACCGAAGTAGCCAGCCGCCTGCGCAACCAGGCGCGCGAGAACGACACCGTCGCCCGCGTGGGTGGCGACGAGTTCCTGATGCTGCTCGAAGACGTGCCCAGCGCCGCCGGTTGCGCGCTGGTGGCCCGCAAGATCATCGGCGTGCTGGCCGGCGCCTTCTCGGTCGCGGACCGCAACATTAAGATCTCCTGCTCGGTCGGCATCGTGCTCTATCCGGAAACCGGCCAGCGCGAAAAGCTCATCGCCAATGCCGACGCGGCCATGTACGCCGCCAAGCGGGCCGGCGGCAGCAACTACGCGATGTTCGAGCCCTCCATGGGGGCCGACGCCAACACCCAGCTCGAACTGCTGAGCGACCTGCGCACCGCGCTGGAGCTCGGCCAGTTCAGCCTGCACTACCAGCCCAAGGTCAGCGGCGCCAGCAACCGCATCCACGGCGTGGAAGCCCTGCTGCGCTGGACGCATCCGGTACGCGGCAACGTGCCGCCGGACGAATTCATCGGCATGGCCGAGCGCTTCGGCCTCATCGGGCAGATCGGCAACTGGGTGATCGAGGAAGCCTGCCGCCAGATGTCCGAATGGCGCGAGCAAGGCCTGCGCATGCGGGTGGCGGTGAACCTGTCGGTGCACCAGCTGCGCGAGAACAACCTGGCCGAACGGGTGCAGGCCGCCCTGGAGCGCTATCACATCGACTCCTCGCAGCTGCTGTGCGAGATCACCGAATCGGTGGCGATGGAAGACATGCACATCACCCGGCGCGCCTTCGAGGCGCTGGCACAGATCGGCGTGTATTTGGCCATCGACGACTTCGGCACCGGTTACTCGAGCCTGAGCTACCTGCGCCAGCTGCCGGCGCAGCAACTGAAGATCGACCGCAGTTTCGTGAAGGACCTCGAAAGCAGTTCGGATGCGCGTGCCGTGGTCGAGGCCGTGATCCAGCTCGCCCATGCCCTCAGCCTGCTGGTGGTGGCCGAAGGTGTGGAGACCGAGGGGCAGCGCGACATCCTCCTGGGCATGCAGTGCGACGAGCTGCAGGGCTACTACTTCGCACGCCCCATGACCCCAGGCACCCTGCTCGAATGGTCACGCGGGCAGAAGCCCGAACACGCCGCGGACTTCGCGCACTCCACCACCGCGTGAGCCGCTGACCCCGGCCTGGCTCGCTCGCGCACGCGCCAAGGCTTTGCGAGCGGCCCAGAAAAAAGGGATCTCCTACAAGGTGCCATGCCTCCTGCCGACAATCCACCCCGGCGCCTGCATGGATTCTGGACGCCTCAATCAGGAGGGCATCGCCTTGAACACCATCATCTACGTCGTCGGTCTCGTTGTCGTCATCGCCGCGGTCCTTTCCTTCTTCGGACTGCGCTGACTGACCCCGCAACTGCTTTCAGCTCCCTGCAACGGGCGGATGGTTCTCGAACCTCCGCCCGTTGCGCTTTTTACGCCGCCACGGAGCCGGTGAGCCAGAGTCAGCCGCCGCGCTAGCGGAGCATCATCTCCAGACACGCGTCCAGGTCGGCCGTGGGCATGTCGGCGAACCCCGAATTGGAGAACCGCAGCATGCGGCCCACGGAGAAGGCACAGAGCGCGGCAGCCAGGCCCGCCGGGTTGCGCTTGGGCACGCTCTCACCGCGCAGCAATGCGCCGAGCAGCGTGGATTCGAAGCGCACGAAAACCATGGTCATGCGATTGCGCAGCTGGGAGTCTTCCACCGCGAGTGCGTCGCCCGCCATGAGGCGCGATGCGCCGGGGTAGGCCTCGGCGAACTTCAAGGGCAGCGCCACCAGCATGGCGACATGGCTGCGGGTGTCGAGCCGGTACCGAACCGCATGCCGGTCGATCTGCTCGATCTGCGCGAAGAGCGCGTCTTCGACAGCGTCGATGAGGCTTTCGAGCATGGCGCCCTTGCTGGCGAAGTTGCGATAGAGTGCCGCTTCGCTGAGCTCCATGAACTGCGCCAGCGCGGCGGTGGTGATGCGCTCGTTGCGCTTGTCCGCCAGCATCGACACGTAGCACGCCAGGATGCGCCGACGCCGCTCGCCGAGCTTCTTGCGCCCCGGCCCCGCCAGAAAAAAATCGCCATTCGGTGCCGGCGCCGCCAATGGCGTTTGCGTCGGCGCCGTGGGCACGCCGACGGGAGCAGCGACTACCGATGGCGCGTCCGCTCGTCGGCCCTGGAACTCGGCTTTGAGATCGCGCAGCAGCGCACGGGTGACTTCGGCGCGGGCGGCTTCCTGACGCGACGCGTCGGCAATGCAGTCGTCCAGCAGCTTGGCGGTTCCGCCGCGCGAGCGCAGAAAACCGTCGTTGACTCTGTCCATGAAGCGCCCCTTGATCGCGGAGCGAACCGCCAGTGGGTGGAAGACCGCTGCGAGCGTTTTCTACGCAGCGTCATGAAATCTAGCGCATCCTTTGCAGGCTGCGCATGACTTCGTACCTGTTTTCAGCGACAAAAATGCATCGCCGCAAGTCCACCGACCCCCCGAATCGTGCTTCAGCGGATCAGCGGCGCGCCCGTCTTTTCCTGCAGCGCCTCGAAACTCACGTCCGGCGCGAGCTCGACCACCTTCAGTCCGTCCGGCGTGACGTCGATCACGGCCAAGTCGGTGATGATGCGGTCGACCACGCCCACGCCGGTCAGCGGCAGCGAGCATTCGGGAAGGATCTTCAGGTCGGTGCTGCCGTCCTTCTTGCGCGCCACATGCTCCATGAGCACGATGACCCGCTTCACGCCGGCCACCAGATCCATCGCGCCGCCCATGCCCTTGACCATCTTGCCGGGGATCATCCAGTTGGCCAGGTCGCCCTTGGCGCTGACCTGCATGGCGCCCAGGATCGACAGGTTGATCTTGCCGCCACGGATCATGGCGAAGCTTTCGTGGCTGCCGAAGATGGAAGAGCCTTTGATCGTCGTCACCGTCTGCTTGCCCGCGTTGATCAGGTCGGCGTCGACCGTCTCCTCGGTCGGGAACGGGCCGATGCCCAGCATGCCGTTCTCGGACTGCAGCCAGACTTCCTTGTCGTCCGGCACGAAGTTGGCCACCAGCGTCGGGATGCCGATGCCGAGGTTCACGTAGAAGCCGTCTTCGAGTTCGTTCGCCGCACGTGCGGCCATTTGGTCCTGGGTCCAGGGCATCTCAGGCTCCTTTGCGGTCGGTAAGTTGAGCGGCCGGAATGTCGACCTTGGGCACGGCGGCGGCCTCGCCCGCCGGTGCGGCGGCGTGCGCGATGGCGGCTTCGGCCTCGGCCTTGGCGGCGGCCGCGTCCACCGGTGCGGCGGCGCTCAGCGTGCGTTTCTCGATGCGCTTTTCCGGCGTCGGATTGACCACGATGCGGTGCACGTAGATGCCCGGCAGGTGCACGTCGTCGGGCGCGATCTCGCCGGTCTCGACGATGCGCTCCACCTCCACGATGCAGACCTTGCCCGCCATGGCGGCGGCCGGGTTGAAGTTGCGGGCCGTCAGACGAAACCGCAGGTTGCCGGACTTGTCGGCCACGTCGGCCTTGACCAGCGCCACATCGGGCACCAGCGACTCTTCCATCACATAGGTTTCGCCGCCGAACTCGCGCGTTTCCTTGCCTTCGGCGACCTGGGTGCCGACGCCGGTCTTGGTGAAGAAGGCCGGAATGCCCGCGCCGCCGGCACGCAGCTTCTCGGCCAGCGTGCCCTGCGGTGTGAACTCCAACTCCAGCTCACCGGCCAGGTACTGGCGCTCGAACTCCTTGTTCTCACCCACGTAGCTGGAAATCATCTTCTTGATCTGCCGTGTCTCCAGCAGCTTGCCCAGCCCGAACCCGTCGACGCCAGCGTTGTTGGACACCACCGAGAGGTTCTGCACGCCCGAGTCGCGCAGCGCGTCGATCAACGCTTCCGGAATGCCGCAGAGGCCGAAGCCGCCGACGGCCAGCAACTGGCCGTCCTGGACGACGCCCTTGAGCGCCGCCTCTGCCGAGGGATAGAGCTTGTTCACGAAATCTCCTTGCGACTGGTTTTGCGAGGTACCGATGATGGGCCGGAGCCGGGGTCGAACAACGATACTACGTAGCGATGTACGTAGTGTTTCCTAATGGAAGTCCCTGATCCCCTGCCCCTGGCGTCGCCGGTCGACTACCGCCAGGCCTTCGAGCTCGCGCCGGTCGGCCTGGTGATCTCGCGCAACCGCACCATGGTGGATTGCAACCGGCAGCTGTGCGAGATGTTCGGTGCCGACCGCGAGCAATTGGTGGGCCAGTCCTTCCAGCTGCTCTACCCGAGCGTGGACGAATACGAGCGCATCGGCGCACGCATGCTGCCGATCCTCAATGCCTCGGGCCGCTATTCGGACAACCGGCTGATGCGCCGCGTCGGCGGCCGGCTGCGCGGCGACACCTTCTGGTGCCACGTCACCGGTCGCGCCCTCAACCGCGACGCGCCGCACCAGGCCGGCATCTGGACCTTCGAAGACCTGGGCGCGCAGCGGCCGTCACAGGCCGAGCTCACCGCCCGCGAGCGCGAGGTGGCCGCGCAGCTGCTGCACGGGCTCACCTCCAAGGAGATCGGACGGGCGCTGGGCATCAGCCACCGCACGGTCGAGATCTACCGGGCGCGGCTGATGCGCAAGTTCCAGGCGATCAGCACCGCCGACCTGGTGCAGCGCCTGATGGGTGCCTAGCGAAGACTCGGGCTCAGTGCTGGCCGCGCAAGGTCAGGCGGGCGGTGACGAAGGACAGCACCGCGCAGCAGGCGATGGCCACCAGCATCGGCTCGGCCGTGCCGTTGGCGAAGATGCCGGAGATCGCGATCACCGCCGCACCGGTCACGAACTGCAGCGTGCCCATCAATGCCGACGCGGTGCCGGCGATGGCGCCGTGCGCCTCCAGCGACAGCACCGCCGTGGTCGGCACGATGAGGCCCAGGAAACCGAAGCCGATGAACAGCAGCACCACCATCACCGGCAGCGAGTCGATGCCGGCGATCGAGGTCGCCGCCAGCAGCACCATGGTGACCGCATAGCCCACCACCGCGCCGGACACCAGGCGTTTGAGGCCGAAGCGCTGGCTGAGCTTTCCGGTCAGCTGCGACACCCCGATGAACGAGGCCGCATTCACCGAAAAGGCGATGCTGTACTGCCGGGGCGACAGGCCGTAATGCCCGATCAGCACGAAGGACGAATGCGCCAGGTAGGCGAAGAAGCTGGAGATGCCGAAGGCGCCGATGAACACCAGCCCCAGGAAGTGGCTGTCGCCCAGCAATTGGCGGTAGGCGGCCAGCGCACTGCCCACGCTGCTGTCGACCCGCTCGGATGCCGGCCGCGTCTCGGGCAGGCTGGTGGTCAGCAGCACCAGTCCGAGGATGGCCGCGCCCGTCACCACCCAGAAAACGCCGCGCCAGCCGAAGGACTCGATCACCAGGCTGCCGGCCAGCGGCGCCAGGATGGGCGACACGCTGAACACCAGCATCAGCAGGGACATCAGCCGGGCGGCGTCGGGGCCGGTGTGCAGGTCGCGCACCACCGCGCGTGGCACCACCATGCCGGCGCAAGCGCCCAGGCCCTGCACGAAGCGCAACGCGATCAGCGTGCCGATATCCGGCGCCAGCGCGCAACCCACGCTGCCCACCGCGAACAGGCTCAGCCCAAAATACAGCGGCGCCTTGCGGCCCACCATGTCGGCGACCGGCCCGTACACCAGCTGGCCCACGCCCAGCGAGATGAAGAAGGCCATCAGGCTCATCTGCACCGCCGCCGGCGAGGCGTCGAGCGAATGGCCGATGGAGGGCAGCGCAGGCAGGTACATGTCGATGGCGAAGGGCCCGATGGCCGACAGCAGGCCCAGCACCAGGGCGGCGCGGAAGAAATTGTTTTTCATGGAGGGGCGACAGGCCCGGCATGTCTCGAAGGACCGCGGGCGAGAGAGAAGGAAAACTAGCCGACGAGGATACCCAAAGCCGCCGGTGCGCGTGGCCGGCGGGTCATGCCGCGTGGATCAGTGCAGCACCGCGCCCAGGGCCAGCACCGAGGCCATGGCCAGCAGCAGCCGGCCCGGCCCCGCCGCGCGGGTTTCAACGAAACGGTGCAGCAGCGCACCCGCCAGCAGCGAAAGCAGAAACACCGCCAGCATGCCCGCCGCGTTGGCCCACGGCAGGTTCGGCCAGCGGTGGTGCACCAGCGCGCCTACGCACAGCAGCAAGGGGAAGTGGATGAGAAAAACCGAATACGAGATGCGCCCCACCCCGCCCAGATGGCGCATCGGCCCGGGCGGCATCCAGCCGTCGCCGTGCCGCGCCTGCGCCCAGAGCAGCACCAGGGCCGCGACCAGGGCGATGGCGATGCGCGCCCGGAAGTCCACCGCCAGTGCCACGCCCCCCAGCACCGCGATGCCCGCCATCCAGTGCCACGGCCTGTGTGAATGCGCGCCCCAGCAGGCCAGGATGCCCAGCCCGTAGGCACCGAAGAAATACAGCGCCGTCGGATCGAGTTCCGGATGGCGGTTGAACACTACCAGCGACACCGCCGCCGCGCCCGACACCAGGCAGAAAGCGGCCAGCGCCGGGCGGCTGGTCCAGCGCTGGGCCACGAAGAACGTCAGCACCGTCGCGGCGAAGAGCTGGAAGTCGATCGCCACATACCAGACGCCGGCCGACAAGGCTTCTTCGCCGACCAGGTCCTGCAGGAACAGGCCATGGGCGAGCAACTGCGATTCATGCGGCGCCGCCGGCACCAGCGGACCCGGCAGCCAGGGCCGGGTGAGCATCGCGGCGACCAGGCCGGTGCCGAGCGCCACGAGATAAGGCATGGCCAGTCGCAGGTAGCGCCGCCCGATGCGCGCCAGCGGCGCGTCGATGCGCGAGGCGCCCCGTGGCGCCAGCGAACGGGCATTGAGAAAACCACCCACCACCAGAAAAAGCTGCACCGCCATGCGGGCGTACTCGGCCAGGGAGTCCATGAGCCACGGCGCCAGCGGCCGCGCCACTTCGGACATCGGCCCGTAGAACGCGAGGTGGTGCCAGACGATCAGGCAGCAGGCCAGCCCCTTCATGGCGTCGATCAGGGGCAGCCGCGGAGCGGAAGTCTTCATGGGGGCACGGCGCAGGTCTGGGCCTGGTCCGGTTGTCTCGATTTTTTGTGGGGAACGCCGCGATGCCGGCGCGAAAGCGTCGGCATTGTAGGTGCGAGCGCCCCGCCTATCGCGCCGTGCAGACCTCCCGCAGCCGCTCCGGCATGGGCACCGGCTGCTCGCTGGCCCGGTCCACCCACACCCACACGGCCAGCGCCTGGGCGTGCAGCAGCGACCGGTCGGCGGCGTCGCGCAACTCGAACTGCAGGTGCAGGCTCGAATGGCCGAGCTTGGAGCAGGCGATGCTCACTACCACCTGCGCCGGATAGCGCACCGGCTTCCGGTAGACCGCCGCGGTGCTCGCTAGCACCGGCATGCGGTCGGGCGCCAGCCGGGCGAGGTCCAGCGCGGCGGCCCACCGCATGCGCGCTTCCTCGGCCAGCTTGAGCAGCAGCACGTTGTTGACGCGGCCGTCGGCGTCCAGATCGCTCCAGCGCACCGGCAGCAGCACCTCGAAGACCGGCGCCGGGCAGGCTACGCCGTCGTCGGACAGGCTCAGCATGGCCTCAGATGACGCCGTCGGCGTAGAAGCCCGCGATCTCTGCCTCGGAATAACCGGCTTCGGTCAGGATCTCGTCGTTGTGCTCGCCGCGCAGCGGCGTCACCGCGCGCATCTGCGAAGGCGTGCGGCTCAGCTGAAAGGGCTGGCCCACCACCCGGATCGGCCCGAGCGTCTGGTGCTGCAGCGTCTGGGCTACCTGCAGATGCTGCACCTGCGGATCGTCGAAGACTTCGTTCATGCGGTTGATCGGGCCGGCGGCCACGCTGCCGCGCTCGAACACCTCCAGCCAGTGTGCCGAGCCATGCTCCCGCGTGCGGCGCGACAGCTCTTCGTTGAGCGCGACACGGTGCATAGAGCGGCCCTCCTCGGTGGAGAACTCCGGCACCTCCATCAGCTCTTCGCAGCCCATGGCCTTGACCAGCCGGGCGAACATGGCCTGCTCGCCGGCGGCGATGTTGATCCAGCCGTCGGACGTGGGATAGACGCCGGTCGGAATCGAGGTCGGATGGTCGTTGCCGGCCTGCACCGGGATCTCGCCGTTCATCAGCCAGCGCGCGGCCTGGAAGTCGAGCATGGAGATCATGGCCTGCAGCAGCGACACCTGCACCCACTGGCCCTGGCCCGAGGTGGCGCGCTCGAGCAGCGCGGTCATCACCGCCAGCGCGCAGAACAGGCCGGCGGCCACGTCGGCCACCGCGATGCCGGCGCGCGTCGGACCGTTGTCCGGATGGCCGTTGACCGACATCATCCCGCCCATGCCCTGCACGATGTGGTCGAAGCCCGGGCGCTTGGCGTAGGGGCCGTCCTGGCCGAAGCCGGAAATGCTGGCGAAAACGATGCGCGGGTTGATCGCACGCAGCGATTCGTAGTCGATGCCCAGACGGAACTTCACGTCCGGCCGGAAGTTCTCGGCCACCACGTCGGCCTGCTCCACCAGGCGCCGGAAGATCGCCAGGCCGCGCGGGTCCTTGAGGTTGATGGTGAGCGAGCGTTTGTTGCGATGCAGGTTCTGGAAGTCCGGGCCGTCGCGCAGGCCGCCCCAGCCGTCGCTCACTTCCATGTATTGCGGGCTCTCGATCTTGATGACGTCGGCGCCCCAGTCGGCGAATTGGCGGATGGCCGTGGGGCCGGCACGCACCCGGGTCAGGTCGAGCACCCGGATGCCCTGGAGCGGCCCCTGGCGTTGGGCCGTCGCAGCGGCGGCTTGCCCGCAAGTGGCGGCGGTGGCGGTGCGTTCTGCTTCGATGGTCGACATGTCAGCGTCCTCGGAAGTTGGGGTTGCGCTTGGCGGCGAAGGCTTCGCGGCCTTCCAGATAGTCCTGACTGCGGTAGCAGGCGTCGATCAGGTCCTGCGCGGCCTGCATGTCGATCTGGCCGGCGGGCTTTTCCTGCTCCAGGAAGCCGCGCTTGAGGGCCCGCAGCGTCAGCGGCGCGTTGCCCGCGATGACGGCCGCGTAGTCGCGCACGGCGGCTTCGAGTTCGGCCGCCGGCACCACGCGGTGGACCAGCCCGGTGCGCAGCGCTTCTGCCGCGTCCCAGCGGCGGCCGCTGAAGAACAGGTCGCGCGCCTGCGCCGGGCTCAGCAGCCGCGACAGCCGCACCTGGCCCTCCCAGCTGAAGCCCAGGCCGAGCCGCACCGCCGGAATCGCAAACTGCGCTCGGTCGTCGCAAAAGCGGATGTCGCAGCTCGCGGCGAAGTCCAGGCCGCCGCCGATGCAGTAGCCGTGGATCATCGCGATGGTCGGCTTGCTGCAGGCGTAGACCGCGTTGTAGGAGTCCTCGTTCATGTCGTGGTACGCCCGGTTCTGCTCGGGGTTGGTGCGCACCTCGCCGAAGCCGGAGATGTTGGAGCCGGCCGCGAAGGCGCGCTCGCCCATGCCGGTGACGATCACCACGCGGATCTCCGGATCGGCGTCGAAATCGGCCATCACCGCCGGCACCGCACGCGCCATTTCCACCGAAATGGCGTTGTGCTTGGCCGGGTTGTTGAAGGTCATCCAGCCGATGCCGCCTTCTTTGCGCGCCAGCAGGAACTCGGTGTTCGAAGTCATGGGAAAAAAGCCTCGTCTTTGGAAAAAAAGGCGGCGTCCTCCCGGAGCGCCGCCCGGCAGTGCCGCTGGTCAGTCGTCGGCGGTCAGGCGCGCTTCCTGGATGAGCGCGGTGAACTTCTTCTTCTCGGAAGCAATGAAGGCGGTGTCGGCCTCGAGCGAGCCGCCGATCGGGTTGACGCCCAGTTCCTTCCACTTGGCCGCGAGTTCGGGCGAATGCACGATCGCGTCGATGTCGGCGTTGAGCTTCTTCGCGATGGCAGGCGGCGTGCCGACCGGCACCGCCACGGTGAACCAGGCGGTGAACTGGTACTCGGGCACGCCGGATTCGGCCACCGTCGGAATGCTCGGCATCACGTCCGAACGCGTCTTGCTGGTGATGGCCAGGGCGCGCACGCGGCCGCTCTGCACCATCGGCAGCACCGCTGGCAGGTTCTCCACCATCAGCTGGATCTGGCCGCCCATCAGGTCGTTCATGGCCGCCGAGCTGCCCCGGTAGGGCACGTGCTTCATGTTGATGCCCGCAACCTGCTTGAGCAGTTCGGCCGACAGGTGGGTCGACGAGCCGTTGCCCGCCGAGCCGAAGAACAGCTCGCCCGGCTTGGCCTTGGCCAGCGCCAGGAACTCCCTCATGTTGTTCGCCGGCACCGACGGGTTGACCACCAGCAGATTGGGGAACTCGCCGATGATCGACACCACCTGCAGCGCCTTCGAGGGGTCGTAGTTCAGCTTGGGATACATGCTGTAGGCCGCGTGCACACCAGTGGTGCCAAGCACGATGGTGTAGCCGTCCGGCGCCGACTTGGCGACCGTCTCGGCGCCGACATGGCCGCTGGCGCCCGGCCGGTTGTCCACCAGCACCGGCTGGCCGTACTTGATCGACAACTGCTGGCCGACGATGCGGCCCAGGATGTCGGCCGCGCCGCCCGCCGTGAAAGGCACCACGAAGCGGATCGGCTTCGAAGGCCAGGTCTCAGCATGCGAGACGGTGGCGAGGGTGGACAGACCGAGGCTGGCGAGCAGGGACGCCAGCAGCATAAATCGTGGGTTCATAAGGCATTCCTAAGTGCGGGGAAGATGGTTGGCAGGCGTTCACACGCATTGCTTGTCTCTCTCCGTATGGGCTTCGGATGCTTTTGTCTGCGCCTTTTCGGCGTCTCTTTGGATGGAATCAGTGAGGTCCACGATCAGGCTGCCCGAGGCGTCCACGCAGGTTCTGGACCCGGCGGGCAGCACGAGCGTGGAGGAGGCCTCCTGCACGATGGCGGGGCCGGCGATCTCGAAGCCGACCGGCAGCACTTCGCGCAAGAACACCGGCACTTCCTCGTAGCGGCCGTGGGCGCCCACCCAGATGCGGCGGCGCATGGACGGCACGGTGGCGCCGGCCTGCGGGGCGGCGGCGCCCGCGTCCAGCGTGGAAGCGGCGGCTTCGGCCGACACCGCGACGCGGATGTTCACGATCTCCACCTCGCCCCTGGGCGGCGCCTGGGTGAAGGTCTTGAGGTAGAGGCTGTTGAAGGCTTCGATCACCGCGCGGGCCGTGGCCTCGCCGTAAGGGCCGGCCGGCAATTCGGTCACCACTTCGAAGCCCTGGCCGACGAAGCGCAGGTCGGCCGAACGCACGATGCGCGGGGCGGCCGCCCGGCCGGGCAAGGTGGCGTCGACGACGGCCAGCGCATCGGCCTCGAGCACGCCGAACGCGCGATCGAGCTCGGCCCAGTCGATGCGCGACAGGCGCCGCGCCACGGTGGCCATGCGGTCGACACGGGCCGGCGCCATCAGCAGGCCCAGGGCCGACGCCACGCCCGCGCCGGGCGGGCAGACCACCCGCCGCGTGCCCAGGCTGCGCGCCACCTCGCAGCCGTGCAGCGGGCCGCCGCCGCCGGTCAGCAGCATCGAGAAGCGACCGGCGTTGTGGCCGCGCTCGGCCACGTGTACCCGGGCCGCGCCCGACATGTTCTCGTTGACGATCGAGTGGATGCCCCAGGCGAATTCGGGCACCGACACGCCGGCCTGCGCGGCCAGCGGCGCCATGGCGGCCTCGGCCTTGGCCACGTCGAGCGTGATGGTGCCGCCGGCGAAGCCCGCCGGGTCGAGGAAACCGAGGATCAGGTTGGCGTCGGTCACGGTCGGCTGCGTGCCGCCGCGGCCGTAGCAGACCGGGCCGGGGTCCGAGGCCGCGCTCTCCGGGCCGACCTTGAGCAGCCCCATCGCGTCGAGCTGCGCCAGGCTGCCGCCACCCGCGCCGATCTCGATGAGTTCGATGGTCGAGATGCTGATCGGCAGGCCGCTGCCTTCGGTCAGGCGCTTCTCGCGGCTGGCTTCGAACTGGTGGGCGATGAGCGGCTCGCCACCGTCGACGATCGCGAGCTTGGCGGTGGTGCCGCCCATGTCGAAAGCCAGCACGTCCTCGATGCCCGAGCGTTCACCGAAGAAGGCGCCGGCCAGCGCGCCGGCGGCCGGGCCGGATTCGAGCAGCTGGATCGGCACCCGCTTGGCTTCTTCCACATGGGTCAGTCCGCCGTTGGACAGCATCATGAACAGCGGCGCGGTGATGCCCAGGCCCTTGATCTGCGCGGTCATCAGGTCCAGGTAGCCGTCGGCCAGCGGCTTCACATAGGCATTGGCCACGGTGGTCACGCTGCGTTCGTATTCGCGAATCTGCGGCGAGACCTCGGAGGAGATCGACACGAAGAGCTCCGGATGGCGCGCGGCGATCAGCTCGCGTGCCCGGCGTTCGTGCGCCGGATTGGCATAAGCGTGCAGGAACACGATGGCGATCGACTGCAGGCCGGCGGCGGCGAGTTCGTCGGCGCAGGCCAACAGGCCGGCTTCGTCCAGCGGGGTCAGCACGGTGCCGTCGGGGCGCATGCGTTCGGTGGCTTCCAGGCGCAGGTGGCGCGGCACCAGGGCCTTGGGCAGCTCGATGTGCAGGTCGTACAGCTCGTACTTGTGTTCGCGCGCCATCTCCAGGGTGTCGCGGAAACCGGCGGTGGTGATCAGGCCGGTGCGGGCGCCCTTGCGCTCGATGAGGGCGTTGGTGAACAGCGTGGTGGCGTGGATCACGCGGGTGACGGCGGCGTAGTCCAGGCCTTCACGTTCGAACAGCCGGGCCACGCCGGTCAGCACGCCCTGGTGCGGCGCGGCCGGGGTGGTGAGTTCCTTGTGCGAGACGGCGCGGCCGGTGTCGTTGGCATAGACGACGATGTCGGTGAAGGTGCCGCCGATGTCGATGCCGAGGGAATAGGTGGGAGTGGTCATGGTCGTGATGCGCTCGTGTTCGGGTCGCGGCGTGCCGCGGGAAAAGAGGGGCCGGTGGCTTCAGGCGCCGACGTAGGCGTCGCGCACATCGGCCGCATGGCGGGCCGCGTCGCGGCGGGCCAGCCGGCCGTAGCCGCCGCCACCGGGGGTCTTCATCTCGACCACGCTGCCGGGCTGGATCACCTGCTGCACCTTGGGGTTGAGGCAGGGTTTGCCGTCGATCAACACCTCGCCCGGCGCGCCGGAATCACCCCCCGCCAGGCCGGGTGCGGCGGCCTCGGGCCGGGTGCGCTCGGCCATGAAACTGGCCGTCATGGCGCTGGAGGCCCGGTTCTCGAACTTGATCGACTGGCCGGTGCCGCCGCGGAACTCGCCCCGGCCGCCACCGTCCTCGCGCAGCTGGCGGTGGTGCACGTGGATCGGCAGCATCTGCTCGATCATCTCGACCGGCGTCGACGAGATATTGCTCGGCCACGACAGCACGTTGATGCCGTCGCGCCGGCTCGACGCGCCGTAACCGCCGTTCATGAAGAACATGTTGGCGTAGGTGCTGCCGTCCTCGCGCTGGCCGGCCACGTTGGCGCACCACAGCGGCGAACCGACGCCGGCGATGACGCGGTCGGGCATGGCCTCGGCGAGGGCCTGCACCACCATCATCGGCAGCATGTGGCCCACCAGCGCACGCGCGCCGCCGGCCGCCGGTGGCAGCGCGTTGAGGATGCAGCCGGCGGGCGCCGTGACCTCGATCGGCGCGATCACGCCTTCGTTGCCCGCCACGTCCGGCAGCAGCACGGTGCGAACGCCGTAGCAGGTGTAGGCCTTGGTATAGGCCAGGCAGACGTTGATGGATGCCGCTACCTGCGGGTCGGTGCCGGAATAGTCCACCGCGATCGCGCCGTCCTTCACGGTCATGGTCATTTCCAGGCGGATCGGCTCACCGATGCCGTCGGTGACCGCGCTCTGCCTGTACACACCCTCGGGCACCTTGCGGATGGCGGCGCGCATCGCGGCTTCGGAGCGGGTCTGGATCTCGTGGGCCAGGCCGTCGAGCGACTCGAGGTCATGCTCTTCCAGCTGCGCCAGCACGCGGCTCTCGATGCGCTGCAGCGCGGTGAACTGGGCGTACAGGTCACCCATCACCTGGTCGGGCACCCGCACGTTCTTGCGCAGGATGCGTTCGAAGGTGGGGTCCATCACGCCCTGGCGCATCACCTTCATGATCGGAATCTGCAGGCCTTCCTCGAAGACGGTGCGGGCGTCGGCCGAACGCACCCGGCCGCCGATGTCGGGCGCATGCGCCACCGAGCCGGCCCAGCCGACGATGCGGCCGCGGTGGAAGATCGGCTTGGCCACGGTGATGTCGGGCAAATGGCCGGTGCCCTGCCAGATGTCGTTGGTGATGAGCACGTCGTCGGGGCTCAGCTGGTCTTCCGGGAACTCGGCGATGAAATGCCGGATGGTCTGCGGCACCGTGTTCAGAAAGGACGGAATGCTGTGCGTGGCCTGCGCCAGCGAATGGCCGCGGGTGTCGGTCAGCACGCAGGCGAAGTCGTTGGATTCGCGCACGTTGGTGGAGAACGAGGTGCGCACCATCGCGACGGCTGCCTCGTCGACGATGGAGATCAGTCGGGTCCAGAGCAGTTCGAGGGTGATGGCATCGAAACGGGTGGCCATGGGCGGGCTTTCTGTCGGCAGGGGTTGCGGGGTGCGGCGGTCGTCTGGACCAACGCATGGAAGAAATTCTGCGAGTTCGACGCATGTCTCGCCAATGTTTTAAACACCCCACCCTATTCCAGATCGATATACTCTTTCGCGCCCATTCCTGGTGCCGTTCACCGCTTTGGTGAGACCGCCGAAAACCCCTGCAGACATGCCCTCGCCCATCGAAAACATCCTCGCGCCCCTGGTGAACCACCGGCTGATCGAAGCGTTCCGCGCGGTCATGATCCGGGGCACCGCCACCGAGGCGGCCGTGATGCTGCACACCTCGCAGCCGGTCGTCAGCAAGCTGATCGCGCGGCTGCAGACGGTGAGCGGGCTGAAGCTCTTCGAGTTGCGCAAGGGCCGGCTCATGCCCACGCCCGAGGCGCGGCAGCTGTTCAACGTCGTCGAGCGCAGCTATATCGGCCTGGAGCAGATCGGCCAGACCATTTCCGAGCTGCGCGGCATGCACGCCAGCCGCATCGAGATCGGCTGCCTGCCCTCGATCGGGATGGGTGTCATGCCCGAGATCGCGCGCCGCTTCATGGACCGGCATCCGACGGTGCAGGTGGCCATCAAGACGGTGAGTTCCACCCTGGTCAAGGACAGCGTGGCCGCGGGCCGGCTCGACCTCGGCATCACCATGCGCCAGGTCGACACCGCCGGCACGCAGGCCGAGCCGCTGGTGGGCGTGAACGCGGTCTGCGTGATGTCGCCGGCGCACCATCTGGCCAGCAAGAAGGCGATCCACGCCAAGGACCTGCACGGCCAGGCCTTCATCTCGCCGGACCGCAACGACAACATGCGCGTGGCCATCGAGAAGGTGTTCGCCGCGCAGCGGGTCAAGCCGATCGTCGCGGCCGAAACCACCTACGCCATCACCATCTGCATGCTCGCCCTGCAGGGCGTGGGCGTGGGCATCGTCAGCCCATTCGTGGTGCCACCGTTGCTCAAGGCCGGGCTCGTGGCGCGCCCTTTCAAGCCCGACGTGCCGGTCGACCTGGTGCTGCTCACGCCACTGGGCCAGCCGATCTCACGCGCCGCTGCCGCGCTGGTCGAGGTGCTGCGAGAAGACCTCGCCGGCTTCTCCCTCCACGGTTTGCTCGGCGAAGCGCCAACGCTTTCGACCAGCGAAATCAAGGCGGCGAAGCTCGTGCGTAAAAGCTGATGCCGGCTGCCAACACCGCGGCCAAATCCGCTGCCCGAAAGTACGCAAACACAACCGAACGCCTTGTTTCATTTTGGGCGTGAAGGCATCATCAGGCATGCATTCAGAGGTCCTCCACGACACCTCGCGCGGATTCACGAAGCGTGTCGCCAGTTGGCTGGCATCGCTGGGCCTGTTGCGTTCGGTACTGCTGCTGACGGCGGTCGTCACGAGCATCTCGCTGTCCGTGCGCCTGGCCATCCACCTGGTGCTGCCAGAAGCCGGGCGCGCCACCATCATCGGGTTCGCGAGCGCCGCGGTGATTCCCATGCTGGCCACGCTCACCACCGGCACCTTCGTCATGCGCCTGGTGCTCGACCTCGAACGCATGCGCGCCGCACTGCAGGAAATCGCCAAGACGGACGGGCTGACCGGCGCGTTGAATCGGCTGGCCTTCATGAGCCGGGCCGAAAGCCTGATGGAGACCGCGGCCGACCGTGGCCACACCATGGCACTGCTGATGATCGACGTCGACCGCTTCAAGGCGATCAACGACACCTACGGCCATGCCGGCGGCGACAAGGCGATCCAGGAGGTCGCGGCCCGCTGCCAGGCCCAGCTACGCAAGCATGACCTCTTCGCGCGCTTCGGTGGTGAGGAATTCGTCGTGCTGCTGCCCGAAACCGAGGAAGCCACCGCCTACCACGTCGCCGAGCGCATTCGCGTCGCAGTGGAGAACGCGCGCATCGAAGACTCGGCCGGCACGCATTTCTCGGTGACGGTGAGCATCGGCAGTGTGCATTCCACGGAGTGCCCGGAATTGGGCGCCATGCTGCGGCGAGCCGACGAAAACCTTTATCACGCCAAGCGCCTGGGCAGAAACAGGCTTTGTATCGGCTGAGCCAGGCCGACAAGAATGTGACGACTGCGGATGGCGCGGTGATCATTTCAGCAGCCTGCCTCAGACCTCCGCCGCTTTTGCAATGTTGAAATACCGGCGAGGTCGATTATCGGGTCGCGCTGATGCGCAGCAAGCAAACGACGGGAGACCGTTTATCTTCCGCAGTTGCCTGGTCGTGCCAACCCGAGTTTCGCAACGTCGGCCTTACCTTACACCTCATCGATCTTTTCCAAATTGGCACCACCGACGAAGGCGCCTTTTCTGATGTATTGACGAATGAAGTAATTCTTTCCGGCCTCCACGAAAACCTCCAGCGCATTGGCAGAGAATTCCGACCCCGTTTCGATCTTGTGTTTCCTGTCGCCTTCCACTTCGGCGTAGAAGAACACGTCGGGTGCGCTTTCGCCGAGGCACTTACCATCGACCCAGATGTCCTTTTTAAGAGCTTTTCCGACGAAACTGTTGCGGTACACATAAAGACCGGAATTACCCTGCGAGGGAGCACCAAATCGCTGGACCTTGTCGGTTTCCTCTTTCGTTGCCATACGACGGAGGCACAGCCTGTCAGAACCAACGCCGAAAGTGCGACGACGGCAATTTTTTGTTTACCTTCATGTAATCTGCTTTGGAAATTAAGATCGATCAAAAATCAGGCGCTTCTTGTTGGATACCACGATATCAAACCAAATTTTGGTATGACGATTGATCGTACGAATAGTTTCAACGTGTAACTCTGCTTCATTAGTCAGCAGTATCGAGATCTGCGCTCTTCGACTTCAGCCAGCCACCTCACGATCGCCGACTTCACAGGCTCCGACATCAACCGCGTAAAGGAGGTCGAATGCTTTTCACTCGCCACGAGCTGTCGCGGCTGACCACGCGACTACTGGTTCTCGCTGCGGTCTTCAGCCTCGCCCACCACCTCGACCACGTGCTGCGGGTCGACCACAGCGGATGGCCGTTCAAGCCGCAGGTGACGCCGTTCACCTTCAGCCTGCTCGCCTATCCGATGATGGCGTTCGCCCTGTGGGGGCCGTGGCGCTTCTTCTGGACTCGCTGGACGTTGCTGGCGCTGGGAACCGCTTTCACGCTGTATGCGCACAGCGCGCTGGAGAGTCCCCTCATGCAATACCGCATGTGGGCCGACAACTGCAGCGCCGACCCGGCGTTTTCCGATGTGCGTAATCTGCTGGACCGGCGCTCACCCACGGCCGGCGTGCTCGCCGTGCTGGTCTCGATGAGCCTGAACCTGCTGGCCATGGCGGCGACTTGGTCGATGCTGGTGGACGGCCGGCGCAAGCGCGCCGCGCAGCCGACCTGATCCGGCCGAAACAAAAACGCCGGCACGGACCCGAAAGTCCATGCCGGCGTTTCTGCCGAAAGGCCGCTGCGGCTTACAACGCGGCGACCAGTTCCGGCACCACGGTGAACAGATCACCCTCGATGCCGTAGTCGGCCACGCCGAAGATCGGCGCTTCCGGGTCCTTGTTGATCGCCACGATCACCTTCGAATCCTTCATGCCCGCCAGGTGCTGGATGGCGCCGGAGATGCCCGCGGCGATGTAGAGCGTGGGCGCGACGATCTTGCCGGTCTGGCCGACCTGCCAGTCGTTGGGCGCGTAGCCCGCGTCGACGGCCGCGCGGCTGGCGCCCAGTGCGGCGCCGAGCTTGTCGGCCAGCGGGGTGAGCACCTCGGTGAACTTGTCGCTCGAACCCATGGCCCGGCCGCCCGACACGATGATCCTGGCTGCGGTGAGTTCCGGCCGGTCGCTCTTGGTGACCTCGCGGCCGACGAAGGCGCTCTTGCCGCTGTCGGCGACGGCATCGATCTTCTCGACCGGCGCGCTGCCGCCTTCAGCCGCCGCCGCATCGAAGCCGGTGGTGCGCACCGTGATCACCTTGGTCGCATCGGCGCTTTGCACCGTGGCGATGGCGTTGCCGGCGTAGATCGGGCGCTCGAAGGTGTCGGGCGAGTCGACCTTGGTGATGTCGCTGATCTGCGCCACGTCGAGCTTGGCGGCCACGCGCGGCGCGGCGTTCTTGCCGGCTGCGGTCGCGGGGAACAGGATGTGACTGTAGGCCGGGGCCAGGGCCAGCACCTGCGCGGCGACGTTCTCGGCCAGGCCTTCTGCCACGCTGGCGCCATCGGCCAGGATGACCTTGGCGACACCCGCCACCTTGGCGGCGGCGTCGGCCGCGCCCTGGGCATTGGCGCCGGCGACCAGCACGTGCACGTCGCCGCCGCAGGCGAGCGCGGCGGTGACGGTGTTGAGGGTGGCGGGCTTGATGCCCGCGTTGTCGTGTTCAGCAATGACGAGGACGGACATGCTCAGATCACCTTCGCTTCGTTCTTGAGTTTGGCGACCAGCGTGGCCACGTCGGGCACCTTGATGCCGGCGCCGCGCTTGGGCGGCTCGGCGACCTTGAGGGTCTTCAGGCGCGGGGCCGGGTCCACGCCCAGGTCGGCGGGGCTCACCGTCTCCAGCGTCTTCTTCTTGGCCTTCATGATGTTGGGCAGCGTCACGTAGCGCGGCTCGTTCAGGCGCAGGTCGGTGGTGACGATGGCCGGCAGCGTGAGCTTGAGGGTTTCCATGCCGCCGTCGACTTCACGGGCGACCGTGACGCTGTCGGCAGTCAGTTCGACCTTGCTGGCGAACGTGGCCTGCGGCAGGTCGCAGAGCGCGGCCAGCATCTGGCCGGTCTGGTTGCTGTCGTCGTCGATCGCCTGCTTGCCCAGGATGACGAGCGAGGGCTGTTCCTTGTCGACCAGCGCTTTGAGGATCTTGGCGACGGCCAACGGCTGCAGTTCGACGTCGGTCTGCACCAGGATGGCGCGGTCGGCGCCGATGGCCAGCGCGGTGCGCAGGGTTTCCTGGCACTGGGCGACGCCGCAGGAGACGGCGACGATCTCGGTGACCAGTCCCTTCTCCTTGAGGCGCACGGCCTCTTCGACGGCGATCTCGTCGAAGGGGTTCATGCTCATCTTCACGTTGGCGATGTCTACGCCGCTGCCGTCCGACTTGACGCGGACCTTCACGTTGTAGTCGACGACCCGTTTGACGGGGACCAGTACCTTCATTGGAATTGCCTCCATAGATTCACGATGAATTCAGCCGGACGATTTTATGCGTCAGCTTTGTTCAGCACCCGAACGACCCGTTGCGGGTAGGGCAGCTCGACCCTGGCCGAGCGCAATGCGGCGAGTGCAGCCAGATTGACGGCCGAGCGCACGCTGTCCTGGCCGGCGGCGGGATCCGCTATCCAGTAGTTGAGCGAGAACTGCAGTCCGTCGGGCGCGAACTGCAGCAGAAATGCCACCGGCTCGGGCGAGGCGAGCACCCGGTCCTGTGCCGCGGCCGCCTGGGCGAGCAGGGTGCGCACCTGTTCCACGTCGCTGTCGTAGCCCACGGTGATGTCGGTGCTCAATTTGAACTTCAGGTCGGCCTGGGAGGTTCTCGACCCGCTGGGTGATGAAGGATTCGTTGGGCACGATGGATTCGCGCCCGCTGGTCGCGCGCACCAGGGTGTAGCGGGTCTTGATGTCGGTGATGCGCCCCTCGAAGCCGTCGATGCGGATGTTGTCGCCGATGCGCAGCGAGCGCTCGAGCAGCATCACGTAGCCGCTGATGTAGTTGGACGCGAGCTTCTGCAGGCCGAAGCCCAGGCCCACGCCGATCGCACCACCGAACACCGACAGCGCGGTGAGGTCCACGCCCACGGTCGACAGCACGAACAGCAGGCCGACCAACAGGAGCACGGCACGCGCCACGTTGGCCGAAGCCTTGCGCAGCGACAGATCGGTGAAATTGCTCGCCAGGATGCGGCGCTCGAAGGCCGCGGAGATCCACAGGGCGACGACCAGCATCAGGCGGGCGGAAACCCCGCCTTTGATCAGCGTGCGCAGGTCGACCCGGGCTTTGCCGAAGTTCAGCGAAATGGATTCGAGCTGCGCCAGCAGCGGCGGCAGCAGGCCGGTGACCTACAGCGCCGCGCCCAGCCAGGCGCCCCGCCACACAAAACGCTCGATCAGCCGCGACGCTGCCGACTGCGGAAACACCGACAACAGCACCCGCGCGCAGAGCCGCACCACCACCAGCGACACCAGCACCGGCACCGCGATCTGCAACACAAAGACCGGCCGGTACAGCGCGACGCCGGTGCGTGCCGCGTAGACGAACAGCAGCGCCAGCGAGGGAAACATCAGGCCGTCGACGGTGCGCTTTCCGAACCAGACCGAAGCGTCGCCCTGCGACTGGCCACGGCCCAGCCGCTGCGCGATCAGCCACGCCAGGCCCAGGCAGGCGAGCAATGCCGCCAGCCCCAGCCAAGGGCTCGACGCATGGAAATCGGAAACGAGTTTCTGCAAGGCCGGCATGCCGATCAGACCCCCGCCAGCACACGCACATGCGCCTCGACGCTGCAGGCCAGCGCGTCGAGCGCGTAGCCGCCTTCCAGGCACGACACGATGCGCCCGCCGGCATGGCGCGCGGCCACGGCGTGCAGCTGTTCGGTGATCCAGGCGTAGTCGGCCTCCACCAGGCCGAGCTGGCCGAGATCGTCTTCGCGATGGGCGTCGAACCCGGCGCTGATGAAGACCATCTCGGGGCGAAAGGCTTCCAGGCGCGGGAGCCACTGGTCGGCGACGATCTGGCGAATTTCGGGGCCTTTGGTATAGGCCGGAACCGGCACGTTGAGCATGTTGTCGGCCGGCGCCTCGGCGCCCGAATAGGGATAGAAGGGATGCTGGAACAGGCCGACCATCAGCACGCGTTCGTCGCCGGCCAGGATGTCTTCGGTGCCGTTGCCGTGGTGCACGTCGAAGTCGACCACCGCCACGCGCTGCAGGCCGTGCACGTCGAGCGCGCGCCGCACGGCTATGGCCACGTTGTTGAACAGGCAGAAGCCCATGGCGCGTTCGCGTTCGGCGTGGTGGCCCGGCGGTCGCACCGAGCAGAAGGCGTTGGCCAGCGCGCCGGTGGCGACCGCATCGGTCGCGGCGACGGCCGCCCCGGCCGCGCACAGCGCCGCCTGCAGGCTGTCGGCGCAGAGGCTGGTGTCGGGGTCGATCGCGGCGAGCGGCGGGCCGCCGGCGGCCAGGTCGGCGGCGATGCGGGCGTCGAGTGCGCGCAGTCGGGCGATGTGTTCGGCGGAATGGGCGCGCAGCAGGTCGGCCTCGGATGCGGCGGGCGCCTGCTGCCGATCGAGTGCGTCGAGTACGCCGGTCAGCAGCAACCGGTCGTCGATGGCGTCGAGCCGCGCGGCGCATTCGGGGTGGCCGCGGCCCATGTCGTGGCGGCGGCAGGCCGGGTGGGTGAAATAGCCGGTCTTGTTCATGGCTTGCTGCGGGCGCGGGTGGTTTTCGGCTAACGTCGGAGTCTATGCAGACACGCCAGAAACTCCAGGCCTTGCTGGACCAGCTTAACACCGTGATCGTCGGCAAAACGGACCAGGTCCGCGACTGCGTGGCCTGCCTGCTGGCCGGTGGCCACCTGCTGATCGAGGACGTTCCCGGCGTCGGCAAGACCACCCTCGCCCACGCGCTGGCCACCACCTTCGGCCTGCAGTTCTCGCGGGTGCAGTTCACCGCCGACCTGATGCCCAGCGACCTCATCGGCGTGTCGGTCTACGAACGCGGACGCGAGGGTTTCGTGTTCCATCCCGGCCCGGTGTTCGCCCAGGTGTTGCTGGCCGACGAGATCAACCGTGCCAGCCCCAAGACGCAGAGCGCGCTGCTCGAAGCCATGGAAGAAAAGCAGGTCACGGTGGAAGGCGAAACCCGCGCCCTGCCCCAGCCTTTTTTCGTGATCGCCACCCAGAACCCGCACGACCAGTTGGGCACTTTCGCCCTGCCCGAGTCGCAGCTCGACCGCTTCCTGATGCGCATCTCGATCGGCTACCCCGATCGCGCGGCCGAGCGGGTGCTGCTCTCCGGCGCCGACCGACGCGAAATGCTCGACCATCTGCTGCCCCTGCTCAGCAACGAGGAGCTGCAGGCGATCCAGCAGCAGGTGCTGGCGGTGCATGCCTCGGAGCCGCTGCTCGACTACCTGCAGGCGCTGATCGCCGCGACGCGGTCGGGCCGATGGTTCGTGCAGGGGCTGTCGCCGCGCGCGGGCCTGGCCCTGCTGCGCGCGGCCAAGGCGCAGGCGCTGTTGGCCGGGCGCGACTACGTGGCGCCGGACGATGTGCAGTCGGTGCTGCCGCAATGCATCGCGCACCGGCTGATCCCCGTCGGCGGATCGGGCCGTGGCGCGGTCGAGCAGGTGCGCGCCATGGCCGAGGCGGTGCCCTTGCCGTGACCGCCGCCGCGGCAGGGCCCGCCCCGGAGCGCGGCCGCGTCACGCGGTGGATGTTCTCGCGCGCGCCGCGCCAGGACACCCAGCTGCTGACCCAGCGCAATGTCTACATCCTGCCGAGCAAGGCCGGCTGCATGCTGGCCGCCGTGCTGCTGGTGCTGCTGGTGGCCTCGATCAATTTCCAGCTCAATCTCGGCTACCTGCTCACCTTTTTGCTGGGCGGCAGCGCGCTGGCGGCGATGCACGTGGGCCACGGCACCCTGCGCGGCGCTACCTTGCATCTGCTGCCGCCGGCACCGGTCTTTGCGGGCGACGCGGCGGTGCTGGAGGTGGAGATCGCCGACGAGGGCCTGCGACCGCGTCCGGGCATCGCGGCCAGCCTGCGCGGCAGCGACGAACGCGCCTTCATCGACGTGCCCGCCGGCGGCCGGGCGTCGGTGCACATCGCCTGGACACCACCGCGCCGCGGTGTGCACGAGTTGCCGCCGATCGAGGTGGAAACGCGGTTTCCCATCGGCGCCTTCCGCGCCTGGACCGTGTGGCGCCCGGCGACCGATCTGGTGGTGTTTCCGCGCCCCGAAGTCCCTGCCCCGCCGCTGCCGCCCGGCGCGCCGCGCGAGGGCAGCGCGCTCGCCGCCAGCCTCGTCGCCTCCGGTGGTGCCGAACCGGAAGGCGTGCGCACCTATCGCCGGGGCGACCCCTTGCGCCAGGTGGTGTGGAAAAAATCCGCCCGCGCCATCGCCGCCGGCAGCGGCGAGCTGACCAGCCGCGACACCGCCCAGCCCAGCGAATCCGACCTGTGGTTCGACCTGCACAACACCGGCGCGTTCTCGCTCGAAGACCGTCTCTCGCGCATCTGCGCCTGGGTGCTGCAGGCCGAGCAGCTGGAGCAGCCCTACGGCCTGCGCCTGCCCGGCGTGGAGATCGCGCCGGATCACGGCGCCGGCCACCGGCACCGCTGCCTGGAGGCACTCGCGCGATGCTGAACACGCGCGTCACTTCGGGCCTGCACCGGCTGCCGCGCGAAAGCCGCGACACGTTGTTCCTGCTCGCGGTGCTGGCCTGGGTGATGGCGCCACTGACGCTCGAACTGCGCCCCTGGACCGGCGTGCTGGCCGCCGCGCTGCTGGGCTGGCGTGCCTGGCTCGCCTGGCGGTCGGCGCCGCTGCCCGGGCGTGCAGTGCGGGTGTTGGCTCTGGTGCTGGCGGTGGCGGCCGTCTTCGCGAGCTTTCGCACGCTGGTCGGCTACGAGGCCGGCATCACACTGGCGATGCTGCTGCTGGCGCTCAAGACACTGGAGCTGCGCGCCCGCCGGGACGCCATGGTGATCTTCTTCCTCGGCTTCTTCGTCCTGCTGATGAACTTCCTGTATTCGCAGGCCTTGCCGGTGGCGGTGATGGCGACGGTGGGACTCTTCGGCCTGCTGACCGCGCTGGTCCAGGCGCACATGCCGGTCGGCCGGCCGCCGCTGGCGCTGGCCGCGCGCACCGCGCTGCGGCTGATGGTGTTCGGCACGCCGGTGATGGCGGCACTGTTCCTGTTCTTTCCCCGCGTGGCGCCGCTCTGGGGCGTGCCGGGCGATACCGCGCGGGCGCGCACCGGCCTGTCCGAAGACATGCGCGTCGGCTCCATCGCCTCGCTGGCGCAGGACGGCACGCAGGTCATGCGGATCCGCTTTCTGGGTCTGCCGGCGGGCGCCGCGCCGCCGCAGGAAACGCTGTACTTCCGCGGCCCGGTGCTGAGTCGCTTCGACGGGCGCGAATGGGCGCCTGCCACCGAGCGCATCGGCGGCCGTTATCCGCCTCGGTTCTCCCCGCAGCCGCAGGTGGAAGTGCGCGGTCAGCCCCTGCGCTACGAAGCCACGCTGGAGCCAAGCGGCCGGCATTGGCTGCTGGTGATGGACCTCGCCACCGCCCGACCCGAAGGCGCGGACAGCTTCCAGAGCGCCGATCTCGAATGGGTGTCGCCGCGCCCGTTGACCAACCTGCTGCGATACCGCGCAGCCAGCTATACCGATTACCTCGCCGGCGTGCGCCTGTCGCCCTCGGTCCGTGCCGAATACACCCGGCTGCCCGACGGCTTCGACCCGCGCACCCGGGCGCTCGCCGCCGAGCTGCGCGCTTTGCCGGCGGTCGTCGGCGAGGGCACGCCGGCGTTGGTCGATGCAGCCCTAGCCCGCCTGCGCAACGGCGGCTACCGCTACACGCTGGAGCCCGGCGTCTACGGCCGCGACACCGCCGACGACTTCTGGTTCGAGCGCAAGGCCGGCTTCTGCGAACACATCGCCTCGGCCTTCGCGGTGCTGATGCGGGCGGCCGGCGTGCCGGCGCGCATCGTCACCGGCTACCAGGGCGGTGCGCCCAACAGCGTGGACGGCGTGTGGACCGTGCGCCAGAGCGACGCCCATGCCTGGACCGAGGTCTGGATGGCCGACCAGGGCTGGGTGCGCGTTGACCCCACCGCTTCGGTCGCGCCCGAGCGGCTGTCGCAGTTCCGTGCCGACGCCGCCCAGGGCGCGTTCGGCCAAGCCTTCGGTGCGGTGGTCGGCATGGACTTCGGTGGCCGCATCCGCGCTGCCTGGGAAGCCGTGAACGACCGGTGGAACCAGTGGGTGCTGAACTACACCGAAGACCGCCAGCTCGACCTGTTGCGTGCGCTCGGCTTCGATGCGCCGGATTGGCGCAGCATGGCGCGCATGCTGGCCGGTCTTTTCATCGCCGGCCTGCTCGCCGCCATCATCTGGCAAACGCTGCGCGAACGGCGCCGCGACCCATGGCTGCGGCTCTACGGCCGGGCACGGGACCGCCTGGCACGACGCGGGCTCGTGTCGTCCGAAGCCGTGCCGCCGCGCGCATTGGCCCGGATGGCCCTGACCCGTTTCGGCGCTCCGGCGCAGCCGGTGGCTGAATGGCTGCTGCGCCTCGAAGCCCAGCGTTATGCGTCGGCAGCCCATGCCTCGGCCGCCCTGCCGAGCCTGAAACGACAGATGCGCGAATTGCGCTGGCCCGAACCGGTCGCCGAAGCCCCGCCTCTTCCATGAACACTCCATGCGCCCGTTGATTTCCTTATCGCTTCGATTCCCGGAAAAAAGCCTGATCGCTGCCTTCGTCGCGGTGAGCCCGCTGGCTTTCGCTGTCGACAGTGCAACGGCCACGTCGCACCAGACGACCACGTCGCAGGCCAGGCCCCACAAGAAACAAACGGCCACCAAGCCCGCAGCGCCGGTCGTGCGTTACGCCGGCCGCGAGGACGTGATGCAGTTTGCCGATGCGCTGGCCGCGCGCCGGGGCCTCGATGCCGACTGGACCCGGCGCACGCTCGGCCAGGCCGCGTTTCTGCCCTACGTGCCGAAACTGGTGCTGCCGCCGCCCAGCGGCACGCCCAAGAACTGGAAGCTCTACCGCAGCCGCTTCGTCGAGCCGATCCGCATCCGCGCCGGCGTGCGCTTCTGGGCGGAGCACGGCGCCTCGCTCGCCCGCGCCGAGGCGCAGTACGGGGTGCCGGCCGAAATCATCGTCGGCATCATCGGCGTGGAAACCATCTACGGACAGCAGATGGGCAAGGTGCGCATCCTGGACGCACTCGCCACTCTGGCCTTCGACTTTCCCGATGCGCATCCGCGGGCCAAGGAACGCGCCGATTTCTTCCGGGGCGAGTTGGAGCAGTTCCTGGTGATGGCCGAGCGCGGCACGCTGGATGCGACCACCGCCGTCGGCAGCTATGCCGGCGCCATGGGCCTGCCGCAGTTCATGCCCTCGAGCTGGAGCCGCTGGGCGGTCGATTTCGACGGCGACGGCCGCATCGACCTCAGCCGGAGCGTGGACGACGCCATCGGCTCGGTGGCCAGTTACTTCCGGGCCTTCGGCTGGAAGACCGGCATGCCGGCGACCTATGCCGTCTCGTTCGACGCCTCCACGCTCGACCTGCCCGCACTGCTGGCGCCGGACATCCTGCCCACCTTCAGCACGCAGGCGCTCGCCGCCAAGGGTGTGGCGCTCGACGGCGAGGCCCGCAACCACGTCGGCCCGCTCGCGCTGGTCGAGCTGCAGAACGGCGACGACGCGCCCACCTTCGTGGCCGGCACCGAGAACTTCTACGTCATCACCCGCTACAACTGGTCGAGCTACTACGCCATGGCAGTGCTGGACCTGGGTGCAGCGGTAGCGGCGGCGCGCTGAGGTCTGCGGCCAAGCATGCGAAGACCCGGCCAACGGATGGGCCTACAGGGAAGCGATCAGACAGGTTTTCGAAGACGCTGCCTATAGTCGTGATCGGCCGTATTTCGCTCCAGGCGATGCGCGGCCGATTCCCCGGCTGGCAGAACAACGGAGACAACACATGGCCATTCATCGTCGTCACTTCGCGCTGGGTGCCGCCGCATCCACGCTGGCATCGCCCCTGCACGTGCTCGCCCAGGCAGGCGCGTTCCCCAACCACCCCTTGCGCATCGTCTGCCCCTTCGCCCCGGGCGGTGGATCCGACTTCATGGCGCGCACTGCCGCGCAAATCCTGAGCGAGCGGCTCGGCCAGCCGACCATCGTCGAGAACCGGCCGGGCGCAGGCGGCATGCTGGGAACCGAATACGCCGTTCGCACCAGCCCCGACGGCTACACCCTGCTGCTGGTGGCCGGCAGCTACACCGTCAACCCCGCGCTCTACAAGCTCAATTTCGATCCGGTCAAGGACATCGCGCCGGTCATCCAGCTGTCTCGCGGCGCGTACGTGCTCTGCGTCAACCCCAAGGTGCCGGCGAAGTCCTTGCAGGAACTGCTGGACCTGGCCCGCCGCCAGCCGGGCAAGCTGAGCTTCGCCTCGGCCGGCACCGGCAGCCACCTGCACATCGTCACCGAATACCTGTTCGACATGGCCAAGGTCAAATGCACCCACGTGCCGTACAAGGGCACCGGGCCGGCCATCAACGACCTGCTGGCCGGCACGGTCGACATGCTGTTCGCCGGCACCGAAGCGCTCATGCAGCACGTCAAGGCAGGCCGCCTGCGCGCCCTGGCGGTCGGCACCCGCCAGCGTCTGGCGGCCTACCCCGACATTCCGTCGGTCGCCGAAAGCGGCCTGCCGGACTACGACGTGATCGCGTGGCACGGCCTGGTCGCGCCCCGGAACGTGCCACCGGCGATCGTGGCCCGTATCAATGCCGAACTGAACACCGGCCTGCGGCACAAGGACCTGGAAGCGAGACTGGAGCCGACCGGCGTCAGTGCGGCCGGTGGCACGCCCGAGCAGTTCGGCGCCCTGCTGCAGACCGAGATCGTGCGCTACGGCAAGGTCGTGCGCGACGCGGACATCAAGCCCGGCTGACCGGCCACGCGGCCGGCTTCACCCTGTTCAGCCCGCCGTGCGCTGACGGCGTGCTTCGTACAGGCACACGCCGCTGGCCACCGACACGTTCAGGCTCTCGACTGCGCCCTGCATCGGAATCGACACCAGCTGGTCGCAAGTCTTGCGGGTGAGCTGGCGCATGCCGTCGCCTTCGGCGCCCAGCACCAGCGCGACCGGGCCGCGCAGGTCGGTCTGGTAGAGCGTGCCTGGCGCGTCGTCGCTCGTGCCGATGCACCAGATGTTGCGTTCCTTCAGCTCGTTGAGCGTGCGCGCGAGGTTGGTCACCATGAAATACGGCACCGTCTCGGCGGCGCCGCTGGCCACCTTGGCCACCGTGGCGTTGATCCCGGCCGCATGGTCCTTGGGCGCGATCACCGCCTGGGCGCCGGCACCGTCGGCCACCCGCAGGCAGGCGCCGAGGTTGTGCGGATCGGTCACCCCGTCGAGCACCAGCAGCAGCGGCGCATCGCCGCCCTCGGCTTCGAGGTTTTCCAGTAGTTCGTCGAGGGAGCGGGCCTGCGGCAGGTCGTGCACCCGGGCCGCGACGCCCTGATGACCGTGGCTGCCCGCCAGCTTGGCCAGCCGCACACCGTCGGCTTCGAGCAGACGCACGCCGCTTTCGCGCGCGCGGTCGAGAAACTGCCGCATGCGCGCATCGCGCCGTGAAGAATCGAAATACACCTCGATGACCGAGGCCGGCGCAGTCTTGATGCGCACGCCGACGGCATGAAAGCCGAACAGCACTTTGGGAGTAGACATCCGCGCATTATCCGGTGTGCAAGACAGCCACCGATCCGCCGCGAAAGTGGGAAGGCATTACCCAGGTCAGTGAGGGCCAGCCGCGAAGCGCTGCCCGACTGCCTCAGAGGCGATGCGGTGAGGCTACGCCGAGCCAGCAAGCCGCCCCCCCCGAAAGGGGTGAGGCGAAGACACGAAGTGCGTAGCCTGGGGGTCAGCCAATTGTTCCGGCTTCGATGGAAATGCGGCGATCGCATCGCGCAGCGATCGCCCGGTCATGCGTCACCAGCACCAGCGTCGTCCCGCGCTCGCGGTTGAGCTCGAACATCAGCTCCATCACGTTCTCGCCGGTCGCGAAGTCCAGACTGCCGGTCGGCTCGTCGGCCAGCAGCACCGCCGGCTCCACCACGAAGGCCCGCGCCAGCGCCACCCGCTGCTGTTCGCCCCCGGACAGCACCCGCGGGTAATGCTGCAGCCGCTGCCCAAGTCCTACCCGGCCCAGCATCTCGGTCGCGGCCCGCCGGGCATCGCTGCGGCCGGCCAGTTCGAGCGGCAGCATCACGTTCTCGAGTGCCGTCAGACCGCCCATCAGCTGGAAACTCTGAAAAACGAAGCCGACCTTGCGGGCACGCAAGGCGGCTCGCGCGTCTTCGTCGAGCGCGAAGATGTCCTCGCCATCCAGCCGTACGGTGCCTTTGCTCGGGGTATCGAGCCCGGCCACGATGGCCAGCAAGGTGCTCTTGCCCGAGCCCGAGGCGCCGACGATGGCCACGGTTTCCCTTGGGTACAGACGGAAATCTACATCGCGCAGAATGTCCAGCGAACCGGTGGCGTCGACGACCGACTTGGTGAGATGTTCCACCGCGATGATGGGTGCGGGCGCCGCGACCGGCTCTGTCATGAAAGGCCTTGTGAAAGTGAAGCGTAGAGACTGTATATCGATTGGCGCCATCGCCCTGGCGAGTCTGGCCATGGGCCTGCCGATGGCCGGGATGGCCGCCGCACCGGCATCGCCACCGACGATCCTGGTGGTGGGCGATTCGCTCAGCGCCGAATACGGCCTGGCGCGTGGCGCGGGCTGGGTGTCCTTGCTGGAGAAGCGACTGGCCGAACGCGATATCGCGGCCACGGTGGTCAATGCCAGCATCAGCGGCGACACCACCGCCGGTGGCCGTGCCCGGCTCGCGCCGCTGCTGGCCAAGTCCAGGCCCGACGTCGTGGTGATCGAGCTGGGCGGCAACGACGCCTTGCGGGGGCTGCCCCTGGCGGGCACCGAAGACAATCTCATCGCCATGGTCAAGGCGGCGCAGGCCATCAAGGCCAAGGTGTTGTTGGTGGGGATTCAGGTGCCGCCCAACTACGGCGGCGACTACATGCAGAAGTTCTCGGGTGTCTACGAGACCGTGGCGAAGAAGACGGGTAGCGCGGTCACGCCGTTTCTGTTGCGTGGCATCGCCGACGTGCCGGATGCCGAGGCCAATTTCCAGCCGGATCGCATTCATCCGCTGGCCAGCGCGCATCCGCGCATGCTGGAGAACGTCTGGCCCGCCCTGGCCCCGCTGCTCAAGCGTTGAATCTGGCGGCCGGTGGGCCGCTTGCAAGTGCGGGGCGACAAGGCCGTGGGCGCTTTACTCCGTCTTGGGGTCGGTGCCGACAGCCTCGTCGGTCGTGCCGATCGACTCGCCGCCGCCGTCACTGCCTTCGTCGATTTCGCCTCCGTTCGGAGTCGTCTTGCGTTCGGCCTTCGCCTTGAGCTTGTCTTCCTTCTTGCGCTTCTTGGCAAGCTCCTTCTGGCGCTTTTCGTATCCGTAGTTTGGTGTTGCCACGCGGTCTTCCTGTTGTGGCATGCGGCCCGGGGGAAGCATGCTGGTGATCGATTTGCGTGCCCGATGGCACGCAAGCTGCAAATCAGTTCGCAGGGGCCAGTGTAGCCAGCGCCCGGAGCAAGTCCAGTCGCAGGTCCTCTACCCCTTCCAGGCCTATGCATAGGCGCACCAGCCGGCCTGCGTGCGGCCACGGCGCCACGGATGCGTCGCGCATGGAGTCGATGTCGTACGGCACCACCAGGCTGATCGGTCCGCCCCACGAATAGCCGATGCGGAACAGGCGAAGCGCATCGCAGAAGGCGTTGACCTGTTCGCGTGAATAGGCGGCGTCGAACACGATGGAGAAGATGCCGGCGGCCAGGCCACCGCGTGAGCCGCAGAGAGCCTGCCAGTGCTCGTGGCCCGGAGACCCCGCCACGGCCGGATGCAGCACCTGCGCGATTTCGGCCCGGGATCCCAGCCAGGTCGCCAGTTCGCGTGCCGCCTGGTCTTGCGCGCGGTAGCGCAGCGCGACGCTCGGCAAGGCCCGCAGCACCGCTTCGGCATCGTTGGCGCCGACGCCGAGGCCCAGCCGCATGTGGGTCATCTTGATTCGCATGTGAACGCCTTCGTCGCGGGTGACGATGCTGCCCATGAGCACGTCGCCGCCACCGCTCGGATACTTGGTGAGCGCATGCACCGAGATATCGACGCCCGTGCCGTCACCCACCAGATCGAACGGCGCGAAAGCCAGGCCCGCGCCCCAGGTGTTGTCC
Source organism: Xylophilus sp. GOD-11R (assembly GCF_033546935.1). Classification (GTDB taxonomy): domain Bacteria; phylum Pseudomonadota; class Gammaproteobacteria; order Burkholderiales; family Burkholderiaceae_C; genus Xylophilus. The sequence goes on along the minus strand of NZ_CP137854.1, from coordinate 2,293,848 downwards.
AGCGCCGTGGTCACGCCACGCGCGCGGCAAATGCCCGCCAGGCGAGGCAGGTCGGGAAACTCCATGGTGACCGAGCCAGCCGCTTCGAGCCACACCAGCCGCGTCCGGGGCGACAGCGCCGCTTCCAGTGACGCCGGGTTCATGGCGTCATAGACACGGAACGAAACGCCGAGCGCCGCCAGTTCACCGGCAGCTAGCGTCTTGCTGGGGCCGTACACGTTGTCCGGTATCAGCACTTCGTCGCCGGTCTTGAGCAAGGACAGCGACACGCACGCGATGGCCGCCAGACCGCTGGGCACCAGCAGGCACTGCAGGCCGCCTTCCAGACTGGCGATGCGCTCTTCGAGAATGAAGGTGGTGGGGGTACCGTGCAGGCCGTAGGTGTAGCCCGACTTATCGCGCCATTCGCGCGCCTCGAGCGCCGCGACGTTCGGAAAAAATACCGTGGACGCCTTGAACACGCCGGGCTGCAGCGCTTCGAATTCGGACGGTGGTCGGTAAGGATGGTGAATGAGAGCGGTGGCGATGTCTTGCGTCATCGTCTCATCCTAACGGGGGCTGAAGATGGCCTGCTCGGCATCGCGGCATTACCGCCCCTCGGCTGCTCGAATCAACCCGCCTTGACGACCAGTTGGTTGTCTACCGTTCGAACGCCGGTCACGGCACGGGCCAGGTCGGCCGCACGGTCCCGCGCTGCAGTAGTAGGCGCCGGCCCGCGCAAAATCACCGCGCCATCCTTGGTGTCCACGTCGATCTTGAGCGCACTGAGTTCGGAGTCCTTGGCCAGACTCGCTGAAATCTGCGCCGTTATCGCGACATCATCGATGACCCTCTCGGTAGTGGAGGCCACGTCCTTGGCCCGTTCTTCCACCTTCGGACCATCCTGCTTGATCCGTGCCTGCGCGTTGGAAAGTGCTGTCTGCGCCTCCACCTTCACGTCGGCAGCGACGTCCTTGGATTTGGCGATGGCAGCGTCGATTTTCTGGCCGGGCGTGCTCGCGTTGTCGTTGGGGCTGCAGGCACTCAGTGCCAATCCCAACGACGCCAAAAGCGGCAGCAGCGCCCATCGATGGCGCTGCGCTTTGCATGTTGCGATATTCCGCATATTTATTCTTTCACCTCCTCCACCGCTGGCGCCTCAGGACGCACGCGCTTCCCGGCGCGCCGTCGGGTGATCCGACCTGCGCTGTACGCTGCCTTCGGTCTTGTTGCGCGTAACGATGACAAAACCCCGAAGCGGGGCACGACCAGCGGTCGTGCGGCTATCGGGGTTCGTCGGGCGTTGGGCCGAAACGGCCTCGCTACCGATGCACATGGCGGGGTATCTGCTCAGAGCTTGTCGACGGACTTCTTGACGTTGTCCTTCAGGTTTTCCTTGGCATCGCCGTAGGTGGCCTGGGTTTTGCCGGCTGCCTTGTCGGCCATGCCTTCGCCTTGCAGGCGGTCATTGCCCACGGCCTTGCCGGCAACTTCCTTGACGGCGCCCTTGGCTTGTTCCACACGACCTTCGACTTGATGCTTGTTCATGGCGTTTCCTTCTTGAGAGTTCCGCAGCGGCCGACCGGCTGCTGTTGAATTCAATGTAGAAACCGTCCCGAGCAGGCGGGGTCGGAGCCTGCTGATGATGATGTAGGACAAGCGGAAGCGCTTTTGAAAGCACCTCCACGCTCATGGCGTGCGTCCCGGTTCAACCCCGGCGGCGGCGTTCCTGCGCCCGGCGGACCTGCCGGCTTGCTGCCGGCATGGCTGCCTCTCGCTTCCGGGCGGCGCGGCGCAGCATCCAGCGGCGCAGCAGCCGGGCGGCCACCGCCGTCACCACCAGGGAGACGACACCGACGACGACAGGAATCAATTGGTCCATGAAATGGTCCTGCAGCGACTACTGCAGGGTTTCCTTCAGCGCGTCGGGCAAGGCAACGATGCCGACGCCCTCCTCGAGCAGTTCGCGCACCTGCTCCCCGGTAGCGTGTCCCCGAATGCCGCGTGCCTGCGTTTCGCCGTGGTGGATCCGCCGGGCTTCTTCTGCGAATCGCGCTCCGACATCCTCGGTGTTGCGGACCGCCTCGCGCGCCATCTTCCACAGTTCGGCCTGCCGGGCCGCGTGCATGCCGGCCCCGAGCTCGGCCGCCGACGCGGCCGCCTTCGGTCGCGCATCGGATTCTGTTTCCGTCGGACGGCTGGCGATCATTTCGTTGCCCGACCGGGAACCGGAGAGATTGAGACGCGGCGCAGACGGCATGCGCACGACGGCGCTGTCGCTGCAAACCGGGCACGTCACGAGACCACGACCGAGTTGGTCGCGAAAGTCATCTTCGGAACCGAACCAGCCTTCGAAGGCGTGATGCGCACCGCATCGCAGATCGAGAACCTTCACGTGCCGAACGTTTTCCGCGGCTGCAGCACTTCCTGCGCATCGCAGGTTTCTGCGGAGCGCCAATCGAGTGACCAGACCCCCGCCAGCACGTTCTGCAGCCAGAGCATGCAGGTCATGGTCTTGGCGTCGGTGATCGAACCGTCATGGCACCACTGCGCGAGCTCGTCGGGCGATGCAAGGAACACGTCGAGGAACTCGCCCTCGTCCAGCGACCGCTCGCCGAGCGAGAGGCCGCGTGCGAACCAGATGTCGATGAATTCAGTGGAATACGAAATGACCGGATGCATGGTGCCGGCCCTCGCCCACTCCGTCGCCTGGTAGCCCGTTTCTTCGAGCAGTTCCCTGCGGGCGCAGTCGAAAATGCGCTCACCCGCGTCGAGCTTGCCGGCCGGAAACTCGATCATGACCTGCTCGATCGGATAGCGGTACTGGCGCTCGAGCACCAGCTTCAAGCCATCCGGCGTGTCGATGATCGGAACGATGACGACCGCACCGGGATGAATGACATATTCACGCGTCGCGGTGCGACCGTCGGGCATGGCGACCGTATCGCGCCACGCTTCGAGGAATTTGCCGCGGAACAGGTTTTCACGCGAAACGCGGCGTTCCAGCAGGTGGGCGTCGCTCGTGTTCTCGGAATCCGGGGAAGCGGCCATGATTTCAGTCCTTGCGACGCAGCAGATACCGCCAGACGAAGCCCGGAAACGCGAGGGTCAGGAACAAGGCACCGGTCACCGCGTAGAACTCCCATCCTTGCGGAGCGATCTGGCCGGCCCGGTCTTCCAGGAACAGCCCCACACCACCCGCCACGCAATACAGGAGCAACAGTTCCAGCAGACGCGCATAGACCGGCTTGCGACGCTTTAGCGCCACCAACCCCAGCACCCGCTCGGTGACGAAAGGCATGTTGGCGGCCAGCAAGGCCGTCAGCAGAACCAGCCAGACCGAAAAATGTTGAGCCACTGGCGTCCCGAGCCTTGTCGCGGCCGATCAGGAACCGAGGGTCCGCACGATGGCGTCCGCACACAGCTTCATCAGCGCGCTCGGCAGCAGGCCCAACACCAGCACCAGGGCGCCGTTGATCGTCAGCACCCAGCGAACATCGGCCGGCGCTTGGCCCACCGGTTGCTGAATGGGCGCGTCGAAATACATGACCTTGACGACCCGGATGTAGTAGAACGCGCCGATCAGCGAAAGCACCACGGCGAAGATCGCGAGGCCGGTGTAGAGCGGCTGGCCGGTCGTGATGAGCGCCTGCAAAACGGACAGCTTGGCGTAGAAGCCCACCAGCGGCGGAAGGCCGGCCAGCGAGAACATGCAGACCGACAGCACGGCGGCGGCGAGCGGGCTGCGACGGCCCAGTCCGGCCAGATCGGAGATCTCTTCGCTCTCGAAGCCTTCCTTGGCCAGCATCAGGATCACGCCGAAGGAAGCCAGCGTGGTCATGACGTAGGTGACCATGTAGAACATGGCCGAGCTGTAGGCGTTGTAGGCCGACGAGGCGTTGCCGTTGATCACGCCGGACATCAGGCCCAGCAGCACGAAGCCCATCTGCGAAATGGTGGAGTACGCCAGCAGACGCTTGAAGTTGGTTTGCGCGATGGCCGCGAAGTTGCCCACCACCAGCGACAACACTGCCATCACCGCCAGCATCTGCTGCCAGTCGAAGGCCAGCGGCAGCAGGCCTTCCACCAGCAGGCGCATGAGCATCGCGAAGGCCGCCAGCTTGCTGGCGCCACCGATGATCAGCGTGACCGCGGTAGGCGCGCCTTGGTACACGTCCGGAATCCACATATGGAACGGTGCCACGCCAAACTTGAACGCCAGGCCGGCGACGATGAACACCAGGCCGAAGACCAGCACCTGGTGGCGGATCTGGCCGGTCGAAACCGCCTTGATCACCTGGCCGATGTCCAGCGAACCGGTCGCACCGTAGAGCATCGACAGGCCATAGAGCAGGAAGCCGCTGGCCATGGCGCCGAGCACGAAGTACTTCATGGCGGCTTCGGTCGCGATGCCGTTGTCACGGCGCAGCGCGACGAGCGCATAGCTCGAAAGCGTGAGCAATTCCAGCCCCAGGTAGATCACCAGGAAGTTGTTGCCACCGATCATCACGAACATGCCCAGCAGGCTGAACATGCCAAGGGTGAACAGCTCGCCTCCGCGCGTCATGTCACGGTCGGCCGCATAGGGCCGGCCGTAGACCAGCGTCATCATCATGGCGATACCGGCGAAGCACTTGAGCCAGTTGCCCATGGGGTCGTTGACCACCATGTTGGAGAAGCCGTAGCTCGAAGTGCCGCTCGCCGCCTGCACACCCGCGATGAGCGAGGCGGCAGCGATGGAGAGCAGCGTCAGCACATAAGTCAGCGTGCGGCGCGTGTCCGTCACCCGCAGGTCGACCAGCGCGATCACGCAGGCCGCCACGAGCAGCAGAATTTCCGGGTACAGGGTAGCCCAGCCGAAGGATTCCATACGTCAGTCTTCTTTTCGTTCGGTCAGCGCAGCTTGGACTGAGCGGCGTGTTGCAGCAGGTTCGCCACCGAAGCATCCATCACGTCGGTGAAGGGCTTGGGGTACAGACCCATGTAGAGCGTGGCAATGGCCAGCAGCGCCATGATGAAGAATTCGCGGCCGCCGATGTCGGTGAGTTCCTCGACATGGTGATTGCCGACCGGGCCGAGGTAGACCCGCTTGTACATCCACAGCGAGTAGGCGGCGCCCAGGATCAGGGCGGTGGCCGACAGCAGGCCGATCCAGAAGTTGAACTTGACTGCCGCCAGGATCACCATCCATTCGCCGACGAAACCGGCGGTACCCGGCAGGCCGCAGTTGGCCATGACGAAAAGCAGCGCGAAGGCAGCGAAGCGGGGCATCTTGTTGACCACGCCGCCGTAGGCCGCGATGTCACGCGAATGCACGCGGTCGTACAGCACGCCGATCGCCAGGAACATCGCCGCCGACACGAAGCCGTGCGCGATCATCTGCACGATGCCGCCGGCCATGCCGAGGTCGTTGAAGATGAAGAAGCCCAGGGTGACGAAGCCCATGTGCGCGACCGACGAATAGGCCACCAGTTTCTTCATGTCCTTCTGCACCATCGCGACCAGGCCGACGTAGATCACGGCGACGATCGAGAAGGTGATCATCAGCCAGGCCCAGTGGTGGGCGGCGTCGGGTGCGATCGGCAGTGAGAAGCGCAGGAAACCGTAGGCGCCGAGCTTCAGCATGATGGCGGCCAGCACGGCCGAGCCACCGGTCGGAGCCTCGACGTGCACATCCGGCAGCCAGGTGTGCACCGGCCACATCGGAACCTTCACCGCGAAGGCCGCGAGGAAGGCGAAGAAGATCAGCGTCTGGGCCGTCATCGACAGCGGCAGGCGATGCCAGGTCGCGATGTCGAAACTGCCGCCCGAGGCGTTGTACAGAAAGATCAGCGCGACCAGCGTGAGCAGCGAGCCGAGCAGCGTGTACAGGAAGAACTTGAACGCCGCGTAGATCTTGTTCGGGCCGCCCCAGATACCGATGATCAAGTACATCGGGATCAGGGTCGCTTCGAAGAAGGTGTAGAACAGAATGCCGTCGAGCGAGGCGAACACGCCGATCATCAGCCCCGACAGGATCAGGAACGCACCCATGTACTGGTGCACCCGGTCGGTGATGACCTCCCACGCGGCGATCACCACGATGACGGTGATGAAGGCCGTCAGCGGCACGAACCACATCGACAACCCGTCCACCCCGAGGTGGTAGTGGATGTTGAAGCGTTCCACCCAGGAGTGGCGTTCGACGAACTGCATGGCCGCGGTGCCGACCTTGAAGCCGAAGACGACCGGCAAGGTCACGGCGAGGCCGACGAGCGAACCCAGCAGCGCGAACCACCGAACGAGATTCTGCTGGCCTTCACGGCCCAGCAACAGAGAGATGGCGCCGAAAACAATCGGCGTCCAGATGGCGAGACTCAACCAGCCCATTTTTATCGTTTTCCTTCTGGTAACCGGGTCAGCGGAACAGCGCCATGAACTGGTCGTGCCACACAAAATACGTGAGCAGCACGAAGATGCCGACGATCATCACCAGCGCGTAATGGAAGAGATAGCCGGACTGCAGGCCGCGCAGCAGATTCGCGCCCCGCCCCACCAGCTTCCACGAGCCGTTGACGATGGCGCCGTCGATCAAAGCCTGGTCGCCCCCCTTCCACAGACCGGTGCCGAGCGCACGTGCGCCGCGGGCGACGATGTTCTCGTTGATCCAGTCCAGGTAGTACTTGTTCTCGAACAGCACGTAGATCGGATGGCAGGCGCGCTTGATGGCTGCCGGCACCGCCGGGTTGACCATGTACATGTAGTAGGACACCACCACACCCGCGAGCGCGAGCCAGAACGGCATGGTGCTCAGGCCATGCAGCGCCATGGCGACCGGGCCATGGAAGGCCTCGGCCAACTCGGCCATGGCCGGGTGCTTGGCTTCGTCGATGAAGATAACGTTCTTGAAGAAGTCGCCGAAAAGCATCGGGCCGATGCCGATGAAGCCGATGACGACCGACGGAATCGCCAGCAGCACCAGCGGCACGGTAACCACCCAGGGTGATTCGTGCGGCTTGCCGCCGTGGCCGTGGTCGTGGCTTTCTTCGTGGCCGGCCGACACGGTTTCTTCGTGGTGCGCATGCGCGTCGTCGTGTGCATGGCCGTCGTCGTGTCCGTGGCCATGCGCGGCGTGGTCGTCATGGCCGTGGCCATGGGCGTCGGGATTCTGGTCGTAGCGTTCCTTGCCATGGAAGACCAGGAAGTACATGCGGAACGAGTAGAAAGCCGTGACGAACACGCCGGCGAGCACCGCGAAGTTGGCGAAGCCGGCCGCCGGCAGATGGCTTTCGTGCACCGCTTCGATGATGCTGTCCTTCGAGTAGAAGCCCGAGAAGAACGGCGTGCCGATCAACGCCAGCGAACCCAGCAGCGAGGTGATCCAGGTGATCGGCATGTACTTGCGCACGCCGCCCATCCAGCGGATGTCCTGGTTGTGGTGCATGCCCATGATGACCGAGCCGGCGCCGAGGAACAGCAGCGCCTTGAAGAACGCGTGGGTCATCAGGTGGAACACGGCGACCGAATAGGCCGAGGCGCCAAGCGCGACAGTCATGTAGCCGAGCTGCGAGAGCGTCGAATACGCCACCACGCGCTTGATGTCGTTCTGGATGATGCCCAGGAAACCCATGAACAGCGCGGTGATCGAGCCGATGATCAGGATGAAGTTGAGCGCCGCGTCGGACAGCTCGAACAGCGGCGACATGCGGCTCACCATGAAAATGCCGGCCGTCACCATGGTGGCGGCGTGGATCAGCGCGGAAATGGGGGTCGGGCCTTCCATCGAGTCGGGCAGCCAGACGTGCAGCGGAAACTGCGCCGACTTGCCCATGGCGCCGATGAACAGGCAGATGCAGATGACCGTGACCAGCATCCAGCCGGTGCCGGGGAAGGTCAGCGTGGCGAGTTCGTTGGCCTTGGCGAAGATTTCGCCGTAGTGCAGCGTGCCGGTGTAGGAAGCGATCAGACCGATGCCCAGGATGAAGCCGAAGTCACCGACCCGGTTCACCAGGAAGGCCTTCATGTTGGCGAAGATCGCGGTCGAGCGGGTGAACCAGAAGCCGATCAGCAGGTAGGAAACCAGGCCCACCGCTTCCCAGCCGAAGAACAGCTGCAGCAGGTTGTTGCTCATCACCAGCATCAGCATGGAGAAGGTGAACAACGAGATGTAGGCGAAGAAGCGGTCGTAGCCCTCGTCCTCGGCCATGTAGCCGACGGTGTAGAGATGGACCATCAGCGAGACGAAGGTCACGACGCACATCATCATGGCCGTCAGGCTGTCGATGAGGAAGCCCACTTCCATCTTCAGTGTGCCGACGGTCATCCATTCGTAGATGGTGGCGTCGAAACGCGCGCCGTCAACCAGCACGTCGCGCAGCGTGAATGCCGACAGCACGAAGGCGATGAACACCCCCAGGATGGTCAACGTGTGGCTGGCGCGGCGGCCGAGGGCGTTGCCGCCGAACATGGTGCCGGGAATGCCGGCGAGGATGGCGCCGGCCAGGGGAGCCAGCGGGATCGCCAGCAGGGTTGAAGCGGAAAGGGTTGCGCTCATCGTATTTTTGTTCTCAGATTCCCACTGAACCGCGTTGCTGCCGCAGGGCGGCACCGGAGGCGACGTTTGTCTCGGAACGCCGCACAGCCGGCTTCGCCGGTCCGCCAGCATGGCCGCCCTGCAGCGGGTTGGCGAAGCGACACGAAGTACGCGAAGACGGTCGGTGGTCCATGGTCAGCCCTTGAGGGTGTTCAGTTCATCGACGGCGATGCTGGAGCGATTGCGGAACAGCAGCACCAGGATGGCCAGCCCGATCGCCGACTCGGCTGCGGCGACGGTGAGGATGAAGAACACGAAGACCTGGCCGTGCATGTCGTTCAGGTAGTGCGAGAACGCGACGAAGTTCATGTTGACCGCCAGCAGCATCAGCTCGATGGCCATCAGCAGCACGATCAGGTTCTTGCGGTTCAGGAAGATGCCGATCACCGACAGGGCGAAGAGCATGGCGCCCAGCGCCAGGAAATGTCCGAGGGTGAGCGTCATGCCTTGGTCTCCACGGGTTCGGCGGGTGCGGGCGGCGGCGCGGCGCGGGTCGGCGCGACCTTGACGATCGTCATGCGGTCGGCAGCGCGCACACGCACCTGCTCTGACGGATCGATGGCCTTGGTGTCCTTGCGGCGGCGCAGGGTGAGCGCGATGGCCGCGATCATGGCCACCACCAGGATCACCGCGGCGATCTCCAGCGGATACAGGTAGCGGGTGTAGAGCAGGTAACCCAGGGCCTGGGTGTTCGACACCTCGACCGCACCGGGCGCAGAGGGCACGGCCGTGGTGGTGCGGAAACCGCCCAGCAGCACATACGCCATTTCCAGGGCGATCACCACGCCGATGACCGCCGCCAGGGGGAAGTGCTTCCAGAAGCCCTGGCGCAGGCCGTCCATATTCAGGTTGATCATCATCACCACGAACAGGAACAGCACCATCACCGCGCCGAGGTAGACCAGCACGAGCGTGATGGCGAGAAACTCGGCCTTGAGCAGCAGCCACAAAGCCGAAGCCTGCGAGAAAGCCAGCATGAGGAACAGCACCGCGTGCACGGGGTTGCGCGCGGTGATCACGCGAAACGCCGCGAAGAGCAGCGCCAGCGAGAACAGGTAGAAGAAGCCGGTGGTTACGTCCATGGTCGATCTTTTTTTGGATGCCTCGAAGGCGCCCTAGCGGTACTTGGCGTCCGCCGCCTTCGCTGCCGAGATTTCCTTCTCGTAGCGGTCTCCGACGGCCAGCAGCATGTCTTTGGTGAAGTACAGGTCACCCCGCTTCTCGCCGTGGTATTCGAGGATGTGCGTCTCCACGATGGAATCGACCGGGCAGCTTTCTTCGCAAAAACCGCAGAAGATGCACTTGGTCAGATCGATGTCATAGCGGCTGGTACGGCGGCTGCCGTCGTCACGCACTTCGGATTCGATGGTGATCGCCACCGCCGGACAGACGGCTTCGCACAGCTTGCAGGCGATGCAGCGCTCTTCGCCATTGTCGTAACGGCGCAGCGCATGCAGCCCGCGGAAGCGCGGCGACAGCGGCGTCTTCTCTTCCGGAAACTGCACCGTGATCTTGCGACGGAAGGTGTAGCGGCCGGTCAGGGCCATGCCCTTGAACAGCTCGACGAGCATGAAGCTCTTGAAGAAGTCGCGCAGCGAGAACGCGGACGACGACGTGGACGGAGGTGTGGCTACGGCGCTCATCGTGTTTTTACTTCCAGATATTCAAGGGCGTCTGCATCCAGGCGCCGACGACCAGCAGCCAGACGAGCGTCACCGGAATGAAGATCTTCCAGCCCAGACGCATGATCTGGTCGTAACGGAAGCGCGGGAACGTACCGCGGATCCAGATGAAAAGCGACAGCACGAAGAAGGTCTTCGCCGCCAGCCAGATCCAGCCCGGGATGAAGTCTAGGAAGGCCACCGGCGCCAGCCAGCCGCCCAGGAACATCAGCACCGCGAGGATGGACACCAGCCACATGCTGGCGTATTCGGCCAGGAAGAAGATGGCGAAGCCCATACCCGAGTACTCGACCATGTGGCCGGCCACGATCTCGGCCTCGCCTTCGACGACGTCGAAGGGATGGCGATTGGTTTCCGCCACGCCCGACACGATGTAGACGATGAAGATCGGCAGCAGCGGCAGCCAGTTCCAGGACAGGAAGCTCACGCCACGGTCGGCGAAGATGCCCTTGGCCTGCGCGGCCACGACGTCTCCGAGATGCAGGCTGCCGGTGACCATGATCACCACCACCAGGCAGAAGCCCATGGCGATTTCGTAGCTCACCATCTGGGCCGAGGCGCGCAGTGCGCCTAGGAAGGCGTACTTGGAGTTGGAAGCCCAGCCCGCGATGATCACGCCGTACACCTCGATCGAGGTGATCGCCATGATCAGCAGCAGACCGGCGTTGACGTTGGCCAGCACCACGTCCGGGCCGAAGGGAATCGCCACCCAGGCGGCCAGCGCGGGCATGATGGCCATGACCGGGCCGAGCCGGAACAGGCCGTTGGCCGCGGCCGACGGGTTGATAAGCTCCTTGGTCAGCAGCTTGACCGCATCGGCGATCGGCTGCAGCAGGCCGAAGGGGCCGACCCGGTTGGGGCCGTGGCGCACCTGGATCCAGCCCAGGAACTTGCGCTCCCAGAGCGTGGCGTAGGCGACCGCGCCCAGCAGGGGCAACAGCACGCAGATGATCTTGATCAGGCTCCAGAGGACCGGCCAGACGATGGAGGCCCACCAGCCGACCGAGACCAGACCCAGGCCTCCGTTATAGATGCTGTCGATCATGCTGCGACGCCCTCTTCGGCGGCCATGGCGGCCGGCGCAGCGGCCAGGCGCGCGTCGGCAGTGAGTTGCAGCGACGCGGCGCGGCGAACCATGCCGTCGAGCTGGTAGATGGAAGCGACGACCGGTGCTGGCGTGGAGCCGCTCGCGCTGTTCGCGGCCACGGTGGTGGCGTTGGACAGGCGCTCGGCCGGCACGTGGGTGGCATCGCTCGCGAGACCGTTGCGAACCTGAGCCAGCACGTCCTGCGAGGATTCGAAATCGAAGCCGGGCAGTCCAAGCAGGTTGGCGATCACGCGGATCACCTTCCAGGCCGGGCGCGCTTCGCCGCGTGGCTTGACGACGGCGTGGAAACTCTGGATGCGGCCTTCGGCGTTGACGAATGTGCCCGAGGTTTCGGTGAACGGCGCGATCGGCAGCAGCACGTCGCTGATGTCGAGGTTGGCCTTGAAGGGGCTCATGGTGATGACCATCTCGGCGTTGGCGAGTGCCTTGCCGGAGACGGCCGTGTCCAGGCCGGCTTCGACATCCAGCAGGATCGCGGCCTTGACGCCACCGGCCAGCATGGCGGCGGCGTTGAGTCCGCCCTGTCCGGGCACTGCGCCGACGAACTGGGCGCCGACGGTGTTGCCGGTTTCGGTGAGAAAGCCGACGCTCGCGCCGGTCTGCTCGCCGATCCATTGCGCGATGGCCAGGAGTTGCGAGGCGTGCGCATGGTGTGCCACGCCGTTGCCCAGCAGGATCGCCTTGCGGCTGCCGCCGGAAAGCGATGCGGCGATGGCCTTGGTGGCGTCGTTCGCTTCGGCATTGGACGGTGCGGCAACGCCCTTGTCGGCTGCGATCGCCGCGGCGATGCCGCCGAGCGTGTCGAGCCACTGGTCATGCGATGCGACGACCGAGGTGGCGAGGGGAATCGCCCACTCGGCAGCTGCGCCGACAGCATGGACGGACGCACCCTTGCGAGCGGCCTGGCGAATGCGCTGCGCGAACAGCGGATGATCCTTGCGCAGGTTCGAGCCGACGACCAGCACGCGCTGCACCGAAGACAGTTCGGCGATCGGCAGGCCGAGCCAGCGCACTGCGCCGGCAGGCGCCGGGGTGAAGTCGGCGTTGCGCAGGCGGTAGTCGATGTTGTCGCTGCCCAGGCCGCGCACCAGGGCGTTGGCGAGGTGCAGCTCTTCGAGCGTGCTGTGCGGGCTGACCAGCGCGCCGAGGGCGGCTGCGCCGTGGTCTGCCTTGATCTGGCGCAGGCCGTTGGCCACATATTCCAGCGCGGTCTGCCAGTCGACCGTCTTCCATTCGCCGCCCTGCTTGAGCATGGGCTGCGTCAGGCGTTCCTCCCCGTTGAGCGCTTCGTACGAGAAGCGGTCGCGGTCGGCGATCCAGCATTCATTGACAGCCTCGTTCTCCAGCGGCAGCACACGCATGACCGCGTTGTTCTTGACCTGGACGATGAGGTTGGCGCCGGTGGAGTCGTGCGGGCTGACCGACTTGCGGCGCGACAGTTCCCAGGTACGGGCGCTGTAGCGGAAGGGCTTGCTGGTGAGCGCACCGACCGGGCAGATGTCGATCATGTTGCCCGAGAGTTCGGAGTCGACCGTGTCGCCCATCACCGTGGTGATTTCGGAGTGTTCGCCGCGGTGGATCATGCCGAGCTCCATCACGCCGGCCACTTCCTGGCCGAAGCGCACGCAGCGGGTGCAGTGGATGCAGCGGCTCATCTCTTCCATGGAGATCAGCGGGCCGACGTCCTTGTGAAAGACGACACGCTTTTCTTCTGCGTAGCGCGAGGCGGAACCGCCGTAGCCCACGGCCAGGTCCTGCAGTTGGCATTCGCCGCCCTGGTCGCAGATGGGGCAGTCGAGCGGGTGATTGATGAGCAGGAACTCCATCACCGACTGCTGGGCCTTGATCGCCTTGTCGCTCTTGGTGCGCACGATCATGCCGTTGGTGACGGGCGTGGCGCAGGCCGGCAGCGGCTTGGGCGCCTTCTCCACTTCCACCAGGCACATGCGGCAGTTGGCGGCGATGGAGAGCTTCTTGTGATAGCAGAAGTGCGGGATGTAGGTGCCGGCCTTTTCGGCGGCATGCATCACCATGCAGCCTTCGGCTACTTCGACCTTCTGGCCGTCGAGTTGGATTTCAACCATGTCGTGTCTTCTCGCTGGATCAGGCGTGGGCCGTGCCGGCGGAATTCTTCCTCTGCTGAATCAGCGCCTCGAACTCGGGGCGGAAGTGCTTGATCATGGCGCGCACCGGCATCGCCGCCGCGTCGCCGAGGGCGCAGATGGTGCGTCCCTGGATGTTGTCTGCCAGCGAGTTGAGCAGGTCGAGGTCGCCCTCGCGGCCGTGCTCGTTCATGATGCGGTCGATGACCCGCCACATCCATCCGGTGCCTTCGCGGCACGGCGTACATTGGCCGCAGGACTCGTGCATGTAGAAGTAGGACAGTCGCAACAGCGACTCCACCATGTCACGCGAGTCGTCCATGACGATCAGCGCTCCAGAACCCAGCATGGAGCCAGCCTTGGCGATGGAGTCGTAGTCCATCGTGCACTGGTTCATGATGGCGGCGGGCAGCACCGGCGAAGACGATCCGCCCGGGATCACCGCCTTGAGCTGGCGGCCCTTGCGCACGCCACCGGCGAGCTCGAGCAGCTTGGTGAACGGCGTGCCGAGCGGGATTTCATAGTTGCCCGGCATTTCGACGTCACCCGAGACCGAGAAGATCTTGGTGCCACCGTTGTTCGGCTTGCCGATTTCCAGGTAGGCCGCGCCACCGTTGCGGATGATCCAGGGCACCGCCGCGAAGGTCTCGGTGTTGTTGATGGTCGTCGGTTTGCCGTACAGGCCGAAGCTCGCCGGGAACGGCGGCTTGAAGCGGGGCTGACCCTTCTTGCCTTCGAGCGACTCGAGCAGCGCGGTTTCCTCGCCGCAGATGTAGGCGCCGAAGCCGTGGTGCGCATGCAGCTGGAAGCTGAAGTTGCTGCCCAGCAGGCGATCGCCCAGGTAGCCGGCCGCCCTCGCCTCTTCGAGCGCTTCCTCGAAGCGTTCATAGGTCTGGAAGATCTCGCCGTGGATGTAGTTGTAGCCCACGCTGATGCCCATCGCGAAGGCGGCAATGATCATGCCTTCGATGACGATGTGCGGGTTGAACATCAGGATGTCGCGGTCCTTGCAGGTACCCGGCTCGCCTTCGTCCGAATTGCAGACGAGGTACTTCTGGCCCGGGAACGCACGCGGCATGAAGCTCCACTTCAGGCCGGTCGGAAAGCCCGCGCCGCCACGGCCGCGCAGTGCGGACTCCTTGACGATGGCGATGACCTGGTCCTGCGTCATCGGCTCGGCGCCGTCCGCGCCTTGCAGAATCTTGCGCAGGGCCGCATAGCCGCCGCGCGCTTCGTAATCCTTCAGGCGCCAGTTGGTGCCGTCGAGGCCGGCATAGATCTGCGGCTCGATGTGGCGGCCATGAAAACAGGTCTGGACCCCGGTGGCCTGGAACTGCGAAAGAACCTGCTCGGCGTTCATGCTTGGGCTCCCTTCAATCCGTCGATCAGCTGATCGAGCTTCTCGTCGGTCATGAAACTGCACATCGTGCGGTCGTTGACCAGCATCACCGGCGAATCGGCGCAGGCGCCCAGGCATTCGCTCTGCTGCAGCGTGAACATGCCGTCCGCCGTGGTGCCGCCCATGGTGATGCCCAGCTTCTTCTCGAGGTGGTGCAGCGCCTTCTGGCCGTCGCGCAGCTGGCAAGGCAGATTGGTGCAGACGTTCAGCTTGTATCGGCCCAGCGGCTGCTGGTTGTACATGTTGTAGAAGGTGGTGACTTCACGCACCGCGATCTCGGCCATGCCGAGCAGCTCGGCGATGAAAGCCTCGCTGGCCTGGCTGACGTAGCCCTGCTCCTGCTGGGCGATCGCCAGGCAGGCCATCACGGCCGACTGTCGCTGCTCGTACGGATACTTGGCCACTTCCTTGGCGAAGCGTTCCTTGGCCTGCTCCGACAGTGGCACGGCCGCGACCGGTGCGGCCGAATGGGTGTGGTTCGAACTCATCGGTCGATTTCCCCGAAAACGATGTCCAGCGTGCCGATGACGGCGACCGCGTCGGCGATCATGTGGCCGCGCGCCATCTCGTCGAGCGCGGCGAGGTGCACGAAACCCGGCGCCCGGATCTTGAGGCGATAGGGTTTGTTGGCACCGTCGCTCATGAGGTAGATGCCGAATTCGCCCTTGGGATGCTCCACCGCCGCATAGGCCTCGCCTTCGGGAACGTGGAAACCTTCGGTGAAAAGCTTGAAGTGGTGGATCAGCTCTTCCATGTTGGCCTTCATCGACTCACGGTCGGGTGGGGCCACCTTGTGGTTGTCGGTGATGACCGGGCCGGGGTTGGCCTTGAGCCACTGCACGCACTGCTTGATGATGCGATTGGACTGACGCAGCTCTTCCATGCGCACCAGGTAACGGTCGTAGCAGTCGCCTGTCTTGCCGACCGGAATGTCGAACTCCACCTTGTCGTAGGCGTCGTAGGGCTGCTTCTTGCGCAGGTCCCAGGCGATGCCCGAGCCGCGCAGCATGGGACCGGTCAAGCCGAGATTGAGCGCACGCGTCTGGTCCATCACGCCGATGCCCACGGTGCGCTGCTTCCAGATGCGGTTGTCGGTGAGCAGCGTGTGGTATTCGTCGCAGTTGTGATCGAAGCGGTTGGTGAAGTCTTCGATGAAGTCGAGCAACGAACCCTGGCGGTTCTCGTTCATGCGGGCCAGTGCGCGCGCATTCTTGATCTTGCTGACCGTGTACTGCGGCATGGTGTCCGGCAGGTCGCGGTAGACACCGCCCGGCCGGAAATACGCTGCGTGCATGCGCGCACCGGACACGGCCTCGTACATGTCGAACAGGTCTTCGCGTTCGCGGAAGGCGTAGATCAGGATGGTGGAGCTGCCGCAGTCGTTGCCGTGCGAGCCGAGCCACATGAGGTGGTTCAGCATGCGGGTGATCTCGGAGAACATCACGCGGATGTACTGCGCGCGGATCGGCACGTCCAGCCCGAGCAGCTTCTCGATGGCCAGGCAGTAGGCGTGCTCGTTGCACATCATCGAGACGTAATCCAGGCGGTCCATGTAGGGCAGCGACTGGATGAAGGTCTTGTGCTCAGCGAGCTTTTCGGTGGCGCGGTGCAGCAGGCCGATGTGGGGGTCGGCGCGCTGGACGACTTCGCCGTCGAGCTCCAGCACCAGGCGCAGCACGCCGTGGGCCGCCGGATGCTGCGGGCCGAAGTTGAGGGTGTAGTTCTTGATTTCAGCCATGGCTCAGTGCAGTCCGCCGCCGTAGTTGTCTTCACGCAGGATGCGGGGCGTGACCTCGCGCGGCTCGATGCTCACCGGCTGGTAGATCACGCGCTGCAGGTCGGCGTCGTAGCGCATCTCGACATGGCCGGAGAGCGGGAAATCCTTGCGGAACGGGTGGCCGATGAAGCCGTAGTCGGTCAGGATGCGACGCAGATCTTCGTGGCCTTCGTAGACGATGCCGAAGAGGTCGAAGGACTCGCGCTCGAACCAGTTGGCGGAATTCCAGAGATGGTTCACGGATGCGATGACCGGCAGGTCGTCGTCCGGGCAGAAGACTTTGACGCGGACCCGCTGGTTCAGGCTGACCGACAGCAGATGCGCCACCGATGCGTAACGCAGGCCTTCGTAGAGGCCGTCGCGGTAGGCGGAGTAGTCGACGCCGCAGATGTCGATGAGTTGCTCGAAGCGGCAGCCGGGCGCGTCGCGCAGGGTCTGCATCACGTCGAGGTAGTGCTCGGCAGCCACGATGACGGTGACTTCGCCCAGGCGCACTTCCACACGACGGGCCTTGTCACCGAGGGTGGCGACGATGGTTTCTTTCAGCGCCTCGGGGGCGACTGCATAGGATTCGGCTGTCATCGGGTCGGTGTTCCGCAACTCGCTCATACCCGAGCGATGGTGTTGGTCCGGCGGACCTTCTGCTGGAGCTGGATGATTCCGTAGATCAACGCTTCGGCGGTGGGCGGACAGCCCGGCACGTAGACATCGACCGGCACGATGCGGTCGCAGCCACGCACCACCGAATAACTGTAGTGGTAGTAGCCGCCGCCGTTGGCGCACGAGCCCATGGAGAGCACCCAGCGTGGCTCGGCCATCTGGTCGTAGACCTTGCGCAAGGCCGGCGCCATCTTGTTGCAGAGCGTGCCGGCGACGATCATCAGATCGGACTGGCGCGGGCTGGCGCGGAAGACTTCGGCGCCGAAACGGCCGATGTCGTAGCGCGCGGCGGCGGCATGCATCATTTCGACGGCGCAACAGGCCAGACCGAAGGTCATGGGCCAGAGAGAGCCGGTCTTGGCCCAGTTCACCACCGAGTCGTAGGAAGTGGTGATGAACCCTTCCTTCAGGATTCCTTCAATTGCCATGGCTTGTTCTCCTTGCCGGCGGATGCATTATTCCCAGTCCAGAGCGCCCTTTTTCCACTCGTAGGCGAAGCCAACGACGAGGATGCCCAGGAAGATCACCGCAGCCCAGAACCCGACCGGACCGATGGTCTTCAGGGCCACGGCCCAGGGAAACAGGAAGGCGATCTCCAGATCGAAAAGAATGAACAGAATGGCGACCAGGTAGTACCGGACGTCGAACTGCATGCGCGCATCTTCGAAGGCTTCGAAGCCGCACTCGTAAGGGGAATTTTTTGCCGCGTCGGGGCGATTGGGCCCGAGCAGATAACCGAGAGCTTGCGGTGCGACCCCTACACCGATGCCTACCAGGATGAACAGAAGAACGGGGAGGTACTGACTGAGGTTCATCTTGGGGCTTGTCTTTTGCTACTCGGCACAGACCCGCATCGCAAGATACGGGCCTGTCTTTGTATGGTGCCGTCGGCGAGACTCGAACTCGCACAGCTTTCGCCACTACCCCCTCAAGATAGCGTGTCTACCAATTTCACCACGACGGCTTATATTTTTCTGCTGCCCGGATGGCATGAGGACCTTACGGTTTGTGGCTTTCCGGGCAGACTTGCATTCTATCCCGGAAACACCGGGTTTTCACTCTCGGCCGTCCAAAATTTTGAACGACTCTTATAGAAGTCTTCCAGCAGTCTTATAGAAGTCTTCAGGGCGTCTTGGGCGCGGGAACGCTGTTCGCGCCCGAAGCGCCACCGGCCGGAGCGGCGGGCGTGGCCGGCGTGTTGCCGGGGATCTGCGAAGCCGGCCCGGTGTCGACCGGAGCTGCCGGCGCCGTGACCGGTGCGGGTGCCGAGACGCGATCGAGAACACTGCCCGAACCCGTCGTGCGCAGGTTGCCGAAGTAGGCCAGCGCCAGGGTGCAGACAAAGAAGACCGCCGCCAGCACCGCAGTGCTGCGCGAGAGGAAGTTGGCACTACCGCTGGCGCCGAAGAGGCTGCCGGCGCTGCCACTGCCGAAGGCAGCGCCCATGTCGGCACCCTTGCCGTGCTGCACCAGGATCAGGCCGATCATGGTGAGCGCCGAGATGATTTGGATGACCAGGATCAGGTTGTGAACGATGTTCATGTCAGGAAAAGTCTTTGCGCTGCGGCGCAGGAGGATAAGAGAAGAAGAATCAGCCGGCTGCGGCCACGATGGCCAGGAAATCGGCGGCCTTGAGCGACGCGCCGCCGATCAGTCCGCCGTCGATGTCGGCCTGCGCGAGCAGTTGTGCCGCGTTGGCCGCGTTCATGCTGCCGCCGTAGAGGATGGGCTGCATCGCCGCCGCCTCACCGGCTTCGGCCAGTTGTGCGCGCAGGGCGGCATGCACCGCCTGCGCCTGTTCCGGACTGGCGGTGCGACCGGTGCCGATGGCCCAGACCGGCTCGTACGCCACCACGATGGCGGCCGCCTTGTCGCCCAACTTCGTCAGCACGGCGGCCAGTTGGCGCGACACGACCGCGACGGTCTGGTCGGCCTCGCGTTCGGCCAGGGTTTCGCCCACGCAGACGATGGGCGTGATGCCCTTGTCCAGTGCAGCGAGCGCCTTGGCAGCGACGGTGGCGTCGGTTTCGCCATGGTATTGGCGACGTTCGGAATGGCCGACGATGGCATAGGCAACGCCGAAGTCGACCAGCATGCCGGCCGAGACTTCACCGGTGTAGGCACCCGAGGCGAAAGCCGACACGTCCTGCGCGCCGAGCGCGAGGGCACTGCCCGCCACGCGGGCCTGCACCTGCGCCAGGTAAGGCGCCGGAACGCAGGCGGCGACGCCGCAGGCCGGCGCGCCCAGCCCGGCGAGCACGCCGTCGAGCAAGGCCGCGTTGGCGGCAAGACCGCCGTTCATCTTCCAGTTGCCGGCTACCAGTTTTTTGCGTTGCTGCATGAGAACTACCAAGTCAGGACAATCTTGCCGATATGCGCGCCGGATTCCATGAGGGCATGGGCATCGGCGGCTTTCGAAGCGGGAAAGGTGGCGTGAACGACCGGCCGGACACGGCCGGAGGTCAGCAGTGGCCAGACGTGTTCGCGCAGGCCCGCGGCGATGGACGCCTTGAACGCCACCGGACGCGGCCGCAGCGTCGAGCCGGTGATGGTGAGGCGCCGGCGCAGCAACTGCCCGGCGTGGAATTCGGCCTTGGAGCCGCCCTGCACCGCGATGACCACGATGCGGCCGTCGTCGGCCAAGCAGTCGATCTCGCGCGCCACATAGGGGCCAGCCACCATGTCGAGCACCACGTCGACCCCGCGGCCGTCCGTCAGGCGCTTGCACTCGGCCACGAAGTCCTGGGCCTTGTAGTTGATGGCGTGATCGGCACCGAGTCCGAGGCAGGCTGCGCATTTTTCGTCGCTGCCCGCCGTGACGATGACGGTCGCGCCCATCGCCTTGCCCAGCAGGATGGCCGTGACGCCGATGCCGCTGGTGCCGCCCTGCACCAACAGGGTTTCGCCCGCTTTCAATGCACCGCGCATGAAGACATTGCTCCAGACGGTGAAAAAGGTCTCGGGCAGCGAGGCGGCTTCGACATCGCTCAGGCAGGCCGGAACCGGCAGGCAGAGATCGATCGAGGCGGTGGCGTATTCGGCATACCCTCCACCAGGAAGCAGCGCGCAAACGCGGTCGCCCAGCTTGAGGCCGGCAGCCGCCAGCGCAGCAGGCTCGCCCTCCTCCACCACACCGGCCACTTCCAGGCCGGGAATGTCGGACGCGCCCGGCGGCACCGGGTAATTGCCGGTGCGCTGCAGCACGTCAGGCCGATTGATGCCACTGGCCGTCACCCGGATCAGCAACTCACCTGTCGCCGGAACCGGACGCGGGCGGTCGCCCGCGACTAGCACCTCAGGGGCGCCGTACCGGGTGATTTCGACAGCTCGCATGCGTGCTCCTCGGACGTTGGACGACGGGTAGGTGGCGGATGTTGGCATTGCCCCTGCGGACTGCGAGCGGCGCGATGCCGCCCGCAGCCCATCGGGCGCCCAGGCTCAGAACTGGTTCGGAGCCTGGTTCGGGGCCTGGTTCTGGTCGTTGAAGGCCGGACGATCCAGCAGCGCCTTCATGGACAGCTTGACGCGGCCCTTTTCGTCGGTTTCCAGAACCTTGACCTTGACGATCTGGCCTTCGGACAGGAAGTCCGTGACCTTCTCGACGCGCTGGTGGGCGATCTGGCTGATGTGCAGCAGGCCGTCCTTGCCGGGCAGCAGGTTGATCAGTGCGCCGAAGTCCAGGATCTTGACGACCGGGCCTTCGTAGATCTTGCCGATTTCGACTTCGGCGGTGATCTGCTCGATGCGGCGCTTGGCTTCGTCGGCCTTGGCGGCGTCGGAAGAGGCGATGGTGATGGTGCCGTCTTCGTCGATGTTGATCTGGGTGCCGGTCTCTTCGGTCAGCGCACGGATGACGGAGCCGCCCTTGCCGATCACGTCGCGGATCTTTTCCGGATTGATCTTCATGGTGAACAGCTTGGGAGCGAAGTCCGACACCGTGGTGTTGGCGGTGCTCATGGCTTCGTTCATCTTGCCCAGGATGTGCAGGCGGGCTTCCTTGGCCTGCGCCAGCGCGACCTGCATGATTTCCTTGGTGATGCCCTGGATCTTGATGTCCATCTGCAGCGCGGTGATGCCGGCTGCAGAACCGGCCACCTTGAAGTCCATGTCGCCAAGGTGATCTTCGTCGCCCAGGATGTCGGTCAGCACGGCGAAACGGTTGCCGTCCTTGATCAGGCCCATGGCGATGCCGGCCACGTGGGTCTTGATCGGAACGCCGGCGTCCATCATGGACAGGCAGCCGCCGCAGACCGAAGCCATCGACGAGGACCCGTTGGATTCGGTGATTTCCGACACCACGCGGATGGTGTAGGGAAATTCTTCCTTGGACGGCAGCACGGCGACGAGCGCGCGCTTGGCCAGGCGGCCGTGGCCGATTTCGCGGCGCTTGGTGCTGCCCATGCGGCCGACTTCGCCGGTGGCGAAGGGAGGCATGTTGTAGTGGAACAGGAACCGGTCTTCGTATTCGCCGGCCAGTGCGTCGATGCGCTGGGCGTCGCGCTCGGTGCCGAGCGTGGTGATGACCAGGGCCTGGGTTTCACCACGGGTGAACAGGGCCGAGCCGTGGGTGCGTGGCAGCACGCTGTTGCGGATCTCGATGGGGCGCACGGTGCGGGTGTCGCGGCCGTCGATGCGGGGCTCGCCGGACAGGATCTGGCTGCGCACGATCTTGGCTTCGATGTCGAACAGCAGGCCTTCGACCTTGACGCTGTCAAATGCGACGCCTTCGGCCTTGAGGCCTTCCATGACCGACGCGGTGGCTTCGCGCAGGGCCTGGGTGCGGGCCTGCTTGTTGCGCAGCTGGTAGGCGGCGCGCAGCTTCTCTTCGGCCAGGGCGCCGACCTTGGCGATCAGCGGCTCGTCCTTGGCCGGAGCCTGCCAATCCCAGACCGGCTTGCCGGCGTCGCGCACCAGCTCGTGGATGGCGTTGATGGCCACGTTGCCCTGCTCGTGGCCGTACACGACCGCGCCGAGCATGATTTCTTCGGAGAGCTGCTGCGCTTCGGACTCGACCATCAGCACGGCGGATTCGGTGCCGGCGACGACGAGTTCGAGCTGCGAGTTCTTGCGGGCGGTCTGGCCAGGGTTCAGCACGTATTCGCCGTTGATGTAGCCCACGCGCGCGGCGCCGATGGGGCCTGCGAAAGGGATGCCGGACACGGCCAGCGCGGCGCTCACGCCGATCATGGCGGCGATGTCGGCGTCGACTTCGGGGTTGAGCGACATGGTGTGGATCACCACGTGCACGTCGTTGAAGAAACCTTCGGGGAACAGCGGGCGGATCGGGCGGTCGATCAGGCGGCTGGTCAGGGTTTCGAGCTCGCTGGGCTTGGCTTCGCGCTTGAAGAAGCTGCCGGGGATCTTGCCGGCGGCGTAGGTCTTCTCGATGTAGTCGACGGTCAGCGGGAAGAAGTCCTGGCCGGACTTGGCGGTCTTGGATGCGGCGACGGTGGCCAGCACCACGGTGCCATCGATGTCGACCAGCACGGCGCCGGCAGCCTGACGGGCGATTTCGCCGGTCTCGAGGGTGACCGTGTTCTGGCCCCACTGGAAGGTCTTGGTGACTTTGTTGAAGATGCTCATAGGTGATGTGCTCCTGTCGGTTGTCGTTGTAGCGGAGATCCGGAGCCGGGAGTCCTGTCAGAACACGATGCCATTCCAGTGGCGCTCGGGGGTGGCGCAACGCCCCTGGAATGACACAGCTTCGCTCTGTGCGGGATACCGTCCGGTGGCTCTGTTGATTCGGTCGGGTCGGCCGATGGGAAATCGAAATGCAAAAACGCCTGAGCTAGCGCGCTAACTCAGGCGTTCATCTGTCCGTCGCGCCTTACTTGCGCAGACCCAGCTTGGCGATCAGGGCGGTGTAACGCTCTGCGTCCTTGGCCTTCAGGTAGTCGAGCAGCTTGCGGCGACGGCTCACCATGCGCAGCAGGCCACGACGACCGTGGTGGTCCTTGGCGTGGGTCTTGAAGTGGGGGGTCAGCTCGTTGATGCGGGCGGTCAGCAGTGCGACTTGCACTTCCGGGCTGCCGGTATCGTTGGCTGCACGGGCGTTGGCCGCGACGACTTCGGCCTTGATGGAGGATGCGATCATTTCAATGTTTCCGGTGAGTGTTTGACTTGCGAGCGGCGCTGGAAATGCGCTGCACGTGCGCCTTGCAGGAGGCAAAGCCCGTCGATTATAGCGCGCCCTGCTCAGCCAGCCGACGGGCGGTCGTGGCGCGGTGGCGGGGCGATCGACGATGGCGGCCTTCCAACCGCGCAAAAAACGACACCATGCCCCAGCCTCTCCGCCGCCGCTTCGCTCTTGCTGCCGGCCTCGCTCTCGTGCTCTCGCCTGCAATGGCCGCCACCGCCAGGTCGGACGCCAGCACCAAAACACCCGCCAGGAAAGCCAAGGCCTCCACCAAGACGAAAGCGTCCGCGCGCGCCAAGACCTTCAGCGGCGACCAGGGCGAATCACCCGCCGAGCGTGCCCGCCGGCTGCAGGTGGAATGCCGCGGATTGCCCAACGCCGGCGCCTGTCGGGGCTACGGTTGGGGTTCCTGAACCAGGCTCACGCGTCCGGCCGCCTCATTTGGCAGGTGTTCGGCAGCTCGGCGCGCTCCGGCGCGATGTTTCGGATTACCTTGAAGCCGTAGCCCGAACCCTCGACATCGAACTTGACGCCGGGCGTTCCCTTGCGCTCCATCTGGCCCACCACGAGCGATTGCTGGAACTGGTGGTCTGCCGCCCGCATGCGCCCGCTCTGGCCGTAGAGCGAGACCGACGCGTCTTCCAGCGCGCGGGCCACCGTCAGCGGATCGTCGCGGCCGGCCTTCTCCAGGGCCTGCGCCAGCGCCTCCACCATCAGCTGCATGCGCATGTGTACATAGTCTTCTTCCGGCCTCGGAAACCTTTGGTGGAAGGCCGCGTAGAAGGCCTCGCTCTGCGCACCGGGCACGTTGGGCAGCCAGTCGGCCACCGCCAGCACCCGGCCGACCCCGGCATCACCCAGCGCCGCGGGCGCCCCCAGGGCATTGCCGTAGAAGGTGTAGAACTTGCCCTCGAAGCCGGCCTCGCGCGCCGCCTTCACCAGCAGGGTCAGGTCGTTGCCCCAGTTGCCGGTGATGACCGCCTGGGCGCCGCTGGCGCGGATTTTGGCGGCGTAGGGCGCGAAATCCTTCACGCGGCCGAGCGGATGCAGTTCGTCGCCGACGATCTTCACGTCCCGCCGCTGCAAACCCAATTGCCGCCGGGCCTCGCGCAGCACACCTTGGCCGAAGCTGTAGTCCTGACCGATCAGGTAGACGCTGCCGACCGAGCGATCGTCGCGCAGCACGTCCAGCAGCGCAGCCACGCGCATGTCCGCATGGGCGTCGAAGCGGAAATGCCAGAAGCTGCAGCGCTCGTTGGTCAACACCGGATCGACCGCGGAGTAGTTGAGAAACACCATGCGGTGGGCCGGATCCCGCGTGTTCTGCTTGTCGACGGCATCGACCAGCGCGGCAGCCACCGCCGACGAGTTGCCCTGCATCACGAAATGCGTTCCGGCGTCGATCGCGGCGCGCAACGCGGAAAAGGCTTCCTCGCTCTGCCCGCGGCTGTCGTAGCGCACCAGCTGCAAGGGCCGCGCACCGCTGGCGAGCTTGACGCCGCCACGCGCATTCACCCGCTCGATCGCCCAGGAAATATTGCGAAACACCGCTTCTCCCGCATTGGCGAAAGCGCCCGACAGCCCCTCGATGAGCGCGATGGTGATCGGCTTTCCAGCGACGTTCTGCGCCCGCGCAGACATTAACTGCGCGCCGCCAAATAGTCCTGCCGCGATCGTTTTCAAGACCACGCGTCGCATATTTTTCCCTTGATTTATTTACTTGAAATACCGGCGGCCACACACAGATTCGATTCCATGCGGCGTTCACGGTTGAAAGCCGCGCAGTGTATAGGAGCCATTTCCATGTTCTACGCCCAAGCCCGCCGCCCCGCTTACGCCCCGCAACTGCGTTCGGTCGATCATTCGCTCGAACGATTTCTGGCCAATGCCTTCGGCCCGTCCGCCCGCCAGTCCACCGCGCAGGCACCGCAGGTGAAGCAGGACGAGCAGTTCGTCACCTTCACCATCGACGTACCCGGCCTGTCGCGCGAGCAATTGGCGATCAACCTCGACGGTAATGTCGTGCGCGTTGAAAGCGTGCAGGATGCACCGCGCACCATCAAGCTGGCTTATGAGCTGGCGCAGGAAATCGACGCCGAGGCCAGCCAAGCCAAACTCGAAAATGGAGTATTGACCTTGAAAATCGCCCGCAAGGCGCCAGTGAAGACTGCGCGCAGCCTGGTTATTTCCTGATTAATTCTGGGGATTATCAAAAAAGCCGCCCGAACCGGGCGGCTTTTTCATGGACGACATATCGGCGAGCGATTCAGGCATCACCCAACGTCCAGCGCGGACGCACATCGAACGCATAGGTGCGTGTCGGCTCCGACAGACCGGACGCCAGCCGCATCGACGCGGCCATGGCGATCATGGCGCCGTTGTCGGTGCACAGATGCAGCTCGGGGTAGTGCACCCGAACGCCGCGTCGCGCGCATTCGCCATTGAGCTGCGCGCGCAGATGGCGGTTGGCCCCCACGCCGCCGGCCACCACCAGTCGTTGCAGCCCGGTGCGCTCCAGCGCCGTCAAAGATTTTTTCACCAGGACTTCGACGATCGCCGCCTCGGTCGACGCGGCCAGGTCGGCCTTGCGTGCCTCGAGCTGGTCGCCGAGCTTCTTCGCCTGGGTCAAGACGGCCGTCTTGAGCCCGGCGAAAGAAAAATCGAGGTCGCCGCTGCGCAATAACGGCCGCGGCAAGGCGAAAGCCTTGGGGTCGCCCTGCTCGGCCAACCGCGACAGCGCCGGCCCGCCCGGATAGCCCAGGCCCATCAGCTTGGCCGACTTGTCGAAGGCCTCTCCGGCAGCGTCGTCGATGGTTTCGCCCAGCATCGCGTAGCGCCCTACCCCGTCCACCCGCATCAGCTGGGTGTGGCCGCCGGACACCAGCAAGGCCACGAAGGGAAACTCCGGCGGGTCGTCGCTGAGAAAGGGCGACAGCAGATGCCCTTCGAGATGGTGGATGCCCAGCACCGGCACGCCGAGCGCCGCACCCATCGCGCAGGCCACGCCGGCGCCCACCAGCAGCGCACCGGCCAGGCCCGGCCCTCGGGTGTAGCCGATGACGTCGACCGCTTCCAGCGATCGCCCGGCCTCGGCCATGACCGCGTCGGTCAGCGGCAGCACACGACGGATGTGGTCGCGGCTGGCGAGTTCGGGCACCACGCCGCCGTAGGCCTGGTGCATCGCCACCTGGCTGTGCAGTGCATGCGCCAGAAGGCGCGGGACCGCCTGCGAGGCGGAGGATTCGACGAGGGCCACGCCCGTTTCGTCGCAGGATGATTCGAAGCCCAGGACGAGCAGATCGTTGCGCATCCGGCCGAGTTTAGGCCGCCCGACATGGCCCTTCGCCACAATGGACGGCACGCGCCTTGCTGCCGCCATGGCACCCCACATGAAATCCGGACTCAATTTCCTCGTTGCCGCACGCCAGTGCGAAATCCGCGAACTCGAACAGCTCCTGCTGACCAGCGAACTGGTGCGCCGCACCGCCGAACTGATCCACGCCCTGCAGAAGGAGCGCGGCATGAGCAATCTCTTCCTCGGCGGTGGCGAAGCGCATTTCGGCGAACAGCGGATCAAGCAGGTGGTCGCCTGCCATGCGGCCGCCGAGCGCTGGCGTGCCGCGCTGGAGCAGATCGACATCGAAGGCGCGGCCATCGCCAACGGGGCGCGGCTGTTCAGCCGCATCGCCTATGCGCTGCAGGGCCTGGGCGCCCTGCCCCGGCTGCGCGAGCGCATCGGCGAGCGGGCGCTCGACAGCGCCGAGTCCACCCGCAGCTTCAACCGCCTGGTGGCAGCGCTGCTCGGCGTGGTGTTCGACGCGGCCGACAGCGCCAGCGACCCCGAGCTCTCCCGCATGCTGGTTGCCACCTTTCATTTCATGCAGGGCAAGGAATTCACCGGCCAGGAACGCGCCGCCGGCGCCGCTGCCTTCGCGCAAGGAACCGTGGAGCTGGCGCGTCAGCAGCACTGGCTGCACCTGATCGAGTCGCAGGAGCGCTGCTTCACCGTCTTCACCGACTTCGCCGAGCCGGTCCATATCGCCGCATGGCAGGCCTGCCTGGGCGGTGCGGCCATGGCCGAGATCGAGCGCCTGCGCCGCATCGGCTGCACCGCCGCTGTCGGCATCAGCCTCGACCGCTCGCTCAGCCGCGACTGGTTCGACGGCTGCACCGAACGCATCGACGCCATGCAGGCGGTGGAAGTTCGCCTGGCCGCCGACCTGGTGCGTCGCTGCCAGGAGAAGCTGCAGCAGGCGCGCGCCGACCTGGATACCCACGCCGCGCTGCTCCAAGCCGCGCAATCGACCTCCTCTCGTTCGACCGGCACCTTTTTCGACGACCCCGCGCCCCGCGGCGACTCGCCCGCACTGGGACCGCAGCTCGGCCGCTCGGTGCTGGAGATGGTGCAGGAGCAGTCGTATCGCCTGCAGGCCATGGCCGACGAGCTGGCCGACGTGCGCGCCGCGCTCAACGAACGCAAGATCGTCGAGCGCGCCAAGGGCCTGCTGATGGCGCACCGTCATATCAACGAAGAAGAGGCGCACAAGATGCTGCGGCAGACCGCCATGGGCCAGGGCAAGCGCCTGGTCGACGTGGCCGAGGCAGTGCTGGCCATGGCCGAGCTGCTGCCGGCCAAGGCCCGCTGAGCATCCGAATGCGAAACCGCTGCAGTTTGGTGCGGCGCACCACGACGGCACGGCTAGACGGGGTTCACCACCGGCTCCAACGCCCCGCTCCGGCGCTAACACGGGGCAAAACCGCTGGCATGACTCCTGCATGGTGGTAGGGCGACACTGGGCCAATGGCGGTCCGGCGTCAACAGTCACCCACGACATCTGGACAACGGCGTCCATTTCCTGCTCGCGAAAGCGCCAGGGAATGGGCGCCGTTTTTGTTTTTTCAGCCCGCTTCCCGTTTTTCGCCCACGCAAGGAGTTAGACCATGGCCCAGAAGATTCCCGGTAAAGCCGACCCCGTTGTCGCTGCAGCCTCCCCCGCAGCAGACACCGCCGTGGCCGCGCCGCGCCGCGAGTTCATCCGCAAGGCCGGCGCCACCGCCCTGTTCGCCAGCCTCGGGCACAGCGGCGTCTGGGCTGCGGGCTCCGACAAACCCGAGAAGGAAGAAGTCAAGATCGGCTTCATTCCACTGACCGATTGCGCCAGTGTGGTGATGGCCTCGGTGCTGGGCTTCGACAAGAAGTACGGCGTGAAGATCGTCACGAGCAAGGAAGCCAGTTGGGCGGGCGTTCGCGACAAGCTGGTCAACGGCGAGCTCGACATGGCCCATGTGCTCTACGGCCTGATCTACGGAGTCCACCTCGGCGTGGGCGGCCCCAAGAAGGACATGGCCATGCTGATGGGCCTCAACCGCAACGGCCAGGCGATCACCCTGTCGAAAGCGCTGGCCGACAAGGGCGCGGTCGACGGACCTTCGCTGGCCAAGGTGATGGCCACCAACAAGCGCGAATACACCTTCGCCGGCACTTTCCCGACCAGCACCCACACCATGTGGCTCAACTACTGGCTGGCCGCGTCGAACATCAACCCGATCAAGGACGCCAAGGTCATCGTCGTGCCGCCACCGCAGATGGTGGCCAACATGCGCGTGGGCAACATGGACGGTTTTTGCGTGGGTGAGCCCTGGGGCCAGCGCGCGATCATCGACAAGATCGGCGTGACCGCCATCACCACCCAGGACATCTGGAAAGATCACCCCGAGAAAGTGCTCGGCACCCGGGCGGAGTTCGTCAAGGCCAATCCCAACACCTGCCGCGCCGTGATGATGGCCGTGATGGAGGCCAGCAAGTGGATCGACGCGAGCCTTCAGAACAAGAACAAGATGGCCGACGTCATCGCAGAAAAGAGCTACGTCAACACCAGCGCCGACGCGA
The DNA here is from genome assembly GCF_033546935.1 of Xylophilus sp. GOD-11R. Lineage (GTDB taxonomy): Bacteria > Pseudomonadota > Gammaproteobacteria > Burkholderiales > Burkholderiaceae_C > Xylophilus. Next base: position 2,264,543 of record NZ_CP137854.1, on the reverse strand, counting down.
TCAACCAGCGCATCCTGGGCCGCTACGAAAACGGCATGGGCAAGACCTGGGATGACCCGAACCACATGAAGTTCTTCGACGACGGCGCGGTGAACTTCCCCTATCTCTCCGACGGCATGTGGTTCCTGACCCAGCACAAGCGCTGGGGCCTGCTCAAGGAACATCCGGACTACCTGGCCGTGGCCAGGTCGATCAACCAGATCGACATGTACAAGGACGTCGCCGGAGCGATGAAGGTGGCCGTGCCCAAGGATCCGATGCGCAGCAGCAAGCTGCTCGATGGCACCGTCTGGGACGGCAAGGACCCGGCGAAATACGCCGATAGCTTCAAGATCAAAGCCTGACCTATTCACTGAGGAGAACACCATGGTGAGTGCCGTTTTTCACAGTTCCCTGGCGGGTGCGCAGGCCGATGCGGCCGGTGCCACGCCTCCGACGACCACCAACCCGGCACTGCCGGCCTCGACGACCATGACTACCGCAACCGCTGCCGCCCAGCCCCGCCAACCCGCCCCGCGCGACTGGCGAGCCTTCTGGCTGAAGGTGGTGCCGCCGCTTCTCGGTCTGTTGCTGCTGGTGCTGGTGTGGGAAGCCGTCTCCGTCAGCACCGGCAGCAGCATTCCATCGCCCAAGGACACCTGGATCCAGGCCGTCACCGTTTTCAAGGATCCGTTCTACAGCAACGGCCCCAACGACCAGGGCGTGGGCTGGAACGTGCTGTCCTCGCTCCAGCGGGTGGCGATGGGCTTCGGGCTCGCCGCGCTCGTCGGCATTCCGGTGGGCTTCGCCATCGGCCGCTTCAAGTTCCTGGCCAGCATGTTCAATCCGCTGATCAGCCTGCTGCGTCCGGTGTCGCCGCTGGCTTGGCTGCCGATCGGCCTGCTGGTGTTCAAGGGCGCCAATCCGGCCGCCATCTGGACGATCTTCATCTGCTCCATCTGGCCCATGGTCATCAACACCGCCGTCGGCGTGCAGCGCGTGCCGCAGGACTACATGAACGTCGCCCGGGTGCTCAACCTGTCGGAATGGAAGATCCTCACCAAGATTCTGTTCCCCGCCGTGCTGCCCTACATGCTCACCGGCGTGCGTCTGGCCGTCGGCACGGCCTGGCTGGTGATCGTGGCGGCCGAGATGCTGACCGGCGGCGTCGGCATCGGCTTCTGGGTGTGGGACGAGTGGAACAACCTCAACGTCAAGAACATCATCATCGCGATCTTCGTCATCGGCATCGTCGGCCTGCTGCTCGAATTCGCGCTCATCAAGATCGCCACTGCATTCACGTTCGAAGAGGTGAAGTCATGAGTCTCGCCAATCAGGAATCCAGGTTCATCGAGATCCGCGATGTAGAGCAAACCTTCAAGACGCCCAAGGGCAGCTTCCAGGCGTTGCGCGACATCAACCTCAACGTCGCCAAGGGCGAGTTCGTCGCGCTCATCGGCCACTCGGGCTGTGGCAAGTCGACGCTGCTCAACCTGATCGCCGGCCTGACCACGCCCACCCACGGCAGCCTGATGTGCGCCGCCCGCGAAATCAAGGGCCCCGGTCCCGAGCGCGCGGTGGTGTTCCAGAACCATTCCCTGTTGCCCTGGCTGACCTGCTACGAGAACATCTACCTGGGTGTGGAACGCGTCTTCGGCAAGACCGAATCCAAGGCGCAACTCAAGGTGCGCACCGACGCCGCGCTGGCGCTGGTCGGCCTCACGCCCGCCACGCAGAAGCGTCCGGGCGAGATCTCCGGCGGCATGAAGCAGCGCGTCGGCATCGCCCGCGCCCTGGCCATGGAGCCCAAGGTGCTGCTGATGGACGAGCCCTTCGGTGCGCTCGACGCCCTCACCCGCGCCCGCCTCCAGGACGAGTTGCTCGCCATCGTGCAGAAGACCCAGAGCACCGTCGTCATGGTGACCCACGACGTGGACGAAGCGGTGCTGCTGTCCGACAAGATCGTCATGATGACCAACGGCCCGTCGGCCACCATCGGCGAAGTGCTGTCGGTCGACCTCGCCCGGCCGCGCAACCGGGTGGAACTGGCCGAGGACACGACCTACGTGCATTACCGCAAGGCGGTGATCGACTTCCTGTACACGCGGCAGGGGCATGTCGAGAAGGCAGCCTGACCAGCAGACAGACCAAGCCCGGTTCGCCGGGCTTTTTTGTGGGTGGCGATCAGTGCAAGGAAGGTCGGTACCGGACCTTCACAAGATCGGCGAGATCGGCCAGTCGTTTGTCGAGCGTCCACAACGTCGCTCCGGGCGTGACCAATGTGGACGCCAGCAACATCATGTCAACCAAACCGCATCCGCGTCCAAACAGCTTTTTCCCCTCGATCAATAGGAGCACCTCGGCCATGCTCGCCTGATGCGAGTGCTCCAGAAGCCCAAGCGCTTGCAGGGTGCGCAATCGATCGGGAGGTGTTCCGCATGCCAGTTCTGCAATCACCATCGGATGAATCAAGACCTGTCCGGCGTCCAGATGGCCGATCAGCTCAGGGCTGGGCTCTCGAAAATGCGCGATCCAAACGGATGTATCGGCCAGCACGCTCACCGTCGGGAATCCTCGCGTCGGCGAGGCACATCGGCGATTTCGGGCGCGGCACCGCCGAGCGCGGCCAGGCGCTTGCTGGCGTGCACGCGAATGAATGTCTTGATGGCTTCCCGAAACAGATCTGCCTTATCCATTTGGGGATCGGCGACTTCGAGGGCCTGCTCGTAGAGCTTGTCGTCGATGGTGACGGTGGTACGCATAACTGCTCCTCATCAAATTCGACATCATTCTGCATCAATATTGACGCATGTATTTGACCTGGCCGGCAGCGTCGGCCCGAGCGCCGTCTTCGGTTCCTTTTTTCTTGTGCTCCGCAAAATGCACCAAGCCGACGCAGCACGGTCCAAAACACGGCGCCAAACGCTCTGGGTCGAGTCGAAAACACCCCCATCCGCTGGCACGCCGCTTGCATGACGCATCGCAAGGTCACCGCGCGGCAATGGCGTCGTGCAGTGGCTTCAGGACAAAGGCGTCCGCATGGATGTGCCAGGTCATCGACCGGCACACGCACCATGCGGACGCCTTTTTTTTGGTCGATTGAAAAGCCCACGGAGAACGCCATGGACATGCGCGTGAAGAAGCAGAAGCTGGTATTGGTCGGCAACGGCATGGCCGGTGTCCGCACACTGGAAGAACTGCTGAAGATCGATCCGGATCTCTACGAGATCACCGTCTTCGGCGCCGAGCCGCATCCCAACTACAACCGCATCCTGCTGTCGCCGGTGCTCGCGGGCGAGCAGACGGTCGACGAGATCGTGCTCAACCCCTGGTCCTGGTACGAAGACAACGGCATCACGGTCCACGCCGGCCGCAAGGTGGTGGCCATCGACCGCCGCCAACGCGTGGTGCGCGCCGACGACGGCACCGAGGCGCCCTACGACCGGCTGCTGCTGTGCACCGGCTCCAATCCCTTCATGCTGCCGGTGCCGGGCGCGCATCTCGACGGGGTGATCGCCTATCGCGACATCGCCGACACCAACACCATGATCGAGACGGCCAAGACGCACAAGCACGCGGTCGTCATCGGCGGCGGCCTGCTCGGCCTCGAAGCCGCCAACGGCCTGATGCTGCGCGGCATGACGGTCACCGTCGTGCACGTGAACGCCTGGCTCATGGAAAAGCAGCTCGACGCCGTGGCCGGCGGCCTGCTGCGCCAGTCGCTCGAACAGCGCGGCCTGAAGTTCCGCCTCAGCGCCCACACCCAGGAGCTGATCGGCGACGCCGAAGATGGCAAGGCCGGCCGGGTGAAGGCGATCCGCTTCAAGGACGGCAGCGAGGAAGCGGCGGATCTGGTGGTGATGGCCGTGGGCATCCGCCCCAACGTGGCCCTGGCCGAATCGGCCCGGCTGCACTGCAACCGCGGCATCGTGGTCACCGACACCCTCCAGACGGTGACCGACGCCCGCATCTACGCCGTGGGTGAATGCGCTGCGCACCGGGGCATTGCCTACGGGCTGGTGGCGCCGCTGTTCGAGCAGGCCAAGGTGGCGGCGAACCACCTGGCCGAAATGGGCATCGGCCGCTACCTCGGCTCGCTCACCTCGACCAAGCTCAAGGTGACCGGCATCGACCTGTTCTCCGCCGGCCAGTTCATGGGCGGCGAAGGCACCGAGGAGATCGTCATGAGCGACCCCTTCGGCGGCGTCTACAAGAAGCTGGTCATCCAGGACGACAAGCTCGTCGGCGCCTGCCTCTACGGCGACACGGTGGACGGCAGCTACTACTTCAAGCTGCTGCGCGAGGGCCGCAGCATCCACGACATTCGCGACAAGCTGATGTTCGGCGAATCGCACCTCGGCGACGCCGGCCACCAGGGCGTGAACAAGGCTGCCGCCATGGCCGACGCCGACGAAGTCTGCGGCTGCAACGGCGTGACCAAGGGCACCATCTGCAAGGCGATCCAGGAAAAGGGTTTGTTCACCCTCGACGAGGTGAAGAAGCACACCAAGGCCAGCGCATCGTGCGGCTCCTGCACCGGGCTGGTCGAGCAGATATTGATGTTCACCGCCGGCGGCGACTACTCCGCCACGCCCAAGAAAAAAGCCATGTGCGGCTGCACCGAACGCAGCCACCAGGAAGTGCGCGAGGCGATCAAGGCCGACCATCTGCTCAAGATCGGCGACGTGTTCTCCAAGCTCGGCTGGAAGACACCCAACGGCTGCGCCAGCTGCCGCCCGGCGCTCAACTACTACCTCATCAGCACCTGGCCGAAGGAGGCGGTGGACGATCCGCAGAGCCGTTTCATCAACGAACGCAGCCACGCCAACATCCAGAAGGACGGCACCTATTCGGTCGTGCCGCGCATGTGGGGCGGCACCACCACGGCGGCCGAACTGCGCCGCATCGCGGACGTCACCGACAAGTACAACATTCCGACCGTCAAGGTTACCGGCGGCCAGCGCATCGACCTGCTGGGCGTGAAGAAGGAAGACCTGCAGGCCGTCTGGAAGGATCTGGACATGCCCAGCGGCTTCGCCTACGGCAAGTCGCTGCGCACGGTGAAGACCTGTGTCGGCAGCGAGTGGTGCCGCTTCGGCACCCAGGATTCGACCCAGCTCGGCAAGGATCTGGAGCGTGCGCTATGGGCCATGTACTCGCCGCACAAGGTGAAGCTGGCAGTGTCGGGCTGCCCGCGCAACTGCGCGGAGTCGGGCATCAAGGACGTCGGCATCATCGGTGTGGATTCGGGCTGGGAGATCTACGTGGGCGGCAACGGCGGCATCAAGACTGAGGTGGCGCACTTCTTCGCCAAGGTGAAGACCGCAGAAGAAGTGATGGAGTACGCCGGCGCGTTTCTGCAGCTCTACCGCGAGGAAGCCTGGTACCTGGACCGCACGGTGCACTACATCGCACGGGTGGGGCTGGACTACGTCAAGAAGAAGATCATCGACGACCCGGTGGGGCGCAAGGCGCTGTGGGACCGGCTGCAGTTCTCGCTCGACGGGGCGGTCGATCCATGGGCCGAGGCGGGCAAGGCGCTGGTGGATACGCGGCAGTTCACGCCGGTGATTCCGATCGTGCCGGTGGCCTTGTCCTCGTCTTCCTCGACCTCCACCGAAACCGCTTGAGCAGGAGCCCTTCACATGACGACTAATACGCAATGGACGCCCGTGTGCCGGGTGGAAGATATCCCGGTACTCGGGTCGCGGCGGGTGGCCCGGCCTCAGGGCGTGGACGTGGCGGTGTTTCGTAACGATGCGGAGCAGGTTTTTGCGCTGCTGGATCGGTGTCCGCACAAGGGTGGGCCCTTGTCGCAGGGGATCGTGTTCGGGACGAATGTGGCTTGTCCGCTGCACAACTTCACGATCGGGTTGGATGACGGATGTGCGAAGGCGCCTGATGAGGGGTGTACGCCTCGGTTTGCCGTTCTTGTCTCCGACGGGGTTGTGCATCTGGATGCTGGTGAGCTGGCCTCTCTTGCGCTTGACCTGGAGCGGCCTGTTGCGGGGCCTGGTCGCAAGGTGGTGGCTTTGATGGCTGCTGCTGCTGCTGCTGCTGCTGGGTGATGTGTTGTGAGTTCTGCTTCTTGCTTTCTTTCTTCTCTCTGCCGAGGGCGGGGCGTGGGGTTTGCTTCTGCAGAGCTCGATTTTGTTTTTTCTTTTCTTCTACTGAACGTAGGGTGGAGCTGGGGGCTTGCGCGCCCCCAGACCCGCGGTAACTTTCTTTCCGCTGAAAGAAAGTCACCAAAGAAAAGCTTGAAGACGAGCTCGAGGCTCGATCGGGCCATTGCTTCGCTCGGCCTGGGGAATGTGCCTTCGAACGCTCTAGCGGCAACAGTTTGGACAAGGGTCGATCCGGAGCCATGGCCCCTGCTTCGCAGGGTCGAGGCTGAGAGGATAAGAACAGGCGACCGCACTGGCGGAGCGCGCAGGCGCCATGCGATGTGCCCTGGCGGAATGCTGGGCGTGGCACTCGAACATCGGCCCGCAGGAGCGCACGAATGGGCGGTCCATCACGGCGTGACCCGGACCACGGTGCGCCGCGCGCGTGGCGATCGAATCAGCGCGGCCCCCTCGACGTGCTCAGTGCGGTCGCCTGTTCTTATCCTCTCAGCCCCGACCCTGCGAAGCAGGGGCCAAGGCTCTGGATCGACCCTTGTCCAAACTGTTGCCGTTAGAGCGTTCGAAGGCACATTCCCCAGGCCGAGCGAAGCAATGGCCCGACCGAGCTTCGAGCTCGTCTTCAAGGGTTTTTCTTTGGTGACTTTCTTTTGTCCCAACAAAAGAAAGTTACCGCAGGTCTGGGGGCGCGCAAGCCCCCAGCTCCACCCTACGACCAGTAAAAGAAGAAAAGATAAGCCAGCCCAGCAAAGAGCAAGCCCCCAGCCCCACCCTACGTTCAGCAGAAGAAGCACAAAGCAAGCCCCAAAGATGAGGAGCGAGCAATGACAACAAAACAAACCAAGTCAACCTGCCCCTACTGCGGCGTAGGCTGCGGCGTCATCATCGAATCCGCAGAAGGCCAGATAACGGGCGTAAAAGGCGACCCCACCCACCCCGCCAACTTCGGCCGCCTCTGCACCAAGGGCTCGACCCTTCACCGGACAGCCACTGCAGAAGTCACCCTGCAAACAAGACTGCTCCGCCCCATGCTCCGCAGCGCCCGAGCAGAAGCGCCCGAAGCCATCGCCTGGCAAACAGCCCTCGACATAGCCGCCGACCGCTTCGCGGAAATCATCACCACCTCCGGGCCCGACGCCGTCGGTTTTTACCTCTCCGGCCAGCTGCTCACCGAGGACTACTACGTCTTCAACAAGCTGGTCAAAGGCCTCATCGGCACCAACAACCTCGACACCAACTCGCGCCTGTGCATGAGCAGCGCAGTGGCCGGCTACAAGCAGAGCCTGGGCGCCGACGCTCCGCCCGCCTGCTACGACGACCTGGCCCTGGCCGACTGCCTCTTCATCACCGGCAGCAACACCGCCTGGGCCCACCCCATCCTGTTTCGCCGCATCGAGGACGCCCGCGCCGCCCGGCCGGACATGAAGATGGTCGTCGTCGACCCCCGCCGCACCGACACCGCCGCCGTCGCCGACCTGCACCTGGCGATCCAGCCCGGCACCGACGTGCTGCTCTACCACGGCATGCTGCACCTGATGCTGTGGGAGGGCTGGACCGACGCCGGCTACATCGCCCGCCACACCAGCGGCTTCAGCGCCCTGCGCGACCTGGTGCGCGACGCCACGCCCGCAGCCGTCGCCACCGCCTGCGGCATCGCCCAAGCCGACCTGATCGAAGCGGCGCGGCTCTTCGCGCTGTCACCCGCCACGCTCAGCCTGTACTGCCAGGGCCTGAACCAGTCCTCCAGTGGCACCGCCAAGAACACCGCACTGATCAACCTGCACCTGGCCACCGGCCAGATCGGCAAACCCGGCGCCGGCCCGTTTTCGCTGACCGGCCAGCCCAACGCCATGGGCGGGCGCGAAGTCGGCGGCATGGCCAATCTGCTCTCCGGCCATCGCGACATGGGCAATGCCGCCCACCGTGCCGAGGTGGCGGCGCTGTGGGGCGTGCCCGAGGTGCCGTCCAGACCCGGCCGTACGGCAGTGGAGCTGTTCGAGGCCGCGGCCGACGGCGAGGTCAAGGCGCTGTGGATCGGCTGCACCAACCCGGCGCAATCCCTGCCCGACCAGGCCACCGTGCGCCGCGCGCTGGAGCGCGCCGAGTTCGTGGTGGTGCAGGAAGCCTTCGCCACCACCGCCACCTGCGCCTATGCCGACCTGCTGCTGCCAGCCACCACCTGGGGGGAAAAGGAAGGTACGGTGACCAACAGCGAACGCCGCATCTCGCGCGTGCGCGCCGCCGTGCCGCCGGCCGGCGAGGCGCGCCACGACTGGAGCATCGGCCGTGATTTCGCCCACCGCCTGGCCACGCGGCTCGGGCGCGGCGACGGACTGTTCGAGTACCCGACGCCGGAGTCGGTCTGGAATGAACACCGCGAATCCACCCGCGGCCGCGACCTGGACATCACCGGCCTGAGCTATGCGCAGATCGAAGCCGAGCCGCGCCAGTGGCCGTTTCCCGAAGGTGCCGACACCGGCCGTGAGCGCCTTTACGAAGACGGCGTGTTCCCCACGCCCGACGGCCGCGCCCGCTTCGTCGCCGTACCCTTTCGCAGCATCGCCGAGCCGCGCGACGCACGTTTTCCGTTCGCACTCAACACCGGCCGGCTGCGCGACCAGTGGCACGGCATGAGCCGCACCGGCACGCTGGGCCGCCTGTTCGGCCATGCCGCCGAGCCCTGCGTGCAGCTGCATCCGGGCGACATGGCGCGCCGCAAGATCGCCGACGGCGCGCTGGTGCAGGTCAGCTCCCGCCGCGGCAGCCTGGTGCTGCCGGCCCAGCCGTCGGACGACGTGCAGCCTTCGCAGGCCTTCATCGCCATGCACTGGGGCAGCGAATACCTCAGCGGCCGGGCCGACGACGGCAGCCTGCTCGCCGGCGTCAACGCACTGACGCAACCGGTCTATTGCCCCGATTCGAAACAACCCGAACTCAAGCACGCCGCCGTGCGCATCGAGCCCGCCGCGCCGGCCTGGCAGATGGTGGCGCTGGCCTGGCTGCCGGCCGCGCAGATGCTGTCTGCCCGCGAAGCCCTCCGCTCGCTGATGCCCCGCCTGCGCTTCGCCAGCTGCGTGCCTTTTGCCAGCGACACCCCGCTGGCCCAGGTCGCCGACGAACGCGGCGGCGTGCTGTTGCGCGCCGCCGCCGACGAGGCGCCGCCCGACGCCGTGCTGGCGCAGATCGAATCGCTGCTCGGCATCGATGCCGCCGATGCCCTGCGCTATGCCGACCGTCGCAAGGCCCAGCGCCGCACGGTGCGATTGGTGCGGCTGGGCGAAGACGTGCGCCTGGAAGGCTTTCTGCTCGCCGGCGACGTGCGCGCCGAGTCCTGGATGAAGCCCTTGCTGCAGCAGCAGATGCCCGCCCAGGCTTTCGGACGCGCCCTGCTCTCCGGCACGCCGCAAGCCCCGGTCGCCATGGCCGCGCGCGGCGCGCAGGTCTGCAGCTGCTTCGGTGTGACCGAGCCCGCCATCGACCAATACCTCGCCACGCACGGGGCCGAAGCGCCGGACGAGGCCGCCGCGCTCGCCGGCCTGCAGCAGGCGCTGCGCTGCGGCACCAACTGCGGATCGTGCATTCCCGAGCTCAAGCGCCGGGTCCATGCGGTGCGTCAGGCGCAGCCGCAACCGGCCTGAACCCCTTGTGGCCATGTCGATATAGCCCCAGGTCATCAAGCATTCGGGACAATCGCAGACCCCACGCCCCCCACCAACCAGCAGCCCATGGGCATCAGCCACTACATCAAGGAAATCGGCCGCGGCCCCCGCGGCGCGCGACCGCTCGACCGCACCCAGGCCGCCGATCTGTTCGGCCAGGTGCTCGACGGCAGCGTGACCGACCTGGAGATCGGCGCCTTCTGCCTGGCCATGCGCATCAAGGGCGAGAGCCCGGACGAGCTCGCCGGCTTTCTGGATGCGACCGCTTCGCGCAGCACGCTGTTCCCGTCCACCACGCGGCAGCCGACGGTCGTGCTGCCCAGCTACAACGGCGCGCGCCGTCTGCCGGTGCTGACCCCGCTGCTGGCCCTGCTCATCGGCCGCGCCGGCCTGCCGGTGCTGGTGCACGGCGCGGCCAGCGAAGACGCCCGTGTCACCGCGCAGGAAGTCTTCGCACTGATGGACATCGCGCCCCTGGCCGCCGTGCGCGCCATCGCGCCAGGCGAAGTCGCCTTCGCGCCGACCGAACTCATCTGTCCCGGCCTCAAGCGCCTGCTCGACGTGCGTCGTGTGGTGGGACTACGCAATCCGGCGCACAGCGTGGTCAAGCTGATGAATCCCTGCACCGACAAGGCGCTGCTGGTGGCCAGCTACACGCACGCGGCCTATGCCGAATCGATGGCGCAGACCTTCGCCATGCTGGGCGCCGACGCCCTGCTCTCGCGCGGCCTCGAAGGCGAGGTAGTGGCCGACCCGCGCCGCACGGCAGAGCTCACCGGCTTCGCCGCCGGCCTGCCGGTGCAGCTGCAGGCCCAGGCACCGGGCACCGCCGCCGAAGTGCCGGGCCTGCCCACCAGCACCGACGCCGCCACCGCCGCCCGCTACACCCGCGCGGTGCTGCAGGGCGAACTCCCGGTGCCCGAGCCGATCCAGCGCCAGCTGGAACACCTCTTGCTCCTGGCAGGACGCATGAGCGCAGACGCACCGACCGCGCCCGCCGTCACGGAGACAGCATGAACAAAGATTTCCCTTCCTCGTCGATTTCACCTTCCACCCCGCCCACCCTGGACCCGGTCTTTCAACTACGTGGCGGCGAGGTGCACGACCTGCCGATCGAGACCGCCGTCACCGGACGCGGCCGCTGCATCCTGGTCGGCGCCGGCCCCGGCGACCCGGACCTGCTCACCGTCAAGGCCGTCAAGGCCATCGCCTCGGCCACGCTGCTGCTGGTCGACGACCTGGTGAGCGACGCCATCGTCGCCCTGGCACAGCCCAGCGCGCGAGTGGTCTACGTGGGCAAGCGCGGCGGCTGCAAGAGCACGCCGCAGGCCTTCATCCAGAAGCTGATGCTGATGGCGGTGCGCGAAGGCGAAACGGTCGTGCGCCTGAAGGGCGGCGACCCCTTCGTCTTCGGTCGCGGCGGTGAAGAGGTCGAGCACATGCGCGCCTTCGGCATCGAGCCCGAGGTCATCAACGGCATCACCGCCGGGCTGGCCGCCGTCACCACGCTCGGCGTGCCGCTCACCCACCGCGAGCATGCGCAGGGCGTGATCTTCGTCACCGGCCATGCCAAGCCCGGATCGGCCGGCACCGACTGGGCGACCCTCGCCACCACGGCACATGCCGCGCGGCTCACGCTGGTCGTCTACATGGGCGTGACCGGCGCTGCGCACATCCAGCAAGGACTGCTGCAGGGACTGCCCGGCGCCACGCCGGTGGCGGTGGTGCAGAACGTGTCTCTGCCGAGCCAGCGCCACACCGTCTGCACGCTGGAAAAGCTGCACGACACCATCGTCGCCGAGGGCTTCGCGAGCCCGTCGGTGATCGTGGTGGGCGACGTGCTTTGCGGCCTGGCTGCGGCCGGTGCACAGGACTCCGTCCAAGTGCGCGCCGCCTGAGGCGGGCGCCGGCCTCAGCGGCCGGCCCGAATGTCGTCGCATTGCCGCAGGTAGTCGGCCTGGGTGGTTTTCTCGTCCTGGGGTCGCGCCTTCAGCGCTGCCATGGCCAGTCGATCAATTCATGCGTCGCGAAGTCCGGTAGCGCGTCCGCCATGAACGCGGCGCCCGACGCCTCGCGGTCGAAGGCACAGGCCTGCATCCAGACACCATGGATGGTTCGGACCTGCTGCAGGGAGAGCAGCGCGGCGGCTCCCCCCTCCATGGCATCGCGCAACAGGATCATCGCCTCCCGCGTCTGCCCGACCGGTTCGCGACGCAGCGGCAGACTGCCGTGTGCCGGACCGGCGAAAGCCGCCGGCTCGACGACCGCTATCTCGTCGAGCGCCTGCAGCGGCGTCTCGTCGCCCTGCCGCTCTGGATCGGGTGGCTTCGACCTGGGCAAGCGTCACCGCTGCGACCCGTTCTGGACGATGCGTCCTGGTGCGGACCCCATCGGAGCTGACGAACAAGCGGTGGGCTTTCGAGGGGGAAAAGGCACGACTCCGGCGTCCGTTGTGGGCTGGCGTTTTCGGCCACACGAAGTCGCCGGACCGCTGCCGAAGGCGCCCCGGATCTACCCATGCATGCCAAGCGCGACGGCGGTCGGCGCGCCGCCGGGAGCGAAAGCCGGTGTCAGCGGTCGGTGAACAAGGCGTCCAGCGCCTCGAGAAGCGGCCGGGCACGAATGTCGTCGCACTGCCGCAGGTAGTCGGCCTGAATGGTTTCCCCATCCTGCGGCCGCGCTTCCAGGGCCGCCATCGCCTGCACGTGCGCAGCTTTGAGCGCACCCTCCACTTCGGGCAGCGTCGCGACAAAAGTCTTCCAGGCATCCGAATCGCGAGCCAGCGCCAGCGCCATCGGAAAGCCGGATTCCCGCTCCGACTGCACCAGGCGCTGCACCACGTCCCCCGCCTCGGTTTCATTGACCGCGGATTGGGCGCCATAGATCTGCGGAACGTGGCGCGCACTGCTCACGTCGAAACGCTCGCGCATCCACGCATCGACCGCCTGCCGCAGCATCAGCGCGGTCTCCACCTCCAGGATCGTCTCTTTCGACTCCCAGCTTCCCGGCGGCAGCGAATCGGGATCGCGCATGAAGGCTATGCGGTCGACCTCTGCCTGCAGCGACTGCCACAGCATGCGCTTCGCGCCGTCTGGAGCGTCGGTGATCGGACCTGCATGGTTGCGCGCCGACAGCACCGTCGAGATGCAGCAGATCCAGTCGTCGGCGCACTTCGGTGACCAGGTGTCGATCTGGGCGCAAGCCTCGGCCCGGAACGCCGGGTCATCGGCCATGTGACGCAGCAGCAGCTCCACGTTGGCCTGGAAGTCCGGGCGACCCGCGACGAAATGCTGGCAGCGCTTCATCATGGTATTCAACACCCGGCGTTCGTCGGCGGTGGCGTCCTGCATGGCATCGATCTGCTGGCCTGCGAAGCCTTCGGTCCGGCGATAGGGCCTGTCCAGCTCATCCTGCAACAACTCGCCCGTGATCGCGAGCCGACCCTCGACCCGGTGGGGCTGGTGATGCGCCATCCAGGCCGCGCCCTTGACCGTCATGTCGGTCCACACGTGAAGCCCGGGATGCGCTTCCCAGGCCTGTTGGAATTCCGGGCCTTCCAGGTCCATCTGCGGGCTTCGGGCCAGATACAAGTTCCGTGCGGCTCCGGCAAGGCCAGACACGAACTCGCTGCGCGCATTCAGCAGCAGGGCTTCGGCCCCGAAGGCCATCAGCCCCGCGATGAACGCAGCGTCGACCTCGCACTTGCGCAGCCGATCGATATGCACCAGCCGGACGTTGGTCGACAGCGCGGCGATCGTGGCGACGTCCGGCAGCTTGCGATCGAGGCCATGGGCCAGATGCACACGCGAATGGCCTTGCTCCCAGCTCGCGAGCAACTGACGCGCCAGTCTCGCCTGGGCCGGCCCGCCGGCTGCAAACGACTGCAGCGTGGACCGGGCGGCGAAGACGTCATCGGGCGTGGCGTCGTCCAGCCAGGGATTCGCCGCCCTCCCGGGCCGAAACCCCTGTGCGGTCTGGGAGCGCAGCAACTCCTCCAGACCGGTGATGATGAACCCGCGCAGGCTTTGCCGCCCCCTGTACGCTTCGTGCGGCTCGAACGCCACGAAGCAGGCAAGCGTGGCCGGCATGAAGTCCAGCCCCGTCGCATCGCGGTCCAGCGCACAGGCCTGTTCCCACGCATTCCGGACGGTTTCGACCTCCTGCGGGGACATCGTCTCGGCGCCACCGCGCTCCAGGGCGTTGCGCAGCAACTCCAAGGCGGTGCGGGTCCGTTCGACGAGGACGCGGCGCTGTTGCAGGTTGGGATGCGCCGGTCCGGCAAAGGCCGCGGGCTGATCGACCGCTATTTCATCGAGCGCCTGCAGCGGCGTCGTATCGGCCTGCAACCCCGCGTCGGGAACATCGACCGGGGGACGGACCACAGCGGCGGGGAGTTGCGTCAGGAGAGGCGTCGCGGCGCGGCCATTGGGGCTGACATACATGCGATGGGCTTTCGAGAGGTGGAAAGCCAGGATTCCAACGTCCGCTCCCGGCTGGCGTTTTCGAGCACACGAAGTCGCCGGCCCACGGCCGAAGGCTTGCGAAGGCGCAGCTTCACCGGCGGCGCGTCCCTTAGGATGGCGGCTTTTCGCGGCGCCTCTCGCCGGCCCGCTCCGCGCGCAGGCCCGGCGCCGCTTTCACGGTTGCCCACGCCATTGCGCATGCCCACCACGCCACACCCTTCCATCGCCTTCCGGGAAACCCACTGACATGCAGCGATTCGACGCCATCGTCATCGGCGCCGGCGCAGCCGGTCTTTTCTGCGCGGGCGTGGCCGCCCAGCGTGGGCTTTCGGTGCTGCTGATCGACCATGCCGAGAAGCTTGCCGAAAAGATCCGCATCTCCGGCGGCGGCCGTTGCAACTTCACCAACCGCGAACTCGACCCGTCGACGCCGCAACGGCATTTCATCGGGCAGAACCCGCATTTCTGCCGCTCGGCCCTCGCGCGCTACACGCCCGCCGACTTCATCGACCTGGTGCGCCGCCACGGCATCGCCCACCATGAAAAACACAAGGGCCAGCTGTTCTGCGACCGCTCGGCCGAAGACATCATCGCCATGCTGGTCGCCGAATGCAGCGGCGGCGCATCCGGCGGCAGCGTGGTGCGCTGGCAGCCCTGCGCAGTGAAAGCCGTGCGCCACGGTGACGCCGGCTACGAGGTCGACACCGACAACGGTCTCGCGCAGGCTCCGCAACTCGTGGTGGCGACCGGCGCCTTGTCCATCCCCAAGATCGGCGCGACCGATTTCGGCTTTCGGCTGGCCAGGCAATTCGGTCTGCGCCTCGTTGAGCCGCGCCCCGGCCTGGTGCCGCTGACCTTCGACGGTACCGCCTGGGCGCCGTTCGCCGGATTGGCCGGGCTCGCGCTGCCGGTGGAGGTATCGACCGGCAGCGGCAAGGCGAAAACCGCCTTTCTGGAAGACCTGCTGTTCACGCACCGTGGCCTGTCCGGTCCGGCGATCCTGCAGATCTCGAGCTACTGGAAAGAGGGAACGCCGCTCGCGGTCGACCTGGCACCGGGCGTGAAGCTGGCCGACGCGCTGCTGCACGCCAAACAGACCGCATCGCGCAAGAAGATCGCCAACGAACTCACCGCGTGGATGCCCTCCCGCCTGGCCGACGCCTGGAGCGCCGGCGACGCCGTGCTGGAACGGCCCCTCGCCGACATTCCCGACAAATCCCTTAACGCCCTGGCCCAGCGCATCGGCCGCTGGGAACTCAACCCCAACGGCAGCGAGGGCTATCGCAAGGCCGAGGTCACGGTGGGCGGCGTGGACACCCGCGATCTCTCGTCCCAGACCATGGAAGCACGCCAGCAGGCCGGCCTGTTCTTCATCGGCGAAGTGGTCGACGTGACCGGCTGGCTCGGCGGCTACAACTTCCAATGGGCATGGGCGAGCGGATTTGCCTGCGGTCAGGCCTTGCAGAGCGCCGATACCGGGCTATAATCCTCGGCTAACTTACCGGCAGACTCCCGGCGGCCTGATCAACCTTATGGCCGGGAAAAATCGCCGAGCGGGCTCTCGATCCTCCTGCTGGCACCCTCTTCTCAAGAGAAATTCATTCAGTAATGACCACCATTCGAGTTAAAGAAAACGAGCCCTTCGACGTTGCACTGCGCCGCTTCAAGCGCACCATCGAGAAACTGGGCCTGCTGACCGACCTGCGCGCCCGCGAGTTCTACGAAAAGCCGACCGCCGAGCGCAAGCGCAAGAAGGCAGCCGCCGTGAAGCGCCACTACAAGCGCGTTCGCAGCATGCAACTGCCCAAGAAGCTGTACTAAGCTTCCCCGCCTTCCGGCCTCGCGCCGGTCGGCACGACCCGCACCCGGGACGCCAGGTGCGGGTTTTGTTTTTTCAGCGCCTCGCATCGCGCATTTTTCGCATCCTTTCCTCTGCCAGGACATCGCCATGACTCTCAAAGAACGCATCACCGACGACATGAAGACCGCCATGCGCGCCAAGGACAGCGAACGCCTCGGCACCATCCGCCTGCTGCTGGCCGCGATGAAGCAGAAGGAAGTCGACGAGCGCATCGAACTCGACGATGCCGCCGTCGTGGCCATCGTCGACAAGCTGCTCAAGCAGCGCAAGGACTCCATCGCCGCCTTCGAGCAGGCCAACCGGCCGGATCTGGCCGAAAAGGAAGCCGCCGAATCGAAGGTGCTGCAGGCCTATCTGCCAGAGCGCCTGTCGGCCGACGAAGTGCGCAGCGCCATCGCCGCCATCGTCGAGAAGCTCACCGCCGAACTCGGCCACAAGCCCGCCGCAGCCGACATGGGCAAGGTGATGGGCGCGGCCAAGGCCGAGCTGGCGGGCAAGGCCGACATGGGCCAGGTGTCCGCTGCGGTCAAGGCCGCGCTCGCAGGCTGAGCCATGCAGTAAAAACCCTCGCCCGGTGAACCCCGGCCCTGGTTCGAACGTTGCTTGGAGATGCCCCACCTGCCTCGCTTTTCGTACCGCGTCCGACGGCTCCTGACTCTGTTGGCTGTGCCGGCCGCCTTGGCCGCGGCCATGCTTGCTCAGGCCCAATCGTTCGACGGGCCGCAGCACATCGCCCGCTTCGAAGCGATGGAAGGCAGCGTGCAGTTCCAATCGGCTGCCGACAACCAGATGCGGCTCGCCGACCCGCAATGGCCGCTGGCCGCCGGCGACCGGGTGCAAACCGCCGCCGGCAGCCGCGCCGAACTCAACACCGGTGGCGCCACGTTGCGTATCGGCGAGTCCAGCGACATGGGCATCACCGCCCTCGACGAACGCACCACGCAGCTGCGCCTGACCGCCGGCACCATCGGCGTCACCGTGCGCGAGTTGCCCTCGGGCGAGCGATTCGAGCTCGACACACCCAACCTCGCCGTGGTGCTCGACCGCCCCGGACGCTGGCGGGTCGATGTCGATCCAGGCCGCAACACCACTCGTATCACCGCCGAATTCGGCGCCGGCACCCTGTATGGCGCCAATGGTCAGGCGCTGGCTTTCGCCGCCCCGCAATCCCGGGAATTCAGCCAGCAGGCGCTGGCAGGCTCCGCACCGCTCGCCTTGCGCCAGGGCGACGGCTTCGACCGGTGGTCGGACGAGCGCGAGCGCATCCTCACCCAATCGCCCTCCGTGCGTTACGCCTCCGCCGACATCCCCGGCGTCGCGCAACTCGATGCCTACGGCGACTGGACGAACGACCCGCGCTACGGCGCGATCTGGTACCCGCGCAGCGTCGGCAGCGACTGGGCGCCCTACCGCGACGGCCGCTGGGAATGGATTCCGCCGTGGGGCTGGACCTGGGTCGACCAATCACCCTGGGGTTTCGCGCCTTTCCATTACGGCCGCTGGGAGCAGGCCGGCAATCGCTGGGGCTGGATTCCCGGCCCGCCGCGACGCCGGCCGGGCTATGCACCGTCCCTGCCCTTCGCCGGAGCCCGGCCACATCGGCCGGATGGCTATCCACCAGGCAGCAGGCCGCCCGATATCCGCCCCATGGCGCCGCAACGCATCGGCGCGCCGATCGAACCGCTGGCCGACCAGGTACGCCGCGACCAGTGGGAACGCAACCAGCGGGTGCGCCAGGATCAGCATCAGGCCGACATGCTGCGTCAGCAGCAGATGCGCGAGGCCCAGCAGCGCTTCCAGCCCAGCTTCGGTCAGCGGCAGTTGGACGATCAGCGCCGGCAGATCGAGCAGCAGCAACAACAGCTGATGTTCCAGCAGCAACGCCAGCAACAGGACCTGATGCGGCAACAGCAGAACCAGCAGCAGCAAAGCCAGCAACAGCAGCGGCAGCAGCAGTTCCAGCTCGACCAGCAGCGTCAGCAGCAACAGTTCAATCACCAACAGCAGCAGCAACAGATGCTGATCCGCCAGGGCGTGCAACAACGATCGGAGACCATGCGCAGCTTTCCGGCATCCGGCGGTAACTCACCGGGCGGGAATGGCGGAGGCGGTGGGGGCGGCGGCTCCAACATGCGCCGCGCGCCACCCTGACGCCCGCGCGCCGCCGGCGGTGCGTCGTCGGCCGGGCCGGTCAGCTGCCGGCGACCTTCATCCGGTTGATCAGCACCGAGCCCACCGTTTTGGCGCCGTAGTTGTAGGCGTCGGCACCGACGGCCTGAATGCCCATCAGCATGGTCTTCAGGTTGCCGGCGATGGTGATCTCTTGCACCGGGAACGCGATCTCGCCGTTCTCCACCCAGAAGCCGCTCGCGCCGCGCGAATAGTCGCCGGTGACGTAGTTGACGCCCTGCCCCATCAGCTCGATGACGAACAGCCCGGTGCCGAGCTTTTTCAGCATGGCGTCGAGGTCGTCGCCCGGCCGGGTGAGCCGCGAGGTCATCACCAGGTTGTGCGATCCGCCGGCATTGCCGGTGGTCTTCATGCCCAGCTTGCGGGCCGAATAGGTGCTGAGAAAGTAGCCCTCGCAGCGACCGCCGTCGACCACGCGGCGCGCCTTGGTCTGCACGCCTTCCTCGTCGAAGGGCGAGCTGCCCTTGCCCTTGCGCAGGAACGGGTCTTCCTCGATGTCGATGTGCTTGGGAAACACCGGCTTGCCCAGCGAATCCAGCAAAAAGGTGCTCTTGCGGTAGAGCGCGCCACCGCTGACCGCCTGGGTGAAGCCACCAAGCAGGCCGGCAGCCAGCGGCGATTCGAACAGCACCGGGCATTCGGTCGTCGCAATCTTGCGGGCCTTCAGCCGAGACAGCGCACGGGCTGCCGCGTAACGGCCGACCGCTTCGGGGCTGGAGAGTTCGGCGGCGTCACGCATCGAGCTGTACCAGGCATCGCGCTGCATGTTGTTGCCGCGGCCGGCGATCGGCGCAACCGAAACCGAGTGCCGCGAACTGGCATAGCCGCCGCGAAAGCCACGCGTGTGCGCCGAAAAGAAGTGCGACTGCTGTGCCGAAACGCCGGCGCCTTCGCTGTTGGTGATGCGCTTGTCGGTGGACAGGGCCGCATGCTCGCAGGCGCGGGCGATCTCAGCGGCTTTTTCGCTGTCGATGGCCCAGGGGTGGAACAGGTCGAGATCGGGCTGTTCACGCACGATGTCGGCTTCGTCCGGCAGGCCGGCCACCGGGTCTTCGGCGGTGAAGCGTGCGATGTCATAGGCGGCCTGCACCGTCTGGGCGATGGCCGCGTCGGAGAAATCGGAGGTGCTGGCGTTGCCGCGCCGCTGGCCGATGTAGACGGTGACGCCGAGCGACTTGTCGCGGTTGCGTTCCACCGTTTCGAGCTCCCCGCGCCGCACGCTGACGCTCAGGCCGCAGCCTTCGGACGCCTCGGCGCCCGCGTCGGTCGCGCCGACCTTGCGGGCATGCGCCAGCGCCTTGTCGACGATGTCTTCGAAGAAACCGCGGCTATAGCTGAAACCATCGGTGCCGCCGCCGGGCGTGGCCGGTGCGGCCGGTTGGGAGATCTTATGTTTCATGTCGAGGGCTATGATACTTGCCGCTCCCGACCGTACGCTCGCCGCACGTTTTTGCGCGTGCCGCCCGGCGGCCGCGCTCCGAATTTCTCCCTCAAGACCATGTCACGCAAACCCAAGAAAGGCTACTTCGTGCGCGGCCAGTTCGTCGCCGAAGGCAGCGAACTCGACCTCGAGATGAAGGCCGAACTCAAGGGCACCGCCGATGCCACCCGCACCGATCTGAAGCGCGAAAGCACCGAGCTGCAGAAGCTCGGCGAAGACCTGCTCACCCTGCGCAACGAAGTTCGCCTGGCGTTGGCGCTGCCCGAGAAGCTCGAGGACGCGCTGGCCGATGCCCGCAAGATCACCAATTTCGAAGGCCGCCGCCGCCAGGGTCAGTTCATCGGCAAGCTGATGCGCAAGCTCGACGAAGAGCAAGTTGCCGCCGTCCGCGCCGCGCTCGATGCCCAGCAGCGCGGCTCGGCCGCGGAAGCCGCTGCCCTGCACGAGGCCGAAGCCTGGCGCGTCGCGCTGATCGACAGCGACGAGTCTGTACAGGACTGGATCTCGCGTTTTCCGCAGACCGACATCCAGCAGCTGCGCGCCCTGGTGCGCCAGGCACGCAAGGACGCGGTGCCCGAAAAGCCGGGCGCCGCGCCCCGCCATGGCCGCGCCTACCGCGAAATCTTCCAGCTGGTGCGCGCCACGCTGCTGGGCGATACCCCGGACGACGCGCCGGCCGAGGACGACGAGGACGATCGCGATGACTGATCGAGTCCGCATCGGCATCGTCTCGATCAGCGACCGGGCCTCCACCGGCGTCTACGAGGACAAGGGCCTGCCCGCGTTGCGCGATTGGCTGCAGCGGGCGCTGGTCAACCCGATCGAGTTCGCCCCGCGCCTGATCCCTGACGACCAGCAGACCATCAGCGACGCCCTGATCGAGCTGGTGGACGCCGGCTGCTCGCTGGTGCTGACCACCGGTGGCACCGGCCCGGCGCCGCGTGACGTGACACCCGAGGCCACGCTGGCGGTGGCCGACAAGGTGCTGCCCGGCTTCGGCGAGCAGATGCGGCAGATCGGCCTGGTGTTCGTGCCCACCGCCATCCTCTCGCGGCAGGTGGGCGTGGTGCGTGGCAAGAGCCTGATCCTGAATCTGCCCGGCCAGCCCAAGGCGATCGCCGAAACCCTGGAAGGGCTGAAGCACCCCGACGGCACGCAGCGCGTGTCTGGCATCTTCGCGGCGGTGCCCTACTGCATAGACCTGATCGGCGGCCCTTACCTGGAAACCGACGAATCGGTCTGCAAGGCCTTCCGGCCGAAGTCGGCGATTCGGCCCGCCTGAGCGGCCCGCCGGCTACTTGCCGATCAGCTCGTTGAGCCGGTCGGCCTCGAAGTTCTCGGTGCGGGCGGCTTCGGCCGGCACGCAGCACGGGCCTTCGGCGCGGCGGTCCGACAGCTCCTGGATCGCGTTCCAGAGCAGCGCGATCTGGTGCTCCTGCGAGCCCGCGTTGTCGATCAGGCCGCGCAAGGCCTGGGCCAGCGGATCGTCCTGCTCGGTGATGCCGTAGGCTGAAAAACCCAGCTTGGCCGCCGTGGCCTCGCGCCGCCCTTGCGCATCGGCCTGGATGATGCGCGCCGGAATGCCCACCGCAGTCGCCCCGGCCGGCACCGGCTTGATGACCACCGCATTGCTGCCGATGCGCGCGCCGTCGCCCACGGTGAAGCCGCCGAGCACCTTGGCGCCCGCGCTCACCACCACGTCGCGGCCCAGCGTGGGATGGCGCTTGGAGCCCTTGTAGAGCGAGGTGCCGCCGAGCGTGACGCCCTGGTAGATGGTGCAGCCGTCCCCGATCTCCGCCGTCTCGCCGACGACCACGCCCATGGCGTGATCGAAGAAGACGCGCTCGCCGATCCTGGCGCCCGGATGGATCTCGATGCCGGTGAACCAGCGCGTGAAATGCGAGATGAAACGCCCGAGCCACCGCAGGCCGTGGTTCCAGCACCAGTGCGCCGGCCGATGCAGCACCACCGCGTGCAAGCCCGGATAACAGGTCAGCACTTCCCAGCGGCTGCGCGCGGCGGGGTCGCGCTCGAGAATGCACTGGATATCGGAGCGGAGGCGGTCGAACATCGTCGGAAAACTCATGACCTGAGACGAAAACAGTCTATCGGTTCGCCTCGCCGGCCGTGGGCCGGGGCGGCGCGGCCGGGGTCGGCATCGGGGCCTTTGCCGCGATCATCGACTTGGCGATGCCGCGCAGGATGTGGATCTCTTCCTGCGTCGGCTGTGCCCGGTGGAACATCTGCTGCAGTCGCGGCATGAGTTTCTTGGGCGCGGCGGGATCGAGAAAACCGATGTCGACCAGCGCCCGCTCCCAGTGATCGAGCATGCCGGCGAGCTCGCGCGCATCGGCCCGCCGAGCTTCACGTTCCACGGCCGGTGCCGCGTCGGCAAAACCGCCGAGCGCCTGGCGCCACTCGTAGGCGATGACCTGCACCGCCGCGCCGAGGTTGAGCGAGCCAAAGCCTGGATCGGTGGGGATCGTCAGTGCCACATTGCAGCGGTAGACATCTTCGTTGCGCATGCCGAAGCGCTCGCTGCCGAACAAAAACGCCACGCCCTCCTCGCCTGCGGCGGCGGCACCTTGCGCCAGCGGCTGCAGGTGCTCGCGCGGCGAGCGCGTGGGCGGGCCGAAGTCGCGGCCGATCATGGCGGTGGCACAGAGGTGCGTCATGCCCTCGAGCGCCTCGTCGAGTGTTTCCACGACGCGCGCATGGGCCAGCACGTCCAGCGCCCCGCTGGCGCGCTGGATGGTTTCCTCGCGCCGCAGCACGTTGGCCCAGCGCGGCGCCACCAGCACCAGGTCCGAAAAGCCCATGGTCTTCATGGCGCGCGCGGTGGCGCCGACGTTGCCGGCATGGCTGGTGTTGATCAGGATGAAGCGGGTAAGCATGGAAGCAGCGGGCGGCCGGCTAAAATCCCTGCATTGTCGCCGCCCGCATCGCCGGGCGGGCCCCGCTTCCCGGTCCGCTTGCGGCCGTATCCGCGCCACTTTCTTTCTCACATGTCGTCGAACCTGCATCCCATGCTCAACGTGGCCATCAAGGCCGCACGCGCCGCTGGCGCCATCATCAACCGCGCGGCGCTCGACGTCGAATCCGTGCGCGTCTCGCAAAAGCAGGTCAACGACTTCGTGACCGAGGTGGACCACGCCGCCGAAGCCATCATCATCGAGACGCTGCTCACCGCGTATCCCGGCCACGGCATCCTGGCCGAGGAAACCGGTTCGCAGCACGGCGCGCAGGATTCGGAGTTCATCTGGATCATCGATCCGCTCGACGGCACCACCAACTTCATCCACGGCTTCCCGGTCTACTGCGTGAGCATCGCGCTGGCGGTACGCGGCAAGGTCGAGCAGGCCGTCGTGTACGACCCCACCCGCAACGACCTGTTCACGGCCACCAAGGGCCGTGGCGCCTACCTCAACGAGCGCCGCATCCGCGTCTCCAAGCGCACCCGCCTCGAAGAGTCGCTGGTGTCCACCGGCTTCCCCTTCCGTCCGGGCGACAACCTGCGCCGCTACCTCAAGATCATGGGCGAGGTCATGGAACGCACCGCCGGCGTTCGCCGCCCGGGCGCCGCCGCACTCGACCTAGCCTATGTGGCCGCGGGCTTCACCGACGGCTTCTTCGAAACCGGCCTGTCGCCCTGGGACGTGGCCGCCGGCTCGCTGCTGGTGACCGAGGCCGGCGGCCTGGTCGGCAACTTCACTGGCGAGGCCGATTTCATCGACCAGAAGGAATGCCTGGCGGGCAATCCGCGCGTGTATGCGCAGCTCGTCGGCCTGATCGGCAAATATTCCAAGTTCGCAGGCGTCGACGACAAGCGCCTGGCCGGTGAGCCCGCCCCCGTGGCGGACAGCGCGCCGGCCGAGGGCCAGACCCCGTCCGGCGACGAAGCCGCCCCTGCGCCCGTGCGTCGCCCGCTGCGGGTACGCAAGCCGACCGGGGAAGTCTGACCCTCGCCGGTCGTGGTGAGCCGGACCGAATCGATCCAGACGGCGCTGCTGCGCCGCGCTGAATCGTGGAGCGTGTGGCGCAGCGTGCGCCGCACGGTCTGGCGGCTGATGTTCTCGGTACTCGGCCCGCACGTCACCAACGGGCTGTCGGTGGCCACCGGCCTGGTCGGCACCGCGCTCATCCTCTATGCGATCGGCGGGCTCACCGCAGCGGCCACGGCCGGCGTCGGCATCCTGATCGCCACCATGGCCGACCTGCCGGCCCAAAAGCACCACAAGCTCCAGCAGATGCTGCCTGGCCCGGCGCTGGGCGTACCGCTGTTTCTGGCCATGCAGCTGTCGCACCAGTCGGTGCAGCAGCAGGCGATGGTGCTGATCTGCGGATCCTTCGTCTCGTTCCTGGCCATGGCCTGGGGCAAGCGCGGCGGCCCGGTCAGCGCCGGCATGATGTTCTCGATGGTGTTCGCGCTGGCCGAGCATCCGCCGGCCGGCTTCATTGAGGCCTTGCACCGCACCGGCTGGTTTGCGCTCGGCGCGGGCATCTACCTGGTCTACGGCGTGGTGGCCAACGGGCTGCTCAACAGCCTCTACCGCAACCAGCTGTTGGCCGATGCGCTGAAGGCCTTCGCCGGCATCCTGCGCACCCAGGCCCGCCGCTTCGACGGCCAGGTGCATGCCAGCGGCGTGATGTCGGCCATGCTCACCCAGCAGGCAGCGTTGGCCGACGCGCTGCAGTCGGCACGCGACCTGGTGCTGGAATCGCCCCGCACCGCGCCACGCCAGCGCCGTGCCGCGATCCTGATGGCTCTGCTCGATGCGCGCGACCACCTACTGGCCTGCGACCTCGACATCGACGCCCTCGCCCGCCAGGGCGAAAACGCCACCGTGCAACCCGCCCTGCGCGACACCCTGCTGTTTCGCGCGCGCCAGCTCGAGAAGCTCGCTACCGCCCTGCTGCTGGGCCGTGGCGCACCGACCAAGCCGGAACCCTATCGGCCGATCCCCGAGCTGAGTGCGCCGCACAACGCGGCTTTGCGCGACGTGATCGGCCGCGTGGCCACCATCGGCGCGGAAGTCGACCGCATGTACGGGCTGGCGCACGGCCAGATCAAGGCCGACATCGCCGCCGTGCGCGAAACCTGGCAGCTATTCATCAGCTCGACGACCTGGAGCTGGCTGCCGCTGCGTTCGCTGTCGGGCTGGTACGCGCCCACGCTGCGTTATGCGCTGCGCGGTTCGCTGGCGATCGCCATCGGCTACGCGGTGTCGCGCCACCTGCCCTGGGCGGCGCACAGCTACTGGATATTGGCGACCATCGTCGTCGTGCTGCGCGCCAACCTGGCGCAGACGCTGGAACGCCGCAACGCCCGGATCGCCGGCACCATCTTCGGCTGCGTGCTCGTCATGGTGATCCTCGCTACGCATCCGGAACCCGAAATAGTGCTGGCAGCCATCGCGCTGTCGGCGGCCGTGGCACACGCCTTCGTGCTGCGGCGCTACTTCATCACCTCGGTCGCCGCCACGCTGCTCGGCCTGATGCAGGCGCACCTGCTCGCTGCCGACGTGCATCCGGTGTTCGCTGCGGCCGAACGCGTGGCCGACACCGTGATCGGCGCGCTCATCGCCTGGGGCTGCAGTTATGTGTTGCCGGTCTGGGAGAAAAGCTCGGTGCCGCAGCTGGTCAAACGCGCGCTGTCGGCACAGGCGCGCCACGCGCAGCTGGCGTTGACGCTGGGCGACACCAACACCCCCGACCTGCAATGGCGCCTGGCCCGACGCGAGGCCTACGACAGCCTGTCGGCGCTGGTGCAGGCCACCGCGCGCAGCCGATCCGAGCCGCGCGCGGTGCAGCCGGCACTCGAACCTCTGGAAACACTGCAAGCGCTGAGCTATCACATGCTGGCGCATCTGACAGCAGTGAAATCCCTGCTGCTCCTGCGACGAGGACAGCTGGACATGGCCAGTGCCGAACCGGCTTTGGCCGCCGCCGCTTCGACCATCGTGCGCGCCCTCACCGGCGGCGAACCGGCGGCGCCGAAGCGCAGCAAGGCAGCGGCGGCCGATCCGTCCCAGGTCCGGCCGCCCGACATGCTGGCGTCCGACCTCACGCCTTGGCTGCTGGAGCGCCTGGGTCTGTCGCAGGGGCTCGCTGCCCAGATGCGCGCCGAAGCCGATCGCAGCCTCGGCGCCTGACCGTCGCTCGTGGCGCCCGACAGGGAGCCTGTCTCTTTCGCCGCCATCCCATCAGGAGGAAAAACGCATGCCCGATTTGTCGGACCTGACACCCTGGATCGCCACCGCCGTCGCCGCTGTCATCGCGGTGGTGGTCGCCCTGCTCTTGCACCGCGTCGCCGCGATGGTGCTGTTGCGCGCCACCGGCCATGCACCGGTAGTCAACGCCATCGTCCGCGCCATCCAGCGCCCGACCCGATTGCTGCTGCCGGTGCTGGCCCTGCAGGTCGT
Organism: Xylophilus sp. GOD-11R; assembly: GCF_033546935.1. Lineage (GTDB taxonomy): Bacteria > Pseudomonadota > Gammaproteobacteria > Burkholderiales > Burkholderiaceae_C > Xylophilus. Next base: position 2,238,406 of record NZ_CP137854.1, on the reverse strand, counting down.
CTGGCAGGCAGCGCGCGACGACATGGATTTCATCCTGAACATCCGGCACCTCAACGGCCTCGTGTTGATCGCCACCGTGACGTGGCTGGCCATCAGCGCCATCAACGGATTGGCAGCCGGCATCATCGCCCAGCACCCCGCCGACGTAGACGACAACCTGCAGGCGCGTCGCATCCATACCCAGGCGCGCGTACTGTCGCGCAGCGCCATCGTCATCGTGCTGCTAGCCGGTGCCGCCATGATGCTCATGACGTTTCCCGGCGCCAAGCAGGTCGGGGCCAGCCTGCTGGCTTCGGCCGGCGTGATCGGCATCGTTGCCGGCCTGGCCGCCAAACCCGTCTTCAGCAACCTCATCGCCGGGCTGCAGATCGCGCTGGCGCAGCCGATCCGGATCGACGACGTGCTCATCGTGCAGGGCGAGTGGGGCCGCGTCGATGAAATCACCGGGTCTTACGTGGTGCTGAAGATCTGGGACGACCGGCGCTTGATCATTCCGCTTCAGTGGTTCATCGAAAACCCGTTCCAGAACTGGACACGCACCGGCTCGCAGCTGCTCGGTTCGGTCTTCCTCAATGTCGACTTTCGCATGCCGGTCGCGCCGCTGCGCGCCGCACTCGAAAAGATGATGCCGAACTATCCCGAATGGGACCGCCGTTTTTTCAATCTTCAAGTGACCGACGTGACCGAGAAGACGATGCAGCTGCGGATTCTCTGCACGGCACAAAACTCCAGCAAGGCCTTCGACCTGCGCTGCAAGGTACGTGAAGACATGATCGCCTTCATGCAGAAGGAGTACCCGCAATATCTGCCGACCATGCGGTTTCTCAACGAAAAAGACGTGGCGTCCGGCGCGGTGCAGACGCCGCCGGAACCACAGGTCATGCCCCGGCAGGATCGCTCGGACGCCGGCATCGCCGCCACGCCCAGCGCACCCGATCACTGAAGCGCGGGCGGCGTGCGGGCGCCGCCCAGGAACCCTCAGTTCTTGTGCAGTTCGGCGTTCAGCGCGCCCCAGGCTTCGGTTCGGCCGATGGCCTGGATCGCGCCGGTCTGCGAGTTACGCCGGAACAGCAGGCCGGCCTTGCCCGACAGCGTCAATGCCTTCACCACCGAGCCGTCCGGCATGGTGACGCGGGTACCGCCGGTGACATAGCAGCCGGCCTCGACCACGCAGTCGTCTCCCAGCGAGATGCCGATGCCGGAGTTGGCGCCCAGCAGGCAGCGCTTGCCCACCGAAATCACTTGCGTGCCACCGCCCGACAGCGTGCCCATGATGGAAGCGCCGCCGCCGATGTCGCTGTGGTCGTCCACCACCACGCCCGCGCTGATGCGGCCTTCGACCATCGACGCCCCCAGCGTGCCGGCGTTGAAGTTGCAGAAACCTTCGTGCATGACCGTGGTGCCGGCCGACAGGTAAGCGCCCAGGCGCACCCGGTCGGCGTCGGCGATACGCACGCCCGCAGGCACCACGTAGTCGGTCATGCGGGGAAACTTGTCGACGCTGTGCACCGACAAGGCCACACGCTGCGCGCGCGCGCGGCCGCGAACCTGTTCCAGGCCCTCGATGGCGCATGGGCCGATGGAAGTCCAGGCCACGTTGGCGAGCTTGCCGAAGATGCCCGCCAGGTTCTGCTGGTGCGGCAGCACCAGGCGATGGCTCAGCAGATGCAGGCGCAGGTAGGCGTCATGGGCATCGACCGGCGGCTCGGCGAGCGAGGCGACCGTGGTACGCACCGCCACCACTTCCACGGCGCGCAGCGCGTCCTTGCCGATCGCCTGGGCCGCATCGCCCAGGGCCTGGGCGGCGTCCTCGGCGGACAGCCGGGTGCTGCCCGACGCACCGGCAGCGTCGGTCAGCGAAGGCTGCGGGAACCAGGTGTCGAGCACCGTGCCGTCTGCAGCGAGGGTGGCCAGGCCCACGGCAGAGGCGCCGCGGGTGATGAACGGGGATTGAGTCGTCATGAGAGGCGAGAAGGGAGTAGCCCGGCACGATGGTGCCCGGCAGAAAGAAGAACCACCGATTATCGGCCGACGGCACCCTTCGCCGGCGATGTCCGCTTTTCGCTTTCCGGGAAACACCTGCGCAATCGGGGTGAAAACATGGTCGGATGTCCAATTTTCCGAACCTGCACCGGCCAACGCACAAACTTGCCCGCCACCCGGTCGCCAGCCCGCTTCCCCATGCGGTCCCACTTTGGCCTATAACGCTTGGCAGCCGGCGTGGCCTGGGCAGCATGGCTGGCGGCTGGCACCCAGAGCGCCGGGCCATCGAGTTGGTCACGTGTTTCGTCCACCGGTGAGCGCCGCACGCCAAAACCCGGCCGGCTCCGTCAGCTTTGCCCGGCGGATGATGTTCGAGCCTTCGCTGTATAGCCGGCATCGTGGCGAAGTGCAGCGATGGCGGCTCAAGGGCATGACATGCGGAATCACGATTTGGTATCCCTACACCGACAGGGAATTCGCCGACAAGCTGCGGGGCCCCATCCCGCGACACGCCTTGCATCACCGATCTGTCGAACCCGGGCGCGGACGGCATCGCGGCCGGCGATGTGCGATCTGTCGGCTGGTAACCACGCGATTCGCCGCTGATCTCCCCAGCATTCGGCCGTGTCCTACAGCCGAAATAGTTTCGAAAAGTTTAAAACGTTCTATAACGCAGTCACCCCGCCCATTGCCATGCCTGACCTCGAAATCCCGCGCGTTGCGCACAAATCCTGGCATCCGAATCCGCTGCGTGAAAAGGACGAGACGCTCGCGGTGCTCGATATCTGGGGCGACTTCACCAGCCGGCGGCCTCGCCCGCCACGCTATGGACGCTGGATCGTCGGCATCGTGGTCGCCGGACTTTGCGCTTGGGCGGCCTCGACTTCGTTTCCCCTGGCCCTGCATTACGTCTCCGGCGGCTGACCGTCATACGAACCAGGCGGCGCTGCGCGGCGGCTGACCACGACGTGTCCGCCTGCGCGCATACGAATTCGGCGGCCAGGTCGAAGCGTTTTTCTCCGACATCACCCGACGTAATCGCCCGCGGACAATTTCCATCCACGCAGGCTTTGTGACGGAAGGCAAAGGGATGGACAAGGATTTGATGCTGATCGCCGCGCCGCTGGCTGCCGAGCTGGCGCGCGCCAAGATCGCAACCGGCATCGAGCCGACCGATCCAATCATGTTGCGAAACTGTTTTCTCGCCGCCTACCGGGCAGCCGACGCTGCCGGCCATGTGATCGAGGCCGATCGCGCCAAACGCAGCCTTCCGCCATCGCCACTCATTTCGGCTACGCCGACGATTCTGCCGATCGACGTGAACTGAGCAGCGCAAAAGCTGCGGGGTGGGCCGTGACTCAGCCCTTGTAGAGCCGCTCCTTGGCACGCGCGAATTCGTCGTCGTTCAGCACACCGTCGGCCCTGAGTTTTGCCAGAACAGCCGCTTCATCGTCGATGGCACGCCTGCCAGAACGCTGGCCGGGCGCCGGTTTGGCGGTTGTCTCCCAACCGTAGGACACCTCGAACGGCACCTCTGGTTTGGGGGCGCGCAGGGCCCATACCAGGGCAACGATCCAACCGACGATCGTCCAGCCCAGCAGCAAATCCACCAAGCCGATCGATACGGCTTTGGCATGGTCGCGCGATACCGCTTCATAAATCGGCAGCAGGTAAAGGAGCACTGCGAATACATAAGCCATGACGGCCGCGAACTTTTCCATCCCGTTCGGGCCTTCTGCGCCAGGATGCGCAGCAATTTGAAAACTGAATGCAGCCAGAACCACCAGGACGATGATGCGAACAAAAACCATATTCCTCTCCTTCTGTTAGTTCTGCTACACATCATATGGTAGCCAAATCAATCATCCCCGGGGAGCGCAGAAGTCAAGGGCTGAACGGCAGCGAGTTCATCCGCGTCGTTGGTGCCCAGGGCAGGCATACGATGCACTTTGAATTGCTACCGGCCACGAGCGGCGAGACGCCATTAGCGCCTTGGCGTGGTGCTCCTTGACCGCACCAACCAATCGTTTATCGACGCCCGGGAATCATCTTCCAGCCCTCGCGGCAGACAGGGTGTGGCGCGACGCGAACCGGCAATGGTGCATGAAGGAAATAGATACCGAATCCGTTCTACTGTTTCGAAGCCCCCTGGCCGTTTTTAGGCTTCTGTATCGACGTTCGATATAGCGCGACAAGAGCACGACAAGAGCGCGACTTCGAGCGTGCGGCCTGAACTGTCGGGTCAAGCCCATCCACCATAATCGTGCGGCGCCTGACGCCCCCGATGGCCCCCTCGGCGCCGGCCATGCTGAAACGACCGAAAGCATGATCGGTGGGACGCAAGGCACATGGGCATATATAAAAAATGAACCTTTCAGATTCAAATTCCCTGAGCGGCGCCAATGATTCGGAGCCTTCCTCTGTCATCCGGCAAGCACTTGCGATCGGCGATTATTCAACGCATACGCCCATGATGGCGCAGTACCTGCGCCTCAAGGCCGACTTCCCCGACACCCTGCTCTTCTACCGAATGGGCGACTTCTACGAGATGTTCTGGGAAGACGCCGAGAAGGCCGCGCGACTCATCGATCTCACCCTCAGCCGGCGCGGCCAGTCTGCCGGCTACCCGATCAGCATGGCGGGTGTGCCCTATCACGCGGTCGACACCTATCTCGCCAAGCTCATCCGCCTGGGCGAGTCGGTCGCCATCTGCGAGCAGGTCGGCGAGGTCGGCGCCAATAAAGGCCCGGTCGAGCGCAAGGTGGTGCGTGTGGTCACGCCCGGCACGCTGACCGACACCGAGCTGCTGCAGGACAAGGCCGAGTCGGTGTTGCTGGCGATCCACCCCGGCCCACGCGACCGCGTGGGCCTGGCCTGGATGGCGGTGACCCAGGGCGAAGTCCAGCTCGCCGAATGCGACGGCGACGCACTCGACGGCTGGATCGCCCGCATCTCGCCGAGCGAAGTGCTGCACGGTGCCGACGAGGCGAGCGCCGTGGGCAAGCGCCTCAGCGCCAGTCGGCGTGCCCTGCCCTTCGCCGTTACCGGCCGGCCGGAATGGCAGTTCGACACCGCCCTCGGCTATGCCCGCCTGCAGGAGCAGCTGGGCACACGCGGCCTGGGCGCCTGGGGCGCTGACGACCTGCCGCAGGCGCACGCCGCCGCCGCCGCGCTGCTGGCCTTCGCCGAGCACACGCAAGGGCGCGCACTCAGCCATATCGGCGGGCTGCGGGTGCACCGCGACGACGAACTCATCGACCTGCCCGGCATCACCCGGCGCAACCTCGAACTCACCAAGACCCTGCGCGGCGAAGACGCGCCCACGCTGTTTTCGCTGCTCGACACCTGCATGACCGGCATGGGCAGCCGCGCGCTGCGCACCTGGCTGCTGGAGCCGCGCCGCGACCGCACCCAGGCCACGCGCCGGCTGCAGGCGATCGGCGCCCTGCGCGGCGAACACGGCGCCGGCCCCTTTGGCCGGCTCCGCGAGCAGCTCAAGGGCATGGCCGACGTCGAACGCATCACCGCCCGCACGGCGCTGCGCCAGGTGCGGCCGCGCGAACTGGTGGCCTTGGCGCAGTCGTTGCAGAAGACCGCGCGCATCGCCGGCTCGCTGCCCGACGAGGCTCGGCTGCTCGCCGACGCCGCGCACGATTTGCAACCGCCGCCGGAGATCGCCGAACTGCTGCAGCGAGCGCTGCATCCCGAACCGGCCGCCCTGGTGCGAGATGGCGGCGTGATCGCCGACGGCTTCGATACCGACCTCGACGAACTCCGCGCCATCCAGACCAACTGCGACGGCTTTTTGCTGGAGCTCGAAACCCGCGAACGCGCCCGTACCGGCATCGCCAACCTGCGGGTGCAGTTCAATCGGGTGCACGGTTTCTATATCGAAGTGACGCAAGGTCAGCTCGACCGGGTGCCGGACGACTACCGCCGCCGGCAGACGCTGAAGAACGCCGAACGCTTCATCACGCCCGAGCTCAAGACGTTCGAGGACAAGGCGCTGTCGGCCCAGGAACGCGCCCTCGCCCGCGAAAAATTGCTCTACGAAACCCTGCTGGATGCCCTGCAGCCGCACGTGCCGGCCCTCGGCCGCGCCGGCCGCGCGCTGGCGGCGGTCGACGTGCTGTGCGCCCTGGCCGAACGCTCGCTCACTCTGGGCTGGTGCCCGCCGGAATTCGCGCGCGAACCCTGCATCGAGATCGAGGCCGGCCGGCATCCGGTGGTCGAAGCCCGCCTGGCCGAGGGCTTCGGCGGCAGCACCCGGGGTGCGGCGAGCTTCATCGCCAACGACACCCGGCTCGGCGGCAAGCAGCGCATGCAGGTGATCACCGGGCCGAACATGGGCGGCAAGTCCACTTACATGCGCCAGGTGGCGCTGATCGTGTTGCTGGCCTCCATCGGCAGCTATGTGCCGGCGACACACTGCCGCATCGGGCCGATCGACGCGATCCACACCCGCATCGGCGCGGCCGACGACCTGGCCAACGCGCAGTCGACCTTCATGCTCGAGATGACCGAGGGCGCGCAGATCCTGCATGCGGCCACGCCACACAGCCTGGTGCTGATGGACGAGATCGGCCGTGGCACCAGCACCTTCGACGGCCTGGCGCTGGCCGCGGGCATCGCTTCCTATCTGCACGACAAGGCGCAGTCGTTCACGCTGTTCGCCACCCACTATTTCGAACTGACCGAATTCCCGGCCAAGCACCATGCCGCGGTCAACGTGCATGTGAGCGCGGCCGAAACGCCGGGCTCGCCGCGCGGCGCGGGTGGCATCGTGTTCCTGCACGAGATCCAGCCCGGACCAGCCAGCCGCAGCTACGGCATCCAGGTCGCGCGCCTGGCCGGCATGCCGGCGGCCGTGCTGGCGCATGCACGCGGTGCGCTCACCATGCTCGAGGAAAACGCCAGCGCCCAGCAGGCGCAAGCCGACCTGTTCGCCACACCCCTGGTTACCGAGACCGAAGGCCCCAGCGCCTTAGAATCCCGGCTCCACGAGATCGACCCCGACGCGCTCACGCCGCGCGAGGCGCTCGATACGCTTTACGCCTTGAAAAAGCTGGCCTTGCGCGACATCCGATGAACCGGGCGAGCCCATCGCCTGCCGACCGCCCTTCCCGCCCAGAGATCCATCGCCCATGACCTACTGCGTCGCCATCAAGCTCAACGCCGGCCTCGTCTTCCTGTCGGATTCGCGGACCAACGCCGGCCTCGACCAGATCAGCACCTTCCGCAAGATGATCGTGTACGAGAAGCCGGGCGACCGCTTCATGACGCTGCTGTCCGCCGGCAATCTGTCCATCTCGCAATCGGTCCGCGAGATCCTGCAGACCGAGCAGCTGCGTGAGTTCGAAGACGCCGAACCGATCACCATCTGGAACGCCAAGAGCATGTTCGACGCCGCCCGCGTGCTGGGCCAGGCGGTGCGCCACGTCTACCACCGCGACGCCGAGGCACTGCAGCAGGCGGGTGTCGAATTCAATGTGTCGCTGATCTTCGGCGGCCAGATCCGCGGCGAGGCGATGCGCCTCTTCCAGGTGTATTCGGCAGGCAACTTCATCGAAGCCACGCCCGAAACGCAGTATTTCCAGGTCGGCGAATCCAAGTACGGCAAGCCGGTGCTCGACCGGGTCATCACGCCAGACATTCCACTGGACGAAGCCGCCAAATGCGCGCTGGTGTCCATGGATTCCACGCTCAAGTCCAACCTGTCGGTCGGCCTGCCGCTCGATCTGGTGGTGTACGAGGCCAACGCGCTCAAGACCGACAAGGTCATCGCCATCGACACCGACAACCCCTATTTCCGCATGCTCCACAACAGCTGGGGGCAAAAGCTGCGCGAAGTCTTCGACAGCCTGGACGACCCGGTCTGGGACGATGCGCAGACCGACTACCCACTCAACGTGAGCGACAGCCGCGCCAAGCCGCTCAAGAAGCTGAGCAACCCGAACGAAAAACTGATCTGAGTCCGTTCGCCGCCGCCCCTTGCAACAGGGCGGCGCGACGGTTTCAGCGAATCGCGTTGCTCGGCGTGATCGGCGTCACCGAGGTCGGCGCCGCGTTGGCGCCTCCCTGCATGTCGAAGCGGATCTCCCGCGTCTGGCCGTTGCGGCCGGGAAAGCTGTCGAAGGCGGCGCGCGCCAGATAGGGCACCAGGTCCGGCAGGTTCTCCATGCCGCCCTCGTACACCGCCGTCGACTCGAACACGCTCACCGGTGCGGCCGCATTGGGCTTGCGGTCCCGCATCTGCACCCGCAGCTTGCTCACCTGCAGCGTGCGCGCCACTTCACGGTCCCCCAGGTACTGCCCACCGATCATGTCGGCCGACCAATAGCCCGGAATCACCGTGCCGTTGGGGCCGGACCGCGCCGGAATGAAGGTGCGGTAGTTCTGGTACATCGGCTGCAGGGATCGCACCGTACGCTGCGAACCCGAGGCATCCACCTCGACCATGAAGCGCGCCACTTGCCCAGTGGCGGCCGACTTGAGCCCAAGCCGCTCCAACTCTTCGCGCACGTACTGCTCGTAGGTCGACTGCTCCAGTTCCTTGGCATTGCCCTTGGCCTGGGGCGCAAAGGCGAAGGTGCCGCCCGCCGCGTCCGCCGGCCAGGCGTTGAAGTTGGTGACCTGGGTGGAGACGGTGCTCGCGCAACCACCCAGAAAGGCGGCGGCGCCGAGCAGCAGGGCGGGCCATAGGCGGCGAGCGGTTCGGATCGGGTTCATCGCCGCATTATTTCCGTCAACCCGCCGCCGGGGCTGTATCGATTTACCTGGGGCACCCGGTCATCCGTGCCAGGCCACCACGCCGCTCCAGGCGGTAGCCAGCACCACGATGCCGAAGGCGATGCGGTACCAGGCGAACGGCGTGAAGCTGTGCGTGGCGATGTAGCGCAGCAGCCAGCGCACGCAGATCCAGGCGCTGATGAACGAAAACAGCAGGCCGACGGCGAACATCGGCGCATCGGCGGCCGACAGCAGCGCGCGCTCCTTGTAGAGGCTGTAGGCGCCGGCGCCGATCAGCGTCGGGATGGCCAGGAAGAACGAAAAGTCGGTCGCCGCCTGCCGCGACAGCCCGAGCAGCATGCCGCCGATGATGGTCGCGCCGCTGCGGCTGGTGCCCGGCACCATCGCCAGACACTGCACCAGGCCGACCTTGAGCGCGTCCATCGGCGTCATGTCGTCGACCGACGCCACCCGTACCGCCGTCTGCTGCCGACGCTCGGCCCACAGGATGACGAAGCCGCCGACGATGAAGGTGCTGGCCACCACCACCGGGGTGAACAGATGCTCCTTGATCGCCTTGCCCAGCAGCAGGCCCAGCACGACGGCGGGCAGAAAGCCGATCAGCACGTTGATCACCAGCTTGCGCGAGTTGGCACTGGTCGGCAGCGAGGTGAAGGTGGTCCGCAGCTTTTGCCAGTACACCATGATCACCGCCAGGATCGCCCCGGTCTGGATGGCGATCTCGAAAACCTTGGCGCGGTCGTCGTCGAAGCCGAGCAGCGAGCCGGCGAGGATGAGGTGACCGGTCGAGGAGATCGGCAGGAACTCCGTGAGACCTTCGACGATGCCCATGATGGCGGCTTTGGCTAGCAGGACGATATCCAAGGGAACTCCCTAATAAGAACAGTGGGGTGGATTATCACCAGCGCCCGCGGCGCCGCGACGACTTTTGCTGCGGCCGGCTCACGCACGGGATGACTGGCTGCCATCCGACAAGGCCCGCCTGCTGCAGCCTGCGCAATGGCGACCTGTACCGACATCCGACGGATTGCACGCCATGCACCAAGACATCATCAAGATTCATCCCTACGACGCACCGGCCGGCGGCTGGGGTTCGGTCAAATCACTCGGCGTCACCGTGGCGCGATTCGGGTCTTACGACGCCCTGCCCGGCCTGCGCCACCAGAACAAGCCCGACGGCTACGCCTGCGTCAGCTGCGCCTGGGGACGCCCGCAAAAATCACACCTGGCCGAGTTCTGCGAAAACGGCGCCAAAGCGACCTTCTCGGAGCTGACCAGTGCCCGCGTCGGCGCGGACTTCTTCGCCGCCCACACGCTGACCGAACTGCGCACCTGGCCCGACATGGAGCTGGAAAAGCTCGGCCGCCTGACCGAGCCGCTGCGCTACGACGCCGCCTCCGACCGCTACCTGCCGGTCGCCTGGGACGATGCCTTCGCCGCGATCGGCACCGAACTGAAGGCGCTGGCGCCCCAATCGGTGGTGTTCTACGCCTCGGGCCGCGCATCGCTGGAAACCTCCTATCTCTACCAGCTGCTGGCGCGCCTCTACGGCAACAACAATCTGCCCGACAGCTCCAACATGTGCCACGAGACCACCTCGGTGGCGCTGCAAAAGACCATCGGCCAGGGCGTGGGCACGGTGCATGTGGCCGATTTCGAGCACACCGACTGCATCTTCTTCTTCGGCCAGAACGTGGGCAGCAACAGCCCGCGCATGCTGCACCAGCTGCAGGAGGCGCGCGAGCGCGGCATTCCCATCGTCGTGTTCAACCCGCTGCGCGAGCGCGGACTCGTCGAATTCAAGAACCCGCAAAGCCCGGTGCAGATGCTCGGCGGCCCGGCCACCGAGATCAGCACGCATTACCACCAGGTGCGGCCCGGCGGCGACATCGCGGCGCTGATGGGCCTGTGCAAGACGCTGTTCGAATTCGACGACCAGGCACGCGACCTCGGGCTGCCGCCGGTGCTCGACCGCGCTTTCATCGAGGCGCATACCCACGGGTTCGAGGCATTCGAAGCCTCGGTGCGCGGCAGCGACTGGAGCGAAATCGAAGCGCAGTCCGGCCTGACGCGCGCCGCACTGGAAAGCGCCGCCCGCATTTACGCCAACGCCAATGCGGTGATCGCGGTCTACGGCATGGGCCTCACCCAGCACAAGCGCGGCATGGACAACGTGACCACGCTGCTCAACTTCCTGCTGCTGCGCGGCAACATCGGCAAGAGCGGCGCGGGCATCTGCCCGGTACGCGGTCACTCCAACGTGCAGGGGCAGCGCACCGTCGGCATCTCCGAAAAACCGTCGCTGGTGCCGCTCGACAAGCTCGCCGATCAGTTCGGTTTCGAGCCGCCGCGCGACGAGGGACTGAGCACCGTCGACGCCTGCGCCGGCGTCATCGACGGCTCGGTGCGCGCCTTCGTCTCACTCGGCGGCAATTTTCTGCGCGCCGTGCCCGACCACTACCGCATGGAGCCGGCCTGGAGCCGGTTGCGGCTGACGGTGCAGATCGCCACCAAGCTCAACCGCAGCCATCTCCTCAGTGGCACGGTCGGCTACCTGCTGCCCTGCCTCGGCCGCATCGAACGCGACGAGCAGCGCGGCGTGCTGCAGACGCTCAGCACCGAAGACAGCACCGGCTGGATGCACGCCAGCCGCGGCCACCATGCGCCCGCCTCTGCGCAGCTGCTGTCGGAAGCACGCATCGTCGCCGGCATCGCCAAGGCGACGCTGGCGCCGAACCCCCAGGTCGACTGGGACGGCTGGTGCGACGACTACGGCCGGGTACGCGATCAGATCGCCATCACCTATCCGGAAATCTTCCACGACTTCAATCGGCGCCTCGCTGCACCGGGCGGGTTCGCCCGGCCGCTGCCGGCGCGTGAGCGGATGTGGAAAACGCCCTCGGCCAAGGCCGAATTCACCGTGCCGCAGGCGCTGGATGCCGCCTTCGCCGGCGATGGCGGTGCCGACGTGCTGCGGCTGGTCACCCTGCGCAGCAACGACCAGTTCAATACCACCATCTACGGCCTGAGCGATCGGTTCCGGGGCGTGGAAGGCACACGGCGCATCGTCTTCATGCACCCGGCCGACATCGCCTGGCTGGGCCTGCACGACGGCCAGGACATCGGACTGGCGAGCGCTTGTGGCGACGACTTCGTGCGCGAAGTACACGGCCTGCGGGTGGTGCCCTACGACATCCCGCGCGGCAGCATCGGCGGCTACTACCCCGAATGCAATCCGCTGGTGCCGCTGTGGCAGCACGCCGACGAGAGCAAGGTGCCGGCTGCCAAGTCGGTGCCGGTGCGGGTGGTGGCCAACCGCGTCGGCGCAGGGTCGCCATAGTTTTGTACAGTCCACGCCTCAATCAAAAAGGCAGGCGATGCAGGGAATCTGGCGGCGGGTGGTGTTTGTGACTTTGTACGAGGGCATCGCGATCGCCTGCACCAGCATCGGGCTGGCGAGCTTTTCGGGCGGCCATGACCAGCTGGCGTCGGCCACGCTCGTGGCGGTGGGCTCCTCGGCCATCGCCATCGTCTGGAACCTGGCCTTCAACTGGCTGTTCGAGCGCTGGGAAGCCGGCCAGGCGCAGCGCGGCCGCGGCATCGGCCGGCGCATCGCCCATGCAATCGGCTTCGAAGGCGGACTGGCCTTGATGCTCATCCCGCTGGTCGCCTGGGGTCTGGGCGTGAGCCTGCTCGAAGCCTTCTGGCTCGACATCGGCCTGCTGGCCTTCTTCCTGGTCTACACCTTCGTCTTCAACTGGGCGTTCGACCGCATATTCGGCCTGCCGGCCAGCGCCGCCTGACTCACGCGAGGGCCTCCATGGAAGACACCAACCGCATCCCGATTCCCGACAGCTTCATGGCGCTCTACGTGCGCCACGGCCGGCCCACGCACCGGCAGGAAGAGGTCGAGGCCCGGCTGGAATTCTGCGAAGACCTGTCCACGCAGGTCGCCGAACTGTGCCGCACGGTGCAGTTCAGCGGCGATCTGTCCGAGAGCGCCGCCCTGCGCAAATGCCTCGACGGCCTGCTGACGCCGCCCGCCTCGGTCAGCCCGGGCGAAGCACGCTGGGTGATGTGCCGGGTCGCCGAACAACTCGAATGGGAGATTCCGGCCTGGCTGACCCAGCCGGCCGATTGAAGCTACCCGGCCGTTCAGCCGAGCAGCCGGCAGAAGGCCGCCAGGTCGACGTTGCCGCCGCTCACCAGCACGCCCACCCGTTTGCCGCGCAGCGACTCCTTCATGTTGCGCACCGCGGCGAAACCCAGGCAGCCGGTCGGCTCGATCACCAGCTTCATCCGCGTGGCGGCGAAACGCATGGCCTCGACCAGCTCGGCGTCGCTCACCGTCAGGATGTCGTCCACGTCGCGCCGGATGATCGGAAAGGTGAGCTGGCCCAGGTGCTGGGTCTGCGCGCCGTCGGCGATGGTCTTGGGCGTGTCGATATGCACGATGGCCCCGGAGCGGAACGAACGCTGGCCGTCGTTGCCGGCCTCGGGCTCCACACCGTAGAGCTTGCAGCCGGGCGACAGCGCACGGGTGGCCAGTGCCGAGCCCGACAGCAGCCCGCCGCCGCCCAGGCAGACGAAGAACGCGTCGAGCGGCCCGACCTCCTCGAACAGCTCGTTGGCCGCCGTGCCCTGCCCCGCGATCACGTCGGCATGGTCGTAGGGCGGGATCAGCGTCAGGCCGTGCCTTTGCGCCAGATCGCGGCCGATGGCTTCGCGGTCTTCGGTATAGCGGTCGTAGGTGACGACCTGCGCGCCGTAGCCGCGCGTGGCGGCCACCTTGGCCTCGGGCGCGTCCTGCGGCATGACGATGGTGGCCGGCATGCCCAGGATGCGGGCCGAAAGCGCGATGGCCTGCGCATGGTTGCCCGACGAGAACGCCACCACGCCGGCTTTGCGCTGTCGCTCGTCGAAGCGGCTCAGCGCATTGAAAGCGCCGCGAAACTTGAACGCGCCCATGCGCTGCAGGTTCTCGCACTTGAAGAAGACCTGAGCGCCGACCTCCTCGTCGAAGGTGCGCGAAGTGATGACAGGCGTCTTGTGCGCGTGGCCGGCGATGCGGCCTGCGGCGGCCTGGACGTCTTCGTAAGTGGGCAGGACGAGATCGGTCATGGTCGGTTCGAAGGGTTGGATGGGTAGGTTTACCAGGGCCAGGCGACGACGGTACCGACGCCGGCCGATGCGGCCCGCTGCAGCACCAGCCGCGCCACGGTGAGGTCTTGCAGCGCGATGCCGGTCATGTCGAACACGGTGATGTCGCTCGCACCACGCGGCGGCCGGCGGGCGGCGCAGAGCAGGTCGCCCACCTCGGTGCACGCGGCGTCGGGCAGCCATTGCAGCTCGCCGATCTGCCGCGCCTGCACCCGGTCGTCGACGAAAAGCCGGGCCCGCTCCAGCAGGCCCGATGGCAGCTCGCGCTTGCCGCGCGTGTCGGCGCCGACGGCGTTGATGTGGGTTCCGGCCCGCACCGCCTGCAGGCCGAAGAGCGGCCCGCGCCCCGGCGTGGCGCAGATGACCACATCGCTCGCGGCCACCGCCGTGTCGGCGTGCGTCGCCATGGCGATGTCGCATCGGTCGGCGAAGCGAGCCTCGAAGTCGGCGTTGGCCCGGCCGGACGAGCCCAGGTAGCGCACGGTGCGCAGGTCGGGCAAGGTGCGCAGCGCGAAGTCGAGCTGGATCGCCGCCTGCACGCCGGTGCCGAACAGGCAGGCGCTGGCCGAATCGGGCCTCGCCAGCAGCTTCAGCCCGATCGCCCCGGCCGCACCGGTGCGGTACGTGGTGATGGCATTGCCGTCGACGATCCCCCGAGGACGGCCGGTGGCGGGATCGACCAGCACGATGGTCGCCTGATGCGGTTCGCCGCCGGCTGCCCGGTTGCCCGGCCAGAAACCCGCCGCCTTGAAGCCGAGCAGGCCTTCGGCCGGAACGTCGCCCGACTTGATGCCGAACACGCCACCGCCGGGCAGCGTCTCGCGTACCACCGGAAACACCCGGCCGGCGCCCTGGCTGTGCAGCCGGAAGGCTTCTGTCACCGCTTCCAACACCACGTCGTGCGTCAGCAGGCCGGCGACCGTGTCGCGGTCGAGCAGCATCAGGCGGGCGTCATTTGGCATAGCTGTACACCGAGGCACGCGACACGCCGAGGTGCGCCGCGATGGTTTCCATGGCTCGCCGCACATCGAGCATGCCGGCGTCGCGCAGCTCCTGCAGCAAGGCGCGACGGTCGGCTGCCTTCAGGGCGCGGGGGGTGGTGGCCTGGCGCGCGGCGAATTGATCGATGCGTTGGCGGATGAGTTCGGCGCCGGCCGGGTCGAGCGACTCGCGCGCTGGGTCGCTGCCGTCGACGGCGGCGAACTGCGACAGCGCCGTCTGGAAACCGCGGAACAGCGTCAGGTCGACATTCATGCAGAGCGCCGCGACATAGCGGCCTTCGGAATCCTTGATGCCGATCGACGTGCTCTTGGCCTGCCTACCGTCGGCGAACTGGTTGGCGTAGTTGGCGACGACCTGCGGATAGCCGGGATCCAGGATGCGGGCCAGGCCGAGCGCGGTGGCCGGCTCCCCCGGCTCGCGGCCCGACAGGTTGTTATGGATCGCGACCACCGCCTGCTTCGGGTCGAGCAGATCGTGCAGCACCACCTCGCAGAACGGCGCAAAGGTTTGCGCCAGGCCGGCGGCCACCTGCTGCAACTGTTCGAGCAGCAGCTTCTGTTCCGGGGTGCGTTTGCGGGCCATGTGGATATTTTGTCCAGCCCTGGACATTTCGTCAACAGCGTCGATCCACGCACTACACTGCGCCGCCATGACCGAAGCCCTCGACACCTTCGAACGCCTGCGCCCTCGCCTGCAGGCCATCGGTTACCGCATGCTGGGTTCGATCGCCGAGGCCGAGGACCTGGTGCAGGACGCCTGGCTGCGCTGGCACGAGGGCGGCGAAGGCGAGCAGCACGCGGTGCACAACCCCGAGGCCTGGCTGGTGACCATGACCAGCCGCATGGCCATCGACCGGTTGCGCGCGGCCCGGCTCCGTCGTGAAACCTACCCCGGCTTCTGGTTGCCCGAACCCCTGCCCGAAGACGGCCCCGCCACACCGGAACAGACCCGCGAATTGGCCGACGACGTGTCGGTCGCGTTCCTGATGCTGCTCGACCGGCTCGCACCCGAGGCCCGCGCCGCCTTTCTGCTGCGAGAGGTGTTCGACGCCGACTACGCCCAGGTGGCCGAGGCCATCGGCAAGAGCGAGCCGGCTGCGCGGCAGATCGTGCACCGAGCCAAGGCGCAGCTGCAGGCCGCGCGCGGTGCGCCGACTGCGCCGCAGGCGGCGCAGCACCGGGTGCTGCGCGCCTTTGCCGACGCCCTGTCGCGCGGCAACTTCGCCGAACTGCATGCGCTGATCGACGAGAAGGCCGAACTCATCGGCGACGGTGGCGGCCGGGTGCCGAGTTTTCCCAAGCCGCTGCTGGGCGCGCGCCGCATCGCGCAGCTCTATTACGCCGCGTGCCGTCGCTACGGTGCCGGCATGCGAGTGGAGCTGGCTCGGCTCAACGGCCGCTGGGCGCTGCTGCGCTGGCTCGACGGCACGCTCGAATCCGCGCAGGCCTTCGAGACCGACGGCGAGCGCATCGTGCGCATTCACGTGCAGCGCAACCCGGAAAAACTGGCGCGGCTAGCCAAATTTTTTTCGACGGATTGAAGAACTGCGTCACAAACCGCGCGGCCGGTTCGTCTTGAGGTTGAAAGCAGCCAAAACCAACCCGAAAGACATCACCATGACGCAACGTATCGACGCCTTCAAGCAATCGCCCGAGCTCTACAAGAAGCTGGTGGAGCTGAGCATGCTGGTCAAGAAAAGCAGCATCGACCAGACCCTGCACGACCTGGTGCAGATCCGCGCCTCGCAGCTCAACGGCTGTGGCTTCTGCCTCGACATGCACGTGAAGGAGGCCAAGCTCCACGGCGAGCGCGAACTGCGGCTCTACCACGTGGCGATCTGGCGCGAGTCCGGCCTGTTCAGCCCACGCGAGCGCGCCGCGCTGGCCTGGACCGAAGCCCTCACCCGCCTGCCGGAGCACGGCGTGCCGGACGCCATCTACGGCGAAGTTCGCGCCGAGTTCTCCGAAAAGGAGCTCACCGACCTGAGCTTCGTCGTGATGACGATCAACGCCTGGAACCGGCTGAGCGTGGGCTTTCGCAACGTGCCCGGCTCGGCCGACAAGGCCTACGGGCTGGACAAGGCTCAGCTGGCCTGAACCGTGGTGGCCACCGTGTCCTGCCAGGGCGTGGTCGGCCGGCCGATCAGGCGCGACAGGGTTTTCGATTCGTCGGCGAGCGCGCCCTGGGCGGCGGCGGCGTCGGAGTCCGACAGCAGCTCGGCCAGGCCTTCCGGCAGGCCGACCTGCAGCAACACGGCCTTGAAATCGGCCTGCGGCATGTCGCTGTAAGCCACCGGCTTGCCGGCAGCCCGCGCGATCTGCGCCGCGAACTCGGCCAGGGTGTAGCTGGTGTCGCCCGCCAGTTCCAGCACCCGGCCTTCGTGGCCGTCGGTCGTCAGCACGACGGCGGCGGCCTCCGCAAAGTCCGCGCGGGCAGCCGAGGCGATACGGCCATTGCCCGCGCTGCCCAGCAGCGCGCCGTGCTGCAGCGCCTGCGGAATGGAGGCCGCGTAGTTCTCGGTGTACCAGCCGTTGCGCAGCAGCACGAAGGGCAATCCGGATGCGGCGATGGCGGCCTCTGTCGAGCGATGCTCTTCGGCCAGGCCCAGGGGCGAACTGTCGGCGTGCAGCACGCTGGTGTAGGCCAGCAGCTTCACGCCGGCAGTACGGGCGGCATCGATCACGGCGCGGTGCTGCATCGCGCGCTGGCCGAGTTCGTTGGACGAGATCAGCAACAGGCGGTCGACGCCGGCAAAGGCCGCCGTGAGCGTGTCAGGCCGGCTGTAGTCGGCCTGGCGTACGACGACACCGAGGGCGGCGAGGTCGGCGACCTTGGAAGGGTCGCGCACGGCAGCGACGATCTGCGTCGCGGCAATGTTCCTGGCCAGCAGCGACTGGATGACGAGGCGGCCCAGTTGGCCCGAGGCTCCGGTGATGGCGATCATGATTTTTTGGCGTTCGAGTGAAGGAAGGCCGCACAATACCGGTGACGCTAACTTTCCGTAAGTACGCACATGAAGGTAAGTGACCCCATGACCGATCCGGACCTCGCCGCCCCCCGCCCCGGCACGCTCGCGGACCACATGCGCCGCGGCGTTCTCTTCGCCGCCGACTGCCCCTCGCGCCAGGTGCTGCAGCACGTCACCAGCCGCTGGGGCGTGCTCCTGCTGGTCGCCCTGCTAGGCGGCACGCACCGCTTCAGCGACCTGCGCCGCAAGGTGGGTGGCGTGAGCGAGAAGATGCTGGCGCAGACGCTGCAGGGCCTGGAAGCCGACGGCTTCGTGCTGCGTACCGCATACCCGGTGGTGCCGCCGCACGTCGACTACGCGCTGACCCCGATGGGCGTGGAGGTGGCGCGGCAGGTCGAGGGCCTGGCCGACTGGATCGAAGGCAACCTCTGGCGAATCATGCAGGCCCGCCGAGAGCGCGAGGTGGGCCTCGTCGAGGCCGAAGCGGCATGACGCCGCCGTCGCCCTGGTGGCCGGCCGTGCGGGCCCAGGCCTGTCGCGACGACGTGGACAGCCCGCGCATGCCGCTGCGCATCGGCCAGCACCAGGTCGGCTCGGTCGCCCTGCCCTTGTGGACTTTGATGACCGCCGCCGGCCTGCCGCTGCTGCGGGACGGCCGCATCGCCGGCGAGGCCGGTCCGGCGCTCGCCCACATCGCCGAATGGCTGCGCGCCGCCGGCCATGCGGGCCACTGGCGCGACGAGCTGTTGGCGGTGATGCCGACCGACGACGACACCGCCCTCACCCGGGTCGAGCGCGGCGTGGTGCGCAACCTCGGCATCCGCACGCTGGCCGTGCAGCTGCACGCGCGCATCGAGGGCAGCGGCCACTGGTGGCTGCAGCAGCGTGCGCTCGACAAGGCGACCGATCCCGGCCTGTGGGACACGGTGATGGGCGGCATGGTCTCGGACGGCGAGACCGTGTCGCAAACGCTGGTGCGCGAGGCCTGGGAAGAAGCCGGCCTGCGTCTGGCTGAGTTGCCGCAGCCGCCATCGAACGCCGGCAGCTTCACCGTGCGCCGCCCGGTGAGCGACGCCGGTGCGCACGGCCTGCAGATCGAGACGATCCACGCCTTCGCCTGCACCGTGGCGGCCGACTTCACGCCGGTCAACCAGGACGGCGAGGTGCTGCGGTTCGCCGTTTTCGACGATGCGGCCATCGATGCGCTGATATCCGGCGGCAAGCTCACGCTGGAAGCCGCCATCGCCGTGGCGCTGTGCCGCGCCGCCGCCGATTAGCGCAGAGGACCAGGGCAGAGGACCAGGGCAGAGGACCAGCGCCGAGGACTAGGGCCGCAGCCCACGCGCGAGCCGCGCTGCGATGTCGTCCAACACCGGCATCAGCTCGGCCACCGAGTCGATCACGTAATGCGCCCCCGCCGCACGCAGCTTGGCGCCGGCGCGCTCGCGACCCTGCTGCTGAGCAGCTGGCGAGAGCGCGTTCCACTCGGCAAGCGTCAGCCCGAGCGCATTGCCGCTGACCGCCACGCCCACCGTCCAGGTGCCGGCGTTGCGGCCTTCGAGAATGCCGACATCGGTGTCGTCCACCTTCACCACCGTGGCCGGCCACCACACGCCCAGGTCGGCGAAGGTGCGCCACATCATTAGGGGCGATGGTCTTCCTGCGGCCAGGTCGCCGGCGCAGACCAGGTTGTCGGGCTCGTATCCACCCGCCCGGGCGATGGGCGTGACCACCTCCATGATCGGCCGGTTGTAGCCGGTGGTCGAACCGATCTTCAGCCCGCGTGCCCGGCAGGCGGCCACGGTCTGCAGCGCACCGGGGATGAACTCGGCGAAGTCGGCCACGACGGCCGCGTTCATCGGCGTGAAGACTTCGTAGAGGTGGTCCACGTCGGCGTCGGTGATCGGCTTGCCGTGCCGGCTCTGCCACTGCGCGGCCACCTCGGGCAGCAGCGACAAGGCCTTGATGTGGTCCCACTTGGCCACGCCCATGGGGCCGCGCGCCTGCTCGATGGTGATGGCCACGCCGAACTGTTCGAACAGGCGCACGAAAGCGCCCATCGGCGCGCAGGAGCCGAAGTCGAGGATGGTGCCGGCCCAGTCGAAGACGACGGCCGAAAGGATCTGGGGGTCTGGTTTCTGGCTCATGGGTTCTCTCGGTGTTTCACCAGGCGGCGAAGACGTCTTCCGCGATGCCGAAGGCGGTGCTGGCGCCCGTGCCGCTGGTGACCAGCACCAGGCGGGTGGCGTCGTCGGGGCTGTCGATCAGGCAATCGGTCTGCGCGGACGAGGGGTAGATGCCTACCCAGCGCTCGGTCACCTTGCACTGCTGCAGCTTCAGCGTGTCGTGCAGGTGGCGCAGGATGAGGTCGTCCACCCGCTCGTCGGCGAAGGGCTCCGGCGCGGCGCCGTAATGGTGGGAGTCGCCCACCACCAGCGAGCCGTCGGCGCTCTGCACCACGATCAGGTGGATGCCGTTGTCGAGCGACTCGCCCTCTTCGCGCCGCATCTGCTCCATCAGCTTCTGCGCTGCCGGCAGCTGGCTGTAGCCGTGGTAGCGCACCAGGCTCAGGTCGGCCATGACCGAGCCCGGCAACTTGAAGCCCGGCTCGGGCATCACCCGCAGCATGTGCAGCAGGCACAGGCGCAGGCCGTGCGGCGCCAGGCGCTCGGCGAACAGGCCGTTGATGTCGGTATTGGTGCAGACCACCACCCGCTCGGCATGCAGCACCGCGCGCGAGGTGCGCACCCGGGGCGTGGCCACTTCCAGCACCGCTTCGCCAAACCGGAAGGTGACGGCGTGCGCCTGGGTCAGCCATTTCGCCAGCAGGCCGATGGCGGTGCGCGACTCCACCCGCATCTCGTGCGGGCTGTAGAGCACGCCCTGCGCGCCATCGAGCCGCAGCACCGGCGCGCGGCGGGCGGCTTCGGAGATTTCCATCAGCTCGCACTGCGCACCCATCTCGGTGCCCATGAACTCTTCCAGCACGGCCAGCGCCTGCGGCCGGAAAGCGGTGAGATAGAGCCCGTGGTGCACCGCCTCGATGCCGGCCTGCGGCGCCACTTCGCCCCACACCTCGCGCGCCCGGCGTGCGCGCCGCCAGGTGTCGCCCGCGCCCTGGCCGGTGACGGTGATGAAACCGAAATTACGGATGGAAGCGCCGACGCAGGCCGCGTCGCGCTCGACCACGCAGACGCGCAGTCCACGCCGGGCGGCGGTGTAGGCGTGCGCCAGGCCGACGATGCCGGCGCCGACGACGATGAGGTCGTATGTGTTGTCCACGGGTGATTAGGAAAAGATGGGTGAGTCGTCGGCCAGCGCATGCAGCACCTGCCAGCCACGAATGCGGGCCTGCGTGGCCAGTCGTGCGTCGGGCATCACCGCCACCGGATGGCCCACCGCCGCCAGCAGCGGCAGATCGTTGATGGAGTCGCTGTAGAACACGGCGTCTTCCAGCGCGTCGTCCACATCGAGTCCGCGTCCGGCCAGCCATTGGCCGATGCGCGATACCTTGCCTTCGCGCATGTTGGGCAAACCCCGGTTGCGGCCGGTGAAGCGGCCGTCGGGCGACAGCGCCATCTCGGTGGCGATCAGGTGCTCGAAGCCGAGCAGCGTGGCCGTCGGCTGCGACAGGAAGCGGCTCGACGCGGTGCTGAGCACCAGCAGGTCGCCGCGATCGCGGTGGCGCGCCACCAGCGCGTGCGCGGCCGGGGCGATGCGCGGGCGGATCACGGTGTCGATGAAGTCGCCCAGCTCCGGCTCCCACTCCTCGGGCCTGCGGCCGGCGAAAGTGGAGGCGTAGAAGGCGCAGAACTCCTCGGGGCCGACCGTGCCGGCGTGGTAGCGACGGTCGAGGTCGTCATTGCGTTCGGCCAGCGACGGCGGCAGCAAGCCGCGCTCCAGCAGGTAGGCCACCCACAGCACTTCGCTGTCGCCGGCCAGCAGGGTGTTGTCGAGATCGAAGATAGCGAGGCGGCTCATCGGGCGGGGGCCCTCCAGCGTTGGGTGCGGCTGTCGACCAGGCGCCCGAGCCCCATGAAGAGCACGGTCACCACCGCCGAGGTGGCGGCGATCAGCACCGCCATGGCGGCCGCCGGGCCGGTGTCGCCGGCCTCGTCGAGGTTGAGGATGGCGACCGAGGCGAGCTTGGTGTCGGGCGAATACAGGAACACCACCGCCGAGATCGTCGTCATGGCGTTCACGAAGAAGTAGCGCCCCACGTCGATCAGCACCGGCAGGCAAATCGGCAGCGTGACCCGCCAGAAGGTCTGGTAGAGCGGCACCTTGAGCGATGCCGACACCGCCTCGAACTCGCCGTCGATGGCCTTGAGCGCGGTCACCATGGTGAGGTGGCCGGTCGTATAGAAGTGCACCACGGTGCAGAGCACCATCAGCGGCAGCGTCTGGTAAAGGCCGTTGAGCGGATTGGCCGGCGCGTTGAAGAAGAAGATGTAGCCCAGGCCCAGCACCAGCCCGGGCACGGCCATCGGCAGCATGGCCAGAAGCCGCACCACCGGGCGCAGGGCGTCCATGCCGCGTGTCTTCTCGAGCAGCCAGGCGCCGACGAAGACCACCACCGTGCCGATGACCGCGGTGCTGGCCGCGAGCTTGAGGCTGTTGACCATCGCGTCACCCAGTTCGGCATCGACCAGCCCGGCCACGTAATGGCCCAGACCCGGCGCCAGGTTGTAGGGCCAGAGCTTGGCGAAGGAGGCGAACACCGCCATGCCGAACATGGCCAGCACCAGCGCCGCGATGAGTAGGCAATAGGCGGTCATGGCCGCGTCGAAGCCACGCGCGGGGCGCGGCACCAGCGCCACCGCGCGGGCGGTGAGCGTGGCGGCCTGCTTGCGCTGCACCAGCGTGTCGACGCCGAAGGTGAGCACCGCCGGCAGCAGCAACAGCAAGGCCACCACCGCGCCGCGCTGGAAGTCCTGCTGGCCGATCACCAGCTTGAAGACGTCGGTCGCCAGCACGTTGAAGTTGCCGCCGACCACCTTCG
Organism: Xylophilus sp. GOD-11R; assembly: GCF_033546935.1. Taxonomy (GTDB): domain Bacteria; phylum Pseudomonadota; class Gammaproteobacteria; order Burkholderiales; family Burkholderiaceae_C; genus Xylophilus. The sequence goes on along the minus strand of NZ_CP137854.1, from coordinate 2,215,541 downwards.
GGATACCGAAATCAGTGATGACCAGCGTGAAGCAGACCATCGCCGCCGAAATGAGCCCGTAGCGCGCGCCCGGCAGGGTGATGGTGAAGAACTTGCGCACCGTGCTCGTGCCCAGCGCGTCGGCCGCCTCGTACAGCCGCGCGTCGGCGGTGGCCAGCGCGGTGACCAGGATCATCAGCACATGCGGAAAGCTGGCAAAGCACTCGGCCAGCACGATGCCCGGCGCGCCGTAGATGCCGTCGAAACCGAGCGCTTTCCAGAAGTCGCGCGCCAGGCCCTGGTTGCCGAACCAGTAGATGAGCGATATGGCCGACAGCAGCGAGGGCGCGAGCAGCGGCAACAGCATGATCGCCCGCAGCACCGGCTTGGCCGGCATGCAACTGCGCGTGAGCGCATAGGCAAAGGTGAAGGCCAAGGGCACCACGATGACCGTGACCAGCACCGACACCCAGACGCTGTGCCACAGGCTGGTGAGCAGCCCCGGTGAGGCCAGGTAGGCCAAGAAGTTGCCGACGCCCGAGGTGGTCGAGCCTTCCGGCGCGTCGAGCGCCTTCGACAGGATCACCACCAGCGGCGCCAGCAAGCCCACGCAGAGCAGCACCGCCACCAGCAACAGCCCGAAGTGGGCGAGGCGATCGGCGCCCTGCACCTTCTGGCGCAGCGCCGGCGCGCGCACCACGGCGGCCATCGCGTTCATGCGGCCACCGCCGGAAACACGCGCAGCCGGTCGGCCCGCAAGGCGAAGGACACGCTGGCGCCCTCACGCACGCCGAATTCATCCATCTGGTTGAGCGAGTACTGCAGCTGCAGCGGCTGGCCCGGCAGGCCTTCGATATCGACCTCGGCGAGGCAGTTGCCACCCAGGAATTCGATGGCGCGCACCGTGCCGGCGCAGCGCAGCGGATCGTCGGGATGCAGCTCGCCGACCACGCGGTCTTCCGGCCGCAGGTAGAGCGCCACTTCGCGGCCGGGCCGAAAGTCCGCCCCCGCGCCCGGCTCGCTCCGAAAGCGCTTGTCGCCACAACGGAACCAGTGGTCGCCCTCGGCCACGGCTTTCAGTCGATTGACCTTGCCCACGAAGTGCGCCACGAACGGCGACGCCGGTTCGCGGTACACCTCCATCGGCGTGCCGACCTGCTCGATCACGCCGTGGTTCATCACCACGATGCGGTCGGCTACCGACAACGCTTCTTCCTGGTCGTGCGTGACCATGATGGTGGTCACGCCCAGGCTGCGCTGCAGCTGGCGGATCTCGTTGCGCAGCCGCACCCGCACCGTGGCGTCGAGCGCGGACAGCGGCTCGTCGAGCAGCAGCAGGCCCGGCGAGGTGGCCAGCGCCCGCGCCAGTGCGATGCGCTGCTGCTGGCCGCCGGACATCTGGGCCGGGTACTTCGGACCGCTGCCGGGCAGGCCGACCAGTGCCAGCAGCTCGTCCACCCGGGCGCCGATCTGCGTGCGCCCCTGGCCGCGGTTGACCAGGCCGTAGCCCACGTTCTGCGCCACCGTGAGGTTGGGAAACAGCGCGTACGACTGGAACATGATCCCGTAGTCGCGCCCGGCCGGCGGCAGCACCGAGATGTCGCGGCCGGCCTGCACGATGCTGCCGGAGGTTTGCGTCTCCAGGCCGGCGACGATGCGCAGCAAGGTCGTCTTGCCGCAGCCCGACGGGCCCAGGAAACAGACGAACTCGCCCTGGCGGATGGCCAGGTCGATGCTCTCCAGCGCCGTGAAAGCGCCGAAGCGCTTGTGGATGCCGGTGAGCCGGAGGTAGGCGTCGTCGCTCATCGCAGTGCCTGCCGCGGTGTTCACTTCTTGGGTTCGCTCTTGGCGTCGTAGCGCTTCGACCATTCGGCCAGCGTCGCCTCGCGGCTGGCGGCAGCCTTGTCGAAGTCGAGCTTGATCAGGCGCGACTCGTAGTCGTCCGGAATGCCGGCCAGCTTGGGTGCCACGCCCGGCTGGGCGGTGATGGCGAAGTTCTTGCCATAGAGGCGCATCGCGTCTTTCGACGAGGCCCAGTCGGCCAGCTTCTTCGCGGCGTCGAGCTTCTTGGTGCCCTTGTAGATGGCGAAGCCTTCGAGATCCCAGCCCAGGCCTTCCTTGGGGAACACGAGTTCGATCGGCGAGCCCTTGGCCTTGTTGGTGTGACCGCGGTACTCGAAGGAGATGCCCGCCACGTATTCGCCGGACGCGGCCATGTTGCAGGGCTTGGAGCCCGAATGCGTGTACTGGCCGATGTTCTCGTGCAACGCGTCCATGTACTTCCAGCCGCCGCCCTTGCCGGCGTCGTCGCCCCACATCTGCAGCCACGACACCACGTCGAGGTAACCGGTACCCGAGGACGCCGGATTGGGCATCACCACCTGGCCCTTGTATTCGGGCTTGGTGAGGTCTTTCCAGGTGGTCGGGATCGGGATGTTCTTCTTCTTGGCCTCCACCGTGTTGAAGCACACCGTGGCGCCGAACACGTCCATGCCGAACCAGGCCGGCGGGCTCTTCTTGTCGCGGTAGGCCGGCATGATCGCGTCGAGGTTCAGCGGCGCGTAGGGCTGCAGCATGCCGTTGCGGTCGAACAGCGCCAGGCTGGTCGCGGCCACGCCCATCACCACGTCGGCCTGCGGATTGGCTTTTTCGGCGAGCAGCTTGGCGGTGATGACGCCGGTGGAATCACGCACCCACTTGATCTCGATGTTGGGGTTCTCACGGGTAAAGGCTTCCTGGTAGGCCTTGATCTGATCGGTTTCCAGTGCGGTGTAGACGATGAGTTGCTGCTTCTGCGCGAAGGCCGACGCGGCGAACACGAGCCCGATTGATGCGGCCCAAAACGACTTGCTGACGAAATTCATGGGGTGCTCCGAAGGTTGAACCGGGCGGACTCTGGCGCCCGAAGAAGTCATGCTCGTGACATTTGCGTCAAGCAAAATCGGGGCCAGTTTCTGTTTATTGTTTTTTGTAGATCGTAGACAATCTGGAAAACAGGATAAAAAATAGCTGTCATGAGCACACCCACCAACGCCTCCAGCGCCATCGCACAACTCCAGGGAAACTCGCTCACCGGACTGGTGCAGAACGAGCTCGAACGCATGATCGTCGCGGGCGAGCTGGCACCCGGCGCCAAGCTCACCGAGATCACCATCGCCACCCGGCTCGGCGTGTCGCGCGGCCCGGTGCGCGAGGCCTTCCGCATGCTCGAAGAAGCCGGACTGGTGCGCACCGAAAAGAACCGCGGCGTTTTCGTGCGCGACATCGCCCTGGACGAGGCGCTGGAAATCTTTGAGCTGCGCGCGGTGATGGAGATGTACATCGGCCGCAAGCTCGCCGAAACCGCCACTGCCGCTCAGGCCAAAGCGCTGCGTCAGCTCGTCGACGCCATGGACCAGGCCACCAAGGCCGGCGACGCGCACGAGTTCCACCGCTTCAACCTCGAGTTCCACGACAGCCTGCTGCAACTCGCGGGCAACGCCAAGTTTGCGGCCAACTACCGGCGGCTGATCAAGGAGCTGTCGCTGATCCGCCGCAAGAACCTCACCGTCGAATCGATGGCGGTCTACACCCGGGAACACCGGCAGATCGTGAAGGCCATCGCCGCGCACGACGCCGAGGCCGCCGGCCAGGCCATGTTCGACCACGTGATGAACAGCCGCGAACGCACGCTGCACAACTACAGCGAACAGCCGGCCGAAGCGCCGGTTCAGCCGCCCGCCCGCAAGCGCGCGGCACGCGGCGCGGTGGAGGCCTGAACACCATGGCGCTGGCTTTCGACGACATCGCCCTGCTCTTCGCACGCCACGGCAACACCCAGTACAGCGGCGAGCCGGTCACCCAGACCGAACACGCGCTGCAGACCGCCTGGTTCGCCGAGCAGGAAGGCGCCGACGACGAACTCGTCACCGCCGCCCTGCTGCACGACCTCGGCCACCTGTTGCACGACCACGGCGAAACCCCCACCGAGCGCGGCATCGACGACCTGCACCAGTTCGCCGCCCTGCCCTTTCTGCGCGGCCTGTTCGGCGAGCGGGTGCTCGACGCGATCCGCTGGCATGTCGATGCCAAGCGCTATCTCTGCGCCACCCGGCCCGCCTACCACGCGGCGCTGTCGGCCGACTCTCAGCGCAGCCTGGTGCTGCAGGGCGGCGTGTTCACGCCCGAGCAGGCACAGGCCTTCATCGCCCGGCCGCATGCCGACGAGGCGGTGCGGCTGCGCCTGTGGGACGACCGCGCCAAGGTCGAGGGCCTGGCCACGCCCGAGCTCTCGCACTACCTGGCCCGCGCCCGGCGCTGCGCCCTGCCTGCCGGCGGATCGGCGGCGTGACGCTCGGCGTTCCGCTGCTGCTGGCGATCCTGTTCGCCGCGCTGCTGCATGCGAGCTGGAACGCGCTGATCAAGTCCGGCGGCGACAAGTCGCTGGACACCGCGCTCATCCACAGCCTGGGCGTGTTGTTCGCGATTCCCGCTGCGCTCTGGTTCGGCCTGCCGCGCGCCGAGGCCTGGCCGTTCATCGCGGCGTCGTCGGTCATCCACGTCGCCTACTACATCGCGTTGGCAGGGGCTTACAAGCACGGCGACCTCGGGCTGACCTATCCGATCATGCGCGGCAGCGCGCCGATGCTGGTGGCACTGGTCGGCGCGGGTCTCGTCGGCGATCGCCTGTCGGCGCAGGCCTGGACCGGCATCGTGGTGCTGTCGGCCGGCGTGCTGGTGGTGGGGCTGGCGCGGGTGTCGGCCGATGCCGCCGCAAGCCAGCAGCGTGGCAAGGCGCTGGGCTTCGCGCTGGCCAACGCCTGCATCATCGCGGCCTACACGCTGGTCGACGGCATGGGCGTGCGGGCGTCGGGCGACGCCTTGTCGTATGCGGCGGCCATCTTTCTGTTCGACGGCCTGCCCTACGCGGCGCTGGTGCTGTGGCGCGCCGGGCCGCAACAGCGGCCGCAGGCGCTGCGCTACATGGCGCGCCGGGTGCCGGTGGCACTGGGTGGCACGGCCGCTTCCCTCGGCAGCTATTCGATCGCCCTCTGGGCCATGACGCACGCGCCGGTCGCCATGGTGGCCGCGCTGCGCGAAACCTCGGTGATCTTCGCCGCGCTCATCGGCACCGTGCTGCTCGGCGAGCGCTTCGGCTGGGCACGCGCGGCCGGCACCGGCATGGTGGTGGTCGGCGTGATGACCCTGCGGTTCAGCTAGCTAGCTGGCGGCGGCAGCCGCCCACGGCGCGGCGGCGAAATGCGCGGCCAGGTAGTCGACGAGCTTGCGCACCCGCGCCGGCTTGGCCCGGCCCGGCGGCGACACGATGTGCAGCGCGATCGGCGCCGCCTGCCAGTCGGGCATGACCGTCTCCACCACGCCGTCGCGCAGGTCTTCCCACACCAGGAATTCCGGCTGCATGGCCAGACCCAGCCCGGCCTGCAGCGCGGGCACGAGGCCGTCGGCGTTGTTCACCCGCATGGCGGCCGGCACCACCTGCGAGAACTCGCCGCGCGTGCGGTGATGGAAGCGCCACGCCTCGCCGGCCCGCGCATGCACATACCGCAGCGCCCGGTGCGTGGCGAGGTCGCGCGGATGCTGCGGCCGGCCGTGGGCCTCGAAGTAGGCCGGAGCGCCCACCAGCAGCAGGCGCACGTTGCACAGGCGGCGGGCCAGCAGGCTCGAATCGGGCAGCGAGCTGATGCGCAGGGCGATGTCGAAGCCGCCGGCGACCATGTCGATCAGCTCATCGCTGAAGTTCAGGTCGAGCGTCACTTCGGGGTGCTCCTGCATGAAGGCCGGCAGCGCTGGCGCCAGGTGCGCCAGCCCGAAGGACATGGGCGCGGCGATGCGAATCGGGCCGCGCAAGGTCTTCGACTGCTCACCCACCTCCGCCTCCACCGCCTCGCCCTCCTCCAGGATGCGGCTGGCCCGCTCCAGGCAGGCCTGGCCGGTGGCGGTCAGCGACATGCGGCGCGAGGTGCGGTGGAACAGCGTGGTCTTGAGCCGCGTCTCCAGTCGGGTCAGCGCCTTGGAGACCGTCGGCTGCGACAGGCCCAGCTCGGTCGCCGCCTTCGCGAAGGAACCAGTCTCGGCCACCTTGGCGAAGATCGCCCAAGCCTCCAGGTCAGGTAGTTGACTCATGCAATTTTTGGCATGGATGACTTTCCATTGCTTCTATTCTCTAAATGATCGGCGAATCCTAAATTCTCTCCATCGCTTCACGCAACCCAGGAGAAATCGCCATGATCGAACGTCGCCCCTTCGCCTCCCTCGGTGGTGCCGACCACGGTTGGCTCAACGCCAAGCACCACTTCTCGTTTGCCGAATACCACGACCCGGCCCGCATGGGCTGGGGTGCGCTGCGGGTCTGGAACGACGACACCATCGCCGCCGGCACCGGCTTTCCGCCGCATGCCCACGCCAACATGGAAATCATCACCTACGTCCGCGAAGGCGCCATCACCCATCAGGACAACCTCGGCAACAAAGGCCGCACCGAAGCGGGTGACGTGCAGGTGATGAGCGCGGGCACCGGCATCCGGCACTCCGAATACAACCAGGAGCCGGGCACGACCCGCATCTTCCAGATCTGGATCATTCCGGATGGCCGTGGCCAGCCGCCGTCGTGGGGTGCCAAGCCGTTCCCCAAGGGCGACCGTTCCGGCCGTTTCGTGGCGCTGGCCAGCGGCCTGCCCGGCGACGACGACGCCCTGCCGATCCGCAGCAGCGCCCGCGTGCTCGGCGCCACGCTGAAGGCCGGTGAAAGCACCCGCTACGCCATCGGCCGCCACCGGCGCGGTTACCTGGTGCCAGCCAGCGGCGAGGTGAAGATCGACGACGTGACGCTGTCGGCCCGCGACGGCGCGGCCATCGCCGATGTGGAAAGCTTCACGGTGACGGCGCTGGTCGACTCGGAGCTGATCCTGGTGGATTCGGCGGCCTGAGTCTGCTTGGGCGGTCAGGGCAATCGTTCATTCGATCGCCCTGCCCTGGCAAAGGGCCATGCCAAGTTTGGTGAAAGCCAGGAATGCTAGCCTTCGGTGACTAAGTGTTTTTCCCGATAAGAGGTGTGACATGACCAATCCGATGGATTCCCTGGGCTGCACGGCCAACGCGCTGCACAAGAACCAGCAGCTTTCGGGTTCGGGCATCACCTTCCACCGCAAGCGGGCGAGGGCCGACGGGTTGAGCCGGGTCGAGACACCAGCCACCGACCGCGGCTACCTGGTGGGCATCGCCATGGGCAACGGCCACAGCCGTCGCATCTTCCACGACGGCCGCACCGACAGTCACGCTTTTGAAAAAGGCGCGGTCTACATCCGCAGCTTCGCCGACCACTACCGCGCCGACTTCGACGGCCCGATGGACTTCCTGCTGCTGGAGATCTCCCACGAGTTCTTCGAGCGCTCGATCGACGAGCGTGTCGGCACGCGGGTGCGCTCGCTGGAATGCGTGACCGGACTGAAGGACAAGGTGCTCTACAACCTCGCCTCGGCCGTGGCTCCCATGCTGGAGCGCCCGGGCGATGCCAGTCCGCTGTTCATCGACCAGATGGGCGTGACCATGGCGACCTACTTGCTGGAGCAATACGGCGGCGCCATCGCCACCGCGCCACGCAAGGGGCGCGCACTGTCGCGCCAGCACGAGGAGCGGGCCAAGGAAATGCTGCGTGCCCGGCTCGACGGCGAAATCTCGGTGGCCGATGTGGCCGAGGCTTGCGAGTTGTCGCGCAGTTATTTCATCCGCGCGTTTCGCGACACCACCGGCCTGACGCCGCACCAGTGGCTCACCCGGCAGCGGGTGGACATGGCGCGCGGCCTTCTCGCCGAAACCCGCCGGCCACTGGCCGACATCGCGTCGGCTTGCGGCTTCTCCGACCAGAGTCACTTCACCCGCGTGTTCACCCAGGCGGCGGGGATGCCTCCCGGGAGCTGGCGACGAGCGGTGACGTAGGCGGAGTGTTGGCCTGCAATACCGGCGTGAGTGGCAGGCCGGGTCGATCCATTCGATACGGATCGCTCCGCTGGAGAAACCGCGCCAGGCCGGGCGCGTTCTGCACGCGGCTGACGACGCTGCGGCTGCGGGCGGTCAGTGCATCGACCATGTCCCACAAGGCATAGGCGTCGGCACCATCGCCACCGGAATCGAACTGCTCCGCATTGGCCGCATTGCGGCTGGCGACGATCGGCTCGACGTCGACCAGGCGCAGCCCGCGCTGGCTGTCGGCCACGAAACCGACCTCGTGCTGCACCGCCCGGTGCACCCATTCGCACACCGCATCTTCCAGTGCATCGCCTTCGAGGTGGCTCGCCGGCGAGGCGCATGAAATCGATCCGCACGGCCGCCCCTGTTCATCCCAGATGACGGCCTTCCACTGTCGAACGGTGAAGTTCGCCTCGAAGTAATAGACCCGCCCGTCGCGGTAAACCTCAGAGATGAAACTGCCAGCATTCGCCATGGATTTCTCCTGCATTCTCATTCGATAACGCGCGCTGCTTGCATATTCGCGACCACTCACCTTCACGACCAAAAGGCGACCAGATACACGACGCAGCTGTTGTTACATTTAATTTAGCAAATCCTGGCCGAGTGCGAAAGATGGAAAACATCCCTGGCTTGTCAGAAAAAGCCGCGAGTTCAAAACAGCTCGGACGTCGCGCCGGTCGACAGTCGAAACCAGACAACTCAAAGCTTTGCGGCCAAAGCCGCGAGCTGGTCCGTGGCGATTCCCCAGCCCTGATGAAAACCCATGGCTTCGTGGTTTTCGCGGTCTTCGATAGACCAGTGGCGCGCCACCGCGGTGTAGCGGCATTGGTTTTCGCCGAGCGCCTCGAAATCGAGAATGATGGTGAGAAACGGCTTGGCCGACGGCACCCAGGCTTCGGTATAGGCATCCGTCATTACCAGACGCTTACCCGGCACCACTTCCAGAAAGACACCCGGATTGGGAATTTCCTGCCCGTCCGGGCTGCGCATCACGATCAGACTGGCGCCACCAGGGCGCACATCGAGGTCGGCCTTTACTGTGACGTATGGCGGCGGAGTGAACCATTGCACCACCAGATCGGGTTCCGTCCAGCAACGGTAGAGCTTGGCCGCCGCCACCGGAATTTCTCGGCTGAGGCGTAGTTCGCGGTCTGGCAGCGCAATAAGCGACATCGTTTTTTCCTCGGGTCAGTGAAAGGATTGGCGTAAATCGTGCATTCTCGCTTTTCAAGCTTCATCCACGTCTTGACCCTCGATTTTTATCGGTTTCCGAGCAAGGCGGGGGTTATCCCTTAGCACCGACCATCCAATTTTTCAATCGCCAAATCAGGGTATTCACGAAGCCCGACTAATCGCTTGCAAGGCCTGTGCCCATTCACGCGGGAGGAAGGCCGCTCGATAGCCGGCCGATCATGAATACATATTCGGGAACTTGTCCGACAATGAATGCTGACTATCGGAGCCCGCGCTGCGATTAGGAATACAAAGAAATCAGGTCCGGGGGACAAACCATGGTTTCGATCATTCCCAAGCTCGATTTGGGAAAGCTTTTCGTAGAGATGTCGAGCTTGCTGGTGTGCGTGACGGCGACACCGGAGTTCCGGGTACTGGCCGCCAGCGACGCCTTTCTGGACGCCACCTCGATCGAGCGCGGCCGACTTCTCGGGCATCCGCTGCTGGAATACCTGCACTGCTCGACCGACGCCCCCGACAACGGCGTGCACTGCCTGCGCCACGGCCTGGAAGAAGTGCTTTCCACCGGATCCGCCCACCATGCCGAGCCCGCCAAGCTGCTGCTGCCCCGACCCGATGGCGGTACCTCCACCCTGCATTTGGAGATGACCCACACGCCAGTGCATCGCGAAGGCGGCGAACTGGCCTGCATCCTGATCGTGGCGCGCGACGTAACGCTCGCGGTCGAGGCACGGGAACACCTGCAGGCTCAGGAGGCCCGCACCCGGCAGATCCTCGACAGCGCCATCGACTACGCCATCATCGCCACCGACCTCGATGGCCGGATCACTGGCTGGAACCAGGGCGCCGCCAACGTCTTCGGCTGGACCGAGGCGGACGCGCTCGGCATGCCGCTCGACCGCATCTACCTGCCCGAAGACTGCATGGCCGAAGTGCCGGCCAAGGAGCGCGACGAAGCACGCCAGACCGGCAAGGCCCCCGACGACGGCTGGCATGTGCGCAAAGGCGGCGAGCGTTTTTGGGCCAGCGGCCGCATGACGCCGCTGCGCAACGCGGACGGCAGCATCACCGGCTTTCTCAAAATATTGCGCGACCAGACCGAGCGCGAGCACATGGCGCGCGAGCTCGAGCTCAAGCTGGAGGCGCTGGCCAACTTCAACACCACGCTGGAGCAGCGCGTGGCCCAGAAGGCGGCCGAGCGCGACCGCATCTGGCAGCTCTCCAACGACCTGATGGACGTCTGCGACCGGCAGCGCCGGCTGGTGTCGGTCAATGCCGCCTGGACCGCGGTGCTCGGCTGGCCAGAGGAAGAAGTGGTCGGACGGTATTTCATCCAGCTGGTGCACCAGGACGATCGCGGCGCCGCCGACGCGGTGTTGACCAGCGCCCAGAGCGCCCATCGCGCCATGTGGTTCGAGGCGCGCGTGCGCCACCGCGATGGTCGTTACTGCACCATGTCCTGGATGGTGTCGCCCGACCGGGGCCGCTTTTATATGGTGGGCCGCGACGTGACCCACCAGCGCGAGACCGAGGCCAAGCTGCGGCAGAGCCAGAAGATGGAAGCACTGGGCCAGCTCACCGGCGGCATCGCCCACGACTTCAACAACCTGCTGGCCACCATCACCGGCAGCCTGGAATTGCTCAAGCGCAAGACCGAGGCCGGCGAAACCTCCGGGCTGGAGCGCTGGACCGCCATGGCCTCGGGCGCGGCGCAGCGGGCGTCCGCGCTGGTGCAACGCCTGCTCGCCTTTTCCCGCAACCAGTCGCTCGACCTGAAACCGGTCGATGTAGTGGAGCTCACCGCCGGCATGGAAGACCTGATGCACCGCACGCTCGGCGAAAACGTCGAGATCGAACTGGTGCTGCCGTCCGCACCCTGCCACGCCAACACCGATGCCAACCAGCTCGAGAACGCCCTGCTCAACCTCGCCATCAACGCCCGCGACGCGATGGCCGGTGACGGGCATCTGCGCATCGGCGTGCAGCGCGTCGAATGGAACGCCCGCGTGCCGGGTGTCGATCTGCCGCCCGGCGACTATGTCCGCATGAGCGTGACCGACAACGGCATGGGCATGCCGCCCGACGTGCTGGCCCGGGCCTTCGACCCGTTCTTCACCACCAAGCCCGTCGGCCAGGGCACCGGCCTCGGCCTGTCGATGATCTACGGCTTCGCCCGGCAGAGCGGCGGTGGCGCCACCATCGAATCGACGCCCGGCGAGGGCACGACGGTCAGCATCTACCTGCCGCATTTCGTCGACACCCCGGTTCAGGCCGATACCGACGACCCGACGCATCCGCCGCAGAAAGGCCAGGAATGCGTGCTGCTCGTCGAAGACGACGCCAGCCTGCGTTCGGTGGTGCGCGAGTCGCTCGACGGGCTGGGCTACGCGGTGCACGAAGCCTCGTCGGCGCAGGCCGCGATGATGCTGCTCGACAGCGGCGTGAATTGCGAACTGTTGGTCACCGACGTCGGCCTGCCCGGCATGGACGGCCGACAGCTCGCCGCCATGGTGCGCCGCCGCCTGCCCATGGTGCGTGTGCTGTTCATGACCGGCTACGCCAGCCAGATGGCGGCCGGATCGGACTTTCTCGCCGAAGGCATGGCCATGCTGGCCAAGCCGTTCAGCTTGCAGAAACTGGCGACGCAGGTACGGGCGATGCTGGATTTCAAGTCGGATCCGATGGTTTGACCAGCTTCAGTTTCCTGCGATCGCAGGAATTTAATCGGACTAAACACCTTTTCAATCAAAATTCCTGCGATCGTAGGATATAAACGCCCGGCATCGAAACCACAGCGTAAAATCCTGCAAACGCAGGAATTCATGCCATGCAAATACCCATCCATTCGGTAGCCGACCTCGGTCTGGCCATCCGTGCCGTCCGGCATGCCAGTGGCGTCCGCCTGGACGACCTGGCCGCCACGGCCTCGGTGAGCAAGCAATTCACCTCCGATGTCGAATACGGCAAGTCGACCGTTCGACTCGGACTGGTGCTGCGTCTCCTGGAGGAGCTTGGCATTCAGTTGCAGGTGGATGTGCCCCAGGCCGCATCGGCGGCGTTCGACGAACTTCGACGCAAGGGCGCGCTGCAATCGCGCAGCCGTTCATCCGATGCGCAGCCTTGAGGTCTACCTCGACGAACGTCATGTCGGCACGCTCGGCGAAGGCGACGATGTCTGGCAGTTCCGCTACGAAGAGCCATGGCGTGCATCGCTTGACGCCTTCGATCTCTCACCAGCCCTTCCCCGCGGCACTGCCCTGCACCAGGATGGCGGCAGCCACCGGCCGGTGCAGTGGTACTTCGACAACCTCCTGCCCGAAGAAAGCCTGCGCGAGGCCGTCGCCAAGGAGGCGCACATCCAGGGCGACGATGCCTTCGCGCTGCTCGAATACCTGGGCGCCGAATCCGCAGGATCGCTCACGCTGCTGCCGCCCGGCATGCCGGTGCCTTCGAAGTCTGACGCCCGTGCACTGGGCGATGAAGCACTGAGCCGGAGAATCCGCGCGCTGCCGCGTTCCACCCTGTCGAGCCAGGCGCCCAAGCGCATGTCGGCGGCCGGTGCCCAGCACAAGCTGCTGGTGGTGGTGCGCGATGGCGCGCTGTTCGAACCGGTGGGCGCGCAAGCCTCGACCCACATCCTCAAGCCCGACCATCCCGGGGACGACTATCCGTCCTCGGTCATCAACGAATACTTCACGATGACCGTGGCGCGCGCGGTGCTCGGCGAGGTGCCCGCCGTGTCGCGCCGCTACGTGCCGGAGCCGGTGTACCTGGTGGAGCGATTCGACCGGTGGAGCGGCCCCCAAGGCCAAACACTGCGCCGGCACATCGTCGACGCCTGCCAACTGCTCGACAAACCGCGCGGCTTCAAGTACCGCGCCGCCTCGCTGCAGGCGCTGGCGGAGGTGGTGACGCGCTGCCGCAACCGGGCGGCGACGCGTCTGAGGCTCTACGCCTGGCTGGTCTTCAATGTGCTGATCGGCAACGACGACAACCACCTCAAGAATCTGTCGTTTCTGGTCGATGCCGAAGGCGTCGAGTTCGCGCCGGCCTACGACCTGCTGGCCACGGCCGCCTGGCAGACACGCGCTATCGCCGGTGACCAGGCTACGTGGCCGAACCTGCCGATGATGATCGCCTTGCCCGGTGCCACGCACTTCGGCGACGTGAACCGCGACAGCCTGCTGGCCGCAGGCGAAGCGCTGGGCCTGCCCCGGCGGCTCGGCGAACGCGAGCTCGACCGCATCGCCACGGCGCTGGCCCAGGTGGTGCCGGCGACTCTGGCGGCCATCGAAGCGCAGAACCAGGCATTGCCCGAATCCGCCCGGCCGTGGCTGGCGGGCGAACTTCGGCTGCTGCGCACCGTCGCCCACGTCGTGGTGGCGGAAATGCTCGAGCGCGTGCGCCGCTGAGCGCTCCGGCTGATCAGTTCCAGCCCGACACCAGCAGCCGCATGTTTCCCTTCACCGCCGGCTGGTCGGTCGGCCTGGGGCCGTCGGCGTTGTCGGGCGAGCTGTCGAAGGGCAGGCTCAGCACCATGGTGCGGCCGTCCGCGGCGGGCGTGAGTTCGGCCACCTGCTTGTCGACCGTGATGCCGGTGCCCTGGCGCGAGAACAGCACCTGCCATTGCTGGGTGTCGTTCTCGGGGGCGGTCATCTCGAAGACGATGGTCTCGCGATAGAGGTACTGGCCTTCGTAGTGCTCCTGCCGCCAGAGCCGGCCACCCACTTCGTAGTCGGGTAGGCGCAGGCCGACGGTGAGGCTGTAGTGCACCGCCGGGCTGCTCTTGTCCATGCGCTGGCCCTTCGACAGGAACACGGTGGACAGGTACTGCTCGCGCTGTTCCTGCCAGTGGGCATGGCTGAAGCAGGCGACCGAATCCTCTTCGGCGATGCGCCGGCTCAAGTACCAGAGCTTGCCGCGCGGCGCGGCGGTCATTTCGATCTGGTAGAGCGCATCGACACCTTCGGCGCCCACCAGCGCCTTGGGCAGCCGCACGTCGTCGATGTCCAGAAAGATGTCCGCCCGAACGTCGCCGAAGAGAAACCGGCTCAGGTTCTGGTAGCCCTCCTCGCTATTGACGATGCCGTAATAGCCGGAATGCGATCGGAAGGTGAAGGCCTTGGGCGCGCGAGCGCCCAGGCTGCCGTTGGCGTTGACCGCCTGCAGGGTGGCGTTCTCGATGCGCACCAGGCCGTCGCTGCCGTTGCCCGCGAAGGTGCGCGACAAGCCCAGGGCCACGTCGTAATCAGCGCGGTTGGTGCCGACCATGCAAAAGATGCGGTCGATGGGAAACGCGGACACGGGCACCAGGTCGGCCCTTTTCAATTTCTTCGCGGCCGGCGGCAGGCCGAGATATTCGGGCATGCGTTTGTCGCGATCGAAATTGCTCAGGCTGAAGGCCGACAGAAAACTCGGAATATTGATTCCGCCGAGGTCGATACCGTTGTGCGGCGTGGCGTAGGTGAAGAACTTGTCGACGAGGTCCACCGCCCCGCCGGTGCTGAGCTTGCGGTTCTGCAGCAGGGCGCGGCAGACCAGTCCACCCATGGAATGCGCGACCAGGTAACACCGGAAATCGGCCGGTTTCACCGCGGCGTCCGGATTGGCGCAGACCAGGTCACGCATCCGCAATATCAGCCCGGCCAGGCCTTCGGCGAGCGCCTCCATGGTTGGCACTTTCTCGTTGCCGAGCAGGCCGGACGAGTTGTCGTAATAACGGTAGACGACGATGGAGCGCGCCGCCATGCGGTTGCCGGTGGGCTGTCCGAGCGCGTCGGTGTCCCAGCCCAGGTCCTGGATGTCGGCGCCGTCCTCGTAGACATCGCCATAGCCGTGTTCGGCCATCAGGCGCAGTACCGGGGATTCGAAGACGAACTTGCGCGGCGGGCGGTCGCGGTCGGCGACGGCGCGGAACACCGTGGCTCCGAGGTTGAAACCACAGAAAGGATCGGCGCTGGTTTCCGCCCTTTCCTTTTCGGTCATGGCGTAACCACGCACATAGATAATGGGAAAATAAGGCGCGGCGAACTGCTTCGAATCCATGAGGGCTCCGCAATTAATCGTCTCGGCACATCATGCCTGCGGCGCCGGTAAAAACCAATTAATGCAAACGCCCGGTTGCTCCGATATTTCGACGATTATCGAAAGTGATGAGCCACACCGTGGCGGCAGCAAGTAGTCATCACCCGCCGATATTCGACCGCCCATGCACAACGAGCATGCACCGTAACGGCCCATGGCCCGAGGCTATCGACCGCGCCATCGCAGTTGGCTTGATTGCGCAAACTGCCCGCCGCAATGGAACACAATTTGCGTCGGCTCTCGAATGCACGAAAGCCGATCGCGCCTTCTTGGCCAATCACCGGGGCTCATGGCCCTTTTTCTTTTCAAACACCAGGTGCGCGACAGCGTGGCCGGCATCACCGCCCGGACGATGGACCAGTTCTTCAGCGTCGAATGACGACGACACGGCCGCTGCGCGCGCGGTTCGACTTTCTTCTGCCGGTGACCCGCCTGCTCGGCCGTCACCCCCGATTGGCCGGCCACCTGGCCGGCTACGGTGTGGCCGTGCTCATGCTGGCGGCGTTCTGCTCGGCAGCGGTCGGCCTGCGGGTGCAGCAGATCCAGAGCGGACATGCACGCATCCACGCCCGCATGCAGGCGGTGCAGAACGACACCTCCGCCCTGCTCGACGAACTCAACCGCAGTTATCGCGCCGACTGCACCGACGCCAACCTCAAGCGCCTGAGCGCGCTCATGTTCGCGCACCGCTATGCGCGCGCCATCGGCATGCTCGACGGCCAGGGCCGCATGTTCTGCAGCACCGGCATGGGCCTGTTGCCGGAACCCGCGCCCGCCGGCGTCAACGGCATCGACGGCTCCATCGGGCGGTATTTTTTGTCGACGCCGGTGCAGCGCTTCGTCGGCCCGGTGCCCGGCGGCGTGCGTGCCACGGTGGTGGAACGCGGCATGTTCCAGGTGCTGGTCGACAGCGCGCCCACCATTGACGCCTTCGGTGAAAACGCCGACGCGGTCTGGGCCGGCGGCGGCACGCAGCGCCGGCGGGTGTTCAAGGGTGTGCACGGAGACCAGACCGACACCCTGGTGGCAGCCGACAGCCCGCTGGTGCGCATCGACACGCGGCATCTGCGCATCCTGGTGACGAGCACGGTCCCCGGCGTCAGCCCGGTATCGGCGCAATCGGTGCTCGGCCTGCACGCGCTGGAGCCGAGGCATCGCTGGATGATCGCCGGGCTGCTGGGTTTCGCCGCGCTGTTCGGCTTCCTGGCCAGCAATGTCGTCACCCGGCGATGCCGGCGATTCCAGTCGATCGAGCACCGCATCCGCTACCTGTGCGATCCGGCCAACGTGGTCTGCCACTACCAGCCCATCCTGGAACTGGCTACCGGCCGCATCGTGGGCTGCGAAGTGCTGGCGCGGCTGCGCGACGGCGACCAGCTGCTGTATCCAGACAGGTTCATCCCCGCCCTCAACCACCAGAAGCTCACCTGGGCCTTCGACGTGGCCGTGAGCCGCGCCGCGCTGCACGAGCTCGCCCGGGCGATGGAGCCGCGCACCGGTTTCTCCGTGGCGCTGAACTTCTTTCCGCACAACCTGCGCCGCGACACCCTGCACGCTCACCTGCGCGCGGTGCAGGCGGAGACCGGCCGAACCGACTTCAAGATCGAGCTGGAAGTCACCGAATACGACTTCTCGCCCGACCTCGCGCCCGAGCTGCGCCGGCTCAAGCTCGACGGCTACGGCATCTCCATCGACGACTTCGGTACCGGCTATTCCAACCTGGGCGTGGTGCGCAAGGTCAGCCCCGACTACCTCAAGATCGACCGGTCCTTCGTCTTCGAGATGGAAGACGAGACCATCCGCTCCAGCCTGATCCCCGAGATCATCGCCATCGCTCGGGCGGTGGGCGCCGACGTGATCGCCGAGGGCATCGAGACCGCCGCGCAGCTGGCCCAGCTACGCGAGCTGGGGGTGCAGTTCGGCCAGGGTTATTTCTTTGCCCGGCCGATGCCTATGGCCGACCTGCAGCGGTTCATGGACGCCGCCACGCCCCTGGCGCCGGCCCCGGCGGCAACGCGCAAGCACCACCGACGTTCGGGCGACCACGCGAGCGACACAACGGACGCCAACCGCGACACCGACGAGGCCGACTCCACGCTCTAGCGTATGTCCGCATAGGGAAATTCCCGCTGCGTGCGCGGGGCGCCGACCGGAGCATGCGGCGACCATCCACCCCGCCACGCCCGATGCCCGCCTTACCCGACACTCGGTCCATCCGCCTGCACCGCAGACTTTTCACCATCGCCGCCGCGGCCGGCGCCGCCTCGCTGGCGCTGCCCGCCCGGGCGCAGCCGGCGTGGCCTTCTCGGCCGATCCGCATCGTGGTGCCCTATACGCCGGGCGGCTTCACCGACCAGATGGCGCGCCTGGTGCAGGTCGAGCTGCAGAACCGGCTCGGCCAGCCGGTGCTGATCGACAACAAGCCGGGCGCCAACAGCATCATCGGCGTCGACATGGTCGCCAAGGCGCCGCCCGACGGCTACACCTTCGGCGTCGTCATCGCCGCCTATTCGGCCAACACCACGCTCTACCCCAAGCTGCCCTACGACCCCGCCCGCGACCTGCGCGGCGTGGCCCTGATCGGGGTGACGCCGCTGGTGGCGGCGGTGCCGGCCCAGGCGCCGTTCAAGACCGCGCGCGAGCTGGTGGACTACGCCCGCGCCAACCCCGGAAAAGTGAGTTTCGGCTCATCGGGCAACGGCTCGGCCGCGCACCTGACGACCGAGCTGCTCAAGCTGCAGACCGGCATCCGCATGGTCCACATTCCCTATCGCGGCACGGCGCCGGCATTGGCCGACCTGATGGGCGGCCAGATCCAGCTGCTGTTCGACACACCGAGCAGCCTCGCGCCGCAGGGCCGCGACGGCAAGATCCGGCTGATCGGCCTGGCGGGCGACCAGCGCCTGCCGAGCCTGCCGGAACTGCCGACTTTCATCGAGCAGGGATTCGCCGGCTTCAACGGCAGCACCTGGGCCGGCATGCTGGCACCGGCCGGCACGCCCGCGCCCGTGGTCGCACGCATGGCGCAGGAGGTGAGCGCGGTGGTGCGCGGCGCCGAGATCCGCTCGCGCATGGACGCCATGGGCACGCTGGCGGCGGGAGGCTCACCGGCTGAGTTCGACGCGTTCATCTCGGCCGAGACGGAGAAATGGGCCAAGGTGATCCGCGCCGCCGACATCAAGGCCGAGGCCTGAGAACGCGCCGTCCCGCCTACGCCCTGTAGGCGGCGACCACGCTGCACCGACAGCGAAGCTGACAAGCCGACACACCCGCGCCCCCATGCCGGGTGCACCGGCCCGCCTGCAAGGGCAAGCGATGCTGCCCGCCACCGCCGCGTCCCTCGGCGCATGACCATGCAGTCATGAAAGCCGCTATCTCCACCGCCCTGTCCACGGACCTCCTGGCGGCCGCCTCGATCGTCCTGCCGGCTGCCGCGTGGAAGGTGTCGAACCTGCTGGAACAGTCGATGCGCCGACCCTCCATCGCCGGGCTGCTGCTGCATTCGATGCGCCTGGCCTTCTAAGCCGCCAGCCAGGCCGGCTCTAGCGCCTGGCCGGCGGCTTCGGGATCGCTGCGTCCCTCGGGCGGTCCGCCTCCAGCCGCTCCACCACCTGCGCGGCGAGCAGCTTCAATGCTTCCAGGTGACGGTCCTGCGCCTCGCGCGGCTGGCTGTCGATGACGCACAGCGTGCCGATGGCGTGGCCCCACGACGTGACCAGCGGCGCGCCGGCGTAAAAGCGGATGTTGGGATCGCCCGTGACCAGCGGATTGGCGGCAAAACGCGGGTCGAGCGTGGCGTCGGGCACCACCATCACCTCGCCCGGGCTTTCGATCGCATGCGCGCAGAACGCGTACTCACGCGGTGTCTCGGTGGCGTCCAGGCCCAGGTGCGACTTGAACCATTGCCGGTCCGCGTCGATCAGCGACACCAGTGCGATCGGCGCGTCGAACAGCGTGGCGGCGAGCCGTGTGAGGTTGTCGTAGGACGGCTCGGTCGGCGTGTCGAGCACTGCCAGCGACTCCAGATCGGTCAGCCGGGCCTGCTCGATATCGGCGGCCGTGCTGAAACCCGACGGCCCCGTGTGCCTGACCTCGGCCTGCCGCCGGGCGATGGCATCGCGCAGGCCGCTGGCCAGCGCCACCAGCGAATACGGCTTGGCCAGCAGGGGAAACTCGATGTTCACCGAGCGCGACAGCACCCGGCTGTAGCCGCTCGACAGCAGCACCGGCAGCGCCGGATAACGCCGCCGGATCTCGCGCGCCAGGTCGACGCCGTCGATTCCCGGCATGACCACGTCGGAAAACACCACCATGAAGCGGCCGGCTTCGCGCGCCAGGATCTCGAGCGCCTGCTCGGCATCGCCCGCCCAGGTCACCCGGTAACCCAGTTCGCGCAACGATTCCTGCACCGCCGCCGCGACCTCGGCGTTGTCTTCCACCAGCAGCAGATCGCCCGCCTGGGTTTCGTCGAGCGCACTGCGGTCCGATGCGGCGCTCCCCTGCACGGCCGCCTTGCCCGCCAGCGGCAGGTAGAGCGTGAAGGTGGTGCCCTGGCCCACATCGCTGCGGATATGCACGTCGCCACCCGACTGACGCGCGAAGCCGAACACCTGCGACAGCCCCAGACCGGTGCCCTGCCCCACCGCCTTGGTGGTGAAGAAGGGTTCGAACACGCGGTCCATCAGGTCCGGCGCGATGCCACAGCCGGTGTCGGTCACCGCCAGCGACACGAAATCACCCGCCTTGGCCGGCTGGTCGCGGTGGGCGGGAATGCCGGCCACACGCGAGGTGACGATATCGAGCCGGCCGGTGCCCTGCATCGCATCCCGCGCGTTGGCGCAGAGGTTGACGATGGCGGTGTCGAAATGGCCGGGATCCGCATTCACCAGGCAATCGTCGCCGTGCGTGGCGGTGTGCAGTGCGATGCGCGGACCGGCCAGCGTGCGCACCATGTCGACCACGCCCTGCACGTTGGCGCCGACATCGAACACCACGGGCTGCAGGCTCTGGCGCCGGGCGAAGGCCAGCAACTGGCCGGTGAGCCGCGAGGCGCGGGTGACGGCGCTGGAGATGGCGCCCATGAAGCGCTGGCGCCGGTCCTCGGCCAGGTTGGGCCGCTGCAGCAGCTGGATCGAGGTGCTGACGATGGTCAGCAGGTTGTTGAAGTCGTGCGCGATGCCGCCGGTCAGCTGGCCCAGCGCTTCGAGCTTCTGAGACTGGCGCAATTGCTCCTGCGAAGCCTGCAGCGCTTCGGCGCGGGCGCGGTCTTCGGTGACGTCGCGGCCCACCGCGTTGATCAGCCCGTCGGCCGGCCGGGTCGACCAGCTGATCCAGCGGTAGCTGCCGTCGCGGTGGCGATAACGATTGATGAAATGGTTCAGCGCGGCGCCGCCGGCCGATGCAGCGGCCGCCTGGGCCGTCGTGTCGACGTCTTCGGGATGCAGCAGTTCCAGCAGCGACAGCCCGAGCAGTTCACGCTCGTGCCAGCCGAGCATCTCGGTCCAGGCCGGGTTCACCGCGACGATGCGGCCGTCGAATCCGCAGCGCAGCATCAGGTCCGAAGACAGGGTCCAGAGCGCGTTGCGGTCGCGGGTGCGGTCTTCCACCGAATGGGCCAACTGGGCGGTGAGCGCACGCAGTTCCACCTCGACGGCGTCGCGCGCGCGCTCGGCCAGGATCTGCGAGGTGATCTCGGTGCCCTGGTTGAACAGTCCGACCACGCTGCCGTCGTCGTCGAAGATGGGCGTGGCGGTGAAGTCCCACCAGCTCGATTCGACGCGGCCGTGGCGCTCCACCGGCAGGCAGACGCCGCGCTGCGCCATGCCCTGGCCGGTGACCACCACCTGCAGAAAGTCCGCGGCCACCGCGTTCCAGGCCGCGCCCCACACCTGCGCGACCGGCTCGCCCAGCGCTGACGGATGCCGCTCGCCCATGGAAAGCACGTAGGCATCGTTGTAGAGCATGCGCAGCTCCGGCCCCCAGAGCACCGCGCCGAGCACCGGCGAGTGCAGGCAGGCGCCGACCATGGTGCGCAGCGTCGACGGCCAGGTGCCCGGATCGCCGAGCGCATGCCCGCGCCAGTCCTTGCGCAACAGCAGGTCGCCGACCTCGCCGCCTCCTTCGAGAAAGGACAGGCGGACGGGCGGAGACGGGCAAGGCGATGGGCTGGTCACGGTAGGCGGCACAGGATGGGAATCTTCGGACGGGAGACCAACCCCGCATTCTGTCCGAATCAATCCGCTGCGCATGGTCGAAAAGCCGACGACCGACGACGCCGACGGCGGTATCGGCCGCACGCCGGAGTGGCGTGCCCGCCGCCCGGACCCTGCGGGCATTGGCCGAACGCTGCCTCTAGCGAATGCCCCCGCCGGACGCCAGCACCGCCTCGCCGAGCTCCGGCGAGAAATGCACGCCGTCGGCCCAGTAGCCGGCGCGCACGTCGGCCTGCTGGGCCTCGGCGCCGCGCTCCAGGTAGCGGGTGGCGAGATCGCGGAACTCGAAGCGGCAGCCCGGATATCGGTCGCGCATGCGCTCGGTTTCCTCGCTCATCTTGCGGTCGTAGCGCTGCATGACCGACAGCGCCTCGTCCCAGGACTCCGGCGCCACATAGGCCGGCAGCACCACCAGCACGATGTGGCGCTTCGGGCCGCAGGCCGGCGCGATGCGCATGAGCAGGTCGCGGTAGGACGGCAGGCCGAGCGGGTCGGCCTCGACGGCGCGCAGCAGGCCGACCGAATCGTTTCGCACGTTGTCGGTGTGCAGCGGCACCACCGCGCAGCCAGCGGCACCGCCGGCCTTGCGCGGCACGAAGCGGCTGGCCAGCGCGTTGTCGATCGAGGTCACGGTGGCGTTCCAACTCAGCAGATCGTCGCGGCTGGGCTGGGCGCTGCCGTAGGACTCGGCAGTGACCGGCGTCGGGCCGCGCGCGATCTCGATCCATAGCGTCTGCTCGAAGTCCGGCGGCGGCAGCTTGTCGCGCACCAGGTCGGCGATTTCCTCCTGGCTCATCAGCGGCAGGGCCAGCACGCCGCGCCGCGGATGGGCGCAGGCGTCGAAACCACGCACCACCCGCGAGGTGCCGACCAGCAGTTCGGCCTGCCGGTTCTGCTGCACGGCCTGGCTGCGCAGCCAGTGCATCTGCGTGGGCCTTGCGGCGCGGTAGAACACCTGCGAGCGCACGTCGTTGAGCCCCGGCGCGAGCGGCCGGCCCCGGTAGCCGAACGGGTCGCCCAAGGTGTTGAGCAGGCCGACCAGCCCCAGCACCGGCACCGCGACGATGGCGGCGGCCAGCAGAAAACGCCGCAGTGCGCGGCGATCGTCGGGCGGAGTGCCGTCAGAAGCGGGCATAGATGAATTCCTGTCCGCCCAGGCTGCCGGTGAACAGCACCGCCAGCACCAGCATCACGCCCATCACCAGGCCCCAGGCCGCCGTGGGTCGCCAGCGCCAGCGTTCCACTCGCTGCGCCGCGACGCTGCCCTTGACGCCCGCAGGCACCAGCCCGAAAAGCTGCATGGTGTTGGGCGCCCACAGGCCGATGGCGGTGGCGGTCACCAGCACCAGCATGTCGAAGCGCCAGACATAGGCCACGCCCGGCAGCATGCCGTCGAAGCGCACCCAGCCGGGCAGCCAGCCCTGTGCGCCGCGCAGGGCGCCGGGCAGCGAAATGGTGGTGGGGTCGAACATGGCCTCGAGAAAGATGATCAGCGTGCCCGCATCGCGCGCCCGCACCGACAGGATCAGCATCGCGATGAAGAGCAGCAGCATCGCCCGCGCCACCGCCGAGCGCCCCGGCGCACCGGCGACGTCGGCTTTGCGCTGCTTGCGCGGCCAGAGCAGCGCCGGCAGCTGCATCAGCACCAGCACCACGCCGAACACGATGCCGCCGCCCCAGAGCAGCGGCTCCGAGCCGTGCCAGGCGCCGATGACGCTCATGCTCGCGATGGTGCCTACCGCCCAGCCGATGATGCGCATGCGCTGCGGCGGGCCGAACGGCAGCCTGCGGGTGAGGTTGAACACCGGCGGATACAGGTATTCGCGGATCCAGCCGACCAGCGACATGTGCCAGCGGTCCACCCATTGGCTGGCGGTAGCGGCCTTGAGCGGCGAATTGAAGTTGACCGCCAGCTTCAGCCCGAAGCACATCGCCGCGCCGATCGCCATGTCCGAATAGCCGGAAAAATCGAAGTACAGCTGCAGCACGAAACCCCAGGTGGCCAGCCACGCCTCGACGATGTTGGGCGAGCGCCCCTCGTCGGCGATGAGGTGCACCGCATTCACGAAGTGCCCGAGCGAATCGCCGAAAAGCGACTTCTTCACCAGCCCGAAGATGAACAGGCTGACGCCCGCGGCCACCGTGGCCAGCGGCACCGCGCGTTGGCCGATCGACGCGATCTGCGGCGCCAGGTCGCGCCATCGGGTGATGGGGCCGGCCGGCAACTGCGCGAAGAAGCTGGCGAACAAGCCGTGGCGCACCAGCCCCAGCCGCGCCGGCTCGCCCCGGAACACATCGAACAGAAAAGACAGCTGGCCGAAGGTGTAGAACGACAGGCCCAGCGGAATGCCCGAGCCGACAAAGGAGCCCGCCGCCTGGGATGCGCCCAGGTGCAGCCCGCCGCCGTACTTGAACCAGAACAGCGGCAGCAAATTGAGCACCACGCCCACGCCGAGCCAGGCCCTGCGCCAGCCGCCCTGCGAGGCGTCCATCGCCCGGCCGACGCCGTAATTGATCAGCAGCGAACCGACGAGCAGCGGCAGGCTCGCCGCGTCGGCCATCAGGTAGAACAGCACCGATCCGGCCAGCAACAAGGGCATCGCCGCCACCGGCGCGTAGCGCGTGGCGAGCGTGAAGATGATCAGGAGCGCCGGCAGGAAGCCGAGGAGAAAGGATCCGGAGACGAAGGTCATTCAGGCGGGTCGGCGGCGTTTCGTCAGCGGTCGGCGAGCAGCCCGACCAGGTGGTCGGCCACGGCGTCGATGGTGCGGTACTCGAACATCATCGAAGGCGCCACTTCCAGGTCGAACTCGTCCTCGATCTGGCCGCTGATCAGCACCACGTCGATCGACTCCAGTCCGATGTCGGCCAGCACCGTGTCATTGAGAAGCCCGTCGGCCGCGACGCCCAGGCGGGCCACCACGCAGCGGCGGATGAAGTCGACGATCTGGTCGCGCGATACGGTTCGGCTGGACGGTGGCATCAGGTTCAGAAATAAGGGTGGAGCCGGCACGGCAGCGCCAGCGGCATGCGGATGAGTTCGGTCGAATACCACTGCGGCTCGTCGACCGTCAGCGACACCGCCGGAAAGCGGGAGAACAAGGCGGGCAAGGCCATGCCGATCATCAGCCGGGCAAACAACGCACCCGGACAGCGGTGCACGCCCGTGCTGAAACCCATGTGGTCGGGCATGCGGGCCTCGCCGGTATGGAAGGGGCAGCCCGGCGCACCGCCGGGAAACACCGCCTCGTCACGGTTGACCGCCGCCAGCTGGACATGCACCCGATCGCCCGCTTCGAAGTGCAGGTCGCGCACGTCGGCCGACCGCGCGGCGATACGGTCGATGCTCTGCGTTGAGACGTTCAGGCGCAGCAGGTTGTCGATATGCGCCTCGATCCAGGCCGGGTCGCCCGCCTGCGAGCGCAGGCCGGCGGTGGAGCGCAGCACGGCCAGCACCGCGTTGGACAAGGTCTGCGAGGTGGTCTGGGCGGCGACGAAACACACGGCCACCAGCGCCACGGCGGCATCGCGATCCAGATCACCGTCGAGGTTTTCCATCAGATGCGCATAGAGCGGCTGCGGCCGGCCCGGCAGGCGCCAGGGTTCGCTGCCCGCCACCACGGCGACGAGCTCGGCCACCGCCTTCTGCAGCGTGGCGATCTCGCGCAGCGACAGCATCGGCTCCAGCAACGTGCGCGTCTGGCCGATGCAGCCCAGGAACGCGGGCGATTCGGTGCCCTCCACACCGAGCAGCGCGCCGGCGGCGGAGCGGTACAGGGGTTCGGCGAAGTCGCGCACCAGGTCGGGCTCGGGCGCGGCTTCCAGCCGGTCGAGAGCCTGGTCGATCAGCTGGGCCAGCGTCGGCCGCCAGGCCTCGACCCGCGCGGGCCCCATGAAGGTGGTCAGCACCCGGCGCATGCGCAGGTGGCGCGGGCCCTGCATGAAGAAGGGCGTGTTCTCGGCCAGCTGGATCAGCACTGCGAAGTCGCGCCCGGTTTGCGCCTGCAGCGCGCGCAGGTAGGCCGCGAGGTCGAGCGTGGCGAAATCCGGGCTGCGCGCCACGCTGCGGGCCGTCTCGAAATCGTCGACCCGCAACAGCGCTTTTCGGCGCGGCGGGTTGGTCGTGGCTTCGGTCGCGGCGGTCGAGGGTGGTGTGGCGGTCATGGCATCGTGGCGGGCGTGTAGCGATGACCTGCGCGCACGCGCTCGGCCACGGTCTGGCGTCTGATTTTTCCGCTGCTGGTGCGGTCCAGCGCGCCGCGCTTCACGAAGCACAACAGCTCGATTTCGAGCGACAGGCCAGCCCGCACCACCGCGATGATTCTCTTTGAAAGCGCTTCCGCATCGCCGATGGCCGCGCGACCATCGCGGGTTTCGATCAGCAAGGCGATGCCACCCGTGCCATCGGCGTAGAGGTTGAAAGCCGCCGCCGCGTGCGGATTGAGCGCCTCGTCCTCGGTAGCGGCCAGCCATTCGACATCGGCGGCCGCCACGTTGCCACCGTGGGCGATGAGGATGTCCTTGCGGCGCCCGGTGATGCGCAGCACCGCGCCGTCGATCAGGCCGATGTCGCCGGTGCGCAGCCAGGCCGACGTGTCGCCTTCCAGGCGCTGGCCGAAGACGCCGTCGAGCCCCTGGGTGAGATAGCCCATCGCGATCGACGGGCCGCATGCCCAGATCTCGCCCGCCTCACCGTCGGGCAGCACCGCCAGGGTTTCGGGGTCGACGATGCGCAGGAACGGCCGGGTCGCCTCGCCAAGCAGGCAGGGCTCGGTCGATGCCGGGGCGGGTCGGCCACCCTGCTCCGTCCAGACACCCGGGCGCCCGGCGACGAACAGCGCCGCTTCAGCCAGTCCGTAGGTGGCGAACACCGCGTCTGCCGCCAGGCCGCTCGGGCCGAAGGCCTCGCGAAAGCGCTGCATCAGCGCGGCCGGCACCGGCTCTGCGCCGCAATACGCCAGTCGCCATGAACGCAGCTCGAAAGCCGCGTGCTGGTCAGCGGGGATCGTTTCCAGGCACAGGGCGAAGGCGAACGCCGGCCCGCCGCTCATGGTCGCGCCCCAGGCCTGCACCGCGCGCAGCCAGCGCACCGGCTTCTGCACGAAGGCCAGCGGCGACATCTGCACCACCGGCACGCCCCACAGCAGCGGGAACAGCAGGCTGCCCATCAAACCCATGTCGTGGTAATGCGGCAGCCAGCTCAGCATGAGCTCGTCCTGCCGCAGCTGCCAGTCTTCGGCCACCAGCCAGGCGTTGGCGACGATGTTGGCGCCGCTCAAGGCCACGCCGCGCGGGGTGCGGGTAGAGCCGGAGGTGTACTGCACCACCACGGTGTCGGTCGGGGCCAATGCCAGGCCGGGCCAGGCGGCCTCGGGGGCATCGGCCTGCGGCGCGTCGGCCGTGACCGCGATCAGGGTCATGTCGGGCACCGACGGGCGCAGTGCCTCGACGCCTTCCGCGGTGCTGAGCACAAAGCGCGCGTCGGCGTCGGCGACGACGGCCTGCAGGCGGTCGGCTGGAGCGCCGGGGCGTGGCATCGGCAGCGGGACGGCCACCTGGCCGGCATAGAGGCAGGCGAGCAGCGCGATCGTGAATTCGGGGCCGGGGGGCATGACCAGCAGCATCTGGGATCGGGCGGGAATCTTTTCGATCAGCTCCCGGGCGAGTGCTGTGGACCTTTGGCGGAGGTCAGCCGCGGTGAGGTCGGAGCCGATGCGCTCGCCGCGCTCCAGCCAGAGCAGGGCGCGCCGGGTGGGGGCGGAGCGCAGGCCGGCGTCCAGGCGGAAGGCCAGATTGGCTTGCTCGCCGGCGTGGGGGTCGCTTAGGAGGTCTGGCCTGGCTGGCGGCATGGCGTTGCAATTCGGCTTTTGCTCGGTGGCTCGGGGCGCGTTGGCCGCTTGGCTGGTGGCTCAGTGCTGGATTTGTATCAGCTTTTTAACAGGTTGAATTGTGTACTGACACGTGTTCATCGGGCGGGTTAGGCCCCCGGATGGGGTGGGGTTCGAGGGGTGGTGGGTTGGGTGTTTCTGCGGTTTGGTGGTAGGTGATGGATGCTTCATTTGTTTTCTAATGTTGGTTGGGAGTATTTTTATTACCTTTAATTCTGATTGATTTGGATTCATTCTTTTTATTTCTTGAAATGGGGTTTTTATTATTTAGTGCGAATGAGCTATTGAGACGGCATGGGTGAAATGCGATATTTCATTCATCCCGTTCGCTCTGTGTTTTGCATTTTTTGGAGGTTTACCCTGGAGATGACTGTTGATTGATTGATTTAGTTCGTTGGAGTTTTGGCCCTGCATTTATTTGCGGGGCTTTTTTTTGGGCGTTTTTTTATTTTCTTCTACTGGTCGTAGGGTGGAGCTGGGGGCTTGCGCGCCCCCAGCTCCACCCTCGGAAGAGAGAAGAAGAGAAGAAAGAAGCAGCCAGCCCAGCCATGACCAAGCGCCCTCCCCGGGAAAACCAAGCAAAAAACCAGCCCTCACATATACCAAGGCTCAATACCAAACGAAACCCCCACTCCCTAGACTCCCCCACCAGCCCCAGAAGTCCCCCACCCCAACGACCCAAAAGAGATAAACCCCAGGGACAGCTGCCCCCCGCCAAAGCCACAAGAAAAGATTCCACTACCGGAGTAGCCGAAATGAGCCCCTGGACCCCAGCCAAAGCCGCTGACCCGATCAGCGTAGCCATCGCCCACACCGACCCGCTGGTCCGAGCCGGCCTCGCCGCAGTCCTCACCCCCGACCGCGGCTTCACCGTCGCCATGGCAGATGACTCCACCGACACGGAGCCAAATGAGCCCGACGTCACCGTCGCCGACTACGAAACCGCCCTGTCCCTGCTCGACCGCAGCCGGTCAACGTCAGCCCGCCCGACGAAGACCCTCCCCAGGATCATGGTCCTGAGCCACCGCGACCGCGCCTCCGAAATCCGCCACGCACTCGACCTCGGCGTGCAGGGCTACCTGCTCATGGGCTGCGACCTCGACGAGATGATGCTGGGCGTGCGCGCCCTGCACCGCGGCCAGCACCACCTCGACCAATCCGCCGCCCAGCGCGTGGTGGAAAGCCTCAACCACCAGCCGCTCACCAGCCGCGAAGGCGACGTGCTGCAGCTCATCGCCGTGGGCCACGTCAACAAGACCATCGCGACCGAACTCGACATCTCGGTCGGCACGGTCAAGGCCCATGTGAAGGCGATCCTTGCCAAGTTCGGCGCCAAGACCCGAACCGAAGCCGCGGCCATCGCCCAGCGGCGCGGACTGATCGCCACGGCTTTCTGAAAGAAACAAAAAAGGCCGGCACCCAGGCCGGCCCTCTCGGGAAAGAACGCCCGATCAGCTTTTGAAGAACGCCAGCAGATCCGGGTTGATCACGTCGGCGTTGGTCGCGCACATGCCGTGCGGATAGCCCTTGTAGACCTTCAGCGTCGCGCCCTTGACCAGCTTGGCCGACAGTTCGCTGGAGATGGCGATCGGCACCACCTGGTCGTCGTCGCCGTGCATCACCAGCGTGGGCACGTCGATCTTCTTCAGGTCTTCGGTCTGGTCGGTTTCCGAGAACGCCTTGATGCCCTCGTAGTGCGCCTGGATCGAACCCATCATGCCCTGCGCCCACCAGTGCAGCGCGATGCCGTCGGACACCTTGGCGCCCGGGCGGTTGAAGCCGTAGAACACGGTGGGGAAGTCCTTGAAGAACTGCGCCCGGTTGGTCGCCACCGCCGAACGGATGCCGTCGAGCACCTCCATCGGCACGCCGTTCGGGTTGGCGGCGGTCTTGGCCATGAGCGGCGGCACGGCGCTGATGAGCACGGCCTTGGCCACGCGGCGGGTGCCGTGGCGCGCGATGTAGCGGGCGACCTCGCCGCCACCGGTGGAATGGCCGACGTGAATCGCCTTCTGCAGATCGAGGTGCGTGGTGAGCGCGGCCAGGTCGTCGGCGTAGTGGTTCATGTCGTGGCCGGTGGAGACCTGGCTGGAGCGGCCGT
Source organism: Xylophilus sp. GOD-11R (assembly GCF_033546935.1). Taxonomy (GTDB): domain Bacteria; phylum Pseudomonadota; class Gammaproteobacteria; order Burkholderiales; family Burkholderiaceae_C; genus Xylophilus. The sequence continues at coordinate 2,186,115 of NZ_CP137854.1, read as the reverse complement.
GGCCACGCCGGTCGTGGGCGATGACGCGGTAGCCCTGCTGCACGAAGTACAGCATCTGGGTGTCCCAGTCGTCCGAACTCAACGGCCAGCCGTGCGAGAACACGATGGGTTGCCCGGTGCCCCAGTCCTTGTAGAAGATCTGGGTGCCGTCCTTGGTGGTGATGTAGCTCATGGCCTGTTTTCCGTGTGATGGGCGGGAATGCGCGGATGGCGCGCTCGGGTTGGTCGGGCCGCTCGTGGTCGCCGCGAGGCTGACTCCCGTGGCAGCCGTCATGGCGCCGGCGACGAGTACGCGTCGTCGGGCGGCGTCGATGGTGGTGATGGGTGGTGTTGGCGACATGGAGGTCCTTCGCGCCGAAGATGCGGCGCCGGACCATCGTAGAAAGAGCCCGACGCCGGCGCGCCCCTCTCCGTGCCGCCCGCGCCCTCCCCCGTTTGGGAGTGACGCGGCCGAATATTCAGCCGGGCGCGACCGGCAGCGCGAACGCGAAGCGCGTGCCGCGCGGCGCCAGGGCTTCGGCCCACAGCCTGCCGTGATGCGCCTCGACGATGGAGCGGCAGATCGCCAGCCCCATGCCCATGCCCAGCGGCCGGGTGGTGAAGAAGGGCTCGAACAAGCGGCTGCAGTGCTCCGGCGCGATGCCGTCGCCGGTGTCGGTCACGGCCACCCGCACCTCGCCGGGCGTGGCGCCGTCGATCTCCACCGCCAGCGAGCGGGCGGTGTCGTCGCTCTCACGGATGGCGTCCATGCCGTTGCGCAGCAGGTTGACCAGCACCTGCTGCATCTGGATGCGGTCGCCCATCACCCAGGCCGGTGCGTCCACCGGCGCGATGCGCAGCCGCATCCCCAGGCGTGCGATATCGGCGCGCATCAGCGCGGCCACTTCCTGCACGGCGACGGCCATGTCGAGCGGGGCCAGATCGGGGCCTGCCCGGCGCGCCAGGGCCTGCAGGCCGCGGATCACATCGGCCGCCCGGCTGCCGTCGGCAACGATGCGGCCGAGCAGCTGGTCGACCTCCTCGACTTCGGGCCGGGGCCGGCGCAGCCAGTTCAGGCCGGCACTGGCATTGGTGACGATGGCGGCCAGTGGCTGGTTGATCTCGTGGGCGATGGACGCGGCCAGTTCGCCCATGGTGGTGAGGCCCGACACGCGCGCCAGCTCGGCCTGGGCGTCGCGCAGCTGCTTCTCGAACGCGCGCCGCCCGGTCAGGTCGCGAAACACCACCACCATGCCGCCGGCCTGGCCGCGGTCGTCGATCAGCGGCGAGGCCGACTGCTCGACCGGCACCAGGCGCGGCCCCGGGGCCTCCAGCAGCAGGCCCTGATCGCGGGGCGCATCGCACGGCGCCACCGGCAGGCCCGACTCCTCGTCGCGCAGCCGGTAGACCTGTCCGAGACAGCGGCCCACTGCCTCGTCGGCGCGGCAGCCGAGCAGCGCTTCGGCCACCGGGTTCAGGTAGGTGACACGGCCTTCGGGATCGGTGGACACGACCGCATCGCCGATGCTGGCCAGGGTGGCGGCGTAGCGGCGTTCGCTGTGGCGCAGGCGGCGGTCGGCGTCGTGCTTGTAGAGCGCCATCTCGACGGCGGTGCGCAACTGCGAATCCTCGAAAGGCTTGAGCAGGTAGCCGAAGGGCTCGGTGAGCCGCGCGCGGCGCAGGGTCTCGTCGTCGGCGTAGGCGGTGAGAAACACCACCGGAATGTCGCAGGCCAGACGAATCTGCTGGGCCGCGTCGATGCCGTCCATCACGCCTTCCAGGCGGATGTCGGTCAGGGCGAGGTCGGCGCGGGTCGACTGCGCCAGCCCGGCGGCGTCCTCGCCGCGTGCGGTGCTGCCGACCACCTCGTAGCCCAGGCGGGTGAGCTGCTGGCGCAGGTCGCGGGCCACGACGCGGTCGTCCTCGACGATCAGGATGCGGGTGACGCTCATGGGGCGCTCACGCGGTGGCGGCCGGCTCGGGGTCGGCGGCGAAGGTGATGACGAAGGTGGTGCCTTGGCCGCGCCGGGCGTCGACCTCGCCGTGGAGTTGCTGGGCGAGGTCGTCGACCAGTTGCAGCCCGAGCGAGCCGGCCCGCGCCCAATCGATGTGCGCTGGCAGGCCCACGCCGTCGTCGGAGACGGTGAGCGCATGCCGTCCGTCGGGCGCGGCCCGCAGTGCGACCTGCACTTCGCCGGCGCTGCGGTCGGAAAAGGCATGCTTGAGCGCGTTGGAAACCAGTTCGTTGACGATGAGGCCGCAGGACACCGCGCGGTCCAGGCTCAGGTGGATGTCGTCGACCGTGGCGCGCAAGCGCACGCCGCGCTCGTGCGCACCGTAGGCCCGGGCGAGCTGGCCGCAGAGGTTCTGCAAATGCTGCGCCATCGGCACGCGGGCGAAATTGCCGGCCCGGTAGAGGTTCTCGTGCACCAGTGCCATCGAACGCACCCGGTTGCGGCTCTCGGTGAAAAGCTCCACCACTTTCGGGTCGGCGATGCGCGAGGCCTGCAGGCTGAGCAGGCTGCTGATGAGCTGCAGGTTGTTCTTCACCCGGTGATGCACCTCCTGCAGCAGCGACTCCTTTTCCTCGAGCGTGGCGTTCTCCATGGAGGTGGCCGCGGTGGACGCGAGCAGGGTCAGCATGGCGACCCGGCGCGGGGTGAAGACCCGCGTGGCCAGCCGGTTCTCCAGGTAGAGCAGCCCGTTCAGTTCGCCCTGGCGCAGCAGCGGCAGGCAGAGCACCGAGCGCGCGGGCGACTGCACGAAATAGGCGTCGTCGGCGAACGGGCCCGGGGCACGCGCGTCGTCGATCAGCACCGGCGAGCGGGTGCGCGCGGCGTAGTTCATCAGCGTCAGCGGCAGGTCGTCCGCGCCCGCCTCGGCGCTGCGCAGCACCACGTCCACCGCCTGCCGCCGGGTCGTCGCGCGGGCCTCGATGCGCCAGGAGCCGCAACGCGGCAGCAGCAGCAGGCCCCGATCGGCGCCGGCGTGTTCCAGGGCGAGCGTCATCAGCGTGCGCATCAGGCGCGCCAGGCCTTTTTCGGTGGCGACCGCCTGGGAGGCGCGCAGCGCGGTCTCGACTTCGATCTCGCCCAGTAATCGTGGCGCGGTCTCGTCGGCCGACGTGGCGGCGAACTCCGGCGGCAGCCGGTGCAGGCTTTCGAGCTGGCGTACCTTGCCGGTCGCACCCCAGCGGTCGTAGGCCAGGCGGGCAGCGCGCACCATGGCGCCGGCGATCACGTGCAGGCCGCGCGACGCGTGGAAGCGCGCGGCGAGTTCGTAGGCCATGGCTTCGTGGTGCACGAAGCCGGCCGAACGCGCGGCCTCGATGGCGGCTTCGTAGTGGCGCATCGCGTCCATGTCGTCGCCGTTGATCCGCGCCTGCTCGGCTGCCAGCAGGGCCGCCGCCCCGCGGAAGTTGTCCGGACTGTGGCGTGCCCAGTCGTCCAGCAGCGACCGTTGCGCCACCAGCGCCGCGCGGTGCGATTCACGCTCCTGCTCGTCGGCCGCCTGGTGGCAGGCGGCGTGCACGAGTCCGCGGTGGAGGTGGTATTCGGCAAACTCCAGATGGCCCTTGGTGGTCCAGAGCAGCGGCGCGGCGCGGTCGAGCGCGTGCAGCGCGGCGGCGGCATCACCCGCCAGGAATCGCGCCTGGGCCTTGCGGATCCAGTACCAGCAGGCGGCGATGTCCAGGCTGCGGTTGGCTTGGAGGTGTCGCTCGAATTCGACCTCGTCGAAGCCCTCGCCGTCGAAGCAGCCCAGGGTTTCGGTGCGGCCTTGCAGCGTGGCCACCAGCCGCCGTTGCGCGGTGATGATGTCCACGATGAGCCCGAAGCGCGCGGCGGTGACGAAATCCAGCCGCTCCTGCGATTCGCGCCCGACCGAATCGAGCGGCTCGCCGGAGGCCAGCAGCGTGCTCACCAGGCAGCACGAGCTGAAACCCGCATAGGCGATGTCGCCGCTGTCGCGCGCGATCTGGAACGCGCGGCGCAGCAGGCCGTGGCCGCTGCGGATGTCGCGGGTCCAGGGGAGCACGTGGTAGGCGAAGCACATGTGCACCCGCGCCTTGTAGCGCGGATGCGCGCCGCGCTCCACCAGGTCGAAGCCGAGCTTTCCGAAGCGGTAGCCGCTGGGAAAGTCGTGGAAATAGGGGCCGAGCATCATGCCCAGGTAGGCATAGGCCAGTGGCGAGGCGTCGGTGGCGCCGTATTCGATGCTCAGGCGGACCATGCGGCAAAGCACCAGGCAGACCAGGTTCTCGTCGGTGAAGAAGGCCGGCGGCAGCATGGCGGCCAGCACGTCGAGCATGGCGCGCCGCAGGGGGTCGGTCGTGGCCGGCAGCTCGAGCAGCGACTCGATCTGGCGTGCGCCGATCAGCTCCACCAGCCGGCCATATTCGCGCTCGACTTCCTGCGGGCCGGGCCGCAGGGGCCAGGGCATGCCGCTGTCGTGCAGAAAACCCAGCGCGACGTCGATGGCGCGCGCGCTCTGGTCGAGCCCCAGGCAGACCGTCACCTGCAGTGCGGTCACTCCGGCCTTGTCGAGCAGGCTGGAGGCGCGCGGCGCCAGCGCGGCCAGCCGCTGGTCGGCCGCCGCGGGCTCGCCCACCAGGAACTCGCATTCGGCCCGCGTACGTTCGATGTCGAAGGCCAGCCGGAAATCGATCTCCCAGGCATGGCCCGGCAGCAGCCGCTGCGCCGTCGCCAGCAGGCCGTTGGCCGCCCGATAGGCGGTTTCGACCATGGCCCGGCGCGCGGCCGCGAGGTGAAGGCCCGCCACGTCGAGGCGGTCCAGGTCGGACACCAGCAGCGCTTCGGCGCAGGCGTACTGGGCGACCAGCTCGAACAGCAGCGCATCGAGTTCGGCGCCCTCGCGTCCCCGGCGCATGCCCTGCGCGATCTGCAGATGCAGGCCGGCGCGCCGCGGCTCCGGAATCGCCTCGTAGGCGGCCTCCTGGATCCGGTCGTGCATGAAGCGGTAGCCCGCCGCGCTGCGCGACACCAGGCCCGCCAGCTCGGCCGGCGCGAAACGGGCATGCAGCTCGCCGCTTTCCAGCGAGGACACCCGCGACAGCGTGGCCAGCGACGCGCTCGCGCCGAGACAGGCCAGCAGCATGAGCTGGGCGCGCGTCGGCTCGGGCAGGCGCTGCAGCTTCTCGGCCATCAGGTCGGCGACGTTGTCGCTGTAGTTGCGCGCCCGGATGCCGGCGAGGTTCCACACCCAGCGCTGCGATTCGCGCTCGAACCACAGCAGCTGCTCGTCGCCCAGGGCGACGATGAACTGGATCGCGAAGAAGGGGTTGCCCTGGGTCTTTTCCCAGATCAGCCGGGCCAGCGCCGCACTGCGCGAGCCCTCGTCGTGCAGGGTGCGGGCGACGAGCGCTTCGAGGTCACGTACGCTCAAGGCCTGCAGCGGCAGCTCCAGCAGCGGCACGCCGGTATCGCGCAGCACCGACAGCATGGCGGCCAGCGGATGCCAGAGACCGACCTCGTTGGATCGGTACGCGCCGATCAGCAGCACGTGCCGGAAGTCCGGGCTGGTGACCATGGCCGCCAGCAGGTCGAGCGTGGCGGTGTCCAGCCACTGCAGATCGTCGATGAACAGCACCAGCGGTCGGTCGGCCCGGGCGAAAGCCGCCAGGAATCGGCGGATCGTCTTCTGGAAACGCAAGGTGCTCTCGACGGCCGACACTTCCGGCAAGGCCGGCTGCGGGCCGATCACATGCTGCAGTTCGGGCACCAGCCCGATCGCGATCTGCCCGTGGGCGCACACCGCGGCCTGCAGTTCGCGCCGCCATACCGCCAGTCGGTCGGCGTCCTGGCCCAACACCTGCGCGACCAGGCCCTGCAGCGCCTGAGCGATGGTGGCGTAGGGAATGTCGCGCTGGTGCTGGTCGAACTTGCCCACCGCGAACGTGACCTGTTCGGCTGCCAGCGTCTTGCGCAGCTCGCTCATCACCGCGCTCTTGCCGATGCCCGAATAACCCGAGATCAGCGCCAGCGCCGGCGCGCCGGTATCCGCCACGCCGCGATAGGCGTGGAGCAGGCGGTCGAGGTCGCGCTCGCGGCCGTACAGGCGCTCGGCGATCACCAGCCGTTCGGGCACGTCGCACTCGGCCAGGGCGAACTCGCCGACGGCGCCGATCTCGGCGAGCTCCCGCGCGCAGCGCCGCAGGTCGGCTTCGACGCCGGCGGCGCTCTGATAGCGCTCCTCGGGCGCCTTGCGCAGAAGGCGCAGCACGATGGAGGTCACCACCGGCGGCAGGCCCGGCGCCAGCAGGCGAGGCGACGGCGGCTCGCGGGCGACATGGCAATGCACCCACTCCACCGCGTCGGCGGCGTAAAAAGGCAGCACGCCGGTCGCCATCTGGAACAGCGTCACGCCGAACGAATAGAGATCGCTGCGCGCGTCGATGGCGCGGTTCAGGCGGCCGGTCTGCTCCGGCGACATATAGGGCATGGCATCGGCCGAGCCCGCCGCAGGCTCGATCGGCGGCTCGCCCTGCCCCGACAGGCAGGCGCTGCCGAAGCCGGTGAGAAAGGCGCGCCCCGGCCGGCTCACCAGTATGTTGTGCGGCCGGATCGCCTGGTGCACCACACCACGCGCGTGCATGTCGCCGATGGCGCGGGCGATCTCGATGCCGAGCGCCAGCCAGGCGGCGGTCGGCATCGGCCGGCCGAGCATCCCGTGCAGCAGCTCGCCGCCGGGATCGGACAGCACCAGGGCGGGAAGACCGTCCCGCTGGACCCACTGAAGCGGAACGCTGGCGAAGCCCGGATCGAGCCGATGCCGCAACGACCAGGTCTGCTCCAGTCGCTGCCGCGCCGCCGCTTGCTGAGGCCCGACGTTGCAGGTGGCCAGCAGCAAGGCCGCCTCGCCGGGCGGTGCGGCCAGCCGGTGGAGCGCACCGCCGTCGGCGGGGCGCAGCACGACGGCCGGCCGGTCGAGGGTGGATGCCGCGATGCCGCCCGGCTCGGTCGATCCACGGGGCACCGACGGCGCCCGGCGACACGCGCCGTCGGCAGCCCCGGCGGCCGTCATGCCGGCCGCGGGCTGTCGCCCAGCGCGCGCCCGACGCAGGCGAGCAGCGCCGCTTCATCGAAAGGCTTGGACAGGAAGCAGACCGCTCCGGCGGTCATGGCGCGGTCACGGGCGTCCTGGTCGCCGTGCGCCGACACGAAAATCACCGGCACCGGATGGTTCAGCTCGCGCAGCATGCGTTGCACCTCCAGCCCGGACATGCCGCGCATGCGCAAATCGAGAATCAGGCAGTCGAGCCGCACCGAGCGGTGCGACAGCAGGAAGTCGGGGCCGGAGCCGAAAGACCGGGTCTCGAAACCGACCGAGCGCAGCAGGGTGCCGATGGCCAGCCGCACCGATTCGTCGTCGTCCACGATGCCGATCGTCGGCTTTCCCTGAATATCGCCTCGCACCATGTCACCCATGCTTACAACTGCCATGGCGCGAGCATAAGCGGGTCGGTCGACGGTAACGACGCGATCTATACCTTGGTATAGGGATGACAGGAAAAACACTGGCCCGGAACCCGCGCCGGCAAGCGTGGACCGCGCCGCTCAGGACAGCGCCGGGCTGCCTATGCGCTCGGCCATGCGCACCAGGTCGGGCAGCGAGCCGGCGCACATCTTGGACATGACCTGGCGGCGATGCACCTTCACCGTGATCTCGCTGGTGCCGAGCCGCGCGGCCGCCTGCTTGTTGAGCAGGCCCGAGACCACCAGCGCCATCACCTGCCGCTCGCGCGGGGTGAGCGACTCGTACCGCGCCCTGAGTTCGGCCAGGGCCTCGCGGTGCAGGCCCGAGGCGCGGTCGGCATCCAGCGCCCGCTGGATCGCGCCCAGCAGGTCGGCCTCGGCGAAGGGCTTGGTGAGGAACTCCACCGCGCCCGCTTTCATCGCGCTGACCGTCATAGCGATGGTGGCGTGACCAGTGATGAAGATCACCGGAATGCCACGACCCCGATCGCCCAGGATGCGCTGCACGTCCAGGCCGCTGAGTTCGGGCAGGCGCAGGTCCAGCACCAGGCAGGCCGCACCCGTCGGATCGGGTTGCTGCAAAAAGGCCTGCGCCGAGGCAAACGCCCGGCACTCGATGCCCACCGAGCGCAGCAGGCCGCACAGGGCGCTGCGCATCGACTCGTCGTCGTCCACCACGAAGACCGTCGGCGGATGTTGGTCGATCGCCGCGCACGTTGCGGCGGATCGGGCGGAATGGGAAGCGCTATCGAAAACGGTCTGAATGCTCATGGATGGGCGCGAGTCTCGTCAGGCGAACGGGGCGCGTCTTGAACAAAAAACACCGGCTTTGCAGATTCGTATCCGGATTCCGGCGTTTCGCCGCGTCGGCGCCATGCCCCTGAGCCGGTTGAACACTCTCCCGGAAGAGGGATTCCGCTCGGTCCTGCCCGGCGAGATGATGTCGCGGGTTTTTTCCCCCGCACTCCTCCGATCGACACACCAGGAACCACCATGAAGAAATACGCCAACATCGCCCTGCTCGTCGCCGCCCAGTTCACGGCCGGCCTCGCCCTCGCGCAGACCACGCCGTCCACCCCGCCTGCCGGCGAAGCCGGTGGTACGGGTGCCATGGCTGCCAAGCCCGCCAGCCCGTCCGAGAAGGCCGCTGCCCGAACCGCCCGCAAGACGGCCGGCACGCAGGAGGCCCGCTCCGGCGACAAGGGCGGCGACGCCGAGGAAGGCGCGGCCAAGGCCGGCGCCAAGCCCGCCAAGGCCCAGCGCCAGGCGGCCCGCGCCGAGCAGCGCCAGAAGATGGCGGCGGCCAACAAGCGCGGCGAACTGCCGGTTTACGGCGACAACCGCGCGCCCGCCAACGCCAAGTGATGCCGCCGCCCGCTTTGCCCCGGCATGACGCGGAGTGGAGCGGGCGCGCGAATGCCATAACAAACTTTCCCGCGTACGGCATCGGGATAAACGTGAGCAATTTAGGTGGTCAATCCACCGGCCCGGCACTCCTCTGGTTGTCAGACAACACAATCGCTGACAAATAGAGCCGACGCGTGCGAATTCGGGCGTCGGCATGACAACAACACAGGGTCAGGCACGATGCGCGTACGCAAGTCAGGGGTTGCCGCCTCCAGGTTCTGGAGCGCGGTGGGTTTCATCGTATGGGCGAGCGTGGGGGCGGCCCACGCCCAGAACGCGCCGCCCGCCGACGCGGCCCTGGTCGAGAAGGGCAGGCAGCTGGCCGTGGCCGCCGATTGCGCCGCCTGCCACACCGCGCCCAAGGGCGGTGCGGCCTTCGCTGGCGGCTACCCCATCGTGTCGCCGCTGGGCACGATCTACGCGTCCAACATCACGCCGTCCAAATCGGCCGGCATCGGCGACTACAGCCTCGAGGACTTCACCCGCTCGCTGCGCGAAGGCGTGCGCAAGGACGGGGCCCGGCTCTATCCGGCCATGCCCTACACCAGCTACACGCAGCTGAGCGACGAAGACACCGCGGCCCTCTACGCCTACTTCATGCACGGCGTGGCGCCGGTCGACACCCGGGCGCCCGAAACCGACCTGCCCTTCCCCTTCAACATCCGCTTCTCGATGGCGATGTGGAACGCGATGTTCCTGAAGGACGAACGCTTCGTGCCCGATGCGTCCAAATCCGCCGAATGGAACCGTGGCGCCTACCTGGCCGGCGCGCTGGCCCATTGCAGCACCTGCCACAGCCCGCGCAACCAGCTGATGGCCGAGAAGAACGGTCCGGGCGAGTTCCTGTCCGGCGGCAGCGTCGGTACCTGGTATGCGCCCAACATCACCTCGGACACCAACGCCGGCGTCGGCGCCTGGAGCGAAGCCGAGCTGGTGCAATACCTCAAGACCGGCAACGTGCACGGCAAGGCACAGGCCGCCGGCCCCATGGCCGAAGCCATCGAGCACAGCCTGCAGCACCTGCCCGAAGCCGACCTGAAGGCCATCGCCGTGTTCGTCAAGCAAACGCCGGCCGTGGCCAGCGCCGAGACAAAGAGCCGCTTCTCCTACGGCCAGGCATCGGCCACCGAGCTCGACCAGCGCGGCCTGACCGACGGCGTGGACATCGGCTGGCGCGTGTTCAGCGGCAGCTGCGCCCACTGCCACCAGGCCAACGGCACCGGCACCTTGGGCGGCCAGTACCCCTCGCTGTTCAACAACACCGCCACCGGCGCCGACCGGGCCGACAACCTCGTCTCCACCATCCTCTACGGCGTGGACCGCACCGTCGACGGTCACGCGCACTTCATGCCGGCCTTCGGCGACCAGGCCTCCTTCACCGACCGCCTGAGCGACGACGAGATCGCCGCCGTCGGCAACTACGTGCTCACCCAATACGGCAATGCCGCCGTGAAGGTGAGCGCCGAAGACGTGCGCGCGCTGCGCGCCGGCCCGCGCCCGCCACTGATCGCCCAGGCCCGTCCGTTCATGCTGCCGGCCGCCGTCGTGGTGCTGGTGCTGATCGTGATCGCCGTCGTGGCCCTCCGCCGCCGCGCCCGCTAGTCGCCCCGCCATGCAGGACCAGAACATGAATACATCCCGTGAACCCGGCGCCGTCGCGCCCCCGAGCGCCGTCTCGCGCCGCGCGGTGCTCTACAGCGCCATCGCCGCCGGCACCGCGCTGGCCCTGGGCGGCAGCGCCGTCTTCGGCAGCGGCGAAGCCCTGGCCGCCGAGGTCGAGTCGACCGAATTCCTGCGGCTCTCCGAGTTCCTCACCGGCGGCAAGCCACTGCTCGCCAAGCTCGCCACGCGCTACCGGGCCACCCTGGCCAAGTTCGATCCCAAGTTCGCCGAGTCCGTCGCCGCACTGCAGGCCTACGTGGCCCAGGCCAAGGCGGCGAACATCGACGAGCTCCTGGCCCGCCCCGACCTGAGCGAACCGCTGAAGAAGAGCATCACCCAGATCGTCTCCGCCTGGTACCTGGGCATCGTCGGCGACGACAAACACGTGGAGCTGGTGGCCTACGCCGACGCGCTGATGTACCGCCCCACCAACGACGTCATCGTGGTGCCCAGCTATGGCGGCGGCCCCGACTCCTGGGGTGAGAAGCCCGCCGGCATCTCGACCACGCCGAACGCCGTGCTGAAGCCGGCGAACCCGCAAGAGAAGAAGACATCATGAGCAGCAGCAGAAAAGAATTCGACGCCGACCTGATCGTGATCGGGTCGGGCGTCATGGGCGGCATCATCGCCAGCCGCGTCGCGAAGGCCGGCAAGTCGGTCATCATCCTGGAGGCAGGCCCCCGGGTGAAGCGCGCCGACATCGTCGAGACCTACCGCAACGCGCCGGTCAAGCTGTCGCTGGCCAACATGAAGGCCCAGGGCAGCGGCTCGCCCTTCCCCAACCCGCCGCATATTCCGTCCACCTACGGCAAGTACCTGGTGCAGACCGGGCCGGTGTCCTATCCCACCAAGTACCTGCGCGTGGTCGGCGGCACCACCTGGCATTTCGGCTCGGCGCTGTGGCGCATGATTCCGAACGACTTCAAGATCAAGACGCTCTACGGCCGTGGCCGCGACTGGCCGATTGGCTACGACGAGCTCGAGCCCTACTACTGCGAGGCCGAGGCCGAACTCGGCGTGACCGGCTACGACGGCCAGGACGAAAGCGGCCACGGCGGCCAGGCCTGGCCGCCCCGCTCCAAGCCCTTCCCCATGAAGGGCTTCAACGTGCCCTACTTCATGCAGCGCATGGACGAAATGCTGCGCCCCGGCGGCTACAACCCGGTGCTGGAGCCGCACGGCCGCGCCAGTCGGCCCTACGGCAATCGACCGGTCTGCGCCGGCAACAACAACTGCAACCCGGTCTGCCCGATCGGCGCCAAGTACGACGGCTCCATGCACATCGATGAAGCCGAACGAGCGGGCGCCAAGCTGCTCGACAACGCGGTCGTCTACAAGATCGAGCACGGCGCGGACAACAAGATCACCGCCGTCAACTACAAGAAGCCCGACGGCAGCTCGCACCGCCTCACCGCCCGCCACTTCGTGCTGGCCGCCTACGCCATCGAAGGGCCGAAGCTGCTGCTGATGTCGACCTCGGAAAAGTTTCCGAACGGCATCGCCAATTCGTCCGACCAGGTGGGCCGCAACCTGATGGGCCACACCGGCATCAGCATGAACGTGATGACCAACGAGGACGTCTGGCCCGGCCAGGGACCGACCGAGCTGCTGGTCTACCTCAACTACCGCGACGGCCCGTTCCGTAAGGACATCCCGAGTTACAAGACCAAGTTCCGCAACACCGTCACGTCGTCGCAGACCGCGTCGGACCTGCTGGCCAAGGGTGTGCTGGGCAGCCAGCTCGATTCGGAGATCCGCCGCATCTCGGCGCGCTCGCTCAACGTGGCGGTGGACTTCGAGACCGAAGCCCAGCCGCAGAACCGCATCGTGCCGAGCAAGACCAAGACCGACGGCATCGGCCTGCCGGTGCCCGAGATCTACTACAGCGTCAACGACTACTGGAATGCCGGGCGCGATTTCGGTGTGAAGGACCTCGAAAAGATGGCCCGCCTGATGAACGCCGACATCCTGAAGATGGACACCAAGCACCAGGACCGCCAGCACATCATGGGCACCACCATCATGGGCGACGATCCGAAGGATTCCGTGGTCGACCGCGACTGCCGCACCCACGACCATCCGAACTTCTTCATCGCCGGCACCGGCGTGATGCCCTCGTCCTCGTGCATGAACCCCACGCTGACCGGCGCGGCGCTGAGCGTGCGCATCGCCGACACCCTGCTCAAGGAAATCTGACGCTTTTTCGAGCGTCGGCGAACGAAGTGCTTGGATGCGCGCGCGTCCAGACACGACACTCGCCGTCATGACTTCCCCGAGCTGGCAAAACTCGCAACCGCCCTCCCGGTCGACCCGGCGCCGCCTGCGGCTGCGCCAGGATTTCGAAGACTCGGAGGTCGCCGCGCAACTCGAAAGCATCGAGGCGCAAGTGCAGCGCCCCACCCGATCGCCCTTGCAGTCGCTCGCCGGCACGAGGCTCGAGCCGCGAACCGGCGCTTCGGATGCTTCGTACCTTCATGCGCAACGGCCCGGTTCCCTGGTTGCCAATGCCCGGCCGCCGTCGGCTTTCGTCATTTCACGCGACCCCGCGACCGGTGCAGTGCCGATCGACGCGAACGCGCCGCTGCGTCGCCCGAAGCGGGTGGTGACTCCCACTCGGCCGTCCTGGCACCGCACGGCCACGCTCGTGGCAGCCGGTGTCGGCGCCGCCGCCTTCCTGTGGGGTGCGGCCATTGTGCTGGCCGACCTGGCCTGGGGCCTAACCGGCAACTGAAGGCCAACGCCCGGCGACCTCAGCGGTAGACCAGCGGCACCCGTTTCACGTTGCAGAGCAGCTCGTAGGAGATGGTGCCGACCGCCGCCGCCACCTCGTTCACCGACACCTGTTGGCCCCACAGCTCCACCTCGGCACCGACGCCGCTGCGTGGCAGATCGGTGAGGTCGACCGTCAGCATGTCCATCGACACCCGGCCCGCCACGCGCGAACGCACGCCGTCGATCGCCACCGCCGTGCCGGCCGGCGCGGTCCGCGGATACCCGTCGGCATAACCGGCCGCCACCAGCCCCACGCGCATGGTCACGGGCGCGATGAAACCGCCGCCGTAGCCCAGCGCATCGCCCGGCTGCAGCTCGCGCACCGCGAAGACGCGGCTCTGCAGCGTCATCACCGGCCGCAGGCCGTGTTCGTTCACGCCGCCCGGCAGGGGATCGGCGCCATAGAGCAGGATGCCCGGCCTCGCCCAGTCGCCGCGTGCCTCGGGCCAGGCCAGCACGCCGGCCGAATTGCACAGGCTGCGCCGACCGGCCAGGCCGGCCGTGGCGGCATCGAACACGGCGATCTGCTCCTGCGTCGTCGGCTGGCCGGGCTCGTCGGCGCGGGCGAAATGCGTCATGAGCGTGATCGCCACGACCTTGCCGCTGGCCATCAGCCGCCGATGCGCGGCAGCCGCGTCCGCCGGCGCGAAACCCGCGCGGTGCATGCCGGTGTCGATCTTCAGCCACACCTGCAGGCCGGCGATGTCGGCCGTGTCTTCCACCATGCGCAGCTGCGCCTCGTGGTGCACCACGGTCCATAGCGCGAGCGACTGCACCTGGCGCAGCTCGTCGGCATCGAACACGCCTTCGAGCACCAGGATCGGCCCGGTGATGCCACCGGCACGCAACGCCACCGCTTCTTCCAGGAATGCGACCGCGAAGCCGTCGGCATCGCGCTGCAGGGCCTGCGCGCAACGCAGCGCACCGTGCCCATAGGCATTGGCCTTGAGCACGGCGAGTGCGCCACCGCCGTGCAGGCGCCGGGCCACCGCGTAGTTGTGGCGCAGCGCGTCCAGGTCGACGAGCGCGCGCGAGGGCCGGGCCATCGCCTCAGGCCGCCGCGGTCGACAGGGCCGGCGCCGCGCGGCGACCGCGGGTGTAGCGCTGCACGTCCAGGCCTTCTGTGCTGATTTCCGGGCGGGCGCCGGTCAGCAGATCGGCCAGCAGGCGGCCCGAGCCGCAGGCCATGGTCCAGCCCAGGGTGCCGTGGCCGGTATTGAGATAGAGGTTGTCGTAGCCGGTGGCGCCGACGATGGGCGTGCCGTCCGGCGTCATCGGGCGAAGCCCGGTCCAGAAGGTGGCGCGCTCCACGTCGCCGCCGGGGAAGAGGTCTTTGACCACCAGTTCCAGCGTGGCACGGCGGTCCGGGTTCAGGCCCAGGTCGAAGCCCGCCAACTCGGCCATGCCGCCGACGCGGATGCGCTGGTCGAAACGGGTGACGGCGATCTTGTAGGTCTCGTCCAGCACGGTGGATTGCGGCGCGAGTTCCGGGTCGACCAGCGGCACGGTCAGCGAATAGCCCTTGACCGGATAGACCGGCAGATCGATGCCCAGCGGCGTGACCAGATCGCGCGAATAGCTACCGAAGGCGACCACGTAGCGGTCGGCCCGCAGCACCTCGCCACCGACGCGCACGCCGGCGATGCGACCACCTTCGACGACCAGGCCGTCCACGACCTGCCCAAAGCGGAATTTGGCACCCAGGCCCCGGGCCAGTTCCGCCAGCTTGCGGGTGAACTGGTGGCAGTCGCCGGTCTCGTCCTTGGGCAGGCGCAGGCCGCCGCTCAGGCGGTCGCGGGCCTGGGCCAGTGCGGGTTCCACCCGGGCCAGTTCATCGCGGCCGAGCAGTTCGAAGGGCACGTTCAGCTCGCGCAGCACTTCGATGTCGCGGCCTACCGCGTCTAGCTGTGCCTGGCTGCGAAACAGCTGCAGCGTGCCGCCGGTGCGCTGCTCGTATTCGATGCCGGTGTCCGCGCGCAGCTGCTGCAGGCAGGCGCGGCTGTATTCGGCGACCCGCATCATGCGTTCCTTGTTCACCGCATAGCGCTCGGCCGTGCAGTTGCGCAGCATCTGTGCGGTCCAGCGCCACTGCCAGAGGCTGCCGTCCGCCCGGATCGCCAAGGGCGCATGCTTCTGGAACATCCACTTGATGGCCTTGAGCGGTATGCCCGGCGCGGCCCAGGGGGTGGAGTAGCCCGGCGACACCTGGCCGGCATTGCCAAAACTGGTCTCTTCCGCAGCGCCCGATTGCCGGTCGATGACCGTCACGTCGGCGCCCGCGCGCGCCAGGTAATAAGCCGTGCTGGTGCCGATGACACCGCTGCCGAGAACAATGACTTTCATGATGGATCGCGCCGAATGCTGGGTTGCCGAAGAATTTACGGGCAAGCATTCAGGGGATTCCACCGATCTGTGCGGCTTTCACCGAGAAATCCGCTTTCCAACCACGGCTGCGACGGCATCGCGCAGCGTTTGATCTTCGCGACCTCGCGACCTCGCGGCACCGCGGCGTCGATCGGGTTACATTGTTACTTCCTGTGTCCGGATTGCATCCGGACCGCCGCTTTCTGACTCCCGGGAGAAAACCAATGAGTTCCATCGGCTCCGTTCTCAGCCACACCGCCGAAGCCGCCTGGAACACGGTCAAGCAGACCGTGCGCAGCGCCAACGAAGGCGACCTCGGCGACATGGCCAAGGTGGCGGTAGGCGCGGCGGTGCTGACCGGCGCCATGCCGGCGAGCACCGGCGTGGCAGTGCTCGCGGGCAACGCGGCGCTGGGCCAGTTGCTCGACGTCTTCGCCTGAGAGCCGGGCCGGGATCACTCCGGCTCGATATTGGCTTCCTTCACGACCTTGCCCCACTTGGCCAGGTCCGACTTGATCACCGCCGCGTATTCCTGCGGCGTGCCACCCTGCACTTCGATGCCGGCGGCCTCCAGCTTGGCCCGCACTTCCGGCATCTTCAGCACCGTGTTGATCTCGGTGTTGAGCCTGGTGATGATCGCCGCCGGCGTGCCGGCCGGCGCCAGGAAACCGCCGTTGGTATTGGCGTCGTAGCCCTTCAGCCCCTGTTCGGCGGCGGTGGGCACGTCCGGCAATGCCTGGGTGCGCTTGGCGGTCGACACCGCGATGGCCCGCACGTTGTTGCCCTTCACCTGCGCCTGGATCGCGCTGATGGTGTCGATGTAGAGGGCGGTGCGGCCGGCCAGCAGGTCGGGATGCGCGGCCGAGGAGCCCTTGTAGGGCACCAGCAGCATCTCGGTCTTGCTGGCCATGCGGAACATCTCGGCGGCCATTTCCTGCGCGCTGCCACGGCCGGAGGTGGCCACCTTGGCGTCGGCCGGATGCGCCTTCATCCAGGTGATGAATTCCGGCAATGTCTTGGCCGGAATGCCGGGATAGATCGCGAACACCAGCGGCACCTCGTGGGTGTAGACGATGGGCTCGAAGCTCTTCTCCGGATCCCAGCCGAGGTTCTTGAAGAGGAACTTGTTGATGTTGTGGCTGCCACCGACGATGCCGATGGTGTAGCCGTCCGGCGCCGACTTGGCGAGTTGGTCGGTGCCGAGGTTGTTGGAGGCGCCCGGCTTGTTGTCGACGATCACCGCCTGGCCCAGCGCGATGGCGAGCTTGTCGCCCACCACGCGGGCGATGATGTCGATCGCCCCGCCCGGCGGCGCCGGCACGATGATGCGGACCGGCCGCGTCGGGTAATTGCCCTGGGCCTGCGCCCACATCGGCGCAAAGGCCAGCGCGGCCGACACGGCGGCGAGCTGGAAGAGGGATTGGCGCTTGTTCATGTCTATCTCCTTTTTTCTGAGGGTTGGTACGGCGACTGGCTTCAGCCGCGCCCGACGAACGGCATGGAACTGGCCATCACCGTCATGTTGAGGATGTTGGCCGTCAGCGGCATGGCCGCCACGTGGCGCACGGCGTCGGCGACGTGGCGCGCGTCCATCATGGGTTCGGGCGCGGTGGTGCCGTTGGCCTGCAGCACGCCGCGCGTCATGCGCTCGGAGAGCTCGGTCAGCGCATTGCCGATGTCGATCTGGCTGGCCACGATGTTGAAGGCCCGGCCGTCGAGCGCCAGCGACTTGGTGAGGCCGGTGACCGCGTGCTTGCTCACCGTATAGGGCGCGGTGAAGGGACGCGGCACATGCGCCGAGATGGAGCCGTTGTTGATGATGCGGCCGCCCTGCGGCGACTGCCGGCGCATCAGCCCGAAGGCGGCGCGGGCGCACAGGTAGACGCCGGTGACGTTGGTGTTGAGCGTGGCGAACCACTTCTCCAGCGGCAGTTCGTCCATCGGAATCGCCGGTGCATTGACGCCGGCGTTGTTGAACAGCACGTCGAGTCGGCCGTAGGTTTTTTCGATGGTGTCGAACAGGGCTTGCACGCTGGCCGGATCGGTGACGTCGGTGGGTACCGCCAGCGCCGTCTGTCCGCGCGATGCGGCATCGGCGACCAGAGTCTGCAGCGGCTCGGCGCGCCGGCCGGCCAGCACGACGATGAAGCCGTCTTCCAACAGACCGAGTGCGGTGACGCGGCCGATGCCGCTGCCGGCGCCGGTGACCAGGGCGATCTTTGATTGCTTGTTGTCTTCGCTCACGAGTGGATTTCCTCCGATGGTGTGGGGGTGCGATCGGCCGCGCGCGCGGGGCGCGCGCCGACCGTCATGGAAAGTTCGCCGATGCCTGCGACACCGGCCGTCACGACCTGGCCCGGCTGCAGCGCGCTCACGCCCACCGGCGTGCCGGTGAACACCAGGTCGCCCGGCATCAGCGTGACCGAGCGCGACAGCATCGCGACGAGTTCGCCCACCGGCCAGAGCAGGTCGGCGATGTCGGCGCGCTGGCGGTCCTGGCCGTCGACCGCCAGCCAGACCGCGCCGCGCCGGGGATGGCCGCAGACCGAGGCCGGCACCAGCGGCGTACACGGCGCCGAGCGATCGAAGGCCTTGGCCGGCTCCCAGGAGCCGCCGACCCGTTTGGCGTGCTGCTGCAGGTCGCGCCGGGTCAGGTCCAGCCCGGCGGCGTAGCCCCAGACGTGATCGGCCTCGACGCGTGCCGGATCGAGGTCGTGGCCGCCACGGCCGATGGCCACCACCAGCTCGATCTCGTGGCAGAACTCGGTGGTTTCGGGCGGATAGGCGAGCACGCCTTGTGCCGGCACCACCGCGTCGGCCGGCTTCATGAACCAGCCTGGCATGTCGGCGGGGCGCGCCTCGCCGGCCGTCCACGGGTAGTTGCGGCCGATGCAGTACACGCGGCCGACCGGGAACACCTGGTCGCTGCCGGTCACGGCGAGCGTGGCGGGTGCAGCCGGGGGAATGACGAATCGGTTCATCGATGCGGTCTCAGGTGGTCAGGCTCATCGCCGGGCGCTCGCCGGCCAGGGCCTGCGCCACGCTGTCGGCCACCATCTGGGCCATGGCGGTGCGTGTTTCCCAGGTGGCGCTGGCGCGGTGCGCCTGCAGCGTGGCGTGTTCGGATTGCCGCAGCACGGCAGGCACCCGGGGCTCGTCGACGAAAACGTCCAGGCCCACGCCGGCGATGCGACCGGCTTCCAGCGCCGCGCACAGGTCGGCTTCGTTCACCAGCCGACCACGCGCCACGTTCACCAGAAAGCCGCGCGGTCCCAGTGCATCGAGCACCGCCGCATCGACGATGCCCTCGGCTTGGTCGGCGGCCGCGCACAGCACCAGCGCGTCGGACTGCGCGGCCAGGTCGACCAGACCGGGCACGAAGGCGTAGGGCAGATCGTCCATGCGGCGCAAATCGGTGTAGCTGATCGGGCAGCCGAAGGCGGCCGCGCGGGTGGCTACCGCGCGCCCCACCCGGCCCATGCCGACGATGCCCACGCGCATGCCGCTGAAGCGCCGCGCCAGCGGAATCGCGCTGGGCTGCGGATGCAGTTCCCACTGCCCGGCGCGCACGAAACGGTCGCCCGCGCAGATGTTGCGGCACGCGGCGATCAGCAGGCCGATGGCGAGGTCGGCGACGTCTTCGGTGAGTGCGCCGAGCGTGGCGGTGACCGGCAGGCCGCGCTCGCGGCAATAGGCCAGGTCGACCGCGTCGGTGCCGACGCCGTTGACCGCCACCACCTTGAGCGCCGGCAGCTGTTCGAGCATGGGCCGCGAGATGCCGGTGTGGCCGCCGGTGATGACGGCCTGGACTGCCGGGCCGTTGTCGCGCATCCAGCCGGGCTGGTCGTCGATCTCGAAGAACTTGTGGACCTGGTAGAGCGACGCGAGCTGGTCGTTGATCGCCGGCACGAGGATGGGATTGAGTTGCAGGACCTGAGGTTTCATGAGGGTCCATGCTAGTGATTGATTGACGAATCAAGCAACGTTGACTTATAAAATCAATGCCTAGGACTTTCCCTCCCCCACCCTTTCATTTCAGTTTATTCAATGGCCTCCTGGATACCGATGGACGAGGTCTGCCGCCTGCTCGACGTGCGGCCACAGACCGTCTACGCCTATGTCAGCCGCAGCAAGCTGGAGGTGATGACCGACCCCGACCAGCCACGCCGCAGCCTGTACCGGGCCGACGACGTGGCCACGCTCGCGCGGCGAAAGCAGGCCGGCCGCAAGCACGAAACGCTGGCCACCAACACCCTGTTCGGCGCCGAGCCCAGCATCGCCACCGCGCTGTCGGCGTTCCATCGGGGCCGGCTCTACTACCGGGGGCGCGATGCGGTCGAGCTGGCGGCATCGGCCACGCTCGAAGAGGCGGCGCAGTTGCTCTGGGGGGCCAGTTCGGCACTGGATTTCGGCTGGGACGCCCCGGTACATGACGGCAAATCCGGCCGGCTCGCGGCCTTCACCGCGCTGGCCGCGCTGGCCGCCACCGGCCACTCCACCCGCGGCCGCGTCACCCATGTCCTGCAGCAAGAGGGCCAGGGCCTGGTCGGCCAGCTGGCCAACGCCTTCGGCGCCAAGCCCGGCCGCCAGCCGCTGCACCTGCGCTTCGCCCGGGGCTGGAAACAGTCGGCCTTCGCGGCCGAGCAGATGCGCACGGCGATGGTGCTGCTGGTCGACCACGAACTCACCAGCTCGGCTTTCACCGCGCGCATCACCGCCTCCAACGGCGCTTCGCTGCCGGCCTGCGTGCTGGCCGGGCTGATGACCTTGTCGGGCCCGCTGCACGGCGATGCCTCGGGCCAGGTGCGCGCGCTGTTCAACGACGTCGAGCGCCTGGGCGAAGACGAAGTCATCGGCCATTACCTGTCGTCCGGCCTGCCGCTGCCCGGCTTCGGCCACCACCTCTATCCCGACGGCGATCCGCGCGCCACCGCCCTGCTCGGTCTGTTCGAGCCGACCGAGGTCGTCGCCCGATTCATCGAAAAGGCCACCCGGCTGACCGGGCTGCAGCCCAATATCGACGTGGCCCTCTGCGCGCTGGTGGCGCACCACCGGCTGCCGGCGGACGCGGCCTTCGGCCTGTTCGCCACCGCCCGCAGCATCGGCCTGCTGGCCCACTGCCTGGAGCAACTGGCCGTGCCGCAGGTGATCCGGCCGCGCGGGCGCTACGTGGGCCAGCCGCTGGCGCCGATGGCCGAGGCCTGAACCGCCGGCCGTGCGGGTGAGACCGGATGCGCCCTCGTCCCGATTGCCCGAGCATGGCCGTCGATCGGCGAGCCCGCCGGCCCTCAAGAATCAAAAAAACGGAGACCAACATGATGCGCCGACACCTCGTCGTCCCGGCCATCGCCCTGGCGGCCCTTTCCACCCTGCCGGCGCTGCCGGCATTCGCCGCCGGCGAGCAGGACGCCGTCGCCCGGAAGGTGGAAGCCTTCCGCCAGGCGCAGATCGCCGGCACGCCCGAAGCGCTGTCGCCGCTCGTCAGCCCGGACCTGAGCTACAGCCACTCCGACGGCCGCGTGGAAGACCGCGCCACGTTCATCGCCAACGCGACCACCGGCAAGTCGCCGTTCACGGCCCTGCAGTACGAGAACCCGGTCATCGCCGTGGTGGGCGACAGCGCGGTGGTGCGCTTTCACTGGATGGGCGAACAGAAGATCGTGGCCGACGGCCGCATGGTGCCGACCAACCTGCACATCCTGATGGTGTGGCAGAAGCAGGGTGACGACTGGAAGCTGCTGGCCCGCAGCGCCACCAAGCTCTGAGTGCTCGGGATCTGCGGTACCGCCGCTATTCGGCGCGGATGTCGCGTTCCTTGACCAGCGCCGACCAACGCGCGCGCTCCGCTTTCTCGAACGCAGCGAGATCCGCGCCGAACAGCGTGCCCGGCTGCGCGCCGAGCGCCGCATGGGCGGAGATCACGCCCGGCTGCCTGAGCGCGGTGCGCGATGCGTCGATCAGCCGGTCGATGATCGGCTGTGGCGTGCCCTTGGGCGCGTATAGCGCGAACCAGGCCTGTACGTCGAGGCCCGGCAGGCCGGACTCGACGGCGGTCGGAACGTCGGGCAGCTCGGGCGAACGCTGGGCCGAGGTCACCGCGATGGCGCGCACCTTGGAGCCGTCCTTCACCTGCGCGAGCGTGCTCGGCAGGTTGTCGAGCAGCACGTCGACCTGGCCGCCGATCACCGCCGGCAGCGAGCCCGACACGCCCTTGAAAGGCACGTGCAGCAGGTCGATGCCGGCGGCCTGCTCCAGGTAGGCGCCGGTCAGGTGCACCGACGAGCCGATGCCGGGCGAGGCATAGCTGATCGGCCGCGCATTCGCCGCTTTCGCGGCCCTGGCCGCGGCGATCAGGTCGCCCAGGGACTTGATCTTCGAGCCGGTGGCGACGGCGATCACATTGGGCGTAGTGGCCACCAGCGCGATAGGCACGAGGTCCTGCTCGGGGTCGTAGGGAAGGTTCTTGTAGAGGTAATGGTTGATCGCCTGGGTGCCGACCGTGCCCAGCATCAGCGTGTAGCCGTCTGGCTTGGCGCGCGCGACGTAGGCCGCGCCGATGTTGCCGGCAGCGCCCACCCGGTTGTCGGCGATGAAAGGCTGCTTCAGGATGCCCTGCAGCGCGTTGCCGATGTTGCGGGCGAAGACGTCGGTGGTGCCGCCGGGCGGGAACGGAATGACCAGGGTGACCGGCTTGTCCGGATAGGCCTGCGCGGCCGCCGGCAGCGGCTGCAGGCCGGCAACGGCCGCGATGCACAAGACGCCCGAGGCCTGGAGGAACTGGATTCTTTTCATGCGTTTGTCTCCTTGAGTCTGCTTTTTGTGAAAACCCGCCCCCCGGCGTCGCCAGCGACGGGCGCCCTCCCCTCAGTCGATCATCAGCTCGATCAGGAACGGCCCGTCCTGCGCAAAGCTGGCCCGCATCAGGTCTTCGCATTGCTCGATGGTGGTGGCGCGTGCCGCCTCCACACCCATGCCCTGGGCAAGCTTCACGAAGTCGATGCCGGGATTGCCCAGATCGAGCATCGACATCGCCGTCGGCCCCGGTTTGGCCCCCACACCGGCGTATTCGCCGAGCAGGATCTGGTACTTGCGGTTGTTCAGCAGGATGGTGGTGCAGGGCAGGCGTTCGCGCGCCTGCGTCCAGAGCGACTGGATCGAATACATGGCCGAGCCGTCCGCCTGCACGCTGATCACCCGGCGCCGGCGCCCCGCTGCGATGGCAGCGCCCGTGGCCACCGGCAGGCCATCGCCGATGGCGCCGCCGGCCAGGTGCAGCCAGTCGTGCGGCGCCGCGTCGAAGGTGTTCTTGTAGAAGCCCCGGCCGAAGCTCACGCTTTCGTCGGAGACGATGGCGTCCTCGGGCATGAGCGCGGCGATGCAAGTGGCCAGCGCCTCGGGCGTCGGCCGCCCGCGATAGGCGCCGGCCTCGGGCTTCTGGCGGATGCCATCGGCGCGCCGGGCCTGCAGCCCCAGTCGGCCGAGCAGCGCTTTCAGCGCCCCGATGCAGTCCTGGTGCGGCCGCGAGAAATGGAACACCTCCACACTGTCGGGCGCCATCCGCGAGGGTTTGCCGGGGTAGGCGAAGAATCCGACCGGGTCGTTGGCGTTGACCAATACCAGATGCCGGAACTTGCCGAGCACCGCCACCGCGTCGTCGATGCCATAGGGCAGGCGCGCAATCGCGATTCGCGAGCCGCCGCGCGCGATGCGGCCGATCGGGTATTCGGCCATGACGGACACACCGTACCGGTCGATCAGCGGCCGCAGCAGGTCCTGGCCCGCATCCGTCAGCGCCGTGCCCGAGAGCAGCAGCAAGGTCGGCTCGCCGGATTCGAGCAGCTGCGCGAGCTTTTCGATGTGGGCTGGCACGACCGCCGACGCCGGCACCGCCTCCAGCACCGGACCGATCTTCCCGCCCTCGTTCCAGGAAACGTCGGACGGCAGGATCAAGGTGGCGATCTGGCCCGGCTCGGCGGTGGCCACCTGGGCCGCGATGGCGGCGTCTTCGCCGAGGCGTGCGACGTCGGTGCAGGTGCGCGTCCAGGCCGATACGGCGCGGGCGAGCGACTCGGTGTCGGCGGTGAGCGGCGCGTCGAAGGGCCGGTGGTAGGTGGCCTGGTCACCGACGATGTTGAGCATGCCGCTGCGGGCGCGCCGGGCGTTGTGAATGTTGGCCAGTCCGTTGGCCAGACCCGGGCCGCAGTGCAGCAAGGTGCAGGCCGGCTTGCCGGCGATGCGGAAATAACCGTCGGCCATGCCGGTGACCACGTTCTCCTGCAGCCCCAGCACGCATTTCATGCCGGGAACCTGGTCCAGCGCCGCCACAAAATGCATTTCGCTGGTACCGGGATTTGCAAAACAGGTGTCGATCCCGTTTTTCAATAGGGTTTCTACCAATATCTTGGCGCCGTTCATTATTTCCTTGCCGGTGAATCTCGAATATCAAATTCTAGGCATGACACAATCTTCGATGACTGAGATTTTCGAATGAACTTCGTGCGTAAACCATGAAACTGCCCAGCCTGACGGCGCTGACCATGTTCGAAGCCACCGCCCGACTGGGCAGTTTCGCGCGGGCGGCCGAAGAACTGTCGGTGAGCGAAAGCGCGGTCTGCCGGCAGGTCATCGCACTCGAAGACCGCGTAGGCCAGTCCCTGTTCCTGCGGCACCGCAAGCGGCTGACACTGACCAGCGAAGGCGCGCGGTACGCGGCCGAGGTGCGCGACAGCCTCGGCCGGCTCGCAACGGCGACCGAAGGCGTCATCGGCCGCAGCCGGGGCAGGGAAATCGTCGAGGTGGCGGCCGTGCCGGCATTCGCCACGCAATGGCTGATTCCCCGCACCCGCGATTTTCTGCAGGAAAATCGGCAGATTCAATTCCACCTATATTCGCGCGTCGATCCGGTCGACCTGGCATCGTCGCAGTTCGACCTGATGATTTACTCCGGCCAGGAACCTTGGGCCGGATATTCACATTGCCGCATTGTCGGAGAAGGTGAATCGGTCGCCGTATATTCGCCCGACCTCGCGCGGCGCATCGGCCACCGCGCTTGGGATTGCCTATTCGATATCGGCCTGCTGCACCTGGAAAGCCGACCCGACGCCTGGAGCCGGTTTCTCGAGGACTGTCAGCAGAACCGCCCGGAAGCGCGCCTGGGCCACCGCTTCGAGCTGTTTTCCATGGTCATCCAGGCGGCGGTCGCCGGTCTCGGCATCGCGCTGGTGCCGCGCCTGATGGTGGAAGAAAGCCTGGCGAGCGGCGCGCTGCGCGAACTCCATTGGTGCCGGCCGGCCGCCAGCGCCGAGCCGGGTCGGCAGCCCTGCGCCTATTTCGCCTCCTGGAAAGACACGGCGAACGACGCGACGCATCGGCTGGCGGCCTGGCTGGCATCGGTCGGTAGCGAGGTGATCGCCATGCACGAAGAGCCTCGCCAGCTCGCCGCCTGAGCGCAGGCGCCGGTCAGCTCGCCCGGCGTGCCAGCACTTCGTCGCGCGGACCGGCGTCGACCACCCGGCCGGCCTCCACCACGACGATGGTGTCGAAGCGCGCCAGCAGGCTCGGCCGGTGGACCGACGCGATGACGCAAGCCGTCGGAAACGCCTCGGCCATGCGGTCGAACACCCGCGACTCGGCCTGAGGGTCGAGCGCGCTGGTAGGCTCGTCGAGCAGCAGCACCGAGCTGCCGCGCGAGGCCAGGGCGCCACGCGCCAGGGCCAGGCGCTGCCGCTGCCCCCCCGAGAAATTGCCGCCACGCTCATTGACCGGGCTCGCCAGGCCGTCGGGCAGGCGCTCCAGCACCTCGTCGAACACCCCGGTGCGCACTGCCGAATGCAGCGCCTGGGCATCGGCGGGCTGGCCGAAGGTCAGGTTTTCCTCCACGCTGGCTTCGAAGACCTCGGCCTCCTGCGGAATCAGCGTGGCCAGCGTGCGCAGTTCGGACCAGTCGACCTCGACGCCGTCGCGCAGCAACTGGCCCTGCTGTGGGCGGTAGAGCCCGGCCAGGGTGCGCAGCAAGGTGCTCTTGCCGCCGCCGCTGGGGCCGATCAACGCCACCCGCGTGCCGCGTCGCAGCACCAGGTCGACGCCGTGCAGGCCGCCGCGTGCATCGTCGGCATAGCGCCAGGTGGCGCTGCGCAGTTCCAGCGTGTTCCAGGGCGCGTCGGCCGCCACGGCGGGCACCGTGGCGTCGGGGTCGCCAGGTGCTTCCCAGATCGGATCGGCGCTGCTGTAGTCGGTGTGCATGCGGGCGAAGCTCTGGAAGTTCGACGCCATGGCGCCCACCACCGACGCGGCCTGCTGCGCGTACTGGTAGATCATGAAGACGGTGCCCAGCATCACCGCCTGGCCCGGCTGGCGGTGCTGCAGCACATACACCACCACCAGCACCCAGGTCAGGCCCATGCCGAGCAGGTCGACGGCGAACCACTTACCCTCGTTGACCATCACCGCACGCCGCAGCGGCCCCATCACCGCATCCATGCGCCTGCCCAGCAGCTTGCGCGAGGCCGCCTGCAGCCGCAGGCCGATCACCGTGCCGGCGTTGCCCACGAAGTCGAGCAAGGCGGCGGCATAGCGGCGCTCGGCGTCGTTTTCGGCGCGGGCGAGCTGCATCAGCACCCGGTCGAAGCGCAGGATGATGACCGCGATGACCACGTAGCCCGTCACCGCGATGGTGCCGCTGGTGGTCGACAGCAAAGCCAGCGCCACGATGGGGCCGACGAAGTTGAAGGCGCTCTGCAGGTAGCCGAACTGGTTTTGCGCGAAGTCCGACAACGCCCGGCTCGCCTGCACCACCCGGTGCTGCAGCTCGCCCGAGTGCCGCCCGTCGCGCCAGGCCAGCGGCGCTGCGGCGATGCGGCCGTAGAGCTGGTCGGCCAGGCGCACCCGCACCCGCACACCGACGTTGCGCTCCAGCACCCGGCCGGGGCCATGCAGGAACCAGGAGGCGAGATAGATGCCGATCAGCGCGGCGATCCAGCGGCCGGAGGTAACCATGTCGCCGCCCTGCAGTGCGTTGATCGCCTGCGCCGCCAGCCAGGGCATGGTGAGCCGCGACAGCTGCGCGGCCGACAACAGGCCGGCCGCGCCGAGCAACTGGCCACGCGCGCCTTCGGCATGGCGCCAGAGCGCGCGGTAGAGATCCTTGGCCGCGCTGCCCAGGCCGATGGCGGGCGGCGGTTTGACGGAAGGCGTGGAGGAAGCGGTGTCGGGTTCCGTCATGCGGCGAAGGTCGAGAAAACGTTCAGTGGCCGGCCGAAGGCCCGGACAGGGTGCCCTGCTCGGCCTTCATGCGTTCGGCCACATCGCGGCCCTTGGAATCTTTCTCGCCGGGCGTGGCGCCGTCGATGGCACCGGCCTCGTTGCCGGGCGTGCCCGGGCCGGAATTCTCGGCCGCTGGGGCACCGCGATGTTCGCGGTTGGAAGCGGCGTCCTTGCCGGCGGACGCTTGGGAGGGGTTGGAGGATTTGGAGGTGTTCATCGATAAAGCATGAACCCGGGCCGACGCGAGGCGGTAAGAAAACGTCGCTCATCTGCCATGTGCAACCCGCGCGCCACTCAGAACATGGGCACGGTCGTGGTCGAATTGCGCTTGAGGTTTTTGCAGTTCTTGCCAACGGACGAGCGGATCACCTTGGCATCCTCCGCCTTCATCCAGACCATGTTTTCCTTCTTGTCGAGTCCGCCCGCGCACAAGGGCGTGAAGTAACCGATGGTCCAGCCCGGGCAGCCACCTTCGCCGGTCTCTCCGGTAATCGGGCAACGGTTCTGATCCCTGAAGGCACGCATTTCGTCGCTCATCCGTTTGGCCTCGACGGCGGGGGCGAGCGACAGCAGGAGGAGCGACAGGCAGAACAGCGGAATCTTCTTCAGGGGCATGATTTTCCAGGCGCCAGGGCGGCGGCGATGCGGTCAAAACTTATACTCCGCCGCATTTTCGCGGCAAGCGCATCTTGAGCACCCCATCCCCGAGTCTTTTCCCTGTCGCGAACCCTGGCGAAATTTCCTCCGACGCGACAGCCAGCCGCCCGCTGGTGGCCGTCACCGGCGCCACCGGATTCGTCGGCCGCCATGTGGTCGACGCGCTGTCCGATGCCGGCTGGCGGGTGCGGCTGCTGCTGCGGCGCGAGCCCGGCGGCTCGGCCTGGCGGCGTTCTCGGCCGGAAGTGGTCGCCGGCGGCCTGAGCGACGATGCCGCGCTTGGCCGGCTGGTCGAGGGTGCCGATGCCGTCGTCCACCTCGCCGGACTCATCAAGGCAGCCCGTCGCGATGACTTCTTCGACGTCAACTGCAATGCGGCTGGGCGGCTGGCCAGAACCGTCGAATCCGTGGCGCCCTCCGCGCATTTCGTGCTGGTGTCGAGCCTGGCCGCGCGCGAGCCGGGCCTGTCGGACTACGGCGCCAGCAAACGCGCCGGCGAAGCGGCGGTGCTGGACGTGCTGGGCAACCGCACCACGGTGCTGCGGCCGCCGGCCATCTACGGCCCGCACGACCGCGAAACCCTGCTCTTCTTCCAGATCGCCCGGTGGCGGCGCATCCCGCTGATCGGTCCGCCCGAGGCCCGCGCGGCCATGATGCATGTGGGCGACGTGGCAGCGCTGATCGCCGCGACGGCAGCGGAGCAGCCGCAGGGCCGGGTGCTGGCCATGGCCGATGCCCGGCCTGACGGCTACGGATGGCGCGAGATCATGGAAACCGCGACGCGGGCGGTAGGCAATCCGTCCCCCGCCTTCTTCCAGGCGCCGCCCGGCCTGCTGCGCGCGGTCGCGCTGGTCGGCGATGTGGCCCGGCTCGCTGGCTCGGCCAGCATGCTCAACTCGCAGAAGCTGCGCGAACTGCGCCACGTCGATTGGGCGGTCGCCCGGGACGACGTCGCCGCACCGCGCGGCTGGTCGCCGCGTTACGGCCTCGACCAGGGCTTTGCCGACGCGGTGGCCTGGTACCGCCGCGCCGGCTGGTTGCCCGCGGCATGAGCGTCGCTCCGATCGACGCCGAGGTCTGGGTGTTGCTGGGATCGCGCCACGGCGACAACCAGCAACTGCTCGCACTCGCCCGGGCGCTTGGCAGGCCGTTTCGCAGCGTGGCGCTGCAGTTCAACGCGGCGGCGGGACTGCCACCGCTGATCCTGGGCGCCAGCGGGCTTTCGTGGAAGGTCCGGGATCCGGATGCCCTCGCCCCGCCCTGGCCGCGCCTCGTGCTGGCCGCGGGCCGCAAGAGCGTTCCGGCGGCGCGCTGGATCGCCCGGCGGTCCGGCGGACGGACCCGGCTGGTGCATCTCAACCGCCCCTGGGCGCCCCTGGCTTGGTTCGACCTGGTGGTGACGACGCCGCAATACGCCCTGCCGGCACGCGGCAACGTGCTGATCAACCGCATGCCGTTCCTGCCGCCGGAAACCCCTCTCGATGCCGCCCTGCCCGCGATCTGGCAGGAGCGGGTCGGCGACATGCCCCGTCCCTGGACGCTGGTCATGGTGGGCGGCAGCAGCCGGCCCTATGTGTTGGACGACGCATCGGCGCTGCGCCTGGCCGGCATGGTCGGTGAGCAGGTGCGCCGCCACGGTGGCAGCGCCTGGGTACTGGGCAGCCCGCGCACGCCGGCGTCGGTCATGGACGCGATCGAAAGCTCGCTCGACGTTGCCGCGACGGTCGTACGTTGGCAGCGTGGCGCCAACAACCCTTATCCCGCCCTGCGCCATACGGCCGATCGCCTCATCGTGACCATGGACAGCGCATCGATGGTGACCGAGGCCTTGCTGAGCGGTCGACCAGTGCTGCCTTTCACGCTCCCGACCCGGCCGGACTGGCGCTGGAAGCTGGTCGCCGCGTGGCGCGCGGCGGCCTTGCGTCGGCCAGGTAGCTGGCGGGCACGCCTGTTCGAAAAGCTGCAGGACCTGGGTTGGCTCTCGTCGACCCGCGACGTCGGCCTGCTGATCGAGCGATTGCAGGCAGACGGCCTGTTCGACGCGGAGGGCCGTGCACCGGTGATGGCCCGGAAGGAGCGGCAGGAAACCGTCGCCCGCATCGAGGCCCTGCTTCTGGACTCGTCCGCCCGCCGCTGAACTTTCCCCGCCGGGCGCGGGCGATTCAGCCGGTGACGCGCGTCGCCCGCGCGACGCATTTCATCGCGTCGGTTCGCACATGGCCGCGTGCGATTTCCGCTTCGAGCAAGGCCAAGTCCACCGTGCCGTTGTCCAGGCATTCGCCGAGCATGCGGAAAAACAGGGTTTCCTGGGCCGGATCCGGATGCCGCTTGTAACGGCCCGCGCCCCGGCCGGTGATCTTGCGCAGCCAGATGCCCGCGCGCGACTTGAGTGTGGTGCCGCGCGGCGTGAAATCCGATGGCAAACCGGTTTTCCAAGGTTGGGTGCGCCGGTGCGTGTTGTGCAGCATCCGGGTGTCGGGGGCGAGGCGATCGAAATCGTTCCACTGCGATTCGAGCGCGGCCACGCTGCCGGGCGGCTCCAGCAGCAGCCACATCCAGTCGCGGTAGTCGCGCTCGCCGCGGAAGACGCGCTCGAAATCGGCGACCCAGTTCCAGTGCTTCAGGCGATCGCAGTCCATCAACATGACGCTGGAGGCAAAGTGCAATGGACGGCGGAAATCGCCCTCCATGCGGCGCGCCATGACGGCGGCACCACCCATGTCGCGCTCCAGCAGCTCGTTGATGTCGGCCAAGGCAAAAATGTCCGGGTCGATCAGCACGGCACGGCCGCTGTAGTGCATCAGCTCCGGTACGGCGAAGCGCAGCGGTGTGAAGGACTGAAGGTCGTCGTTGCGCCACATCACCTGCTGGCCTTCTCGCAGGTAGCGGCGCCCTTCGAAGCCCGCGAACGCCGGAAAATCCGTCGTCTGGATGATGCGCACGTCGAAGCGATCGGGGTTTGCGCTGTGCGTCTTCAACGCGTGCTGCGCCACCAGGGCACCGATGATCTGCTTGGGATTGGTATGGATGAAAACGGCGTTGCGCATGTCGGAACCCTTGCCCGGCCTAGGACTGTTGTTGCTGCTGTTTCCAGTATTCCTCGTCGCGCTGCACCAGCAGGTCGCCCGCGCGGCTCTTGCCTTCGCTCTTGCGATCGCCCTTCATGTGGTCCATGAAGCGACCGAGGCGCGAATTGATCAGCACGTGCGAAGCCTTCCAGCCCGCGCCCTCGCCAATGTCGTGCACCTGGGCACCACGGGCTTCGGCACGTCGGCGCACCACATCGAAGAGGTAGGAGTCGTGGTACTCGCGCTCGCGCCAGAACAGGTCGCGGGAATACATGGCTTCGAACTCCTGCAGCAGGCGACGGGTTTCGGGATGGCGCAGGTTGTAGACCACGAAACCGCACTCGCTGTGCTGGGGCCGGCGCAGGCAGGAGACGGCACTTTCCGGCGGCGACAGCGCGGCGAGCTCGGCGAAGTCGACATCGGCGAAGAATCGCGTGTCGGCGTCTATCCAGATCAGCAGATCGGCGTCGGTGCGGCGGGCCGCGTCGAAGATGGCGTAGGCCTTGTGGGCGAAGCGCACCGCGTCCCAGCGGTATTTGGCCTTGCGAATTCGCATCGGCAAAGGAATCGACAACGGCCCCAGGCGCAGACGCCGGCGCGGCAGCAGGTCGCCATGCGCACGGGGATCGTCGCGGTGGCGCGCCTTGAAAGCCATCAGTTCAGGGCTTGATTCGACCAGGTCGCGAGCAAACACGCGTCCTGGCGAGACCGGCGGGTCGAAACTCTCGTGGTAGAGCAGCAGCGGCACCTGTTGCGGCCAATGGCGGAGATAGGTTTCCACCATGACCTGCCCGTAGTCACGGTAACCCGCGGCATGGCAGGTGGTGACGACGGCGAAACTGCGTTGCTCGGCGGATGAAGGCATGACTTGGGAGAGTGGAGCGGCCTGCACGGCCGCCCGGGGTTCACGGCGGGAAACGTTCCCCGCAACGCCGCAGGGCCGGCACCGTAGAGCGCCGCCGACTGTCAGCCGCGCGCGCGTTCCAGCGCCTGGATGATATGCCCGATGTCCTCGTCGCTATGCGCCGCGCTCAAACTGATGCGCACCAGGCTCAGGCCGGCGGGCGTTGCCGGGGGAATCATCAGGTTAGTGTAGACACCCTCTTCCATCAAGGCATTCCAGAGGCCGAGCGCCTCGTCTCGCTCCTTGAAGACCAGCGCGGCCACCGGGCACGGCGTGGACGTGCCGAGTTGGTAGCCGAGTCGGCCGGCTTCCGCGTAGAAACGCTCGGCGTGCTTCCACAGGCGCTCGCGCAGTGCCCGGCCGTCGAGCATCAGGCGCAGGGCAGCACGGGTCGATGCGATCGATGCCGGTGAAGAAGACGCCGTGAAGATATAGGGCCGGCTGACGAAGCGCAGCAGGTCCAGTTCGGCGTGCCGGCTGATGCAGAAGCCACCGATACCGCCCAGGCTCTTGGAGAAGGTGCCGACGATGAAGTCGACCTCGTCGAGCAGGCCGAGCTCTTCGGAAAGACCGAGGCCGCGCTGGCCGAAGATGCCGAACGAATGGGCTTCGTCCACTACCAGCCACGCGCCGTGGCGGCGCTTGACCTCAACGATCTCCTTCAGCGGCGCACGATCGCCGAGCGTGCTGTAGACACCTTCGACGACGATCAGCGCGCGCTTGGCGTCTTCGCCCAGCCGGGCGAGACGACGATCGAGGTTCTCCGGGTCGTTGTGACGGAAACGGATCGTGGTGGCGTTGCTGAGCTTGCAACCGTCGTGGATGCTGGCGTGACTGTCGGCGTCCACCAGCAGGTAGTCGCCGGTATCGGCCAGGGCCGAGAGCACACCCAGGTTGGTCTGGTAGCCAGTGGAGAACACCATGCAGGACGGCCAGCCGACCGCATCGGCGAGCTCACGTTCGAGCGCACGGTGGCCGCTGTAGTTGCCGCTGGCCATGCGTGAGCCGGTGGTACCGGTACCCAGCGTGTTGATGGCGTCGATGGCCGCATTTCGGCAGCTCTCGTCGAAGGTGAGTCCGAGGTAGTTATTGGTACCGGCCAGCACCGTTCGACGTCCGCCGATGGTGGCGGACGTGGCCGACTCGATCGCGTCCATGGGGGTGGCGATGGGGGCCACACTGCCCATTTCGGCCAGGTGCGCGCTCAGGCCGCGCTGCGCTGCGAATTTGTCCAGCAGACTCATGCCGCCCCGCCGTCGAGCCGGTAGATGCCCGAGCGCAGGCCGTTGACCGTACGCGCATCGGCGAGCGTCTCGACGGGGATGGAGATGTCGAGGCGATCCTCGATCTCCATGATGAGATCCATGACGCCGACGGAGTCCAGGTCGGCCTCCTGCATCAGGTCGGCATCGCCCGGCAGGTCAGCAGAGCCGGGCCGAATCGCCCCGAGAGCGTCGCGGATGGCGTGTTCGATGGCGGTCAGCTTGGCTGCGTCGGCTTCTTGGCCTTCAATCGGAGATGGTAAGGACGGTGTCAAGGGGTCGGCTCACAGGGTCTGAGGACAGACCATTTTCTTCTTGTAGGGATCGCACCGGCGAATTGACCAGACGGGTCGCTTCGGAGCAACGCGCCAGAAAATCGTTTCTCGCCATGCTGCGCGACAGTTTGCCGGATGAGGTCCGGGGCAAGGTGTGCGGCGGCACGAGTTCGATGAGGCAGTGGATGCCGAATTCGGCGTGGATCGCCTGCTTGAGCCGGTTCGCGAGCGAATCGAGCTTTTGCGGATCCATCTCACGGCACTGCACCACCAGCACCGCGGTTTCGTTTTCCTCGGCATCGATCACGGTGAACGCGGAAGCGTCGCTGGTGCGGACTTCGGGCTCCTGCTCGGCCAGGTATTCCAGATCCTGAGGCCAGATGTTGCGGCCCTTGATGATCATCAGGTCCTTGATGCGGCCGGTGACATACAGCGAGCCGTCAGCGCGGTAGCCTAAGTCACCGGTGTTCAACCATCCGTCGGCGGAAAGCACAGCTTCCGAGGCTTCGGGATTGTCGAAGTAGCCCAGCATGACGCTCGGCCCCTTCAGGAAGATGGTGCCGCACTGGCGCTCGGGCAGCGGCGTGCCGTCGTTGGCGCGGATCTCCACCTCGAAGCCCGGCAGCGGCTTGCCGCAGTCGACGAAGGCCTTGCCTTTGCGTTCGGCCTCGCCTTCGCGGGGCGGCTGCGCCTCACCGGTACGGGACAGGCGATCGATGTCGATCAGATCGCTGTGGGGCGCATCGGACACCGGTGCAAAACTCACGGCGAGCGCCACCTCGGCCATGCCGTAGCAAGGCAGGAAGGCCTTCTCGTCGAAGCCTGCCGGCGCCAGGATCTCGGCGACCTGGCGCAGCGAATCCGGGTGGATCATTTCGGCACCGACGCCGGCAACACGCCAGCTCGACAGGTCGAGCGCCTCGATGTCGGCCGGCCGCAGGCGGCGGGCGCACAGCGTGTAGCCGAAAGGCGGGCTGAAGGAAATGGTGGCGCGGTTACGCGCTATCAACTTGAGCCAGAGGCGCGGGCGCATCGCGAAGTCGCGCGTCGGCAGGTAGTCGACCGAGCGCTGTGTGGCAACGCAGCCCAGCACGATGCCGACCAGACCCATGTCGTGGTAATGCGGCAGCCACGAGCAGAAGCGGTCTTCCGGCGTGAGTTCGAAGCCGTGGTTGAAGATGGCGAACAGGTTGGCCATCACCGCAGCGTGCGTGATCATCGTCCCGCGCGGGAACCGGGTGCTGCCCGAGGTGTACTGCAGATAGGCGAGTTCCGAGGGTGCAGGCGGCGTCGGCAGTTCGTCGTCGGCATCCAGGGCCATGAAGTCGTCGAGCGTGCCGGCCAGCTGCATCGACAGGTCGGTGGCGGCCTCGTGCAGGAAACCGATGAAGTCCGAGGGCGCGAACGCGGCGACTGCCTTGCAGTCGGCCAGCATGTGGCGCAAATGACGCACGTAGGCTTCGCGCCCCCCGAGATGCACCGCCGCCGGCAGCGGCACGGGCACCAGACCGGCGTATTGGCATGCATAGAACATCACCGCGAAGTCGGGGTGTGTGTGGGCGACGAGCGCCACGCGCTCGCCACGGCCGAGGCGTGCGAGGCGGCGAGAAACTTCGAGCGCGCGCTCGCGCAATTGCCGATACGGCAAAGTGGACGTGAAATTGTCACGTCCATCGTAATAATTGAAGCCTGACTCACCGCTAGCCGCGTAGTCGAGTGCTTCGGTGAGGGTCGAAAAATCCGCTCTTCGCAACCGGACGCCACTTTCGGTAGGCGTCGGGATCACATCAGCAGGTGTTTTTTTGATCACTGCCTACCGCCCTGTTGTCCTGATTTCATGCTCAACGCTTGGGGAGTATTCCGGACAACTTCCGGCATCCTCTGTTTCATGTTGAAGCTTAAAACTGTAACGTCTGGGCATCGTTATTGCAATGCGGCATAGGTGTCAGCAGACCCGAGGGCGGCTTTCAAACCACATTGCACAACGATTCCCAATTGGTGATAAAGAAATTCGGTCGCTCAGCCATGAGGCTTTTCGAGAACCGATGCCAATTGTCCGAGCGTCGGGTACTCGAACAGATCCGTGATTTCAATCCTCTGGGGGAATTCTTGCTCGATAGCCTCGTGAATGCGAGCCAGCGTCAGGGAATTGAGGTTGATTTCCAACAGATTCGTGTCAGCGACGATGACCTGACCCGGGACCAGCGGCTGGCACACTTGCAATAGCCGCTCGACCACCGTCGCATGTTGCCCATCCGCCGCGCTGCCGCCGGCCGCCGCACGTTCCGTAGCTTCGAGCTCCTCGATTATCGCCGAGTACGCACCCGCTTCGAAGGCTTTTACCATCGCGTGACGCTGCAGTTTTCCGCTGGTCGTCTTGGGGAGCTGGTTGACCGGGATGACATAGCCGACGTCCAGGCCCGCCTGGCTCGCCATGGCCGCCTTGAGCGCCTGCGACGTCGCGGTAAACGCTTCCACACCCATGCGATGAACCACGAAGAGCGCCAGCACTTCGGACCCGTTGTCAGGAGACATCACCCCGGCCGCGATCACGCGATTGACCTCGACCCCGTCGACCTTGGCAGCGATGTCCTCCAGGTCGCTGGGGTAGTAATTCTGGCCGTTCACGATGATCAGATCCTTCGCCCGGCCGGTTACGACGAGCTGACCGTCGATGAATACGCCAAGGTCGCCGGTGTCGAGCCAACCGTTGGGTGCACGCGACGCCGCGGTGGCCTCGTCGTTTCGGAAATAGCCAGCCGAAACGTTGTCGCCGCGAATATGCAGGCGCCCCAAGGTGCCGCCGGGCAGGGCTTTTCCTTGCTCGTCGACGATGCCCAACTCGGTGCCGGGAACCGGCTTTCCGAGGCAGACGAACTCCACGCTGCCCGGCCCGTCAACCCTCTCGACTTGCGAGCCGATGCCCAGCGCCATGCGGGAGAGCCGCACGGTTTCCAACGCCGATCCGGGACGCGGGAAGCTGACCGCGAGACTGGCCTCGGCCAAGCCGTAAACAGGAAACATCGCATTCGCCGGCAGACCACACGGCGCGAGCGCGGCCGTGAAATCCCGGCAGAGCACCGGTGAAATCGGCTCCGCACCATTGAAGACCAGCCTGACGGCGGACAGATCGAGACCGGTCGGCTTCTTCAGCGCGAACTGGCGCAGGTAATGCTCGTAGCCGAAGTTGGGCGAGCACAGCACGGTGGCCTTGCGCTCGCTGGCTTTTTCCAGCCACAGCAAGGGGCGGCGGGCGAAAAGCTCGGTGCGCATGATGGCGTGACTCACGCCGGCGGCCACCATGTTCAGGTGAAAGCCGATGAGCCCCATGTCGTGCGAAAGCGGCATCCAGCTGAGGGCAATGTCGCGGTCGGTAAAAGCAGCCGCCTCGATGATCGATGCGATGTTGGCGGTGACGTTGCGGTGCGTCAGCATCACGCCCTTGGGCTCGCCGGTGGAGCCCGACGAGTACTGGACGAATGCCAGGTCGTCGGCGCCGACGGTCACAACCTGGCCTGGCGCCTCGCCGATGTCGAGGCTGCCAGGCGCGAAAGCCGAGCCACGCAGGCGCGCGACTTCAGCCGCGAGGCCGGGATCGAAAGCGTTTTCGGCGGCGAAACCGTCCAGCCGATCGAGCGACGTCCGATCGATATAGACCGACGCCTTGCCCAGGCGGGCGAAGACGCGAACCAGCTTGCGCCGATGCTCGTCGGTGCTGCCCGGTGCCAGCGGAACCGGCACGATGCCGCCGAGGACACAGGCCCAGAACATCTCCAGAAAGCGTTCGTTGTCGGCCAGGCAGAGGATCATCAGATCGCCGCGGCCGAGCGAACGGCGCTGCAGTGCGCCGAGCAGACCCAGTGCGCGCTGGCGAAGCTGCTGGAAACTCAGGACGCGCTGCTCTTTTTCGCCTTCGATCAGCGTGACGTGGCGGTCTTCCCGGGCTTGCGCCGGCAGAAGGGCTTGAAGTGTTTCGAATCGCATGCGGTGGTCAGTGACGCGCCACCAGCCGCATCAGGATGGGATGGCGCGTGCGTAGATTGATCTGGAATTCGGGCTGTGCCGGGCCGTCACCGAGGTATTCCATGCGGAAACGCGAGGCGACCATCGACATGTGCATGGCCATTTCCGCCATGGCGAACCCGGCGCCGACACAAAAGCGCGGGCCTGCGGAAAACGGCAAGTAGGCGAAACGGTGGCGACCCTGAGCCGATGCCGGCTCGAAGCGCTCCGGCATGAAATCGTCGGGGTTCTGCCAGTGCTCGGCACTGCGGTGAAGCAGGTAGGGGCTGATGAAGATATCGGTGCCGGGCATCACCTCATGGCCGCCGAGCACGTCTTCCTTGACCGCACGGCGACTGAAAAGCCACACCGGCGGATAGAGGCGCAGCGCCTCCTGCAGTACACGCTCGACATAGCTCCCGCCGTCGGGCTCGCCACCTTCGGCGGCGGCGGTTGCGGGCACGGCGGTGCCGGCGATGGCGCGATGAAGCTCCCGCTCGACTTCGGGATGCTGCGAAATCAGGTACCAGGCCCAGTTGAGCGTGCTGCCCGTGGTTTCGTGGCCGGCGACGATCATCGTCATGGATTCGTCGAGCAAGGCGCGGTCTGCCATCGGCTCGCCGCTGGCCTTGTCGCGCGCCTGCATCATCATCGACAGCCAGTCGGACTCGACCCGGCCTTCAGTGCGGCGCGCCTCGATGATGGCGCGCACGAACCGCGTAAGACCCCGGAAACGAACGGCGAACTGCAGGTCGCGCTCGCTCTCGTCGGCCAGGAAATCGAAGGGGCTTTTGCCTTCGGATTCGATCAAGCGATCGAAATCGACGCTGAAAAGTGCACGCAGCACGATGTCGAGCGCGACCGCGCTGAGCTCGTGCGTGATGTCGATCACTTCGCCGCTCGTGGCTTTCTTTGCCCAGCGCGCGAGCAGGGCTTCGTTCACGCTCTGGATCAACGGCGCGAAGGCGCGGGTCGCGTTGCCAAGGAATGCGGGCTGGATCATGGGGCGCTGCCGCGCCCAGTGCTCGCCGTCACTGACGATGAGGCCGTTGCCGAGCAGCATGCGAACCCGCTCGAGCCCCGCCCCCTTCACGTAGTTGGCTCGCTGCGTCAGCAGAACCCGCCGGATGTCGTCCGGATCGTTGATGAACAGGGCGTTGCCGGGGCGGGTTTGCGAGGGAACCGCGAACGTGTTGCCGAACTGCCCCAGCCATTGCTGGAGCAGCGGCAGGCAATCGTCGTTGGCGTCGAGGTCGTAGCGCTCTTGTGGGCCGGGCGCCACTGCTGCCTGTGCCATAATCCGAAATTACCTTCGCGCTCAAGTGAATTCTGGAATTATGTCATGGACGCGAAGGCGGACCGGTCGATGCCCATCCTGGTGCTGATCGCTACGGAGTTCGAGATTTCCCCGTCACTGGAAGCGCGTTGGCTGGCGGATTTGCCGGCAGTCCGGCAGACAGAAATATCGCGCTGGCCCGACCGAAAGGCGCGGCATCGCTCCCTCATCGGCAGCCGCCTGCTCCTGCTGAGCCTGCGTCGGTTCGGATACGCCGAGGCGTGCCTCGCGACACTGCGGCACTCGCCCTCCTCCCGGCCGACACTGGACCTTCCGCTGGAATTCAGCCTGTCGCATGGTGACGGCCGCGTGGTCAGTGCCGTATCGCGTACCGGCCCGATCGGCGTGGATGTCGAAGCAGTGGAAAACCTGTCGGCCCAGGCGTTCGGCTACTTCCTGAACGAGAACGAAAGAGCATGGGCCGGTCACGATCCGCGTCGCTTCTATTCGATCTGGACCCGCAAGGAGGCCGTCGCCAAGGCGGCTGGACGCGGCTTGGCGGATGTGCGGTCGGTGGATACGGGTGGAGCCGAACAAGGCGCGGAATTTGCTGGCAAGCACTGGCAAACCGTGGCGCTCCCTGTGGGAATGCATTACGTCGCCCATCTGGCATGCCCGATGGATCGACAATTGCGCGATTGCCTGGCGATCGAGCAGCTATCGCGTCATGCGCTCGAGCATGGCGAGTTTTCGGTGGACAGTGGCGAGACGCCTGACAGTCGGCGCCCGATACGTCCTTTTCTACATTGAATACGGGTTTTCCAACGTGACCAGACCAGAGCGTGCACTCATCCTCGGCGCCGGCCAAGGCAGCCGCTTGCTGCCCATGACGCAGCAACTTCCCAAATGTCTCCTGGACCTGAGCGGTCGCAGCATGCTGGAGTGGCAATTGCGCGGCCTGTTCGAATGCGGCGTCCAGGAAGCCGTGGTCGTCACCGGTTTTCGTGAAGACCTGGTGTGCGAAGCCCTCACCCGCATCACCCCGCGCGGCATGGTGGTGCGCACCCTGTTCAACCCGTTCTACAAACTGGCCGACAATCTGGCGAGCTGCTGGATGGCGCGTGCCGAGTTCGACCGCCCCTGCCTGATCCTCAACGGCGACACCCTGTTCGAGCCCGAGATCGCCCGCCGCCTGTTGTCGGCTCCGCCCGCCCCCATCACCGTCACCATCGACCGCAAGCCGCAGTTCGACGACGACGACATGAAGGTGCAGACCAAGGACGGCCGGCTGTGCGCCATCGGCAAGACCCTGCCGGCGGACATCGTCGACGGCGAGTCGATCGGCTTTCTGCGGTTCGACGTCGAAGGCGGCGCGATGTTCGTGCAGGAACTCGAGCGCAACATGCGCACGCCCGAAGGCCCCGGCCTCTGGTACCTGTCGGCCATTCACCGCCTCGCACAGGCTGGTGCGCACATCGGCGTAGCCTCCATCGAAGGCCTGGAATGGGGCGAACTCGACTTTCCGGCCGACCTCGCCTACGTGCGCGAACTCGCGGGCGGCTGGCAGGGCGGCAACGGCCGCAATGCCGCCCAGCCGCAGCCGACCTCGGTCCAGACGGCCTGATCGGCCCGGCAAGGCACCCTGCCCCGCGTCAGGCTGCGCGGCCGGTGGCGATCATCTCGCGGACCAGATCGAGGTCCGAAGGTTTGTCCACGTCGATCGCGGCACGTCCGTCGCGCAGCG
The DNA here is from genome assembly GCF_033546935.1 of Xylophilus sp. GOD-11R. Lineage (GTDB taxonomy): Bacteria > Pseudomonadota > Gammaproteobacteria > Burkholderiales > Burkholderiaceae_C > Xylophilus. The sequence goes on along the minus strand of NZ_CP137854.1, from coordinate 2,145,988 downwards.
ACACCAGGGCGACGCACGCGTTGCCCGAAAGCTCGCCCAGCCGCGCTGCCGCTCGCGCGGAAGACAGCCGGCCCAGGCGATAACGCAACGCGAATAGCCAGCCAAGCCGGCGCATCAAATGCACGGGCCGCTTGCGCGCCGCTTCGAGCTCACGCCACAAGCTCACCGGCCCCGCCGCACCCGGACCCGCCAGCAGGAACAGGTTGCAGCCCGAAAAATCGCCATCGGAAAAACGCAGCCAGGTGCGGCGGGTGTGGGGCGCGGCGGCTTCCACCACATCGCGACGGGCCAGTGCCGCCACCACGTCGGCATCCGGCGGGCAGACCGACAGAAAATCATCGATCCACTGCGGCCGCAGCAAGGCGTGGTCGGCCGTGGTGACCAGCAGAGGCGTTGCCTCGCGCGCCAGCGCAGAAGAGACGGTGGCGCTCGGGCCGTCCTCGGTCGGCATGGTGGAGACCGGCTTGCCTACCGCATCCGACTGCAGCCCTGGCAGAGCGCGCAAGACTTCGGGCCGGTCGATCGCGATGACGATGCGGTCGACCTGCGGCGATGCCGCCAGGGCGACGACCACGCGTTCCAGCATGGCCACGCCGTCGATGTCGATCAGCGCCTTGTGGCTGACCCCGGCGTAATCGGCCAGGGGATCCCCGCCCGGCCGGGTGCCGGCCAGGACCAGGGCGGTGAAACCCGCCATGTCAGACGGAGCCCGCGCCGGCACCGTCCAGGCGCTTTTCGTAGACCCGGTAGGTCTTGTACGGATCGGCACCGAGCGATTCGATGATGTGACGCATCGGCCGGTTGTCTTCCAGGATCCAAGACAGCTCGACCTGCTTCACGCCCTTGGCGCGCAAGCCCTGGCGCATGGTGTCGATCGCCAGGAAGGGCGCGATGGCGCCGGCGAGCTCGCCACTGATGCTGCGGCTGATGCCCATCAGCGGCACGCGGGCGGTCTTGGTGCCGCGCTTCAGGCGCAGCAGCAGCTTGGCCCAGTTGAAGGGGAAAAGCGCGCCGCCGAAGTCCGCGATCATTTCGTTGAGATTGGGCAGCGCGATGCCGAAGCCGACCGCCTTGCCGTTGAGTTCGACGATGGCCACGCACTTGGGGTCGATGAACATCTTCAGGCTCTTGGCCATGTGCGCGATCTCGGCCTTGGTGAAGGGGATGAAACCCCAGTTCTGCGACCAGGCGTCGTTGAAGATCGCGGTGACGGTGTCGAACTCCTCGATGTAGCGGCTGGTGTCGAGGTTGCGCACGGTGAGTGCCGCCGGCTTGCGCGGGCCGATCATGCGGCGGGCCGCTGCGGGCAGCTCATGCTCGATGTCGTAGAGGTAGGCGATGAGATCCTTGGCCTTGGCGTAACCCTGGGCCTCGACCCGCGCCCCGGCGTAGGGCGCGTCGTGCGGCATGAGCATCATCGGCGGCGTGTCGAAGCCGTCGACGAGCAGGCCGGTTTCTTCGTTGATCGACAGGTTGAAGGGTCCGATAACGCGGGTCTTGCCGCGTGCGGCCAGCCAGGCTTCGGCGGCGGCGAACAGTGCGGCGAACACGTCGGCGTCGTCGATCGCGCAGATCATGCCGAAGTGGCCGATCTCCGGATCCTGGACCAGCTTGTCGATCTGCGCGCTGATGCGACCGACATCACGGCCGTCGCGGCGCGCCAGCCAGAACTGCGTTTCGGCGTGCGCGAAATAAGGGTTCTTCTTGGGTGACAGCGCCTCCTGTCGCTCCATCGTCAGCTGGGTGACGAAGTTCGGATCCTGCGCATGGATCTGAGCCGGGAGCTTGATGAAGCGGGTCAGTTCGGCCGGTGTGCGCACCGGAATGATTTCGATAGGGTTCATCAGGCTGTCGGACGGGCTTTGGTGCGAGCCAGAAATCCTACCCAGATTGTGCGGACGGCGTGCCATCCGAAAGTAAGACCCTGCCACGCGGTGACGATGTAGAAACCGGCCGGGCCGGCACCGATCGCCAACGCGACCGCCATGATGGTCATGGTGATGTTGCGTCGGGCGATGAAGCTGCGCACCCGGCCGTCGAGCCGGGTGGCGGCATGCAGTGCGAAGCCGAGCCGTGCCTTGGCGATGCCCAGCACGATGCGGTCGGCCACGTAGAAGAAGATGAGCCAGAGCGCGGCCTGGTAGAGGGGGTCGGCCGAACTGTGGGCGCCCAGGCCCCAAGCCCAGGCGAAATACCAGAACGGCGGATGCACGATGTCGACGCCGTGGTCGAGCACGTTGCCGATGGCCGAGTCGGTGAGCGTGACGCGGGCGATCTTGCCGTCCACGCTGTCGAGCACGCTCATGCCGTAGGCGCAGACGAAGCCCCAGAAGAAATCGCCCTGCGCGAACAGCGGCACCGCTGCGATGGTGAGGATGATGGAGATCACCGTCACCGTATTGGGATGCACACGCCAGCGGGTACACAGGCGCGTGAGCTGCCAGACGAGCGGCGGGTACACCCAGCGCGTCAACAGGTCGGTCGAGCCTTTGTAGTTGTCCCAGAACATGGTCTTTTCGAGCTCGCGGCGAACCTGGGGCGTGTTCACCGCGTAGATCCAGTACGGCAGCGTACGCCGCAGCTTGTTCACGTAAGCGGGAAACGCGGTTTCGTCCACCGGCGCGACCAGGCCGGCGGCTGCCAGCGCGTCGGCAACCGCGCCCAGGTCCTGCGCGTCGGCCGGTATCGCATCGGCGAGCGAGGGCTGCAGGTAGAGCGCCACGGCCCGGCGGGCGCCCTCCCCCCGCGATGCGATGCAAGGGGCAGTGCTGGCCAACAGAAAGGCGACCAGCCGCGGGTCGATGGCGTTGCCGCCGTCGACCGCCACCAGCGGGCCGTTGGCCAGCGCCTTGCGCAGCCGGGCGCCGAGCGCGGCGGGGTCGGCGTCGACGATGGCGTTCGGCCAGTCGGTCTTGCCGTCGTCGGTGCCCGACAGCAATACCCGCGTGCCGGCCGCGAGCTTGCCGACGCTGCGTTTGAGCCGCTCGATCGGCGGAACGCCGAACAGGGCCTGCGCGCGGGCGGCGGCCGTCGTGTCAATCCAGAAATTCATATGCGCTCGCAGGAGTGCAGTTGCAAAAGGCCGATGGCCGCGAACAGCACCGGGGCAGCGAGGGCGATCACCGCCGGCGGCCAGCGGGAGCTGGTGCCGAGCGCGGCGATCATGCCGTCGCACAAAAGAAAAAGAAGACCGAGCACCAGTGCGATGCCCATGGCGCGCCCGCCGCCACCGGAACGCGGCAGCACGGCGGCGGTGGGCAAGGCCAGCAGCAACATCACGAAGATGCCCAGCGGCGCGGCGAACGAGCGGTACAGCACCGTTTCGTAGTAGCGGTGCGGCAGGGTGCCGGCGCGGGTGCCTTCGATGACCTGGGCGAGCATCATGGTCGACAGGTTGGGCCGGTCAACGTCGAGCCGCAGTACGTCGTCGGGACGCAGATTGGTGTCCCACTCGCGATCGGCCACATGGGTGCGGACGATCTTCTCGGCCGAGACACCGATCTCGGTCACGCCCTGCAGCTGCCAGGCCTTGCCGTCCCAGAGCGCCCGTGTGGCCACCACCCGGTCGACCATCAGGCCTTCGGCATTGCGCACGTAGAGGCGCACGCCCATGAGCTCGTGGGCGTCGGGGCTGATGCGGTCCATGGACACCGTGCCGCCCTTGGTGTGGGCCCAGAGGCGCGTCGGCGTGTCGTCATCGGGTGCGCTGGCGCTCCACCAGGTCTTGAGCTGGTTGTCGGCGCCGGGCAGCACCAGTTCCGTCAGCGCGAACTGGCCGATGGCCAGCGCCAGCCCCACCGGCAGCAGGTAGGCCAGCATGCGCGACATGCCGACGCCTGCCGCGCGCATGGTGACGATCTCGAGATTGCGCGCCATCGAGCTCAGCGCCAGCAGCGTGCCGATGAGCACGGCCGGCGGCAGCGCGGTGACGATGTCGGCCGGCACACGCAACGCGCCGTAGTACAGGATGCCGAGCACGCCGAGGTCGCGCTTGAGCACGTCGGTGGTGACGTCGAGCAGCTCCAGCAGCTGCATCAGGGCGGTGATGACCAGCAGCAGCACCAGGATCTGCGAGCCCACACGCTGCCGGAAATAAGCGGGCATGCCACGGGTCATGACACGGCCTTGGCGGTACGGCGCGGACGCGCGCGGTCGAGCAGGCTCTCGAAAGCCAGCACGGCGCGGGTCACCGGGTTGTCACCCGGCCAGGCGAGGCTGCCGCGGAAGATCCAGAGGCTCATCAGCGCGAACAGCACGAAGGGCGTCCACACGGCGACTGCCGCATGCACCCGGCCGCTCTCGGCCAGGCTCTTGCCGAACTGCAGCGCGTGGTTGAGCAGCAGCAGCGACAGCGACGCGAAGATGACGCCGGGCGTGCGCTTGCCGCGCTTGGAGGCCATGCCCAGCGGCAGGGCCAGCAGCGGCAGCAGCGGCGGGATCAGCGAACGCGCCAGCCGGCTGTGGAATTCGGCCGCCCAGGCCTGGTCGCAGGTGCTGCACATGGCCTGCCAGAGTTCGGGCATGGTGCGTTCGCTGGCGGTGTCGCCGCGCGGGCGGAAGGGCTCGCCGTGGGGCAGCATGTCGCGGAAGAAGCCGTCGACGAACCGCGTGGTGGTGACTTCGCCGGTGGCGGTTTCGCGCATGCGCAGGCCGTCGTGCAGGCGCATGAGCAGGCCCGCGCCGCCGAGGGCGCTTTCGAGCTGGCCCGAGGCCGCGGTGGTGATCTCTTCGGTGCCGCCGACCCGCTTGGACAGGAACACGCCCTTGAAGCGGCGTCCGCCGTCGTCGACACTGTCGGCGCTGAAGCTGAAACCATGCGCGATGTCGACGAAGCGGTTTTCCTCGACACGCGCATCCCAGTTGGTCTGCAGCGCCACATCCATCTTGACGTGGTAGTCGTAGCGCGCCAGCGGCTGCATGTGGCCGAACAGGTAGAAATTGAAGATGCTCAGCAGCACCGCCAGCATGAAATAAGGCGCCGCCACCCGCGCGATGGACCGGCCGCTGGCCAGCATGGCGTCGAGTTCGGAGTCGTCGTTCATGCGCGTGGCGGCCATGAAGGTGGCCGCGGTGAACGCCACCGGCAGCGCCAGCCCGAGGTAGTGCGGCACCAGGTCGGCCGCCATCAGGAGCACGCCCGACAGCGCGGCCCCCGTGGACGCCGCAATATCGAACAGGCGCAGCAGGCGCTGCAGCATGGTCGCCACCAACATGGTCGCCATGGCCGTCAGCAAGGGCACGGCGAACATGCGAAGCGCGTAGCGATCCAGGCGATCGAGGGGAAGCAGGCGCATCCGGCGCAGTCCTAGGCGGCGTGGGCCTTGAGGCTTTCGCGCAGCCGGGCCAGCAACGCGGCGCGGGTGGCGTCGTCGAGCGCGACTGCGCTGTCGAGTGCCGGCGGGCCGGGCCAGCCGGCATCGGCGAACGCCACGCCCGAAAAATCACGGGCGCCTTCGTAGCGAGGGATGACGTGGAAATGCACGTCGGGGTCGACCATCATCAGCATCAGGTAGTTGATGCGCTCGTAGCCGACGAAGTCGCGCAGCGCCGATTCGATGGCGCGCACCAGCGAACGCATCTCGACGAAGGCTTTTTCGCTGACGTCGGAGAAGGCCTGCACCGGCTCGCGGCACACCAGCACCAGGGAGCCGAGCGTCGGCTGTTTGGGGCGCAGCAGCAGGGTCCAGCAGTCGGTCTGCATCAGGCGATTGGCGGGGTCGCCGAACTTGGTTTCAGTCTCGTTGCCCATCGGCGAAAAGATCCAGGGTGGAGTCGGGTGACTTTTTGACAAAGGCGATATTCTCGCCTGCGCCGAGGGGATCAGCCGCGTGGCAGCGCCAGCGTGTAGCCGCCGTCGTCGACGAAGGCATCGGTTTCGACCGACCAGCGGCGCACCTCCACCCGTAGCTGCGGGCCGCCGGGCACATGGGCCGGCGTGAGGTGCAGCCGATGCCACATGGCGCCCTGGTCCTTGGGATTGGGCACGGCGGACGACGAGGGCACGCACAGGCAGGGAATCGGCTCGCGCGGCCCCGGCACCGAATCCATGCGGGCGTCGCGGGCGTGGCCGTGCAAGACCAGTTCGGCGCCTGCGCGCTTCAGTACGGCGCGCAGGCCAGCCGCATCGGCCAGCGCCTTGCGCCACTGAATGGCGCCCCGCGCCGGTGGATGATGCAGCATCACCACGCGAATGCGGCCGGCCTCGCCTTCCTCGGTCAGCACCTGTTCCAGCCGCGCCAGTTGCGCGTCGCCCAGGCGGCCGCGCGCCAGCAGCGGCGCGGTGGGCAGGGCCGAATTGAGCCCGATCACCGCGACCTCGCCACGCCGGTGCACGAAGGGCCAGCCCTGCTCCAGCCGGGTCCATCGCGACCAAGAACCCAGGCCCACGTCGTCGTCGATCGGCACCAGGGCGTCGTGGTTGCCAGGGACCAGGCTCAGCCGGTCTGGCGGCGCCAATCCGGCGAGCCAGTCGGCCGCCTGCCGAAACTCGCCCGGCAGCGAAAAATTGGTGATGTCGCCCGTGATGAGAATGTGGTCGACCGCCTGCGACTGCACGTCGGCCGCCAGCGCGTCGACGATCTCGCGCCGGTGCAGCGCACGACGCCGCTGCCACGACCAGGCGCTGAGCTGGCGCTTGGAAAAGTGTTGGCGCGTGGTCAACACGGGCTCGAACGGAAGATGCACGTCGGACACGTGCGCAAAAGTAAACCCGCTCATCGATAATCGCCCACTGCTTTTTTCTGACCCTCGAGTTTCGATCATGCCAAAAACCAAAGCCCGGCACGGCTGTCTGCCTCTGTGAACGCGGGCAAGACCTCCCCTCTCCGCGTCGCCGGGGCCGTCGTCGGTGAATCCCCGGTCAGCATCTGGGGCATGACTTCCGCCGAACGCATCCAGCGCCAGCTCAAGCGAGCCAACGCCGATGCCATGGTGGGCGCCGCCGACCGCAGCATCCTGCTGCGCGCCGACTGGATCTTCGACGAAGCGCTGGTGCGCGGCCTGGCCCGCTCCACCAGCGACGTCGCGCTGCGGGCGCCCGAAGGCGACATCGTGGCGGTGAGCGTCGGCGCCGCAGGCACGCCCGACGCCCTGGCCCTGCTCGCCGCCGGCAAGGCACCGGCCGACGCCCACGAAGTTTCTGCGGTGGAGATCGCCGACAACTACAACGACAAGCTGCGCAAGCGCGAACCGCCCTACCTGCTGCGTCTCACCGAAGACAACCTGCCCGCCATCGAGCGCCGCACCTTCGCCGGCGCCTACAAGGGCGTGACCGACCTCGTCACCCTCTATGCCTGGCCGCGCCCCGCGCGCTACGTGACCAAGGTCTGCGCCAACGCCGGCATCACGCCCAACCAGGTCACCTCGCTCAGCCTGGTGATGGTGCTGGCCGCCATGTGGGCTTTCTGGACCGGTCACTACGCCTGGGGCCTGGTGGCGGCCTGGATCATGACCTTCCTGGACACGGTCGACGGCAAGCTCGCGCGGGTCACGCTGCGGTCCTCCCGCTTCGGCGATTTCTTCGACCACTCCATCGACCTGGTGCATCCGCCCTTCTGGTGGTGGGCGTGGATCGTCGGCCTGCCCGCCGTCGGTCTGCCGCTTCAATACGCCACCGCCGCACTGGTGGCGATCGTCGCCGGCTACATCCTGCAGCGGGTGGAAGAAGGCGTCTTCATCGCCTGCTTCGGCATCGAGATGCATGTCTGGCGCCGCTTTGACAGCTGGTTCCGCTTGATCACCGCACGGCGCAATCCCAACCTGCTGCTGTTGACCGCCTCGGTCATCGGAAGCCGCCCGGATATCGGCATCTACGCCGTCGCCATCTGGACCGTGCTCTGCCTGGGCGTGCATGCCGTGCAGCTGGTGCAGGCCGCAGCTGCCAAGCGCGGCGGCGCGCTGCGTTCCTGGCTCGCCAGCCCGCAGTGACCGTCGAGCTCCGCGCACTGATAGACGCCGAGCTGAAGCGCGAGGCGCCGCCCGCAGTTGCGGCCCTGGCGCGACGGCTGGCCGCGCGGGCGCGGGGCGGCGCGGCGGCGGTGCTTTATTACGGCTCGTCGCTGCGCACTGGCGATCTCGACGGCGTGCTCGACTTCTACATCCTGGTCGACCGAGTCTCCGACTGGCCCGCATCGCGCTTTGCCGCAGCGGCCAATCGGGTGCTGCCGCCCAACGTCGGCTATCTGGACCAATCCGCGCAGGCCGCTGGCCAGAACGGCCTGCGGGCCAAGTACGCGGTCATGAGCGTGGCGCAGTTCCGCCGTGCGATGTCGGTCGAGCGGATCGACACCACGCTGTGGGCGCGTTTTTCCCAGCCTTGCCAGTGCGTGCATGCGCGAGACGCCAGGTCTTTCGAGGCGATGCGCGACGCCGTCTGCGACGCGGTCGTCGCCGCCAGCCAGTGGGCCGCACGCCTGGGGCCGGCATCAGCCGATGGCGCGACCTTTTGGCGCAGGCTGTACCAGCGCACCTATGCGGCAGAAGTGCGTGTGGAGCGCGCCGGGCGGGCCAACGACCTGCTTGCCGGAGAGGAAACCCGGTATTGCCGGCTCCTGCCCCTGGCGTGGCAGGCGGGCGGCATCGCCTTCGTGCCGCAACCCGACGGGCGCCTGGAACCGAAATTGAGCGCCAGCGAACGCGCGCACGCCGAAGCCGCCTGGCAGCGGCGCCAGCGCCTGGGCCGGCCGCTCAACCTGGCGCGCCTGCTCAAGGCCGCCCTTACCTTCGACAACGCCACCGATTACGTCGCCTGGAAGGTCGAACGCCACAGCGGCTACCGCATCGAGCCCACCGAATTCCAGCGGCGCCACCCCCTTCTGGCTGCGCCGGCAATCTATTGGCGGCTGCGCAGACGTGGTGTCTTGCGGTAGCCTCGGCCGCTGCCCATGTCCAAGTTCCCCCCCTTTTCTGTTTCCGATGTGACTGACGCCCGCCGCTTCTTCAAAGCGATGCGGTTGCTGCTTTGCCTCGGCCTGCTCAGTCCGCTACCGATGGCGCTGGCCGCACCGGACGCCGCGCCCGCCACGAGCGAATCCGCGGCGCCGGAATCCGCGCCCGTCGAGATCCGCACGGCCGCCAAGGTCTACTCCACCAACATTCCCCGCTCCTTCGCGCTGCAGTACCAGATCCAGCGCGGTGGCGTGCGCGGCCACGGTGAAATGCGTTGGACCAAGACCGGCGACAGCTACGAAGCCAGCCTCAAGGGCTACGTCGCGGGCTTCACCGTGCTCAACTGGGCGAGCCGCGGCGGCTTCGACCATGCCGGAATCGCGCCGGCGCTCTATGCGGAGCATCGCCTCGGCAAGTCCGACCGCGACGTCACCTTCGATCGTGACGACACGCGCATCTCGTTCTCCGGCACCCGCAACGAAGACATCGCCCTGCCGCCCGGCGCGCAGGACCGCCTGAGCTGGCTGGTCCAGCTGCCGGCCATCCTGACGGCGGACGCGAAGCGGGCACGCGCCGGAACCAAGCTGACGCTTTTCGTGGTCGGCACCAAAGGCCGCGCCAGCGACTGGGTATTCGAATCTGCCGGCCCGGAAACCATCCGCCTGCCCGGCGGTGTGGTCAACAGCGTGAAATGGGTGCGCGAGGCGCCGGACCCCGACGACACCCAGGCAGAGGTCTGGCTCGACCCGTCACGCCACTACGCCCCGGTGCGCGTGCGCCTCACCGCGGCCGCCTCCGAAGCACCGCTTGAACTGACGCTGGTCGACTCCACGTTCTGATTTCGTCGGCAAACCGCAACTGTCAATCACCATTTGCGGAGGTCTGCACGTTTTTTTTGCAGACGCTATCCTGGATAATTACGTTTTTTTCGCGTCGTTTTGAAAGCCACGTCCATGTCAGCTTCATCGGGTCTCGCTTCGAAGAGGCCTGCATCTCAAAATTTTGCGTGGCGCGATCAGGCGCGAGGCCTCATCGACGACCTCCTCGAGCGCTCGCCCGCCATCTACTGGACGGACTTCCTGCTGAGCGCCGGCATCGGCTGGGCCATGACGGCGGTGTACTTCCTGGCCACTCCCTGGAGCGCCCTGCAGATCGGCGCCTTCCTCCTGGCGGCCTTCCTGTTCTTTCGTGCCGGCACCTTCATCCACGAAATCGTGCACATGCCGAGCGGCCAGATGGTGTGGTTCAAGCGCGCCTGGAACATCCTGCTGGGCGTGCCCTTCCTGATGCCGTGGGTGATGTACAGCAACCACGTCGAGCACCACAACCACCGCCGCTTCGGAACCCCGACCGACGGCGAATACCTGCCGCTGGGCTCCTCGCCGATCGGTGAAACCGTCAAATACCTGGCCCAGGCGCCGCTGCTGCCGCTGTTCATGATGGTGCGCTTCGGCGTGCTCGGCCCGCTGTCGTGGTTCAACGCCAAACTGCGCCACTGGGTGCTGACCCGCGCCTCGGCGGCCGTGTCCAACCCCTACTACAGCGAACGCTTCCCCAAGCGCTTCGACAAGCACCTGAAGATCGTCGAAGCCCTGTGCTTCGCTTTCCTCGCCACGCTGGCTATGCTGGTGGCGTTCGACGTCATCACCGGCTGGCAGGTCTTCATGGGTTATCTGCTGCTGGCCTTCACGCTCGGCCTGAACTGGGTGCGCAACCTCGCCGCACACAAATACGTGAACGACGGCACGCCGATGGACCACGCCGGGCAGGTGGAGGAATCCATCAACATCACCGGCCAGACCTGGCTCACTGTCGCCTTTTTCCCCGTCGGCCTGCGCTACCACGCGCTGCACCATCTGTTTCCGGCCCTGCCGTACCACAACATGGACGAGGCCCACCGCCGCCTCATGCAGCACCTGCCGGCCGACGCTTCGTACCGACTGACCAACCGCGACAGCTTCTTCACCGTCGTAGGCGAACTCTGGCAATCGGCGCGCAACACGCGCCGCGAAGAGTCGGCGATGCGCGCATGGCTGCCGCGCTCCAACCGATCTTGAGCGCGGGCATCGCGACCCCGGCGCCCCTGCAGACAACGATTCTTTCGCAACCCGCGCCGCCGCCCTGCCTCATCGTCAACCCGCTGAGTTTTCGCGCGTCGCGCGGCCTGGCCTCGGTCGCGCGCGACATCGCGGCGGCCCAGGGCGTGGAGATCGTGTCGGTAGACGGCCCTGAGACCCTCGAGCGCGCGGTCGACAACATCCTGGCGCGCCGGCAATCCCAGGTCATCATCCTCGCCGGTGACGGCACGGTGCGCGCCATCATCGACCAGCTCGCCAGCCTGCCCGCGGGCTCCTGGCTGCCCGACCTGCTGGTGCTGCCCGGCGGCCGCACCAACCTGATCGCAGCCGACCTCACACCCGGCTGGAAAGCCATCGCTTTGCTGAACGACGCCCTGCAAAAGATCGCCACCCAGCGCTGGGAGCACGCCGTCACCGAGCGCGCCGTTCTGCGCATCGAACAGACCGGCGCCCCCACGCTGCACGGGTTCTGGATCGGTGGGGCTTTGGTCGACGGCGTGATCCGGCGCACCCACCAGCACCGTGCCAGCGGCCATGGCGCCCTGCGCACCGGTCACCTGAGCACCGTCGCCGCACTGCTCAAGATCATCGGCCAGGCCCTCCTCGGCCACTCCGGCCTGAGTGCTCCCCGGCTGCAGCTCAACGCCGACGCCGGCCGCCAAGCCATGGAAGGCAAGGTCGCCCTGCTCGTCGCCACCACCCTGCTGCACCGCAAGGGATGGTTCGACCCCTACGTCAGCCGCGCGGCCGGCGGCATGCGGCTGACTGCCGTGGCGAGCCACGCCAACGCCTTCTGGCGCAGGCTGCCTCGGCTGCTCTCGGGTCGCTTCTCGCCCGACATGGACGCGTCTGCCGGCTACCTCAGCGGCAGCTTCGCGCAGGCCGAGATCACCGGGCTGCACGGTTACTCGCTCGACGGCGAGGCCTACGAAACCGATCCTTCGGCCACGATCACCCTGCGTCGCGGCGCGAACCTCCGCTTCTTCACCTCATGACTTCCGCGCCGCAAGAAATGTTGACCAAGCCCCGCGAACGCGGGGCTTTCCCCATGATCCGCGCCTTCGCACAGGCCTACCCCGGCCGTAGCGCGACCGCCTTCATCGCGGTGTTCGTCGCCGGCCTGATGGACGGCCTGGGCATGTCGATGCTGCTGTCGATGCTCACGCTGACCACTACCGAACCCAACCACAAGGCCTCGCTGCCGGAACAGGTCGCCACCCGCGTCGCCGGTTATCTGGGACTGCAGCCGACCGCCCCGGTGCTGCTGAGCCTGGCGATTCTGCTGATCGCCCTCAAGGCCGGCATGACCCTGTTGGCCAACAAGCAGGTCGGCTACGCGGTCGCGCATATCGCCACCGACTTGCGCCTGGGCGCCATCCGCACCGTGATGGGCGCACGCTGGAGCTACTACCTCAAGCAATCGGCCGGCCGTCTCTCCAACGCGGTCGCCACCGAGGCGCAGCGTGCATCCGAAGCCTTCCAGTACAGCGCCGAAATGGCCGCGATGGTGCTCAACTCGGTCATCTACCTGGGCATCGCCCTGTCGATTTCGCTGCAGGCCGGCATCGCGGCCGGCATCGCCGGGGCTTTGCTGCTCGGCGTGCTGCACACGCTGATCCGCAGTTCGCGCCGCGCCGGTCAGCACCAGACCACCCTGCTCACCTCGCTGTTGTCGACCATCGGCGCCCAGTTGGCCGCCGCCAAGCCGCTCAAGGCGATGGCCCGCGAAGACCATGTCGACGCCCTGCTGTCCGACCAGATGAAGCAGCTGCGCCGCGCCATGCGCAAGCAGGTCGTCAGCCGCGAGGCGCTCGGCGCGCTGCAGGATCCGCTGCTGGCCATCATGGTCGGCACCGGCTTTTTCCTGAGCCTGTCGGTGCTGAAGATGCCGCTCGCCTCGGTGCTCGTCATGCTCTTCCTGCTGGCGCGGGTGGTGAGCTATCTCTCGAAAAGCCAGCGCGCCTACCAGCAGATCGTGGTGCGCGAAAGCGCCTACTGGTCGCTCATCGACTCCATCTCCCTCGCCCGCAACGAGGTCGAACCCCAGGGCGGCAGCCAGCGCACCCAGATGTCGAAAGCCATCACCTTCGACCAGGTGCGCTTTCGCCACGGCGACGGCCGGCTCATCCTCGACCACGCTTGCTTGCGCATCGCCGCCTACGAACTGACCGTCATCGTCGGGCCTTCGGGTGCCGGCAAGACCACGCTGCTCGACCTCGTCGTCGGCCTGCACCAGCCCGACGCCGGCACCATCGCCATCGACGACGTGCCCATGGGAGAGCTGTCCACCCGCGACTGGCGCCGCCAGGTCGGCTACGTGCCGCAAGAGTCGGTGCTGGTCAACGACACCATCGCCTACAACCTCGCCCTGGGCGAAAAAGGCGTGACCGACGCCGACCTGCGCGCCGCCCTGCAGGCCGCCGACGCGCTCGACTTCGTCGACGCTCTGCCCGAGGGCCTGCAGACCCTGGTCGGTGAAGGCGGCTCGCGGCTTTCCGGCGGCCAGCGCCAGCGCATCGCCATCGCCCGCGCACTGGTCCACAAGCCGCGCCTGCTGGTGCTCGACGAAGCCACCAGCAGCCTCGACAGCGATGCGCAGACGGCCGTCATCGAAACCGTGCGCCGCCTCAAGGGCAGCCTGACCATCATCGCGGTGGCCCACCAGGAACGCATGATCCAGGCCGCGGACCGCGTACTGCGCCTGGCCGACGGCCAGGTAGCCGAGCTCGACCCACAGACCGCCCGCCCCGCATGAGCCAGCCCGAAGGCCACCCCGATCTCGGCCGGCGCCTGCGCCGCGCCCGACGCCGCGGCCTCTTCGTCGGCCTGCGCTCGCTGCTGCGGGTGGTGGGTTTCGGCCAGGTCCGGCTCATCGGCCGGCTCACCGGCCTGATCCAGTTTCATTTCGCACGACGGCAGCGCCGACGCATCCAGCAGCACATGGCGCATGCCCTGGGACGCTCCGAACGCGAAACCGGGCCGCTGCTGCGCGAGGCCTACCAGGTCAACAACGCAGCGGTGCTGGAAATTCTGGCCATGTTCGACCGGCACCAAGACGAAGCCATGCTCGCCGGGCGCTGCGAGATCGACGGGCTCGACCGGCTCCGTACCGCCATGGCGGGCGGCCGGGGCGCGATTCTGCTGGCCACCCACGCCGGCAACGCGGCCCTGCTCACCGTCAAGCTGGCCCGCGCCGGCTGGGCGGTCAGCGTGGTCTATCGCGAGGCACGGATGATGTCGGCCGGCTTCGTGCAGGAAGGCCTGGAGCGCTACGGCATCGAGGGCATCCTCGCCAACACCGGCCTGCGCGCCTACGGCCAGATGCTGTCGGCCCTCAAGCAGGGCCGCATCGTCTTCATCATGATGGATCAGGGTGTTCGGGAGGCCAAGGACGGGCTGATGGAGCGTTTTCTCGGCAAGACCGTGCCGATGCCCACCGGCCCGGCCCAGCTCGCCCGGGCAGCACGTGCGCCCCTGCTGCCGGTGGTGACCACGGCTGCCTGGCCGCAATGGAAGTTCCGGATCGACGAGCCGGTCGCGGTCGGCCAGGAGACGCTGGAATCCGACGTGCACCGCCTCGTACGCCTCACCGAACGCCAGATCCTGGACTTTCCGCAGCTCTGGAGCTGGCACCAGCGCCGCTGGCGCAAGCCAAAGCTGGCCTGACCGACTTGGCCAGGGGAGCGAGCGCATCCACCGGAACGCTCGCGGCGGCATTTCGCTGAACAGGCTGGAATTTCCGGCCTTTTGGCGCCAATCAAAAAATGTGCAGCGACAGACACTTACGCCATGCACTTTCCGCTCCACGTTCATGGCACCACGCTGTTTCCCCGAGCCGTCTACCTCGATGATTGCTGGCAGGCCCGCATCGACATCGTGACCGGATGCGACCGGATCTCCGTTCACCACTGCGCGGGAGGCCATCCGGCGCAGGCCATCGCGCTCGCGTTCGCCCGCGTGGAAATGCGTGCGATCGTGCAGGCGCTCCACGCCGCCCGGGCGGCCATCATGGTCGGTGATATGCAATCCGATCGAATCAGCCGTTAAAACGGCGCTTCGTGCGCGAATCGACTGGATCGTTCGACGTCACGCGTCACGGTTAGGCTTATCGGACTATTGCCCGCCCAAAACAACATGCCAACACTGCGTCGATATTCGCAGAAGCCTGTTATTCGATCGGGTAATTATCATGGTGAAATCCGCCTGCGGCAGATTAATTTTGGCCGGCGCCATATTCGGCATCGCTCCTGTAACGCATGCCGCTGTAGAACTGGTTAGGAACGGCGGGTTCGAATCCGGCAATTTCACGGGGTGGACACAGTTCGGAGACCGGGACTCGACCTTCGTTTCGCTCGCCAATGTCGCCTTCCTCGGCGCCGTCGGGACCACAGGTGGAATATTCCAAAAAATAGCCACCATTCCCGGCCAGACCTATCGATTCGGCTTCCTGCTCGAAAATCAGGGAGGAACACCCAACTCCTTCGATTTCGCCTGGAACGGAATCAGCTATTTGAAGACAGGCGACTCCGATTACTTCGAATCGCGCAGTTACGCATTTACCGGCGTCGCGACATCGAGGCTCACCGAGCTGCGCTTCACGGTTCGGCATGACCCGGGCTATTACATGATGGACGACGTATCCGTCACGGTGTTGACCTCGCCGGTGCCGGAGCCTGACGTGCTGCCGATGCTGCTGGCGGGCCTCGGGCTGGTCGGTTTTACCTCACGCCTGGCAGGCCGGCGACCGCGCCGCAGGCTGCATGCTCATCGGACCGCCGGGTGACCATAGGACGCCCGGGTACCGACCCCGCATACGCGCATCCGGCCGCCGTTTCAACGGCGCATTGGGCGACGTCGTGTGTAGGCCTAGGCTCGCGTGATCGCGGGTGGTCTGCCGACACCGCTCCGAATTCCCATACGGCCTCCCAAGCCGCAAACCCTGCCAACGGCTGATTCTTTTGAAATCTGGCACCTAGCCGCGTTGACCGACACCAATACCAAGATTTTTTTGCTATCGGGATAGGCGATATCCGGGTCGGCGTCGAGCGCCAGTCCTACAGCACGCAGAAAACCACGCGAAGTTAATTTTCACTTTGCAAATATTTTCTTGCAAATGCGTCAGGGAGAACGGGCGATCACGATAATGACCAAAGACATAAAATTCGCGCGCCATTAACGGGAATGTGTGATGTATAAAACAGTGGTCAAGTGGGTATTTTTATTAGTAACAGCAGTAATTTCAACTACGCTATTGTTACTGTCACCGATTACCGCGCAAGCGGCGACGACGCCGCTCAAAACCCTTTGGGGAAGCGCCTGCCTCGATGTGAAGGACAACAACCAATCGCCGGGCGCGCCCGTCGTCATTTGGGGCTGCAATGGTGGTGCAAACCAGCAGTGGGAGCTGACGGCCAAAGGCGAACTGCGCGTCTTCGGCGGCACACGCTGTCTTGACGCCTTCCAGGGGCGCACCGCGGCCGGCACCCCCGTCATTTCCTACACCTGCAATGGCCAGACCAACCAGCAGTGGCGGCAGATGAGTGACGGCTCGATCCGTGGCCTGCAGTCCGGACTTTGCCTGGACGTGGCAGGAGCCTCCACCCGAGCCGGCACGCCGCTTCAGATCGCAGCCTGCGCCGACAAGGGCAGCCAGCGCTGGTCCGCAGCAGCGCCCACCGACACCGTCTCGCCGACGGTGCCTCGGTATCTGTCCGTCAGTGGCATGGCCTGCCGGTCACTCACGCTGTCGTGGGCAGCGTCGTCGGACAACGTCGGAGTCGCCTTCTACGATGTCTATCACGATGGGCAGCTGATGGTGTCGGTCAATGGCTCCACGCTGCGCACCGTGTTGAACGTCACCCCCGGCGTCACCTGGGGCCTCTATGTGAACGCCCGCGACGCGGCCGGCAACGTCTCGCAGGCCAGCGCGACACTTAGCGTGGCCGTGCCGCCATGTGCGGTCGACGGCACTGCGCCCTCGGTTCCCACCGGTCTGCGCGGCACCGTCGCCGGCACCACGGCCACGCTCACCTGGGTCGCATCGACCGACAACGTGGCAGTAACCGCCTACGACATCTACCGCAACGAGCAAAAGGTGGGCAGCAGTCCGAACCTGCGCTTCGTCGACAGCGGCCTCGCCCCCCGAACCACCTACCGCTACGCCATCACGGCCCGTGATGGGCAGGGCAACAGCTCCGCCCGGAGCGCCACGCTAAGCGTAAGCACCGGCGGCTCCTGCAGCAATGCGGTCTGCTCGGTCGAGCAGGTCGCCACCGAGACCGACGTTCCCTGGGGCCTGATCGCCCTGCCCGACGGCACCGTCATCTACAGCCGGCGCGATGCGCACGACCTGATCCGCCTCGATCCGGCTACCGGCACCAAGACCAATCTCGGCACGGTGCCCAACGCGGTCAGCACCGACGGCGAAGGCGGTCTGCTCGGCCTGGCGGTCACCACCGCGTTTCCGGGCTCCGACACCTGGATCTACGTCTACTACACCACGCCCACCGACAACCGCATCGTGCGTATCCGCTACCTGAACGGCCGTCTGGACAGCTCTACGCTGCAGGTGCTGTTGGCCGGAATCGGCCGCAACAAGTACCACAACGGTGGACGGCTGCGCTTCGGGCCGGACGGCAAGCTCTACGCCAGCACGGGCGATGCCCAGAACGGCTCCTACGCCCAGAACGTGAGCAACCTGAACGGCAAGATCCTGCGCATCAACTCCGACGGCACCGTGCCGGCCGACAACCCCTTCGGCAACGCCGTGTGGAGCTACGGCCACCGCAACCCGCAGGGCCTGGCCTTCGACTCGCAGGGGCGGCTGTGGCAGCAGGAGTTCGGCAACAGCACGCAGGACGAGACCAACCTCATCGTCAAGGGCGGCAACTACGGCTGGCCGGCCTGCGAAGGCACGGTGTCGCAGTCCGCGGGCGGCTGCTCCACGCCGGGCTTCATCGCTCCTGCCTACACCTACACCACCGCCAACGGCTCCTGCAGCGGCATCGCCATCGTGCGCGACGTGTTGTACGTGGCCTGCCTGCGCGGCAACCGGCTCTATCGCGAGGTAATCAGCGGCAACAGCCTGACCAACGTGCAGGAGCTCTTCATGGGCACCTACGGCCGGTTGCGCACCGTCGAGCCGACGCGTGACGGCGGCCTGTGGCTCACCACCACCAACACCGGGGACAAGGACAGCATTCCCAACAACAGCAACGAGAAGATCCTGAAGGTGATCCTCGGCGACTGAGCCCGGCCGCCTCCCGGCGCCCATGCCACTACGCGCCCGGCCGCCAGTCGGCCAGGCAGGCGGTGGCTAGGCGCCGGGCGTAGGCGACGTCGACATCGGTGTAGGCACCCATCAGCAGCCGATAAACAACCGGCGCCGCCACCCGGTCCACGATGTATTCGACCGATGGCGTGGGTTCGCCGCGGGCAGCCGCATGTTCCACCATGCGCGTGATCTGCCCGGCGGTGAACACCATGCACGGCGCCATGCCCTCGACGGTGTGACCTCCGCAGACCACGTCGCGCACCAGCGCCAGCCCGGGCTCCGACCCCATCTCCTCGACGAAGAGTTCTGCCCAGGTCAACAGGTCGTCGCGAAAATTGCCGGTGTCCGGCGCCTCGTTCTCCGGGCTCAGGCGGGCGGCAGCGACGTCGGACAGCAGCGCGGCCAGATCCCCCCAGCGCCGGTAGATGGTCGACGGCGTCACGCCGGCACGCGCTGCAATCATGGGCACGGTCAATGCTGCACGACCTTCGGACTGCAGCAGCGCGTTCGCGGCGTCGTGCACGGCCGATTGCACCCGCGCGCTGCGTCCACCCGTCCTGATTCCGGTTTTTGGCGTCATGGGTCGGTATTAAAGCAAATAAATTGCGTTAGCGACAGAAGAGGCGCACAATCCTTAAAGCACAAAATTTGCTTTAAAGACCCCCATGGCGTCCACCCTCTCCTCCAATTCCGCGCTTCGCCTGAAGGCATTGCTCCTCTTCGCCTTCACCGCCGCGTCGAGCGTGCCTTCGCCGCTGTATGCGATCTACCGGGCCGAATGGGGGTTTTCGCCCGCCACGCTCACCGCCGTCTTCGCCGTCTATGTGATCAGCATGTTGCTCACGCTGCTGACCCTGGCGCCACTGTCCGACCACCTCGGCCGCCGCCCGGTGGTGCTGGGCGCCATCGTGGTGGAGCTGGCGTCGATGCTGCTGTTTCTCGGCGCCGATTCCGTCGGCTGGCTCGTCGCCGCGCGACTGGTGCAGGGCGCGGCGACCGGCGTGGCCTTCAGCGTGCTGGGCGCGGGCCTGGCCGACCTGGACCGCCAACGCGCGCCGCTGATCAACACGGCCGCACCGCTGCTGGGCCTGGGCGCCGGGGCGCTGATCAGCAGCGTCATGGCCGCCCACGCGCCGGCGCCGACACGGCTGGTCTACCTGCTCGTCAGCGTGGTGCTGGCCGTACTGGGCTGGCGCGCGCGCCGCCTGCCGGAAACCGTCGTCGCCCGCCCCGGCCTGCTCGGCTCGATGCGGCCCCGGCTGGCCGTGCCGGCGACCTCGCGGCACAACTTCCTTCGCGTGCTGCCGATCGACGTCGCGTGCTGGGCGCTCGGCGGTTTCTTCCTGTCGCTCGGCCCCACGCTGGCGCGCCAGGTCACCGGCTGGCAGAGCCCCGTCGCGGGCGGCGTGATGATCGCGGCCCTCACCTGCAGCGGCGCGATGGGCTCGCTGCTGCTGCGCCACCGCGCCGCACAACAGCTGATGCGCATCGGCTCCACGACGCTGACGGCCGGCGTTGCCGTGGTGCTGCTGTCGACCGAGCTGTCGTCGGCGTTCCTGTTCTTCGCCGGCAGCGTGGTCGCCGGGCTCGGCTTCGGCGTCGGCTTCACCGCCGCCATGCGCACCGCCATGGCCCGCGCGCTTCCCGCCGAGCGGGCCTCGCTGATGGCGGCTTTTCTCGTGGTGAGCTACTTCGCCTTCAGCCTGCCGGCCCTGGCCGCCGGTGCGGCCATCGGCCATTTTGGCCTGCTGGCCACGTCCGAAACCTACGGCGCCCTGGTGATGGTGCTGGGCATCGTGGCGCTGGCCGGCAGCGTGACATCGCCCGAGCCGTCGTCCGCAGCTGGCTGAGACGCCGAAAGCGGCCCGGCCGGCGTCAAGCCGTGCTGCCTACCGGCTCGGCAGAGGCTTCGGCCGATGCGGTTCCGGGCGCCGAAGCCGGCTCCGCGGCGGCCGACTGGTTCACGCTCTGGAACAGCCCCTCGGGCCGCAGATGCATGATCGCGATCAGGCCCACGGCAATCACGAACTCGCGTGCCGACGCCACCTGCACCGCGTTCAATCCCGGTACCGTCGCCGCGATGAAACGCGTGCCTTCGAGCAGCACCACCACCGCGACCGAACCCACGATGGCCCCGACCACCCGCGTGTACCCCCCGGCCGTCGCCGCCAGGAAGATGTAGATCGTGAGCAGCGGCACGAAACCGTCCGGCGCGATGTAGCTGGTGAGATGGGCGTAGAGCCCGCCGGCGAGCCCGGTCAGGGCCGAGCCCAAGAAGAAGGTCTTGAGCTTGAGCTGCAGCACCGGCTTGCCGGCCACGGCCGCCACCTGTTCGTCGTCACGCACTGCGCGCAATGCGCGGCCATAGGGCGAACGCAGCAGCCGGGTCAGCAGCAGCGCCGCGACGCCGGCGAAGGCCCATACCAACAGCAGGTAGAAGTAGGGATGCCAGGCGCCCAGCTCCGGCTTCAGGGGCGAGCGGATACCCGCCAGCCCGTCGCTGCCGCCGGTGAGCCATTTCTCGTTGGTGGCCACCAGCCGGATCACCTCGGCGAAGCCCAGCGTCACGATGGCCAGGTAGTCCCCGCGCAGGGGCCGGGTCACGAAGGACAGCGCCACGCCCACCAGCCCCGCGACCAGTGCGCCGACCAGCAGCGTGAAGCCGATCGGCACGCCCGACTGCGACAGCAGCGCCGACGCGTACGCGCCCACCGCGAAGAAACCGACCAGGCCCAGGTTGACCATGCCGCCCTGCCCCCAGATGGTGACCAGCCCGAGCGACATCAGCGCATAGACGCCCGCCAGCGTCAGCATGAAGACCAGGTAAGACGTCATTTGCGCACCCCGGCCGTGCCGGCGAAAAGGCCCGAAGGCCGGATGAGAAGCACCGCCAGGATGGCGACGAAGGCCACGGCCGACTGGTACACCGGCGCGATCGCCAGCAGCGACACCTCGGCCGCCACGCCCACCAGCAGCGCCCCCAGCACCGCGCCGCCGAGGCTGGTCAGCCCGCCGACCACGCTGGCCGAGAAGATGATCAGCAGCAGCCGCGCGCCGGTCGACGGATCGACGCTGGTGTCGATCGCCAGCAACGCGCCGCCGATGCCCGCCAGCCCCATGCCGATGAAGGTCGCGAGGTTGGACAGCTTCGCCGGATCGATGCCCTTCAGCCGCGCGAGATCCGGGTTGTCGGCCACCGCGCGCATCGCCTTGCCCACACGGGTCACCGTGAAGAACGCCGCCAGCAGCACCGCCACCAGCAGCGCGATGCCCAGGTTGTGCATCTGCTGCGGGCCGATGCGGATCTCGCCGATCACCACGTCGCGCGCGATCGGCATCTCGAAGCTGTTGAGCCCGCTGCCGAAGCCGAAGCGCAACGCGTTCTCCAGCGCCAGGTTGAGCGCGATCGACACGATCGCGACCATCAGCGCCATGTGCGACGAAGGCCGCTTGCGCATCGGCGCCAGGGCCACGCGGTCGCTGGCCACGCCGATCAGCCCGGCCACCACGAAAGCCACCAGCAACACCGGCAGCAGGGGCCAGTGCAGCTGGGTGTTCACCAGCCAGCCGGCGAACGCGCCGATGCTCATCTGGGCCGCGATGCTGAAGTTGATGAAGCCGAGCACGCTGAAGATCAGGGTCAGGCCCAGTGCCGGCAACGCGATCACCGCGCCCATCACCAGGCCGTTGACGATGAGCTGGATCAGTTCCAGGAGCATCACGAGTCCTTTGTTCGACGGCTGCGCGGGATCAGGCGACCTTGGTCACCACGAGCGCGCCCTTCTGGGCCTGTTCGTAGCGGAAGAAAACACCCTTCACGTCGCCGTTGTCGGCGAACTCGAGCGGGCCGCTCGCGCCGTCGTAGTTGACGGTCGTGCCGGCGGCCAGCGCCTTCAGGCCGTCGGCAGGGCTGTCGACCAGCTTGCCTTGCGCCGACTGGGTGACGTTGCGCAGGTGGTCGCGCACCGTGGTGCCGTTGGGCGCCGCGTTCGGCGCGGAGGCCAGCGCCAGCGCGGTCATCACCACGTGGTCGTAGACCTGGCAGCTGTAGCTGTCGAGCCCCGGCACCTTGAGCTTGGCCACCAGGCGCTTGTAGGCGCTGGAGCCTTCGGCGGCCGACGGCACCAGCGAATAAGTGCCTTCGCAGACTTCGGCCGGCACCGCCTCGATCAGCTTCTGGTTCACGCCGAACGACAGACCGATGCGCCGGCCGTCGTAGCCCGCGCGGTAGAGGTCCTTCAGCACCACCGCGGTGTCGGGCACGTAGCCGCCGAACACGATCACGTCGGGCTTGAAGCGCAGCGCCTGGTCCACTTCGGAGCGGTAGCTCGCCTTCTTGTCTTCGTAGATGAGGCCCGAGCCCGTGCCGCCGGATTTGGCCACGATGGCCGAGATGGTGTCGATATAGGACTGCGCGAACGGTGCCTGCGGACCCATGAAGAACATGCGCTTGGCGCCCAGCTCCACCGCGAAGTCGCCCACGCGCGTGCCCTGCAGGCTGGTGGTGGGCGAGGTGCGGAACACATAGCCCTGGTGCGGCAGCCTGGTGATGCTGTCGGCGCCCGACGAGGTCTCGAGCACCACCTTGCCTTCCCAGCACAGCGGCGCGATGGCCGAGGTCACCGCCGACGCGTAGGAGCCGCCGATCGACACGCACTTGTCGATGTCGATCAGCTTGCGCGCGGCGCGCACCGCGGCTTCCGGATTGCTCTGGTCGTCCTCGATCACCACCTCGACCTTGCGGCCGTTCACGCCGCCGGCCGCGTTGATCTCCTCGGCAGCGGCCTTGGCCGCCAGGCTCATGGTGGCGCCGAACTGGCTGGTCGCACCGGTCAGCGGAATCAGGATGCCGATGCGGATCGGCTCCTTGCCCTGGCTGAAAGCCAGGGGGCTCAGGCCGGCCAGGGAAGCGGCGGCGCCGGCGCGCAGGACGTTGCGACGTTGGAAGCTGAACATGGAGACCTCGACAGGGAAGTGGGTGGAAGGAAAAAGGAAGAAGAAGGCAAGAACGCTCAGTGCGCGGCCGCACCGCCCAGGAACAGGTGGCGCACCTCGTCGTCGGCCAGCAGGCCCTGCGCACTCTCGTCGCGCAACTTGCGGCCGGCCACCAGCACCACGCCGCGGGTGCCGTACTCCAGCCCGAGCAAGGCGTTCTGCTCGACCATGAGAATCGCCAGCCCCTGGCCGGTCAGGTCGCGGATCAGGTCGAACACTTCGTCGGCCGCCGCCGGCGACAGCCCGGCGGTCGGCTCGTCGAGCAGCAGCACCGAAGGCTCGGTGATCAGTGCGATGGCCATGGCCAGCACCTGGCGCTGGCCGCCGGACAGATTGCCCGCCTTGTCCTTGAGCCGGTCCTTGAGCAGTGGAAAGCGCTCCAGCTGGGCGTCCACCCGCGACCGCAGACCGCGACGCACCAGGTAGCCGCCCATCTCCAGGTTCTCGCGCACCGTGAGGCTCTGGAACACATTGCGCTCCTGCGGCACGAAGCTGATGCCCGCCTGGCACACCGCCTGCGCGTCACCGCCCGGCAGCGGCCGGCCGTCGAGCGTCACCGATCCCGCCTTGGGCTTGAGCAGGCCCGCGACCAGTTTCAGAAAGGTCGACTTGCCCGCGCCATTGGGGCCGATGATCACGGCGAGGTCGCCCGCCGCCACCTCGAGGTCGATGCCCTTGACGATTTCTTCGGCCGTGGCGTAGCCGCCGCGCATGCCTTCGATTCGCAGCGTGGCCATCAGCGGCTCCTTCCGAGGTAGGAGCTCTGCACCCGGGCGTCCGAGGTCACGCACTCGAAGCTGCCGTGCACCAGGTATTTGCCCTCGGCCATCACGATGACCTCGTCGCTCAGCCGGCGAATCAGCGACATGTCGTGTTCGATGATCAGCACCGTGATGCCTTCGTCGCGCACCGCCTCCAGCTGCTCGGCGATCTGGCCGACCAGCGTGGGGTTGACGCCGGCCATCGGCTCGTCGAGCAGGATCATGCGCGGCTGCGCCAGCAGCGCGCGGCCGATCTCCAGCAGCTTCTTCTGACCGCCGGACAAGGCCGGCACCAGGTTGTCGAGCACGTGGTCGAGCTTGAGCCGGCGCGCCATCGCCCAGGCCTTTTCACGCAGGTCCTGTTCGCGCGCCTTCACCACCGGGCCGCCCAGCAAGCCGGCCCAGAAGCCTTCGCCCGGCTGCTGCTGGCCGTAGAGCATGAGGTGCTCGAACACCGTCATGCGCGGACAGCCGCGTGCCAGCTGGAAGGTCCGGATCAGGCCCTTGGCGGTGATCTTCTCCGGCCGAAGCCCGCCGATGTCCGCACCGTCGAAACGCACCTGGCCGCGCGCCTGCGGCAGCAGGCCGGTGATGGCGTTGAACAGCGTCGTCTTGCCCGCGCCGTTGGGGCCGATGAGGCCGGTGGTCTTGCCACGCGTCACCGAGAAGGTGGCGCCATCGAGTGCATGCAGGCCGCCGAAGGTGGCCCGCACGTCGCGGATCTCCAGGATCGCGTCCATGCTCAGCTCGCCACGGCCACGCCGGCGAGCTGGATCAGCTCGTTCTTGAAAAAGCGGCCGTCCTTCATGATCGCGGCCAGTCCTTCCCCCTGGCCGGTGAGCACGCCGATGTCCTCCAGCGGGTTGCCGCGCACCAGCAGGATGTCGGCGGTGGCACCGGGCCGGATCACGCCGAGCTGGCCGGCGCGCATCAGGATCTCGGCGGCCACGGTGGTCGCGCTGCGGATGGATTCGAGGTTGCCCACGATCTCCGCGCGCACTTGCAGCTCGGCGCTCTGGTGCCGATGCGATTCGCCCAGCAGGTCGCTGCCGAAACCCATCTTCACGCCCACGCGGTGCAGCATGGCGATGGCGGCGCGCCCCTGCAGCCGCACATCGTCCACCTTGGCGATGGACTCCGGCGGCAGGCCGAACTTCTCGCCCTCCACCGCCAGCATGTCGAAGGTGATCAGCGTGGGCACCACGAACACGTTCTTCTCGCGCAGCAGCTGCGCGGTTTCCTCGTCGATCAGGTTGCCGTGCTCGATGGTGCGCACGCCCGCCTCCACCGCTCGGCGAATGGCACGCGGCGTGTAGGCATGGGCCATCACATAGGTCTGCCAGGCTTCTGCCTCGGCCACGATGGCCTTGAGCTCGTCCATCGAGTAACCGGTGTTGCCGATCGGGTCGTTGGGCGAGGTCACGCCGCCGCTGGCCATCACTTTGATCTGGGTGGCACCCCGCGTCAGCTCGTCGCGCGCGGCACGGCGCACCTCGTCCACGCCGTCGACCACACGGCCGATATCGCCGATACGGTAGGAGCAGGAACAGGCTTCGAGCTGATCGCCGCGCTGGCGAAAGTCGCCGTGGCCGCCGGTCTGCGACAGCGCCTTGCCCGAGGGAAAGATGCGCGGAGCATCGATCAGCCAGTCCTTCGATGCGGAGGACAGCGCCCAATCGCTGCCGCCCGCGTCACGCACGCTGGTGAAGCCGCGCGACAGCATGCCCTTCAAGATGGGCAGCGCCCGTATCACCGACAGCGCGTTGGGCATCTTGGCCGACACGCCGAGGTTGACCGTGGACGCCGTGGCATGCACATGGCAGTCGATCAGCCCGGGCATCAGCGTGAGCCCGGTGGCGTCGTAGACGCCTTGGGCATCGGCCGGTACCGGCAGGCCCTGGCCCATGGACACGATGGACTCGTTCCCGACGACCACATCGACGTTGCGGACCAACGATCCGGCGTCCAGGTCGAGCACGTCGGCATGGCGAAATACGTAAACGGACATCACGACTCCAACACTTACTACGTTACGAGTCTATGACTCGTATACTCCTACTACAATAGGTGCTGAACACCTAAGCAGGTCCAACCCCGAAAGAGGCAACAGACATGGCCAACGCAAAATCCGGGCCCGACCACCGGCTCGACTACCGCCGAGCGTTTCAAGATGCGCCCGTGGGCCAGGCCATCGCCCATTACCGGGTCATCGTCGACTGCAACAAGGCCTTCGCCGAGATGTTCCGGGGAACGGTGGAAGAGCTGGTCGACACCACCTTCGAGCGGCTCTATCCGGACCTGAGCCGTTACGAGCAAACGGCCAGGCGCATCGCGCCCACGCTGGCGCGGCACCTCACCTTTTCCGACGACCGCGTGATGAAGCGGCTCGACGGCGAGCTGTTCTGGGTACACGTCAGCGGCTTCACCTACACGCCCGACGACCCCCACGCCGACACGCTCTGGGCCTTTACCGACCTGTCGATGAAACGCAAGGTCAACTCGGTGCTGCGCGGCTCGCTCACACCGCGCGAGCGCGACATCGCAGCCCTGCTCATCGAAGGCAAGACCGGCAAGGAAGTCGCCCTGTCGCTGGGCATCAGCCCGCGCACGGTCGACATCTACAAGACCCGGCTGCTGCGCAAGTACAACGTGACCAGCACGCCCGCGCTGGTGCAGAAGCTGATCAGCGCCTGAGCCTGCTCAGGCCTGCTCCAGCATCCACAGCCGCACCGCCACCTGCAGGCGAAAGCGCCCCTC
Organism: Xylophilus sp. GOD-11R; assembly: GCF_033546935.1. Lineage (GTDB taxonomy): Bacteria > Pseudomonadota > Gammaproteobacteria > Burkholderiales > Burkholderiaceae_C > Xylophilus. The sequence continues at coordinate 2,119,238 of NZ_CP137854.1, read as the reverse complement.
CACCGTCGCCATGTCCAGGCTCGTGGCTTCCGACAATCGCGCCAGCCGCGAGCGCAGCGTGCTGATATGCACCTCGAGCCGCTGCGCCGCGCGCTCGAGGTGAAAGCCCTCCTCGGCCAGCGCGATGGCGGTGTCCATCAGCGGCGAGCCCTTGCGGCCTTCGAGCGGTTCGAACACCCGGGCCACGAAGGTCGCCCTCGCCGCCGCATCACCGGCCAGCACGCGCGGAAACAGGATCTCGTCGAAGCCCTGCACCCGCCCGGGCAGCAGGTGCGGCACGATCTGCTCCACCTCCAGCCCGGCCGCCCGCATGCCGGCCACGCCCCGGTGCAGCTCGCTGATCCCCATCGCGGAGCGCCCGTGCGCCAGATTGGCCCACAGCGACTCCGGCCGCACCTTTTCAGGCAACAGCAGATGGATCTGGTTGGACACCAGGCTCATCAGCACCGGCTCGGCCAGGCGCGCGAGCTCGGCGCGAATCTGCGAAGCCAACACCTCGCGCCGCGCGAAGCCCTCGCTGGTCAGCGGATTGGGCTCGTCCAGCAGCACCGTGGCGAGCCGGTAGCGCCGCTGGCGCTCCCAGCCCATCAGCGCCGCGCGCTCGAAGCTGCCGGGCTTTTCGTCGAAGCTGCCTTCGATCAGCGAGGCGACCAGCGCGAAACCCATGCGCGCCTCCTGCATGGCCAGCGCCCGCTGGTGCGACAGCTGCAGTGCCGCGACGGTGCCGGCCTGCTCGATCGCCCTCAGATCCAGTTCGGTCGCCGGCTCCGCGCCATCGGCCACCAGCACATAGCCGGCGATCTCGTGGCGGATGCGGACCGCCTGGCCGACCACGCCGGGCACCGTGGTCGTCAGCCGCGACGGCCGGGGCCGCCAGCGCACGGCACGGGTGCCGGCGTCGATGGCGCGCAGCGCGCCGCGCGCCTTCAGCCGCTCGTACCAGCCGGCCGGCGGCACGCCGTCGGCGGCGAAGCCGGCCAGGTCCACCCCCTCGGCCGAGACGATCGCCACATCGCGCCCCAGCACGCTGCCCAGCACCGTGGCCACCTCCTGCAGCCCGTCGGCCGCGACCGCGGCCTCGGTGAGTTCGCGGTGGATGCGCTCCGAGCGCCGCAGCGCCTCGGCCTGCGTGTCGAGCAAGGCCCGCAGCACCGACTGGGTGATGGCACTGAAGGGCACGTCCCACGGCACTTCTATCAGCGGAAATCCCAGCCGCGTGGCCGCCTCCAGACTTTCCCTGGGAAAGTGGTCGACGAAATGCGGCACCGCCATCACCACGCCGCACACCCCCTTGGCCGCGAGCCGCTCGACGATGGCCGCCGCCTTGCGACCCTTGCGCGGCCAGTTGTAGCCGGTGCTCAGCAGCAGGTGGCCCGCGTCGACCCAGGTATCGATGTCCGGATGGTCCACCACCTGCACCCAGGCGATTTCGCGGTCGAGACCCTTGGCGCCCGCGACCACCTGGCCGCCGGCCAGCGGGTCGAGCTTCATCGCGTTCAGGAGGTTCATGCGGGGGCGTTCGAGCACCTGTTAAACATAGGAAGACTCTGCCACAGAAATCTACTTTTCCCAGGTATTCCCGAGGGCACCCAGCTCTTAAGCTGAAGCCCTGTTCCGACCCGACGAGACTTCCATGGACATCGATCCCCAGGCCTTCGCGAGACTCGACCTGCGCGTCGGCCGCATCGCGCAGGCCACGCTCAACACCAAGGCCCGCACGCCGGCCTACAAGCTGGTCATCGACTTCGGCGAGATCGGCACCCGGCAGTCCAGCGGCCAGTACACCGCGCTCTACACGCCCGAATCGCTGATCGGCCGGCAGGTCGTGTGCGCCATGAACCTCGGCGCGATGCGCATCGGCGGCTACGAGGCGCAGGTGCTGGTGGTAGGCGCCCGTGGCGCCGACGGCGCTCCCATCCTCGTCGGCCCCGAGCGCGAAGTGCCGCTGGGCGCCGATCTTTTCTGACCCGCAACCGAAGGACCCGAGATGAGCATCGACAGCAAGCAGGCCGAGCTTCTGGCCACCGACCGCGCCCACTGGATCCACCCGGTCGCGCCCCTCGTGCAGCACGAGCAGCGCGGCGCCCGCATCTGGGCCAGCGCCGACGGCATCCACCTCACCGACATGGACGGCAAGCGGGTACAGGACGCCTTCTCCGGCCTGTGGTGCGTCAACGTGGGCTACGGTCAGCAGTCGGTGGTGCGTGCGGCCCAGGAGCAGATGGCGCGCCTGCCCTACGCCACCGGCTATTTCCACTTCGCCAGCGAGCCGGCGATCCGGCTGGCCGGGCGGCTGGTGGAGCTGGCGCCCGAGGGCCTGACCCGCGTGATGTTCGGCCAAAGCGGCTCGGACGCGGTCGACACCGCCATCCGCACGGTGCGCTACTACTTCAACGCCATCGGCCAGCCGTCCAAGAAGCATTTCATCGCCCTGCAGCGCGGCTACCACGGCAGCACCGCCACCGGCAGCGGGCTCACCGCCCTGCCGGTGTTCCACCGCTTCTTCGACGTGCCCGGCGCCGAGCAGCACCACCTGCCATCGCCCTACGCCTATCGCCACGAAAGCGGCCCCGACGAAGCCGCCGTGCTGCGCGCCACCGTGGCCGCACTGGAGGCCAAGGTGGCCCAGCTGGGCGCCGGCAACGTCGCCGCCTTCATCTGCGAACCCATCCAGGGTTCGGGCGGCGTGGTGATTCCCCCGCCGGGCTTCCTGAAGGCCATGCGCGAAGCCTGCGACCGGCTGGACATCCTGCTGATCGTCGACGAGGTCATCACCGGCTTCGGCCGCACCGGCCCGCTGTTCGCCTGCGGCGGCGAAGGCGTCACGCCCGACCTCATGACCATGGCCAAGGGGCTGACCGCCGGCTACGCCGCCATGAGCGCCACGATGGTTACCGAGAAGATCTACCAGGCCATTGCGGCCGCCGGCGCCGACGGCACGCCTTTCGGCCACGGCAGCACCTACGCTGGCCACCCGGTAAGCGCGGCCGTGGCCAACGCGGTACTCGACCTCTATCTCGACGGCGGCCTGCTGGCCAACGGCCAGAAGGTGGGCCGCTATTTCGAGCAACGCCTGAAGGAACTCGAAGCGCTGCCTTGCGTCGGCGAGGTGCGGGTACGCGGCCTGCTGGGCGCCGTCGAACTGGTGGCCGACAAGGCCAGCAAGGCCCGGCCGGAGCCCGCGCTGCGCTTCGGCCAGCGCGTGCTCGAAGAGGCGCTCGAACGCGGCCTGGTGTTCCGCGCCTTCGGCGACGACATCCTGGGTTTCGCGCCCTCGCTCAACTACACCGAGGCCGACGTCGACGTGCTGATCGAGCGGCTGCGCGGCGCCATCGAACACGTGCTGGCGCAAACGGTGCAAGCCTCGGCCACCGCCGAATCCGCCTGACTTCCCCCCTGTTTTTTCCTCTCAGCGAACCATCATGAAACTCTCCGATTTCAAGGTCCTCACCTTCGACTGCTACGGCACCCTCATCGACTGGGAAAGCGGCATCTTCAACGCGCTGGCACCGCTGGCGGCCAAGGCCGGCCACGGCAAGACGCGCGACCAGGTCCTGGAAAACTATGCCCAGCACGAGGCCTCCCAGGAAGAAGAAACGCCCGACATGCTCTATCCGCAGATCCTGGCCAACGTCTACAAACGCCTGGCCGCCGAATGGGGCGTGCCGGTCACGGCGGCCGAGGCCAACGTCTTCGGCGCGTCGGTGCCCGACTGGCCCGAGTTCGCCGATTCGGTCGAGGCACTGACCTATCTCAAGCAGCACTACCGGCTGGTGATCCTGTCCAACGTCGACCGGCTGTCCTTCCGCGCCAGCAACCAGCGGCTGCAAGTGACGTTCGACGCCATCTACCCGGCGCAGGACATCGGCAGCTACAAGCCCAGCCTGAACAACTTCGAATACATGCTGCAGCACCTGCAGTCGGACTTCGGGCTCGGTGCCAAGGAGGTGCTGCACACCGCCCAGAGCCTGTTCCACGACCACGCTCCGGCCAACAGCATGGGCCTGGCCTCGGCCTGGATCGACCGCCGCCATGCCACCGAGGGCTGGGGCGCCACCATGCCCCCGCCCGGCACGCCGCGCTACGACTTCCGCTTCGAAAGCATGATCGCCATGGCCGAGGCGCACCGGGCCGAATGGGCGGCCACCGCCACGCCGGCCTGAGTCCGCTCGGCGGTCGTCAGCGCAACACGTCCGTGTTGCGCCCACCGCGCAGGCTGCGCCGCGCGTAGTAGTCGAACGCGATCGCGTTGCGCTTGGGCCGCAGCACCCAGTCGTGCGCCTCGCGGGCGAGCTGCGGGTCGATCGGCTGGATGTCGCCGGCGGCCATCGCCAGCAGCTGCATGCGCGCTGCGCGCTCGAAAGCCACGCCCAGCACCACGGCTTCTTCCACGCTGGCCGCCGCGATCAGCAGGCCGTGGTGGGCCAGCAGCAGCGCCTTCTTGTCGCCGAGCGCCGAGGCGATGAACTCGCCCTCCTCGTTGCCCACCGGAATGCCCGGCCAGCGGCCGACGAAGGCCACGTCGTCGTAGAGCACGCAGTTGTCCATGTGCGAGATCTGCAGCGGCGTCTCCAGCATGCCCAGCGCCGCCGAATGCACCGCATGGGTGTGCACGATGCAGTTCACGTCCGGCCGCGCGCGGTACACCCACGAATGGAAGCGGTTGGCCGGGTTGGCCATGCCGCTGCCTTCGAGGACGGTCAGGTCTTCGTCGACCAGCAGCAGGTTGTCCTCGGTGATCTCGTCGAAGCCCAGGCCCAGGCGCTGGGTGAGGTAGGTGCCCGGCGTGGCGGCGCGGGCGGTGATCTGCCCGGCCAGGCCCGAGTCGTGGCCGTTGTCGAACAGGATGCGGCAGGTCAGCGCCAGTTTCTGCGCCAGCGTGTAGCCGCTCTCCTCGAGGTGCGCGTCCATCTGGCGATAGGCGCTCTGCACCAGCGCCTGCTTGTCGAGCGTGAAGGTGTCGGGGTTGCTCATGGGAAGAAGTCTCCTTGGATGGGAATGGGTCAGCTCGCCGCGGTGGATTCCACGGTTGACAGATTCAGTTCGGGCTGGCCGGGAAACAGCGCCTGGTAGCCCGGCAAGGCCTCGATGCGGGCGAGCCAGTCGACGATGCGCGGCCAGGCCGACAGGTCGATGCCGCCGAGGCTCGCCATGCGGGTGTACGGATACAGCGCCACGTCCGCGATGCTGGGATGGCCGCTGCTTGCGACCCAGCCGCCCGCGCCCTGGCGCAGCAACTGCGCCTGCAGGATATCGAGCGCCGCTCGCGCTTCGGAGGCGTGGTGCCGCATCTCCGCGCTGGCCGGCTCACGGTCGCGGTGCAGGCCCAGGTGCAAGCGCAGCTGCGCCAGCGGCTTCATGTGCCGCTCCTGCTCGAAGGACAGCCAAGTCAGCACCTCGGCCTGCGCCAGCGGCAGCCGGGGCCACCAGTCGCTGCCCTGCGCCAGATAGAACAGGATCGCCATCGACTCCGACAGCACGCTGCCGTCGTCGAGCACCAGCACCGGCACCTGCCGCAGCGGCGCGATGGCACGGAATTCGTCGGCACGCAGGTCGCCTCGGTCGATCGACAGCGTGCGGCGCGGCAGCGGCAGGCCGAGCAGTCCGGCCATCAGCCGCACCTTCCAGGCATTGCCCGAGCGTTGGGTGTCGTAGAGCAGCATGTGTCGCCTTCAATCGAGCTTGGTGCCGGCGGCCTGCGTCACGCGGGTCCACTTCTCGGTCTCGGCGCGCACATGGGCGTTGTAGGCGGCGACACCGGTGGGCAGCGGCTCGATGCCGAGCTCGGCCAGGCTCGCGACCACCTTGGGCCGCGACAGCACGCGGGTCAACGCCTGCGACAGCACCTCGACCGTGGCGGCGGGCGTGCCCTGCGGCGCGACGATGGCGTTCCACGAGCCGATCTGAAAGCCCGGCACGCCCTGCTCCACGCTGGTCCGCAGCTCGGGCACCGCCGCGTTGCGCCGGCTGTCGGCAATCGCCAGCGCCTTCAGGCGGCCGGCCTTCACCTGCGGCTGGATGACCGGGATCGCGTCGATCACGATCTGCACCTGCCCGCCCAGCGCCGCGTTGACCGCCTCGGCGCCGCTCTTGAACGGGATATGCACGATGAAGGTTTTGGTCGACAGCTTGAACAGCTCGATGCCCAGGTGCGGCGAACTGCCGTTGCCGGCCGACCCGAAGTTGAGCTGCCCGGGATGCGAGCGCGCATAGGTCACCAGGCCCTGCAGATCGTTCACGCCGGGGATGTCGCTCACCGCCATCACGTAGGGCGAATTGCTCACCAGCGAGACCGGCGCGAAGGCGGCCGGGTCGTAGGCCAGCTTGCTGTAGATCATCTTGTTGACCACCTGCGTGCCGACCGTCGCCAGCAGCAGCGTGTAGCCATCGGGCGCGGCCTGCGACACCGCCTGCGCGGCGATGCTGCCGCCGGCGCCGGCCCGGTTGTCGATGATCACCGACTGCTTGAGTTCCTCGCCCAGTTGCTGGCCGATGAGCCGGCCCACCACGTCGGTGATGCCGCCGGCGCCGAAGGGAATCACCAGCTTGATCGGCTTGCTGGGATAGGCGCCCTGGGCGCTCGCGGCGATGCCCGTCAGGGAAAGAACGGCCGCTGCGCACAGCGTGGGCACGGCACGGAAGACGCTCGAGCGAAGGCGGGAAAGGATAGCCATGACAATACTCCTCGGTTGGTACGGGTGCCGTCTAGCAATACTCGGGCCGGAATGACTCAAGTTTAGTATTGGACACATGTGTCCTACAAGATTCAGATGTCCATCAAGTTGAAATTGTTGCGGGTGCAGGCGGGAATGACCCTGGAAACCCTGGCTCAGGCGGCCGATCTCACCCGCAGTTATGTGTCCAAGGTGGAGCGTGGTGCGTCCACGCCCTCGATCGGTGCGGCTCTCAAGCTGGCCAAGGCCTTGAAGGTGCCGGTGGAGGAATTGTTCGGCGAGCCTTCGGAGTCGGACCCGGTCACGATCACCCGGGCAAACGAGGCCCGTGCCCGCAACCCCGCGCAGGGCGAGCCCCGCGTGGTGGCCGGCACCGCGCCCGGGCACCGCATGCTGGCCTTCGTGCTGCAGCCCGGCAAGGAGCGCGGCCGGGGGCATCCGATGAGCCATCACGAGGGAGAAGAAATCCTCTACGTGCTGAGCGGCTCCATCACCCTGCAGCTGGCCAACCGCAGCGAATCGCTGGTGGCGGGCGACTGCGCACATTTCAATTCGACCGTGCCGCACAAGATCACCAGCCAGGGCGACGTACAGGCCGAGGTGCTGCTGGTCATCGCCGGTTGACACAGCGGTCGCGCTCGCAGTTTTCAACCAACCTCCCGCGCGCCGGTGCGCGCAGACCTCGCCGGTCGGCTTCTTCGGGCAAACCATCATTCTCCCGGACCACAACGTATACGATATTACGTACACATCCGCAGGAGAAACGCATGCTGCCCTGGCAGACCGACACCGACGAAACCCGGCTCGCCGCCGTGCGCAACACCTCGTTTTCCAAGATGGTCCGGGACCACCTGCTCGGGCGCATCCTGCGTGGCGAGCTGCCGCCGGGCGAACGCATCAGCGAGCCGGACGTGGCCGCCGAGCTGGGGGTTTCGCGGGTGCCGGTGCGCGAAGCGCTGCGCGAGCTGGAAAGCTCCGGCCTGGTGGTGTCGCGCAAGCACGCGGGTGTCTTCGTGCACACACCCGACGCCGACGAGATCCGCGGCCTGTACGACCTGCGCGCACTGCTCGACGGCTATGCCGGCCGGCGCGCCACCAGCCTGCCGCTGCCCGCGCGGCTCGCCCTGTGCGATGCGCTCGACGCGTCCATCGCCGACATGCGCACCGCCGCCCAGGTGCAGGACGTCGCCCGCTACTACGCCGAGAACCTGCGCTTCCACTGGCTGATGGTCGAGGCCGCCGACAACCTGCCGGTCGCCGAGACCTACCGCAACGTCGTGCAGAAACTGCACCTGTCGCGGCTCAAGAACCTGTCGCAGGACATGGGCATGAAGGCTTCCATCGCCGAGCACGCGGCTATCGCACGCGCCCTGCGCGACGGTGACGCGACCCGCAGCGAGCAGCTGCTGGCCACCCACGTCCGCGACGCCTTCGTGCGCCTGAACGACGCCACGGGCTGAGCCCGCCGCGTCCCCTGGTTACCGGGCGGTCGCATGGGGCGGCCGCGCAGACGACAACGAAGACGGAGACAAGAACATGCAACGACGCACGCTTCTGCGGGCGGCATCGGCCCTGGCGCCCGCGACGCTGGTCGCCACGCCAGAACTCGCCCTCGCCCAGGAATTTCCCGACAAGCCGATCCGCTACATCGTGCCCGTGGCCGCGGGTGGCGGCAGCGACCTGGTCGGCCGCACCGTCACCGAACGCTGGGGCAAGGCGCTCGGCCAGCCCTTCGTGGTCGACAACCAGGGCGGCGGCGGCGGCGTCATCGCCTGCCAGAACACCGCCCGTGCCGCGCCCGACGGCTACACCCTCATGCAGGGATACGTCGCCACCCACGGCACCAGCCCGGCCACGCGCAAGCTGCCCTACGACCCCGTCAAGGACTTCACGCCCATCGGCATGATCGGCGCCACCCCCAACGTCCTGGTGATCGACCCCAAGCTGCCGGTCAAGGACTTCCGCGAGTTCGTCGCCTACCTCAAGGCCCATCCCGGCAAGGTGAGCTACGGCTCGGCCGGCGCCGGCTCGCTCACCCACCTCACCATGGAGCTGATGGCGCAGCAGCTGGGAACGCCGCTCGTGCACGTGCCCTACCGCGGCATCGCTCCCGCGCTGACCGATGCGATGGGCGGCCAGACCCAGGCGGTGTTCCCCGGCCTGGCGGCCGCGCTGCAACACATCCGGGCCGGCCGGGTGCGGGCGCTCGCCGTCACCGGCAACAGCCGCGCCGCGCAGCTCAAGGATGTGCCCACGCTCGACGAGCTCGGCCTGAAGAACTTCGACGCGGTGCAGTGGTACGGCGTGGTCGGGCCGGCCGGCATGCCCGCCGAACTCGTCCGCAAGCTCAACGACACCCTGGCCACCGTGCTGCAGGCGCCCGACATGCGCGAGAAACTGGGCGGCGAGGCGGTCGAGCCGATGGCCATGACGCCGCAGGAATTCGGCGGCTACATCCAGCGCGACGTGGCCCGCTGGAGCGCCCTGGCCAAGGCGCAGAACATCTCGCTGGACTGACCGGCCGTCGGCTCGCCGACCCGTCGCAACCGTCCTCCTACCTTCCTTTCCTTTCACCTCCCCGAAGCAACCCATCCATGGCACGCAACACCCAGGTCCAGGCCGACCACAACGCCCCTCCCATCACCCAGATCCTGGCCGAATTCGTGGCCCGGCATCCGTCGCGCGGCTGGAGCGACGCGGTGGACCGCGAGGCGCACCGTACCTTTCTCAACTGGCTCGGCTGCGCGGTCGGCGCCGCCCACCATGAAGCGGTGCAGGCGGCGCTGGCGGCGGTGCAGGTGCTGCAGCCGTCCGCGCAGGCCAGCATCGCCGGGCGCAGCGAGCGGGTCGACATCGCCAGCGCCGCGCTGCTCAACGGCATCAGCTCGCACACCTTCGACTTCGACGACACCCATCTCAAGACCATCATCCATCCGGCCGGACCGGTGGCCTCGGCCCTGCTGGCCCTGGCCGAACACACCGGCGCGAGCGGCCGGCAACTGATCGATGCGCTGGTCATCGGCATCGACGTGGCCTGCCGCATGGGCAACACCATCTATCCCGACCACTACGACCGTGGCTGGCACATCACCGGCACTACCGGCATGCTCGGCGCGGCCGCCGGCTGCGCGCGCCTGCTCGGCCTCGACGTGGACCGCACCCGCATGGCGCTGGGCATCGCCGCGTCGCAGCCGGTGGGCCTGCGCGAGCAGTTCGGCACCATGACCAAGCCCTTCCACCCGGGCGGTGCCGCGCGCGCCGGCCTGATGTCGGCCCTGATGGCGCAGCACGGCTTCACCGCCAGCCCGCGTGCGCTGGAAGCCCCCCGCGGTTTCGCCCAGGTGGTATCGCCCAAGACCGCCTGGAACGAAGTCACCGACGAACTCGGGCAGCGCTTCGAGATCTCGTTCAACAGCTACAAGCCCTTCGCCTGCGGCATCGTGATCCACCCCAGCATCGACGCCTGCGTGCAGTTGCGCGACCAGGGCGTACGCGCCGAGGACGTGGAGCGCATCGAGCTGCGGGTGCATTCGCTGGTGCTCGAACTCACCGGCAAGAAGGAACCCGCCGACGGCCTGCAGGGCAAGTTCAGCGTCTACCACGGCTGCGCCGCCGGGCTCATCTTCGGCCAGGCCACCGAGGACGAATACGCGGATGCGATCGTCAACCGCGAGGACATGGTGGCGCTGCGCCGCAAGGTGGTGGCCACGGTCGACGACGGCATCGACGAAGCCAGCGCCGACGTCACCGCCGTGCTGGCCGACGGCCGCCGCATCCACGTCTTCGTGGAGCACGCCATCGGCTCGATGCAGAAGCCGCTGACCGATGCTCAGCTCGAGGCCAAGTTCAGCGGCATGTCCGATGCGATTTTGGGCCGCGACCGCACCCGCCGGCTGCTCGACGCCTGCTGGGCACTGGGCGAGGCGGCCGACGTGCGCGCCCTGGCCGCCCTCACCCGCCCGGCCTGAACCACCGCCGTCGCGAATGGCGGCTTACTGCGGCCCTTCGTACTGCGACAGCAGCCGCACCCGGCCCGCCTGCACGTGCCGCTCGGCCGCCAGCCGGGCCTTGGCCGGATGCGCGGCCACCATCGCGTCGTAGATCGCCCGGTGCTCCACATTGGAGCGGCGCATGTTGCCCGGCGCGTTGAAATACTTGCGTCGCACCAGGTGCAGCTCCTTGACGTAGTCGTCGTAGGCCTGGCGGGCGCGCTGGTTGTTCGACAGCAGCAGGATCAGCGCGTGGAACTGCAGGTTGAGTTCGTAGTAGAGCGTGCCGTCGCCGCTGTCGCAGGCCTGGTCCATGGCGTCGAGCAGCTTCTCGAACTGCTGGCGGTGCGCCTCGGTGAGATGCTCGCAGGCACGTTCGGCCGCATAGCCGAACACCAGCGCCCGCAGCTCGTAGATTTCCAGCATTTCGCGCAGCGAGAGCTGCCGCACGAAAACCCCCTTGTTGGGCACGGCGGTGACGATGCCCAGCCCGGCCAGCACCTTGATCGCCTCGCGGATCGGGCCGCGGCTGGTGCCCATGCGCAAGGCCAGCGCCGCCTCGTTGATGCGCTCGCCCGGCTGGTACTCACCGGAATAGATGAGCGCCTTGAGTTCGGCCGCGATGGTGTGCGACAGGCCGGGGCCGCGCGTGCTGAGGGGTGGAGTCGCCATGGACAAATCCTAACGTGCCCGGTGGGCCGGCCCCCACGGTGCGGCCCGCATGCCCGTCACTCCACCTTGACGTTCGCGCTTTTGACCAGCTTCGTCCAGAACTTGCCGTCCTCGGCCAGGAAGGCCTCGAACTTCGCGGGCGACTCCGACACCGACACCTCCGTGCCGTCGCGTGCCAGCGTGGCCTTCACCTGCGGCTGGCCCATGGCCTGCACCGTGGCCTCGTAGACCTTCTTCACGACAGGCGCGGGCGTTCCCGCCGGCAGGAACATGCCGTACCAGAACTCGAGGTGGTAGCCGGGCAATCCGGCCTCGGCCATGCCCGGGATGCCCGGCACCAGCGGCGAACGCTCGCGGGTGCTGACCGCCAGCGCACGCAGCTTGCCGCCGCTGGCCTGCGGCAGCACCGAGGGCGATGTACCGAAGGTGACCTGGGTGTCGCCCGCCATCACCGACTGGATCGCCAGGCTGCCGCCGCGAAACGGGATGTGCGTCATCTCCGTGCCGGTCACCTGGCTGAAGAGCGCCGCGCCCAGGTGCGGCGCGGAGCCGTTGCCCGAGCTCGAATAGTTGAGCTTGCCCGGGTCCTTCTTCGCGGCGGCGATGAGTTCGGGCACCGACCGGATGCCGGTCGCCGGATTGACAGCCAGCACGAGCGGCGACGTGGTGATCTTGGTGACGCCGATGAAGTCCCGGGCCGCATACGGCAGCCTGGGATTGAGCGAGGGGTTGACCGACATGCTGCTCGGGCTGGCGATCAGCAGGGTGTAACCGTCGGCCGGCGCCTTGGCCACGATCTCGGCGGCGATGCTCGAACCGTTGCCCGGCTTGTTGTCGACGATCACCGGCTGGCCGAGCGCCTTGCCCAGCGCATCGCTCATGGCCCGCGCCACCAGGTCGGCCGCGCCTCCGGGCGCGAAGCCGACGACCAGGCGTATCGGTTTGGCGGGATAGCCGTCGCCCTGGGCCAACGCGAGGTTGCCGGCCAGGGCCGCGCAGGCGGCCACGACGATCAGGCGGCGTTTGTTCATGGAATGTCTCCGTCTTGTTCGATGGGTCGGCAGCGCTCGCTGCCGGGCGATTCAGTCGATGCGCAACACGATCTTTCCGGCGTGTTTACCGGCTTCCATCAGGGCCTTGGCTTGCGGCAGTTCGGCCAGCGGCATCACCTGGTCGATCTGCGGGCGGATGCGGCCGGCCGCGATGTGGGGCAAGACCTCGGCCACGAAGCGCGGCACCGAAGACGCCCGCTGCGCCCGGGTGCGCAATTTGTTGGACACGCCGAACAGCGTCAGCCGCCGGGCGTGCAACGCCTCCAGGTCGATCTCGGCCCGGACCACGCCGTCCACGTAGCCGACCGTCGCGAGCCGGCCTTCGAACGCCATGGCACGGATGTTCTCGGCGAACACCGTGCCGCCGACCGCGTTGACCACCAGGTCGGCGCCGTGGCCGCCAGTGGCCTCCATCACCCGACCGGCGAAATCGGCCGCGCGGGTCTGAATGCCCACGTCGAGGCCCAGCTCGCGCATCAGCCGCAACTTCTCGGCCGAGCCCGAGGTGCCGATGACTTTCGCCCCGAGCACCTTGCCGAGCTGCAGCGACGCCACGCCCACGCCCGACGACACGCCGTTGACCAGCAGCCATTCGCCGGCCCGCAGCCGGCCCTGCAGCACCAGCATGTCGAAGGCGACGAGAAAGGTCATCGGCACGCTGGCGGCCTGTTCGAAACCCAGGGCCTGCGGCATGGCAATCGCCTCGTCCACCTCCATCAGCGCGAATTCCGCGAACGCGCCGGCGCATCGGCCCATCACCCGGTCGCCGGGCGCGAAGCCCTGCACACCGGCGCCGACGGCCACCACCTCGCCGGCACCTTCGCCGCCGATCGCCTTCCAGCTGCCGGCCTTGCCGTGCAGGCCGTGGCCCAGCACGAATTCGCCCCGGTTGAGCGATGCGGCACGCATGCGCACCAGCAGCTGTCCGACGCCCGGTTCAGGCCGTGGGGTGTCGCGCAACTCGAGCACGGTGGTCGTGTCGGTCATCTGCATCCAGTAGGACTGCATGGGGTCTCCTCGTCTCTTTCTTCGGTCGGTGGCGGCCGGCTCAGTGGCCGGTGAAGACCGGCTTGCGCTTCTGCATGAAGGCGCTGCGGCCTTCGGCGTAATCGGCGCTGTCGAAGCAGCCGCGGATGAGTGCGCTGCACCGCTCCATGTCGAGCTCCGGCGAGGGCTTGAGGATTTCGCGGGTGATCGCCTTGGCCGCCGCGATGGTCAGCGGCGCGTTCTCGGCCATGGCGCCCGTGTATTCGGCCAGCAGCGCTTCCAGCCCGTCGGGCGGGCAGACACGGGTGACCAGGCCCACGCGATGGGCCTCGGTGCCGTCGATGCGCCGGGCGGTGAAGAACAGGTCCTTGGCCACGCCCGGGCCCACCAGGTCGACCAGGTTCTTCATCGCCGAATAGCGGTAGCCCAGGCCCAGGCGCGCCGCGGGAATCGACAGCACCGAGTCGGCGGTGGCGATGCGGATGTCGCAGCTGATCGCCACGTTCACCCCGCCGCCGATGCACCAGCCGCGGATGCAGGCCAGCGTCGGCTTGGGAAAGTCGTGGATGCTCATCAGCGACTCCTCGGCCATGGCTTCGTAGCGCTTCACCGCTTCCCGGGCGGCCCGCATGTCCTCGAACTGCGAGATGTCGGCGCCCGACACGAAGGCCTTTTCGCCGGCGCCGGAGAACACCACCAGCCGCACCCGATCGTCGTCGCGCGCCAGGTTCAGCAGGGGCGGCACGGCCTCCCACATGTCGACCGACAAGGCGTTGTGGCGCGCCGGATGGTTGAAGCGGATATGCAGGGTGCTTCCGTCGAGCCAGGTCAGGACCCGCTCGGTGGTGGAGGTGTAGGTGGGAAACGATTCGGGTGCGTTCATGCTCAATAGACTCCGGTGGCTTTCATGCGGCTCAGGTCTTCGGACCCGAGGCCGAGTTCGGTCAGGATTTCCTCGGTGTGCTCGCCGCGTCGCGGTGCCGAGCGCACGATGCTGCTGGGCGTGCGCTCGAGCTGCACCGGCTGGCCGACCATGCGTTGCGGACCGAGCCGGGCCGACACCACGTCCTTGACCATGCCCAGGTGCTGGATCTGCGGCTCCTCCAGCATTTCGCGCACGTCGCTGATGAGTCCGCAAGCGACGCCGCCGTCGTTGAATTCGCGGATCCAGTGGGCACGGTCCTGGGCGGCCAGCCGCTGGTTGATCTCGGCGTTGAGCGACTCGCGGTTGACCGACCGCGAAGGCTTGTCGTGGTAGCGCGGATCGGCTATCCACTCCGGCGCGCCGAGGATGTTGCAGAAGCGCTCCCAGATCTTGGAGCCGAAGACGGCGATGTTCATGTAGCCGTCGCGCGCCTTGTAGACACCGGTGGGGATGCTGGTCGGATGGAAGTTGCCGGCCTGGGTGCCGACCTCGCCGTCGATCAGGTAGCGCGAGGTCTGGAAATCCATCATGTAGACCATCGATTCGAGCAGCGAGGTGTGCAGCCATTGCCCGTGGCCGGAGGCCTCGCGTTCGAGCAGCGCCACCAGGATGCCCTGCGCCGCGAAGATGCCGGCGCACAGGTCGGCGATCGGAATGCCGACCCGCATCGGCCCGTCGCCCGGCTGACCGGTCACCGACATCAGTCCGCCCATGCCCTGCGCGATCTGGTCGAAGCCCGGGCGCGTGGCCAGGGGGCCGGTCTGGCCGAAGCCGGAGATGCTGGCGTAGACCAGTCCCGGGTTGTCGGCCACCAGCGACTCGTAGTCGATGCCCAGGCGGAACTTCACGTCCGGCCGGAAGTTCTCCACCACCACGTCGGCCGTGGCGATCAGGCGCTTGAGCGTCTCGATGCCTTCGGCCTCCTTCAGGTTGAGCGTGATCGAGCGCTTGTTGCGGTGGGTGTACTGGTAGTCGGAGCCGTCCTGGCCGCCCAGGGTGTCGTCGCCGCGCATGTGTTCGGGCATCTGCACTTGGACCACGTCGGCGCCCCAGTCGGCGAGCTGGCGGCAGCAGGTGGGGCCGGCGCGCACCTGGGTGAGATCGATGACGCGAAAGCGCTGCAAGGCTTGGGACGCTGGCAGATGGGGCATGTCGGATCCGATTCGAAAGTGAACTCTGTGGCCTACAGTGTTTTCATTTATTCACCAAGTGTCAACACTTCTAAGGGTTTGTCGTGAGGCGGCCGGCCGGTCGGGAATCGGGCTGGCGGAGCGGGCCGCAGAAACGAAAACGCCCGCCTGGGCAGGCGGGCGCTCGAACGCGGGGCGGCGCGTGGCGCGGCCGGAGCCGGCCGCGCGGGTTGCCTCAGTTGCGGATGTCGACCTTGCTCACCAGGTTGCGGAAGAAGGCGCTGTCCTTGGCGATCGCGGCTTTGAAGGTCTGGTCGTCGGCATAGGCGAACCCGAGGTTCTGCTTGTCGAGCACCTCGCGGAACGAGGGTTCGTTGGCGATCTGCTCGCTCGCCGTCTTCAGGTAGGCGATCACCTCGGGCGGCGTGTTCCTGGGCGCCGCCAGGCCGCGCCAGGTGCCGATCGACAGGTCGATGCCACGCTCCTTGAGGGTCGGCACCTTCTCGAAGCCCTTGACTCGCTGGTCGGCCATGACGGCGAGCGTCCTGAGCTTGCCCGCCTGTACGAAGGTCGTCACCTCCGCGGGGCTGACGGCCACCGCGTCGATGTGGCCGCCCATCAGGGCCAGCACCGCCGGCCCGCCGCCCTGGAACGGCGTGTGGTTGAACTTGACACCGGTCTTGTCTTCCAGCGCCGCGGCAGCCAGGTGCCAGATCGAGCCGTTGCCGGCATTGCCCATGCTGAGCTTGCCGCCCTGGGCCTTCGCGGCGGCAAGAAATTCCTCGATGCTGTTCCAGGGCGCGTCGGCGCGCACGGTGATCGCCGACGGATCGGCGTTCAACCGCGCGATCGGCGTGACGTCGTCAGCGGTGAATTTCGCCATGTTGAGCGGCGGCAAGGTCACCAGTTCTACCGTCACCACCGCGATGCGGTAGCCGTCGGGCCGGGAGGCGATCAGGTCCTGCCAGCCAATCGCGCCGCTGGCCCCGGGCTTGTTGACCACCAGCACGGTCTGCGCGATGTGCCTGCGGGCGGCGTCCGCATAGGCGCGCGCCACGGCGTCGGTGCCGCCACCGGGCTGGAAGGGCACGATCAGCTCGATCGGCTTATTGGGAAAGTCGCGTGCCTGTGCATGCGCGACACCCGAGGCGGCCAGGGCCGCCGCAGGCAGCCACGCCACGATGGCGCGACGGCTCGGCTGGAAAAAAGCCTTGTTCATGTTGGTCTCCGTTATTGGTTTTCCTCGCCTGAAACCTGTCGCATGCCGCCGGTCGGCGGCACCGGATGTCAGCGGATGAACCGGTCCACGTAATCGGCGCCCAGGCCGACCTCGCGGTAGTGCGCCCGGCACATCTCGATCTTGGAGAAGACATCCTCGTAGCCGGTCTGCCGGCCGTCGCCGTCGACGTAGATCAGTGCACCCTGTATGTTGAAGAAGGTGATCATTTCCTGTTCACCGGCGGTCTCGTCGACGACCAACGTGTGGATCTCGCCGGGCGGCTCGTACACGAACGACCCCTCGCTGGCGATCCAGTCGTGCTCCAGGTAGCGCCAGGCGCCCTTGAGCACGAAGCCGGTGACGGCGCTCGGGTGAATGTGGCGCGACAGCACCCCCGCGCGACGCACCCGCAACAGGTTGCACCAGCCGCCGGTGACGGTGTTGAACATGAGCGGCCGGAACCACACCAGCGGCGCCTGGGGCACCCAGATGCGCTCGTCGTCGGGCATGGCGGGAATGGCGATCTCGGGCTGAATGCCGGGGTGCTGCACGATCATGGGGAGTCTTTCGGTCGCGCTTCAGGCGACGAGGTAGCCGCCGTCCACGGGAACGATGGCGCCGGTAATGAACGAGGCCGCCGGCGAGGCCAGGAACAGCGCGGCCTGCGCCACGTCCTCCGGCTGGCCCCAGCGGTTCATGGGCGTGCGCGCCACGATGGCGCCGCTGCGGGCCGCGTCGTCCTGCAGCACGTTGGTCAGGCGCGTGGCGATGTAGCCGGGCGCCAGGGCGTTCACCCGGACGCCCTCGGCCGCATAGGCCATGGCCAACGACTTGGTGAGCTGCGCCACGCCGCCCTTGCTCGCCGCATACGCCGGCACGCCGGCACTGCCGAAGAAGCTCAGCATCGACGCGATATTGACGATGGAGCCCCCGCTGCGCGCCAGGGCCGGGCGCGCCGCATGGCAGCTGCGCATCATGCCGACCAGGTTGACGTCGACCACTTCGGCGAAGACCTCGGGATCGTGCTCGGCCAGGTCGCGCCGGGTGATGCCCGCACAGTTGACCAGCACGTCGACCGGGCGCGCCTCGAACAGGGCGCGCATCGCGGCCGCGTCGCGCACGTCGACGGCGACGCCCTCGAAACCGTTTTCGGACACCAGCGCGGCGTCGACCTCGGCGGCGATGGCGCCGGTGACGAGCAGGCGCGCACCGTGGGCGGCGAAAGCCCGGGCGATGCCCAGGCCGATGCCGCTGGTGCCGCCGACCACCACCACCTGGCGGCCGAGGTACAGGTCTTTCTCGAAAGTCATGCGGCTGCTTCGGTTCGGTTCAGGAAATCCACCACCTCGCAGGCCTTCGGAATCGGTGCGATGGCGCCGAATCCACGGGTCGACAGGGCGGCGGCGGCGTTGGCGTAGCGGCTCGCCGCGACGATGTCGTCACCGCTGGCCAGCCGCGCCAGCAGGGCGCCGGCGAAACAGTCGCCCGCGCCGGTGGCGTCCACGCAGTCGACCGCATGGCCGGCGAAATGGTGATCGGCGCCAGCCGCATGCACCGTGGCGCCGAGCGCGCCGAGTTTGAGCACCACGGTGCGCGCGCCCCAGGCCAGCAGCACGTCGCGCATGGCGTCGGGCGTCTGCTCGCCGGTGAGCACCGAGGCGTCGTCGGAGCTGACGAGCAGGATGTCGGACAGGCCGACGCTTTCGCGGATGACTGCCCGGGCGCGCTCCAGCGGCCACAGACGCAGCCGCAGGTTGGGGTCGTAGGCCACCGGCACGCCGCGCTCGCGGGCCAGGTTCATCGCCACGAAGCTCGCGTCGCAGGCGCTGGTGCTGATCGCCTGGGTGATGCCCGAAACGTGCAGGAAAGCGGCGCCGTCCAGCGCCGCCGGCGTCACCGAACCCGGGCCGATGCGGCTCGCCGCGCTGCCGGCCCGCAGGTAGCCGAACTGGTGGCCGGCCTGGCCGTGGGTGACGAAATACACGCCGGTCGGCGCCTGCGGATCGACAAGCACCTGCGAGGTGTCCACGCCTTCGCGCTTCCAGAGATCGATCAGCATGGCGCCGAAGGTATCGTCACCGATGGCCGAGATGTAGCGGGTTTGCACTCCCTGCCGGGCGGCCGCGACCAGGCAATTGGCGGTGTCGCCACCGAAGCCCTGCACGTACTGCGGCTCGCCGGGGCGGGCCTGGTTGAATTCGATCATCGCCTCGCCGATGGAGACGATGCACCCGGGGCGGCGGGCGGCCTGGCTGGCTTGACTCATGGTGCCTTCAGATGCGGCCGTACTTGGCCAGGCCGGTGCGCAGGGAGCGTTCCGCGATGATCAGCCTGGCCTGCTCCAGCTCGCGCTCGTCGATCTCGATGGACGCGTCGAGCACCTCCTGCGCCAGGTCCTTGGGCACCACCACCACGCCGTCGATGTCGGCCACGATGATGTCGCCGGGATGCACCACCACGCCGCCGACCACCACCGGCACCTGCGATGCCACCGTGCGGTAGCGGCCGAGCGTGGTGCCCGGGCTGACCTCGCGGGCATAGACCGGGAAGTCGTAGTCGCGCCGGATCTCGCCGAGATCGCGCACCGCGCCGTCGAGGATGGCGCCCACGTGCTCGTTGGCCACCGCGCCGGCCGTCATCAGGCCGCCCCAGACCGCCACGTTGGGCTCGCCGCCGCCGATGGAAATGACCACCACACTGCCACGCGGCGCTTCGTCGATCAGGTCCAGCGCATGCTGCGGTGGCAGGAATTCGTCGGTGGCGG
This sequence comes from Xylophilus sp. GOD-11R, assembly GCF_033546935.1. Lineage (GTDB taxonomy): Bacteria > Pseudomonadota > Gammaproteobacteria > Burkholderiales > Burkholderiaceae_C > Xylophilus. Next base: position 2,099,826 of record NZ_CP137854.1, on the reverse strand, counting down.
CTTCCAGCACGGTGACGGCGGGGCCGACGACGCGCTTGTCCACCGTGCGCGGCTTGATGCTCGCGTCCATGTAGCCGCGCTTGCCGGTGAGCTTGTCGACCGCGTCGGCCACCGATGCGACAGCGACTTTGGAAAAGCCTTCGAGGAGATCTTTCATGGAATGGTCCTGTTGATGTGCGTTGGAATGTCAGGGGTTGAGCCAGTGCAGCGGCCGCTGCCCGGCGAGGATGCGGGCGCCCTCCTCGGCCGTCTTGCGCTGCAAATCGCGCATCGACTCCTCGCTGTACCAGCCGATGTGGTCGGAGAGCACGACGTTGTCGAGCGTGAAGATGGGGTGGTCGAACGCGGGCGGCTCGGCCTCGAACACGTCGAGCCCGGCGCCCAGCAGCCGGCCGGCGGCCAGTGTTTGGTGCAGAGCGTCGATGTCGACCAGTCCGCCGCGCGAGGTGTTCACCAGGATGGCGTCGTCACGCATGGTCGCCAGCCGCGCGGCGTTCACCAGGTGGCGGGTCTGCGGAGTGAGTGGCGCATGCAGCGAGACCACGTCGCTTTGAGCGAAAACGTCGTCGACCGAGGCGGCCTGCACCTCCGGCGGCAGGGTGGCCGACGGGTCGCTCACCAGCACGCGGGCGAATCCGTAGCCGGCAAGCTTCTCGTGGGTCTGGCGGGCGATGCGGCCGTAGCCGATCAGCCCCAGCGTGCGGCCACGCAGGCGCAGCATCGGCCGGCTGCGCGGCGCGTTCCAACGCCCTTCACGAAGGTGCCGGTCGCGCTGCGTGATCTGCCGCATCACGGCCAGCAGCAGGGCCACCGCATGGGTGCTCACCTCGTCGATGCCGTAGTCGGGCACATTGGCCACGGCGATGCCGCGTTCGCGAGCGGCCGGCTGGTCGATGTTGTCCACGCCGATGCCCGAGCGCACGATGCCGCGGCAGACGTCCATGGCGCCGATCACCGCGCGGGTCACCGGTGTCTCGCGCACGATGACCACGTCGGCGCCGCGCACCGCGGCCATCGCGCGGGTTTCGTCGCCTTCGCAGGCGCGGATCTCGAAGCGGGCGCCGGCTGCGCCGAAGATGGCTTCTTCCTGGTCGTAGGACGAATAGCCGCCGTCGAGCGCGACCACCAGAGGCTGTCGGCTCACTTCAGCGATTCCTGCAGCTTGCCCATGTCCACGCCAAGCTCGGCGACGTATTTGTCTACCACCGGCTTGACCGCGGTGCGCAGGCGGGCGAGTTCGGCCGGCGGCAGTTCGTTGATCTGCAGGCCCTTGGCCTTGAGCGCGGCCATCAGCCGGGTCTCTTCCTTACGCTCGAGCTCGCGCATGAATTTGCTGGCCTCGGTGGCGGCCTGGCGAACGGCGGTGCGGTCGGCTTCGGAGAGCTTGTCGAACCACTTCTTGCTGCCCACCACGATGAAGGGCGAATACACGTGGCCGGTGAGCGACAGGTATTTCTGCACTTCGTAGAACTTGCCGGAGTCGATGAGTCCGACCGGGTTCTCCTGCGCGTCGACCGCCCGCGATTCGAGTGCGCCATACAGCTCGGTGTAGGGCAGCGGCAAGGGGTTGGCGCCCAGGGCCTTGAAGGTGTCGATGAAGACCGGGTTCTGGATCACCCGGATCTTCAGGCCGGCCAGGTCTTCGAGCTTGTTGATGGGGTGCTTGGAATTGGTGACGCTGCGAAAGCCGTTTTCCTGGTAGCCCAGCCCGACCAGGCCCACGCTGTCGAGTCGGGCCAGCAACGCCTGGCCTTGGGGCCCATCGAGCAGTGCGTCGGCCTCCCTGTAATTGGTGACCAGATAAGGCAGGTCGAACAGCGCGAAACCCTTGATGAGGCCGACGAAATTCGAGGTCGGGCCGGTCATGAATTCGAGCGTGCCGCCCTGCACCTGCGACTGCAGCGAGGGGTCGGAACCGAGCTTGCCGCTGCCGTAGGTGTTGACCGTGATGCGGCCGCCGGTCTTGGCCTTGACCAGCTCGGCGAACTTGCGTGCGGCCACGCCCTGGGGATGGTCTTCGGTGGCGCCGTAGGCGTACTTGGCGACCGTCTGGGCCTGCGTGCCGCCGGCCGCGAGCACGCCCGCCGCGCCGAACGCCAGGGCGATCTTGGAAAGGAATCGGTTCATGTCTTGTCTCCAGTTGGTTGTAGGTTTGGATGGCGTCGTCGTCTCAATGCATCCAGCGCAGCGGCCCCAGCACGAGCACCGGGAACAGGCTCATGAGGATCAGCACCACGAATTCCGCGAACAGGAAAGGCAGCACGCCGCGGATGACGTCGTCCATCGGCACCTTGCCGACCGAGCAGACGACGTTGAGCACATTGCCCACCGGCGGCGTCAGCAGGCCGATGGCGTTGTTCATCACGAAGATCACGCCGAAGTACACCGGGTCGATGCCCGCCTGCTTGACCAGCGGCATCAGCACCGGCGCCAGGATCAGGATGGTGGGCGTGAAGTCGAGCGCGGTGCCCACTACCAGCACGATGACCTGCATGAACACCATCAGCAGCACCGGCCGGTCGATGAAGGGCTGCAGTAGCGAGATGAGCTGGTCCGGGATGTTGGCCACCGTGATCAGCCAGGCCGAGATGAGCGCGGCGGCCACCAGGAACATCACCACCGCCGACGTCCGGGCCGCCGCCACCATGCCGTGATAGAGCTTGGCGCCGCTCAGTTCGCCATAGGCGAAGCGGCCGATGAGCGCGGCGGCCACCACCGCAACCACGCCGGCCTCGGTGGGTGTGAACACGCCGAATTTCACGCCGACGATGATGATCAGCGGCAGGATCAGCGCCCAGCCCGCCTGGCGCACCGACGCGACCGTCTCCGACCGCGACTTGCGCGCCAGCACCGGCGAGGCGTCCTGGCGGCACAGCAGCCACCAGGTGATCATCAGCGCCAGCGCCATGGTCAACCCCGGCACGATGCCGGCGATGAACAGCTTGCTGACCGACACGCCCGCCACCGCACCGAAGAGCACCAGCCCGATCGAGGGCGGCACCACCGGCGCGATCACGCCGCCGGCGGCCAGCAGGCCGGCCGAGCGCGGCACGTTGTAGCCGGCGTTGCGCATCATCGGAATCAGCAGCGCGGCCAGGGCCGCGGTGTCGGCGATCGCCGAGCCCGACAGGCTGGCCAGCACCAGCGCCGCGATGATCGCCACGTAGCCCAGGCCGCCGCGCACATGCCCCACCAGGCTCAGCAGCGCCTCGACGATGCGGCGCGACAGGCCGCCGGCATTCATGAGCTCGCCGGCCAGCAGGAAGAACGGCACGGCCATGAGCGGATAGCTGTCGGCGCCGTCGACCAGGTTCTGCGCCAGCACCTGCGCGTCGAAGATGCCCACCTGCCACATCAGCGCGGCGCCGCAGACCATCAGCGCGAAGGCGATCGGCATGCCCAGGGACATCGCCGCGAGCAGGGAGGAGATGAAGATGAAGACAGTCATGTCCGGTGGCTCTCTCGACGCTTATTCGGTGGCCGAGCGCTGCTCGAACTGGTGCAGGGGCGCGCCGCTCAGCAGCCGCCAGAGGTCGCGCAGGATCAGCAGGCCCAGGCAGACGCCGGCCGTCACCGCGGCGGCGTAGATGGCGCCGCGCGGAATGCCGGAGACCGGCGCGAAGTTATGCAGGTTGATCAGCGTCTGGTTCCATCCGCCGATCACCATCAGCACGCAGCAGCCGAGCATCAGGAAAGCCGAGGCGATGGCCACGCCGCGCTGGGCCGGTGCGGGCAGGCGGCTGGTGAGCGTTTCCATCGCGATGTGGCCGCGCTGCGCGAACGCGAGGATGGCGCCGAGAAAGGTGATCCACACGAAGAGAAAGCGCGACACCTCCTCCGAGAAGGTGATGCCCGAGGAGAAGCCATAGCGCAGCACCACGTTGCCGAACACCATCAGCACCATGCCGGCCAGGCCGGCAACCAACACCAGTTCGGCGAGCTTCTGCAATCTTTTCATGGCTGTCCCCGAGGCCGGATGCATGCCGGACCCACGTCGTTGTTGTTGTGACGGATCGGATCGTATCTAACATATCAGATCTGCCATTAGTGGAAAACCCGTGTCTGCCTGGCCATCGGCGTCAATGACGCGCCGGGGTGTTTTCCGGGACAATGCGCAACCAATACAGCGATGTGCGTGTCGCTGCTGTCTGCCACAGCAGATGAACAACCCCAACATTTCGTCTCAATTCCCGCAGGCCGGGTGCTAGCATTTGCCAATCCCACAGAAGGCGTCCCATGAACTTCACCGAACCCGTCGAACGCCCCAAGTCGCTCACCGACCTGGCGGTCGAGCGCATCCGCAACGCCATCGTCACCGGCCCGCTGCAGTTCGGGCAGGCCCTGTCGGAATCGGGCGTGGCGGCGATGCTGGGCATGAGCAAGACTCCCGTGCGCGAGGCCTTGCTGCGGCTGCGTCTCGAAGGGCTGGTGGCCATCCATCCCCAGCGCGGCACCTTCGTGTTCCAGCTCAACGAGACCGAGGTGGCGCACATCTGTCAGTTCCGCTCGATGATCGAGTGCGAGGCGCTGGCCGACGCGATGAAGCACAACCACGCCGCGCTGGTGCAGGCGCTCGACCGCTGCCTCGACGACATGGGCGCGGCCTTCGCCCGCAACGACCACGCCGCTTTTCCGCGCCTGGACACCGAATTCCACAGCGCCCTGGTCGAGCACTGCGACAACGGCTACCTGAAGGACGCGGCCAAGCTGATCTCCGCCCAGATCACCGCCCTGCGCTACCGCCTGCCGGTCGAGAACGAGCAGGTCACCCACTGCCAGGACAACCACCAGGTGGTGGTCGAGGCGATCCGCAACCTCGACACCCGGCGCGCGCAGACCATCCTGCGGGGCCACATCCAGAGCACCCGCGACGCCTACCTGATCGCCTGCCGCAGCCAGGTCGCGCCGCGCGAGGCGCTCGCCGGCGCGCACTGACCGGCGCCCTGCCCGCTGCACGGCCGCATGGGCCGGCGCGACGATGTCCACCATCGCGTTAACGCTAGTGCGTCCGCGCCCGTTTGCGGCTTTGATATGCGCCGTACAAAAAAACGGAGACGACGATGCGGACTTCCCTTCCGGACCCAGCCCGACAGCCGAGCCATAAACTGCGCCCCGGCCTGGGCGCCCTGGCCACCCTGCCCGCCCTGCTGCTGGCGGCCTGCGGCGGCAGCAACGACGCCACGGGAGTCAACACGCTGCCGGCCAACCTCACGCCGGTCAGCGTCACCGTCTTTTCCGCTACCGCGCCGGCTGCCGGCAACAGCGCCGCCACCCAGGACCTGCTCACCGGCGGGCTCGGCCGCACCGGGCTGGCGGCGGCGGCCCCGGCCTATGCCGATCCCGCGGCACCCACCGCGCTGGAGTTGCGCCGCAACGCGATCCACAGCAACTACCGTGGGCTGGTCGACATCACCGTGGCCGGCGGCTTCGGCACGTTCTACGGCCCCAACGTGGGCACCGACGGCGTTGCGACCACCGGCGAGGGCCTGATTCCCGGACGTGAATACCTGGCAGTGCTCGACGACGGCAGCGGCCGCAAGCGGGTGCCGGTCGCCGTCCAGGTGCCCGACAGCTTCGATACGGCCGCGCCGTGCATCGTGCTCGGGCCGTCGTCGGGCTCGCGCGGGCTCTACGGCGCCATCGGCACCTCGGCCGAATGGGGTCTGAAGCACGGCTGCGCAGTGGCCCTCACCGATGCCGGCAAGGGCGTCGGCATCTACGACCCGACCGACGACACGGTGAACCGCGTCGACGGCCCCCGGGCCACGCGCGCCGCCGCCGGTGCTCTGTCGCACTTCGCCGCCAACATCACCGACGCGGCCCGTGCCGCCTACAACGCGCTGCTGCCCAACCGCCTGGCGCTCAAGCAGGTGCATTCGCAGCTCAACCCCGAGAAGGATTGGGGCAACGACACCCTGGCCGCGGCCGCCTACGCCCTTTATGTGCTCAACGTGCGCTTCGGCACCGACGGCAATCCGGCACCGTTCACCTCGGCCAACACGCTGGTGATCGCCGGCTCGGTTTCCAATGGCGGCGCCGCCGTGCTGCATGCCGCCGAGCAGGACACCAACAGCCTCATCGACGGCGTGGTGGCAGGCGAACCGGTCACCGAGATGCCCACCACTGCCGGCTACGGCATCACGGTCGGGGGCGCGGCCGTGGCGACCTACGGCAGGACGCTCGCCGACTTCACCACCTTCGGCAACGTCTACCAGCCCTGCGCCGCTCTGGCCGCACCGGCGACCATGACCGAAACGTCGGTCTTCAATTACCTCGCTTTCTCGGGCCAGACCGCTCGCGCCACCGCCCGCTGCGCAGGCTTGGCGGCCAAGGGCCTGGTGACCGGTGCCGACACCGCCGCGCAGGCGCTGGACGCCTTGAACAAATTGCGCAATTTCGGCTGGACCGCCGACAGCGACCTGCTGCACAACGCCCACTACGGCCTGGGCAACGGCCCCATCCTGTCGGCCATGTACCCGCTGAGCTACGGCCGCTTCTCGGTGCTCGACAACGTCTGCAACACCAGCTTTGCCCAGGTCGACGGCACCGGCGCTCCGGTGCGGGCCAACGCCAACACCCTGGCGCAGAGCTTCGCGCTGGCCAACGGCACCTCCAACGGCACGCCGGCGTCGGTCGTCTACAACGACTCGGTGGGCGGCGCGCGGGTATGGAACATCGCCACCTCGGTGTCGACCAACGCGCAGGACTTCGGCCTGGACAACGCCCTGTGCCAGCGCGCGCTGGTCACCGGCGTCGACGAGACCGGCGCATCGCTGACGGCCACCGCCACCTCCACCCGACCCACCCTGGCGCAGAGCCAGGCGGTGCGCGCCGGCATCGCCGAAGTGCTGCTCAACGGCCGGCTGGGCGCCAAACCTACGCTGATCGTGGCCGGCCGCAACGACACGCTGATCCCGCTCAACAACAACGCCCGCGCCTACACCGCGCTCAACCGCGCGCTGGAGTCGTCGAGCACCCGGCTCGGCTACATCGAGGTGACCAACGCCCAGCATTTCGACGGCTTCCTGTCGCTGTCGGGCTTCGACAACCGCTTCGTGCCGTTGCATGTGTACTTCGTCCGCGCCATGGACGCGATGTACGCCAACCTGCGCAGCGGCGCCGCCCTGCCACCGAGCCAGGTGGTGCGCGCCACGCCGCGCGGTGGCTCGCCCGGCGCGGCACCGGCGCTCACCGCCGCCAACGTGCCGGCGATCGCCACGGCGCCGGCGGCGGCCGACCGGATCGGATTCAGCGGCAGTTCGTTGAACGTGCCGCAGTGACACGCATTGGCAAGCAGGGCTTGACGATGCTTCAAGCCTTTGCCGTCTAGTGCGAGCAGGCCGCGCTGTTTAGAGTCGACCGCTTTGGCGGCATTGGCCTCGGGCCATCGCCGCTCCAGCGGAACTCCCTTCATGAAAATCCCCGGCTACGCGGCCCCCATCGCCTCCACCACTTTCCTTACAGGCAATCCCCTCGCCCTGTCCCGGCGCGAGCAGGCGGCCTGATGTCCCCATCGACCACCATGACGCCGCCCGCACCGGCGAGCGAGCTGCGCCTGCTGCTGGTGCTGGGCGCGCTGATGGCCTTCACCTCGCTGTCCACCGACATCTACCTGCCCGCCATGCCACGCATGCAACGCGACCTGCTGGGCGACATCGAGCTGACCATCACCAGCTTTCTCGTCGGTTTCGCGCTGGCGCAGCTCTTCTGGGGACCGGTCAGCGACCGCATTGGACGACTGCGCCCGCTGGTGCTGGGAGTGGGCATCTTCGTGGTCGGCTCGATCGGCTGCGCGATGTCGCAGACCATGGGGCAGATGGTCTTCTGGCGCATGTTCCAGGCCTTCGGTGCCTGCACCGGACCCATGCTGGCCCGCGCCATGGTGCGCGACCTCTACCCCCGCACCATGGCGGCGCAGACGCTGTCGACGCTCACCATGATCATGGCGATCGCACCCATCGTCGGGCCGCTGCTGGGCGGGCAGATCGTGCGCCTGGGCTCCTGGCATCTCATCTTCTGGCTGCTGGCCGCCATCGGCGTGGTCATGTTGATGGCCTTGCGGCGGCTGCCGGAATCGCTGCCCGTCGAACGCCGCACCACCTCGCGCCTGCGCGTGGCCTTCGCCGACTACCGCGGGCTGCTCGGAAACCGTGTCTTCATGCGCTACACGCTGTGCGTGACGCTGTTCTACGTCAGCGCCTACGCATTCATCGCAGGCTCCCCACGCGCCTACATCGAGTATTTCGACGTGTCGCCGCAGCACTACGGCTGGCTGTTCGCGATCAACATCGTCGGGCTGATGGCGGTGAGCTTCGTCAACCGCCGGCTGGTCGGCCGTTACCGGCTCGACACCCTGCTGCGCGGCGCCACGGCCGTGGCGGCACTCGCGATGCTGGCGGCGGCAGGACTGACGCTTCTGCAGGTCGGCGGCCTGCCGGCCATCGTGGTGCCGGTGCTGCTGTTCTTTTCGATGAACGGCATCATCGCGGCGAGCGCGACCGCCGCCGCGCTCGACGCCGTGGTGCCCGAACTCGCCGGCTCGGCCGCTGCGCTGATCGGCTCGCTGCAGTACGGCAGCGGCATCGTGTCCTCGCTGCTGCTGGCCGCGCTGCCCGACAAGACGCCGCGCGCGTTGGTCCTGGTGATGCTCGTTTTTGCAGCAGCCTCAGCCCTGGCCGCGTTCTGGCGGCGTGGAGGCAGCGTGTTGAAGACGTCTGCTGACTAAAGCAGATAGGGCCACCGCGAACCGCCTGACTTCCAGGATCGAACCGGCGACCGTTGCTGGCGCCCCTCATCCAACCCGGCCGGCGGTGCGTAGGGTTGTCATGATTCATGCCACCTACCTGCCACGACGCACGCTCCTCGCGGCTGCTGCCGCCCCGCTGCTGACCGGCTGTTCCGCCGTCCAGGTGCTTGACGCACTGGTGCCGCGCGACAACTACCGCGCCGACATTGGACTGGCCTACGGCGCGCTCTCTCGGCAGCGCATCGACGTGTACCAGCCAAGCAGATCGGCGGCGGCGGCATCACCCCGGCCGCCGCTGGTCGTGTTTTTCTACGGCGGCAACTGGACGACCGGCCAGCGCGCCGACTACCGCTTCGTCGGCGAGGCGCTGGCCGGCGCGGGTGCGGTGGTGGCGATTCCGGATTACCGGCTCAGTCCCGGCGTGCGGTATCCGACCTTCCTGGAAGACTGCGCGCAGGCGGTGCGCTGGGCCGTGAACCATGCCGACCGCTACGGCGCCGACCCCGACCGGCTGGTGCTCATGGGGCACAGCGCGGGCGCCTACAACGCTGCCATGCTGGCGCTCGACCCGCGCTGGCTGCAGGCGGTCGGCCTGTCGCCACGCCGAGTCTCGGCCTGGATCGGGCTGGCGGGCCCTTATGACTTTCTGCCGATCGATGAGCCGATGACCCGAGCGGCCTTCGAATGGCCCGCGACGCCGGCCGACTCCCAGCCCATCGCCCACGTCACGCCGCAGTCACCACCCGCCCTGCTGCTGGCGGCCGATCGGGACGACACCGTCGATCCCGACCGCAACAGCGCCGGCCTGGCGGAGCGACTGCGTGCGGCCGGGGTCGAGGTGAGTTTCAAGCGCTATCCGCGGGTGAACCACGTGACCCTGGTGGGCAGCCTGGGCACGCCCTTGCGCTGGATGGCGCCAGTGCGCCGCGACGTCTTGCGCTTCCTGGGCCTGGTGGCCAGTTAGGCGCCGCGCCCCGGGGCGGATCTCAGGGGCTTTCGCAGTAGCTCTTGGCGACGATCTGCCACCGGCCTTCGAAGTGGATGAAAGACAGGTAGTCGACGTAAGCCTTGGGCGCGAACAGGCAGGCGATCTTCACCATGGCGTTGACCGGGCCGGTGCGGTCGATCATCAGGATCCGGTCGGCGCGCGGCGCACCGAGCGACTGCGGCGACGGCCGTGCGGCCACCTTGGCGAACCAATCCGGCACCGGCAAGGCCACGAGCGCGCCCTCAGCGGCGATGAAAAGACTGGCCTTGTGATGGAAGACGCGGCCGAGCTTTTCGACGTCGCCCTCGTAGAGCCCGTCGAAGTAATGCTGCACGGCCGTTTCGATGGCCTGGATGTCGGAGCTCATGGTTTTTCTCGCTTGCGCATGAATGCGGCGGTCGCGCGGTCGTCGAGGTCGGTCGAGCTTTCCAGCGCGCGGATGACGCCCTGGCGGTCGGCCGGTGATTTGTCCTGGTTGAACTTGTATTTGCCTTCCAGCGACTCGATGGGAATGCGCACCGCGACGATGGCCCGCAGCCGCGTGGCGATCATCTCGGCCGGCATCTCCGGAAAGCGCCAGGCGCCGCCCAGGGGCTCGTCGTACTGGCGCACGGTGCGGTCGAGCACCTCGCGCACCGCCTCCGGGCCTTCCATACAGGCGGGCGTGCCACGGGCGTGGATGGCCGCGTAGTTCCAGGTCGGAAAGGTGAGCTGGTTGTCATACCAGCTCGGCGATATGAAGGCGTGCGGGCCCTGGAAGATCACCAGCGCGGGGCAGCCGGCCAGCAGGTCGGCCAGTTGGCCGTTGGCGCGTGCGAGGTGCGTGGTGAGCGTGCCATGGGGGCTGTCGTCGGCGTCGAGCAGAAACGGCAGGTGGGTGGCCTGCGTGCCCGACGCGCCGTGGGTGACGAGGGTGGCGAAGCTCCACTCGCGCATGTGGCGGTGCAGCTCTGCCCGATCGTGGTTTTCGTAGGCTTTGGGTGTGTACATGAGGTCTTGGATGGCGGTTGCGCCGGTCTTCAGTAGCCGCGCCCGGCGTCCACCTGGTTGAGCAGCGGCTGGCCGCTGTGCAGGCGGCGGATGTTCTCGGACACCTGCTGTACCACGGCCTGCGGCAAGGCCATGGTGGCCATGTGCGGCGTGACGACGATCTGCGGCATGTCCCACAGCGGGCTGACCGCCTCGAGCGGTTCCTGGGGAAACACATCGAGCACGGCGCCACGCAGATGGCCGCTGTGCAGCGCGGCAACGAGGTCGTCCGCGACCAGGTGCTCGCCCCGGCCGCAGCCGATCACGCAGGCACCCTGCGGCAGGCGCTCGAAGAGCTCCCGGCCGAGGATCGCGCGGGTGTCGTCGGTCAGCGGCAGCAGGTTGACGAGGATGTCGGTGGCGCCGAGAAAGTCCTGCAGGCCGTCCTGGCCGGCGTGGGTCGTCACGCCGTCGATGGCGTGCAGGCCGCGCGACCAGCCGGACACGGCATAGCCCTCGGCCAGCAGCTTGGCCGCCACGGCGCGGCCGAGCGCGCCCAGGCCCATCACGCCGACACGGCATTCCGCGGCCGGCCGCAGCTTGGGCCGGCTCCAGTGATGGTCGCGTTGCTGGCGCAAGGCGATGTCGAAGCCGCGATGGAAGTGCAGCACGGCCCACATCACGTACTCGACCATGCCGCGCGTCAGGCCCTCGTCGACCACCCGGCACACCGGCAGACCGGCGCTTGCGGCGCCGGGCAGGATGTTGTCGACGCCCGCTGCGATGCTGTGCACCAGCCGCAGCCGTGGCATGCGTTCGTACAGGCCGGGCGGCGTGTTCCAGCAGACGGCCACCTCGGCATCGAGGCAGGCCGGGTCGGGCCAGACCGAATAGCGCGCCTGCGGCAAGGCGTGTTGCAGCATCGGCCCCAGGTATTCGAGCTTCGAGGTCTGGCTGAGCAAGGCAATGTGGGTCATCGAGCGTCAGTCCGCGTGGATCTTGGCTGCTTCGATGATGCGGGCGTTGCGCTTGAGCTCACGCTGCACCTGGTCGCGGAACTGGCGCGCGTCGGAATAGCGCGGGTCGAAGCCGGCGGCGTCCAGGGCTTCGTGTGTGGCCTTCTCGGCCATCATGTCCTTGAGCTCGCGCGACAGGCGATCCACCACGTCGGCCGGCGTGCCCTTGGGCGCGACGATGCCGAACCAGGTCTCGAAGTCGAAGTCCGACACGCCGCTTTCCTGCATGGTCGGCACGTCGGGCAGTTGCACCGCGCGCTTGGCGCCGAGCACCGCGACCGGCTTGACCTTGCCGCCCCGGATCTGCGGCATGGCCGCGACCATGGTCTCGATGGTCAGCGGAATCTGGTTGCCGATGAGGTCGGTCATGGCCGGGGCGCTGCCCTTGTAGGGCACGTGCACCAGCTTCGCGCCGGTCTTCTGCGAGAAGTATTCACCGGCGATGTGCGGCAGCGAGCCGGTGCCGAAGGAGCCGAAGCTCAAGGGCTCCGTGGCCGACTTGGTCACCACGTCCTTGATGCTGGCGATGCCGGTCGTGGGGTTGGTGAGCATCACCAGTTGCGTGCCACCTGCGATGCCCAGGTATTCGTAGCTGGCCAGCGGGTCGTAGCCCATGTTCTTGTAGAGCAGCGAATTGACCGTGTACGACGAACCACCCATCAGCAGGATGGTGTAGCCGTCGGGTTTGGCACGTGCTGCCGCCGAAGCGCCGATGGAGCCGTTGGCGCCCGGCTTGTTCTCGATCACCACCGGCTGGCCCAGACGGGCACCCAGGCGGGTGGCGAGGATGCGCGCCAGCACGTCTGTCGAGCCGCCGGGCGGGAACGGCGCGATCAGCGTCACCGGCCTGGACGGATAGGTGTCGGCCAGGACGGGCGCGGCGCCGACGACGGCCAAAGCGGCCAGGGCGGTGCTGATGAGTTTTTTCATGCGAAGACTCCAGTAATGAAGAAGGTTGGTTGACGGACGGGACGGAAATCGAAAATTCAGGATCTGGAAAGCAGCGGCGGCCGGCGATCGCGGCACGGGACCGCTTGCTCGAAGGCATGGGCGAATTCGAGCAGCGCACGCTCCTGGCGGTAGCGGCCAACGATCTGCAGGCCAACCGGCAGGCCGTCGTCGGTAAAGCCGCAGGGAACCGAGATGGCGGGGTGACCGGTGACCGACAGGTAGTAGCCCGAGCGCATCCAGTCGATGTAGTGGTGCATCGGCGTGCCGTCGATTTCGTGCACGGATTCCCACTCCACCGGAAACGGTGCGACCTGGCTGACCGGGCCGATCAGGAAGTCGTGGTCCTGCATGAAGCCGTGCATCTGCTGAAACAGCGCAGCGCGGGCTCTTTCGGCGCGGGCGACGTCGACGCCCCCAGCGCTGCGGCCCACGCCGATGTTCCAGTGGATCGCCTGCTTGAAGGCCTCCGGATGCCGGTCGGCGAGCTCACCGTAAGCCAGTTCGAAGGCCACGCCGCGCAGCGTCTGGAACGCATGGTCGGCCTGGGAGAAGTCCGGGGAGGCTTGCTCTACACGGGCGCCCATGGCTTCGAGCACCGGCACCTGCGCCTCGATCACCCGCCGCACGGCCGGATCGACCGGCAGGCCGTCCCAGGTGGGTGCAAAGGCGACACGGGTGCCGGCCACGTCGCGCTCCAGCGAACCCAGGAAGGCCGCTGGGTCCTGCTCGATGGACAGCGGATCCCGCGCATCCGGCCCGGCCATGGCGGCCAGCAGCAAGGCGACGTCGGCGACGGTCCGGCCCATCGGCCCGACCACCGTCAGCGCATTGTTCGGATTGAGCGACGGCCACTGCGGCACCCGCCCCGGCGAAGGGCGCAGTCCCACCACGTTGCAGAAGGAAGCCGGGTTGCGCAGCGAGCCGCCCATGTCACTGCCGTCGGCCAATGCCGTCATGCCGCATGCCAGCGCGGCCGCTGCACCGCCGCTGCTGCCGCCGGCCGACCGGCTCAGGTCATAGGGATTGCGCGTTGCACCAAAAAGGGTGTTGACCGTGTGCGAGCCCGCACAGAATTCGGGAATGTTGCTCTTGCCCAGCGTGATGGCGCCGGCCGCCTGCTGGCGCTGCACCAGCAGGCTGCTGACCGCGGGAACGTGGTCACGGTAGAGCGGAGAGCCCTGCGTGGTGCGCATGCCGCGTGTCAGGAAGCAGTCCTTGTGCACGATGGGCAGGCCGTGCAGCAGGCCCAGCGTTTCGCCACGCGCCCGGCGATCGTCGGCTCGGCCCGCCTCTTCCATGGCGGTCTCCAGATCCAGAGTGACCAAGGCGTTCACGCTCGGATTGCACTGCCCGATGCGCTCGATATGCGTGGCCAGCAACTCGCGGGCGCTGAGGTGGCCGTCGAGTATTTCCTGGCGCAGTTCCGTCGCGGGTCGATCGCAGAGTTCAGGCTTCATTTTTCCAAAGTATTGCAATACAATACTAACTATTTCATATAAATACTTTCTAGCCAGATTCGTGCCTGGAATGGAGAAAAGCCGTGGATGACACCCTGGAAGACGCCGCTGGTGAGGACACCGGCGGAAAGAAGGAACACCTGTACGTGGCCGCCGTCGAGCGCGCCATGCGGGTACTGGAAGCCTTCGCCGCCCGCCCGGGCGACCTGGGCCTGACGGAACTCGCCGACATGACCGGCCTGGGCAAGAGCGCCGCCCAGCGCTTCGTATTCACCTGGGAAAAACTGGGCTATCTGGCGCGCGACGCCTCCTCGCGCCGGCTGCGCCTGACGCCCAAGGCCGTCGAGCTCGGCCACTCCTACCTGAAGGGCGACCCGCTCATCGCGCAGGTCGCGCCGCACCTGGCCGTGCTGCGCGACCAGTTCGGCCTGGCGGTCAACCTGAGCATGCGTCGCGGTGACGACATGGTCTATCTGCTGCGCCTGCCGAGCCGCCAGCTCACGCTGGCCGAGATGCTGCCCGGCCGCCGCTTGCCCGCCTGGTCGAACGCCAGCGGCCGCATGCTGCTGACCGCCTGCGACGACGACGAACTGCGCGCCATGTACCGGCGCCAGCCGCCGCTGAAGTTCACGCCGCGCACCACGATCGACCTCGACGCCTTGTTGACCGAAATCGCCCAGGCCCGGACCGACGGCTACGTCATCACCCAGCACCAGGTGAACATGCACCAGATCGCGGTCGCCATCCTCGCGACCGTGCCCTCGGGCGCGCAGGTGGCGATCGGCATGGCGACCACGCTGGACGACTACTCGCCTGCGCGGGTCGAGGCCGACCTCATCCCTGCCCTCTTCCGCGCGGCGGCGGCGCTGCGGTAGATATGCGTTAGAGCAGCACCGGAATCCCTGGCACGTCGACTGGCCAGGCGGGCAGCGCAGGCACCCGATTTGCGCGCCGGCCGTCACGCCAACCCTGGAAGAGTCGCAAACTCAGCGCTCGAATTCCCGGCGATCCTGCCGGGCAACTGAATGACTGCACCATCTTCGCTCGTGAATCGCCCGGGTTTTGAGGAGGCTTCAACTCTTGAGAAAACGAAGCCGTAAAGAAGTCGAACAAGTTCTCGCCCGAGGTCCGTGAGCGTGCGGTGAGGATGGTGCAGGAGCACCGCGGGGAGTACCCACCGTTATGGGCGGCAATCGAGTCCACCGCGCCCAAGATTGGCTGCGTGGCGCAGACGCTCAACGAATGGGTCAAGCGAGCCGGGGTAGATGCCGGCGTGCGTGAGGGCGTCACAACCAGTGAAGCCAAGCGGGTCAATGACCTTGCGCGCGAGGTTAAAGAATTGCGCAGGGCCCACGAGATATTGAAGCTGGCCAGCGCGTTTTTCGCCCAGGCGGAGCTCGACCGCCGGCTCAAGTCCTGAAGAACTTCATCGGCAAGAACCGCGAAGCTTTTTGAGTTGGGCCGTCCTGCAAGGTATTGCAGGTCGCCCGTCGCCTTATCGAAGACATGCAGCGCTGCTGCACAAGCCCCCTGAACGCCGTACCCGGGTTCTTCAAGACGCAGCCCTGGCACGTGAGATTCAACGCGTCTGGCAGGCTAACGCGCAGGCCCATGGCGCCGACAAGATATGGCTACCCGCAACTTGCCAGTCAAGCCATAGCGGTAGTAGCCTGACTTAAACCAGACAGTCTCCGCGAATTCCGGGGGCGATTAAGGTCTTTTCGTCGACCCGAATATCAGTTACTTTGTCAGTCGAAAGGGCCGTTTAAGCCAACGCAACGGATTGCACGATGCGCCCAACATCTTCTTGCGTGTAGGTGGCGTGAATCGCTTTATCGTTTCCGTCTGGCAAGTGGTTGGTGACTTTCAAAGCGGATTCCTGCGTTCCCGGCAGATGAATCGGATGGATAAATTGCCGCGTAACTTGCCGAATTCGGTGACCTGTACGCACGGCCGTAGCGTGCAGCCAAACATCGTCCGCTCGTGGGCAGCATCGCAGGAAGTCTTTTCCTGCCGCTTTTAGTGCGGCGACCATGCTGGGTGGATAAAGAGTCCCTGCGCAGCCAATGGCGAAGTGGTGAGTGGCCGCCTCCATCCCGACAACGTCGACCCAATCGTGATACCCCGCGATGGCATCATTCTTAATGACGATTCGCTTGGCCCAGCCGCAGATGACATCCTCCGGGTGCGCCAGGTGCATATTACGCAAATCACGTAGCCAATGCCGGCCATAAAAGATGTCGTCGTCGGCTGTCACCAAACTCACGTGGGCTGGCAAACCTCGCTCAACGACCGGATGATATTTTTTATGAGGCCCGATGTCTTCTGAGCGTAGTACCTCCAATCCGTATTTTTCGAAGCGCTGAAGACGATGCGCAACTGAAAGAGGCAGTTCCTCGTTAACGACAAGGATTAGCTTTGAAGGCCGCACGCTACCTTGAAGTATGGAGAAAATGGCCGCGTCCACGGCCTCCAGGCGAGGACCATAGGTCGTAAGTGAAACCACGGTGTCTTCGACAACCAAACCGCGCCCTAACACTCCTGGCAGACACGCACCAACCCGCGGCCAAGTTATACGGGCGACGCGTTTGATCAGACGGGCGATGCCGGAATCGCGCATGTTGACTTTCATGAAGTTACCTTGATGTTATTGCACAGTATTAAAAAAATGTGGGCCACCCGTGACATCACTCAAAGTGGCTCGAGAGTTCATGCCCCGCATCATAGGTGCTGCGAACAGATGCAAGTTCTAGCGACGCAAACCTGTTGCCAGGCGGCACGTCATATGTGCTGAATTCATAGGCGTTTTGCCCCGGGTCCTCGGCGCGGTTTTTCAGGGTTAACGAGGGCCGGCCTTGGTCGACAGTGGCGTTGAAGTCAGCATGCACATATGTTTCAACGTAGACATCGGTAAGTGGCGAGTTCGGTCACCTTCTTGCGAATGGCACGACTTTGCCAATCCATCGCGACTATTTGAGAAAGGTCTATCACCATGAATGCGCATGCGATTTTGGCCACCACCTCGCATCATTTTAATGATTCCTCAAGAAATTTCGTTCGCTCTTGTATGCTTCAGTTTGACTAGCGCGCACTTTTCGCAGAAAAATAGAGTCATGAATTTCACACAGAACTGACCTGCCGGTCAAGGTAATTTCAGTTGAAACTCGTCGACTCGTTAGCCCCAACATGCTCCGCTTTATTGCCAGAAGCGAATGAATGGTTGACATGCAGTCGTCGAGTACCACCACACGTCGCGCAGTGCGTGACCAGTTATTCATGCAAAAGCTATATTAGCTTAGGTCTTCTCGTATCACCATACACAGGCAACTTCGCAATGGAGAGGTCTGGCCCAGCGCCGTAAAGCAGTTCAACCCTGGCAAACGTGAGCTCGGTCGAGAAACTCAGGGCCTGGTGAAAGGTAAAACCACCAAGTCATGCATGCAGCATGCGTGCGCTCATACAGATGCTGTTAAAAATGACCTGCTTTTCGCAAAAGAGTTGAATCGCTGGGTAAAAGGAGCGAAAAACAAGGCTGGGCGAACCATCCTGGCGCGGTGGATATCACCCTCACTGACAACTTGAAATGGGTGCTCAAGCGGGCATCACCCACTCCGGGTCATTTCTGTCGGAGATGGCTCGGCGACGGGAGTTTTTTTGCAGCAAGTCCGAAGGCGCGAGGCCTTGCCAGCAGCTATCTAGTCGACTCGAAACCGAGAAAGCCCAGCGGGGACGCGGAAGATCACGTGGTCGCTCCACAGCCGTGGGCGGCGGGAGAAAAAATGGTCCAAGCTCGCTAACTTCATGCCATGGCATGGAGAGGCACGGGAGTTTTGACTCCATCTCTCGGCCACCACCGCCACCGATGGGGCGAAAGCAGACGCCAATTTCTCGCGCCTTGGCTCGGATGCAGCGGAGGACTTATCTGCGTGCTAGAGACGTTTAGATGAGATCACCGCTTGCCCATCGCGGTATGGACGACATGGCCCACGCGCATCAAAAAGACAAAAAAGGCCACGACCTTTCCAGATCGCAGCCTATGCTATTTGTAGGATTCAAGGGAGGACAGCGCCGACAAGCGTAGCTACCCAAAGATTTTCCTGGATCCTTGGCGGAAACGGAGGGATTCGAACCCTCGATGAGGCTCTACACCCCATACTCCCTTAGCAGGGGAGCACCTTCGGCCACTCGGTCACGTTTCCTTCAAGCCTTCGATTATGCCACCATTCGGAGGCACTTTCGCGAACGCAATCAGGCTTGTTCGAGCCCGAATGCCTTGTGCAGCGAACGCACCGCCAGCTCCATGTACTTCTCGTCGATCACGACCGAAGTCTTGATTTCGCTGGTGGAGATCATCTGGATGTTGATGCCTTCCTCGCTCAGCGTGCGGAACATGGTGGAAGCCACGCCGACGTGGCTGCGCATGCCGATGCCGACGATGCTCACCTTGCAGATCTTGGCGTCGCCGACGACTTCGGTGGCGCCGCCCAAGCCGGGCAGAACCTTGTCCTTGAGCAGGTCGACGGTCTTGGCGAATTCGTTGCGGTGAACCGTGAAACTGAAGTCGGTCGAGCCGTTCTTGCTCAGGTTCTGGATGATGACGTCGACCTCGATGTTGGCGTCTGCCACCGCGCCCAGGATCTGGTAGGCAATGCCGGGCTTATCGGGCACGCCCAGGACGGAAATCTTGGCCTCGTCGCGGTTGAAGGCAATGCCGGATACGACGGCTTGTTCCATGTTTTCGTCTTCCTCGAAAGTGATGAGCGTCCCGGAGCGGGCTTCTTCGTCGATGTCGATATCCCAGTCGGTGAAACTGGACAACACCCGCAGCGGCACCTTGTACTTGCCGGCAAATTCCACCGAGCGGATCTGCAGCACCTTGGAACCGAGAGATGCCATCTCCAGCATTTCCTCGAAGCTCACCTTGTTCAGGCGCTTGGCTTCGGGCACGACCCGGGGGTCGGTGGTGTAGACGCCGTCGACGTCGGTGTAGATCAGGCATTCGGCGGCCTTCATGGCGGCTGCCACCGCCACGGCGGAGGTGTCGCTGCCGCCACGGCCGAGCGTGGTGATGTGGCCGTCGCCGTCGATGCCCTGGAAGCCGGTGACGATGACGACCTTGCCTGCAGCCAGGTCGGCGCGGATACGGACGTCGTCGATCGATTCGATGCGGGCCTTGGTGAACGCGCTGTCGGTGCGAATCGGCACCTGCCAGCCGGCGTAGCTGACCGACTCCATGCCCTCGCCCTGGAGCGCGATGGCCAGCAGCGCTGACGAAGCCTGCTCGCCGGTAGCAGCCAGCATGTCGAGTTCGCGGCTGTAAGCGTCGCCGGTCTTCGCGGGTGCGAGTTCCCTGGCCAGGCCCAGCAGGCGGTTGGTCTCCCCGCTCATGGCGCTGGGCACCACGACCATCTGGTGCCCGGCGCGGGCCCATTTCGCGACCCGCTTGGCCACGTTGCGGATGCGTTCGGTCGACCCCATGGAGGTGCCGCCGTATTTATGAACGATTAATGCCATCGGAAAAACGAGAACGCCGCAGTGCGGCAATTGATGTTCGCCTCCGACCGCACACAAAGTTTGTCTCGATCGCAGCGGAAGCGGAATCGCCTGACGCGGGCCGCCTGGCCTGGGTCTATGTCGCGGGAGGCAAAACCGCGGGATTGTACCAACCGAGCGCATCGCCCTCGCGCACGACGAATCCACGGCCCACCTTGAGCCGCAGCTGGTGCCCGCGGGTGCGGCACGCGGCGAGCTGGCGCTGCAGTTCGGCGAGCTGCGCGGTGTCCGGTGTGGTGTCGTGGATGGTGCGCAGCCATCGGCGCAGCACCTGCGCCTGGCGACCGACGGACAGGGCCTGGAGGTCCTTCAGCCGCGGCGGTGCGCCGACCGCTTCGAGATCGGCAGCCGCCACTTCGTCGAGCACCGATTGCGCCTGCGCCGCATGCAGCGCGCTGCGCACGAAGGTCTCGCGGAAGTGCGGAAAGGTGGTCTCGAGCGCCGGCATGAGCCGGGCGCGGATTCGGTTGCGGGTGTAGCGCTCGTCATCGTTGCTGGGGTCTTCGGCCCACCCGAGGCCGAACGCCAATGCAAAGCCGCGCACGGCTGCCCCCGACACCTCCAGCAGCGGACGATGAAACTCGACGCCGTCGCGCTCCCAGCGCGCCGGCATGCACGCGAGCCCGGCGAGCCCGGCGCCGCGCGAGAGCGCCAGCAGCATGGTTTCGACCTGGTCGTCGGCGTGATGGGCGAGCGCGATGCTGCGGACCGGCGCTGCGCCTTCGTCGGTGCCGGCGGCAGCACCGGTGCCCTGCGCATAGGCGTCGAGTGCGCGATAGCGCGCGGTGCGAGCGGCGTTTTCCGGGCTTTCGCCGGGCGCGTGCCGCGCGTCGACCTTCAATACGGTCAGCGGCACCTGCAGGTTGCGGCAGGTCTGTTCGCAACGCGCGACGAAGTCGTCCGCCGCCTCCTGCAGCCCGTGGTGCACGTGCACCGCCCTCACCTGCCCCGGCCATCGGCTGGAGCAGGCGGCGAGCAAGGCAGTGGAATCGGCGCCGCCGCTGCAGGCGACGGCGAGTGGAAATGTCGGCTCGAATGCGGCGATGGCAGCGGAGACAGGGTCGGGCGTAACGGTCGTCATAAATGCACTACGCCCCGGCACAGCAGGCGCCAGGGCGTATTCGTGAACTTCCTCGGGGCGATGACGGGGTTACTTGCTTGCGTTGCCGACTTCGGCCTTGGTGTCGGTATAGCGACCGTAGCTCTGCAGACGGGCGTAACGCCGGTCGAGCAGTTCGGGCGTGCGCAGATCGTGCACCTGGCGGAAAGCCTCGCCGAGCGCGCGCTTCAGGAAGGCGGCCATCTGCTTGGTGTCGCGATGGGCACCGCCGACGGGCTCGCTGACGATCTTGTCGACCAGGCCCAGGGCCTTGAGCCGGTGCGCGGTGATGCCCAGGGCGTCGGCGGCCTCCTGCGCCTTCTCACTGGTCTTCCAGAGGATGGAAGCGCAGCCTTCGGGGCTGATGACCGAGTAGACCGAGTATTGCAACATCAGCACCTGGTCGGCCACCGAGATGGCCAATGCGCCGCCGGAGCCGCCTTCACCGATGATGGTGGTGACGATCGGCACCTCGAGCTGCGCCATCTCGAAGATGTTGCGCCCGATGGCTTCGGACTGGCCGCGCTCCTCGGCGTCGATGCCCGGGTAGGCACCGGGAGTGTCGACGAAGGTGAAGACCGGCAACTTGAACTTCTCGGCGGTCTTCATCAGACGCAGGGCCTTGCGGTAGCCCTCCGGCTTGCTCATGCCGAAGTTGCGCAGGCCGCGCTCCTTGGTGTCGCGGCCCTTCTGGTGGCCGAGCACCATGCAGGCATGGCCGTTGAAGCGGGCCAGGCCGCCGACGATGGACAGGTCGTCGGAGAAATGCCGGTCGCCATGCAGCTCGACGAAGTCGGTGAAGATCTCACGGACGTAGTCGAGCGTGTAGGGGCGCTCCGGGTGCCGGGCTATCTTCGTGATCTGCCAGGGCGTGAGCTCGCTGTAGATGTCCTTCGTCAGCTGGAGGCTTTTCTTGCTCAGCTGATCGATCTCTTCGGTGATGTCGACTGCGGATTCCGTCTGGACATAACGCAGTTCTTCGATCTTGCCTTCGAGCTCGGCAATCGGTTGCTCGAAATCCAGGAATGTTTTTTTGGCCAAGGCTTCTACTCCTTTGAACCGGCTCCAGATGGCACGGAGCGGGCGGGCGATGGTTGCGGCGGGGGCGGCCGAACGGAGTCAGTATTCGACGGGCAGGGGGTCCAGAGACCGCCAAATATACCAAGTCGCCACGCTGCAATACGGCGCCCAGGCAGCGGCCACTTCGCGCGCGTCGCTTCGGCTGACGGCTTCCCCCGAAAAATAATTGGTGCTGATGCCGGCGATCAGGCCCAGGTCGTCGAGCGGCAGCACGTTGGGCCGCACCAGGTGGAAGATGAGGAACATCTCGGCCGTCCACCGCCCGATCCCACGAATGGCGACCAGCTCGGCGATGATGGCTTCGTCGTCCATCGATTCCCACGACTTGACATGGACCGCGCCCGAATCGAAATGCAGCGCCAGGTCGACGATGTATTCGACCTTGCGCGCCGACAGGCCGGCCGCGCGCATGTCGTCGACCTTGAGCTTGAGCACATTGGCCGCGGTCATGCGCTTGGGCAAGGCGGCGAAGCGCGCCCACACGGCCTGCGCGGCCTTCACCGAGATCTGCTGCCCGATGATGCTGCGCGCCAGCGTGGTGAAGGCATCGCCCCGCGATTGGAGGCAGGCGTCGCCGAACTGAGGAATCAGCCGCTTCATCACACGGTCCTTGGCCTGCAGGTGCTCGCAGGCAGCCTTCCAGTAGTCAGGCGTGACGAGTACGGCAGCGCTGGCGGCCACCTTCACCGGCCTGGCCGCGACTTTGGCCGGCGTGGGCGTGACGGCCGTCTTTTTGGCGGCAGGCTTCTTGGCGGGGACTTTCTCGGCCACGACCTTCGTGGCCGTCACGGTCGGCGCCACCGCTTTTTTTACCGGCGCTTTCCTGCTCGCTGAAGGCTTCTTAGGCGACGTGGCCGTGCCGCCTTCGCGCACGGGCAAGTCCGGTTGCGCCTTGGCTTCGGCCCGCGTGGTCTGGTTGCGGGCCGACGCGGCCTTTTTCGATTCGGGATTCACGCGGCTTCCCAGGTGGTGCCCGTGGCGGAGTCCTTGAGGACGACGCCGCTTTCGAGCAACTCGCGACGGATGCGGTCCGCCTCCGGAAAATCACGGGATTTCTTGGCCTCGGCTCGCGCAGCGATCAGCCCGAGGATGGTGGACTCGTCGAGTCCGGCCCCGGCCTTGAGGTATTGGCGCGGCTCGGCTTGCAACAACCCGAGCACGCCGCCCAGTGCGGTCAGCAGCGCGGCACCGTAGGCAGTCGGTTCACGATTGAGGTGGCCGGCCAGGTCGAACAACACGGCCAGCGCGTCGGGTGTGCCGAAGTCTTCGTCCATCGCGGCACGGAAACGCGCGGCGAAAGGGTCGGCCCAGTCGATCTTCGTGCTGGCGCTGGCGGCAGGCGCGGCGTCGAGCGCGGTGTAGAGCCGGCGCAGCGATGCGCGGGCGTCGCGCAGATGCGCGTCGCTGTAGTTGAGCGGACTGCGGTAATGGCTGCGCACGATGAAGAAGCGGATCGTCTCGGCGTCGAACTCCTTCAGCACGTCGCGGATGGTGAAAAAGTTGCCCAGGCTCTTGGACATCTTCTCGTCGTCGACGTTGATGAAGCCGTTGTGCATCCAGACGCGCGCCAGCGGCTGTCCGTGCGCGCCCTCGCTCTGGGCGATCTCGTTCTCGTGGTGGGGAAACTGCAGGTCGGCTCCGCCGCCGTGGATGTCGAAGGTTTCACCGAGCAATGCGCAGCCCATGGCCGAGCATTCGATGTGCCAGCCGGGACGGCCGGCGCCGTAGACGCCGTTCCAGATCGCCTCGGCGGGCTCGTTGGGCTTGGCCGCCTTCCAGAGCACGAAATCCAGCGGGTCGAGCTTGCCGCCGCTGACCGCCACGCGCTCGCCGGCGCGCAGTTCGTCGGGCGATTTGCCGGAGAGCTTGCCGTAGCCGGGAAATCGGCGAACCGCATAGTTCACGTCGCCTTCGCCGGTGCGATAGGCCAGGCCCCGATCCTCGAGCTGCCCGATGAGCGACAGCATCTGCGGGACGTAGTCGGTGGCGCGTGGTTCGTGGGTGGGCCGCTCGATGCCGAGCGCGTCGGCGTCCTCGTGCAGCGCGTCCACCATGCGCCCGGTGAGAGAGCGCAGGGTTTCGCCGTTCTCCAGCGCGCGCCGGATGATCTTGTCGTCGATGTCGGTGATGTTGCGGACGTAGGTCACGCGCAGCCCGGTCGCGCGCAGCCAGCGCTGCACGACGTCGAAGGCCACCATCGATCGGGCGTGGCCGAGATGACAGAAGTCATAGACGGTCATGCCGCAGACATACATGCGGACATGGCCGGGTTCGAGAGGGGAAAACTCCTCCAGAGCACGCGAAAGCGTGTTGTAGATGCGCAAACTCATGGGTCTTGGTTGGGTACTGGACGGCCTTGCAGGCCGGGCAGACCCATCGCTTAGACGGCCTGCCATCATCGCAAAAGCCCCGCCGCCGGGTGCCCGTGCGCATGGCCCCTACGGCTACAATCCGCGCCAGTATAAAGCCCTGCGACGAGTCGGAAATGACTTAAAACCGACGCTCGCACCGAGCTCCGTCTCACCCCATCGCCCTTCCCTTTCGAGGTTGTATGTACCCTGGCGCCGCCGCCTTCCCGCCTTTTGTCCGTCGTCTGGCCGCCGCCACGGTCGCCAGCGCCCTCATGGTGGGTCTGGCCCATGCCGACGACTATTCCGACGTCAATCAGCTGATCCGCGCCGGCAAGCTCGGCGATGCCCAGGCCCGCGCCGACAAATACCTCGCGGGCAATCCACGTGATCCGCAGATGCGCTTTCTCAAGGGCGTGATCCAGACCGAAGCTGGCAAGCAACCCGACGCCATCGCCACCTTCACCGCGCTGACCCAGGAATACCCCGAGCTGCCCGAGCCCTACAACAACCTTGCCGTGCTCTACGCCAACCAGAAGCAGTACGACAAGGCGCGCACGGCCCTCGAAATGGCGATCCGCACCAACCCGAGCTACGCCACCGCACACGAGAACATGGGCGACGTCTACGCCAAGCTCGCGAGCCAGGCCTACGCCCGGGCGTTGCAGCTGGACTCGGGCAACACCAACGTGCCGCCCAAGCTGGCGCTGATCCGCGACCTCTTCGCACCGGTCCCGGTGGCATCGCGCGGCGGCAAGACCGTGGTCGCCGCTGCTCCGGCCCCTGCGCCGGCGCCGGCCCCTGCTCCCGCTCCAGCAGCCGCTCCCAAGCCGGTACCCGCTCCCGTGCCGGCTCCGGCTCCTGCGCCGAGCCCTGCACCGACTCCGGCACCGGCCCCCACGCCGGCTCCCGCCCCGACACCGGCTCCCGCACCCGCTCCGGCGCCGGCCCCCACGCCTGCGCCCGCACCGGCACCATCCGCTTCCGCCGAGAGCCGCGAAGCCGTGGAAGCCGCCGTCAAGAGCTGGGCCACCGCCTGGGCCGGTCGCGACATGAAGGACTACCTCGCCGCCTACGGCAAGGACTTCAAGCCCGCCGGCAAGCAGACGCGCGCCGCCTGGGAAGCCGAACGCAAGGCCCGCATCATGGGCAAGTCGCGCATCAAGGTCGAGATCAGCAATCTGGAAGTCTCCGTCGACGGCAACAGCGCCACCGCCCGTTTCCGCCAGGACTACAGCGCCGATTCGCTCAACGTGACCAGCCGCAAGACACTCGAAATGGTGAAATCCGGCGGAACCTGGGTGATCGTTCGAGAGTCCACCGGCTGACCCGCCGCGCGACCACCGCCAGGCCCGGCCCCACCCGCCGGCCTGGTTTATTTTTTTGCTTTCTGCCATTGCCCCTTCTGCCTTCATGACGACGAGCGCGTCCCGTGCGTTTCTTTGCCTGGCGTACGTTGCCGCGCTGATCTTCGCCCCGCCAGCGCTGGCGGCCAAACAAGGACGCGAGCGTGCCGCCGCGCATGCGCCTGCTTCCGCCGAGATGCGTCGCGACGGCGATGCCGAAGCGCGCCTCATCGAGATCTACCGCCTGATCGGCGTCGGTGACGCGGGCAAGGCGCTGGCACAGGCCGAGCGCCTGGTCACCGACTACCCCCAGTTCCAGCTGGGCCAACTGGTCTACGGCGACCTGCTCACGCTGCGTGTGCGCCCGGTGCGCATGCTCGGCGACCTGCCCGACGCCGAGCCCCGCGATGCCGTCGCGCTCGACGCCCTGCGGCTGGAGTCGGCCATGCGCCTGAAGGCCCTGCGCGAGCGCCCGCCGGCAGGCAACGTGCCGATGCAGTTCGCCAAGCTCGCGTCGAGCAGCAAGCACGCCATCGCGGTCGATGCATCGCGCTCGCGCCTCTACCTGTTCCAAAACAGCCCCTCGGGCATGACCCTCGTCGCCGACTACTACATCTCGGTCGGCAAGTCGGGCATCGACAAATCCATCGAGGGCGACATGCGAACGCCGCTCGGCGTGTACTACATCACCGGCAGCCTCGACCCCCGCACGCTCAAGGCCTTCTACGGTGCCGGCGCGCTACCCATCAACTACCCCAACCCGCTCGACACCCGACAGGGCAAGACCGGTGGCGGCATCTGGCTGCATGGCACGCCGGCCGACCAGTTCTCCCGCCCTCCCCTGGCCACCGACGGCTGCGTGGTCGTGGCCAACCCCGACCTTCGGCGTATCCTGGCGACCGTCGAGCCGCGCTCCACGCCGGTCGTGATCGCCGAGCGCCTGCAATGGGTTCCACCCCAGGCCGCGACCGCCGCCAGCCGCGCCTTCGAAACCACTTTCGCCGCCTGGCGCACCGCCAAGACGGCGGGCGACATGCTCGGCACCATGGCCTTCTATGCGCAGGACTTCGCCAGCTATGGCAAGAGCCTGGCCGACTGGTCGATGGTGGTGCAGCAGGACATGGCGCGCAACGGCCGCCGTGCCCTGCAGACCAAGGACCTGTCGATCCTGCACTGGCAGTCCGGCAACACCAACAGCATGGTCGTCACCTTCGGCGAAGTGGCCGAAGGCGCCACCACCGGCCCGGTGCGAAGGCAGTATTGGCTGCAGGTCCAGGGCCTTTGGAAAATCATCTTCGAGGGCACCATCGGCTGACACCGACGGGGCCGCGTGGTGCAATCGCCGGTTTGCCCGCCGGTCGCGTTCTGTTGCGAGCGCCGGTCCCACCCGTGCTAACTTTTGAATAACGGAAACAACATGCCCAACCACACCCTCGCCATTACCCGACGCGCCTGCGGCCTCTTCCTGCCCACCGTGCTGATCGCCGGCACGGCTTTCGCGCAGGGCAGCGCTTCACCCAAGGTCAAGCTGTCCACCACCCAGGGCGACATCGTCATCGAGCTCAATGCCGCCAAGGCACCCAAGACGGTCGCCAACTTCGTGCAGTACGTGCGCGAAAACCAGTACGACGGCACCATCTTCCACCGCGTGATCGACGGCTTCATGATCCAGGGCGGCGGCTTCGGCCCGGACATGCGCGAAAAGTCCACCCGGGCGCCGATCGCCTTCGAGACCACCGGCCTCACGAACGACCGCGGCACCATCGCCATGGCCCGCACCAGCAACCCCAATTCGGCCACCGCGCAGTTCTTCATCAACGTCAAGGACAATGCCATGCTGAACCCGCCGAACCCCGATGGCTACGGCTACGTGGTCTTCGGCAAGGTCACCAGCGGCATGGACGTGGTCGACAAGATCCGCACCGTGGCCACCGGCAACAAGGGGCCGCACCAGAACGTACCCGTCGAGCCGGTCGTGATCCGCTCGGCCACCGTCCTGCCCTGATTTTCTCGCGGCGGCCTGCCGCCGGCCTTCGAACCGACTCATCTCCAGGAGCACCTAATGAGCAATCCCCAAGTCGAACTCCATATCCGCAACTTCGGCGTCGTGACCGTCGAACTCGACAGCGAAAAAGCTCCCAAGTCCACGGCCAACTTCCTGGCCTACGTCGCCAAGGGCCACTACGACAACACCGTATTCCACCGCGTCATCCCCGGCTTCATGATCCAGGGCGGCGGCTTCGCTCCCGGCATGGACCAGAAGCCCACCGACGGCCCGATCGACAACGAAGGCAACAACGGCTTGAAGAACGAGAAGTACACCCTGGCCATGGCCCGCACCAACGCGCCCCATTCGGCCACCGCGCAGTTCTTCATCAACTCCAAGAACAACACCTTCCTCAACCACACCGCGCCGTCGGCGCAGGGCTGGGGCTATGCCGTCTTTGGCAAGGTGATCGCGGGCACCGAAGTGATCGACAAGATCGAAGGCGTGAAGACCGGCCGCAAGGGTTTCCACGACGACGTGCCGGTCGAGGACGTGGTCATCGAGAAGGCCGTCGCCCTCTGATCGTCCGGCGCTTGTCCGCGCCCTTCATGCCGGATGTGATATCGACCGTCGCCGCGCCCGCCGCGTGGCAGGCGGTCGATTTCGTTTCCGACCTGCATCTGCATGCCGACGATCCGCGTACCGCGGCAGCGTTTCTGCGCTACCTGCGCGACACGCCGGCCGATGCCGTCTTCCTGCTGGGTGACATCTTCGAGGTCTGGATCGGCGACGACGCCGCCCAGCCCGGCAGCTTCGAAGCCGGCATCGGCCAGGCGCTGAAGCAGGCGGGACGGTCCGCGTCGCTGTACTTCATGCACGGCAACCGCGACTTCCTGCTCGGCGCCGCCTTCACCGCCGAAGCCCACCTGACCCTGCTCGACGATCCAGCCGTCTTCGAATGGCACGATCGCCGATGGCTGCTGAGCCATGGCGATGCCCTCTGCCTGGCCGATGTCGACTACCAGCGCTTTCGCAGCGAAGTGCGCAGCGCGGCGTGGCAATCGGCCTTTCTGGCCCGACCCATCGACGAACGCCGTGCCATCGCACGCGGGCTTCGTGCAGAAAGCGGCGCCCGACAGGCCGCCGTCACCGTCTATGCCGACGCCGATCCTGCGATGGTCGATGCCTGGCTCGACGCGTCGCGCGCCGAGGTGCTGATTCACGGCCACACCCACCGTCCCACGGACCACACGCTCCCAGGCGGCCGGCAACGCGTGGTGCTGTCCGACTGGGACATGACCGCATCGCCACCCCGCGCCGAAGTGTTGCGGCTGACGGCCGACGGCACGCGCCGCCGGTTGCCGATCACGTGAACCTCGCGCGACGCCTGCTGGATGCGGTGCGGCCGGCGCCGCGACCCATTCCTGCGGCGCTGTGGGCGCAGACCCTGCAGCGCTGGAGTTTCCTGGCCGAAGGACGCACGAGCGACGAAACCGCACAGCTCGCGCAATTGGCCGCCCGCTTCCTGGCTGCCAAGCAGTTTCATGGCGCGCACGGCCTGGAGGTGACCGATGCCATGGCCTGCGCGATCGCGGCCCAGGCCTGCCTGCCGCTACTGCATTTCGGCCCGCCGCAACAGGCGCTGCGCTGGTATGACGACTTTGTCGTCATCGTCGTGCAGCCCGGGGAAGCGGTGGCGCATCGGGAATTGGTGGACGAAGCCGGTGTGGTGCATCGCTACCGCGAAGTCGTTGCCGGCGAAGCCATGGAGCGTGGACCGGTCATGTTGAGCTGGGCCGATGTCGAGGCCTCGGCCGAAGCCGGCGAGTACGGCTACAGCGTGGTCATCCACGAATTCATCCACAAGATCGACATGCGCGGCGGCGCCCCCGACGGCGTTCCGCCGCTGCCGCCGGGTTTCATGGGCACGCGCGGCGCCAGGCAGGCGCGCGCCGCCTGGCTGGCAGTGATCGAGCCGGCCTACGAGGCCTTTCGCGAAAAGACCATCGTCGCCGAGCGATTCGGCGGCGCCGAGCCCTGGCTCGATCCCTACGGTGCGCAGTCCCTGGCCGAATTCCTGCCGGTGGCGTGCGAGGCCTACTTCACGCGGCGATCGCGTTTCGCCGTCGAATTTCCGGCCTTGATGCCGCTGTTCGACCGCTTCTTCCGCCCGCGCGACTTCGTCTGAGAACGCCAAACGTTCGCGGCGCCACAGCCGACAAGGGCTCGCCCGAGGCACGCATAAAATCGACGGGTTGCGACCTGGCGCAAGACCAGGCCTGCAGCGGCCCCACGCCGACGACCGTGCCTACCGGTCGCCGCTCCAATCGATGAGACGAGACACGTTCCCATGACCCCAGAAGAAATCCTGAGCACCTACGGCCCGCGCGAGGCCATGGAATACGACGTGGTCGTGGTCGGCGCCGGCCCGGCGGGCCTGTCGGCGGCGATCCGGCTGAAGCAACGCGCCGCCGAGGCCGGTTCCGAAGTCTCGGTCGTGGTGCTGGAGAAGGGTTCCGAGCCCGGCGCGCACATCCTGTCGGGCGCGATCATGGACCCGATCGCTATCACCGAACTGTTTCCCGACTGGAAGGAGCGCGGTGCGCCGCTGAACCAGCCGGTCACCGAAGACGCCTTCCTGTTCATGGGCGAGAAGAGCGCGGTGCGCACGCCCAACTGGCTGCTGCCGGCGTGCTTCCACAACAAAGGCAACTACATCGTCAGCCTGGGCAATGTCACCCGCTGGTTGGCCGAACAGGCCGAGGCGCTGGGCGTGGAGATCTTTCCCGGCTTCGCCGCCGCCGAAGTGCTCTACGACGATGACGGCTCGGTCAAGGGCGTGGCCACCGGCAACATGGGCGTCGGCAAGGACGGCGAGCCCACCGACGGCTTTCAGCTCGGCATGGAACTGCACGGTAAATACACCGTGTTCGCCGAAGGTGCGCGCGGCCACCTGGGCCGGCAGCTGATCGACAAGTTCCAACTGGCCAAGGACAGCGATCCGCAGAGCTACGGCATCGGCATCAAGGAACTCTGGGAGATCGATCCCCAGCGCCACCAGCCCGGTTTCGCGCTGCACAGCGCCGGCTGGCCGCTGGATGCCGACACCTACGGCGGCTCGTTTCTCTACCACGCCGAAGACAACAAGGTCGTGGTCGGCTTCGTGGTGGGGCTGGACTACCAGAACCCCTATCTGAGCCCGTTCGAAGAGTTTCAGAAGTTCAAGACGCATCCCAACATCCGCTGGTATTTCGACGGTGACGAGGCCAAGGGCATCAAGCCGGCCAAGCGCATCAGCTATGGCGCGCGGGCCATCACGGCCGGCGGGCTGCTGGCCTTGCCCAAGACGGTGTTCCCCGGTGGCGCGCTCATCGGCTGCGAGGCGGGTTACCTCAATGCGAGCCGCATCAAGGGCAGCCACGCCGCGATCAAGACCGGCATGCTGGCGGCCGATGCGGCCTTCGACGCCTTGGCCGCAGGCCGCCAGCGCGACGAACTCACCGCCTACCCGGAAGCCTTCAAGGCCAGCTGGCTGCACGAGGAACTGAACAAGGCGCGCAACTTCAAGCAGTGGTTCAAGAAGGGCAGGACCATCGCCACGCTGATGACCGGCATCGAGCAGAAGCTGCTGGGCGGCAACATTCCCTGGACGATCCACCGCACCGAGGCCGATCACCAGCGCCTCAAGCCGGCATCGGCGTGCAAGCCGATCGCCTACGCCAAGGCCGACGGCAAGCTCACCTTCGACCGCCTCTCCAGCGTCTTCGTGAGCAACACCAACCATGCCGAAGACCAGCCCGCGCACCTGACACTCAAGGACAAGACGGTGCCGACCCGCATCAACCTGCCCGAATACGCCGGCCCCGAGCAGCGCTATTGCCCGGCCGGGGTCTACGAGTTCGTGCCGGACGAGGCCAACGCGGGCAAGGAGCGGCTGCAGATCAACGCGCAGAACTGCGTGCACTGCAAGACCTGCGACATCAAGGATCCGACGCAGAACATCGTCTGGGTGACACCCGAGGGCGGCGGCGGGCCGAACTATTCGGGCATGTAGCCGGCACTGCGGGACGGGCGCCTTTGCGCCCCATGCAAGGCCGGGCCGATGCACCCGGCCTTTTTTCTTTTTGTTCGCATAGAAGTCGCCGCTCCACAAAAACCCCGATGCCCGCAGGCGACCCGGTTTCCATAATGGCCCGCAGGCCCATAAGGAGACACAACCATGCCCATGACGAAGAGTGCCGCGCGCGCCGCATTGCCTGCGTTCACCCTTGCATTGCTGGCCGCCCTGGCGCCCGTCGGCGCCCAGGCGCAGACCACCCTGAAGATCGGCTACGCCACGGCCAAGGACTCCCACTACGGCATCGGCTCCACCGTCTTCTGTGACGAGGTCGAGCGCGGCACGCAGGGCCGCTACCGCTGTCAGCACTTCCCCAACTCGGCGCTCGGCGGCGAGCGCGAGCAGATCGAGGCGCTGCAGCTGGGCACACAGGACCTGGTCAACACTTCCACCGGGCCGGTCGGCAACTTCGTGCCAGAGATGCGCATCGTCGATCTCCCCTTTCTCTTTCGCGACTACGCCCATGCGCGCAAGGTGCTCGACGGCCCGATCGGCCAGGGCATGCTGGCACAGTTTCCCAAGCACGGGCTGGTCGCGCTGGCCTGGACCGAGAACGGCTTTCGCCAGATGACCAACAGCAAGCGCGACATCGTCAAACCGTCGGACGCCGCCGGGTTGAAGATGCGAACGATGGAGAACAAGGTGCACATGGACGGCTATCGCACCTTCGGCATCATGCCCACCCCGATGGCGTTTCCGGAACTGTTCGGCGCGATGCAGCAGGGCACGGTCGACGGCCAGGAGAACCCGATCCCGGTCATCCTGTCGGCCAAGTTCGCCCAGGTACAGAAGCATCTGTCGATGACCAACCATGTCTACTCGCCCGCCCTGCTGCTGATCTCGCCGCGCACCTGGGAGAAGGTGTCGGCAGCCGACAAAACAGTCTTTCTGGAAGCCGCCAAGAAAGGAGCCGCGGCCCAGCGCAAGAAGGTCAACGACGACGAGGAGCAAGGCCTGGCGCTGCTGGAGAAAGCCGGCATGACCGTTACCCGCAACGTCGACGGCGCGGCCTTCCGCGAGGCCATCAAGCCGGCGTATGTCGGCTATGCCAAGGAATTCGGCGCCGACCGCATCAAGCAGATACAGGACGTGCAGTAGACACGTGGACCACGCCCAGCTTCCGCACAGCCCGCCCCACCGCGCGACATCGTTCGTGGCGACCTTCGAACGCGCGTTTCTCGGCGCCAATCGCTGGGCGCTGATCCTGCTGCTGGGCGCGATGTCGGTCATCATCTTCGTCAACGTGGCCTTGCGTTATCTCACCAGCCAGTCACTCGAATGGGCCGAGGAGGTATCGCGCCACATGATGATCTGGCTCACCTTCCTGGGTGCCGGGCCGGTGCTGCGCGCGGGTGGCCACATCGCGGTGGAGAACCTGCAGGACGCCCTGCCGCGCCTTGGCGGCATCGCGCTGCGCGTGGTGGTCGCCGCCTTGCTGTTCGGCTTCTTCGGCTTCATGGCGTGGTATGGCTGGCTCTACATGCAGCGCACCATGTTCCAGCTGACCGCCGTCACGCAGATTCCGTTCGCCTATGTCTACAGCGCGATGGCGATCGGCGGCCTGCTGCTGATCGTTCATTTTTTGCTGATCGTGCGCGGCTACGTGATGGAACGCCGGTTCCCGCCGGACGACCATTTCGATGCCGCCGCCAGCGCGGCGCTTTGATGGCTCGCCCCCAGGCTTTCCCATTTCGTGTGGACGCCTACCCCCTGCCGGGGGCGGCGGACTGCTCGGGGAACCCGCGCCGCCACGCCCCTGAGACAGTCGGTGGGCGAGCGATGGCTCGCCCCAAGGCTTTCCCACTTCGTGTGGACGCCTACCCCCTACCGGGGGCGGCGGTCTGCTCGGGGAACCCTCGCCGCCACGCCCCTGAGGCAGTCGGAGGGCGAGCAATGGCTCGCCCCCAGGCTTTCCCACTTCGTGTGGACGCCTACCCCCTACCGGGGGCGGCGGTCTGCTCGGGGAACCCTCGCCGCCACGCCCCTGAGACAGTCGGTGGGCGCTGCGCGCCGCCTCCACCGTTAATTCCAATGCTCTGTCTATCGCGCCGCCTACCTTCATGAGCCCCAGTGTCGTTCTCATCCTGTCGGCCTGCCTGTTCCTCGCGATCGGGGTGCCGGTCGCGTTCTCGCTCGGGCTGGCGACGGTCGCGACCTTGCTGCTGGCCACGAGCTTTCCGTTGTTGGTACTGCTGAAGGAGACCTTCACCGGCATCGACAGCTTTCCGCTGATGGCCGTGCCCTTTTTCATCCTGGCGGCCGAGCTGATGAGCGGCGGCTCGCTGACCGAAGTGTTGTTGCGCTTCGCCGGGCAGTTCGTCGGCCACAAGCGCGGCGGGCTGGGCTATACCAACGTGGTCGCTCTGACCTTCTTCTCAGGCATTTCAGGCTCGGCGCTGGCGGATGCCGCCGGGCCCGGCTCGATGCTGATCCGCATGATGGACAAGGCCGGCTACGACCGCGCCTACGCTGCCGCGCTGACCGCCTCCACCGCCATCGTCGGGCCGATCATCCCGCCCTCGATCATCATGATCGTCTACGCGCTGCAGGACGATTCGGTCTCGGTCGGCGCGCTGTTCGCCGCCGGCCTGCTGCCCGGGCTGTTGATCGCGGCGGCGATGTGCGTGGTCAATTTCCGGGTGTCGAAGCGGCGCAATTACCGCGGCCAGGGCTGCATGCCGCCGCTGCGCGAGATCCTGCTGACCACCTGGAAGGCGCTGCCGGCGATCCTGCTGCCGGTAGTCATCCTGGGCGGCATGCGCGCGGGCTGGTTCACGCCGACCGAAGCCTCGGTGGTCGCGGTGTTCTATGCGCTGCTGTGCGGCAAATACGTCTACCGCACCCTGGCCTGGCGCGCGGTGCCCGACATCCTGGCGCGTTCGGCGCTGCTGTCGGCGTCGGTGCTGATCATCATCGGGCTGTCGGCATCCTTCGCCTGGCTGCTCACCATCGAGGGGGTGCCGCAGCAGATGGCCGACTGGCTCGTCGCGCTGAATCTTTCTCCCTGGATGTTCCTGGTGGCGGTCAATATCTTCCTGTTGCTCTTCGGCATCTTCATCGAGCCGCTGCCCGGCGTGATGGTGCTGGCGCCCATCCTGGCGCCGGTCGCCCTCAAGCTGGGCGTGGATCCGGTGCACTTCGCCATGATCGTGATCGTGAACCTGACGCTCGGCATGATCACGCCGCCGGTCGGCGGCCTGCTGTTCGTGACCTGCAACGTCTCCCGGGTTCCGATGGGTGCGCTGGTGCGGGAGCTGGCGCCCTTCCTGTGGGCGCATGCGGTGGTGCTGGCGACCCTGACCTTCGTGCCGGCGCTGAGCACGTTTCTGCCGCGGCTCTGGGGCTTCGTTCGCTGACCGCCTTGCCCGGCCCGCACACGCCCCTTGTGCTGCCGCGAGCTGTCAAGGCCTCTGCCCGAGACCCATCACTCCCACTCGATCGTCGCTGGCGGCTTGCTGCTGACGTCGTAGGTCACCCGGTTGATGCCGCGCACCTCGTTGATGATGCGGCCGGATACCTTCTTGAGCAGCGCGTACGGCAGCTCGGCCCAGTCGGCGGTCATGAAATCGCTGGTCTGCACCGCGCGCAGCGCCACGACGTAATCGTAGGTGCGGCCGTCGCCCATCACGCCGACGCTCTTGACCGGCAGGAACACGGTAAAGGCCTGGCTGGTGAGTTCGTACCAGGTCTTGCCGGTCGCCTCGTCGCGAAAATTGCGCAGCTCCTCGATGAAGATCGCGTCGGCGCGGCGCAGCAGGTCGGCGTATTCCTTCTTGACCTCGCCCAGGATGCGCACACCCAGGCCAGGGCCCGGGAAAGGATGGCGGTAGACCATTTCCGGCGGCAGGCCCAGGGCCACGCCGAGCTCCCGGACTTCGTCCTTGAACAGGTCGCGCAGCGGCTCCAGCAACTTCAGGCCCAATTGCTCGGGCAGCCCGCCCACGTTGTGGTGGCTCTTGATGGTGACGGCTTTCTTGCTCTTGGCGCCGCCGGACTCGATCACGTCCGGGTAGATGGTGCCCTGGGCCAGCCACTGAGCGCCCTTGAGTGCGCCGTCGGCGCCCGCCTTGAGCCGCGCGGCCTCGGCCTTGAAGACCTCGACGAACTCGCGGCCGATGATCTTGCGCTTGGCCTCCGGCTCGCAAACGCCTGCCAGCTTGCTCAGGAACATCTCCGCCGCATCGACCCGCACCACCTTGGCGTGGAGCTTGCCGGCGAACATTTCCATCACCATGTCGCCTTCGTGCAGGCGCAACAGGCCGTGGTCGACGAAGACGCAGATGAGCTGGTCGCCGATGGCGCGGTGGATCAGCGCGGCGGCCACGGACGAATCGACGCCGCCCGACAGGCCGAGGATGACTTCCTCATAGCCGACCTGCTCGCGGATGCGGGCCACGGCCTCCTCGATGTAGTCGCCCATGACCCAGTCGGGCCGGGCGGCGCAGATGCCGAGCACGAAGCGGTCGAGCAGCGCACGGCCTTGTTTGGTGTGCGTGACTTCCGGATGGAACTGGACCGCATAAAAGCCGCGGTCTTCGTCGGCCATTCCGGCAATGGGGCAGCTGGGCGTGCTGGCCATGAGCTTGAAGCCGGGCGGCAGGTCGGTGACCTTGTCGCCATGGCTCATCCACACGTCGAGCATGCCGTGGCCTTCGGCCGTCCGCAGGTCTTCGATGCCTTCGAGCAGGCGGGTGTGGCCATGGGCACGCACCTGGGCGAAACCGAATTCCCGGGTATGGCCGCCCTCGACCTTGCCGCCGAGCTGGTGCGCCATGGTCTGCATGCCGTAGCAGATGCCGAGCACCGGAATGCCGAGGTCGAACACCAGTTGCGGCGCCTTGTCGGTGGTGTCCTCGTACACGCTGGCATGGCTACCCGACAGGATCACGCCCTTGAGCTGCCCGTCGGCCGCGAACTCGCGCACCCACTGCTCGCTCACATCGCAGGGATGGACCTCACAGTACACATGGGCTTCACGCACCCGGCGGGCGATCAGCTGCGTGACCTGGGAGCCGAAATCGAGGATGAGGATTTTTTGGTGCTGCATGGCGAAAATGAAAAGAGCGGTCGATTCAAGCGTGCCCCATCAAGGAACACCGCGGGACCGGCTTTGCCGGACCGCCAGTGTTGCCCCCGGAAGGGGGTAGGCGGCCACACGAAGTGGGCAAGCCTGGGGGCGAGCCTTACCCCGCGCGGTAGTTGGGCGCTTCCTTGGTGATCTGCACGTCGTGTACGTGGCTCTCGCGGATCCCGGCGGAAGTGATCTCCACGAACTCCGCCTTTGCCGCCATCTCCTCGATGGTGGCGCAGCCGCAGTAGCCCATGCTGGCGCGCACGCCACCCGACAGCTGGAACAGGATCGAGACGATGGAACCCTTGTACGGCACACGACCCTCGATGCCTTCTGGCACGAGCTTGTCAGTGTTGGGATTGCCGGTGGTCGATTCCTGGAAGTAGCGGTCGGCACTGCCCTGCTGCATGGCGCCGATGGAACCCATGCCGCGGTAGCTCTTGTAGCTGCGCCCCTGGTACAGCACGATTTCACCGGGCGCCTCTTCGGTGCCGGCGAACATGCTGCCCATCATCACGGTGCTGGCGCCTGCTGCGATGGCCTTTGCGATGTCGCCCGAGTAGCGCACGCCGCCGTCGGAGATGAGCGGCACGCCGGTGCCCTGCAGGGCGGTGGCGACACTGTCGACCGCCATGATCTGCGGCACGCCCACACCGGCCACGATGCGGGTGGTGCAGATCGAGCCCGGGCCGATGCCGACCTTGACCGCATCGGCCCCGGCTTCGGCCAGTGCCAGTGCGGCAGCGCCGGTGGCGATGTTGCCGCCGATCACATCGATCTGCGGATAGTTCTGCTTGACCCAGCGCACCCGGTCGATCACGCCCTTGCTGTGGCCGTGCGCGGTGTCGACCACGATGGCGTCGACGCCGGCCCGGACCAGCGCTTCGACGCGTTCCTCGGTGCCCTCGCCCACGCCCACCGCGGCGCCCACGCGCAGGCGGCCCGACGGATCGCGTGCGGCGTTGGGAAAGTTGTTCTGCTTGGTGATGTCCTTGACCGTGATCAGGCCGTTGAGCTGCCAGCTGTCGTCGATGACCAGCAGGCGTTCGAGCTTGTGCTTGTGCAGCAGGGCGCGCGCCTCGGCGGCGGAGGTGCCTTCGCCGACGGTGATCAGCTTTTCGCGCGGCGTCATGATGTCGCGCACCGGGATGTCGAGGCGGGTCTCGAAGCGCAGGTCGCGGCCGGTGACGATGCCGACGACCTTGCCGCCGTCGATCACCGGGAAGCCGGAGATGCCGAGCTCGTCGGACATCTGCTTGACCTGCAGCACGGTGTGCGTGGGCGTGATGACGACCGGGTCGCGCAGCACGCCGGATTCGTAGCGCTTGACCTTGGCCACCTGCGCGGCCTGCTCGGCAGCCGTGAGGTTCTTGTGCACGATGCCGATGCCGCCTTCCTGCGCGATGGCGATGGCCAGACGGGCTTCGGTCACGGTGTCCATTGCCGCCGACACCAACGGGATATTCAGCGTGATGTTGCGGGAGAAGCGGGTGGCGAGTGAGGTGTCCTTGGGCAGGACCTGGGAGTACGCGGGAACCAACAACACATCGTCGAAGGTGAGCGCTTTGCCGAGGAGGCGCATATCTCAAAGCTCCAAAAAAACGATTGTACCCGCCCTGCCATGGCCCCTCAATGATGGGCCGGTGCGGGCTACACTGCCGCGATGACCGTTGCCCGCTTTCTCATAGCGCTCACGCTGGCCTGCACCGCGGGATCGGTGGCAGCGCAATTCGTATGGC
This sequence comes from Xylophilus sp. GOD-11R, assembly GCF_033546935.1. Classification (GTDB taxonomy): domain Bacteria; phylum Pseudomonadota; class Gammaproteobacteria; order Burkholderiales; family Burkholderiaceae_C; genus Xylophilus. The sequence goes on along the minus strand of NZ_CP137854.1, from coordinate 2,061,359 downwards.
TCGACAAGACCGGCCGCAAGGTCTACAGCGACCGTCCGCCGCCGATCGACGTGCCCGAACGCAGCATCCTGAAGCAACCCGGCGGCCCGGCGCGTTCGGCTCCCGCGCAGGCACCGGCCCCGGCGCCAACCGCGCCGGCAGCAGCTCCGGGCCAGCGGCCGCCCGGCCAGGACGGCGAACTCGCCGACCGACGCCGGCAGCAGGAAGCGGCCGAAAAAGCCAAGGCGCAGGCCGAGGAAACCAAGGCAGCCGCTGCCCGCGCGGACAACTGCCAGCGCGCCCAGCAATCGGCCGCTGCGCTCAACTCGGGCGTGCGGATCGCCACGCTCAATGCCGCGGGCGAGCGCAGCTACATGGACGACCAGACCCGAGCCGCCGAAGCGCAGCGCGCCCAGTCGATCATGGCCAGCGACTGCCGCTGAGGCGCATCAATCCTTGCGGGCGAACAGGCCGGTCGCTCGCGTGCCCTGCTTGCGAAAGCGCTCACGCCGCGCCACCTTGGGATCAACCCGCAGCGGGCGGTAGATCTCCACGCGGTCACCGCTTTTCAGCACGGTGTCCGGCGAGCGCTGCTTGCCCCAGATGCCGGCATCCGTCTCGTCTCCGTATCCGGCCGCAGCCAACGCGTCGACCAGCCGCGCACCGATCGGAAGCGCGAGCATGTGTTCTTCGACGACTCGGGCACCACGGTCGATCGCCAGCGTGATCGCCAGCGACGCACCGGGCTCACCCGCCATACACCTCGTCCGCCCGCTTCACGAACGCATCGACCATGCTGCCGGCGATACGGTCGAAGACCGGGCCGACCAGCGTGGCCAGGGCGATATTGGAAAAGCCGTATTTCAGCTCGAATTCGATGCGGCAGGCGCGCTGCTCGCCCTCGCCCACCGGCTGAAAACGCCACAGGCCTTCGAGCTGCGAAAACGGCCCGTCGATCAGCTGCATATGGACCTCGCGGCCGGCCACATGGGTGTTGCGGGTGGTGAATGACTGGCGAATGCCACTGAAGGAAATGCCGACCTGGGCCGTCATGCCGTGCTCGTCCTGCGACTGCACCGACGCGCGGTCGCACCAGGGCAGGAATTGAGGGTACTTCGCCACGTCGGTGACGAGGGCGAACATTTCTTCGGGGCTATACCAGATCAGGACGGACTTGGTGACGGTTTTCATAGAATCGGAGGCTCTGTGTCTTGCCGGCCCATTGTAGAAACTAAGCTGCGCGCCCCCATCTGAGACTCCATGGCCACCAAGAAACCCACCACCGACAGCCGGATCGCCGAAAACAAGAAGGCGATCTTCAACTACTTCATCGAAGAGCGTTACGAGACGGGCATGGTGCTGCAAGGCTGGGAAGTCAAGGCGCTGCGCGAGGGCAAGGTGCAGCTCACCGACGGCTACGTGGTGATCCGCGAAGGCGAGATGTTCATCATCGGCTGCCAGATCAACCCGCTGCGCTCGGCTTCCACGCATGTCTCGCCGGACTCGGTGCGCACCAAGAAGCTGCTGCTGCACAAGGAGCAGATCCGCCGCCTCATAGGCAAGGTCGAACAGAAGGGCTACACCCTGGTGCCGCTCAACCTTCACTGGAAGGCCGGCAAGGTGAAGTGCGAAATCGCGCTGGCCAAGGGCAAGGCCGAGCACGACAAGCGCGACACCATCAAGGAGCGCGAGGGCAAGCGCGAAGTGGAGCGGGCGATGAAGGTGCACAGCCGCTGACCGGGCCCGCGGCCCGGCACTTCCCTTTCCCTCCGATCGACGGAATTCGCGCGCGACGCCTACAGGCGTGCCGCTCTGGCGATGCGACATTGCCAACGGCTGCATGCAGCCCGTGCAACCCCGTCCCAGGAGAACGAGAAATGCCGATCCGACCCAGCGGCCCGCTGTCCGCCGCCTTGTGTGCCACCTGCCTGCTCGCTGCCTGCGGCGACAGCGCCCTGCTGCCGGAGGGCGCCGGCATCGGTCCGAGCCCTACCCTGCCGGCGCCCAACAAGACGCTGATTCCCACCGTGCATATCGCTCCGGCCAAAGGCTGGCGCGACGGCTCCATGCCGCAGCCGGTGGCGGGCACGGTGGTGACGAAATTCGCCGAGGGCCTCGCCCATCCCCGCTGGGCCTATGTGCTGCCCAACGGCGACGTGCTCATCGCCGAAAGCGATGCGCCGCCCAAGGGTGACGAGGCCCAGGGCGGCGGCATCAAGGGCTGGGTACAGAACCTGGTGATGAAACGCGCCGGCTCCAAGGTGCCGAGCGCCGACCGCATCACCCTGCTGCGTGACGCCGACGGTGACGGTGTGGCCGAGACCCGGAAAGTTTTCCTGGAAAAGCTGAGCTCGCCTTTCGGCATGGTGCTGGTCGGCAACGACCTGTTCGTCGCCAACGCCGACGCTTTGGTGAAGTTTCCCTATCAGGAAGGCGCGACGTCGATCGCAGCGCCGGCCACCAAGGTGATCGACCTGCCCGCCGGCATCAACCACCACTGGACCAAGAACGTCATCGCCAGTGCCGACGGTTCGCGCCTCTACGTCACGGTCGGCTCCAACAGCAACGTCGGCGAAAAAGGCATGGACCAGGAAGAAGGCCGCGCTGCCATCTGGGAGGTGGAACGCACCACCGGCATTCACCGCATCTTCGCCAGCGGCCTGCGCAACCCCAACGGCATGGGCTGGGAGCCCACGACGGGCGCGCTGTGGACGGTCGTCAACGAACGCGACGAACTCGGCAGCGACCTGGTGCCGGACTACCTCACCTCGGTGAAGGACGGCGGCTTCTACGGCTGGCCGTACAGCTACTGGGGCCAGAACGTCGACCAGCGCATCCAGCCCGCCCGCCCCGAGCTGGTCGCCAAGGCGATCAAGCCCGACTACGGCCTGGGCAACCACGTCGCGCCGCTCGGCATGGCGTTCGCCACTGGCAGCCGCCTGCCCGCGCAGTTCGCCAATGGCGTCTTCATCGGCGAACACGGCTCGTGGAACCGCAAGCCCCGCAGCGGCTACAAGGTGGTCTTCGTCCCCTTCGCCAACGGCATGCCCACGGGCCAGCCGATCGACGTGCTGACCGGCTTCGTCGACAGCGAAGGCAACGCCAGCGGCCGCCCGGTCGGCGTCGCCATCGACAAGAACGGCGGCCTCCTGGTTGCCGACGACGTCGGAAACACCATCTGGCGGGTCGCAGCAATCAAGTAACCTCGCCACAAAAAGAAGCGCCCTACCGATCGACTCGTCAGGGCGTTTCTTGTTTTTCCAAGGACACAGCGGGACCGGCTTGGCCGGACCGCCAGTGTCGCCCCCTGAAAGGGGGTAGCCGGCTACGGCCCGCGCTAGCGGGCTGAGCAAGGCTGGGGGTTAGCCTCGTCCGGCGCGCTTGCGATCGCTTTCCTTGAGGTGACGCTTGCGCAGACGCACAGACTTGGGCGTGATCTCGACCAGCTCGTCGTCCTCGATGAACTCCACACCGTATTCCAGCGTCAGGTCGATCGGCGGCGTGATCTTGACGGCGTCTTCCTTGCCACTGACGCGGAAGTTGGTCAACTGCTTGGTACGGGTGGCGTTCACCACCAGGTCGTTGTCGCGGCTGTGGATGCCGACGATCATGCCTTCGTACACCGGATCGTTGGCCTTCACGAACATGCGGCCACGGTCGTCGAGCTTGCCCAGCGCGTAGGTGAAGATTTCACCGTCGTCCATGGAGATCAGCACGCCGTTCTTGCGGCCACCAATGTCGCCCTTGTGCGGCTCGTAGCTGTCGAAGATGTTGCTGATGAGGCCGGAACCACGGGTCAGGTTCAGGAATTCGTTGGTGAAACCGATCAGGCCACGCGCCGGGATGCGGTACTCCAGCCGCACACGGCCACGACCGTCCGGCTCCATGTTGACCAGTTCGCCCTTGCGCTCGCCCAGGGCCTGCATCACGCCGCCCTGGTGGATTTCTTCCACGTCGGCCGTCACCAGTTCGATCGGCTCGTTTTTCTCGCCGTTGATGTCGCGGAACACCACGCGCGGCTTGGACACGGCCATTTCGTAGCCTTCGCGGCGCATGTTCTCCAGCAGGATGGTCAGGTGCAGTTCCCCCCGGCCCATCACTTCGAAGATGCCTTCCTCGTCGGTCTCGTTCACCCGCAGGGCCACGTTGTGCTGCAGTTCCTTCTGCAGGCGGTCCCAGATCTGGCGGCTGGTGACGAACTTGCCTTCCCGGCCGGCCAGCGGCGAGGTGTTGACGCAGAAGTTCATCGTCAGCGTCGGCTCGTCGACCTTGAGCATCGGCAGCGGCGCCGGGCTGGTCGGATCGGTGACGGTGACGCCGATGTTGAGGTCGGCGATGCCGTTGATCAGCACGATCTCGCCAGGACCGGCTTCGGTCGACTGCACGCGCTCCAGGCCCTGGAAGGTCAGCACCTGGTTCACACGGCCCTTGATCGTCTTGCCGTCCGGGCCTTCCATGACCACTACGTCCTGCATCGGCTTGAGGGTGCCCTGGCTGATGCGGCCCACACCGATGCGACCGACGAAGGTGGAGAAGTCCAGCGCGGAGATCTGCAGTTGCAGCGGTGCCGCCGGATCACCCTTTTGCGAAGGAACGTGCTTCAGGATGGTGTTGAACAGGGCCGACATGTCGGGGCCCCACTGCTCACCGGGCTTTCCTTCGTCCAGCGAGGACCAGCCGTTGATGCCCGAGGCGTAGACCACGGGGAAGTCGAGCTGTTCGTCGGTCGCGCCGAGCTTGTCGAACAGGTCGAATGCCTGGTTGACCACCTTGTCGGGGTTCGCGCCGGGCTTGTCGACCTTGTTGACCACCAGGATCGGCTTCAGGCCCAAAGCCAGCGCCTTCTTGGTCACGAAGCGCGTTTGAGGCATCGGGCCTTCCTGGGCGTCGATCAGCAGCACCACGCCATCGACCATGGACAGGGCGCGTTCCACTTCACCGCCGAAGTCCGCGTGGCCCGGGGTGTCGACGATGTTGATGTGGGTACCTTCCCAGCTCACGGCGCAGTTCTTGGCCAGGATCGTGATGCCACGTTCCTTTTCGATGGCGTTGTTGTCCATTACCGTGTCGACGACTTTCTCGTGCTCGGCGAAGGTGCCCGACTGCCGCAGCAGTTGGTCGACCATGGTGGTCTTGCCATGGTCGACGTGGGCGATGATGGCGATGTTGCGGATTTGCTTGCTCATAAGGTTTCCTCGATGCCCGCGGCCATGACGGCGGCGCTGGGCGTGCTCTCTTTCTGCAAAATTTGCTGGATCTCGATGGGGCTCAGCAGGCGGCTCGGGATCAGTTCGCCGCCGGTGGTCTGGGCTGCGCCCAGCAGGGTTCGGGGGATGCCGCCGTAAACGGCGACCTTCGCGGCATCCGGCCAGGAACCCCGGCGGCGCATGCCTGACAGAAAACGTGCCGCATCTTCCGTGCCCAATGTGACGGATTCATGCTCGGCCAACAGAGATTCCACCGGATGGAGCCGCGCCAGGCGCTCGTCCAACGACATCGCCTCGAACTCGGCCAGACCGACGGCCTGTGCCACGTCGAAATGCCCGGTAGCCGTACGGCGCAGCATGACCAGATGGCCGCCGCAACCCAGGGCTTCGCCGATGTCTTCGCCGAGTGTGCGGATGTAGGTGCCCTTGCTGCAACGAACATCCATGCGTATCGCGGCATGGCCGTCGTCGGTGTGGGTGAGTTCGAGGGCGAGTGCGTGGATCGTCACCTGGCGGGCGTCGCGCTCCACCTCGATGCCGGCCCGGGCGTATTCATACAGCGCCTTGCCATCGCGCTTGAGTGCGCTGTGCATCGGCGGCACCTGCGCGATGGCCCCGGTAAAGCGATCGGCCACCGCGGCGAGTGCGGCGGCCGTGATCTCGCCGACTGGCCGCTCCGACACGAGGTCGCCTTCGCGATCGCCGGTGGTCGTCTTGACGCCGAGCTTCAACAAGGCCTCGTAGCGCTTGGGCGCGTCGAGCTGCAACTGGCTGAATTTGGTCGCCGCACCGAAACACAGCGGGAGCACGCCGGTCGCCAGCGGATCGAGCGTGCCGGTATGCCCGGCCTTCTCGGCCCGCAGCAGCCACTTGGCCTTCTGCAGCGCATCGTTGCTGGAAAAGCCCAGCGGCTTGTCGAGCAGCAGAACGCCGTGCACCGGACCACGCTGCACCCGCACTCGAGGCGCACGAGCGCGGTCCGCACGCGCGTTCGACGCATGCAAACCGTTGCCCCCCAAGGGGGCATTCGCTCCTTGGGGCGGCCCGGCGGTGCTCATGTGTCAGTCGTCTTTGGAGCGCGAGGCCACGGCCTGCGCGATCAGGGCGTTCATGTCCGAGGCGCGCTCGGGCGTGCGGTCGAACTGGAAATGCAGCGTGGGCACCGTGTGGATGTGCAGCCGCTTGAACAGACCGGCGCGCAGAAAGCCTGCCGCCTGGCTGAGACCTTCCAGAGCCTCGTCCTTGTCACCCGTCAGCACGCTGAAGAAAACCTTGGCATGCGCGTAATCGGGCGTGACCTCGACCGCCTGGATCGTGACCATGCCCACGCGCGGATCCTTCAACTCGCGGGCGATCAGCTCCGACAGATCGCGCTGGATCTGGTCGGCGACGCGGAAGCCGCGGTTGGGGACAGATGATTTCTTTTTAGGCATTGGGGTAAATCGCGCGCAAGCGTCGCGAGATGGCATCCAGTGCTAGGCGCGGAGCCGCATGCAGTACTTCAGTACGACCAGGCGACTGCAACGACGCAATGGATGTCATATCACGGCGCGCTGCTTACAGCGTGCGGGCGATCTCCTTGATCTCGAAGAATTCCAGCTGATCCAGCTCGCGGATATCGTTGTAGTTGCGCAGCTTGATACCGCACTCGAAGCCTTCCTTGACCTCGCGTACGTCGTCCTTCATGCGCTTGACCGACTCGACTTCGCCCGTGTAGACCACCACGTTCTCGCGCAGCAGACGGAAGCGGCAGTTGCGCGTGACCTGGCCCGAGGTGATGTAGGAGCCTGCGACCGTACCGATCTTGGACGCCACGAACACCGTGCGGATTTCGGCGGTGCCGATGACTTCCTCGCGCTGCTCCGGTGCCAGCATCCCGGACATGGCGGCACGAAGCTCGTCCACCGCGTCATAGATGATGTCGTAGTAGTGCAGCTGGATGCCGTTGCCTTCAGCCGTCTTGCGGGCACCGGAATCGGCGCGCACGTTGAAGCCGATGACCACCGCCTTGGAAGCGATCGCCAGGTTGATGTCGGACTCGCTGATGCCACCGACGCCCGCATACACGATCTGCACGCGGACTTCTTCCGTGGACAGCTTGAGCAACGATTGCGCCAGCGCTTCCTGCGAACCTTGCACGTCGGCCTTGATGATGACCGGCAGGGTCTTGACCTCGCCGCCCGTCATGTCGGAGAACATGTTTTCCAGCTTCGCCGCCTGCTGCTTGGCCAGCTTGGTGTTGCGGAACTTGCCGGCACGGTAGGTCGCGATTTCGCGGGCCCGGCGTTCGTCGCCCAGCACCATGAATTCGTCACCAGCCTGCGGCACTTCCGTCAGACCCTGGATCTCGACCGGGATCGACGGGCCGGCGGACTTGGTGGTCCGGCCGTTCTCGTCGACCATGGCTCGGACGCGGCCATAGGTCTGGCCGGCCAGCACGATGTCGCCGGTCTTGAGCGTGCCGGATTGCACCAGCACCGTCGCAACCGGGCCACGGCCCTTGTCGAGCTGCGCTTCGATGACCAGGCCCTTGGCGGCGGCATCGACCGGCGCGCGGAGTTCCAGCACTTCGGCCTGCAGCAGCACCTGTTCGAGCAGGTCGTCGATGCCCTGGCCAGTCTTGGCCGAGACGCTGACGAACGGCGAATCGCCGCCGTACTCTTCGGGCACGACTTCCTCGACCACCAGCTCCTGCTTGACGCGGTCGGGGTTGGCATCGGGCTTGTCGATCTTGTTGACCGCGACCACGATCGGCACACCGGCAGCCTTGGCATGCTTGATGGCTTCCTTGGTCTGCGGCATGACGCCGTCGTCGGCCGCGACCACCAGGATCACGATGTCGGTCGCTTGAGCACCGCGGGCACGCATGGCGGTGAACGCCTCGTGGCCCGGGGTATCCAGGAAGGACACCATGCCACGCTCGGTTTCGACGTGGTAGGCACCGATGTGCTGCGTAATGCCGCCGGCTTCGCCGGAAGCGACCTTGGCACGACGGATGTAGTCCAGCAGCGAGGTCTTGCCGTGGTCGACGTGACCCATGACGGTCACCACTGGAGCGCGCGGCAGGGCTTCACCGGAATGTGCGCCGACGTCTTCGTCGGTGAACGCTTCCGGATCGTCCAGCGCGGCGACGACCGCCTTGTGGCCGAACTCTTCCACCACGATCATCGCGGTGTCCTGGTCCAGCGGCTGGTTCATCGTGACCATCTGGCCGAGTTTCATCAACTGCTTGATGACCTCGGCGGCCTTCACCGACATCTTGTGCGCCAGTTCGGCCACGGTGATGGTTTCCGGCACGTGCACTTCGAGCGTGCGTTGCTCGACGGCTTGTTGCTGCGAGAAATCGTCGCGCTGGTCGCCGCGCTGATCGCCACGGCGGCCACGCGGGCCGGCGCGCCAGCTGTTGCGGCCCACACCACCCGAGCTGTCGCCGCGGGTCTTGATTTCCTTCTTCTTGGCCGGATCGCCCGCCCAGCTGGACGACAGCTTGGCCGACTTGACTTCCTTGCCGGCACCGGCGCCTGGCGCCGCAGGCGCACCCGGGCGTGCCGTACCCGCACCGACGGCGGGCTTGTGCAGCGTGCCCTTGACGCCCGGCTTGACTTCACCCGGCTTGGCGACGGGCTTCGGCGGCTCTTCAGGCTTCTTGGCGACCAGCACCTTCTTGGGCGTGGCCATCATGGAGCGGATGGCAGCAGCTTCGGCTTCGGCCTTGCGGCGACGGGTGTCGAGATCGGTCGCACGCGCGGCTTCTTCGGCAGCACGGGCACGCGACTCGGCCTCGGCAGCGGCACGGGCGTCAGCCTGGGCCTTCTGGCGCGCGGCGATCTGCTCGGCCTGCTCGCGGTTGGCTTCGGCCTTCTCGGCGGTCACCTGGGCCTTCTTGGCTTCTTCCTGAGCGGCGTAGGCGGCGGCACGTTCTTCGGCCTCGCGTTCGCGGCGCTCGCGCTCTTCGCGGCTACGGCGTTTCTCGGCCAGTTCTTCTTCCTGCACGCGAAGCTGATCCGCGGTGCTGCGCATCTCTTCTTCGCGACGCTGCAGTTCGAGGTCTGCGGCCGAGTACACCGGTTCCGCCTGCGCGGCTTCCAGAGCCTGGTCGGCGTCGAGTTCGCCTTCGGGTGCGGCATCGCTGCCCTCGTCACGCTTGATGAAGGTGCGCTTCTTGCGGACTTCGACCTGGATCGTGCGGGCACGCCCGGTGGCATCGGCCTGCTTGATCTCGCTGGTGGACTTCTTCACCAGCGTGATCTTCTTGCGATCGGCGGCGACAGTGCCGTGGCTGGCCTGCAGATAGCCGAGCAGCTTCTGCTTGTCACCCTCGGTCAGGATATCGGACGAAGCCCCCTTGCTCACGCCGGCCGAGCGGAGCTGGTCGAGCAAGGTTTCAGTGGACTTCTTGAGTTCGGTTGCGAACTCGGCTACGGTAGTGCTGGACATATTCTTTGCGGTCCTCCACGTCTCTTACTCTTGACCCGCGAACCAATGTTCGCGTGCCTTGAGAATCAGGCTCTTGGCCTCGTCGGCGGACTGGCCGGTAATTTCTGTGAGTTCGTCTACGCCGAGGTCGGCAAGATCGTCGCGCGTATGCACACCGGCGGTCGCCAGCGTGGAGATGTGTTCGGGCGTCAGCCCGCCGAGGTCACGCAGGTCCTGCGAAACGCCGCCGACGTTTTCCTCGCGGGCGATTTCCATCGTCAGCAGGGCGTCCTTGGCGCGGGAGCGCAGTTCGTTGACCGTGTCTTCGTCGAAGCTTTCGATCTCCAGCATTTCCTGAAGCGGCACGTAGGCGACTTCTTCGAGGCTGGTGAAACCTTCCTGGATCAGGATGTCGGCGATTTCCTCGTCGACGTCGAGCTTTTCCATGAATAGCGAACGGCCGGCCTGGGCTTCGTCGGCCTGCTTCTGGGCAGACTCGGCGGCATCCATGATGTTGATCTTCCAGCCGGTGAGGTCGGAAGCCAGGCGCACGTTCTGGCCGCCTCGGCCGATGGCGATGGCGAGGTTTTCCTCGTCGACCACCACGTCCATGGCGTGCTTCTCTTCGTCGACCACGATCGACGACACGTTGGCAGGCGCCAGGGCGCCGATGACGAACTGCGCCGGATCCTCGCTCCACAGCACGATGTCGACGCGTTCCCCGGCCAGCTCGTTGGTGACCGCATTGACCCGGGTGCCGCGCACGCCGACGCAGGTGCCGATCGGGTCGACGCGCTTGTCGTGCGAGAGCACGGCGATCTTGGCGCGGCTGCCGGGGTCACGGGCGCAGGACTTGATCTCGAGAAGGCCTTGTTCGATCTCGGGCACTTCGTTGCGGAAGAGCTCGATCATGAATTCCGGAGCCGAACGCGACAGGATGATCGGCGCGCCGCGCAGCGTCAGGTCGACTTCCATGATCATGGCCCGCACGCGGTCGCCGTTGCGCAGGTTTTCCTTGGGGATCATCTCGCTGCGACGCAGGCGGCCTTCGACGCGCCCGGCCTCGACGATGATGTCGCCCTTGTCCATGCGCTTGACGGTGCCGGTGAAGATCTTTTCGCCGCGCGACATGAAGTCGTTGAGCAGCATTTCGCGCTCGGCGTCACGGATCTTCTGCAGGATGACCTGCTTGGCCGCCATGGCACCGATACGGCCGATCGGCACCGACTCGACTGACTCTTCGATGTGCTCGTCGACCTCGATGTCAGGAATCTGCTCCTTGGCTTCAAACAGCAGGATTTCCTGCTCGGGCAGTTGCAGACCGGCCTCGTCCGGCACCACGTGCCAGCGGCGGAAAGTTTCGTAGACACCGGTGTCGCGATCGATCGCCACGCGGATATCCACTTCACCGCTGTAGAGCTTCTTGGTTGCCTGCGCCAGGGCGGATTCGACCGCGCCGAAGACGACGTCACGCTCGACGCTCTTTTCGCGGGAAATCGCCTCGACCAGCATCAACAATTCGCGATTCATGCAACTAACTCCTGTCCTGTACTTTTTTCCGCCAACGGCCGCCTTCGCAAGACGACCGAACCGGCACCTTAGTTCTCGGCGCCGGGCTCGGCAGCCTCGGCCGAATCGCTGGCTTCGCCACGCGACTTGCGGCCCTTGAAATCCACGATGGGGGCGAGCCGTGCCTCACGCAACTCCTGCAGCGTGAACGCCATCGCATGCAGGGGCAACGCTTCCAGCCGCTTCTTGCTCACCTTCGCACCGGGCTTGGCCTCGGGCTCGTCGGTCCAGACGATCTGCCAGATGGCTTCTCCACCTTTGGGAGCACGTTCGAGCCGACCCCGGAATTTTTTGCGATTGGCAGCAACCTGTCCACCTCCGGCCGCGCCGATGGGAGCCTTGAGGACCAGATCGATGACTTCGCCTTCGAAACGTTCGAAATCCTGCTGATGGCGCAAGGGCCGGTCGATGCCCGGCGAGGAAACCTCGAGCCGGTTGTAGTCGACGCCGTCGACCTCGAGCGCGAACTGCAGCTGCCGCGTCACCTTCTCGCAATCTTCCACCGTCACGAACTGCTCGGGAACGCCCGCCTCGCTGGCAGACGCGTGACCTTGCCACGGCAAATCGATGGTGATGCGCAGCAAACCACCCGCGGAGCGTTCGATCTCCACGAGGTCATAGCCTAGGCCGATTACGGTCGTCTCTACGATCTGCTGCAGTGCCACGTTGCTGGAAAGCCCACCAAAAAAGGTAACGGATGAAAACCGATCGACCAAAAAAAACGGGCGGTTGGTATCCGCCCGTTTGGTCGTCAGCCTGCAATTCTACTCCGGCCGTGATATTTGTGCAATGCGATCGCCCGGCCCGCTCGCCTGAAGTCGCGCCAGAAGCGAGGCGGATTGCGGCACCTCCGCTGCGTCGGCCCCGAGGCTTGCCAACAGGCGGTCGAGCAGCGTGCCTTGCGGCAAAACCGGGCCCAGAAAAACGACCCGATCGCCTCGCGCGATCAGCACCGTCGGGAAAGTCTCGACATCGAGGTCGCCGGCGACCTCCGATTCGTCCTCTACGTCGAGCCAGCGAAAATTTGCTTCCGGATGGCGCGCGGCGACATCGGTGAAGGCAGCGCGCCAATCGCGGCAGACGCCGCACCACTCGGCGCACAAACTCACTACCAGCAGGTCCTGCATCGTCGTCATCGGCTGAATTCGTCCGCCCAAAAGGCAAATGCTAGCGCAGCGCACGCGCGGCGGCAGTGGCATGCGTCAGGCGCCAGCAGCTTCGACGAGCCGACGGGTGTACGGATGCGATGGCGCATCCAGCACCTGCGCCGCGGTTCCGGACTCCACCGTCTGGCCGTCCTTCATGGCCATCACGTCGTGCGCCATGGCGCGTACCACGTCCATGTCGTGGGTGATCAGCAGGTAGGCGAGCCCATGCTCACGCTGCAGCCGTTGCAGCAGGTCGAGCACCTGCTTCTGGATGGTCACGTCGAGCGCACTGGTCGGCTCGTCGAGCACCAGCACGCGCGGCTGCACGACCAGCGCCCGGGCGATCGCCAGCCGTTGGCGCTGACCGCCGGAAAACGCATGCGGATAGCGCTCCAGCAGTCCGGGAAACTGCTGCTCGTCCAGACCGACGTCGGCAAGCGCGGCACGCACCCGTGCGTCGCGCGTCGCCGCGTCGAGCTCGGAAAAATGCACCTGCAGGCCCTCCCCCACCAGTTCGCCGACCGTCATACGGGGCGACAGCGACGAGAACGGGTCCTGAAAAACCACCTGCACCAGTCGCCGCAGCGGGCGGTCTTCGCCCAGCTTCCCGCTCCAGTGGCGGCCGTCGATCCGCAGTTCACCCTCGTGCGGCTGCAGCCCCAGCACCGCGAGCGCGAGCGTGGATTTGCCCGAGCCCGATTCGCCGACCACCGCCAGCGTGCGGCCTGGAAAGACTTTCAGCCCGACGTCCCGCACCGCGACGAAGGAGTTCTTGCGGAACCAGCCTGTGATGCCCGGACGCGGCACCGGATAGCGCACCGTCAGACGCTCGCCCTCGATCAACGGCGCCAAACCCGCTGCCACCGCTTGCTCGTCCACCGCCCGTCGCGGCACGCTGTCGAGCAACTTGCGGGTGTAGGGATGGCTCGGACGGGAAAAGACATCGGCCACCGGCCCCTGCTCGACGATATGGCCGCGCTCCATCACCGCCACCCGGTCGGCGAAGCGCCGCACCATCAGCAGATCGTGGGTGATCAGCAGCACCGCCATGCCCTGGCTGCGCTGCAAGTCGGTCAGCAGATCGAGGATCTGCGCCCGCAGGGTGACATCCAGCGCGGTGGTCGGCTCGTCGGCCAGCAGCAGGCGCGGCTGGTTGGCGAGCGCCATCGCGATCATCGCACGCTGCCGCTGGCCGCCGGACAGCTGGTGCGGATAGCTGCGCGCACGGCGTTCGGGCTCGGGAATGCCGGTATCGGCCATGAGCGAAACCGCCTTCTCCCACGCCTGGCGCGCCGGCATCGCACGCTTGACCTGCAGCACCTCGGCGATCTGCGCGCCGACGGGAAACAGCGGATTGAGCGCGGTCATCGGCTCCTGGAAAATCATTGCTACCTCGTCGCCCCGGACGGCGCGCAGCGCGCGTTCGGGCAGGGTCAGCAGGTCACGCGCCGCGCCGCCGTCGCGCGGCTGCAGCAGCGCGCTGCCACTGGCCCAGGCGTCGGGCACCAGCCGCAGCAGGCTCATCGCGGTGATCGTCTTGCCAGAACCGGATTCGCCGACGAGCGCCAGCTTTTCGCCGGGCATGACGTGGAAGTCGATGCCATGCACCACCTCGTTGCCACCGAAGGCGATGCGCAGGCCGCGGACGTCGAGCAGCGGAGTGTCGGGAGACTCGTTCATGTTTTGCGCGGATCCAGCGCGTCGCGCAAGGCATCGCCAGTGAAGGTCAGCAGGAGCAAGGTGACGGTCAGCACGCCGAAGGTCGACAGCGAAATCCACCAGGCGTCGATGTTCGCCTTGCCCTGGTTGAGCAGCTCGCCCAACGACGGCGTACCAGGCGGCACGCCCAGGCCCAGGAAGTCGAGCGAGGTCAGTGCCAGGATCGAGGCGCTCATGCGGAACGGCAGAAAGGTCACGACCGGCGTCAGGCTGTTGGGCAGGATGTGGCGCCACACGATCTGCCGGTGCGACACCCCCATCGCCCGCGCGGCTCGCACGTAGTCGAGCTGGCGGTTGCGCAGGAACTCGGCCCGTACGTAATCCGACAAGCCCATCCAGCCGAAGAGCGACAGCAGCACCAGCAGCAGGGCCACGCTCGGCGCGAAGACGGCGCTGAAGATGATGAGCAGGTAGAGCTCCGGCATGGAGCCCCAGATCTCGATGAAGCGCTGGAAAGCCAGGTCGGTGCGGCCGCTCAGGTAGCCTTGGATCGCACCGGTAAGCACACCCAGCAGCACGCCGATGACCGTCAGTGCCAGCCCGAACAGCACGCTCAGGCGAAAGCCGTAGATGAGTTGCGCCAGCAGGTCGCGGCCCCGATCGTCGGTACCGAAGAAGTTGTCGCGAGAAGGCTCGGCCGGGTGGGGTTCACGGGCGAAGTAGTTGAGCGTCTTCGGTCCGTAGGGGTTGGGCGCGTAGATCGCCCAGTTGGCGCCGGCGGTGATGCGGTCGCGGATGAAGGGGTCGAGGTAGTCAGCGGGGGTTTCGAAGTCGCCGCCGAAGGTCTTTTCGGAGTAGTCGTTCAGCACCGGAAAGTAGGTCTGGCCCTCATAGCGCACGACCAGCGGGCGCTCGGTCGACAGCACCTCGGCGAACAGGCTCGCCACCACCATGACGCTGAAGAGCACGAGGCTCCAGAAGCCCAGCCGGTTGCGCCGGAAGCGCCGCCACGCCCGGCGCCCGGGCGAAACGGCCGCGGGCATGGCGGTGATGACAGGCGCCTCAGCCACGGACGGCACCTCGTGCCCGGCGGGCGAATTCAATCGAAACGTACACGCGGGTCCACCCAGACATAGCAAAGATCACCCACCAGCTTGGTCAGCAGGCCGATCAAGGTAAACAGGTAGAGCGTTCCCAGCACGACCGGGTAGTCGCGCCGGATCACGCTCTCGTAGCTGAGCAGGCCCAGGCCGTCGAGCGAGAACAGGGTCTCGATCAGCAGCGAGCCGGTGAAGAACGCGCCGATGAAGGCCGCCGGAAAACCCGTGACGATGGGGATCAGCGCATTGCGCATGACATGGCGCCAGAGCACCTGCCGCTCGGTAAGGCCCTTGGCGCGCGCTACCAGCACGTACTGCTTGCGGATCTCTTCCAGGAAGGCGTTCTTGGTCAGCATGGCCGTGACCGCGAAGCTGCCGAACACCATGGCGGTCACCGGCAACACGATGTGCCACAGGTAATCGACGATGCGTGCCGGCCAGCTCAGGCTTTCCCAGTCGGGCGAGGTGAGGCCGCGCAGCGGAAACCATTGCAGCTGGCCGCCGAAGATCACCAGCAGCGCCACACCGAGCACGAAACCCGGGATGGCATAACCGATCAGCACGACGAGCGTGGTGACGAAGTCGAAGCGCGTGCCCGCACGCACCGCCTTGCTCACGCCCAGCGGCACCGCGATGAGATAGCTGATGAAGAAGGTCCACAGCCCCAGGCTGGCCGACACCGGCAGTTTTTCCAGCACCAGGTCCCAGACGTCCTTGCGCTGGTAGAAGCTCTGCCCCAGGTCGAATCGCGCGAAGGACTTGAGCATGAGCCAGAAGCGCTCGACCGGCGGCTTGTCGAAGCCGTAGAGCACCTTGATTTCTTCGATGCGTTTGGCGTCCAGCCCCTGCCGACCCCGGTAGCCCGCGCCGCTGCTGGCGGCGCCCTCCCCGCCCGAGTCGCGGCCCTGCAGTTGCGCCACCATCTGCTCGACCGGTCCGCCCGGCACGAACTGCACCACCGCGAACGTCACCAGCAGCACGCCGAACAGCGTGGGCACCATCAACAGCAGGCGTTTGAGTACGTAGACGAGCATGGTGTTGGCGCGTTTCCTCAGCGATTCTCGGGCGAAGCCCACCAGGTCGAAAGCGCCCAGCTGTCCACCTGGTAGTAGGGCGGCACGATGGGCGGCAGCACGAAACGCCGCTGGCGGTAACCCACCAAGAAGCCGTCGCTGTACCACTGCGGCACCGAGTAGTAGCCGTTGGACAGCACACGGTCGAGCGCGCGCATGGCGGTGGCGAGCTCGTCGCGGGTGGTCGCCTTGACGACCTTGCCGAGCAACACGTCGACCGCCGGATCGGCGATGCCCCAGATGTTCGAAGACCCGTTGGTGGCCGCCGCCTTGGAACCGAAATACTCGAACAGTTCGCCACCCGGCGCGGTGCTGCCGGGCAGGCGGATGGTGGTCATCTCGAATTCGAAGTTGTCCATGCGCTGCTGGTAGAGCGAGGGATCGACGTTGCGGATGTCCATCACGATGCCGAGCTTGACCAGCGCCGCCTGCATCGGCGCCATGACCCGAGCCAGCGAAGGCTGGTTGTTGAGCACCTCGATGGTGAATGCCTGGCCTTTGGCGTTGCGCAAGGCGCCGTCGCGGTAGGTCCAGCCGGCGGCGGTCAACAGGTCGCGGGCCTGGCGCAGGTTGTCGCGCAGGCTCGACGGCGGTGCGGTGCTCGGCGATACCGGCGCCGGGCCGAAGACCGCCGGCGAGAGCTTGTCGCGCAAGGGCTCCAGCAACGCCAGCTCGCCGGGGTCGGGCAGATCGTGGGCGTGGAAATCGCTGTTGGAAAAGTAGCCGTCGACCCGCTTGTAGATGCCGAAGAACAGCTGGCGGTTCATCCACTCGAAGTCCATCGCCAGGGCGATGGCCTGCCGCACCCGCACGTCCTGGAATCGGGCGTCGCGCAGATTGAAGACGTAGCCCTGGAAGTCGCCCGGATTGCGCGCGGTGAAGACCTGCTTCTTCAGGTCGCCGCTGTCGAAGGGCTTGCCTTTGTATTGCCGCGCCCAGTTGCGCGAGATGAACTCGCGCTTGAAGTCGAATTCACCGGCCTTCAAGCCCTCGAACTGCGCCGTCTGGTCCAGATAGAGCTTGAAGTTGATGCGGTCGAAATTGAAATGGCCGCGTCGTACCGGAAGATCGGCGCCCCAGTACTTGGGGTCGCGCTGGTAGGTGATGTCGCGGCCCAGGCGGTTGCTGGCCAAACGGTACGGCCCGGACGAGATGGGCAGATCGGTCGTGATCTGGTCGAAGGGCTTGCCGCCGCCCCACTTTCGGCTGAAAACCGCCATGCTGCCTACCACCAGCGGCAGCTCGGCATTGGCGCTGACGAAGTCGAAACGAACGGTTCGCGGCGCGACCACCGTCACGCCCTTGACCTCGGCATAGATGGTGCGAAATTGCGGCGCGGCCTGCGGCCCGGTCAGGGTCTCGAAGGAGTATTTGACGTCCTCGGCCATGACCGGCGAGCCGTCGTTGAAACGCGCAGCAGGATTGATGCGGAAGGTGGCCGACAGCCGGTCGGCCGGCACCTCGACGTCTTCGGCGAGCAGCCCGTAGGACGTGGTCGGCTCTTCCGAATTGCCCACCAGCAGGCTCTCGAACATGAGCGAGCCCAGGCCCGGCGGCGCGCTGCCCTTGAGGGTGAAGGGATTGAACTTGTCGAAGTTGGTCGACGTGGTGCCCGGCACCAGGCGGAATTCCCCGCCCTTGGGCGCGGCGGGATTCACATAGTCGAAATGGCTGAAGCCGGCCGGATATTTGATGTCGCCGAACTGGGCGTAGGCATGCGCCGCCCAGGAAGGAGCACTGACCAACATAGCCAACAAGAACGAACAAACCCGCATGCGACAATTCTGCGGGATTTTTCAAGCGTTTTCGGAGATAGAAAAAATGGGTTTCCTTGCAGGCAAGAAGTTGCTCATCACCGGTGTGCTCAGCAACCGTTCCATCGCGTATGGCATTGCACGTGCCTGCCATGAACAAGGTGCGGAACTGGCCTTCAGCTACGTCGGCGAGCGCTTCAAGGGCCGCATCACCGAGTTCGCCGCCGATTTCGGCTCCGAACTCATCTTCGACTGCGACGTCGGCGACGACGCGCAGATCGAAAAACTCTTCGTCGACCTGTCGGCCACCTGGCCCAAGTTCGACGGCTTCGTGCACAGCATCGGCTACGCCCCGCGCGAAGCCATCGCCGGCGACTTCCTCGACGGCCTGTCGCGCGAGGGCTTCAAGATCGCCCACGACATCAGTGCCTACAGCTTCCCGGCCATGGCCAAGGCTGCCCTGCCCTATCTCAACGAAAAGGCCGCGCTGCTCACCCTGACCTACCTCGGCGCGATCCGCACCGTGCCCAACTACAACACCATGGGTCTGGCCAAGGCCTCGCTGGAGGCTTCGGTGCGCTACCTCGCCGAGTCGCTCGGCCCGAAGAACATGCGGGTCAACGGCATCAGTGCCGGCCCGATCAAGACGCTGGCAGCCAGCGGCATCAAGGGCTTCGGCAAGATCCTGTCGGTGGTCGCCGAGACCGCGCCGATCCGCCGCAACGTCACCATCGAAGACGTCGGCAATGTCGCCGCCTTCCTGCTGAGCGACCTGGCGGCCGGCGTCAGCGCCGAGATCACCTATGTCGACGGCGGCTTCAGCAACACCGTCGGCGGCATGGCCGAGCCGGCCGCCTGATCGCATTGGGCTTGTCGTTCCGGCTTCGGCCTGTGATGGGCGGCATCGACCGCCGCGCCTGGCTCACGATGGGCGCCGTGGCGCTGCTGCCATCGACAGCAGCCACGGCCGGCGCGCCGCCGGCCCTGATGCTGGCCAATGTGTACCGCCGCGGCATGCCGCTGGGCGATTACTGGGTCAGCGAAAAAATGGACGGCGTGCGCAGCTGGTGGGACGGCAAGCGGCTCTGGACACGCGGCGGCGAACAGGTCTTCGCCCCGGCCTGGTTCACCGCCGGCTGGCCGGCCGTGCCGATGGACGGCGAGCTGTGGGCGGGGCGAGGCCAGTTCCAGAAGGCCGTTTCCATCGCGCGCCAGCAGGCGGCGGGCGACGACGCGTGGCGCACCATGCGCTTCATGGTGTTCGATCTGCCGGCGCAGGCCGGCATCTTCACCGAGCGGCTGTCGGTGCTCAACGGGCTGCTGTCCAAGCTCGACTCGCCCTGGGCGCGTGCCGTGACCCAGTCGCGCGTCGCCAGCCATGCCGCCCTGATGGAGATGATGCACAACGTGGTGCAAGGCGGCGGCGAAGGGCTGGTGCTGCACCGCGGCGACTCGCTCTACCGCGCCGAGCGCAGCGACGACCTGCTCAAGGTCAAGCCCTATGACGATGCCGATGCGCGCGTCATCGGCTACCTGCCGGGCAAAGGCAAATACGCCGGACTGACCGGCGCGCTACAGGTCGAGACGAGCGAGGGCCAGCGCTTTCGCATCGGTTCCGGCCTGACCGATGCCCAGCGTCGCCAGCCACCCGCCATCGGCCACTGGATCAGCTACCGGTACCGCGGCCGCACCGACAGCGGCATGCCGCGCTTTCCGACCTTTCTGCGCGAGCGGCCGGATCTCGGCTAGCGCACCCGTCGCATCGACGATGCGACCAAGGCCCACGCGGCGTGCGGGCGACTCGCGCCGCCCGCCTCAGGATTACATCGTGCGGCTGAACGGCCCGTCGCTGCCGACCTGCACCAGGTTCTCCTCGGTCGCCAGCGGTTGCGGCGGTGACGGCATGTTGGCCAGCGCCACGCAGTCCGCGTAATAGCGCACCTTGCCGTCTTCGCCCTCGAGCTCCACCAGGCCGTGGATATCGGTCTCGAAGCCCGGGCATTTCTGGTTGAACTCGCGGGCAAACTTCAGGTAGTCGACGATCTTCTTGTTGAACACTTCGCCGGGAATCAACAGCGGAATGCCCGGCGGGTATGGCGTCACCAGGCTGGTGGTGATGCGGCCCTCCAGGTCGTCGATCTCCACGCGTTCGGTGCGGCGGTGGGCGATGTACGAATACGCATCGCTCGGCTTCATCGCCGGCGTCAGGTCGGACAGGTACATCTCGGTGGTCAGGCGCGCGATGTCGTATTCGGCGTAGAGCTTGTGCACGTGCTGGCACAGGTCGCGCAGGCCCATGCGTTCGTAGCGTTTGTGCTGCTGGCAGAACTCCGGAAGGATGCGCCACATCGGCTGGTTCTTCTCGTAGTCGTCCTTGAACTGCTGCAGCGCGGTCAGCAGCGTGTTCCAGCGGCCCTTGGTGATGCCGATGGTGAACATGATGAAGAAGCTGTAGAGCCCGGTCTTCTCCACGATCACGCCGTGCTCGGCCAGGAACTTGGTGACGATGGAAGCCGGAATGCCGGTTTCGGCGAACTTGCCCTCCATGTCCAGGCCCGGCGTCACGATGGTCGCCTTGATCGGGTCGAGCATGTTGAAGCCGTCGGCCAGGGTGCCGAAGCCGTGCCACTTGGCGTCGCGCTCCTCGCCCTTGATGATCCAGTCGTCGGCCATGCCGATGCCTTCGTCGGCCAGCTTCTCCGGGCCCCAGACCTTGAACCACCAGTCGTTCTCGCCGAACTCGGCTTCCACCTGGCGCATGGCGCGGCGAAAGTCGAGCGCCTCCAGGATGCTTTCTTCCACCAGCGCGGTGCCGCCAGGAGGCTCCATCATGGCCGCGGCCACGTCGCAGCTGGCAATGATCGCGTACTGCGGGCTGGTCGAGGTGTGCATCAGGAAGGCCTCATTGAAGAGGTGCCGGTCGAGCTTGCGGTTGACCGAATCCTGCACCAGCACGTGGCTGGCCTGGCTGATGCCGGCCAGCAGCTTGTGCGTGGACTGGGTGGAGAACACCAGCGACTCGGTCGGCCGCGCGCGCTTCTTGCCCATCGCGTGGTAGGGGCCGTAGAACGGATGGAAAGCCGCGTGCGGCAGCCAGGCTTCGTCGAAATGCAGCGTGTCGACATAGCCGTCGAGCGCCTTCTTGATCGTCTCGGTGTTGTAGACCACGCCGTCGTAGGTGGACTGCGTCAGCGTGAGGATGCGCGGCTTCACGGTATCGGCGTCCACGCCCTTGAGCAGCGGGTTCGCGCGGATCTTGGCCTTGATCGCCTCGATGTCGAATTCCGAGCGCGGAATCGGTCCGATGATGCCGAAGTGGTTGCGCGTCGGCTTCAGGAAGACCGGGATCGCCCCGGTCATGATGATCGCGTGCAGGTTGGACTTGTGGCAGTTGCGGTCGACCACCACCACGTCGCCCGGTGCCACCGTGTGGTGCCACACCATCTTGTTGCTCGTGCTGGTGCCGTTGGTCACGAAGAAGCAGTGGTCGGCATTGAAGATGCGCGCCGCGTTGCGCTCGCTCTCGGCCACCGGGCCGGTGTGGTCGAGCAGTTGGCCGAGCTCTTCGACCGCGTTGCAGACGTCGGCACGCAGCATGTTCTCGCCGAAGAACTGGTGAAACATCTGGCCGACCGGGCTCTTGAGGAACGCCACGCCACCCGAGTGGCCCGGGCAATGCCACGAGTAGGAGCCGTCCTCGGCGTAGTCGAGCAGCGCCTTGAAGAACGGCGGCTGCACGCTCTCGAGGTAGCTCTTGGCCTCGCGGATGATGTGGCGCGCCACGAACTCCGGCGTGTCCTCGAACATGTGGATGAAGCCGTGCAGCTCGCGCAGGATGTCGTTCGGGATATGTCGCGAAGTCTTGGTTTCGCCGTAGATGTAGATCGGCACCTCGGTATTCTTGCGACGGACTTCGGTGATGAAGGTGCGCAGGTTCAGCACGGCCGGATCGAGATCGGGACCGGGCGTGAACTCTTCGTCGTCGATCGACAGGATGAACGCGCTGGCGCGACTCTGCTGCTGGGCGAACTGCGACAGGTCGCCGTAGCTGGTGGCGCCCAGCACTTCGAAGCCTTCGGTTTCGATGGCCTGCGCCAGGGCACGGATGCCGAGGCCGGAGGTATTTTCGGAGCGGAAGTCCTCGTCGATGATGACGATGGGAAAGCGGAATTTCATGAGGCGGCTCCGGGCTGCGGGGCGGGGTTTCGACGACGTACGGGCGAAAAGACGCGCGAGTGTAAGGAATCGCGGAGGCAGCTCGGTGACAAGCCGCTTTTTGCCCCCAGAATCGATCGCACACCGCCCGGGCGGTGAACCGAAAAAGGAGGCGAAACGGATGATGGCTCTATCGACGTGGTGGTGGATTCTGGCGGGTCTGGCCGTGGTGGCCGAGCTGCTGACCGGCACCGTCTACCTGCTGTTGATCGGTGCCGGCATGGTCGCCGGCGCGCTGGCCGCGCATGCGGGTCTGGCGCTGACGACGCAGATCGTCATCGCCGCCGTGGTCGGCGCCGGACTGGTGGCGGTATGGTGGCGCATCCGGGCGCCTGCGCGCCGCGCCGCCGAGCCACCGCAGGCCAACGCCGACCTCAACCTCGACATCGGCCAGACGGTCCACATCGACATTTGGTCGGCCGAAGGCGCCGCCTCGGTCATGCACCGGGGCGCGCGCTGGACGGCCGTGCCGGTCGACCGGCAGGCCCCGGCGCCGGCACCCGGCGCCTACCGCATCGTCGCCATCGAAGGCGCCAGCCTCGTCGTCGCGCCGCTGGCCACACCCTGATCCCGTCCACCCCAGAAAGTCCTGCATGGAACTCGCCATCGTCATCCTCGTCCTCGCGGTCGTCTTCATCAGCCAGTCGATCCGCATCGTGCCCCAGCAGAACGCCTGGGTGCGTGAGCGCCTGGGCAAGTACCTCGACACCATGACACCGGGGCTCAACTTCATCCTGCCCTTCGTCGACAAAGTCGCCTACAAGCACAGCCTGAAGGAGATCCCGATGGACGTGCCGAGCCAGGTCTGCATCACGCGCGACAACACGCAGCTGCAGGTCGACGGCATCCTGTACCTGCAGGTCACCGACCCGATGCGCGCCAGCTACGGCTCGTCCAACTACCTCATGGCCGTCACCCAACTGGCGCAGACCTCGCTGCGCAGCGTGATCGGCAAGCTGGAGCTCGACAAGACCTTCGAGGAGCGCGACATCATCAACGCACAGGTGGTCGCGGCCATCGACGAGGCCGCGCTGAACTGGGGCGTGAAGGTGCTGCGCTACGAGATCAAGGACCTGACCCCGCCCAAGGAGATCCTGCTGGCGATGCAGTCGCAGATCACCGCCGAACGCGAGAAGCGCGCGCTCATCGCCGCCTCCGAAGGCCGGCGCCAGGAGCAGATCAACATCGCCACCGGCGAGCGTGAAGCCTTCATCGCCCGATCGGAGGGCGAAAAGCAGTCGATCATCAACAAGGCCCAGGGCGAGGCCGCTTCGATCACGGCGGTGGCCGTGGCAACCGCCGAGGCCATAGAGCGGGTGGCCGCCGCCATTCGTCAGCCCGGCGGTGAGCAGGCGGTGCAGCTAAAGGTGGCCGAGCGTGCGGTGGATGCGTTTTCGCGCGTGGCGTCGGAGTCGCGCACCACGCTGGTCGTACCGCACGGCATGGGCGAGGTGTCCGGGCTGATCGCGTCGGCGATGGAGCTGGTCGGGACGATCAAAAAGCCCTGATCAGCGAGCCGAACCACCGTTTTTGCCATGCTAGAATCATGGGCTTGGAGCGGTGGATGAGTGGTTTAAGTCGCACGCCTGGAAAGCGTGTGTGGGTTAATAGCCCACCGAGGGTTCGAATCCCTCCTGCTCCGCCAAGAACATGTTCGCTGCCATTCGCGAACGTCCAGACAAAGCCCCTGAACCAATCGGTCAGGGGCTTTTTCTTTGGTCGGAATCGCATCATTGCAAGCTGATCATTTGGGCTGCAGATTGCGCTCGTTGCCCGCCGCGCTTAGTTCAACCCCGATGCCCCGCTGCGGATCATTGTCACAAGAGCGCGCAAGGGCGACGGCGATGTGGAGTGGCGTGCCGGTATCGGACACGTGGACCGACACTCGATGGATACAGTGGTCGTCGGCTGATTCCAGTCGAAGTGTCGCTTGGTTGCATCCGCTGCCACCAGCGATTGGACCGGTTGACCAAAGCGTCCAGCTGCTTTGCATCGTTGGCGCTGAAGAACTGCAAGGTATTCATTGCTGGAGTGGCCACACACGATAGCGGTAGCAGCAGAACGGTTGCGCGCATCGGGCCGCAGAGTCTCGCTCCCAAGAATTCACCGGTTTGAAATTGATGGCGCTGGATCGTAGGCGGCCTCACAACTCCGACGATGCCCTGGTGTAGACATCCCACGCGTCTTTCCTGCGTTTTGCCAGGTCGGCCAACAGGTTGGCCCATCGCTCCTTTTCTTCCCCGCGTGCCGTGGCCACGCGCGGGTCGGCGCGGGCGGTGCGGTAGCGAACATCCGCGATGACCCACATCGTGTAGGCATGACGAGCGGCAGCTGATGACATGCCCATGTTTTATCGCCGCCAATCACGCCATCTGTGATCACAGGTTTCCATCTCAGCCAACCTGAAACGCAAGACCGGGTCTCCGGCTGCCTCTTCCCGCATGGTTCTCGGGGTGTGTGTCTGGCGAATTGCCGCGCAGCGAGCCCTGTCGCACCCGTTGGCCTTGCCGCTGAACCCACACTTGCGGCTCATCTCGATGACAAGGTCTCGGACCACCCGGAATCCAATCGAGCGCCAGACCCTGGCATTTTCGGCCCCATCATGAATCACACCTACGCGCATCCGTTCCAAAGCCAATGGGGCCGCCTGTTGGCCCGATTATTCAATTCCCCGAGCATCGCGGCCGCCCGGCGTGCGCTGATGTCGCGCATGCCGTTTCTCGTGCTGGAGAGCGACGTGGTCGACGTTGTCTACGCGACATGGCTGGTCGATGCGTCCGAAGCGGCCCGCCTGGCCCCGCCGGGATGCCGGCTTCTGATGCGGGAAGGCTTCACGCCACTGACCATCCTGAGCTATCGCCATGGCCACTTCGGCCCACGGTTGCTGGGCCCGTTGCGGCGCTTCATGCCGTCACCACTGCAAAGCAACTGGCGGCTCTACCTGGCCGAAGCAATGCCGGGCGGAACGCCGGTCGCCACCGTCGCCTTCGTGCACAACGTGATGGACAGCCTGCTCCATGTCGCGGCGACCCGTGTGTTCAGCGATGCCCTGCCCTCGCATTGGCCGCGCACGTTCGAGTTTTCGGTGGGAGCGACCGAGGCGAAGGTGCGGATCGAACCCGGCACAGGCAGCGCGCCGGCGCTCGGCTTGCGATTCGAGCGCCACGCCGAGACGGAGTTGACTGCTGCTTGGCAGCAATGGTTTGGAAACTGGCGCGAGGCCGTGGACCAACTGGCCACCCAGCACGCCGCGGTGTTGGAAGTGCCGACCGGCCCCGGCGGAATCCGCCGCGTCGCAGAAGCAACCATCAGCCTGCCGGTGGACGTGTCGGCTGTCGAGCCCATGAAGCTGGTCGACGCCGAGACGTTTTGTCCCCTGCTCGAGATGCTTCACGCACGCACGGAATCCTTGTGCTTTCTGCTCCCGCGGGTTCGGTTTGCCGCGCTGTCGGAAAAGTTGCTTTGACGGTCCTCGACAGGGGGTTTAGAACCGACATCGTGCCGAATGTCGCCTGCCCCCAGATCGTCATGGCGACCGGAAGCTCTCCTACGCCCGACTGTCAGGATCCCTTTCGCTGACTCTTCCCATCCGTTTCTAAGTTGAAGGCTCTTAGCAACCATCTAAAGGAACAGACATGCACAAAACCATCGCCACCCATTTCCGTATCGCCGCCGCCGTGACCGCTGCAGCCGCCGCGCTGGCCGTTGCACCGGTCCAGGCTCAGACTGGCGGCGCGGCCGGTGGGGCCGCCGGTGGCTCCATGGGCGGAAGCTCCATGGGCGGTACCGGCTCGACCGGGATGTCCGGCACGGCATCCGGTAATGCCACCGGCACCGGCACCGGCAACGGCACTGGCACCGGCACCGGCACCGGCATGAACTCCTCGACACGTGCGACCGGCAAGAGCGGCGCCACCGGCGCTACTGGCGGCGCGACCTCCAAGGGCATGGGCACCGGTGTGACCTCCGGAACCCCAAATAGCGCCGCCGGTACCGTGCCCAGCGGCAACGGTGTGGCCAACCCCGGCACGGGCGGCTCTGCCGGAGCCGCCGGCAGCGGCGCCTCGGGCGGCGGCGCGGGCACCGGCAGCCGCTGATCAGCCAATGATGCGCGGTTGGAGGCCGCTGGCGGTGTAACCGCCACTACGTCACGGCCGGGAACGGAGATGCCGCTGAACGTGCCCGATAGCGAAGGGCGGTGGTCAGGTTCAAGGTGTCGCCGACGGTCGGCGTGTATCCGCTTTGGAAACCGACGGCCAGCGTACCGCCGGCGGTGTCCGCTGCGCCAGCCACAGCGCAGCGACCATTCCCGGAGCCGCCGAGCACCAGTTGAAGGTGGTCTCGGCGCACTGGGTATAGGTGCCGGTGATGGTGACGGCATACGCGCCCTGATCACGCAGCGTGCCGCCCCCGCATACACCGCGCCCTTGGCCAAGGCACGGGACGAACCGGCCACCAGCAAGCCGGCGGAAACCTCGGTGCCACCGGTAAAACTGTTGGTCCCGTCGAGCGTGAGCGAGCCGCTGCCCAGCTTGGTCAGCTTGGCCGCGCCGCCGATGTCGCTGCGCCAATGGTCTGCTGGCGAAAAGACGCTCGCATCCATGGTGTCGGACACATCACCGTTGAAGGCGCCGCAACCGCCGGCCGCAGCGATGAGGTCCAGGCGACCCCATCCTTCCGCATCGTCCATGGGCGAATTGCCCGATGCGATCGCCGTGGTCTTGAGCACCACGCGCCGCTGGGATGGTCAGTCCGCTGTTGTTGGCTGCCGTCGTATCGACGACGACGGCGTCGTTGCTACCAACTCATGCGCTTAGATCGAGGGGGGCGGGCACGGGATCCGCCATTGATCGGCGAGTGATGCCGCTACCGCCATCGGAATCGGTATCGGTATCGGTATCGCTATCGGATATGCCCGGAGTTTGCAGAGGCTTGAGAAAACGCCTCGGTGAAAAGGGCGAGGCCGCAATCATTAAAACAATCGGCCGACCGTATGCAGTACGCCCCACGACGCCATGACGGTCTTGTCACAGGATGGTTGACGCTCCGGCGCGGGAGGCCCGCGTAAGCCTGATCGTTATGCAGGCACTCGAAGCTGGACAAGTCTGCATACCCATTAATGGGTATTTCGAATTGTGAATTTAAGCCGACTGTGTTGAATAATTTCTTCCGAAGCCCTCCCAGACAACATTCGCATCTAGAATTCCAATAATAATGCTGGCAGTCAGAAAACACTGACAAAGCCAAAATTCACTGATGCAACCGCTCTTGCAGGCAAAACAAGTCATCAATGCGTCTAGATATTCAGATATTGCGGGCATGGGCAATCATGCTGGTGGTCGCATATCATTCAAAAATTCCATTTTTCGACGCCGGATATCTGGGCATCGATATTTTCTTTACGATCTCGGGCTATCTTGTCACCGCGCAACTAGTCAAGGATTTCACGCTCGGCAAATTTTCCGTCAAGGCGTTTTACATGCGCCGCGCTCGGCGCATCATTCCGGCCGCCTACGTGGTGCTCGCCATCACCGGAATTCTGTCGCCCATATTCCTTGATCCTCAACAGCTGACGAGTTTTTACCGAGAACTGATCGCGGCATACTTTTTTGTCGCGAACATCGTTCTGCGTTATCAGTCCAATTATTTCGAGGCGGGATCAGATTTCAAGCCGCTTCTGCACATGTGGTCCCTGTCGCTCGAAGGGCAGTATTACCTACTTCTTCCGCTGTTTTACCTCTTCATTCGTCCGCGTCATTGGCTCCGCACCACCATCGTGGGCGCGGGCATCAGCTTGGTATTGTGTGTTTTTCTGGTTGAACAGAAACCGCAAGCCACTTATTACTATCTTCCTACCCGCGTATGGGAGTTATTGATCGGCGGCATGGGCGCCTTGCTGGCAACGCGCCACGCGGCCACCACCCGGCGCACGGCGCGCCTTTTCTACTACCCCGCCATCTGCATTCTGCTGGCCATTCCTGCAGCGCCCCAGAGTTCCACGCACCCGGGTGTCGACTCCGTCCTGATGTGCCTTGCCACCATGATCGTGATGGGCGCGGAAAAGCACGTGCCGGTCAACCTGGCGACCTCCGTACTCACCAGGATCGGTAACGGCTCCTATTCGATTTACCTCATTCACTGGCCAATACTCGCCTGGTTGAACAATATCTATCTCGCTCCCGCCAGCGCACCGGCCAGAATGTTGAGCCTCGTGCTTGTCCTGGCGCTAGCGTGGGTGCTACGGCAAAAAATCGAAAAGCCGTTTCACCAGGCTCGTCATATATTTGCCGCCAAGCGCTGGTCGGCGATTGCCATCGGTACCGTGGCGCTGGGCGTCAGCCCGATCGCACTTCCCGGTCTTCGCAGCGAGATGGAAGCGGCAAGTCACGCAACACCAAGAAGCTTGTTCGGACTCGATCGCGCATGCGTCTACGAAAATACGTTCGAGCCGAATGCGAAATGCCGCAGTGGCGCGGGTGAAGCCAGAATATTGCTGTGGGGTGACTCCCATGCCATGCATTTGGTCCCAGGCTTGCTGGTTTCGTCCGACGTGATTTTCGAACAGGCAACCAAGGCGAACTGCCCGCCACTGCTCGCCGTATCGGCCGTCTATCCGGGCACATTCTTCACGGCGAGCTGGGCGAAGCGTTGCATCGCTTTCAACGAGGAAGTCTCCACCTACTTGCAGAATAGTCCGCACATCGAAGTGGTGGTATTGGCAAGTCCTTTTGCGCAGGTATTGCCCAGTCCGAGGGACTTTGCACAACGCAACCACGTCCTGATCGAAGCGGGCGAGAAATTCATTTCGACCACCCCCTCTGAAGAAGTAGCCATGAAAGGACTGACCGCCACGGTTTCCGCCATTCGCGACAGCGGAAAAAGAGTGGTGATCGTCGCATCATTGACGACCGCCGGAATCGATACGCAGCGTTGCAATAGCCGCCGCGCCGAACATCTTCCATTGGTGGACGCTCCGGCGGACTGCGCCGTCGCCATTCCCGCGAAGCTCGAATACGAACGTTTCAAGCGTCAGTTCCTGCAGAGGGCCGAAAACGACCTGGAGGTGCCTGTCATTTACCTTGATGACGTCATGTGCGACCAAGACCGGTGCCGGTCGACCATCGACGGCAAGCCGTTGTTTTCTGACGAAGCCCATTTCTCGCAGGAGGGTTCGCGCGCGGTCGGTCAAGCGAAGAACCTGGGTCGGCTCGCTTTCGCCATCGCTCGCTGAATGTCCGCGCGCGTCGTGCGCTTCATGTCATACGCATGAAATGGCCGCTTTTCGCGGCCCTTTGCCAACCATCGACAAATCCGCCGCGCTGGAAACTCGAGGCCATGTACTTCCCACTCTTCATCGATGGCTTCACCCTCTTCCCGACCGCCATGCTGGCGCCGGGCGGCTGGGAGCCGAAGGTTCGTGCACTCACCGGCCGCGGCGAGGTTGCGGTGATCGACTGCGAGGGCAGTTACCCCTCCCAGGCGATCGCAGTCGCCTTTGCGCGCATCGAAGCCGGCCAGGTCGCACGGGTGCTCAAGGAAACCTGCGGCCATTTCGACTGCGAACGCCCCTGAATCGCCTCTTTCGTCCGCCGCCGGTTCGGCAGCCGCGGGAGCAGGCGCTTATTGCCCCAGAATCGCCTGGGTGAGCCCACCCGAACGCCCCGCCCCCTCGCCCGCCTTGGCTGCCAGAAAGCGCAGGCGCGACGACTTCGAGGACTTCGCACACACCGAAGCCTTTCATCCGGATCCGGTGGATCCGGATCTCGACGTCACCTCCTCGGGATTCGGCGGCCACACCGCACCGCCCGAGCAATGGAGCGACCTGTGGCTCGAAACGTCTTCGGCCAGGCGCTGGCGCCAGACGCTCTGGCTGGCCATCGGATTCGGCGCCATCGTCGGCTCCGGCATGACGGCCGCGATCTTTCTGCTGCTGCCGGGCACGCTCCGCGCCCTGGGTTTCTGAGATGCCGACCGAGCCCGCCCGCAGCGCAGAATCGATCCGCGGCGATCGGTCGCACCCACGGAGGACCCTTCATGACGGCGTTCGAAGAGAAAGAACTGCTCCACAACATCAAGCGCATCGCCAACGCGCTGGAGCGGCAGAACGACCTTCTGGCCCGCCAGGCCGACATCGGCTTCGTTACCCTGTCGATGGACAATCAAGCCAAGGTCAACGCCTGGGACCAGCGACGCTACGAAGCAGCCTGCGCGGCGCATGCGAAGGCTTATCCGGTGGAATCACCCCCGGTGGCGGACGAGTGACCGAAGATCGGGCACTCGCCGGTCGCATCGGTTTTTCACACCTGTTTCGATCTTTCAGGTTTCGTCCGACACGACATGCCCTTCCAGTCTGAAACAGTTGCACCATGTTCGACCTGATTCACTGCTGCGACTACACGTTTTTCCCCCGTGCAACGCCGGTCCAGGGCGAATGTTGGGAAAGCGTGCTGCACGTGATAGGCCCGGACGGCCTGTTGCACCAATACACCGAACCCAAACTGCACGGCTCCGAGAATTCGGCGCTCGACGCCGCACGGTGCGCCGCGAAGGAAATGGCAGCGGAGATCAGCGAAGGCTGGATGGAATTCGACGCCCGCTGAGCATGCCGTTCAGCGCCTGCGGGTGCGCTCACCAGCCGTGAAAGCGTGGCCAGGCCTGCACCGAGCCGTCTTCTTCCAGCGCTTCGTACGCCGAGAATTGCGCTCCGGTCGCGCAGGCGTGATTGGGCCAGATGCGCAGCCGGCATCCGACAGGAAACCGTCCGACGATATTTACGCTCGGCGCGCCGGGGCACGACACGATGCCGTGCTCCTGGTTGGCACCGGTCAGCAACCAGCCGTCCAGCGGCTCGCCGTCCACCGTACAGACCTGACCGTAGCCGTAATCGTGCGACTGCTTCGCGGTGCCCCGGTCGCGGCTCATCGCCATCCAGCCGGCATCGACGATGGCCCAACCCTTTTCGGCCTGGTGGCCGATGACGGTGGTGAGCACGCTCAGAGCCAGATCTTCCGGAGCGCACACACCGACGTTGCGCATCACCAGATCGAAGAACACATACACGCCCGCGCGCAGTTCGGTCACGCCCTGCAGGGACGACGCCTCCAGCGCCGTCGGGGTGGAGCCGACCGAGACGATCTCGCACGGTAGTCCGGCCGCCCGCAGGCGCTGCGCCGCCAGCACGCAACCTGCGCGCTCCTGCTCGGCCAGGGCGGCGAGTGCCACGGGATCGGCAAGCTCGTAGCTCGACCCGGCATGGGTCAGAACGCCGGCCAGGCGCATGCCGCCCTGGTGCAGCGTCCGACCGACGTCGAGCAACGCGTCTTCGCCCGGCCTGATGCCGGACCGGTGACCGTCGGTGTCTACCTCGATCAACACCTCGAAGGCATGTGCATGTGCGCGACCGTACTCGACGATGGCCAAGGCACTCGGCACGCTGTCGGTCAGGATCTGCAGCGCGCAGCCACGCTGGCGCAACTCGAGCGCATGCGCCAGGCGGTGCGGTGCCATGCCCACGGCGTACAGGATGTCCGTCACGCCCTGGGCGAAAAACTGATCGGCCTCCTTCAGCGTGGACACCGTGATGCCGGTCGCGCCCGCAGCCCTTTGCGCGGCGACGACTTCGGCGCACTTGGTGGTCTTGACGTGCGGCCGAAAACGCACGCCCAGGGCGTCGGCGCGCTGCTGCATGCGCGCGATGTTGCGGCGCATGCGTGGCAGCGAAACGATGGCGGCGGGCGTGTCGATGGTCGAAAGCGTGTCTGGCATGACGCTGGGCAACAGGGTTGTCTTGTGGCTGGAGAAACCCAGACTCTAGGGGCGGATGCCCTGTCGCGCCCTTCACTCTTTCATCATCAATGATTAAGCTCTGCTGAAATGATGCAGATCGAAGACCTCCGCCTGGCCGCCGCCCTGCTGCGTGAAAGCTCGCTCAGTGCCGCGGCCCGATCGCTCGGCGTTACGCCGCCGGCGCTGTCGATGCGCCTGCGCAAGCTCGAAGCCTCGCTCGGCCTGTCGCTCGCGCACCGCAGTGCGCGCAAGCTGCAACTCACCTCCGAGGGTGAACGCCTCGGCCGCGAAGCCCGGGAGCTGTTGCTGCGCTTCGATCAGCTGCGCGAATCGCTACAGCGCGACGACCGCAAGCTCACCGGCACCTTGCGCATCGCCGCGCCTTTCGGCTACGGCCGACTCCGCATCGCGCCCTTGCTGGCGCGTTTCGCACGATTGCACCCTGCCCTGCGCCTGCAACTCGACCTGCGCGAGACACCATGGCCGGATCGGCACGACTCCGACGCGGTGGTGCACGTGGGTTCGGTGCGCGACTCGTCCTGGATCGGCCACACCCTGTCGGCCAACGAGCGCTGGCTCTGCGCCAGCCCTGCGTACCTGGAGCGCCACGGCACGCCGAGCGAGCCGGCCGACCTGGCGCACCACGCCTGCATCTGCATCCGCGAAAACGATGAAGACGTCACGCTCTGGCACCTGCGCCCGGCACGCGGCAGCCAGCGCAGGAGCGAAACGCTGCGGATGCATCCAGGCTTGCTCACCAACGACGGGGCCGTGGCCCGCCAATGGGCCGAAGACGGCCTGGGCCTCGTCATGCGCTCCGAATGGGACGCCGCCGAAGCCGTGGCGGCCGGACGGCTGCAGCGCGTTCTGCAGGACTGGACCTTCGACGCCGCGCCGGTGATGCTGCTGGTACCGACCCGCCAGGGCCGCAGTCCGCGCACGCAGGCGCTGGTCGATTTTCTGGTGCGGGCCGCGCCGGGCCATGGAGCCGGTCCGTAGCGGTCAACACGCTGTTTCAGCGGACCTGCGCGACCTGGACGCGTCGCGCCGCTTCTACGCGGCGATTTTCGACGTGCTCGGTGTGCCGATCAGCGGCACCGAAGACAGGTTCTTCTGGGCGGACGAATTCGTGGTGTCCGCCGCCGACAGCCCCGCGGCGCTCGGCCATCTCACGGGCCGTCACCACTTTGCTTTCCAGGCGGCCGACCGTGCCATGGTCGACGCGGCCTGGCAGGCAGCGCTGGCCAACGGCGGTGTGGACAACGGGGGCGCCCGGCGAGCGCCCTTACCACCCGGGCTACTACGCCGGCTTCGTGCTCGACCCGGACGGCGACAACGTCGAGGTGGTGTTCCACGGCGCGGCCCGTCGCTCGGCCGCCAGCGTGGTGATCGACTTCGAGGCCTGAGCGAGCCGGCTCAGGCGCCGGTGCCCAGCGGAATCGGGCCGCCGCCCACGGCCCAGCCGATGCCGAAGCGGTCGGTGGCCATGCCGAAGGTCTTGGCCCAGAAGACCGGGCCGAGCGGCATCGTCACCTGACCGCCCTCGGACAGCGCGGCGAATGCCTTCTGCGCTTCGTCCACCGTGTCGTACTGCAGCGCCAGCATCGCGCCCTTCACCCCGTCGAAGGGCATGCCGGGCGGCTGGTCGCCGGCAAACAGCATGCCGCCGCCGGGCAGCGTCAGGGCGGCATGCATGATGCCGTCGCCAGTGGGCATGGGACCACAACCTTCGGGCGGCGTCTCGGGCCGTGGCGCATCGGCGTAGGTAAGCATGGCGTTGATGGTGGCGCCCAGCGACTTCTCGTAGAAGGCGTAGGCCTCGCGGGTCGTTCCGGGGAAAGTGAGGTAAGGCGTCAGGCTGGACGGCATGGTGGCTCCTTCGTGATGGATGCATCGAACCACAGCGACAAGGACCAGGGCGGGCACGACCGGTTCGACGCAGATGGGCTCGGGCGTGCCCCCGCGCGCGCCGTCATTCTGCATGCCGGCAACCGGCTGCCAAGCCCGATGGGATCCGCCCGGCGGGCTTTCTGCCACCGTCTGTCGGCGGCATGGAAGTTGCACCGCCATCGGTGATGTGCCGCCCGGCGAGCCGGACGACTCCTGGCCCGGTTCGCGGCACCGAATCCACCCTCTGGAGACTTCGCCATGACGACTCGACGCCATACGCTGCAGCGCCTCATGCTGACAGGCGCTGCCACCGCCGCCACCACATGGCCACCGCTGACCGCATCGGCCGCGGACCGCTATCCGGACCATCCGGTGAAGGTGATGGTGGCGCTGCCGGCAGGCGGCGGCGTGGACATGATCGCGCGGCTGGTCGGCCAGAAGCTCGCTGCCGAAACAGGCCAGCCATTCATTGTGGACAATCGCGCCGGCGCTTCCGGCCGCATCGGCCTGCCGGTGGTCGCCAAGGCCGCGCCGGACGGCTACACCCTCACCGTGTCGCCCGCCTCCTTTCTGACCACCAACGTTTCCATCTTCAAGGCCCTGCCCTACGACCCGCAGGCCGATTTTGCGCCGATCACCAAGCTGGCCGACCAGTCGATGGTGCTGGTCGTGTACGACCGCCTCAAGTTCCCGACCGCCGCCGCCGTGCTGGCCGCCGCCAAGGCCAAACCGGAAGCGCTGACCTATGCGTCGTCGGGTGACGGCAGCCCGCAGCATCTGGCCGGGCTGATGTTCGAATCGCGCATGAAAGTGCGCATGGTGCATGTGCCCTACAAGGGTGGCGCGCTGGCCATCAACGACCTGCTGGGCGGCAACGTCGATCTGCTTTTTGCGCCGCTACCCGAGGCCTTGCCGCACATCAAGGCGGGCAAGCTGAGCGCGCTGGCGATCCTGGGAGAAAAACGGTCACCGTTGATCGCCGAGGTGCCCACGATGCGTGAGAGCGGCATCGACAACATGGTGATGGCGACCTGGATCGGGCTGCTGGCACCGGCAAAGACGCCGCGCCCGGTGATCGACCAGCTCAACCGGCAGGTGCGTGCGATCCTGCAGAGTCCGGAGGTCAAGGCCCAGTTGCGCGATGCCGGTATGGACGTGGCGCCCACCACGCCGGAGCAGTTCCAGCAGACGATCGCCCAGGAGACCCGGCTGCATGCCGATCTGGTGAAAGCGTCGGGCCTGGTGCCCCAATAAAGACTACGGCCGCAGCGGCGGCCGAAAGCTCAGGGAAGAACGAAGACGAGCGCGGCGGCAGCAGCCAGTCCGAGAGCGAATGTCACGCCCGCGGCGCACAGGTCGCGCCAGGTTTCGGTGGCGTCCGGGCGCATGTCGAGGGTGGCGGCGAAGCCGCTGTGCGCATAGAGATCCGCGCTCCGGCGTCGCACAACCTGCTGAGTTTGTTCCATTTTTGAACCTCCGCTGAGAAGGCTCAAGGTTGCAAGAACGCTAGGGAAAACGATGTAGGACGGAACCTTGCATTTGAGTTTTGGTCACGCGTCCAATCGGCACTTTTTGGCACTTTCGAGCGCAACCCATCATCGTGGCTTCGGCCCTTCGAAAGCCCTGGCATGCCCGTTCCGACCCACCAGTGTGGTCTCGGCCCATGCGAGCAACGCGCATGGCGATCGAACGTACGCGGCCCCCTCCGTGCTCAGTGCGGTCGCCTGTCCGAACCCTCTCAGCCCCGACCCGGCAAAGCAGGGGCCAAGGCTCTGGATCGACCCTTGTCCAAACTGTTGCCGCTAGAGCGTTCGAAGGCACATTCCACAGGCCGAGCGAAGCGATGGCCCGACCGAGCTTCGAGCTCTTCTTCAGGGCAACTTTCTTTGGTGGGCGGTTTCAAAGACCAAGTGCAACACTTCGAATTCAGAGGAGTTGCATGGCGAATACATATCAGCAGTTGAGTGCGGAAGAGCGTGGGGTGGTGATGGCGATGAAGGTGCAGTGCTGCAGTGCTCGTAGCATTGCGGCGGTGCTTGGCAGATCGCCGAGCACGATCACCCGAGAGCTGCGGCGCAACGGCTATCAAAGCGAGGCCGAGCAGTGTGTGATGGGTCGGCCACGGCTGGCCGGAGGCTATGACGCGGCGCGAGCTGGCAAGCGAGCAAGGCGCGTGCGCCGTGCGGCTTGGCCGACACGCAAACTGCACTGCGACGGTGTCTTGTGGCCGCAGGTCAGGAGCCTTTTGGAGCTCAAGCTCTCGCCCGAGCAGATCGCTGCCAAACTCAGGCAACGACATCCCGGACAGCCACAATTGCAAGCCTCTCACGAGACCATCTACACCGCCATCTATGCGATGCCCAAGGGCGATTTGCGTCGAGAACTGGTGGTATTGCTGCGCCAGGGGCGCGGTGCCCGCAAGCCCCGAACTCGAGGCGATGACAGGCGCGGATCGTTGCAGGACATCCTGAGCATCCACGTGCGTCCGCCCGAGGCCAACGACCGACTGTTGCCGGGGCATTGGGAAGGCGATCTCATCAAGGGCAAGGCAAACGCATCGGCCGTGGGCACGCTGGTATGCCGAAGATCGTTGTTCGCCATGTTGGTCAAGCTCGATGGCAGCACGGCACTGGACGCACTCAACGGCTTCACGCTGGCCTTCTCGGCATTGCCGCCGGAGATTCGCCAGACGCTGACTTACGACCAGGGCAAGGAGATGGCGCTGCACGAGAAGCTGGCCGAAAACACGGGTTTGAAGATCTACTTCTGCGACCCGCACAGCCCATGGCAGCGAGGCATCAACGAACACACCAACGGCCTGTTGCGGCAATACCTGCCCAAAGGCACCGACTTGAGCGTGTACTCCCAGCGCGAGCTCGATGCCATGGCTTGGGAGCTCAACATGAGGCCTCGCAAAACACTTGGCTGGAGAAGTCCTGCCGAGGTGTTCTTCGACAACGTTTACATGGACAAAGCCGGTCTTGTCCCGACCGTTGCACTTGGTCTTTGAAACCGCCGTGCCTTTCTTTTTTGCCAGAAAAGAAAGACACCGCGGATCTGGGGGCGCGCAAGCCCCCAGCTCCATCCTGCGACCCGTAGAAGACAGAAAAACAAGCCCGCTCAGCAAAGAGCAGAGCGAAAAGAGCACCCCCAAAAAAACCAATCCCAAATATCCAAAACCGATTTTGTTCGTTCGCCCCGAAAGCCTCCCTGCCTAGCATGCCCCCACCGCAGCAGCCCGGCATAAGCCCCCCGGTGAACGACATGAGCCAGATAGCGGACCAGCCCCAGGTCACCACCCCACCACATCACAACCCACACCCCGCCCCCCTGGCCAAAGCCAAGCCCCCGGCGCCAGACTCCGCGGTGCTCTTCACCCGGGCCCGCGAACTGCTCCCCACCATCGCCACCGGCGCCTCCGAGCGCGAACGAACCCGCACCCTCCCCTTCGCCCAGGCCCGCGCCGTGGCCGAAGCCGGCCTGCTGACCTTCCGCATCCCCAAGGCCTATGGCGGCCCCGGCGGCTCGGTGCGCGACGTGATGCGCTTCATCGTGTCGCTGGCCAGCGTCGACTCCAACCTCGCCCAGGCACTGCGCCCCAACTTCGGCCTGATCGACGGCCTGCTCGCCGCCAGGGACGAAGCCCAGCGCCAACGCTGGTTCCCGCGCATGCTCGCCGGCCACATCTTCGGCAACGGTGGCGTGGAGCGCGGCGGAGCGCACGGCTCGGTGGCGGCGCGTCTGGTGCGCGATGGCGACCACTTTCGGGTCAATGGCACCAAGTACTACAGCACCGGCGCCCTGTTCGCCGACTGGGTCACCTCCATCGCGCTCAACGAGGACGGCAAGGAAACCAGCTTCGTGCTGCCACGCGAGCGCGCCGGCATGCATCTCGACGACGACTTCGACGCCATCGGCCAGCGCCTCACCGCCAGCGGCACCACGCGCTTCGTCGACACCCTGGTGCACGCCGACGAGGTGCGCCCCGGCCTCTTCAGCCGCGACCAGCGCAACCCGGTCACGCCGATGTTTCAGCTCTACCTCGGTGCGGTCGAGGCCGGCATCGCCCGCAATGCGCTCGACGACGCGGTGCGCTTCGCCCAGACAAAAGCCCGCCCGATCAAGCACAGCGGCGCCACCGCCTCGGTCGACGAGCCCTATGTGCGCGAGACGGTCGGCCGCATCGCCGCGCAGGCCTACACCGCCGAAGCCGTGGTGCTGCGCGCAGCCGAAGCGATCGACGCGGCGTGGGCCGACCAGCTCTCGAACGACGCCCTCACCGCCGCCAGCATCGAGGTGGCGCAGGCGCAGTACGTGGCCGCCGAGTCGGCCATGCGCGCGGCCGAATGGGCCTTCGACGTGGGGGGCGCCTCCGCCACCGATCGCGCCCACAACCTCGACCGCCACTGGCGCAACGCCCGCACCGTCGCCAACCACAACCCCAGGCAATGGAAGGCCGCGGTAACCGGCGCCTGGCTGCTTAAGGGCGAACAGCCGCCGACCTCCGGCCTGTTCTGAACACACCCGTTCCTCTCTCTTCAAAAGTTTTCCATGAGCAAACACCTTTCCCGCCGCCAGGCCCTGACCCTGGGGCTAGCCCCCGCGCTGGCATTCGACGTCCTGGCCCAGGCACCGCAGGCGCCGACAGAGCTGTCGATCGGCTTCATGCCCGGCCCCTACCGCGATGCCTTCACCCAAGGCATCGCGCCGCAGCTCGAACGCGCCGGCTACCGCATCAAGTATGTGGAGTTCAGCCAGGGCGTGCAGCCCAACGACGCGGTGCACCGCGGTCAGATTCACGCCAACATCTTCCAGCACTCGCTCTATCTCGAATCGAGCAACAAGAGTCAGGGCTTCGACCTGGTGCCGATCGTGAACGTGCCGACGCCGCCGATGGGCCTCTATTCGCAGCGCCACAAGACGCTGGCGACCGTGCCCGACGGCGCCACCGTCACCCTGCCCTCGGACCCGGTCAACGCGGCGCGCGCGCTCAACATCCTGGCCGCCCTGGGCTGGGTGAAGCTCAAGCCGGGCGTCGACCCCATCGCCGTCTCCGAGCGCGACGTGACCGGCAACGTGAAGAAACTCAAGCTGGTGGCGATCGACGCAGCACAGGCGCCGCGTTCGCTGGCCGACGCCGACCTGGCCGCCGTGCAGGGCAACTTCGCGGTGGCCTCGGGCCTCAAGCTCACCGACGCGCTCAAGCAGGAGAACATGACCCTGCCCTACGTCAACGTGGTGGCGGTCAAGCGCGCCAATGCCAATGCGCCCTTCGCGCAGGCGCTCGTCGCGGCCTACAAGGCGCCCGAATTCGAGCGGCTGTTCCGCGCCAACCCGGTCTGGGCGGGCTACCGCCTGCCGGACTACTTCAGCAAAGGCTGAGCACGGCCATGGCACATCCCCGGCAACTGCACCTCAACGTCAACATCCTGCAATCGGGTTTCGTGCCGTCGGCCTGGCGCCTGCCCGGCGCCGATCCCCGCGCGTTTCTCGACGTGGGCCACTACGTGCGGGTGGCGCAACTGGCCGAGCGCGCCAGGTTCGACGCGGTCTTCCTGGCAGACAACGCGGCCATCGCCGACCAGATCCACTTCCGCCCGATCAACGCGCTTGAGCCCACCGTGCTGCTGGCCTGCGTGGCCGCCGCCACCAGCCACATCGGGCTGATCGGCACCGCTTCCACCAGCTACAACGAGCCCTACAACCTGGCCCGGCGGTTCTCGTCGCTCGACCACGCCAGCGGCGGCCGCGCCGGCTGGAACATGGTGACCACCGCCGACATCGCCTCGGCGCGCAACTTCGGCCTGGATGCAGTGCCCGACCACGGCCGCCGCTATGCCCGCGCTGGCGAATTCGCCGACGTGGTGCGCGCGCTGTGGGACAGCTGGGACGACGACGCCTTCATCGGCGACCAGCACACCGGCCGCTTCATCGACCCGACCCGCGTGCACCCCATCGCGCACCACGGCGAGTTTTTCCATGTGCAGGGGCCGCTGACGCTGCCGCGCTCGCCGCAGGGGCGACCGGTGCTGGTGCAGGCCGGCGGTTCGGCCGACGGCCGCGAGTTCGCGGCGCGCCATGCCGAAGCGGTGTTCTCGGCATCACAGACGCTGGAAGAATCGCGCGCCTACGGCCAGGACCTCAAGGCGCGCGCCGCCGCCCTGGGCCGCGGGCGCGACGCGATCCGCGTGCTGCCGGGGCTTACCACCATCATCGGCGCGACCGAAGCCGAGGCCCGCGCCCGGCGCGACGCGCTGGTCGACTCGATTCCCTGGGACTACAGCCTCACCCGTCTGGCCGGCACCCTCGGCATCACGCCCGACCGGCTGCGGCTCGACGAGCGCCTGCCCGACGACCTGCCCCTGCCGGCCGGCGGCAACGGCAACCACACCTTCTTCGCCGCCACCCTGGCGCTGGCCCGCCGCCAGGGTCTGACGGTGCGCCAGCTGATCCGCGAACTCGCCGGCGGCGGTGGCCACCGGGTCGTGGTCGGCACGCCGGAACAGGTGGCCGACGACATCGCCCACTGGTTCGAGAGCGGCGCCGCCGACGGCTTCAACCTCATGCCCGACGCCCTGCCCGACGGCCTTCAGCTCTTCGTCGATGGCGTGGTGCCGCTGCTGCAGCGGCGCGGCATCTTCCGCCGCGAATACGAGGGCCGCACCCTGCGTGAGCACTTCGGCCTGCCACGCCCGGACGACGGCCGGCGAACGGTGTCGAAGCTGAAGGTGGCCTGAGCCTTACCGGCGCCAAGAAAACGGCTCCCTGCACCGGTGCAGGGAGCCGTTTTTAACTGGCTGATCTCAGCGCTTGTCCAGCCGACGCGCCAGCGTATTCCCCACGAACTGCACCACCTGCACCATCACCACCAGCAGCGCCACGGTGAGCACCATCACGTCGGTCTGGAACCGGTAATAGCCGTAGCGGATCGCCAGGTCGCCGATGCCGCCGCCACCCACCACGCCGGCGATCGCCGAGTACGACAGAAAACTCACCGCCAGCACCGTCAACGCCAGCACCAGGCCGGAGCGCGCCTCGAGCACCAGCACCCGCCAGATGATCTGCAGCTCCGACGCGCCCATGGCGTGCGCCGCTTCGATCACCCCGCGCGGCACTTCACGCAGGCACTGCTCCACCAGCCGCGCAAAGTAAGGAATGGCCGCCACCGACAAGGGCACCGACGCGGCCAGCGGCCCGATCGACGTGCCGGCGATCACCCGGGTAAATGGCACCAGCGCCACCAGCAGGATGATGAAAGGAAAGGAGCGCACCGTGTTCACGATCCAGCTCAGCACCGCGAAGGCGCTGCGGTGCGACAGCGACTGGCCCGGCCCCAGCAGGAACAGCAGCACGCCGAGCGGCCCGCCGATGATGATGGCGGCCGACAGACCGATGCCCAGCATGAGCAGCGTCTGCCCGGTGGCGTTGAAGAGCTCCGGCAGGATGGCGGCGATGTTCTCAGGCATGGAGGGCTCCTCGTTCGGACGGTTCGGCCTGCACGCGGCGGATGGCGGCGGCCGACGCGGCACGGGCGTCTTCCCTGCGGCGACGCACCAGCGCGTCGATCTCGCGGCCGAGCGCGGTCAGCCGTTTTGCGGGTGGCTCGAGCGGCGGATCGTTCACCCCGAACTCCTCCACCAGCCGGCCGGCCTCGAGAATCGCGACTCGGCGGCAGAGCGCCTCGACCACCGGCAGCTCGTGGGTGACGATGACGATGGTCACGCCGATCTTCTCGTTGATGTCGCGCAGGGTCTGCAGCAGCTCGCGGGTGGTTTCGCTGTCGAGCGCCGAGGTGGGCTCGTCGCACAGCAGCACCTGCGGGCGCGGCGCCAGCGCACGGGCGATCGCCACGCGTTGCTTCTGCCCGCCGGAGAGCTGCGCCGGATAGGCGTCGGCCCGGTCGGCCAGCCCCACCAGCGCCAGGCATTCGTGAACCCGGCGGGCGATCCCGGCGCGGTCGCGTCCGCCGTGGATGCGCAGCGCGAAGGCCACGTTACCGAACACCGTGGCGTTG
The DNA here is from genome assembly GCF_033546935.1 of Xylophilus sp. GOD-11R. Lineage (GTDB taxonomy): Bacteria > Pseudomonadota > Gammaproteobacteria > Burkholderiales > Burkholderiaceae_C > Xylophilus. Next base: position 2,019,549 of record NZ_CP137854.1, on the reverse strand, counting down.
GCCAGCAGGTTGAACTGCTGGAACACCATGCCGATGTTCTGGCGGGTGTCGCGCAGGTCGCGGCGCGACAGCGTGGTGAGGTCGCGGCCGGCCACCAGCACCCGACCGGCGTCGGGGCGCTCCAGCAGGTTGATCAGCCGCAGCAGCGTCGACTTGCCCGCGCCGCTCTTGCCGATCAGTCCGAAGACATCCCCCTGGCGGATCGACAGGGACAACTCGCGTACCGCGTCGAAGCGGTGGCCGGTCGGCAGTACGAAGGACTTTCGGACTCCTTCGAGCCGGATGACGGGCTCGGTGGCGGCGGGCGCCGGGATCGGTGATGTAGGCACGGGGAGATGCGGGCGCACGGCCCGAAAAAAGCGGAGGATGCCGGCCACTATCGGCCTGCGCCGCGCGCGCGCTAACGAAGAAGAGCGCGGGTATTTATCCGTTTTCCGGATATGGCCGGGCGGACATCAGGCGGTGCGCGCCGCGCATTGCCGGCAGACTGCGGCGACCACGATCCGCTGAGGAAAGCGATGAGCCAGGACGACGATCAGGTGGCGAATGCAGCCATCGAAACGACCATCTTCTCGCTGCTGGCGCAACGCCGGCCGGGCACGACCATCTGTCCGTCGGAAGTGGCGCGCGCCTTGGCGACGGACAACGCCGACTGGCGCGGCCTGATGCCCGGTATCCGACAGGTGGCGCAGTCACTGGCCTCGACCAACCGCCTCGTATTCACCCGCAGCGGCACGCCGGTGGACGCCACGGCGCCCGGCGGTCCAATCCGGCTCGGGCTGCCGGCGGCGCCACACGGCTCGGATCCGCGAGAACGCCGGTAGCTGATCGTTGGCATGCCATGCCGTGCGCTCCTGCATTCCGCCCTCGATTAGCACGGAAGCGATTTCCCCGCATGCCGTGCGATCGACCCGGCCGTGACATGCTGGCCCACACTCTTTCTTCACTCCCCCCTTCTTCACGCATCCTCCCGGATCGATCCGCATGAGCACCACCCAGAAAATCGCACTTGTCACCGGCGCTACCCGAGGCATCGGCTTCGAAACCGTCCGCCAGCTCGCCCAGTCCGGCGCACTGGTGTTGCTAGCCGGCCGCAAGCCCGACAGCGCCGTCGAGGCCGCCGACCGCCTGAAGGCCGAAGGACTGTCGGTCGAGCCGATCACCCTCGACGTGACCGACAGCGGGCAGATCGCCGCGGCTGCAGCCCTGATCCAGCAGCGTTTCGGCTGCCTCGACATCCTGGTCAACAACGCCGGCGTGCTGGTCGACGACCTGCAGCGAAAGCCTTCAGCGCAAAGCCTGGACACCTGGCGCAAGACCTTCGACACCAACGTCTTCGCGGTGGTCGAAGTGACGCAGGCCCTGCTGCCGCTGCTCAAGGCGGCGCCGGCCGGCCGCATCGTCAACGTGTCGAGCCAGCTCGGCTCGCTGGGCTGGCACACCGATCCGTCCTCACCCATCTACGACTTCAAGATCCCGGCCTACAACGCGTCCAAGACCGCCGTCAACGCCTGGACCATCCACCTCGCCTACGAACTCAAGGACACGCCGCTCAAGGTCAACGCGATCCACCCCGGCTACGTGCAGACCGAGATGAACGGCGGCAACGGCGAGATCGGTGTGAGCGAAGGCGCGCGCAGCAGCGTGGGCATGGCCCTGCTCGACGCGAACGGTCCCTCGGGCAGCTTCACCCACCTGGGCAAGACGCTGCCCTGGTAAGAAGCAACAGGCGCAGCCTCTCTCCAAAGGAGCAGGCCGTGTCGGCCATCGGCGCGATGTCCCTGCGCCGGGGCGTACCTAGAGTGGGCAGGACTTCCCACCCTCCCCGATCCATGGCCGCCTCTTCCAAGCTCCTCACCCCCGACAACTGCGCGCTGCTGCTCATCGACCAGCAGGCGGGCCTCGCCTTCGGCGTGCAGTCGATCGACAAGCAGGTGTTGCTCAACAACTCCCTGGCGCTGGCACGCACCGCCAGCGCCTTCGGCCTGCCCGTCGTCGCCAGCACCTCGGCCACCAAGGTCTACAGCGGACCCTTGCTGCCGGCCCTGCGCGCCGCACTGCCCGATCAGCCGGTGATCGACCGGCGCAGCATGAACGTCTTCGAAGACGAGACGGTGCTGGCCGCGATCGAGGCCACCGGCCGCAAGAAACTGCTGTTCTCCGGCATGCTGACCGAAGCCTGCATCGCGTTCGCGGTGCTGAGCGCGCAGGAGGCCGGCTACGAATGCTTCGTCGTCGCCGACGCCTGCGGCGGCCAAAGCGCCACCGGCCACGAGATGGCATTGCGGCGCATGCAGGACGGCGGCGCCACCATGACCTCGTGGCTGCAAGTCGTGCTGGAACTCCAGCGCGACTGGACCCGCCGCGCCACCTACGACGCCGCGCGCGCCATCGTCGAAGCCAATGGTGGCGGCTACGGTATCGGCCTGGCCTACGCCCGCGATATGCTGCCGCACTGAAAATCTGGCCATTTCGCACGACGCCCGGCCTCGCGGGCATCCGTCGGCCAGTAAGGAAGTTTTCATGGACATGCTGCTCGACTTGCTCACCCGCTACGGCGTTCTGCTGGTGTTCGGCTGGGTGTTGATCGAGCAGCTCGGCGTGCCGATTCCCGCGTTTCCGCTGCTGCTGGTCGCCGGTTCGCTCGCCGCGCGCGGGGAGCTCTCGCTGCCCCTGCTGCTGCTCGCCAGCGTGGTGGCCTGCCTCATCGCCGACTACGCCTGGTACACCGCCGGCGGCCGCTTCGGCAGCCGGGTGCTCAGGCTGATGTGCAGGCTCTCGCTCACGCCCGACAGCTGCGTCACCCAGACCGAAAACGTATTCGACCGCTGGGGCGCACGCTCTCTCGTGGTGGCCAAGTTCGTGCCCGGTTTCGCGTCGGTCGCCACCGCGATGGCCGGCGCTTTCCGCATCCACCGCGGTGCCTTTTTGCTGTACGACGCCGCCGGCGCGGCCCTGTGGTCCGGCCTGGGGCTGGCGTTGGGATGGATCTTCGCTCCCGCCATGGAATCGCTGCTGCAGACGCTGCAGGCCTTCGGCCGTTGGGGCATCGCTTTTTTGGCCGCCTGCATCGGCATCTACATCGCCCGCAAGGCCTGGATGCGGCTGGCGCTCAAGCGCCAGATGGTCATGCCCCGCATCGCGGTGAGCGAACTCCAGGCCATGCTCGACAAGGACCCTCGCCCGGTGTTGCTCGACGTGCGCAAGCCAGGTCTTTGGGAGCTGGAACGCATTCCCGGATCACTGCATTTCGACGCCCAGGCGTGGCAGTCGGCCAAGAGCAGCCCGCATCGCCACGCCACCATCGTCGTGTACTGCGATTGCCCTGCCGAAGCCTCGGCGGTGATCATCGCGTCGCAGCTGCGGCAAAAAGGCTTTCGCGTGGTCCACCCCCTGGGCGGCGGCCTGGAGGCCTGGCGGCAGGCCGGCCTGCGGGTCGAAGCCGGCTGACCCGCCTTCAGCCTGCGCGCTGCGAGGCCAGCGGCGAAAACGTGCCGTCGCGCAGTGCCTGTTCGATGTCCTCCAGCGACCGCGAACGGGTCTCCGGCACGTAGACGAAGACGAATACGAAACCCAGCGCATTCAGCGCCGCATAGACCCACATCGCAGCACCGATGCCGAGCCAGTTCACCATTGACAGCGCTGTCCCGGTGAGCAACAGATTGGAGCCCCAGAGCATGGCGGCGTGGGCGCCGGTCGCCTGGTCGCGGATCGCCAGCGGATACAGCTCCGAGCCCATGAGCCAGCCGATGACCTGGATGCCGACCGAATTGAAGACCATGAACGACAGCAACAGGCCGACCACCCACGCGCCGTGGTGGTCGCCGCCGAGATGAAAGAAAAACACCGCACCCAGCCCCACCAGCGAAAGCGCGGCCAGCGGCATCATCGCCAGCGTGAGGGCGCGCCGGCCCACCAGGTCGACCACCGTCTTGCCGATGAAGGTCATGACCAGGTAGACGATCGCCACGCCGAGCGCCGCCAGCAGTGCGGACGAGCGGCCGAATCCAGCGCTGGTGAGAAAGGTGGGCGTGTAGTAAATCATCATCTCGATCCCCGAGAGCTGCGTGAAGGCGGCGACGCCGAGGCCCGCCACCAGCGCCGGCCGCACCCAGCGTTCGCGCATGCCGCTCCAGCCACGCGCCATGTGCTGCTGCTGCCTCTGCGACTCGCGCATCTCGGCCATTTCGGCGCGCACTTCGGCCGGCGTCTCGCGCACCATCTGCAGCGCCTCGCGCGCCTGGGCTGGACGGCCCTGCTCCATCAGCCAGCGCGGGCTGCGCGGCATCCAGACCATGCCCAGCAGCAACGCCAGCGCAGGCATCGCCGCCACGCCGATCATCCACCGCCAGCTCCACGACTCCTGCAGCGCGAAGCCGATGATCGCAGCCAGCAGAATGCCGACGCCGATCGAAACGTTGAAGTACGTCACCAGGCGGCCGCGCTTGTCCGGCGGAGCGAGCTCGGCGATATAGGTCGGCACGATCTGCGTCGAGCCGCCGACCGCAAAACCGAGCACGAAACGCCAGATGGTGAGCCACGCCATGCTGGGTGCCGTGGCGCAGGCCAGAACGCCGAAGGTGAAGATCGCCGCCACCGTCATGATGGTGTAGCGGCGCCCGATGCGGGCCGACAACCGGGTGCAGGTGAGCGCACCCAGTACCGCGCCAGCCAGGATCGAAGCGGCCACCACTTCCTGCATGGCGTGGCCGAGCTGGAATTCGCTGGAGATCTGCAAAAGCGCGCCGGCGATGATTCCGGTGTCGTAGCCGTAGAGGCCGCCGGCGATGGCGGCGATGGTCGCCACGAGCGACATGTAGGCCGAGGGCGACATGCCGGGCGACGGCGCTTCGGTCACGGCGGAGCTGGAAGAAGTGGTGGGCGGTGAATACTTGGGCATGGGCTGCGAAAGGTTCACGCGTGCAGCCTGGACGACAGGGCGATGCCGCTGTCGGACCCGATGTTCCGGGCCCAGGCTTGACTCACGTAGGAATGGAAATGACACCGGCGGCTGTGGCCGGTTGGCGAACGATGGGCTTTCGTGGAAAACCCGGCAGGTACTAGACGTAACTGCTGCCAAGCTTAGGCGATGCGTTTTCGGCGTGTGCGTCGCCCGCTGCATATCGCACCCGAAGGGTCGGGTTTACCCGCAGTTCGAATCCTTTGCCGCGGGATGCAGCTTCGGCGTCATTCAACCTGCGAAGCCGCCCTCTTCCAGAAAATGCAGCTCGGCGACCGTGCTTTCTCGGGCCAGGGCACGATTGCGATGGGGAAAGCGTCCGAAGCGCTCGATGATCTCCGCATGCAGCCGGGCGAAACGGGCGGTTTCGGCATCGAGCGTCGAGCACAGCCGCACCGCCGTCGCCTGGTCGTCAGCGGTTTCTGAATGCTCGAACGGCAGGTAGAAGAAAGGCCGCAAAGCCGCCTCTACCTGCCGATCGAAACTCCGCCAGGGCCGTGCGCGCGTGCAGCAAGGCGAGCGGGTCGGTGGCGAACATATGCGCCGTGCCACGGAAGGCGTTGCGGGGATATTGGTCGAGCAGGAGCAACAACGCCAGAGCACCCTCGACGTCGCGACTCCAATGATCGAGCTCGCGGCGGGCGGCCAGAAAATGGGCGGCGGAGAAGCGCTCGCGGAAGTCGCCGTCGAAGGCCGCATCCTTTTTGAACCATTTTGATGGGCCAGCGGCGCGCCAGAAATCGACCACGTCCTGAGAAGACAAGCTTTCTTGCATGGGTTGGTGAGGTAATGCTGGGCCGACATCGTCCCACAGCGGGGTCGGGCGTCGGGGCCGGCGTGCGTCATCAGTCGGAGACGGAGGCGGGAAGCTTCACACGCTTGGATATATAGCCACTCCTCAAGCGCAAAAAGCCGTTAGAGCTGCTCTAGCTGATCGGAGACATGCCTAGATGCCACGAGCGCGTATGGGCAAATAGCAACATCGCCAGCTCGGTCAATCATCCCAATCCTCAGCTGTCGGACCTACTTCGCTATCTGGGAAGAACGGAACCCTATGATTTTCTGGAGAAGGCCATCCACGGCGCGCTGCCCATAAGCCGATGTTTTCAATAACTCCCGGCCTTTCACCGTCAGGGCACTCGTGAAAACAGATCCAGTGTTTTCCATGTTGTCCAATCACCGGCCTGACGGCGTGGTCGAAACTCGCCCAGCCGAGAACTTCGCCAATCCGGGGTTCGTTGTTGCCATGGCGAGTGGTGACGTCGATATAAGGTTGCCAGTCGCTTTCTTCATACTGCACCAATCCCGGACAGGTCATGCGACCGTCGGATCGCGGCCCGGGTTCCGCGCCGCTTTTGCAGCGTCCGTTTATGTCAGGAGAAGATCCGCCCTCGCCCAATAAACTGGCCGGGCGTTTGAGTTGGTAAGCCCACTCGCGGCAGCCGATCTTGCCACCCCTTTTTGCGACCCAAGCTATCGGATCCTTGATTTTTAAAAATGCTGGCACGGAATAACGCAGAGATTCGTCGTTTAGATCACATATTGCCGGTTCAAACTCCGACCCCTTATCGCCAGGAAATCCATAAAACCATGTTCCAACAAAATACCAGAAGTCGCCAGGAAGACCCGGTTCCGCGACGAGGACTGGCGACCTTGTGTTGCGACGGTACATCGAGTCATGTATGCGAAGCGGCATCGCCGTTTTGTTTGCCGTCTTGACTAATCCATCTGGTCGAAACTCAATCAGCTGAAAACCGAGAATATTCGTCGCCCACCGTTCCTGCCTTTTGGTGGCTCGTTCATTTTCAGTTGGCCATTCACTCCGTAATGGATAATTGACGTCGAAGATGGGCTGCCACTCCCGGTTACTTACTCGCCTATCGTTGTCAGCGCGCCAATTTACAAGTTGCGCCACATCCATCACATCACGGTAACGATCACTAATTTTCAGCAAATAACGCACATGATGCTTTGACTTCAGCCATTCGTAGTCTGATTCAAAATAGCTTTGTGCGGCACATGGCAAGCCAACAATGGCACTGGCCAGACAAATCATCGTCCAAGCAAATTTTTTCATTTTTATAAAATTCAGGGCAGCAGAAAACGATCACTTGCAGTTATGTGAACGTGGTTTTTGTGCAATGTCTCATTCGACGATTTTTGAAAATTTGGACTTGAAGATATTTCATCTCTAGTATTATCATCCATATCGATGGGCCCATAAAGCTGTTTGATGCGTATATCCGAACGTAAAGAATTTTCAAAACTCCAAGCCAATCCATCCTCCATTGTTTTCTCAAAATTGTGGCGCGCGCCATTCCGAGCAATTCTTGCCGCATCAATTGAGCCGCTATCAAATTTCTTCAGGCAGTCCAAGTAATCTTGTTCAGAAATCATCCATTTTGAATGCGCTTCCTTTTGTTCGATCGAATTAAATAGCTTGGGACTTCCAAGATCAAATATAGATGTTTGCCCTTGTTTATTCTTAATACTCTTCACATCCAACCCCAGCCCCATCCGATGAACCGCCGACCCAACCCAGGGCCGCCATGTCGATGTCAGCTGCAGCGACACCGTTTGCGTCCGACTCGCCGCTGTAAAAAGCGCAAGCCAACAATGCGGATGGACCCGCGTCAGCACTTCCCGACCAAAATCACGATCCGAGTCGTATCCGTGAATATGTTCTCGGCAATTTCCATCGGCATCCGCCTGAAAGCCGATGGCACATTCACCATGGGCCAGCCGGGCCACATATCCATTCCGTCGTGTGACCTGTCCCTGGTAGATCGCCGTCAACGCCGACAGCACACCCGCATCGCCTTCCCCCGCCTCGCTGGCGAACCTCAACGCTTCATCCACCGAATACCGATGGCTGAAACGCATCCAGGTCTTTCCATTGAGAACGGCGTGGTAGACATCCAGCTTGTCTCCACTCTCGGCAATGCTGGCTGGTCGGTCGGGCTCACCGATAACCGCTTCGGCTGCATTCAAACCGCTATGCGATTTGATGATCACCTTGATGTCGTTCGGTCCCACGACCACTGGATAAAGCTGTTCTTTGCGGTTTTCCGGCGATGCATCGCTTCCCAGAAAAATCGCAACGGTTTGTCCGCTCCTGGCCATTACTTCGATGCGAAGAGTCCGGCCGCCCTCCTTTAATCGCGCCACCTCCTTCTCCGGTTGAGTGCAGCCGTTCCAGAAGATGGCGAATGGCAGCTTTAAATCGCGATCGAATTCGATTTCGTAGACCACCGGAATGAGCCCCGCCACGTGACTCTTGATGCAGGTGTGCTGCTCTTTTTTAAGAAGACCTTGCACATCGCATCGAGCCGCATTTCTTTGATCAGTCATATTTTTCTTGTGTTCGCACAAAAGGTGATTCAGCAGTTAGGCGTGTCGTCGCCAGCCTGATCCGAAAAGAGCTCGCTTCGCTTCAAGCCGCCCCAGTGGACCTCCACGAGTTCCGCGGCATCGCCGAAGAACATCGGCGTGCGTCCGTGGGCATCGGTGTGCCCTTCGAGGGTGCGGCCATCGGCCACCGTTGCTTTGAAAGGCAGACCGGCCACTGCCACGCCGCCCTGGTTCCGATTGACGGCCTGGAACTGCTCGGCATAGGCCGGCACCCGCGGCAGGTCGACCACCGGAACCGGCATCGACTGGGGCCCGGACGACTGCGTCCCGGCCGAACGCACGGTCCACGGCCCCGGCGTTCCGTGATCGACGCCGGCGGCTTCCCATCGGCTGAAACTGCCGCCGCCATTGATCGTGGCCAGCTGGCTGACGTCGATTTCAATGACGCGGGCCTTGATGCGGATGGTGTCGCTGGCCCGAATGTCGACGCAGCCTTCTTGCGCCTGCACTTCCACGTTCCCCTCTGCGGCGAACAGCCGCATGCCGGCCTTTTGGGCGAACAGGCGGATCGCGCGGGCGGCGCTCGCCAGCACGCTGCCTCCGGCAGAGATGCTGGTGTGCTCACCGGTGACGATGGCGTGATGCCGGCCGCTGGCCTGCTGGGTGGTGGTGGCCGCGACGCTTTGCACACCGGCTGCGCTGTTGATGACCAGGTGCGGCTGCCTGAACTCGCCCAAAGCTTCACCGCTGCCCCGGATCTCGCGAGCGTCTCGTTCCTGCTGGAGCTGCACGGCGTGCTGGTCGCCGCTGTCCTGCACGCGATGGTCTTGCGCCGTTTTTGCAAGCGCATCCTGGCGGCCGGATGCGTCACCGAGCAAGCGCAGGGCTGCAGTGACGTCTTTCATCCCACCCAGGCCGCCCGCCTGACCTTCGGTGGTGAGCAGCATCCCGAGCGCGGCCCGGAACGCGCCATGGCCGTCGGTTCGCAGTTCGGCGCCCTGCCCCCGCGCGTCCTGTCGGCCCGCATTGCCGTCAATGCGGTGGATGTCGCCCAGGCTGACGCTGGAGTGCTGATGGTCGCTCTTGATCTGTGCCTGGATATGTCCGGTGCTGTCGTCGAGAACCACATGGTTGCTGCGCCCGCCTGCCCCGTTGCCACCGTTCTCGGTGAGCTCACGGCTGCGGATGCCGGTGAGCGCGTGCTGGCCGGGTAATTGCCAACCCGGCAGGTTCATGGCGTTGTGCACGCCTGCCAGGACGATAGGAAGGTCCGGGTCACCGCCGCAGTGGTCGACGACGACTTCCTGACCGACGCGGGGCAGAAACCCCGAGCCCTGCTGATTGCCGGACCAGGGATGGGCCACGCGCAGCCAAGGGCTGGCATCCCCGTCTCGCGCAGCGTGCCGTTGCCAGGGTTGCCAGACCTTGATGCGACCCAATGAATCGGTATGGACCTTGCCCTGGTGCGGCCCTGCCACGATGCCGGGTTGCGGGCCATGGACCAGCGGCTTGGCAAGGGTGAGCTCTGGACGAAGCGAAACGTTGACGGGTTGGGTGGCAAAGCGGGTTTCGATCGACCAGCCACCCGCGGCATGGGCATGCTGACTTTCCTGCCCCGGCGCACGGACCGAGATCTCGGTCCACCGGACAAGGTGCCCGGTGTTCGCCTCTGGCTGGTGGTGCCCCTCCAGGTGAAAGCTGCAGCCGGTCACGATGCCTCGAATGTTCCCTGCGCCTTCCGCACGGCAGGCGTGCTGGAGCCGTTCTTCCAGCCGGATACGCGCCAGCCAACGCGCGTGATCGCGTGCGAGCGTGTTGGCCTGCGGGTCGCCGCCGGCGTTCGGCTGACTCCACAGCGCGCCCTGGGTGTGGCCGGCACTGCGCCATTGGTAGACCTCGCCACGCGCATGGCTGGCTTGCCCGGTCGGTTCGCCATCGCTCGCGACGAGCTGAAGCCGGGGTTGCGTGTAGTCGTAGTCGCGTGCCTCCCAGCTGCGCCCGACGAGTGCGGTGCGGGTACTGAAGGAATGGATGTACTCGCGGTCGGTGCGGTGGCCCGGGGGGAAAACGGGAATGAGACGGTAGGGACCTTGTTCGTCGCCGTACGGCCGGAAGGCGCCGTTGTGGTCGCTCAGCACCAGCCGATGGGTTCCTCCGACGTGCTCGAAATGAAAGTTGATGCCGTTCTGCTGCATCAGCCGGCAGCAGAAGCGCCAGTCGGTTTCGCCCCATTGGGTGATGCGGTCCAGCGTCGGATAGGTCTCGATCAGCCGTTTGTCGATAAGCCAGGGATGTGGGGCCAGCACGGCGTCGATGGCGTGGACGGCCGTCACGCCATGGAAGGCGTGATGGTGCGCACCAAGGGTGGCTTGCCAGAATCCGGGGCGCAGCACGAGTTCCAGCGCCAGATGCCGGGCATCGGCGTCGCGGTGCAGCACCTCGGCGACAACACCGCTGATCTGACGTTCGCCTGCGCCTAGTCCGGATTTTCCCAGGGCACCGGCCGCCCCCGTCGCAAACGTGCCCGCTCCTTCGAGTTCGATGTGCACGGTCATCTCCCGACCGAGCATCAGTCGCCCGTCGAGAACCCAGGGCGGCGCGCCCGGGGGTAACTCGGGCGTCTGGACAAGGACGCGGTATTCGAAAAGATCGTTGATGGCCTCGCGGCCTTCGAACGAGATTGCCTGCAAGGGTGGCAGCTGGTCCTGATGCACGGCCGGACCGCTCAGCTTCAAGCCGCGTGCAGCTGGGTTCTGGGACTGGCTCATGTTTTCACGAGACCATCAGGTTTCGCGGGTGAGGCGTTAGCGCCGCGCGATGAATTGGCTCGCAATTCTTTGGAGAGCAGATGGACCTCGGAAGCTGTGCCTCTGTCGACATATTCAGGACGCATGATCTCGGTGCAAATTTGTGGGCAATTGACTTGTCTCGCCTGCGGCGGAAGCCACAGGCCGGCGATGTTAAGTCAGCACTCGCTCACCAAAGAAAATTCCCGAGATTTCAGGTGCTCGGACTTCAGCGCGAGCAATCCCCGCCGGGTCGCGGATGCCGCGAAGGCGAATCACCGCCGGTGGCGAAACCTCAGGTCGGCAGCGGTTCCGGCGCGCCGTCGGCAAGTTTCAGCGATGGGCCCGATGAACGCTGAAGCCGCTTGCGCCGGGTGCGACATCTGCGCGCAAGGTCAGGGCTGGAATGTCGTAGTCCCCTCCGTTCTGCCGTCGAAACGGAATCGGCTCGTCGGTAAACAAACCGTCGAGCCGGCGGGCGAGCCGCTCGCAGTGTCCGGCAAAAGCGGCCTCGTCCACCTTGCTCGTGCGGTACACGACGAAGGGCGGCAACACCTCGAAGCCGGGGTAGAACAGCACGCCGTGCTGGATCGGGAACAGGATGTCGTCGATCGGCCCGTTGATGCCGCGCGGCGCGTAGTGCGACTCCCAGCCACCAGTCGTCACCATCAGCATCGCGCGTTTGCCGGCCATGCTGCCCTCGCCAAAACGGTCGCCCCAGCGCGCGTCTGAATGCTCTCCCACGCCATAGGCGAAACCGAAGGCATAAACCCGGTCGACCCAGCCTTTGAGGATGGCCGGCATGGAATACCACCACAGCGGAAACTGCAGGATCACCGCGTCGGCCCAACGAAGCTTGTCTTGCTCGGCAGAAATGTCGGGGCTTTGTCGGCCACCCTCATACGCGCGCTTCGAATCGAGCGAGGCGTCGAAGCGCTGGCCCGCCGCGCCGTCGACGCTGTCGTCGGCGTCGATCGCGGCCTTCCAGTGCATGGCGTAGAGGTCTGATACCGCCACCTGGTGGCCGGCAGCACGCAGATGCTCGAGCGCGAAGTTCTTGAACGAACCGTTGAGCGAACGCGGTTCGGGGTGGGCATGGACGATGAGGATGTTCATATCCACCAGCTTGCCGACGCTGCCGGTATATTGGAAATGAATTTCCTGGATCCCAGGTATCGCCATGACCAATTTCAACCGGCTCGATCTCAACCTGCTGCTCACGCTCGACACCTTGCTGACCGAGCACAACGTGACCCGCGCCGCCGAGCGTCTGAACCTGTCGCAGCCCTCGGTCAGCACGCAACTGGCGCGGTTGCGGGAGGCGTTCGCCGATCCGTTGCTGCTGCCCGGGCCTCGCGGCATGCGCCCCACCGCCAAGGCCGACGCATTGCGGCAACCGTTGCGCGAAGCGCTCGATCAGCTGCGCTGTGCGGTATCGGTGGCGGAGCCTTTCGATCCCGCCAGCGCAGGCCACACGTGGCGCGTGGCTGCGACCGATTACGGGGGCAGCGCGGTACTGGCCCCCGCCATCGCCGGCCTGCGCCTCGCCGCGCCGGGCACCCGGCTCGCCATGCTCGAAATGGCGCCGCCGCGCATTTCGCGGCAGGCTGAACGCGGGGACATCGACCTCGCGCTGCATACCACCGAAGGTGCGCCCCCAGGCCTGCATCGCCGCGTGCTGTTTTCGGAGCGTTATGTGCTGGCAGGCCGGGCCGGGCATCCCAAATTGAGGCGCAGGCCGACGCCGGCGCAGTTGTGCCGGCTCGAACACGTGATCGTGTCGCCCGACGGTGGTGGCTTCGACGGTCCGACCGACGCGGCACTGGCCGCCTTGGGCCTGACTCGCCGTGTGGTGCTGTCCGTACCGCAGTTTTTGTTCGCAGCCAGCGTGGTGGCCAAGAGCGACCTGGTCGCCATGCTTCCCGCGCGCATCGTGCGGGGCCGCGTGGATCTGCAGGTGGTGGAGGCGCCGGTGGAAGTACCGGGATATGAGCTCGCCATGCTGTGGCACGAGCGCCTGCATCGCGATCCAGCGCACCGCTGGCTGCGCGATTTTCTGGCCGAGGTGGTGGCCCGCTAGTACCGCCCCACCGCCGGCCTACTTTTCTCGGACGAACGCCTGCTTGGTCAGCCAGCTCGGCTCGGTCCGCCGAAAGCGCCAGACGCCGGGGCTCTCGGGAGTCTCTTCGAGATGGTGATCCTGTCCGTCGAGCGGCGCAAAGCGGGCGCAACTTGGAACACGCGAAGTCGTCACGGAAATCACGAACGACTTGCTTGAGATTCGGCGGGCCTTGCCATTGGTATAGAACTCGAAGGGCTCCCCCTCGCGAAGGCACTTGCCAAAGTACTGCATGCGGTACTCGTTGCCGGTGCCTTTTTCGATGACGAATTCCGCGTCCTTGGCTACGTAGCGGCCAACGATGTCGGCATCGGCCGCATGACCAAAACTGCTTGCGCACGCCAGGGCCAGCGCGCAGCCAAATCGGGCCAGGAAAACCGTTTTCGAGAATGAAGGAGAAATCATTGCCGGATTGGAATACAGGTCACTGTCGGTCTGCGATGGACAACGGGAACCGATGGTCGCCGTTATCGCGTGCGGACTGTTTCATGCTGCTCCGCATCGCCGGATGATCTACGAAATCGGGCGAAAAGCGGATTCAACTTTTCTATCGCGATGTGCGGGCTATGCCGCTTTTCGTGTCGATTTGGACGCCTGCGCCGACTTCGCTGCTGCTTTTTTGGGCGCTACCGAAGGTTTACCCGCCAGCTTCTTTGCCGAGACCGGCACGGCCTTGGTCTTCGCGGCGGCTTTCGGTGCAGGTGCGACCATGCTCAATTGAGTCGGCTCCGTCTTGGCGACCCGTTTCAAGCTGCGTTGCAGCAACGCGGTGAGATCAACCACTTCCGCGCCGCCGCTGTTCTGCGGCTGGCTGTCGTCGAGACGCGACACCGCGTGAATCTCCCCCGACTGCGCTTTTTCTTCGACCAGCTTCATGACCTCGTCGGCGAAAGAATTTCGAAACTGATCCGCGTCCCAGGGTTGCGTCATGTCGGCGATCAGGGCCAGCGCCATGTCGAGTTCGGCCTGCCGCACGCCCAGAGCCTTGATGTCGCTCGGCGGCAGCTTCAGCGATTCCATCGACCGGATCTCACCGCCCCAACGCAGCAGGTTCGGCACCAGCGCCGGACCACAGGGAATCAGCACCGCGAGATGTTGCTTGGTAGCGATGACGACCTTGGCTACGCCGACCTTGTTGCTGCGTTTCAACGCCTCACGCAGCAGGGCATAAACCTTATCGCCGCGATTGATGGGCGCGGTGTAGTACGGCTTTTCCAGATAAACGAATGGAACCTCGTCCGCATCGATGAAAGCTTCTATCTCGATCGTCTGCGTGATCTTGGGATAGGCCTTCTCGATCTCTTCGGTCGACAGAATCACGTAGCGTCCGTCGCCGTAATCGACGCCTTTCACGATGTCCTCGGACCCGATTTCCTTTCCTGTTTTCTTGTTGATGCGCTTGTAGCCAACCGGGTCCATGGTGCGGCGGTCGAGCCAGTCAAAGTCGATGCCGCTCGCGGCGGTGGCCGAGTAGAGGCCGACCGGCACATGAACCAGCCCGAAACTGATCGCACCTTTCCAGACGGTGCGGTTCGACGGGGGCGCGCTGCCTACGGACGCCATGGCACTCGGCCCGGTCGTCAGCGGTTGACGCCCTGCACATCCGCCGGGGTCGCCGAGCCGCGCTCGGCGTCGGTCTTGGCACTTTGCATCATGGCACGATCGACGCCCCTGTCGTTCTTGGCCGGTCGTTCGCCTGGCGTGTTGCCGGCGGTTCCTGGCAAGGAGTTTTCGTAGGCTCGCTCGCCAGTGATGGCCGGTGCCGTATCGGTACCGGCGCGTGACGATTGGGATGAGGATGGGGAGGGTTTGTTCATAGCGAAAAGCTTGCTACCGGCCTGCGATCCACCGCGTAGGAAAACACCCCGGCCGTGGGGCTGCCGATGGCGATTCAGTCGTCCGTAAACGCTCAGCGACCGGTCTGCGCGGCATGGCGCTTGCGCGTGGCGGCCGCCTTGCGGGCGGATGCCGACCTTTCCTCGGCGGTGCGGGAGGCTGCTGCCGCGCCGCCCAAACTGCCGCCCTTGCGCGACGGCGCGGTGTCCGTCGCCTTTCCGACACCCGAGCCACCCTTGCGGCCGCCACCGGTCTCCTTGTTCACCGTAGCCCAGGCGCGGCGCTCGGCCTCGGGCTTGGATGTGCCCCGGTCCTCGTAGCCTTGCTCGATGTGTTCCGCCTGGCGCTGCTGCTTGTCGGTATAGGTGGTCTTCTTGCCTTTTGGCATGTTGATCTCCGGTCTGGTTGCAGGCTGCAAAGTTTCTGCGCCGCCGATGCATGAATCGTCGGAAAACGCTGGGTTACGGTGTCGGATGCAGGCATGCGAACTCCTGGCGAAGTCATCGCGAAGCGCAGCTGCAGCTTCTTGTCACGGCGTCGCGCAGCCGACGCATTAACGTCCGCGCTGCCTTTCTCGGATCCGACGCTTGAAAAAACCATTCCACAAAATCGCGGCCTTTCTCGCAGACACTTTCTGGGTGGTTCCCGGCTTCATGGCGCTGCTGGGCGTGGCGGGAGCGCTGGCGTTGATCGAAGTCGACCGACGGGGCTGGCTGGTGCAGGCCTGGGCGGCCGCCTGGCTCTACGACGGTGGCGGCACCGGCGCCCGCACCCTGCTGGGGGCGGTCGCGTCCTCCACCATCGGTGTCGCCGGCACGGTGTTTTCCATCACCATCGCGGCCCTGTCGCTGGCGGCAGGCCAGATGGGGCCGCGCCTGCTGCGCAATTTCACGCACGACCGGGGCAACCAAATCACGCTGGGCGCTTTCCTGGGCACCTTCGCCTATGCGCTCATGGTGCTGCGCAGCGTGCGAACGCAGGATGAAGGCGTCTTCGTTCCCCACCTTTCGCTGACCGTCGCCATCGTGCTGGCCCTGGCGTGCGTCGCCACCCTGGTCTATTTCGTCGGCCACATGGCCAGCCGCATCAACGTCGATACCGTGATCGACCTGGTCGGCGAAGAAGTGCGTTCGGCCATCCGCCGGCTCACGACCGACGTGCCGCCTACATCGGCGCCCGATGCTTCGTTCTGGCTCGGCGCGGAGCCGGTCCGCGACAGCCGCCGGGGTTATCTGCAACATCTCGACCTCGACAGTCTCGCGGATTGGGCGCGAACCAACGACACCGCGATCGAACTGCTGGTGCGCCCGGGCGACTACGTGTTTCCCGGTGCTCCGATCGCCCGGATGTTGCCGCCTCGCGAGGGCGCCGACCAGGCCATCCGTGCCGCAACCGGGCTCGGCGGCGAACGCAGCAGCGCGGCGGATCTGGAGTTCGCCATCCGCCAGTTGGTGGAAGTCGGCGTGCGGGCGCTGTCCAAGGGCATCAATGATCCGCACACCGCCATCAGCGTGCTCGACCGCCTGGGTGCTTCGCTATGCGACATGGCCTGCCGCGAGTTGCCGGGCGGCGTGCTGAAGCGCGATGGGCGTGTCGTGCTTGTGGTGCCAGCGGTCGACTACGACGGCCTGGTCGACGCCATGTTTCACATGATTCGCCAGGATGCCGCCGGCAGCGTGGCGGTGCTGATTCGCATGGTCGACGTGCTGGCGGCGGTCGCCACCTGCGAAAGCCGACCGCACAGGGTGGCGACCCTGGTGCGCCACATGGGCCTGGTCCTGGCAGACGCCGAACGCAGCATTTCCAACCCCAGTGACCTGGCCGATCTGCGTCGGCGCGAGGCGCGTTTTCGCCAGGTCTGCGAACAGCGCTGAAAGGTCGAAGAGCCCATGCCGACGTCCGCCCGCAAGAGCGCCGTGCTCTACCGCATGGTCATGCCCGAACACATCTGCCCGTGGGGCCTGAAGGCCCGCTGGCTGCTCTGGCGCAAGGGCTATCACATCGACGACCATCGGCTCAGGACGCGCGAGGAAACCGATGCGTTCCAGGCAAAGCACCATGTCCAGACGACGCCGCAGACCTTCATCGACGGCGAGCGTATCGGCGGCTACGACGATCTGCGCCGGTTCTTCGGCCTGCAAGTGGCCGAGCCCGGAGCGACTTCCTACCGACCGGTTGTCGCGGTGTTCGCGGTGGCGTTGCTGCTGGCGGCGGCAGCCATGTGGAGCCCCGACCCGCCATCGGCCAGACGTCTTCTCGGGTGGCTCGTCTCCTTCGCCATGTGCATGCTGGCCCTGCTCAAGCTGCAGGACATCGAGTCGTTCTCGACCATGTTCCTCAACTACGACCTGCTGGCCCGGCGGTTCGTGCCGTATGCGTATTTCTATCCCTTCGGCGAGCTGGGCGCGGGCTTGCTGATGGTGTCGGGCCGACTCCCGCACCTGGCCGCCGCCGTGGCGCTCTTCATCGGAACGGTGGGCGCGGTGTCGGTGTTCAAGGCCGTCTACATCGACAAGCGGAAACTCAAGTGCGCCTGCGTGGGCGGCAGCAGCAACGTTCCCCTGGGCTTCGTCTCGCTGACCGAGAACCTGATGATGGTCGCCATGGCCCTGTGGACCATGGCGTAGCCCTCACACCCGTGCCGTCGGCGCCTCCCTTGCGGACAGCCGGGCCCATTCCTCGTCGGTGAACAGTCGCGAGCGGGTCAGAAAGCGCTGGCCGCTGCGCCCCTCCAGCGAGAACATGCCGCCGCGCCCCGGCACCACGTCGATGATCAACTGCGTGTGCTGCCAATACTCGAACTGCGGCCCGCTAATGTAGAACGGCGCGCCGCCGATCTCGCCGAGCAGCCGGTCATAGTCGCCCACCACGAATTCGCCTTGCGCAAAGCACATGGGCGCGCTGCCGTCGCAGCAGCCGCCCGACTGGTGGAACATGAGCGGCCCATGCTCCTCACGCAGCAGGGCGATGAGCGCCAGGGCGGCGTCGGTGGCGGTGACCCGCGCCACGGTGTCGTGGTTGGTGACCATGACGCGGCCCGTGCTCAGAAGAAGCCCAGCTTGTTTTCGCTGTAGCTCACCAGCAGGTTCTTGGTCTGCTGGTAGTGGTCGAGCATCATCTTGTGGTTTTCGCGGCCGATGCCCGAGCTCTTGTAGCCGCCGAAGGCCGCATGCGCCGGGTACTGGTGGTAGCAGTTGGTCCACACCCGGCCGGCCTGGATGCCACGGCCCATGCGGAAGGCGGTGTTCATGTCGCGGCTCCACACGCCGGCGCCCAGGCCGTAGAGCGTGTCGTTGGCGATCTCCAGCGCCTCGGCCTCGTCCTTGAAGGTGGTGACAGATACCACCGGCCCGAAGATTTCCTCCTGGAAGATGCGCATCTTGTTGTGGCCCTTGAACACCGTCGGCTTGACGTAATAACCGCCGGCCAGGTCGCCATCGAGCTGGTTGCGGTCGCCGCCTGCGAGCACCTGCGCGCCTTCCTGCTTGCCGATGTCCAGGTACGACAGGATCTTTTCCAGTTGCTCGCTCGAAGCCTGCGCGCCGATCATGGTGTCCATGTCGAGCGGACTGCCCTGCTTGATGGCCTCCACCCGTGCGATGGCGCGCTCGATGAAGCGGTCGTAAATGGATTCCTGCACCAGCACCCGCGACGGGCAGGTGCAGACCTCGCCCTGGTTGAGCGCGAACATGGCGAAGCCTTCGAGCGCCTTGTCGAAGAAGGCGTCGTCCTTGTCCATCACGTCGGCGAAGAAGATGTTGGGCGACTTGCCACCCAGCTCCAGCGTGACCGGAATCAGGTTCTGGCTGGCGTACTGCGAGATCAGCCGGCCGGTGGTGGTCTCGCCGGTGAAGGCGATCTTGGCGATGCGGTTGCTCGACGCCAGCGGCTTGCCGGCTTCCAGTCCGAAGCCGTTGACGATGTTCACCACGCCCGGCGGCAGCAGGTCACCGATGAGCTCCATCAGCACCAGGATCGACACCGGCGTCTGCTCGGCCGGCTTCATCACCACGCAGTTGCCGGCGGCCAGCGCGGGCGCGAGCTTCCATACCGCCATCAGGATCGGGAAGTTCCAGGGAATGATCTGCCCCACCACGCCCAGCGGCTCGTGGAAGTGGTAGGCGTAGGTGTCGTGGTCGATCTGGCTGATGCCGCCTTCCTGCGCGCGGATGCACGAGGCGAAGTAGCGGAAATGGTCGACCGCCAGCGGCATGTCCGCGTGGGTGGTTTCGCGGATCGGCTTGCCGTTGTCCCAGGTTTCGGCGGCGGCCAGCATGGGCAGGTTCTGCTCCATGCGGTCGGCGATGCGGTTGAGGATGTTGGCGCGTTCGGTCGGCGAAGTCTTGCCCCAGGCGACCTTGGCGGCGTGGGCCGCGTCGAGCGCGCGGTCCACGTCGGCAGCGGTGGAGCGCGGAATTTCGCAGAAAGGCTTGCCGGTGATCGGCGTGATGTTCTCGAAATACTGGCCATTGGCCGGCGCGACCCATTCGCCGCCGATGTAGTTGCCGTAGCGCTTCTTGAAATTGACCGAAGTGCCGAATTTTCCGGGCTCGAGCATGTCCATGACCGTTGTCTCCGTTGCGACGTTGTTGGAAGTGGCGTCGCGAACGGCGACGCCCGTGTCCTTGCGCAAGCCACGGGCCAATCGGACCTGGGGCTTTCCCGGGGGTGCCCCAGGCCTGCCGCTGGGGGGAAGGCTGCACATGTCATCTGACCGAACGATGGATAAGTCGCAATTTGCGATAGATGTCCGAGAATGTGTCGCAGACCCCGTCGCGTTTCGCGACAGCTACGGGCACAGGAGACAGGCATGAACCCATCCGGCGCGAGCTGGTCCGCGGTCGATCGGGCGCGGCAGATGTTCTTCGTGGACGGCACCGACCCCGGCGTGGAGCTGGCGCCGGGCATTCGCCATTCGTGGCAGCGCTGCGCGGGGCTGTCCTTCCACGACGACGAGACCGGCCCGATGAGCAACGGCGAGCTGAACGCACGGCGCGAGGCCGCCGCCCGGCTGCGCCAGTGCGCCCAGCCGGAGCTCGACGGCCTGGCCGAACATGCGCTGCGCCAGGGCTGCGTGGTGATCCTGTCGGATGCCAGCGGGCTGATCCTCGACGAGGTCGGCAGCCCCGAATTCCTGCCCAAGGCGCACCGCGTGGCGCTCGCCCCCGGCGCGGACTGGTCCGAAGGCATGCGCGGCACCAACGCCATCGGCACGGTGCTGTTGCAGCGCGAGCCGCTGATGGTGCGGGGCGGCGAACACTACCTGGCGCGCCACGGCGGCCTGGGCTGCGCGGCGGCGCCGATCTTCGACGCGCGTGGCGAACTGCTGGGCGCGCTCGACATCTCGGGCGAGTCGGTGCAGGTCGATGTCCACGCGCTCGGCCTGGTGCGCCTGGCCGCCGCACAGCTCGAGCACCGGCTGATGACCCGCCACGGCGAGGGCCAGCTGCTGCGATTCCATCTGCGCCCCGCCCTGCTCGGCACGCCGCGCGAAGGGCTGCTGTCGGTGCAGGACGGCGTGATCGTCGGTGCCAATCGCACCGCGCTCGGCCTGCTCGGCATGGACTGGAACGACGCGCTGGGCACCTCGGCCGCACGAATCTTCGGCGAGCGCTGGCAGCGGCTGCAGACCGCGCCCGGGCTGGTCGCCTCCGAAGGCGGGCAGCAGTGGGCGGTGGCCGTGGGCCCGGCAGCGGCCGATGCGCCGGTGCGTGCATCGCGCCGGCCCAACACGCCCGACGGGCCGGCCGTGGAAGTCGAGCAGATCGAGCAGGTGGCGCCCGAAGCGCCGGATGCCATCGAGCCCCTGCTCGCCCGCGCGGCGCGGGTCGCATCGCAAGGCATTGCGGTGCTGGTGACCGGCGAGACCGGCAGCGGCAAGGAAGTCTTCGTGCGCCGGCTGCATCGGGCCGGACGCCGCGCCGGCGGCCCCCTGGTGGCCGTGAACTGCGCAGCCCTGCCCGACACCCTGATCGAAGCCGAACTCTTCGGCTACGAAGACGGCGCCTTCACCGGCGCGCGGCGTCGCGGCATGCCGGGCCGGCTGCGCGAGGCCGACGGCGGCACGCTGTTCCTCGACGAAATCGGCGACATGCCGCTGGCCCTGCAGACCCGCCTGCTGCGGGTGCTGGAAGAACGGCTGGTGCGACCGCTCGGCGGGCGGGCCGACGTGGCGGTCGACTTCGACCTGGTGTGCGCCACCCACCGCGACCTGGCCGGGCTGGTCGCCGCCGGGCTTTTTCGGGCCGACCTGCTCTATCGGCTGCAGGGTTATGCAGTGGTGATTCCGCCGCTGCGCGAGCGGGCCGACCGGCGGTCGCTGATCAGCCGGCTCTTCCGCGACGCGGCCGGCGACCGGGGACTGAGCCTGAGCGACGCGGCCCTGTCTGAACTGGCCGACCGCCCCTGGCCCGGCAATCTGCGCGAGCTGCTCGGCACGCTGCGCAGCCTGGTCGCGCTGGCCGACGACGGCGCCACGCTGGAGCTGGTCGACCTCGACGGCGGCCCGGTCGCCGCCCTGCCTGTCGCGCCGCCATCGCAGGGCGAATCGGCGGGGCTGCTGTCGTCGCTCACCGAAGACGCGGTGCGGCAGGCCATGGCGCGGCACCACGGCAACGTCACCGCCGCAGCGCGTGAACTGGGCCTGCACCGCAGCACGCTCTACCGGCATCTCGCCAAAAAGCCTGCCTGAGACGGGTCGTTGCACCCGGGGTTAACGTCCCCGGATGCAAACCTTCAATGCCGCCCACGGCCGCGTACTCGCCGCGCCACGACTCACCATCGGGCTGATGACGCCCCTGGCGCGACAGCCCGGCGCGCCGCCCGACCTGGACCTGGAATGCGCACTCGCCCGCCGCGCCGACGAGCTCGGCTTCGCGGCGCTGTGGACACGCGACGTGCCACTGTCGATACCGCAAGGCAGCGACCAGGAAGCGGCCGTCCTCGACGACCCCTTTCTGTGGCTGGGCATGCTTGCATCGGTCACCCGGCAGACCGCCTTGGGTACCGCAGCCGCCGTGCTGCCGCTGCGCGATCCGCTTCACCTGGCCAAGAGTGCGCTGTCGCTCGACCGGATGACTGGCGGGCGATTGGTCCTGGGGCTCGGATCCGGCGACCGCGCGGCGGAGTTCGCTGCCTTCGGGGTGGATCTGGAAGCACGCGCGGCGTTGTTCCGCGAACGCTGGGACGTCGTGCGCGCCGCGCTTTCGCTCCATGCGGCGCAGCGTGCACCCCTGCTCGCCGCGACCGGCGGTTATGAAGTGCTGGCGCCAGCCGCTGCCATTGTGCCAATGCTCGTCGTCGGGTCGGCGCGCCAGTCATTGCAATGGATCGCCACGCATGCGCAAGGCTGGGCCACTTATCACCGGGAGGAAACGCGGCAGCAAGGCCGCATCGGGCTGTGGCGCACCGCGGTGGCTGAGCGTGCGCAAGGCCGGCAACGGGCGTTCATCCAGTCGCTTGGCCTCGACCTGCTGGACGACCCGCTGGCGCCCGCCGAGCCGATCGAGTTGGGCATGCGCGGAGGACGGATCGCGCTGGTGGCCTACCTGCAACGGCTGGAAGCGGCCGGCGTGGCCCATGTACTGCTGCATCCAACGCGGGGCCGACGACCTGTGCAGGACGTGATCGAGGAGCTGGGAAGCAAGGTGCTCCCCGTTTTCGGGTAACGGTCAGGCATGGTGGCCCCAACGCCTGCCACGCGTGGAAACACGTTAGCGGCCGCTCCCTGTCTACATTGGTCGCCCCTACGACCTTTCCAACAGGACCACCGATGACCGCTTCCATCCACTTCGTGCTCGACGCCCAGACCAAGGCCGCCCTGCCCGCCTTCGCGCACACCCCGCTCGACTTCAGCGGCGACCAGCCGGTGCCGGTCATTGGCGACACGATTTCCCTCGCGGCGGTCGCGGCGCATTCCTTTGTGGTGAAGGATCGGTCCTTTGCCTACGACCAGAACGGCGGCGTGGTCGTCACGGTGCACCTCACACTGGCGAGCGAACGGTCGGTCTGACAGGCCAGCCGCTGCTGAACACCGCTAGCCGCCGCCGAGCCGATCGCGCGGCGGTTTTTTTAAATCGCCCGGCCAGGCCTCAGGCAAACACCGGCTTGCTGTCTCGCACCCGGGCGCGCAGCCCTTCCAGCATTTCCCGCTCCGACATCAGCGCGGCCCAGCCCGGCCGCAGCTGGTAATGCGGCCGGTCCTTGATGGTGGTCCAGTTGCCGCCCCAATCCAGGCCGATCTCCAGCCCCACCGCCCCCACCGCGTCATAAGCGGCCGATTCCGGCAGATAGGTGGCGCCGTCGAACACGCCGATGTCGAAGGCGATGCCGAAGTTGTGATTCGATTCGCCCGCCTTCGCATTGGTCACCCGCGGCCCCGGCTTGGTCCGGCCCTGGGCGAACAGCGCGTCCTGCTCGGCATAGGTGCGCAGGCCGCTGATGATCTTGATCTGGATACCGATATCGGCGGCCCGCGCCACCAGCAGCCGGGCATACGGCGCCACCTCCGGTTGCAGGCCGGCGATGGTTTTCTCGGAGCGCGGGTCGGCCGTTGCGGCGAACTTCTTGGTGTCGGGCACCGGTTTGCCGATCACGCTGGCGTAGATCGCCTTCCAGGTCTGCGGCCCGGGTTTTCCGTCGACCTCCACGCCCAGCTTCTTCTGCACCTCACGCACCACGCGATCCAGATCCATGCGCATCTCCAGTCGGCCGAAGGGCCGCGCCGATTGGATCGCGACGACGATCGAAAATCCATCACGCATTTGCGGTATGCGCGGCGGGCATGGAGCCGTCAGGCCCACATCGGCCCCAAGCGGCGCGTTCTCGACAGACCACGGCCTGATCCGGACAAACACCGATGCCCGGCAGTGAAAGAATCACGCCATGAACGACATGCACGACCCATCCGACATCACCACCGGAGTCCTGGCGGACGAAGCCGCCATCGTCGCCGCCGCGCACGCGCTGCGCGAGCAGACCGTCGCCCTGCTGAGCGAGCTGGTCACACACCCCTCGCTGTTGGGCCACGAGCAAAGCGCGCAGCGACTGGTCGCCGACACCTTCGAATCAATGGGCCTGCAGGTCGACGAATTCCAGATCGACGAAGAGAAGCTCAAGCAACATCCGGCCTATTCGCCCTCCATCGTGTCCTACGACGGCCGCACCAACGTGGTCGGCATCCACCGGCCGAGCGGCCCGTTCAAGGGCCAGTCGCTCATCTTCAACGGCCACATCGACGTGGTGCCGACCGGCGCCGAAGTGCTGTGGACCGGCAGCCCCTTCTCGGGCCGGGTCGAGGGCGACCGGCTCTACGGCCGCGGCGCGTCGGACATGAAGGCGGGCATCGTTGCCTACACCATGGCCTACCGGGCGCTCAAGTCGATCGGGCTGGAGCCGGCATCGCCGGTGTACTTTCAGTCGGTGATCGAGGAGGAATGCACCGGCAACGGCGCGCTCGCCTGCCTGGTCGCAGGCTACCGGGCAGACGCCGCGGTCATTCCGGAGCCGATCGCCGAGAACGGCGTCATGACCTGCCAGATGGGCGTGATCTGGCTGGCGATCGAGGTGCTGGGCAAGCCGGTGCATGCCTCGGTGGCGCAGACCGGCGTGGGCGCCATCGACTTCGCGCTCTACCTGTTCGGCGAGCTCAAGAAGCTCGAGGAAAAGTGGAACGCACCGAGCGCGCGCTACCGCAGCTTCGCGCACCACCAGCACCCGGTGAACTTCAACCTCGGCAAGATCACCGGTGGCGAATGGGCTTCGTCCGTGCCTTCGTCGTGCCGCGCCGACATCCGCCTGGGCTTCTACCCCGACCGCAAGGTGACGCAGGTCAAGCAGGAGGTCGAAGCGCTGCTGGCCGCCGCCTACGAAGCGCATCCGGCCCATGCGGCGCTGACTTACCGAGTGCTTTACGAAGGCTTCCAGGCCGACGGCTGCCATGTGCCGGACGACGCGCCCATCGTCACGGCCATTGCCGACAGCCACTTCGACGTGGTCGGCAAGAAGCTCACCACCACCGCCTTCACCGGCACCACCGACTGCAAGTTCTTCAACCTCTATGGCGAGACGCCAGCCATCTGCTACGGCCCCTCGGGCGGCGCCAACATCCACGGCATCGACGAATGGGTGTCTATCGACAGCGTGATGCAGACGACCGCGGTGCTGGCGGTGTTCATGGCGCGCTGGTGCGGCGTCAACCGGCTGCAGGCCCAGGCCGCACAGGACGCGGTGCCGGCGGCACGGCCGGCGCTGCACAGCGTCTGACGGCGCGGCGCGGGTCGGCGACCCGCGTCAGGCCGCCATCGCGAACGGCTCGATGGTGGCGAGTTCGTCCATCAGTTCGCGGCGTGCGATGTCGGCGTCGTACTGGCTCTGCAGGTTGAGCCAGAAGGCTTCGGAGTTGCCGAAGAAGCGCGCCAGCCGCAGCGCGGCGTCCGCCATGATGGCCATCAGCAACGCCCGAACCTGTCCAGCCGGCCGACAGGGCGGCAAGCCGGCGTTCAACCCGCCTCGCTCTCACGCCCCAAATAATGCCGGGGCGTGCGCCCCATCACCCGGCGGAACATCGCGGTGAAGGCACTCGGGCTTTCATAGCCGAGGTCCATGGCCACGGTGGTGACCGACGTGCCAAGCGCCAGGCGGCGCAGGGCCTCCATCAGCCGGACCTGCTGCCGCCACAAGGTGAAGGTCATGCCGGTCTGCTCCAGGAACAGCCGGGTAAGCGTGCGGCGTCCGAGCGCGCCGAAACGCGCCCAGTCCTCCAGGTCGCCCGCGCGGCCGGGATCGGCCAGCAGGGCGCGGCAGATGCGCAGCAGACGGGCGTCGGCCGGCATCGGCACGTGCAGCGGCACCTGCGGCGCGGCGCAGATCTCGTCGAGGATCAAGCGCATCACCCGGCCGTCGCGGCCGGCCTCGTCGTAGAGCAGCGGAATGTCGATGGCCTCGATGATCAGCTGCCGCATCAGCGGCGACACCTCGATCACGCAGCATTCGGTCGGCAGGCCGGGCGAGGCGTCGGGCTGGATGTAAAGCGAGCGGTTGGACACCGCCTGTCCACGCGCGTGCATCTCGTGTTCGATGCCGCCAGGCACCCACACCGCCCGGTTCGGCGGCACCAGCCAGGCGCCGTCGGCGGTGTGGAGCGTGAACATGCCCTTGACCGCATAGGCCAGCTGGGCGCGCACATGGGAGTGGCGCGGCACGATCATCGACGGCTCGGGATCGTGCTCGACGATGATCATCGAGACCGGCCGGGGGATGTCCTGGTAATCCTGGAAAGCGACACTGCGCGCGGGGTTCGTGCTGTTCATGGCCACCCATCTTCCATGCAAGAAACGCGCCCGAACAGCGGGTTGCCATGCTGCTCGACGGCGCCAGCCGGCAGTTTGGCCCGCGCGAAACAGAACTCGGCTCGAACCGCGCAATCGCGCCCTGCCCCGCTGCCTACACTGATCCGGCCTTCGGACGGCCTGCAGGAAAGCCCGCCGCCGAGGGGCACAACCCCCGAGGATCAGCATGCAAAAACGTGAGTTCAACAAGAGTCTCCTGGCCGCCGGCGCCCTGGGGCTTTTCGAAGCCTCTTTCGGTCTCAGCCGCGCCTATGCGCAGACGCGCGGCGGCACGCTCAATTCCATCGTGCAGCCCGAGCCCCCGATGCTCAACCTGGCGATCAGCCAGCTGACGCCCACGCAGATGGTGTCGGGCAAGATCTTCCTGAGCCTGCTGACCTACGACGTCAACCTGAAACCCCTGCCGAGCCTGGCCAGGAGCTGGACCATCTCGCCCGACGGCAAGACCTACACCTTCAACCTGGAGCCCGCCGCCAAGTGGCACGACGGCAAGCCGCTGACGGCCGACGACGTGATCTACACGGTGAAAGAATTCCTGCCGGTGACCCATCCGCGCGCCAAGGCGATCTTCGCGCGCTGCGAATCCATCACCGCGCCGGACGCCCACACCGTCGTCTTCAAGCTGACCGAGCCCTTCGGCCCCTTCATCGGCGCCTTCGACATCTCCAACCTGCCGGTGATGCCCAAGCACATCTACGCCGGCACCGACGTCACCAAGAACCCGAACAACATGAACCCGATCGGTTCGGGTCCGTTCAAATTCAAGGAATGGGTGCGCGGCTCGCACATCCACCTGGTGCGCAACGACGAGTACTTCAAGCCCGGCCTGCCCTACCTCGACGCGATCATCTACCGCGTGATCCCCGACGGCGCCTCGCGCGCGCTGGCCATCGAGAAAGGCACGGTGCAGCTCACCCAGTGGACCGACCTGGAACTGTTCGACGCCCAACGCATCGGCAAGCTGCCCAACCTGCAGATGACGACCAAGGGCTACGAATACTTCGCGCCGATCATGTGGCTGGAGATCAACAACCGCACCGCGCCGCTCAACGACAAGCGCTTCCGCCAGGCGGTGATGCATGCGATCGATCGCAACTTCATCAAGGACAAGATCCTCTACGGCTTCGGCAAGGTCGCGACCGGCCCGGTCAACTCCAAGACCAAGTACTACGAGCCCAACGTGAAGAAGTACGACTTCTCCATCGCCAAGGCCAACGCCCTGCTCGACGAGATGGGCCTCAAGCCCGACGCCAAGGGCGTGCGCGCTCGCGTACGCCTGCCCGTGGCGCCCTACGGCGAGATGGTGCAGCGCGCCTGCGAATTCATCCGCCAGTCGCTCTCCAAGATCGGCGTGGCCGTGACCCTGGAGGCCAGCGACACCGGCAGCTACAGCCAGCGCATCGCCAATTGGGACTACGACCTCAACCTGCTGTGGCTCTACCAGTTCGGCGACCCGGCACTCGGCGTGACGCGCAACTACGTCAGCTCCAACATCCGCAAGATCATGTTCACCAACACGGTCGGTTATTCCAACCCCGAGGTCGACCGGCTCGCCGACGCGGCCGCCACGGAGACGGAAGACGCCAAGCGCCAGGCGCTCTACAGCCAGATGCAGAAGCTGATCGTGGAAGACGTGCCGATCGCCTGGCTGGTGGAGATGGAATTCCCGACCATCTCCGACAAGCGGGTGCAGAACCTGGTGACCACCGCCATCGGCATCCACGAGAGCTTCGACACCGTGTACTTCAAGAACTGAAGCCACTTCCGGCAGACCGACGGGCGGCCGACGCAGCCGCCCGCGTCGTCATCCACCACACCACCATCCAGGACCCTTTCGCATGAACTCCACCGCCACGCCCGAAACCACCGCCGTCGGCATGACCGAAGCCGAAGCCGAGACCCGCCGCGACCTCGCCTCGCTCTACCGCCTGGTGGCGCATTTCCGCATGACGGACCTGATCGACACCCACATCAGCGCCCGCATTCCGGGCACGCCCGATCACTTCCTGATCAACCGCTACGGCGTGCTGTTCCACGAGATGCGGCCGCAAGACCTGGTGAAGATCGACCCGACCGGCGCCGTGGTGGAAGCGGCAGACGCGAGCGCGCCGGTCAATGCCGCGGGCTTCACCATCCATTCGGCGATCCACATGGCGCGCCACGACCTGGCCTGCGTCATCCACACCCACACCGCCGACGGCATGGCCGTCGCCTGCCTCGAAGAAGGCCTGCTGCCGATCACCCAGCACGCGCTCAAGTTCTACGACCGCATCGGCTACCACGACTACGAAGGCATCGCGCTCGACCTCGGCGAGCGCGAGCGCCTGGTGGCGAGCCTGGGCGAGCATCAGGTGATGATCCTGCGCAACCACGGTTTGATGGCCGCAGGCCGCACCATCCCCGAAGCCTTCCTGAATATCTATTTCCTGGAGCGCGCATGCCAGGCGCAGGTGAAGGCGCTCAGCTCGGGCCGCACCATGACGTGGCCTTCGAAGGAGGTCTGTCAACGTACGGCCGCGCAGTTCAACCGTGAAGAAGGCGTGGAACACGCGCAGCTGGCCTGGAAGTCGGCCCTGCGGCTGATCAGCTAAGGCTGCCCCGCTTGCGCGCCACGCAGAGCGCGCCGGCGACCGGGCGGCCGAGCTCCTCGCGCAGGGGCTCCGGCTGCCAGTGCGTCAGCTCCATGCCCTGCGCCAGCAGGCATTGCCGCACATGGTCGGCCGAATGCCGGTAACGGCCGCTGGCGTGCAGGCAGACGCCATGGGGCGCCACGTCTTCGTCGGTCGTGCATTCGATGGTGAACAGGAACAGCCCGCGCTCGCGCAGGGCGACGGCCAGATGGGCGAACAGGCTGTCCAGCGCGCCGATGTAGATCAGCGTGTCGGCCGCCACGGCCAGGTCGAAGGCGGCCGGGCGGCGGGCCAGGAATTCGCCGATCTCTGCTTTTTCCAGCCGGTCGTACAGACCGCGCTCGGCTGCTTTCTCCAGCATCTTCGTCGCCAGGTCGACACCGATGATGCTGCGGCTGTACGGCGCGATGACGGGGCCGCACAAGCCGGTGCCGCAGCCCAGGTCGACAGCGTCGAATGCGCGCTCGACCAGATCGGGGCAGGCGATTGCCAGCCCGATGCCGATGAGCGCCGGCCCGCGATAGCCCAGGCTGCCCAGCAGGTTGGCGTCGAAGTGATCGGCGAAGCGGTCGAAGTGCCGCTCCAGGTAGCCGTCCGACGCCCTCGCCGGTGCCTCGGTGGCGCGGCTGCAGGCGGCCAGCATGTGCTCGGCGACCGCATGCCCGGGCTCGGCGGCCAGCCAGTCGCGGTACACCTTCGCGGCCTCGTCGAAGCGCTGCAGAAAGTAGAACGCGGTGCCGCGCATCTCGAAGGACTTGCCTTCCAGCGGCGGCAGCACGAAGGCGCGGCAGTGGTAGTGCGATGCCAGCACCGCATCGCCCGCGGCGTCGTGCAGTTGCGCCAGGTGCTGCAGTGCGGGCACATATTCGGGCTGCAGCGCGATCGCCTGGCCGAAAGACGCCAGAGCGTCGTCGGGCAGGCCGGCCTCGCGCTGGGCGGCGCCCAGGCTGGTCCACACCGCGTGCTGCCCGGGCGATAGCCCCAGCGATGCCTCGAAAGCCATCGCCGATTCGTCGAAGCGTTGCAGCGCGTACAGCACGTTGCCCAGATCGTTACGGGCGCCGGCATCGTCGGGCGCGACGCGCAGGCAGCGGTGCAGCAGTTGCAGCGCTTCGTCGTGCAGGCCCTGCTGGTGCCGGCAGACGCCGAGGTAATGCAAGGCCTCGGCGTCGTCGGTCGATGCCTGCAGCATCGCGCGATAGGCCTCGGCCGCGTCGTCGAGCCGGCCTTGCCGGTGGTGGTCGAGGGCCTGGCGCAGGGGGTCGGTGGGCATGGGCGAAACGAGCGGAGGCCGTGGGCCTCCGGGCAAGCAGAAAGTGCGGAAGGTACGGACGAGCAGCACGAGCAGGACGAGCGCCGATTCTAGGAACGACCGCCGCCCGGGTCGCCCGATCCGCTCATTCCGCCTGCACGTTCGCCGCCTTGATCACCTTTTCCCACTTCACCATCTCGCTCTGCAGCTGTTTCTGCAGCGACTCCGGCGTGACCTTGTCCATCGGCACGATCTCGCTGCTGAGCTCGGCCAGCCGGGTCTTGACCGTGTCGTCCTGCAGCGCGGCGCGCAGAGCGGCGTTGATCTTGCCGATGGCGTCCTTCGGCGTGCCCTTGGCCACGTACATGCCGTGCCACACCTTCACGTCGAAGCCTTTCAGGCCCTGCTCGTCGAGCGTGGGCAGGTTGGGAAAGCTCGACAGGCGCTGCGGCGTGGTGACGCCGTACACCTTCACGCGCTGGCCGTCCTTGATGACCGGGCCGGTCGACGTGGTCTGGTCGCAGAGCACGTCGACCTGGCCGCCCATCAGGTCGTTGAGCGCGGGGCCGGCGCCTTTGTAAGGGATCTGCGTCGGCGTCACGCCGAGCTGGCTGGTGAACAGCAGCGCGCAGAGCTGCGACACCGCACCGATGCCCGCGTGCGCCATCGACACCTTGTCGCCGTTGGCCTTCATGTAGGCCTGCAGTTCCTGGAAGTTGGCCACCGGCAGGTCCTTGCGCGAGAGCAGCGTCATCGGCACGTCCATCACCTGGCCGATGTAGTCGAAGTCCTTGAGCGGATCGAAGCTCAGCTTCTTGTAGAGCGCCGGCGCGGTCGACATGCCCATGTGCTGGAACAGCACCGTGTAGCCGTCCGGCTTGGAACGCGCCACGCGGGCGCCGGCCAGGGTGCCGCCGGCACCCACCGTGTTCTCCACCACCACCGTCTGGCCGAGCGACTTGCCCATGGGCACGGCCAGCACGCGGGCGACCACGTCGGTGGGGCCGCCAGCCGAGTACGGCACGACGAGGGTGACCGGCTTTTCGGGCCAGGCACCCTGGGCCTGAATGGCGGGTGCTGCGCCCGCCATCGCGATGAGCGCGAGCGCGGCGCCGGCGATGCGGCGGCGAACGATGCGGGTGTTGGCGATGCTCATGGATTCATGTCTCCTTCTTTGGTTGTCGATCGGCAATGGAAGCAGGCGCGGCCTGTGCGCGTCAATCGGGGACAACCACCCGGGCCATGAGCCGACGGGCGGTGGCGATGACCGGCAGGTCGACCATGCGACCGTCGACGGTGCAGGCCGCGCCGCCGTTCGTGTCGGCAGCCTCCAGTACGCGGCGCGCCCAGTCCTGTTGCTGCTCGCTGGGCATGAACGCCCGGTGCACGGCGGCGATCTGCGTCGGATGGATGCACAGCTTGGCGCCGAAGCCCATGCGCAGGGCCCGTTCGGCGTCGCGCCGCACGAGCCCGGTGTCGTGGATGTCGGCGGTGATGCTGTCGATCGCCGGCGCCAGGCTGGCACGGCGGCTGGCACGCACGATGTCCCAGCGCGCGGGCGCGATTTCGAACTGCTCGATGCCGCTGTGGATGCCGAGGTCGTTTTCCAGGTCGAGGTGGCCGAGGCACAGCCGCACCACCCCCGGCGCCCGGGCGATGGCGTCGAGCGCGTCCAGGCCGGCGCCGCTTTCGATCTGCGGCAGCAGCGGCAGACCGGGACAGGCTCGCGCCACCGCCAGCAGACAGACATCGCTCTCGGCCTTGGGCAGCACCAGCGCGCCCAGGCCCTGCGCGGCCAGTCTGGCGATCAGGTCCAGGTCCTCGTCGAACCAGGGCGTTCCCTCGCCGTTGATGCGCACGATCAGGCGCGATCGTTGCGGCGGGTCGAAGGCGGCAAAACGGTCTGCCAGGGCCTTGCGCGCGTCTTCCTTGGCCGGCGAGCCCACCGCGTCCTCCAGGTCCAGGATGACCCGGTCGGCGCCGCTGGCCAAGGCCTTGGCGTGGCGCTCGGGCCGGTCGGCCGGCACGAAGAGAAAGCTGCGGGCGTCGGCGATGGCGTGCTGCGAGTTCATCGCACGGCCTCGGCGATCGCCGGCCCTGCGAGTGCGTCGACGGCGGCTTCGTCGAGCCCGGCTTCGCGCAGCAGCGCCCGGGTGTGTTCGCCCACGCGCGGGATCGGATCCATGCGCGGCTCCCAGCGGTCGCTGCGCCCGGGCGGCAACAGGGCCGGGATATCGCCCGCCGGGCTGCCCACCTGGCGCCAGCGCTGGCGCGCCTGCAGCTGCGGATGCGCCCAGAGCCCGGCCATGTCGTTCATGGTGGCGTTGGCGATGCCGGCTTCGTCGAGCCGCGCCTGCACCTGCGCGGTGGTCATGGGAGCGAAGGCGGCGACGATGATGGCCTGCAGCGCGGCGCGGTCGGCGTTGCGGCGCGAGTTGCTGTCGAAGCGCGCATCGGTGGCCAGCGCCGGGTCGCGCAGGACGAGGTCGCAGAAGAGCTTCCATTCGCGCTCGTTCTGCAGGCCGAGCATCACCGTGCCGCCGTCGCCCGCCGGGAAGGGGCCGTACGGGTAGATGCTGGCGTGCGCCGCGCCGGCACGGGGCGGTGGCGCGGCGCCGTCGAAGGCGTAGTACATCGGAAAGCCCATCCACTCGGCCAGCGACTCCAGCATGGAGACGTCGAGGTGCGCGCCCTCCCCGGTCGTGGTGCGCCGCAGCAGCGCGGCCAGGATATTGGTATAGGCGTACATGCCGGCGGCGATGTCGGCGATGGAATTGCCCGACTTGCAGGGCTGCTCCGCCGTGCCGGTGACCGACAGAAAACCCGCCTCGCTCTGGATCAGCAGGTCGTAGGCCTTCTTGTCGCGGTACGGCCCGTCGGCGCCATAGCCGGAGATGTCGCAGACGATCAGCCGCGGATGCGCCTGCTTCAACGCCTCGTAGCCCAGGCCCATCCGCGCGGCGGCTCCCGGCGCGAGGTTCTGCACCAGCACGTCGGCCTTGGCGATGAGCGCACGCAGCGCGGCCAGCGCGTCCGGATCCTTCAGGTCGAGCGCCAGGCTTTCCTTGCTGCGGTTGGTCCAGACGAAGTGCGATGCCTCGCCGTGCACCCGCTGGTCGTAGGCGCGGGCGAAGTCGCCTGCGCCCGGCCGCTCGACCTTGATGACGCGGGCGCCCAGGTCGGCGAGCTGGCGGGTGCAGAACGGCGCGGCGATGGCGTGTTCCAGCGAGACGACGGTAATGCCTTGCAGTGGCAGGGTCATGGTGCGTTTTCCTCCCGAACTAGAACGAGCGCGGCAGGCCGAGCACGTGCTCGGCGATGTAGCTCAGGATGAGATTGGTGGAGATGGGGGCCACCTGGTAGAGCCGGGTCTCGCGGAACTTGCGCTCCACGTCGTATTCGTTGGCGAAGCCGAAGCCGCCGTGGAACTGGATGCACGCATTGGCCGCCTCCCAGCTCGCCTTGGCCGCCAGGTACTTGGCCATGTTGGCTTGGGCGCCGCAGGGCTGGTGGGCGTCGAACAGGCGGCAGGCCTCCCAGCGCATCAGATTGGCCGCCTCCACCTCGATGTGGGCCTCGGCGATCGGAAACTGCACGCCCTGGTTCTGGCCGATCGGCCGGCCGAAGACGACGCGGTCCTTCACGTATTTGGTCACCCGGTCGATGAACCAATAGCCGTCGCCGATGCATTCGGCCGCGATCAGTGTGCGCTCGGCGTTGAGCCCGTCGAGGATGTACTTGAAGCCCTTGCCTTCCTCGCCGATCAGGTTCTCGGCCGGGATCTCCAGGTTCTCGAAGAACAGCTCGTTGGTCTCGTGGTTGACCATGTTGGGAATGGGCCGCACCGTCATGCCGGTCTTCTCGGCCTGGCGCAGGTCGACCATGAAGATCGACATACCCTCGCTCTTTTTGGTGACCTCGGCCAGCGGCGTGGTGCGCGCCAGCAGAATCATCCAGTCGCTGTGCTGCACCCGGCTGATCCACACCTTCTGGCCGTTGACCACGTACTTGTCGCCCTTCTTCACGGCGGTGGTCTTGATCTTCGTGGTGTCGGTGCCGGTGGTCGGCTCGGTCACGCCCATGGACTGCAGGCGCCACTCGCCGGTGGCGATCTTGGGCAGGTAGAACTGCTTCTGCTGCTCGCTGCCGTGGCGCAGCAGCGTGTTCATGTTGTACATCTGGCCGTGGCAGGCGCCGGAGTTGCCGCCGCTGCGGTTGATCTCCTCCATCACCACCGAAGCCTCGGCCAGGCCCAGGCCGGAGCCGCCGTATTCCTCGGGGATGAGCGTGGCCATCCAGCCGGCCTCGGTGAGGGCGTCGACGAACTCGACGGGGTAGCCGCGCTGTTCGTCGATGCGGCGGTGGTATTCGTCGGGGAAGCGGGCGCAGAGGTCGCGTACCGCGTCGCGGATGTCGGCGTGGGCTTCGGCTTCAGTGGAGGCTGTGCTCATTCCAATGGATCTCGGGTTGTTTCTTCAGGCCAGGGTGGCCGTCGCCTGCATGGTCAGAAAGCCTTCGTGGTCGGCGCCCCAGAGCCGCACCGTGCGGCCGTCCTCCGAGGGCTGGCCGTTGACGCTGAAGCAATGGATGTCGAAGGTGGGCCGCACCGCACGAAAGTCGAAGGTCGCCAGCGCCCGTCCCGGCGCATGGCGGCCGAGCAGGTCGACCAGCAGCGTGGCGATCAGCGGGCCATGCACGATCAGCCCGGGGTAGCCCTCGACGCCGGTGACATAACGGCGGTCGTAGTGGATGCGGTGGCCATTGAAGGTGAGCGCCGAATAGCGGAACAGCAGCACCGGGTCGGCCAGCAGGTCGCGCTGCCAGGCGGCGCCGGTCTCGGCCACGACGGGCGCGGGCGCCGGGTCACCCGGGCGGGCGGCGGCGCGGTAGACGATGTCGTGCTCCTCGGCCAGCGCCAGGCCCCGTTCGTTGTGCACCTCGTGGCCCACGGTGACAAAGACCAGTTCCCCGCTGCGGCCGGCCTTGTGCTCCACCGACAGGATGCGCGAGTGCCGTTCGATGCGCTGCCCCACCCGCAGCGGGTTGCCGACCTGCCATTTCAGGCGGCCGCCCGCCCACATGCGGCGCGGCAGCGGCACCGGCGGCAGGAAGCCGCCCCGGCGCGCGTGGCCGTCTTCGCCGATTTCGCGCGCCAGTGGTCGGGGCAAAAAATAGAGCCAGTGCCACAGCGGCGGCAGTTCGGCCGCCGGGTCGCTGGCGAGCCGGTCGCCGTCGTCGCGGTCGAGCGTGGCGGCCAAGGCCAGGATCGGTGCGGCGCCGGCCTGGTCGACGAGGGTTTCGGTGCGGCCTGTCCAGCTTTTGAGGTGGGCGATCAGCGTCGGATCCAACGTGTCTGCGGTGCGGAAGGAAGACTCGGTCATGGCCGCATCGTCCGCCGGGCACAGCACGGGCACAATCTGCGTTTTTCGCTGCCAGCCTTCGAAAATACAAGAGGCTCATCGCTGGCAAACACCCTTGCCACCCACCATGAACTTCGATCTCCGCGACCTGCGTCTGTATGTGGCCGCCGCCGAACTCGGCAGCCTCACCCGTGCCGCCGAGCGCCTGCACCTGTCGCTGGCCGCCGCGAGCGCCCGCATCCGATCGCTGGAAGACCAGGCCGGCGTCGCCCTGCTGCAGCGCGAGCCGCGCGGCGTGCGGCTGCTGCCCGCCGGAGAAGCGTTGCTGCACCATGCACGCGCCATGCTGCGGCGCTCGGAACAGCTGCGCGCCGAACTCGACGAATACGGCGGCGGCGCGCGCGGCCACTTGCGGGTGCTGGCCAACACCACCGCCGTGACGGATTTCCTGCCTGAAATCCTGCCCGCCTTCCTGCGCGACAACCCGGGCGTGAACGTGGACCTTCAGGAAAAACCGAATACGGTGATCCCGCGCGGTGTGCTCGACGAAAGTGCCGACATCGGCATCGTCGCCGGCCAGGTCGACACGCTGGGGCTGGAGCAGATCCACTTCAGCACCGACCGACTGGTACTGGTAACCCCCGCTCGCCACCGCTTCGCTCGGCGCAAGGCCGTGGCTTTTGTCGAAACGCTGGAGGAAGACACGGTAGGCATGCAGCAAGGCAGCACGCTGCAAGCGTTCCTGGCAGGCATCGCCGACGGGCTGGGCCGGCGGCAGAAGCTGCGCCTGCAACTCGGCAGCTTCGACGCCATGTGCCGAATGATCGCCGGCGGCGTGGCGATCGGCGTGCTGCCAGAATCGGCTGCGCTACGGCATCGGGAAGCGCTCGGACTGGCACTGGTGCCGCTGTCGGATGCCTGGTGCGTGCGCGAGCGTTACCTGCTGGCACGCGACCGCGGCAGGCTGCCGGTCTACAGCCAGGCGCTGATCACCGCCATCTGCGCGCATTTCGGCACGGCCGTGGCGTGAATTCAGCGCGGGCCCTGCACGCCCAGCGTTTTCATATCGGCGATCCAGGTGGCCAGGTCGCCCGTCAGGCGTACACGCACGTCCTCGATGTATTCACCGGTGCGCCGGGTTCCCGGATTGTCCAGCGCGAACTGGCCGGCGAGCGCCAGCCTCTTTTTGTGACATTGGTCGAGCGCCCGCTCTGCGGCCATCCGGGGCTCGTGGATGCGACTGAAGTTGTCGGGCAGGGACAGCGCGGCGCAGGTACGGTATTTTTCTTCTGCCTCACGCAATTGCTCGCTGGCAGGCATCACGATGGCGCTGCGAACCTGCGCGGCGCAGACCAGGGGGATCAATCCGATCGAGAAAATCAGGGGCTTCATGCGGGGGGGGGCGGACACGTCGCGCAAAAAGACGCGAAGAACACGTGTCCATGAATGTAACTTGAACACCGTCGAAGCTACCCATCATCCTGTTGTTTCGTCAGGGTTTTCGCGGGGTTGCTACCAGCGACAATCGGTGGGTTCAGAGGGCGGTGCATGGTTTTTTCGCGGGGCCGTGCGCAAGCGAAAAGACAATACGACTCGTTATTTTTGAAAGAAAGTTGGAAGCGAGCGGAAAAACATCATTTCAAGCCCATAATGACGTCACGTTTGTGCATAGTTTTTACTTGCAGGGACGTGTCGGTGATTGGCTAGTTTCGCGCCACAGCGCATTTGTTTGTTGTGATTTGGGACTCCATCGCTTGTTTTGTATTTTTCTGGAGTCCTCATGGGCAAAAAACTCTACGTAGGCAATCTGTCCTACAGCATTCGTGACAACGACCTTCAAGAAGCCTTCGGCGAATACGGCGTCGTCGCCAGCGCCAAGGTCATGATGGAACGTGAAACCGGCCGTTCCAAGGGCTTCGGCTTCGTGGAAATGGGCACCGACGCTGAAGCGCTGGCTGCCATCGAAGGCATGAACGGCCAACAACTCGACGGCCGCGCTCTGACCGTCAACGAAGCTCGCCCGATGGAACCCCGTCCGGCCGGCGGCGGCTACGGCGGCGGTGGCCGTAGCGGTGGTGGCGGCTACGGTGGTGGCGGCGGCGGCGGTTACGGCGGCGGCGGTGGCCGTAGCGGTGGCGGCGGTGGTTACGGCGGCGGTGGCCGCGGCGGTTACTGAACCACGCAGCGCGCAAGTGCATGAAAAGGCTCCTCTGGAGCCTTTTTTCGTTGGGAGATGGATATTTTCCGAGTGCCGATCAAGACTGCTCGCTCGCTGCACGCGCTGGCCGCCGGCCTGCTCCTGGGCAGCATGCAGGCGGCTGCCGGCGCCGAGCCTGTCTCCGCCCTGGTCGACAAATACGCCTGCATGAATTGCCACGGCCCGGTGCACCGGCAGGTCGGCCCGGGGTTCGCCCAGGTCGCCGACCGCTACCGCGCCGATCCGAAGGCCGCCACCTATCTGGCCGGCCGCCTGCGCAACGGCGCCGTCGGCAACTGGGGCCGGCTGGTCATGCCGCGCCAGCCGCACATGACTGAAGATGAAGCCCTGCTCCTGGCACGCTGGGTGCTGGACCGCCCGTCACGCTGAATCCTCGCTCACCCGCATGACCCGACCTCTGCTCTGGCTCCGACCAGGCGACGCCTTTCCCCCGCTGTCGACCGCCTGGACCGACGACGATCCCGCCGCCGGCCTGCTGGCCGCGGGCGGCTCGCTGGAGGTGCGCCAGCTGATGCGGGCCTATGGCTCGGGCATCTTCCCGTGGTTCAGCGAAGGCCAGCCGATTCTGTGGTGGAGCCCCGATCCGCGCATGGTGCTGCGCACCGCCGACTTCCGCCTGCACCGATCTCTGCGCAAGGTGCTGCAGGCGTTCCGGGACGATGCGGGCTGCGAGATCCGAATCGACCACGATTTCGCCGCCACCATCAAAGCCTGTGCCAGTGCGCCGCGGGCCGGCCAGAACGGCACCTGGATCCTGCCGGACATGGTGAACGCCTATATCGCGCTGCATCGCGCCGGCCACGCGCACAGCGTCGAGACCTGGATCGACGGCGAACTCGCCGGCGGGCTGTATTGCGTCAACGTGGGCCGTGCGGTGTTCGGCGAATCGATGTTCGCACGGCGCACCGACGCCTCCAAGATCGCCCTGAGCGCGCTCGTGGCTTTTTGTCGCGCGCAACATGTCGACATGATCGATTGCCAGCAGAACACGCGACACCTGGCCTCGTTGGGCGCGGCCGAAATGCCGCGCGGCGAGTTCGCCGCGGCACTGGCCGACCGGACCCCGAAACCCGCGCCGCGATGGGAATTCACCCCCGTATACTGGCGCGAACTCCTGCCCGGCCCGCCTTCCGCGTGACGCATCTCAAGGAACTCCCCCTGCATGCCTTGCAGTTCTATGCAACGGCACCCTACCCCTGCAGCTATCTGCCGGACAGGCAGGCGCGCTCGCAGGTCGCCACGCCCGGCCACCTGATCCACAACGACATCTACAGCGAACTCATCGCCAAGGGTTTCCGGCGCAGCGGCATGTTCACCTACCGACCCTACTGCGACGGCTGCCAGGCCTGCCAGCCACTGCGCGTACGGGTCCGCGATTTCGTTCCGGACCGCAGCCAGCGCCGCGCGCAGAAACGCCACGCCGACCTGCAGGAGCGGGTGCTCAAGCTTTGCTTCGTGCCCGAGCATTACCAGCTCTACCTGCGCTACCAGAACGGTCGCCATGCCGGCGGCGGCATGGACCACGACTCCATCGACCAGTACACCCAGTTCCTGCTGCAAAGCCGGGTGAACTCGCGGCTGGTCGAATTCCGCGACGCGGCCCCCGAAGGCAAGCTCGGCACCCTGCGCATGGTGGCCATCGTCGACGTGGTCGACGATGGCATATCCGCCGTCTACACCTTCTACGACCCCGACCCGTCGGCAAGCTACGGCACCTACGGCGTGCTGTGGCAGATCGCCCAGGCGCGCAGCCTCGACCTGCCCTACGTTTACCTCGGCTACTGGATCGCCCAAAGCGACAAGATGCGCTACAAGACGCGCTTTCATCCGCACGAATTGCTGGTGGCGGGAGAATGGCAGGAAGCGTCCGCTGACAAGCTCTGATTTCACCTTATAAAATGATGGCAATCCAGGCTCCGGCGGCTTGCCTTCCATGAAGAAAACAGACAACAGCGTTCCGGCGACTCCCAATGTCCAGGTGATCGAGCGCATGTTCGCGCTGATCGATGTGCTGGCCTCGCACGAAGAGGCGGTATCGCTCAAGGAGATCAGCGAGCGCACCGGCCTGCACCCCTCCACCACCCACCGCATCCTGAACGACCTCGCCACCGGCCGCTTCGTCGATCGCCCCGAATCCGGTTATTACCGGCTGGGCATGCGCCTGCTGGAGCTGGGCAATCTGGTGAAAGCGCGGCTGTCGGTACGCGACGCCGCCCTGGTGCCGATGCGCGAGCTGCACCGCCTCATCCAGCAACCGGTCAACCTGAGCGTGCGCCAGGGCGACGAGATCGTCTACATCGAGCGCTCCTACAGCGAGCGCTCCGGCATGCAGGTGGTGCGCGCCATCGGCGGGCGGGCACCGCTGCATCTGACCTCCGTCGGCAAGCTCTTCCTGGCCGCCGACGACCCCCAACGCGTGCGCGCCTACGCCACCCGTACCGGTCTTGCCGGTCACACCCGCAACAGCATCACCGACCTGCCGGTGCTCGAGCGCGAGCTTTCGCGGGTGCGCCAGTACAGCACCGCCCGCGACAACGAGGAGCTGGAACTCGGCGTGCGCTGCATGGCCGCCGGCATCTACGACGACCAGGACAAACTCGTCGCCGGCCTGTCGATTTCCTCGCCCGCCGACCGCATCGACGAAGGCTGGCTCGCCAAGCTGGAGCAGACGGCACGCGAAATCTCCAGTTCGCTCGGCCACCGCCCACCAGTCTGAGGCCGACCGTCCAGGTTACAAGTCTTCGCGCGGCCGGCGGCGCCGGCTCCTAGCATGCGGCGCTCGGGCCCGCCGTCGCGGGCCAGGATGTCCGAGATGCACCGATCGACCCGTTTGCTCGCCACCACCCTGCTCGCGGTCTTCACCGCCATGGCCGGCGGCACGGCTGCCGCGCAGGCGCCCGCCTCGGCCGACACGCTGCGCCAGCGCTACGACACCCTGGGCGACGCACTGCGCGACAACGCCTTCGGCCGGCCGCTGGTGTTGGAGTCCTCCGAAACCAAGGAACAGCTCTCCGGCAACATCTACGCGGTGATCGACAAGCCCTTCGCCACGGTGTCCTCTGCCATGCGCAGCCCCGGCAACTGGTGCGAGGTGCTGATGCTGCACCTCAACACCAAGTACTGCGCGCCGCAGGAACAGGCCGGCGCCGTCAGTCTGGCGGTGAGCGTGGGCCGCAAGTTCGACCAGCCGCTCGACCAGGCGCAGAAAGTGGCCTTCGTCTTCACGCCACTCGCCACGGATGACCACCTGCTCGACGTGCGCCTGGGCGCCAAGGAAGGGCCGCTGTCCACGCGCGACTACCGCATCGAACTGCAGGCGATTCCGCTGCCCTCCGGCAAGACCTTCATCCACCTCGGCTACTCCTACGCCTACGGCGCTGCCGCACGCTTCGCGATGCAGGCCTACCTGTCGACGCTCGGCCGCGACAAGGCCGGCTTCACCACCGACGGCGTGCGTGGCGTGGTCGAGCGCAACACCATGCGTTACTACCTGGCGATCGACAGCTTTCTCGCCGCGCCCTCCGTCGCGCAGCGCGAGCCGCGCGCGGCCGCCTGGTTCGACGCCACCGAGCGTTACCCCAAGCAACTGCACGAGATGGAGCGCGACGAATACCTGGCCATGAAGCGCAACGAATTCGCCCGGCTGCAGCAAGCGCGGCCTTGAGCAGCGCGCGGGCCATCGACACGGGGGATTCACTGGCATCGATATTGCGATACATCAGGCAACATGCACCGGAATGGGTTGCCCCCCTGCCCCATTCCGATCGCAGGGTTTTCCTTCGCATCGCACGTATTTCTCCAGGAGCTCGACGTGAACCGTATCCGACTGCCGTCCATCCGTGTCGCCATCGCCGCCGCACTCTCGTTGTCCGCAGCCGCCGCCTTGGCGCAAGCCCGCTGGGACCTGCCCACCGCCTACCCCGCGCAGAACTACCACACCGAAAACATCGTCGAGTTCGCCAAGCAGGTGGATGCGGCCACCGGTGGCAAGCTCAAGATCACGGTGCACGCCAACGCATCGCTGTTCAAGGCGCCTGAGATCAAGCGCGCGGTGCAAAGCGGCCAGGCACAGGCCGGCGAGATCCTGCTGGCCAACTTCTCCAACGAGAACCCGATGTACGCGCTCGACGGCGTGCCCTTCCTGGCGACCACATATGCCGATGCGCACCGCCTGTACGACGTGTCCAAGCCCGCCATGGAGAAACTGCTGGCCGCCCAGGGCATGAAGATCCTGTTCTCGGTGCCGTGGGCGCCGCAGGGCATCTACAGCAAGCGTGAAGTCGCCTCGGTGGCCGACCTGCGCGGCATAAAGTGGCGCGCCTACAGCCCGGCCACCGCCAAGATCGCCGAACTCATCGGCGCGCAGCCGGTGCAGATCCAGCAGGCCGAACTCAGCGCGGCCATGGCCACCGGCGTGATCGAAGCCTTCATGACCTCGGGCTCCACCGGCTACGACACCAAGACCTACGAATACATCAAGAACTTCTACGACACCCAGGCCTGGATTCCCAAGAACGTGGTGCTGGTCAACGCCAAGGCCTTCGCCGCGCTGGACCCGGCCACGCAAGCCGCTGTGAGCAAGGTGGCGGCGGATGCGGAAGCGCGCGGCTGGAAGGTGGCCGAGGAGAAGAACGCCGAATACAAGCGTCTGCTGACCGAACGCGGCATGCGCATCATCAAGCCCTCGCCCAAGCTCGACCAGGACATGCGCCAGGTCGGCAGCATCATGCAGGCCGACTGGCTCAAGGCCGCCGGCGCCGACGGCGCGGCCATCGTCGACGCCTACCGCGCCGCCAAGAAATAAGCGGTGGGTGCGTTGCGACGCGGCCTCGGCCGCATCATCGACGCGGCCGGCGCCCTGGGCGCGGCCTGCGTGGTGGCCATCTTCGTGCTGATGATCATCGCCGGCGTGGGCCGCCAGCTCAACCTGACGGTCAGCGGCCTGAACGACATCGTGGCGTGGTTCTGCGCGGCGGCCGCCTTCCTGGCGATGGCGCACGCGTTTCGCCACGGCGACTTCGTGCGGGTGACACTGCTGCTCGAAAAGCTCTCGCCACGCGTGCGCCGGGTGTTCGAGACGGT
Organism: Xylophilus sp. GOD-11R; assembly: GCF_033546935.1. Classification (GTDB taxonomy): domain Bacteria; phylum Pseudomonadota; class Gammaproteobacteria; order Burkholderiales; family Burkholderiaceae_C; genus Xylophilus. The sequence continues at coordinate 1,976,607 of NZ_CP137854.1, read as the reverse complement.
CGGCCTGGTCATCGCAGCGGTCTCGGTCGCCTACCTCGCGTGGTCGGCCACATCGTTTACCTGGGAAAGCTACGAATACGCCGAGATGGCGACCGGCCTGGTGGTGATTCCCATCTGGATCCCGCAGGCGACTTTCGTGGTGGGTTCCTGGCTGCTGCTGGCCGCCGTGCTCGACGAGCTGGTCACCGTGCTGCAGGGCGGGACTCCGGGCTACCAGCGGGCGATCGAGGAGCGTCATGCGGCTGGTGATTTCTCATCGGATGTGTAGCTTGGCTCACCCCCAGGCTTCGCACTTCGTGTCTTCGCCTGTCCCCTACCGGGGGCGGCGGGCTGGCTCGAGAGCTGGATCCCCCCCAGGCTTGCCCACTTCGTGTGGCCGCCTAACCCTTGCGGGGGCGGCGGGCTGGCTCGGCGGAGCCTCGCTGCCACGCCCGACGGGCAGTCGGCGCGCTGCGCGCGGCCTCCTGTTTTAGCGGCGAGCGGCCGTTAGCCAACCTGAATCACCAAAGAGTCCCCATGTTCGAAACCCTCATGATCGGCGCGCTGCTGCTGGTCGTCATGCTGCTGCTGCTGGCGGGCGGCATCTGGATCGCGATGACGCTGGCCATCGTCGGCTGGGTCGGCCAAGCCTTCTTCACCAACACGCTGCCGGGCAAAAACCTGTTCTCGGCGTTCTGGGAATCCAACGCTTCCTGGGAGCTGGCCGCGCTGCCGCTGTTCATCTGGATGGGCGAGATCCTGTTTCGCACCAAGCTCAGCGAAGAGATGTTCGATGGCCTGCGCCCCTGGCTCAACAAGGTGCCCGGCCGGCTGATGCACACCACCATCCTCGGCTGCGGCGTATTCGGCTCGGTGTCGGGCTCTTCGGCCGCCACTTGCGCCACCATCGCCAAGGTCGCCCTGCCCGAGCTCAAGAAACGCGGCTACGACGAGAACCTGGCCATCGGCTCGCTGGCCACCGCCGGCACGCTGGGCATCCTGATCCCGCCGTCGATCACCATGGTGGTCTACGCGGTCGCGGCCGACGCCTCCATCATCCGCATCTTCCTGGCCGGCTTCCTGCCGGGCCTGCTGCTGATGCTGCTGTTCTCCGGCTACATCGGCTGGTGGAGCCTGCGCAACCCCGACAAGGTGCCGCCGGCCGACGCGCCCACCACCTTCCTGGAGAAGATCAAGGCATCCGGCAACCTGATTCCCTGCGCGCTGCTGATCGTGTTCATCGTCTGGGTGCTGGTGGCCGGTTGGGCCACCGCCACCGAATGCGCCGCCTTCGGCGTGCTGGGCTCACTGGCCATCGCCGCCTGGGGCCGCAGCCTCACCTGGGAGAACTTCAAGGCCGGCGTGATGGGCGCCACCCGCACCAGCTGCATGATCATGTTCATCCTGGCAGGCGCCGCCTTCCTGACCAAGACCATGGCCTTCACCGGCATTCCGCGTGAACTCGCCGAATGGGTCGACGGCATGCACCTGTCGCCCTACGCGCTCATCTCGGCGCTGGTGGTGGTCTACCTGGTGCTGGGCACCGCGCTCGACGGCATCAGCATGATCGTGCTGACCAGTGCCGTCGTCATGCCGATGATCCAGAAGGCCGGCTTCGACCTGGTCTGGTTCGGCATCTTCATCGTGCTGCTGGTGGAAATCGCCGAGGTCACGCCGCCGGTGGGCTTCAACCTGTTCGTGCTGCAGAACATGACCGGCAAGGACAGCAACCTGATCGCCAAGGCGTCGATTCCGTTCTTCATCTGCCTGGTGATCTGCATCGGGCTGATCACCCTGTTTCCGCAGATCGTGACGATCCTGCCGGACATGGTGATGGGCAAGGAGCGCATCGGCTGAGCGCCGACGCGCAGGCGCCGGTAATCAGGCCCGGCCGCCCACCTCGGCCGCCGCCAACGCGGCGCGCTGGCGCGACTGCGTAGCCAGCTCGGCTGCCCGCTGCGCCGACACCGGTCGGCTCATGTGAAAACCCTGCACCTTGTCCACGCCGAGGTGGCGCAGGGTCTGCAGTTCGGCTTCGGTTTCCACGCCCTCGGCCGTCACCGCGGCACCGATTTCACGCGCGAAGGCGATCAGCGCGGCGGCCAGCGCGCGGCGGCGCGCGTCGGCGTCGATGTTGCGCACCAGGCTGATGTCGAGCTTGATGTATTCGGGCTGCAGATCCAGGATGTGGCGCATGCTCGAGTAGCCCGCGCCGGCGTCGTCGATGGCGATGCGCATGCCGCGGTTGCGCCAGGCGGCCAGCGAATTCCAGAGCTGGCGGTAGTCCGACACACTGGCGTGCTCGGTCACTTCCAGCACCACCCGGCTCGGGTCCACGCCTTCGACCGCGCGGGCCAGCTCGTCGCTCATGAAGAGTTCCGGCGAGCCGTTGACCGCCAGGTAGACGTCGCGCGGCAGCGAATCCATCTTGGACAGCGCCTGCCGGATGGCATGGCTCTCAAGCTGGATACCCATGCCCACCTCGGCCGCATCGGCGAACCATTTGTCGGGCGTGGCGTGGAAAGCGCCCCGGAAACGCGCGAGGCATTCCATGCCCGACACCGTGCCGTCATCCAGCCGATAGATCGGCTGGTAGACCACCGACAACTCGTCGTGCGAAAACACGCGTTCGATGCGGTTGCGCTTTTCTTCCTTCAGACGCGCCGCGAGCATGTCTTCTTCGAGCCGGTCCGCCAGCAGTTCGGCAAACACGTTCATGAACTGCAGGTCGCGCTGGCCCAGGGTTTCATCGGGTTGGTGGCTGAAGCAGCAGAAGGTGCCGTACAGCGAGCCGTCGCTGAGCCAGATCGGCACGCTGAGGTGAGCGCCGATCGGAATCGCGGCGGTTTCGGGAATCTGCCGTGCCAGGGCGACGTCGGCGGTGTCCGGAATCACGCCGGGAAGCCGGCCCTCCACCACATGGCGGCAATAGCCGGCGTCCAGGGGAATGGACATTCCCTGCTGCAACACCTTGTCGTTGTCGGCATCCACATGGCGCATGACCCGCTCGGTACCGCCGAACTGCGACACGAACGCGATGTCCATCGACAAATGCCGCCGCACGGCGCGCAGGGCCTTGTCGACGCTGCTCGCGCCGGCCTGCTCCTCGAAGATGGCGCCGATGGCGTCGGACAGCATCTGGGCATTTTGGGTAGGCATCTGCTTCTCCACGAATTCCGGGAACCGGTGTCAACTGTAGATGCAAATTGATAGGTTTGGACACGTGTCCATACAATAACCCTCCACCGAGGTGGCCCGTGCCGGAATCGGCTGCGCCACTTCGACGGCATCCACGAGGAAGCAAATACTCACCCTCGCCGAAAATCACCTGTCATCAAAACAGGTTAGTTTCGAACGGTAACACCGAATTCAGCGAGTGCGCAATGCGGCTCGCTCCAGACGGTTCGCGCGCATCTTGAACAGGCGCGGCAGGATCAGCACGGCCAGGATCACGACGATCAGGCCGATCGACATGGGACGCTGGAAGAACACCCCGGCACTGCCCTCGCCGATCGACATGGCGTTGCGCAGCTGGGCTTCGGCGAGCGGGCCGAGGATCATGCCAACGACCACTGGCGCGGTCGGGAAGTCGAAGCGCCGCATCACCACGCCCAGCACGCCGATGGCATACAGCAGGAACAGGTCGAAAGCGCTCTGGCGCATGCCGTAGGCACCCACCGTGGCGAAGATCAGGATGCCGGCGTAGAGCTGCGGCTTGGGGATCTTCAGCAGCTTCACCCACAGCCCGACCATCGGCAGGTTGAGCACCAGCAGCATCACGTTGCCGACGTAGAGCGAGGCGATCAGCGCCCACACCAGCGCGGCCGAGCTGGTGAACAGCTGCGGCCCCGGCTGAATGCCGTAGTTCTGGAAAGCGCCCAGCAGGATGGCGGTGGTGTTGCTGGTGGGAATGCCCAGCGTCAGCAGGGGAATCAGCGCGGCCGTCACCGTGGCGTTGTTGGCGGCCTCGGGGCCGGCCACGCCTTCGATGGCGCCCTTGCCGCCGAACTCCGCGCGGTTCTCGCCCTTGGCAAGCTTCTTTTCGGTGGCGTAGCTCAGAAAGGTCGGGATCTCGGTGCCGCCGGCCGGAATACAGCCGAAAGGCGTGCCGATGAGCGTGCCGCGGATCCACGCCGGCACCGAACGCCGCCAGTCGCGCCCGCTCATGTGGACCCGGCTCATGCGGTTCTGCGACTCGACCACGCGGCCTTCGTACAGCGCCGCGTATAGCACCTCGGCCACCGCGAACAGGCCGACGGCCACCAGCACGATCTCGATGCCGTCGAGCAGCTCCGCCTGGCCGGCCGTGTAGCGGCCCTGGCCGGAGATCTGGTCCAGGCCGACGCAGCCCGCCGCCAGGCCGATCAGCAGCGCTGTCATGCCGCGCAGCGTGCTCTTGCCGAGCACGGCGCTCACCGTGGTGAAGGCCAGCACCATCAGCAGAAAGTATTCGGGCGGCCCGAGCTTGACCGCGAAGTCCGCGACGAAGGGCGCGAACAGCGTGACCACCACCGTGGCGATGGTGCCCGCCACGAAGGAGCCGATGGCCGAGGTGGCCAGCGCCGCTCCGGCGCGCCCGCTCTTGGCCATCTTGTTGCCTTCCATCGCCGTCACCATGCTGGCCGTTTCGCCGGGCGTGTTGAGCAGGATGGAGGTGGTGGAGCCGCCATACATCGCGCCGTAGTAGATGCCGGAGAAGAAGATCATCGACGCGGTCATGTCGACCTTGGCGGTAATCGGCAGCAGCATCGCCACCGCGGTCGCCGGCCCGATGCCCGGCAGCACGCCGACGGCGGTACCCAGCGCGCACCCCACCAGGCACCACAGCAGATTCATCGGGGTGATGGCGGCCGCGAAGCCGTTCACCAAGGCGTTGAAGATATCCATGATCGAGTTTTCCATCGCGCCAGGCGCGTAAACGAACGCTTTTCGAACACCGCAGCTTGCGACACCAGAGGCCGCGAAGCCGGCCGACTACCTCAGGGCCGCAGCGGCGAGTCCGCCACATCACAGCGCCCCTCCCACAACCGGAGGCCGCGCGCAGCGCGCCGACTGCCCGTGGGGCGAGGCAGCGAGGCTCCGCCGAGCCAGCCCGCCGCCCCCGGCGAAGGGGTAGGCGAAGACACGAAGTGCGCAGCCTGGGGGAGAGTCAAATCCACCCGGTGGCAGTGATCCCGGGCAGATTGATCGCCAGGAACTGCGTGAACATCCAGAACACCGGCGCCGAGATCACCATGCCGGTCACCACGTCCGTCACCAGCACCTTCGGGCTGCCGGCCGCCTGACCGGACGCCCGGCGCAGGCCCTGGCAGGCGAACACATAACAAAGCGTGCAGCTCAGGATGAAGCCGATCACCGTGATCAGCGATGCGTTGAGCAGCAGCCCCGCCGACACCCAGACAAAACCGAACCAGTCGCCCCTTTCGGATCCGGGCGGCGCATCCATCTGCCGAAAGCCGCCGCTGCGTACCTCCCACAGCATCAGCGCTCCACAGACCAGCAGGCCGACGGCGGTGAGCCAGGGCAGGAAGTTGGGCCCGACGCCGCCATAGCCGGCATCCGACGAAATGCCCAAGGCGCCCCAGCCCAGGCCGAGCGCGGTCGCCACCACGGCGATACCCACGACGGTCTGCGGCCATCGGGCGCCCGCGATGGAAGATGGTTCGGCGGCGGACGTGGTCATGAAATGCGTGGGTTTCGTTGGAGTTGTTCTTCTTCGGCCGCCGGCGCAAGCAAGCCCTGGCGCGGCACGAGCGCCGTCAGACCATGCCGGACTTGGCCATGATCGCCCGCAGCGAGGCGAATTCGTCGTCGACGAACTTGTCGAACGCCGGGCCGCTGATCACCGCCGGCGTCCAGTCGTTCTTCTTCAGCGCGTCCTTCCAGGCGGGCGTCGCCAGCGCCTTCAGCACGCCGTCGGTCAGCGCCTTGCGCTGCTCGGGCGTGATGCCCGGCGCGCCGTACAGGCCGCGCCAGTTGCCGATCACCACGTCGATGCCGATCTCCTTGAGGGTCGGTGCGTCCACGCCCGGCAGGCGCGCCTCGGAGGTCACCGCCACCGGCCGCATCTTGCCGGCCGTGATGTATTCGGCGAACTCGCTGTAGCCACTGCCGCCGATGGTCACGTTGCCGCCCAGAATGGCCGCCGTGGCCTCGCCGCCGCCCCGGAAGGCCACGTAGTTGATCTTGGACGGATCGACGCCGGCCTTCTGCGCGATCATGGCCGCGGCCACGTGCTCGGTGGAGCCGCGCGAGCCGCCGCCCCACTTCACGCTGCCGGGATCCTTCTTGAGCTGGGCGATCACGTCCTGCATGGTCTTGAAGGGCGAGTTCGAGGGCAGCACGAAAACGTTGTATTCGCTGGTGATGCGGGCGATGGGCGTGGCCTTGTCCAGGCTCACCGGCGGCTTGCCGGTGATGATGCCGCCGAGCATCACCGCGCCCATCACCATCAGCGCGTTGGGATCGTTCTTGCTGCCGTTGACGAACTGCGCCAGGCCCAGCGCGCCGGCCGCGCCGCCCTTGTTGTCGTAGGTCACGGTGTCGGCCACCTTGGCCTCCTGCAACGCCTTGCCGAAGGCCCGGCCGGTGAGGTCCCAGCCGCCGCCCGGATTGGCCGGGATCATCATCTTGAAGTTGCTCGCCGCGCGGGCCGCCAGCGGCAGGCTGCCGGCGGCGGCGAACACGGCGAGGGTCTTGAGGAAATCGTCACGGCGCATGGGGTTTGTCTCCGGATGGCTATAGGTCTTCTGCAACGAGCGCGATGATGCTGCCGCCGCCTGTCATTTGGCTGTCCGCCGCACTAGGGAAAGCCCGCGGGGGCCGGGCCGGCTACAGTCGGCGCCCATGCGATTGATGCTGGTGGAAGACGATCCCGGACTGCGCGCCGCGCTGGCGCGCACCCTGTTGCGCCGGGGCTTCGAGGTGCGCGAGTTCGCCGATGGCCGCAGCGCCCTCGACGCCTGGGTGGCCGAGCCGCCCGACATCCTGGTGCTCGACCTCAGCCTGCCCGGCCTCGACGGCCTCGAAGTCCTGGCCGGCGGCCGCAAGCGCGGCCTGACGACCCCGGTACTGCTGCTCACCGCCCGCGCCACCGTAGGCGACCGGGTGATGGGCCTGAACGCCGGTGCCGACGACTACCTGCCCAAGCCCTTCGACCTGGACGAGCTCGAAGCGCGCATCCGCGCCATCGCCCGCCGCCGCCCTGCCGGCACGCCCGCCAACGCGGCGGCTGCCGACCCCGGGGTCCTCCACGCCGGCGCATTGCGCTACGACAAGTTCAGCGGCGCCATCTACTGCCGTGACGAGCCGCTCGAACTCGCGCCGCGCGAGCTCACCCTGCTGCAGGCGCTCATCCAGCAACCGGGCCGCGCGGTGGCCAAGGAACGGCTGTTCGAGCTGGTGTTTCCCGGCGCGGCGGAGGTGCAGTACGAGGCGATCGAGGTGGTGGCCTACCGGCTGCGCAAGAAGCTCGCCGGCACGGGCACCGCGCTGGTCACGCTGCGCGGCCTGGGCTATCTGCTGAAGGTGGAGGCGACGGCATGAGCGCGCGGCGGCGCCCGATGTCGCTGCGCCGCCGCCTGCTGCTGGGCATCCTGGTGCCGGTGGTGCTGCTGATCGGCTTCAACACCGCCGCGCACTACCGGCAGGCGCTGCGCGTGGCCAACACCGCCTACGACCGCACCCTGCTGGCCTCGGCCAAGTCGATCGGCGAGCAGCTCGAGGTCGATGGCAAGGACGACGCCGCCCGGCTGCGCGCCACGGTGCCGTATTCGGCGCTGGAGATCTTCGAAGCCGACAACCAGACCCGCCTCTTCTACCGCGTCTCCGAGCAGAACGGCCGCCTGGTCTCGGGCTACGACGAGCTGCCGCTGTGGCACGGCCACATTCCCGACCGGCCGCCCTACGCCGCGCTGGTCGACTTCTACGACGACGAATTCCGCGGCAACGCGGTGCGGGTGGCGGTGCTGTTGCAGCCGGTGGCCAGCAGCGCCGGCCACGCCATCGCGGTGATCCAAGTGGCCGAAACCCTGCAACTGCGCCGCGGACTGGCGCGCGACCTGCTCGTCGACACCCTCACCGGCCAGGCCGCGCTGGTGGCGGTCATCGGGCTGGTCGTGGTGCTGGTGGTGCAGAGCGCGACACGGCCGATACGCCGGCTCAGTGACGAGCTGCGCGAGCGCCCCGAGGCCGACCTGCGACCGCTGGCCGCGCGCGACGCGCCGCGCGAGCTGCTGCCGGTGGTGGACGCCACCAACCAGGTCATGCGCCGCCTGCGCCACCAGCTCGGCCAGCAGCAGCGCTTCATGCGCGACGCCGCGCACCAGTTGCGCACCCCGCTGGCGGTGCTCAAGGTGCAGGTGCAGTCTGCCTTGCGGGGCGACGTGCCGCCGATCGACGCGCTGCGGGAAATCGGCGGCACGGTCGACCGCGCCACGGCGCTGGCCCAGCAGATGCTGTCGCTGGCACGCGTCGATCAGGCGCGTCACGAGCCCGACGTCGATGCAGGCGATGGCCCGACCGACCTCGGCGCCATCGTGCGCGAGCTGGCCCTGGACATGTCGCCCCTGATTGCCGGCAAGGACCTGGACTTTTCCATCGCCACCGTCGCCGCGCCGGTCGCCGCGCCGGGCTGGATGCAGCGCGAACTGGTGCGCAACCTGCTGCACAACGCCATCCGCCACACGCCGCCGGGCGGCGCGCTGCAGCTGCGGGTGTCGCAGGACGGCGATGACGCCGTACTGGTGGTGGCCGACAGCGGCCCCGGCATCGACGACGAGCTGCGCGGTCGGCTGTTCCAGCCCTTCTCCGCCGGCAGCGCATCGGGCGGCACCGGCCTGGGCTTGGCGATCTGCCGCGAAATCGTCGCCAGCGCCGGCGGAAGCATCGCGCTGCCCAACCGAATGGCGAGCGACGGCAGCGTATCCGGCCTCGACACGACGGTCAGACTGCCGATGTCAGCGCGCGCGTCCGTCTGACAGTACGAATCGGGATGTAAGTGACAATGCAGGGATGACGCCACCGGATACGCTGCGCCTCGACAAGTGGCTTTGGAGCGCTCGATTTTTCAAGACCCGCTCCCTGGCCGTGGAAGAAATCGGCAAAGGCCGAATCCAGGTCAACGACGCGGCAGCAAAACCCTCTCGCGACATTCGCCCCGGAGACACCATCGCCATCCGGCAAGGCGCCTTGTCGCGAACCGTGCTCGTGCTCGGCCTGAGCGCACAGCGCGGACCGGCGCCGGTGGCGCAAAAGCTCTACGAGGAAACACCTGAGAGCCTGGCCGCTCGCGCCGCCTGGGTCGAATCCCAGCGACTCGCACCCGAGCCCGGCGCCGGGCGCATGCAGGGCCGACCCACCAAGCGCGACCGTCGCGCCATCGATCACAGCGCCAGCGGCTGGGGCGAACGCTGGAGCGCCTCGGTCGACTGACCCCGCCCCAGCCGGATTTCCTGATGCCACGACGCCTCGAACAAGACCAAGAAAGCAAGCCATGACCCTGCGCACCTACCTCATCGAAGACGACGCCGATGCCCGGGACACCCTGGCTGCCTTGCTGCAGCAGCAGGTGCCGGGCATGGAGATCGTCGGCTGGGGCGACAACGAGCGCAGCGTGACCCACTGGCTGTCTTCCAACGACCGCGGCTGGGACCTCGCCATCGTCGACCTGCAGCTGCGCGAAGGCAGCGGCTACGCGGCGCTGAGCTGGTGCGGTACCCGGCTACCCGAGCAACGCGTGGTGGTGTTGAGCGCCATGGTGAGCGACGAGGTACGGCAGCGCTGCCTGGATGCGCGCGCCGACGCGGTGTTCGACAAGTCCAGCGAGATCGCCGAGCTCGTGGCCTTCTGCCAGGCCTTGGCCCTGACACCGGATCGCGTCTTCCCTGGCGGGTGAAGCGTTTCGCAAACGCGGGCGACCGCGGGTGCGACAGTCCGGAACATCGCGCGGTCCGGCCCGATTGGTGGCCGCCCAACCTGATTGCGTATGTTCGTTTCTTATCACCGCCGCCCTACGCCGCCCGGCTCCACGCCTGAGCCCGGCAGCCGCTCTTCCTCCTTCTCCACCCCGTCGGTTGCCCACGATCCACTTCTCCACGAAACAGCGCCCGGCGCCGGCTCGGTACTCGAAGGGCTGCGGCATCGCAGTCCTCAACACCAGGCCATGGTGGTGTTTGCCGGATCCATCGGGCTACGCGGCGTGCCGACCCCGCCCCGTCAAACACTGGGCGAAACGTTCAAGCAGGTGCTGCGTCCGCTCATCGGCAAGCCGGAACCGGAGCTCGAGTTCGACGAGCCCTACCCGTGGCGCCCGACGCTGCGCGCTTTCCACCATTTCCCCGAGCTGGTCGCCGACATCACCCGGGCGCCGGATGCCAATGCCGACATCGCCCGGCTGATCGCTCGCCGGCTGGAGCAGGCCGGTATCGACCTGCCGCCCGCTTCGGCTTCCATCGGAAAAGCGGGCTATATGTTGCTCAGTCGGGATTGGCAGCAGCACCTGGCCGATGGCCGGCTCGGCATGCGCGACCTGCTGGCGGTGCTGGGCCGCCTCCATCAGATCGATGCACGCGCACGCCCGGAGCTGGCCAGCCGACTGGAGCAGGCCATTGGCGCCGGCGCCGCTGAGCTCGCCCTGTCGAATGGAAAAGCCGCGTCGCTGCTGCGCAGGGCCGGCGGCCAACGCCCGGTGCGCCCGGACCGCCAGGAACCCGAGCCCGCCGCCCACGGCATGGCGGCGTTCCGGGGCAACGTCGGCCAGCTGCTGCGCATGCCCTCCATCTCGACGCTGCCCGAAGGCCTGCTCGCGGCCGCCCTGCTCAAATGTCTGCGGCGCCACATCTCGGAGGCGCGCCAGGCCGAGTCCGGCGTCATAGGCCGCATCCAGCCCCAGATCGACCAGGCCCTGGCTCGCCTGCCGCAACCCTTGCCGGCCGGAACCGTCGGACGCCTGCGCGGCGCGGCGGACCGGCTCGAACGCTATCTACAAGTGGAGGCGGCGCTCGACATCGGGCGGCGCCCGGTGCCGAGCAACGGCTTCGACACCGTCTCGCCATCCCGCGCGCGCCAGCAGGTGATGGCCTCGGTGATGGAAGCGGCGCTGGACCCGGCCGACCTGGCCGAGCGCCTGGCCAGCGGCGACCCGAGTCGCCTGCTGCCGCCCGACCTGGCACGCGGCGACGCGAGCCCGGCGCGAGCCGCCAGCGCCTTGCGCATCGCGCGCGAAACACTCGATGTGATGGTCGATGTCGAGCTGCTGACGCCAGCGCAGCGCGACGCGCTGATCGATCTGCTGCACCACCCGCTCGGGCGCGCCATGCGCCCGACCGAAGCCTTTACTGGTTGAGAAACAGGGAAGCGATCACGCCGGTGGCGATGGCGGCCAGCACGTAGTCGCCACCGACCTGCACCCACTGGTAGCCGCGTGGAGGCGCGGAAAGGCGATGACCGCGCCAGTCGTCGACCACGTACTGGCGGCTGCGGTATTCGGCGGGCAGGCGGTCGCCACGGTGGAAGCGGTGGTCCGGGCCGGCGCCACGCGCATCTGCATGGCGGTCGTGCCCCGGGCCGCCGCGATCGGGTCCATGGCCGTTGCCACGCTGCTGTTGTTCCGGCCCGCCGCGGTGGTCGTCACGACCCTCGCGCGGCTGGGCAAACGCCAGGCTGGAAACGCCCAGCGTGAAGGCGAGAAAAGCAGCGCCGATTTTTTTGCTTTGCATGGAGAAGCTCCGTTTGTTTGGACGCTTCCAGCATGCCTGTCGCGCGTGTCGCGCCCGTGATGTGGTTGTAAGCAGCCGAGTCAGGCCGGACGCCCCGCGCGCATCACCAGCGTGTCGAAGGCGGCGTACAGCTTGTCCATGCAGGCGCGCTTGTAGCTGAACACCTCCGGCGGATCCATGCGATGCACCACGGCGCCCGGGTCCACTTCGAAGACCAGCAGGTCGCCCTCGGGTGTTTCGCCGCAATCGACCACCAGGTAGTCGAGCCCGATGCGCCCGGCCAGGGCCGACAGCGCCTCGCGGTGGCGCAGGCCGAAGCCAGTGTCGAAGTCGCGCATGAAGGCGGCTTCCTCGGCGCGCTTGTCGGCGCATTCGGTCATGCCGGCATTGAGGTAATGAATCATCCAGTGCGACGACACCCCCATGTGCGCCGCATACGCCATGCCGTCCACCAGCACCACACGGTACTTGCGAAACAGGCCGTCAGCCTGGGCGTAGTCGATGAAGTTGGAGACGAAGTATTCGTCGGCGCCCTGCCCCGCCAGGTAGGCCACCAGCTCGGCCGGCGTGGTCACCTTCTCGAGACCGTGTCCGGCGTGCGAATCGACCGGCCGCACGATCAGCGGAAACCGCCCGTGTTCCAGCATTTCGGCAATGGCCAGGCGCCCATCGCCCACCGCCTGCAGTGACAGCCGGCCCGAGCGCGCCGATGCCGGCATGGCGATGCCGGGCGCACCGCGCAGCGCGTCGTAGGCGCGGTCACGTGCGGTCTCGAGAATGCGCGACGGATGGTTCAGCACCGCGCCGGCCGGCAGCTCGTACGACAGCCGTTCCAGCAAGCCGTGCGTGGCGTCGGATTCGGAGATCGCCATGTAGAGCACGTCGTGCTCCGGCAGCAACTCGGGCAGGCCTTCACCGGGCAGCACGAACAGCATGTCGAGGGCGATGCGGCCGTCTTCCACCAGGAAGGACAGCGGCGTGTTGGTCATCAGGTCGCCGGGCGCCATGACGGCCAACATGCGCAGGCGCGGCAGCGCGCAGTCGGGCAGCTGCAAGCGATACAGGCGCTCCATGCCGAGCGCCTGCGACTGGGTGGCCAGCGCGAGGTCGGGCAGGCCCTGCAGGAACAGCACGGTCGACAGGTCCATCAACGCGGCGGCATCGGTGGCGTCGCGCTCGGCGCGGGCGATGAGCGTGGAGGCCACCGGGCGCAGGTCGGCGCCGTGGAAGGCCAGCGTCATCAGCCGCGCCAGGCCGATCAGTTGCTGGCCCGGCTCGGTCGGGTCGGAATCAGGAAGGGCGGACGTATCGTGCGGCAGCAGGCTCATGCGGCGAATTCCTGGACGGGTTGGACAGTGGTGTTCTGGATGCGCTGGCGGCGGCGGCCACAGGCCAGCACCGCGTCGACCAGCATATCGATGTCGCCGGCCACCGTGCGGTGGTTGACGATGGCGGCGCGGATCGCCACCTGCCCGCGGATGCGGGTGGACGAAGGCACGGCGATGCCGGACTCGTGCAGGTCGGCGACGACCTCGGTGTTGAGCGCGTCGGCGTCCTGGCTCGGCGCGGCGCGCAGGCGAAAACACACGATGTTGAGCGCGACCGGCGCCATCAGCTCGAGCTCGGGCTCGGCCAGCACCCGCGCCATCAGGTGGCGGGCGAGGTCGCAGCTGTTGTCGATGGCCGCGCCCAGGCGGTTCGTGCCGTGGGTGACGAGCGTGAACCAGGTCTTGAGCGCGCGGAAACCGCGGGAGAGATCCGGCCCCAGGTCGCAGGGCCAGGGCGATCCCGCCGCCAGTCCGCGCGGATGCCGCGACAGGTAGGCCGCCGGCGAGGCGAAGGCCGCCAGCTGGTCGGCCTGGTCGCGCACCAGGATGAAGCCGGCGTCGTAGGGCACCTGGCCCCACTTGTGAAAATCCAGGGCCAGCGAATCGGCGCGTTCGATGCCGGCCAGGCGCGGCGCGACCTGGCGCGAGAGCATGCCGAGCGCACCGTACGCGCCGTCGACATGGAACCAGGCGCCGCAGGTGCGGGCCACGTCGGCGATGGCGTCCAGGTCGTCCACCGCGCCCACGTCCACCGTGCCGGCGGTGCCCGCGATGAGGAAGGGCCGCAGGCCGGCCGCCATGTCCTGCCAGACCATGGCGCGCAGCTGCACGATGTCCGTGCGGTGATCGGCATCGGTCGGCACCAGGCGCAGCGCATCGGTGCCCAGGCCGGCGATCGACATGGCCTGCGCGATGCAGCCATGCGCCGCCTGCGAGGTGTAGGCCACCAGCCGGCCGCCGCCCGCGTTCTCCACGCCGGTCTTGCGCGACTGGCCGCCCAGCGCCGAGGTGCGCGCTACCAGCAGACCGACCAGGTTGGCCATGGACGAGCCCGTGACGAACAGGCCACCGGCGGTTTCCGGAAAGCCGAACAGGTCGGCCATCCAGCGCACCACCTGCTTTTCCATCTCCAGCGGCATCTGGTCGCGGCCACCCAGGTTGGCATTGAGCCCGGCCGCCAGCATCTCGGCCAGCATGCCTTCGGCGGTACCGCCACCGTGCACCCAGCCCATGAATCGGGGATGCGTGTTGCCGACCGAGTACGGCAGCACGTCGCGCATGAACCGGCCGTGCGCCTCGGCCACCGTGGTGGGCTCGGCGGGCATCGGCTCGCGGAAGGCGCCGCGCACCGTCTCGGGAATCGGCTGCCACACCGGCCGGTCGCGCAGGCCGGCGAGGTGGTCGAACATGTCGTCGAGCATGCGGTGCCCCTGCGCGCGCAATTGCGACCAGTCAGAGGGGTCGAGCGAGGTGGCGCGTGGCGGGTTCATGGACGCTGTCGTCATGGGCACGGTCGTTTGGCGCCGGTGCGGGATGCCACGGCTCGTGGTCGAGGATAGGACGCGCCACACCGGCCGAGCCGCCGTGAAAAGCCGGTTTTCCCGTGCTGTTCCGCGCTTTGCCAGCCGGCAGGCGCGAAATCGTCCTACGTCGGCACGCGCCGCACTGGGTCAACTTGCACGGTTCGACCAGAGGATCAGGCCGCCATGACAACGTCCCGCCCCGCCGTCTTCGTGCGCCGCCATCCGGTGGCCGTCACCATCGTCGTCGCCCTCGTGCTGCTGATCGCGCTATTCGACTGGAACTGGCTGCGTCCGCCGCTGGAGCGCTACATATCGGCGAAGACCGAGCGCACCTTCACCATCTCCGACCTGCATGTGAAGCTGGGCATGACGCCCACCATCCGCATGCGCGACGTGCTCTTCGGCAATGCCCGCTGGTCCCAGAAGCCGCACATGGCGCGCATCCAGGAGCTGGAGTTTTCGGTGAGCCTGCGCGACCTGCCCGAGAAGATTCTGGTGCCGCGCGTGGCGCTCACCAAGCCAGACCTGCTCTTCGAGCGCATGGCCGACGACCGCAAGAACTGGATCCTGTCCGACCCGAACGACAAGTCGCCGAGCAAGCTGCGCATCAGCACGCTGTCGGTGGACCAGGGCCACCTGCGTTTTACCGACGCGGGCATGCCATTCTCGATCGACGTGCAGGCCAGCACCTTCGATCCGGCGAAGCAGGCACAAGTAAAGGACGCCGATGCCGCGCCCGCCAACGACCGCTATTCCACGCGCTACGCCTTCAGCGGCAAATATCGCGACGCCGGCTTCAAGGGATCCGCCCTGACCGGCGAGGTGCTGAGCTTCCAGGAGTCGGGCGTGCCCTTCCCGATCAAGGGCGAGCTCGACGCCGGCACCACCCGGCTGGAGGTGGAAGGCACCATCGCCGATGCGGCCAACATCTCGGGCATCGACACCCGGCTGCGCATCGAGGGCCGCACCCTGGCCAATCTCTACCCCTTTCTGCTGCTGCCGCTGCCCGCTTCGCCGCCGTACGAACTACAGGGCCGCCTGGTGCTGAAGGGCAACCGCTATTCCATCGACGACCTCGCCGGCCGCATCGGCTCGACCGACGTCACCGGCAAAGGCGCCTACATCGACCGCCAGCCACGACCCCTGCTCACCGCCGACCTGCACAGCAAGCGCCTCGACATCGCCGACCTGGGGCCGGTGATCGGCGTGCAGACGCAGGAAACCGGCGGCAAGCCCGCCGCCTCGCAGGCCCAGACGGCCGACCGACCCGCCGCCAGAACGCAGGAGAAGCAGGCCGACCCCCATCACATCCTGCCGGCCGGCAGTTTCGACGGCAGCCGGCTGCAGAAGATCGACGCCGACGTCACGCTCGAAGCCGCCCAGCTCAAGGTGCCCGGCACCCTGCCGCTGGAAAGCCTGAAGGCCGCGCTGCACCTGCACGATGCGGTGATGAAGCTCGCGCCGCTCGATTTCGGCTTCGCCGGCGGCACCATCGCCTCGCGCTGGACGCTGGATGCGCGCCAGCCGGTCATCGCCACCGAGGCGGCGGTCGACTTTCGCCGCATCCAGGTCGCCAAGCTGGTGCCGGCCAGCGCCGAGAAGGTCGCCCAGGGTGCGGGCACGCTGGGCGCCCGCATCCAACTCAAGGGCCAGGGCAACTCCATCGCCGATGCGGCCGCGCGGGCCGACGGCAGCCTGTCGATGGCGATCGCCAACGGCCGCATCAGCAATTTGATCGATGCGGCCAGCGGGCTTAACGGCGGCAAGGTGCTGGCGCTGCTGGCCGGCGGCGACCACGCCATCGCGGTCAACTGCGGCGGTGTGGCATTCGACATCAACCGCGGCAAGGGCAAGTCGACCCTGTTCCTGGTGGACACCGAGCAGACGCAGATCCTCGGCGAAGGCGGCTTCGACCTCGCCCAGGAAACCTTCGACATGCGCATCGCGCCCAAGCCCAAGCGCCCGGGCATTTTGTCGCTGCGCACCCCGGTGCGGGTTTTCGGCAGCTTCAAGGATCCGGACTTCTCGCTGGAGAAAGGCCCGCTGGCCGCACGCGCCGGCGGTGCGCTGGCGCTGGCCGTGGTGGCGCCGCTCGCCGCGGTGATTCCGCTGCTGGAAACCGGGCCGGGCGAAGACAGCAACTGCACCCGCGTGCGCCAGGAGGCCGGCGCTGCCGAGAAGCAGGCGGTCGCCGCGCCAGGCGGTGCGCAACGCAAGGCCGGCAAGCCCTGACCGTTCAGGCTACGCGACGGTGGACACGTTTGCCTACGCGACGGGCTGCCTCATGCCTCATGCTCCGGGGCTTCGTTTTACCTCACCGGATCAGCATCACATGAGCATCCTCGGCACCATCTTCAGCAAGATCTTCCCGTCGGCCCACGCCGCCCCGGCGCCCGCGCCGACCGCTCCTGACACCCCGAGCCCCGCGGCTCCTGCGACGGCCCCGGCACCAGCGCCCATGGCCGAAGTCGATGTGCAGCAGGTGCTCGACGGCATGGCCGCCAAGGCCGGCGAAAAGCTCAACTGGAAGACCTCCATCGTCGACCTGATGAAGCTGCTCGGCCTCGACAGCTCGCTGGCCGCCCGCAAGGAACTGGCCAAGGAACTCGGCTACGGCGGCGACACCGCCGACTCCGCCGCCATGAACGTCTGGCTGCACCGCCAGGTGATGAACAAGCTCGCTGCCAACGGCGGCAAGGTTCCGGCCGACCTGAAGGATTGAACACACCATGGGCATCATCTCCACCATCGTCATCGGCTTCATCGTGGGCCTGGTCGCCCGGGCGATCCTGCCGGGCAAACAGGCCATGGGCTTCTTGCTGACCATCGTGCTCGGCATTGTCGGCTCGCTGCTCGCCACCTACGCCGGCCAGGCGCTCGGCTGGTACGAAGCCGGCGTGGGCGCGGGCTTCATCGCCTCGGTGGTCGGCGCCATCGTGGTGCTGGTCCTCTACGGCATGGTCGCGCGGCGCGGCTGACACAGCCCGGCGGCGCGGGCGGCGTCACGGGCAGGTCGTCGCCGAGGCCGACGATGGCTGGTTCGAATCGACACCGCACCGCATGCCCGCCACCCCGCGCCGCCCATACGCCGCCCAGGTCCCGGGGCGGCGCTTATTTTCGGCGTCGCTGCCGGCCGCCAGCCTGACCGCATCGGGCAGCGCCTTCGCAGAGCCAGCACCGGCCGAGGCCGACGTCCGCGTCCTGGCCGCCTTCACGCTCATCGGTCCGGTCGGCCAAACGGTCATCCAACATCGGTGAGCTCTATCTCGTGCCGCTCGGCGACGACACCCGGCTGGTGGTCTTCGACTCGTTAAAGGTCAGTAGCGCGCCCCTGCCGGCCAGCGACCACCAATTCGACGTCTTCCGCGCAGTTCCGACAGGTGGCCGCCATGGCGGCCGCCCCCGGCAAGACCACGCTCTTCGCCAACCACCACCCGATCCTGGCCTTCAGGCGCGCGAGCCGCTGCTGGCGCGCCACGAGATGAACCTGGGCAGCGAACGCGCGGTGGCCGAGCGGCTGCGGCCCAATGGCGATCGCGAGCGCTTCGAGGCGCTGATTCGGCGCCGGCGTGCTGGACGATCCGCGCCGCGCCATGCAGGCCGCCGGCGCCGGCCTGCAGGCCTATCTGCAGAGCGACGAACTCTCGCCCTTCGACTCCCGCTTCGACGACATGCTGCGCGGGCAGGGCACGCTGGCAGCACGCCAGCGATGAGCGAGGAAGACATCGACGCCGTCGTTGCCTTCCTCAGCACGCTGACCGACCGACGCTACCGACCAGCCCTACCCTATCTCCCAAGAAAAGAAAGTGAGCGATAGCCCACATGAGCCCTTGGCACTCTTGCCGGTGCTCGCCACCATGGCCTTCGACACCTGCCTTGCAGCCGGTGCGACAGCGCCCCGCGATCACGGTCGCGGGACTTTCTCCATCCCTTCGGAGGCCTAAGCCATGAGCATTTTTGGCAACATTCTCGGCAAGTTCTTTCCCTCGGCGAACGCCGCCACGCCTGCCGCCACCGCGACACCGCAAGGCCTGACTTCGGCCATCGCCGGCGCGCCGGCCGCGGGTTCGGTCGATATCGCACAGGTCATCGAAGGCCTGATCCAAAAGGCCGGTGGCGGCACCTTCAACTGGAAGTCCTCCATCGTCGACCTGATGAAGCTGCTGGGCCTCGACAGCTCGCTGCCCGCCCGCCAGGCGCTGGCCAAGGAACTCGGCTTCAGCGGCGACAGCAACGACTCGGCCGCCATGAACGTCTGGCTGCATAAGACGGTGATGGCAAAACTCGCGGCCAACGGCGGCAAGCTGCCCGCAGACCTGAAGGCATGAACAACATGGCAGCCTTCATCACCACCATCGTCATCGGCCTGATCGTCGGCCTGATCGCCCGCGCACTCATGCCCGGTCGCAACACCCTGGGCTTCATCCTGACGGCGGGCCTGGGCATCGCCGGCTCGCTGCTGGCCACCTTCGCCGGCCAGGCGCTGGGCCTCTACCCGCAAGGCGCCGTCGCCGGCTTCATCGCGTCGATCCTCGGCGCGGTGGTGGTGCTGGCGGTCTACGGATACGTCGTGCAGCGGCGGATCTGACCCGGCGACCAACGCCTCATCCTTACCTTCGGCTACCAAGGAGTCACCATGGATTTTTCAAATATTTTGAGCGGCTTCCTCGGCGGCCAATCGGGCGCATCGCAGTCTCCGCTCAACACACTGGTGGGGAACATCTCGCCCGAGACGATCCAGAAACTGCTGGCCTCGGCGCTGAACTCCGATCAGACCCCACCGACCGGGCAGACCCTCAGTCGCCTGTTCGACAAGGCCGATGCGCCGCAGAAGGCCGGCCTGCTCAGTGAAGTGTTGGGTGCTATCGACCCCAAGGCGCTGGCGGGGCTGGCCGGCGGCGCCTTCCAGGCCCTGGCCGCCACCGGTGGCACCGTGACGCCGGCGCAGGCCGCGCGGTTCACGCCGCAGCAAGTCGCCCAACTGGCCGACGGTGCGGCGCAGGCCGAGCCGGGCATCATCGAACGCGTGTCGAAGTTCTGCGCGGAACACCCGACGATGCTCAGCCTCATCGGCACCTCGGTGATGGCCGTGGTGGCGAACAGCCTCAAGCAGGGCGACAGCAACAAGGCCTGACGCTTCGATCGACAGAACCTGAAATCGCCCCCGGCACGCCGGGGGCGATTTCGTTTCTCCGTCAGGTATTGAGCAACGCCCAGGCCTTGTCGAGCCGCTTCACGCTCACCGGGCCAGGCGTGCGCAGCTCCTGCGCGAACAGGCTCACCCGCAGTTCTTCCAGCAGCCAGCGCAGCTCCTGCATGCGGGCGTCGACATTGCCCTTGCGCTCGGCCACCAGCCGCCAGAAGCGCTGGTCCTGCAGCTTCACGTCGGCCATGCGCGCGGTGTCGCGGGCCGGATCGGCGCGCAGCTTGTCGAGCCGCATCACGATGGCCTGCAGATAACGCGGCAGGTGTTGCAGCTGCGCCCAGGGCGTGGCGGACAGGAAATCGCGCGGCACCAGCCGCTGCAACTGGGCCTGCACGTCAGCCGTCACATGGGGCTGGCCCCTGGTGTCCTTGATCTTGCGCACCGCGCCCGCATAGTCGGTCAGCACCCGCAGGCCCAGACGGGCGACTTCGTGGGCGATGAGGGTGAGCCGGCCCCGGCCTTCGTCCACCCGCTTCTTGAAAGCGTCGGCGTCGGTGGGCAACGGCTCGAGCAGGAAGGCGCGGTCCAGCGCCACGTCCACGATCTGCTGGCGCAGCTGGTCCTGCGTGCCCAGCGGCATGAAGGCGACCGCCATCTTCTGCAGGTCGGGAATCGACTTCTCCAGGTATTTCAAGGCCTCCTTCATCTGCAGCGCGAACAGCCGTCGCAGGCCGCCGCGATGGCGTTGCGCCGCGAGCTCGGGCTCGTCGAACACCTCGATGTGCACCGCGTCGCCGTCGTCGATGAGGGCGGGAAAGCCGACCAGCGTCTGGCCGCCCTTGCGGATCTCCATCAGCTCGGGCAGTTCGCCGAAGGTCCAGTCGGTGTAGCGCTGGCCTGCCGGTGCCGACGGCGCGGTGGGGGCGGCCCGGGTCGCGCCACCGGCTGCCGCCTTGGGCGCAGGCGCGGCGGATGCCGGTGCGGCAGGTGCGGCCGGCGCCCGCAGTCCGGCCAGCGCCTGGAAGGCCCCGCGCGCCTGCCCGCCGAGCTCGGCCTTGAGCGCGGCCAGGCTGCGACCCTGGCCGAGCTGGCGGCCGTGTTCGTCCAACACCCGCAGGTGCATGAACAGGTGCGGCGGCACCATGTCCGGCTTGAAGTCGGCGCGCTTCACGTCGAGCTGCGTGGTCTCGCGCACCAGCTTCAATACCGCGTCGATCAGCGTGCCGTGGCCGAACACCGTGGGCTCGACCAGCGCCTGGGTGATGCGCGCGGCGCTCTCGGGCAGCGGCACCAGGCGCGCGCGCGGCTTCTGCGGCAGGCTCTTGAGCAGCGCCTGCACCTTGTCGCGCAGCATGCCCGGCACCAGCCATTCGGCGCGGTCTTCGCCGATCTGGTTGAGCACGAAGATCGGCACCGCCACCGACAACCCGTCGCGCGCATTGCCCGGTTCGTGCAGGTATTCGGTCGCGCAGTCGACGCCGCCCATGCGCAGCGTGCGGGGAAAGGCGTCGGTGGTGATGCCGGCCGCCTCGTGGCGCATCAGCTCGTCGCGCTCCAGGTGCAGCAGCCGCGGCTGGCCGCGCGAGGCCTCGCGCCACCAGTGCTCCAGGCTGCGGCCGTCGAACACGTCCGGCGGCAGGTGCTGGTCGTAGAAGGCATAGATGAGTTCGTCGTCCACCAGCACGTCCTGGCGGCGCGACTTGTGCTCGAGTTCTTCCACCTGGCGGATCAGCTTGCGGTTGGCCGCCAGGAACGGCAGCTTCGATTCCCATTGCTCGCCGACCAGCGCCTCGCGGATGAAGATCTCGCGCGCCGCGGCCATGTCGACCCGCGCATAGGGCACGCGCCGGCCGCTGTACACCACCAGGCCGTAGAGCGTGGCGCGCTCCAGCGCGACGACTTCCGAGCCGCGTTTTTCCCAGTGCGGGTCGAGCAGTTGCTTCTTGAGCAGATGCGAGCCGACCTCTTCGAGCCAGGTCGGCTCGATCGCGGCGATGCCCCGGCCGAATAGCCGGGTGGTTTCGACCAGCTCGGCCGCGACGATCCAGCGACCGGGCTTCTTCGACAGATGCGCGCCCGGATGCTTGTGGAACTTGATGCCGCGCGCGCCCAGGTATTCGCCGCCGCCCGCCGCACCCCGCCCTGCCCCGCCGGCCTGGGTGCTACCCGCGCTGCCGGCGTCTTCCGGACGAAAGCCGATGTTGCCCAGCAGCCCGGCGAGCATGGCCTGGTGCAGCTGTTCGTAGCTGGCCGGATCGGCGTTGATCGGCCAGTGGTGCTCCTGCACCGTGGCGACGAGTTGCGAGTGGATGTCGCGCCATTCGCGCACCCGGCGGATGCTGATGAAATTGGCGCGCAGCAGTTGCTCGTATTGCCGGTTGCTCAGCTTGTGGGTGGGCGCCTCGGCCACCGCCGGGGCCGGCGGCGCGGCGACAGCCGGCGCCACGCTGCGCTGCGACACCGGCAGAAAGGCCTGGTTGCCGCGCCTGGCGCCGGCTCCCGGCTGCTGCGCCGCCATCTGCCGCCGCGTGGTGGCCACCGGCGCGCCACCGCGTGCGTCGTGCAGCCATTTCCAGAGCTTGAGATAGCCGCTGAACTCGCTTCGGTCGTCGTCGAACTTGGCGTGCGCCTGGTCGGCCTGGGCCTGGGCGTCCATCGGGCGGTCGCGCACGTCCTGCACGCTGAGCGCGCTGGCGATGGTGAGCACCTCGTCGAGCGCGCCGCGGTCGCGGCCTTCCAGGATCATGCGGCCGATGCGCGGATCGAGCGGCAGGCGCGACAGCTCCTGGCCGACCGGAGTTAGCTGGTTGTCGTCGTCCACCGCGCCGAGTTCGGACAACAGCTGGTAGCCGTCGGAAATCGCGCGCTTCTGCGGCGCCTCCAGAAACGGAAACTCCTCCACGTCGCGCAGGCGCAGCGACTTCATCCGCAGGATGACGCCGGCCAGCGACGAACGCAGGATTTCGGGGTCCGAGAAACGCGGCCGGCCGGCGAAGTCGTCTTCGCCGTAGAGCCGGATGCAGATGCCGTTGGCCACCCGCCCGCAGCGGCCCGCGCGCTGGTTGGCCGCCGCCTGGCTGATCGGCTCCACCAGCAACTGCTCCACCTTGCTGCGGTAGCTGTAGCGCTTGACGCGGGCGGTGCCGGTGTCGATCACGTAGCGGATCCCCGGCACCGTCAGCGAGGTTTCGGCGACGTTGGTGGCCAGCACGATGCGCCGGCCGGAATGGCTCTCGAAGATGCGGTCCTGCTCGGCCTGCGACAGCCGGGCGAAGAGCGGCAGCACCTCGGCGTTGCGCAGCACCGCGTGGTGGCTGAGGTGGCCGCGCAGATGGTCGGCGGCCTCGCGGATCTCGCGCTCGCCGGGAAAGAACACCAGGATGTCGCCGCTTTGCCGGGGGTCCTGCCAGAGCTCGTCGACCGCGTCGGCGATGGCTTCGTTCATGCCGTAGTCGCGGCTTTCCTCGAACGGCCGCCAGCGTTGCTCCACCGGGAAGGTGCGGCCGGTGACGTGGATGACCGGCGCCGGCCCCCGGGCCGAGGCGAAATGGTTGGCGAAGCGGTCGGCGTCGATCGTGGCCGAGGTCACGATCACCTGCAGGTCGGGGCGGCGCGGCAATATCTCGCGCAGGTAGCCCAGCAGGAAGTCGATGTTGAGGCTGCGCTCGTGGGCCTCGTCGATGATGATGGTGTCGTAGGCCTTGAGCAGCGGATCGGTCTGCGTTTCGGCCAGCAGGATGCCGTCGGTCATCAGCTTGACCGAGGCGTCGCGGCTCAGCCGGTCCTGGAAGCGCACCTTGTAGCCGACCACTTCACCGAGCGGTGTCTTCAGTTCTTCGGCGATGCGCTTGGCCACCGACGACGCGGCGATGCGGCGCGGCTGGGTATGGCCGATGAGCCGGCCCTTGCCGGGCGGCGCATTGAGCTTGCCGCGCCCCATGGCCAGCGCGATCTTGGGCAGCTGCGTGGTCTTGCCGGAGCCGGTTTCGCCGCTGACGATGACGACTTGGTGCGCTGCGAGCGCGGCCATGATTTCTTCGCGCCGGGCCGAGACCGGCAGCGATTCGGGGAACTCGATGCGCGGCCGGGCAGGCGCTGGTTCGGTGGCGGAAGACGTGGGCTGGCGCGGGTCGGATACGGACATAAGGGGGTGGATTATCCAAACATGGCGCCGCCGCCGCCCGCCGGGGGTGAGTCCTACCAGGGGCGCGCGGGGACATGACCGGTCCGTTCGCTCCATGGCGAAGGTGACGCCGACACCTGGGCGGTCCGCAAAATCGAAATGGGCCTGCCTATGCGCACGGCCACTCCATTTCACGCCGACCCACCAGGAGGTATTTTGCATGTCCGTTCCGGTCACCGACAGCACCATCGCGCCGATCCCCACGTCCAACGACCCAGGCCGTGCCGACATCGCCGAACTCACCGCGCGCCAGCAGGTGCTGGCGAAGGTCGCGGCGCAGCTGAAGCAGGAGCTGTTCGGCATCGACGAGGTGATCGACCGCGTGATCGACGCGGTGCGCGCCTGGTATGTGTGGCCGCAGCTGATCCGGCGCCCGGTCATCGTCTGCCTCTGGGGCCTCACCGGCACCGGCAAGACCCAGCTCACCCGGCGCCTGGCGCAGCTGCTCGACTTCTACGACCGTTTCGTGGAAGTGCAGATGGACGGCTTCAGCCACGGCGCGGCATTCCGGGTTTCGACCATCTCGGCCCTGCTGGGCGAGTCGAGCATCGTGGAGGGCTCGCCCGGCATGCTGGTGCTCGACGAATTCCAGCGCTTTCGCACCATCCACCCCAAGGGCGACGACGTGAAGGTGGAACGCTACCAGGACGTGTGGACGCTGCTGTCCGACGGCCGGCTGCCGCCGGCGCTGAGCTCCCTGGCCAACGTCGAGCGCATGCTGGCCAACGCCATCTACAAGGAGGAACGCGAAGACGGCGAGGAAGCGACGAGAGCGGGCAAGCCGCCGTTGCGATTTCAGCTCGATGCCTACGATGCCCAGGAACTGAAACGCATGCTCAAGCTGCGCGAGCCGCTCGCCGAAATCATGCAATGGCCGTCGACGAAAGTGCAGGCGCTCTTCCAGCAGTTCCAGGCGTCCGCCCAGACCTGGGAGACCGATTACAGCCGGCTGTTGGTCTTCGTGTGCGGCAACCTCGACGAGATGTACCAGGAGACCGCGCAGCGTGTGGCCGACAGCGACACCAACGCCGACATCTTTCACCGGCTCACACGCCAGCTGTCGCTGATCGACGTGAAAAAAGCGCTTGCCGACCGCTTCAAGCCCGAGCAGATCGCACGGCTCGGCAACGAGCACGTGGTGTATCCGTCGCTCGGCAAGGCCACCTACCAACGCCTGATCCGCCAGCAATGCGAAAGTTACCTGGGAGATATCGCCGCGCAATGCCGCGTACGCTTCGTGCTCGGCCAGGACTTGCTCGATGAGCTCTATGCCAACGGCGTGTTCCCGGCGCAGGGTACGCGCCCGCTGTTCTCGTCGATCCATTCCATCCTGAGCGCAAATCTGGTCAAGGCGGCGCTGTGGGTACTTGAACAAGGTCTGCCGACGGACCAGCCGTTTTCCATCGGTGTGGCGCCCTCCCGCCGGCACCTGCTGGTGCGCGGACGGGGGCCGGGGGGGCCGGTGGAAACCACCCTTCCGGTAGCGCTGGAGCTGAGTCGGCTACGCCAGCGCTCCAATGCCGATTTGCGTGCGCTGCTGGCGGTGCACGAGGCGGGCCACGCGTTGGTGTACTGCCTGCTGTTCGGCCATGCACCGCAGGAGGTCAGGATCAACATCGCCTCCTACGAGGGCGGCTACAACAGCTTCTCGCGCCGCAAGGTCACCACCCGGCAGAACGCGGTCGACATGATGTGCGTCGGCTTGGCCGGGCGCGCCGCCGAAGAGCTGGTCTTCGGTGACATGACTTGCACCACCGGCGCCGAACAGGACATCCGTCAGGTCACGGCGGATGCTGCCAAACACGTACGGCGCCACGGCTTCAGCTCGCGCCTTTCCCGCACCGACGTGACGATGGAAGCCAATGCCGACATCAACACCGACATCACACCCACCGACTGGGCCATCGAGGTGCTGCTGCAACAGCAATACCGGCGCGGCCTGGAACTGCTGCAGGAGCAGCGCGAAGTCCTGGGCCGTATGGTGGACACCTTGCTAGCGCGGGGGTCCATAGAGCCGGCCGACATGGTGGCGCTACTGCAGGCCAGCGGCCTGTCGCTGGCGCCGCCGAGCGAGGCCGACGCCACCCTGCCCGACGACGGCCTGGTGCTCGCGCCCTTCGCGCAACGGCTCGCGGCTTTTCGGCAGCGGGCGGAGTCCGCGCCGCAGGCAGCCCCGGGCCCGGCGGCACCACCTTTATGATGCCGGCCTGCCCACCTGCCCCGCCCTGCGCCGCTCCATGTCCGCCGTCTTCAATTTCACCTTCGTGCCCTGGTTCCGTTCGGTGGCGCCCTACATCCACATGCACCGGGGCAAGACCTTCGTGGTGGCGGTGGCGGGCGAGGCCATCGCCGCCGGCAAGCTACCGGCCATCGCGCAGGACATCGCGCTGATCCAGTCCATGGGCGTGAAGGTGGTGCTGGTGCACGGCTTTCGGCCGCAGGTCAACGAACAGCTGGCCGCCAAGGGCCACGAAGCGCGCTACTCGCACGGCATGCGCATCACCGACAGCGTGGCGCTCGACTGCGCCCAGGAAGCGGCCGGCCAGTTGCGCTACGAGATCGAGGCAGCATTCAGCCAGGGCCTGCCCAACACGCCGATGGCGGGCGCGCAGGTGCGGGTGGTGTCGGGCAACTTCATCACCGCGCGGCCGGTCGGCATCGTGGACGGGGTCGACTTCAAGCATTCGGGCCTGGTGCGCAAGGTCGACACCGAGGCCCTGCTGCGCTGCATCGACATGGGCGCCATGGTGCTGCTCTCGCCCTTCGGTTTTTCACCGACCGGCGAGGCCTTCAACCTGACCATGGAAGAGGTCGCGACCAGCGTGGCGATCGAGCTGCAGGCCGACAAGCTGATCTTCATGACCGAGGTGCCCGGCGTGCGCATGCAGCCCTCCGAGCCCGCGAGCGACGACAACCCGATCGACACCGAGATGCCGCTGGCCGCCGCCGAGGCCCTGCTGGCCCAATTGCCTCAACCCCAGCAGCCGAGCGACGTCGCCTTCTACCTGCAGCATTGCGTGCGCGCCTGCAAGGCCGGCGTGGAGCGCAACCACATCATTCCGTTCGCGGTCGACGGCTCGCTGCTGCTGGAGGTGTACGTACACGACGGCATCGGCACCATGGTGATCGACGAGAAGCTCGAGGAACTGCGCCAGGCCACGGCCGACGACGTGGGCGGCATCCTGCAGTTGATCGAACCCTTCGAGCGCGACGGCACGCTGGTCAAGCGCGACCGCACCGAGATCGAACGCGATGCCGACCAGTACACGGTGCTCGAACACGACGGCGTGATCTTCGCCTGCGCCGCGCTGTATCCCTATCCGGACGCACGCACCGCCGAGATGGCGGCGCTGACGGTGTCGCCGCTCAGCCAGGGCCAGGGCGACGGCGAGAAGGTGTTGCGCCGCATCGAGCAGCGCGCCCGCTCCATGGGCCTGACCAGCATCTTCGTGCTGACCACACGCACCATGCACTGGTTCATCAAGCGGGGCTTCCAGCCGGTGGAGCCCGACTGGCTGCCCGAGGCTCGCAAGCGCAAATACAACTGGGATCGCAAGAGCCAGGTGCTGGTGAAGAAGCTGGCCTGAAGGCGGCGCGGAGCGCTTTTCGGCGCGCTCCGGAGTCACGTCAGCGAGTCGTCACCGTGGCGCAGATCCGATGCAGCCAAGGATGCCTGCCCGGCTTGCCCGATCACGAATGTTTCGAGCCTCAGGCGCCGCCGCTCGTAGCGGCGGCCCGGGTCCTTATCGGTCGCCGACGCGGCGCGGGCGGCGGGCCGGCGTCACGAGCACGGCCAACAGCACCAGGCCCAGGACCACGAAGCATACGAACGACCAGTTGGCGATGGAGCCGCCGAGGAAGGTCCAATCGATCGCGGTGCAGTCGCCGCTGCCCTTGAAGATCATGGGAATGGCGCGCTGCAGCGGAAAGGTTTCGATCATTCCGTAGAAGTCACGGCCGCACGATGCGAACTCCGGCGGATACCACTGCAGAAAGCTCTGGCGCGCCGCGACGAAGGCGCCGAAGCCGGCGGTCAGCAGGCCCAGAAAAGCCAGCGTCTTGCGCCCGCCGTTGCCAGCCAGCAAGGCACCGACGAAGGCGAACACCGCCAGCAGGATCAGCGCGTAGCGCTGCACGATGCACATGGGGCAAGGCTCCAGTCCCACGACATGTTGCAGGTACAGGCCGAAAGCCAGCATGGCCACGCATGCGGCGCAGACCAGCGCCAGGACCTTGCGCGGTTGCGCGCCGAAAATACTCATCACGATTGGTTTCCTCCGGCGCCACTGCGGTCGCCCTGCCATTGGTGCGGCGGCCCCCGGATTGGTTCCGCCCCGCCGGCCTCGCCGAGCCGGTCAGGGCCTTATTGTGGCCTGCGCGGCCTCAGCGCTTGTCGTCCACGAAGACCCGTGCGCGGCGTGGCGTGACCAGCACCGTCTGGCCTTCGCTCAGGCCGAGTGCACGGTATTGCTCGGCCGGCAACTGGGCCTCGATGATGGCCGGCGTGTCGCCACCCTCGCCCGACTGCGGCTGCGTCGGTGCGAGCTCCAACCGCGCGATCGGGCCGACCACGATGGCACGCTCGAGCGTAGCCAGGATGCCACCGTGCGATTCGCCAACCGCGTCGGGGTAATAAGCCTGCACTTCCAAGTCGTGCGGCCGCACATAGGCGAAGGCGCGCTGGTCGCTGGCCTCCGCATGCTCCGGCGCCTCCAGGTTCACGCCCTCGAAGCTCACCCGGCCCTGGTCGGCGCGGCCGTGAAACAGGTTCACATCACCCAGGAAGCCATACACGAAGGGGCTGGCCGGATGGTCCCAGACCTCTTGCGGCGAGCCGCTCTGCTCCACCCGGCCGCCGTTCATCAGCACCACCCGGTCGGCCACTTCCAGCGCCTCTTCCTGGTCGTGGGTGACGAAGATGCTGGTGACATGCAACTCGTCGTGCAGCCGGCGCAGCCAGCGGCGCAGTTCCTTGCGCACCTTGGCATCGAGCGCGCCGAAGGGCTCGTCGAGCAGCAGCACCTTGGGCTCGACCGCCAGCGCACGCGCCAGGGCGATGCGCTGCCGCTGGCCGCCGGAGAGCTGCGCCGGATAACGATCGGCCAGCCAGTCGAGCTGCACCAGATTCAGCAGCGAATGAACCTTTTCCTTGATCTGCGCTTCGCTCGGCCGCTGGTTGCGCGGCTTGACGCGCAGACCGAAGGCAACGTTTTCGAACACCGTCATGTGACGGAACAACGCGTAGTGCTGGAACACGAAGCCCACCTGGCGCTCGCGCACGTGGACATCGGTGGTGTCTTCGCCCGAGAACAGGATGCTGCCGGCGTCGGCGCTTTCCAGGCCGGCGATGATGCGCAGCAGGGTCGTCTTGCCGCAGCCCGAGGGGCCGAGCAGCGCGATCAGTTCGCCCGAGGCGATGTCCAGGCTGACGTCGCGCAGCGCGTGGAAGTCGCCGAACTGCTTGTTGACGTTGCGGATTTCGATGCTCATGTTTGCTCTGTCTTTCTCAGCGGACGGCGCCGGGCACCGGCAGCGTCGGCGGTTTCTCGGGCGGCAGGTCGGCCGCGGCGCGTTCGCGCTCGCTGCGCCATTCCACGATCGACTTGATCACCAGCGTGACCAGCGCCAGCAACGCCAGCAGCGAGGCGACCGCGAAGGCGGCAACCGACTGGTATTCGTTGTAGAGGATCTCGACGTGCAGCGGCATGGTGTTGGTCTGGCCACGGATATGGCCCGACACCACCGACACCGCACCGAACTCACCCATGGCCCGCGCATTGCACAGGATCACGCCGTAGACCAGGCCCCACTTGATGTTGGGCAGGGTCACGTGCCAAAAGGTCTGCCAGCCGGTGGCCCCCAGCACGATGGCGGCCTGCTCCTCGTCCGTGCCTTGCGCCTGCATCAGCGGGATCAGCTCCCGCGCGATAAAGGGAAAGGTGACGAAGACGGTCGCCAGCACGATGCCGGGCACGGCGAAGATGATCTTGATGTCGTGGTCCGACAGCCAGCTGCCGAACCAGCCGTTGGCGCCGAACACCAGCACGTACATCAGGCCCGCGACCACCGGCGACACCGAGAACGGCAGGTCGATCAGCGTGGTGAGGAAGGCCTTGCCGCGGAACTCGAACTTGGCGATGCACCAGGCCGCCGCCACGCCGAAGACCAGGTTGAGCGGCACCGCGATGACGGCCGTCAACAGCGTGAGACGTATGGCAGCCCAGGCGTCGGGTTCCTGCAGCGCCGCCAGGTAGGCGTCGAAGCCCTTGCGCAACGCCTCGGTGAACACAGCTGCCAGCGGCAGCAACAGGAACAGGAACAGGAACACCAGCGCAATGCCGATGAGCGTGCGCCGCACCCAGGGCGACTCGGTGGTGACCGGCCGCCGCGATGGAATCTTGGAAGCGCTCATGTCAGGACATCCCCGCGCGTCGGCGCTGCCAGGCCTGCAGGCCGTTGATGACCAGCAGCAGGATGAAGGAAATGGCCAGCATCACCACCGCGACCGCCGTGGCGCCCGCGTAGTCGTACTGCTCCAGCTTGCCGATGATGATGAGCGGCGTGATCTCGGAAATCATGGGCATGTTGCCGGCGATGAAGATGACCGAGCCGTATTCGCCGATCGCGCGGGCAAACGCCATCGCAAAACCGGTGAGCAGCGCCGGCGCGATGGACGGCAGGATCACCTTGGTGAAGGTCTGCAGGCGCGTCGCGCCCAGGCAGGTGGCGGCTTCTTCGAGCTCCTTCTCGGTGTCTTCGAGCACCGGCTGCACCGTGCGCACCACGAACGGAATACCGATGAAGATCAGCGCGATGACCACGCCCGCCGGCGTGAACGCCAGCTTGATGCCCATTGGCTCCAGGTACTGCCCGACCCAGCCGTTGCCGGCGAGCAGCGCGGTCAGCGAGATGCCGGCCACCGCCGTCGGCAACGCAAACGGCAGGTCGACCAGCGCGTCGACGATCTTCTTGCCTGGAAATGGATAGCGCACCAGCACCCAGGCCAGCAGCAGGCCAAAAACCAGGTTGACCAGCGCGGCGATCAACGACGCGCCGAAGGTCAGCCGGTAGGCGGCCAGCACCCGGGGCGACGCCACCGCCGCCCAGAACTGTTCGGCGCTCAGGCTGAAGCTGCGCAGCACCAGCGCCGACAGGGGAATCAGCACGATGAGGCAGAGGTAGAAAAGCGTGTAGCCGAGCGTCAGGTTGAAGCCCGGCAGCACGCGCGTGCCGCCCTTACGGCGGATCGGCGCGGTGGACATGGGGGTGTCGATGGACCGACGCTCAGCGGCCGACGGTGTAGAGCTTGTCGAACTGGCCGCCGTCGTTGAAGTGCACCTTCTGCGCTTCGCCGAGGCTGCCGAACAGTTCCTGCACCGTGAACAGCTGGATCGGCTTGAACACATCGGCGTGCTTCTTCAGGATGGCCTGCGAGCGCGGACGCAGCGCATGCTTGACGGCGATCTCCTGTGCCTCGTCGGAGTAGAGCCACGACAGGTAGGCCTTGGCCACCTCGCCGGTGCCCTTCTTGGCCACCGTGCGCTCCACCACCGCCACCGGGTTCTCGGCCACGATGCTGGCCGACGGATAGACCGCATCCACCTTGCCGTCGCCGAACTCGCGGTTGATGGACACGACCTCCGATTCGAAGGTGATCAGCACGTCGCCGATATTGCGCTGCAGGAAGGTGGTGGTCGCGTCGCGGCCGCCCTTGCCCAGCACCGGCACGTTCTTGTAGAGCTTGCCGACGAACTCGGCGGCCTGCGCATCGCTGCCGCCCTTTTTCTTGATGTAGCCCCAGGCTGCCAGATAGGCATAGCGGCCGTTGCCGCCGGTCTTGGGGTTGACCACCACCACCTGGATGCCCGGCTTGATCAGGTCGTCCCAGTCCTTGATGTTCTTGGGATTGCCGTTGCGGGTGAGGAACAGCATGGTGGACGTGGTGGGCGATGCGTTTTCGGGGAAGCGCTTGTTCCAGTCCTTGGCGACGACGCCGCGCTCGGCCAGGAAGTCGATGTCGGTCGAGGTGTTCATCGTCACCACGTCCGCGTCGAGGCCGTCGGCCACCGCGCGGGCCTGCGCGCTGGAGCCGCCGTGCGACTGGTCGATCTTCACGTCCTTGCCGGTCGTCTGCTTGTAGTGGGCGATGAAAGCGGCGTTGTAGTCCTTGTAGAACTCGCGCGCGACGTCGTAGGAGGCATTGAGCAGCGTCTGCGCCGAAACGGCGGCGGAGGCCAGGAATGCGGCGGCGGCGAGGGCGGCCTTGAGGCGGGAGTTCATGCGGAAAGCGTTTTCAACAAAGGAGCGTAGAGAAAGCGGGCGCGCCAGGCGAGGCGCGCCGGCCGTGATGGCCGACAGGCCGTTGTGGATCAGCGGTTGGGCTGGGGCGTCACGCGCAGATAAGGGCGAACCGGGTTGAAGCCCTTGGGGAAGCGCTCGGCCAGCTCGGTCGGATCCTGGATGCTCGGCACGATGACGACGTCGTCGCCGTCTTTCCAGTTGGCGGGCGTGGCGACCTTGTGGCTGTCGGTGAGCTGCAGCGAATCGATCACGCGCAGGATCTCGTCGAAGTTGCGGCCGGTGCTCGCCGGGTAGGTGAAGGTGGTGCGCAGCACGTGCTTGGGGTCGATGATGAACACGCTGCGCACGGTGGCGTTGGCCAGCGCGTTGGGGTGGATCATGTCGTAGAGCGTGGCGACCTTGCGATCGGCGTCGGCCAGGATCGGAAAGTTCACTTCCGTGTTCTGGGTCTCGTTGATGTCCGGAATCCATTTGCCATGGGATTCGACGGTGTCGACGCTCACTGCGATCGGCTTCACGCCCCGCTTGGCGAATTCGCTCGACAGCGCAGCCGTCTTGCCGAGTTCGGTGGTGCAGACCGGCGTGAAGTCAGCCGGATGGGAGAACAGCACGACCCACGAATTGCCCGCCCATTCATAGAAGCTGATGGGGCCAACGGAAGAATCCTGGGTGAAATCCGGAACGGTGTCGCCAAGTCGAAGCGTAGCCATGGAGAGTCCTCTTATAGATGGACCGCCATTCTGCGGGCTTGGTCTTAATTCAGGAACAAACGGATTTTTTTAACTTTATTGCGTAAAACGCATAAGCAGAAATGCAAAAGACGCCCGCGGGCGTCTCTTGTCATGAACCGGCGCAGACCGCTTATCGGTGCTTCAGCCGTTGTTCGGCCGGCCCGCCAGTGCCGACGAAGCGGCGGCGGCCGACGAACTCTCGACCCAGCGCCGAACGCGCTCGGCATCCGCGACGCGGCTCAGGCGGCCGGCGGAATCCAAAAACACCATGATCAGCTTGCGGCCGGCGATCTTGGCCTGCATCACCAGACACTGACCGGCCTCGTTGATGAAGCCGGTCTTCTGCAGGCCGATTTCCCACGCCGGGTTGCTCACCAGGCGGTTGGTGTTGTTGTATTGCAAGGTGCGGCGACCGATGTCGACGGTGTAGTTGGGCGAGGTCGTGAGTTCGCGCAACAGCGGATCCTGGTAGGCCGCGTTGACCAGCGTGGCGAGGTCGCGTGCGCTCGACTGGTTGCGGCTCGACAGGCCGGTCGGCTCTACATAGTGGGTGTCGACCATGCCGAGCTGGCGGGCCTTGGCGTTCATCAGCGTGACGAAAGTCGTCAGGCCGCCCGGATAGGTGCGGCCCAGCGCGTGGGCCGCGCGGTTCTCACTGGACATCAGCGCCAGGTGCAGCATTTCGCCGCGGCTGAGCGTGGTGCCCACCACCAGGCGCGAACTGCTGCCCTTCTCGGTGTCGACATCGTCCTGCGTGATGGTGATCAACTCGTCCATCGGCAGCTTGGCTTCGCTGATCAGCGTGCCGGTCATCAGCTTGGTGATGGAGGCGATCGGCAGGATGGCGCTGTCGTTTTTGCTGAGCAGGACTTCGTTGGTGTCCTGGTCGATCACGAAGGCAACGCTGGACTTGAGGTCGAGCGGGTCGCTCGACTGGTGCAGTCCGGCCAGCTGACCATAGGAGGGACGCGCCGGCACATAGGCGACACGTGCAGGCGCGACATTGCGGCGACCGGCCACGAAGGTCTGCGAGACCCGGCCGGACGCCACCGCCTTGCGGGGCGCGGCACGCGTGGTCGCGACCTTGCGCGCAGGTGCCGCCGAGGCAGCCTGCTTCTTGGCAACCGGCGCTTTTTGACGCTCGGCTGCTTGCGCACCATGGGTGGTGCCGACCATGACGAAGCACGCGGCAGCGGCGAGAACGCCGGCAAAACGGGTAGCGCGTGCCACCATGGAAACGTTACGAATCGACATCAAAAGTTCTCCGAAAAGCGGGGCCAGGGCCTAGCGGAAATATAAATCCTGGGAAAGCGGCATGAAATTCAAGCACTTACGAAGGCTTTATCATGCATTGCCAAAATTATAAGCAGTTGTTTCCCATGGCGGCACCACCATGGGTACTTTAGTTTGTAAACCGAAGCACTACCGCAACGCAAAAAGGGGGCCCGCCCCCCTTTTCGACGTTTAAGTGCGGTTATCCCCATCAGGCAGGAAGCGCCTGGGTGGCAGCGGGCGTTGCGGTGGGGCGACCACGCGCCACGCCCGAAAGGATCGCCTTGAGGGAAGCGGACACGATATTCGCGTCGATTCCCGTGCCGAAAACGCCCTTGCCGCCATCGATCTGCACTTCGACATAGGCGACCGAGCGCGCATCGGCGCCAGCGCCGATGGCGTGCTGGTGGTAATCGATCACCCGAATGCTGCTGCCGGTGATCGACTGCAAGCCGGCCACGAAAGCGTCGATCGGACCGCTGCCCTGCCCCTTGAGCTGACGGGTTTCACCATTCCAGTCGATGGTGGCGTCGAGCTGCACCGAACTACCGGTCACGCCAGCGTCTTCCACCACGCGGTGGATCGGCGTCTGCATGTCGTCGATACGGTATTCACGCTCGAAGAGTTCGAAGATGTCGCGCGCCGACAATTCCTTGCCGCTGGCGTCCATGTGCTGTTGCACCACCTGGCTGAATTCGATCTGCAGGCGTCGCGGCAATTCAAGGCCGTATTCGCTTTCGAGCAGATACGAAATGCCGCCCTTGCCCGACTGGCTGTTGACGCGAATCACCGCCTCGTAGCTGCGGCCCAGGTCCATCGGATCGATCGGCAGGTACGGCATGTCCCATGTATCGTCTTCGCGACGCGCGGCGAATGCCTTCTTGATCGCATCCTGGTGCGAGCCCGAAAAGGAGGTGTAGACCAGTTCGCCGACATACGGATGGCGGGGGTGCACCGGCAACTGATTGCAGTGCTCGACCGTTCGGCGAATCTCATCGATCTGCGAAAAGTCGAGGCCCGGCGAAACGCCTTGGGTATAGAGGTTGAGCGCGACGTTCACGATGTCGAGGTTGCCGGTGCGCTCGCCGTTGCCGAACAGGCAACCTTCGAGCCGATCGGCGCCGGCCATCAGAGCGAGTTCGGCAGTGGCGGTGCCGGTACCGCGGTCATTGTGCGGATGGACCGAAATCACGATCGAGTCGCGCCGCGCCACATGGCGAATCGTCCATTCGACCATGTCGGCGAAGATGTTCGGAGTGGAGCATTCGACCGTCGTCGGCAGGTTGATGATGCACTTGTGCTGCGGGCTCGGATTCCATTCCGCCACCACGGCGTCGATCACCCGCTTGGAAAAAGCGAGTTCGGTATTCGAGTACATCTCGGGCGAATACTGGAAGGTCCAATGCGTAGCCGGTTGCTCGGCGGCGAGCTCGCGGAACAGGCGGGCGTTGGCCACTGCGAGGTCGACGATCTCGTCTTCGCTCATGCCGAGCACCACGCGGCGCATGACCGGCGCGGTGGCGTTGTAGAGGTGCACGATGGCGCGCGGTGCGCCCTGCAGTGCCTCGAAGGTGCGGCGGATAAGCGGCTCGCGAGCCTGGGTGAGCACCTGGATGGTGACATCGTCCGGGATGCGGTCTTCTTCGATCAGCATGCGCAGGAAGTCGAACTCCACCTGCGACGCGGACGGAAACCCGACCTCGATCTCCTTGAAGCCGATCGCCACCAGCGTCTCGAACATCTTCATCTTGCGCGTGACGTCCATCGGCTCGATCAGCGCCTGATTGCCATCCCGCAGGTCGACGCTGCACCACACGGGCGGCGCCGAGACGACCTGGTCGGGCCAGGTGCGGTCCTTCAGGCCGACAGGGGGAAACGAGCGGTATTTGGATGCGGGTTGCTGCAACATGGCGATCTCTTTTTCAATAGATGAAGAACCAGCAACTCCCAAGCAAAACGGCCCGTTGCTGGTGCAAACGGGCCGTTGAGTGGGGGTGAAAGCGCGCGCGCGTTACCGTCTCTGCCCGTCAGGCAGAGCTAGTAGGAAAAGCGCGATGGCATTCATGGAATGGCGAATCTAGCACAGGAGCAAACGCTGACGCAAATGCGTCAGCGATGCCATCCACGCTCGTCGGGCTCTTCGGTGGAAGTGCTGATCACGCTGGTCTGCTGGCCACGGAATCGGCGCAGGCCATAGACCACGTAACCGCTGAGGCCATACAGCACGAAGACCGAGAACAACACGGTCGGCGGATGGATGTTGATGACAGCGATGACCAGCACCACCAGCACCACGGCAGCAAAGGGCACGCTGCGCTTCATGCGCAGGTCCTTGAAGCTGTAGAACGGAACGTTGGTGACCATGGTCAATCCCGCGTAGAGCGTGAAGACGAAGGTGGCCCACACCACGACGTTCCAGCTGACGTATTCGCTGCCCACGTCGCGCACGCCGAACTCGTTCATCAGCCAGATGAAGCCGGTCACCAGCGCTGCTGCGGCTGGCGACGGAAGCCCCTGGAAATAGCGCTTGTCGACCACCGCCGTGTTCACGTTGAAGCGTGCCAGGCGCAGTGCCGCGCAGGCGCAGTAGACGAAGGCGGCGATCCAGCCCCAGCGGCCGATGCCCCGCAGCGCCCATTCGTAGGCGATGAGCGCCGGCGCTGCGCCGAAAGACACCATGTCGGAGAGCGAATCCAT
The DNA here is from genome assembly GCF_033546935.1 of Xylophilus sp. GOD-11R. GTDB lineage: Bacteria > Pseudomonadota > Gammaproteobacteria > Burkholderiales > Burkholderiaceae_C > Xylophilus. The sequence continues at coordinate 1,939,730 of NZ_CP137854.1, read as the reverse complement.
CTGCTCGCCGAACGCGCTCTGCGTGTTGGTCATGCGCGCAACGCGGCCGTCCAGGCTGTCGAGCACCATGGCGATGAACACGCCCGCCGCTGCCATCTCGAACCGGCCATCCATCGCCATGACGATGGCGTAAAAGCCGCCAAAGAGCGCTGCCAGCGTGAACAGGTTGGGCAGTATGTAGATGCCCTTGCGGCGCTTGCGGACGACTACGCCTTCCGGGACGCCTGGAACCTGCGGTGTTTGTGCCATTTTCAATTTCCTTCGGGCGCGCGAAATACGGCGTCCCTGTTGATCTTTTTCAACCGGCAGTGTAGCGAGCGCCACCGTGCGTCACACAAAAAAACAGGGGCTGTCGCCTTCGCGACAGCCCCATTTTCACGATGGTGAATCGCTTAGTTGCGGGTCTGGTCGACCAGCTTGTTCTTGGCGATCCACGGCATCATCGCACGCAGCTTGGCGCCGACCTGCTCGATCTGGTGCTCGGCGCCCAGGCGACGGCGGCTGATCAGCGTGGGCTGGCCTGCAGCGGCCTCGAGCACGAAGCTCTTGGCGTATTCACCGGTCTGGATGTCCTTCAGGCACTGCTTCATGGCCTTCTTGGTCTCTTCGGTCACGATGCGCGGGCCGGTGACGTACTCGCCGTATTCCGCGTTGTTCGAGATCGAGTAGTTCATGTTGGCGATGCCGCCTTCATAGATCAGGTCGACGATCAGCTTGAGCTCGTGCAGGCATTCGAAATAGGCCATTTCAGGCGCGTAGCCGGCTTCCACCAGCGTTTCGAAGCCGGCCTTGATCAGCTCGACGGTACCGCCGCACAGCACGGCCTGTTCGCCGAACAGGTCGGTTTCGGTTTCTTCGCGGAAGTTGGTCTCGATGATGCCGGCCTTGCCACCGCCGTTGGCCGCCGCGTACGACAGGGCCAGGTCACGCGCCTTGCCGGACTTGTCCTGGTGCACCGCGACCAGGTGCGGCACGCCGCCGCCCTGTGCGTAGGTGCCGCGCACGGTGTGGCCGGGCGCCTTGGGGGCGACCATCCAGACGTCGAGGTCGGCGCGCGCCTGCACGAAGCCGTAGTGCACGTTGAAGCCGTGCGCGAACACCAGCGAGGCGCCCTGCTTGATGTTGGGTTCCACGTCCTTCTTGTAGACGTTGGCGATCTGCTCGTCGGGCAGCAGGATCATGACCACGTCGGCCGACTTGACGGCTTCGGCCACTTCGGCCACCTGCAGGCCGGCCTTGCCGACCTTGTCCCACGAAGCGCCACCCTTGCGCAGGCCGACCACGACCTTCACGCCGCTGTCGTTGAGGTTCTGCGCGTGCGCATGGCCTTGCGAGCCGTAGCCGATGATGGCGACGGTCTTGCCCTTGATCAGGCTCAGGTCCGCGTCTTTGTCGTAGAAAACTTTCATAGGAGTGCTCCGGTATTGTTGGATCTTGTTGGCGAAAACGCCCATCGACAGGCTCGGGGCGAATGCGTTTTCAGCAGGATCGCCGGACATGAATCCGCCCATGCCGAGCCTGTCGAAGCCCGGGCGGAAAAAAGTAAATCGGGAATCAGACGCGCAGCACGCGCTCGCCACGACCGATGCCGCTGGCACCAGTGCGCACGGTTTCCATGATCGCGCCGCGCTCCACGGCATGCAGGAAGGCGTCGTTCTTGGCCTGGTCGCCGGTGAGCTCGATGGTGTAGCTCTTGTCGGTCACGTCGATGATGCGGCCCCGGAAGATGTCGGCCATGCGCTTCATCTCCTCGCGTTCCTTGCCCACCGCCCGCACCTTCACCATCATGAGCTCACGCTCGGTGTAGGCGCCTTCGGTCAGGTCGACGACCTTGACCACTTCGATCAGTCGGTTGAGATGCTTGGTGATCTGCTCGATCACGTCTTCGGAGCCCGCCGTCTGGATGGTCATCCGCGACAGGCTCGGATCCTCGGTCGGCGCGACCGTCAGCGACTCGATGTTGTAGCCACGGGCCGAGAAAAGGCCGACAACGCGTGAGAGTGCGCCGGGCTCGTTTTCAAGCAGCACGGCAATGATGTGCTTCATATGCGATTCCTCTTTTCGCCGCCCTCCCCCGCGCACGGTAATGCGCGGGCTCGACGGTCGATAGATTCTTCAGGTGGAGTGAAAGCAGCGGCGCACCGGGCGCCGCCCGGGGGAAATTACAGGTCTTCGCTGCCCAGCAGCATCTCGGTGATGCCCTTGCCGGCCTGCACCATCGGAAAGACGTTTTCCGTTGGATCGGTCCGGAAGTCCATGAACACCGTGCGGTCCTTCAGGCGCCGCGCCTCGCGCAGGGCGGGCTCGACATCACGCGGATGCTCGATCAGCAGGCCGACGTGCCCGTAGGCTTCGGCCAGTTTCACGAAGTTGGGCAGCGCGTCCATGTAACTGTGGCTATAGCGGCTGGAGTATTCGATCTCCTGCCACTGGCGCACCATGCCCAGGTAGCGATTGTTCAACGCGCAGATCTTGATCGGCGTGTCGTACTGCAGGCAGGTGGAAAGCTCCTGGATGCACATCTGCACCGAGCCTTCGCCGGTGATGCAGAACACCTCCGATTCCGGCTTGGCCATCTTCACGCCCATGGCGTAGGGAATGCCCACGCCCATGGTGCCCAGGCCGCCGGAATTGATCCAGCGGCGGGGTTTGTCGAAGCGGTAGTACTGCGCCGCCCACATCTGGTGCTGGCCCACGTCCGAGGTGATGTACGTGTCGGCGTCCTTGGTCATGTTCCAGAGGGTTTCGACCACGTACTGCGGCTTGATCACGTCGCCCGCGCCCAGGCTGTAGGCCATGCTTTTTCGGCTGCGCCATTCGCCGATGGTGTCCCACCAGGCCTTGAGCGCACCGCCGTCGGGTTGTGCCGACGACTCCTTGATCATGGTGATCAGCTCGGTCAGCACGTCCTTCACGTCACCGACGATCGGCACGTCGACCTTCACCCGCTTGGAGATCGACGAGGGGTCGATGTCGATGTGGATGATCTTGCGTTCGTTCTGCGCGAAATGCTTGACGTTGCCGATCACCCGGTCGTCGAAGCGTGCACCGACGGCCAGCAGCACGTCGCAGTGCTGCATGGCGTTGTTGGCTTCCCAGGTACCGTGCATGCCGAGCATGCCCAGGAACTTCGGGTCGGACGCCGGGTAGGCGCCCAGGCCCATCAGCGTGTTGGTGACCGGATAGCCGAGCAGGTCGACCAGGGTGCGCAGTTCGTCGGAGGCATTGCCCAGCAGCACGCCACCGCCGGTGTAGATGTAGGGGCGCTTGGCGTTGAGCAGCAGCTGCAGCGCCTTGCGGATCTGGCCGCCGTGACCGCGCTTGACCGGGTTGTACGAACGCATCTCCACCGTCTGCGGGTAACCGGCGTAGGGGGTCTTGCGAAAGGAAACGTCCTTCGGGATGTCGACCACCACCGGGCCGGGACGGCCGGTGCGCGCGATGTGGAAGGCCTTCTTCATCGTCATCGCGATATCGCGCGGGTCCTTGACGAGGAAGTTGTGCTTGACGATGGGCCGGGTAATGCCGACGGTGTCGCATTCCTGAAACGCGTCCTGGCCGATGGCGGCCGTGGGCACCTGGCCACTCACGATCACCATGGGAATCGAGTCCATGTACGCGGTGGCGATGCCGGTCACGGCGTTCGTCAGGCCCGGGCCGGACGTGACCAGCGCCACACCGACGTTGCCGGTAGCCCGCGCGTAGCCGTCGGCTGCGTGGACGGCCGCCTGCTCGTGGCGCACCAGCACGTGCTGGATGGCGTCCTGCTTGTAGAGCGCGTCGTAGATGTAGAGCACCGCGCCGCCCGGATAACCCCAGACGAACTCGACGCCTTCGGCCTGGAGCGCCTTCATCAGCACTTCGGAGCCCATGAGCTCGATGGAGGCGGAATCTGGCTGGGGACTGGACGGGGTGGATGCTGCGGACGCCGCAGCTGCCGAGCTGATTTCGGCCTTGGAGATTTCCATGATGAACCTTTGAGAATTTCTCTGACGAAAAACCTAGGGTGCCCCTTCGCAGAACCCTTGTGAGGTTGCGTCGGAACTTTGGACTAGCGGCCATGAGGGCGATGTGACGCACCAAACCGAAGCCCGTTTGCTGTTTGACTTGCAACTCGCATTATTGCACTTGTGCGGCACGGAAACACCCTGCCCGGCCCAAAAAATCGCGGGATGGAATAATGTGACCGCACCGCTCGGCGGTGCCGCGTCGCCCCAACCCGTTCCGCCTTGGCATCAGACAAAGAACTATCCGACTTCCTGCACAGCGTGGAAACGCGCGCTTTCAAGCGCTCGGTCTACCACGTGCGTGACCAGGAAGCCGCGCTGGATATCGTGCAGGACAGCATGCTCCGCCTGTCGGAGCACTACGCCGACCGACCGGCCGAAGAGCTGCCGATGTTGTTCCAGCGCATCCTGTCGAATTGCACCCTCGATTGGTTCCGCCGCCAGAAGACTCGCAATGCGCTGTTTTCCAATCTGGGCGACTTCGAGTCGGCCGGCGACGACGGCGATTTCGACTTGCTGGAAGCCCTGGTCGTCGACGACGGCAGCCAACGCACCGAAAGCGCCGAGGACACCACCGCGCGCGCCGAAATACTGCGCCAGATCGAATCCGAGATTCAAGAGCTTCCCACACGTCAACGCGAGGCTTTCCTGATGCGTTACTGGGAGGAAATGGATGTAGCGGAAACCGCATCCGCCATGGGCTGCTCCGAAGGCAGCGTCAAGACACATTGCTCCCGCGCGGTGCGTGCCCTCGCCGCGGCGCTGAAAGCCAGGGGAATAAAACTATGAATTCGACGATCAAGATCACCGAAGCGCAGCTGCAGGACGAATTCGGCGAGCGGGTCGCGGCCCGCCTGGAAGCCGGCGCACGCAACCTCAACCCCGATATCCGCGCCCGCTTGAAATCCATCCGCCTGCAGGCCGTGGCACGACGCAAGGTGGCCAACGTCCGGGCCCGCACGGCCTCGGCGGTCTTCGCCAACGGCACTTCGGCGGTCGTACTGGGCAGCGGCGGCCCGGGTCTCTGGGGCCGCATGGCCACCGCACTGCCGCTCCTCGTCCTCGTCGGCGGGCTCATCACGATCCACGCGCTCCAGGACGAAGACCGTTTGAGCGAACTCGTCGAGGTCGACAGCGCCTTGCTGACCGACGACTTGCCCCCCTCCGCCTACACCGATCCGGGATTCATCGAATTCCTGCGCAACGGCTTGCAAGGCGGCAACGAAGTGCAGGAACGATAGGCACTTTCGCCACCATGTTGATGCGCAAATTGGCTCCATCGCATTGGGCTCGCCGCGTGCGCCACTGCGCGCGCGCGGTCGGAACGCTTGCAGGCGCGGTCGGCATGCTGCTGGCATGCGCTCAGGGCACCTGGGCGCAGGCGCATTTGTCGCCCAAAGGCCCGTCAGCGGTGCCCATCGCGACTCCAACCGCAGCGGCGGCCGTTTCCCGACCGTCCTGGAACGAGCTGACGCAGGAGCAACGCGAGGCGCTTGCACCGCTGGCACCCCACTGGACCACCCTGTCAGAGGGCCACCGGCGCAAGTGGATCGCCATTTCCCGCAATTTCAACGCCTGGCCTGCCGATGAGAAAAGCCGGGTGCATGAACGCATGAGTGCATGGGCAGGGCTCAGTGCGCCAGAGCGCGACCAGGCTCGGTTGAACTATGCTGAAGCGCGCAAGGTCGACCCTGACCAAAAAAAGGCGCGCTGGGAGGCCTACCAAGCCCTCACCGGAGAAGAGCGCGACAAGCTCGCCGCGACGGTCGTGCCGCGCCGCCCGGGCGTAGCGACACCAGTCAGCGCGACCCGTGGGCCCACCATGGTCAGGCTGGTGCCGTCAGGCGCCGATCCGAGTCGGTCGCCCCGGGTGGGCGTTCCCGCCTCCGAGGTCGATCACAATACGCTTCTCCCGCAGCATCTTCCGGCTCCCTGATCCCCAGCGATCCGCCCTGCTGCCATGTGTCACGAGCAGTGAGCCCAGCCGAAGATGACCCCCGATCTGCATCCCGACGGCCGCGTCGGGCTTTCCGATGCGACCCAGGAGAGCCTGCCGAAACTCGCGCCGTCCATCGCCCGTCGCCTCGCCGCCTGGCTGTACGAAGGTGTGCTGTTGTTCGGCGTGGTGTTCATCGCCGGCTATCTATTCGGTGCCCTCAGTCAGACCCGCAACGCACTCGACAATCGCCACGCCCTGATGGCCTTTCTCTTCGTGGTGCTCGGTATCTATTTCGTCTGGTTCTGGACCCGGGGCCAGACCTTGGCCATGAAGACCTGGCACATCCGGCTGGTCGACCGCGACGGTCGCGCGGTGACTCAGATGCGCGCGCTTTGCCGCTATCTGCTCGCCTGGCTGTGGTTCTTGCCGCCGCTCGGCGCCAGCGTTCTCCTGCACGCCAGCCTGCCGCAAACCCTGGTCGCTCTGGTCGGCTGGATGACTTGCTGGGCGCTTGCCAGCCGGCTGCACCCGACGCGGCAGTTCGTTCACGACGCATTGGCCGGCACCCGGCTGATCACCTACCGCGCGCCTCCCCGCAGACCGGGGCGTTAGATCGCCATGTCGAAGATTCGGACCAACTACCCCAACTCGCCCGTCACGCGTGAAGCGACCGATGCACAGAAGTCCCGCAAGGGCTTTTCCCGACTTTGGCACGCCACGCGCTATTCCATCGCCGGGCTGCGCGCGGGCTGGGGACAGCCTGCTTTCCGCCACGAAGTACTGATTGCGCTGGTGCTGGTGCCGGCGGCCTTCTGGATCGGCGACGGTTGGGCGGAAGTCGGCATGCTGGCCGGATCGGCCGTACTGGTGCTCATCGTGGAACTGCTCAACACCGGCATCGAAACCGCCATCGACCGCATCGGGCCGGAATGGCACCGTCTCTCCAAACAGGCCAAGGATATGGGCAGCGCGGCGGTGTTCCTCGCGCTTATCCTGAGCGGCAGCCTATGGGTTGCCGCCCTGTTCCACCGATTTGCCTGAAACGTCCTATGGCCGAACCTGCCTTTTCCCTCTGTGTCTATTGCGGCTCGCGAGAAGGCGCCGACCCGCGATTCGCCGCAGCCGCGCGCAGCGTGGGTGACTGGATCGGTCGCTCGGGCGGGCGCCTCGTCTACGGTGGCGGTCGCGCCGGGCTGATGGGCATCGTCGCGGACGCGACGCAGGCAGCGGGCGGGCAAGTCGTGGGCGTGATTCCGCAGACGCTCGTCGATCGCGAGGCCGCCAACCAGCGCTGCGACGAACTGCACGTGGTGTCCACCATGCACGAACGCAAGGCGATGCTTGCGGAACGGTCGAACGCGTTTCTGGCCCTGCCCGGCGGCATCGGTACTTTCGAGGAACTATTCGAGGCCTGGACCTGGCGACACCTCGGCTACCACGACAAGCCGATGGGTCTGCTCAACGTGGCCGGTTACTACGACTCGCTGATCTCGTTCGTGCACGAGACCGTCGCCAAGGGCTTCATGAACGCGCAGACCGCGGCGTTCCTGAAGGTCGGCACCGATCCGGAGCCATTGCTTGCCGCCTTGATCGACGCCACCCGCGGCAGCGTGGGCGATACCGCCCCGCTGCGCAGCGTGATCTGATGCCGACTGGCGGCGGGTTCAGACCGCCGAGTCGTCTTCTTCGCCGGTTCGGATCCGGAAGGCCTTCTCGACAGCGGTGACGAAGATCTTGCCGTCGCCGATCTTGCCGGTGCGCGCGGCGTTCACGATGGCTTCGACGCAGCGGGCGCTGTCGGCGTCGGCCACCACGGCCTCCACCTTCATCTTGGGCAGGAAATCGACCTCGTACTCGGCGCCCCGGTAGAGTTCGGTATGACCCTTCTGCCTGCCGAAACCCTTGACCTCGGTTACGGTCATGCCACTGACGCCACATGCGGCCAATGCTTCGCGCACCTCCTCGAGCTTGAACGGCTTGATGACGGCAGTGATGAGTTTCATGTCGACTCCTGAAGGGTTTGGATTGTGGTTGTCGAAGTGATTTTGACCTGAAGGTAACGCACCGTGAAGCAAAAGCGCGATGAACTGACGATGCGCGTCCACACCGACCCGGCCTCCATCGCTGCAGAACAGTGGGATGAGCTCCTATCCATGCAGGCCCATCCCAGCCCGTTCATGCGCCATGCCTACCTGAACGCCATGGACCGGAGCGGCAGCGCCACCGCCCGCACGGGCTGGTCGCCGGCCTTCATCACGCTGCACCGCGGCGATTCGCTGGACGCCGCTTGTGCGCTGTATCTCAAATCGCATTCGTACGGCGAGTACGTATTCGACTGGGCCTGGGCCAGCGCGTACGAGCAGCACGGATTGCAGTACTACCCCAAAGCGCTGGTGGCCGCACCGTTCACGCCGGTTCCCGGGGCGCGACTACTGGCCCGCGATAGCGCAGCGCGCGTGGCCTTGGCGGGTGCGCTGGTGGCCTGGTGCGAAGCGCAGGAACTCTCGTCGCTGCATCTGTTGTTCGCGGCAGCAGAAGACGTCGACGCCTGCCGAGAGGCGGGCCTGATGCTGCGGCACACGGTGCAATTCCACTGGCACAACCGTGCATCCTCGCCCTATGCCGACTTCGACGAATTCCTGGAGGGACTCACGCAGGAAAAGCGCAAGAAGATTCGCCAGGAACGCCGCAAGGTTTCGCAAGCCGGCGTTTCGTTCCGGTCGATGCACGGCAGCGACATCACCGACGCCGACTGGGACTTCTTCTACCGCTGTTACGAGCGCACTTACCTCGAGCACGGCAACGCGCCCTATCTCACCCGCGATTTCTTTCGCCGCATGCAGCACGACATGCCGGAGAACTGGCTGCTGTTCATCGCCGAACGTGAAGGCCGCCCGATCGCCAGCAGTCTGATCGCCCTGGACCTCGAGGATGGAAACCCGCGCGTCGCCTACGGCCGTTACTGGGGCGCGCTGGAGCGTGTGGACTGCCTGCATTTCGAAGCCTGCTACTACCAGCCACTGGCTTGGTGCATCGCCCACGCCGTGGCGCGCTTCGAAGGCGGCGCGCAGGGCGAACACAAGATGGCGCGGGCGCTCATGCCGGTGTCGACCACCAGCGCGCACTGGCTGGCCCGGGCCGATTTTTCCGAAGCGGTGGAGCGTTTTCTGGAGCGCGAAGGCAGCGGCATCGCCGACTACATGGAGCACCTCGATGCTCGCTCACCCTTCCGGCACGAATGAAAAAAGGAGTCCATCGACTCCTTTTTTCATGTTGAAGCCTCAAAGCCGTGCGTCTGGCGCGAACGATCAGTCCTTCTTGTAGTTGGCGATGCCTTCGGTGATTTCCTGGTGGGCGGCCTCCTTGCCTTCCCAGCCCAGCACCTTCACCCACTTGCCGGCTTCCAGGTCCTTGTAGTGCTCGAAGAAATGGCTGATCTGCTTGAGCAGGATCGGGTGCAGGTCTTCGGGCTTCTGGATGTTTTCGTAGATCGGCAGGATCTTGGTGGTGGGCACGGCCAGCACCTTGCCGTCGACGCCGGCTTCGTCTTCCATCTTCAGGATGCCGATCGCGCGGCAGGGCACCACCACGCCGGGCGGCAGCGGGAACGGCGTCATCACCAGCACGTCGACCGGATCGCCGTCGCCCGACAGCGTCTGCGGCACGTAGCCGTAGTTGGTCGGGTAGTGCATGGCCGTGGTCAGGAAGCGGTCCACGAACACGCAGCCGGAGTCCTTGTCGACTTCGTACTTGACCGGATCGGCGTTCATCGAAATTTCGATGATGACGTTAAACACATCCGGCGGATTCTTGCCGGGGGAGACTTTGTCGAAGGCCATGGAAGATGTGGATTGGATGGAGGAAATCAGCCGCGCTGCAGAGGCGCGGAACGGGCGCCGGCATTGTAGCCAGCGCCCTCTGGCGGGATCGATCAGCCCAAGGCAGTGTCGAGCAGCATCATCAGCACGAACCCGATCATCAGCCCGCCGGTCGCCCAGGCTTCATGCCCCTTGCGATGCGATTCGGGAATGATCTCGTGGCTGATCACGAACAGCATCGCGCCACCGGCAAAGCCCAGTCCCCAGGGCAGCAGGCCCTGCGAATACTCGATGACCGCCGCGCCCAGCAATGCCCCGACCGGCTCGACCAGACCCGACGCCATGCCGACACCGACCGACAGCTTGCGGCTGTAACCCGCGGCGAGCAGGGCAACCGCCACCACTAATCCCTCTGGCAGATCCTGGATGGCGATGCCCGTGGCGAGCGCGCTGGCGCGCAGCGGATCGGTGCCGGCGAAACCGACGCCGATCGCCAGGCCCTCGGGCAGGTTGTGCAGCGCGATCGCGAACACGAAGAGCCAGCTGCGCCGCAAGGTGTGCGACGACTGCCCTTCCACGCCCTTGATGAAATGTTCATGCGGTACCAGCCGCTCCATCACCAGCAGCACCAGTCCGCCGAGCAGGATGGAAGCGCCGACGACGCCGCCGGCGCTCCACGCGTTCATGCCGCTGTCGCGCGCCGCCGCGATGCCAGGGATGATCAGCGAGAAGGCGCTGGCGGCCAGCATCACGCCGGCGCCGAAGCCGAACAGGGTGTCCTGCGTCCGCTCGGACAGCCGCTGCGAGAACAGCACCGGCACCGTTCCGAGCGCCGTGGCGAAAGCCGCCACCAGTCCGCCCAGGAACGCATCACGCACCACCTCGTTCGTAGCGACCAGTTGCCAGCCCTGGATGCCCGTGGCGACGGCGGCCGCCAACACGACCGCCATGCCGAAACGGCGCCGACTGAAGCTTGCCGAATAAGCGCCGAGCATGGCGAACCGCTCAGCCGCGGGCCGCAGCGTAGCGACGGGCCACTTCGGGCCAGTTCACCACGTTGTAGAAAGCGGCGATGTAGTCCGGCCGACGGTTCTGGTACTTGAGGTAGTAGGCGTGCTCCCAGACGTCGAGGCCCAGGATCGGCGTGTTGCCCGAGCCGATGCCGGTCATGAGGGGACTGTCCTGGTTGGCGCTGCTCTCCACCGCCAGCTTGCCGCCCTCGGTGACCGACAGCCAGGCCCAGCCGCTGCCGAAGCGTGTCAGGGCGGCCTTGGTGAATGCTTCCTTGAAGGCGGCCAGCCCGCCCAGATCGGCGTCGATGGCCTTGGCCAGATCACCATCGGGCTGCGCGGCGGCACCCGGCGTCATCACCGTCCAGAACAGGCTGTGGTTGTAGTGGCCGCCGCCGTTGTTGCGCACCGGTGCCCGCAGGTTTTCGGGCAGTTGCTCCACGCCCGCCACCAGTTCCTCGATCGACTTGCCCTCATGCGGCGTGTCTTTCAGCGCCGCGTTGAGGTTGTTCACGTAGGTCTGGTGATGCTTGGTGTAGTGAATCTCCATCGTCTGCGCATCGATGTTCGGCTCGAGCGCGTCGTAGGCATAAGGGAGCGTGGGCAGGCTGAAAGGCATGAATCAATCCTTCAAATGAGTTTCACTCGCATTTATACACGGTCTGTACAACGCGCGTGACCGATAGTCTGCGGGCTGCCGATCCAGGCCCTGTAACACTACCTGTATGCACCACGACAGCCGCCGGATGGTCAAAAGGCCTCATCGCGCACGGATTTGACAGCCCATTACCTGCGGCGACGCCGTTGAACGCGACAATGGCAGGATGCCTCCCGCCCAGACCACCACGATCCACCCCCTGCTCGACCTGCGACACGTCGGCCGGTCGCGCACGATCGTGGCGACGCCAGCTTCTGAACTGGTCGATCGCCTGGGCCGCCCCCTGCGCGATCTGCGCATCAGCGTGACCGACCGTTGCAACTTCCGCTGCAACTATTGCATGCCCAAGGAAGTGTTCGGCAAGGACTACCCCTATCTTCCGCACGCCTCGCTGCTGACTTTCGAGGAAATCGCGCGTATCGCGGGCCTGTTCGTGGCCCAGGGCGTGCGCAAGCTGCGACTGACCGGCGGCGAACCGCTGCTGCGGCGCAACCTCGAAGCGCTGGTGGCGCAACTGGCTTTGCTGAAGACGGTCGATGGCGAAACGCCCGACCTCACCCTCACCACCAACGGATCGCTGCTCACCCGCAAGGCCGCTGCCCTGAAGGACGCCGGCTTGCGCCGGGTCACGGTCAGCCTCGACGGCCTGGACGACGCCGTGTTCCGCCGCATGAACGACGTGGACTTTCCGGTCGCCGACGTGCTGCACGGCATCGACGCCGCCCTGCACGCCGGGCTGGGACCGGTCAAGGTCAACATGGTCGTCAAGCGCGGCACCAACGACGACCAGGTGCTGCCCATGGCGCGCCACTTCCGGGGTACGGGCGTGGTGCTGCGGTTCATCGAATACATGGATGTCGGCAGCACCAACGGCTGGCGCATGGACGAAGTGCTGCCCTCGTCCGAACTGCTGGCCCGCTTGCGCGCCGAATTGCCGCTGGTCGCGATTCCCGCCGCCACGCCGGGTGAAACCGCCCAGCGCTGGGCCTACGCCGACGCCTCCGGCCGGCCAGACGCCAGCCAGGGCGAGATCGGCTTCATCAGCAGCGTCACCGAAGCCTTCTGCGGCGATTGCAACCGGGCACGCCTGTCCACCGACGGTCGGCTGTTTCTCTGCCTATTCGCCCGGGACGGCCACGATCTGCGCGGCCTACTGCGCGACGGCGGCACCGACGACGAACTGGCGTCGGCCATCGCCGGCATCTGGCAAGACCGCGCCGACCGCTACTCGGAACTTCGTGCCGACCTTCCGCCGGAGCGCGCGGAGGCTCCTGGCGCCCGCCGGGTCGAGATGAGCTTCATCGGCGGATAAGCCCGTTAGGCGCCGACGCTCGACCCATGCCGCATATTTCCCGGATCACCGGACTGGTGCTCGCCGGTGGCCGAGGCAGCCGGATGGCCGGCGCCGACAAAGGCCTGGTGACCTGGCAGGGCGAGCCCCTGGCGGCGCGTGCCCTGCGGCGGCTCCGGCCCCAGGTCGGCGATGTCGCGATCAATGCCAATCGGCATCTGGAGGTCTACCAAAGCTGGAACGTACCGGTCTGGCCGGATGCGGACGACGCCTTCGCCGGCCCCCTCGCCGGCTTGCTGGCCGGCCTGTCGAACTGCCGGACCGACTGGCTGGCCACCGTGCCCTGCGACAGTCCGCTCTTTCCGGCCGATCTGGTCGCGCGCCTGGCCCAGGCTGCAGACGAGACCGGCAGCCCGATCGCCATGGCGCAAGCCGGAGGCGCAGCCCAACCGGTGTTTCTGCTGGTCAACACTTCGCTGCGCGAAGAACTGGCGCAAGCCCTGTCCGCAGGAGAAAAGCGGGTGCGTCGCTGGGCGTCGTCACACGGCGCCACCATGGTCGATTTCGACGACAGCCAGGACTTCGCCAACGTCAACACGGCCGAAGAACTCGCCGCCCTGCCGCCGGACGGCGACCCGATCCAGCGCTAGATGCGCCCCAGCGCCTTGTCGACGCCCATGTTGGCCAGCGCATCGGCGCGCTCGTTGCCCGGGTCTCCGTTGTGGCCCCGGACCCAGCGCCATTCGATGGTATGGCCGCAGCTCGCCACCAGCTGGTCGAGCCGCTGCCACAGCTCCACGTTCTTCACTGGCTCCTTGCTCGCGGTGCGCCAGCCGCGCGCCTTCCAGCCCTTCACCCATTCGGTGATGCCCTTGAGCACGTACTGGCTGTCGATGTAGAGAGTGACCTTGCACGGCTTTTTCAGAGCTTGCAGCCCTTCGATCACCGCCATCATCTCCATGCGGTTGTTGGTGGTCAGCTTCTCGCCGCCGAACATTTCTTTATGGAGTTCGCCGGATTTCAGCAGAACGCCCCAGCCGCCCGGCCCTGGATTGCCTTTGCAGGCGCCGTCGGTATAGATCTCTACGTGGTTCAAGAAAAAGCTTCGCTACGAATCGGGATAAGAAGAGGAAGGACGCGGCCGTGGCACCGGCGACGGCGCGTGCCGGGCGACATTGTCGCGCCCCGCGACCGGCACGGCCGCCGGCTCCTTGCGCGCGGGTCGCGACTTCCAGGCCGGCGCGATCAGGCGCATGCCGGCGACGCGCTTGGTCGACACCATGAAGTACGCCGCACCGAGGATAGGCCACCAGCGGTCGCCCGCCGTGTCCATCCACCGAAAGCGATCGAGCCACTGCTGGCTGCGCACCGCTGGCCGAAAACCGCCGAACTGGCTGCTCTCGACCTCGAAGGACAGCAGGCGCAACCAGTCGCGCAGTCGGCGGTAGCCGATGCTGTCCTGCCGAACCGGCAAAAATCGCTGGCCCAGGCCGATACGCCCGAACAAATCGGCCCGCCGCTGCGCGACACCCCAAAGGCTGGCCGGATTGAAGCCGCAGATCACCAGCTTGCCGTCCGGCACGAGCACACGCTCTGCCTCGCGCAAGGCCGCGTGCGGGTCGGTGGCCAGATCGAGGGTATGCGGCATCAGCACCATGTCGAGGCTGGCGGTGTCGAACGGAAGCGCCGAAAAATCGGTGACCAGCGCATGCGCCCCACCGACCGCGGTGCGCTCGCCCGTCGCGGTGGCATGGCTGCCATCCACCGCGAGCCAGGTTCGCCGGACCCGACTCGACGCCAGCCCGTCGAGCGCCGGCAGCCCGAGCTGCACCCCGTGGTAGCCGAAGATGTCGTCCACCGCCGCGTCGAACCGCGACTGCTCCCAGGCCAGCAGATATTGACCCGCAGGCGTGGCGAACCACGACTGCAGGCTGGAGGTTTCAGCGCTTTGCATCGATCGACATCCCAGGCTGGTCCGGCGGGCAGGCCGGTGGTGCGACGTGGAACCGCGACAGGCGTCGCGGGCTGCCCGGCATTATTACCGCTGAGGCTATGAAGAGCCCAGGCTCGCGGCGCGTCCGGAAGCCGCAGCCGCAGCCCGTTCGGCACGCTGGAGCTCAGCGCCACCGGCCGCCAGCGCCTCCTCGTAACTCGAATAGTCGCGTTCGGACACCGAGATCGGCGAGGAGATGCTGTCTACCAGCATTTCGACTACCAGCCAGCGAAACGCCCCCGAAGCGTCCGTCGCGATCTGCAAGGCGTATTTGCCCATCGAATGTCCGTGAATGCTCATGGTGCCTCCGCGTGGTGTCGCGGCCTCGTGTCGATGGGAGTGGAAGCTGCTCGCGGCCGATTCAACGCAGTTTTCCGATCAGGCCCTGTGCATGCTGGCGATGTTGCTTCAACTCCGGCAGGGTCTTCACGGCAAAGGATTTCAACTCCGGATCGGTGGACTTCGCCACGGCGTTCTCGAACAGCCTGATGTCCTTGTCGTGGTCGTCCATGCCCACTTTCTGCACGAACTCCCGATCGAATTTCTCCGGCTGTTCCCGCTCCAGCCCCTGGACCCGGCCACGCAGCTCGTGCGGCAGTTCGCGCGGCAGCTCCATCGAACGGCTCGCCGCCAATTTCTCCAAAGCCACATTCGCTTTTTCGTGATCGCTCAGCAACATCTGCGCAAACGCTTTCACGTCCGCGCTCTGCGCCCGCTTCACCGCCACCTGCGCGGCCTGAACCTCGTACACACCCGCGTTGGCGGCGTCAGTGACGAAGCGCCGGTCGGTCTGGTTGAAGGCGCCATCGGCCTGGGCGAGGGTCGACAGGCACACCAATCCCAGGGCCGGAAGGTAGCGAAGGAACCTGGTCATTTGGATTCTTTCTCTTTGCGATTTTCCAGCGGCTCCATCTGCCACCGGTTGTCGGTTCCCTCGTCCTGGGGCACTGAATCCTCCGAGTTCGGTGGTCCGGGCTCCGCATCGGTCGAAGAATTCTTTTTTGCAGGTGAAGTGTTCATGACCCTGCTTTTCTGCCCACTCGCCACAGGCGCCTGTCAGCGTCGAACGAGGCTGTGCGTAGGCGCAAGGCGGCGGCCAAGCCCCCCGCCATGGTCTAATCGGCGGCTGTCGTGGAAACTCGATGCCCAAGGCGTCGAGGCAACGAAGTCATAATTCGTCGCTCATGTTCCTGGTCCCGCTGCCCGCTTTTTCCGACAACTACATCTGGATGCTGCGCGACGCGCAGCGGGCCGTCGTAGTCGACCCCGGCGAAGCGGCCCCCGTGCTGGCCGCGCTGCAGGCCGACGGCCTCCGGCTCGAAGCCATCCTTGTCACCCATCACCATGCCGACCACACCGGCGGCGTCGCCGAACTGCGCGAAGCCACCGGCTGCCGCGTGATCGGCCCGGCCGCCGAGGCCGTACCGGAGCCGGCCGAGCGGGTGAGCGGCGGCGACACCGTCGACGTGCTGGGCATCCGCTTCGAGGTGCTCGACGTGCCCGGCCACACCGCAGGGCATATCGCCTTCTACGGTGCCGACGCCGGCGGCGAGCCCGTCGTCTTCAGCGGTGACACGCTTTTTTCGGCCGGCTGCGGCCGCATCTTCGAGGGCACGCCGGCGCAGATGCTCGCGTCGCTCGATGCACTGGCCGCCCTGCCAGGCGCCACCCGCGTCTGCTGCGGCCACGAATACACGCTGTCCAACCTCAGGTTCGCGCGGGCCGTCGAGCCCGGCAACGCGCATGTCGCCGACCACACGCGGCGTTGCGAGGCCCTGCGCGCCGAGGGCCGCCCCACGCTGCCCTCGCCGCTATCGACCGAACGCGCCATCAATCCATTCCTGCGTAGCCGCGAGGCCGACGTCATCGACGCGGTTCGCCGCCACGCACCCGCCACCCCGGACGACGAGACCGCCGTGTTCGCGTCCCTGCGCCAATGGAAAAACGAATTCCGATGAAGCTGCTGCTGTCTGTCTGGCTCTCCCTCGGCGCCCTGGTGCTGGGCGGTTGCGCCGCCCCCGCCGGCCCGAACGCCACCAATTCCGCCGATCCGACCGACGCCGCCCCGGTCGCGGTCCACAAGCCGGTCTACCCGACCGGGGCCCTGCAACCCATCACGGCCGGCAGTGCCAACCGCCTGGCGGTCGCGCCGCTCGCGCCGCCAGCCGACCTGTGGGAGCGAATCCGGCGCGGCTTCGCCATGGAGGATCTCAACAACGACTTGGTGCGCGACCGCGAGCAGTGGTATTCCACCCGGCCGGACTACATCCAGCGCATGACCGAGCGCTCCAGCAAGTACCTCTTCCACATCGTCGAGGAACTCGAGCGGCGTGGCATGCCGACCGAACTCGCCCTGCTGCCCTATATCGAGAGCGCCTTCAACCCGCAGGCCGTCTCGAGCGCCAAGGCCGCTGGCATGTGGCAGTTCATGCCGGCCACCGGCAACGACTACCAGCTCAAGCAGAACATGTTCCGCGACGACCGGCGCGACGTGTTGGCGTCCACCCGCGCGGCGCTCGACTATTTGCAGCGCCTCTACGGCATGTTCGGCGACTGGCAGCTGGCCCTGGCCGCCTACAACTGGGGCGAAGGCAGCGTCGGCCGCGCCATCGCCAAGAACCAGAAGGCGGGCCTGCCGACCGGCTACGAAGACATCACCATGCCGGCTGAAACCCGCATGTACGTGCCCAAGCTGCAGGCAGTCAAGAACATCGTGGCGCATCCGGAGCAGTTCAATGCCGAGCTTCCGCTGATCGAGAACCACCCCTACTTCCAACAGGTCGAGATCACCCGCGACATCGACATCGCCCTGGCTGCCAAGCTGGCCGGCGTGAAGCTCGAGGATTTCAAGGCGCTCAACCCGTCGATGCGCCACCCGGTGATCCTGGCCGCCGGCACCACCAACATCCTGCTGCCCTGGGACAACGCCGCCGTCTTCCGCCGCAACCTCGACGCCTACAGCGACGGCCAGTACGCCAGCTGGACGGCCTGGACCGTGCCCGCCACCCTGTCGGTCACCGCCGCCGCCGCCAAGGTGGGCATGTCCGAGCAGGACCTGCGGGCGGTCAACGGCATTCCGCCGCGCATGGTGATCAAGGCCGGCTCCACCTTGGTGGTGCCGCGTACCTCGTCCATGCAGGACGACGTGGACGCCGACGTCGCCGAAAGCGGCAAGCTTGCCCTGGCGCCCGAAATCGTCACCAAGCGCACCGTCGTCAAGGCCGGTCGGCGCGACAGCGTGGCCACCGTGGCCAAGCGCTACAGCGTGGCCACCAGCGACGTCGCCAACTGGAATTCGGTCAGCCCGTCCACCACTTTCAAGGCCGGGCAGCAGCTCATCGTCTACCTGCCGGTGCGCCCGCACGCACCGTCGGGCTCGCCCTCGGCGCGCGGCCCGGCGCGCAACGGCCACGTGGCGGCACGCGCCGTCGTCAAGTCTGGCCCGGCGGCCAAGGCGCCTGCTGCCAAGGCACGCGCGGCCGCGCCGGCCAAGCGAAAGCGCTGATCGATCCGGCCGGCGACGCCATCCACCGGCCGCACCCTCACACCGCGCCGGCCGGCTCCCGGTTCACCTGCGTTGCCAGCGGCAGGCCCGCCTGGAACAGCGCGGCGTTCTCCAGAAACCGCAGCACCGACGCGTGGATCGCCTGCGGCGAAATACCGCCGATGTGCGGCGTGAGAACCGCGTTGTCGAAAGCCAGCAGCGCCGCCGGTGGCGTCGGCTCGTGCTCGTACACGTCGAGCGCGGCCGCCGAGATGCGTTTCTCGCGCAAAGCTTCGGCGAGGGCGGCGGTGTCCACCAGCGTGCCGCGCGCGATGTTCACGAGCACGCCCTGCGGCCCCAGCGCGTCGAGCACTTCTCGCCCGACGATGTGATAGGTCGCCTGGCCGCCCGGCGCCGCGATCACGAGGAAATCGCACCACGTTGCCAGCGACACGATGTCGTCGAACCAGCGGAAACCGGTGTCGTCGCGGCGGCTGCGGCTGTGGTAGCCGATCTCCATGTCGAAGCCTTGTGCGCGTTTGGCGATCTGCCGACCGATCGCGCCGAGCCCGAAGATGCCCATGCGCCGGCCGCTCACATGTGGCGGGCGCGGAATGTCGTCGCGCCACAGGCCGTGGCGCACGCCATCGTTGAGAAAAGGCAGGCGCCGGATCGCCGCCAGCAGGATCGCCATGGCGTGATCGGCCACCGCCGCGTCGTTGGTGCCCGCCGCGTTGCACACCGGAATGCCGCGCGCGTTGGCCGCGTCCAGCGCCACGTTCTCGTAGCCGACGCCGACCGTGCAGATCAGCTCCAACGCCGGCAGGTCGGCAATCTCCGAGGCCAGCAAGCCGTTGGTGCCGTTGGTCAGCACGAAGCGGATCTCGGCGCCGCGCGCCGCGATCTGCGCCGCGCCGTTGGAGCGGTCGGCGCCGAGCTGCTCGTTGGGCGCATAGATCATGTCGAAGCGCTCGGCGACCAGCGCGCGATGCTCTTCGGAGAGAAACACCAGGACGAGAAGAGTCGGTTTCATGGACGGGTTCGCCTCCTCAGTCGACATTGGCGCCGGACAGCTTCACCAGCTTGCCCCACTTCACGATCTCGGTGCCCAGCACCTGCTTGAACTCGGCCGGCGAATTGCCCACCGGCGTGGAGCCCTGGTCGGCCAGCGTCTTGCGCACACCCGGATCCTGCAGCACCTTGCGCACCGCCGCGTTGAGCCTGTCGACCACCGCCGGCGGCGTGCCGGCCGGGGCGAAGACGCCGTTCCACAGCACCACCTCGAAACCGGGCAGCGCCTCGGCCACGGCCGGCACGTCCGGCAGGCGGCTGGAGCGCGTCTTGGTGGTCACGCCCAGGGCGCGCAGCTTGCCGCTGTCGATATAGGGCAGCACCTCGACCAGCGGCGAAAACACCGCCTGGATCTGCCCGGCCAGCAGGTCGGCGTTGGCCGGCGCGCCACCCTTGTAGGGCACGTGCACCATCTCGCCCTGGGCCATGCTGTTGAACAACGCGCCGGAGAGATGCTGCGAGGTGCCGTTGCCGGCCGAGCCGTAGTTGACCACCGCCTTCTTCTGCTTCACCAGCTCGACGAATTCCTGCAGGTTCTTCGCCGGCACCTTGTCGTTGACCATCAGCACATTGGGAATCAGCGCCACCTGCGAGACCGGGATCAGTTCCTTTTGCAGGTCGAAGCCCATGCTCTTGTAGAGCGTGACGTTGGTGGCGATGGTGCTGGTGTGCATCAGCAGGGTGTAGCCGTCCGGCGCGGACTTGGCCACATAGGCCGAGCCGATGTTGCCGCCCGCGCCCGCCCGGTTGTCGACGATGACGCTCTGGCCGAGTTCACCGCTGAGCTTCTCGGCGATGAGGCGCGCCGTGGTGTCGGTGCTGCCGCCGGGGGCCAGTGGAACCACCATGGTCACGGTGCGCTCCGGCCAGTCGGCATGGGCGGCAGCGGCAGCCAGCGCCAGCGCGCCGGCCAGCAGTCCTCTGCTGAAAAAGGGAATGGTCTTCATGGCTTTGTCTCCGTCTTTTCTAGTGTTCGACCGCGAATGCTGGAGCAGCGTCAGCGCTGCCCGTCACCTACCGAGATCTTGTCGGCGCGCAGGCCGCCCAGGCGCTCGTGCACCCGGCTGCCGGTGGACATCACCAGTGCATACAGCAGCTCATTCGGGCGCGGGCTGTCGATGGCACCGACGTCGACGGTGCTGAAATGGCTGCGTACGTAGCAGGCTTCGATGTGGTGCAGCGGAATCTGCAGACGGGTGCCGGCCGAGGCCACCACCTTGGCCGCCGGCACGATGGACTTGGCCTTGGGCAGGTTGGCGCGCATCGGCCAGCCGCCGGCTTCGTGCCAGATGGCGCCGTGCTCGAGTTCGCCGTTCAGGCCCACGATGGCGCCCTTGCCGTAGGCCTCGATCTTGTCGGCCCCGCCGAGCGCGGCCAGCAGTTCGGGCACCAGTTCCTTGGCCATCTCGGTGGCGTCCTTCACCAGGCCGGAAAGATCTTCCACGTAGCGGCCGGCATAGGGGTTGTCGATGACGACCGCGATGCTGCCCATGCGGATCGGCTCGGCGCGCGGCGGGCCGCCCTCGTGGTAGATGGACTCGACGTTGAGCAGCTTCTTGCGAATCTTGATGAGGGACATTGGACGGTTCCTGTCGGTTGAGATGAAGAGATGAAAACGGGACCGCGACGCACCGGTCGCGACCCTGGGGATGAGAAACGCCGCCTACTGCGGCTCCATGCCGGCTTCGCGGAACACCCTGGCCCACTTGGCGATGTCGGTGTTGATCAGCTGGCCGAACACCGCCGCACTCGAAGGCTTTGGCGTGAGCCCCGCCGTCTCGAAGCGCTTCTGCACGGCCGGATCGGCCAGCACCTCGAGCACGGCGGCATTCACGCGCTGCACCACCGCCGCCGGAATGCCCGCCGGCCCGGCCATGCCGAACCACACGGTCAGGTCGTAATCCGGCAGACCGGCTTCGGCGAGCGACGGCACCTCGGGCGCCAGCGGAGAGCGCTGTCTGGAGGTCACGCCCAGCGCCGTCACCCGCCCGCTGCGGGCC
This sequence comes from Xylophilus sp. GOD-11R, assembly GCF_033546935.1. Lineage (GTDB taxonomy): Bacteria > Pseudomonadota > Gammaproteobacteria > Burkholderiales > Burkholderiaceae_C > Xylophilus. The sequence goes on along the minus strand of NZ_CP137854.1, from coordinate 1,918,459 downwards.
TGTTGCAGGCCGTTGACCATGTCGGCGATGGTGAACTGCACCGTGCCGCCGACCAGGTCGGTCATCACCTGCGGCACGCCGCGGTAGGCGACCGGCGTGGCCTCGAACTTGCCCATGGACACCACCTGCGCCGCGCACAGCTGCGAGCTGCCGGAGCCGTAGCCATACGACAGCTTGCCGGGGTGGGCACGCCCGTAGGCGATCAGCTCCTGCAGCGTGTTGACCGGGATCGACTTGCTCGCCACCAGCATGAAGGGCGCGTCGGCCACGGTGGCGATCGGCGTGAAGTCCTTGCGCGGGTCGTACTGCAGCGCCTTGAAAGCACTGACGTTGCTGGCGCCGGTGCTCACGCCCACCATGAACAGCGTGTAGCCATCGGGCGCCGCCTTCACCGCCGACACGGTGCCGACGATGCCGTTGGCGCCGGCCAGGTTGTCGATCACCACCGGCTGACCGAGCTTGGCCGCCATGCCGTCGGATAAGGCACGCGCCACCACGTCGGTGATGCTGCCCGGCGGAAACGGCACGATCAGCCGCACCGGCTTGTCCGGATAGGCGGCCAGCGATGCCAGCGGCAGTGCACACAGAAGCGCCGCGAGCAGCCGGCGCTTCACTTGGCCTCTCCGAACTGCACGCCGGCCCATTCCTCAAAATGGCGCATGGGGTACAGGTTGTCGCGCTGCGCATCGCCCTGGGTGATGGCGAAGGCCAGAAACTGGCGCGCCGCCGGGCTCACCAACATCGGCGCACCGAGCTTCTCGGCTTCGTCGATGCACATCTTGATGTCCTTGTGCAGCAGCTCGGTGGTGAAGCGCACCGGAAAGCTGCGGTCCAGCGCGCACTGGGGAATGCGCTCCAGCGTGGCGAAGGAGCGGCCGCTGGAGACGTTGATCACGTCCAGCATGGTCTTGGAATCCAGCCCCGCCTTCACGCCGTAGACCAGGGCCTCGCAGCTGGCCACCATGCTGGTGGCGTAGAGCGTGTTGTTGATGATCTTCATCGTCTGGCCCAGCGTCGGGTCGGCGCCCAGGTAGAAGATGTTCTTGCCCAGCACCCGCAGCAGCGGCTCGACCAGTTCGTAGGCCGCCTGGGGGCCGGCGGGCATCACCGCCAGCGTGCCTTTTTCGGCGGCGACGGTGCCGCCGGACACCGGCGCGCCGACCAGCGCAATGCCGCGCGCCGACAGCAACGCCTCGACCTCGCGCGTTACCGACGGCCCGGTGGTGGAGAGGTCGACCACGGTGCGCACCGCGCTGCCCTGCGCCACCTCGGCGGCCACGTCGGCCACGATGCGCGGCAGCGGCAGGCAGAGCAGCACCACCTCGGTCTGAGAGGCCAGTTCGGTGGCGCTCGCGACACCGGTGGCGCCCTGGTCGACCAGCCGCTGTTGCGCGGCCTGGTTGCGGTCGTGTACCAGCAGTTCGTGGCCGGCGGCCAGCAGGCGGTTGCCGAAGTGCACGCCGATGTTGCCCAGGCCGATGAGTCCGATTTTCATGTCGTTGTCTCGCTTGTCGTTTGGATGGAGGAAGTGGTGGATTCGTATTCGGAGGCGTAGCCCAGGCGCTGCAGCGCGGCATCCACCCAGGACGTGTCGAGCCGGCCGGCCGCGATGTCGCGGATCGTGTCCTGCTCCTGGTCGTTCTTGGCGGCGGCGGCGGCCAGCAGCGCTTCGGCCTGGTCGAAGGGCACGCAGAGCAGGCCGTCGGCATCGCCCAGGATCAGGTCGCCGGGCTCGATCACCATGCCGTCGAGGGCGATCGCCACGTTGATCTGGCCGGGGCCGTCCTTGTAGGGGCCGCGGTGGGTGACGCCGGCCGCGTAGACCGGAAAGGCCGAGGCGGCCAGCGTGTCGGCGTCGCGGATCGCGCCGTTGATGACGATGCCGGCGATGCCCCGGCTGGCCGCGTAGCCGCTCATCAGCTCGCCGATGATCGCGTTGGTGAGGTCGCCGCCTGCGTCCACCACGATCACGTCGCCGGGCTGGGCGAGGTCGAGCGCCTTGTGCACCAGCAGGTTGTCGCCGGGACGGGTCTTGACGGTGAAGGCCGGGCCGGCGAGCCCGCCGCCACGGTGCATCGGCCGCAGGCGCGGGCCACCGGCGGTGATGCGCATCATGCAGTCGCTGACGTTGGCCACCGGAATGCGCCGGAAGCGCGCGACGAGGTCGGCGCTCACCTGCCGGCGCCGCCTGAGAATTTGGATCTGGCTCATGCTGCTTGTCTCTCTTTTTGATTTGCCGGATGCAAATCTAGGACGGGCAGCACGCCCCGGCCAGTGCCGTTTTGGGGGTGGGGTATAGCTTGGGGTTAAGGGTGGGCGCGCGGGCGCGCTCGCGGCGCTACATCGTTTTCCAGCCTTCGACGCTCGGCCGCGCCAGCATGCGGGCATGCCACGCATGCAAGGCGCTCAGCTCCGGCGGTACCGCCACGCGCACGATTTCGGCGAAGACCAATCCGCCGAACAACGTGATGTCGGCCATCGAGAAAACCTCGCCTGCCACGAAGGACTGCGTTTTCAGCACCGAGTCGAAATAGCGCATGCCACGCAGCGCCTTGTCGCGCTGGCGCAGGCCCCACTCGGCGTTCTGATAGAGCTCGACCGTCGGGCCGAGGCCCGGCGTGGCGTGATGGAAATACACGCTGATCGCGTCGAGCACTTCCAGCTCGGCGCGTCTGCTCATCATGTGGATGGTTCCCTTCTCGAACGCCGTGGTGCCGGTGAGGGTGGGCTGGCCATCGAGGTGATCGAGATACTCGGTGATGGCGGTGCATTCGGCGATGAAACTGCCGTCGGCCAACTCCAGCACCGGCAAGGTGCCGGAATAGTTGATGGCCAGAAAACCAGGCTGCTTGTGTTCGCCCTTGAGCAGGTCGACCGAATGGAAACGAACCTGCGGCTGCAGGCCTTTTTCGGCGACCGCGATTCGCACACGAGCCGGGTACGGTCCCGTGTGCCAGTCGTGAATGGTCATGCCGATAAAGGGCTGCAGGTCGGATGGACTGTCGGTACTCATGCCGCGCTCCTATCTATCGATTGATAGGTAAATCTTAGGGGCCGCAATCACCAAGCGTCAACCCCTATCTATCAATTGATAGTTTTGAATCGACAACCTAAAATCGTTTTCTTCCGTTTCTTCGAAAGGCCCGCATCCTTGAGCACCAATGCCCGTGAGGCCATCCTCGCCGCCGCCCGTCGCACCGCCCAGGCGCGTGGCTACAGCGGCCTGAATTTCCGGGATCTCGCAGCCGATGTCGGCATCAAGAGCGCCAGCATCCACTACCACTTTCCCACCAAGGCCGACCTGGGCGCGGCGGTCGCGCAGCGCTATTGGGAAGACACGGCCGCTGGCCTGGAGACGATGGTCGATGAAACGGGAGACCCCGCCGCCTGCCTGCGGCGCTATCCGGAAGTTTTTCGTCGCTCGCTCGAAAACGGCAACCGCATGTGCCTGTGCAGTTTCATGGCTGCCGAATACGACGACTTGCCGGATCCGGTGAAGCTCGAAGTCCAGCGATTCGCCGACGTCAACGTGGCCTGGCTGGCTCGCATGCTCGTCGCCATGGGCGTCGAAGATGCCCAAGCCATGCAGCGTGCCCGGGCGATCTTCGCGGCCATCGCGGGCGCTCAGTTGATGGCACGCAGCCGTGACGACGTCGCCCTCTTCGACACCCTGGTCGACGGTTACCGCGCGGCCGGGTTGCTGCCGGCGTGAGTTCGTGCCGACCGTTTCGCGTCAGGACCCCGGCCGGCCGCCGGCGACCGTCTCGCGCAGCAGCTCCGCAAACTTGTCCGCATGCGTCTGCCCGTTGTCGAAGGCCGAGCGCACGATGCTCGGCACCAAGCGGATCTCGTCGGCCAGCGGCAGCACCAGCAGGTCGTTCCAGGCCATGCCCTCCACCGTGAACTGATCCACCATCGCGATGCCCGCGCCGGCGCGCACCAGCGCACAGGCGACGTCGGTCTCGTGGATGTCGACACGTGAGACCAGTGGCACGCCAGCCTGGCGAAAGGCGGCCGTCACCATCTGTCCGAAGGCGATCGACGGGTGATGGGCAATGAGCGTGAAACGCGCCAGATCGCCGATAGCCACCGATGCCATCTGCGCGAGCTCGTGCCCGCGCGGCACCACGCAGACCATGCGGCCCTCGGTGAAGGGCTCCATGCGCAGGTTGGGATGCTCCAACGGCAGCACCGACACCGCCAGGTCGACGGTATTGCTCAGCACTTCCTGCGCCATGCCGGCCAGCAGCGTCGTGCGCAGGTTGACGCGGATATTGGGATAGCGCTGCACGAAACGGGTGACCACGCGCGGCACCAGGCTGCGGCTGAGGCAGGGGCTCGAGGCGATGTTGAGCGTGCCCGACGGCCCGGCCGCCAGCCCGCGCGCGAAGTCGTCCACCCGCAGCGCCTGCTTGTAGAACTCGTCCACCTCACGGAAAAGCGCCTCGCCCTCGGGCGTCGGCACCAGCTTGCCCTTGATGCGGCTGAAGAGCGAAAGCCCCAGCGTTTGCTCGGTGTGCGACACGATCCGGCTGATCGCCGGCTGCGAGGTGAACAGCAGTTTGGATGCACCGCTGATCGAGCCGGTCAGCATGACGGCGCGAAAGACTTCCATCTGTCGGAGCCTGAATTTCATGGCTTGTCTCTTCTTGGTTCGGCGCGGAACTTAGCACGACTGATACATAGGAGTTGCAAAGTGCAACAGGCATCCGACGGCCGGTGCCTAGCATGACATCGCCTTTTTCCATAACGCATAACAAGGGCGCCCCACGCGCCCGTACAGGAAGCATGTCATGTCCCATGACTCAGCACGGCGCGGATTCCTGCGCCGCTCGATCGCGATCGTCCCCGCCACGGCCGTCGCCGCCGGCTGCTCTCCCACCCCACCGCCCGCAGCCTCCGCGCAACCGACCGCATCTGCCGGCAACGCGACGCCCGCGGCCTACACGCCCCGCTACTTTCATCCGCCCGAATGGGCCTTCGTGCAGGCGGCCGTCGCCCGCCTGATTCCCGCCGACGCCGAAGGCCCGAGCGGCATCGAGGCCGGCGTGCACGAGTTCATCGACCGCCAGATGGACGAAGTCTTCGGCCACGCCGCCATCTGGTACACGCAGGGCCCGTTCGCCGACGCGCCACCCGAGTTCGGCTACCAGGGCCGCCTGCCGCCGCGCGATGTGTACCGCGCCGGCATCGCCGCCTGCGACGCCCATTGCCGGCAGGCCTTCGACGGCAAGACGTTCGCCCAGCTCGAACCCGCCCGGCAGGACGAGGTGCTCGCGGGCATGGAGACCGGCGCCATCGTCTTCACCGATGTCGACAGCAAGACCTTCTTCGGTTTCCTGCTGCAGAACACCAAGGAAGGCTACCTCGCCGACCCGATCCACGGCGGCAACCGCAACGGCGTGGCCTGGCAGATGATCGGTTTTCCCGGCGCGCGCGCCGATTTCGCCGACTGGGTCGGCCGGCCCGGCGTGCAATACCCGCTGCCGCCGGTCACCATCGCCGGCCCGCAGGCCTGAAAGGAAGTCGCAACCCATGGCTTCCATCAAGAAACCTTCGGTCGATGCGGTGCTGGTCGGCTTCGGCTGGACCGGCGCCATCATGGGCATGGAACTCACCGACGCCGGCCTGCACGTGCTGGCGCTCGAACGCGGCGAGATGCGCGATACGGTGCCGGATTTCGCCTATCCGCGCATCACCGACGAGCTGAGCTACGGCATCCGCGGCAAGCTCTTCCAGAACCTCGCCCGCGAGACGGTGACGGTGCGCCACAACCTCGGCGACACCGCCCTGCCCTATCGGCAACTCGGCTCCTTTCTGCCGGGTGACGGCGTGGGCGGCGCCGGTGTGCACTGGAACGGCCACCACTGGCGCCCGCTTCCCGACGACCTGCGCCTGCGCAGCAAGTACGAGGAGCGCTACGGCAAGAAATTCATTCCCGCCGGCATGCAGCTGCAGGACTTCGGCGTGACCTACGAAGAGATGGAGCCGCACTTCGATCGCTTCGAAAAGATCGCCGGCATCTCCGGCCGGGCCGGCAACATCCGCGGGCAAATCCAGCCCGGCGGCAATCCTTTCGAGGGCGCACGTTCCAACGACTTCCCGCTGCCCCCGCTGGCCAGCATCAACAGCGCCCTGCTGTTCGAAAAGGCCGCGCGCGAGCTCGGCTACCACCCCTTCCCGCAGGCAGCCGCCAACGCGTCGAAGGCCTACACCAATCCGCATGGCGCGCAGCTCGGCCCCTGCAACTTCTGCGGCTTCTGCGAGCGCTACGGCTGCTACAACTACGCCAAGGCCTCGCCGCAGACCACCCTGCTGCCCACGCTGCTGCACCGCGACAACTTCGAGCTGCGCACCCGCTCGCACGTGACCCGGGTCAACATGTCTGCCGACGGCAAGCACGCCACCGGTGTCACCTACATCGACGCGCAGGGCCGCGAGGTGGAACAGCCGGCAGACCTCGTGATCCTCTGCGCCTACCAGTTCCACAACGTGCGGCTGATGCTGCTGTCGGGCATCGGCAAACCCTACGACCCGGCCACCGGCCAGGGCGTGGTCGGCCGCAACTACGCCTACCAACTCAATTCCGGCGTCAGCCTGTTCTTCGACAAGGACCAGCCGATGAACCCCTTCGTCGGCGCCGGTGCCAGCGGCAGCGTCATCGACGATTTCGACGGCGACAACTTCGACCACGGCCCGCTCGGTTTCGTGGGCGGTGCCAGCATCAACTGCATCACCACCGGCGGCCGGCCGATCCAGCAGATGGCCCTGCCCGAGGGCGCGCCCGCCTGGGGCGGCGGCTGGAAGAAGGCGATCAAGGACAACTACCGCTACACCGCCAGCGTGGGCAGCCAGGGCTCGGTCATGTCCTACCGCGAGAACTACCTCGATCTGGACCCGACCTACAAGGACGCCTACGGCCAGCCGTTGCTGCGCATGACTTTCGACTGGCGTGCCAACGACATCGCGATGACGCAGTTCATCTCGTCGAGGTGCGAGCAGATCGCCAAGGCCATGGCCCCGAAGTCGTACCGGGTCAACGCCCGCAAGCCGGGCGACCACTACGACCTGCGCGTCTACCAGTCCACCCACAACACCGGCGGCGCGGTGATGGGCACCGACCCGAGTACCAGCGCCATCAACCGCTACCTGCAGGCCTGGGACGTGCCCAACGTCTTCGTGATGGGCGCCAGCGCCTTCCCGCAGAACTTCGGCTACAACCCGACCGGCATGGTCACCGGGCTGGCGTACTGGTCGGCCAAGGCGATCCGGGAACGCTATCTCAAGAGCCCGGGAGGAGCCCTGGCATGAGCGCGCGCACCCCACTCTCGGCGACGCCGCTGCTGGCCGTGGCGATGGCCGCCTTGCTGGCCACAGGCGCCCGGGCCCAGACCCCTGTGCCGACCACCGGTGGTGCCACCAGCGGCGAGCGGGTATCGGCGCCCAGGGCGCCGGTCTCCAAAGACCCGCAGGTGCTGCGCGGCCAGTACCTGGCGCAGGCCGGCGACTGCATCAGCTGCCATACCCGGCCGCAGGGCGCGCCCTTCGCCGGCGGCCTGCCAATGCAAACGCCCTTCGGCACCATCGTCTCGACCAACATCACGCCCGACCCGGACCAGGGCATAGGCGCCTATACGGTCGAGGACTTCGGCCGCGCACTGCGCAAGGGCCGGGCACGCGACGGGCATTACCTCTACCCGGCCATGCCCTACACCAACTTCGCCCGGCTGTCGGACGAGGACGTGGCCTCGCTCTATGCGTACTTCAAGCAGGGCGTGGCGCCGGCCCGGCAGGACAACCCCGAGACCGCATTGAAGTGGCCCTACCGCATGCGCTGGCTGATGGCCGGCTGGAACCTGCTCTACCTCGACGGCGCACCCTACGCCGCCGACAGCGCGCAGAGCGCCGAATGGAACCGCGGCGCCTACCTGGTGCAGGGCCTGGGCCACTGCAGCGCCTGCCACACGCCGCGTGGATTCACCGGTGCCGAGAAGGCCGCGTCCGAGAAAGGCGGCGACGTGTTCCTGTCCGGCGCGCTTGTCGACGGCTGGTACGCCCAGCCGTTGCGCGCCAGCGCCCTGCCGGGGCTGGCGACCTGGTCGCGCGACGACATCGTCGACTACCTGCGCACCGGCCGGAACCCGCACACCGCCGCCTTCGGACCCATGGCCGAGGTGGTCGCCAACAGCACGCAGCACATGAGCCGGGAAGACCTGGCCGCCATGGCGAGCTATCTGCAGGCCATACCGCCGGCCAAGGGAGCGAGCGCCACGGCACCGGCCGCACCCGCGCCCGACGCCACCGCCGCCGCGCTGCACGACGGCCAGGTGCCGGAGCGCGGCGCCATGGTCTACCTCAACAACTGCGCGGCCTGCCACCGCTCCGACGGCCAGGGCGCGGCGCGCACTTTCCCGGCGCTGGCCCGCAGCAGCGCGGTGGCCGCCGCCGATCCCACCTCGCTGATCCGCATCGTGCTGCGCGGTTCGGCCATGCCGCACACCACCGACTCCCCGGCGGCCCTGGCCATGCCGGGCTTCGGCTGGCGTCTGCAGGATGCCGACGTGGCCGACCTGCTGAGCTTCGTGCGCAAGAGCTGGGGCAACGCGGCCGGTGCGGTGCAGCCGGCGCAGGTGGCCACCGTGCGGGCCTCGCTGCCCAAGTAGCCCAATCGGTGCTTTTACGCACATACGGCGGGTGGTCGCCGGAGTCAGACTGGCGGCTGTTCCGACCACGACCACCCGAACCGACATGAGCACCATCACCACCACCGCGCCGAGCGCGCAGTTTTCCCGCGACGACTGGGCCCGCCTGGTCCTGCGCCTGACCCTGGGCATCCTCACGCTGCTGCACGGCATCGCCAAGCTGCAGAGCGGCCCGGGCTTCGTGCTCGGACTGGTGCAGCAGGCCGGGCTGCCCTCCTTCGTGGCCTACGGCGTCTACATCGGCGAAGTCATTGCGCCGGCGCTGGTCATCGTCGGCCTGTTCACCCGGCCGGCGGCGCTGATCATCGTCGTCAACATGCTGGTCGCCTTCAGCCTGGTGCATCTCAGCCAGATCTTCACCCTGGGCAAGCAGGGCGGCTGGGCGCTCGAGCTGCAGGGCTTCTTCCTGTTCACCGCGGTGACGGTGGCCTTGCTCGGCGCCGGCCGCTTCAGCCTCGGCGGCAGCGCCGGCCGCTTCAACTAGGCCAGCGTCACGCCGATCCGTCGCGCGCCGCGGCCACCTGGCCGGCAAGGCGCTCGACATCGGTCACCACCAGCGCCGCGCCCTCCTTGCGCAGCAGGCCCGCGCGGGTGAGCGATGCCAGCTCGCGGGTGACCTGCTCCCGGTTGGTGCTGATGCGGCTGGCCAGCGGCGCATGGCGCGGCGCGGGATCGAGCCGCGCCTGGTTGCCCGACACCCCGGCCTCGCGCGACAGGCGCAGCAGCTCGGCCTGCAGCCGGTCGCCCACCGCCAGCGTGCTGAGGTCGATCACCCGGTCGCTCAGCTCGCGCACCAGTGCCGCCAGTCGCCGCAGCATGCGTTCGGCCACCAGCGGCTCGTCGCGCAACAGGGCCAGGAAACCGTCACGCCCCAGGCTGGCCACCACGCTGGGTTCCAGCGCGTGCACGTCGGCCGAACGCGGGCCCTCGTCGATCGCGGCAAGGTCACCGAAGAGCTCGCCCGGCCCGTGGTCGCGGAAGGTCACCTGACGCCCCGCCGCCGAGTAGATGGCCACCCGCACCCGACCGGACACGATGAAGAACACCTCCGGCTCGCCGCGTGCTGCCGCCCCGTCGGCCGAGCGCAGCAGCAGCGGATGGCGCGCCGCCACCTGGTGCCAGCGGCAGTCCTGCGCCAGCCGCGCAAGACGGCTCTCCGACAGGCCCTCCAGCAAGGCGACGGTGCGCAGGGCGAGGCTGGATCGGTGGACAGGCGTGTTCATGCGGCATTCGGCGGTGGCACTGAATTATGCTGACGCGCTCCCCATGACAGACGCACCGGCCCGCCCCACCCTCCGCGATCGCCTGCCCACCCAGCGCGGCCTGCGCTGGACCAGCGGCCTGGTGCTGCTGGCCTACGTCGCCCTGCATCTGCTCGACCACGCCCTGGGCCTGGTCTCGCTGGCCACCGCCGAATCGGCGCTGGATGCCGCGCACCGCTTCTGGCACAGCCTGCCCGGCACCGCCCTGCTCTACGGCGCCGCCGGCGTGCATCTGGCCCTCGCCTTCGCCGCCGTGTGGGAACGCCGCAGCCTGCGATTGCCGCCGGCCGAGGCGGTGCGGCTGCTGTTGGGTTTCGCCCTGCCCCTGCTGCTGGCCGGCCATCTGGCCTCGATGCGCTGGGCCTACGAGGCCTACGGTCTGGACCCGACCTACGCCCGTGTGGTGCGTGGCCTGTGGAGCCCGAACGCCGCCGCCTTCCAGATGGGCATGATGGCCGCCGCCTGGGCGCACGGCTGCCTGGGCGTGCACATGGCCCTGCGTGCCCGTCGGGCCTGGCAACGCGTGTTGCCCGGCTTCGTCTGCCTGGCCGTGATGCTGCCGGTGCTGGCCGCGCTCGGCTTTCTGGCCATGGGCCGCGAGATCGCCTGGACCGACGCCCCGGCCCGCATGCTCGACGCCACCGAAAGCCGCGAAGTCAACCGCGTGGCCCGCGAAGCCATGGTCGTCTACGCCGGCATGGTCGGGCTGCTGCTGGCAGGCCGTGCGCTGCGCCATCGGGTGGCGCGCGGTCGCGCGGGCGGGTCGATCCGGCTGCGTTACCCGGGCCGCCAGGTGCGCGTGGCGCGCGGCACCAGCGTTCTGGAAGCCAGCCGCATGCACGGCATACCGCATCTGTCGATCTGCGGCGGCCGGGCGCGCTGCTCCACCTGCCGGGTGCGGGTGGAAGGCCCGCCCGGCGCCCTGCCGCCGCCCGGCCCCGACGAGGCGCGCACCCTGGCGCGCGTGAGAGCACCGGCCGATGTCCGTCTGGCCTGCCAGCTGCGGCCTGAAGCCGACATCACGGTGCTGCCGATCTTCGTGCCCGGCGCGCGCGAGGCCGCCGGCCGCGCCGGGCGCGAGCGCGACGTGGCCATCCTCTTCGTCGACCTGCGGCGCTGGTCGGGCCTGTCCGAACGCCAATGGCCCTTCGACCTGGTCTATACGCTGGACCGCTATTTCGAGATCGTCGGCGGCGCGGTGCGCGACAGCGGCGGCGTGGCCAACCAGTTCATCGGCGACAGCGTGATGGCCATCTTCGGCCTGGAAACCGACCTGCCTGCCGCCTGTCGTCAGGCCGTGGCCGCCGCCACGCTGATCGACCGGCGCCTGCAGGCCTGGAGCCAGGACTTCGAAGCCGAATTCGGCCAGCGCATCGACTTCGGCATGGGTCTGCACGCCGGCCGCACCGTGGTGGCCGAAGTGGGCTGGCAGCAGAGCACCACCTTCAGTGCGGTCGGCGAAGTGGTCAACACCGCGAGCCGGCTGCAGGACCAGGCCAAGACATCGGCCTCGCGGCTGGTGGTGTCGGTATTCGTCGCCGAGCAGGCCGGACTGGCCGAGCTGCCGGGCCGGCGCGAGCGCGTAGCCGTGCGCGGCCGGGCCGAGCCGCTGGACGTGCTGCACGTCGCCACGCTGTAGCGCGAATCGCCATCTGAAAAAACCGGTGCGCTGGCGCACATCGCGGCGCAAGACGGGGGTCCAGACTGCCATCCGTGGTTCGCGACTTCCGCGACCACGGCCAAGACAAAGGACCATCCAGATGAAGACCTTCCGGACTCTCGCTTTTTTCTCCGCCGCTGCTGCCACGCTCGCCTTTGCCGGCACCGTCCACGCGCAGGGCACGACCGCCGCCAGCACCGCCGAAGCAACGGCCATCAGCCGCGCCGAAGTCGAGGCCGACCGCAACCTGTGGCTGCGTTCGGGGCTCGCCGCCTATGCCGGCAGCCAGGCCGCCGACGACGCTGTGCCCGGCTACACCGCCAGCAAGACCGCTTACCGTGCCGCGCGCAGCGGACCTTCGTGGCAGGCCGAGCTGGCCAGGGTGCAGGGGCGCACGGCCGCGTCCGTGGCCAGCGTGCCGGCTACCAGCAAGGCCGAATGAAACCGACGGCCTGCCGCGGTCAGGCTTCGAACCGCTGCTTGGCGCGCCGGGCGAAATCGTTGGTGTAGAGCCGGCGCAGGTCGATATGCGCCTGGGCCAGCTCGGGCTCGAAACCGCTGGCCGCACGCAGCACCGTGGCCGGCCCGTCCTCGGCCAGCAGGCCGTCGGGCGAGATCGCCTCGCGCACCTTCTGGAATGCCGCCAGGTAGAGCGCCCGGTCCTCCTGCAGGTAGTAGGCGGGCACGGTCTTCACGATGTCGCCGGGGCTGGCCGTCTGCAGCCATTTGAGCGCACGCACCATCGCGTCGGTCAACGCCTGCACCGTCTGCGGCCGCTGGCGCAGAAAGGCCTCGGGCGCATACAGGCAGCCGGCCGGCATCGGGCCGCCGAAGAGCGAGCGCGTGTCCTTGAGTGTGCGGGTGTCGCTGATGACGCAGACCTCGCCCTTCTGCTCCAGCTGGGTCACCAGCGGATCGAGCGTCGCGATCGCATCGATCTGTCCGTCGCGCAAAGCCTTGGCGGCGGAGGCGCCCAGCCCGACGGGCACGAAAGTCATGTCGTTTGGCCGCAGGTTGCCGCGCGTCAGCAGCATGCTCGCGGCCAGGTGCGTGGTGGCCCCCATGGCCGACACCCCGATGCGCTTGTTGCGCAGGTCCTCGAGACGTCGGTAGTCGGGCAGCGACTGCAGCGATACGGCGGTGACCACCTGCGGTGCGCGCCCCTGCACCACGAAAGCGGTGCAGAACTGGTTGCGACTCTGCAGGCTCAGCGTGTGCTTGAACGCCCCCGCGCTCACATCGGCCCGACCGGAGAGCAGCGCCTGGATGGCGGCCGCGCCAGTGCCATAGTCGTCGATCTGCACCTGCAGTCCGGCGGTGGTGAAGTAGCCAAGGCGCTCGGCGATGGTCAGCGGCAGGTGGTAGAGGCTGGCTTTTTCGCCGACCGAGATACGCACCAGCGGCTTCTCGGGTTTGGTCTGCGCGCGCAGCACCGGCACGGCCAGCGCAGCCGCGCCGAGCGCCGCGCCGGCGGTGAACACCCGGCGGCCCGGCCGAAAGGAATCGATGAAGGCCATCGCGAATCAGCTTAAATCCGCACCAGCACGGGGCGAATCCGGGACATCCCGTTGCGGGTTAACCAGCACCCGTCGCGCCGGATTTCAGCGATAGCCGACGAACAGCAGTCCGACGTTGACGAAGAAAGCGCCCATGTAGAGCGCGCTGCGCAGGCTGGCGAGATCGGCGAGGTAGGACGCGACATACGCGATGCGCAGCACGATATAGGCCAGCGCCAGCCCGTCGATCCAGCCCTGCGATGCCTGCAACTGGTGCGCGATGACCACCGCGCCGATGAAAAACGGCAGGTTCTCGAACGAATTGGTCTGCGCCGCATTGGCGCGCGCCCGGTAGCCCTTCTGCTGCGACAGCCAGGTGCGCGGATCGTGGTTGTCGAATTTGCCCGCCTTGGCGATGCCGGCACAGACGATCGGCATCAGCACCGCCACCAGAATGCACCAGTAGGCCAGGGTGAAGTGCGGCAGGTGGGCGACATCGGCCATGGGAAAAACTCCGGTTGGGGGTATCAGCGCCGGTCGGCCAGCGCGTGGGCGATGGTGCCCAGGTCCACGTATTCAAGCTCGCTGCCTGCCGGCACGCCACGTGCCAGTCGCGTGGTACGCAGCCCGCGCGCCTTGAGCCCTTCGGCCACCACATGTGCCGTCGCCTCGCCCTCGGCGGTGAAGTTGGTCGCCAGGATCACCTCGGCGGTCACGCCGTCGGTGGCGCGGTCGAACAACTGCTGCAGTCCGATGTCCTTCGGCCCGATGCCATCGAGCGGCGAAAGCCGCCCCATCAGCACGAAGTAAAGCCCGCGAAACGCCCCGGTACGTTCCAGCGCCGCCTGGTCGGCCGGCGTTTCCACCACGCAAAGCCGGGTCGCGTCGCGGTCCGGATCGCTGCAAACTGAGCAGACCTCGCTCTCGGTAAAGGTATGACACCGCGCGCAATGCCGCACGGTGGAAGTGGCCTGGTGCAGCGCCTGCGACAGCAACTCGGCCCCCGCCCGATCGTGCTGCAGCAAATGAAAAGCCATCCGCGAAGCCGACTTCGCCCCCACCCCCGGCAAGCGCCGAAGCGCCGACACCAGCGCGTCGACCGACCCGAGATCAGCCATCAGTACATCCCTGCTCAATTCCAACCAGCGAAACCATGCCGAGCCCGCCGAGCGCCATACCCACCCTCCGGAGGGCGCGCAGCGCGCCGACTGTCGTTGAGGCGTGGCAGCGAGGCTACGCCGAGCCAGCCCGCCGCCCCCGGACGGGGGTAGGCGGCCACACGCAGTGGGCAAGCCTGGGGGAGATCCAAGCCTTCGAGCCAGCCCGCCGCCCCCGGACGGGGGTAGGCGGCCACACGCAGTGGGCAAGCCTGGGGGAGAGCCACAGCTAGAAGGGAAATTTCATGCCGCCAGGCAAGCCCGGCATGCCGGCGGTGATCTTGCCCATCTTCTCCTGCGAGGTCTCCTCGGCCTTGCGCACTGCCGCATTGAAGGCAGCGGCCACCAGGTCTTCGAGCATGTCCTTGTCCTCGGCCAGCAGGCTGGGGTCGATGGTGATGCGCTTGACGTCGTGCTTGCAGGTCATCAGCACCTTGACCAGGCCGGCGCCGGATTCGCCCTCGACCTCGACATTGGCGAGTTCGTCCTGTGCCTTCTTCAGGTTGTCCTGCATGGCCTGGGCCTGCTTCATGAGGCCGGCGAGCTGTCCCTTGTTGAACATGATTCGAAAAATCCTTGCAAAGCGATGGAAAACGGAAAGAAAACGGAAATCAGGCCGCCGTGCTGGTACTGCTGCCCGCGTCCTGCAGCGGCCGGACCTTGAGGGATCCAGGGACGATCTTGGCCCCGAAGTCGCGCATCATCTCCTGCACGAAGGGATCGTTGGTGACGATCTCCTCGGCCTGGCGCTGACGCGCGGCAGCGGCGGCCGCGTTGCGGCGCGCCGGGCTGTCGACGACGGTACCGACCTCGATCGACAGCATATCGGCATGGCCGCCTGCCGCGAGCGCGGCACGCAGCCGCTCACGGGTATTGGGCGTGTTAAGCGAAGCGCTTTCCACCCGCAGCATCCAGTGTGCGCCGTCGCGCGCCAGCAGTTGCGACTGCAGTGCGAGCTCACGGACCAGGGCGGTGATCGCCTCGGCGCGCACCAGCGCGCGCACTGTGTCATACCAGGCCTCGCCTTCCGCAGTTGGCGTAAAAGTCGCGGCCGGGGCCGCGACATCGGCGCGGGGTCCGGTACGCGGGCCGGCCAGCGGCTGCTGGCGGACCGGTACCGACAGCACGTCGGATGCCTCGGCTTCAGATTCGGCGCGCCCTGCCCCGCCCGATACCGGTCCCGGGCCGGACTCGCGTACCGGCAAGGCCGCCAGCGGCGGACGGGAAGGTGGCGACTGCGGAGCAGGCACAGACGAGTCGGCCTCGCCCGGATCGCCGTCCTCGAAAAACGGTGGCGGTTCGTTGTCGTCTCGTGCCGACGCCGGCGATGTTGCCGCCGGCGCGGCATCGACCGGTGCGACGGGCGGTGTGGACTCGACCGGCGACCGGGCCACTTCGACAGCCGTTACAGGCTCGGCAACGTCTTGCGCCGGCACGACGACATCGCCGTCACCGTCCGGATCGACATCGACGCTCAGGGACTCGGTCACCTCAGGTTCGGCCACCGCAGCAGGCTCGGCCGGCGACGGGGCCACAACCACCGGCGCAGGCACCGGAACCTCGGCGATCGTCGCGGGCACGGGCTTCTCGACCGGTGCCGCGACCGCTGCAGACGGCGCGTCAACCGGCCGCTGCGCGACTTTCAGAGTTTTTTTTTCCGTCGAGGCCGCATCCGACGCCGGCTTGAAGGCCAGCAGCCGCAGCAGCACCATGGTGAGCGCGGCGTATTCGTCGGGCGCCAGGCCCAGCTCGCCCCGGCCATGGATGCAGATGCTGTAGAGCAGTTGCGTCTCGTCGGCCGGCATCGTGTCGGCCAGCCGCACGGTTTCGGCCGCCTCGGCATCGGCGGGCGCAGCGGCGCGTTGCGGCACCGCCTGCATCACCGCCATGGACTGCAGCACCGCCGCCATGTCTTCGAGCGTGGACGCGGCCGAGAGCCCGTTGGCGCGCAAGGCCTCCACCGTCTCGACGACCGTCAGGCCGTCGCCCATGGCCAGTGCCTCGATCAAGCGAAAAACATGGGACCGATCGACGCTGCCGAGCATGCGGCGCACCGTCTCTTCGCGCACCTCGCCGCCACCGAAGGCGATGGCCTGGTCGGTGAGCGACAGCGCATCGCGCATCGAACCGCGCGCCGCCCGCGCCAGCAGGCGCATGGCCTGCGCGTCGGCCGGAACGCTCTCGCGGCCCAGCACATCGGCCAGATGGGTTTCGACCGTTTCGGGCGCCATGGGCCGCAGGTTGAACTGCAGGCAGCGCGACAGCACCGTCACCGGCACCTTTTGCGGGTCGGTCGTGGCGAGCACGAATTTCAGGTATTCGGGCGGCTCCTCCAGCGTCTTCAGCATCGCGTTGAACGCGGTGTTGGTGAGCATGTGAACCTCGTCGATCATGAACACCTTGAAGCGACCGGCCACCGGCTTGTAGACCGCCTGCTCCAGCAGCGACTGGACCTCGTCCACGCCGCGGTTGGAGGCCGCGTCGAGTTCGGTGTAGTCGACGAAGCGGCCGGCGTCGATGTCGCGACAGGCCTGGCACACGCCGCAAGGCGAATCGGTGATGCCGCCGGTGCCGTCGGGGCCGGTGCAGTTGAGCGCCTTGGCCAAAATGCGCGACACCGTGGTCTTGCCCACGCCGCGCGTGCCGGTGAACAGGTAAGCGTGGTGCAGTCGCTGGGTCTGCAGGGCATTGGACAGGGCCTGCACCACGTGCTCCTGCCCCACCATTTCGGAGAAGTTCCGGGAGCGGTATTTGCGGGCGAGCACGAGATAGGACATCGGCGCATTTTACGGACCTGGCGGACCGCATCCGGCGACAACGGATAATTCGCCTCATGACTTCTGCCTCCACCAACCCCGACACGCTGAGCTACGACCAGGCCGGCGTCAATTACGACCTGATCGACCCGCTGAAGGTGAGCGCCCAGCGCGCCGCCGCGGCCACCGCCGTGCACCTGGCCGGTCATGGCTTCACCGAGGTCGCCGCTTCGCGCGGCGAATCGGCCTACGTGGTCGACGTCGGCCCGTTCTACCTGGCCAGCATCGTCGAATGCCTGGGCAGCAAGGTGCTGGTGGCCGACGCCATGGCCGAGCTCACCGGCAAGAGCTGGTACGAAGGCATCGCCCAGGACACCATCGCCATGGCCGTCAACGACCTGATCACCGTCGGCGCCACGCCGCTGGTGGTGCAGGCGTACTGGGCCGCCGGCGGCAGCGACTGGTTCGGCGACAAGGCCCGCGCCCAGGCGCTGGTGACCGGCTGGAAAAAAGCCTGCGACACCTGCGGCGTGGCCTGGGGCGGCGGCGAAACGCCGGCGCTGGCCGGCATCGTCGAAGGCGATCGCATCGACCTGGCGGCTTCGTGCACCGGCATCGTCAGCCCCAAGTCGCGCTTGTCGGTCGGCGACGACCTGGCCGCCGGCGACGCCATCGTGCTGCTGGCTTCCAGCGGCATCCACGCCAACGGCCTGTCGCTGGCGCGCAAGCTGGTGGAGCGGCTGCCCGACGGCTATCTCACCGAAGTCGAGCCCGGCCTGAGCTACGGCGAGGCCCTGCTGGCGCCGACCGTGCTGTATTCGCCGGTGACCGAGGCGCTGGCCAAGGCCGGCATCGGCATGAAGTACTGCGCCAACATCACCGGCCACGGCTGGCGCAAGCTGCTGCGCCATCCGTCGGCTTTCACCTACCGCATCGCCCAGGTGCCGCCGATCACGCCGGTGCTGAAGTTCATCCAGGAGCACGCGAAGCAGGACGACCGCGAGGCCTACGGCACTTTCAACATGGGCGCCGGTTTCGCGCTCTTCGTGAAGTCCGAGGACGCCGAGCGCACGGTGGAAGTGGCGCGCGCGCTGGGCGTGTCCGCGATCGTGGCGGGCCAGGTGGAAGCCGGCCCGAAGCAGGTGGTGATCGAGCCGATCGGCGTGACCTTCGGCCACGACGACCTGCAACTGCGCTGAAATCACCGACAAGGCCCGAAAGGGCTTTTCCGGCGGGCTAGAATATGAGTTGACGGGCCTCCTCGCATGAGGAAGCGGCCAACCGGGTCAGGTGGGGAACCAAGCAGCCCTAACTGTGGAGTCAGTGCCGGGGGTAAGGCTCGTCAACCAATTCAGCAAACCCAGTTTTCACTCGGAGCCAGCATCCATGCGGCTTGCGGAACGAAAACTGCGGCACCAAGGTGTAGCACCAAGGAGTTCTACAGAGCGGCGGCGTCATCAACGTCACCGGAGATTCCATGGCTTTCAAGATTCCAGGGACCTACCTACGCGGTAACAGGTTCTGGCTCAAAGTACTCGCCCCAAAAGAGCTTCAAGCCCGCTTCTACGGCGGCAAGCGCATTGCCTTCGATGGCACGCTTGGCACAGGGGACCCCGAGGTCGCCCGGGCAAAGGCCGCTTCTGTTCGCGCGGACCTGGAGGCCCAGTTCCTGCGCCAGCGCCGCGAGTTGTCCCCACCCCGACTCACCGCCGTCAGCCCAGAGCTTCGCCAATACATCACGGGCGTACTGTTGGCTACGGAGATGGCTAGGGACGCACAGCAGCGGATCGACAAGACCGGAGCCAGCAGGGTGCACAGGGCCCCTACGGTCGGCTATGCGGCCGAGGACGGCACCTTGCCTGAAGCGCCTGAGGTCGCCCGCATATCGCCAATCAAACCCCTAGCGCCTGAGGTCGTGTCTTACCGCGCCAAGGTCCACTTGCAGCAGCAGGCCATAGTGCGCAGTCATATGGCTGCGGGAAACTTGGAGGTTATGATTCCGATTCTGAGGCCCCTAGTAAAACGCATGGGCCTTGAGATTGACTATGAGTCCCAGGACGGCGTTCAGTTGCTTCAGGAGGCCCTGGAGACCTATAGCGGCGTGAAGGACTCAGTGGTCCAGAAGGACGAGGGCATGGTAGTAGCCACCCCTGCCCTCCCCTCGCCTCCCCAGGCGCTCCAAGAGGTCACAGAGGCTCCCAAGACAGACGGCCAATACCTCCGGGACATCAAGGCCGAATGGCTCGCTATAAAGCCCCGCACAGGCCCCGCATCGAGGATCATGGACAGGGCACTCAGGCTCATGGCTGACGCGGGAGTTAACTTGCCACTGGCTGAGATAACCCGACAGCACGGCGCCACCCTGCGTGCTTACTTGGTGGCGACGGGCATCAAGGGCCAGTCAGTCAAGAACCTGTTTGTACCTTTGCAGTCGCTTCTCAATGTTGCAGTAGATGCCGGGAAGCTACAGGCCAACCCCTGGGCAGGATTGAGGATTGACACATCCGACTCTGTACAGCGGCTACCGTGGCGGTCCGAAGACCTCAACAAACTTGCCGAGGCCAACAGGTTGCGCACCGACGCTGGGCGCTGGCTGCTCCCGTTGGCGTTGTATACGGGGTGCCGCGCTGGAGAAATGGCCCAAGCGGAACTCGAAGACATCCGCCAGATCGACGGCATATGGTGCCTAGAAGTTCACAGTCGCCCCAGTGAATCGAACCCCCATCGGTCAGTGAAGACGAAAGCCGGCGAACGGCTCATCCCGATAAGCCAGCACTTGGTTGACTTGGGCTTTCTTACATACGTGAATTCTGCAAAGAAGTCAGGGGGCCGATTTGTGTTCCCCGAATTCATTGGGGAGGGCAAGCGCATTCCAAGCGACTTCGCCAGCGCAGACTTTTTGAAGCTAAGGGAAATTGCTGGGGTTGAAATTGACGAGCGGTTCACACTTCACTCTATCCGCCATAATGTGCGGTCGGCTTTAGCAGCAGCACATGTGAACGACCAAATTATTGATAAGCTTGTCGGCCATGAAAGCGGAACGGTTCAAGGCCGGTACACCCATGCCACAACCTTCACTCTATCCCAGGCAGTAGCCAAGTTGGATTGGACAGTTTTGCTGCTCGGTTAAAGATGGTACTAAGAGGTGGTTAGCACCACAATTTATTTGTTTGATTCTTGCGGACAAGCAACAAATCTGTGAAAACAATTTTCGATATTCGCTCCGATGAAGCTTACGTTCGACAAGGAGTGCTTAAAGCCGGTCAACGTTGGTACTCGTTCGACCGGCGCATAGCTGAAGCAAGGCAAGGGCTCGCCACCAAATTTGCCATGACTCTCTGGAATGTTTCAGTTTGCCGAGATACAACTACAGGCAGTTACTGGTACAAAATTCCATATGTCTGGGGAGGTGAGACCTCAGCAAATCGTAAGGGCCTGTGCGAAGCGCTTTTAATTGCGTCTAAGCAAGGAATTCCCATGGTTGGAATTCTTAAGAATCATGATAAGCCACATAGGTGCTCGTCGCGCCATCTTTTCACCATTGTTAAAGTGGTCGAAGGAGTAGATCCAACAGCCACCTGGATCAAAATAGAGCCCTCCGACCCAGAAGACATTGGTTGTACAGTTACATTGGATGCAATCCCAGTCGAAAATCACTCGGCGCCACAACTTGCCGATATTGAGCGCGAGTTCAGTTTAGCAGTGCAAAAATCCAAATCTGACCGTTCGGAAAGGTTGAAACGGTTATTGGGTGCTGGAAAAATCCCAGAAAAGATCACTGTGACCACTACGGTCTACCGAAGAAATCCGGATGTCGTGGCTGAAGTTCTTGATCGCGCAGGCGGAAAATGTGGCTATTGCAATCAACGTGCGCCATTCGTTAGATCCTCAACTGGCGAGCCTTATTTAGAGGTCCACCATGTTCAACGTTTAGCGGACGGGGGAGAAGATAGTGTTGAAAACGCAATTGCGGCGTGTCCCAATTGCCATCGCGAGAAACATTATGGCCTCACGACCTAAAGACCTAGACCTCGCCCTCGTTCTCAGAGCATTTATAGCGGCGCTGATTGCCTAAGACCCGCAATACCATATGGGCGCAGCATCGAGTCCCAGGAAAACCTTTCGACTACACATAACCACGTCTGCCGATACCTGGACCCCTGGCCCTTACTCGCCCGATATGTCGTCTCCCACCCAGTAATCAGGATGCCGCGCTCAGTCACACGAATGCGGCAGTCCTTAAGGGCCGGAAGCTCTTGGCTGTTGCCGGGCCCGACCAACTCGGCCTCATAGCAGTCCTTGCCCCACATGCTGAAGGGGGCCTTGTAATACCGCAGACACCCATGCTTCCCTGGATGAATTCCGCTCTCGAACGCGCGTCTATCCAGCTTGCTGCCCATGAATCGGAGTCGATACGCGAAGACCATCATGGGGCGGAAGTCTAGTCGAAACACTGGTTGGAAATACAGTGTTAGACGGGCGTTAAGTGGTCGCTTCAGCCGGCTCCCGCTCCAGGTCTGCCGAGAAATTCTTTGGGTCCTCAGCCAGAGCTTTGAGGGTCTCCGCGGCGAAGGTCCGCATTAGCAGCTCGCCCTGTTCTGACACGACCAGCCAATTACCCGCGACGTAGCCAAGGGCCTTGTCGATCCTCACGACCACCGGGGACCAGCCCAACTTGTTATCTACCCCGTGGTAGATGGGGCCTCCGGACACCGGACAGACCTCGGGGATCGCGATGTCCTTTGCCTGGATGGTGGAGGCTCGTCCTGCCGCGCGGTCTCGGCATCGGGCGTTTGAAGCCATACGGACCCGTTGGTCCTCCCACCGATGCTGGCGGGTGTACTCGATCAGTTCCTCCCTCCGCGCTTGGTAGGCGTCCTTCAGGCATGCCTTGCATCGGGTCTGCAAGCCGTTCGCGTTATGGGGGTGCCGGTAGAACTCAGAGGCATCTTTAGTCCGCCTGCACCGACAACATGTCGCTTCCAGCGCAGGGGTGGTCACTATGGTCCTTGGCATCACACGCCTCCCTTCGCTTTCGCACGGGCCCTGGAGAGCCTCGTGGACTCCTTAGTGGTCTGGGGGTTCGAGCGGTACTGGGCCTTGCGTCTCTCGATCATGCAAGCCTTGCAGCTCGCGTACGGGCCTGAGACGGGGTGGAGGTAGTAGGAAGTCTGCGGGAGGCTGCGCTTACAGCTTGAGCATTGTTTGGTGGGGATGGTGGTCATAAGGTTCTGCGGGAGTTCCTGGGGGACTGGGTGGGTTGGATGGGCGCCGGTTGTTTGTTCGGCAAGACAACAGAGGTGCGCAAGTACGTGACCCTCTTTCGAAGGACGGCTTGGCGCCTCTGTGGCGCGGGCTTGATGGCCCAAAAAGCAAAAGCCGGCACTAGGCCGGCTGAGGGTGGTGAGTGGTGGTGGTCAGACTGTCGTGACACCATCGGCGCAATACCGCTTCACGGTCGCCGTAGATAGTCCGAAGTATTCAGCGGTCGCCGCGATGCTGGCCCCGTGCTGGAGACGCCATGCGGTGACCTCGGAGGCATTGCCGACCTTGGGGCGACCCAGGCTTACCTTGCCCCTATGCGTGAGGCCAGTGGCCTCCAGCGACTTCCTAGCGGCCTCACGACCCGCTGAGGTCCGCTCTCGGATGCGCTCCCGCTCCATGTCTGCGACCTGGGCGAGAACCGCAAGGATGAGTTCGCCGACGCCCTTGGCGATCCTGCCGAGCCCATGGACTTCCACGGCTACCCCTTTGTTCAAGAGAGCCCTGACGGTCGCTTGGACGTCCAGGGCATCACGGCCCAAGCGGTCAACCGCGTAGACGAAGATAGTGTCGCCCTTGCGGACATAGCTCAAGAGCTTGGAGAACCCGGGGCGCTGAGCAGCCGGAATGCCTCCGCTCACGCCCTCATCTTGGAACTCCTCATCGAAGGAGCCCCCAAGGGCGTCACGTTGGGCGGCGATGGACTGGTCGGCGGTGCTGACGCGGTAGTAGGCGATGCGGCTCATGACGGCTGTGGATCAGAAGATATGGCTTCATTCTGATCTAACCAAAAGATACCGTCAACGCATTTTGATCTAAGGCGCCCGACCCGTCGCCTGGATGGCTCTTAACTTACAAGTTTTGATCTATGTACAGCTTGGCCCGGGAAGTCAAATCTCGACCGCTTGGCTGGACTATTTGGGCTGTTTCGGGCTCAGCTTGGAGAATCACCGCCCTCTTCTTCGCCTGAGCCCCAACCATGGCCCATCACCGTCCGGAACTGACTGCCCTTCAAAAGAGGATGACCACTGAGCTTGAACAAATGCTTAGCGAGGCTCTGCGAACTCCTGGGAGCCGCCATGAGGTACTTGCTGCATTCCTTACTGGCAGCGAGAAGCTGCTTAAAGAAGTCCCGACGACTGAAGAAGAGTTCGAAATCTGTCGGGCCATCCGAGGTCGCCGTGCAAACGCTCTGCGAGACCTGCTGGGCATTACCGCCAAGTACTGTTAATTACCGGCGCCCCGCAATACGCAACGCCCGCTAACACGTCGCTATGAAATAGCGGAAGCAGATGGCTAACTGGCGCATAATGAATCTCAAACAGTTGACCAACTTTGTGCCTTGGTCGATAGGGCTAACAGACGCACATTTTGAGTGCGTCATGCAAGACACCCCCATTTTCAATGCTTGGAGAGTCGCTGAATTAAACCTCCGCTTGGCCGAAGACAACTGGCACATGGTCGCAACAGCGCGGCCCCGCGCGACGGTCGAGCAACGGCTTAAGGCGGCAGCGAATATTAAGCACTGCCGACAAGTGGCATCGAACCTGTTTAGCCCTGCAATGGATGAACTGAGAGCTCTTGCTGAGGCCCAAGCCTGGACCGCGCTGAATACACGGCCAGCTAGTAACGACGAGCGTTGACCGCTGAATGGCAGCTGACATTGCGCCTTCGCGGCGCGATAGTCTCTTCTGCCTTGCTACATGTGCCAATTCAGATAGTTAGCCAGGTCGCCCCGTCGACACACGCAGCCTTTAGGGCCTCGTTCTCAGTCCCATAGACCTCCTCGGTGAACTCCCTGCGCACCGGGGCTGATCCTTCATAGGCGTGGACAACCCCGACCCAATGCTCATCCCGGCGCTCAGCCTTGGCGAACAGGGTGCATCCGGCGACGTGAATGAATGAGGGCATAGCCCCTAGTGTCACCGAAGGACCCCCGGGGGCATGGGGGACTTTGGTCGGCGAGCGGGACGAAGGATGACAGAGAAATTTTCGGGAGGTCCACAAGCCGTTTCCTGGGGACACCAGCACGACCTAGCGGACCACTTGGTTACGGGCCTCGAAGTCCCGCAGCCTCACCCGGCCCTGAAAGTGATCCTGCACGAAGAACGTGACAGCTCGGGCGTTCGCGCCTTGATACCCACCGGGATACGCAACGAGCCCGCGACCTCCTGCGAGGCCCAGGCCATCAACCTCAGCGACCCACGCGAGTCTTGCGCCGGGTGATTGGTCTTGCGGACCATGCGCCCCGCGAAACGGATAAGACGTACCTTCAATTTCAATGAAGCCGGTAATGGGATATTGGTCAGGCAAGTGTGCTTTCGGTTGTCCAACCCGTTATAGCAGCCGACCATCCTGGCTGACCCGAAGATCAACGTGGATGCCCGGGGAGGCTTGGCCGCTCATGTGGAAACTTTTTGCGCAGCGGGCTAAGCTCCGGCCATGGACCGAACCAAACTCTCACGCATGCAGGACGAAGCCATCGTGCGGGTTACTGAGGAGTCATTGCGCCTCTCCAGGATGACGGAAGCGCGACGGCTGAAACCTAGCCTCGTGGATCGCCAATGGTTCCCCTGGGTCGCAATGCCCGCCGCGATGGCCTTTGGTGCCACCATTGCGATTTCGCTTTCCCGCTGAGGTCGCATTCTGAGCGAAAGTGCCGGGCACCTAGTAGACCAAGATGCTCTCGGGCGTCAGGAATCTAGGGTCGCTCAAGCGCATGGTCTGCCCATCGCTGGCGCCCATCACGAGCGCAGCAACGCTGTAGCTGAAGTCATGCATTGCCGAGGTCTCGGCCCTGGACAGCGCACGGACCTCACCGTCCTCCAAGAACCACCGCGTCCGGGTGAGCTGGGGACTGCCGGCACGGCGTCCCGTCAGCCTTTCATAGTCTTCCGTTCGGATCACGGCGGCAGTCGCCGGGTCGCCCTCCAACGGAACCAGTGTGAGCCCCTGGGCGTGCGTGACTGCATAGGCTCGCTTGGCTTCCGGGGTCAGCATAGATGCCAGCAGACCTCGGGGGCGACCCGTGCGGGGAATGAGTACGTCCTTCATTCATTGCCTCCGATAGGAACGATCTTGAGGTTGCTGCGCGTGCAGTCATAGGGGCGGCTGGGGTCAACGAAGACCACCTTGGACCCGCCCAGCGGTCGCAACACGAGCGCAGGCAGCGCCACGCGCTCATTGGGGTCCCCAGGAGCCCGGCCGGGTTGATAGCGCAGCCGGGGAACGCCGAAGACGCCGTGGTAGCGCCCGACTCGATAGGCGTCCAAGCACAGGTCTTCCCGGCGAACTAGCCTGCGGAAGTCATCAGCGTCGATCAGTGCTTCGGGTTGCTCAGGGTCGCGGCAGGGAATGCGGATGATGCCCTTGGGGTCACGCAGGAGCACGGGAATGGTCGCGCTCATTGCGGCGCCCTCGGGGCTAGACGTGCTGGCGGGTCGCGCAGGATGAGCGGCGGTCGCGAGGGGCCCTTGGGGGCCTTCATGAGTTCGGCGGGTTCTGCATGTGTGCGCTGAGGCGCGGGTGGGTTGGTATGTGGCATGGGTAATGGGTGATGTGGAGTGGCGCCCAGGTGGGCGACCAGAAGCGAAGAAGCCCGGGCATTGCTGCTCGGGCTCCTAGGGTTACTTCCGGTAGTTCGGGTGCGCTATGGGCGTCCGCTGGTTCTGCACTGATCCCGTTACCGGGTCTGTTGCAGCCTTGATCTCGGCGATCTCTGCTTTGCGGGCGTATGCCTTGTCGGCAATGGCCTTGTCGAAAGCGTCGTTGTCACCCTGGAGGCGATAGCCGTAATGGATGCGGTATGTGTTGCGACCAGAGGAGTCAGGGGCACCGGGCACCGCGAAGAAGCCTTTGGGAAGACGAGTTCTGAAGAACGTGTCGGCATCGGCGGGGGACTTTGGGACCTCCAGGTCCTTGTCGCCAATGCGGACCGGCATGCCTCCGTAGAAGGCTAAAGGGCGCTGGCCGTTCGTCATTACCTGCATGAGGCCGACCTTTTGATCCGGTGGATTTAGGTATAGGTCATTGGGTTCACCCGGGTCTAGGCGATTGCCCAAGAACCCCGGGAACGCTTTAGCGAGCGCCGGTCGGTCGATCTCTGTGAACGTCCGCTGTGGGTCTTCCATCTCGCCAAGGCGGTTCAGCATCTTCATGCCGGCGTAGACAGGTTGGCCTTGGTAGTAAGCAACCGGGCTGTCAACCCGGCGACCCTTGCCGCCGTATTGGTCCGGGATGTAGCGCAGCACGCCATTCTGTGCAGCCACCGGAATGACCTTGGCCTTGATCTGCTCGGTCGCCCAGGTCGCGGCCTTTTGGAGGTTCGGCTTCGCGCCCATAGGGAGATTGACCCGCTGCTCCTCCAGGTGCTGCACCGTGAGCCTTTCGAGCTGACCCATAACGGCCGGAGCGAAATTCATCTTGTCGTCTCGGATCAGCCAGCCGCTGCGGTCTTGAGCCGACAAAACCAGCTCGCTGGCAATGCCTTGAATGGTGGCGCGAGTCGCGTCTCCGTTGACCGAGGGGTCGCCCAGTACTGTTTTCCAGTCCACGGCAGACCCGGGCCCCTTGGAGGTCTCGGAGGTCCTTGGAGACCCAGAGGTTCTGGAGGCCACTGCGGATCGTGCGGCGTTCTCCAGGCCACCCGAGTCCCGCGCCTGGGTCAAGACAACATCCAGGCGGGCACGGGCGGACGAGTCCTTCAGGATGTTCTGGAGATATTGGTCGCCCCCAGGCGTGGCCTGAAGTGCAGCAAGTCCGGTCGCTGCAATCATCACCTTGGCCGGGTCGTCGCTCATCACGAAGTCTTGGAGCCGGGCAGACGTGTTGTCATCGACTCCAAAGCCAAAGGATGCGCCGTGAATTCCCAACAACCTGCCGAACTCCTTGGCAGACTCAGGAGTCGCCAGGAAGTCAAAGCCCCCCTGGGGAGTCTGCGTTGCGGCGATGGCCGGGTACAGCGTGGCGTTCTCAGTTACCCATTGATTGACGGCAGGGATGAACAGCAGCCGCATGGCCTTCGAATACTCGATGTCGTCCTTGCCCTGCGATAGCCTCAATCGTAGGTCGCCTTTGGGCTTGCGCATCTCATCAAGAATGACGTTTACGTCTGCCTGCTTCTGTAGGGCCTCGCGGGCGCCCCTATGCCCTCCGGGACCCGAGCGGACCCAGGGGAATTGCGCCATGCCCACGCCGTGGATGTTGTCCACGTCGCTGGCCTCTTTCATGTGCGTCAGATATTCCTGGACTGGCATGAAGGTTCCGGACTCCTGATACGCAAGCTGGGCCGCGTGGAAGCTCGCGTTGACCCGCTCGACCGCTTGACCGGCTGCGACTGACTTGACCCGGTTCGTCTGCGCCCAAACCTTTTCGGTCAGTTCCAGGTAGACGTCTGGATTACGCTTGGCGAACCCCGACTCCCGCATCGCTGCCAGAACGGAAGCAGCTTGCCCCGGGTTGTAAATCGCGCGGGACAACACCCCGGCAAAGAACTTGTCGGCGTGCCCTATGTTGCCCTTCATAAGCCCCAGGGCCTCGCTATACAGCCCCTCGACCTGCTCTACTGTCGCGCCTTGCTGCTCCTGAATCTTCAAGGTCAGGCTCTTGCCGATGGTCTCAGCGATGTTGGCTTCCGAGGTCTGGGCGATCTGCTCGGTCTTGCGGGCGATCATTTGCTCGGCCCGCTGCTGCACGACGTAGGCGACCCGCCCATCGATAGCGGGATCGCCCGTGCCGCCCTTCATCTGGTCGGTGACAAAAGAGGTGGCAAATGCCTTGAGGTCGGTCCCTGGGGTATCGGGAAGATTCCGTATGGCAGCTTGGAGGTCGGTAGCGATGCCGCTGGCGGTCGTGTCAGCGACTGCCGTGTCGTAGGTGCCCTTGTAGTCTTGAAACTCGTTCAAGCCGGGATCGCGGGGCCGACCAGCCGCGTGGTCGGCTTGCGCCTGAACCGCACGCGCTGCGCGTTGGCGCTCGATGCCCGCCATATCTTCGGAATGGCGAGTGGAACTGTATTGCTCGACCGCCTTTTCAACCCCTCCGAAGAAGTTGGACAGGCTGCTCCCGAGGGATGCAAAGGCAGAGCCTTGGCCCTGGACCTGGGCAGCAACGGCCTGGGACTGATTGGTACTGATCCGGGCTGCGGGATTCGCGTCGGGCGCGGTGTAGCTCGGGGTCGTGCGGAACTGCTGTGAACGTTCGCCGGACATCACAGCCCCTGGGAGCTGGCGGGCTGACCTGGAAGGCGGGCGGACGGAGTTAGGGTCTTGAGTGGCATTGGTGCTGGGGAGTGGGTGCTGGGGAGTGGGTGAGCCGATGGGCTCGTGGAATCACCGGGCACGGCTGCGCCTAGCGGGCGAGCTGGACGGGTGTTCCGGGGATGCCCCTGGGAGGGGCGAAAAGGGGTCTAGGAGGCGCTGTTGGCCTTGTGGGATACGTGGGTCGTACCGAGCAGCCGGCCTAGGGTCCTACTCTGTGTCCTTCTAATCGTGCGGGCGCCGAGACACACCCCGGGAATGGCATCGCCCGATTAAAAAGACACATGGTAGATAGCGCTGGCCCAGGAGTAGAGAGAACTGAGATTGATGGGAGCGTGAAGACAGGAGTCCTGAGGATTCGAAAGGAGTCTTAGAGACCGGCAAGGATCAGCAGGGGTTCTGTCATGGTTACCCCCTCCCATACCCATCAAAAGATGAATTGGGACTGAGTGAAGGTTCCTGAATGACTGAGCCTGGGCACACCGGGCAGCGCCCTGACGCAGGTAGCCAGCGTGTGTTTGTGCTGTGAGACCATGGACCCCACGGTTGCCAGGGGAGTCATGTGGGCGATCTGCGCTCGGGCGGCTTCGATCTGCTCGGCTTGCTCGGCAGCGAGCCTCAGCATTCCCGAGTAGGTCTTCGGGATCGCGGGGACGGTAGCGGCTTCCAGCTCCTGCCAGCGGTCGATGATCTTGGCCCGCATGGTCACGGAATAGCCCGAGACCAGGATCAGGGTCTCCCGCTTGGGGAGATTGAACATCGGCAGCATGCGGCCAGTTGCGTCCCGGTAGCTGTCCTGAAAACTCAGGTGAGTGAATTTGGATGGGTCCAGCTCATCCAGCATCTTGCGGATGTCGGCCATACGTGTCCGGAAGATTGGCTGAAAAGTCAGCCGAGTGGCCGTCCAGCTCTGCCAACATGGTGCGGATGTCCACCAGTCGCTTAACGCCAGTTTTTACGACTTGATCGCAAAAGCTTCTCATCGAACAGGTGGTCGATGGTCGCAATGACATCGTGGTAGCGAGCGCTATGCTGAAGCCTTCAGGGACTCATGCGCCATCACCAAAGCCTTCGCCATGAAGACGGCGGGATCGGTGATGGCCTGCTCGGCGATCTGGGGAGTCATGTAGCCCCCGGTCTTGCGGATGACCGGCAGGACTTCTTTGGTCACCCAGCGTTGAAAGACCCGTGCGTGTTTCTGCCGTGATGCCATTACGAGGGCGTACAGGCCGGACTCATTCAGCATGGTTGGCGGGCTACCGCGCAAGCCGAGCGAAACGCTCTGCTTGTCTTCGGCTGACACGTGTGTCCGGACAGCTTCAGCCGGATTTGCGTAAGCCAAGGCGCGGCAAACATCAGCGCCCATGAACCATGGCTCCCCGTCGCGCTCAATGACGCGGAGGTTCAGGCCGGGGGCCCCAGAGCAACCGACGCTCCTAGGGTCCTCACCCTGTGTCGTTTTATTCTGATGAGTTTTCCCGACTCACCACCACCGATTTCGGGCCCTGCTGCTCGGGGGCCGTCCAGGCGCCGCGTAAGCCGTGGGGTCGGGCCGGCTGATTCCTTCGGTCTCGTATGGGTCCTCACCATAGACCGCCAGATATGCGCCGGGGGCGTAGTAGTACATCCATGCCTCGGCCAGTCGGCGGCTGTCAATCTGAAGTATCTCGGCCATTGCGAAGATATGTCGGGACGCCATTGCGACCTTGCCGGATTCAATTTGCCCAATGCTGGCGACCCAAGGCATTTCCGCGTGCGTAGCTACGGCGGTCTGGCTGAGGCCTAGTTGTTCCCGGCGTTGCTTTAGGACGGCGCCAAGTATCTTCCGGAGTGCATATGCGCCGACCTCGTTCTCTTTCGCCATATCCGCCTCGCATATTGAGACGCAAGCGAACACCGCCTGCCAAGAAAGTCTACAGCAGGCGGGATGAGGAACTCAATACCAGAATAAATGACTATCGCAAAAACGCGCCGACAGCATTCGTTGCCAAGCGCCGAGTCATATCCACGGCTTCACCAAACTGGAGATTGGCCGTCACTTCGTATCCGCCAGGACTCATTACTGCTGCGGGGCCTTCAACGGCCTCTCCGACCAAGACGGTCGCCAGCGGCTCAGACTCTAGCTCAATCCCGTTCACAAATGCAGTGGCAATTACTGCAGCCCAATGCTCGGTCCCGTCGTCAGTTTGCCCAAAGATGGCCTTGAAGCCTTTTACCTCGGACGTCGAAAGGTCATGACAAAGCCCATTAAGGGCATTGATTTGATAAGCTGAAAAACCAAGTGATGCGGCCATTTGTAAACTCGTTAGTGAGGCGGCCAATGTAATTGATGCGCTGACGGGCAGAACGTCCCGCCTGATTGATTCTTGGCAAGACAAAGGGGGAGCCGATTGCCCGGGTCTATTATAGTGAATTGCTGTTAGTGATTTTATTATAGTGAAATGCTTCACTTTATCTAGGGCTTTTTTAGAAGGTCCGACAGCGCTGAATGAGGCCCAAAGCAGTACGGAGCGTGCAGAATCACCTCAGTGTTAACGACTACAGGGATAGGAAATGAAGTTGAACTGGGACATTGTTCGAGACGTGCTGGGAGAGGTCGAAGACCTACCAGCCAGCCAGCAGCAGCAATTCACATACGTCGCGGTGTGGCGTGACGAAGGCGAGAGCGCCGTTAAGGCTCGACACGCGTTCCTGCTCAGGGACGGGGGCTTCTTGAAAGGTGTGGACGCGGACACGATGGAAAGCCAGACGTTGCTCGCTCCAGAACTGACTTGGGCAGGGCATGAGCTTCTGGCGACAATCCGTTCAAAGGTCGTCTGGGAGCGTGTCAAGGCAATGGCGAAGACTAAAGGGCTCGCGCTCACGTTCGAGCTTGTGAAGATCGGTGGGAAGATGGCGTTGGAGCAAGTCATGAGGGGCGGCGGGGACACGGATTCGGCACCGTGATCGGTGCTCCATAGGCACCTACTTCAACCAAACATTAGCGGATAGCTGTATGAGGATTCGTCCAAACGTATCAGTTTTGACTGAGGCTCGAGCTTGTTTGTAGTTTCGACTTTACCTAATACACGACCGTCGCTCGCCAAATGCCTCGAGTAATAGTGAAAATTCAAAATCAAAAGCGCACCCATTGCATTTAATACGTTTTGGAGACTGGCCAGCTCGAAACAGTTGCCACGCTCGTGTTTGACCGCGTTATAGCCTTTCCACCAACCCGGGGATTTTGGGGGCGCATCGCCCCAAGCCGACCATGGCGTGAAACTCATTCCGTATCTTGGGATGCGTACGGATTCGTTTGAGAGACTACTCAGCTCCGGCATCAGTATTTCCCTGTAGTGGCCGATATTTCCCGCCTCAGCAGCCGGGTCAACCTGCGTACAAATCAATTTTGCAAGAACGTCCACCTCCGAAGCTGCAGCCATTAACAAATGCGCGAGCTCCACCGAGAAAACCGCCAAATTTCTTTCGTCGAACTCGATATATCGTGCTAGCAAATCAAGATCATCCTCCAGAGCAAGAAAATAGTTCCAATGTTTTTTACTAGTCTCACTACGAATTACCAACATATTCTCCGAATTTATCTAATTGCAGGGGCAAGCACTCGGTTCCAAAAACCTCTGCTAGAGGAAGTCCTCAACCCTGCTGGGCATACTGCTGGACCTTGATCAACGACTAGACGCAAGATGAGGCGAACCCTAGTACGCTATTTAAAGTTCGGACGCTGGTCCAGCGATTTCGCCAATTCGGCCAAAGCGCCTGCAAGTAGTTCCTGTGTTGCAATGGCTCTCGCCGTCAGTGCGGGGTCCGAAGGAAATTGCGTAACCTCCATCGAAAGCGGTTGCCTTCCCGCGAAAAAGGCAAGGGCCGTCTCGCGTAATGCAATTTGCTGTTGCTCGTTACGCCCGTGAGCCTCTGGCGAATAACTTCCGGTCTGAAGCTCCTGACGGTCAAAGCTATACCCAACGGCAACAGCCATCTTCTCAAGAAGGTTAACGAAAAGTTCTTCGGCTCGCCCTTGGAACCTCGCAAGAGCTTCCCCTTCAGTTGCGCGTTCTGCAGGAGGAGGCGAGAGATGTCGCCGGTAGTTCATCCACGCCTCGCGGACCAATTGAAACGTTCGTGGATGCCATCTTAAAAGCCAGAAGCCTCGGTCATAAAACGTGAGGTCAATGCTATTCAGAGCGCCCACGTGTTCGTGAGAAAGTCTGGACTGTCTGGTGGCCATTAGTGCGGCGAAAACGGCCTCGCGCCGCTTCTTATCTTCACCCAACGCCTCCACCAGCTTTTGTACCTGCACTGCCAGGATGGGCCCGAGAACGGCTCCGCTCACAATCAGCCACTCGTTTGCGCCCATGTCAGTAAAGCTCATGCCCACCGATAACCCCCTTTCGGTTCCACTCAAAAACAAGCAACACCGCTGCCCTTTGATGGCATTATTGCTTGCCGCTCTCTGTAGCACTTCTACGCGATTACCTTAGTGCGACACCCTATCTAAGCTGTTGATTTGTCTAGACAATTCTTTGGCGCAGTAAGGCTCGTCAACCTCATTCGAAAACCCAGTTTCACCGTGTCGGCATGCGCTTGCCGGCCGGCTGAAACTGCGGCGTTTTCATCGCTGGCGGCGACGATGACCGTCGAAGCCTCGACTCTGTTTCTTTTTGCGACGCCTCCATCTGGAGTGCCATCGGCCGATGGATGGGCCGCCATGCCGAGGCGCCACCGAGGTTTTCACCCGCTGGAAAGTTCACCGCCCGGGGCATATGCTGCCCCATGGACCCGAACAAGCCCCCCAAGCCCCCCACCGGCAGGCCTTCATGGGTGAACTCCGACTACCGCAAGCGCATGGAGAACGCGGCCAGGAAAACCTGGCTGGACCATCCCGTCACCTTGTGGATCTTCGCGGTAATCGCGGTCGTCATCGTCGGCGCCATCGTGACCCACGCGCTGGACTGGTGGAATTTTCCCGGCGAAGACACGCCGATCGTCAAGCGCCCACGCTAGCGCCCGGCGACAATTCCCGGTCTATCGCGCAGCAAGCCAATCGACGACACCCTCACCCGCCACCACGCCGCCCGCCATGGCGGCGGTGATCAGGTAGCCGCCGGTCGGCGCCTCCCAGTCGAGCATTTCTCCAGCACAGAAAACACCGGGCAGCGCCTGCGACATGGCCCGCTCGTCCAGTCCCTCGAACGCCACGCCGCCCGCGGTGCTGATGGCCTCGTCGATCGGACGCGTGGCCCGCAGCACGATCGGCAGACCCTTGATCGCAGTGGCCAGCGCGTCGGCATTTCCCAGCGCCTGCTTGTCGAGCAGTTCGTGCAGCAGCGCCGACTTGATGCCGTCGAGGCCCAGCCGGCTCTTGAGATGGCTCGACAACGATCGTGATCCGCGTGGGTGGCGAACCTCCGCCAGCACTTTCTCGGCACTGAAGTCCGGCAGCAGATCGAGATGCAAGGTGGCGCTGCCGTCCCGCTCGATGGCGTCGCGCAACGGGGCCGATGCGGCGTAGACCAGGCTGCCTTCGATGCCGGTGGCGGTGGCGACGAATTCGCCACGCCGCGAGAAGTCGCCGAAGCGAATCGCCACCGACTTGAAGGGCTGGCCGGCGAAACGTTCCGAGAAAAAGGCGCTCCAGCCCGGCGCGGCGGCATCGCGGCCGACCACGTCGAAGCCGCAGTTGGCCGGCCGCAAGGGCGCGACCGGCACGCCGGCCTGGCGCAACGGCTCGGCCCAGGCGCCGTCCGATCCGAGCCGCGCCCAGCTCGCTCCACCGAGCGCCAGCACCACCGCCCGCGCGGCGACGGTTTGCGACGACCCATCGGCCGACGCGAAGCTGAGCGACAGCGCGCCGCGCCCGCATGCCGGCGCGAAGCCGGTCCAGCGGCTGCGCATCCTGAACACCACTCCCGCGCTGCGCAGCCGGTGCAGCCAGGCGCGCAGCAGCGGCGCGGCCTTCATGTCGGTCGGGAACACCCGTCCCGAGGTGCCGACGAAAGTCTCCACGCCCAGGCCGTGGGCCCAGTCACGAACCGCCTGCGCACCGAAGCGCTGCAGTTGCGGCTCGATCTGCGCCCGGCGCTGGCCGTAACGCCCGGCGAACGATTCGGCGGGCTCGGAATGGGTGAGGTTGAGGCCGCCCTTGCCGGCCAGTAGGAACTTGCGGCCGACCGAGGGCATGCGGTCGTGCACGACCACGGGCAGCCCGGCCGCCGACAGCACTTCGGCCGCCATCAACCCGGCGGGCCCCGCGCCGACGACGATGACCGGCGCCGCATCGGAAACGGTTGGCTGAAGGGAGGCGGCGGGAGAGGAAAGTTCGGTCATGCGCGGGAGTCGTGAAGAAAGTCAGCCAGTCAGAAAAGCTCGGTCTGCCAGCCGTCGCCCTTTGCAGGCGATGCCGCCGACACGGGTGCGTCGGCGGGGGGCATGTTCTGAGGGCTCGGCCGGTCGTCATCGTCGCCCAGCACCACGAGCGTGCCCTGCCCGGTGAGGAACGCCGCGAAAACCGGTTGTCCGGGCGACGCCGCACGCACCGCCGCGCGGTATCCGGCGAGCTGCGCGCGCAGCGCCGGCTGGCGCTCGGGCCGCACGGCGGACTTGAAGTCCAGCACCCACCATTCGCCGCTTTCGCGCTTGCGCACCAGCCGATCGATACGCAGGGTGTCGCCTTCGAACACCAGCGGCACCTCGTTGCCCTGCCAGTCGACCTGCGCCTCGTCCCAGGCCCAGCGGCCTTCGCCGCCGCGCACCCGGAAGGCCAGCCGGCTCGCCTGCTGCGCCTGTTCGTCGTTCAGGCCGAATTCCCGCGCGACCGCGGCCTGCTGCACCTCGCCGTAACCGGCGTCGTCGGCCGGCGACCATTCGAGCAGGCGGTGCATCGCCAGGCCGATGTCGGCATCCAGGCGGCGTTGCTCGACCGGCTCGGGGGCGGCGTCGTCCGCGAGATCCGGCGGCAGGGGCCAGTCGATCGGCACGCCGGCGGGCAGCAGCGGCAAGGCGGGCAGCGGGTAATCGGCAATGGCGACCGACGCCCGCGCGGTAACCGCGCCGGCTGCCACGTCGTCCATCGCCTCCCAGGTCTCCAGCTCGATCGGCTCGCACAGATCGTGCAGCCGGCGCCACCAGCTCAGTGGATTGGCCCGGTGCGGCTCGCACGACGACAGCACCAGCTGCCGCCGCGCCCGCGTCATGGCGACGTACAGGCCGTTGATCTCCTCGCGCTGGCGTTCCGCGCGCTCGGCGGCCACGGCGGCGGCCACGCTCGGCGGCGGCGCGCTTTCGCTGGCCAGGAACACGAAGGACCGCGGCGCCGACGCCTCGCCCGGCCAGTCGACCAGCACGCCCATGGTTTCGCTGCGCGTGGCCTGGCCGTCGGTGTCGAGCATCAGCACTAGGTCGGCCTCCAGCCCCTTGGCGCCGTGCACCGTCAGCAGCCGCACGGCGTCTGGCTCGGTACGCACCGGCGCGGGCACGCCGCCGGCCTTGAGTGCGCGGACAAAGGCATAGGGCGTGGCGAAGCGCCCGCCGTCGAGCGCCAGCGCGGTGCCGGGCAAGGCCCGCAGCCGGGCGATCATGGTGTCGCGCATGGCCACAGGCACGGCCGCCGCGTAGCGCGCGAGCACATCGCCGTCGTGAAAGATCGCGTCGATGGCGTCGTGCGGCGGCAGCCGGTTCACCCAGCGCTGCCAGCGCAGCAGCACCGGCGCGACGGCGGCGATGTGGGGCGCCAGTCCGGCGGATTCCGCCTGCAGCACCGCCAGCCAGTGCTGCTCGCCGGCCCCGGCATCGGCCAGCCGCTGGCGCGCCAGGGCGATCTGCACCAGATCGGCATCCTCCAGTCCGAACAAGGGCGAGCGCAGCGCGCGCGCCAGCGAAACGTCGTGGCCGGGCGAAACCAGCGCATCGAGCAACGCCACGATGTCCTGGACCTCGGGGGCATCGCACAGGTCCGCCTTCTCGGGCTGCTGCGCCGGCACCTGCACGTCGCGCAAGGCGTCTTCCATGGCCGACAGCGCGGCGCGGCGGCGCGACAGCACCATCACCTCGCGCGGAGAGATGCCGTCGGCGATCTGCGTGGCGAGCCAGCTCGCGGCCTGTCGGCATTCGCGGTGGCGCAGGGTCTCCTCGGGAAGCACCCGCGGCGTGGTGAGGCTGTCGCGCCAGGCGGGCCGATCCTGCCGGTCGTCCGTGCCGTCTTCGCGCGGCACGGCGGGCAGCCGCCGCACCGCACCTGCCTGGCTCGACTCGGTGGTGTGGTCGCGAAAGCCCGCGTATTCGCCGGCGGACTGGGCCGTGTCCATGGCGGCGTTCACCGCCGAAATCACCGCTGGCGCATTGCGACGGGTGTGGTCGCAGGCCAGGCGGTCGCCGCCCAGGCCTTCGACCACGAAGCGCTGCGCCGCCCGAAACACCTGCGGCTCGGCGCGGCGAAACCGGTAGATGCTCTGCTTGGGATCACCCACCAGGAATACGCCGAGCCCGCCGCCGCCCGCGCCCGCATAGCCCGACAGCCAGGCCTGCAGCGCCTGCCATTGCAGCGGATTGGTGTCCTGGAATTCGTCCACCAGCAGGTGCCGCACCTGCGCATCGAGCCGCTGCTGCACCCAGCCGGACATGACCGGATCGGACAGCAGCAGCTGTGCAGCCTGCTCAACGTCGTTCATGTCGATCCAGCCGCGCTCGCGCTTCACGCCCGCGTATTCGGCCAGCAGCACGCGGGCCAGGCGGACCATGCGCTGCTGGTGCTCCCGGGCCTCGTGCTGCGCCTGGGCGGCGACATACGCCATCACCAGTTCCTGCGCGGCCTGAACGCTGTGCAGGCCGACGAGCTTCTCGGAGAACTTGCGCGGCTCGCCTTTCTGGGTGAGCAGCGCGGCGCAGACGCCGGCCGCGTCACCCGCGGTGACCGCCTGTTCCAGCTCGACGCCCTTGGCGACGAAGGTCTTGGCGCTCGCGGCGCCAAGAGCGGCCGAAGCGGCATACAGGCGCGGCGCGTGCAGCAACAAGGCGGCGGCCGGGGTTTCGGCGGACGGGTCCGCGCCCGGCCAGGCGCTCGGCCACGGCTCGACCGAGGTCTCGACCACGCCGTCCGCATCGGCCAGGGCGAATTCCACCCGGCGGCCGAGCGCGGCCTCCAGCGCCTTGAGCGTCTGGCTGCGGCCATGCAGCGCGACGGCGGCATGGAAGTCGGCACGCAGGGCGTCGTCGTACTGCACCATCGCGAAGAAGGGGCGCCAGACCCGCGCCACGGCCTGCGAGTCGTCTTCGAGCAGCTGGTATTGCGCCGGCAGGCCCAGGCGTTCCAGCAGGGCCAGCGGTGCGGCGCGCAGCAGCGAGGCGAACCAGCCGTGGAAGGTGCGGATCTGCACCGGCCGGCCGGCCGTCAGCACCGACTGCTG
Source organism: Xylophilus sp. GOD-11R (assembly GCF_033546935.1). Lineage (GTDB taxonomy): Bacteria > Pseudomonadota > Gammaproteobacteria > Burkholderiales > Burkholderiaceae_C > Xylophilus. The sequence continues at coordinate 1,880,509 of NZ_CP137854.1, read as the reverse complement.
CAAGCCTTGCAGCCGCCGCGCCAGCGTGCCGTCGGCCAGGGCCTGCGCCGGCAGACCGCGCGCTTCGAGCTCCTGGCGCAGCCGCTCGGGCGCGTGCCCGGCGAACTCCGCCATCCATTCGTGCAGGCGTTCGCGCATTTCGCCGGCCGCCTTCTTGGTGAAGGTGATGGCCAGGATCTCGTGCGGCGCGCAGCCGTCGAGCAGTGCGCGCAGGATGCGCGAGACCAGCATCCAGGTCTTGCCGGCGCCGGCGCAGGCCTCCACCGCCACGCTGCGACGGGGGTCGCAGGCGATCGCATAGAAATCGGCGCGATCGACGCGCCGTCCGTTGTGTTCGTAAGCTAGATCGCTCAAGCGACGCTCCAGAAATCCTTGCGGCACAGGCCGCGGGCGGCGCAGAAATCGCACACCTGCCCTTCGCCGAGCGGCGGCATGGGCGCGCCCTCGGCCACCCGCTCGAGGTCGTGCAGCATGCCTTCGACCAGCATTTCGCGCGCGTCCAGCACGTCGGTCTGCTCGACGGTGGTCGTCTTGCCGCGCTCGCCCACGTTCACATAGGCCGCACGCAGGGTGCCGTGCGGCAGCAGCGCGGCGTAGAAAGCGAGCTGCGTGTCTTCGTCCGGGCGCTTGATGCGCTCCTGCGTGACCGACAGGCTTTCGGTCTTGTAGTCGATGACGAAGCTGCCTTCTTCCGCCGACAGCTGCCCGGCGCGGTCCACCCGGTCGATCTGGCCGATGAGCGTGAGCTCGCCGATCGATTGCTCGTGCCACCCCTCCGATGCGTCGAAGCGCAGGCCTTGGGATTCGTGCGCGGCCAGCCAGTCGAGATAACCCCGCCGAACCTGCGGCCAGGCCGCGGCGAAGGGCAGGAACTCGTCGGGCGACAGGCGCTGCTCGGCCAGCACCGCTTCGGCCGCCTGCTCCATCAGGGCGAGCCGGGCCGCGTCGTCGGTGGCGCCCTGCTCGGCCAGCAAGGCGTGGAACTGGCTCAGCACCGCGTGCAGCCAGAGGCCGAAGTCGCGCTTGTCCAGTTCGGCGTCGAGTTCATCCGCATCCTGCAGGCGCAGCTGACGCATCGCAAAGAAGCGGTAGGGGCACTTGCGCAGGTCTTCGTAGGCGCTGGCCGAGATCCGGCGTACCGGCAGCTGATCGCCCTGGGGCCGAGGCACCGCCGTGGGCCTGGACGCCACCTGGCGCTGCTGCCTGGGATCGTCGCCCTCGACAGCGGCGCCGGGCGTGGCCTGCAGGGCGATGACCATGGGGCTGGGCAACACCGCCTCGCCACCATCGTCGCCGGTGCGCCAGAGCAGGTCGACCTGCGGCGCCAGCAGCAACTGGCGCCATTGCAGCGCCAGCGCCGTCTGCAGCGCGGCCCGGTCGGCCAAGCCGAGCGCCTCGCGCTGCGGCTGCGTCCAGGCGCCGACCGGGTCGGGCGATGCGGCCAGCCGGCGCTCGTCGCAACCCGGCGCGACCAGTGCCGCGAACGGTCGCCCCGGCAGCTGACCGATCGCCACCACCGAGACTTGCGCGGCGTCGGATTCGTCGTCGGGCGCTGCCGGGCGAAAGCTCTCGGCTTCCAGCGCCTGCTCCACCCACGCCGTGAACTCGAACAATTCGAGCCGGCGCTCGCCGCCGGGCACCGCGTCCAGGCTGCGTTCCAGCGCCGCCTGCGCCGCGCCTTCGAGCCGCAATACCGCCACGACCTGCCGGCCCGCGGCATCACGCCGTAACGCGGTCCACTGGCCGCTGGCGTCGAGCAACGCACGCAATCCGGCGAGCCAGGCCGACAGGGGCCGCCCCCGCTGCATCGCCCGACGCAAGGTGTCGATGTCCTCGACCAGCGGGGGGACCGCCGCATACGCCTTGTTCGCCGGCACGAACCAGCCTTCCCACTGGCGGGCGCCGGCGCGGCGCAGCGCGGATTCCAGAGTGCGCAGGGCGGCCGGCTCGAAAGTGGGCGACTGTTTGAGCCAGCCCAGCACCGCGTCGCCCGACGCCAGACGGGCGCAGGCGCGCAAGGCACCGGCCACCTGCGCGGCGGCGCTGGTGGTCGAGAGCTTCCAGCCGCTTTCGTCGTGCAAGGTGGCACCACAGGCGCGCAGCATGGCGCTGATGCGGCGGGTGAGCGCGCGGTCCTGTGACACCAGGGCGACCGGCAAGCGGCCGGCCTCCAGATGGCCGAGCACGCAGGCTGCGGCGCGGCCGGCCTCGTCCTCGGCGTCGGCGCAGGCGTGCAAACGGGCCGGCTGCGCGGCTTGCGCCGACGACAGCAGCGATATCCGCGTGACCACCCGGCCGGCCGACTCCCAGCGCGCCGCCAGCGCCTGGGCCAATGGATCCGGCGCCGCGCCTTCGACCACGACCATGCAGCGCAGACCTGTTGCGGCCTGCTCGGTGAACAGCGGGTCGGTGGCGTGCGTGGACGACAGCGCCCATTCGAACGCGATGCGCGCGACCGCCGTTTCGTAGGCCAGCACCGGGCTTTCGAGCCCCGCGCCGATGGCCGCGCGCGCGGTCTCGCCCCAGGCGGATCGCGCATCGGGCGGCACCGCCGCGACGGCGCGCGCCAATTGCTGGGCCGCCTCCACCAGCGGCGCAGCCAGGGCGCGGCGCTGGTCCTGCAGGCCGGCTTGCTGCAACAGGCCGGCTGCGGTGATCAGGTCGCGCGCCGTGTCCAGCGTGACATCCGGCGGCTCGCTCGGTATGGCGCCGAGCGTGCGCGCCCAACCGGTCAGCGTATCGAAGCGCGGCGCGAAACCCGAGGCGCGGTGTGCCGACCACGCAGCGCGCGCGCAGGGCAGCAGGCTGGGGTACGGCAGCACGACGAGGGCTTGCGACGGGTGGATCTTCGCCCTCGCCAGCGCGGCATCGATCAGGGCGGCGATGCCCTCCTGCGGGTGGTTCCAGTGGGCGTGTGCCGGGTGGTGCGCCGAGCCGGCAGCAACGCTTTTTCCTATGCCGGCCATAGCCTGCCTATGCCCGACGAAAGGGCTTGGGTTCTGTCACAATGACCGCCACTTCTGCGATCCCATCCATCCAAACCAGGACTTTCGCCATGGCAAGCGACCTCATCAAACATATCTCCGATTCTTCCTTCGAGAGCGACGTGCTCCAGGCCGACAAGCCGGTGCTGGTCGACTACTGGGCCGAATGGTGCGGCCCTTGCAAGATGATCGCGCCTATCCTCGATGAAGTATCGGCGAGCTACAAGGACAAGCTGCAGATCGCCAAGATGAACGTCGACGAAAACCGGGACATCCCGGCCAAGTTCGGCATCCGCGGCATCCCCACGCTCATGCTGTTCAAAAGTGGCCAGCTCGCGGCCACCAAGGTCGGCGCCCTGAGCAAGGCCCAGCTCACCGCTTTCCTGGACGAGCAGCTCGCTGCCTGATCGCACTTCGTTGCCCGCCTCCGCATCCGGTAGGCGGGCGATTTTGTAACGCCGCGCGCATCGCCCCGGCCGCCGCCCGAGCCCCCCGTTTTTTGCTGTCATAATCAGCTTTCGGTCCAAGCCCAAACGGCTTCACCCGACCAGCCTCCGGCCCCGCGAGAACGCTCTCTCGCTTTCGCCGAAATCCCCCCGACTGATCCGCACCTGACACTCCTCACGGAGTCTTCACATGCACCTTAACGAACTCAAGGCACTGCACGTGTCCGAGGTCCTCAAGCAGGCCGAAGAACTCGAAATCGAAAACACCGGCCGCATGCGCAAGCAAGAGCTGATGTTCGCGATCATCAAGAAGCGCGCAAAGGCAGGAGAGCAGATCTTCGCCGACGGCGTGCTCGAGATCCTGCCCGACGGCTTCGGCTTCCTTCGCAGCCCGGACACCAGCTTCACCGCCAGTACCGACGACATCTACATCTCGCCGAGCCAGGTGCGCCGCTTCAACCTGCACACCGGCGACATGATCGAGGGCGAGGTCCGCACGCCCAAGGACGGCGAGCGCTACTTCGCGCTGACCAAGCTCGACATGGTCAACGGCGGCCCCGCCGAGAACAACAAGCACAAGGTGATGTTCGAGAACCTCACGCCCTTGTTCCCCAAGGAGCAGATGAAGCTCGAGCGGGACATGAAGGGCGAGGAGAACATCACCGGCCGCATCATCGACATCATCGCCCCCATCGGTCGCGGCCAGCGTGCCCTGATCGTGGCGCCGCCCAAGAGCGGCAAGACGATGATGATGCAGCACATCGCCCACGCCATCACCGCCAACAATCCGGACGTGCACCTGATGGTGCTGCTGGTCGACGAGCGGCCCGAGGAAGTGACCGAGATGCAGCGCACGGTTAAGGGCGAAATCATCGCCTCGACCTTCGACGAACCCGCGGCGCGCCACGTACACGTGGCCGAAATGGTGATCGAGCGGGCCAAGCGCCTGGTCGAGCTCAAGAAGGACGTCGTCATCCTGCTCGACTCCATCACCCGCCTGGCCCGGGCCTACAACAACGTGGTGCCGTCTTCGGGCAAGGTGCTCTCCGGCGGTGTCGACTCCAACGCGCTGCAGCGCCCCAAGCGCTTCTTCGGCGCGGCCCGCAAGGTCGAGGAAGGCGGTTCGCTGACCATCATCGCCACCGCGCTGGTCGACACCGGCAGCCGCATGGACGAAGTCATCTTCGAAGAGTTCAAGGGCACCGGCAACAGCGAAATCCACCTGAACCGCCGCCTGTATGAAAAGCGCGTGTTCCCGGCCATCGAGCTCAACAAGTCGGGCACCCGCCGCGAAGAGCTGCTGCTGGCGCCCGAGATCCTGCAGAAGACCCGGATCCTGCGACAGTTCATGTACAACATGGACGAGATCGAGTCGATGGAGCTGATGATCAAGAACATGCGGGCGACCAAGACCAATGTCGACTTCTTCGACATGATGAGGCGCGGCGGGTAACTTCGGCCCCCCAGGCTACGTACTTCGTGTCTTCGCCTGACACCCTTCCGGGGGCGGCGGGCTGGCTTGGCAGCCTCGCTGTCTCGCCCGTGAGGCAGTCGGCGGGCTTCGCCGCCTCCTGACCCTCTGAGGGTGTGCACTTGTCGGTTGATCGAAGCCGGGCTCTGCCCGGCTTTTTGCTTTTGTGCTGGCGGCGAAGCGGCAGGTTACAGGCGCGGTCGGACAGCGGCGCACCATGGTTGCAAGGAGCGACACCATGGCACAGACGGTCAGCGATTTCTTTTGGGAACGGCTTCATCAATGGGGCGTCCGGCGCATCTTCGGATATCCGGGCGACGGCGTGAACGGCCTGCTCGGCGGACTGCAGCGGGCGGGCGACAAGTTCGAGTTCGTGCAGGTGCGGCACGAGGAAATGGCGGCGTTCATGGCCAGTGCCCATGCCAAGTTCACCGGTGAACTCGGTGTGTGCCTCGCCACCTCCGGGCCCGGCGCCTCGCATCTGGTCACCGGCCTCTACGACGCCCGGCTCGACCATGTGCCGGTGCTCGCCATCGCGGGGCAGCAGGCCCGCACCGTCCTCGGCTCGCACTACCAGCAGGAGGTCGACCTGCCTTCGCTGTTCAAGGACGTGGCCGGCGACTTCTGCGAAACCGCGATGGTCCCGTCGCAGGTGCGGCATCTGGTCGACCGGGCGGTGCGTATCGCGCTGGGGCGGCGCCGGGTCACGGCCCTGATCTTTCCGAACGACCTGCAGGAACTGCCGATGGAACAGCCGCCGCGCAAGCACGGCTCGGTGTTTTCCGGAGCCGGCTGGTCGGCGCCGGTCGTGGTGCCGGCGGCCATCGACCTGCATCGGGCGGCCGAGGTGCTCAACAGCGGCAAAAAGGTCGCGCTGCTGGTTGGCGCGGGCGCCAAAACGGCCACCGACGACATCATCGAGGTGGCGGACCGGCTGCAGGCCGGCGCGGCCAAGGCGCTGCTGGGCAAGCAGGTGCTGCCGGACGACCTGGCCTGGGTGACCGGCTCCATCGGCCTGCTTGGCACCGAGCCGAGCTACAAGATGATGATGGAGTGCGACACCCTGCTGATGCTGGGCTCCGGTTTTCCCTATGCCGAGTTCCTGCCCGAGGAAGGCGCGGCGCGCGGCGTTCAGGTCGATCTGGATCCGGGCATGCTGTCGGTGCGCTACCCGATGGAAGTCAATCTCACCGGCGACGTGTCGGCCACACTGCGCGCACTGCTGCCGCTGCTGCACCAGAAGACTTCCACCGGCTGGCGCGAGGACATCGCCGGCTGGAACCGCGACTTCGACCGAATCCTGCTCGACCGCGCCATGGTCGACGCGAACCCGGTGAACCCCCAGCGCGTCTTCACCGAACTATCGCCCCGCCTGCCGGAGCAGGCCATCGTCACCAGCGATTCCGGGTCCTGCGCCAACTGGTATGCACGCGACTTGAAGATGCGACGCGGCATGATGGCGTCGCTATCCGGCGGGTTGGCGTCGATGGGCGCGGCGGTGCCCTATGCCATCGCTGCCAAGTTCGCCTTTCCGGATCGTCCGGTGATCGCCCTGGTGGGCGACGGCGCGATGCAGATGAACAACATGGCCGAACTGATCACGGTCACCAAGTACTGGCGGCAGTGGGCCGACCCACGCTTCATCGTGATGGTGCTCAACAACCAGGATCTGAACCAGGTCACCTGGGAGCAGCGCATCATGGAAGGCAATCCCAAGTTCGAGGCGACGCAGAACGTGCCGGACGTGCCCTACCACCGCTTCGCCGACCTGATCGGGCTGCGCGGCATCTACGTCGACAGCCCGGACGCCCTCGGCGCCGCCTGGGACCAGGCGCTGTCCAGCGACCGCCCGGTGGTGCTGGAAGTGCGCACCGATCCCGAAGTGCCGCCGCTGCCGCCGCACATCACCTTCGATCAAGCGAAGAAATTTGCCGAAACGCTGGTCAAGGGCGATCCACGAGAAGGATCGCTGATCGGCAACACCGTTCGCCAAGTGTTGAGCCGTTTCTTTGCCAAGCATTGAGTGCCTATGCGATAATCGAAGGCTATTCAGCAGAAAGTGCTTCGCAACGGGTGTGAAGTGGCTCCTGCAGCAGAACTGCAAAGGACTTTCGTCATGAAAGAAGGCATTCACCCCAATTACCGCGAAGTGTTGTTCGTCGACCTGTCGAACGGCTTCAAGTTCGTTACCCGTTCCTGCGTGAACACCCGCGAAACCGGCAAGACCGACGACGGTCGCGAGCTGCCGCTGTTCAAGCTGGATACCTCCAGCGAATCGCACCCCTTCTATACCGGCACCCAGAAGTCGGTCGACAACATGGGCGGCCGCGTCGAGCGCTTCCGCAACCGTTTCGGCAAGACCACCGGCGCTGTTGCAGCCAAGTAAGCCGGTCTTCCGACCTACACAGAAAAGCGCGGCTCGGTCCGCGCTTTTTTGTGCCTGCTTCATTCGTGGTTCGTCTATTTGCTAGCGAGCCGGTTCGCCTTACCTTCACTCGCGTCCGCTCCCTGCGGATATGCCAAACTCCCCCGCGTGAATCTTCCGTCGCCCGCCATCGTCGCCCAGAACGCAGTCCGACGACTGCCCCGATCCCTGCTGCTGGCCTTCTGCGTGACCTGGGTGCTGGCCGGATTCATCGGCCGCGGTCCCTGGAAAAACGCCGACATCAGCGCGTTCGGCTACATGCTCGAACTGGCGCGCGGCAACACCGACTGGCTCCACCCGACACTCGGCGGCTTCGCCCCGGAAACCGACGGCCTGCTGCCCTATTGGCTGGGCGCCTGGGCCTTGAAGATCGCACCGGCCTGGCTGCCGCCGGACTTCGTCGCCCGCGTGCCATTCGGCATTCTGCTGGCGCTCACGCTCACCGCCACCTGGTACGCCGTGTACGCGCTGGCCCGCCACCCCGGCGCACAACCGGTAGCCTTCGCCTTCGGCGGCGAGGCATTGCCCAAGGACTACGGCCGCGCGATCGCCGACGGCGGCCTGCTGGCCCTGATCGCCTGCCTGGGCCTGGCGCAGTTGGCGCACGAAGGCACCGCCTATCTCACCCAGCTGGCGTTCTGCACACTCACTTTCCTGGCCCTGGCATCCGCGCCCTGGCGCCCGCTGCTGGCGATCAACAGTCTGGCCGCGGGGCTGGCAGGGCTGGTGCTTTCCGGTGCACCGGCGCTGGCGGTGATGTTCGGCGCCGGCGGCGCCTTGTTGGCGTGGCTGGAATCGCGCGACTCGACCAATCCGCCGGAACAGATGGCGCATTACCGCCGCAGCGCGCTGGTGTCGACCGTTTTCGTGGTGCTGGCTGCTGCCCTGGCTTGGGGCCTGGGCCTCTGGAAGTGGCGGGTCGCAGCGCCGCAGGAAGGTGAATGGGGCAGCCTCGGCCGCTTGTTGCTGTGGTTCACCTGGCCTTGCTGGCCGCTGGCGATCCTCACGCTGTGGCGCTGGCGCCGTCACTGGGCGGGCCGCACCCTGCACCGCCATCTGCTGCTGCCGATCGGCTTCGCCGTCATCACCATCGCCGCCACGCTGACCACCCAGCCGGCCGACCGCGCCCTGCTGCTCGGGCTGCCGGCCCTCGCGGCACTTGCGGCGTTTTCGCTGCCCACGCTCAGCCGCAGCTTCAGCGCGTTGATTGACTGGTTCACCCTGCTCTTCTTCACCGGCGGCGCCATCATCATCTGGGTCATCTACCTGGCGATGCTGACCGGCTGGCCGCGCCAGCCGGCGGCCAATGTCGCCAAGCTCGCGCCGGGTTTCGTCGCCAACTTTTCATGGCCGACCTTTCTGGTAGCGCTGGTAGCGACCATCGCATGGGGCGCGCTGGTGTGGTGGCGCGCCGGACGTCAGCGCCATGCGCTTTGGAAAAGTCTGGTGCTTCCCGCCGGCGGCGCCGGCCTGGGCTGGCTGCTGCTCATGACGCTGTGGCTGCCGTTGCTGGACTACGCCCGCAGCTACGCGCCGCAGGTCGACCGCATCGTCGCCATCACCGGCCCTGACGTTTGCGTGGAATTCGAAGGTTTCAGCCGCGCGCAGATCGCCGCCTTCCTGTACCACGGCAGGCTGCGCATGGCGCCGCTGGGTACCGCCAGGCCGCGCTGCGACTGGGCGATGGCCAACGTCGACGGCGCCGACCCGTCGCCCGCCACCCGGCGGGCCATGGCCGCCCGGGGCTGGAAATCGGTCGCGCAAGTGCCGCGCCCGGCCGACCGCCGTGACACCGTCGAGCTCTACCGCCGCACTGCGCGCTGACGCGATGGCCGTCAGCTCCCTGCCGGCGCAGGATTCCGGCGAATTTCGCTCCATCGCCCGCCATGCCCTCACGGTGCTGGCCGGCCAGATGGCGGTGATGGCCTTCGGGCTGACCGACACCATCGTCGCCGGCCGCCATTCCGACGCCTCTTTGGCCGCGCTGTCGATCGGCTCGGCGATCTACGTCAGCATCTACGTCGCACTCACCGGCTCGATCCAGTCGCTGCTGCCGGTGTGGGCCGAGCTGCACGGCGCCGGCAAGCCCGACGCGCTGGGACGCTCGGTCCGGCAGTCGGCCTACCTGTGGTTGCCGGCGTCGGCGCTCGGGATACTGGTGCTGCTGGCGCCCGGCCCGCTGTTGCGCGTGGTGCAGGTGCCGGCCGACATGCGGGCCGATGTGGTGGGCTATCTCCACATCCTCGCCTGCGCCCTGCCCTTCGCGCTGCTGTTCCGCATCTACGGCACGCTCAACCAGAGCCTGGGCAAGCCGGTGCTGGTGACCTGGCTGCAGATGGCTTCGCTCGTCGTCAAGGTGCCGCTGTCGGCGCTGCTGGCGCTGGGCTGGGGCGGCGTGCCGGCAATGGGCGCGGTCGGCTGCGCATGGGCCACGCTGGTGGTCTATGTGCTCATGGCAGCGGTGTCGCTGGCGCTGCTGCGCTGGCAGCCGCTCTACCAGGGCTTCGGCCTCTGGCGCCGCCTCGAGGCACCGCATGCGCCCACGCTCGCGGCATTCGCCCGGCTCGGCGTGCCGGCCGGGCTGTCCTATCTCGTCGACGTCACCTCGCTGACCTTGATGGCTTTGTTCATCGCGCGCCAGGGCACGGTGCCCACCGCCGCCCACCAGATCGCCGCCAGCATGGCCGGCATGCTCTACATGGTGCCGCTGTCGCTGGCCATCGCGACCAGCGCGCGGGTCGGCTACTGGCTCGGCGCGGGCCGGCCCGAACGCGCGCGCCGCGCGGTCGCCACCGGCATGAAGACGACCGCCTGCCTGGCCCTGGCGATGGCTGCGACGCTGTGGCTCGCCCGCGGCCAGATCGCCGGCCTCTACAGCGCCAACGCGGCCGTCGCCACGCTGGCGGCGAGCCTGCTGGGCTGGGTCGCCCTGTTCCACCTGGGCGACGCCATCCAGTGTTTCTGCGCCTTTGTGCTGCGCTGCTGGCGCATCACCATCTCGACCTTCGCGGTGTACGCACTGATGCTCTGGGGTGTGGGACTGGGCGGTGGTTATGCCCTGGCCTACACCGACTGGTTCGGCCCGGCCTGGCGATCACCGCAGGCCTTCTGGCTGGCCGGTGGCAGCGCGCTGTGGCTCACGGCTGCGGCGTTCTCGGCGATGCTGGCGTTGACGCTGCGGCGCCGCGGCTGAAGGCCGCCCAGCCGCGCCGAGTCCGCATCAGCGGTTCTGCGCGGCGGCGGCGGCTTCCACACGCACCCGCATCGCCGGGAAGACCAGCGAGAAGGTCGACCCCGCCCCCACCTGGCTCACGATGCGCAAGCGCCCGCCGTGGCGCTGCATCACGTGCTTGACGATGGCCAGACCCAGTCCGGTGCCACCGGTCTCACGCGAGCGGCTGCGATCGACGCGGTAGAAGCGCTCGGTCAGCCGCGGAATATGTTCGGAGGCCACGCCCGGCCCGGTGTCACGCACCGAGATCTCCCCTTCGCCGAGCGTGCCACGCGCCGAGTCGCTGCCATCGAGCACCGTCCACGCAACGCTGATGGTGCCGCCGGCCGGCGTGTAGCGGATGGCATTGCCCACCAGGTTGGACAGAGCGCTGCGCAGCTCCTGCGGCGCGCCCAGCAGGCTGGCGCCGCCCAAGCCATCGGCTGCCGGAAACACCAGCGTGTGCCGGCGCCCGAGCACCGTCGACAGCGCCTGGCCTTCCTGCTCGCATTGCGACAGCAGCAGCGCCAGCGGCATCGATTCGGTACGGCCGGGTGGCGGGCTGCCTTCCAGGCGCGACAGCGTCAGCAAATCGCTCACCACACCTTGCATGCGACTGGCCTGCTGGGCCATCAGGCCCAGGTAATGCGCGCGCTCTGCGGTTTCCAGCGGCAGGGTCTGCAGGGTTTCGACGAAGCCGGTGAGCACCGTGAGTGGGGTGCGGATCTCGTGCGACACATTGGCCACGAAGTCGCGTCGCATCGCCTCGGCCTGCTCCACGGCAGTGACGTCGCGCGACAGGATGAGCGTGCGGCCTTCGCCGTATCGATGCAGGTTGACCGCCAGCCGAACCGGTCGCGCACCGGTGCTGCGGCTGCCCGGCATGGTGATGCCGGACGAAAAGTCGCCGCCCGACCAATACGCCACGAAGGCCGGGTCGCGCACCAGATTGCCGATGGACTGCATCAAATCGCGCTGCGCCTCGATGCCGAAATGCTCGGTCGCCATCTGGTTGCACCACTCGATATGGCCGCCGGCGTCGAGCAGCACCACGCCGTTGGGCGATGCCTGCAGCGCAGACAGGATGTCGTCCAGTCGCGCCTGGCTCTGGCGCAAGGCACGTTCGGACTCGCGCGCGCGCCGGCGCGAGCGGTCGACCACCTCGCCCCATACGCCGCGCAGCACCGGTGCCTCGGCGGCGACCGAGCCATTGCGCAGCCACACCAGCAGGCGCCGGGCGCGGTGCAGATCCCAGAAAAACGCCAGCCAGGCCGACACGGCCATCGCAGCCGTCAGACAGAAAGCGGTATGCCAAAGGCCCGCATCAAGCGGGCCCTGGGTTGCCAGCCAGGCGCCGACCGCGAGGCCGGCCGCCTGCCAGGCGAAGAACATCAAAAGCCGCGCGATCATGCCGAGGCCGGCTTCACTGGGCTTGCGCCTGGGTCTGGACGAGCGAGATGGCAGGTTGCGCGGTGGCGCGATAGCCGGCGCCGCGCACGGTCTCGACCATGGTGCCGGCCGAGCCGAGCGCCTCGCGCAGGCGCTTCACATGCACGTCGACCGTACGCTCCTCGATGAAGACGTGGTCGCCCCACACCTTGTCGAGCAGCTGGGTGCGGCTGTGCACCCGTTCGGCGTGGCGCATGAGGTAGTGCAGCAGCTTGAACTCAGTGGGCGCCACCTTCAGGGGCTGGCCGCCGTAGCTGACCCGGTGGGTCGCCGCGTCGAGCACCAGCGCGCCGAGCGACACCGTGTCGGCCAGCTGCTCCGGTGCGCGGCGGCGCAGCACTGCGCGGATGCGGGCCAGCAGCTCCTGCGTGGAAAAGGGCTTGGTGACGTAGTCGTCGGCACCGGCATCGAGCCCGGCCACCTTGTCGGGCTCGTCGCCACGCGCGGTCAGCATCAGGATCGGAACGCCTTTGGTACGGGCGTCGGCACGCCATTTGCGCGCCAGCATCAGGCCGCTGGTGCCGGGCAGCATCCAGTCGAGCAGGATCACGTCTGGCAGCACGGCGTCGAGCTCGCGCTGCGCGGCCTCGCCGTCCTCGGCCCAGACCGGCTGAAAGCCGTTGTGGCGCAGATTCACCGCGATGAGTTCGGCAATCGCCGATTCATCCTCGACGATCAGCACCAGGGGCAATTTCTTCATGGATCCAAGATCAGTTAACTAACGGCAGTCCCGGGGACACCGCGGAGCTGGCTTCGCCAGGCCGCAGGTGTCGCCCCCGGCCGGGGGTTGGCGACCACACGAAGTGGGCAAGCCTGGGGGCGAGTCAAAGCACCGCGGATTCGATCGCCTGCATCGACGTGTGGCGCACATCGGTGCCCTTGACGATGTAGATGATGAACTCCGCGATGTTCTTGGCGTGGTCGCCGATGCGCTCGATGGCCTTGGCCAGGAACAGCAGGTCGAGGCTCGCCGAGATCGTGCGCGGGTCTTCCATCATGTAGGTGACCAGCTTGCGCACGAAGCCGTCGAACTCGCGATCGATCTGGTCGTCTTCCTTCAGGATCGCCACGGCGGCGGTCACGTCGAGGCGGGCAAAGGCATCGAGCGCCTTGCGCAGCAAGCCCGAGGCCAGGTCGCCGGCCACGCGCAGGTCGGATGAGGGCAGCGTGCGCGCCGATCCGCTCTCGATGATCGACTTGGCCATGCGCGCGATCTTGTTGGCCTCGTCGCCCACCCGTTCCAGGTTGGCCGTGGTCTTGGAGATCGCGATCAGCAGGCGCAGGTCGCGCGCCGTCGGCTGGCGGCGGGCGATGATGGACGACAGCTCGTGGTCGATCTGGATCTCCATCGCGTTCACCCGGACTTCGGTCTCGACGACTTCGTCGGCGACTTCCGAGCTGAACTGCGACAAGGCGTAGATCGCCTGGCGGATCTGCGATTCGACCAGGCCGCCGAGCTCCATCACGCGGGAGGAGACACCGTTGAGTTCGCTGTCGAACTGCGTCGAGAGATGCTTGTCTGGCATGTTCGTCTCCTGATCAGCCGAAACGGCCGGTGATGTAGTCTTCGGTTTCCTTGCGCTGCGGCTTGAAGAACATCTGTTCCGTCTCGCCGAATTCGACCAGGTCGCCCAGGTACATGTAGGCGGTGTAGTCGCTGCAACGCGCGGCCTGCTGCATGTTGTGGGTGACGATCACCACGGTGTAGTCGTTCTTCAGCTCGGCGATGAGCTCCTCGACCTTGGCGGTGGAGATCGGATCGAGTGCCGAACAGGGCTCGTCGAGCAGCAGCACTTCCGGGCGGATGGCGATGCCGCGCGCGATGCACAGGCGCTGCTGCTGGCCGCCGGAGAGGCCCGAGCCGCTCTGGTGCAGCTTGTCCTTCACTTCAGTCCACAGTGCCGCCTTGCGCAGCGCCCATTCGATGCGCTCGTCCATGTCGGTGGCATTGAGGTTCTCGAACAGCTTCACGCCGAAGGCGATGTTGTCGCGGATCGACATCGGGAACGGCGTCGGCTTCTGGAACACCATGCCGACCTTGGCGCGGATCAGCGCCACGTCCTGCTTGGAGGTCAGCAGGTTCTCGCCGTCCAGAATGATCTGGCCTTCGGCGCGCTGCTCCGGGTAGAGCTCGAACATGCGGTTGAAGGTGCGCAGCAGCGTCGACTTGCCGCAGCCCGAAGGACCGATGAAGGCGGTGACCTTCTTCTCGGGAATTTCCAGATTGATGCCCTTCAGGGCGTGGAACTTGCCGTAGTAGAAGTTCAGGTCCTTGACCGAGATCTTCGACGGGCCGAGGGAGGGCTTGCCGGCCTGCTGGGGGCGCACCGGGGAGTTCATCGTTGCGGACATGATGATTACCTTACTTTTGCCGCGTCACGACGCGGGCGAGGATATTGAGGCCGAGCACCGCGACGGTGATCAGGAAGACGCCGGCCCAGGCCAGCTGCTGCCAGTTTTCGTACGGGCTCATCGCGAACTTGAAGATGGTCACCGGCAGGCTGGCCATCGGCTTGGACAGGTCGGCGTTCCAGAACTGGTTGGACAGCGCGGTGAACAGCAGCGGAGCGGTTTCGCCGGCGATGCGGGCCACGGCCAGCAGCACACCGGTGATGACGCCGGCGCGGGCTGCACGCAGAGTGATCATCGAGATGACCTTCCACTTGGGCGTGCCCAGGGCGTAGGCGGCTTCGCGCAGTCCGGACGGCACCAGCATCAGCATGTTCTCGGTGGTGCGGATCACCACCGGAATCACAATCAGCGCCAGGGCCAGAATGCCCGCGTAGGCCGAGTAGCTCTTGAAGCGCGAGACCACGACCGCATACACGAACAGGCCGATCACGATCGACGGTGCCGACAGCAGGATGTCGTTGACGAACCGGGTCACCGAAGCGAGCCATCCGCGGGTGTCGTATTCGGCCAGGTAGACGCCGGCCATGATGCCGATGGGGGTGCCGACGAAAGTCGCCAGCATTACCATCACGCCAGAGCCGAAGATCGCATTGGCCAGCCCGCCCTCTTCGTTGGGTGGCGGGGTCGATTCGGTGAACAGCGCGAAGCTGAGGCCGCCGATACCCAGACGCAGGGTTTCCCAGAGGATCCAGATCAGCCAGAAGACGCCGAAGGCCATGGCCACCAGCGAAAGTGCCAGGGCGATGGTGTTGACGCGCTTGCGCGAAGCGAAACGCGCCCGGCGGGTTTCGGCCAGTTCGGCCGCGTCGATGAGACGTTGTCCGGTGGTGGCGGTATTCACGACTTGGCTCCTTCGCTCTTCTTCAGGCGCGCCAGCAGCAGCTTGGACAGCGACAGCACGACGAAGGTGATAAAGAACAGCACCAGACCCAGATAGATCAGCGATGCCTGATGCAGCCCTTCGCCGGCTTCGGCAAACTCGTTGGCCAGGGCCGAAGTGATGCTGTTGGCGGCTTCGAAGACAGACAGCGAATTGAGCTGGTTCATGTTGCCGATGACGAAGGTCACCGCCATGGTTTCACCGAGCGCGCGGCCGAGGCCGAGCATGATGCCGCCGAGCACACCGGTCTTGGTGAAGGGCAGCACCACCTTGAAGACGACTTCCCAGGTGGTCGAACCCAGGCCGTAGGCGGATTCCTTGAGCAGCGGCGGCGTCACTTCGAACACGTCGCGCATCACCGAGGCGATGAACGGGATGATCATGATCGCCAGGATGATGCCGGCGGCCAGGATGCCGATGCCCACCGGAGGGCCGGAGACGAAGGCGCCCAGCAGGGGCACGCCGTTGAACATCTTCTGCAGCGGCTGCTGCACATAGGTCGCCAGGATCGGGCCGAACACCATCAAACCCCACATGCCGTAGACGATGGAAGGCACCGCAGCCAGCAGCTCGATGGCGGTGCCCAGCGGGCGCTTGAGCCAGGACGGCGACAGTTCGGTGAGGAACAGCGCGATGCCGAAGCTCACCGGCACGGCGATCAGCAAGGCGATGATGGAGGTAGCCAGCGTGCCGTAGATCATCACCAAGCCGCCGTAGTCGTTCTGGACCGGGTCCCAGACGCTGCGCACGAAGAAGGTGAGCCCGTACTTGGAAATCGACGGCCACGCGCCGACGACCAGCGAGCCGAGGATGCCGAGCAGCAACGCCAGGGTCAGCAAGGCCGCGCCGCGGGCTAGCATGCCGAAGAGACGATCGGCGAGCGCGCCGGTGAGGCGCGAGCGCGGAGCGGGAGATGGATTCATGGTGGCTCCACGCCCCGACGTTCGGGCGGGCGCATGGGTGACCGGCAGTGTAGAGGACACGTTATTCGCCTCGGTTGGTCAGCAGGTTCGACGTCCGGGAAATGCCGGCGTGCAACGGAAAAACGGGGATGGTCGTTTCACCATCCCCTCACTTGCTTACTTGAAGGCTACCGCCTTGCCGGAGGTGTCCTTGATGTTGCCCCAGGACTTGTAGATCACGTCCTTCACGCTGGCAGGCATCGGCACGTAGTCCAGGTCGGTGGCAGTCTTGTCACCGCTCTTGTAAGCCCATTCGAAGAACTTCAGTGCGGTGGTGGCCTGGGCCGGCTTGTCCTGCGACTTGTGCATCAGGATGAAGGTGGCGGAAGTGATCGGCCATGCATCCTTGCCCGGCTGGTTCGTCAGGATCTGGTAGAAGCTCTTGCTCCAGTCGGCGCCGGCAGCGGCGGCCTTGAAGGTCTCGTCGTCGGGCGACACGGCGGCGCCGTCGGCATTGACCATCTGGGTGTAGGTCATCTTGTTCTGCTTGACGTAGGCGTACTCGACGTAGCCGATGGAGTCAGGCAGGCGGTTCACGAAAGCGGCGACGCCTTCGTTGCCCTTGCCACCCGCACCGGTGGGCCAGTTCACGGCCGTGCCTTCACCGACCTTGCTCTTCCAGTCGGCGCTGACCTTGCTCAGGTAGTTGGTGAAACCGAAGCTGGTGCCCGAACCGTCGGCGCGGCGAACCACGGCGATCAGCGAGTCGGGCAGCGTCACGCCGGAATTCAGCGCGGCGATGGCCGGATCGTTCCACTTGGTGATCTTGCCGAGGTAGATGTCGGCGATGACCGGGCCGCTCAGCTTGAGCTGGCCGGGGGCGATGCCCTTGATGTTGACGACGGGCACGATGCCGCCGATGACGGTGGGGAACTGCACCAAACTCTTGGCGGCCAGTTCTTCGTCCTTCAGGGGCATGTCGGATGCGCCGAAGTCGACGGTCTTGGCTTCGATCTGCTTCAGGCCGGCACCGGAGCCGACGGACTGGTAATTGATGCGGACGCTGGTGGACTTGTTGTAGTCGGAAGCCCACTTGGAATACAGGGGAGCCGGGAAGCTGGCGCCTGCGCCGGTGGCTTCTGTCTGGGCTTGTGCGCTGACGGCGCCGAAAGCAGCAGCGGCAGCCAGAGCGGCGATCAGGGTCTTGTTCATGCGTTCCTTCTTTCGATGGGTAAGGGGACTGGAGCGAATGTAGAAATGCTTCATGACGGCTTCGTGACTTCGATGACAGCGTTTTTCGCCCTGCGGCGCATTCGTCACGCAAACGTCACATGCTGCGCCTAGCCTCGCCCCACCCTTCTTCCGCCCGAGTGGGCCTACACTGCGTGCGGCTTATTTCCTCGTATCCCTGGCCCCATGCAAGACGGACTTCCCCTCGCCGCAGTCGATCTCGGCTCCAATAGTTTTCGCCTCGAGATCGGGCGCTTCGACACCGACGGCCGGCTTCAGCGCATCCAATATCTCAAGGAAACCGTGCGTCTGGGCGGTGGCCTCGACGCCTCCGGTCGCATCTCGCTCGAGGCGATGCAGCGCGGCTGGGATTGCCTGGCCCGCTTCGGCGAACGCCTGGGCGAGTTCGCGCCCGGTCAGGTCCGGGCCGTGGCCACGCAGACCTTGCGCGAAGCTACCAATCGAGCCGAGTTCATCGAGCGCGGTGCACGCCTGCTCGGTTTTCCGATCGACGTCGTCTCCGGGCCCGAAGAAGCGCGGCTCATTTACCAAGGCGTGGCGCATCTGCTGCCGCCGTCGGAGGAACGCCGGCTCGTGGTCGATGTGGGCGGTCGCTCCACCGAGCTGATCCTGGGCCGAGGCCTGGTGTCGGCCGCGGTCGCATCATTTCCGGTGGGGAGCGTGGCCTGGTCCCAGCAGTATTTTCCGAACGGGCGCTTCACCACGGAAGCGTTCGCCCGCGCCGAGGTGGCGGCGCAGGCCGTGCTCGACGAAGCCCTGCAGGTGTTCGGGCGAGGCGCCTGGGACGTGGCCTACGGATCTTCCGGCACGGCAGGCGCCGTCGGCTCGCTGGCCGCAATGCTCGGACTGCCCGTCGGCACGATCTCCGGCGCCGGACTGCAGGCGCTCAAGGCGATGCTGCTGCAGGCCAAGACGATCGACGGATTGCGCCTCGAGGGCATCAAGGAAGACCGCAAGCCGGTGATCGGTGGCGGTGTGGCGGTTCTCTGCGCGGTGTTCGACCTGCTGGACATCGACGAGATGCAGGTCGCGCAGGGCGCGCTGCGCCAGGGTGCGCTCTACGACCTGCTCGACCGCGAGCAGCCCAACACCGACCTGCGCGCGGCGTCGGTCGACGCCCTCGCCCGTCGCTTCCAGGTGGACGAGACCCAGGCCGACCGCGTGAGCCGCGTCGCGGCCGCGCTGCATCGCAATCTGCAGCCGGAGGCCGCTGCCGACCATGCCGAGCGCGAAGCCCGCAAGCTGCGCTGGGCGGCGCGCCTGCACGAGGTCGGCTGCCTGGTGGCGCACGACGACGCCCACAAGCACGGCGCCTACATCCTGGCCAACGCGGACGCGCCCGGCTTCTCGGTGCCGGAGCTGGAGCGGCTGTCCGAGCTGGTGCTCGCCCAGCGCGGCAAGCTGCGCAAGGTCGAAGACTCGCTCACAGACGACGGTTTTGCGCGCCAGGTGCTCAGCCTGCGGCTGGCGGTGGCGCTGTGCCATGCGCGGCGTGAGCCTGATCTCACCGACCTGCGGCTGGCGCCATCGAAGAACGGCACCGGCTGGTCGCTCGCCTGGAGCAATAGCTGGGAAAAGCAGCATCCGCAGTCGGCGCACCTGCTGCGCGAAGAGTCCCAGGCGTGGATGAAGACGGAACGGTCGCTGTCGGTCGCCGGGAACTGAGCCACACCGGGGGGGGGAGTGCCGGGCCGCACGCGCGCGCCTAACGGAGCGGGAAGACAGGGTTGGGCGGCTCGCGGCGCGATTTTTTCTGGCGAGCCTTCTGTCGCTCGCAACGCCTCATCAGTCGCCCCAGATCCCGTGCATTGGCGGGCTCCAGCACCATTGCCGGGGCGGCCATGCCGATTTCGGTGAGCGCACGGCGCAGTGGTTCCAGGCTCACCAAGGCGTAATCCGGTTCGCAGGTGTTCGAATCGACCCGCACCTCGTCTTTTGGCTGGTAATGGCCTGAGCGGTCATCGGCATAGAGCACGGAGTTGTTGCGGAACTCCAGAAGGCCGGCGGCGTGCACGTCGTGGCCACAGGCGATGTCCGAATGGTGGACGGCGTCCGTGGCCTGTGGGTTGGAGCCATGTTCCTCCGGATGAACCACGATTTGGCCGGTTTCCGCATCCCACACGTAGATGTAGCGGCCGTCTGGCAGCTCGACGCCCTTTTGCAGGATCCGGGAACCGGGCAGTTGCAGCGCATGCGTCGGATAGCTGCGACCGTCCTGCTCCGCCATCAGGTTGCGGTAGCGAGGCGCGCCTATCGAGGCGCGGAAGGTCCGACCCGCCAGGGACGCGCCCGTCGTGCCGCCGAGCAAGTGAAAGCAGTACAGGAAGAACAAGGCATTCCTCATCCATCCGGAAGCGGCGCCAGGTGGGCTCGGCTGAAACTTGACCGGCACACGGGCAGCAGCCTTCCTGTTGAAGCGCTTCAGCAGCTTTTCGGCCAGATCCTCGAAAGTCTCGAAGCGCGGCGGATGCGGCGAACGCCGGCTCGATACGAGCCGCCCGAGCAAGGCACGCAGCGCGGCCAAGGTAGCGGGGGCCAGTTTCCGGTCTTCGAACTGGGGAAGAATCTCTTCCCAGACGCGTTCGATCGATAGGTGCCAGCCGTCGATGTCGATGACATCGGCACCCTCGAAGTCCGCCGCCGACGCGCCGCCCGGCGCCCCGGCGCCCGTCAGGAGCTGCGCCAGCGGTCCGTGCGACGCTGTGGAGTCAGCGCGATCCGCGTCGGAAGATTCGAAGGCCCGGGCCTGGCGCGCGTGAAACCCGGATGGCCGGCGCCCGGGCAACGCGGCGGGCGTGGGGTTGACTGGCAACATGACAATGACCCTGGCGGGCAAAACCGCCAGTCTCCCCTGTCAACCCGGTTCCGTCGGGCCCGATGCGAAGCCCGAACTTTCTTGAACGAAGGCGGCCCTCAGAGAAATTCCGGCGTCTGCACCGTGACGACCACGGTCTGCTCGGCAGGTTCGCCCTCGCGCTGACGGCTGCGGTGACGCAACCACCAGACCGCGCCCTTGCGGATCGCGCAGTCGCTGGCCTGCAGGCCCAGCAACTGGGCGATGGTGCGGCCCAGCATCGGCTGATGCCCCACCACCAGCACGGCGCCGCGGGCATGCGGCCACTGCACCACGCTCAGCAGGTCTTCCGGCGTGCTCTCGGGCAGCAATTCGGCGCGCAGCTTGTACTTGCGGCCCAGCGCGATGGCGGTCTGCTCGGTGCGCCGAGCGGGGCTGGCCATCATGCGCAGTCCCTCGGGCAATTGCCGATCCAGCCATTGCGCCATGCGAGCGGCCTGCTTTTCGCCACGTGCGGTCAGCGCTCTTTCCAGGTCGGGAATGTTCTCGTCGCGTTCCGCGGCTTCGGCGTGGCGCCAGAAGATGAGATCCATCATGCGGCTCTTTCTCGCCGGTTGGCCGGCGTGCGGTATCGGTCCATCAGGGCCGCCTGTGCGGCGTGGTCACCGTCGGGCACCGGCTCGGCGCAGCGGTAGCGGCCGTCGGCGTCGAGCGTCCAGGCATCCTTGCTGTCGTGCAGATAGGCCACCAGGCATTCGTCGACGATGCGGGTGCGCAGCGCCGGGTCGTTCACCGGCCAGGCGAGCTCCACCCGCCGCAGCATGTTGCGGCTCATCCAGTCGGCGCTGGAGAGATGAAGCTCTTCGCGCCCGTCGCAGCGGAAGTAAAAAACGCGCGTGTGCTCCAGGAACCGGCCGATGACCGAGCGCACCCGGATGTTGTCGGTCACGCCGGGCTGCTGGGCCGGGAGCATGCACGCACCACGCACGATCAGGTCGATGCACACGCCGGCCTGGCCGGCGTCGATCAGCGCGCGGATCAGCCGCTCATCGGTCAGCGCGTTCATCTTGACGACGATGCGGCTGTCGAGGCCGGCACGGGAGGCCGCCGCGCAGCATTCGATGCGCTCGACGAGTCCGTCCTGCAGATGGAAAGGCGCGAGCAGCAGCTTCTTCAGGCGCGGCAGCTGGTTCTGGCTGGCCAGATGGGCGAAGACCGCGTCCATGTCGGCGGTCATGTC
Source organism: Xylophilus sp. GOD-11R (assembly GCF_033546935.1). Taxonomy (GTDB): domain Bacteria; phylum Pseudomonadota; class Gammaproteobacteria; order Burkholderiales; family Burkholderiaceae_C; genus Xylophilus. The sequence continues at coordinate 1,859,044 of NZ_CP137854.1, read as the reverse complement.
GACGTCGGCGGTGAGATGGCTCAGGTCGGTGTAGAGCCGCGCGGTGCGTGCGTTGTAGTTGCCGGTGGAGAGGTGGCCGTAGCGGCGCAGGCGCTTGCCCTCGCGGCGGGTCACCAGCAGCATCTTGGCGTGCGTCTTCAGGCCGACGATGCCGTAGACCACCTGCGCGCCGACCGACTCCAGCGCCTCGGCCCAGTTGATGTTGGCCTCTTCGTCGAAGCGCGCCTTCAGCTCCACCACGGCGGTGACTTCCTTGCCCTGGCGCACCGCCTCGGTCAGCAGATCGATCATGACCGACTCGGAACCGGTGCGGTAGATGGTCTGCTTGATCGCCAGCACCTGCGGATCGTGCACCGCCTCGCGCAGGAAATCGACGACGCCGTCGAAGCTCTCGAAGGGCTGGTGGATCAGCACGTCGCGCTCGCGCAGCTGCGAAAAGATCGAAACGCCGGTGCGCAGGCCGACCGGCTGGGCCGGCGTCCAGCGCGGATACAGCAGGGCCGGGTCGTTGACCAGGTCGATCAGCTGCGTCAGCCGCACCAGGTTCACCGGGCCGTGCACCCGGTAGAGCGCCGCTTCCGGCAGGCGGAACTGCCGCTGCAGGAAGTCCAGCAGATGTTGCGAGCAGCCCGACGACACTTCCAGCCGCACCGCCTGGCCGTAGTGCCGCAACGTGAGGCCACGCCGCAGCGCGGTGCGCAGGTTCAGCACCTCGTCCTCGTCCACCGCCAGATCCGAATGACGGGTGACGCGGAACTGCGAGAACTCCGTCATCTGCCGACCGGGGAAAAGCTCGCCCAGATGCGCGCGGATGACGCTCGACAGCATCACGAAGGACGCTCGCCCCCGCGCCACGTCGGCGGGCAGCTTGATGAGCCGCGGCAGCACCCGCGGCACCTTCAGGATTGCGATCTCGTTCTCGCGGCCGAAGGCATCGCTGCCCTGCAGACGCACGATGAAGTTGAGCGACTTGTTGGCGACCTGCGGAAAGGGATGCGCCGGATCGAGCCCGATCGCGACCAGCAGCGGCGCCACCTCTCGATGGAAGTAGTCACGTACCCATCTGCGCTGGGCATGATTGCGCGCGCCGTGCGACAGGATATGGATGCCGCCGGCGGCAAAGGCCGGAACCAACGAATGGTTGTAGAGCGAATACTGGCGCTCCACCAGCTCGTGCGCGGCCTGGGCGAGTGCCTCGAACACCTCGGTCGCCTCGCCCGGCTTGTCGCCGTCGGCAAGTGCCGCCGCCAGATGCGGCGCGGCACGGACCTCGAAGAACTCGTCCAGGTTGGACGACACGATGCATAGGTAGCGCAGGCGCTCCAGCAGCGGAATGTCTTCCCGCGTCGCCCAGTGGAAAACCCGCTCGTTGAAGGCCAGGATGCTTCGATCACGATCGAGCAGGGCCAACGGCTTGGGCACGATCGGTGCGTGCGCCAGCTCGGCGGGCGGTGCGTTGACAACGCTCGCCTCCGACGGTTCGGTCAGGGTCGAAGTCGTCTCCGGAATGGCCGGCGCCGGAGAAACCAGAGCCGGCGCCGGCAGGGCGGCCGGATCAGGGGTGGCGGAGGAAAAAGTTGTCATCAGGGAGAAAAAGGGCAAAACCGGCCAGGACTGCGCAGTGCGGTCCTGCCGGCCGACAGCATGCCTTCTAGCCTGCTTCCTGCGTGTGACGACTCCATGACATTACCAAGACATCTGTCATGACAGCTGAATTTGGTAACAATCCGCGCGTTCAGCCAAGAAAATGGCGGCGATAACGCGCTGGAAGGTCACCGGTCCGCATGAGCATGGGCAGATCGGCGGTGTTGAAGTCCGGATCCCACGCCGGTGCGCCCAGCAGCTTGGCGCCCATCCGCAGATAGCCGCGGATCAGTGCCGGCGGCTCCACGTCGAGCGTGTCGTCGAGCCGCTCGATCGGCAACGGCAGGCGCGGCCACACCCGCCACTCGACCGGCGCGAGGTGGGTCTGGCTGAGTTGCCGCCAGATGCTGGCCGCCGCATCGCCACCGGCCACGCCGTTGTGCACCATCGGAACGCTGGCGCAGCCGATCATGGTGTCGAGCTTGTTGCGCGCCATGAAACCGGCGAGCGCACCCCAAAGGGCCATGATGACGCCGCCACTGCGGTGGTCCGCATGCACGCAACTGCGGCCGAGCTCGACCATGCGGTCGCGTACGCTGCGCAGGCGAACGAGGTCGAATTCGGTGTCGCTGTAGAAACTGCCGGCGCGCCGGGCCTGTGCGGGCGTCAGCACGCGGTAGGTGCCGACCACCGGGCCACCCGCGCCCGCCCGCACCAGCAGATGCTCACAGTAGTCGTCGAACAGGTCGAGGTCATGACCCGGGATCGAGGCCTCGACCCGCGCGCCCATCTCGCCGACAAAAACCGAATGGCGCAGGCGCTGCGCCTCGCGGACCTCGTCGAGGTGGCGCGCCCAGCAGATCTGGAGTTCGACCTTGGGCTCCGCCGGCACGACGATCGGGTTTGAAACCGGCACACCCGCCGATTTCGGCAACGCAAGGCCGGTGGCCTGGACGGGCAGCAAGGCCATCAGGCGCTGCGAAATGCCGGGCGAAAGCGGAAAGGTGGGGTTGGGCAACTCACGCATGCACGTCCTCGTCTTCATGGTATGCGAGGAGTCTCTGCCCGGCACATGACATGTCCGTGGCCCATCCGTGACCACGCGGTGACCGCCGTGTCGGCCACCTGGCGCCCTATCGCAGCGCCACGAATCGCGCGCCGTCAGCCGACCTCGGCTTCGACCGCTGCCACCAGGCGCTCGGCGCAGCGTTGCGCCAGACCGGCCTCTCGTGCCTCGACCATCACGCGCAGCAAGGGCTCGGTACCGCTCGCCCGGATCAGCACGCGCCCTTCACCGTGCAGCTCGGTCTCGACCTCCTGGCGTACCGACTCGAAGGCCGCGCTCTGCGCCCACGACCGGCCGCCGGCGAGGCGCACGTTCAGCAAGGTCTGCGGGAACAAGGCGACATCGCCCAGCAGTTCCGCCATGGTTCGGCCGCTGCGCAGGCAGGCCTGCAGCACTTGCAGCGCACTGATCAGGCCGTCGCCGGTGCTGTGCTTGTCCAGTGCCAGCAGGTGGCCCGAGCCTTCGCCGCCGAGCAGCCAGCCGCGCGCATCCAGTTCCTCGAGCACGTAGCGGTCGCCCACGCGCGCACGGACCAGCTCCACCCCCCGACGCCGGAAGGCCAACTCGATCGCCATGTTGGTCATCTGCGTGCCGACCACGCCGAGCGACGGGTCGCGCGCATCCGGCCCCCGCAGGGGCTCGCCGGCATCGAGCCGCGCACAGGCGACCAGATAGAGCAGTTCGTCGCCGTCGTACAGGCGGCCGTTGCCATCGACCATCATGAGCCGGTCGGCATCACCGTCGAGCGCGATGCCGAAGTCCGCCCCACGGCGTTTCACCTCGGCCACCAGCGCCTGCGGATGCGTGGCACCCACACCGTCGTTGATGTTGAGACCGTCAGGCTTGCAGCCGATGGACTGCACCTCCGCGCCGAGTTCGTGAAAGACCTGCGGCGCAATGTGGTACGCCGCGCCGTGCGCGGCATCGACCACGATCTTCAGCCCGCGCAGGGTCAGTGCATTCGCAAAGGTGCTCTTGCAGAACTCGATATAGCGACCGGCCGCATCGCTCAGGCGGCGGGCCTTGCCGATCACCAGGGAATCGGCCCAGGCAGGTGGTTCTTCCAGGGCCTCTTCCACCGCCAGTTCCCAGGCGTCGTCAAGCTTCGTGCCGTGGGGACCGAAGAACTTGATGCCGTTGTCGGCAAACGGATTGTGGCTGGCACTGATCACCACGCCCAGGCTGGCCCGCAGCGCGCGGGTGAGATAGGCGACGCCCGGTGTGGGCAGCGGTCCGAGCAGCACCACGTCGACGCCGGCGGAATTGAAGCCGGATTCGAGTGCGCTTTCGAGCATGTAGCCCGACACCCGGGTGTCCTTGCCGATCATGACCTGCGGCCTGCTTTCCGTGCGTCGGAGAACACGGCCGACGGCATGGGCGAGCCGCAGCGCGAAGTCGGCGGTGATGGGTGGCCGGCCCACGGTGCCACGAATGCCGTCGGTGCCGAAATACTTGCGTGCCATGTTCGTCTGGGGTCTCTCGTTGTAATCGGAATATTCAACCGGCCGTTGCTTGCTGCCGTGTGGCCGCGAGCACCTGCAGCGCCGCTACGGTGTCCGCCACATCGTGGACACGCAAAACCGTCGCCCCGCGCTCCGCCGCAAGCACCGCCGCGACCACACTGGGCACCATGCGCTCGTCCACCGGCAGACCAGTCACCGAACCGAGCGAGGACTTGCGCGACCAGCCGGCAAGTATCGGATAACCGCTCGGCACCGCTTGCTGCTGGCGTGCCAGCAACGCGAAGTTTTGTGACACGGTTTTTCCGAAGCCATAGCCCGGGTCGAGCACGACGCGATCCGCCGCGATGCCTGCCGCCGCCAGGCGCTGCACCTGCGCTTGCAGAAAGTCATGTACCTGCGGCACCACGTCGCCCTCCATCGGCAGTTGCTGCATCGTGCGCGGCTCGCGGTGCATGTGCATCAGGCAAACTCCGCAGGACGAATGGCCCTGTACGGCCTCCAATGCTCCCGGATCACGCAGCGCCAGGATGTCGTTGACGATATCGGCGCCCAGATCGAGCGCGGCGCGCATCACCTCGGCCTTGTAAGTATCGACCGAGATCGGCACCTGGAACTTCACCGCCTCCCGGATCAAAGGCACCACCCGCGCCAACTCATCGGCGAGCGAGACCGGCGGGCTGCCGGGACGGGTCGATTCACCACCGATATCCAGCATGTCGGCCCCCTCGGCCAGCAGCTTTTCGCAATGGCGCAGGGCGCCTGTCAGGTCGTCGTGCCGGCCACCGTCCGAGAAGGAATCAGGCGTGACGTTGACGATGCCCATCACGCGGGGCTCCCGCAGATCGATGCGGAATCGCGAGGTTTGCCAGAACATCGATATGAATCAGGAATGCGGTTGCGCGGGAAGCGAAAACGGGGCCGAAGCCCCGTTGTCTGTGTGAGCGGCGAGCCTGATGCTCAGGCCGCGCTGGGCGCCGGATCGGTTCCGACTGCCGCGTTGCCGCCGCCCGGTTTGTCGCCGCCGTTGTTCGGCGGAATGCGCGGAGTCCAGTCCTTCGGAGGACGGGGCTCGCGGCCGGCCATGATGTCGTCGAGCTGCTCAGTGTCGATGGTTTCCCATTCGAGCAGAGCCTTGGCCATGGCGTGCATCTTGTCGCTGTGTTCCTCGATCAGGCGACGCGCCAGCGAGTACTGCTCGTCGATGATGCGGCGCACCGCGTCGTCGACCTTCTGCATGGTCTGCTCACTCATGTTGGTCGTCTTGGTGACCGAGCGACCCAGGAACACTTCACCCTCGTTCTCGGCGTAGACCATCGGGCCGAGCGCCTCGCTCATGCCGTACTTCATCACCATGTCGCGGGCCAGGTTGGTGGCGCGCTCGAAGTCGTTGGAAGCACCGGTCGTCATCTGGTGCATGAAGACCTCCTCGGCGATACGGCCACCGAACAGCATGCTGATCTGGTTGAGCATGTAGTCGCGGTCGTAGCTGTAGCGGTCCTGCGCCGGCAAGCTCATGGTCACGCCCAGCGCACGGCCACGCGGAATGATGGTGACCTTGTGCACCGGATCGCACTTGGGCAGCAGCTTGCCGATGAGCGCATGGCCGGACTCGTGGTAGGCCGTGTTGCGGCGTTCTTCCTCGGGCATCACCATGCTCTTGCGCTCGGGGCCCATGAAGATCTTGTCCTTGGCACGCTCGAAATCCTGCATTTCGACAGTGCGGGCATTGCGACGAGCCGCCATCAGCGCAGCCTCGTTGCAGAGATTGGCCAGATCGGCGCCGCTCATGCCGGGCGTGCCGCGTGCGATGATGGACGGATTGACGTCCTGGCCCAGCGGAACCTTGCGCATGTGCACGTTGAGAATCTGTTCGCGGCCGCGAATGTCTGGCAGCGTGACATAGACCTGGCGGTCGAAACGACCGGGGCGCAGCAGTGCGGCATCCAGAATGTCCGGGCGGTTGGTAGCGGCCACCACGATCACGCCGAGGTTGGTTTCGAAGCCGTCCATCTCCACCAGCATCTGGTTGAGTGTCTGCTCACGTTCGTCGTTGCCGCCACCGAGGCCGGCACCGCGCTGACGACCGACCGCGTCGATTTCGTCGATGAAGATGATGCAGGGAGCGTTCTTCTTGGCGTTCTCGAACATATCGCGAACACGGGCAGCACCCACGCCAACGAACATTTCGACGAAGTCGGAACCGGAGATGCTGAAGAACGGAACCTTGGCCTCGCCGGCGATGGACTTGGCCAGCAAGGTCTTGCCGGTACCCGGAGGGCCGACCAGCAACAGGCCGCGCGGAATACGACCGCCGAGTTTCTGGAATTTCTGCGGATCCTTCAGGAAGTCGACGACCTCCTTGACTTCTTCCTTGGCCTCGTCGCAGCCGGCGACGTCAGCGAAGGTGACGGTGTTGTTGTTCTCGTCGAGCATGCGTGCCTTGCTCTTGCCGAAGCTGAACGCCCCGCCCTTGCCGCCGCCCTGCATCTGGCGCATGAAATAAACCCAGACGCCGATCAGCAGCAGCATCGGGCCCCAGCTGATCAGCAGCGACACGAGCAGCGAACCCTCTTCACGCGGCTTGACGTCGAACTTGACGTTGTTGGCGATCAGGTCGCCGACCAGGCCACGGTCGAGGTAGGTGGCGGTGGTGCGCACCTTGCGGTCGTCGTTGGTGGTGGCGACGATTTCGCTGCCGCCGCTCTGGCCTTCCTGGATGGTGGCACTCTTGATGCGGTTGCTGCGCACTTCCTCGAGGAAGTCCGAATAGCCGATGTAGCCGGCGCCGGCGGCACCGCGGGCGTCGAACTGTTTGAAGACAGTGAACAGCACCATGGCGATCACAAGCCAGACGGCGATCTTCGAAAACCACTGATTGTTCAAGCGAGGCTCCGGTCGGATACGTGGGGGGACATGGATGACCTATGTGTGACGCATTCTAGGCGTTTCAAGGTGCGAGACCGGCAATTTGGCCGGCGCTGTCCTTAGGGGACGCACGGGCTTTGGGGATATTGCGGGCCGCTCAGGGCCGCATTGGATCTTTCAGTCCGATGCCGACGAGGAAGGTCTCGGAAGACTTGTCCCGGGAGGCCTTCGGCTTGACCACTTTCACCACCTTGAAAGCATCTTTGAATACTTTGACGAAGTCGTTGTAACCACTTCCGTGGAAGACCTTGGCGACGAGCGCACCTTCGGCGACGAGGTGCTGGCGCGAGAAATCCACCGCCAGTTCGATCAGATCGAGGATGCGCGCGGCGTCCGACGACGCAATACCGGACAGGTTGGGCGCCATGTCCGACACCACCACGTCAACCGGCTTGCCGCCGACCGCTTCCTCGAGTTTCGCCAGCACCTCCGCCTCGCGAAAGTCACCCTGGATGAACTGCACGCCCTCGATCGGCACCATCGGCAGCAGGTCGAGCGCGATGATGGTTCCGTCGAGCGCGCCCGCCGCGGCGCCGTCCGGCGAAAACCGCCGCCGCAGGTACTGGCTCCATGCGCCGGGAGTGGACCCGAGGTCCACCACCGTCTGGCCGGGGCGGATCAGACCGAGCAGTTCGTCGATTTCCTTGAGCTTGTAAGCCGCCCGCGCCCGGTAGCCTTCCTTGGCGGCGAGCTTGACGTAGGTGTCGTTGACGTGGTCGTTCAGCCAGGCCTTGTTGACCTTCTTGCTGTTGGTCTTGACCTTCACTGCGCGCCCTCGAAATTGAAAGGACGGCACACGGGCCGAAGGCCGATTGGGGGATACATGGGCATAAGCTTGGATAATACGGCCCATGCCCCTGATTTCCCTGACCCCCGCCCAGCGCCGCGAAAAGCGCGCCGATGCCCATCACCTCAACCCGGTGGTGATCGTCGGCTCCGACGGCCTCACTCCTGCTGTCCAGAAGGAGATCGACGCCGCGCTCGGTGCCCACGGCCTCATCAAGGTGCGCGTCGCTTCCGACGACCGCGCCGGCCGTGAACTGATGTTCCAGTCCCTCGCCGCCGAACTCGGCGCTGCTCCGATTCAGCACATCGGCAAGCTGCTGGTGCTGTGGCGCCCTCCCGTCGAAAAGGCCCGCGCCGAAGCCGATGAAGACCGCATGCCCGGCCCGAAGGACGTGAAAGTGCTGAAGTACGGCCGCGGCGGCCAGCGCCCCGAAGTGAAGACCCTGCGGGTGCTGGGCAACCAGCGGCTCACCTCCGGCGGCACGATCAAGCGCGCCAAGGTGCTGCAGAAATCGATCAAGAAACGCCAGGCCGATTGAGGTGGTTCGCGCCATGGATGCGATGGGGCGCCAGCGCCACGTTCTGTGCATGAAGTGGGGCAATAAATACGGCCCCGAATACGTCAACCATCTCTACGGCATGGTACGGCGCCACCTGAGCGGCGACTTCCAGTTCGTCTGCCTGACGGACGACGCGAAAGGCATTCGTCCCGAGGTGAAATGCCTGCCGCTGCCGGAGATGCCGCTCAAGCCCGAGAAGCCCGGCGTGCCCGATCGCGCCTGGCGCAAGCTGAGCACCTTCGTGGCCGACCTGCACGGCCTGCAAGGCACCGCGCTCTACCTGGACGTGGACGTGGTGGTGGTGGGCAGCCTCGACGGCTTCTTCGAGGAACCGGGCGAATTCCTCATCATCAAGGACTACAAGCGTCCTTGGCGGGTTACCGGCAACTCATCGGTCTACCGGTTCGAGATCGGCGCCCACATCGACGTGCTGGCCACCTTCCAGGCCCACGAGGACGAGATTCGCCTGCAGTTTCGCAACGAGCAGGCCTATCTCTCCGACTACCTCCATCGCCAGGGCAAGCTCCGCTATTGGCCCAAGCGCTGGTGCCCGAGCTTCAAGTACCACAGCATTCCGCGCTGGCCTTTGAACTACTTCACGGAGCCGGCCATTCCGAAGGACGCACGGGTGGTGATCTTCCACGGCGAATGCAATCCGCCGGATGCCCTGCACGGTCAGCGCAATCGGCGCTTCCGCTTCATCCAGCCGGCTGGCTGGGTGGCAGAGCATTGGAAGGACTAGGGCGTCAGCCCTGGGCAGGTTTGTTGTCATTGGGCGTCAGCAGACGCCATAGCGCCAGGCCCGCACAAGCCCATTGGCAAAAATAGAAGGCGGTGCCGACCGCATGCCAGAGCTTGAGGTTCTCCCGCGCGACGATGCGCGGCGACACGGCGAACTCCGACAGCAGCGCCAGCAGCAGCCCCGCCAGCACCAGCGCGACCCAACCATAGGCCGGGAAACCGCCGCCATCGCCGCCATCGCCGGAACGACCTCGTCCGCGAGACGCCACGATGAGCAGCATGGCGCACACCGCCGAAATCCACGTCTGCCCACTGAACAGATGGGCCGCCGTATTGCCGGCGAGCGCTGCCGGCTGCAGGTGCGCGAAGAGCATCGGCACCACGAAGAATCCGACCGTGCCGAGACTGCCCCACCAGAGCGCAGCGGCCAGGATGCAGAAACGCCGGTTGTGGATCATGTCGCCAGCCGCGCGGGACATCAGGCGTAGCGGACCGCGACGATCTCGTAATGGCGCACGCCGCCCGGCGCCTGCACGCTCACGCTGTCGCCCTCTTCCTTGCCGATCATGGCGCGGGCGATGGGGCTGGACACGTTGATCAGACCGAGCTTCAGGTCGGCTTCGTCTTCACCGACGATCTGGTAGGTAACCTGGTCGCCGCTGTCTTCGTCCTCGAGTTCGACGGTTGCGCCGAACACCACCTTGCCATCGGCATCCAGCGACGAAGGATCGATCACTTGCGCCGCAGCGAGCTTGCCTTCCACTTCCTGGATGCGGCCTTCGATGAAGCCCTGGCGGTCCTTGGCCGCGTCGTACTCGGCGTTCTCGCTCAGATCGCCTTGCGCACGAGCTTCGGCGATCGCCTGGATGACGCCGGGACGGTCCACGGTCTTCAGCCGGTGCAGTTCGCTCTTGAGTTTTTCAGCTCCGCGCTTGGTGATGGGAATGGTCGCCATGTGTTCTTCTCTCCAAAAACAAAACGCCGGACGGGATAGGTCCGGCGGTGAAATGAGTGAGGGCTTTTTCCGCTAGGGAACGAGCGGATGCCCTGCCAGCCGCGTCAGGATCGCAAGCGGACTGGATGATGGATTGTATTGCGCCTCGACTGGCAAATGCAGGGTCTGCTCCATCATGAACTGGCCCGACATGACCGCGTGCGGCGTCTGGTCGGAAAAGCAGACCCACGCCGATCCGGCGGCGAAAGGCATGGTCACCTGCCGCGCGTTCTTCTGGTAATCGGCATCGCCCTTCATGCCGTCGTGCAACTGCAGCATGAGGTGGTCGTATTCGCTGCGAAACGACTTGGTGATGCCGAGTCGCTTCAAGCACTGCGCCTGCCAGGCGCTGTATGGTTTGGCACGTGGCAGGTAGCGGCGGGCGACATCTTCGAAAGGCTCGCCCACCCGCCAGGTACGGGGCTGGCCCATCGGATTGATGTTGGCAAAGACACGCAGGATGCGCTCGCCCCGGTTGGGCCGGGAAGGAAAGGCATCGACATGTAGCCGCCGGTCGTCCGCGCGCCAGGACTGCGCCCGGCCCTGCACTTCGGCTGGCCGGAAGCTGGTGGGCGCGATGCGCAGATGCGGCTGGTAAGCCGGCAGCAAGCCATGCACCAGGGCCAGCGCCCCGTCGCGGAAGCGGCCGATCATGCCGGCCAGCTCGGCCTGCTCCGCCAGGGAGGCGTCGGCACCCTTGAGCGTGCCGTCGGCATCCAGGCTGATGTTGCGCTTGCCCTTGGCCAATAGCTCCGGCCGGAGCAACGCGGCCTCCTGCGGCCAGATCGTGAAATGCAGGCTCGGAAAATACAGCACCTTGCCGGCCTCGACCGCGGCGATCAGGGCGGCATCGGCCTCGGCCGCCTTCCAGTCCGCCAGGTCGCGTTCGACGATCTGTTTTTCCACGAGCCGCGTTCCCGGTCAGGCCGTGAGTTGCGCGTGCATTTCCTGCACCGAGATCACGCCCAGGCCGTCGACATGCGCCAGGCCTTCGACCGCCGCCTCGGCGCCCGAGATGGTGGTGAAGGTAGTGACACGGGCCAGCAGCGACGAGGTGCGGATCTGGCGCGAGTCGGAGATCGCGTTGCGGCGCTCTTCGACCGTGTTGACCACCATCACGATCTCGTTGTTCTTGATCATGTCGACCACGTGCGGCCGGCCTTCTGTGACCTTGTTGACCACCTCGACCGGAATGCCCGCCGCCGAGATCGCCCCGGCCGTACCCTTGGTCGCGACCAGGCTGAAGCCCAGCTGAACCAGCTGGCGCGCCACTTCGACGGTGCGCGGCTTGTCGTTGTTCTTGACCGTCAGGAAGACCTTGCCTTCGCGCGGCAGCTTGGTGCCGGCGCCGAGCTGGCTCTTGACGAAGGCTTCGCCGAAGGTCTTGCCCACGCCCATGACCTCGCCGGTCGACTTCATTTCCGGCCCGAGGATGGTGTCCACGCCCGGGAACTTGACGAACGGGAAGACGGCTTCCTTGACGCTGAAGTACGGCGGCGTGACTTCCTTGGTGATGCCCTGCGACGCCAGCGATTGCCCGGCCATGCAGCGTGCGGCCACCTTGGCCAGTTGCACGCCGGTCGCCTTGCTGACGAAGGGCACGGTGCGGGATGCGCGCGGATTGACTTCGAGCACGTAGATCACGTCCTGCCCGTCGACTTCCTGGATCGCGAACTGCACGTTCATCAGGCCGACCACGTTCAGCGCGCCGGCCATCGCGGCCGACTGACGCTTGAGCTCGTCGACCGTGGCGGCCGACAGGTAGTACGGCGGCAGCGAACAGGCCGAGTCGCCCGAGTGCACGCCGGCCTGCTCGATATGCTCCATCACGCCGCCGATGAAGGTGGCGCCGGTGTTGTCGCGGATGCAGTCGACGTCGCACTCGATGGCATCGTTGAGGAAGCGGTCGAGCAGCACCGGGGAATCGTTGCTGACCTTGACCGCTTCGCGCATGTAGCGCTCCAGGTCACGCTGTTCGTGGACGATTTCCATCGCCCGGCCGCCCAGCACGTAGCTCGGGCGCACCACCAGCGGATAGCCCAGCGCCGCGGCCTTTTCCAGGGCCTCGGGCTCGGTGCGCGCGGTGGCGTTGGGCGGCTGGCGCAGGCCCAGCTCGTGCAGCAGCTTCTGGAAGCGCTCACGGTCTTCGGCCGCGTCGATCATGTCGGGCGTGGTGCCGATGATCGGCACGCCTTCGGCTTCCAGGCCGAGCGCGAGCTTGAGCGGCGTCTGGCCGCCGTACTGCACGATCACGCCGACCGGCTTTTCCTTGTCGACGATCTCCAGCACGTCCTCGAGCGTCAGCGGCTCGAAGTACAGACGGTCGGAGGTGTCGTAGTCGGTGGAGACGGTTTCGGGATTGCAGTTGACCATGATGGTCTCGTAGCCGTCCTCGCGCATCGCCAGCGCGGCGTGCACGCAGCAGTAGTCGAACTCGATGCCCTGACCGATGCGGTTCGGCCCACCGCCCAACACCATGATCTTCTTGTTGTCGGTCGGATCGGCCTCGCACTCGTCCTCGTACGTGGAGTACATGTAGGCGGTGTTGGTAGCGAACTCCGCCGCGCAGGTGTCCACCCGCTTGTAGACCGGGCGCACCTTGAGCGCGCGGCGGGCTTCGCGCACCGCCTTTTCGCTGGTCTTGAGCAGCTTGGCCAGGCGACGGTCGGAGAAGCCCTTGGACTTGAGCGTGCGCAGCGTGGTCGCGTCGAGCGCTGCCAGTGCGGCGTCACCCTTGTCGATGGCGAGCTGGTCGAGTTCGAGCTCGATTTTCACGATCTCCTCGATCTGCACCAGGAACCACGGGTCGATCTTGGTGAGCGCGAAGACCTCGTCCACGCTCATGCCCTGGGCGAAGGCGTCACCCACGTACCAGATGCGCTCGGGGCCGGGCTCGCCCAGTTCCTTTTCGAGCACTTCGCGGTCCTGGGTCTTTTCGTTCATGCCGTCCACACCCACTTCCAGGCCGCGCAGGGCTTTCTGGAAAGACTCCTGGAAGGTGCGGCCCATGGCCATCACTTCGCCGACGGACTTCATCTGCGTCGTCAGGCGGCTGTCGGCGGTGGGGAACTTCTCGAACGCGAAACGCGGGATCTTGGTGACGACGTAGTCGATGCTCGGCTCGAACGACGCCGGCGTGGCGCCGCCGGTGATGTCGTTGCGCAGTTCGTCGAGCGTGTAGCCGATCGCCAGCTTGGCTGCCACCTTGGCGATCGGGAAGCCGGTGGCCTTGGAGGCCAGCGCCGACGAGCGCGAGACCCGCGGGTTCATCTCGATGACGACCATGCGGCCGTCCTTCGGGTTGATGGAGAACTGCACGTTGGAGCCGCCGGTGTCCACGCCGATCTCGCGCAACACGGCCAGCGAGGCGTTGCGCAGGATCTGGTATTCCTTGTCGGTCAAGGTCTGCGCGGGCGCCACGGTGATGGAGTCGCCGGTGTGCACGCCCATCGGGTCCAGGTTTTCGATGGAGCAGACGATGATGCAGTTGTCCGCCTTGTCGCGGACCACTTCCATCTCGTACTCCTTCCAGCCGAGCAGCGATTCTTCGATCAGCAGTTCGTTGGTGGGCGAGGCTTCCAGGCCGCGCTTGCAGATGACCTCGAATTCTTCGGCGTTGTAGGCGATGCCGCCGCCGGTGCCGCCCAGCGTGAAGCTGGGGCGGATGACCGTCGGGAAGCCCAGGCCCTTCTGCACCGACCAGGCCTCGTCCATGGAATGGGCGATGCCCGAGCGCGCCGAGCCCAGGCCGATCTTGGTCATCGCGTCCTTGAACTTCAGGCGGTCCTCGGCCTTGTCGATGGCTTCGGGCGTCGCGCCGATCAGTTCCACCTCGTACTTGTCGAGCACGCCGTGGTGCCACAGGTCGAGCGCGCAGTTCAGCGCGGTCTGGCCGCCCATGGTGGGCAGGATCGCGTCGGGACGTTCCTTGGCGATGATCTTCTCGACCGTCTGCCAGGTGATCGGCTCGATGTAGGTCACGTCGGCAGTGGCCGGGTCGGTCATGATCGTCGCGGGATTGCTGTTGATCAGGATGACCTTGTAGCCCTCTTCCCGCAGCGCCTTGCAGGCCTGCACGCCGGAGTAGTCGAACTCGCAGGCCTGACCGATGACGATCGGGCCGGCGCCGATGATGAGAATGGATTTGAGATCTGAACGCTTAGGCATTTTTGCTCCCGCAGGACCGCTCCAAGGGAGCAAGCCCCCCCTCGGGGGGCAGTGAAACGGCGAAGCCGCGAACGTGGGGGCTCATGGTTTTTGCTTGTCCATCAGGGCTGCGAAACGGTCGAACAGATAGGAAATATCGTGCGGACCGGGAGAGGCTTCCGGATGGCCCTGGAAGCAGAAAGCGGGCTTGGACGTGTGTGCCAGGCCTTGCAGCGTGTTGTCGAACAGGCTGATGTGGGTCGGGCGCAGCGTGGCGGGCAGCGACTCGCCGTCCACCGCGAAACCGTGGTTCTGGCTGGTGATGCTGACGCGGCCGTTGTCGAGGTCCTTTACCGGGTGGTTGGCACCGTGGTGGCCGAACTTCATCTTGTAGGTCTTGGCGCCCATGGCCAGGGCCATGATCTGGTGGCCGAGGCAGATGCCGAAGGTGGGAATGCCGGCTTCGATCAGCTCGCGCGCGGCGGCGACCGCGTAATCGCAGGGCTCCGGGTCGCCGGGGCCGTTGGCCAGGAACACGCCGTCCGGTGCGAGCTTCATGACTTCGGCGGCGCTGGTCTGCGCGGGCACCACGGTGATCTGCGCGCCGCGCTCGGCGATCATGCGCAGGATGTTCTTCTTGACACCGTAGTCGAAGGCCACGACGTGGTGCCGCGGCGCGATCTGCATGCCGTAGCCCTCGCCAAGCTTCCACTCGGACTGGGTCCACTCGTAAGGTTCCTTCACGCTCACGACCTTGGCCAGATCGAGGCCGGCCATGCTGGGCGCACCCTTGGCCTGCGCGATGGCACGGTCGATCTGCGCCTGGCTCGGCTGCTCGCCTGCCGCCAGGCCCACGATGCAGCCGTTCTGCGCGCCCTTGCTGCGCAAGTGGCGGGTGAGCTTGCGGGTGTCGATGCCGGCGATGGCGACGGTGTTCTCGCGCACCAGGTATTGGGTGAGCGTGAGCGTTTGGCGGAAGTTGGATGCGACGAGCGGCAGATCCTTGATGATCAGGCCAGCGGCGTAGACCTTGTCGGCTTCGATGTCCTCGTCGTTCACGCCATAGTTACCGATGTGCGGATACGTCAGGGTGACGATCTGCTGGCAGTAGCTGGGGTCGGTGAGGATTTCCTGGTAGCCGGTCATCGCGGTGTTGAACACCACTTCGCCGACTGTGGAGCCGGCGGCTCCGATCGATTGGCCGAGAAAGACTGTGCCGTCTGCAAGCGCCAGGATGGCGGAAGGGAATTTTCCCTGTAGAGACATGAGCACTGGGTTTCTCCGGATGGTTACGGTCGCCCGGCGCGGCTTCGCGCCCGGTAAGGCTCGAAGTGGCTGCTCGTCAAGAGGGAGGAGGCTTTGGCGCGAAGGGGCGACGCGATTGAGGAAAGCCCCCGATTATAGCCGGCCGGATCACAGGCTTCCGCCGCCTCGGCGACATCGAATCATGCGCGAATGGCATGACGTCGCGATGAAGAAGGCAGGCGACCGGGCCAGGGGTTCAGCGCGAAGCGCCGCTCGCGTGCAGGCATATCGCGGCGGCGGCCGCGACGTTCAGGGACTCTTCCCCGCCCGGCTGGGCGATGCGGATCCGGCGCTGCGCCAGTGCTTCCAGTTCCGCGCAAACGCCCTGCCCTTCGTGCCCCAGCAACCACGCACAGGGCCAGGGCAAGGCGGCACGGTGCAACAGCTCGCCGCCGTGCGAGCTGGTGGCGAGCATCTCCAATCCGAGGCCGGCGATGTCCTCGACCGCCAGCCCCTCGACGAGGCGCAGGCCGAAATGCGCCCCCATACCGGCTCTCAGGACCTTGGGCGACCACAGCGCGGCGGTGCCCTTGATGGCCAGCACCTGCTCGAAACCGAAGGCGGCCGCACTGCGGATGATGGAACCGACGTTGCCTGCGTCCTGAACCCGGTCGAGTACGACGGCGGCACCGCCCGCGATCACGGCCGGAGCCCCCGGCAGGTCGACCAGAAACCCCATCGAGGCGGGAGATTCCAGGCTGCTGATCTCGCCGAGCAGCTTGTCGGCCACGATCACATCGCGGCCGGCGATGCCGGCGAATTCGCCGCGCCACCGTGGCCAGGCGGTCTCCCCGAACACCGCCGTGGACGGCCTCCACGACCGGCCCAGAGCGGCGCGGCAGAGATGATCGCCTTCGATCCAGACCTGGCCGAGCTTGCGGTAGGCGGCGTTGTCCTGGGCCAGCTTGCGCAACTCGCGCACCAGCGGGTTGTCGCGCGAGGCGATCTGCAAGGGTTCGGTGCTCATGCCGCGCGCACCGCGCGCACCGACCGGACAGCGCGTGGACGGCGTGGCGGGACGACCGGCCGCAGCAGCGGGTCGTCGATCGGCATCAGCGCCGGCACGGCCTGCGGCAGGGGCGCGCGTGCGGCGATGTGCACCTGCGCCACCGGCGCGAACGAGCGACGATGGTGCTCGCAGGCCCCGTGCTCGCGCAGCGCGGCCAGGTGTTCCGCCGTGCCATAGCCCTTGTGCCTGGCAAAGCCGTAATGCGGATATTGAAGATCGAGCTCGGCGCAAAGGCGATCCCGGTGGACCTTGGCCAGGATGGACGCTGCGGAGATCGACTTCACCAGCGCATCACCTTTCACGATGGCCTCGGCCATCACGTCGAGCGTCGGCAGCCGGTTGCCGTCGACCAGCACTTTGGCGGGCTTGAGCCGCAGTCCCTCTACCGCTCGCCGCATGGCCAGCATGGTGGCCTGCAGGATGTTGATGCTGTCGATTTCTTCGACACTCGCCACCCCGATCGCGCAGCACAGCGCGCGCTCGCGGATCAAGTCGTAAAGCCGTTCGCGCTGCAGCGCCGTGAGCACCTTGGAATCGGCCAGTCCGCGAATGCGACCGGGCTGGTCGAGGATGACCGCCGCGGCCACCACGGGGCCGGCCAGCGGGCCGCGCCCGGCTTCGTCCACACCGGCGACCAGGCCAGGGACGTCCCAGGCGAGTCGCACTTGTTCAGGCTTGGAGGACGGTCTGGATGGCATCGGAACAAAGAGAAGGCGTGTCTCGCTGCAGCTCGTGGTGCAGCGCGGTGAATCGTTGGGTGAGTGCCGCCATTTTCTCAGGCGCGGCCAGCCATGCAAGCACCGCGTCGGCAAGCGCCGGGGAGCTGGCCTGGTCCTGCAGCAACTCGGGCACCACGAAATCGCGGCACAGGATGTTGGGCAGGCCGACCCAGGGCTGCAGGCGCTTGCGTTTCATCAGCTGCCAGGACAGCCAGTGCATGTTGTAGGCGATGACCATCGGCCGCTTGTAGAGCGCCGCTTCCAGCGTGGCGGTTCCGCTGGCGATGAGGGTGAGGTCGCAGGCGGCCAGCACCTGGTGCGAACGGCCTTCGACGATGCGGACGCGGTCGGTCATGCCGGCCGCTGCCACCGCCTCGGTGATGCGTGGACGCAGCGCGGGAATGGCCGGCACGACGAAGACCATGTCGGGCCGCTGCGCCTGCAGCAGGCGGCAGGCGTCGAAGAAGCGGGCGGCAAGGTATTGGATCTCCGAGGCACGGCTGCCCGGCAGCACAGCCAACACCTTGGCATCCAAGGGCAGGTCGAGCGCAACGCGCGCGGCCGCGCGATCGGGCTCCATCGGAATCACATTGGCCAGCGGATGGCCGACATAGCTCGCGGCGATGCCGTGGCGGGCCAGCAGTTCGGGCTCGAAGGGAAAGATGCACAGCACGTGGTCGGTGCTGCGCCGGATCTTGTCGACCCGCTCGGGCCGCCAGGCCCAAACCGACGGCGCAATGAAATGCACGCAAGGAATGCCGGCGGCCTTGAGGTCGGCTTCGAGGTCCAGATTGAAGTCGGGCGCGTCCACGCCGATGAACACATCGGGCTTGCCGGCGAGCAATCGGTCGCGCAATTGGCGACGTATGCCGACGATCTCGCGGTAATGGCGCAGCACCTCGACATAACCGCGCACCGCGAGCTTGTCGCTCGGCCACCAGGCCTGGAAACCGCGTCGCACCATCTGCGGACCGCCAATGCCGGCGCTTGCCATTTGCGGCCAGCGCCGCGACATGCCGTCTAGCAGCAGTCCGGCCAGGAGGTCGCCAGAAGTCTCGCCCGCGACCAGCGCGGCCTGCAATGGCGCCCGTGTCGATCGCTCGGCCATGGCGCTGTCAGCGAAGAATGCCGCGATGAGGCGATACGCCGGCCAGGAAACCGAGCATCAGATCGACATCGGGCTGCGCTTCGGCATAGCGTTCGGGCAGTTGCGCAATGCGCTTCTGCGCTTCTTCGAGTGTCAGGTTCTCGCGGTAGAGCGCCTTGTGCATCGCCTTGACCGCCGAGATCCGGTCGGCCGAAAACCCCCGGCGACGCAGGCCCTCGAAGTTCATCGAGCGGGCACCGGCGGGCTGGCCCTGGCTCATGACGAAAGGCGGCTGGTCGCCGAACAGCAGCGAGCACATGGCCGTCATGCCGTGGGCGCCGATGCGCACGAACTGGTGGACGACCGTGAAGCCGCCCAGGATCACCCAGTCACCGACTTCGACATGCCCGGCGAGCTGCGAGTTGTTGGCGAAGATGGTGTGGTTGCCAACCACGACATCGTGCGCCAGATGGACGTAGGCCATAATCCAGTTGTCGTCGCCAACCTTGGTCACGCCGGTGCCTCCAGGCGAGCCGATGTTGAAGGTGCAGAACTCGCGGATGGTGTTGCGATCGCCGATGACCAGCTCGCAGGGCTCGCCCGCGTACTTCTTGTCCTGCGGAATGGCGCCCAGCGAGTTGAACTGGAAGATGCGGTTGTCGCGGCCGATCGTGGTGCGGCCCTCGATGACGCAATGCGCGCCTATCGTCGTGCCTGCGCCGATCGTCACTTCCGGGCCGATGACGGTGTAAGGCCCGATCGTGACCGAGCTGTCGACCCGGGCGCCCGGCGCGACCAGGGCGGTCGCATGGATGGATGGATTCAAGCCCGGCTCCTGCGTCTCGCCTTCAGGCGATGGTCCGCATCGTGCACATGAGTTCGGCTTCGCAGGCGATGTCCTCGCCGACGCGCGTCGTGCCCTTGAACTTGAAGATGCCGGCCTTCATGCGCTCGAGGGTGACTTCCATGCGCAACTGGTCGCCGGGTTCCACCGGGCGCTTGAAGCGGGCACCGTCGATGCCGGCGAAGTAGTAGACGGTCTTGTCGTCGGGCACGACACCCAGGGTGTCGAAGGCCAGCAGCGCCGCGGCCTGCGCCATGGCTTCGAGGATCAGCACACCCGGCATGACCGGCCGATGCGGAAAATGACCAGTGAAGAAAGGTTCGTTGATCGTGACGTTCTTGAGCGCGAGGATGCGCTTGCTCTTCTCGAGTTCGAGCACCCGATCCACCAGCAGGATGGGGTAACGGTGGGGCAGCTGCTTGAGGATCTGGTGGATGTCCAACATGGCGAGATTCAGGATTCGTTGTTCTGGAGATGGTGTTCGAGCGCCTTGATGCGCTCGCGCAGACCGTGGAGTTGTCGCAGGGTGGCCGCGTTCTTTTCCCAGCTCTTATTGTCGTCGATAGGAAACACGCCGCTGTATTGCCCCGGCTGACGGATGGACCGCATGACCACCGAGGCGGCCGATATGTGTACACCGTCGGCCAGCGTAAGGTGACCGAGCACCACGGCACCGCCGCCGATCGTGCAGTTCGCACCAATCGTCGCACTGCCGGCCACACCGGCGTTTCCCGCCAGCGCACTGTTGCGGCCGATGCGCACGTTGTGGGCGACCTGCACCAGGTTGTCGATCTTCACGCCGTCCTCGATGACAGTGTCGTCGAGAGCGCCGCGATCGACACAGCTGTTGGCACCGATTTCCACGTCGTCGCCGATGCGCACCGCACCGAGCTGCTCGATCTTGAGCCATGCACCGTCGTGCGGTGCGAAACCGAATCCGTCGGCACCGATGACGACGCCAGCGTGCAGCAGACAACGTTGGCCCACGCTGCAGTCCTCACCCAGGGTGACGCGCGACGTGAGCACGGAACCGGCGCCGACCGTGGCACCCCGCTCCACCACGCACAAGGGACCGATGGAGGCCGTCGGGTGGACCGTTGCATCCGCATGCACGACCGCGCTGGGATGCACGCCGACCTGACGCTGTGGCCGGATGCGGCGCCGCCAGAGCTGCGTCAGGCGCGCGAAATAGACGTAAGGGGAATCGGTGACGATGCAGGCACCGCGCGCCGCCGCCTGCTCTGCGAAGGCCGGTGCCACGATGACGCAAGCTGCGCCAGACGTCGCCAGCTGCTGCGCATAACGGGGGTTGCTGAGAAACGCGATGTCGCCCTGCCCCGCCGATTCGAGCGGCGCGATGCCGGTGATGTCGAGCCCGCCATCGCCGCGCAGTTCACCGCCCAATTCGGAAACGATGTCCTGCAAAGCCAGGGCCATCGCGTCGCTACCGCTACGCGCAGCCACCGACCTACTTCGCCGCAGGCGTGGTCGTTGCTGCCGAGTTCAGCGCCTTGATGACGCGATCGGTGATGTCGTATTTGGGATTGATGTAGACGGCCTCTTGCAGGATGACGTCGTACTTCTCGGTTTCGGCGACCTGCTTGACCACGCGATTGGCGCGTTCGAGCACCTGTTGCAGTTCCTCGTTCTTGCGGGAATTGAGGTCTTCCTGGAATTCGCGGCGCTTGCGCTGGAAATCACGGTCCTGCTCGATGAGGTTGCGCTGGCGGCTGGTGCGCTGCGCATCGGGAAGCGTCGGCGCTTCCTTTTCGAACTTGTCGGAAGCGGCCTTCAGCGAGTTGCCGAGGTCGAGCAGATCTTTTTCGCGCTTCGAGAACTCACCTTCGAGCTTGGACTGCGCGGCCTTGGCGGCCGTGGCTTCACGGAAGATGCGATCGGTATTGACGAAGCCGACCCGGAAATCGTCTGCCTGGGCAGGGGCCGCACAGGCTGCTGCCGCGAGCAGGACGCCGACGGCGCCTTGGCGGATAAAAGCGTTCATTAGAAAGAGCTTCCGATCTGGAATTGGAATCTTTGGATTCTATCGCCCGGCTCCTTGCGGATCGGGTTAGCAATTGCTATGCGCAGAGGGCCGACCGGAGATACCCAGCTCAGGCCCAGACCGACCGAGGCGCGCACGTCGCCGAAATCGAATCGCTCGTTCTCACCGTACACGTTACCGACGTCGGTGAAGCCGAAGACACGCAGGGTACGGTCGTTGCCGGCTCCTGGGAACGGAGCAGAAAGCTCGGCGTTCAGGGTGATCTTCTTGGCACCGCCGATGGAGGCGCCGGTCACGTCACGCGGACCCAGGGTGCCCTGTTCGAAGCCTCGGACCGAACCGAGACCGCCCGAATAGAAGTTCTTGAAGATCGGAAAAGGCAGGCCGTTGAGACCACGCCCTGCGCCGATTTCCGAGTTGAGCGCCAGGGTGTACTTCTTGGTCAGCGGCACGTACTGCTGGAGCTGGTAGTTGCCGCGGATGTAACGCGCATCGCCCGCCACGCCGATTTCGGAGTTGAAACGCTGGTAGCGTCCGGTGCTGGGCGACAGCGCACTGTCGCGGCTGTCGCGGGCCCAGCCGATGGTCAGCGGCACCGAATAGCTGGTGTAGCCGACCTGCTCGGCATAGGCCAGGTAGGTGGCCGGAATGTTGGTGCCCGGCTTGATCTCGGTCCGCTCCGCGCCCGCACCGAAGAACACCGTGTCGAGCTCGCTGAACGGCACACCGAAACGCATGCTGGCGCCGGAGGTCAGCAGTCGGTAGTTACCGCCCTGGTCCTGGTAGGGACGCGAGGACCGGTGGTACAGGTCGATGGTGCGCGAGATGCCGTCGGGCGTGAAGTACGGATTGGTCGTGCTGAGCACGATGGCGCGGTTGTACTTGCTGGTGTTGACGTCGATACCGAGATAGTTGCCGGTGCCGAAGACGTTTTCCTGCTTGATGCCGAAGGTCAGCGCCACCTTTTCGGCGCTGGAGAAGCCGGCGCCGAGCGACAGGCTGCCGGTGGGCTTCTCGACCACGTTCACCACCACGTCGACCTGGTCGGGCGAGCCGGCGACGTCCTGGGTTTCGACGTCGACCGAGCTGAAGTAACCCAGGCGGTCTACCCGGTCGCGTGACAGGCGAATCTTGTCACCATTGAACCAGGAAGATTCGAACTGCCGGAACTCACGGCGAATCACTTCGTCGCGCGTGCGGTTGTTGCCCGCGACCGAAATGCGGCGCACGTAGGCGCGGCGAGCCGGCTCGGCCTGCAGCACCAGGGCCACGCGGTTGTTGGCCCGATCGATGTCGGGCACCGGCTCGACGCGCGCGAACGCGAAGCCGAACGCACTGAAGTAATCGGTGAAGGCCTTGGTGGTCTGGGCGACCTGCTCGGAGTTGTAGGGCTCGCCGGGAACGATCTTGACCAGCGACTTGAACTCTTCTTCGCGGCCGAGGTAGTTGCCCTCGAGCTTCACGCCCGACACCACGTAGCGCTGGCCTTCGGTGACGTTGATCGTCAGGCTGATGTCCTGTTTGTTGGGCGAGATGGCGACCTGGGTGGAGTCGACCTTGAACTCCATGTAGCCGCGCTGCAGGTAATAGGAGCGCAGGGTTTCCAGGTCGGCGTTGAGCTTGGCGCGGGAATAGCGGTCGGACTTGGTGTACCAGCTCAGCCAGCCGCCGGTATCGAGGTCGAACAGGCCCTTGAGCGTGCCGTCGCTGAAGGTTTTGTTGCCGGTGATGCGGATGTCGGCGATGCGTGCCGGCTCGCCTTCGGTGACGGTAAAGGTCAGATTGACGCGGTTGCGTTCGATTGGCGTGACGGTGGTGACGATCTCGGCGCCATAGAGGCTGCGGTTGACGTACTGGCGCTTGAGCTCCTGCTCGGCGCGGTCAGCCAGGGCCTTGTCGAAGGGGCGGCCTTCGGTCAGACCGATGTCGCGCATGGCCTTCTTGAGGGTGTCCTTGTCGAACTCCTTGGTGCCGGCGAAGTCGAGTCCGGCCACGGTGGGCCTCTCTTCCACAACCACGGTCAGCACGTTGCCGCGCGCTTCCAGGCGCACGTCCTTGAACAGGCCCAGGCCGAAGAGCGAACGGATGGCGCCGGCGCCTTTCTCGTCGTTGTAGTTGTCGCCCACTCGGAACGGCAGCGAAGCGAAGACCGTACCGGGCTCCACCCGCTGCAGACCTTCGATTCGGATGTCGGCAAGCGTGAAGGGGTCGATGGCCCAGGCAGCCTGCGCGGCAAACAACAAGCTGGCCACCGCCGAGACGGCGCGCAGGTGGGAACCGAGGATTTTTTGCTTCATGTACGCGGAATGAAAATGTGCCAGCGACCGCAACCCGGCCGCGGCCAACGCGGGATTATGACGGAGGCAGACGACGCTTCTTCCGGTCGATGCGTCGGGCCAGCGGTAAAGCGCCAGGATCGGTGCGAGAGCAAGCCCGTTGTCAGCCGAAAATGCGGCTGACGTCGTTGAAGAGTGCGATCGACATGGCGAGCATCAGCACCGCCACGCCGCCGCGCTGCAGATGGCCCAGCCAAGCCTCCGAGACGCCACGGCCGGTGATCGCCTCCCAGGCGAAGAACACCAGATGTCCGCCGTCGAGAACGGGCAGTGGCAGCAGGTTGAGAACACCGAGGCTGACGCTGATGAGCGCCAGGAAGACCAGGTATTGCACCAGCCCCATGCTGGCCGAGCGCCCGGCGTAGTCGGCAATGGTCAGCGGACCGCTGAGGTTCTTCAGCGAGGCCTCGCCGATGACCATGCGACCCATCATGCGCAGACTCAGGGAGGAGACTTCCCAGGTCTTGGCAACGCCGCGCCACAGCCCTTCGACAACGCCGTAACGCACGCGGACGGTTTCCGGCGGTCCGCCGACGAAGGCGCCCACCCGACCGATATTTTGTCCGTTCTCGGCGATGACCGCCGGCGTCACCGCCAGATCGAGGCGCTGACCGGCACGCTCGATCTGCCAGGTCTGCCCGAGCGCGCGCCCATTCTTCACCGACGCCCGGATTGCGTCGCGCAGCTGCACGCCATCGGCGATGGCGACTGCGCCGATGCGCCGCACGATGTCGCCGCGCTGCAGGCCCGCCGCTGCGGCGGCTCCGCCGGCCTGCACCTCGCCGATCAGGGGAACGGTGAGCGGTCCGGCGATACCGATCTCGCGGGTCATGCGCGCGTCGGCCTCGCGGCTGGAAAGCCGGTCGAGCGGCAGGTCGATCCGCCGCTGGCGGCCATCGGAACCTCGTACGTCCATCGAGACCGTTTGTCCGTCGATTGCCGCACGGGTTAGTTGCCAGTGCATGTCGTCGAAGGAGCGCACCGGCTCGGCCGGTTCACCGTCGCGGCCCAGCGCGATGACTTCGTCACCGCCGCGCAGACCCGCCTTGGCGGCGATCGAGGCGGGCAAGGGCTCGGCCAGGCGCGCGACCGGCTCGTCGGTCCCGATCCAGTTCACTACGGCATACAGGGCCACCGCCAGGATCAGGTTGGCAGCCGGCCCGGCGGCGACGATGGCGGCGCGTTTTCCCACGGACTGATTGTTGAAGGCCAGGTGCCGCTCGGCCGGATCGACCGGACCTTCTCGCTCGTCGAGCATCTTCACGTAGCCGCCGAGCGGCAGAGCGCCGATGGCGAACTCGGTGGGCGAGCCCGGCTTCTGCCAGCGCCAGACGACATGGCCGAAGCCGATGGAGAACCGCAAAACCTTGACGCCGCACGCGATGGCCACACGGTAATGCCCATATTCGTGGACTGCGATGAGCAGCGCCAGCGCCACCACGAAAGCCAGCACGGTCATGAGCATCGAAAATTCCTGGAAATGGCCCGCGGGCCGATAACGCTATTGTCAGGCCGAGTGTTGCGCGACCGCTGCTTCAGCCTCGGTGCGCGCACGGGCATCGAGATCGAGCAGGGCTTCAAGCGATGCCGGCGCCTGTGTGGCGACGGTCGCGATCGTGTGCAGGTTGACCGCGTGGATCTGGTCGAAGCGGATGCGCTGGTCGAGAAAAGCCTGGACGGCGACCTCGTTGGCCGCATTGAGCACCGCCGTCGTGCCCTCGGGTCCGTTGAGCGCGTCCCAGGCGAGCTGCAGGCCGGGGAAGCGCTCGGCCGACGGCTGTTCGAACGTCATCGCGGCGACCTTGGAAAAGTCGAGGCGCGGCGTGCCGCTCTCGATGCGCTCGGGCCAGGCCAGGCCATAGGCGATCGGCACGCGCATGTCGGGCATACCCAACTGGGCGACCAGCGAACCATCGCGGTACTGGACCAGCGAATGCACGATGCTCTGCGGATGAATCACCACCTCGATGCGCGCTGGCGGCAGTCCGAACAGGTGGCGGGCTTCGATGACTTCGAGTGCCTTGTTCATCATGGTGGCCGAGTCGACCGAGATCTTGCGGCCCATTGACCAATTGGGATGCGCACATGCTTCGTCGGGCGTCACCTTCCGCAGACTGGCCGGGTCGCGGCTGCGGAACGGGCCGCCCGATGCGGTGAGGATGATTTTTTCGACGCGCCGGTCCCAACTGGCCGGATCGTCCGGCAGCGACTGAAAGATCGCCGAATGTTCGCTGTCGATCGGCAGTAAGGTGCCGCCCCCCGCCTGCACCGCGTCCATGAAGTAGCGACCGCCCACGACGATGGCTTCCTTGTTGGCCAGCAACAAACGTTTGCCGGCCCGCGCGGCGGCCAGGCACGGCCCCAGGCCTTCGGCACCGACGATGGCGGCCATCACGGCATCGACTTGCGGATGCGCCGCGATTTCCTCGACACCCGCCCGCCCGCTCAGCACCTTGGTCGCGATGCCATGCGCCGAGAGCTTCTCGCGCAGCTGCGCGGCGTGGGCCTCGGTCGCCAGGGCCGCGAACGGCGGCCGGAAACGCTGGCACAGCACAAAAAGCGCGTCGACCTGCCGGCCTGCGCACAGGGCAAAGACCTCGAACTGATCAGGGTGCCGCCCGATCACGTCGAGCGTGCTGGTGCCGATGGAGCCGGTAGCGCCCAGCACCGCCACACGCTGGCGGGGCGCCGCGTCCGGCAAGGGAAGCAGCACCGCGCTCATACGCCGACTGCCGTGGCCAGCATCATCGCCAGCGGCACTGCCGGCAACAGCGCATCAATGCGGTCGAGCACACCGCCGTGGCCAGGCAGGAGCTGGCTGCTGTCCTTGGCGCCGGCGCTGCGCTTGACGAGCGATTCGACCAGGTCGCCGACTACGCTCATCGCCGCGAGGAACACCACCGCCGGCACCAGCAGCCACCAGCCACGCGCGGCGAGCAGACTATAGAGACTGACAGGCGAGAGACCGTATGTGGCATCGGCCCAGACCCATGCCACCGCCAACACCAGCACCCCAACCATGCCGCCCCACACGCCTTCCCAGCTCTTGCCCGGACTGATCGAGGGCGCGAGCTTGGAGCGGGTGAACTTAAGGCCGAAGGCCCGCCCGGCGAAATAGGCGCCGATGTCGGCGACCCACACCAGCACCATGACCGACAGCAAAAAATTTGTGCCGACGAATCGCGCCTGGGCGATGGCCAGCCAGGCCAGCCACAGCAGCGCCAGACCGCCGATCAATCGCACCGCACGCGGGACCTGCGCCCATCCGCCGACGCCCCGGCGCAGCAGCCAGGCGCCCAGCAGGACCCAGATACCGCCTACCACGCACCACAGAACCGGCGAAGGCCGCGCCATGAGTCCGGCCTGCCAGCCGATGACACAGGCCACCAACAGCACGATGGCCATCAGCAGGGAACCGGTGTCCTTGTAGCCGTTGAGCCGCCCCCACTCCCAGCCCGCAGCGGCGATGGCCGCCACGGCCACTGCGCAGAAGGGCAAAGGCGACGACACCAGCAGGGCCGACAGGATGATGGCCAACAGGACGATGGCCGTTAGGATGCGCTGCTTGAGCATGGAGTACTCCTAGGGCCTGCGGCCGGTTCATCGCGGGAGCGGGCTCTGCGGCACCATGCTCCCGGCGCGGCATGCGCACGTTTAAAAGCGAAACGGCTGCGCTGCCGGCAGCACCCGGGGAACCGGGCGCGAGGCGAACACGGCCGTGAGTCGATCGCGACATCGATCGACCCAGCGGCATCAGACCGCCATGATTTCCTGTTCCTTGGCGACGACAAGCTTGTCGATGTCGGCGATGTGCCGGTCGGTCACCTTCTGGACGTCGGCCTCGGCACGCTTCTGCTCGTCTTCCGAAGCCGCCTTGTCCTTGACGAGCTTCTTCACCGATTCGTTGGCGTCGCGGCGCAGGTTACGCACGGCGATCTTGGCATTCTCGCCTTCGCTACGAACCTGCTTGGTCATTTCCTTGCGGCGCTCTTCGCTCATGGCGGGCACCGGCACACGGATCAGGTCGCCCATCGAAGCCGGATTGAGGCCCAGGTCGCTTTCGCGAATGGCTTTCTCGATCTTCGGGCCCATGCCTTTTTCCCAGGGCTGGACGCTGATGGTGCGCGAGTCGATGAGCGACAGGTTGGCCACCTGGCTCAGGGGCACGGGCGAGCCGTAGTAATCGACCTGAACCGAATCGAGCATCGCGGGATTGGCGCGGCCGGTGCGGATCTTGGTGAGGTTGTTCTTGAAGGCGGCGATGGACTGGTCCATCTTGCCTTCGACGGTCTTCTTGATGTCTGCGATGGTCATCTGACTACTCCGAAATTCAGGCGTGGACCAGCGTTCCCTCGTCCTCGCCCATCACTACGCGCTTGAGCGCGCCATGCTTCACGATCGAGAAAACGCGGATGGGCAGTTTCTGGTCGCGGCACAGCGCGAAGGCGGTGGCATCCATGATGCCCAGATTCTGCTGCATGGCGTCGTCGAAGCTGATGCGTGAATACCGGGTGGCGGTCGGATCCTTGTGGGGATCGGCGGTGTAGACGCCGTCGACCTTGGTGGCCTTGAGCACCAGTTCGGCACCGATCTCGGCGCCACGCAGCGCGGCGGCGGTGTCGGTGGTGAAGAACGGGTTGCCGGTGCCGGCCGCGAAGACCACGACCTTGCCTTCTTCGAGGTACTGCAGCGCCTTGGGGCGCACGTAGGGCTCGACGACCTGCTCGATGCCGATGGCCGACATGACGCGGGCGGTGAGGCCCTGCTTGTCCATGGCGTCGGCCAGGGCCAGCGCGTTCATCACCGTGGCCAGCATGCCCATGTAATCGGCGGTGGCGCGATCCATGCCGACCGCACCGCCCGCAACGCCGCGGAAGATGTTGCCGCCACCGATGACCACGGCCACCTGCACGCCCAGGCGCGACACTTCGGCGACTTCCTGCACCATGCGCACGATGGTGGCCTGGTTGATGCCGAAGGCGTCATCTCCCATCAAGGCCTCGCCGGACAGCTTGAGCAGGATGCGCTTGAGGGCTGGCGACGGGGTATCTGGCATGGGAGCTCCTGGAGGGGAAAGAAAAAACGGATCCGGATGAAACGACGGCCGGCCCCCGCCCGAGCGGGAACCGGCCGTGCGCGGCGAAATCAGGCTGCGGCCTTGGCGGCTGCGACCTGTGCGGCGACTTCGGCGGCGAAGTCGTCGACCTTCTTCTCGATGCCTTCACCGACCACGTAGAGGGTGAAGCTCTTCACGGTGGTGCCGGCGGCCTTGAGCATCTGCTCGACGGTCTGCTTGTCGTTCTTCACGAAGGGCTGGTTGAACAGCGAGACTTCCTTGAGGAACTTCTGCACGCCGCCTTCGATGCGCTTTGCGACGATTTCCGGAGACTGTGCAGCCTTTCCGTCGGCTTCGGCTTGCTTGCGGTCCTCTTCGGCCTTGCCGGCAGCGACCGCGCGCTCTTTCTCGATCAATTCAGCCGGCACCTCGGCGCTGGTCAGCGCGACCGGCTTCATGGCGGCGATGTGCATGGCCACGTCCTTGGCGGCCGCGGCATCGCCGTCGAACTCGACGACCACGCCGATGCGGGTGCCGTGCAGATAGGAAGCCAGGTTGGCACCGGTGAAGTGCTTGAAGCGACGGAAGGACATGTTCTCGCCGATCTTGCCGATCAGGCCCTTGCGCACGTCTTCGAGCGTCGGGCCGAAGCCGTCCTGCTCGTAAGGCAGCGTACCCAGGGCGGCGATGTCGGCGGGATTGTGCTTGGCCACCAGTTCGGCCGCGGCACGCGCCAGGGCCAGGAAGCTGTCGTTCTTGGTGACGAAGTCGGTTTCGCAGTTGACTTCGAGCAGCGCGCCGGTGTCGCCGGCGATGTAGCTGGTGATGACGCCCTCGGCGGTAACGCGGGTGGCGGCCTTGCCGGCCTTGCTGCCCAGCTTCACGCGCAGCAGCTCTTCGGCCTTCGCCATGTCGCCGGCGGCCTCGGTCAGGGCCTTCTTGCATTCCATCATCGGGGCGTCGGTCTTGGCGCGCAGTTCGCCCACCATGCTTGCGGTAATTGCAGCCATCAGTTCATTCTCCGTATGCAGTTCAGTTCGGTTTCGGCAGCGAGGCTGCCGGCGAGCCGGCTAAAAAAAAGGGGCGACGAGGCCCCTTTTCTTTCGCCGGCGCGGCGACGGCGCTACGCCCTCAGGCGGACGCGCCTTCTTCGACTTCGACGAATTCGTCGCCAGCCTCGCCGGTGCCGGCGGCCTTGACGACTTCGGTGGTGGAGTTGGCACGGCCTTCGAGCACCGCATCGGCGATACCCTTGGCATACAGCGCCACGGCCTTGGCCGAGTCGTCGTTGCCGGGGATGACGTAGTCGATGCCTTCGGGCGAATGGTTGGAGTCGACGACGCCGATCAGCGGAATGCCCAGCTTGCGGGCTTCAGAAATGGCGATCTTGTGGTAGCCAACGTCGATCACGAAGATGGCGTCCGGCAGGGTTGCCATGTCCTGGATGCCGCCGATGTCTTTTTCGAGCTTGGCGATTTCGCGGGTGAAGGTGAGCTGTTCCTTCTTGCTCATGCTGGCCAGACCGGCTTCCTGCTGGGCCTTGAGGTCCTTCAGGCGCTTGATGGAGGTCTTGACCGTCTTGAAGTTGGTCAGCATGCCGCCGAGCCAGCGCTGGTCGACGAAGGGAACACCGGCACGATTCGCTTCGGCAGCCACCAGCTCACGGGCCTGGCGCTTGGTGCCGACGAACAGGATGGTGCCGCGGTTGGCAGCCAGCTGCTTGACGAACTTTTCGGCTTCCTGGAAGAGCGGGAGCGTCTTTTCCAGGTTGATGATGTGGATCTTGTTGCGATGGCCGAAGATGTACGGGGCCATCTTGGGGTTCCAGAAGCGGGTTTGGTGACCGAAATGGACACCGGCTTCCAGCATTTCGCGCATGGTTGCGGACATAGTAAAAACTCCAGAAGGTTGGGTCTGAAATCCGGGCCGTTATCGCGATGACCGGCGGCAGAATGGCCGCCTGATCCGCGCAACACCTTTTTTGGACCGGTTTGCGATTGATCCGCCTCGGCGACGCAGGCCTACACATGAAACGTGTTCGAACTGCGGGTATGGGGCGAAACCGCGAGATTGTAGCATCCGACCGGCAGCTCACCCGAGGCCTCCCATGACAACGCGTGCCCATTCCCTGTCGCGCCAGCCGCTCTACGACGTCACCGCGACCAAATGCCTGGAGCAGGCCGCACTCGCACATGCCGCCAATCACGCGCTGATGGAGCAGGCGGGCGCGGCCACCGCGCGGCTGGCCAGAGCTTTGGCACCGCACGCCCGCCAGTTCTGGATTGCCTGCGGGCAAGGCAATAACGGCGGCGACGGATTCGAAACCGCAGTGCAACTGCACCGTGCCGGCCGCCGCGTGTCGGTGGGATTAGCCGGCGACGTCGGCCGCCTGCCCGATGATGCACGCTGGGCCTTCAAGCGCGTGCGGGCGGCAGGCATCCCGGTCGCGGAAACGCCGCCCGACGATCTGGTCGAGCAGGATCTTTGCATCGACGCCCTGCTCGGCATCGGCGGGAGTCAACGCCCTGCCCCACCCTGGATGCAGGCCAGCTTGCACGCCCTGCACGACGCGCCCTGCAAGGTGCTGTGCATCGACGTGCCGTCCGGACTCGACGCGTCCACCGGCCAGTACGCGGAAGGCTTCGCACCCGACCCGGCATGCGCAGGCGAGCGCCACACGCTGTCGCTTATGACGCTGAAGCCCGGCCTGTTCACCGGACACGGTCGCGACGCGGCCGGCATCGTCTGGTTCGACGGTCTGGGCATCGACCCGTCCTGGCTCGACCGGACACCACCGACGGCATGGCTGAGCGGCCAGGTCGCGCCCCGGCCGCGAACCCACGCTTCGCACAAAGGCAGTTTCGGAGATGTCGCCATCCTGGGCGGCGAAGCCCTCAGGCGACGCGGCATGGGCATGGGCGGCGCGGCCCTGCTGGCCGGCAGCGCCGCCTTGCATGCCGGAGCGGGCCGCGTCCTGGTGGCCCTGCTGGACGGCCCCGGCGGAATGGCGCTCGACATGTCGCAACCCGAACTGATGTTCCGCACACCGGCCGCCCTCGACCTGGCGACCACCACGCTGGTTTGCGGATGCGGTGGCGGCGAAGCGGTTCGCGACCATTTGCCTCGCGTGCTGGCCGAGGCGACACGACTGGTGCTGGATGCCGACGCGCTCAACACGATCGCGGCCGAACGCTCACTGCAGGACCAGTTGCGCAAGCGCGCCGACCAGGGCGTCGTCACCATCCTCACGCCGCATCCCCTGGAGGCCGGACGCTTGCTCGGCACCGACGCCGCGCGCGTGCAGTCCGACCGGCTCGCCGCAGCCGCGCATCTGGTCGAGCGTTACGCCTGCGTCGCGGTTTTGAAAGGTTCCGGCACGGTCATCGCGGCACCCGGCCTGACGCCGGCGATCAACCCGACCGGCAACGGACGCCTGGCGACGGCCGGCACCGGCGATGTGCTGGCGGGAATGGTCGGCGCCAGCCTGGCAGCCGCCGGCCGATCACCGTCGATGGAGCAGGCCTTCGACGCCGCCCGGGACGCCGCCTACCGCCACGGGGCGCTGGCGGACGATTGGCCGAATCACCTGCCGCTGACCGCCGGCGGACTGGCCCGCCGCTCGGCCACGAGCTGAAGTCGTTAGCCCCGGCCGACGAACGGCATCTTCGTCGCCATCACCGTGTGGAACAGCACGTTGGCCTCCAGCGGCAGGTTGGCCATGTAGAGCACGGACTGGCCGACCAGCGCCACGTCCATCAGCGGCTCCGGCGCGATCTCGCCATTGGCCTGCGGCACGCCCTTGGCCATGCGCGATGCCAGTGGCGTCGCGGCATTGCCGATGTCGATCTGACCGACCGCGATGTCGTACTTGCGCCCGTCGAGCGCGCCCGACTTGGTCAGGCCGGCCACCGCATGCTTGGTCGATGTGTAGGCCATCGAGTTCGGCCGCGGCGCATGGGCGGAAATGGAACCGTTGTTGATGATTCGCCCGCCGCGCGGCGATTGATCCCGCATGACCCTGAACGCCTGCTGCATGCAGAAGAACATGCCGCTGAGGTTGATGTCGACGACGCCTCGCCATTGTTCGGCAGTCCAGTCCTCGAACGGACCTGGCGGATTGCCGACGCCTGCGTTGTTGAAGAGCAGGTCGACGCGACCGAACCGGGCGACGACGGCGCCGAAGAGCGCCGCGACCGACTCGGGGTTAGCCACGTCGGTCGGGACGGCCAAAGCTTTGTCGGCAGCACCGCTTTCAGCGATGACCGCGGCGAGCGGTTCCGGTCGGCGGCCGGCCAGGGCGACGGACCATCCGTCCTGCAAGAGCGCCAGGGCGGCCGCACGACCTACGCCGCTGCCGGCGCCGGTCACGATGGCAATACCGCGAGGAGAAGAAGTTGTCTGCATGTCTGAAAGATCGAAAAAGCGGAAGTCAGGAGATGACGCTCAACGGCGGGCCTTGCGGGATTTGCCCTTGGCGCTGCCGGTCGACTTCTTGGCCGACGGCTTGACCGGCCGACCGAGCGTCAGAGCGGCCTCGCCGCCGGCATCGCCCTTGCGCGTCTTGGGACGCGCCGCGCGCTTCTCGCTGTTGGCGGTCGCGGCGGCGGACGACGCCTCCCGGGCCGGCTTTTCACGCGATGGACGCACGGGCAGATCCTCGCCTTCGCGCACCAGGCGGAAGTCGATCTTGCGGCCGTCCAGGTCGACACGGCTGACCTGCACGCGCAGCCGGGTTCCCACCGCATAACGGATGCCGGTGCGCTCGCCGCGCAACTCCTGCCGAGCCTCGTCGAAGCGGAAATACTCCCCGCCGAGTTCGGTAATGTGCACCAGCCCTTCCACGTACATGGCGTCGAGCGTGACGAAGATGCCGAAGGTGGTGCAGCCCGTGACCACGCCGCCGAACTCCTCGCCGAGATGCTCGCGCATGTACTTGCACTTGAGCCATGCCTCCACGTCGCGGCTGGCCTCGTCGGCGCGTCGCTCGTTGGCGCTGCAATGCAGGCCGGCGGCTTCCCAGGCCTGCATGTCCTTGGGCGAACCGACGACCTTCATCGGTTTCTGCGACGGTGCCTTCACCCGCTGGGCCAGTCGCTTGGCAAGCTTGGCGTGCGCCTCGCCCGGTGTCGGCAGGGCGGGCAACTGGTACTTGGACTTGCCGAGGATCGCCTTGATCACCCGATGCACCAGCAGATCGGGATATCGCCGGATCGGGCTGGTGAAATGGGTGTAGGCCTCGTAGGCCAGCCCGAAATGGCCGCTGTTGAACGGCGTGTAGATGGCCTGCTGCATCGAGCGCAGCAGCATGTTGTGGATCTGCTGGGCGTCCGGTCGCTCCTTGGTGGCCTGCGCGATGGCCTGGAACTCGCCCGGCGTCGGTTCGTCGCCGATGGTCATGCCCACGCCCATGGCCTTGAGGTAGCTGCGAAGAATCTCCTTCTTCTCCGGCGTGGGGCCTTCGTGCACCCGGTACAGGCCGGGCTGGTTGCCCTGCAGCACGAAATCGGCGCTGCAGACGTTGGCGGCGAGCATCGCCTCTTCAATGACCCGATGGGCCTCGTTGCGCGTGCGCGGCACGATCTTCTCGATGCGGCCGTTCTCGTCGCAGACGATCTGGGTTTCGGTCGTCTCGAAATCCACCGCTCCGCGCACGCCGCGTGCACCGAGCAGCGCACGATAGACATCGGCCAGATTCAGCAGATCACCGACCCGATCCTTGCGGCGCGCCGCTTCCGGCCCGCGGGTGTTGGTCAGGATCGCAGCGACTTCGGTGTAGGTGAACCGGGCGTGGCTGTACATCACCGCCGGGTAGAACTGGTAGGCATGCACGTCGCCCTTGGCATTGACCAGCATGTCGCAGACCATGCACAGGCGCTCGACCTCCGGGTTCAGCGAACAGAGCCCGTTGGAGAGCTTCTCCGGCAGCATCGGAATCACGCGGCGGGGAAAGTAGACGCTGGTGGCGCGGTCGTAGGCGTCGATGTCGATCGCGTCGCCGGTCTTCACATAATGGCTGACATCGGCAATGGCCACCAGCAGACGCCAGCCCTTGCCCCGGCCGACCTTCGCCGGCTCGCAGTAGACGGCATCGTCGAAGTCGCGTGCGTCTTCGCCATCGATCGTCACCAGCGGAACGTCGCGCAGGTCGATCCGGTTCTTGCGATCGGCGGGCCGCACCTTGTCGGGCAGATTTTTCGCTGCTGCCAGTGCATCGTCGGAGAACTCGTGCGGCACGCCGTATTTGCGTACGGCGATCTCGATCTCCATGCCGGGGTCATCGACCTCGCCCAGCACCTCGACGACGCGGCCGACCGGCTGGCCGTACAGCGCAGGCGGCTCGGTGAGCTCCACCACCACGACCTGACCGGGTTTGGCGTCGCCGATCGCCGTCTTGGGAATCAGCACGTCCTGGCCGTAGCGCTTGTCCTCCGGCGCCACCAGCCAGATGCCGCTTTCCTGCAGCAACCTGCCAATGATGGGCTGGGGCGGGCGCTCCAGAATTTCGAGCACGCGCCCTTCCGGCCGGCCACGGCGGTCATGGCGCACCACCTTGGCCTTCACCCGGTCCTTGTGCAGCACCGCGCGCATTTCGTTGGACGGCAAGTAGACATCGGCCTCGCCGTCGTCGCGCTGCAGGAAACCATGTCCGTCACGGTGACCTTGAACGGTGGCGTTGAACTCGTCGAGAGCGGTATTGATCGAACTCATTTTTTTAGTATAGAATCGTGTTTTTCCTGAAATGCCCAGGTGGCGGAATTGGTAGACGCACTAGTTTCAGGTACTAGCGAGTAACATCGTGGAGGTTCGAGTCCTCTCCTGGGCACCATGAATACCCCGAAAACCCGATAGATTTTGGATCTGTCGGGTTTTTTGTTTTGGAGCTGGTGATTTGCCCGGTAATGTTGCCAATAGCCGGCGGTGTCGCGGCCATGAGCAATATGGCTCGAAGAGGAAAGCGGCGAATTTGTCGGAAAGAATGGCAAACGAGGCGTGCTTGCAGAGGGGCCAAAAGCGGGCGTGGTGCCGACAACCGCAATAGTTTCTGCGCCTGCGCAACCACACTAGGTTCGTGAACACCTTAGCACGTATCGAGAGCCGGTCGCAGAGCCAACCAGAACAAATCCTCACCGGCTCCGGCGGCCGTTTGCCCCTGCCAACTGCGGCTGGCAGCCGCAGCCCGGCAATGCACAAGGCTCAAATGGGCTGCGCCACCAGGTCGTGCCCATCGGTCGCAACGACGCGAGCACGCGTGAACTCGCCGACCCTCAAGGTCTTGCTGGCCTTCTCGGGCGGCAGCAGCCTCACCACACCGTCGATCTCCGGCGCGTCGGCATACGTGCGGCCCACGCCGCCCTTGCGCCCCAGCGCCGGCGCAGAATCGATCAGCACCTGCATCGAAGCGCCGATCCGTCGTCGCAGCCGTTCGGCGGAAACCTCTTCGGCCACCGCCATGAAACGCGAACGGCGTTCTTCACGCACCTCCAGCGGAAGCATGCCCGGGATCTCGTTGGCGACAGCGCCGTCGATCGCGCTGTAGGCGAAGCAGCCCGCACGATCGATGCCGGCCTCACGGACGAAATCGAGCAGGTGCTGGAACTCTTCTTCGGTCTCACCCGGAAACCCGGCGATGAAGGTGCTGCGCACCACCAGTTCCGGACAGGTCTCGCGCCATTGCCGGATGCGATCCAGGTTCCGCTCGCCGCTGGCGGGCCGCTTCATGCGACGCAGCACATCGGGATGGCTGTGCTGGAAGGGCACATCCAGGTAAGGCAGCGCCAGGCCCTGGGCCATCAGCGGAATCACATCGTCCACGCTCGGGTAGGGATAGACGTAATGCAGCCGCACCCAGGCGCCATGCGGCTCGGCTAGTTCCCCGAGCGCCTGCACCAGGTCGAGCATGCGGGTCTTGACCGGCCGGCCTTCGTAAAAGCCCATGCGGTACTTCACGTCGACACCGTAGGCCGACGTATCCTGGCTGATCACCAGCAGCTCCTTCACCCCACCCTCGAACAGCGCCCTGGCCTCCTTGAGCACGTCACCGATCGGGCGCGACACTAGGTCGCCGCGCATCGAAGGGATGATGCAGAAAGTGCAACGGTGGTTGCAGCCCTCGCTGATCTTCAGGTAGGCGTAGTGGCGCGGCGTCAGTTTGACGCCCGCCTCGCCGAATCCACCAGGAATCAGGTCGATGAAAGGGTCGTGCGGCTTCGGCAGGTTCAGGTGGATCGCATCCATCACCTCCTGGGTGGCATGCGGGCCGGTCACCGCCAGCACACTGGGGTGCATCTGCCGCACCAGGTTTTCACCATCGGCACCGCTGCGGGCACCGAGGCAACCGGTCACGATGACCTTGCCGTTGACGGCCAAGGCCTCACCGATGGTGTCGAGGCTTTCGCGCACCGCGTCGTCGATGAACCCGCAGGTGTTAACTACGACGATATCCGCGCCCTCGTAGGTCTTGGAAGTCTGGTAACCCTCGGCACTCAGCTGGGTCAGGATCAGTTCGGAGTCGGTGAGGGCTTTCGGGCAGCCGAGGCTGACAAAGCCTACACGCGGCGGCGTGCTGGAATTGGTTTTCGTGGGGGAAAGGACTTCGCTCATCCGCGTATTGTCCCTTGTGCGGCCTGCCCCGCCAAAACGCGGGCGATCAGCGCTTAAGGCCGAAGGCTTCCAGCATCTGCTCGGTCTGCTTCTGCCACTGCTCCTGCATCTGCAGGAAACTGCTCTTGGACTGCTCGGCGTAATTGCCCAGCAGGCTCTGCATGAGCGGCGGCTGCAGCTTCATGAACTGGGTCCACATCTCCGGCGTGATGCCGGCGGACCGCTCGGTCAGCTTGCTCTGGATATCCGAGAAAGCCTGCATGTTCTTCTCGATGTAGGCGCCCATGAAGCCCTGCATCGCATGTCCGTAGAACCGGATGATGTTGGCCAGCGCCGCCTCACTGAACATCGGCGCACCGCCCGCCTCTTCCTCCAGGATGATCTGGAGCAGGATGCTGCGCGTCAGGTCTTCGCCGGTCTTGGCATCGCGCACCACCAGGAGCACGCTGTCCATGACCAGTTGCCTGACCTCGGCCAGGGTGATGTAGGCCGAGGTCGCGGTGTCGTAGAGCCGGCGGTTCGGATATTTCTTGATGACGCGAACAGCGTCCGGAGCCAGGCCACTGTCCGCAGGTGTGGCCGGATCCGCACCGCCATCTTTATCGTGGTGACCGTCTACCAATTCCGAACCTCCTGCGCCCCGGGACGGGACTGTTGAGCTGCCGGCCATTCTAGGCACCGCTACCGCAGGACCGACCGGAGAATGCCGCCCGGCCGGACCGCAAGAAAACGTTCAACCGCCCTTGCTGGGACGCTTGCCGGGATTCTTCTTGCTGCGGGTGGCGGTGCCGCGTTCCAGGCTGATCTTCTGGCCACGGCCGCCAGTGCGCAGCGAGGTGCCAGGCAGGGCCGGCAGAGGCGGGGTGGCTTTACGATCAGCTTCGGTAACGATCTTGTTGCCCATGACGGGATACTCCTATGAATGAAAACGGGTAACCCGCGATTAGGCCACAGAGCAACCGGGCTCGGATAATGCTCGTCTGATTTCCTCGCGTCCGCCTCCCGCTCCTCCGCGTTCTCTCCATGCATTTTTCTGCCGAGCCTTACACCTCTTCCTCCTGGTTCAGCTGGAGCGCCCTGACCTGGTTCGGCGACAGCGGACTGCTATTGCCCGCAGCAGCGGCGCTGGGACTGGCATTCCTGATCGCCCCGGGCTCGCGAGCCATGGCGGTGCGCTGGGCCATTGCATTCGGCGGCGTCGGCCTACTCACGCTGGTCACCAAGATCGCCTTCATGGGCTGGGGCATCGGCAGCGCCGCCGCCGATTTCACAGGCCTGAGCGGGCATTCGGCGCTTTCCGCGGCCTTCTGGCCCGTCGTGGCCTGGCTGGTCGGTCGCAATCGCCGGCAGCCGATGCGCGGCCTGCTGATCGTCTCGGGCTTCATGTTCGCCGCGGCGATCGGCTTCTCGCGCATCCCCCTCGACGCGCATTCGCCATCCGAAGTGCTGGCGGGCCTGCTGGTGGGCTTCCTCGGCAGCGCCTGGTTCATGAGTCAATCGCGGGAGAGCCGCTCGCCGCTTCGCATCTTCGTTTCTGGCGCCATGGTGTTCGTGGCGGGACTGGTGGTGTTTCAACACGGCCGCCCCGCACCGACCACCCAGCTCATCGAAGTCACCGTGGTGCGACTCCTGGGCGTCACCGAACCCTATACCCGCGCGGATCTCCACACCGGCCGCATCTGAGATCTGGCTCGGATGTCTCCTAAGCCCCAACGCTCGGGGCAATAAGCGCCATTCCAAATTTCTATGAAAAGTCAGCGTTTTGCCGGATAGGGTCCAGCAGAATTTTGGCGTGTAATACACAGACTTATTTCAAGCGTGTGACGGCGTCAGCAGAAACCCTAGTTGGAATCTCACCCCCGGCTCCCCATTCAAGACAACGGTGTCGCTCTTATAACGAAGGAGATTCCATGGCCCCGATCGCCCTTGGCCTCTTAGCCCTTTATGTTCCGTTCGGACTGC
Source organism: Xylophilus sp. GOD-11R (assembly GCF_033546935.1). Taxonomy (GTDB): domain Bacteria; phylum Pseudomonadota; class Gammaproteobacteria; order Burkholderiales; family Burkholderiaceae_C; genus Xylophilus. The sequence goes on along the minus strand of NZ_CP137854.1, from coordinate 1,819,858 downwards.
TGTTTTTCGGGCTGGCCAATGTTGCGCGGCGGGCTGATTCACTGGACGCCAAAGCGCGAGCCATAGCGCAACAGAACATGCGCCGCCAAAGAGCGGCACGGGCCGGTGGTGTCGGTAACCCACAGGGCGAGGGTCTGGCTGTCGTCTGAAGCCTGGCTGCCTTCCGCCCCTGAGCGCATTCCGAGTTATGTCATGCTCGCGGGAGCATGACCTCCGATACTTACTTCTGCGATACCTACTCCCAACTACTCGCCGGCCAACTCTCCGGCATCAAGCGCCTGGATTTAAGTGGTGGACTGAAAGAATTTCCGCGCGAAATTTTTTCCTTGGCTGATTCCCTGGAAGTCCTGAACCTTTCGGGCAATCAATTGACCGAGCTTCCAGCGGACCTGCACAGGCTGCATAGGCTAAAAGTCATTTTTTGTTCGGACAATCTGTTTTCAGAATTGCCCATCGCGCTGGGTCGATGCCCGTCCCTCGACACCCTCGGATTCAAGGCCAATCAAATTCAATCGGTGGAGGCAGCAGCCCTTCCGGAACGGCTACGCTGGTTGATTTTGACTGACAACGCTTTGGAGGCCCTTCCGACGGAAATTGGAAACCGCCCGGCCCTTCAGAAGCTGATGCTTGCCGGCAATAGGCTGCAGAAACTTCCGGCAGACTTGGCGAAATGCAGCAACCTGGAGTTGGTTCGAATTGCAGCCAATCGATTGACGACGTTTCCAGCTTGTCTGTTGGATTTGCCCAAGTTGGCATGGTTGGCGTTCTCGGGAAACCCCTTCAGCGCTCCGGTGGACGCGAACCAGGCCCCCGCATCGATCATTCCGGAACTAGCGTGGGAATCACTACAACTCGGCAAAGTTCTGGGCGAAGGTGCGTCTGGTGTCATTCACGAAGGTCGGGTCAGGCAGCATGGCAATGGTGGCCAACGAGTAGCGATCAAGATTTTCAAGGGCGACATCACCAGCGACGGCCGGCCGAGCGATGAAATGGACGCCTGCCTCGCCGCAGGAAAACACGCGCATCTCATCGGTGCGCTGGCCAAGATAAGCCACCACCCCCTTGGCTTGCACGGGTTGGTCATGCCGCTCCTCAACGAAACCTACCAAGCCCTTGCCCAGCCGCCCAGTCTCGATTCGTGCACACGGGACATATACGATTCGGGACTGGCCATAAGCGCTGAAAGCGCGGCGAAGATGATCAAGGCGGCATCAGCAGCGCTCACCCACCTTCACAAACAGGGCCTTTCGCACGGTGACCTCTACGCGCACAACCTTTTGGTCGATCCGACCGGAAATGCCTTGCTCAGTGATTTCGGCGCCGCGTCGCGAACTTCCGCCCTCGAACCAGGTGCATTGGCCGCCGTGTTGCGCTTCGAGAACCGAGCGCTTCGGATACTCATCGAAGAAATTACCAGCCGCTGCGCAAACGTCGGCGAACTCAGCGAATTGCTGGCCTAGCCCGCAACTCGAGCCGCGATAGTCACCCAAATTGAAGCGTCGTTCCGCGGTTACCGAAATGTGCCGCTGGACCAACATGGAGCGCGCCAGAAATACCGGGTTGCCGATGATGTATCGCTTGAGCAGGCGAGGTGGCTCCAGCACGAAGCGGAACGCCCATTCGCAACCTATATTTCTCACCCACACGGGCGCACGGCGCACCCTGCCCCCACAAAATCCAGAATGGCGCTGCCACACTCGATCAGGCGCGGCCAATCGGTTATGACCTTGCGTAATTCCGCCGCCATAGGCTCCTGTTTGGGCATGCCCGTTTCAAGCACGATCAGATCAGGGCGCGTTTGCAAGGCAGACGCCGCATACATATCGATGTCGTGGAATTTGTGAATGGAGTCGACCTCCGAAGTACCGCCGAGCGATCCGGCAATGACGTCGCGCGTGCCCCGCAAATTCACCCGCGCTCCAAAAAGCGCAATGCGCCGCCCTCGTCAATTTTGAGGATGCGCTGAATCAGATCGGTCCCATCAAAGTTGCCGTGAATTCTCCAAGTGCACGCTGACGAACGCTACGATCTGCGTAGTCTTCGGATCGGCCAGCTGCGCAAGCAAAGCCTCCATCGAGCTGGTCTGAGAGGCAGTCAGAACGACAAAGCCCTTGATGCGAATGTATGAATCGGGGCAAGAGTTCTGGCTGAGTCAGATAGGGATCTGCAGACCCATGAAAAGGTACACAGCGCATACCGTAGGCCCTCAGAAATTATTGCGAAAGACATGCGCGCCTGTCACCCGTGCCAACAACCAAACTATTTTGGGCAAAGCTCGATCGCCCGGTTGCGCTCGATCGTCAAGGGTCGTGGGCACGCCGACGCGTGTCTTTTGCCACCCTGACCTTCAGGCACTTCCCGCCAAGCGAATCCAGCCTGACGACCGGCTTGGATTCGATCAGATAACGAAATTGGTCATCGAGGGCGATTACGGCGGTTCGCGCGAGAGCTCCTGAGCATTTGGCAAGGCTCGCCAACGGAATATCTGCTTGGGAACAAGCCAATACCCGCGACCCGACAAGGCGTCGCCAACTGCGCACGGCGGGGTGGGATGGGCCGTATTTTGGAGCGCTGGCCAGAAATGAAAAAAGCCTTCCAGATCATGTACCTGGAAGGCTTTAGTACCAATGGTTAGTTGGTAGGCGCGATTGGACTCGAACCAGTTTGCTTGGCTAATCAGGTCACATGCAGTCAGCTCTGCTCCTGCGGAGACGTGTCCATCGCGGACCGGCTCGGGCCACGAAGTTCCCGGGGAAGTTCCCTGGCAGTCTGGATACCTATCCAGTCGATTCGGGAGTCGTCAGCCGCGCCTTTGCCATCAATCGATCCGCCGGAAACTGCCGCATGAAATCAATCGATCGTTCTGCCGGCGCGTCAAGCCACGCGTCGTAGAGCCCGCGCGGCAGGATCGCCACCATGCGTTTGTCCTGCATCTCCGGCGGTCGTTTCGGGTCAGAGCGGTGCAATTCTTTGAAGATGGGGTGACCGTTAGCGTTCAACGTCAGCATGGTGAAGCTGAAAGCCCATCCCCCGTCGGCGCCACTTCGGCGTTCATAAAGCCCGGCAATGCCCAACACTTCGTCATCGGCTCGGGTGATCCGCGTTGCGATGGCCTTGCCGCTTCGCCAATCAGGCTCGTAGATTGCAGTTGCGGGAATAATGCAATGTTGCGCCCAGCGCCATGCGTTTTTGAATGCCGGCTTTTCCGAAACCGTCTCAGATCGAGCGTTGTAGGTGCGCTTGGCCAAGCTCTCATCTTTCGCCCATAGGGGCAACAACCCGAAGTTGCCGGTCAAAACCTCCAGCGGTGGCACGGCATCATCGCCAACGCTTGCATGATCTGAGCGTCGAAGAAAAGGGCCGATGTACCCTGGCCACATATCCGGCTTGTCCCAGGCATCTAGGACTGATGCGGACGGAAATGCGGACTGGAGCAATTTGCGCAGCGGCGCTTCGTAGTGGGAGCACATCTCGTGGATTCTGGCTTTGCCGTCGACGCGCGGCATTGGGCCGGTTTACCTATTGATCGGTTGGGGGCCGCTTCGCAAAATATTGCGCGTGAAAAAATTCAACCCGCCATCCCGTACTCGGCTCCGCAAGGTTTACGGACTTCTTGCACGCATAACGGTCACCAATCGATTTCCTCAGATTGTTTCATCCACCGACGAGGTAGATCTTGTTCGTTCGTATTTCGCCGCCGGGTTGGTGGAAGCTCATTTCGCTCCAGACATACCGGGCTTGCCAACATCTTGGGCCTGTGTAACCGGCATCACGGCAGCTGGCCGTGAAGCAGCCGCACAGATTTCTGCGCACGGCAGGAAGTGAAAGACGATATTGATCAGGTAGGCGGGAGGTCAGCGACCGCGCCGCAATCGCCTTCGCCTACCGGGTCGGCTGCCTCGTTCTCATACGCCTCACCATCCGCGGCAGCCAGCGCCAGCGTTCCAGCGTTGAGCGCTGACTCGTAATCCGGGTAGTCACACTCGGCGTGGCTGTGCGGCTCGAAGGCGAGCGCGTCGTCCGTCGGCTCCATCACCACCCACCGGTAGGTTCCAGGGTCATCCGACAGGATTTGCAGGGCATGGCGCTTCATGGGGTCTCCGATGGTTTCCGCCACTGTATGCGCACCCCAGCACTTCCCGTCACCAGCCGCAACGGCCACCCGCCGGCGCGGCGCGGTTCCACCCAGTACTTCCAAGCCCCCTGCACCCAGATTGCGGTGTAGATGACGCACCCCACTCCGATGCCCCAGTCGCCGGAAAGCCACACGCTGTAGAACCAGAACGGCTGTGACACGAGGCCCACGACGCACGCCCAGCGTTGACGCCGTTCATTGCCCGTTTGCTGGGTAAGCCAGACCGCGAGCGGACTGAGCAGAGCGATGGCGAGTTGGTCGATACGCATTGCTCGATTGTGCCGAAGGACTGTATATTTGAACAGTACCAAACGCAGGAGCTCGCCATGGACCACATCGTCATCGAATCGCCGTACACCGTCAGCCTCGAGGGGGCCGACCCCATACCTATAGAGCATCGGATCCGCGCTGAGTCGCGCTACTCGGCTGCGTTGGAGAAGGCGCTGGGTGGCGCCGATGGTGTGATGGCAGCACATCGTGCTTTTCAGTTGGCCTTCGAGGGCGACGAGCCACCGACCGGCGACGACAAGGCGTTGGCGATGGCTTGGCAGAAGGCGACGAACCTCGCTCAGCAGGCCGGCATGCGAGATCTCGGCGAGGACACCGGCGCCTATTTCGAGATCCGGCTCGCCTGACTGCCCTTCCGCTTCCGTACTGCCTTGATCCATGAGCATCGCTCTGCTGCCGGGCCTCCCGGTCCCTGTTTCCCTGTTGCCGCTCGTCCTGCCGCTGGCCGAATACACCGTCCGCTGCGGCTTCCCCAGCCCGGCCGATGACTTCAACTGCAAGCGCGTCGACCTGACCGAACAGCTGGTGCAGCACCCGCAGGCCACATTTCTGGTGAAAGTCCGCGGCGACTCGATGAAAGAGGCCGGGATCTTCGATGGCGACGTTCTGGTGGTCGACCGGGCGATTCGAGCGGCGCAAGGTCACATTGTGGTGGCCGTGCTCGACGGTGGCGAGTTCACGGTGAAGTACTTGCAGCGGCGCGCCGGGCACATCCGGCTGGTGGCGGCCAATCCGACCTATCCCGACATCGTGCCCCGCGAAGGTCAGACGCTTGAGGTCTGGGGCGTGGTAACGGCCAGCATCAAGCAGTTCCGCCGGTGAGGTGTCCATGGCCGCACCGCTTTTTGCCCTGGTCGATGGGAACAATTTCTACGTGAGCTGCGAGCGGGTATTCCGACCCAGCCTGCGCGAGCGCGCCGTGGTCGTGCTGTCCAACAACGACGGATGCGCGATCGCCCGCAGCAACGAGGCCAAGGCCCTGGGCATCAAGATGGGCACGCCCTACTTCGAGATCCGCGACAAACTCCCTGACGGCGCGATCGTCGCGCTCTCCGCGAACTACGGCCTGTACGGCGACATGAGCAACCGGATGATGAGCCTGGCCGCCGGACTCGGTCCGGAGCAGGAGATTTACAGCATCGACGAGAGCTTCGTCGATGTCGCCGGCGTGCGCGATGTGACGCGGCGAGCCCGCGCGGTGCGCGGCCGCATACTCGACTGGATCGGCATCCCTTGCGGCATCGGCATCGCCGGCACCAAAACCCTGGCCAAGCTCGCAAATCACGTCGCCAAGACCGCAGAACGCAAGCCCGGCAGCTACCCGGTCGAGTTCGCCCAGGTCGCCAACCTGGCCGCCCTACCCGCCTCGGACATGGACGCGGTGCTGCAGGCCACCGAGCTGGGAGACATTTGGGGCATCGGTCGGCGCATCGGCGCGCAGCTGCAGGCAGATGGCCTGGTGACCGCGCTCGACGTGGCCCGCATGGACGCGGCGATGGTCCGCGCGCGCTGGGGCGTGGTGCTGGAGCGCACCGTGCGCGAGCTGCAGGGCACGCCCTGTGTCGACATGGAAGCGGTGGCGCCGAACAAGAAGGAAATCGCCAGTACCCGCAGTTTCGGCCGGCCGGTGACGCGGCTACAGGATCTGACCGAGGCCGTGACCGAGTTCGCGCAGCGCGCCGCGGAGAAACTGCGCCGGCAGAACAGCCTGGCCGGCCAGGTCAGCGTCTTCGTGCACACCAGCCCCTTCCGCCGGCAGGACAAGCAATACAGCCGAGCGATCATGGTGCCGCTGCGCAAGGCCACGGCGGACACCGGGCTGCTGGTGCAGGCGGCCGTGCGCGGCATGGAGGCGATTTACCGGCCGGGCTACAACATGTCCAAGGCCGGCGTGCACCTGCTCGACCTGCAGGACGGCACCGTAGAACAGGGCGAGCTGGAGCTCGACGATGGCGTCGAGGACCGCGGCGGTCTGATGAAGGCAGTCGACGTGCTCAATCAGCGCTACGGCCGGGGCACCGTGGCAATGGCCAGCGCCGGCCTGGACGGCAGCCGCCGGCGATGGGTTATGAAGGCCGAGCGCCGCACGCCCGACTACACGACCTGCTGGGACAGCATGCCGCTGGTGATCGCATGAAGAAACGCACCCGCGAAGAGGTGTTCGCCGCCATCGGCGCCGCGATGGCCGAGACGCGTGGCCGCACGCTGGACAAGATCGACCACGAGGCCGATGCGGCCGTCACCGCAGCCCGGCGGCTGGTGTCGATCACGCTGCAGGATTACACGCCCTACCCGGGTGCCGAACCAGGGGATGCGGAGTGGCGATATCGGCTCGCGTTGGAACGCGCGCTGCACGGGCCGCTGGCGGTGCCCGGCGCGCTTCGGGCCTTCAGCTTGGCGCAGGACAGCAGCGCCGACGAGCTGACCGAATCGGAGCGCGCGCTGGCCGAGGCCTGGATTTCGGCCACCGCGAAAGCCCGGGCCGAGGGCATGCGTGGGCTGGCCGATTCGCACACAGCATGGTTCGAAGTTCGCTCGGTTCGACCTGTTGCGCCACCTACTGCCGTGGCCGTCAAACAAATGCCGCCCGCACAACCGGATCTCTTCCACTAACCGGCGACTCAGGCCTGGCAGGTGCGTGCTATTTGGTCCTGCGCCACTGCCACGGCGGCACAGGATCGCGATCGGCCCACAAGCCTGCGCGGACACGTCGAGCCTCCTGCTCCACGATCGCCAAGCCCCCATAGCCCTGGCCGTACCGCGTGTAGTACCAGGCCATGCCCGCCCTCACCTGATTTTCCGCCGCATCTTGGTCGCGGCATTTCACGTCAGCAACGGTGCGCCCGTATCGATCCTTGGACCGCACGCGGATCTCGGCTTCCTGCAAGTTGCATAGGTCGGCCAGATACTGACGCGAGACCTCACCGAAGGGCTGGCGCCGCTCAGGCGCGTCGATCGCAGCTATGCGCACCTTGACCTGCTGGTAGGCGCCGGGCTCGCCGCAGCGAGCAGTGAGGGTGTCGCCGTCGGCGATGCCGACGACGAGACAAAGGAGGATAGCCCCTATCACGGTGTCATTTGCGGATTGCGTTACGCAGGATGGTTAGCCAATCTACCGGCCAGAAAGCGCAAATACAGAAATGCTTGCGCCGCTTTCTTGGCGCGTACCAATTCTACAGCGTGCTTTTTCGGCGATATTTATTTAACGCGAGAATCGGCGAATCTGAAATCTTGCTTCAAATCGGGAGGTGTACTGCTCGGCGTAGTCAACTATCTTCTTTTTCTTCGATAAGACCGGCTTCTCTATTACCCACCAAGAAAAAGCCGCATACACAAGGCCAAAAACCATTGCAAAAAAGAAATTCAAATACCAAACTCTATGTTCTGGAAAGAGAAGGCTGTAAGTTTGTTGTATTGGAAAGGCGAACAAATACAGACCATATGAATAATCGCCAGAAAAAAGGAAACTTTTTTTCGCGGGATTCATCATTCCAAGATAAACAACGATGTACGCCGCAAAGCCTGCTGCCAGATATACAGTCTGATAACCTACAGTTGTGAGTATTAGCCCAGCCAAGCAGGCACATGCAATCTGCCAATTTAACCGCACTCGATCTGCGTATAGGTTGATGCAAAGGCCAACCAAAAAAGCTGCAATGAGTGATCGGGGCAATGGTGCATTATTGGCCCACCCATGGTCGTATTCAAAAAAAGCGGATACGGTTCCCGCCAAAATGACTGCAGCAGTGATACCAACTACCGCCGCCCGCCGTTTAATAACTCCAGAAAGCCACAAGCAAATCAATGCCAAATAACACTCAAGTTCATAAGGAACAGTCCACAACGAAATGTTCACGAACTTAGCCGCAGGATTATCAAGAAAAACACCCGGCAGGAAAAATCTTATATGACCGACTATATTTGCGAAGTATGCATAAAAGGTTTTGCTTGAAAAGTATTCCGATAGTGGGAGCACAGTTAGCACCGGCCCCAACAGTAATGCGGAAAGCAAAATCTCAATGGCTAACGCTGGCACCAGCCTGACCGCTCTTAGCGTCACAAACGAGGTGACACTCGGGTTTTTCTTCAAGCTGCCAGCGACGAGAAATCCGCTTAACGCAAAAAACATCAAAAGAATGGGCGCAAAAAAAACTCTGTGCCAGTCAGCCCAAATATATGAATTACTCGAGTGCCCATAGCTCGCAAGGAAGCTGTGCTGAAACACCACTGCGCATGCCAAGCCTATTCGGAGATAGTCAAAACCAGTGGTGAAGCCCCCGATTGATTTGTACCGCGACGATATGGTTTCGGGATGAGCCAAAGAAGTAACTTCGTTCAATTTCTGCATGTAATTAACGCAAATAAAGAAGCGTACTCACACAATAATAATGTGGGAAATCAAACTCTTTTGTTTAATGCTGCGGCTGATCCAAATCAGACTTTTCATACCGACCCCTCCACATTTGATCGATTGGACCGTCTTCTTTGACATACCGGATCAAATTGCGCAACAAAACTGAGAATCGATTAGTGGGCGGAGCTGGCGGGTGCTCAGGCAAGGTCTTGCTGTTGAGATAACCGAGCGCCTCATGATTAAAAGATTCTTCGTGCATAAGAGTTTTCGAGAGCGCCAGCAGCAAGATCAGTAGACGATGTCAAAGGTGACATTGTATGTAAGTTGTTAGAAAAGTTGTCAGCAATGTAGCCAAAACAACAAGTCGGTAACATTTTTCCCGGGAAACTAGAGCTGTGGCGCTCTGGGAGGTTCAAAAATCGCTGGCTTCGGCTGCTCAACTGGGCTGAAGAGCGCCCGGTCCGCATCGATCACCGCGCCCTGTAGCGCTACTTCGGCGTCTCGGCGTTCAAGAGCTGCACGGAGTTCTGCGACCACACCGACGCCTTCTGCAAGCTGTCGGTCGAGGGCCGTCGATCGATCTGCAAGATGACTGCAGGCAGCGGCCCCGGATTCGGCTTGCGCCCGATAACTGGCGGCTCGATCGTTGGCGCTGTCGAGCAGCCGGCGAGTGCGAGCAAGGTCAGCGCTGAAATCGACAGCGCGAGCAGGAGCGGCCTGGGTGAAGTCATCGGAGGCTTTCTGGATAGACGTGTGGTGGACCGCTTCCTTGCCAGCGGTGCGGTCGGAGTCAGCGGCATAGGCGACGGACCGCGCCGCCGTGCCCTTGGCGGCGGCCGCCTCCAGCTGCGCGATATCCCTTTCGGCATTGCTCAGCCGCAGCGTTTGGACGCTGGCTATGGCGATCAGCCCACCGACGATGCAAAGCCAGGCAGTCGCTGATACCTTGACGATGAGCGACAGCGGGCTCATGCAGACGCCTTAGCTGCGGTGAACGCCTTCGCCAGCTTCACGTCGTACTGGTTCTTGGCGTAGTCGGGCCCGTTGTAGAGCCGCGCAAAGGTGGTCCAGTCCTGAGCGCGGATCGCTCGCGCAAGCCCCGGGTTGGCCAGGATGAATTCAACGAACGCATCGAGCTGCGCCGACTCGCTGTCGTGCATAGCATTGATGAACGACTGCAGCGACCCGAACCCGCAAGAAGGGAAGTTGAAGCCCATGATCTGGAACTTTCCCCAGCTGGCCGACCGCAGCGCTGCGTCACGGTTCAGCGCCACGGCTCGCTGCAGCCGGTCATGTTGCGACGACTCCAAGCCATACCCGCCCGGCTTGACGTTGCTGAGGTCTGGCGCCGCCGCGTCGAATCTGCCGCCTGTCAGGCGATGGAAGACGTGACCTTCGAACAGGATCCGCACTTGGCCGTCATCCTGAAAGCCACCGCCAGGAGCTTCGACGATGCATACCGCCTTGACCGCCGGCACGGCGCAGCCAAGTGCCGCTGCAGCCAGCGCGAAGTCCGTTTCTGAAAGCGGGTAGCGCGTCATGGCGCACCTCGCTCGTCGGAGCCAATGCCCAGGCGCACCAGCAGGCGCAGGAACAGCCCTTTCGCCAGCTGCTGCACGCCTGTGCTGACCAGGCGGATGAAGTCCCGCCGCGCCCAGCCCGCGCACAGCACACCAGCGAAGGCGATGCCGTCAGGCACGTCCACCTTGAAGCTCTCGACCACGATGACGCCTACGAAGAAGATCGCACCGTTAATTGCTGCGATACCGATGTCCTTCACCGTGCGCTGCAGGACATTGGTCAGCACGAACTGGTCGGTGAGCAAAGCCACCAGCGTGGGACCGGTACCGCCGACGATGGCGATGCCGCACGTCGTGCCGAGGCTTGCCCAGTCGAATTGCTGGATGTACTGCACCTGGGTCAGGGCATAGGCCGCATGGGGCCAGAGCAGCGCAACAGAAGTCAGCCACAGCGGCAGGACCGCCAAGCCGATCCGGCGGGTTTTGAGCGAAATCATTCCAAGCGCTCCCACTTCAGATCCGTGTTCAGGATGACTCCGATAAGGAAGCCGGCCACGATGGAGAAAAGCCCGTTGCCCATGAACTGCAGGGTCAGGGCGGTGTCTTTGAAGGGGATGGAGCCGTAGGCCAGGCCGGCGCTTCCGAGCGCGTTGAAGTACGCGCCGAACACCGCCACCTTTGCGCTCACCCGGTTGAAGCGCCAGTGAGGCCAACCGATCACCGCCACCAGGCGCGGAATCGGCAGCACCAGGCCCAGGGCAAAAAGCCAGACGATGCCGTGCGGCCAGCCCGCCTGCCGCGCGGCTTGATAGACCATGGTCTGCTCGCTGAACAGCGTCAGCGCACCACCCTTGTACGCGTTCCACATAACGCCGCCCAGGCCCAGGGCCAGGGCAATGCGCAGCACAATGTGAAGATCCGCCAGCCGGGCGGCCATGTGGTCAGGCGGCTGGGTAGGCTCGCCCGCTGCGGGGTACATGCCGAGCATCATGGTCAGAGCTTTCCAGCCGCCGCGAAGAGCGCATCGAGGTCAGCATCTGACAACCCCAGCGCCTCGGATACCTGCGCCAGGAGCGGCCAGTCGCGATCAACGCTCGTTGCGTGCTCCCACTTGTTGCGGGCCTTCAGACCTTCGACGCCAGGAATTGCATTGATTGCCGCTTCGACCTGCTCCAGCAGGCCGGCGTCGATAAGGGCTTCGCGCGCCTGGCTAGGCGTGACGGAGCGCGGCACCGAAGCTTCGTCGGGCTCGGGCGCCGGCGCAGGCTCGGCCTCGTTGCCCTCCTCGACCCACGCGAGGTAGGCCAGGTAGTCGGCGTTCCCCTCTGCCACAGGGACAAAATAGCCATCGGTGGTGCGCAGGATGATGCCCGGGACTGCGGTAAGTTGGTACATGGTCAGAGTCCTGCCTTGGCGTTCCAGATGGGGCCGTTAGGGTTGACGCTCTGTGTGATCAACACGGCGTCCCCGGGCGTGAACGAGCCCATGGGCGCGAACGACACCAGGACGCCGAATCGCGTGATGGACACCGGCACCAGCGCACCGACCACTTCTCCGCCAAGGCGGAATGCGCCGGCTGCAGCAGTAAACGTAGGAGGGGTACGCATCGGCTGAGGAAATGCGATATGGCCGAATGCCTGAGTGGTTGTGTTCGCCTGCGCAATCAGGACGAATGCGTTTGGCGTGTCTCCGCCCTGGCAGGCGTAGCGCTGGCACAGGGCCAGCTCGATCGGATACAGCCGGCGTTCGAAAGGTGTCGGCGCTGGGCCCGGTTCGAACTGCACCAGCGTCAGGCTGCCCGGGCCGAACTCCACCCCGATGCCAGAGGCGCCCGGCGCGGTGTAGGCCGGCAGGTACGGCGAGGCAGCCGATGTGCCGCCGCCGGTCTGCAGCCGCGAGCTGCCCGCCCAACTGATGCAGTAGTTCGCGCCCTGGATCAACAGCGGCTCGATGACCTGCACCAGCGTGCCCGACTCGATGGTGACGACCGTATCGATGCCGTTCGAGAAGAACGTGTAGACGCACCCGCCGGCACCAGCGCGCCACATGTCGTGCGGGCCGTACTGGTTCGGGCCGAGCGTGATCGTTCCGGTCTGCGCGCTCTGGCTGACGGCGAAGTTGCCGTTGATGATCTTGTTGCGCGTGCCGCCGTTGGCCAGCAGCAGATCAAAGGTGCCCTGGGCGGACATGCCGCTGGCGGTGCCTATGAGCGCCGCTGCGCCAACCTCCGCCAGGTCGCCGCCACTAATTCCTTGGATCAGCCGGAACTTTGTGGGATCGAAGGTGCTGCCGGTCGTGAACGGAAGTGCTGATGGTTTCGGCGCGTAGGTGTTGCCCGAGTAATCGACCGTCTGGGTCTGCGTCGTCATCGGGAGGCCTGCGGCATACAAGACGGGCGGTGCGTAGCCAGCCTGACCCAGCACTAAATTGGCCGCTGATTGAATTTGACTGCGCTGCGCAGTAGCTTCCAGATCGACCTGGGCTTCCAGTCCTGACCAAGTGTGGCGCGCCCTTCCGAGCCGGTCAACGAAGTTCAGGGCCGCCGAATTGATTGCCTGGTCCAACTTTTCGGCGTTGAACAGCAAATCGGTCGGACTGGTGCTCGGAACAGGAGCGCTCGTGGGTGTCGTCATGGACACCAAATGCTAGGAAGGCGCGGTCAATCGCCCGCGTAGATCCGCTCGTCGTATTCCGCCAATGCCAACACCGCGCTGGTGGCGGAATCGGGCTTGATCGATGTCGTGAGGAATAGGCCGGCAGATTCAACCTCGGCATCCGTCAGGCCAACTGCAAAAGCGTATCGGCTTCCGAGCTGGCGCTCACCGTCTGCCACGTATAAGCCGTCCGGCACGTTCGTGAGCTCGACAAAATCGGGCACTATTGCTCCGTTGGCGTGAACCACTGGCAAGCATCGGATGGGAGCGCCGAGGTGCCTGCCATCCGGACCGGTGAACAGAATCCGCCCGTCCGGCTCCCCTTTCCAATCCAGCGGCTCGCTGGTGGCTATGAAATTTCCTTTGATCGCCAGGACCTCCCCCGCCTGCAATCCATCGTCCCCGGCAAAATCATTTGGGTCAATCCACCGGACGAGCGAACCGATACCCAGCGTGCCCGAATCGCTCATCGCAGTGTCAGTCACGCTCACCCGCTGGTACAGCAGTCGCCGCGCCTCGAACTGCCCGCGGTTGTTGGCTTGCGCCGCGGTGGTGCAGGCCGCTAGCTTCACCTTCTTCGGGTTGCCTGCCTCCATCGAAACCACTGCGCCCGAAGCGATGCTGAGGCGGATGTATGCTTTTTTTGCTTGGCTCAGCTCGTCGATGTATTCGACCTCCACGCCGTCGTTGCTAGCCGGCAGGTGGGCTGCGTAGCTGATTGCTGACTCTCCGCCGGCTGCCAGATTCCGGTAATCCAGCTGGAGCTCTGGGTAGCTTCGCCGCTGATCGCGGGTAACGGTCCATTTCTGGCCGTCACGCCAAAGAACGCACCGGGCGGCGTCCGCAGCAAGCTGCAGGCGATCGCCCAGGCTCATGTCTGCGTCATCTAGGCTGGCGTCAAACCGGAGCAACGGATGCTCCTCACCGAATTCGGCATTGATCGCGGCCAGACGTGCCGTGTCCAGTTCCGCGATTCTGTTCCCGCTGATAGTCCAAATGTGAGCCATGGCCCGGGCAAAATTTCGAGATGGGCCCAGGGTGTCATTCGAGAGCGCCCGGACGTGCCTGAGCCAACGAAGGTTGAACTTGCGGTCGCTGTAGCCGGTCGCGTCCTCGGTGGCCTTCGTGGTGACACGAATCACCGTAACGCCAGGCAGGACCTTTGCCGGGTAATGCCGAACGGCGTAGAGCTCCTCCAGCTTGGCAACATCGAAACTGCCGTCTCCAATGACGGCCGACGTGCGCGTGAACTGGATTCGATAACGCCCTGTTCCCGCCGCCGGAATCACATCTGTCGTGTAGAACCGTTGGTCGTAGGTCTTTGCTGTGTAGGTATTGTTTTGAGATTGCCTCGTGCCCGGAAGCTCGGCGCCGCCATTGTCGACCTGCCACCACTCGGCACGGATGGTGACCGATCCTCTTAGGCCTCGCAGAAACACCGTGTTCCATCGGATTCGGCTGCCAGTCACCGGCAGGGTGTAGGGGCCGGCGACCGTGATGGTCGTCGCATCTGGCGTGATCGTAACGGAACCGGCACCGAAAGATGCCGTTGCTGCCTGAGGCCCTGACTCGAAGTGAAGAGCGCACCCTCCGCCGTTGGTGTTGAACCCTGAAAGCTTGCCGTAGAAGGTTCTCGACTCTTCCCCGGCAGCAAACGCAACCGCGGCGAACCCGGTCGGTGCCAGACTCTTGAGTTGTGCAAGGTCCGCGCCATCCGGTAAGGTGATCGTGATCCCGGGCTGGCCCTGTACGGTGTCGTATGACACGCTGCTGCTGCGCATCACTGGCGCATAGGCGGCGCTAGGCACAAGCTCTTGGCCGTTGACCTCGTCGCTAGCGAAAGTCTCCAACACATCGAGCAGCGTGGTCTGGCCGAACTCGGGATAGCCCGACGTTGCGACCGGCGAGAAAACCTCATAGCTAGCGCCGGCGATGTCTCCGATCGGCGTCTCTGCATAGTTAACTGCGGTGATCGCTCCTTTCCCGCGGCTGATGCACATCCACTCGGTAACGTATTTGATGTGGTCGATGTATTCGACCGTGCTGGGTTGGATCAGGTCGGGCCAGACTCGACGGTAGCCGTAGACGTCGGGGATCGCCTGGTAGGCCCGGGCGACGTTCGTCTGGCCTGTCAGTTGGTTGTTTGGGCTGTCCTTGCCGCTGGCCGAGGTGGCTACCTTGGGCATCAAGGCATAGGTGACGGCGACTGCCGCGATGGCTGCGATTACGAGGTATGCCAACGCTTCGAGCCCTTCAGGCCGGCGGACGACAGTCACAGAGTCAACAACTGTCGGGTGCCGGTCAAGCAGCGGGTCGACCAGCGGGTCGATTTCGATTCCCAGGGCGAGTACCTTGCAGCCACCTCCCGATCGGAGGTGGCGCTCGATGTTCGCTTGCACGGTGATGTCGAAGTCCCATTCGTGCCGCTGGCGGCCCGTGAGACCGGCCGGATCGTTGAGGATGGTCAGCATGCTGTGTACCGGTAGAAGCGGATTTGCCCGTACACCAGCTCTACGGCGCGCAGCCGGGAAACTCGCACGCTTCCTGGATGCTCTTCGCCACCCTCGGCGTGAAGCACCGAGTCGGCCGTAAGCAGAATTCCGCAGTGCGTTGGCGCCCCGTCGCGCCACGCCATCCAACAGGTGGCCCCAGCCTCTGGGGGGCTCTCGAGCCAACCCGCCGCCTGGCTGAAGCCATTGGCAATGTCGGTGTGGGGCACCGGCCCGAGCTCAATTCCAACAACATGCCGGAACCAGAGCACGATCAAACCGAAGCAATCGCAGGCGCGGAAATCTGACCGCCATTTGCGCCATGGGATACCCACCATCTTGGCGGCGAACTCGGATGGCGAGAGCAAGGGAGCAAGGCTGGATGTCACCCGCCCAAATGCTAGGAAGCTAGATCAATTCCAACCCAGTGAACGGGTCAGGCGTGTAGATGGGGCCGGCGCTTCGCCTCATGGGGTTGTCGAGTGTGGCCGTTACCTGGACCGCCTCTGCGTTGAAAGTGACGCCACCTGCGTCAGAGACATAGAGAGCCCATTCGACCGCAGGCGTTGACCGGTCATCAAGGTAGAGCCGGTACCAGCAGCGGATAGGCGCGCGCATGGCCGCATTGCGCACCAGTTTCAGCTGCTTCTTGAATTCGCGCCCGACCACGTTTCGCGGGAATGCCAAAGTGAGCTTCGCCGTCGCGTCACCCGTCTGATCGGGCGGCTTGACGGTCATCGGGGCCGGCTGGTGCACCTGGCCGCCGAGTGTCACAGGTTCAAATTGATCAGCTACCAGGCGGAAATCCTGCGTGAAGGCCGGATGTGAGAAGACCACCGCTTGGAACTGTGGCAGCGGATTCTTCGTGGACCAAAACTCTTTTTTGTCCACTTACGACTCCGGGATTGCGGCGTTCACCGTCCGGTCCAGCATCTCGGACCACAAGCGCCAGCTAGGAAGGCCGGTAATGAGGTCTTGGGCCTCGATGAACGCGGCGGGAATCAACTGCCGCCGCGTCATCAGCTTCACCGGATATGTCCAGATGCCGCCGTTTTCCGATGCGTTGCCGAGGTCGTCGGCTAGGAAACGGCACAAATGCTCAAGTAGGCCGAATTCTGTCCGGATAGGCATCGTGAACTCGAGCAGCCCTCGCCGCAGGGTTTGGGTAAACCAGAGTTGGAACGCGATCGCCTGATCAGTGGTGAATTTGAATTCGCCATCCCAGAAAACCGGCGTGTCGGTGCCTGTCGCCTGGGCATAGCCGTAACCTCGGCGAGGCTCAGCGATGGAGAACGCTGTCGGTTGGCTTCGGCTCTTGCTCGCGCTTTGAAGGAGCGGGAGGGTGGCTGGATAGGGGAAGTGCACCCAGCCGATACTAGGAAGGCTGTACTAAACTTTATCCAAAGCGCTAATTGCATCCTTGGTCAACCGGCGAAGTTCATCGAAATGTTGCCCCTTGCCCAACAACATTTCATCCGATGCCATCATGTGTTTAAGGCCCGGAACAAACCCAACGTGAGCCTGAACCACTTCATTGGCTGCGTAAGTATTGACTTGGAAAAGCCGCACAAGCGCTAGGCGTCCGTGTGGAGTATTGGGGCGGAACTCAAGAATATCCTTGAGTTGCTGCTCGGGCATGTCTTTGATGCTGACCCACAACTCCCTGAGCTTGTCTTCTTTGTCCGAAGTACTTCCAAAAAACGAATCCCATATTGCCACTAGTATCTCCAGAGCGTTGCAAATTGTGTCCTCATAACTATAGCGGCCGAAGTAGTGGGTTGTGCGGACTTTGCAGATAAGCCTATCGCCTCCCCCGCTACCGTCTTCAAAGCCCAGCACCGCGCACATTGGTCGAGCCCTTCAGCGCCGACCACACCTTTCCTTCGTTATTGGCAATCTGGCTAGCCACGGTGGAAACCGCAATTTCGACCGTGCGGGATGTCTGGTCAACAGATGCGGCTGCTTGAACTCCGGCCGCGGTGTTGTTGATATTGATGACCCACTGCACATTTCCGCCAACCTGATCAGCCGGCGTGACAGAGCCTGACTTTGTGGGCAGCAGGTACTGCTGGCCATTCGAACCTGTAAACATTTCAGGGGCGCCAGTTTCGTTCACGCGGTACATGCGGCCAGCATCGGCGCTGCCCCCGTACTGACGAGCCCCCGCCAACGGCGCCGTCGAAACCGCTGGAGCGCCAAGGGCTGCGGCTGCCGCGCCGGCGGCCACAGCCGCTGCTGGCGCCAAGCCCGGACCGACGATGGGAATGGCAGCGGTAGCTGCAAAGGCATTTTGCGCAGCAAGGGCCGTCATGCCGGCCACTTGGGCGCTAACGCTCGCCGCGTAGACAGCCCCCTGCGCGGCTCCACGAGCTTTGTCAGATGCCGCTAGCGTGCTGGCGAGCAGCGAATTCTTTACCATCTCCATGCCCACGCGGATCAGGGCGCCGACTGCCTCGGTAGTCACCGTGTTGGCCAACCCCCGCATGACGTCCTGAAGGCTCATCGTACCGTTGATGAGGCCCACGATCGCATTGGCGCCCGTGCTGCTCAGCGCGTTGAGCGAGTCGACCACCAGGGCATTCGATTCACTCTGCGAACGATATGACGCCTCCGCAAGGGCCAAGCGTTGCTTCTCGTATTCGTTCTGGATCTGAGTCCGCGCAGCCATGCCCTGCGCTGTGGCATCGACGCCGGCGGCCGCCATCATCGTCTCGTACTGCTTGACCAAGTCAAGCTTGGCCTGCAGTTCCTGCCGCAGCGCATCGACCGGGTTGATGGCTTTGGTGAGCTGCGCGCCATATTCCATGGCCGCCTTGCGCTCAGCAGCGATCTTTTCCTCGGACCGCTTCTGCGCTTCAGCCCGCTTGTCGCCGTCCTTCACGACCTCGTCGAACTCACGGTCCATGATCTTCTGACGATCTTGGCGGGCGGCCTCGGCTATGAGTGTGACAGCCTCTTCGGATTGCTTCTTGGTGATCTGCCCGGCCTTGAGGCGTTCGGCGTTCTTTCGAAGCGCTTCCTTCTCGATTAGGTCGATTCGGTCCCACTCGGATGCGGCAGCGGCAGATAGGCCGGCCATGTAGCCGTCGGCATCGAACTTCGCGGTTTTCTTCGTGTCGCCGCTCCCGGGAGTTGGCTTCAGCTTCGCCGGACCCGTTGTTGGATTCACCGAGCCCCGGCCGCCGCCTGCACCCTGCTCCCACGCCTCGCGCATCTGTTCGCCAAATAGCTTTCGCTTGGCCAGTGTCTTGGCGTCTTCGGCGTCCAGCTTCGCGCGCCGGGCTTGGGCGTCGGCGGTCATGGCCTCGCCGATGGCCCGCGCGCCAGCGAAATCACCGCGCATTACGGCCGCGATCTGCGCTCCGATGCCGCCGATCTCCGTGCCGATGCCCGTGAAGACGAAGGCGACGTTTCGGCCAAGCACGCTCAAGGTCTGCCAGACCATGTCTGCTGCGTCGATCACATAGGAAAGCGCGTTGCGGGTCTGGTCCGCCCAGGTCTTGACGGCCGCATTTCGGCCCAGCGTGCCAGCTTCGGCGTTGACCGAGCCGAACTGGTCGGCCAGCTTATCAAGCACCTGGCCCAGGCCTTGCGACGCGCCCGTCAGCAGCTGACTGGTGCCGGCCAGCTGGTCAAGCTTTTCGTTGGCGCGCTCGGCAGCATCCATCGCCACCTGAAATGCGCCAGCCACGGTCTGCGGGAAGCGAGAGAAATCCGACTCGATCTGGGTGGCGGCCTTGCCGAGCGCATTGACCACCACGTCGGAAGTCAGCTTGCCTTCCTCCCCCAGCTTCTTCAGAGCGCCCACTGGCACGCCGATGCCGTCGGCAAGCTGGCGCATCAAGTATGGGGCGTTCTCCATGAGCGAGCGCAGCTCGTCGCCCTGCAGCTTTCCGGATCCCAGGGCTTGGCCGAACTGGAGCATGGCCGACTTCGCCTCGACGGCCGACGCGCCGGAGACCTTGATGGCCTTGCCGAGAAGCTCGGTGATGCGCAGCGTGTCGGCCTGGGTGCCGCCCATTTGAAGCAAGGATTGGTTCAGCCGAGAGAAGACCTCGACGTTCGCAGATACCGCGGTCTGAGTGTTCCGGCTGATGGCGATGAGTTGGGCCATCGCGGCGACCCCGCTGTCGAGGCTGCCTGCCGCAACTTCGACCCGGGAGGCCATGAGCCGGATCTCATCGGCAAGCTGAGCAGCCTTGATCGTGGCAAAGGCAGCGGCTAGTGCCTTGGCGGCCAGAGCTAGCGCGTTGAACTTGGCATCAAGCTTGTCGCTCTGCCGTGTGACGCGGTCGAGCTGCTCGTTGACGACCCGAACCTCGACCAACAGTTTGCCGGTGTCGAGCGTGACGTCGTAGTAAATCTGTCCGACCTGCTCAGCCACGCCTTTTCTCCTTCATTTCGGCCATTCGAGCGGCGTATTCCTCGCGGCTTGGCACGTTCCGTTTCTTGTTCTGTTCGGGAAACTTCATCTCCAGCATGGTCTGGAATTCGGTCATCGACAGCGCCTCGGCGTCCGCGCTGGACAGACCAAGATGCACGCGCGCGGCGGACACATACTCAGCCGCGTCGAATCGATCGGAGTACTTCCCGTTGCCTTCGGCCTGCCCTGGTCGAGCCTTGCCGGCGATGCCGTGCTGCATGAGGTGGCGGGCGATCAGCACCTGCTCGACGGCCGGCATGGCGCCGGCATGCAAGGTCAGTTCGTTGCCGCCAGCCTCAGCCCAGCCGATGAGGGGGGTCGGGTCGTCCTGCTCGCATAGGCAGGCCAGGACGTACCGGGCGTCATCCTCGGCGCGCGGCCCAAACAGCCCGGCATACAGCGCGACAATAGCCTGCGGGTCGCCCAGGCCGGAGATCCGCCCAAACGATGGCGCAAAGGTGAATTCCGAGCCGTCAGGCGTGCAGGCCCGGACGTACCCGGATTCGACCAACATCAGTCAGGCAGCCGGCGTGAAGACGACGTTGCCGTTGCTCATGGCGGTCATCGACCAGGTCGCCGTGTCGGAGTACGGACGGTCGTCGGACCACTCGCTGACGATGAAGGGGCCTTCGTACTCGTCGCCGTCCGGGTCGATCATCTGCAGCCAGACCTTGGGCTGGTTGTCGGTAGCACTGCCCGGGCTGATGACGTGGGCCTTGAATTCCTTCTGGTTGGCAGCGTCCTCGCCATAGCTCACGCCGTCGCCGGAGAACTCCACAGCTTTGAACGTCACCAGGTTGGTCTTGGTAAAGGCCGGCGACATGTCGGCGGTGGTGTCGACGGTGTCCCAGGAAGTCTTCATAGACTTGCCGCGCATCATGCCCAGGCGTTTCCAGGTGGTGGGCGCGGCGCCGGTTTCGAGCGCAATGGCGAAGTTCAGGATGACGTCGCGGCCGGTGAAAGCTCCAGACATGGTGGATTCCTCAGTTGGTGATGGTGGTGATGGCGATCTCGAAGACGGGTCTGCCGTCATCGGTCGCGTGGTAGACCGGCTCGCCCGGCTGCATGAAAACAAGGTCGCCGCTACTCACGCGCATGGCTTCGATGACGCTGTTGGCCGCGGCGGAGACCTCGCCGGATGGCTGGTCCAGCGCGCCGACCAGCATCAGCGTGAAGTGCGGGCGGCGAACGAGCTCGGCGGGCAGGCCGCCGGCCGGCCGGAGCACGGCGAATCGATCGGTCTTCGAGCCATCGACCCAGCGGCCGAACTGGATGCGCCAGCCGGGCAGCAGCGGCGTGATGAAGTTGCGCAGGGAGTCAGCGGCGCTCATGTCTTGATGGCCCCCTTGATCACCGCGCGGATATTCGGTTCAGCCCGCTCGAAGCCGAGGCGAAGAAATTCCTTCTTCGCGGTGGGCCGGCGGAAACGCTGCTTCACGTCCGGGTCATGGACCGGGATGGCGTATTCGGCGGTGTAGCCGACAGTGCCGACGATCTTGTCGCCCTGCTTTTCGACGCTGCGGTACTGCGAGTTGAGCAGTTTAGACGTGTCGATCGGAGTCAGCACGCTCGCTTCGCTGGCGCCCAGGACGAGGCCCTGCACCATGCCGCGCGCGGCGCGCTGCTCGACCTTGGAGACGAACTGCGGGAGCTTGTTGACGATGCGGGCTGGCATCCCGCAAATGCTAGGAAGCGACCGAGCTAGGTGAACAAGGTGAAATCGTCGGCAGCCTGCTCGAAGGTGTCTGAATCTCGGGTGATGGCGCGGATTTCCAGGGCGCCAGCCACGATGGGGCTTAGCAAATACGACTCACCAATTAGCACCATGTCTCCCTGCTTTGCCGTAGACATCTCGGTGTAGATGATTTGGCGGGCGATGAACTCGACGCCGGCGGGGTCGGTCACGCGCTTGGACTCGGCGCTGTAGTCACAGGCAAAGATTTGGGGCGGACCGAAGGTGACTTGACCAGTCCAGTCGTCACGGGTGAGCTTGGGCCAGAGGGTTGCGGTTCGGGTGAAGGACCATGAGGCAGCGGAGGACATGCCCCAAATACTAGGAACGGCATCACCAATTTTGTTTAGCACTATCTACCTATTGAAAGTTCTAAAACAAAGGTAGACATTTGCGAGAAAAGAAATTGCCAAATGACATGTAGGTCAGTCAATTTTCACGGAAATAACATGAAAAAAAACATTTTAATAATTATTTCTATAGTTTTCATCTTATCCGCGTGCGGCGGCGGCGGTGGCGGCTCGTCCGCAACTAATACCGCGGGGACGCAAGATAGCACCTCGAACACAACCAGCGGCTCGACCTCCACGGCTAATATTGGAGGAGCGTCCGGAACGGGCACTACGAATCCGTCAACAACAAGCCCGAGCAGTTCCACCCCGAGTTCAAGCGGTGAGCCTAGTACCTCTGTACTATCTGACCTCAATAGCTTTGACAAAACCTTGTCAATCTCTGGAATTGACACAAATAACGATGGAATTAGGGACGATATCGCAGCAGCCATAAGTAGGACTGATTTCAATGAGCTTCAAAAAAGGTCATTAAGAGATCAGGCTTTTGCACTTCAAGCCGGCTTGGTGGCCAGCTCAAAAGCACAAGCGATGTCAGCCGAATATGCGTCCCTGCAAGCGTATGTATGCGCGAGAAAGATTATTGGGATCGACGCTAAGGCAATGGCTCAACTACTGAGAGCTACAACAATAAACACACAGCCTAGGCTGACCGCTTGGCGGAACTATCAAGCAATGATTGGCGGTGAAATTTTTGATTTGCCATCGACTGAGGCGTGCACATCATGAAAAACGCGGAAACCGTGTTCCGCCTCTTTTTTGCCGCAATCGGCGCATTGTTTCTGACATGCGCAATGGCGTCCAGCATTTGCGACCGTAAAGTCATAAAAATTGGATTCTTCAATGGGGTAGCAAACTCTGATGTTGATGCAAAGGCTAGCCTTGTCGCGCTGAAAGATTTGGGTGACGCCAACCTAGTATTTCCCGATCATGACGTGACTTACACACTTTTTTATAATCCGACTTCGGGCTTTTTTCTAGACGCGCTTGAGGCCGCCTACCAAAAGCAAAAAAGCGAAAATTTTGATATATCAAGCTATCTCTTTGCCCATTACATGAGCGGATTAAGTCTGCCTGACTTAAACTTCCACTCATTCTTTAATGCCACCGCAACGGAAATAGGCAATGCGGCAGCTCTCATTCAGACCTTGCCAGCAACATCGGACTACGTCGCGACGTTTGGCCCGGACGCCGAGGCCATTTCACTGAAATTTGCCGCGAAGATCTTTGATTTGCGAAATGACAAATACAAACAATTATTGGTAGCGCATTCCCAAGGTAATTTGTTTTTGCAGTCAGCATTAGCTAAGGCCAGAGTGGGCGGAATGCCAGCTATAGAAGGCATCAAAGTAGTACAAATAGCCCCGCCGACTGCCCAAATAATAGAACCTGGAGACAGCTACTTCACAGCATCAAACGATCTCATCATTCGTGCGGTGAAAAATGCATTGCCACCGTCACCAAGAAACTTGAATAACCCAACATTTTTTGGCCATGAACTGATTGACTCTTATTTGAGCGACCACGGTCCATATCTCCCGCTTATCATTGCGGCGCTTAACAACAAGGCTTATGGACTTACCCAGACGCTGCTGCCTTGCGAGAACAGCGACGGGGGCTTCTACATCGCATCAATCTCCTGCAAACTAAATGCCGATGGCACCGGTACTATAACGGCCCAAACAGCAGCTGATCTTATGCCTGGAGAGCAGCTTACCGTGTCGACTGGGCCAGGATCTTATGCAAAGACTGTCGTTAACACCGACCAGATCGTGTGGGACTTCCCTCGGGAAATGAACATTAGTTCCATTACGCTTGAATATCAAGCCAGTACCTGCAGCCCGTCTGACGGCCTATCTCTCAACCCGACCTATTACGCATCCTGCTATAACCCAAAAACTAGCGCTAAGGATCGGAAGACCTGGCTGCTAACCAAGGGAACCACTGGAATAACCAACATGCGACTGGGCACTAATTCACTTTGGTTTTCAGTGGTGCGAACGTCCACATACAACTTGAACGGCTCCTGGGAGGGAATCGCGGCGGCAAGGCCTGCGTCTTGGCTGCATCAACGCGTTACTTGCACCGACTCCTGATAAGTGTGGTCCACGGCAGGCCTACCGGCAACAGTTACCGCACGACTTGCCGGTGGTGTTTTCGGCCATGGGTCAGAGGCCCAGCTGGGTGCTCACGTAATCAGCGATAGCCTGCTGGCCGGTCGGGTTCTGATGCGTGTTGTCGTAGTTGTAGGCGTCGAGCACGGCGCCCGGCACTGCGGGGTCTTCGACCACGGCCGAGAAGTCCAAGCAAATCACCTTGCCCGCAGGCTGCGCCGCGCAAAACGCTTTCAGCGCCGCGTTGAAGTTGACGCGGATGTTGTTGTTGGCGGTCGTAGGCGGCGAGGCAACCGAGTTCGTCGGCATCGCGGTGGCCGTGTACACCACAACCCCGGCAGCGATCATGTCTGCGGCGAACGCCTGGAAGTTGGCCATGCAGCCGTCATACGCAACCTGCGAGCTGTTGCTGTTCGGCGACCACGCCGGCACAAAGACCGCAGCGGGTTTGTTCTGTGCGACGTAGGCCCGCGCGTCTTTGATGAACGTGTCCTGCGTTTTGCCGCCGACCGCGTAATTGGCAAGGGCGCCGATCTTGCCGGTCTGCCGCATGCGGAAAATCACCATATTGGGCCAGCCAATCTGACCTGCAGCCGACGTGCCCGAATAGCCAGCGGTCAGGGAGTCGGCAAACAAGGCCATCGGGAAATGCTTGGCATCGCCGGTGATGGCTTCGATGGACCCGATTAGGCCACCTGCCGAACCGAGGCCGCTGCCAAGCGTCAAAGGCAGGCTCGTGTTGGCTGCGATCTTTGAGGCGATCTGCTGAAAGCCGAAGACATAACCTCGATCACCCAAGTAAGGCTTGGACTCGTTGGTCCGGGTGATCGGCCCACCAGTAATCGAAATGACGCCTGTACTATCAGCGCGCAATTGGACCAGGAACGGCGCACCGGGGGTGTCGGTGCGCGCCACGGACGCCACAGGAAGCTGGTCCAGCGTGACAAGGCCGGGATTCTTGTTGGTGAGCGAAGAACCGGTGCCGCTGAGGGTTGCGGCCGGGATCGTAATGGTCGTGTTGCCGTTGACCGTGGCGCGCTGCCAACCCAGGCCAACACCGTTGTGGAGGTCGGCCGGTGCGCTGGCAATTTGCACGTTATCCAGCACGATGTCGGCGGTGGAGTAGTTGTGCAGGGTGACGCGCAAAGCGGTGTACGGGTAATCGCCTACCGGCTTTTGCTCTCCCATGGAATTTCCAGCGGCTTGGAGCGGCGCGCTGGAATAATTGGTGCCGAAGCGGCTGAGATAGGAGCCGGTTTTGGGTCCCGGACTAGGCGCCGCTGCCACCAATGCCCCTGCCGCAGTAGCCGTCCCCGTGATGTCGCAACCCACCACCGCACCAGCGTCAGTGCTTGCGACGAGATAGGTGCTGGCGGTCGCCCCGCTGATGCTGGTTTTCGTTCCGTTGACAGTGCGGTGCCACTGGTACCCGGTGGCGGTGAAGCCGCTCGGGGCGATGGCCTGCACCGTCTGGCCGACAGCGATGCTCCCGCTGATGGTCGCCGCGATCGTGGTCTCCGCCGGCATGCGCGTGATCGTCGCCCGGCGGGTATTCGCGGTGATGACGATCTTGGTCTGATTCGTGTACGGGCCGAAAGCCTGGGTGTTGGCCGCCACGGTGCTGGTCGCCGGGGCATCGCCATACGCACACACCACGGTGGCCGCGCCGGAGGTCCCGATGCGGTAGACCTCGCCGGGTTTGATGATCAGCTTGGTACGGGCGCCCTGGGCGATATCGGACATGGAAGTGCTCCGGCGGTCAGCAGACCACCATGAAGAGGGAGTTGGTTTCAGGATCAGCGCCGACCAGGGCGGCAGTGATTCCCTTGGTGTCGAGCGAGGCGAGCGAGCGGCGCAAGGCCGTCAAGCTGGCGTCGAAATTCTTGAAGCTGCGCGAGGCGCCAGAAGGCGCGCCCTGGGATGCGATGCGGCGGGGCGCGCCGGCAGAAGCAATGATCGAGACCGCCATGGCCTCGATCAAGGTCCGATCGGCCGCCGAGTAGCCGGCCAGCACAAGGGCAGGCTCGACCTCGGCAACCTTCGTCACCGCCGCATCGACAACGAACGCCGGCACGCTGACGCCGAGTGCCTGATCCAGGTACTGCTGCGCCTGCGTGGCGGTGATCACTGCTTGGCCGCCTTGGCTTCAGCGATGCGTTCGGCGAGCTTCTTGTCGCCGATGTTGGGCGAAAAGTCGACGCCCAGCGCCTTGGCTTCCGTCTCCAGCGCGGCGCGGTCGACAGGCGCATTGCTTGGTTGCGATGCCGCGTCCAGCAATGCACGAAGTTCGGCGGCTTCCTTCTCGGCCTTGGCCTTCGCATCGTTTGCGGCGCGCAGTTCTTCGCCGGCTTCGCGAAGCTGGGACTGCAGGCCTTCGAGGAACTCGCTTTGGCGCTTCAGGTCGTCTTGCGTGACAGCCAGCGCACGGCGGGCATCGTCGAGCTCGATCTGCAGGTCAGGACCGGCTGTCGCGCGCGCCGCCGAGGCGACGCTCCCCTCCCCCGCCGCCGTGCACTTGCCAATTGCCCAGGCGGGCACTTCGTCAAAGTCGACGACATCGCCGACAGCCGTGCCTTGGGGCCACGGCGCTTTGAGGTGGGTCACAAGGTATCGCATGACGTCCTCCTCAAGCCTGGGTGCCGTGGATGAACGCCGACTGGCCGGCGAAGTCGCTGCGGAACTGCGGAGCAGCAGCAGCAATCACGCCGAACACGTAGTCGTCTTCCGGCTCGACACGGGTCTTGGGCCGCGTGGTCAGCGGCATGGCCGACAGGATGCCGCCCCACTCGCCAGCGTCCAGGTCGACGATGCCGATGACTTCGTTGACCGGCAGCGAGGCGGCCGGGACGATTTCCTTGATTTGGCTGATGGCGCGCAGACGCTCCAGGATGGTCCCGGAGTAGTTGGCCGCGTAGTCGGTGGTGTCCGCTGCGGTGTAGTCGCCCTGGTTCACGAACAGGGTGATCTGGCCGAACTGGTTGTCGCCGAGCGCTTGGGCGATCACCGCCTTGACCATCGTCAGCCACTGCGCACCGGTGGCGGTGGCCAGCGTGAAGCCATGCACAAAGGTGTTGCGCGTCGGCAGGTTGCGCAGGCCGTAGATGGTCGAGCCGTTCACGTTGACCGAGGACAGGCCGTTTAGGACCATATCCTCCAGCTTCTCGGCGATCTTG
Organism: Xylophilus sp. GOD-11R; assembly: GCF_033546935.1. Lineage (GTDB taxonomy): Bacteria > Pseudomonadota > Gammaproteobacteria > Burkholderiales > Burkholderiaceae_C > Xylophilus. The sequence continues at coordinate 1,792,626 of NZ_CP137854.1, read as the reverse complement.
CGCTGGTTGTTGGCGATGGCTGCGGTGTCGAACATACCGCCGCCGCGACGCATGACGGCCATCTGGCGCCAGCCGATGCGCGAATTCGAGGTCAGGATGGGCACCGGGGTGCCGTCGAACTTCATCACCGGCGCGTCGGCCTTGGCAGCGTTGCGGCCGTCCATGGACACCAGCACGTCGCCGGAGTCTCCCATCTGAGGGTAGAAGTTCACCAGGTCCGCGATGTCGACCGGAATGGTGCTGGCCTGGGCCAAGCGGTTGAAGATCGGCAGGCGGGTGCGGGCGAGCACCTGCGCACGGGTGTCGATTCGGCGCCAGGCGTCCAGCGGGATCGCCAGCGAGTTGCCCTCGATGTGCATCGCCGCGTTGGCGGCCATCGCCGTCATGCGCAGGTTGAAGCCGGCGCGGGCGGCCAGGATGGTGGCCTGTTGTTCGGGAGTGAACTTGAGCATGGTGACCCCTTAGGCCTTGGTGTAGAAGTTGGAGATCACGACGTCGGCCAGTTCGCCAGCGGCGACGGTCTTGCCGGCCTGGTCGTAATGGGCCATGACGATGTTTCCGGAGGCCGCTGCAGTCAGACGGCCGGCGGCGCCGACGGTCAGCTCTTGGCCGACGGTGTAGGTGCCAGCGGCCAGGGCCATGGCGAACTCGTCGTCGGGCTTGGGCAGGTAGGCGACGCCGGACTCACCTGCGGCGTAAGGCGTCATGAGGGGATCGGTGGCGAGGCCGATGCCGCCCGGGCTGTAGTAGTCCCGGTCACCCAGGATCGCCAGCCGGCCGCCGCTCACGGTGGTCGCCTGGGTCAGTTGGGTGGCGCCGATGAAGACGGCGGTGCCGGGCAGCAGCGCGGCGGCCAGCAGCTTGTCGGTGATGGTGCGGGGGCGGGGAACGCCGCTGCCAGAGCGAAAAATACGGTTCATGGATCAGGCCTCCAGCTTGTTGAGGTCGTAGCCGGCGAACTCGTCGCCCGGCTTGGCTTGGGTGTTGCCGACCACCACCGGGGCGGCCTTGGCGTCGAGCTCCTTCAGGCGCGCCAGGGGCATTGCCTTGAAGTCGTCGGCGGTGAGCGACGAATTGGCAGCCAGCTTGATGGCAAGGGTGTCGCGCTCGGCGTTGGTGGCCGCCAGTTCCTTGGCTTCGAAGCCCGCGATCTGGCTGTTGGCTGCGACGAGCTTCTCGTTCACGGCCGCAAGCGCCTCGACGTGCGGCTTGGCCTTGACCGCTTCGAACGATGCGAGGAGTTGCGCGTCGGTCATCGCCGCAACGCCGCTGATGCCGGCTGCATTGAGCGCGGCGATGATGTTTTCTTTCACTTGGTCGTCCTTTTGGGAGTTGGTGATGGGCACGTAATCGACCTTGCGTTTCACCGCGACGGCCTCGCCAACAAATGCTAGGGAGGCGTCTGCGGAAACTGCATATCCCTGCTTCCACAGGTTTCCGTCGCGGTCGGTCCAGACGAATTCGCGGGCGTAGACCTCGCGCGGCCAAGCGCCCTCGGGCAGCAAAGCGCGCAGGCCGGAATCGATCTGGTCGAAGGAAAGTTCGGAGCCGTTGCCGAGCAGCTTGGACAGCCAGCCCTTCAGTCCATCAGCTCGGCGGTCGTCGGGCGCGGCGTTGACCTCGACCGTTTCGATTTCTTCCTCCTCGCCCGCGGAGTTGAGGAACATGCCGACGCCCTCCTCCGGCGTGCCGGCGCCGCGCTCGTCCAGCAGGATGGCCAGGTGGTCGTATTGCAGGTTGGTGGCGATGCGGCTGTACTTCTTGCCGCGGCTCTCGCCGTTGGCAACGACAGGCTCAAAGTACAGACCGGTGCTGACGTGGATGGCCTCGGCGTTTGTGCCTGCGATGGCCGCATCGAGCCGATCGATCAGCCGCGCACCGACGTCGCTGGCCCGGGCCTGCTTCTCGTTGACCCGGATGTCGGTGACAGTGCGGCCGCCCTCGTGGCGTGAGTTGGTGCAGTAGCTGCCGATCCAGGCTCGGAAGAGCGCATCGCCGTTGGTCGCGCTGATGTGCTGGCCGGCGTCGTTCTTCGGGTGGCCGGCCGGCGCCGGTTTGTTGTCGAGGGTCTTGGCGCCGGTGGCCAGCTCGGCCGCCGGGTAGAGCACCGAGTTCATGACGATGTCGTCGACCGCGCCGCATACGTTCTTGATCGTGTAGACGCCGCTATCCTTGCTGACGTTCGCCGCGTTCACCGCCGACAGTAGGTGGACGCGCTTCTGTTTCTTGCCTGCCATGTGCATGCCCCTTATAGAACTGTGTTGGGGATGCTAGGAACGACCTTGCGCGCGGTACTATTCTGTTATGCAAAGCCACCACCCGCTGCCTTCCTTAATGTCGCAGTTTGTCATTGCGTGGACCTACAAAACTTTTTTCGACTCCAATAATTCCAAAGAATATGATAAAAAATCTTAAGATCCTGCGATTCAAGTCCATTAAACGTCTAGACCTCAATTTTGGTCAGGTAAACATATTTGTAGGTAGCAACGGGGCTGGCAAATCAAATATTCTCGAAGCAATTGGAATCGCCGCTGCCGCAATTAATCGCGGCATTGGCGACACTGAAATTAAAAGTAAGGGGATTCGACTTACCCCCGCCGAGTTAATGAAGGCAGCCTTCAAGTCGGACAAAGTTGCTGCATCTTTCGAGTTAGAACTCGAGTTTGGCAACGGGTTGCAATATAAATGCAATCTACTTTCAAAAGAAAATGATCCGCTCCTCAGATTTCACTCCGAAAGCTCATACTTCCAAAATAGAAAGATTTTTGGTCGCAGCGGAAATGGAAGCACAGCTCTCGGAGAATCTATAAAAGGCGTGCTTGAAAAAGATCGCGGCATGTGGGACCAAATCAAGGTCGCATATCCGTTTCCAAAAGCTGCAACAACCCAATATGACGAATTTAGCAAGTATGCAATTTATACTCCGCAGACTGACATATTGCGCGGCGCTCGGTCTGGGCTAATCGACACAGCACCTTTCGGTCTTCACGGAGAAGGACTTCCGTCAGCACTGGCTCAAGTTCTTCGTTGGCGCAACACAGATAAAAAATTATCCAACAGTTCAAAAAGGCTGATTGATAGCGCCTTACAGTTAAGTTTTCTGCCCGGGTGGACAAACGCTGTGAAAGTCGGAAAGATCGATTCAAAACTGATATCAAGAGGAATGGAGGAGCCAAATTCAGACATGGTTTATTTCATAGATAAGTTCATGAAGCAAACCAGAAACACACTTTCAGTTTACGACAGCAGCGAAGGAACCTTATTCCTTCTATTTATCGGATTGCTGGTAGCCCATCCGAGTTCGCCCCGGTATTTCGCCTTAGACAACATTGATAACGCGCTTAATCCGAAAATGACTAGGTTACTTCTGGAGCAACTGATAGCGTTCACCAAGAAGGTCAACGAGGAGAGCTTGGATTTCGGGCCGAAACAAATATTTTTGACAAGTCATAATCCGACATCGCTAGACGCATTTGACTTATTCAACGACGACCACCGCGTTTTCATTGTCAACAGAGATGATGAAGGCAGCACCTGCGTCACCCGGCTTGAGCCACCCCAAGGCGTCACGCGTGACGAGTGGCGGGTACTTGCGCAAGGCAAGAACCTTTCTCAGCTTTGGCTAGAAGAAAGAATAGAGGGGATTAACGGCTTGGAGGTGGTTTGATGAAAATAGGCGTTATTTGCGAAGGCCTTACCGACTTCCATGCAATAAATCATTACCTTGGCGCCGAATTGCACAACGCGGGAATACAGGCAACATTTATTTCTGTACAGCCAAATGCAGACAACACATCTGGCGGCGGCTGGGGAAATGTATTGGGCTGGCTCGATGGTAACCCCTTAAAAGAAAGAGATCCTCTTTTTGAGCAGGGGCTATTCGCAAATTCAAGGCGGCTATCAGGCCTTGACTCCATCCTTATACATTTAGATACCGACATTTTACCAGACCAATCTTTTGTAAAGAATCTTAAGGATAGAGGATATGTCTTTGGTTCGCCCCAATCTTCTGCCGCCAAATGCACAGAACTGACCGCATTGATTCATTATATATCCCTACCGAACGATGCGTCGCCCAGGATGAAAAATCGCCATATTCCAGCTCCAATAGCGGAATCGAGCGAAGCATGGTGCGTTGCGGTCGATACTCTCTTTAACGGATCGGCCGAAGCACTTGCTGGACAGGCTCTTGCCAACGCATTTGGCACTGCTTTAGCGCGATACAAAAATATATCTCCGCAGACTACCTATAAAAATATAAACAAAAGTTTGAAAACGAGAGAAGATTATTGCAAGAATACCAAAGGCAATCTTGTTGGATTGGCGACTTGCGCTCAATTCGTCTCTATTGGAAACACCCTAAAAAACTGGAAGTTTATTTAAGATTTGCGGCCAACCTCATTCAAACCAAACCCTACGCTCATTCGCCATTGCCGACTGAAGCGCCTTGGTCAGGATCGGTTTGCCCTGGGCGTCGAGCAGGCACTCGGTCTGCGCGCAGTGGCAGCGGAAGCGGTTGCCGTTGGTGGCGTAGAACGCGCGCACCTGCTCAGTGCTGTAGCTTTGCCCGTTGCGGCTGGCGTGCCAAGGTCGGGTCGTAGCGATCAGGGCTGACGTCCACAGCAAGGCCGTCCGGACGCCGAGCTCAGCCTCAGCTGCGTCAGCTTCCGCCCAGCGCGCCTCGCGCAGCGTGCCGGTGATGTCGGTCTGCGCGTAAAGAGTGGCACGGGACTTCGAAACGCCCAGCGCCTCCATAATCTCCTTGCGCACCACCTTCGGATTCTTCCCGTCGATCACTGCGCGGCCGATGATGCTGGAGAGCTTGGCGCGCGACTCGTCGGCCAGGCCGGTCCAGTACTCTCGCGATAGGGTGCGCGCCATCTGCGCGCGCTGGCGGTAAGGCTCGCTGAACACCACCGTCTGGAGCGTGCGGGTTGAGGCATAGGCCGCCGACAGGTTGGACAGGTTCGCCACGCTCTGCGCCGTCCCAAGCTGGGCGGCTTCCTGTTCGTAGACGTCCCACCATGCGACGTGGTCGGCTTGACGGCCGTCGAGGATCCAGCGATCCAGGGCCGCCTGAAGATCGGAGGTCGCCTGGTCCAGCACTTGGGGCGTGACGCCATACCGCACCGGAATCGGCGTGTCTGAGCCCTTGTCGTCCTCGTTGAGCTGGTAGACCGGCAGCCGGTCGAAGGCTGCGAGGACGTCGGCCTGCAGGCTGCGCCACCGGCGGCTGATCTCGGCATTACCGCGGCGCAGGATGCCGGCCGAGCCGGTGCGATCACGCGAGTTGCCCGGAATCACCGGGTTGCGCGGGCGCTCTATCACGAAGCCGCCTGGCCCGTGCCTTTCGGATCGGCGTCGGGATCGGCAGCCGGGTCTTCTGGCTCGGGATCGCCCTCCTCTGGCATACCGTCATCCGCCCGAGGCTCGAAGCCCACCATGGCGCGCAGCTCATTGGCATCGAAAAGCGGCTCAGTTAGCCCAGCCTGAAACGCCTGCTGCATGGCAGCCGTGGCCTTGCCCAGGTTCTCTAGTTTGTCCCGGTCGCTCGGCGCGTTTACCGGTGGCCACTCAATTTCGAAGTCGCCGGCAGCGATGACATCGCAAGCCTGCATGCGCCGCACGAACTCCTCGAGCATGGGGGTCAGGTCGTTGGCCTGGCGCGAGGCGCACCGCGCACCGAAGTCGGCCTTGTCCTCATCGCTGGCCAGCCGGCCGGTCTGCTGCCCGAACAGGATGGTGAAGGGGATGCGCACCGACGCGGCGAACAGGTTGGCGGCGATGCCGAACTGTGGCGAGAGGTCGGCGGCTGTGGTCTGCAGCGTAGTGGCGTCTCCGCCCTGCAGGACGATTGAGGCATCTTGGTTGCGGTTGAGCGAGCGCGTCTGCTCTTCGTGCACCTCCCGCACCGACTTGGTGGAGATGCTGCCGTCGGGGTTGGTGGTGCTGATGGCAGCAACCGAAGCGTTCGGGTCGTACTTAAAAACGATGGTCCGCGCGCTGTTCTTCAGCGCCGACTCAGCGCCGCCGCCGGACAGCTTTTCGATGTCGATCAGGTTGTTGAACCCAGCGCGCAGTAGTGGGATGCCGTCGAACATGTCGCCTACGCTGCCCTCAGCCAAGATCTGCACGCGGGTGTGGTGCACATCCTCCCAGGTGTCCGGCCGGCCCTGGGTGTCCAGGCGGCCCGTCGCCCGCGCGCGGTACTGGAAGGTCTCGGGCAATCCGTAGCGGACCGAGTTCTTGTCTTCGTCCCACTTGGTGACCTTGATCTGGTCTTCGAAGACGGGAATCAGGTCGACCAGCTTCTGGGCGCTGACGAGCGGCGCGCTCAGCGGCTGGCTGTCGGCCATGCGATAGATAAGCGCGGCGTACCGGCCGACCAGGTTGCGGCGGTCGAGGTCGCGGAGCTTCTGCCAACCTCTGATCGAGCGCAACACTTGAGCCACGGCAGTTTCCCAGGCGGTTTCCTTGTCGGCCTTAGGCTGTTTGATGCGGGGGAGCATCTGCCAGCATCCGTCGAGCAAGCGATGCACCGCGCCGTGGGCCGCGCCGCCCCGGTCGTAGGCCTGCTTGAAGTCGTCGAAGGATAGCGTGGTTCGGTACCCGTACTGATTCCAGGCGGTGGGCCGCTTGGTATCTAAGCTGCCGAACACGGCAAGGGCGCTATCGCGCGCGCGGATGATGTCGAGGTCGTTTACGGCGAGCTGCTGGGTCATGCGACCATGCTAGGGAAGCAAAGGACTATCGCTATGCCAGATGGAAAGAACCAGCATTTTGTGCCGCAGAGGTATTTTCGAAAATTCTCTGCCGACGGCAAATCAATTTCGCTTTTCCAAAAACACACATCGAGATTTATTCGGGCCGCGTCAATTAAGCACCAAGCGAGCAAGGCGTGGTTTTACGGGGACGAGGAGATTGAAAAGGCTGTTACTGCTTTGGAATCCGTTGGAGGATCCGCAATCGACAAAATTTTGAGCGCCTCGGATTTGTGCGAATTGGATGACGAAACTTTTGATGGCATGCGCTTATGGCTTGCACTGCAGAGGCATAGGACAGAAGCTGCCCGCTCTGCATCTGCCAGCGTTGACAACGACCTGCTTCATTTATATTTAGAGTCGAAACTGCATATCATGGAAGAACAGGGCCCCTATTCCAGAGCCGAACTTGCGGCTGTAATCCCCAAATTAGAGGTTATTCCTGCGCAAGCCCAGTTAACAAAAATCGGAATAGGAGTGGAGCAAAGCCATAACCTCGACGATCTTGCAGTTGTTGTGTTAAAAAATAAAAGCACCAAGCCTTTTATATTTAGCGATGCCCCGTGCGTATATCACAATGTATTTTACGAAAAAGTAAAGGGAGTGGGAGTTCTAGGGGCGCGCTCAGTTGGCTTATTGATATTCCTACCTTTGAGTCCGGCCAAGTGTTTGATGGTCTATGACAGCAATGTGTATTCGATAAATCCTCCGCCGACTTTCATAAAAACGGTTGGGAATATTGCCGACATATCTGCCATCAACAGTTTGCAGATGCATTCGGCATCATCCTGTATATATGCATCAAACCATTTGGATGAAGGGTATGTTCGCTATCTTTGGGATACACAAAAAGACAGAGTAAAAGACAATTCTTTTGTAACTCGTAAATTTTCTTCTTTTGATTCGAACAATAGACCGTCTAGTGAACTTCGATTATATTACGAGCCAGTATTAAACATACAATTTAGACTATCGTTCATGAAAACCCAAAAGTCACCCGCCGGCGTCTTTTTTCGGTCGCGCGATGAATTTATGAACGGCCGGACCTAGGTAAATATCCCTGCCTGCGGATGCAGCAACGCATTGAATGCTCGCGCAGCGCCATCCACTTGGTCATCATATTTCCCGTTCGGAAACAGCCGGCACTCATCAACAAACTGCTGATTCCAAGCACCCTTGAGCAGCAGAACCGCGCCGGCGTTGATCTGGCTGGCGAGCGGCGTAGCGCGCGTCACCTTGTCGCCCGACTCCGGTGAGAAGTGCACCGCGTGGCCGGCGAGCAGCTTGGCGAACGCCAGCACTTGGCTCTTGCCGGCCTGCCCTGGATCCTGAGGCAGCGACTGCTTCAGCGCCCTGCCGTCGCTGGTGGCGGTGTTCTTGATGAGCATGTCCCGCTGATGAGTCTCGAACTGCTCGCGCACGGCGTGGCCGATGATGTACCGGCCATCGGCGAGCCGGCCCACCTTCACGCCGGCGGTGAAGTCGCCGGAGGCCGAGGCGCCCAAGTCCCAACCACGGCACCACTCGACCACGCCAGGCGGCGCGACGTCGACGACGATCATCAAATCGGGTTTGATAACCCCGCCCTCTGGTGGCGCCGGGCTCTGCCGGTACTGGCCGGCGAACACATACGGCGCAGCTTTTTCCATGGCGCGCAGCGTTTCGGCGCTGTGCTTCTCAGGCCACAGCGGCGTGCCGTCTTCGTTCCAGACCGGAAGGCAGACGTGTTCCCAGACCTCGCCGTTTCCGCCGGGCTTCACCCCTGGCTCCTCGCCAAGCAACCAGCCAGCCACGTCGCTTTCGTGCAGCCGCTGCATGATGACGATGATCGGCGTCTCGGGGCTGTTCTTCCGGCTCTCCAGCGTGTTCTGGAACCAGTCGATGACGTTCTGCCGCATGACGTCAGAGCGGGCCTCGTCGGCCTTGTGCGGGTCGTCGATGATGATGGCGCCGCCGAAACCCTCGCGGTGTTTGCCGGCTCCGAAACCGGTGATGGTGCCGCCGGTGCCGGTGGCGTACATCACGCCGCCCTTGGTCGTCTTCCAGTGGTGCTGGGCGTCGCTGGCCAAGTCAACGCCCGGGAAAATCTCCGCGAACACTTCGTGCTGCACCACGCTGCGCACTGCCGCGCTGTTGTTGACGGCCAGGGCGCCGCTGTAGCTGGCGTGGATGAACTCCGCGTCCGGCACTTTGCCGAACGCCCAGGCGATGAAGTTGACCACTGCAAGTTCGGTCTTCGAGTATCGCGGCGGGACGTTGATCACCAAGCGTTTGCACTCGCCTCGAAACACCCGCATAAGAGCCGCGCAGATGATTGAGTGGTGTGGCGCCTGCTGCCAGCGAAAGCCCTTGCGGCGTTGGAACATCCAGCGCGCAAATGCGTAGACATCGTCTCTCGCCGCTCGCCGTTGCTTCTCTACCAGCACACGAAGGCGATCACGGTTCGATGCCATACCGGGCCAACTCCTCCGCAAATTCCGCATCAGAGAGTTCCCGCAGCTGGTCCTCTGGCGGCGTGTCTTTCAGCTGCTTGACCGTTTCCTTGTTGGCCGCGATCAGGTTCAGCGCGATGGCCGCACTATCGTTGGCAAGCTTGGTCAGAGCGGCAACGCCTTTCAGGCTTTCCACAGAGGCCAGAGGTGATGCGTCGTCCACCTTTGACACCTCCGAATTGGCCAGGGCGCTGAGCCTGTGCGCCGTCTGGGCGCCGTACTGCGCCGCGCTGGCGAGGTTGTCGCTGATGGCCCGCAATTTCGATGCAAGGTTGTGCGCGGAAATCTGCGCGGAAATCGGCAGCGACATAACCGCGCGCTCTGTTGCAACTATCTGATTTGCAACAATTTTGATTGATTCAACGTGCGCGGTTTTGCGCTCGCGAATGGATGACTCCCCTACTCCGTATTCACGCGCGAGCGCTCGGACGGACTCTCCCTCCAACATCCGGCGCTCGATCTCCGCCCACTGGGCATCGCTCAGCTTTGACCGTCGGCCCATGTGCGGCTGTTCCTCATCTTGAATCGTTGCTTCTGCGGCTTGGGCGGGCGTTGGCGGGCGCGCCGCGCCTGTTCCTTGTCCTGCCACTCCTGTGTTTCCTGCTCCTGCACGGCGTAGACGCGGGTAACGCCATCGGTGCGCACCGCGCGAGTGATGACCTTGCGTGCCGCCTCGGGTGCGAACGTGCCCAGGGACTTCGGCCGCTCGCCGGCGGCGGCCAGATCCCATACGCTTGAGTAACCCAGGGTGCGCGGCAGCTTCTTGCCTTTGGCCTTGGTGATGCGCTGCGTCGGGTAGTCGTCGAGCGTGCCGCCCCAGAAGTCGGTCTGGGCGATGCGCGGCCGCCGGCCGGACCGGCGCTGCAGCCGCTTCTTCCGGCGCGGCTTGGGCTTCTTGCGCGGGCACGGCAGGGGCGCCGGCGGTTCCAGGCCAGGGAAAAGCTGGAGCTGCTCCTCTCTGAACATCAGGCTTCCAGGCGCGCGAGCGCCTTCTCCCGTGCCTTGACCACGGCGGGCGCAGCCTGCTGGAACTGCTTCTTGCCGCAGAGAGCCTCGGGACCGAAGGTGCGCGCGCGGCGGAAGACACCCACCTCGCGGGCGCACATGCCCATGCCCACGGCGCGCATGGGCGAGCCCTTCAGCTCCCAGTGGATGCAGGTGCCGCAGTTCATCAGCGGGCAAGCCCTGCGAAAGGGTTGGTTTTCTCGGGCCAGGCCACGCCTCTGCGGATCCGGCTCACCACGCTTTGGCGAATCCCGTGCTGGCGCTCGATCTCCACGCCAGTGAGCGTGCTGGACCTCACCAATGCCGCCACGGCTTCACCGTCATAGCCGGTTCGCGTCTTGTAGGCCTCGCGAAGCTTCTGCCCGCGTGCTGGGCTCCGGTGGGTGCCGGACTTAGTGGCCAACTTGATCACCGCGCTTCGATCAGCTTTGCACATATGAGCGAAGTTCAGGCATCGCACGCACTCACAGGTCATCAGGATGCAGTCGGCTAGCTGTAGCTCCTTGCCGGTGACCGCCTCCCAGATGATCCGGCGGCCAGACGCCGTGGCGCGGCCAGCCCAGGCAACGGGCAAGCCCTTCGGGTTGGTGGCGCCGGGCCAGATGAGGCAATCGCCCTCCTCGACGCAGCGGGCAAGCATGCGGTCGGCAATGGTTTTGAGGTCAGTCGTCAAAGGGGCCTCCCACTGGAGAAGCGTTGAGTTGGTTGAGTGCCCACTGCGCGGCTTTTTGATCCGCGTCAACGGCGCTGTAGCTGCTGGCGATCCAGCGCCATTCCTGGACCTGGAGCAGGTGAGCGCGCATGAAGGCGGCTTCCTTCGCGGCGGCGGTTGCTGGCCCCTGGTCGAGCCACCGGTGGTGGTAGTCACCAAGCCAGACGGTGTACTGGTCGTCAGCCTTACGGGCGCCCGCCTTGCCGTGGATCGAAAGGTTGCTGTGCGCGGCGACGGTGCTGTCCCAGGTACAGCGGGCAACGCCCCCAGCGACGCAGAGCAGGCACGGCTTGCCACGCGCCATGGCCAGCAAGTGCGGGTTTCGCTTGGGTTCTGTTTTCGGGATCGGCGCGGACGGTGCTCTCGCGCCTGTTGCGCCGCGATGCAGCGATCGCGACTGGAGCAGAGGCGCGGCGCGGCTGGGCTCATCGACCTGGCGCACGCGGGGTGCGTGACGGCGGAAGCTCATTCGTTGAAGCTCCCCAGGATCGACTCAACCATCTCGCTTCTGCGCTCGGGGCGCAGGTGGTTCCAGAGGGTCTTGCCGGCGTGCTCGGTGCGCAGGAAGTTGACGGCATCGCCATGGAATTTCTCCATGTCGCCCTGCTCGAGCTTCGAGTAGCTGATCGAGCGCGGGACCGGGATGACGCCGCCCTTGGGGCCCGGGTACCAATCGACGAAGCCGCTGCCAACTTTGAGCCAAGTGCGGAAGGCGTCGAAATCTTCGAACTTGTCCTGAGACTCGAAGAGCATCTGCTCCAGCGCCATGTGGCGGCGGTGATACCAGCCGAGCCGGGCCTGGTGCGTCTTGATGTCGATCATCTCGCCGGGCTCGAGCTTGAACACCCGGTTCCAGAAGCGGCGCCACTGGCGGCGGCCGGTACCGCCCAAGCCGTCGATGATGCTGAAGATGACCCGGCGCGCGACGGCGCGATCGCTTTCGCTGATCTCGACTGGATCGCAGCGAACGAGGGTGATGTCGCTCATGTGCGGGGCTCCACGGTGATGCCGACCATCCACTCGCCGGGCTTACCGCGGCGCTGGTCATATTTCCATTCGATCGAAGAGTCGGCGTCGTCGCGGCCGAGCCATTCGGCGACCTGGTCGACTGAAGCCTTCAGGCTGCCGCGCAGGTTGTCGTGTGCATCCAGCCCTTGGCCAGGCGAGATGCGGCACATCGTCACGGTCACGGGCCCGGCAGGCGGGCGATGCAACGCGAGCAGCCAGGCCACGGCGTGGCGCTCTGCCTTGACCCGGCGCGCGCGGGCTCGGAAGTGCTCCCGGTCGTTCTGGCCCGTCCCGGTGCGCAAAGGAACAAGTACCTTCATCGGGCAACCCCTAGCTTTGGTTGGAGCCGCCGGCGAGTACAAATCTTGCTGACTACCCTGCAGATCGAAATCGAAGTGGAGTTCGCTATGGATGCACCGTCATTCACGCGCTCGTGGGGCGCCAACCCACTGAAAGAAAGCGACGAGACCATCGCCGTCTTGGACGCATGGCATGACATCGAGCGTCGGCCCCGCACTCGCCCGCGCTCGACCCGTAGGCTGTGGACAGCCGTCGGGCTTGCGGTGGCGACTTGCGCAGTTGCAGCCTCTGTCCTGTTCCCCGAGCTTGCGCAATTGGTGGTTCGGGTGTGAGTCACGTTGCAAACCTCCGGGTCTCGGTACCGAGCGCCTCTCGGGCGAACTCCAGGGAGATCGGCCTCACCGTTTCGCCGGCCTCGTGACGGCGAATGATTCGGTGCGCCCACTCCCGTTGGCTCACGGCGGGCACCGCTACCTTCGACCGCAGTTCTCCCAGCCGCAGAAGTTCGGCCGCGACCTTTTCCGGATCGGTAACCACCGGCAGGAGCTTCACCTCCTCCAACGGCGCCCGGCGGCAGAGATTGCGGAACTCGATGACGTTGGGGCATCGCTCCGGAAGGTTCTCTAGCGCCCAGGCGATGGACTTCATGCTGTTGCCGAAGCCGGATAGTTCGTGAGTCCAGGCGGCCTTCACGTCCGACATCGGGTTGGTGCCGTGACTGCGCTCCCAAGCGGCGCCGTAGGTAGCCGACAAACGATTGAAGAGACGATCGATAGCTTCCGTAGACAGGCTCATGGCGCGGCCTCAAGTTGCAGATTTCGGTTTGGGGTGATGTCGATGACACGGCCGCCTGAAGCAGCCTGTCGATCCGGATGCACACGGCCGGTCATCTCCTCCCAGCGGGCCCAGCCGGCTTCGCGCTCTTGCTGGGCGAAGGATTTGGGCTGCGCCTTGGCCGGGCGGACGCCGGCAGCAGGCAGCGGCGCCACTGCCGCGTCACGGCGGCGACCCTCCGCAGTGGCCAGCGCATAGGCAAATGGCTTGCCCTTTTCCGCGGCCTCGGCAGCCGCCACGGTCAGCTCATCGAGGGTGATGCCGGCACCAAGGAGTGCGGCAAGTTGAGGGTGGCTCGGGTTCACAGCCTGAAGGCCGGCCTGCTTCATCGCCTTGCAAGCCTCGCCTGGGGTCGCTTGCGCAGCGTGCGCTACCTCGCCCGAACGAAGTGAGGGAGAGGTATTACTGGTTCCGGTTCCGGTTCCGGTGTCGGATTCACCGTGGAGTCCGGTCGGTGTCACGCGTGACACTGGCGCTACTTTTTCGGACTCCTGTCTGATTCGTGCGCGTCTCTGCGCCTGTCGATCGGAGTCGCTACGACGCTTGGTCATCATTTCTTCGACACGCGCGATCAGGGTGTCGTGGTACAGGCGGCCGTCCTCGCCTAGCCACCACCCGCGCAGCAGCACCGATCGAGCCTTGGCAAATGCCTTTGGTGTCATGCCCACGCGCGCTGCGATCAATTCGTCGGCGGCCGGCAACGAGCCGCATGGCGTTTGCTCCCAAGATGTCATCCAGAGCATGAGCAGCCATGGGCGCACTTCTGCCGGCGCGAGTGCCCAGGTGTCGGACTGTCGGATACGCTCGTGGTCAAGCTCGAAGCGCCAGCCCTTTGCGCGCGTGTCAGCCGGGTATGGGACGGGTCGTGTCGTCACCGGGCCACCCTCGCGTACACGCGGCCACCAGCGGTGCCATGTCCAAACATGCGCGGGCAATCGGCCACGGCCCGGATCTCGTTCTCGCGAAGGGCGCGGGCATAAACCGACCCAAAAGCGCGGCGCTCGACGGGATCTATGCCGGCCGCCACGCAGGCCAAGGTCACAAGCTCGCCGGAGATCGGGCCATGCTCGGCGATGTAGGCCAGCACGAATGCATAGGCCCGCTCGGCGAAGTTCGGGCAAACGCCTTCAGCCTTCTCGGCGGCCAGGGTCGCCCCGACAACGCCGGCGGCGCGCGCGGCATCCATCGGAATCGGCAGGCTCATACCGAGCTGCAGCTGGAGGGTCTTCATGGCGAGCTTTTGAGTAACTCTGGAGTCGCGCTTAGTGAGCGGCTCGGCTGCCGAACAGGCGCGAGAAGAGTCCAGGCGCGCCAGGGCGCGGGGTGGTCCGGCGGCGGCGTGATTCCTGAAGAAGCATGAGCAGGCATGCCTGATCAAAGGCCACTCCCCACTCGTCTGCCTGCTCCTGGATCTCGCGAAAATCGGCTTCAGAAAAGCCGGTGAGGTCCAGGCGCATTTCGTTCTTTTGCATGGAGCCTTTCCTCATGCGGCGCTCAGGCCGGAGAAGGCGTTTTTGTCAAGGCGCATGGGAGCAAGAGAATTTTTCGCATGCCGCCTTGCCCTTGCCAGCTTCAGAAGCTCCTCACGAAGAACCGCAGCCGGTTCGCCGCCGCCCAAGTCATCGACCAGCCATTCCAATTCGGCGTGTTCCTGGTCGTGGGTGCGCAGCATCGTGAAAGGCTTTCGGACGAGAGAACGATTGCGGAGCGTCATGGCTGGGTCTTGGGTGGATTGAGAAAAGGGGTTGGGTCAAAACCGCGCTGCGGCCTGGCACACGCCATAGACCAAGCCGGCCAGCGCCAGGAAGTCGAGGCGACGAAGAGGGTGATGACCGCTCAAGGTTCGGACGAAATGGCCGGCGCAAAGCACGTAGAGAGCGAGGGCCATGCGTCAGGCCCCCTCTTTCGCCAGGGCAGGCTCGGAGGTAGTAAGGCCAGGCATGAAAAGGTCCGGCCGCTCAACCTTTACGCTCGAGGGGATGCCGCGCGTCAGCCAGTTCTGAACTCGTTGCACGCCGCCTCTGGCCTTGTCGTAGCCCAAAAGCTCGGCAACCCTCGTGGGGCCGCCAAGGCGCTTGATCAGGTTGGTGTCGTCGTCCATCAACCAATTAAACGCAGCGTTTAAACAAAATGTCAAACAGAACGTTTAACAACATTTTGTTTAGTCGGCAAACAATCTGCGGCATGCACCCGACCGCCGCACGGCTCTACGAAGCCGCCCAGACCCTCCGACAGACGACCGGGCAGTCCGCTGTGGCGAAGCTGCTCAACGAATCGCCTCAGACGGTCAAAAACTGGGAGACGCGCGGCGTTTCAAAAGCAGGCGCCATCAAGGCGCAAACAGCGATCGGCTGCAGCGCAACTTGGTTGACCAGCGGCGCCGGCGCAATGGGTGCCGGGTCGGCTGTCTACGAACGGCCGACCGGCAGCCTGGATGTCGACACAACGAAGGTGCGCCACGTATATGTGGTCGGGAAAGGCAGCGGAGGCATGGCAGAACGCATGTGGACGGATGGCGATTACCCAGTCGGCGCCACTGACTCCTGCGCAGAGATTGCCACCTCGGACCCGCACGCTTTCTTGGTTGAGGTGGACGGGTCGTCCATGGTGCCCCGATATAACCCTGGCGAATTCGCTCTCGTAGAGCCTGGCACCGAGCCCGAGCTCGAGGACGATGTGCTGGTCCGCTTGGCCACCGGCCAGACCATGATTAAGCGGCTGCTTTCCCGCCGGGCCGGCTGGCGCTTCGGCAGCTATAACGTAGCGGAAACGCTGCACTACGAGTTGGCCGATGTGACTTGGGTTTATTACATCGCGCACCCTGTGCCACGGCGGAAGATCAAAACTCGCTGCTGATA
This sequence comes from Xylophilus sp. GOD-11R, assembly GCF_033546935.1. Classification (GTDB taxonomy): domain Bacteria; phylum Pseudomonadota; class Gammaproteobacteria; order Burkholderiales; family Burkholderiaceae_C; genus Xylophilus. The sequence continues at coordinate 1,776,656 of NZ_CP137854.1, read as the reverse complement.
GGCAGAGACCCTGAGAGAAATGACGCAAAGGCAATGATGACCGGAATTGAGACTCGCGCAGATGCGAAGAAGCGCACGACCACCGGCCCCGCCGCCACCCTTAAGCGTCACCTTCGAAAAGTAGCCATCGCTGCCGCAGCAATGGCGGCTTTCTCAGCGGCCCAGGCAATTGAGCAGGCCTCAGGTGGCGGCCAGGATTGGGGCCCGATGCCTTGGCCGACAACGGTCAATCTGTCCAAGACTGAAGACTTCCTAACCGCCGCCCGGCTCATCGAGCAAACTGTCGGCGACAAGGAATACGCAGACAGATTCCAGGTCTACCGGATGTGCACCGAGCTGGCGCTGCGCAACCTGCCCACGTATGCCATTGATCCCGTCGGCGCAATGGTCTACACCGCAGTCCGCGGATGCACGAGACAGATGGACAGCTACGTTCTGCTGTTCGTCCAAGACCCACGATTTAAAGCCGACTACTACGTCGCCCATGCGATCCAGCGCATTGCCCAGCAAGATCGTCAAATAGAACTCCTGCCGCTCGCCGAACGTTTACAGCGCCCAACCATCAAACCTTCTCGGCCGGGAATGCTGGACAAAGTTCGAGACTTCTTCAACGTCGATGCGCGCCCGAAGCAGGAGCAGAAGGTCAGTACCGGTCAACAGGACAACCAGACCACACTATCCAAGCCTAAGCCTTAGTACGCTCGCGTGAGTTGGCGCACTCGGTGCCGCACCGAAAGACAATAGCCGCTGCAGACAAGGAGAGGCTATGCGAGACGGATTATTGAGAATTGGCCTCATCGTTAGTCTTTCAGCCAATGCAGCAGGCCCGCTCACAGTCAGCGACTGCAAGGCCATGAAGACTGACGCGATGCGGCAGCAGTGCCTGCTTTCCGCTACAGACGCGCCCCCTAATGCCCCCCGGCAAGACGTACAGCACTCGCGAGGCGCAAGGGCGTGGGCCGGTTTACATCGACCAATCGGCGCCCCCAGTCCCGATTGCGCCTTTACAGCCGTATGTGAACGTCGCCCCCGGAAACCCATCGCCGAGGCAACGTTAACGGTTGGCAAAATTGCCATGGTCAACCGACTTCTCCATGTGAAGGCACGCCTATAAACCAGGCCGGCCGGCTGGAACAGTGGTGAGCTCCAAACTCATCGCCTTAAGCACCTTGACCACCGCGTCAAACCGATGCCGCGCTGCTTTGAAAAGCGTTGTACAGGCTCTCGCATCCTAGCCCTGTCGCTTCGGCAATTCCTGCTATCGCCTCGCTGTGTTGGCTCCTTACACGTTCTGTTAAACAAACCGTTTGACCGAAGTTTAAACGTAATGTTTAATTCATCCCAACGCAACCAACCGGAGCGATGGGAATGCAAAAGAACCGAGGGGCCACCGCTGCGCCCCACCTGACTCAGATCACGCAAGCCGGCGCCGCCCAAATCGTGGCGGACTTCCGCTCCAAGCATGCGGTCGACGACTGCGACATGCCGGCCCTCCGCGCTGCACAACACCCGGTCCGCGAATGGACCGAGGAGCGTGCGATCGCCATGGATCTGCAGATCGCCGCGATGAAGGCAGACGGCCGCTACGACCTCTGCATGCATGGGGGCCGGGCATGACCACGTCCCTTACCGCCAAGCTGCGTAAACGCGCAGAGCGCGCCGAGGGCATGGCCCTGGGCATGGGCTTCCTGCTCTTGAAGTTGCGGGCTCAGTACGGCAACGATTTCGGCTACGGCATGGCTGAGCAGGTGGACCAAGCCATCGCTGACTACCGTAGCTTGGCTGCAGCTATGGCGCAGCGCGGGAACGCCCCGATCGCTCAGCAAGGCGGCTCCGCATGACCCGCCGCCCTTCTCTCTCCTGCCGCTGGCTGAACGAAACCGGATGTGCTCTCGCAGCTGCCATGGCCGTCGTCCTGCTGCTCGGGACGGCCACAAACCGCGATAGCGAGGCCGACCAGATCACCGCTGAGATCGTTGCCGAGCGCGGCGCCGAGGCGACCGATCTGCAGCTCGCCCTCTACGTGGCTGAGCACCCCGCCGCCCGGCCCCAACACCCCACCGCTGCGCAGCCCGTGCGCCGCCGGCATTCCTCTACCCAACCCGAAAGCGCCGAATGAACGCTGTAGCCCAAACCGAAACCGCGGCCCTGGCCGTCAGCAGCGCCAGCGCCGGCGCTTTGTTGATGGACAGCGCCAGCATGGAACGTCTCGAGCGCATCGCCAACCTTATGGCGAGCGGCAAGACGACCGTGCCTCAACACTTGCGCAATAGCCCGGGCGACTGCTTCGCCATCACCCTGCAGTCGATGCAGTGGGGCATGAACCCCTTTGCCGTCGCTCAGAAGACCCACTTGGTGAACGGAACGCTTGGCTATGAGGCTCAGCTGGTGGCCGCCGTCATCAATAGCAGCGGCGCAGTGAAGGACCGGTTTCATTTCGAGTGGTACGGCCCCTGGGAAAAGGTCATCGGGAAGTCGTCATCAAAAAGGGTGACAAAGGGGAGTACCGGCAGCCGGGCTGGACCATGGAGGACGAGACCGGCTGCGGTATCCGCATCTGGGCCACCCTTCGCGGCGAAGACCAACCTCGCACGCTCGAGCTCCTTCTGGCCCAAGCCCGTGTCCGGAACTCCACGCTGTGGGCCGACGACCCCAAACAGCAGCTCGCTTACCTCGCGCAGAAGCGCTGGTCTCGGCTCTACGCGCCGGACGTGATTTTGGGCGTCTATTCGCCAGACGAGATCACAGCCCCTGGTGAGACCTTCATGGGTATGGCCGATCTCGTCGGCGCGCCACCACCGCCGCCGGCTCAGCCTGCCCGTGAGGCGTGGCCTGACGACGCCTTCAAAAAGCGCCTCCCCAAGTGGCAGGCCTCGATCGACAAGGGCACGAGCGCCGAAGAAATCATTGACTTCGTTGAGTCGAAGAGCGTGCTTAGCGAAGAGCAGAAAGCCATGATCCGCGCCCTCAAGCCGACCACGGTCGCCGAGCCCAAGACCGCCGTGACCTTTGCCCAGGTCGCCGACGGCATCCGCCTCGCTACCAACCTCGAGCAGCTTTCCCAGGCTGCCGAGCTGATCGGCGAGGTCGCCGACCCCGAGCAACGCAAGGAACTCACCGCGCTGCACGACGCCCGCCAATTCGACCTGACCTGAGGAATACCACATGCAAACGCACAAGCTCCAGCAGGGCACGGCCGAATGGCTGGCCCACCGCGCTCGCCACTTCAACGCCAGCGACGCCCCGGCCATGATGGGCGTCTCGCCTTACGAAACCCGCACTGAGCTGGTCAAGCGCCTGGCCACCGGCATCACGCCCGAGGTAACGGCTGAGGTGCAGATGATCTTCGCGGAAGGCCACCGCTCCGAGGCCCTCGCCCGCCCGCTCGCCGAAGAGATCGTCGACGACGACCTCTATCCGGTCACCGGCACAAACGGAAAGTACTCGGCATCTTTCGACGGCCTGACGATGGATCGATCGATCGCTTTTGAGCACAAGAGTCTCAACAGCGCCATTCGCGCGGCGCTGCCCAACGACACGCAAGAGTGGGACGGCGCCCTCCTGCCGGACGTGTACCGCGTACAGATGGAACAGCAGTGCCTGGTCGCCGGCTGCGACCGCATCCTGTTCCTTGCCACGAAGTGGGACGGCGACAGTTTGGTCGAGAAGCGTGCGGCCAATTACCTGCCTGACCTCGACTTGCGCGCCCGGATCATTGCCGGCTGGGCGCAACTGGAAGCCGACGTCGTCACTTATGTGCCCACCGAAAGAACCGCGCCCGTCATCGCTGCGCCGGTGCAGACCCTGCCTGCCGTATCGCTTCGCCTGAATGGCGCCCTCACCGTGGCGTCGAACCTGCCGGAGATCAGCACCGCTCTGCGCGCCTTCATCGACCGCATGGTGCCGAAGCCAGCCACCGACCAGGAATTCGCGGATGCCGAAGCAGAGTGCAAGGCGCTGAAGAAGGTCGAGGAAGCGCTCGAAGCCGGTGAGACCGCTGCGCTCGCCGAGCTCGGCGACATCGATGCCATGCGCCGGATGGTGGCTGACCTGCGCGGCCTGGCGCGCACCACCCGGCTCGGGCGCGAAAAGCTAGTCGCCGCGGAGAAGGAAAACCGGCGGCTGCAGATCGTGACCGACGCCACTCGCCTGCTTAAGGCCCACGTCGAGGCGCTCAACGTGCGGCTCGGCCGGCCGTACATGCCCGCTGTGACGGCCGACTTCGGCGGCGCCATCAAGGGCAAAAAGAACCTCGACAGCATGCAGGATGCCGTCGACACGCTGCTGGCCAACACCAAGATTGCGGCGAACGAAACCGCTGACCGCATACAGGCCAACCTCACGACCCTGCGTGAGATGGCCCACGCGCACCACTTCCTTTTCGCCGATACCGCCCACCTGGTGCTCAAGGCAAACGACGACCTCACCGCCTTGGTGCGGACACGTATCGCAGACCATCAACGGCAGGAAGAGGCCAAGGCAGAAGCCCAGCGCGAGCAGATCCGCGCCGAGGAACGTGCCCGCGCCGAACGAGAGGCACGCGTCGCCGAGCAACAGCGCCTGCAGGCCGAGCAGCAGGAGCGCGAGCGCCAGACCGAGGCACAGCGGAAGACCGAGGCGGCAGAGCGCCAGCGCCAGCAGGCCGCCGAGTCGACGCGCGCTGTGGTGCAGACAGCCACCGCCGCCGCCCAAGCTGCCGCCGCGCCGCCGGCGGAACCAGAGATCTTGACGCCCAACACCTTTGAGGAACCAGCGGCCGATGAGGTGCCGACCCTGCGGCTTGGCCAGATGGCCGAGCGCCTTGGCTTCGCCCTGCCCGGCGCCTTCCTATCCACGTTGGGCTTTGAGCCCGCCGGCAAGGAGCGCGCCGCTCCCCTGTATCGCGAATCCGACTGGCTGCGAATCACCGCCGCTCTGGTCGCCCACATCAACCGCGTGCGCGCCCTGCAGGCCGCTTGAAGGAGATCGGCATGCCCAAGACCTTCCCCATCGCTCAACCCTTCTCCGAAGGCGAGCCCCTGGCCATCAACCGCCAAGCCGTCGAGTCCAACCAAGTCGCGGAGATCGGCTACGACCCTGAGACGAAGACCCTGGCTGTGACGTTCACCCGTGGCCAAGCGCTCTACCAATACCCCAACGTCGAACCCGAGACGCACGCCGCGTTCTTGGCCGCCGAGTCGATTGGCAAGTTCTTCGGGGAGCACATCAAGGCCCTGCCGTTTAAGAAGTTCAAGCTGCCGGAGGTGGCGGTCGCTGGAGGCCGTCCATGACCCCCATCACCCTAGACAAGGACACCCTCACCCGCCTGATGTGCCAACAAAACATCGGGGGCGAGATGGTCCGCATGATCGTTAACCAGGCTGTGGCGGCAGTGCCGGCGCAGGAGGAAGAGGTCGCCTGCCGTGGCGCCATCGTCCGCGATGCCGCCCTTACCCAGGCGGTGGAGGGGCAGGGATGAGTCGCATCGTCTGTCAGTTCAGCTGTGGTGCGGCGTCCGCCGTGGCCACGAAACTCGCCCTGGCCCAGTACAGCCGCAGCCATGACGTGCAAGTAGTCAACGCCTTCATCAAGCAGGAGCACGAGGACAACCGTCGCTTCCTGGCCGACTGTGAGCGGTGGACCGGCCGCAGATTCACCCAGCTGCGCGACCAGAAATACGGCGCCGACATCATCCAGGTGTTCCGCAACCGCCGCTTCATCAAGGGCCCACGCGGCGCGCCGTGCACCCGTGAGTTGAAACGCAAGCTGCTGGCCGATTGGGAGCAGCCGGGCGACATCCTGGTATTTGGCTTCACCGCCGAGGAGGAAGACCGCTGGGACGACTGGATGCAGCACAACCCGGGCCGCGTCGCGCTGGCGCCGCTGGTCACCGCCGGCCTGAACAAGGACGACTGCAAGGCAATGGTCTTGCGTGCGGACATCCGTCTGCCGGTGATGTACGAGTTGGGCTACGACAACGCCAATTGCAAAGGCTGTGTCAAGGGTGGCGAAGGTTACTGGCGGGCCATCCGCGAGGACTTCCCCGAGGAGTTCGAGGAAATGTGCTGCGTGCAGGACGAGCTTGGCGCAGGCAGCTGGTTCCTGCGCTACCGCAGCGGCCCTTTGAAGGATCAACGCTTCCCGCTGCGCGACCTGCCGGTCGGCCCGGCTATGCGCAACGAAAAATTGCCGTCCTGCAGCTTCTTCTGTGAGATGGCGGAACAGGAGTACACAGCATGACCCCCACAAACGAATCCTCCCGCCGCGCCCAAGCACCAAGCGGAGCGGCTGAGACGGTGGCGCCTACCGGCGACGAACTTCGCGCAATCGCCCGCAGCGCACGAACCAGCGCCAGCGATCCAGCATCGCCCGAAGAGCTTGTGCAGGCCGGCTGGAAAGCTGCCATCGCCCGCTTTGGCGCGCCACCTGCTACGGCGCCGGCAGAGAGCTTTCAGCTTCGCGTTCAGCCGTGGATGATGGCGTGCTTCGGCGAGATGATCGCCGGCGATCGAGAGGAACGAAATCACCGATTCCTGGAAGAAGCTCTGGAGCTTGTGCAATCCACCGGCTGCACGGCCAGCGAAGCTCACCAGCTGGTGGACTATGTGTACGGCCGGCCTGTCGGCGAGCCGGCGCAAGAGGTCGGAGGCGTCATGGTCACGCTGGCTGCTCTGTGTCTTGCCAACGGCCTGGACATGCACGATGCCGCCGAAGTCGAGCTGGCCCGCATATGGACGAAGGTCGAGGCGATACGCGCAAAACAGGCCGCAAAGCCCAAGCACTCGCCACTACCCGCCGCGCCTGCCGCGCAGGCAAGCCAGCCGGTGACGCTCAGCAACTCCGAGATACTTCAGGCTGCGGCCGAGCTGCGCGGCGTTCCGTGGCGGATCGGCGGGCGGTCTGTCGAAGTCTTGCAGTTCGCTCGTAAGGTGCTGGCCCTCGCCGCCCCTGTCGCCACCACCCAGCCTGCAGCGCATAGGGCAGCGGAAGCGACCAACTTTAATGCCGGCGTTGAGGCTGCCGCGAAGTGGGTCGACAAGCGCCGCAACGACTACATGGATGAACATGGTAGTTACGACCTAGAAACTGGCGGCACAGGTCTATCCTGCGCGGGCCAGGAGTACGTAGGCGAGCTTGAGGAGATAGCGGAAGGGTTGCGATCCTTGCTGCCGTGCGATCGGCCGTCCGCCGGTTGGCTATGCACACGGCCCCGAGGACATACCGGTCAATGCGCCGCCATGGCCGCCAGCCCCGTCAACCGTGAGCGGCCGAGAGGTAAGTCAGCATGATCGCCTCCGCCTACCCATTACCTCGGGTTCGGTGCCACCTACCTGCGGCGAAGCTCCGCATGTGCGAACGCAAAGTCGCGAGCCGCATTGAAAGCCTCTCCATCCGAGCTGTAGCGACCCGCACTATTTCGCACCGCGCTTCCGTCCTCGGAACGATAGGTCCAGTCCCATTGCCCCACTGCATCCTCCGCGAGCGTGATGTTTATGAGCCAACCCTTTACGTTCACAGTCGCGTCCAAATTTGCCTCCCATCATCAAACGATGATCTGTTGAAGGCGAGTTTTGCCAATAACAGCAGATCAGAAGCGCGGCAAAGCACTCAAGCGCGAGTCAGCGGGCACGCTGGGCGAGTCAACCGGAATGCCGCCGTCGCCAAAGGGACGGGGGACTGCACCGATGCGATTCACGACGCCGGACTGCCCCCAGACATAAACCAGTCCAGCGTGTGCTGCAGCGACTACTCGGTCATTTCCCACCGTTTCCTCCCACTGCCCTTGGCCCGTCGGTTCGTCCAAGAGATGGAGGCGCCATTGGAATTTCGACGGATAACCGTCGGTGCCATAGCGGACTGCGATCAATCGGTAGACGGCCTTGACGTGAGAAAACATTGGATTGCAAGAAGGCAATGTGTCGGCTCGCCACCCGCTATGGTGCCAACGTCCTTTGGAAATGTGATGACCAAGCATAAAACAACCGAGCCGGTACGCATTCATCTGAGCCGCGCCGCCGGCTGGCGCATGCCGGCCGACACCGTGAAGGTCGACCGATCGACGATCTGGGGCAACCCATTCCGTGTCGGCGACACCTACGTCGGCACGCACGGCGAGCAGCTGGTGAAGGACAACGCCATGGCCGTGGTGCTGTTTCGCGACTTGGTGGAGCGCCAGGGCGGCTACATGGCCGAAACGAAGCGCCAGGGCAACGCATGGGTCTCGCTCGCCGACATTCGCCGCGAGCTGCGCGGCAAAAACCTCGCTTGCTGGTGCAAGGCCGGCACGCCCTGCCACGCCGACGTGCTGATCGAGCTGGCGAACGAAGAACAGAAAGGAGGCGCCTGATGCGCGCAGCTGCAAACCAACACCTCAGCGTGGTGTCCCCGCCGGCGCCAGCGAAAGCAAAACCGTACGTGCGGGCCGCCCGGTTCGTCACTGTCGAACTGGCCGCCACGATCATGGGACTGTCAGAAGAGGCCATCCGCAAGCGCCTGTCGCGCGGCGTGTGGCTGGAGAACAAGCAATTTCGCCGCGGCCCCGATGGCCGGGTGTGGATCGACATGGAGGGGATTGAGGCATGGGTTCTGGCCGAAACGGCGTAGAGGTTCGAGAGACCAGCATCCGGCTGTTCTTCGTGTGGCAGGGCAAGCGCTGCCGTGAGACCCTCACGGTGGGTGGCCGTCCCCTCGGCCCGACCCCGGCAAATCGCAAATACGCCGAACGGGTTGCCGCCGAGATCCGCGACAAGATCCGGATCGGCACGTTCAATCTGGCGGACTACTTCCCGGACAGCCCGCGTGCTGGCCAGGCCGGAGCCATGGAAACGGTGCTGGCCGACATGTGCGCCACCTGGCTGAAAACGAAAGGCCGGCTCGCAACGAAAACCCAGAACCAGTACCGGAACGCACTCGACGTGTGGATGGAACTGCTGGGAGGCCAGACGCCGATGGCGAAGCTAACCCACGGTGTCATCGCCGCGAAGGTGGGCAGCCACCCCTGGGCCTCGGCCAAGTTGCTGAACAACTACCTCATCCCGTTGCGCGGGGTGTTCAAGCTCGCGGGCCGAGAATTGGATCTCGACGACCCGATGGAGGGCATCGAGAACAGCCGCCACCAGCAGGCCGTGCCCGACCCGCTATCCCCTTCCGAAATGGAATCGATCCTGCGTGCCATGACGAAGGAGTGCGATCCGCGCATCACAGCCTATTTCGAGTTCGCCTTCTTGACCGGGCTGCGGCCGGAGGAGCTGATCGAATTGCGGTGGTCGGACATCGACTGGAACCACGAGACAGCCCGGGTCCAGCGTGCTCGGACCGCCGGCGAGGTGAAAGCCCTGAAGACGTACGCCGTCCGGGACGTCGACCTAGTGGGCCGCGCCGTGCAGGCGCTGCAGCGGATGAAGCCATGGACGTTCGTGGCCGGCGAGGAAATCTTCCAGAACCCAGTGACGAACAGGGCATTCCACGACGAGCGGAGCCAGCGCGACCACTACTGGAAACCGGTCCTCCGCCGGCTGGGCATTCGTGCGCGGCGGGCCTACCAGACGCGCCATACTTACGCCACCAACGCTCTGAGCGCAGGCGTGAACCCATCCTATGTCGCGCGCCAGATGGGACACGCGAACGCGAAGATGCTCTTCACGGTCTATGCGAAATGGATCGACGGTGCCGACCGTGGCCGTGAAAAAGCCAAGATGGAGGCAATGCTCGAGCTCGGCCAGCGCAAGACTGGATAGCCCAAAGCAAAACGGCCGCCAGGATCACCTAGCGGCCGCAATTTCTTCAAAGTTCCCAGGAAGTTCCCTGGCTACCAATGGTTAATTGGTAGGCGCGATTGGACTCGAACCAACGACCCCCACCATGTCAAGGTGGTGCTCTAACCAGCTGAGCTACGCGCCTGTATGTCGTCGAGACCGCGATTATTGCACGAAAAATCCTGCTTCGACAACACCGGATCAAATTTCGCGCGCATCCAGTTCACCCGCGCCTTGCCGAACGGACCCCCGCCACCGCACCCACGACCGATAGCACCTGAGCCAACCGCGCGGAGTCGCCCACCTCCACCGTAAAAGTCATCCACGCCGACCCCTTGCTCGATTGCGTCTGCACGCCGATCACATTCGTCTTTTCCCGCGCAAAAACGTCCGAGATGTCGCGCAGCAAGCCCTGTCGATCAGTCGCTTCGATGCGGACGTCAACCGGGTAGGCAGCCGAAGTACCCGCCTGGGGAGCTCCCCATTCGACTTCGATCACGCGTTCAGGCGACTTGCTGGCCATTTCCCGAAAGTTGGAGCAACTGGCGCGATGCACGCTCACGCCTTTTCCGCGTGTGACGAAGCCCCGAATCGCATCCGGCGGCGCCGGCTTGCAGCACTTGGCCATCTGGGTCATGAGCGAGTCCAGGCCCACCACCAGCACGCCGCCCTTGGAACCCTGCTCGGTACCGCGAGACTTGCGCAGCAGCACCAGATCGTCTTCGCTGGGCAAAGCCTCCGGCGGCTTGAGCAGCACTTCGATGTTGCGCAAGGAGAACTCGTCCTTGCCCACGACCTCGAAAAGCCCGTCCGCCGACTTGAATCCAAGTTGCCCGGCCAGGTCTTCGAGCTTCAATGCCGTCCGGCCTTCGCGCTGCAGCAGCTTTTCGACCGCATCGCGCCCCCGTGCGATGGTCTCGCGATTGGCTTGCGCATTGAACCAGGCACGTACCTTCGACTTGGCCCTGGCGCTGCTGAGGTAGCCGAGCTCGGCGTTGAGCCAGTCGCGCGACGGTCCGCCCTCTTTTGCAACGGTGACCTCCACCGTCTGCCCGTTCTGCAGCGGCGTGTTCAAGGGCACCATGGCGCCGTCCACGCGCGCGCCTCGGCAGCGGTGCCCCACGTCGGTGTGCACCGCGTAGGCAAAATCGACTGGCGTCGCGCCCTGCGGCAGTTCGACGACCGCCGCGTCGGGCGTCAGCACGTAGATACGGTCGGCGAACAAGCCATGGCCGTGTTGCGAACCGGACAGGTCGCGCTCCCAGGCCAGCAGTTGCCGCAGTACCGCGATCTTGGCGTCGTATTCGCTGCTCGCCGAAACGCCCGCGTAGCCCTTGCTGCCGGCCTCCTTGTAAGCCCAGTGCGCGGCCACGCCATGTTCAGCGTGGTCATGCATGGCCTGGGTACGCAGCTGGATCTCGATGGGCTGGCCCGCCGTGTTGCGCACCACCGTGTGCAGCGACTGGTAGCCGTTGGCCTTGGGCTTGGCGATGTAGTCGTCGTACTCGCCGGGAATCGGCCGAAAGTGTTCGTGCACCCAGCTCAGCGCCGCATAGCAGTCGGCGACGGTCGGCACGATGACCCGCAAGGCGCGGATGTCGAACACCTGGTCGAAGTCGAGCGACTTGCCCCGCATCTTGCGCACGATGCTGTAGATGTGTTTGGGCCGCCCCTGCACCGTGGCGGCGATGCCCTGTGCCCGCAAGGCAGATTCCAGGTCCGATCGCAGTTGCGCCATCGACAGCTCGCGCCCGGCGCGCTTCTCGTCGAGCTTGCGGGCGATGTCGCGGTAGGTGTCGGGCTCGAGGAACCGGAAGGCCAGGTCTTCCATCTCCCACTTCACCTGCCAGATGCCCAGCCGGTTGGCCAGCGGTGCGAACACATGCAGCGACTCGTAGGCCAGGCTGTGCGGCGGCGGGTTCTTGGAGGCTGCGGCGTAGCGCAGCGTTTCCAGCCGGGACGCCAGCCGCAGCAGCACCACCCGCAGGTCGCGCGAGAACGCCAGCAGCATCTTGCGTACGTTCTCCGTCTGCACGGCCGGGTCGTCCAGCAGTCGCGCGCCGCCGTCGTTGCCACGCGCTTGCCGCTGCACATGGATCAGGCGGTTCGTCTCGACGGCGAGTGCCGCATACTCGGCGCCGAAGGCCTTGGAAATGACCTCCTGCGGGCGCGCGAGGTGGTCGCAGGCGTGCACCAGGTAGTTCGCCGCCCGCATGGCGGTAGAGCCGCCGATGGCTTCGAGCATGGCGGACACCGCGTCGGCATGCGCCAGCACGTTCTGGCCGGATTCGAGTTCCTCGCACGCGATCAGCGGCTCGGCGAACGCGCGGGCGCGCGCCAGCGCCTGCGCCTGTTCAGGCAGCGCGTGCGCCGTAGCGAGCACCACCTCGGGAACCGACTCGGGCAAGGGTGCCGTGCCGGGTGCCGAAACAATGCTCCTCATGCGCTGTCGCCGACCAGGAAGTCCAGCACTACCTGCGATTGGGCGTCGGTCACCAGCGTGGGTGCATGGCCGACCCCGGCGAATTCCACGACACGCGCCCTGGGTCCGCGTTGCGACATGGCTTGTGCGGTGCCGCTCGACAGCAGGTCCGAACCGGCGCCGCGCAGCAACAGCGTGTCGGCATCGATCGCGTCGTAGAGGCTCCAGAGAATGGCTTCCGACTGCGCCGCGCCTTCGGGCGTCATGGCGCCGAAGGGTTGCGCGATGGCCGGATCGTAGTGAAGCCCGAAGCGGCCGCCCTCGCGCGGACTGAGCATGGCTTCGCTGAGCGCACGCCATTCCTGCGGCGTGTGGGGGCCGAAGCTGCTGGACCGCTCCCAAAGCGCCTGCGCGCCTTCGTCGATCGAAGCGAATTCCAGCGACTCGCCGACATACTGGCCGATGCGCTCCAGCGCCGGCCATTCGAGCGCCGGGCCCACATCGTTGAGCACCAGCCTGCGCACCTTCACGGGCAGCAGCAGGCCGGGCTGGCCGCAGATCGCGATGCCGATCAGTCCGCCCATGCTGGTGCCGACCCAGTCCAGCACGTCAATCGGCGCCTCGGCGTGCAATTGCGCGAGCAGGCACAGCATGTCGGCCGCGTACATCGGCACCACGTAGCCGGCGGGATCGAGCAACCAGTCGCTGCCGCCGCGCCCCACGACGTCGGGGCAGATGACACGCGCATGCGGCGCCAGCCGCCGCGCCAGGACGTCGAAATCACGGCCCTGGCGGGTCAGGCCATGCACGCAGACCACCACGTGCGGATGGGCTGGATCGCCGGTCTGATTCCACTCCCAATAAGCCATGCGATGGCTGCCGTCCGATGTGGAATGCCCCCGTGCCGCACCGGGCGCGGTCGGGCACGAAACATGGCGGAGAACGGGGCGGGAAGCGGTGCTGGACGATGGCATGGGATTGTCTCGAATCATCGATTGGCGGCGCGGTGCGCGCCTCCACGAAGACGGCAATAATGCCCGCGACCCATCCTAATTGATCCGGAGAAACATCCATGCTCAGAGGAAAGACCGCTCTCGTCACAGGCTCCACCAGCGGTATCGGACTGGGGGTCGCGCAGGCGCTGGCCCGCCAGGGCGCCAACCTGGTATTGAACGGGTTCGGGGACACCGAAGAACCGAAACGCCTGGTGGCCGAAGCGGGCAAGGCGCACGGCATTTCGGTGAGCCACCATGGTGCCGATATGTCCAAGCCCGATCAGATCGCCGACATGATCGCCTTCGCCGGCAAGGCAAGTGGGCAGGTCGACATCCTGGTGAACAACGCCGGCATCCAGCACGTCGCGCGCATCGAGGACTTTCCGCCCGAGAAGTGGGACGCGATCATCGCCATCAACCTCACCAGCGCCTTTCACACCACCCGGCTGGCATTGCCGGGCATGCTCGCGGCCGGCTGGGGGCGCGTGGTGAACATCGCCAGCACGCATGGGCTGGTGGCGTCGGCGCAGAAGTCGGCCTACGTGGCGGCCAAGCACGGGATCGTCGGCTTCACCAAGGTCGCGGCGCTGGAGAACGCCACGACCGGCGTCACCGTCAATGCCATATGCCCTGGCTGGGTGCTGACGCCGCTGGTGCAGAAGCAGATCGACGAACGCTCGGCACGCGACGGCATATCCGCGGACGACGCCAAGCGCGATCTGCTGAGCGAGAAGCAACCGTCGCTGCAGTTCACCACGCCCGACGAGTTGGGCGAACTCGCCGTCTTCCTCTGCTCGCCGGCTGCCAACAATGTGCGTGGCGTGGCCTGGCAGGTCGACGGCGGTTGGACCGCGCAATAACTGGCTCGCCCCCCAGGCTGCCGCACTTCGTGTCGTTCGCCTACCCCCTTCCGGGGGCGGTGCTGGCCGGCCGGCGGAGCCGGTCGGCGGCACCCTGGGGTGGGGAGACCACGCGTGTTCGAACAGGGCGCCCGCAGGTTCGGTGCGGGTCGGCTCAGTTCATCTGCACCGAGCCGGACACATTGACGGTGACGGTGCTCTTGCCAGCCTCGACCGGGACCGGCGCGTCGGCCACGGCCGCCTTGGCTTCCATGGCCATCATGCGCGGGCGCTGCATCGGCGAGGAGTCGCTGGTATTCACGGCCACCTCGCGCAGGGTGTAGCCCTTGAAACCGAAGGCACGGCTCAGGTCGGCGGCCTTGGCCTTGAAGCGCTCGATCGCCTGCGATTGCGCATCGCCTTCCACCTTGGCGCGCTGCTCGCGGCTCAGGCCGAAACCGGTGCGGGACAGGGTCAGCGTCGAGATGCGGCCCGCGGTGGACGTGATGCGCGGGAAGTCACGACCTTCCAGCACCAGCTCCGCGGAGCCCTGCCAGCTGGCGATCTTTCCGTCCTTCGAATAGCGCGGGTACAGACCGAAGTTGCCGGTCCGCACATCGAGCTGGCCGGGCGCCGCGTTCTTGCGCGCCTCGACCAGTGCGGCGTCGAGCGCTGCCTTGAGCTGCGACTGCACGGCCGCGGGATCGACGCCCTCCTTCGTCGTCGACAAGGTCATGCTCAGCATGTCCTGCGTCACCTCCACCTGGCCGTCGGTCGACAACTGGACGACGTTCTGAGGCTGCGGCGCGACCAAGGTCTGCGCCTGTGCGCCGACAGCTGCCAGGACGAAAGCGATTGCCGGAAGAATCTGAAATTTTGGATGCATGGATATCGGTTTTTTCGGTGATTGGATGGCGGCTCGGAGGCCGCGCCCGACCTTATCCGGGTGGGCCGAAGATGCCAGCGCGCCCTGAGGCAAGACTTGTAACAATTGACAAAACGGCGCGAAACCACGCCGCCGCCGCCTACACAATGCGTCTGTTACAAATATCGAGACCTCCATGACGCAACCCGTAGCCGCACGAACCGACAAGATCCTGGTGGTCGACGACGATGCCCGAATCCGCGACCTGCTCCGCCGCTACCTGACCCAGGAAGGTTTCGAAGTGATGGTCGCCGAGGACGGCAAGGCACTCAACCGCATCCTGCTGCGCGACACCGTCGACCTGATCGTGCTCGACCTGATGATGCCTGGAGAAGACGGCCTGTCCATCTGCCGCCGCCTGCGCGCCGCCAACGACCGCACGCCCATCATCATGCTCACAGCCAAGGGCGAGGACGTCGACCGCATCGTCGGTCTGGAAGTCGGCTCCGACGACTACCTGGGCAAGCCTTTCAATCCGCGCGAGCTGCTGGCCCGCATCCACGCGGTGCTGCGTCGCCGGCCGCCGCCGGAAGCCCCGGGCGCTCCGTCGGGCGAAAACGAAACCG
Organism: Xylophilus sp. GOD-11R; assembly: GCF_033546935.1. GTDB lineage: Bacteria > Pseudomonadota > Gammaproteobacteria > Burkholderiales > Burkholderiaceae_C > Xylophilus. The sequence goes on along the minus strand of NZ_CP137854.1, from coordinate 1,761,175 downwards.
TCACCTTCGGCCCCTTCACCTTCGACCTCGGCACCCGTGCCCTGCAGAAGAGCGGCGAGGAGCTACCGCTGACCACCGGCGAATTCGCCATGCTCAAGGCGCTGGTGCGCCATCCGCGCCAACCACTGTCGCGCGAAAAGCTGGCCCTGCTGGCACGCGGCCGCGAATTCGAGCCCTTCGATCGCAGCCTCGACGTGCAGATTTCCCGCCTGCGCAAGCTGGTCGAGGTCGACGCCGCCGCGCCACGCTATATCCAGACCGTCTGGGGCGTGGGATACGTGTTCGTGCCGGACGGCACGAACTGATGCGTGACACCCAACGTACGCTGACAGCCGGCCCCGACACACCAGTGCTGTCGCCATGGCCGCAGTAGCCCATACCGCCGACGCGGCAGACGCCGCCCAGGAGCCGGCGCGTGCGGAGGACGAAAAAGTCGAGGTGCGGCCCAAGCGGGTCGGCCTCAACCTCTTCTGGCGCACCTTCTTCCTGCTGGCGATCCTGCTGGTCGGCAGCATCATGGCCTGGCTGCACACGCTGCTGTCGCTCGAATACGAGCCGCGCGCGCTGCACACCGCCCAGCAGATCGCATCGCTGGTCAACCTCAGCCGCGCAGCCCTGATCCACGCGGACGCCATCGCGCGGGTGTCGCTCATCAAGACCATGGCCGACCAGGAAGGCGTGCGCATCCTGCCGCGCGAGCCCGGCGACCGCTACGAACCCATGGTGGCCGACCGCTTCGGCGGCCGCATGACGGAAGAACTGGTGGAGCGGCTGGGCCAGGGCACGGTGGTGGCGCAGAGCGTCAACGGTGAAAAAGGCCTGTGGGTCGGCTTCGTCATCAACGGCGACTCCAACTGGCTGCTGCTCGACCAGGCCCGATTCAGTCCGTCGAGCGGCACGATCTGGCTGGTGTGGCTGGTGACGGCGGCGGTGCTGTCCCTCGCGGGCGCGGCTGCCATCACGCGGCTGATCAACCGCCCGCTCAAACAGTTGTCGCGGGCCGCCAACCGGGTGCGTGAAGGCGATTTCGCCACCGCCGAACTCGACGAACAGGCCCTCACCACCGAGATCCGCGAAGTCAATCTCGGCTTCAACCGCATGGCGCGCCGCCTGGCCGAACTGGAGCAGGACCGCGCCATCATGCTGGCCGGCATCTCGCACGACCTGCGCACGCCCCTGGCGCGCCTGCGGCTCGAGACCGAGATGAGCGTGGCCGACCTCGATGCGCGCGACCACATGGTCGCCGACATGGCCCAGCTCGACGCCATCATCGACAAGTTCCTCGACTACGCCCGCCCCGACCACGTCGACCTGCGCCCAGTGCTGCTGGGCGACGTCGTCGCTTCCTGCGTCTACGCGGTGGAAGATCACGACGAGCTCAAGATCCGCGTCGAGGTGCCCGAAGGCCTGCGTGTGATGGCCGACGGCACCGAGCTCGCGCGGGTGGTGTCCAACCTCATCGAGAACGCGCGCCGTTATGGCAAGTCGCCGGGGCTCGACGTGGCCGAAGTCGACATCGGCGCCTACGCCACGGCCATCGGGCGCGATGTGGGCACGGTCGTCATCACCGTGCGCGACCACGGGCTGGGCGTGCCGCCCGAATCCCTGGTCCATCTGACCAAACCGTTTTTCCGGGGCGACACTGCCCGCACCTCGGCCACCGGCGCAGGTCTCGGCCTGTCCATCGTCGACAAGACGGTGCGGCGCATGGGCGGCACCTTCCAGTTGTCGAACGCGCGCACCGGCGGCTTTTTGGCCCGGCTCGAACTCGCCCGGGCGCCGGCTGTCGACGGCCACGAAAAGCCGCCGTCGTCGGGCTCCGAAAAGCGCTCCTGGCGGCCGTCGGTAGTCGCCCGCCGGGTGTTGCCGAAACAGACCCTACCGAAATAGCAGCACGACGGCGCGGGCTTCCATGCTGAGGCCCTCGCCGACCGGGCCGAGCTTTTCGGCGGTCTTGGCCTTCACGTTCACCGCGTCCGGCTCCAGTGCCAGCACCTCGGCGATGCGTTCACGGATCGCCTGCTTGTAGGGCACGAGCTTCGGCGCCTGGGCGATCACCGTGCAGTCGACATTGCCCAGCCGCCAGCCGAGTGCCGCCACCCGGCGCATGGCCTCGGCCAGCAGCACCGCAGAATCGGCGCCCTTGAACTGCTGGTCGGTGTCCGGAAACAGCGTGCCGATGTCACCCAGGCCTGCGGCCCCCAGCAACGCATCGGTGATGGCGTGCAGCAGCACGTCCGCATCCGAATGCCCGAGCAGGCCCTTGGCGTACGGCACTTCGACACCGCCCAGCACCAGGCGCCGCCCCTCGACCAGGGCGTGTACATCCCAGCCCTCTCCCACGCGAATCTGATTCATCCGATCTTTCGTGCGGCCAACACCGCTTCGGCCAGGGCGAAATCCTCCGGCCAGGTCACCTTGAAATTCTGTGCGCCGCCCGGCACCAGCCTTGGCTGCAGGCCGAGCGCCTCCACCGCGCTGGCCTCGTCGGTTACCGCGCTGCCCGCGCTGCGCAGGGCGTCGGCCAGCATGCCGAGCCGGAACATCTGGGGCGTCTGCGCCAGCCAGCGGTCACGCCGGTCGAGCGTGGTGTGCGCCCGGTCGCCGTGCGCGGCCTTGAGCGTATCGGCCAGCGGCTGGGCCAGCAGCCCGCCGACGGCATCGTCCAGGCAGGCGTCGATCAGCGAGTCGATGCGTTCGGGCGTGACCAGGCAACGTGCCGCGTCGTGCACCAGCACCCAGTCGTCGGGCGACGCGCCGCGTTCGGCCAGCGCGGTCAGGCCCTGCGCCACCGTCTGCGCCCGTGTCGTGCCGCCACAGGCCACGACGGCGAAGCGCCGGTCGTCCGGCCCGCGGTGTTCGAAGAACTTGTCGCCCGGCGCCACCACCAGCAGGCCGCCGGCCAGTCGCGACACCCCGCCCAGCGCGGCGAGCGTGTGACGCACCATCGGCACGCCGGCGATCGGCTGGTATTGCTTGGGCTCGTCGCCGCCGGCGCGCTGACCGGTACCCGCGCAGGGGACGAGCGCCCAGAGGCGGGCGGAGGGTTGGGGAACGGCTTCAGGCATGCGGGCGGGAGAAGGGTAAAAACCGGGGTAATCGGGCGCCCGCGCATTGAACACGGGGCAAATCGCCCCATTCTAGAATCGGGCGAAAGATCGCCCTGTCACCCCCCGTCGCCGCGACGGGGGGTGTTCGTGTTTCAACGGCGGAACAACGCCCCGGTTTTCAGCACCTTGTCTATGGATCTGCCACGCCTCGTTCCCGGAAAACGCTTCACCCTGCCTCGCCCGCCAGGATCGGCCGACGCGCTGCTGCTGGGCCGACTCGGGTTGCGCGAGGCCGCTGCCGGGCGACGCACCGCCATCGTCACCTCCGATGCCAACGACGCCCAGCGTCTGCTGGACGAAATCGCCTTCTTCGCACCCGGCCTGCGTTGCGCATTGTTTCCCGATTGGGAAACGCTGCCCTACGACACCTTCTCGCCGCACCAGGACCTGATCAGCGACCGGCTGGCAGCGCTCTGGCGCATTTCGCAAGGCGACGCCGACGTGGTGCTGGTGCCGGCCACCACGGCGCTCTACCGGGTGGCGCCGCCCTCCTTCCTGGCGGGCTACACCTTTCATTTCAAGACGAAGCAGAAGCTCGACGAGGCCCGGCTTCGCGCGCAGTTGACACTTGCCGGCTACAGCAACGTCTCGCAGGTGGTGAGCCCCGGCGAATACGCGGTGCGCGGTGGCCTGATCGATCTCTACCCCATGGGCTCGCCGGTGCCCTACCGGGTCGACCTGTTCGACGACGAGATCGACTCGATCCGCACCTTCGACCCCGACAGCCAGCGCAGCCTCTATCCGGTGCCCGAAGTGCGGCTGCTGCCCGGCCGCGAGTTCCCGATGGACGACGACGCCCGGGCGCGCTTTCGCAGCCGCTGGCGCGAGATGCTCGACGGCGACCCCACCCGCAGCCGCATCTACAAGGACATGGGCGCGGGTGTGGCCACCGCCGGCATCGAGTACTACCTGCCGCTGTTCTTCGACGAGACCGCCACCGTCTTCGACTACCTCGGTGCCGACGCCACCGTGGTGCTGCACGGCGACGTCGAGCCCGCCTTCCAGCGCTTCTGGCAGGACACACGCGACCGCTACCGTCTGGTGCACGGTGACGCCGACCGCCCGGTGCTGCCGCCCGAATCGCTGTTCCTGTCGGCCGACCAGTTCTACGTGCGGGCCAACGCCCATGCGCAGCTCGCCCTGCGTGCCGCCGATTCGAGCCAAGGCAACGAGCGCTTCGCCCCCCTCACCGAGATCTCGGTGGTGCGCGGCGCCGAAGACCCGCTGGCCCGCTTCAAGACCCACGCCCGCAACACCCAGAACCGCGTGCTGATACTGGCCGAGAGCGACGGCCGGCGCGAGAGCCTGCTCGACTTCCTGCGCGCCAGCGACGTGCAGCCGCCGGCCTTCGACAGCCTGCAGGCTTTCGAAGCCGCCGCCGACGAGCGCCTGGGCATCGCCACCGCGCCGCTGGCCGCCGGTTTCTCGTGGATCGACGAAGGCATCGACTTCGTCACCGAAACCGAGCTCTTCGCCGCCGGCGTCACCACCCGCAGGCGCCGCCGCCAGGAGCAGGTGAGCGATGTCGAGGCGCTGATCAAGGACCTGTCCGAGCTCAACGTCGGCGACCCGGTGGTGCACGTGCAGCACGGCATCGGCCGTTACCTCGGCCTGATCAACATGGACCTGGGCCAGGGCGACAGCGAATTTCTGCACCTGGAATACGCCGACAAGGCCGCGCTCTACGTGCCGGTGTCGCAGCTGCACCAGATCAGCCGCTACACCGGCGTGTCGGCCGACGAGGCACCGCTGCACAAGCTCGGCAGCGCCCAGTGGGACAAGGCCAAGCGCAAGGCCGCCGAACAGGTGCGCGACTCGGCCGCCGAGCTGCTCAACATCTACGCCCGCCGCGCGCTGCGCCAGGGCCACGCGTTTCGCTTCTCGGCGGCCGACTACGAGATCTTTTCCAACGATTTCGGCTTTGACGAAACCGCCGACCAGCGCGCCGCCATCCATGCGGTGGTGCAGGACATGATCTCGCCCCAGCCCATGGACCGCCTGGTCTGCGGCGACGTCGGCTTCGGCAAGACCGAGGTCGCGCTGCGGGCCGCCTTCATCGCGGTCACCGGCGGCAAGCAGGTGGCTTTCCTGGCGCCGACCACGCTGCTGGCCGAACAGCATTTTCAGACGCTCGTCGACCGCTTCGCCAAGTGGCCGGTGAAAGTCGCCGAGATGAGCCGCTTCCGCTCCGCCAAGGAAATCACCGCCGCCGCCAAGGGCCTGGAAGACGGCAGCGTCGACATCGTCGTGGGCACGCACAAGCTGCTCAGCGAGTCGGTCAAGTTCCAGAACCTTGGCCTGCTCATCATCGACGAGGAGCACCGCTTCGGCGTGCGCCACAAGGAGCAGATGAAGGCCTTGCGCTCCGAGGTCGACGTGCTCACCCTCACCGCCACCCCCATCCCGCGCACCCTGGGCATGGCGCTCGAAGGCCTGCGCGACCTGAGCGTGATCGCCACCGCGCCGCAGCGCCGCCTGGCCATCAAGACCTTCGTGCGCAGCGAGAGCAACGGCGTGATCCGCGAGGCGGTGTTGCGCGAGCTCAAGCGCGGCGGCCAGGTCTACTTCCTGCACAACGAAGTCGAGACCATTCAGAACCGCCGGCAGAAGCTCGAAGAGATCCTGCCCGAGGCGCGCATCGCGGTCGCCCACGGCCAGATGCCCGAGCGCGAGCTGGAGAAGGTCATGCGCGACTTCGTCGCCCAGCGCTACAACCTGCTGCTGTGCTCGACCATCATCGAGACCGGCATCGACGTGCCGTCTGCCAACACCATCGTGATGAGCCGCGCCGACAAGTTCGGCCTGGCGCAGCTGCACCAGCTGCGCGGACGCGTCGGCCGCAGCCACCACCAGGCCTATGCCTACCTGATGGTTCCCGACATCGAGGGCCTCACCAAGCACGCCCAGCAGCGGCTCGATGCCATCCAGCAGATGGAAGAGCTCGGCTCCGGCTTCTACCTGGCGATGCACGACCTGGAAATCCGCGGCACCGGCGAGGTGCTGGGCGAGAACCAGAGCGGCAACATGATGGAGATCGGCTTCCAGCTCTACAACGAGATGCTGTCCGAGGCGGTGCGGTCGCTCAAAGCCGGCAAGGAACCCGACCTGCTGGCGCCGCTGTCGGCCGCCACCGAGATCAACCTCCACGCGCCTGCCCTGCTGCCCAACGACTACTGCGGCGACGTGCACCTGCGCCTGTCCTTCTACAAGAAGCTCGCCACCGCCCGCACCGCCGACCAGATCGACCGGCTGCTCGAGGAGATCGTCGACCGCTTCGGCAAGCTGCCGACGCAGGCCCAGACGCTGGTGGACGTGCACCGGCTGCGGGTGCTGGCCAAGCCCTACGGCGTGGTCAAGGTCGATGCCGCACCGGGCGTCACCAACATCACCTTCAAGCCCAATCCACCGGTGGATCCGATGCGCATCATCGAGCTGATCCAGAAGAACCGGAACGTGAAGCTGGTCGGCAACGAAAAGCTGCGCATCGAGCGCGAGCTGCCCGAGCCCAAGGACCGCGCCCAGATGGTGCGCGACATTCTGCGCAGCCTGGGCCAGCCCCGCGCCGACGCGGCCGAAACAGCCAGCGCCACTGCCTGACACCACCTTTTTTTTTCGACCCTGCTCTCATGACCACGACTCCCCTGCCCGGCCTGGTGCTGCGCGGCATCCAGACACCGCTGCGGCTGGCCGACTTCAAGCTGATCGCCTTCGACATGGACTCGACGCTGATCAACATCGAATGCATCGACGAGATCGCCGACGCGGTTGGCAAGAAGGCTGAGGTCGCCGCCATCACCGAAGCCACGATGCGCGGTGAGATCGCCGACTTCCGCGAAAGCCTGCGCCGCCGCGTGGCCCTGCTCGAAGGCGTTCCGGTGGAAGCGCTGCAGCAGGTCTACGACCAGCGGCTGCGGCTCAACCCCGGCGCCGACATACTGGTGGCCGCCTGCAAGGCCGCCGGCATGAAGGTGCTGCTGGTGTCGGGCGGCTTCACTTTTTTCGCCAACCGGGTGAAGGATCGGCTCGGCATCGACTTCGCCCGCTCCAATCTGCTCGACGAACGCGACGGCAAGCTCACCGGGCGCGTCGTCGAACAGAGCTGGGGCGCCATCTGCGACGGCGCCGAAAAACGCCGCACGCTGCTCGAGGTGGCTTCCTTGCTCGGCGTCACGCCGCAGCAGACCATCGCCGTCGGCGACGGCGCCAACGACCTGCCGATGATGGGCGAGGCCGGCCTGTCGGTGGCCTACCACGCCAAGCCCAAGGTGCGCGAACAGGCCCGGGTGTCCATCGAGCAGGGCGGACTCGACCGCCTGCTCGAAGTGCTGGTCTGAAGAAGCTCTACGCCAGCCGGCGCTGCGCGAGCACCATCCCGGCTGCCAGCAGCGCCAGCACCGCAAGAAAGCGGTAGACGTCCTCGCAGGACAGCAGCAGCGCCTGCTGCTCCACCAGGCGCGACATCTGCGCCGTCGCGGCCTGATGCGCGGCGCCCGGCAGCAGGCCGTGGGCGGTGAATGCCGCCTGCATCGACGCCATCCAGTCGACCGTCTGTGCATGGTTGTCCGACACAGTGGCCGCGATCTGCGAGCCGTTGGCGAACTGCCGGTCTTCCAGCACGATGGCGGTCACCGCGCCGGAGAACGATCCGGCGAGCTGGCGCATGAGGTTCTTGCTCTGGTAGCCGTGGGCGAAGGCGGCGTCGCCCAGTCCGCGAAACGTGAGGCCCGCCACCGGCAGCACCAGCATCACGCCGAACATGCCCTTGGCGACCAGTCCCGGCAGCAGCGCGCCGGCATCGGCGCCCGGCGGCATCGCCGAGAACAGCGCCGCCGCGGCCGCCAGGGCCAGGGCGCCGGCGACCATCATGGGTTTCTTGCTGGGCATCTTCGCCGCCGTCTTGATGTAGCCCCACGCGATGGCGAAGCTCACCGCCGCCGAGAAGGTGCTCATCCAGCCCACCGCCTGCAGCGGAAAACCGAGGCTGCGCTCCGCGAAGATCGGGAACAGATAGTTGCTGGCGTTCGACAGCAGGTAGTGCACGAAATAGAGTGCCAGCCCCATCACGTACACCGGATGCCGCAGCTCGCGCAGGCGCAGCAGCGGCTCTTCGTGACGCCACTGGTGCCAGAGAAAGAACAGGAACAGCGCGATGCCCGCCGCCGCGATGGCCGCCAGCCGCAGCGGCCGATCGAACAGGTCGTAGCGCGCCTCCGCCATGCCCAATTGCAGCAGGGTGAGCGCGGCGGCCACCATGAGCAGCGGCGTCGCCGCCCAGCGCACCGGCTCGCCGCCACGCCCGGCGGCATCGGGCAGCAGCCACCAGCAGCCGGCCGTGGCCAGGGCTGTCGGTGGCAGCACCGACAGAAAAATCCAGCGCCAACCCCAGCCCCAGCCATCCACCAGGGATGCGGCAAGCACCGGCGCGCAGGCGCTGAGCCCGAACAAAATCAGCATGTAGTACTTGATCGCCAGGCCGCGCTCCTTGGCGCCGAACAGCATCGGGATCAGCACCCGCGAACTGGTGAACAGCGCGCCGCCGCCGAAGCCCTGCACCAGCCGCGCCAACCCCAGGCCGACGATGCCGTCGGCCGAAGCCGACGCCACCGAGCCGATGGCGAAGATCACGAGCGACACCGTGAGGTAGCGCCGGTAGCCGAAGTGTCGCGACAGCCACTGCTGCATCACGATCATCACCATGCTGCCGACGGCATACGCCGCCTGCGCCTGCGCAAACTCGCGCGGCCCGGCGTCCACGCCGCCGACGATGTGGCTCGCCGCGAAGACGAACATGCCGTTCTCGAGAAACTCCAGCCCCACCAGCAGGCCAAGCAGCGCCATCAGCAGGCGCCGCCGGTCCTGGTGCCATGCGAGGGGATGGCTCACGGTGCTTCCTCAGGCAGCAGGCCGGCGTGCACCGTGCGCAGCACCTTCAACGCGGTGGCGGTCGCCTTCGGACCGACCGCGCTCCAGCCTTCCTGATAGGCGGCGTGCACGGCCGGCGCGATCTCTTTCAGCCGCCGGCTTCCCGCCTTGGTCAGAGCGAGTTGCAACGCGCGCCGATCTTCCTTGGCCGGCGACCGTTGCACCAGCGCCTTGCGCTCCAGCCCGTCGAGCAGGCGCGTCACCTGCACCCGCGTGGCGTCGAGCGTGGTGCTCAGGTCCGACGGCCGCAGCGGCTCCACCGCATCGTCGGCTATCAGCACCAGCGCCAGGTATTCGCGCATGCTCAGCTCGAACGGCGCCAGGGCCGCATCGACCCGCGCCTCGAGCAGGTGCGCAACGCGGAACACCATGCGCGACGCGGCGATGGCGTCGGCCAGTTCGGCCGGCCGGTCGGCGAGCAGGCGGTCGAGGCGGGATGGCGAAGTCATGGCTTCATTCAAAAAGATTTCAAATGAAATTATATCCAATGCAATCAGATGGTGCCGCTCGCCTCTCGAAAGGCCTGCTCGACCGCGTCGATGCGCCGGTTTCCCGCGTCGGTCGCGCGCCGCACGATCGCCATCTGCCGCGAGGGTGCCTGCCGGCCCAGGCCCACCTCCCGCACCGGATACGCACCCAGCAATTCCGCTCGCAATTCCGGCAGCACCGACACCCCCAGGCCGATCGCCACCATGCCCACGATGGCCTCCACGCCGGGCAGGTCGACCAGCGCCTGCCGGTTCGGCGCCAGCGTGTCGACGAATCGGGCCGCCAGCCGGCCGGCGACGAGTTCGCGGTCGAGCCGGATCCACGGCTGCTCGCGCAACACCTGCGCCACGCTCGCCACCGGCAGGTCGGCTGGCACCAGCAGCTTGAAGGTCTCGCGGCCCAGGTCGGTCCAGCGCAGCCGGCTCGATCCACCGGTGGTCGGCCGGAACACCACCGCCACGTCGAGCGTGCCGGCTTTCAGGTCGTTGAGCAGGCCCGGCGTGGTGCCGCGGTCGATCTGCAGTTCGATCTGCGGCGCCTGCCGGCGAACGGCGGCGAAGGCGCGCGGCAGCAGCGTCGTCTGCGCCGACTCGGTGATGCCGAGACGCACCCGGCCGGCGAGCGCCAGGTCGTTTACCTCGCGCAGCGCCTCGATGTCTTCGACCGCCTTCTCCACCGTGCGCGCCAGCCGCGACGCGAAGGGCGTGGGCCGCACGCTGCGGCCGGAGCGGTCGAACAGCGGCTGCCGGAAGTACGCCTCGAGCTGCTTCATCTGCAGGCTGACTGCGCTGGGCGTCAGGTTCACCTGCTCCGCCGCGCTGGCGAAGCTGCCGTGTTCCATCACCGCGATCAAGGTGGAAAGCGCATGGAATTTCATGAGAATTTCTCGTGGGTCGAACGACGAATCATCGCCGATGCAACATGGTCACGCGGCTAGCATCGAGCCATGCAACCGACCGTCTCCCTTGAAAACTATCCCGTCTTCAGCCACACCGCGCCGCCCTCCTCGCTGGCGCGGCAGATTCCGCCGCGCTTGCGCCGCATGCTCTCGCTCGACGACTTCGAGATCGCCGCGCGCAAGCACCTGCCCGGTCCCATCTTTGCCTACGTCAGCGGCGGCTGCGAGACCGACCGCAGCCTGCGCGCCAACCGTGCCGCCTTCGAAGGCTACGAATGGGTCAACCGGGTGCTGGTCGACACCTCGCGCCGCTCGCTCGCCACCTCGCTCTTCGGCCACCGCTACGCCGCGCCTTTCGGCATCGCGCCCATGGGCATCAGCGCACTGTCGGCCTACCGGGGCGACCTGATCCAGGCGCAGGCCGCCGCTGCGCTCAACGTGCCGATGATCATGAGCGGCTCCTCGCTCATCCGCATGGAAGACGTGGCGCGGGCCAATCCGGCTGCGTGGTTCCAGGCCTACGTACCCGGCGAGCCGGAGCGCATCCTGGCGTTGCTCGACCGGGTGGAAGCCGCCGGTTTCGGCACGCTGGTGGTGACGGTGGACGTGCCGGTATCCGGCAACCGTGAGAACAACATCCGCGCCGGTTTCTCCACCCCGCTGCGGCCCGGGCCGCGATTGGCCTGGGACGGCATCACCCATCCGCGCTGGCTGATCGGCACCGCGCTGCGCACGCTGGTGCGCCACGGCATGCCGCATTTCGAGAACTCGCACGCCACGCGCGGCGCGCCCATTCTGGCGTCGAACGTCATGCGCGATTTCGGCGCGCGCGACCACCTGAGCTGGGAGCATTTCGCGCTGATCCGCCGGCGTTGGAAGGGCCGGCTGGTGGTCAAGGGCATCCTCGACGTTGGCGATGCGCAACAGGCACGCGACCAGGGCGCCGACGGCATCGTGCTGTCCAACCACGGTGGCCGGCAGCTCGACGGCGTGGTCTCCCCGATGCGGGTGCTGCCGGCGGCGCGCCAGGCGCTGGGGCCGGACTATCCCTTGATGATCGACAGCGGCTTTCGGCGCGGCAACGACGTGCTGATTGCCCTGGCCCTGGGCGCGAGCTTCGTTTTCGTCGGCCGGCCGTTCAATTACGCCGGCGCCATCGGTGGCCAGCCGGGCGTGCAGCACGCCATCGGCGTGCTGGCCTCGGAGGTGGCGCGCAATATGGCGATGATCGGCATCCTCAGCCCATCCGACGCCAGTCCGGCAAACCTCATGCCCCGGCAGGATGTACCGGCTTTGTAAAAGTCAGATACAAATTGGGAAATAATCGCGAACGTCCAACACACGTCCTGCCGACCGCCCGATTTCCATGAAAAACACCGTGATCGCCTTCTGTGCGGGCGTCGTCGTCACCCTCGCCGGGGTCACCGCCTACGAATGCATCGAGCACGTGGACCGCATGCCCGACCCGTCCGAAGCCTCCATCGCCCTGCCCCTGACCGGCTACAACGCGCCCGAAGCGCGCGTGATCAGCGGCACGCCGAACTTCCGAGGCACCGTTTACGCCACGTCGGCGGACGGCAAGACGATCTCCGGCATCTGGGCGGCCGATGGCCCGTCGACCTTCGACTGGACCTATGTGGGCGACGAAGCGGTGTACATCCAGGAAGGGCTGGCCAAGGTCACCTACCAGGGCCGCACCTTCGAATTGAAGCCGGGCGAAAGCGCTTTTTTCCACGTGGGCACGGTCGCTACCTGGGAGGTGCCGCAGCATGTGCGCAAGTCATGGACAGTACACGGCGCCAACCGCCTGGTGCGGTGGTGGCGCAGCGTCACCGAGGCGCTCTGAGCACCGGAGCCTGACCGACGGCGCTCAGCCGCCGTGCGAGCGCACCCAGCGCAGGATGTCGGACGCGCCCATGGCACCGGCCTGCCGCGCAATCTCCTTGCCGCCCTTGAACAGCGCCAGCGTCGGAATGCTGCGAATGCCGAATCTCGCACCGAGCGCCGGCACCGCTTCGGTGTCGACCTTGGCAAGCCGCACCGACGGTTCCAGCTGACCCGCTGCCTGCTCGTAGGCCGGCGCCATTTGCCGGCACGGGCCGCACCACGGCGCCCAGAAATCCACCAACACCGGAATGTCGTTGCGGCCGATGTGCCGGTCGAACGCGGCCTGGTCGAGCGCCACCGGATGCCCGGTGAACAGCGGCTGGTGGCAGCGCCCGCAGTCGGCCTCGGCGCGGTCGTCCGGCGCCACGCGGTTGGTGGTGTGGCAGTGCGGGCAGACGATGTGCTGCGCGTCGCTCATGGGCGCCTCCCCACTCAGGTCGCCGATGCCGCCGGCCGCCGCGCGTGGGCGATGGCTTCGCGGGCCGCGAGCTCGGCCGCCATGGCCGGTTCCAGCGGCGTGCGGCACAGGCCGGCCTGCTCGTAATAGAGGTTCTCGTACACGATGGCTGCGGCGGGCGAGGCGATCAACAAGGCATCGGTCGACGCATCGCGCGGCAGACTCTGCAGTTCGGCAGCCAGCCGGGCCGCGACGTCGCGGTATTGAGCCGCATCGGCATGGTTGCCGGCTTCCAGGCGCTCCAGCAGCCCGGCCAGCAAGGCGGCGTTGCGGGGAAGACTTTGCTTGGTGGTGGAGTTCATGCTGCTGAAACTGGGGACGGCCGGCCAGCTTGCAAGAGGCGAGGCCACCGGCCTCAGGGCGGCTCCGGGCCGACGACCGGCTCCGGCGCCCTGCCCGCCGCACCGGCTGCCACACCGCAAGACGCGATCACCACGCAGCCGATCGCCAGCCACTGTATCGGCGCCAGCCGCTGGTGCAGGAACAGCCAGCCCGAGAGGGCGCCCATCACCGGCTCCAGGCTGAGGAGCACGCCGAAGGTCTGCGGCGGCAGGCGCCGCAGCGCGTACATCTCCAGCGAATACGGCACCGCGCTAGACAACACCGCCAGCGCGAGCCCCGCGCCGAGCATGGCCGGCGTCAGCAGGTTCGCCCCCGCCACCGCCACGCCGAAGGGCAGCGCGATCAGCGCGCCCACCAGCAAGCCCAGACCCAGCGCCGGCCCCGGATGACCGCGCGCCACCTTCTGGCCGACGACGATGTAGCCCGCCCACAGCGCACCGGCGGCCAGCGCCCAGCCCAGCCCGACCGGGTCCAACGTGCGCGCGAAACCGCCCAGCGGCAGCAGAAGCGCGATGCCGGCGACCGCCATCGCGATCCAGGCGAAGTCGTGCACCCGTCGCGAGAACGTGACCGCCACCGCCAGCGGGCCGAGCAGTTCGATGGCGATCGCCACGCCCAGCGGAATGGTCCGCAGCGACAGGTAGAAGGTCAGGTTCATGCCGCCCAGCGTCAGGCCGAACAGCGCCACGCCCAGCAGTTGCCTGCCGGTCCAGCGCACCCGCCAGGGCCGCCAGAAGGCGATGAGCAGTAGCGAGGCGAACCCCACGCGCAGCAGCGTCGTGCCGGTGGCGCCTACACGCGCGAACAGCTGGATGGCGAACGAGGCGCCGGCGGCGAGCGACGCCATCGAGCCCACCAAAGCGAAAACCGCGGGCCATTGGGCGCCGCGGTGTCCGGGGGAAGCGTCCTGCGCTTCGGTCAAGAGAGACTCACAGTCGGGTCAGGCAAGGAAATCAGGGGTACAGGCCGCGCTCCTGGCGTGCCGCGAGGATGCGCTCGCAGGCCACCGCGAAGGTCGCCGTGCGAAGGCCGATCTTATGCTGGTCGGCGGTGTCCCAGATGTGGTTGAGCGCGTTCACCATGATCTGGTCCAGGCGTTGGTTGATCTCGTCCTCGGTCCAGAAGAAGGACGAGAAATCCTGCACCCATTCGAAGTACGACACGGTCACGCCGCCGGCGTTGCAGATGACGTCGGGCACCACCAGCACGCCGCGCTCGGCCAGGATGTCGTCGGCCTCTGGCACGGTCGGACCGTTGGCGCCTTCGAGCACCAGCTTGGCCTTGAGCTTGCGGGCGCGCTCGGCCGTCACCTGGCCTTCGAGTGCGGCCGGAATCAGGATGTCGCAGTCCACGTCCCAGAAGGCTTCGTTGTCGATGCGCTCGGCGCCCGCCAGGCTCACCACGCCGTCGCGGCGGGCCGCTTCCATCAGCGCCGGCATGTCGAAGCCGTCGCCGTTGAACACGGTGCCGGTGTGGTCCTGCACCGCCACCACCTTGGCGCCGGATTCGGCGAACAGCTCGGCCGCGATCGAGCCCACGTTGCCAAAGCCCTGCACCGCGACCCGGGCGCCGCGCAGGTCCAGCCCGGTGCGGCGCGCCGCCTCGCGGCCGGTGACGAACACGCCGCGCCCGGTCGCCTTGACTCGGCCCAGCGATCCACCCAGGTGGATCGGTTTGCCGGTGACGACCCCGGTGGAGGTGGCGCCGGTATTCATGGAATAGGTGTCCATCATCCAGGCCATGATCTGCGAATTGGTGTTCACGTCCGGCGCGGGAATGTCCTGCTGCGGGCCGATGATCAGGCCGATCTCGCTGGTGTAGCGGCGCGTCATCTTTTCCAGTTCGTTCTGCGACAGCGCCTTGGGATCGACCCGGATGCCGCCCTTGGCACCGCCGTAAGGCAGGTTCACCGCCGCGCATTTCACGGTCATCCAGGCCGACAGGGCCATCACCTCTTCGAGCGTGACTTCGGGGTGAAAGCGCACGCCGCCTTTGCCCGGGCCGCGCGACAGGTTGTGCTGCACCCGGTAGCCCTCGTAGTGGGCGATGGTGCCGTTGTCGAGCTCGATCGGCACGTCGACGATCAGCGCGCGCTTGGGCCTTTTGAGCGTCTCTGACCAGCGCTGCAGCTTGCCCAGGTAGGGCATCACCCGGTCGACCTGCGACAAGTAGGTGCCCCAGGCGCTGGTGGGCGTGGGTTGCACGAAGGACAGCGCGTTCAGCTGCGTGGCGCGGGTGGTGGATGTGCTCATGACGACGATACCTTCCGGTGGACAAAAAGCGATGTCGCACGATAGCGTGACTGGCGGCCGGCCCCAAGGACCCATGCGTTTCCGGTATGCATGTTATGCATAGATTGCCATTCGCGACTCCGGCGCGATGATGGGTGAACCATCGCTTCGACGCTGTATCCAAACGACACCCATCCCTGCCCAGGAGTCCGCCATGGTCCCGTCACGCCGTCCCGCCCGATCCGCTACTCCGTCACCGTCGCGCATCGGTGGCAGCAAGCCGCTGCTGCTGGCCAGCGTCCTGGCGCTCGCCGCCTGGACCTTCTTCGGCGCGAGCCAGGCGGCCGAAGAGCCGGTGCGCATTCCGCCACCGGCTGCCGACATGGTCGCTGGCACGGCCGGCCCGCAGACCGTTGTCTTCGCCGGCGGCTGCTTCTGGGGTGTGCAGGGCGTGTTCCAGCACACCCGCGGCGTGCTCTCTGCCGTGTCCGGCTATGCGGGTGGCGCGGCCGATACCGCCCAATACACGGCGGTCAGCGGCGGCCGCACCGGCCACGCCGAGGCGGTGCAGGTCACTTTCGATCCCCAACAGGTCAGCTACGGCAAACTGATGCAGATCTATTTCTCCGTCGCCCACGACCCCACGCAGCGCAACCGCCAGGGCCCTGACATCGGCACCCAGTACCGCTCGGCCATCTTCTACGCCACGCCGGCGCAGCAGGACCTCACCCGCCGCTACATCGCCCAACTCGACGCCGCCAAGGCCTACACCGCGCCCATCGCCACCGAAGTCGCGCCGCTGAAGGCCTTCTACCCCGCCGAGGCCTATCACCAGGACTACGCCACCCTGCATCCCACACAGGGCTATATCGCCACCTACGACCTGCCGAAGATCGCCCATCTCAAGGCGCTGATGCCCGAGCTCTACCGCGAGCAACCGGTGCTGGTGAAGCCCGCCGGCGCCTGACGGCCGAAGCGGCTGGGCCGCACCGAGCCATCCGTGCCAAGATCGGCACCCTTCCTTTGCCTCCCGCGCCGACGCCCGCGCCCTCCCCCATGCCCTTTTCCGCCCTCGGCCTGTCGCCGGAACTCGTCCACGCCATCGGCACGCTGGGCTTGCGCACACCCACGCCCATCCAGGCGGAGGCAATTCCCCCGGCACTGGGCGGGGCCGACCTGCTCGCCACGGCCCAGACCGGCTCCGGCAAGACCGTCGCGTATGCCCTGCCCCTGCTGCAGCGCCTGCCGCCACCGGTCATCGAACAGCGCCGCCGCCTGCCGCAAGCCCTGGTGCTGGTGCCCACCCGCGAACTCGCGGTGCAAGCCGGTGAACTGCTGCGCGACCTGGCCCGCCAGATGCCGGGCCGGCCGCAGGTGGCGGTCGTCTTCGGTGGCGTGTCGGCCAACCCGCAGATGATGGCCTTGCGCGGAGGTTGCGACGTGGTGGTTGCCACGCCCGGGCGCCTGCTCGACCTGGTCGACCACAACGCCCTGTCGTTGTCATCCCTCGCCTGCCTGGTGCTCGACGAGGCCGATCGCCTGCTCGACCTGGGCTTTGCCGAAGAGCTGCAGCGCGTGCTCGGCCTGCTGCCCGAGCGCCGGCAGAACCTGTTCTTCTCGGCCACCTTCCCGCCGGCTGTCGAGGCCCTGGCGCGTGGCCTGCTGCGCGACCCGGTGAGGGTGGAAATCGCCACCACCGACGAAGGCCGCCCCGACATCGCACAGCGCGCCGTGCTGGTCGACACCGGACAGCGCACCGCGCTGCTGCGCCATCTGCAAAAAGCCCACGCCTGGAAACGCGCGCTGGTCTTCGTCGCCACCCGCTACACCGCCGAACACGTGGCCGACAAGCTCTACAAGAAAGGCGTGTTCGCCACCGCCTTCCACGGCGAGCTGAGCCAGGGCGCGCGCCAGCAGATCCTGGATGAATTCAAGGCCGGCCGCTGGGACCTGCTGCTGACCACCGATCTCGCCGCGCGCGGCATCGACATCGAGGACATGGGCGTGGTCGTCAACTACGACCTGCCGCGCTCGGCGGTCGACTACGTGCACCGCATCGGCCGCACCGGACGTGCCGGCGCCAGCGGCGTGGCGGTGAGTTTTGTGAGCGCGAGCACCGAAGCGCATTTCAGGTTGATCGAGAAGCGCAACGGCGTGGCGATCGAGCGGGAAATCATTGCCGGCTTCGAGCCGGTGGAGACCACGCCCGCGCCGGCCCCGGCAGAAGCGCCGTCCGGCGCCGGCGGCATCAAGGGCCGGCGTCCGAGCAAGAAGGACAAGCTGCGCGCGGCGGCGGCCCAGGCGGCACTGGCGAGCCAGCGCGCCGACGAGCCCCCCCAAGAGAAGAGTTAATCGTGGTCGCCGAAGGCCGCCGCCGCGCCTTCGGCATCCGACGCCGTGCCGCCCGGCCGCGCCTTGTTGCGCACACCGTGTGTCGTCAGCACTTCCACATAGAACGAATCCGCTCCGCTGGCAGCGGCCGCGTCCACCGATTCGATCAGGCTGCCCAGGTGCACCCGCTCGGCGCTTTGCTCGGTGGCGCCGAAGCGGCAGTCGAAGTCCCAGAAATCCACGCCGGCCGGCAGGTCGCGGCGGCGTTCACGCTTGAGATAACGGCGGATATCGTGCTTGACCGCGTCCAGCAGGCGGTCGCGGTTCTTGCCTTCTACGGCAAGCGAATAAGTTTTCTTCATGGTGGATTATCGCGGGCGGTTCACAGCGCCTTCGCCAGGCGGGCGATGCCTTCCTGAATGCGCGCGACGTCGGCCGTCGCGAAACTCAGCCGCAGCGTCGACACATCCGGATTCGCCGCGAAGAACGGCGCGCCCGGCACGAAGGCCACCAACTGCTCGATGGCCTTCTTGGCGAACACGCTCGCATCGGTCGGCCCGCCATTGGCGCCGGTCAGCCGCGCCCAGAAGAACAAGCCGCCCTGCGGCTGGGTGAAGGTGATCGCACCGCCGAGCTCGCTGCGCAGGCTCTCGGCCATGGCGCGGCAACGCTCGGCATATACCTTGCGCACGTTCGCCAACGTCGCCGGCATGCGGCCGCTCTTCAGGTATTGCGCGGCCGTGGCTTGCGCGAAAGTGCTGGTATGGGCATCGCTGAATTGCTTGCACATGACCGCGTTGGCCAGCAGGGCCGGCGGCGCGATCATCCAGCCCACCCGCAGGCCCGGGCTCAGCACCTTGCTCATGCTGCCGCAATGCACCAGCAGTTCGCGGCTGCCGGGCACCTCGGGTGTCATGGCCATCAGGCTCGGTGGCGGCGGGGCATCGGTGAAATACAGGTCGCCGTAGGGATCGTCCTCGACGATCACCGTACCGTGGCGCACCGCCATCTCCAGCACTTTCTTGCGGCGCTCCCGGGTCAGCAGCGCGCCGCTGGGGTTGCCGAAGGTGGGAATCAGGTAGACGAACTTGGGCCGGTGCTCCTGGATCAGCGCCTCGAGCTCATCGGTCTTCACGCCATCGGCATCGATCGGCGCGCTGACGAGTTCGGCGCCGTAGAGGCGAAAGCACTGGATCGTCGCCAGGAAGGTCGGGCCTTCCACGATCACCTTGTCGCCGGGGCTGATCAGCGTCTTGCCGATCAGATCGAGCGCCTGCTGGCTGCCGGTGGTGACGATCAGGCCCTGCGGCGCGACCTCGACGCCCTTGGTCGCCATGAAGGCCGACAGCTGCGAGCGCAGCGGCTCGTAGCCTTCGGTGGCGCCGTACTGCAGCGCGCCCGGCTCGTCGAGCGCACGGGCGCTGGCCTCGCGGATGCCGTCCACGTCGAACATCGCGCTATCCGGAAAACCTCCTGCGAAGCTGACGATGCCGGGCGTGCCCAGCAGCTTGAAGAGTTCGCGGATGGCGGAGGTTTCGACGTTCTGTAGGCGGTCGGCGAATTGCATGGTCATGGGCAGGAACAGCGAGAAGGAATACGTCGCGACGCCGCCATGCTCAGTGCGAGGGGCTTCGCGCGAAGCCCTGGATTGTCGCCGTTCCTGGCTAGGCGCGCCGTTTGGCGATGGAGCGGCGGCGGGCGATGGCGCCGATCAGGCCCATGCCGGCGAGAAGCATGGCGTATGTTTCGGGTTCGGGAACGGCGGATACGGTACTCAGAACCACTTGTCCTGCGCCTTCGCTATAGCCATATAGCGAAATCGTCAGCGTATTGCCAGAACTGGATATTCTGCTTTGAGAAAACGGAAGATTGCTCTTTGCTTCGTCATATGTAAAATTTGTTGGAAAGTCACCATCAAGATTGGTAAATATATATGAATTATAAGCGTTTTGATAAGACGTATCGAAGAAATTAAATAGGATATACTCAGGACTAATAAAAATAATATCTCTGTTGTAATCGCTTGACCCGAACACTGCTCCAAAAAATGGAATCGACTGCGTGCCAAAATCCACCGAGCCATCATAAGATTCGAATGTTACATTTACCCTATTTTGTTCCAACCCAGCAGCCGTAGCGCCAAATCCGGCGCAAGTTAATGCGATCATTGAGACAATTTTGCTTGCGACGTTCGAGGCAGAATATTTTGAGCACATTGTTTTCAGTCCTTGGTTCAATTGTTGAAGAGTCCGTTTTAAACAGACTTGACAAGGGTTACACCCACGCCAAATCGCGTCAATGATCCGATGGATCTAGCAAATCGTGAAACAAGCCATCTTTATTCCAAGGCGTAACATAACGTTCGTATAACGCTGAAGATTGATGGCCCCGCTTGAGCTGCTGACCGTACGCTGTATTCAATGCAAGCGATCGATGTCGGCGTCTACGACGCACGCGTCAGGCTTTGGCGGCTAACCAATAAGCCGCCTTTGCTTTTTGATCTGGGGCGGCAAGGGTTGGGACGGCGATCGCCGGTTCGAACAGGCTCAACGACTGCGCATGATTCTTCGCCAGACCTCGATAGCAGGTCTCCTTCGCGCCGTGCTGCTGTTCGCGCAGGCCACGGACATCGGCGCCAAAAAAGCACTCGCCCGGTTATGAGCCCTGGTCAACACGCCATTACGCTTTCTGATCCAGAACTGAAAAAGGTGGGCGGCGCATGGCTTTTATCGCTACAAGCGCCTGGTTCTACGATGCATGAGATCGCCGTCGCCGAATAGGTCATTAACAACCTTGCATACTGAATCAAGTCTGCAATGTGGTGCGACGACGCCTATTAAGCCCATTCCAGCGAGCAGCGTGCGTAGCTTTCGGGCTCGGCCATTGGGGAGGCGAGATTAAAGATGAACTCGGCGGCATTTGATGGCAAACCACTCAGATCGATCCGCAGAATCTCTCCCCGCCGAAAAACTCACTTTTACTAAAAATTTAGTAATCTGCCGCTCAGACCGTAAAGATAGCCTCTGAAAAACCTTGCCCAGATTTTCAACGTCCATAGCGCAAATTTCATTTGCACCATTACTAAACATGCCAGGAAGTATTGAGATCTTGCCAGGCATAACAGTAATTTTCTCAAGCGTGACGCCCGGCATAGCTTTCACGAAAGAGTTTTCACTCGCCGATCTGGTTTGATGGCATCAATCAGCCCGCTGAGAATCGGAATTACATTCGCCCAGTAAAATCACCAAGATGAAAGTCGCCGATATCACCCCCTTCTTCGCCACGCTCCAGGCCACCAACCCCGAACCAAAGACCGAACTGGAATACACCACCCCATTCGAATTGCTCGCCGCCGTACTGCTGTCCGCTCAGGCCACCGATGTCGGCGTCAACAAGGCGCTCGCCCGGCTCTGGCCGCTGGCCAACACGCCTCAGGGGCTGCTCGATCTGGGGTTGGAAAAAGTGGAAGCGGCGATCAAGACCATCGGCCTCTATCGCAACAAAGCGAAGAACCTGCTGGCGACCTGCCGCATCCTGGTTGATCAGTTCGAAGGCGAGGTGCCGCCAACACGCGAGGCGCTGGAGTCACTGCCGGGGGTGGGCCGAAAGACGGCCAATGTGGTGCTTAACGTGGCATTCGGCCACGAAACGATGGCGGTGGACACCCACATCTTCCGGGTCTCCAACCGCACCGGACTGGCGCCGGGCAAGGATGTGCTGGCGGTGGAAATGAAGCTCATGAAACGCATTCCCAAGCAGTTCATGCTGCATGCGCATCACTGGCTGATCCTGCATGGCCGCTATGTGTGCGTGGCCCGCACGCCGCGCTGCTGGGAGTGCGCGGTGGCCCCTTATTGCGACTTCAAACCCAAGACCCCCGCGCCGAAATCGAAGAAAAGTTGAATCGGCCACGGGCATGAAAAAAGGGTCCGAAGACCCTTTTTCCGTTCAGCCCCGAAGGGCTGCATCAATGCTCAGGAGCCGGCTTTTTCCAGCGACTTCTTGGCCTTGTCGGCATTGGCCGAAGCACGTTCCTTGTGGTAGTCGGCCTTGACGTTGTTCACCGCCTTGCCGACCGGGCCGCTTTCCTTAGCCTTGCTCTCGGCCTGCTTCTGGTCGATCTTGTGCTGCGCGGCGTCGGTGGCCTGGTCGGCGGCCTTGCCGACCTGAGCTTGGGCGCTCAGCACGGCGAGCGAGGCGACGAGGGCGAATGCGATCTTTTTCATGGCTATCTCCGAAAGATTGGGATGCCTGAATATTGCCCGCAGCAGGCCGCCGCGCCCTGTCAGCCACCGCGCCGCGCGCCCTTCCTCCACAGGCCGATGCTTCGTGTCAGCCTGCGGGTCGCCGCCACCCGTACAACGGCCTCACATCGGCCACGGCCCACCCCAGCCACGCCCTGGCGCCCAAGCCAGGGTCTGCGAGGTGCCCGCGCCGTCGACCATGAACACATCGAGCAGATTGGTCGACCGCGACACCACCGGCACCGCCGCGCCGGATCGGCTCGCCACCGCGTTGTTGATCCACCACCAGCCGCCCCAGCCACCGCCCGGGCTCCAGGCGGCCGAATAGAGACGGCTGTCGGTGCCCACCATGAAGAAATCCAGCTGATCCAGCCCGCGGCTCACGCCGGTGATGGCGCCGCCGGGCGCGGTGCGTCCGTTCTGGATATGCCACCAGCCCTTCCACGGCTGGCCCGGCTGCCAGGCGGCCGACATGGTGCGGCCGGCGTCGTCGGCAACGAAGATGTCGATGAAATCCTGCCGCCGCGACACCGCGCAGACGGGCGCACCGGGCGGCGCGCTCACGCCGGGAATCGCCCACCAGCCTTGCCAGCCGGCCGCCGCGTTCCAGGCGGCCGTGTAGACCTGCCGGTCGGTGCCGACGGTGAAGATGTCGATCTGCCCCGGCCGCCGGCTGACGCCGGTGACATGGCCGCCCGGTGCGGTGCGTCCGTTCTGGATCGGCCGCCGTTCCTTCCACGAAACGCCGGCGCCGGTCTCGCCGCGCAGGCCGAGGATGGTGCCCGTGGCGGTTGCGTAAAACACATGCACCGACCCCAGGCCCGGAGAGACGGCGTGCACCGCCCCGCCCGCCACGCCCTGCCAGGGCTTCTCGTTGTTGGTGGTGGTGACGAACCACCAGATGCCCCAATTACCGGTGGCCGCACGTGTGCGGAACATCACCCCGCCGTCACCGGCCACGAAGAAGAGGTGGCAGCGACCGCCTTCGGTCACCAGCTCGACCGGCCCGGCGTCCTGCGGCACCGCCAGTTCGGTGTTCTGCCAGGCGGTCCAGCCGCCGGTGGGCGACCACAGACGCGACTGCAGCGGGCCGGAGCGCGCCACCAGCAGGTTGTCGGGCGACGGCACCGCTGCCGCCAGTTGGGCCCGCGCGGCCACCGGCTCCAGGCCGCGCTGCCGGCTGAACTGGTTGCTGAACACCATGCTGTCGCCGCTCACCCGCCACAGCGCGCGGCGCCAGCTGTCGAACATGCCGCCGTACTGCGCCGACACGGTCTGCGGCGTGAGCGCGCCGTTGACCTGACCCCAGTGCAGCCGCCCGCCGAGCGCCAGCGCCTTCTGCTGCACGAAGGTCATGAAGCGTTCGTTGTCGACCATGCCGGCCAGCAAGGCGATCTCGATCGACACGGCGTGCGTGCCGCCCACGTTGTGCATCGACAGCGTGGCCGTGGTGGCCCGGCTCGGCCGCAGCGACAGCCAGCCCACCTGACGGAAGTTGCCGCCCTCGGCCAGGATCGCCTGCAGAAAGTCGACATAGGCCGGGTTGTTGGCGTCGAACATCACCTCGGCCGACACACCCTTGTAGTCCGGAAACTTGCCGCTCGGCGGCCCGGCGGTCACCCAGGCGTGCCGTCCGCGCCGGCCTTTTTCGGCGGCGTTCTTCATCTCGCCGTCGATCACGCCGTTGACGATCGCATCGAGGATCGGATTGAGCGCGCTGAAGATCGAACCCAGCGGATTGGCGACCAGCAGCGCATTCAGGCCCAGCGCCACCAGGTCGCCCGACACGTCGGTGGCCGCGCCCACGTTCAGGTCGCTGCGGTCGGTGGTTTCCCAGCGGCGCTGCACCCAGATGCCCGGCGGATTGCGGGTGCTCAGCAGCAGCTGAAAGAAGCTCGGCTGCGCCCCGGACCGGGACTCGGCCACGCTTGCCGGCCCGGCGTCCTGGGCGAGCAGTGAGAGCAGCGCGCCGAAGGGGTTGTTGATGGTGGCGGCTCCCGCGCGCAAGGCCGCGAAGACCGCGTTGCGATCGGGCCGGGTCGCCACCTCGGCCACCCAGAACTGTGGCCGCACTTCCAGCACATACGCATACACGACGCCGAAGCGACCCATGCCGACGACCGCCGCATGGAAGATCTCGTCGCTGCGCACGATCTCCACGTCCGGGCAGCTCAGCGTGGGCTTGAGCCGGTCGTCGCGCGTGATGGCCGCGGTGCCGGGCTCGATCCACATTTCGCGCCCGCCGTGCGTCACCAGGTGCAGCGCCCGCACCAGGCCCGGAAATGCCGGCTGCATCCAGTCGCCGCCGTGCACCGAGGTGTTGATGACGCCGGCCAGCGCCTGGCCGTTGGCGCCGCCGAGCGTGGGCAGCGCCAGGCCGAGGCCGTCGAGCATCTGGATCAGCTGCCACAGCTTGATGCCCGCCTCCACATGCACCAGCTTGCGGGTTCCGGCGCGATCGGCCTGACTGGCGCGCCAGCTATCGGTCAGACCGGCGCCGGTCTGCGGCGCGTTGTTGGCGATGCCGTTGACCTGCGCGTCGCCCACCGTGCCGAGCAAGCGCGAGCGCAGCCCGCGGATGTCGATGGCCCAGTCGTCGCCGATGGCCTGGTCGTCGAAGGCCCAGCCGCTGCCGATGGCGTGCACCGAGCGCGCGTTGTCGGTCGCGTCCTTCACCACCCGCACCAGCTGCTGCAGGCCGACCGGCGGCGGCAGTGGCACGTCGGTGTTCACGGCGCCGGCGGGCGCGGGCACGAAGAGCGACTTGAGCGTGCGTCCCGCGCGGCCGCTCCAGTTGGACCAGGCGATGTTGTCGTTTCGGATACCGCTGTAGCTCGAAGCCGGGCAGACCATGCTTGCTCCTCGTGTCGGCCGACGCGCCGAAGGGCGCGATGGTGCCGTGGCGCTTACCGCATCGTCATCACCTAATCAGGTGATGGCCGGCCGCCGGAGGCCGGTCAGCAGCCGGCGGCGCAGGCACCGCGCGCGGTGAACTCCATGGTGATGCCCGACAGCGGAACATGCACCGGAACTTTCACCGCCTTGATGAAGGCCTCGGTCTTGCTGCCCGGCCGCACCTTGCCGCCGACCGTGCCCACCTCGTTGGCATGCGAGGCGATGACCGCCGCCGGCTTGACCAGCTCGTTGACCACATAGGCCGCCTCGCCCGGGCCGGTGGTGAAGCCGTCGCCCATGTTCATCACGACCAGCTTGGCGCGGTAGTAGTCACGCACCACGCGGTCCTGGTCGGCGGTGATGCCGGTGTCGCCCGACAGGTAGGCGACCAGGCCGTTGCTGAAGGTGAGCACATAGCCGGTGGCCAGGCCCACGTCGCCGGCGATGCCGGCTTCCTTCATGGCTTTGCCGAGGTCACCGCCGATGTATTCGGGCTCGACGCCGTTGCTGTGCATGGCGGTCACCGTGGCGATGCGCACGCCGCCCACGGTCACGCTGCCGCCGAAGCGCGCCAGCATCGCGTTGGCCGGGTTGCCGCCGAGCGAGCGCAGCTTGGCGGCGAAGAACGGCGGCATTTCGCTGCCGACGACGATCTTGGAATTCTTGGCGAAAGCGATGTTGACCGCGTTGGAATGCGGATAGTCCGACACCGACATGTCGGGCGCGCCGCAGGTGCCGGCATTGGGCGCGGCGGTGTGCGCATTGCCGATGTGGTCGCCGTGCATATGGCTGACCAGCAGGATGTCGATCTTGCCCAGGCGCGGGTCGGTGGCGCCGGCCACGGTACGGCCGGGGTCGTAGAGGATGCGGGTGCCGTTGGGGTCTTCGAAGACGAGTGCGCGGTCCTGGGCGCAGAACTCGCCGTCGATGCCGCCGAGCGGTGTCACCTTGACGTTCTGCGCCCAGGCCGGCGCCGCCAGCAGGGCCGATGCCGCGAGGGCGGCGGCGAGACGATGCAGTCGTTTCATGAATTGATCCCGAATAACCGGGCTGAAAAAAACGGCAGTATGTCGCGCGGTCCTCGCAGCGGCATCGTCACAGACCCTGACCGCCCGACACCTCGATGCGCTGCGCGTTCACCCAGCGGTTGGCGGGCGCGAGCAGGCTGGCGATCATCGGCCCGATGTCGTCGGGCACACCCGCGCGGCCGAGCGCGGTGATGCCGGCCACGCGCTGGTTGATCTCCGGGTTGTCGCGCACCACGCCGCCGCCGAAGTCGGTCTCGATGGCGCCCGGCGCCACGGTGTTGACCGCGATGCCGCGTGTGCCCAGCTCCTTGGCGAGGTAGCGGCTCAGCACTTCGACCGCCCCCTTCATGGCGGCGTAGGCGGCGTAGCCGGGCCAGCTCATACGGGTGAGGCCCGAGGAGAGGTTGACGATGCGGCCACCGTCCGTGATGAGCGGCAACAAGGCCTGGGTCAGAAAGAACACGCCCTTCAGGTGCACATTCACCAGACCATCGAACTGCGCTTCGGTGGTGTCGGCGAAGGCGGCGTGCTCGCCATGACCGGCGTTGTTGACGAGGTGGTCGAAGCTGTCGCGCTGCCAGGTGGCGCGCAGCGCCTGGCGCAGCCGGGCGGTGAAGTCGGCGAAGCCGGCGGCGACGGCGGTGTCGAGCTGCAGGGCGACCGCCTTGCGGCCGAGCGACTCGATCTCGGCGACCACGGCCTGCGCCTCGTCCGCGCGGCTGCGGAAGGTGATGACCACGTCGCCGCCGGCACGGGCGATGTGCAGGGCGGTGTTGCGGCCGAGGCCCCGGCTGCCGCCGGTGACGAGGGCGATGGTGTTGGTTGCGGAGGAGTTTTCAGCGCTCATGGTGCGGTCCTGTGAAGTGATGGACCGATGCTAGAAACCGCCGCGCGCAGCGTCTTTACCGAAAGCTCGAAGCTTCTTGCCCGATCCTCCGAATGGGGTTTCGGCGGGCGCCCGGCACCGTTACGCTCGGCGCCATGACCGAGACCCTGCTCCAGGCGGCACGCCGCCATGCGGACGCCCATGCCGACGCCGCCGGCATCGCGCCCACGCCGATCGACGGCCTGAGCATCGTGCGATCGCACCGGCCCAGCGGGCTGATTCACGACATCTACCGGCCCCTGGTCTGCCTGGTGCTGCAAGGCGCCAAGGAAGTGACGGTCGGCACCCGCACGCATCGGCTGCAGAGCGGTGATTCGCTGCTCATCACCGCCGACGTGCCCACCGTCAGCCGCATCACCGACGCCACCGAGGCCGCGCCCTATGTGTCGATCGTGATGGACCTCGATCTGTCGGTGGTGTCCGAACTCGCCCTGCAGATGGAGCCCGTGCTGCCCGGCACCGGCCACGACGCCGCACGCGCCACCACCACCGATGCCGAAGTGGCCGAGGCTTGCGGGCGGCTGATGCGGCTCGTCGAGCGGCCGGAGTCGCTCGCGATCCTGCAGGCCCAGGGCGTGCGTGAACTGCATTACTGGCTGCTGACCGGAAAGCACGGTCCGGCGATCCGCCAGCTGGGCTGGCCCGAAAGCCAGGTGCGCCGCGTGGCGCGGGCCGTGGCGCTGCTGCGCGCGGAATTCGACCGGCCGCTGACGGTGGAGCGGCTGGCGGCCACGGCCGGCATGAGCCCCTCGTCGTTCCATCAGCATTTCCGCGCCGTCACGTCCTTGTCGCCGCTGCAGTTTCAGAAGCGGCTGCGGCTGATAGAGGCGCGGCGCCGCATGATCGGCGAAGGCGCGTCGGCGAGCGCTGCCGCGTTCGGCGTGGGCTACGAGAGCGTGCCGCAGTTCACCCGCGAGTACGGCCGCATGTTCGGCCTGCCGCCGGCCCGGGACACCGAGGCCGCGCGGCGTGGCGCGGAAGCAGCCGCCTGATCGTCAGGCGGCGGTCGCCACGCCGGCCGATTCGAAGCTGGCCATCTCGGCCAGGATCGCGCAGGCCGACACCAGCATCGGCCAGGCCAGCGCCGCGCCCGAACCTTCGCCCAGGCGCAGGCCCATGTCGAGCAAGGGTTCGGCGCCGAGCTGCGCCAGCAAGGCGCCATGGCCGCGTTCGCCCGAGCGATGGGCGAACACGCAGCGCTGCAGCACGGCCGGCGCCAGGCGCGCGGCCACCAGCACCGCCGCGCTGGTGATGAAGCCGTCGACCAGGATCACCCGGCGCTCGGCCGCCGCCTGCAGCGTTGCGCCGGCCAGGGTGGCGATCTCGAATCCGCCGAACGCGGCCAGGGCGTCGAGCGATTGCGTGGCATCGGCATGCAGCGCCAAGACCTCGCCGAGCACCGCCAGCTTGCGGGCGATGCCGGCGTCGTCCAGGCCGGTGCCGGCGCCCACGCAGTCGGCCAACGGCACGCCGCCGAGGCGGGCCAGCAGCAGCGAGGCCGACGAGGTGTTGCCTATGCCCATTTCGCCGAGCAGCAGCGCGTTGCCGGGCAACGATCGCACCAGCGCCTGGCCGTGGGCCAGGGCCTGGTCGCGCTGGGCGGGCGTCATGGCCGGGCCGGTGGAGGCGTCGGCGGTGCCGCGCGCAACCTTGCAGTCGACCAGCCCCGGCCGGGGCGCGAAGTCGTGCGCCACGCCGCAGTCGGCCACGGTCAGCGCCAGGCCGTGCTGGCGCGCCAGCACGCTCACCGCCGCGCCGCCGGCGAGGAAGTTCTCGACCATCTGCCAGGTGACGTCGCTCGGATAGGCCGAAACGCCGCGCACTGCCAGGCCGTGGTCCGCCGCGCAGACCAGCAGCTGTGGTGACACGAGGCGCGGCGCTTCGCTGCCGAGGATGGCGCCGATGCGCAGCGCCAGTGACTCCAGCCGCCCGAGCGAGCCGAGCGGCTTGGTCTTGTGGTCGATGAGGTGGCGCAGGCGGGCCGACAGCGTCGGCTCGTGGAGGTCGGGAATGGAGGGAACGACGAAGCTCATGGCGAGAAAGGGAAAAGAGCCGACGAGTCTATCGGCGCCCTGCCCCACGCCGGCTCACCCGCTCGATGCGCGAGTCCTCCCCTGCCACAAACAGCGGGCGCCCCCAGATGGCGCCCATGTTCCCGTAGAGCCAGCCCAGGGCCCCTGGACTCGGCGAAGCCCTCCCCCTAGGGGGGGCTCACACCGGGCGCCGCCACCCGAAAGCGCTCATATCCAAGTAGAGCCAGGCCAGGGTTTCCCTGGACTCGGCGAAGCCCTCCCCTTGGGGGATGGCGTTTACACGCAGCGAAGCGAAGTGAAAAAGCCGAGGGGCACACAACTCGCCAGGCCAGGGTTTCCCTGGACTCGGCGAAGCCCTCCCCTTGGGGGATGGCGTTTACACGCAGCGAAGCGAAGTGAAAAAGCCGAGGGGCACACAACTCACCAGGCCAGGGTTTCCCTGGACTCGGCGAAGCCTTCCCCTTGGGGGATGGCGTTTACACGCAGCGAAGCGAAGTGAAAAAGCCGAGGGGCTCACTACTCCACCGTGGCGCCGGAGGCTTTGACGACTTCGGCCATGCGCACGTAGTCGGTCGCCAGCAGCTTGCCGAAATCGCCGGCGCTCATCGCCTGCGGGCGGATGCCCTGCTTGTCGAGCCGCTCCAGGATCACCGGGTCTTCCAGCAGCTTGCCGACGGCGGCGTTCACCTTGGCGATCTGCGCGGGCGGCGTGCCGGCGGGGCCGAGCAGGCCGAACCAGGAGTCGAAGCGGTAGCCGGGCAGACCGCTTTCGGCGATGGTCGGCACCGAAGGCAGGTATTTGGACCGCTGGGTGGACGTAACGCCGATCAGCCGCACCCGGGCATCGTTGGCGAACGCCAGCGCCCCGATGCTCGCCGCGATGACCGCCTGCGCCCGGCCGGAAATCACCTCGTTGATCGCCTCGCCGGTCGCCTTGAGCGGAATGTGGACGACGTCGATGCCCGCCTTGCCGTTGAAATACGCCATGGCCAGGTGGGTGGCGCTGCCGACGCCGCTGGTGGCGTAGTTGAGCTTGCCGGGGTTGGCCTTGGCATGGCGGATGTATTCGGCCACGGTCTTGGCCGGCACGTCGGCATGGATCATCAGCACGTAGTCGGCGGTGCCGATGTGGGCGATGGGCGCGAAGTCCTTCTGCGGGTCATAGCTCAGCTTGGTGTAGAGCGTGCCGGCGATGTTGTGGCTGGCCGCGGCCATCACCATGGTGTTGCTGGCGGGTGCGGCCTTGGCGACGTAGCCGGTGCCCACGGTGCCGCCGGCGCCGGCACGGTTTTCCACCAGCACGGTCTGGCCCAGGGCCAGGCCGAGTTCGGTGGAAATGGAACGCGCCAGGATGTCCTGCACGCCGCCGGAGGCGAAGGGCACGACCATGTGGACGACCTGGCCGGAGGCCTGGGCGAA
The DNA here is from genome assembly GCF_033546935.1 of Xylophilus sp. GOD-11R. GTDB lineage: Bacteria > Pseudomonadota > Gammaproteobacteria > Burkholderiales > Burkholderiaceae_C > Xylophilus. The sequence goes on along the minus strand of NZ_CP137854.1, from coordinate 1,731,003 downwards.
GGCGCGGCCGGAGGCGGCGATGGCACCGAGGGCGAAGCTGGTGCCGATGAAGCGGCGGCGGTCTGCGGTCATGTCGATGGGTCCTGAAAACGATGGATGCGAAAAGCGGGGATCAGTCGATGCAGACCTCGTCGGCGAGCCGGCGCATGAAGCGCTCGCACCAGGCGAGCTGTTCCAGCGTCACCCACTCGTTGGGCTGGTGGGCCTGGGCGATGTGCCCGGGGCCGCAGACGATGGTCGGCACGCCGACCTGGTGGAACAACGCAGCTTCCGTGCCAAACGACACCTTCACCGCCTGGCTGGCGCCGTCGACCTCGGCGCAGCGGAAACCCATCTGCGCGATTTCGCTGGCCGCGTCGGTGGCGAAGCCGGGCAGCACCGAGGTCTGGCGGTGGGTGATGCCGGTGTCGGCCGCCACCGCCTGCATGGCGGGCACCAGGCTGTCGCCGAAGGCCTTGGCTTCGTTGAACAGGGCAACCGGCGAGTTCAGGTGGTGATGGCGAATCTCCCAAGCGATCTCGCAGTCGCGCGGGATGATGTTGAGCGCGGTGCCGCCATGGATCACGCCCGTGTGGATGGTGGTGAATGGCACGTCGAAGAGCGGGTCGAACGGCCCTTCGGCGGCCAGCCGGCGCGCCATCGACTTGAGGTTGGCGACGAATTCGCAGGCCACCTCGACCGCATTCACGCCCAGCGGCGTCAGCGAGGAATGCGCCTCGTGGCCGCGCACCGAAGTCTTGTAGCCGTGCTTGCCCTTGTGCGCGATCACCACCTGCATGCCGGTGGGCTCGCCGACGATGCAGCCGGCCGGGCGGAAGCCCTGGTCGACCATCTTGGCGATCATCGGCCGCACGCCGATGCAGCCGATTTCCTCGTCGTAGCTCAATGCCAGGTGGATCGGCCGCTTGAGCTTGCGGCGCAGAAGCTCGGGCACCATGAACAGCGCGGTGGCGCTGTAGGCCTTCATGTCGGTGACACCGCGGCCGTAGAGCTTGTCGCCGGACACGGTGGCGACGAAGGGGTCGGTGTCCCAGGGCTGGCCGTCGACCGGCACCACGTCGGTATGGCCGGAGAGCACGATGCCGCCGACCTTGGTCTCGCCGTCGGCCGCCGGCAGCGTGGCCCAGAGGTTGGCCTTGCGGCCGGTGTCGTCGTAGGTGAGTTCGCTCTGTACGCCGTGGACAGCGAGCCAGTCGCGGGTCCATTCGATCAAGGGCAGGTTGCTGTCGCGCGAGACGGTGGCAAACGAGATCCACTTCTCGATCAGCGGCAGCGCGGCGAGATCCTGGGCGGTGGCGGGCTGCCGCGCGGGCGGTGTGAAGGGGGCGTTCATGGGTGGATCCTCTGGAGACGGCGAAGCCGGTGATCGTAAGGCGGCGGGCCGGCTGCGACCAATGACAGCGGCAGCGCCCGACTCCGCGGCGGGGTGAACGCGCATTTATTCACACGGCGTCGCGCCATATTGCCGCGCATCCCAATACTGGATATTTATCGCTTTACCCTGTCCGGCCTAAACATGGCGAAGACTGTGCCGCCGATTATCTGCAAAGCTCCGGCGCACCTCAACTTTGCCTGGAACCAGTAAATGGTGATGCTTCTACCTTTTGCGATCGCGCTGGCCACCGCCATTTTCTCGCTGTTTGAAAAATCCAGGGCGGCCTATGCCTGCTGGGGCGTGATGCTGGCGGTCTGCCTGCTGTGGTTCGACCACCATGCAACCACCCACCTTCCGCTTTCATTCTGAGAGGAGCCCGGCATGACGAACTCATTGAATCCGCGCAACGACCATTCGGTAGCGGTTTGGCTGAACCTCGCCGGACTGGTCGGCATCAGCTTGTGCCTGTGCGTTGCCTTCTATTACCAGTTGGTCCGCTCCGAATTACCATGCCCACTTTGCCTGCTGCAACGGGCGGGGCTGATACTGGTCGGCCTTGGATTTCTTTTCAATATTCGGATGGGCATACGCAATACCCATTACGCGATGGCGCTGGTCGGCGCTGTCACTACCGGCGCCATCGCGCTGCGTCAGGTGTTTCTGCACATAGAACCCGGCAATGTCGGTTATGGCAGCAGTTTTCTCGGGCTGCATTTCTACACCTGGGCATTGGTGGCGTCGGTGCTGCTGGTCCTGGCGGTGGCGCTGATGATGTCTCTGGGCCATTGGGGACCGGTCCTCCAACCGGCGTTGCACGGGCTTTCGGTGTCGCGCATCTTGGAGAAATTCGTCGCGATCGTCTTCGTGGCGCTGATCGCCGGCAACCTGGTGTCGACCGTGGTCGAATGCGGCGCCGGCCAGTGCGCGGACGATCCCAAGGTCTACGAGATGCTGGTGCGATAAGCCAGCCCCGGCGGCCGGTTCAGCCGAGCAACGATGCCAGCCAACCCGGCCGGAAGTCGCGCTCCACCGCCGCCGCCAGTCCGTCGAACACCCGGTCCAGCGTGGGCGCTTCGGCACCGAACAAAGCCTGCAGCACGGCGCTGTCCTCGAACAGGCCGTGCAGGTACAGGCCCAGCACATTGCCCTGGGCGTTCTGCCAGCCCAGGCCTTCGGGCAGCACCCGCAACGGCGCCGGCAGGTCGGGCCGGGCGGCGGTCTGGCCGTGGCGGATCTCGTAGCCGGCCATCTCCACGCCCGACAAGGCCGACCACGCACCGCCCACCGCGCCAAAACGCGCGCGCGTGTGGCGCACCGTCTTCTCCGGCTCGAAGGCCGTCACCAGCGGCAGCAGGCCCAGGCCCGGGCCGTTGCCGTCGATGCCGTGCGGATCGATCAGCGCTTCGCCCAGCATCTGCAGCCCGCCGCAGATGCCCAGCACCGGCCGGCCGGCCGCCGCGTGCGCGGCGACGGCGGCGTCCAGGCCCTGGGTGCGCAACCAGGCCAGGTCGCCACTGGTGTGTTTGGAGCCGGGCAGCACGATCCAGTCGGCCGACTGCAACTGCGCGGGCGATCGCGCCCACACCAGCCGCACGCCCTCGATGTTCTTCAGCGCCTGGAACTCGTCGAGATTGCTGATGCGCGGATAGGCCACGACCGCCACCGTCAGCCGCACCGCGCCCGATGCACCACCGGGGCGGTCGTCGAACACGCCGTCTTCCTCGGGCAGGCCGTGGCGCCACCACATCGGCACGGTGGCCACGGTGGGTACGCCGGTCATGTCCTGCAGCATCTGCGGGCCGGGCGCCAGCAGGCTGGCGTCGCCCCGGAACTTGTTGAGCACGAAGCCGCGCAGCAGTGCGCGGTCGGCTTCGGGCAGCAGCGCCCAGGTGCCGTAGAGATGGGCGAAGGCGCCGCCCCGGTCGATGTCGGTGACCAGCAGGCAGCGCGCGTCGCCGTGCCGGGCCACGCGCAGGTTGACGATGTCGCTGGCCTGCAGGTTGATCTCGGCAGGCGAGCCGGCACCTTCGATCACCACCACGTCGTTCTCGGCGCGCAACGCATCGAGCGCACGCGCGACGTGCGGCCAGACATGGGCGCTGCGTTCGCGCCAGGGCAGTCTGGTCAGCGTGGTGTCGACCCGGCCCATCAGCACCACCTGGCTGGCGGTGTCGTGCTCGGGTTTGAGCAGCACCGGGTTCATGCGCACGTCGGGCTCGGCGCGCGCGGCCAGGGCCTGGAAATATTGCGCGCTGCCGATCTCGCCGCCCGCCACCACGCGGGCGTTGTTGCTCATGTTCTGCGCCTTGAACGGCGCGACCTTGTATCCGCGGTCGGCATACCAGCGGCACAGCGCGGTGGTGAGCCAGCTTTTGCCGGCGCCGCTGGTGGTGCCGAGCACCATGACGCAGCGCGCGGTCATGGCGTGGCCTTCGCCACGCGGCCGATCACGGCAGCAGCCGGACCTGCTGGTCCGAATCGCCCTTGCGCACTTCCACCACCTGGTCGAGCGCCTTGACCATGGCGGGGAAGTTGGCGTGGCCGTATTCCCGGGGATCGAAGGTCGGGTCCAGGCGTTTGACCATGTGGAAGATCGCGCCCTTGTTCACCCACGGGTCGCCCTTGGTTTCGGCCAGCAGGTGCACCGCGCGGCGCAGCATCTCGGCGGCCGGGTCCAGCGCCGGTACCGCCGCGGGCGGTGCTTCGGGCTCGGCCCGGGCCGCTTCGGCCAGGGGCTCGACCAGGTTTTCGTAATAACGGAATTCGTGGCAGCTCTTGGCCCAGTGCCGATTGGTGGAGCGCCGGGTGCCGATACCCACCAGCGCGCGGCCGGCGGCCTTGATCTTCTGCGCCACCGGCATGAAGTCGCTGTCACCGCCGACGATGATCACCGTGGCGATATGGCCGAAGCGCTGGATGTCTTCCACCGCATCGAGGCAGAGCTTGATGTCGGCGCCGTTCTTGGCCGACGCGCCCGGCGGAAACAGCTGGATCAGCTCGACCGCGCCCTGCAGCAGCGCGTCGCGGTAGCGGCCGTAGAACTGCCAGTTGCAGTAGCCCCGGTTGATCGCCACCGGCCCGAAGGACGACGCCAGCTCGACGATGGCCTGCACGTCCACCAGCGGCTCCTGCACCTTGAAGCGGTTGTCGGTCTTGCCGTAGGTGCCCTCGCCGTAGCGCTCCTCGACCAGGCTGGCGTGCAGGTTCTCGAAGTCCCAGTAGAGGGCGACGGACCGGTTGTCTTCGTTGTCGAGGCGTGCCATGGCTGCGCTTATTTCCAGGGGTTCGGGGCGTGCATGGTAGTGGCCCCGCCGCCCGAGCCTCCAGCCGCGCCTCCCACCGCATCGGCGAGCGCCTGCTGCGCCGGCGGCGGCAGCACGCCCAGCCGCACGTGGCCCGGCAGTCCGAAGGAGGCGCAATCGCGCAGTTGCACGCCCTGCTCCCGCAGTCGTGCGAGCAGGTCGGCGGGCGTGCCTTCGGGCAGGCGGGCGACGAAGAAGTTGGCGTCGGAGCGCAGCGGCTGCCAGCCGAGGCTGTCGCACAAGGCCTGCTGGGCGGACTTCCAGGCGCGCAGGGTGTCCAGGCTCTGCGCGAGCCAGGTGCGGGCTTCGTCGTGGCACCAGGCGTCGAGCATGGCCACGCCGTGGCTGCCGATGGGCCAGGACGGCGCCAGCCGGTCGAGCGCGGCGGCTTCGTCCTCGCCGCCCTCGGGTGCGATGAGATAGGCCGCGCGGATGCCGGTCATGCCCAGCGCCTTGTTCGGCGTCCAGAGCTGCCAGGCAAGGCCGGCATGCGCCCGCCAGGGATCGGCGCCGGACAGGCGCAGTGGCGCATAGGCGCGGTCGACGACCAGCGTCGAGGCTGCGACGGATGCGGCGGGCGCATCGGCCAGGCCGAGCGGGCTCGACGGATCGCAGGCCCAGGCCAGCGTTGCGGCGCCCGCCGCGTGGCGCTGACCGCGTGCGTGCACCGGCAGGCTCCAGGCTTCGGCGGCATGGCGGTAGTCGCCGTAAGCGAATTCCGGCACCGACACCCCCGTCACGCCCCGCTGCACGGCCCGGGCGGTGATGCGCAGGATGGCCTCGCTGGCGCTGGCCGCCGGCACGATGCGCGCCACGTCCACACCATGGTGGCGAGCCAGGCTGTCCCGCAGCGCGCGGTAGGCCGGATCGGGATACGAGCGCGCATCGGCGGCCAGCACCGCCGCCAGCGCCGACGGGCACGGGCCGCAGGCGTTGGCGTTGGTAGAGAAATCGAAGGGCGACTGTCCCGACGCGTCGGGGCCGCCGTGGGCGCGCTGGGTCATGGGCTCGCTCGGTAGGTCAGCAGGACGAAAGCCGCCAGCACGCCCATCGCCAGCACGATGCGGGTGGCGATGCGCACGGCGCGCGTGGTGTCGTCCGGCCCGGGCACGCGTCCGGCGGGGTTCAGCAGGTAGTGGCCCGGCTTGCCCAGGCGTACGCCGAGCCGCAGGGCCATCGCGCCCATCGGCCAGCCGCCGTTGGGCGATGGCGTGACGCGCGCCTGCGCCGGCAGCCCGCGCCACATGCCAGCCGGCGCGCCGACCAGCATCGCCGCGGCCGACAGCCGCGCCGGCAGCCACGACAGCGCATCGTCGGCGCGTGCCGCGAACTTGCCCGCCCATTCCCAGCAGCGCCCCTGGCGCATGCCGCGATAGCCCCACATCGCGTCGGCGGTATTGGCGAATCGGTAGACGACCGCGCCGGGCAGTCCGAACAGGGCGAACCAGAACAGCGGCGCGATCACCGAATCGTTGAAGTTCTCGGCCAGGCTCTCGATGGCGGATTCACGCACCTCGCCGGCCGACAGCGCCGTGGTGTCGCGGCTGACCAGGCGCGACAGTCGCTGCCGGCCGGCGGGCAGCGACTGCGCGAGGGCCGCCTCCACCGCCACGGTTTCGTCGCGCAACATGCGCCAGGCCAGCATCGGCTTGAGCGCCAGGCCCAGCAGCAAGGCGCACGCCCACCCGGGCAGCGTCACCAGGAGCGATTGCAGTGCCCAGGCCGCGATGGCGCAGGCCGCCGCGCCCGCGACCCACGCCATGGCCCCGCGCCGGAACGCTTTCAGGTCACGCCCTGTCGGCGCCCGCTCGGGCGCCGCCCATCGTCCGGCGCGGCCCAGAAAGCGCCCCATGCCCGCCACCGGATGCCAGCGGCGCGGCTCGCCCGAGACGATGTCCACCAGCAGCGCCACCAGCACGGCCTGCGCGGCGAGGGCTGGTGGCAAGGCGTTCAATCCTCGATGCCCCGCTGCGCCGGCACGCCGGCCTTGAAGGCGTGCTTGACCATGGCCATCTCGGTCACCGTGTCGGCCAGCTCCACGATCTCCGGCGGGCAGCGCCGGCCGGTCAGGCACACATGCACCTCGCGCGGCCGCTGGCGCAGGGTGTCGAGCACGTCCTGCAGCGGCAGCCAGCCGTAGATCAGCGGATAGGTGATCTCGTCGAGCACCACGAGAAAGTATTCGCCCGACAGGATCGCCGCACGCGCTGTCTGCCAGCCGTCGCGGGCGAGCTGCGCGCTGCGTTCCAGGTCCTGGCTCTTCCAGCTGAAACCGTCGCCCAGCCCTTCGATCGGAATGCCGAGCTGCTCGAACATGCGGTGTTCGCCGAAACGCGCCGACGGCACCTTCATGAACTGGAAGATGCGCACCGGCTTGGCCCGGCCGTGCGCGCGCAGCGCCAGGCCGAAGGCCGCCGTGCTCTTGCCCTTGCCGTCGCCGGTGTTGACGATGACCAGGCCCCGGCGTTCGCCCTCGGGTTTTTCGTAGGGCTTGGCGGTGGGCGGTGTTTCGATCTGCATGCGGTTCTCTCTTCTTTGGATCTTCGGATTCAGGCGCGCGGCACCACCGCCCAGCCCTGGTCCAGCGGACGGATGGCGATGCGCCCGTCGAACACCGACTCCAGCGCCGCGTGGGTGCGCTCGTCGTGCGGCGCGCCGGCGTGCAGTACCCGGCCGGCCTGCAGCACCACCACGTGGTCGGCGTGCAGCGCGAAGCCGATCTCGTGCAGCACGCTCACCACGGTGGCGCCCCCGGCGGCCAGGGCGCGCACCGTCGTCAGCCAGTCGGACTGGTGGGGTGGGTCGAGGTTGGCGAGCGGCTCGTCCATCAGCAGCACCGGCGCGCTCACCGCCAGGGCGCGCGCCAGCAGCACCCGCTGGCGTTCACCGCCGGAAAGCTCGCCCAGCGGCCGGGCGCGCCAGTCCCAGGCATGGGTGGCGCGCAATGCCTGCTCCACCGCCGCGCGGTCGGCCGGGCCAGGCGGCGCGAGCCAGGGCCGGTGCGGCAGGCGGCCGAGCATGGCCACGTCCCAGGCCGCGAGGTCGTCGGCGCCGCCGTCCGCGCCCTCGCCCTGGCCGAGCCACGACAACGCACGGGCGCGCTCGCGGGCGCTCCAGCCGGTCAGCGGCCGGCCTTGCAGCTCGACGTGGCCGGCGCTCGGTGCCAGCAGGCCGGCGAGCACCTTGAGCAGGGTCGACTTGCCCGCGCCGTTGGGGCCGACGATGGATGTCCAGCGGCCGGCGGGCAGCGTCAGGTCGATGCCGTGCAGGATCTCGCGACGCCCCAGCCGGGCGTGCAGGCCACGGGCGGCCAGGGCGCTCATCGCCGCCCTCCCCGCCGGTGCATCAGCCAAAGCAGATAGCCGCCACCGAGCAGCGCGGTCAGCACGCCGACCGGTAGCTCCTGCGGCGCGAACAGGCTGCGGGCCAGCAGGTCCGAGGCCATCAGCAGCAGACCGCCCATGCCGGCCGACAAGAGCAGCAGGCCGGCATGCGTTACCCGCACCAGCGGACGCACCAGGTGCGGCGCGGCCAGGCCGACGAAGGCGATCAGCCCGGTGTTGGCCACCGCCGTGGCGGTGCACAGCGCCAGCACCGCCACCAGCGCCGCGCGCAGCGCCGGCAGCGCCAGGCCCAGGCTGGCGGCGGTGGCCTCGCCCAGCGTCAGGCCGTCGAGCACCGGCGCCAGCAGCGCCGACACCAGCAGACAGCCGGCCAGCACCGTGGTCATCAGCACCACCGCCTGCCAGCCGAGGAAGGCGGTGCTGCCGAGCGTGAAGCCCTGCATCGCCTCCAGGATGTGGGGCGCGGCCAGCGTGACCAGGTCCTTCGCCGCGCCGAGCACCACGCCGACGATCACACCGCCCAGCAGCAGCCGCAGCGTGTGCTGCGCGCCGCGCGCCAGGGTGAGCGTGAGCAGCACCGCCAGCACCGCGCCGACGAAGGCCGCGCCGGTCACGCCGAGCTGGATCAGCCAGTCGCTGCTGAGCGAGCGTGTCGCCGCCTGCCCCGCTACCAGCAGCGCCAGCGCGGTGCCGAGCGATGCACCCGAGGCGCTGCCCAGCAGATAGGGTTCGGCCAGCGGATTGCGAAACAGGCCCTGCGCCACCGCGCCCGCCAGCCCCAGCAGCGCGCCGCAGACCCAGGCCCCGGCGGTGCGCGGCAGCCTGATATCCCACACGATCTGCCAGGCGACCGGATCACGCCGCATCGCCTGCAGGCTGTCGAGTCCCGTGCTGCCGATGGCCGCGCCGAGCGCGAGCAACGCCACCGATGCCAGCAGCAGGAAAGCCGCCAGCCAACCCGCGCGACGCCTCACTCGGTCTTCTCCGGGAGCCGCCGCGCACGGCCGCCCGAAGCGGCCGGCTCGCCCCTGGAAGGGGATGGCGCAGACACGAAGTGCGAAGCCTGGGGTGTAGCCGTATCCACCAGCTCGCCCCTGGAAGGGGTTGGCGAAAGCACGGAGTGCGCAGCCTGGGGTGGAGCTTTATCCACGAGACATGAAGCCATCGCCCGCGCGGCTTCGGCCATGCGCGGCCCGGGCCGTACCACCACGTCCGACACATCCGGCCCGAACACGCAGATCCGCCCCGCCTTGATCGCCCGCATCGTCTGCCAGCCCGGGTACGCCGCCATCGCCTGCATGCTGCGGTTGCCGACCATGATCACGTCGGGATCGGCCCGCACCACGTATTCGGGGTTGAGCCGCGGAAACGGCCCGAGCGCGGCCGGCACCACGTTGCGCACGCCCAGGCGCGTGAGCGTCTCGCCGATGAAAGAAGACTCACCCGCCGCATAAGGCCCGCGGCTGACCTCGAAGTACACCCGCGTGCCACGCGCGCTCGCCGGCAACGACTGCGCAGCCGCCTGCACGCCGGCATCGATCTCGCGCCACAGCCGGTCGGCGGCTTCCGTCTTCAGGCCCAGCAGGGTGGCGAGCTGACCCAGCACCCGGCGCACGTCCGCATGCGTCTTGGGCTCCAGCGCCACCACCGGAATGCCCAGCGCCTCCAGCCGCGCACTGGCCCGCGACGACACCGCCAGCAGCACCAGGTCGGGCTTGAGCGCCACGATGGCCTCGATGTTGGGATCGAGCCCGCCGCCGACCTGCGGCAGTCCGCGCACGAAGGCCGGCGCATTCGAATACCGGTCCACGCCGACCAGGCGCTGGCACTGGTCGAGCGCGCAGACGCTTTCGGTGAGCGAGGGCAGCAGGCTCACGATGCGGGCCGGCGGCCGGGTGAGCGCCACCTCGCGGCCCCGGCCATCCGTGACGGTGGAGATGACGGTCGCCGGCCCGGCGGCGTGGGCGGCCGGCAGGGCCGCCAGCGACAGCGCCAGCAAGACGCCGCGAAAAATCGTCATCACAAGCTTCCCTTGAGCGCCAGCGGCAAGCCCGCGGCCACCAGCGTCACCCGCTCGCAGACCGCGGCCAGCCGCTGGTTGAGGCGGCCGAGCGCGTCGACATAGGCGCGCACCTCGCGGCCCATCGGCACCACGCCGAGGCCGATTTCGTTGGAGACCAGCACCACCGGCCCCGGCGCGAGGGCCACCGCCTCGCCCAGCGCATCGGCTTCGCCCGCCAGGGCCGCGTCGTCCAGGCCGTGCAGGTTGGCCAGCCACAGCGTGAGGCAATCCACGACCAGCAGCGTGGCCGCATCGGAATGCAGCGCCACCGCCTGCGCCAGCGCGCGAGGCGCCTCCACCGTGGCGGCGCCCGGCAGGCGCTCTGCTCGGTCGGCACGATGGCGCTCAATGCGCGTGCGCATCTCCTCGTCGCCCGGCTCCGCCGTCACCACGAAGATCGCCCGGTGCGAAGGCGCGCGCGACAGCCAGGCGACGGCCAGCATTTCTGCCCGTCGCGACTTGCCGCTGCGCTGCCCGCCCAGCACCAGTTCGGAGGCGACGACCGTGGGCGTCATGTCCGGCCGCCGAGCAAGGCCGCAATGGCCCCCGGGCACGACGCGAACCACGCATGGAAATAGCTCGCCCGCACGCCCTCGTGCGCATAGACGGCCTCGCCCGCGTCGTGCGCGGCGGCGGCGTCCGGGCGCGCGGTGCGCGCCACCACCGGCAGCGGCGACGCGGCGGTCGAGTAATGGAAGGTGTGACCGCGCAGCGTGCCGGCATCGAGCGCCAGCTGCTGCGGGCCGATCGCCGCCAGCCGGCGGTGCATGCGGGTCACCCCCGGCAGCAGGCCCCAGCCAGGGTGGCTGCGGCCTTCCATGTCGCAGATCTCGTCCATCAGCGCCATCATTCCGCCGCACTCGGCCCACACCGGCTTGCCGGCATCGATGTGCGCGGCCAGGCTGTCGCGGGTAGCGGTGGCCGCGGCGAGCTGCTGCGGATACAGCTCCGGATAGCCTCCCGGCAGCCACACCGCATCGCAGGCGGGCAGTGCCTCGCCGGCCAGCGGCGAGAAGAAGGCGACGCTGGCGCCCAGCGCCTCCAGCGTGTCGACATTGGCGCGGTAGACGAAGGCGAAAGACGCGTCGTGCGCCACCGCGATGCGCCGGCCGGCGAGCAGCGGCGGCAGGGCATCGACGGCATCCGGCGCCGGGAACTCCACCGCCCAGCGCTCCAGCGGCAAGGCGGCCAGGGGCGTGGCGGACAGCGCGTCGGCGGCGGCGTCGATTCGCGCCATCACTTCGCTGGCTGGCAGGTCGGCCACCAGGCCCAGATGCCGCTCGGGCAGGGCCCAGTCGGCGCTGCGCGGCAGCGACCCCAGCCAGTCACCGGGCTCGCGCAGGCCCTCGCGCAGCATGTCGCGGTGGCGCGGACTGGCGACCCGGTTGGCCAGCACGCCGGCCCAGGGCATGTCGGCGCGGTAGTGCCGCAGCCCGAAAACCAGCGCGCCGAAGGTGCCGGCCATGCTCGACGCGTCGATCACCGCCAGTACCGGAATGCCGAAGCGCTGCGCCAGATCGGCGGCGCTGGGCGAGCCGTCGAACAGGCCCATCGCGCCTTCGATCACCAGCAGATCGCAGTCGGCCGCGGCGGCGTGCAGCGCGGCGGCACAACCGCCCTCGCCCACCATCCACAGGTCGAGCGCATGCACCGGCGCGCCGGTGGCCGCCTCCAGCCAGCAGGGGTCGAGAAAGTCCGGGCCCACCTTGAAAGCCCGCACCTTGCGGCCGGCGCGCGCATGCAAGCGCGCGAGCGCGGCCGCCACCGTGGTTTTGCCCTGGCCGGAAGCCGGGGCCGCCACGAGCAACGCGGCGCAGCGGGCCGGCGTGTTTACTGCGGCGCCCATTTCACGCCGACGTACAACACGCGGCCGGCAGTGGCGTACGTGTTGGCCGTTTGATAGAACTTGTCGGCGAGGTTGTCGATACGAGCGACCAGGCTGTAGTCGCGGGCGATGCGTGTGCTGGCATAGAGATTGAACAGCGTGTAGCCGCCCAGGCGGGTGGTGTTGGCCGCATTGTCCCAGCGATGGGCGGAAGCCTGCATTTCCGCGCCGACATCGACCCCGGCGAAGCGGGTGTCGGCACCGAGCACCGCATGCTGCTTGGCCCGACGCGCGAGCTGGCGGCCGGTGTCCTCGTCCTTCGGATCCTGCAGGTCCAGCGAGCCGCGCAGGGCGAAGGCGCCGAGCTTGTGGGCGCCGGCGAAGGTCACGCCTTCGTACTGCGCGTGGGCGGTGTTGCGGTAGCAGCCGAAGGTGGAGCCGCAGCCACCGGCTGCGCCGAAGCTGATCAGGTTGTCCACCTTGTTGCGGTAGACGGTGACGCTGGCGCTGCTGGCGCCCTGCGACCAGTGCAGCGCCGCTTCCACGTTGCGCGAGGTCTCGGGACGCAGGCTGCCCAGGCCGTATTCGGAGAAGCGCTGGTAGAGCGTGGGCGCGCGGAAGGCCGTGCCCACCGACGCGGTCGCGCGCCAGTTCGAATTGATGGCGTAGCCGTAGGCCGCGCTGCCGGTGTTCTTGCCGCCGAACTCGCTGTCGTCGTCATGGCGGCCGTGCAGCTGCAGCGTGTGGGCGCCGTGCTTCAGGGCGTAGCCGAGCGCGATGCCGTTCTGCGAACGGTCGCGATCGATCGGCGTGTTCTGCAGGTTGTCCTCGCGGCGCTCCAGCGCTGCCGTGAAGAGGTGCTCGCCGAAACGGAACTCGTTCTGGAACAGGTAGTTGTGCAGCTCGGTCTCGGTGCGGTAGACCGAAGGCTGCGTTTCGTAGACGCTGCGCGAAGCGGTCGCCTGCACCGTCGCCTTCCAGAAATCGGTCCATTGGCCGGTGTAGGTGAGGCCGGCGGTGCGCAGCGTGTGGTTGGACTTGTCGTTGAGGCGCCGCGAGTTGTCGTACTGCGACTCGAGATCGTTGGCCAGAAAGGTGGCGTCCAGACGATTGCGTGCGTCGATGCGAAATCCCAGCCGCGCGTTGGCCGAGGTGCTGCGGTAGCCGTCCTTGTCGGGGTTCTGCGTGGCGACCTCTCGGGCATTGAAGCCGTTGCTGATCTCGCGGGCCACACCCAGCGAGTAGTCGAAGGCGTTGTCCACGCCCGCCGTGCCGCTGGCGCCCGCCTCCAGTCGGCCGGTGCCGTGCGTGCCGCCACCGATGCCCACGTAGGGATGGAAGCCGGCTTCGCCCTTGCGGGTGAACAGCTGGATCACGCCGCCGATGGCGTCCGAGCCGTACACCGCGGCGGCCGGGCCGCGCAGCACCTCGATGCGGTCGATCTGCGCCAGCGGAATCTGCTCCCACTGCACGCCGCCGGTCGATTGCGAGTCGATGCGAACACCGTCCAGGTAGACCGCCGTGAAGCGCGATTCGGCACCGCGCAGGAACACGCTGGTGGTGTTGCCCGGGCCGCCGTTGCGGGCCACTTCGATGCCGGGCAGGCGGGCCAGCACGTCGGCCACGCCGACAGCGCCGCTGCGCGCGATGGTTTCGCGGTCGACGATCGAAACGTCGGACAGAAGGTCCGACAAGGGTTGTTCGGTGCGGTTGGCGGTGACCACGGTGTCGGTCAGCGCGGAGCCGGTGGACTGGGCGTGCGCGGCGACGTGCAGGACCAGGGGCGACAGGCAGGCGGCGACCCGCGCCATACGGGAGAGACGGATTTTCATGATGGAGCGACAGAGGGGTGCGGCCCTGCCCGGCTTCCCCGCCGGTCGTGGGCACGAAAGGCCTCGTCGCACATCGCTTTCCGGTGAAAGCGCCCTGCGGCGAAGCCACGTCGTTGGCCGGTATCCGGGCTGGGTGGAACCTGTTGGTCTCGCCTTCCCAGAAGCACGATGCTTCCAGTGGCTGATTGAAACCGTCACGAGCTGCTGACGCAGGCTCTTCCACCGACCGTTGCGGGGGCAGCGCAGGTCGGGCGCGTCCTTGGGCGGACAACCCTCCTGCTTCCCGTTGAACTGCGCGGCCGAGAGCCGACCGCACGAGCACCAACGGCGGCGATTCTATGCGAGCAACTGTTGGCGAAACGCCATGGCTGCAACGGATTCATCGAGCCGATGTTTCAGAACCCTACAATCGGCGACGCCATGGCACCCACACCCCCTCCTCTCGACCAGATCGCCGAACGAGTCGAGCGATTGTTGTTGCGCCATGCCGAGTTGCGCCGGACCAATGCCCTGCTGACAGAACAGGTCGCCAGCCTCACCCGCGAGCGCGACGCCATGCGGGTGAGACTGCAGGCCGCGCGGGTCCGGGTCGACGCGGTGCTGGAGCGCCTGCCGCTGATTCAGGACGAACTCCACGACGAGGACCGGACGTGAAGCAGATCGAAGTACAGATCCTCGGCCAGGGCTACCTGCTCGGCTGCCCGGAAGGCGGCGAATCGCGGTTGCGTGACGCGGCCGAAAGGGTCAACGCGGCCATGACCCGTATCCGCGATGCCGGCAAGATCCGCGCGCGGGACCGCATCGCGGTACTGGCGGCACTCAACCTGGCGTTCGACGCCACCGAGCGGCCGGCGACGCCGGCTGACACCGGCGTCGCCGGTGTTGCCGGTGACGCGGCCGCCGACGGCACCCGCTGGACACACCTGCTGCAGCGCCTCGACGACGCCCTGGCCGAAGACGGACGTCTTCTGTAACCCATTCGTCCCTTCGCAGGGCCTACAATGGCTTCGTGTCTGCGGCGCATGCCGGGCTTTATATTTCCTTGAACCAATGCTCACTGAGCACGGGCTAGGTAAATTGCCAAGCAAGCGTGATCGTCTCGCGTCAGATGAACCCAATGCTTGGCTGCCCTGGCCCACCTGAACCCCCGGTTCAGGATGCCGGTCCGGTGGCTCCCGCAGACACCTCGATTCCACAAAAAAGCCGCTGTTGCTACAGCGGCTTTTTCTTTGAATCCCAGGCACCGTGCCGCCGTTCGGCCGCCGACCGCCTCAAACTCTCGCGACCGGTCTGAAGGATTCGCCGTCGCGAAGGCGCTGACCGATGTCGGATGCAGGCAATCCGGGCGCACAGAGAAACCCCTGAAAATGCGCACAGCCCAGATCCAGCAGGCAGTCGCGCTGGGCTTCCGTTTCAACCCCCTCGGCGACCGTGTCGAACCGCAGTGCTCGGGCCATGGCCAACATGGCTGTCACGATGGCGTGGTCGCTGGAGTCGTTGGGCAGTTCACGCACGAAGGATTGGTCGATCTTCACCCGGTGAATCGGGAATTTCTTGAGATAGGCCAGGCTGGAATATCCGGTGCCGAAATCGTCGATGGCCAGGCGCACGCCGACCTTGACCAGTTCATGCAAGCGCTGAAGCGCCTCGTCGGCTTCCTGAACCAGGATCGACTCGGTGAGCTCCAGCTCGATGAGTTCCGGCGACACGCCAGCCACACGAATCGCCGACGCGACCCGGTCGACGAAATCGGCCTGGCGAAACTGCAGCGGCGACACATTGATCGACACCACCACCGCCGTGCCCGCCTGCTGCCACACCGCCGCCTGGCGCACGGCCTCTTCGAGTACCCAGGCGCCGATCTGCACGATGAAACCGGATTCTTCCGCCAGCGGAATAAAGGCCGAAGGCACGACATTGCCGCGCTCTTCGTCGACCCAGCGAATCAGCGCTTCCACGCCCACCATCGCGCCGCTGCGCAAGTGCAGTTGCGGCTGGTAATGCAGCACGAAACGGCGCCGTGCCAAAGCTTCTCGCATGGCGTGTTCGAGCGACATGCGGGCGCGCAGGTCGACGTTCATTTCCGGCGCATAGAAACGGTAGCTGCCGCGGCCGCGCTCCTTGACGCGGAACATTGCGGTATCGGCGTGCCGAACCAGGTCGTCGAGCGAATTCCCGTCCTGCGGGTAGAGCGAGATGCCGATGCTGGCGCTGACCGAAAAGCGCATGTCTTCCAACAGGAAAGGCAGCGCGAGCGACTGCAGCACGCGCTGGGCCACTCCCTCGGCCGATAGCGCGTCGGCGTCGTGCAGATGCACCACGAATTCGTCGCCGCCCATGCGGCAAAGCGTGTCGGACGGACGCAGGCAGGCTTTCACCCGTTCGGCGACCTTCACCAGCACGCGGTCGCCGAACTGGTGGCCCATGGAGTCGTTGATGTTCTTGAAACGGTCCAGGTCCAGGAAAAGCACTGCGAAGGGCAGCTTTTCGCGCTTGCTCGGCGAGAGTTGCCGATCGACGCGGCGCGCCAGCAGCAGGCGGTTGGGCAGGCCGGTCAAGGCGTCGCTGAAAGCCAGCTCTTCGATGCGGCGCTGCGCCTCGCGCTGCCCGGAGAGATCACGGAAGAAGCCAATGGTCTGCGACACGCTGCCGTGGCCGTCGCGCAGTACCACCCAGGCGAGCTTGACCGGACAGACGCTGCCATCGCCACGGCGGTGCCACACCTCGCCTTCCCACATGCCGGCGCTTTCCCAGGCCGAGCGGATGTCGGTGAACAGGCGGCCGGCATCGTGGTCTTCGAACAGATCGGTGGCGCTGCTGCCAGCCAGGCGCTCCAGCGGGTAGCGCGCCATGCGGCAGCAGGCCGGATTGGCAGTGACGATGCGGTGCTGCGCGTCGGCGACGAAGACGGCTTCCGGGCTGCACTCGAAAACGCGGGCCGCGAGGCGCAGCCCCTGCTCTGCCGAAATGCGCTCGGTGATGTCCTGGAACGAGAAAACCCGCCCGATGACACGGCCCCGGCTGAACTGCGGCAGCGACAGGCGCTGCACCACCCGGCCGCTGCGCAGCAGCATCACGTCGCTGGCGCTCTGGTCGATCTCGCCGAAGATCTCGCTGAGCCGGCCGCGATAGCTCTCCATGTCCAGCAACTGGTCGGCCACCATGCGGTGCACCACCGTGTCGTCGCGCTGGACCAGCACTTCCTTGGGGATCTCCCAGATCTGCGCGAAGCGCCGGTTGAAGGCGCGAATGGCACCGTCGAGACCGCAGACGAGCATGCCGTCGGCAGTCGATTCGAGCGTGGCGCGCGATTCGGCCAGCAGGCGTTCGAGCTCGTCTTCGTTTTTTTGCTGCCGGCTGCGATCGACCACCCCGACCAGCCAGGTCGGCTTGTCGACCTGGCCGGCCGGCGCGATCGGCGTGATGCGGCGCTCGACATGCAGCACGGTGCCGTCGGGCCGCAGCAGGCGGGTGTTCGACAACAGCCCTGCAGCGCGATCGTGCTCGGCGTTTTCCCAGAAGAACACGTCTTCCGGGTCGGTGAAGAGATGGGTGACCGGCTGGCCGACCATGGCCGCGGTGCTGCGTTCGGTGAGCTGTGCGGCAGCGGCATTGGTCGCGAGCACATGGAACTCGGGACCTTCGACTATCCAGACGGCTTCGAGAAGGCCGTCGATCCAGGCTGCCGAAGCAGCCAAACTCATGCCGCGGCCCCCGCTGTGGCCGGATCCACCGCGCGCTCGAAAAAGTAGCAGATGCGGCTGCGTGGCGACAGGTAGTCGAGCGAGGCCTTGGGCAGTTGCGCAGGCTTCAGGCTGCGGCGTATGCCCAGTTCAGGCGCGGTTTCCAGGTCGAGCACGCCGGCATCGACCCGCGCGACCGCCGGGTCATGCACCAGCACCCGGGGCCGCAACGGCCGGCTGGAATTGACCGACACAACCATGGCGTAACGGTCGTTGCCCAGCTGCACCACCGAACCCGGCGGATACACGCCCATCATGCGGATGAAGGCACCGAGCACCGCGGGATCGAAGCGCGGTTTCATCTGCGCGAAGATCACCGACAGCGCTTCGTGCGGCGTCAACGCCAGCGCGCTGCGTGGCGGGTTGCAGAAGTTGTCGTAGCGATTGACCAGCGCCAGGATCTTGCCGGAGGTATGGATCTGCGAGCCCTGCAGCTTGGCGGGGAAACCGCTGCCGTCCATCATCTCGTGGTGCTGCGCGATGGCGGCCACGGCCTCGGGCGGCAGGTCCATCTTGCGCGCCAGGGCTACGCCACGCGCCACGTGGTCCTGGTAGATGCGGTATTCGGAAGTGGAGAAGCTCTCGTCGACCATGCGGTAGCGCAGCGGCAGTTCGAGCTTGCCGATGTCGTGCAGCAGCGAGGCCAGGCCGAGCGACATCAGGGCCTCGCGCTGCAGGTCGAGTGCGCGCCCGAGCAGCAGGCACAGCACCATCACATTCACCGGATGCTGTGCGCTGCGTTCGCCCACGCTTTCGGAGAGCAGGCTGATCACCGAGTCGCCGTCGGCCAGCAGGTCTTCGACGCAGGAGGTCACCAGGCCGGCCGCGTCGTCATGCGCCAGTCGGGGGCTGAGCGTGACGTTGTCGCTGATGTTGCGAAAGCGGCGCGAGGCCTCGGTGAAACGCCGTTCGCAATGGAGGAGCGTGCTGGCGTGCTGAGCGTTGTCGCGAGCACGTCGCTTGGCCGGATCCATGGGCTCGGCGGGAGTCTGGTGCGGCGTGTCGGAGTCGCCGTCGCGATCGGCATCGTTGCGCTCGAGACCGTCGGTGGGCTGAGGATCGATATCGCTGCGATCGGGGTAGTAGCGGACGGTCTGAAGCCCCAGCGCGAGGATCGTCTGTAGCTGTTCGTCGGTCGTGACCTTGAAGCTGCTAAGCGGAAAAGGATGATCCATCCACCCGAGGTCGAGATGGATGAACATGCCCTTTCGCAGCATACGAACGTCGATGACTTTTGACTGGCCCTCTTCCATGAACTGCTCTTGGCGTGTGCCGTTGGAAGCATGTTACACAAAAGAATTCGAGAAACAGTCGGTCACAGACAGATAAGCAACGGACTTTCATCTTGAAAGTCCAAAGTGTGTGAAATTCCTTGAAGAAAATAGCGCTTGTGGCCCGTCACACATAGGATTTTTCGATCGGGCTATCTGGCATCGAGAACAAAAAATTGCCGTGCCAGGGCAGAATCCGCGCTGTTTTTCAGGCAACCACGCTGGTTTTCGATAAAACCGGCTGCCTCCGACGTGCCCAGACCAAGAAAACAATTCCACCGAAGATCATGGGCACGCATAGCCACTGCCCCATGCTCATGCCCAACGGGAGCAAGCCCAAAAAGCTGTCAGGCTCGCGGAAAAACTCTGCAACGAAGCGAAACACGCCGTAACCCAATAGGAATGCACCGGACACTTCGCCCATCCGACGAGGCCGCCGTGCGTACAGCCAGAGCAAGACGAACAGCAGCAGCCCTTCCAGCAGAAATTGGTAGACCTGCGAGGGATGGCGTGGCGCGAGCGATCCGCTTTGCGGAAACACCATGCCCCATGGCAAGGAGGCGTCGCAGAAGCGGCCCCAAAGTTCGCCGTTGATGAAGTTGCCCACACGACCGGCGGCCAACCCGGTCGGAACGCAGGGAGCGACGAAATCCGCCACCTGCACCCACGGCCTGCCGCGCGAGCGGGCAAACCACACCATCGAAACGATCACGCCCAGCAGTCCGCCATGAAAGCTCATGCCCCCCTGCCAGACATAGAAGATGTCGAGTGGATGGGTGAAATAGAAACCGGGCTTGTAGAACAGGCAGTAGCCGATGCGGCCGCCCACCACCACGCCGAGCACACCCAGGAAAAGCACGTCTTCGACGTCTTTGCGAGTCCAGGCCTGCGGACCGGTCATCGAAGCGAAGGGCTCGTGGCGCAAGCGCCGCGTACCCAGGAACAGGAAAAGCGCGAAAGCGGCGAGGTAGGTCAGGCCATACCAGTGGATGGCCAGTGGCCCGATGCTCAAGGCAACGGGGTCGATCGTGGGGTACATCAGCATGGGGCGGTATTGTGCCCGGCGCGCTCCCGCACGAAATCGACGAAGGCATGCAGGGCGGGATTGGGGTTGTCGCCGGGCCAGACCAGGCTGGTCTCGCAGGCCGGAAGATCTGCCACGGCCCGGTCGGCCGTGGTGCCGGCAGGTGTGCGGTAGACCACGCCTTCACGCCGGAACCGGGTCACGCTTTCCGGCACCCAGGCAAAGCCGATGCCTGCCGACACCAGGTTGACGATGGTCTGCATCTGAATCGCCTCCTGCACCACCGGCGGCAGACGGCCGCGCTGGTGGTACAGGCCCAGGATCGCGTCGTGGATGGACGGCAGGATGCGCCGCGGAAACACCACCAGCGGCTGCTCCAGCACATCTGCCCACGACGGATGCTCCAAGGCCGCCAGCGGGTGATCGGCCGGCATCGCCAGCACCAGCGGCTCGCAGGCCACCCGGCAGGATCGCAGCAGGCCGGGCGCCTGGCCGGGCGCGTGCAGCATCAGCCCGGCGTCGAGTTCGCCCTGCGCGAGCCCGGCGAGCTGCACGTCGCCGGTCGCCTCGACCAGGTCCAGCTGCACCTGCGGACGCAACTCGCGAAATCCGCGCACCCAGCGCGGCAGCTGATCGAAACCCACGGTCGAGACGAAGCCCAGCCGCAGCCGGCCGGCATGGCCGGCTGCGGCGGCGCGCGCCCGCTCGGGCAAGGCTTCGGCACGCGCCAGCAGCTCACGCACCTCCGGCAGCAAGGCATCGCCGGCCGGCGCCAGGGCGACACGACGGCTGCTGCGCAAAAACAGCGGCACGCCCAACACACGCTCAAGCTGGGCGATGCCCTGCGTGAGCGGCGGCTGCGTCATGTGCAGGCGGGCGGCGGCGCGACCGAAATGCAGCTCTTCGGCGACGGCCACGAATTGCCGCCACGCCCGCAACTCCACCTTGGCCGACATGAGAGGTCTATTCATTCGCCGAACATATCAATCAATCGATATGAATGGATTGGAAGATATGAATCTTAAGGCGCATACTGCCCGGCAGTTTTTTGCACCCCTAACGACAGAGGCACCACGATGACCGAAAAAGCCCTGCGCAGCGACAACATCACCCAAGGCAAATCGCGCGCGCCCAACCGCTCCATGTTCTACGCCATGGGCTACCAGGAAAGCGATTTCAAGAAGCCGATGGTCGGCGTCGCCAACGGGCACAGCACGATCACGCCGTGTAATTCGGGCCTGCAGAAGCTGGCCGACGCGGCCATCGCCGGCATCGAGGAAGCCGGCGGCAATGCGCAGGTGTTCGGCACACCCACCATTTCCGACGGCATGGCCATGGGCACCGAAGGCATGAAATACAGCCTGGTCAGCCGCGAAGTCATCAGCGACTGCATCGAGACCTGCGTCGGCGGCCAGTGGATGGACGGGGTGCTGGTGGTCGGCGGCTGCGACAAGAACATGCCCGGCGGCCTGATGGGCATGCTGCGCGCCAACGTGCCGGCCATCTACGTGTACGGCGGCACCATCCTGCCGGGGCGCTGGAAGGGCCAGGATCTGAACATCGTCAGCGTGTTCGAAGCCGTGGGCCAGAACGCCGCCGGCAACATGAGCGACGAGGAACTGCGCAACATCGAGATGCACGCCATTCCCGGCACCGGCTCCTGCGGCGGCATGTACACGGCCAACACCATGAGCTCGTCCTTCGAGGCGCTGGGCATCTCCCTGCCCTACTCCTCCACCATGGCCAATCCACACGACGAAAAGGCCAACTCGGCCAAGGAATCGGCCAAGGTGCTGATCGAGGCCATCAAGAAGGACATCAAGCCGCGCGACATCGTCACCCGCAAATCCATCGAGAACGCGGTCGCGGTCATCATGGCGACCGGCGGCTCCACCAACGCGGTGCTGCACTTCCTGGCCATCGCCCACGCGGCCGAAGTGGAATGGACCATCGACGACTTCGAGCGCATGCGCAAGAAGGTGCCGGTGATCTGCGATCTGAAGCCCTCGGGCAAGTACCTGGCGGTGGACCTGCACCGCGCCGGCGGCATTCCGCAGGTCATGAAGATCCTGCTCGAAGCCGGTCTGCTGCACGGCGACTGCATCACCATCAGCGGCCAGACCATTGCCGAAGTGCTGGCCGACGTGCCCGCCACGCCGCGCTCCGACCAGGACGTGATCCGCCCGATTGACCAGCCGATGTACGAGCAGGGCCATCTGGCCATCCTCAAGGGCAACCTGAGCCCGGAAGGCGCTGTCGCCAAGATCACCGGCCTGAAGAATCCGGTCATCACCGGCCCGGCGCGCGTCTTCGACGACGAGCAGTCGGCCCTCAAGGCCATCCTCGACGGCAAGATCGTCGCTGGCGACGTGATGGTGCTGCGCTACCTCGGTCCCAAGGGCGGCCCGGGCATGCCGGAGATGCTGGCGCCGACCGGCGCGCTCATCGGCGCCGGACTGGGTGAGAGCGTGGGCCTGATCACCGACGGGCGTTTTTCCGGCGGCACCTGGGGCATGGTGGTCGGCCACGTCGCACCCGAAGCGGCGGCCGGCGGCACCATCGCCTTCGTGGAGGAAGGCGACTCGATCACCATCGACGCGCACGACCTGATCCTGGAACTCAATGTGCCGGAAGAAGAACTCGCCAAGCGCCGCGCCGGCTGGACCCCGCCGGCTCCGCGCTACAAGCGCGGCGTGCAGGCCAAGTTCGCCTACAACGCGGCGAGCGCCAGCAAGGGCGCGGTGCTGGACGCGTTCTGAGTGGTCATGGCGGCTCGGCGCTCAGCGACGCGGCCGCCGTTTTCCCAACGCCTCGCGCTGGCGCTCGATCCGGGCCTGCTTGCGGGCCTCGTCGCGCTCGGCCGCCTTGCGGCTGGTGTAGCCGATGGAATCGGCCACCGTCCACCAGAGAGCCGCCAGCGCGAAAGGTGCGAGCACCAGCCACCAGCTCCAGGCCGCAACCGGGTCGACCTCGAGCCACTTGAGTGCGAGCAGCACGATTCCGACTCCGAGAAAAAGCATGGCGGCGCCCTCACTACAATCCCGCGACTTTACCGCGATGAAAAACACGTCCCCTGTTTGTATCGTGCTCGCTGCCGGCCTGGGCCTGGCACCGCTGGCGGCACGGGCCGACCTGGCATTGGCCAAGGCGCGCAACTGCATGGCCTGCCACACGGTCGAGCGCAAGGTGGTGGGCCCGGCGTTCAAGGCCATCGCCGGCAAGTACGCAGGCAAACCGGACATGGTCGATGCCCTGGCCAGGAAGATCCGCCAGGGCGGCGGTGGCGTCTGGGGGCCGGTGCCGATGCCGGCCAATCCGCAGGTCAACGAAGCCGACGCCAAGAAGCTCGCGGGCTGGATCCTCGCCCTGCCCCAGTAGATCGCCTCAGAGCACCGGACCGCCACGCGTCATGCGGTCCTCGATCTGGCCAAGGTAGGCCGCCGTGGTGTTGTCGGTCTGGTCCAGCCGGGCGTCGACGGTCTGCTCCAGCCGGTCGATGCGTGCCAGCAGGCCGTCGCGCACGTTGCGCAGGTCGATCGACTGCTGCTGCAGTTGCAGGTCGAGCGCCGAACGCATCTCGGTGATGCGCGAAGCCTCGGCCTTGTCGGCGAGTTCGCGCTGCGACTGCAGCTCGCGGTTGTGCCGACGGTTTTCCATCAGCACCGAGCCCTGCAGCGTGAGCACATAGGCCACGAACAGCACGGCCAGCAGCACCGTCAGCCCCAGCATGATCAGCCCCAGCGGCGCGGTCACCGAGGTGATGCCCAGCGAGATCAGCGTGGGCGAGGCCAGCGTCGTCCAGTTGAGCACCGCCAGCAGCACGATGAGCAATGCGATGACAAGTAAGGAAATGGTTCGGGCCATGGCGTTTAGTCCTGCAAAACACAAACCGACATTCTGGCGGCAGCCCCGACTGGCGATGTAAGCAGCTCGGCTCAATCAGAGGCAGACCTCCGCCCATCCGTGGAGGCCGGCGAAGCAGCCGACTGCCCCAGGGGTGAGGCGGCGAGGCCAAGCCGAGCCAGCAAGCCGCCCCCGAAAGGGGGTAGGCGGAGACACGAAGTGCGGAGCCTGGGGGAGCGTCCAGCCCCGAGGCCAGCGCGCAGCGCAGCCGACTGCCTCGGGGGCGACGCGGCGAGGCTACGCCGAGCCAGCAAGCCGCCCCCGGAAAGGGGGTAGGCGAAGACACGAAGTGCGAAGCCTGGGGGAGAGTCCAGCCCCGAGGCCAGCGCGCAGCGCAGCCGACTGCCTCGGGGGCGACGCGGCGAGGGTACGCCGAGCCAGCAAGCCGCCCCCGGAAGGGGGTAGGCGGAGACACGAAGTGCGAAGCCTGGGGGAGATCAATAAGCCTCACCGAGCTGCGCCAGGATCTGCGGATTTTCCAGCGTAGACGTGTCCTGCGTGATCGCCTCGCCCTTGGCGATGCTGCGCAACAGCCGCCGCATGATCTTGCCGCTGCGCGTCTTGGGCAGGTTTTCGCCGAAGCGGATGTCCCGCGGCTTGGCGATCGGCCCGATCTCGCGGGCCACCCAGTCGCGCAACTCCTTGGCGATGGCCTTGGCCTCGTCACCCGTCGGCCGCGCCCGCTTGAGCACGACGAAGGCACAGATCGCCTCGCCGGTCATGTCGTCCGGCCGGCCGACCACCGCCGCCTCGGCCACCAGGTCGGTCTTGGACACCAGCGCCGACTCGATCTCCATCGTGCCCATGCGGTGGCCCGACACGTTCAACACGTCGTCGATGCGGCCGGTGATGCGGAAGTAGCCGCGGTCGGCACTGCGCACCGCACCGTCACCGGCCAGGTAGACGCTGCCGCCGAGCTCCGGCGGAAAGTAACTTTTTTTGAACCGCTCCGGATCGTTCCAGATGCTGCGGATCATCGACGGCCACGGCCGGCGGATCACCAGCATGCCGCCCGCGCCGTTGGGCATCTCGTTGCCGGTCTCGTCGACGATGGCCGCGTCGATGCCCGGCAGCGGCAGGGTGCACGAGCCCGGCACCAGCGGCGTGGCGCCCGGCAGCGGCGTGATGACATGGCCGCCGGTTTCGGTCTGCCAGAAGGTGTCGACGATGGGGCAACGCTCGCCACCGATGTGCCGGTGAAACCACATCCAGGCTTCGGGGTTGATCGGCTCGCCGACCGAGCCAAGCAGGCGCAGCGAGGTCAGGTCGTAACGTGCCGGATGCACCTTCTCGTCGGCCTCGGCGGCCTTGATCAGCGAGCGGATCGCCGTGGGCGCCGTATAGAAGATGCTGACGTGGTGGTCCTGGATCATTTTCCAGAAACGGCCCGCGTCCGGAAAAGTGGGGATGCCCTCGAAGACGACCTGCGTGGCGCCGGCGGCGAGCGGCCCGTAGGCGACGTAGCTGTGCCCGGTGATCCAGCCGATGTCGGCGGTGCACCAGAAGATGTCGTCCGGGCGAAGGTCGAAGGTCCAGTCCATGGTGAGCTTGGCCCACAGCAGGTAGCCGCCGGTGGCGTGCTGCACGCCCTTGGGCTTGCCGGTCGAGCCCGAGGTGTAGAGGATGAACAGCGGATGCTCCGCGCCAACCGGCACCGGCGGGCAGTCGTCGGCCGCGCCCTGCAGGGCTTCGGCGAAAGTCTTGTCGCGCCCTTCGGTCCGTGGCCAGGCGCTACCGGTGCGCTCGTATACCAGCACCGTCTTCACCGCTTCGCAACCGCCCATGCCGAGCGCCTCGTCCACGATCGCCTTGAGCGGCAGCTCCTTGCCGCCACGCATCTGGTAATTGGCGGTAATGACCGCCACCGCGCCCACGTCGACGATGCGCTCCTGCAGCGCCTTGGCCGAGAAGCCGCCGAAAACCACGCTGTGGGTCGCGCCGAGCCGGGCGCAGGCCTGCATGGCGACCACGCCCTCGATGCCCATCGGCATGTAGAGCACCACCCGGTCACCCTTGGCCACACCCTGCGCCTTGAGCGCGTTGGCGAAGCGGCTGACACGGATGAGCAAATCGCGATAGGTCAGCCGGGTGACCTGGCCGTCGTCGGATTCGAAGACGATCGCGGTCTTGTGCTCGACCGGCGTGCCCATGTGGCGATCGAGGCAGTTGGCCGAGGCATTGAGTTCGCCGTCGGCGAACCATTCGAAGAAAGGCGCACGGGATTCGTCGAGTACCCGGGTGAAGGGCTTGGTCCAGGCGAGGTTCTCGCGCGCCAGTCCGGCCCAGAAGGCGTCGGAATCGGTGCGGGCCTGGTCGGCGAGCCGCTGGTAGGCGTCCATGCCGGCGATGCGGGCGCCCTGCACGGCGGCGGCCGGTGGCGCAAAGACGCGGTTCTCGACGAGAACGGATTCGATGGAAGATGGGACGGCACTCATTGGTAGTCTCCTGGCGTTTCGTTATGCGGCCGGACTGTGACCAATCGCACTTACGCGCGACTGACCGGATCGGGCCCGCGATACAGGGTCATTTTTGCAGAGGCCGTCATGGGGCCCGCCTAAAATTGCAACTCCGCAATCCAACAGACGGCCCTCGGCCGCCCCCCATGACCGACCCGGTGAAACGAAGCTCGTCCCCCTTGCGTCCCCTGCCCGCCCTGATCTTCGCCAGCCGCTGGCTGCAGTTGCCGCTGTACCTGGGCCTCATCGTCGCCCAGGCGGTCTACGTGATTCATTTCCTGGTCGAACTCACGCACCTGGTCGAAGCCGCCTTCGGCAGCAGCGAAGCCTTGCAGAAGCTGGTCACCAGCATCGGTTACAAGGTCGACGTGCCACCGACCTCGCTCAACGAGACGGTCATCATGCTGGTGGTGCTGGCGCTGATCGACGTGGTGATGATCTCCAACCTGCTGATCATGGTCATCGTCGGCGGCTACGAAACCTTCGTGAGCCGCCTCGGCCTCGAGGGCCAGCGCGACCAGCCCGAATGGCTGAGCCACGTCAATGCATCCGTCCTGAAGGTGAAGCTCGGTCTGTCGATCATCGGCATCAGCTCGATCCACCTGCTCAAGACCTTCATCAACGCCGACAACTACACCGACCGCGTGCTCATCGCCCAGACCGCGATCCACATCGCCTTCCTGCTGTCCGCCATGGCCATCGCCTACACCGACCGCCTGATGGAAGGCCATGGCGGCGCCAGCGGCAAGCACTGAGGCAAGCGGTCCGCTGCCCGCGTCACGGTGCCGGGGCGGTGGCGGCAGCCAACTGGTCCGGCGTGCGGAAATCGATGCGCACCACCGTCCAGCGCGGTGCCGGGGTACCGGCCGACAGTAGCGGGGCGAAGCGGTATCCCTTGAGCGCTTCCAGGGCCTTGGGATCGAAATAGATCGCACGCAGCGGTTGGCGGCTCAACACGCGCGCCCGATCAATGTCGGGCCTGCCTTCAGCGTCCACCGGCAACAATACCGACACCCAGCCCGAGACGCCGCGGCTCAGCGCCTCGGCGGGCATCTCGACTGGCTGGCGAATCCGCACCCATGGATGCTGGTTGCCGCCACCATCCATCGTGAAATTGATAGTCGCCTGATAGGCGTAGAAGCGGCCGGGCACCGCGTCGGCTGGAACCGTGGCACGGGCCTTCATCAGGGCGAGCTGCACCGCGTCATCGAAGAAATCCACATGGGGCGGCTCGCGGCGCAGGATTTCGCTGTGTACCGGCGTGCCGGTGGCATCCACCACCAGCCGGACGACGATTTGACCGTGCTGGTACAGCTGGCGCGCGAATAGCGGGTATTCCGGCTCGGGCGGAATCCGCCACTTCGCTGCGGTCGCCAGCCCGGCTTGCGAGCTCGCGGCAGCAGCAGTGTCTGCGGCGGCCGCTGGCACATCGCTGACGGGCTGCGCAAGTACGGTGCCCGTTGCGGTGGCCCACAGCAGGAACGTCCGCACGGCCCGGCCCGCTGGCAGGTTTGTCATGGCTTCTCCTATGCGGGCGCTGCCCGCCTCCCTGATCTTTTAAATACGCCTCCCGGTGAAGGGCCGGAAGGCCAAGGCCCGGTCAATGCTTGCCGGTCATGTTTGCGGGAATCACCCACTGGTCGAACTGTTCGGCCGTCACGTGGCCGGAAGCTACGGCCGCCTCGCGCAGGCTGCTGCCTTCCTTGTGCGCCTTCTTGGCGATATAGGCCGCCTTGTCATATCCGATGTGGGTGTTGAGCGCCGTCACCAGCATCAGCGAACGCGACACCAGCTCGGCGATGCGGTCGCGATTGGGCTCGATCCCCACGGCACAGTGATCGTTGAAGCTCACCATGCCGTCGGCCAGCAGCCGCACGCTCTGCAGGAAGTTGTGCGCCACCATCGGGCGAAAGACGTTCAATTCGAAGTTGCCCGAAGCACCGCCGAAGTTGATCGCCACGTCGTTGCCGAAGACCTGCGCGGCCAGCATGGTGACCGCTTCGCTCTGCGTCGGATTGACCTTGCCCGGCATGATCGACGAGCCCGGTTCGTTTTCCGGAATGCTCAACTCGCCGATGCCGCTGCGCGGGCCGCTGGAGAGCCAGCGCACGTCGTTGGCGATCTTCATCATGCTGGCGGCCAGCGTCTTCAACGCACCGTGGGCGAACACCAGCCCGTCGACCGATGCCAGCGCCTCGAACTTGCTCGGGGCGGTCACGAAAGGTAGACCCGTCAGCCGCGCCAGCTCGGCCGCCACGCCCTCGGCATAGCCCTTGGGCGCATTCAGACCGGTGCCGACCGCGGTGCCGCCCAGCGCCAGTTCACACAGATGCGGCAGGGTGTCGCGCACATGCTTTTCGCCGTGCGCCAACTGCGCCGCCCAACCAGAGATCTCCTGGCCCAGCGTCAGCGGCGTGGCGTCCTGAAGATGGGTGCGGCCGATCTTCACGATGTCGTCGAAGGCGGTGGCTTTTTGTTCCAGCGTCGCCTTGAGCTTGGCGATGGCCGGCAGCAGCTTGTGCGTCAGGGCTTCCACGGCCGCCACATGCATCGCCGTCGGAAAGACGTCGTTGCTCGACTGGCTGCGATTGACGTCGTCGTTGGGGTGCACCACGCGCGACTCGCCACGTTCGCCGCCCAGCAGCTCGCTGGCGCGGTTGGCCAGCACCTCGTTGACGTTCATGTTGGTCTGCGTACCCGAACCGGTTTGCCAGACGACGAGCGGAAACTCGCCCGGATGCTTGCCGGCGATGACCTCGTCGGCCGCGGCCACGATGGCCTGCGTCTTCTTGTCGTCCTGCAATCCGAGCTTGTTGTTGACGACGGCCGATGCACGCTTGACCTGCGCCAGCGCCTTCACGATCTCGACCGGCTGCCGCTCGCCGGATATGTCGAAGTTCTGCAGCGAGCGCTGCGTCTGCGCGCCCCACAGCTGGTCGGCGGGGACCTCGATCGGTCCGAAGGTGTCTCGTTCAGTACGGAATTCCACAGTTAACTGCCCTGTTGTTTGGAGTGGTCGATGGAGGCCGTGAACTGGCGGCGGCTGGTACGCGGCAACGCGAAAGCTTAATGCGCCCGGGTTAGGCGCGCCACGAACAGGGGCGATCGGTCAGGCGAGCGCCGCCGCCACACGTTCGGCGATGGCGAGGCTGGAGGTCAGCCCGGGCGACTCGATGCCATAGAGGCCGACATAGCCGGGCACGCCGTGGTCGGCCGGCAGCCAGAGCATGAAGTCGGTGGCGGGCACACCACCGCTCACGAGGATCTTGGGACGAACGCCTGAGTAGGCTGGCGCCAGCGCGCCGTCGGGCAACTGCGGCCAATAGCGGCGGATGGCCGCGTAGAAACCGTCGCCGCGCGATGGATCGACGCGGTAATCCAATGCGTCGGGTGACTGCGTTGGCGGCAGCCACTCGACATCGGGGCCGAAGCGCGCCTGCCCGGCCAAGTCCAGCGTCAGATGCACGCCCAGGCCGCCAGGTTCGGGCACCGGATAGACGAGCCGGCCGAACGGGGAGCGGCCGGCCAGGGAGAAATAATTGCCCTTGGCAAAACAGGCCGTCGGAACGGAGGCCGGTGGCAGACCGTCGATGCGACTCGCGAGCGACGGCGCCCACAGACCGGCGGCGTTGACGACCAGATCGGCCAGCACCCGGTAATCGTCGCTGCCGACGGTCAGCTCGATCCCCGCGCGAGTGACCCGACCACCGAACACCATGCTGCCGAAGGCAAACGACGCGCCTGCCCGTTCAGCATCGCCCTGCAACGCCAGCATGAGGCCGTGGCTGTCGACGATGCCGGTCATCGGAGATTCGAGCGCGTCGGTGCAGACCAGCGCTGGCTCGCGTGCCATGGCGTCTGCAGCGCCGATGCGCCGCACCTCGGCGCAACCGTTGGCATGCGCCTGGCGCAGGATGCCGTCGAGGGCCGCCGACTGGGCATCCGACGTCGCCACGACGAACTTCCCGCAGCGGCGGTGGTCGACATTCCGAGCAGAGCAATAGTCGTACAGCAGCTCCCGGCCGCGCAGGCAGAGTTCGGCTTTCAGGCTGCCAGTGGGGTAGTAGATGCCGGCATGAATCACCTCGCTGTTGCGCGAGCTCGTGCCGGTACCGATCTCACCGGCCGACTCGACGACCAGCACGTCCCGCCCCGCCCGCGCCAACTGGCGCGCGAGCGCCAGGCCCACCACGCCGGCGCCGATCACCACGCAGTCGATGCGGTCCACGGCGGTCCTAGGTTGCTGCGTCGGGCGCGTCGTTTTGCGGGAGGCTGTCGAAGAAATCGACCCCGCGCGTACTCACCGGCTTGCCTTCGCTGCGACGAATGTCGTTGGACGTGGCGGCCAGCAGTTCGGCAACGCGATAGATGGTGTCGACCCGCTTGCGCCGATCGAGCGGCTGGTTGAGCCGCAGCATCAATCGGGTCATGGAAAGCGAACGACGGTTGCCGTCGCCGAATTCGAGGTCGAGGGCCGCCTTGGCCGAGAACGCCACCTCCATGACAGATGACAACTGGCTTTCCGAACGCATCGACACCGCAAGCTGAGAAAGAAGTTGGTCGAAGACGTTCATGGCTCCCGGATACATGGTGACACATGTCGCCTGACACGTAAACAACTTCTGGATTTTGCACTGAATAGCGACTGCCCTGCGGGCGGGCCGCAGGACCCGCCTGCCGGGCGCTGCTTAGTCACATCGCCCTATTGCACCCAACGAGCGCATTTGTATCCTTAGATTTTACAAACGTGAACATTTGTGAATGGGCCGATCACGTCATAGGTCTGTCGCTCTTGCCGCTCGAACGTCGTTCTTCAACTCTCAGCAGCGAACTCCGCAAAACCATGAACAAAATTTCATTGCTCGCGCTCATCTCGTCGGCCTTCATGGCAGCGTGTGGCGGTGGAGGAAGTGACTCAGCTTCCAACGCGGGCTCCAACAACAACTCCGGTGCCGGGCAGACGCAGCCAATCAACGTCGTGTTCCCGGCAGTACCTGCGGGAACGTCGGTTCAACCGACGTCCTATCTCAACGCCAAGAACTTTAATCTGGCGCCAGTACGACTGCCGGGAAATTCATGGTCCGACGCCACCGTTTTGGCCGATTTCAAGCAGAACGGAACGTTCCAATTGTTCACGGCGAGACTGAACTACGACCCGAGAAGCTCGACGCCCACCAGCGCTGCAGCCAGCACCTTCGGCATCTACAGCCGAGACCCGGTGGCAGGAAACTGGATCCTCGAAACCGGCATGCTCGACACGAGCGCCGGATGCATCCACCCGCGAAAAGCCGCCGTCGCGGACCTCAACAAGGACTCCATTCCCGACATCGTGGTCGGCTGCCACGGGTACGACGCCACGCCCTTCCCCGGCGAGCGGATGTATGCGGTGCTATCCCAAGGCGGTGGCAGATTCCGGGTCGCGCCGATACCGGCGGGCATCGGCTTCTTCCACAACGTCACCGTCGCAGACATCAATCAGGACGGCAACGCCGACATCGTCGCCACCGACAACGTCATCGCATCGAACGCGATCCGCGTGTTCCTGGGCGCCGGTGACGGCTCGTTCACGGAACATGCGGAACTGGCGCCGCAGGTCGGCCGAAACCGCCCGATCTACACCATCGAACTGGTAGACCTCAACAACGACGGCCGGCCCGATCTCATCATGGGCGGCGCCGACAACCAGGGCTGGCCGGTCACCACCACGCTCAACCAGGGCGGATCGAGGGTCTTCAATGGCGGCGCCTCCACCGTGTACGGCGCCAACAGCGCCTGGGGTATCGCGACCGACTTCGTGGCCGATGGCCCCTACCTCTACGTGGCGCGCACGACCGACAACTACAGCGGCGCGAGCATCGAACAGATCGATCTGACGACCAAGGCGAGCAGCAACCTGAAATCTAGCACCGCGGTGCCATGGACGGCCCTGATCGTGAAATACGGCGGAACGATCCAGAGCGCGATGGTCGGGCGCGGCCTGTAGGGCGCCTTCGGCAAGGCGGAAGGTGGGAAAATATCGGGCGAGAACAACACCCCCACCCCCACCAAAACATGACCACGACGATTAAACAAGCCGATCTCATCGAGTCGGTAGCAGCTGCACTGCAGTACATCAGCTACTACCACCCGGCCGACTTCATCGCGCACCTCGCCCGTGCCTACCAGCGCGAGCAGAGCCCGGCTGCCAAGGACGCCATTGCCCAGATCCTGACCAACAGCAAGATGAGCGCGACCGGCCAGCGCCCCATCTGCCAGGACACCGGCATCGTCAACGTCTTCGTCAAGGTAGGCATGGATGTCCGCCTCGAAGGCTTCACCGGCAGCTTCGAGGACGCCATCAACGAAGGCGTGCGTCGCGGCTACAACAACGCCGACAACATGCTGCGCGCCTCGGTCGTGGCCGATCCGCATTTCGCCCGCAAGAACACCGGCGACAACACGCCGGCGGTCATATTCACCCAAATCGTGCCGGGCGACAAACTCGACGTCACCGTCGCTGCCAAGGGTGGCGGCAGCGAGAACAAGAGCAAGATGGTCATGCTCAACCCGAGCGACTCACTGGTCGACTGGGTGCTCAAGACGGTGCCGACCATGGGCGCCGGTTGGTGCCCGCCGGGCATGCTGGGCATCGGCATCGGCGGCACGGCCGAAAAGGCGGTCCTCTCGGCCAAGGAAAGCCTGATGGACGACATCGACATGTACGAGCTGCAGGAAAAGTCCGCCAAGGGCGAAAAGCTCACGCAGGTCGAAGAGCTGCGCCTCGAGCTCTATGAAAAGGTCAACGCGCTGGGTATCGGCGCCCAGGGCCTCGGCGGCCTGACCACCGTGCTCGACATCAAGATCAAGATGTATCCGACCCACGCCGCCAGCAAGCCGGTCGCGATGATTCCCAACTGCGCCGCCACCCGTCACGCACACTTCGTGATGGACGGCACCGGCCCCGCCTACCTCGAAGCCCCGTCGCTCGACCTGTGGCCCAAGATCGATTGGGCGCCCGACTACAACAAGAGCCGTCGCGTCGACCTGAACACGCTGACCCGCGAGGAAGTCGCCAGCTGGAAGCCCGGCGATACCCTGCTGCTCAACGGCAAGATGCTCACCGGCCGCGACGCGGCGCACAAGCGCATCCAGGACATGCTCGCCAAGGGTGAGCCGCTGCCGGTCGACTTCAAGAATCGCGTCATCTATTACGTCGGCCCGGTCGACCCGGTGCGCGACGAGGCCGTCGGCCCCGCCGGCCCGACCACCTCCACCCGCATGGACAAGTTCACCGAGATGATGCTGGCCGAAACCGGTCTCATCGCCATGGTCGGCAAGGCCGAGCGCGGCGCGGTGGCGGTCGAGGCGATCAAGAAGCACCAGAGCGCCTATCTCATGGCAGTGGGCGGCGCTGCCTACCTGGTGAGCAAGGCCATCAAGAAGGCGGAAGTCGTGGGTTTTGCCGACCTCGGCATGGAAGCCATCTACGAATTCGACGTGGTCGACATGCCGGTAACCGTCGCGGTCGATTCAGGGGGCACCAATGCGCATGTCACCGGCCCGGCCGAGTGGCAGAAGCGCATCGCGCTCGGCGAGTTCAAGGGTATCGAGGTCGCCTCGACCTGAACGGCCGGCAGGCTGCCGTGGTGCCGCCAGCACCACGGCAAGCCTGCATACTGCATGGCGGTAGTCGACCGGTGAAATAATCGCCGATTGCTCCGCCGCCAAGACACCGATCCACGCCATGCATCAACTCCCCTCTCCGGACGCACCGATCGGGGTTTTCGACAGCGGCATCGGCGGCCTGAGCGTGCTGCAGGCGTTGCGCGAAACCTTGCCGCGGGAGCACTTCGTCTATCTGGCCGACAGCGGATATGCCCCCTATGGCGAACGCGGCGACAGCCATGCCATCGCGCGAGCACGCATGGTCACCGGCAAACTGCGCGATCGACACGGCATCAAGGCTCTCGTCGTCGCCTGCAATACCGCAACCACGGCGGCCATCCATTTGTTGCGCGCCGAGCACCCGGACCTTCCTCTCGTCGGCGTAGAGCCCGCGGTGAAGCCCGCCTTGGCTGAAACCCGGACCGGCCGCATCGGCGTCATTGCGACGCAGGGCACGGTATCCAGCGCGAAGTTCAGCGCCCTGGTCACCTCGCTGGCCGGTGCAGGCGAAGTCGTCGTCCGGGGCTGCGACGGCCTGGCCGCCGCCATCGAGGACGAAGTGATGTCACCGGGCGCGGCGTCAGCTGCCCATACCCAATCCCTCTGTGAGCTCCATCTGAACGCGATGGGCACTTTTGGTCACGAAGCGGGGCAGATGGACATCCTCGTGCTCGGCTGCACCCATTACGTCTTCGCCGTCGATGCCCTGCGGCGCGTGCTGGGCGACCGACCGATCCGGATGATCGAGACAGGCCCCGCCGTCGCCAGACAGACTGCGCGTCTCCTGATACGACACGACTTGATCAGGACGATCGGCGAGGTCGGAGGCAGGGTGGAATTCGAGAGCACCGGCGACCCGGCCTTGCTGGAAGCGGCCGCGCGAAAATGGCTGGGGCTATCAAGCTCTTGCGCCGTCTCGGCCTGAGCCATACGCGGGACGAAAAAAAGCGCCTGAAAAGGCGCTCTGGTAAGGATCAGTGCAGATGGCGGGGTCGCCGACCGCCGCCGTGTCCGCCGGCCGGGCCGGTTCCGCCACTGCCACGCGGCGGCTTGCCGATCTCAAGCGAATTCACCAACGCCTCAAAACGCTCGCTGAACAGCTTGTCGATCTCGGCGACGACGCCACCCAGCTCGGCCCCGTCGAAATGGCGCTCCATCATGTTGACGACATCTTCCACCAGCAGGTCACGTTGCACCTGCATGATCGCCGCCGGCGTGGGGCCGACGAACAGCATGACAAAGTCATCGCGTGCTTCGGCATCGTCGGCTTCTTCGTCATCGTCGAAGTCTGCGTCGTAGAAGCTCACCTCGATCGCCGCGCCCTGCTCTGCCAGTTCGTTCAGGCTCATGCACATCTCGTCAAGGTTCTGACGGAAATCCTCGTCTCCGTTGACGGTCCAGCAGACGTGCAGGACATGCTCCTTGGCGTCGAACTCGATGCCCGGTTCGTCCTCGTAGGCGCTGGCGGCACCATCGGCCAAGGAACGCGCGCCCGCGTATTTCCAGAGGGGCTTAAGCGCATCCTGCAGCTGTTCGAACGTGACGTCGGAACGCAGGACCACGTCGCCATGAACGTGGATTTCGAAAGGAGCGTTGTAGCTGGACATGGATGTTTGAATGCTGGGTCGCCGTGCCGACAAGCGATGCTCGGCGTGGCAAGCGACCGGGAAGGAAAAGTGGCTCTCAGCTATGTCGCCGCAAGCCATCATTTTCGCACGTCTGCGCCGTCCGGCGTTGCCGCGAAATCGATCCCCCACAAGCAAAAAAAGGAAGCCCCAAAAGGCTTCCTTTTCGAATTTGGAGCGGGAGAAGAGTCTCGAACTCTCGACCTCAACCTTGGCAAGGTTGCGCTCTACCAACTGAGCTACTCCCGCGTTTCGGCAGCTTCGTACATTTCTGTACTGCACTGAACCGAGCCTCGAATTCTATACCAACTTTTTCGAGGCAGGCAAGAAGTTCAAATTTTTTGACGACTTCAGACCGCACGAGGCGATGGAGGGCCATCGTTGCAGCAGCTTCCAAGTCGTAGGCCCTGCTTTCGCCAACCATCGAATGACTCGCCCCGCAGTCGACAGCCCCGGTCGATGCGGCTTCGCCATCGCTATGCGCGAGGCAATGCAACGCTCGCGTCATCGGCAAGCCCTGGGGCCATCAGCGCAACGCGTTGCATCACAACTGAAACGAGTCATCGCGAAGAGATGAATGTCCGCATGGTTCAATAATGGGACGATATTCAACGAACCAATATTGAATCTCAGCCAACTTCAATCAAGTACAACCACGGACGTTGATATTGTCTGCTAAATATTGCAGGCCATCAAAAACCACAGGCGCATAACAGCATCGATTGCTGAAAGCACCTCTGGTGCCGGCAGCGGGACTCGAACCCGCACCCCGTTTCCGAGCAAGGATTTTAAGTCCCATGCGTATACCAATTTCGCCATGCCGGCACAGCCGCTGAATTCTAGCAGAGCAAGCCAGTCGAAAATATCGACGAATACCGGTTATAACTAACGAGACCTAAGGTCATCATTCACTGCTTTTCAGGGGATAAAAAATTACACCCGAATGATTCATCACCGAGCATCCCGACCGCAAACCGTCGGACCGCCCAGCCTGACGCGACGCCCCATGCCGCTTCGCGACAACTCGGCATCATCAGTGCCGAAAATCAGTGAAAAGCGGATCAATCCTCACGCCATCGGAACGCTGTGCTGGCGACTCCGAAGCGTACTAGATATAGATGGAGGCGCGACCCGGAGTCGAACCGGGCTAACCGGATTTGCAATCCGGGGCATAACCGCTTTGCTATCGCGCCGTATTCCGCGTCTTTCGACGAAAAAGGGAAGCCGAGGCTTCCCTTTGGAATGTGGAGCGGGAGAAGAGTCTCGAACTCTCGACCTCAACCTTGGCAAGGTTGCGCTCTACCAACTGAGCTACTCCCGCATTTGCAACAAACTTCGCGTAAACCGCTGTTTGCTGCAACGACTCGAATTCTAACCCAATTTTTGGACCCTTTCGAGCTCGGTCCAAAAAAATGAGAAATTTCAGTGTTGCATCGACGCCGGGGTACCGCCTGCAGCGGGAACTGCGGGCGTCACCGGTGGCACTGCCGAAGCTTCCTCGTCGGTCAGCGGCTTGGGCGCACGTTCGAGTGCCACATCCAGCACCGCGTCGATCCACTTCACCGGAACGATCTCCAGCCCGTCCTTCACATTGGCCGGAATCTCCTGCAGATCCTTGACGTTCTCCTCCGGAATGAGGACCGTCTTGATTCCACCGCGCAAGGCGGCAAGCAGCTTTTCCTTCAGTCCACCGATGGCCGTGACCTCGCCTCGCAACGTGATCTCGCCGGTCATCGCAACGTCCGCTCGAACGGGAATGCCAGTCAAGGCGGAAACGAAGGCGGTCGTCATCGCAGCGCCGGCACTCGGGCCGTCCTTGGGCGTCGCGCCGTCCGGTACGTGGATGTGGATGTCCTTCTTCTCGAAGATGTCGTCGCGGATGCCGAGGCGCCGCGCGCGGCTGCGCACCACGGTACGGGCAGCTTCCACCGACTCCTTCATCACATCGCCGAGCGAGCCCGTGCGGGTGATGACGCCCTTGCCCGGGGTGATCGCGGCTTCGATCGTCAGAAGATCGCCGCCCACTTCGGTCCACGCCAAGCCGACCACCTGACCGACCTGATTCTGCTGCTCCGCACGGCCGTAGTTGTACTTGCGCACGCCCAGGAAGTCGTGAAGATTCTCGGCCGTCACCACCACCTGCGGTGTCATGTTCTTCAGCAGCAATCCCTTCACCACCTTGCGGCAGATCTTGGAGAGCTCACGCTCGAGCGACCGCACGCCGGCCTCACGCGTGTAGTAGCGGACGACATCACGAACCGCATCTTCCGCGACTCGTAATTCCTCTTCCTTCACACCGTTGTTGCTCATCTGCTTGGGCAGCAGATACTTCATGGCGATGTTGGTTTTCTCGTCTTCGGTATAGCCCGACAGCCGAATCACTTCCATCCGATCGAGCAGCGCCGGCGGAATGTTCATCGAATTCGAAGTGGCGACGAACATCACGTCCGACAGATCGAAATCGACTTCGACATAGTGGTCGCCGAAGGTGTGGTTCTGCTCGGGGTCGAGCACTTCGAGCAGCGCGCTCGACGGATCACCGCGGAAATCGGTGCCGAGCTTGTCGATCTCGTCGAGCAGGAACAGCGGATTGCGCGTGGCAGCCTTGTTCAGGCTCTGCAGCACCTTGCCCGGCAGCGCGCCGATGTAGGTGCGCCGATGGCCACGGATCTCGGCCTCGTCGCGCATGCCACCCAGGGCCATGCGCACGTATTTACGGCCCGTCGCCTTGGCGATGGATTGGCCGAGCGAGGTCTTGCCCACGCCCGGTGGGCCGACCAGGCAGAGGATCGGCGCCTTGACCTTCTCCACGCGCTGCTGCACCGCGAGATATTCGAGGATGCGGTCTTTGACCTTGTCGAGGCCGTAGTGGTCCTCGTTGAGAACGTCTTCCGCGTGCGTCAGGTCGTGCTTGATCTTGGTCTTCTTGCTCCACGGCAGACCGGTGAGCACGTCGATGTAGTTGCGCACCACGGTCGCCTCGGCCGACATCGGCGACATCAGCTTGAGCTTCTTGAGTTCGCCCTCGGCTTTCTTCAGCGCTTCCTTGGGCATCTTGGCGAGCTTTATCTTCTTCTCGATCTCCTCGATGTCGGCGCCCTCTTCACCCTCGCCGAGTTCCTTCTGGATGGCCTTGACCTGCTCGTTCAGATAGAAATCGCGCTGGTTCTTCTCCATCTGCCGCTTCACGCGGCCACGGATCTTCTTGTCGACGTTGAGGATGTCGACCTCGCGCTCCAGCTGCTCGAAGAGGTTTTCGAGCCGCGCCCGGATGTCGTGGAGATCGAGCACCGTCTGCTTGCTGTCCACCTTCAGCGGCAGGTGCGCCGCAATGGTGTCGGCCAGGCGGCCCGGATCGTCGATGCTGGAGATGGAAGTCAGGATCTCCGGCGGAATCTTCTTGTTGAGTTTGACGTACTGATCGAACTGCTGCATCACCGCGCGGCGCAGGGCCTCGACCTCGCTGGTCTGCCGGTCTGCTTCGTTTTCGCCGACCGGGCTCACCGTGGCGACGAAATGCGTTTCCGCATCGACGATCGCGGTGACGGACGCACGTTGCTGGCCTTCGACCAGCACCTTCACGGTACCGTCGGGCAGCTTCAGCATCTGCAGGATGGTCGAGACGCAACCGACGTCGAACATGTCGTCGACGGCAGGCTCGTCCTTGGCTGCCGTCTTCTGGGCGACCAGCATGATGCGCCGCTCGGCTTCCATCGCCAGTTCGAGCGCCTTGATGCTCTTGGGACGGCCCACGAACAGCGGAATGACCATGTGGGGAAATACGACCACGTCGCGCAGCGGAAGCAGCGGCAGGTCGATCGGATCGGCGGGGAGAGGTGTGTGGCCGGACATGGAAATCCTAAAGTGAACCTGCTGCAGGTGGTTGGTGCCCCGGCCTTTTTCAAGGTGATGGGAAACAAACCGCCAACCGGCGAAAACCGGTCGGCCGTCTGGCTGCGACAGAGAATAAGGCTAGCGGAGCCGCATGGCTGCAACAGGGCGCGTCATGCCCCTGTCGTCAGGCCTTCTTCGCGGCTTCGCGGTAGAGCAGCAAGGGAGCCTTGTTCTCGTCGATGGTGCTTTCGTCGACCACCACCTTGTCTACGTTTGCGGTGTTCGGCAGTTCAAACATGGTGTCGATCAACGCGTGCTCGAGGATGGAGCGCAGCCCGCGCGCGCCGGTCTTTCGCGCCAGCGCCTTCTTGGCGATGGCTTTGAGCGCTGCCGGGCGAATCTCCAGGTCGACGCCTTCCATCCCCAGCAGACGCGCGTACTGCTTGACCAGCGCATTCTTCGGCTCGGTGAGAATCTGCACCAGCGCGTCCTCGCTGAGTTCGGTCAGCGTGGTGACGACCGGCATGCGGCCGACCAATTCGGGAATGATGCCGAACTTGATCAGGTCTTCGGGCTCGATCGCGTCGAAGACTTCGGTGAGCGTGCGGGTCTGCTTGCCGCGGACCGTCGCGCCGAAACCGATGCCCGAGGCGTCGGTGCGCGACTCGATCACCTTTTCGAGGCCTGCAAAAGCGCCGCCGCAGATGAACAGGATGTTGGTCGTATCGACCTGCAGGAAATCCTGGTTGGGATGCTTGCGGCCACCTTGCGGCGGGATGCTCGCCATGGTGCCTTCGATCAGCTTGAGCAGCGCCTGCTGCACGCCTTCGCCGGACACGTCGCGGGTGATCGACGGGTTGTCGGACTTGCG
Organism: Xylophilus sp. GOD-11R; assembly: GCF_033546935.1. GTDB lineage: Bacteria > Pseudomonadota > Gammaproteobacteria > Burkholderiales > Burkholderiaceae_C > Xylophilus. The sequence continues at coordinate 1,690,892 of NZ_CP137854.1, read as the reverse complement.
GGAGATCTTGTCGATCTCGTCGATGTAGACGATGCCGCGCTGGGCACGCTCGACCTCGTAGTTGCAGCTCTGCAGCAGCTTTTGGACGATGTTCTCGACGTCTTCACCCACATAGCCGGCTTCGGTCAGTGTGGTGGCGTCGGCCATGACAAAGGGCACGTCGAGCATGCGTGCGAGCGTCTGTGCCAACAAGGTCTTGCCGGAACCGGTAGGGCCGATCAGCAGAATGTTGCTCTTGGCCAGCTCGACGTCGTCCTTCTTGGACTTTTCCTTGTGGCGCAGGCGCTTGTAGTGGTTGTAGACCGCTACCGCGAGCGTTCGCTTGGCGATGTCCTGGCCGATAACGTAGTTGTCGAGGTTGGCCTTGATCTCCGCGGGCGTAGGCAGGTCATTGCGCGGCTCTTTCTGTGCGGCTCCGTCCGGCAATTCGTCGCGGATGATTTCGTTGCACAGGTCGATGCACTCGTCGCAGATGAAAACCGACGGTCCGGCGATCAATTTCTTGACCTCGTGCTGACTCTTTCCGCAGAAGGAGCAGTACAAAGTCTTTTCGCTGGAAGAGCCTTTTTTCTCGGCCATGGGAATGAATGCCTCTGGAGGTGGATACGGACATGATAGCGAAATAAAAAGCGGCGTTTCCCATAGGGAAAAACGCCGCTTTTCCTACCGGAGCACGAATCAGGCGCGCTTGGCGATCACCTGGTCGACCAGCCCGTAGGTCTTGGCTTCGTCCGCTTCGAGGAAGTAGTCGCGCTCGGTATCGCGCTCGATTTTCTCGAGCGGCTGGCCGGTGCGTTCGGCCAGGATGCGGTTGAGTTGCGCACGCGTTTTGAGGATGTCGCGGGCGTGGATCTCGATGTCGGTGGCTTGGCCCTGCATGCCGCCGAGCGGCTGGTGGATCATGACCTTGCTGTTGGGCAGCGCGAAACGCTTGCCCTTGGCGCCCGCTGCCAGCAGGAAAGCACCCATGCTGGCGGCCATGCCGGTGCACAGCGTGGAGACATCGGGCTTGATGAAGTTCATCGTGTCGAAGATCGCCATGCCGGCGCTGACCGAGCCGCCTGGGGAGTTGATGTAGAACGAGATGTCCTTGTCGGGGTTCTCGCTCTCGAGAAACAGCAGCTGTGCCACGACAAGGTTGGCGGTCTGGTCGTTGACCGGGCCGACCAGGAAGATCACGCGCTCCTTCAGCAGGCGCGAATAGATGTCGTAGGAACGCTCACCGCGGCCCGACTGCTCGACCACGATAGGCACCATGCCGAGGCCTTGGGTTTCGAGTGCACTCATGTTTTCTCCAGGAAAAGGACGACTGACTGTATCGAAAAAAGAAATGGGGCCTGCGCCGCGAAGCACAAGCCCCACATCGGGCGGGCGATCCGGATCGCCCGCTGCGCCATCAACCTTGCTGGCCTTGCTGAGCCATCAGCTCTTCGAAGGAAACAGCCTTTTCGGTGACCTGTGCCTTGGACAGCAGGAAGTCGGTGACGTTGTTCTCGATGACCATGGCCTCGACTTCGCCCAGGCGCTGACGATCGCTCTGGTACCAGCGGACCACGTCGGCCGGCTTTTCATAGCTGGAGGCCAGCTCGTCGATGTGGGCCTTGATCTGCTCGGGCTTGGCTTCCAGGCCGTTGGCACGCACCAGTTCAGCCACCACCAGACCGGCACGCACGCGGCGCTCGGCTTGCGGGCGGAACATGTCGTCGGGGATCGGCGCCTTGTCGGCGTCCTTCATGCCGCGGTTCTTGAGTTCGGCGCGCGCGTTGGCGACCATGCGGTCGAGTTCGGCCTGCACGGCAGCGCGCGGCAGGTCCAGCTCGGCCTTCTCGACCAGGGCGTCCATCGCGGCTTGCTTGTTCTTGGCCAGCACGCGGAACTTGACTTCGCGCTCGAGGTTCTTGCGGATGTCGGCACGCAGGCCGTCGACCGTGGCGTCGGCGATGCCGAGCGACTTGGCGAAGAGTTCGTTGACTTCGGGCAGATTGGCCTGTTCGATCTTCTTCACGGTGACCAGGAAGTCGGCTTGCTTGCCCGCGACGTCCTTGCCGTGGTAGTCGGCCGGGAAGTCCAGCGGGAAGGTCTTGCTTTCGCCGACCTTCATGCCGCGCACCGCGTCTTCGAATTCCTTGAGCATCTGGCCTTCGCCGACGGAGAACTGGAAGTCCTCGGCCTTGCCGCCCTGGAAGGTTTCGCCTTCGATCTTGCCTTCGAAGTCGACGGTGACACGGTCGCCGTCCTGGGCGGCCTGCTCCTGCGCGCGCTGCGAGAAGGTCTGGCGCTGCTTGCGCAGGATGTCCAGCGTGCGGTCGATGGCCGCGTCGTCGACTTCGGCGGTCAGCTTCTCGACCTTGGCTTCGGCCAGGTCACCGATCTTGACGTCCGGATAGACCTCGAAGACCGCGTCGAAGGCCAGTTCGCCCTCGGGCGCGCCGTCCTTCTCGGTGATGGTCGGCTGGCCCGCGATGCGCAGGTTGGCCTCGTTGGCGGCGGCGGAGAACGCCTGGCCGACCTTGTCGTTCATGACTTCGTATTGCACCGAGTAGCCGTAGCGCTGTTGCACCACGCTCATCGGGACCTTGCCCGGACGGAAGCCGTCCATCTTGACGGTGCGCGCGAGGCGCTTCAGGCGCTGGTCGACTTCGGACTGGATGACCGAAACGGGCAGGGTCAGGGTGATCTTGCGTTCGAGCTTTTCGAGGGTTTCAACGTTCACGGCCATGTGAGCTCTCTTTTCGTTGCTTCAGGTCTTAGCTACTCAGCTAATCGGAGTGGTGCGCGGGGGGGGACTCGAACCCCCACACCATTGCTGGCGTCAGGACCTAAACCTGGTGCGTCTACCAATTTCGCCACCCGCGCGCCCGGAAAATCACACAGCAGCCCGCCTCGTCGTTGGGGTCGGCAAGCGCTGCGGCAAATTGGACAACCCGCGATTTTAGCCTGCTCGCGGCCACGCTTTCCGCGCGGCGGTGCAGCCCGCATGGACAATGCGCCCCGTGACGCCTCATCCCCACCGCGACGGTGCCGTGCCCGAGCTGCACGATCACTACGAAAACTTCCCCGTAGCCTCCTGGCTGTGCCCGCCGAAGCTGCGTACACCGATCGCCGCGATCTACGGATTCGCCCGTACCGCGGACGACATCGCCGACGAGGGCGACGCCGACGCGCCCGGCCGGCTGCGCGACCTGGCGGCCTTCCGCGCCGATCTGCGAGCCGTCGCCGCCGGACACGCGCCGTCTACCCGCTGGATCCCGGTTTTCCGGCCGCTCGGCGTCGCGATGCGCGAATGGCGCCTGCCGCTGCCGCTGCTCGAAGACCTGCTCGACGCGTTCGAGCAAGACACCCGCATGACGGCCGCCGGCGCCACCCATGCCGACCGGGCCTCCCTGATCGACTATTGCCGCCGCTCCGCCAACCCGGTCGGTCGGCTGCTGCTGCATCTCTACGGCATCGACGACGCGAACGCGCTGGCCCGCAGCGACGCCGTCTGCACCGGCCTGCAACTGGCCAACTTCTGGCAGGACCTGTCGGTAGACCTGCCGCGCGCCCGCCATTACGTCGCCGACGAGGATCTGGCGCGCTTCGGCATCGACCGCCGCACGCTGCAAGCCGGCGTCGACACCGAGGCCACGCGCCGACTCGTGGCCGATTGCGTGGCCTGGGCGCGCGCCGAACTGCTGGCCGGCGCACCATTGGCCTGCCGCATTCCGGGCCGCGCCGGGTGGGAGCTGCGCCTCGTCGTGCAGGGCGGACTACGTATCCTCGACCGCATCGAAGGGCTCGGTTTCGCGACGCTGGGTCGGCGCCCGAAGCTCGGCCCGACCGATGTTTTTGTCATGGGCTGGCGTGCGCTGCGGATGCGCAGCGCATCCGATGGGACAATCCGCGCCGCCACATGAATCCAGAAGACTACGTCCAGCAAAAAGCCGCCGCCTCGGGCAGCAGCTTCTATTACGCCTTTCTGTTCCTGCCACAGGACCGGCGGGCCGCGATCACCGCGTTCTACGCCTTCTGCCGCGAGGTCGACGATGTCGTCGACGAGATGGTCGACCCCGGCGTGGCCGCGACCAAGCTGGCCTGGTGGCAGGGCGAAGTCGCCAACGCCTTCGCAGGCCAGCCGAGCCATCCGGTGACCAAGGCACTGATGCCGCACGTGCCGGCCTTCGGCATCGAGGCGCGGCATCTGCTGGCGGTCATCCAGGGCTGCCAGATGGACCTGGAACAAACGCGCTATCTCGACTTTCCCGCGCTGCAACGCTATTGCCATCTGGTGGCCGGCATCGTGGGCGAGGTCGCGGCGCGCATCTTCGGCCAGAGCTCCGAGCGCACCACCGAGTACGCGCACAAGCTGGGCCTGGCCTTCCAGCTGACCAACATCATTCGCGACGTCGGTGAAGACGCGCTGCGGGGCCGCATCTACCTGCCGGTCAACGAGCTGCAGCAGTTCGACGTGAAGGCCCACGAGATCCTGAGCCGCACGCATTCGGACCGCTTCGTGAACCTGATGCGCTTTCAGGCCCAGCGCGCGCGCGGTCTCTACACCGAAGCCTTCGCGCTGCTGCCCTCGGTCGACCGGCGCCCGCAAAAGCCGGGGCTGATGATGGCCAGTATCTACCGCACCTTGCTCGACGAGATCGAGCGCGACGGCTTTCACGTGCTGCACCAGCGCGTCAGCCTGACACCGCTGCGCAAGTTCTGGCTCGCCTGGAAGATGCAGGCGCTGGGCCGCTTCTGATGCCCGCCGCCGCCCCGCGCATCGCGGTGGTGGGCGCGGGCTGGGCGGGCCTGGCCTGCGCGGTCGGCGCGACGCGGGCGGGCGCGCAGGTCACCCTTTACGAATCGGCCCGATCGGCCGGCGGGCGTGCCCGCAGCGTGCCGACGGACGACTGGCTGCTGGACAACGGGCAGCACATCCTGATCGGCGCGTACACCGAAACGCTGGGGCTGATGCGGATCGTTGGCGCTGACCCGGACGCCCTGCTGATGCGCCTGCCGCTGTCGCTGCGGTTCGCGGACGGTGGCGGGCTCGCGCTGCCACGCGGCGCGGCGAGCCTCGCGCTGCTGCGCGGCATCGCCCAGGCGCGAGGATGGTCCTGGCGCGACAAGCTAACCCTGCTGCGCACCGCCCTCGCCTGGCGGCTGCGTGGATTTCGCTGCGACAGTGCCCTGACGGTTGCAGGCCTGTGCGAAGGCTTGCCCGCCCGCGTCATGCAGGACCTGATCGACCCGCTCTGCGTGTCCGCGCTGAACACGCCGACCACGCGGGCCAGCGCCGCCGTGTTCCTGCGCGTGTTGCGCGACGCCCTGCTCGGCCCCGTCGGCGCCAGCGATCTGCTGCTGCCCCGGGCCGACCTCGACGCGCTGTTTCCGAGGCCAGCGCTCGACTGGCTGGCGCAGCGGGGCGCCACGCTGCGTAGGGGGCAACGCGTCCAGTCGCTGGTCAAGACCGGCACAGCCTGGCAGATCGACGACCAGCCCTTCGACCGGATCGTGCTGGCCTGCCCGCCGGGCGAAGCGGCACGGCTGGCCGAATCCATCGCGCCGGCGTGGGCACGACTGGCACGCTCGCTCCGCCACGAACCGATCGCGACGGTCTACGCCATGGCCGATCGAGCGGTGGATCAGCCCATGCTCGCACTGCGCTGCAACGCATCGCAGCCCGCGCAGTTCGTCTTCGACCGCGGGCAGCTCGGCGGGCAATCCGGCCTGCTGGCTTTCGTGGCCAGCGCCTGGCACGGCGAACGAGCGGCACTGGAAGCCGGGGTGGTCGCGCAGGCGCGCGTGCAGCTGGGCCTGAAGGTCAGGCCGGTGAGCACGCTCATCGACAAACGCGCCACCTTCGCCTGCACCCCGGGGCTGCAACGTCCGCCGGCGAGCGCAGGCCACGGCCTGCTGGCCTGCGGCGACTACATCGAAGGCCCCTACCCCGCCACGCTGGAAGGCGCGGTGCGCAGCGGCCTGGAAGCGGCCGGCGCGGCCCTGCGGACCTGAGGCTCGCCGACGGCACGGGCGCGGACAAAAAAAAGACGCGCCGAAGCGCGTCTTTCCTGGGACAGCCGGTGTATCAGGCAGGAACCTTGGCAGCCGCCTCGGTGAACGAGTCGATCTTGTCGAAATTCAGGTACTGGTAGATCTTGGAGCTGGCGGCGTCGAGCACGCCCATGTCGGCCATGTACTCTTCCTTGGTCGGGATGCGGCCCAGGCGCGAGCAGATGGCGGCCAGCTCGGCCGAGCCCAGGTACACGTTGGTGTTCTTGCCCAGGCGGTTCGGGAAGTTGCGTGTGCTGGTCGACATGACCGTCGCGCCTTCACGCACCTGCGCCTGGTTGCCCATGCACAGCGAGCAGCCCGGCATTTCGGTGCGTGCGCCAGCGGTGCCGAAGACGCCATAGTGGCCTTCTTCGGTGAGCTGGGCCGCGTCCATCTTGGTCGGCGGTGCCACCCACAGCTTGACTGGAATATCGCGCTTGCCTTCGAGCAGCTTGGAGGCTGCGCGGAAGTGGCCGATGTTGGTCATGCAGGAGCCGATGAACACTTCGTCGATCTTGGCGCCAGACACGTCCGACAGCGTCTTCACGTCGTCGGGGTCGTTGGGGCAGGCCACGATCGGCTCGTGGATGTCGGCCAGATCGATGTCGATGACGGCCGCGTATTCGGCGTCGGCATCACCTTCGAGCAGCTCGGGGTTCTTCAGCCACGCTTCCTGCGCCGCGATGCGGCGGCCCAGGGTGCGGGCGTCGGCATAGCCCTCGGAGATCATCCACTTCATCAGCGTGATGTTGCTGTTGATGTACTCGATGATCGGTTCCTTGTTGAGCTTGACCGTGCAGCCGGCAGCCGAGCGCTCGGCGGAGGCGTCGGACAGCTCGAAGGCCTGCTCCACCTTCAGGTCGGGCAACCCTTCGATCTCGAGAACGCGGCCGGAGAAGATGTTCTTCTTGCCCTTCTTCTCGACCGTTAGCAGGCCCGCCTTGATGGCGTACAGCGGAATCGCGTTGACCAGATCACGCAGGGTGACGCCCGGCTGCATCTTGCCCTTGAAGCGCACCAGCACCGATTCGGGCATGTCCAGCGGCATCACGCCGGTGGCGGCCGCGAAGGCCACCAGGCCGGAGCCCGCCGGGAACGAGATGCCGATGGGAAAGCGGGTGTGGCTGTCGCCGCCGGTGCCGACGGTGTCGGGCAGCAGGAAGCGGTTGAGCCAGCTGTGGATCACGCCGTCGCCCGGCTTGAGGGAGATGCCGCCACGGGTGCTGATGAACTCGGGCAACTCGTGGTGGGTACGCACGTCCACCGGCTTCGGGTAGGCAGCCGTGTGGCAGAACGACTGCATCACCAGGTCGGCCGAGAAGCCCAGGCAGGCCAGGTCCTTCAGCTCGTCGCGGGTCATGGGGCCGGTGGTGTCCTGGCTGCCGACCGACGTCATCTTCGGTTCGCAGTAGGTGCCGGGGCGCACGCCCTGGCCTTCGGGCAGGCCGCAGGCGCGGCCGACCATCTTCTGCGCCAGGCTGAAGCCCTTGCCGGAATCGGCCGGATCCTGCGGCAGGCGGAACAACGTGGAGGGCGGCAGGCCCAGCGCTTCACGCGCCTTGGCGGTGAGACCGCGGCCGACGATCAGGGGAATGCGGCCACCGGCGCGCACTTCGTCGAACAGCACGTCGCTCTTGACGGTGAATTCAGCGATGACCTTGCCGTCCTTCAGCGCCTTGCCTTCGTAGGGGCGCAGCTCGACGGTGTCGCCCATGTTCATCTGGCTCACGTCCAGCTCGATCGGCAGCGCGCCGGCGTCTTCCATGGTGTTGTAGAAGATCGGGGCGATCTTGGTGCCCAGGCAGACGCCGCCAAAGCGCTTATTCGGCACGAAGGGAATGTCTTCGCCGGTGAACCACAGCACCGAATTGGTGGCCGATTTGCGCGAGGAGCCGGTGCCGACCACGTCGCCGACGTAGGCCACCAGGTTGCCCTGGGCGCGCAGGTCTTCGATGAACTTGATCGGGCCGCGCTTGCCGTCTTCTTCCGGGGTGATGCCGTCGCGCTTGTTCTTGAGCATGGCCAGGGCGTGCAGCGGAATGTCCGGACGGCTCCAGGCGTCCGGCGCGGGCGACAGGTCGTCGGTGTTGGTCTCGCCGGTGACCTTGAAGATCGACACGGTCAGGCTCTGGGGCACTTCCGGGCGGCTGGTGAACCACTCGGCATCGGCCCAGCTCTGGACCACGGCTCGGGCGTTGGCATTGCCCGCGTCGGCCTTTTCCTTGACGTCGTGGAACTGGTCGAACATCAGCAGCGTCTTCTTGAGCGCATCGGCGGCGACGCCGCCGACTTCGGCGTCGTCCAGCAGCTGGATCAGCGGGCTGATGTTGTAGCCGCCGAGCATGGTGCCGAGCAGCTCGGTGGCCTTGGCGCGGCTGATGAGTTCGTTCTTTTCGGTGCCCAGGGCGACGGCGGCGAGGTAGCTGGCCTTGACCTTGGCGGCGTCGTCCACGCCGGCAGGAACGCGGTGGGTGATGAGGTTGAGCAGAAAGTCGGCCGAGCCGGCAGGCGGCGCCTTCATCAGCTCGATCAGTTCGGCTGTCTGCTTGGCGGTCAGCGGCAGGGGCGGAATGCCCAGTGCTGCTCGCTCGGCGACATGTTCAACGTAGGCTTGCAACATCATCGTTCTCCGTCGGAATCGTGGGGGATGGGAGGGGGGAAATCAATTCTTGGGAGCGTCGGCACCTTCGAAGAGGGCCTTGGGCGGGTTCTTGCGCAGCTCCTCGGCCATCGCGGTCTGCTGCGGGCTCTGGCATTCGTCGGCCATGCGCTCGCCGAGCTTCTGGTTCATCAGCATCGACTTGTTGCCGAGCTGCAGCCAGAGAGCGCCCGCGCGCGGGTCTTCGAGGCGGATGGCGCCGGTGCGGCTGGCGACCGGGTGCATGTGGTAGCGGTTGCGCTGGATCTTCACGACGAAGAAGCCGGGGCGTTTTTCGTCAGCGGTGACCTCGACGTTGGCGCCGAGTTCGCAGTTGATCCTGCCGGTGTAGACGCGGCCGGCGATCTCGATGTCTTCGGGCGACAGCACGATATCGGTGTCGGTGTCGACGGGCGTCACCTCCTCCACCGCTTTCGCGGCGGAGCGCGCCAGCTTGGGCTTGGCCTTGTTCTGGGCGGGCTTGGCGGCCGCCTTGGTCGTCGTCGCAGGCTTGGCGGCGGCGGCAGGCTTGGTCGCGGCCTTCGCGGCGGGCTTGGCGGCGTCCTGGGCCTGGGCGGCCAAAGGGAGAGCGCAGGCCAGCAGGCTGGCAAGGAGGAACTTGTTCATTCGGAATCTCGGCAAATACGCGGGGACGGCATCGTAGGGGTTATCAGGCGGCGGCTGGCGTGAACCAATCCCGCGCCTGCGGCGGCAAGGGTCGGCCGGTGCGGTGGGCGCGCTCCAGCACCTGCCAATAGTGACGGTAACTGGCGCGGTCGTGCAGGTTTCCGTCGAAAGCGATCGGCGCCCAGTCGGCGGCCTGGGCGGCGGCGACGATGCGGGCGGCGGTCTCGATGTCGGACGGATCGGGTGCGAAGGCTTGCAGCACCGGGCGGATCTGCGCCGGGTGGATGCTCCACATGCGGGTGTAGCCGAAATCGCGGGCGGCCATGCGGGCGGCCCGCTCGATGGCGGCGGTGTCGGAAAACTCGGTGACCACGCAATGCGACGGCACCTTGCCGGATGCATGCGCGGCCGACGCGATGTCGAGCTTGGCGCGCACCACCAGCGGATGGCTGAACTGCCCGGCCACGCCCATGCCCGCGGCGGGAATGGCGCCGGCGTGGGCTGAGACGAAGTCCATCAGTCCGAAGGAGAGCGACTGTACCCGCGGGTGCGCGGCGATCTCGAAGGCGCGGTGCACGGCGCCCGGTGATTCGATGAGCACCTGCAACGGCAGGTCCGGCGCACCGGCGGCATCCAGGGCCTGCGCTGCGCGCTCCACGTCGGCGACGGTCTCGACCTTGGGCACCATCACATGGCGCAAGCGCCCGCCCGCACGGCCGACGATGGTCTGTACGTCGGCATCGAAGGCCGGATGGTCGACCGGATGCACCCGCACCGCCACGCGCGCATCGGCGGCAGCGGCAAGAGCGAGCTCGGTGACCAGGGCGGCGTGTTCGGCTTCGGCGCCGGTGCGGGCGCCGTCCTCGCAGTCCAGGGTGACGTCGAACACGCAGGTGCCGAACTCCTCGGTCATTTCGGACTGCAGCTGCAGGCTCTTGCGCATGCGCGCCTCGACGCCGCTGTAGTGGTCGCACACCGGCAGCACGACCGCCCCGGCCTGGGCGCCCAGCAGCGCCGCGCGTGGATGCAGGGCGGCTTCGTAGTTCATGCCTTGCGTTGCGCCACGATGAACATGCGCGGGAACGCCAGCAGCCGGCGACCGTCGGAGCGCGGCGGGTACGACGCCTCGATGCGGCGCAGGTATTCGGCCCGGTAGCTCGCTTCGAGTTCCGGTCCGAGCGGCGCGACGAAGGGCTTCAGCCCGGTACCGCTGACCCAGTCGACGATGGCCTGCGCCGAATCCATGGGGTGCTGGTACACGGTGTGCCAGACGTCGACCGCTGCTGCCTGCGGCGCGAGCATGTCGTAATAGGCGGCAAGAGGCAGGATGGCGGTCCGCAGCTTTTCCAGGTCGCCGATGCATTCGGCCCAGGGCTGCAAGGCGCCCACTTCGCGCATGGCGCGGTGGGTGGGCTCGTCGCGGTTGTCGGGCATCTGCACCGCCAGCACGCCGCCGGGTGCAAGGCTGGCGAACAGGCGCGGAATCAGCGTCTCGTGGCCCGGCACCCACTGCAGGGAGGCATTGGCATAGACGAGGTCCGGCGGCGTTTCGGGCTGCCAGGAGGCGATATCGGACAAATCGAAGCGCACGCCCGGCAGGCGCTGGCCGGCGCTCTCCAGCATGGGCTTTGAATTGTCGGTACCGATGACGGTAGCGTCGGGGAAACGGGCGACGATCAACTCGGTGGAGTTGCCGGGCCCGCAGCCCAGGTCGACCGCCAGGCGCGCCTGGCCGAGCGGAACCCGCGCCAGCAACTCACGGGCCGGGCGCGTGCGCTCGTCCTCGAAGCGGCTGTAGAGGCTGGGGTTCCATTCGGCCATGGTGTTCCTGTACGGTCTTGTTCGAATCAAGGCTTACTTGACGAGGTGGGCCACGCCGGCTTGCTCGTCCTGCAGTTCCTTCAGGGTCTTGTCGATGCGTTCCTGACTGAACGCATCGATTTCCAGGCCTTCGACGATCTTGTATTTCCCGCCTTCGCAGGTGACCGGGAAGCCGAACATGACGTCCTTCGGGATGCCGTATTCGCCGTTGGACGGAATGCCCATGGTGACCCACTTGCCCTGGGTGCCCAGCGCCCAGTCGCGCATGTGGTCGATGGCGGCGTTGGCAGCCGAGGCGGCCGACGAGGAACCACGCGCCTCGATGATGGCCGCGCCGCGCTTGCCCACGGTCGGCAGGAAGGTGTTGGCGTTCCATTCCTGGTCGTTGATCATCTTGGCGACGCTTTCGCCGCCGATGGTGGCGAAGCGGTAATCGGCATACATGGTGGGCGAGTGGTTGCCCCAGACGGTCAGCTTCTCGATGTCGGCGACGGCCTTGCCGGTCTTGGCGGCGATCTGGCTGGCGGCACGGTTGTGGTCCAGGCGCAGCATGGCGGTGAAGTTCTCGCGCGGCAGGTCCGGCGCGCTCTTCATGGCAATGTAGGCGTTGGTATTGGCGGGGTTACCCACCACCAGCACCTTGACGTCGCGGCTGGCGACCGCGTTGAGCGCCGCGCCCTGGGCGGTGAAGATGGCGCCGTTGACGGCCAGCAGCTCGGCACGCTCCATGCCCGGGCCGCGCGGACGGGAGCCGACCAGCAGTGCGTAGTCGACATCCTTGAAGGCGGTCATCGGGTCGCTGTGGGCGGTCATTTCGACCAGCAGCGGGAACGCGCAGTCGTCGAGTTCCATCATCACGCCCTTGAGCGCCTTCTGCGGGCCTTCGACCGGCACTTCGAGCAGTTGCAGGATGACGGGCTGGTCCTTGCCCAGCATTTCGCCCGAGGCGATGCGGAACAGCAGGGCGTAACCGATTTGGCCGGCGGCGCCGGTGACGGCGACGCGGACGGGCTTCTTGCTCATGGAAAGGACTCCGGGGATGGGTAGTGAGAAATGGTCGCCCGCCGCTTGCCGCTCGCCTGATCGTGTCGGCATGGCGTAACGAAAGTTCGTCGCTGGGCGGACAGCGCGGGAGTGTACTGCCGTTAAATCAAGCGGGTCAACTTGTCTTATGTCTTATATAAGATATGATCGCCGGAGTTCCAGGCAGCACGCCCTTCCCGCCTTCACGATGCCATCCGTCCCTCCAGCAGCGGAACAATCCGCCACCGACATCGTCCCCGACGAGGGCGCGGCTCCCGCATTCAGCCCGCTCTACCAGCAGATCAAGACTTTGATTCTGCAGCGGCTTGAATCCGGCGACTGGAAACCCGGCGAATCCATTCCCAGCGAAACCGACCTGGCACTGCGCTTTCGTGTCAGTCAGGGCACGGTACGCAAGGCCATCGACGAGCTCGCGGGCGACAACCTGCTGATCCGCCGTCAGGGCAAGGGCACTTTCGTGGCCACCCATTCCGAGCGGCATGTGCAGTACCGCTTTCTCAAGCTGCGCAACGACTCCGGCGAATACGAACACTCCGATCGCCGCATCCTCGAATGCAAGCGGGTGCGTGCTTCGGCCGAAGTCGCCCGCGCCCTGCAACTGCGCGCCGGCGAACCGGTCATGCAGACCCGTCGCATCCTGCTCTTCGGCGGCGTGCCACGCATCCTCGAAGACATCTGGCTGCCCGGCCAGACCTTCAAGGGCCTGACCGCCGCGCAGATGCTGGCGTACAAAGGCCCCACCTACGCCATGTTCGAGCTCGAATTCGGTGTTCGCATGGTGCGCGCCAGCGAAAAGCTCCGCGCCGTCGCCGCCAGCGCCGACCAGGCCTCGTTGCTCGACGTGGCCGACGCCAGCCCGCTGCTGAGCGTGGAGCGGCTCTCCTTCACCTACAACGACACGCCGATGGAACTCCGTCGCGGCCTCTACCGAACCGACTCGCACCACTACCACAACCAGCTGAACTGAGCGTGCGGCTCGGTCTATTCCGGGTAATACCTCATACGTGCAATAGAATTTTGGGCGCTTCGCAACCCGATTACCTGGCAGTTACAAGCAGAAAGCAAAAATCCCCATGGCAGAACTCTCCAAAAAGCGGCCCGAATTCCGCAATATCAACGCTTTCACCGACCTCACCACCTACCGTCTGCCGGCAGCAGGCTGGGTGTCGATCCTCCACCGGATCAGCGGTCTGATGATGTTCGTCCTGCTGCCGCTGGTGATCTGGATGTTCGACATGACCGTCAGCTCCGAAATCTCCTTCGCCCGTTTCAGCAGCATCTTCAACGTCGGCTTCGGTGGCATCCTGCTCAAGCTCTTCTGCCTGGCCCTGATCTGGGCCTACCTGCACCACTTCATCGCCGGCCTGCGCCACCTGTGGATGGACGTGAACCACCACGCGGTCGAGAAGAAGATCGGCCAGAAGACCGCCACCGGCGTGATCGTCGCCAGCGTCCTGCTGACCATCGTGCTTGGCGCCAAGCTGTTCGGCCTGTACTGAATCCCATTAGAAAAAGACCGGAGCAAACCCCACCATGTCCGTCAATTACGGTTCCAAGCGCGTCGTCGTCGGCGCCCACTACGGCCTGCGCGACTGGATCGCCCAGCGCGGCACCGCCCTGCTCATGGCGGCCTTCACCGTCGTGCTGCTGGCGCAGGTCATCTTCTCGCACGGCCCGCTCAGCTACGACCTGTGGGCCGGCATCTTCTCCGCGCAATGGATGAAGGTGCTCACCCTGGTCACCATTGTCGCCCTCGGCTATCACGCCTGGGTCGGCATGCGCGACATCTGGATGGACTACGTCAAGCCCGTGGTCGTCCGCCTGATCCTCCAAATCCTCTCCATCTTCTGGCTGGTCGGCTGTGTCGGCTACATGGTCCAGGTGCTGTGGAGGCTGTAAAAAAAATGACCTACTCCACGTCCGATATCACCAAGCGCAAGTTCGACGTCGTCATCATCGGCGCCGGCGGCTCCGGGATGCGCGCCTCGCTGCAACTCTCCCGCGCGGGCCTGAACGTCGCGGTTCTGTCCAAGGTCTTTCCCACCCGCTCGCACACCGTCGCGGCACAGGGCGGCGTCGGCGCCTCGCTCGGCAACATGAGCGAGGACAACTGGCACTACCACTTCTACGACACCATCAAGGGCTCCGACTGGCTGGGCGACCAGGACGCCATCGAGTTCATGTGCCGTGAGGCACCGAAGGTGGTCTACGAGCTCGAACACTTCGGGATGCCCTTCGACCGCAATCCCGACGGCACCATCTACCAGCGTCCCTTCGGCGGCCACACCGCCAACTACGGCGAAAAGCCGGTGCAACGCGCCTGCGCCGCGGCCGACCGCACCGGCCACGCGATGCTGCACACGCTCTACCAGAAGAACGTGGAGTCCCGCACCCAGTTCTTCGTGGAATGGATGGCGCTCGACCTGATCCGCGACGACGAAGGCGACGTCGTCGGCGTGACCGCGCTCGAGATGGAAACCGGCGACCTGCACATCCTGCAGGCCAAGACCGTGCTGCTGGCCACCGGCGGCGCCGGCCGCATCTTCCAGGCGTCCACCAACGCCTTCATCAACACCGGCGACGGCCTGGGCATGGCGGCGCGCGCCGGCATCCCGCTGCAGGACATGGAGTTCTGGCAGTTCCACCCCACCGGCGTGTTCGGTGCCGGCGTGCTGCTGACCGAAGGCTGCCGCGGCGAAGGCGCGATCCTGCTCAACGCCAACGGCGAGCGCTTCATGGAACGCTATGCGCCTACCCTGAAGGACCTGGCCCCGCGCGACTTTGTCTCGCGCTGCATGGACCAGGAAATCAAGGAAGGCCGTGGCTGCGGTCCCAACAAGGACCACATCCTGCTCAAGCTCGACCACCTGGGCGCCGACACCATCCGCAAGCGCCTGCCCTCGGTCGAAGAGATCGGCCATAACTTCGCCAACGTCGACATCACCCGCGAGCCGATCCCGGTGGTGCCCACCATCCATTACCAGATGGGCGGCATCCCCACCAACATCAACGGCCAGGTCGTCACCCAGAACGAAGCCAACGAGAGCGTGGTGGTCAAGGGCCTGTACGCGGTCGGCGAATGCTCCTGCGTGTCGGTGCACGGCGCCAACCGCCTGGGCACCAACTCGCTGCTCGACCTGCTGGTCTTCGGCCGCGCGGCCGGCAACCACATCGTCGAGTTCAACGACAAGCTCAAGGAGCACAAGTCGCTGCCGGCCCATGCGGCCGACCGTACCCTGAAGCGCCTGAACGAACTGGAAGACTCCACGTCCGGTGAATACGCCCAGGACGTCGCTGCCGACATCCGCGCCACGATGCAGGCGCATGCCGCCGTGTTCCGCCAGCAGTCGGTCATGGACGAAGGCGTGGCCAAGATCGCCGAGATCCGCAAGCGCGTGGCCAACGTCACGCTCAAGGACAAGTCGCGCGTCTTCAACACCGCCCGCATCGAAGCCCTGGAAGTCGACAACCTGATCGAAGTGGCGCAGGCCACCATGGTGTCTGCCGCAGCGCGCAAGGAATGCCGTGGCGCCCACACCGTCGACGACTACGAACGTCCCGCCGACGACGCCGAGTTCCCGCTCGGCCGCAACGACAAGGAGTGGATGAAGCACACCTTGTGGTACAGCGCCACCAACAGCCTGGCCTACAAACCGGTCCGCATGAAGCCGCTGACCGTCGACACCGTGCCGCCCAAGGTCCGCACGTTCTGATCAGTCCGGCAACCCACGCGAAAGTACATCATGCAAAAGCGCACATTCAAGATCTATCGCTACGACCCGGACAAGGACGCCAAGCCCTACATGCAGACCATCGAGATCGAACTCGAAGGCAATGAACGCATGCTGCTCGACGCGCTGATCAAGCTCAAGGCCATCGACCCGACCATCGCCTTTCGCCGCTCCTGCCGCGAAGGCGTGTGCGGCTCCGATGCGATGAACATCAACGGCAAGAACGGCCTGGCCTGCCTGACCAACTTGCGCACGTTGAAGGACCCGATCGTCATCAAGCCACTGCCGGGCCTGCCGGTCATCCGCGACGTGATCGTGGACATGACCCACTTCTTCAACCAGTACCACTCGATCAAGCCTTACCTGATCAACGACAGCCGGCCGCCCGAAAAGGAACGCCTGCAGAGCCCGGAAGAGCGCGAAGAACTCGACGGCCTGTACGAGTGCATCCTGTGCGCCAGCTGCTCGACCAGCTGCCCGAGCTTCTGGTGGAACCCCGACAAGTTCGTCGGCCCGGCCGGCCTGCTGCAGGCCTACCGCTTCATCGCCGACAGTCGCGACAACGCCACCGGCGACCGCCTCGACAACCTCGAGGATCCGTACCGCCTGTTCCGCTGCCACACCATCATGAACTGCGTCGATGTCTGCCCCAAGGGTCTCAACCCCACCAAGGCGATCGGCAAGATCAAGGAGCTGATGGTCCGCCGGGCCGTCTGATCCCGCCATCGAATCCGTGATGCAAGCCGTGCCGGACGAAGCGCTCGTCGACGAGCGTTCGCTCAGCAAGCTGCGCTGGCGCTGCCGGCGCGGCCTGCTCGAGAACGACCTGTTCATCGAGCGCTTCTTCGCCCGCCACGCCGACACGCTCACCGTGCGGCAGGCACGCGGCATGACACAACTGATGGATCTGTCGGACCACGATCTGATGGACCTGCTCATGGGCCGCAAGCAGCCCGAGGGCGCGACCGCCACGCCGGAAGCGCTCGATGTCTTGAGGATGTTGAGGGTCTGAGCAGGCGCTTGTCCTGCACGGCCCTCCCAGGTGTTCATGAAAGACTAGCCCCCAACCCGGGTTTCCGGAGACGAGGCATTAACCCAAGGAAGCACATGAAGCTAGCAGACAACAAAGCCACCCTGTCGTTCACCAATGGCAGCCCCAGCGTGGAGCTGCCGGTCTATGCCGGCAGCATCGGCCCGGACGTGATCGACATCCGCAAGCTGTATGCGCAGACCGGCATGTTCACCTACGACCCGGGTTTCCTGTCGACCGCCGCCTGCCAGTCCGGCATCACCTACATCGACGGCGACAAGGGCGAATTGCTCTATCGCGGCTACCCGATCGAACAGCTGGCCACCAACTGCGATTACCTCGAAACCTGTCACCTGCTGCTCTACGGCGAACTGCCGAACGCGTCCAAGAAGGAGCAGTTCAACGACCTCGTGACCCATCACACGATGGTCAACGAGCAGATGCAGTTCTTCCTGCGGGGCTTCCGCCGCGACGCGCACCCCATGGCGGTCATGACCGGCCTGGTGGGCGGCCTGTCGGCCTTCTATCACGACAGCACCGACATCAATAACCCCGAGCACCGCGAGATCGCCGCGATCCGCCTGATCGCGAAGATGCCGACGCTGGTCGCCATGGCCTACAAGTACAGCATCGGCCAACCTTTCATGTACCCCAAGAACGAGCTGAGCTACGCCGGCAACTTCCTGCACATGATGTTCGCGACGCCTTGCGAGCCTTACAAGGTGAGCCCGGTGCTGGAGAAGGCGCTCGACCGCATCTTCATCCTGCACGCCGACCACGAGCAGAACGCTTCCACCTCGACCGTGCGCCTGTGCGGCTCGTCGGGCACCAACCCGTTCGCAGCCATCGCCGCCGGCGTGGCCTGCCTCTGGGGCCCGGCCCACGGCGGTGCCAACGAAGCCTGCCTGAACATGCTCCAGGAAATCCAGGACATGGGCGGCGTCGACAAGATCGGCGACTTCATCGCCAAGGTGAAGGACAAGTCCTCCGGCGTCAAGCTGATGGGCTTCGGCCACCGCGTGTACAAGAACTACGACCCGCGCGCCAAGCTCATGCAGGAAACCTGCAAGGAAGTGCTGGCCGAGCTGGGCCTCGAAAACGACCCGCTGCTCAAGATCGCCGTCGCTCTGGAAAAGATCGCGCTGGAAGACGAATACTTCGTCTCCCGCAAGCTCTACCCGAACGTCGATTTCTACTCCGGCATCGTGCAGCGCGCCATCGGCATCCCGGTGCCGCTGTTCACCGCCGTGTTCGCCCTGGCGCGCACCGTCGGCTGGATCGCCCAGCTCAACGAAATGATCGCCGACCCCGAGTACAAGATCGGCCGTCCGCGTCAGTTGTTCGTGGGCTCCGAGCGCCGCGAGGTCAAGCCGTTGGCACAGCGCTGATCGACAGCGTCGCCTCACCGAAGCCCGCCGCCCGGCGGGCTTTTTTCATGGTGCCGGCAGCTGCTCGCGGCGGCGGAACTCGTCCAAAGCTCGGGGCGTGCGCAAGTACACCTTGGGCAAGGCCAGCTGGTCGAACAGGGCCTGGTAGCGCGCCCGCTTGGGCGGCGTCACCACGGCGATATGGCGCAGCATCGCCCACTTGACGCTGTCCTGTCCGCCCGCCAGACCGCCCCGGCGCGAGCCACCGCGCCAGCATCGCAACACGTAGCGGTACAGGCTGATGGCGGTGGGGCAATCGAGCAGGATCAGACCGGTGGCGCGCGCCAGCCGCTGCGGCATGCAGTTGGCGTAGTTGCCATCCATCACCCAACGGTCGTGTGCGATCGCCTCGTCGTGCAAGCGGACGAAATCGGCCGTGCGCCGCGGCTCCCAGTCGGTGAAGGGCAGATGGTAGAGCTGGTCGAGGTGCACCGGCGGCAAATCCTGTCGGCGCGCGATGGCCTCGGCCAGGGTCGACTTGCCGCTGTTCGACGGCCCCATGACGCAGATGCGCGGGCCCAGGTCATCGAGTGTCGTCACGGCTCGCCTTCCGTCTCGGCTGGTGCCTGTCCACCGAAGCGGTCGCGATAGGCAGAAGGCGTGATGCCCAGCTTCCGAAGAAACAGGTTGCGCATCGCCTGTTCCGACGCCAGCCCGGCCCGACCCGCCACCGTCTTCATCGGCAGGGAGTTTTCCTCGAGCAGCCGACGGGCGCCCTCCAGCCGGGCGGTTTCCAGGAAGTCGGAGGGTGTCTGCCCTGTCTCTTGCAGGAACACCCGGCGAAAATTGCGCTCGCTCATCGCCGCACGGCCGGCCAGCAGAGCGGGTGTCAGGGCCTGGTCGAGATGGGCCAGTGCCCAGTCCTGCACCTGGCGGATGGCGCCGTGGCCGGTAGCCTGGCTGGCCAGGTGCACGCTGAACTGCGACTGCCCGCCAGGCCGCTTCAAATACATCACCAGATCGCGCGCCACGTCCAGCGCCAACGTCCGGCCGAAGTCCTCTTCCACCAGCGCCAGGGCCAGGTCGATGCCGGCGGTGACACCCGCCGAGGTCCACAGCCGCCCTTCCCGTACGTAGATCGCGTCGGCATCCACCAGCACCTGCGGATGGCGCTGCTGCAGCAAGTCGGCCACGCTCCAGTGGGTGGCTGCACGGCGACCTTCCAGCAGGCCTGCGGCCGCCAGGAAGAAGCTGCCCGAACACAGCGACACCAGCCTGGGCAGGCGGGGTGCGGCCGCGCGCAGCCAGTCGACGATGCCGGGCGCCGACGCCAGCGCCGCCTCGATCTCGCGCGAGCCCACCACCAGGGCCAGATCGGGCAAGTCGTCGAGCGACAGGCCGCGCGTGGCCTGCAGCTGCATGGCGGTGTCCGATGCGACGGCCCCGGGCTCCAGCGCCGCCACGCGCACCCGGTAACCTGGCGCTTCGCCGCGGCGTGCCAGATGCACATTGGCATAGTCGAAGACCGACATCGGACCGATGGCCTCCAGCGCCTTGAAGCCGGGGTAGACCACGATGTCGACGGAAATGGGAAGCTGCATGCGAAAACCAGGAAACGACCGGATGAACGGCCAGATTGCAGCGGCCTGCGGCCAAAGCCGGACCATCGGCATGGCGTAGCCACTAAAACACAGTCGCAGGCCATTAAAGTGCAGGGCTTCGACGGGCCGCGGGGCGCTGATTCTCCCCCACCCGAACTTCCCGAACACCAGGCGATGCCAAGGCCGAACGGCCGCATCCCATCACCGCCCGACACCATGACCATCAAATCCAAAGCCGCCGTGGCCTTCAAGGCCGGAGAACCCCTGCAGATCGTCGAGATCGACGTGGCACCGCCCAGGAAGGGCGAGGTGCTGGTGCGCATCACCGACACCGGCGTCTGCCACACCGACGCCTTCACCCTGAGCGGCGACGACCCGGAAGGCCTGTTCCCGGTCGTGCTGGGCCATGAAGGCGCGGGCATTGTCGTGGAAGTGGGCGAAGGCGTGACCAGCGTGAAACCCGGCGACCACGTGATCCCGCTCTACACCGCCGAATGCGGCGAATGCCTGTTCTGCAAGAGCGGCAAGACCAACCTGTGCGTGGCCGTGCGTGCCACCCAGGGCAAGGGCGTCATGCCGGACGGCACCACCCGCTTTTCCTACCAGGGCCAGCCGCTCTACCACTACATGGGCTGCTCCACCTTCAGCGAATTCACCGTGGTGGCCGAGGTGTCGCTCGCCAAGATCCATCCCGACGCCAACCCCGAACAGGTCTGCCTGCTGGGCTGCGGCGTGACGACCGGCCTGGGCGCGGTCAAGAACACCGCCAAGGTCCAGGAAGGCGACACGGTCGCGGTCTTCGGCCTGGGCGGCATCGGCCTGGCCGTGATCCAGGGCGCGCAGCTGGCCAAGGCCGGTCGCATCATCGCCATCGACATGAACCCGTCCAAGTTCGAACTGGCCAAGACCTTCGGCGCCACCGACTGCATCAACCCCAAGGACCACGACAAGCCGATCCAGCAGGTCATCGTGGAGATGACCGGCTGGGGCGTGGACCACAGCTTCGAATGCATCGGCAACGTCAACGTGATGCGTGCCGCGCTGGAATGCGCCCACCGTGGCTGGGGCCAGTCGGTGATCATCGGAGTGGCAGGGGCCGGCCAGGAAATCTCCACCCGCCCCTTCCAATTGGTGACCGGCCGCAAATGGATGGGCACCGCCTTCGGTGGCGTGAAGGGCCGCAGCGAACTGCCCGGCATGGTCGAAGACGCCATGGCCGGCCGCATCCAGCTCGAACCCTTCGTGACCCACACCATGGGCCTGGCCGCCATCAACGACGCCTTCGACCTGATGCACGAGGGCAAGTCGATCCGCTCGGTCGTCAAGTTCGCTGCCTGAAGAAGCTGCGCGCCATGGCCACGCCCTCCTCCCACGAACTGATCTCGTCCCACGGCTGCTTCGGCGGCGAGCAGCGCTTCTATCGCCACGCCTCGCGCGAGATCGACCTGCCGATGAAGTTCTCGGTCTACCTGCCGCCACAGGCATCGACCGCGCCGGTGCCTGCCCTGGTGTTTCTGGCCGGCCTGACCTGCACCGAGGAAACCTTCATGGTGAAAGCCGGCGCCCAGCGCTTCGCGGCCCGCCACGGCATCGCGCTGATCGCGCCGGACACCAGCCCGCGCGGTACGGACGTGCCAGGGCAGGACGCCGACTGGGACTTCGGCACCGGCGCCGGCTTCTATCTCGACGCCACCGAGGCGCCCTGGGCCGAGCGCTGGCGCATGGAAAGCTACCTGATGGCCGAGCTCCTGCCCCTGCTGGCCGAAACGCTGCCGCTGCAGCCTGGCAAGCTCGGCGTGTTCGGCCATTCGATGGGCGGCCATGGTGCCCTGACGCTCGCCTTGCGCCACCCGGGCGTATTCCGCTCGGTGTCGGCCTTCGCGCCGATCTGCGCGCCGAGCCAGTGCCCCTGGGGCCAAAAAGCCTTCGGCGGCTATCTCGGCCAGGACCGGGCCCGGTGGCTCGAACACGACGCCAGCGCGCTCATGCGTTCGCAAGCGACGGCGCCCTACCCCGCGGGCATCCTTATCGACCAGGGCCTGGACGACAAATTCCTGGCCGACCAGCTGTTCCCAGCTGCGTTCGAAGAAGCCTGCCAGCACGTCGCGCAGCCGCTGACGCTTCGGCGCCAGCCCGGCTACGACCACGGCTATTACTTCATACAAAGCTTCGTCGAGGACCACCTGGCCCACCACGCCGCCGCCCTGCTCGACTGAGCGCCGCCCGGGTGGGCGGTGCCGGCATCGCCCGTCAGAAGGCGATGTCGGGAATGACGTGCATGCGCTGCTCCACGATGCGGCGGATGCAGCCGGCGCGGCTCAGGCTGTCGACTTCGCCGTCTTCGGTGCTGAACATCAGCAACTTGCCCTTGGGGCTCATCCACACGAGTTCCCAGCGCACCCAGCGGCCACCTTCCCACGCCGCGAGCTGCGCCCCGAGCTGCAGCACCTGCGAGGCCGCAGCCGGCGAGACGGTGGCGACCGCGGGCGCGCCGATGTCCTCCGACGGCACCGCCGTGGCCTGCAGCGGCGCCGGCAGGCCTTCGGTGGCGGCACCGTGGGCACGTGGTTGTCGGCGCATGGCGAATGAACTGCCGGCAGCCCGCGCGGCCACGCCGTGCAGGTCGTCGAGCATCTGGAAGAAGTCGGCCGCCTGCTCGGCCGGGTAGCCGATGCTCTGCAGGCCGGACCTCAGCCGCGACAGCAGCGAAGGCACGGTGACCAGCAGCCGCTGGATGTCGGCGCGCCCGAGTGTCGGCTGCGCGCTCCAAAACAGCGGACGCACCAGCGCCAGGTAGCCGTCCGGATCGCTCGGCGGCCCTTCGGCGTTGCCGGCGTGCGCTTCCGCCTGCGCGATGACCTCGGACCAGGGACCGAGCACAAAATCGCGGATCGTGTCCGGCACGTTCTGCATTTCGGGCCAGGTGGCGATGTCGGCCGAGATGCGCCGTGCCGCGTCGCTCGGGCTGGCCGCACGCGCAACGCCGTCGGCGCGTTCGACCGAGGTCTCCAGCAGTGCCAGCGCGTCGGCGACGGAATGCTCGTCCACCACCAGCACCGAGTCTTCGCGCGGCGCGAGGTGGCCGCGCAGGATCTGCGACAGCCGCCGGTATTCGTCTGCCAGCTCGAACCCGAGCACCTGGCAGAAATGGCGCATCCACAACTCGCCGACCAGGTCGCTCGGACCGGCGGCTACTGCCACCGCATGGAGGGCCTGCACCACGCATTCCGGCGTGAGCGGGTTGATGCCGGCCAGCGCCTCGGTCATGCCCATGGCGGTATCGGCCAGGGCCGAGAACTCCGCCAGCGGCGCGTCGAGCACCGGGCGCGACACGTCCAGCGCGTCCCGGTAGCCGTCGGCGATGTCGGGCTGGGGATGCCGCATGGCTGCCAGCAACGCGGCGCCGAACTGGTCTTCGAAAAAACCGGCCTTGTCGCCGAGTGCCTGGCGCGCCTGGGTGGCGGCCGCTGCGGCCTCGCCCTGGTTGCCGGGCCGCAAGGCTGCTTCATACAGGCTGCGTCGTGCGCGTGCGACCAGCTCGGCCATCAGGATCCCGGCGTGGGAGACGGCATCGTCGATGCACAGGTCCAGAGGATTGCGGGCAGGTGGCACGGCGGCAGCGTGGTTCATGAAGTAGGTTGCGGGGTCTGCCGGCCCGCTCAGGCCTGCGCTCTGACCCCGGTGGTCACGATCAACCGAGCGCCTTGAATCTTACGCGCTTCGGCTTGGATGCTTCCTCGCCCAGACGGCGTTTCTTGTCGGCCTCGTACTCCTGGTAGTTGCCGTCGAAGAAGGTCCACTGGCTGTCGCCTTCGGCCGCCAGGATGTGGGTGGCGATACGGTCGAGGAACCAGCGGTCGTGGCTGATGACCATGACGGTGCCGGCGAACTCCAGCAGCGCGTCTTCCAGCGCGCGCAGGGTTTCCACGTCCAGGTCGTTCGAGGGTTCATCGAGCAGCAGCACGTTGCCACCGGAGATCAGCGTCTTGGCCAGGTGCAGCCGGCCGCGTTCGCCGCCCGACAGGCTGCCGACCTTCTTCTGCTGGTCGCTGCCGTTGAAGTTGAAGCGGCCGGCGTAGGCGCGGCTGGCCATCTGGAACTTGCCGATGTTGATGATGTCGAGCCCGCCCGAGATGTCTTCCCAGACGGTCTTGTCGTTGGCCAGCGCATCGCGGTGCTGGTCGACGAAAGCCATCTTCACGGTCTGGCCGATCACCACGTTGCCCGAATCGGGCTGCTCGCGACCGGCGATCAGCTTGAACAGCGTGGACTTGCCCGCGCCGTTGGGGCCGATGATGCCGACGATGGCACCGGCCGGCACGGTGAAGCTCAGGTTGTCGATCAACAGGCGGTCGCCGAAGCTCTTGCTGACGTTGTGGAACTCGAACACCTGGCTGCCCAGGCGGTCGGCCACCGGAATGAAGATTTCCTGGGTCTCATTGCGCTTCTGGTATTCGAAGTCGGAGAGTTCCTCGAAGCGGGCGATACGCGCCTTGCTCTTGGCCTGGCGGCCCTTGGCGTTCTGGCGCACCCACTCCAGCTCCTTCTTCATGGCCTTGGCGTGGGCTTCTTCGCTCTTCTGCTCGCCTTCCAGGCGGGCATTTTTCTGCTCGAGCCAGGAGCTGTAGTTGCCCTTGTACGGAATGCCGCGTCCGCGGTCGAGTTCCAGGATCCACTCGGCAGCGTTGTCGAGGAAGTAGCGATCGTGGGTGATGGCCACCACGGTACCGCTGAAACGCTGCAGAAACACTTCCAGCCAGTCGACCGATTCGGCGTCCAGGTGGTTGGTGGGTTCGTCGAGCAGCAGCATGTCGGGCTTGGACAGCAGCAGCTTGCACAGCGCCACACGTCGCTTTTCGCCGCCGGAGAGCAGGCCGATCCTGGCGTCCCAGGCGGGCAGGCGCAGCGCGTCCGCGGCGATTTCCAGTTGGTGTTCGCTGTCGGTGCCGGCGGCGGCGATCACCGCCTCGAGCTGGCCCTGTTCGGCCGCGAGGGCGTCGAAGTCGGCGTCTTCCTCGGCGTAGGCCGCGTAGATTTCCTCGAGCCGCTTCTGCGCGGCCTTGACCTCGCCCAGCGCCTCCTCGACCGACTCACGCACCGTGTGCTCGGGGTTGAGCTGGGGCTCCTGCGGCAAGTAGCCGATCGACAGGCCGGGCATCGGCGTTGCTTCGCCCTCGATCTCCTTGTCGATGCCTGCCATGATCTTCAACAGCGAGGACTTGCCAGAACCGTTGAGGCCGAGCACGCCGATCTTGGCGCCAGGAAAAAACGAGAGAGAGATGTCTTTCAAGATCTGCCGCTTGGGCGGCACGGTCTTGCTGACGTGGTTCATGGTGTAGACGTATTGGGCCATGTCGTGTGCAGAGATGAGAGAGGCGGCGCGGTGAAGGAAATGCACCGGCCAAACCACCGGATTATCCGCGCTGGCAGGCCGATGCAGAAAAGGCCACGTTCGGCTTGACGGCAGGCGCTGCGCCTGCCGGCCGACGGCTGCCGGACGACAGGCCAGCATACGCAGGTCTGTCACCCCGCCGGTGCGCCGGCGTCCACCTTCCACGAAAGCGGCCATTGTGATCCCCAACCTCTCATCCACCTCCTTCGCCACCGCCACCGCCAGTTGGGCCGTCCACGACAACAACCTCACTTCGAACCTCACCGAAGACCAGGTAGCGAGCGACCAGCTGCACTCCACCGTGACCATGGTCACCGCCGCTATCGTGGCGGTACCGGCACTGACCATGCTGGCCGGCATGGGCGCATATCGGGGCTACCAGTGGTACAAGTCCCAACACCAGGTCCACGCCGAAGGGCCTCGGCAACAGCCCGAGGAGGCTCCCCTGTTCGATATCCCCTACGCCGTGGCGATACCCTGAATCGAGCCCTGCCTGCCATGCTGCCATCCGTCACCTCCGGCACTTCCCTGCCTCCATCCACCGCGGCCTCGTCGGCCGATGAAGACACCGCACCCAGCTGCTCGGACAGCGCTGCGAGGGCATCCTACGAACTGATGCCCAACGAACTTTGGCAACTCGTGTTCAACATGTCCGACGTCGACGCCAAATGGGCGCTGTCGCAGGTGGACCGCAATCTGTCGGCCTTCTTCGCGCTACCGACCGCGCGGGCCTCGGCGCAAGCGGCCAGTTCGGGAGCGCTGCGAAACCAAAGAGGTCTGCCATTGGTACGCCGCGCCGTAGCGGCACTGCCCCGGCTGACCCCGATGGACACCGCATTGCGCGGCTACCTGCATGATTTGCGGCGGCTCGCCGAGGCGATCGGTGCAACCTGGATCGAACGTGACTCGTTGAGCACCGTGACGCGCCAGCTCTGCGAGGTCTTGCCCGACCTGCCACGGGACATGGCCCGATCCGCGTTCA
Organism: Xylophilus sp. GOD-11R; assembly: GCF_033546935.1. GTDB lineage: Bacteria > Pseudomonadota > Gammaproteobacteria > Burkholderiales > Burkholderiaceae_C > Xylophilus. Next base: position 1,664,632 of record NZ_CP137854.1, on the reverse strand, counting down.
TCGATCTGATGCTCGTCCACCAACGCTGCGACGAGTTCTGCAGTCGCGCGGAGCGCAGCCGAACCTGCAGCATCATGTTCAAGGAGGCGGGGCCTTGGCGGGCCACGCTGGTCGGCGATCTCGCCTGCCTGCATCGTGCCAATGAGGCTTGCAACTTCATCACGCCGCTGCAGTGGCGCAATTTTTCCAACCAAAAACCCGAATGCAAGCCGTCGTAAGCCACTCGAACCAAGGCAATTGCACAGACCGGGCCTGCGCAACGTCGCGCGGCAGTGGGTTCATGCGACAATGACCATTCGCCGCCGGGCACAGTTACCCACGGCGCCGGCAACCTGCCGGGGACAAGGAAGGCAAGTCACGACGCCTTCCGGCTCCCGATCTCGAAGACACATCAGCCTCAGACTGGCCCCTTGCTTACATCAGCACCGTGGCAGGCCGATGTCTCCGTGCCCTGCTTGGGCACCACACCATGACTTTTGACGAACTGAATCTGGCCCCGGCCATCCTGCAAGCGGTCAACGAACAGGGCTACACCAGCCCCACGCCCATCCAGGCACAGGCCATTCCCGCCGTGCTCGCAGGCCACGACCTCCTGGCCGGCGCCCAGACCGGTACCGGCAAGACCGCCGCCTTCACCCTGCCGCTGCTGCAGCGCCTCTCCGAAGGCGAGGCTCCGCGCAACCGCCACGGCAACAAGGGCGTGCGCGCCCTGGTGCTCACCCCCACCCGGGAACTCGCGGCCCAGGTCGAGGAATCGGTCCGCACCTACGGCAAGTACCTCAAGCTGAACTCCACCGTCATCTTCGGCGGCGTCGGCATGAATCCCCAGATCGACCGCATCCGCAGCGGCGTCGACATCCTCGTGGCCACCCCCGGCCGCCTGCTCGACCTGCAGCAGCAGGGCCATCTCGATCTGTCCACGGTCCAGGTGCTGATCCTCGACGAAGCCGACCGCATGCTCGACATGGGCTTCATCCACGACGTGAAGAAGATCCTCGCCCTGGTGCCCCGTGAAAAGCAGAGCCTGCTGTTCTCGGCCACCTTCAGCGACGAGATCCGTGAACTCGCCAACGGCCTGCTGCGCAACCCGCAAAGCATCCAGGTGACGCCGGCCAACACCACCGTGCAGCGCATCACCCAGGTGATCCACCCGGTCGGCCGCGGCAAGAAGAAGGCGCTGCTCGCGCACATCATCAACCAGCACAACTGGAGCCAGGTGCTGGTCTTCACCCGCACCAAGTTCGGCGCCAACAACGTGGCCGAGTTTCTGGAGAAGAACGGCATCAGCGCCATGGCGCTGCACGGCAACAAGAGCCAGTCGGCCCGCACGCAGGCGCTGGCCGGCTTCAAGAGCGGCGACATCCGCGCGCTCGTGGCCACCGACATCGCCGCGCGCGGCATCGACATCGACGAGCTGCCGCACGTCGTCAACTACGAAATCCCGAACGTCTCCGAAGACTACGTGCACCGCATCGGCCGTACCGGCCGTGCCGGCAACGACGGCGCCGCCGTGAGCCTGGTGTGCCTGGACGAGGAAGGCTTCATGTACGAGATCGAACGCTTCACCAAGCAGAAGATCGCCGTGGAAGTCGTCGACGGCTTCGGTCCGGAAGAAGGCGAACGCGCCGAGCCCATCGCCATGGGCCGCCAGACCATCTGGGGCGGCGCCGGCAAGCCGCCGAGCCGTGAAGTCATGGCCGCAGCCGCCAAGGCCGCGCGCAGCGAGATGATGCAACGCATCCGCGACAACAAGGCCGGCCAGAACGGCGGCGGTGGCCAGGCCCGTGGCGGCCAGCCGCACGGTGGCGGTCAGCCCAACGGTGGCGGCGGTCGTCGCAACGGTGGTGGCGGTGGTGGTGGACAGGGTCCGCGCCAGGGCCAAGGCCAGGGCGGCGGCAATTTCGGCGGCCAGCAGCAAAACCGTCCGCCGCGCCCCGAGCGCCAGGTCGATCGCGGCGACTTCCAGCCGCCGGTGCCGCGCGAGGAGCGCCAGCCGCGCCACCACGGCAACGCCATCAGCCCTTCGCAGGCTGACCAGTTGGCGCATCGCCGCGCCGAATCGCTCGGCCATGTCGGCGCTGCCGGCCAGCCCGATCCGCTGCGCACCAGCGTCGACAGCATGGCCGGTCGCGGCCGTCGCCCCGGTGGCGGTGGCGGCAATGGCGGCGGCGGTGGCTATGGCCGTCGCTCCGGCGGCGGTGGTGGTGGTGGTGGCGGCGGTGGTGGTTACGGCGGCCGCAGCGGCGGCGGTGGCGGCGGACGCTTCGGTCGCTGATCACTTCCAGCCACGCTGATCCCGAAAGATCGAAAAAGGCCTGCGGTGTCGTCATGACATCGCAGGCCTTTTTCATTTCCGACCGGTTGGCCGCCTGACCGCACGGCGCCGGGCCGTGCGGGCGATTCGATCGCCCGGTCTCAGGCGGTCGACGCCTTGCGCGCGGCCGCCAGCGGCGGCACCACACGCTGGGCGCCGAGCGCCATGACCGCCGCGACCAAGCAGGCGGCGCCGGCCGCATACAACGCGGGGGTGTAGCTCATCAGCATGGTCCGCGAAAAGCCCGCGCCGTAGGCCGCCGTCGCCGCGCCCAGCTGGTGCGCCGCGAACACCCAGCCGAAAACCAGCCCCACCCTCTGCGGCCCGAAGGCGGCACCGGCGAGCTTGACGGTCGGCGGCACGGTGGCGATCCAGTCCAGGCCGTAGAAGATGGCGAACAGGCCCAGGCCGTAGAAGGTAAAGCCCGAATGCGGCAGCCAGAACAGCGACAGCCCGCGCAGTCCGTAGTACCAGAACAGCAGCTTGCGGCAGTCGTAGCGGTCCGACAGCCAGCCCGAGGCGATGGTGCCGACCAGATCGAAGGCGCCCATCATGGCCAGCACCGACGCCGCCGGCACCGCCGCCAGTCCGTTGTCGCCGCACAGCGAGATGAAGTGCGTCTGCACCAGCCCGTTGGTCGACAGCCCGCAAATGAAGAAGGTGCCGGCCAGCACCCAGAAGGTGCCGCTGCGCGAGGCCTCGGCCAGCGCCACGAAAGGCGTGCGCCAGGTCATGCTGCCGGCGGCAGGCGGCGCGACCGGGGCGGTGCCCGGCGCTTCGCCGTAAGGCGCCAGACCCAGGTCGGCCGGACGGTTGCGCACGAACAGAAAGACCAGCGTCGCGACGATGGCGCAACCCAGGAACAGTGGCGCCACCGCCGAGCGCCAGCCCCAGTGCTCGATCATCCAGGCCGCGAAGGGCAAAAACGCCAGCTGGCCGGTCGCCGCGCTCGCCGTGAGAATGCCCACGACCAGCCCCCGCCGGGCCACGAACCAGCGGTTGGCCACCACCGCACCCAACACCAAGGCGGTCAGGCCGGTGCCCAGGCCCAGCATGAGGCTCCACAGCACGAACAACTGCCAGAGGTGCGACGCCTGCGTGACCAGCGCCATGCCCCCACCCACCAGCGCCAGCCCCGCGCACATCACCGCGCGCAGTCCAAAGCGCTCCATCAGCACCGCCGAGAAAGGCCCCATCAGCCCGAACAGTGCGAAACGCACCGCCAGCACCGAGGAGATATCGCCCGTGGTCCAGCCAAATTCCTTGGACAGCGGCTGCAGCATCGCGCCCGGCAGCCCGAGCGCGGCCGACATGGTGAGCATGGTCAGGAAGGTGACCACCGCCATCACCCAGCCGTAATGGATGCCCCGGCGCTGCAGCCAGGAAGAAAAGTCGCGGGACAACATGAGATGCCTTTCGGGGAGAAATGAAGAGTCGGGTCGGACGCGGGCGTGCGGTGATTCAGTGGTCGTCGAGCTGCTCGTCGGGCGCCGGCGCCAGCAGCGGCAGCGCTTCGTCGATGAGCGTGTGCAGCGCCGCCACCCGCTCCGCGCCGAGCAGCGCCACCAGCGATTGCTGCGCCCGGCGCCAGTGCGCGCGCGCCGCGCGGCGACGGGTGCGCCCGGCCTCGGTGATGCGCACCAGGCGGCTGCGGGCGTCCGGGCCTTCGTCGATCTGCAGCCAGCCGGCATCGACCAGCACATGCAGGTTGCGGCTGAGCGTGGACGCGGTCATGTGCAGCGACGCCGCGAGGTCCACCGCCCGCACCGGGCCGCGCGATTCGATGGTGGTCAGCAGCGAATACTGCGTGGTCTTGAGGCCGGACTGCGCCACCTCGGCATCGAAGTGCTGGCCCACACGGCGGGTGAGCTGGCGCAGCTTGGCATTGGTGCAGCCGGTGGGCATCAGCGGCGCGGCATCGGCCGGCATCGCCTCGGGCGCAAGGGGGGCAATCAGGTCGACGGCAGACATGGGCGTGGATTGTAGCTGCAATGGTTGCAGCTGCAACTATTATCGAAAACCCCGTGCCATCCGGCCTGCACGCCACCCGCGCAAAATGCCGGGTTTCGCCATTCAGAGCCCCACACACCATGCGACTTCTTCACACCATGCTGCGCGTCGGCGACCTCCAGCGTTCCATCGACTTCTACACCCAGGTCATCGGCATGCAGCTGCTGCGCCAGTCCGAGAACACCGAATACAAGTACAGCCTGGCCTTTCTCGGCTTCGAGGGCGGCAACCCCGGCCAGGCCGAGATCGAGCTCACCTTCAACTGGGGCACTACCGAATACGAGATGGGCACCGCCTACGGCCACATCGCCCTCGGGGTGCCCGACGCCTACGCCGCCTGCGACAAGATCCGCGCGGCCGGCGGCAACGTCACCCGCGAGGCCGGCCCGGTCAAGGGCGGCAGCACCGTCATCGCCTTCGTGACCGACCCCGACGGCTACAAGATCGAACTCATCCAGCGCGCCGACGGCGCCGCCGGTGGAGGCCTGAAGGCCGCATGACGCCCACCCCGCGCGAGATCGCCGCCTGCCGCGTGCTGGTGGCCGGCGACGCCATCCTGGACCGCTACTGGCTGGGCAGCGTCGAACACATCTCGCGCGAGGCGCCGGTGCCCATCGTCCAGGTTGCCGACGAGCAGGAGCGCCTCGGTGGCGCGGCCAACGCCGCGACGAACGTGCGCTCGCTCGGCGCGTCGGCCACGCTGCTGTCGATCCGTGGCCGCGATGCCGACGCCGACCGGCTGGCCGCCCTGGTCACCCAAGCCGACATCGCCTGGGCCGGCGCGCACGACGACGCGCTGCCCACCACCGTCAAGCTGCGCATCGTCGGCCGCGCGCAGCAACTGCTGCGGGCCGACTTCACCCGCGGCCTGCCGAGTGCCACGGCGCTCGACACCTTCGCCCAGGCCTTCACCGCCGCCCTGCCCCGTCACGCCGCGGTGCTGCTGTCCGACTACGGACGGGGCGCCCTCGCCCGGGTGCCCGACCTCGTCGCCGCTGCCCGCGCCGCCGCGTTGCCGGTCGTGGTCGACCCGCGCGGCGGCGACTTCGACCGGTATGCCGGCGCCACCCTGCTCACCCCCAACCGCGCCGAGCTGCGGGAAGCCATCGGCCCATGGCGCGACGAGGCCGACCTCGCCGACCGCGTACAGGCCTTGCGCCATCGCCTGAACCTCGACGCCGTGCTCGCCACCCGCGCCGAGCAAGGCATGACGCTGTTCGATGCCGACGGTGCCCTGCACGTGCCGGCCACCGCCCGCGAGGTGTTCGACGTCACCGGCGCGGGCGACACCGTCGCGGCGGTCATGGCTACGCTGCTCGGCTGCGGCTTGCCGATGCGCGAAGCGGTGCCTTTCGCCAATAGGGCCGGCGGCATCGTGGTCGGCCGCTTCGGCACGGCCAGCGTGCGTTACGCGGAGCTGTTCGCATGAGCGCCGACAAGATCTGCGACACCGCCACGCTCGCCGACCGCATCGCGGCGCTGCCGCGTCCGCTGGTCTTCACCAACGGCGTGTTCGACCTGTTGCACCGCGGCCATGTCGACTGCCTGCAGCGGGCGCGCGCGCTGGGGGCGTCGCTCGTCGTCGGGCTCAATTCGGATTTGTCGGCGCGCGGCCTCGGCAAGGGCGCGGGCCGACCACTCGTGCCCTGGGAAGACCGCGCCGCCGTGCTGGCCGCGCTGGCCTCGGTCGACCTCGTCGTCGGCTTCGACGAGCCCGCGCCGCTGGCCCTGCTCGACCGGCTGCGCCCCGAGGTGTATGCCAAAGGCGGCGACTACGACATGGCCACGCTCGCCGAAGCCGCACGGGTGCGAGGCTGGGGCGCCAGCGCCGTCGCCCTGCCCTTGCTGCCCGGCCGCTCGACCAGCGCGCTGGTGCGGCGCATCCGGAGCCTCGATGCTGGCTGAGAACGCCCTTGTCGCCATCCTCGACGCGCTCGACGCCGGCCGGCCCGACGACGCCCTGTCGACCGCCGCCGAGGCGCTGCGCAAGCATCCGGACGATGCCCGCCTGCGCAGCGCCGCCGGCATCGCCGCGCGCCTGGCCGGTCGTGTGGACGAGGCCGAGGCGCACTGGCGCCATGCCCTCGCCATCCGTCCCGACGCCCAGGTCACCCAGCACCTGGCCATGCTGCTGATGGCGCCCGGCCGCACCGACGACGCACTGGCCTGCTGGCAGCGCAGCGCCGACGACGGTAGCGCCGACGCGGTCTGCTGGGCCAACCTGGGCCTGCTGCGTCTGCGCCGCCGCGAAGACACTGCCGCCGAAGCCGCCCTGCGCCGATCGTTGGCCCTCGATCCGCTGCAAGCCGGCACCTGGACCAACCTCGGCGTGCTGCTGGCCGCCGGGGAGCGCTGGCAGGAAGCCGATGGCGCCTACCACCGCGCGCTCGAACTGCATCCCGACGACGTCGCCGCGCTGACCAATCGGGGCCTGACGCTCGAAGCGCTGCGGCGCCTGCCCGAAGCCGAGGCCTGCCAGCGCCGCGCCCTGGCGCTGGCGCCCGACCGGGCCGAGGTCCACAACCACCTCGCCGGCGTGCTGGCGCGCCGGCAGTCGGAGGCCGAGGCCGAAGCGCATTACCGCGAAGCGCTGCGGCTGCAGCCGGACAACGCGGTGCATCTGTCCAACCTCGGCGCCCTGCTCTACGACCTCGGCCGCGTGGACGAGGCCGAAACCACGCTGCGCGCCGCCGTCGCGCAGGATCCGCAGCTCGGCTCGGCCCACATCAACCTGGGCCAGCTGCTGCTGGCGCTGGGCCAGCTGCCCGAAGGCTTCGCCCACACCGAGATGCGCTATCGCCTGCGCGTGCCCGGCGCGGTGCCGAGCTTTCCCGATACGCTGCCGCCCGGCGCCGCCCGTCGCTGGGCGGGCGGGCCGCTGGAAGGGCAACGCCTGCTGGTCTGGCCCGAGCAGGGTCATGGCGACCAGATCCAGTTCAGCCGTTTCCTCGCCACCGTACGCGCGCAGCACCGCCCGGCCACCCTCACCTGCGCCTGCACCGATTCCCTGCTGCCGCTGCTGCGCGGCCTCGACGGTGCGCATGGCTTCATCGCGTTGCAAGACGCCCCCGCCGCCCTGTCCACGCACGACTTCTGGGTGCCGCTGATGAGCCTGCCGCTCTACTGCGGCACCACGCTGGCGACCATTCCCGGCCCCACGCCCTATCTGGCCGCGGACCCGGCCGACATCGCCCATTGGTCACCGCGCATTCCGACAGAGGGCCTGCGCGTCGGCCTGGTCTGGCGCGGCAACGTACAGCACGAGAACGACGCCGACCGCTCCCTGCCCGGCCTCGCCACCCTGGCGCCGCTGTGGAACGTGCCGGGCGTCACCTTCGTGAGCCTGCAGAAATGGGCCGGCGAGGACGAAGCCCGCCAGCCGCCACCCGGCCAGCCGCTCACGCATCTGGGCAGCGACATCCGCACCTTCTCCGACTCGGCGGCCATCCTGTCGCAGCTCGATCTGCTGATTTCGGTGGACACCGCTGCCTGCCACCTCGCCGGCGCGCTCGATATTCCCTGCTGGGTGCTGCTGCCGGCCTACCGCAACGACTGGCGCTGGCTGCGCAAGCGTGACGACACGCCTTGGTACCGCCGCACCCGGCTGTTTCGCCAGGCGCGGCGCGGCGACTGGGCGCCAGTGGTCGCATCGGTCGTGCTGGCATTGAGCGACTTGCGCAGCAGCTGACACACGGCTGTCACGGCACGGCGGCAGCATCCCGCCCTTCATGTCTTCCTTTGCGAATCCGGCTTGGCCCGGCAGCGGCGACGATGCCGGCCTGATCTGCGGCTACCGTTTCGACGAAGACGGCGCCGTGGCGCGGCCGATGTCGCTCGACGAAGCCACCGTCTGGCTGCACGACGCCCGCCCCGACGACGACGACCCGACCTTCGCCTGGCTGCATTTCAACCTCAGCCATGCCCACGCCAAGCGCTGGATCCAGCGCCACGCCGGCCTGCCCGACGCCTTCTTCGACGCCCTGCGCGAAACCTCGCACTCCACCCGCATCGAGCGTGACGACGATGCCCTGGTCGCGGTGCTCAACGACGTGCATTTCGAATTCGGCTTCGAGCCGTCGGACATCGCCACGCTGTGGATCTGCGTGCGGCCGCACCTGGTGGTGACCGCGCGCACCCGGCCGCTGCGCTCGGTGGACGCGCTGCGCACCGCCGTGCGCGACGGGCGCTCGCCGCGATCCACCGTGGAGCTGCTGGAGCAGCTCATGCGCACCCAGGCCGGAAGCCTGGTCGACATCCTGCGCGGTGTCACCGCCCGCGTCGACGACATCGAGGACAAGCTCCTGGCCGGCCGCCGCGCCAACGAACGCGCGCGCCTGGGCACGCTGCGCCGCCTGCTGGTGCGGCTGCAGCGCCTGCTGGCCCCGGAGCCGGCCGCGCTGTTTCGGGTGCTGCACCATCCGCCGGCCTGGATGGCCGAGGACGACCTGCAGCAACTGCGCGGTTCCACCGAAGAATTCTCGGTGGTGCTGCGCGACATGCAGGGCCTGCAGGAACGCATCAAGCTGCTGCAGGAAGAAATGGCCGCCGCCGTGAACGAAGACAACAACCGCAGCCTGTTCGTACTGACGGTGGTCACCGTGCTGGCCTTGCCGATCAACATCCTGGCCGGGCTTTTCGGCATGAACGTGGGCGGCATTCCGCTGGCTGAGAGCCCGCACGGATTCTGGATCCTGGTGTCGCTGGTGCTGACCTTCACCGTCATCGCCGGCTGGCTGGCGCTGCGCAAGAAGGACCGCTGAGCCCTCAGCCCGCCAGCGCCTGTGCCAGGTACGGCGCGGTGCGGCTGCCTTCGGCCGCGGCCACCCGGGCCGGTGTGCCGCAAGCCACCACCTGGCCGCCGGAGTGGCCCGCGCCTGGCCCGATGTCGATCACCCAGTCGCAGCGCGCCACCAGCCGCATGTCGTGCTCCACCACTACCACCGTATTGCCGGCCGCCACCAGCGCGTCGAGGTGGGTCAGCAGGCGGTCGATGTCGGCCGGATGCAGGCCGGTGGTCGGCTCGTCGAGCACGTACAGGGTGTCGCCGCGCCGCAGCCGCTGCAGCTCGGTCGCGAGCTTGATGCGCTGGGCCTCGCCGCCAGAGAGTTCTGTGGCCGGCTGACCCAGGCGGAGATAACCCAGCCCGATCTGCTGCAGCACCTCCAGCGGCCGGGCGATTGCCGCTTCCTGCGCGAAGAAGTCGGCGGCGGTATCCACCGTCAGGCCGAGCACCTCGGCGATGTCGCGGCCCTGCCAGCGCACCTCCAGCGTCTCGGGCGCATACCGCGCGCCGTGGCATTGCGGGCACGGCGCATAGACGCTGGGCATGAACATCATCTCCACGCTGACGAAGCCTTCGCCCTCGCAGACCGGGCAGCGCCCCTGCGCCACGTTGAAGGAGAAGCGGCCGGCGCCGTAGCCGCGCGCCCGGGCCTGCGGCGTGGCGGCGAACAGCTTGCGCACCGCGTCGAACAGGCCGGTGTAGGTGGCGAGGTTGGAGCGCGGCGTGCGGCCGATCGGCTTTTGGTCGACCTGCACCAGGCGGCGAATGCCGTCGAGCCCGGCGACGATGCGCCCGGCGGTCGGCTCCACGCTGTCGACAGGATCGTCGGCCGCGTCGTCGCCGTCGTCCGCCGCCTCGGTCTCCCGTAGCGGCGCGGCGCCCAGGCGCGCCTGCACCAGCTCCACCAGCGACTGGCTCACCAGGCTGGACTTGCCGGAGCCGGAGATGCCGGTCACCGCGCACAGGCAGGCCAGCGGAAAGTCGGCGTCGACGTCGCGCAGGTTGTGCCGGCTCACGCCGCGCAACTGCAGCCAGCCGGCGGGCTCACGCGCGACGCGGGCGGGGCCTGCGACTTCCGACGCAAAGAGATAGCGCGCCGTCTGCGATTCGGCGACGGCCGCCAGCCCCGCCGGCGGCCCGCTGTAGAGCACCCGGCCGCCGTGTTCGCCGGCACCCGGCCCCACGTCCACCAGCCATTGCGCCCGCTGCATGGTGGCCGTGTCGTGCTCCACCACGAAGACCGAATTGCCGCCGTCGCGCAGGCCTTCCAGCGCGTCGAGCAGCGCCTCGCCGTCAGCCGGGTGCAGGCCGGCAGACGGCTCGTCGAGCACGTACACCACGCCGAAGAGCTGCGACGCCAGCTGCGTGCCGAGCCGCAGGCGTTGCAGCTCGCCCGACGACAGCGTCGTCGTCGCCCGCTCCATGCCGAGATAACCCAGGCCGAGCCGGGTCAGCCGCCCGATGCGCTCGCGCAGTTCGGTGGCGATGCGTCGTGCGGCGATGCGTTTCTCGGTCGACAGGGCATCGGTGCGTGTCACATCGGGCGTGCCGGCGTGGGTCGCGCCCTCGTGGCGGGCGCGGATGCGGGCCGCGCGCTCGGTCGCACCGGCGGATTCGTCAGCCTGCGCGTCCTCGGCAGCGGGCCGCAGCCGCTCAGCCATGTCGTCCAGCGGTAGGCGCGCCATCTCGCCGATGTCGAGGCCGGCGAAACGCACCGACAGCGACTCCTTCTTGAGCCGTTTCCCATCGCACATCGGGCACGGCGTGCTGACCAGAAAGCGCGCCACCCGCTTCTTGGTCGACGCGCTCTGGGTGGTGGCGAAGTTGTGCAGCAGATAGCGCCGTGCGCTGCTGAAGGTGCCCATGTAGCTCGGCGCGAGCTGGCGGCGCACCGCATCGGCGGTTTCCTCGGGGCTGAAGCCGGCGTAGACCGGCACCTGCGGCTGCTCGTCGGTGAACAGAATCCAGTCGCGGGTCTTGCGCGGCAACTTGTGCCAGGGCTTGTCGACATCGTGGCCCAGCGACACCAGGATGTCGCGCAGGTTCTGCCCGTACCAGGCCGGCGGCCAGGCGGCGATGGCGCGCTCGCGGATGCTCAGCCGGTCGTCGGGCACCATGCTTTTCTCGGTGGCGTCGTAGACCCGGCCCAGGCCGTGGCAGTGCGGGCAGGCGCCCTGCGGGGTGTTGGGCGAGAAGTCTTCGGCGAACAGCATCGCCTGGTCTCGCGGGTAGTGGCCGGCGCGTGAATAGAGCAGGCGCAGCAGGTCGGACAGGTGGGTCACGCTGCCGACCGTGGAACGCGCCGTCGGGGTGCCGCGCTGCTGCTGCAGCGCGACGGCCGGCGGAAGTCCGTCGATGCGGTCGACCTGCGGCGCGCCGGCCTGGTCGAGCAGCCGGCGCGCATAGGGCGCCACCGAATCGAAATAGCGGCGCTGCGCCTCGGCGTAAATGGTGCCGAAGGCCAGCGACGACTTGCCCGAGCCAGAAATGCCGGTGAACACCACCAGCCGGTCGCGCGGAATGTCGACATCGACCTGCCGCAGGTTGTGCTCGCGGGCGCCGCGCACCTGTACGAAGCCGGTCGGGGGCGCATCGGTCCTGTCTGTTTTCTTCTGCATGGCGATGAGGTTGCGCGGACCGGCGGGGCGGAACTGTCGGGACGGCGGGCGCGGGCGCTGTAGGAACAATGCGCGTACCGCCTGTCGGCATGACGCCGGTTGCATTTGGTGCGCACCCGGCTGCCGAAGCCGAACGAGACTGGTCACGGGCGCGAGCCCTCATCCAACCGGAGACTCACCATGCATCAGACATCCCACCTGCCCCGTCTCACCTTGCTGGCCGCCGGCGCCGCTCTGGCCCTGGCCGCCGCCACCGGCGCCCAGGCGGCCGACAAAAAATACGAAAAGCAGACGGCCATCACCTGCGCGGACGGCACCAATGCCACCGACAAGACCGGCTGCGAAAAGAATGGCGGCATGAAGGCCACCGTTACCAAGGCCGACGGTGCGGTGCAGACCGAATCCGCCAAGGTCAACGCCACCGGGCAGGCGCCCACCACCGGCCTGCCGACCAAGACGCCGGCCAAGCCCGATCCGATGGCGAAATAAATCTGAGCGTTCAGGCGCGTGGGTGCGGCGCCACGACTGCCTCCAGCGCCTTGATCCGCTGCCAGAGCTGCGCGCGCGGAACCGTCGTCATGGACATCGCCGCCATGCGCTGGTCGAGCCGCTGCGGAAACTGGCGCAGGTAGTCGATCGCCTTACCCAGGGCAGAGTCGATCGACGCTCCATACGCCTCGCGCGCCTTGACCATGGCCTGGCGCAGCATCGACCGTGCGGGCGCCATCATGGCGAGATCGATCAAGCCACGGCTCATTATCGAATCGTCGCGCCAGCGGTCGGTGTTGGCCAGCAGCTCGCTGGTGGCCATGTCGAGCGGGCTCAGGGCCGACACTCCGCAGACGCGATCGGCCGCGGTCGGTGTAGCGAAGGTGATGCGGCCTTCCTGCACGATCTCGAACTTGATGGCACGGCCGCCAGCGTCGACCAGCGTGCGAATGCCGTACTGGTCGGCGCGCACCTCGCGGATCTGCTGAAGACCGGCATCGGTTCTGAACAACGGTCGCAGCCGGTCCGGGCCGGCGAGCAATTCGCGCAATGCGCGGTAGCCGGCTCTGTCAGACACCAGAAAATCGATATCTGCCGACTCGCGGTATTCGCCGTAGCGCAGCGCGATGGCGGTGCCGCCGCCGAAGTAGCAGGCGTGCGACTGGAGCAGGTCGGCGTCGAGCGACAGCAGCACGCTGGCGATACGACGGTGATGATCACGCTCATACAAGCAGACGCCCCCCCCCCCCCGATCTGGCGAGCGAGTTGCTCGATCAGGCGGCGCTCTTTGGCATCGAGGCTGGCGGTGTCGACGTGGCGCCATTGGGGCTCGTAGAGCTCCAACGCCTGCTGCGGTGTGAGCTCGCGCGCGTCCGGCAGGTGCCAGGCCAGCGACTTGAGCTGCGGATAGGCGTCGAGATCGATCGATGAGGGCAACGCTTCAGCCGGGCCCGCGTCGTCTCCAGGTCCAATCACCTCGATCGCCAGGCCGACGCACTCGGCAGCCTCCATGTACGCACCCATGGTGACCGAGGGCTCGCCTTTTTCGATACGGTGCCAGGTCACACGCGACATGCCTGCCGCCTCGGCTGCGTTCACCGCACTCACACCCAGGCTCTTGCGGCGCAAGCGAATGCGCTCACCCAGGCCGGTCAGGCGATGGGCGGCGGATGGGCCGACGGGAGCGGTTTTGGCGGGCATGTGAATCTCATTCTGTACAAAACGCCGATTTCGAACAGAATGAGAAAACACTTTTTACCCGCGAGGCAGAGCTTTCGCTCCCTTGGCCAGGGCCGTGATGCGCGCCCAGTCGCCGGCCTTGACCGCATCGCCCGGCGTCAGCCAGGAGCCGCCCACGCAGGCCACATTGGGCAGCGACAGGAGTTCACCGGCATTGCCCGCGCTGACCCCGCCGGTCGGGCAGAACACCACGTCGGCGAACGGGCCGTGCCAGGCCTTGAGCATGGCCGGGCCGCCGGCCTGCATCGCCGGGAAGAACTTCAGCGCGGTGAAGCCGTCTTCCAGCGCCGCCATGATCTCCGAGCCGGTCGCCACGCCCGGCAGCAGCGGAATGCCGGCCTCGCGGCAGGCCCGGCCGATGGTGGGCGTGTAGCCTGGGCTGACGCCGAAGCGCGCACCGGCTGCGGCGGCGGCATCGGCATCCGACGCGGTGCGGATGGTGCCCGCGCCCACGATGGCTTCCGGCACCTCCCGGGCGATGGCCTCGATGCAGGCGATGGCCTGCGGCGTGCGCAGCGTCACCTCCAGCATGCGGATACCGCCGGCGACCAGCGCGCGCGCCAGCGGCACGGCATGGGCCACGTCGTTGAGCACGATGACCGGGATGACCGGCGCATCGGCCATGACGTCGCGCGGGGTGAGAGAGGTGGTGTCGGTTACAGCCATGTGCAGGCTCCTTCTTCGGCGGTGGTGGCATTGCGGCGCATGCCGGCAAACAGTTCGCGGCCCATGCCCCGGCCGGCTTCGACGGTCAGGGAAGGCGGCATGGTGGCGTTTTCGCGGGCGTCCCATTCGGCGGCGGGCACCAGTACCTGCAGGGTGCCGGCATTGGCGTCGAGACGAATCATGTCGCCGTCGCGCACCTTGGCCAACGGCCCGCCCGCCAGCGCTTCGGGCGACACGTGGATGGCAGCCGGCACGTTGCCCGAGGCGCCGCTCATGCGGCCGTCGGTCACCAGTGCCACGCGCAAACCGCGGCCCTGCAGCACGGCCAGCGGCGGCGTGAGTTTGTGCAACTCGGGCATGCCGTTGGCGCGCGGACCCTGCCAGCGCACCACGCAGACGGTGTCCTGCTCCAGCTCGCCGGCCTTGAAGGCCAGCTGCAGCGCTTCCTGCGAATCGAACACCTTGGCGGGCGCCTCGATGACATGGCGATCGTCCGGCACCGAAGACACCTTGATGACCGCGCGGCCCAGGTTGCCCTGCAGCAGTTTCAGTCCGCCGATCGGGCTGAAGGGCTCGGTGGCCGGCCGGCAGACGGAGAGATCGCCCGAGGCGCCGGTTTCCTGCCAGACCAGCGGCTCGCCGGTGTCGTCGTGGCCGACCGGCACCTGTGTCTGTTCGCGCATGCCGCCAGCGCGCACGGTGAGCACGTCCTCGTGCATCAGGCCGGCGTCGAGCAGTTCGCGGATCACGAAGCCCGGGCCACCGGCGGCCTGGAACTGGTTCACGTCCGCGCTGCCGTTGGGATAGACGCGCGAGAGCAGCGGCACCGACTCCGACAGGGTGGCGAAGTCGTCCCAGTCGATCAGGATGCCGGCCGAACGCGCCACCGCCACCCAGTGGATCAGGTGGTTGGTGGAGCCGCCGGTGGCCAGCAGGGCGACCATGGCGTTGACGATGCAGCGTTCGTCGACGATGCGGCCGATGGGCGCGAAGCGCTTGCTCGGCAGGATGTCGAGCACGGTGCGCACCGCCTCGCGGGTGAGCTGTTCGCGCAGCTGCGTGCCGGGCGTGACGAAGGCGGCGCCGGGCACGTGCAGGCCCATGGCCTCCAGCAGCATCTGGTTGCTGTTGGCCGTGCCGTAGAAGGTGCAGGTGCCCTGGGCGTGGTAGGCCTTCTGCTCGGCTTCCATCAGCTCCTTGCGGCCGACCAGGCCTTGCGCCGCCTGCTCGCGCACCTTGGCCTTTTCCTTGTTCGACAGGCCGCTGGTCATGGGACCTGCCGGCACGAACACCATCGGCAGGTGACCGAAATGCAGCGCGCCGATCAACAGGCCGGGCACGATCTTGTCGCAGATGCCCAGCAGCAGCGCCGCGTCGAACACGTCGTGCGACAGCGCGATGGCCGCGCCCATGGCGATGGTGTCGCGCGAGAACAGGCTGAGCTCCATGCCCGGCGTGCCCTGGGTGACGCCGTCGCACATGGCCGGCACGCCGCCGGCGACCTGGGCGGTGGCGCCGCGCAGGCGGGCCTCTTCCTTGATGATGTTCGGATAGCCGGCATACGGCGCATGGGCCGACAGCATGTCGTTGTAGGCAGTGACGATGCCGATATTGGGCACCCGCTCGGCCACCACCTTGAACTTGTCGCCGGTGGGCATGCCGGCGAAGGCGTGCGCCACGTTGGCGCAGCCCATGCGGTCGGCGCCGGGGGTGCGCTGCACCATCTGGTCGATCAGGCCGAGATAGCCGGCGCGGCTGTCGCGGCTGCGTTCGCGGATGCGGTCCGTGACGCGTTCGAGGGTGGAATGGAGTTTCATCGCAGTGTTCTCTCTCTCTCGCGCGCCGCCAACGGACGCACCTGTCACCATCGTAGGCGTGTAGACCCGGGTTTTCGTGTGGCGCGGTAACGAACCGGGTACGAACCGTGGTTACCGGCACCGGTAACGTTTTGGATAATGCGTATGCACCATGACGCGACAACTGCACCACGCCCATGCCGGCCGCGATCCGCAGGCGATGCTCGCCCGCGCGATCGCGCAATGGGGCGGCGAACACGACCTTTGGGTCTTCGGTTACGGCTCGCTGCTCTGGCGGCCCGAGCTCGACTTCGAGGAGCGCCGGCCCGCGCAGGTCTACGGCTGGCACCGGGCGCTGAAGATGTGGAGCAAGGTCAACCGCGGCACGCCCGAATGCCCCGGCCTGGTCTTCGGGCTACTTTCGGGCGGCAGCTGCCGGGGCATGGTGTTTCGCCTCCCGCGCGAAGCCGGGGCGCAGGGCATCGCCACTCTGTGGCAGCGCGAGATGGTGACCGGCGTGTACGACCCGCGCTGGCTGCCCTGCCGCACCGAGCACGGCACGGTGCGGGCGCTGGCATTCACCTTGTCGCGCCGCAGCCCGCAGCACACCGGCGTGCTGTGCGACGACGACTACCGCCGCATCTTCTCGACCGCCGCCGGCCGCTTCGGCACCACCCGCGACTACGCCCGGCAGACCTACGACGAGCTGCGCCGCCTGGGCATCGAGGACCGCGCCCTGGCGCGCCTGCTGCGTTTGTCACAGGCCGAATCAGATGCGGCCGATGCGAGGCCTTAGAGTAGCCCGCTGTCCAGAACCAACGGAGCCTTTGCCTCATGACCTACGCCCATGCCTTTCACCGACTGCCCGCCGTCTTCGGCGCCGTCGCCCTGCTGGCCGTCGCTGGCTGCGCCTCCCCGACGCTCGGTCCCACCGCCTCGGCCGACCTGATGCCCACCACCGGCAACACCACCACGGGCAACGTGCAGTTCGTGCAGCTCGGCGGCATGGTGCGGGTCAGCGGCACGATCAAGGGTCTCAAGCCGAACGCGGAACACGGCTTCCACATCCATGAAAAAGGCGACTGCAGCAGTGGCGACGGCATGAGCGCCGGCGGCCACTTCAATCCCACCGGTGCCAAGCACGGCCACGCGGGCGACCCGGGCGTGCATGCCGGCGACCTGCCCAGCCTGCATGCCGACGCCACCGGCACCGCCACCTTCAGCGCCGAGCTGCGCGGCATCTCGGTCGGCGCGGGTGTGACCGACGTCGTAGGCCGCGGCCTCATCGTGCACGCCATGCCCGACGATTACGTGACCCAGCCGACCGGCAATTCCGGCGGCCGACTGGCCTGCGCGGTCATCGTCCGGCGTTAATCCGCCAGCCCACCGTGGCGCGCCTGCCGGGCGCGCCAGAGGGCCTCGACACGCTCCAGGTCGGCGGGCGTGTCGATGTCTTCCAGGATGCCGGGGTCGTCGACCTCGATCTCCTCGGCCTTGCCTATCTGCCGGATCGTGGCGAGCAAAAAGCGGGCACCTTCGTCGCCCCTCATCGCCCTCAGTATTTCGCCGTTGCCGGCGGCGAACCCGACCGGGTGGCCACGCTGACCCCCCATCACCGGCTGCGCGGCTTCGGCGCCTCGCGCTATGGCGTCGGCCACCTGTCGGATCGTCTGCGGCGATATCAGTGGCATGTCGGCCGGCAGCACCAGCCAGCCTGCGGCTTGGCGGGTCGCACGCACGGCAGCGGCAATCGTTTCGCCCATGCCGGGATGGAAGGTCTGCTCCAGATGCCAGCGCAAGCCGGTCGCACGGACCGCTTCGATCGTGCGTTCGAGCACCGGCCGACCGGCCAGGTCCGCTTGCAGCTTGTGGGTCTGGCCACCGGCCTTGCGAAAGCGCAGGCCCAGGCCGGAAGCGAGGATGAGAACGGTCGGATGCATGGCGTAGGGGTATGGCAGCGAGCCGGCCCGCATGGCCGGAATCCCAAAAGCATAATCAAGCGATGCCCGACACCCCCATCCCCCAGGCAATAGCCGACCTGCGCAAGAGCTACGAAAAAGCCGAGCTGAGCGAACAGGATTCGCACTTCTCGCCGCTTGGCCAGTTCGACCAGTGGCTGCAGCAAGCTCTTGCCGCCCAGGTGCCCGAGCCCAACGCCATGACGCTGGCCACCGTCGGCGGCGACCTGCGGCCGAGCACCCGCATCGTGCTGATCAAGGGCTACGACGAACGCGGTCTGGTCTTCTTCACCAACTACGACAGCCGCAAGGGCCGTGAGCTGGCGGGCAATCCGTACGCGGCGCTGCAGTTCCACTGGGTCGAGCTCGAGCGGGTGGTGCGCATCGAAGGCCGCATCGAGCGCACCTCGGCCGAGGAGAGCGACCGCTACTACGACAGCCGGCCGCTCGATTCGCGCATCGGCGCCTGGGCCAGTCCGCAGAGCGAGGTCATTTCCGGACGCGGCGTGCTGGTGGCCAACGCGGCCAAGGCCAGCGCCCGATTTCTGCTCCACCCGCCCCGGCCGCCGCACTGGGGCGGCTTTCGGCTCGTGCCTGACGGCTGGGAATTCTGGCAAGGCCGCAAGAGCCGCCTGCACGACCGGCTGCGCTACCGACTCGAAGGCGGCCAGTGGCTTCGCGAACGGCTCGCACCCTGATTCGGGCGCTCGGCCCGGCGCCTAGAACCGCGCGACCAGCAGCAGCATCGCGGGCAGCGTGACCAGAGCCAGGATGGTGGACACGGCCACGCTGGCGGTCACCACCGTCTCGGCGGTGCGGTAGCGCTGCGAGAACAGGAACACGTTGGCGCCGATCGGCAATGCGGCGGTCACCACCATCACCTGCAGCGTCAACCCCGACAGCCCCAGCAGCTTGCCCACCACCAGCATGCCCAGCGGATGGGCCAGCGTCTTGACCGAGGTCAGCGCCAGCGCGCCGCGCAGCTGGTGACCGACGCGCGAAAACGCCAGCGTGACACCCACCAGCACCAGCGCCACCGGCACCTGCGCATTACCCAGAATCAGCAAGGCGTTGTCGACGACCGGTGGCAGCCCCAGGCCCGTCGTGCCGTAGAGCAGCCCGAGCACGATGGGCAGCGGCACCGGATGCAGCACCCCGTTGCGCACCGCCCGCAGCACGGTCGCGGCCATGTGCCGCTGACCGCCTTTTCCGCTGGCGGCTTCCTCGCGCGCCACGGCCAGTTCGAGCAGCACCGTGGCGATGGTCAGCAGGATGAAGGCGTGCACCGAAATGAGCGTGAACAGCACCACCAGCCCGGCGGGACCGAAGGCCAGCCCGATCAACGGCACGCCGATCATGGTGGTGTTGCTGAAAGTGCCGGCCAGCGCCAGCACGATGCCGTGCCGGTTGAAGCCGCCGCGCGACAGGCACACCGCGGCGAACACGCAGGCCACCACCGCGAAGTAGATGCCGATCGGCCGGAAATCGAGCTCGGTGACATGCACCGAACTCATGGTGCGAAACAGCAGCGCCGGCGTCAGCACCAAAAAAGTGAGATTGGTCAGATCCGGAATCGCGCTCGCCCGGATCCAGCCGCGCCGCCCGCACCCATAGCCGACCAGGATGAACAGGACGACCGGTGCGAGGGCGGAAAAGACGGCGTGGATCACGGTGAGGACGGCCCGGCGGGCCGGCGAGGGGCGAAAGGCCGGGACTGTACCTCAGGGCAAACCCTGACCAACTTCCATCAGAAGCTCGCCTGCACGCCCAGCTTCAGGCTGCGGCCGGGCAGCGGCGCCCTGGGATAGGCGGTCGTGGTCAGGATCGAGGTCGCGCTGTAAGCCCGTTTGTCGGTGATGTTGTCCAGGCGGGCGAACCACAGCAGGCTGGTCTTGAGCGCGCCGAACTGCGCCTGGGTGCGCCAGCCGAGCGCCGCATTCCACAGCGTGTAGGCCTTGGTGGCGCGGTCGCCTTCGGGCACGCGGTCCTGCGAAGCCAGGTGGTCGAAGCCGCCCGACAGTCGCCACGGGCCGTTCGCCCAGGCCAGCGTGGCGCCGGCGCGCACCGGGGCGATGCGCGGCAGCGGCTGGTCGGTGTCGCGGTTGGTGGCGCGGGTCAGATCGGCGCGCAGCATCAGGTCGAGCGTGCCGCCGGCCAGCGGCCCGGTCAGCCCCTGCTCGCCGGCCAGCCGCACCGTGCCACTGGACTCGATGCCGTAGAAACGCGCGCGAATCGACGAATAGCGGTATTCCGGCAACGTCTCCAGCAGCGGGTCGGACGGATTGCGTTCGCCCTCCTCGCTCAACACGTCGCCGGTGCGCGAAAGGCCGATGTAGTGGCTGAAGTTGCTGACATAAGCCGTCGCCTTGAAGCGGTTCGGCCCGCTCTTCCACTCGGTGCCCAGGTCGAAGCTGGTCGACTTTTCCACTTTCAGCGCGGTGTCGCCGGTCTCCCAGGCGGCAGTCGCGATGTGCGGGCCGTTGGCGAACAATTCGTAGTCCTTGGGGGCGCGCCGGGTGTAGGCCAGGTTGGAGGTGAGCTTCCAGGCGGGCGACAGGTCGACCAGCGCGCCGACGCCCGCGCTGTATGGGTTGAAGTTGAACTTGCCGGTGGCGAAGCGGTCGATCGCCGCATTGCCCAAGGACTCCACTTCCACATGCTCGGTGCGCGCGCCGAAATTCAGCTTGCCCCAGGACGTCGGCAGTTCCTCGTGGATGAACAAAGCGGCGCTTTGCGTGCGGCTGTAGGGCGCGAACGCTTCTTCGCCCACGGCCGAGAACCGGTTGGACTCGACCTGCAGGCCGACCAGGCCGTTCAGCCGGCCCATCGGCAGGTGGCGCGCCTCCAGTCGCAACTCGTTGCCACGGTTGGAGAAGGTGGTGCCGGGCTCGCCGCCTTCGTATTCGGTATGGCGGTAGTCGGTGTGGCTGGCCTTCATGCGGATGCTTTCCAGCCCCAGCGCATTGATGCGGTACTCACCTTCGAGCGCGTAGCGGTCCGAACGCATGCCGATGGTCACGTCGTCTTCCGCCACGGTGCCATAGGTGCTGCGGTAGGTACTGACCGAGGCGCCCAGGTAGCCGCGGTCGAAGAACATCGTGCCGCCGACCGCGCCGCCGTGCGTCTGGCTTTCGGAGTTGCAGATGCGCCGACGAATTCCGACCTTGCCCGGCTTCTCGCAATCGAGCGACACCGGCACCCGTACATCGCCGGTGTGGCGATCGAAGGCGTCCACATGCAGGGCGAAGCGGTCGTTGCCGCCTTCCACCATGGCGCTGCCGCCGGCCGAGCGGTTGCCGGTGGCGCCGTCGAGTTGCACCTTGCCGCCGACGCCATTGAGCGGCTCGCGCGGAATGCGGTTGTCGATCACGTTGACCACGCCCCCCACGGCGCTGCCGCCATACAGCAGCGCAGCCGGGCCGCGCAGCACCTCGACGCGGTCGATCAGCATCGGCTCGATCGGCACCGAGTGGTCGAAGCTCAGCGCCGACGCGTCGATGGAGGCGCCGCCGTTCTGCAGCACGCGGATGCGGTCGCCGTCCTGTCCGCGGATGATCGGTCGGCTGGCGTTGGGGCCGAAATAGGTACTGGAGACGCCCGGCAGGCCGTCCAGCGTTTCGCCGAGCGTAGGTTGCAGGCGCTGGGTGAGCGCGTCGCCCGAGAGCTGCTCGACCGGCTGCACCATGGCGTCGGAACCCAGCGGATTACCGGTGACGGTGACCTCCTTCAGTGTGGTGACCGGCGCGGTCTGGGCGAATGCGGAGGCGGAAACGAAAGTGAGGACGGCGGCACGGACGGCGCTGGACCGGAAGGAGGCGGACATGGAAAAAACTCGCTGAAATCGAAGCCGGCCGCGCGCTCGAAGCGGGCGCGGCAGGCGGGCGACCGATGCGGCCGGAGCAGCATCGGAAGACTCTTGTCGGCGCGCGGAGGCGCCGGGGATTTCAGGCGAGCGAGGGTGGACCGCGCGCGTCGAACAGCGTGGCCCAGCGGCGCAGGCATTCGCCCGCATGCCAGGCCAGCACCGCGACGGGCGGCAGCAGCACCGGCGGCAGGGTCAGCGCGTGCTGCAGGCCGTCGGCGTGGGAGAGCTGGTCGTAGAGGCGGCAGTCGCCGCTGTGGCTGTGGTCACCGAAGAGGCGCCGCAGCGTGCCGGCGCAGGCGTCGGCATCCGACGACGAAGCACCGACCGCAGCGGGCAGATGCGAGTCGAAGGACACGACGGCGGTCTTGCTCGTCGACGCATGCAGGACCGAATGCACCGTGCCCAGCCAGGGCGCGATCAGCAATGCCACCAGCAGCAGCCACACCCGCAATGCGCTCCATGGCGACACCCGCGCGGCGGCGGGCGTCGCGTGGTGGCGGGATGGAAAACGAGGGAAAGTCATGCGGGCGGCGAGCAACCCGCGATTGTTACCGAAAAGCGTGACGCTCCCGAGTCGCGCGCCTCACGACTTCACGTGCTGCAGAAACGTCTTGCGAAATTTCTGCACCTTCGGCGCCACCACCGCCGCGCAGTAGCCTTGCCCCGGATGGTTGGCAAAGTAATTCTGGTGATACGCCTCCGCCGGCCAGTAGTCGGCCAGCGGGGTCACCTCGGTGACGATGGGGCTGCGGTACACGCCGCTGGCGACCATCTCGGCGATCACCGATTCGGCCACCTGCTTCTGCTCGTCGCGGGCGTAGTAGATGCCACTTCGGTACTGCGTGCCCACGTCGTTGCCCTGGCGGTTGAGTGTGGTCGGGTCGTGCACCACGAAAAATATTTCCAGGATCTCGCGCAGGCTGATCAATTCCGGATCGAACTGCAGGCGCACCACCTCGACATAGCCGGTGTCGCCGGTGCAGACGTCCTGGTAGCTGGGCTGGCGCGGCTGGTCGCCGTTGGAATAGCCGCTCTCCACGGCGACCACCCCGGTGACCTCGAGGTACACCGCTTCGGTGCACCAGAAGCATCCGCCACCGAGCACGATGGTTTCTACATTTGCCATCTATGAACCTCTTCCTTCAGGGACTGGTTGACTGAGTTGGGGTCAGCATGCCACTTATAAAAGCCCGGCCGGTGACGACCGGTTTGAATCCCGTCCAAAGATCGGCCTGCTGCCCTAAAATCGGCGGCTCCACGCCCCGCGAGACCTCCGAGAACGACCCGATGTCCCTCCCGCTCAATACGCCCATCACCCACGCCAGCAGCCAGGACCAGGCTCGCTTCAACATGATCGAGCAGCAGATCCGCCCGTGGGACGTGGCGGACAACGACGTTCTCGACCTGCTGGCCGTGCTCCACCGCGAGGAATTCGTGCCCCTGGCCCACCGCGGCCTGGCCTTCATGGACATGGAAATCCCCCTGCCGGGCGGCCAGAACATGCTGGCGCCGCGCGTCGAGGCCCGCCTGCTGCAGGACCTGCGCATCCAGCCGCACGAGTCCGTGCTGGAGATCGGCGCCGGCTCCGGCTACATGGCCGCGCTGCTCGCACGCCGAGCCAAGCGGGTGCTCAGCCTGGAGATCGACCCCGAACTCGCCGCCTTCGCGCGCGACAACCTGCAGCGCGCCGGCATCGCCAACGCCGACGTCCGCGTGGCCGATGGCTCGCAGCTGCCGGTGGACGGCGGGCCGTTCGACGTGATCGTGCTCAGCGGCTCGGTCGCCCAGGTGCCGGCCGTGTTGCTCGACCAGCTGCGCCGCGGCGGCCGGCTCGGCGCCATCGTCGGCGACCTGCCGATGATGCGCACCCACATCATCACCCGCACCGGCGAGGCCAGCTTCGAGACGGCGGAACCCTGGGACACCGTCGCCCAGCGCCTGCAGAATTTCCCGACGCCCTCGCGTTTTCACTTCTGATTCGATCGGCCCTCCATGTCCACGATTGCCCAGCTGCGGCCCGCCGATTTCGATTCCTGGGTCAGCGCCCACGCCGACGACGTGCCGGTGCTGCTCGACGTGCGTGAGCCCTGGGAGCTGCAGACCGCGAGCGTCGCGGCGGTGCCGGGCCTGCGCCTCGTCGGCATTCCGATGAACGACATTCCCGCGCGGCTGGCCGAACTCGACCCGGACGTGCCGGTCGCCTGCCTGTGCCATCACGGCGCGCGCAGCCAGCGCGTCGCCATGTTCCTGCAGGGCAACGGCTTCGTCGACGTGACCAACGTGGCCGGCGGCATCGACGCCTGGGCAGTGGAGCGCGACACCGCCGTGCCGCGCTATTGAGCGGCGTCGACCGCCGCGCCAAACAAGGCCGCCCTCACCGGGCGGTTTTTTTTGCCAGCAGCGCGCACAGGGCGTCGGCCGTGCGCGCCGCCGCGCCCCGGTGCGCCGACGCGAACGACAGAGCCGCACCGCGCGCGATGCCCAGCCGCCCGGCGTCGGCCACCAGCGAGGTTGCAACGCCGACCGCTTCGGTCATGTCGGCCACCCGGAATGCGGCGCCCGCAGCCTCTGCCAGCGCCGAGGCCTCGGCGAAATTGAAGGTCGACGGCCCCATCACCACCGGACAACCGCAGGCCGCGGCTTCGATCAGGTTCTGCCCGCCGGTCATCGCGAAACTGCCGCCAAGCAGCGCCACATCGGCCATGCCGTAGTAGCGTGCCATCTCGCCGAGCGAGTCGCCGAGCCAGACATCGGCACGCGGCGGCGCGTCGTCCGGGCCGACCGGCGCCCACCCGCTGCGGCGCGACACCGCCAGGCCGCCTGCTTCGAGCAGTGCCGCGACCTCGTCGAAGCGCTGCGGATGGCGCGGCACGATCAGCCACTGCACGTCGTCGAGGCCTGCGCTGCGCGACCTGAACGCCTCGATCCACATCGCTTCCTCGCCCTCGCGGCTGCTGGCCAGCAGCACGACCGGGCGCCCCGTGGCGCGGCGCCAGCGACGGCCGGCCTCCTGCTGCACGGGGTCGGGCGTCATGTCGAACTTGAGGTTGCCGAACACACCACCGACCGGTGCACCCAGGCCGGCCAGGCGCCGTGCATCGTCGTCGGACTGCGCCCAGACGGCCGTCAGCGCGGCGAAGGCCGGCCGCGCCAGCACGCCCAGGCGCTCGGCACCGCGCAGGGATTTGTCGCTCAGCCGGGCGTTGGCCAATACCAGCGGCACGCCAGCATCGCGGCAGCCGGCGACCAGGTTCGGCCATACCTCGGTTTCCATCAGCACGCCGATGTCGGGCCGGAAATGCGCGAGAAAGCGGCCGACCGCGCCGGCGGTGTCCCAGGGCTGCCAGGTCTGGGCATCGCCCGGCAGCAGCAGCACTCCGCCCTCGGCCCGGCCGGTGGCGGTGCCGTGCGTCAGCAGCAGGCGCATGCCGGGAATGCGCTGGCGCAAGGCAGCGACCAGCACGCCGGCCGCCCGGGTTTCGCCGAGCGACACCGCGTGGATCCAGATGCGCGGCCCGCCCGGGGCGAGTGGCTCGGCCGGGTAACGGCCGAAACGCTCCTCGACGGATTCCAGGTAGCCGGCCTCGACCTCGCCGCGCCGCCGCAGCTTGCGCCGCAACAGGGGCTGGGCAAGCGTCATGCCGGCCGAATACACCGCGCGCAGGGCGCGTTCGAACGGCACGATGCGCGAGCCCTTGGAGGTCAGTGCGCGGCGGCGCCGAGCTGTGCGTCGGGCTTGACCGTCTTGAGCAACGTGACCATCGTTTCCTCGATGCGGTGCATCGCGGCCTCGGTATGGCCTTCGAAGCGCAGCACCAGCACCGGCGTGGTGTTGGACGCGCGGATCAGGCCGAAGCCGTCGGACCAGTCGACCCGCAGGCCGTCGATGGTGGACACCTTGGCGTCCCCCTCGAAAGCGGTGGCGCTGTCGACCAGCTTCTGCACCACCAGGTGCGGCTCGCCCTCGGCACAGGCCACGTTGAGTTCGGGCGTGGAGAAGCTGGTGGGCAGGGCGTTGAGCACCGCGCTCACGTCGGCGCTGCGGCTCAGGATCTCGAGCAGACGGCAGCCGGCGTAGGTGCCGTCGTCGAAGCCGAACCAGCGTTCCTTGAAGAAGATGTGGCCGCTCATCTCGCCGCCGAGTGGCGAATTGGTTTCGCGCATCTTGGCCTTGATCAGCGAGTGGCCGGTCTTGAACATGACCGCTTCGCCGCCAGCGGCCACGATGGCCGGGGCCAGGCGCTGGGTGCACTTCACGTCGAAGATGATCTTGCCGCCCGGCACGCGGGTCAGCACGTCCTGGGCGAACAACATCATCTGGCGGTCGGGGAAAATGTTCTGGCCGTCCTTGGTGACGATGCCGAGCCGGTCGCCGTCGCCGTCGAAGGCCAGGCCGATCTCGGCGTCGGAGCTCTGCAGCGCCGCGATCACGTCTTTCAGGTTGTCGGGCTTGCTCGGATCCGGATGGTGGTTGGGGAAGTTGCCGTCGACCTCGCTGAAGAGTTCGATGACTTCGCAGCCGATCGCACGGAAGATGGCCGGGGCCGACGCGCCGGCCACGCCGTTGCCGGAGTCGACGACGATCTTGACCGGGCGGGCGAGCTTGATGTCGCCGACGATGCGCGCGATGTAGGCCGGCAGCACGTCGACCTGGCGCACGCTGCCACCTTCGCGGTGCGGCGCGCTGGCAGCGTCCATGGTGCGGCGCAGCGACTGGATCTCCTCGCCGTAGATGGCCTTGCCGGCCAGCACCATCTTGAAGCCGTTGTAGTCCTTGGGGTTGTGGCTGCCGGTGACCTGGATGCCGCTGTGGCAGAGCGTGGCGGCCGCGAAGTACAGGATGGGCGTGGTGACCATGCCGACGTCGATCACCTCGATGCCGGCGTCGATGAGGCCGGCGATCAGCGCGGCCGACAGCGACGGGCCCGACAGACGGCCGTCGCGGCCGACGGCCACCGTCTTCTCGCCAAGCTCCAGGGCGGCGGCACCGAAGGCCTGGCCCAGCGACCGGGCGACTTCCTCGTCCAGGGTGGACGGCACGACGCCGCGAATATCGTAAGCCTTGAAGATCGACGGGGAAAACGGCATGGGTGCGCTCCGGATACGGCGGGTTGAGTTGTTGGCAAAAACGCCAGAGATTGTAGGCAGCACCATGGCGGCACGATGTCGGACATGGGCGCTTGGACGGGCTTTGCAAAGTTCGTGCGCGGCACGCGATGCACATGTCCGAAAACGGCGAATCGGTACGGATGGCCTCCTTATCATCGATTGCATGGATTCCGCCTCCTCCACCGCTGCGACTACCGCCCTGCCCACCGATACCGAAGGCTGCTGGCGCGCGCTGGCATCGCACGACGCGCGTTTCGACGGCCGCTTCTTCACCGGCGTGACCAGCACCGGCATCTACTGTCGACCGGTTTGCCGGGTGCGCACGCCGCGCCTGGAGAACTGCCGCTTCTTCGCGCTCGCGGCGCAGGCCGAGCAGGCGGGTTTTCGGCCCTGCCTGCGCTGCCGGCCGGAGCTGGCGCCATCGCCGGGCGGCGCGGCTGCCTGGTCGATGCAGGACGCCGGCAGCCTGCTGGCACACGCCGCCGCGGCCTGGCTGGACGATCCGCTGAACTGGAGCGACGAGGCTGGCGCGGCATTGCAGGCCCGCTTGGCCGATCACCTCGGCGTGACCGACCGGCACCTGCGCCGCGTCTTTCTGGCTGCATTCGGCGTGACCGCCCTGCAATACCTGCAAACCCGCCGGCTGCTGTCGGCCAAGCAATTGCTGACCGATACCCGGCTGCCGGTCAGCACCGTCGCGCAGGCCGCCGGCTTCGCCAGCCAGCGTCGCTTCAACGCGGCCTTTCTCGAACACTACCGCCTGAGCCCGACCGCGCTGCGCCGCGAAGGCAGCAGCGCCACCGACACCGGCACGGCGACCATCCGCCTGCCCTGGCGCGCGCCCTACGACGCGGCCGGCATCATGGCCTTCTTCGGCAAACGCGCAGTGACCGGTCTCGAAACGCTGGTGGCCGACGAGCAGGTCGCCGGCAGGAGCTGGCTGACCCGCACCCTGGCCCTGGGCAACGCGCGCGGCTGGTTGCAGATCACGTTGGACACAAACGCCCACCAGGCGCTGCTGCGGGTGGGGGAACGCCTGGCGCCGGCGCTGCCCGCGCTGATCCGCCGGGTGCGCGCCATGCTCGACCTCGATGCCGACCCCGCCGCCATCGACGCTGTACTGCTGCCGCATTTTCCGGGCAGCGCCGGTGGCCGGGTGCCGGGCGCGCTCGACGGATTCGAGCTGGCGGTGCGGGCGATCCTGGGCCAGCAGGTCACCGTGGCAGCCGCGCACACCATCTGCGGCCGACTGGTGGTGCGCTACGGCGAGCCGATCGAAACGCCCTTCCCCGGCGTCGACCGCCTGTTCCCCACGCCCGCCGCGCTGGCGCTGGCCGACGGCGACGTCCTGGGCGGGCTCGGCATCGTGCGGCAGCGGCAGGCGGCCATCGTCGCCCTGGCACGCGAGGTCGACGCCGGGCGTCTCGCCCTGCGACCGGGCGACGCGCCGGAGCCCGCCATGGCCGCCCTGCGCGCCCTGCCCGGCATCGGCGACTGGACCGCGCAATACATCGCGATGCGCGCCCTGCGCTGGCCCGACGCCTTTCCGGCCGGCGACGTGGCGCTGCAGAAAGCGCTCGGCGTACGCGGCGCCGCCAAGCCGGCGCAAGCCGCCATCGACGCCTCGCAGGCCTGGCGGCCCTGGCGCAGCTACGCCGTGTTGCGCGCCTGGCACGGCACGCCCGAAGCGACAATCTCCACCCCGGCCGAACAGGAGACGACCCCATGAAATACGCAGCCGACACCGTACAGCGCCGCTGGCAGAGCCCGCTGGGCGCCATCGACCTGGCCGCCACGCCGCGCGGCCTGGCCGGGCTCTGGTTCGACGACCACAAATACCGCCCCGCCGCGCTCGACGCGGCCGACGGCTGGCCGCGCCACGACGGCCCGCATGCGGTGCTCGACGCCGCCGTTGCCGAACTGCAGGCCTACTTCGACCGCAAACTCGCCCGCTTCGAGGTGCCGATCGAATTGCCGCAGGCCACCGACTTCCAGCGCGCCGTCTGGGCCGGCCTGCTCGACCTGCAACACGGCCGCACCTGCAGCTACGGCACGCTGGCCGTCGCCACCGGCCGGCCCCACGCGGTGCGGGCCGTCGGCACCGCCGTGGGTCGCAACCCGGTCTCCATCCTGGTGCCCTGCCATCGCGTGGTGGGCGGCGACGGTGCGCTCACCGGCTATGCCGGCGGGCTGTCGCGCAAGGCGGCGCTGCTGGCGCTGGAGCAGGAGCAGGCCCAGCACCGCCTGCCCGAAATGGCATGACCGACAGCCCGCGCGGCTGGATCGGCAGCTTCATCGCCCTGGCCGCCATCTGGGGCGCCTCGTTTCTTTTCATGCGCTTGGGCGCGGTCGACTTCGGCCCCTGGCCGACCGCCGGCCTGCGGGTGATGCTGGCCGCGCTGGTGCTGGCACCGGCGCTGTGGCTGCGACGGCCGGCCAGCGGCATGACGGCGCGGCGCTGGGGCTGGCTGCTGGCCGTGGGCGCGTTCAACTCCGGCATTCCGTTCGCCCTGTTCTCGTACGCAGTGCTGCACCAGCCGACGGGCATGACCTCGATCCTCAACGCCACCGCGCCGCTGTTCGGCGCGCTGGTCGCCTGGGTGTGGCTGCGGGAGCGGCCGGACGCCTCGCGCTGCATCGGGCTGGCAGTGGGTTTCGGCGGCGTGGCGCTCATCGCCCAGGCCAGCGGCAAGCTGGGTGCCTCCAGCGGGCTGTGGCCCGTGCTCGCCTGCCTGGGCGCCACGCTGTGCTACGGCGTCGGGGCGACCATGGCACGGCTGCATCTGCAGGGCTTGAGCCCGCTCTTCAGCACCGCCGCCAGCCTGGTCGGCGCGAGCCTGGTGCTGGCCGTGCCCACCGCGATGTACTGGCCGGCGCGCATGCCCGGCGTCAGCGCGTGGGCGGCAGTGGTGGCGCTCGCGCTGCTGTGCTCGGCGCTCGCCTACTTTCTGTACTACCGGCTGATCCAGCGGGCCGGTGCGGCGCGCGCGATGACGGTCACCTTCCTCATCCCGGTCTTCGGCCTGGCCTACGGCGTGGCGCTGCTCGGGGAAACGCTGACGACCACCACCGTCATCGGCGGGCTGGTGGTGCTGGCCGGCACCCTGCTCGCCACGGGACTGGTGCGGCTGCCGCGACCGCACGAGGTCTGATCGGACTGCCGGCGGGCCCGGCGCTCAGAGCGCCGAGGCCAGCGCGTTGATGCCCAGCGCCAGGATCACCACGTTGAACACGAAGGACAGCAGGCCGTGCACCGCCGTCAGCCGTCGCATGCGCGAGGTGGTGACCTGCACGTCGGACACCTGAGAGGTCATGCCGATGACCAGCGCGTGGTAGAGAAAGTCGAAGTAGTCGGGATCGCCTTTGCCGGGAAAATCCAGCCCTGCCGTGTCGGCCGCGTTCTCCGCCTTTTCGTCTTCCAGCTGGTAATAGAGATGCGAATAGTGAAAGGCGAACAGGCTGTGGATCCACAGCCAGGAAGCCGCCAGGGCCGCCGCCGACAGCGCGAGTTGCAGCGCCCGTTGCGCCGGCGGCAGGCTGCGCGCATGGCTCAGCAGCAGCACGATGGCCGCCACGCTGGCGCACAGCGCCACCACCATCACCAGGAACAACACCCAGGCCGATTCGTCCTGCTCCCGCGCGCGCTGGCGAATGCGCACCGCGTCGAAGCCGCCGGCCAGCCGCGCGGCCAGGCCAAGGTCGACCACGGCGGCGGCTATCCAGGCCAGCAGTCCGCGCGTCTGCCAGGTCAGGGGCAGCGGCAGCAGCGAGACCGCCACGAACGCGATGCCGGAAAACGCCAGCCGCTGCGGACCAGTGGTGTCGGATAGAGCCATGGAAGGCGATTGTGTTCGCCGCCGATGATTCGCGCTCAGGCCGTGGCGGCGGCACGCAGGCGGGCGACCGCGTCACGCACCTGCTGCAGGGCGCCCGGGTCTTCCAAGGTACTCAAGTCGCCGGTGTCGCGCCCTTCGCAGACCGCCTGGATCGCGCGTCGCAGCAGCTTGCCGCTGCGGGTCTTGGGCAGCAGCGAGACGAACAGCACCCGCTGCGGACGGGCGATGGCGCCCAGGCGGGTGTCGACGTGGCGCAGGATGTCGGCCTCCAGTGTGGACGCCACGGCCGGGTCCACCGCCGCCTGCGCATCGCGCGCCACCACCAAAGCCAGCGCCGCCTGGCCCTTCACCGCGTCCGCCACGCCCACCACCGCGACCTCGGCCACGCCGGCATGGCCGGCGACGACTTCCTCGATCTCGCGCGTGCCCAGGCGATGCCCGGCCACGTTGATCACGTCGTCGGTGCGGCCCAGCACGAACCAGTAGCCGTCCTCGTCGCGCACGCCCCAGTCGAATGTGCTGTAGACGAAGCGACCCGGCACGCTCTTCCAGTAGGTGTTGACGAAGCGCTCGTCGTCGCGCCACACCGTCTGCATGCAGCCCGGCGGCAGCGGCCCCTCGATGGCGATGACGCCCTTGCGGCCCGGCTCGTTCAGGTCTTCGCCGGTGGCCTCGTCGATCAGCCGCAGGTCGTAGCCGTACATCGGAAATCCCGGGCTGCCGATACGGCCGGCCGAGCGTTCCACGCCGTTGGCGATGGTCATGATCGGCCAGCCGCTTTCGGTCTGCCAGTAGTTGTCGACCACCGGCACGCCGATCGCCTCGCCGATCCAGCGGGCGGTCGGCTCGTCGAGCGGTTCGCCCGCCAGCCAGAGCGCTTTCAGGCTGGAGATGTCGTAGCGGCGCAGGTGCTCGGGATCCTGCCGGCGCAGCACCCGGATCGCGGTCGGTGCCGAGAACATCTGCGTCACCTGGTGGCGCTCGACCAGGCTCCACCACACGCCTGCGTCCGGCTGGATCGGCAGGCCCTCGTACAGGATGGTGGTCATGCCGGCGATCAGCGGCCCGTAGACGATGTAGCTGTGGCCGACCACCCAGCCGATGTCGCTGGTGCAGAAGAAGGTCTGCCCGCCGTGGGCGTCGAAGATGTGCCGCATGCTCGCCGCCAGCGCCACGGCATAGCCGCCGGTGTCGCGCTGCACGCCCTTGGGCCGACCGGTGGTGCCGCTGGTGTAGAGCGTGTAGCTGGGATGGGTGGCGTCGACCCACGTGACGGGCACTTGCGCGCCGGCGTGCTCGGCGCGCAGGTCGCGCCAGAGCAGGTCGCGGTCCGGCACCAGGGGCATGTCGGCCAGTCCGCGGTCGACCAGCACCACCCGCTCGGGCTGGTGGGCCGACAGGCGCAAGGCCTCGTCGAGCAACGGCTTGTAGGCCAGGACGCGTTTGCCACGCGAGCCGGCGTCGGCGCTGACGACGACCTTGGGCCCGGCGTCGTCGATGCGCGTGGCCAGCGCCGCCGGGGCGAAACCGCCGAACACCACCGTGTGCAAGGCGCCGAGCCGGGCGCAGGCCAGCATGGCGAACACGGCCTCCGCCACCATGGGCATGTAGATCAGCACCCGGTCGCCTGCCGCCACGCCGAGCGACTGCAGCGCCGCGGCCATGGCGTTCACCTCGGCGTGCATTTCCGCGTAGGTGTAGCTGCGTTCGGTATCGGTCTCGGTCGACACCGCCACCAGCGCCGGCTGCTCGGACCGCATCGCCAGGTGTCGGTCTATCGCGTTGTGGCAGAGGTTGGTGGTGCCGCCGGCGAACCAGCGCGCGAAAGGCGGATGGCTCCAGTCGCAGATCTGGCGGGGCTGCGAATGCCAGTCGATCAGGCGGGCCTGTTCGGCCCAGAACGTGTCGCGGTCGGCGAGCGAGCGACGATGGAAGTCGGCGTACGTGGTCATGGGCGGCTTGTCTCCGGATGTCCGGCCGACACGCCCCGCGGCGCTGGCTGACCGGCTGTCGTTGTGCAGCCGATTATGGAAGCCCGACTTGCGTCACGCTGACGCACCCGGGCGCTTCGCCATCTACTTGATCAGGGCTTGTACCTGCTTGAAGAGCGGATGCTCGGCGCCGCCCAGCCATTCGAACAGCACCATCTCCGTGGTGACCAGCTCGGCGCCGGCGCCGGCCAGGCGGTCGAAGGCGGCGTCGCGGTTGCGCTCGGTGCGCGAGGCGCAGGCGTCGGTCACCACCCACACCTCGAACTCGTCGCCCAGCAGGTCGAGCGCGGTCTGAAGCAGGCAGACGTGCGCTTCGCAGCCCGCCACCACGATGCTGCCGCGCCCGGCGGGCTGCTCGTCACGCGGCTTCTGCAGGTGGCGCGGCAGGCTGCGGGCGTTGCCCTGGGGCGCCTTCTGCGGCGGGCGCAGCCATTCGCTCAGGCCTTCGGCACAGGCGCTGAACTCCATCTTGGCGAGCGTGCGGCGGCAGCGCTCGCGCAGCTCCGCCGGCAGCGCGCCCAGCTTGGAGGGGTTCTGCTCGGTGCCGAAAACCGGCACTTCCAGCAGCTGCGCCGCCGTGGCCAGGCGCGCGGCGTTGGCCAGCACGCCGGCCGCGTCGGCCATGGCCGGCATCAGGCGCTCCTGGTAGTCGATCAGGACGAGTTGGGATTCGGAGACATCGAGCAGCATGGGGTGATTCGGTCGGCAAAAGGAGTGACCGCGATTAGACCCCAGCCATCGCCGCCATCGTGCCTACGAGGATCCGCATGCACGTGCATTGGTCCGGACGGCGCATCCGCCTGCCCCGGGCCCGTTGATGCGCAGCGCCAGAATTCATCGTCGATTCCCACAGCGCGGCGGCCGTCCGGATGCGGGGCCTGAACCATCCGACCCACGCACATCCGATACGAGAGAGACCAAGCTTGACGTCACGGCCAGCGCAACTGGATCGACTGCAGCACGAGAACCGCTTCGATGTCGTGGTCATCGGAGGCGGCATCAACGGCGCTTGCCTGTACGACCGCCTCTGCCGCGAGGGTTACCGGGTTCTGCTGGTCGATCGCGGCGACTTCGCCTCGGGCACCAGCCAGGCGTCCGGCATGATGATCTGGGGCGGCCTGCTGTACCTGCGAACCTTCGATATCGCGTCGGTCCTGCGGCTGTCGTCCGACCGCGATCGCATCATCGAGCGCAAGGCCGGTTGGGTGACACCCGAGTTGATGCGCTATCTCCCGCCCGCCGGCGACCGCCGCGCCCGCTGGCTGGCCCAGGCCGGCCTGTGGCTGTACTGGCTGATGAGCCGTGGCCGGCGTCGCCCGCCTCGCGGCCAGACGGTTTTTCCGGAAGCCGGCCTGATTCGACCCGGCCTGGTCGGCGGCGCGCTGGCCTACGAGGAGGCGGTGCTCGGCGAATCCGACGCCCGCTTCGTCTACCGCTGGATCGCCGCGCCGCCGATGCCCGGCCAGATCGCCCTCAACTACGCCGAGGTGCAAGGCGACTACGCCGTTCAGGACCGGTGCTGGCACCTCGCCTTGACCGACGTCCGCTCGGCCAGGACACACCCGATCCGAGCGGCCCTGGTGGTGAACTGCGCGGGCGTGTGGACCGATCGGGTCAACGCTGTCTTCGGCATCGATTCGCCCTGGCGCCATGTGCTGAGCAAGGGTGTGTACCTGGGACTGCCGCGTCACGCAGAGCACCACGCGTCGCTGTTCTTCGAGCTCGGCAGCCACCAGGACGTGATCACGCATGTGCCCTGGGGTCCGATCTCACTCTGGGGACCGACCGAAACCACCGTGGAGACGATCGAGGAAGGCCGTGTGGCATCGCCGGAAGACCTCGATTTTTTGCTGGACCACTACGCACGACGCTACCGCCGCCCGTTCGACCGGAGCGACATCGTGTCGGTTCGCTGCGGCATCCGGCCGCTGGTGGTGGACCGGCATTCCCGCTTCGACGGCTATTCCCTGGATCTGTCGCGCCGGCAAGAAGTGGTGCGGCATGCGGACAAGCCCTGGATCTCGTGCTACGGCGGAAAGATCACCGGCTGCTCGCGCATGGCCGAACGGGTGTGGCGGGAGATCCGCAAATCGATTGCCGCGACCGGCCAACGGCGGGTGGACCACGCCGCAATGCAAAGCCGGGCGCCGCAGGTTCGCTTTGACGGCATCGCGGCGCCGGTTCCATCGCCGGCCTGGACGGCGGAGCACGAGATGTGCTGCACGCTGGAGGACTACCTGCGGCGCCGGACCAACCTGGCGCAGTGGATTGCGCGCGGCGGCTGGGGGCCCGACGATTCGAATGCCCCGGCGCTCACGGCCATGGCACTCGAAATCGCACAGGGCGACGCCCATGCCGCCGCGGCCATGCTGCAAGGCTATCGGCACCAGGTCCGCAGCACGCTCGACCCCCTTCTCAACACCCGCTGATCCACCATGCTCGATACGAAAACTCCACGCGCGGCCATTCTCGGAGGGCCGGCCGCCGTGACACTGGACCAGACCGAGGCAAACCGCTGGCCGCTGCTGGGAACCGAGGAAGAGCAAGCGGTGCTCCAGATACTGCGCGACGGCGATATCTCGACCCATCCGGTCATTCGGCAGCTGGAGCAGGACTACCGCGACTTCTCCGGCATGCCCCATGCGCTGGCCCACTGCAACGGCACCGCCGCGCTCATGGCCGCGTTCTGGGCGATCGGGCTGCAGCCCGGCGACGAAGTGCTGGTGCCCTCCGCTACGTTCTGGGCCTCCGTGCTGCCGCTGGTATGGCTGGGCGCAGTGCCGGTGTTCTGCGAGAGCGAACCCGAACGGCTGGGACTCGATCCCGCCGATCTCGAAAAAAAGATCACGCCGCGCACCCGCGCGATCGTGGTGGTGCATTTATGGGGCATGCCCTCCAAGATGACCGAAATCCAGGC
The DNA here is from genome assembly GCF_033546935.1 of Xylophilus sp. GOD-11R. Taxonomy (GTDB): domain Bacteria; phylum Pseudomonadota; class Gammaproteobacteria; order Burkholderiales; family Burkholderiaceae_C; genus Xylophilus. The sequence continues at coordinate 1,629,041 of NZ_CP137854.1, read as the reverse complement.
GCTGGCGCGCCGGCATGGCCTCAAGATCGTCGAAGATGCCTCGCATGCCCAGGGCGCGTCCTGGAATGGCCAACCATGCGGCACCCTGGGCGATGTCGCCGTCTTCAGCCTGCAGGGCAGCAAACTCGCGCCGGCCGGCGAAGGCGGCATGCTGCTATGCCGCCGCGCCGACTACTGGGAGCGGGCGGTCTGCTTCGGCGACATCACCCGCATCATCGAACTGCCCACCGCCGCACGCCGGTTCGCGGCCACCAGCTTCGGCATCAAGACCCGGATCGCACCGGTCTCGGCGGCCATTGCCCGGGTGCAGCTGGCCAGACTCGCCGGCCACAACCGGCGGCGCAACGAAAACCTGCACTACCTGTCGACGGGACTGGAGGCCCTGGGCATTCACACCTTCCGGGCGCCGCCGCACGTCGAGCGGGTGTATTTCGAATTTTTGGTCAGGCCGGATTTCGTGGCGATCGGTCTGCCGCAGGCCATCTTCATCGACGCCCTGCGGGCCGAGGGCTGCCAAATCGGGGCGCCGCGCTATCCACTGCTGCACCAGCAGCCCTTCTTCACGGAAGGCGCATTCCGCGAAGTCATGCGACCGCCGGCCGGCACTGCAGTTCCGGACTACGCCGCCGTCGTGCTTCCGGTGACCGAGCAGGCCAACGACGCAATGGTGCAACTGCCATCGTTTCCTTCCGCCTCGACCGCCCTGCTGGACCAGTACCTGCTTGCCTTCCACAAAGTGACCGCACAGGCCGGCGACATCATTCGCCAGGCCGGCCGGGCGCAATGAGGATTTCCGCGCCCGTCTACGCCCTGCTCAACGGCCTGCTCCATGCCATTCACCTGGGTGTCATCGCATTCGCCGTGTGGGGCTGGGTGTCTCCCGCGCTGCGGCCGGCCCACCTGGCGCTGATGTTGCTCATCCTCGGCTCGTGGTTCGTGCTGGGCCGCTGGTGGGGCATCGGCTACTGCCCGTTGTCGGACTGGCATTCGAAGCTCAAGGCCGCTGCGGGCGGGGGCCGGCCGGCAGGCAGCTATATCCACCAGGTACTGACGACGCTGCTGCGCCGGACAGTGGATGCAACGGCCGTGGACCGGCTCACGCTGTACGGCACGCTGGCACTGACAGCACTGTCGATCGCCCTGAACGTGAAAGCCTGGCTCGCCTGATCAGCGTTGCGGGTCCAGGCGCAGCAGCCGGCCTTGCGGGCTGTCGGTGAGCACGTAGAGCAGGCCGTCGGGGCCCTGGCGCACATCGCGGATGCGCTCATTCACATCGGTCAGCAGCTTCTGCTCGGACTGCACCTTGCCCGAGGCCAGCACGATGCGATCGAGATAGCGGAACTTGAGCGAGCCCACGAAGAGATTGCCGCGCCAGGCGTTGCCATAGCGCAGGCTGGTGAGAAAGGTCATGCCCGACGGCGCGATCGACGGCGTCCAATGGTGCAGCGGCTGCTCCATGCCTTCTTGCGCGGTGATGCCCGCGCCGATCTTGCCGCCGCCATAGTTCTCGCCGAAGGTGATGACCGGCCAGCCGTAATTGCGGCCCGCCATGGGCAGGTTGATCTCGTCGCCACCCTGCGGGCCGTGCTCGTGCGTCCAAAGCCGGCTGTCGGGGCCGATCACCGCGCCCTGGATGTTGCGGTGGCCGTAGCTCCAGATCTCTGGCAGCGCGCCAGGACGGTTGACGAAGGGGTTGCCCTTGGGGACGGAGCCGTCCTTGGCGATGCGCACGATCTTGCCGAGGTGGTTGTCGAGCTTCTGCGCGTCGTTGCGGCGGCTGTAGCGCTCGCCGAGCGTGAGCCACAGATTGCCGTCGGGCGCCTCGACGATGCGACAGCCGAAATGGCTCCCGCTGTCGACCTTGGGCTGCTGGCGAAAGATCACCTTCACGTCTTCCAGCGTGTCCTGCTTGCGGGAGAGCAGCGCACTGGCGAGCGCCGTGCCGTTCGAGCTGCCCTCGCCTGGCTCGGAGTAGCAGAAGAAGATCTGCCGGTTGTGGGCGAAATCCTTGTCGGTCACCACGTCGAGCAAGCCACCCTGGCCCGCCGCCGCCACGGGCGGAACACCGGCCAGTGGCGGGCCGACCTTTCCGTCGGCGGCGACCAACCGCATGGTGCCCGGCCGCTCGGTCACCAGATATTGCGCGCCAGGCAGGAAGGCGACGGCCCAGGGTGAGTCCAGCCCGCGTGCGACGGTGGTCGCGCGGATCGTCGTATCGGCAGCAAACGCCGTACCGGAAAACGTCGCTCCGATGCCCATGGCCAGAATCACCCGCTGCGCAATAGCCATCTATTCGTCTCTTTTTTGCAAAAAATTCTGTTTGTCCGCTTGACGATAACCCAGAAAACGAGGCATGTAACTATTGTTGACGTAGGCGCTGTCTGACGGTAGATTCCCACCCCATGCAGATGAAAGCCCTTTGCGCCGTGTTGTTGTCGTGTGCCGCCGTCCTGGCCCACGCGGCTCCCGCCCCTTCCACCGAAGCCGACGACATGGATTCTCTGCTCGCACAGAAGGGCCTCATGGTCCATCTGCGCGAAGTACGCAACTCCGTCGCCGAGCGTGCTTCCGATCTCGTCGTCAACGCCATGGGCTTCATCGGCGTGCCCTATCGCCGTGGCGGCGCCAGCGAAGCCGGCGTCGACTGCAGCGGTTTCGTGCGCACCATCTACGAACAGACCGTTGGCCTGATGCTCCCGCACCGCGCCAGCGAGCAGGCCGCCGTCACCCAGAAGATCGACCGCAGCGAACTCAAGCCGGGCGACCTGGTGTTCTTCAACACCATGCGCCGCGCCTTCAGCCACGTGGGCATCTACGTCGGCGACAACAAATTCATCCACGCGCCCAAGCCCGGCGCCAAGGTGCGTGTGGAAGACATGCGCATCGGCTACTGGAATGGCCGCTTCGACGGTGCCCGCCGCGTCGAAGGTGCCGACGACGCCGCCATCGCCGCTGCAGCCAACCTGCCGGCCGCGCGCTGATCTGCAGCCAGGGCACAACGCCCCAAACGTCGAAAAGCCCGGTTTCCACCGGGCTTTTTGTTTGGCGCCGCGCCTCGTCGGCGAATTGCCGCCCTGTCGCCAGGGCGGTCTTGCGATTTACTTCTTGCGTGCAGGCGGTACGTCGGTGCAGCTGCCGTGCGCCACCTCCGCCGCCAGACCGATCGACTCACCCAGCGTGGGATGCGGATGGATGGTGCGACCGATGTCCACCGCGTCGGCCCCCATCTCGATGGCCAGCGCGATCTCGCCGATCATGTCGCCCGCATGCGTGCCAACGATGCCGCCGCCGACGATGCGGTGCGTCTGGGCGTCGAACAGCAGCTTGGTGAAGCCTTCGTCGCGGCCGTTGGCGATGGCCCGGCCGGAAGCCGCCCAGGGGAACAGGCCCTTCTCCACCTTCACGCCCTGCGCCTTGGCCTGGTCTTCGGTGAGGCCGACCCAGGCCACTTCCGGATCGGTATAGGCCACGCTCGGAATCACCCGCGCGTCGAACACGGTGGAGGCCAACTCCTTGTCGCCCAGCAGTTCGCCGGCGATGACTTCGGCCGCCACGTGGCCTTCGTGCACCGCCTTGTGCGCAAGCATCGGCTGGCCGACCAGGTCGCCGATGGCGAAGATGTGGCTGACGTTGGTGCGCAGCTGAATGTCGACGTTGATGAAGCCCCGGTCGGTGACCTCGACACCGGCCTTGTCGGCGCCGACCTTCTTGCCGTTGGGCGAGCGGCCCACCGCCTGCAGCACCAGGTCGTAGACCTGCGGCTCCTTGGGCGCGCCCTCGCCTTCGAACGTCACCTCGATGCCGGCCTCGGTCGCCTTGGCGCCGACGGTCTTGGTCTTGAGCATGATGTTGTCGAAGCGTGGCGCGTTCATCTTCTGCCAGACCTTCACCAGGTCGCGGTCGGCGCCCTGCATCAGGCCGTCGAGCATTTCAACCACGTCGAGCCGCGCGCCGAGGGTGGAATACACCGTGCCCATTTCGAGGCCGATGATGCCGCCGCCCACGATCAGCATGCGCTTGGGCACCGACGTCAGGCCCAGCGCGCCGGTGGAGTCGACCACACGCGGATCGTCCGGCAGGAACGGCAGGCGCACCGCCTGGGAGCCGGCCGCGATGATGGCGCGACGGAAGCTCACCGACTGGGTCTTGCCGGTTTTTTCCTGGCCCGCGCCAGTGGTTTCGGCCACTTCCAGCGTGTGCGCGCCGGTGAAGGCGCCGAGGCCGCGCAGCACCGTCACCTTACGCATCTTGGCCATCTGGGCCAGCCCGCCGGTGAGCTTGCCGATGACCTTTTCCTTGTGGCCGCGCAGCTTGTCGATGTCGAGCGACGGCTCGCCGTAGCTCACGCCGAGGTCGGCAAAATGCTTCACCTCGTCCATCACCGCGGCCACATGCAGCAGCGCCTTGGACGGAATGCACCCGACGTTCAGGCAGACACCGCCGAGCGTGGTGTATCGCTCGACGATGGCGACCTTCAGGCCGAGGTCGGCCGCGCGGAAGGCGGCCGAATAGCCGCCGGGGCCGCCGCCGATGACGACGACGTCGTAGTCGGCGCCGGGCTGATCGGAGACCGGGCCGGCGGCGCGCGAGGGAGCGGCGGCAGCCGGAGCGGGCGTCGCGGCGGGCGTGGCGGCTGGTGCCGGTGCGGCGGCCGCGGCCTCAGGCGTTGCGGCCGGCGCGGGCGCGGGCGCCGCAGCACCGTCGGTCTCCACGCTGAGCAGCACGCTGCCCTGGCTCACCGCGTCGCCGATCTTGACCTTGACTTCCTTCACCACGCCGGCGGCCGACGAGGGAATCTCCATCGAGGCCTTGTCGGACTCCACGGTGACCAGGCTCTGATCGACCGCGATCGTGTCGCCGGGCTTGACCAGAATCTCGATGATCGGGACGTCCTTGAAGTCGCCGATATCCGGGACGGCGATGTCTTGCTGGCTCATTTGTCAGCTTTCAATTTGAGGGTGAACAGGTTGACCGGACCTTCGGAGTTGCGGTCGAACTCGCAGCCGGCATCGACGCCTGCCTGCGCGATCTCGCGTGCGGTCTTGGCACGGCCGTAAGCCGCGTGCATGGCGCCCAGCGCGAAGCTGCGGCCGGAACCGATGCCCCAGAATTCCTTGAACTCGAAGACCTCGCGGTAGCTGTAGAGGCCGAAGATGCCCGCCGGATTGGCCAGCAGCACGCTGAACTGGCTGGACTCGTACGGGTCGTTGTCGTCTTCCTTGGTCTGCAGGAAGAAGGTGTCCTTCAGCACCGGATGCAGTCGCGAGAAGGTGTCGAAGATCTCGTCCTTGCTGCCGAACAGCCGCTGCTCCGGCGCCATGGCCGCCAGCGACTTGCGCAGCACCGGAAAGTGCGCCACCGTGCCGGCCATGCCGACGTAGGTGGTGCCTGCCGGCGTGTCGAGTGCGAAGATCTTGGAGTTGTCCTCGAAACGGTGCTTCAGCCGGGTGTCGCCGAAGGTCACCAGCGTGTCGGCGGCCAGGGCGACCTGGCCGTTCTTTCTTACGACGACTACCGTGGTCATTCGATGTACTCCGGCTGTCCTTCTGCCAGGGAACACCGTGGGACCGGCTTCGCCGGACCGCCGGTGTTGTCCCCTGGAAGGGGGTTGGCGTAGCGACACGCAGTGCGCGAAGCCTGGAGGTTAGCCATGGTCAGAGTGTGATGCGACGCAGGTCGCCCAGCAGCTGGCCCAGGTACGCGTTGAAGCGTGCGGCCGACGCACCGTCGATGACCCGGTGGTCATACGACAGGCTCAGCGGCAGCACCAGGCGCGGCACGAAGGCCTTGCCGTCCCACACCGGCTTCATCTGGCCCTTCGACAAGCCGAGGATGGCGACTTCCGGTGCATTGATGATGGGCGTGAAATGCGTGCCACCGATGCCGCCGAGCGAGCTGATCGAAAAGCAGCCGCCCGACATGTCACCGCCGCCGAGCTTGCCGTCGCGCGCCTTCTTGGCGAGCTCGGACATCTCCTGGCTGATCTGCAGGATGCCCTTCTTGTCGGCATCTTTCAGCACGGGCACCACCAGGCCGTTGGGCGTGTCCGCCGCGAAGCCGATGTTGAAGTACTGCTTGTAGACCAGAGCGTCGCCGTCGAGGCTGGCGTTGAACTCGGGGAATTTCTTGAGCGCAGCGACCACCGCCTTGATGACGAAGGCGAGCATGGTCACCTTGACGCCGCTCTTCTCGTTCTCCTTGTTGGTCGAGACACGGAAGGCTTCGAGCTCGGTGATGTCGGCCTCGTCGTTGTTGGTGACGTGCGGAATCATCACCCAGTTGCGGTGCAGGTTGGCGCCGCTGATCTTCTTGATGCGCGACAGGTCCTTGCGTTCGACCGGGCCGAACTTGGCGAAGTCGACCTTGGGCCAGGGGATGAGACCCAGTGCAGCGCCGTCGCCACCGCCCGAGGTCGCCGGGGCCTTGGCCGAGGACGCTTTGGTGGAGGCCGCGCCGGACATCACCGCCTTGGTGAAGTTCTGCACGTCTTCCTGGGTGATGCGGCCCTTGGCGCCGGAACCCTTGACCTCTTCCAACGGCACGCCGAGTTCGCGGGCGAACTTGCGCACCGAGGGCGATGCGTGCGGCAGCGCGCCGGTGGCGCTGCCCGGCTGGTGCGGTGGCAGTGCCGCGTTGGGATCGGTGCGTTCGACCGGCTTGCTGGCCAGCGCGGCGGGTGCGGGAGCCGGAGCTGCGGCACCGGCCTGGGGCGCAGGTGCAGCCGGCGCCGGAACGGCGGCAGGAGCCGGCGCGGCCGCAGCGCTGCCTTCGAGGATCGCGACCAGGTCGCCGATGTTCACCACGTCGCCGACCTTGACCTTGAGTTCCTTGAGCACGCCGGCGGCCGACGAGGGAATCTCCATCGAGGCCTTGTCGGATTCGACGGTGATCAGCGACTGCTCGGCCGCGATGGTGTCGCCGGGCTTGACCAGCACCTCGATGACCGAGACGTCCTTGAAGTCGCCGATGTCGGGCACCTTGATCTCGACCGGGCCAGCCGGAGCCGATGCGGCTGGCGCCGGGGCCGGCGCGGCAGGCGCCGGAGCGGGCGCGCTCGCCTGGGCAGCAGCCGGGGCCGGCGCAGCCGCAGCCGCAGCGGGCGCCGGGGCCGCCGTCGCGTCGGACTCCAGCGTCGCGATCAGGTCGCCGATGTTGACGGTGTCGCCGATCTTGACCTTGAGCTCCTTGAGCACGCCCGCAGCCGACGACGGAATTTCCATCGAGGCCTTGTCCGACTCCACCGTCATCAGCGACTGGTCCGCCGCGACGGTGTCGCCCGGCTTGACCAGCAGCTCGATGACCGCGACATCCTTGAAGTCGCCGATGTCCGGGACCTTAACTTCCACCAATGCCATATCGTGAGTCTCCGGAAATGCGTCAGGCGTAGAGCGGGTTCAGCTTGTCGGCGTCGATGCCGTACTTGGCGATGGCTTCGGCCGCCTTGGAGGCCGGCAGCTTGCCGTCGTCGGCGAGCGACTTGAGCGCCGCGACCACGATGTAGTGGCGGTTGATCTCGAAGTGCTTGCGCAGTTCGGTACGGAAGTCGCTGCGGCCGTAGCCGTCGGTGCCCAGCACGCGGTAGCTGCGGCCGGCCGGCACGAACGGGCGGATCTGTTCGGCGTAGGCCTTCATGTAGTCGGTCGAGGCGATGACCGGGCCTTCGCTCTTGGAGAGCTGCTGTTCGACGAAGGAGACACGCGCCTTCTCGGTCGGGTGCAGCAGGTTCCAGCGGTCGGCGTCCTGGCCGTCGCGGCCGAGTTCGTTGAAGCTCGGGCAGCTCCACACGTCGGCGGAAACACCCCAGTCGGCTGCCAGCAGTTCCTGCGCCGCGATGCTTTCGCGCAGGATGGTGCCGGAGCCCAGCAGCTGCACCTTCGGGCCCTTGGCCAGCATCGCCTCCTTGCAGAGGTACATGCCCTTGATGATCTGCTCTTCGGTGCCTTCCTTGAGGCCCGGCATGGCGTAGTTCTCGTTGAGCAGGGTCAGGTAGAAGTAGACGTTGTCCTGCTTCTCCACCATGCGCACCAGGCCGTGGTGCAGGATCACCGCGACTTCGTGGGCGAAGGTCGGGTCGTAGCTGATGCAGTTGGGAATGGTGCCGGCCAGGATGTGGCTGTGGCCGTCTTCGTGCTGCAGGCCTTCACCGTTGAGCGTGGTGCGCCCGGAGGTGCCGCCCAGCAGGAAGCCGCGCGCCTGCATGTCGCCGGCCGCCCAGGCCAGGTCGCCGATGCGCTGGAAACCGAACATCGAGTAGTACACATAGAACGGCACCATGATGCGGTTGTTGGTGCTGTAGGAGGTCGCAGCCGCGATCCAGCTGGCCATGCCGCCGGCCTCGTTGATGCCTTCCTGCAGGATCTGGCCGGATTTGTCTTCCTTGTAGTAGGAGACCTGGTCACGGTCTTGCGGGGTGTACTTCTGGCCGTCCTGGTTGTAGATGCCGATCTGGCGGAACAGGCCTTCCATGCCGAAGGTGCGGGCCTCGTCGACCAGGATGGGCACCGCGCGCGGGCCCAGCGCCTTGTCGCGCAGCAGCGTGGTGAGAAAGCGCACGTAGGCCTGCGTGGTGGAGATCTCGCGGCCTTCGGCGGTGGGGTCGAGCACGGCCTTGAAGGCTTCCAGCGGCGGCACGGCGATGGTCTCGTCGGCCTTCACGCGGCGGTGCGGCAGGTAGCCGCCGAGCTCCTTGCGGCGGGCGTGCAGGTACTGCATTTCCGGCGTGTTGTCGGCCGGCTTGTAGAACGGGATGTCGGCGAGCTGGTCGTCCGGAATCGGAATGTTGAAGCGGTCGCGGAAGGTCTTGATGTCTTCGTCGGTCAGCTTCTTGGCCTGGTGGGCGGTGTTCTTGCCCTCGCCGGCCTTGCCCATGCCGAAGCCCTTGACGGTCTTGATCAGCAGGATGGTGGGCTGGCCTTCGTGCTTGACGGCAGCGTCGTAGGCGGCGAACACCTTCTGCGGATCGTGGCCGCCGCGCTGCAGGCGCCAGATGTCCTCGTCGCTCATGTGCGAGACCATTTCCAGCGTGCGCGGATCGCGGCCGAAGAAGTTCTTGCGCACGAACGCGCCGTCGTTGGCCTTGAAGGCCTGGTAGTCGCCGTCGGGCGTGTCCATCATGATCTTCTTGAGGGCGCCGTCCTTGTCGCGCGCCAGCAGTGGATCCCAGTAGCTGCCCCAGAGCAGCTTGATGACGTTCCAGCCCGCGCCGCGGAACTCGCCTTCGAGCTCCTGGATGATCTTGCCGTTGCCGCGCACCGGGCCGTCGAGGCGCTGCAGGTTGCAGTTGACGACGAAGATCAGGTTGTCGAGCTTCTCGCGCGCGGCAACGCCGATGGCGCCGAGCGATTCGACCTCGTCCATTTCGCCGTCGCCCAGGAAGGCCCAGACCTTGCGGTTGGCGGTATCGGCGATGCCGCGGGCATGCAGGTACTTGAGAAAGCGCGCCTGATAGATCGCCATCAGCGGGCCCAGCCCCATCGAGACGGTAGGGAACTGCCAGAACTCGGGCATCAGCTTGGGATGTGGATAGCTCGAGAGGCCCTTGCCGGCGACTTCCTGGCGGAAGTTGGTGAGTTGCTCTTCGGTGAGGCGGCCTTCGAGGAAGGCGCGGGCGTAGATGCCGGGCGAGCTGTGGCCCTGGATGTAGAGCAGGTCGCCGCCGTGGCCTTCGCTCTCGGCGTGCCAGAAGTGGTTGAAGCCGGCGCCGAACATGGTGGCCAGCGAGGCGAAGGAGCTGATGTGGCCGCCCAGGTCGCCGCCGTCTTCGGGGTGCAGGCGGTTGGCCTTGACCACCATGGCCATCGCGTTCCAGCGCATGTAGGCGCGCAGGCGTTCTTCGATGTCGTTGTTGCCGGGGGTGCGGGCTTCGGCGTCCGGGGCGATGGTGTTCACGTAGGCCGTGTTGGCCGAGAAGGGCATGTCGATGCTGCTCTGCCGGGCTTCGTCGAGCAGCTTTTCCAGCAGGAAGTGCGCACGCTCCGGGCCTTCGCTGGCGATCACTGCCTTGAGCGCGTCGGTCCATTCACGGGTTTCCTGCGCGTCGGAATCCTGCGGGTTGCGCGCGGCGGCGCCGATCGAGTCGTCGGGTAGGGCTGACATGCTTGTCTCCAAGAGGGGGTGCCGGTCCGGCACGGGCGGCGGCGAGTTTCTCACACTTTCTTTTCATTTCGAATCGTGCATGTTGGTTTCATATAATGAAAAACGATGCTGCAGTGCAGCAGACTTTCTACCCCCGGCGCCTACACTTGACCACCATGGTTAACCATTCCAAAGCCTCCCCGCGCACGCGCCGCTGGCCTGCGCGCGCCGCCGCGCTGTGGCGCCACTGGTGGCAGCGCCAGTCACCGCAGCGCCAGGACCGGTTCGCCATGCTGGCCCCGCTGGCCGCGGTGCTGCTGTTCCTGGCGGCCATCGCCACCGCCTTTTCCTATCTGCGCAGCGAGGAACTCGAGCGCGAGCACGAAGCGGTGCGGCGTGACGTCGAATACGCGCAGCAGCGGCTGCGGCTGCGCTTGCTGGAGCGGCAGGAGCAGTTGATGCGCATCGCGCGCGACATCGCCAACGAGGAGATCGACCGGCAGGAGTTCAACAGCCGCTCCGAGTCGCTGATCAGCCAGTACCCCGAGCTGCAGGCGCTGAGCTGGATCGACGAACGGCGCAAGGTGCTGGCCAGCCACGCGGCGCCGTCGCTGCCCGCCACCTGGCTGCGCCGCACCGACGACGTGTTGCGACCGGGCGAGACCGAAGGCGTGTTCAGCCTCACCCGCGACCTGCAGCAACCCATCTATTCGCAGCCGGTCGGCGGCGTGCTGCCGACCACGCTGTTGCAGCTGCAGATTCCGCTTTCGGTGCAGGGCCACTTCGCCGGCGTGCTGCTGGCCGAATACTCCATCGACAGCCTGCTGCGTTACGGCGTGCCCAGCGAGGTGCTGGCCCGCTATGCGGTCACGCTGCAGGACGGCAGCGGCCGGCCGCTCGCCGGCACGCCGCTGGCACCGCAGACCGGCGCCAAGCGCCTCGTGCCCTGGGGCGCGAACTCCATCACCTACCAGGTGCCGGTGTCGCCGGTGGGCAATGCGCTGGTGCTGCACGCGCAGGCTTACCGCACCTCGCTCGGCGTAGTGGGCAGCGGCTTTTTCTGGCTGGTCGGCATGTTGAGCGCGATGACCGCCTGGATGCTCATCGCCAACTGGCGCCATACGCGGCGCCGCATGCAGGCCCAGCAGGCGCTCATCGCCGAGACGTATTTCCGCCGGGCCATGGAAAACTCGGTGCTGACCGGCATGCGCGCCCTCGACATGGAAAGCCGCATCACTTACGTCAACGCTGCCTTCTGCCAGATGACCGGCTGGACCGAGAGCGAGCTGGTCGGCCAGACCCCGCCCTATTCCTATTGGCCGGAGGAAGACCACACCCACCTGGCCGACCTGCTCAACGACGAGCTCACCGGCCACCACAAGCCCGGCGGTTTCCAGGTGCGCGTCAAGCGCAAGAGCGGCGCCATCTTCGACGCCCGGCTCTACGTGTCGCCGCTCATCGACCCGCGCGGCCAGCAGACCGGCTGGATGACCTCGATGACCGACATCACCGAGCCCAACCGCATCCGCGCGCAGCTCACCGCCTCGCACGAGCGATTCACCATCGTGCTCGAGGCCCTGGACGCCTCGGTGTCGGTGGCGCCGATCGGCAGCCAGGAGATCCTCTTCGCCAACCGCCTCTACCGCCAGTGGTTCGGCGCCGAAGCCGAGGGCCATCTGCAGATGGCCGCGCAGGCTGGCCTGCAGCCGGCCAGCGCCGGTGGCGAAGACACCCTGGACGACGTCGACGGCCTGGCCGGCCTGCCCACGGAGTCGCTCACCCAGGCCCAGACCGAGAACTCGGAGATCTTCATTCCCGCGCTCGGCCGCTGGCTCGAGGTGCGTTCGCGCTACCTCAATTGGGTCGATGGCCGTCTCGCCCAGATGGTGATCGCCACCGATATCACCAGCCGCCGCGACGCCGAGGAACAGGCGGCCGCGCAGGCAGAGCGAGCGCAGTCGGTGAGCCGGCTGATCACCATGGGCGAGATGGCCTCGTCGGTGGCGCACGAACTCAATCAGCCGCTCACCGCCATCAGCAATTACTGCAGCGGCCTCATCTCGCGCATCAAGGGCGGCAACGCCGATCCGCAGATGCTGCTGTCGGCGCTCGACAAGACCGCCCACCAGGCGCAACGCGCCGGCCAGATCATCCAGCGCATCCGCGCCTTCGTGAAACGCAGCGAACCCAACCGCACACCCTCGGACGTGGCCAGCATGGTGGCCGAAGCGGTGGAGCTGGCCGACATCGAGATGCGGCGGCGCAGCATCCGACTGTCGCACTACGTCGCGGCACGCCTGCCCACCTTGATGGTCGACCCGATCCTCATCGAGCAGGTGCTGGTCAATCTGATGCGCAACGCCGCCGAATCGGTCGACAACGCCGGTCGGCCGTCGGGGCGACGCAGCGTCGAGCTGCGGGTGCTGCCCAAGCAGGTCGAGATGCAGCCGGCCATCGAGTTCACCGTACTCGATACCGGCGGCGGCCTGGCGCCCGAAGTGCTGGACCGGTTGTTCGAGGCTTTCTTCTCCACCAAGTCCGAAGGCATGGGCATGGGACTGAACCTGTGCCGCAGCATCGTGGAGTCGCATCAGGGCCGCATGCACGCCGAGAACCTCTACAATGGTCCGGAGGTCGCCGGTTGCCGTTTTTCCTTCTGGATACCATTGCTACCGGCTAGAGACAACTCCATTCCAGCCAACCCACAAAAACCGGGCGTGACCGCATGAGCTTGATTCCCAAAAAAGGCACGGTATACGTGGTGGACGACGACGAAGCCGTCCGCGATTCCGTGCAATGGCTCCTCGAAGGCAAGGACTTCCGCGTCCGCTGTTTCGAGTCCGCCGAGTCATTTCTCTCCCGTTACGACCCTCGCGAGATCGCCTGTCTCGTCGTCGACATCCGCATGGGCGGCATGAGCGGCATCGAGCTGCAGGACCGGCTCATCGAGCGCAAGTCGCCGCTGCCCATCGTCTTCATCACCGGCCACGGCGACGTGCCGATGGCGGTCGACACCATGAAGAAGGGCGCGCTCGACTTCATCCAGAAGCCGTTCAAGGAAGACGAACTCGTCGCCGTGGTCGAACGCATGCTCGACCACGCCAAGGAAGTCTTCGCCGACTCGCAGCAGGCCGCCAGCCGCGACGCGCTGCTGGCCAAGCTCACCTCGCGCGAGGCGCAGGTGCTCGAACGCATCGTCGCCGGCCGGCTCAACAAGCAGATCGCCGACGACCTGGGCATCAGCATCAAGACGGTGGAGGCGCACCGCGCCAACATCATGGAAAAGCTCAATGCCAACACCGTCGCCGACCTGCTGAAGATCGCGCTCGGCCAGACCCACGGCGCCCATGGCAATCACGCCGCCCACCCCGCCGCTGTCGTCAAAGCCTGATACCGACACCCACACCGCGCCCGCTGGCAGCCGCCCGCGGGCGCTTTTCATTTCTCCCGACCAGACCGCCTTTCCTGCCATGACCGCCCAGACCATCGACGGCAACGCCCTCTCCCGCCAACTTCGCACCGAGGTCGCGCAACGCGCCGCCGCGCTGCGCGAACGCGGCACCGTGCCGGGCCTCGCCGTGGTGCTGGTCGGCGACAACCCCGCCAGCCAGGTCTACGTGCGCAACAAGGTCAAGGCCTGCGAGGACAACGGCCTGCATTCGGTGCTGGAGAAGTACGACGCCGCCCTGTCCGAGGCTGAGCTGCTGGCCCGTGTCGATGCGCTCAACCTCGACCCCGCCATCCACGGCATCCTGGTGCAACTGCCGCTGCCGCCGCACATCGACGCGGTGAAGGTGATCGAGGCGATCGCGCCGGAGAAGGACGTGGACGGCTTCCATGTGGCGTCGGCCGGTGCGCTGATGACCGGCACACCGGGCTTCTGGCCCTGCACGCCCTACGGCTGCATGAAGATGCTCGACTCGATCGGCTTCGATCCGCGCGGCAAGCATGCGGTGGTGATCGGCCGCAGCAACATCGTCGGCAAGCCGATGGCCCTGATGCTGCTGGCCCGCAGCGCCACCGTCACCATTTGCCACAGCGCCACGCCCGACCTCGGCGCCATGACGCGCCAGGCCGACGTGATCGTCGCGGCCGTCGGCAAGCGCAATGTGCTGACCGCCGACATGGTCAAGCCCGGCGCGGTGGTGATCGACGTGGGCATGAACCGCGACGATGCGGGCAAGCTCTGCGGCGACGTGGACTTCGCCAGCGTGTCGCAGGTCGCCGGCTGGATCACCCCGGTCCCGGGCGGCGTAGGCCCCATGACCATCACCATGCTGCTGGTCAACACCATCGAAGCGGCCGAACGCGCCGCCGGCTGATCGCCGGAATCGTCAGCATCTATCGCGCGAGGGCTTGAACCCCGGCCGGCTGGCGCAAAATCAAGGGCATGACCAATGCCCTGCTCGACTTCTCCGACCTGCCCCTGTTCGATCGCGTCCGACCCGAGGACGTGGCGCCTGCCACCGACCAGTTGCTGGTCGAGGCCGAGCAGGCACTCGAAACCGTCACCGCCCCGGACTTCCCCGCCGACTGGAGCGCCATCGCCAAGGTGCTCGACGTGGCCACCGAGCGGCTGGGCCGCGCCTGGGGTGTCGTCGGCCACCTGAACGCGGTTGCCGACACGCCAGAACTGCGCGCGGCCTACAACGCGGCCATGCCCAAGGTCACCGAGTTCTGGACCCGACTGGGCGCCGACGAACGGCTCTTCGCCAAGTACAAGTCGATCGACACCGCCGTGCTCGACGCCGAACAGCGCCAGGCGCACAAGAATGCGATGCGCAACTTCGTGCTGTCGGGCGCCGAACTGCAGGGCGCGGCCCGTGAGCGCTTCGCCGAGCTGCAGGAGCGCCAGGCCGAGCTCAGCCAGAAGTTCAGCGAGAACGCACTCGACGCCACCGACGCCTTCGCCTACTACGCCACGCTCGAAGAGCTGGCGGGCGTGCCGGAAGACGCGATCGCATCGGCCCGTGCCGCCGCCGAAGCCGCCGGCCGCGAGGGCTACAAGCTCACCCTCAAGATGCCGAGCTACCTGCCGGTGATGCAGTTCGCGCACAGCTCGGAACTGCGCCGCACGCTCTACACCGCCTACGTCACCCGCGCCAGCGAAATCGGCACCGACGAGCAACGCAAGTTCGACAACAGCGCCATCATCAAGGAGACCCTGGCGCTGCGCCGCGAGGAAGCCCGTCTGCTGGGCTACGACAACTTCGCCCAAGTGTCGGTGGTGCCCAAGATGGCCGAGTCGCCGGCCGAAGTCATCGCCTTTCTGCAAGACCTGGCGCGCCGCGCCAAGCCCTATGGCGAAAAGGACGTGGCCGACATGCGCGCCTTCGCCATCGAGAAACTCGGCCTGGCCGATCCGCAGCCCTGGGACTGGACCTATGTCGGCGAAAAGCTCAAGGAAGCACGCTATTCCTTCAGCGAGCAGGAAGTGAAGCAATACCTGCCGGCGCCCAAGGTGCTGGCCGGACTGTTCAAGATCGTCGAGACCCTGTTCGACGTGCAGATTCGCCGCGACCAGGCGCCCGTGTGGCACCCCACCGTGGAGTTCTATCGCATCGAACGCGCCCGTCCGTCGGGCCAGGCGCCGGTGCTGGTCGGGCAGTTCTACCTGGACCCGTCCGCCCGCGCCGGCAAGCGTGGCGGCGCATGGATGGACGACGTGCGCGCGCGCTGGCTGCGCCCGGACGACGGTCGGCTGCAGACACCGGTGGCGCAGCTGGTCTGCAACTTCGGCGAAGGCATCGGCGGCAAGCCGCCGATGCTCACGCACGACGATGTCATCACCCTGTTCCACGAATTCGGCCACGGCCTGCAGCACATGCTGACCCAGGTCAACGAACACGACGTGTCGGGCATCAACGGCGTGGAATGGGATGCGGTGGAGCTGCCCAGCCAGTTCATGGAGAACTTCGTCTGGGAGTGGGACGTGCTGCGCCACATGACCGCTCATGCCGACACCGGCGAGCCGCTGCCACGCGAGCTCTTCGACAAGATGCTCGCCGCCAAGAACTTCCAGAGCGGCCTCGCCACCCTGCGCCAAGTCGAGTTCTCGCTGTTCGACATGCTGCTGCACGCCGAACACGACCCGGCGCAGGACTTCATGCCGCTGCTGGCCACCATCCGCCAGGACGTCGCGGTGCTGCAGTCGCCGGCCTTCAGCCGCACCGCCCACACCTTCAGCCACATCTTCGCGGGCGGCTATGCGGCCGGCTACTACAGCTACAAGTGGGCCGAGGTGCTGAGCGCGGACGCCTACGCCGCCTTCGAGGAAACCGCCGGCGCCGACGGCCAGCCCGATCCGGAAACCGGCCGCCGCTACCGCGAGGCGATTCTCGAATCCGGTGGCAGCCGGCCGGCCATGGAGTCGTTCAAGGCCTTCCGCGGCCGGGCACCGACCATCGACGCCCTGCTGCGCCACCAGGGCATGGCGCCGACGGCTTGAGGGAGGTCGCGTTGCAGATGACGACGTTCACCACCGAGCGGTTCGCCGCCCTCGTCCTGCTGCTGGCCGCCGTCGGCGCGCATGCCCAGCAGGTCTATCGCATCGTGGGGCCGGACGGCCGGGTCACCTTTTCGGATCGGCCCGCCGGCAGCGCCGCCGACAAGGCGCCGCCCGCCTCGGCCGCGCCGGTCGAACTGCCCGGCCGCCCCGCGAGCGTCGACACCACCGTGCTGCCCTACGAGCTGCGCCAAGTGGTGCAGCGCTACCCGGTTACCTTCTATGCGGCCGCCGACTGCGCGCCCTGCAGCGACGCCCGTTCGCTGCTGCGTGGCCGCGGCGTGCCTTTCGTCGAGAAGACCATCGCCACGCCCGAAGACAACGCGGCGTTCTCGCGGTTGAGCGGCGGCACCACGATTCCGTACGTGACCATCGGCGCGCAGGCCTTGCAAGGTTTTGCGAGCGCGGAGTGGACGCAGTACCTCGACCTGGCCGGGTATCCGAAACAGTCGCAGCTGCCGGTCAACTACCAGGCGCCGCAGCCGTCGGCGTTGGCGCCCGTCCAGCGGCGAGCGCCGGCGCAGGTTGCGCCGGCAGTGCGCCAGGCGCCTGCGACACCGGCGGCTCCTGCCGCGAACCCAAACGGCATCCAGTTCTGATCCGCGGCCGGCGCGTGTTGGGGGTCGATCAGAAGATCAGCGTCTGCACGCCGCCCGGCGCTGCCAGCAGGCACACATGGGCGCGCTGATGCGCGAACACGCCGACGGTGACCACGCCCGGCCATTGGCTCACCTCGGTCTCGAAGGCCAGCGGATCGGTGATGCGCAGGCCCCGCACGTCCAGGATGTGCTGGCCGTTGTCGGTCACCAGCGGCGCGCCGTCCTTCATGCGCAGCGCGGCCTCGCCGCCGAGCGCCGCGAAGCTCCGCACGATGCGCTGCGACGCCATCGGGATCACCTCGACCGGCAGCGGAAACCGCCCCAGCACCTCGACCTGCTTGGACGCATCGGCGATGCAGACGAACTGCCGCGCCAGCGCCGCGACGATCTTCTCGCGCGTCAGCGCCGCACCGCCGCCCTTGACCATGCGGCCCTTGCCGTCGATCTCGTCGGCGCCGTCGATATAGACCGCAAGCGACTCGACCTCGTTGGCGTCGAGCACCGGAATGCCCAGCGCCTGCAGCCGTTCGGTGCTGGCCAGCGAGCTCGATACCGCGCCCGGTATCTGGTCGCGCATGCTCGCCAGTGCGTCGATGAACTTGTTGACGGTGGAACCGGTGCCCACGCCCACGATCTGCCCCGGCACCACATAAGCCAGCGCGGCGCGGCCGACCTGGGCCTTGAGCTCGTCCTGCGATGGAACGGCCTGGTTCGTGGGGGGCGTGGCGGGGGTCGTCATGGGTGAGAATCGGGAGAGTTGATCCAGAATTATCCAATGTCCTTGTTGCCCTATCCGTTCGCCCGCGCCCTGCTCTTCCAGATCGATGCGGAAACCGCCCACGACCTGACCATCGACTGGCTGGAGCGCGGCCAGAACACCCCGCTGCAGGCCATGTGGCGACAGGCGCCGGTGCGCGATCCGGTTCGGCTGGCGGGCATCGAGTTTCCCAACCGCGTGGGGCTGGGCGCGGGGCTGGACAAGAACGCCCGCTGCATCGACGCCCTGGGCGCCATGGGATTCGGCTCGGTCGAGGTCGGCACCGTCACGCCCAAGCCGCAGCCGGGCAACGCCAAGCCGCGCATCTTCCGGCTGCCGCAGGCAGAAGCGCTCATCAACCGCTTCGGCTTCAACAACCAGGGCCTCGACGCGTTCATCGCCAACGTCTCTCGCTCCCGGCTGCGCCAGGGCAAGGCGCCGATGGTGCTGGGCCTGAACATCGGCAAGAACGCGGCCACGCCGATCGAGCGCGCCACCGAGGACTACCTGCTCGGCCTCGACGGCGTCTATCCGTATGCCGACTACGTGACGGTGAACATCAGCTCGCCCAACACCCAGAACCTGCGCGCCCTGCAGTCCGACGAGGCGCTCGACAACCTGCTGGGCGCGCTCGCCACGCGTCGCCGCCTGCTGGCCTACACCCACGGCCGTGTCGTGCCGATCTTCGTGAAGATCGCGCCGGACCTCGACGAGCTGCAGGTCAAGGCCATCGCCGATGCGCTGCTGCGCCACGGCATGGACGGCGTGATCGCCAGCAACACCACGCTCGACCGCTCCGCCGTGCAGGGCATGGCCCATGCCGACGAAGCCGGCGGGCTGTCGGGCCGGCCGGTGCTGGCCGCCAGCAACCGGGTCATCGCCGAGTTGCGCGCCCGCCTCGGCCCGGGTTTTCCCATCATCGGCGTGGGTGGCGTGATGAGCGCGGCCGACGCGGTGTCCAAGCTGCGCGCGGGCGCCGACCTGGTGCAGCTCTACACCGGCCTGATCTACCGTGGACCGGCACTGGTCGGCGAGGTCGCCCGGGCTTTGAAGGCAGCCGGCAGCGCCCCCCCGGCGGCCTGAGCCACAGGGGGCCGGTCAGCCGCCGGCCACGCTCTCCACCGGGCCGCGCACCGACCAGCGCGCCAGCATCTCCTGCGGCGGCGCGGGCCGGCTGAAGAAGTAGCCCTGGAAGGCGGTACACCCGCCCTGGCGCAGGAAGTCGAGCTGCCCTTCGGTCTCCACGCCCTCGGCGACCACGCCCAGGTCGAGGCTGCGCGCCAGCGCCAGGATGGTGTTCACGATGGCCGCGTCGTTGGGGTCGGTGAGCACGTCGCGCACGAAGGACTGGTCGATCTTCAGCTGGTCCAGCGGCAAGCGCTTGAGGTAGCTCAGCGACGAATACCCGGTGCCGAAATCGTCCAGCGAGAAGCCCACGCCGTGGGCCTTGAGCGCGGACATCTTGGCGATGATGTCTTCCACGTCGTTGAGCAGCAGGCTCTCGGTCAGCTCGATCTTCAGGCGATCCGGCCGCGCACCGGTGCGCTCCAGCACCGACAACACCGTCTCGACGAAATCGACCTGCCGGAACTGCCGTGCGCTCACGTTCACCGCCAGGCTGAGATCGCGGGTGTCGGCATGCTCGGCCCAGTCCACCAATTGCCGGCAGGCCGTCTCCAGCACCCAGTTGCCCAGCGCCAGGATCAGCCCGGTCTGCTCGGCCAGCGCGATGAAGTCGCCCGGCATCACCATGCCGCGCACCGGGTGCCGCCAGCGCAGCAGCACCTCGGCGCCCATGAGGCGGTTGTGGTGGTCGACCACCGGCTGGAAATACAGCAGCAGTTCGTCGTGGGCAATCGCGTTGCGCAGATCGGCCTCGAGGGCCGACCGGGCGGTCACGGCTTCCTGCATGTCCGGGTGGAAGAAGCACAGCGTGTTGCGCCCGGCCGCCTTGGCCTGGTACATCGCCAGGTCGGCGCGCTTGAGCAGATCGTCCACGCTCCGGAGGTCGCCGTCGAACAGCGCGATACCGACGCTGGGCGTGCTGTGGTGCTGGTAGCCCTCGAGCAGATAAGGGTGGTTGAGCACCTCCAGCACATGCTCTGCCACGCCGCGCACCGCGTCTTCGGCGGCCTGCTCGTCGCCGGGGAGGCCTTCGAGCATGACCACGAACTCGTCGCCGCCCAGGCGCGCCACCATGTCGCCGGGCCGGCCGCAGGTCACGATGCGGTTGGCCACGCGCTCCAGCAGCGTGTCGCCCACGTCGTGGCCCATCGTGTCGTTGAGGTCCTTGAAGTTGTCCAGGTCGATGAACAACAGCGCGCCACGCAGCGAACGCTCGCGGCAGCGCGCGAGCGCGGCGGTGAGCCGGTCGAGCAACAGGCGGCGGTTGGGCAGGCCGGTCAGCGCGTCGTAGAAGGCCAGCCGCTCGATCTCGTCCTCGACCCGCTTGCGCTCGGTGATGCTGCGGCCGATGCCGCGATAGCCGCCGAAGTGACCTTCCGCGTCGAAGAAGGGTGCGCCGCTGATCGACACCCAGTACACATTGCCCTGGGTGTCCAGGCGCTGCAGTTCCAGGTCCTGAAAAACCTCGTGCGCGTCGAGCACCGCGCGGTGGCGGGACCAGTCGGCGTCGGTCATGTTGAGCGCGCCCAGGTCCCACCGGGTCAGGCCGATGTTGTCTTCGCGCGGCATGCCGATCTCGGTGTCGGAGTAGCCCTCGAAATGCGCGAAACGGTGCTGGGCGTCGAGCTCCCAGTACCAGTCGGACGAGAGTTCGGTCAGCGCCCGGAAGCGCGCTTCACTCCGGCGCAGGGCCTCGTCGGCGCGCTTGTGCGAGGTGACGTCCATGTGCGCGCCCACGATGCGCAGCGGCGCGCCCTGGCCATCGCGCTGCAGCACCTTGCCGCGGTCGAGCAGCCAGATCCAGCTGCCGTCGCGGTGCCGCACGCGGTACTCGGTCTCGTGTACCGACACGTCGCTTTCCCAATGCCGGGCGATGGCTGCTCGCAGCTCGGGCAGGTCATCCGGATGCACCAGCGACAACCAGTCGTCCGGACCGGCGCCGATGTCGCCGATCCGCAGGCCGAGCATGTCGTGCCAACGGCCGTTGAAGTCGATTCGGCGGGCCGCGACGTCCCAGTCCCACAAGCCGATGCTGCCGCCTGCCAGGATGAAGTCCAGCCGCTCGGCTTCGGTGCGCCGTTCTTCCAGATCGAGGCGATGGCTCAGCTCACGTTCGCGGCGCCGGCGCTGCGACAGCGACAGGCCGGCCGCGCAGGCCAGCGACGTACACAGGTAGACGGTGAACAGCGCGATGGCGCGGCCGCGCCGGGGCGCATCGATCGCCGAACGCGAGCGCTCGGCCACCACGAACAGGGGCTGGTCGATCCGCAGCGGGCCGACATGCACCTGGTAACGCGCTTCCAGGCGGTCGGCCGGCGCGACCGCCGCCGCAGCCACGTCGCCGCGCGAGCCGGCCGCCGAGGCCAGCACGCGACCGTCCCCGGTGGCCAGCGTCAGCCGCATGTCGCTCGCATAGATGATGGAGCCCAACATGTCCTGCAGGCTCTTGTCGCCCAGCACCCCGAACGCGACACCGTTGAAATCACCGGAATTGGAGAGCGTCCGGACCACTGCCGCGCCCTCCCCGATGCCCGGCACGCTGCCGGCCGGCAGGCGCAGCACCCGTAGCGCATCCGGCTCGCGGGCATGGTCGCGCGCCTCGGTGAAAAAAGGCTGTTCGGCCACGCTGCGCCCCACCAGCTCGGGCTCGGTCGCGGCGCGGGTGACGCCTTGCGTGTCGACCAGCGCCAGCGTCTGCACGCCCGGCACCAGGCGCCGGAGCGCGCGCAGTCGCCGTGAGGTGAGCGCACCGGCGTCGCTGCGGTCGAAGATTTCGGGGGCGTCGCGCACACCGTCGAGCGCGCCGGCGAGACTTGCCAGTTGCGCGGCCAGGCGGTCGTCGAGGATGCGGATCTGCGTTTCGAGGCGGCGCTGCTCGTAGGCGCTGATGCGTGTGTGTTCCAGATACGACGACCAGGCGCCCCAGCCGCCGAGTGCCACCACGGTACAACCGAGCACCAGCCATTCCCAGGCGGTGCGGCCGAAACGTCCGGGCCGGTACCCGTTGATAGGAGAAGCCAAGTGGGGTGTCCGCATCAACCCGGCAGGTGGGCGTGGAACAAGAAGACGCATCGATTCGGCTGAGGCACGCGGCAAATTCCCGGTCAGTCCACGCAACACACTGTCGGGATAGCGTTCGTCGCAAGACTTTGCGTGGTGCCGCGTGGAGGCCTCTCGCCGCTGGTGCCGCCCATCCGGCATCCCCCGTTATTGCAACAGTAGACCGTAGAACGTGTCTTTGTGTCACATGGTGTCAGTTTACACGGGAAAGGCGCGGGTTCGGCGGCGCGAAACCCTGTGGCGCCGCGCCGACGAACCCGCGTCCAGGCGGTCCGTCGCCCCCGTCAGAACTTCAGATTGGCCGTCAGAAGCGCATTGCGTGATACGCCTGGGATGTAGCGCGAGCGCCCGTTGTTGACCGACGCGATGTAGTTTTTGTCGAACAGGTTGTTGACGTTCAACTGCAGGCTCACGTTCTTGCTCACCGGGTAGGACAGCAGCGCGTCGACCACGGTGTAGTCCTGCGTGCCCGTCACGCCGGAGGTGACGACCTGGTTGCTGCTGGTGGCCGTGGGCGATACGTAGCGCACGCCGCCGCCGATCGTCAGGCCTATCGGCAGGCGATAGGTGACCCACGAGGTGAAGGTGCGACGCGGCGAGAAGACGATGACGCCGCCCTGGTTGGCGTTGGCACCGTTGACCACGCCCTGGATGATCTTCGGGTCCATGTAGGCGAAGCCAGCGCTGATGTTGAGGGCCGGGGTGATCTGGCCCACCGCGCCGAGCTCGACGCCGTCCACGCGGCGCTTGCCGATCTGGTTGAAGGTGGCCGGCGTCAGGCCGTCCGACACCAGTTCGTTCTTGTTTTCCGCGCGGTAGATGGCGGCGGTGGTGGCGAGCTTGCCGTCGAGCAGGTCCCACTTGGTGCCGAGCTCGACGTTGCTGCCCTTCTGCGGCGTAAGGGCCAGGGCCGGGTTGTTGTTGTTGGTGCCAGTGCCCAGCTGGAAGTTGGTGCCACCGGGCGGCTGGTAGGAGTTGGACACCGTCACGTAGACGCTGCCGTTGGGCGCCGGCTTGAACACGGTGCCGAGCTTCCAGCTGGTGAGATTGTCGTTGACCTTGAGCTGCGGGTTCTGCGCCAGGCTCGCCGGCGTGGCACCGGCGGCTGCCGTGTAGGTGGCGCCGTTGGTTTCGGTGTTGAAACGCTCGAAACGCAGGCCGCCGTTGATCAACCATTGCTCCGACAGCTTGATGGTGTCGAAAGCGTAGGCGGCCGCGCTCAGCGTGCTTCCCCGGGTATAGGCGCCGGTGGTGGTCAGCGGCCGGAACACGTCGTTCACGCTCGGCGCATACAGGTTGGCCGCCGCCTGCGCCGGGCCGACGACCGAGCCGTTGGTCTGGTTCTGGCGTTCGTAGATCAGCTCGACGCCGGTGGACAGCGAGTGCTTCAGCGCACCGGTCTGGAACTCGGTGGTGAGGTTGGTCTGGTTGGTGAAGATGCTGTTGGTCTGGTGGCGGCCCTGGCGGCTGCGAGCCACGGTCCACGCGGCCGGATTGGCGGCGGTGGCGGTGACCGCGTTGACACCCGTCAGCACGTAGTCCTGCTCGGTATTGCCCAGGCGCGTGGTGTTGCGCAGCGTGGTGCCTGGCGCGAAGTCGTGCTCGAAGCGGGCGGTGAACATATGCAGCTTGATGTCGTCGTAGTCCGAGCGGGAGCCGTAATAGTTCTCCGAATCGACGCGCGGCCCGCGCGCACCGATGTAGCCGGGCAGGCCGTAGGTCGGCACACCGCCGTCAGGGCGGTTGTTCTGGTCGATGTAGAGGTAATTGAAGTAGGTACGGGTGGGCGTTCCCAGGCCGAAGGCGATGGACGGGGCGAAGCCGACGCGCTTGCTCTTCACGTAGTCGCGGCCGGGGGTGCCGAAGTCCTGGGCCATGAGGTTCAGGCGCAGGGCCGAGCCGGGAATGGACAGGTCCAGCGGCTTGTTGAGGTCGGCGGTGGCGCGCAGGCGGTTGTCGGTGCCGGCGCTGACGCTGCCGTTGTTGAAGGCTTCCAGGCCCGGCGTCTTGGACACCAGGTTGATGTAGCCGGACGAGGTGCCGCGGCCGTTGTCGGAGCCAGACGGGCCTTTGACCACTTCCACCTGCTCGATGTTGAACACGTCACGCGAGATGTTGCCTAGGTCGCGGATGCCGTCGACGAAGATGCTGCCGCTGGTGTCGAAGCCGCGCATGAAGATCGAGTCGCCGGTCTGCGTGTTGCCGTTCTCACCCAGCTGCAGCGTGATGCCGGGCGTGTTGCGCAGCGCCTCGGTCAGCGTGGTGGCGACCTGCTGCTCCATGATTTCCTTGCGGATCACGGTGATGGTCTGCGGCGTGTCCACCAGCGGCTGGGTGAACTTGGGCAAGGCGACGCTGTCGGCCTTGTAGGGCACGTCGGCGTTGGTCTGCACCCGCACTTCCGGCAGGCGCTGCGGCGCGGCGGTGGTCTGGGCCATGGCGGGGGCGGCAAAGGCGGCCATGGAAACCGCGGCGGCGGCGCCCATGCCTTGCGAGGTCCGAACGAGTGCGGTCGGATGCTTGCGACTCTTGATGTGATTCATGGATTCCAGCTCGATTGGGATTGAAGAATTCGTTGCCCGTTGGTCGCTGGCTGACGGACGGCGAATCGCACCCCTGGCTGGCTTAGGCTCGGCGGCCCAGAATGAGAATCGTACTCATTTGTAAAGCATTAATCCACAATTTTTTACGGAATCTTTGCGAGGCGGCCATCCGGCCGTTGTGTTGTCGTGCAGAACCGGGCCGCAGCCCGCCCGGCCTGCTTCATGACCGCGCTTGAACGCGCGTCACCCCAGCCATCGCTGGATGGAAGCCGCCATGACATCGGTAGAAATGCCATAGCGGTCGTGCAGCGTGGGCAGTGCACCGGCGTCCAGGAACTGGTCGGGCAAGGCGACGTGCCGCACCTCCGGCTGAACCCGCGCCTGCAGCAGCGCCATGGCGATCGCTTCGCCGAGGCCGCCGATGCAGCTGTGGTTCTCCGCGATCACCACCAGGCGGCCGCTGCGGCGGCATTGCTCCACGATGGTCTGCACATCCAGCGGCTTGATCGTGGGTACGTGCAGCACACCGACGTCGATCGCGTCCCGGGCCAGGCGACTCGCCACTTCGAGCGCGCGCATGGTCATGAGGCCCGAGGCGATCACCAGCACGTCGCGGCCGTCGCGCAGCAGCTGCGCCCGGCCAAGCTTGAAGGTGTAGCCGTACTCGTCGAGCACTACCGGCACCCTGCCGCGCGACAGCCGCATGTAGACCGGGCCGTGGGTCTGGGCGATGGCTGCCACGCACTGCTCGGTGTCGAGCGCGTCGCAGGGGTCGATCACCGTCATGTTGGGAATCGCCCGCATCATGGCCAGGTCCTCGGTCGCCTGGTGGCTGGGGCCGTAGCCGGTGGTGAGACCCGGCAGCGCCGCGCAGATCTTGACGTTGAGGTTCTCCTCGGCGATCACCTGATGGATGAAGTCGTAGGCGCGGCGCGTGGCGAAGACGGCGTAGGTGGTGGCGAAGGGCACGAAGCCTTCCTTGGCCATGCCGCCGGCCGCGGCCATCAGCAGCTGTTCGGCCATGCCCATCTGCAGGAAGCGCTCGGGGAACTCGCGCGAGAAGATGTGCAAGTCGGTGTACTTGGCCAGGTCGGCCGTCATGCCGACGATCTTCGGATTGAGACGCGCCTGCTCCACCAGCGCGTGGCCGAACGGCGCCGGCCGGGTGGCCTGTCCTTCGGCGGCGATGGAGGCGATCATGGCCGAGGTGGTGAGCCGGGGCTTGCCGGCGGGCCTGGATGCCGACGGGGATGCCGGTGCGGTGGTGACGGTGGCTTCGCTCATGCGGGGCTCCCTGCTGCATGGGTTTCGTCCAGATCGGCGAGGGCCTTCTGCCACTCGTCGGCTTCTACGCGGATGAAGTGGTTCTTCTCGCGCTGCTCCAGGAAGGACACGCCCTTGCCCATGAGCGTGTCGAACAGGATCACGCGGGGCTTGGCCTCGGTCACCGCACGCGCCATGTCGAAGGCGTCGATCACCGCCTGCAGATCGTTGCCGTCGATGCGCTGCACATGCCAGCCGAAGGCCTGCCACTTGTCGACCAGCGGCTCGAAATTCAGGATCTCATACGAGGCGCCGTCGGCCTGCTGGCGGTTGAGGTCCACCAGATTGATCAGGTTGCCGAGCCCGTGGTGCGAAGCCGACATGGCCGCTTCCCAGACCGCGCCCTCGTCGAGCTCACCGTCGGACATCGAGTTGTAGACGAAGGCCGGGTTGCGCTTCATGCGCAGGCCGAGCGCCTGTCCCACCGCGATGGCCAGACCCTGGCCGAGCGAGCCGCCCGATATCTCCATGCCGGGCGTGTAGGCGGACATGCCCGACATCGGCAGCCGGCTGTCGTCGCAGCCGTAGGTTTCCAGCTCCTCGGGCGGTAGCACGCCGGCCTCGAACAGCGCCGCGTAGAGGGCGATGGCGTAGTGCCCGTGCGACAGCAGGAAACGGTCGCGCCCCTCCCACTCCGGCTCGTGCGGCCGGATGTTCATGGCATGGCAATACGCCACCGCCAACACGTCGGCCCAGCCCAGGGCCTGCCCCACGTAACCCTGACCCTGCACTTCGCCCATGCGAAGCGCGAACCGCCTTACACGCCAGGCATGGGTGCGGATGCGCTCGAAGGCCGACACCGCGGCCTCTTCCCACACTTGTTCCGTCATTTGCTCCTCCGTTGCTCGAGTCGAAAAATCACTGCGATCAATGGTTGTCATTCACCAGATGCATTTACCCCCTGGCCTGGCCGGATTTTTCTCGCAATGGCATTGCCTGACAAAAGATCATTTTTCTCGGAATGGCTGAATATGATTCATGCATGACGCCCTTCCAACGCCTGCCGCTCGCCTCGCTGCGCATCTTCGAAGCCGCCGGCCGCACCGGGTCCTTCGCCGTCGCCGCCCAGGAACTGGGCCTGTCGCCCAGTGCCGTGAGCCACGCCATCCGCAAGATGGAAGCCGTGGCCCGGCTGCACCTGTTCCAGCGCAGCACCCGCGCCATCCGTCTCACCCGCGAGGGCCAGGTGCTGCTCGACCACGTGCAGCGCGGCCTGGAGGAAATGAGCCGCGGATTCGACGTGCTGAGTGCCAATCCCGCGGTTCCGCTGCGCCTGCATGCCGCACCGGCGTTCGCGTCGCAATGGCTGATTCCGCACCTCGCCGGCTTCGTGCGCGAACATCCGGACATCGGGCTGCGCCTGTCCTCCGATACCGTCTACGCGAGCTTCGACACGGACGACTTCGACCTGGACATCGTCTACGGCGAGCCACCGCCGTCGGCCCACGAGAAGACGCCGCTGCTCATCGAGCGACTGACGCCGCTCTGCAGCCCAGCGCTGGCCGACCGGATCCGCACGCCGCAGGATCTCTACGCGGTGCCGTTGATCCACAGCGACGGCCAATCGGTGCAATGGAAAGGCTGGTTCAAGGCCAACGGCCTGCCGATCCCCGACACCTACGGCCTGGCCTTCGACCGCACCTCCATGGCCATCTCGGCGGCGGTCGACGGTCTCGGCGTGGTGATGGAATCGACCTTCCTGACCGAGCGCGAAATGGCGTCGGGTCGACTGGTGGCGCCGCTGCTGCACAACAGTCACACCGTGCGCTACGTGGCGCACTACCTGGTGCACCCGCGCCGCGCGGAGCAGCACGGCGCGGCGATGCGCTTCAAGCAGTGGCTGCTGGCCGAGCTCGCGCTGTCGCAGACGGTGAGCCACCTTTCCGACGGTTAGCGGTGCCCGGACCGCGCCGCCATCCGCCGGACCGCCCTATTGCGTTGCTCGATGCATGAACAGAATTCTTGCGTGCTGGGAGCCGACTCGCCGTGGCCATTCATCGAACGGCCGCTGCAAATACCGCAGTCGGGCTGCCTCCCCGGTTGGCGCAGCGCAAGCGCGGGCCGGCCGCAGCGCACCCCGTCCTGGCCCCTCCCTTCGGGGTCAGGCGGCCAGGCGCTGGCGCAGTCGGTCGAGCAGCAGGTCGATCTCACCCAGGTCCACGGCGGTCAGGCGCGGGCCGGGCTGGCGCATGGCGGCCGAGGCAATGGCACCGCGGCGCTTGAGGATCTCCTTGCGCACGGCCACGCCCCACTGGCTCTGGTTCTCGTAGCTCAGCAGCGGCAGGTAGATGTCGAACACGTCGTGCGCCTCCTGCACCTTGCCCTCGCGGAACAGGCGGTAGACCTGCGACAGCATTTCCGGATGCGAGAAGCCGGCCATGGGGCCGTCGATGTCGCGGCCCATCTCCAGCGGCAGGAACATGGCGTTGTTGCCGGTCAGGATCGCGATGCGCCGCTTCAGCGCCGCACGCAGGCGCGTGATCTTGGTGATGCTCGGCAGGTCTTCTTCCTTCAGCAACTGGATCTGCGGGAACTCGTCGACCAGCCGGCAGATGGAGGGCACCGACATCCAGACGCCGGTGGAAAACGGGAAGTCCTGCAGCACCGTCGGCACGTTGCCGATGCGGGCGAAAACGCCGGCGAAATAGCCGAAAAGCTCCTCCTCGGTCTTCAGGCCTGTCGGCGGCGCGATCATCACGCCGGCCGCGCCCGCATCCATCACCTGCGCGGTCAACTCCCCGAGCTGGGCAACGCTGGGGTTGCTCACGCCGACGATCACCGGCTTACCCTGCGCCCGCGCCACGAAGCGCCTGGCCACCTGCAGCGCCTCGGTGGCGTTGAGCTTGACCGATTCACCGGCCACGCCCAGCACGGTGAAGCCGTCGGCGCCGTGCTTCAGATAGAAATCCACCAGCGTGTCCACGCTGGGCAGGTCGATCGCGCCGTCGTCCTGAAACGGGGTCTGGGTAACGATGTAGACGCCTTGGGTGTCGGTCAGCATGGGAGCCTCGTGGGATGGGTTGAGCAATGGGTCGACGGTCGCCGCGTCCTGTTAGCGCTAATTGTTAGCGCTATTTATTTTGCTGCCACGCATGAAAACCCTAGCTCTCGCTTTCTCCTGGCGACCGGAAGCGCGCACGGCGCGACGCGTTATCGTGGCGGGCCCTGCACGCCCGAATTTCCGTGAATACCTCTTCCCTTCTGGACGCCGAAGACCTCCCGCGACGCCGCCCCCGGCGCGGCAGTGGCCGCGTCACCCTGATGGACGTCGCCCAGCTCGCCGGCGTTTCTGCACAGACGGTTTCGCGCAGCCTGAACTCCCCCGAATCCGTGCCACCAGCCACGCTGGCAAAGGTTCGGGAAGCCATCGCGACAGCCGGTTATGTGCCGGACCGGTTGGCCGGCGCGCTGGCATCGGGTCGCAGCCGGCTGGTGGCCGCGCTCATCCCGACTATCGGCAGCCCGGTTTTCCAGGACACCCTGCAGGCCCTCAGCCAGACGCTGGCGCAACGCGGCTACCAACTCATGCTGGGGGAATGCGGCTACGACGATGCCGACGAAGCCCAGCTGATCGAGAACCTGTTGGGCCGGCGGCCCGACGGCATCGTGCTGACCCGCCTGGTGCAGGGCCAGGCGGTACGCGACCGGTTGCTGGCGACCCGCATCCCCGTGGTGGAGACCTGGGACCTGACGGCCGAGCCGGTCGACATGCTGATCGGCTTCTGCCACGGGGACGTCGGCCGTGCGGTCGCCGATTTCCTGGCGGGCCAGGGGCGGCGCCACCCGGCGCTGGTCACCGGCGACGATCCACGCGCCGGGCTGCGCGGCCACTCGTTCGCCAACCAGCTGGCAGCGCTCGGCGTGCTCGCGAAGGCGGCGGATCTGCCGGTGGCGCGAGCGCCCTCGCCTTTCACGGTGGGCATGGCGCGCACGGCCACCCGCGAACTGCTCGACCAACATCCGCAGATCGACGCCATCTTCTGCAGCACCGATCTCATCGCCTGGGGCGCCATCACCGAGATCCAGGCCAGCGGCCGGCGCGTGCCGGAAGACGTCGCCGTCGTCGGCTTCGGCGACCTCAATTTCTCGCAGGACACGATTCCCTCGATCACCTCGGTACGCACGCACGGCGCGGTCATCGGCGAACAGGCGGCGCAATGGGTCATGGACCGCGCCGAAGGCCGGTCGGCCGAAGCGCACCGCATGGATGTGGGTTTTGCGCTTATACGCCGTGGCAGCACCTAGGCCCTGATCGCCGGATCGAAACGCTGCGATCCGCAACGACGTGAGGAAGACCGGAGCGCGGATGAAGAGGCGCTCCGTCCACAGCATTCGTCAGCATCCACGCCCGGCGCTGCAAAAAGAAAAACCCCTGCAAGCCGAAGACTTGCAGGGGTTCGATGTTGGTGGGTGATGCAGGGTTTGAACCTGCGACCCCTGCCGTGTGAAGGCAGTGCTCTACCGCTGAGCTAATCACCCGTCGCGACACAATTTGGTACTGTGTCGTGAGCCCACGATTATGCCACAGGATTTTCGAACTTTCGCCAGTTTGATGTGCCGCCAGAAGATTTGTCGAGCTGCACCAGCACCGCGTCGTGCGCCGCCTGCTCCTGCTCGGTGGCCATCAGCACCGGCAGGGTGAACTGGGTCAGGTCCACACGCACCACCTGAACCGAGCCGTCGTCGCCACCGTCCGCGTCGTCGACGATCAGCGCGTCCTGGCCGCGCGTCATGTTGATGTAGACGTCGGCCAGCAACTCGGCGTCGAGCAGCGCGCCGTGCAGCGTGCGGCCCGAGTTGTCGACCTCCAGGCGGTCGCACAGCGCGTCGAGCGAGTTGCGTTTGCCGGGGAACATCTCCTTGGCCATCATCAGCGTGTCGGTCACGCTGGCCACCACGGTGCGGATGCCCGGGCGGCCGATGAGTTCGAGTTCCTTGTTCAGGAAGCCGACGTCGAAGGCCGCGTTGTGGATGATGAGTTCGGAGCCGGCCAGGTAGTCGAGCACCTCCTGCGCCACCTCGGCGAACTTGGGCTTGTCGCGCAGGAACTCGTTGCTGATGCCGTGGACCTTGAGCGCTTCCTCGTGGCTGTCGCGCTCGGGGTTCAGGTAGAGGTGCAGGTTGTTGCCGGTGAGCTTGCGGTTCACCATCTCGACCGCGCCGATCTCGATGATGCGGTCGCCGTTCTCGGCGGAAAGCCCGGTGGTTTCGGTGTCGAAGACGATCTGGCGGCTCATGCGGTGGACCTCAGTGGTTTTCCTTGGCGTGGTTGATCGAGTACTTGGGAATCTCGATAGTCACGTCCTGACGCGCCAGGATGGTCTGGCACGACAGGCGCGACTGCGGCTCCAGGCCCCAGGCGCGGTCGAGCAGGTCTTCCTCGGCCTCCTCGGCCTCATTGAGCGACTCCAGCCCCTGGCGCACCACCACGTGGCAGGTGGTGCAGGCGCAGCTCATGTCGCAGGCGTGTTCGATGTCGATGTGGTTGTCGAGCAGCGCTTCGCAGATCGAGGTGCCGGCTGGCGCCGTGATCTCCGCGCCGGCGGGACAGTATTCGGGATGGGGCAGGATCTTGATGACGGGCATGTCGGGGGCGTTCGGTTCTTCTCGTTGTCAGAGGCTTTGCACGTTGCGGCCGGCGAGCGCCCGCTGGATGCCACGGTTCATGCGTTCGGCGGCGAAGGCCTCGGTGCCGTGGGCCAGCGCCTTGGACGCGGCCTCGATGGCGGCGGCGTCGTCGCCGGTGCGCGCCAGCTGCAGCGCGGCGATCAGCGCCTCCACCTGCGTACGGGCCTCGCCGCTCAGCAGGTCGCCGTCGGCATCGAGCGCGCTGCGGGTGGCGAGCACCAGGCGGTCGGCGTCGACCCGGGCCTGCACCAGCGCGCGGGCCTGCATGTCCTGGCCGGCCGTGCTGAAGCTGTCCTGCAGCATGCGCGCGACGGTGTCGTCGCTCAGGCCGTAGGAAGGCTTGACGTCGATGCGCGCCTCCACGCCGCTGCCCTGCTCGCGCGCGGCCACGCTGAGCAGGCCGTCGGCGTCGATGGTGAAGGTGACGCGAATGCGTGCCGCGCCGGCGGCCATGGGCGGAATGCCGCGCAGTTCGAAACGCGCCAGGCTTCGGCAGTCGGCGACCAGGTCACGCTCGCCCTGCACCACGTGCAGCGCCAGCGCGGTCTGGCCGTCCTGGTAAGTGGTGAAATCCTGCGCCCGGGCGCAGGGAATGGTTTCGTTGCGCGAGACGATGCGCTCGACCAGGCCGCCCATGGTCTCGATGCCGAGCGACAGCGGGATCACGTCGAGCAGCAGCAGGTCGTGCGCGCCCTGGTTGCCGATGAGCTGGTCGGCCTGGCGGGCAGCGCCCAGGGCCACGACCTGGTCCGGATCCAGGTTGGTGAGCGGTTCGCGGCCGAAATGCCGGGCCACCGCCTCGCGGATCTGCGGCATGCGGGTGGAACCGCCGACCAGCACCGTGCCCTGCACTTCGTCGGGCGTGACCTCGGCGTCGCGCAGCACGCGGCGCACCGCGTCCATGGTGCGGGCGGTGAGCGATGCGGTGGTCGCGTCGAACTCGGCCACGGTGACGGTGCGGTCCAGGCCGCCGTCGCTCAAGTCGACCGAGAAGACGGCGGAACCGGCGGCGGACAGCGCTTCCTTGCAGGCGCGCGCGGCCTGGCGCAGCGACGCGCGATCGGCGGCGGATCGGGCGGTGCGGTCTTCCTGCCGCAACACCCAGTCGGCCAGCGCCGCGTCGTAGTCGTCGCCGCCCAGGGCCGCATCGCCGCCGGTCGCGACCACCTCGAATACGCCCTGCGACAGGCGCAGCAGCGACACGTCGAAGGTGCCGCCGCCCAGGTCGTACACCGCGTAGAGGCCTTCGCTGGCGTTGTCCAGGCCGTAGGCGATGGCCGCTGCCGTCGGTTCGTTGATCAGGCGCAGAACTTCCAGGCCGGCGAGCTGCGCCGCGTCCTTGGTGGCCTGGCGCTGGGCGTCGTCGAAATATGCGGGCACGGTGATGACCGCACCGTCGATCTCGGCGTCGAAGCTGTCTTCGGCGCGCTGGCGCAGCACGGCGAGGATCTCGGCGCTGGTCTCCACCGGCGACTTGATGCCCGCGACGGTGGCGATGCCGACCATGCCGCCCTGCCCCGCTTCGGCGCCGTCGACCAAACGGTACGGCAGCCGCTCGGCGTGGGCCACGTCGCGCAGGTCGCGGCCCATCAGGCGCTTGACCGAGGCGATGGTGTTCTCGGGGTCGTGCACGGCGGCCTGCTGCGCGGCGCGGCCGATCTGCCGGCCGGTGGCCGACAGGTAACGCACGACCGAGGGCAGCAGCACGTCGCCCTGCTCGTCGGGCAGGCATTCGGCAACGCCGCTGCGCACGGCCGCGACCAGCGAATGGGTGGTCCCCAGGTCGATGCCGACGGCGATGCGCCTCTGGTGCGGATCGGGCGACTGGTCGGGTTCTGAAATCTGGAGGAGCGCCATGCGAACGGAAACGGAAACGAAGAACGGGTAGGCGCCGCGAAGCCCGCGGCGCGAGAACGCTATTGTCCGACCAACGCCCGCCGGGCATCGATGTCGTCGGAAAAGCGCGCAAGAAACATAAGGGCTCGCACCTGGGCGGCAGCGGCCGGGTAGTCGTGCGACTCATCGATGAGCTGGCCACAGCGTTCGAGGGCGCCGCGCCGGGCGGCGTCCACCTCGTCCTGCAGCGCGTCGACGGCCGCGCGGTCGTCGGCCTCGTCGAGCGACTCGCGCCACTCCATCTGCTGCATCAGGAAGGCTGCCGGCATGGCGGTGTTGGTCTCGGCCGCGATCGGCGCGCCGTGCAGTTCGCACAAATAGGCCGCGCGTTTCTGCGGACTCTTGAGCCGCCGATACGCCTCGTTGATGCGCACCGACCACTGCATCGCCAGCCGCTGCGCCGCCGCGCCCTGGGCCGCAAAACGGTCGGGATGGGCCTGCCGCTGCAGCTCCTTCCAGCGCTCGTCGATCAGCGCGAGGTCTTGCTGAAAAGCCTGCGGCACGCCGAAGAGCTCGAAATCGTTGGCCTGGATATCCATGGAGGGCAGAAAAAAGCCGCCCGCGAGTCGGGGCGGCCTGGTGCGAGCGCCGAGGCTCAGATGCGGAAGCTCTCGCCGCAGCCGCAGCGGTCGCGTTCGTTCGGGTTGAGGAACTTGAACCCTTCGTTCAAGCCCTCGCGCACGAAGTCGAGCTGGGTGCCGTCGATGTAGGCCAGGCTTTTCGGATCGACCAGCACCTTCACGCCGTGGTCCTCGAAGACGATGTCGCCCTCGGCGTTGTCATCGACATATTCCAGCTTGTAGGCAAGGCCCGAGCAGCCGGTGGTCTTCACGCCCAGGCGCACACCGATACCGCGACCACGCTTGGTGAGATAGCGGGTGACATGCCGCGCCGCGGCTTCGGTAAGGGTGACGGCCATGTCAGTGAGCGGCGGCGGTTTCGACGACGGCGCCGGCATCCACGCGCTTCTTGCGATAGTCGTCCACCGCCGCCTTGATGGCGTCTTCGGCCAGGATCGAGCAGTGAATCTTGACCGGCGGCAGCGCCAGTTCTTCGGCGATCACGCTGTTCTTGAGCGCGGCCGCCTCGTCGAGCGTCTTGCCCTTGACCCATTCGGTCACGAGCGAGGAAGAAGCGATGGCCGAGCCGCAACCGTAGGTCTTGAAACGCGCGTCTTCGATGACGCCGGTTTCGGGGTTGACCTTGATCTGCAGCTTCATCACATCGCCGCAGGCCGGTGCGCCGACCATGCCGGTGCCAACGCTGTCGTCGCCCTTGGCGAACGAGCCAACGTTGCGGGGATTTTCGTAGTGGTCGATGACCTTGTCGGAGTAAGCCATGGTGGGGTCCCTGTTCTGGTTTCTAGGAGGGCAAGGCGCTCAGTGCGCAGCCCATTGGATGGTGCTGATGTCCACGCCGTCCTGGTACATCTCCCACAGCGGTGAGAGCTCGCGCAGCTTGGAGACGTTGTGGCGGATGGTCGAGATCGCATAGTCGATCTCCTCCTCCGTCGTGAAGCGGCCGATCGTCATGCGCAGGCTGCTGTGCGCGAGTTCGTCGCTACGGCCCAGGGCGCGCAGCACATAGCTGGGCTCCAGGCTCGCCGAGGTGCAGGCCGAACCGGAAGACACCGCCAGGCCCTTGATGCCCATGATCAGCGACTCGCCTTCGACGAAGTTGAAGCTCATGTTCAGGTTCTGCGGCACCCGGTGTTCCATGCTGCCATTGATGAACACCTGCTCGATGTCCTTCAGGCCATCGAGCAGCCGCTGCTGCAGCGCACGTGCCTTGGCGTTCACCTCGCCCATCTCGAGCTTGATGATGCGGAAGGCTTCGCCCATGCCGACGATCTGGTGCGTGGGCAGCGTGCCCGAACGCATGCCGCGCTCGTGACCACCGCCGTGGATCTGCGCTTCCAGGCGCACCCGCGGCTTGCGGCGCACGAACAATGCGCCCACGCCCTTGGGGCCGTAGGTCTTGTGCGCGGTCATGCTCATCAGGTCGATGGGCAGGGTCTTCATGTCGATCTCGACCCGGCCGGTGGCCTGCGCCGCGTCGACGTGGAACAGGATGCCCTTTTCGCGGCACAGCGTGCCGATGCCGGGGATGTCCTGGATCACGCCGATCTCGTTGTTCACGAAGAGGATGCTGATCAGGATGGTGTCCGGGCGAATGGCGGCCTTGAGCGCGTCCATGTCGACCAGACCGTCTTCCTTCACGTCGAGGTAGGTCACTTCGAAGCCCTGCCGCTCGAGCTCGCGCATGGTGTCGAGCACGGCCTTGTGCTCGGTCTTCAGCGTGATCAGATGCTTGCCCTTGCCCTTGTAGAACTGGGCGGCGCCCTTCAGGGCCAGGTTGATGGACTCGGTCGCACCGCTGGTCCAGACGATTTCGCGCGGATCCGCGCCGATCAGGTCGGCGACCTGGCCGCGCGCCCTTTCGATGGCTTCTTCCGCTTCCCAACCCCAGGCGTGGCTGCGGGACGCAGCGTTGCCGAAGTGCTCGCGCAGCCAGGGAATCATGGCGTCGACGACACGGGGATCGCACGGCGTGGTGGCGCCGTAGTCGAGGTAGATCGGGAAATGCGGAGTGATGTCCATGGCGAAACTAACGGTTGCTGGCTTTTAGGCTGGCGAATGACACGGGAGGCGGACGAGAAGGTGGTGGACCCGCATCGTGCGGACCCGCCACGGCGTCGTCAGGACTTGGCGAAGGCGTTGCCGAGCGCGAAGACCGAATTGGGCGCATTCACCCGGATCGGCTTGACCACCGGCTGGCTCGAAATGGCGCGGCGCACGGCCGGCTTGTCCTCGATCTGAACGCCCTTGGCGATCTGCTCTTCGACCAGCTTCTGCAGCGTGACCGAATCCAGGAACTCGACCATGCGCTGGTTGAGCGAAGCCCACAGTTCGTGCGTCATGCAGCGGCCAGCTTCACCCAGGCAGTTTTCCTTGCCACCGCATTGGGTGGCGTCGATAGGTTCGTCGACCGACACGATGATGTCGGCCACCGTGATGTCGGCCGCCTTGCGGCCCAGGGTGTATCCGCCGCCGGGGCCACGGGTGGACTCGACCAGTTCGTGACGACGAAGCTTGCCGAAGAGCTGTTCAAGGTAGGACAGCGAAATCTGTTGGCGTTGGCTGATGGCAGCCAGCGTGACCGGGCCGTTGTTCTGGCGCAGGGCCAGATCGATCATCGCGGTGACCGCAAAACGGCCTTTGGTTGTGAGACGCATGGCAAGCTCCTTGGCTGTTGCACTGATTGAACACCCGCCGGGCAATGGCCCGAAGGGCACCGTCTCCACCCATTCCCTGCTGCGAACGTGCTGCGTAGCACGAAGAACAGGGCCCTGCATCGTCGGGAATCGTTTTTTGTTTCTTTGTTGAGTATTTGCCTCAACTATAACACAAGACCCGCTACTTTGGTCGGGAATCGGCTGACCCGGGCGTAGGAAACGCCACCACGTTGTCGTGACCGGGTGCACCGAAGGCACGCGACTTGAGCTGGGCGAGCTGGTCGCGCAGGCGGGCGGCCTTCTCGAATTCCAGGTTGCGGGCGTGTTCGAGCATCTGCTTTTCGAGCCGCTTGATCTCGCGCGCCAGATCCTTTTCGGACAGGTCCTCCAGCACCGCGCCACCGCGTGCTCCGGCATCGGCGGACACCGCGTCGCGGCCGTTCTTGTCGCCGTACACGCCGTCGATCAGCTCGCGCACCTGCTTGACCACACTGCGCGGCACGATGCCGTGCTCGGCGTTGTGGGCGATCTGCTTTTCGCGCCTGCGCTCGGTCTCGCCGATGGCCTTGCGCATCGAATCGGTCACCTTGTCGGCATACAGGATGGCGCGGCCATGCAGGTTGCGCGCGGCCCGGCCGATCGTCTGGATCAGGCTTCGCTCGGCGCGCAGGAAGCCTTCCTTGTCGGCATCCAGGATCGCCACCAGGCTCACTTCCGGAATGTCCAGCCCTTCTCGCAGCAGGTTGATGCCCACCAGCACGTCGAAGGTGCCCAGGCGCAGGTCGCGCAATATCTCCACCCGCTCCACCGTGTCGATGTCGCTGTGCAGGTAGCGCACCTTCACGCCGTTGTCGCTGAGGTAGTCGGTCAGCTGCTCGGCCATGCGTTTGGTCAGCGTGGTGATCAGCACCCGCTCGTTCTTCTCGACACGGATGCGGATCTCCTGCAGCACGTCGTCGACCTGGTGCGTGGCCGGGCGCACTTCCACGATCGGGTCGACCAGGCCGGTCGGCCGCACCACCTGCTCCACCACCTGGCCGGCGTTGCGCTTTTCGTAGTCGGCAGGCGTGGCCGACACGAAGATCACCTGGCGCATGCGGGTCTCGAATTCGTCGAACTTCAGCGGCCGGTTGTCCAGCGCAGACGGCAGGCGAAAACCATACTCGACCAGCGTGGTCTTGCGCGCCCGGTCGCCGTTGTACATGCCGCCGAGCTGGCCGATCATGACGTGGCTCTCGTCGAGGAACATCACCGCGTCCTTGGGCAGATAGTCGGTGAGCGTGGCCGGCGGTGCGCCCGGCGGCGAGCCCGACAGGTGCCGCGAGTAGTTCTCGATGCCCTTGCAGTGGCCGACCTCGGCGAGCATCTCCAGGTCGAACCGAGTGCGCTGCTCCAGCCGCTGCGCCTCCACCAGCTTGCCGTCGGACACGAACTGCGCCAGCCGCTGGCGCAACTCTTCCTTGATGGCCTCGACCGCCGTCAGCACCTTGTCGCGCGGGGTCACGTAGTGGCTCGCGGGATAGATCACGAAGCGCGGCACCTTCTGCAGCACCCGGCCGGTGAGCGGATCGAACAACTGCAGCGACTCCACCTCGTCGTCGAACAGCTCGATGCGCACGGCCAGCTCCGAATGCTCCGCCGGAAACACGTCGATGGTGTCGCCGCGTACCCGGAAGGTGCCGCGCGCGAAATCCTGCTCGTTGCGGGTGTACTGCATGCGGATCAGCTGCGCGATCGCGTCGCGCTGGCCCTGCTTGCCGCCCACGCGCAAGATGAAGCGCATCTGGGTGTAGTCCTCCGGTGCGCCGATACCGTAGATGGCGCTGACCGTCGCCACGATCACCACGTCGCGCCGCTCCAGCACGCTCTTGGTGGCCGACAGCCGCATCTGCTCGATGTGCTCGTTGATCGCGCTGTCCTTCTCGATGAACAGATCGCGCTGCGGCACGTAGGCCTCGGGCTGGTAGTAATCGTAGTAGCTGACGAAATACTCCACTGCGTTCTTCGGGAAGAACTCGCGAAACTCGGCGTACAGCTGCGCCGCCAGCGTCTTGTTCGGCGCGAAGACGATCGCCGGCCGTCCCAGTCGGGCGATGACGTTGGCCATGGTGAAGGTCTTGCCCGAGCCGGTCACGCCGAGCAGGGTCTGGAACACCTCGCCGTCGTTCACGCCTTCCACCAGTTTCTCGATGGCCGTGGGCTGGTCGCCCGCCGGCGGATACGGCTGGTAGAGCTCGAAGGGCGAGCCCTCGTAGCGGATGAACGTGCCGGGCGTATCACCCGACGGCGGTGTGGCGGAATCGACGGGATCGGCGGCGGAGATGGGCATGGTGTGATCGACTGTACAGGCGCGGGGCGCGGCCACTGGTTAAAATTCCAGATGGCCCTGGTCATTGCCGATTCAACCCGCCGGCGCCGAATCTCCCATCCGTTTTGCATCCATAGGACGACTCTCCATGTCTTTGTTTACCGCCGTCGAAATGGCGCCGCGCGATCCGATCCTGGGCCTGAACGAGCAGTTCAACGCCGACACCAATCCCAAGAAGGTCAACCTGGGCGTAGGTGTCTACTTCGACGACAACGGCAAGCTGCCGCTGCTCGAATGCGTGCAGAAGGCTGAAAAAGCCATGATGGAAGCACCCAAGGCCCGCGGCTACCTGCCCATCGACGGCATCGCCGCCTATGACGCCGGCGTGCAGAAGCTGGTCTTCGGCGAAGGCAGCGAGCCGCTGAGCTCCGGCCGCGTGGCGACCGTGCAGTGCCTTGGCGGCACCGGCGGCCTGAAGGTGGGCGCCGACTTCCTGAAGTTCATCCGTCCCGACGCCAAGGTGCTGATCAGCGAGCCGAGCTGGGAAAACCACCGTGCGCTGTTCACCCGCGCCGGTTTCGAGGTGCAGGCGCATCCCTATTACGACGCTGCCAAGCGTGGCGTCGACTTCGAGGGCATGCTCGCCGCCCTGAACGCGGCCGCCGCCGGCACCATCGTCGTGCTGCACGCCTGCTGCCACAACCCGACCGGCTACGACATCACCCCCGCCCAGTGGGACCAGGTGGTCGACGTCGTCAAGGCGAAGGACCTGGTCGCCTTCCTCGACATGGCCTACCAGGGCTTCGGCCACGGCATCGCTGAAGACGGCGCGGTCGTCGGCAAGTTCGTCGCCGCCGGCCTGACCTTCTTCGTCTCGACCTCCTTCTCCAAGAGCTTCAGCCTCTACGGCGAGCGCGTGGGCGCGCTGTCGGTG
This sequence comes from Xylophilus sp. GOD-11R, assembly GCF_033546935.1. GTDB lineage: Bacteria > Pseudomonadota > Gammaproteobacteria > Burkholderiales > Burkholderiaceae_C > Xylophilus. Next base: position 1,589,054 of record NZ_CP137854.1, on the reverse strand, counting down.
CTGTGCGCCGACAAGGAAGAAGCCGCACGCGTGCTGTCGCAGCTCAAGATCGTCATCCGCACCAACTACTCGAACCCGCCGACGCACGGTGGCGCCGTGGTCGCCGCGGTGCTGAACGACGCCGACCTGCGCGCCCTGTGGGAAGCCGAGCTCGCCGCGATGCGCGTGCGCATCAAGGAAACCCGCCAGCACCTGGTCGACGGCCTCAAGAAGGCCGGCGTGCAGCAGGACATGTCCTTCATCACCCAGCAGATCGGCATGTTCAGCTACTCGGGTCTCTCCAAGGAGCAAATGGTCCGCCTGCGCAGCGAGTTCGGCGTGTACGGAACCGACACCGGCCGGATGTGTGTGGCCGCCATCAACAGCAAGAACATCGACTACGTCTGCGAGTCGATCGCCAAGGTGATCTGAGCGGTCGCCGGAAGCCTTGAAGAAGCCGCCTCGCCAGGCGGCTTTTTTCATGGTGCCGACGCGAGTCGCCTGCTATATTGCACTGCAACAAAACAGCGGACAAAGCCCATGCTTTACCAGATCTACGAAGCGCAACGCGCGCTGATGGAGCCCTTCGCCGACTTCGCGAACGCCGCTTCCAAGATGTTCGGGAATTCGCTTAACCCTGTGAACCAGCTGCCCGGCGCGCAGCGGCTGGCCGCCACCTACGACCTGATGTACCGCCTGGGCAAGGACTACGAAAAGCCGGCCTTCGGCATCCAGACGGTGATGGTCGACGACACCGAGGTCGTCATCCACGAGGCCATCGAACTCGACAAGCCCTTCTGCGAACTGCGCCGTTTCAAGCGCTTCACCGATGACTCCGAAGTGCTGGCCAAGCTCAAGGCGCAGCCGGCGGTGCTCGTCGTCGCGCCGCTGTCGGGCCACTACGCCACCCTGCTGCGCGACACCGTCAAGACGATGCTGCAGGACCACAAGGTCTACGTCACCGACTGGAAGAACGCCCGCACCGTGCCCCTGACCGACGGCGACTTCCACCTCGACGACTACGTCAACTACGTGCAGGACTTCATCCGCCACCTGCAGGGCATCTACGGCAACTGCCACGTCATCAGCGTCTGCCAGCCCACCGTGCCGGTGCTCGCCGCCGTGTCGCTCATGGCCTCGCGTGGCGAGACCACGCCGCTGAGCATGACCATGATGGGCGGCCCGATCAACGCCAAGAAGTCGCCCACGGCGGTGAACAACCTGGCGATGAACAAGAGCTACGAATGGTTCGAGAACAACGTCATCTTCCGCGTGCCGCCGGGCTTCCCGGGTGAAGGCCGGATGGTGTACCCGGGCTTCCTGCAGCACACCGGCTTCGTGGCGATGAACCCCGACCGCCACCTGAGCAGCCATTACGACTATTTCAAGAACCTGATGAAAGGCGACGACGCCAGTGCCGAAGCGCATCGCAAGTTCTACGACGAATACAACGCGGTCCTGGACATGGACGCGAAGTACTACCTCGAAACCATCCGCGTCGTCTTCCAGGACTTCTGCCTGGTCAACGGCAACTGGGATGTGCGCAACCCGCAAGGCGTCGAAGAACGGGTGAAGCCCGCGGACATCCGCACCACCGCCGTGCTTACCGTCGAGGGCGAGCTCGACGACATCTCCGGCTCCGGCCAGACCGAAGCGGCACACGAGCTCTGTACCAGCGTGCCCGCTTCGATGCAGAAGCACGTCGAGGTGAAGGGCGCGGGCCACTACGGCATCTTCAGCGGCCGCCGCTGGCGCGACCTCACCTACCCCGCCGTGCGCGACTTCATCCTGAAGTACGAGCCCCAGCCGCAAGCCGTGACCATCCAGACCGTGTCGGTCCAGCCGCATCTGCCGACGATGGAAGAACCGGCCGCGACCACCCCGAGCCCGGCGGCTGCGGCGGCCAAGTCAGAAGCCAAGCCCCAAGCGGCCGCCGAGGCCAAACACGTGACCGCCCCCCCGGCCAAGGCGGCGCGCGCCGTGGCCAAATCGGCCGCAACGGCGCCGGCCAGGAAAGCCAGCGCCAAGACCACGGCCAAGACCGTCGCGAAAACCGTGCCCAGGGCAGCCGCGAAAGTCGCTGAAAAGCCGGCCGCCAAGCCCGTCGCCAAGACCAGCCGCGCCCGCAAGCCCGCGCCGGTCGACACCTCCATCGCCTCCGCCTGAAAGCCATGACCGACGCCGCCCGGTCCGCGCTGGCGGCTCGTCTCGACGCTGCCCTGCCGCAGACCCAGTGCACCCGCTGCGGCTATCCGGACTGCGCGGCCTACGCCCACGCCATCGCGTTCGACGATGCCGCCGTCAACCGCTGCCCGCCGGGCGGGCAGGAAGGCGTGGTGCGTCTGGCCGTCATCGCGCGCACGGCCGCCGCGCCGCTCGACGCCGCCTGCGGCGCCGAATCGCCGCGCACCCTCGCCGTCGTCGACGAAGCCTGGTGCATCGGCTGCACGCTCTGCCTCGACGCCTGCCCGACCGACGCCATCCTGGGCGCCAACAAGCGCATGCACACGGTCATCGAGGCCCACTGCACCGGTTGCGAGCTGTGCATTCCGGTCTGCCCGGTCGACTGCATATCGCTGGAGAACACCAGCGGCGAACGAACCGGCTGGGACGCCTGGTCGCATGAACAGGCCCAGGCGGCGCTGGCCCGGTACCGCATCCACCGTGCCCGCCGCGACGAGCCCGCCGCCGTGCCGGCACCGGCCCCCGAACCCGACCGCAAGCGCTCGGCCGTCGAAGCCGCCCTCGCCCGTGCCCGGGCACGGCGCGGCGAGGCCTGAGTTCACCGAACAACCGAACGACCGGTCGCACGGCTTTTCTCGGCTCCGCCAATCCCTGCCGGCCAAGGCCTGGCGCGGCTGCCGATGCGGGGCGAACCGCCCGCGCGAATCCGTCGGATCGCGGCGGTGGCAGGTCAGCGCGGATCGCCGTCCGGCGCAGCCGCGCCTCCCGATGCGCCGAGCAAAGACCGCAGCGCGTGCATCGCGCGCTGCGCGACTGCCGCCGGGTCCTGCGCATGCAGGGCGTCATTGAATATTTCCAGGCCGACCGGGCCCGCGTAGCCCATGCCCTCCAGCACCTCGACCAGGCTCGCCAGCGGCAGGTCGCCGTCGCCGGGCAACAACCGGCGGCTGCGGGCGACCCGGCCATAGTCCTGCGGCGCCACGGGGCCGGCCACGTCGCAGAACTGCACCGTGGCGATGCGCCCGGGCGGTATCGCCGCCACGTCCTGCGCGGTGCCGCCGCGCACGAAGAGGTGGTAGCTGTCGACCACCAGCCCGATGTGGGCCGGATCCAGTTCACGGATCGCCCGCCAGGCGGCCTGCAGCGTCGAATTGACGGTGCTCCACGCCATGCCCTCGTAGCAGATGCGCAGCCCGCGCCGGCGCGCCTGGTCGACCAGCCAGGCGAGGTCTTCGCCGACCCGCGCGGCATCGCAATCGGGATCGGTGGACGCCGGCACCGCCAGTGCGGGCGCGCCGATGGCCGCGGCGTCGTCCAGGAAGGCCAGCGCCTCGGCGCGTTTTTCCGCGCGTTTGTGCCCGGGCGCGCCGTCGAAATCCGACAGCACCTGGTAGTCGGTCAAGCCGATGCCGATGCGGCGCGCGAGCGCTCCCGCGGCCGCCGCGCCGCCGGGCACGGCCTGCGCCTCGCGCCGCCAGAACTCGACCCCGTCGAAGCCCGCGCCCTGCGCCGCGCGCAGGTTCTCCTCGGGCGCGCCACCCAGCAGCACCGTGTTGACGAACGATGGATTGGCCGCCAGCCCGCCACGTTCCTGCACCGGCGCGGCGCCCCACGCGGCACCGTGCGACACCGCCGTCGCCATGGCCGCGAGGAATGGCCGGCGGCTCATGTCCGCCCCCCGCCCAGCGCGCCGGCCAGGGTGTCGATGCCCGCCCGCAGTTCGGCCACCTCGATCTGCCCCGGCGCCGAGCCACCGCCCAGCGCACCGAAGGAAGCGGCCGAGCCGAACACCTCGCCCGCCATGCGCGACACCGCGCCCAGGCCGCCCATGGCCATGGTGATGAGCGGCCGTGACGGCTCAAGCGTTCGCATCCGCCGGGTCGCGTCCAGCAGCCGCAACACGTCGCCGGCGTCGTGCGGCATCACCGCCATCTTGCAGATGTCGGCGCCGCTGGCGTGCTGGCGGCGCAGCGTGGCCAGCATCTCGTCGACCGACGGCGTGCCGCCGAAATCGTGATGCGACACGATCACCGCGATGCCGGCCGCCTGCGCCTGCGCCATGAGCGCCGCCACCGAATCGTCGGCGAGCATCGCCTGCTCCAGGTCGAAGCCGGCCGCGAGCCCGGTCGGCAGCACCGCCCGGTACAGCGCGGCATAGCCCTGGGGCGACAGCTGCCGCTCGCCGCCTTCGCGCCGGCTGCGAAAGGTCGCCAGCAGCGGCCGGTCCTCTATCAGCCCGGCCACCGCCGCGACGGTGCCGGCCAGGGCATCGGCATCGCCGGGCGCTGCCAGGTGGTCCATGCGCAGCTCGACGATGTCGACGTCGGCCCGCCCGACGATTCGTCGCGCCTGGGCGACCATGCCGGCGCGGTCCGCACCGGTGAGCGAGACGATGATGCGGGGCCGGCCGACGCCGATGCCCAGCCGACTCGCCCTCCCGTGATTCCCGGCCCGGTCGGCACCGGAAAAGACCGGCGCCGCATCGGCCCCGATGGTGCCGGCCACCAGAGCCAGGGCGGAAAAAGAATCGCGTCGCTTCATGGGGTAAACCCTAATCGACGGGTGCCGCGACGGCTGTATCAGCAAGTTAGATCGATCCGCTCGCAGCCCCGGCCGGGCCCACGCAGACTCAGGGATGCCAGGTGCTCACCACCGCCGGCGTGGCCGATGAAGTCGCCCCGGCCAGGCTGTACGAAAGCTGGTTGGCCGACCCCATCACGTCCTGCGCCATCGCCTGCAACTGCGCCTCCGACAGCCGCGATGCCGGCCCGGAGATGCATACCGATCCAAGCAGCTTCCAGTTGAGTCCGAACACCGGTGCCGACACCGTCGCCACGCCTTTCTCCCGCTCGCCGATCGACAGGTGGAAACCACGCGCCCGGATGGCTTCGTAGATCTTCCCCGGCTCGCCCGAAAAGGCCAGGATGACCCGCCCCGGCGAGCCCCGGTCGAGCGGCAGCGCTTCTCCCATGCGGGCATGGTGGCGCAGCGGATGCGGCCCTTCCACCCGCACGAGGCAGGTGCGGAAATTGCCCTCGCGCACATAGAACGCAGCGCTTTCGCCGGTGAGCCGGGTGAGGTCGCGCAGCATCGGTTCGATCACGTTCTGCATGTCGAAGCCCGACTGGTAACGCGCCCCCAGCCAGCCGGCCGCCGGCCCCAGCCGCCACTGCCCGTCGTCGCGCTGGACCATGTAGCGGTGCATCGCCAGCGTGCGTGCGATGCGCAGCACGGTCGTCTTGTGCATGCCGCAGCGGCGCGCGAGTTCGGCCAGGCTGAGCTGCGGCTCGCCAAGCGCAAAGGCTTCCAGCAACTCCATCGCACGGCTCACCGCGACCACGCTGCCGGTGCTCGGCTCGTCTGCGCGAGCCTCGGATTTCTTGGCTGGGGAGACCTCGGGTTTGCCCTTGGCGGTGTTTCGCATATCGGCCCTGATTTCGTCTGTCGAAACGATATTGTATGGATTGAAACGCGTCCCTACAGTCCGTTCCACGGCCGCGCCACGACGGTCGTGCACCCATCCGGAGACAAGACAGCATGAACCAGACAACCGCCGCGCGCCGCCGCTCGACCCTCGCCGCCGCCCTCGCGCTCGCCGCCCTTTCGGTCGCTGGCCCGCTCGCCGCGCAACCGGCCTATCCCAGCAAGCCGATCCGCCTGGTCGTACCGTTTCCGCCCGGCGGCGGCACCGACCTGATCGCCCGTACGGTCGCGCAGAAGCTCACCGAGACGCTGAAGTGGACGATCGTCATCGACAACCGTCCCGGCGCCGGCGGCAACCTCGGCGTGGACCAGGTGGCCAAGTCGCCGGCCGACGGCTACACCCTGGTGATGGGCCAGACCAGCAACCTGGCGATCAACCCGACGCTCTACACCAAGCTGCCCTACGACCCGCTCAAGGACCTGACGCCGGTGGTGCTGGTGGCCAATTCGCCGATCGTGGTGGCGGTGCCGGAGAACTCCCGCTTCAAGACCTTCGCCGAAGTCGTGGCCGCCGCCAAGGGCAAACCCAAGACCCTCACGCTGGGCTACCCCGGCAACGGCACGGTGGCGCACCTGGCCGGCGAACAGGCCGAAAACACCGCCGGCATCGAGCTGCAGCACGTGCCCTATAAGGGCGCGGCCCAGGCCCTGACCGACCTGATGAGCGGCCAGATCGACCTGTACGCCTCCTCGGTGCCCACGCTCATCGGCCAGGTGCGCAACCAGAAGGTGCGTGCCCTGGTGGTGACCTCGGCCAAGCGCTCCGAACAGCTGCCCGACACGCCCACCATGGCCGAGTCCGGCTACAAGGGTTTCGAGGCGGTGACCTGGTTCGGCATCCTGGCGCCGGCCGGCACGCCCGCGGCCATCGTCAAGACGCTGAACACCGAGATCAACAAGGCGATGCAGGTGCCCGAGGTGGCCGCCAAGCTCAAGTCCGACGGCGGCGACGTGATGGGCGGCAGCGTGGAGACCTTCGCCGCGTTGCTCAAGTCCGAGATTCCGCGCTGGGGAAAGATCGTCAAGGACTCCGGCGCGACGATTGACTAACTTGACTAACCCCCAGGCTACGCACTTCGTGTCTTCGCCTACCCCCTTTCAGGGGGCGGCTTGCTGCTCGGCGGAGCCTCGCCGCATTGCCTGCTGAGGCAGTCGGCCGGCGCTTCGCGCGGCCTCCGCACCCCGCCCTCTTTTTGAACTACCTCTTCTCCAGGAATCCCATGAGCCAGCTCCCCGAAATCGTCCGTGAATTCCCCCGCGTCGCACCCGAGGTCGTCGCCAGGGCCAAGACCTTCCAGGCCGCCATCCTGGCCGACGTGGCCGGGCGCCGCGGCACCCTGCATGCCCGCGTGGCGCCGGTCGAGCCGCGCATGGTCGTGGCCGGCCCGGCCTTCACCGTCGAGGTCCGCCCAGGCGACAACCTCATGATCCACGCCGCCATCGCGCTGGCCAGGCCGGGCGACGTGCTGGTGATCGACGGCAAGGGCGACCAGACCGCCGCGCTCATGGGCACGCTGATGCTCAGCGCCTGCAAGAAGCTCGGCCTGGCCGGTGTGGTGGTCGACGGCGCGATCCGTGACCGCCTCGAACTGCTCGACCTGGGCTTTCCGGTCTTCAGCGCCGGCTTCAACCCGGCAGGCCCCACCAAGTACGTACCCGGCCGCATCAACCATCCCATTTCCGCCGGCGGCACCACGGTGCATCCGGGCGACCTGATCGTGGGCGATGCCGACGGCGTGGTGGTGATCGAGCGCGAGAAGGCGCCCGCCATGCTCGATCTGGCCGTGAAGAAGGTGGCCGACGAAGCCTCGCGGCTCGAAGCCATCGCCCGCGGCGACACCGCCTCCAAATGGCTGCCCGCCGCCCTGCGCGCGGCCGGTGTGCTCAAGGAAGGGGAATCGCTGTGAGCGCCCTGCCCTCGGCCGCGATCAAAAAGCCGGTGGTGCTGGTCACCGGCGCCGACCTGGCACCACAGGCGCTCGACGTGCTGCGTGACTACGACATGGTCTATGCCGGCAAGACGCCGTCGTACGACGACATTGTCGAACTCTGCCGGCGCCACGATCCCACCGCCGTCATCGTGCGCTACAGCGGTGTCAACGCCGCCGCCATGGACGCCGCGCCCTCGCTCAAGGTCATCTCCAAGCACGGCAGCGGCACCGACACCATCGACAAAGCCGCCGCCGCAGCGCGCGGCATCGCGGTGCGCGCCGCCGTCGGCGCCAACGCGGCGGCGGTCGCCGAGCAGGCCCTGGCCCTGATGCTGGCCTGCGCCAAGTCGGTGCCGCAGCTCGACGCGCGCATGCATGCCGGCCACTGGGACAAATCGACCCACAAGAGCCTGGAGCTCGGCGGCCGCACCGTCGGCCTGGTGGGCCTGGGCGCCATCGGCCGGCGATTCGCCCGCATGGCCGATGCGCTGGACATGAAGGTGATCGGCTTCGACCCCTACGCCACCGACCTGCCCGGCTACATCCGCACGGTCGACCTCGACACGCTCTGGCGCGAGGCCGACGTCATCTCGCTGCACTGCCCGCTGACCGACGACAACCGCGGCCTGCTCGACGCCCGCACCCTGGCGCTGTGCAAGCCCGGCGTGATCGTGGTCAACACCGCACGCGGCGGCCTGATCGACGAGCCCGCGCTGCTGGCGGCGGTGCGCTCCGGCCAGGTCCGCGCGGCCGGCCTCGACAGCTTCGCCGTCGAGCCGATCGCGCCGGACCAGGTCTTCAAGGGCGAGCCCGGCTTCATCCTCAGCCCGCACATCGGCGGCGTCACCAGCGACGCCTACGTGAACATGGGCCTGGCCGCCGCACGCAATGTGCGCGCCGTGGCCGAAGGCATGGACGCCTCGGCCATCGCCTGAGGCTGGCGCGCCCCGGCGCGTCCATCGCGCCCCCCAAAAAAATCGCCGCCGCCCGCAGCCTGCGCAGACAGCGCCGGGCGGCCTTCGATCCTTGTCGAGGAGACAGACATGCAGCATCCATCCCCGGGCGCGGCCAGCAGCGCGTTCCGCCGCGCCCTCGCCGCCACCGGCCTGGTCTTGATGGCGTCGAGCGCATCCACCGCCATCGCCCAGCCCGGCTATCCGGAAAAACCGATCCGCCTGGTCGTCGGCTTTCCGGCCGGCGGCCCGACCGACGTGGTCGCCCGCGCTTTTGCCGACTTCGCCGGCCGCGCGCTCGCGCACCCGGTCATCGTCGACAACAAGCCCGGCGCCAACACCATCCTGGCCGCCGAGGTGGTGGCCTCGGCGCCGGCCGACGGCTACACCCTGCTGCTGGGCGCCACCAACCACACCATGATCCCGGCGCTCTACAGCGCGCGGGTCAAGTTCGACGCGCTGCGCTCCTTCACGCCGATCTGCACGATGGCGATCAGCCCGACGGTGCTGGTGGTGGGCCCGGCCATGCCGGTCGCCACGCTCGCCGAGTTCCTGCAGCAGGTGCGCGCCCAGCCCGGCAAGCGCACCTACGCCACGCCCGGCAGCGGCAGCGGCGGCCACTTCGCCAGCGAGCAGTTCACCCGGCTGGCCGGCGTACGCATGAACCACATTCCCTACAAGGGTGCGGCGCAGGCGGTGACCGACCTGATGGGCGGCCAGGTCGACAGCTCCTTCGCCACGCTCGGCTCGGTGCTGCCGCAGGTGCAGACGGGCAAGCTCAAGGCGCTGGCCGTGGCATCGCCCCAGCGCTCGGCCCTGCTGCCCGGCGTGCCGACCTTCGAGGAGTCGGGCTTGAAAGGCTATTCGGCCGACGCCTGGTACGGCCTGCTGGCGCCCGCCGGCACGCCTGCCGATGTCGTAGCGCGACTCGACCGCGTGGCCAGCGACTTCGCCCAGGCACCCGCCACCGCCGACAAGCTGCGCGGCCTCGGCATGCAGGCCGCCAACACCTGCGGCGCGGCTTTCACGGCGCAGCTCGACGGCGAGATCAAGGCCGCCACCCGCACCGCCCGCGAGCTCGACCTGAAGCTCGACTGAGGCGCGCGGTTTTCCCCATCCAGATCCATAAAGAGACACGAGACACCATGAGGCAGATCCTGAAATCCATCGTCCTGGCCGCCACCCTGGCCGTCGGCGCGGCGCATGCCGCTTTTCCCGAGCGCACCATCACCATCGTCGTGCCCTACGCGCCCGGCGGCGCGGCCGACGCGCTGGCCCGCCAGCTCGCGGTGCGCATGGGCACCAGGCTCGGCACCAGCGTCATCGTCGACAACAAGCCCGGCGCCAGCGGCACCATCGGCCAGGCCTTCGTGGCGAGGGCGACGGCCGACGGCTACACCATGCTCTACGACGCCACGCCGTTCTCGATCAACCCCGCGCTCTATCCCAGCCTGCCCTTCACCGACAAGAGCTTCCAGCCGCTGTCGCTGGTCTCGCTCTCGCCCAACGTGGTGATCGTGCGCAAAGACTCGCCGATCAAGGACCAGAAGGACCTGATCGCCCGCGCCAAGGCGCAGCCCGGCAAGATCACCTTCGCTTCCGGCGGCAGCGGCACCGTGCAGCGCCTGGCCGCCGAGCTCTACCGGCAGGGCCTGGACCTGGACATGCTGCACGTGCCCTACAAGAGCGGCGGCCCGGCCATCTCCGACGTGATGGGCGGCCAGGTCGACTTCATGTTCAGCACGCTGGCGGCGAGCTACCCGCTGGTGTCCACCGGCAAGCTGCGCGCGCTGGCCATCTCGTCGACCAAGCGCTCGCCGCTGCTGCCCGACGTGGCCACCGTCGCCGAAACCTCGCTGCCCGGCTACGAGGCCTACGAATGGAACGGCCTGCTCCTGCCGGCCGGCACGCCCGACGCGGTGGTGCAACAGCTGCACAAGGCCGTGGTGGAATCGCTGCAGGACGAAGAGCTGAAGAAGCGCTTCGCCGACATGGGCGCCCAGGCCATCGGCGGCACGCCTGCCGAGTTCGCCACCTTCCTGCAGAAGGAGTCGACCAAGTGGGCGACCGTCATCCGCAAGGGCAACATCAAGCTCGACTGATGGACTCCGGCGCCCTGCTCCACCGCGTGCCGCATTCCGCCGGCACCGCCGCGCCCGCCCGGCCGCTGCCGGCCGGCGCCTGCGACAGCCACATGCACATCTTCGACCCGCGCTTCGCGCCGTCGCCGCACTGGAAGCGCACGCCGCCGGTCGCCGACGTCGCCGCCTACCGGCAGCTGCAGGCGCGCATCGGCACCACGCGCACCGTCGTCGTCACCCCGTCGACCTACGGCGTGGACAACCGCTGCACCCTCGCCGCGCTCGACGAGCTCGGCGACCAGGCGCGCGGCGTCGCGGTGGTCGATGTCGACGTGACCGCCGCCGAGCTGCAGCGACTGCACCGACACCGGGTGCGCGGCCTGCGCGTCAACTTCTACAGCCCGCAGTCCTGGGGCGAGACCACGCCCCAGATGCTGAGCACGCTCGCCGCCAAGGTCGCGCCGCTGGGCTGGCATATGCAGGTGCTGGCCCGGCCGGCCACGCTGCTGGCGCTGGCGCCGGTGCTGCAGGCCCTGCCGGTGCCGCTGGTCATCGACCATATGGCGCTGATCGGCCCCGAAGAAGGCACCCGAAGCGAGGCCTTCGCACTGGTGCAGTGTCTGCTGCAGGAGGGCCGCACCTGGATGAAACTCTCCGGCGCCTACATGGCCTCGCGCACCGGTGCGCCCGACTACGCCGACCGCGACACGGTCGCCCGCGCCTTGCTCGCCGGCGCGCCCGGCCGCATGCTCTGGGGCAGCGACTGGCCCCACACCACCGCCGAGCCAGGCAGCGTCGACGACGCCGCGCTGGTCGACCGGCTGCAAGGCTGGTGCGACGGCGACGAGGCCTTGCGCCACACCGTCCTGGTCGACAACCCGGCCGCACTCTACGGCTTCGACTGAGCCCACTTTCACGGTAAACGCCATGTTCCTGCTCACCCCGCCCGAGGTCCGCGACCTCGAACCCTTCACCCGCCTGCCCGACGCCTTCCGCACCCGCCAGCACAGCGACTGGAGCCGGGCCAACCGGGGCGGCCATGCCACCGACTCTTTCCTGGAAGGCCCGGTGGTGGACGCACAAGGCCAGCTCTACGTGGCCGACATCCCCTTCGGCCGCATCTTCCGCATCGACGCGGCCGGTGGCTGGACCCTGGTGGCCGAATACGACGGCGAGCCCAACGGCATGAAGTTCGTCGATGCCGGCACCCTGCTCATCACCGACTACCGCAACGGCCTGATGCGCCTGGACATCGCCAGCGGCCGGGTCGAGCCCTGGCTCGACCGCCGCAACAGCGAACGCTTCAAGGGCGTCAACGACCTGGTCTTCGACACGCAGGGCAATCTGTATTTCACCGACCAGGGCCAGACCGGCCTGCACGACCCCACCGGCCGGCTCTACCGGCTGCGCCCTTCCGGCCAGCTCGATCTGCTGCTGGCCAACGTGCCTAGCCCCAACGGCGTGGCGCTGTCGCCCGACCAGAAGGTGCTCTACCTCGCGGTGACGCGCGGCAACTGCGTCTGGCGCGTGCCCCTGCTGCCCGACGGCAGCGTGGCCAAGGTGAGCCAGTTCTTCACCTCCTACGGCCCCAGTGGCCCCGACGGCCTGGCGGTGGACGAACGCGGCCGGCTCCTGGTGGCCAACCCCGGCCTGGGCTATGTCTGGGTGCTCAACACCCGGGCCGAACCCGAACTGGTGCTGCGCGGCGCGCCCGGCGCCTCCATCACCAACATGGCCTTCGGCGGCGAAGGACAGCGCACCCTCTACGTCACCGACTCCACCCACGGCGCCGTGCTGCGTGCCGAGCCCGGCGCTGCCGGCCTGCCGCTGGCCGTGCCCGGCACTTCGACGAGGCCCCTGCCATGACCCGAGACACCATCCTCGTCAGCGAGGCGAAGCTCCACCCCGACGCGGTCGAGCTGCTGCGCGACTACCGCCTGATCTACACCGGCGCGCGCTTCACCGAAGACGAACTCGTCGCCCTGTGCGAGCGCGAACAGCCGGTGGCCATCCTGGCGCGCTACGGCCACTTCAACGCCCGGGTGCTGGCCGCATCGCCGCGCCTGAAGGTCGTGGGCCGCCACGGCGTCGGCATGGACGCGATCGACCAGGACGCCGCCCGCGCGCTCGGCATCGAAGCGCTCGCCGCCATCGGCTCCAACAGCCAGGCCGTGGCCGAGCACGCCCTGGGCCTGATGCTGTCGTGCGCCCGCCGCATCGCCTGGATCGACCGCCGCATGCACGAAGGCCACTGGGACAAGCCCGGCTACCTGGGCCTGGAACTCTCCGGCGCCACGCTCGGCGTGGTCGGCTGTGGCTCCATCGGTGCGCGCGTGGTGCGCTTCGCCCAGGCCATCGGCATGCGGGTGCTGGTGAACGACCCCTACCTCGACGCCGCCTCCCTGCCGCCGGGCGCCGAGCCGGTCGCGCTCGACGAGCTGCTGGCGCGCTGCGACGTCGTCTCGCTGCACTGCCCGCTCGACGACAGCACCCGCGGCCTGCTCGACACCCGGCGCCTGGCCCTGCTGCGACGGGGCGCCATCGTGATCAACACCGCCCGCGCCGGCCTGTTCGACGAGGCCGCCATGCAGGCCCGGCTGCAGGCCGGCGAGCTGCAGCTCGGCCTCGACTGCTTCGCCACCGAACCGCTGCCGGCCGACTCACCTTGGCTCGACACGCCGAACGCGGTGCTCACCCCGCACGTCGGCGGCACCACCGACGGCGGCCTGCGCGGCATGGCGGTGGGTGCGGCGCGCAACATCCTGCAGGTGCTGGCCGCGCGGCCCGGCTGATCGCCGGATCGGAAAGAGAGGATTTGGTAACCGGCGTTCGCGCGCCGTCGTGCCCACTACGCCGCTGGCCGGGCGCGTCGCGCGTGGCCGCCCGCCACCGGCAACACCTCTCTTTTTTTTCATGATCTCCAACGACCTCCTCAAACGCCCGACGATCCGGCTGCACGGCAAGGTGGACGACGCCATGCTGTCGAGCTTTCTCGAACAGATGCAGATCGCCTGCGACGGCCCCGGCTCGGTCCTGCTGGAACTCACCACCACCGGCGGCGACGCCGAGACCGGCCGACGCATCGCCACCGACATCATCCTGGCGCGCGAACGCTTCGGGCTCGACCTGCTGTTTCTCGGCAAGGCGGTCGTGTACTCGGCGGGCATTTCCATCATGTCGGGCTTCCCACGAGACAAGCGTTTTCTCACCAGGGACTGCATGCTGCTGGTGCACGAGCGACGGCTCGACAAGACGCTGGAACTCAAAGGCGCGATGCGCGGCATGCAGGCGCTGGTCAAGGACAGCCTGGCCGAGATCGAAAGCGCGCTGCAGATGGAGCGCACGGCCTTCCAGTATCTGGTCGAAGGCAGCGCGGTGAGCCTGGAAGAGCTGATGGACCGCATCGACGAATCCGACTGGTATGTCGGCAGCGACGAGGCGCTGCGGCTGAAGCTGGTCGCCGGCATCGTTTAGCCCGCTTTCTCGGCCGACGGCGGATCGATTAACCCGCTGCGCCGGGCGCGAATCTGCAGGCCGGTCTGCGGCGTGGCCGAGGCCGGGGCATGCTCGCGGGGCGCCTACGGCGCGCGTCCCCTCATTCCCTATTTTCTGCCTCGATGCTTCATCTGATCTTCAGCCTGCCGGGCCTCTATGTCATCGGCCGCTTTCTCTGGCCCCTGCCCTGGCTCCCGGCCGCGAAGGTCGCCGCGATGGTGCTGGTGTTGCTGGCCTCGCAATACCATCTGTTCGCCCGGCTGTCGTCCGGCAGCCCCTTCTCGCCGGAAATGCCGCGAGCGCTGGTCATGGCCTTCAACTGGGGCTTCGGTGCGCTGCTGTTGCTGACCGTCTTCCAATTGTTCGCCGACGTCGCCACGCTGGTGGTGATGGCGGTGCAGCGGCACCGGGTGGGCATTCCGGTCGGTGTTCGCTACGTGCTCGGCGTGGCCGCGCTGGGCTTGTCGGCTTTCGGCGTGAGCCAGGCGCTGCGGGTGCCGCCGGTGAAGGACGTCGAGATCGCCATTCCCGCACTGCCTGCGTCCTTCGAGGGCTACCGCCTGCTGCAGCTGACCGACCTGCACATCAGCCGACTGTTCGAGGAGCCCTGGGCGCGGGCGGTGGTCGATGCATCCAATCGGCTGGGGGTGGATCTGATCGTGGTCACAGGGGATCTGATCGACGGGTCCGTCGAGAACCGTCTGCACGACGTGGCGCCGCTGGGTGACTTGCTAGCGCCGGACGGGGTGTATGTGATTCCTGGCAATCATGAGTACTTCTTCGGGTACCAGGCGTGGATGGATCACTTCGTCTCTTTGGGAATGAAGCCGTTGGCCAATGCGCATGCGGTGCTGGAGCGGGGCGGCGACCGGCTGGTGCTGGCCGGGGTCACCGATTTTTCCGCGCCTCGGGCGGGATTGCCGGGGCCTGATCTCGGCTTGGCATTGGCCGGGGCGCCGGCTGGGGTGCCGGTGGTGTTGCTGGACCATCAGCCGCGGATGGCGCGGGCGGCGGCTGCCAAGGGGGTGGCTTTGCAGTTGTCTGGTCATACCCATGGGGGGATGATTTCCGGGCTGCATCTGTTGTTGGCTCGGTTCAACGAGGGGTTCGTTTCCGGGCTTTATTCGGTTGGGGGGATGTCGCTTTATGTGAATAACGGGACAGCGCTTTGGCCGGGGTTCGCGGTTCGCCTTGGGCAAGAGTCCGAGTTGACTCGGATTACGTTGGTTCGGAAGCGGTAGGTCGCTGGTTGGTCCTGCTCGTCTTTCGAGGCACGGCCCGGGTTTACTGTTGCGGAGCGGGCTTCGTCTCGGCTTTTTTTCTTCTACTGAACGCAGGGTGGAGCCCTACGTCCGGTAGAAGAAAAAGACCGAGCACACCAAGCGGCCGATCAAGCAACCTAGAGCTTCCGCTCCTCCTTGGCGGGAGGCACCACCGGATCCTTCATCCGCCGAGGCCACCACTGCTCGATCCGTTCCTGCGCCCAATCCTTGCCCCCCAACCCGAAAGCCAACGCAACCGCAAACACCACGCCCCCCAGAAGAATCAAGAAACTCTGGCGAACGATGTCGCCCCCCACCTTGATCTGGTCAAGTGCAATCAAAACCACGAACGCCAGAATCGCGTACTGCGCCAGCTTCCCCAAAAGAGCAGCATCCTGCAGCTTCACGCTGCGGCAATAGCTCTGCACCGTATCCCGCATGAACCGCGCAAAGTAAGACCCGAACGCCAACACCAGCAAGGCCACGAACACGTTGGGTACGAACCAGACCACCCGGCTCAACAGATCGGTGACATAGGTCAGCCCCAACTCGTTGAACGCGATCAGCAACGAAGCAAGAATGGTCAGCCAATAGGCCAGCACCCCGAACACCGTGGTGGTGTCCCCCGCCATCCCGCCTTGCTGCAAAAAGTTGTCCAGCCCCGACCGCTCGGTCAGCACCGGAAAGTTGATGGCCCGCAAGGCTTTGGTAATCGCAAACCGCAGCGCCTTGGCAAGCAGCCACCCGACGACGATGACCACCGCCGCGATCAGCAGCCGCGGCAGATAAGCCAGAACCGCGAGCAGCAGCGCCCGGCTGGATTCCAGGTGAAGACCGAAATTTTCCATGGTGTTTCTTCTCGCGGTTCGTTCAGGTCGCCGAAGCGGCGGCAGCACCGGTCAGGGACAAGATGCCCTGCAGCGGCACCTGCACCCAGTCGGTCCGGTTGTTGAGTTCGTAGCGCAGTTCGTACATTGCCTTCTCCAGTTCGAACAAGGCGAACAGCCCGCACGGCGAGTCAAGCGAAGGCGCCGGCTGGCCCTTCACGGCACTGCGCTTCACATACGCATCGAGAAAAGCCTGCCGGGTCTGCGCCTCCCAGTCCTGCGCCAGCGGTTCGAGCTTGGCGACTTCGTCCGGCGTCTTGGCCACCCGGCGCAGCGCGGTCCAGCGCGCGTAGTTGAACGACCGCACCATGCCGGCGACGTCGCGCAACGGCGATGCCTTCTCGCGCCGCTCCTCGAAGCTGCGCGCCGGTTCGCCCTCGAAATCGATGATGACGAAATCGTTGCGTGACACCAGCACCTGCCCCAGGTGGTAGTCGCCGTGAAAGCGCGTCTTCAGCCCGCCATCGCCCTCGTTGCCGCAGGACATGATGCGGTCCGGCACCACCGCCGTATCGGCCAGCAGCCGGCGCGCGGCTTCCTGGCTCTCCGGCGGCAGCAGGCCGATTTTCTGCGACAGCAGCGCCAGCGTTTCGCGTGACTCGGCCGCCGCCCGCTCGCGCCAGGCACGCACGTCGTCGGCGGTGGTCGGCACCGGGTCGAAGGCGGCATCGCCGGTGCGTTGGGCCAGGGCCAGGTGCAGTTCGGCGGTGCGCTCGCCCAGGGTGGACATGAGCTCCAGAAAACCGCCGTGCACGTCCGGCAGCTGCTCGGCTTCCAGGGTGCGCATGCCTTCGAGATAACGCTCCAGGTAACCCAGCGCGTATTCCCAGCCGTCGCCCTGGTTGGGCACATACGACTGCACGAGCGCCAGGGTGAGCGTGGCGCCGTTGGTGCCGACGTATTCCAGGGCGCCGGCCACCGGCACGCAGTTGGGGTACTTCGCCACTTCGGTGAGGAAACGGCCGACCTCCAGCTCCGGGTTGAGCCCGGTGCGCAGCCGCCGGTAGCACTTGAGAAAGAGCGACTCGCCCAGCGTCACCACGGTATTGCTGCTCTGCGCGCTCGGCGGGGTGACCTGCATCTCGGAAACGTCGCTGCCGGTGAGCGACGCGAACACCGCCGTCGGCCGGAAGAACAGCCGGCCGTGCGCGGTGGCGAGCTCCTTGCCATCGCCGATGGCCTGCACCAGCGCGCGGCAGAAGGCTTCGTCGTAGAAGGCGTCGGCCATCAGGCCCACGTTGGCCTGCTGCCGCACCTTGGCGACGGCGCCGGCCGAAATGGCCTTCAGGCCGTCCTCGTCGGCGTCTTCCCAGGCCAGGGCCAGCGGCGCGAAGTAGGTCGACATCTGCTGCGGGCCGTCGAGCTCCAGCAGTGGCAGCATCCAGCTCTGGCCGCCCTCTTCCCACACGGCCTGGTCGAGCAGGCGGGCGCGTTCGACGGTGGTGCCCTTGTCGGCGTACCAGCGCTGGGTTTCGATGAAACGCGGAAGGGTGTCGGTTTCGAACTGCAGTCGCATGCGCTCGGCCATGCCGATGCGCCAGGGCATGACCCGATCGCGGAAGAAGCTGGTCCAGCCGTCGAAGAGCACCAGCACCGGCCGGTCCTGCAGCAGCACTTCGGTGGGCACGCCGTCCAGCGTGCCGGCGTCGGCGACCAGGCGGAACCAGTAGAAGCCGTGCGACGGCAGGGTCAGCACATAGGGGCGATCGGCAGCGATCGGGGGAAACGACACCCGGCCCAGCATCTCGACCGGCACGCTGCCCTTGAACTGCGCCAGGTCCAGCTCCACCGGCTGCGCGGCCGACGAGAGGTTGAACACCGACAGGATCACGTCGCCCTCGTGCTCGCTGAGATAGGCCAGGATCTTGCGGTTGCCGGGCTTGAGAAAAGTGCGCCGGCCCCGACCGAAGGCGCGGCTGGTCTTGCGCACCGACAGCATGCGCTTGGTCCAGTTGAGCAGCGAACTCGACTCGCGCGATTGCGTCTCGACGTTGAGCGCCTCGTAGCCGTACATCGCGTCCATGATCGGCTGCAGGTAGAGCCGTTGGGGCTCGCAGCGCGAAAAGCCAGCGTTGCGGTCGGGGCTCCACTGCATCGGCGTTCGCACGCCGTTGCGGTCGCCGACGAAGAAGTTGTCGCCCATGCCGATCTCGTCGCCGTAATAGATGATCGGCGAGCCGGGCATGGACAGCAGCATGCTGTTCATCAGCTTGATGCGGTCGGTGTCGTTCTCCATCAGCGGCGCGAGCCGGCGCCGGATGCCCAGGTTGATGCGGGCGCGCGGGTCGGCTGCGTACATGCGGTACATGTAGTCGCGCTCGCGGCTGGTGACCATCTCGAGCGTGAGTTCGTCATGGTTGCGCAGGAAGATCGCCCACTGGCAGCCATCCGGAATCTCCGGGGTCTGCTGCATGATTTCGACGATGGGGTCGCGGTCTTCCTGGGCGATGGCCATGTACATCCGCGGCATCAGCGGGAAGTGGTAGGCCATGTGGCATTCGTCGCCGTTGCCGAAATATTCGCGCACGTCCTCGGGCCACATGTTGGCCTCGGCGAGCAGAAAGCGGTCCTTGTATTCGGCATCGATCGCCGCGCGCAGCAGCTTGATCACCGCGTGCGTCTCCGGCAGGTTCTCGTTGCTGGTGCCGTCGCGCTCGACCAGGTAGGGAATCGCGTCGAGCCGGAAGCCGTCCACGCCCATGTCGAGCCAGAAGCGCATGGTCTTGAAGATCGCCTCCAGCACCGCCGGGTTGTCGAAATTCAGGTCGGGCTGGTGGCTGAAGAAGCGGTGCCAGAAATACTGCTTGGCCACCGGGTCCCAGGTCCAGTTGGACGTTTCGGTGTCGGTGAAGATGATCCGCGTGCCCTGGTAGATGTCGGGTGTGTCGTTCCACACGTAGAAGTTGCGCTCGGGCGAGCCCGGGGGCGCCTGGCGCGCGGCCTTGAACCAGGGGTGCTGGTCGGAGGTGTGGTTGATGACCAGCTCGGTGATCACCCGCAGGCCGCGCGCGTGGGCGGCGTCGAGCATCTCGCGAAAGTCGTCGAGCGTGCCGTACTGCGGGTTCACATCCTCGTACTCCGAGATGTCGTAGCCGTCGTCGCGCAGCGGCGAGGGATAGAACGGCATCAGCCAGATGGTGTTGACGCCCAGGTCCTTCACGTAGTCGAGCTTGGAGGTCACGCCCTTGAAGTCGCCCACGCCGTCGTTGTTGGAGTCGAAGAAGGCCTTGACGTTGAGTTGGTAGATCACCGCGTCGCGGTACCACTGCGGATCGTTGCTCGTGTCGATCGCCGGGGTTTCGAGCGCGAGGGAGGGGGTAGGTGCGTTCATGGACAAGCTGTTCTTCTAAAAATTTGCTTGGCGGCCAAGGCTTACTGACTGACCAGAAAGACGTGGGCCGGTGCGCGATTCGGGTCGAGCAGCACGTAGTTGAATTCGCCCTGCCAGCTGAAGCGCTGGTCGCTCAGCAAGTCGTGCACCGTGTAGGGCCGCGACGGGTCCAGGCCCAGCGCCTCCGGCTTGAGGCCGATCCAGCCGTACTGCGCATGCTCCGGGTCGAGGTTGACCACGGTGAGCAGCCGGTTGGCACCGTCGGCCGAGCGCTTGGTATAGGCAATGATCTGGTCGTTCTCGCAGGAAAGGAAACGCAGGCTGCGGTTGTCCTGCAGCGCCGGGTTCTCCTTGCGGATGCGGTTGAGCAGCGCGATGAACGGCGCCAGGCTGTCCGGGCGGCTGTGGTCCCAGCTGCGCAGCTGGTATTTCTCGGAATCGAGGTATTCCTCGCTGCCCGGCCCGCGCGGCAGGTATTCCATCAGCTCGTAGGCCGGCCCGTAGATGCCGTAGCTCGCAGCCAGCGTCGCGGCCAGCACCAGGCGCAGGCGGAACATGCCGGGCAGGCCGGACTGCAGCTGGGCATGCAGGATGTCCGGCGTGTTCGGCCACACGTTCGGGCGAAAGTAGTCGTAGCCCGGGCCCTGCGACAGCTCGGTGAAGTACTCCTCCAGCTCGGCCCGGCTGTTGCGCCAGGTGAAGTAGGTATAGGACTGCGAATAGCCGAGCTTGGCCAGCCGGTGCATCACCTTCGGCCGGGTGAAGGCTTCCGCCAGGAAGATCACGTCCGGGTGGTCGCGCTTGATGGTGGTGATCGCCCATTCCCAGAAGGGGAAGGCCTTGGTGTGCGGGTTGTCGACCCGGAAGATGCGCACGCCCTGCTCGATCCAGTAGAGGAACACGCTGCGCAGCTCGGTCCACAGGCCGCGCCAGTCCTCGCACTCGAAGTTGAAGGGATAGATGTCCTGGTACTTCTTCGGCGGGTTCTCGGCGTACTGCACCGTGCCGTCCGGCCGCCAGCGGAACCAGTCCGGATGCTCCTTCACATAGGGGTGGTCGGGCGCGCACTGGAAAGCCATGTCGAGCGCGATCTCCAGGCCGTGGCCCTTGGCCGCGTCGACCAGCCGGCGGAAGTCTTCCAGCGTGCCGAGCGCCGGCAATATCGATTTGTGCCCGCCTTCGGTCGAGCCAATCGCCCAGGGGCTGCCGACATCGCCGTCTTCGGTGACCAGCACGTTGTTCTTGCCCTTGCGCTGGATGCGGCCCACCGGGTGGATCGGCGGAAAGTACAGCACGTCGAAGCCCATGGCCGCCACCGCCGGCAGCCGCGCTTCCACGTCGCGGAAGGTGCCGTGCACGCCCGGCTGCTGGCCGGCCGAGCGGGGAAACAGCTCGTACCAGCTGCTGAAACGGGCCCGTGCCCGGTCGGCCACCAGCGGCAGTTCGGCGGCGAAGCGGGTCTGGAAACGGCGGTCCGGATAACGCCCGGCCAGCTCGGCGAGCGCGGGATCGAGCGCCAGGGCCTTGAGGTGCGGGCCGTCCAGGCCGGCGTCGGCGGCGCTGCGCTCCAGCTCCTCGGCGCGGCGCTCCAGCGCGGCGCGGTCCTCGCCCTCGGCGCGCTTGGCGGCCGCCGCCAGCGAGACGGCACCGACGCGCAGCGCGATGCGGATGTCGGACTCCTCCACCCGCCGCATCAGCTCGTGACGCCAGGAGGTGAAACCATCTACCCACGCCACCACCGTGTAGTAGTAGCGACCCGGCTCGGCCGGCAGGAACGACGCCTGCCAGATGTCGTTGTAGAGCAGCGTCATCGGCACTTCGGTGAATTCCGCGCTCGCCTCGGGTCGCCACTGCAGCATCACGCGGATCATGTCGTGGCCGTCGGTGAAGCAGTGCGCCTCCACGTGCAGCGGCTCGCCCGCCACGCACTTCGCTGCGAAACGGCCGCCGTCGACCGAGGGCAACACCGCGTCGACCACTGCGTGGGTCCTGCCTTCTGCCGGCATGTCAGAGGTGTCGGGCGCGGGCGCGATGGTCGCGGGAACGTCCGGGGTGACGGCGGCGACGACCTTCTTTCGGGTCGAGGCGGCCTTGGCCGGTTTCGTGACAACTTTGGTCGGATCGGCGGATTTGGGCATCGTTTCGGGCTCGCAGTGGAAGCTGGTCGAGTGTTGGCGGCAGAGCCGGGAGGCGGTGCATCCATATGTATAAAAACCGACGCCCCGCCGCTGCGCCTCGGCACCGTTCTCCGCCGCTTCCGCCCGCGACGTAAAGCCCCGCTGGGCGGGGCTTTTTTTCCACCATGGGTGGTCCGAGCCACCGCGGGCGGTAGCCGCCGCTCAGCCGAGCGCCGTATCCAGCAGCATCATGATCACGAAGCCCAGCATCAACCCGCCGGTGGCGAAGGCTTCGTGCCCCTTGCGGTGCGATTCCGGAATGATCTCGTGGCTGATCACGAACAGCATCGCACCGGCGGCCAGCGCCAGCCCCCAGGGCAGCAGCCCGGCCGACATGCCGATGAGCGCGACGCCCAGCACCGCGGCCAACGGTTCGATCAGGCCCGACAGCACGCCCAGCCCGGCCGAGGTCCAGCGCCCGTAGCC
This sequence comes from Xylophilus sp. GOD-11R, assembly GCF_033546935.1. Classification (GTDB taxonomy): domain Bacteria; phylum Pseudomonadota; class Gammaproteobacteria; order Burkholderiales; family Burkholderiaceae_C; genus Xylophilus. The sequence continues at coordinate 1,566,865 of NZ_CP137854.1, read as the reverse complement.
GACGCCGCGCAGGGCCAGCGCGACGACCATGCCTTCCGGCACGTCCTGAATGGAAATGCCGGCAGCCAGCGCCCGGGCGCCGACCTCGTCCGCACCTGCGAAGCCGACCCCGATCGCCAGGCCTTCCGGCAGGTTGTGCAGCGTGATCGCCAGCACGAACAGCCAGGCACGCTTGAGCGCCCGGGACTGCGGACCTTCGTGTCCCTTGAAGAAGTGCTCGTGCGGCACGGCCCGGTCGATCAGCATCAGCAGCAGGCCGCCGAGCAGGATGCCGCTGCCGACGACGCCGCCAGCGGCCCACGGCCCGGCGCCCTGCGACCGGGCTGCGGCGATGGCCGGGATCACCAGCGAGAAAGCGCTCGCCGCCAGCATCACGCCAGCGCCGAAGCCGAGCATGGTGTCGTGCGCGCGTTGTGAAAAGCGCTGCGACAACAACACCGGAATCGTGCCGAGGGCGGTCGCCCCTGCCGCCATCATCCCGCCCAGCAGCGCGCCCCGCATGCGCTCGTCCAGCAGCACCGGACCGTCGAACAGACGGGCGACCGCAAGGCCGGCCGCCAGCAGGACGACCGCGAGGCCGAAGCCCCGCCGGGACAGCAGCGCCTGGGCTCCGGCGCTCATCAGGCGAAAGCGCTGCTGAGGACCAGGCTGCCGTTGAGGCCGGCCGGGAAGAAGCCGCCGCTATTGGCCGCACCCGGGTTCAGGTAGACGATGTTGAGCACATCGCCCGGGGTGCGGCTGTAGGCGATGCCGTTGGGGTCGAGCGGCACGATGTTGGAGGCACCGTTCGCGCCGGCGGCGATGCCCTGGTCGACGTCGCTGGAACCGTCGAGCGAATCACGCGCGTCCGAGATCTTGCCGGCCGCCGCCTGAGCATCCACACCCTTCGAATACAGCACCGTGCGGACCAGTCCGGCGTGGTACGCCTCGGCGGCCAGGATGCCGGCGGCGGCCTCCAGGTAGGTCTTGTTGGAGATCAGTGGCGACGCGCCCTTGTAGGCGGTGACACCGACGTCTTCGAAGATGAAGGCGCCGAGCAGGAAGGAAATGTCGTCGGCATACGGGTTGAAAGCCGTGCCCGCCGGTGCCAGCCCGGCCGCCTGGGCCGCCTTGGAGAAGGCACTGTTGGGGCTGGTGCCGCCGATGTCGATGCTGGGCATGGCGACGGCCGACGCACCGAGCGCCGACCGCAGGAACAACACGTGGGCCAGTTCGTCGGCCGCGATTTCCTTGGCGTAGGCAGCAACCAGCGGATCGCTGAACGGTACCGCCGCGCCCGGAGTGACCGTGCCGCGCGTGCCGACACCGGTCGTTGCCGAATCCGGCAGTCCCGCGCCGGTGGTGGCATAGAGATAGAACTGCGCTTCGAGGTATTCGAGGTTCAGCGCGAAGTTCAGGATCTCCGGATCGGTCGGCCCCTCCGCCGCGACGACGGAATCATTGCTCCCTCCGCAGGCCGTAAGAATCATGCCGCCGGCAACGCCTGCCGCGAACCCGCTGGACTTGCGAAAGAACATCCTGCGTTCCTTCAGTTTGTCGGAACGGCGCTTCAGCATGGACAGGGGCGAATCGGGAAAGTCGATCATGGGTTTCTCCAGAAATGGGTGAACCTGACAGCAAGGGGGCCGGACCGGCGGGCGGTCCGGATGTCGAGAAGGAATGCAGCAAGTTCTCCGCAGCGCTACGGCTCACCTGGCGCATCGCATCCTCATGTAGAGGAGTACGTCGCGACCCAACGCTTGGATGCCAGCATCCTGTAGGCGAAGACGCCGCGTCGACCGGCGCTTTCGGATGTCCTCGTAAACCCGGCTGACGTTACCGACCGCCCGGACACGACCCCTCGGAAACGCCGGTCGGGCTCGCATGGCCAGTCCCTTTGAGCGCCAGGGGGCAAAATCCGGCCATGCCTCAGCTTCGGGAATCACGGGAATGGAATTGACGGATGACCCGGCGGAGATCGCCCGTGACGTCGCAGCCGTGGGCCGCGTCAGCACCGTGCCGGCGCTGCTCAAGATCGTCTGCCAGCACACCGGCATGCGCTTCGCCGCCGTCGCCCGGGTAACCGACGGCACCTGGACGGCCTGCGCGGTACAGGACGACATCGCCTTCGGCTTGCCGGTCGGCGGGCAGCTGGAGGTAAACACCACGCTGTGCGTCGAGGCCCGCGCCGCGCGCAAGCCGATCGCCTTCGACCACGCCAGCACCGACCCGGTTTTCGCCGCGCACCACACCCCGCGCATTTACGGCATCGAGAGCTATGTGTCGGTGCCGATCGTGCTGCCCGACGGCACCTACTTCGGCAACCTGTGCGCGATCGATCCGGCGCCCAACGTGGTGTCCGACGCCCGCACCCTCGACATGTTCAAGCTCTTCGCCGAAGTCATCGCGGCGCAACTGCACCTGGAAGACAGCCAGAAGGCGTCGTCCGAAGCATTGGCCTGCGAGCGCGAGACGTCGCAACTGCGCGAGCAGTTCATCGCGGTGCTCGGCCACGACCTGCGCAATCCGGTTTCCGCGGTGGCCGGCGCCGGCGAACTGCTGTTGCGGCGCGGCGGCGATCCCGACCTGTTGCGCATCGGCGAGCGGCTGCGGCGCACCGCGCGCCGCATGTCCGGCCTGATCGACGACGTGCTCGACCTGGCCCGCACCCGGCTCGGCAACGGCATCGGCCTGGACCGCGAGCGCATCGACGATGTGTCGCAGGCCTGGTGCGACGTGGTGGACGAACTGGTGCAGGCCCATCCCGACCGCGACATCCGCCTCAAGCTTATGGACGTGGGCTGCAGGGTCAACGGCGACCGTGGCCGGCTGCAGCAGTTGCTGTCGAACCTGCTCGGCAACGCGCTGGCGCACGGCTCGCCGGACGAACCCATCGTGGTGTCGGCCCACACCGAGGGCGGCGACGTGGTGCTGTGGGTGGCCAACGGCGGCGCGGTGATTCCGGCCGACACGCTGGAAAAGATCTTCCAGCCCTACTGGCGGCCGGCCACCAGCCGGCCGGGCGGCGGGCTGGGCCTGGGGCTCTACATCTGCCGCGAGATCGTGCGGGCGCACGGCGGCTCGATCCAGGCGCGCTCCTCGGCCGAGGAAGGCACCGTGTTCGAGGTGCGGCTGCCCGTGGTCGCCGGCTGAAAAGGCTCTGCCGCGCGGCGAGTGCTCAGCTCGACGGCCGCGTTTGCGTCAGCCCGGTCGGCGGCCCGTCGATCGCCGTCCAGCCGCCATCCACCGACAACGAACTGCCACTGATGTAGCTGGCCGCGTCGGACGCCAGGAAGGCCACCGCCGAACCGACCTCCGAGGGCTGACCCCAGCGGTTGAACACGGTGTGCGCGGCGTAGGTGTCGTAGATGTCGCGCCGCTCCTTCAGCGGCGCGGTGAGCCGGGTCTCGATGATGCTCGGCATGATCGCGTTGACCCGCACGCCGTAGCTGCCGACCTCGGCCGCGAAGCCCTTGACCATCTGCGCGATGCCGGCCTTGGTGGCCGCGTAGATGCCCAGGCCCGGCTCCAGGGTGACGGCGCGCATCGACGAGCACAGCACCAGGCTGCCGGCGCCCTGCCGCATCATCGGACGGCCGAAGGCCCGCAAAAAGTGGAAGGCGCCGCGCAGGTTGAGGTTGGCCACGCGGTCGTACTCCTCCTCGGTGTAGTCGACGATCAGCTTGCGGATGTTGAGCGCCGGCGTCGACACCGCGATGTCGACGCGGCCGCGCGAAGCCAGCGCGTGCTCGGCCAGGGCCGCGATGTCCTCGCCGCTGGCCGCGTCGGTCGCGCGCCATTCGGCGCTGCCCTGGCCACTGCCGTTGATGTCGTCGGCGGTGGCCCGGCAGCCCTCGGCGTCGCGGTCGGCGCACACCACGTGCGCGCCGAGCGAGCCGAGCGCGTGGGCCGAGGCCTGGCCGATGCCGGAAGCGGCGCCCAGCACCACGGCGGTCCGGCCGGAAAGATCGAAAAGTCGTCGGTAGTCTTGCATGGTGATCGAAGGGTGATCGGCTCAGGCGCCGGGCTTGAAGAACGGCGCGGGAATCATCAGCCGGTTGGTCTGCGACACCAGGTAGGCCGCATCGGCGCTGGCGGTGAGGTAGCGCGCCCATTCGGGATCGGCGGCCAGCGCCGCGCGCCGGGCCGCACGGTCCGCCGCATCGGCGAAGGCCCAGATATGGACATAGCTGTTGACGTCGCCGGTTTCGGTCTGCAGGTAGGCGAGCGGCTCCCCGAGGTGGCGCCGCTGGGTGTCGAAGCCTTTCTCGGCGTACAGCGCCAGGTGCTTGCGGATGGTGCCGGGACGGCAGGTGTAGGTGCGCAGGTCGTAGAGCATGGGCGTGGCGGAAGTGAAGTGAATCGAAAAGGTTCAGTGGGTCTCGACCGGCGGCGGGGCCATGACCTCGGTGCCGACGGCATCGGTCCGCCCGGCGAGCAGGTCGCGCACCGCGACCCAGACGTCGCGCAGCGCGTAGCCGGTCATCACCAGCCCGGCCACCGGCATGCAGGCATAGACCCACGACTGCGGCAGCTCCAGCACCGGCGTGGTGGCGCCGGTGCGCTCCACGAAGAGCGCGCCGTAATACATCAGCACCGCCGCGAACAACAGGCCGAGCAGGGCCACGGCCAACTGGTGCAGCCCGCTCAAGCGGCTGCCGGCCAGCGCTTCGCCGAGCAGGTTGATCGAGAAATGCTCACGCTCGCGCCACAACGCACAGGCGCCGATGAACACCAGCCAGGCGAACAGCGTGGCGATCACCTCGTCGAACCAGTTCATGGCGAACAGGCCGGTCGCGCGGCTGGCGATGTTGACCACCAGCAGCAGCGTGATGGCCACCAGGCAGGCGATGGAGAAGCCGCGCAGGAGGCGGCCGAACTGGCGCTCGAGGCGCATCAGGGGATGGGTGGAATTCACAGCATGGCCCTCGGCAACCACAGGGAGACGGCGGGCCAGAAGGCCACCATGAGCGTCACGACGAAGATCGCGATGAGCAGCGGCCAGAGCTCGGAGACGATCGCCCCGACCTTCACCCCCGAGACGCTGCTCACCGCGAACAGCAGAATGCCGACCGGCGGCGTGAGCAGGCCGATCATCGAGCACATCACCATCAGCATGCCGAACTGCACCGGGTCCATGCCGATCTGGTTCACGATCGGCATGAAGATCGGCACCGTCAGGATGATGACCGCCACGCCTTCCAGGAACAGGCCGATGGCGACCAGCACCGCGATGATCAGCAGGATGACTTCCCATGGCACCGCGGTGATGGACATCACGCCCTGGATCATGGCGTCGGGTATGCGCTTGTGCACCAGAAACCAGGTGAGGTAGCCCGCCGCCGCGATGATGAAAAGCACCCGCACGCTGTGCAGGATGGCGTTCCAGAACACCGCCGGCAGGTCGCCGAGCTTGATTTCCTTGTAGACGAACATGCCGAGCCCCAGGCAGTACAGCACCGCGACCACGCCCCCCTCGGTCGGCGTGAAAAGCCCCGAGACCAGGCCGCCGATGATGATGACCGGCGCCATCATCGGCAGGAACGCGCCCGCGAACGAGGCCCGCAGTTCGGCCAGGCTGGCGCGGCGTTCCACCGGGTAGCGGCGCTTGCGCGACACGAACCACACCGCGGCCATCAGCGCGAACGTCAGCAGCAGCCCGGGCACGATGCCGGCGATGAACAGCTGCACCACCGACACGCCGGTGAGGCCGCCGAAGATCACCATCGGCACGCTCGGCGGGAACACCGGGCCGATGGTGGCCGAGGCGGCGGTGACGGCGGCCGAGAACTTCGGCTCGAAGCCGGCGTCGTTCATGGCCTTGATCTCCACCTGCCCCATGCCGGCGGCGTCCGCCACTGCGGTGCCCGACATGCCAGAGAAGATCAGGCTGCCGACCACGTTGACCTGCGCCAGCCCGCCGGTGAAATGGCCGACCAGCGCATGGGCGAAACGGAAGATGCGGTCGGTGATGCCGCCGGTGTTCATCAGCGAGCCGGCCAGGATGAAGAACGGAATCGCCAGCATGGTGAAGCCCGAGGAGGCCGCGAACATGCGCTGCGCGATCATCGTGAGGGCCTGTGGTTCGCCCGCGAGGATGTAGGCGCCGATGGCCGTCGCGCCGATCGCCATCGCGACCGGCACGCCGAACAGAATGAGGGCGAGCAGCCCTCCGAGAACCAGGAATGCCTGCATGGTGTGTGTCCTGCCCGCGCCTTCAGTTGGCCGCCAGCATGCCCATGAAGGTCTTCATGTTCTCCTGCCCCGCGTAATCGGCCACGCGCTTGTGCGCAGGGCCCATCAGGGCGCGGAACTTGGCAATGTCGGGCCGGGTGACCGCCACGCCGGCGGCCTGGATCTTGGCCAGCTCCGACGCTTCCTGGTCGGCCACCAGCTTGCGCATCAGCAGCGCTGCCGAGCGGCTCTCTTCGCGCAGCACCGCCTGTTCGGCGGGCTTGAGCTTCTTCCAGCTCGACTGGCTCACCACGTGGGTCATGCTGTTGTAGACGTGGCCGGTCAGCGCCATGTGTTTCTGCACCTCGTGGAGCTTGAAGTGGTAGATGACGCTGATCGGGTTCTCCTGGCCGTCGACCACGCCCTGGTTGAGCGCGGCGGGCAGCTCGGGCAGGGCGATCTGCGTGGTGGTGGCGCCGGTGGCTTCCAGCGCCGCGATGATCTGCAGCTCGGGCGGCGTGCGCAGCTTCAGGCCCTTCATGTCGTCGGGGCTGTTGATGGCGCGCTTGTTGTTGGTCACGTGCCGAAAGCCGTATTCCCAGGTCGACAGCAGCACCAGCCCCTTCTTCTCCAGCCGGGGCGCCACCCAGTCGTGGAACGGGCCGTCGAGCACCTTGTGCGCCTGCGCCGCGCTGGAAAAGGCGTAAGGCGTCATGACGGTGGCGAAGGCTTTCTCGTACTTGTCGAGGCCGCCCTGCGTCGGCAGGTTCATGTCGATCACGCCCATCGTCGTCTGCTCCAGCTGGTCCGGCGGCGAGCCGAGCTGGTTGGACGGATAGAGCTCGATGCGCACCTCGCCGTTGGTGCGCTGCTCCACGTTCTTCTTGAACTGCAGCGCCGCGATGTGCGCCGGATGGGTGTCGGCGGCGAAGTGGGCGAACTTGAGCGTGGTCGCGGCCTGGGCGGTGCCGAAAGCACTCAGGCAGGCGAGCGCGGCGAATGCGGAGCCGACGAAGCGGCGGGTGTGGACGGTGGCTTTCATGGTTTTTTGTCTCCTGGTTGACGAAATCGTTGTGGCGTGTGGCGCTTGCGGCGGCGTTCAGGCTGCCGCGCGCTGCGCGGGCTCGTGCCGGGCGTCGGCGTCGATACCGGCGGCGGCGATGTCGGTGTCGATCAGCAGCTCGATCAGCGACGGCCCGGGCGCCGAGAGCGCGCGCCGCAGGGCGGGAGCGAATTCCTCGTCGCGCCCCACCCGTTCGGCCTGCAGGCCAAAAGACACGGCATAGGCGACGAAGTCCGGATTGCAAAGTTCGGTGCCGATCGGCCGCCCGGGGTAGTCGAGTTCCTGGCGCATGCGGACCGCTCCGTACATGCCGTTGTTGAACACCAGGAACACGATGGCCAGGCGGTGCGCCACGGCGGTGGCGAGCTCCTGTGCGCTCATCAGAAAACAGCCGTCACCGGCCAGGCAGACCACCTGCCGCGCCGGATGCCGCAGCTTGGCCGCGATGGCCGCCGGCACGCCGTAGCCCATGGCGCCGCTGGTGGGCGCGAGCTGGGTGTTCGTCTCGCCGAACGGGAAGTGGCGCTGCGCCCAGGTGGCGTAGTTGCCGGCGCCGCTGGCGATGACCGCGTCCGGCGCCAGTTGCTCGCCGAGCGTGCGAATCACCCGCGCCGGATCCAGCGGCAGATTGCGCGCAGGTACCGCCTGGTGCCGGGCGAAGCCGTCGCGCAGGCGGCCGTGCCATTCGCACCAGCCGGCGCCGTCGACCGGCGCCAGCGCGGCGGCGGCCTCTGCGAAAGGATCGGGATCGCTCAGCACCTTCAACGCCGGCTGGTAGACCCGGCCCAGCTCGTCGGCGCAGGGCAGCACGTGCACCAGCCGCTGGCGGGGCATCGGTACTTCGACCAGGGTGTAGCCGCTGGTCACCACCTCGCCCAGCCGGGTGCCGACGGCGATCAGCAGGTCGGCCGCGTGCACCGCCCGGGCCAGCGCCGGGTCGACCGCGTGCCCCAGCTCGCCGACGAACAGCCGGTGGCGGTGGGCGAACAGATCCTGCCGGCGAAAGGTGCAGGCCACCGGCAGGTCGTTGGCCTCGGCGAAACGGCGGATCGCGTCACGCCCGGCCGCGCCCCAGCCCGGCCCGCCGAGCAGCAGCAAGGGCCGGCTTGCCTGGGCCAGCAGCTCGCGCAAGTGCGCCATGGCCGACGGCGCCGGATGCGCCCGCGCCACTTCCACGCGCGGCACGGTCAGCGCAAAGGCGGAGTCGGTGAGCATGTCTTCGGGCAGCGCCAGCACCACCGGCCCGGGGCGGCCGGACATCGCCACCGAATACGCGCGGGCCAGGAACTCGGACACCCGGCTGGCCTCATCGATCTGCGCCACCCATTTGCAGAGCGGGCCGAACATGCGGCGGTAGTCGATCTCCTGGAACGCCTCGCGCTCGGCCACGTCGCGGCCGACCTGGCCGATGAGCAGGATCATCGGCGTCGAATCCTGAAATGCCGTGTGCACCCCGATGCTGGCGTTGGCCGCACCCGGCCCGCGCGACACCAGGCAGACGCCGGGGCGGCCGTCGAGCTTGCCCCGGGCTTCGGCCATGAACGCCGCGCCGGCCTCGTGGCGGCAGACCACCAGGCGCATCGCCTCGCGATGGGCGTGCAGCGCGTTGAGCACCTCCAGGTGGCTTTCGCCCGGCACGCAGAAGACGGTGTCGGTGCCCTGCGCCAGCAGTGCGTCGACCACCAGCTGGCCGCCGGTGCGGAGTTTGGGAAGTTCGCTCATCGCCTGCCGTCGTGCCCACCAGGGGCGGAGGTTTCGGGATGGCTGGAACTCTAGGAGCCGACCCCCCGCAGGCGTTAGGACGAATGCGATCCGTCGTGGTACTTTTTCGCGGCGCGGGCTAGGGGCTTACGCGAGGGACGGCCGCGGCACGGCGCCGCAGTAGCGCTTGCGAAACTCGCCGGGCGTGAGCCGCGTGTGCTTCTTGAAGAAACGGCCGAAGTAGGCGTGGTCCTCGAAACGCAGCTGGAAGGCGATCTCGGCGATGCCCATGTCGGTGTTGCTCAGCAGGCGCTTGGCCTCCAGCACCAGCCGGTCCTGCACCAACTGGCCGGCGGTCTTGCCGAGCGTGCGCTTGACCGCGTCGTTGAGCTGGCGCTCGGTGACGAAGAGCCGCTCGGCGTAGTCGCGCAGCGGGCCGAATTCGAGGTAGTGGCGGTCGATCAGCAGGCAGAAGCGCTTGGTCAGCGAATGGCTGTGCGCCGGCGCGCCGTCGTCGGCCGGGCGCGGATAGAGCCGGCGCAGGCGGCTCAGCAGCACCAGCAGGTAGGCCCGCACGATGTCCAGGTGCGCCTCGGCGCGGCCGAGCATCTCCTTTTCCATCTCCAGCAGGATCGGCAGCAGCGCGTCGTGCTGGGCCTGGTCGAGGTAGAGCACCGGCGAGTTGGAGGCGATGTGGAAGAACGGGTACTGCGCGATCTCCTCGGCGCGAGGGAACATCTGCACGAAGAACTCGGTGCTGAAATTGACCACGAAGCCCTTGGGCCGCACGGTCGACTCCCAGGCGTGCAGTTGCCCGGGCGACACGAAGAAGACCGCGTTGGCGCGCGCCTCGTAATGCTCGAAATCCAGCATGTGGCTGCCGGCGGCCTCGCTCATCCACAGCAGGTGGTAATAGTCGTGGCGGTGCGGAAAGCCGCGCGGGATGTCCGGCCGGCCCTCCAGCCGCACCAGGTCGAAATAGAACTCGCTCTCCGGGCCGCTGAAGGCCGAGCGCTGGAAGGTTGGAAACTCGAACTCGGTCAGCTCGGACACGGCCCCGCCTCAGGAACCGGCCACGCGCCGGCAGAACACCCGCAGCCGGTGGCCGTCGGGGTCGGCGGCCAGGAAGTTGTAGGCGAAGGGCATGTCGTGCGGCGGTCGGACGATGACCGCGCCCAGGCCTGCCCATTCGTCGTGCAGCCGGTCGACGTCGGCGTTGTCGCCCACCGGAAAATCGAGTTCGAAGCCCTGCGAGGTCATGGCGGGCGAGTCTTCCACCGTCTCGCGCGCCACCAGCCCCAGGCGCGCGCCCGATTCGAGGAAGAACATCACGAAGGTCGGCTCGAAGGGCACCGGCGAGCGCTGGAGCAGCTGCGCGTAGAACCGTGTGCTCCGGTCGAGGTCGCTCACGTAGAGGATGAAAGTGGCGTCCAGCATGCGTGGATTTTCCGAAAGGGGGAGCGGTAGGCCGGCCGGCATTGTCGCGCGCCACGCGGTCCGGGGGACGAAAAACGGCCTGTAACCCCTCCTGGCCGCCGGCTTCGTAGCATGCCGCTCCCGGCAGGACTGGAGGCATCGACATGATCACCGTGACCGCCATGAAGTGGGCGCCGGCCTTCGCGGCAGGCAATGTGCGCGACCACCGCGTGCGCTGGATCCTGCAGGAAGTCGGCTGGCCCTACCGGGTGCGCCTGCTCGACGCGCCGACCATGGCCTCGCCGGCCTACCGCCTGCTGCAGCCCTTCGCTCAGGTGCCCTGCCTGCTGGAGGACGACCGGCCGCCGATGTTCGAGAGCGGTGCCATCGTGATCGACGTGGCCACCCGCGCCGGCAGGCTCCTGCCGCCCGAGGGCGCCGAGCGCAGCCTGGTGGTGGGCTGGGTGATCGCGGCGCTCAACTCGGTCGAGCCCTCTCTGATGAACGTCGCCGAGGTCGAATACTTCCTGCAGGACGAAGCCGCCAAGGCGCAGCGCCGCCCGCTGGTGGTGGCCGCCGCCCGCCAGCGGCTCGAACAGACGCAGCAGGCGCTGACCGGCCGCAGCTATCTCGTCGGCGAAACCTTCACCGTGGCCGACCTGATGCTGGCTTCGGTACTCAAGATCGCACGCGGGCTGCAGCTGCTCGACGATTTTCCTGCGCTCGCCGCCTACCAGCACCGCTGCCTGGATCGGCCGGCCTACCGGCGCGCGGTGCAGGAGCAACGCGCGGAGATCTGCCAGCACTCGATGGCCGACATGCGATACGACCAGAAGGAGAAGCACGATGCCTGATAGCGATGTCCAGACCATCCTCGCCCTGCTCCGCGAGCAGGAAGCCGCCATCGCCCGGGGCGACGCCGCCGCCGTGCATGCGGCCATCGCCGACGACGCGGTGGTCTACGACCTGCCGCCGCCGCTCGAATACCGCGGCGCGGCCGCGCGTGACGACCGGGGCCTGAACGCCTGGTTCGCCACCTGGGAGAACGGCGTCACCGTGCAGATGGCCGACCCGGTGGTGATGGTCGACGGCGACCTGGCCGTGGTGCACGGCCTGAGCCGCATGCGTGGCACCAAGAAGGACAGCGGGCCGGTCGACATCTGGAACCGTCGCACCGTGGTGCTGCGCCGCGAGCCCGTCGGCTGGCGCGTCGTGCACGAGCACGGCTCCTACCCGATGCGAATGGACGGAAGCGGGCGGGCGGCGCTCGACCTGAAGCCTTGAGCGGTCAGGCGGGCGGTGCCGCCTCGCGCCAGCGGCCGGGCGCCAGGTCGCCCAGCGCATAGGGGCCGATCGCCGCGCGCACCAGGCGCAGCGTCGGAAAGCCGACCGCCGCCGTCATGCGCCGCACCTGCCGGTTGCGGCCTTCGCGGATCACCAGCTCCAGCCAGGCGGTGGGAATCGACTGGCGCTGGCGGATCGGCGGATCGCGCTCCCACAGCGCGGGCGCAGGCTCGAGCAGACGGGCGCGCGCTGGCAGCGTCATACCGTCCTTGAGCGACACGCCGCGCCGCAATGTTTCGAGCGCAGCGGCGTCCGGCACGCCCTCCACCTGCACCCAGTAGGTCTTCTCCATCTTGAAACGCGGGCTGGAGATGCGCGCCTGCAGCGGCCCGTCATCGGTCAGCAGCAGCAGGCCTTCACTGTCCGCATCCAGCCGGCCGGCCACGTAGACGCCCGGCAGGTCGATGTAGCCCTTGAGCCCCTGCCAGCGGCCTTCCGGCGTGAACTGGCTGAGCACGCCGTAGGGCTTGTTGAAGCAGATCAGGCGAGGCGTCATCCGCGCAGCCGGCGCTCGAAGAGGGCCAGCATCGCCCGCCAGCCGTGCTCGGCCGCGACCGGGTCGTACACGGGGAAGTCGAGCACCATCCAGCCATGGGCCGCGCCGACATAGGTTTCGGAGGTGCAGTCCACCCCGGCCTCGGCGAGCGCGTTTTCCAGCCGTTCGGCCATGGCGGGCGGGTAGCTCGCGTCCTGGTCGGCGGCGGCGATGTAGACCTCGGCCTGCAGTCTGTCGGCAAGCAGGTGCGGGCTGGCCTCGTCGTCGGTGGCCAGATGGCCGCCGTGAAAGCTCGCCACCGCGGCGAAGCGGCTTGGCACCGTGCCGGCCGCCGTGAGCGCCATGCCGCTGCCCATGCAGAAACCCACCGCGCCGAGGCGGGCGGCATCGACCTGCTCGTGGGCGTCGAGCCAGGCCAGGAAGGCCGGCGTGTCCTCGGCCGCGCGCGGGTTGCCCGAGGTCGCCATCAGCGGCCCCAGGATGGCCGCCACGTCGCCGGCGAACACCTCGACGGGCACCAGTGGCTCGTAGGGGCCGAATCGGTAGAACGGATCGGGCAGCAGCACGGCGTAGCCGGCATCGGCCAGGCGACGCGCCATGGCGACCATCGCCGGCCGCATGCCGCCGGCGTCGCCGAAGAAGACGACGGCCGGCCAGCGGCCTTCGTCCGCCGGGGTAAGGAAGTGCGCGGGGCAGTCGCCGTCGCGGGTGCGGATGGTGATGGAGGTGTCGGGCATGCGGCAAAGTCTAGTGCGCTCCGAACGCCATACCCCCGCGGGGACGACGGCTTCCCGCGGGGTGGAACACCCCCCTGGCGATAATGCCCACCGCTCCCGTGCGACGCCGTCCCGTCCCTTCGCCGAATGTCCCTGCCCGATTTCCGTCCTCTGTCCCCCGTCCCGATCGAGCCCTCGGCCTTTGAGAGTTTTCCGCTGTCGATGCGCCGCTGGAGCGTGCGCCGCACGCTCGCGCGGCTGGTCGAGCGGCTGCACCGCTGGCGACTGTCCGCGCTGAACACGCGGGTGCTGCGGCCCTACAGGCGCGACGACGGACAGGCGCTGCTGGCCGAAGACGAGGGCTGCGTGGTGGCGGTCGGCGATTTCGGCGGCAAGACCGGGCTGTCGCGCGCGGCGGCCTCCGAAGCCGCGCGGCTGCGGGTACGGCACCCGGGGCTGATCCTGGTGAGCCTCACGCCGCCGGCGCCCGGCGCATCGGTGCAGGACGGCCGCCACCTGAGGCTGCCGGTGTCGCGCCTCTACCTGCTCTGCCAGCCGCGCCGGCTGCGCCGTGCCTTGCGCCTGTTTGCCCCCGAGCAACTGGCGCGTGCCCACCGCACCGGCATGTGGGCCTGGGAGAACGACCTGTTCCCGCGCGACTGGCATTTCGCGCTGGAACTGGTCGACGAGATCTGGACGCCTTCGGAATTCTCGGCCGCCGCGATCCGCTCGGCCGGCGCCTTGCCGGTCCACGTGGTGCCGCACCACGTCGAGGTCGACCCCCACCTCACCGCCGCCGACCGCGCGGCCTTCGGCGTGCCGCCGGACGCGTTCCTCGGGCTGGCCATCATGGACATCAAGGTCTGCCCGGAGCGCAAGAATCCGTGGGCGCACGTGAAAGCCTGGCAGCAGGCCTTCGGCGACTGCCCCAACCATGTGCTGCTGATCAAGCTGCGCTGCTCGGAAGCGACCCGCATCGTGGAGCGCGAGCTGCACGAGATGGTGGGCGGCGCCGGCAACGTGCGGCTGGTGCGGCAGGACTTTTCCGACCGCCAGCAGGCGCAGTTCCAGCGCATGGCCGACGTCTACCTGTCGTTGCACCGCGCCGAGGCCTACGGGCTCAACATCCGCGAGTTCCTGGAGATGCAGGTGCCGGTGGTGGCCACCCACTGGTCGGCCAACACCGAATACGGCCCGGCCTTCGCGCATTACCACGGGGTGGATTCGCGGCTGATCCGCTACCGCGACTGGATGCGGCACTACCCCGACCACGACTTTTCCTGGGCCGATGCCGACACCGCCCACGCCGCGCGCCTGCTGCGCCAGGTGGCGGCCCGCAAGCCGGCGATCGTCAACACCGCCGAAACAGCCTGACAGCGGCACCGGCCCGCGTCGCCGTCCGCCCATCCTGGCAGGCCCGTCGCAGGCGTCGTGGCCTGCGCTCCTACGCCACGAAGGGCCTAACGGCCCGCCGGACGAACCAGCGCCGGGCGAAGCTTCATGCCGGCTTCGCGCACGGTGGCGTCGTCGTCCTCACGCGCCCCTTCTGGTCTTCCGATGAACCGACACGAACACACGCCTTCCCCGACATCCACCCCCCATCCCGCCAGCATCGGTTGGCTGCGCGCCCTCAATTTCGTCATCGCCCAGGTAGAGCTGGGCCTGGTACCTTTCATCGCGCTCTACCTGCAATCCGCGGCGCACTGGAGCACCACGCAGGTCGGCGCGGCGCTGGCCTTCGGCAATGTCGTCCAGCTGGTCGTGCAGACGCCGATCGGCGCGCTGGTGGATCGCCACCGGGCCAAACGCTGGCTGGTCGGCGGCGCGGTGGTGCTGATCGGGTTGGGCTGCGTGATGCTGCTCTGGTCCACCTCGGTGCCCGCCGTCTGGGCTTCGCAAGGCGTGATGGGCATCGCGCGTGCGGTGTTCCCGCCGGCGCTGGCCGCCATCACCCTGGGCATGTTCGGCAAGATCGGCATGGACCGGCAGACCGGCATCGGCCAGGCCTTCAATGCGGGCGGCAGCGTGTTCAGCGCCCTGGTGCTGGCCGCAGCCGGCCACGCGCTGGGATTGCCCGCGATGTTCCAGGCGGCATTGGTCTTCTGTGTGCTGTCGCTGGTATGCGTGCAGCGCATCCGGGGGTCGACCATCGACTTCGAAGCCGCGCGGGGCAACGAAGGCGAAGCCGCCGCCGCGTCGCCGGGCGATGCCGGCACCGGCCTGCGGGCGGCCGCCGGCGAAGTGGTGTCGACGCTGGCCGGCCTCTGGCGGGAACGCACGGTGCGGATCTTCATGGTCTGCGCGGTGCTGTTCTATGCGGCCGACGTCGCCATGGTGCCGCTGGTCACCCAGTTGCTGGGCAAGGGCGAAGGCGGCCAGCGCGCCCTGCTGATGACCGCCGGCTACATCGCGGCCTCGCAGGTTCTCTTCGTCGCGGTCGCGCCGCTGTGCGGCCGGCTCACCAGCTCGATCGGACGCAAGCCCCTGTTGCTGTTCGCCTTCGCCGCGCTGGCCTTGCGCGCCGTACTGTCGGCGGCGAGCGACTCGCCGATGCTGCTGCTGGCCGCCCAGTGCACCGACGCGCTCAGCACCGGCGTGTTCGGGGTGCTGGGCGTGCTGATCGTCGCCGACCTCACCCGCAACACCGGCGGTTTCAACGTGGCGCTCGGCGCACTCTCCACGGTGCAAGGCGTCGGCGCCTTCGTCAGCAACGGCCTGGCGGGCTACCTGGCCGATGCGGCCGGGCAGGTGACCACGTTCCTGGTGCTGGGCGGCATCGCCGCGCTCGGGTTCGCCGTGGCCCTGGCCTTGCCGGAAACCCGGCCGCGCGGCTGAGGCCCGGCGGCTTTTCCCGCGTTGCCGAAAATCATGTAGGCCAAGGGCGTCAAGTGCCGGGAATGGAGCCGGATCACCGGATTCGCCACTACGCTGCGCGACTATCCATTCACTCCAGGCCGCACCCATGACCCCATGGCGGCGCGGCACGAAAACGCATGAGACCCGACGTCCGTCCACCACCCTCCCCGGTCGCCGCCGTGGCCTTCGACCTGCTCGACGCCATCGGCTTCGGCTTCTTCGTCGCCGCCCTCATATTCGACGTGGTGTATGCGCAGAGCACCGACGTGCTGTGGTTCAAGGCGGCCGCCTGGCTGATCTCGATCGGCCTGGTCATCGCGATCATTCCCCGCCTCATCAACCTGGTGCAGGTGTGGTTTCCCGGTGCCGTGCCCAGCACCGGCCGCGCCAGGATGGCCTTCTGGCTGCACCTGGTGGGCATCGTGGCTGCCATCTTCAATGCCTTCGTGCACAGCCGCGACGCCTACGGCATCGTGCCGGCCGGCGTCTGGTTGTCGATCGCGACCGTCGTCCTGCTGACCAGCGGCAATGTGCTCGTCTCGCTGCAACGGCTGGCTTTGCAGGGAGAACGCGCATGAAAAATCGATACCCACTCCTGCTGGCGCCGACCCTGCTGGCAGTCGCATTGCTCGCGGCCTGCAGCGAAAAAGCCGCCGTCGACCCCAACCATCAGATGGGCAAAGACCCGGTGCTGCCGGCCGCCAAGAACTTCCTGGTGCCACCGATGCAGGTGCCGAGCCGCGCCGGCTGGCAGGGTGACGCCCGGCCGGTGGTCGCCGCCGGCCTGAAGATCGAGAAGATCGCCGACAACCTGCAGCATCCGCGCCAGCTGCTCACCCTGCCCAACGGCGACGTGCTGGTGGTCGAGTCCAACGGGCCGGGCACCGAAGCCGTCACCACGCCCAAGCAGCTCATTGCCGGCCTGGTGAAGAGCCGTTCGGGCAAGAGCGGCAAGGGCGGCAACCGCATCACCCTGCTGCGCAAGCCCGCCAGCGGCTCCGGCCCCTGGGAGCAGCACGTGTTCCTGGACAAGCTGAATTCGCCCTTCGGCGTGCAGCTGATCGGCGAGCGGCTCTACGTGGCCGATACCGACCGCATCGTGTCCTTCGCCTACACGCCCGGCATCACCCGCATCACCGATCCCGGCACCGAGCTGACCGACCTGCCGAGCACCATCAACCACCACTGGACCAAGGCCCTGCTGGCCAGCCCCGACGGCAAGAAGCTCTATGTGGGCGTCGGCTCCAACAGCAACATCACCGAGAACGGCCTGGCGGTGGAATACCGCCGCGCCGCCGTGCTTGAAGTCGACATCGCCGCCCGCGCGAGCCGTGTGTATGCCTCGGGCCTGCGCAACCCCACGGGCCTGGGCTGGGAGCCGAAGACCGGCAAGCTCTGGGCCATCGTCAACGAACGCGACGAGATCGGCGCCGACCTGGTGCCCGACTACCTGACCTCGGTGCAGGAAGGCGGCTTCTACGGCTGGCCCTACAGCTACTTCGGCCAGCACGTCGACGAGCGGGTGCAGCCACAGCGGCCGGACCTGGTGGCCAAGGCGATCAAGCCCGACTTCGCCGTCGGCTCGCACGTGGCGCCGCTGGGCCTGCTGTTCTATACCGGCACCGCGCTGCCGGCCGCCTGGCAGGGCGGCGCTTTCATCGGCGAGCACGGCAGCTGGGACCGCTCGCCGCTCAGCGGCTACAAGGTGAGTTACGTGAAGTTCGTCGACGGCAAGCCCACGGGCACCGCCGTGCCGGTGGTCACCGGCTTCTATTCGGCCGACGAAAAGTCGCTCTACGGAGCGCCGGTGGGGCTGGCGCAATCGGTCGACGGCGCGCTGCTGATCGCCGACGACGTGGGCAATACCGTGTGGTCGGTGACGGCCGGCGGCCAGTGATTGCCCTGCGTGGCGATACGTAAGCCGGCTTCGACGGAAGAAGGGATTCTGCGATGAGCGGAGCGCCCGACCATCTGCGCCGGATCATCGAAAGCGCTATCGACTTCGCGATCATCGCGACCGACGTCCACGGCATCATCACCGACTGGAACCAGGGCGCGACCAACATCCTCGGCTGGACGGCCGAGGAAATAGTCGGCCATCCGGCCGACCGCTTCTTCACTCCGGAGGACCGGGCGGCCGATCGGCCACGCGCCGAGATGCGCCTGACCCTGCGCGACGGGCGCGCCAGCGACGAGCGCTGGCACATGCGCGCGGACGGCAGCCACTTCTGGGCGTCCGGCGAGATGATGCCGCTGCGCGACGACGACGGCACGCATCGCGGCTTCGTCAAGATCATGCGCGACCGTACCGGCCAGCGCGAGGCCGGCGAACGCCTGCGCGAGTCGCAGGACCGTTTCAAGACCCTGCTGGAAACCGTCGAGACCGCTTTCGCCATCGTCGAGGTGAAGTTCGATGCGCAGGACCGCCCGGTCGACTACAGGTTCGTCGAGGCCAACCCGGCCTTCGAGCGCGAGGCCGGCGTCAATCTGCGCGGCAAATGGGTGACCGAGTTCGCGCCGGATCTCGAGCAGTTCTGGTTCGACACCTACGGTCGCGTGGCGCTCACCGGCGAGCCGGCCACTTTCGAGAACTACGCCGAAGCCTTCGGTCGCTGGTTCGACGTGCGGGCGCTCCGGGTCGGCCTGCCCGCCGAGCGGCAGATCGCGATCTTCTTCAACGACGTCACCGCGCGCAAGGAAGCCGAGAAGCGCCTGCGCGCCAGCGAGGCGCTGGCCCGCGAAAACGCGGAGCGGGTACAGCTGGCCCTGGCCGCCGGCGCCATCATCGGCACCTGGCACTGGGACCTGCCGACCGACCGCTTCACCGTCGACCAGGCCTTCGCCATCGCTTTCGGGCTCGACCCGGCCCTGGGACGCAGCGGCCTGAGCCTGCAGCAGGTGATCGCCACGGTGCATCCCGACGACCGGCCGGGCCTGGTCGCGGCGATCGACGAGGTGATCCGGCGCGGCGGCAGCTATGCACATCGGTACCGCGTGCGTCGCGCCGACGGCCATTACTACTGGATCGAGGCCAACGGCCGGGTCGACCATGCCGCGGACGGCACGCCGACCAACTTCCCCGGCGTGCTGATCGACGTGCAGGAGCGCCGCGCGCTCGAGGAAGAACGCGACCGCAACGCCGCCGCCCTGCGTGCGCTCAACGAAACGCTGGAACAGCGCGTCGCCGAGCGCACCGCCGAGCTGATGCGGGCCGAAGAACAGCTGCGCCAGTCGCAGAAGATGGAAGCGGTAGGCCAGCTCACCGGCGGCCTGGCGCACGATTTCAACAACCTGCTGGCAGGCATTTCCGGGTCGCTGGAACTCATGCAGGCCCGCATGCGGCGCGGCCAGCTGGACGACCTGGAGCGCTACCTCACGGTGGCCCAGGGTGCGACGCGACGCGCGGCCGCCCTCACCCACCGGCTGCTGGCGTTTTCGCGCCGGCAGACGCTGAGCCCCGTGGCGACCAACGTCAACCAGCTCATCGGTGGCATGGAAGACCTGATCCGCCGCACCATCGGCCCGGCGGTCGCGCTGGAGGTCGTCGGCGCCGACGGACTGTGGCCGGCCCTGATCGACGTGAGCCAGCTGGAAAACGCACTGCTCAACCTGTGCATCAATTCGCGCGACGCGATGCCGCACGGCGGGCGCATCACCATCGAGACGGCCAACCGATGGCTGGACCGCGCCGCCGCCGGCCTGTATGGCCTGGCCGAGGGCCAGTACCTCTGCCTGTCGGTCACCGACACCGGCGCCGGCATGTCGCCCGACATCATCGCGCGGGTGTTCGAACCCTTCTTCACCACCAAGCCGATCGGCCAGGGCACCGGGCTGGGACTGTCGATGATCCACGGCTTCGCCCAGCAATCGGGCGGACAGGTACGCATCTATTCCGAGGTCGGCCAGGGCACCACCGTCAGCCTGTACATGCCACGCCACCACGGCGAGGTGGGCGCCGACGCGGCGGCCCGCGAGCTGGTCGGGCCCGCGCCCGCCGCACCCGGCGAAACGGTACTGGTGGTGGACGACGAGCCGTCGGTGCGCATGCTGGTGGTGGAGGTGCTCGACGACCTGGGCTACCGGGCGATCGAAGCGGCCGACAGCGCAGCCGGCCTGAAAATCCTGCGTTCGAACGTGCGCATCGACCTGCTGGTGACCGACGTGGGCCTGCCCGGCGGCATGAACGGGCGCCAGATGGCCGACGCCGGTCGCCAGTTGCGGCCGGAACTCAAGGTGCTGTTCATCACCGGCTATGCCGAGAACAGCGTGATCAACGGCGGCCACCTGGAGCCGGGCATGCAGGTGCTGACCAAACCGTTTCCGGTGGAATCGCTGGGAGCGGCGGTCAAGGAACTGATCGCCTCCGGCACCGACGCGCGCTGAAATTCGTTCAGCCCGGCCGGCCGCCTCCGAAGTGCACGAGCAGCCGCGCCGCCACTTCGGCCGGCGCCTCGCGCTGGATGAAATGGCCGACGCCGGGCAGCACGACGCGCTCGAACGGTCCGGTGAACTTGTCGGCCACCGCCACGGTCTGCGAGGGCGGATTCACTCCATCGACCTCGCCCTGAAAGTACACGGCCGGAACCGACAGCGTGCGGGTCGCCTTCACCTGCTCGTCGAGCCAGAGGCTGGCCGGATCGGGCTCGGCCTCGTCCCAACGTGCCCGATAGCTGTGCAGTGTCACGTCGATCCAGTCCGGGTTGTCGAAAGCCTGGGCGGTGCGCTCGAAGGTGGCTTCGTCGAACCAGCCCGGCGGCGACCAGTTGACCCAGTGGATGTGCGCAAAGCCGCGCGGATCCTTCCGGATGGCCTGTTCACCGCGCCGGGTGGCCATGAACCAGTGGTACCACTGGCGCTGCGCCTGTTCAAAGGTCGGCGTGGGCATGCCGCCCAGCCGTGGCGGCGAACCCAGCATGGCCAGCCGCGCCACCCGCCAGGGCCAGCCGACCGCCAGGGCTTCGGCAATGCTCGCACCCCAGTCGTGGCCGGCGACGTGGAAGCGGTCCACGCCGAGCGAGTCGAGCAATGCGATCGCATCGAGCGCCAGCATCGCGGCGTTGCCGGTGCAAGGCGTTTCGGCCGACACGAAACGGGTTGCGCCGAAGCCCCGCAGGGAAGGCACGATGCAGCGCAGACCGCCGGCGACCAACGCGTCGGCTACGGGCAGCCAGCTGTCGCGGTCGTCCGGCCAGCCGTGCAGCAGCAGCACGGCCAGGCCGGTCGGCGGTCCCATGTCGAGGTAGTCGACTTCCAGCGCACCGCAGACGATCGAAGGCATGGTCTTTTTGACTCCTGTCGGCAGGGACCGAAAGGCCGCGCGAAGCGGCCGGCGATTCAGCCCGGGATCAGCCCAGCACTTCCTGCGCGCGGGCCGGTTCGTGCATGGGGCAGCCGTTGGCATGGCCCCGGAATGCAGCGGAAGAAGGATAGACCTCCTTGCGCGCCCGCATCACGCCTCCGAGTGGGCGATGCGCCTGCACGCCGTGCCAGGGGCTGAACGACAGGCCGTCGTCGACCGCCTTCGCGCGCTCCTCGCTCCAGCCGGTCTGGCTGGCGATGCGCACCCGGGCGACGGCGACGTAGGGGCTTTCGTCTTCAGGCCACTGCACCGAGGCATCCTCGATCGGCATTTTTTCCAGGTCGGTGTTGAGCTGCACCCGAAGCTCCCACTCACCCGCGTTCGACGAGAAGAACTCGTTGGCCGCCAGCCGCAGGCCGTTGGGATC
Source organism: Xylophilus sp. GOD-11R (assembly GCF_033546935.1). Taxonomy (GTDB): domain Bacteria; phylum Pseudomonadota; class Gammaproteobacteria; order Burkholderiales; family Burkholderiaceae_C; genus Xylophilus. The sequence continues at coordinate 1,545,394 of NZ_CP137854.1, read as the reverse complement.
GTCGGCCTGCTCGTCGGTCAGCGGCTGGTCTTTCACCGCGGTGAGCGATGGCGACACGGGCACCAGCGACAGCTTGGCGATGTAGTCGCCGAAGCGCATCGGCACCTGCGTGTAGAAGGTCTCGCCCATCGGATGCGTCTGCTTGTGGCCGCCCATGGACACCAGCTTCGGGCTCTGAATGCCGACCGCTCCCAAGGCCGCCGCCGTGCCGCGCAGCAGCACCGACAACGCACGCTTGCCGCCCTCGGCCTTGTCGGTGGTCGCGGCGAGCGCCTTGAGGCTGCTCAGGAAGTGCTTGGCGTCCGGCGCATTGAACACCGGGCCGTCGACCATCAGGAAGTCCTGCGTGGTGTCGTTCTCGGATCCCGGCAGGCGCTCGCCCTGCACGCCCAGAATCTTGAGCGAGATGCCGCGCGGCAGCGACACCCGGTCGTCGAGTTCCTCGGCAGGCGGAGTGGACATCCGTGCGATCAGGTCGTGCCTGCCTGGCTGGGCGAAGATGCCCTGGGCCAGGGTCGCCGGCAGTCCGGGCAATACCTCGAGCGTGCCGCGCAGCAGCGCGAAGCTCTTGGCATGCACGCTGCGCATGCCGTGGCCGGTGTCTTCCAGCATGGTCTTCGACATCTTGAGCAGCGTCTCGCGCAACTCGGAAATGACCTCCGCCTCGTCGTCGGCGATCGTTTCAACATCGGGCGAATAGCGCACCGGAGCAGGGGTATGGATGTTTTCGTTCATGTCGTCCTTTCGTGGGGTCAAAGCAGTTTGTCGATGGTCACGGGAAGTTCGCGCACCCGCTTGCCGGTGGCGTGGAAGATGGCGTTGGCCACTGCCGCGGCGGTGCCGACGATGCCGATCTCGCCCAGCCCCTTCACGCCCAGCGGCGTCACCTCGGGATCGGGCTCGTCGACGAAGATCACCTCGATCGATTCGATGTCCGCGTTCACCGACACGTGGTATTCGGCGAAGCTGTGGTTCATGACCCGGCCGAGGCGGTGGTCCATCAGGGCTTCCTCGTGCAGCGCCATGCCGACGCCCATGACCACGCCGCCGAGGATCTGGCTGCGCGCGGTCTTGGGGTTGATGATCCGGCCGGCCGCCACCGCGCAGACGATGCGGGTGAGCCGCATGACGCCCAGCTCTTCGTCCACCTTCACCTCCGCGAAGATGGCGCTGTGGGTGTTGCGGGCCTTCTTCATCTGGCTGACCAGGTCGCCCACGCCGGGCTTGGCGGTCTCCTCGGCTTCGAGCACGTCCTTGCCGCTGGCGGCCAGCACCTCGGCGATGGCGAGCGACCGGGAGGGATCGTCCTTCACCGACATCCGCCCATCGGCGAACACCAGTTCCTCGAGTTGGACCTTGCCGAGCGGGCGGCCCGGCATGTCTTCGGCGGCAGCAAGCAATTGCTTGCCGATGGCCTGGCACGCCAGCTGGACCGCAGCGCCGGCCGATGCGGCCATCCAGGAGCCGCCCTCCACTGGCGAGGCCGGCAGGTCGCTGTCGCCAAGGCGCGCATGGATCTTGTCGAGCGCAATGCCCAGCGTGTCCGACGCGACCTGGGCCATCACCGTGTAGGTGCCGGTACCGATGTCGGCGCCGGCCGTGGAGATCTCCAGCTCGCCGTTGGCCTGCAGCCGGGCACGGGCGCTGGTCTTCATGAACATCGCGTCCCACATGCCGGTGGCCATGCCCCACCCGACCAGCTCGGTGCCGTCGCGCATGGAGCGTGGCTCGGCGCTGCGGGCGTCCCAGCCGAAGCGTTCGGCGCCCTGGTCGTAGGCTTGCCGCAGCGCCTTGGAGGTGTAGGGCTTCTCGTTCATCGCGTCGATGTCGGAGTAGTTCAAGCGGCGAAAAGCCAAGGGGTCGAGGCCGGCGCGGTAGGCCATCTCGTCGATCGCGATCTCGAACAGCGTCATGCCGGTGGCCGCACCCGGGGCGCGCATGTCGCCGGGGGTGTAGGTGTCCATGGCGGCCAAGGTGTATTGGGCCGACGCGTTCTGGCAGCGGTAGTTCATCAGGCCCCAGTTGCAGACGACCTCCATGTAGTCCTCGAAGCGCGAGGTGGCGGTGGTGGCGTCGTTGACGATGGCCTGCAGCAGGCCGCTGTCGTCGGTGGCCAGCGACACCGTCTGCACCGCCTCGGGTCGGTGCACATGGGTGAACATCTGCTGCCGGGTGAGCACGACCCGCACCGAGCGTTCGAGCATCTTGGCCGCCAGCGTGGCCAGGTAGACCTGGTACTGCGGCCGCAATCCCGAGCCGAAAGCGCCACCCACGTAAGGGTTGAGCACCCGGATGTCGTCCTTGGAAAAGCCGAACACCGACGACAGGTAGCCCTGAACGTTCTGCGCGCCCTGGGTCTTGTCGTGCACCGTGATCTTGCCGCCGCCCTCCCATACCACCGTGGTGGCGTGCATTTCCATCGGGTTGTGGAAGTGCGCCGGCAGGCGGTACTCGGCCGTGTGCTGCAGCGGGGCGGCGTCGAAGGCCGCCTGCGCGTCGCCGCGCGGCTTGGGAGGCAGGTAGGTGCTGCGCTTTTTCTTCGGCTCGTACTTGCCGGCCAGGGCCACATCGAAATCGGTGTTGTGGCGATCCTGCTCGTAGGTCACCCGCAGCAAGGCGGCAGCGTCACGGGCGGCCTCCAGCGAGCCGGCCACCACCAGCGCGATCGGCTGGCCGCTGAAGACGATCTTGTCGTCGTAGAGCGCCCGGAAGGGCGAGCCCGGGACCGAGACTTCGTCGGCATAGCTGTGATCGAGCCAGGCCAGGTGCGGCCGGTTCGCGTGGCTGATGACCTCGACGACGCCGGGCACCGCGCGGGCGGCGACCTCGTCGATGGAGACGATGCGGCCGACCGCGATGTCGGAGGACACCACCCAGCCGTAGAGCAGCTCGGGGGCAGCGTATTCGGCGGCATATTTCGCACGACCGGTCACCTTGACCAGGCCGTCGACCCGATTGAAGGCGTCGCCGATGCGCACGCTGGAAGGGTTGGAAAAGATGTCGCTCATGTCATGCCACCCGTTTGTCGGTCTGCGATTGGGGCGTGCCGGCGGCTGCCTGACGCAACGCCCGCACGATGGCCTTGCGGGCCAGTTCGATCTTGAAGTCATTGCCGCCCCGGCCCACCGCGCCGAGCAGGAGGCTGTCGGCCACCTGCAGGAACAGCGCCTGCGACGGCGCCTGGCCTTCGAGCAGCGCTTCGGCCCGGGGCTCGCGCCAGGGCTTGTGCGCCACACCGCCCAGCGCGACGCGGCCGGTGACGATGCGGCCGGCCTCGTCCAGGCGCAGGCCAACGGCGACCGACACCAGCGCGAACGCGTACGAAAGCCGGTCGCGGAGCTTCAGGTAGGTGTAGTGGGTGGCATAACCCTCGGCTGGCAGGTCGATGGCGGTCACCAGTTCGCCGTCGGCAAGCTGGTTGTCGCGAGAGGGATCGTCGCCGGGCAGTCGGTGGTAGTCGGCGAAGGCGATCGAGCGCTCGCCCGACGGCCCCTGCACCCGCACCGTGGCTTCCAGGGCGGCGAGCGCGACGCACATGTCCGATGGATGGGTGGCGATGCAGGCTTCGCTGCTGCCCAGGATCGCGTGGATGCGGGTCACCCCACCGATGGCCGAGCAGCCGGAACCGGGCTCGCGCTTGTTGCACGCGGCGGCCGTGTCGTAGAAGTAGTAGCAGCGGGTGCGCTGGTTGAGGTTGCCGCCGTTGGTGGCGGCGTTGCGCAGCTGCGGGCTGGCGCCGGCCAGGATCGCCGAGGACAGCAGTGGATAACGCGCTTCCACCTCCGGATGCCAGGCGGTGTCGGCATTGGTCGCCAGTGCTCCCAGACGCAGGCCGCCATCGTCCGTGGCGGTGATGCCAGCCAGCGGCAGACGCCGGATGTCGATCACCTTGGTCGGTCGCTCGACGTTTTCCTTGAGCAGATCGACCAGGTTGGTGCCGCCGGCCAGAAAGCGCATGGCGCTGCCCGAGGCGAGCCGCACCGCTTCGCCGGCATCGGCGGCGCGGGCGTATTCGAAGCGGTTCATTTGGCGAGTCCTTCCCGCTGGAGCACCGACATCACCGCGTCGGTGATGTTGGTGTAGGCGCCGCAGCGGCAGAGGTTGCCGCTCATCAGTTCGCGCACTTCCTCGCGGGTGCGGGCCTTGCCCTCGGCGATCAGGCCGCGTGCCGAGCAGATCTGGCCCGGCGTGCAGTAGCCGCACTGGAAGGCGTCGTGGTCCATGAAAGCCTGCTGCAGCGGATCGAGCCCGCCGCCCTCGCCGGATTCGGCCAGGCCCTCGATGGTCTGCACGGCGCTGCCGTCGACCGACACCGCGAGCTGCAGGCAGCTGTTGACCCGCTTGCCGTCGAGCAGCACGGTGCAGGCGCCGCACTGGCCGTGGTCGCAACCCTTCTTGGTGCCGGTGAGATGCGCTTCCTCGCGCAGCAGGTCCAGCAGCGTGACCCAGGGCTCGACCCGGGCGGTGTGGGAGAAGCCGTTGAGTTGCAGGGTGATGGGAATGCCGCTGTCGCCGAGGGCGGCGGCGGGCGAATGCACGCGGGTGTCCATGGGTGTCCTCTTCGGAACGGTGATCGTGGGGAGGGCACCGCATCGATACGGCGCCAGGAAGGAAACCAACGTAGTGGTTTCGTCTCACGACCCATGTAGGAGAGGCACGCCTGCAGGCTGTCGTAACTTGGCTGTCCGCCTGCGGCTGGCGACACAGCGATCCATGACCCCCGCATGCCCGCACGTGCCCGAGCGGGATCGCTCGCGGGTGTGCGGGCCCGACATCAGGTCAGAGGCAGGCCGCGTAGCCGAGCGTGGCCTTCACTTCCAGGTATTCGGCAAGGCCCTGCCCGCCGCCCTCGCGGCCGTTGCCCGATCGCTTGCAGCCGCCGAAAGGGCACGTCCACATCGAGCGGCGGGTAGTTGATGCTGACGCGGCCGGCCCGCAGGCGGCGCGCCACCGCACGGGCCGTGCCGGTGTCCGGGGACTGCACAGAGGCCTGCAGGCCGAACGCGGTGTCGTTGGCCATCGCGATGGCCACGGCCCAACGCCGCAAGGAACTGAGGCGGGCACTCGACCAGGGCGAGGCCTGTGGAGCGAATTCGGGGTGTTCTCCGAGAAGGGTTGAGCGGCGCGGGGCCGCCCCCGCCCCCGCCCGCGTCCGGCCACCCCGGCTGCCGCGATGCGTCGGCCTACAGCGGCAGATCGCCTGCCGCCAGTCCCAGCCATTTTTGCGACAGGCGTTCCACCACGCCGCTGCGCCGCGCCTCGGCGATGATGTCGTTGACCCTAGCGCGCAGGCTGTCCTCGCCCTTGGCGATGCCGACGAAGCACGGCGAGGTCTTGAGCGTGAGCTTGACCTCCAGGCCCAGTTGCGGATTGCGCTGCTTCACCACCTCGGCGGCCGGCGAGCCGGTGGAGATGAGCTGGGTCTGGCCGGCGACGAAGGCGCCGATGGTGGCGTCGTTGCCCTCGAAGCGCCGGATCTCGGTGCCCGGCAGCGCCACCTTGGTCACCTCGATGTCGTCGGTGGTCCCGCGGTTGGTCGCGACGGTCTTGCCCACCATGTCCTGCGGCGATTTCACCGCCATCGAGCGGGGGCCGTACACCGCGATGTAATACGGCGCGTAGGCCGCGGAGAAGTCGATCACCTTTTCCCGCTCGGGTGTCTTGCCCAGTGAATAGATCACCAGATCGGCCTTGTGGGTCTGCAGGTAGGGGATGCGGTTCTGGGTGCTGATGCTCAGCATTTCGAGCTTCACGCCGAGCTTGTCGGCGATGTACTGGGCCATGTCGATGTCCAGGCCTTGCGGTTTCAGGTCGGGGCCGACGAAGCCGTAGGGCGCGAAATCGGTCGGGATCCCCACCCGCAGCACTTTGGCCTTCTGGATGTCTTCCAGCTGGTTTTGCGCCTGGGCGCTGGCGCCGCACAGGGCGATCGCGGCAAGGAGGCCGAAGAGGGTATGGCGTCGGTAGGCTCGCATGGGAATGTCGGATGAACGATGGGAAGAACCAGTGTCGGCGCGGCGCCCGGGGCCGGCAAACGAGATTAATTCCCCACGGCATTCCCGAACGGAATGGCACTGGCGCGATCTTTGCTGGAGCTTGCGTCTCGCCGCCCGCGCCACCGATCGTCGCCATGCGCCACCGCATTCCCTCCACCACCGCCCTGCGTGTGTTCGAAGTCGCCGCCCGCCAGCTCAGCTGCACCGTGGCGGCCAGCGAGCTCTGCATGACGCAGGGCGCGGTCAGCAAGCAACTGCGGGCGCTGGAGGAGGCGGTGGAAGTGCCCTTGTTCATCCGGGTCAATCGCGGCCTGGTGCTGACCGACCTCGGCCACTGGTACCTGCAGCGCATCACGCCCTTGCTGGCCTCGCTGGCCGAGGCGTCGGAGCAGCTGGCGCTGATGCATGCGCCGCGCACCTCGCTCACCCTGCGCATGCCGCACATCCTGGGCGACCGCTGGCTGCTGCCCCGTTTCGCGGCGTTCCAGCAGGCCCATCCCGACATCGACGTGCAGTTCACCAACCAGATCTCCGGGGGCGGCATTTCGCCGTCGCAGGCCGATGGCGAATTCCGTTTCGGCGGCGGCAGCTGGCCGGGTTGCGAGGCCGACTACCTGTTCGGCCGCGACATGGTGGCGGTGATGTCGCCGACGCTGCGCCTGCGGTGCGCGGCCGCGCTGGAGCGACGCGAGTTCGATTCGTTCGCGCTGCTGGAGCATTTCGAGGTGCCCCACGCCTGGACCGAACTGCAGCAGGCCCTGGGCCAGCCGGCCATCCGGCCGGGCCGGACCATCCGCTACGAGTTCTATTCGACCCTGCTCAAGGCCGCGACGATGGACATGGGCCTGGCGCTGGTGCCGCGGGTGCTGGTGGAAGAAGAGCTTGCGCGCGGCGACCTGGTGCAGGTGCTCACCGGCGGCTGGCAGAGCCGGCTGGGCTATTACTTCGTGCTGGCCGGCGCTCGCCGCCACGAGCCGGCGCTCGGCACCTTCCGGCACTGGCTGCGCGAGCAGGCGACGCAGACGCTGAGCGCCGGCCAGGCGCATCGCGCGGCGTGAGCCGCGGCTGCGTCGACAGCGGGGAAAACCAGCACCGATCGATCACCTCCGGCCTCATTCGGGTCGGCAGGCGACGCGGCCGGTCCGGAGAATCAGGCCATCACGCCGGAGTTTTCGCCCTTGGGTGGCGGTGGCGCACTGCCTAACATCGGACGAATGAACACATCACGCCTCTTTCTCATCACCGGCGTCAGCAGCGGCTTCGGCCGCGCCATCGCCACCGAGGCCATCCGCCAGGGCCACACCGTCGTCGGCACGGTGCGCGACGAAGCCGGATGCCAGGCCTTCGAGGCGCAGCATGCCGAGCGCGCACATGCCCGGCGCTTCGACGTCACCCAAGTCGACGGAGCGGCCGCGCTGGTGGCCGAGGTCGAGCGCGGCATCGGCGCCATCGACGTGCTGATCAACAACGCCGGCTACGGCCACGAAGGCGTTCTGGAGGAATCGCCGCTCGACGCGATGCGCCGGCAGTTCGAGGTGAACGTGTTCGGCGCGGTGGCGCTCGCCAGGGCGGTCATGCCCGGCATGCGCACGCGCCGGCGCGGACACATCGTCAACATCACCTCGATGGGCGGCTACCTCACCATGCCGGGCATCGGCTACTACTGCGGCAGCAAGTTCGCGCTGGAAGGCCTCTCGGGCGTGATGGCGCAGGAGATGAAGCCCTTCGGCGTGGCGGTCACCGCCGTCGCGCCCGGGTCGTTCCGCACCGACTGGGCCGGTCGCTCCATGGTGCGCTCCACACGCACCATCGCCGACTACGACGCGCTGTTCGACCCGGTGCGCGAGGCACGGCAACAAAAGCACGGCCGGCAACTGGGCGACCCGGCCAAGGCGGCCGCGGCCATCCTGGAACTGGTCGGCCTGCAGGATCCGCCCGCGCAGCTGCTGCTGGGCAGCGACGCGCTGGAACTGGTGCGGCGCCGCCTGCAGGATCTGCAGGCCGGCATCGCGGCCCACGAGGCCCTGAGCCGGTCCACCGACTTCGCCGAGCCGGCCGCGCCGTGAGCCGGCGCCCGGCTCCGCCCGATCCCTCGCCGCGCGAGCGCATGGCCGCGTTGCTGCTGCGGCTCGCGCCGGCCGAGGGCTACACCGCCACCACGGTGCCGGGCGTGCGCCTGCTGCGTTCGAACCGTCCGCTGCAGACCACGCCGGTGCTCTACGAGCCGGGCATCGTCTTCGTCTGCCAGGGCCGCAAGACCGGCTTCTGGGGTGACCGTCGCTATGTGTACGACGCCCAGCACTACCTCGCGGTGGCGGTGCCGGTGCCCTTCACCATGGAGACCGAGGCCAGCGCCGAGGAACCGCTGCTGGCGGTCTACCTCGGCCTCGATCTCGCGCTGGTCGCCGAGCTCACGTCGCAGCTCGACGGCCTGCTCGGCGCGCCGCAGGCCGCGCCCGCCACGATGCTCTCGACGCCGATCGACGACACCCTGGCCGACGCCGTGCTGCGCCTGCTGCAGGCGCTGGCCTCGCCGGTGGAGTCGGCGATCCTCGCGCCGGGCATCGTGCGCGAGATCTGCTTTCGGGTGCTTTGCGGCGAACAGGGCCACGCCCTGCGCGCGGCCCTGTCGGGCACCGGCCGCGTCGCCCGCATCGGCCGGGCGGTGCGCCGCATCCACACCGCCTACCGCGAGCCGCTGCAGATCGACGCGCTCGCCGGCGAAGCCGACATGAGCGTGTCGACCTTCCACCTGCACTTCCGCCAGGTCACCGACAGCTCGCCGCTGCAATACCTCAAGTCGATCCGGCTGCACAAGGCGCGGCTGCTGATGCTGCGCGAGAACATGACGGCCGCCGCCGCGGCCGCGCGCGTCGGCTACGAGAGCCCGTCGCAGTTCGGCCGCGAGTTCAAGCGGCTGTTCGGCCGCAGCCCGGCGCTGGAGACCGACCGGCTGCGCGGCGCCTATGCGATGCCGGCGATGCCCTGGGCCGAGGACTGGGTGTCGTCGCACTGAACGGCGCCAGGGAGAATGCCTGCTCCCATCGTCCTCCCGCAGCGCCATGACTTCGAACGCTCCCGACATCGTCTCCCGCCCCATCGGCCACGTACGCAGCCCCTTCGACGACACCGTGGGCATGCCGATCCAGACCGCCGGCTCGCCCGATGCCCGGGCATCGCTCGAGGTGCTGCCGGAGTTCGCAGCCGGCCTGCGCGACATCGAGGGATTCGAGTACCTTTTCCTCATCACCCACCTGCACCGCGGCACCCGCGAGCCGCTCGAAGTGGTGCCGTTTCTCGACGACGCATCGCACGGCGTGTTCGCCACCCGCTCGCCGGCGCGGCCCAACCGCCTCGGCCTGTCGATCGTGCGGCTGCTGACGGTCGAAGGCGCGGTCTTGCACTTCGCCGGCAACGACATGGTGGACGGCACGCCGGTACTCGACATCAAACCCTACGTGCCTGCCTTCGACGTGCGGCACACCGATCGCACCGGCTGGTTCGCTCCGCAACTCGGTCGCTTGCCGGCCATGCGTTCCGACGACCGCATGGCCTGACCGGCGCGAGCGGCGCGGCAGTCGGCGCACTGGACGACCACCGCACGGCCGGCGGATTCGCTATAGTCTGCAGAACATAGCGCCACCGGCACCTTCCGGCCGTTCCCGGGACCGGCGGTGCCGCCACGCCGGGAGCCGCCATGCTGACGCCACCACCTTTCAAGTTCGCCACCGCCCCGGGTTCTGCCCACTACCAGCGCTTGGCCGACCAGGGCGCGGCCTGCTGCGATGCCGACGCGGCCGCTCCCGCGCCCGCCGGGCAAGCGACGGCCCGCCCCGGCCGGCTGAAGCTGGCCGACCTGGACACCAATTTCCAGTGCTCGATCATCGGCACCTGCCTGTCGACCGCCGCGCTGCGCAAGCTGATGTCGCGCTTCATCCATGTCGAGGGCATCGCCGACCTCGACATCCACCATGAAGCCGTGTGGCTGGCGTCGCAGCCCTGCCCGGCATCGAAGGCGCTGCACAAGGCGCTGGACCGCCAGCACGAATCGACGCTGCTGCGCTTCTCGCGCATCGGCGACACGGTGGAACTGCTCGCACTCTGGGACGCCGCCCTGCGCAGCGGCGACATCCCCGGTGCCTATTGGGCGGTGCTGACCCACCGACACGCCACGACCGAGGTGCGCAGCAAGGTCTTCGGCGACGTGCACATGCTGTCGCACCTGGTCGGCGCGGCCAACCGGGCCGACATCCGGCGCCTGGTCGCGCTGGAGCAGGCCAACGGCGAACTGCGCCAGCAGGTGGAGCATTACCAGGAACGGCACATCGCCCGCGAGCAGGCCTTGGCGAGCCTGCAGCAGTCGCTGTCCGAGGCCCACCGCTCGCTGGAGGAGGCGCGGCAAGGCGCCCCTGCCGCCCCGGCACCCCGGGCGCTGCGCGACCCGGTCGCGGCGGCCGGCGAACAGGTCGCGCTGCAGACCCAGCGACGCGAGGCGGCGGAGCAGGCGGCGGCGAGCGCACAGGCCGCCGCGGCCACCCTGGCGGAAGAAGCCGCCTACCTGCGCCGGCACGCGGGCGAACTCGCCGCCGAACTCGAAGCGGCCGAAGCCCAGCTGCGCGAACTCGCCGGCGACCCGCAAGACGACGCCGGCACCACCACGAACGCTCACCACCGGCTGGACGGCCGGCGCATCCTCTACGTGGGCGGCCGGCCGAGCTCGACGCCCTCCATCCGCGCGCTGGTGGAGCGCCACGGCGGCGTTTTTCGCCACCACGACGGCGGCCTGGAAGACCGCAAGGGCCTGCTGTCGGCCAGCGTCGCCTGGGCGGAACTGGTGGTGTTTCCGGTGGACTGCGTCGACCACGACTCCGTCGGCCAGCTCAAGCGGCTGTGCGCCCGGCAGGGCATCGAGTTCCGGCCGCTGCGCAGCGCGGGCCTCGGCAGCTTCGCCGCTGCGCTGGGAGCGCCCTCGCGCGCGTCCGCGCCGCAGGCGGCGGATACCGATCGCCGCCATCCCTGCCCCCGGCACGGCTGAGGCCGGCCCTAGTGGCCCGCCGGCGCGGTGAAGACGTCGATGCGTTCCAGGTTGGCGACCGCCCTGCCCGGCTTGGCATCGCCGCCGACCACCAGCCGGGCCATCCCGGCCGGCCCCAGGGCTGCGCCGTCGACCGACCAGGCCACCAGGGCGGACCGCCCTCCCACCTCGGGATCGATCTCGGCCAGCGACAGCAGCGCCCGATAGCCGTCGGTGCCGGTGGCAACGGCGAACATCGACAGCCCGGGGTTGCGCAAGGACGCATCGGGCCGCAGGCCGACCACCGCATTGAGCAAGGTCCACAGGCTCACACCGACATAGACGTGGCCGCCGACGGTCTCGGTGCTGGACGGAAGCGCCTGCAGCGCGGCGAGGTCGAAGACGGCCGGCCGGACCACCGCGCCCGAGACGGCGACGGCAGCCGACGGCACGCGGGCCCGCGCCCCCGGGGCGGCGTGGGCAGCGGCGCCGACGGGCGGGTTCAGGCTCGCGCAACCGACTGCCAGGCCGGCGACGGTCACGGCTGCGGCGGCGATCCGGAAAAGGGCTTTCATCGAGTGCTGGCGAAGGGTTGCGTCGTATTCATTCTTGCATAACGACGGTCCCGCCACGCCGGCCCGGATCGTGGGCGTGAGGCCGGTGATGTAATAGCGCATGACCTCCGATTCCGCACCGCCAGAGCCCGCCAGCGTCTCCGCCGAAAGGCGTCTGGAGGAAGTCGAGATCAAGCTCGCCTACACCGAAGACCTGATCGACGAGCTCAACCTCGCGCTCTACCGGCAACAGCAGCAGATCGACGCCCTCATCGGCCAGGTCGCCGCCTTGCGGCAGCAGGCGCCGGAGGCCGGTGGCGCGCCGCGCAGCCCGCAGGACGACCTGCCGCCGCACTACTGAGCGGCAGGCTCGCGGCGACGCTCAGCTCGCCTGCGCGCCGCGCCCGCCATCGCGCGACACCACGTCCACCGCCTCCACCGCCTCCACACCGTCGATCCGGGCCAGCTGCCCGCTGATGCGCACGATCTCCGACGAGGACACCCGGGCGAGCACCACCGTGATGTCGTCGAGTGCGCCGCCCTGCTGCACCGTCACCAGAAAGCGGCGCAGCTGCGCCGGCCGCACCTGCAGCGTGGCCTCCAGCAGATCGGGGTTGAGCGCGCCGTGGCGCGCCGTGATGTGCAGCCGGCAGCTCTGGCTGCGCGCGCGGTACATCTCCTCGAGCGGTTTCACGCCGGCAAGGATGCCCAGGATCACCAGCGTGGCCGCGGTCGCCGGAAAATAGAGCCCGCCGCCGACCGCCAGACCGATGGCGGCCACCGTCCAGATGCTCGCCGCCGTGGTCAGCCCGCGCACCACCTCGCCCCGCGCCAGGATCGCGCCGGCGCCGAGAAAGCCGATGCCCGACACCACCTGGGCCGCCGCGCGCGAGGGGTCCAGCACCACGTGCTCGCCGACCAGCACGTCGGCGAATCCGAAGGCCGACACCACCATGAAGAGGCAGGAGCCGACACACACCAGCATGTGGGTGCGGATGCCCGCGGCCCACAGCAGGCGTTCGCGCTCGAAGCCGACCAGGCTGCCGAGGGCCGCGGCCACCAGCAGGCGCAGAAGCATTTCCGAGTGGGCGAGCATGGGTGTGTTGTCCTGGTTGCGTCGAGAAGGGGAAAGATTCTCGGCGCGTGCCCGCCGGCCGGTGTATCGCGATGAAAACGCCCGGCCCCTGCCCCGCCTTCAGTCCGCGTGCAGCTTGCGTTCGCGGATCAGCCGGGTCCACTTGTCGTTCTCGGCCTTCACGAACGCGGTGAACTCCACCGGCCCGCGGAAGCGCGGCTCGCTGCCGGCGCCCTGCAGTTTCTCGCGCACTGCGGCGCTGGCGACGACCTTTTCGACCTCGGCCGCCAGCCGCTCGACGAGTTCGCGCGGCATGCCGGCCGGGCCGACCAGTCCCTGGAAGCCGACCGCCTCGATGCCCGGCAGGCCGAGTTCGCGCACCGTGGGCACATCGGGCAAGGCCGGGTCGCGCCGGGGCCCGGTCACGGCCAGCGCCTTGAGCTTGCCGCTGCGCACCTGCGGCGTGAGCACCGTGCCGGCATCGATCAGCAGCTGGGTCTGCCCGCCCATCAGGTCCTGCACCGCCGGCGCGCTGCCCTTGTAGGGAACATGGGTCATGTCCAGGCCGGCGACCTGGTTGACGAGCTCGCCGTTGAGGTGGGTCGAGGTGCCGTTGCCGCCCGAGGCGAAATTCACCTTGCCCGGCTGCGTCCGGGCCCAGGCGATGAACTCCTTCAAGTCACGCGCCGGATGGTCGGCCCGGGTGGCGACCACGTAGCTGCCTTCGCTCACCTGGGCGATGTAGGTGAACTGCTTCAACGGGTCGTAAGGCGGTTTGGACTGCAGGTGCGGGGCGATCGCGAACGGGCCGGTGTTGGCCAGCAGCAGGGTGTAGCCGTCGGGTGCCACATGGGTGAGCTCGGTGGCGGCGATCATGCCGCTGGCGCCGGGCTTGTAGTCGACCACCACCTGCTGCCTGAGCGCGTCCTGCAGCGGTTGCTGGATGGTGCGCGCCGCGAAGTCGATGCCGCCGCCGGGCGGGTAGCCGACGATCAGACGGATCGGCTTGGCGGCGGGCCATGCGGCCTGCGCGAAGACGGCGGTGGGGAGCGCGGCCGCGAGGCCGGCGAGCTGGAGCAGTTGTCTCTTGTTCATGGGGTCTCCGGTTTCGGGGCGCAGATGATAGGCGCGGCCCTATCCATAATCTTCGTTCCGCCTTGCAGGCCCATCCACGAGGGAAACGACATGCTGATTCTGGTCACCGGCGCATCGGCCGGCTTTGGGGAAGCGATCGCGCGTCGCATGGTGAAGGACGGCCACCGGGTGATCGGCGTGGCCCGCCGCGCCGACCGCCTGGAGGCGCTGCGGCAGTCGCTGGGCGAGGCCTTCCATCCCGTGGCGCTCGACCTGTCCGACGAAGCCGCCATTCGGAGCCTGGTCGATACGCTGCCGCCGGAACTCCGGGCGATCGACGTACTGGTCAACAACGCCGGCCTGGCCCTGGGCATGGACAAGGCGCAGGCGGCCGACGCGCAGGACTGGCGCCGCATGATCGACACCAACGTCGTCGGCCTGACGCTGGTCACCCACGCGCTGCTGCCCGGCATGGTGGAGCGCAACCGGGGCCACATCGTCAACATCGGCTCCACGGCGGGCACCTACCCTTACCCCGGCGGCAACGTCTACGGCGCCACCAAGGCCTATGTGCGCCAGTTCAGCCTGAACCTGCGCGCCGACCTCGCCGGCACCGCCGTGCGGGTGTGCAACATCGAGCCCGGCATGGTGGGCGGCACCGAGTTCAGCACGGTGCGTTTCCACGGCGACGCGGCCGAGGCGCAGAAGCGCTACGTGGGCGTGGAGGCGCTCGACGCGAACGACATCGCCGAGACGGTGGCCTGGGTGACGGGACTGCCGCCGCACGTCAACATCAACTCGCTGGAAGTGATGCCGGTGGCGCAGAGCTTCGCGCCGCTGGCGATCCATCGGCAGGATCGGGCGGGTTGATCGAAGCCAGCGCGGGTTCGCCGCTCCGCCGGCGCGACGGCGTTCACTCCTGCTCGATCCGCGCCTTGACCGCGATGCGCTTCCACTGCGCAATGTCCTGGGCCTGAAAGCTCTTCATCTCCTCGGCGCCGCCGGCCATCGTCTCGGCGCCGAGACGCGCGTAGAACTCGCGTGTTTCCGGCAGCCGCTCGATCTGCGTGAACAGCGTCGCCAGCTTCTCGGCGGTGGCCGGCGGCGTCCGGGCCGATACCGTGGCGGCCACCCACACCGACGCGGCGTAACCCGCCAGCCCGGCTTCGGCGGTGGTGGGCACCATGGGCAGGGCGCCGGCACGGCGGTCGGCCGCCACCGCCAGGGCGCGCACCCGGCCACCCTTGACCAGTTCGAGGGCGGCGGTGATGTCGGCGAAGGACAAGTCCACCGTGCCGGAAGCCACCGCCGTCAGGGCCTCGGCGGCGCTCTTGAAAGGCACCTGGCGGGTATCGACGGCGGCCATGTCGTTGAAGAGTTCTGCCATCAGCTGGTAGCCCGCCGAACCCGAGCCGTAGTTGAGCTTGCCGGGCTCGGCCTTGGCCGCCGCCACCAGCTGCGCCAGGCTCTGGTAGGGCGAGGACGGCGGCACCACCAGCACGGCGGGGGCCCGCATCATCATCGACAGTGGCGCGAAGTCGCTCGCCGGGTCGTAGGGCAGCTTCTTGAACAGCGCGACGTTGACCGCGAGCGTGGAATTGCTGCCGATGAACACGGTATAGCCGTCGGCCGGCGCGTCGAGCACCTGCCGCACGGCGATGAAGCCGTTGCCGCCGGGCTTGTTGTCCACCACCACCGGCTGGCCGGTCATGTCCTGGAACTTGCGGGCGAAGTAGCGCGCCGAGGTGTCGGTGCCGCTGCCGGGGCCGAACGGCACGACGAAGCGGACCGGCCGGCTGGGGAAGTCGCCCTGGGCCGAGGCGGTGAGGGCGAAACCGCCGGCGAGCAGGCCGGCGGCAAGAAGGTCGCGTCGGGCGATGGTCATGGTGCTTTGTCACTTTCTCTTTTTGGTGATGGGCCTCGCGCCAGCCCGGCACGGGCTCAGGCGGCGGCGAGGTCGCGGATGAAATCGGCCACCGGCGCGCCGCTGTCGAGCAGCGCCTGGCCGATCACCGGATGCCAATGGGCCTCCGAGCCGTGGGCCAGGCGCCATTCCTGCAGCCGGCGGGTGTAGAGCTGCAGGTCGTATTCGGCGGTCACGCCGATGGCCCCGTGCACCGCGTGGGCGGTGGCGGCCACCGGCACCACGGCCTCGCTGGTGCGCGCCTTGGCGAGCGCCGCCTGCAGCAGGCCCGGCGCGGTGCCGGCGCCGAAGGCCGCGCGCGCCGCCAGCCGCGATGCGGCCACCTGCTCGGCCATCACCGACAGCTGGTGCTGGATGGCCTGGAACTTGCCGATCGACTTGCCGAACTGCGAACGTTCGTTGCCGTACTGCAGCGTCATCTCGAAAGCACGCGCCATGGCGCCGGCGATCAGGGCCGCGTGCAGGGCCGCGCCCCAGGCGCGCAGGGCCTGGCCGTCGCGGGCGAAGCGTTGTGGCTCGGCGGTGAAGCGCAGGCCGGCCGCCTGGCTGTGCGCGACGCCGGTCGGCAGGCGTTGCGCGTCCTGGCAGTCGAACAGCAACAGGGCGTCGCCATCGTCGGCCAGCACCGCCGTGGCGATGGCGCCGAAGGGCACCTGCGGGCAACACCAGCCGTCGGCCTCGCGCCGCAGGCCGGGCGCGAAGGTGAGCATTGCGGCCGGGCACGCGCCCTCCGGCAGCAGCGCCCGGGCCGCCATCGACTGGGCCAGCGGCAACGGCACCGCGTAGCGGCCGAGCAGCAGCGCCACCTCGAAGAATTCGTCGAGCGGCAGGCCGGCGCCGCCCGCCGATTCCGGTGCCAGCAGTTCCAGAAAGCCGGCTTCGGCGATGGCGCTCCAGAGCAACATCGGATCGTCGCCGGCCTCGATGGCGCGCACCACGGCGGGCGTGCACCGGTCGCGCAGGATGTCTTCCAGGGCTTCAGCGAACATGGCTCGGTCTCCTTCTCGTTGTCGGTGGTTCAGCGCAGGCCGAGGCCACGGGCGATCATTCCGCGCAGGATCTCGCGCGTGCCGCCACGCAGCGAATAGGTGGGGGCCACCTGGCTCACGTAGGCGCAGGTGCGCAACAGTTCGGCATCGACATCGGCCTGCGGGTCTTCGCCGAGCAGCGCCGAGATCACCGCCGGTATCTCCTGCTCGAAGGTGGTGCCGATGTCTTTCACCAGCGCGGCCTCGATCACCGGGCTCTCGCCGGCCGCGAGCCGGGCGGTGCACGACACCGACAGGTGCCGCAGCGCCGCCAGGTGCGCGGCGAAGCGGCCGACCGTCGCCAGGTGGCGAGACGCGTCGGGGCTGTCGCGCAGCACCTCGATCCAGCGGTCGAGCAGCACGATGCTCGAATACAGGCGCTCGGGACCGCTGCGCTCGAAGGCCAGCTCGGCATTCACCTGCTCCCAACCCTGGCCTTCGGCGCCGACCAGCGCGTCGGCCGCCAGCGACACGTCGTCGAAAAACACTTCGGTGAAGTGGGCGTCGCCGGTCAGGTCCTCGATCGGCCGCACCGTCACGCCGGGCAGCGACAGGTCGACGATGAACTGCGACAGGCCCTTCTGCCGGTCCTGCGGATCGCCGGAACTGCGGACCAACGCGATCATGTACTGGCAGTTCTGCGCATTGGTCGTCCAGATCTTGCGGCCGTTGAGACGCCAGCCGCCGTCGGCCGCCGGCGTGGCGCGGGTGCCGACGCTCGCCAGGTCGGAGCCGCTGTTGGGCTCGCTCATGCCGATGCAGAAGAAGGCCTCGCCGGCGCAGATGCGCGGCAGGTAGAAGGCCTTCTGCGCCGGCGTGCCGTACTTGGCGATGAGCGGGCCGCTCTGGCGGTCGGCGATCCAGTGGCCGGCCACCGGCGCGCCGGCGGTCAGCAGTTCCTCGACCAGCACGAAACGCGAAAAAGCGTCGAGCGCGGCGCCTCCGAACTCCTGGGGCAGCGTCACGCCGACCCAGCCGCGCGCGGCGAGCCGCCGGCTGAAGCCGGCGTCGAAGCCCATCCAGGATCGCGCCCGCACATCGGCGGGCAGCGTGGGCATTTCGGTGGCGAGAAAGTCGCGCACTTCGGCGCGGAAGGCTTGCGCGTGCGGTGGCACGGTGGCGTAGGCGAAGTTGTCGAGCAGGTTGGCCATCGGAGACTCTCGTGGATTCGGATCGAGCGCTCAGACCACGCCCGAGGCGCGCAGCCGGGCGATGGCGGCGGCGTCCAGGCCCAGGTGGGTGGACAGCACCGCGTCGGTGTGCTGGCCGAGCGTGGGCGCGGCGTGTTCGTAGTGGATCGGCGTGCCGGAAAAGCGGATCGGCCCGGCCACCGCCGGTGCGTCGACGCCTGTGGCGTGCGGCAGCTTCAGCTGCAGGCCGCGATGCCGCACCTGCGGGTCTTCGAAGACCTGCCGCAAATTGTTGATGGGGCCGCAGGGCACGTTGGCCGATTCGAGCAGTGCCACCCATTCGTTCATGGAACGGGTGGCGAGCACGTCCTGGATCAGCGGAATCAGCGCCTCGCGATGGCGGTTGCGCAGGGCCACGCTGTGAAAACGCGGATCGGTGCCCAGGTCCTCGCGGCCGATCACCTTGCACAGCGCGCGGTACTGGCCGTCGTTGCCCACCGCCACGATCACGTTGCCCTCGCGGCAGGCGAACACCTGGTAGGGAACCATGTTGGGATGCGCGTTGCCCATGCGCCGGGGCACCTTGCCCGACAGAAAGTAGTTGATCGCCTGGTAGGAGCTGACGGTGACCACGCAGTCGAGCAGCGAGATGTCGATGTACTGGCCCTCTCCGCTCACATGGCGATGCTCCAGCGCGCCCAGGATGGCGGTGGTGGCGTACATGCCGCAGAGCAGGTCGGTGATCGCGATGCCGACCTTCATCGGCTCGTCGCCCGGCGTGCCTTCGGGCTGGCCGGTGATGCTCATCAGCCCGCCCATGCCCTGGAAAACGAAGTCGTAGCCGGGCAGCGCGGCGTAGGGACCGTCCTGGCCGAAGCCGGTGATCGAGCAATACACCAGCCGCGGGTTGATCTGGTACAGGTCCTCGTAGGCCAGCCCGTAGCGCGCCAGCGTGCCGACCTTGTAGTTCTCGACCACCACGTCGGCCCACTCGGCCAGGCGGCGGATCAGCGCCTGACCTTCGGGCAGCGACAGGTCGCAGGTGACCGACTGCTTGCCGCGATTGGCGCTGAGAAAGTAGGACGAGTCGGCGGTTTCGCGGCCTTCGGCATCTTTCAGAAAAGGCGGGCCCCAGGCGCGGGTGTCGTCGCCCGCGCCGGGCCGTTCGATCTTGATCACCTCGGCCCCCATGTCGGCCAGGTTCTGGGTGGCCCAGGGGCCGGCCAGAACGCGGGTCAGGTCGAGCACCTTGATGTGCCCCAGGGCTTTCTGCATGGCGAGCCTCGTCGTTGGTCGAGCCTGCAGGTTAGGAAAGTGGGTCCGGCTTGTCCAATATTGAATCGGACGGATCCGATACGACAGCAGTATTGAATCTCGGTGCTTACCCTGAGCTTTCGACGGCGGCGATCAACGATCGGTATCGCCGGTCATCAAATCGATATTGGACCGCCTCACCCATCCGTCCTAAGCTCGCCCGTGTATTCAAGTCCATTCCACGGAGCAACATGGCCGACACCCCCAGCACCCTCCTCTACGAACAGTCCGGGCACATCGTCACCCTCACGCTCAACGACCCGGCCAAACGCAACCCGCTGACCGGCAACGGCCTGGTCGACGAGCTGCTGGCGGCCATCGCGCGCATCGAGGCCGACGACACCGTGCGCGCGGTGATCCTCACCGGCGCGGGCACCGCCTTCAGTGCCGGCGGCGACATCCGCACCATGCAGCAGCAGGCCGCCGACGCCGACGGCCTGCGCATCCGCCGCGACTACCGCGCCGGCATCCAGCGCCTGCCGCTGGCACTGTTCAACCTGGAGGTGCCGGTGATCGCGGCGGTCAACGGCGCGGCCGTGGGCGCCGGCCTGGACCTGGCCTGCATGTGCGACATTCGCATCGCGTCGGAGCATGCCAAGTTCGCCGAGAGCTTCGTCAAGCTCGGCATCGTGGCCGGCGACGGCGGCGCCTGGCTGCTGCCCAAGGCGATCGGGTTGGCGCGGGCATCGGAGATGTCGTTCACCGGCGAGACCATCGACGCGGCCACGGCGCTGGCCTGGAACCTGGTGTCGCGCGTGGTGCCGGCCGAGCAACTGCTGCCGACCGCGCAGGAGATCGCCGCACGCATCGCCGCCAATCCACCGCACGCGGTGCGCATGACCAAGCGCCTGATCCGCGAAAGCCTGCATTCCCGGCTCGACTCGGTGCTGGAGCTGTCGGCCGTGTTCCAGGCGCTCTCGCACCAGACGGCCGACCACCGCGAGGCGGTCTCCGCCTTCCTGGAAAAGCGCACGCCGCAGTTCGGCCGCTGAACGGCGCCGCGCCGCCACGCATCGCCCGGTCGCGACGAGGGGTCACGCTATGCTCCAGGACCCCGACCACGCGCCCTCCCGAGCGATACCGATGGACCTGCGACGCATCCGCCACTTCGTGGTGCTGGCGGAAACCCTCAACTTCCACCGTGCCGCCGAACGGCTGCACATGGCCCAGCCGCCGCTGTCGGTTTCCATCCAGAAGCTGGAGACCGAACTCGGCACCCGCCTGTTCAACCGCAGCAGCGCCGGCGTGACGCTTACCGAGAGCGGCCGCGCCGCGCTCTCCGACGCGCGGCGACTGCTCTTCCATACCGAGCAGTTCCGCGAGCAGGCCGCCAGCGCCGCCCACGGCACCACCGGGCGGCTGCTGGTGGGCTTCGTCGGCTCCACCAGTGCCGGCCTGCTGCAGCGTTTGGTGCCCTTGTTCCGTGCCGAATACCCTGGCGTGGAACTGGTGCTGCGCGAACTCACCTCGGCGGCCATCCTGCAGCAGATCGACAACGACGAGCTCGACGTCGGCCTGGTGCGCACACCGCTGCTGCAGCAGTCCTCCGCCCGCATCCTGCTGCTGGAGCAGGACCGCTTCGTCGCCGCCATCCCGCGCGGCAACCCGCTGGCCGCCCGCGCCGACCTGGCACTGGCCGAACTGGCGGGCGAGCCTTTCGTCATGTACAGCCCGGTGTTCGCCGCCGGCCTGCACAGCGCGGCCATGCTCGCCTGCCAGCACTGCGGTTTCGTGCCGCAGGTGGCCCAGCAGGCCACCCAGATCCAGACCGTGCTGGCCATGGTGGAGAGCGGCCTCGGCGTGGGCCTGGTGCCTTCGGTGACCCAGCGTTTCACCAGCCACAAGATCGTGTTCCGCGAGTTGACCGACCTGCCCGAGGTCACCCGCATCGGCCTGGCGCTGGCGCACAAGCCCGAGCGCGAAAGCGCCGCCGCGCAACGATTCCGGGCCACGGCCGCGCGCGAATACGGCATCTCTGGCTGAGCGCCGGCAGAGCGCCGGCGCGTTGCCGATCACTGCGTGAACGATTTGCGCGGCACCCCGCGCATCGACGAGATCAGCCAGCGGCCCGACTGCCGCACCAGCAGATAGCTGTTGGTGCCCTCCACCGGCGCCAGCGTGGCGCCGTCGGCCGAGCGCACGCCGGCCAGCACGAAGGTAGCCTCGGCTACCGCCACGTCGTCGGTGATGAACTTGATGCGCTCGACCACGGTGGAGGGCAGCGAGGCGTCGCGGTAGACACCCTGGCGCTGCTCCACGTAGAGCCGCAGGATCTCGTCGCGCCCGTAGGCCGTCTTGCCGGTGGCGCTGGTCAGTTCGGCGTCGGCCGCCAGCAGCCGGCCGTAGCCGGACACGTCCTGCGCGTTCCAGGCCAGGCGGCGGCCTTCGATGACTTCGCGCACGCCGCTGTCATCGCGGGCGGCGGACAGGCCAGACGGATCGGTCGCGCATCCGGCCGTGAGGGCCAGGCCGGCGAGCGAGAGGGCCGCGCCGGTCACGGCGAAAACGCCGCGTCGATGAATGGCATTGGTGGACATGGAAACTCCTGCCGGATCGGCATCGGGTGAATGAAAGAGAGAACGCGCCCCTCACTCGGGCTTGAGGTTGGCGCGCTTGGCCACCTGGCGCCAGCGCTGCAGCTCGGTGGCGGCGAAGTCGCGCAGCTGCTCCGGACTGGAGGCCTGCGCCTCCACGCCCTGGCGCGCGAACTGCGCTCGCGTGGCCGGTGCGTCGATCACCTTGCGCAACGCCTCGTTGAGTCGCGCGACGACTGTCGGCGGCGTGCCTGCCGGCGCCACCAGCGCCTGCCAGGAGGTCACGTCGACCTCGGGATAGCCCAGCTCGACCAGGGTCGGCAGTTCCGGCGCCAGCGGCGAGCGCTGGCTGGAGGTGATCGCCAGGGCGCGCACCCGGTCGCTCTGCACGAAGGGCTGCAGCGAGGAGAAGGCATCGAACAGCACCTGGATGTTGCCGGCCACCAGGTCGGTCATGGCCGGGCCACTGCCCTTGTAGGGCACGTGGGTCATGCGCAGGCCGGCGGCCTGGTTGAACGCCTCGGTGGCCAGCTGCAGCGAGGCGCCGGCCGAGCCGAAGTTCAGGCTGTCCGGCCGCGCCTTGGCCAGCTTCACCAGCTCGGCCAGCGTGCGCGCTTCCACCTGCGGGTTGACCGCCACGATCAGCGGCTGGCGCGCTGCCATCGAGATGAAGGCGAAGCTTGCCTGCGGGTCGTAGGGCAGCCTGGCGAAGGCGGCGGCGTTGACCGCCAGGGTGGAGATGTTGCCGATCATCAGCGTGTAGCCGTCGGGCGCCGACTTGGCGACGAATTCGGCGCCGGGCAGGCCGCTGGCGCCCGCGCGGTTCTCGGCCACCACCGGCTGGCCGAGCTCGGCAGCAAGCCCTTGCGCGAGCACGCGGCCGACCATGTCGGTCACCCCGCCCGGCGCGAAGGGAATGACGAGCCGGATCGGCTTGTTCGGCCAGGCCTGGGCGAACGCCGGCGCGGCGAGAGCGGCGAGGCCGCCGGCCAGCACTGCCCGCCGGCCGAGGGGGATGGGCGAAAACATCGGGTCTCCTTTTTTCTTGGATGGGTTCCTGCGCTCAGAAGGTGCCGGGGTAGGCACCGCCGTCGATCAACAGGTTCTGGCCGGTGATGTAGGCGGCCTGCCGGCTGCAGAGAAAGGCGCAGGCCGCGCCGAACTCGGCGGCATCGCCGAAGCGGCGCGCGGGTATCGCCTGGCGCCGCATGTCGACATAGGCCTCGTGTTCCATGCCCGCCTGCCGGGCGCCGGCCACCAGGTTGCCGGCCAGGCGGTCGGTGGCGAAAGTGCCGGGCAGCAGGTTGTTGATCGTCACGCCCGTGGGCGCCACCTGCCGCGCCAAGCCGGCGACGAAGCCGGTGAGGCCGGCGCGCGCGCCGTTGGACAGGCCGAGGTAGGGGCTCGGCGCCTTCACCGCCGTACTGGTGATGTTGACGATGCGGCCCCAGCCACGCGCGGACATGCCGTCGATGGTGGCGCGCATCAGCTCGATCGGGGTGAGCATGTTGGCGTTGAGCGCGGCCTGCCAGACGCCGGTGTCCCAGTCGCGGAAATCACCGGCGGGCGGGCCGCCCGCGTTGGTCACCACGATGTCGAATGCGCCGGCCGTGCCGAGCGCATGGCCGCTGGCCGCACCGAGCGCGCGGGCCCGGCCTTGCGGCTCGGTGATGTCGGCGGCCACCGCGGTCACCTGCACGCCCCAGCGTTGGCGGATGTCGTGCGCGGTGCCTTCCAGTGCGTCGGGGCCACGCGCCACCAACACCAGCGACACGCCCTCCTCCGCCAAGGCCTCGGCACAGGCGCGTCCGAGGCCTTTGCTCGACGCGCAGACGAGCGCCGTCCGACCTTCCAAGCCGTAGTTCATCGAACCATGTCTCCTCGGGATTGCAGGGCCTCGACGTGTCTCCGTCGATGGCGTGCATGGTCCTCCCGCGAATCGATCAGAACAATTCGGGTTTTGCCGAACGACTTATCTATTTCATTCTTTGCAATTTAATTTGCAAAGAAACCGATGAGTCAGTAGCGGGCGCCGAGCTGTTCGACCGCGCGCAAGGCGCTGGCCTGCAGCGGCATGAGGCGGGCGCAGTGCAGCAGTTCGCGGGTGATGGTGGCCACCGCCTCGTCGGTGAACTCGGCCGTATGGCCGGTCACGCCGATGCAGCCGAGCGCCCGGCCGCTCCAGCCCTTGAAGTTGACCGCGGCCGCGCTGAGTCCCTGGTAGTACTCGTCGCGCACCATCACCACGCCGCTGTCGGCGGCGGCGGCGAGTTCGCGGGCGAGCGTTTTCTCGTCGACGATGGTGTGCTCGGTCCACCGGCGGTACGGCGGCTCGCCGAGTGCGGCCTGGCGCTGTTCGGCATCTAGCGTGAGCAGCAGCGCCTTGCCGGGTGCGGACGCGTGCAGCGGGCCCTTGAGCCAGGTGCTGTAGTAGGGGCTGAGTGAGCCGGGGGTCTGCACCACCTCCACCACCAGGCGCTCCATGCCGAGGAAAACCACCAGGATCACCGTCTGCGAGATGCGGCCCGCGAGTTCACGCAGGATGGGCGTGGCCTCGCGGCGCAGCTGTTCGAGCGGGTGCAGCAGCGGCAGCGGCCGCAGGGTGGAGGGCGCGGCCAGGTAGCGCTTGCCGTCGGCACCGCGGATGACGCGGCCGTTGTCTTCGAGCTGGCGCAGCAGCCGCAGCGTGGTGCTCAGGTCCAGGCCGACTTGCGAAGCGATGTCGCCGAGCGCCATCGGCTGCGCGGCGGGAATCAGCAGGTCGAGGATGGCCAGCCCGCGCAGCAGCGTACCGGCCCGGGCGTCGGCGCCCTTGGCGGTGGCGGGTTCTGGCGCCGGGGTGGGCTCCGGGGCGGGCGTTGCCGGTGCGGCGGATCGTGGTCGGGGCATAGGAAAGCGGGCGATGAACCCCGAATGTAGCGCGCGCCTCAGGCCGTCCGGTACCGCTCCACCAGGGCCGGATCGGGGTCGCAGCCCAGGCCCGGCCCGGTCGGCACGGCCAGGGTGCCGTCGCGGCGCGCCACGCCGTAGTCGCCGAAGAGCGAGTTCTCCAGCCGCACGCCGAAGCATTCGATGCCGCCGATCAGCGCCGGGTAGCGCGACGCGAGCTGTAGCGTGGCGAGCAGGCCAGGGCCGAAATACGGGGAATGCGGTGCCAGCCGCTTGCCGGCGGTTTCGGCCAGCATCGCGACCTGACAGAACTCGGTGATGCCGCCGACCTTGGTCACGCTGGGCTGCAGGTAGTCGATGGCCTCGCAGGCGGCTGCCGGCCGGAACTGCCAGACGTTGGCGATGTTCTCGCCGACCGCTATCGGCACGTCGGTCGCCGCGCGGATGCGCATCAGGCCGTCCAGATCCTCGGGTGGCCAGACCGGCTCTTCCAGCCACTTCAGGCGATAGGGCTGGAGCTTGCGCGCCATCTCCACCGCTTCGGCGGCCGGCCAGGCGCAGTTGACGTCGACCATCAGGTCCACGTCCGGCCCGATCGCCTGCCGCGCGGCCGCCACCGCCTCCACCGTCACCTCGTGCAGCTTGATGCGACGGAAACCCCGCTCCAGGCTGATGCCGCAGGCGCGCGCCACGGTCTGGGGGTCGTTGAGCCGCAGCAGGCTGTTGTAGGCCACGACTTCGCTGCGGGATGCGCCGCCCAGCAGCTGCGCCAGGGGCATGCCGGCGCGCTTGCCCGCCAGGTCCCACAGCGCGATGTCCAGCCCGCTCAGGGCGTACTGCACCGGGCCGCCGCGGCCGAAGAGATGCAACGGCTTCTTCAGGGATTCCATGAGCCCGGCGATGTCGCGCGCGTCGCGCCCCATCGCCAGGGGCCTCACGTTCTGGATCAGCGCGGCGGTGGTGGCGGGAATGATGTTGTAGCCGAAGGCCTCTCCCCAGCCGGTCAGGCCGTCCTCGGTGGAGACCTTCACCAGCAGGTAGGCGAGCTGGTGCCAGGTGGTGCCGCCGAAGCCGGTGGGCGGGCCGTCGTGCTCGAACGGAATGGCGACGGGAATCGCCTCGATGTCGGTGATGCGCATGGACCCGCTTTCCTGGTTGTCGTGATCGCTTTTTTCAGCCGCCGAGGTAGATGCGGCTGATCAGCTCGCCCGCCTGCACTTCGGCCGGTGTGCCGTGGCCGCCGACGGTGCCGGTCTCGATGAGATAGCTGTAGTCGGCGTACTGGAGGGCTTCCTTCACCAGCTGCTCGACCAGCAGGATCGAAATGCCCGAATCGCAGAGCTCGCGCGCTACCTTCAGGATGCGGTCGATGACGATGGGCGCCAGGCCGCCGGAGGGCTCGTCGAGGATGAGCAGCTGCGGCTCGGCGATGATGCCCTGCGCCACCGCCAGGATCTGCTGCTGGCCGCCGCTCAGGCGCGAGGCGAGCTGGTGGCGCCGCTCGTGCAGCTCGGGAAACAGCTCGTAGGCGCGGCCCAGCCGGGAGCGGTCGCCGCTGCTCTTGCGGGCATAGGTGCCCACCAGCAGGTTGTCTTCCACGCTGAGCTGGGTGAACACCCGGTGGCCTTCGAGCACGTTGACGATGCCGGCCCGCACGATGGCGCGCGGGTCCAGCGCGCCGATGTCGCGCCCGTCGAACCGCACCTGCCCGGCCTTCTTGGGCACCAGGCCGCAAAGGGCGTGCAGCATGGTGCTCTTGCCCGCGCCGTTGCGGCCGAGCAGCACGACGAATTCGCCGCGCCGCACCTCGAAGTCGACGCCATGCACCACTTCGGCCTTGCCGTAGGCCACACGCAGGCCCTGCACCTGCAGCAGCACCGGGCTGTCGGTGCGGCCGGGCAGCGGCGCGGTGGAAAGGACGGACGAGCGCACGGCGTCGTCCAGGGGAATCGTGGTCGGCATGCTCAGGCTCCCAGGTAGACGCGGATGACTTCCGGATGGCGGCGCACCTCCTCGGGCGTGCCGTGGGCGATGTTCTTGCCCAGGTTCAGGGTGGTCACCCGGTTGCAGACGCGGAAGACGAAGTCGGTGTGGTGCTCCACCACCAGCACGCCCACGCCGCTGTCGCGCAGGGTGAGCACGATGCCGGCGAGCTGCTCGATCTCGTGCTCGGTCAGGCCGCCGGCGGGCTCGTCGAGCAGCACGAAACGCGGCCGCATGGTCAGCCCCCGGGCGATCTCCAGGAAGCGCTGCTCGGCATGGTCGAGCAGGTTGGCCTTGCGGTCGAGCATGTGGCCCAGGCCCACGCCGTGCAGCATTTCGGCGGCCAGGTCGCGGGCGGCGCGGGCCTCGCGGCGTGCCTTGGGCAACGCCAGCGCGCTGGAGACGAAGCCGGCGGTGGTGTGTTCCCAGCCGCCGAGCATGGCGTTGTCGAGCACGCTCAGGCTGCCGAGCAGGCGCGGCTTCTGGAAGGTGCGGGCGATGCCCATGCCCGGGCGACGCTGCACCGCCGCGCCGGTGAGGTCCTGGCCGTCGACCGTGATGCGGCCCTGGTCGACCTTGTAGAAGCCGGTGAGCAGGTTGAGAAAGGTGGTCTTGCCGCTGCCGTTGGGGCCGATCAGGCCGTGCACCTCGCCGCCGTGCAACGAAAGCGACACCGAGTCGACCGCGCGCACGTTGCCGAAGCTGCGGCTGAGTTCGTGGGCTTCCAGCAGGTGGCGGCCGGCCGCCACCGGCACGGCCGCGACCCGGGGCGCTTCGGCGGACATCAAGGTGGCGGCGCTCATGCCTGCGGCTCCTGGCGCAGGGCGGCGGCCAGGCGCGCCAGGTCGGGCGCCACCACCTGCTTGACGTTGCGGCTCGGATGCAGCTTCTCGCGCAGCACGCCGATCAGGCTGCCCATGCCCTCGGGAATCAACAGCACCACCGCCAGCAGCAGCGCGCCGTAGAAGAACTGCCCGAGCTTGGCCAGCGGCGCCACCACCTCCGGCAGCGCCGTCAGCACGATGGTGCCCACCAGCGGCCCGAGGATCGCGCCCCGCCCGCCGATCACGATGCAGATGAAGAAGAACATGCCCAGCTCGAAATGGAAGGTGTCGGGCGTGATGTAGCTCTGCAGGGAGCCGAACAGCGCGCCACCGATGGCGGCCGTGGCCCCGCTGAAGGTGTAGACGGTGAGCTTGATGCCGAAGGCCGGCACCCCCGTGGAAGCGGCGGCGACCTCGCTGTCGCGCAGCGCCACCATGGCCTTGCCCCACATCAGCCGGGTGACGTTCCAGGTGAGCCAGGTCACCGCCACCGCCAGCCCGGTGACCAGCCAGTAGAAGCCGCGCAGCGAGTCGAACGGCGCGCCGAAGGCCGGCACCGGCAGGCCCGCGCCGCCGCCGGTCAGGGTGTCCTGCGCCAGCAGGAACTCGCCGACGATCATGGAGAAGGCCAGCGTCGCCATCGCGAAGTAGAAGCCCGGCAGCCGCAGCGAAGGAAGACCCAGCACGAAACCGCAGCCCGCCCCGATGACGCCGGCCGCCGCCAGCGCGACGAAGGGCGGCCAGCCGTGCGTGCCGGCCAGTATCGCGAAGGCGTAGGCGCCTATCGCCAGCAGCGCCACGTGGCCCAGCGACAGCAGGCCGGTGTAGCCCACCACCAGGTTGAGCCCCGCCACCAGGATCCAGAAGGTGGCGATGAGCGCGGCCAGGTGCAGGTGGTAGTCGTCGCCGGCCCAGAAGGGCAGCGTGGCCAGCGCCACCAGGCCGACCGCCGCCAGCGCCAGGCGCCGGCCCGGATGCGGGCGCGGCGAGTCGCCGCCGGCCGCCGGCACCTGGGTCGCCGGCAGGGAATGGGTGGTGGCGTTCATACGAGTCGGGCCTTCTTGTTGCCGAAGAGACCTTCGGGCTTGAGCAGCAGGAACGCCATCAGCAGGCCGACCGCGATGGTCTGCTGGTAGGCACCGCCGAAGTAGTAGGTGGCGACACTGGTCAGCAGGCCCAGCAGCACCCCGCCGACCAGCGCACCGCTGTTGCTGCCCAGGCCGCCCACCGCCAGCGCGATGAAGCCGTTGAGCGTGAGCGACAGGCCGAGCGCGAAGTAGGCGTAGGTGAGCTGCGCCGCCGCGAAGCCCGCCACCCCGCCGATCAGGCCGGCGATGGCGTAGCTCGCGGCCCGCACCCGGTCGGTGGCGATGCCCCGGGCGCGCGCGGCGAAGGGGTCCTCGGACACCGCGATGAAGATCTTGCCGAAGAGCGTGCGCCGGTAGAACAGCTCCAGCGCGACCGTGATCAGCACCACCGCGGCGATCGGCAGCCAATACTTCTGGTCCCACGGACCGGCGGTGAAGTCCTGCGCGATGAGGCGCGGAAACGGCTTGGGCTCGGTGCCCCACCACAGGCCCACCGCCTGCTGCACGATGGTGGCCAGCGCCAGCGTGCTGAGCAGCCACAGGTGCTCGTCGGAGCGGGCCAGCACGCGGCGGATCGCGACGATCTCGGTGAGCAGGCCGAAGACCAGCGACACCGCCAGCGCGCCGAGCAGGCCGATGCTCCAGTGCATCTTGAGCTCGCCGATCAGGAAGGCCGCCGCCACGCCGCTCAGCATGAAGATGTGGCCGGTGGTGACGCTCAGCACCTTGGAGGTGGAATACATCACGTTGTAGGCGAGCGCTGCCGCCGCGTACAGCGCTCCCATGGCCAGGCCGGTGACCAGCACCGTCAGCATGGCCGCCGCTCCCCGGCTCGATACGCGAGGCCGGCCTTCATTGCGGCGCCCTTTCGAAGCTGCCGTCCTTGAAGGTGCTGGCGCGGTTGATGGCGATGCCTTCGTCCGGGAAGCCGTTGCGTTCCTTAAGGCCGTACGAGTAGAACGGCGCGTAGACGCCCGGCAGCTTCTGGGTCTTCTCCAGCGCCGCCTGGATCTTGGCCGGATCGGTGGAGCCGGCGGTGCGGATCGCGTGCTCGATCACCTTCACCGTGTCGTAGCCCATGGCCACCCACCAGAAGGTGAAGTCGATCTTGCCGCCGAGTTTGGGCTTGATCGCCTCCATCAGCTTGCGGGTGGCCGCGGGCAGCTGGCCGTTGGCGTCGTAGGTGGTGCTGGCGTAGCCGACCGAGAAGGTGTTTTCCCAGTAGCCGGGCGCGTTGAGCAGCGCCTTGATCGGCGTGCCCATGATGGCCGGATGGCCCACCACCGGCACGTTCCACTGCATGTCGCCGCGCGCGTTGAGCACCCGCGCCAGCAGGCCGGTGGCCGCCGACCACGGCATGACCACGTCGGCGCCGGCCTCGCGCGCCTTGGTCATCTCGTCGGTGAGGCTGGTCTTGTTGGCGTCGACCACCACCGAATACACCGGCTTGATGCCCTGCGCCTCCAGCAGCGCTGCGGCCTTCTTGGCGGTGGCCACGCCGTAGCCGGTGGTGTCGGCGATGATCGCCACCTTGGTCTTCTTCAGCGTCTTGGTGGCGTAGTCGTTGCCGTTGCGCACCCACTGCTCGTTGCTGCTGATGACCCGGAAGGCGCGCGGATACTTCACCGGGTCGATCAGCTCGTCGACCGAGCCGATCACGATGTTGGGAATGCCCGCGCGCGACACCACCGGCACCGTCGCCAGCGATTCGCCGGAGTTGACCGGGCCGATGATGAAGGCCACCTTGTCGCTGTGGATCAGCTGGTTGGCCAGGTTCACCGCCTTGGTCGGGTCGCCCACCGTGTCGCGGGTCAGCAGTTCGAGCTTGCTGCCGTTGATGCCGCCGGCGTTGTTGATCTCGTCGATCGCGAACTGCACGCCCTGGTTCTCGGCGATGGCGGCCGACGACAGCGCGCCGGTCAGCGAGGACAGCCACCCGATGCGGATCGGGTCGGCCGCGTGCGCCGCCAGCGGCACGGCGAAGGCCAGGGAAATAAAGGCGCCGGACAGCGCCCGGTTCAGCACGGTTCTGCGGTTCATGGTCTGTCTCTTTTTTCGTTGGAGGGAAGCGGAAAGCGCAGGCGCGCCGTCAGGACGAAGGCCCCTTCTTGGCCACGCCGGCCACCGCGAAATGCTGCGGCGGGATCTCGTTGACCATGATCCGGACCGCCTCCTTGGGCGCGCCCAGCGTGGTGTGCACCGCCTCGGTGACGGCGGCATACATCGCCTGCTTCTGCTCGTCCGAGCGGCCGGCGATGAGCGTGATCTGGATGATGGGCATGGGTTGTCTCCTGTCGTTGGTATGAAGGCCGAAAGCGGCGGATGTCAGGGCGCGACGCGCCACGCGTCGACCGCGTTCCAGTCGAAGCGGAAACCGGTGCCCGGGCCTTTCGGCAGGTCGACCAGGCCGTCGGCGCCGAGCACCATGCGCTCCTGGAACATCGGCTCGAACCAGGGCATGTGTTCGGCGTAGATCGCGTTGGGCGCCGAGGCCACCAGGTGCAGGCTGTGCTCGGTGAAGATGTGTGGCGCGACGGGGATGTCGAGCGTGGCCAGGTAGGCCATGGCCTTGCGCATCTCGGTGTAGCCGCCCATGCGCTGGAGGTCCGGCATCATGATGTCGGCCGCCCCGGCCTCCACCATGGCGCGCACGCCGTAGCGGGTGTATTCGGTCTCGCCGTTGGCGATGGGCGTGTCGAGCGCCCGGGCCAGCGCGGCGGTTTCCTTGTGGCACCACGTGGGCATGGGCTCCTCGAACCAGGCCAGGTCGAAGGGCTCCAGCGCCCGGGCCAGGCGCAGCGCCGCCACCGCCGACAGGCTCTGGTTGGCATCGGCCATCAGCGTGAAATCGGCGCCGATCACCTCGCGCACCGCCGCCACCCGCTCCACGTCGTCCTGCCAGCGGGCCGAACCCAGGCGCATCTTCATCGCCTTGAAGCCCTGCCGCACGAAGCCGGCGGCCTCGGCGCGCAGTTCGTCGATATCGGCCGACAGCCACAGGCCGGCGCTGGCATATACCGGCACCCGGTCGCGGCAGGCGCCGAAAAGCTGGTAGAGCGGGCGTTCGGCGGCCTGGCCGATGAGGTCCCAGCAGGCGATGTCGAGCGGGTTCATCGCCAGCACCGCCACACCCGCCTGGCCGTAGAAATTGAGCGACTTCAGCATGCCGGCCCAGATGGCTTCCACGTCGTGCGGATCGCGGCCGACCAGGTGGCCCCTGAGGCTGGCGCACATCTGCGCGATGGCCTTGAGCTTCTCCAGGTCGAAGCAGAAGCCGTAGCCCTCGCCGGTGAGACCCGCATCGGTGTCGACGCTGACCATCAGCGTGGCTGCCCGGCTGATCTCGTGGATGGCCGTGCGCAGCGGCTTGGCCAGGGGAAGTTCGATGAGGGCGATGCGCACATCGGTGATGCGCAGCGAGGGGTGGCTCACGGATCGGTCTCCTGCGGATGCTCGGCGTCATCCAATGGCGGCAATTTTTCATCCAAAGCAATTTTTCTTGTGCCCTGTAAAACCCCAATGAAACAAAAACAGTCATTCAGCGACACTTTCATTTCATTCATTGGATATCGCCATGCCCACTCCAACCCTTCGCACCGGCGGCCAGATCCTGGTCGACCAGCTCCGCATCCATGGCATCCGGCATGTGTTCTGCGTGCCCGGCGAGAGCTTCCTGGCGGTGCTCGACGCGCTGCACGATTCGGATATCGAGGTCACCGTCTGCCGCCAGGAAGGCGGCGCGACGATGATGGCCGAGGCCCACGGCAAGCTCACCGGCCGGCCCGCCGCCTGCTTCGTGACACGCGGGCCGGGCGCGACCAACGCGGCGCCAGGAATCCACATTGCCCGGCACGACTCCACGCCGCTGCTGGTGTTCGTCGGCCAGGTCGAGCGCCACGTGCGCGAACGCGACGCGCTGCAGGAGCTCGACTACCGTGCCACCTTCGGGCCTCTGGCCAAATGGGCCACCGAGATCGACGAGCCCGGCCGCATTCCGGAAGTGGTGTCGCGGGCGGTGCACCTGGCGGTGTCCGGGCGCTGCGGCCCGGTGGTGATCGGCCTGCCCGAGGACATGCTGCGCGAACAGGCCGCGACCGAGGACGCCGCCATGGCGCACGCGGTGCAGGCGCATCCCGGTCCCGACCAGGTGGCCGAGCTGCTCGCCACGATCGCCAAAGCCAAACGGCCGCTGGCGATTCTGGGCGGTTCGCGCTGGACCGAACAAAGCGTGCAGGCCTTCGCGCGCATCGCCGAGTCGCTGCAGCTGCCGGTGGCGGTGTCGCTGCGGCGGCAGATGCTGTTCGCGGCCGACCATCCCAACTACGTCGGCGACTTCGGCTATTCCATCTCGCCCGGCCTGCGCGCCTGCTTCGAGCAGTCCGACCTGGTGCTGCTGCTCGGCGCGCGCATGTCGGAAGCGCCCAGCCAGGGTTACACCCTGTTCGGCATTCCGCGGTCGTCGCGCCGGCTGGTGCATGTGTTGCCGGATCCGGCGGAGCTCGGCAGGGTCTACCAGGCCGACCTGGAAATCTGCGCCACGCCCGAGGCGCTGGTGCAGGCGCTGTCTTCGATCGAGCCCGACACCGACCCGGCGCGCGGCGACGCCTTGCGCCAGGCCCGCCAGGCGCAAATCGCCTACGCCGACCCGGCCTCGGTGCGCTCGCCGGGCGATCTGCAGATGGCCGCCGTCATGGCCCACCTGGCGCAGGTGCTGCCGGCCGACGCCATCGTCTGCAATGGCGCGGGCAACTACGCGATTTGGGTTCACCGCTTTTTACCGTTCCGCCGCTACGGCACCCAGTTGGCGCCAACCTCCGGCTCGATGGGCTACGGCGTGCCGGCCGCCGTGGGCGCCAAGCGCCTGCATCCGGAACGCACGGTGGTGGCGTTCGCCGGCGACGGCTGCTTTCTGATGAACGGGCAGGAATTCGCCACCGCCGTGCAGTACGGCCTGGCGATCGTGGTGATCGTGGTGGACAACGGCATGTTCGGCACGATCCGCATGCACCAGGAGCGCGAGTACCCCGGACGGGTCAGCGCCACGCAGCTGCGCAACCCGGACTTCGCGGCCTATGCCCGCGCCTTCGGCGGGCACGGCGAGACGGTCAATCGCACCGACGAGTTCGCGGCCGCCTTCGAGCGAGCGGTGGCGTCAGGCCTGCCGGCCATCGTGCATTGCAAGGTCGACCCGGAAGCCCTGACGCCGGCCGCCAGCCTGAGCGAGATCCGCGCCGCGGCGGTGGCGGCCGGGCGCTGATGCGGCACGGGCGCGGCGCCCGTCCGCTCAGGGCCCGACGACCGCCACGCCCGCGGCCAGCGTCCGCTTGCCGATGATCAGCTTCTGCACCTCCGAGGCGCCTTCGTAGATGCGCATCGGCCGGATGTCGCGGTAGAGCTGCTCGATGATCGAGCCCTGGCTCACGCCGGTGCCGCCGAAGAGCTGCACCGCCGCGTCCACCACCCGCTGCGCGGCTTCGGTGGCGCCGAGCTTGGCCATGGCGATCTCTCGCGTGGCCGAACGCCGGGAGGTGTCCTTGAGCCAGGCGGCGCGGTAGGTGAGCAGCGCGGCGGTGTCCAGCTCCAGCGCCATGTCGGCGATCTTCATGCGCACCGTATCCATCTCGGCCATGGGTGTGCCGAACAGCTGCCGGCCGGCGACGCGTTGCAAGGTTTCGTCGAGCGCGCGGCGGGCGACGCCGGTAGCTGCCGCGCCCACCGAGGCGCGAAAGAAGTCGAGCGTGGCCATGGCCATCTTGAAACCCCGGCCGGCTTCGCCGATGAGCTGGGTGCGCGGCACCCGGCAGCCGGTGAAACGGATCGTCGCGATGGGATGCGGCGAGATGATCTCGGTGCGCGATTCGATCACCAGCCCCGGCGTGTCGCCGTCCACCACGATGGCCGATAGCCCGCCGCCGCCCTGCACGTCTTCGGTCCGGGCGATCACGATGTACTGGTCGGCGATGCCGCCGTTGGAGATCCAGGCCTTGGCGCCGTCGATCACGTAGTCGTCGCCGTCGATGCGGGCGCGGGTCGACAGGCCGGCCACGTCGGAGCTGCCGTCCGGCTCCGACATGGCGAAGGCCGCGCAGCGCGAGCCGTCGCGGATGCCGGGCAGATAGCGGCGGCGGAGCTCGTCGCTGCCGAACAGCCAGATCGCCGCCGAGCCGATGCCCTGCATGGCGAAGACGAAGTCGGCCAGCACGCTGTCGTAGGCCAGGGCTTCGCGCACCAGGCAGGCCGAACGCACGTCGATGACGCCGCTACTGCCTTCGCCTCCGCCCTCGCCGCCGTTGCCGGCGACCGCGTAGCGCAGCAGTCCGGCGTCGCCCAGCGCCTGCAGCACCGCGCGGCACTGGGCGTCGAGCGGCATGGTCGCGATGTGCGCCTGCAGCGCCGGAAAGGCAGCGCGCCAGCGGCGCATGGCCTCCAGCACCTCGTCGTGCCCCGACGTGAAGAAAGGCAGTTCCCAGGGCGCGAGTTCCTTCATGCGACCGCCTCCTGCCTCGGCGCGTTGCGCACGGTGCGGTCGAACATGTCGAACAGCCGCTCCCAGTGCCGCTCGGTCGCGCCCTTGTGAAAAGCCTTGCGCGCCGGGAAGGCGAAGCCGTGGTCGCGCTGCTCGTAGATCTCCACCCGGCCGTTGATGCCGGTGTCGGCGATCACCCGGCGCAGGGCGTCGAGCTCGGCGGCTTCCACGTATTTGTCGTGCTCGGCGCAGGCGAAGTACATCTCTCCCCGGATGCGCCCGGCCAGCAGGTGCGGCGAGTCGGGTTGGTCGGTGACCAGGTGCACGCCGTACACCGATGCCGAGCAGGCCACCCGCTCCGGATAGGCACCGGCCAACCGGAACACGAAAGGCCCGCTCATGCAGTAGCCCACGATGCCGAGCGGACCGTTGCGCGCGTGGCGCTCGCCGTCGATGAAGTCGAACAGCACCGCGGTGTCTTCCTCGACCATGCGGTTGCTCAAGGCGCCGATGAGGTCCCACAACAGCACGAACTTCTCGTGATAGGCCGGGTCGAGGATGCGGGTCGGGTCGATGTCCACCGAGCGGTGGGTGCGGTAGTAGAGGTTGGGCATGATCACGTAGTAGCCCGTGGTGGCGATGCGCCGGCACATGTCGGCCAGTTCCTCGCGCACGCCGATCGAGTCCATGTACATCACCACCACCGGGAACGGCCCGTCGCCGTCGGGGTGGTAGATGTAGGTGTTCATGGTGCCTGCGCCGGTCTGGATGTCGACGGTTCGTTCCTGCATGTTGTCTCCGAAATCGTTGGTTCAGTCCTGGATGAAACCCGGCGTCGCGCCGCGCCACCGGTCGAGCAAGGTGCCGACCTCGACGGCCCGGTCGGCGGGCGCCTGCTGAATGCACGAGGGCGTGCGCGAGAAGCGCGGCGCCGGCGCCGGCTGCAAGCGGCCCTGGTGTTGCACGAAGGTGCCGCGCGCGGCCAGGTGCGGATCGGCCGGCGCTTCTTCCAGGCTCAGCACCGGCGTCACGCAGGCGTCGGTGCCGGCGAAGAGCGCGCACCACTCGTCGCGCGTGCGCTGCTTCATGACCTCGGCCAGCCGCGCCGACAGCGCCGGCCAGCGTGCGGCGTCGTGCTGCGCGTCGAAGGCCGGATCGTCCAGCCCGGCCCGCTCCCGCAGCAGCGCGTAGAACTGCGGCTCGATGGCGCCGACGGCCACGTGCCGCCCGTCTGCGCAAGCGTAGGTGCGGTAGTAGTGCGCGCCGCCGTCGAGCATGTTGGAGGCGCGCCCGCCCCGCCACAGGCCGGTGGCGCCCATGCCCATGATCGGCGCCATGAGCGAGGCCACGCCGTCGCACATCGCCGCGTCCACGACCTGACCCTGTCCGCTGGTGCGCGACTCCAGCAGCGCGGCGAGCACCCCGGTCAGCAGATAGAGCGCGCCGCCGCCGTAGTCGCCCACCAGGTTGAGCGGCGGCAGGGGCGATTCGCGCGTGCCGATCGCCTCCAGCGCGCCGGGCAGCGAGATGTAGTTGATGTCGTGGCCCGCCGCGTGCATGCGCGGCCCCGACTGGCCCCAGCCGGTCATGCGTCCGTAGACCAGCGCCGGCCGCCGGGCCAGGCAGTCGTCGGGGCCGAGGCCCAGGCGCTCCATCACGCCGGGGCGAAAGCCCTCGATCAGCACGTCGGCCTGTTCGATCAGCGCCAGCGCGGCGGCCTGGCCGGCGGCGCTCTTGAGGTCGAGCTGCGCCAGGTGGCGGCCGCGCAGCGTGCAGTCGCGTGTTTCCACCGGCGCGCCGGGCCGGTCGATGCGTACCACGTCGGCCCCCATGTCCGACAGCAGCATCGCCGCGAACGGTGCCGGCCCGAGACCGGCGAACTCCACCACCCTTACGCCGCGCAGCGGACCCTGGGTTTCGCGCAGGCCGGGGCGCCCGGCCGTGGGCTGCGTGGGCTCCGACGCCGGGCTCAACCCGCCGCCCCCACGGCGCGGCTGGTCCACACCGGCTTGCGTTTTTCGGCGAAGGCGGCGGCGCCCTCGCGCGCGTCCGGCGAGGCGAAGACCGGCTCGACCAAATGCCGCTGCCGCTCGAACTTCTCGGCATCGGGCCATTCGGCCGATTCCAGGATCACCCGCTTGCTGGTCAGCACCGCCAGCGGGCTGTTGTCGGCCACGCTGCGCGCCAGGGCGATGGCCGCGTCGAGCGCCTGGCCGGCCGGCACCAGCCGGTTGATCAGGCCGCATTCGTACAGCCGCGCGGCCGGCATCATGTCGCCGGTCATGGCCAGCTCCAGGGCGATGCGCTGGGGCAACTGGCGCGGCAGCCGCACCAGGCCGCCGGCCGAGGCCACCAGCCCGCGCTTGACTTCCGGCAGGCCGAAGCGCGCTTCCTGGGAAGCCACGATCAGATCGCAGGCCAGCGCCAGCTCGAAGCCACCCGCCAACGCATAGCCCTCCACCGCCGCGATCACCGGCTTGGCCGGCGGGCGTTCGGTGATGCCGGCGAAACCCCGGCCTTCCACCCGGGGTTTTTCACCCCGCAGGAAGCCCTTGAGGTCCATGCCCGAGCAGAAGGTGCCGCCCGCGCCGGTGATCACCGCCACCGCCAGGTCGTCGCGGGCCTCGAACGCGTCGATGGCCGCGGCCATGCATTGCGCGATGCGCAGCGTCGCGGCATTGCGCGCCTCGGGCCGGTTGAGGGTCAGCAGCAGGATGCCGTCGTCCAGCTCCTGCACCAGCAGTTCTTCGGTCGTGGTCGTGTCCATCAGCGGGGTCCCATGCGCATGGCGCCGTCGAGGCGAATCGTTTCGCCGTTGAGCATCGGGTTGTCGACGATGTGCAGCGCCAGGCGCGCGAACTCGTCGGGCTGGCCGAGCCGGGCCGGATGCGGCACCGCCTTGCCCAGCGATTCCTTCACCGGCTCGGGCAGCCGCGCCAGGATCGGCGTGTCGAAGATGCCCGGCGCGATGGTGTTCACCCGGATGCCCTTGCTGGCCAGGTCGCGCGCCGCCACCAGGGTCATGCCGACGATGCCGGCCTTGGACGAGGCGTACGGAATCTGGCCGATCTGGCCTTCGTAGGCGGCGATGGAGGCGGTCAGCACGCAGACGCCGCGCTCTTCCTCCACCAGTTCGTACCTGGCCATGCGCGCCGCCGCCAGCCGCAGCGCGTTGAAGCTGCCGATCAGGTTGATGCGCACGATGCTTTCGTAGGTTTCGAGGGAGCCCGGGCTGCCGTCCTTTTCCACCAGCCGCACCGTGCCGCCCCGGCCGGCGCAGTTCACCAGCACCCGCAGCGGCGCCATCGCTTCGGCCGCGTCGAAGGCCTGGCCCATCTGGTCGGCATCGGTGACGTCGGCGGCGACGAAACGCACGCCCGGGCCGATCTCCTGCGCCACATCTTCGCCACGCGATGTCGGCAGGTCGGCGATGACCACGCGGGCGCCTTGCGCCGCCAGCCGCCGCACGGTGGCCAGCCCCAGGCCGGAGGCGCCCCCGGTGACGAGGGCGGATGCGTCATCGAGCTTCATGGCGGAGCCTTTCGTGCAATGCCTGCAGGTGCTTTTTCTTCATGCTTCACAGCCTTTCGATGACGGTGGCGTTGGCCATGCCGCCGGCCTCGCACATGGTCTGCAGGCCCCAGCGGCCGCCGCTGGCTTCGAGCCCCACCAGCAGCGAGGCGAGCAGCCGCGTGCCCGAGGCGCCCAGCGGGTGGCCCAGGGCGATGGCGCCGCCCGAGGGGTTGAGCCGGTCCGGATCCGCGTCCAGCGCCCGCTGCCAGGCCAGCGGCACCGAGGCGAAGGCTTCGTTCACCTCGAAGCGGTCGATGTCCTGCAGCCGCATGCCGGCCTTGGCCAGCACCCGCCGGGTGGCGGGAATCGGCGCGCCGAGCATCGTCAGCGGGTCGTCGCCGATGACGTCGAACGCCACGAAGCGCGCACGTGGCCGCAGGCCGAGCTGCACCGCGCGCTCCTCGCTCATGATCAGCGCGGCGGAAGCTCCGTCGGAGATCTGCGAGGAGTTGCCGGCGGTCACGCTCCAGCGGATCTGTGCAAAGCGTTCGGCCAGATCGTCCTGGGCGAAGGAAGGTGCCAGCGTGGCCAGCTTCTCGGCCGTGGTGCCGGGCCGGATGGTTTCGTCGAGCTGTTGCACCCGCCCCTCGCCGGTGCGGATCGGCACGATCTGGCGCTCGAACTGCCCGTCCACGCGCGCCGCCTCGGCCAGCGCGTGCGAACGCGCGGCATAGGCGTCCATCTCGTCGCGGGTCACGCCCCACTGGGCGGCCAGCAGTTCGGCCGCCACGCCCTGCCCCACCAGCCCGGGCTCGTAACGCGCCTGGAATGACGGCCCGAAAGGGTCGCGGCCGACACGGCCGCTGCCCATCGGCACCCGGCTCATCGATTCGATGCCGCCGGCGATCACGATGTCGTAGGCCCCGGCCATCACGCCCTGCGCCGCGAAATGCACCGCCTGCTGGCTGGAGCCGCACTTGCGCTCGATGGTGGTCGAGGGCACGTGCTCCGGAAACCCGGCCGCCAGCCAGGCGCCGCGCCCCGGCGTGGAAGACTGCTCGCCCACCTGGCTGACGCAGCCGATCAGCACGTCGTCCACCGTGCCCGGATCCAGCCCGTTGCGCGCCACCAGACCCTGCAGCACCTGCGCCAGCAGTTCGTTGGGATGCAGCTCGACGAAGGCGCCGCCCGCCTTGCTGCGGCCCATCGGCGAGCGGACCACATCGACGATCACCGCGTTTTTCATTTGGAAGGCCACCCCAGCTCCTGTATCACTAAGATGATTTGAATTTAATAAAAATGAGACATAAGACTCACCGGGAATTCCACTAGTTCTAATTTTTGGGTCCGGATGAATACTTCGCGGCACAAAAAGGAGACACCGACATGCCCGTTCCGCATCCGTTCCTGCGCGCGCCCCGGCCGCGCCGCCGCACCGCATCGGCCCTCGCCGCCACGCTCGCCAGTGCGGCGTTCGTGCTGGGAGGGTCGCTGTCGACGGGCAACTCGCAGGCGCAGGCGCCGGCTGCCGGCATCTCCGACGACGTGGTCCGCATCGGCCTCCTGCTGGACATGAGTGGCCCCTACGCCGACATCTCCGGGCGCGGCACCGTCACCGCGGTGCAGATGGCGATCGACGATTTCGGCGGCAGCGTCGGTGGCAAGAAGGTCGAGCTGCTGGTGGCCGACACCCAGCTCAAGGCCGACATCGCCTCGGCCAAGGCCCGCGAATGGTTCGACGTGCAGAAGGTCGACACCATCCAGGACGTGACCGGCTCGGCGCCCTCGCTGGCCGTATTGGAAGTGGCGCGCGAGAAGAAGAAGGTGATCGTCTTCAACGGCCCGGCCACCGAGCGCTTCACCATGGATCTGTGCTCGCCGGTCTCGGTGCACTACGCCTACGACTCCTACGCGCTGGCCAGCAGCCTGGCCCGCACCCTGGTGGCGGCGGGCAAGAAGAACTGGTTCTTCGTCACCGTCGACAACGCCGGCGGCTATGCGCTGGAGCAAGGCGCGGCCTCGGCGCTGGAAGGCGTGGGCGGCAAGACGGCGGGCAAGGTGCGCCACCCGCTCAACGCCTCGGACATGTCCTCCTTCGTGCTGCAGGCCCAGGCCAGCAATGCCGACGTGGTGATGCTGGCCAACGCGGGCGGCGACACGGTCAATTCGATCAAGACCGCGCGCGAATTCGGCGTGGGCACGCCCAAGAGCAAGCAGGGCATCGCCGCCGCGCTGCTCTACATCAACGACATCCACGCGATCGGCCTCAACACCGCGCAGGACATGCAGCTGGTCGAAGGCTTCTACTGGGACGCCACGCCGGAGACCCGGGCCTGGTCGCGCCGCTACTTCGAGAAGATGAAGCGCATGCCCAACATGAGCCAGGCGGGCAGCTATTCGTCCACGCTGCACTACCTGCAGGCGGTCAAGGTCGCCGGCACCGACGAGACGGCGGCGGTGATGCGCAAGATGAAGGAAACGCCGGTCAACGACTTCTTCGCCAAGAACGGCCGCATCCGCGAAGACGGGCTGATGGTCCACGACATGTACCTGTTCAAGGTCAAGCAGCCCAAGGACAGCAAGTACCCCTGGGACTACTACACCCAGGTCGCCACCGTGCCCGGCGACCAGGCCTTCCGGCCGCTGGAACAGTCGACCTGCCCGCTCGTCAAGCGCAACTGAGCGGCCATGACGAGCGCGCTTTTCTCGGGCTTCGACCTGCGCGGACTGCATCTGAACAACCGGGTCGTCGCCTCGCCGATGTGGCAGTACATCGGCGAACACGGCCGCCCGGTCGACCGCCACCTGGTGAACCTGGGCCGGCTGGCCGAAGGCGGCGCCGGCCTGGTCATCCAGGAAGGCACGCTGATCGAGCGGCGTGGCTGCGGCACCACCGGAGACATCGGCATCTGGAGCGACGAGCAGGTGCCCGGCCTGCGCCGGCTGGCCGAGGTGATCCGCGCCGGCGGCAGCGTGCCCGCCATCCAGCTGATGCACAGCGGCCGCAAGGCGCGCCAGAAACCACCGCACCTGGGACGCGGCCCGCTCGAACGCAGCGACGCCATCGCCGACTGGGACGAGTGGGAGCCGGTCGCCCCCAGCGCCATCGCCGTCTCGCCGGGTTTTCCGGTGCCGCGCGCCATGGACCTCGCCGACATCGCCACGGTGCTCGACGCCTGGGCCGCCGCCGCGCGCCGTGCCCGCGAGGCCGGCTACGAGGCCATCGACCTCCACGGCGGCCACGGCTACCTGATCGCGCAGTTCCTGTCGCCGGTCGCCAACCAGCGCACCGACGCCTACGGCGGCGACTTCGCCCACCGCATCCGCTTCCTGATGGAGACCGTGGAGGCCATCCGCAGCGAATGGCCGGCCGACAAGCCGCTGCTGCTGCGCCTGTCCACGGTCGACCACGGCTGGTCGCTCGACGACAGCGTGGCGCTGGCGCGGCTGCTGCACCCGGCCGGCGTCGACCTGATCGACTGCTCCTCGGGCGGCATCGGCGGCTCGCCGCTCACTGCCGGCGCCCAGGCGGCGCCGGGCTACCAGGTGCCGTATGCGGCGCATATCCGCCGGCACGCCGGCATGCCGACCATGGCCGTCGGCCTGATCGTGCAGGCGCGCCAGGCCGAGGCCATCGTCGCCGACGGCCACGCCGATCTGGTGGCCCTGGGCCGTGAGCTGATCCACAACCCGCACTGGCCGATCGACGCGGCGCAGAAGCTCGGCGCCGATCCCCACTTCGCCGTGGCCGGCGACCGCGCCGGCTTCTGGCTGCGCCGGCGCGCCGCCACCGTGCCCGGCCTGCGCGCCTCGACCTTCACCGACGCGCCCGAGCCTCTTCCCATTTCCGACCCGACCGTCCCCATGGAACACACGCTCCACGCCATGCTCGCCCAGGGCGACCCGCAGGCCGCCTGCCTGCGCTTCGACGGCCGCGATATCCCGCGCGCCGAATTCCGCCATCGTGTCGAGCGGCTGGCCGGCGGCCTGTCGGCCATCGGCATCGGGCGCGGCGACGTGGTCGCCATCTGGTTGCCCAACACGCCCGACTGGATCGCGGTGCTGTTCGCCTGCGCCCGCGTGGGGGCCACCGTGCTCAGCCTCAATCCGCGTTTCGGCGCCTACGAGATCGGCAACTTCGTGCGGCGCTCGCGCTGCGTGGCGCTGTTCTATGCGCCCGAGCACCGGGGCAAGGCGGCCGCGCCGATCCTGGAGCAGTTGAAGCCCGACGAACGCGCCACGCTGCGCGCCCTGGTGGCGCTCGACGGGCCCGGCGCCCTGCCCGCGCTCGGCGACGGCGTGGCGCACCACCGGCTGTCCGCGCTGGAGGCGTCCGCGCCCTTCGACGGCCCGGGCGGCCAGCCCGACGACCCCTGCATCATCCTGTCGTCTTCCGGCACCACCAGCGAGCCCAAGCTCATCGTGCATTCGCAGCGGCGCATCGTGCGCCATGCGGCCGACATCGTGCGCCGCTTCGCCGTGCAGGCCGACACGTCCCGGCTGGTGCTGGCCATTCCCTGCTGCGGCGCCTTCGGCTTCACCGTGCTGATCACCGCGATGCAGGGCGCCGCCCCGCTGAGCGTCGTCGAGAACTTCGCGCCCGCCGAATGCGCCGCGCTGCTGCGCGAGCACCGCATCACGCATCTCTTCGGCACCAACGACCAGCTCGACAAGATGCTCGCGGTGGTGCCGCCCGACTGGAACCTGCCCGACCTGCTGCTGTTCGGCCACGCCAACTTCACCCCCGGCCTGCCCGACCTGCCGGCGCAGGCCGCAGCGCGCGGCATCCGCATGAACGGCTGCTTCGGACTGACCGAAACCATGGCGCTCTTCGCCACCCAGCCCTTCGACGCCTCGCTGGATCGCCGCGCCCAGTCCGGCGGCATACCCCTGTGCCCCACCGCCGCCGTGCGGGTGCGCTCGCTCGACACCGGCGAGCTGCTGCCGCCCGGCCAGACCGGCGAGCTGGAGCTGTTCACGCCCGACCTCATGCTGGGCTACCTCCACGACGAGGCCGCCACCCGCAAGGCGCTGTCCGAAGACGGCTGGTTCCGCACCGGCGACCTCGCCTATCTCACCGAGGACGGCGGCTTCATCCACCTCTCGCGCATCGGCGACGTGCTGCGCATCGGCGGCTACCTGGTCAACCCGCTGGAGATCGAGGAGGCCGTGCTGATCGACCCCGCGGTGCAGGCCTGCCAGGTGGTCGAGGTGCAGGCCGAAGGCAGCGTGCGACCGGTCGGCTTCGTGATCGGCAAGCCCGGCTATCGCCACGACGAGGCCGCGCTCATCGCCGCCTGCCGCGCGCGCCTGGCCATCTACAAGGTGCCGATTCGGGTGTTCGAGGTGGAGCGCTTTCCCACCACGCCCAGCCCCAACGGCGAGAAGGTGCGCAAGAACGAGATGCGCGACATGGCCGCGCAACGCCTGGCGATGCAGGAGAACGCACGATGAGCAGCGGCGAAGAAACCACCT
The DNA here is from genome assembly GCF_033546935.1 of Xylophilus sp. GOD-11R. Classification (GTDB taxonomy): domain Bacteria; phylum Pseudomonadota; class Gammaproteobacteria; order Burkholderiales; family Burkholderiaceae_C; genus Xylophilus. The sequence goes on along the minus strand of NZ_CP137854.1, from coordinate 1,501,513 downwards.
CCCCGTCGGCCACCGGCCCCGGCGCCGGCCGCCGCGTGCTCGTCACCGGTGCCAGCCGCGGCATCGGCCGCGCCGCGATGCAGCGCCTGCGCGAAGACGGCTGGCGCCCGGTCGGCCTGGCCCGCACCGTGCCCGACGACATCGCGCCCGGCGAGCAGTACCTCGCCGTCGACATGACCGATGCCGACAGCCTGCGCGACACCCTCGCCGGCCTGCTGCGCGACGGGCCGTTCCACGGACTGGTCAACAACGCGGCCATGTCGCCGGTGACCTCGCTCGAGGACTGCAGCCTGCAGGACATGGACGACGCGATCCGGCTCAACCTGCTCGCGCCCCTGCTCTGCACCCAGGCGGTGGTGCCCGGCATGCGGGCCGCGCGCGCCGGGCGCATCGTCAACATCTCCTCGCGCGCCGGGCTGGGCAAGGTCAACCGCACCGCCTACAGCGCCACCAAGGCCGGCATCGTCGGCATGACGCGCACCTGGGCGCTGGAGCTGGCCGGCGACGGCATCTCGGTCAACGCGATCGCGCCCGGGCCGGTGCTCACCGAGCTGTTCCGCGCCGCCAGTCCGCCGGGCCATCCCCGCACCGTGGCACTGATGGACGCAGTGCCGCTCCAGCGCGCGGCCGAGCCCTCGGAGCTGGCGCACTTCATCGCCTTCCTGCTGGACGACCGCAGCGGCTTCATGACCGGCCAGACCCTGTACGTGGACGGCGGCCTCACGGTCAGCGCCGTCAAGCTCTGACACGACAGCCAAGAAGAACCAGGAGACACCACCATGCCCACCGCATCCCCCGACCCCCACCGCCGCCGCTGGCTGGGCGCCGCCGCCCTGGCGCCGCTCGCCTCGCTGCGGCCCCTTTCCTCCCGTGCCGCCGAGGCCTGGCCCGCGCGACCGATCCGCGTCGTGGTGCCTTTCGCCGCAGGCGGCGCCACCGACATCCTGGGCCGCCTGCTCGGCAAGACGATGGAGCCCGAACTCGGCCAGCCGGTGGTGATCGACAACCGCATCGGCGCGGCCGGTGCCATCGGCGCGAGCAACGTCGCGCGTTCGCCGGCCGACGGCTATTCGGTGCTGTTCGGCGGTGTCGGCACGAACGTGGTGCTGCCCATGACCCAGCCCGCGCTCGACTACGCACCCGACCGCGACTTCACCGCCGTCGGCCAGATCTGCAACATCGACTACGTGCTGGTGGTGGCCGCCGGCAGCCCGGACCGGACCCTGGCCGACCTGCTCAAGCGCGCCAAGGCCAGCCCGCGCGCGGTGAGCTACATGTCGACCGGCTCGATGGGCCCGCTGCACGTGTCGATCGAATACCTCAGCCAGCAGGCCGGCGCGCAGATGACGCACGTGCCCTACAAGGGCGAATCGCCCGCCTTCGCCGACCTCATCGAAGGCCGGCTCGACGTGGCGGTGATGACCGTGCCCTTCACCCGGCCCTACATCAAGGACGGCAAGCTGCGCGCCCTGGCCACCATCAGCGGCCAGCGCTCGGCCGCCATGCCCGAGCTGCCCACCGTCGCCGAACTCGGCTTTCCGGGCTACGCGGTGCCGATCTGGAACGGCCTCTTCGTGCCGACGGGCACGCCCGCGCCGGCCATCGCGCGGCTCAGCGCCGCCATGCTGGGCGCCGTGCGCCAGCCCGCCATCCGCGAGCAGATGGTGGCCATGGGCGTCACCCCGACCGGGCTGACGCCGCAGGAGTCGGTGACCTTTCTCGCGGGCGAGCGCGAGCGCTGGGCGCGGATGATCCGCGAGACCGGCGTGCTGAAGAACTGAGGGCGCGGCCATGGCAGACCATCGATTCCTCCAACGCCGCCGCCAGGTGCTGCAGCACGCCGCGCTGGCCGCCACAGGCCTGATCGGCCACGGCGCCTACGCCCGGGGCGCCGGCGCCGAACCGTTTCCGCGACGCCCCGTCACCATCGTGGTGCCCGGCCCCGCCGGCGGCAGCGGCGACATCGTCGCGCGGCTGCTCGCCCGCGAGCTCGGCGATGCCTGGAGCCAGTCGGTCGTGGTCGACAACCGGCCCGGCGCCGGCGGCATCATCGGCGTGCAGGCCGCGCTGGCCGCGCCGCGCGACGGCCACACCCTGCTCATGGGCAACACCGGGCCGAACGCGATCAATTACAGCCTGTACGCCCGGCTGCCCTACGGCCCGGCCGACCTGCAGCCGCTCAACAACGTGCTGGCCTTTCCAAACGTATTGATCGTGCGGCCCGGGGCACCCTGGAAGTCGGTGGAGGAACTGGTGGCCGAAGGCCGGCGCAGCGAACGCGGGCTGTCCTTCGCGTCGTCGGGCATCGGCCAGACCACGCACCTGTCGGGCGAACTCTTCAAGCTGCGCACCGGCATCCGTGCCACCCACGTGCCCTACAAGGGCGCCAACCTCGGGCTGCAGTCGGTCATCGCGGGCGAGACCGACTTCATGTTCGACAACTTCCCCACCTCCGAATCGCACCTCAAGGGCGGCACCGTGCGCGGCCTGGCCCTCACCAGCGCCCGCCGCATCACCCAGGCGCCGGAGTTGCCCACCATGGCCGAGGCCGGCTTTCCCGACATGGAGATCACCGGCTGGTTCGCGCTCTTCGCGCCGGCGGGCGTGCCGGCCGCGCGCACGGCGGCGGTCGTCGACACGCTCGACACCATCCTGCGTACGCCGGCCTTCGCCGACCGGCTGCGCCAGCTCGGCGGGCAGTCCGGCGTGTCGACACCGGCCGAGTTCGCGGGCTTCGTGGAACGTGAGCGGGTGAAATGGGCCCGTGCGGTAGAGGCCTCCGGCGCCCGCGAGAACTTTTGAGGCCCGGGCTTGGCGATCCCATCGAGGAACCTAGAATTCGGAATTTTTGGGACACGCGTCTCAAACATCGACCGAAGCATTCACATGACAGGTACCTCTTCCGCCCCGGACACCACCGACGCCGCCGACGAAACACCGGCGTCCGATGCGCCACAGAGTGCCCTGGCCCGGGGCATCCGCATCCTGCGCTGCTTCACCACCGCCGAATACGACCTGAGCGGCAAGGACCTGGTCGACCGGTCCGGGCTGCCCAAGGCCACCGCCTTCCGCCTGATCGCCACGCTGCGCGAGCTGGGCCTGGTGCACTACTCGGAGCGTCGCGGCAAGTACATGCTGGCCCCGGGCGTGCTGAGCCTGGCCTCGCCCCTGCTGGCCAGCATGACGATCCGCTCCATCGCCCGTCCGCTGATGCAGGAGTTCGCCGACTACGCACGCGGCCAGGTCACCCTCGCGTCGAGCACGGACGACGAGCGGCTGATCTTCATCGAGGCGATCCAGGGGCGCGGCAATTCGGTCTCCCGTCCGGAGATGGGCACCTCGGTGTCGCTGTCGAAATCGTCGACCGGCCGGGCGTTTCTCACGCTGCTGCCGCCGGCCCGGCTCGACGAAGCGGTGCAGGGCATCCTGCGCCAGCATCCCGAGCGCGCCGACTGGCTGGACGAAAAACTCCAGCAGACGCGCGACGAACTCGCCAGCCTCGGCTACTGCCGCAACCAGGGCGAGCTGCACCGCAACACCATTGGCGTGGCGGTGCCGGTGCTGCGGCTGATCGACGACCGTCGCTTCGTCTTTGGCTGCACCGTGCCGGCCTTCCGGCTCTCCGAAGAACCGGAACTGCTCTCCGACCTCGGCATGCGGCTGGCCACGCTGGTCGACTCGGTACAGACGGCGCTGGGCACGCCGCGCGGCTGAGGCCGGCCGGAACGAAAAAAGGGCGCGACGAATCGCACCCTTCTTCTTGCTGCTCGGGCGCGCTGTCCCGTTCGGATCAGGCCAGCGCCTTGTCGAAGGTAGCCAGCAAACGCGACCAGGCGCGCTCGGACTGGGCGGCGTCGTAGACCTGGGTGTCGGGCGGGCACCAGCCGTGCGCTGCCGCGTACACCTCGACCTCGGCCGGCAGCTTGGCGCCTTCGAGCGCGGTGCGCAGCGCCACCTTGGCTTCGGGATCCTTCTTGTCGTCGTTCTCGGCCACGGCGATCAGGTAGCTGGCCTTGGTCTGGCCGACCAGGCGGTGCGGGCTGTCGGGCGCCGCCGTGACCATGGCCGCGCCGTGGAAGGTGCCGACGGCGCCCACGCGGTCGGGGGCCACGGTGGCGGTGCGCACCGCGATCGGGCCGCCCATGCAGTAGCCGGTGGTGCCCATCTTGCGGGTCTTGTCGACCTGGGGCTGGGCGTCGAGCCAGGCCACGAAGGTCTTGCCGTCGCTCAGGTGCATGGCGGGGGTGAGCGCCTGCATGAGCGGCATGACTTCGGCGATGGGCGTCTTGCCGCCCATGGGCGCGGTGGGCGCCTTCTTCTGGCGGTAGAACGGGTTCACCACCAGCACGGTGTAGCCGGATTCGGCCAGTCGCCGCCCCATCTGCCGGAACGCCGGGCGCAGGCCGAACACGTCGGGCCAGACCAGCACGGCCGGCGCGGCGCCGGAGGTGGGCGCGACGAAATACGCGTCGCATTCGCCGTCGGGCGTGGTGATGGTGACGTCGCGCTCGGCTACCGCCACGGCATTGGCCACGCGGGGCAGCGCGGCCAGCACGCTGGCGCCCGCGGCCCACGCGGCGAAGTCGCGGCGGGTGTATTGCTTGAGTTCTTCCTGGTCGTGCGAATCACACATGTCGATTACTCCGGGTTTTGATCACTTGGCACGCAGGCTTGTGCCACAAGTCGCCATGGCGAGCAACTCCACGCCGTTCGAACGACCGTGAGCGATGCGGGCCGGGCGCGGAGCGCATGGGGGGAGACCGAGCAGCGACTCGCGCGATAGCCGCTGGTGCGCGGGGTCGAGAACGCGGGCGAAGCCACGACGGCGGCGCGCCGGCCGCCCGAACACGCCCGAACGAGAAGACCGCCCGCAGCCCAATCGGTGCCGTCCTGCAAAACGCCGGGCCCGCAGCGGTAAGACTGTGCGAATGACCCATACCACCGACTCCTCGCTTCTCCAGGCGCCCCGGCGCCGCAAGCTCTTGCAACGCATCGGCATCGGCACGACCGGCATGGCCCTGTCGGCCGGCGGTGTCGTACAGGCCGCCACGGCCCTGCCCGGCCCCAGCCCGGTCGACACCGGCCACGTGGAGAACGGGCGCATCGTGTTCCCAGAATGGCGCGGACCGGCCGACGCGCCCTCCTCGCCGCCGACCGCGCCGCTGCCCCGATCCGAACGCATGGGCATCGCCATCGTCGCACTCGGCCGGCTGTCGCTGGAACAGATCCTGCCGGCCTTCGCGCAGAGCACCCAGGCCCGGCCGGTGGCGCTGGTGTCCGGTTCGCCCGAAAAAATGAAAGTGGTGGCCCGCCAGTACGGCATCGCGCCCGAGGCCTGCCACAGCTATGCCGACTTCGAGAAGCTGCGCGACAACCCCGAGGTGCAGGCGGTCTACATCGTGCTGCCCAATGCCCTGCACCGCGAATACGTGGAGCGGGCGGCGGCCATCGGCAAGCACGTGCTGTGCGAGAAGCCCATGGCCGTCAGCTCGGCCGAGGCACGCGCCATGGTGGCGGCCTGCGAGCGGGCCAAGGTCAAGCTGATGGTGGCCTACCGCATCCACTACCAGCCGCACAACCAGCGGGTGCGACGCTTCGTGCAGGACAAGACCTTCGGCCGCCTGGTCGGCTTCACGGCGGTCAACGTGCAGACCGCCGCGGCCGACGCGGCGCAACAATGGCGCCACAAGAAGGCGCTGTCCGGCGGCGGCTCGCTGCCCGACATCGGGCTGTACTGCCTGAACACCGTGCGTTTCATCACGGGCGAGGAGCCGGTGGAGGTCTATGCCCACCTCTTCAGCCCGCCGGGCGATGCGCGTTATGCCGAGGTGGAGGAAACGGTCGACTTCAGCCTGCGTTTTCCTTCCGGCCTGGTGGCCCATTGCATGACGAGCTACGGCGGCCGCGAGAACAAGTGGCAGCGGCTGGAGCTGGAAAAAGCCAGTATCGACATGCCCAGCGCCTACGAATACCAGGGCCAGCGCCTTCTGATCGGACAACGCGTGGAAGACAGCAAGGGCCAGACCGAGGTGACCTTGCCGCCGAAGAACCAGTTCGCCGCCGAGATCGACCACTTCGCCGAATGCGTGCGCCTGGACCGCACGCCGCGCACGCCCGGCGAGGAAGGCCTGCGCGACCAGGTGCTGATGGAGGCGATCTACGAGTCGGCGCGCACCGGACGGCCGGTCAAGACAGCCTGACCGGCCGACCGGCCGCGCGGATCAGACGAACTTGCCGGTGATGCCGCCGTCCACCACCAGTTCGGTGCCGGTCACATAGGCCGCCGCGTCGGACAGCAAAAAGGCGCAGGCATGGGCCACGTCCCAGGCGCTGCCCATGCGGCCCACGGGCACCTGCCGGGCGCGGGCGGCGCGAGCGGCGTCCAGGTCCTGCGCGTCGAACATCCTGGCCACCGTGTGGGCGATGCGCGGGGTGTCGATCAGCCCCGGCACCACCGTGTTGGCGCGGATGCCGTTGCCGGCGTACTGGTGCGCCACCAGCCGCACGAACTGCTCCACCGCCGCCTTGGTCACGCCATAGGCCAGGTGCGGATAGCCCAGGTAGCGCATGCCCGCGATGGACGATATGGCCACGATGGCGCCGCGTCCGCGCTCCGCCATTTCGGGCAGCACCTGACGCGTGGTGAGCAGCAGACTGCCGACGTTGACCGCGTGGATGCGCTCCAGGTCGTCCAGCCCGGTCTCCATCGGCCCGCCGGTCTTGCCGATGCCCACGTTGTGGTGCAGCGCGTCGATGGGGCCGAAGGCGGCGCGGGCCTTGGTGAAGAGGCGCGCCACATCGGATTCGACCGCGACGTCGCCGACCAGGGTGACGGCCTGCCCGCCCTCGGCGCGGATGAGCGCGGTGGTTTCCTCGGCGGATGCGGCATCGCGGTCGGCCACGCACACCCGGGCGCCGAGCCGGGCATAGGTGACGCAGGAGGCGCGGCCGATGCTCCAGCCGGGACCGGCCGAGCCGCCGCCGGCCACGAAGACGGTGCGGCCGCTCATGTCGAGCGGCAAGGCCTGGGCGCGAATGTCGCGGGTGTCACTCATGGCGCCAGCCCCACCGTCATGCCGCCGCAGACGTACAGCACTTGGCCGGTGGTGTAGCCCGCACGCCGGTCGAGCAGCGAGGCCACCAGGTGCGCCACCTCGGCCGGCTGGCCCATGCGGCGCAGCGGAATCGTGTCGATGATGCGTTGCGTGGACGGCGCGCCGGGCGGGTTGACCCGCTCGAACAGCTCGGTGGCGATCGGCCCCGGGCCGATGGCGTTGGCCGTGATGCCGTCGGCCGCCAGCTCCAGCGCCAGGGTGCGCACCAAGCCGTGCACGCCGGCCTTGGTGGCGGCGTAGGCGATGCGTTCGCCCTTGCCGAGCGCGGCCCGGCTGGAGATGCTGACGATGCGGCCGAACTTCGCCGCGCGCATCGCCGGCAGCAGCGCCTGCACGCAGGCGATGGAGGCCGCCAGGTTGACCGCCGTCACGGCGTGCAGGTCGCCGATGGTGGCGGCGTCGATGCCGGCCGGCCGCACGATGCCGGCGTTGTTCACCAGCCGCGTGATCGGGCCGCGCGCGGTGGCCTCGGCCAGGGCCTGGCGCAGCGCGGCTTCGTCGGACACGTCGACCGCTATGTGCGTTTCGCCGGCCGCCAGTTGCAGCGGCGCGGCGATGTCGAGGTTGACCACCGCGTAGCCGTCTTCCACCAGACGCTCCACCGTGGCGCGGCCGATGCCGCGGCTGCCGCCGGTGACCAGTACCGTCTCTTTTTGCGTGTCGGGGCTCGCGGTCATCAGGCGTGATCCCCCTTGCCACCCTGGCCCACGTAAGGAATAGCGTGGTCGATGGTGTCCCAGATGAAACGGCCGGACGGGCTCTGCTGCTCTTCGACGATGTGCGCCACCAGGCCGGCGGCACGCGAGATGACGGCGAAGCCGCGCATCACCGCCGTGGGTACGCCGATCTCGCCCAGCAAGGCGGCGACTGCGCCGGTGGCGTTGATGGTGATCGGGCGGCCGGCCACCTCGTCGACGGCGGTGGAGAGCTGCTCCAGCGCGCGCACCTTGTCACCCTGGAGTTCGGGCTCGGCACGGGCCAGGTCCAGCAGCTTGTAGGCGCGCGGGTCGACCGGTTTGTGCAGGTGGTGGCCGAAGCCCGGCACCGCGCTGCGCTGCGCCTTGTGGTGGCGAGCGATGGCCAGCGCCTCGGCCTGCGGGTCGGCCGCGGCCTGGATGCGGTCGAGCAGCACCGAGCAGTTCTCCATGGTGCCGACGAAGCTGCTGCCCACGGCCAGCAGGCCGGAGGCGACGGCGCCCTGCAGGTTTTCCGGTGCGCTCATGTAGATGAGCCGCGTAGCGATGGCGCTCGGCGTGAGGCCGTGCTCCATCAGCACGATCAGCACCGCGTCGGTGATGCGCATGTCGACCGGGCGCGGCGCGCGCTGCAGGATCTGCATCAGCATGACTTCGGTGAAGGTCTTCTTGCCGAGCAGGTCCTCGACCAGGTCGGCGTCGCCGTAGTGCAGGCTGGTGAGGGTGTGGGTGCAGAGGCGGGTGACGGGGCCTTGGGCCTTGTCGGGCAGGGATGCGGTCATGTGGTCTGTCTCCTGGGATGGAAGCTTGTCAGGTGGTGGCGAGCGCCTTGAGCGCGTCGTCGCGCACGGCCGTCTTCAGCACCTTGCCGACCGGCGAACGCGGCAGGCTCTCGTAGAAATGGATGTGTTTGGGCGTGTGCACCGGGCCGAGCCTTTCGCGCACGAAGGCCGTCAGCGCCGTGGCGTCTTCCGAGGCGCCGGGGCGCAGCTGCACCGCCGCGTGCACTGCCTCGCCCCACTTGTCGTCGGGCACGCCGAAGACGGCGCATTCGTGTACGTCGGGGTGCTGGCCGAGCGCGTTCTCCACGTCGATCGGATAGACATTGAAGCCGCCGGTGATGACCAGGTCCTTCAGGCGGTCCTTCAGGTAGAGGTAGCCGCGCTCGTCGAGCAGGCCGCGGTCGCCGGTGTGCAGCCAGCCGTCGACCAGGGTTTCGGCGCTCTTGTCGGGCAGGCGCCAGTAGCCGGTCATGAGCAGGTCGCCGCGCGCCACCACCTCGCCCACCTCGCCGCGCGGCAGCAGGCGGCCGTCGGGCGCCATGATGGCCAGGTCGGTCAGCCAGGTGATGCGGCCGACCGAGGCCCAGTTGTCGGGGTCTTCGAAGTCCGCCGGGCGCATGGCGGTGAGGATCTGCGGCGCCTCCGTCTGGCCGTAGGTGGTGCAGAGCACCGGGCCGAAGAAGTCGCGCACCTGGCGGATCTTTTCCGGCGGCATCGGCGCGCCGCCGTAGATCAGCCGGCGCAGCGAGGGGAAGTCCGCACGCGATACGCCCGGCAGCGCCATCAGCATGTAGACCAGCGTGGGCGGCATGAAACAGACGGTGCCGGCGCGGTCGCGGAAGGCGGTGCGCACGGCCTCGGCGCCGGCATCGGCCATGAGCACGTGGCAGCCGCCCTGCGCCAGGATCGGCAGCACATAGGTGGAGGTGCCGTGGGTGATCGGCGCGGCCATGACGTAGCGTTCGTGCTCGTCGAAACCCCAGGCCTGGATCTGGTTGCAGATGTTGGCCACCCACGCCCGGTAGGGCTGCATGACGCCCTTGGGCGCGCCGGTGGTGCCGCCGGTGAACTTGATCGCCTGGGTGGCGTCGGCCGGCAGGTCGATCACCGGCTGCGGCGCACCGGCATGGCGGGCGACGAGGCCGGCCACGGTGGGCATGCCGGCATCGTCGCCCGCCGCCTGGCTCAGCACCCGTTGGCCGGGCGCGCCTTGGAGCAGGTCGGCACAGGCTTCCTCCACCACCAGGATCGTCGGCTCGGTGGCGTCGACCAGCCGACGCAGTTCGGGCCGCGTGCTGCGCGGATTGAGCGGCACCCAGACCTTGCCGCAGGCCAGCGTGGCCAGCAGGGCCACGATGTGTTCGGCGCTGTTCTTGGCGCAGATGCCGACCCGGCTCTGCGGCGCGGGGTCGATCGCCACGAAACCGGCCGCCAGCGCCCGCACCTGCGCGGCCAGTTCGGTGAAGCTCAGCCGGCCTTCGGGCGAATCGATGGCGCAGCGCGCGGGCCATCGTTCGGCCGCTCGCCAGAAGAAGTCGATGGGGTACATGGAAAACTCCCTTTTTGTCGCTGGTGTCAGAAACGGGTCATTCGGCCTTGGCGCCGGAAGCCTTCACCACCTCGTTCCAGCGCCTGGTTTCGGCGGCGATGAAGGTGCGCAGCTGCTCGGGCGTGCCGGGGTCGGGCGTGGCGGCGAGTTCGTCGAGGCGCTTCTTCACGTCGGGCAGGGCCAGGGCCTTGTTGAGCTCGGTGTTGAGCCGCTCGACGATGGCGCGCGGCGTGCCGGTGGGCGCGGCGATGGCGAACCACGACTGCACGTCGAAGCCGGGATAGCCCGACTCGGCGATGGTGGGCACGTCCGGCAGCAGCGGCGAGCGCTTGGCACTGGTGATGGCGATGGCCCGCAGCCGGCCGGCCTGCACATGCGGCATCGACGAGGGCGTGTTGTCGAACATCGACTGCACCTGGCCGCCGAGCAGGTCGGTCACCGCCGGCGCGCTGCCCTTGTAGGGCACGTGCAGCATGTTGGCCTTGGAGACCATCTTGAACATCTCACCGGAGAGATGGATGGACGAGCCGCTGCCCGACGAGGCGAAGGTGATGCCGTTGGGCGAGTCGGCCGCGAACTTCAGGTACTCGGCCACCGACTTGATCGGCAGCTTGGGGTTGACCACCAGGATGTTGGGCACCCGTGCGATCAGGCCAACCGGCTCGAAGTCCTTCTGTGCATCGAAATTGAGCTTGTCGTAGAGCGTCGCGTTGATGGTGTTGGCGATGGTGAACAGGTAGAGCGTAGCGCCGTCCGGCGGCGAGTGCGCCACGATGTCGGCGCCGACGTTGCTGTTGGCGCCGGCGCGGTTGTCCACCACGAACTGCTGGCCCATCTGCTCGCTGAGCTTGATGGCGATGAGGCGCGCGATGACGTCGGTGGCGCCGCCGGCCGCATAGCCCACGACCAGGCGCACCGGCTTGGTGGGATAAGCGGCGGCGCCGGGCTGGGCCAAAGCGGCCATCGGTGCGAGCAAGCCGGCCAGGGCGACGCCGGCGGCGAGCGCCAGCGCACGCCGGCGGGGCGAGTGAATCGAGTGCATGTCTGTCTCCGTCTTTATGGTGGCGGTCGGTTCGCCGCAAGGCTTGACTGTCCGGGGGGGGACAATCCGTCCATCGCGACCGACCGCCATCGATTCTTCGCCATGCCCTCCTCCACCGCCAGCCAGAACGTCCGCCAGCCGGACGATTCGATCGATGCCGGCAGCCGCACGCTGCGGCGCGGCCTGCAACTGCTGGACGTAGTGCTGCAGCACCGCGGCGAAGGCGTGCGGGTGGCCGGGCTGTGCCGCGCCTGCGGGCTGCAGCGGGCTACCGTCTACCGTTTGCTGGCGACGCTGATCGAAAGCGGCTACGTGGTCCAGCGTGACCGTTGGCGCTACGCGCCGGGTCCGCGCGCCCGGGCCCTGTTGCAGCCCCCGCCAGCCGACGACCTGGCGGCGCGCCTGCAGCCAGTGCTGGCCCGAGTAAGCGCGGCCTGCGGCGAGCCGTCGTTCGCGGTGGTGGCCGAGGGCCGGATGTCGCACTGCATCGCCCGGCAGCTGGGCACACAGCCGATCCAGGTGCTGGTGGTGGAGGTGGGCCGGCGCCAGCCGCTGGGCGTGGGCGCTGCCGGGCTGGCCTTGCTGTCGGCGATGCCGCCGGCCGAGTCGGCCGCCATCGTGGCGGCCAACGCGCAGGCCCTGCCGCGCTATGGCGGCATGACGCCTGAACGCATGGACATCCTGGTCGCCGCGACCCGCGAGCGCGGCTGGTCGGTGGTGGGCAACCATGTGATCGAAGGCACGCTGGGTGTCGGCGTGCCGGTGCTGGCGACCGACGGCCAGCCGGTGGCCGCGATCAGCGTGGCCGCGCCGCAGGACCGCATGCCACGCCAGCGGCAGCAGTTGATCGCGCGGCGCATGCGGGAGGCGCTGGAGAACTTGCTGCCCGCCGGGCTGTGAGACCGACTCGACTACGCTGCACCACGGCCGCGAAGGTCGGCCACATTTGGGCGCCGCCCATGAAAAAAGCCCTCGTCGGAGGGCTTTTTGATCGAAGCGCCTGGATCTAGCGCTTGGTCCAGACCGCGCCGAGGACGAATCCCAGGCCCACCAGCACGGCGACGCTGACCAGGGGATTGGTCACCGCGGTCTCGCGGATCTGGTCCACCACTTCCCCATAGGTCTTTTGCGCCTCGCCAGCGGCTTGGCGGGCCTTGCCCTCGGCCTGGGTGGAGGTGTCTCCGGTCACGGCGCCGACGGCGTCCTGCACGCGGCCTGCGAGTTTCTGTACGGTGCCTTCAGCTTGGTCCAACATGGGTGCTCCTTCGTATGGGTCTGTGCGGCGCCGGATGCGACGCCACTGCCGCTACGGTGGCACAGGCAGAGCTTGCCGGGCCTCATCCATTGACCCTCGTCGACGTAGTGCAAGCCGACATCGGGTGTCGGCTGGAGGCTATGGAGCGGCGAACGCCCGCGGAGCGCCACTGGCGGCTAAGGCCTCCGGCAGCGGGGTCCATCCCAGCCGGCGCTCGATTTCCGATCGCGTCGGAGTCCGGAATCGGGCGGGCATCCGGCGGATGTATTGCTCCGCATGGTCCCTTTTCCCGTTCGCGAGCGAGTCCAGGTATCGCGCCGCGCCGGCGGCATCGGGCGCACGGCCTTCGACGCCGTCGAAACGCGGCGAAAGCGCGGTCCACACGACGGCGTCGATCGGCTTGCCGGCCATCCAGGCGCGGATGCGCTCGTCGAACGGAAATGCGCGGTCGGCCGGAAGGTGGCCGATGCCGTCGGCACGGTCCGCATCGATCTGCTCGCGCTGGCGCAGCTGCTCGCGGGCTTCGTCGAGCAAACCGGTCTGGAGCAGGGCCCACCAGCAGATTTGCAGCGGCGAGCCCTCGTGAAGCGCGGTCGCCAGTTCACCGCCATCGCCCACCCGGCAGAAATCGAGTGGCAACGGGGGGCCGTCGTCGTGCCAGGGCGTGGCCAGTGCCAGCGGAGCGGTTTTCCAGAGCAGGGAGCCCCAGGCGAGGCAGGCGATCTTCATCGAGGCTTTTCCGATGGCGGGTGGTATCCGCCGGGGTTGATATGAAATTGCGCGTCGACCGTGCGCGTCTCGGGGAGCACATACAGCCAGCCGGCGACCCGACCGAAGCCGGGACGTATCCAGCGGTCGTAGAAAGCGGCGGGCACGTTGATGCAGCCGTAAGAGATGCGGTTGTCGCGCGCGGTGGCGCTGGCCAGCCGCTCGAGCCGTCGCTCGCCGGCCAGCGGACGCACCCGGTGCAACGAGATCGCGGCGTCGTAATCGACCCAGACGATGTCCTCGTCCTGCAGGTTGCGGCCGGGCTCGGTGGCGAAGCGGCCGGCCGGCGTGGTCTTTTCTTCGGGGCGGATGTCGGCGATCCGGCGGTCGCCGATGCCGGGCACCGAATCGTCGCCCACGGCGGCCCCCAGCAGCACGGGCGACGAGGCCAGCAGGGCGCCGCGAGCGTCGAAGACATGGAGCCGGGCGCCGCTCTTGTCCAGCACCGCCCAGGGCCGGTCGGGCGTGCCCGCCCGGTCGGCGATCGCCCAGGAAACGAACGCCCGGACGGCCGACGACGGCACCATGCGCGGCCCGCTCGCACCAGAGGCAGCGCCGGTCGCCATACACAGCGCCATCCCGGCAGTGGCGAGGCGACGCTGGGTGATTGAAAACATGGAAGCCGAAGAAACTGGCCACCGGTCAGGCCGCCGAAACAGCCCCCGGTGCCTCAACGGTAAATGTGCTCGCCGCGATTTTCCTTCCAGGTCGATTCGAAGTGCGCGGCGTCCTCGTCTGTCTTGGCGCGCATGCCCATCAGAATGCCGCCGTTCCGGATGCCGTGTTCGTAGTGCTTCACCCGCTCTTCCGGAATGTTCCAGCCGATGAGCGCACCGATGATGCCGCCGCCCGCGGCGCCCACGCCGCCGCCGGCAGCCGCCGCGGCGATCGGTCCGGCCACCACCAGGCCGATACCCGGCAGGACCAGGCTGGTACCGACGGCTGCGACCGCCGCGATCACCGCGCCGACCGTACCGCCGATGGCGCCGCCGATGCCCGCGCCTTCGGCGGCCTTGTTGCCGAGTTCGGTTTCGGTGCCGACGTTCTCGCCCGCGAAATGGCGGTCACGGGTGGCGTCGGACATCACGAGGTTCACGTCGTCCTTGCTGTAGCCGCGGCTGCTGGCCGAGGTGTAGGCGGCTTCCGCGCTGTCGCGATCGGGGAACAGGCCAGTCACGAGGCGGCCGGAGTCGTTGGTCGATTGGATGGAGGTCATGTACAGCTTTCTTTTTTCAGGAGTGGGAGAGGATGCTCAGCTGCGGTCGGCCTTGCGGGCGCGCGGCATGGGGGTGGGCGGATCGCCGGCCGCGCCGGTGGCAGGCATTGCGCCGGTGTTGGGTGCCGTCGCGGCGGTGGACGGCGCATTGGCTGCGCCGTCGGCTGCGGCACGACCACGGTCCGCGGCGGTCGGTGCGGTGCGCACCAGAGTGCCGGTGTCCGATCGCGGAACCGCCTTGCCGGCGGCGTCGGCCGCGGTGCCGGGGGATACGCCGACGCTTGCCGGCGGGTTGCCGGCTGCCGGCTGGGCCTGGCTGGCGATCGCGCCGATGGCCAGGACGGTGCCTGCACAAAGCTTCATCAGGGTTTTGGTCATCTTGTCTCCGGAGACTGCGGGGGGAAAAAGAGGTTCGGCCACTGCCCGCCACGCCATTGGCGCGAACGCGGGCTTGCCGCCTCCCCAGGATTCATCGGCTGTGGCTGTAGGCGGCCACGTCGCATTCGTCCGTCGCAGGCCGGTGCCCGGCCGGGAAACGACCGATGCCCGCTCCGGCGGACCGGCCTACACGTGGCCACGTCCGGCCTTTACAAGCGGCGAGGGGCTTGCCCAAAAAAATGAAGACCAACTCCAGGAGGCAATGTGATCTATGCAATAGAGGCGGTGCGACGGGACCCGGCCGGGCACATCACCCATGTGCGCTGGCACGAGGTCGACGTCATCGGCGAGGACATCCGGCACGGCGATTCGGTGGTGGTGCCGGTGACCGTGGCCATGAGCGAGGTCTCCCGCAGCGCGGTGCATGTGTGCCATCGCGGGGCGCCGGGATGCAAGGTCAACGTGGGGCAGGTGCGCGACCGTGTCAGCCTGGTCGACTTTCCCTCGACACCGCCGGAGCAACGGCTCCAGGAGATGCCGGTCTTTTAGGGGAGGTTGGGGGGGTAACTTGTCGCCGAGGACCGCAGAGAAAGACTGCCGGCCGAGGTCAGCCAGCCCCGGTCGTGCCGCCCGCCTCGTCCACGCGGTCGTCGTTCGTGGTGCTGCGGCTGCCCTTCAGATGCATCTCGACGTCGGTGGCCAGGCTGCCGACCTCGGCGATCGCGTCGCGAATCTGCATGTCGGTCGCATCGAGCTTGCGCGCCCATTGCGAGACGGACGCCTCGGAGCCGGCATCGATGCGGTCGGGGACGGCGCCGCCGGACGAAGAAGAAGAAGAAGAAGCGCTGGTCTGGTCGTTCATGGAAGAAGCTCCTCGTCAGGTTGATGCGACGGCGGATGCCGGTCGCGGAAAAGCCGTCTTCTACCGTCGAAACGCATCGGCCCGGGTGGGACACCACCCACATTGCCGTGCAGCTCGCCTACATCGGTCGTGCGCCCGTTGCAGGCGCCGACCCACGTTGCGCTTCTTGCGAGGCTTCGCCGCGTTTTCATCGTGGCGAAGATGGCGATCAGGGTCAGGCGAGCTACTGTCTGACGCGACAGCTGGCGCCGGACCGAGCATCATCGCGCCACCTCCATTCGCCATCGAAGCCATGAACAGCCTTCAAGCCCTGATGTCCGATCCCACCGCCTGGGCCGCATTGCTGGCCCTCGTGGTGATGGAAATCGTGCTCGGCATCGACAACCTGATCTTCATCTCGATCCTGTCGAACAAGCTGCCCGCGCATCAGCGCCAGAACGCGCGCCGCATCGGCATCGGCCTCGCCCTGGGCATGCGCCTGCTGCTGTTGTCGATGATCGCGTGGATCGTCGGCCTCACTGCACCGGTGTTCGACCTCGGCTGGAGCGGCACGCTCAACGCCGCTGGAGTGCCCAGCTTCGAGACGCAGTTCTCCTGGCGCGACCTGATCCTCATCGCCGGCGGCCTGTTCCTGATCTGGAAAGCCACCAAGGAAATCCACCACGCCGTCGACCCGGTGGCCACCGAGGACGTGCTGGACAAGCGGGGAACGGCCAGCATCGGTTTCTCGGCCGCCATCGTGCAGATCATCCTGCTGGACATGGTGTTCTCGATCGACTCCATCCTCACCGCCGTCGGCATGACCGACAACCTGGCGGTGATGGTCATCGCGGTGATCGCCGCCGTCACGGTGATGCTGCTCGCCGCCGACCCGCTGGCCAATTTCATCAACCGCAACCCCACCGTGGTGATGCTGGCGCTGGGCTTTCTGCTGATGATCGGCGCGGTGCTCATCGCCGACGGCTTCGGTGTGCACGTGCCCAAGGGCTACATCTACGCGGCCATGGCCTTCTCGACGCTGGTGGAGGTGCTCAACATGTGGGCCCGGCGCGGCAAGAAGCCGGCGGCTTGATGCCTGGGCGGCCAACGTGTGCAGGGCCCGTGGCAAGCGCTCGGTCCGACTGATTTGCAAGGGGCTGGTCAGCCTCGCCCGATCCGGCGCGCCGCGCGCAACGAGGTGAACCATGCATACCCCTACCGCCGCCGCACCGCCTCGCCACCCGCGGCTCACCCTGGCCGCGACCATCCTGGGCTCGAGCCTCGCGTTCGTCGACGGCTCGGTGGTCAACGTCGCGCTGCCCGACATCGGCCGCGCGCTGCACGCCGATACCGCTGCGCTGCAGTGGACCATCAACGCCTACCTGCTGCCCTTGAGCGCCCTGCTGCTTTTCGGTGGCGCGGCGGGCGATCACTACGGCCGCCGCCGCGTGTTCCTGTGGGGCATCGTCATCTTCGCGCTGGCATCGCTGGCGTGCGCACTGGCGCCGGGTCAGCCGGTGCTGCTGGCCGCGCGTGGGCTGCAGGGCCTGGGGGCCGCGCTGCTGATGCCCAACTCGCTGGCCATTCTGGGAGCAGCGTTCTCCGACGAAGCGCGGGGCCGGGCCATCGGCACCTGGGCGGCCGTCGGGGCGATCGCCGCAGCGGTCGGGCCGCCGCTGGGCGGCTGGCTGGTGCAGGTGGCCGGCTGGCGATCCATCTTCCTGCTGAACCTGCCGCTGGCTCTGGGCGCCTGGTGGCTGGGCCATCGCTACGTGGACGAGAGTTCCGATCCGGGTCGTCCCCTGGACGTGGTCGGCGCGCTGCTGGCCACGCTCGCCCTGGGCGCCCTGACCTGGGCGCTGACCCTCTGGTCCGGCAGTGGCCTGTCGGGCTCCACCGTGCTGGCGCCACTGCTGACCGGGGTCGTGCTGCTGGTGGCGTTTTCGCTGTTCGAAGCCCGGCTCGGCGACCGGGCCATGATGCCGCGCCGCCTTTTCGCCTCACGCGCCTTCGTCGGCCTGACAGCCCTCACCTTTCTGCTGTACGGCGCGCTCGGGGGCTTGTTGGTGCTGCTGCCGTATTTCCTCATCGAGGCCGCGCACTACACGCCTTTGCAGGCCGGGCTGGCCTTCCTGCCGTTCTCCATCATCCTGGGTCTGGGATCGCGCTCGATGGGCCGGCTGGCCGAACGCATGGGGCCGCGCTGGCCACTGACCCTGGGGCCGCTGGTCGCCGGCCTGGGCTTGCTGCTCTTTCTGCGCATTTCGGCCGACGCCAGTTATTGGACCGCGGCCTTTCCGGCGATGGTCGTCATGGCGCTGGGCATGGCGGGCGCGGTCGCGCCACTCACCACGGCGGTGCTTTCATCGGTCGATCGACAGCACACCGGCACGGCATCCGGCTTCAACAGCGCCGTGGCCCGTACCGGCGGGCTGATCGCCACGGCCCTGTGCGGTGCCGTGATCGGACAGCAAGGCCCCGAACTCGCCCGGGCCTTTCACGCCGCTGCACTGCTCGGCGCGGGCTGTGCGTTCCTGTCGGCGCTGGTGGCGTTCGCCACGCTTTCGAGCGTGAGGACCGCTGCGGCCTGAGGCTTTCGATCGAACCAATTTCTGCAGGATGCGTGTGATGGCAAAAGCAAAATCGCCTCTGGCGGCACCCCTGGCGCCGCCGCGTCATCGTGGCAACAAGGCCGACCTGCCGAGCAAGTTGTGCGTGGCCTGTGGCTTGCCGATGACCTGGCGGCGAAGTTGGGCGAAGAACTGGGACGAAGTGAAATACTGCAGCGATGCCTGCCGCCGGAAAAAGGGTCGCGCCACGCCGGTCTGACCCGGATGTATTCGGCTGCAACTGCCCGCACCGGCATCGGCAGCCCGGTTCCGATAATGGCGCGATGTCCATTGCCTACCTGTACCTGGCCTGCGCCATCGCGGCAGAGATCGTCGCCACGACTTTCCTGAAAAGCTCCGACGGGTTCTCGCGACTGTGGCCCAGCGTCGTCACGATCGCGGGGTACGCGGTATCCTTCTTCTTCCTGTCACTGACCCTGCGCACGATCCCCACCGGCATCGCCTATGCCATCTGGTCGGGCGTCGGCATCGTATTGATCTCGCTGATCAGCTGGATCTGGTTCGGCCAGAAGCTCGACCTGCCGGCGATGCTGGGCATGGGTCTGATCGTCGCGGGCGTAGTGGTCATCAACGTCTTCTCGCGGAGTGCGTCGCACTGAGGCGTTATCTCCGAGCTGCCTACGTGAATCTCAATCTCAAGAATCGACGGCGTGGCGGGGCTGCGCCGGGAGCGAGCCACCCGATGCTTGGCCGAAGCTGCCTCGCAGGCGAGCAGCGGCATCAGGGTCGATACCGATCGAGCCGCAGCATTTATGCTCTGCGGCCAACATCACAGGTTTAGTGAAGATGAACAAGATTGCAGCGCTGGTGATTGCGATGAGTATGGGTTTCTCCGCTGCTGCGTTCGCAGACCCTCATCACGGGCGGCACGACAACCGTGCAGGCCCCCACGGCAAGCAAAAGGCCCACGGCCCCCGTGGGGGCCCGGGCAAACACTTCGAACATCATGGCCCGGACAGGCACTTCGACCACCGGGGTCCTGACAGGCGCTTCGACACGCGAGGTGGCGGGCCTGACCACGGGTGGTATCGCGGTGACCGCATCCCGCCCCAATACCGGGGCCGTCAGTACGTGGTCGATGACTGGCGCGGCCATCGCCTGAGTGCGCCGCCCCGCGGATACCACTGGGTGCAGGCGGGCGGAGACTACGTCCTGATCGCGATCGCGAGCGGCGTCATCGCTTCGATCATCCTGAATCAGTAGGGCGGCTCGGCGGTGCTTGCTCCGTCGGACCGCAGCTACGTCACGAGGCCCGCGCTTCCGCCGGATAGTCGGTGGTGACCAGCCCGGCCCGGCGACATCGGCGGGAAAGTCATGACGGCTCGCACAGCCACGTCGAGCCGGGACGCCACCGAGAAGGTCCCTGCCCGCGAATGAAACGATTCGAGTCGAAAGCGCGGCTGCGCGCCAGCGCTCGCGCCCGGCTTTTGATCGCACCGTCCGCAGACGTCAGGGCGTCAGGGCGTCAGGCGTCCGACGACGTCGATGCCGTCTGCCTTTGGCCTCACCACCACGCCTTCACTCGAGGTCGGCACCACGCCGGTCGATGCGGTGATGTTGACCTGATGCGTGACGACTACCAGCGCGCCCGGACCTTTCCACTGCTTCAGAATCTTCAACGCGGCGGCGGTCTGTTCCGGCTGACTGTCGCTGTCACCGAAGAACGAGTTGAAGCTGGCGTCTTCCCGCCCACGGTTCGGGAACGCGATTTCGGCCGTCTCCTTGGTCCGACACCACTGCGACGTCAGCACGGCGCCCACCGCGATCTGGTGGCTCGCGAATTGCTCGCCAAGTTGCCGGGCCTGCTCGCGGCCGGTTTGGTCAAGATTGCGCTGGGTACGGCAGTCGCCGAGCTTGAAGTCGGCGGGGTCGCCCACTCCTGGCGCGTTGGCATGGCGCACCAGCAGCACCGCGCCTTGCCGAAGAGCGTCCCAGGCCACTTTCTCATCGGCCTGGGCCCGCGCAAGGACCGTCGCCGCGCCCAGCGCCAGACCAATGACAGCGGAGACCACCTGGCGGGCCCATCTTTGACGTGTGAAGTTCATGGTGTTCTGCTTCGACGCCGCTAGAAAGGCGCCCCGATCGATCGAGCCCATTGCCTGAACGCGTCGATCTCCCGTTCGATCGCCGCGGCTTTCTCGCGAACCGCGTTGGCGAATTCAGGCTGTCCATTGGCCGCCAGGCAGGCCGCATATTTGGCCAGCGAGGCCCCATAGCCTGCACAGGCGGTGAGCCAGCCGACGGCAGCGGCGAAGAACGCCGGGCCGGTGGCGGTCGATGCGATCAGGCCGACACCGCCCGCCGCCACCGCTGTGCCGGCGAGGCCGGCGGTCAGTTTTTCATCGAGACATGCCATGGTGGTCTCCCGGGTTCAGGTATTGCCGCCGGCGCCGTTGTCCGCCTGCGAAGGGTCGACGCCGATATCGGTCAGGTAGGCGTCGAAATCGTTTCCCAGCGTGGTGGCACGCACCAGCTCCGGGAACTGACCCCAATCGACCGGTGTGTCGAGACTGCTGGTGTCTGCTGCTTCGTCTTCCGGATAGGACATGGGTTTCTCCTGGACATATCGAGGTCTGGAAATCGACGCGTCGGTCTTCGGCGCGTTGGCGGTAAATGGCGGACCGCATCCGGTTCCGCGGGCGAATGCCCGGATCCCTCAGGCAGGGATGAGTTTGTAGGCCCAGTTCAGGGCCGCGTCAGCGAGGTCGGAATCCCCGTATTTCTCCCAAAAAGGAAACGAGCGCCCGGAATGGGTCTGGTCCCGGGTGATGACCGTCGCGCGCTGTTCGTCGACGGTCATGGTTTTCAATTGATCGGCGGTGCAGATCCGGGTCTTGAGCAGAAAAAGAATGATGGCGGCCTTGCCGGTCAGCGTGACGCTCTTCAGGCTCTGAAAAAAATGATCGGTCGGTACTTTGGCGAGCTGATTCAGATGGTCGATCAACCGGGCGCGCAGCTGGTCTTCAGGCACGACGCCGATTTCGTCGCGTTGCGCCCAGCCGGCCCACAACAGCATGCCGTAGACGTTGTAGGTGGGCGTGGGCCGCACCGTCAAGAAAGTCTCCGGCGCCGGAATCGCCCCCGTTTTCGACAAGGGCAACAGCGTCGGCATGACGGCTTTGGGAAAGACCGTGCCATTGGCGACCGCAAAATCGACCGGCAGCGCCGCGTGCTCCGGATGGTTGATGGCCGCGCTGGCGCATTGGGCGATCAGGTCGAGGTCTGTCTGAGTGTTGGCGGCCGCCGTCTGAATCTCCGGCATCTGCGCGCCATTGGAAAAATCGAACTTGCCCGGGTGGTCGGCGATGTATTGCAGGCCGTTCAACTGATCGAGCAAAAACGAGCGGCGCCGTGCGCAGACGGCCAGCACGTCCTGGGCATGCTCGATATCGGCTTCGTTCAGCGGCAGCGGCCCACGCGCGATGGCGATCGGTGCGAGCGTTACCTGGTAGGCGGTAGACACGGCATCCGGCGTGTCCTTGAACGACTGCAGGAAGGCATTGGCGTTCTGCAGCAGTTCGTTCGGGTCGGTCGTATCCATGATCTTCAGGTTGACCGGACCACCCTCGTGGTACATCTGAACGAAAGACGAAGCGTTGTATTTGGTCTGGAGCTGCTGGAATTTGACCTTGGCGTCGGCGGAAAAAAGCCCGTAGGTTCCGCTGAGTTCGGTGACGATATTCTCGGTATCCGAGCTGCTCTGGGTTTCGATGTGAATGACACCGACGAACAGCCCGCCCATGAGCATGCCGCGCACGAAGGTGTCTCCGAATCGGCGGCTGAATATGTCGGGCCGATCGACCAGCGAAGCGGCATCGGCGGTGAGTTGCGGATCGTCGATCGACAGAAAACCGAGTTTCACCGACGCCGTCACCGCCATGAAAAGCGACGAGGTCTGCACACGCACGCTCTTGGCGAAATTGAGCCGTGCATCCACGCCCGCGCCGAAAAGCGCGGATCCATAACTCGCCTCGACGTTGATGTCGAGCGCCTCTTCGAGATCGCTGGTGGTGCGGATTCTCTGCACCTGAAACTGCACCGTGGCGCCCGCCGCGGCAGCGCGGTGGACATCGGTGACGACGCGGGCCATCGGACTGGTCGAAACGAGATCGACACCCACTCCAAAATCGTAGCCCTGAATCCAGGGCACGTGCGCTTGCCGAATGCTCATGAACTTTCGCTCCTCGAATCGACGGGAATTTCCGAACCACACACCTCCGATCAAGCCTCGTCGCTGCATCGGCGACAGCCGCGCCGCCGGGACCTGAAAAGCGAGGCCGAAGGTAGAACCGCCCTCCCCTGCCGTAAATACCGCCTTCGCGGGATAGGTCGATCAGGCGCCGAGGAAACCGTGTGCCATTGGCGATGGCCGAGGCACGGCGGTGCCGGCCCAACCAGCTCGGTCAGGCATGCGATTTCGTTGCCTGGCGCTATCGCGCGGGGTTCTGCAGAGAGACGGTTGCGAAGCTGAGCCGGGCGCCTTCGAGCTCGATACCGATGAGCCTCACGAGCTCTGTCCCGTGTCGATCAGGCTGCCCGACGTCGAGGCTTTTTGACCGGAATGTTGGCCATCAGCTCGTGCGGATGCAGAAAGAACCGGTCGTTATCCACCAATCTTTCCACCGCCAGATCGATGAATGCCCGTATGCGTTTGGGCAACGCGACTCGGCTGCCGTAATAGATGTACAGACCCAGGTGGTCGACCATGTGCTGCCCAAGTACCGGTATTAGCGCACCGCTACGGACCAGCGGCGTGGCGGTGACGCCGTCTATCTGGCCGATCACTTCGCCCGCGACCACGGCACTGGCTTCGACGTCGAGGTCGTTGGTGGTGAATACCGCCGGGATCATCCGCGACACGATTTCATTGCCGACCTTGAAGTCCCACGGGCGCTCGTTCGGCATCTGGGGTGAGCGGAATCCGCTGCAGCGGTGGTTGACCAGATCGTCGATGCTGGTCGGCGTGCCATGCGCCAGCAGATACCCGGGTGATGCACAGACGATCAGCTGCAACGGCATCAGGCGGCGAGCGATGACGCCAGTGTCGGGCGGGCTGCCTGCCCTGAAGCCAACGTCGACTCGGCTCTCGACCCAGTTCCCGAGCTTGTCGTCGAGTTGCACGTCTGGCCTGACTTCCGGATGCAGCTTGCAAAACTCTTCCAGCACGGGGGGCAATACCTGCAACATGGTCGAACGCGGGCCCACGATCCGAAGCGGCCCTGCAACGCCTTCGCTTCCTTTGCGGGCGCCGAGCAGTGCGCGTTCCAGGGTATGGAGCCCGGGCTTGGCGGTAGCGAGAAATTCTTCGCCTTCGTCGGTGAGGCTGAGCTTTCGGGTGGTGCGGTGAAACAACCGGACACCGAGATGTAATTCCAGCTGGGTTAGCGACTGACTCGCCGCCTGCGGTGACACACCTTGCTCCCCGGCGGCCTTGCGAAGACTGCCCAGTTCAGCGGCTTTGACAAAGGTAGAGATGGCGCGAAGTTCGTTGAAGGCCACGGGTGCAAGGCGCTTTTAGCCGGTTTGATTAACAAGAAAAACATGATGGATTAACCAGCAGATTGTGGCTAGTCGGTCGAAAGCCCCTTACCTATAGTGAAGTTTCGGCCTTGCCGTCCGGCCCCAGCTGCACCCAACCCTCACAGAAGGAAGCTCACGATGGAAAAATTCCCAGACCCGGCCCTGACCCGGCGAGACCTGTTCATCGTCGGAGCGGCCTCGGCTGGCGCGGTGAGCGCGACCGCGACGCCAGATGCCGAAGCCGCCCCGCCCGCTCGCAACGTGTCCGCCACCCAGAGCGAAGCTGTCATGTCGGTGAGCATGACCATCAACGGCCAGATGCAGACCATGGCGCTCGACACCCGGACGACGTTGCTGGATGCGCTGCGCGAACAGCTGCATCTCACGGGTACCAAGAAGGGATGTGACCACGGCCAGTGCGGCGCCTGCACGGTGATCGTGGATGGTCGCCGCATCAACTCGTGCCTCACCCTGGCGGTGATGCACGAAGGTGCGCGGGTCACCACCATCGAGGGCCTGGGCAGCCCGCAAAAGCTGCACGCCATGCAGGCGGCGTTCGTGAAGCACGATGGCTTCCAGTGCGGTTACTGCACGCCTGGGCAGATCTGTTCGGCCGTCAGCGTGCTCAACGAAATCAAGGCGGGCATCCCCAGCCACGTCAGTGCCGACCTGAACGTCCGGCCGCTGCTGTCCGCAGACGAAATCCGCGAACGCATGAGCGGCAATATCTGCCGCTGCGGCGCTTATTCCAACATCCTCGATGCGATAACCGAAGTCGCCGAGTCGACCGGAGGTGCGGCATGAAGTCGTTTACCTACGAACGTGCGGTGTCGGTTCGTTCGGCCGCCATCGCCGCCGCCGGCAACCCGCAGGCGAAGTTCATCGCAGGCGGTACCAACCTGCTGGACCTGATGAAGCTTCAGATTGAAGCGCCCGGGCACCTCATCGACGTGAATGGGCTGGGCCTGGACAAGATGGAGAAAACCTCCGATGGCGGCTTGCGCATCGGTGCCATGGTTCGCAATACCGACCTTGCCGCGCATGTCGATGTGCGGCGCGACTATGGCCTGCTATCCCGTGCGTTGCTGGCCGGCGCTTCCGGCCAGTTGCGCAACAAGGCGACCACCGCTGGCAACCTGCTGCAGCGTACCCGCTGCCCGTATTTCTATGACACCAACATGCCATGCAACAAGCGCCAGCCCGGTGCCGGCTGCTCGGCCATTGGTGGCGCGACCCGGCAGCATGCGGTGGTCGGTGCAAGCGACGCCTGCATTGCCACCCACCCGAGCGACATGGCAGTGGCCATGCGTGCCCTGGACGCGACGGTCGAGACGTTGCGCCCGGATGGCCAGCAACGCCGCATTCCCATCGCCGACTTCCATCGGCTCCCGGGCAACACGCCGCATATCGAGACCGTACTCGAACGTGGCGAGCTGATCACCGCGGTGACATTGCCGGCACCGATCGGCGGAACCCACATCTACCGCAAGGTGCGTGACCGGGCGTCCTACGCCTTCGCACTCGTCTCGGTGGCGGCCGTCGTCCAGAAAGACGGGACCGGACGCGTGGCCCTCGGCGGCGTCGCACACAAGCCGTGGCGCATGGCGTCAGCGGAAGCAGTTTTGCCGCAGGGTGCCAAGGCCACGACCGCGCTGTTGCTCGGTGCTGCACGGCCGACACACGAGAACGAGTTCAAGGTGGCCCTGGTCGAACGCACGCTTGCCGGCGTGTTGAATCAGGCGAAGGGCCAGTCATGAAATTCGACACTCCCGCTTCTACCAACCCCATCGACCGGATGAAGGTCGTCGGCAAGCCCTTCGACCGCATCGACGGTCCGCTGAAGACCAGCGGCCTGGCGAGTTACGCCTACGAACAGCATGACGCCGTCCCCAACCAGGCCTACGGCTACATCGTGGGTTCGGCTATCGCCAAGGGCCGTATCGCCTCGATGGACACCAAGGCGGCGCTGGCGGCTCCCGGTGTGCTGGCGGTTGTCAACGCGCAGAACGCCGGCCAGCTCGGCAAAGGCAAGTTCAACGATGCCAAGTTGCTGGGCGGCCCTGGAATCGACCACTATCACCAAGCAGTTGCGCTGGTGGTGGCCGAAACCTTCGAGCAGGCGCGTGCCGCCGCGCAATTGCTGAAAATCGACTACGTCGCAGCCTTTGGTGCGTTTGACCTCGCCGCATCGCGCGCCACCGCGACGGTCCCCAAGACCGGTCGTCCCGAGAGCGCTTTCGGCAATTTCGCTGGCACCTATCCAGATGCACCGGTGCGTCTGGACGCTACCTACAGCACTCCCGACAACAGCCACGCCATGATGGAACCCTTCGCCTCCATGGCGGCGTGGGAAGGCGACAAGGTGACGGTCTGGATTTCCAACCAGATGATCGCCTGGACGGCAGCCGACCTGGCGACCACGCTCGGCGTGGCGCCCGACAAGGTGCGCCTGATCTCGCCCTACATCGGCGGCGGCTTCGGCGGCAAGCTGTTCCTGCGGGCCGACTCGGTGCTGGCGGCCCTGGGCGCCCGCGCGGTCGGCAGGCCGGTGAAGGTGACGATGCAGCGCCCGCTCATCGCCAACAACAGCACGCACCGGCCGGCCACCATCCAGCGCATCCGCATCGGTGCCGAGCGCGACGGCCACATCACCGCCATCGGGCACGAAAGCTGGTCGGGCAACCTGCCGGGCGGCAAACCTGAAAACGCCGTCGCGCAGACCCGCCTGCTCTACGCCGGCGCCAATCGCTATACGGCGTTGCGCATTTCGCAGCTCGACCTTCCAGAGGGCAACGCCATGCGCGCGCCGGGAGAGGCACCCGGTCTCATGGCGCTGGAGATCGCCATGGACGAGATGGCCGAGAAGCTCGGCATCGACCCCATCGAGTTCCGTGCCATCAACGACACCCAGGAAGATCCCGAAAAGCCGGGCCGCCATTTCTCGCAGCGGCAGTTGGTCGAATGCCTGCGGCTGGGCGCCGAGCGTTTCGGCTGGTCGCAGCGCAATGCCCAGCCTGGGCAGCGCCGGGATGGCCGCTGGCTGGTCGGCATGGGGGTCGCAGCGGGTTTCCGCAACAACCAGCTGACCAAGTCCGGCGCCCGGGTGCGGATCACCGGCAAGGGCCAGGTCATCGTCGAAAGCGACATGACCGACATCGGCACCGGCAGCTACACCATCATGGGCCAGACGGCCGCCGAGATGATGGGCGTGACGCTGCAGCAGGTCGACGTGCGGCTGGGCGACTCATCCTTCCCGGTGTCGGCCGGTTCAGGCGGTCAATGGGGCGCCAACAACGCCACCGCGGGTGTGTACGCGGCCTGCATGAAGCTGTACGAAACCATCGCACGAAAGATGGGCGTCGCGCCTGCCGATCTGCTATTGGCCGACGGCATGGTGCGGGCCGCCGGCCGGTCGATGACGCTGGCCGAAGCGGCGGGCGACAGCGGCATCGTGGGTGAGGACTCCATCGAATACGGCGACCTGGGCAAGGAGTACCAGCAGTCGACCTTTGCCGGCCACTTCGTCGAAGTCGGCGTGGCGATGGACACCGCAGAGATCCGGGTGCGACGCATGCTGGCCGTCTGCGCCGCCGGCCGCATCCTCAACCCCAAGACGGCGCGCAGTCAGGTCATCGGCGCCATGACGATGGGCGTCGGCTCGGCGCTGATGGAAGAACTGGTCGTCGACAAACGCAAGGGTTTCTTCGTGAACCACGACCTGGCCGGGTACGAGGTGCCGGTGCATGCCGACATACCGCAGCAGGAAGTCATCTTCCTGCCGGAAACCGATCCCATTTCGTCGCCGATGAAAGCCAAGGGCATCGGAGAACTAGGCCTGTGCGGCGTGGGGGCGGCGGTGGCCAACGCGGTCTACAACGCCACCGGCGCACGGGTGCGTGACTATCCCATCACGCTCGACAAACTGCTGCCGCACATGCCGGCGTACGCCTGAACAGCAATGGGTGCCGGCGATGGACAACTTCGATTTGCGGGCCCTCCAGACCCTGTGCGCCGGGCGGCCGGCCGGTTGCCACGTACGGCTTGTCACGGTGGTCCGGACCTGGGGGCTCGTCGCCCCGGCCGGGAGGCTCCATCCTGGCCCTGTCCGAACAGGGTTCTGTGGTGGGCTCCGTCAGCGGCGGCTGCATCGAAGACGACCCGGTTGCGCCGCCCGGGCAACACGGTGTGGACACCGCCAGCGATAAAGCACCGGCACGGCGCTTCACCTGCGACGAGCAGGACACACATCGCCATCGCCGAATCGTTGGATGGAAAGGCCGTCGAGTGGATGGCGAAGGTCGGCGACGAGCAGTACAGCGCGCAGTAACACCAGCACCGCACGTCAAAAGCAAGGAATACCGCATGAGCGAAAAACCGTACGTCATCTGCCACATGGTCAGCCCGCTCGACGGGCGTCTGCTGGTCGACCCCTGGGCGCCGGACGGCAGTGCTCTCAAGAAAGCCATGCACGACGAATACCAGCGCCTGCATGTCGAGTTCGGCGCCGATGCCTGGCTGGGCGGCACTACCACCATGCAGGACTTCGCGACCGGTACCGCTTTCGATGCCGGCCCGCCAGCATCCCCACCCGGGCGGCCCTGGTACGTGGCCGACCAGCAGGCAAAGAAGTTCGCGATCGCGATGGACCGCCACGGTCGCCTGCACTGGGACAAAAACACGGCGGACGACGGTCATGTCGTGGTGATCCTGGGCCACTCCGTCCCGGACAGCCACCTCGCCGAACTGGTGGCTGCCGGTGTCTCCTATCTGGTCATGCCGGACGACGACATCGACGTGGTCGCCATGCTGGTGGCGCTCGGCGAACGACTGAATATCCGCACGCTGCTTCTGGAAGGCGGCGCAAAAATCAATGGCGCCTTTCTGAAAGCGGGGGCCGTGGATGAGATCAGCCTGCTGCTGTGCCCGGCCATCGACGGAACCACCGGCAACCCGGCGATCTTCGAAACCGGCGCGACCGGGGTGGGGCCGCAACTCAAGCTTGAACTGATAGCCGCGCAGCCTGTGGCCGCCGGTACCGTGCACCTGCGTTACCGCGTCGGCCCGGCCTGGCCGCAACCCAGGATGTCTTCATGAAATTCGACACGCCCGTCATTTCCAACCCTATCGACCGGTTGCGTGTCGTGGGCCAGCCCGCCCAGCGCATCGACGGGCCGGCCAAGACCACCGGTACGGCCCGTTATGCCTACGAGCATTACGACGTGGTCGCGCAGCAGGCCTATGGCTTCATCGTCGGCGCCGGCATCGGCAAGGGCCGTATCGTGTCAATCGACACCGCCAGGGCGAAGGCCGCTCCCGGCGTTCTCGGTGTGGTGACAGCCAGCGAGGCGGGCACGCTCGACAAGGGAATGTTCTATGTCGCCAAGGCACTCGCCGGTCCCGATGTCGACCACTATCACCAGGCCGTCGCCATCGTCGTGGCCGAGACTTTCGAGCAGGCCCGGTCGGCGTCTTTCCTGGTGGACGTACGGTATGCCGCGACTGCCGGCCGGTTCGACCTGGCCGCGGCGCGTCCTTCCGCCGTCGCGCCGGAACAGGAGCCAGACACCGCGGTCGGCGATTTCGACACCGCCTACGCGGCTGCGCCGGTGCAGGTCGATGCGCAGTTCGAGATACCCGACCAGTCGCACGCCATGATGGAACCGCACGCGACCGTCGCCGCGTGGCAGGGTGAAAAGCTCACCTTGTGGACGGCCATCCAGCTCGTCTCCTGGGGAACGCGCGACCTCGCCAAGACCTTGGGTCTCCCCAAGGAAAACATCCGGATCGTCGCACCCTACATCGGCGGCGGATTCGGCGGCAAGGGCTCGGTCATGGCCGACGCCGTGCTGGCCGCCGTGGCTGCGCGCGCCGTAGGGCGGCCGGTCAAGGTCGCTCTGCAGCGGCCGCTCATGTTCAACAACACCACCCATCGGCCGGCCACCCTGCAGCGGGTGCGTATCGGTGCCGGACTGGACGGCAGGATCGTCGCCATCGGCCACGAGACACTTTCCGGCAACCTGCCGGGCGGCATGTACGAAAAGGCGGCCAACCAGACGCGGCTGCTGTATGCCGGTGCCCACCGCATGACCAAGACGCGGCTGGCGGTGCTGGACCTGCCCGAGGGCAACGCCATGCGGGCGCCCGGCGAGGCCTCCGGAATGATGGCGCTCGAAGTGGCCATGGACGAACTGGCCGAGAAGCTGCGAATGGACCCGGTCGAACTGCGTGTGCTCAACGACACCATGGTCGACCCTGAGAACCCGGCCCGCCCCTATTCGATTCGACAGCTGGTGAAGTGCCTGCGACTGGGCGCGGAACGTTTTGGCTGGTCTCGTCGAAATCCTGTGCCGGGTCAGGTGCGCGACGGCCGCTGGCGGGTGGGCATGGGCATGGCGGTGGCGCTGCGCGGCGCACCGGTCATGAAATCCGGCGCGCGGGTGCGGCTCGACAGCGGCGGCGGCATCACGGTCGAGACCGACATGACCGACATCGGTACCGGCAGCTACACCATCCTGGCCCAGACCGCCGCCGAAATGATGGGTGTCGACCTCGAAAAGGTCACCATGCGACTGGGTGATTCCTTGTTCCCCGAGTCGGCAGGATCGGGCGGACAGTTCGGCGCTGCATCGTCTACCGCCGGGGTCTACGCCGCTTGTATGAAGCTGCGCGAGGCAGTGGCGATCCAACTTGGCTTCGACCCTGCCGAGGCGAGCTTCGTGGACGGCCAGGTCCGAGAGGGCGAGCGGCAGGTCGCCCTGAGCCAGGCAGCCCTGGCGGGCGACCTCGCCGGGGAAGACACGGTTGAATTCGGCGACCTCAGCAAACGTTATGCGCAGCAGACTTTCGGCGCGCATTTCGTCGAAGTGCGCGTCGATGTGCTCACGCTGGAGATCCGCGTGTCGCGCATGCTGGCGGTGTGCGCTGCCGGCCGCATCCTGAACCCCAGGACGGCACGCAGCCAGATCCTCGGCGGCATGACGATGGGGCTGGGCGCGGCCTTGATGGAAGAGCTGGTGGTGGACAAGCGCCACGGCTTCTTCGTCAACCACGACCTCGCCGGCTACGAGGTTCCTGTGCATGCGGACGTCCCGCGGCAGGAAGTCGTCTTCCTCGATGAAGCGGACCCGACGGCGTCGCCGCTGCAGGCCAAGGGTGTGGGCGAGCTGGGTATTTCGGGCGTGGGTGCTGCGGTGTCCAACGCCATCTACAACGCGACCGGTGCGCGGGTCCGGGACTATCCCATCACCCTCGACAAGCTGTTGAAGACCATGCCGACCTGAGCCGAACCATCAAGTCCTGCTTGCTTCCGGTTAAACGGATGGGAGCCTGGTTGAAGAACGGTGCGAAGCCTGGAGTTCTGGACATGACCTACAACGTACGCTCCTTCGCAGCCCATTCGCCCACCGGTGCCCTGGGCCTCTTCAACTTCGACCGCCGTGACCCGCGCGGACGATGGCGTCATCGAGATCCTGCAACTGCGGCGTCTGCCACTCCGATGTGACAAAGATATCGCGCGGATCGCCAAACTGGAAACTGCCGCCAGCAGCTTCTTTTCGCACCGTGACCCTGCGATGGTGAACCGGATGGCCGGGCGACGCCTCAGCGTATGAAGCAAGGGCGAACATGGCGACACTTGGCCATGAGCCGATGAAGGTCCGTCACGCCGGCCTGTGAATTGCCAGGGGGGCCGTGTCCAGCCACTCCAGGGACGAGGCTTCACGCACGCCCCGACCAGACTCGCTCGCGCCGATGTCCTCGACCGCTTCACGCCGCACCTTCGAACATCACTTGGTCGCGAATCACCAGTGAAGCGATCCATGGATCACCGGCCCATACCGGCTCCACCACCATCACGAAGCACCAGCCGCCCCGGCCGCGATCCCCTCGGCAATGGCAATCACGCGCCGGGCCCGATACAGGATCGGGTAATCGACGAACTTGCCATCCACTCGAAACGCGCTGATGCCCTGCGCCTCGGCTAAAGCGAAACCGTCGACCACCCGCCGTGCGAAGCCGACCTCTTCGGCGGTCGGCGTGAACGCCGCATGGACCGGCCCCAGTTGCGAGGGATGGATGCACATCTTTCCCTGGTAGCCGATGGCTGCTGCATGCCGCGCCGAGACCACGAGGCCGTCGCCATCCTCCAGCCGCGCCCACACCGAATCGATGGGCGCCTCCAGGCCATGCGCGCGGCTGGCGGTCACGATCACGTCGCGGGCATGGCGCGACTCGGCCTCGTCGCGCGACCAGGTGACGCCGATGTCCAGGCTGTAATCACCCGCACCGAAGGCCACGCGGCGCACCCGGCAGCCGGCGCCCAGGATGGCATCGACGGCGCGCACGCCCCGGGCGGTTTCCAGGATCGGCAAAAGGTCGATCCCGCCCGCCGGTAGGCCGCGCTCGCGTTCGAGCTGTTCGAGCACCCACTGCACCGCCAGCAAGCCGCTGGCCGATTCCACCTTGGGCAGCACGATGCCGTCCACACCCGGTGCCACCACGGCCTGCAGGTCGCCCCAGCAGAAAGGCGTGTCCATCGCGTTCACGCGGATGTAGCCCTTGCAGCGGCGCGGCCCCTGCAAGGCCTGCACCGCCAGGGCGCGGGCGCCGGGTTTTTCGGCCACCGCCACGGCGTCCTCCAGGTCGAGGATCACCGCGTCGGCATCGAGCGTCAGCGACTTCTCGACCCGGCGGGCATGGTTGGCGGGGGCGAACAGGAAGGAACGCAAGGGCATGGGATGGGTCTGGGGGAAGGATCGAGATGGACGGCAAAGGCGATGGCGGCTCAGCCCACGGCGCCGGCATCGCGCAGCGCGGCGATGCGCGCGGGCGTGAGGCCGGCCTCGCGCAGCACCTCCTCCCCGTGCTGGCCCAGGGTGGGCGCCGGTCGCGGCTGCACCAGCGGCGTGCCCTGAAACTGAATCGGCGTACGAAAGCTGCGGTAGCTGCCGATCTCGGGGTGCCGGTAGGTCGCGAGGTGGCCTTCGGCCTGCACCTGCGGGTGCTCGAACATCTCCTCGATCGGCCGCGAGACCGAGCAAGGCACCTCGCCCGCCAGTCGCGCCTCCCACTCCTCGGCGGTGTGCGCGGCCAGGCCGGCAACGATGCAGCGAGTGATCTCGTCCTGGCGGGCCACGCGCTTCTGCGGCGTGTCGTAGGCCGGATCGTCGGCCATGTCCGCGCGGCCGATATGGCGGCACAGCGCGCGCCAGAAATGCGGCGTGGTCGCCGAAATGTAGAGATGCCCTTCGCGCGTCGGAAAGATCGCGTTGACGCCGGTGGAGCGGGTACCGCGATCGACATCGGCCGCCTCGCCCTCGGCCCACACGAAGCGGCCCGACTGCGCGCACAGGGCAGCGCCCAGCAGCGACACCGCGATGCGCTGGCCCCGTCCGGTGCGCTCGCGCGCATACAGCGCCGAGGTGAGGCCCAGCGCCAGCATGGAAGCCGCGTAGTAGTCGATCACCGAGCCATAGACGACTTCGGGCGTGGCGCCCGGCTCGGCCTGGGCGACGCAGAAACCGGTCATGTTCTGCAGCACCTGGTCGAAGCCGGCGCGAGCCTGCAGCGGGCCGCTGCTTTCGCCGTAGCCGCTGAGTCCCGCGTAGATGAGCCGGGGGTGGCCGGCCGACAGCTCTTCGTAGCCGATGCCCAGCCGCTCGGCCACGCCGGGCCGGAAGTTGTGCACCAGCACGTCGGCACGCGCCACCAGGCTGCGCAGGGTGTCGAGGCCTTCCGGATTCTTCAGGTCGATCACCAGGCTGCGCTTGCCGCGGTTCACCCCCACGAAGAAACGGCAGGCGCCTGCGAGCGTGGAGGGATAGTTGCGCAGGTTGTCGCCGGTAGGTGGCTCGATCTTCACCACGTCGGCGCCCAGGTCGGCCAGCAGGGTGCAACCGAAGGGCCCGGCCACGTAGGCGCTCAGGTCCAGCACACGCAAGCCCGCCAGCGGGCCTCCCTCGCTGGCTTGCAGATCGGCGGGTGCATGGGGTTCGCGGGAAAGTGTCATGGCGTTGCGGCCCAGGGTCGGCACTATGCCCCGCGGGGCGCTATGCGCATAACCTATGAACCTTGTCTCCTTCGGGATCGACGATCCGGCTATTGGAAGAGAGATGCGTCGCTCGGGCCAGCGGGTCCAGGCTAATACCCTTTATCGACAGCGCTTATGAACTCCCCCGAAAACGCCGGCCCGGTCAAGGTCGATCTGGGCATGGTGCTGACCCTCAAGGCGCTGTTCGACACCGGACAGGTGTCGCGCGCCGCCGCCGCGCTGAACGTGTCGCAACCCTCGGTCAGCCAGACCCTGCGCCGCCTGCGCGACTATTTCGGCGACCCGCTTTTCGTGCGGGCCGGCAATGCGCTGCAACCCACGCCGCGCGCCATCGAGCTGCAGGCCTCGGTGGCCCGGATCGCCCGCGAGGTGATGCTGATATCGCAGCGGCCGGCAGCGTTCGACCCGGCCACCGCCGCGCGTGAGTTCGTGGTGTCGATGACCGACATCGCCGAACTGCTGGGGCTGTCGGCCGTCATGACCGACTTCATGGCCGAGGCGCCGCACTGCTCCATCCGCAGCATGCGCACCCGATCGGAAGACGTGCACCGGCTGCTGGAGGCGGGCGACCTCGACCTGGCCTTCGGCACCTTCTCCAGTACCAACGAAACGCTGCGCCAGATCAAGCTCGGCGACTACGACTTCGTCTGCTGCACCGCCCTGGACGTGCCGCCCGGACTCGGCGCAGACGCCTACCTGGCCGGCCGCCACGTGGTGGTGCCGCGCTTCGGAGAGGCCGAGGACAGCGCCGGCCACATCCTGCAGCGCATGGGCCTGGCGCGCACCGTGGTGCTGCGCCTGCCCAACCATGTGGCCGCCCTGGCGGCCGCGGCGCATTCGGGCCTGATCGCCACGGTGCCGCGCCAGGTCGCCGCCGGCATGGCCGGCTATTTTCCGATCCGCATCCACGACGTGCCGTTCGACCTGGGCCAGGTCAGCAGCTACATGCTGTGGCACGAACGTTTTCACAACGACCCCAGCCACCAGTGGCTGCGCGCCATCCTGTCTCGCCACTACCCGGTGCCGGGCCGCGCCCTGAAGGCGGCCGCATAAGTGGCACCTATGGAGCGTATAAGCCCGCCGGCCCTGGCACGTCGCCGCGCCCGCCGCGACCATCCGGACCGGGCCTCCGGCCCGATGGAGACAAATACATGGTCGGTTCCTGTTCCGCTGCGCCCTCGCACCACCTTCGCCGGCGCACCCTGCTGGGCGCATTGCCGCTGATCGCCCCCCTGCTGGCGGCCGCCCAGCCTGCCTGGCCGACACGGTCCATCACCGTGATCGCGCCCTCCGGTGCGGGCGGCGGCCTCGACGCCCTGGCGCGTTTCGTGGCCGGCGGCATCTCGCCGATGCTGGGCCAGCCGGTGGTGGTGGAGAACAAACCCGGCGCCAACGGCGCCATCGGCGCCCAGGCCGTCGCCCGCGCGGCACCCGATGGCTACACCCTGCTGATGGGCGACGTGGGCGTGCTGTCGATCAACCCGGCGCTGTTCCCCCGCCTGCCCTACGACCCGCAGAAGGAACTGGCGCCGATCGCGGTCGTGGCCAAGCTGCCACTGGTGTTCGTCACCGGCGCGAACAGCCGTTTCACGTCGCTGAAGGTGCTGCTGCAGGCGGCGCGCACCTCCGAGCTCTCGCTGGGATCGGTCGGCGTGGGCAACATCACGCACCTCACCGGCGCGAACCTGGAACACGCCGCCGGTGTGCACATGGTGCACGTGCCCTACAAGGGCGCGCCGGCGGTGCTGGCCGATGTCGCTTCCGGCGTGGTGGACGTCACCGCGACCAGCGTGGTGTCGGCCGCGGAGCTCATCAAGGGCGGCCGGCTGCGTGCCCTGGCGCTGGCCGGCGACAAACGCATGCCGCAGTTGCCCGGTGTGCCGACCGTGGCCGAGGAAGGCTTTCCAGGCTTCGACAACTCCTCCTGGATCTGCCTGCACGCGCCGGCCGCCACGCCGCCGGAAGTCGTCGACCTGCTCTACCGGTCCGTCGCCAG
Organism: Xylophilus sp. GOD-11R; assembly: GCF_033546935.1. Lineage (GTDB taxonomy): Bacteria > Pseudomonadota > Gammaproteobacteria > Burkholderiales > Burkholderiaceae_C > Xylophilus. The sequence continues at coordinate 1,465,678 of NZ_CP137854.1, read as the reverse complement.
GCTGCTGGCCTCGGCCGAAGCCAGGGAGTGGATGGACCGCAAGGGCTACGAGGTCATCGGCATGAACCCGGAGCAGACCCGGGCCTACAGCATCGCCGAGCAGAAACGATGGAGCGAGGTGATACGGCAGGGCAACGTGCGCGCGGACTAGGCGCCTGGTGCCGGCGAGCGCGGGCAGCCGCCGGGCGATGGCCCGGGCACAGGACCTGGATCGGCGACGTTCTCGACGCCGTAGCGCTGCCCCTGCCCGGGCCTGGCAGGGGCGATGACTGGTTTTGGTGCAACCAATCATCACAAAAGCGCAATCCCGGGATTTCGCCATCAGCATTGCCCGCCTGATTCACCGTCCCCTGCACCAACCGAATGAAGACAATTCTCACCCTCGGCCTGCTGGCCTCGACCCTGTTGGCCGGCTGCCAGGCCACGAGCAACATGGACACCAGCCAGCTCGGCACCATCGGCGGCACCGCCTTGCAGGTCATGGCGCTGTCCGACAGCGACATCAAGACCATGTCCGACCAGTCCTGCGCCAGCATGGACCAGAAGAACCAGGTCGCCGCCAGCGACAGCGCCTACGTCACCCGCCTGAACCAGGTCGTGGCCGCCATGCCGCAGACGGTCAACGGCACCCCGGCCAACTACAAGGTCTACCTCACCAAGGACGTGAACGCCTGGGCCATGGCCAATGGCTGCATCCGGGTCTACAGCGGCCTGATGGACCAGATGAACGACGACGAACTGCGCGCCGTCATCGGCCACGAGATCGGGCATGTGGCGCTGGGCCATTCCAAGTCCAAGATGCAGACCGCCTATGCCGCGTCGGCCGCGCGCGGTCTGGCCGCGGCCATGGGCGGCGCCATCGGCAGCCTGTCGCAATCGCAGCTGGGCGCTTTAGGCGAACAGTTCGTCAACGCCCAGTTCTCACAGTCGCAGGAATCCGCCGCCGACAACTACTCCTTCGACCTGCTCACCGAACGCAAGCTGGAGCGCAAGGGTCTGGTGACCGCTTTCCAGAAGCTCGCGCAACTCGGCGGCGGCACCGGCATCAGCCTGCTGGCCTCGCACCCGCCTTCGACCGAACGCGCCAACGCCATGCAGCGTCGGCTGGACGCAGCCGGCGGCCGATGACCCTGGCCTCGTCGTCCGCCGCGCACGTGGCCGGCGGTGGCTGCCTGGACTCGAGCATCTCGATCGCATGGCCCACGGGCGTCGTGGTCCGGGGCTCATTTGCCTCCGGTCACATCCAGGAAGGTGCCGGTGACGAACGAAGCCTGCGGACCCGCGAGCCACAGGATGGCGCGGGCAACCTCCTCGGGCTGCCCGCCCCTGCCCATCGGAATGGAGTCTTTCACCCGATCCACCCGGCCGGGCTCGCCGCCGCTGGCGTGCATCTCGGTGTAGATGTGCCCGGGCCGGATGCAATTGACGCGTATGCCTTCCCGGGCCACCTCCTTGGCCAGGCCCGTGGTGAAGGTTTCCAGCGCACCCTTGGAGGCTGCGTAGTCCACGTACTCATGAGGGCTGCCGAGCCGTGCGGAGGCCGAGGAGATGTTGACGATGGCGCCCCCTCGCCCCTGGTGGCGCGTCGACATCCTCCGGACCGCCTGTTGCGCACAAAGAATGGGACCGATGGCATTGACGGCGAACATGCGCTGCATGCGCTCGAACCCCAGGTCTTCCAGGCGTGACTGCCGCGCCAGTATCGCGGCGTTGTTGACCAGCACGTCGACGCGGCCGAAGGCCTCGTCCACGGCGGTGAACAGGCGTGCGACCTGCTCGGGATCGGCGTTGTCCGCACGCACGGCCAATGCCCGACGACCCTGTGTTTCGACATCGGCGACCACCTGGCGTGCGGAGGCCTGGTCGGCAAGGTAGCTGATCACGACGTCGTAGCCCTCGGCTGCGGCCAGCCGCGCTGTCGCCGCACCGACACCCCGGCTTCCGCCGGTGACAAGAATGACGGGGGTCTCTGATTCGATGGTCATCACAAAAACCTTGGTGATTACGCTGGCGCTCCAGCGCGATGGAGATAGGGCCGCAGGACGAGCGCCATCGGCACGATGACGACGGCCGTCATGGCGGTCGCCACGGTGGCCAGGTGCACGCCGAAATGGTCGCCCAGCAGGCCGTAGGCCACCGGCGCGGCGGCGCCGGAAGCGATCGCGCCGGTGTAGAACCAGGCGAAGGCACGTTCCGTGTCGCCAGGAGCCGCGAGGTCCGGCACGGATCCGTAGAGCACGGACGAAGTGCCGTTGAGCATCACGCCCAGGATGGGCAGCAGAACCAATGCCGGCATCAAAGGACACCACAGCACGGCCAGGATCAGCGCGGCGGTCGCTCCCTCGGTGACCAACACCGTCCCCGTCACGCCGACGCGCTGGCCCAGCCAGCCGCAAGCGAACTTGCCCGCCGCGCCGCCGATGAAGACCAGGGCCAGTGCCGTTCCCTGCATGCCGTCCGACAGGCCCTTGGCTCTGAGAAGAAAAGGCAGGAAGGTCAGCAGGCCCATCCGGACGGCGGTGTCGAGTACGCCGATGCTCAGGAGCAGTCGAAAGCCGGGTGCCCCAGCGTGCTTGCCGCCAGCGGCACCCTGGTGCTTCGACTCCCCTTTCCGCGCAATCGTCGGGAGGAAAAGTGCAAGGCTGACCGCGGCCAGGCAACCGGCCACGGACATCGCCCACAAGGCCGGGCGCCAGGCCACGGTGGTCAGCAGCAAGGAAAGCGCGGCAGGCAATGCCGCCTTGCCCAGGTCTCCCGCGAAGTTGTAGACGCCCAGCGGCCCGCGTGCATCGCGCCCATAGACCCGGGACACAGCGCCCGAGGCCAGCGGATGTTGCGTGCTGGACCCCGCGCCGGAAACGGCCAGGGCCACGCAGAGGCCGATCAGGCTGCCGGACATTCCCGCCGCCCCATACCCGAGTGCGGCCAGCAAGGTGCCGAGGGCCAGCGTGGCCCGGCTACCGATTCGTTGCGCGAGCCGGCCAGAAGCCAGCTGCAGGCACGCCATCGTGCCCGCGTAGATGCCGCGCAGCATGGCCAGTGCACCGTAGCCCAGGCCGAACTCGGTCTGCCACACCGGAAGCAGCACGTAGATCATGTCGGTGTAGCCGTCGTGCAGTGCGTGGGCCATGCAGGAGAGCCACAGTACCCGGGCTCTGGGCGTGGTGCCACGGGCCGTCTGCGATGGCTCTGCGGCAAGGGTGGGCGTCGTCATGGACCGGGATGCTAGGGCTGCACCCGCAAAACCACCACAGACGTAATATCGCAGCGATGGTGAATAAAAGTCACGTCATGCCAGATGACGACATCGTGAACGCGCGCACCCGGCTTCCGCCGCTCAACGCCTTGCGCAGTTTCGAAGCAGTGGCACGCCAGGGAAGTTTCGCGGCCGCCGCGGCCGATCTGAACGTGACGCATTGGGCGGTGGGAAAGCAGATCCGGCTGCTGGAAGACTGGTTCGGCCTGGCCTTGTTCGAGCGGCGACCGCGCGGCGTGAAGCTGACCGATGAAGGCGCCGCCCTGCTGGGCGATGTGGGCGTTGCGTTCGAGCGCCTGAGCAGCGGTGCCGACCGCTTGCGCGGTGGACGTCCGTCCCGGCAGGTGTCGGGGGCCGTTCGGGTGAATGTGCTGGTCAGCTTTGCGCTGCACTGGTTGCTGCCACGTCTGCCGGACTTCCATGCCCTGTATCCGGGCATCGAGGTGCGGATATCGACCACCTCCCGAAAGCTGCGCTACATCGGCGACGCCTTCGACATCGGTGTTCGCTCAGGACCGGAGGAAGGCGCCGGACTCGTCTCGCATCCCTTGATGGCGGACGAGCGCCTGCCCGCCTGCAGTCCGGCGCTGCTGAGGCAGCATCCGATCCGCACGGCAGCGGACCTTGAAAAACATACCCTTCTGCATTCGGCCAGTACGCGCGGCGCCTGGGCGCAATGGCTCGCGCAGGCCGGCGCGCCCCGGCTGCGGGCGGCCCGCCACGTGGAGTTCGAACACGTGTTCCTGCAGCAGGCGGCTGCGCTGGAAGGCCTGGGCGTCACCCTGGCGTCCCTTCCGCTCATCGAGCGCGAGCTGGCGGCGGGTCGTCTGGTCTGCCCGCTGTCTGCTCCCGTGTGGAGCGCGCCGGCCTACACCCTGGTGTTGAATGCCGAGCGTGGAAAAGACCCGGCGGTCGAAACCTTCCGCGAGTGGATGATCCGAGGCGGACTCAGCTCGAAGCGATGAGCGCCAGCGGTCGCCGGCGCATGGAGGCCTGGTGTCGGTCGGCTCCCGCATGCCGACCGCCGTCGCGAAACACCCGGTCAATCCAACCGGCTTATTCCGGCTGGATCTTTCCCTTGCGAATGACTTCGGTCCACTTGGCGATCTCTTCCTGGAGCCGAGCGGCAAACTCCGCCGGCGTGCTGCCGACCGGCTCGAACCCCAAGGCCTTGAGCCGGGTCTGCATCTCGCCTGTGCGGATGGAGGCCATCAGCGCATGGCTGGTCTTGTCCACCACGGCGGCGGGCACCCCCTTGGGTGCGACCAGGCCGAAGAAAGGCATGGTGTCCACGCCCGGCAATCCTGCCTCGACGAAGGTGCGCACCTCGGGCAGTTGGGGCGCGCGATGAGCGCCGGTGACCGCAAGCGCGCGCAGCTTGCCAGCCTTGATGTGCTCGACGAGGGTCGGCACCGTGGCGAACGCGAACTGCACCTGGCCGCCCAGCAGATCGGTGATGACGGTGCCGCCGCCCCGGTAAGGAACATGGGTGACCTGCACACCGGCCTGCTGCGCGAGCTGCTCGCCTGCCAGATGCGGGCCGCTGCCCACCCCCGCCGAGCCGTAGGACAGCGTGTTCGGCGCCGCCTTGGCCTTGGCCACGAAAGCGGCGAGATCGGTCACCGGTACCGACGGATGCGTGACCAGCACGAACTGGGCGGTCGCGATCAGGCAGACCGGCGCGAAGTCCTTGACGGTGTCGTAAGGCAGGCGCGAACCGAGCAGGCCGGGGTTGATGGCGAAGGTGCTGTCGACCATGCCCAGTGTGTAGCCGTCCGGCGGCGCAGTCGCCACGGCGCGGGTGCCGATGGTGGTGCCGCCGCCGCCGCGGTTGTCCGCGATGAAAGGCTGGCCCAGCGCCTGCTGCATGGCCTGAGCGGCCAGCCGGCCCAGGTTGTCGGTGGCGCCACCAGCGGGATAAGGAATGATGAGGCGGACCGTCTTGTCGGGGTACCCCGCCTGGGCGAACGACAGCCCGGGTGATGCCGCCCCCAGCGCCAGGGCGCCGCACTGCGCGATGAAAGTCCTGCGTTGTCTCTTCATGTCTGTCTCCGATGTTGCCGATGTTGTCGATGGCCGCCACGCGGCCGCTATCGGGCGAAGCTGCCCTGCATCAATGCCGGCTCGGGGTCTGCGCCGAGCCCTGGCGTATCGGGTAGGGCGAGCCAGCCGTCGCGAATCGGAACGCTGTCGCCGTAAGGCACATGGGCCAGCTCCACATACAGGCGCTCCAGCGAGACTTCCTTCTGCTGCGCGGCGATCAGGTGCAGACTCGCCAGAAACCCCGGCCCGAAGAAAGCCACCTGGGGCGCGCAGGTCACCTCGGTGCCCTGGCAGGCCTGGGAGATATCGAACGCCGAGGTCAGGCCGAGCTTGATCACACTGGGTTGCACGTAGTCCACAGCGGCGCTTTTCACCATCTGCTGCAGCGCCCAGGCGCAACTGGCGTTTTCGCCCACCGCCAGCGGCACCGGCACCCGCTGCTTCAATGCGCTCAACGCCTGTTCGTCTTCCGGCTGCCAGATCGGCTCTTCTATCCAGAACGGGTCGTGGACCAGCATGGCAGCGATGGCGGACTCTGCCTCGGAGGGCAGCCAGGCGCAGTTGGTGTCGACCATCACTGGCACCTCCCGGCCCACCGATGCGCGGGCCGCACCCAGAGCGTCGGCGGTTCTTTCGTGCAGCTTGATTTCCCGGTAGCCCTGCGCCAAGGCCCGCTGGGTCACCTCGGTCAGCAGCGACGCGTCCCCGTAATACTGCAGAAGGGATGCGTAGACCTTGACTCGGTCACGTTTCTTGCCCCCCAGCAGCTGGTAGAGCGGCACCTTCTCGCGTTTGGCGCGCAGGTCCCACAAAGCGATGTCCAGGCCGGCCAGTGCATGGAGCACCGGACCGGAACGTCCGAGGTTGTGCAGCACCCGTTGCATGCCGGGAACCAGGCCGGCGTCGTCGGCGGCACGGCCGCAGGCCAGCGGTGCGATCAAGGATTCGAAGATCGCCTGCAAGGCCCGCGGCTCCACGCAGTACGACTCACCCCAGGCCACCGTGCCATCCGCCGTCTCCAGCCGCACCAGGGCGCTGTCGAGCTTGTCCCGGGGTTTGCCGGCGAACAGGGGCGGCTTGCTCCAATGATGGAAAGGCAGCCGCATGGGAATGCAGGTGACGGAGACGATGTCGTTGGCGCTCATGGAAATACCGGAGGAATGCGGCGGAAATGCTCCATCGCGAAGGAAAAACATCGATTCTTCGCCGAGGTCCGCAAGTGGTCAAATAGATAGAAAAGCTGAATTCATATAAATTTCATATGCTCAATCGCCGAGAGCTCACCCTGCTGCGCGCCATGTACCAGTGCACCACCGTGACCGCCGCCGCCCAGGCGGTGCACATGAGCCAGCCTGCCGCCAGCGCCCTGCTCCGTGACATGGAGACTCGTGTCGGCTTTGCCTTGTTTCGACGCGACAACCGCCGGCTCCACCTCACCGCCCAGGGCCGGGCCATGATTCCGGAGGTGCTGCATGCACTGACCGGCATGGAAGCCGTCGATCGCCTGGCCTCCCAGATCCGCGACGGGGTCAACGACCGGCTGGTGGTCGGCGCGGTGGCGGTCACCGCGTCCATGCTGCTGCCGCCCGCACTGGTGGAAGTGCGCGGGGACTATCCCGACGTGAAATTCTCGGTGCGTACCGGCTCGGGGCTGGACATCGTGGAGATGGCGGTCGACCACCGCATCGACATCGGGGTGGTGATCGGCTCTTCCATTCCCGACGAACGCGTACACCAGGAGCAGATCGCGCCGGTGAGCCTGCACGCCGTCCTGAGACCGGACCACCCCCTGGCCCGCACCCGCCGCCTGAGCCTGGAGGCGGTGGCGGCCGCCGGACTCATCGTGCTGTCCACCTCCTTGCCCGCCGGCGCGGCGACCCGGCAGGCCCTGCTGCGGGCAGGATGGGAATATGAGCCGGTCATGGAAGTGGGGCAGTCGTTCACCGCTTGCGAAATGGCCCGCCAGGGGCTCGGCATCGCCATCGTGGAGACCCTGGGTGCGCGCTATGCGCAGCGCCAGGGCTTGATCGCCAAACGACTGATGACCGTGGAGGACATGGCGATCAGCCTGGTCGCTCCGCGGGACCGGCCCCTGCACGGCGCAGGTCTGGGATTGAAGCAGGCATTGGTGAATGCCATGCGGGGCTGATGGACCTGTGCGCGCGTCCGGCCTGCGGTGGGCCAGGCACGATGCCAGCCGAAGGTCGTCCGGTCGACCGTACCTAGATGGTGATTCCGCCGTCGATCGCGTAGTTCTGCCCCGTGACGAAACTCGCCTCGTCGCTGGCCAGAAACACCACCAGCGGCGCGATTTCCTCGGCCGTGGCCAACCGGCCCAGGGGCTGGCGCGCGACGAAGGCCTGCCGGGCCTTCGCCGGATCAGCCTGGCTGGCGATGCGATCACCCAGCGACGGTGTATCCACGGTGCCCGGCGAGATGCTGTTGCAGCGCACGCCCGACGCCACGAAATCGGCCGCGACCGACTTGGTCAGGCCGATCACCGCCGCCTTGCTGGCGCCGTACACGCAGCGTCCCGGCAGGCCCTTGAGGCTGCTGGCGACGCTGGCCATGTTGACGATGCTGCCCCGCCCGGCCGCGACCATGCGCGGCAGCACGGCCTGCATGGCCCAGAACTGCGAGCGCACGTTGAGGTTCATGGCGAAATCCCAGTCGTCGTCGGTGGCCTGCAGCACCGTGCCGCCGTGTACCACGCCGGCGCAGTTGAACAGCACGTCCACCCTGTCCAGCGCACCGAAGAATCCGGTGATCGCGCCGTGGTCCATCACGTCGAGCTTCGCCGTGCGCACGCCCTCTATCCGCTCCAGCGTGGCCAGGGTGTCGGTCCGGAGGTCGGTGGCCCAGACCTCGGCGCCCGCTTGCGCCATTGCCAGCGCGGTGGCCCGGCCGATGCCCTGCCCGGCCGCCGTCACGACCGCGATTTTTCCGGCGAGCCGTTGCGTCATTTCTTCAGTTCCAGCTTGGGTACCAGTTCGGCGTAGAACGCCCGGTCGTGGTCGATGGTCTTCTGGAACGCGGCCGCGTCGGCATACGACCAGCCCAGGTTGGCTCGGGTCAGCGCCTCGCGGAACACCGGGTCGTCGGCCGCCTTGGCCGCCACCTCGCTGAGCGTGGCGACGATGTCGGCGGGCGTGGTCTTGGGCACGGCCAGGCCGCGCCACACACCCACCGACAGGTCGATGCCACGCTCCTTGAGCGTGGGCACCTTCTCGAACATGCCGCCGACACGCTGGTCGGACATGACCGCCAGCGTGCGCAACTTGCCCGCCGCCACATGCTGGGCCACTTCGCCGGGGCTGACGGTGATCGCGTCGACATGGCCACCCAGCAGGGCCACCACGGCGGGCGCCGCGCCCAGAAAGGGCACATGGTTCACCGGCAAACCGATCTTCTCGGAAAAAGCCGCCGCCGCCATGTGCCAGATGGAGCCCGAGCCGGCATTGGCGATGGACACCGGGTCCTTGCGCTTGCGCGCGTCGGCGATGAACTCCTCGACCGTCTGCCAGGGAGCATCGGCCCTCACCGACAGGGCCGAGGGGTCCGCGTTGAGCCGCGCGATCGGTCGCAGGTCGCCCGCCGTGTACTTGGTGATCCCCATGTTGGGGATGATCGTGATCTCGCAGATGATGATGCCGATCTTGTAGCCGTCGGGCCGGGCCGTGATGAGTTCGGCCGTACCGATCGCACCGCTGGCGCCGGGCTTGTTCACCACCACCATCGGTTGCTGCGGCAGGTACTTCTTGGCGGCCTCGGCGAACGACCGGCCCACCAGGTCGGTGCCGCCCCCGGCGGCCACCGGCACGATCAGCTCGATCGGCTTGTTGGGATAGTCGGAGGCCTGGGCGGAAGCGAGGCCGCCGAGGGCCATCGCACAGGCCGAGGCGATGGCCTGGCGTCTGGTGGTTTTCATGCTGTTGTCTCGTTTCTGTTCTCGTTGAAAACGGATGGCTCAGTAAGTCGCCCTGCCCCCGGACAGGTCGAACACCGCGCCGGTGGTGAAGGAGTTCTCGGCGGACACCAGCCAGGCGACCATGGCGGCGATCTCGTCGACCTCGACGAAGCGCGCACGGGGAATCTTCGACAGCATGTAGTCGATGTGCTGCTGCGACATCTGCTCGAAGATCTTGGTGCGCGCCGCCGCCGGCGTGATGGCGTTGACGGCCACGTCGTGCGCTGCCGTTTCCTTGCCGAGACTCTTGGTCAGCGCGATCACGCCCGCCTTCGACGCGCTGTAGGCGGAGGCGTTGGGATTGCCTTCCTTGCCGGCGATGGAGGCGATGTTGACCACCCGTCCGTAGCCGCGCGCCACCATGCCGGGCACCACCGCCTTGTTCACGTGGAAGGCGCCGTCGAGGTTGACCGCCAGCACGCGTTTCCATTCGGCCAGCGGATAGTCGGCCACCGGCAGGTTGGCGCCGGCGATGCCGGCGCTGTGGACCAGCATGGCGATGGCGCCGGACCGCGCTTGCGTCTGGCCGACGGCGGCCTCGACCTGGGCAAAGTCGGTCACATCGACCTGGACGCCGGTCACCGTATCGCTGCCGAGGGCGGCCTTGGCCGCGGTGATGGCGGCCCCGTCGGCGTCCCACAGGCAGACCTGGGCGCCGCCCGCGAGCAGGCGCCTGGCGATGGCGAATCCGATGCCTTGCGCACCGCCGGTCACGACCGCCGTGCGGCCTTCGTAGTCGTACTGGATCATGGCGGCTCCGCTCAGGCGTCCACGGTCTTCTGCTGCTGCTCGCCCAGGCCCTGGATGCCCAGGCGCATGGTCTGGCCGGCACGCAGGTAGACCGCCTGCGGCTTGATACCCATGCCGACGCCCGGCGGCGTGCCTGTGGAGATCACGTCGCCCGGATGCAGCGTCATGAAGCGGCTGAGGTAGGACACCAGCTGCGGCACGTTGAAGATCATCGTGCGGGTGTTGCCGTTCTGGTAGCGCTTGCCATCGACCTCCAGCCACATGTCCAGGGCGTGCGGATCGGGGATTTCGTCGGTGGTCACCAGCCAGGGGCCGGTGGGGCCGAAGGTGTCGCAACCCTTGCCCTTGTCCCAGGTGCCGCCGCGCTCGAGCTGGTAGTTGCGCTCGGACACGTCGTTGACCACGCAATAGCCGGCCACGTATTGCAGCGCGTCGGCTTCCTCGACATAGCTGGCGACACTGCCGATGACGACCCCCAGCTCGACCTCCCAGTCGGTCTTTTCCGAGCCGCGCGGAATCTTCACGTCGTCGTGGGGGCCGACCACCGCCGAGGTCCATTTGTTGAAGACGATGGGTTCGGCGGGAATCGGCATGTTGGATTCGGCGGCGTGGTCGGCGTAGTTGAGCCCGATGCAGACGAACTTGCCGATATTGCCCACGCAGGCGCCGATGCGCGGCGAGCCGGGCACCGCCGGCAAGCTGGAAGGATCGATGGCGGCGAGCCGCTTCAGTTCGTCCGGCGCCAGCACGGCGCCTGCAATATCGCCTACATGGGCTGACAGATCCCGCAGGGTACCGGTGGCGTCGAGCAGGCCGGGGCGTTCCTGGCCGACCGGACCAAAACGTAGCAACTTCATGAACATGTCTCCTTTTGGGCAAATTCTCGAGGCCGCCTCGCTTGCTGCATAGTGAGAGCTTCACATGGGGTAATAGCTTTCAGGAATCACCGTGATACCCAGCCTTTCCTCGATCACTTCGCGGCTGCGCTTTCGCCAGCTGGGCCTGCTGGTGGCGCTGGAGGAATGCGGCAGCGTGCACCGCGCCGCCGAGCGGCTGGGCATGACCCAGCCCGGCCTGACCAAGGCCCTGCGCGAAGTCGAGTCCACCTTCGGCTCCGAACTGTTCGTGCGCACCAACCAGGGGGTTTATCCCAATGAACTGGGCCAGTGCCTCATTCGGCACGCCCGGCTGATGGACGCCGACCTGGGCCACCTGCGCGAGGAAATGAACGGCGTGCTGCGCGGCAGCGGCGGCCGGGTCGCGGTGGGATCCATCACCGGTGCGCTGCATTCGGTGCTGATCGACGCGGTCTCCGAACTGCGCCGGCTGCAGCCGGCGCTGGCCATCGAGATCAGGGAAAGCACCAGCCTCGAACTGCTCGAAGCGGTGAACGAAGGCCGGCTGGACGTCGCCATCGGCCGCACCACCGTGACGAGCAACGTCGAACAGTTCGACTACGAGCCGCTGATGGACGAGGCGGTGTCGGTAGCCGTGGGACCGCGCCACGCCCTGGCCCGCGCCAGGCGGGTGACCTTGCCGCAGCTGGCCCGGTACCGCTGGGTTTTCTATCCCGGCAACATGCCCTTGCGCAAGCTGCTCGAGCGGGAGTTCCGCCAGGCCGGGCTCGATCTGCCGCCCTACCCCATCGAGACATCGTCATCGCTGGTGACCATGCTCATGCTCAAGGACGATCCCAAGCTGGTGGCATTGGTGGCCTCCGCCACCATGGATTTTTGCGAGGAACACGGCATTGCTCGCCGCTTGCCGCTCACCATCGAATCACGCCACGAGGCCTTCGGCATCGTCACCCGTCGCGGCGCCCGGCTATCGCCGGCCGCCGACATGCTGGTCAGTTGCCTGCGCAAGGCGGCCAGCAAGAGCGCCGTGACCGCCTGAGCCTCTTGCTGCACGCTCATTCGCTGCCTGCAGGGTAAGCGCGATAACCGAATGGAATGACCCAGGCTATCCCTGGGGCGTCGACCTCGACGAAGTGGCACGGAATCGGTCCGCCATCTATCGCTTCAAGAGTCGCAGTCCTTGCGCCAAGGTTTGCTTCTTCTTCCAATACCCGGCCCATGGGTCTTCTTTCTGAAAGCTCAGGTATTCGCGCGCGGTGGCGATGGTCCACTGGGACCCGCTTTTGAGCGCACCGAGCTGCTCCCAGCTGACCGGCATGGACACGCCGAGCCCGGGCCTGGAGCGCGCGGAAAACGCGCATGCCGTCGTCTGGCCGTGCCCGTTGCGCAGGTAGTCGATGAAAATTTTTCCCACGCGGTTCGCGCCGCCCATCACCGCCACGAATTTGGACGGGATGACCCTGGCCATGTGCTGAACCACGGCTTGCGAGAAGGCCTTGACGTCGTCGTACTGCATCTTCGGCGTGATCGGCACAACGACGTGCAGGCCCTTGCCACCGCTGGTCTTGAGCCAGCTCTCCAGCCCCAGTTCGGTCAGCATCACCCGGGTGAGCTGAGCCGCCTCCTGCAGCATCGGCCAGGTCACGCCTTCGCCCGGGTCGAGGTCGAGAATGAAGCGGTCGGGTCGGTCGATACGGGATGCCGTCGCGTTCCAGGTATGGAACTCGACCACGTTCATCTGGGCTGCGGAAGCGAGTGCCTCCACGGATTCCACGGCGAGCAGGGCCGTGTGGCCGGGCCAGAGCTCGGCGTCCAGCTCGCGCACGCCCGGCATTCGGTGTTCGAGGTGCTTCTGAAAGAAGAGCTGGCCCGCGATGCCCGAAGGTGCCCGCACCAGCGAAGTCGGCCGGTTCTTCAGGTGCGGGAGCATGAACTCCGCGATGCTCTCGTAGTAATGCACCAGGTCGATTTTTCGCAGGCCGGTGGAGGCATCGATGACCCGCTCGGGATTGGAAACCTTGACCGTGCTGGCTTTGGGTTTTGTTGGCGGCGCCGTTTTCGACGCGGGCATGGCCTGGGGCTGTTCCCGCACGACGAGCGCCGCCGGCTTGTCCGTCCGTATCCCACGGAACACCGGGTGGCGCACATGCTTGTCGGGAGTCCATTCCGTGAATGCGATCTCCACCACGACCGTTGGCTCGACCCAGCGCTCCGTGCCGGCCTTGCGTTTCGTCCATCGCCCGGGCTGGAGCTCGGCGGGGTTCAGCGCGGGCTTGTCGATCTGCAGCCCGGACAGCTTGCGATGGAGGTCCTGTCCGGTCGCGGAACCCCAGCCAGTGCCCACCGACCCCGCGTAGCGAAGTTCGCCAGCCTCGTGGTAGCCGAGGAGAAGCCCGCCCACCTCCTTCGCCCCGCCCGATCGGTCGGTGAAGCCAACCACCACGAACTCCTGCCGGTGCTGGCATTTCAACTTCATCCAGGAGTCGGTCCGGCCGGAGCTGTAGGGCGCATCCGCGCGCTTGACCATGACACCCTCGAGCCCCATCCTGCAAGCCGCGCCCAGCAGCTGTGCGGGCTGGACTTCGAACGACTGGCTGAACCGCACGAGCTCGCTTTCGCGCTCCTCGAACAGGTCCCGCAGGAGGGCGCGGCGGCTGGCCAGGGGGACCGCACGCAGGTCCATCTCACCGAAGAACGGCACATCGAAAACGAACATCACGATGTCCCGCGCCTTCGCGCCATCCATGGCGTTCTGCAGCGCGTTGAAGTCGGGCAGGCCGGCGTCGTCGAGCACCACGATTTCGCCGTCCAGCCATGCTTGCTCGATGCCCATCGCGGCGATGGCAGCGGCCAGCGCCTGGAGCTTGTCGGTCCAGTCGTTACCGTTGCGGGTGAACAGGCGCACGGCGCCATTTCGGATGCGTGCCAGAAGCCGGTATCCGTCGAACTTGGTCTCGATCACCCAATGCCCGTCCGGCACGGACGACACCAGGGTGGCGAGTTGTGGTGCGAGCGTGCTCGGGAAGTCGGCCGCCCGGGCCAGCCTCATCGCATCGGCGCTGTCGGGCCGGGCGTCTTTCGAAGGGCGTGCGCCTGGTTCGCGCGGTTCGCGTGCCTCCACCAGGCCGAGCGGCTTGTCGACGACGCTGTCCGGCAGCGCGGTGATGACGTTGTATTGCGCGATCGGTCTGGCCCAGGCGTCGCCCTTCTTCTTGAAGAGCATCCACTGGTCCTGCTTCTTCTCGCCGGGTTTGGAGATGCGGACCAGCTCCCAGAGGCCCGCGAGCTTCTGCCCATGCAGTTTGAAAAGCACTTTTCCGACGCGCATGCCCTCCCGGGGGTCACCGACAGGCTCCCAGGTCCCACGGTCCCAGACGATGACGGTGCCGCCCCCATATTCGCCCTTGGGAATGTTTCCCTCGAACTCGTTGTAGGAGATGGGATGGTCTTCCACCTGAATGGCCATCGACTTCGTGGCCGGGTCGAAGGACGGTCCCTTGGGCACCGCCCAGGACAGCATCACGCCGTCGAGTTCGAGACGAAAGTCGTAGTGCAGGCGAGAGGCCCAGTGCTTCTGGACGACGAAGATCAGGGCGTCGCCGGGTTTTTCGGGCAAGACGCCGGCGGGCTCAGCCGTTTTTTTGAAATCCCGCTTGGCGTTGTACCGCGCCAGCGGTACGGGCGTTTCCAGCGGCGGGTTGCCTGCCTTCGCCGCCGTGGCGGCCGGCACCGTCGCGGCCTTCCTGCGTCTGGCGGCTTTACCGGGCGCTGACAGCTCGGCCCAGACCGGTGCATGGTCGCTCGATCCTTCCTTGCCGCGCTCCTGCCGGTCGACACCGGCGTCGAGCACCTTCCAGCCGGCGCTGGTCAGGATGTGATCGATGCGCAAGCCGGCATTGCGTTCCCATCGCTTGCGCCGGTAGTCCCAGAAGGTGAAGAGCGGTGCATCGGGATGCGCCGCGGCCAGTGCATCGGTCCAGCCCTGCGCCAGGATGTCGGTAAAGGCCTGGCGCGCTTGCGGCTGCAGCAGCGCGTTGTCGCGCCACGTGTCGGGCTTGTAGATGTCGGCATCGGTGGGAACGACGTTCCAGTCACCCAGCAGGACCACCGGGCTGCCGGAATCCCACAGTTGCCGAGCTCGCCGCTGCATTCGCTCGAACCAGGCCAGCTTGTATTCGAACTTGGGTCCGGGCCACGGATTGCCATTGGGCAGGTAGAGGCACGCATACAGCACGCCGTTGATGGCGGCCTCCAGATAGCGCGCCTCCTTGTCCGCCGCGTCGCCGGAAAGCGCGGTGACGACGGGCAGCGGCTCGTGCCCTCGGCTGAGCAGCGCGACCCCGTTCCACGCCTTCTGACCCACGACCAGCGCACGGTAGCCCGCCGCTTCGATTGCCTGCAGCGGAAACTGCGCGGTGGGCGCCTTCAGCTCTTGCAGCGCGAGAACGTCGGGCTGAAAGCGGTGGAGCCAGTCGACCAGCAGATCGATCCGCTTGTTGACGTTGTTGATGTTCCAGGTAGCGACGCGCACGGCATCAGCGCTTTTGGTCTTTCCAATGCGCCTCCACCGCGGCCGCCCGGTTGCCGACTGCTCTCGCCGCGGCGCGGCGTTCGTCGGCGCTGAAACCGAACTTCGTCGACCGGTCGCGGACCTCGTAGTCCTCGCTCAGGCTGATGCGGTCGCGGTCCTGGCCGCCGGTCATGCGCTTGTCGTCCGACATATCGTCTCCCGCCGGGTTGCGTTGTCTAAGCTGCTTTTTTCTGGGGCGCTGCCTTCTTGGCCGCCGGCTCGGAAGCCGCCTTTTTAGAGGCCGCCTTTCTGGAAGCCGGCTTGGCGGCCGGCTTCGCAGCCGCCTTCGAACCGCCCTTCAGGCTTCGCTGGAGCAGTTCGGTCAGGTCGAGAACATCGGCGGATTTCGGTGCCTCTTCCTCGGGCTGCAGCACGGTTTTGGCTTCACCGGCCTTGGCCTTTTTCTCGACGAGCTTCATGACCTGGATGCGGAACTCATCCTTGAAGTCGTCAGGATTCCAGGACCCCGACATCTCCCCGACGAGCTGCTTGGCCATTTTCATTTCGGCCGCACTCACACCCCTGGATCCGGCGGCGGGAAGTTCCAGCGAGTCGAGCGTCTTGACTTCGTCGCCCCACCGCAGCAGGTTGAGCACCAGCGCGGGGCCGGACGGCACCAGCGCGGCCAGGTGCTGCTTGGTCGCGATGACGACCTTGGCGAGCCCGATTTTTCCGGTGGCGATGAGCGTCTCGCGGAGCAAGGCGTAGACCTTGTCGCTCTTGTTCACCGGCGCGACGAAATACGGTCGCTCCAGGAAGATGAACGGCAACTCGGTCGCATCGATGAAGCGCTCGATCTGAATCGTCTGCGTGGTCTTGGGAAAGACGGCTTCGATTTCTTCCGGACTGATCACCACGTACTGGTCGTCGTCGAGCTTCACGCCCTTCACGATGTCGTCCTTGTCGATTTCCTTGCCGGTCTTCTTGTTGACGCGCTTGTAGCCGACCGGGTCCATCGACCGTTTGTCGAGCCAGTCGAAATCCACACCTTGCGCGGAAGCTGCGGTGTGCAAGCCGACGGGAATGTGGACGAGGCCGAACGTGATGGCGCCCTTCCAGAGAGTTCTGCTTCCACCTGTAGCCATGTCGACTTCCCTGCTCCGGGACCATCCCGGCGTTGCCGGCCAGTGTGGGTGTCGTTTGCGCCATGGCTGTAAAACGCCCGTAACGTTTTGATGGGCGTCTCGCCCGCCGAGCTCATACCGTGGGGCGATGACCGCCGCCCCATCGACCCTGCGCCCGATCGCCATCCACGTGGAGGAGTCCGAAGACCGGCATTACCACTGGGTGCTGAGCGAGCGCCGGCATGGCGAGGTTTGGCAGGAGCTCGACCGATCCTCGAAGTCCTTCGCTACCTTTCATGAAGCAATGGCCGCTGGCCTGGTCGCGCTGGAGCAGTTGGTGGACGATCTCGATCTGGGGCCGCGCTCTCGACCGGCGGCCAAGGCCGGAACCAGGGGCCGCGACAGCGCCTCGCCCGATGAGGATGCCGGTCACGACACCGGATCGGCTCGTCAGGGCGCGGACGAGCGAAAGTCGCTCTTCGGTTTTGGGCCGGTCCGGTGATTCGGCGAGCCCGCCGCCCCTGCCGACGCACTCCTGGCGCTCGGCCGAAAGCAGATTTCATCGCGCTCTCGGCGCTGCCGGGAAGGCCCGCAGGTCGACCCGCTCGAAACAAAAACGCCGGCCTGAGCCGGCGTATTCGTCTGGAAGTGCCCCGTCAACGGTTGTCCTTCAATCGCCCGTCGTGCGCCGGGTCGGTTACCCGGCCCTGGCCGTTGCTGGCGTGCGTTCCGCTGCCGCTACCCGGCTGGTTTTTGGCAACGCTTGCCCGGTCAGCGCCCGTCGCTTCGCGTGCATTGGCTGTGCCACCATCGCGGTTTTCTTTCAGCCGGCCATCGGATGCGTCCTTGACCGCACCTTGTCCGTGACTCGCTTGGGCACGACTGGCACTGTTGTCCGTGGTGCCGTGATTTTCTTTCAGGCGCCCATCGTGAGCCGGGTCCGTCACACGGCCTTGGCCATGGTTGGTAGCGCCGGAGTTCTGCTTGCTGTTGTTAGCCATGAATGTCCTTTGGATGAAGGTTCTGGGTGACGTGCCGCCTCGCTTTGCGCTGGCACGTCGTCATGGTGCGCTTGCTGATTTCGGGGCTGTTTCCATAAGTAGGCCGTATCGGCGGAGCGCTATTGAGGGCAAGCGCTTCGCTGCAGCCACTCTCGGCAACATGTCGAGGTGTTTGTTGACATTTGTCCAGCTGACAATGCTTGCATGCATCCAGGTCCAGCATGCTTTTACAAGCCTCCC
The DNA here is from genome assembly GCF_033546935.1 of Xylophilus sp. GOD-11R. GTDB lineage: Bacteria > Pseudomonadota > Gammaproteobacteria > Burkholderiales > Burkholderiaceae_C > Xylophilus. The sequence goes on along the minus strand of NZ_CP137854.1, from coordinate 1,447,930 downwards.
CAGCGGGTTGGTTTTCTTTTTGCCTTGTCATGCAGCGTGCTCCTGCTGCCGGCTTGTCGCGACGCGCAAAGCGTGCAGGACGCCCACGCCGCGGTCGAGCGGCAGGCGGCCGATCGCCTGGCCGGCGCGCGTTGTGTCGGCGCCCACGCCACCGATGCGCAAAAGGCCGACATCGCCCGTCTGCTCGTCGTCGACAGCCTTGCGCCGCGAGGCAGCCTTCCGCCCTGGCTCCCCTCCGGCTTCGTGACGCCCGAAGGCGGCGGCGACGGCGCGGAGGTCTGGAATGCCCTTGCCGGGCGCTGCCCCGGGGCACCGACGTTCGGCACGCCTTTCGGCTTTCCGTCGGCCGACATCGAGAAGGCACTCCGCCAGGATCCGGCCTTCGCCGAGGCGGCCGACCGGTATTGGGCGCAGGTCGAACAATATCGACATCAGCCGCCGAACGCGACCCGATAGCCCCCGAGGCCGGCGCCGTCGATGGCGCAGGCAACGGGCTGCGTTTTTTTGCCGCGGCATCCCGGCTCAGGACCTGGCGGCCGCCGGACGGAGCATCTGCTGCACCAGCGGATGCATCACCTTGCGCTCGGTGCTGATCGCGTAGTAGTGCTCCTGCACACCCTCACAGGCGCCGATCAGCCGGACCTGGCTGCGCTTGAGCAGTTCGTCGGCGACCGTCATCGCCGCCGGAAAAATGCCCAGGCCGGTGCTGCCGAAGGTTTCGAGCAAGGCGCTGTCCTCGATCTCGCCAACCACCTTCGGCCGCAGGCCCTTCTGGTGCAGCCAGCGGTCGAGCTGGCCGCGCACGACCGAGTGCGATGTCGGCAGCAAGACCGGCACGTCGCGCATCGACTGCGGAAAACCCTCATGCGCCACCGCCCACCATTTTTCCGAGCCGTACCAGCCGATGTCGGACGTGCCCAGCGAATGGCTGTGAACCCGGAGCTGCGCGTTCGGCGGCGCCGGGTGGTCCGTCAGCACCACGTCGAGCTTGTGCAGGACCAGGTCAGCCAGCAGGTCGGCCATTTCGCCGTCGTCGCAGACCAGCCGCAGATGCGGCACGCCGAGCACCGGCTGCAGCAGGCGCTGCACTTCGAGCTTGGGCAGGCCGTCGGCAATGCCCACCGCCAGGCGCGCCGCCGGCGCCTGGGCGGCGGCGAGCACCTGTTCGGGTAGCGCCTGCGAAAGCTGGAAGATCTGTTCGGCCTGCTGCATCGCGATGGTGCCGGCTTCGGTCAGCGCCAAGCCTCTGCCGGCGGGCCGCAGGAGCTGGCAGCCCAGGTCGCGCTCCAGCTCGCGCACTTGCGCACTGACGGTCTGCACCGCCATGTCCAGCGTTTCGGCAGCGCGCGACATGCTGCCTTCCTTGGCGACCACCCAGAAGTAATACAGGTGACGATGGTTGAAGGCTTGGCTCATGTTCTGGTTTTTCAGGAACTACGTTCTCATATCTTCTTCTTTTTTCGATTCGTCACAAGCCTTAAGTTCTGGCTTCGACCGGCCTGCCGGTTTCTTTCGTCAACTCAAGGACACCCAACACCATGCGCACTTCTTCCTACATTCGTTCCACCGCCGCCGCGGTGATGGCTGTGACCGTCGTGTCTTTGGCGCTCCCCACGGTGGCGCATGCCAAGCGCATGGGCGGCGGCAAGTCGTCGGCCTCGAGCTTCAGTCGCGCGCCTGCCAAGCCGGCCCCGACCGCTGCCCAGACGCCGGCCAAACCGGCTGCCCCGGCCGCCCCGGCCGCCACCACCGCAGCCCCCGCCGCTGCAGCCCCTGCCGTGCCGGCCGCCGCAGCGCCATCGCGCCCTGGCCTGGGCTCGACCCTGGGCGCCGCCGTCGTCGGCGGCGCCGTCGGCTCCATGGCCGGCAGCGCACTGGCCGGCGGCATGTCTTCGGACAAGGACGCCGCCCACGCCAGGCAGGCCGAAGCCGCAGCGGCCGAAAAGGAAGCCCAGGAACTGCAGCAGAAGGCGGACGCGGCCAAGGCGAAGGCCGACGCCGCCCGCGCTGCGGCCAAGTAAGAAAACCGGCAGCCGGACCCGATCCAACCCCGAGCAGGTGACCTCCATGAACGACAACATTCAGACCTACGACGGCCGCTCGCCCGCTGCCGTCACCGCCGGCCGCAACGAAGTCCTGCGCAATACCTATTGGCTGCTGGCCCTGTCCATGGTGCCGACCGTGCTGGGGGCCTGGGTGGGCGTGGCCACCGGCATGGCCGCGGCCCTGTCGCCCGGCATCGGCCTGGTGCTGTTCCTGGGTGGCGCCTTCGGCTTCATGTTCGCCATCGAGAAGACCAAGGACTCGGCCACCGGCGTGTTCGTGCTGCTGGCCTTCACCTTCTTCATGGGGCTGATGCTGTCGCGCCTGGTCGGCAGCGTGCTGGGCCTGAGCAACGGCGCCGAACTCATCATGACGGCGTTCGCCGGCACCGGCGCGATCTTCCTCGGCATGGCCAGCCTGTCGTCGGTCATCAAGCGCGACCTGTCGGCCATGGGCAAGTGGCTCTTCGTCGGGGCGCTCCTGATCCTGGTGGCCGGCATCGCCAACATCTTCGTGCAGTCGAGCGCGCTGATGATCACGATCGCGGTGCTGATGGTCGGCGTCTTCACGGCTTTCATCCTGCACGACCTCAAGCGCGTGAAGGACGGCCTGGAAACCAACTACATCACCGCGACGCTGGGCGTCTACCTGAGCCTGTTCAATGTGTTCCAGGCGCTACTCGCCCTGCTCGGCATCGGCGGAGGACGTGACGAATGACGCCATCCGAAACCCGCGCGGTCCTGGGCCTGAGCCTGCTGGCCGCTTTCGTCGACGGCGACAAGCACGAACGTGAGCGCGCCGAGATCAAGCGGATCGCCGAAGGCCTGTCCGGCGATGCCGGGCTGAACCTGCCCTCGCTCTACCAGGATGTGCTGATGAAGCGGGTCTCGCTCGCCACGGTCGCGCGCGACCTGCAGGGCGCCGACGCGCGCCAGCTGGCCTACGAGATGGCGGTCTGCGTCTGCGACGCCGACGGAACCCAGTCGGACACCGAGCGCGCCTTCCTCGACGAGGCACGCGCTGCGCTCCAGCTTTCCGCGTCCACCACCGCGGACTTCGTCCGGCAGGCAGACGCGGTGGCCGAGGCTCCGCTGGCGCCGGCCCGCGCGGCAGCGACGCCCGTCGGCGCTGCCGCCTCGGCGGCCGGCGACGACGCCATGCGCGATCGCAGCATTCTCAACGCCGCCATCCTCAACGGCGCCCTGGAGCTCCTGCCCGAGTCGCTCTCCACCATGGCCATCATTCCGCTGCAGATGAAGCTGGTCTACGGAATCGGAAAGTTCTACGGATACGAGCTCGATCGCGGGCACATCAAGGACTTTCTCGCCACCATCGGCGTCGGCCTCACGTCGCAGTACCTGGAACAGGCCGGCCGCAAGCTGCTCGGCGGCCTGCTGGGCAAGGTCGGCGGCGGGCTGCTGCGCGGCCTGGGCAACCAGGCCGTCAGTTCGGGGATGAGCTTCGCGAGCACCTATGCCCTGGGACATGTGGCCAAGCGCTATTACGCCGGCGGCCGAACGCTGTCGACCGAGGCGCTGAAGGAGACCTACGCCGCCGTCACCCAGCAGGCCCGGGGCATGCAGTCGCAGTACCTGCCGGCCATGCAGGAAAAGGCGCGAACGCTCGATGCCGGGAAGGTTCTGGCGCTGGTGCGCGGCGGCTGATCGGCGCGGCTCGCGTCCGGCTCAATACACCCGCAGCACCTCGAACTGCTGCCGGGCGGGCGCGAGCTGTATCGACACCTCGTCACCCTCGCATTTACCCAGCACGGCCCGGCCCAGCGGGGCTTCGGCGCTGACGACCTGCACGAGCAGGCCGGCGCTCGGCAGCTTCATGCTGCCCCCGTCCGGGCCGAGAAAAAGCCATTGCTGCCGGTCGGCGGAGTCGAGCAGGCACACCAGAGCGCCGAGCTGGATGCCTTTGCCGGCGTCGTAGGCAGGCGGGCGGAACTGGCGCCATCGGGCCAGCGCCTGGCGGATCGCGTCGGCGCGCCGCGCCTGGCCGGTGGCCAGGTAGGCCGCTTCGAGTCCCAGGGTGTCGTACTTGTTCTCGGCGATGTTTTCTTCGTGGGTCGCCGTTTCATGGGCCGCCCGCACGGCCTCTTCGGCCTGCAGCAAGTCTTCGGCGAGCCGGTCCAGCACCTGCTGGTGCAGCGAGGATTTATCCATGGAGAAAGGTGGGCATGTAGGCAGCGCAATGCGGGCTCGGGAGCCGGATTGTGTTGCACACGGCGCGAGGATGCGCGGTCCTGCCGCATAGGTCGAAGCCGGCCCCCCCGGCGTCGCCCGCGATCGCCCAGGCGCAGCGATGAGGCTCTGCCCGGCTCCCGTCCGCGTCAGGCCTGCGCCAATCGGGCGACGGTCCTCGCAGCCACATCGCGAACCCATGGTTCGCGTTGCCAATGCCCTTCGGCAAAGGCGACGATCTGCTCGGCGTAGGTCAGCGACAGGCCGATGACATCGAGCCCCTCCATCTGCATGTGGCGGTGCCGCGCCGACATGCCGAACGCCGCATCGACGCTGGCGCTGCGGACGCGAAGATGCTGCAGGTCGATGCGCACTTCCGCGGTCGCCGGGCGGTCGGCGTCTGCCATCAGCGCGGCGATGTCGGCTGGCGGCAACATCACCAGCAGCAACTGGTTGTTCATGGCGTTCGAATAGAAGATCTCGCCGAAGCTCGGTGCGATCACCGCCTGGATGCCGTACTGCTGCAGGCCCCACACCGCATGTTCGCGGCTGGAGCCGCAGCCGAAGTTGGCACCGCCGATCAGGATGCTGGTGCCGGCGCGTTCGGGCCGGTTGAGCACGAAGTCGGCACGCGGCGCGCCCTGCGCGTCGTATCGCAGGTCGTACAGCAGGCCGCGGTCCAGGCCCGACTTGTCGATGCCGTGCAGGAACTGCTTGGGCATGATCTGGTCGGTGTCCAGGTTCTCGATCGGCAGGGCGGCGGCCCGGCCGACCAGGGTGTTGCGCTCACGCATGCAGGGCCTCCAGTCGGCGAACGTCGGTGATGGTGCCGGTGAGCGCCGCGGCCGCGGCCATGGCGGGGCTCATCAGGTGGGTGACCGCTCCCCGGCCCTGGCGGCCTTCGAAGTTGCGGTTGGTGGTGGAGGCGCAGCGCACGCCGGCCTCCAGGATGTCGCCGTTCATGGCCAGGCACATCGAACAGCCCGGCTCGCGCCACTCGAAACCGGCGTTCTGCAGCAAGGCGGCGATGCCCTCCTTCTCGGCCTGCTGCTTCACCGCACCCGAGCCCGGCACGACCATGGCACGCACGCCCTCGGCCACATGCCGGCCCCGAACCACCTCGGCTACCGCCCGCAGGTCCTCGATGCGGGCGTTGGTGCACGAGCCGATGAACACATGCTGGATCGGCGTGCCCTCGATCGCAGCGCCCGCCGCCAGGCCCGTGTAGCGCAGGGCCTGTTCGGTGCTGCGTCGCAGGGGGCCGGCGGCCTGTTCCTGCGGCAGCGGAATGCGGCCTTCGATGGAGATGACCTGGTCGGGGCTGGTGCCCCAGGTCACGTGCGGCGCGACGTCGCTGGCGTCGAAGCGGTGCTCGATGTCGAAGACCGCGCCGTCGTCGCTGTGCAGCGTGGCCCAGTGGCCCAGCGCGGCTTCGCGCATGTCGCCCTGGATGTCGGGTGCGCGCTGCAGCACGTAGTCGATCGCCCGGGCATCGGGTGCCATCAGTGCGCCGCGGGCGCCGGCCTCCACCGCCATGTTGCAGACGGTGAAGCGCGCCTCCACCGACAGCGCTTCGAAGGCACTTCCGGTGAACTCGATGACATGGCCGCGCGCGCCCTGCGCGCCGATCCGGCCGATGATCATCAGCACCAGGTCCTTGGCGGTGGTGCCCGTCGGCAGCCGGCCGTCGACATGGATGCGCATGTCCTGCGCCAGCCGGTAGACCAGGGTCTGGGTGGCCAGCACATGCTCGACTTCCGAGGTGCCGATGCCGAAACCCAGGGCGCCCAGTGCCCCGTAGGTGGTGGTGTGCGAGTCGCCGCAGATGACCACCATGCCGGGGCGGATCATGCCGTGCTCGGGCGCGACCACGTGTTCGATGCCCTGCAGCGCGTCGTTGGTGTCGAACAGCGCAATGCCGTGACGGTCGCAGTTCTTCTTGAGATTGCGCGCCTGCAGCGCCGGTGCCGCATCGCGGATGACACGGATCACGCCGGGCTCGGTCGGTATGACGTGGCTGACCACCGCCACGTTCTGCCCGGGCATCGGCACGCCCCGGCCCTGCTCGTCGAGGCCGGCGAAGGCCTGCGGGCTGGTGTATTCGTTCATCAGGTGCAGGTCGCAGAACAGCAGCACGTTCTGTTCGTCCAGTGTGGCCACGGTGTGCGATTCGACCAGCTTGCGGTAGAGGGTACGGGGCGTCATGCGAGCACCTCCTGGGCAAGAAAGGGCCGGACCTGCTCCAGCAGCAGGTCGGGCGCCTCTTCGGCGATGTAGTGGCCGCAGTCGAGGGCCCGTCCTTCCACCTGCAGCGCGACCTGGCGCCATTCCTGCAGCGGATCGAAACACCGGGCGACCACGCCCTGCGCGCCCCACAGCGCCAGCACGGGCATGGCCAGCATGCGGCCGGCTTCGCGGTCGTCGCGGTCGTGTTCCAGATCGACGCCGGCGGCCGCCCGGTAGTCCTCGCACAGGCCGTGCGCCGCACCCGGCAGCGCGATGCAGCGCCGGTATTCGGCCAGGGCCCGGCGATCGAACGGCGCCAGCCCGGCACTTCGCCGGCCCATCACGTCGTGGACATAGGCGGCCGGATCGGCCGCGATCAGGCGCTCGGGCAAGGGCTGCGGCTGGATCAGGAAGAACCAGTGCCAGTAGGCCCGGGCGAATGCCTGCGATGTCTGCTCGTACATGGCGAGCGTGGGTGCGATGTCGAGCAGCACCAGGCGCGAGACCGCGTCCGGATGGTCGGCCGCCAGCCGGTGCGCGACCCGGGCTCCCCGGTCGTGCGCCAGCACCGCGAACCGCTCGAAACCGAGGCTCGCCATGAGCGCGCGCTGGTCCCGGGCCATCACGCGCTTGGCGTAGTTGGCGTGGCCCGCCGTGCCCACGAGCTTGGACGAATCGCCATAACCCCGCAGGTCGGCCATCACCAGGGTGTGGTCGCGCGACAGCACCGATGCCACGCGGTGCCAGATGGCGCGGGTCTGCGGATGGCCGTGCAGCATCAGCAGCGGCGGGCCGGAGCCGCCCACGGTGGCGGCGATTTCCACGCCGGGCTCCACCTCGGTGCGGCAGTGCCGGAAGCCTGGAAACAGGGAGTCGAGCGCCTCTGCGGGCGTGCCTGATGTCATCTTTTCATTCACCGGTGATGCCGCGCTCTTTCACGAGCTTCGCCCACACGGGCATTTCCTGCTCGAGCTTGGCTCGTGCGGCGGCGGGGGTCGAGGGAGTGGGATCGAAGCCTTCCTTGACCATGCGGTCGCGGACGGCGGGCGTCGCCATGGCCTTGTTCAGCGCGGCGTTGAGTTTTTCGACGACGGCCGGCGGCGTGCCGGCCGGCGCGAAGGCCATGAACCAGGTTTCGAACAGGTAGTTGGGCAGGCCGGCTTCGGCGATGGTGGGCACATCGGGCATCAGCGACGAGCGCTTGCCGCCGGTCACGCCCAGCGCCCGCAGCTTGCCGCCCTCCACCTGCGGCAGCGCCGCCGACAGGACCGGGAAACTCATGTCGACCTGCCCGGCGATGGTGTCCACCAGGGCCGGGCCGCCGCCGCGATACGGCACATGCAGGATGGACACGCCGGCCGTCGCCTTGAACAGCTCGGCCGCCATGTGGAAGGTGCTGCCGGCACCGGCAGAGCCGTAGCTGTACTTGCCCGGCGAGGTTTTCACCTTGGCGATCAGCTCGGCCACGTTCCTTGCCGGAAAGCCGTTGTTGACCACCAGCACATGCTGCGAGCTGGCCACCATGCCGATGGGCGCGAGGTCCTTGCGCGTGTCGAAGGGCATCCGGGCGAACAGCGCCGGGTTGATGGCCAGCGATACCGTCTGCAGGCCGATGGTGTAGCCGTCGGCCGGGGCCTTGGCGACCACATCCACGCCCAGGTTGCCGCCTGCGCCGGCGCGGTTCTCGATGAACATGTCGCCGCCCAGGGCCTTGGCCCATTCGGCGGTAACCAGGCGCGCGGCGATGTCGGCGCTGCCGCCCGGCGCATACGGAACGATGAGCTTGATCGGGCGCTCGGGAAATGCCTGCGCATGCACCGCGAACGGCAAGCAAACGGCGGCCAGGGCTGGTAACAGCAGGAAGGTCGTGAGGGATCGGCGCTGCATCGGTTTGTCTCCGTCTAATCGTTGGAAGCCGAATCGTAAACATGAGCCCCGTCTCTACAATAGGTGCCCGGTAACTTCTTTCAGTCTTCTGGGTAACGAATGGACGGCTTCTCCGACCTCGCATTCTTCGGCTTGCTCAACCAGAAAGGCAGCATGGCCGCCACGGCCCAGGAGCTCGGAGTGACCGGGCCGGCGGTGAGCAAACGCCTGGCCCAGCTCGAAGCCCGCCTCGGCGCGCGGCTGCTCAACCGCACCACCCGCCGCATGAGCCTGACGCCCGAAGGCGAAACCTACCTGGTCGACGGCGCGCGGCTGCTGCACGAACTCGAGGCGCTGGAGCGCACCGTCTCGGGCCACCAGGCCAGCCCCAAGGGTTTGCTGAGGGTCAGCGCGACGCTCGGTTTCGGCCGCCGCCAGGTGGCGCCCGCACTCGGCCGGTTCGTCGAGCGGTATCCGGAGCTGGAGGTGCAGCTGCACCTGAGCGACCGGCCGGTGAACCTCGTCGAACAGGCCTTCGACGTGGTCATCCGCTTCGGCGAGATGCCCGATGCGCAGCTCACCGCGCGGCTGCTGGCGGACAACCGCCGCATCCTCTGCGCCAGCCCGGCCTACTTGCAAAGGGCGGGCATTCCCGCCACGCCGCGCGAACTGGCGCGCCATGCCTGCATCTTCATCCGCGAAGGCGATGAAACCTTCGGCACCTGGCACCTGCGCAACGGCGCCAGGACCGAGACGGTGAAAGTGCGGGGCGCCCTCAGCAGCAACGATGGCGAATCGGCCACCGGCTGGGCCCTGTCCGGCCACGGCATCCTGATGCGTTCCGAATGGGAGATCGCCGCCCAGGTCGCGGCCGGAGCGCTGGTGCCGGTGCTGCCCGACTGGCACCTGCCGCCGGCCGATGTCTATGCGGTGTTCCGCACCGGCCGGCATCTCTCGGCCAAGACGCGGGCGCTGGTCGACCACCTGCTTTCGTGGTTCGCGGACCAAAGAGGAAGGTCGAACGAATCGTGGACCCGACAGACCCGGCGCTGACTGCCGGCGGCCGCTAGAACCCGAACACCCCCGCCGCCCGCAGCTTCTCGGCCTCGGCGCGCACGACATCGTTGACCACCGCCAGCGCCGAATTGCTGGCCCGCTCGATACGGGTCGCCACCACCAGCAGGCGGTTCACCTGTGCGCCGGAAATCTGCGAGAGCGTGAGCCGGCCCGGCGGCGCGTCCTTGAAGACCGACACCGGCATCACCGTGGCCCACGACCCCTGCAGCACCAGCTCGCGGATCGCATCCACCGAATCGATCTCGGCCTCCACCTGCAGCTGCGCACCCAGCGGCGCCAGCGCCCGCTCGACGATGCCGCGGTGCAGGCCGGTCATGAGCACGGGCAGCTTGCCCAGTTCGGTCGGCGACACCAGCTCCGGCAGGCCGCGCGCAGCCGATGCGACGAGGGCGAAGGGCTCCACCAGCAAGGGCTGCTGGGCCAGCGCGCGGTGCGCCGCCGGATTGGTCACCACCGCCATGTCGACGAGCCCCCGCTCCAGGCCCTCCATCAGCTGCGGCGTGAAGGCTTCGCGCACCACCAGCCGCACGCCGGCCAGGTCGCAGTGGACGCGCTCGAACACGCCGGGCAGCAGTACCCGGGTAAGCGTCGGTGTTACGCCCAGCACCACGGTCGCGGCCTGGTCGGCGCTGCCGGCGTCGAGCGCCAGCCGCACCCTCGTCGCCTCGGCCAGCATGCGGCCGGCAGACTCGTAGAGCGTCGCGCCGTCCTGCGTGAGCCGCACGCCGCGTGCGCTGCGCTGGAACAGCTGCACGCCCAGGTCGGCCTCCAGGTCACGCATCTGGCGGGTGAGCGCGGGCTGGGCGACGGAGACGGCGACCGCGGCGGCGGTGAAGCTGCCCGCGTCGGCGATGGCGACGAAGTAGCGCAGGGTGCGGAGGTTCATGGCAGACGCGGGCGCGGCAGAAGCAATAGCACGATGATATGGCTCGCGACCGAATCGGCATTGGACCGCAAGCACCGCCCTTCCTAGACTCGCCGCCACAGAACACAGGAGACAGGGGCTCGCCCGGCCACGGGCGCGCCCGCCGACCATGGCGAGCCAGGACCACACCAGCCACCGGGCGCAGGGCGACGAGCTGCGCCGTTTCATCCGCCAGATCCTCCACCGGGTCGGCCTGCCGGCGAGTGACGCCGACACCGTCGGCTCCCTCATGGCCGAAGCCGACCTGCAGGGCTCCGACGGCCACGGCGTGATCCGCCTGCCGCAGTACGTGCAGCGCATCGAATCCGGCGGCATCAACCGGCATCCGGACATCCGCGTGGTGCAGGAACGCGCCGCGATGGCGGTGGTGGACGGCGACAACGGCATGGGCCACCTGGTGGTGTCGCGCGCGGTGCGGCTGGCCATCGACAAGGCACGCGAGGCGGGCGTGGCCTGGGTCGGCACCCGACACAGCAACCATGCCGGTCCGGCATCGCTCTACGCCCGCATGCCGCTGGCGCACGACATGATCGGCCTGTACTTCGCGGTGGGCAACGCCAACCACCTGCCGCCCTGGGGCGGCATGGACATGCTGCTGTCGACCAACCCCATCGCCGCCGGCATACCGGCCGGCGACGAACCCCCGGTGGTGCTCGACATGGCCACCACCGTGGCCGCCTACGGCAAGGTGAAGGCCAAGGCCAAGCGCGGCGAGCCGATGCCCGAGGGCTGGATGGTGGACCGCCAGGGCCGGCCGCTGACCGATCCGAACCGCGCGCACGAAGGCTTTCTGATGCCCATCGGCGGCCACAAGGGCTACGGCCTGGCGCTGATCGTGGGCCTGCTCGCGGGCACCCTGCAGGGCGCGGCGATGGGCCGCGAGGTGGTCGACTTCAATGCCGACCACGTCACGCCCACCAACACCGGCCAGGCGATCCTGGTGATCGACCTGGCGGCCTTCGGCGGCGCGGCGCCGTTCAAGTCGGCGGTCGACACCCTGGTGCGCGACATCCGCGGCGGCGAACGGCTGCCGGGCGTGGAGCGCATCTGGCTGCCGGGCGAGCAGAGCCACGGCAAGCGCGAAGCCTACGAGCGCGAGGGCGCGCCGCTGCCCGACGCCCTGCTGCAAGACCTGGACCGGCTGGCCGAACGCCTCGGCGTGGAACCCCTGCGGCGTGCGCAACCCGAGCCGGTCGGGGCGTGAAACGAAGAGCACAAGAACAGAAGAACGGAGACCAGCGACATGAAAGCCACCGCCCTGCCCCGCAGCATCGCCCGCGCAGCCCTGCTGGGCCTCGCCGGCCTCGGTGCCGTCACCATCCAGGCGCAGCCCGCCTGGCCCGCCGCCAAGGCGATCCACATGATCATTCCCCTGGCCGCCGGCAGCGCGGTCGACAACGGCGCCCGGGTGCTCACCCAGCGCATGGGAACCGAGCTGGGCCAGAGCTTCTACCTGGAGAACATCCCCGGCTCCTCCGGCCTGATCGGCGCCGAACGGGTCGCCAAGGCGACACCCGACGGCTACACCATCGGCGGCTTCAACGACAGCGTGCTGACCATGGTGCCCAACATCTACAAGGCCGCCTGGGATCCCCTGACCGACTTCGTGCCCGTCTCGCTGGTCGGCACCATCGAATGGGGCCTGGTGGTGAAGCCCGACTCGCCCTACAAGACCGTCGCCGACTTCATCGCCGCCGCCAAGGCCAGGCCCGGCAAGCTCAACTACGGCTCGGGCGGCAGCGGCAGCCCGCAGCACCTGGCGATGGCGATGTTCGCCAGCCGTGCCGGCATCAACGTGACCCACGTGCCCTACAAGGGCGCCACCCCGGCGGCCATCGCCGTGGCGGCCGGTGAAGTGGACGGCGCCTTCCAGGGCCTGGGCACGGTCACCTCGCTCATCGCCGGCGGCAAGCTGCGCCTGTTGGCGGTATCGACCCCGCAACGCCTGGCACAGTATCCCGACGTGCCCACCGTCGGCGAGTCCGGCCTGCCCGATTTCCTCTTCAACTCCTGGTTCGCGATGGTGGCGCCCCGGAACACCCCGGCCTCCGTGGTCGACCGGCTGTACGGCGCCATGAAGAAGTCGCTCGACGACCCCGAGGTGAAGAAGCAGCTCGTGGCCCAGGGCATGACGATCCGCGGCACCACGCCGGCCGAGTTCGGCGCCGCGTTGAAGGACCAGTTCACGCTTTACCGGCAGGTGATCCAGAGCAACGGCATCAAGGTCGAATAGGCCCGCATCAGACCGGCGAGCGGCGATCCGGCGGCCACCGGCAACCACAACACCCGAGACGACGACATGAGCGAAGCACGCATCCTGCGCCCCAGCGCACTCAAGGCCTACGAACGTGGTGGCGGCGCCCGAACCGTGCCCCTGGTATCGGCCCGGCTAGGCGCGCAGAGTTTCATCAACGGCATCACCGAATTCGGGCCCGGCGCGCAGATTCCCTGGCATTTCCACAACTGCGAGGAAAGCGTAATGCTGCTGGAAGGCCGGGCGGTGTTCGACATCGGCGAGGAACACCACGACCTGCAGCCGCAGGACACCACCTTCATCCCCTGCGGCGTGCCGCACCGTTTTCGCAATGCGTCGGACACCGAAGGCATGAAGATCCTCTGGATCTACGGCCGGGTGGACGCCACCCGCACCCTGCTGGAGACGGGCGAAACCCGCGCCGTCTCGGCGGAGCACGTGTGAGCATGAAAGCGTCGCGCCGCGCATTCCTTGGAGCGTCGGCCGGCGTGGTCGGCGGTATTGCCCTGACCGGCTGCGCCTCCACCGCCGCGCTGCCACCGACATGGCGTCCCTCGCCGGGCGAGCCCTCGGTGGCCCGGGTGCCGGTTTCCATCGCCGGCCGGCGGGTGCGCACCATCGACGTCCATGCCCATTGCTACGTGCCCGAGGCGCTGGCCTTGCTGGGCGCGGCCGAGGCCAGATCGACCCTGCCGCCGGTGCGCGGCCAGCAGGACCATTTCATCGTGGTCGACAAGCGCCTGGCCGAGATGGATGCGATGGGCATCGACATGGAAGTGCTGTCGATCAACCCTTTCTGGTACCGGCAGCCGCGCGAGAACGCCGAGGCCATCTGCCGGCTGCAGAACGAAAAGATGGCCGAGCTCTGCCGGGCCGCGCCGCAACGCCTGGGCGCATTCGCCTCGCTGGCCTTGCAGTTTCCGGACCTGGCCGTGGTGCAGCTCGAGGATGCGGTGACGCGGCTGGGCCTGCTGGGCGCGGCCGTCGGCGGCAGCGTGGCGGGCGAGGATTTTTCGGAACCGCGTTTCCACCCCGTGTGGGCCAAGGCGCAGGCGCTGGGCGTCACCTTGTTCATCCACCCGCAAAGCACGCCCGAGCTGGCGCGACGCTTCAAGGGCAACGGCTGGATGTCGAACGTGGTCGGCAACCCGCTCGACACCACCATCGCCCTGCAGCACCTCATCTACGAAGGCGTGCTCGACAAGTTTCCCGACCTGAAGATCTGCGCCGCGCACGGCGGCGGCTACGTCGGCATGAACGCGCCGCGCATGGATTTCAGCTGCTACGTGTCGCCGGCCAATTGCAACCCCGACATCGTGCTCAAGCAGCGGCCCAGCGACTACATCCGGCGCCTGTACTTCGACGCCCTGGTGTTCACGCCCGAGGCGTTGCGGCACCTGGTCGCCGAAGTGGGCGTGAGCCAGGTGATGCTGGGCACCGACCACCCCATCCCCTGGGAAACCCACCCGGTCGATCACGTGATGAACACGCCGTCGCTGAGCGATGCGGACCGCGTCGCGATCCTGGGCGGCAATGCGGCGCGCATGCTGGGGTTGAGGAGCTGAGCGTTCAATTGCCGCCGGCGAACGCGGCGGCCTTGGCCTGGGCATTCACCCGGTCGCTGTCCTTCGCGATCAGCTGACGCATGTGCGCTGCGCCCTGCTCGGCAGCAGCGGGCGCTGCGCGGCCATGTCGGCCAGCCGGGCCTTGAATTCGGCCGTGGACGCGACCGCGCTCACCGCGCTTTTCGACGGCCACCGGTGACCGCCACCGCCTTCACCTTGCCGCCCTTGGGGCCTCGACGAAATGCGCGGTGGTGCCCGGGCCGCCCGAGCCGAAATCGACCTTTCCCGGCTGCTGCTTCATGCGCTCCACCAGACCGGGCAGGTCGGTGATGCCGCTGGCATTGCCGACCGACACCACCATCGAAACCGTGGCGACGATGCCGACCGGCTCGACGTCGGCCGCCGCCTTCTGATTCGGTTCATGTGGCCGTCTCCGCGATGCCGGTGTCTTGGCGTTCGGTCGCGAGGCGCCGGATGACCGCGGCGGTCATCGCGCGGCAGCCGGCCTGCCCGCCCAGGTCGCGGGGCACCGCGTCGCCTTCGGCGAGCACCTGTTCCACCGCCTGCTCCACCCGGTCGGCGGCCGACACGAGCCGCGTGTCGTCGTGGCGGTCGCCCAGCCAGCGCAGCATCAGCGCGCCGGAAAGAATGGTGGCCAGCGGGCTCGCCAGGTCCTGGCCGGCGATGTCGGGCGCCGAACCGTGCGCGCCCTGGAACAGCCCGTGGTGGTCGCCGAGCTCGGCCGAGGGCGACAAGCCCATGCCGCCGATGGTGGCCGCGCCGAGGTCGGAAATGATGTCGCCGAACATGTTCTCGGCCACGATCACGTCGTAGTAGTCGGGCCGCTTCACCAGGTGCACCGTCATCGCGTCGACATAGGCGTAGTCGATCTCGACGTCGCCGTATTCCTGCGCCACCTCGTCGCAGACGGCGCGGAAGAAGGCGTAGCTGCGCAGGATGTTGGCCTTGTCGCAGACCGTCATGCGGCGCTTGCCGTCACGCGGTGCGCCCTGGCGCTTGCGCGACAGCTCGAAGGAAAAACGGGCCACCCGTTCGACGCCTTTGCGGGTGACCACGAGGGTGTCGGTACAGACCTCGCCGCGCAGGTTGATGCCCCCGCCCCGGCTGGCGTAGAGGCCTTCGGTGTTCTCGCGCACGATCACGTAGTCGATCTGCCCGGCCTGCCAGTCGCGCAGGGGCGAACGCACGCCCTTCCACAGGCGCACCGGCCGTACGTTGGCGTAGAGGTCGAGCTTGAAGCGCAGCTGCAGGTGCAGGTCGTTGCCGACCTCGGTGCCGTCGGCATAGGTGATGCCCGGCATGCCGGCGGCGCCATGCAGGATCGCGTGGGCGGTCTTGCAGGCCGCGAAGGTGTCCGGCGGCAGCACGTGGCCGGTGCGGGCGTAGTGGTCGGCGCCGCCGTCGTGGTGGCTGAAGTTCAGCAGGTCGGCACCGCAGGCTTCGCGCAGCACCGCCACGGTGGCCTGGCAGACCTCCGGGCCGATGCCGTCGCCGTCGATCGTCGCGATTTCGTACTGCTTGAGGGGCATGGAAATTCCTTCGGAGCGGGTTGGTCGAATGGCTGGCGGCGCGGTTGGGGTCGTCGCCAGTCTCCAGCCGATAGCGCGCGTGGACGCGGCCGTCCGGCGCGCCGTAGGCACCGCGGTCGTCAAGGATCGGGTCTGCTGCCTGCCGCACGGCGTCGCCTCGTGCCCTCAGCCGTGCTTGATGGCGATGGTCTTGATGGTGGTGAAGCCGCGCATGCCTTCGAAGGCCTTCTCGCGCCCGTAGCCCGAGTGCTTCATGCCGCCGAAGGGCAGTTCGATGCCGCCGCCCGCGCCGTAGTTGTTGACGAAGACCTGGCCGGCCTCGATGGCGTGGGCCATGCGCAGCTGGCGTGCGCCGTCGCGGGTCCAGACGCCGGCGGTCAGGCCGTAGTCGGTGCCGTTGGCGATCTCGATGGCCTGGGCCTCGTCGTCGAAGGCGATCGCCACCAGCACCGGGCCGAAGATTTCCTCGCGGGCGATGGCGTGTGCGGGATCGACCTCGGCCAGCAAGGTGGGCAGCACGTAACAGCCGTTGGCCGGCGCACCGTCGGCCAGGCGCCCGCGCGCGGCCAGTTTCACGCCGTCGGCCAGGGCCGCGTCGACCATGCCCATGATCTTCTGGCGTTGCCGGTGGTTGATGACCGGTCCGAGGTCGCGGTCGTCCTGGCCACGGCCCACCACCAGCGCATCGAAGCGCTCGGTGAGCCTGGCCATCACCGCGTCGAAGGCGCTGCGCTCGATCAGCACGCGGCTGCCGGCGGTGCAGGTCTGGCCGGCGCTCTGGATGATGGCGTTGACGATGGTCGGAATCGCCTGCTCCATGTCGGCATCGGCGAACACGATCTGCGGCGACTTGCCGCCGAGCTCCAGCGTCACCGGCACATGTCGCCGCGCCGCCGCCTCGGCCACCAGCGCGCCGGTGGCGGTGGAGCCGGTGAACGAGATATGCGCGATGCCCGGATGCGCCGACAAGGCCGCGCCGGCTTCGCTGCCCAGGCCGCAGACCACGTTGATCGCGCCGGCCGGAAAACCCACGTCCAGCGCGATCTGCGACACCCGCAGCGAGGTCAGGCAGGCGTCTTCGGCGGGCTTGACCACGCAGCAGTTGCCGGCGGCCAGCGCGGCGGCCACCGAGCGGCCGTAGATCTGCGCGGGGTAGTTCCAGGGAATGATGTGGCCGGTGACGCCGTGCGGCACCCGCACCGCCAGCACGGTGGTGCCGGCCGCGTACGGGATCGTCTCGCCGTGCAGCTTGTCGGCCGCGCCGCCGTAGTACTCGAAATAGCGCGCGCAGGCGGCGATGTCGTTGCGCGCCTGCACCATGGGTTTGCCGGTGTCGCGGCATTCGAGTTCGGAGAGCTCGTCCTGGTGCTCCAGGATGGCCGCCGCCAGCCGGCTCAGCAGCCGGCCGCGCTCGGTGGCGGTGAGCTTGCCCCAGGCGCCGTGGAAGGCGCGTTGGGCCGCCCGCACCGCGTCGTCGATCTCGGCCGCGCCGCTGCGCTGGATGCGGGTGAACACCTCGCCGGTGGACGGGTCGATCACCTCGACGGTGGCGCCGCCGGAGGCGGGCACCTGGCAGCCGTCGATGAAGTTCAGGAATTCGGTCGGCACCGCGTGGCGTGCGGCGGGTTCGATCTGGGCGGGATGGCGGTCCATGGGCGATTCCGGTTGGGTTGGAAAAGGAAAGGCGCGAGCTGCCGCTCAGCGCGTGAACCCGGCCAGGTGCGGCAGCCAGGTGCTGAGCGGGGCAGGAAGGTGAGCATCAGCAGCACCACGCCGTGCGCCCAGGTGCGCTCAGGCGATGCGGCGTTTCGCCACCGCCGACACCTGTGCCTGCGGCTCGCCATCGCGCAGCAGCAGCGCGGGCAGCTCGGGCAGGAAGGATGTGCCGAGGCCCGCCGCCGCCAGTGCGTCGAGCGTGGCGCCCACCGCGGCGGCGATGCCGTGCGCCGCGCCACCGTTGTCGGCCATGGTGTTGTAGTAGCCCAGGTCCTTGGCGGCGTTGGCGATGCTGAACTTCATCTGGGCGGTCTCGCCACCCAGCAGGTAGGGCTTGAGGCGCTCGAGCGCGGCACCGCCGCCGCCGCCCTTGCCCAGCACGTCGACGAAGACCGCCGGATCGATGCCGGCACGCTGCGCGCAAGCGGCCGCCTCCGACATCAACGCCACGGTGCCCAGCGACACGAAGTTGTGCAGCAGCTTCATGCGGTGTCCGGCGCCGGGCGGGCCGGCGTGGAAGATGTTCTCGGCGAAGCATTCGAGCAGCGGCCGCACCTCCGCCAGCAACGAGGCATCGGCGCCCACCAGCAGGTTGAGACGACCTTCGGCCGCCTCCTTGGGCGTGCGGGTCATGGCCGCGTCCAGGAAACGGCTGCCGGCCTGCTCCACCGCTGCGGCGAGCTTCTCGGTCGAGGCCGGCACCGCGGTGGAACAGTCGATCACCACGCTGCCGGCCGCCAGCCCCTGCAGCACGCCGCCCTCGCCCAGCAGCACCGCTTCCACTTGCGGCGTTCCGGACACGCAGAGCACCACGATGTCGCTGCGGGCCGCGAGCTGCGCCGGGGTGGCGCAAGTGCGCGCGCCGGCGGCCAGCAGATCGTCCAGGGGCTGGTTGCCGGCGTGCTCCAGCACCGACAGCGGCCAGCCCTTGCCCACGATATTGGCGGCGATGCCGTGCCCCATCAGGCCCACGCCGATCATGCCGACGCGTTTGCGGCCCGAGGCCGATGCGATGACTTCCATTCGAGACTCCACGATGTTGTTGCACCCCATGTTGTCGTACAAATAGATCGTATAACTTGGGGACTTTTCGGACATGTGGGGAAAGCCCTTGGTGGTAGGCTTCGTCGCATCGCACCCCGAAACAGCCCCCGAAACATGCAGACCGACAACCCTGTGGAAGGCACGCTCACCGACCGAATGGCGGGCGTGCTGGCATCGCAGATCCGCAGCGGCGCCTGGCAGCCGCAGACCCGTCTGCCGACCGAGAGCACGCTGATGCTGCAGTACGGTGTGAGCCGCACGGTGGTGCGCGAGGCGCTGTCGCGCCTGCGCTCGGAGGGCCTGGTCGAAACCCGCCAGGGCAGCGGCACGGTGGTGCAGGAACTGTCGGCCTCCGATTCCTTCCGGCTCGGCGCCGCCGTGAATCCCGCCGAGGGCGTGCTGCGCATCCTGGAACTGCGGCGCGGCATCGAGGCCGAAATGGCCGCACTCGCCGCCGAGCGGCGCACCGCCGCCGACATGCGCGACATCGAGAAGGCGCTCAAGGCGATCGCCACCGCCACCGACCACGGCGGCGACGGTGTGGCGCAGGACCTGGCCTTTCACATGGCCATCTCGAACGCGGCGCACAACCCTCATTTCCCGGAGTTGCTCGGCATGCTGGGGCGCGCCCTGCACGACGCCATCGCGCTCGGCCGGCGCAACGAAGCCATGCGGCCCGAGCTGGCCGCGCAGGTGCTGTTGGAGCATGCCGCGCTGATCGAGGGCATACGCGCCCGCGACCCCGCCGCCGCACGCGAGGCGGCCCACGCCCACATGCGCGAATCGGCTGAACGGCTGCGCCGCGTGGGTGCCGATTTCTGGAAGGACGACGCGGTCGCCCGGGCGCGGCGGGTGGCGCGCACGCGCATCAACGCCACCTGAATCCGCGCGCCCGCGCCCCCCCCGCCCGGCAGGCCCGCCGGCGAGAAAGGGCAGGTCGAGCAAGCCTTCCGCACCATCGGCGCCAAGCCCCCGCCGATGGCGTTTCCCGAGGTGTTCTGCGCCTTGCAGCAGGGCGCGATCGACGGGCAGGAGCAGGCCATCGCCGCTAGCGCCTCCACCAAGATGTCGCAGGTGTAGAAGTACTTGTCGCTGACCGGGCACTTCTTCTCGCCCGCCGTCTTCGTCATGGCGCCGCGCAGCTGCGACAAGCTCTCGGCGGCCGGCAAGGTGGCCTTTCTGGCCATGCGCGAGTACATACGCTACGCCGACGCCCGCGGTGTCGACCAGATGCGCAAGGACGGCATGCAGGTCGTGACCAACGTCGACAAGCAGAAAGTCCAGGCCGCCTTCCAGCCGGCATACGTGGAGTACGCCAGGAAGTACGGGCGGGCCAATATCGACGCGACCAAGGCCGTGGGCGCGGCCCGGTAGGCCGGCCGCGCCTCAGGCTGGCGGCTGCGAGCCGAACAGGCGCGCGATGCCGCCGCGCAGGTGGGCCTCCATCGACGCGCGGGCCGCCAGGGGATCCTGCCGCGCGATGGCGTCGACCACCGCCCGGTGTTCGGCGCATACGCCGCTCGGGCGATCACCCGCGGCACGGCCCGACAACTGCCGCGCGAGCTGGATGCTGAAACGCGTCTGCGGCGCCAGGGCCGACATGGTCATGGCGAAGAAGCGGTTGCCGCAGCCCTGGGCGATCGCCTCGTGGAAGGCGATGTCCTCGTCGACCGCGTCGCGCCCTTCGGCCAGCGCGCGCTCGAAACGCTCGCAGCAGTCGCGCACGTCCTGCAGCTGCGACCCGGTGCGCACCTGCGCCGCGCGGGCGGCCGCCTCGCCCTCCATGCAAAGCCGGAATTCGAGGAAGGCGCGGATGTCCGGAATGTCCTGCAGGGTGCGGATCGACAGCGCCGCCGCCTGCGGCAGCATGTCGGTGACGAAGGTGCCCGAGCCCTTGCGCGCCGCGATCCGGCCTTCGTCCCGCAGCCGCGCCAGCGCCTGCCGCAGCACCGGCCGCGACACACCCAATTGCCGCGACAAGGCGGTTTCGCCCGGCATGCGCGCCTGGGGCTCGAAACCGGGCGTGCCGATCAAGCCGAGCAGTCGCTCGTAGACCTTGTCGGCCAGCAGCCCCACCACCGGGCCTGCGGAAAACGTCGATTCAGCCAAAAAACACCTCGCGCGGATAGACAGCTATTTACAGGGTAATCCAACGCGACGGCCGATACCAGACCAGCAGACAATGACTTGAGCGCCCTTTTACCCCAACTTTTCCGCATAGCTGTCAAAAGCTGATAACCATGTCCGCCATTCAAAGCCTGAAGACCTATCGACTTCCCGACCGTCCCAGCCTGGTCTGGGTCGAGCTGGAAACCGCCGACGGCCTGGTCGGCCTGGGTGAAACCTTCCGCGGCGCGGTCACCGTCGACACCTTCCTGCACGAGGAACTGGCGCCTTGGCTACTCGGCCGCGATGCCCGGCAGATCGAGGGCATCTCGCGCCACCTGCTCACGCCCTATGTCGGCTACAACGGCTCGGGCGTGGAGGTGCGTGCGGCCAGCGCGGTCGACATCGCCTTGTGGGACCTGGCCGGGCAGCGCCAGGGCGTGCCGATCCACGAGGCGCTCGGTGGCCTGTCGCGGCCGACCGTACCGGTCTACAACACCTGCGCCGGCTATGCCTACAACACGACTGGCAAGCGGCGCGACATCGGCACGGCCGACGTGTCCGACGGCCCCTACGACGACCAGGTGGCCTTCATGCGCGACGCCGGCGCGCTGGCCACCAGCCTGGTCGCCGAGGGCTACAAGGCCATGAAGATCTGGCCTTTCGACATCTACGCGCCGGCCAGCAACGGCCAGCTGATCACGCTGGCCGAGCTGGAAAAAGGGCTGGAACCCTTTCGCAAGATCCGCGAAGCCGTGGGCAACCGGATCGAGGTGATGTGCGAGCTGCACAGCCTCTTCGGCGGCCATTCGGCGCTGCGCATCTGCCAGGCCCTGGAGGACTACGACGTTTTCTGGGTGGAAGATCCGCTCTGCAAGATGGACGACCCCGCCGGCCTTGCCGACCTGCGCCGCCGCACCCGGGTGCCGATCTGCGGCAGTGAGAGTTTCGGCGGCCTGCGCCCGTTCCGTGAGCTGCTCGCGGCCGACGCGCTCGACGTCGTCATGCTCGACCTGGCCTGGTGCGGCGGCTTCACCGAAGGTCGCAAGATCGCCGCGCTCGCCCAGGCCTTCAACCGCCCGCTGGCGCCGCACGACTGCACCGGCCCGGTCACGCTGATGGCCGGCCTGCACATGGCGCTGCACGCGCCCACCGCCATCTACCAGGAAGTCGTGCGCGCCACCCTGGCGACCTGGTACCGCGACATCCTCACCGGCCTGCCGGTCATCGCCAATGGTCTGGCACAGCCGCCCACGGCCCCCGGACTCGGCGCCGCGCTGCAGGAAAGCTTCAAGCAGCAGCCCGGTCTGGTCGTGCGCGAATCCCGCCGGAGCGCCTGACCATGCGCGTCAAGATCGTCGGACTCCACGCACCCCATGCCCCGCGCCTGCGCACGCTGCTGGGGGAAGGCCACGAAGTCGAGGCACTCGCGGCTTTTCCGCCCACCGGCGAGATCCGCGCCGATGCGGTCATCACCAACAGCCTGTCGACCGACGAGGCCGCTCGCCTGCATTGCCGGCTGCTGCAGGTGCCGGGCGCCGGCACCGAGCAGGTCGCCATGCAGGCGCTGCCGGGCACGACCACCGTGTGCAACGTACACGGCCACGAAGTGCCGATCGCCGAGTTCACGCTGCATGCCATGCTGGAGCACGCACTCCAGCTGTGGTCGTATCCCGCGCGGCTGGATGCCGAGGCCTTCGCCGGCTGCTATGCCGCACGGCCGCAGCACGACGAAGCCCAGGGCAAGACCGTCGCCATCCTCGGCTTCGGCCACATCGGCCAGGAGATCGCCCGCCGCGCCCGAGCCTTCGACATGCACGTGATCGCCGTCACGCGCGGCGGCCGCCAGGGCGCGGCCGAGCTGGCGCACGAGTTCGTCGCGGTGACCGCACTCGACGCCGTGCTGCCCAGGGTCGACACCCTGGTGGTGTGCTGCCCGCTCGACGACGGCACACGCGGCCTGATCGGTGCACGGCAATTGGAACTGCTTGGGCCGAAGGCGCTGCTGGTGAACGTGGCGCGGGCCGAAGTGATCGACGAGCAGGCGCTCTACGAAGCCCTGCGCGACAAGCGCCTGGGCCGCGCGGCGCTGGACGTCTGGTACCGCTACCCCAAGCCCGGCCAGCCGCCGGTGGCGCCCTCGCGCTGGCCGCTGCACGAGCTGCCCAACGTGCGCGCCACGCCGCACATCTCGGCCATCACCCCCGGCCTGCTGGACCGGCGCTACCGCTTCATGGCCGACAACCTGGGCCGCCTGCAGGCCGGCCAGCCACTGCACAACGTTGTGTTCCAGAGCCCCGTGACACGACGAGAAAACCCCGACAGGAGACCCGCATGAAGACCTTCGCCCGCCGCACGCTGCTGTGCCTGGCCGCATCCGCCCTGGCGGCGATGCCGGCCGCACCCGCCTTCGCCCAGGACCCCGCCGCCTATCCGTCGCGCATGATCCGCATCATCGTGCCCAACCCGGCGGGCGGCACCTCGGACGTGCTGGCGCGCATCCTCGCCAAGGAACTCGGCGAGCAGTTCAAGCAGTCGGTCATCGTCGAGAACCGCGCCGGCGGCAACGGCCACATCGGCGCGGCCTTCGTCGCCAAGGCGCCACCCGACGGCTACAACCTGCTGCTGCTCGACATGAGCAACCTCACCATCGGCCCCAGCGTGATGCAGCTCACCTACCAGCCGCTCAAGGAGCTGACGCCGATCACCATGCCGGCCTACTCGCCGCATCTTCTCGTGGTGCGCAACGACCTGCCGGTGAAGAACCTCGACGAGCTCGCTGCCTATGCCAAAAAGACCGGCAAGCCGCCGAGCTTCGGCACGCCGCTGGCGTCCATCAGCCAGTTGGCCGGCATCGTGCTGGCACAAGGCCTGGGCTTCGAATTCAACGTGATCGGCTACAAAGGCGGCGCGCAGGCGCTGGCCGATCTCGCCGGCTCGCAGATCGATTCGGCGATGGCCAGCGTGCTGGCCAGCAATCCGCTGGTGCAGGGCGGCAAGGTCCGCGCCATCGCGGTCACCAGCGCCAAGCCCTTCGCGGCCACGCCGGGCATACCCACCGTCGCCTCGCAGATTCCCGACTTCGTCACCGGCTCCTGGCAAGGCCTGATGGCGCCGGCCGGCACGCCGCCGGCCGTGCTCGACAAGCTGCAGTCGGCGGTGCGGGCCATCGTGGCGCGCCCGGAAATCGCCAAGCGGCTGCAGGAGCTCGGCTCTGAGCCCTCGGACATGACCCGCGAACAGATGGCCGCCTGGATGCAGTCGGAGACCACCCGCTGGGCCAAGGTGGTGAAGGACAACCACATCAAGGCCGAATGACGCAAGCGCTTTCATCGGGCAAGCCCTAGCCTGCACGACCCCTGTCACCGAGTACAAATCCCGATGACGTTCCATGGACCCGGCATGCCGGCGTTCATGGAACCGCTTCGCGATCGAAATCAGAACGACCAGGGAGTCACCGTGAGTCACGAAAGCCGGCAGCCACCGCTGCAGGCGCATCAATTGGTGCGCCGAACGATCGCCTTGGTCCTCGCGGGCGGGCGTGGATCCCGCCTCAAGCAACTGACCGACCGCCGCGCCAAGCCCGCGGTCTATTTCGGCGGCAAGTTCCGCATCATCGATTTCGCGCTGTCCAACTGCCTGAATTCGGGCATCCGGCGGATGGCCGTGGTCACCCAGTACAAGTCGCATTCGCTCATGCGCCACCTGCAGCGCGGCTGGAGCTTCCTGCGCGCCGAACTCAACGAAATGGTCGACGTGCTGCCCGCCCAGCAACGCACCGGCGACGAGCACTGGTACCGCGGCACCGCCGACGCGGTGTTCCAGAACCTCGACATCATCCAGACGCGCTCCACCCGGCACGACTACGTGGTGGTGCTGGCCGGCGACCACGTCTACAAGATGGACTACTCCATCATGGTGAAGGACCACGCCGAACACGGCCGGGGCTGCACCGTCGGCTGCATCGAGGTGCCGCGCGAACAGGCCACCGCGTTCGGCGTGATGGCGATCGACGAGAACCGGCAGATCACCGCCTTTCTGGAGAAGCCGGCCGATCCGCCCGCCATGCCGGGCTCGCCCGACCTGGCGCTGGCCAGCATGGGCATCTACGTCTTCGATTCGAAGTACCTGTATTCGCTGCTGGAGGAAGACGCCCGCAATCCCAACTCGAGCCACGATTTCGGCAAGGACATCATTCCGCGCGCCGTCGCCGAGGGCCGGGCACTGGCGCACCCGTTCAGCCTGTCCTGCGTGACGCGGGGCGCGCGCGGACCGCACGCCGAGACCTACTGGCGCGACGTCGGCACCATCGACGCCTTCTGGGCCGCCAACCTCGACCTCGCGTCGATCAGCCCGCAACTCGACATCTACGACACCGACTGGCCGATCTGGACCTACCAGCGCCAGTTGCCGCCGGCCAAGTTCGTCGTGGACCGCGACGGCAACAACGGCGTCACCGTCAACACCATCGTGTCGGGCGGCTGCATCGTGTCGGGCTCCAAGGTGATCGGATCGGTACTGTTCTCCGGCGTGCGCATTCACTCGTTCTGCGAAATACGCCAGGCCGTGCTGCTGCCGGACGTCGAGGTCGGCCGGGGCGCGCGACTGTCGAAAGTGGTGGTCGATCGCGGCTGCGTCATTCCCGAAGGTCTGGTCGTCGGCGAAGACGCCGCCGCCGACGCCGCGCGATTCGAGCGCACCGAAACCGGCGTGGTGCTGGTCACACGCGAGATGCTCGAAAAACTCGCTGATTAGGCAAAGGCTATAGCTTTACGCCCATTAGTACCTACAGACTATTGCGCGTTGATGCTTCTTTTTGTGTACTTCACCTCTTAGATGTATCGAAGAGGAGAGGTTCATGAATGAAGCTGTCGTCTACCGGGCATTCGGTGCCGTCGATGCGTTCGCGGCGCAGGACGAGGCGCCCCTATTCGCATCGAAATTCGTGGCCGATGCCGGCACGGTGTTGCGCGCTGGCATCGCCGCGGCCAGCCCCGTTGCCCGTCTGCGCAAGCGCCAACTGGCTGCTTCTCTCGCCCGGCAGGCACCCGCCACCATTGTCCGCGCCCTGCCGGTCTGATCGTTTGAGGGCCTGATCCGCCAGAGGCGGCCAGACGCGGCCAGGGCCGTTTTTGCGGCCTCTTCGGCGCACCAGGACAGAGCCCATGCCCCGGGCCTCCTACAATCGTCGGCTTTTGCGGTTCGCCGTGATACCCCGACGCAGGAAGCCCGCCGCATGCAAGACCACTATCTCGCCCTGGGCGTCAGCAGCGGTGCGAGCCTGGCGGACATCAAGAAGGCCTACCGGCTCCAGGCCGCCCGCTACCACCCCGACCGCAACCCGGCCCCGGATGCCGCGAAACGCTTTCGCGCGGTCCAGGAGGCCTACGACATCCTCGGCGACGCGGCCCTTCGCGAAACCTACGACGACAACCGCAAGCGCAACCTGCTCGACGATCCGCTGGAGACGGCACGCGTGATCTGGGCCGACTATTTTCAACGCCTCCTCTAGGCCCCGATGCACGTATCCCCCTACTTCCACAACCTGCGCTCCGCCTACCTGGCCGAACTCGACGACATGCGCCACGACTCCGACGGCCAGTTCGTGCTGGACCGGCGCCTGGCCGAGCGGCGCGGCGAGGTGACCTTCCTGGTCAACATGCTGGAGGTCGCGCCGGAGATGGTGGCGGTCGTGCTGCACAAGGCCTTCCACTTCAGCTCCGCGCCGGTCATGGACCGCCTGCTGGCCTGCGAACCCGAAGACCTGGCTCCGTGGGAGAGCCTGCGCCAGACGATCACAATCGCCGCCTGGGCCATGCCCACCGTGAAATTGCTGCGCGAGCATGCCGCCGGTGACCACTTTCTGAGCGTGGCCGCCGCGCTCGAATACATGGCGGGCAGCCCCCGCCACGCGCCCGCCGCTGCCGCCGACGAGGACGACAGCGACGACGACACGGACCACGACGACGAACGCGAATCCGACGACGGCCAGCACCTGTCGGCCGACGACCTGGACGACGCCGACGGCAAGAGTCGCGAGGAAGCCCGTGCCGACTGGATGGCCGAGCAGGGCTTCGACCGCAAGGACTGACGCCCTCCCGCACGCAACGCACCCACCACCATGAACCACCTTGCCCTGATCACCAAGACCCGCAGCCTGATCGCCGCCGGCGACATCGCCGGCGCCGAGTCGGCCCTCACCGAGCTGGCCGACACCGAGGGCGACCGTGCGCTGATGGTGGTGCTCGACCAGCTCGAGCCCAAGGACATCCTGGCGGTGATGCGCGAATACGACCCGTCGCGCGAATCGGTGGTGAGCCTGCTGGTCACCCCCGAGCAGTTCGCGCACGCCATCGTCATCGAGAAGCGCTACAAGGACCTCACCCACACGCACCTGCGCGGCATGGTCAACGGCATCGTGTTCCGCGAAGACGCCGACCCGGTGGCTTTTCTGACCGCGGTGGGTGACCTCGAAGGCGGCAGCGAGGCCATGGCCAACTACTTCGCCGAGAAGTGGGCGCGCATCGAATCCTTTGCCCGCACCGGCAACTTCGACACGGTCGAGGAAGACGGCGAGATGCTGTCGGAAACCGCCCTGCTGGCCTCGGCCTACGCCAGCCCCAAGGTATCGCTCGACGAGGTGGCGGACCAGGACTGGATGGAACTGGCCTGGCGCATGCGCTACGAGTGCCCGGACCTGTTCACCGAAACCCTGCTGGTGCTGCGCGCCAAGGCGCGCGCCCACGACCTCGGTCTGGAAGACGACGAGGAGGCCGACGAAGACTATGACCCCCGCGTGGAGACCGGCGACACCGACCGGGGCGGCAGCACGCCCGCCGCACGCGACGACGAGGAAGAGTCGGCGATCTGAGGATCGCCATTTATCCGCACCCCATCCACCATGCCCACGCCCCACTCCGCCGCGCTCCAGGCCGTCGCGCTGTTCGACGACCGGCCCTTCTTCGAGAAGGCCCTGCAGCACGGCGTGCGCCACGGCATCATCACGCCCGACCGGCTGGCCGCCATGCTCCAGGAGGCGCCCAAGGGCATGGTGCAGATCGCGCGTTACTTCGGCACCGAGTACCTGCGCCCCGACCTGGAAAAAGCCCGCGACCGGCTCGTCAACCTGATGAGCCTGTACCTGGAACACTCCACCGGCGGCGACCTCGACCGCGCCGCCGAGTCATTGCGCGACCACAGCCTGCTGTCGCGCTCCAAGGGCGGCTCGGACATGCTCAAGGCCCTGATCGCCATGCCCCAGAGCAGCCACTTCGGCATGCAGGAACACGGCGTCTTCCAGGACAAGCAGATTCCCCTGCTCGCCAAATGGACCCTGCGCAGCCTGCCCGAGTACCAGGCCGAGCGTGCCGCACGCAGCCAGGCCGCCACCCTGGTGGAAGCGGCCACCTGGATGGCCGCCCGGCTCGGCCTGGATGCCGATGACCTGGACGATGCCGGCAAGGACGCCGAAGCCGTCGTGCGCACCGCCCTGCTGGTGCGTGCCTGCCGGCGCGGCGCCATGCCCGACTGGGCCGCGTTCGAGAAGATGGTGCTCGGCCTGCGCAAGAAGCACGCGCCGACAGGCGACGGCCAGCCGAGGCCACCAGTCGCCATCGGCCTGCCCCGCGACCTGCCCGCGCAGTACCTGGAGGCGGTGCAGACCGTGCAGGATTCGGTCGTGCAGGACCTCCCCCGCATCCTCGACGCCAGCCTCGGCGTGCGCAAACTCTTCGACCAGACACCGGCTTTTCTCGGCCGCTATTTCTGGCTGGAAGACGCCCTGGCCGACCTCGACCATTTCGAACGCAGCGTCAGCGCGGTGTGGGAAAAGGCCACCGAAGGCCACGGCGACGACAGTTCGCTGCTTACCCTGTTTCTGCGCATCGCCACCAACAGCAGGCACGCCACGCTGCTGACCCGCAAGACCGCGACCGCGCTGGTCAAGAAGGTCCGCACCTCCGGCCTGGATGCCGACCTGCCCCGCGATTTCGTGCGGCAGCACGCGCCGCCGCAGTTGCAGGGCGACTACCTGCAGCTATGGAACGCCTTCATCGACGAGGCCGAACCGGTGCTGCGCAGCGACCGGGTGCAAGCCACCGAGGACGCGCTGGCACTGCTGCGCCGCGAGTGCAACGTCGCCGAGTAGCGCGCGAAGCAGTGGGCGATGGCGGTGTCATGAACCAGGCGTGATAAAGGATGGGTCGGAACCCGGCATGGTTTGTCACCTCACGCCACCCGGGCCCGAAGATCCGAATCCGGCGGCTTTCGGCACGAACGCCCCCGTCGCTGTGTTCGTGTGCCCGCCGCCTTCGGCACCGCTAGCCGGCACGCTCAGACCGGATAGAACCCGACCGGCTGATCCCGCCCCGCATCACCGGCCGCCGACGCCAGCACACTCGCCAGCGGCCATGCGCCGGCTCCGGTGGTGGCATAGAGCATTCCGTCGATCCAGCGCAGCGCCAGGATGCGTCCCAGGTCGGGAAGACTCAACAGGGCGACGACCGGCTGGAGGCTGTGTGCGGTGCGCCACAGGACATCGTCGAGCACGGCCTGGCCGCCGTCCTGGCCGCTCAGCAGCGGCATGGCAGAGCCTGCGGGCCGCAATGCGATGCCGTGGCGCTGCGCCAGATAGTTGGCCATCGTGTTGAAGCTGACCATGCCGTAGGACCGGTTGCGAATCTGGTGCGCCGTGGCGTGCGTGGCGTGGGCGGGAATGCCCAGGCTCTTGTCGAGCCAGTCCGCGAAGTCGTCCAATGGCGCGGGTCTGTCGGTGAGTTCGGCGATCGCGTCGCAGGCGTCGCTGAAGCCGGGGATCCGCAGCCAGGACACGAGCCGGCTCACCGCCCCCTGGCAGGCCGTCTCGGGCAGCGCGGCCCAGAACTGCCCGCCTTGCAGCGTGAGGCCGGCGGCGGTGTCGGGGCCTGCGATCGTCGGCTGGCCCACACGCTCGTCGAGCAGGTAGAGCACCTGATCGTGGTGATTCAGCGCCACGAATTCAGCCGACGCCGCGCTCTGTCCGGATCGCATCACCACGGCCTGGCGCAGGTCGGGCATGACGGCGCCGGCCACCGCTGGCCATTGGTGCGGCGGCAGCCACAAGGTGGTCCAGCCGGCATCGGCGTTTTGCCCGTCGAACGTTCGGGATGCGTTGTACGACTGGGCGATCCGCAGCGCGTCGTCGGGTGTTGCCGACTGCGCCCAGGCCTGGGCGACGGCGTCGGTGGGCGCGGTGCTCTGGATGGCGTTGGCCATGGCGTAAGCGAGCTGATGGAGATCGCCCATTTCGGGGGCCATGCCGGCTTGGGGATGTTGCTGGACTTCGGCAGAAGGCAGGCCGGATGGCGGGACGAACGCATCAGCGGCCTGCGGTGCCCACGGCTGGATCGGCGCGGTCTGCGGCATCGACGCGATCTGGCCTGACACCGCGATCGGCGCCACGGAGGTCACGGTCGGCTTGCGCTTGGGCATGCCCTCGTATGCGCCGGACCCGCCCACGTCGGTCGGCCGCTTGCGTCGCTTCCTCGCCGTCGGGGCCGATGTCTCGTCGTCTGCCAGTGGCAGTTCGCCGGGGGTCAGGTCGCGCTGGAGCGCCAGGTATACGTCGATGACGGCGATGCCGGTCGGCTGCAGCATCGCGCCGGTGTCCGGGTCCTTGCAGACTTCTTCGTGGAAGGCGTCGAGGAAGTCGTCCCAGGGTGGCATGCCCTGGCCGGGTTGGTGCTGGAGCCGGGTCATGATCCTGGCTGCGGCCTCATGCTTGGCCACCTCACCCGTCGGGGTCGCGCGCCCGAGGAATCGAATATTCGGGAAGCGGAGTGGTTGTCCATGCCGGGCCAGCATCTGGTCCAGATTCACACGGGACACCTGGCGGCCGGAAAGCGCCAGATGGGCCGCCAGGGTGCCCTGGTCGATGCCCCGCGCTCCCTTGGAATGGGCGAACAGCGCCATCGTGTCGTCTCCGACCATGGCGTCGATGACCGATCTGTTGTGTTCCGCGTTCTGCGGCAGGCTGGCGATGTGGCTGATGAGGATCGGGACCGAGCAGAAGAAATCGGGGTTGCGTTCGTTGATCCAGCTGACCAGCTGGTTGCGTGGTGCGAAGGCGGCATAGGGAATTTCCTGCCGCAATCGGTCGATCTGAGCGCCCAACTCCGCGGACGTCGGCGCCGGGCGCTCCCACTGGCGTCGATTCAGCAGCGTTTCCCATTGCGCGGGATAGATGCGTGACAGCATCTCGCGCACGCCCCGGTGAACGATGGGAAGCTTTCTTTGGTCGATGGTCTGCAGGATGCGCGTGGCGTCGAAACAGTCGCGCCCGGCCGTGTTTTTGACGATGTAATAGTCGAGGCGCTTTTCCTTCTTCAGTTGCTCCAGCAGGGTGAAGACCTGTTCGACCTGCGTGGCGCTGGCGGTGCCGAGCGCTTGAACCTGGCGCTCTGCCGGCTGCACGGTCTGCGCGCGGGGCTGCACATGGTTCTGCACGAGGGGCTGTACGGGTTTCCGGCGGCCGGCGGGGGGGCACAAAACCGCTTCGTTGAGGACCCATTCCGTGTCGTCGCCCCGCATGAGCAGGCCGTGATCGGCCAGTCGGTCGACCTGCTCCACGCGTTGCTCGGGCGGCATTTCCGGGCGCATGGCGGCAATGACGTCCTCGCATTGGGCCGTGCTGAAGCCGTCGGGGAATCGCCTGCGCAGTTCGCCCGCGATACCCGCTTCGCGAGGTGGCCGGTCGGCGCCCGGCAGGCTGTCGTACACCGGCGCCCGGCCCCGGAACAGGTTCAGCGTTTCACTCTCGTTCTGGAAATGGAAGAACTCCTCAGGCTCCCGCCCGCTCGGAAAGTAATGGGAGCCATGCCTTTGCAGCTGGCACCTCGATTGGGGCTGGCTGGCCATGAGTTTGGGCAGGCTGCGCGTGAAATCCTTGCTCAAGCGCACACCTCGCAGCCACAGGAGCTCCTGCAACTCACGCTCGGTCGTTGGAAAACCTTCGTCGGCCATGGTCTGCACGCATTCCCCGATGGCCGCGGCGTGGTCGCCGATGATCTGCTTCAGTCTTAGGATGCTCTTGCATTCGGGCGTTGGATTCAACTCGCGCACCCTCCCGAACCTCGCGATGTCGCCGTACACCAGGAAATGAAGGTACTGCATGACCGGGACATGGTGGGTCACGAGAAAGTCGAGGAGCGTGGGCCCGCAGGCGTCCGGATGGGCCATTCGCAGCAGGAACGCCTTCAGTCGGTCGCGGCTGAGCAATGGGGAGGAGCCCTTCGCGAGGGCCGTCCGGACCCGGGGCAGAAAGGTGGTCAAGGCCGGCCATTGAGGGCACAGCTCCGGATGCTCCATCGCGATCCAGCCCTGGATTCTTCGGATCGGTGCCAGCAGGCCGAGCTTCCTGAGTTCATGCGCCACATGTTCGGCGGCGGCGGTCACCGAACTCCGGCGAAGCGTATCGGGCATGTGCGCCGTGACGTCCGTGGGCTTGGCTTCCCGTGGCGCCTGCTCGATGGAGAGGCTCGTCGCGACGACCCCGCGCGCCATCGTCGATGACCAGGATGGTTGCGCGAACGCGAGGGGGTCGGCACCGTCAGCCTGCTGGAGGTTCCAGTCTTGGAACAGATCGGCCGTCGTGACCGCATTCGATGCCGATGTCGGTGCCGTCTGGCCGTTTGGCAACGCCGTCGAAGCCGGGTAGCCGTGCGGCGGCAATGAGGTACCGGATGGGCCCGGCGGGAGGGAGGGAGGAAGAAAGGCCACGTCGCTGAGCGCTCGCAATAGCGCAAAGGCTCGATGGTTGACGGCCCGGCGCCTCGATGGCGGTCAGAACCGAAGCCGCCGGGCATCGGCGCGAAACCGGCGCGAAACCGGCGTGAAACCGGTTCGCCGAACCTCAGTCGACCCGGATGCCGGCCTTGCGCACTGTTTCTCCGCTGCTTCTGACCTCCGACGCGATCAATTTGCGGAAAGCCTCCGGCGTCGAGCTCGTCGGTGTCAGGCCGAGCGCGGAGACCTTCTCGTTGACCACCGGGTCGGACAGGGCGGCGGCGAAATCCGCGCTCAGGCGACCGGTGATCTTGGAGTCGAGGCCGGCGGGCGCGGTCATGCCGAACCAGGCGCCCGACTCGAAGCCGGCGAAACCGGTTTCGATGAAGGTCGGCACGTCGGGCAATTGCGCCACGCGCGAGGCGCTTCCCACGCCGATGGCGATCAGCTTGCCGCTGCGCACATAGGGCAGCACGTCCGGCAGCGGGGCCATCAGCAGGTCGGTCTGCCCGCCCATCACCGCCACCACACCGGGCGCCGAGCCGGGATAGGGCACGTGCAGGATGTTCATGCCCGACAACACCTTGAGCTTCTCCAGCGCCAGGTGGGCCGCCGTGCCGTTGCCGATGGAGCCCGAGGAAAGCTCGCGTTTGCCCGACCGGGCGAGCTCCCGCAGTTCACCCATGGTCTTGAAGCTCGCGCCGGGCTGGGCCACCAACACGTTGGGCGTGAAGGTCAGCTGCGTCAGCGGCGTGAAATCCTTGAGCGTGTCGTAGGGCAGGTTGTCGCGCAGGCTCGGGTTGACGGCGAAGGCGTTGGTGACGACGCCGAGCGTGTAGCCGCCCGCCGGCGACTTGGCCACCGAGGCGACACCGATGATGGTGCTGGCCCCGACCTTGTTCTCGATCACCACCGGCACGCCCCAGCGGGCCTGCAGGACGGGCGCCATGACCCGCAGCAGAACGTCGGACGAACCGCCGGGCGGGTAAGGCACCACGATCTTGATCGGTCGGTCGGGGAAGGTGCCCGAATGGCCGACCTGCGGTGCGGCGATGGAAACGGCGACGGCCAACGCCGCCATGAAACGCTTGAACATGAACTCTCCCTTTTCGCTAGGACTCGATACCGTCGTGGGTCGGGAAGTCCTGTGGGTCCAGCACCTTGAAGTCGCACGGACCAAGGCCCTGGATCAACAGGAAGGACACCGTCTTCTTGTCCGCGACCTCGATGAAGTGCGGACGGCCTGCCTGGATGGAGAAAGACTCGCCCGCTTCGATTTCGCGGGTCTCTGGCGGGTTGTGCATGCGGATCCGCAGCACGCCCTCGGTGATGTAGAACAGGTCTTCGACATGCGTGTGCACATGCCAGGGACTGCGCTGGTCGCCGCTCATGCTGATCTGCGTCAGCCGGTGGTTCGGTTCTTCGACGAGCTTGACGCGGCGGTCCATTTCGTAGGCCGCGCCAGCGGTGGCGGTGATGGGTAGGGTCGCGTTGTCCATGGATCAGGCCGCCGGTTCGAGGTAGCTGTCGGAGAGGTCGACGATCACCGTGCCGGCGTCGGTCGCGTCTTCCCAGAGCTCACGCCGGTCGAATTCGACGCGGTAGGTGAACTCGGCCGCGCCTTCCTCGCGATGCCCCACCCGGCCAGGGAACGGCAGCGCATGACGGCCCCGGTCGACGATGGTGCCGGCGTGCCCACGCACGTAGGCGGGAGCGCGCACATGGCCGTCGGGCAGGTCCGCCCGCACCCGGACGCGATCGCCGGCCGCGAAGCGCACCCGCTGCGGCTCGGCGGCACCTGCATGGCCCGGGCCCCGGGGGCCGGACATGGGGATCTGCACATGGGGCTCGAGGTGCTGCCGGATCTCGTCAGGCGTGACGATGCCGGCCTCGAAATAGGCGTTGGTGATGCCGCTCAGCATGCGGTCGTAGTAGGACTTGCTCAGGTAGAAGTCGCGCGGCAGGCGCTCGAGCGCGTGGCGGTAGGCGTCGGTGCGGTACCAGCCCTTCTTCGCGCCCAGGCGCAACACGGCCATCAGCGTCCACTCCCAGCGCTCGTGGTATTCGTAGTCCTTTTCCAGGTGCGGGATGGCGCCAAAGCCGGTGGCGCCGCCTAGGTCGTGCACATCAGGCATGCTGCACCTCCCGCGCACCGCCGACCGACACGGCATCGCGCCGCACGCGGGTAACGTCGGGCTGCTCCACGCCGATCAGGCATTTCTTGGTGACGATGGAGGCCAGCTCCGCCTCGCTCCAGCCATCGGTGCCGGCGGGTCGCGCCGGGATCACCATGTAGCCGGTCTCGGCGGTGATGTCCCAGACCTTGATCTCCACCTCCGGCGCCAGTTCCAGGCCGAACTCCTGCAGCACCGCACGCGGCTCGCGCACCAGGCGCGCCCGATAGGCCAGGCTCTTGTACCAATGCGGCGGCTGGCCGATCAGCGACTTGATGGTGCAGGAGCACAGGGTGCAGACCAGCACGTTGTGCACGTTGTCGGTGTTCTCGACCGCCACCGCGTCCCAGCCGCCGAAGGGCACCGGCTGCACCACCTCGTTGGCGGTGCCCAGCGCGTCGGCCAGCAGCCGCTGCTTGAACGCCGGATCGCACCAGGCCCGCGCCACCACGGCGGCGCCGTTCTCGGGCGTCCAGGTCTCGAAGCCCTCTTCCACCGCATCGACCTCGGCCTGCGTATGCATGCCCTTGGCGATCAACGCGTCGCGCAAGGCGAGCGTTCTTTCCTTCTCGTTATTGAAGTGCACGGGTATTTCCTTTCATCGTCGCTTGTGTTTCATAGGCTGCCCAGGCGTCGGCGCCCTGCAGGATTTCGTCGTCGGTGAGCCGGCAGGCATCGAGTGCGTCGGTGATCGCCTGCCGGTCCAGGCGTTGGCCGATGAAGACCAGTTCCTGTCGGCAGTCGCCCACGTCTTCGGACCAGCGGCTGCGGATGAAGGCCCGCAGGTCGTCGTTCTGCGGCCAGGTGCGCTCGTCGACGAAACGCCACCACGGTCCGGACCAGTCGCAGGCCATCGGCGAGGCGCCGGCCTTGGCCAGCACGCCCATCTCGGTGACGCGGTGCGCCAGCCACAGGTAGCCCTTGGCGCGCAGCACCGCCGGGTCGCGGCCATGACGGGCCAGGAAGTCGGCGAACCGGGCCGGATGGAACGGGATGCGCGAGCCGTAGACGAAGGAGTCGATGCCGTAGGCGTCCTGCTCGGAATGCTCCTCGCCGCGCATGGTCGCCAGCCAGCCGGGGGCCGCCGCCGCCTGCTCGATGTCGAAGGCCTGCGTGTTCACCAGCAATTCCGGTGCCACATCACCGCCGTGCGACACCACGATGCGCGCCCGGCTGTTCAGGCCACGCAGCACGCCGCGCAGGCTGGCCTGCTGTTCGGGCGATATCAAATCGCCCTTGGCGACGACGATGACGTCGGCGAACTCGACCTGGCTCACCAGCAGGTCGTGCAGATCCGGTTCCTGCGCGGCAAACGGCGCCGGCTGCGACCGCAACCGTGCCAGGTAGTCCGTGCCGTCGACCACCGTCACCATGGTGTCGAGCCGCGCCACGTCCGACAGCACCCGGCCGGCCTCGTCCATGAAGGTGAAGGTCTCGGCCACGGGCAGCGGCTCGCCGATGCCGGTGGACTCGATCAGCAGGTAGTCGAAGCGGCCGTCGGCGGCCAGCCGCGCCACCTCGCCCAGCAGGTCTTCGCGCAGGGTGCAGCAAATGCAGCCGTTGGTCATCTCCACCAGCGCGTAGTCGGTGCGTGTGAGGGCGGCGGCGTCCTGCACCCGGTGTGCATCGATGTTGATCGCACTCATGTCGTTGACCACGACCGCGATGCGCATGCCGTGCAGGCTGCCGAGCAGGTGGTTGAGCAGGGTCGTCTTGCCCGCGCCCAGGAAACCGCTGAGCACGGTGACGGGCAGACGGCGATCCGCCGATGCCGAGTTGGTGGACGTCGGTGCGTGGGGCATGGCGCTTCCCTAGCCCGCCACCGGCCGGGCGATCACGCTGACGTGCGCCGCCACGATCTTCCAGGCGCCGTCCAGCCGCGCCCAGGTCTGTTGCTGGCGGCCGATCATGCCGGGCTGGGCCTCGCGCTCGAAGAGCGTGCTGGCCGTGGCGCTGTCGGTGCCGAAGGTGGTGATCTCGGTGCGGCTCAGCACGCGTTGCAGCCCGACCGGCGAACGGCCGCTGCGAAAGGCGCGGATCTCCTCGATGCCGTGCAGGTTCTCGGCGATGCCGTAGCGGATCGTGCGGCCGTCGTGCCAGAAGCAGGCGTCCATGCCGTCCAGGTCGTTGGAGACGAGCGCGGCTTCGTAGCGCTCGAAAGCCTGCCGCACTTCGGCAAGCACCGTGGGGTCGTTGACCAACATCGTCGTCTTCCTTTTCTTCTACAGGTTCGCTTCGCGGCAGCCGACCACGCCCCGGCGTTCCAGCTCGCGGGCGACCCGCAGCGCCAGGTCTTCCCGCCAGGGCGGCGCGATCACCTGCACCCCGATGGGCAACGCCGCGCCGTCGAGCACCGGCACGGCCACCACCGGCAGGCCGACGAACGAGATGGGCTGGGTGAACACGCCCAGGTTCGGCCGCACCGGCAGGGTCTGGCCGTCGAGCACCATGGTCTTCTGGCCGATGCGCGGCGCGCGGCACGGCGTGGCGGGTGCGAGCAGCACATCGACGGTGTCGAACACCCGCAGCACCTGTTCGCGGAAATGCCGGCGAAAGCGCTGGGCGGCCTCCACCCAGGCCGCCGGTGTCGCCAGGCCGCCGAGCAGGCGGGCGCGCACCGCCGGATCGAAGTCCTGGATGCGGTGCTGCAGCCGCTGCACATGCAGCGCCGCGCCTTCGGCCGTGGTGATGACGATGGCCGCCGCGCGTGCAACCTCGGCCTGCGGCAGCTCGACCAGGCGCGTCACGCCGAGCGCCTGCGCCACCCGGTCGACCGCCTCGAAAGCCTCGGGCTGGCCCAGGCGGCGAAAGTAGCCGCCGGCCACGGCGATACGCAGGCCTTCGGTGCCCAGGTCGATCTGCTGCAAGGTCGGCTCGGGCGGCCGTACGCTCTGCATCGGGTCGGCCGCATCGGCGCCCTGCAGCGCGTCGTAGACCAGCGCCAGGTCGGCCACCGAGCGGCCGAACGGCCCGAGGTGGTCGAAGGCGGAAACGAAGGGAAAACTCCCGCCGCGCGACAACCGGCCATAGGTCGGCTTGAGCCCGAAGGTGCCGCACAGCGAAGACGGCACGCGGATGGAGCCGTTGGTGTCGGAGCCCAGCGCGATCGGCACCAGCTTCGCCGCCACGGCCGCGCCGGAACCGCCGGACGAACCGCCGGTCATGTGGTCCAGCCCGTGCGGATTGCGCGATGCGCCGTCGTGGTGGTTCTCGCCGGTGAAGTCGCAGGCGTATTCGCCCATGTTCAGGCCGCCGACGAGGATCGCGCCCTGCTGTTCCAGCTGTGCGATCAAGAATGCGTCGCTGCCCGCCGGCGGCAGCTCGCGGTTGATTCGGGAGCCGGCCCGGGTCGGCAGGCCCCGGATGTCGAACAGGTTCTTGGCCGCGAAAGGCACGCCCGCCAGCACGCCGGGCACACCGCCACCGGCCACGCGGCGGTCGAGCGCGTCGGCGGCCCGCAGGGCCCGCTCGGCGGTGACGTCGGTGAAGGCGTTGACCACCGGGTTCAGCGCCTCGATGCGCTGCAGCGTCGCCTCGACCACGGCCCGGGCGCTGGTGTCGCCACGCGCCACGGCCGATGCAATGGCCTGGGCGGACGCCGACGCGGGCGATGCGAGTTCCAGCGTCGCGCTCATGGCCGGTACACCGCGGCGGGTTCCGCGCGGTCTCCGAGGTCGGCTGCCTGGATCACGCTCGCGGCGGCGGCGATGACGCCGACGACGGAGCGCGCCTCTTCCCGCCACGACGGCTCCACGGCCAGGCCGAAGGTGTCGATGGTCGCCGAGAGAAGCCGGTCGAGCGCGCCCGGGCCGGGTGGGGCTGATGTGTTCATGGTCAATCTCTTTCTTGATGACGGAAGGCCGGCATCACTGCAGCGTGATGTGGGCGGCGTCGATGAGCTCCGGCGATCGGGCGGTCCGGATAGGTCGGCGCTGCGGTCCGGGCCCCGGCGGTCAGGCCGGTGGCGGCCAACGCGGCGGCGAGCGAGCTGCGGAAAATTTTTTTCATCGACATGGGGCGACTCCTGGTGCGGCGCCAGTGTCCGCAGGCCGACCGTCACCAACAAGTGAGTTCTGGCAAGCAGACCTTTCGTTGTGCACGAAACCTGCTAGCGAAGATTCGCGCCCCGCACGGGTGCACATTCCCATCGGGCGAAACACGAATTCGCCAAAGGCAAACGCATGCACTACGACCTGGTCGATCTACGCGTCTTCCTCGCCATCGCCGAGGAAGGCAGCCTCTCGCGCGGCGCGGCGCGCGCCCATCTGGCCGCCTCGTCGGCCAGCCTGCGCCTGAAGGGGCTCGAAGAAGCGCTGGGCGTTTCGCTCTTCGTGCGGCGCGCACGCGGCGTGGCCCTCACCGCTGCCGGCAACGTCATGCTGGAACACGTACGCCAGTGCGTGGCGGGGCTGGAACAGATGCACGCCGACCTGTCGCCCTACGCCCTGGGGCTGACCACGCACCTGACCTTCTTCGCCAACAACAACGTGGTCAATTTCCACCTGCCGGACGACCTGGCGCGCTTCTTCGCCCACCATCCCTCGGTGCGCATCACGCTGGAGGAACGGCTGGGCACCGACATCATCCTGGCGGTGGCGCAGGGCCGCGCCGACATCGGCGTGGTGGCGGTCGATTCCGACCATCCCGAGCTCGATTTCCTGCCCTATCGCGAAGACCGTTTCGTCTTGATCGTGCCGCCGGGCAGCCGCCTGAGCCGGCAGGCCAGCGTGCGTTTCGCCGACTGTTTCGACCAGCCCTGGATCTGCCTGCAGAACGGGTCGGCCCTGCATACCTACCTGATGAACCAGGCCGCCTCGCTCGGCGGCCGGCTGGACGTGCGGGTGCAGGTGGCCAGCTTCGACGCGGTGATGGGCTTGGTGGCCTCCGGTGCGGGGGTCAGCATCGTTCCGGCGTCGGCCCTGGAGAAACAGGAAGTCGGCCGCATGGTGGCCGTGGAACTCACCGATGCCTGGGCGCCGCGCCACCACCGCGTCTGCATCCGCAAAGGTGCGATCGCCGGCAACCGGCAGCTCGGACATCTGGTGGCGACCCTGTGCGCGCCCCGGATGCAAGCCGCCCGAGCGCCTATGCTCCCTGGTTTGGCGACCGGCCCGCACGCGGGTTGATGCATGCACGATTGCACTTCTTTCGATGTCGTCGTCGCGGGTGCCGGCCCGGTCGGCCTGTTCCTCGCCTGCGAGCTGCGGCTGGCCGGGCTTTCCGTGGCGGTGCTGGAGCAGGCCGACGATGCGAGCACCCCGCTCAAGCGCCTGCCTTTCGGCATGCGCGGCCTGTCGATTCCGAGCGTCGAAGCCCTGTACCGGCGCGGCCTGCTCGACGATGTCGTCGCGCCGGTCGAGGCGATGCAGAACGCGCATTGGGCCCGCCAGAAGCGCGCGGCCGGCGGCCACTTCGCCGGCATCCCGTTCTTCGACGACCGCATCGACGAATCCCGCTGGCCCTACCGCCTGCCCAACCCGGCGGCGCGGGGCAAGCCGACCACGATGGCGCGCATCGAGACCGTGCTGGCAGACCGTGCCACCGCGCTCGGCGTGCAGATCCGCCGCGGTGCCGGCGTCACGGCCTTCGAGCAGACCGGGCACGACGTGACCATCCACGCGGGGCCGGAACGCTGGCGCGCCCGTTGGCTCGTCGGATGCGACGGCGGCCGCAGCACGGTGCGCAAGCTCGGCGGCTTCGCCTTCGTCGGCACCGAGCCGGAATTCACCGGCTATTCGGTCGAGATCGAGCTCGCCGACCCCGCCTTGCTGGCCCCCGGCCGCCACTACACGCCGCAGGGCATGTACACCTACCAGCCGCCCGGCACCATCGCGATGGTCGACTTCGACGGCGGCGCCTTCCACCGCACGCAGCCGATCACGCGGGAACAGGTGCAGGCGGTATTGCGGCGCGTGTCCGGTGTCGACGTGGTGCTGAACGCGCTGCACCTCGCAAGCACCTGGACCGATCGCGCCAGCCAGGCCAGCACCTACCGCCAAGGCCGGCTGCTGCTGGCCGGTGACGCCGCCCACATCCATTCGCCCCTGGGCGGCCAGGGCTTGAACCTCGGCCTGGGCGATGCGATGAACCTCGGCTGGAAGCTCGCGGCCGTGGTGCGCGGCGACCTGCCGGAGACATTGCTCGACACCTACTTCAGCGAACGACACCCGGTCGGCGCGCAGGTGCTCGACTGGTCGCGTGCGCAGGTCGGCGTGATGCGGCCGAGCCCGGCTTCGCGTGCGCTCGAAGCGATCCTGCGCGACCTCGTCGCGACGACGGACGGCGCCACCTACATGGCCGAACGGGTGTGGGAAGCGAAGCTGCGATACCCGCTGGGCGACGCTCATCCGCTCGTGGGCTGCAGCGTGCCGGACTTCACTTTCGGCGACGACACCACGGTCGGCCAACTGCTGCGGAGCGGCCATGGCCTGCTGCTGGACTTCGACCCGGGCGCGCTGCTGCGCGAACGCGCCGCCGGCTGGAATGGTCGCATCCGCCATGTGGCGGGCGCCGCCCGGAACACGCTCGGCCTTCGCGCCGTGCTTGTTCGCCCCGACGGCGTGGTGGCCTGGGCCGCCCAGGAGCGGGCCGACGAGGCGGCACTGGACAAGGCCTGCGTCGACTGGTTCGGTCCGGCGCGCGGGTCCTGACGCGCGCCCCCCCGTTTTTTAGTGCCCGGCGCCCGTCGGCGAGTGGCGCGCCTCGGCCGGAAAACCGTCACGCCGCGCTGTCCAGGCGATGCCCAGCGCCAGCCCTGCCAGCAAGATCACGGCCCAGGCGAAAGACTGCGGTCCCCACGCATCCAGCAGCACACCACCCAGCAATCCGCCACCGGCGATGGCGCTGTTCCAGGCCACCACGTTCATCGACAGCGCCACGTCGGCGCCGTCGCCCGCCGCATCGGCCAGCGCGGTCTGCAGCAGCGTGGCGGCACCGCCGAAACTCAGGCCCCAGAGCGCCACCCCTGCCAGCACTGCCGCCGGTGACTGGCCCGCCACCGCGAACCCGATCGCCACGGCGCCGAACGCGGCCAGGCTGGCGAGCACGCAAGCCCGCAGATGGCGGTCGACCAGCCGGCCGGTGAGGGCTATGCCCGCCAGCGCGGCAAGCCCGAACACCAGCAGCACCAGGTCGACACGCTCGCCCAACCCGGCCCGCGCCACGAAGGGC
This sequence comes from Xylophilus sp. GOD-11R, assembly GCF_033546935.1. GTDB lineage: Bacteria > Pseudomonadota > Gammaproteobacteria > Burkholderiales > Burkholderiaceae_C > Xylophilus. The sequence goes on along the minus strand of NZ_CP137854.1, from coordinate 1,406,268 downwards.
GCGACGTAGGTGTAGAGCAGGTTGTGCGCCAGCATCCAGGCCATGACCACGGCCAGCACGGGCCGCACCCCCGGCGTCACCAGCACCCGTGACAAGGGCAACCGGCGCTCGTCGCCCTGGCCGGGATAGTCCGGCACCTTGGCCAGCACCCAGGCGATGAGCACCAGCGTCAGCCCCGACATGATGGCGAACGCGCTGCGCCAGCCGACCAGGCTTCCCATGAGCGTGCCGAGCGGCACACCGAGCGACAGCGCGATCGGCGTGCCGACCATGGCCAGCGCCAGCGCCCGGCCCTGCTGGCGCGGCTCGACCATGCGCCGCGCATACGACGCCAGCAGGCTCCACGCCAGGCCCGCCGAGGCTCCCGCGAAGAAACGCGCGACCAGGGTCAGCCAGAAATTCGACGACACCGCCGTCAGGCTGTTGAACACCAGAAAGCCCACGATGGGCAGCAGCAAGGCGTGGCGGCGTCGCCAGCCGCGCGTGGCGATGGTCAGCGGAATGGCGGCGATGACCGAGCCGAGCGCGTAGGCGGTGACCATCTGGCCGGCAAACGCCTGCGACACGCCCAGGCCCGTGGCGATCTGCGGCAGCAAACCGGCCGGCAGGGTTTCGGTGACGATGCAGATGAAGCCGGTCATGGCCAGTGCCAGCAACGCGGCGACAGGCAGGTCGTCGGTCTTCGGACGGGCAGGCAGAGCGGACGGCAGGTTGCGGGGCGAGGAAGGTTCCAGAATCTTTGATGTCATGCGAATACCATTTATATATCGATCGATACAAATGTAGTTTTGCCGTCCAACGCTTGTCAACAACTTTTGTACCGATTAGTATTTAACTCGATTCAACAGGAGACCGTCATGGCCACCATGGGCCGCCCCCGCGCCTTCGACCGACATGCCGCCGTTACCCAGGCCATGCACCTGTTCTGGGAACACGGTTTCGATGCCACTTCGCTCGCCCAGCTGAAAGACAGCCTCGGCGGCGGCATCTCCGCGCCCAGCTTCTACGCGGCCTTCGGCTCCAAGGAAGGGCTTTTTCAGGAGGCTGTCGCGCAATACCTGGCGACCCATGGCCAGGTCACCGCCTGCCTGCACGATGCGGCCCTCGCACCGCGCGACGCGATCGAGACCGCCTTGCGACGCTCGGCCGCCATGCAGTGCGGCCCCGACCATCCGCGAGGCTGCATGGTGTCGCTGGGCGTGATGAGTGCGCCCTCCCCGGCCAACGCCGCCGTCGCTCAGCCGCTGCACGACTCGCGCGCCGAAACCAGCGCCGGCCTGCTGGCCTGCGTGCGGCGCGGAGTCGCGAGCGGCCAGCTGGCCGCCGACACCGATACCCAGGCGCTGGCGATGGTGTTCGACGGCTTTCTGACCGGCGTCTCCACCCTGGCGCGCGACGGCGTCGATGCCGATCGGCTCGATGCCGCCGTCACGCAGGTGATGCGGCTCTGGGACGCCGCGCGTCCGGCATCGGGGAGCCGGGCATGAAGATCGCCTTCATCGGCGTCGGCGCCATGGGTGCGGCCATCGTGCCGCACCTCGTCGCAAACGGCCACGAGGTCTCGGCCTGGGCGCGCCGGCCCGAGGCCGTGGCCGGGCTCGCCGGGGTCGCGCCTTTGGCCTCGCCTGCGCAGGCCTTCACCGGTCACGACGTGGTGATCACCATGCTGGCCGACGACGCGGCGGTGCGTGCCGTGCTGCTCGACAGCGGCGCGCTGGCGTCGGCCACGGGCGATCCGGTGCATGTGGTGATGTCGACCGTTTCCCCCGCCCTCGTCGCCGAGATGCAGCCGCTGCACCGGCAGGCCGGTGTGGCTTACGTGGCGGCACCGGTGTTCGGCGTGCCGGCGGTCGCGGCGCGGGCCGAGCTCAATATCCTCGCCGCCGGCGCCGAAGAGGCGGTGCGGCGGGTGCAGCCGCTCTTCGACGCCATCGGCCGCAAGACCTGGCGACTGGGCGACGACCCGGTGCGTGCCGCCATCGCCAAGATCGCCGGCAACATGATGATCACCATGGCCATCGAATCGATGGCCGAGGCCGCCACCCTCACCGAGTCCTACGGCCTGCCGGCGGCGGATTTTCTGGAGGTGCTCACCCAGACGCTGTTCGCCTGCCCGAGCTACCAGCGTTACGGCCGCAACATCGCCGAGCGCCGCTACGAGCCGGGGTTCCGGCTGGCGCTGGGCCTGAAGGACGCGCTGCTCGCCGGTGACGCAGCCAAGGCCCGGGGCGTGGACCTGCCCGGCGCGGCCGTCGTGCGCGATCGGCTGCAGCATGCGGTGCGGGCCGGCCGGGCAGACCAGGACTGGTCGGCGCTGGCCGAGGTCGGCCGCCGGTCGACGTGATGCCTGCTGCGCGACGTCAGGCAGACGCCTTGCGGCGGCGCCGCAGATCGGCCACCACCATCGATACGCCCGACACCAGGAAATAGAAGGCGCCGACCGCCGCATACGGCGCGATGTCGGTGATGGCCGGCAGATGCGGGCTGGTCGCGCGCTGGATGAACAGCACGCCCGCCAGCGTCGACTGCGCGCCGCTCAGCACCATCGGCCACTGCGCGCCGTGCGTTTTCCAGCGCCGCACGCCGGTGGCCAGTTGCAGCAGGCCCGACAGGCCGGCCCATACGCCGAACACGCCCAGCACCGCATGCATGCCGAAGTTCAGCGCCGCAGCGATCGCCAGCGTGACGATGCCGCTGGCCAGCACGTTGAGCATCTGGCTCGGGTTGCGCCGGAGCCCGCCGCTCTGCCGGGCATCAAGGTAGTTGGCGACGGCGTCCCACCCCGGGTAGATCACCAGCAGCGCCATCGCGAGCACCGGCAGGTGCTGGCCAACGGTCAAGGCGAGCAGCACCCAGACGATGGAGAAGCCCGCTCGCAAGAAGTAGTAGGTCTGCAGCCAGGGCGCGTTCGTGGATGTCGTGGCGCTGCCGGTCGGAACTTCGTAGCGCTTGGCGGTGGGAGAAGACATGGATGGATCCTGTGCGAGCGGGTCGCGACGTGGGCGCATGAGGGAATGGACGAAAGCGGCGCCGCAGACGCTTCCGACATCGAAGCTTCAACCGACTAGTTGGTAGATTGAACAATTAAAAAAAGGAGACGGAAACCCGAGCGCTCCGGCCTCAGGCCTTGCCCGACAACTGCGCCATCGACGGCGCCACGATGGTGCGGAAGATCGCCGGATCGCCGTATGCGCGGGCCGCCAGCATGGCGCCGTGTACCGTCGCCATCAGCGCCATCGCATCGGCCCGGGGCGATGCCCTCAGCCGGAACGCGCCGCTGGCTACACCCTGCTCGAGCGTGGTGGTCAGCCAGCCGGTGAGGTCGAAAAAATGCCCGCGCACCTCGTCGGCGACCAAGGGCGGGATCGCCGGCATTTCGGCCGCGAGCATCGCGCACACACATAGCGAGGCGGTGCCGTCGCGGATGCAGGCTTCCCAGTACGCGGTGTAGGCCTCGAGCCGCCCGACGGGGTCGGCGATGGCCCGGTCGGTGGCTGCCATGCCGTCGCGCGCCTGCTGCCGGTAGCGTTTGACCACCGTCTGCACCAGCTCCGCCTTGCTCGGAAAGTGATGGTGGATGGTGGGCTTGCTGATCTGCACCGCCGCCGAGATGTCGGCATAACTGAAGCCGTTGTAGCCGCCCGCCACCAGCAGCGACTGGGCGCAGGCGACGATTTCGGCAGCACGCGGTGAGAGTTCGAGTTCCATGCCGCGCAGTCTACCAACTAGTCGGTTTAGGTCAAGCCTCCGCTGCCGGTAAGCGCGCGAACCGCCCCGGCGGTACTCCGACATGGCGGGTGAAGGCCACGGTGAAAGTGCTCGCCGAGCTATATCCGACCTGCGCCGCCACCTCGGCGATCTGCGCGGCGCCGTGCTTCAGCAGGCTCTTGGCCAGGGCCATGCGCCAGGCGAGCACGTATTGCATCGGCGGCACACCCACGAAGCGCAGAAAGCGCTCGAAGAAACTCGACCGCGACATCGCCGCCCGCTCGGCCAGCAGCGGCACGGTCCAGCACCGGTCCGGCGCCTCGTGGAAGCTGCGCAGCGCCTGCGACAGGCGCTCGTCGGAGAGGCCACGCAGCAAGCCCGGCGAGGCCACCGCATCGCCCGGCGAGCGCAGCGCCTCGATGAACAGCAGCTTCAGCAGATGGTCCATGGCCACGTCGCGCGCCGGTCGCTGGCTGCGCGACTCGTCGACCACCAGGCGCATCAGCGTCGACAGCCGCGCTTGCTCGCGGATGTGAATCAGCCTGGGCAACAGCGACAACAGCAGGGCCGCGTCGGGCGAGCCCAGCTTGCAATGGCCGACCAGCATGCGGGCGTCGGGCTCGGCCTGCGGATCGCCGCAGCGCATCTCGCCGTTGGGCAGGCGTACCGGGTCGGGAAAGAACTGCTCCGGCCGCGGATGCCCGCGGCTGGTCATGACGAAGGGCAGGCTGGAGGGGATCAGCACGAAATCGCCGGTTTCCAGCGGCAGGGTTTCCATGCCGCCGACCCGCATGTCGACCACGCCCTCGAGCATCACCAGAAACATCGGCTCGCCTGATTCGGGGCAGCAAACGCCCCATTCCCCCGCGGCGCCCGCCACCTTGGTGTAGTGCATGCGGGGCTGCAGCAAAGCCACGAAGTCGGCGAGTGGATCAGCCATTTTTTCGGACTATCTACAACAAAACATGGATTTCCTATTGTAGATGTGCCGCTTCAGACAGCCTAGAGTCGCTTTTTTTCTCCAACTTCACAGGATAACCACCATGAAAAAGACCGTGCTCATTACCGGCTGCTCCTCCGGCTTCGGCCTGGAAACCGCCCGACTTTTCCTCGATCGCGGCTGGCACGTCGTGGCCACCATGCGCACACCGCGCGAAGACCTGCTCCCGGCTTCCGAGCGCCTGCGCGTCCTGCCGCTGGACGTGGCCGACGAGGCCAGCATCGCCATGGCCATTGCCGCCGCCGGGCCGATCGACGTACTGGTCAACAACGCCGGCGTGGGCCTGCTCGGCGCCTTCGAAGCGCAATCGAGCGCGCTCTGCCGCGAAACCTTCGAGACCAATGTGCTCGGGCTCATGGCCACCACCCGCGCGGTGCTGCCGCAGTTTCGTGCGCGGCGCCAGGGCGTGGTGGTCAACGTGGCCTCCACCGTCACCCTCAAGGCGCTGCCCTTGCTGGCGGTGTACGCGGCGACCAAGGCGGCCGTCGTGACCTTCACCGAATCGCTGGCCCTGGAACTCGCGCCCCTGGGCATCCAGGCGCGCGTAGTGCTGCCGGGCATGGCGCAATCGACGCAGTTCGCGGCCAACGCGATGCCGCGCTCGATGGTGCCGCCGCCCGAGGAATACGCGCCGATGCTCGCCCAGGTGCTCGAAGGCTTCCAGAGCTACGACGGCCCCGTCACCACCAGCCCGCAGGTGGCCGAGGCCATCTGGCGCGCCGCGACGCAGGCCGACTGCCCGATCGCGCAACCAGCCGGCGACGACGCCGTGGCCTGGGCCCAGACCCGGCCGACACGCCTGGTCTGACAAAGGTTGCGCACGCCGCTGCGGTGGCGTGTTTGGGCGGGCAAGCTGCAGTGCCGGCGTGTCCCGGGGCTCGGGTTACTTCGCGGCACCGTGCAACAGCGTGACCCTCGACTGGAAGTACTGAACCGCCGGCCCGACCCGGGCCGAACGTTCAGGCCGTCTCGACCATGCCCTTCACCCGGTGCAGCAAGGTGTCGAGGTCGAAGGGCTTGGTCAGCACCTGCATGCCGCTCTCCAGACTGTCGTGGTTGAGCACCGCCGACTCGGCATAGCCGGTGACGAAGAGGATCTCCAGGCTCGGCCGGTGGATGCGCGCCGCGTCCGCGACCTGGCGGCCGTTGAGCCCGCCGGGCAGCCCCACGTCGGTCACCAGCGCGTCGATGCGGCGCGCCGATCGCAGGATCTTCAGCGCCTCCTGGCCGTCGCCCGCGATCAGCACGGTGTAGCCCTCTTCCTCCAGCACGTCGGTCATCAGCATGCGCACCGAGGGCTCGTCGTCCACCACCAGCACCGTCTGGCCATCGGCCGCCGGCTCCGGTGCCGGCGCCATTTCCGGCACGCCGCTCGCCTCCTGCGGAAGGTCCTGGCGCGGCAGCCACACACACACCACCGTGCCTTCGCCCACCTTCGAATGGATGACCGCCTGGCCTCCCGACTGCTGGGCGAAACCGTAGACCATGGAAAGACCCAGCCCCGTGCCCATGCCGATCGGCTTGGTAGTGAAGAAGGGATCGAAGGCCCGCGCCGCCACCTCCGGTGGCATGCCGCTGCCGTTGTCGCGCACCGAGAACTGCACGTACTGGCCTTTGGACAGCCCCATGCCCATCGCCTCGCGCTCTTCGATGGTGCGGTTCTTCGTCTCGATGGTGATCCGGCCGCCGTCGGGCATGGCGTCGCGCGCATTGATGCAGAGGTTGAGCAGCGCGTTCTCCACCTGGCTCTGGTCGGCCAGCGCGCCCCACAGGCCGACACCGCCGATGATCTCGAGCTCCACCGACGGGCCGATGGTGCGACTCAGCATCTCCTCCATGTCGGTGGTCAGCATGTTGAGGTTGATCGGCTTGGGCGCCAGCGTCTGCCGGCGCGAGAAAGCCAGCAGCCGCTGCGTCAGCGCCGCCGCCCGGCGGGCGGCGCCCTGCGCCACGCCGATGTAGCGTTCCAGGTCCGCATGCCGCCCTTGCTGGATGCGCCGGTGGATCAGTTCGAGGCTGCCCGAAACCCCGGCCAGCAGGTTGTTGAAGTCATGCGCCAGGCCGCCGCTGAGCTGGCCCACGGCTTCCATCTTCTGGGTCAGGCGCAGCGCTTCTTCCGCCTTGGCCAGTGCCTCGGCGGCGTCCTTGTCGGGCTGGATGTCGCGGCCGCTGAAATACACGTTGGCGCCTTCCGGCACGGCAGACCACGACACGCTGCGGTAGGAGTTGTCCTTGAGCCGGATCCTGTTCTCGAAGCGGAAGATCGGAATGGCGTGGTTCACCTTGCGCATCACCGCGTCGAAGGCGTCCTTGTCGCCGTCGTCGAACAGCTCCGAGATCCTGCGGCCGCGCAGCTCCGCCTCGGTCCAGCCCAGCGTGGCCTCCCACGCCGGATTGATATTTTCGATTTCGCCCTGCGAAGTGACTACCGCCAGCAGGTCGGGCGAATGTTTCCAGCTGCGGTCGCGGTCGCGCACCCGGGCCTCGACCTGGCTTTCGAGCGAGCTGTTCCAGAAGCGCAGCTCGTTTTCCGTCTGCCGCTGCTTCTGGTCGAGCTGGTAGCGTTCCAGCGCGAGGCTCACCGTCTGGGTGATCTGCGCGATGGCGTTGAGGTCGTCCGCATTGGGCGAGCGCGGCGCGTCGTAGTAGATGGCGAAGGTGCCGAGCACCTTGCCGTCCACGTCCTTGATGGGCGAGGACCAGCAGGCACGCAGGTTGTGGGCGAGGGCGAGCTCCCGGTAGTCCTTCCACAGCGGATCGTTCGCGATGTCCGCCACATACACCGGCTCTCCGCGCTTGGCGCCGGTGCCGCAGGAACCCACGCCTTCGTCGAGCGGAATGCCGTCGATCGCGGCGTTGTAGTCGGCCGGCAGGCTCGGCCCGGCCCCGTGCTTGAGGTGCTTGCCGTCCTCGGTGACGATGAGGATCGAGGTCAGCATGTGCTGGTCGCTCTGCTCCTCCACGGTCTTGAGCAGCTCGTCGAGCACCGCGTTGAGTGGTTGGCCAAGCGCGATCGCACGCAACGCTCGCCTCTCTCGCTCGATGGACGCGTAGGGCGACGACGTGATGCCGGCGGGCGACTGGTCTGGAGACGTCAGGATTTTCACTGGCTCGGCTCCCCCGGAAATGGATTGGATGGCCACGCCAGCGTCAGTTGTCGACCGAGCGTGATAGCCCGGCTTGGAGCACGAGCGGACTTTCAGTCTACGAAGGGCGCAATCAGAAGCTGTCGCTAAAGGTACCGATTGCACTTCGTTGTGACAGGGTTGCACGCATCTCATGCGACCGGCCGGCTGGCCCTTCCGCGGATCGGTGGCTTTGTCGCCATGCACCAGGAACGGGTGCGGCCGGCTCCTCCACGCTGAAAGCGCAGGCATCGATTTTGCTAATTGTGGTCAGCGACGCATTGACAATCCATATTATGGACCTCGATGAATGAATTTACTCGGAGTAAAAACCGAATTTCGCCGCTAACCAAAATTACGTTCCACATTACGGATCAACTGACGAGGCCACCATGACTCTTTCCCGCCGCCACCTTCTCAAGACCGCGCCACTGCTCGCCAGCACCGGCTCGCTGGCCTGGCTGCCGGCGCACGCCGCCAGGACCACGCTCAAGTTTGGCTCGGTCACTGCCGTCGACCACCCCGTCACCCTGGGCGCCAAGGAGGCCGCCGCCACCTTGAAGGAGGCCACCGGCGGCGACGTCGACCTGCGCGTGTTCCCCAACAGCCAGCTCGGATCCGACATGGACATGCTGTCGCAGGTGCGCGCCGGCGCGCTCGACATGGTGGCCATCTCCAGCATCGTGCTGTCCAACCTGGTGCCGAGCACCTCGGTCACGGGCGTGGGTTTCGCCTGGTCGGGCTACGACAAGGTGTGGGCCGCCATGGACGGCGAACTCGGCAGGCAGCTCCAGGCCGACATCGAGGCCAAGGGCCTGCACTGCGTCGGGCGCATCTGGGACATGGGTTTCCGGCAGATCACCTCGTCCGAAAAACGCATCGCCAGCCCGGACGACCTGAAGGGCTTCAAGATCCGCATCCCGCCGGCCGAGATCTGGGTCTCGCTCTTCCAGTCGCTGGGCGCCTCGCCCGCCAACATCTCCTGGGCAGAAACCTATTCGGCACTGCAGACCCGCGTGGCCGACGGCCAGGAGAACCCGCTGACGCCCATCTTCTTCTCCAAGATGTACGAAGTGCAGAAATACGTGGCGATGAGCAATCACATGTGGGACGGCATGTGGATCATCGTGAACAAGTCGCGTTGGGAAAAGATGGATCCCAAGACACGCGCCGCCATCGAGAAGGCGGTCGACCAGGCCGGAGTGTCGCAGCGCGCCAATTCCGAGCGGCTCAACCAGAGCCTGCGCGCCGACCTCACCGCCAAGGGCATGCAGTTCGTCGACGTGAAGAGCAGCGACTTCCGCGACCGCCTGAGCGCAGCCGGCTTCTACAAGAAGGCGCAGGGCAACTACCGCCCGGATCTGTGGGCCGCGATGGAAAAATACACCGGTAAACTGGCCTGAAGACCACACCGCACCGGGCAGGCCCAGCGCCTGCGCCGGCGGCCGCGCAGGGCCGGCATCGCGCCCCGCCGGCAACCACCACCAGACAGACTCCACGGATGAAGCGCAAGACTTCCCCCACGCCCGGCGCGCTGCCGTTCGGCAACGCCCCCATGGAAACCGAGGGCGCGCAAAGCATCCAGCGGGCCCTGCGGGTGCTCAAGTACGCGGTGTCGCGCACCGGCGGCATCACGCTGACCGAGGCGGTCGACGCCAGCGGGCTCACCAAACCCACGGTGCACCGCATCCTCGCGGCGCTGGTGGAAGAAGGCTTTCTGCAGGTGGGAGATGACGCCCGCGTCTACCTGCCCGGCCCCGAGTCGCTGGCGGTCGGCCTGTCGGCGAGCCGTACGCAGAACATCCGCGCACTGGCCGAACCCTCGCTGCACCGCCTGGCCGCGACCACGCAGAACACCATCTACCTCAGCATTCCTTCCGGATGGGATTCGATCTGCGTGGACTGCGTGGTCGGCGACTACCCGATCCGCATCCTCACGCTCAACATCGGCGAGCGCCGCCCGCTGGGCATCAGCGCGGGCGGACTGGCCCTGCTGGCCTTCCGTCCGCAGGCCGAGATCGACGCCCTGGTGCGCGACAACCCCAACCTGCCCTACCCGGGCATCACCATCGAGCAGATGCTGGGCGACATCCGCGAGGCCCAGCGCACCGGCTACGCCTTCAATCCGGGCCGGATGATTCCCGAGATGTCGGGCATCGGCGTGCCGGTGTTCGACCAAGAAGGCCGGATCATCGCCGCGCTCAGCATGGCCACGCTGGCCTCCCGCCTGCAGGGCGACGACCTGCTGCAGGCCCGGCGCCTCCTGGAAGAAGAAGCCCGCGCCATCACCGCACTGGAGCTGGCGGGTCGGCAAGCCTGAGCAACCGGGCGGCGGAAGGTTTACCTTCGCCGCCCGGGCGCCTAGCGCACCAGGAACCCGATCGACAGCCAGGGGAAGGCCGCGACCAGCACCAGCGCGATCAGCATCGCCGCGAGGTAAGGCCACATGAAGCGCATCGCCTCGTCCGGCGGCACCTTGCCGATGGCGCAGGCCGTATAGAAGCCCACGCCGAAAGGCGGCATGAACAGACCCACGCCCATGGCCAGGATCACCACCATGGAGTAGTGCACCTCGTGGATGCCCATGGCGCGCGCCACCGGGAACAGCAGCGGCCCGAGCAGCACGATCACCGGAATGCCTTCGAGCAGGCTGCCCAGCACGATGAAGACCAGGATGGAGATGGCCAGAAAGCCCGTCCGCCCGCCCGGAATGGCGCGCATCAGGTCCAGGATCTGGTCGGAAAAACCGCTGCTGGTGAGCGCCCAGGCCATGCCGGTGGCCATGCCGATGATGATGAGGATGGCACCCGACAGGCTGGCGGTTTCCACCAGCATCGGCAGGATGCGGCGCACATCGAAGCGGCGGTAGACCAGAAGACCGACGATCAGCGCATAGAGCACGCCGATGGTGGACACCTCGGTGGCCGTGGCGATGCCGTCGGTGACCGCGAAGCGGATGATCACCGGCAGCGCCAGCGCTGGCAGCGCCACCCACAGCGCCTGCCAGATCTGGCGGCCGCTGGCCTTGGGCAAGGCGGCCGCCGTGTCGCGCCGCCCCTCGAAAAAGGCGAACACCGCCAGCACGCCCAGCGCCACGGCCGCCGGCAGCAGTCCGCCCACGAACAGCGCCGAGATCGATACGCCGGTGACCGAGCCGATGGCGATCAGCACCAGGCTCGGCGGAATCGTCTCGGACATCGCCCCCGAGGACGACAGCAGCGCGGCCAGCCGCCCCGGTTTCGCGCCGCGCGCCCGCATTTCCGGAAACAGCGCGGGCGCGATGGCCGCCATGTCGGCCGCCTTGGAGCCCGAGATGCCCGACACCACATACATGCTGCCCAGCAACACATACGACAGCCCGCTGCGGTAGTGCCCCACCAGCGCGGCGATCAGCGTGATCAGCACCCGGGCGATACCGGTCGCCTCCAGCAGCTGGCCGAGAAAGACGAACAGCGGAATCGCCAGCAGGATGATGTGCGACATGCCCTCGTCGAGCCGGTTGACCGACAGCACCAGCGGGATGTCGGCCACCAGCGCCAGGTAGCCGGCGGTGGCCGCGCCGAAGGCGAAGGCGATCGGCACGCCGATGGCGATGCACACCCCCACGATCGCCACGAAGAACAGCAGCAGGTTGAGGTTGCCCAGCTCCGCCAGCAGCCCCTGCGCCGCATACAGCGCCGCCGAGAGCACCAGCACCACCGCGCAGGCGCCGGCCACCCGGTCGAGCGTGTGCTCGCGCAGCAGCTGGCGCACGGCCAGCAGCAGCATCAGCACGATGCCGGCCGGCAGGGCCGCGGCGCGCCAGCCGTCGCTGATGCCGAGCGAAGGCTTGGTGATGGCGGCGTGGTCCATCACGTATTCGAAGGCGGGCCACACCAGCAGCCCCAGGAAGAGCATCACCACCGCCAACGCCGTCGCGTCCACCCAGCGCCGGCTGCGCTCGCCGAACTGGTCGCGCACGAAACCCAGCCGCATGTGCTCGCTGCGCCGCATGGCGATGACCGCGCCCAGCATCGCCAGCCAGATGAACAGGGTGGTGGCGGTCTCCTCGGTCCAGGTGATGGGCGCATGGAACACGTAGCGGGCGCAGACACCCACGAACAGCACCACGATTTCGGCGACCAGCAGCAGGGCCGCCACGCGCTCCACCACCCATTCCACGGCGCGCTCGACCCGCGGCAGCAGGCCGGATGCGGGAGCCGGCGGCAGGGAATCGGCCGGACGGGGCATGACGCCTTCGACGACATGCGCGCTCATCGCCGCGCTCCCGGCAGGTGGGCAAGGAGGCGGGCATCCGCACTGCGTTTCATTAGTTCCATATAGTGGACATCCAATTGGTATGATTCATGCAACCGATGAAGCGAGATTCGCGCCAACCTGTCGAATCGATTGCCAAAACCGTGTCATCCTCCACTGGAAAAAACGCAGGGCTGCCCAGGAAAAAATCCTGTGAATTCCTACAAACCAAAATTCCACCATATGGACTTCTTACTAAAAACCTGGCCAGATAACGGTGCCCGACTCCCTTTGCTGGTGCGCCGGCTCCTGTCATTCCCCGCGCCGGTGCGTCAGGCGATCCGATGAGCCAGCCCGACTGGCCCGACCTGCTCGCCCGCCACGGCATCGCCGTGCCGCCGGAGCGCCACGCCGAATTCACGCGCAATCACCAAGACCTGCGCGCCCTCGTCGCCCTCGTCCAGTCCACGCCGCTGGCCGCGCAACCTTGGACACCGCCGCCATCCCTCGACCGTGAAGGTGCCGGCGCATGAGCCTCGAACGACTGCGGGTTGCCGGCCTGCCCTCCATCGCCACGCTCGGCCGCTGGCTGCGCGAGGGGTCGCTCGGCTCGGTCGAGCTGACCCGCCATTGCCTGGACCTGGTGGCCGCGCACGACACCCGCATCCACGCCTTCACCGCGCTCACCACCGCCCGTGCGCTGGCCGAAGCCGCCGCCGCCGATGCGGACTTCCGCGAGGGCCGCGATCGCGGCCCGCTGCAGGGCATTCCGTACGCGGTGAAAGACCTGATCGACGTGCGTGGCGAAGCCACCACCTGCCACTCCCGGCTGCGGCTCGCGCACCGGGCGGCCGACGACGCCGTCGTCGTGCGCCGCATGACCGAGGCCGGCGCGGTGCTGCTCGGCAAGCTGGCCACGCATGAGTTCGCGCTCGGCGGGCCAGCCTTCGACCTGCCATTTCCGCCCGCGCGCAACCCCTGGAACCTGGCGCATGCGCCGGGCAGTTCGTCTTCCGGCGCCGGCGCGGCGGTGGCGGCGGGCTTCGTGCGGCTGGCCATCGGCACCGACACCGCCGGCTCGGTGCGCCTGCCGGCCGCCTGGTCGGGTGCGGTGGGCCTCAAGCCCACTTACGACCGCGTATCGCGCGAAGGCATCTTCCCGCTCGCCTGGTCGCTGGACCATTGCGGCCCGATCACCGCCAGCGTCGACGACGCCCGCCTGGCGCTGCAGGCCATGGCGCCGCGCCGCGCGCCCTGCACCGGCCACGACGCCGCCCGGCCGATCACCATCGGCGTGCCGCGCAGCCAGTTCGCTGCATCACCGGAACTGCAGCCGGACGTGGCCGCCGCGCTGGAGCGCTGCATCGCCGCCCTGCGCGCGCTCGGTTTGAGCGTGGTGGATGTCGAGCTGCCGCCCTACGCGCAGTTCTACGCCTGCAACTGGGTGGTGATGCTCTCGGAAGCCTTCTCGGTACACCGGGCCGACCTCGCCCAACGCTTCGACGACTACAGCGTGACCTCCACCCGCCGCTTCGCCCTGGGCGCCACTCTGGACGCGGGCGAATACCTCGACGCGCAGCGGCTGCGCCGCAGCCTGAGCGACGCGGTCGAATCGGCGTTCGGGCAATGCGACCTGCTGCTCAACCCCACGGTACTGCGCACCGCGCCCCGGCTCGACTCCTTCGGCGACAGCTTCCTTCGCTCGCAGGCGGTGCAGGCGAGCCTCTACAGCGTGACCGGCCACCCCGCGATCAGCGTGCCGGTGGGGCTGGACCACGCCGGCCTGCCGATCGGCCTGCAGCTGGCCGCCGGCTTCCATCGCGAGGCGACGCTGCTGCGCGGCGCCACGCTGCTGGAGTCGGCCAGCGGCTGGCAGGCCGGTGCCGCGCGGTGCGCGCGGCCGGCCCCCGCCGCCATCGCCGCCACGCTCGCTGGTTGATGCGCCCGTATCCCCTTTCTCACGCCTTCCATGCCACCAGCGTCCTTTCGTACCGGCCTGCTCGCCAAGCTCGCCTCGACTTTCTTCTTCACCGTCATGCTCCTGGCCATCAAGCACGCGACCGTGGCTAGCGGCATCGGCCAGATCGTGTTCTTCCGCAGCGCCATCGGCCTGGTGCCGGTGCTGCTGTGGCTGGGCTGGCGTGGGCAGTTGCGCGAGAGCCTGCGCCCGCGCTCGCCCAGGGCGCTGCTGCGGCGCACGCTTTTCGGCTGCGGCTCGGTGTTCGGCGCGTCGGCCGCGCTGCAGTTCATTCCGGTGACCTACGCCCTGTCGATCAGCTACCTGGCGCCGCTGATGATCGTGCTGCTGGCCTGGCTGGTGCTGCAGGAAACCGTGGGCGTGGTGCGCTGGCTGGCGCTGGCGATGGGGCTGGCCGGCATGGCGATCATGCTGCTGGCGCCCTCGCACGAGAAGGCCGCCGGGCTGCAGGGCGCCTGGCTGCCGGGCTGCGGCCTGGCCCTGCTGGGTGCCTTCTGCAGCGCGGCGGCCACCATCGAGATCCGCCGCCTGTCGGACATGCCGCCGGGCTCCCTCATCGTATCCTTCCTGCTCGCCTCGGCCCTGCTGGCCGCCACCACCTTCGCGGGCTGGACCATGCCCAGCGCGCGGCAGTGGTGGCTGCTGATCCTCTCGGGTCTGGCCGGCGGCCTGGGGCAGATGTTCATGATGGTCAGCGTGCGCAACGCCGAAGCCTCGGCGCTGGCCCCGCTGGAATACACCACGCTGCTGTGGGCCGTGGGTTTCGCGCTGATCGGCATCGGCGACGTGCCCGGGCTCTGGGTCTTCGTCGGCGGCGCCGTGGTCATGGTGTCGGGCCTGATGGTGATCACCGGGGAGCGCTGGCGGCTGCCGCGCCTGGCGGTCGGCTCGGGCTAGGCGGCCCGGCCCGCGCCGTCTTCCTTCTCTTCTATTCCCACCCTCCCATCGTCCACGAGAACAGGAGCTGCACTTGAACACCGCCCCCATCGAACAGCGCGTGGCCGCGCTGCAAAAGCTCACCGGCCAGACCGGCCTGGTGAACGCCGCCCACATCGACGCCTTCGACCGCGAGACACACGACCACTGGGTGCCCGAGCACGGCGCCCGCCTGGTCGCCCGCGCCTGGACCGACCCCGCCTTCAAGGCGCGCCTGCTGGCCGACGGGCGTGCGGCGGCGGCCGAGTTCGGCATCCGCATGCCCGAGCACCACCGCAAGCTGGCGGTGCGCGAGAACACGGCCACGCAGCACAACGTCATCTGCTGCACGCTGTGCTCCTGCACCGCCGTCACCATCGTCGGCATGGCGCCGGGCTGGTACAAGAACCTCGAATACCGCGCCCGCATCGTGCGGCAGTCGCGCACCGTGCTGCGCGAACTGGGCCTGGACCTGCCCGACACCATGACGGTGCAGGTCTGGGACACCACCGCCGACACCCGCTACATGGTGCTGCCCTGGCAGCCGCCCGCCACCGTCGGCTGGCCCGAGGAGCGCCTGCGGGCACTCGTCACCCAGGACGCCCTCATCGGCGTGGCACGGCTCGAAGCCCCGTACGCCGCGCTGCCCGCCACCCCCACCCCAACCACCACCACGGAGGCCTGATGGACGGCATGCACGACCTCGGCGGCAAGCAGGGTTTCGGCCCGGTGGTCCGCACCGACGACTCCCGCCGCTTCAAGGAGCGCTGGGAACTGGAAGCCACCGCCATCTCCGGCCGGCTGGTCGGCGCCGGGCTCTACAACATGGACGAATACCGCCATGCCATCGAACGCATGGATCCCTGCCACTACATGGCCGCCAGCTACTACGAACGGGTGCTGACCGCCGCCGCCACGCTCTGCGTCGAAAAGGGCCTGCTGACGCAGCAGGCCCTGGCCGACGCGGCCGGCGGCGCCTATCCGCTGTCGCGCCCCATCGGCCCGGGCCGCGCGGCCGCCCGGCCCGAACGCGTGCTGCAGGTGGGCGACACCGTGCGGGTGAAGAACGAATTCGTCTCCGGCCACACCCGCATGCCCGGCTACATCCGCGGCCAGACCGGCGTGATCGTCGACGTGTCGCCCGCCTATCCCTACCCGGACGCCTGCGGCCACGCCCTGCCCTCCACGGTGGAGCCGACCTTCGACGTGCGATTCGACGCACGCGATCTGTGGCCCGACTCGTCCGAAGCCGCTTTCGTGCACGTCGGCGTGTTCGCAAGCTACCTGGAGTACGTCGGGCCGCCGTGAGGCGCCGGCGGTCCGGGAATCATCCCTGCTGGCTGCGGAAATGCGCGACCAGGGCATTCGCATGCCCGTGCCCCAAGCCGTGCTCGCCCTTCAAAAGCGCGACGGCTTCCATGTGCTTCAAAGGACCCGCCTGCGCCAGCACCGCTAGCCAATGCGCGACCGGCTGGCCGTAAGTTTTTTCGATCGATAGGAAATAGGACTGCGGGCCTTTGGGGGCGGCTTCGGACATGGTCACCCCTTCCAGTTTCGACGGACACGATCCGACGATTATCCGGAGCGCCCGTCGAGCCGCCGCATCCCGGAAGCCGAAATAGTCGCCCCGCCCTGCCCTGGTGCGAACGCCCCAGGAATGCGCAGCGGCCTGCGCCTTCGCCGCGTCAGGCCGACGCTTCTTCCTGCACCTGCTTGAAGGCGTTCACCACCTCGATCACCTTGCGGTTGTCGTCGTCGGCGCGGCGCCAGACCATGGCGATGCGGCGAAACGGCGCATGCCGCCCGAGCCCGATGACCCGCACTCCGTAGGCTTCGAGCAGGCGTTTGCGCGGCTGCGGCACCACGGTCACGCCGAGGCCCAGCGACACCATCGACACGATGGCGTCCATGGAGCGCAATTCCCGCTGGCAGCTCAGGCCCGGCACCAGGCTGCGCACATGGCGCGCCGCCACCCGGCCGCCCGGCAGGCTGGTGTCATAGCCGATCCAGCCGTGGTTGGCCAGCAGGCTGCGCGGATCGGCTTCGGTGGCGTCGGGCGGCGCCAGCATCACGTAGGGCTGGCGGCGCAGTTCATGCCAGGCCATGCGCGAGGAGCCGCCGTTTTCCGGGCGCACCAGCAGGGCCGCCTCGATGCGGCCGGCGCGCAGTTCGACCAGCAGCTCGTCGGTGTCGTTGAGCGGCGGCACGCCCACGTCCAGCATGGGGTAGCGCTGGCTCAGCAGGCGCAGCGCCGGCGGCAGCAGGTCGCTCTGCATGCTGGTGATGACGCCCAGCCGGAAGCGCCCCTCCAGCGCCCGCGAAGGACCGGCCCGCAAGGCTTCGATGCGGTCGCCGAAATCGCTCGCGGCCTGGGCGATTTCCACCGCGAATCCGGTGGGGCGCGGCACCCGCGTGCTGCGGTCGAAAAGCGGTCGGCCGAAGAACTCCTCGAGCTGCTTGATCTGCAGGCTGACGGCGCTCGGCGTGCAGCCCACGGCCGCCCCGGCCGCGGTGAAGCTGCCGTGCACCAGGATGGCGCGAAGGGTGTTCAAAGCGCTGAGATTCATTGAGTTCTGCTCACAGTAGGTTCGTGAAGATATCAAAGCAGCTCAAGGTCGAGAAGTCCAGAATTTGTGGCGACGGAGACATCCACCCCTCAAAACCGGCAACGGCACCGACCCCTACCGCAAGCACATGAACGCATCCGCAGGCCAACCCTTCATCGACCTACGCAGCGACACGGTCACCCTGCCGACCGAGGCGATGTACGACCGCATCCGCAGCGCGCCGCTGGGCGACGACGGCCTGGACGGCGACCCGACGGCCGTGGAACTGGAACGCTTCACCGCCGAGCTGCTCGGCAAACCCGCGGGCCTCTACGCTCCCAGCGCCACCATGGCCAACCTGCTGGCGATCCTGGCGCAGGTGCCGCGCCAGGACGCGATCCTGCTGGGCGCCGCCTCGCACATCTACACCGCCGAACGCGGCGCGGCCACCTTCACCGGTGCCTTCTACCAGCCGATCCCCGACCCGGATGGCGCGCTCGACCTCGCGGCCCTGAAAGCCACCCTCGCCTCGACCAAGGGCAACCTCAAGCCGGCCCTGGTCTGCGTGGAAACCTCGCACAACAACGAAGGCGGCGCGGTGGCCTCGCTCGCCCACATGCAGGCCGTGCACCAGGCCGCGCAAGGCGCCGGCGTGCGGGTCCACCTCGACGGCGCCCGGCTCTTCAACGCGGCGCTGGCGCTGGGCCGGCCGGCGGCCGAGCTGTGCGCGCAGGCCGACACGGTGTCGGTGTGCCTATCCAAGGGCCTGAGCGCGCCGATGGGCGCGGTGCTGGTGGGGCCGCAAGCCACCATCGGCCGGGCACGACTGTTGCGCAAGCTGATCGGTGCGTCGCAGCGCCAGGTCGGCATCGCGGCGGCGGCCGGGCTGGAGGCGCTGCAGTCGATGATCGACCGCCTAGCCGACGACCACGCCACGGCCCGGACGCTGGCCCAGGGCATCACCCCGGTGACCGGACTGCGCATCCGCCAGCCGCAGACCAACATCGTGCAGGTCGATGTCGCCGCCACCGGCATGAACGCCCGCGAGTGGGAAGCCGTGCTGCGAGAACGCGGCGTGCTGGTGCGCCCCTGGGGGCCGCACCTGCTGCGTTGTGTCACCCACCGCCACATCGCGGGCGATGCGATACGCGCCGCCATCGAGGCTTTCGCGGCGGTCGCCGCGCGTCCCGCCATCGCCTGACCCGACGAGACCGTCCTTCCCACCTTTTTTCGGCCACCACCATGAACAAAACCATCCACTTCGAAAAACAGTCGCCCAGCTTCTATTGCGGCGACGAACTGCACGCCATCAAGCAGGCCAAGCTGCAGCAGGCCCTGGAATCGTCGGGCTTCGACGCCTTCCTGTTCTTCAAGGCCGAGGCGGTGCGCTACGTGACCGACTTCTACGTGAAGGGCTTTCGTCCCTTCCTGGAGCCCGAATACGTGGCGCTGGTCGTCAAGGGCAAGCCGCCGATCGTGGGCTACATCTCCGGCAGCGACGACCTGCGCATCCGCTTCAAGTCCGACATCGAGGACGCACGCCGCCTGCCGCACGTGTCGAAGTGGCACGAGACCATCGAGAAGATGCTGTCCGACTACGGCGTGGCCGCCGGCCGCGTGGCGACCGACGTGATGCCGCACATGGTGTTCCAGGGCCTGACCCGCGCGCTGCCCGCTTTGCAGATCGGCGATGTCTCGCCGATGTGGCTGCAGCTCACCTCGGTGAAGCATCCGCTGGAGATCGAGCTGATCCGCAACTCCCTGCGCGTGGCCGACCTCGGCGCGCTGGCCGCCATCGAGGCGATCCGGCCGGGCGTCACCGAGCATTCGGTGTCGGCCGCCGCCGTCACCGCGATGCGCCGCGCCGGCTCCGAGTTCGAGCCCTTCATCCCGCTGATCGCCTCCGGCCCCAACGCCTCGATGTTCGAGCGCATCGCGACAGAGAAAGTGATCGGCGAGAACGAGATGGTCATCCTCGACATCGGCTCGGTGGTCAAGGGCTACACCGGCGACCTGGGCCGTACCGTGCTCAGCAGCGGCGAGCCGACGCAGACCCAGCGCGACATCTACCGCGCCACCTACGAGGCCTTGCAGGAAGCCAAGAAGATGATCCGCCCCGGCGTGACCGGCAAGCAGGTCGACGCCCGCGCCCGGGAGGTCATCGCCGACCACGGCTGGGGCGATTACGTCTACACCGGCAACACCGGCCACCAGCTCGGCTACGGCCTGCACGGCGAGCCGCTGGTGGACCGCCGGGTGGACTTCGTCATCGAGGAAAACATGGTCATGTGTCTGGAGCCGCGCATCGTGCTGCCGGACCAGCCGCACGTGGGCGGCGCGCACCTGGAAGACGTGGTGGTGGTCACCGCCACCGGCAGCGAGCAACTCAACACCACCCCGTACGACGACCGTCTGCTGGGCTGATCTCCCCCCTTTTTTTTTCGCCATCCAACCCTGGAACCCCGCATGAACCCGACCCTGGTCAGCCGCCGCCGCTTCGCTGCGGCCCTCGCCGCCACTTCCGCCGCAGCCGCCTGGCCGAACCTGGCGTCGGCCCAGAACGACAAACCCCTGCAGATGATCGTGGGCTATCCGCCCGGCGGCAGCACCGACGCCTTCGCCCGGCTCATCTCGGTGCCGCTGCAGGGTGCGCTCGGCGGCCGCAGCGTGGTGGTGCGCAACCAGGCCGGCGCCGGCGGGCAGATCGCGGCCAGCGCCTTGCTGCGCGAAGGAGCCGACGGCTCGGCGGTGCTGGCCATCAACCAGCCCGACCTGAACCTGGCGGTGGCGCGCGGCAACGCCGGCTTCAAGCTGAGCGACTTCCGCGTGATCATGGCCGACCTGCACGAGCCGCGGGTGTTCCTGGTCAGGAACGACGGCGCCATCGACTCCTTCGGCAAGTTCGTCTCCGAGGCCCGGGCCAACCCCGGCAAGCTGTCGATCTCGGTGGCCGGCGGCAGCGCCCAGGAGACCCTGGCGCAGTGGCTGGTCGACCAGCTCAGGATCGACGTGCTCATCGTCAACTACAAGGGTGGCTCGGAAGCCGTCAATGCCCTGCTCGCCGGCGATGTCACCGCCAACCTGGGCGACGATTTCGTGCGCTCGGCGATGCGCTCCAAGACCACGGCGCTGTTCATCGGCTCCGACAAGAAAAGCCCGCGCTGGCCCGAGGCGCCCACCCTGCAGAGCCTGCTGTCGGGCTACGGCGTGGGCATGCCCTCGCCGCACTTCCTGGCGCGCTACGGCGTCTACGTGGTGTCCGCCGCCTTCGCCCAGAAGAACCCCAAGGGCTACCAGGAACTCCAGCAGGCCATGCTCACCGCACGCTCGGGCAGCGTCTTCACCGAGTACATCCAGAAGAATGGTCTGGCGGACATGTCCATCGGCGCGGCGGGCGAACCCTACGAGTCGGTGTTCGCCGCCGACATGAAGGAAATCGAGAAGCTCAAGCGCTGACGCCGCGGCGTCAGAACGTGGCGCGCAGGCGCACGCCGAGTTGCCTCGGCGCGCCCACCAGCACCCGCAGCGGTCCGTCGGCCGACGGGTAGTAGGCACGATCGAAGGCGTTGCGCAGCAGCACGTCGAGGTGGAGGGTGGAGCCGTTCCAGTCGAAGCGGGTGCCCAGGCCGAGGTCGGCCACGGTGTAGGAAGGCAGGGTCAGCGAATTGGCCGCGTCGCCCTGGCGCTCGCCGGCATAGCGGACTGCGGCATTGAAATGCCACGGCAGGTCGCCGGTGCGCCAGCCCGGCGCGAAATGCGCGGCGATGGACGCCGAGTGCTTGGGCGCGTTGGGCAGTCGGTTGCCCTGCAGGCCGCTCGCGTCTTCCAGCACCTTGGTGTCGGTGTAGGCGTAGGCGGCGATGAAGCGCAGCGCGGCGCTCACCTGGCCCGTCATGTCGAGCTCGGCGCCGCGCGAGCGGGCCTTGCCGATGGCCTGCGCCGTGTCGTCGTCGAGGTTGACGACGATGTTCTTCTTCTCGATGTCGAACAGCGCGAAGGTGCCCGACAGGCGCTGGCTCAGCTGGAACTTGGTGCCCAGCTCCATCGAGCGGCCCTTGGTCGGATCGAACGCCGCCTGGGCCGGGCTGCTGGCGAGGTTGGGCACGAAGGACGTGGCGTAGTTGGCGTAGAGCGATACCTGCGGACTCAGCTTGTAGAGCGCGCCGACACGCGGCAGCACCTCGGAGCCGGAAATGTTCTGCGTCTCCACGTAGTTCAGGCCCGCGCCCTCCACCTGCCGCCAGCGCTGGTAGCGCACCGATCCCGAGACGATCCAGCGCTCGCCGAGCGACACGCTGTCCTGTGCGAAGAGCGAGGTCGTGCGCAGAAAGCTGCGGGCGTTGCGCGTGGTGTCGTCGTAGGCCGTCGGCACCGGCACCTGCTCGTAGACCGGGTTGGCCGTGTCGAAGCCGTTGTAGGTGATGCGCGCGAGTTCGCCGCCGGTGCGGCCCAGCGTGCGTTCGTGGTCGACACCCACCAGCAGCTCATGGCCGACCGCGCCGGTGCGGAACTTGCCCACCAGGTCGGCCACCAGGTAGTTGCTGCTGTCGTCCACGTTCTGGCGGCCGTCGGCGCGGCGGCGCAGCAGGCCGGTGGCGTCGTCGTAGCGATTGGGGCGAACGCGCCAGTCGCTGTAGCGGTTGCGATTGAAGGCGTAGTTCACCCGTGCGGTCCACTGGCTGTTGAACGCGTGCTGCAGCCGGGTATTGATGAAGTCGGTGTTGCCCGTCATGCGCGAAAACGACTCGGTGAGACGGCGCTTGCGCGGAATGTCGATCGGCCGGCCGTTGGCGCCGAAGATGGTGCCGTCGTCGAAGGGCACCTCGTAATCGGTGTGTTCGTAGGCCAGCACCCCCTCGGTGCCGCCGCTACGCCAGGCTAGCGACGGCGCCAGCAGGTCGCGCCGCGTGCGGCCGAAATTGCGCCAATCGTCGCGGTCTTCGGTGGAAGCGATCAGCCGGTACGACCAGTCGGTGCCGGTGATCGGGCCCGTGGTGTCGAACTGCGCGCCATAGCCGCCGGCCTGTTCGGTGTCGAGCTGCAGGCCGGTGCGCGAGGTCAGCATCGGCACCTTGCTCACCACGTTGATCACGCCGCCCGGTTCCTGGATGCCGTAGAGGGTCGACGTCGGTCCCTTCAGGACCTCGATGCGTTCGGTCGTCGCGCTGAAGTTGCGCGCCTGGATCGAACGCACGCCGTCGCGCAGCAGGCCGGTGGACGAACTGCCGGTGAAGCCGCGCCGCACGAACGAATCCTGCGTGCCGGCACGCGTCGGCGCCTGGGCGATGCCGCTGACCAGCGACAGCGCGTCGTCGAGGTTGCGCACCTGCTGCTCCTGCAGCACCGACGGGCCGACCACCTGCACCGATTGCGCCACGTCCATCAGGGACTGGTCGGTGCGGGTGGCGGTAAAGGCCTGGCTCGACTCGGAAACGTAGTCGGCCGAGCCGCGCACCTGGATCTCGGCAAGGGAGGCGGTTTGCGCCTGGGCGGCCAGGGCGGGAGCGGTGAGGGCGAAAAAGGTGACGAAGCGGCGAGGTGACATGGAGACCGATGAACGCCCGGAAACACAAACCCAAACGGCACGCTTCACGGACAGGAAGTAAATAGGAGTGATTCTCGATACAAAATCTTATCAGTATTTACCCTTGGTTCGCAGTTCAGTCAGGCTTCCGTCAGGTCATCCGACGCGCTGATGATGGGCGACTTCAACAGCTACCTGCCGGAAGACCCGACCCGGGTGCTGGAGAACGCCGCTTTCGAAAGCCTGCTCAAGCGCCTGCCGGCGGTCGACCGCTACACCTACGTCTTCGGCGGTGAAACCGGCGCGCTCGACCACGGCTATGCATCGGGCTCGTTGGCCGCCCAGGTCGGCGGCGTGGCGGTGTGGCACATCAAAGCCGACGAGCCGACCCGAGCTCGACTACAACACCGACTTGACCACCGACGACCGCTATGCGCCCACCGCCTTCCGCGCCTCGGACCACGACCCGGCGCTGGTCGGCCTGAACCTGGCCGCGGATCCGGGGACGACGCGGCTCATCGTCACGGCCGACATCCCGGCCGCGGTCAATGTCGGTGAGGCCTACATGGTCGACATCTCCGAAGCCTCGCCCGTCGGCAGCGCCACGCTCCCCTCGCTCACCGTGAACTGGGGTGACGACAGCGCGGCCGGCAGCTACGACGTGATGGTCACCCTGACCGACTCCAGGGCCAGACGGCGACCCGCGCGGGCAGCGTCACCGTCGGTATCGTGGCCGTCGTCTGCCGCCGGGCGCGCCCCACGTGTTCTTCAGCGAGTAAGTGGAAGGCGCCCGGCGCAGTACCGGTGCTGACCAACACGAACGCCTCGGCCGCCGCCAAACCGGCCTGGGCATCCACATGCCCTGATCGTGGGCGGCGAGCGTCTCTAGAAATTCGTCGTCGCCCGGTTCGATGTGAGTCAGGCGACGGCGTCCTTCCACGGCATGAATGCCACACGCCCGGTTGGCGGACCTTGTCCGACCGCGACGGGTGCATCTGCGGACGAGCACGCTTTCATCGCAGACGCCGCCTTCAAGTGTCCCGTCGCGCCAGCCGGCCCAGGCGCTTGCCCTCGGCGCGTGCTTCAGCCAGCAACTTTTCCCAATCCGAGGGCGGCCGGCCGTTGTCGAGCATTCGACGGAATACGCGGTAGGCATCGTCCGCGCGCTCGTAGGCCCGTTTCGTGTCTTTGTCGTTGACCCAGGCGAACACGATCACCTTGGCCGATGCGTGGAAACGAAAAAACAGGCGGTACTGCTGGAAAAACTTGGCGCGGAACCAGTGCTTGTTCTCGTCGCCGAGCGTGCTGCCTTGGCGGTACTCCGGCCGCGTGGGTTCTTGCGGAATGACCTCGAACGCCAGCTTGGCGATGGCAGCCAGACGTTTCGAGGCATTCTTTCCGGTGTAGCCAACGGGATCCTTGCGCTCGAGCGCCTCCACCTGCGCCGTGAGGGCTTCGAGTTGCTCCAGAAAGATCGGGTGGGCAAAAAGTGTCCAGCCGTTGACGACGAGTGGCTCGCCGCCGGTCATTCATCGTCCGCCGACAACGGTGTATCGAGATCGAATTCGGCTGTGCCGACCAGGAACTTGATGCGCTGCGCCAAGTCCGGATCCAAGGCATGGAGCCGCCCAGGATGCTCGGCGATGTCGCGAGCCAGGAAGCCCAGGAATGGCGCCAACGCCGGATCGTCGCCATCGCCGGTCACCGCTCGGGTGAGCACGACCTCGCCGTCGGGACGAATCGTGTAGTGAATCCGGTCGCGTTTGCCCAGGCGCAAGGCCCGGCGCACCGACTCCGGTACGGTGGTCTGGTAGCGGTCGGTCAATGTCGATTCGAGTTGCATGATGGCGCGCATGGCGTGACTCCGGCGTAAATGGCGTGGCTCATGGTAATGCATTTGCATTGCCCCTGACAAAGTTCGCATAACGGCCCGCAGCTTTCCGAACGCGAAGCCATGCGGACATCGGCGTCGAGCCCGAAGCACCAGGGGATCCGCGAAGGCGGTTCGGTTCCAGTGGACGAGTGCTGCTCGAATACCCCTGGAATATCGAATGCGCGTACCGAGCGCTTGCCGCTGAGGCATGGACGGCTTGCACTGCGCTGAAGTCGCTCAACATCGAGGCAAAGGCCTTGATGGAAAATGTCCGACTTTTCGGCTCGCACCCCTTGGGTCGAAAACGGGCGAGCGACCTGCCTGTTTTGTTTGCTGTCGGATGCCATTTCGGCGATGCCGATCGACGCTGGCCCATGCAGTTCAAGGTGCCAACCGAGTCATGATCTGGCAGAAGAGTCTCGACCGGCAGCGCCCGATATCCATCTATGAAAACGACTTACGCGCCTTCCCGCCTGTCGGTGGCCCCGATGCTCGACTGGACCGACCGCCACTGCCGCTACTTCCACCGTCTGTTGTCGCGCCATGCCCTGCTCTACACCGAAATGGTGACCACCGGCGCGCTGCTGCACGGCGACGTGGACCGGCACCTGCGTTTCGACGACACCGAGCACCCGGTCGCCCTGCAGCTCGGCGGCAGCGAGCCGGCCGATCTGGCCGCGGCCGCACGGCTGGGCCGGCAATGGGGCTACGACGAGATCAACCTCAACTGCGGCTGCCCGTCGGAGCGGGTGCAGCGCGGTGCCTTCGGCGCCTGCCTCATGCGTGAGCCGGTCCTGGTCGCCGACTGCGTGAAGGCCATGGTCGACGCGGTCGATATCCCGGTCACGGTCAAGCACCGCATCGGCGTGGACCGCGAGGACAGCTACGACTTCGTGCGTGACTTCGTCGGACAGGTGGCCGAGGCCGGCTGCGGGCACTTCATCGTGCACGCCCGCAGCGCCTGGCTGCAGGGCCTGAGCCCCAAGCAGAACCGCGAGATTCCGCCGCTGCGCTACGAGATGGCGCACCAGTTGAAGCGCGACTTCCCCCATCTCTTCATCGCGGTCAACGGCGGCATCGCCGACTACGGGCAGATCACCGAACAGCTCGGCTTCATGGACAGCGTGATGGTCGGCCGCGAGGCCTATCACAACCCCTGGAGCCTGGCCGGCTGGGACCACGCCTTCATGGGCGCGGCCGATCGGGCGCTCACGCGCGAGGAAGTCGAGGAAACCATGGTGGCCTACATGGAGCGCGAGGCCGCCGCGCACGGCACCGGCTGGTACTCCATCGCCCGCCACATGCTCGGGCTGCGCCACGGCCTGCCGGGTGCGCGCGGCTGGCGGCGGGTGTGGAGCGACCACCGGCTCAAGACCCTGCCGGCGCGCGAGGTGATGGCGATCGCGCGGCAACCGCAGGCGAGCACCGAAGCGGCCTGAAGCCCGGCTCGGCGCGGCGTTCCGTCCGGCTGACGGCGCTTCGCCTGGCCGCGCGCGGCCCGCAGGCCGGCCCGACAGACTCCCCGGCCTTCACCACTGCCGGGCCTGCCCATGCTTCGAACCATCGCCGCGACGAACCATCCGCCGAATCGATCTCCATCCGACCCCAGCCCGGAACCGCTCCAGTCTCACCAGATCGGTGGTTACGAGCTCGCCGACATTCCACACTCGGTGCTGGAGGAAGCCTTGCTGCAGCGGCGCGTGGGCGGCCGGATCGACACGAACGATTTCCAGATCAATATCGTCGCGGCGCCCGATCCCGCCCTGCCCCGGCCGGTCAGCGTCAGGCTCGGTTACCACCGGTTCTCCGGCAAGCCCAAGGTGATCGACGATTTCTCCGGCTCGACCTTCGTCTCCGCGCTGCGCTTGATCGCCAGGGTCAAGAACATGGATGGCGGCGACGAGCTCGCCGGCACCGTGCCCATCCTCTTCGCCGAGGCCGACCAGCCCTTCATCGAGATCGGCCTGCTCGAGTTCCTGTTCCCGCTGGTGGCCGTCTCGGCGGCCGGCGCGGTGAAGAGCGCGATCCAGGGTTACTACGCCCTCTACCCGGCGACGGTGCAAGCCGTGCTCGAGCAACAGCGGAAACTCATCGAGGCGCTACGACGCGACAGCCGGCTGGGCAACGGCCGCGCGGTGCCCGCCGCGACGGAGCTCGAAATCGCACGGCTGGTGTCGCTGCACGAAGCCGGCGTGGCGCGCTTCCAGCGCCGGCAGGCGACGCGCGAGCGGGGCTTTCACCATCTGATGGTCGACAACCTGCGGGCGCGCCGTGACGAGGTCAAGGGCAATGGCGACCTCTCCCGCGCCTTCGTGGAAGAGGCCTGCGCCATCCTCGACGAGCGCCTGCGCCGCCACCGCGAGCTGCCGAGCGAGGAAAGCGCCTACCAGTGCGCATTGACCGATCGGCTCGAAAGCAATCGCCACGGCACCAAGGAGCAACGCACCGCCCTGATCTTCACCGCTATCGGCATGGGACTGATGGCCGGTGGCATGCAGGTGTCGGCCGCCAAATCGGCCTTCACCGCCGTAGCGGACAGCGCCGAACGGCAGGCAAGAACCGCCGAAGCCCTGGCCCACCATGCGACGGCCCACGGGCTGCAGATCGGCACCGGCGCGATCATGATGACCGCGCAAGTGTTCCAGGCGACTTCCGGTGCCCTCAACCTGCGCCTGCAGCGACGGGCGCGCGCCGACCTGCAGGACGATCTGGCGGCGGTACGGGACATGTTCGACCAGCTGCCGCCCGACGCGCGCGAACTCTATGCGCAGGACCTCGCCTTTCGCCTGCACACCAATCTCGTCGACCAGATCATGGCCGGCGGCCTGGTGGCCGGGCAGGTGCTGATGTTCATCGCGACGCTCATGAACCTGGTCGCACCCGGCACCGGCACGGCTGCGGCGGTGCCGGGCACCGTCCTCACCATCGGTACGGCCATCGGCGCCAGCGTCAACGAGAGCCGCAAGGCACGGTATGTCGGCGAGGCAGCGCCGGACGTGGTCAAGGCCGCGGTCGATCCCGGCAACCTGGGCGACCGCCTGCGCGACCAGGGGCACGAGACCGTCCTGCGCGCCATCGGCGACCATTACCTGGCCCACCAGCACGACGTGGTGCGGACCCACCTGTGGCACGACCTGACCCGGATGCTCGAAACCGAGGACATCCTGGCACCCTGGCCCACACGCACGCCCGAGGAGCGGCGCGACGAACTGCGGGCGATCAGCCTGCGCTGGCGCGGCAAGGCACGGCTGCTGCCAGCCGGCCATCGCCTGATGCGCCAGGCCCTTCGCGACCGCTATCGGACGGCGTTTTTCGACCGGCCGATGCGGGCCATCCACGAAGCACTGCGGGACGAGATGGCAGAGCATCCGGACACGGCGAAGATCGTGGCGCTGCCGGAGTTTCGGCAGAAGGTGCTCTTCGCCACGCTCGACACCCTGGCCCGGCGAGAAGGCTCGCAGACCTCGATGCTGTTTCGCCATCCGGACGGCGCCCGGCGCGTCCGCTTCTTCGAAGACGACTTCGCCGAACACCTGAAGCACGATCCGGTCGCCAATGCGGTGCACCTGCACCACCACAACCGGATCCTGGCCGAATACCTGGTGCCGGGATCGTCTTTCGGCCGAGGGGTCCATTTCAACGCCCTGACCGACCTGGCACGCGGTCTGCGCGAGCACCGCCGCATGGCCGACGAGATGGAAACGTCTCCGGGCGAAGCCACCACCTCGGTCTAACGCCGCGGGACTTCGTCCGGTAACCGTCCTGCGGCGGGCACGGTCTAATATGCGTCGCCCGCCGGCGCGCCTGCCGGCCGTGCGGGCACGAGAAGTCCAACGCATCCAGGAGTACCGCATGCCATCGCCCCATCATCTGCCGACCGCGTCCACCCGCCCTGCCCGGCGACCGCGACTGGCACTGACGGCCCCCATGGCCCTGAGCCTGGCCCTCGCGGCCTGCTCGTCGACGCCGCTGCCGACCTGGAACAGCGGCACCCCCGCCGCGCCGGCCAGCCGCCAGCCGGTACCTGCCCGGCCAGCCACCCCCACTGCCCCGCCGGTGGTCGACATGGGCCCCGGCGTGGAAGTGATGCCGATCCGTCCCCGTGACGACATCGCGCCCGGCCTGCCCGCCTCGCAGGCACCCGTCGACCCGACAGCGCCCGCGCCGCCCCCCGCGCCGGTGGCCGAGGTGCCGCCCTACGGCCCGGCGGTTGCCGCGCGCTTTCCCGAGCCCACCGTGCGATACGCCACGCCCGGCCTGGCCGACGGCCGCAGCACCTACACCAGCAACACCGAGCTGCGCGCCTGGCTCGCCGGCCTGGCCACCGCGTCGGGCAACGGCGGCAACACGCGTGCCGGCGTCGTCTCCCTCGGCAGCTCGCAGCGCGGTGAAGCGCTGGAGGCGCTGGTGCTCACCCGCTCGGCCAACACCGAGCCGAGCACCCTGCTGGCCGACGGCCGGCCCACGGTGCTGCTGATCGGGCAGCAGCGCGGCGACGAGCCGGCCACCGCCGAAGCCCTGCTCATCCTGGCGCGCGAGGCCGCGCAAGGCCTGCTGCAGCCGCTGCTGGGCCGCATCAACATCATCGTGCTGCCGCGCGCCAACCCCGACGGCGCCGCCGCCGGCACCGCGCTCACCACCGACGGGACCGACCTCGCCCGCGACCACCTGGTGCTGCGCACGCCCGAAGCCCGCGCCATCGCCCGCCTGGTGCGCGACTACAAGCCCGTCGTGCTGGCCGACGCCCGCGAATACCCGGTGACCCGCGCCTTCGCCGAGAAGTTCGGCGCGGTGCAGCGCGCCGACGTGCTGCTGCAATACGCCACGCCCGCCAACGAACCCGAATTCGTCACCAAGGCCGCCGAAGAATGGCTGCGCCGCCCGGTCAGCTCCGCGCTGGAGCGCTCCGGGCTCAGCCAGGACTGGTACTTCACCGCGTCGGACGACCCGGCCGTGCGCACCCTCACCATGGCCGGCGCCATGGCCGGCGACCTGCGCAACACCGAAGGCCTGAAGAACATCGCCGCGCTCATGGTCGCCAGCCGCGGGCAGGGCCTGGGCCGGCTGCACCTGCAGCGCCGGGTCCACAGCCAGGTCGTGGCGCTGTCGGGCCTGCTGCAGGGCGCCGCCACCCGCGCCGACGAACTGCGCAAGCTGCGTGAGTTCGTCGACCGCGACGTCGCCTCGCTCGCCTGCCGCGCCGATGCCGCCATCGACATCCTGCCGACCACCCAGCGCCGCAGCGTCACCCTGCTCGACCCCGCCACCGGCGCCGACCGCGCGATGGAAGTCGAATGGAATTCCTATCTGGTGCCGCGCACCGTCATCAGCCGCCGCCGGCCCTGCGGCTACTGGCTCGACGCCTCGGCCTCCGGCGCGGTCGACCGGCTGCGCGACGCCGGCGTGCAGGTGATGCGGGTAATGGAGCCGTCCTCGCTGCTGATCGACGCCTACCGCGAAACCGCACGCCGCGACGACCCCACGCGTGGCACGGTGCTGGTCGACGTCACCGTCAGCCGCGCGCTGGCCGACGTTCCGCAAGGCGGCTTCTACGTGCCCGCCTCGCAGCCACTGGGCAACCTGATCTTCGCGGCGCTGGAGCCCGACAGCCCCGACAGCTTCTTCGCCCGCCGGGTGATCGACCGCCTCGACGCCGTCGGCCGCGTGGCCACCGTGCCCGCGCTGCGGCTGGAGGAATATTGATTCCTTGTCCTACAGCTCCGACCTTCGCGCACTCCTAAGCTGATCCGCCCAACGCCCCACGGGCGCGAAGAACAGGAGCATGCGATGAGAGAGTTCGTCATGGACAAGAAGATGCTGACCATGGGCGGCGTGTTCTATCCCACCGGCCACGCGGTCATCATGTTCCCCGACAAGGCCGACGCCGAACGCACCGCCGAGGCGCTGGTCGCCGAAGGCGGGTTTCCGGCAGACGCGGTGGCCAGCCTGTCGCCAGCGACGCTGCTGCGCGACGTGGCCAAGTCCGAGGAAGGCAGCGACATTCCCCTGCCCTCGGTCGGCACCGAAGGCGCCACGGTGCGCTCCTTCGAGGCGCTGGCCCGCAAGGGACATCACGGCCTGGTGGTGGTGGCCGACTCGCGCGAAGACACCGAGCGGCTGATGCAGATCGCGCGGCGGGTGGAATTTTCGCTGGCGCAGAAGTACCGCACGCTGGTCATCGAAGACCTCAACTGACCGGCATCGGCCGCCCGTGCAGGGCGGCCACCGGCCTCAGGCGTGCGCCCGGCTTTCGGCGTGCGGCGCCGGCCCGGCGGTGCGCTCGAGCACATGGCGCACCATGGCTTCGGCCAGCTCCTGTTCGCCGAGGAACACCTTGCCGGCGTTCTCCTGCTCCAGCAGCCTCGCCTCTTCTTCGTTGTGGCTGCGCAGCACGATCTCGATGCCCGGGTTGAGCGTGCGCGCCGTCTCGATCATCTGCCGGATGTCCATCGATTCCGGCACCGCCACCACGAGCATCCGCGCCCGGGCGATGTGCGCCTGGATCAGCACCGCCGGGTCGGCCGCATTGCCGAACACCGCCGCGATGCCCTGGCCGCGCAGCCGTTCGACGATCTCGCGGTTTTCCTCGGCGATCACGTAGGGCAGGCCTTGCCCCGCCAGCGCCACGGCGATGCGCCGGCCGACACGGCCATAACCCACCACCACCACCTGGCTCGACAGGTAGCGTTCGTGCGTGCCCATCGGCAGTTCGGCCAGCGGATCGTCGCGCTGCTCGAGCTTGCGGGCAAAGGCCGAGCGAGCCAGCAACCAGGAACGCACCGGCGCGGTCGCACCGAAGACCAGCGGGTTGATGGCGATTGAAATGAGCGCACCGGCCAGCACCAGGCTTTGCCCCTCGGCCGGCAGCAGGCCGAGCGAGCGGCCGAGCGCGACCAGGATGAAGGAGAACTCGCCGATCTGCGCCAGGCTCGCCGAGATGGTCAGCGCCATCTGCAGCGGGTAGCGGAACAGCAGCACCAGGCCGGCCGCCGCCAGCGACTTGCCGACGACGATCACCGCCACCACCGCCAGCACCTGGAACGGGCGCTCCACCAGCACGTGTGGATCGAACAACATGCCGACCGACACGAAGAACAAAACCGCGAAAGCATCGCGCAGCGGCAGCGATTCTTCTGCCGCGCGGTGGCTGAATTCGGACTCGCGCATCACCATGCCGGCGAAGAACGCGCCGAGCGCGAAGGACACGCCGAACAGCGCCGCCGCACCGAAGGCGATGCTCACCGCTGCCGCCACCACGCACAGCGTGAACAGCTCGCGCGACGCGGTGCGGGTGACCTGCCACAGGATCCAGGGGAACACCCGGCGCCCCACCACCAGCATCAGCGCGACGAAGATCGCGACCTGCAGCAGGGTGAAGCCGATGGTCTTGAGCAGCGTCGGCAGATCGGCCTCGGCGCCCGGGCCGCCCAGTACGCCGGCCAGCGGCGGCAGCAACACCAGCACCAGCACCATCGCCAGGTCTTCCACCACCAGCCAGCCGACCGCGACACGGCCGGTGAAGGAGTCGAGCAGGTTCAGCGTTTCGAGCGCGCGCAGCAGCACCACCGTGCTGGCCACCGACAGCGCCAGGCCGAAGACCAGCGCGCCGCCGATCGGCCAGTCCCACCACCAAGCCAGGCCCATGCCCATGAGCGTGGCCGCCGCTATCTGCACCAGGGCGCCGGGCAAGGCGATGCGGCGCACCGCCAGCAGGTCGTCGAGCGAGAAATGCAGGCCGACGCCGAACATGAGCAACATCACGCCGATCTCGGAGAGCTGCGCCGCGATTTCGGCATCGGCCACGAAGCCGGGTGTGAACGGTCCGATGATCACCCCGGCCAGCAGATAACCCACCAGGGCCGGCAGGCGAATCTTGATCGCCAGGAAGCCCAGGATGAGCGCCAGGCCGAGGCCCGCCGCGATGGTGTTGATCAGGGAAACGTTATGCGGCATCGGAGCGCTTGTCCTCGTGTGGGGTCGGGTCTTATGGAATCGCTTCGTTATAACCGCTCACGCCGGACGCGCTTCTTATTCACGGTCGCGGCCGCGGGGCTTGGCGGGAATGCGGCGCCCACGAAAAAGCCCGCCACAGGGGCGGGCTCGGTGCGTGGGCGCGGGGCCGCTCAGTGCATGTGCAGGCCGCCATTCACGGCGAACTCGGCACCGGTGGTATAGCCACCCTCGTCGGACGCCAGCCAGGCGATGATGGAGGCGATCTCGGTCGGCTCGCCCAGGCGCTTGACCGGAATCGTCGCGACGATCTTGTCGAGCACGTCCTGGCGGATCGCCTTGACCATGTCGGTGCCGATATAGCCCGGGCTCACCGTGTTGACGGTGACGCCCTTGGTCGCCATCTCCTGCGCCAGCGCCATCGAGAAGCCGTGCATGCCGGCCTTGGCGGCCGAGTAGTTGGTCTGGCCGGCCTGACCCTTCACGCCGTTGACCGAGCTGATGTTGATGATGCGGCCCCAGCCCTTTTCCACCATGTCGCCCACCACCTGCTTGGTCACGTTGAACATGCTGTTGAGGTTGGTCTCGATCACCGCGTCCCAGTCGTCGCGGGTCATCTTGAGGAACATGCGGTCACGCGTGATGCCGGCGTTGTTGACCAGCACGTCGATGCTGCCGTGCTCCTGCTTGGCCTTGGAGAAGGCCTCGACCGTGGACTCCCAGTCGCCCACATTCCCGACCGATGCGTGGAAGGTGAAGCCCAGCGCCTTTTGGGCCGCCAGCCATTTTTCGAAATCGCGGGTCGGCCCGCAGCCCGCGACGACCTTGAAGCCGTCCTTGTGCAGGCGCTGGCAGATGGCGGTACCGATGCCGCCCATGCCGCCGGTTACGTAAGCCACTTTCTGGCCCATGGATCACTCTCCTGAATCTTGTGTGTTGTGGATGCCGTGCGCGAAAGAACGCACGGCGAAAAGCTAGTGTGGCCGAATCTCAGCGCTCGATGGTCAGGGCAACCCCCATGCCACCACCGATACACAGCGACGCGATGCCCTTCTTCGCGTCGCGCTTCTGCATTTCATGCAGCAGCGTCACGAGAATCCGGCAGCCGGACGCACCGATGGGGTGACCGATCGCGATCGCCCCGCCGTTGACGTTGACCTTGGAGACATCCCAGCCCATCTCGTTGTTGACCGCGCAGGCCTGCGCCGCGAAGGCTTCGTTGATCTCCAGCAGGTCGAGGTCGGCGGCGTTCCAGCCGGCGCGCTTGAGCGCCTTGGTAGAAGCAGGAACCGGGCCCATGCCCATGATGGCCGGATCCAGGCCCGCCGTGGCGTAGCTGGCGATGCGGCCGAGCGGCTTCAGGCCCAGCTCGGCGGCACGTTTGGCGGTCATCACCATCACGCCGGCCGCACCGTCGTTGATGCCCGAGGCGTTGCCCGCCGTCACGCCGCCGGCCTTGTCGAAGGCGGGGCGCAGGCCGGCCAGGGCCTCGGCGTTGGTCTTGCGGTTGATGAATTCGTCGGCCGAGAAGACGACCGGGTCGCCCTTCTTCTGCGGAATCGACACCGGCACGATCTCGTCCTTGAATCGGCCTGCGTCCTGCGCGGCCGCCGCCTTCTGCTGGCTGGCCAGCGCCAGCGCGTCCTGCTGCTCGCGCGTGATGCCGTACTGCTTGGCCACGTTCTCGGCCGTGATGCCCATGTGGTATTGGTTGTAGACGTCCCAGAGGCCGTCCACGATCATGGTGTCGACCAGCTTCCAGTCACCCATGCGCTGGCCATCGCGCGAGTTGGGCAGGATGTGCGGCGAGGCGCTCATGTTTTCCTGGCCGCCGGCGATCACGATGTCGCTGTCGCCGGTGGCCACGGCCTGGGCCGCCAGCATGACGGCCTTGAGTCCCGAGCCGCAGACCGCGTTGATGGTGAGCCCCGGCACTTCGCGCGGCAGGCCGGCCTTGAGCAGCGCCTGGCGCGCCGGATTCTGGCCGGCGCCCGCAGCCAGCACCTGGCCCAGGATCACCTCGCCGATCTGGTCGGCCGAGAGGCCGGAGCGGGCGACGAGTTCGCGCACCACGATGCTGCCGAGCTCGGTCGCCGGAATCTTGGCGAGCGAACCACCGAACTTGCCGACCGGCGTGCGGGCGGCGGCGACGATGACGATGTCTTCCATGGGAGAACTCCTGAGCTGATGGTGAAAAGCGGTGGTCGGTGGGGGGTTCAGGCTTTCTGGCGAACGTAGCGGCCGGGCGCCGGCTCGATGGCCGCATGGCCGTGGCCGCCGTAGGCCTTGGGTGCGGCCTGCAGCCGGCCGGCGTGTCCGGCGAGCCAGCTGGTCCAGTCGTCCCACCAGCTGCCCGGGCGCTCTTCGGCGCCCTGCAGCCAGCCGGCCAGCGTGGGCGGCAGTTTTCCGTCGTCGCGCACCCAGTGGCTGCGCTTCTTCTTGGCCGGTGGATTGATGACACCCGCGATGTGGCCGGACGCGCCCATCACGAAACGGCACGGCCCCGGCAGCAGCTGGGTGGAAGCATAGGCGCCACCGCCCTCGTTGCCGACCGGCACGATGTGGTCTTCGCGCGAGCCGTAGAGATAGGCCGGAATGTCGATCAGGCCGAAATCGACCGGCTGGCCGCAAACCGTCGCCTCGCCCGCGCGGCAGAGGCGGTTTTCCAGGTAGGCGTTGCGCAGGTACCAGGCGTAGAACGGGCCGGGCAGGTTGGTGGCGTCGCTGTTCCAGTAGAGCAGATCGAACGGCGCGGGCGTCTCGCCCTTCAAGTAGTTGCCGACGACGTAGTTCCAGACCAGTTCGTTGGGCCGCAGGAAGCTGAAGGTGGACGCCAGTTCCTGGCCCTTGAGCAGACCGCCTTTGCCGATGGTCATCTCGCGCAGCCGCACCGCCTGCTCGTCGATGAAGATGTCGAGCACGCCGGTGTCGCTGAAATCCAGGAAGGTGGTGAGCAGCGTGAGCGAATGCGCCGGTTTCTCCCCGCGCGCAGCCAGTACCGCCAGCGCGGTGGCGAGCATGGTGCCGCCGACGCAGAAGCCCAGCGTGTTGACGGTACGCGCGGCGGTGATCTCGCGCACCACCGCGATCGCGCGGATCACCGCCTGCTCGATGTAGTCGTCCCAGGTGGCGGACGCGAGCGTTTCGTCGGGATTGCGCCAGCTCACGACGAAAGTGCGGTGGCCCTGCTCCACCACGTGGCGGATCAGCGAATTGGCCGGTTGCAGGTCGAGGATGTAGTACTTGTTGATGCACGGCGGCACCAGCAGTATCGGCCGCGCATGGACCTTGGCGCCGAGCGGCTTGTATTCGAGGAGCTGGAAGAAGTCGTTCTCGAACACCACCGCGCCCTCGGTGATGGCCACATTGCGGCCGACCTCGAACTGCTGCTCGTCGGTCTGGCTGACGTAGCCGCGCCGCAGGTCCGCGGCGAGGTTCTGCAGGCCCTGCGCGATGCTGCGTCCTTCGGTTTCCACCGCCTTCTGCAGCGCGTCGGCGTTGAGCGCCAGCAGGTTGCTCGGCGCGGTGGCGGCCGACCATTGATCGACCGCGAAGCGGATGCGCTGGCGCGTCTTCTCGTCTGCCTGCACCGCGTCGGCCATGGCGGTCATGGCGCGGGCGGCCAGCAGATGCGCGCGGGCGGCGAATTCGGAAACCGGGTTCTGCTGCCAGGCCGGGCTCGCGAAGCGGCGGTCCTGCACCGGCGCGGCCTGGGCGGGCGCGGTGGTGAGCTCGGCCAGTCCGCGCAGGTATTCGGCCTGGGCGGCCATCAGACCGGTCGGATCGATGCGAGGGGCAGCGCCGGCACCCGGCGCCTGTGCGCCGAGCATGGACTGCCACCATCGCTGCATCTGGTCGATGGCCTGGGTGGCTTGTTGTATGGCGGCTTTGCCGTCCTGTGGCCCGGTGGGTTCAGAATCCATATGTCTCTTCAACAGCGCTTGCGGGCCGGCGTCCGGTTCTGGGTTGGCTATTTCAGCCTGCCGGTTGGAATCATGATGCACGCGAAACGATTGTATGTACCTCGTGGTAATCGCCTGGGTCTATGTGGCTTTGATGATGGCCGTGGCGGAGGCCACCGCCAGCAACGGCAGCGTGCTGGGGGCGGTCGTCACCTTCGTGCTCTACGGCCTGCTGCCGCTGTCGATCGTGCTGTATCTGCTGGGCACACCGGCGCGGCGCCGGGCGGCGCGCCGGCGGGCCGCTGCCGAAGATCGGCCCGTGGCCTCAGGCAAGGCGCCAGATGGCGGCGGCCATGCGCCCGGTGCCGCCGAGCCGGGCAGCGTCGCGCCGGTGCGAGAAGAACCGTGAGGGCTGGCCGACCGTGCACCAGTCCGGGCCGCTGTCGTTGCCGAAGAGGCGCTCCACGCCCGCCGACTGCAGTCGCCGCCGCGCCAGCCCGGCCAGATCGGCCATCCATTTGCCCGGCGCCCGGCCGGGTGTGAAGTTTCCGGCCGCGGCCAAATCGGCCTGCACGAAGGCGGCACGCACCTCCTCGCCCACCTCGAACGCCTGCGGCCCGATGCAAGGCCCGAGCCAGGCGAGCAAGGGCGCGGCCGTCTCGCCGGTGCGCTCGCGCAGCGCGTGCACCGCACTTTCGAGAACGCCTGCCGCCAGGCCGCGCCAGCCGGCATGCGCCGCCGCGACGACGCGGCCTCGCACATCGCAGAGCAGCACCGGCAGGCAGTCGGCCACCATCACGGTGCAGGCCCGACCCGGCCGCGTGGCCACGCAGGCATCGGCTGTCGGCCGGGCGTCGGCTTGCAGCGCGTCGAGGTCGGCGCAATCGGTGCCGTGCGGCTGCTGCAGAAAGAACGGCAGGGCCCCGATCTCGCGGCGCAAGGTGTCGCGATTGGCGGCGACGGCCTGCGGCGCATCTCCGACGTGGTCGCCAAGATTGAAACTGTCCCAGGGTGCCGCCGACGCGCCGGTGCCGCGGGTGGTGAACACCGCGCGCACGCCCGGCGGCGCGGGCCAGTCGGGCCGCAGCCAGTCGGCGGCGGCGCTTCGTTCTGATTCCTGGGACATGGCGGCAGCGGCGCGGTGCGAAGTGGCGGTAGAGTCGTGGACGGCCGAGCATAGCGCCAGCCATTTTTCCAACATCCGCCGAACTTCAACCAAGACAAGCCGCATCGCCATGATCCTGGAACACGCAGACATTCGCATCACGCCCGGCCGCAATGCCGAATTCGAGGAAGCCATCCACCGCGGCCTGAACACCGTGATCGCCAAGGCCCGTGGCTTTCGCAGCGCGCGGGTGATGCGCGGCATCGAGTCGACGGAGCGCTATCTGTTGATGATCGAGTGGGAAACACTCGAAGACCACACCGTGGGTTTTCGCGAATCGCCGCTGTTCACCGAATGGCGCGGCATCGTCGGCCCGTTCTTTGCAGGCCCGCCGACGGTCGAGCATTTCGACGCCACCGCGGCCAAGGCCTGACGCCACCCGGTCGTTTTCAATTTCGGCACACGCCCGCTCGTCGTCACGAGCTTCCTCGGAGACCTCCCGCATGTCTTACGTCTTTCCGCCCATCGCCCAGCCCGCCGTGCCGGTAGTGGGCCGCCCGGAACGGTTTCCCGTACACCGCATCTATTGCGTCGGCCGCAACTACGAGGACCACGCCAAGGAGATGGGCTTCACCGGTCGCGAGCCGCCCTTCTTCTTCATGAAGCCGGCCGACGCCGTCGTCGTCGTGGCGCAGGGCGAAACCGGGTCGCTGCCCTACCCCAGCCTCACCAAGAACTTCCACCACGAGATCGAGCTCGTGGTGGCCATCGGCAAGGGCGGCAGGAACATCGCCAAGGCCGACGCTCTGCAGCACGTGTTCGGCTATGCCGTCGGCCTGGACATGACCCGCCGCGACCTGCAGAACGAGATGAAGAAGCAGGGCCGCTCCTGGAGCATCGGCAAGGGTTTCGACCACAGCGCGCCCATCGGCCCCATCGTGCCCGCCGCCCAGGCCGGTGACGTGCAAAACGCCGAGATCTGGCTGCAGGTCAATGGCACCGACCGCCAGCGCAGCCATGTCACCAAGTTGATCTGGAACATCGCCGAAACCATCGAGATTCTGTCGGCCGCATGGGAGCTCCAGCCCGGCGACCTCATCTACTCGGGCACGCCCGAAGGCGTAGGCGCGGTGGTGGCGGGCGACGTGCTCGAAGGCGGCGTGGCCGGCATCGGCACGCTCAAGCTGCAAGTGGTCTGAGGGCGACGGCGCCCCGATGAGCCACCGCCCGCCCATACGCCACTGCCGCCAATGCGGAACCGCCGTCATCTACCGCATTCCGGACGACGGCGACACGCGAGAGCGCGCCGTCTGCCCGGCCTGCGGCACCATCCACTACGAGAATCCGCTCAACGTGGTGGGCACGGTGCCGTGGCTCGACGACCGGGTGCTGCTGTGCAAGCGCAACATCGAACCGCGCCGCGGCTTCTGGACGCTGCCGGCGGGTTTCATGGAACTCGGCGAAACCACCGCCCAGGGCGCCGCGCGCGAGACCGACGAGGAAGCCGGTGCGCAGATCGAGATGCAGCCCCTGTTCACCGTCATCAACGTGGTGCGCGTGGGCCAGGTGCATTTCTTCTACCGTGCGCGACTGCTGTCCGACCGGTTCGACCCGGGCCACGAAACCATGGAAGCCCGGCTGTTCCGCGAAGACGAGATTCCCTGGGACGACATCGCCTTTTACACGGTGCGCGACACCTTGCGGCACTTCTTCGACGATCGCCGCAGCGGGCAGTTCGGCCTGCACCATTTCGACATCGCCTGACCGGCCGGCCTGCCCCGCCGGCCGGGGCGATCAGAAGCCGACCGACAGGTTGAACCCGGCCGTCGTCGCCGCCGTCTGAAAGCCGTGGGGTCGCGCCAGCGGCCGGCCGACGAATACGTCGTACGACACGGCTTGCCACGCACCCCGCAGGCCGAGCACG
Source organism: Xylophilus sp. GOD-11R (assembly GCF_033546935.1). Classification (GTDB taxonomy): domain Bacteria; phylum Pseudomonadota; class Gammaproteobacteria; order Burkholderiales; family Burkholderiaceae_C; genus Xylophilus. The sequence goes on along the minus strand of NZ_CP137854.1, from coordinate 1,366,482 downwards.
GCACCGGTCAGCGACCGGCCCACCAGGTATTGCGCCGACGTACCGCCGACCCGGCCGGTATCCACACCCAGGTAGACCTGCTGCTCGCCGGCGAACGCCAGCGCCAGGTCGTTGCGCCAGAACCAGCCGCGCTCGGCCAGCAGTGCGCTTTCGCCGTCGAAGCCGCGCACGCTGTATCGGCCACCGATGGCGAAACGGTCCTGCGGCGTGAGCGGCGTGCGGTTCCATTGCCCGCGCCAGGTGCCGGAGTAGCGCAGGCGCTGGCCGGCCGAGGTCCATGGCTTGGTGACGGCGAGGTCGGCCGTCAGCACCTTCATGCGTGACATGCCTTCGCCGAAGGGCTCTTCGGGCGCCGGCTGCGCGCCGAACGCGCCGGTGCCGCGCTTCCAGGCCAGCGCCGCGTCGATCACGCCGTCGCCGACGTATTCACGATGCGAGAAGCCGGCCTCCCAACCGGCGGTCACCCGGTGCTGCACCTCGATTTCGGTGTCGTCGATGAAGCTGGTCGAGTTGCGGTGAAAGCCGCGCAGCGAGGCGCTCAGCTTGCGTTTCGCATCACGCCAGAGCACCCGGCTCGCGCGGAGTTCGGCGGTTTCGCTCTCGCCGCCGTAGCGGTAGGTCTGGCTGGCGCCGGCCACCGATTGGAAATAGCGGTTGCGGCTTACCGTTACCCCCGCCAGCCAGTAGTCGAAGGGCACCGAATAGTGCGCCGAGGCCGAGCGCGTGCCCCGGCCGGCGCTGCCACCGAGGTCATGACCCAGGCTGAGATAGAACAGGTCGTTGAGCGTCCACCAGTTGTCGTAGGAGATCGTCGCCGTGCCCTGCCGCTTGCCGGTGGCCCGCGTGCCGCCATCGTCGGCCAACAGGTTGAGCCGCAGCGGCAGCCGCTGCTGGTAGCGCACCAGCAGGTCGCTGTTGCCCGGCGAGGCACCGTCATGTGTCGGTTCGATGCGGATGTCGGCCTGCGCCGTAGGCACCCGTTGCAGGTTTTCGAGGCCTTGCTCGACGTCGCGCAGGCGCAGCAGCTCACCGGGCCGCATCGGCAAGCCGTTCCAAAGCCCGGCACGCGGACTGCTGTCGTCGGTGAGCCGCACCTCGTGGACCACCCCGGGAATCACCGTCACCCGCAGCACGCCCTCCCGCAGCGCCTGCGGACCGACCAGCGCCCGGGTGGTGACCAGGCCCCGCGCCACCAGCGCATGCTGCAGGCGCTGCAGGACCACGTCGATACCCTGGGCGCCGAGGCAGCGGGCTATCGGGCTGTCGTGACCTTCGTCGCCGGACGCCGCCTCCACCAGCCAGTCGAAGCGGTCGGCCATGGCGCTTTCGAGCTCGATGCGATCGACGGGCCAGCATGGCGTCTCGTCGCTGGGCAACAGCCGGTCGGGAGACGGTGGTGCAGCGGCCTGCGGCCTGCCGGCGTCGGGCTGCAGGGTTTCACGGAGGTCCTTCTCGCGCGCCTGTTGACGCTGGAGCTGGCGTGTGTCCAGGTCGCTCGGCTGGGCGAACGCGGCGGGCGTCAGCAGTTCGAACGTGGCGCCGACGAGGATGACGGGCCAGATTTGTCGTAGAAAAAATGGAGTTTGTCGGAAATACGGCGCCAAAAATCACACATAAATGGAGAAAATGAATTTCTCATTCTATGGAGCACCCCAAGATAATCCGGCCGGGTTCCAAGAATTACAAACGACGCATCGGCCCGCATTTTCTGGCATTTGGCAATGGCCGCCGCCTGAATAATCAGCACCGCGGGCGGCACGATGGATCAGGCACGCGCTGCGATCTGCTCCACCAGTGCGTAGGCGCGCTGCACCGCAGGCCGCGCCCGGATATTGGTGAACCAGCGTTCGATATTCGGAAAATCAGCAAGATTTTGCTTCTGCCGTTCGTGGGGCACGATCCAGGGATAAATCGCCATGTCCGCGATCGAATAATCACCGGCAACATAATCGCGACTTTCCAAACGACGATCGAGCACGCCATAAAGCCGGGCGGTTTCCTTAATATAGCGCTCGATCGCATAAGGAATCTTTTCCGGGGCGAACGTGCCGAAATGGTGGTTCTGCCCGGCCATCGGCCCCAGCCCGCCCATCTGCCAGAACAACCATTGCGACACCTCCTGCCGGCCCCGAAGGTCGGTCGGCATAAAACGGCCGGTCTTTTCGGCGAGGTAAGTCAAGATCGCGCCCGATTCGAAGATCGACAGGGGCGCGCCACCGTCGGCGGGTTCGTCGTCGACGAGGGCCGGGATCCGGTTGTTCGGCGCGATCCGCAGAAACTCGGGCGCGAACTGCTCGCCCTTGCCGATGTTCACCGTGTGCAGGCGATACGGCAGGCCGGCCTCCTCCAGAAAAATGCTGATCTTGTGGCCGTTCGGCGTGGTCCAGTAATACAGGTCGATCATGGTGTTTTGGGGTAAGCCGCGATGAGCGAAAAACGATAGGCGCGTATCGTCGCAGACTTCGTTTTGCGGCGCCGGCCGCTGTCACCCCTCCTGATCGGAATCCCTCCCATGCCCGTCCCCAGCATCCGTTTCGGCCGTACCGGCCTCGTCGTTTCGCGCCTGGCCCTGGGCACCATGACCTTCGGCCTGCAGACCGAGGAGTCCGTGGCGCAGACCATCCTCGACAAGGCGACCGATGCCGGCATCAACCTGCTGGATGTGGCTGACGTCTACCCGCTCGGCGGTGACCAGAAGAGCGCCGGCCGCACCGAGGAAATTGTCGGCCGCTGGCTCAAGGCCGCGCCGGGCCGCCGGCAACGCAACATCGTGGCGACCAAGGCCGTGGGCGTGATGGGCCCGCTGGCCTGGGACCAGGGCGCATCGCGCAAGCACCTGCTCGACGCCATCGACGCCTCGCTGCGCCGGCTGGACACCGACTACGTCGACCTCTACCAGCTGCATTCGGACGACCCCAACACGCCGCTCGACGAAACGCTGGAGGCGCTGGACGTGATCGTGCGTTCGGGCCGGGCGCGCTACGTGGGCGTGTCCAACTTCCTGGCGTGGCGGCTGGCGCGCGCCATTGGCCGGTCGGAAACCCTTCGCCTGGTGAAATTCGTGTCGGTACAGCCGCGCTACAGCCTGCTGTTTCGCGAGATCGAACGCGAGCTGCTGCCGCTGTGCGTGGAAGAAGGCCTGGCGGTGATTCCGTACAACCCGCTGGCCGGCGGCATGCTGACCGGCAAGTACGCCAAGGGCTCGGCGCCGGCCGCCGGCACTCGCTTCACGCTGGGCACCGCCGCCGGCCGCTACCAGGACCGTTACTGGAACGACCGGGTCTTCGACGCGGTGGGCCGGCTGGAGCAGATCGCCGACGAAGCCGGCATCCCGCTGGCGACCCTGGCGGTGGCCTGGGTGATGGCGCAACCGGCGATCACCGCGCCGCTGCTCGGCGCCAGCAAGCCCGAGCAGCTCGACGCCACCATCGCGGCGGCGAGCCTCACGCTGGAGCCGGCCCTGATGAAGGAACTGGAAGAAGCGACACACGAATTCCGCATGGGCGACTCGCCGCGCTGAAGGCGCCGGGCCGCGCCGATGGCGGGCTACATGTTGTCGATCATCACCTGCCCGAAGCCCGAACAGCTGACCTGGATCGCGCCAGCCATGAGGCGGGCGAAGTCGTAGGTGACCCGCTTGCTCTCGATGGCTTTTTCCATGGCGCCGACGATCAGGTCGGCGGCCTCGGTCCAGCCCATGTGGCGCAGCATCATCTGGGCCGCGAGGATCTCGGAGCCGGGGTTCACGTAGTCCTTGCCGGCGTACTTGGGCGCCGGGCCGTGGGTGGCCTCGAACATGGCGACGGTGTCGCTCATGTTGCCGCCGGGCGCGATGCCGACGCCGCCGACCTGGGCGGACAGTGCGTCGGAAAGGTAATCGCCGTTGAGGTTGAGCGTGGCGATCACGCTGAACTCGGCCGGCCGCAGCAGGCTCTGCTGCAGGAAGGCGTCGGCCAGCGCGTCCTTCACGGTGATGTAGCGGCCGGTGCCCGGGTTCTTGAAGCGCATCCAGCGCTCGCCGTCGACCGGCTCGGCGCCGAACTCGCGCTGGGCCAGCGCATAGGCCCAGTCGCGGAAGCTGCCCTCGGTGAGCTTCATGACGTTGCCCTTGTGCACGATGGTGACGCTGGGCTTGTCGTAGTCGATGGCGTATTGCAGCGCCTTGCGCATGAGGCGTTCGGTGCCTTCGCGCGATACCGGCTTGAGGCCGATGGACGAGGTTTCCGGGAAGCGGATGTTGTTGACCCCGAAATCTTCCTGCAGGATCTTGATGAGCCGGCGGGCCTTGTCGCTGCCGGCGGCGAACTCGATGCCGGTGTAGGTGTCTTCGGAGTTCTCGCGGAAGATGGTCATGTCGGTCTTGCCCGGCTCCGCCAGCGGCGTGGGCACGCCCGGGAACCAGCGCACCGGCCGGATGCAGACGTAGAGGTCGAGCTTCTGGCGCAGGGCGATGTTGAGCGAGCCGACGCCGCTGGCCGGCAGCGCCAGCGGGCCCTTGATCGACACCACGTACTCGCGCACCGCCGCCAGGGTTTCGTCGGGCAGCAGCGCCGTTTCGCCATAGAGCCTGGCGGCCTTGGCGCCGGCGTAGACCTCCATCCAGTGGATGCGGCGCTTGCCGTCGTAGGCCTTGGCCACCGCCGCGTCGACCACCTTCTGCATGACCGGGGTGATGTCCACGCCGGTGCCGTCGCCCTCGATAAAGGGAATGATCGGCTCGTCCGGCACATTCAGTGTCTGGTCGGCATTGACCGTGATCTTCTCGCCTTGGGCAGGCACCTGGATGTGCTGGTAGGACATGGAAAAATGGCTTTCGGTGACGGGAGAGCTGGGGCTGCGGCGCTGCCCCAGCCGGCAATTTTATGTCTGAAAATTTGGCGAGCGGCCCTGTCAACCAGCCCGGCGCGGGCGGCGTTGCGATGGGACCTTCCGCTTTTGGAAGGCGGCCCTTCCCGAGAGAAACTGCAGGACTCCAACATGAAAAAACTGATAGCTACGCTCGTCGCCGGATTCCTGGTCACCGGCGCATTCGCACAGGCGCCGGCAGCTCCGAGCGCCAAGACCACCGGCGACGCCGTCGCCCCCATGGGCGAAGGCACCAAGGGCGACATGAAGGCGACCACGCCCAAGGCAAAGCACACCGCCACCAAGCACAAGAAGCACATGGACAAGACGGCCAAGTAAAGGCGTCGCTCACGGCAAAGCGCCCTCCGGGGCGCTTTTCTTTTGCATGGTCCACAATGCCGCGTCTTCGGCAACCCGCTTCTCGCGCCAGGCGCGCCACCGCGATGCAAATCCTCTCATCCCTCCCGCGACGCCTGATCGCAGCCGCCGCCCTGATCTCGGCCGCAGCCGCTCCGGCGCTGGCGCAACCCGCGCCGCAGACCGACCTGCCGCGCGTCGTCATGACCATCGGCATGTACCGCATCGACGCCCAGGTCGCCGCCACGCCGCAGGCCCGCGAGATCGGCCTGATGTTCCGCCGCGAGATGCCGCAGGCAGAAGGCATGCTGTTCGCGTTCAGCGTGCCGGCGGTGCAGTGCTTCTGGATGAAGAACACCTTGCTGCCGCTGACCGCCGCCTTCGTGGCGGACGACGGCACCATCGTCAATCTGGCCGACATGAAGCCCGAAACCACCGATTCGCACTGCTCGACCAAGCCGGTTCGTTATGTGCTGGAAATGAACCAGGGCTGGTTCGCGCATCGCGGTTTCAAGGCGGGTTCCAAGCTCGGCGGCGCGCCGTTCGAAGCGGGCCGGTGAGCGCCTTCAGGCGATGACCGGCGTGCCGACGCCGCCGCTCGTCGCCGGCACGGTGATGGTCTTGCCGACCGTCGCGGTGTAGTTGGGAAGCTTCACGCTGCTGACGAAGACGTACTGCGTCGTGATCTGCTGCGCGGTCACCGTCATGCGCAGGTAGCCGCGCTGGGTGGTGTCGCAGTAGTTCACGTCGTCGATGAGGCCCAGGCCCGCACCGATCGCCGCTGTGCCGAGTTGCGGCACGAGCGCGCTGCCGTCGATGAAAGTGGCCGTGCCGCCGAGGCCGGCCGATTCGAAACCGGTGGAGCTGACCGAGGTGCCGGCGAATTCGATGCCGACCTTCTCGCCCGCCAGGGTCGACACGTTGGTGAACCAGCCGTCGTGCGAATCGCCGGAAATGGTGACCAGGCGCTTGGCCTGCGCCTTCACGGTCTGCAGGATCGCCTCGCGCTGCGCCGGGTAGCCGTCCCATGAATCGAGGTTGTAGGGCAGGCGCAGGTTGACGGTCGGGTCGAGCAGCGCGGTCTGGGTCGGCGTCAGCGCGGCAGTGCCGCCGGCGGCGCGGGTCACCTTGGCCGTGAGGTAGTCGTTGATGGCCGCAGTGACCGTCGCCGTGCCGCCCGCGATGCCGGTGAGCACCGACGTCGGAATCCACATGCGCGCCATGATGGTCTGGTTGCCCAGCACCTGCCAGGTGGCGGTGGAGGCGCTCATGCCCGAGGTCAGCCAGGCCTGCTGCTCGGCGCTCATCATGCGGCGCGATGCATCGGGCAGCACGCCGCCGGTGCCGGGCGTCAGGCCTGCCAGGTAGCGGGCGATGCCGCCGTCGGTGTCGCCGAAGTTGTCGTACTGGCGGTCGCGGCCCTCGATGCGCGTGTCGAGCATGTGCAGCGTGAGCAGGCGGCCGAAGTCGAAGCGGCGGTAGATCTTCAGCAGGTTGGGGGTGTCCGGCGTGCGGATCGGCATCCACTCGTGATAGACCTGCGCGGCGATGTTCTTGCGCGTGGTCCAGTCGCCCTGCGTGGCCGGGTCGTGGTTCTCGGCGCCGCCCACGTAGCTGTTGTTGGCGAACTCGTGATCGTCCCAGACGGTGATCCAGGGCATGCGCGCGTGCGCGGCCTGCAGGTTCAGGTCGGATTTGTACAAGGCGTAGCGGGTCCGGTAGTCGTTCATCGTCACGATGTCGTTGGCCGGGCTGGCCACCCGGTTGCCGGGTACGCTGGTGTTGCCGTATTTGGCCGGGTCGGAGCCGTACTCGTAGATGTAGTCGCCCAGGTGCACCGCGAATTGCGCGTCGGACTGCGCGGCATCGGCGTAGGCGTGGAAGTAGCCTTCGGAGTAGAGCGCGCAGGAGAACACCGCGAAGCGGACCGAGGCCACGTCGGCCGCCGGCAGGGTGCGCGTGGTGCCGACGGTGGAACGGGTGCCGGCGGCATCGATGAATCGGTAGAAATAGTCGTTGCCGGCGGCCAGACCCGTGGCGTCGACCTTGGCGGTGAACGAGGTCGCGGCGGTGGCGCTCACCTGGCCGCTCGCCACGATCTGCGCGAAGGCGGCGTCGCGGGCGACCTGCCAGGTCAGTGCTACGTCGGCGGTGCTGTCGGGCACCTTGGCGTGGGTCCAGAGGATGACGCGGTCGGTCAATGGATCACCGCTGGCGATGCCGAAGGCGAAGGTCGCGGGCGTCGGTGGCACGGGCGCGGGAGCGGGCGCGGCCACCACGGGATCGTTGCTGCCGCCGCAGGCTGCGAGCGAGCCGGCGGCCGCCAGGGCCACGGCGCTGGACGACGACTTCACCAGGAAGTCGAGAAAGTCCCGGCGGCCCCGATTGGCGGCTTCGCGGGGATCGGCGGCGGGGAATGCGTTGCTCGGCGTCTTGTCGCTATTCATGTGGTGGCGCTCCGGTGGGGTGAGCGCCATTGGAATGCGCCGTCTGTGACAGGGGCGTGAAGAAGAATCAAGCAAGCCGTGCGTGCAGATCGGAACGGCCAAAAAAAAGCCAGCCCACGGGGGCTGGCTTCTTTCTTCGCGGCACGAGGCCGTCGAACGATCTGGCGAGATCAGGCGAAGTTGGCTTCGGCGAACTTCCAGTTGACCAGTTTGTCCAGGAAGGTCTCGACGAACTTCGGACGCAGGTTGCGGTAGTCGATGTAGTAGGCGTGTTCCCAGACGTCGACGGTCAGCAGGGCCTTGTCGGCGGAGGTCAGCGGCGTGCCGGCGGCGCCGGTGTTGACGATGTCGAGGGTGCCGTCGGTCTTCTTCACCAGCCAGGTCCAGCCCGAGCCGAAATTGCCGACCGCCGACTTCACGAAGGCTTCCTTGAACGCGGCGTAGCTGCCCCACTTGGCGGCAATAGCGTCGGCCAGTGCGCCCGAGGGCTCGCCGCCGCCGGCCGGAGCCATGCAGTTCCAGAAGAAGGTGTGGTTCCAGATCTGCGCGGAATTGTTGTAGATGCCGCCGGACGACTTCTTGACGATTTCCTCCAGGGTCATCGCCTCGAACTCGGTGCCCTTCTGCAGGTTGTTGAGGTTCACGACGTAGGCGTTGTGGTGCTTGCCGTAGTGGTACTCGAGGGTTTCCTTCGAGTAGTTCGGCTCGAGTGCGTCGAGCGCGTACGGCAGGGGCGGCAGCGTGTGTTCCATGTTTTCCTCTGTGGGAGATCGTTGTGGGGAACCACGATTGTAGGCAGCGTCGTCAATCCTTCGCAGGCGGTGGATCGACGGTCAGCGCCACGGTGCCGTCGGCGAGCGTGGCCTGCAGCCGCTGGCCGGCGTGGGTCTGGCCGACGCTGGTGACGGTGCCGCCTAAGGCGTCTTCCAGGAAGGCATAGCCACGCTGCAGCACCAGGCCGGGATCGAGCATGCGCAGCCGCAGCTCGGCCCGCTCCAGGCGCTGTCGCTGGCGGTCGATACCGGACCGCACCGCTGCCGGCAGAGCCACCTCGGCGTTGTCGCAACCCCGGCGCGCGCGGGCGATCTGTGCGCTCACCGCATGCGCCATCGACTGGCCATGGCGCTCCAGCCGCAGCCGCTGCGTGGCGACGATGGCCGAGGGCCGCGACAGGCGCGCGGCCAGGGTGTCGAGCCGCTGGCCGTGGCGGTCTAGGCGGCGCATGACGGCGGCTTCGAGGGCCTCGGTGGCCAGGTCGAGCGTACGCAACAGCATGGTGTGCTGCGGCGCCGCGAGCTCGGCCGCGGCGGTGGGCGTGGGCGCGCGCAGGTCGGCGACGAAATCGGCGATGGTGAAGTCGGTTTCGTGACCGACGCCGCTGATCACCGGAATCGGGCTCGCCGCGATGGCGCGGGCCAGCGCCTCGTCGTTGAAGGCCCAGAGGTCTTCGATCGATCCACCGCCGCGCACCAGCAGGATCAGGTCCGGCGGCGCAGGCCGATGCGCCAGCGCGGACAGCGCCGCCACCAGCTCGGCCGGCGCGCCCGCGCCCTGCACCGACGCTGGCGACACCGTCACCGACACATGCGGCGCACGCCGCGCCAGCGCGCTCAGTACGTCGTGCAGTGCCGCCGCGCCGAGCGAGGTCACCACGCCGATGTGGCGCGGCATCGAGGGCAGGGGCCGCTTGCGCTCCGCATCGAAAAGCCCCTCGGCTTCGAGCTTGGCCTTGCGCTGCAGGAACTGCTCGTACAGCCCGCCCTGCCCCACCCGCGACATCGATTCCGCGATCAGCTGCAGGTCGCCCCGCGCCTCGTACACCCCCAGCCTGCCGCGCACCTCGACCAGCTCACCGTCGCGCGGCGAGAAGTCGATCATCTGCGCCACGCGGCGGAACATCGCGCCGCGGATCTGGCCGGTCGCGTCCTTCAGCGAAAAGTAGCAGTGACCGCTGGCCGCTCGCGAAAAACCGCTGATCTCGCCGCGCACCGACACCGGGTTGAAGCGCGCGTCGAGCGCATCGGCGATGGCCCGGCAAAGCGCGCCGACGGCCCAGACGCGGGGTGCGGGAACGGAGCCGGTAGCTGCTGAAAAATTCATCGATCTGTGGAGAGAAAGCACTGGTGCGGCATGGCGGAGTTTCCAGCCGGCTTGCGCACAACGTTATCCACACGAACTGTGGGCTGCGTCTGGTGGATGGCCGCGGGGGCCGGTGACAGCCCTGGGCCATAATCGCCGCCGTCACTGGCACGGGGGATCTTCTTGTTTTCCATCATACAAGCGGCAGGTTGGCCGATCTGGCCGTTGCTGCTGTGCTCGGTTCTGGCATTGGCGCTGGTCATCGAACGCGCCATGAGCCTGCGCACCGACAAGGTCGCGCCGCCCAAGCTGCTCGACGAAGCCATCACCGTGTCGGCACGCAGCATGCCGGGGCCGGACGTGATTCGCCAGCTCGAACAGAACTCCGCGCTTGGCGAAGTGCTGGCCGCGAGCTTTCGGGTACTGGCAGACCGCCCCAACAGCACCGCCGACGACTTGCGCGCGGCCACCGAAGCCGCTGGCCGCATTGCCGCCCATCGGCTCGAACGCTACCTCGGCGCGCTGGGCACCATCGCCTCGGCCGCGCCGCTGCTGGGGCTGCTCGGCACCGTCATCGGCATGATCGAGATCTTCGGTTCGCAGACGGCCGGCAGCAGCGGCGGCGCCAACCCTGCGCAGCTGGCGCAGGGCATCTCGATCGCGCTCTACAACACCGCCTTCGGCCTGATCGTGGCGATTCCCTCGCTGATCTGCTGGCGCTACTTTCGCGGCCGGGTCGACGCACACCTGATGACGCTGGAGCTGGCGGCCGAGCGCTTCGTGCGCCACCTGGTGCAGGTTCGCCGGCTCTGAACCACCCCAGGCAGCGCCCATGAACTTCCGCTCACGGTCCCGCATGGATTTTCGCGCCGGCACGCGCGAGGAACCCGAGATCAACCTGATCCCCTTCATCGACGTGCTGCTGGTGGTCGTCATCTTCCTGATGCTGTCCACCACCTACAGCCGCTTCACCGAACTGCAGCTGCGCCTGCCGGTGGCCGACGCCCAGGCCCAGCGCGACTATCCCCGCGAAGTGCGCGTCTCCATCACCAGCGACGGCCGCATCTCCATCAATGGCAAGCAGACGGCGACCAACGCCGTAGACACGCTCGGCCGGCTGCTCGAAGCGGCCGCCACCGCGGGGCCCCAAAGCATCGTGGTGATCAGTGCCGATGCCAACGCCGCGCACCAGAACGTGATCACCGTGATGGAAGCCGCGCGCCGTGCGGGGCTCGGGCAGATCACTTTCTCCACGCAACGGCCCGGGCCGGCCAGCGGTTCGTGACACGACCTGGCCCCGCCCAGCGGCTGCAGGCGGGCTGGCAGCGCCGGGGCGTGGGAGCGCGGCTGCTCTGGCCGGTGTCGCTCGTCTACCGTTTCATCTGGTCGCTGCGACTCGGGCTCTATCGCTTCGGCGTGCTGCGTACCGAGCGCCTGCCGGTGCCGGTGGTAGTGGTGGGCAACGTGATCGCGGGCGGAGCGGGAAAAACGCCGACGGTGATCGCGCTTGTCGAGCATCTCGCGTCACGCGGCATCGCGGTCGGTGTGGTGTCGCGCGGCTACGGCCGCACGCCGCCTGAAAACGACGGCGAACACGGGTTGGAGGTCGAAGATGGCAGCGATCCGCGGGCCGTGGGAGACGAGCCGCTGCTGATCCGCCGCCGCACCGGCGTGCCGGTGTTCGTCGGCCGACGCCGTGCCGCCACGGCGCGCCGGCTGCTGGCGGCGCATCCGCAGACCAGGCTGCTGGTCTGCGACGACGGCCTGCAGCACCTGGCACTGGCACGCGATGTCGAGGTCTGCGTCTTCGACGACCGTGGCATCGGCAATGGCTGGCTGTTGCCGGCCGGCCCCTTGCGCGAACCCTGGCCGCGCGCCGTCGACCTGGTGCTGCACACCGGTCTGTCGCCGGCCTTCGCGGGCTTTCGCGGACAACGCCGGCTGGCCGATTTGGCACGGCGGTCCGATGGCGCCACCGTCGCACTGGCGTCCCTCGGATCGCAGCGGCTCGCGGCTGTCGCCGGCATCGCGCAACCCGAAGCCTTTTTCGAGATGCTGCGCGCACGCGGCCTGGTCCTGGAAGAAACCCATGCGCTGCCGGATCATGCCGATTTCGCCTCCGGCCTGCCCCCGATCGCCGCCGACACGATCGTGCTCTGCACCGAGAAAGACGCCGCCAAACTCTGGCGCCATCGGCCCGACGCACTGGCCGTGCCGTTGCGCTTCGAACTGCCGGCCGACTTCACCGCCCGCTTCGACCGACTGGTGGACGCACGGCTATCATCCGCCTCCCGCGGGCGCTGAACGTCGTCGCCTCCAGATCACCGAATTTCGAAGAAGCCCATGGACAGCAAACTCCTCGCCCTGCTGGTCTGCCCCGTCACCAAAGGCCCGCTCATCGTCGACCTCGAACGCCAGGAACTGGTGTCGCGCAGCGCTCGCCTGGCCTACCCGATCCGCGACGGCATCCCCATCCTGCTCGAAGTCGAAGCCCGTACCCTGAGCGACGAGGAACTGGGGCTGTGACCACCGGCGAGGCAACAGGCCGCGCGCCGGCTTTCACCGTCCTCATCCCCGCGCGACTGGCGTCGGTGCGGCTGCCCGACAAGCCGCTGGCCGACATCGGCGGCCTGCCGATGGTGGTGCGCGTGGCGCTGCAGGCCCAGGCGTCCGGCGCGGCGCGCACGGTGGTGGCCGCTGACAGCACGTCCATTGTCGACGCCTGTCGCGCCAATGGCGTCGAGGCCCTGCTCACCCGCGCCGATCACAGCTGCGGCAGCGACCGCCTGGCCGAGGCCTGCGACCTGCTGGCGCTGCCCGACGATGCCATCGTGGTCAACGTGCAGGGCGACGAACCCCTGATGCCGCCCGCGCTGGTCGCCGCCGTCGCCAGCCTGCTGCACCAACGGCCCGAAGCCGACATCGCCACCGCCGCGCATGCGATCGATTCAGTGCAGGACTTCCGCAATCCGAACGTCGTGAAGGTCGTCACCGACCGCAGCGGCCTGGCGCTCTACTTCAGCCGCGCGCCCATCGCCTGGCAGCGCGAGGGCAGCACGGCCGATGCGCCGGCACTGCCGTCGCCGGCACCGCTGCGCCATGTCGGCCTCTACGCTTACCGTGTCGGGTTTCTGCGCGCGTTTCCTACGCTGGAGCAGGCGCCGCTCGAAACCACCGAGGCGCTCGAGCAGTTGCGAGCACTTTGGCATGGCCGGCGGATCGCGGTCCACATTACCGAAAAAGCACCGGCCACCGGCGTCGACACGCCCGAAGATCTGGCGCGCGTGAGAGCGCTCTTCTAGGGAATCTCCCCGCTGTCGCGACCCCGGTGGTGAAGGTTTCGTGCAAGGCGTGCATGCTATCCTCGACCGCAATAGAGCACCCGGCCCCAGGTGCGCGACGGGAGCGCGCGCGGCCGGCGTCGCCAGAGATTTTTACTTTCCGAGGATTTCCATGAGACTGATTCTGCTGGGCGCGCCGGGCGCAGGAAAAGGCACGCAAGCTGCATTCATCTGCCAAAAATACGCCATTCCCCAGATCTCCACCGGCGACATGCTCCGTGCCGCCGTCAAGGCCGGCACCCCGCTCGGTCTGCAGGCCAAGGCCGTGATGGAATCCGGCGCACTGGTCAGCGACGACCTGATCATCAACCTCGTCAAGGAACGGCTGGCGCAGCCCGACTGCGACAAGGGCGTGCTGTTCGACGGCTTCCCGCGCACCATTCCGCAGGCCGACGCCATGAAGGCCGCCGGCGTCAAGCTCGATTACGTGCTCGAGATCGACGTGCCCTTCAGTGACATCGTCGAACGCATCAGCGGACGCCGTTCGCACCCCGCTTCCGGCCGCACCTACCACGTGAAGTTCGCGCCGCCCAAGGTGGAAGGCAAGGACGACGTGACCGGCGAAGACCTGATCCAGCGCGACGACGACAAGGAAGCCACGGTGCAGAAGCGTCTCGACGTGTACAGCGCCCAGACGCGCCCGCTCGTCGACTACTACGCCGGCTGGGCCGCCCAGGACGCCGCCAGTGCACCGAAGTACCGCAAGATCAGCGGCGTGGGCACGGTCGAGGAAATCACCAGCCGCGCACTCCAGGCGCTGTCGAGCTGATTCGACGCCATCAACGCGAAGCCGGCCTGGTCAGCAGGGCCAGCTGCATCGCGATTCTTGCCTTGGCCGGCTGAAGCGCCGAGCCGGGCTCGGCCGCATCGGCCGACTCCGCATCGCCCAGCGAGCACCGGCTTCCGATAGCCACCGGCACGCCCTGCCGGCGCGCCTCTTCCAAGGCAGCCTCCAGCTCGCGGTGCACCATGGCATTGCCGGTGCCCCCGACCACCAGCCCTTCGACGCCCGCCGCCAGCAGCGCCCGCACCTCGCGTCCCTGGGAGCCTGCATGGCTGACGACCCATGCCACCCACGGCATGCGCCCGCCTCCGCCAAGCCGCTCGGCCAAGGCATCGATCGATCGCGAAACGCAGGCGGCTCCCGCGCGCGGCCAGTCGCGGTCTTGCTGCAGGCCTTCGTCGGTCAGCCGGGCAACGCAACCGGCATCACCTGCCTCGAAGGCGTCGATCCGCGTGGGATGAACCTTGCGCACCTCGTGCCCGGCGAGGACCCGCCCACCGAACACCGCCAGAACGCCCCGTGCGCCCGCATGCGCGGCAACCGCAATGGCGTCCCGCAGATTGCCCGGTCCGTCCGGCGAGGCGTCGGTCGCCGGACGCATCGCACCGACCAGCACCACGGGCTTGGCCGGGTCGAGCGCCAGGTGCAGGAAGAAAGCCGTCTCCTCCAGGGTGTCGGTGCCGTGCGTGACGACGATGCCGGTCACATCGTCCTGGGCCAGCCAGAAGCGCAGGCGCTGCGCCAGTGCCAGCCAGACCGACTCTTCCATGTCCTTGCTGTCGACCTGCGCAACTTGTTCGGTGACCAGTTCGACGCCTGCCGGCACCACGATGCTTTCAGCCAGCGATGCGACCGACAGGCCGGCCGCGCGATAGCCGCGCAGCGCCGATTCGTCGCTCACGCCGGCGATGGTTCCGCCGGTTCCTAACACCAGAACTTTCATTCTCTTCGACGATGGCGCTTGCCATCACGTAAAAACTGTTTAAAAATACAGATACTGGATATCCAGACAGCCCTCCCCCGGAGAAGCCATGATCGATACGCCCGCCCTGCCCGTCAAACTCACCGCGCGCCAGCAGCAGATCCTGGAGCTGATCCAGAACGCCATCTCGCGCACCGGCGCGCCGCCCACCCGTGCCGAGATCGCTGCCGAGCTCGGCTTCAAATCGGCGAACGCGGCGGAAGAACACCTGCAGGCGCTGGCCCGAAAGGGCGCGATCGAACTGGTCAGCGGCACTTCGCGCGGCATCCGGCTCAAGCAGCAACGCACCACGGTCACCGATCGTGCCCAGCAGCTGATGCTGGCGATTCCCGGCCTGTCACAGCTTGCGCTGCCGCTCGTCGGCCGGGTCGCGGCCGGCTCGCCCATTCTGGCTCAGGAGCATGTCGATCAGACCTATCACGTCGAAGGCAGTCTGTTCCAGCATCGTCCCGACTACCTGCTCAAGGTGCGCGGCATGTCGATGCGCGACGCCGGCATCATGGACGGCGACCTGCTCGCGGTGCAGTCGACCCGCGAAGCGCGCAACGGCCAGATCGTCGTCGCCCGCCTTGGCGAAGAAGTCACCGTGAAGCGTTTTCAGCGCACCGCCCACGGCATCGAACTGCACGCCGAGAACCCCGACTACCCCACCATCATGGTGGCGCCGGACGAGCCTTTCGAGATCGAAGGCCTTGCGGTCGGCCTCATTCGAAACACCATGCTGATGTAGCCAGCTGCCGCGGTGCAAGGTGGCGGGCGTTCGACGAGGCCTCGGCAACGAGGCCTTCAGGCAACCCTCGCGCTGCGGCTTTTCGTGAATCCTGCCTGTGATCAATCGATGCGACTTTTGTCGCCATGGAGTTTGCACATGGGATTTGCCGCCTCTTCCGTTTCGTCTTCGTTCACCCGTGCCGACCGCGCATCGGGCTTCGACCAGGAACGTGCCTCGTGGCTCGCGCCGCTGTCCGACTGGATGCGCCGTCGCCTGCCGCCTTCCCGGCCCAGCTTGCGCGGTACAGCACAGCCCGGCCAGCGCATCGAGCCGGACATCGCGGCGCCAGCCACCGGCATCGTCGTGCCGTCTCGTCAACGGCCTTTGCCGGTGGTACGAGTGCTGCGCGTGGCAGACGGCGCACCGCGCCAATGCGCCGGCCGCATGGTGATCTCCGGCCGCATGGCGGACGTCTGCGCGGAACTGGATCGGCTGGCGGCCGCCGAAGTGCAGCGCCGCGGTGACCACCGGCGCAGCGCCAACTGAGACCGGCGCGCTGCCGCTACAACCAACTCCCATTGCCCAGCTACCGCAGAGGCCATCACCGGGCCGTGGCATGACGCAGGCCAGGCATTGATTCCGAGCGCCGGCCTTCGCCTGTTCGGCCGAGGCACAATCACGTGGATGAACATCGTGATCCTCGACGACTATCAGGATGCCGTGCGCAAGCTGTCGTGCGCCTCCCGACTGGACCCGTATTCCGCCAAGGTCTTCACCAATACCGTCAAGGGAATCGGCCAGCTGTCGGTTCGTTTGAAGGATGCCGATGTGATCGTGCTGATCCGCGAGCGCACGCAGATCAGCCGGCAGCTCGTCGACAAGCTGCCCAAGCTCAAGCTCATCTCGCAGACGGGCAAGGCCGGCGCGCACATCGATGTGGCGGCCTGCACCGAGCGCGGCATCGCCATCGCCGAAGGCGTGGGCTCGCCGGTGGCGCCGGCCGAGCTCACCTGGGCCCTGATCATGGCGGCCATGCGTCGGCTGCCCCAGTACATCGCCAACCTCAAGCACGGCGCGTGGCAGCAGTCGGGCCTGCGGTCGGCCTCGATGCCGGCCAATTTCGGCATCGGCGTGGTGCTGCGCGGCAAGACGCTGGGCATCTGGGGCTATGGCCGTATCGGCCAACTGCTCGCAGGCTACGGACGTGCCTTCGGCATGAACGTGCGCATCTGGGGCCGCGAGGCCTCACGCGCGCAGGCACTGGCCGACGGGCTCCAGGTGGCGACGAGCCGCCAGGAGTTCTTCGAGCAATGCGACATCGTGTCGATCAACCTGCGGCTCAACGACGAGACGCGCGGCATCGTGACGCTGGAAGACCTGTCGCGCATGAAGCCGACCGCGCTCTTCGTCAATACGTCGCGGGCCGAGCTGGTGGAGCCCGACGCGCTGATCGCCGCGCTCAACCGTGGCCGCCCCGGCATGGGCGCAGTCGATGTGTTCGAGGCCGAGCCGCCGCTGCAAGGCCATGCCCTGCTGCGCCTGGAGAACTGCATCTGCACGCCGCATATCGGCTATGTGGAGCAGGACAGCTACGAGCTCTATTTCGGCGCGGCCTTCGACAACGTCGTGAACTACATCAAGGGTTCGCCCACCAACATCCTGAACCCCGGCGCCCTGCAGGTTCGCCGCTAGGGCTTGTGCCGGCGCGTGGCCGGTAGCCGGGCATCCGGCCCCGCCGGCATCAGGTCTTGGGCTTGTTGTCCGGCGGCGGCACCGCGACGTCGAACATGTCGAAATCGATCAGGTGCGTGTCGCCAGCCGGCGGTGCGGCCGTTCGGCCCGGCGGGTCGAGATCGGGCAGGGCAATATCGTCGAGCGAGGGATGCGGCGGGTTGCTCGGAGCCGCGAAGTCCAGCGGCACACCCAGGTCGGCACCGCGTGACTCCGACGGCAACGAATAGAACGGTGGAGCGACGTTCGTCGCCATGGCCGGTTCGGGTTCGAGCACGAAGTCGACGGACGCGTTCTGCTCGCGGCCGACCGGGTCTGCCATGGCCATGGCCGAAGCGGCTCCCGCGGCCGGCATGAAGGACACGGACGACGGCGACAGCGGCGCCGACGGCGTGAAACCCGTGAGCCCCGCCGGCGGCGCGGTGAGCTTGTCACCATCGACGCCATGCGTGGCCTTGGCGATTTCGTAGAGCATCAGCAGGTCGCGGTAGGCTTCCAGCTGGAATGGTGGGTGGGAACCCTCGCCCGCATGGCGAATAAGAAAGGACTCGATCAGATCGAGCACGTCCGGGCGCGGCCAAGCCTCGGCGATGCGCTGCAGCACATCGGTGTAGCCAGACAGATCGCGCGTGGTCTTCAGGAACGAGGCGAAGGGCGGGACCTCCGCATTGAAGACCGCATTGAAGTCGCCGCGCAGCTTGCGGTAGGGATCGGTCAGGCTGAGCGTGTGGAAGAGTTTCAGCAGGTCGAGATAGGCGACCGGGCTGGTGCCGGGGTGCGAGGCGATATAGCCCTGCAGCAGCTCGATGGCCTGGTCGTACTGGCCGAGCGAGGCGAAGAAATCGGCGTTCTGCTGCACATCGGCCAGTTCGTTGGCCGACCCGCTGCGCAATTCGCGGGCCGCGCGCATGGCCGCTTCGGCCGACGTCGGCGCCAGGGGTTCGGCGCCCGGTTGACGAGACGGCGCGAAGGCAGGCTCCGAGTCGAGATGGCTGACCGGGCGTTCGGCCGAGACCGAATGGCCGATGGGCGCGCCGGCTTCCGGCGCATCCGGCGGATAGAGGTATTCGACCGGCGCGGGCTGGGTGTCGACAAAACCTTCCGCGAGCACGGTGGCGTCGGCACCGAATGCGCTGGCGTGCTGCTTCGGACGCCACCAGATGCCGCGGCGCCCGGTACGCACCCGCCAGACGACGAACGCCAGGGCGATCAGCGCGAGCACCAGCAGCGCGACGACCGGCCAGAGGATCAGCCAGGCGAGGTCGCGGCCTTGCTGCGCCTCGTTGAGCTGGACCTGCAGGTCGTTCTCGCGGCCGCGGGCCATGCGCGCGCCGTTCTGCAGGGTCTTGAGTTGCGCCTCGAGTGCCTCCACGCGTTGCTGCGCATCGTTGTCGGTGGGCGGCGCACCCTCGGTGGCATTGAGGGCGCGCCAAAGGGCAGCGGCCGTCGCGCGCTGCTCGACCGTGGTGGTCAGCGCCGGGTTCGCCATGGCATCCGACGAGCGCAGGGGAAGGTTCTGCTCCTGCACCCAATCGCCCGGCGATTGCAGTTCCAGCCGGGCACCGCCGGTGCTGCGGCCGGCATCGGCGGCAGGCGCGGCGGCGGTTTCCGGCTTCTCGACCGGCACCGGCGCCTTGCGCGGCGCCACCGGCCGTGTCGAAGAACGCGGCTTGGGCGCCGTGGACGGCGATGCACTCGGCGCCTGCGCACGGGCAGGGGCGGCAGGACGGCGTGTCGGGGCCACGGTGCCGGCCGCCTCGCGGGTCGCCGGGCGCGCAGCCTCGGGCGCGGTGACGAGCGGACGCGCGGACAAAACCGCAGGCGCCGCCGGTGCGGTCGATTCGACCGGCGAGGACGCCAGCAGCACGTATCGGCGCGAAATGGCGGTGCCGCAGCCTGCTCGCAACTGGACCGAGACGACCGGTTCATTCACCACCACGTTAGAGACCAGCTGAACCGTCGCCTGCAAGGGCTGCGGTCCTTGCCGCGCGCTCACGCGTACACGGGCCGGATCGATGCGGGTTTCACCATAGAAAAGATCGGCGGCGACGCAAGAAGAAGCCGCGTCGGCTCCAGCATCGAGCGTGATGTCGAAGCTCAGGTCGAGCACCTGGCCCACGACAGCCTCGCCACGCGACGCGCCCATCGACAGCGCGTGGGCATCGAGCGCGACCACACAGACTGCCGCACCCAACATCGACCGGAAACGATCCACCATGTTCAAACGGGCCGCGACGCTGAAACGGCGGACCTTGTCGTCAATCGCAGATGTTGTGGATGCATGGCTGGTCGGATCGGCGATTCGAGGTTAATGGCGCTGGGATTTTGTCACACGTATCAAAAAATGACAGGTCTGATAATGTGTTGTTTGAATAAAGCTGCAGCAGCACGGCAGATTCAGACCGCCCCGCAACCTCGCCCACTCTACCGATTCATGCCCGCCGACCTCCGAAGCAGCACCCATGGCCAGACCATGGTGCTCACCTTGCACAACCCCGAGTTCCGCAACGCATTGGATCCGGCCATGTACGCGGCCGGCGTCGAGGCGTTGAATGCCGCTGGCGACAACCCGGAAGTACGTTCGGTCATCCTCGTCGGCGAGGGCGACACTTTCTGTGCAGGCGGCAACCTGCAGCGCCTGCTCGCGGGCCGCGAAGGCCCGGCTGCGGCACAGGCCGAATCGGTGGATGCGCTGCATTCATGGATCGACACCATCGCCACGTTTCCCAAGCCGGTGATCGCAGCGGTGGAAGGCGCGGCCGCAGGAGCGGGCTTTTCGCTGGCGCTTGCCTGCGACTTCATCGTCGCCTCGCGCGAGGCGATATTTGCACTGTCGCATGCCAGGGTCGGCCTGACGCCGGACGGCGGCGCGACCTGGCATCTGGCGCGTTCGCTGCCGCGCCAGGCCGCCAACGAGATCGCCCTGCTGGGCGGCCGGGTCGGTGCCGAACGGCTGCAGGTGCTCGGGCTGGTCAATCGGCTCAGCGCGCCCGGCGATGCACTGGCCGACGCGCTCCCCCTGGCGCAGTCGCTCAACGAGCGGGCACCGAACGCAGTCGCGGGCACCAAGGAATTGCTGACCCTCGCATCGCAGCAGTCGCTGCCCGGCCACCTGGTGGCCGAACGCGATCTGTTCGTCGCGGCCCTGCGCCATCCCAACGCCGGCATCGGCATAAACGCATTCCTCCACAAGCAGGCGCCGGCTTTCGACTAGCTTTCGTTCTCGCTGGCGCGAACCGGGGCGGTTTCGTCGATCGCCACTTGCGCTGTAGGCGCATTTCCTTTTGTGGGCGCGAGGGCTTCCAAGACGTGGGCCGTTGGACATACTGGCCTTTTGTTCAACGGAGATTCAGATGAAAACAAACTCCCCTCGCATGCGCGGACTGATCTCGGCCATTGCACTGGCTGCGGCGAGCCTGACCCTGCCGGCCATGGCCCAGACCACCACGACCACCACCACCGATTCCACGGTGAAGACCGAACCCGCCAAGGGCACCGGCCCGGTGCAGCGCGCCGAAGACGCCACCGTGCGCGGCGCGAAGCGAGCCGGCCATGCCACCGCCAATGCCGGCCGCAAGTCGGCTGCCGCCGTGCGCCACACCGGCGAGAAGATCGGCTCCAAGCTGCCGCCCGGCCCCAACGATCCCAAGCCGGCCAACTGAGCGGCGGCGCTCCTGTCGGCCCGCTTCGGCGGGCTTTTTTATGGCGGTGGCCAAAGTGGACCCGTCCTACGCACGGTCCGCGAGGCCGCGCCCATACTGAAACTTTTCCGCATCCATCCAACCAACGGAGTTCCAGGACATGAGCATCGACGAATCCGAGGACACCAGCCTTTTCGGCAAAAGCACCAGCACCACCGGCGTCGACCCGGACGGCGTGGTCGGCAAGGCAGCCGCCAGCGCGCACGAAAAAGTGGACCGTGCCGCGGCCAGCGCACAGAGCGCCTTCGACTGCGCGCACGACTACCTCGACAAGGCCGTCGAGGCGCCGCGCAACGTCATTCGCGACAACCCGGTCGCATCCGTGGTTCTGGCGCTGGCTGTCGGTTTTCTGTGGGGTCGCCTCGGCGCTTCGCACGACTGAACAGCGCCGGCTGACTGAAAAAGCCCCGCAGGTGTCGCACCTGCGGGGCTTTTCACATGAAAACGACGAAAAGGTGTGAAGCGGGCTTTAGTCGCCCACCGGCTCCGGCTGCACCACGCGCTCGCCCTCCTCGTCGAAAGGCACTCCCGCCGGCTCGACCAGGCCTTCGCCCGGCACCGGCGCTTCCGCCTGTTCCTGCAGATCGTCGGGATCGATGTCCTCAGGGTCCTCCGCATCGGGCGCGGCCTGCGGGAACTCGGGGTTTCCTGGATGGTTGTTCATGGCTCGTTCTCCTTTTCTTGAGCAACTGGAGAGCCATTCTGCGACCGTCCGGCCGCGCAGGTGTATGCGGTTGCGTGTGGTTTCGACCGCGTGCCTTCAGCGCTTGGCCGAAGGCTTGACGCGAGGCCGCGAGCCGTTGTCGCGCGGCGGCAGGCCGGTGTGCTGCGTGAGGAGGCGGCCGGCCCGCGGCGGTTCCACCGCCTGCACCTTGCGGGCGCCGGACGGACGCGTCACGGCGGGCGTGGAGTTCTTGCGGCGTGCGCTCTGGTAGCCGTCGTCGGTCAGCGGCTGGAAGGTCGGGATCAGGTGGTGCTTGCCGTTGCCGATGAGGTCGGCGCGGCCCATGGTCTTGAGCGCTTCGCGCAGCAGCGGCCAGTTCTTGGGGTCGTGGTAGCGCAGGAATGCCTTGTGCAGCCGGCGGCGGCGCTCACCCCGCACGATGTCGACCGATTCGCTGTCGCGGCCGATCCGGCGCAGCGGGTTCTTGCCGCTGTGGTACATGGCCGTGGCGGTGGCCATGGGGCTGGGGTAGAAGGTCTGCACCTGGTCGGCGCGAAAGCCGTTGCGCTTGAGCCAGAGCGCGAGGTTCATCATGTCCTCGTCGCTCGTGCCCGGATGCGCGGCGATGAAGTACGGAATGAGGAACTGCTTCTTGCCGACCTCTTCCGAGAACTTCTCGAACATCTGCTTGAACTTGTCATAGCTGCCGATGCCCGGCTTCATCATCTTGGAGAGCGGGCCGCCCTCGGTGTGCTCGGGAGCGATCTTGAGATAGCCGCCCACGTGGTGCTGCACCAGCTCCTTCACGTATTCCGGGCTCTGCACCGCCAGGTCATAGCGCAGGCCGGAGCCGATCAGGATCTTCTTGATGCCGCGCAACGCGCGGGCGCGCCGGTAGATCTTGACCAGCGGGCCGTGGTCGGTGTGCAGGTTGCTGCAGATGCCGGGATAAACGCAGCTCGGCTTGCGACAGGCCGCCTCGATCTCGGGCGATTTGCAGCCCAGCCGGTACATGTTGGCGGTGGGGCCGCCCAGATCGGAGATGACGCCGGTGAAGCCTGCCACCTTGTCGCGGATGTCCTCCACCTCGCGGATGATGGATTCCTCGGACCGGCTCTGGATGATGCGGCCCTCGTGCTCGGTGATGGAGCAGAAGGTGCAGCCACCGAAGCAGCCCCGCATGATATTCACGCTGAAGCGGATCATTTCCCATGCAGGGATCTTGGTCGCGCCGTCGTGGCTGCCGTTCTCGTCGGCGTAGCGCGGATGCGGACTGCGGGCGTAGGGCAGGTCGAACACGTAGTCCATCTCGGCCGTGGTCAGCGGGATGGGTGGCGGATTGATCCACACGTCGCGCCCGGTCGTGCCTTCGCCGTGCGCCTGCACCAGCGCGCGGGCGTTGCCGGGGTTGGTTTCCAGGTGCAGCACCCGGTTGGCGTGGGCGTAGAGCACCGGGTCGGATTTCACCCGCTCGAAGCTCGGCAGGCGGATCACGCTGCGGTTGCGCGCCGGCACCTTGAGCTTGATCGACGGGTTGGCGACGAAGGTCATGGTCTTGACCGTCGGGTCCGCCGGACGGGGCATGGTCACCGAAACCGGCATCGGCGCGCCGCTCTCGGCAGCCTTTGCCACCGCCTGGGCCTCGTCCTCGCGGGCACAGGTCGCGCCCTGCTCCTTGGCCTGCTCCGACACCATCAGGTACGGGTTGACGTGAGCCTCGACGCGGCCGGGTTGGTCGATCTCGGTCGAATCGATCTCGAACCATTCGTCGGCCGGCTGGTGGCGGCGCACGAAGGCGGTTCCGCGCACGTCGGTGATGTTCTCGACCGGCTCGCGGGCGGCCAGGCGGTGCGCCACTTCGACGATGGCGCGTTCGGCGTTGCCGTAAAGCAGCAGGTCGCACTTGGCATCGACCACGATGCTGCGGCGCACCTTGTCGGACCAGTAGTCGTAGTGGGCGATGCGGCGCAGGCTGCCTTCGATGCCGCCGAGCACGATGGGCACGTCGTTGAAGGCCTCGCGGCAGCGCTGCGAATAGACGATGGCGGCGCGGTCGGGCCGCGCGCCGCCGACGTCTCCGGGGGTGTAGGCATCGTCGCTGCGGATCTTCCGGTCGGCGGTGTACCGGTTGATCATCGAATCCATGTTGCCCGCAGTCACCCCGAAGAACAGGTTGGGCTTGCCGAGCGCGCGGAAGGGCTCGGCGCTCTGCCAGTCGGGCTGGGCGATGATGCCTACGCGAAAACCCTGCGCCTCGAGCACCCGGCCGATGACCGACATACCGAAGCTCGGATGGTCGACGTAGGCGTCGCCCGAGACCACGATGATGTCGCAACTGTCCCAGCCGAGCGCCGCCATCTCCTCGCGCGAGGTCGGCAGGAATTTCGCGGTGCCGAAGCGATGCGCCCAGTACTTGCGGTAGCTGGTGATCGGTTTTGCGGCGCGCGCGAAAAAGGAAACGTCGACGGGGGCGTTCATCGTGGCTTTCGGGGGGAACCGACGATTTTAAGGGGTGACCCCTAACACCTGCGAACAAAAGGACAAAGGCCGTGGTCGGGGGACCACGGCCTCGCCTCTTCAGGAGAGAAAGTCGCTCAGCGCACCAGCACGACCTGGCCGCGGATTTCGCCGCCCGGGTACTTGGCGGTGTGGATATTGATGTACCACTTGCCGGCGAGCAGATCCTGCACCTGGGCCGGGGTGATGGCGGCCTCGCCCTCGAAGCCTGGCGAGGGAATCGGCATCTTGAACGGCACCACGACACCGGCATTAGCGCCCGGATCGGCCGGGCCGTGGAAGTGCGCCATCGTGGCCGGGCCGGAAAGGCCGGAATATTCCACCTTCCATTTCAGGCCACCGGTGTCCTTGTTGAGCCAGACCTGCGCGGTGCCCTGCCCCATCGACACCGTGGGCGGCACTTCGGCCTCCGGCGAGAGCCGGGCCTGCATGACGGAGGTATTGGCCGTGACCGCTGCGCAGCCGGCCGCGAGGGCGACGGTGGCGACTGTGACGAGGCCTAGAGCGGCGCGACGGAATTTCTGCATGTGTTGTCCTTGGTCTATTCGATGGAAAGTCCCGGGTCTGACCCAGGCGCGGAGCCATCTTGAGCGGCGCCGTCAGCCCTTCTGAAACAGACTGCAACGAATTCCGCTCGACGAGGATAATCACCAGATGCCCGCATTGCCGCCGCCGACCGCTCCTGCCGAAAAGGTACCGGCGCCCGCCTCGCTCGCCGAGCTCTTCCTGGCCTTCAACTGGCTGGCCCTGCAGGGTTTCGGCGGCGTGCTGGCCGTGGTCCAGCGGGAACTGGTCGAACGCAAACGCTGGATGACGCTCGACGAATTCGTCGAGGACTGGGCCGTGGCGCAAGTGATGCCCGGGCCGAACGTGATCAATCTGGGGCTGATGCTCGGCGACCGCTTCTTCGGCTGGCGCGGCGCGGTGGTCGCGCTGCTGGGCCTGCTCACCGTGCCGCTGGTGCTGGTGCTGTGCCTGGGGCTGGTGTACAGCCACTACCAGCAGCATCCACAGGTGGCGGGCGCGCTGCGCGCGATGTCGGCGGTGGCCGCCGGGCTGATCATGGCCACCGGCCTGAAGTTGCTGCCGGCGCTGCGCAAGCATCCGCTGGGCGTTCCGCTGTGCGGCGGATTGGCCCTCGTCGCCTTTGTCGCGGTGGCCTTGCTGCGCGTTCCCTTGATGGGCGTGCTGATCGTCGTCGGCGGCGTTTCGTGCGTGCTGACCTGGCGCAAGTTGAAGCCATGAGCACCAGCCTGTCGCCCGCCGACTGGGTCGCGCTTTTCGGCCAGTACCTGCTGCTGTCGCTGCTGTCGGTGAGCGGCGCCATCGGCACCGTGCCCGACATGCACCGCTACCTGGTCGACCAGCACGGCTGGTTGAGCGACCTGCAGTTCAACGCCTCCATCACCATCGCGCAATCGGCGCCGGGCCCCAATGTGCTTTTCGTGGCGCTGATGGGCTGGAACGTCGGGCTCAATGCCGGCGGCGGCCTCGCCGGCGGGCCGCACGCGTGGGCGCTGGGCCTGCTCGGTTTGACGATCACCATGGGCGGCATTCTGTTGCCCAGCAGTCTCATCACCTACAACGCGGCGCGCTGGGGCCAGCGCAACCGTCACCGCCGATCGGTGCGCGCGTTCAAGCAGGGCATGACGCCGTTGGTGATCGGCCTGCTGCTGTCCACCGGCTGGATCCTGGTGCGCAACGGCGCCAGCGAGCAGAACCCGTGGGGCGCCTGGGCGGTGGCGTTGGTGAGCGCCCTGCTGGTGTGGCGCACCCGCATCCACCTGCTGTGGTTGCTGGGCGCGGGTGCGGTGGCCGGGGCTTTCGGCCTGGTCTGACGGCGCCCGGCGCAAAGCCCCGGCGCCGCGCTGCGGGGTACCGGCGGCTGCGCGGCAAGACTGTCGCAAAACGCCCAGAATGGTCGTTTCGCTCATCACAACGCAACCGACCATGGAATATCGCGCGCTCGGCCGCTCCGGCCTGCAGGTTTCTCCCCTCGCCTTCGGGGGCAACGTCTTCGGCTGGACGGCCGACGAGGCCATGTCTCACCGGCTGCTCGACGCCTGGGTCGACGCCGGCATGAACTTCGTCGACACCGCCGACATGTATTCGCGCTGGGCGCCGGGGCATGTAGGCGGCGAATCCGAAACCGTCATCGGCCGCTGGTTCGCCCAGGGCGGCGGCCGGCGCGACAAGGTGGTGCTGGCGACCAAGGTCGGCAAGCCGATGGGTGACGACAAGGTCGGGTTGCACCCCCGATACATCCGCCAGGCGGTCGACGCATCGCTGACCCGGCTGAAAACCGACCACATCGATCTCTACCAGTCGCACGACGACGACCCGAACGTGCCGATGGAAGACGTGATGGGCGCCTTCGACGACCTGATCAAGGCCGGCAAGGTGCGCGCGGTGGGCGCCTCCAACTACGAGGCCGACCGCTTCGCCCAGGCACTCGACACCAGCGAACGCCTGGGCATTGCGCGCTACGAAACCCTGCAGCCGCTCTACAACCTCCATGAGCGCGAGTTCTTCGAAAAAGGCCTGCAGTCGCTGTGTGTGGAGCGCGGCATCGGCGTGATCAACTTCTGGGCGCTGGCAGCGGGCTTTCTCACCGGCAAGTACCGCACGCCGGCCGACGCCGGCAAGAGCGTTCGCGGCCAGGGCGTGATCGACAAATACCTCAACCCACGCGGCCTGCGCATCCTGGCCGCGCTGGACACCGTGGCCGAACGGGTCGGCGCGACCCAAGGCCAGGTGGCGCTTGCGTGGCAGATCGCTCAGCCGGGTATCACCGCGCCCATCGCCAGCGCAACCGACATCGAGCAGTTGAACCAGTTGCTGGTGGCCGCCGAACTGAAGTTGGACGCGGCATCGCTGGCTGAATTGAGCGCAGCCAGCGACTACCTTGGCTAAGTCGGGCGAACGGCCTGAAGAAACCGCCTGACCGCCGAGGTTGGCGGTTTTTTTGCGCCTGACGATGGTCGTGGAGTGACGCGACAGGCTCCACTGCCGCCGAGCCACGGTAGAACCGTTACGAACGGCGCGAAGCAACAGAGCATGCAGCTCACCGCCCCGGCCATATCCAGATCCAACTCGAGAGCGACCATCCGCATTCGAGCCTGAGCCTGGGAGACATCACCGCACGACAACCACGACGGCCGCAAGGACGCGCGCGGGCAGGTGGCGGAGTTGCGCACCGACGGGCACGGCGTCGTTCGCGCGGCGCAGGGTCTCATCCTCAGCACCCAGGCGCGCGACCGCGCGCGCGGCGGTGTGAAGGAAATCGGCGAGGCGTTGCAAAGGCTGTCCGACGCGCAGGACCTCCATGGCCTACTGTCCCAGGCCGGCCAGACGCATCTGGTGCAGGACGCGCAGGACCAACAAGCCACCCAGCAGAAGCTGCAGCAACCGCTTGACGAGCTCCGTGGCAGCGGCGAAGTGTCGGGTGAAATCAAGGCGCCGCATCTGCTCATCGACAGCGCCACCGGCATCCAGACCGCCGCTGCCGGCAGCACCGAGCAGGCCAGCGGGGAACTCCACGCCATCGTCAGCGGCGAGCACACCAGCATTACCGCTGGCGGCAGCCTGCTGGCGAGCGCGGTCAAGGCGATACGCCTGTTCGCGCGCACTGCCGGCATGCGTCTGTTCGCCGCCGAACAGAACATCGAAATGCAGGCCCAGCACGGCAGCGTCTGCATCAGAGCGCATGACACGATCCGCCTGCATGCCCGGGTCATTGAACTGCAGGCCGAGCACGACGTCCTGATCAACGGCGAGGGCAGCGACAGCCGGTGGCAAGCCGAGGGCATCACCCATGGCACCCCCGGGCGGTGGACGGTGCATTCCCCAGGGCAGCAGCCATAGCGGACCGACGAGCCCGCCGGTGACTCCCGGGCAGTTTCCGGTCAGCGTCTGCAACGAATGCATGAAGGCGGCCATGCGCCAACGCATCGCGCTGACGCCTCCGTGAACCACCGACACGGCACCGACTCATCGCACCGGCACCCTGCGAGAGCGCACGGCATGGTGGACGAATCAGACGTGCCGTCAAGCGCGACCAACGTGGGGAAGGTGCGCCGCTCGAAGACCTCGGCGAATCGATGCCGGCGTCATCGCGCTTCTTGCCTTGACGCCCGGCGCCACGGGCGGCACGCAAGCCCCTCCCATTCGCCGGCAAACCCTTACAAGCCCGGCGCGACCTCGGCGATCAGCTCGATTTCCACGCAGCTGCCCAGCGGAATCTGCGCCACGCCGAAAGCGCTGCGGGCATGCGCGCCGCGCTCGCCGAAGACTTCGGCCAGCAGTTCGCTGCAGCCGTTGGTGACGATGTGCTGCTCGGTGAATTCGAGCGTGGAGTTCACCAGGCTCATCACCTTGACGATGCGGGTGACCTGATCGAGGTCGCCCACCGCCATCTGCAGCGTGCCGAGCAGGTCGATGGCGATGGCGCGTGCCGCCGCCTTGCCTTCGTCGACCGACACCGTCGCGCC
Source organism: Xylophilus sp. GOD-11R (assembly GCF_033546935.1). Classification (GTDB taxonomy): domain Bacteria; phylum Pseudomonadota; class Gammaproteobacteria; order Burkholderiales; family Burkholderiaceae_C; genus Xylophilus. The sequence continues at coordinate 1,337,832 of NZ_CP137854.1, read as the reverse complement.
GAGCTTGCCGACCCAGGGCTTGCCGTCCTTGCGGGCGATGTGTCCCGAGATGAAGACCAGGTTGCCGGTGCGCACGAATGGCACGTAGGCGGCAGCCGGAACCGCGACGGGCGGCAGGGTGATGTCGAGGGCGCGCAGCTTGTCGTAGACGCTCATGGAGGTTTCCTTGATGGTGGAAGTCGGGGGGAATGGAAAGACGGGAAAGGAGAAGACCGGTTAGCTGCCGGCGCGATCACCGGCGGGCTGGCGCCGAGTCAGGCGCTCAGCCGAGCGGCTCGACGGTGACCGCGACGTCGAGCGTGTGCTCGCCGCCGCCGTGCAGCAGGCCCCGCATCGGCGACACGTCGCCGAAGTCGCGGCCGAAGGCGATGGTGACGTAGTCCTCGCCGGGCATGCGGTTGTTGGTGGGGTCGAAATCGTGCCAGCTGCCAGGCCCGTTGGGCTCGCCTGCCGGCGGCGCATACACCGAAACCCAGGCGTGCGACGCGTCGCTGCCGACCAGCCGGGGCATGCCCGGGGGCGGCACCGTCAGCAGATAGCCGCTGACGTAGCGCGCCGGCACGCCCATGGCGCGCAGGCAGCCGATCATGATGTGGGCGAAGTCCTGGCAGACGCCGCGTCGCTGCGCCAGCGCCTCGACCGCCGGGGTGCCGACATCGGTGCTGTCGCTCTCATAGCGAAAGTCGCTGTGAATGCGCCGCATCAGCGCTTCGGCCGCGAACAGCACCGGCAGGCCGGAGGTGAACACCGGCCGCGCGTAGGCGTTGAAATCTTCGTGGCGCGGCACGTATTCGGAGGCGAAGACGAACTCGGCCGCCCGGTCCCAAACGCTGCCCGCCCGGAAACGGAAACGCTCGCGCACCGCCTCCCAGGCCGCGCCACCGTCCAGCGGCATCGGCGGCGGCTCCAGCGTTTCGACGACGCTGGCGGCGATCACGCGCAACTCTTCGTGCGCGGTCTGCAGCGAGAAGAAACAGCGGGTGTTGCCCCAGGCGTCGATGCGTTCGGAGCGCGCGGCCACCGGCGGCGTGATGTCCAGGCCGTGGTCCAGCAGCGACTGCGTGGCGGTGTCGCGCGGCTTGAGGTGGACGATGTGCTGCGCGGTGTCCACCGCCGGCGCGTAGGCGTAGACGGTTTCGTGAAGGATGCGGAGTTTCATCTCAGGTCCCGATGCTGTGACGCGCGTCGGAATGGGTGAAATACAGGGCGCTGATGGTGTCGGAGAGCGTGTAGGCGCTGTCGCAGCAGAACTGCAGCAGTTCGGTCAGCTGCGGAGACACGCCGCTGCGGTCGGCGTCGACCCGGCAGAGCGCGCCGAGCTCCCACAAATCCGGGTTGGGCACCGCCATGCTCGCCGCGCCGATGTCGCCCGGCCGGCCGCCGGCCAGCCGCGAGAGCCGGCCGCGCAGCAGTTGTGCCACCCAGCCCAGCGAACGCGGATTGTCGCGGTCGATCACCAGCAGGTCGATCAGCGCGGCGACCTCGCGGGTCTGCTGGTATTGCGCGTGGAAGGTGATGGTGCTGTCGAAGAGCGCGAGCACGCCCTCGAAGCCGGCCTCGTCGAACAGCGCGCCGGTGTCCAGCGCCAGTTGCAGCGACGACGCCAGGAACCCCAGGCGCTCGATGTGCCGGCCGATGGACAGCAGCCGCCAGCCGTCGTCACGGGTCATGCGGTCGGTCTGGCCGCCGGTGATGGCCGCGAGGTGGCCGCTCGCGGATTCGAGGATGCGCAGCGCATCGACCGACAAATAGGTTTCCTCGCCTTCGTAGGCGGCGCAGCGGCGGAAGAAGTCTTCCTCGGCATGCACGATGGTGCTCCAGTGCTCCTGGGCCAGGCGCTCGCGCACACCGGCGGCCGCCAGACGCAGCGAACGCAGGTTGTGGCCGACGCTGTAGGACTCGGGTTCGGCCAGTCCGCTGATGAGCGAACGCTCGAACACGCGACGCGCCTGCAGCGCCGAAGGCACCTTGGCGTGCACCAGCCCGTTGTCGACCGCCGCGGCCGACAGCCAGGCCAGCAGCGGCTGGGAAGACTGGTCGTCCCCGTTGAGCGACTGCAGCACCAGGCGGGCCAGGCGCACATTGTTCTCGGCACGCTCGGTGTAGCGGCCGAGCCAGAACAGGTTTTCGGCGGCACGGCTGGTGACCAACCGGTCACGCCGGCTGATCGTTTCCGGCGTGGGATGCGACTGCAGCAGCGTGGTGGTGTCGACTTCGCCCGGCGCCAACACCCAGACGTCGGCACTGCTGCCGCCGCGCTGCATCGACACCACGGCGCTGCCCACGCCCGAGCCGTCGCCCACCACCCGCGCCATGCCGCCGGGCAACACCCGCCAGCTGCCGGGGCCGTCGGACACCGCGAACACCCGCAGCAGCACCGAGCGCTGGGCGATGTGGCCGCGCGCGCCCGAGGTGGGCTGCTGCCAGGTCGGCATCTGCGACAGCGGCAGTTCTTCCTGCAGCGTGTGTTCGTCGCTGCGGCGCAGAATGCGGCCGGTCCACTCGTCGCGACCGCGCTGCGGCAACTGGCCGCCGAGCACCGCCTCGAAAGAGTCATGCCAGGGCGACTTGGGATAGGTCGGCTTGATGACGCAGTCGGCCATGTGCGGCAGGGCCGCCGTGCGCGCCGCGTCCTCGCCGCACCACCAGGTGGGCAAGGCGGGCAAGGACAGCTCTTCGCCCAGCAGATGCCGCGCCAGCGCCGGCAAAAAGCCCAGCAGCGCGGGCGATTCCAGGAAAGCCGAGCCCGGCGCGTTGGCCAGCAGCACGTTGCCCGCGCGCACCGCCTGCAGCAGGCCGGGCACGCCGAGGGTGGAGTCGGACCGCAGCTCGAGCGGATCGAGAAATTCGTCGTCCACGCGCTTGAGCAGGCCGTGCACCGGCTTCAGGCCCTGCAGTGTCTTCAGGTAGAGCCGGTCGTCGCGTACCGTGAGGTCGCTGCCTTCGACCAGCGTCAGGCCGAGGTAGCGCGCCAGGTAGGCATGCTCGAAATAGGTTTCGTTGTAGGGGCCCGGGGTGAGCAGCGCGATCAGCGCGTCGGCGCCGCCGGGGCTGCTGCGCTTCAGGCTTTCGACCAGCGCGCCGTAGGTGCTGGCCAGGCGCTGCACCTGCATGGCCTCGAAGGCCTCGGGGAATTGACGCGAGATGGCGAGGCGGTTTTCGAGCAGGTAGCCCAGGCCCGAGGGCGCCTGGGTGCGCTGCGACACCACCCACCAGTGGCCGTCCGGCCCGCGCGCCAGGTCGAAGGCGGCGATGTGCAGCAGCGTGCCGGGGGGCTGCGCGCCGTGCATTTCGCGCAGAAAGCCCGGATGCCCGTGCACCAGGGCCGGCGGCAGCAGACCGCTGGCGAGCAGGCGTTGCTCGCCGTACATGTCGGCCATGACACGGTCTAGCACCCGTACCCGCTGCAACACGCCGGCGCTGATGCGTTGCCAGTTCTCCGGATCGATGATCAGCGGAAACAGGTCGACCGACCACGGACGCGGCGGGCCGCTGCCTTCGTCGGCATAGACGTTGTAGGTGACCCCGTTGTCGCGGATCTGCCGGCGCAGGTTGGCCATGCGGCGGTCGAGGTCGTCGAGCCCGGGCTCGCCGAGCTGATCGAAGAAACGTGCCCACTCGGGCGCCAGCGGACCGGTGCCCGCGGTCGGGCCGGTGGAAGAAGCGATCTGGCCGCGCAGCTCGTCGAAGTGGCCGGGGGTCGCGGCCGCGGCGATGCCGGCGGCCAGGGTCGACGGCGCTTCGTACGCGCCGGTGGCGAAGAGGGAACTGCGTGGCTCATCCATGGACCCGCAATTGTCCCATTAACCCGGCCGCCGATCGGCCCAACAGCGACGATGTGGTTTCGGCGGGGCGCGGCGGCCTTCGGATCGGGCCAGGCCCGTTGCCGGGGCGCTGCTGAAGATGCGGTTGGCTCTTCAACCAGCAAACCCGGGAGTTACCGTGTTCCCTCCTTTCCAAAATATCCACCCTTCCCAAGCAGGCACACCTTTCCCATCAGGCGGCTGCGGCGGTCCGTCGATGCGAGGCATGACGACCAACCAGACCCCTGCGCAACTCGAGGCCATCGCAGACGAAGTCGGAAATTTGTCGGAGCTCGAGTCACCGCCCAGCCCACCGGACTCGCCTGCTCCTTGGCGAAGCTCCGGCAGCGTACTAGACGCACTTCCGCGCCGCGTACCGCAACGCAGTACCGATCCGCTCTTCATGCAGGCCCGCGTGAGGGCCGAGGAAGAGCATCAGCAGAACCTGCTCAAGCGCAGCAGAGTCGATGCGGTGCTGGGTCGCTTGTTAGGAGGTGAAGGCATCGACGAGTACACCGCCGCCGTACGGCCGGACGTGGTGGACAAACGGGTACCGGTCTGGGCGCGCGCGCCCGACGCGCCTTGCGAAACGCGGGCAGATTCCGTCTGGTGGGCCCGCTGGCGGTCCGCCAAACGCGACGCGTCGACCCAAACCCCGGGTCCGGCGGATGAGTGCCTGCATTTCCGTTGGACGAACAACCGGCTCGAGATACGGCCGCTGTCTGCGTTCCAGGAGAACGACCGGGAAGTCGGTCTGGAGATTTTCATGCATGGCTCCGGCGTCCAGGTGCGCGACAACGGCGCCTGGGTGGAGAACCCTGGCGAGGACTTCTTCAGCAAGCTCGACCAGGTCTGGCAAAAGGGTGCCAGCAGTTCCTTGCTCTGACCCTCCCCGTCGTATTCCACCGAACCCAAGGAATCTCCGCATGATCTCCAGCCCACCTTTGAACACGTCCACACAGGGCAGCCATGCTCCCGTCGTGACAGGCACTGCCGGTCGGCCCAAGGCCGCCGGCGGGCAACCGTCAGTGCACATCACGGTCACCACGTCGCATCCCACCTCGGCGTTTTCGCAGCTGTTCGACATCGACGTCGCCGGCAAGATCCGCCGCAACCACGAGCACCGCTACGAAACGCCCGCTTCGGTGCGCGGCAAGTACGAACGCTACCTGGACAAACGCATCCGCTTCGTCGATATGCTCCAGAGCGGCCAGGCGGGCTGGTCGGCCGAGACATGGCCGCCGGGCTTCGAACTCAGCCCGCAGGCAGTGCAGCGCCTGCAGCAAACCTGCGACAGCGGCGAATTCCGCAAACCCACGGTGCAGGAAGAAGCCCAGCGCACGCTGGAGCAGATCGGCCATGTCATCGAATCGACCTACGCACTGGCCGACGCCGCCACCTCCGCCGAACGTGCCGCGGTGCAGGCCCAGGCGCAGCCGCGCACCTGGGCCGCACGCGACAACGACCGCAGCACCGTGAAGTTCGGTGACCATGCGCGCATGTTCGCCGCGCAGGTGGAGCACTGTTGCCACACCTATGCGAAATTGCTGCAGCACCAGGCGAGCGGGCATCCCTTCTTCGCCACCGACGCGGTTCAAGCGCTGCTGTCGCGCGGCATCGCCATCGCCCGTGGCCTGCAGCAACTGCTCGACCGCCCCGAACTCGATGCCGCCGGGCGGGCCGACGCCCTGCGCCGTTTTCTGGCCGCGCCGGAGCATTCGCTGGCCGCGATCGAAGCCGACATCCGCACGCTGTGCAGCCACAGCCCGGGCAGCCCTTTCAGCCTGGCGGTCGACAAACACGGCCTGACCGGTTTCGCGGGCGAAGTGCGCATCAATGGCGCAGGCCTGCTGCCCGGCGCCGCGCCGGCGGACCGCGCCCGGATCGACGAAGTGCTCGACGAAATCGCGATGGTGCAGGCCTGCTATCCCGACACCCGCTCCATCGTCATCGCCGACTTCTCCGACCTGGAACAGGTCGATGCACTGCGCTGCATGCTGGACGCGCGGGGGGTTGCGCCGGAGATCATTCCGCTGGTCGAAAGCGTGGAGGACGCGCACGGCTTCATGCACAACGTCGCCGAATTCCAGCACCACGGCGTGCGCACCGTGATGGCCGCCGGCAGCGACCTCGCGCGTGTCGCCGGCACGCCGCAAGCCATCGTGCTGCACCACCTGATGCACCTGCACTGCCTGATCAGCGGCATGGTCTTCTACTTCGGCAACGGCACCAGCATGCGGCGCAATGGCGAGGGCGTCGACGGCTGCGCTCTGCGGCAGCAACTGGCATTGCGGCCCTTCGCGACCGGCAACGGCGGACAGTCCGTGGAACCTGAAACGCGCAGCACACTGCAGGGTGGCGCCGCCGCGCTGGCCCTGGGCAATACCGCACTGGCCCGCCGGCACCTGCTGCAGCGCGGCGGCCTCAAGCCCGTGGAGGTGGTGCCCGAAGAGGCGCTTGCCGAGGCAGCGCAGGCCGCCGAGGTCTTCGCCGACATCACCAAACACGAACTGGCGGCCCGCCGGACCGACGGCGACTTCAGCCGGTTCTACCGCGCCCACCCGGCGATCCGCGACCTGCGCAATGCAAGCGCGCATCACGGCTCGCGCGACGGGGTGAAGCCCGGGCTGCAGCACCTCTATGAAGACCGGGCGATCAACGCGGACGCCAGCATGGAACTCTTCAATCTGGCCGCCTCGTTCGCCTGGTCCGACCTCGACCGCGACCCAGGAGCGCTCAGCCGGCTGGTCACCAGCACGCGCGCGTCGCTCGCCGAAGGCAATGCCGTAGTGCAACGCATCGTGCTGAACTACGCCATCCAGGCCAGCACCGTGTTTTTCGAGGACCAATGCCGCGAAAAATGGGCGGCCGCGGGCTTCTCCGAAGAGGCCATCGAACGCCTGGCCGCATCACGGGCCGTCCTGCTCGATTTCGTGGCCGCCTGCGGCCACGACCTGGCGCAGGACATCCCGCTGCAACGATCGGTGATGGAATTCATCGGCATCGCCGAAGCCTTTCATCCCACCGATGCAGCAGCCAATCTGCGCGCCATCGAACAACGCCGCCGCCGTTGCAACGATGCCGGCATTCGGGCGCTGCACGCCATGACCCGCCGCGACGATCAGACGCTGTCACCCGAGGCGCGAAAGCTGGCCGCGCTCGACCTGCACCTGAACCTGACGGCCGCCTATGTGCTGGGGGCGGGCGTCAAGTCCTAGGGTTCAGGATCGCCGCAAATCCAGCGTGCAGGGGAACTCCCGGCTCGCCGCGACGCCCGAGATCGGCTGCTCCGGCATCTTGAGCTCGCCGGCGCTGTGCCCGGTGCGGAAGAAGCGCGCCAGGCGCCGGCTCTCGGCCTCGTTGGCATTGACCGGCAGCGTCGTGTAGTTGCGGCCGCCCGGATGCGCCACGTGGTAGCGGCAACCGGCGATGGCGCGCTTCATGGCGACGTCGACGATGTCGAAGGTGAGCGGTGCGTGCACCTCGATCGTCGGGTGCAGCGCAGAGTACGGGTTCCACGCCTTGTAGCGCACGCCCGCGATGTATTCGCCCTCCGTGCCGGTCGGCTGCAGCGGCACCTGCCGGCCGTTGACCAGCACGGTATGGCGGTGCGCGTCGAGGCCGGTCACCCGCACCTCGATGCGCTCGACCGACGAATCGACGAAACGCACCGTGCCGCCACCGGCGGTCTCTTCGCCCATCACGTGCCAGGGCTCGAGCGCGGTGCGCAGCGACATCTGCATGCCCAGCGCCTCCACCGCACCGATGCGCGGGAAGCGGAACTCGAAATGCGGCGCGAACCAGGCCGCATCGAAGGCGTAACCCGCCGAGCGCATTTCCTCGATCACGTCCTCGAAGTCGGCCTGCAGAAAGCCCGGCAGCATGAACTTGTCGTGCAGCGTGGTGCCCCAGCGCGCGATGGGCGCTTCGTAGGGCTTCTTCCAGAAACGCGCCACCAACGCACGCAGCAGCAGCTGCTGCACCACGCTCATGCGGGGATGCGGTGGCATCTCGAAGGCGCGAAGCTCCAGCAGGCCGAGACGGCCGGTGACCGAGTCCGGCGAGTACAGCTTGTCGATGCAGAACTCGGCGCGGTGGGTGTTGCCGGTGATGTCGATCAGGATGTTGCGCAAGGTGCGGTCGACCATCCACGGCGCCATCGCCTCGCCGTATTTCACGCGCGCGGCGCGTATCTGCTGCACCGCGATCTCGAGTTCATAGACCTGGTCGTTGCGCGCCTCGTCCACCCGCGGCGACTGGCTGGTCGGGCCGACGAACATGCCCGAGAACAGATAGCTGAGCGAGGGGTGGTTGTGCCAGTACATGACCAGGCTGGCCAGCAGTTCGGGCTTGCGCAGGAACGGGCTGTCGTCGGGCGTGGCGCCGCCGAGCACGAAATGGTTGCCGCCGCCGGTGCCGGTGTGGCGGCCGTCGGTCATGAACTTCTCGGCCGACAGGCGCGAGCGGAAGGCGGCGTCGTACAGAAACTCGGTATTGCGCACCAGCTCGCGCCAGCTGTGCACCGGCTGGATGTTGACTTCAATCACGCCCGGGTCGGGCGTGACGGCCAGCAGCTGGATGCGCGGATCGCGCGGCGGCGCATAGCCCTCGACCACGATCTTCATCTGGAGCGCGGCGGCCGTGGCCTCGACGGCCGAGAGCAGCGAGAGGTAGTCCTCCAGGTGCGCCATCGGCGGCATGAACACATACAGCATGCCGAACTTGCGGCCGTCCTTGTCGGCCTTCTTGCGGGCTTCGGCCTCGGCTTCAGGTCCGTTGGCGATGGACGGGTCGCGCACTTCCACGCACAGGCCGGTGCGGGTGGTCCAGCTCGCCGATTCGAAGCGCTCGGGCACCCGTGTCACTGCCACGCTCACCGCTTCGACAGCACCACTGGCCTCGGCTGCGGGCTCGGGCTTGGCCTGCGACTGGATGCTGGCCGGCAGCGGGCGCCGGGGCGCGCTCGGGTCGAGGTCGATGACATAGGGAATGTCTTCCTCGCGCATCCACGGCAGCGAGTCGAGCGGCAGGCGGTAGCCCATGGGCGAATCGCCCGGCAGCAGCCGCAGCACGCCGTCACGGATGAACCACGGGCCGGTGGCCCAGACGGCACCTTCCGCGGCGGCGATGGGTTCGTCCGGGCGCTCGGCGTCGATGCGGGGCGCGGCCTGCAGCGGCAGCAGCCAGCCGGTGACCGCCGACAGCCCCTTGTCGAACACGCGGCGCAGGCGTTCGCGCTCCAGCTCGTCGGAGATGCGGGCGTCGAGCACGTCGACGTTGATCGGCAGGCGGCGCTCGCGCCACAGGTAATAGAAGGTGTCCTCGTAGGCCGGCTCGACGAACTCGTCCTTCAGGCCGAGCTCGGCGGTAAGCCGGCGCACGAAGCGTTCGGCATCGTCGGCCGTATAGGTTTGCGGCTCGCGCTCGTCGGCCAGCAACGATTGGTCGGTCCAGCAGGGCTGGCCGTCGGTGCGCCAGTAGATGCCCATGGCCCAGCGCGGCAGCTGCTCGCCGGGGTACCACTTGCCTTGCCCGGTGTGCAGGAAGCCGCCGGGTGCGTACTCGGCGCGTAATTTCTCGACCAGGTCGGTCGCGCGCTTGCGCTTGGTCGGCCCCATGGCGGCGGTGTTCCACTCGGGGGCGTCACGGTTCTCGATGGCGACGAAGGTGGGCTCGCCGCCCATGGTCAGGCGCACGTCCTGGGCGCGCAGTTCGGCGTCGACCGCGTCGCCGAGCGACAGCACGTCGTGCCATTGGGTGTCGGTGTAGGGCAGCGTCACGCGGGGCGATTCGTGCACCCGGCTGACCGTCATCTCGTGGCGGAACTCGACTTCGGCGCGCTCCATCAGCGCGCCTTCGATCGGCGCCGCGCTGCCTGGCGTGGGCGTGCAGGCCAGCGGAATGTGGCCCTCGCCGGCGAAGAGGCCCGAGGTCGGGTCCAGGCCGACCCAGCCGGCGCCCGGCAGGTAGACCTCGCACCAGGCGTGCAGGTCGGTGAAGTCGATCTCGGTGCCGCTCGGGCCGTCGAGCGACTTCACGTCGGGCGTGAGCTGGATCAGATAGCCGGAGACGAAGCGCGCGGCCAGGCCCATGTGGCGCATCAGGTTGACCAGCAGCCAGGTCGAGTCGCGGCAGGAGCCACAGGCTTTCTCCAGCGTTTCCTCGGGCGTCTGCACGCCGGGCTCCATGCGGATGAGGTAGCGCACATCGCCCTGCACCTGCTGGTTGAGCGCCACCAGGAAGTCGATGGTGGCGCGCTCGGTGCGGTCGATCTTCTTCAGGTATTGGGTGACCAGTGGCGTCGCCGGCTCGGGCACCAGATAGGGCGCGAGCTCCTGCGCGATCTTGGGCGCGTAGCGGAAGGGGAACTGCTCGGCTTCGGGCTCCAGGAAGAAGTCGAAGGGGTTGTAGACCGCCATCTCCACGACGAGATCGACGGTGACCTTGAACTCGCGCGTCTTCTCCGGAATCACCAGCCGCGCCAGGTAGTTGGAGAACGGGTCCTGCTGCCAGTTGACGAAGTGGTCGGTCGGCTCGATGCGCAGCGAATACGAGATCACGTTGCTGCGGCAGTGCGGCGCGGGCCGCAGCCGGACGACCTGAGGACCCAGCAGAACCGGACGGTCGTATTTGTAATGGGTGACGTGGTGCAGAGCTGCGTGGATGGACATGCGCGGATGGGCTTTGCTGACGTGGAGGGAGGCGCGCCAGGAGAAGGCGGCGCTCGTGCATCGTAGCAAGAGGCAAGCCCGGCGAGGCCGCTGTCCTGCAGCGTATTCGTGGCGCATCTTCGAAGGTCGGAACCGCGCCGGGTCGACCTGTCGGCCACGCTTATCCTCCACGTATGTATGCATTCGCTATCAATACAGCGAGCGTGCGCCGGACGGGTTGGGCGCCGTGGCTGATCGCCTGGCTGCTGGGTTGCAGCGCCCAACTGGCGCAGCCGACGCTGTGGAAGCCGCTCGGCTATCTGTGCGCGCTGCTGGCGGGTGCGGCGCTCATCGCGCTGGTGCGCCATAACGGCCGCATGCGGCCCTGGCGGGCGGCGGCCGGCGCCCTGCTGTGCGGCTTCGCCCTGTGCGGCCTGCGCGCGGCGGCCTTCCAGTCGCAGGCCATAGCCCCCGCGATCGAAGGCCAGGACCTGCTGCTGACCGGCACCGTCGCGGCCATGCCGCAACCGTCCGCCACCGGCCTGCGCTTTCGCTTCGAAGTCGAATCGGCCGAGCGTGACGGCCAACCGGTGCCCACGCCGCCGCTGATCGAGCTGGGCTGGTGGACCGTCGGCAACAGCGACGACCCGGTCGGCGGCGATGCCCTGCCCGACATCCGCGCCGGCCAGCGCTGGCGCCTCGCAACGCGGCTGAAGGCGCCGCACGGCAGCCGCAATCCGCACGGTTTCGACTACGAGCTCTGGGCCTGGTCGACCGGCGTACAGGCGGAGGGCAGCGTGCGCACCGGGCACGCGCCGCCGGTGCTGCTGGAGGATCGTCTATGGAGCCATCCGGTCGAACGGGCGCGGCAGTCGGTGCGCGATGCGATCCTGGTCCGGCTGGCCGGCGCGAGCGCGGACGATGCCGACGACGCCACACCGCGCCGGCGTGCGGCGGGCGTGGTGGCGGCATTGGTCACCGGCGACCAGCGGGCGATCGAGCGCAGCGACTGGGACATCTTCCGCGCGACCGGCGTGGCGCATCTGATGTCCATCTCCGGCCTGCACGTCACCATGTTCGCCTGGCTGGCAGCCGGTGCCACCGGCTGGCTGTGGCGGCGCTCCGCCCGGCTGTGCATGGCCGTGCCGGCGCCGCAGGCGGCCCTGGCCGGCGGCGTGGTGCTGGCCGCGCTCTACGCCACCTTCAGCGGCGGCGGACTGCCGGCCCAGCGCACGGTGCTGATGCTGGCCATCGTCGCCGCCTTGCGCATGTCGGGCCGACGCTGGCCCTGGCCGCAGGTTTGGCTGCTGGCCTGCGCCGGAGCGGCGGCCTTCGATCCGTGGGCCCTGCTGCAGGCCGGCTTCTGGCTGAGCTTCGTCGCGGTGGGTGTGCTGTTCGCGTCGAGCCGACCGGCGGCGGACCGCGTCGCCGATGCGAGCGGCGGCCTGATGAGCCGACCGGCCGCGCTGCTGCGCGAGCAGGTGGTGGTGACGGTGGCACTCACCCCCTTGTCGCTGTGGCTCTTCGGACAGGTGTCGCTGGTGGGCCTGCCGGCGAATCTGCTGGCGATTCCCTGGACCACGTTGGTCGTCACACCGCTCGCCCTGCTCGGCGGCCTGTTCCCGCCGCTCTGGGACCTGGCTGCCCTCGCGGTGCGCGCGATGGTGTGGCTGCTGCAACCGCTGGCCGCCTGGCCGAACGCCACCGTGTCGCTGCCGGCCGCACCAGTCTGGGTCGCGGTCACGGCCATTCTGGGGGGCGCCATCGCCTGCATGCCATTACCGGTGCGCATGCGGCTGCTGGGCGTGGCACCGCTGCTGCCGGTACTGCTGTGGACTTCGGAAGTGCCGGCAGCTGGTCATTTCGAACTGCTCGCCGCGGACATCGGCCAGGGATCGGCCGTGCTGGTGCGCACCGCGCATCACGCCCTGCTCTACGACGCCGGTCCGCGCTGGGGCCCGGACAGCGATGCCGGCCAGCGCACGCTCGTGCCCCTGCTGCAGGCGCTCGGCACCGGGCTCGACACGCTGGTGCTGAGCCACCGCGACACCGACCATGTCGGCGGCGCCGCCGCGCTGCTCGCCCATCACCCGGCCGCCACGCTGCGCAGTTCGATCGAGCCCGGCCATCCGCTGCAGGCGCTGCGCCCTGCCCTGCGCTGCGAAGCCGGCCAGCACTGGCGCTGGGACGGCGTCGACTTCACCGTTATGCATCCACAGCCGACCGATTACCGCCCCGGCATCGCCAGCAATGCACTGAGCTGCGTGCTGCGCATCGAGGCCGGTGGCCGCTCGGCGCTACTTACCGGCGACATCGGCGAGGCCGAGGAAGAAGCGCTCGTCGCCTCGGGCGCCGACCTGCGCGCCGACTGGCTCATGGTGCCGCACCACGGCAGCCGCAGTTCGTCGAGCCAGGCCTTGCTGCGCGCCGTCGCACCGATGTACGCCATCGCCCAGGCGGGCTACCGCAACCGCTTCGGCCACCCCGCTGCATCGGTGCTCGCCCGGTACCGCGACCAGGGTATCCACTGGGTCGACACCGTGCACTGCGGCGCGGCCCGCTGGCACAGCGCCTTTCCCGAGCAGATTGTTTGCGAACGCGTTCGCGACCCGCATTACTGGCAGCACAATGCGCCCTGACGCAATCAGGCCGACGGGGCCCGTCTCGGCATCAGCCGACAACCATCGCCGGCCTGGAACTTGCTACCCGGGTCAGCAGGAGCACAGCCCTTTCTATGCGGAAATTCGACGAGATGTATGCCACCCTGCCGCCCGATCCGGGCCAGGTGCGCGACCATTACAAGACCTACGATCGCTGGCTCGCCCAGCAAGCGCCCGACCTGATGTCGCGGCGACGCGAGGAGGCCGAGGTCATCTTCAGACGCGTGGGCATCACCTTCGCCGTCTACGGCGCCAAGGACGAGGACGGCTCCGGCACCGAACGCCTCATTCCCTTCGACCTGATCCCCCGCATCATCCCCGCGCACGAATGGCAGCGCATGGAACGCGGCCTGGTGCAACGGGTCACCGCGCTCAACCGTTTTTTGCACGACGTCTACCATGACCAGGAGATCATCCGCGCCGGCGTGATTCCGGCCGACATGGTGCTGCAGAACGCGCAGTTCCGGCCCGAGATGATGGGCGTGGACGTGCCCCGCCACATCTACTCGCACATCGCCGGCATCGACATCGTCCGCGCACCCGACGCCGACGGCAACGGCGAGTACTACGTGCTCGAAGACAACCTGCGGGTGCCCTCCGGCGTGTCGTACATGCTGGAGAACCGCAAGATGATGATGCGGCTCTTCCCGGAGCTGTTCAACCAGCACCGCGTGGCTCCCGTCGCCCACTACCCCGACCTGCTGCTGGAGACGCTGCGCGCCTCCGCGCCGCCCGCCACGCCCGACCCGACCTGCGTGGTGCTCACGCCCGGCATGTACAACAGCGCCTACTTCGAGCACGCCTTCCTGGCGCAGCAGATGGGCATCGAGCTCGTCGAGGGCCAGGACCTGTTCGTCAAGGACGACTTCGTCTGGATGCGCACCACGCGTGGCCCCAAGCGGGTCGACGTGATCTACCGCCGCGTCGACGACGACTTCCTCGACCCGCTCGTCTTCCGTCCCAACTCCACCCTGGGCGTGGCCGGGCTGGTGCAGGCCTATCGTGCCGGCAACGTGGCCATCTGCAACGCCATCGGAACCGGCGTGGCCGACGACAAGGCGATCTACGCCTTCGTGCCGAAGATGATCGAGTTCTACCTCGGCGAGCAGCCGATCCTGAAGAACGTGCCCACCTTCATGGGCCGCAATCCGGAAGACCTCAAGTACATGCTGGCCAACCTCAAGGATCTGGTCGTGAAGGAAGTGCACGGCGCGGGCGGCTACGGCATGCTCGTCGGCCCGGCCGCCACCACCGCCGAGATCGAGGACTTCCGCCGCGCGGTCATCGCCAAGCCCGACGGCTACATCGCCCAGCCCACGCTCAGCCTGTCGAGCTGCCCGACCTTCGTCGAAAGCGGCATCGCGCCGCGCCACATCGACCTGCGGCCGTTCGTGCTGTCCGGCAAGGAAGTGCAGATGGTGCCCGGCGGCCTGACCCGCGTGGCGCTGAAGGATGGCTCGCTGGTCGTCAATTCATCGCAAGGCGGCGGCACCAAGGACACCTGGATCCTCGAGGTCTGATCAGAACAACGAAGAGAACATCAACATGCTGAGCAGAACCGCAGACCATCTCTTCTGGATGTCCCGATACACCGAGCGGGCCGAGAACACGGCCCGGATGCTGGACGTCAACTACCAGACCGCCCTGCTGCCGCAGTCGGCCGAGGCCGCGCAGATCGGCTGGCAGGGCCTGCTGACCATCAGCGAACTGCTGCCCGCCTACCAGGCCCGGCACGGCGAGATCGATCCGCACAACGTCATGAACTTCATGGTGCGCGACGAGGACAACCCGTCGTCCATCATTTCGTGCCTCAAGGCCGCCCGCGAAAACGCGCGCGCCGTGCGCGGCACGCTGACCACCGAGGCCTGGGAAACCCAGAACCAGACCTGGCTGGAAACCATCCGCATGCTGCGCGCCGGCGATTTCGAACGCGATCCCGGCGCCTTCTTCGAATGGGTCAAGTACCGCTCGCACCTGTCGCGCGGCGTGTCGGTGGGCACCATGCTGATCGACGAGGCCCTGCACTTCATGCGCATCGGCACCTTCCTGGAACGCGCCGACAACACGGCGCGCCTGGTGGACACCAAGTTCCACGCCATGCACAACGACTTCATCGGCCTGACCAGCGACGACGGCGAGCAGGAGTACGACTTCTATCACTGGAGCGCGGTGCTGCGCAGCGTGTCGGCCTTCGAGATCTACCGCCGCGTCTACCGCGACGTGATCCGGCCGGAACGCGTGGCCGAACTGCTGATCCTGCGCGCCGACATGCCGCGCTCGCTGCACGCCAGCCTCAACGAGGTGGTGAGCAACCTACAGAGCGTGGTCTCCGGCACCGATCTCAGCCTGAGCCAGCGCAAGGCCGGCAAGCTGCGCGCCGAGCTGCAGTACGGCCATATCGACGAGATTCTGGCGACCGGCCTGCACGCTTTCCTGACCCAGTTCCTCGACCGGGTCAACGAACTCGGCGCCTACATCAGCCGCGAGTTCCTCGTCCCCACCACCGCCTAGGCGGCCACCAGCGGGTTCCGGTTCGCAGGAGACTTTCATTTTCAACTCCTTCCGGGCCACCCGTGCGAGGCAGGGTGCTTCTCTTTCGATCAGCGGCAGACTGACAGGCTGGCTCAGCCGGCTGTCGGTCGGCCGCAAGCTGATGCTGATCTACCTGCTCGACCTGAGCGCGGTGATCTTCGTCTCCGGCATCCTGATCAACGAGAAGTACCTGTCGATCGACTTCACCCGCAAGGAGGAAGTCGGCAGCATCTACAGCGCCGCGGTCCGCGAGCTGCTGCTGATGCCCTTCCTGCCCTACAAGGAACAGGTCGAGCCCCCCGAGAAAGCACTGCAGCGCTTCGCCGAGCTGCGCGCCCGTTACGACGGCGTGCTGCATTCGGCCGAAGCCAGCGCGCTGTTCGAGCGCTCCTGGCGGCAGGCCGCCGCGGCCCGGCAAGCCGGCAACTCGGGCCCGCAGGACGACCTGCTCAATCGCGGCATGCTGCGATCGGCCCGCGAACTGCTCACCACCGTGGGCAACCAGTCCAACCTCATCCTGGATCCGGACCTCGACAGCTACTACGCCATGTCGCTGGTCGTGCTGCGCTTTCCCGAGCTGCTCGAGGTGATCGACGACACCATGCGTGCCATCGACGGCGGCGGCAACCGGGCGCAGGCCTTCGGCGAGCGCCGCTCCGAGCTGCTGATCCTGGCCGGCCGCATCGACGCGTCGACCATGGGCATCCGCTCCGACTACCTGCAGGTCTTCGCCGCCGGCTCGCCCGCGCTGCGCGCCGCGCTCGATCCCGGCCGGCAAAGCCTGGCCGACGCGCTCGCCGACTTCCTGACGATCGTGCAGCGCCTGGCAGGCCCCGAAGCCGGCCCGCGCGACGTGGCCCAGCTGCAGGCTGCGCGCTCGGCCCTGCTCTACGAACTCGACCGCGCCTGGATCCGCGGCGCGAGCGAACTCGACGAGCTGCTCGCCGCGCGCGTCCAGAGTCTGTTCACCCGCATGTTTCTGCACCTGGGCACCGCCCTGCTGCTGCTGGGCTGCATCCTCACGCTCGTCTACGCGGTGGCCCAGCAGATCGCCCGGCCGCTGCGTCACCTGGCCGGCGTTGCCGACAACGTGCGCCGCAGCGGCGACTACGCCCTGCGTGCCCACTGGGTCAGCCGCGACGAGATCGGCAGCCTGGTCACCGCCTTCAACAGCATGCTCGCCCAGTTGGGGCGCGAACGCGAGAACCAGCAGGAACTCGCCTCGCGCGAGCGGGCCGCGCGAGCGCAGATGGAAATCGTGGAATCGGTACCGATCGCCATGGTCGTCACCTCCATTCCCCGCCACGAGGTGCTGCACGCCAACGAGCCGGCCGCCCCCTGGCTCGACGGCATCACCACCGACCCCTGGGGCCGCAAGCTCGAACCCGGCGTGCGGGCGCGCTTCTTCCAACAGCTGGCCGACCGGGGCGCGGTCGACGAGTTCGAGGTGCGCTGGAACGCCGGCGGCGAATCGACCTGGGCGGTGCTGTCGGCGCGCCGCCTGCAGTTCCAGGGGCGTGACGCGGTGCTCACCGCCTTCACGCCCGTCAACGTGCTCAAGCAGATGGAGCAACGGCTCGAGCTCTGGTCCAAGGTGTTCGAAGCCTCGTCCGAAGGCATCGCCATCATGGACGACCAGCAGCGGGTGCTGAGCATCAACCACGCCTTCTGCCGCAGCACCGGCCTGGAGCCCTACGAGGTGGTGGGCAAGGACTTCACCGGACTGGTCGAGGAAATCCCCGGGACCGCGCTGCGCCAGCGCATCGGCAGCGCGGTCAACGACCGTGGCGCCTGGCAGGGCGAAGTGCAGTTCCGGCGCCGCGCCGGGGCCAGCTATCCGGCCTGGCTGATG
The DNA here is from genome assembly GCF_033546935.1 of Xylophilus sp. GOD-11R. Taxonomy (GTDB): domain Bacteria; phylum Pseudomonadota; class Gammaproteobacteria; order Burkholderiales; family Burkholderiaceae_C; genus Xylophilus. The sequence continues at coordinate 1,320,335 of NZ_CP137854.1, read as the reverse complement.
GTGTCGGCGGTGCGCTCGGGCGGCACGCACGGCAGCGTCTCCCACTACATCGGCATTTCGGTCGACATCACCGAGCGCAAGCGCACCGAGGAACGGGTGCGCTTCCTGGCCGACCACGACGTGCTGACCGAGCTGCCCAACCGCTCGCTCTGCGTGGCGCGGCTGGCCGAGGCACTGGAAAACGCACGCGACTCAGAAGACCGCGTCGCCGTGCTCTTCATCGACCTCGACCGTTTCAAGTCGGTCAACGACACCCTGGGCCACCACGTGGGCGACGCGCTGCTGCGCTCGGTCGCCGGCCGCCTGACACAAGCGGTGCGCAACGACGACACGGTGAGCCGCCTGGGCGGCGACGAGTTCGTCGTCATCCTGCGCGACGTGCGCGATGCCGGCGAGATCCGCGACATCATCGAGGAGCGCCTCATCCCGCTGATCCGCGCACCACACGACGGCGAAGGCCACGAGCTGCGCGTGTCGTGCAGCATCGGCGTGGCCGTCTATCCGGAAGACGGCCAGGACATCGACGAACTCATGCGACGCGCCGACGCCGCCATGTACGAAGCCAAGTCCTCCGGGCGCGACCACTACCGCTTCTTCTCGTCCGAACTCGACAAGCTGGCGCGCGAACGACGCACGCTGGAGCAGCTGCTGCGCCACGCGCTCGAACGCGGCGAGCTCGAAATGCACTACCAGCCACGCGTCGACGCCCGCACCCTGCAGGTCGTCGGCGCCGAGGCATTGATGCGCTGGACGCATCCGGAAGTCGGCTCCATCTCGCCCGCGCGCTTCATACCGATCGCCGAGGAAACCGGCCTCATCCGGCCGCTGGGCCTGTGGGCGATGCAACAGGCCTGCGACCTGCTGCGCCGCTGGAAGGCGCAACGTCGCTCGCTCATCTCGCTGTCGGTCAACATCTCGGCCACCCAGCTCGCCGACCCGGCCCTGCTCGAATACCTGCGCGACTTCACCACCCACAGCGGCATCGATCCGCAGCTGCTCGAGCTGGAAGTCACCGAAACCCAGTTGATGGAAAACGCCGGCGCGGCCGGCCAGGGCCTGGCCGCACTGCGCCAGCTGGGCGTGCGCTTTTCAATCGACGATTTCGGCACCGGCTATTCGAGCCTGGCCTATCTCAAGCGTTTTCCGATCGACAAGCTCAAGATCGACCGGTCCTTCGTGCAGGACCTGCTGGGCGACACCACCGACCTGGCCATCGTGCGCGCCATCATGGCGCTGGGCCACAACCTGGGCCTGGGCGTGGTCGCCGAGGGTGTCGAGAACTTCGCCGTCGCCCACCAGCTCAAGCTGCTCGGCTGCGACGAGCTGCAGGGCTACCACTTCGCCCGGCCGATGCGGGTGGAGGCGCTGGAAGCCTGGATCGACGCGCGCCAGGCCCGGCCCGAGACCCAGCGCGACACCGTTCACCAGGAACGCTGACCAGGGCTGCCGCGCCTGCAACCGAAGTACCTGTCCGCGTGATCGGCCCCGAAAGGCCACGGACACGAAACCCTTCAGACCACGCGCTCGACCAGCGCGGGTTTGAAGCCCAGATCCGCCGCCTTGCCCTTGCGGCCACGGGCGGCCCGCGCGTTGTTCAGCGAGCGGATCTCCAGCGTTTCGTCGCGCTCCTTCCCGCCACGTCCCTGGCCCGCAATGCGCACGCTGCGGGTATAGGCGGCCGCACCGGCCAGCGTGTCCTTGGGCTCCAGGTCGATCAGCATCAGGCCACGTCCGCCCTTCTCCAGCAGCTTCAGCTCCGCGATCTCGAATGTCAGGATGCGGCCGCCGGTCGATGCGCAGGCCACATGCGTGGCCGGCACCATCGGCTCCAGGCCGGCGGCCTGCGCGCCTGCCGGCAGCATCGCCAGGCTGGGCTTGCACAGGGTCTCGCCCTCGCCGAGCGACACGAAGGTCTTGCCCGAACGGTTGCGCGACACCATGTTCTCGACATTGGCGACGAAGCCGTAGCCGCCCGAACCCGCCAGCAGCAGCGCCGCGCCGGTCGGCCCGGCGAAGTAATGCACCGGCTGCGTGCCCGATTCCAACTCGACCATGGTGCCGATCGGCTGACCATCACCCCGCGCATTGGGCAGCGCCGCCACCGGCACGCTGTAGATGCGCCCGTTGCCGCCGAAGACCAGCAGCACGTCGACCGTGCGGCAGGCGAAGGTGCCGTAGAGACTGTCGCCCGCCTTGAACGCGAAGCCCGCCGGATCGTGGCCGTGGCCGCTGCGTGCGCGCACCCAGCCCTTCTGCGAGATGACCACGGTGACCGGTTCGTCGACGATGCGCACCTCGGCCACGGCGCGCTTCTCGGCCTGGATCAGCGTGCGGCGCGGATCGGCGAACTGCTTGGCATCGCCCTCGATCTCCTTGACCATCAGGCGGCGCAGCGCCGACGGATTGCCCAGGATCTCGTCGAGCTTGCCCTGCTCCTCGCGCAGGCTGGACAACTCCTGCTCGATCTTGATGGCCTCGAGCCGCGCCAGCTGGCGCAGCCTGATTTCGAGGATGTCCTCGGCCTGACGGTCCGACAGGTTGAAGCGCTCGATCAGCGCGGCCTTGGGCTCGTCGGCCTGCCGGATGATGGCGATCACCTCGTCGATATTGAGCAGCACGATCTGCCGCCCCTCGAGGATGTGAATACGGTCCAGCACCTTCTGCAGCCGGTGCTGCGACCGGCGCTGCACCGTCTGCTGGCGAAACTCGATCCATTCCAGCAGCATCTGCCGCAGCGACTTCTGCACCGGCCGGCCATCCAGGCCGATCATCGTCATGTTGATCGACGACGAAGTTTCCAGCGAAGTCTGCGACAGCAGGATCGCGATCAGCTCGGCCTGCGGCGTGCGGCCGGACTTGGGCTCGAACACCAGGCGCACGGCCGCATCCTTGCTGGACTCGTCGCGCACCGCGTCGAGCACGCCGAGCAGCGTGGCCTTGCCGAGCTGCTGCTCCTGGGTCAGCGCCTTCTTGCCGGTCTTCACCTTCGGGTTGCTGATTTCCTCGATCTCTTCGAGCACCTTTTGCGAACTGACGCCGGGCGGCAGTTCGGTGACCACCAGCTGCCACTGGCCGCGTGCGAGTTCCTCGATCTTCCAGCGCGCCCGCACCTTCAGGCTGCCCCGGCCGGTGCGGTAGGCGTCGGCGATGTCGGACGCCGGACTGATGATCTGGCCGCCGCCGGGAAAGTCCGGGCCGGGCATCATCGCGAACAGCTGCTCGTCGCTCAGCTGCGGCTGCTTGATGAGCGCCACGCAGGCATCGGCCACTTCGCGCAGGTTGTGGCTGGGGATCTCGGTGGCCAGCCCCACGGCGATACCCGACGCGCCGTTGAGCAGCACGAAGGGCAGGCGCGCCGGCAGCTGGCGCGGCTCCTCGGTGGAGCCGTCGTAGTTGGGAATGAAGTCGACCGTGCCCTGGTCGATCTCCTCGAGCAGCAGGCGCGTGATGCGCGACAGCCGCGCTTCGGTGTAGCGCATGGCCGCGGCACCGTCGCCGTCGCGGCTGCCGAAGTTGCCCTGGCCGTCGATCAGCGGATAGCGCTGGGAGAAGTCCTGCGCCATGCGCACCAGCGCGTCGTAGGCGGCCTGGTCGCCGTGCGGATGGAAGCGGCCGAGCACGTCGCCGACCACGCGCGCGCTCTTGACCGGCTTGGCGCCCGAGGTGGCGTTGGCGCCAGAAAAGCCCAGGCCCATGCGCTCCATCGAGTAGAGGATGCGGCGCTGCACCGGCTTCTGGCCGTCGCACACGTCGGGCAGCGCGCGGCCCTTGACGACCGACAGCGCGTATTCCAGATAGGCGCGCTCGGCGTACGTGGCCAGGTCGGGGTTCTGGTCGTCATCGGCGGGCGCGGAGGCAAGGTCGAGAGGGGTTTGGTCGGTCATCGAAAGCCAGGGTGTGCGTTGGGTGGCGGCAGGTGGGCCGGCGCTTTTTCAGCGCACGGCATTGCTGGTCAGATGTCGATCTCGACGGTGTTGCCGCGCAACTCCATCAGCTCGCGGCGCGCGGCGGCTTCGCCCTTGCCCATCAGCTTCGTGATGCGCTGCTCGGTCTGGGTGTTGTCGAGCAGGCCGAGCTGCACGGGCATGAGCCGCCGCGTGTCGGGATTGAGCGTGGTTTCCCAGAGCTGGCCGGCGCTCATCTCCCCCAGGCCCTTGAAGCGGCTGATGGTCCAGGCGCCTTCGCGCACGCCGTCCTTGCGCAGCTTGTCGAGCGTGGCGGTGAGCTCGCCCTCGTCCAGTGCGTAGACCTTGGCAGCGGGCTTCTTGCCACGTGCCGGCGCGTCGATGCGGTAGAGCGGCGGGCGCGACACGAACACGTGCCCGGCCTCGATCAGCTTGGGGAAATGACGGAAGAACAGGGTGAGCAGCAGCACCTGGATATGCGAGCCGTCGACGTCGGCATCGCTCAGGATGCAGACCTTGCCGTAGCGCAGGCCACTCATGTCCGGGCTGTCGGCGGGGCCGTGCGGATCGACGCCGATCGCCACCGAAATGTCGTGGATCTCGGTGTTGGCGAACAGGCGGTCGCGCTCCACCTCCCAGGTGTTGAGCACCTTGCCGCGCAGCGGCAGCACGGCCTGGCATTCCTTGTCGCGGCCCATCTTGGCGCTACCGCCGGCAGAATCGCCCTCGACCAGGAAGACCTCGTTGTGCGCGATGTCGCGGCTTTCGCAGTCGGTCAGCTTGCCAGGCAGAACCGCCACGCCGGAGCCGCGTCGCTTCTCGACTTTCTGCCCCGCCTTCTGCCGGCTCTGCGCCGCGCGGATCGCCAGCTCGGCCAGCTTCTTGCCGTATTCGACATGCTGGTGCAGCCACAGCTCCAGCGCCGGCCGCACGAAGGACGACACCAGGCGCACCGCATCGCGCGAGTTCAGGCGTTCCTTGATCTGGCCCTGGAACTGCGGATCGAGCACCTTGGCCGACAGCACGTAGCTGGCGCGGGCGAAAACGTCTTCGGGCATCAGCTTCACGCCCTTGGGCAGCAGCGCATGCAGTTCGATGAAGCCCTTGACCGCGGTGAACAGGCCGTCGCGCAGGCCACTGTCGTGGGTGCCGCCGGCGCTGGTGGGAATCAGGTTGACATAGCTCTCGCGCACAGGCGAGCCGTCTTCCGTGAAGGCCACCGCCCAGCCCGCGCCCTCGCCTTCGGCGAAGCTCTCGCTCTGGCGGTCGGCGAAGCCCGAGCCTTCGAAAACCGGAATGACCGGCTCGCCGTGCAGCGTCTGCAGCAGGTAGTCGCGCAGGCCGCCTTTGTATTGCCAGGTCTGCACCTCGGCCGGGCCTTGGGCCTTTTCCTGCGTCAGCGTGACGGTCACGCCCGGCATCAGCACCGCCTTGCTGCGCAGCAGGTGCACCAACTCGTTCTGCGGCAACAGCGGGGACTCGAAATACTTGGGATCGGCCCAGACGCGCACCGTGGTGCCCTGCTTGCGGTCGCCAGCGGCGGCCTCGCGCACCGCCAGCGCCTCCACCACGGCACCGGCGCTGAACACCAGCCGCGCCACCTTGCCCTCGCGCCAGGACGTGACTTCCATCCGCCGCGCCAGCGCGTTGGTGACCGACACGCCCACCCCGTGCAGGCCGCCGGAGAAGCTGTAGGCGCCGCCCTTGCCCTTGTCGAACTTGCCACCCGCATGCAGGCGCGTGAACACCAGCTCGATCACCGGCGCGCCTTCTTCCGGATGCATGCCGAACGGAATGCCGCGGCCGTCGTCCTCCACGCTGACGGAGCCGTCGGCGTGCTGGGTGAGCTTGATCTTCTTGCCGTGGCCGGCCAGGGCTTCGTCGGCCGCGTTGTCCAGCACTTCCTGGATGATGTGCAGCGGGTTGTCGGTGCGGGTGTACATGCCAGGGCGCTGCTGCACCGGCTCCAATCCCTTGAGAACGCGGATCGAGCCTTCGGAATAATCGCTGGGTGCTGTGGCCATGGGGGAGAGCGGTGGTCGTCGGAAGGCGCGGATTGTAGTCAGGACCCGAAATCGGCTGTATGCATGTCCAGTAAACAAGCTGGAATCCGGGCGGTCGATCAGAATACGCGCCCCACCCGACCGTCGCCGCACACCTTGCATTCCGATACTGCCCCTTCGCCCTGGATCGTCCGCTGGTCTCACCTGGTGCCGCATGGCGCGACCGTGCTGGACCTCGCCTGCGGCGCGGGGCGGCACCTGCGCTGGTTCGCCTCGCGTGGCGCCACCACGCTGGGCATCGATCGCGCGCCCGAAGCCGTGGCGACCGCTCAGGCGTTCGGCGCGGGTCTGCTCGCCGACGTGGAGGGCGCACCGTGGCCCCTGCCCGGTCGTCGATTCGACGCCGTCGTCGTCACCAATTACCTGCACCGACCGCTGCTGCCCACCATCGTCGAGGCCGTCGCGCCGGGCGGCGTACTGATCTACGAGACCTTCGCCCAGGGACAGGAGGCCGTCGGCCGCCCGTCGCGGCCCGATTTTTTGCTGGCGCCCGGCGAACTGATGCACGCCTGCGCAGGTCTGCACATCGTGGCCTACGAGGACGGCTGGCTCGATCCGCCGCGCCGGGTGCAGCGCATCGTGGCCCGGCGCGCACCCGCCGACGCCGCCCCTGCCGCGCCATCGCTGGCCGAAACCGCCCCGCCATACGCGGGGCCTTTACACCCACAAGGCTAAAATGCCGGGTTTGGCTTTCGGCCTCCACTACGGCATTCCTGCGCACATGAGCTCATCCTCCGGCACCCTCACAGGCAGCATCGTGGCGCTCGTCACGCCCATGCACGAAGACGGCAGCGTCGACTACCCGGCCTTGCGCAAACTGATCGACTGGCATGTCGCCGAGGGCACGGACTGCATCGGCGTGGTCGGCACCACCGGCGAATCGCCGACGGTAAATGTCGAGGAGCACTGCGAGATCATCCGCGTGTCGGTCGAGCAGGCCGCCGGCCGGGTGCCGGTCATGGCGGGCTGCGGCGCCAACTCCACCCGCGAAGCGATCGAACTCGCCAAGTTCGCCAAGGGCGTGGGCGCCGACAGCCAACTGCAGGTAGTGCCCTACTACAACAAGCCGACGCAGGAAGGCCAGTACCGGCATTTCGTGGCCATCGCCGAAGCCGTGGGCGACCTGCCGACCGTGCTCTACAACGTCCCCGGCCGCACCGTCGCGGACATGCAGCACGACACCGTGCTGCGGCTGGCGCAGGTGCCGGGCATCGTCGGCATCAAGGAAGCCACCGGCAACATCGAACGCGCGCAATGGCTGATCCGCGACCTGCCGTCCGAGTTCGCCGTCTACTCGGGTGACGACCCCACCGCCGTGGCCCTCATGCTCTGCGGCGGCCGCGGCAACATCAGCGTGACGGCCAACGTGGCCCCGCGCCTGATGCACGAACTCTGCGTGGCAGCCGTCGCCGGCGATGCCCGTCGGGCGATGGAAATCCAGTTCCGCCTGATGCCACTGCACAAGCATCTGTTCGTCGAGGCCAACCCGATTCCGGTCAAGTGGGCCATGAAGCGCCTGGGTCTTTGCGGCGGCACCCTGCGCCTGCCGATGACGGAACTGTCCACCGGCAGTGAACTGGTGGTGGAACAGGCACTCAAAGCCAGCGGCCTGCTGTAGTCAACGTTGGTAGCTGTGCGCCCACAGCGCCGGCGAGCCTGCTTTTCGATCGAATGAAGGATATCCCCGTGACCCGTTTCGCCTCTCCGACCGTTGCGGCCGCCCGCCTGGCCTGCGTGGGTCTGCTCGTCTGCCTGTCGGCATGCACTGTCTTCGACAGCGAGAAGATCAACTACAAGAGCGCCAAACGCGCGGCCCCCACCCTGGAAGTGCCGCCCGACCTCACGCAGCTCAGCCGCGACAGCCGCTACGTGGTACCCACCGGCGGCACCGTCTCCGCCGCCGGCTACAACGCCGCGCAGGCCGTCGCAGCGCCGACTGCCGAAGCGGCGCCCGCCGTGCTGGGCGACGTGCGCATCGAGCGCGACGGCAACACGCGCTGGCTGGTCATCAAGCGGCCGGCCGACAAGCTCTGGGACCCGGTGCGGGACTTCTGGGTGGAGAGCGGTTTCCTGCTCACCATCGACCAGTCCAACCTCGGCATCATGGAAACCGACTGGGCCGAGAACCGCGCCAAGCTGCCGCAGGATTTCATCCGCCAGACCCTCGGCAAGCTGATCGACTCGGCCTACTCCACCAGCGAGCGCGACAAGTTCCGCACCCGCATGGAACGTCGCGCCGACGGCTCGACCGAGATCTACATCAGCCACCGCGGCATGCAGGAGGTCTATGTCGAGAAGGCCCAGCAGGCCCAGACCGTCTGGCAGCCGCGTCCGTCCGACCCCGAGCTCGAAGCCGAAATGCTGCGCCGCATGATGGTCAAGCTCGGCGCGGCCAACGAAGTGCAGTCCAAGCAACTCATCGCCGCCGCACCGGTGCAGCCGAGCGGCGCCCAGGTCACCAATGTCGGCGGTACGCCCGTGGTGCAGCTCAACGAGCCCTTCGACCGCGCATGGCGCCGGGTCGGCCTGACGCTCGACCGCACCGGCTTCACCGTCGAGGATCGCGACCGCAGCCAGGGCATTTACTTCGTCCGCTACGTGGCGCCCAACGCCGACCGCAAGGAGCAGAGCTTCCTCGGCAAGATCTTCAACCGCAACCCGGATGCCCAGCCGCCAGTGCGCTACCGCATCGCGGTGCGCGCCGAGAACGCGGGCACGGTCGTGTCGGTGCTGGGTGAAGGCGGCTCGCCCGCCCAGGCCACCGACGCCGAGCGCATCACCAAGATCATCGCGGACGACCTGAAGTAATCCAGGGCCGGGGCCATGCTGCGATTCTGCAATCTTGGCAGCGGAAGCGCCGGCAACGCCACGCTGGTCGAAGGCCGCGACGGCACGTCGACCAGCCGCCTGCTGATCGATTGCGGCCTCGGCGTGCGGGTGCTGGAAAAGCGCCTGACCACCGCCGGCCTGGACTACGGCGACATCGACGCGATCTTTATCACCCACGAGCATTCCGACCACATCGGCAGCGCCCACCAGGTCGCTCTGCGCCACCGCATACCGGTGTGGATGAGCGAAGGCACCTACGCTGCCATCGGTGCGCCAGATTTCGATGGCCTGCTGCGTGTGACCCACGACACGCAGACCGTGGCGCTCGGCGGCTTCGAGTTCCGCCCCTTCACCGTGCCGCACGATGCCCGCGAACCGCTGCAACTGCGCTGCTCCGACGGCGCACGGCACCTGGGCGTGGCGACCGACCTGGGGCACGCCACCGGCCATGTCATGGCGCAACTGGCAGGCTGCCATGCGCTGATGCTCGAGTCCAACCACTGCCCCGAACTGCTCGCGCTTTCGCGCTATCCGGAATTTCTCAAGCGCCGTGTCGGTGGTCGATTCGGCCATCTCGCCAACGCGGCCGCCGCCGAGATCGCGCGTGGGTTGCGCCACGATGGCTTGCAGTGCGTGGTGGCGGCCCATCTGAGCGAGCGCAACAACCGCCCGGATCTGGCCCGGGCAAGTCTTGCCGAAGGCCTGGGTTGGCAGGCGGAGCAGATCGTGGTGGCGGACCCCCGACTGGGCACCGCCTGGCTCGCGGTATAGGTCAGGCTTTCGACGAGGCCCGTCGGGCCCCATAAAAAAAGCCACCTGCGCAGGTGGCTTTTTTCCATTTGCACGGCATGACGACCGGCCTGGATCGAGTCCAGGCCTCGAACGGTACTTACTTCTTGGCTGCCTCTGCCGCAGCGTCGGCAGCCTTCTTCGCGGCATCGTTGGCATCGGACGCAGCACCTGGAGCCGGCGCGGACATGGTGGCACCCGTGCCGTCGCCTGTCGCAGGCGCCGTGGTCGCGCCCGTACCACCGCTGGTGCTTGCACCTCCGGTAGCTGCGCCGTCGGTGGCAGCGCCGGTGGACGGCGTGGCTTCTGTGGCGGGAGCCACGGGAGCCGGTGCGGGCGCCATGGCTGGGGCCTCAGCCGGCGCAGGTGCCGGAACCGGCGCCACTTCTTCCTTCTTTCCGCATGCCGCCAGGGCGACGGAGGCGACGAGGGAGGCGAGAACGATGGAATGCTTCATATCGATTTCCTTGGATGGATTTTCAATCAACGAACACGAGGGCATCCGACGCACGGCCGTGAATTTTCAGGAGCTATAAGGCCGTGCCGCCGACTGATGAAGACCAGCCAAAACCATTATAGGAAGCGCTTTCGGTGCGTCCGATACCGACACATGCGTTTGCAAAACAGCCGGATGGATCATTCTTCGGACGAATGCAGCCAACCCGCCACACGCCAGGACCGCATCAGTTCGCGGGCGTCGTCGCTGGCCAATGCCAGTGCCTTCGCTTCGAGGGCGCGTTCGTCGGCCAGGCGCCTCATCAGACGCGCGTCTCGCCCCGCGGCGCGATAGCTTTCGCCATTGATGAAGATGTGCCGCTCGTCGTAGAGCATGCGGCTGCGGCGGTCCAGGCGCACCGCGCCGAGCGGCACGTCCTCGTCGCCCTCGAATTCGTCAAACCAGACATTCGCCTTGGGTTCGGTGAGTTGCTCGCCCAGGGCGCGCGGCAGTGCATCGCGATCGTCCAGCGCCCGGGCGACCGCCGCCTGGGCGAATTCGAGCAGGGCCTGCGGCACCGCGGCCGGGTTTTCGACGGCCGGCTCGCCCGCATCGCCGTAAAGCTTGTCCGGAAACTCCTCGTCGACCACTTCGTCGGCCAGGCGCTGCAGGAGATCCTGCGCGATCTGGTCGCGGCGCGGGGCGCGGAAACCGATGGAGCAGGTGATGCAGTCACCGCTCATCGCCACACCCTCGTGCGCATAGCGTGGTGGCAGATAGAGCATGTCCCCGGGCTCCAGCAGGTATTCCTGTTCCGGCTCGAATGCGGCCAGTATCTTCAGGGGCATATCTTCGCGCAGAGACAGGTCCTTCTGCCGCCCGATGCGCCAGCGCCGCTGCCCGGAGGTCTGCAGCAGGAACACGTCGTAGCTGTCGAAATGCGGCCCTACGCCGCCGCCCTCGCCGGCGTAGCTGACCATGAGGTCGTCCATCCGCGCGTCGGGCACGAAGCGGAACCGCTGCAGCAGGCGATGCGCCGCATCGTCGTGCAGGTCGACGCCCTGCACCAGCAGGGTCCAGTCGGGTTTCGACAGGGCGGGCAATGACCGGCGTGCGATCGGGCCGTGGCGCATCTTCCAACTGTCGCGCTCGTGCGAGATCAGACGAGATTCGACGTCCTCGCTACCCGCGAGCGCGAAAAGCCGGGTGGCGGCGGGCAAGGCAGCCAGATCCTCCGGCGAAACCGCCGAACGAACCAGCAAAGGCTTGCGCTGCCAATGGCGTTGCATGAAAACTTGTGGGCTGAGGCCGCCGAGAAGCGCGAGCGGCGAGTGGATATCGGTCATGGAGGCGATCGTTCGAACTGCGACAATTCTCCCCTATGGAAATCACCTCGCAATGCGTGGTCGCGCTGACCTGGCGGCTGACCGATACCCTGGGCGAAGAGCTCGACATTCTCGACAGTCCGGTCGAGTTCCTGGTGGGTGGCGACGACCTGCTCGAAAAGATCGAAGAAGCGCTACAGGGCCACAAGGTCGGCGACACCGTCGACCTGCACCTGGAACCGGAACAGGCCTTCGGCGACTACGACGACCAGAAGCTGTTCCTGGAACCGCGCTCCCTGTTCCCCGCCGAAACCGACGAAGGCATGACCTTCGAGGGCACCGCCCTCCCGCCGGGCATGGACCCGATGCCGCCGGCGGACCTGTTCTATACGGTCACCGACATCTATCCCGAACACATCGTGCTGGACGGCAACCATCCGCTGGCCGGCATCGCCCTGCGGCTTCACCTGAAGGTGGAGCGGGTGCGCGAGGCAACCGAGGAGGAAGTCGGCAAGGGAACGGCCGGCACCGGATTCTTCAAGGTGCAACCTGCAGCGCCCGGCGACACGACACTCCACTGAAAATTAGGAACGAACAAAAAGGGCTGCCTTGCGAGGCAGCCCTTTTTTTCGCTATTGCGCGAGCGGATCAGATGCGCTGCAGCTGGTTGTTTTGAATCCGCACCCGATCGCCGATCCGCAGGTCGCCCGGCGACGGCACATCGAAAGTCCGCGTGCTGCCGTTTTCCACCTGGATTGACACCCGGTAGGTCTGCACCACCGGCCCCCGCTGGTTGCCTTCGAGCGTATTGCCGGCGACCGCGCCGCCCATCAGGCCGACGCCGGTAGCCAGTGCGCGTCCACCGCCGTGCCCGATCTGGTTGCCGACGACAGCGCCGAGAACACCGCCGATCAACGCACCGGCACCTGACGGCTGACGGGCCACTTCCTGCTGCATCACTTCGATATTGGCGACGCGACCGTATTCGGTATAGACCTGCGGCTGCACGTAAGCCGGAGCGGCACTGTAGACCGGTGCGGGGCGGTACACCGGCGCCGAGCTGTAGACCGGTGCGGGACGGGAGCCGTAGTAGGGATCGACCGCGCAGGCGGTAAGCGCCAGCACACTGGCGGAAGCGGCGGTGATCGCGATGGTGCGATAGATCTTTTTCATTGCGTGCTCCTGTGGATGAAGATCGGCGGACTTGTCCGGCGACCATGCCTTTGAGTAGGCGCCCGGAAGAAAAGTCCCACGATCGGCGGGCCCGCCTTCCGGCGTCGGATGCTCAACGCTGCGATGGTAGGAAGTGGCCGACACGCACGCTGCAAAGTTGCGCAAAGAATAGTTACAAGTGGCGCAGAAACCAAGAATTCAAGTGCGTCCGGTCGAGCCGTATCCACCCGCTCCGCGTTCGGAAGCCGCGGGAAACTCGTCGACGACCCTGAACTTGGCCTGCACCACCGGCACGATGACCAGTTGCGCGATCCGTTCCATCGGCTGCACCGTGAAGGCGACATCGCTGCGATTCCAGACACTCACCATCAGCTGGCCCTGATAGTCGCTGTCGATCAACCCGACCAGGTTGCCGAGCACGATGCCGTGCTTGTGACCCAGGCCCGAGCGCGGAAGGATGAGCGCCGCATACCCTTCGTCGGCCAGGTGGATCGCGATGCCGGTCGGCACCAGTTGCCAGGCATTGGGTGCCAGTTCCAGCGGCGCATCGAGGCAGGCGCGCAGGTCGAGTCCGGCGCTGCCGGGAGTGGCGTACGCAGGCAGTTGTTCTGCCATGCGCGGGTCGATGATCTTGACGTCGAGTTCCATGCGTTGTTGTGTTGATTGCGGAATGTTCAGCCCGCGGCCGCGATGCGCCGGGCGATTTCCACCACCAGCTTGCGCGCCAGTTCGATCTTCGGCGCCCGTTCCAGCGACTGCGCGCCGTGGGCGTCGACCAGCAACAGTTCGTTGTCGTCCCGCCCGAACGCCGTCGGGCCGATGTTGGCCACCAGCAGCGGAATGCCCTTGCGCTGACGTTTGGCGGTGGCGTGGGCCAGCAGGTCGTGGCTTTCGGCCGCGAAGCCGACGCAATAGAGCTGGCCGGAACGCGCCCGTTCGCCCTGAGCGACGGTTGCCAGGATGTCCGGGTTCTCCACGAAATGCAGAGAAGGCGGCCCGCTGTCGCCAGTCTTCTTGATCTTGCGTTCGCTCGGCTCGGCCGGTCGCCAGTCGGCCACGGCGGCCGCCGCGATGAAGACGGTTGCCTTTTGCGAAGCGTCGAGCGTGGCCTGCAGCATCTGCAGTCCGGACTGCACATCGATGCGCCGCACGTTGCGCGGCGTCGGCTGCGATACCGGGCCGGCGACCAGCGTCACCTCGGCGCCGGCTTCGGCAGCCGCCCGGGCCACGGCGAAACCCATCTTGCCGGACGAATGGTTGGTCACGCCACGCACCGGGTCGATGGCTTCGAAGGTCGGCCCCGCGGTCACCAGCACATGCTGGCCGGCCAGCGGCTTGGGTTGAAAGAAAGACACCAGTTCGGCCAGGATCTCGGCGGGCTCCAGCATGCGGCCATCGCCCGTCTCGCCGCAAGCCTGTGAACCGCAGCCCACGCCGAGCGACTTGGCCCCGTCGGCCTGCACCTGCGCCAGATTACGCTGCAGCGCCGGGTGGGCCCACATCTCGCGGTTCATGGCCGGCGCCAACAGCAGCGGCACACGACCCGCCGGCCGGGCCAGGCAGAGCAGTGCGAGCAATTCGTCCGTACGGCCCTGCGCCAGCTGCGCAATGAAATCGGCGCTGCAGGGCGCCACCAGAATCGCATCGGCCTCGCGGCCCAGGTGGATGTGGGGCATGCCGTCGGGCGTGCGGCCGACGGCTTCGTCTTCCCATTGCGACCGCGCCACCGGCCGGCCGGAAAGCGCCTGCATGGTGACCGGCGTGATGAAGCGGACCGCGCCCTCGGTCATGACCACCTGCACCGTGGCGCCGGCCTTCACCAGCAGCCTGCAGAGCTCGGCGCATTTGTAGCAGGCGATGCCGCCGGTCAGTCCGAGCAGGATGTGTTTTCCGGAGAGGTCCATGGGCGGGCGAGCCAGGCGTCACGGCCCGCTGCGGCGAAGAAATCGGGCAATGTAGCAGAGCACCGTCCGTATCGCGGCGCTGGGGGTCGCGGTCGGCGGGGCAGGCCGGACCCCCCTCTATAATCTCGCTTTACCACCTCCCGGGAAGCCCGACGTTCCCGATTTCGACATGACCAAATTCGTCTTCGTCACCGGCGGTGTGGTGTCCTCCCTGGGCAAGGGAATCGCCTCAGCCTCCCTTGCAGCGATTCTCGAATCGCGCGGCCTCAAGGTCACGTTGATCAAGCTCGATCCCTACATCAATGTGGATCCGGGCACGATGTCGCCCTTCCAGCACGGCGAAGTCTTCGTCACCGACGACGGCGCCGAGACCGACCTGGACCTGGGCCATTACGAGCGTTTCATCGAAACGCGCATGAAGCGCACCAACAACTTCACGACCGGCCGCATCTACCAGTCGGTGCTCGAGAAAGAACGCCGCGGCGACTACCTCGGCAAGACGGTGCAGGTGATTCCCCACGTCACCAACGAGATCCAGGAATACATCAAGCGCGGAGCCGGAGTCGGCACGGCCGACGCGGTCGACGTGGCCATCGTCGAGATCGGAGGCACCGTCGGCGACATCGAGTCGCTGCCTTTCCTCGAAGCGGTGCGCCAGATGAGCCTGCGCATGGGTCCGAACAACGCGGCCTTCGTGCACCTGACCTACGTGCCCTGGATCGCCGCCGCCGGCGAACTCAAGACCAAGCCCACGCAGCACACGGTGCAGAAACTGCGCGAGATCGGCATCCAGCCCGACGCCCTGCTCTGCCGCGCCGACCGCCGCATCCCCGATGACGAACGCGCCAAGATCTCGCTGTTCACCAACGTCGCCGAATGGGGAGTGATCTCCATGTGGGACGTGCCCACCATCTACCGCGTGCCGCGCATGCTGCACGAACAGGGTCTCGACGGCCTCATCTGCGACAAGCTGCGCCTGAACACGCCGCCGACCTCGCTGCGCCGCTGGGACGAACTCGTCTTCGAGACCGAGAACCCGCAACACGAAGTCTCCGTCGCCATGGTGGGCAAGTACGTCGACCTGTCCGACAGCTACAAGTCGCTCAACGAGGCGCTGCGCCACGCGGGCCTGAAGAGCCACGCCAAGGTGCGCATCGAGTACATCGACTCGGAAACCATCACGCCGGACAACGTCGACCGCCTCGGCCAGTACGACGCGGTGCTGGTGCCGGGCGGCTTCGGCCAGCGCGGTGTCGAGGGCAAGATCTGCGCGGCGCAGTACGCCCGCGAGCACAAGGTGCCCTACCTCGGCATCTGCCTGGGCATGCAGGTCGCGACCATTGAGTACGCCCGCCACGTGGCCGGCCTCAAGCATGCCAACAGCACCGAATTCGTGCTCGACACGCCCGAGCCGGTCATCGCCCTCATCACCGAGTGGAAGGACGAGGACGGCACCATCAAGACGCGCGACGCCAGCTCCGACCTCGGCGGCACCATGCGCCTGGGCGCCCAGAGCTCCGACGTCGCCAAGGGCACGCTCGCCCACGCGATCTACGGCGACGTGGTGACCGAGCGCCATCGCCACCGCTACGAAGCCAACGTGAACTACCTGGACACGCTGCGCAAGGCCGGGCTGGTGATCTCCGCGCTGACCCAGCGCGAACAGCTCACCGAAATCGTCGAGCTGCCGCGCGAAGTGCATCCCTGGTATATCGGCGTGCAGTTCCACCCCGAGTTCAAGTCAACGCCCTGGAACGGCCACCCGCTCTTCAACGCCTTCATCAAGGCCGCGCTGCAGCACCAGTCCGAATCACCCCGCAGCGCCACCCTGCCGGCCAATACGGAGACCACCGCATGAAGCTCTGCGGTTTCGAGGTCGGGCTCGACCAGCCTTTTTTCCTGATCGCCGGCCCCTGCGTGATCGAGTCCGAGCAACTGCAGCTCGACGTCGCCGGGCAGCTGAAGGAAATCACCGCCTCGCTGGGCATTCCGTTTGTCTTCAAGAGCAGTTTCGACAAGGCCAACCGGTCCTCGGGCAGCACCTACCGTGGCCCCGGGCGCGACAAGGGCCTGGAGATCCTGGCCAAGGTCAAGCGCGAACTCGGCCTGCCGGTGCTGACCGACGTGCACACCGAGGAAGACATCACCGAGGCCGCCAAGGTGGTCGACGTGCTGCAGACCCCGGCCTTCCTGTGCCGGCAGACGGATTTCATCCGCGCGGTTGCGCAGTCGGGCAAGCCGGTCAATATCAAGAAGGGCCAGTTCCTCGCGCCGCACGACATGAAGAACGTCATCGACAAGGCCCGCGCCGCCGCGCGCGAGGCGGGCCTGCCGCAAGACAGCTTCTTTGCCTGCGAGCGTGGCGCGAGCTTCGGCTACAACAATCTGGTGTCGGACATGCGCAGCCTGGCGATCATGCGGGAAACCGGCGCGCCGGTCGTCTTCGACGCCACCCATTCGGTGCAGCTGCCCGGCGGCCAGGGCACCAGCTCGGGCGGCCAGCGCGAGATGGTGCCGGTGCTCGCCCGCGCCGCCGTTGCCGTAGGCGTTGCCGGACTTTTCATGGAAACTCACCCCGACCCGGCCAAGGCGCTGTCGGACGGCCCCAACGCCGTTCCGCTCAAGCACATGAAAGCCCTGCTCGAAACCCTGGTCGCCCTCGACCGGGTGACCAAGAAGAACCCGTTCCTGGAAAACGACTTCGCCGCATGAACCTCGCACGCCCGCGACCAGCCGACCGCATCGACCGCCTCACGGAGACCGCCATCCGATGAGCGCCTATCTGATCGCCGACGTCGAGGTCACCAATCCGGCGCAGTACGACGAATACAAGAAATGGTCCACCGCCGCCATGCAGGCGCACGGCGCCGAGGTGTGCGTGCGCGGCGGCGATATCGTCCCGATGGAAGGCGACTGGGCGCCGCAGCGCGTGGTGCTGCTCAAATTCGCCAGCGTGCCGGCGGCCCGCGCCTTCTACGATTCCCCACAATACGGCAAGGCGCGCGAAGCGCGTGCCGGTGCAGCGGTCATGCGCATGGTCGTGGTCGAGGGCCTCTGACGCCTTCCCGCCCCGCACGCCCTGTTCATCACGGTTTTTTAGCATCCCAAAGAAAGAGCAACCATGAGTGCAATCGTAGACATCGTCGGGCGCGAAGTGCTCGACAGCCGAGGCAACCCCACCGTCGAATGCGACGTGCTGCTGGAATCCGGCGTCATGGGCCGTGCGGCCGTGCCTTCAGGCGCGTCCACCGGCAGCCGCGAAGCCATCGAGCTGCGCGACGGCGACAAGACCCGCTACCTGGGCAAGGGCGTGCTCAAGGCCGTCGAACACATCAACACCGAAATCTCCGAGGCCGTGCTGGGCCTGGATGCCTCCGAGCAGGCTTTTCTCGACAAGACATTGATCGACCTCGACGGCACGGACAACAAGAGCCGCCTGGGCGCCAATGCCATGCTGGCCGTGTCGATGGCCGTGGCACGCGCCGCGGCGGAAGAATCCGGCATGCCGCTGTACCGCTACTTCGGCGGCATGGGCGGCATCCAGCTGCCGGTGCCGATGATGAACGTGATCAACGGCGGTGCCCATGCGAACAACTCGCTGGACCTGCAGGAATTCATGATCATCCCGGTGGGTGCCCCGAGCTTCCGTGAAGCCGTCCGTTATGGCGCCGAGGTGTTCCATGCCCTCAAGAAGATCATCAACGACCGGGGCATGAGCACCGCCGTCGGCGACGAAGGCGGTTTTGCGCCCAGCGTCGAGAGCCACGAAGCCGCGATCCAGCTGATCCTGCAGGCCATCGAAAGCGCCGGCTACGTCGCCGGCGAACAGATCGTGCTGGGCCTGGACTGCGCCGCCAGCGAGTTCTACAAGGACGGCCACTACGTGCTGTCCGGCGAGAACCTGACGCTCACCGCCGCCCAGTGGACCGACATGCTGGCCTCCTGGTGCGACAAGTACCCCATCATCAGCATCGAGGACGGCATGGCCGAAGGCGACTGGGATGGCTGGAAGCTGCTGACCGACCGCCTGGGCAAGAAGGTGCAACTGGTGGGCGACGACCTGTTCGTCACCAACACCAAGATCCTGAAGGAAGGCATCGAGAAAAGCATCGCCAACTCGATCCTGATCAAGATCAACCAGATCGGCACCCTGACCGAGACCTTCGCCGCCATCGAGATGGCCAAGCGTGCCGGCTACACCGCCGTCATCAGTCACCGTTCGGGCGAGACCGAAGACAGCACCATCGCCGATATCGCCGTGGGCACCAACGCCGGCCAGATCAAGACCGGTTCGCTGTCGCGTTCGGACCGCATCGCCAAGTACAACCAGCTGCTGCGCATCGAAGAAGACCTGGGCGACATCGCCGTGTACCCGGGTCGCGACGCCTTCTACAACCTGAAGTAGATGTCGACCCCTCGGCTCCCCACTGCGTGTGGTTCGCCATCCCCCAAGGGGAAGGCGCGCTCCGCCTTGGGGCGGCCCGGCAGCGAGCCGTCGCCCCCTCGGCTCCCCACTGCGTGTGGTTCGCCATCCCCCAAGGGGAAGGCGCGCTCCGCCTTGGGGCGGCCCGGCGGCGAGCCGTCGACCCCTCGGCTCCCCACTGCGTGTGGTTCGCCATCCCCCGAGGGGAAGGCGCGCTTCGCCTTGGGGCCTGCAGCCGCGCAGGGCGCGCGCTCCTCCCGGGGAGCGGCGCGCGGCATGGACCGGACGTCGGCGGTCTAGGCGGTGCCCGTCATGGTCAATCGCATCGTCCCCGTCGTGCTGATCGCGGTGCTCGGGGCGTTGCACGCCCAGATGTGGCTCGGGCGCGGCAGCGTGCCCAAAGTCAAGGAACTGCGGGCGCAGATCGAGGAGCAGCAGGCGTCCAACCATCGCGCGCAGCAGGTCAACGAACGGCTTACCTCCGAAGTGGATGACCTGCGCGAAGGTCTTGACATGGTCGAGGAAAAAGCCCGCAACGAGTTGGGCATGGTGCGGCCCAACGAAATCTACGTGCAGATCACCAAATAGCCGGAAACACCGGCGGCTGGCGGGCGTTGTATACCGCTGCTCCATGAACGACCTTCTCTTCGCCACCGCCTTCACCGTTTGGGGAGTGCCCACGAGCTGGGCCGAAGCCGTGGCCGTGGTGCTGGCGCTGGCGATGGTCGGCATGAACATCCGTGAACTGCATTGGGGCTGGCCGCTGGCCATCCTCAGTTCCATCCTCTATTTCTTCATCTTTCAGCGCAGCCAGCTCTACGGCGATGCCGCGCTGCAGGTGTTCTTCATCTTCCTGGCCGGCTGGGGCTGGGCGAAATGGCTGCGCGGCCGGCGCGAGGACGGCTCCCCGCTGGTGGTGGGCATGCTGACGCGTCGTGGCCGGCTCACCGCCCTGCTCGCCTGGGCCACGCTCTGGCCGGCGCTCGGCCTGTTCCTGCTGCATTTCACCGATACCGACGTGCCCTGGTGGGACGCCTTCCCCACCGCCGGCAGCCTGGTCGGGCAGTACCTCCTGGCGCGCAAGTACACCGAGAACTGGCCCGCCTGGCTCACCGTCAACATCGCGGGCGCCTGTCTGTATGCCTACAAGGGCCTGTGGATCACCGCCCTGCTCTACGCCGTCTTCGCCATCCTCAGCGTGACCGGCTGGCGCGCCTGGCAGGCCCGGGCCGTCGCCGCGGCATGAGCGGCACGACGCCACCGGTGGCCGTCGCGCTGCTGGGGGCGGAAAGCACTGGCAAGACAGCCTTGGCGCAGGCCCTGGCACACGCACTGCGCGGTGCTGGCCAGCGGGTGGCGCTGGTGTCCGAAGCCCTGCGCGATTGGTGCGAATCGCAAGGCCGCCCACCTCGCGCGGGCGAACAACGTGGCATCGCCGAAGAGCAGGCGCGGCGGGTCGACGCGGTACAGGACGCCGACATCGTCATCGCCGACACCACGCCCCTGATGACCGCCGTCTACAGCGACCATCTTTTCCAAGACCGGTCGCTCTACCCCTTCGCCCTGCAGCACCAGCGCCGCTACGCCGCGACCCTGCTGACCGGTCTCGACCTGCCCTGGCTCGCCGACGGCGTGCGCGACGGTCCGCACACTCGCGGCGAAATCGACGGTCTGGTGCGCGCCGCGCTTGGTCATCCGGCGCTCGCCGGCCTCGATTGGCGGGTGGTGTACGGCCAGGGCGATCACCGCCTGGCTTCGGCGCTCGCCGCATTGGGTCCGATCGCCGCGAATGCCGCGCCGATGCTGGCACCGGCGATCACCGCCTCCTGGCGCTGCCTGAACTGCGATGACGCCGGCTGCGAGCACCGGCTTTTCACTCGCCTGAAGCAGCCCGGCGGATCGACCTATTGAACCGAGCCGCTGCCCGGCAGCAGTTCGATCGGGTCGGTGAAGATCGCGATCGTGTCGACCGGGTCGAAGCGGTATTGCTGGCCGCAGAACTCGCAGCCGACTTCGATTTCTCCGCGTTCCGCCACGATTTCGTTGGCCTCGCCCCGTCCCAGGCCACGAATCATGCCGGCCACCCGCTCCCGGCTGCAGGTACACGAAAACCGCGGCCCGCCGGCGCCGTCCTCTGGCGCGAAGACCATCAGCTTCTCTTCCCAGAACAGGCGGCGCAGGATGGTGTCCACGTCGAGCGACAAGAGCTCCTCGCGGGTGAGGCTCGCCGCCAGGGTCGCGATGCGGTTGTAGTCCTCGTTGCGGCCGATCTCGTCCTCGTTTTCCTTGCTGACCAGGCTGCCTGCCAGGTTGCCCTCGCCCTTGACCGGCATGCGCTGCACCAGTAATCCGCAGGCCACCTTGTCGTCGGCCGCCAGCACCAGCGTGGTGTCGAGCTGCTCGCTCTGCAACATGTAGTGCTGCAGCACGTCGGAGAGCTTTTCGATCGGTTCGCCCTGGTCGTCGAACAGCGGCACCACGCCCTGGTAGGGCTGCTGTCCGGGAAACTTGGTCTTGGGGTCGAGCGTGATGGCGCAGCGGCCCTGGTTCTTGAGATTGACCATGTCGGTTAGCCGCGCATCCGGCGCGACCTCGCCCATCACCGACGCGGTGGCGCGCACGCCCAGGTCGGCCTGCACTTCGGCCACCGCCAGCTTGATCGGGCCGTCGCCGAAGATCTGCAGGACCAGGGCGCCCTGGAACTTGATGCTCGAATGCATGAGCACGCCCGCGGCCATCATTTCGCCGAGCAGTTCGGCCACTGGCTGCGGATAGGCCCCGGCGGTGTTGGACGCACGGCGGCGCAGGGCCTCGGTCCAGGCGTCCGTCAGCCGGACGATGGCGCCGCGTACCGGCAGGCCGTCGAAGAGGAAGCGATGAAGTTCGGACACGCGTGTGAAGATGGAGTGGATTCGGAGATTCTCAAGATTCTGCGACGTCTTGGCGAGCCGGCCGCAGTACCTCGTCAGTCGATTCGGCGCAGCTTGGCGGCAAAACGCCCGGCGTTGGTCACGTAGCCCGGCGCACTGCGCGCCAGCCCGGCTTTCTGCTCGTCGGTGAGTTCACGCACCGATCGCGCTGGCGCGCCGACGATCATGGAGCCGTCGGCGAATTCCTTGCCTTCGGTGACCAGCGCGCCCGCGCCGACCAGGCACTGCTGGCCGATCTTCGCGTGGTTCAACACCACCGCGCCGATACCGATGAGCGAGCCCGCGCCGATGGTGCAGCCGTGCAGCGTGACCTGGTGGCCGATGGTGACGTTCTCCCCGATGGTCATCGGCAGTCCGGCGTCGGTATGCAGCACGCTGTTGTCCTGCACGTTGGAGCCCCGCCCCACCGTCAGCGTGGCGTTGTCACCGCGCAGCACCGCGCCGAACCAGACGCTCGCGCCGTCTTCGAGCACCACGTCTCCGATGATCTGGGCGGACTCGGCCACCCAGGCGGTGGGAGCGATGCGGGGCCGGACGCCGTCGAGTTCGTAGAGAGGCATGGCAAAGAGGGTCGGAAAAACTTCATTCTAGGGAGTTCCTAGAATGCGGCCACATGGAAATCCGTCAATGCGCGCTCGACGCACTGCTGCTCGCCGACCCGGCAGAAAAGGCCGCTGCCGCGAGCGTGCTGTACCGCGAATTCGAACGGATGACGCTGTCGCCGACCGCCCCGCCGGGCCCCGCCGACCCCCACAACCTGCCCGGGCGCCCGGCGCGCCCCGAACTGCTCTCGCACACCCAGGTGGCGCGGCGCTCGCCCGCCACGCCCGAGGGCCGCGCCGCCCTGCTGCACGCGGTGGCGCACATCGAGCTGAACGCGATCAACCTGGCGCTCGACGCCATCTGGCGTTTCGACGGCATGCCGCCCGACTACTACCGCGACTGGGCGCGCGTCGCGGCCGAGGAAGCCCACCATTTCTCCCTGCTGCGGGCGCACCTGCGATCGCAAGGCTGCGACTACGGCGACTTTCCGGCGCACCAGGGCCTGTGGACCATGTGCGAGCGCACCGCGCATGACGTCACCGCCCGCATGGCGCTGGTGCCGCGCACGCTGGAGGCGCGCGGGCTGGACGCCGCGCCGCCGATGCAGGCCAAGCTGCGCCACGTCGGCACGCCCGATGCGCTGGCCGCGGTCGCCATCCTCGACGTGATCCTGCGCGACGAGATCGGCCATGTGGCCATCGGCAACCGCTGGTACCGCTGGCTCTGCGACCGCGACGGCCTCGAGCCGGTCGCCCACTACCGCTTGCTGACCCGGCTGCACCAGGCGCCGGCGCCCAAGCCGCCGCTCAACATCGCCGCGCGGCGACTCGCCGGTTTCACCGAGGAAGAATTCTGAACCCCGCCATGGCCCGCCACGTGTCGAAAACACCGCAACTCGCGCCCGTTCTCGCCCGCTCGCGCACAGGCCGACAAGGTGGGATCCATGAAGACTTCTAGAATGGCTGTTGCCCACCGCATCCGAAAAGTCCCGCCATCCCGCAACCCATGACCACCACCACGCCAGAGACCCCGTCCGCCATCATCGCCCGACAGGCCATCGTGAACGCAGACCGTGCAGTCGTGGGGTACGAACTATTCGACCGCTCCCAGGGCAACGGCCTGCATACCGCGGCCAGCGACGTGACGCTGATCTTCAACGCGCTGTCGCACGCCGGTACCGAGGAACTCATCGGCCGGCTGCAACTGTTCATCAACTGCACGCCCAGCAGCCTTGCCGGCGGCCACCTCGACCTGGTGCAGCCCGAAAAATTCACCCTGGAGATTCCTCCGGCCGAAGACGACGACGTCTCGCTGATCGAAGGCCGCACGCCGGTGCTGGCCTCGCTGCGCGAACGCGGGTTCCAACTGGCGTTCGAACCGTCGGTGCTCAGCGACGCCTACCAGGCCTGGGCGAGCCTGGCCGACTACATCAAGTTCGACCTGGCCGCCGTGCCGGCCGACCAGCTCGAGCGCCTGGTGCGCCGGGCGCAAAGCCTGCCGGGCGTGGACATCGTGGCCGAGAAGGTGGAGACCGAGGCGCAGTTCGAATCGTGTCGCGACCTGGGCTTCGGGCTGTTCCAGGGCTACTGGTTCGCGCGGCCGGCCGTGGTCGCCACACGTCTGATCGCGCCGTCGCAGCTCGCCGCCGTCGAACTCGTCAACCTGGTGCGCCGGCAGGCCAGCACCGACGAGATCGAGCAAGTGCTCAAGAAAGACGCCGGACTCGCCTTCAACCTGATGCGGCTGATCAACTCCGCCGGCTTCGGCATGCAGCGCGAGGTGACCTCCTTCCGCCACGCGGTGATGATCCTCGGCCTCAAGAAGCTCTTCCGCTGGGCCGCGCTGCTGCTGCTCGCCTCCAAGAACGGCACGCCGCCGGCCATGGGAAGCCTGGCCGTGGTGCGCGGCCGCCTCATGGAACTGCTGGTGGCCGATCGCCTGGGACCGGAAGTGCGCGAGCACGCCTTTGTCGCCGGCATCTTCTCCATGCTCGACGTGATGCTCGGGCTGTCGATGGAGCAGGCCACCAAGCTGCTGACCCTGCCCGACGAGGTGGTCGACGCGCTGATGACCCGCAGCGGCCCGCTGGGCACCTACCTGCAGCTCACCGAAGCCTGCGAATCGGGCGATGAAGACGTGTTCCGCACGGCCAGCGAGAGCCTCGGCCTGACCAGTCAGGAAGTCAACTGGGCGCATCTGCAGGCGCTGGCCTGGTCCGACGGCATTCCGACGCAATAACGTCGACCCGGGCGGGCTCGCCCGGGTTTCCCGTTTACCATTTTGTTTTTGCCTGGGCTTCGTTCCATGCCTTCCACCGAACTGCCCGTCCCCACAGCGCCCACCTCCGAAGCCGGCCTGATCGGCCGCGAGGCCATCGTCGACCGCGACCGCGCCGTGATGGGCTACGAGCTGTTCGACCGCACGCCCGGCCCCCAAGCCGCGTCCGGCATCGCACTGCTGCTCAACCTGCTGTCCGCGCCCGACGCCGAAGGCCTGCTCGGGCGGCACACCATCTTCATCCGCTGCGAGCACGAAAGCCTGTCCAACGGCGACGTGGAACTCGTGCCGCCCGAGCGGGTGGTGCTGATGATTCCGTCGCTGCAGGACGAATCGCCCGCCGCGGTCACCGCGATGCGCGCCTTGCTCGCCGCGCAGAAGGAGCGGGGATTCCGCCTCGCCTTCGACCAGGGCGTGCTGCGCAAGGCTTTTCTCGACTGGTTG
Source organism: Xylophilus sp. GOD-11R (assembly GCF_033546935.1). Lineage (GTDB taxonomy): Bacteria > Pseudomonadota > Gammaproteobacteria > Burkholderiales > Burkholderiaceae_C > Xylophilus. The sequence continues at coordinate 1,295,294 of NZ_CP137854.1, read as the reverse complement.
CCACTGGCCTCCTACGTGCGGCTCGACCTCGCCCATTTCGCGCCGCAGATCGGCCAGTCGCTGGTGCGGCTGGTGCTTTCCAACACCAAGGCGCAGGTCATCGCGCAGAACGTGCACACGGCCGAGCAGCAGGCGCAGTTCGCCGGCTACGGCATCTCCCTGTTCCAGGGCCACTGGTTCGCCCGCCCCACCGCGCTCGAAGCCAAGGGCGTGCGGCCGTCGCAGGCCATCGTGCTGCAGCTGATCAACCTGGTGCGCAAGCAGGCCGACCCGATCGAGATCGAGGAACTGCTCAAGCGCGACCCCACGCTGTCGTTCAACCTGCTGCGCTTCATCAACTCGGCCGGTTTCGGCCTGAGCACCGAGGTCACCTCGTTCCGCCATGCGGTCATGATCCTGGGGCTGAACAAGCTCTTCCGCTGGGCGGCGATGCTCATGACCACGCCGCAGGACGGCAGCGCGCCCGCCCTGGGCACCACCGCCGTCGTGCGCGGTCGGCTGATGGAACTGCTGGCCGCCGAGATCATGCCGCCGGAGGAATGCGACAACGCCTTCGTGGTCGGCGTCTTCTCGCTGCTCGACGCCATGCTCGGCATGCCGATCGCCAAGGCGCTGGAGAGCCTGTCGCTACCGCAATCGGTCACCGACGCGCTGCTGCACCGGCGCGGCCCGCTCGCGCCACTGCTCACGCTGACCGAAGCCTGCGAAAGCGAGGACGACAAGGTCTTCGCCGAAACCGCCATCGCCCTCAAGCTGTCGAACCACCAGGTGAACTGGGCGCACCTCAACGCCCTTGCCTGGGCAGACGACATGGCCGCCTGAGTCGGCTCCGTTTCGCGGGTCGGGGCTCACGGATAGAGGATTGGGCTGTGTCTCCTGCTTTTGCTCTGCCACTGCGTGGGCTGTGTCTCCTGCGGAGGGCTGAGGCCGGGATTTCGCCCCGGCGGGCGAGTCACTTTCTTTGCTTCGCCAAAGAAAGTAACCAAAGAAAGGCGACCCCGGTGGGCGAGGTCCTTCGGACACGCTGCGGTACTCGGTTTTGCGGGGTCTGGCGGAACTCGCTTCGCTCAGACAGCCGCCAGCCCTTATCCGCAAAACCTCCGTTCCTCGCTCTCGACCACAGGGGACCCCAAACACCACACGGGCCATCGCCGCGCTCGACGGGGGATAGGGCGACATGGCCACGGGCCAGCGCGTTGGGTCACGGCGGGCGCATCCGTCAGTGCGGCAAACAGCGCGCAGACCAAAGAATGCCCGCCACGCGCATGCCAATCGGACCAGCGCGGCTCGGTCGCTGTGCTCAGTGCGGTCAACTGTCCTTACCCTCTCAGCCTTGACCCTGCGAAGCAGGGGCCATGGCTCTGGATCGACCCTTGTCCAAACTGTTGCCGCTAGAGCGTTCGAAGGCACATTCCCGAGGCCGAGCGAAGCAATGGCTCGACCGAGCCTCGAGCTCGTCTTAGCGTTTCTTTGGTGACTTTCTTTCCGCGGAAAGAAAGTTACCGCGGGTCTGGGGGCGCGCAAGCCCCCAGCTCCACCCTACGACCAGTAGAAGAAAAGAAGCAAATAAAAGCCGGCCAGGCAGGACGCGCCCACCCCCGAAAAGTGCCGCACGACGAGAACGAGGCGAACAAGAAGCGAGAGCCTCTATCTCATTCAGCCTTGATCCCAGCCGCCCGAATGATCCGCCCATTGCTGGCCGACTCCGAAGCGATCTCACGCCCAAACTCTTCGGGCGTCATCGTCGTAGCAACGTTATCCGCCGCCAGCAGTTGATTGCGAAATTCGGGATTAGCCAGGATGCGGTTGATCTCGGCGTTCAGGCGCTGGACCACAGCCGCCGGCGTGCGCCCCGGCGCGAAGATCCCGAAGACCGACGACAGATTGGCCGAGCCATACCCCAATTCGCCGAGCGTCGGCACATCGGGCAAGCTTCCCAGCCGGGACGGCGCACCGACTGCCAGCGGCACCAGCTTGCCCTGCTTCGCCTGTGCCGCGATGGCCGGCGCCGCGTTGGTCGACAGCACCTCGAACTGCCCACCCAGGGCATCGTTGAGCTGCTGGCCGCCGCCCTTGTAGGGAATATGGGTGATGGTCACGTTGGCCGCGGCGGTGAGCTGCGCCAGCATCAGATGACCCAGCGACGCGTTGCCCGAGGTCGCCCAGCGCACTTCACCGGGATGGCTCCTGGCAAATCCGATGAGGCTGCGAAAGTCGCGCGCGGCCAGGGCCGAGGTGCCCAGCACCACCACGGGCGAATACATCACGCTGGCCACCGGGGCGATGTCCTTCAAGGGGTCGAAGGGCGTGGGGCCCAGGTGTGGGTTGAGCACCAGCGGGCTGATCGCCGAAAAACCGATCGTGTAGCCGTCCGGCGCCGCCTTGGCCACGGCATCCATGCCGATGCCGCCGCTGGCGCCTGCCTTGTTCTCGACCACCACGGGCACGCCCAGCGGCCCGGCGAGACGATCGGCCAGCGAACGGGCGACGTTGTCGCTGACACCACCGGCCGGATAGGCGACGACGATGCGGATCGCACGGTTGGGATAGCCCTGGGGAGCCTGGGCCGATGCGGCGAACGCGGCACCCAGCAAAAACACGGAGGAAAGCAGCTTCTTCATGGAACGGAACTGAAAACTGGGGTCGGGCGTGGAGCCTGGGCCGGCCGCAAGACGTGGCCCCGGCCCAGGCGCCCGATCGGGGGACGGGAGGCCGGATGATACGGGCGCGTCGAAAATCAGCCGCGCGGATGGTGGGCGCCGTGCAGCGTCTTCAAGCGTTCCCGTGCCACATGGGTGTAGATGGTCGTGGTCGAGATGTCGGCATGGCCGAGCAGCAACTGCACCGAGCGCAGGTCGGCGCCGTGGTTGAGCAGGTGGGTGGCAAAGGCATGTCTCACCGTATGCGGCGACAGCTTGGTGTGAATGCCAGCGGCCAGGGCATAACGGCGCACGATCAGCCAGAAGTTCATGCGCTGCATGGCAGCCCCCTCCCTGGCCGTGACGAAGAGATCGTCGCTCTGCCGACCGGCCAGCAGCTCGGGCCGCGAGCCGGAGAGATAGCGCACCAGCCAGTCGCGCGCGACCTCGCCGAAAGGCACCAGCCGCTCCTTGGATCCCTTGCCGGTCACCCGCACCACGCCGTCGTTCATCGAGACCTCGAACAGCCGCACCCCGATCAGCTCGCTCACCCGCAGGCCGCTCGCGTAGAGCAATTCCAGCATCGCGCGGTCGCGCAGGCCCAGCGCGGTGGTGGTGTCGGGCGCCTGGAGCAGTGCCTCGACCTGCGCTTCCGACAAGGTCGCCGGGGAGCGAACCGGCCCCTTGGCCGGCAGCAGCCGCAATGTCGGGTCGCGCTGCACGGCGCCTTCGCGCATCGCCCAGTGGAAATACCGGCGCAGCACCGTCAGACGACGATTCGCGGTGCTCGGCTTGCTGGTGCCGAACTGCGCGGCCATGTAGGCCTGCAGGTGATGCTCGGCGGTGGCGTCGATACGTACGCCGGGCATGGCGGCATCAAGCCAGACGACGTAACCCGTCAGGTCCCGGCGGTAGGCGGCCAGGGTGTTGGGCGACAGGCCGTCCTCCAGCCACATGGCGTCCACGAAGGCGTCGATGCGGAGTCGATTTTGTGGCGCGACCGGGCAATTCATCGCCGTGACCTTAGCAGCCCGCCTCGATCATGGTTTCCACTCCACTGTTTCTTGACTCCCCGGCGCTGGCCGATGAAGCCAGCGTCGAGCGTTCGGCCAATATTCCCCTGCCCGCCGCGCAAACCTGGAAACTTTTCGAACTGCGGCCGGCTCGAGGACTGGTATCCAGGCATCGCCCGCACTCGCATCACGGCCGGCACCGACAAGCTGCCGGGCGCCATCCGGCAACTCGAATTCTTCGACGGCAAAACACTGCAGGAAACGCTTACCGCCTTCGAGCCGCAACACGGGCGCCTGGCTTATACCGTCATCGGCGGCAAGTTTCCGGCGCACGGCTACACCAGTGCGATATCGGTCGAATCCACCGTAGATCCAGCGCAGCGTACTGCAGAAGCGCACGGTGTCGATCGACTACATCGATATTCGCGGCACCGCTGCATCGGCGAGTTTGACGATCGATTACCTCACCCAACAGTTCATCGATTTTTTCAACCTGCTCAAAATCGACGGCCGGTGGCAGATCGTCAGCAAGATCTTTTACCGCATTCCCAAGCCCTGATTCCGGTGGGCGACTTGCATCGGCGTTCGCCCCAACAAAAAGCCGCGGCCTGGCGGGCCGCGGCTTTTGCAAAATCGTTGTGCGGGCTCAGTCCAGGGTGAGTTTCTGGGTCTGCACCACCTTCTTGTAGATATCGAATTCGGCCTTGATTTCGGCGGCGAACTGCTCGGGCGTGTTGGCGACGATCAGCGAGCCGGTGTCTTCGATGCGCTTGCGCACCGCCGGATCTTCCAGCACTTTCTTCACGCCGGCATTGATCTTGTCGACGATTTCCTTGGGCATGTTCTTGGGGCCGAGGATGCCGTAATAAGCCAGGCGGTTGACCGGCTCCAGGCCGACTTCCTTGAAGGTCGGCACATTGGGCAATGCCGCCAGGCGCTGCGGCGCCGACACCACGATGGGCACCAGGCGTCCTTCCTTCACGAACGGCAGGGCCGAGGGCAGGTTGTCGAAGATCATCGGCACTTGGCCGGCCACCACGTCGTTGAGCGCCGGGCCGGCACCACGATAGGGAATGTGGGTGACGAAGGTGCCGGTCAGGCTTTTGTAGAGCTCCATCAGCAGGTGGCCGATGCCGCCGGTGCCCGAGGTGGCGTACGAATACTTGCCCGGCGACTTCTTCAATTCGGCAGCGAAGGCCGCATAGTCCTTGGCCGGAAAGGAGGGGTTGACCGCGATGATGTTCGGCGTGGCCGCGATGTTGATGATCGGGGTGAAATCGGTGATGGGGTTGTAAGGCGTCTTGGGATTGATCGCCGGCGCCGAGGCTGTGCTCGACACCGTCGCCAGGCCCAGGTAATAACCATCGGGTGCCGACCGCACGGTGTCCTGCGCGCCCACCAAGCCACCGCCGCCGGCCTTGTTCTCGACCAGCACCGGCTGTCCCAGCACCCGGCTCAGCGGGTCGGCCACCACGCGGGCGATGATGTCGGTCGTACCACCCGGCGCAAACGGAACCACCAGGTGGATCGGCTTGTTCGGATAGGTGCTTTGGGCGAATGCGCCCGAGCTTGCCGCTGCGAGCATGAGGCCGGCAAACGCGGCAAGTTGTCGTCGGTGCATGGAATCTCCTCCTGATATGCCGGTAGATGAAATCGAGAGGGAATGCTAATCGGGATTAAATGCTCCTCGATAGATCCATGTGAGTGCTCGCCCTGGGGAAAACCCGGAGGAAACCGCTGATATCCTCGATCGGTGAATTACGCGCAGCTCCTTTTTCCTGATTTTTCGCTCATCCTTTGCGGTTATCTGCTTTGCCGGTTTACAGGCCTTGGCCGTCCGTTGTGGCAACAGGCCGAAACCCTGGTCTATTACTTTCTTTTCCCTGTTCTGCTGTTCCAGTCGATCGCCAAGAGCCCGCTGGAATTGCGCGCTGCCTCCGGCATGGTCTGCGCCGGCGTGCTCACCGGCCTGGTCGGCATCGCGCTGGCTTATGCGGTGCCGCACCTGCCCTGGCTCGGCCGCCATGTCGACCGGCGCGACGCCGCCGCCAGTGCGCAGGTGGCGTTCCGGTTCAACTCCTACGTGGCGCTGGCCTTGGCTGAGCGTCTCGCCGGCCCGGCGGGCGGCCAGGCGATCGCCGTGTTGATCGGTGTCGGCGTGCCGCTCTACAACATCGCCGCGGTCTGGCCCATGGCGCGGCAGGGCGGGCATGGCGTGCTGGCGTCGCTGGCGCGCAATCCGCTCATCGTGGGCACCTGCGCGGCGCTGGCCTTCAACTTCGCGGGCTTTTCCATTCCGGACCTGATCGCCCCGGCGGTGTCGCGCATCGGCGCGGCAGCGCTGGCGCTGGGGCTGCTGTGCGCGGGCGCCGGCATGCAGTTCTCGGCCATGTCGGGCGGCATGCTGCTGGGCAGCGCGATGCTGCTGATCCGGCACCTCGTCTCGCCGCTGGCCGCCGTGGGCTTCGCCCACCTGCTGCGGCTGGAGCCGACGCAAGCCAAGGTGCTGCTGATGTTCTCGGCGCTGCCCACCGCGTCGAGCTGCTACGTGCTGGCCGCGCGCATGGGCTACAACGGGCCGTACGTAGCCGGGCTGGTAACGCTGTCGACGATCGCCGGCGTGATCAGCCTGCCCTTCGCGCTGTCACTGCTGCCCTGGGTCTGAGCTTGCTTCCAGCGCCCAGGCCACGTGCTCGCGGACCACGGGGTCGGCATGGTCGAGCCGCTGGCCCAGCGCGACACGCATGGCCGCTTTCGATGCTTCGGCCAGGGGGGAGCGCAAGGCGTTGCCCATGCCCACCGCCAGATTGCGCAGCCAGCGCGCATGGCCGATGCGCCGGATCGGCCCGCCCTCGGTGCGGCGCAGAAACTCCGCCTCGCTCCACGCCATCAGCGCCGCCAGCGGCTCGCCCTGCAGACCCGGACGCGCATCGAAGTCGGCCAACGTCGACGGCCGCGCGAACTTGTTCCAGGGACAGGCCAGCTGGCAGTCGTCGCAGCCGTAGATGCGGTTGCCGATGAGCGGGCGCAGCTCGACCGGAATCGATCCGGCGTGCTCGATGGTGAGGTAGGAGATGCAGCGCCGCGCGTCCAGCCGGCCCGGTGCGACGATGGCCTGGGTCGGGCAGATGGCCATGCAGGCGCTGCAGCTGCCGCAATGCGCGCTGACCGGCGCGGTCGCGGGCAGCGCGAGGTCGAGGTAGATCTCGCCCAGAAAGAACATCGAGCCGCCCTGGCGGTCGAGCACCAGGGTGTGTTTGCCACGCCAGCCCTGGCCGCTGCGAGCGGCGAGCTCGGCCTCCAACACCGGCGCGGAGTCGGTGAACACGCGGTGGCCGAGCGGCCCCACCGCTTCGCCGATGCGCTCGGCCAGCCGCTGCAGCCGGCTGCGCAGCACCTTGTGATAGTCCCGCCCACGGGCATAGACCGAGACGATGCCTTCGTCCGGCCGCGACAGTCGCGCGAACTCCACTGCCTGCCAGTCGGCCGCCGTGTCCCTCGGCAGGTAATCCATACGCGCGGTGAGCACGCTGACGGTGCCCGGCACCAGTTCGGCCGGCCGGGCGCGTCGCAGCCCGTGCGCCGCCATGTAGTGCATCTCGCCGTGGAATCCATGGGCCAGCCAGTCGAGAAGGCCCTGTTCGGCGCCGGACAGGTCGACACCGGCCACGCCGATTTGGGAGAATCCCATTTCGCGAGCCCATCCCTGAATCCGAGAGACGAGTTGACTGCTGCCGATGACCACCCCGGGATTGTAGGAACCGGAACGCCCCTCACCCTGCTCATGGCCTGGGCCGACGAGGGCGACACCCAGGCTTTCGCTGCCCGGCTGGCCGCCATGGCCGAGGTGCGCGATGCCTTCATCGCCCTGCACGGCGACCTCGGCGCCGGCAAGACCACCTTCGTGCGCCATCTGCTGCGCGCCCTCGGCGTGGCCGGCCGCATCAAGAGCCCGACCTACGCGGTGGTGGAGCCGCACGAGGCCGCCGCCGACGGGGTGGGCTGGCCCGTCTGGCATTTCGACTTCTATCGCTTCGACGACCCCCGCGAATGGGAGGATGCGGGCTTTCGCGACATCTTCGCCAGCCCGGGGCTCAAGCTTGCCGAATGGCCAGAAAAGGCCGAAGGCGTGCTGCCGCGGCCCGACCTCGACATCGCCATCAGCAGCGGCCCCGAAGACGACGCCCGCCAGGTGCTCGTCACCGCCAACACCACCCTAGGCGCCGCCATGCTGCGCCGACTGGCCGCCGCCGACGCGTCGAGCCCGTCGCAACCAAATCAGCAGCCATGAAACGCCAACGCCCCACCCGCGCCGCCCCCGGCGGACCGGCCGCCCTCACCCGTCGCGGCGCGCTGCGTGCCGGCACTGTGCTGCTGATGCTCGGCAGCGCCCAGATCGCGCGCGGCGCGAGCATCCTCGCGGTGCGCGTCTGGCCCGCGACCGAATACACGCGGGTCACCATCGAGTCGGACGCCTCGCTGACCACCAAGCAGATCTTCGTGACCAGCCCGCCGCGCCTGGCGGTCGACATCGAAGGCATCGACCTCGACCCGGCCTTGCGCGAGCTGGTGTCCAAGGTGAAGTCCGACGACCCCTTCATCTCCGGCGTGCGGGTCGGCCAGAACGCTCCGAACGTGGTGCGCCTGGTGATCGACCTGAAGCAGGCGGCCCGGCCGCAGGTCTTTACGCTGCCGCCGGTGGCCGCCTACCGGCACCGGCTGGTGTTCGACCTGTACCCGGCCGAGGCGGTCGATCCGCTCGAAGAACTCATCGCCGGCCGCTTGCGCGACGCGCTGGCCGCCGCACCGCCTGGTGCGCCACCGGTGGCGGCCGACCCGCTGGGCGAGCTCATCGCGCGCCAGGCCGAAAAGCCCGCGCCGAACACACCCGCCAACACATCGCCGGGCCAACGCCCCGCCACGCCGCTGCCACCGATGCCGCCGGTGCTGGCCGCCGCACCGCCGCCTGCGCCGCTCAAGCCCGGCGCGCCGCTGCCCAGCAGCACCCGCACCGACCGCATCATCATCGTGGCCATCGACCCCGGCCACGGCGGCGAAGACCCGGGCGCGACCGGGCCTTCCGGCACCCATGAGAAAGACGTGGTGCTGCGCATCGCCCACCTGCTGCGCGACCGCATCAATGCCAGCAGCGTCGGCGGCAACCCGATGCGCGCGTTTCTCACGCGCGACGCCGACTTCTTCGTGCCGCTCGGCCAGCGGGTCGAGAAGGCTCGCCGGGTGCAGGCCGACCTGTTCCTCAGCATTCACGCCGACGCTTTCACCACGCCCGCCGCGCAAGGCGCCAGCGTGTTCGCCCTGAGCCAGGGCGGCGCCTCCAGCGCGACCGCGCGCTGGATGGCCAGCAAGGAGAACGCCTCCGACCTCGTCGGCGGCCTGAATGTGAAGGCGCAGGACGCCCACGTGGCGCGCGCCATGCTCGACATGAGCACCACCGCGCAGATCAACGACAGCCTGAAGCTCGGCAGTGCCTTGCTGCGCCAGATCGGAGGCCTGGGCCGTCTGCACAAGGGCAGCGTGGAACAGGCCGGGTTCGCGGTGCTCAAGGCGCCGGACATCCCGAGCGTGCTGGTCGAGACCGCCTTCATCAGCAATCCCGAGGAAGAAGAAAAACTGCGCGACCCGGCCTACCAGGTGCGCATGGCCGACGCCCTGCTCAAGGGCATCCACGGCTATTTCGCGCGCAACCCGCCGCTGGCGCGAAGCCGCACGCTCTGATGCTCCAAGCCGGTTACCGGCCGGCGCCCATGCGCCCCATCCGACGACAGGCATCGGTGCCATGTTCCTACATGGTGCATGGCCTCACCTTTTTAGATTGCTTACACAGGTTTCGAAAGCCTGAATTCGCAACAGACCAAAGGTGAACCCAATGAAGACGAAGATCCTCCTCGCAGCAGTCGCAGCCGCCGTCATCAGCCTCAGCGGCTGTGCCGGCATGAGCAATCAGCAAGTCGGCACCGGTGTCGGCGCCGTGGCGGGCGGTGTCGCCGGCAATGCACTGTTCGGTGGCACGGTCGGCACCGTGGGTGGCGCTGCCGCCGGTGCGCTCATCGGCAACGAGGTCGGTCGCCGCCGTTGATGATGGCGCGTCAGGCCGGCTTGGCCCGGCCTGAACGCCAGGCGCCGAACGCGGCCAACGCGCTCGGCACCAGGATCAACGCCCAGATGATTTTTTCCAGGTTCGACTTGACCCAGTCGAGGTTGCCGAAGAAGTAACCCGCCAGGCCCAGGCCGACCACCCACAGCACCGCGCCCGCCACGTTGAACAACGTGAAGCGGGCGCGATTCATTTCGGCCACGCCCGCCACGAAGGGTGCAAAGGTTCGAATGAAGGGCATGAAGCGCGCGGCGATCACCGCGACGCCTCCATATTTTTCGTAGAAAGCATGTGCCTGGTTGAAGGCCTTGCGATTGAAGAAGCGGGAGTCTTCCCAGCCGAAAACCTTGGGTCCCAGCTTGCGGCCGATCATGTAATTGCACTGGTCGCCCGCGATAGCCGCCACCAGCAGCACCGGCAACGCGATGCGCAGGTCGAGCAGTCCGGCGCCGGCGAGTGCGCCGACGATGAACAGCAGCGAGTCGCCCGGCAGGAAAGGCATCACCACCACGCCCGTCTCGACGAACACGATGATGAACAGCAGGACGTAAATCCATGCGCCGTAGGCCGCGACGAAGGCCTCGAGGTGCTTGTCGACGTGAAGGATGAAATCCAGAAGCGTGTACAGCAGATCCACGGCGTAGGGGCTCCCATTGATATTTTCGGTGCGCCGACTCTAGCCGACGACCGCTACCGGAAAACCCGCTGGACGAGTGCGGCATGGGGACATGCGAGGCCATCGGCCGCACTTCTAGAATGCGCCGATGACCGTGCCTGCCGACCGACGACCCATTCGCGAACTGCCCGACGAACTCATCAGCCAGATCGCCGCGGGCGAGGTGGTGGAGCGCCCGGCCTCGGTGGTGCGAGAGCTGGTCGACAACGCCCTGGACGCCGGCGCGAACCAGATCACCGTGCGCCTGCTCGCGGGCGGCGTGCGCATGATCGCGGTGGAAGACGACGGCGTCGGCATTCCGGACAGCGAACTCGCCGTCGCGCTGCGCCGCCACGCCACCAGCAAGATCGCCAGCCTCGCCGACCTCGAATCGGTCGGCACCATGGGTTTCCGGGGCGAGGCACTGGCCGCCATCGCCTCGGTGTCCGAGCTCTCGCTGCTGTCGCGCACCGCCGCGCAATCCAGTGCCTTCCTGCTCGACGGCCGCAGCGGCGAACTGCGGCCGGCAGCGCGCAACGTGGGCACCTCCGTGGAAGTGCGCGAACTCTTCTTCGCCACGCCGGCGCGGCGCAAGTTCCTCAAGACCGACGCGACCGAGCTCGCCCACTGCATCGAGGCGGTGCGCCGCCACGCACTGGCGCGACCGGACGTCGGGTTCGCCATCTGGCACGAGGGCCGGCTGGTCGAGCAATGGCGGCGTTGCGAGGGCGAGCACACCGCCGCGCACGATCGCCGACTTGCCGACGTGCTGGGCGACGATTTCATCGAACGCTCCGTGGCGGTGCAGTACGCCGGCGGCGGTGTCACCGTGCGCGGCCGCGCCGGCGTGCCGGACGCCGCGCGTTCGCGTTCGGACTGGCAGTACTGCTGGGTCAACGGTCGCTACGTGCGCGACAAGGTGATCGGCCACGCCGCCCGCAGCGCCTACGAAGACGTGCTGCACGGCCAGCGCCAGCCGGTCTACGCGCTGCACGTGAGCGTCGACCCGACGCGCATCGACGTCAACGTGCACCCGACCAAGATCGAGGTGCGCTTTCGAGACAGCCGCGAGGTTCACCAGGCGGTGCGCCATGCGGTGGAAAACGCCCTGGCGGCTCCGCGTGCCGGGGCCGAGACCGGCGTGTCGCACCTGCTGCCGACCACTGCGCCGTCGCCGTCGCCGTCGCCTGCGCCCGGCGTGCCGGCGCCCGGCTTCGGTCTCGCGCCCTCCGACGCGGCCTGGCGGGGCCCGGCGCCGCAGTTCCAGCGCGGGCTGGGGCTCGAGAACCACGGCGTTCGTGTCGAGGAGCTCGGCGCCTTGTGGCAGCCCACGCCGGTACCGGCGCCCATCGGCGCGCCGGCCGCCGCCCCGGCCCTGCCGGACGGCGAATGGCCGCTCGGCCGCGCCCTCGCCCAGTTGCAGGGCATCTACATCCTGGCCGAAAACGCCCAGGGTCTGATCGTGGTCGACATGCATGCGGCGCACGAGCGCATCGTCTACGAGCGGCTCAAGACGCAACTCGACAGCGACCGCATCGCCAGCCAGCCCTTGCTGATTCCGGCCACCTTCGCCGCCACGCCGCAGGAAGTCGCCACGGCGGAGACGCATGCGGTCGTGCTGTCCACGCTGGGGCTGGAAGTCACCGCCTTTTCCCCGCGTACGCTGGCCGTTCGCGCGGTACCCGCCACCCTGGCGAACGGCGACGCGGTGGAACTGGCCCGAAGCGTGCTTGCGGAACTGGCGCAACACGACGCCAGCACCGTCGTCGAACGCGCGCGCAACGAGCTTCTGGGCACCATGGCCTGCCACGGCGCGGTACGCGCCAACCGGCGGTTGACGGCCGAAGAAATGAACGCGCTGCTGCGCCAGATGGAAGCGACCGAACGCTCGGACCAGTGCAACCATGGCCGACCGACCTGGCGTGCGCTGACCATCCGCGAGCTCGACGGCCTATTCCTGCGCGGTCGCTGAGGGTTTTTACCGTCCCGGCGCCGCCCGTAAGCCTGCGGCGAACGGTTGCCGTGTTTTCGCGACCGTTTCGTGGCTGTTGCAATTTTTTCGGTGTTTCATGTCCACCATTCATGTACCCGGACGTTAACGACGGAACCTTCTCCACAACCGAGCGCTCGATCACCCACATGACAAAGACCCGCCCGTTCATCGCATCTTTTGCCGTCGGCATGGCGGTGTTGGCGGGTTGCTCGACGCTGGACTACAAGCAACGCGAGTGGATCTTCCAGCCCAGCGACCGGGCCTGGGGCAATGTGCAGGAAGCGCCGGACATGCAGGATGTCTGGATCGACTTCCAGTCCGAAACCGAAGCCGGCCCCGGCCGCCTGCACGCCCTGTGGCTGCCGGCCGCCACGCCTGAAAACCTTCCCCGCACCGTTTCCTCTACCGCCACCGACACCGCCGGCGGCCCGCCGGTGCTGCTCTACCTGCACGGCGCGCGCTGGAACGTACTGGGCTCCGCCGGCCGCATTCGCCGCATGCAGGAAATGGGCTTCTCGGTGCTGGCCATCGACTATCGCGGCTTCGGCAAGAGCAGCGAAGCGCTGCCCTCGGAAGACACCGCCCGCGAAGACGCCCGCGCCGCCTGGCAATGGCTGGCCAAGCGTTTCCCCGACCGCTCCCGTTACGTCTTCGGCCATTCGCTCGGCGGCGCCATCGCCATCGACCTGGCCACCGGTATCGACGACGCTGCAGGCGTCATCGTCGAAGGCACCTTTACTAACATCACCGACGTGGTGAGCAACTTCAAGTGGGGCTGGCTGCCAATCTCGGCGCTGATCACCCAGCGCTTCGAGTCCATCGACAAGGTCAAGCGCATCCACGCGCCGCTGCTGGTGGTGCATGGCACCGACGACAGCGTGATCCCGGCCGCGCTCGGCAAGCGCCTCTTCGAGGCCGCGCCCGGCCCCAAGCAATTCGTGCTGGTGCAGGGCGGCTCGCACTACAGCACCAACGCGGTGGGCGAAGCGCAGTACCGCCGCGCGCTGCACGGCCTGTTCGGGCTCAACACGCTCGACGCCGGCACCGTCGCGCAGGCCGCGCCGCTCTAGCCCCGGCCGGCGGCGCGCCGCGCCCGCTCTGCTAACCTCGGCCGATGCCCGGCGCCGCGACGAATCCTGCTTCCTTTTCCCTGCGACACCCCTTGCCGGTCATCTCCCTGGCCGGGCCGACAGCCTCCGGTAAAACCGCCGCCGCGATCGCCATCGCGCAGCATCTGGCGCCCCGCTTTCCGGTCGAGATCGTCAGCGTCGATTCGGCCCTGATCTACCGCGACATGGACATCGGCACCGCCAAGCCCGACGCGGCCGAGCGCGCCGCAGCGCCCCATCACCTGATCGACATTCGCGACCCGACCCACAGCTACAGCGCCGCCGCCTTCGTGGCCGATGCCCAGCGCTGCATCGCAGAGATCCGCGAGCGCGGCGCTTTGCCATTGCTGGTCGGCGGCACCATGCTGTACTTCAAGGCGCTGTTCGACGGACTCGACGCCATGCCACCGGCTGACGCCGACGTGCGGGCCGCCATCGACGCGCAGGCCCTGGAACGAGGCTGGCCCGCGCTGCACGCCGAGCTGGCGCAGGTCGATTCACCCACGGCGCAGCGTCTGGCGCCCAACGACAGCCAGCGCATCCAGCGCGCACTGGAGGTGTGGCGCAGCACCGGCCGGCCGCTGAGCGACTTCCATCAGCGCACAGAACGCGCGGCCGCCGAACCTGGCGAGCCTTGCGCCGCCGCGCTGATTTCCCTGGAGCCCGCTGACCGCGCCTGGCTGCACCGCCGCATCGAACAACGTTTCGACGCGATGCTCGCCCTGGGCTTTCTCGACGAGGTGCGCCGCCTGCGCAGGCGCGGCGACCTGTCGCCCGATCTGCCGTCGATGCGCTGCGTCGGTTACCGCCAGGCCTGGGAAGCCCTCGACGAAGCCGATCCGCCGACCACGCAGGGCCTGGCCCGCCTGCGCGAGCGCGGCATTGCTGCGACGCGGCAGCTGGCCAAGCGCCAGTTCACCTGGCTGCGCAGCCTGCCCCAGCGCCATATCGTCCCGGCCGATGCGCCCGACGCCCTGCCCCGCGTCATCGCCACGGTCGATTCGCTGCTGGAAGCCGTCCACCCATGAGTCAGCCCCACGCCGTCGTGGTGCAGGACTTGGCCCGCCGCTACGGCGACTCGACCGTGTTCGAGCACGTCAGTTTTAAGGTGCGTCCCGGCGAATTCGTCGCCATTGTCGGCCCCTCGGGCGTGGGCAAGTCGACGCTGCTCAACTGCCTCGCCGGCCTGGACCACTGGAGCCAGGGCAGCGTGCAGGCGGCCGGCACCCGGCTCGACGCCCTGGACGAAACCGCGCGCGCGCTGTGGCGGCGACAGCATGTGGGCTTCGTGTTCCAGGCTTTTCATGTGCTGCCGCATCTGGACGTGGCGCAGAACGTGGCGATGCCGCTGATGCTGCTCGGCACGCCGCCGGCCAAACGCACGACGCGGGTGGCCGAGATGCTCGCCGCCGTCGGCCTGGCAGGCCTGGGTGACCGTCTGCCGCAGCAGCTCTCGGGCGGTCAGCTGCAGCGCGTGGCCATCGCCCGCGCGCTCGCCCACCGACCCGCGCTGCTGCTGGCCGACGAGCCCACCGGCAACCTCGACCCCGACACCGCAGCGCAGGTGATGGACCTGCTGATCGCCGAGGCCCGCGCCAACGGCTCGGCGCTGGTGCTGGTCACCCATGCCGACAGCGCCTCGGCCCGCGCCGACCGCCGCCTGCGCCTGAGCGCCGGCGGCATCGTCGAGGCCGCCTGACCAGGCCGCTCGTCATGCGCGCCGCGATCGAGCTGTTCCTGGTGTTCTCCTGGCAGGAGATCCGCCGACATCCCGCCCGCCAGCTGGTCGCCGTCTGCGCGGTGATGTTGGGCGTGGCGCTGGCCTTCGCGGTGCACCTGGTCAACGCCTCGGCGCTCGACGAATTTGCCGACGCCGCCCGCACGCTCGACGGCCGGCCCGATCTCGAACTGCGCGCGGTGCGCGAGACTTTCCCCGATGCGGGATTCGCCGCCATCGCGGCCATGCCGGGCGTGGCACTGGCGGTGCCGGTGGTCGAGGCTGGTGTCGCCGCCCGATCCGCCGCCTCGCCGGATCGCCCCCGCGTCGCCCTGCAGCTGCTGGGCACCGACGCGCTGTCCATCTCCCGCACAGCGCCAGGGCTCATGCCCACGCTGCTGCCGGGCAGCGACCGTCTCGATCTCTTCGCGGCAGACGCGATCTTTCTCAACGCCGCGGCACTGCGCGCCCTGGGACTGGCCGAACAGGGCGACGCCGGCGCCCGCCTGTCGGTGCAGGCCGGTCCGCGCCGATGGGAGCTTCGGGTCGCCGGCACGGTGAGCGCCGGTGGCGGGCCGCTGGCGGTAATGGACATCGCGGCCGCCCAGGCGGTGCTGGGCCTGGGCGAGCAGCTCTCGCGCATCGAGTTGCGACTGTCGGCCGGCGCCGACGCCGCCGCCGTATCGGCCGCGCTGCGCAAGGCGCCGCAAGCCCAGGGCGCCGTCGCATCGGCGCCCGAGGAAACCGCCACCCGCATCGGCAACCTGTCGCGCGCTTACCGGGTCAACCTGGCGGTGCTGGCGCTGATCGCCCTGTTCACCGGCGCGTATCTGGTGTTTTCCATGACCGCGCTGTCGGTCGCCAAGCGCGCACCGCAGTTCGCCCTGCTCGGCGTGCTGGGCATGACACCGCGCGGCCGTCGCGCGCTGGTGCTAGCCGAAGCCGGCCTGCTCGGCACGGTCGGCAGCGCCTGCGGTCTGCTGCTCGGCGGCGCGCTGGCCGCTGGCGCATTGCGGCTGCTGGGCGGCGATCTGGGCGGCGGCTATTTCGGCGGCGGCGCGCCGCGCCTGCAGCTGTCGGCGGGCGCTGCCACCGCCTACGGGTTGCTGGGCATCGCCGCCGCGCTGGTCGGCGCCTGGTGGCCGGCGCGCGCCGCCGACCGCCTGCCGCCGGTACACACGCTCAAAGGACTGGGCGCGGCGGCCGACGCGCCCAGCCAGCCGTGGCTCGCACTCGTACTGCTGGCCGCCGGCGGCCTGCTGGCACTGGCGCCGCCGGTCTACGACGTGCCGCTGGCGGCCTACGCTTCGGTGGCGGCGGTACTCATCGGCGGCATCGCCGCCCTGCCCTGGCTGGTCGGGCTGCTGCTGGCGCGACTGCGCGTGGCGGCGTCCGGCCGGGTACTCACGATGTTGGCGGTGGAGCGCGCGCGGCGCATGCGTGGCACGGCTGCCGTGGCGGTCGGCGGGGTGGTCGCCTCGCTGGCGCTGGCCATCGCGCTGACCGTCATGGTCGCCAGCTTCCGGGGCTCGGTATCGCAATGGCTCGACACCGTGCTGCCGGCCGACCTGATGCTGCGGCTGGCCGCGCCCGGCAGCGTGTCGGATGCGGCCACGTTCGACACCGGTTTCGTCACCGCCGCCGCCGCGGTGCCCGGCGTGGACCGGGTACAGCCGGCGCGTCTGCAGCACCTGCAGCTCGCACCCGATCGCCCGGCCGTCACCCTGATCGCCCGGACCATCGACAACGCCCCAGGCGGTGTGCAGACCGTGCTGCCACTGGTGAACCCGCCGCTGCCGGTGCCGCCCGCCTTCATCGCCATCTACGTGAGCGAGGCGGTCGAGCAGCTCTACGACGCGCATCCCGGCCAGGTCTTCGCCGCCATGGACCGCGCCTTCCCCGGCGCGCCGCAGGGCCGCTTCTACGTCGCCGGCGTGTGGCGCGACTACGCTCGCCAGTTCGGCGCCGTGGCCATCGACCGCGCGGCCTACCGGCGCCTGACACAAGACGATCGCGCCAACGAACTCGCCCTGTGGCTGAAACCCGGCGCCGACCTGGCCGCCGTGCGTGCCGGCCTGACCGAGGCCGCGCGCCGGGCATGGGCTGGTGCCGAGCCCGACATCGCCGCCAGCGCCGAACTGCGTGCGACCGCGCTGCGCATCTTCGACCGCAGTTTCGCCGTCACCTACTGGCTGCAGGCGGTGGCGGTCGGCATCGGGCTCGCGGGCGTCGCCGCCAGCTTCGGCGCGCAGGTGCTGGCGCGGCGCAAGGAGTTCGGCCTGCTCGCCCACCTGGGGCTGACGCGGCGGCAGATCCTGACGGTGGTGGCCGCCGAGGGCGCGGCCTGGACCGCCGTCGGCGCCATCGCCGGACTGGTGCTCGGCCTGGCCGTGGCGGCGGTGCTGGTGTATGTGGTGAATCCGCAGAGCTTTCACTGGACGATGGACCTGCAGGTGCCCGCGTGGCGACTGGCCGCGCTGGCGCTCGCGGTTGTCGCGGCCGGCACGCTCGCCGCCCGGTTGGCCGGCGGCGCGGCAGCCAGCCGCGACGCGGTGCTGGCCGTGAAGGAGGACTGGTGAACCTGCCCTTCACCCGCCGCGCAGGGATCATCGCCGCGCTGGCGCTGACCGGCTGGCCCGCCGCGCGCGCGGCTATCGGCCAGCGGCCTCTGGAGTTTCCCCGCGACTTCGGCGCCCACCGCGATGCCCGCACCGAGTGGTGGTACATCACCGGGCACGCGAGCCAGGGCACGCGCCGCTTCGGCTTCCAGATCACTTTCTTTCGCAGTCGTGTGGGAACGGCGCAAGCGCTCGAATCGCGCTTCGCGGCACGCCACCTGGTGTTCGCCCACGCCGCCGTGACCGACCTCGCCGGCGGCCGTCTGCTGCACGACCAGCGCATCGCCCGCTGGTCCGGCCGGCCCACCGCCGACGACGGCTTCGGCACCGCCTTCGCGGCCGATGCCGACACCGACCTGCGCATCGGTACCGGCCCGCAAGCGTGGTCGCTGCGGCGCCTGCGCGACGGCTACCGGGCCCGCGCGGTCGCCGACCATTTCTCGCTCGACATCGACCTCATCGCCCAGCAGCCGGTGCTGCTGCAGGGCCAGGCCGGCATCTCGCAGAAAGGCCCGCGCCCGGAGCAGAACAGCCACTACTACAGCCTGCCGCAGCTGCGCGCACGCGGCGGCATCGGCATCGACGGCCAGCGCGTGGCGTTCGACACACCCACGCGCGAAGGCAACGCCGCCTGGCTCGACCACGAATGGAGCGACGAGATCCTGCCGCCCGAGGCGGTGGGCTGGGACTGGAGCGGCATCAATGGCTTCGACGGCGCCGCCCTCACCGTCTTCCGCCTGCGGCGCGCCGACGGCAGCGCGCTGTGGGCGGGCGGCTCCTGGCGGGCCTCGGCGGATGCGCCGGTGCGGGTGTTCGCGGCCGACGAGGTGCGTTTCGAGCCGCTGCGGCGCTGGACCAGCCCGCGCACCGGCGGGGTTTATCCGCTCGAATGGCGCATCGACACGCCCGCCGGGCGCTTCAGCCTGCACGCCTTGCTCGACGACCAGGAACTCGACAGCCGCGCCTCCACCGGCGCGATCTACTGGGAAGGTCTGTCGGAGCTGCGCGACGCCGCCGGCAAGCCGGTGGGCCGCGGCTACCTCGAACTCACCGGCTACCGCTCGGCGCTGCGCCTGTAGGCGCCACCACCGCGTCGACCGAGTCCACCGCCTCGGCCGCCACCAGCGGCGGTGGCGCCGGCGAGCGGGCGACCGGCGCTTCGTGCGGCCGCGACCAGCGCACCAGCCAGGCCTGCACCTCGCCCATCACGCCGCGCCGGAAGGCCAGCACGCAGATCACGAAGATCAGCCCCGTCACCATCGTCACCGACTCGCCGAGCGTGCCGAACCAGCCGATGCCGGTGAGCGAGGCGATGCCACCGCCGATCTCGCCGAGCTTGTTCTCCAGCATCACCACCACGGCCGAGCCCACGATGGGACCGGCCAGCGTGCCCATGCCGCCGACCAGCGTCATCAGGATCACCGCGCCGGAAGACGTCCAGTGCACGTCCGACAGCGTGGCAAAGCCCAGCACCAGCGTCTTGAGCGCGCCGGCCAGGCCAGAAAGCGCGGCCGACAGCACGAAGGCCAGCAGCTTGAAGCGATGGGTGTCGTAGCCCAGCGAGATGGCGCGCGGCTCGTTCTCCTTGATGCCCTTGAGCACCTGGCCGAAGGGCGAATGCACCGTGCGCACGATGAGCGCAAAAGCCGCCACCACGATCGCCAGCGCCACGTAGTACATGGTGCGGTCGTCGGACAGGTCGAGCAGGCCGAAGAGCTTGCCGCGCGGCACGCCCTGCAGGCCGTCCTCGCCGCCGGTGAACGGCATCTGCAGCGCGGCGAAGAACACCATCTGCGCCAGTGCCAGCGTGATCATGGCGAAGTAGATACCCTGCCGCCGGATCGCCAGCAGCCCGAACACCAGGCCGAGCAAGGCGCCCAGCGCGGTGCCGAGCACCAGGCCGATCTCGGGCGTGAGTCCCCAGGCCTTGATCGCGTGACCGGCCATGTAGGCCGAGCCGCCGAAAAAGGCCGCATGGCCGAAGGACAGCAGGCCGGTATAGCCCAGCAGCAGGTTGAAGGCGGCGGCGAACAGCGCGAAGCACATCAGCTTCATCACGAACACCGGATACGCACCGAGGAACGGCGCGGACAGCAAGGCGACGAGCAGCAGGCCGTAGCCGAAGACAGGCAGCTTCTTCATGGCGTCAGGCTTCCTTTCCGAACAGGCCGGCGGGCCGCACCAGCAGCACCAGCACCATGATGAGGAACACCACCGTGGACGAGGCTTCCGGATAGAACACCTTGGTCAGCCCCTCCACCACACCCAGACCGAGCCCGGTGAGGATGGAGCCGAGGATCGAGCCCATGCCGCCGATCACCACCACCGCGAACACCACGATGATCAGGTTCTGCCCCATCAGCGGCGTCACCTGGATCACCGGCGCCGCCAGCACCCCGGCGAACGCCGCCAGCGCCACACCGAAGCCGTAGGTCAGCGTCACCATCAGCGGCACGTTGATGCCGAAGGCCTCCACCAGCCGCGGGTTCTCGGTGCCGGCGCGCAGGTAGGCGCCCAGGCGCGTCTTCTCGATCAGGAACCAGGTCGCCAGGCAGATCACCAGCGAGATCACCACCACCCAGGCGCGATAGTTGGGCAGCATCATGAAGCCCACGCTGGTCGCGCCGTCGAGTAGTTCCGGCGGGTCGTAACCCAGGCCCGACACGCCGTAGATGGAGCGGAACACGCCTTCGATCAGCAGCGTGAGTCCCAGCGTCAGCAGCAGGCCGTAGAGCGGATCGAGCCGATAGATGCGGCGCAGCAGCAGCCGCTCCAGCACGATGCCGAACAGCCCCACCAGCACCGGCGCCACCAGCAGCATCACCCAGTAGTCGATGTTCCAGTAGGTCGCCCCCATCCAGGCAAAGAGCGCCCCCATCATGAACAGTGCGCCGTGGGCGAAGTTGATCACCCCCAGCAGCCCGAAGATGACCGCCAGCCCCAGGCTCAGCATCGCGTAGAACGAGCCGTTGACCAGCCCCAGCAGAAGCTGGCTGAGCAGAGCAGGCAAGGTGACAGTCATGGGCAGATCAATTCACAAAGAAGCAATGTCAGGGAACCCACCAACCAGCTTTGCCGGCGGGCCAGGACGGATCCTGGAAGTGGTGGGCGAGCGTCCGGCACATAGCCAGGCAAACTCAACTCAACCTACCAAGAAGCTATCTCCGAGAACCCCGACGACCGGCATTGCCGGTCGGCCAGGGTTGCCCCTGGAAGGGGGTAGGCGGAGACACGAAGTGGGTAGCCTGGGGGTTATTTCCAGAGCCCACACTTGGTCTCGGCCTTGGTCGTGAAGACTTGCTCGCCCGGCAGCGTCGCGATCACCTTCAGGTAATCCCACGGCTTCTTCGAATCCGCCGGCGCCTTGGCCTCGACCAGGTACATGTCGTGGATGAAGCTGCCGTCCTGGCGGATGTAGCCCTTGCCGTAGAAATCGTCGATCTTCATGCTCTTCAGCTCGGCCATGACCTTGTCCGAATCGGTGGTCTTGGCCGCCTGCACCGCCTTCAGGTAGGTGGTGGTGGCGGAATAGTCGGCGGCCTGCACGTCGGTCGGCATGCGCTTGGTCTTCTCGAAGAAGCGCTGGCCGAACTGGCGGCTGGCGTCGTTGCGATCCCAGTACCAGCTGGTGGTGTGCAGCAGGCCTTCGGTGTTCTTCAGGCCCAGGCTGTGGATGTCGGTCAGGAACACCAGCAGGCCGGCGGTCTTCATCGTCTTGTTGATGCCGAACTCGCGCGCCGCCTTGATCGAGTTGATGGTGTCTCCGCCCGCGTTGGCCAGGCCCAGGATCTGCGCCTTGGAGTTCTGCGCCTGCAACAGGAAGGAAGAGAAGTCCGAAGCATTGAGTGGATGCCGCACCGCGCCCACCACCGAGCCGCCCTTGGCCTTGACCACCGCGGTGGTGTCGGCTTCGAGCGCATGGCCGAAGGCGTAGTCGGCGGTAAGGAAGAACCAGCTCTTGCCGCCGCGCTCCACCACCGCCGAGCCGGTGCCCTTGGCCAGCGCCACGGTGTCGTAGGCGTAATGCACCGTGTAGGGCGTGCACTGTTCGTTGGTCAGGGCCGAGGTGCCCGCGCCGTTGTTGAAGTAAACCCGTTTCTTCTCGGCCGCCACCTTGGCCGTGGCCAGCGCGGTGCCGGAGTTGGTGCCACCGAAGATCATCGTCACCCCCTGGGTGTCGATCCACTCGCGTGCCTTGGAGGCCGCGATGTCGGCCTTGTTCTGGTGATCGGCGGTCAGCAGCTCGATCGGCTGGCCGAGCACCTTGCCGCCGAAGTCGTCGATCGCCATCTGGATCGCGGTGATGCCGTTCTTGCCTTCGAGGTCGGCGTAGAGGCTGGAGAGATCGGTGACGAAACCGATCTTCACCTTTTCCTGCGCCTGGGCGGCCGTGCTGGCGAGCCCGCAGGCGGCCAGCGCCAGGACCAGGGTGTGCATCTTGTAGTTCTTCATGCTTGTCTCCTTTGATTGAACCGTTTTGCCAGGTGAATGCTGCTGACCGCCGTGCCGGTCAGACGTTGAGCAGCGCGTCCAGCGTGGGCAGCTTGGCCTCCAGCTGGGATGCGACGAACTGCATGGCGATGCGACCGTGCTCCATCACGTAGAAGCGGTCGGCCAGGGGTGCGGCGAAGCGGAAGTTCTGCTCCACCATCACGATGGTGTAGCCCTTGGACCGGAGCGTGGTGATCATGCGGGCGAGCGCCTGCACGATGACCGGCGCCAGGCCTTCGGAGATCTCGTCGAGCAGCAGCAGCCGCGCGCCGGTGCGCAGGATCCGCGCCACCGCCAGCATCTGCTGCTCGCCGCCCGACAGCCGCGTGCCCGGGCTGTGGCGGCGCTCCGCCAGGTTGGGGAACATCGCGTAGATCTCGTCGAGCGACATGCCCGCACCGTTCTGCTCAGTGCCACGCAGGCGCGGCGGCAGCAGCAGGTTTTCTTCGCAGGTGAGACTGGCGAAGATGCCGCGCTCTTCCGGGCAGTAGCCGATGCCGCAGTGCGCGATGCGGTAGGTGGACATGCCGACCGTCTCGGTGCCGTAGACCTTGATCGAGCCGGTGCGCCGGCCCGCCAGCCCCATCACCGATCGCAGCGTGGTGGTGCGGCCCGCGCCGTTGCGGCCGAGCAGGGTGACCACCTCGCCGGGCTGCACCAGCATGTCGACGCCGTGCAGCACGTGCGATTCGCCGTACCAGGCCTGCAGATCGCTGATTTCCAGCGCGGGCGTTCCTTCGGGTGCGGTGAGCAGCATGGTCAGTGGCCCCCCGCCTGCAGACTCGCGTCGGCGGTGCCCATGTAGGCTTCCATCACCTGCGGATCGGTCGACACCTCGGCATAGCTGCCCTCGGCCAGCACCGCGCCGCGCTGCAGCACGGTGATGCGGTCGGCGATGGTGGAAACCACCTTCATGTTGTGCTCCACCATCAGCACGGTGCGGCCCGCGGATACCTTCTTGATCAGTGCCGTGACCCGGTCGACGTCTTCACGGCCCATGCCCTGGGTGGGTTCGTCGAGCAGCATCAGTTCGGGCTCCATGGCGAGCGTGGTGGCGATCTCGAGTGCGCGCTTGCGCCCGTAAGGCATGGCGGCGGTGTCGGCGTCTGCCAGGTCGGCCAGGCCGACCTCGTCGAGCAGCGCGCGGGCACGGTCGTCGAGCTGGCGCAGCGTGTTCTCGCTGCGCCAGAAATACATCGAGGTGCCCAGCGATCGCTGCAGCCCCAGGCGCACGTTTTCCAAGGGCGTGAGGTGCGGGAACACGGCCGAGATCTGGAACGAGCGGATCACGCCCAGCCGGGCGATCTGCGCTGGCCGCAGCCCGGTGATGTCGTTGCCGTTGAATTCGATGCGCCCGGCGCTCGGCGACAGGAACTTGGTCAGCAGGTTGAAGCAGGTCGTCTTGCCAGCGCCGTTAGGGCCGATGAGTGCATGGATGGTGCCGCGACGCACCGTGAGATCGACCGCCTGCACGGCGGTGAATCCGCGGAAGGTCTTGGTCAGTTGGTGGGTCTGGAGAATCACATCGTCCATGCGGGCGGCGGTGTCCTGGAAAGAGGTTCCTCGATCGTAGAAGCGGACCTCCGGCACCGCCATCAGGACAAGTCATTACACGGCAACCCTCGCCGTGCAAGCTTCCTGTCAGGTCCACGAAACCGTAGGCCCGTACCTACGGTTTCAGGCGGGCGCCTCCTATCGGTGCGCATGCCCCTGCTGGCTACATTGCCACCACGGTTTCGGCAGGGGCCAGGGCCCGGAAAACGGGGCCGGCCCCCACCGACCGCATTCCTACAACAACGTGCACAGAAGGAGATCGCCATGACTAGCGAACGCACCGAAGCCAACTGGCTGCAGTTCAAGGGCAAGGTCAAGGAGCAGTGGGGCAAGCTCACCGACGATGACCTCGACGTGATCGAGGGCAAGCGCGATCAGCTCATCGGACGCATCAAGGAGCGCCACGCGCTTGAACACGATGTGGCCACGAAACAGGTCGACGACTGGCACCGCCAGAACCCCACCTTCTTCTTCGAAAAATCCTGATCGTCTCGCCGGCCCGCCGACCACACAACGACATTCGATTCATCCAGAGACAAGAGAGATCCATCATGAAAAAAGCACTCATCGCCCTCGCCATCGCCTCCACCTTCGTCAGCTTCGGCGCCAGCGCCATGACCAAGGACGAGCACAAGGCCGCCGCCGACCAGATCTCCGCCACCTACAAGACCGACAAGGCCGCATGTGACGGCATGAGCGGCAACGCCAAGGACATCTGCACTTCCGAAGCCAAGGGCAAGGAAAAGATCGCCAAGGCCGAGCTCGACGCACAGTACAAGCCCAGCGCCAAGGCCGACCGCAAGGTTCGCGACACCAAGGCCGACGCCGCCTACGACACCGCCAAGGAAAAGTGCGACGACCAGACCGGCAACGCCAAGGACGTCTGCGTGAAGGAAGCCAAGGCCGCCCAGACCTCTGCCAAGGCAGACGCCAAGGTCGCCAAGACCGCCAACGACGCCAAGGCCGGCGATGCTTCCGCCGCCAAGGTGTCGGAAGAGCGCAAGGATGCCTCCAAGGACAAGCGCGAAGCCGACTACAAGGTGGCAAAGGAGCGTTGCGACACGCTCAGCGGCAATGCCAAGGACACCTGCGTGAACGACGCCAAGACCAAGTTCGGCATGTGAGTTTCGACTTGCAGCCAACACGGAACGCCTCAGGCCGTTAGCCTGCATCGCGGACGTCCGGGAATCCTCCCGGACGTCCGCGTTTTCACGACCGGGGACCGCATGCAAGAGCCATCACGACCATCGAACCCGCCATTGGCAGCCGCCGCCGATCCCACCCGCGCCGCGTGGCGCGAACGGCTCGCCGAGGTGCGCGCCCAGACGGTACGGCTGGCCTCCATGCTGTCGGCCGAAGACCAATGCGTGCAGTCCATGCCCGATGCCAGCCCGGTCAAGTGGCACCTGGGGCACACCACCTGGTTCTTCGAGACCGTGCTGCTGCCTCGCGCCGGCCTGCCCTACGTGCCGTTCGACGCGCGTTTCGCCTATCTCTTCAACTCCTATTACGAAGCGTTGGGGCCGCGGCATCCGCGCCCGCATCGCGGCCTGCTCACCCGCCCCGGTCTGGCCGAAGTCATGGCCTACCGCGCGCATGTCGATGCGGCGCTCGACATCGCCATCGCCCACTGCGACGACGCCACCTGGCAGGCGCTGCGGCCCATCCTGTCGCTGGGCCTGCATCACGAGCAGCAACACCAGGAGCTCATCGTCACCGACGTGCTGCACCTGCTGTCGTGCAACCCGCTGCTGCCGCCCTGGCACGCGCCGACCGCGCCCGCGCTGCGGCTGGCGCCTTCCGGTGAATCACGCGAGGCCCGGTTCGTGCCGATGCCTGGCGGCATCGTCGACATCGGGCGCAACCTGCCCGATGCCGATGCGCCCGAAGACGACTTCGCCTTCGACAACGAAACCCCGCGCCACCGCGTGCTGCTGCAGCCCTACGCCATCGCCGATCGTCTGGTGAGCTGCGGCGACTACCTGCGTTTCATCGAGGACGGCGGCTACCGCACCGCGTCGCTGTGGCTCTCCGACGGCTGGGCCGCGGTGCAGGCCCACGGCTGGCAGCACCCCGCCTACTGGCTGTCGCCGGACGATCCACGCCTGGCCTTCGCCGCGCCGCACGGCGCGGCCGGCTGGCAGGTGTTCGGCCTGCACGGCGTGCGCCCGCTCGACCCGGCCGCGCCGGTGGCCCAACTCAGTTTCTACGAAGCCGCCGCCTATGCCGAATGGGCCGGCGCACGGCTGCCGACCGAGCATGAATGGGAAGCCGCCCACGGCCAGCCCGGCATGCGCGACATGACCGGCGAAGTCTGGCAATGGACCCGGTCTTCCTACGACCCCTACCCCGGCTTCCGGCCCTTGCCGGGCGTGGCGGCGGAATACAACGGCAAGTTCATGGTGGGCCAGCTGGTGCTGCGTGGCAGCAGCGTTGCCACGCCCGACGGCCATGCCCGGCCGACCTATCGCAATTTCTTCCCGCCGGCGGCGCGCTGGCAGTTTTCGGGCCTCAGGCTCGCCAAGGACGCATAGATGACTCCACCTCGCCATGCCAGCAAGCCGGTCGATCGACAGACGACCCATTGCGCTGATGCCTCCGGCTCCGCTTTCGCCCGCGACCTGGTCGCCGGGTTGTCCGCCACGCCGCGCCAGATATCGCCCAAGTATTTCTACGACACCGCAGGCTCGGAAATCTTCGAGCGCATCTGCGAGTTGCCCGAGTACTACCCGACGCGCACCGAGATGGGCCTTCTGATGGCCCACGCCGACGAGATCGCCGCCCTGGCCGGCCCGCGCGCGGAAATCGTGGAGTTCGGTGCCGGCGCGCTGCAGAAGATCAGGTTATTGCTCGATGCATTCGATGCTCCCGCGGGTTATCTGCCGATCGACATTTCGGGCGAGCATCTCAATGCCGCCGCCGCGGAATTACGCCGGGAATACCCGCAACTGGCGATCCAGCCGGTGACCGCCGACTACACCCAGCGTCTGCTGTTGCCCGCGCCTGCGGCGGGTGCCGGCCGCCGCGTCGGCTTTTTTCCCGGCTCGACCATCGGCAACTTCACACCGTCGGAGGCGCTGCGGTTTCTCGAAGTCGCGGCGCAGGTACTGCGCGGCGGCGCATTGCTGATCGGCGCCGACCTGGTGAAGGACCCGGCTACCCTGCACGCCGCCTACAACGACGCGCAGGGCGTGACCGCCGCCTTCAATCTGAACCTGCTGGCCCGTGCCAACCGCGAACTGGGCGCCGACTTCGATCTCGACGGCTTTGCGCACCACGCCTTCTATAACGTGCCCGCCAAGCGCATCGAGATGCACCTCGTGAGCCGGCGCGACCAGGAAGTCCACCTCGCAGGCCAGAACTTCACGCTGGCCGAGGGCGACTCGATCCACACCGAGAATTCGCACAAGTTCACCCTGGCCGGCCTGCGCGAGCTGGCGGCGCAAGCCGGCTTCACGGCCGGCCCGGCCTGGACCGATCCGGACGGTCTCTTCAGCCTGCACTGGCTGCAGGCACCGGCCGCCTGATCAGGCCATCGCCGGCGTCGCAGTGCGGCGTACCCGCCGCACATTGAAGGCGCTGGCGATCAGCACGCCTTGCACCAGCGCGAGGCCCACCAGCACGCCGCGCGTCTGACCATGGTCCATCAGCAGGCCGAACATCAGCGGCGCCACGGCCTGGCCGATATCGAGCCCGGCATACACCACGCCGTAGACGCGGCCGGTGGCGTTCTCGGGCGTGGAGCGCTTCACCAGCAGGTCGCGCGACGGCCCGGCGGTGCCGGTGGCGAAACCCATGAAACCGAAGAGCAGCGGCACCATCAGCGCCGGCATGTCGAGGTAGGCCATGGCCAGCGCCATCAATGCCGCCGCCGCGAAACCCGCGCCCACAATGCGTTCGCAGCGCTGCGGGTCGGCCGCGAGGAAACCGCCCAGCACCATGCCGCCGGCCGACGCCACCATGTAGATCGTCAAACAGACCGCCGCCATGGCCACCGGCACGGCGTGAAGTTGGCGCGCCGCTTCGGGCGCGAAAGCCTGCACCGCGCTCATCGCGGCGGCGTAAAAGAAAAAGAAACCGAAGCACATCCAGACTGCCGGAATGCGCAGGAAGTCCAGCCCGCCTGCCGCCGCCGCTGATGTCTGCTGGCCGGTGGCCTTCTTCACTTCCGATTTGGCGAGCAGGAGGTGGTCGCGTTTCCAGAACAGGATGGCCAGCACCGCCAGGGCCAGCACCCCGGCGCTCACCAGCGCCACGCGCCACGAGAACGCCACGGCCAAAGGCACCACGAAGGCCGGCGCCAGCGCCCAGCCCAGACTTCCGGTAATGCCATGCACGCTGTACGCGTGGCCCAGCCGAGTGGGCGCCACGCGCTTGTTGAACAGGGTGTAGTCGACGGGGTGGAACACGCCGTTGCCAATGCCGCCCACCACCGCGCCGATCAGCAGCATCCAATAACTGGTCGCCGCCGCGTACAGCATCGAGCCGCAGGCCAGCAAGGCGAGTCCGCCGAACAGCACCGGGCGCGGGCTGAAGCGGTCGACCACGAAGCCCGAAAGCGCCTGGACCACGCAGGAGACCACGAAGAAAACGGTGAGCACGAAACCGAGTTCCTGGTAGCCGACGCCGAACGCGTCCTTCAGCCAGGGAAACAGCGGTGCCAGCAGCAACTGCCCGAAATGGCTGATGCCGTGGGCCAGGCCGACGAGGCCGATCAAGGTGGCGTCGCCGCGCAGGCCGGGCGCCTGTGCGAGGGATGAAAGGGGTTTGGAAGCAGACATGCCGGCGATGGTAGGAGGGGCGGTCGCGGCAGAATGGCGATGCAAAGCCAATTTCCATCGAAAATCCGCCAATGCCCGCATTCGTATCCGCCCGCCCACGGCCGAGCCGCCGCCACCCGCAGTCGGTGCCGGCGGAAGTCGACTCGGTCACGCCGCACCTGTTCCAGCCGACACCCGAACGGCCGGTGCGCGCCAAGCGACGCGTGCTGTCGGCCGCCACCCAGGTCGTGCCGCACAGCCACGCCTGGCCGCAGCTCACCATGTCGAGCCACGGCGTGATCCGCGTGACCACGGCGCGGGGCACCATCATCGTGCCGCCGCTGCGCGCCGCCTGGGTGCCGGCGGGTGTGGAGCATTCGATCGACGTGGTGGAAGACGCCGAGCTGCACACCATCTACCTGCACGCGGCGCGCCCGTCGCCGGACGACGGCTGGTCCCACTGCGCGGTGCTGGAACCCGGCCCTTTGCTGCAGGCGCTCCTGCTGTCGCTCGACACCCGGCCGGACACCGTCGCCACGGCCTCCGGCGAGCGTGAGCGCTGCCGCGAGCACGAGACCATGGTCGAGCCGCTGCTGCTCAAGGAATTGGCCCGCACGCCCCTGATGCGCATGGGCGTGCCGCTGCCCGACGCGCAGCATGGCGACAAGCGCCTGCGGGCCCTGTGCGAAGCGGTGCTGCGCAGTCCTGCACGCGACGCCACGCTGGCGCAGTGGGCCGGCGAATGCGGCGCCAGCGAGCGCACTGCTGCACGGCTGTTCCGAAGCGAGCTCGGCATGAGCTGGCAGCAGTGGCGCCAGCAGGCCTTGCTGGCACATGCCCTGCCGCTGTTGGCGCGCGGCATGCCGGTGGCGCATGTGGCCGCCGCGAGCGGCTATGCGAGCGACAGCGCTTTCACCGCCATGTTCCGCGCGGCCATGGGGCGATCGCCCCGGCATTTCCGCGCCGTGTCACCCGTGCGTCCCGCCTTGCGTTGACGTGTGGCCGGTGCCGCTCAGCGCACCAGGCAGGGCTTCTTGTTGTCGAACTTCCAGCCCGGCACCAGGAACTGCATGGCGATGGCGTCGTCTCGCGCACCCAGCCCGTGCTGCAGGTACAGCTGGTGCGCCTTCTCCACCTCCACCATGTCGAGCTCCACGCCCAGACCCGGCTTCTGGGGCACCTGCACGTAGCCGCCCACGATCTGCAGCGGCTCCTTGGTCAGGCGCTGGCCGTCCTGCCAGATCCAGTGCGTGTCGATCGCCGTCACCCGGCCGGGGGCCGCGGCGCCCACGTGGGTGAACATCGCCAGCGAGATGTCGAAGTGGTTGTTGGAGTGCGAGCCCCAGGTGAGCCCGAAGGCCTGGCAGGTCTGCGCCACCCGCACCGAGCCGGCCATGGTCCAGAAGTGCGGATCGGCCAGCGGGATGTCGACCGACTGCAGGCTGAGCGCATGCGACATCTCGCGCCAGTCCGTGGCGATCATGTTGGTGGCCGTGGGCAGGCCGGTGGCGCGGCGGAATTCGGCCATCACCTCGCGGCCCGAGTACACGCCCTCGGCGCCGCACGGGTCTTCGGCATAGGCGACGACGCCGCGCATGCGCTCGCCCAGGCGGATCGCGTCCTTGAGCAGCCAGCCGCCGTTGGGGTCGAGCGTGACCCGCGCCTCGGGAAAGCGCTCATGCAGCGCAGTGACCGCGTCGACTTCCTCGTCGCCTCGCAGCACGCCGCCCTTGAGCTTGAAGTCCTGGAAGCCGTACTTCTCCTGAGCGGCTTCGGCCAGCTTGACCACCGCCTCGGGCGTGAGGGCCACCTCGTGGCGCAGCCGGCTCCAGGCATCGGGCGCGTCGGGCTCTTCGCGGTAGGCCAGGTTGGTCTTCTTGCGGTCGCCCACATAGAACAGGTAGCCGAGCATCTGCACCGCCTCGCGCTGCTGACCTTCGCCCAGGAGGGCGGCCACCGGCACACCGAGGAACTGGCCGAGCAGGTCGAGCAAGGCGGATTCAACGGCCGTGACCGCATGGATCGCCACCCGCAGGTCGAAGGTCTGCGCGCCCCGGCCACCGCTGTCGCGATCGGCAAACGAAGTGCGCATGGCGTTGAGCACCGCGTGGTGGTTGCCGATGGACTGGCCCACGACCAGCGAGGCCGCGTCTTCGAGCGTCTGGCGGATCTTCTCGCCGCCCGGCACCTCGCCCACGCCGGTGCGCCCGCTGCTGTCGGTCAGCACGACGATGTTGCGGGTGAAGAACGGCGCGTGCGCGCCGCTCAGGTTGAGCAACATGTCGTCGTGGCCGGCGACGGGGATGACACGCAGGGAGACGACGACGGGGGTCGAGGAGATGACGGACATGGGCGGCCTCTGAAAAATAAAAAACGGGAAAGTCGGGCCGATCAGGCGGTGGCGGCGGGTTGCGTGCCCGGCACCGCGACCTTCACCTGGCCGCCCTCGAAGAACATGCTCAGGTTGTCCAGCACCAGGTCACCCATCGCCCGGCGGGTTTCCCAGGTGGCGCTGGCGACGTGGGCGGTCAGCACCACGTTGTCGAGTGCGAACAGCGCCTCGGGCACGGCCGGCTCTTTGTCGAAGACGTCGAGGCCGGCACCGGCGATGCGTTTGTCGGCCAGCGCGGAAACCAGGGCGGCTTCATCCACGACGGTGCCGCGCGCCACGTTGATCAGGAAGCCTTTCGGGCCGAGCGCTTCCAGTACGCCGGCATCGATCAGGTGCCGGGTGTCGGCACCGCCGGACACCGTCAACACCAGGAAATCGCACCAGCGGGCGAGTTCGACCAGCGAGTCGACGTAGCGCAGCGAGGAACCTTCGGCCGGACGACGGTTGTGATAGGCCACTTCCATGTCGAAGCCGGCCGCGCGTTGCGCCACCGCCTGGCCGATGCGGCCCATGCCGACGATGCCCACGCGCTTGCCCGACACCTTCGTCTGCAGCGGAAAGCCGCCGCGCGACCAGTCGCCGCGCCGCACGAAGCGATCGCAGGCCGACACCGCGCGCGACACGTCCATGAGCAGCGCGAAGGCCAGGTCGGCCACGCATTCGTTGAGCACACCGGGCGTGTAGCCCACCGGAATGCCGCGTGCCTGCAGTGCCGGCAGGTCTAGCGCGTCGTAGCCCACGCCGAAGCTGCTGACGACCTTCAGGTTGGGCAGCGCCGCGATCACATCGGCCTTGAGCCCCAGCGCCGCCGACGTCACCACCGCATCGAAGCTCGCGCCGTGTTCGGCCAGAAACGCCGCCTTGTCGCCCTGCTCGGCCAGGTTGACCACATCGTAGGCCGAGCTCAGGTCGGTATTGAGGGCCGGGAGCGGCAGGCGCGCGATCTGCAGGATGCGATGGGAGGAGGAAGTCATGCGGCGATCCAATCCAAAAAACAAAAACAGCGACGGTTATAGCCCGGCCGTTCGCAACCCGCCGCCCGCCAGCCTCATGCGCGCCCCCATCTCGCTCCACCGACGCCCGACCGGCAAGCGACCCGCCTGCTCGAGGAGCGACACGGCGAGGCACCGCCGAGCCAGCAAGTGCCCCCCGGACGGGGGTAGGCAAAGACACGAAGTGCAGAGCCTGCGAAAGAGCCATGCCCCCCCGGGAGGCCAAGCGCAGCGAGGCCGACTGCCTCAAAGGCGAGGCGGCGAGGCTTCGCCGAGCCAGCAAGCCGCCCCCGAAAGGGGGTAGGCGAAAACACGAAGTGCGTAGCCTGGGGGAGAGCCAAGCCCCCCCCCGGGAGGCCAAGCGCAGCGAGGCCGACTGCCTCAAAGGCGAGGCGGCGAGGCTACGCCGAGCCAGCAAGCCGCCCCCGAAAGGGGGTAGGCGAAGACACGAAGTGCGTAGCCTGGGGGAGAGCCAGTTACTGCGGTCCGAGGGTCTCGATGAGGGCGCGCAGCTCTTCGACTTCCGCCGGCTTCAGATCGCTCAGCGGCGGACGCACCGGGCCGGCGCCGTGGCCGACGATCGTGCAACCGGCCTTGACGATGCTGACCGCATAGCCGTGGTTCTTGTTGCGGATGTCCAGGTAGGGCATGAAGAAGTTCTTCAGCAGGCGGTGCTGGGTGGCCAGGTCGTCGGTGCGCACGGCTTCGTAGAACTCCATCGCCGTCTTGGGGATGAAGTTGAAGACGGCCGACGAGTACACCGGGGTGCCCAGCGCCTTGTAGGCAGCGGCATAAACCTCGGCGGTGGGCAGGCCGCCCAGGTAGCTGAAGCGGTCGCCCATGGCCTGGTAGACCGACACCATGAACTCGATGTCGCCCACGCCGTCCTTGAAGCCGACGAGGTTGGGGCAGGCATCGGCCAGGCGCTGGAGGGTGGCCGGCTGGTACTTGGCCTGCGCGCGGTTGTAGATGATCACGCCGAAATCGACGCTGTCGCAGATCGCCTTGACGTGCGCGTACAGGCCTTCCTGGCTGGCTTCGGTCAGGTAGTGCGGCATCAGCAAAATGCCGTGCGCGCCGGCCTTCTCGGCGGCCTGGGCGTACTGGATGGTCTGGCGGGTCGGGCCGCCGGCGCCGGCGATGATCGGCACGGTGCCACGGCAAACGTCGACCGCGGTCTTGATGATTTCGGGATATTCCTGGGCGGTCAGCGAGAAGAACTCGCCGGTGCCGCCGGCGGCGAACAGTGCGGTGGCGCCGTACGGGGCGAGCCATTCGAGGCGCTTCTCGTAGCTGGCCTTGTCGAAGTCACCGTTGGAGTCGAAGTCCGTGACCGGGAAGGACAGCAGGCCGGAGCCCATGATGGTCTTGAGTTCTTGGGGCGAAAAGCTCATGGTGTTCTTTGCGTTGAGGGTTGCGATGGAATGAGAGTCGGATGTCGGTCGACTGGATTTTTCAGTCGAGCTTGATGTCGGCTTCCTTGACGACCTTGGCCCAGCGGGCACGCTCCTTGTTGAAGAAGCCGTCGAGCTCGGTCGGTGCCATGGTCACCACTTCGGCGCCCTGCCCTGCAAGGCGCGAGCGGATGTCCGGCGTGCGGATCACCTTGATCAATTCCTGGTTGAGCTTCTGGATGATGGCCTCGGGCGTGTTCTTCGACACCATCACGCCCTGCCAGGTGCCGGATTCGAAGCCCGGCACGCCCTGCTCGGCCACGGTCGGCACGTTGCCGATCAACGGCATGCGGGTGCCCTTGGACACGGCCAGGATCTTCAGCTTGTTGCTCTGCACAAAAGGCAGGGTGGCCAGCATGCCGTTCATCAGGATCTGGGTCTGGCCGGCCACCGTGTCGGAGATGGATTGCGAGCCGCCCTTGTACGGCACGTAGACCCACTTGGCGCCGACCGCGCGTTCCAGCGCCACGCCGGCGAGGTGCGGCGCGCTGCCGGACGCGGTCACCGCGAAGTTCAGGTCCTGCTTCTTGGACAAGGCCACCAGCTCCTGCAGGTTGTTCACCGGCACCGAGGGATGCACCACCAGCAGGTGCGGCGAGTACGCCAGCATGGTCACGCCGCGCAGGTCCTTGGACGGATCGAAGCTGAGGCGGGTGTAGACCGAGGGGCTGATCGACAGTGCGCCGACGTCGCACAGCAGCACGGTGTAGCCGTCGGTCGGGCCCTTGGCGACCAGGTCGGCGCCGAGGTTGCCGTTGGCGCCGGGCCGGTTCTCGACGATGACCGGCTGCTTCAGTGCCTCGGACAGGGGCTGGCTGATGGAGCGCGCGATGATGTCCGAGGAGCCGCCCGGCGGGTACGGCACGATGATCTTCAGCGGCCGCGACGGCCATGGGTCGGCGGCCATGGCGGCGCCGGCCGCGAAGCCGGCACCGAGTGCCAACACCAGGCTCGCGGCAGCGCGACGGGAAATCGTGGTTGAACGCGGTTGCATGAAGCTTTGTCTCCTCTCCGGATGAAGTTGGATTTTGGTCTGGCGCCAAGAGATCAGTCATCGTACAACCAAAAAGAGGAGGCTGGCAAGCAGGTGCCCATCAGGGTTATCCACGATCCGCGTCGGTCGTGGCATGGAGCGCACACGAATCCATACCGTGCGGGCTGCCGCAAAGCGGCATCGACCTCAGTTGCCGCCGGGACTGCTGTCGGGCGCCGCTTGCTGGGCCACTTGCGCCGCCTGCGCGGCGGCTCGTGCCCGCAGCAAGCGCTCGCGGCTGTTGGTGAGGTGCACCCGCATCGCGGCACGCGCCGATTCGGCGTCGCCGCGTGCGATGGCCTCGAAGATCTCGTCGTGCTCGCGGTTGACCCGCTGCAGGTAGTTCGACTGGTCTTCGCGCGGGATGCGGGTGGCGGTGATGCGGGTGCGCGGAATGATGGTGGCGCCCAGGTGATCCAGGATGTCGGCGAAGTACCGGTTGCCGGTGGCACGCGCGATGGCCAGATGGAAGCGGAAGTCCGGCTCCACCGTGTCGGTGCCTGCGGCGACGGCGGCCGCGAAGGCTGAGAGTGCATCGCGCATGTCGGCCAGATCGCGTTCACCGCGGCGGTTGCTGGCCAGGCCCGCGGCTTCGGTCTCCAGGCTGATGCGCAGTTCGAGCACCGCGATGGCATCGATCGAATTGCCCATGTCGGCCGGATCGAGCCGGAAAATGCCGCCCGGGCGCGCCGCCAGCACGAAGGTGCCGATGCCGTGCCGCGTTTCCACCAGCCCGGCGGCCTGCAGCTTGGACAAGGCCTCGCGCACCACGGTGCGACTCACGCCATAGGTCTGCATGATGGCCGACTCGGTCGGCAGCTTGTCGCCGGGCCGCAGCACCTGACTGCGGATTCGTCCACTCAAGTCGTCGACCAGGCCGTGCGCCAGGCTGCGCGAACGCGGGCGCGCCTGCGGCGGCGGCAGGTCCGCCGGCGCCTCGGCGGGGGCGGCGGTTTCGGGCGAAATCTCGGTTGACGGGCTGACCATCGCTTGATGATAATGCGTCACGACGTTGTACGACAACATACGACACCGAAGAAAAACCCGAGACAAACCCCAGGCCCCCACCGGATGCCGTTTCCGTGTTCACATCACGGCGAACCGCCACTTCGACGGGCCCCCGCCCCACCCCCATGAACGCCATCGTCTCCCCCCAACGACCGCCGCATGCGATCCGCATGCACCCGGATGACAACGTTGCCATCGTCGCCAACGACGGCGGCCTGGACGCCGGTGCGGTGCTGCCCGACGGCACCGTGCTGCGCGAACGGGTGCCCCAGGGCCACAAGGTCGCCACCGCCGACCTGCCCCTGGGCGCGGAGGTCCGCCGCTACAACGTGGTCATCGGCCGCACCACCAAGGACCTGCCGGCCGGCAGCTGGGTGCATGAGCGGGTGCTCGACATGCCCGACGCGCGCTCACTCGACGGCCTGCCGATCTCCACGGTGCGCCCTGCCCCGCAGGCGCCGCTGGAGGGCTACACCTTCGAGGGCTTTCGCAACCCCGACGGCACGGTCGGCACCCGCAACATCCTGGCCATCACCCAGACGGTGCAGTGCGTGGCCGGTGTCACCGACTACGCCATCGACCGCATCAAGAAGGAGCTGCTGCCGCGCTTTTCCAACGTGGACGACGTGGTGGCGCTGGAGCACGGTTATGGCTGCGGCGTCGCGATCGACGCGCCGGACGCCAAGATCCCGATTCGCACGCTGCGCAACATCAGCCTCAACCCCAATTTTGGCGGCGAAGTGATGATGGTCAGCCTGGGCTGCGAGAAGCTGCAACCCGAGCGCCTGATGCCGCCGGGCAGCATTCCCATCGTGGACGAACGCGCGGTGGACGTGGCCGACGTGGGCGCGAACGCCGAGGCGCCGCTGGACGTGGTGTGCCTGCAGGACGACGAGCACGTCGGCTTCATGTCCATGGTCGATCACATCATGCGGCAGGCCGAGGAGCACCTGGAGCGGCTCAACGCCCGTCAGCGCGAGACCTGCCCGGCCTCCGAGCTGATCGTGGGCGTGCAATGCGGCGGAAGCGACGCGTTCTCGGGCGCCACGGCCAATCCGGCGGTGGGCTTCTGCACCGATCTGCTGGTGCGCGCGGGCGCCACTGTGATGTTCTCCGAGGTGACCGAGGTGCGCGACGGCATCGACCAGCTGACCTCGCGGGCGAGCAGCCCGGAGGTGGCCGAGGCCATGATCCGCGAGATGGCCTGGTACGACGCCTACCTGCAGCGCGGCGCCGCCGACCGCAGCGCCAACACCTCGCCCGGCAACAAGAAAGGCGGGCTGTCGAACATCGTCGAGAAGGCGATGGGCTCGATCATCAAGTCGGGCACCTCGCCGATCTCGGGTGTGCTGTCGCCGGGCCAGCGGCTGCGCGGCGAGGGCATCCAGCGCGGACTGGTGTATGCGGCCACGCCCGCGAGCGATTTCATCTGCGGCACGCTGCAGCTGGCCGCCGGCATGAACCTGCACGTGTTCACCACCGGCCGCGGCACGCCTTACGGGCTGGCGCAGGTACCGGTGATCAAGGTGGCCACGCGCACCGACCTGGCGCGGCGCTGGCACGACCTGATGGATGTGAACGCCGGCCGCATCGCCGACGGCGACGCGAGCATCGAGGACGTGGGCTGGGAGATGTTCAAGCTGATGCTCGACGTGGCCAGCGGGCGCAAGAAGACCTGGGCGGAGCAGTGGAAGCTGCACAACCAGCTGGTGCTGTTCAACCCCGCGCCGGTGACTTGACTCGCCCCCAGGCTTGCCCACTTCGTGTGGCCGCCTACCCCCTGCCGGGGGCGGCCCGGCCGCTTGGGGCGGCCCGGCGCGACGGGCCCTGAGGCACTCGTGCTTCGCACTCGAGTCTGGAGCGTGGTGGGGAACTCGCGCTGCGGGCTCGGATTTTTTCGTTAACTGTTGATAAGGGAGACAAAACCATGCAACGTCGTCACGCACTTCAGGCTGCTGTCGCAGCCATTACCGCCGCCGCCCTGCCAGCTTTCGCCCAGGACGGCTGGCCGAGCAAGCCGATCACCTATGTGGTGCCCTTCCCCACCGGGGGCACCACCGACATCCTGGCCCGGCTCATCGGCACCAAGCTCGGCGCGGTGCTCAACACCACCTTCGTGGTCGACAACCGCGGCGGCGCGGGCGGCAGCATCGGCTCGGAACTCGCCGCACGGGCGCCGGCCGACGGCTACACCATCGTCGGCGGCACGGTGAGCTCGCACGCGATCAACGTCAGCCTCTATCCCAAGCTCGGCTACGACCCGATCAAGTCCTTCACGCCCATCGTGCTGATCGGCGCCAATCCGGTGGTGCTGGTGGTGGGCGAGAAGAGCCCGTACAAGTCGCTCAAGGACGTGATCGCCGCGGCCAAGGCCAAGCCCGATTCGGTGACCTCGGCCTCCGCCGGCAACGGCACCTCGCAGCACATGACCCTGGAGCTGCTCGGCTACAAGGCCGGCGCCAAGTTCGTGCACGTGCCCTACAAGGGCTCCGGCCCGGCGATCCAGGACGTGATCGCCGGCCAGGTCGACATGATGTTCGACACCACCGTGGTGGCCGGCGCCCATATCCAGTCGGGCAAGCTGCGCGCGCTGGCGGTGAGCTCGGCCAAGCGCCTCGAATCCATGCCCGACGTACCCACCGTGGCCGAGACGCTGCCGGGCTTCGAGGTGCTGTCCTGGCAGGGCATCTTCGCGCCGGCCGGCACGCCCAAGCCGATCGTGGACCGGCTCAACGCCGAGATCCTGAAGATCCTCGCCACGCCCGAGATGCAGGAGCGGCTGAAGTCGCTGGGCATGCAGCCTTCGACCTTCACGCCGGCGCAGTTCGCCGACTTCCAGAAGGCCGAGGTGGCCAAGTGGGCGCAGGTGGTCAAGGCCGCCGGCATCAAGCTCGAATGAAAACAGGCGCAGGACTTCCCAGCGCCTTTTTTCCTATCGTCTCGCACACCGCATTTCTTCATCCTGAACGCACACCATGGAACACCTGAACCTCATCGCCGGCGAATGGAAAGCCGGCATCGCCCTGTCGCCCAACCGCAACCCCTCGAACCTGGCAGACGTGATCGGCGAGTACGCCCAGGGCGATGCCACGCACGTGGATGCGGCGGTGGCTGCCGCTCGCGCGGCCTTCCCGGCCTGGTCGACCAGCGGCATCCAGGCGCGCAGCGACGCGCTCGACAAGATCGCCACCGAGATCCTGGCGCGCCGCGAAGAGTTGGGCACGCTGCTGGCCCGCGAGGAAGGCAAGACCAAGGCCGAAGGCATCGGCGAGGCCACCCGCGCCGGCCAGATCTTCAAGTTCTTCGCCGGCGAATGCCTGCGCCTGTCGGGCGAGACGGTGCCCTCGGTGCGCCCGGGCATCGGCGTGGAAATCACCCGCGAGCCGGTCGGTGTGGTCGGCCTGGTGACGCCGTGGAACTTCCCCATCGCGATTCCCGCCTGGAAGATCGCGCCCGCGCTGGCCTTCGGTAACTGCGTGGTGTTGAAGCCCGCCGACCTGGTGCCGGGCTGCGCCTGGGCGCTGGCCGAGATCATCAGCCGCAGCGGCATCCCCGCGGGCGTGTTCAACCTGGTGATGGGCCGCGGCAGCGTGATCGGAGACGCGCTGGTCAAGCATCCCGGCATCGACGCGGTCAGCTTCACCGGCTCGGTCGGCGTGGGCCGCCGGCTGGCCGCGCTTGCCGTCGAGGGCGGCAAGAAGGTGCAGCTGGAGATGGGCGGCAAGAACCCGCAGATCGTACTGGACGACGCCGACCTGGCGCAGGCCGTGGAGCTTTGCACGCAGTCGGCCTTCTATTCCACCGGCCAGCGCTGCACCGCATCGAGCCGGCTGATCGTGACTCAGGGCATCTATCCGAAGTTCATCGAGGCGCTGACCGCGCGCATGGCAAGGATCAAGGTCGGCGACGCGCTCACGGCCGGCACCGACATGGGCCCGGTCTCCAGCCAGGCGCAGCTCGATACCGACCTGAGCTATGTCGAGATCGCCAAGGCCGAGGGCGCTCGCCTGGTGGCCGGTGGCGAGCGCATCGCCTGCCACACCGGCAGCGGCAACGAAGGCTTCTTCATGGCGCCGACGCTGTTCACCGACACCACCGCCGGCATGCGCATCAACCGCGAGGAAGTCTTCGGCCCGGTCGCCAGCGTGATCCAGGCCAAGGACTACGAAGAGGCACTGGCGCTGTCGAACGACACCGAGTTCGGCCTGTCCGCCGGGATCGCCACCACCTCGCTGAAGTACGCCACGCACTTCAAACGCCACAGCCAGGCCGGCATGGTGATGGTGAACCTGCCGACCGCGGGCGTGGACTACCACGTGCCTTTCGGCGGCCGCAAGGGCAGCAGCTACGGGCCGCGCGAGCAGGGAAAATACGCGCAGGAATTCTTCACCACGGTGAAGACCGCCTACACCCTCGCGTAACCGCCCCAGGAGACTCCGCATGCCCCACCTCACCATCGAGTACACCCGCAACCTGGAGGACGGCTTCGCGCTGGCCGAGACGTTGCGCGAGGTCAACGAAACGCTGGTGGCCAGCGGCCAGATTCGCAACGAGCCCGACCTCAAGTCGCGCATCGTGCCGCTGGATGACTACGTGGTGGGCACCGGCGCGGGCGCGCGGGGCTTCGTGTACTGCGTTTTGCGGGTGCTGCCCGGCCGCGACGACGCGACCAAGGCCGCGCTGACCGAACGCATCGGCGTGGTCATGCGCAACCGCATCCCGCGCCCTGCCGGGATGATGGTGCAGCTCAGCGTGGAAATCGTGGAGATGCACAAGCCGTCCTACGTCAAGGAAGTGCTGCCGGCCTGAGGCAGCGAGCGCCAAGAAGCGCAGAGAAGCGCAGAGAAGCGCGTGCTAAATTTCGCGGCTTTTTCCCCAGCCGCATCGGCAGCACCGCTTCTTCTTCCATGATCAAACTCTTCGTCGGCCTGGGCAACCCGGGCCCGGAATACGAGGCGACCCGTCACAACGCCGGCTTCTGGTGGATCGACGGCCTCGCGCGCCAGCTGAAGGTGCCGATGGCGGTCGAAAAAGGTTATTGGGGCCTGATGGGCCGCACCAGCGTCGCCGGCCAGTCGGTGTGGTTGCTGGAGCCGCTCACCTACATGAACGCTTCGGGCAGGTCGGTCGCGGCGCTGGCGCGCTTCTTCAAGATCGCGCCGGAGGAAATCCTGGTCGCCCACGACGAGCTCGACATCGCGCCGGGCACCGTCAAGCTCAAGAAAGGCGGCGGCCACGCCGGCCACAACGGCCTGCGCGACATCCATGCCCAGCTCGGCAGCGCCGACTACTGGCGGCTGCGCCTGGGCGTTGGCCATCCCGGCGTGAAAAGCGAGGTAGTGAACTGGGTGCTCAAGAAACCGTCGCCCGACGACCGGATCGCGATCGAACAATGCCTGGACCGCAGCCTGGCTGCCGTGCCCGCGCTACTCCAGGGCGACATGGTGGAAGCAACCAAGCTGATTCACACCGCGGAGTCGCCCCGGCCCAAGCCCCCGCGTCCCGCAGGCGTGTGAAGGACCTGGATCGACAGGGTTTGTGAGCGCTCGCGCAGCACGCTTTCTCACAAAAAACTCACGCCAGGAACATCCACCAGCGGTCCGCAGGGCGTACATGACGGTCTATGGACCAGATGCACGACGACGACGCGCGAATCACCGAACTGGCAGAGATCTTCCAGGCCAAGGCCAAGGCCCGCAGCCATGCCGACGACCCGCAGGCTTTCGTGCGGCTGGCCTACATCGCCAAGTCGGCGCTCGACCGGCTGCTCGGGCCGCGCAACCCCTACTCGATCGAACTGGTCGAGCTGTGCGACGAACTGGAAGCGAGCACCTTGCCGGAGTTCGATGCCGCCACGGCCAGCGGCTTGCCCGACCGCTATCGCACCGCCGCCGGCCTGCTGCGCAACGCCGCGCTGCAGCGCATCCACGACGCCTGAACCGCCTGCGACAGGAGGGGTTCGGGAATTTTCGATAATGCCCGGCTCAACCATGAAAGCGGCACTTCGCCGCGATATCCAGGAGAACAGATTCCATGGCGCTCACCAGCACAGCCTCCGGCCTGCAATACGAAGACACCGAAACCGGCACCGGCGCCGAAGCCACGCGCGGAAAGGGCGTGTCGGTGCACTACACCGGCTGGCTTTTCGAGAACGGCACCCAGGGCAAGAAGTTCGATTCCAGCGTCGACCGCCGCTCGCCTTTCGAGTTCGCGCTCGGCGCCGGCATGGTGATCAAGGGCTGGGACGAAGGCGTGCAGGGCATGAAGGTCGGCGGCAAGCGCACCCTCATCATTCCGGCTGAACTCGGTTATGGCGCGCGCGGTGCCGGCGGCGTCATTCCGCCCAACGCCACATTGAAGTTCGACGTGGAACTGCTCGAAGTCGAAGGCGAGGACGACGAGGAAGAAGCCGGCGGCACCTCGCCGGGCCTGGTGATCGACGACACCCAGGTCGGCACCGGCGCCGAGGCGGTTCGCGGCAGGAACGTCAGCGTGCATTACACCGGCTGGCTCTACCAGAACGGCGAACAGGGCGCCAAATTCGACTCCAGCCTGGACCGCAACGACCCCTTCGAATTTCCGCTGGGCGGCGGCATGGTCATCCAGGGCTGGGACGAAGGCGTGCAGGGCATGAAGGTCGGCGGCAAGCGCACCCTGATCATCCCGCCCAAGCTCGGTTACGGCGCACGCGGGGCCGGCGGCGTCATTCCGCCCAACGCCACGCTGAAGTTCGACGTGGAACTGCTGGCCGTCAACTGACGGTCGAAGGCTTCAGTGCCGGGGCTGGCTGCAGCAGGCTGACGACGACCGCCATCGCCAGCCCCGCCGGCACGCCGAACACCCCGGCCGACACCGGCTGAATGCCCCACCACAGTGCCCCCTGCGGCGCCAGGCCGCCCAGCGCCGACCGCAGCCCCGTGCCGTGCACGAGCATGTAATACAGCGCCACGAGCAGCCCGGCCAGCATGCCCGCCACCGCGCCCGCGCGGCTGGTGCGGCGCCAGAACAAGCCGAGCAGCATCACCGGCACGAAAGCCGATCCGGCCAGCGAGAACGAGGCCGACACCAGCGACAAAATCTCGGCCGAGCGCACCGCCGCGGCCACCGCCGCCACCATGGCCACCGCCAGCAGCGCGAACTTGGTGAGAATCACCCGCTGCTCCGGCGACAGCGGGCGCCGCATTTCGGGCAGCGCGATATCGCGCACCAGCGCATTGCTGATGGTGAGCAGCAGGCCGTCGGCGGTCGACAGCGCCGCCGCCAGGCCACCCGCGGCCACCAGGCCCGACACCACGTAGGGCAGCCCCGCCAGCTCGGGCGCGGCCAGCATCACCACGTCGGCCCCCAGGCGCAGTTCGCCGAACTGCAGGATGCCGTCGCCGTTGATGTCCTCGATGGACACCAGCGACGGGTCCACCCGCGCCCACTGGGCGATCCAGTCCGGCAGCGTGTCGAAATGGCTGCCCGCCAGGTGCTGCATGACCTCGAACTTCACCATCGCCGCCAGCGCCGGCGCGCCCGAATACAGCACCGCGATGAACACCAGCGACCAGGCCACCGAACTGCGCGCCGCACGCACGCCGGGCACCGTGTAGTAGCGGGTGAGCAGGTGCGGCAGGCCGGCGGTGCCGACCATCAGGCAGAACATCAGCGCCAGAAAGTTGCGACGCGACAGCTCGAAGGCTTCCTGCTCGGCGGGCGACCCATGCGGGTCGCCGGCGTAGGGCGTGGCGTGCGGCGGCAGGCCGCCCAGGGCCTGGGCGCGTTCGCTGTCCTCGCGTTGCGCGCGGGTCCAGCGTTCGCGTGCGTCGCGGGCATCGCGCGGCAGGGTCGCCAGGGCCCGGCTGGCGACGACGATCTCGCCGACGTCCGCATTGCGCGCCCGCATCGCGCGGATGCGTTCCTGCGCCGCCTCCCGGTCCCGTGCCAGCGCAGCGTCCACGTCCTGCAGTCGCTGCGCCCAGCCGAGCGCCCGGTCGCGGTAAAGCCCGGCCACTTCCTGCTCGGCGGGGTCGTCGCGCAGCCGGTCCTCCAGCGCCGCGATGCGCGGCATCTGCGCGCCGTAGACCAGCGGCGCGAGCGGGTTGCCGAATTGTTTCCAAGCCAGCCACGACACCGGGATCAGAAACGCCAGCAGCAGCACGACGTACTGCGACACCTGCGTCCAGGTGATGGCGCGCATGCCTCCCAGGAACGAGCACAGCAGCACGCCGCCCAGGCCCAACATGATGCCGATCTCGAACTGCACGCCGGTCAGCCGCGAGGCGATCAGGCCCACGCCGTAGATCTGCGCGACCACATAGGTGAACGAACAGGCCACCGCCGCCAGTGCCGCCAGCCGGCGCGGCCAGCAGCCGCCAAAACGCATCTGGAAGTAGTCCGCAACCGTGTAGAGCTTCAATGCCCGCAGCTGTGGCGCGATCAGGATCGCCACCAGGCAGAAGCCACCGGTCCAGCCGAGCAGATAGGCCAGTCCGCCCGCCTGCCCCGGCGTGCCCGAGAAGCCCTGCAGGTACAGCGCGCCGGGCAGGCTGATGAACGAGGCCGCGCTCATCCAGTCGGCCGCTGAGGCCATGCCGTTGTACATGGGCGGAATGCGGCGCCCGGCCACGTAGTACTCGCCCGGGTCCGAGGTGCGGCCCCACACGCCGATGGCCGCATAGACCATCACCGTCGAGAACAGGAAGATCGGCCCGATCCAGTGGCGTGCCAGGCCGGCGTTCTCCGCGGCGGCGAGCGCGCCCAGAAACAGCAGCACGCCGGCCACATAGGCCGCCAGGATCCAGTGCAGCCGCTGCTGGTAGGCCGACGCTGCGGGTTCAGGCACCGCGACCGGCCTCGTCGGGCTCCGGGGCTTCGGCCGCGTCGCGCCGGTTGAAGATCACCGCATTGGCGATCACCAGCACGATGAAGACGATCAGCACGCCCTGCCCGGCCCAGGCATAGGCGACGGCGCCCTGCTGCGGCAGATCGCGGGCGAACCAGCAAAGACCGAAAGAGGCCGCGAACCAGACCACCAGCAAGGCCAGGCGTACGGCGCCGAGGCGAAAGATCGGCGGCGGTGACGGGTCCGGTGAGGGGCTGGTGGCGGGCATCCGGCGATCATCGCGGGCAGGCGGGCCCACTACCATGGGGGTTTGCCGAATGGGTTGGCCGCCCGACCCAATATGTGATCCACATGCATCTGTTTTTTGCTGTCTTTTCTCGGCCGGATGTCGCTCTCCCCCTAAGGTCGCCGCATGTCGAGCAAGGCCGCACGCCCCGAAGCAAAAACCTTTTCCGAGCGCTTTCGTAAGGCGTTGACGGCGGCCGGGGTGCCGCAGTCGCCTACGATCATTGCGCACGAATTCAACCTCCGTTACTGGG
Organism: Xylophilus sp. GOD-11R; assembly: GCF_033546935.1. Lineage (GTDB taxonomy): Bacteria > Pseudomonadota > Gammaproteobacteria > Burkholderiales > Burkholderiaceae_C > Xylophilus. The sequence continues at coordinate 1,250,385 of NZ_CP137854.1, read as the reverse complement.
GAAAGAGCGTCTCTCTCTACGCGGTGCGCAACTGGCTCCTGGGGCAGTCGATGCCCACCCAGGACAAGCTGCGCGCCCTGGCCCAGTGGCTCGATATTTCGCCGCACGAGCTGCGATTCGGCCCGGAAGCCACCACGCTGACCCTGGTCCGCGAAGTCGATCCCCAGGAACCGTCGCTCACCACCGCGGACCGCGCCATGCTGGCGAGGTACCTGCAACTGGACGAGCGACAGCGCCGGCTGGTGTGCGACCTGGTCGCCGAACTCAAGGACTGAAGGCGCGGACCGGTCTGGAGCGCGGCTTGATTTCCGCGTCGACGGCCCTGACCGTGCGCAGCTCCGGGCTGCGGGCATGGTCGATGCGCGTACTTGCCCAGGCAGCGCGGGTCCGATCCATCAATCGAGCCTTTCTCCATGGTCCGTCTCGATCGGCATGAAAAAAGCCCCGTGGCGTGAGCGACGGGGCTTTTTGTTGACCGACGGCGATCGGCCGGCGAGCGGGCTTATTCGGCCAGGCGCTTCCAGGTGTCGATCACGCTGTCGGGGTTGAGCGAGATCGAGGCGATGCCTTCGGCAGCCAGCCACTGGGCAAAGTCCGGATGGTCGCTGGGGCCCTGACCGCAGATGCCGACGTATTTGTTTTGCGCCAGGCAGGCCGCGATAGCGCGCGAGAGCATCGCCTGGACGGCCGGGTCGCGCTCGTCGAAGTCGGCGGCCAGCAGTTCCAGACCGGAGTCGCGGTCCAGGCCCAGAGTGAGCTGGGTCAGGTCGTTGGAGCCGATCGAGAAGCCGTCGAAGAACTCCAGGAAGCGGTCGGCCAGGATGGCGTTGCTCGGCACCTCGCACATCATGATGACCTTGAGTTCGTTGGAGCCGCGTGCCAGGCCGTGGTCGGCCAGCATGCCGGTAACACGTTCGGCCTGCTTGAGCGTGCGCACGAAGGGCACCATCACCTGCACATTGGTCAGGCCCATCTCGTCGCGCACCCGCTTGAGCGCCTCGCACTCCATGGCGAAGGCCTCGCGGAACTCGGTGCTGATGTAGCGTGCCGCGCCGCGGAAGCCGAGCATCGGGTTCTCTTCTTCCGGCTCGTAGCGGCTGCCGCCGATGAGCTTGCGGTATTCATTGCTCTTGAAGTCCGACAGACGAACAATCACCGGCTTGGGCCAGAAGGCCGCCGCGATGGTGGCGACACCCTCGGCCACCTTGTCGACGTAGAAAGCCTTGGGCGAGGCATGGCCGCGCGCCACGGATTCCACGGCCTTCTTCAGGTCGGCATCGACATTGGGATAGTCGAGGATCGCCTTCGGATGGACGCCGATGTTGTTGTTGATGATGAACTCGAGCCGCGCCAGGCCCACGCCTTCGTTGGGCAGCTGGCAGAAGTCGAAGGCCAGCTGCGGGTTGCCGACGTTCATCATGATCTTGGTCTTGATCTTCGGCATTTCGCCGCGCTGGACCTCGGTCACCTCGGTTTCGAGCAGGCCGTCGTAGATGCGGCCCGTGTCGCCTTCGGCGCAGCTCACGGTGACCAACGTGCCGTCCTTGAGCAGTTCGGTCGCGTCGCCGCAGCCGACCACCGCCGGAATGCCCAGTTCGCGGGCGATGATGGCCGCGTGGCAGGTGCGACCGCCCCGGTTGGTGACGATGGCGCTGGCGCGCTTCATCACCGGCTCCCAGTTCGGGTCGGTCATGTCGGTGACCAGCACGTCGCCGGGCTGCACCTTGTCCATTTCGCGGATGTCGTGCACCAGCCGGACCGGGCCGGTACCGATCTTCTGGCCGATGGCGCGGCCTTCGACCAGCACCGGGCCGGTGCCCTTGAGGCTGAAGCGCTGCTCGGCCTTGCCGGCCTGCTGGCTCTTCACCGTTTCCGGGCGGGCCTGCAGGATGTAGAGGTGGCCGTCGGTGCCGTCCTTGCCCCATTCGATGTCCATCGGGCGGCCGTAGTGCTGCTCGATCACCAGGGCGTATTTGGCGAGCTGCTCGACGTCCTCGTCGGTCAGCGAATAGCGGTTGCGCTGCTCGGTGGGCACGTCGACGGTCTTCACCAGCTTGCCGCTGGCGGCTTTTTCTTCCGGCGTGGAGAACACCATCTGGATCAACTTGGAGCCCAGGTTGCGGCGGATCACCGCGCGCTTGCCGGCGGCCAGCATCGGCTTGTGGACGTAGAACTCGTCCGGGTTGACGGCGCCCTGCACCACCGTCTCGCCTAGGCCGTAGCTGCTGGTGATGAACACGACCTGATCGAAGCCGGATTCGGTGTCAATGGTGAACATGACGCCAGCGGCGCCGAGGTCGGAGCGGACCATGCGCTGCACGCCGGCCGACAGGGCGACCACGTCGTGCGCGAAACCCTTGTGCACGCGGTAGCTGATGGCGCGGTCGTTGTAGAGGGAGGCGAAGACCTCCTTCATCTTGTGCAGCACGTCTTCGATGCCGACGACGTTGAGGAAGGTTTCCTGCTGGCCGGCGAAGGAGGCGTCGGGCAGGTCTTCCGCGGTGGCGGAGGACCGCACCGCAAAGCTGGCGGCCGGGTTGCCGGCGGACAGCGTGGCGAAGCTTTCGCGGATGGACTTTTCCAGGTCGGCCGGGAAGGGCTGGTCTTCGATCCAGCCGCGGATCTCGGCGCCGACGACGGCGAGTTCACGCACGTCTTCGGTGTCGAGCTTGGCCAGGCGCGCGCTGATGCGGTCAGCCAGGCCGGCGTGGGCCAGGAACTGCCGGAACGCGTGGGCGGTGGTGGCGAAGCCGGTGGGCACGCGCACGCCCTGCGGCAGCTGCGAAATCATCTCGCCGAGGCTGGCGTTCTTGCCGCCGACCGACTCGACGTCGGACATCCTCAGGTTTTCAAAGGGTACGACCAGGGCGGTCGCCTCGAACAGTGCAGACATGGGAAGACTCCAGAAGTTGAAAGCGGTGTTCCGAACGAGCGATCGCCGCGAGGATGCGGAGGGCCTCCGGCACGGGCGGCACAGCGACTTTGGTCTTCTTGTAAGAGGTCGTGGCGGGCCATGGCGGAATTCGGATAATTGGGGGAATTGTAGGCTTCGGCCCGCAAGCACCGCGTCAGCCGACATCCCTACCCCTCCAGAACGCACGAAAGTCTCGCGCATGCACTCCCGTACCGTTTTCTTCATCTCCGACGGAACCGGCATCACTGCCGAGGCTTTCGGCAATGCCATCCTGTCGCAGTTCGAGATGCGGCCACGACATGTGCGCCTGCCCTTCATCGACACCGTGGACAAGGCCCACCAGGTGGTGCGCCAGATCAACCACACCGGCGAGGTCGAGGGCCGGCGCCCGCTCGTGTTCACCACGCTGGTCGACGCCGAAGTGCTGAAGGTGGTGCGCGCGGGCTGCAAGGGCATGCTGATGGACATGTTCGCCACCTTCGTGCAGCCGCTGGAGAAGGAGCTCGGCATCAAGTCGCTGCACCGCGTGGGCCGCTTCGCCGATGTCTCCAAGAGCAAGGAATACAACGACCGCATCGAGGCGATCAACTACAGCCTGGACCACGACGACGGCCAATCCAACCGCGACCTGGAAGGCGCGGACGTGATCCTGGTGGGCGTGAGTCGCAGCGGCAAGACGCCGACTTCGCTGTACCTGGCGATGCAGCATGGGCTGAAGTCGGCCAACTACCCGCTGATTCCGGAAGACTTCGAACGTCGGCAGCTGCCGCCAGCGCTGCTGCCGCACAAGAAGAAGCTGTTCGGTTTGACGATCCAGCCGGAGCGGCTTTCGCAGATCCGGCAGGAACGCCGGCCCGACTCCAAGTACGCCGACCTGCAGAACTGCCGCCACGAGGTAGCCGAAGCCGAGGCGATGATGCGGCGCACCGGCATCCGGTGGCTGTCGACGACCACCAAGTCGATCGAGGAGATCGCCACGACGATCCTGCAGGAGATTCGGCCGGAACGTCTGATTTACTAAAGCCCCCAGGGGTATTTACTCCCACCCCAGGCTACGCACTTCGTGTCTTCGCCCTCCCCTTGAGGGGCGGCTCGCTGGGTCGGCCTAGCCTCGCTGGCCTCGCTGCCTCGCCGCCGGGCACTCGGCGGCGCTGCACGGCCGCCTCGGGGGTTGAGGCGGCCGCTGATCGCGTCAGGCTGGGGCGGAGGTTCGGATCAGGTGATCGAACGCGCCGAGCGCCGCTTTCGCACCGTCGCCGGCGGCGATGATGATCTGCTTGAACGGCACCGTGGTGGCATCGCCCGCAGCGAAGACGCCGGGCACCGAGGTCTGTCCGCGCGCGTCCACCACGATCTCGCCATGCTTGCTGAGTTCGATCGAACCCTTGAGCCACTCGGTGTTGGGCACCAGGCCGATCTGGATGAAGACACCTTCGAGGGCGACCTGGTGCTCCTGGCCGGTGCCACGGTCTTTGTAGCTGAGCCCGTTGACCTTGTTGCCGTCGCCGGTGATGGCCGTGGTCTGCGCCGACACGACGATGGTCACGTTGCCCAGGCTGCGGGCCTTGCGTTGCAGCACTTCGTCGGCACGCAGCTGGTCGCCGAACTCGATCAGCGTGACATGGCCGACCACGCCGGCCAGGTCGATCGCGGCCTCGACACCCGAGTTGCCGCCACCGATGACCGCCACGCGCTTGCCCTTGAACAGCGGACCGTCGCAGTGCGGGCAGTAGGCCACGCCCTTGTTCTTGTATTCGGCTTCGCCGGGCACGTTGATGTTCTTCCAGCGCGCACCGGTGGAAATCACCAGCGACCGGGCCTTGAGCGTGGCGCCGCTGGCGAGCTTGAGCTCGATCAGGTCCTTGCCGGGCACGATGGCTTCGGCGCGCTGCAGATTCATGATGTCCACGTCGTAATGCTTGACGTGCTCTTCCAGCGCCACGGCGAACTTCGGCCCTTCGGTTTCCTTGATGGAAATGAAGTTCTCGATGCCCAAGGTGTCGAGCACCTGGCCGCCGAAGCGCTCGGCGGCCACGCCGGTGCGAATGCCCTTGCGAGCCGCATACACCGCCGCTGCAGCGCCGGCCGGGCCGCCGCCGACGACCAGCAGGTCGTAGGGCTCGCGGGCGTCGAGCTTGGCGGCTTCACGCTGGATGGCGCTGGAATCGATCTTGGCGACGATCTCCTCGAGCTGCATGCGGCCCTGGCCGAAATTGGTGCCGTTGAGGTAGACGGTGGGCACAGCCATGATCTGGCGCGCCTCGACCTCGTCCTGGAACAGCGCGCCGTCGATGGCGGTGTGCTTGATGTTCGGATTGAGCACCGACATCAGGTTGAGCGCCTGCACCACGTCCGGGCAGTTCTGGCAGGAGAGCGAGAAGTAGGTCTCGAAGTGGTAGTCGCCTTCGAGATTGCGGATCTGCTCGATAGTGTCCTGGCCGGCCTTGGACGGATGGCCGCCCACCTGCAGCAGCGCCAGCACCAGCGAGGTGAACTCGTGGCCCAGCGGCAGGCCGGCGAAACGCACGCCGGTGTCGACGCCCGGGTTGGTGATGAGGAACGAGGGCTTGCGCTCGCCGTCGTCGCTGCGTTCCACGACCGTGATCTTGTCGGTCAGCGCGACGATGTCCGCGAGCAGGCCCTTGAGGTCGCCGGACGCCTTGCTGTCGTCCACGGATGCGACGATTTCGATGGGCTTGGTCACCCGTTCGAGGTAGCCCTTGAGTGCGGTCTTGAGGTTGGCGTCCAGCATGATAATTACTCGCTATTGGATTTATGAAATCGATAGTTATGGTTCGGCTGCGGAAAAAAAAGCCCGGGCGCACCCGGGCTCCGCCGCACGAAGCGCTTAGATCTTGCCGACCAGGTCGAGCGACGGGGTCAGGGTTTCAGCGCCTTCGCTCCACTTGGCGGGGCAGACTTCACCGGGGTGAGCGGCAATGTACTGGGCGGCCTTCAGGCGGCGCAGGGTTTCGGTGGCGTCACGGCCGATGCCGTTGTCGTGCACTTCGATGGTCTTGATACGGCCTTCGGGGTCGATCACGAAGGTGCCGCGCAGGGCCAGACCGTGGTCGTCGCCTTCGGTGATCAGCACGTCGAAGAAGGTGGCGAGCTGGTGGTTCGGGTCGCCGATCAGCGGGTATTGCACCTTGCCGATGGTGTCGGACGTGTCGTGCCAGGCCTTGTGGGTGAAGTGGGTGTCGGTGGACACGCCGTAAACCTCGGCGCCCAGTTTCTGGAATTCGGGGTAGTGGTCGGCCAGGTCACCCAGTTCGGTCGGGCAGACGAAGGTGAAGTCGGCCGGGTAGAACACCACGACGGACCACTTGCCCTTGAAGTTCTGTTCGCTCACCGGCACGAACTTGCCGTTGTGATAGGCGGTGGCCTTGAAAGGAGCGACTTCCTTGTTGATCAGAGACATTGCGTATTCCTGTTTTGAATGGGTGGCTGACGAAGACTGAAGCATAGACGGGTAAACCCGGCTGCCCGATGAATTGCGCGTATGCGGCGAATTGGCATTTTCTATTTGGTCGTCGCGACATCGCCGTGACCAATCGTGAAAGCACTCGTATGACCGGCATGCGAACGCCTCTCAGCCTCAGCCGCAGGCACACCGCCCGCGTGGGGGATTGCCTTGTGGCTGTCAGGGTCAACCCCCACAATCGCGGACCATTGCGAAACCACGTGAAAGAAAGAACAACATGAAGGGCGATCTCCAAGTCATCCAGCATCTGCAGGCGCAGCTCAAGAACGAGCTGACCGCGATCAACCAGTACTTCCTGCACTACCGCATGCTCAAGCACTGGGGCTTCGACAAGCTGGCGAAGAAGGAATATTCGGAATCCATCGGCGAGATGAAGCACGCCGACTGGCTGATGGACCGCATCTTCATGCTCGACGGCCTGCCCAACCTGCAGGACCTGGGCAAGCTCAACGTCGGCGAAGACGTGCCCGAACTGCTGCGCTGCGACCTGGGCCTGGAATACACGGCCCAGGCGACCATCAAGGCCGGCATGGCCCACTGCGAATCGGTGCGCGACTACGTGTCGCGCGACCTGCTGCAAAAGATCCTCGACGACACCGAAGAGCACATCGACTTCCTGGAAACCCAGATCGACCTGATCGACAAGGTCGGCACGCAGAACTACCTGCAAAGCCAGATGGGCGAGCTCGAGTAAGGCGTCTGTCGCTAGCGGCCCGGGTGCCCTCCCAGGCCGTCGCACCTTGATTTCACCGCGTGGTACGCGGTCGGCCCATTCGGGCTCGACCACGAACACGCGGTTTTGCTTTGGGGCTGCGAAGCCGAAGTCGCCAGGATCGTCCGTCCGACATCACCGACGCACGAACCCCATGCTCTACCCTGTTCTTCCCACCGCCACGCCATCACCCGGGTTCTCGACGCGGTCCAACATCAACCAGCTTCCGCCGGAAATTCTCGAGCCGATCGCACAGGAGATTTTCCTCGGCCTGCCGACGAAAACCCAGCAGCAGCTCGACCGGACGCTTGCCGCGCTGCAGGACCTTTCCAGTCTGAACACCCGGTGGAAGCAGGCATTCGAGCCCACCACCCTGGCTGCGGAGATCGCGTTGGCGACGCACCGGCTGCCGACCGGCAAGCGCCTGGCGAACGCCCTGCGCCGCCTCGCCCCGCTCGGCCTGCCGCTGCAAGAGCCTTCCTGGAAAGCGCTGGATGTTCGTTTCGATCGGACCGCGCGCCCTTCCGTGCGCAACACCGGCCTCAAATTCATCGAGAACTGGCCGCAGCAGGCGCCTGCGGGTATGCGCCAGTCCGTCTGGGACGAACGACGCGACCGGCATCTGGCACGTTTCACGGCTGTGGCATTGCGCCAATCGTGCGAATTGATGGCCCCGCTGATGCAGGTAGTGATCGAATCGGCCGTCCCCATGCCGCTACTGGTCGACGCCTTGCTTGGTGCATCGGCGTGCACGCTGGACAACCCCGATGTGGCCCAGGCGCTGGATCAGCACGCCGACCGCATGCCGCGATGGTGCCGCAGCAGCTTTCAGGCAGCCATGGCCTGCCAGCGCCGAGCCGCCAGCCACTTGCCCAACTTCAGCCACATGCTGGATCTGCTCTCCCAGATTCCGCCCCGGCCCCGCAGCCTTTTCCTGGGGAGCATGGATGACCGGATGCCATTCAACAGTCCGGCCAAGCAGGAAATGCAAGCGGCGATCGCCGAGCTGCCGGTGAGCCACCGCAGGACTGCGCTGGAAAAAACGGAAGCGGTGGGCTGGGAAGCCGCGCGCGTCAACATGTACCTGGCCAGCCTGCCCGCCGATCCTGCGCTGGCGGCATCCCATCTCGAACGCTTTCTCGACACTTTTCGTCGCGAGAAACGGTTTTGCAGCCAAGCAGAACTCCGGGCGCTGATACCGGTGTGGGACCTGATCGCGCGTCGCTTGCAAGGGCACGGAACCGCTTGCCTGATGAAGCTGCTCGGCGTGTTCTCCAGAAACGAATCGCCCACCCAATGGCACGAAGCCATGCTCGCCAAGGCCGTTGCCTACAGCCAGCGCCTGCCGCCTGCGCAGGCCAGCATGGTCCGGCTGGCTGCCAACGCCGTGCTGGCCCGCCATGGCGAAACGCGGGTCGAGGAATTCCAGCTCGAGCTCGACGGTCTCCTGCGGCTGCCGCCTGCCGAAATTCCGAAGGTGATCGAGGCCTTGTGCGACCCGGGCCTGCGCCTGCCCTCCTATATCTTCATGAGCTCGCTGGATCACCTGAATGGCGTGTTCAACCGCATTCCGGTCACGATGCGACGCGAGGCGAAAGCACCTTTCTCACGCATGCTGGATAACTTCACACACGAGGAAAGAAACCTCATCGTGCAGCAGCTGTCGATTCCGGCCAGCTACCAATACGCTATCTAGGATCGACCGGGCCCTGGAAACCGGACTTCCACCCGAAGACCCCCGAGGGTGGGCGAGGACGAGAGTGCCAGGGTCGCGCCATGCCGCGCTGCGATCGCCTGCACGATCGCCAGGCCCAGGCCGCTGCCGGGTGCCGCTGCATCCGGCATGCGGAAAAAGCGATCGAGCACCCGTGCACGGTAGGCATCCGGAATGCCCGGCCCGTTGTCGTCGACCGCCAACAGGGCCCCGTCACCGCTGCGACGCAATTCGATGTCGACTTGACCGCCTTGCGGTGCGAATTTGATCGCGTTGTCGACCAGATTGCGCAGGAGAGTTTGCAGGCTGTCCGCGTGACCGGTGATCGGGGCGCTATCGACCGCCACGGCCCCGAGGTCGATGCCGCGGGCGGCCGCCAGGGGCAGCGCGTCGGCCGTCACCGCCTGCACCACGTCGCGCAGATCGAGCGCCCCCGCAGCGCCGGAGGCCAGTGAACCGGCATCCTGGCGCGCCAACTGCAGCAACTGCCCGACCAGCGCGATCGCCCGGTCGATGCCCTGCGTCAGCCGGTCCACCGCTGCCGCCTGTGCGCCGGTGTCCTGCGGCTGGCGGCGCAGTCCCTGCACCTGCAGCTTCAAGGCCGTGAGCGGCGAACGCAGCTCGTGCGCCGCGTCGGCGACGAAATGGCGCTGAGCGTCGAAGGCGCCGCGCACCCGGCCGAACAGCAGGTTGAGTTCGCGCACCAGTGGCAGCACCTCGTCGGGCAGCCGGTCCTCGGGCAAGGGGCGCAGGTCGTCTGCCGCGCGCCCGGCCACCTGCCGACGCATGCGTTCGACCGGCGCCAGCGTGCGGCTGATGACCGCGCCCATCGCCAGCATCAGCAGCGGCGCCACCAGCACCACCGGTAGCGTGGCGCGCAGGGCCTGGGCGCGGGCGCGCTCCTGCCGGGCATCGAGGTCCTGGGCGATCTGCACCGTCTGCAGCGGCGTCTGGATGGAATAGACGCGGTAACGAGTGCCCTCGACCGTCATATCCGAGAAACCGAGCACTGCGCGCTGCGGCAGGCGCGCGCGCGCCGAGCGGTAGAGCTGGACGCCGTCGGCGCTCCAGATCTGCACCTGCAGATCGAGGTCGGCGTCGGCTTCTTCGTCGGTCCGGCCGACCAGGGGCACCGCGTGCCGCAGCGAGTTGGCGACCTGGCGCAAATGCAGGTCGTTGAGGGTGTCGGCCTCGCGCAGCGCGGTGCGGTAGGCGCCGGTGGCCAGTGCCGCTGCCGCCAGCGCCACGCAGGCCAGCAACAACACCATCAGGCGCGCGTGCAGCGACCGCGGCACCAGGCGTTGCCAGCCGACCGCCGTCATGCCTTGGGCACCAGGTAACCCAGCCCGCGCACGGTCTGGATCAGGTCCGCGCCAAGCTTCTTGCGAACGCCGTGGATGTAGACCTCCACCGCATTGCTGCTGACGTCGTCCTTCCAGCCGAACATGCGCTCTTCCAGCTGAACGCGCGAAAAGATCACGCCCGGCCGGGCCAGCATCGGCTCGAGCACCGCCCATTCGCGGGCTGACAGATTGACCGGCCGACCGTCCTGTGTGGCCTGATGCGTGGCCGGATCCAGCGTCACGCCGCGATGGGAGAAGGTCGGCGCGCCATGCCCCTCGCCGCGCCGCACCAGGGCGCGGACCCGGGCCAGCAGTTCGTCGGTGTCGAAGGGCTTGACGACATAGTCGTCGGCCCCCGCGTCGAGGCCGGCGACGCGGTCGGCGATGGCGTCGCGCGCGGTGGCGATCAGCACCGGCACCCGCGCACCGCGTGCCCGCAGGGCCTTCAGCACCTCGATGCCGTCACGCCGGGGCAGGCCCAGGTCGAGCAGCACGCCGTCGTAGTGCTCGCTGCGCAAGGCGGTGTCGGCCATGTCGCCGTCGCGCACCCAGTCGACGGCGTAGCGCTCGGCGCGCAGCAGGTCGAGCACGGCCTCGCCGATCATCGGATCGTCTTCGACAAGCAGGATGCGCATGGGTCTACAGGCGTTGCCAGGGAGCGCCGATGATGCCCCGCGCCGCTTAGGCCGTGCTGAAAACCGGCTGGTTCAGGCGAGCCTGCGGCGGTGCCGCGCGATCTGCTCGCGCACCTGCGCGGGCGCGGTGCCGCCCAGCGTGGAGCGCGCCTCGAGCGAGCCGCGCAGCGACAGCACCTCGTACACGTCCTTGTCGATCTGCGGATGGAATTCCTGCAGTACCGACAGCGGCAGTTCGGACAGGTCGACCCGGTGCGAATTGGCGGCCTTGACCGCGTGCGCCACGGTTTCGTGCGCATCGCGGAAAGGCAGGCCCTTCTTGACCAGGTAGTCGGCCAGGTCGGTGGCGGTGGCGTAGCCGCGCAGCGCGGCCTTTTCCATGGCCTCGGGCTTGACCGTGATGCCGCCGACCATCTCCGCGAAGATGCGCAAGGTGTCCTTGAGCGTGTCGACGGTGTCGAACAGCGGCTCCTTGTCTTCCTGGTTGTCCTTGTTGTAGGCCAGCGGCTGGCCCTTCATGAGCGTGATCAGGCCCATGAGGTGGCCCACGACGCGGCCGGTCTTGCCGCGCGCGAGTTCGGGCACGTCCGGATTCTTCTTCTGCGGCATGATCGACGAGCCGGTGCAGAAGCGGTCGGCGATGTCGATGAAACCGAAGCTCTGGCTCATCCAGAGAATGAGCTCTTCGGAGAAACGGCTGATGTGCACCATGGCCAGCGAGGCGGCGGCGGTGAACTCGATGGCGAAGTCGCGGTCGCTCACAGCGTCGAGGCTGTTTTGGCAGACCTGGGCCTGGCCTTGCGCATCGACCATGCCCAGCGTGCGCGCCACGCGCTCGCGGTCGAGCGGGTAGCTGGTGCCGGCCAGCGCGGCGGCGCCCAGCGGCAGGCGGTTGACCCGGCCGTGCACGTCGGCCATGCGTTCGGCGTCGCGGGCGAACATTTCCACATAGGCCAGCATGTGGTGGCCGAACGCCACAGGCTGCGCCACCTGCAGGTGGGTGAAGCCCGGCAGGATGACGTCGGCATTGCGCTCGGCGATTTCCACCAACGCGCGTTGCAGGTCGACGAGCAGGCCGGCGATGAGGTCGATCTCGCCTCGCAGCCACAGGCGCACGTCGGTCGCCACCTGGTCGTTGCGGCTGCGGCCGGTGTGCAGGCGCTTGCCGGCATCGCCCACCAGCTGCGTGAGCCGCGCCTCGATGTTGAGGTGCACGTCTTCCAGGTCGAGCTTCCACTCGAAGGCGCCGTCGGCGATCTCGCGGGTGATCTGCGCCATGCCGCGCTGGATGGCCTCGTGGTCGGCCGCGGCGATGATGCCCTGGGCGGCCAGCATGTCGGCATGCGCCAGGCTGCCCTGGATGTCGGCCTGCCACAGCCGCTTGTCGAAGAAGACGCTGGCGGTGTAGCGCTTGACCAGGTCGCTCATGGGCTCCGAGAACAGAGCGGACCAGGCCTCGGACTTCTTGTCGAGCTGGTTGGAAGGAGCCGGGGATGCGGGGGCAGAGGAAGACATCGGGTAAGGTCGGTGAAGCGCAACCGCGTATTTTATCGGCGCCCTCGCGGTGCCCTTTCGAGCAAGCCATGTCCCTGAGCATCCTCATCGTCGACGACGACACCTGTGCCCGCCAGCAGATGCGGCAATTGCTGGCCCGCTGCGGCGCCGATCTTTGCAGCACGGTCGAGGAAGCCGCCGACGCCGGGCGTGCCGCCGGCCTGATGCGCCACCGCGCTTTCGACCTGCTGCTGCTCGATGTCGAGATGCCCGGCCAGGACGGCATGAGCCTGGCGAGCTCGATGCGCTGGCTGCCCCAAAAGCCCGCCGTGGTGTTCGTGACCGGCCATCCGCAGCACGCGCTCGACGCCTTCGAGGCCGACGCCATCGACTACCTGACCAAGCCGGTGCGCCCCGAGCGGCTGGAGCGCGCACTGCACAAGGCCGCCCGGCTGCGGGCCGCCACCGACGACCAGGCGCGCGAAGACGAGAGCCTGCGCATCGTTCGGCGCGGCCAGGGTGCAACGCCTGCCGCTGAACGAGGTGCTCTATCTGCGCGCCGAAGAAAAACGGCTCTGCGCCGTGACCAGCCGGGGCCGATTCATGCTCGACGGATCCCTGGTGGACATGGAAAAACGCTACGCCGGCCAGTTGCTGCGGGTGCATCGCCACACGCTGGCGGTGCGCTCGGCCGTGATGGGCGTGGAGCGGGTCGACTCCGAAAGCGACGACGAGGGTTCGGGCGCCGGCTGGCTACTGAGCCTGCGCGGTACCGACGAGCGCCTGCCGGTGGCGCGGCGCCTGGTGCCCGAGGTGCGTGCGCAACTGCTGCAGCGCGACCGGTAGGCCGATCGAAAGCCCTCAGCCAACGGGTTGATTCGCCGGCGCGGTCAGCCCGTGCTCGTGGCCATGACCGTGGTCGTGGCCGTCTTCCGGACCATGTTCGTGCGCCAGCCGGCTCACCGCCACCACCAGCACGATGCCGGCGAGCAGCCAGGCGATCTGCGCGAAGGTCTGGCGCGAGCTCAGGTGCCGTTGCAGCTGCGGGATCAGGTCGGCCAGCGCCACATAGACGAAGCTGCTGGCCGCGGCCACCAGGAAATACGGCAGCAGCTCGCTCAGTTGCTCCAGCAGAAAATAACCTGCCAGCCCGCCGAGTGCGGTGACGGCGCCCGCCAGCGACACCTTCAACAAGGCCATGCGCCGGCCACCCGCGGAATGCCGCATGACGACCAGGTCGCCGATGTGGTGCGGCACCTCGTGCGCCAGCACCGCAATGGCGGCGACCAGACCCAGCCGCAGGTCCGCCATGAAAGCCGAGGCAATCAGCACGCCGTCGCCGAAGCAGTGCACGCTGTCGCCGGTTACCAGGGACCAGCCGCCGGAGGCGCGCATGTGCGAATGCACGTGTGCGTGGCTTGCCTGGTCGCCGTGCGCGTGGTGGTCTTGGTGGTCGTGGTGGTCGTGGCCATGCGAGTCACCGGCCGCCGGTGCCGCATGCTCGTGGCCGTGATGCCAGAGCTCGGCCTTGTCGAGCAGGAAGAAGAAGACGACGCCCGCCAGCAGCACCGCGAACAGCCACTGCGGCTCGATGCCGCTCTCGAAAGCTTCCGGCAGCAGGTGCATGAAGGCGGTCGACAACAAGGCGCCGGCCGCCAGGCTCAACAGATGCTGCGGGCCCGGGCCACGCTGCGATCCCACGCCCAGTCGCAGCAGGAAGGCGGCCAGCCACACGCTGCCCACGCCGGACGCCAGCGTCGCCGCCAGGATCGCCAACAGTTCCATTTCCCCTCGTTCCACGCCGCACCGCCCCTCTTGCCCGAACCATCAAAAAAGCGGCCACCTCGCCGTGGAGGGGCCGCTGCGCACGCCCTGGCCGGTTTCCGGACGCACCACGAATGTCGATTCGCGGACCGGCGCCGGGCCGAGGGCTCATGCCGTTTTCATCTTAGCAACGCTGTCAAGCGGTAAATCCGCGTCGGCTGCACAAGCCTGTCAGTGCGCGGTTTCCCAATTGGCGCCAAAGCCGATCTCGGCCAGCAAGGGCACCTGCAACTGCGCCACGCCGGCCATGATGCGCGGCACCTCGGCGCGCACCCAATCGACCTCGTCCTGCGGTACCTCGAACACCAGTTCGTCGTGTACCTGCATGATCACGCGGGTGCCGCGCTTCTCGGCGTCGAGCACCTTCTGCACCTCGACCATGCTGAGCTTGATCAGGTCGGCCGCCGTGCCCTGCATCGGCGCGTTGATCGCCGCGCGCTCTGCGCCGCCCCGGCGCGGGCCGTTGGGCGAATTGATCTCGGGCAGATAGAGGCGCCGGCCGAACACGGTCTCGACATAACCTTTTTCCTTGGCCGACGCCCGCGTTTCGTCCATGTAGCGCTTGACGCCTGCGAAGCGCTGGAAATACCGGTCGATGTAGGCGGCAGCGGCCTTGGTCTCGATGCCCAGACTCTTGGAGAGCCCGAAGCTGCTCATGCCGTAGATGAGTCCGAAGTTGATGACCTTCGCATAGCGGCGCTGCTCGCTGGCGACCGCGTCGACCTCCACGCCGAACACTTCGGCGGCCGTGGCGCGGTGCACGTCCAGGCCTTCCTGGAACGCGCGCAGCAGGGCCTCGTCGCCGCTGAGGTGCGCCATGATCCGCAGCTCGATCTGGCTGTAGTCGGCACTCGCGATCACGCTGCCGGCCGGCGCCACGAAGGCTTCGCGGATGCGCCGGCCTTCTGCCGTGCGCACCGGAATGTTCTGCAGGTTGGGGTCGTTGCTCGACAGCCGTCCGGTCACCGCCACCGCCTGCGCGTAATGCGTGTGGACGCGGCCGGTTCGCGGCAGCGCCAGCGTGCCGAGCTTGTCGGTGTAGGTGCCCTTGAGCTTGGACAGACCCCGGTGCTCCAGGATCCGCGCCGGCAGCGGGTAGTCCTCGGCCAGCTTCTCCAGCACCTCCTCGTCGGTGCTGGGCGCACCGCTCGGCGTCTTCTTGACGATCGGCAGGCCGAGCTTCACGAAGAAGATCTCGCCGATCTGCTTGGGGCTGCCCAGGTTGAAGGGCTGGCCCGCCAGCTCGTGGGCCTGCTGCTCCAGCTCCAGGATGCGCTGGCCGAGCTGGTGGCTCTGCTGCGCGAGCAGGGCCGCGTCGATCATCACGCCGTTGCGCTCGATGCGGTAGAGCGCCTCGCTGCTGGCCATCTCCAGCTCGTAGATGGCCAACAGCTTCTCGTCGGCCTGCAGGCGCGGCCAGAGCGTGCGGTGCACGTCCAGCGTCTGGTCGGAGTCCTCGCACGAGTACTCGGCGGCCTTCTCGATCGCCACCTGGCTGAACGGGATCTGGCTGGCGCCCTTGCCGCAAAGGTCTTCGTAGCTGATGCCGCTGCGGCCCAGATGGCGCTCGGCGAGGCTGCCCAGCCCGTGCGGCTTGTGCACCTCGAGCACATAGCTCTGCAGCATGGTGTCGTGGCGGTAACCGCCGACCTCGATGCCGTGGTTGGCGAACACGTGGCGGTCGTACTTGACGTGCTGGCCGAGCTTGGCGCGCGTGGCGTCTTCCAGCCAGGGCTTGAGGCGCGCCAGCACCTCGTCGCGCGGCAGCTGCGGCGGCGCGTCGGGATAGTCGTGGGTCAGCGGAATGTAGGCCGCTTCGCCCGGCTCCACGCTCCAGCTGATGCCGACGATCTCGGCGCGCATCTCGTCGAGCGAGGTCGTCTCGGTGTCGATCGCCACCAGTTCGGCCGCCTGCACCCGGGCGAACCAGGTGTCGAACAGCGCCCAGTCGACGATGGTGTCGTAGCGCAGGTTGCTCACCTTGTCGGCCGCGATCGCCTCCGGCTCGTCGAACAGGCCCGGGTCCGGTGCGCGGCCGGGTTTTTTCGACTTCTCGATCCGCTCGGGCGCTACGTCCTGCGCGTTGAGCGACTGCACCAACCCCTTGAAGCCGAAGCGCTCGTAGAAGGCCTTGAGTTCGTCGGTGCGCTGCGCGCCCATCGCGATGCCTTCGAGCGAAGGCAATCCCACGATGTGCTCGGCCAGATCGCAATCGGTGCGGATGGTGACCAGTTCGCGGCCCTTGGGCAGCCAGTCGAGCGAGGCACGCAGGTTCTCGCCCGCCACGCCCTTGATCTTGTCCGCCTGGGCCAGCAGGCCTTCGAGCGAGCCGTATTCCAGCAGCCATTTGGCGGCCGTCTTGGGGCCGACCTTGGGCACGCCCGGCACGTTGTCCACCGTGTCGCCGATCAGCGTCTGGTAATCAATCATCAGCTGCGGCGGCACGCCGAACTCGGCCGTCACGCCGGCGATGTCGCGCTTCTTGCCATTCATCGTGTCGATGATGGTGATGTGCTCGTCGACCAGCTGGCTCAGGTCCTTGTCGCCGCTGGAAACGATGACTTCCATGCCCTGCCGCGCGGCAGCCGCGGCCAGCGTGCCGATGACGTCGTCGGCCTCCACGTGCGGCACGCACAGCACCGGCCAGCCCAGCAGCTTGACCACCTCGTGGATCGGCTCGACCTGGCTGCGCAGGTCCGGCGGCATCGGGCTTCGATGGGCCTTGTATTCCGGATAGAGATGGTCGCGGAAGGTCGGGCCCGAAGCATCGAAGACGCAGGCCGCGTAATGGGCGCGCACTTCGCGGCGCAGCGCGGCCAGCATGTTGACCATGCCGCGTATCGCCCCGGTCGCCGGGCTGTTCATGTCGCCCGCCACCGCCCGCAAATCGGGCATGGCGTGGAAGGCACGGTAGAGGTAGCTGGAGCCGTCGACCAGCAGCAGGGTGTTGTGTCCCGGCGCGGTGGTGGAGTCGGCGGCGGTGTCGGGCGCGGCCGGGGCCGCTGCGTTCGGGAGGTCGCTCATGGGCGGCGATTGTGCCTGTCGCGCCACGTCGGCATCGCAGGCGAGCGCCTACAATCCGGTCCATGTCCGCCCTGCTCCTTCTGCGCCCCGCCGCCCTCGTGGCCGCGGCCCTCGTCACCAGCTTGCTGGCATCGGCCGTCCAGGCCGAAGAACTCGTCGAAGGACCGGAGCCGCGAACCCCACGCGTCGAGCAGAAGGTCGAACGTCTGCACGTGGGCGACGAAGGCACCTCCATCGACGAAGTCCGCTACGGCGGCCAGACCCAGAGCATCACGGTGCAGCCGCGCGGCGTCAAATCCTACGACGTGGCACCGACCGACGGGCCGCGTCGCCGCGCCTCCGAGCGCGACGGCGGAGACGCCAACGGCGGCGCCCGCACTTGGAGAATGCTCGGTTTCTGACCCGCCCCTGCGCCGGTCCGATTCCCCGCGTCAACTCCCGCTTCTTCGATCTCACCGCTTTTTTCCGCTTTCGCGCACCCATGGCCGTTTTCACCGAAGTCTCCGATGACGAGGCGCGCAAGCTCATGCGCCACCTGCGACTGGGCGAACTGGTCTCGCTGCGCGGCATTGCCGGCGGCATCGAAAACACCAACTATTTCGTCACCGTCCAGCCTGACACCGCCGAAGGCGACCTCGGCGCCACCATCGACTACGTGCTGACCCTGTTCGAGCGCCTCACCGCCGAACAGCTCCCCTTCTACCTGTACCTCATGCAGCACCTGGCGGCCCGCGGCATTCCGGTGCCCGACCCCGCCCCCGATCGCTCCGGCGACGTGCTTCACACGGTGCGCGGCAAGCCGGCCGCCGTCGTCAACCGCCTGCCCGGCCGCAGCGAGCTCACCCCCAAGGCCGCCCACTGCGCCGCCGTGGGCGACATGCTGGCGCGCATGCACCTGGCCGGACGCGACTTCTCGCGCCACCAGCCCAATCTGCGCGGCCTGACCTGGTGGAACAGCGTGGTGCCCACCGTGCTGCCGCACCTCGACCCGCCGCAATCGGCCCTGCTCGGCGCCGAGCTCGCCTACCAGAACCATGTCGCCGCGCAATCCGACTACACCGCCCTGCCGCGCGGCCCGGTGCACGCCGACCTGTTCCGCGACAACGTCATGTTCGAAGGCGAACGCCTCACCGGCTTCTTCGACTTCTACTTCGCCGGCGTCGACAGCTTCGTCTTCGACATCGCCGTCTGCCTCAACGACTGGTGCATCGCCCTCGACTCCGGCCTGCAGGACGCCGAACGGGCCGACGCCTTCATGGCGGCCTACGCCACCGTCCGCCCGCTGGAGCCGGCCGAGCGCCGCCTGATGCCCGCCATGCTGCGTGCGGCAGCGCTGCGCTTCTGGATCTCGCGGCTCTGGGACTTCCACCTGCCACGCGACGCCGCCCTGCTCACCCCGCACGACCCCGCCCATTTCGAGCGCGTGCTGCGCAACCGTCTGGCCGAGGCGCGCTCCGCCGTCCCGGCCTGAATCCTTTCTTGTCTTCGTCCTCTCCATTTCCGCCATGCACCTGAACGTCGTCCCCGCTCGCACCGGCCTGGCCTGGGCCCGCCAGGGCGTGCGTACCTTCTGGCGCCAGCCCATGGCGATGACCGGACTCTTCGTGCTGTTCGTCGCGGTGCTGAGTCTCACCGCCGTCGTGCCGCTCATCGGCTTTCTGCTCGCGCTGGTGCTGATGCCCGCCGCCACGCTCGGCATGATGGCCGCGTCGCGAGACGCCGAGGCCGGCCGCCGCGCACGCCCCGCCGCACTCTTCGCTGCCTTCCGAGCAGGCCCGGCCTATGCGCGTCAGATGTTGCTGCTCGGCGCGCTGTACGCCGGCAGCTTCGTGCTCATGCTGGCCATTTCCGCCCTGTTCGATGGCGGGCAGTTCGCCATGGGCTACGTCTCCGGCAACCGCAGCGCCAGCGACATGATCGAGAACCCCTCGGTCCAAGTCGCGATGTGGATCACCCTGATGCTCTACATGCCGCTGTCCATGCTGTTCTGGCACGCGCCGGCGCTGGTGTTCTGGTATCGCGTGTCGCCGCTCAAGAGCCTGTTCTTCAGCTTTGTCGCCTGTATCCGCAACGTCGGCGCATTCACGGTCTACGGCCTCGCCTGGGCCGGCATCTTCCTGGCAGGCGCCGTGGTGGTGGGCACCTTCACCACGCTGCTGCTGCTGACCGGCGTGCTGGGCGACAGCAGTTCTGCGCTGGCGGGCTCGGTCGCCGCCGGGCTGGTCACCATTTCAGCCCTGGTGCTGGTGGCGATGTTCTTCAACTCGCTGTACTTCACCTTTGTGGATTGCTTTGTGCACCCGGTCGAGGAAGCGGCGACGGCAGACGACGCCTCCCCCAGCAAAAGCAGCAGCTAGACAACCGTCAGCTTCGCCACCGACAACGCCAGCCACTTCACCCCGTGGCGCGGAAAGTTCACCTGGGCGCGAGCGTCGTCCCCACTGCCCTCCACTGACAACACGGTTCCCTCGCCGAATTTGTTGTGGAACACCTGCAATCCGGCACGAAGACCGTGGCTGGGCGGCGCCGAACGTGCCACCGGCTTGGGCGCCGCTCCCAGGCTGAATCCGCCGCCCGCCCCGCCCCAGCCGCCCGAACCCGCACCGGATCCGCCGTTCGATGGCGCAAAGCCGCCAAAGCCGGACTGCTTGGGCGTGATCCACTTCAGCGCCGCTTCCGGCAACTCTTCGAAGAATCGGCTCTTGACGTGGTATCGCGTCTGACCGTGCAGCATGCGTGTCTGCGAATGGCTGAGGTAGAGCCGGCGGCGGGCACGGGTGATGGCCACGTACATGAGCCGGCGCTCCTCCTCCAGCCCATCGCGGTCGCTCATCGAGTTTTCGTGCGGGAACAGGCCCTCTTCCATGCCGCCGATGAACACGCAATCGAATTCCAGGCCCTTGGAGGCATGCACCGTCATCAGCTGCACGGCGTCCTGGCCGGCCTGCGCCTGGTTGTCGCCCGCTTCCAGGGCCGCGTGGGTGAGAAAGGCGGCCAGCGGACTCTGCGTTTCGCCCGTCTCGGCGTCGAACGGCGCGGGCTCCAGCGGCTCGTCCAGCACCGGCAGCGAAGGGTCGAGCCCCTGGCTGACCGGCGACTGCGAAGGCGCGCCGCCCATGCCGTCGGCGTCGCGGCCGAAGCCTTCGATGCTGACGAAGCTTTCCGCCGCATTCACCAGTTCTTCCAGGTTTTCCACCCGGTCGGCGCCTTCACGCTCGGCGCGGAAATGCTCCTTGAGCCCGCTGGCGTCGAGCACCTGCTCGATGATGGCGCGCAACGGCTGTCCCTGGCTCTGCTCGCGCACCACGTCCACCAGCGCCACGAAGCCGCCGAGGTTGGCGCCCGCCTTGCCCTTGATGCTGGAAACCGCATCGTGCAGCGAGCAGCCCATCTCGCGCGCCGCATCCTGCAGTTGCTCGATGCTGCGGGCACCGATGCCGCGTGGCGGAAAGTTGACGACCCGCAGAAAGCTGGTGTCGTCGTTCGGGTTCTCCAGCAGCCGGAGGTAGGCCAGCGCATGCTTGATTTCGGCACGCTCGAAGAAGCGCAGCCCGCCGTACACCCGATAGGGCACTGCCGAATTGAACAGCGCCGTCTCGATCACCCGGCTCTGCGCGTTGCTGCGATAGAGCACTGCGATTTCCTTGCGCTCGATGCCGTCGCGCACCAGCTGGCGAATTTCCTCGACGATCCACTGCGCCTCGGCGAAATCGCTGGTCGACTCGTACACCCGCACCGGCTCGCCCGGCCCTTGGTCGGTGCGCAGGTTCTTGCCCAGCCGGCGACTGTTGTGGTTGATGAGGTGGTTGGCCGAATCCAGGATGTTGCTGAAGCTGCGGTAGTTCTGCTCCAGCTTGATCTGGTGGCGCACGTCGAATTCGCGCACGAAATCCGCCATGTTGCCCACGTTGGCGCCGCGAAACGCGTAGATGCTCTGGTCGTCGTCGCCCACCGCCAGCACGCTGCTGCGCTCGCTGGCCAGTTGCTTCAGCCACGCGTATTGCAGGCGGTTGGTGTCCTGGAACTCGTCGACCAGGATGTGCCTGAAGCGCTGCTGGTAGTGCTGGCGCACCGGCTCGTGGTCGCGCAGCAGCTCGTAGCTGCGCAGCATCAACTCGCCGAAATCGACCACCCCCTCGCGCTGGCACTGCGCCTCGTACAGCGCGTAGAGCTCTATCTTCTTGCGGTCGTCCTCGCCGCGCGCCTCGATGTCGCCGGGGCGGCGGCCGTCTTCCTTGGCGCCACTGATGAAGTACTGCACCTGCTTGGGCGGAAAGCGCTCGTCGTCGACCTTGTGCTCCTTCATCAGGCGTTTGACGGCCGACAGCATGTCCTGCGTGTCCAGGATCTGGAAGGACTGCGGCAGGTTCACCAGCTTGTAGTGCGCCCGCAGCAGGCGGTTGCACAGGCCGTGGAAGGTGCCGATCCACATGCCGCGTGTGTTCACCGGCAGCATCGCCTGCAGCCGCGCCTGCATCTCCTTGGCGGCCTTGTTGGTGAAGGTCACCGCCAGGATGCCGCCGGGCGACACCTGGCCCGTCTGCAACAGCCAGGCGATGCGGGTCGTCAGCACCCGCGTCTTGCCGGAGCCGGCGCCGGCCAATATGAGCGCATGCCCTTCGGGCAAAGTCACCGCGGCGAGCTGTTCAGGGTTGAGGTTGGCAAGCAAGGGCGCGGAGGCCGGGGCACCAGAAGAGGACGGCGGCGGGAACAGGCTGTCCTGCGGAGAGTGTGGAAGCATGCGCCGATTGTAGAAACCAACGATGCCGGCGAGTTAGGCTACGCGCCATGTCCTCGCATCCCCGTCCTTTCCGCGCCTGCCTGCTGTCGATCGGCTTGACCGTTTGGGCCAGCCTCCACGCTCCCTGGGCCGTCGCCGCCACCGCGTGCTCCAGCGATGGCCACCAACCGCCGCGCGTACTGGTCGAACGGTTTTTGCCGGACAGTTGCACCGAATGCTGGGCACGCCCGACCTCCCCCGCCGATCGCAACGCCTTCGTCATCGACTGGATCGTGCCGGGCACCGATCCGGCCGCGCCGATGGCCGCCGCCGCGCTACCCGAAGCCGGAACGCGGCTCGCCACCCTGGGCTACACCGCCGACACGCCCGAGCCGCAGTTTTGGAAATGGCGGCACCCGGTCCTGCCGACCCCGACCGGACGACTTCGGGTAGCGCAGGGCCCGGTCGTCGACGATTACATCGGCGTCTCCATCGCCTGGGCCGGGAAGGGGCCGTCCGGGGCCGTCGCAGGTCCGGTCGATGCATGGTTGCTGCTGGTCGAGGACCTTCCGCCCGGCACTGCCGGATCGCCTGCCGCGCGCAGACTGGTGCGTGCGGCGATGTCGGTCGAACAGGTTGACTTGCGCCAGGAGCGTTGGCAGGAGCGCCGATCGATGCGCGTACCGGCTGGCGCCGATCCCGCCCGGCTGCGGCTGCTCGGCTGGCTTTCGGACAACCGGGGACGCTTCCTGGCGAGCGCGGCGAGCCACTGCCCGACCTGAAGCGCGGGCGTCGCGCCGACCCACCGACGATCGAGCTGCACCAGCATCACTTTTTTACGACGACCTTGTCAGATGCGCAATTTCTTGTGCATAATGCGAGGCTTCCTGATGCAGAGCTTTACCGGTGTTTCCAAACGCCGGTCAAAGCCCGATCAGGAAAGTGGGGCTCTTAGCTCAGTTGGTAGAGCAGCGGACTCTTAATCCGTAGGTCGAGTGTTCGAGTCACTCAGGGCCCACCACCCCAATGCAAATAAAATCAAGCACTTAGGCCAAAAGGTCTAAGTGCTTTTTTTTGGTCAGCGCGCTTTTACGAGACAGGTATGCCCTTCCTTGCCCGGTCGAGTGCCTGACGCTGCCGCCACACTTATCTGCCTCAGATCACTCACCCCGAGATGTAGACCGTGCCGGTGAAGGCGGTGCTCAACCGCGCGCCCGTCAAGGCAGCAGGCCACCTACCCGATGAACCAGTTGCGCGAACC
The DNA here is from genome assembly GCF_033546935.1 of Xylophilus sp. GOD-11R. Lineage (GTDB taxonomy): Bacteria > Pseudomonadota > Gammaproteobacteria > Burkholderiales > Burkholderiaceae_C > Xylophilus. Next base: position 1,227,260 of record NZ_CP137854.1, on the reverse strand, counting down.
AGCAAACAATCAGACGCAACCGTGGCGGTCCACCGTGAACCTGCATTGCAATACTGGTTCCAAAATCGACAATCTCATAATATCAAGGAACATTTCGGAAAATACTCCAAAATGCATGCAGAGACGCCGAAGCTTCACGGATGAGTGAAAAGACATCTGGTTATGGAGACGGGATCGGAGGGATAAGCGGTTTCGCGGGCTGGCATTTTTTCGATCTCAGTTGTCATTAACTCGAACCCAAATTCAAGGCCGTTTTAAAAACCATCGGCTGGATTCATTTCGATCTTCCAGGCGTTTTTAAGGATAAATCTCCGCGAGCGAGTGGTGAGCTCTCGCTCTGAACGGTTTCATTCGAATTGGAGTGATATATCGCACTGGCTTGCTGGGCTGTAGCGACGCTCGCTCACCCCCCAAGCCCTGGCCATTTTGTTTTTGCCGCCATTCTGGCAAAAATCGCCTAAAACACTTTTAATTGGGAGTCAACCAATGCTCCCAGCCACCTCGCAGGCCGTGGAACGGACCGCCTCACCTCATTGCAAAAAAGCCTTACGTAACCGAGACGGTATGCCGAGATTGCGCGAATGCCTTGACCCTGCGATCTGATTTTTTATCCTGCCAAAGGCCGACGACAATTAAGATCAGCAGCAGCAAGTGCGGTGTTTCACCGATACCGAGACTGAAAATGCGGATCGGCAATTCGCTGATGCTGCGCACCAACATGGAAAGGGTCAGTACGGTGCTGAGTCCATTGGTAGCACGAGAATATCGAAATCCGAACCACGACAGAATGCAGTAATAAACAGCCATCGTCACCGCGCCGATGCCGCCTGCCCGTCCCAAGGCATCGATGAATTGATTATGACCCGACGTAGCACCTGCATGGCGGATACGGGCGCGGTATTCCTCATTGAACAGCGGAAGGCCGTATCCGGTCAAAGGCGATGTTTTCCACTCTTCGATGGCATGACGCCAGATGACGTCCCGCCCCGTCAGGCTCAACACCTGGTGGCCCGCACTGGATCGCGAAAAAGCGGAAGCACGCTCTTCGGCAAAACCTGTGATCAGCAGCGCCAGCGCGGTCAGCATGACAAACGCCACGGCGAGGCAACCCAGCACGAACACCAGCTTGTAATCACCGAAGCGTTTGCGCTTCCAGTGGTTCCAATCGACCCGGAAAAAATACAGAACCGGCAAACTCAGAATAAAGGAAAACCACACCGTCTTGGACTGCGCCAAGAACAAGGCCAGCAAACACGCCGCCAGCGAGAATCGATGAATTTTGACGGACGAGAATGGGTGGACAATCATGCACCACAGTGCAATGCTGCACAGCATCCCCATCATGATCGCGTGGGGCGCCAGGCCGGTGAATCGAGGAACGCCAGGCAAGAAGCCTTCCGAATAGTCCAGCTGCAACATGGAAGCAGGCAATATCGGTATCAAGGCCAGGCTGAGCACCGTAAACACGACCAAGGCATTGCGGCCCACCAGGACGGCGTTTTGCGCAGCGGCCTGGCTGAGGCACATGATTCCGACACCCAGCATCGGGCCATAAAACCAGCTCGATTCGATAGATACAGGATTTTTTCCGAACAGCGCCGGCGAGATCACATTCCCGCAGAACATGCAGACGACTCCTGCGATCAAAAGCAGGCGGCGCCAATCGATCACAGGATTTCCACGCACGTAGCGGAAAAACTGATCGAGGCAGGCGATGATGACAAAGATGGAGTTGAATCGAATGATCCAGGATGCAAGGGCGCTTGGGCCGGGCGTGGCCATTTCGACCGAACTAGGGTCTCCCAGTTTGCCCGCCACCAGAAACGCCAGCCCGTTGCTGAGCAGCAGCCCCACGAACAGATACTGAAGGATTCCTTCCCGCACCTTGGACGACACCTGCACGGAGCCCACCACCGTTAGGGCCACGGCAAATGCGGACAATGCCGCAAAGATCGCCAGGATGCTTACCAGGATGATTTCTAGCATGGGTAATCGATTCAGGACGACGGTTCTTCAGCGGACGCAAAATATTCAACACTACCGGACGTGAAAGCGTACGGCTCGCACACAGCGCATCGCCGCCAACGCCGCTTCCGACCAGACGTCACACGCGGGCAATCCGCCAGAGACTTACAAAACGTCACGATCTTAGGGCAGGTAGCCACTCGTGACGTGTATCAACATCATCATGCAGTATTTTTTTGGCAATTGCTCCTGCAAGATGCAGGTTTGTAGTTCCGAACAATCAGTGCGGTAGACCTTTCCCGGCGGCCACCTGGTGTAGCGTAACGGCCAAGGCATCGATGCCGGGCGACAAACCTGTTCCTCCGGATGAACGTAGACGGAAGTTGGGCGACCTCTTGAATGGTCCGGGCACTCACCACTCGTCGCCCAGGAGATCGCGGGTCGCGGTGTCGGGTCCTTCGGGGAAGAATTTCTCAAGCACCTCGTTAAAAACGCGATGTTCGGGTGCAGCAGCCGCGAACAGCGTCATGCAGGATCGCAACTTCATGGCATCGACTGCGCCGAACACCTCGCGCGCATCGTGGCCCGAACCACGCATCAGCAGTTCGCAACAGGCCAGCAGCCGCGGCCCCAGGGTCGGATGCCGCTGATAGGCGCGCGCTTCCGCGCGGTTCGCCAAGCCGAAGTGCTGCGACATTTCACTGCGCCCCAGCGCGCGCAACTGGGGAAAGACGAACCACATCCAGTGACCGCGCTTGTGTCCCGAAGCGAGCTCGCGATGCACTTGCGGCAGCACGGCGTTCTGTGCCTCGACGAAGCGGGTCAGCCGCCACGGATCTCTTTCTGCATGCGTTTCGATGGGGCCGTCGTTCATGGTGCAAGCATCGGCTCACGGCGATGTGGCAGGTATCGGCAGGCTGCCGGATGTCGCCGTAGGAGCCGGCGCGCGCGGCCGTGTCGGTCATGCGCAGCACCTTGATGCATCGGTTCCCTCTTCGTCATCAGCGCGTGCATGGTGTCAGGAATCTGTTCCAGGTGAAAGCGGCGTATCTCGAAGCCAATGGCGAGATCAGCGTGCTGAAGGAAGCATCAAGCAACCGTATCCAGGCGGCGTGCGCTATTGCCCGGCGACTCTGCCGGTAAGGTTCCTACAGGCGACGTCCGGCACCGCCTCTACGGTGGTGGTCCCCACCCTCCACACGGACCGACATGGCGACCTCCAAGACTGATTCAGCCAAGCCCACCACCCTCCAGGCCGACCAGGTGGCCGCCGCCTCCGCTGGGCGCAATACGGACAGCGCTCCCGCCCAGCCGGCGCCCCGCAAAGCCCTTGGCGGCGATCCGGCCGCACAGCGGGCCGCCGACGTGCAGGCGACGACCGCCGGCATGCCGTTCAACGAGAACAAGGCGGCCGAGCATGGCCAAGAAGGCGCCACCCATCCGCCGCCAGGCCTGCAGGTCACGCCGCCCTCGCGCCTCGTGTCGGGCAGCACCCTGTCGGAATCGCAGCACAACGACAAGACCGGCACCGTCGCCCCCGAGGGCGTCAACGCCACCATCGGCTCGCTCGACCGGGTACGGGTCGATTCCGCCGGCCAGGCCCTGACCACCAACCAGGGCGTCCCGATCGCCGACAACCAGAACTCGCTCAAGGCCGGCGTGCGCGGCCCGGTGCTGCTCGAAGACTTCATCCTGCGCGAGAAGCTCACCCACTTCGACCACGAGCGCATTCCCGAGCGCATCGTTCACGCCCGTGGCTCGGCGGCCCATGGCTTCTTCGAAAGCTACGGTTCGCTCGCGCAATACACCAAGGCCGCGCCCTTCCAGGAGAAGGGCAAGATCACGCCGGTCTTCGTGCGCTTTTCCACGGTGGCGGGTGAGCGCGGCTCCAAGGACACCGCCCGCGACGTTCGCGGATTCGCGGTCAAGTTCTATACCGACGAAGGCAACTGGGACCTGGTCGGCAACAACATTCCGGTGTTCTTCATCCAGGACGCGATGAAGTTCCCCGACCTGGTCCATGCGGTCAAGCCGGAGCCGCACCACGGCATGCCGCAGGCGGCCTCGGCCCACGACACCTTCTGGGATTTCGCCTCGCTCATGCCCGAGATCACGCACATGTTGATGTGGGTGATGAGCGACCGCGCCATTCCCCGCAGCTACCGCATGATGCAGGGCTTCGGCGTGCACACCTTCCGGCTGGTCAACGAGGCCGGCGAATCGGTGTTCGCCAAGTTCCACTGGCAACCCAAGCTGGGCACGCATTCGCTGGTGTGGGACGAGGCGGTGAAGATCTCCGGCGCCGATCCCGACTTCCACCGCCGCGACCTCTGGGAAGCGATCGACTGCGGCGAGTATCCCGAGTGGGAGCTGGGCCTGCAGATCTTCACCGAGGAGCAGGCCGAGTCCTTCAGTTTCGACATCCTGGATTCGACCAAGCTGGTGCCCGAAGAACTGGTGCCGGTGCAGATCGTCGGCCGCATGGTGCTCGACCGCAATCCCGACAACTTCTTCGCCGAGAGCGAACAGGTGGCCTTCTGCACCGCGCACGTGGTGCCCGGCATCGACTTCTCCAACGATCCGCTGCTGGCCGGCCGCATCCATTCGTACGTCGATACTCAGATCAGCCGGCTCGGTGGCCCCAACTTCCACGAGCTGCCGATCAACGCACCGATCGCGCCGGTACACAACAACCAGCGCGACGGCATGCACCGCCAGGCCATTCACCGCGGGCGCGTGGCTTACGAACCGAACTCCCTGGCCGGCGGTTCGCCGCACCAGGCTGGCGCGGTACAGGGCTTCGTGAGCGTGGCTCGACGCATCGACGCCAAGGAAGCCAGCGACAAGGTGCGGGCCAAGCCCGAGAAGTTCGCCGACCACTACACGCAGGCCACGCTGTTCTTCGCAAGCCAGACGCCAGCCGAGCAGGCCCATATCCTCGCAGCCTTCCGCTTCGAGCTGTCCAAGGTGCAGACGCCGGCGATCCGCGAGCGCATGGTGGCCGGACTGGCGAATGCGTCGGTCGAATTGGCGACCCGGCTCGCCGCCGACCTCGGCATGGAGATGCCCGCCGCGCTGCCCAAGGCGCTGGAAACACCGGCCGAGCCCGAGGTGACGGCCTCGCCGGCGCTGTCGCTGCTGGCACGGCCGGGCGATGGCGGCATCCGCACGCGCAAGGTGGCGATCCTGGTGGCGCCGGGCGTCGAGGCCGGGTCACTCCAGGCACTGCAGGCCGCGCTGTTCGAGGCCGGCGCCATCGGCCGGCTGATCGGGCCCACGCTGGCGACCGTAGCCGGTGCCGGTGGCGAAACGCTCGCGCCCGACGCCACCATGGAAAACAGCCCCGGTTTCCTGTTCGACGCCCTGGCCCTGCCCGACGGCGCCGGCGTCGAAGCGCTGATGGACGACGGCCACACCATGGAATTCATCAAGGACCAATACCGCCATGGCAAGACCATCCTGGCTTTCGGCGCTGCGCAGGCCTTGCTCGTCAAGGCCGATATCGCGCTGACGCTGCCCGGCGGCGGCGCGGACCCGGGACTGATCCTGGCCGACGCCGCCCAGGCGCCGCAAGCCATCGTCGACTTCATCGGCGCCATTGCGCGGCACCGTCATCCGGAGCGCGAGACCGATCCTCCCCAGGTCTGAAAAACGCTCGGGGGTAGGCGCGGCGCCGACAGATGCAGGGCGCCGACGCCGACCCGGGCGGCCGGGTCGGCATCGGCACATTGCATCGAAACAGCTGCACATCGCCATGCCCCGCTCTCCCCACAACGCCAAGCCACTGCCCGACCTCGTGCGCACCACGCTGCGCAAGACCTTCCGACTCAAGACGCTGCGACCGGGCCAGCAGGAAACCATCGAGCGCGTATTGGCCAGCCGGTCGACGCTGGCCGTGATGCCGACCGGCGCCGGCAAGTCGCTCTGCTACCAGTTGCCCGCCGTGCTGCTGCCGGGCATCACATTGGTCGTGTCACCGCTGATCGCGCTGATGCAAGACCAGTGCTCGGCGCTCAACGCGCTCGGCGTGCAGGCGGTGCAGCTCAACAGCGCGATCGACACCGAGGAACTGCAGCAAGCCGAAGCCGCGATCGCCAGGCGTACCGCGCGCATCGTGCTGACCACGCCGGAACGCCTGGCCGATCCGAAGTTCCAGGACCTGCTCGCCGAAGGCGCCCCGGTGTCCTTGCTGGTGGTGGACGAAGCGCACTGCATCAGCCAATGGGGCCATGATTTCCGCCCGGCTTTCCTGGAGATCGCCGCCGCACGAAAGGCACTGGGCCAGCCACCGGTGCTGGCACTGACCGCCACCGCGACCGAAGCGGTCGCCGCCGACATCCGCGCCCAGCTCGGCATCCCGGTGTCCGGCATGGTGGAGACCGGCACCTACCGACCCAACCTCGACTACGCCGTCGACCTGCTCACCAACAGCGCCGAAAAACTGGCGCGCACCGTGGCCCTGGTTCGCGATTCATCCGGCGCCGGCCTGGTCTACGCCGCGACGGTGAAGGCCGCCGAGGCGGTGCGCGATGCCTTGCTCGCGGCCGATGTGCCGGACGTCGGTCTCTACCACGGCAAGCTCGGGCCGACGGAACGCCATGACGTGCAACAAGCCTTCATGGCGGGCGAGATCCGCGTGGTGGTCGCCACCAACGCCTTCGGTCTGGGCATCGACAAGCAGGACATCCGCTTCGTCATCCACCACCAGATGCCCGGCTCGCTCGACGCCTATTACCAGGAAACCGGCCGTGCCGGACGCGACGGCCAACGTTGCGACTGCACCCTGCTCTTTCTGCGCAAGGACAGGGCGGTGCAGCAATTCTTTCTGACCGGCCGCTACCCGGATCTGGCCGATCTCGACGCCCTGTGGGCCGCGCTGCAAGCGCCCGCACCCGACGACGGCTGGAGTCTGCAGGCGTTGGCCGACGCCACCGATCGCCCGGTCGGCAAGCTCAAGGTATGCGTCAGCCTGCTGCGGCAGCGGCGCATCGTCTCGGTGGATCCACGCGGCGTGGTTCGGCTGCGCAGAGCGGATGTGGAATCGGCGGTGCTCGAGGCGGCGATGCAGACCTACCAGGACAAGCGAACAGCCGACCGTGCGTCGCTTGAACGCATGGTCGACTACGCCCAGTCCGGCCGTTGCCGTTGGCAGGTGCTGCTGGAAAGCGTCGGCCACGACCGCGAAATCGACCGGCCACCGTGCGGCCACTGCGACACCTGCCGCCGCATCGCTCAGGCTCAGCAGGAAACAAACGCATTACCCCTGGCGGCCTGAAAAGGCCGCGCACCGAAAAGGACTGACGATGAGCAGCACCGAAAAAGCCAAGACGACCAAAGACCCCAAGGGCGGACTGACCGCCGCCGGGCGCGCCGAATTTGCCGAAAAACAGGGCGCGCATCTCAAGCCCGGCGTGACCAAGCCGGTGCGTGAAATGTCGCTGGACGACATGCGCCGCAAAGGCAGCTGGGCGACGCGGTTCTATGGACGGGATCCACTACCCGCCCTGAAAGACGCCAAGGGCAAGCCCACCCGTTTCGCCCTCTCGGCGCACGCTTGGGGAGAACCCGTTCCGACGACCGAAGCGGCCGCCCGTCGCATTGCCGACAAAGGCAAGCGCCTGTTGGAGCGTTACCGCCGTGAGCGCGAAAAACAGGGCCCGCGCGCCAAATCGTGATTTTCACGATCGTGTTCGCCTTGATTTAAAGAGACGACAGCCAAAGAAAAAGGGGGCCGAGCCCCCTTCGTTCGTCTCAAGACCCATCACCTGGTGTTTTTGTGGCTCTGCTGCCCGGCTTTTACGTGCTGCTCATGGGTGCCGCCCTGCACGCCCGTGCCGGCGCGTTGCTGGCCGGCGGCGGTGCCGCGCTGCTCCTGCTGCGACTGGTTGACGCCCGCATTGCCAGCGTTGTGCTGGTTATTTCCTTGCGGATCATGGTTCTTGTTGTCCTGCTGCTTTTGATTTGCCATGGTGACTACTCCAAAGTCATTTCAAGAATCCGATATTCACAATCGGGGGCCCGTTATATGCCGAACCCGAAACCAATTTAACAAGCCAGCTTGGCCGCTCAGTAGGACGACTCGTACATTGCCGTCAGAAATTTTTAAACATACATCGAGCATCAATAAATACTTTCAGCCATATCTCGTCAGCGAAATACATACATGCGGAAATTGCATGAAATCTCGTTCTTCGATATTCCCGCGCACCGCCCCCATCGACATTTCCAGACATCGGCCAGGCAATTTCGTGATCGATCAAGCGCTGTGCCTGCGCTGCCTGCCGACCGGAAACAAGCTTGCGCCGGGCCGTGCGTATGCTCACGGGTCTTGTTTGCCCACGTTCGCACGCCTTGACCGAAAACGCCCCGTCCCCCACGCCGCCGCTCGACCAGCTCCCATGTGGCGTATTGGTCGCCGACGAAGCCGACCAGGTCGTCTGGATCAATGAAACGCTGGCCGCCTGGCTGGCACGACGCCTCGACGCTGCCAACCCAACGCATCTGCACGACTGGCTGCATCCCGACTGCCATACACAGACAGCCCACTGGACCGCCACGATCGATCGCACCGGCAACATCGCCGACGTATTGATGGCCCTGTCGCACGCCGAGGGCCACGGCCAGCCGATGCTGATGAGCGCCCGCCGCCGCGCCACGCCCGCGGGCCACTGCACCGATTACGTCTTTCTGCCCGCCGCCGACCGCCAGATGAACGAACGCGAGCTCGCCGAGTCACGCGAGGAGATGCGCCTGCTGGTCCACGAAGCCACGCGCCAGGAAGCCGACGCCCAGGACCGCGCCCTGTTCGCCGAACAGATGGTGGGCATCGTGAGCCACGACCTGCGCAACCCGCTGGCCGCCGTCCACATGGGCATCCTCGCGCTCACCCGGGGCGACCTCACAGCCAACCAGATCCGGGTACTGGGCCGGGTGTCGCGCGCCACCGAGCGGGCGCACCGGCTGATCGCCGACCTGTTGGATTTCACCGCCGCCCGCATCGGCGCCGGCCTTGCGGTGGCGCCCCGCGCGGTGGCACTGAACGACGTGATCGCCGACACGGTCGAGGAATTGGCCCTGGCGCGCCCGGAACGCGAGCTGGTGCACGTACGCGGACAAGAAGGTGTGTGCCCGATCGATCCCGACCGGCTGTCGCAGCTCGTCGGCAACCTGGTCTCCAACGCGCTGACCTACGGCGACCCGACTCGACCCGTCACCGTGAGTTCGTCGGTGGACGACGGCTGCGGGCTGGTCAGCGTGCACAACTGGGGCGATCCGATTCCGGCGGAATCGGTCGGACAACTGTTCCAGCCGATGGTGCGCGGCGGCCGGGTCGGAGAGGCTCGCAGCGTGGGCCTGGGCCTGTATATCGTGGGTGAGATCGCCAAGGCCCACGGCGGCCGGATCGAAGTGCGCTCCGACGCCGGGCACGGCACGGTCTTCGAGGCGCGCTTTCCGGCCGGCTGACGCGCCGGGGCGGAGATACAGCCGGATGCACGCCGGCCGCGCCACGGATCGAAGCTCGGCCACTTGACCGGCAACGCGCTCGCGCCGGGTTCACCAGGAGAAGCCCATGCACCCTTTCCACATCGTGAGCCAGAACGTCGACCGGGCCGCCAACGACGTCTACGACTTCGCCCGCCGGATTGAGAACCTTCCCCGATGGGCGTCCGGGCTCGCCGCCGGGGTCAGCCAGGAAAACGGCGAATGGTTCACCGATTCGCCGATGGGCCGGGTCAGGCTCCGCATGGCCGAACCCAACCCCTTCGGCGTGCTTGACCACGACGTCACGCTGCCCGACGGCACCACCGTGCACAACGCCTTTAGGGTGACGCCGGCGGGCACCGGCAGCGTGCTGAGCTTCGTGGTGCTGGCCTTGCCGGGATCCGCGCCGGAGCTGCTGGAGCAGGACGCAGCGCATGTGGCCAAGGACCTGGTCGCACTCAAAACCCTGATGGAACAACCATGAGCCTTCCCGATTTCGACACCTTCCGCGCCGCTCAGGCGGCTCGCGGCTTCGACGAAGTCGTCGCCCGCAGCTGGGCGCCGGACGAAGATGTCGCGACGCACAGCCACCCGTTCGACGCCGACGCGCTGGTCATCGCCGGCGAGATGTGGCTGACGGTCGACGGCGTCACCCGGCACCTGCGGCCTGGTGACCGCTTCGCGATCGCCGCCGGCACGCCCCACGAGGAACGCTACGGCGCCGACGGCGCGACCTATTGGGTGGGCCGCGCCGAGCCGGGTTGAACCTGCGCGCCGACGCAAGGGGTTGTCGGCCATTTCCGCCAGCCAGATCGGCATATCGCCCCGCGTGCCCCGCCGCGCGGGCTGGGCATACTTCGCGGCTCATGATCGAAGTCCCCCAGGCCATCGTCTGCGAGAGTTGTGACGCCGTCTGGCAGCGGGCCCAGCTGCGCCCGCGCGAAGTGGCGCACTGTTCCAACTGCGGCGCCGAGCTCGACCGCCACCCCGGCCAGCAGGAGCGGCGCCTGCTGCCGCTGTCGCTCGCCAGCCTGGTGATGTTCGTGGTCAGCAACGCCTTTCCCATCGTCGAGATCAACCTGCGCGGCATGCGCTCGCAGACCACGCTGCTCGGCGCGGTCTATGCCCTCACCGCCGAGGGCCGCACGCTGGTGGCCACGCTGGTGCTGGCCACCACCATCATCTTTCCGCTGCTGCAGATGGGCGTGATGGTGTGGCTGCTGCTGCCGCTGGTGCGGCAGCGCGTGCCCCGCGGCTTCGCCTACCTGGTGCGCTCGCTGCAGATGCTGCGGCCCTGGGGCATGGTCGAGGTGTTTCTGCTCGGCGTGCTGGTCGCGCTGGTCAAGCTCTCGGGCATGGCCAAGGTGATTCCGGGGCCGGCGCTCTGGTCCTTCGGCGCGCTGACGGTGCTGCTGACCGTGGTGCTCGCCTTCGACCCGCGCGGCTTCTGGCGCATGGCGTCGGCGCACGGGACGCCGGGCGACGCGGGGGCCGCCGCATGATCCGCGCACGGTCCGCCGGCCTACTGCCCTGCCGCCATTGCGGCACCGTGTGGCGCGACGCGGCCGACGGCGACGCCTGCGCGCGCTGCGGCACCACGCTGCGCGCGCGCAAGCGCGACAGCCTCAACCGCACCTGGGCCTTCCTGATCGCGGCCTGCGTCATGTATCTGCCGGCCAATCTGCTGCCGGTCATGATCACCCGTTCGCTCTTCGGCACGCAGAGCGACACCATCCTGAGCGGCATCATCTTCTTCTGGATCAGCGGCTCCTACGGCATCGCCGCCATCATCTTCGTGGCGAGTTTCCTGGTGCCGCTGTTCAAGCTGGCGGCGCTGTTCATCCTGCTGGTCACCGCGCGCAGCGGCAGCGACTGGCGGCGTGGCGAGCGCGCCAGGCTCTATCACATCATCGAAGTCATCGGCCGCTGGTCCATGCTCGACGTGTTCGTCGTGGCGCTGCTGACCGGCCTGGTGCAGATCCAGGGCTTCGCCCAGATCACCGCCGGCCTCGGCATCGCGGCCTTCGCGTCGGTGGTGGTGCTGACCATGCTGGCCTCGCTGAGTTTCGATCCCAAGCTGACCTGGGACAGCCCCCTTCCGAAAGGCAAAAAATCCGTATGAACGGCGACGACCAATCACATGCCCCCGGCCCGCCGCCCACCCCCGCTCCGGCGCTCGAACCACCCCGTGTAGCGCGCCGGCGCAACTGGCTGCCTTCGCTGATCTGGCTGATTCCGCTGGTGGCCGCGCTGGTCGGCATCACGCTGGTCGCCAAGGTGCTGATGGGCCAGGGACCGGAAGTCGAAGTGAGCTTCAAGACCGCCGAGGGCCTGGAAGCCGGCAAGACCGCCGTCAAGTACAAGGACGTGCAGATCGGCGTGGTGCAGAGCCTGCGCCTGGCCAAGGACCGCACCCGGGTGCGCGTGGTGCTGCAGCTCACCAAGGATGCCGAGGCCTTCACCGCGCGCGACACCCGCTTCTGGGTGGTGCGGCCGCGCCTGGACACCAGCGGCATCTCGGGCCTGGGCACGCTGCTGTCGGGCGCCTACATCGTGGCCGACCCGGGTGTCGACAAGGAGACCAGCGGCGAGTTCACCGGCCTGGAAACCCCGCCCATCGTCACCCGCGACGCCTCGGGCAAGCAGTTCATGCTGCATGCGCAGAACATCGGCTCGCTCGACGTCGGCTCGCCGGTGTACTTCCGCCGCATCAAGGTCGGCCAGATCGCTGCCTACGAGCTCGACGCCGACGGCAAGGGCGTGAGCCTGCGCATCTTCGTCAATGCGCCCTACGACAAATTCGTCGGGGCCAACACCCGCTTCTGGCATGCGAGCGGCATCGACATGCAGGTCAATTCCTCCGGCGTGACGCTGCACACCCAGTCGCTGGCCACCATCCTGCTCGGCGGCATCGCCTTTCGGGCGCCGGACGACGCCAACGGCCCGGTCGCCGCCGAAAACGCCCGTTTCGCGCTGGCCGAGGACGAGAACACCGCGCTCAAGCCGCCGGACGGCCAGGCCAAGAACGTGCTGCTGTACTTCAACCAGTCGCTGCGCGGGCTGGCGCCGGGCGCGGCGGTCGATTTCCGCGGTGTGGTGATCGGCGAGGTCAAGTCGATCGGCGTGGAGTTCGACCGCACCGAGCGCGAGTTCCGCATGCCGGTCATGCTGCAGATCTTCCCCGACCGCCTGCGCCGCCCTGGCGAAGCCGCCGCGCCGGAGTCCAAATACAGCCAGGAGCAGCAGATCCGCTATCTGGTCGGCAAGGGTCTGCGGGCGCAGCTGCGCAACGGCAACCTGCTGACCGGCCAGCTCTACGTGGCGGTCGACTTCTTTCCCAAGGCACCGGCCGTGCAGTTCGACGCCACCAAGGACCCGATCGAGCTGCCCACCATGTCCGGCAGCCTCGACGCGCTGCAGTCGCAGGTGCAGGAGATCGTGACAAAGGTCAACAAGGTGCCGATCGACGAGATCGGCCAGGAACTGCGCACCACCATGGCCAGCCTCAACCGCACGCTGGCCGGCGCCGAGCAGCTCACGCGCACGCTCAACAACGACGTGTCGCCCGAGATCACCGCCGCCATGAAGGACGCGCGCAAGACCATCGACAGCGCCAACCGCACGCTGGCGCAAGACGCCCCGCTGCAGCAGGACGTCCGCCAGACGCTGCAGGAACTCACCCGCACCGCCGCCTCGGTACGGGTGCTGACCGACTACCTCGAACGCCATCCCGAATCGCTGCTGCGCGGCAAACCGGACGACAAGAAATGAAGCCATCCGTCTTATTCACGCGCACCGCGGCGGCCGCCGTCGCCGCCGCCGTCGCCGCACTCGGCGCCGGCTGTGCCAGCCAGCCTGATCGCTACTACACCCTCGCCGCGCCCTCGTCCGTCACCGCGCCGGCAGCAGCGACGGCGACCCCGCCGCTTTTCGTCGAGATCGCCCCCGTGGCGATGCCCGAGCGCCTGGCGCGGCCGCAGATGGTGGTGCGCAAGGACACGCCGGGAGCCGAGGTGCGCATCCTGGAGCAGCACCGTTGGGCCTCGTCGTTCGAGAAGGAAATGCGCGACGCCCTGGCCGCCGGCATCGCCAGCCGGGCCGGCGCCATCGACGTTACCAAGGGCGGCCGGCCGAGCAGCCCGGCGGTGTGGCGCGTGGCGGTGCAGCTGCAGGGTTTCGACGCGGTGGAAGACCGCGGCGTGCAAGCCGACTTCAGCTGGACCCTGCGCCGCGCGGACCGCGACGACAGCCTGAGCTGCAGTTACTCCACCTCGGAGCCGGCCGCCGCCGGCATCGACGCCATCGCCCACGGCGCGCAGCAGGTCACCCGGCGCGCCTCGGAGGCCATCGGTGCACAACTGCTGGCGCTGCAGGCATCGCCCCGGGCCGGCTGCATCGGAGGCTGAACAGGCAGGCGGCAGCCGCCGCTCAGGGCAGCGCCAGGATCCAGCCCACCAGCGCGCGCGCGTCGGCCGGGCTGACGCCACCGTTGGGCGGCATCGGCTGCGTGCCCCATTGCCCGACACCGCCCTTCAGCACGATCGCGGTCAACCGGTCGGGCGCATCGGCCTGGCTCCGATAGCGCTGCGCCACATCGCGCAAGGCCGGGCCAATGACCTTGCGCTCCACCGAATGGCACACCAGGCAGCCGTTGGCACGCGCCAGGTCGACCTGCGCCATGGCCGGCTGCGTCCCACCCGAGAGGGCACCGAAAGCGAGAGCGCCGGCCAGCAGACCGCGGCAGGCGAGGCGGGAGAGCGATGGCGTCATGCGGCCGGTCGACGGATTCAATGGAAACATTGCATTTTGATCAACTGAGACACCGAAAAAACATTTCGGCGGGATTGTCCGGCGACAAAAACGAAGCCGTTGCAAACCCGCATCACCAAGGTGTCGGACAGATCCGACAAGACCAATGAAAAATCGGTATCGCACCAACTCGTCGCAATAACATTCCGTTCATCGGCGCATTGATTAATGGGCCGAAAAGGAAAAACATGCGGGTCGCGATACTCGAAGACGATAGCGGGCAAACAGCCCGGATCATGCACATACTGAGCGGAATTTCCATTGGCGACGCATCTGTCAGCGTGCAGGCCTTCACGTCGGGACAACGCCTGCGATCAGTGCTTCGGCATGAAACCTTCGACCTCTTGGTATTGGCCTGGAATGGCGCCGAATTAAATGGCATCGAAATACTCGACTGGTTGCGGAAATTCCAGCAAAGCAACACGCCGGCGATTATCCTGTCCTCCTACTACTCAGAACAGGATATCGTCCGGGCATTTGGAAGGGGCGCCGACGATTATGTGGTTCAGCCGGTCAGGTCAATGGAATTCCGTGCCCGCGCCATGCGCCTGCTCCAGCGCCATACGCCGGCTCCGGCCTTGACCCAACTGGTGTTCGGCCCCTGGACGCTGGACCGGACGAACACGACCGCCCGCATCGCCCTGCCCGACGGCGAAAAGACCTTCGAGCTGACCGAACGCGAGTTTCGTCTGGCGCTGGCCTTGTTCCAGCACCGGGGTTCGTCGATCTCACGGGCGCATCTGCTCGAATACAGCGGCGTCTGCGGTGAAGAAATCAACTCCCGGGCGCTCGATAGCCACATCTATCGGCTGCGCGGAAAGCTCTTCCTGCAGCGCGAGCACGGTGCGCAACTGCGCACTGTGTACGGACACGGCTATCGGCTCGAGATGGACGATCTACAGAAATCCCCGGCGCCGACACCGTCGCCGACCCCTTCGCTGTCGTCGTCGCCATCGCCCGCGTGATCGGCCGGCGCGCGTGTGCGCCGGTCTGCGATGCCGCCCCTGCGCAATGCGGTGCAGCCGGTGGCCGCGCAGGCCGGCATAACCCGAACCATTGCCGATAAAGATCGCCGGGCCGTCGTCTTCGGCCGGCGCGAAGGCCGGGTTGGGCAAGGCCGCAGTGTCACGTCGGCTTGCAGCGGCGCGTGGGCGGTGAGCCAGCCCGACGCGATGCCGATCCCGCCGTCGTGGCGCGCCTGCCGCACCAGCAGACGCAGGCGGCCGTCTTCGGGTAACGAAGCGATCGAAAATAAGGGCGTGGCGCGAGCGGCTGCAAGCCGTCGGCGAGCACCTGACGCGACCGGCGACAACCGCCATGGTCGTCGGCAGGCCAGGCGCTGCGGGCTACGGTGTCGACCAGGGTCGTGTCGCCGTCCGCCAGACACACGGTGGCGCCGACCTTGATCCGGCCGAGGCCAGCAGGCCGCGCGCGGCCTCGTCGGCGTGCCGAGGCATCACCCCGACCAGCGCGCCCGCCTGCCAGTGCGGCGCCTTGCCGGCCGGGGCAGCAGGTCCACCTGGCAGAGCGGTTCGCCCACGCTGCCCGGGTTGAGCAGCACGCGTTCGGCCAGCCGCCAGTGCTGCAACAGTTGCGGCTGCGGCGTGGCGACGGCGCCTTCGTCTTGCAATTCGGCGCCGGTGGGTGTCGCCAGCGCCTGGTGCCATCCTGCACGGCCTGCGAGTCGCCGTCGTCGACCTCGACCATCGGAAACAGCCGGGTCGCGCCCGCCGATTCGAAGCCGTGGTGGAGCGCATGGCCGAACCCGCAGAAGCGGTCGTAGTCACGGTCGCCGAGGGCCAGCAACCCGTATCGCACCGTGGCGAGCGCCGGCACGGCGGTGGCGGCCAGACCGCGCGCGGCGCGCCGTGTCGGGCGGCTCGCCTTCGCCGAAGCTGCTGGCCACCACCAGCACCTGGCGGTAGGACAAAATGGCCGCCTTGTATCCAGGTGTTGAAATCTCGTGCAGACCGCAGAATCGGGTCATTCCTTCTCTGGAGCTTCCATGACCGATCCGGCGCGCTTCGAACTGTTTTCCTACTGGCGCACCTCGGCCACCTACCGGGTGCGGGTAGCGCTCAATATCAAGGGCATCGAAGCGCTGGAGCGCAACGTCGACATCGACGCCGGCGAGCAGCTCGGCGACGACTTCCTGAAGGTGAATCCGCTGGGCGCCATACCTGCGCTCATCGACCATGCCGCCGCCGCCCCGGCCGCCACGCTGACCCAGTCGCTGCCCATCCTGGAGTTTCTGGAGGAGCTCTACCCCACGCCCGCCCTGCTGCCGCGCGGCGTGCATGCCCGCGCCCGGGTGCGCTCGCTGGCCGCGATGCTGGCGTCGGACACGCACCCGCTCATCACGCCCCGGGTAAAGCGCTACCTCACCCAGCGCGGTGGCTTCGATGCCGATGCCTGGCGCGCCTGGCAGGTGCAATGGTTCGGCACCGGCCTGCACGCGCTGGAGGCACGCTTGGCTGCCGACCCCGAAACCGGCCATTTCTGCCAAGGCGACAGCGCCACCATGGCCGACATCTGCCTGGCCAGCATCATCGTGGTGATGCGGGTGTTCAAGGTGGAGGTCGAGGGCATCCCCACGATCAACCGGATCATGCAGCGCTGCGAGCAGATCGAGGCCTTCGCCAAGGCCGATCCGCGCTGGCAGGTTGGGGCGCCTTCTGTTTGAACCGCAGTCCGTCGCGCGGACCGAATGAAACATAATGAGCTGAAGCGTCTTTCATATTTTTCTGGATTTCCCTGTGGCATTTGAAGATCAGATTCCGTTACCCAATAATCATCCCCACGATTTCGATCCGGCATCTTCATGAAACAGATCGGAAAGGCCGGCGTCAGCGCCGCAAAGTGGAGCGTTGCGACCACGATCGCCAGGTTCGGACTCCAGCTCATTGCCCAAGTCATTTTGGCGCGAGCGCTCGGCCCCGAAATCTACGGGCTGTTCGGCATGGGCATGGTGGTGTTCACGCTCAGCAACTTCTTCGCCACTTTCGGATTTTCCTACGGGCTGCACCAACTCAAGGAAATCGACGACAGCGACATCCGGGTAGCGTTTACCTGGCAACTGCTCACCGGCATTGCTGCCGGCGGTGCGATGTTCCTCGCCGCGCCGTGGACTGCACAGTATTTTCATGACGATCGTGTGCAATTCATCACCCAGTGGATGGCCCTGGCCTGCGTCATCAATTCCCTCGGATCCGTTCCGGGGAACCTGATGCGACGCTCCATGAGTTTTCGGATTTCAGGTTTGATTCAACTCGCCAGTTATTTCCTGGGTTACATCGGCGTCGGGGTACCGCTGGCGCTAATGGGCGCCGGCGTAAGCGCGCTTGTTGCGGCCTGGATGACGCAAGCCACGGTCGGCTGGCTGGCTTCCTATTACGTGGTGCGACATCCAATCCGCCTGTTGTTCAAATCGACCCATTCACCTGAATTACTGCGCATGGGTATGGCTGTGTTTTTCACCAACCTTGGAAACTGGTTCATCAGCACGCTCGATCGTCTGATGATCGGCCGATACCTCAATGCGCATGCCATGGGCGTCTACACGGTCGGCAACAATCTGGCCAATATGCCAAATACCTTGCTGATCGGTGCGATGCAACCGGTTTTTATGGCAGCCGGCGCTCGCGTGCAGGACGAACCAGAACGGCTCAAGCTCGCCTACCAGCAGGTGTCGAGCACGATTTGGGTGGTGTTATTTCCATTCTTCGTCATGCTCGCGTTTCTCTCGCCAGAAATTGTTCGCCTGCTGTACGGCCCTGCATGGATCGAAGCCGTTCCGGTGTTGCAGATTCTTTTCGTCTCCATGCCCGCTTTTGTGACGTGGGGAATGTCTACGCCGGTTCTATGGAATACCGGGCGGGCAAAGTTCGAGATCTTTCTGCAATTACCCCTGCTGCCGCTGGCGGCCGTTGCCTATTACCTCTTTGGGCGCAACAGCATCGAACACGCGACGCTGGTGGCCGCCGCCGTCATCGGTGCACGCGGTTTGGTGATGGCCACCGCTGCCTCGAAGATTCTGTCGGTGCGCCCGACCCAGTGGGTGGTCTGGATGGTGCGGGGCGCCTTGCTCACCGCCGTGACCCTGTTGCTGCCCTGGATCTGCCTGCGTGTGTACGCGCCGCCCATGCCCGCCATCGTGGCCTTGTTCGTGGGAGGCGCTCTGGGTTTCGGCACGCTCGGGGCCTTCGTCATCGCGTTTCCGATCGTTCTCGGGCGCGACGCCGCGATGCTGCTTCTGCGTTTTTTCCCGCGCCTGCGGCCACGTTTCACCAAGACATTCCCCGCCGCGCCAACCTGACGCCCGCAGAAAGCTTTAGCCCGGATGCACGCCATCCGTTACCTCCATCTCCAACCCACAAGAGCGCATGTACAACGACGTCTCCCTCTTCATCGACGGCCAGTGGACCGCTTCCAGCAACGGCCAGACGCTGCCCATCCACAACCCGGCCAACGGTGCCGTCATCGCCCAGCTGGCCCACGCCACACGCGCTGACCTCGACCGCGCCCTCGACGCTGCCGACCGTGGCTTCAAGACCTGGAAGAAGGTCGGCGCCTATGAGCGCTCGCAGCTGCTGCGCCGCGCCGCCGCGCTGATCCGCGAACGCGCCGAAACCATTGCGCCGCTGATGACCCAGGAACAGGGCAAGCCGCTGGCCGAAGCCCTGATGGAAACCCGCGCGGCCGCCGACATCATGGAATGGTTCGCCGAGGAAGCCCGCCGCAGCTACGGCCGCATCATCCCGGCGCGCGCCGAGGGTGTGACCCAGATGGCGCTCAAGGAGCCGGTCGGCCCGGTCGCGGCCTTCACGCCCTGGAACTTCCCGATCAACCAGGCCGTGCGCAAGGTATCGGCAGCGCTCGCCGCCGGCTGCTCGGTGATCCTGAAGGGACCGGAAGAAACCCCCGCGAGCTGCGCCGAACTCGTCCGCTGCTACGCCGACGCCGGCCTGCCCGCGGGCGTGCTCAACCTGGTCTACGGCATTCCGGCCGAGATCTCGGCCTACCTGATTCCACACCCGGTCATCCGCAAGATCACCTTTACCGGCTCCACGCCGGTGGGCAAGCAGCTGGCCTCGCTCGCCGGCCTGCACATGAAGCGCATCACCATGGAGCTCGGCGGCCATGCACCGGTGATGGTGTTCGACGACGCCGACGTGGCCGGCGCCGCCAAGATGCTGGCCGGCAGCAAGTTCCGCAACGCCGGCCAGGTGTGCGTGTCGCCCACCCGCTTCCTGGTGCAGGAAGGCGTGTACGAATCCTTCCTCGCGGCCTTCAGCGAAGCCGTGAAGGGTGCCGTGAAGGTGGGCGACGGCCTGACCGCCGGCACCACCATGGGCCCGCTGGCCAATCCGCGCCGGGTCGACGCCATGACCTCGCTGGTGGCCAATGCGCGCAGCGCCGGCGCCCGTGTGGTGACCGGCGGCGAGCGCATCGGCGACAAGGGCAACTTCTTCGCCCCGACCATCCTGGCCGACGTGCCGCTGTCGGCCGACGTGATGAACAACGAACCCTTTGGCCCCATGGCCGCGCTGGTGCCGTTCAAGACGCTCGAAGAAGGCCTGGCCGAAGCCAACCGCCTGCCCTTCGGCCTGGCGGCCTACGCCTTCACCCGCTCGCTCAAGACGGCCACCGCCGTGGGCAACGGCATCGAGAGCGGCATGGTCTCCATCAACCACTTCGGCCTGGCCCTGCCCGAGCTGCCCTTCGGCGGCATCAAGGATTCGGGCTACGGTTCCGAAGGCGGCAGCGAGGCGATCGAGTCCTATCTCAACACCAAGCTGGTGACCCAGGTCGGCGTCTGATCAGAAGCGCCAGCCCAGGCCGACACCGACCAGCCACGGGTCGACCTGGAGCTGGCCGATCCGCTGGCCGGCCGAGCGAACGTCGGTGCGGATCTGCAGCTTCTTCACGTCGATGTTGAGCACCAGGTTGCGGGTCAGCGCGTAGTCGAGGCCGACCTGCAGCGCCGCGCCGACACTGCTTTTTTCGATGCCCGGCTGCAGCGCCGAGGCCACTGCCGGTGCAAAGCGCACGCTGGAAAAACGTGTGTAGTTGATGCCCGCGCCGAGGTAGGGCTTGATCGCGCCGAACCCGGTGAAGTGGTACTGCGCGGTGAGCGTCGGCGGCAGGTGCCTGAGGCTTCCGATGTCGGTGCCGCCGGCGCGGATGTCCTGCTTCTGCGGCACCGTCAGCACCAGTTCGGTCGCCCACTCGGGCGTGAAGAAATACGAGATGTCGACCTCGGGAATCGTCTTGCTGTTGATCGACAGGTCGAGCCGGGTGCTGTCGCGGTTGGCCGGGTTCAGATAGGCGGCCCGGACGCGGACCATCCAGGGCCCGGTTGCTTCCTGGGTGTCCTGCGCGTGGCTGGCGATGGGCGAAAGCGTGGCTGCGACGGCGGCGGCGATGACGAATGCTTTGGTGTTCATGCTCCGGTTTCCTGGGTGATCGGCGTTGGCGAAAAAATCCTTCGCTGCTTTTCCATTGAAAGCCGGAGACGGTCGGCGCACCTTGCGCTGGATCAAGCCCGCACGCGTTTGGGGTCGCGCTTGCCGCCACGCTTGCCGACCTGCTCGTCGGGCAGATGGAACTCATGCCACACACCGTTGAGCACGCCGAAGCCCACGGCCAGGCCCACGCCGAGAATCCAGGCGAAATACCACATGAGAGTCACTCCTTCGAAGCGTCTGGGGGTCAGTAGAAATCGGGGTTGAGGGCGACTTCGCGGGTCGTCACCCGGCCGCGCATCACGCGCATCGCCCAGGTGGTGTAGAGCAGGATCAGCGGCAGAAAGACCACCGTCACGCCCAGCATGATTGCCAGCGTGTGCGCGGTGGAAGACGCGTTCCACACCGTGAGGCTCGAAGCCGCATCGGCGCTGGAGGGCAGGATGAACGGGAACATCGACACCCCCACCGTGGCGATGATGCCGGCGCAGGCGAGCGACGATCCGGCGAAGGCCGCCCACTCGCGGCGCGCCCGGTTGGCCACCAGCGCCAGCACCACGCCGACGATGCCGGCCACCGGTGCGAGCAGCGTCAGCGGCGCCGCACGGTAGTTGTCGAGCCAGGCGCCGGGTGCGGCTACCACCGCGCCGCGCAGCGGGTTCGACGGCCCCATCGGATCGGCCGCGCCGACCAGCCGAAAGCCCAGGTCGCCGAACGCCACCCACAGGCCACCAACCGCGAACAGCACGAGGCTGAGCAGGCCGGCGACGAAGCCGAAGTCACGCGCACGGCGATGCACCGGGCCGGCCTCCACCTTCACCACCAGCCAGTTCGCGCCGTGCAGCACCAGCATGGCCACCGACAGCAGTCCGGCCAAGAGCGCGAAGGGGCTGAACAGGCCGAAGAAGCTGCCGAGATAGAACACCCGCAAATCGCTGTCGAAACGGAAAGGCACGCCGCCCAGCACATTGCCCACCGCCACGCCAAAGACCAGCGCCGGCACCAGGCCGCCTGCGAACAGCGCCCAGTCCCAGCGGCTGCGCCATGCCGGGTCGGCCTTCCTCGAGCGGTACTTGAAGCCGACCGGGCGCAGGATCATCGCGGCCAGCACCACGAACATCGCCAGGTAGAAGCCGGAGAAGCTCACCGCGTAGACAAAAGGCCAGGCCGCGAAGATGGCGCCGCCGCCCAGGATGAACCACACCTGGTGGCCTTCCCAATGCGGGCCGACCGCGTTGATCACCATGCGGCGTTCGGCGTCGCCGCGTGCCACGAAGGGCAGCAAGGCGCCCACGCCGAGGTCGTAGCCGTCGGTCAGCGCGAAGGCGATGAGCAGCACGCCGAGCAGCACCCACCAGACGACACGCAGGGTTTCGATATCGAAGAAAGCCATAGCAGAAGCTCCGGGTGTTCAGGCGGTCAGGGGGGTGGCGGGCATGCGCCCGGGCAGCGGCGCCTGCGGCTCGTACGCCGAGGGGCCGCCGCGGATCGCGGCAAGCATCAGCCGCACCTCGATGACGGCCAGCCCGCCGTAGAGCGCGGTGAAGCCGAACAGCGTGGTCCAAAGCTGCGCGCGGCTCAGCGACGAGGGCGCGAGGAAGGTCGGCAGCACGCCGTCGATCGCCCAGGGCTGGCGGCCCATCTCGGCGACCACCCAGCCGAGTTCGGCGGCGATCCAGGGCAGTGGCAGCGCGAAGACGGCGATCTTCCAGAACCAGCGCGCGTCGGTGTGTCGCCGCAGCGAGCACAGAACGAAGGCGGTGGCGAAGAGCACGATCATCGCGAAGCCGATGAAGGCCATCAGCCGGAAGCTCCAGAACATCAGCGGCACATCGGGCACGGTGTCCCAGGCGGCGGTGGCGATCTGCTGCGGTGTCGCGCGGCGCGGGTCGTCGAGCGTGCGCTTGAGCAGCAGGGCATAGCCCAGGTCGTGCTTGTGCTGTTCGAAGCTGGCGCGGGCCTGGGTGTCCTGCGGCTGCACTTTCAGCCGCTCCACCGCGTCGTAGGCGACCACGCCCGAGGCGATGCGCTCCTCGGCCCTGCGCACCAGCTCCGACATGCCGGCCACCTGGCCGTCGAGGCTGCGGGTGGCGATCAGGCCGAGCAGCCAGGGCAGCTCGACCGCGTAGCGGGTGCTGCGTGTTTCGAGGTCGGGCAGGCCGAAGAGGGTGATGCCGGCCGGCGCCGGCTCGGTGTGCCAGGCCGCCTCGATCGCGGCCAGCTTCATCTTTTGGTTGTCGGTGAGCGCATAGCCGCTCTCGTCGCCCAACACCACTACCGACAGCGACGCGGCCAGCCCGAACGCGGCAGCCACCGTCATGGAGCGTGCGGCCATGGCGGTGAAGCGCCCACGCAGCAGGTAGAAGCTGGAGATGCCCAGCACGAACACCGCCGCAATGACATAACCCGCGCTCACCGTGTGCACGAACTTGGCCTGGGCGATGGGGTTGAGCAGCACGGCGGCGAAGTCGGTGACTTCCATGCGCATGGTGTCGGGGTTGAAGTGCGCGCCCACCGGGTTCTGCATCCAGCCGTTGGCCACCAGGATCCACAACGCCGACAGGTTGGTGCCCAGCGCCACCAGAAAGGTCACCGTCAGGTGCGCCACCTTCGACAGCCGGCTCCAGCCGAAGAACATCACACCCACCATGGTGGCTTCCAGGAAGAAGGCCATCAGCCCCTCGATGGCCAGCGGCGCGCCGAAGATGTCGCCCACGTAGTGCGAGAAATACGACCAGTTGGTGCCGAACTGGAACTCCATGGTCAGTCCGGTCGCCACGCCGATGGCGAAGTTGATGCCGAAGAGCTTGCCCCAGAAGCGGGTGGTGTCGCGCCAGATGGGGCGGTCGGTCATGACATAGACCGCCTCCATGATCACCAGCATGAAGGACAGCCCTAGCGTGAGTGGCACGAAGAGGAAGTGGTAGAGCGCGGTGAGTGCGAATTGCAGCCGCGAGAGATCGACGATTTCGGGTTCCATCTGGACCTTCCTTGTTGCGGTGCGCCGCCGGCCCTTGCCGGGCGTACGTTCAGTCGCGTTCGATCTTCGGCGGCGCTCCGGCGTGGCGGCTTGATCTGGATCAAGGTCGGCCGAAGCGCACCGGCGAATAGTCGGCGCGTGAACCACACCCTGGACCCAAGCGCGGGCGCGCCACTGCCGCCACTGCCGCCGACGCTGCTCGACACGCTGCAGACCGAGGCCGCCGCCGGCCTGCGCCGCCCCACTGCACTGCTGCTGGCCGACACGCTCTGCGCCATCGGATTCGCCGGCGGGCTGGCGGGCGCCGTGGCGGCGTTTGCCGACAACCGCCACGCGGCCGGATGGCTGGCGCTGGCGGCCGCCTGCGCCGGGTTGCGCGGCGCCTGCACCTGGCTGGCGGCTCGTGGCGGCGCGGCGGTGTCGGGCCGCGTGCGCACCAGCCTGCGCGCCCGCGTGGTCGCTGGCGCGCTCGCCCGCCCGGTCCAGTCCGGCACAGGCGGTGGCTTGATGCAATCGGCGGTCGACGAGGTCGATGCGATGGACGCCTGGCTCGCGCGTTTTCTGCCGGCGCGGCGCGCGGCGAGCATCGCGCCGCTGATCGTGCTTGCCGCCATCGCGCTCGCCAGCCCGGTCACCGCCGGCATCCTGCTGGCCACGCTCGTGCCCTTCATCGTGCTGATGGCCCTGGCCGGTGCCGCGTCGGGCGCGGAATCGCAGCGGCAGTTCTCGGCCCTGTCGCGGCTGTCGGGCCTGTTCGCCGACCGGCTGCGTGCCCTGCCCGTGGTGCTGGCCTTCGATGCCACCAGTCGCGAAGGCGCTCAGCTGCACCAGGCAGCGCGACAGGTGGCCGGGCGCACGCTACGGGTGCTGCGGCTGGCCTTCGTGTCGTCGGCGGTGCTGGAATTCTTCGGCGCGCTGTGCGTGGCGCTGGTCGCCGTGTATGCGGGCTTCAACCTGCTCAAGCTGTTGCCCTTCGCGGTGCCGGAAAAACTCTCGCTGGGCCGCGCCTTCTTCGTGCTGGCGCTGGCGCCGGAATTCCACGCGCCGCTGCGTCGGCTGGCCGCGGCCTATCACGACCGGCAGGCGGCTGCGACCGCAGCAGGGCGGCTGTCGGCGCTGGCCGCGCCGCCGCGCGAGACGGTCGAGGTACAGCCGTTCGCCCATGCGCCATCGGTGCGCTTCGAGCAGGTCGCCATTCACTATGACGGCCAGTCGACCGCGGCGGTGACCAGCCTGAGCTTCGTGCTGCCGGCCGGCAAGACGCTGGCCATCGTCGGCCCCTCTGGCAGCGGCAAGACGAGCGTGCTGCGACTGCTGCTCGGCGCGGCGCCGCTGTCGGGCGGGCGGGTCGTCGTCGGCGGGCAGGTGCTGGCGGGCGGCATGGGCATCGCCTCGCAGGCGGCATGGGTCGGACAGTCGCCGCTGATCGTGCCGGGCACGCTGGCCGATAACCTGGCGCTGGCCTGGCCGCAGGCGGGCGCATCCGCCATGGCCGACGCGGTGCAGCGCGCCGGGCTGGGCGCCCTGCTGGGCCGGCGGGCGCTGGGCCTGCAGACGCCGATCGACGCGCGCGGCGGCGGGCTCTCCGGCGGTGAGCGGCGGCGCATCGCGCTGGCGCGGGCGCTGCTCAAGCCCTCGTCGGTGTGGCTGCTCGACGAGCCGACCGCCCACCTCGACGCCGAGGCCGAAGCCGCGCTGATCCACACCATCGCCACCGCCCGCGCCGGCCGCACCACCCTCATCGCCACCCACAGCGAACGGCTCGCCGCCATCGCCGACATCGTGATCCGTCTCGGAGACCGCACATGAAACCAGCCCATTCCCACCTGTCGGCCCTGCTGGGCGAGCAACACCGGCTGCAGGGCGTCGCTTTTCGGCGCGCCGCCGTCTGTGCCGCGCTGGCCGGTGCGTCGGCGGTCGCGCTGCTCGGCGTGTCGGGCTGGTTCCTGGCGGCTGCCGCCGGTGCTGGCGTGGCCGGAGTCGCAGCCGCACAAACCTTCAATTACCTGCTGCCAAGCGCCGCCGTCAGGCTGCTGGCCATCGTGCGCACCGGCACGCGCTATGGCGAACGCTTGCTGGGCCATGGCGCGGCCTTGCGGTCCATGGCGGCGCTGCGGCAGGCCTTGTTCGACGCGGTCTGCCGCGCACCGGCCGAGCGATCGCTGGCCCTGGGCAGCGGCGAGGCCGTGACAGTGCTGATGCAGGACGTGTCCGCGGTGGAAGACCGGCTGATGCGCCGGCAGGCACCGTGGGCGGCGGGCGCGGCACTGGCCAGCGGCGTGGCGCTGGCCGGCATCGCCGGCCTCGCGTCGGCGGCCGTGGTCGCGGTGGTCGCCGTCGGCGTGCTGGCTCTGTCGCGTCGGCTGGAGGCGCGCCGCATCGGCACGGCGCAGGCGATTCGCCAGGCGACCGCGCAGTTGAAGGACGAGCTGGCGCTGCTGGCCGCGTCGGCGCCCGAGTTGCGCTGCTACGGCCTGCAAGCCTGGGCGAGCGCGCGCGCCGCCGGGCCGACGGATCGGCTGCGGCGGGCGCAGCAGGCCCAGACCGGTCATGCCGGTCTGCTCGACCTGATGCTGTCGGCCGGCACCGGCATCGCCACCGTGGCGGCCATGGCGCTGTCAAGCGGACAGGGCGCGCCGCTGGTCGCGCTGGCCGGGCTGTCGGCGGCGATGGCGATCGAGGGCCTGTCGCCACTGCTGCGCGCGCGGCTGCAGGCCGCCGATGCCGACCAGAGTGCGCAGCGGCTCGACGGCTGGCTCGATGTCGCCGCTGCCCCGGAGCCCCTCAAAAGCAATGCCGGCTCGACATTGGAATTGCCGCTCGCACCGAACGTCCCGCTGGCGCCCGGCAGCCGCATCGCCATCGTCGGCCCGTCGGGCTGCGGCAAGACCACGCTCCTGGAAACACTCATGGCGCTGCGCCCCGCCGCGCCGGGCGCCATCCGCATCGGCGGCATCGACGCGACCCGGCTGACCCCTGTCGATCGGCGCCGCCATTTCGCCTGGCTGCCGCAGGACGCCGCCCTGCTCGCCGGCACGGTGCGCGACAATCTCGCGTTGGCCGCCGACACCGTCACCGAAGCCTCGATGTGGGACGCCCTCCAGGACGCCGCGCTCGACGACCGGGTGCGCGCCCTGCCCCAGGGGCTGGACACCTGGATCGGCGAAGACGGCGCGCTGCTGTCCGGCGGCGAGCGTCGGCGGCTGGCGCTGGCCCGCGCCTATCTGCGCGACGCGCCCTGGCTGCTGCTCGACGAACCGACCGAGGGCCTGGACGCGACCTGCGAGGCGCGGGTCACCACGCGCCTGGCCGAGCGCCTGGATCGCCGGGGCCAGGGCCTGCTGGCCGTGAGCCACCGGCCGGGCGTGGTGCTGCTGTGCGACCTGGTGCTGTCTGCCGCCGATGCGACCGCGCCGGCCGCGATCGGCGCCTCGGTCTCATAGCACCCGCGAATACATCGCCCGGGCCGAGTCGGCCTGCAGATAACGATCGAACACCATGGCGATGGAGCGCACGAAGAACCAGCCGAGTACGGTCACCCGCAGGCCGTCGGGCGCCAGCTCGACCAGGCCTTCGCCTGCCATGGGCGCCAGCGCCTGGAGCTCGGCGGCGAAGGCGCGGCGGATGTCGACGAGGTAGGCGTCGGACAGCGCCTGGAAGTCGAGTTCGCCCTGGCACATCAGCGCCATGACGATGCCCCGGCGTATCAGGTCGTCGCGTGTCGGCGCCAGGCCGCGCGCCACCGGGAACACGCCCTGGTGCAAGGCGTCGTAGTACTCGTCCAGGCCCTTGGCGTTCTGGCTGTAGCAGCCGCCGACGCGGCCGATGGCCGACACGCCCAGTCCGATCAGGTCGCCATCGGGCTGGTCGCAATAGCCCTGGAAATTGCGGTGCAGCCGGCCCTGGCGACGGGCTATGGCCAGGGCGTCGTGGGGCAGCGCGAAGTGGTCCATGCCGATGTGTTCGTAGCCGGCGCCGGCCAGGGCCGATATCGCATCGCCGAGCATCGCCGCCTTGGTCGCGGCCGCGGGCAGTTCGGCCACGTCGATGCGGCGCTGCGGCTTGAAGCGGCCCGGCAGATGGGCGTAGGCATACAGCGCGATGCGGTCCGGCCGCAGCGCGACCACTTGCGCGATGGTGCGGGCGAAGGTGGCGGGCGTCTGGCGCGGCAGGCCCAGGATCAGGTCGACGCTCACCGAGCGAAAACCCAGCGCGCGCGCGCCGCGCACCAGCAGGTCCACGGGCTCGAAGCCCTGCTCGCGGTGTACCGCCCGCTGCACCGCCGCGTCGAAATCCTGCACGCCGAAGGAGATGCGGTTGAAACCCAGCGCGGCCAGGCGCTCCAGCCGGGCGGGGTCGACCGTGCGCGGGTCGACCTCGATCGCCATCTCGGCGCCGGGCTCCAGCGCGAAGGCGTGGCGCAGGGTGGCGACGACGCGGGCGAGCTGCAGGTCCGACAGGAAAGTGGGCGAGCCACCGCCGAAATGCACTTGCGACACCCGCGCGCGTGCGCCGAGTGCGTCGACGTGCAGGGCGATCTCGCGGTCGAGCGCCAGCAGGTATTCGGCCGCCCGGTCGTGCTGGCGGGTGACGATCTTGTGGCAGGCGCAGTAGTAGCAGACCGATTCGCAGAACGGAATGTGCAGGTAGACGGCCAGCGGCTGGGCTGCCGCGCCGCCGGGCCCGGCAGCGCGTGCGGCCAGGGCGCGGCGGTAGTCCTCGGGGCCGAAGGCTTCGACGAAGCGGTCGGCCGTCGGGTAGGAGGTATAGCGCGGGCCGGGCGCGCCCATGCGCGCCAGCAGGTCGGGTGTCATGGCGGGCGTCATGGCGGTGGGCAGTGCAGGCCGGCGCGGGGCCACGGCGGAGGTCGGATCGGCGGACATCGCGCCACTGTGCCGGCGCCCCTGCCGCCGCGCCTTGATCCAGATCAAGCCCGGCGAAGACGCCCCGGGGCATACTGGCGCAAGACCGTGGCCGCCATGCAAACTCCTCCCCTCACAGCTCCCGCGACACCCACCGGCCAGGCCCTGAAAGTGGCCTGCTCCAACTGCAACCTGCGCGAGCTCTGCCTGCCGGTGGTGCTGGCCGAAGACGAGATGCAGCGGCTCGATACGCTGGTCGCCGGCCGGCGTCCGGTCAAGCGCGGCGAAACCCTGTTTCGCACCGGCGACGCGTTCTCCAGCCTTTACGCGGTGCGCACCGGCTTCTTCAAGACCTGCGTGGCCGCGCCCGACGGACGCGACCAGGTCACCGGCTTCCTGATGGCCGGCGAGCTGCTTGGCTTCGACGGCATCGGCACCGACCGCCACACCTGCGACGCGGTGGCGCTGGAAGACTCCCAGGTCTGCGTGCTGCCGTTCTCGCAGCTCGAATCGCTGTCGCGCGAGTTCACACCGCTGCAGCGCCAGTTCCACAAGATCATGAGCCGCGAGATCGTGCGCGACCACGGCGTGATGCTGCTGCTGGGCAGCATGCGCGCCGAGGAACGCCTGGCCGCCTTTCTGCTCAATCTCACCCGGCGGCTGCAATCGCGCGGCTTCTCGTCGTCGGAGCTGGTGCTGCGCATGACCCGCGAGGAGATCGGCAGCTACCTCGGCCTGAAGCTCGAAACCGTGAGCCGCACCTTCTCCAAGCTGCAAGACGACGGCGTGCTGGAAGTGCGCCAGCGCCAGGTGCGGGTGCTGCAGCCCGAAGCCCTGCACGCCATCATCGACACCGGCCGTTGAACGGCGCCGCCTGCGCCAAGCGAGCCGCTCTGGGATGATGGCGCGCTTGGTCCACCCGTGAACTCATCGCCATGAAACTTCTGCGCTTCGGCCCCCTGGGCCACGAAAAACCGGGACTGCTCGACGCCGACGGCGGCATCCGTGATCTCTCCGGCCTGCTGCCCGATTTCACCCCCGCCAGCCTGTCGCCGCAGGCGCTGCAGGTGCTCGCCGCCATCGACCCGACCAGGCTGCCGCTGGTGCCGGGCCAACCGCGCCTGGGCACGCCCTGGAGCGGCATGGGCAAGTTCGTGGCCGTGGGCCTGAACTACCGTGACCATGCGGCCGAGGCCGGCATGCCGATCCCGAAAGAGCCGATCCTGTTTCCCAAGTGGCTGAGCTGCCTGAGCGGCCCCGACGACGACGTGGTGCTGCCCGCGGGCTCCACCCAGCTCGACTGGGAAGTGGAGCTGGGCATCGTCATCGGCCGCACCGCGCGCAAGGTGCCGGTGGCCGAGGCCCTGGAATACGTCGCCGGCTACTGCCTGGCCAACGATATTTCCGAACGCGCCTGGCAGATCGAGCGCGGCGGCGGCCAGTGGGGCAAGGGCAAGGGCTTCGACTCGTTCGGACCGGTCGGGCCCTGGCTGGTCACCCGCGACGAAGTGCCCGATCCGCAGAAGCTCGACCTGTGGCTGTCGCTCAACGGCGAACGCATGCAGTCGGGCAACACCGCCACCATGATCTTCAACTGCGCCGAACTCGTGAGCCATTGCAGCGAGGTCATGACGCTGGAGCCGGGCGACCTGATCATCACCGGCACGCCGCCGGGCGTGGGCCTGGGTTTCAAGCCGCCGCGATTCCTGAAGGCCGGCGACGTGATGGAGCTCGGCATCGAAGGTCTGGGTGCGCAGCGGCAGACGGTGGTGGCAGCGCGCTGACACCCATCGCACCCATCACGGAAAAACGGCGCCTCGCGGGCGCCGTTTTTCATTCAAGGTGGTGACGAATCACGCGAAGGTCTCGGCCTTCTTGAACGGGCTGGCCGCCGCGTCCTTGCCCGACAGCATCGGCGCCATGCCGATGTCCGGCCAGGTGATGCCCAGGTCGGGATCGTTCCACAGAATGGCGCGCTCGTGCGCCGGTGCGTAGAACTCGGTGGTCTTATAGAGAAAGTCGGCCGACTCGCTGGTGACCACGAAGCCATGCGCGAAACCCGCCGGCACCCACAGCTGCTTGTGGTTGTCTTCGGTCAGTTCCACGCCGACCCACTGGCCGAACGTTGGCGACGAACGGCGAATGTCCACCGCCACGTCGAAAACGGCGCCACGCACCACCCGCACCAGCTTGCCCTGCGGTTGCACGATCTGGTAATGCAGGCCCCGCAGCACGCCCTTGGCCGAGCGCGAATGGTTGTCCTGCACGAAGTCCACGTGGTGGCCGACGGCCTGGTCGAAGGCCTGCTGGTTGAAGCTCTCGAAGAAGAAGCCCCGGCTGTCGCCGAACACCTTGGGCTCGATGACGAGGACTTCGGGAATCGCGGTGGGCGTGGCTTTCATGCGCGCACCTTTTCATTGAGCACGTGTTGCAGGTACTTGCCGTAGCCGCTCTTCTTGAGCGGCTGGGCGAGCTTTTCGAGCTGGGCCGAATCGATGAAGCCCTGGCGCCAGACGATCTCTTCGATGCAGGCGATCTTCAGTCCCTGGCGGTGTTCCAGCGTGGCGATGAACTGACCGGCCTCGAGCAGGCTTTCATGGGTGCCGGTGTCGAGCCAGGCGTAGCCGCGCTGCATGATCTGCACCTGCAGCTTGCCGGCGTCCAGGTAGGCCTGGTTGACAGCCGTGATCTCGAGTTCGCCGCGCGCGCTGGGCTTGACGTCCTTGGCGATGCGCACCACGTCCTCGTCGTAGAAATAGAGGCCGGTCACCGCGTAGTTGCTCTTGGGCTCGGCCGGCTTTTCTTCGATGCTGATGGCCCGGCCGTCATCGGCGAAAGCCACCACGCCATAACGCTCCGGGTCCTGCACGTGGTAGGCGAAGACGGTGGCGCAGCCGGTCTTGGCATCGGCCGCGCCGAGCATCTGCTGCAGGTCGTGGCCGTAGAAGATGTTGTCGCCCAGCACCAGCGCGCTCGGGGCGCCATCGAGAAACTGCTCACCGATGATGAAAGCCTGCGCCAGGCCGTCCGGGCTGGGCTGCACCGCGTACTGCAG
This sequence comes from Xylophilus sp. GOD-11R, assembly GCF_033546935.1. GTDB lineage: Bacteria > Pseudomonadota > Gammaproteobacteria > Burkholderiales > Burkholderiaceae_C > Xylophilus. The sequence continues at coordinate 1,195,643 of NZ_CP137854.1, read as the reverse complement.
GCTCACGCCCCACTGCGAACCGTCGCCCAGCAGTTGCTGGAAGCGCGGGGTGTCCTGCGGGGTGCTGATGATCAGGATCTCGCGGATGCCCGCCAGCAGCAGCGTGCTGAGCGGGTAATAGATCATGGGCTTGTCGTAGACCGGCAGCAGCTGCTTGCTGATCGCCAGGGTCGCCGGATGCAGCCGGGTGCCGGAGCCACCGGCCAGGATGATGCCTTTGCGGGATGTCATGGGAGCTTTTTCTTCTGGCCGGTCTTCAGGAAAGGGTCTCGCGCAGCATGCGCTCCACGCCGGCCTGCCAGTGCGGCAGCACCAGGCCGAACGCCTGCTGGAACTTGGTCGTGTCGAGCCGCGAATTGAGCGGCCGTTGCGCCGGGGTCGCAAAGGCGGTGGTGGGCACCGCGTCGACCGCGACGGCCTTGATCTCCACGCCCAGGGCGCGAGCCTGCTCCAGCACGAAACGGGCATAGCCGTTCCAGCTGGTTTCGCCGCCCGCCACCAAGTGGTAGAGGCCCGATTTGGAGCGATCCTGCAGCGTGGCGCGAATCGCATGCGCCGTGGCGTCGGCCAGCAGCTCGGCACCGGTCGGCGCGCCGACCTGGTCGTCGATCACGGTGAGCCGGTCGCGCTCCTTGCCCAGGCGCAGCATGGTCTTGGCGAAGTTGCCGCCACGCGCCGCATACACCCAGCTGGTGCGCAAGATCAGGTAAGCACCCCCGGCGCGAGCGATGGCCTCTTCGCCTTCGAGTTTGGTGCGGCCGTAGACGCTGAGTGGCGCGGTCGGCGCCGACTCGTCACGAGCGGCCGCGCCGCTGCCGTCGAAGACGTAGTCGGTCGAGTAATGCACCAGCAGCGCGCCGAGGTCGGCAGCGGCCTTGGCCAGCACCGCGGGCGCTTCGGCATTGATGCGGCGGGCCAGGTCCACTTCCGACTCGGCCTTGTCGACCGCGGTGTGCGCAGCGGCGTTCACGACGACGTCGGGGCGGATCGCCGCCACGGTGTCGGCCAGCCGCTCGGGCTGGCTGAAATCGGCGAACCAGTCGGTGCTGTCGTGGTCCAGCGCCACCAGCTCGCCCAGCGGGGCCAGCGCGCGCTGCAGTTCCCAGCCGACCTGGCCGCCCTTGCCCAACAGCAGGATCTTCATGCGGTGGCTTCTTTGGCGTTGTCGTACTGCGCGGCGACCCAGTCGCGGTAGCCGCCGCTCTGCACGTTGTGCAGCCATTCCCCGTTGGCGAGATACCACTCGACCGTCTTGCGGATGCCGGTGTCGAAAGTTTCGGCCGGCTTCCAGCCGAGTTCGCGCTCGATCTTGCGGGCGTCGATGGCGTAGCGGCGGTCGTGGCCCGGGCGGTCCTTCACGTAGGTGAGCTGGCCGATGTAGGAGGCGCCGTCGGCGCGCGGGCGCAGTTCGTCGAGCAAGGCGCAGACACGCTTCACGATCTCGATGTTGGGCATCTCGTTCCAGCCGCCCACGTTGTAGGTCTCGCCCAGGGTTCCGGCCTCGAGCACGCGGCGGATGGCGGCGCAGTGGTCCTTGACATAGAGCCAGTCGCGCACCTGCATGCCGTCGCCATACACCGGCAGCGGCTTGCCGGCCAGGGCGTTGACGATCATCAGCGGGATCAGCTTCTCCGGGAAATGGAAGGGCCCATAGTTGTTGGAGCAATTGGTGGTGAGCACCGGCAGGCCGTAGGTGTGGTGCCAGGCGCGCACCAGGTGATCGCTGGCGGCCTTGCTGGCCGAATACGGGCTGTTGGGCTCGTAGGCCTTGGTCTCGGCGAAGGCCGGGTCGTCCTTGGACAGCGTGCCGTAGACCTCGTCGGTGGACACGTGCAGAAAGCGGAAGGCGGCGCGTTCGGCCTCGGGCAGTTCGGACCAGTAGGCGCGGGTGGCTTCGAGCAGGCGAAAGGTGCCGACCACGTTGGTCTCGATGAACGCTGCCGGGCCGACGATGGAGCGGTCGACATGCGATTCGGCCGCGAAATTGACCACCGCGCGGGGCTGGTGCTCGGCCAGCAGGCGGGCCAGCACACCGGCGTCGCAGATATCGGCCTGCACGAAGACGTGGCCCGGATGCGAGGCGACGGCCTGGAGGTTTTGCAGGTTGCCGGCGTAGGTCAGCTTGTCGACGTTGACCACGCCTTCGTCGCCTGCCGCCAGCCAGTCCAGGACGAAATTGGAGCCTATGAAACCCGCTCCGCCGGTGACCAGAATCATGTTTGAGCCTTGAATGTGAACGCCGGATATTGTTTCACAGCGGCTCTGGGCCGCCGGGCGGCCCCGGCGTGGATGGGCGGGTCAGCCCATCGGTTTCCACATCGGCGTCTGCTCACGCTGGGGATAGTCCAGCGCCCGGGCCGGCAACATGGCTTCGCGTTGTCGGAGCCGCTTGATGGCTCGGGGCTTCACACGGGGCTCGGGCTCATGGCGAAACGTCTTGGACATAGGCAGTGTCTGAGTCGTGGGCTATGGGAACGCCCTCATTAAAGCAGCGTTGCGCAGCCTTGTCCTGTCAGTCGGATGCCCGCAACATGCCGTGCGGATCAGGCCGACGGACGGTAGTCCTCGATCGCCTGCGCTGACGACAATCTGCCGCGATGGAAAGACGTGACCTGCTTCGATTCGCTTCGGCCGCCGCCACCGGTGCCCTCGGCGCCCGCCATGCCTGGGCCGGGCGTGGCGCCCTGGCCGACCCCTTCGCCCTGGGCGTGGCCAGCGGCGCATCGCACGAAACCGGCCTGGTGCTGTGGACCCGCATCGCGCCTGCCGCCCTGCCCTCGCCGCTGGCACCGGTCGAATTACGTTGGGAAATCGCCCACGACGAGGGGTTCCGGCGCATCGCCGCCAGCGGCCGGAGCATCGCCTCGCCCACGCTGGGCCACGCGGTGCATGTCGAAGTCGACGGCCTCGCCCCCGGCCGCTGGTACCACTACCGCTTCCTGCTGGGCGATGCGGCGAGCGACACCGGCCGCACCCGCACCGCCCCGGCCGCCGACACCCTGCCCGACCGGCTGCGCTTCGTCTTCGCCTCCTGCCAGCGCTGGGAACACGGCTTCTACGCCGCCTGGCGCGACGCCGCCCGGCAATCGCCCGACCTGATCGTGTTCCTCGGCGACTACATCTACGAATACGCCTCGCCGCACACCCCGCCCGCCGACATGCCACGCAGCCACATGCTGCGCCACGCCACCACCCTGGCCGACTACCGCGACCGCTACGCCCTGCACAAGAGCGACCCCGACCTGCGCGCCGCCCACCGCGCCTGCCCCTGGCTGGTGACCTGGGACGACCACGAGGTGGAGAACGACTACGCCGGCATGCTCGGCCAGGCCGCGCCGGACCGGTTCCTCGCGCGCCGCGCCGCCGCCTACCAGGCCTTCTACGAAAACATGCCGCTGCCGGCATCGGCCCTGGCGCGCGGCCTGGCCGGGTTGGGCACGCCCGACGCGGTGCGGGTCACCCAGCGCCACGCCTTCGGCCGCCTGGCCCGTTTTCATCTGCTCGACACCCGGCAGTTCCGCGACCCGCAGGCCTGCCGCGCCGATGCTGGAGAAAAAAGTCCGGGCGCCGTCCGGCCCAGCGCCTGCCCGGCCATCGACGCCCCCGGCCGCAGCCTGCTCGGCGCCGCCCAGGAAGCCTGGCTCGCCGAAGGCCTGGCCGACGACGCCCGCCACGGCCGCACCCGCTGGACCATCGTCGCGCAGCAGACCCTGGTGGCACCGCGTCGCTACGGCGGCCCCGACGCGCCGGTCGCCACCGACACCTGGGACGGCTACCCGGCAGCCCGCCGCCGCCTGCTCGACGCCGTTGTCGGCCATGCGCCGCGCAACACCGTCTTCGTCGGCGGCGACATCCACCAGAACTACGTCAGCCATCTGCACCGCGAAAGCCAAGGCGGCGGCGACCCCGGCGCCGCCCCGGTCGCCACCGAGTTCTGCGGCACCTCGGTCAGTTCCCGCTCCGGCGCATCGGCGGCCCGGCGCGAATCGCTTCTGCGTCGCAACCCGCACATCGTCTTCGCCGATGGCGAAAAACGCGGCTACGGCCTGGTCGACCTGGGCCGGGACGGGTGGCAGACACGCCTGCGCACCGTCGACCGGCCCGACGACGCCGACTCGCCGGTGCAGACCGCCGCCGTCTTCCAGGTGCGGGACGGGCGGCCGCGCATTCTCGTGGAATGACTGAGGAAACCCCGGAGACGCCGCACGGCGACCCGGGCGTATAACCGAGCGATCTATAAGAAGCAAGGAGACCGCTCATGAACAATCTTTCGATCGCCCTCGCCGCCGTCGCCGTCTGGCTGGCCCTGGGCTTCGTCTTCATGGGCATGTGCCGAGCCGCCAGCCGCGCCGACCGGGACATGGAAGAACACCGCGCCGCCAACGGGCCGCGCAGCCTGCGCCAGCATGTCTTCGCGATCCACGCCCGCAGCCTGCGCGTGATGCGGCGACAGGCCAGCGCCAAGCACATGCATGGCCGGGCTGCCGTCACCCGCATGCACTGAAGGCGGGCGCCGCCGGTTTCTCGGCGCGGCCGTCGCGCTCGCGGCGCGCGGGCCGGCGAATCTGCTTCAATGACCGGACACCCGCATCCGCCCTGTCCGACCATGCATCTTTTCCGTCGTCTCGCCGCTGCGGCCACCGCGTTGATCTGCACCTGGGCCGTCATCGGCCCCGCCCTTGCCGCCCCGCCGGCGCCACTGGTCATCGCCCATCGCGGCGTGCCGGGCGATGCGCCCGAGAACACGCTGGCGTCGTACCGGGTGGCCATCGCCGCACAAGCCGACCATGTCGAAACCGATGTGGCGCTGACCGCCGACGGCGAAGTGATCCTGATGCATGACGCCGACCTGCGCCGCACCACCAATGCGGCCGAGGTGTTTCCCGGCCGGGCGTCGTACGACGTATCCACCTTCACCCTCTCCGAGATTCGCGAGCTCGACGCGGGCCGATGGTTTTCGGTCGGCTACACCGGCGAGAAGGTGCCGACGCTCGACGAACTGCTCGCCCTGCTGGCGCGCTCCGGCACCGGCCTGTTCCTGGAGCTGAAATCCGCCGACGCCGACCTGGCCGCCCGCGTCGCCGCCCGCCTGGTCGCCAGCGGCTGGCTGCGCGACGGCGTGCCGACGCAGAAGCTGGTCGTCATTTCGTTCAACGCGGAGCATCTGCGCAAGATGCACACCCTGCTGCCGTCGGTAGAGCTTGCCTGGATCACAGGCAAGGAAGTGAACGAGGCGCAACTGGCCGACCTGGCCACCTACGCCCAGGGCCTCGACATCCACCATTCGCTGATGAACCGCGCGCTGGTGGACCTCTGCGCCCGCTACCGGCTCAAGACCTACGTCTGGACGGTGGACGCCCCGGCCGATGTCGACCGCATGCTCGGCCTGGGGCTCGACGGCATCACCACGGACGTCCCGGCGTACCTGCGGTCAAGGCTCGCCCGCTAGGACTTCGCCCGGCCGCTCCACCGATAAGCCCAGAGCCCGAGGGTTTCGTGGATCGCGATCTGCCAGCGACCCAGCGACCCCGCCATGGCGTACTGGTACCAGGGTGTGGCCGTGCCGGTAACGTAGTCGACCGTGTAAGGCTCCACGTTCCAGCCCACCTGCCGAAAGGTCGCCAGCGAGCGCGGCATGTGCCAGCCCGAGGTGAGCAGCAGCCAGGGCTGCGCCTTGTCGATGCCCGGCAATTGCGCGGAATACAGCGCGTTTTCGTAGGTGGTACGCGATGCCGATTCGAACACCAGCCGCTCCGGCGCGACGCCCATCTCGGCGAAGAACTGCCGCGCCTGCACCGCCTCCGACTCTTTCTGGCGGGTCAGCGTGCCATCGCCACCAGTGAAAAGAATCTTCAAATGCGGATGCGCGCGCGCCAGCGCCACGGCCATGGTCATGCGCTCTGCCGCCGAGTTGAGCACCACCTGGCCGTTGCCTTCGCGCAGATAGGCGTTTTCGAGCGCGCCACCGAGCACCACCACACCGTCAAAACGCGACCAGCGCTCGTCACCCGGCACAGCCGGCACCGGCTGCGCGTTTTCGAGCCGGCGGATCAGCAGATCGGGAATCGGCATCCAGCCCAACACCAGCAACAGCGCCAAGCAGGCCCAAAGCACTTTGCGACCGCGCGCCGGGTTGCGTCGCCCCATCCACAGGCCGACGACGAGCGCCAGAATGATCCAGGCCAGCGGCTGGGTGAAAGCCTGCAGCAGCTTGGAGACGACGAACACGCGACTCAGCCGCCGTAGCCGTGCGGGTTGGCCTCTTGCCAACGCCAGCTGTCGCGGCACATGTCGTCGAGCGTCAGCCGGGCTTGCCAGCCGAGCAGGGCCAGGGCCGAGGCCGGGTCGGCATAGCACTCGGCCACGTCGCCCGGGCGGCGCGGCGCGATGCGGTAAGGAACCGGCTTGCCGCTGGCCGCCTCGAAGCTCTTCACCATGTCGAGCACGCTGCTGCCCTTGCCGGTGCCGAGGTTGACGGTAAAGCCCGGGTTGCCCGCCAGCAGATGGCGCACCGCCGCCACATGGCCCTCGGCCAGGTCGCACACATGGATGTAGTCGCGCACGCCGGTGCCGTCGGGCGTGGGGTAGTCGTCGCCGAACACCTGCAGAAAGGGCCGCCGGCCAACCGCCACCTGCGACACGAAAGGCATCAGGTTGTTGGGAATGCCGTTCGGACTTTCGCCGATGCGCCCGCTCGGGTGCGCGCCCACCGGGTTGAAATAACGCAGCACGCCGAAACGCCAAGACGCGTCCGAAGCCGCGACGGCCGCCAGCACGTCTTCACCGACGAGCTTGGTGTGGCCATAGGGATTGGTATGCTGGCGCGGAAAGTCTTCGGTGATCGGCACCGAGGCCGGGTCGCCATACACCGTGGCGCTGGACGAAAACACCAGGCTGCGGCAGGCCGTGCCCTGCAGCGTGGCCAGCAGGCTGGTGAGCCCACCCACGTTATTGCGGTAGTACTTGAGCGGGTCGGCCACGCTCTCACCCACCGCCTTGAAACCCGCGAAATGTATGACGGCACCGATCTGGTGCCGGTCCACCATGCGGGCGACCAGATCGCTGTCGAACACGCTGCCCTGCTCGAACGCCACCGGCGCGCCGGTGAGTTCTTCCAGCCGCCGCAGCACTTCGGGCTGGCTGTTGGAAAAATCGTCCAGCACCACCGGCTTCAATCCGGTGGCATGAAGGGCCAGCAGCGTATGGCTGCCGATGTAGCCGGCGCCGCCGGTCAGAAGGACGGATGTGCTCACGGGGACTTTCGTGCTGGGAGTTGGTGGCAACGCAGAAGTCTACCGGCGGGCGGGGCTCGGGAACCCCCATCGGCCGTCCGTCTACCCAGGTAGCGCCGTCGAAAACCGCCCGGTTGTGGTTTCGATGCTGGTGGTGGCGCCGGTTCGGGTGCAGCAACCGCCGCCGCCATCGCCTCTCGCGCCGTGGCCTTGGCCGTGGCCGCGCCGCTGTTTCCAGCTGGTCGGACAGCAGCAACCCCACCGTGACCGGCACCACTGGCACCTCTGGTACCACCGGCACCCAGAGGGCGTTCGTGCAATGCCTCCTCCATGTCTTCCATGGCCGGATCGCTCAGGTTCCACCACCGCTGCAGGCAGTGGATGCGCCGCATGGTCTCCACTGCACACGGCGGGCGGCCTCCAGGGCATTGGTGCGCTCCACGCGCATGCGGCTGGATCAACGCCACCAACATCGACCAGGGCACGACCCGGTTCCATCTCTTCGAGGACGACTTCCTTGCGCGTCTTCTTGGGCCGCGGGTCGAGGCCGAGGTGATCTGGCCATGGCCCGATCCTCTCGCATTGGACGGCAGCGGGTTACTCCTGTAAAAAGTTTTGCAGGCCCGCTCTACCAATCAAATAATCAAAATGCATCAACTTATTATTCGAAAATTATTATTCTGCAGCATTAATTAATTGAATTTATTCGCGATCGTCCACATATTTTTTTACCTGCGCACAAATGGCTTCGAAACTCAAATCGTGCTCTTCCAGCAAATAGCGATAGGTGCCACACTTATGAGAAAAACGATCTGAAACCCCAATTCTCAGCACGCGCGTAGTTTGATTTTCAGCGACAACCTCAGCAATCGCTGATCCAAGCCCACCGATGACCGAGTGCTCCTCAAGCACACAGATCGCCTGAACCGATCCTGCGATTTCCTCCAACTTTCGGTGGTCGAGGGGCTTGATCGAAGGAACTGTAAAGAGTGAGGCCCTTGGAAAATACTCGGCGCGTATTCTTCCCGCCGTGACAGCCATCGATCCCGTTGCCACGAATGCAATTCTCGGGTCGTCACCTTCTTCAATTTGCTGGAACAGCTCGGCATTCGCGGTGAGCGCTCCATGGTGCACATCCCCCAAATCCGCCTTCCCCATCCGCATGTAGACGGCACTCTTCTTCTCATAAGCCTGCGTCATGCAAGCCGCCAATTCAAACCGATCGGCCGGCGAATAAATCGTCAATCCCGGAATCGCCCGCGTAACCGCAATATCCTCGGTCGACTGATGGCTGGTACCGAGATGGCTGTAGACAAAACCCGCACCATCTCCACACAACACCACCGGCAGGTCGTCGTGCGCGATATCCAGCTTGATCTGCTCCACCACCCGCACCGGCACGAAGGCGGCCAGGCCGTAGACGAAGGGGCGATAACCGGCACGGGCCAGGCCGGCGGCCATGCCGACCATGTTCTGCTCGGCGATGCCGGCGTTGATGTACTGGTCCGGGCACGCCGCACGGAAGGCGTCGAAAAGCGCATAGCCGTGGTCGCCGGTCAGCAGGACGACGTTGGGGTCCTGCTTGGCAAGAGCCACCAGGGTGTCGGAAAACGCGGCTCTCACAGATCTTCTCCCTGCAGGTTCTTTTTTTCGATGCCGAGGGCGGCAACCGCCTCGGCATAGGTCTTGTCGTTCAGGCGCGTGTAGTGCCAGATGTTGTCGTGCTCCATGAAGTCCACGCCGCGGCCCTTGGTCGTCTTGGCGACGATGGCCTTGGGCTTGCCGGTCGTGCTGGCCCACAGGGCGGTGATGGCCGCGTCGAGCGCGGCTTCGTCATGGCCGTCGACCTTGACCGCCTCGAAGCCGAAAGCCTCGAACTTGGCGGCGATGTCGCCCAGGTGCAGCACGTCTTCGGTGCGGCCCATGGCTTGGAAGCCGTTCTCGTCGACGATGACGACCAGATTGTCCAGTTGGTGGTGGGCGGCGAAGAGCGCGCCTTCCCAGATGGGGCCTTCGTTGATCTCGCCGTCGCCGACGACGATGTAGGTCTTCTGGTCGGTCTTGCGCATGCGGGCGCCCAGCGCCATGCCGACACCGACCGAGAAACCGTGGCCGAGCGAGCCGGAGGTGACTTCGAGGCCGGGAATGCGCGAGTCGGACAGGCCCTTGAGATCGGAGCCGTCGGCGAAGTAGCGTTCGATGTCCTGGCGCTGCAGCCATCCGAGCTCGTACATGCAGGCGTATTGCGCCATGACGCCGTGGCCCTTGCTCAGCACGAGGTAGTCACGCTGCGCGGCCTTGGGGTCGTTGCCAGGGTAGCGCAGGTGCTGGCGGTACAGCACGGCCAGGATCTCGATGAGCGAGAAGGCGCAGCCGATGTGCACGGTGTTGCCGGCGAATGCCATGTCCAGCACGGTCTTGCGCAGCTGGGCGGCGTCGAAGCGCGCGGCGCTGCTCTGCGTGCTGCGGTCTTGCAGGGTGTCTTGCATGTAAGCCTCGGTGTGGGAGGGGTTCTGGAATGCCGGGCTCAGGCCGGCAGTGCGGTCTCGGCCCGGTGCCATGCCGCCGTGCGGCGGATGGCCTCGTCGAGGGCGACCGGCGCAGGCAGGCCGAGGGTGCCCAGGGCCTTGCTCGCGTTGGGCATGTAGCGGTCGGGTGCCATGCCGGCGGTGGGCTGCGCCTGCACGGTGACGGTTGAGGCCGAACCGATGGCGCCGGCGACCCGGCGTGCCAGTTCGGCGATGGAGACGGCTTCTTCGCCGCCGACGTTGTAGGTGCCGCCACGTTCGCCGCGCAGCACGATGGCCCACAGCCAGGCGGCCATGTCGGCGGCGTAGAGATAGGTGCGCAGTGCGGTGCCGTCGCCCTTGATGACGATCGGCTGGCCGGCCATGGCGTCGCGCAGGAAGTTGCCGAGCGCGAAGTGCTTGTCCAGCGGCAGGTAGGGGCCGACGAAAGCGAAGCAGCGCGCCACTTTCACATCCAGGCCATGTTGCTGCGCATAGGCAGCGCCCAGCCATTCGGTGACCCGCTTGCCTTCGCCGTAAGCCGAGCGCACGTCGGTGATGTCGGGCGCGCCCGCATAGTTTTCGGCCACGCCGACGCGGTCGGCCGGCTGGCGGCCGTACATGGCGCCGGAACTCACCAGCAGCACCCGCCCGGCCTGGGCCTGCACGGCCAGGTCGAGCACGCGGCGGGTGCCGAGCACGCAGGTGTCGAAGGTTTCCAGCGGCGTGGCGGTGGCCACCACGTCGGTGGCCGCGTGGATGACGGTGTCGAAGCGGCCCGCGGGCAGCGCGAAGTCGCGCACGTCGCCGCGCAGCAGTTCGATGCCGGGCGCCTCGGCCAGCCAGGGGGCTTCGGCACGGAAGGCGTTCGGGTTGCGGCTGAGCACCGTCACCCGGCAATCCAGCGACAGCTGCCGGCGTGCCTGGGCCAGGGTAGCCAGCAGCCATTTGCCGACGAAACCGGTGCCGCCAGTCAGGAAGATGCGCTGGCCGCGCAGCACCTGCCAGTCGGCCTCGCCCACGGCGTCGAAGACGGCCCGCAGGTCGTGGTCGTGCGGCGGGCGTGCGGCCTGGGCCATGTCAGAACCCGACGCCGAAGAACTCTTCGATCTTCTGGACGATGAAGTCCAGATGCTCGGTGGTGAGCCCCGGATACACGCCGATCCAGAACGCCTGGTTCATGATCTTGTCGGTGTTCTCCAGGCTGCCCACTACCCGGAACTCGCGGCCGATCATGTAGGGCTGGCGGATCAGGTTGCCGGCGAAGAGCAGGCGGGTGCCGATCTTGTTCTGGTCGAGGTAGGCCAGCAGGTCCACCCGCTTCACGCCGCTTTCGGGCTTGAGCATGCACAGAAAGCCGAACCACGACGGATCGCTGCCGGGGGTGGCCACGGGCAGTTCCAGGAAGTCGCCGCAGGTGGCCGACAGCTTTTCGGTGAGGTATTTGAAGTTGTCCTTGCGGGCCTGCACGAACTCGTCGACCCGGTCCATCTGCGCCAGCGCGCAGGCGGCCTGCATGTCGCTGATCTTCAGGTTGTAGCCCAGGTGGCTGTAGGTGTACTTGTGATCGTAGCCCTCGGGCAGGTCACCGAGCTTCCAGCAGAAGCGCTTGTTGCAGGTGTTGTCCTTGCCGGGCGGGCAATAGCAGTCACGGCCCCAGTCGCGGAACGATTCGGCGATGAGCTTCAACTCCGGGTCGTTGGTGAAGACGGCGCCGCCCTCGCCCATGGTGATGTGGTGCGCAGGGTAGAAGCTCAGCGTGCCGATGTCGCCGAAGGTGCCGACCTTCTGGCCGTTGTAGGTGGCGCCGAGGGCGTCGCAGCAGTCTTCGACCAGCCAGAGCTTGTGCTTCTTGCAGATGGCGGTCACCACGTCCAGGTTGAACGGGTTGCCCAGGCTGTGGGCCAGCATGATGGCCTTGGTCTTGGGGGTGATGGCCGCTTCGATCAGGCTGGCGTCGATGTTGTGGGTGGCGATGTCCACGTCCACGAAGACCGGCACCGCGCCGAACTGCAGGATCGGGTTGACGGTGGTCGGAAAGCCCGCCGCCACGCCGATGACTTCGTCACCCTTCTGAATGGCGCGCTCGCCCAGGCGGGGCGATGTCAGCGTGCTGAAGGCCACCAGATTGGCCGACGAACCGGAGTTGACGGTGATGAGGTACTTCACGCCCATGTATTCGGCCAGGCGCTGCTCGAAGGCCGCGTTGAAGCGGCCGGTGGTGAGCCAGCCGTCGAGCGAGGACTCGACCATGAGCTGCAGTTCCTTGGCGCCGATGACCTTGCCGGAGACCGGCACGGCGGATTCGCCGGGCACGAAGGGCTTGGGGGCGTAGACGATGTCGGCGTATTGCTGCACCAGCGCGGCGATCTGCTCGCGAATGGCGGTGGTGGCCGCGGTGGGCGCGGCGGGCGCGGCGGCGGCGGGGTTGGCGTCGACCGGGGTGATGGGGATCACGGGTGCGTTCACGAGAGGGATTCCTTGTTCATCGATGTCATGTATAGCGCGATCTGCTCGTGGCAGACCTGTCGCATGTCTTGTCGCGCGAGCCAGGCGCGGTGCCACTGCAGGATGCGTTCCAGCGCTTCGGCCAGTGCCCAGCGCGGCTGCCAGCCCAGGCGGTGGCGCGCCTTGGAGATGTCGAGCTTGAGGTAGCCGGCCTCGTGCGGATGGTCGGCGCCGTCGAGCTGCCAGCGGGCGCCGTCACCCCACTCGCCCACCATGTGTTCGACGATCCACTGCACGGGGCGGGCGTCTTCGTCTTTGGGGCCGAAGTTCCACCCCTCGGCGACCGACTGTCCCTCGGTGTAGAGGCGCTGGGCCAGCACCAGGTAGCCGGAGAGTGGCTCCAGCACATGCTGCCAGGGCCGGGTGGAATGCGGGTTGCGGATGACGACCGGCTGGCCGGCTTCGAAGGCGCGCAGGATGTCGGGCACCAGGCGGTCGAGTGCCCAGTCGCCACCGCCGATGACGTTGCCGGCACGGCCCGAGGCCAGGGCGATGCCTTCCTTCTGCATGAAGGAGCGGCGGTAGGCGCTGGTGACGAGTTCGGCGCAGCCCTTGCTGTTGCTGTAGGGGTCGTAGCCGCCCATGGGCTCGTCTTCACGGTAGCCCCAGACCCATTCCTTGTTCTCGTAGCACTTGTCGGTGGTCACGCTGACGACCGCCTTGACGGTGCCGGCGGCGCGCACGGCTTCCATCACGTGGACGGTGCCCATGACGTTGGTGGCATAGGTTTCGACCGGCTCGGCGTACGACAGGCGCACCAGCGGCTGGGCCGCCATGTGGATGACGATGTCTGGGCGGAAGGCGACCAGGCTGGCGCGCACCGCCGCGAGGTCACGGATGTCGCCGATGGTGGACTGCATGCCTTCGGCCACGCGGGCTTCGTCGAACAGCGCGGGCGTGGTGGGCGGGGCCAGCGAGAAGCCGTGCACCGTGGCGCCCATGCCCTGCAGCCAGAGCGACAGCCAACTGCCCTTGAAGCCGGTGTGGCCGGTCAGGAAGACGCGCTTGCCGCGCCAGAACTCGGGGTCGACCCGTCCGTCGTGGGCCGACATGTCAGCTCCAGACCTTCCACGGCGCCTTGCCGGAGGACCAGAGTTCTTCCAGGTGGTGCTTGTCGCGCAGGGTGTCCATGGGCTGCCAGAAGCCGTGGTGCTCGTAGGCCATGAGTTCGCCCTCTTCGGCGAGCGTGTTCAGCGGCTCCTGCTCCCAGGTCGTGGAGTCGTCCCTGAGCTTGGACAGGACCTTGGGCGACAGCACGAAGTAGCCACCGTTGATCATGGCGCCGTCGCCCTTGGGCTTTTCACGGAAGCTGCGCACGCGGCCGTCTTCCATGTCGAGCGCGCCGAAGCGGCCGGGCGGGAAGGTCGCGGTAAGCGTGGCGGCCTTGCCGTGTTCCTTGTGGAAGGCGATGGTCCGGGTGATGTCGATATCGGCCACGCCGTCGCCGTAGGTGAAGCAGAAGGCTTCTTCGTCCTTCACGTAATTGGCCACGCGTTTCAGGCGGCCGCCGGTCATGGACTCGTCACCGGTATCGACCAGCGTCACGCACCAGGGTTCGGCGCGCTTGTGGTGCACTTCCATGCGGTTGTGGCTCATGTCGAAGGTGACATCGGACATGTGCAGGAAGTAGTTGGCGAAATACTCCTTGATGACATAGCCCTTGTAGCCGCAGCAGATGACGAAGTCGTTCACGCCGTGGTGCGAGTAGGTCTTGAGGATGTGCCACAGGATCGGCTTGCCGCCGATTTCCACCATGGGCTTGGGGCGGGTCGCGGTTTCTTCGCTGAGTCGCGTGCCGAGGCCGCCGGCCAAAATCACTGCCTTCATGTATTAGCTTGCTGGTTGGTTAAACGGAAGAACTGACGAAGGCGTCCGAGAAGAAACGCTTGGCCGAAAGCCCTGCCGCGAGGAGGCGCGAGGACGCATTTTCGATCATCGTCTCGGAGCCGCAGGCGTAGACCACGCATCGGGCCAGATCAGGCGCCCTTTGCAGCAACACGTCCTGCACGTGGCCGCGTGCGCCGGTCCAGTCGGCATCGGCGCGCGACAGGACCGGAACGTACTCCAGTGCCACGGGCCCGTCCATCGTGGGTTGCCAATAGAGATCCTGCGGCGTGCGGCCGCCCCAGAGCACGGTGACCGAGCGCGGCAGCCCGGGTTCGACCCGGTGTGCGAGGCCCTCCAGCAGGGCCTTCACCGGCGCGATGCCGGTTCCGGTGGCCAGGAAGACCAGGTCGAGCCCGGCCACGTCGCGCAGGAAGAAAGTGCCCTTGGGACCTTCGAGGCGCAGCAGGTCGCCGGCCTTGGCCGCGCCGAACCAGTAGGCGCTGAGCGTGCCCCCCGGTACTTCGCGGATGTGCAGCTCGAGCTTGCCGTCGTCCGACGGCGCGTTGGCCACCGAATAGCTGCGGCGAACGCTGTTGGGGCCGACGATATCGACGTACTGGCCCGGCAGGTAGCGCGGCGCCGCCTTGGGCGGAAAGCGCAGGGAGATGCGCAGCACGTCGGGCGCGGGACGATCCAGCGCGTCGATCCGGCAAGGCGTGGTGCGCGAGGGAAAGTCCGCCAGCAGGCTGACGTCCTCGATGTCGAGATGCACCTCGTCCACCGCGGCAGTGGTGCAGGTGAGGATGAAACCGGCTTCGCGCTCGGCAGGGCTCAGGCTGGTGTCGTCGCCGATCGGCGTGGTGGCGCCGCGCAGCACGCGTGCCTTGCAGGTGCCGCAGCGGCCGGTCTTGCAGCTGTGTTCCAGCACGATGCCGGCGGCACGTGCGGCGTCGAGGATGGTCGAAGACGGCGGCGCGTCAAAGCTTTTGTCGTTGGACAGTACGACTCGGGTCATAACATTTTTAGATTTGCTTTGCCTTACTGCGGCATCTCTCAAACGCGATGCTCAGAAAAGCAGCTGGGGCCACTGCGCGGCAATACAAAGCTGAATAATCAGCGGTGCTCCATGGAGCGATGGTCTTGCCCTTTGAGGCGGATCGTGTGCTGGCAAAGCACACACAACACTACACAGAAAAATAACGGCTGACTCGGAGCTCAAGCAGAAGCGGCAGCGCGCAGGTCGGGCTCGCTCGGCGGTGGGTCGGACGCGCCGAAACGCCGGTTGCGGCCGGCGAACCAGGTCAACGACTCGTCGAGCCGCTGCACGTTGAACGCCGGGAACAGGACGTCGGTGAAGTACATCTCGGTATAGGCCATCTGCCAGAGCATGAAATTGCTCACGCGCACCTCGCCGCCGGTGCGGATCAGCAAATCGGGGTCGGGCAGGCCGGCGGTGCTGAAGTAGGGAGCGAGCGCGTCTTCGTCCATCGACTCGGGGCAGGCGCCCGGATGCGCCTGGATCCACCGGCGCATGGCGTTGAGCATGTCCCAGCGGCCACCGTAATTCACGGCCACGGCCAGGGTGAGGCCGGTGTTCTCGCGGGTGAGGTGTTCGACTTCTTCGAACAGCTGACGCAGCGGCTGATCGAACCGGCTCACGTCGCCGATGATCTTGAGCCGGATGCCGCGCAGGTGCAGGTCGCCGGCCTCCTTGCGCAAGTAGCGCAGGAAAAGCTTGGTGAGGCCGGAAACTTCCTGCTCCGGGCGGCGCCAGTTTTCGGTGCTGAAGGCGAAGAGCGTCAGGCATTCGATGCCGACGGCCATGCAGCGCTCCACCAGCGGGCGGATGCGGCGCGCGCCGCTGGCGTGACCCATCATCTGGGGCAGCCCGCGCTGCGCGGCCCAACGGCGGTTGCCGTCCATGATGATCGCCACGTGGCGCGGAATCGTGGAGTCCCGGGCGCTTGCCGCGGGCGTGGCGCCACGCGGCGCGCGAGCCTGATCCACCACGGGGTGCTTCATCTGATCTTCGAGCTTTCTGAGGTGTCGGGCTGGGGAGCGTGGCGTTGGCGCCGAGAGATAAGGCACTCGCCTGACGGGACGCGGCCCGGTCGGTAGTCTAATTTACTTGCCGGTCACACAATCAGGTGGAACTGCGCCCACGCCAGATAATCCATGCGTGGCCATACCAGCATCGTTCATTCAGGATCTCATCTCACGCACCGATGTGGTCGAAGTCGTCGGCCGCCACGTCACATTGAAGAAAGCGGGCGCAAACTTCACCGGTTTGTGCCCTTTTCACGACGAAAAGTCGCCGTCGTTTTCGGTGAGCCCGGTCAAGCAGTTCTATCACTGCTTCGGATGCGGGGTAAGCGGCGACGCCATCAAGTTCCTCACCGAATACACCGGCGCCAGTTTCGTGGAAGCGGTGCAGGACCTCGCCCAGCAGGCAGGCCTCGTCGTGCCGCAGGACGACGTGCCGCCCCAGGAGCGCGAGCGCATGGCGGCGCAGCGCCAGCGGCAGGCCACGCTGACCGAGGTGCTGGAGAAGGCCGGCGAGGCCTATCGCAAGCAGCTGCGCGGCTCGGCGCGGGCGGTGCAATATTTCAAGGGCCGGGGCGTTTCGGGCGCCATGGCGCAGCGCTTCGGGCTCGGTTATGCGCCCGAGGGCTGGCGGGCGCTGGCCAGTGTGTTCCCGGCTTATGACGACCCGCTGCTGGTGGAAAGCGGCCTGGTCATCGCCGGCGAGCAGGCTGAGGACGTGCCCGAATCGCAGCGCAAGCGCTACGACCGGTTTCGCGACCGGGTGATGTTTCCGATCCGCAATGTGAAGGGCGAATGCATCGGCTTCGGCGGCCGGGTGCTGGGCGACGAGAAACCCAAATACCTCAACTCGCCGGAAACACCGGTCTTCAGCAAGGGTCGCGAGCTCTACGGCCTGTTCGAAGCGCGCCAGGCGCTGCGCGACAAAGGCTACGCCCTGGTGACCGAGGGCTACATGGACGTGGTGGCGTTGGCGCAATGGGGTTTTGCCAACGCGGTCGCCACCCTGGGCACCGCCTGCACCACCGAACATGTGCAGAAGTTGTTCCGCTTTACCGACACGGTGGTGTTCAGCTTCGACGGCGACAAGGCCGGCCGACGCGCGGCTCGCAAGGCGCTGGAAGCCGCCCTGCCCTTTGCCACCGATGTGCGCGCGGTGCGTTTTCTGTTCCTGCCGACCGAGCACGATCCGGACAGCTTCATCCGCGCCGAAGGCCAGGAAGCCTTCGCCCGGCAGGTGGCCGAGGCGGTGCCGCTAAGCCGCTTTCTGCTCGACGCGGCGCGCGAAGACTGCGACACCGCCACCGCCGAAGGCCGCGCCCGCATGGCGAGCCAGGCCCGACCATTGTGGAGCTCCATGCCCGACGGGGCCCTGCGGCGCCAGCTGTTGGGCGACATCGCGTCGGCAGTACAGCTCGACGCCGCGGAGTTGTCGAGCCTGTGGGGAAAGCCGCAGCGCGGCGACCGTCGCCCGGCCGAGCCCGCGTCGGTCGACCCATTCGGCATGCCCGATTTTCCGCCCCCGGGCGATCCGGGCGACCCCGGTGAATACGTCGACGCGGGTCAGCCCTACCAGTCAGCGCCGTCCACGCCCCGCAAGCGCAGCGGCTCGGGTTTCGGCGACGGCGGTCGGTGGACGAAGACGGCCGACGGCAAGTGGAAACGGCCGGAGCCGGTCGATCCCTACGCCGAACCGCCGTCGCGCGGGCGGCGCACGCCGGGCATCAGCCGCGCCGATACGGCCGCGCGCCTGCTGCTGCGCGACACCGACGCGCTCGAAGCCCTGTCGCACGAAGACCGGGAGCTGCTCAGCGCCCTGCCCGCACCGCACGGGCCGCTGTTCGTCTGGCTCGAAGGGCAGTTGCACGAGCACGGCCCGCAACCGTGGGCCGCCCTGCGCGAAGGCCTGCAGGGGCACGCGGGCGAGGCCACGGCGCTGCGGGTGATGCAGGGGCCGCAGGCCGAGATCGAGTCGGATCCGGGCGACCTGCGCGGCGAACTGCGCGACGTGCTCGACCGCATGCTGATCGAGCATCTCAAGGCCGAGGAGACGGCGGCCATCGCGGCGGCAGCCACCGATCCGACCGCGATCGAGCGCTACCGGGCGTTGCAATCCCGTCGGCAGGCATTGGAATCGAACCCCCGCACCCCTTGATTTCTGCCCGAAAGCTATAATGTCAGGTTGCTGACGGCAAGAGCGACAGCAGTACCTCCGGAATCCGGCCCCCCGACGCCACAGCGCGCGACCGGCCATCTCTACCGCAAGGGCTGCACACCAAATGATCGCCCTCACATCTTGTCGTCGGGGGAAGCCTCCCCCACCTATGGGAATCGATGCCGTTCGCGGCGTTTGTCGGTCCCTTTCTCCCGCGCCGAGTCGTGGCGCCCAGTCGTTTTCTTTGTGTTGAGTTTTTTTTGAGTTGAGGTGCCCATGCCTGTTCAAAAGCCCGCGAAGTCTTCCAAGCCCACCTCTTCGGCCAAGAACGCCGCTACATCGGCAAAACCCAAAGCCAGCGCCGGAACCCGGGACTCGGCCGTGTCGACCAAGACCGCCAAAGCCTCCGCCAAACCCGCCGCCGCTCCCAAGAAAGCCTCACCACCCGTGTCCACCAAAGCTTCGCTCAAGGCTGCCGCCGACGAAATCCTGAAGGCCGCCGCCGCCGAATCGAAGGATTCCAAGGAATCCAAGAAGAAGCCCGGCCGCCCGCCCAAGGCCGCTGCTGCCGCCGCCACCGAAGGCGCCACCGCCGCAGCGCCGGCCAAGCGCGGTCGCAAGCCCAAGGCCGCCGCTCCGGCCGCTTCTTCGTCCTCGTCCGGCCCGGCGGTCGACGATACCGACCTGTCGGACATCGAGGCCGATCTCGAAGGTGAAGCCGAAGTCGAAACCCCGGCGGCGGTGTCGGCCGAGGTGGTCGAGAAGGTCAAGCCGCTGCGCATGAAGATCAGCAAGGCCAAGGAGCGCGCGCTGATGAAGGAATTCGGGCTGGACGAAACCGTCCTGTCCGAAGAAGACATGGCCAAGCGCCGTTCGCGCCTGAAGACCCTGATCAAGCTCGGCAAGACCCGCGGCTTCCTGACGCACAGCGAAATCTCCGACCACTTGCCCGACAAGCTGGTCGACCAGGAAACCCTGGAAGTCGTCATCACCATGCTCAACGATCTGGGTGTGGCGGTGTATGAACAGACCCCCGACGCCGAAACCCTGCTGGTGACCAACACCGCGCAGACCGGCGCCACCGAGGAAGAAGCCGAAGAAGCCGCCGAAGCCGCGCTGTCCACCGTGGACAGCGAATTCGGCCGCACCACCGACCCGGTGCGCATGTACATGCGCGAAATGGGCACGGTCGAGCTGCTCACCCGCGAAGGCGAAATCGAAATCGCCAAGCGCATCGAAGGCGGCCTGATGGCGATGATGGAGGCCATCTCCGCGTCGCCGGCGACCATCGCCGAGATCCTGCGCATGTCCGAGGAAATCCGTGAAGGCAAGGTCGTCATCTCGACCGTGGTCGACGGCTTCTCCAACCCGAACGAGGCCGACGACTACGTGGCCGAGGAAGATTTCGACGAATTCGACGAAGAAGACGACGACGACGGCAAGGGCGGCTCCAAGGCGCTGACCAAAAAGCTCGAAGAACTCAAGCGCGACGCGCTCGGCCGCTTCGACCGCCTGCGCGATCTGTTCGAGCAGATGCACGCCATCTACGACAAGGAAGGCTACGGCGGCTCGCACTACATGGCGGCACAGAGCAGCATTTCCGAAGAGCTGATGACCATCCGCTTCACCGCCAAGACCATCGAGAAGCTGTGCGACCTGGTGCGTGCGCAGGTCGAGGACGTGCGCAAGAAGGAACGCGAGCTGCGCCGCATCATCGTGGAGAAATGCGGCATGCCGCAGGAGACCTTCGTCAAGGACTTCCCGCCCAACCTGCTCAATCTGAAGTGGGTCGAGAAGCAGGCCGCTGCCGGCAAGAGCTGGAGCACGGTGCTGGCGCGCAATATTCCGCCGGTGCAGGAGCTGCAGCAGAAGCTGATCGACCTGCAGGCGCGCGTGGTGGTGCCGCTGACGCAGTTGAAGGACATCAACCGCCGAATGAACACCGGCGAGTCTTCCTCGCGTGACGCGAAGAAGGAAATGATCGAGGCCAACCTGCGCCTGGTGATCTCCATCGCCAAGAAGTACACCAACCGCGGCCTGCAGTTCCTGGACCTGATCCAGGAAGGCAACATCGGCCTCATGAAGGCGGTGGACAAGTTCGAATACCGTCGCGGCTACAAGTTCTCGACCTACGCCACCTGGTGGATCCGCCAGGCCATCACCCGCTCGATCGCCGACCAGGCGCGCACCATCCGTATTCCGGTGCACATGATCGAGACGATCAACAAGATGAACCGTATCTCGCGCCAGCATCTGCAGGAGTTCGGCTTCGAGCCGGACGCCTCCATCCTGGCCGCGAAGATGGAAATTCCCGAGGACAAGATCCGCAAGATCATGAAGATCGCCAAGGAGCCGATCTCCATGGAAACGCCGATCGGCGACGACGACGACAGCCACCTGGGCGACTTCATCGAGGACCAGGCCAACACCGCGCCTATCGAAGCCGCGATGCAGGCCGGCCTGCGCGATGTGGTCAAGGACATCCTCGACGGCCTGACCCCACGCGAAGCCAAGGTGCTGCGCATGCGTTTCGGCATCGAGATGTCGACCGACCACACGCTGGAAGAAGTCGGCAAGCAGTTCGACGTGACCCGGGAACGCATCCGCCAGATCGAAGCCAAGGCGCTGCGCAAGCTGAAGCATCCGAGCCGCAGCGACAAGCTGCGCAGCTTCATAGACACGCTGTGACCCTCCCCCAGGCTTGACCTGGAGGGTTTGGTTCTTCCCTAGGCTTGACCTGGCTGCTGCGCAGCCAGAGCCGCCTACCCCCTCACCGGGGGCGACTCGCCTGGTCGGCGTAGCCTTTCCGGCCAGTCTCTGAGGCAGTCAGGGTGCTGCGCACCGCCTCCTGGTCTGAGTCGGCGGTGACGCGTCTGACCCGTCCTGAATAGAGTTGACACCCCCGGACGTTTAAAAATGCCGGTTCAGCCGGCCAGCGACGCCCGGTGCACTGCATCGGGCGTTTGCATTTTCAGCGACGTATGCAGTCGCTCGTGGTTGTAGATCTGCACCGACTGCTCGACCACGCGGCGCGCCTGGCGCAGATCGGCCGGGCGGTTCAGTAAAAACTCCATTTTGAGAATGCCGTTGACGCGCTCGGCCAGAGCATTCTGGTAGCAGTCGTAGCCATCGGTCATCGAGCAGGTGACGCCATGGCGTCGGTGCAGCTCCTGGTAATAGGTCGAGCAGTACTGGATGCCTCGATCACTGTGGTGGACCAGGGCCTGTCGTGTCTGGCGCGACCGCAAGGCGATCTTCATCGCCTGGGCCACCTCCTCTGTCTGCAGGCTTGCATGCACGTGCCAGCCGACGATCTTGCGGGAGTACATGTCGGTGATCAGGCTCAGGTAGACGAACTTGCCAGCGGTCGGTAAATAGGTGATGTCGGCCACCCATACCTGCTCGCTGCCGGTGGCATG
Source organism: Xylophilus sp. GOD-11R (assembly GCF_033546935.1). Classification (GTDB taxonomy): domain Bacteria; phylum Pseudomonadota; class Gammaproteobacteria; order Burkholderiales; family Burkholderiaceae_C; genus Xylophilus. The sequence goes on along the minus strand of NZ_CP137854.1, from coordinate 1,173,952 downwards.
GATTTGCTGCGGCCCCGCCTTGAGCAGGTTCGGATGCCGCCGGAAGCGATGATGGCTGTCGGTGGTCTTGTGGTACGCCCGCCTGGGCGTCACAAGCAAGCCAGCATTACGCAGCACATCGAAGAGCGCGTCACGGCCCAGGCGGATGCCCTGGTCCTGCAGCGGCTGGCGCAACATGCAGTGGAGCTTGCGCGTGCCTACGCGTGGCTGGCGCATGCGCTGGTCGCGCACGAGTTGCACGACAACGTGTGCCTGCTCGGTACGCCGCGCCTGGCGGCTGCTGGCTTGGTAGAAGGCCTGTCGGCTCATGCCCATGTGTTGGCAAGCCCTGCTCACGCTCAGTCCTTGGACGAGCTTTTGCGCGAGGACTTGCCCAAAGGCTTTTTTACGATGCGCACCCCGTAGTCCTTCTTGAGCACGTCGACCACGGCTTCAAAGAGCTGCGCCTTCTCCTGAGCCAGCCGGAGCTGGACCTGCAAGGCTTTGATCTGCTGCTCGGGTGTGAGCGATGAGGCGGTCTTGTTTAACGGCATGGCTGCCGATGATGCCGCCACGCCCCAACTCTGGCGACCATGCTTGCGCAACCACACCAGCACCGTGCTGCGGCCCTGAATGCCGTACCGCATCTGAGCCTGCTTGTATGTCAACTCGCCTTTTTCTACCTGCGCGACAACTGCCAGCTTAAAAGCCAGCGTGTAGTCACGCTGCGTGCGCTTGATCCCTGATTCCATGACACATGCCCTTTCTGCAAGGTCGAGGTGTCAACGCTGGGCAGGACGGGTCAGTCAATCAAAAAAAGCCCCCTGCATTGCTGCATGGGGCTTTTTATTTGGCTGCGTCAGTCGGCGTTGGGGTCGACCAGGAAATCGATCAAGGCCCGCGCGGCGGCGGACAGTTGCCGGTGCGGTGCGTAGATCACCGAGATCGGTCGGGAGCGCCCCCGCGCCTGGGGCAGCACCTCCACCGCTCGGCCCTGCGCGATGAGGTCGCGGCCGATGAAATCGAAGGTCTGGCAGATACCCAGGCCTGCCAACGCCAGGGAGACGACACCCAGCACGTCGTCGCTCAAGCGCACGCCGGCCTGCGGCGCCCAGTCGATGTCCTTTCCCTTGTCGTCGCGCAGCATCCACGGTGAGATGCGTCCGGTGCTGGGCATGACGAACGGCAGGCAGGCGTGCCGGGCCAGCGCCTCGATGTCGGTCGGCATGCCGGCAAGGGCCCCATAGGCGGGCGCGGCCAGCAGGCACAGGGCCACATCCTCCAGGTGGCGTGACACCAGGCGGCTGTCGGGCAAGGGGCCGAGCCGGATCGCGAGGTCGTAGCCTTCGGCCGCCAGATCGACGTTCCGGTTGGTGATGCTCAAGTCGATGCCGACCTTCGGATAGCGCTGTGAAAAGCGGCTGAGCAACGACGGCAGGCGATGGTGCCCATAGGTGGTGGGCACGCTCAGCCGCACGCGCCCGGCCAGCTCTCCGGCGGTGCCTCGCATGCCGCGCTCCGCGTCTTCGATCAGCACGAAAGCCTGCCGCGCCTGCTCGAGGTACAGCCGACCCGGCTCGGTGAGGCTCAGCCGCCGCGTGGTGCGGCGCAGCAGCTGCGCGCCCAGGCGGGTTTCCAGGCGACTGATCGCCCGGCTGAGTACCGACGCCGTGGTCGCCAGTGCGATCGCAGCCGCAGTGAGCGAACCTTTGTCGACCACCGTGATGAAGGTTTCCACGTCGCCCAGGTGATCGAATCGTCGGCTCATCTTGGCTTTTGATGTACGAATGATTGTCTCGCTCGACTGTTTATAGCCTCGATGCTCATGAATAGAGTGGTGTTTTGATTGCTGAAAAGAGTCCGATGTCATCCATTTCGAAGCACCTCGCCGCCATGACACTCACGGCATTCGGCCTGGCCGCCCATGCCGACGACCAGCCAGCGCTCGAGCGCTGGCGCAGCTATGCCGGCGTGAGCTGGGAACAGGCCCCGAACGGGGCCGACCCGGTGGCTTTTGCCGGATCGGTGAAGGCGCCCATCGCCGGCATCCACTTCGACGGCCAGGGTGCCGCCTACGTCAGTACGCCGCGTCTGCTTTCCGACGGTGCCCCCGCCACGATCAGTCGCCTGGATACCGGCGGCCGCACCGGGCCGGCGCGGCTGACGGCTTTTCCGTCCCTGCGGGCGAACGACATCACGGCGCCGGTCCAGACCAGCCTGCGCAACGTACTGGGCTTTCATGTCGACCGCCGCAACGGCTGGCTCTGGGCGCTCGACCTGGGCTTCGTGGCGGCCGAGCAGGAGTCTCCGCCGGGCGCGCAGAAAGTGCTCGTGCTGGACCTCGCCTCGGGCCGGGTCGTGAAATGCATCCCGCTGGACGGCGTGGCCGACCGCAAAGCCAGCTTTCTCAACGACATCGCCGTCGATGAACACCGGCGTGTCGCCTACCTTTCGGACAGCGGCTTGCGCAGTGCGCCCGACAACGCCGCCGGCCTGATCGTGGTCGATTTCGCCAGCGGGCGAAGCTGGCGCGTGCTCGATCGCCACCCGAGCCTGATGCCCCGGCCGGGCGTGCAGGTGGTCGCCCACGGCCGCGACGTGTGGCCCGGCCATCCGATGATGCTGGGCATCAACGGCATCGCCCTGTCACCCGACGCGGCGGTGCTGTACTGGTCGGTGACGACCGGGACGCATGTGTATTCGGTGCCGACCGCACTGCTGCGCGATCCGCAAACGGGCACCGGGGCCATCGCCGCGCATGTCCGCGATCTCGGCGACGTGGGCGGCAACACCGACGGCATCGTCACCGACGCTGCCGGCGCTCTCTACATCACCGACGTGACCCACAACGGCATCGTTCGTTACGACCCCACCACCGCCGCGATGGCGCGGCTGGCTTCGAGCGATGGCGTGCACTGGCCCGATACGGTCGCCATCCACCCGAACGGCGATCTGGTGTTCACCGCGAGCAAACTCGACCAGCATTTCGCCGGTGCGGTGAAAAACGGGGACGAACGCTACGAACTGTGGCGCCTGCCGCTACAGCGGGCTGGTCAGGCCCGGCCGTAACGGTCTTCGAAACGCACGATGTCGTCTTCGCCCAGGTAGGCGCCCGACTGCACCTCGATCAGCTCGAGCGGGATCTTGCCGGGGTTTTCCAGCGCATGGACCACGCCGACCGGGATATAGGTCGACTGGTTCTCGGTGAGCAGCACTTCCTTGTCGCCCAGCCACACCTTGGCGGTGCCGGACACCACCACCCAATGCTCGGCGCGGTGGTGGTGCATCTGCACCGACAGCTTCTGCCCCGGGTTCACCGTGATGCGCTTGACCTGATAGCGCTCGGCGTGGTCGATGGAGTCATAAGAGCCCCACGGCCGGAACACCTCGCGGTGCAGCGCCGCCTCGGGGCGTTTGGCGGCTTTGAGCCGATCGACGATCTTCTTGACCTCCTGGACGGATTCCTTGGAAGCGACCAGCACCGCGTCGGAGGTCTCGACGATCATCACGTTGTCGAGGCCGATGGCGGCGACCAGACGGTGGTCGGCGCGCACGTAGCTGTTCTTCACGCCCTGCAGCCACACGTCGCCTCGCGCCGCGTTGCCCTCCGCATCCTTGGTGGCCACGTCCCAGACGGCGCCCCAGGCACCGACGTCGCTCCAGCCGGCCGAAAGCGGCACCACCTTCACCTTGTCCGACTTCTCCATCACGGCGTAGTCGATGGAGTCTTCCGGCGATGCGGAGAAAGCTTCCTTGTCGAGCCGGATGAAGTCGAGGTCGGACCTGGCCTGGGCCACCGATTCGCGCGCGGCCTTGACCACCGCCGGGCTGAAGCGCTCCAGCTCGGCCAGCAGCACCGAAGCCTTGAACAGGAACATGCCGCTGTTCCAGAGATGACGGCCGTCGGCCAGATAACGACGGGCGGTTTCCAGGTCCGGCTTCTCCACGAAAGCGCTGACGGCGACGGCCGAGATGCCTTCCACGCGGTCGGCCACCTGGATGTAGCCATAGCCGGTTTCGGGCGCGGTCGGCACGATGCCGAAGGTGACCAGCGCGCCGGCCTCAGCCGCCGCGACACCCGCGGCAATCGCCTGGTGGAAAGCCGGCGTATCGGCGATGACATGGTCGGCGGCCAGCACCAGCAGCAGCGGATCGGCGCCCTGCGCGCTGGCGGCGGCCGCAGCGGCCGCGATGGCCGGCGCGGTATTGCGCCCGACCGGCTCCAGCAGGATCGCGTGCGGCTTGACGCCCACCGCGTGGAGTTGTTCGCCGAGGATGAAACGATGATTCTCGTTGCCGACCACCAGCGGGGCCTGCACGTCAGGCAGGCCGGCCAGCCGTGCCAGCGTGAGCTGGAACATGGTCCGCTCTTCGGTGACGCCGATGAATTGCTTGGGGTAGGACGACCGCGAGAGCGGCCAAAGGCGGGTGCCGGACCCACCCGACAGAATGACAGGAATCATCAGTAAACCTTGGCGAGAATCGACCCGGACGAGTATAGCCAGCACCTTTTGCCGGCCGTACGGGTCAGTGGTCGTGGTGCAGGTAGTCTGGCTGCTTGGGCAGGCGCAGGCTGACCAGGAAGGCGATGGCCATCATCACCGTCACATACCAGTAGAAGCTCTGCTGCATGTCGATGTCTTTCAGGTAGAGCGCCACGTATTCGGCCGTGCCGCCGAACACCGCGTTGGCGATGGCGTAGGCGAAACCCACGCCCAGCGCGCGCACCTGCGGCGGGAACATCTCGGCCTTCACCAGGCCGCTGATCGAGGTGTAGAAACTCACGATGGCCAGCGCCAGCACGATCAGGCCGAAGGCCGCGTACGGACTTTTGACCGATTGCAGCGCCAGCAGGATCGGCACGGTGGCCAGCGTGCCCAGGGCGCCGAACAGCATCATGGAAGCGCGCCGGCCGATGCGGTCGGCGAGCGCGCCGAACAGCGGCTGCATGAGCATGTAGCAGAACAGCGCGCAGGTCATGATTTCGGTGGACGTGCGAGCCGACATGCCGGCCGAGTTCACCAGGTACTTCTGCATGTAGGTGGTGAAGGTGTAGAAGATCAGCGAGCCGCCGGCCGTGTAGCCCAGCACCGTGAGGAACGCCGGCAGGTGGTTGCGCAACAGCGCACCCAGGCTGCCGGCTTCCTTGTTGGCGCGGGTCTCTGCGGTGGAGGTTTCGCGCAGCGAGCGCCGCAGCAGCATGGCGACCACCGCGGTGACCGCGCCGATCACGAAAGGCACGCGCCAGCCCCAGGCGTGGAGCTCGGCGTCGTCCAGGAAAAACTGCATGACCACGATGACCAGCGCCGCGAGCAGCTGGCCGCCGATCAGCGTGACGTACTGGAACGAGGCGAAGAAGCCGCGACGGCCGCGCAGCGCGACCTCGCTCATATAGGTGGCCGAGGCGCCGTATTCGCCGCCGACCGACAGGCCTTGCAGCAGACGCGCCAGCAGCAGCAGCGCCGGGGCCGCGACGCCGATGCTGTTGTAGGTGGGCAGGCAGGCGATGAGCAGCGAGCCGCCACCCATCATCACGACCGAGATCACCATGGAGGGCTTGCGACCGTACTTGTCGCCGATGAGGCCGAACAGCCAGCCACCGATCGGCCGCATCAGAAAGCCCGCCGCAAACACGCCGGCGGTGCTCAGCAGCTGCACCGTGGGGTCGGCCTTGGGGAAGAAGGAAGCGGCGAAGTAGATCGCGCTGAAGGCGTAGACGTAGAAGTCGAACCATTCGACCAGGTTGCCGGACGATGCGGCGACGATGGCGAAGACACGTTCGCGGACTTCCTTGGGCGTGTAGGGACGATGCGCCGGCGTGGCGGGTGCAGAAGAACTCATGTTGTCCTGTTGTTGTCGGTTTTTAGGAGTCGTCGCTGCCCGCGCGCGTGGCGGCGGCAGCCACCTAGGGTAACCCCTGAACAAATCTGATGGTTTCAGTGCGGCTCACAGACGCGCGCAGGCCACTACCAGGCCGACGCCAACCAGGCCCATGCCGAGCTTTTCGCGCATCGACAGCGACTCGGCGAACAGCCGCTGCGACACGAGGTAGCTGAAGATCACCTCGACCAGGCCGAGCGTGCGCACCTCGGTCGCCGGCCGCATCGCCGTGGCGGTCAGCCAGCAGATCGACGCGAACGCCCCCGCCGAGCCCGCCGCGCTGGACAGCCGCCACGACCGCAGCACCACCCCCAGCGACGCCGGGGCGCGCATCGCCAGCCAGCCGCCGAGCAGTAGCGTCTGCAGGCCCTGGGCCCAGGCCACGTTCCAGGCGCCGGCGAGCCAGGGCGAAACGCCCTGCAGTTGCAGCGAGGCGCCGCGATAGCCGATCGAGGCCATCGCGAAGCAGGCGCCCGACGCCAATCCGTAGACGACCGCCCGGCCGCCCGGGCCACCCGAGCCCGATGCGGCGGGCGACAGCAGCACCACGCCGACGGTGGCCGCCACCATGCCCGCCAGCAGCACCGGCCCGGGCAGCTCCTGCAGGAAGACCGCCGAGAACAGCGCCACCTGCAGCACCTCGGTCTTGGACCAGGTCACCGCCACGATGAAATTGCGGCTCGCCATGGCCAGCAGCAGCAGCGCCGTCGCGGCGAGCTGGGCCAGCGCCGCCACCACCAGCCAGCCGGCGTAGCCCCAGCCGAACGCCGGCGCGGCGCCCTGCGACAAAGCACCGCCCCATCCCCATCGCACCAGCGCCAGCCAGGCCAGCGCCACCGGCAGGCCGTAGAGAAAACGCACCAGCGTGGCGGCCAGCGTGCCGGCGGTCGCGGTGAGGGTGCGCTGCGCGGCGTTGCGGAAGGTCTGGCCGAGCGCGGCGGCGAGCGTGATCGGGATCCAGGCCCAGGAAGCGGCGTCGAGCTGCATGGCGGTGAAAAAAGCGTTGGGAAAAGCGGGCGACACCGCGAAGCTACCATTGCAGATCGACGCGTTTCGCCCCATCCCGCTTTCCGGCTACTCATGACCCAGGCACCGCCAGACCGTCCCGACCCCCTCGGCGCTCCCGCCACCACGCCGATGACGCCCTCTCTCGACGAAATCGCTTCGGCGATGCAGGCCAGCCGCGAATCGCTGCTGCTGGCCATCGAGGTCGCCGAAATCGGCACCTGGGACCTGGACCTGCGCACCCGCGTGCTCACCTGGCCGCCGCGCACCAAGGCGATGTTCGGCATCTCGCCGGGCGTGCCCTGCGACATGTCCGACTTCTACGCCGGCCTTCACCCCGACGACCGCGACCGCACGGCAGAAGCCTTCGCCTCCGCCGTCGATCCGGCGCGGCGCGCCACCTACGACGTGGAATACCGCACCGTCGGCAAGGAAGACGGCCGCATCCGCTGGGTGGCCGCCAAGGGGCGCGGCGTGTTCGATGCCGACGGCGTATGCGTGCGCGCGCTCGGCACCGCCATCGACATCACCGCCCACCGCGCGGCCGCCTCGCGCCAGGCCTTCCTGCTGGGCGTGGTCGACACCCTGCGGCTGCCGGCGCCGCCGCGCGACATCATGGCGGCAACCGTGCGCCGCCTGCGCGAGCATCTGGGCAGCAGCCGGGTCGGCTACGCGCAGATTCGCGAAGACGGCCAGACCGTGGTGCTCGAGATCGACGCCGTGGCCGATGTGCCGTCACTCGCCGGCAGTTATCCGCTGGAGACCTTCGGCGCCGCCAACGTGGACCTGCTCAGAAAGGGCCGCACCGCCGTCTTCGAAGACGCCTCGCGCGAGCCGGGCAACGCGCCGGCGCATATCGAGGCCATGCAGATCCGCGGCCAGATCGCCGTTCCCTTCCTGAAGGACGGCCGGCTGCGCGCGGTGCTCTACGTGAACCATGCACAGCCACGCGCCTGGAATGCCGACGAGGTGGCGCTGGTGGAAGACGTCGCCCTGCGCACCTGGGACGCGGTGGAACGCGCCCGCGCCGAGGAAGCCCTGCGCGAGGAAAGCCGCGCGCTCGAAACCCTCAACCACACCGGTGCGATGCTGGCCGGCGAGCTCGACCTCGACACCGTGGTCCAGCGCGTGGTCGATGCCTGCCGCGAGCTCACCGACGCTGCTTTCGGCGCCTTCTTCTACAACGTGCTCGACGAGCAGGGCGCGAGCTACACGCTCTACGCGCTTTCGGGTGTGGAACGCTCCAGCTTCGCCAACTTTCCCATGCCGCGCGCCACCGCACTGTTCGGCCCCACCTTCGAGGGCAAGGGCGCGATCCGCTCGGGCGACATCACCCGCGACCCGCGATACGGCCGCAACAGCCCGCACACCGGCATGCCCGCCGGCCATCTGCCGGTGTGCAGCTACCTGGCGGTGCCGGTCGTCACCCGATCGGGCGAGGTCATCGGCGGCATGTTCTTCGGGCATCCGCAGCCCGACCGCTTCACCGCGCGCGCCGAGCGCATCGCGATCGGCATGGCCTCGCAGGCGGCCATCGCGATCGACAACGCACGGCTGTTCCAGGCCGCCGAACGCGCGCGCGAAACGCTGCAGCAGCGCGTGGCCGAACGCACCGGCGAGCTCGAACGTGCGCACGAGCAACTGCGCCAGTCGCAGAAGATGGAAGCCGTGGGCCAGCTCACTGGCGGCATCGCACACGACTTCAACAACCTGCTGCAGGGCATCACCGGTTCGCTGGAAGTGGTGCGCCGGCGCATCGGCGCCGGCCGGGTGGAAGACCTGCAGCGCTTCATCGACGGCGCGATCCAGTCGGCCCGCCGCGCCGCCGCCCTCACCCACCGGCTGCTGGCCTTTTCGCGGCGGCAGCCGCTGGCTCCGCGCACGGTCGAGGCCAATCCGCTGGTGCGCTCCATGGAAGAGCTGCTGCGCCGCACGCTCGGCGAGCGCATCGGCCTGCGACTGGACCTGCAGGACGAGCTTTGGCCGACCCTGTGCGACGGCAACCAGCTCGAGAGCGCGATCCTCAACCTCTGCATCAACGCGCGCGACGCCATGCCCGACGGCGGGCTGCTCACCATCGCCACGAGCAATGCGCAGATCGACGAGCTCTACGCCGCTGCCCGCGACGACGTGACCGCCGGCGAATACGTCTGCGTGCAGGTCGAGGACACCGGCACCGGCATGGCGCCCGACGTGCTGGCCAAGGCCTTCGATCCCTTCTTCACCACCAAGCCGCTCGGCCAGGGCACCGGCCTGGGCCTGTCGATGATCTACGGCTTCGCCCGCCAGTCGGACGGCCATGTGCGCATCGACAGCGAACCGGCGCAAGGCACCGTCGTCCGCCTTTTCCTGCCACGGCACCTGGGTCGAGCCGAGGCCGACGAACACCTGCCGCCGCCCGGCGCCGAGCCGGCCACTCGCCGGGGCGAGACGGTGCTGGTGGTGGAAGACGAGGCCGTCGTGCGCGGCCTGATCGTGGAAGTGCTGAACGAACTCGGCTACTGCGCGCTGGAGGCGGCCGACGGCCCGGGTGGGCTGGCGATCCTGCAGTCGCCCCAGCACATCGACCTGCTGGTGACCGACATCGGCCTGCCCGGCCTCAACGGCCGGCAGGTGGCCGACGCCGCGCGTGTGCTGCGGCCGGAGCTGAAGGTGCTGTTCATGACCGGTTATGCCGAGAACACCGTCGAGGCGCGCGGCTTTCTGGAGCCCGGCATGGACATGCTGACCAAGCCCTTCGCGATGGACGTGCTGGCGGCGCAGCTGCGCGCGATGGTGGAAGGCCGGTGAAGCGAGCCCTGTTCGCCGCGTTGCTGGCAGCCGGGTTGGCCGCCGTGGTGCCGGCGGCTTCGGCCCAGGAGCTGCCGCCCGGCGTGCGACTGGGCATGGGCCTCGCTGAACTGCGGCAGGCGCTGCCGGCGCTGGAACGGGTACGGCGGCCGCAGCGGCTCGCCGGCGGGCTGGTGGGAGCCTGGCAGGTCGCCGATGCGCAGGTGGCCGGTGTCATCGGCACGCAGACCTACTATCTGGCCGGCGGCGAACTGCGCCGCATCGAATTCATGGCCGACACCGCCGCACTGCCGGACGGCGGCTCGGCGGCGTTCGACGCCGTGGTCGCCGCCGGCCGCGAGCGCTGGGGACCGGAACGACCGGCGCAGGACGCGGTCAGCCGTTACGCCGCCTGGAGCACGGCGGACATCGACGCCTATGCCCGCCTGCTGGCGCCGCCGCGCGCGGCCCTGCAGCTGGTGATCAGCGCCCGGCCGCCGCGCGACGACCGGCAGCTCTGAAGCTCAATCGGTAAGGCTCGACCGGTAAGGCTCAACCGGTATTGCGCAGCCCGGCCGCGATGCCGTTGATTGAGATGTGGATGCCGGTCTGCACCCGGTCGTCGCCCTGCCCCGCCCGGTAGCGCCGCATCAGCTCGATCTGCAGGTGGTGCAGCGGGTCGATGTAGGGGAAGCGGTGACGGATGGATCGCGACAACGAGGTGTTGTGCGCCAGCCGCTGCTTGTCGCCGGTGATCAGCGCCAGCGCGTCGTTGGTGCGCTTCCATTCCGCTTCGATCATGCCGAACACCTTCTTGCGCAACCGCGTGTCGGTGACCAGCTCGGCATAGCGGCCAGCCAGCGCCGGGTCGCTCTTGGCCAGCACCATGTCCATGTTCGACAGCAGCGTCTTGAAGAACGGCCACTGCTTGTACATGCGCTGCAGCAGCGCGACCCGGGTGGCGCGCTCGGTCTTGGACGGCTGCGCGCCGTCGGCCAGAAAGGCCTCGACCGCCGAGCCGAAACCGTACCAGCCCGGCAGCGTCAGCCGGCACTGGCCCCAGCTGAAGGACCAGGGCACCGCGCGCAGGTCCTCGATGTTCTGCTGCGCCTTGCGCGAGGCCGGACGCGAGCCGATGTTGAGTTCGGCGATCTCGCGGATCGGGGTGGAGCCGAAGAAGTAGTCGGCGAAATGCGGTGTCTCATACACCAGCTGCCGGTAGGCGGCCATGCTGGCCACCGAGATCTCGTCGGCCGCCTGCAGGAACTGCCGGGTCGCGGGCTTGGCCGGCTGCAGCAACGTGGCTTCGAGCGTGGCGGCGACCAGCGTTTCGAGGTTGCGCCGGCCGATCTCCGGGTTGGCGTACTTGGAGCCGATGACTTCGCCCTGCTCGGTCAGGCGGATCTGGCCGCGCACCGTGCCGGCCGGCTGCGCCAGGATGGCCTGGTAGCTCGGGCCGCCACCGCGTCCCACCGTGCCGCCACGGCCGTGGAACATGCGCAGCTGGATCGGCGTCGGCGGCACCGCCGGCGCGTCCTGCGCGGGATTGGCCGGCAGGCCTTCGAGCGCCATTGCGTCGAAGAACGCCACCAGCGCGCCGCCGGTGCGGTAGAGCTCCCAGTTGCTGGTGAAGATGCCGCCGTCCTTGTTGCTGTCGGAATAACCGAGCATCACGTCCTGCTCGCCGCCGCTGCGCTGCACCAGCGCGGCGATGCCCGGCAGGCTGTAGAACTCCCGCATGATGGGCGCGGCGCTGCGCAGGTCGCCGATGGTCTCGAACAGCGGCACCACGATCAGGTCGTTGACCGCGCCGGCATCGAGCGTGCCGCGCAGCAGGCCCACTTCCTTCTGCAGCAGCAGCACTTCGAGCAGGTCGCTCACCGCCTCGGTGTGGCTGATGATGTAGTGGCGGATCGCCTGCCGGCCGTAGCGGGCGCGCATGTTGCGGGCCGCCTCGAAGATGGCGAGCTCGCTGCGCGCCAGGTCGGAATATTCGATGCCCATCACCCGCAGGGTGCGTGCATCGTTGAGCAGCGACAGCAGCAGCTTGCGCTTGGCGGCTTCGTCCAGGCTCGAATAGCCGGGCTCGATGCGGGCGGTGAGCAGCAGCTCGGCCACCACCGCCTCGTGCTTGTCCGAGCTCTGCCGCAGGTCGACCGTGGCCAGATGGAAGCCGAAGACCTCCGCCGTGCGGATCAGCGGCTTGAGCCGTTGCTGCGCGATGGCTTCGCCGTGCTGGGCCAGCAGCGAAGCTTCGATCACCCGCAGGTCGGCCACCAGTTCCTCGGCCATCAGATAGGGGTTCTGCGGCGCCACGGCGTGGCGCGCGGCCTCGCCGCCGGTGAGGTTCTTGAGCGTGGCGGCCAGGCGCGCGTACATGCCGGTGAGGGCGCGCCGGTAGGGTTCGTCCAGGCGGTGCTCGCTCTGGTCCGGGCTGCGGCCGGCCAGCGCCTGCATCTCGGGGCCGAAGTCCACCAGCCGGGCCGACAGCGACAGCTCCGCGCCCAGGCGGTGCAGCTCGGTCAGCATGTGGCGGATCGACACCTCGCTCTGGCGGCGCAGCGCGTATTCGAGCGTGTCGGCGCTGACGTTCGGATTGCCGTCGCGGTCGCCACCGATCCACTGCCCCATGCGAAAGAAGCTCGCCACCGGGTACGCCCCGAGCTCGCGCTCCAGGCCGGCGTACAAGCGCGGCACTTCGCGCAGGAAGGTGGCCTCGTAATAGGACAGCGCGTTCTCGATCTCGTCGTTGACGGTGAGCTTGGAAAAGCGCAACAGCCGGGTGTGCCAGAGCTGCATGACCCGGGCGCGCAGCTGCGCCTCGTTGGCGGCCATCTCGCGCGGCGCCAGCGCATCCTTGGTGGCAGCCGAGAACAAAGCCCGCGCCTTGACCTCGTCGCGCGCCTGCAGCAGCTGGGCGATGCCGCGCTCGGCATCGAGAATGCTCTTGCGCTGCACCTCGGTCGGGTGGGCGGTGAGCACCGGGGACACATAGCTCGACGCGAGCGTCTGCGACAAGGCACGCGGCGACACGCCCGCCCAGCGCAGCCGCGCCAGGGCCACGTCGATGCTGCCTTCCTGGGTATCGCCGGCCCGGTCGTGCTCGATGCGGCGGCGGATGTAGTGCCGGTCTTCGGCCAGGTTGGCCAGGTGGCTGAAATAGGTGAAGGCGCGGATCACGCTGACGGTCTGGTCGGCGCTCAGCGACTTGAGCAGCTTCTTCAGCGCACGGTCGGCGTCCTGATCGGCGTCGCGCCGGAAGGCCACCGACAGCTTGCGCACCTGCTCGACGAGTTCGTAGGCGGCCTGGCCGTCGGTCTCGCGGATCACGTCGCCGAGGATGCGGCCGAGCAGACGGATGTCGTCGACCAGCGGTTGCTCGATGTCCTTGCGGCGACGCGGGGGCGTCGTGCCAGAGGTCGACGAAGGGGCCTTGTCGGTCTGCTGCACGGTGTTCTCCTGGCAGGTTGAGTTGGTCTTCTAATGGTGCGCTGCAGCAATGCTAGCATCGCCGCCTTCGCCGCTGCCCCCCATTTTTCTCGTGAGCCAAGCCCCGCTTTCCATCGTCATCGCCACGCGCGAAAGCCGGCTTGCCCTGTGGCAGGCAGAACATGTGGCAGCACGATTGCAAGGCCTGGGCCATGGCGTCCGCCTGCTGGGCATGACGACGCAAGGAGACCGCATCCTCGACCGCTCGCTCAGCAAGGTCGGCGGCAAGGGCCTGTTCGTGAAGGAGCTGGAGACCGCCCTGCAGGACGGCCGGGCCGACATCGCGGTGCATTCGCTCAAGGATGTGCCCATGGACCTGCCCGAGGGCTTCGAGATGGCCTGCGTGATGGAACGCGAGGACCCGCGCGACGCTTTCGTCTCCAACGCCTACCCCACGCTGCAGGCGCTGCCCGAGGGCGCGGTGGTCGGCACTTCCAGCCTGCGCCGGCAGGTGCTGCTGCGCGCGCTGCGGCCCGATCTGCGGGTGGAGCCCTTGCGCGGCAATCTCGACACCCGCCTGCGCAAGCTCGACGACGGCGGCTACGACGGCATCGTGCTGGCCTCGGCCGGGCTGATACGGCTGGGCCTGGAGGCGCGCATCCGCTGCCATTTCTCGATCGACGAACAAATGCTGCCCGCCGCCGGACAAGGCGCGCTGGGTATCGAGATCCGCGCCGGTCGCGCCGATCTGGCGGCCGCTCTGGCACCGCTCAACCATCGGGCCACCGAACTCACCACCAGCGCCGAACGGGCGGTGAGCCGCGCCATGGGCGGCAGCTGCTCGATGCCGCTGGCGGCCTTCGCTACGCTGAGCGACGCCACCCTGCACCTGCGCGCGGCCTGGGGCGATCCGGCCGGCGACGGCACCTTGCTGCGCGCCGACGTGACGGGCACCGTCGCCACGCCCGCCGAAGCGGCGACGCTGGGCGAAGAAGCCGCGAACCGGCTGCGCGCGGCTGGCGCGCACTAGCTGCGCACGGAGAGCCGATGCGTTTCGTGCTGACCCGCCCGGCGCCCGAGGGCGAGGCATCGGCGCTGCGGCTTCGGCAGGCCGGCTTGGACGTCGTCGCCCTGCCGCTCATCGGCATCACCGAACCGGACCGCGAGCAGGCCGAAACCCTGCGCCGCTGCTGGCGCTCGCTGCACGAACATCGTGCGGTGATGTTCGTCAGCGCCGCGGCGGTACAGCACTTCTTCGGTGCGGCCGCGCCGGGCAGCCGCTGGCCGGCCGCCACGCGCGCCTGGGCGCCCGGCCCGGGCACGGCGGCAGCGCTGTCGGCGCAGGGCGTGCCGGCCGACGCCATCGACACACCGGCGCAAGACGCCGCGCAGTTCGATTCCGAAGCGCTGTGGGCGACGGCCGGCGGGCGCATCGCGCGCGGTGATTCGGTGCTCATCGTGCGCGGCGCCGAGGCGGATCGCGCCGACGATGCCGGCAGCGGACACGGCCGCGCCTGGATGGCCGAGCAACTGGCGGGCGCCGGGGCCGTGGTGTCGGCCGTCGCGGCCTACCGGCGCGGCAAGCCCGCCTGGAGCGATGCCGAATCGGCACAGGCGATGTCGCTGGCCGGGCCCGGCACCGCATGGGTATTCAGCAACTCGGAAGCCATCGCGCATCTGTTCGCCCTGCTTCCCGTTGCGGCCGAAGCGCTGCGCCAGGGCACCGCCCTCGCCACCCATCCACGCATCGCGGCCAGTGCGAACGCCGCCGGCTTTGCGCGGGTCGTCATGGCACGACCGGGCGTCGTCGGCCTCGAACAGGCCATGACGGCCCTGGACCGATCGATAGAATCGACCGAATGAGTTCCGTGCCCCTGCCTGAATCGCCCGCGGCGACACCCGCATCGCCCCTCGTCGCGCCGCCCTCGCTGGCGCGTCCCATGCTGATCGGTGTCGGCATCGTCGCGGCGCTGGCGCTCGCCGCCTCCGTCACGCTCTGGCAGCGCCTGTCGTCCATCCAGGAGCAACTGGCCCGGCAGAGCGCCGACGCCGGCAGCCAGTCGATCGAAGCCCGCACCATGGCGCGGCAGGCGCAGGAAACCGCGCAGGACGCGGTCTCGCGGGTCGGCGTGATGGAAGCGCGCCTGTCCGAAGTCTCGCTGCAGCGTTCGCAGCTCGAAGAGCTGATGCAGAGCCTTTCGCGCTCGCGCGACGACACCCTGGTGGTGGACATCGACTCCGCCCTGCGGCTGGCCCAGCAGCAGGCCGACCTGACCGGCACCGCCGACCCGCTGCTGGCCGCCCTGCGCAGCGCCGATCAGCGCATCGCGCGCGCCGCCCAGCCACGCCTGGCACCGGTGCAGCGCGCCATCGCCCGCGACATGGAACGCGTACGCGCCGCCAGCGTCACCGACGTGCCCGGCTTGCTGTCGCGGCTCGACGAGCTGGTGCGCATGGTCGACGAACTGCCGCTGCAGAACGCGGTGGCGCAGGCCGCCGCGATGCACGGCGGCGCCGCCCCGCTGCCCGAACCCGACACCAGCGCCGATCCGCTCTGGCGCGCCACCCTGCGCCGCGCCTGGTTCGCGGTGCGCGACGAGGCGCGTGGTCTGGTGCGGGTCAGCCGCATCGACCAACCCGAAGCGGTGCTGCTGGCGCCCGACCAGGCCTTCTTCCTGCGCGAGAACCTCAAGCTCAAGCTGGTGAACGCCCGTTTGGGCGTGCTGGCGCGGCAGTCCAACGCGGCGCGTTCCGACCTGGCCGGTGCGGCGTTTGCGCTGCAGCATTACTTCGAACCCGGTTCGCGCCGTGTGGTGACCGCCGGTGAAATGCTCAAGCAGGCGCAGGCGCAGATGAACGGCACCTCGATTCCGCAGCCGGAGGAAACCCTTTCGGCGCTCGCTACCGCGGCCGCAGGAAGGTAATCCCTGATGCGCGCCGCTCTCTGGTTCATCGGCCTGTTCGGCATCGCCGTGGCCGTGGCTCTCTTCGCGGGCAACAACCAGGGCACGATCACCGTGTTCTGGCCGCCCTATCGCATCGACCTGTCGCTGAACATGGTGCTGCTGATCCTGTTCGGCGGCTTCACCGTCGTGCACCTGGCACTGCGAGCGCTCGCCGCGCTGCTCGACCTGCCGGTGCAGGCCGGCCGCTGGCGCAACCAGCAGAAGGAGCGCCACATGCATGTCGCGCTGCTCGACGGCCTCTCGCACCTCACCGCCGGCCGCTACATCCGTGCCCGCAAGGCGGCCGAAACCGCCATCGTCCACGAGAAGGCACTCGTCGGCACCGCCGAGCCGCTGGCCCACGCGGTGCAGGTCCGTGCGCTCGCCCACCTGATCGCCGCCGAAAGCGCCCACGCGCTGCAGGACCGCCCGGCACGGGACCGGCATCTGCAGCAGGCGCTCGAACAGACCGCGGCCAACCCGTCCGCCCCCGCGCAAGAGGCGCGCGAAGGCGCCCAACTGCGTGCGGCCAGCTGGGCGATGCAGGACCGCGACGCCCTCGCCGCACTCGGCTGGCTGGAGCAACTGCCGCAAGGCGCCGCCCGCCGCACCGCCGCGCTGCGCACCCGGCTGCGGGCCAGCCGCCTGGCCGGCCAGACGCAAGCCGCACTCGACACCGCGCGCCTGCTCATCAAGCACCGCGCGTTCTCGGCGACGGCCGCGCACAGCATCGTGCGTGGACTGGCCATCGAACTGATCAACCAGGCGCATGACACCGGCCAGCTGCTCAAGGCCTGGCAATCGCTCGATGCCAGTGACCGCGCCATGCCCGAGCTGGCGGTGCATGCGGCCGAGCGGCTGCACCACCTCGGCGGCGACGCGGTGCAGGCGCGCGCCTGGCTGCTGCCGGCCTGGGAAACGCTGGTCAACCAGCCCGGCAGCCTGGCCGACGCGCTGGAGATCAAGCTGGTCCGCGCGCTCGAAGGCAGCCTGATCGATGTCGATCCGCCCTGGCTTGCCCGCATCGAATCGGCCCAGCAGAACAACCCGCGCGATCCGCTGCTGCAGTATTTGGCCGGCATCGCCTGCCTGCGGCTGCAGCTCTGGGGCAAGGCCCAGAAGCTGCTCGAACAGGCCAGCAAGCAGTTGCCGCACGAAGCCCTGCGTTGCCGCGCCTGGCGCGCCCTGGCCGACCTGGCCGAGCAGCGCGGCGACATGGAGGCAAGCGCACGCGCCTGGCGCCGGGCGGCCGAACTCTCCGATTGAGCCCGCCTTAAAATCAAGGCGACGCACCCTTTCCCCCGACGGCACCGTTTCTGCGGTGCCGTTCTCATTTGAAGCACTCCGCCATGAGCGACATCCAGCAGCCCGGCCTCAACAGCCTGTCCAAGTCCTTCGAACCCGCCGCGCTGGAGGCGCACTGGGGACCGCTCTGGGAGCAACGCGGCTACGGCCGTGCCGGCTGGCGCGGCACCGGCGAGCCCAAGCCCGGCGCAGGCGCCTTCTCCGTCCAGCTGCCGCCGCCCAACGTGACCGGCACCCTGCACATGGGCCACGCCTTCAACCAGACGGTGATGGACAGCCTGGTGCGCTACCACCGCATGCTTGGCGACAACACGCTATGGGTGCCCGGCACCGACCACGCCGGCATCGCCACCCAGATTGTGGTGGAGCGCCAGCTGCAGGCCCAGGGCCAGGACCGCCACGCGCTCGGCCGCAAGAACTTCGTCGCCCGCATCTGGGAGTGGAAGGAGCAGTCCGGCAACACCATCACCACGCAGATGCGCCGCATGGGCGACAGCGTGGACTGGCAGCACGAGTACTTCACCATGGACGACAAGCTGTCGACCGTGGTCACCGACACCTTCGTGCGCCTGTACCGTCAGGGCCTCATCTACCGAGGCAAGCGCCTGGTGAACTGGGATCCGACGCTCAAGACCGCCGTGTCCGACCTGGAAGTCGAGAGCGAGGAAGAAGACGGGTCGCTCTGGCATATCCGCTACCCGCTGGCCGACGGCTCCGGCTCGCTGGTGGTGGCCACCACCCGGCCCGAAACCATGCTGGGCGACACCGCCGTCATGGTCCATCCCGAGGACGAACGCTACGCCGGCCTCATCGGCAAGCAGGTCGCGCTACCGCTTTGCGACCGCACCATCCCGGTCATCGCCGACGACTATGTCGACAAGGCCTTCGGCACCGGCGTGGTCAAGGTCACACCCGCGCACGACTACAACGACTACGCCGTCGGCCAGCGCCACGGCCTGCCGATGATCGGCATCCTGACGCTCGACGCCACCGTCAACGACAACGCGCCCGAGGCCTATCGCGGGCTCGACCGTTTCGTCGCACGCAAGAAGGTGGTGGCCGACCTGGAGGCGCTCGGCCTGCTGGTCGAGGTGAAGAAGCACCGCCTGATGGTGCCGCGCTGCGCCCGCACCGGCCAGGTGGTGGAGCCGATGCTCACCGACCAGTGGTTCGTGGCGGTCAACAAGGTAGGCGAAGGCGATGCCACCGGCAAGTCGATCGCGCAGAAGGCGATCGACGCGGTCGATTCGGGCCAGGTGCGCTTCGTGCCCGAGAACTGGGTCAACACCTACAACCAGTGGATGCACAACATCCAGGACTGGTGCATCAGCCGCCAGCTGTGGTGGGGCCATCAGATTCCGGCATGGTACGACGAGGACGGCCAGGTCTACGTGGCCAACGACGAGGCGCAGGCGCAGGCCATGGCACCCGGCAAGACGCTGAC
Source organism: Xylophilus sp. GOD-11R (assembly GCF_033546935.1). Classification (GTDB taxonomy): domain Bacteria; phylum Pseudomonadota; class Gammaproteobacteria; order Burkholderiales; family Burkholderiaceae_C; genus Xylophilus. The sequence goes on along the minus strand of NZ_CP137854.1, from coordinate 1,155,196 downwards.
CCGTGACGAGGACGTGCTCGACACCTGGTATTCGTCGGCGCTGGTCCCCTTCTCCACCATGGGCTGGCCGGCCGCGCAGGACCAGGCTCAGGCCGGCGGCGTCAGCGACTACGACCTCTACCTGCCTTCCTCGGTGCTGGTCACCGGCTACGACATCATCTTCTTCTGGGTGGCCCGGATGATCATGATGACCAGCCACTTCACTGGCCGCGTGCCCTTCCGCGACGTCTACATCCACGGCCTGGTGCGCGACGCGCAAGGCAAGAAGATGAGCAAGTCCGAGGGCAACGTGCTCGACCCGGTCGACCTCATCGACGGCATCGGGCTCGAACCCCTGCTCGGCAAGCGCACCACCGGCCTGCGCAAGCCTGAAACCGCGCCGCAGGTGCGCAAGAACACCGAGAAGGAATTTCCGCAAGGCATTCCGGCCTACGGCGCCGACGCGCTGCGGTTCACCTTCGCGGCACTGGCCTCGCTCGGCCGCAGCATCAATTTCGACAGCAAGCGCTGCGAGGGTTATCGCAACTTCTGCAACAAGCTCTGGAACGCCACCCGCTTCGTGCTGATGAACTGCGAGGGCCAGGACTGCGGCCTGAATCCGCACACCAAGGCCGACTGCGCCCCGGGCGGCAACGCCCACGGTTATCTGAAGTTCAGCGAGCCCGACCGCTGGATCGTGTCGGCCCTGCAGCGGGTGGAAGCCGAGGTCGCCAAGAGCTTTGCCGACTACCGGCTCGACAACGTCGCCAGCGCCATCTACGAATTCATCTGGAACGAGTTCTGCGACTGGTACCTGGAAATCGCCAAGGTGCAGATCCAGACTGGCGACGAGGCCACCCAGCGTGGTACCCGGCGCACGCTCATCCGCACGCTCGAGACCATCCTGCGGCTGGCGCATCCGCTGATTCCCTTCATCACCGAAGAACTGTGGCAGAAGGTCGCGCCGGTCGCGGGCCGGCTGCCGGAGGGCGAGGCGTCGATCAGCGTCTGCCCCTACCCGCAATCGGATGCTGACCGAATTGACAGCGCAGCTGAAACATATGTCGCACGGCTCAAGGCCGTCGTCGACGCCTGCCGCAACCTGCGCAGCGAGATGAACGTGCCGCCGTCGACCCGGCTGCCGCTCTTCGCCGTCGGCGACGCGGACTTTCTGCGCAGCGCGGCGCCCACCTTGCAATCGCTCGCCAAGTTGTCGGAAGTACGTGTGTTCGACGACGAAGCGGCCTGGGCCGCCGCCGCGCAGGCTGCGCCGGTGGCCGTCGTGGGCGATTCGCGCCTGTGCCTGCACATGGAAATCGACGTGGCAGCCGAAAAAAGCCGGCTCGGCAAGGAAGTCACCCGTCTCGAAGGCGAAATGGCGAAGGCCCGCGCCAAGCTGGCCAACGAGGCTTTCGTGGCCAAGGCCAAGCCGCAGGTCATCGAGCAGGAGCACAAGCGCCTTGCCGATTTCGGCGCCACCATCGAGCGTTTGCAAGCCCAGTTGGCCCGCCTGGGATGACCGCGAATAAGTAACGTTCTGACACTTTGAGTTACATGGACACTTGTGTAACTGCGATGCTCGTATGGTTTAGCATCAATCGGCATCCACCCCATCGTGCGTTTTTCGCCACGGAATCGACACTTAGGAAATCACTGCATGAGTTCTCCGCGCACCCGCATCACCAAAGCCGTTTTTCCCGTGGCAGGCCTTGGCACGCGGTTCCTTCCGGCCACCAAGGCGCAGCCCAAGGAAATGCTGCCGGTCGTCGATAAGCCACTGATTCAATACGCCGTCGAAGAAGCCTATGCGGCCGGCATTCGGCAGATGATTTTCGTGAACGGTCGCAGCAAGCGCTCGATTCCCGATCACTTCGACACCGCCTACGAGCTGGAGGCCGAACTCGAAGCCGCCGGCAAGAAGGAGCTGCTGGCGCTGGTGCATTCGATCAAGCCCGACGACATGGAGTGCATCTACATCCGCCAGGCCAAGGCCCTGGGCCTGGGCCATGCCGTGCTGTGCGCCCAGAGCGTGGTGGTCAACGAGCCCTTCGCTGTACTGCTGGCCGACGATCTGATGGTCGGCAGGCCACCGGTGCTCAAGCAGATGGTCGACCAGTTCACCGAATGGCAGGCCTCCATCCTGGCCGTGCAGGAAGTGCCGGAAGAACACACCAAGCGCTATGGCATCGTCGCCGGCACTGCCGTCAACGACCGCCTGATGGACCTGACCCACATGGTTGAAAAGCCGGCGCCCCAAGATGCGCCGTCGCGCCTGGGTGTCGCGGGCCGCTACATCCTGACGCCCGGCGTGTTCCGCGAGATCGCCAGCCAGCCACGCGGCGTGGGCGGCGAAATCCAGCTCACCGACGGCATCGCCGCGCTCATGCGTCGCGAGAAGGTCTTCGCCTACCGCTACGACGGCCGCCGCTACGACTGCGGCAGCAAGGAAGGCTTCCTCGAAGCCAACGTCGAACTCGCGCTGGCCCACCCGCAACTCGGCGCCGGTTTCCGCGAATACCTGAAGGCGCTGGAACTCTGATTGCGCGCCGCACCAAGACGAAGGCCTGCGTTCAGCAGGCCTTTTTTCATGCGCGGCCGAAACCGCCGGACAGCCGTGATGGGCTTACCGCCGGCGCAGCACGTGGATGTATTCCACCCCGACCGTGTCCTGCCCCACCAGTTCGTTGCCGGTCTGGCGGGCGAAGGCCTGAAAGTCGCGTAACGACCCCGCGTCGGTCGACACCACCCGCAGCAGTTGCCCGCTCTGCATGTCCGTCAAGGCCTTCTTGGCCTTGAGGATGGGCAGCGGGCAATTGAGTCCGCGGGTATCGATTTCCTTGTTCACTTCCATGACAGCATTCCTTCGCAGGCTGGGATTCTAGGCAGACGGCGCTGCGGGAACGATAGGAGGCCAGTCTCGGTATCGAGGCTCGATGCCCCGGCTGCGCAGCCAGGTCGCGAGCGCATGGCCGGTGCCGGCAGGCCAGCAGTACAGATCCGCCGGGTCGTGCAGGCGGTAATCGACCAGCTCCGGCGACAGCCGCACCGTGCCGTCGGCCACCACGTGGTAGCAGATCAGCACCTGGTTGCGCTTTTGAAAATCCCAGACGCCGAGCAGGTCGACCGAGGAGGCGACCAGCGCCGTCTCCTCCCGAACCTCCCGAGCGATGCCGTCTTCGGGCGACTCGTCGGCTTCCATGAAACCGGTGATCAGCGCGTACATCTCGGGGTTGGCCCAGGCCGCATTGCGCGCCAGCAGGATCTGGCCACGGTATTCGACCACCGCCGCCAACACGGGCGTCGGATTGTTCCAGTGCGTCCAGCCACACGCCGGGCACCGCAGCCGCACGGTTTCGCCGCTGTCCTCCAGCGCCGCGATTTGCGCCAGCGCTGCGGTGCAACGCGGGCAAAAACGAAAATCAGCGTCGGTCATCAGGCGATGTCAGGCGGGGAACACGCCGGTCGACAGGTAGCGATCGCCCCGGTCGCAGACGATGAACACGATGGTGGCGTTGCGCTCGCGCTGCGAAATCTGCTGCGCTACCCAGCAGGCGCCAGCCGCCGAGATGCCGCCGAAGATGCCCTCTTCCCGCGCCAGCCGCCGGCACATGTCCTCGGCGTCGCCCTGCGCCACGTTCACCGTTTCGTCCACCAGGGTGCCGTCGTAGATGGCGGGCATGTACTCGGCCGGCCATTTGCGGATGCCCGGAATGCGTGAGCCTTCTGCCGGCTGGGCGCCGATGATGCGGATCGAAGGCTTCTTTTCCTTCAGATAACGCGCCACGCCGGTGATGGTGCCGGTGGTGCCCATGGCACTGACGAAATGGGTGATGTGGCCATGCGTCTGCTCCCAGATCTCCGGCCCGGTGGTTTCGTAGTGCACACGCGGGTTGTCGGGATTGGCGAACTGGTCGAGCACCCGACCCTTGCCGTCACGCTGCATCTGCTCGGCCAGATCGCGGGCGTATTCCATGCCACCGCTCTTGGGCGTCAGGATGAATTCGGCGCCGAAGGCCTTCATGGTCTGCGCGCGTTCGATGGACAGGTCCTCCGGCATGATCAGCACCATGCGATAGCCCTTGATCGCCGCGGCCATCGCCAGCGCGATCCCGGTGTTGCCCGACGTGGCTTCGATCAGGGTGTCGCCCGGGCGGATCTCACCGCGCTCTTCGGCCCGCTTGATCATCGACAGGGCCGGGCGGTCCTTCACCGATCCGGCCGGGTTGTTTCCTTCGAGTTTTCCGAGCACCACGTTGCCCGAAACAGCGGCTTCTGCAGAGCCAATGCGCTGGAGCGCAACCAGCGGCGTCGAGCCGACGGTGTCTTCGATGGTGGGGTATTGCATCCGCGCACTGTGCCATAATTTCCGGCTGACTTCTTAGCGTCGCCCGGGTGGTGAAATTGGTAGACGCAGGGGACTCAAAATCCCCCGCCGCAAGGCGTGCCGGTTCGATTCCGGCCCCGGGCACCAAATACGGCTGCTATCTACCGCCATAGCGGCTACTCACAACGTTTGATCCCAGGCGCACTGTAAAAAGTGTCGTTGGCGCCAACGACCGAGACCGCCACTAATTTTGGGTGACGTGCTATCGGCGGATGCGCCGCAATTTGCGCCCTCGACTGGGTCAGCCGCCTCGTTTTGGCAGTCCTCGCCTCGGCCGTGGCCAGGGCCTGCGGCGTTCACCGTCCGGTCCAGCACTTCGGACCAAAACCGCCAGCCAGGAGGGCCGGTGATCAGGTTTGCATCGATGAATGACGGCGGTATCAACTGCCGCCGCGGCCTCAGCTTCACTGGATAAGTCCACGTACCGCCGTGTTCCGATGCCTTGCCAAGAACGTCGGCAAAGCCTGTGCATAGACGTAGCCTCGGCGAGGCTCAACGATGGAGAACGCGGCCGGCTGGCTTCGGCTCCTGCTCGCGCGATGCAGCGGCGGAAGGGTGGACGAAAAGGCGGCGGGCACGTGGGCAATGCTGGCCTTGGTCGTCGCAACGGCCACCGCAAGGGTCTTGGCCGCCGGTGCGGCGCATTGAACTTGGCATAAAGCTTTTCGCCCCGCCGTGTGACGCGGTCGAGCCGGTCGTTGACGACCCGAACCTCGACCAACAGCTTGCCGGTGTCGGGCGTGACGTCGTAGTAGATCTGTCCGACTCGCTCAGCCACGGGTTTCTGCTTCATAGCAGCCATGCGATTGGCATATTCCTTGCGCATAAGCACGTCACGCCTCTTGTTCTGCTCGGGGAATTTCAATAATTGAGTGCTTGTCGTTTCGTCTCTGCTGCTTCATGGGCCACTTACGACTAATCACTAGCGCCCCTTTTTTGAGATAAAACTTCACAATCAGATACGCATGGGAGGTAGAAATTGGCTAACGGAAATTGGTTTTCGGCTGCGCTCAAGACTGAAAGTATTGATCAGCGATATGTTTCTGCCGGTGGTTTCACCCACGGCTTTGATTACCTAAGATTGATTCTCGCTGCAGCCGTAGTGCTCGTGCATAGTTTTGCATCAAGCTATGGAAACGGCGTTGACAAAATAATATGGGGTTCGCCAGTGCGCATGGCGTCAGCACCAATACTGCTTATGTTTTTTGCGTTAAGCGGATTTTTGGTAGCGGGGAGTGTCAAGCGCAGCCCCAATCTAACCGGATTTCTTACGCTTCGTGCGCTAAGGCTTGTGCCAGCATTAGCTGTTGAAGTGGTGCTATCAGCAATAATTCTCGGGCCGCTGTTAACGTCAATCCCCCTCGGGGATTATTTTAGCCATCACGAGTTTTTTAGTTATTTCGCGAACATTTACGGGCATATTCATTACCATTTGCCAGGCGTTTTCGTCGACACCCCAGCGCATGCAGTCAATGCGTCTTTGTGGACCGTACCATACGAACTGGAGTGCTATCTTGTATTATCCGCGCTTTGGGTATCACGCTTAATTCGCTTCAGAATTGCGGTTTTGGCTATCACCGTGCTACTGGCGCTGCTTTACACGGTTAAGTACATATACTTCCCAATGCCTCACCTAGAATTCGAACACAGCCCGTCGCGATCACTAATAGTCGCCTTCTTGGCCGGCGTAAACATAAGCCTATTTTCCGATAAAATAAAGTTAGATTGGAGAATAGCAGCATTTATGCTGATTGGAATGCTGGCGACCACCCTGGTTCACCAGACAGCCTTCATTGCGGCTTTCTTCGCGGCGTATCTCGTGGTTTATTTAGGGTTGAGCCATCCGCCCAAAAAGTCGTTCTTACTAAAAGGCGACTATTCCTACGGCCTCTATCTCTTTAGCTTTCCAATACAACAGACATATAGCCAGCTTTTTCCAGATCATCGTCATTGGTATTTCAATTTCACGTTCGCCCTTATTTTTGGGATCATTTATGCAATGTTTTCTTGGTGGTGCATTGAAAAACCCACTCTCGGAAAGAAAAAGTTTTTCGTCAGCTCAGCGGTAACTACCGTAGAACGGCTGAAAAAGCGAATCTTTCCAACATCTTCGGGCTTTAAGGCCTGAAGAAGATGTTTCCATCTGCCGGGGTGTCACTACCCGAGCAGCACAAAAAATTACCGCCGCCTACACGCCATTTGACGAGGACCAGATGTGGTCGTGCAGTTGGGAGGTTGAACAGCGCGATAGGCTAGCAGCACTCGTTTTTGCCATGTACAGCGGCTTGCCGTTAAGGGATTTCTGCTGGCATGGAAGCCACCGCAAGGCGGCGGAAACCCACAGTGCTTCATCGACGTAAAGCGGTTCGGTTACATGCACGTTGTCAAGCATCCATCCCTTCCCTTCCAGCCTCTTAGGAGCCATGGCGGGCGTACATGTCGGGGAACAGTATGTTGTTGGTCGATGCGTTAGACGAGATGGCGCTGATCAAGACTGGGCGGAGGCCACAGTGCCTGAGAACGCTTTGAGAAGCGGCAACGCTGCGAATCTTCTCAAGGTTCTGCCCCGTAGCCGGCAGGTGTGGTGTTGCCGTTGGCGTTTAGAAGCCGGCCGCGCTCTGCCGGTCCCGGTGGGTACTCAGCGCAGGCTCATCAAGGATAGGATGACTGAACTCGAAATCGCGGCTTGCCCGTTTTGCGGCAGCCAGGCTTGATGCCATGCTCGCGGCTTCGGTGTGGCGTGTCTGACGTGCCACGCATGCGGCGCCGGCGGGCCGTTCTCCGACACCAAGGAGAAGGCGATTGCCAAGTGGAATGCGCGTCGTTGACCTGCTCCACGGGGCGTTCAACCAGTGGCGGCTGATGGAACCTCCCGAAGTACGAAAACCCGAAAACTTGGCGCGGCTACGCCAAGAATCTCGCTCAGCTGGAGCCGGTGCTTGTCCAAGCCGCTTGGCACGACCTGGCTGAGCAGATCGAGGCGATGTACTTGCGCGACAACCGAAAGTGCGCGCGCCGATCTGACCGACTGCAGCGGCGACGCGTCAAAGCTGCTGCTGCACCGCGACGAGCGGGTCACGGAAAAGCACCACCGGACGAAGGCCACGAAGCGCGGTGCGCTAAAACCGTTGGCGTGTTCCGACCCGTTAATCGAAGCGAGATTTCGAATTCTTCGACTCTTGCGCCCAGAAGTCGGGCTGCAGGCCGCGCCAGTGCTTATTTCGTGCCGGAAAACAAAATCCCCGCAGTAACGCGTTCCAGTTCGATTCCGGCCTGGGGCAACACGGCGCGCACGCGGGTTACCGGCGATCACGCCACCCGCACATCAACTGCACCAAAGTCCCATCGGGTCTGCACGCCAAGCCGCCCTCAGGCCGCCTGACGACCGATCTCCCGATTCAACTGCACGCCGCTCGCCCGAGCACGGAGTTCTGCCAGTAGCGCAGCTTCTTCCGCCTGCGACGAAATCGCCCTGCTGCCGCAGCTGATGCCTGCGTTGTGCACCGGCCCGTAACTGCAGGCCCAGCCCTCGTGGTCGGTCGTGATGCGCCATTCGATACGGCTTCCAGCCGCGTCGACGTGGTTGGTCCAGTGCAGTTCGGCCCTGGCGTAGCGCTCGGTGTGTGCGTGGTGATCTCTGCCGATCATGTCTTGCCTGCGATGTGATGGAAAGCACATAGCTTTGCGCGACGTCCAAGCTCGTTCTGTAGGACGCCGGATGTGCGCGTTGTGCCTGTTTTTCCGGCACTGCCAGCATTCCTTGCCCAAGCTCGAATCCTGCGCACCATGGTGGGCCGCCATTCAGCGTGAAAGCGCCCGCTCTATCCACAACGCGAGTTCTTCACCTAGAACGTCCGCCTGTTTTTCCAATTGACGGCATTTGTCGATGAGGCCCGAATCGGGCAATTCGCCGCGCCCGGCGGCATGCTCCACCATGGCTTTGGCCCATGCGGCACGAGCGCTACGAGCCTCCCAATTGGCCACTCGCCATTGATTGGGCAAATCCTCCCAAAATGCTTCTGAATCGGCAAAATCCATCGCTGACTCCAGCTTTCATGGCGTTCGGGCTGGTCACAAACGCAGTGCCAATCGAGTAATCGGCACTCCCAACGCTGCCCTTGTGATTTGTATTTTGCACCGATGGCGGCGTTAGTAACCGCTAGCCGGAAGTGTTCCTCAATATCGCCGCTTCGGCAAAGACCTTGCTAGAGTTGCCTCATGCCCCCCAACGTGCACCAAAACACGGCGTCCGTGCCGCCAACCGCCCAGTTTCGTTATTACGACTTCGTGATGGCGGCATTCGTCACCGTGCTGCTATGTTCCAACCTGATCGGAGCTTCCAAGGCGGCGGAAATCACCCTCCCGATGCTCGGAACCGTCACGTTCGGCGCGGGAGTTCTGTTTTTCCCCATTTCCTATATTTTCGGCGACGTGCTCACCGAGGTATATGGCTACGGCCGCGACCGTCGCGTGATTTGGGCTGGATTTGCCGCCTTGCTGTTCGCCGCTTTGATGTCGGCAGTCGTTCTGGCGCTCAAGCCTTCGAGCGACCCGTTCAATGCCGGTTATCAACAGCACTTGGAGGCGGTTTTCGGCAATACACCGCGCATCGTCGCCGGCTCGGTCATCGCGTTCTGGTGCGGCAGTTTCGTCAACAGTTATGTGATGGCGCGGATGAAAGTAGCCATGGAGGGGCGTGCCCTGTGGATGCGCACCATCGGCTCGACCCTGTGCGGAGAATTGGTCGATTCCAGCCTGTTCTATGTGATCGCGTTCGGCGGCATCTGGCCGAATCACCAGTTACTCGCCGTCGTCGTGGCGCAATACCTGCTCAAGACCTCGTGGGAAATCGTCATGACGCCGGTAACCTACCGCGTCGTGGCATTTCTCAAACGGCATGAAGGAATGGATTTCTACGATCGCGCGACGGACTTCAATCCATTCAAGCTCAAGCCTTAACTCGAGTGCCGAGTCAGCGCACCAGATCGTGTTCCTGCGGTTGCTCGGGAAATTCACGTGGCGGCGGGTTGGACTGCGGACTTTCAGGGGAAAGGGCCTCCGCACGTCGGCGCTCGACCACCACGTCAGCGCGGTCGGACGAGTCGAGCGCCTCGAACTCGCCCATTTGCGGTTCGCGCTTTCTGCCTTGTTTCGTGAGGATTTTCATAGTGAATGCAGCGTCTGCCGGCGCCATGAAGCCGGCTGACGGAAGCCACCGCATCCCGCGCTAGGCCGCCGCCTACGCCCCGCGCCCGAGCGCGATGTAGCGCTCCAGGTGAAAGTCCTCATCACCGAGTTCGTGGTCGATCGCGATCAACCGCTTGGCGTAGTGCGACAAGGGGAGCTCCCAGGTCATGCCGATGCCACCGTGCAGCTGGATGCATTCCTCGGACACCAGCGCACCGATGCGGCCGACGGACATCTTGGCGGCCGACAGCACGCGCTCCCGCTCCACGCGGTCCTCGGCGTCGAAGGCCGCTGCCGCATTGATGACCGCCGATCGCGCCTGTTCGATCTCGATCAGCACCGTGGCCATGCGGTGCTGCAGCGCCTGGAAGCTGCCGATGGGCAGGTTGAACTGTTTGCGGGTGCGCAGGTAGTCGATGGTGGCGTCTTTGGCGACGTCCATCGCGCCGACGCTTTCGGCACACAGCGCGAGCAGGCCGGCGCCCAGGCCGCGCTCGAGCAGCGGCGCGCCGCCATCCACGGGGCCGACGACGGCCGAGGCGTCGAGCACCACATGGCGAAGCGAAACATCCGACACCGTTCCGCCGTCGATGCTGCCGAGCGTGCGCAACGCCACGCCCGGTGCATCGGCCGGCACCAGAAACAAAGTGATGCCCGCCGGCTGCCCGGGCTCGCCCGAGGTGCGCGCGGATACCAGCAGCACGCCGGCGGCCGCCGCCTGCCGCACGACGATCTTGTCGCCCTCCAGCACCCAGGAGCCCCCTTCGTGGCTCGCGCGGGTGAAGACGACCTGCGGATCCCAGCGTGCATCGACCTCCTCCCAGGCCAGCGCCGCGCGTTGCTCGCCGGTGACGATGGCCTCGAGCGCCGCGGCATGGCCGCCAGCCTGCAGCAGCATGCGGCCGACCATCAGGCTGCCGAGCAGGGGCTCCACCACCAGCCCGCGGCCGATCGCCTCGAAGACGACGGAGATGTCGAAGCCCGCGCCGCCGAAGCCGCCGGCGGATTCAGGGAACAAGGCGCCCGTCGTGCCGAGTTCGGCCAATCCCTGCCAGAGTTCCTCGCTGAACCCCGGCTTGCCGTAGGCGATGCGGTTGCGCTGTTCGATCGGATTACGGTCGGCGATGAAGCGCGCCAGCGTGTCGGCGAGCATGCGCCGGTCTTGGGTGTGTTCGAAGATCATGGCGGTTTGCTTCAGAGCCCGAGGATCGTCTTGGCGACGATGTTGCGCTGGATTTCGTTGGAGCCGCCGTAGATCGACAGCTTGCGGTTGTTGAAATAGAAGGCGGTGGCGGCCATGGCGTCTTCCGGCCCGGCAGCCTCGCCCGCGGCTGCGACCGACTCCAGCATTTCCGTCTCGTAGGGCAAGGCGTAGGAGCCCATGGCACGGCGCAGCAACGAGGTGATTTCCTGGCGGATCTCGGTGCCTCGGATCTTGAGCATGGAACTCTCCGCCCCCGGAACGCCGCCGCCGGCTACCGCCGCGATCACGCGCAGGTTGGTGGTTTTCATGTTGGCCAGATCGATCTCCACCCGGGCCATGCGCGCTGCGAAAGCCGGGTCTTCGGCCAACGGACGGCCGCGCCGCTTGACGCGCGCCGCCGCGGCCTCCAGCCGCTCGAAGGCGGCCACCGACAGGCCGACGCCGGCGATGTTGGTGCGCTCGTAGGTGAGCAGGTATTTGGCGCAGGTCCAGCCCTTGTTCTCTTCGCCCACGAGGTTCTCGGCCGGCACGCGCACGTCGGTGAAGAAGACTTCGTTGACCTCGTGCTCCCCGTCGAGCGTGATGATGGGCCGCACCTCGACGCCGGGCGTGCGCATGTCGATCAGCAGGAAGCTGATGCCCTCCTGCTTCTTGGCGTCGCGGTCGGTGCGCACCAGGCAGAAGATCATGTCGGCGTGGTGGCCCTGGGTGGTCCAGGTCTTCTGGCCGTTGACGATGTAGTGGTCGCCCTGGGCGTCGACGCCGCGCACGGCGGTGGTCTTGACCGCTGCCAGGTCGGAGCCCGCGCCCGGCTCCGAATAGCCCTGGCACCACCAGTCGCTGCCGTCGAGGATGCGCGGCAGCCAGTACGCCCTCTGCGCTTCGCTGCCGTACTTGATGATGACCGGGCCGAGCATGTTCACGCCGAAGGGCAGCACGCGCGGCGCGTGGGCGAGCGCGCATTCGTTCTCGAAGATGAACTTCTCGATCGCGTTCCAGCCCGGCCCGCCGTGTTCGCGCGGCCAGTGGTTGGCCAGCCAGCCGCGCGTCTGCAGCACGGCGTGCCATTCCAACTGGTCCTGCTTGCTCAGGCGGATGCCGTGACGGACCTTGTGCGACAGGTGCGCCGGCAGCTTGTCGGCCAGAAAAGCGCGAACCTCGTCGCGAAAAGCCTCTTCGTCGGGCGTGAAATTCAGGTCCATGGATGTCTGCCTTTGTCGTTTTGTCGGTCAGAAGATCTCGATCAGCCCGGCCGCGCCCATGCCGCCCGCGATGCACATGGTGACCACCGCGTACTTCACGCCGCGCCGCTTGCCTTCGATGAGCAGGTGGCCGGCCAGGCGCGCGCCGGTCATGCCGAAGGGGTGGCCGATGGAGATGGCGCCGCCGTCGACGTTGAGGATTTCGGACGGAATGCCGAGCCGGTCTCGACAGTAGATAGCCTGCGAGGCGAAGGCTTCGTTGAGCTCCCACAGGCCGATGTCGTCCATCTTCAGGCCATGGCGCGCCAAAAGGCGCGGCACGGCGAAGACCGGGCCGATGCCCATTTCGTCGGGCTCGCAGCCGGCGACGACCATGCCGCGGAACGCACCCAGCGGCGTGACGCCGGCGCGGGCGGCCTCGCCGGCCTCCATCAGCACGCAGGCCGACGCGCCATCCGAGAGCTGCGACGAATTGCCGGCGGTGACGAACTCACCCTCCCCGCGCACCGGCTTGAGTCGGGCCAGCGCTTCGAGTGTGGTGCCGGGACGGTTGCAGTTGTCCGCCGACACCGTTACCTCGCGCTGGCTGGTCGCACCGGTTTCCTTGTCGGTGACGGTCATGGTGGTGGTGCAGTGCACGATCTCGGCGGCGTAGCGGCCCTCGGCCTGGGCGGCGGCGGTGCGGCGCTGGCTCTCGACCGAGAACACGTCCTGCGCCTCGCGCGCTATGCCGTAGCGGCGGGCGACGATGTCGGCCGTCTCGATCATCGAGGTGTAGACGGCCGGGTGATGGGCGCCTACCCAGCGGTCGATGCCGGTGGCGCCGTCCTCGCGGCTGCGCAGGCGCGAGATGCTCTCCACGCCGCCCGCGATGGCCGCGGGCGCGCCGTCCATCACGATGCGGCCCGCGGCGATGGCGATGGCCTGCAGGCCCGACGCGCAGAAACGGTTGACGGTGGCGCCGGGCACGCTGATCGGCAGCCCGGCGCGGAACACCGTCTGCCTCGCTACGTTGCGGCCGGTCGTGCCTTCGGGGTAGCCGCAGCCGAGGATCAGGTCCTCGATCAGGCCCGGGTCGATGCCGGCGCGGTCGACTGCCGCGCGCACGGCGAAGGCAGCAAGGGTCGGGCCGTCGGTGTCGTTGAATTCGCCCCGGTGCGACTTGGCCAGCGGTGTGCGGGCGGTGGATACGAAAACGGCTTCGCGGCTCATGGGTCTGGTCTCGCTTTCAGTCTCGGTTCTTGTCGTGGTCGGCATTGAGGCTGGCCAGCGTCTGGCCGGCGGTGGCGAGCCGCTCCAGCAGGGGCGCGGGCTGCCAAAAGAAAGCGTCTTCGGCCGCGAAGGCGCGAAGGTCTTTCAGCACGTTGGCGACGCCCGTCGTGTCCGCATGGAACATCGGGCCGCCGCGGTAACGCGGAAAGCCGTAGCCGTGGACGAAGACCACGTCGATATCCAGCGGCCGCAGGGCGACCTTTTCTTCGAGGATGCGCGCGCCCTCGTTGGCCATGGCGGCCAGGATGCGCCGCACGATCTCGTCGTCGCCGAAGCTGCGCGGCGTGATGCCGGCGCGTTGCCGCTCGGCGTCGATGATGGCTTCGACCTCGGGGTCTGGCGTGCCGGTGCGCGCACCGTCCGGGTAGAGGTACCAGCCCCGGCCGGTCTTCTGGCCGAACCAGCCGCGTTCGCAGAGGCGATCGGCGATCTGCACATAACGCTGGCGTGGGTCGCGGGTAGCCGCCTTGCGCTTGCGTGTCGCCCAGCCGATGTCGCCGCCGGCCAGGTCGCTTACCTGGAAGGGGCCCATGGCGAAGCCGAAGTCGCGCAAGGCCTTGTCGACCTGGTAGGGCGAGGCGCCGTCTTCCACCATGTAGTCGGCCGCCAGCCGGTAGGTGGCCAGGATGCGGTTGCCGATGAAGCCGTCGCAGACACCCGCGCGCACCGGCACCTTCTTGAGCAGCTTGGCGAGCGCGAAGCCGGTGGCGACCACGTCGGCGGACACCCGGGCCGGCACCACGATCTCCAGCAGTTTCATGATGTTGGCCGGCGAGAAGAAATGCAGGCCCAGCACGTCCTGCGGACGGCCGATGCTGGCGGCGATCTCATCGATGTCGAGATAGGAGGTGTTGGTGGCCAGCACCGCACCGGGCTTGCAGACGCGGTCGAGCTCGGCGAAGACGGCCTTCTTGACCGCCATGTCCTCGAAGACGGCCTCGATCACCAGGTCGGCGCCTGCCAGGGCTGCGTAGTCGGTCGAGCCGGTGTAGCGCGACAGGGTGCGCTGCTTGGCGGCGATGTCGATGCGGCCTTTGGCGATCAGGCCGTCGTAGACCTTCTCGACGAAACCCTGGCCGCGGGCGAGCGCTGCGTCGTCACGCTCGACCATGGTCACCGGCAGGCCGGCGTCCAATAGTGCGACCGTGATGCCGGCGCCCATGGTCCCGCCGCCGACCACACCGACGCTGGCGATCGGCCGAGGTTGGGCGGCACGGGTCTCGGGCGATTTGGCGGTCTCGCGTTCGGCAAAGAACGCGTGGATCAGGCCGGCCCGCTGCGGGCTGGCCATGGCCTCGAGGAAGGCGGCGCGCTCCAGGGCCATGCCGGCGTCGAAAGGTCGGTCCAGCGCGGCCTCGACCGCATCGATGATCTTGAAGGGCGAGAACAGGCCGCGCGATTTCTTCTGGGCGTCTGCGCGAGCGGCGGCGATGGCGGCACGGTTGCCGGCGTCGTCGGCAAGACCGGTGGTGTCTTCGCTCGAGCGGCGAGGCGCGGCGCCGCGTTCGAGCAGTTCGCGGGCGTAGTCGAGTCCGGCCGCGAGCGCGGCGCCCTCGCCCGCCGGCACGGCCTTGTCGACCAGGCCGAGCTTGCACGCCTCGGCAGCGCCGACGTGGCGGCCGGACAGCATCAGGTCGAGCGCCGCCTTCGCGCCGAGCAGGCGGGTTCCGCGCTGGGTGCCGCCGGCTCCGGGCAGCAGACCGAGCGTGACTTCCGGCAAGCCGAGCCGTGCGTCGTCGCAGGCCACGCGGTAATGCGCCGACAGCGCGACTTCGAGTCCGCCGCCCAGGCACGGCCCGTGGATGGCGGCGACCACCGGCTTGGCGCTGGCTTCGATGACCGCGCAGACCTCGGGCAGGCTCGGCGGCACGGACGGCTTGCCGAACTCGCGGATGTCGGCGCCGCCGATGAAGGCACGTCCATCGCCAACCAGCAGGATGGCATCGCATCCGGCATCGGCCGTGGCAATTTCGATCCCGCGGCGCAGGCCCGTGCGCACGGCGGCAGACAGCGCGTTGACCGGCGGATTCGAAATGCGGATCACGCCGACGCGACCCTGCAGGCGATAGGTGACGGGCTCGGCCCCAGCGGTGTCTGTCATCGGCTTTGTCTCGTTTTCAATCCTGGAACCTGATTCTTGCCCCGCTTCCTGCGTTTGACAATCCCAACTGGCCTGGACAGGATGTCAAGCCTCATTTGACAATGCACCATGGATCCCCAAAGTCTGCTGCTCTTCGTCGACATCGTCGAAGCCCAGAACCTGAGCGAGGCCGCGCGTCGCCTGCGCATGACGCGCGCCAACGTGAGTTACCGGCTCAATCGGCTCGAGAAGGAACTTGGCGTTCAGCTCATGCGGCGCACTACGCGCAGCGCGGAGCCGACCGAAGCAGGCCTGCGCTTGTTCGAACATGGCAAGGCGATGCAGCGCGAGCTGATGGCCGCCAAGGATTCTTTGGCCACCCTGGCCGGCACGGTGCAAGGGCGTTTGCGGGTCTCGGTGCCCAGCGGCTACGGTCAGATCGTGATGGGGGAGTGGCTGATCGACTTCAAGCGGCGGTTTCCCGGCGTACTGCTCGACGTGGCCTTCGAAAGCCGGGTGAGCGACCTGCTGCGCGAGGAGCTCGACTTCACCGTGCAGATCCTGCCGCATCCGCCGGGCGGCATGGTGGCCCACTTGCTGGGCGAGGTGCGCTATGTGGCCTGTGCATCGACCGACTACGTGGCGGCCCACGGCCTGCCGCGCAGCCTGGAAGATCTCGGCGGCGCGCCGGTCATCACCTCCGACGTGGTCGGGCGCGAACTGCGCTTGGCCGGCTATCGCGGAGAAGAACGCAAGGAGGTGCTGCTGACGCCCGCGCTGGTGTCCGAGAATTTCGTGTTCCTGCGCGATGCCACGTTGGCCGGCCTGGGCGTGGGGCTGGTGCCCGAATACCTGGTGCAACAGGCGGTTGCGGACGGCCGCATGCAGACCTGCCTGGACGACTGGCGGCTCAGCATCTTCGGCACACGCATGTACCTGCTGTACATGCCCAATCGGCACCCGACCCGGGCGGCGTCGGCCTTCATCGAATTCATCGTCGGCAAGGCACAGGCCGCTTGATACCGATGGTGTCATCGATCGCCCGGACAATGCGCTTGGTCGCTCCATCCTGAGCCCGGCGATCGCCGGGCCCGTCCAACGCCCCGCACTGACGCTTGAACCGCCTGACCGATACCTCGACATCTTCCCGCCTTGCCGCATGGGCGACCCGGATCTCCTTCTTCATCGCCGGCTTCGGCACCTCGGCCTGGGCGCCGCTGGTGCCTTTCGCTCGCGACCGCATCGGCCTGGACGATGGCGGGCTGGGGCTGCTGCTGCTCGCCCTGGGCACCGGCTCGCTGCTGGCGATGCCGATTGCGGGTGCACTGGCCGCGCGCTTCGGTTGCCGGCGGGTGATGGTGCCCGCCAGTCTGGCGATGTGCGCCGCGTTGCAGGCGCTCGCCACGGCCGACAGCGCGCCGATGCTCGGCGCCGCGCTGCTGTTGTTCGGTGCGGCGGTCGGCTCGCTGGATTGCGCGGCCAACATCCACGCGGTAATCGTCGAACGGTGCGCCGGTCGGCCGATGATGTCGGGCTTCCACGGTCTCTACAGCGTGGGCGGCATCGCGGGCGCGGGCGGCGTCAGCGGACTGCTGCTGCTGGGCGCCACTCCGCTGCTGTCGACCCTATTGGCCGCCGGCGTGGTGCTGGTCGCCCTGGCTGCCGTGGCGCGGCATTTTCTGGCCGCGGGGGCACAAAAACCGCAAGCCTTCTTCGCCCTGCCGCGCGGCCCGGTGCTGCTGATCGGCGTGTTGTGCTTCATCGTGTTTCTCACCGAAGGCGCGATGCTGGACTGGAGCGCGGTGCTGCTGGTAGGCGCGCACGGTGTTGGGCATTCGACCGCCGGACTCGCCTACGCGAGCTTTTCCGCCGCCATGACCATCGGGCGGCTGTGCGGCGACCGTGTGGTCACGCGCGTCGGCGTGCAGTCGGTCATTCTTTATGGCGCACTTTGCGCGGCCGGTGGGCTGATATTGGCCACGATGGCATCCGCCTGGCAATCGGCGATGCTCGGCTACTTTCTGGTCGGTGCCGGATGTTCCAACATCGTGCCGGTGCTCTACACCGCCGCCGGGCGCCAGACCCACATGCCCGAGAGCCTGGCCGTTCCCGCCATCAGCACCCTGGGTTACGCGGGCATCCTCGCCGGTCCCGCACTCATCGGTTTGGCGGCCCGTGGCGTGGGGCTGTCGTCCGCATTTCTGGGGGTCGCCGTGCTGCTCATCGGCGTCGCGGCGGCTGGCCGGCTTTTCATCTCCAGCACAAACCAAGCCCGTGACTGAGGCGCTGAAGCCGCGCCGGATTTATGATTCGGCGATGCGCCTGCCCGTCTTTGTCCTGAGCATCCTCATGGCCACCCCGCTGGCAGCGCAAGACTGGCTCACGATCTATGGTTATCCGGAACTTGCCGGGTCGGACGTGGTGCAAATCAGCCCGGTGCTGAGCACCTGGCAAGGACAGGTCACCTTTGAGGTAAGAGCCACCAGGCAGGCGGTGCGTGTCGGTTACAGCGGCTTGCCCTACCGCTCTTATCGCGGCATGGCAGCCGTCGACTGCCAGACGCTCAAAGGCTGGTTTCTGACCCTGACTTTCTTCGATCAGCCGAGCTGGGAGGGTGCACCGTCGGGATCGGCGAATTTCAAGCCCGGTGACGCGGCGATGGCGTTCAACGGAATTCCGGGCGAACCGTCCGCGAAAGTCATCAACGCGGCCTGCGCTGCGGCACGCTGAACGCCGCTTCTGCCGCGCTCAACTGCCGGCGGCCGGCGCACTGCCCTTGCGGTCCCACTCGTCGGCTTCGGCCCGCTCGGCCTCCTCGTCCCGGTCCGCTTTTTCCCGCAGCGCGGCCGCTTTCTCAGGATCGATCGCCGATCCGGTTGCACTCGTCATCGCGTCCGGCACGTGCAGGGCCTTGCGCATCTTGTCTTCGTCACCAGGGCGGATCGTCATGGCGGTCTTCCGTTGTTGTTGATTGGGCGAGGGCCGGTTTTCGTCAGTGCCGGGTGAGTGGCGAGCCCTCATCGTCCGCCGCGCGCACCTCGGCCTCTACAGGCAGATTCGATATCGCCACCGGAGAGCGGTCCACCCGTGCCTCGGCATCTCGGACCTGCAGTGCCGCGTCGGACTCGGCAAACCGTGTGTCGCTTTGCGGGTTTTCGCGTCCTGCATCGAAACCGGTTTCATGGTGATCCGCCAAGGCGGCCTCGCCCGCCCTGCGCGCCACTTCTGCCGAATCGTATCGTTCGGTGCCCTGGTGTACCTCACCATCGCCCTGCACTGGCACGTGACGCCATTGATAGCGGCCACCAGCGACGGGTTCGATCTGAACAGTCCATTGCGTCATGATCACTCCTTACCTTGTCGATCAAACGTCGACGCTAGTGATGCGAATGCGCCGGGTTTGTAGGAAAACACGCCGATGGTCTGACGCGTCCAGCGCAGTGGGACGTTCATCGTCGCTGACCTACACGAAGAAACAAAAAGCGCGCAAAGCTTCACATCGGTAAGCGCCAACAATGACCGAACAGCAGGGGGGACACATGCATTTCAAACGTTTTTTCGATCTGGCGCGCAAGTCGGTCAGCGCTTGGTCGGACGACTACGCGCCCAGCATGGGCGCCGCGATTGCCTACTACACCGTTTTTTCACTGGCACCATTGCTGCTCATCGTGATCGCTGTGGCCGGCGCGGTCTTCGGTCGTGAAGCGGTTCAGGGCGAGATCGTGGCCCAGTTGCAGGGTTTGCTCGGTTACGACGGCGCCATCGCGATCCAGGGGTTGATCAAAAGCGCGAGCAAGCCGGCCGACGGGCTGGTCGCGGGCGGCATCAGCATCGTGGTGCTCATCGTCGGTGCCACCACCGTTTTCGGCGAGCTCCAGTCTGCGCTCGACCGCATATGGCAGGTTCCACAGAACGCCAAGTCGGGACTGATGGGAACGCTGAAGGCTCGTCTTCTGTCCTTCGGCCTGATCTTGGGCCTGGCGTTCCTCCTGATGGTCTCGCTGGTCGTGAGCGCAGGCGTGGCTGTCGTCGGGCGATGGGCGGGAGGCATCATTCCCGGATGGGCCATCGCGCTGCAGTTGTTGAACCTCGGCATTTCGCTGGGCATCACCACGCTGCTCTTTGCCATGATCTACAAACTCATGCCGCAGGCGCGCATCGCGTGGCGTGATGTGTGGGTGGGCGCGGGCGTCACGGCCGTTCTGTTCGAAGTCGGCAAGCTGCTGATCGGGCTCTACGTCGGAAAGACCAGTGTCGCTTCGTCGTACGCGGCTGCCGGGTCGATCATCGTGCTGCTCGTCTGGGTCTATTACTCCGCGCAGATTTTCCTGCTGGGTGCGGAGTTCACCTGGGTGTTTGCGAATGAACATGGCTCGCGGTCGGGGCACGCCGGCACACAGGCGGTGCGCTCGTCCGGGGCGGCAGGGGCGTCGGCTTCGGGAGTGCCGACCAAACAAGCGTCGTCGGGGACGATGGCGTCTCCGACCGCCGCGTCACCTGCTAGTTCACGGCAGCAAGCGCTGGTGACCTCGTCGCAAGAGCCGAACGCTCCACCGAGTTCGAACGCCTTGCACGGCCACGGGGCGCGCGGTCCGACTTGGCAGCAAAAGGCGGCTGTCTACGGAACCCTCGCGGTCCTTCAGATCGCCGTCCGAATTGCCATGGGCCGTGCCGATGCGAAGCGCCGTCTGCGCCGACGCTGATCGGCCGGCCAGCTGACCGGCGGACCAGGATCGATCGGGTCACCCGCCAGGGTGACCCAGTCTCGGGATCAAGGCCAAGCGCGAAAGCTCACACCACCGCGGCCTTTCGCAGACGGGAGATTTCGCCGGCGTCCAGCCCGAGTTCGGTCAAAACCTCGTCGGTATGCTGCCCCAGGCTCGGCGGTGCGAAGCGAAGCACCGGCGGATGCTCCGACAGTCGCATCGGGCTGGCGATAGTGGCTATCTCGTCGATCCCGTCGTCGGCGTCACGAGCCAGTTGCTGGGCCAGTCCGCGCGCCTGGACCTGCGGGTCGGCAAACGCCTGCCCGATGTCGTTGATCGGACCACAAGGCACGGCTTTGTCCTCGAACAGCGTGATCCAGTACGCCGTCGACCGGGTGCGGGTCAGCTCCTCCATCATCGGAATCAGGGTCGCACGATGGCGCACCCGCGCGACATTGGTGGCATAGCGGGGATCGACGCTCCACTCCTTGCGGTCGAGCGCATCGCAAAACCGCGCAAACTGACCGTCGTTGCCGATCGCCAGCAGCATCGCGCCGTCGGCCGTCGGAAAGTCCTGATAAGGGGCCAGGCTGGGGTGGGTGTTTCCCTGGCGCTTGGGCACATCACCGGAATTCAGGTACCCGGTGGACTGGTTGGCCAGGATCGCCATGCCTACATCGAGCAAGGCCATATCGATGTATTGGCCGCGCCCGGTGCGTTGCCTGGCATGAAGCGCCGCCAGAATGGCGGTTGCCGCATACATGCCGGTGAACGTGTCGGTCAAGGCCACACCGACCCGCTGCGGGCCGCCCCCGGGCACGTCGTCACCGCGACCGGTGATGCTCATCATCCCGCTCATCGCCTGCACCATCAGGTCGTAGCCGGCACGGCGGGCATAAGGCCCATCCTGCCCGAACCCGGTCACCGAGCAATACACGAGCCGCGGATTGACGGTACGCAAGCTCTCGTAGTCGAGCCCATAGGCCTTCAGGCCACCCACTTTGAAGTTCTCCACCACCACGTCCGAATCGGCGGCCATCCGGCGCAGGATCGCCTGGCCGTCGGATGTCGCGATGTCGATGGTGACCGATCGTTTGTTGCGATTGCAGCAGGCGAAATAAGCGGCCTGCGGAGTGGCATCGCCCTGTGCATCGCGGAGAAAGGGCGGCCCCCAATGACGGGTGTCGTCGCCCGCCACCGGACGCTCGATCTTCACGACGTCGGCGCCCAGATCCGCGAGCGTCTGCGTGCACCACGGACCGGCCAGCACGCGCGACAGATCCAGTACCTTGATGCCCGCCAATGCGCCTTCGTGCGAGGTTAATGCTGTCACCCGAATGTCTCCTCCAGAAATCGAACAGGCGACACGCGCCGTTTGGGCGCGTGCCGCGGCCACCATCGCGAATCAGCTGAAGGCGGCAATCCCGGTCTGTGCGCGACCCAGAATCAGGGCATGCACGTCGTGCGTACCTTCGTAGGTGTTCACCACCTCCAGGTTGACCAGATGGCGTGCCACGCCGAACTCGTCGCTGATGCCGTTGCCGCCCATCATGTCACGGGCCATCCGGGCGATATCCAGCGACTTGCCGCACGAATTGCGCTTGAGAATCGAGGTGATCTCCACCGCTGCCGTGCCCTCGTCCTTCATCCGGCCGAGTCGCAGGCACCCCTGCAGGCCCAGGGCGATCTCGGTCTGCATGTCGGCAAGCTTCTTCTGGATCAGCTGGTTGGCCGCCAGCGGGCGCCCGAACTGTTTTCTGTCCAGCACATACTGGCGCGCCCGCATCCAGCAATCTTCGGCCGCGCCCAAAGCACCCCAGGCGATGCCGTAACGAGCACTGTTCAGGCAGGTGAACGGGCCCTTCAAGCCCTGGACTTCAGGAAACGCGTTTTCTTCCGGCACAAAAACGCCGTCCATCACAATTTCACCGGTGATCGAGGCACGCAGCCCCACTTTTCCGTGGATGGCCGGCGCGCTCAATCCCTTCATGCCCTTCTCAAGCACGAAACCTCGGATCGGTCCGACCGCACCACCTTCGCTGACCTCCTTGGCCCAGACCACGAACACGTCGGCGATCGGGCTGTTGCTGATCCACATCTTGCTGCCGCGCAGTTCGTATCCGCCGGCGACCTTCTTGGCGCGCGTCGCCATGCTGCCCGGATCGGAGCCGTGGTCCGGCTCGGTCAGGCCGAAGCAACCGATCCATTCGCCGGTCGCCAGCTTGGGCAGGTATTTCTGGCGCTGGGCCTCGGTGCCGAACTCGAAGATCGGCACCATGACCAGCGAACTCTGCACGCTCATCATCGAGCGATAGCCGGAATCGACACGCTCCACCTCGCGCCCGATCAGTCCGTAGGCCACATAGTTCAGGCCAGGGCCGCCGTACTGCTCCGGAATGGTCGGCCCCAAAAGGCCGAGCTCACCCATTTCCCGAAAAATCGCCGGATCGGTCTTTTCATGGCGGAAAGCGTCGAGTACGCGCGGCGCTAGTTTGTCCTGGCAATAGGCGGCAGCGGCGTCGCGGACCATGCGTTCGTCGTCACTGAGTTGCTGGTCGAGCAGAAATGGATCTTCCCAGTGGAAGGCGGCACGAGATGCGGTCATGAGGTCTCCAGATACTTGAGGTGCAGGCACTGCTTGGATGATTGCCAACAGCCATCGTATCGGTCGCACCGGAGCGCAAGCAAACGAAAAACGGACACGCAGAAATGAGGAAATGGAATACTTGGTTCCAAACTCGCGGGCGGACCGGTTCACAAATCCGCCTTTTTCGCACTCTTTTGCTCGTCTGAACCATGCGCCGAAAAATCCCCTCTACGCAGGCCCTCGCCTGTTTCGAAGCTGCGGCCCGGCACCGCAGTTACACACGGGCAGCTGAGGAGCTCTCCATGACGCAAAGCGCGGTTTCCCGGCAAATATCAGCGCTCGAACAGTTTCTCGGTTTGCCGGTATTTCGAAGGACTCGCCACGGGGTCGCATTGACGCCCGCAGGACTGCAGTACAGCCGCCAGATCAGCAGGAGCTTGCAGGGTCTCGAGCAAGACACGCTGGATCTGATGACCGGTCGAGGCCGAGGCGGCGGCATTTCGCTCGCGGCTGTCCCGACCTTTGCCACCCGCTGGCTTATTCCACGCCTACCGGCGCTTGCGCAATTGCATCCCGGCATCACGGTCCACATCGAAACCCGCACCCGTTCATTCATTTTCGAAGACTCGGGATTCGATGCCGCGCTGTTCGCAGGAACTCCGGAACAAGTGGCCCACTGGCCAGGGACCTTGGCTGAACACCTCATGGACGAAAACGTCGTCCCGGTATGCAGCCCACGATTCTTGCCCGACGAAAAACTTCCCTTGCACCCGACCCGTCTGGCTCGCCTGCCATTACTGCAGCAAAGCACTCGGCCTACGGCTTGGCAACGCTGGTTCGCCGCCTTGGGCGTAACCGCACCTGGCGCCCTGGAAGGCCCACGCTATGAGCTGTTCTCCATGACAGTCGCAGCGGCGGCGCATGGAATGGGCATCGCGCTGGTTCCCCGCATGCTGGTGCAAGAAGAAATCGACGTCGGCCAGTTGGTATTAGCCAGTTCGGCATTGCCCCCTGTGGAGCGAGCCTATTACCTGGTATCGCCGGCCAACGGGGGCGACACGCCAGCACTTTCAGCATTCAAGGAGTGGATCCGGGAACGCATGTCGTCGGAGAAAGCGGCCGCAAACCAGTCATAAGGCTTGGGGCAACGTCTCAATGCAGTTGGGAAACTTGCGAGTCGACCCCCTGTACCCGAAGAACCCAGAAAGTCTCCGTCTCCCGCCCATTGACGAGCCCTGTCGGCTTTTCGCTCGGACCATCGGTTTGTATGCGTTGCGTCGCGACCCCCCGACT
The DNA here is from genome assembly GCF_033546935.1 of Xylophilus sp. GOD-11R. GTDB lineage: Bacteria > Pseudomonadota > Gammaproteobacteria > Burkholderiales > Burkholderiaceae_C > Xylophilus. Next base: position 1,131,302 of record NZ_CP137854.1, on the reverse strand, counting down.
CGCCAAATAGGTCTTCAGCCGTTTTGCCCGAGCCGCCATCAACTCCTTGTTCTTTTGAAGGTCCCACTTGGCAGACGGGCGACCCATATCTTTGTCGATGATGCGCAAGACAGCGTCGGTCGGCAGTCCTTCCACCCGCGTGGCAAAGATGTCCAGCGTTGCCAAACTTCCCGCTTTCAAATTTGCCGATCCCTCATCGAAAATCGAATCGGAATCCAACACCGTGGACTCCGTCTGATCGGCTTCGACGCCATGACCAAGGCGACTGGAAATTTCCAATGCCGGGGCGTCAGTATCCCGAACCCGAGATTCGGGCACGACCGCCACGCCAGCGACGGGGTCTGCTGCAACCGAACTGTCCACCGAGGCAAATCCCAAGCTGGTTTCATCAAACTTCATCCGCATGCGCAAATACGGGCCCTCACTGATGTATTCATTCGCCGCCAGATCACGGTCTGTCAAGCCGATGAAGTTGTAGCCACCTGAGAGCCAGATGTCTCGATAGACCTGGTAACCGACCTCGGCACCCCAAGTCTTCTGAGCGGCGCCACCATGACCACGCAGCACTCCGGCCTGTAGGCCAATATCCCAGTCACGGCCGAGATCGTGGGTGATGCGACCATGCAGCAGCTGCGCCCAATATCGACTGGCGAGATTCCCGTCATCGGCATGACTCACCTTCGCTGCATAGCGAGAGCTCAGGTACGTGCCACGCTGAGGATTGAAGTTGACGTGGGTTGAAAAGATGTCCGTCAGGTATTTCCCTGGCAACGTCGCCCCGCTGAAATTGGCGCCTATGGCGGCGCCAGAAGAAATTCCGGAGCCCACGATCTCTTCCGCTTTGTGCTCGTAACGCGCCAATGCATTCCACTTATTGGAATCGACCGGCCGGTAAGCGACCCCGATCTGGTGACGGTGCAGACGGCGTTCGTTGCCACTGCTCGAACCTTGCCCTTTGCTATCACTGAAAACCGAGCGCGCCAGCAAGCTGATTTCCGGGTTCACCTTATAAGCGACACCACCACTGAAGAGCAGGGTGTCGGAATCCGAGCCATTGCGACCTTCCAAAATGGCGCTTGCCTTGAGTTGATCCAGCAAATATTCGACACCGCCCGTCACCGCGGTCGATTCACCCAACAGGCTTGCATGCCCGGTGCCGTTATTGACGCTGTTGCTGGCACTGCTCAAATTGCGAGTGTGCTCAACCCCACCGGTAACGCGAATCCTCGGAGTTAGAGAATAGGTGTTACGAACGCCCAAAGCCGCAACCGCTGCGCGGCCATCAATGGAATTGGCCAACCGATACTCGTTATAGATGCGGCCGCCGTCCATGTAGGCACTTTCAATACCCAGGATGCCGGTGTTGTTCACACGGGAATCCCCTGCCTCGAATGGCCCATAGAGGCTGGAAATAAGTTCGTATCTACCGTAAGCCCGAGTCTTGTTCGTCAAGGCGTAATTGGCACCGACCGCAAAGTTGTGACGATCGCCATCATTGACGCTCTGTTCAGCTTCGACAAAGGCCTGGGCATTTTGAATGCCGGGCACCTTGGTGATCACTCTGGCCCTCACCGTAGTGAGGTGCTCATTCAGGCTGTCAGTGTTGGTCGCCAACGCGCCCAAGGCCGTCGTATTGCCGGCACCCAGGGTTCCGCCGAATGACCCGTTGTAGGTCGATGTGCTGCCGTAATCGAAGCCTGACACGCTTCCCAAGCTTGCATTGGTCTGCCCGTAACGCAGGCCGCCCTCTACCGTGAATGTTTCATTGACCTTCTTTTGAACGGTGAGCGAAGCGCCCGCTCGGTTCTGCTCCGTCGCAGCGTCTTTGCTGTAGAGCGCTTCACCGCGCACTGAAAGTGAAGGATCGACTCGATATTCCATTCGAGCGCTCAAGTCCGAACGCCCCGCACTTGTAGTTGCCCCGGGGTTGTCAAAGCCTGTCGAGGTTTTCGAGGCGAGAGCCACTGCGGCCACATCTTCATGCTGGTAGCGAATTTCGGCCCGCGCTGCAGCACCATTCTGTTTTTCGTCCGATTGAGTGCGCACAATTTCAGCGGCTAGCGTGGTGCTTTCGCCAAGTCGTGCGAGCGCCGTCAAGGCAGCCATGTCTCGACGATTTGCAGGGTTACGGTCGGTATTCACCACAACACCCAGCTGCAGGTTGTCGACAGGCCTGAACTGCACGTCCGTCCCCGCGACAACGAAGTTCTCGCCGCCATTCTCAACTTCGTACGTAACACGAATAGATTGAGGGTTCATCGCGCCATCGACCGACGAAATAGGCCGGGTGAACAAAATACGACGCGTCAAGGCCTCGACGGTATAATCTACGAATCGTGTTACAGGCGTGCGCTGCAGAACAATATTTGGTTGATTCCTATCGCGAACGACTATCTCGATTTGCTCGCTGTTGTCGACAAATTCGCCGCCGGACGCACTTAGATAGTACGGGCCGGAGGTGCCCAATGCACGAAACTCTTCGACCTGCTGCGTCTGCGAGGTATTCGACACATAGCTGGAGGCGCGCAAATCCTTGTCGTCATAGACATGCCTCAGCCCAGTCAATGTGCGATTAGTCTGGCTCAAACTACGAACCTCGCTGCTGCTGGTGGTTGAAAAATCGCCATACAACAGATAAGACCGATTTTTATCAACCCGAACATACAGCCGTTGCGTGCTTTGTGCGTCGAATCCACGAACCGACGAATCTCCATATATCGGGTAGAAATCATCCGGCCGAATGTCGCGGAACAGACGATCCTTATGACGTTTGTCCGAGTCAAAACTCGCCGTTAAAAGATACTCCCCCTTGACGGCTCCCTTCAGGAAGAAAGCCGATCGCGCTCCGAGGCGCATGCCGCCATCCGACCCACCCAAATTGCTGAGTTCGCTTTCGAAAGCAGCGCCGGCGGGAACAGCGCCGATGGGCAGATGCCCTCGCTTGCTGAAATCAAGCACCCCCTCGACGATACCCACGCCAATCATGGGGCGAAGCTCTGCCAACAGGCTGACCATCGCCTCTTTGACCAAAGGACCTGCACTGACTCGGATCCTGAGGGTTCCCGGCTCTGCTGGCGGAAGAATGCGAAATTCAGCTTGTCCGCCCTCCATGAACACTTGCACACCCGGTTCTTTTGGATTCAGATCCTCGTCGATCCAGCGACCGCGGTCCGCCTCGAGCGTCAACTGCGTCCTCGCACCTACACGCAGGCCTGAAGAGTCGAGCAGCTGGACTCTGATTACGATGGGCGTACGTAAATCCGCCCGTGCAGTAGCTGGAATACTGAGTTCAATCGCACTCATGGTGTCCGGCGCCGTTACCGAAATAGTCTCGCCGTCACCGCGCTCGTTCCCAAACTGATCGGTCGCGCGAAGATTCAGGGTATTGACGCCCGGTTTTAACAACACGCCAACATACTCCCATCCCTCGACGCTCTTTGTCTCAAGCGTGGCCTTCTTGCCTATGCGGCTTTCGCCAACGAGGTCTCCATTCAAACGAAGCCCCAAATTTGAACCCAATGGGCCTTTAACGCTGACATTCACCGATTGCTGCGTTAACGTTTCGTGGTCTCGCAGATCCAAAAATCCTAGACTGGCATCAGTTACGGTGGAAAGCAGATCTCCCAATGAAGCTTTGCCCTTGTTCATCTCCTGCGCGACGAGCGCCTTATCAAGAGCTGCTGATGTGCGGGAAGGGGCGTTTGCGGGCAAAGCCGCACCGACGGGATTTCCCGTCTGGGCTAAAGCCGTTGGCAAACCAGCTTGGCCCATTGGCGGAAAAACGCTTCCTGGCAAGCTTCCTGCGCCAGAGGATCCAATCCCCAAGGTGCCATTACCGGAAAGTCCGCCGACGAATCGACCGACAGAAGTATTAACGGTCGGTACGGGAAGCGCGATAAGAGGCACCGCGGCAGCCGCGAAGGCACCCGTGTTTTGAAAAGCGCCTATCCCGGATGACTGTCCGCTTGCAGGTAATGCTTTGGAGTCAGTGGACGAAACACGCCGCCCCTCTGGATCAAGCCTCGCCCGCATTTGTGCTTCTCCATCAAAGGTTCCGTTCAAGGCTACTGCTGTGCGACGTGCCTTGACCTCGGCAACTAGTGATTGATCGTCACAATTTTCGATAGGGAAATCAGCCTTGTTTAACTCACCCTTGGCCAGGTCCAGGAACCTGCTCGCAGGATTGCCGGCATTTCGATTGTCGAGAATTTCCAGTCGCGCGCCGCGCGGCAGTGTTGACTGGTCAACACGCACCACGTGCGTCACAGGCTTCAACCCGTAAAGACTCCACTTACCCTCGCCATCCGTAACGACGAAAGTGCCGTTCTCCAAAAATAGCCTAACTCCCGGCACACCGACATCGTGCTCGTCGTCTTGTTGCCCATCGCGCCGGCAGTCAAGGTAGACCTTCCCGAAAGCGAAAGCCTCGTCTGATAAAACGCCTCCCGCAACACGGACCGACGCCGAGGCCGAATTCGACGCAATCGGACCGGCCTGCGCACTGGCCCGGTTAATCGCCTCAGCATTATTTGCCGCACCAACTCCGACCCTTACCCGATAGCGCAGTATGGTCTGAGCATCGGGGTTTAATGGCGTCGAACTCTGCACAAATTTCAGATCTGGCCCACTCCCACCCAGTGGATTATTAGAGATGCGGCCGTCAAGACTTGCGCTTCCAGGAACATAGGCAAAGCCGATCGGAAGCTTATCAATAAACTCAAACCCGTTAATTGGAGAACCCGTTTTATTAATCAGCGTCAGCGCATATTCAAGGAAATCACCTAATTCAACTTGACGCTTGCTGGCCTCCTTGCGAAGCACCAATCCACGGACGTTTCCAGGGTCCAGGGGAATGTGGTTGTTGAACACCTCACACAAACGGCCGGTGCTGTAAACCCCAGAAGCAACGCTGTTGAAATATTCGGTGGAATCCTTCTCTGCGGGAGCGTTAACGTTAGAGACAACGGCACCACAACGCGAAAATGTTCCTGGTGCAGCCGCAATTAGTTGCGACGGGCTGACATAGGCGCTTCCAGCCGGCGGTTTGACTGAAATTTCATAGTTACAGACGGAAGAAATGGGGGGCGATTTCAAAAAAAATTGGTATGCGCCTGACGAACCAGTGGTCATCGAAACTGAACCGTTTTCATTGAAGACGTAGTTACCCGATTCGCCTCCATAAATCTCGTCTGGAACAATGGGACCAGCGAGCCCCAGGGGACATGACCTGCGCACGTACGTAACCAATGCTCCTGCAATAGCCTTGCGTGACCCAGCGTCATATACGATGCCTTGCGGATCGACCACCAAGGCGGTTGCCGTGGCAGCGGTCGCGGCAATCACCAAAGTGGGATTGGTTGCAACTACGTTCTCTTTCAGCGACGCGACCCATGCCTTGTTGGAAATAGCGGTACGAGCTTGCGCAGCATCGTCGTTCATTACCAGTCGCACCGTAAAAGCGACTTCCTCAACCTGTCCCGGTGCAAGCGGCCGGTTCCCATCCGTCAATATCAGCGAAAGATCGGACGGAAAATTTCGCGGGTCACTGCTAGCGATTTGCTGTTGGTTGCAACTTGCTCGGCCAGTAAATCCGGCCGAGCCGGCCAGTATGTTATTGCGCATGATTGGGGCACCAACCAGACTCCAAGAGGAAACATGCCCACCTGCTTCTTGACCCGGAAAAGTACAACTGAGGTTATCGACAACTCTAATGTTAGGTGCCGATATTGAACCGTCATTTTCCACTCGAATGACATAATCCAGCTCGTACACACCAAGATCGATACGGCGTGGCAGCGATGCGCTTTTCTTGATTTTCAAATGCGCAACTTTTGTCTGAACTAGTGTGCTGGAAGCATTATTATTCGGATTGCCGTCCCCATCAGGGTCGGGATCTTGACCATCTACCGATTCGTCTTGGACATCCGAACTGCCGTCGCTGCCACCCAAGATGGACGCCACCGCCGTCGCGGTGTTTTCAATGCCGGCGATACGACCCAAACTATTCACCCTGACATCGAATTGAACGACCGCCATCGCGTCGGGAGCTAATTTCCCTCCACTCAAGAACAAATTTTTGCGGGAAGATGTACCGTTAAATTCGCCATTTGCCGAAACACCTTCTCCACTGACGACGCGGACAGATCCAGGAACTATGGTGTATTCACCTTCGCCAGGAGTTGCCGATGCTGTGAAGCGCCCGAATTGATTTGACTCCAGCCCCTCCATCACGTCGATAGCTTGTACATTGTAAAGCCAGCCGTCGCTGTAATTCTTTACCTTTATTTTGAATTGAATATTAAGAACTGAGGTCAGCTTTCCAAGCTGGTCAGAATCAACGCTTGGGACGTTCGATTCTTTTGCAATACCGATCAACCCTTTGCCTACAGCCAGTACCACCGGGTTAGACGCGGATTCGACATTTGCGGCACCATCAAAAAAGTAACTTTGTCCGAGATTTACAATGGTGGTTGGCGCGTTCTGCGACACAAGCGCATCAAACTGCATGGCGATAGATGCCGCTGGCGCGACTGAAGAATTCAGCCCAATGGCTACTTCGATTGCATCGCGATCTTCAACGGTTCGATAGCTGAGCTCGGGGTCTCCAGGACGTCGATATAGGCGAACCGCATTGGCAGTCGAGGTCTGCAGACTTTCCGGCACATAGTGTGTTCCCCTCGGCAGCACGTCACGAAGAAGCAGCATTTCGCTAGGCAATCCATCGACGATGACGGGGCGCAAAGCCGGCGCGGAACGTCCTACGGCCTGAGCATTTTCGCCGCCGATATTAGTGGCTTGGATATCGAAATGTGCGACGGTTTTGCCTGCTATCACGGGCCCGTCGTGGTACGCAGATTTAGTAAGCACCATAACTGCGCCATGGCCGATGGTGATCGCATCCACATTGGAAGCTGAGATATTTTGCAGTGTCGACGTGGCTGTCAACCTCAGGCACGCCATTCCATCGCTGATCCGAGGCACCTCTGCTATGACAAGCAGCGCGGTACTCTCCGCAGGTTGAAGGGTAATAGTACTCGGCGGACTTAGATTGAGGACAGTGTCCGCGCCGTCCTGTACTCCATTCGAGTTCGTGTCGCGCACTAATTTTACCGCTCCCAACGAAGCGGTATTACTGCAGCTCGCTGCGGCAGTCTGCAGGTCAAGCCTGTAGGTTGATGCAACGTTACCCGTGTTGGTTAGCAAGTGACTCAAAAGCACGCCCGAGCCTGGCGGTCGAATTACCTCTTGGCTATTGGTCAAAAGCATGGCCTCGACAGGCGATACGGTCGCATCCACCGGATTGGAGATTACGCTTTCGCTTTGAAATTGCCCCGGGGGAATATATGCCGCGGTAGCGATCGTTCGCATCGCCGCTCCAGCCAGTGCAGGAGCGGCGTATCCATTTCCGCTAAAGAGGGGAAGCAGAAATAGCAGCGAAGTCAGGCCAGCGGTTGTTGGCCATCGAGGCTTGCGCCAGTTGACTGAAATTTTTATTGCTAACGGAATCACTCAACTTACCTCGACGAACGCAATGGCCTTGACATACAAAGTTTCTTTTTTCTTGCATCTTCGATTCACCAAGCACAAGAAGAAAAATGGACCGCGCCCGCCCACTGCAATGGCGCGTCCAGGTTTATGGCCTCACGCGGCCGTTGCGTTTACTGGTCTACGCGAACGCTGTAATCCAGCGTTACTGATCCGCCCGGATTGATGACATTTGCTGAATTCCCGCATGTAATTTCTGCGCCTGCGGCGGCATAAGTGGGGGCGGAACCACGAGCGTTGTCTGCCGAGCATTGAATAGTCGGCTGCGTTGTGCTGAGGGTGGTGTATGCCGGCACTCGGTCCTTAACGGTCAAGTTAACAACCGCGGCAACACCCTCGTTCATTGCAGTGACATGGTAGTAAATGCAATTTCCTGGGCGAATATTGAGCACAGCAGTGCCAAACGCGCCGTCGGCTACGCCGTCACACATGGCGTCAACAGCTTGCGCCTTATACACACGGACAGTGCCCTTATGAATGGTCGTCAAATCAGTAACGAAGGGAGATCCGCAACTATTGGGCGCAGCAAAGACGGCACGGACTGTGGCCGTTGTGGTAGCTCCAGCCGAAAGACCTGCCGGTGCCCCGATTCGAATCAGGATATATTGGGCATTACTTGCACCGGCCAAAAGCGGCGTCGTAATCTGGCCCGTGACAAGTTGATCTGCAGAGCCGATTTGACCGTTTTTGTCAGTATCCAGATAGATGGCGTAGGTCCATCCAGCATCTGCGTCTGCGGACGGAAACGACACTTGCAAATTATATGGGCCGCAGGTTTCCGTGCCGATATTGCTGAGTATGTGCGAATAGACAACGGTCCCTGGGCTGGTGAGTTCGCCAGAATTACTTCCCGTCAGCGTGGCTGAATATCGTTCAGCGGCCGATGCGGTAACGGTGACAGCGTCGGTCTTTGTATCAGATGCGAAGATGCCATCGGGGGTTGCTGCAGTAGCCGTTGCTCGGAAATAGATCTTCACGGCGTTCACCGGCGCCTGCCCGGCCGGCGGCGTCACACAGGCCGTGACAGCGATTTGACCGTTGCTTGGAACTGCACTGGTCGTTGTGATTGCGGGCGTGGCTGGCAGACACGATCCATCGGCCCCCGCAACGAACTTGACAGCCCAGTTGTACGGGAGGTTTCCAGGGAATACTGTCGATGAACTCGCGGCAAGCGAGTAAGTGCGCGGTGTTGAGTCGTTATTGGAAATGTAGAGATTGAACGCAGTGGCGCTCCCGCCGACCGTCGTGTTGGTAGTGGTTGGCGACGGGCTCGGACCAGGTCCGCTATCGCCGTTAGCGCTGGTGCCCGAAATCCCGTTACCGCTTGCGCTATTGGTCACGTCCACAAGGCCACGGGATATGCTGGTGATCAGGTCGCGGGTCCCATCGATCTTGCTCGGATCGCCTTTGGATGTTCCGGTCAATACGGCCGCGTAATTGACCGAACCGGCCGTGAGTCCAACTGGCAAGAACGCGGCAACCACGACGGTGGCTTGGCTTCCAGCCTGAATCGGACCGGTATCAAGCACGCCATCCTGAGCACCAGTGTCTTGGAGCGGCGTTGCCCCATCTGCGCCGAATAAGAAGAACGTGGTACCGGAAGGAAACGATCCGGCGTTGACCGTCAGGTTTACCGTATCAACCGTATCGCCAATGTTGAAGATTCTTTGTTCAAACTTGACGATAGTTCCAGCAGTCGCAGACGCCACTGTGGTGTTGTCTGCTGTTGTTGCATTGGGTGTTCCCGCCACCGCGTCAACTGCAGAACCACTCGTCGAACTCGCCGCACCCAACACAACACCATATGACCCGTAGACCGTGTAAGGCGTGGTGCCTGTTGGCGTGGGGAGCGAACCTGGCGAAATCGACGTTGCTGTCGGAGCCGCTTCGGCCGGGTTGTAGTACGCAACATTGGTTGTCGTGGCGGTTCCTGCAGTTGCTGTGCCGTTTACCAATACGACGAAGCTCAGTGTTTGCGTGGCGTTGGACGGCACGCCTTCGATCACAGCAGTGATTTTTCCGGCGCTGTATCGGTAATCGATGCCGGCTGAATCGCCTGCTGCGGCGTCGGTAAGCGCGATGCCAGGAGCGTTACTCCAGACTGCAGACCCGGTGACGTATGTCAGGCCGGAGGGAAGCGTATCGCCAAGCGCGAAACGACCGGTTCCCACACCCGTATTTGCAAGCGTCAGTGTGTAGACGGTGTATTGGCACGTACTGTTGGAAACGAGGCCGACCGACCACGTCGTCGCACAAGTCGAAGATTTGGAGGCTTTGCCATTGGACGCAGCGGCAGGCCATGCGCCCCCACCCGCGGCAGCCACGGATGGCACGCCTATGCGCTTCGTGACGGTAAACGCTGGACCGGTTGTCAGATTTACCAGATCGCGAACGGTTGCGGTGGCAGTGGTGTACATCGATGCCGACGCTGTGATCGGCGTAGCGGTCACAGTCGAGGTTGCGAACGGATTTGCGATGCCGCTTGCACTGCCAGGCACGGTGTAGGCGATGACAAACTTGAATACACCATTGCTTCCCGCCGCCGTAACCGGCGTGGAAACGGAACATGATGTGCTTCCAGATGACGTACAGAGGGCGGCGCCCATTGGATTACCGCTTCCGTCATCGGGAAACACCTCAATTCGCGCGAGTGATCCACCGGACGCTTCGACCGCGATATTGAAACTATCTTGCCCATTTCCGGTGTTCGTCAACACATGGGGAGAGTAGACAGTGCCGCCGGCAGTTACTGACTTTGTGTTGATGACGGTGTTGCTCGCGCCCGTAACGCCGTCCAAGGCGAAAGCCCCGACTTGTTGCACGACGGTGACGACCGGATTGGACGTAACGACATTCGAACGTCCGGCCGCGTCCGTGAATGTTGCCGAAGCCGTATTACCGATGTTTGTTTTCGCAGGCGGTGCAGCAGCCCAAGCCGTTGATGCACCCCATAACACTCCAAATGTCAAAAGGCTCCAGGCCAGCCTCGAAGACGTCGTCGCCGGACAGGATCTGCACTTACTTATTCTTAACTTCACGGTTTTTCCTCGGATATCGAGACATGCGGAAACGGCAATGCCGCCCTCGAAAGGACTGCAATCAAGAAAAGGGGTTGAGGCGGCTACTCAATAGCCGCAGCGAATATAATCAGCGTCGGGTAGATAGCGGCGGAGGAGACGGTACCGCGCTTTCAGCCGGGACCTGCGGCATCAGGCTTTCAACTTGAACCCGAGCAGTTACAGCAGCCTCTCCATGCGCAGGAAGACGGCCCAAGCTCCACTGAATTTCACGATATTCTGCGTAAGGAACTCGCTCGCTTTTACCAACCGTAGTCCGCATGAGCGGTTCTGGTGAAAACGCGCCTTTTCCTACCGAAAACTGGACTAGATCGCCACTTGGCTTCGCACTTTTTGGCTGATATTGCAAGCCGAGTGGAATCGGCAATTTAGCAAGCAGGCCTGAAACCGGCTCGTTGCCAGAATTGGTGTATGTCACCCGATATTCAATGATGTCACCAGGCTTGATCTGGCTGGCATCTTCCAGTTTTTCCGTACCGTCATTGGCCTTGACGACCTTATATTGCGTGAGCAAGGCCTTGACCGTACCACCAGCCCCTGTCTGCGTATGGGGTGTTTTTGCGATCGCAAGTGCTGAGTTGGATTGTGCGTGCACTGGTGCGGCCGACCACAGCGCCATAACCAATGCACCAAAGACGGAGAACGCACTGCGCTTGGTTAACTGGGTTGTGTGAGCAGTACGAATGAGTCGGGCAAAAAATTGCGGAACACTGCCCTTAAGACTATTCGCATTGAATGACGCCATGAAAGCTCTCGCATTTGAATGGTTAAGACCGACCGATCAGAAATAGATCGGCCGCGCCCGGATTTAACCAAATAAAGGCGACAAGTTAGTCAACACTGACTAAATTTACAAATAAATTTAAATGTGTTTTTTTACACGATATGAAACATCTCTCCCGATAGAGATTTGGTTTGGATGCATATTGAATATAGCTACCGCACGAAATTTGACCATTTTTCACTTGCGGACTGGGGCAATCGATATGCAGCCGGCAATAAAAAAAGAGCCCTAATGGGCTCTTTTTTTATTGGACTTGGCGCCAAGAACTATCTTGAAGCCAGGTATCGCGAGGGATCGACCGGTTTGCCCTGCCTTCTGATTTCAAAATGCAACTTGACCCGATCAGAGTCGCTTGACCCCATCTCGGCAATCTTCTGGCCTTTGTGCACGTTCTGATCTTCTTTCACCAGCAGCGTCTGGTTGTGGGCATAAGCTGTGAGATAGGTGTTGTTGTGCTTGAGGATGATGAGATTGCCGTAACCCCGCAATCCGGCGCCTGCATAGACCACTCGCCCGTCAGCTGCAGCCACGACCGCATCGCCAGCTTTGCCACCGATGTCGTAGCCTTTGTTCTTGGCCTCGTCGAACGTTGCCAAGAGAGGCCCGGGCGCCGGCCAGATGAACGCCAACTCCTCGTCACCACCCGCACCTTGGGATGGTCGAGCCGGCGTTGCAGGTTGCGCGACAGGCGGGAGCGGCGTGCCGGTGACGGCAGGCGCCGCAGGCGGCGCCGAGGAGGGGCTGCTCGCGACGACAGCGACCGGCGGTGCAACGCGCAGTACTTGGCCGACCTCGATCAGGTCGGCATTTGTCAACTCGCTCCAGCGCGCTATGTCCTGCCAGGTCTGGCCAGTGCTCTGCGCGACCTTTCGCACCGTGTCACCCGGCTTGACCGTGTAGTACCCCGGCTTACCGGCGTTTTCTGCGCCCGGCAGTGGTTTCGGAGGGGTCACGGTTGCAGGTGGAACCGATGCTCCGGTCATTCCGAAAGAACCTGCGCCCAAGCCTCGGTCTTCCACCGGCGGCGCGCGCAGCGGTGTTTGCGGGGCACATCCCGACAGCACCGAAAGTGCGGTCAGCGCTCCCGTCATCCACCAAATACGCCCACGCGAAGCCACCATAACGATTCCTTTAAGCAATTCCGGATTTTAGGGGGACAAAATGAACGTCTTCCAGTGTCGTGCGCTGGAACCCCATGGTCCCTCGGTCAACGACAACCAGGGCCTGCCGTCCGTTCTGCCCCGCTATCGGAGCGACAAGCCTTCCGCCAACGGCCAGTTGCTCACACCATTCGTCGGGCAGTGCATCGCCACCGGCCGCCGCGATGATGCCGGCATAAGGCGCCCCTTTGGCGTAGCCGGCTATGCCATCGCCGAACAGAAGGTGGATGTTCGGAATGCGGAACGGCCGAAGATTGGCGCGCGCCTTTTCGTGAAGGGCCCGCAGTCTTTCGATCGAATACACCTCTTGCACCACCAGAGAGAGAACCGCCGCCTGGTAGCCGCAGCCGGTCCCGATCTCGAGGACGCGACCCAACGATCCACCCTGTGCGATCCTGGCGCCTAGCAGCAGTTCGCACATGCGAGCCACGACGCCCGGTTTGGAAATCGTCTGCCCCAAGCCGATGGGCAGGCTGGTGTCCTCATAGGCTTGGCCAATGAGCGCAGGATCGATGAAACGATGCCGATGCACCGTGTTGAGCGCATGCAAGACCGCCGCCGCGCCGACGCCTTGCGCTTCGATCTTCCGGACCATGTGTGCCCGCATGTGGGCGAAATCGGATTCGCCGACGGACCCGCCTTCTTTCCCGGGCACGGAAGGCGCGACCGGTTGTCGTCGCGTCGACATCTCCGTCGAGACGTGGCCCGGACGGCCTGGCAGGCGCGCAGGAAACGACGGTCTATCGCTCAAGATAAATCCACTTGCTCAGGCCGGTGCGCGCACCATGCCTTCGTCAGGATCCTGGTCAGCCATCGGCTCCAGGCTGCCGCCCATGCGCTCGACCACACTCAACCATTGCTCAAAATTGTCATGGTCGGTCAGGTCCACCTTGAGCGGCGTAACGGCGACATGGCCGCCCATGACCACGTGAAAGTCGGTTCCTTCGGAGTCGTCCTTGGCATGTCCAGCAGCACCGATCCAATACATGGTCTCGCCACGTGGACTGACCTGGGTGATCACTCGTTCGGCTGCGTGGCGCCGCCCGAGTCGGCAAAGCCGCACTGCACCGAGTTCGCGATAGGGCAGGTTGGGAATATTGACGTTGAGTAACCAGGGGGCGTCTTGCACCAGACGGCCGCGCATGAGCGCACTCACCAGATCGCGCGCCTTGTCGGCCGCGGCCTCCAATTCCGCCCAACCTTTTTCGACTTGCGAAAACGCGATGGCGGGAATGCCGAAAAGATAGCCTTCCATGGCGGCGCCGACCGTACCCGAATAGATGGTGTCGTCGCCCATGTTGGCGCCGTTGTTGATACCGGACACGACAAGATCCGGCCGGTAGTCGAGCAAGCCGGTCAGCGCGATGTGCATGCAGTCGGCAGGCGTGCCGTTGATGTATCGGAATCCGTTGGAAGCCTGGTGAACATACAACGGAGCGTTGAGCGTCAAGGCGTTCGACTTGGCGCTGTTGTTGTGTTCGGGCGCAATGACGTCGACCTGCGCGATCTTCGACAACGCTTCGTAGACGGCCACGATGCCAGGCGCCTGAAAGCCGTCGTCGTTGGAGAGCAGTATCTTCATCATGAGAGCGGCGGATTGTAGTGTTGGCCGACCCTTGCTCGTCTGCGCCAAGCTGGCGCATCTAGCAATCGAGCCGCTCCAGCAGCGCATCCGGTCGTAGAGGCCGGGCGAAGTGATAACCCTGCGCAAAGGTGCAGCGCAGGTGCCTGAGCCTTTGCGCGATGGCGTCGGTCTCCACGCCCTCGGCCAGCACGTCGAGGCCCAGGCTCAGCGCCAGAGAAATGATGCCGCGAACGATCGCCGCATTGTCCGGGTCGTCGATGAGATCCCGTACGAAGGATTGGTCGATCTTGATCTTGTCGAACTTGAAACGGCGCAAGTAGGCAAAGCTCGAGTAACCGGTGCCGAAGTCGTCGATCGACAATTTGACGCCCAGTGCCTTCAACTGCCGCAGCGTGCTCATCACGGCTTCACCGTCGTGCAGCAGGACACTTTCGGTGAGTTCGAGTTCCAGTTTGTCGGCCGGTATGCCCGAGAGCACCAGCGCGTTCTCGACTTGCGCGAGCACCACCCCCCGTTGGAACTGGCGGGCAGACAGGTTCACCGCGACAAACAACTGTGTATGGCCGGCCTGGTGCAGGGCTCGCAACTGGCGAGCCGCCGTCGTCAGTACCCATCCGCCGAGCTGCTCGATCATTCCGCTTTCTTCGGCCAGCGGAATGAAGACGTTGGGCGGTACTGCTCCGCGCAGGGCATCGTCCCAACGACAGAGCGCCTCAATACCGACGATGCGACCGGTCGCGAGTTCGACCAGCGGTTGGTATTCAAGTCGCAGGCTGTCGTGGTCGAGCGCATAACGCAGCGACGACTCGAGCTGCAGGCGCTCGAGCGAGGCGTCGTTCATGGCCGCCATGGCGAACTGGTAGTCCGCACGGCCACCACGCTTAGCCACATGCAAGGCAGCGTCCGCTCGACGGAAAAGCGCGTCGAAGGTGTCGCCGTCGCCGGGGAACATCGCGATGCCGACCGAAATGGAGACGTTGATCGGCATTTCGGCAAAACTGACCGGATCAGCTACCGCGTTCATGATGGAACGTGCGGCCTGGGCGGCCTCGGCTGTATGCCGGAGTCCAGGAAGTGCCACCAGGAATTCGTCGCCGCCAAGGCGGCCGATCACCGCATTGGAGCCCGCCGCGGCCGTAATGCGTTCACCAACCGTCCGCAGCAGTTGATCGCCGCTGTCGTGACCCAACGAATCGTTGAGGACCTTGAAGTTGTCGATGTCGAGCACCATCAGCGCGACGTGTTCGTTCAGGGCACGCGCTTCGTCGAGAACGCCGGTCGCGTGCAATGCGGCCTGGGCGCGATTGGAAAGGCCGGTCACCACATCGAGTGTGGAGAGCGTGGCGATACGTTCTTCGGCGGCCTTGGAAGAACTCAGGTCCGAGATGGCCGCGACGTAATGGGTGATGGCGCCGGTACCGCGATGACGCAGCACGGAGAGGCTGAGCCTTTGCGGAAACACATGACCGGTGCGCCGGCGGTTCCAGACCTCGCCACGCCATTCGTCCTGGGTTTCCAGCAGTTGCCAGATGGCCCGGTTGAGCGCTTCGTCCTGTTGGCCTGCTGTCAGCACCATGGGATTGAGCCCCAGGGCTTCATCTTGCGAAAAACCGGTGATCTCGGTGAACGCCGCATTGACCATCACCACGCGGTGCGAGGCGTCGGCAATCAGGATGCCATCGGTGCTCTGGTCAAGTACTCGTCCGGCCAGTTCCAGCTTGGACGAAGCACTGCGTAACTCGGTAACGTCCCGGCGCACCACCAGGATATGACGGCGCCTGCCGTCTTCTTCGAAGGATGGCGCGCGCAGGACATCGTGGAGACGGGTCGCTTGCTGCTGGTCGATGAAGACCTCTTCCGTTCTGAGCGTGACACCTGAGAGCCAGACCGCCTCTTCGTGGAGAGCCGATTCGCGCAGAAAGTCCGCAGCCGGATGATTTTGGCCGATGAGTTCCGCATCCAGAAAACCAGTGGGTTGACGCGAAACCTGCAGATGCTTGCGCATGGCGGGACTCGCCAGGAGCCAGCGACCATCTCCATCTTTCAAATACGCCATGTCTGGCATATGCGAGAAAAGTACCTGCAGCGCATCTCCCGCCGCGGCAGGCTCCGGACTGGCGAGCGTTGCGCGTTCGTCCGCCTCGGTCAACCAGAACCAGCGGCAACGCGCACTTCCGCCGAAAGGAGCGCGCGCCGGCCACCACGCGATCCGCTTGGCGGGCTTGGATGAATTCGAAACTTCATGCTGCACGCAGCCGGCAGCGGTCGTGAGCAGTCGGCTCAGCAGATCATCCCTGAGGGTTCGATCGATCAGCAGTGTCGACCAGGGATCCGAGCCCTCGGACACGCTCTGCAGATCGTGGCCCGTGAGGTCGACGCAGCCGCGGCCCCAGAAGAGGATCCGGCCATGATCCTCGATGTCGAGTGCGACCAGTGGGAGACCGCTGCCCTGAGAATCCTCAGCCAGACGCAGCGATTCGATCAGGCCGAACTCTGCCTGAAAATCTTCGCTCGCTGTCAGCCGACCTTGCATCCCCGCTCCCAAAATGCGACCGGGGACACCTGGCTCTGGATTCAGAGCTATGGCGCGTCACGGATGTGGGTCGCAGTGAAGCAAAAATTATAGGGGGCCGAACGGACTACATCCTTGCGGATTTCAGTATCTTTCGCGAACGCTCACTCATGCATCCGTAACGGAGGCTGTTGGGACGGCGGCTCCTGGACCGGGATGGCGGGTGCTGCGGGATCTTCTGGATCGGTCGGTGGCAGCGGAGGCGGTGCGGGCGTCGGCGGTATCGAACCGGGTGCTGGAACATCATGAAACCGGACGCCTTCTACCGACAGCGGCATCTTCATGAATTCCCCTGGTTTGTGGACACGGCTGCTTTTGGCGCTGGTGACGTCGAAGGTTGGCAGCCGGCGAGCGACACGAGCGCGAGGGTGGCGAGCACGCCGGCTGCCTTCAAAAGTCTGCTTTGCATGGTCGACTCCTTTTCGCCAAAGGTAGCTGCCGCCCTACAAACATTGGGCAGGCTTGCGAGCACTATGCAAGTAGGAGCATGACGGACAGCGACGCAGATTCGCCAGATGAAGCCGAAGCCTGTGCACCGAGCAAAACACTGTATGCTTAGCCAGTGTTTTTCAGTGCCACCGGCAACTCACGGCGATGCGAACACCCATCTTTTCGCGCGATTCACACCCGACCAGCAAGCTCCCGGAATTCGACGGAATAACCACGGAACGCCGAACATGGGCCATGTGGCGCTTCGATGAAGCGCTCAAGCAGGCTCTGGGATCTGAAAGCACCGCCGCACGCGCCTATCGCGCTTGGCGTGCTGCATCCAACGTCGATCGAATGTCGATCGACCTGGAAACTGCTAATTTGGCAACGGCATGGCTACAGGCAGTCGACCTTGCTCGGGATAGCGCGCGATATGAGGCCACGACGTACCAGGATCTCCCCGGAAATTGCACCACCAGTCAGGAAATGCACATGGCCGAAACTAGAATCACGCGCTACGGATGATTCATCAACGCAGTGCCGAAAGATCCGCTGCGCTCCAAAGCGTGGGTGTGAAAAAGGGATACGGCACGCGTCGGATCTTCTGATCTACAACCTGCCATTAATCGCTCCGTGCGCCCAAGGGAATTCGCGCCGATGAGTCACGCCACGCAGTCCAACTCGTGCAGTCAAAGTTCACGAGCTTGGCAGGTCGACCTTTTATGTTGATGCGAAAAATGGCCAGATCGCTCAGCGCAGCAGTGCTGGCTGGGGGAATCTGCCAAACCATTTCGGCGGCAGAAATGACCGCTGGTGCGGTCGCCGCAAGATGCCGCCCCGACGCCAAAAGTGCCGCTTGCATCGCCACGATGGACGGATTCCTGGCAGGGTATGTGACGGGTATCCAAAAAGGCATCCGATCCACATTTTCCCAGGATCCGCTGGTGCTGCAGACGACTGATGGCAATGAGGATACCTACCTGCGGTACCGCAAAATCGAGCAACGCACCCTGTGCCTGCCGAACGGCATCGAAGCGGGCCGCGTGGCCGCGGTTTTCATCGATTTCTTGAACGCCAGTCCAGACACTTCCAGCGAGCCATTCGGCGACGTCATGGAAGTCGCGCTGGACACGGCATTCGCCTGCTGAGGTCGCGACCGAGGGTTTAACCAGGGCATTGGGGCCATTCTGACCATTGCAATCTGCGTCATCTGACACATCGCGAATAAGAAGCTTTTTACGATATTTGGATTCCGTCAAGGCAGGCGGTGCTGGAGATGAGCATGAGCAATCTGACGGTGTCCATATATCTGACCGACGGTGGCCGACTCGAATATGAAAATCATGTAGGGATTCTGCAGACCTACGATCGGTTGGTGCAGTCGGAAGGCTTGAGCGGCAAGCAACTCATCCATCGCTTGATCAGCGACGAACTTCGGCCAGCGCCGTTGCACGTACGTTTGCGAGGTGAAGGACCGGCGGGTCGAGTCGATATCGACATTCCGTATCAGTAGCAAAGCTGACACGGAGCGAAGTTAAGCCAATGCTAGGTTGAACCGATGCGGACTTGTACAACGGCCACTTCATCCAGCACCGCACGACCCCAAGAAGACCGAGAGAGAGCCTCGTTCAATCTTCAGACCTGAGGCTCGCACCCAGCCTATGCTTCGGCGGCCGGATCAGCGTCAAACATAACGCGGAACTGTGAGCACCAAACAAAAAGTGCCTGGCTCCCAGAAGAAGACAGGCACTCGAATGAAATTTGGGGTGGCTGATGGGGCTCGAACCCACGACAACAGGAATCACAATCCTGGACTCTACCAACTGAGCTACAGCCACCGTAGCTCAAAATTATAGCCCGAAAACGGAGCCGTTTTCCAGGCGCATCCGTTCTCGTTGCAATTCGCTCAATTCGCGCCCGGCGCGGTGATGGTGATCGGGCGTGGCGCCTTGATCTGTACCTTCAACTGAGTGCGCAGCCATTCGTAGTATGCGTTGCTTTCCGCACTGGCTGACGACTGCGTCACCTGCATGCGTTCCGACGTCGGGTCCGACTTGGCATTCGCCGCACGAGGAGCGACCGAATTGACGCGAACGACCGCATAACCATCGGCGGTATCGACGCCCACCCACGCCGGCAGGCTGGCAGTCGGTGCGCGCATGGCCGCTGCCACCACGGCAGGCGCCTGAGCTGCCGCGTCTCCGCGCGACACGTCCACTGCCGCCGGAAGGCGTGCGGACGCCGGCGTGGTTTTCCACTCGGCCAGACGGGCTTCGCCATCCTTCTTGGCCATTTCGCCAGCCTTCTCGCGGATGAGCCGCTGGCGCACCTCGTCACGCACCTCGGCGAAAGGCGGCGTGCGCGCAGGTGTGTAATTCACGATTCGCGCGGAGGCCAGTTGGCTCGGACCCGTTTCCACCGCTTCGGTGTTGCGTTTCTTCTCGACGGCATCGGGCGCGAACAGCGCGGTCAACAGACGTTCGTTCGCCAGGACACCAGCGGTTCCCGGCGCAGCATTGCGCCCCACGTTGCTGGCGGTACGAACGGTCAGCTTGAGCTTGTCGGCGACCGGCTTCAGGCTGTCGGCCTGCTCGTAGACCGTATTGGTGAAGGTGTCGGCCGCTTCCGCAAAACGCTTCTGGGCTTCCTGCTGCCGGTACTGGGATTCGAGATCGGCGCGGACTTCCTCGAAGCTGCGCTGGCGCTGCGCCTTGATGTCGGTGAGCTGAATGATGTGGAAGCCGAAATCCGACGTCACGACGTCGCTGATGTCGCCCTTTTTCATCGAATAGACCGCGTCTTCGAATGGCTTGACCATGGCGCCCCGGGTGAAAAAATTGAGGTCGCCCCCTTGAGCGGCCGACCCGGGATCCTGGGACTCCTTGCGGGCAATTTCTGCGAAGCGGCCGGGCTCCTTGCGCAAGGTAGCGACCAACTGCTCGGCATGCGCCTTGATCTTGTCGCGCTCGGTTTGCGGCGCGTCCTTGGGAACGGTCAGCAGGATGTGGCTGGCGCGGCGCTCTTCCTGGCCGACGAGTCGCGCCTGGTTTTGCTCGTAGAAATCACGAAGGTCCTTTTCGGCTGGCACGATGCCCTGTCGCAGTGCTTCGATGTCTAGCACCACGTATTCGACATCGGCCTGTTCGGGCTTGCGGAAAACCGCCTGATGGGCGTCGTAGTAGGCCTGCAGCTCCGCATCGTTGGGCTGGACCTTGGCCACGTAATCGGCCGACTTGAAAGACGCGACCTGGATGTTGCGCTGCTGGAAGAACGGCGCCAGCACGGCGTCGGCCTGTGCGGTCGTGGCCACCGCGCTGGAGGAAATGCCCTCCAGGACCTGGCGCAGTGCCATGTCGCTCGCCACGCGGGCTTCGTAGCTTTCCGGCGTCATGCCCTGCGCGGCCAGGATCTGCCGATACTGGGCGATGTCGAGCTTGCCGTCGGCGCTGCGCAGTGCCGCGATGGACGGGTCCTGCTGCAGCGTGCTGGCCAGCCGCGCCTCGCTCGGTGCCAGGTGGTATTTGTCGGCGGCGGCGCGCAAGGTGCGTTCGCGCACCAGCCGCTCGAGCGTTGCGTACTTGGCCGCCGGAGTATCGAAGAACCGGGCATCGATGTTGGGTGACTGTGCCCGGGTGCGCTCGACGGTGAGGCGATGCGCCTCGTCCCACTCGCCCTGCGTGATGTCGGCGCCATTCACGGTGGCAACGGCGGCGCCCTGCTCCATCGAGCGGCGATAGCCATCGACGCCGAACATCACGAATGACGGGATGATCAGCAGGAACAGCACCACCATCACTATCTTGGAGTGCTTGCGAATGAACTCGAACATGGCGGACTTCTGGTTGGGCGCGTCAAGCGCCGGGCGGAAACAAAAAAGGCGAACGGGGTGTTCGCCTTGTGTGCAGTGGGTGGTGGGTGCTGACGGTCTCGAACCGCCGACCTACGCCGTGTAAAGGCGCCGCTCTACCAACTGAGCTAAGCACCCCACTCTCGACTGAGCATCAATTCAGGGCATCCTTCAGGGCCTTGCCCGGACGGAACTTCGGTACTTTAGCAGCCTTGATCTTGATCGCGGCACCAGTGCGCGGATTACGGCCGCTGCGGGCTGCACGCTTGCCAACGGCGAAGGTTCCGAAACCGACGAGCGAGACCGTGCCGCCTTTCTTCAATGTGGTCTTGACGGCGCCGATGGTGGATTCCAGCGCGCGGGTAGCGGCTGCCTTGGAAATGTCGGCGTTCTTGGCGATGTGCTCGATCAGTTCGGTCTTGTTCACAAATAGCCTCTCTAAAGCGGATAGACGGTTGCGCGGATGAATTCGGTAGGGATGCCGCGGCAAGGGCGGCTTCAGTTCGGCACGCTGCGTGATCAGCCCGCAAGGGCGGATTGGACGTGGTGCCGGCAGGCCAGGAATTCGATTAAAGCCAGTGACTCCAGGGGTGTCAATATGGCAAACGGACTCTGGAAAGCGGGCCTGCTTACCGATGGCGGAGGCCGAATTCTAGTCGGATTCCGCAGCGTTCTCATTTCACGCGGGCACGTATCTCGGGAAGCGCTTTCTGAAGGTAGTAAACCATCGACCAAACGGTCAGAACGGCAGCCGCCCAGATCAGTACCCGGCCCCACGCGCCGGTGTCGACGACGCCGAACACGACGCCTTGATAAAGCAGGAAGGGAATCGCCACCATTTGTACGGTGGTCTTGACCTTGCCCAGCATGTGCACCGCCACGCTGCGCGACGCGCCGATCTGCGCCATCCATTCGCGCAGGGCCGAGATGGCGATCTCGCGGCCGATGATGATGAGCGCCACGAAAACGTCGGCCCGCCCCAGATGCACCAGCACCAGCAGCGAGGCGCAGACCAGGAACTTGTCGGCCACCGGATCGAGAAATGCGCCGAACGACGAGGTCTGGCCGAGCTTGCGCGCCAGCCAGCCATCGAGCCAGTCGGTCAGCGCGAAGACGATGAACATGATGGTCGCGATGAGGTTGCAGGCTGCCGGGCTCAACGGCAGATAGAACACGCCCGCGATCAGCGGGATCGCGACGATCCGCGTCCAGGTGAGGATGGTCGGCAAGGTCCAGAACATGCGGGCATTATGGCCCCCGGTCCACGGGCCGACTGTCACGCGGCGTACGGCTCGAAAACCGCATGCTGCGGCTAGTGCAAGGCCCGGTAGATGTCCTCGGCGAGCTCGCGCGAAATCCCGTCGACCCGCATGATGTCCTCGACCCCCGCGGCCGCCACGCCGCGCACACCGCCGAAGTGCTGCAGCAGGCGCGCACGCTTCTTGGGCCCTATGCCGGCGATGTCCTCCAACCGGCTGCCGCCGGTGCGCACCTTGGCCCGCTTGGCGCGCATGCCGGTGATGGCGAAGCGGTGCGCTTCGTCGCGGATCTGCGCGACCAGCATCAGCGCAGCCGAGTCACGCCCCAGGTAGACCTTCTCGCGGCCATCGGCGAAGACCAGTTCCTCCAGGCCGACCTTGCGGCCCTCGCCTTTCTCCACGCCGACAATGAGTGACAGGTCCAGCCCCAATGTCTCGAACACCTCGCGCGCCATCGACACCTGGCCCTTGCCGCCGTCGACCAGTACCAGGTCCGGCATGCGGGCGGTCGCGGTGACGGGCTGGTCCGGATCGGCCGATGCCTTGGCCGCCTCGGCGAGCTTTCCATACCGGCGGGTGAGCACCTGGCGCATGGCGGCGTAGTCGTCGCCACCGGTGATGCCTTCGATGTTGTAGCGCCGGTATTCTGCCGACAGCATGCGGTGGTTCTGAAACACCACGCACGAAGCCTGCGTGGCTTCGCCAGCGGTGTGCGAGATGTCGAAGCACTCGATGCGCAACTTGTCGAGGTCTTCCAGCGCCAGGTCGAGCGCGTCGACCAGCGCGCGGGTGCGCGCCTGCTGCGAGCCCTCTTCGGCCAGCAGGCGGGCGAGCTGCAGGTCGGCGCCCTTCTGCGCCATCTCCAGCCAGATGCGACGCTGGCCGCGCGGGTTGTGCACCGCCGAGATGCGCGCCGATGCGGTGCCCGACAACGCCTCCAGCAACTCGGCCGAGACCGGCGCACCCACCACCAGCGCAGAAGGCGCCGCCACGCCGGTGTAGTGCTGCGCCAGGAAGGCCTCGAGCACCTGCTGCTCGACGGGCACCGGCGTGGCCGCGCCCTCCTCCAGCGCACTGGCCTCCAGTGCGGCCGCGTCGTCGACATGGGTCGGAAAATACGCCCGGTCGCCCAGGTGCCGACCACCGCGCACCATGGCGAGGTTGACGCAGGCGCGCCCACCCTGCACCTTGACCGCGACGATGTCCACGTCCTTGTCGGAAGCGGTTTCGATCGACTGCTGGTGCAGCACCTTGGACAAGGCCGACGCCTGGTTGCGCAGCTCGGCCGCCTGCTCGAACTCCAGCCGCTCGGCATGCGCGACCATGCGCTGGTTGAGCGTCTCGACCACCTCCTGCGTCTCGCCACGCAGGAAGCGCTCCGCATGGGCCACGTCCACGCTGTAGGCCTCGGGCGAGATCAGGTTGACGCAGGGGCCGGAGCAACGCTTGATCTGGTAGAGCAGGCAGGGCCGGGTGCGGTTGTTGAAGACCGTGTCTTCGCAAGTGCGCAGCCGAAAAACCTTCTGGATGAGCTGGATCGATTCCTTCACCGCCCACGCGCTGGGAAACGGCCCGAAATAACGGTGCCGCCGCTCGACCGCGCCCCGGTAGTACGCCATGCGCGGAAACTGCTGGGCGTGCGGCGCGGTTTCGGCCGTGCGGGCGTCCGGCTGGCCGGTGATCTTCAAGTAGGGATAACTCTTGTCGTCGCGAAAGACGATGTTGTAGCGCGGGTTCTGCGTCTTGATCAGGTTGTTTTCGAGCAGCAGTGCCTCGGCTTCCGAGCGCACCACAGTGGTCTCCATGCGCGCGATGCGGGCGATCATGTGGCCGATGCGGGTGGCACCGTGGTTTTTCTGGAAATAGCTCGCCACGCGGCGCTTGAGGTTGCGCGCCTTGCCCACGTAAAGCAGCGCGCCTTCGGCGTCGAAATAGCGGTAGACGCCCGGCAGCGGCGGCAGGGCCGCGACTTCTGCGAGGAGTTGGTCGGAATGCACGTCGGACATGGCGGCTATTGTGGCTCGCGAGGCGATGCGGTGGCCCGGGGACAATCGCTGCCGAAAGGCGGGAACGCATGCGCTGGGACATCTTCTGCAAGGTCATCGACAACCATGGCGATCTGGGCGTCTGCTGGCGGCTCGCGTCGCAGCTCGCGGGCGCCGGCGAGCGGGTGCGCCTCTGGGTGGACGACGCGTCGGCGCTGGCCTGGATGGCGCCGCACGGCCGCGCGGGCGTCGCGGTGATCGACTGGTGCGACCTCATTGCGGTGGAAGCCGCGGTGCGCGATGCCGCTCCCGACGTGGTGATCGAGGCCTTCGGCTGCGACCCGGAGCCCGCCCTGCTCGCGCGCTTCGCCGCCGCCCCCGGGCCACGGTCGTGGATCAACCTGGAATACCTCTGCGCCGAAAGTTATGTGGAGCGCATGCACCGCCTGCCTTCGCCGGTCTTCCACGGGCCCGGCGCTGGCCTGACCAAGCATTTCTTCTACCCCGGATTCACCCCCGCCACCGGTGGTCTGCTGCGTGAACCCGAGCTCGAAGAACGCCGCCGCACGTTCGACCGCGCCGCCTGGCTGGCCGACCGGGGCATCGCCTGGCAAGGTGAACGCCTGGTATCGCTCTTCTGCTACGAGCCGCCGGCCCTCGGCGGCCTCCTCGCCCGCTGGTCGCAGGCCGGGGAGCCGACGCGGCTGCTGGTCACCGCCGGCCGCGCTGCCAAGGCCGTGCGCGCCAGCGTGCCTGAGGGCCTCGGCGCCTTGCGCATCGACTACCTGCCCTATCTGCCGCAGGAATCCTTCGACGAACTGCTCTGGTCGTGCGACCTGAACCTGGTGCGCGGCGAGGATTCCCTGGTCCGCGCGCTGTGGGCCGGCGCACCGCTGGTCTGGCAGATCTACCCGCAAGACGATGACGCGCACCACGACAAGCTCGACGCCTTTTTGCGGACCATCGCAGCGCCCGAATCCCTTCGCCGCTTCCATGCTGCCTGGAACGGCATCGCCGATGCGCCGATCGCAGCGCCCTCAGCCGCCATGCTCGCCGAATGGCGCCAGACCGCCGAGGTCGCGACGACCGCCTTGCAACGCCAGCCGGACCTGCTGACCCAGCTGCGCGCGTTCGTCGACAGCCTGCGCGACCGCGCCGGCTGACTGGCCACTCCGCCGGAATCTTCGAGAACCGTTCACGTCTTCGTCACGTGCGGCTGCGGGCATCCCGCAGCATGTCGACGTGAGGAACATCGCATGACCGATCTCGATGCCAAGAGCCCGTTGACCGTGCGCACGGTCTGGATTTCGGACCTGCACCTGGGCACCCCCGGGCTGCCAGGCCGCCGCACTGCTCGACTTCCCGCGGTATGTCGAATGCGAGACGCTCTATCTCGTTGGCGACATCATCGACGGCTGGCAGCTGCGCCGCAGCTGGTACTGGCCGCAATCGTCGACACGGCCCAGGCGCGCGTGGCGACCGAATTCGACGTGGTGCGCGGCACCGCGGCCTGAGACCCTGAAGCAGCGCTGCCGCATTCCCGATCAGACCAGCGTCAGCCGGGCCTCGCCGATACCGTCGAACACCGCGCGCACTTCCGATCGCCCTTCGACCCAGACCATGCCGCACCAGGAGCCGGTGGTCAGCACGCTGCCTTCGGCCAGGCGGCCGCGGCGCGCCACCGCATGCGACAGCCACTGCGGCGCGAACCAGAGCGGGTCGCCCGCCGCGTGGCTGCCGGTCCACTGGCCGGCAGGCTGGCCGTCGATCTCCAGCCGGGCGACCTGTTGCGACCAGTCGATCTCGCGCATCGGCACCCAATCGCCGATCACCAGCGCGCCGTTGCACTGCACGTCGGCCTGGCGCAGCCCCGAGGCTGCCGACTCGGCACCGGCCCAGCGGAAATCGACCAGTTCGATCGACACCGCCACGGCGTCCAGGAAAGCCGCCGGATCGTGCGCGGTCCGCAGGGCCAAGTCGGCCGCTTCCACGTCACGGGCCAGGCGGAAGGCGACCTCGATCTCGATGCCACGGCGATGGAAATCGTCCGCACGGAACGGGCCCGGCGCCGGCCGCACCCAGGGCGCGGGCAGGCGGGCGAAACTGGCGACCGAGCCTGGGCCGGCGCCGCCGCCTTTCCAGAAACTCGGTTCGGTGGCCGGCGTATCCCAACCCATGGCGGCGGAAACGCGTTCCTGGATGTTGTAGATGTCGTCGGCGGGAAGCGCGATATCGGCCCAGAGACTGTCGTCGGCCTGGTGGCCGGAACGGCGCGCCTCGACGAGAGCGGCGGCGATTTTGGCGTTGACGTTGGATGACAAGGTTGAAACCCCTAAGGGAAAGTCTGCGGAAAACGCCCGAGAGTCTGCCCGAAATGACCTTGCCGCGTGAACGCGCTAAAATCGGAGGCTTTTCGAAAATCGACTGCCCCGCTGTTCGGACCGGGTCCGCAATGGTTCACAGGGCTTGCCGCGCCCTGCGGCCAACCAGCCAGACAACCTTATGAAAATCGCTCAAGAAATCCGCGCCGGCAACGTGATCATGCATGGCAAGGATCCGATGGTCGTGCTCAAGACCGAATACAGCCGCGGTGGTCGCAATTCCGCCACCGTGCGCATGAAGCTCAAGAGCCTCATCGCCAACTTCAACACCGAAGTGGTGTTCAAGGCCGACGACAAGATGGACCAGATCGTGCTCGACAAGAAGGAGTGCACCTACTCCTACTTCGCCGACCCGATGTATGTCTGCATGGACACCGAGTTCAACCAATACGAAGTCGAAGCCGAGAACATGGGCGACGCGTTGAACTACCTCGAAGACGGCATGACCGTCGAAGTGGTGTTCTACGACGGCAAGGCCATCTCGGTCGAACTGCCGACCAGCATCGAGCGCGAAATCACCTGGACCGAACCCGCTGTCAAGGGCGACACGTCCGGCAAGGTGCTCAAGCCCGCCAAGATCTCCACCGGCTTCGAGATCCCGGTTCCGCTGTTCGTCGCGCAAGGCGACCGCATCGAAATCGACACCCGCACCGGCGAGTACCGCAAGCGCGTCTAAGGTTCCCCAGGTCTCCAAGACCTTTCGCGGCGGCGGTCATATCGGTCCTCTCCAGTTCGACTGATAGACTTTCCGCCGCATGCGCCGCCTCCTCATCGTCTTCCTGATGTTCCTGCTGCCGCTCCAATGGAGCTGGGCAGCCGCGGCCACCGTCTGCCAGCACGAGCGCACCGGTTCGCACTTCGGGCACCACGAACATCGGCATGTGGCAGCCACCGACCTGCACGCGGCCGACCAGCAGGTCGACGCCGACGACCAGGCCGGAGCCGACACCAAGACCGCGCACCCGTCGCCCGGCACCCATCCCGACTGCCACGCCTGTCACGGCCTCGGTTCGGGCTATCCCTCTTCCTATGCCGCGCCCGGTCACACCTGGGTCGCCGGCCAGCAGTCGACGGCCTACAGCCATCACCTGCCCGAGCCTCCGCTCGAATCCTTCCTGCGCCCGCCGCTTCCCCTCGTCGCCTGACCGGCCGACGAGCGACTCCCGAACACGCCCCGCGGGGCGATTCCTCTCGTCGGTATTCCTCCACGGCGCGTGCCTTCGCGCGCCACGACGACGAGAGATTTCATGCCTACCAAGCCCTGGGTTCGCCCCGGCATCCTCGCTGCGGTCCTGTGGATCGCCGCCAACGCTGGCCATGCGCAAACGGCCGTCGCGCTGGAGCATCCGCTCAAGCGCGGCCTGGCCGCCGCCTGGGAACGCCAGCCCGAACAACGCTCCACCGAACTGCGGCGTGACGCCGTCGACGCGGCCCGGCGGGCCGCCCAGCGCTGGACACCCGGCGCGCCCACGCTCGACCTGGTCGGCCGCAGCGACCGCGCCAACGGCAACGCCGGCGCCCGTGAATACGACGCCGCCGTCTCGGTGCCGCTCTGGCTACCCCATGAACGCGGCAGCACGCAAGCGGTCGCCCAGGCCGATGGCGATGCCCTGGAAGCACGGCTCGGCGCCACACGCCTGTCGCTGGCCGAACTGCTGCGCGGCGCCTACTGGAACCAGGCCCGTGCCGTCCAGGAAGTCGAGCTCGCGCAGGAACGCCTGCGCAATGCGCGGGGACTCGCCAGCGACGTAAGCCGCCGGGTGAACGCCGGCGACCTGGCCCGGGCCGATGCCCACCAAGCCGACGGCATCGTCGCGGCCGCCGAAGCCGCGGTAGCCGAAGCCGGCGCCAACGCCGCACGCGCCACCCGCCGTTGGTTCACCCTCACCGGCCTGCAGCCGACCAATGGCGACGACTCGCCGACCGAAGTCATGCCGGCATCGGACCAGCCATCGCCCGAGCACCCCGCCCTGCTCGAACTCGCCACGCGCGCCGAGTCGGCCCGACGCCAGCGCGAGCTGGCCGGTGTGCAGCAATGGGCGAATCCGGAGGTGTCGATTGGCGCGGTGCGCGAACGCGGCGTCGCCGGCGAGCGCTACGAGCGCACCGCCGTCGTCGCGCTGCGCATTCCCATCGGCAAGTCGTACGCGAGCGAGGCCCGCATCACATCGGCCAGCGCCGATCAGCTCGAAGCCGAAACCTGGCTCGCGCTGCAGACCCAGCGCATCGCGTCCGAAGCCGCTTCCGCGCGCGACGCGGTACGCGCTCTCGAGGTGTCGGTGGATGCCGCCGACCGGCGCGCACGCCTGGCCCGCGAGGCGCGTGGCTTCTTCGAAAAATCCTTCCGCCTCGGCGAAACCGACCTGCCGACCCGGCTGCGGATCGAACTCGAATCCTATGAGGCCGAACGCCAGGCCTCGCGCACCCGGCTCGAACGCGCCGCCGCCATCTCCTCGCTGCGCCAGGCCCTGGGCCTGCTGCCCGAATGAAAGACATCCCCATGACCACGAAACGCTTTCTGCTGTGGCTATCGCTGGCCGCGCTGTTCTGCCCGTCGGCACAAGCCGACGCCGGCCACGACCACGGTGCCGCCCCGGCCGCCGTCAGCGGCCCGGCCCTGCCCCGCTTCACCGCCATGTCCGACCAGTTCGAGATGGTCGGCATCGTCGATGACCGCAGCCTCACGCTCTACCTCGACCGTTTCGCCGACAACACGCCGGCCTCTGGCGCGAAGGTGGATCTGGAAATAGCCGGCGCGAAGGTGCCGCTGCAGGAAAGCCAGCCGGGCGAATTCCACGGCATGCTGGCTTCGGCCCTGCCGACCGGCACCAGCGCGGTGACCGCCACGGTGGTCGACCGCGCCGACACCGACATCCTCGCCGCCGACCTGGTGCGGCAAGCCGACACACACGGCGCCTCCGCCACCGGCCGTTCCTGGAAGCGCCCGCTGCTGTGGGTCGCCGCCGGACTGGCATCGGCCGCCGTGGCGTTCGCCTTCATTCGCCGCGCTGCCCTGTCGCGCCGCTCGCGTATCGGAGGTGCCGCATGATCGCCCGTCTTCTCGTCACGCTCTGCCTCGCCGCCGCCACGCCCGCCATCGCCATCGCCGGCCCCGGCCATGACCATGGCGATGCCCCGCCGCCGGCAGCCGCCAACAGCCCCGGCCGCCAGCCCGATGGCAGCGTCTTCCTGCCCAAGCCCACCCAGCGCCAGCTGAGCGTGCGCACCCAGGTTACGCAAGCCAGCCAGCTGGCCCGCACCGTCGAGTTGACCGGCCGGGTCGTCATGGACCCGAATGCCGGAGGCAAGGTGCAGCCTACCGTCGGCGGCCGCCTCGAAGCCACGGGCCGGGGACTGCCGTCCATCGGCCAGGCCGTGCGCAAGGGTGAAGTGCTGGCCTATGTGATGCCCTCGGCGACCGCCATCGAGCGCTCCAACCAGAACGCGCAGCTCGGCGAGTTTCGCGCGGCGCGACTGCTGGCCGAAAAACGCCTGGCCCGCCTGCGCGAGCTCGCCGACACGATCCCGCGCAAGGAGATCGAGGCGGTGGAGGCCGAGGTGCAGAGCCTGCGGGCGCGCTCCGACGCCATCGGCACCGGCCTGACGCAGCGCGAAGCGCTGGTCGCGCCGGTGTCGGGCGTGGTGGCGTCGAGCTTCGCGGTCGCCGGTCAGGTGCTCGACGCGCGCGAGCTGGTCTACGAGATCGTGGACCCGGCGCGCCTGTCGGTGGAGGCGCTGGCTTTTGACGCGGCGGTCGGCGCCGATATCGAATCGGCATCGCTGGCGGTCGGCCCGCAACGCGTGCCGCTGCAGTTCGTGGGCGCGGCGCGCACCCTGCGCGAGCAGGCGCTGCCGCTGTTCTTTCGGGTGCAGGGCGAAGGCGCGCGGCAGCTCGCGGTCGGCCAGCCGGTGCAGGTCTTCGTGCGGTCGCGCGCCCGGCTCGACGCCATCGCCGTGCCCGCCGCCGCGCTGATGAAGAACCCGTCGAACCAGAACATCGTCTGGGTGAAGACGGCGCCCGAGCGCTTCGAGCCTCGCGTGGTCACCACCGAGCCGCTCGACGGTGTGTCGGTAGCGATCACCTCGGGCCTGGTGGCCGGCGAGCGTGTCGCCGTGCAGGGCGCGGCCCTGATCAATCAGGTCCGCTGAGGAGTCCGCATGTTCAAGTGGCTCCTGCAATCCAGCCTGGCCAACCGGCTGCTGGTACTGGTCGCGGCCGTGACCCTGATGGGTTATGGCGCGTGGACGCTGTCGCGCACGCCGGTCGATGTCTTTCCCGACCTCAACCGCCCCACCGTGACGCTGATGACCGAGGCCGGCGGCATGGCCTCCGAAGAGGTCGAACTGCTCATCACCTTTCCGCTCGAGACCACCATGAACGGCCTGCCCGGCGTGCAGGGCGTGCGGTCGGTGTCCTCGGCGGGCCTGTCCTTCATCTACGTCACCTTCGACTGGGACACCGACATCTTCCGCGCGCGGCAGATGGTGTCGGAGCGGCTGTCGTCGATGGAAGGCACCATTCCTGCCGGCATCGTGCCGCGCATGGGACCGATCAGCTCGATCATGGGCGAGATCCTGCAGATCGCGATTCCGATGGACACGCAGAGGATCTCGCCGATGGCGGTGCGCGAGTACGCCGACTGGGTGCTGCGTCCACGCCTGATGGCGGTGCCGGGCGTGGCGCAGGTGATTCCGATCGGCGGTGAGGTGCGGCAGTTCCAGGTGCAGCCCAACACCGCGCGCATGGCCGAGCTCGGCATTTCGCAGGAGCAGCTCGAAGCCGCGCTGCGCGGCTATTCGTCCAACACCTCGGGCGGATTCCTGGAGCTCAACGGGCGCGAATACCTGATTCGCAACCTCGGCCGCACCTCCGCGCTCGACGACCTGAAAAACCTCGCGCTCACCGCGCGCAGTGGCCAACCGATCCTGCTGCGGCAGATCGCCGAGGTGCTGTTCGCGCCTGCGGTCAAGCGCGGCGACGCCGGCTTCGAGGGCAAACCGGCGGTCATCCTGGGCATCCAGAAACAGCCGACGGCCGACACCATCGCCCTGACCCGCTCGCTCGAAAGCGCGCTGACCGGCATGCGCTCGGGTTTGCCGGCCGGCATGGAGGCGCCACGGGTCACCTTTCGTCAGGCGAGCTTCATCGAGGCATCCATCGACAACCTGAAGTGGAAGCTGATCGGCGCCTCGGTCTTCGTCGCCGCCATCCTGTTCTTCTTTCTCGGCACGCTGCGGCCCACGGTCATCGCGCTCACCGCGATTCCGGTGTCCATCTTCATGACGGCGCTGGTCTTCAGGTACTTCGGGCTGAGCATCAACACCATGACGCTGGGCGGCCTGGCGATCGCCATCGGCGGGCTGGTCGACGACGCGGTGGTGGACGTGGAGAACATCCTGCGCCGCCTGAAGGAAGACCGGGCGCGCGAGCCCGCGGAGCGCAGCGGCCTCATCGCCCTGGTGACGAGCGCGTCGCTCGAAGTGCGCTCGGCCATCCTCTACGCCACGGTTATCATCGTGCTGGTGTTCGTGCCGCTGTTCGCGCTGCCCGGCATGGAAGGCCGGCTCTTCATACCGCTGGGCGTGGCCTTCATCGTGTCCACCCTCGCCAGCCTGCTCGTGTCGGTGACGGTGACGCCGGTGCTCGCCTATTACCTGCTGCCCACGATGAAGTCGCTGGACCACGGCGACACCCGGCTGCTGGCCTGGCTCAAGCGGCACTACGCCGCCGGGCTGCACCGGGTGCTGGCGCGGCCGGGTCCGGCGATCGCTGCCGGGGCCCTCGTGGCGCTGGCGGCCATCGCCTCGGTTCCGTTCTTTCCCACCACTTTCCTGCCGCCCTTCAACGAAGGCACGCTGCTGATCGGCATGCGCCTGAACCCGGGCGTGACGCTGACCGAATCGGCCGAACTGGCGCGCAAGGCCGAGGTGCTGATCCGACAGGTGCCGGAGGTGACGCACGTGGGGCGCCGCAGCGGGCGGGCCGAGCTCGACGAGCATGCCGAGGGCGTGCATGTGAGCGAGCTCGACGTGGGCCTGCAACCCTCGTCCGAACTCACACGATCGATGGGCGAGATCACCGGCGACATCCGCGCCCGGCTGGCCAGCCTGCCGGCCGCCATCTCGGTCGGGCAGCCGATCTCCCACCGCATCGACCACATGCTCTCGGGCGTGCGCGCGCAAATCGCGATCAAGCTCTTCGGCGAAGACCTCGACACCCTGCGCGGCCAGGCGGAATCGCTGCGCGCGCGGCTCGCGGCGATTCCGGGGCTCGCCGACCTGGAGGTGGAAAAGCAGGTGCTGGCGCCGCAGATCAAGATCCGTCTCGACTACGACGCCGCCGCCCGCTACGGCGTGCCCACCGCGCAGGTGCTGGCCACGCTGCAGAGCCTGATCGAGGGCGAGCGGGTGACGCAAATCGTCGAGGGCGCGCGGCGTTTCGCGCTGGTCGTGAAGCTGCCCGAGGACGCCCGCTCCATCGAGAGCCTGCAGCGTCTGCTGATCGAGACGCCTTCCGGACGCATACCGCTGTCGAAGATCGCCACGGTGGAGGAAAGCGACGGCCCCAACCAGATCAGCCGCGACGACGGCCGGCGGCGCATCGTGCTTTCGGCCAATGCGCAGGGGCGCGCCTTGTCGGAGGTGGTGGAAGACATCCGCCGCGTGGTCGACGAGAGCCGGCTGCCCGAGGGCTACTTCATCACCCTGGGCGGCCAGTTCCAGGCGCAGGAAGAAGCCTCGCGGCTGGTCGGCCTGCTGTCGCTGGTGTCGCTGTCGCTGATGTTCCTGGTGCTCTACAGCCGCTACCGGTCGGTGGGGCTGTCGCTGCTGATCATGGCCAACATTCCGCTGGCGCTCGTCGGCGCGGTGGCGGGCCTGTGGCTGGCCGGGCAGCCGCTGTCCATCGCCGCGCTGGTGGGCTTCATCACGCTGGGCGGCATCTCGGTGCGCAACGGCATCCTCAAGGTCAGCCACTACATCAACCTGATGCGCTTCGAGGGCGAGCGCTTCGACCGGCAAATGGTGGTGCGCGGGTCGCTGGAGCGCCTGGCGCCGGTGCTGATGACTGCGCTGGTCACCGCCTTCGCGCTGGCGCCGCTGCTGTTCGAGGCCGAGCAGCCGGGCACCGAGGTGCTGCATCCGGTGGCGGTGGTGATCTTCTTCGGACTGGTCAGCTCGACGCTGCTGGACACCTTTCTGACGCCCGCCCTGTTCTGGCGATTCGGCCGCCGACCGGCCCAGCGGCTGGCCGAATCAGCCGACGCCGAAGCCCTCTGATTTTCATTTCACCCCAGGGAGTTGTTCCATGAAACGTTTCGTTCTACTCGCCGCACTGGCTGCCGCCGTCGCCCTGCCCGCCCTGGCGCAAAAGGCTGAGCATCACCACCATCCGCGCCATGGCGGCGTGGTGGTGGAAGGCAAGGAGGCCGACTTCGAACTCGTCGCCCGCCCTGACGCGCTGCAGCTCTACCTGGCGGACCACGGCAAGTCGATCGACCTGACCGAGGCCGCCGCCAAGATCACCTTGCTGAGCGGCTCCGACAAGCAGGAGGTGGTCTTGCGCCCGGCCGGCGACAAGCTGGAAGCACAGGGCGCGTTCAAGGTCGGTGCCGGCACCAAGGCGGTGGCGGTGGTGACGCAAGGCGCGCGCACGCTGGGCACTGCCCGCTTCACGTTGAAATAGGCCGGTGACAGGCCCGGCTCGCTCGGCCGATTCGCCAAAGAAAAAGGCTCCCGAAGGAGCCTTGTTCGATGGGCGCACGGGCGTCGGTATCAACCGCGCAGCAGCGCCTTCAATGCGTTCTGCAGACGGCGTGCCGTGGCCGGATCGCTCGCGCCGCCCAGCACCTTGGCCGTGTCCTGGCCCCAGGTCTGCGCGGGCGTCGGATCGTTGCGGCGGGTGAGCAGCTGCAGTTGCAGCATGCGGCGTGCGTCCAGGTGCTCGGCCGGCGTGGGCACTTCGGCGGCCATTTCCAGCCGCAGCAGCGCTTCGGACGGTACTGCCGCCGGCGCGTTGCCCAGGGCTTGCGCCCAGGCACCACGCACCGTGGGGCTGACCTTGTTGCCCAGCGCCTGCGCGCCCGGCAGCTGGGCCGCGTCGCGCTGCTCCCAGGCGGTCATCAGCTGGGTGAGCGCCTCGCCGTGCGCCTGGGCGGCCAGCTTGCGCAGGGCTGCCTGGGCGTTCTCGATGGCATCGCGTTGCGCGCGGAAGGCGGCGTCGCCCAGGCGCGGACCACGGTCCTCGCGCGGTGCATCGCCGAAACGGCCCGGACGATCGCCACGGCCGCCGCGGTCGTCGCGTCCACCCGGACGGCCGCCATCGCGCGAGCCGAACTTGCCGCCGCGTGCAGCGGCCGCCGGCTCGGCGCGCTGGCCGCCCGGACGGTCGTCGGCGCGGCGCACCGCCACCACCGGCTTCGGGGCCGGCTTGGGTGCGGCGGCGACGGGTGCTTCGGCGCCTTCGGCCGGTGCGTCTGCCGAACCTGCTGCCGAACCCTCTGCCGGCGCTTCGGTCGAGCCATCCGCCGCAGCGGCATCGCCCGTCGGGGCGGCGGCCGCGGCCGGCGCGGCAGGTGCGGCGGCCGCTGCGGCCACGGCCGCCTGCTGGCCACGGATCGCCGCTTCCAGCGCCGTCATGGCCGCGCGGATCTGCTGGGCATCACCGCTGTCGTTGGCCGCGCGCAAGGCGTCGGAGGCCTGCAGCACGATGCGGTCGTGTTCGCTGACCGCGCCCTGCGCACGTTCGCGTTCGGCGCCCTTGCGCTGGAAGGCCTCGTCCAGCGGCTTGCGGAAGGCGTCCCACAGCTTCTGTTCCTGACGACGGTCCAGCGGCACCGCCTGGGCTTCCGCCTGCCAGCGTTGCTGCAGCGCACGCACCGCGTCCACCCGCAGCTGCGGTGCGGCCGACAGCGCCGTGGCTTCGTCGATGAGGGCCTGGCGGCGTTCATGGCTCTGCTTCTGCGCGGCCTCCAGCGGTGCGGCGGCAGCGGCGAAAGCCTGCTTCCACTGCGGCATGATTTCGGCGAAGGCCTTCTCGCTGAGATGGCCGGCATCGCGCCAGCGGTCGGCAAACTGGTGCAGGCCGCGCTGCAGCGCCTTGAGGTCGCCGCTTTCGGCCTGCGCCGCGCCCCAGGCCTTGAGTTCCTCGATCAGCGCGCCCCGCTGGGCACGGTGCTCGGCCGCATCGGCCTTGACCTTTTCGAGCCAGGTCTCGACGACCTTGTGCGCCTCGTTGCAGGCGTGATCGAAACGCTTCCACAGGGCGTGGTTGGCAGGGCCGGTCTGGTCGGTCTGCTTCCACTGCTCGCGCAGCGAGCGCAGGGTTTCCTGCATCTTGCGGCCACCCAACGCCTGGCCTTCGGGGCGATTGGTCAGGCCCTCGGCCTTGGCGACCAGTTCCTCGCGCAGCTGGTCGGAACGCCAGCGCGACCATCCTTCGAGCTCGCCGGCGGCCGTCAGCGCGGCATGCACCTGAGCTTCGAGGGCGTCGCCCACATGGCGGCCGTGTTCCTTGAGCACCGCACGCAGGGCGGCGGCGGCGCCGACGCTGGCCTTGCCGTGGCCTTCGGCGGTTTCTTTCTCGAGCTTGACCAGCGCTTCGCGCACGGCCGTCTCGGCCTTTTCGCGCACCGCCGGATCGGCGGCCGGACGCGGCGGCCGCTCGGCCTTGGCCGGAGCGCCTTCGCCAGCGGCGGGCGCCTGCGCGGCGACCGGCGTGCCGCCCCGGGCGACGGTGATCTCGTCGGCCCACACCGGCACCGGCGGCAGCGGCGCGTCGGCGCTCTCGGCGGCGGCGGTGGTCTGCGCCAGCGCGGCCTGGAAGGCGTCCCACACCACCAGCAGCTGCGCACGCGAGCTGTCGAGCAGCGGCGGAAAGCGCGCCTCCACGCTCGCCCAGCTGGCATCGCCGCTCAGGCCTTCGGCCTGCTGCTGCCAGTGCGCGACGTCGTTTCGCAGGGTGTCGATGGCCGCGGCGGCATCGCGCCAGGGCTT
The DNA here is from genome assembly GCF_033546935.1 of Xylophilus sp. GOD-11R. Classification (GTDB taxonomy): domain Bacteria; phylum Pseudomonadota; class Gammaproteobacteria; order Burkholderiales; family Burkholderiaceae_C; genus Xylophilus. The sequence continues at coordinate 1,094,685 of NZ_CP137854.1, read as the reverse complement.
GGTGGAGAGCACGTCGATGCGTTGCGACAGCAGCACCGCCGCCTCGCGCTGCACCTGCACGCGATGCTGCAGGTCTTCGATGGTGCGGATGCGCTCGGCGAGTTGGGCCTTCAGGCCCGCCAGCGGCTCGCGGCTCAGCGGCGCGCCGGCCTTGGCGGCATCGCGCTGCCAGGCCATGGCGTCGGCGATGTTGAGCTTGGGCGCGGTGAGCATCGCCTGGGCTTTTTCTGCCCATTCGGCGGCGATGGCTTCCTGGCCCTTGGCGCGCTTGAGTTCGTCGAGGCGTTCGCGCAGTGCGCGGGCGGCGCCCTTGTCGCGCACGCTGAGTTCCTTGAAGACTTCCTGGATCTGCTCGGCGGCGGGATTGCCGGCGAGCCACTCGCGCACGCGGGCTGCGCGCTCGCCGGACGTGGGCGCGGAGAACGCGCCGCCGGTCAGGGCGTCGAGAGGATGCGCCTCGGTGTTCTTGGCCTGGGCCTGGTTCGCGTCGGATGCGTCGGACATGGTGATTCGAATGGGGAATAGGGGCTGGGAGCGGCAGTCGCGCCGACCGGTGCGCTACGCACCGGGGCGACGCCCCGCTCGGGTCGCAACGGGTTCGGGCCCGTTGCGCGGAACCGGCTATTTTCGCCGGGATTTGAAAGTCTATGGATGACGGTGTGAAACAGCGTGCTTGCGGATTAAAAAACGCAGGAAGCGGAAATCCCGTGACAAACGTCGAATAGATCTCAGCGCGCCGAGAGGCGCAGCCGCGCCTCGGGGGGCGCGGCGGCCTCGTCGCCCATGCGCGGCGAGCCCAGGAACACCCGGGCCGCGGGCACACCGTGGTCGGCCAGGTAATCGCGCACCGCCCCCGCCCGCTGCAGCGCCAGGCTGCGCACCGAGTCGTCGGTCACGTCGACCTGCTGGGCCAGCAGGCGCTCCATCTCGGCCAGCGGCACATCCTTCTGCATGCCGACGAAATTGCGCGGCTTGGGCATGTCGGTGGCTTCATAGACGCGGCGCAGCAAGGCCGGATATTCCGCATCGCTCAAGGCCACCTGCGATAGCGGCGGCGGCGATTGCGCGGGTGCGGTCGTGGTCATCGCCCGGCGTTTTTCGACGCGGGCCAGCTGGCGCAGCCGCTCGCGGCGGATGCCCTCGGTCTCGGCATCGGCACTGGCGGCGCCCGACACCGTGAGCTGCAGCGCCGGCCGGGCCACCAGCGCCTTGGCCACCGCGTCCAGCCCCTGGCGGGCGGAAGCGTCGAGCTCGGCGCTGCCGGCGGCGAACCTCACCGTCGATGTCTCCGATTGCCCCGGCCCGGAAAACAGCCCGGAGATCAGCGAGAACGGCGAGGTCACCGCCCGCGTCACCAGGTTGACCAGTGCTTTCATGATCACCGGCGCCAGGCTGAACTGCGGATCGTTGATCGATCCGCTGATCGGCAGGTTCAGGTCGATCACGCCGTTGCTGTCGGCCAGCAGCGCAGCGGCCAGGCGCACCGGCAGGCTGCTGCTGCCGCGCTCCTGCTCGTCGAAGGCGAGTTGGCGCAGCACCAGCGAGTTGTCGGCGCTGAGCTTGCCGTCGGGCTGGATGCGGTAGTGCACGTCCATGCTGAGCTTGCCGCGCTCGATGCCGTGGCCCATGTACTTCACCGAATACGGCGACAGCGCGGGCAGGTCGAGATCGTTCACCTTGGCCACGATGTCCACCGCCAGCGGATTGGCCAGCGGATTGAGCTTGCCGTCGATCGACAGCGAGGCCGTGCCCTCGGCCTTGCCGCGCAGATTGAGCGTGGCCATGGCCGGCTCGGCATACACCGCGCCGACCGAGTCGAAGGCGCCGAGCACGCCCTGCAGTTCGCTCAGCGACGCCGAATAGGAGGGCTTGATGAAGTTGTCGGTGAACAGCACCCGGCCGCCGGACAGGTGGATCTGACCGAAGTGCAGCTCGGGCGCTTGCGCCGGCGCGGGCTGAGGCGCGGCGGGCGACCTGGCTGACGCTCCAGCGGGCGCTGCAGCACGTGTGAGCTGGCGCAGATTGAGCTGGCCGTTCTCGGCGATGGACAAGCGCGCGAAGAAATCGGCCAGCGTGGTGTCGTACACGCCCCAGAACAGCGGCTTGCCCGGCGCGAGCTTGAGCGTCAGCTGATGCAATTGCAGCGTGCGCCAGGTGAACAGACTGTTGGCGCGACGCGTGCCCGGCGTCAGCACGCCGGCGCGGCGGGCTGCAGTGTTGGTGGCGTTGGTGGCCGTGCTCGCAACCGGCACCGGGCCGGGCGAATCCGGCGCGGCGCTGTCGATGCGGCCGTTTTCCACGCTGGCGTTGCCCTGGGCGCGCAGCTCGAGCCCGGCCGGCAGCAAGTCGGCGCGTACGTTGCCGGCAAAATCCATGTCGGCGCGCACGAGCTGCACCGCCAAGCCATCGCCGAAGTACGGCTCGACCGCCTGCAGCGGCAGGCGTTCGGCGTCGAGCCTGCCGTCGACGACCACCGGGCTCGGCGCCACGCTGCCGTTGAAGCGCAGACGGCCGGGTGCCGTCTCGCCTGCCGCCAAAGTGGTGTCGAGCTGCACCACGAAGCCACGCGCACCGGCCTCCACCGGCCAGGCCAGATCGGTGGCCTGCAGCTTCAGCGCCTGCAGGTCCAGCGCCACGGACCGACGCGGCACGGCGTCGCGCCAACCGATGCGGCCGGCCGTGAGGCTGAGCGCCTTGAGCGACGCGGTCCAGGGCGCGGCGGCGGTCGGAGAAGAAGAAGAAGAAGAAGAAGCCTTCGACGCCTTGGCGACGGGCGCCGCCCACCAGTCCTCGAACATCCAGCGGCCACGCGCATCCCGCGCCACCTGGGCCACCGGCGCGGCGATCTCCAGCCGCCCGGCCGACACGCTGCGCCGCGCCGTGTCGACCTTCAGATCGGACACCGCGACCCGCTGCACGCCGACCAGCGACCGCCCCGCCTGGCTCAACGCCAGACCCTCGACAGACACCGTCGGCGCCTGCGCCTGCACGCCTTCCGGCGACCAGCCGACGTCCATATCGCCCGCCGCCACACCCGCCAGCCGCGGCTGCAGGCGCACCGGCAGATAGGGACGCGCCCAGGCCAGTGGCAGCTTGCGCACGCCCACGCGCATCTGGCCGTCCTGCAGTCCGGCGGTACCCGACCATTCCAGCGTGGCCGTCGTCGCCGGAGTCGTCTTGTCACCGGCAATGCTCGCGCTGCCGCGCAAGGTGGCCGGCCGCACCATCGGCCAGGCGATGGCGCTGGCCTCGAGCCCGAACTTGTCGACGGTGATCGCCACCGGTTCGGCTGCGGCGGCGTCCTGCCAGCGCAGGCGACCGTCGCGGATCGCCAATTGGGCGAGTTCGACCTTCCAGGGCGCAGCGGGCGGCGCCGTGGACGGCGTGGACGCCGGTTTGGACGCCGCCGGCAGCAGATCGATGCGCCCGGCGGCATCGCGTCGGATGTCCAGGCGCGGGCCGACCAGCTCGATCCGGTCCAGCTTCACCGACCGGCGCAGCGGCGCGAGCTGGCCGATGGCGATTCGCAATTCCTGCGCACCGAAGACTTCACGGTCGTCCGCTGCGGCCAGCACCAGCTGCTCCAGCCGCAGGTCGCCTGATATATCCAGCAGCGCGTCGGCCGGCCGGGCCTGCTGGGCGAAACGCAGCGTCAGCCGCGCGTCCAGCTTGCCGCCGCGCGGGCTCGCGGGCAGGCTTGGCGGCAGGTAATCGCGCAGGCGCGCCAGCTCCAGCCCGTCCACCTGCAGAGTCACCTCGCCCTTGCGCATCTCGGCGAAGGGCTGCGCGGTGGCCTTGCTGTCGAAACGGCTGTCATCCAGATCGAACGAAAGCGTCGGTGCTACCTCGGTTTCGTCGCCGGGACGCAGGCTGCTGATGGTGGGCAGCGCCAATTGCAGGTTGCGCAGCGTGTGCAGCGCCTTCGCGCCGGACAGGGCACGGTCGTCGAAATCGGCGGAGCCGCCGTCGAGTTTCAGATCGTGCAGGGCGAAGCGGGCCGGCGCCGAAGCCGGCTCGGCCGGTTGGACCAGACGCTCGATCAGGTCGTCGATGTCGTAGCGCCCGCCCGCGAGCCGGGCCAGCCGCACGTGTGGCTTGTCGACGCGCAACTGTTCGATGACCGGCGCGCCCACCCACAAGGACGACAGCGCCGTGCGGAACTGCACGCGGTCGATGCGCAGCTGCGGCGCACTTTGGCCGGGCAGACCCGCCACCTGCAGCCCGTCGAGGGTGGTCTGCAGCTTCCAGGGCACGAAGCGCACGGCTTCCACCGTCACCGCACGGCCCAGCTTTTCGGTGCCTCGCGCCTCGATCTGCGATCGTGCAAGGGGCGGTATGCCGAACCAGGCCAGCGCGAGCAGGAAAAGGAGTGCGCCCAGGATCCACGCCGCAGCACGCAGGATCGAGCGGCAAGGTAGCCGGGAAGACAGAGACATAACCAAGCGTAACCACAAACGCCGAAATGAGAACAGTGCACAACGGCCCGGGCAGGCTATCGCCACCCCCTTCACGTCGGACAAACCCCGACTTAGGCTGTACACGAAGCCCGGGTTTTCGTTGTCGATCGACATCAATAGGCATAAGAAGTGAGGTTCATATGCTTGACCTGATATTTCGAGCCCCTAGAATCCGCCCCGCCCTCCCCTTCGGGAAGGCCTTACATCTCGCTGCCGTCCCGCACGGCACAGCCCGGCTCGCTGCCTCATCCGTCGCCCTGAACGTCAGGCGACCGCGCGAACCCGGCGGCTATCCGATCAAAACGAGGCACTCCATTCCTGCTCCGCGCCCCGGCTTCCCCGGGACTGCGCTTGGCTCGGTGGTCCCCGCGTAGAAAAGGAAAAACTGCGATGAACGCATTGGCAAAGACGATTTCAGGACTGCGAACGGTCGCATCCGACATCGCAGAAGGCTTTTTCGAAATCACCCACAACAGCTTCGCGCTGCTCGGCCTGTTCATGGTGCTGGCCGTGGCGATCCTCGGCGCGCGACCCGACCTGCGGGACGCCGGCGAAGACCATCTGCGCGGCTGGCTGCAGGAACGCCGCGTGGCGCTGCTCGGCATGCCGATCGAGCTCGACGCGGTCGAACGCGCCACCGCCGCCAACCCCAAGGAACTGCCCAAGGCGCAGGCCGCCGTCACCTACTGGCTCAGCCGCAAGTACAGCGTGGCGCCAGAGCCCATCGGCGCCCTGGTGGCCGAGGCCTTCGACCTCGGATCCAGGAACAAGCTCGACCCGACCATGATCCTGGCGGTGATGGCGGTGGAATCCAGCTTCAACCCGTTCGCGCAGAGCCCCATCGGCGCCCAGGGCCTGATGCAGGTCATGACCACGGTGCACAGCGACAAATACCAGAATTTCGGCGGCCACTTCGCAGCCTTCGACCCGGTGACCAACCTGCGCGTGGGCGTGCGGGTGCTGCAGGAATGCATCGGCCGCGCCGGCTCGCTCGAAGGCGGCCTGCGCTATTACGTCGGCGCTGCCAATATCGCGGACGGCGGCTATGTCGCCAAGGTGATGGCCGAGCACAACCGCCTGCTGCAGGTCGCCGCCGGCCGCGCGGTGCCCACCTTCACCCCGCCGCAGGCCGCGCCGGTGCCGGTCGTGGCCCCGGCCAAGATCATCGAAGCCGCCCCGGTGGCAGCGCCGGCCGCCGACAAGGTCGCGACGCTCGGCGCCTTCGACGTCGCCGTCTCGCACTGACCTCGCACCGGGGCGCCCGGCAGGCGAGGCGACGCTTTCGCGCGACGTGCCTGCCCGCCGGTTCCGGCGGGCTTTCTTTCGACGCTAAAATCCCGCTGGTACGCGACTGGCGATAGGCGCGGGTGGCCCGAACAGGGTCGCACCGCCGCTGACGTGGAATCCATGCGGGGCAGCAAGGCTCCGACAACCACTGGGGAGCGTACCGCGCGGAACTTCGGCCTCGTGGCCGGCGACCGTCGCGTTTCAGCCGTTCGCCTGGGCAGCCCTCGTTTCACACAGGGACTTTCATCGTCGAAGGACTGCCAAACCATGTACGACCGCTCCATCCTCGTCGAACAGACCGACCCCGAACTGTTCGCAGCCATCCAGGCCGAGAACCGTCGCCAGGAAGAACACATCGAACTCATCGCCAGCGAGAACTACGCTTCTCCCGCGGTGATGTGGGCGCAGGGCACCCAGCTCACCAATAAATACGCCGAGGGCTATCCCGGCAAGCGCTACTACGGCGGCTGCGAGTTCGTCGATGTCGCCGAGCAGCTGGCCATCGACCGCGTCAAGCAGATCTTCGGCGCCGATGCCGCCAACGTGCAGGCCCATTGCGGCGCCTCGGCCAACGAAGCCGTGTTCCTCGCCTTCCTGAAGCCCGGCGACACCATCATGGGCATGAGCCTGGCCGAAGGTGGCCACCTCACCCACGGCATGCCGCTCAACATGTCGGGCAAGTGGTTCAACGTGGTCTCTTACGGCCTCGACAAGAACGAAGCCATCGACTACGACGCCATGGAAGCCAAGGCCCGCGAGCACAAGCCCAAGCTCATCGTGGCCGGAGCCTCCGCCTACAGCCTGCACATCGACTTCGAGCGCTTCGCCAGGATCGCCAAGGAAGTCGGCGCGATCTTCATGGTCGACATGGCCCACTACGCCGGCCTGATCGCCGCAGGCGTCTACCCCAACCCGGTGCCGCACGCCGACATCGTCACCTCCACCACGCACAAGAGCCTACGCGGCCCGCGCGGCGGCATCATCCTGATGAAGGCCCAGCACGAAAAAGCCATCAACAGCGCGATCTTCCCCGGCCTGCAGGGTGGCCCGCTGATGCACGTCATCGCCGCCAAGGCGGTGGCCTTCAAGGAAGCCATGGCGCCCGAATTCAAGGCCTACCAGCAGCAGGTCGTGACCAACGCGCGCATCGTCGCCGAGACGCTGACCGCTCGCGGCCTGCGCATCGTCAGCGGCGGCACGCAGAGCCACGTCATGCTGGTCGACCTGCGCTCCAAGGGCATCACCGGCAAGGAAGCCGAGGCGGTGCTGGGCAGCGCGCACATGACCATCAACAAGAACGCGATCCCCAACGATCCCGAGAAGCCGATGGTCACCAGCGGCGTGCGCATCGGCACCCCGGCCATGACCACCCGCGGCTTCAAGGACGAGGAAGCACGCGCCACCGCCCACCTGGTCGCCGACGTGCTGGACAACCCGCGTGACGCGGCCAACATCGAGGCGGTCCGAGCCAAGGTGCATGCGCTGACCTCGCGCTTCCCGGTCTATAAGTAATGGACCCCCACGCTCCGCACTGCGTGTCGTCGCTGCGCCCCGCGGGGGCCGCGCCCGCCTTGGGGCGGCCCGGCGCCGGGCGGAGCCTTCCATTCGCGAACCGCGTCTGGATTTCCCCTCCTCGAAGCATTGCCGTCGCATGAAGTGCCCCTTCTGCGCCAACGCCGACACCCAGGTGATCGACACCCGGGTGGCCGAGGACGCCACCTTCATCAAGCGCCGGCGCCGCTGCGGCGCCTGCGACAAGCGCTTCACCACCTACGAGCGCCCCGACCTGAGCTTTCCGGTCATCGTCAAGAAAGACGGCCGGCGGGTGGACTTCAAGCCCGAGAAACTGCGCGCCTCCATGGACCTGGCCCTGCGCAAGCGGCCGGTCGGCATCGAGCAGGTCGACAGCGCGGTCGAGCGCATCGAGGAAACCCTGCTGACCACCGGCCTGCGCGAAATCGCCTCCAACCGACTGGGCGAACTGGTCATGCGCGAACTGCGGCGGCTCGACAAGGTCGCCTACGTGCGCTTTGCCAGCGTCTATCGCAGCTTCGAGGACATCGACGAGTTCAAGACCCTCGTCGACGAGGTCGTGCGGACCTGAGCGCGGCCCGGGCCTGATCGCGCGCACGCTTCTTGCGTCCGGAAACCGTTTCCCGTTCTCCGGCTCTGCGCTTTCCGATCCCGATGTTCCGCTCCGCTCCCCACACGCTTCTCAAACGCCTGTGGGCCCAGGATGCCGCCGTGATGAGCACACGGGTCGGCATCGTCCTCACCGCCATCATGGCGGCCTGCTGGCACTACGACCGCATCGACTGGGTCATGCCGATGTTCCTCGGCGTGATCGCCAGCGGCATCGGCGACACCGATGACGGCTGGCGCGGCCGGCTGCGTACCGTCGTCGCCACCCTCGTCTGCTTCGCCATGGCTTCAGCCATGGTTCATTGGCTGTTCGACCGCCACTGGGCCTTCGGTGTCGCGCTCTGCAGCGCCGCCTTCGTGCTCACCCTGCTCAGCGCCATCAGCGAACGCTGGCGCGCCACCGCCTGGGCCACGCTGGTGCTGTCGGTCTACAGCGCCACCGGCATGGAAGACATCGGCGACGGCCCGCGCTGGCTGCAGCCCGCGCTGCTGCTGGCGGGCGCGGCCGCCTACAGCGCCATCTCGGTCGCCTGGGCCTGGGCCTTCGCGCTGCACCCGGTGCGCCGGCGCATCGCGCAGGTCTACGACACCCTGGCTGAATACCTCTGGCTCAAGGCCGCGATGTTCGAGCCGATTCGCGGCGTGGACATGGAGCGGCGCCGCATTGCCCTGGCTCATCGCAACGTGGACGTGGTGCAGGCGCTCAACCTCGCCAAGGACGCGTTGCTGCGCCGCCTGCCGCCGATCGACCCGGCCACCGGCACGCCGCCGGACGAGGGCAACGAGGAAAGCCGGCTGCTGCTGGCCCAGTACTTCATCGCGCAGGACGTGCACGAGCGCGCGAGCTCCTCGCACGTGGCCTACGCCGAGCTGGCCGAAGCTTTCTTCCACAGCGACGTGATGTTTCGCTGCCAGCGCACCCTGGCGCTGCAGGGCAGCGTCTGCTCGGAGGTCGGCCAGGCGATCCGGCTGCGCCGCCAGCGGGCGGATGACGGCGCCAGCGCCCAGGCCCTGGCCGAGCTGCGCAGCGCGCTCGACCACCTGGGCAGCCAGGAACCGCGCGCCACCGACGTCACACCGCCACAGCGGCGCGCGCGCCAGCTCCGCTCGCTGCACGCGCTGCACGACAACTTGGCCGCGCTCGACCAGCAGCTCGCCGGCGCCGGCACGCCGCAGCCGGCGAGCCTCGGCGAAACCCTGTTCGACTCCACGCCGCGCACCCTGCGCGAAGCCTTCGCCAAGGTGCGCTCGCAATGTCGGCTGCAGGCCCCCGTGTTCCGCCACGCGGTACGGCTGGCGCTGGCTTTGGCGGCCAGCTTCGTGGTGCTCAGCATGCTGCACGCCGAGCACGGCTATTGGGTGCTGCTGACCACGCTCTTCGTCTGCCAGCCGAGTTACGGCGCCACCCGCCGCCGCGTGCTCGAGCGTGTCATCGGCACCTTCTGCGGCCTGGTCGCCGGCTGGGCGGTGTTGCGGCTGTTCCCCGACCTGCTGCTGGAGGCGGCTTTCGCGGTGGCCGCAGGCACCCTGTTCTTCGCCTTCAACAAGACCCGCTACGGCATCGCCACCTTCGCCGTGACCCTGGTGGTGCTGCTCGGCAACAACCAGACCGGCGACGGCGCCGCGCTGATCCTGCCGCGCATGATCGACACCCTGCTCGGCGCGGCCATCGCCTCCATCGCGGTCATCGGCATCCTGCCGGACTGGAAGGCGCGCCGCCTGCGCCCGGCCGCCGCCCTGGCGCTGACCACGGCCGCGCGCTACCTCCACGCCATCGGCAAGCAGATCGACACCGGCAAGCGCGACGACCTCGCCTACCGCGTGGCCCGCCGCAACGCGCACGACGCCGACGCCGCGCTGTCGACCGCCGTCTCGCACGTGCTGCAGGAGCCCGGCCTGGTGCGCGGCGGCATCGACGCGGGCATCCGCTTCCTGGTGCAGTCGCACACCCTGCTCAACTACCTGTCGGCCCTGGGCGCGCACCGTGGCGAAGGCGCCGATGCGCCCGGGCAGGCCTTGTTCGGGGAAGCGTCCACCGCGCTGATCGACCACCTCGATCGTTTCGCCGCCGCCTTGCGCGAGCAGGATGCGGCGCGCCTGTCGGAAGAAGCGGACCGGCAGGCCACCGTGCTGGCCGACGAGCTCGAAGCGCAGGGCGACGCCACCACCCTGGCGCAGCTCGCGCTGGTGAGCCGGCAGATTCCGCTGCTGGGCAAAGCGGTGCTGCGGCTGGTGGAGGTGCGGCCGCAAAAAAGCCCCTGAGAACGCGCTCGTCCGTTCAGGGGCCAGAGGGGCCGGCCTTGGCGACCGCCGCCGCAGCGGCTGGTCAGGTGAAGCTCAATTGCCGGGGATCAGCACGTGGTCGATCACGTGGATCACGCCGTTGGACTGATAGACGTTCGCGGTGGTGACGATCGCGGTCATGCCCTGGGCATCCACCAGTTCGATGTTGCTGCCGTTCATGCGTGCCTTCAGCGGAACGCCGGCCACGGTGGTGAGCGTGGCCGTACCGCCGCCCACCCGGATCGCCTGCGCCAGCGCGGCCGAGTCGATGCGGCCCGGCACCACGTGGTAGCTCAGCAGACGGGTCAACACAGGTTTGCCGACCGGCGTCATCAGGGTCGACACGGTGGTCTGCGGCAGCAGTCCGAATGCCGCATTCGTCGGCGCGAACACGGTGAACGGGCCCGGGCCCTTGAGCGTGTCGACCAGCCCGGCCTGCTTCACGGCAGCCACCAGCGTGGTGTGGTCCTTGGAGTTGGAGGCGTTCTCGATGATGTCGCGCGTCGGCAGCATGGGCGCGCCGCCGACCATCACGGATGGCATCGACGTGCCGCCGGCAGGCGATCCCGAACCGGACATGCCACCGGCACATGCGGACAACAGAGCGGCGACACCAGCGGCAAGAAGCAGTTTTTTCATAAGAAGATTTCCTCCGGAATGTGAAAGGGAGAGCGTCGGGCGAATGCCTCGCCCGACAGGACGCCAACCAGAAAAGCCGCGCTTCAGCGGCCGGCGGCGCCGGAGGTGGGCGGGGTCGCGTCGCCGCTGTTGCGCAGTCCGGCGCCCGGTGTGGTGTTGGGCGGCGTGGTCGTGGTCCGGGTAGAGCCAGGGTTCAGCGCATTACCGCTGGTGGTCATGCCGGTGCCGCTACTGGCCTTGTTCGACGACCCTTTGGGATGGGCCATCGGTGTCGTCGAGTCGGTGGCGTGCCCTTGCGCGTCCCGCGCGGCGGGCGAAGACAGTCCGGTGGACGCAGAGGTGGTGGTCTGCGCCATGGCCGACGAATGCGACGCGGCACCGATGGCCGCCGTAGCAATGGCGAGTGCCCAAGTCTTTTGGTTCATGAGGTCTCCTGGGAGTCAAACAGGCCGGAGAGGCCCGAAACCCACACGCTATGCATTGAGCAGCGGCCTTGGCGAAGGACACCTGCACGGCACCCTGTAGGAGTCGTGCCCCGATTCGTCCTCACCGTCCCTGAGCGCGCGCCCACCGCGTTTCCCCGCGACGCACAACGGCAGTTATGGCAAAAAAACGACAACGTTCAATATTAGAATGAAACAAATTCTCATTTGCGTTCTTTTCCTATAACCACGTCGCTCGCCATCATGTACGCCCTTCGTCAACCTTCCACGCCCTTCACCCCGCTCGCGGTCGCGGCGTTCCTGACCCTGGCGGCTGCCGGTGTGCAAGCCCAATCCGCGACACCGGCGGCCGCCGCGACAACCGCCGGCACTCTCCAGACAGTGACAGTCAATGCGTCGGCCGACGCGTCCGCCGAAGGCCTGACCAAACCCTACGCCGGTGGCCAGGTGGCGCGCGGTGGGCGTGTCGGCGTTCTGGGCAACCAGGACAACATGGACTCGCCCTTCGCCGTCACCAGCTTCACCAACGAACTGATCCAGAACCAGCAGGCCCGCAGCGTCGGCGACGTGCTGCAGAACGATCCTTCCATTCGCGTGGCGCGGGGCTTCGGCAACTTCCAGGAGTCCTATTTCATCCGCGGCTTCCTGCTGGGCTCCGACTTTGTCGCCTACAACGGTCTCTACAGCCTGCTGCCGCGCCAGTACATCTCTTCCGAACTTTTCGAGCGCGTCGAAGTGCTGCACGGCGCCAGCACCTTCCTGACCGGCATCACCCCCGGCGGCGACGGCATCGGCGGCACGGTCAACCTGCTGCCCAAGCGCGCCACCAACGAGCCCCTTTCGCAGGTCACGCTCGGTGGCGCCAAGGGTGGCCAGTTCTATGGAGCGGTCGATCTCTCGCGCCGCTTCGGCCCCGACAACAGCACCGGCATCCGCATCAACGCGGCCCACCGCGACGGCGGCACCGGCATCGACCGCGAGAAGGTCAAGCTCGACGTGGTGTCGGTCGGCCTCGACTGGCGCAGCGCCAACGCCCGCCTGTCGGCCGACATCGGCTACCAGGACCATCGCCTCAGCAACACCCGCACCAACGTCACGCTGTCGGGCTTGACCAGCGTGCCCGGTGCGCCGAACGCATCGCGCAACTGGGCGCAACCCGGCTCCTATTCCAACGAGCGCGACACCTTCGGCTCGCTGCGTGGCGAATACGACATCAACGACAAGGTCACCGCCTGGTTCGCCGCCGGCGCCCGCAATGGCACCGAAGCGAACTCGCTGGGCAACCTGATGGTCAACAACGCCAACGGCAACGGCACCACCTACCGCTTCGACAACACCGGCCAGGAACAGGTCCGCACCGGCGAGATCGGCATCCGCGCCAAGATCCAGACCGGCGTGGTCAAGCACAACCTGGTCGCCTCGGCCGCCTATTTCGGCTCCGAACGCAACAACGCCTACACCTTCGATTTCGGCAACCAGCAGACGACCAACCTCTACAACCCGGTGCTGACCACACTGCCGCCGTTCAGCGCCACCGCCGGCAGCGGCGGCGTGCTGTCCGACCCGGTTCGCACCAACAAGAAGGACCTCAGCAGCTTCGCCCTCGGCGATACCCTGGCCTTCCTGGACGACACCTTGCTGTTCACGGTGGGCGCGCGCTTCCAGCAGGTCACCACCTATGACTACGCCTACGGCACCGGCGTGCGTCAAGGCAAGTACGACGCCAACCGCACCAGCCCGGCCGCCGGTGTCGTCTTCAAGCTGCGCCCCGACGTCTCGCTCTATGCCAACTACATCGAGCAGTTGAGCCCAGGCGCCACCGCACCCGCCAACTCCAACGGCGTTCCGGTGAGCAATGCCGGCCAGACGCTGTCGCCCTACGTCGCCAAACAAAAGGAAGTCGGCGTGAAGTACGACGGCGGCAAGCTCGGCGCCAGCGCTGCCTTCTTCAGCACCGACCGCCCGCGCCAGGCCATCGTGCAGGGCACCACTTTCGCTTCTGTCGGCAAGGACAACCACCAGGGCGTGGAGCTTAACGCCTTCGGGGAACCGCTGCGCGGCCTGCGCATTCTCGGTGGCGTGACGCTGCTCGATACCGAGCAGAAGAACACCGGCGACGCCACGACCACCGGCAAACGCGTCATCGGCGTGCCGACCGCCCAAGGCGCTTTCAATGTCGAATACGACATCCCGTTCGTGCCGGGTCTCGCGGTCAACGCCCGCGTCACCGCCAACAAGAGCAGCTACGCCGATTCGGCCAACAACCTGCGCGTGCCCGGCTGGACCCGCATCGACGCCGGCGCCCGCTACACCACGGCCGTGCAGGGCAAGCTGGTCACCATCCGGGGCCGCGTCGACAACCTGGCCGACCGCAACTACTGGGCATCGGTCGGCGGTTACTCCGGTTCCGGCTATCTGGTACTGGGCGCCCCACGCACCTTCAGCCTGACCGCCAGCGTCGAGTTCTAAGCAACTGACCCCGGCTGACCTTCGCCCCGGTGGCGGCCCTTTCAGGGCAGCCACCGGGGCGCTTCCTTTTCCACCGCGGCCCTGCATCGCCGTCGAGCGCCATCGAGCGCCCATGGGCACAATCGGCAGAGGGACCAACCAGTGCCCTCCCCACCCATGTACCTCCCGCCCCACTTCGCCGAAAGCCGCCCGCAGGAATTGCACCGCGTGCTGCGCGAGCACCCCTTCGCCACCCTGGTCACCCAGGGACCGGACGGCCCGGACGCCAACCACCTGCCCTTCGAATTCGACCCCGCCGCCGGTCCGCACGGCCGGCTGATCGCCCACATCGCCCGCGCCAACCCGCTGCTGCACGACGTGCCCGACGGCGCCCCGGTGCTGGCCATCTTCCGCGCCGGCGACGCCTACATCTCGCCCAACTGGTACCCGAGCAAGCACGAGACCCATCGCCAGGTGCCCACCTGGAACTACCGGGTGGTGCATGTACACGGCCGCCTGCGTTTTCGCGACGACGAGAAGTTCGTGCGCGGCGTCGTCGCCCGGCTCACTCGCGCCCACGAAGCATCCGAGCCCCGGCCCTGGCGCATGGGCGATTCCGCGACCGACTTCATCGACGGCATGCTCCGGGCCATCGTCGGCATCGAGATCGACATCGAGCGCATCGTCGGCAAGTACAAGCTCAGCCAGAACAAGGAAACCCGCGACCGCCTCGGCGCCGCCGACGGCCTGGACCGCAACGCGCATCCCGAAGTCGCCCAGGCGATGCGCGAGGCCGGCGGACCACCGTCGAGCTGAAACCCAGGGCCTGCCCCCCCCCGGGCCGGCACCGATTCGGAATGACGTTGACGTCAAAGTAAAATAGCGGCCCAGCACCGCCGAAAGCCCCCGTGCCGTCCACCCAGCAGGCCGTCGTCGTCACCTACTCCATCGGCGAGCTCGCCCGCGAGTTCGACCTGACCACCCGCGCGATCCGTTTCTACGAAGACGTCGGGCTGATCCAGCCTGCCCGCCAGGGCGCCAATAGCCGGACCCGGGTCTACAGCGCACGCGACCGCGCCCGGCTCATGCTCACGCTGCGCGCCAAGCGCCTGGGCCTGAGCCTGACCGAAGCGCGCGAGCTGCTCGACATGTACGACGGCCCGCAGGACACCGCCGCGCAGCTGCAACGCCTGCTCGAACTGCTGGCCGCGCATCGCGGGGAACTCGAGGCACGCATGGCGGAACTGCAGACCGACATCGACGAGATCCGCGCCCGCGAACGCAAGGCACGCGGCCAGCTGGCCAAGGCGCAGCGCAACACTTCAACCCTAGAAACATGAACGCACCAACTCCACCGACCGCCCCGACCGCGCCCACCATCGACGACCTGTTCACCCACAACCGCCAGTGGGCCGCGCAGATGTTGCGCGATCGTCCCAACTTCTTCTCCGGCCTGGTCAAGCAGCAGACGCCCAAGTACATGTGGATCGGCTGCTCCGACAGCCGCGTGCCGGCCAACCAGATCACCGGCCTGGAGCCGGGCGAAGTCTTCGTGCACCGCAACGTCGCCAACATCGTGGTGCACTCCGACCTCAACGCCCTGTCGGCGATCCAGTTCGCGGTGGAACGGCTGAAGGTCGAGCACATCATGGTCGTCGGCCACTACGGCTGTTCCGGCGTACAGGCTGCGCTCGAAGGCGCCCGCATCGGCCTGGCCGACAACTGGCTGCGCCACATCCAGAGCACCCGCGACCGGCACCGCACCCTCATCGAAGGCCTGCCCGAAGGCCAGCGCGCCGATGCGCTGTGCGACCTGAACGTGATCGAACAGGTGGTCAACGTCTGCGTCAGCACCGTCATGCTCGACGCCTGGGCGCGCGGCCAGAAGGTATCGGTACACGGTTGGGCCTTCGGCGTGCACGACGGTCTGCTGCAAGACCTGGGGCTGCGCGTGTCGGGCGGGGACTCGCTCGACGGGCTCTACCTCGCAGCGCTGGAGCGCATCGCCCTGAAGCGCCGCGCAGGCTAGTCCCCGCCGCGTTCGCATCGGCGGCGCTTGCAAATCGCGTCGGTCAACCAGAAACAAGGAGACAAAAACCATGACCCAGCAGACAGACCCCATCGTCATCGTCGGTGCCGCCCGCACGCCCATGGGCGGCTTTCAGGGCGACTTCGCCAGCCTGGCCGCACATGACCTCGGCGGCGTGGCCATCGCCGCCGCCATGGAACGCGCCGGCATCGCACCAGACCTGGTCGGCGAAGTGCTCTTCGGCAACTGCCTCATGGCCGGTCAGGGCCAGGCGCCGGCGCGGCAGGCGGCGTTCAAGGGCGGACTGCCCAAGAGCGCCGGCGCGGTCACGCTCAGCAAGATGTGCGGCTCCGGCATGAAGGCCGCGATGCTGGCCCACGACATGCTGCTGGCCGGCAGCCACGAGGTCGTCGTCGCCGGCGGCATGGAGAGCATGACCAACGCGCCGCACCTGCTGCCCAAGGGCCGCGCCGGCATCCGCATCGGCCACGGACAGATCTTCGACCACATGATGCTCGACGGCCTGGAAGACGCCTACCAGGCCGGCCGCTCCATGGGCACCTTCGGCGAGGAATGCGCCGCGCACTACGGCTTCACCCGCCAGGCGCAGGACGCCTTCGCCACCACCAGCGTGCAGCGTGCCCACGCCGCCACGCTGGACGGCAGCTTCGCCGCCGAGATCGCGCCGGTCACGGTGAAGGGCCGCGGTGGCGACACCGTCGTCTCCATCGACGAAGGCCCGGGCAAGATCAAGCTCGACAAGATCCCGCAGCTCAAGCCGGCGTTCCAGAAGGACGGCACCATCACCGCCGCGTCCAGTTCGTCCATCAACGATGGCGCCGCCGCGCTGGTGATGATGCGGAGCTCCACCGCGCAGAAGCTGGGCGCCAAGCCGCTGGCCCGCATCGTGTCGCACGCCATGCATGCGCAGGCGCCCGAATGGTTCACCACCGCGCCGGTCGGCGCCACACAGAAGGCATTGGCCAAGGCCGGCTGGAACGTGGGCGACGTCGACCTGTGGGAGGTCAACGAAGCCTTCGCGGTGGTGCCGATGGCCTTGATGCGCGAACTCGACATCGGCCACGACATCGTCAACGTGCGCGGCGGCGCCTGCGCGCTGGGCCACCCCATCGGCGCCTCGGGCGCGCGCATTCTGGTGACACTGCTGCACGCCTTGCGCGACCGCGGTGCGCGGCGTGGACTGGCCACGCTGTGCATCGGCGGCG
This sequence comes from Xylophilus sp. GOD-11R, assembly GCF_033546935.1. Lineage (GTDB taxonomy): Bacteria > Pseudomonadota > Gammaproteobacteria > Burkholderiales > Burkholderiaceae_C > Xylophilus. The sequence continues at coordinate 1,077,731 of NZ_CP137854.1, read as the reverse complement.
GCGAGGCGACCGCCATGGCGGTCGAGCTGCTCTAGCGACGCGGGCCGCTCAGGCGGCGGCGGTTTCGCTCAGCGCCGGGTAGTCGGTAAAGCCATGCGCGCCTTCGGCGTAGAAGGTGCCGGCATCCCAGGCATTGAGCGGCGCGCCAGCCTCGAAGCGCGCCGGCAGGTCCGGGTTGGCGATGAACAGCTTGCCGTAGGCCACCGCGTCAGCCTCGCCCGCGTCCAGCAGCTTCTGGCCGGCCGCCTGGTCCAGACCTTCGTTGGCGATGTAGGCGCCGCCGAACGCCGCCTTGAGCTGCGGCCCCAGGCGCGGCGCGGCCTGCGACTCGCGTGCGGCGATGAAGGCGATGCCACGGCGGCCGAGTTCGCGCGCCACGTAGCCGAAGGTGGCCGCCAGGTCCGAATCACCCATGTCGTGCGAGTCGGCGCGCGGCGCCAGGTGCATGCCGACACGGTCGGCGCCCCACACCGAGATGGCCGCGTCGGTCGCCTCCAGCAGCAGGCGGGCACGGTTCTCGATGGAGCCGCCGTAGGCGTCGGTGCGGCGGTTGGTGCCGTCCTGCAGGAACTGGTCGAGCAGATAGCCGTTGGCGCCGTGCAGCTGCACGCCGTCGAAGCCGGCGCGCTTGGCGTTGGCCGCGCCCACGCGGTAGGCCTCCACCACCTCGGCGATCTCGGCGAGCTCCAGCGCACGCGGCTGCACATAGGCCTGCTGCGGGCGGATCAGGCTGACATGGCCCTGGGGCGCGATCGCGCTCGGCGCCACCGGGGTGCGGCCGTCCAGATAGTCGGGGCTGGAGATGCGGCCCACGTGCCAGAGCTGCAGCACGATCAGGCCGCCGGCCGCGTGCACCGCGTCGGTCACCAGCTTCCAGCCTTGCACCTGCTCGTCCGACCAGATGCCCGGCGTGCGCGGGTAACCCACGCCCATCGGCGTGACCGAGGTGGCCTCGCTCAGGATCAGGCCGGCGCCGGCCCGCTGGGCGTAGTAGTCGGCCATGAGGCGGTTGGGCACGCGGCCCGGGCCGATCGCGCGGGTGCGGGTCAGCGGGGCCATCACGATGCGGTTCTTGAGCGACAGCGCGCCCATCTGCAGCGGGGAAAACAGGGTGGTCATATGCGACTTTTGTAGTGAAGACAGGAAAGCGAAAACCGGCCGGTCACGGCGCCTCGGGCAACAGCGAAGCGTGGTCCACCACGTAGCGCCAGCCTTCGGCCGCGCGGCGCGCCACATCGGAGAAGCGGCCCTGGAGCCGGACCATATCGCCGCCCTCGCGCGGTTGCAGTTCGAGGGTGAATAGTCCCCACGAAACCAGGACTTCGCCGCTGTGCAGCAATGGGCGTCCGAAATCGTGGCATGCGCGCGGTACTTGCTGAACATGTCGCGGTAGCCGCCGACGATCGTGGCGCGGCCGTGCAGCGCGTTGTCGGTGAGGGTGTAGGCCATCGTGGCGTCGTCGTTCAGACGTTCCATGGCGGCGGCATCGCCGCTGTCGACCGCCTGCAGCCATTGCTCGACCGCATCACCCGGCCCGTCCTGCACGGCGGCCGAGCGCTGCAGGGGTTGGGCCGCCTGCGCCGGCAAGGCCAGCAAAGCCAGGCCGAGCAAGCTTCTTGCGCAGCGCGCGGCAGGCGGCCCGGGTGCGCGCGGTCGTCGATTTATTCGACGGCGTTTTCCGGCACGATCTCCTCATCCGACACCACACCCCCGACGCGGCCGCCGCGCCGCCCGCCCCATGAAAGACACCGATCCCTGCTCCTGCGGTCGACCCGACGCACGAGGCCGCCCCCTGCCCTACCGCGACTGCTGCGGCCGTTGGCTGGAACACTTCGACGATGCCCCCGCCCCCGACGCCCAAGCCCTCATGCGTTCGCGCTACAGCGCCTTCGTGCTGGAGCGCGAGGCCTATCTGCTGGCCACCTGGCACCCGGATTTCCGCCCCGCGACGGTCGAATTCGACCCGGGCACCCGGTGGTTGGGACTGGAGGTGAAGTCGTTTCGGCCAATCGACACCGACCATGCCGAAGTCACATTCGTCGCCCGCCAACGCGATGCGAGTGGCAGAGCACACCGTCTTCAGGAAAAGAGCCGTTTCGTGCGCGAAGACGGCCGCTGGTACTACCAGAACGGCGACATCGCCTGAGCGCCGCTTCCAACGCAATCGCCTCCGGGCGCGCCGTCGAAACCCGCGCCGGTCAATGCGGCAAGACGGTGGGCGCAGCACCATGAAACCGCTCATATCCCCGTAGAGGCAGGCCAGGGTTTGCCTGGACTCGGCGAAGCCATCCCCGCGGGGGATGGCGTTTACACGCAGCGAAGCGAAGTGAAAAAGCCGAGGGGCTAAAGATACGTCGGCCGCCGGCCATACAGCACATCGGCCGACACCGCCACCCGCACCAGGCGATCCGGCACCGTCTTCTGAATCGCGAACTGCGGCAGCGCCGTATCGCGCCGCAGCGGCTGCATCAGCGCCTCGCCGTGGCGGTTGATGATCACCGCCACCTTCGGCGTACGGGCGCTCTCGCCCACGTGGGTCACCACCGCCGTCTCGCCGCCGGCCAGCAGCACGAAGCAGCCCGGCGGATAAATGCCCAGCTCCTTGATGAGGATGCTGGCGAACGGATCGTTGCGGCTCTGCAGGAACAGCTCGCGCGCGGCCTGGTGCGCCGGCAGCGGGCCGCGTCCGGTACGCGGGCTGTGCTTGGCGGTGAAGATGTCCACCAGCCGCAGCAGCTGCGACATCTCGCTCGGCCCCTCGACCCTGTTCGGATAGCCGCCACCGCCATGCACCTCGTGGTGCTGCTCCACCGCCAGCAGCCATTCGGCATCGCTCAATCCTGCAGCACGCAGCATGCGGGCGCTGGCCAGCGGATGCTGGGCGATCTCCTCGCGCTCGGCCTCGGTCGGCGGCACGCCTTCGGAGGCCAGCCGGCCCTGCAGGTCGAGGATGGACATGTTCATCGTCAGCGCCGCGCCGACCAGGCTCACGCAGCGCGTGCCGCTCCAGCCGATGCGCTGCGCCAGCACCGCGCACAGGGCCGCGCAATGCAGCGCGTGGGCCACGCCGTAGTTGTTGAGCCGCGTGTGGTCGTGGCGCAGGATCAGGTAGACCAGCTCGTCCGAATGCTCCTGCGCGGTCGACACGACCGAAGCCAGCGCCTGCCGAAGCCGCGCCAGAAACAGTCCGTCGCCCGGCGCGCGCAACAGGCCACCGATGCGGGCTTCGAGCGTGAGCCAGCGGTTGGGCAGGGTGTCGTCCTGATAGTCCGGGCCGTCTTCCGCATCGCCCATGCCGGGCACCGCGATGTCGACGAAAGCGCCACGCGCCTGCAACGCGTCGGCCATGCCGATGTCGCGCACCACCTGCCCGCGTGCCAGCAGCAGCTCGCCGCTGGCGGTGCGCACATCCCACGGCAGCGCCGCGCCCGCGACCACCTGCAGTCGTACTTCGTCGAAGGGAATCAGCTGCATCGCAAAAACCTCGGGCCTCACGCCGCGACCGACGTGTAGGAAATGAAATGGACCGCCAAATGTTACGGGTTTGCCCCCTGGTGATAAACCGCTAACTGGCGGGCATTTCGGCGGTAATTCCGGCGTTCGTGCAGCGAGGTCATGCGCGTTGGTCAAAATCGCCGCATGACCGACACCACTTCCTTCGCCGCCGCTCCCTCCTCCACCCCGGCCCAACAGGCCACCCCGTTGCCCTTCGACGCCGTGTTGTTCGACTGCGACGGCGTGCTGGTCGACTCCGAACCCATCACCGGCGCCGTGCTGCGCGACATGCTCGAAGAACGCGGCTGGACGCTGACCCATGCCGAGGTCATGCGCATCTTCGTCGGCAAGGCCGTGAAGGACGAGTCCGCGCTGATCGAGGCACAGACCGGCCGGCCGCTCACGCCGCAATGGTTCGCCGAGTTCTGGCAGCGCCGCAACGAGCGGCTGCAGGCCGAGCTGGTCGCGATTCCCGGCGCGCCCGAAGCCGTGCGCCGCATCCACGCGGCCTACGGCGGGCGCATCGCCTGCGCCTCGGGCGCCGACCGTGGAAAGATCGAACTGCAATTGCGCAAGATCGACCTGATCGACTGCTTCGACGGCCGTTACTTCAGCGGCCACGACCAGCCGCGCAGCAAGCCCTATCCGGATGTCTACCTGCACGCTGCCGCCGCGCTGGGCGTGGACCCGAAACGCTGCGCCGTGGTCGAGGACACGGTCACCGGTGCCACTGCCGGCGTGGCCGCGGGCGCGACGGTGTTCGGCTACAACCCGGGCGGGCCCGGGCACAGCGCGACGACGGACTTGCTGGCGGCGGGCGTGACGCGCGTATTCGGCAGCATGGCCGAGATCGCCGACTGGCTGACCCGGCCGGCAGACTAAAACGCGCGGGCAGACCAAGTAACCGGAGAAACTTGTTTTCGCAAGGCGACATGGAATGCCCGCAGTAAGCCGGGAGGATCTGCAACGATTCGGTTTTGTGACGGTGCGTTTTCAATAATTCACACCGGGTCAGATCCCACCATGGGATGGAAGCCTGCCATTATCCGGCTCCTTCGACCAGAGAAAATGCAGCGTGAAGTGATTATGTTTGATCGCCTGCTGCGGCCCGGCTTTGTCGACCGCCCACGCCACGCCAGTCACGTGGCTGACCGGAACGGACATCGGTCTGCCTTCTTATGGGACGTCGCATTATGACGGGACGGATCCGCACCCCATGGCGCCCGGCATCACCTGGAGCGCCACCGCCACGTCTTTGTTTGCACACAACCAATATGTCGGATTCGGCGACAACGGCCTATGGGGCGGAAACCTCCCATTCACGTTTCTGTCGAGCGCCACTGAAAGCATCCGATTCACTTTCGATTCGCCGGTCGCCGCAGTCGGCGGTTTCATCCACCATTTGAGTCATTACGACTCCAGCATGGCAATCTACGACAGCTGGAAACCTGATCGAATCGTCGCCATTGAACGTGGTGCCATACGACGGCGAGTTCCGCGGTTTTCAAACGACGAGCAATTCCATCTCGGTATTCGAATTGAAAGACGGCCACGTCGGTTTGCGCAGCCTGACCTACGCCTACGCCCCGGTCGCCGCCGTCCCGGAACCCGAGGTCTGCGCCATGCTCCTTGCAGGGCTTGGCTCCATCGGCACTATCGCTCGCCGCCGCGCTGTACGACCCATCCAGCTTGCTTGAGTAGACGGCCCCGAACGGCGGTCAGGTTGGCGGACTGCGGAAACTTCCTTATGCAAGTCTTGATGGAGCAACTGCATAAGCCATAAGGCTCTATAAAAATTCCAACTCCACGGATCGCACGTCATCAAAATGGATATCGAATTCCGACCAAATTTTTTGATCGAATTCGAACACCCATTGTCAAAACTCCTTAAACCAGGAAATACGTAGTGAAATCCGTCTTTTTAATTCTTAGTGCCGCATTGACTTTTTCGACAGCGCAAGCCTCACTGGTGACCTCCATCACGGGACAAAAGATTTCCTTTCCAGAACTTACAGATCCCTATGTAGACGAATATCAGGTGACCTCCGAGATCACATGGACCGGTGAAAACAGCCTTTTCGGCTATTCCGGCCTTTTTGGATTTAATGACAATGGGACCTGGGACGGAACACCCGCCTATACCGTGGCTGGTGGATTATCTTCAGCCTACGTGTTCTCCTTTTCCAATCCCGTGGCTGCGGTTGGCGGAATCTTAAATTCAATCTCAGAAGAATACGCCTATATGGCGATATTCGACAGCAATTACGATTTTATCGAAGATTACGATTTATCGATCAATAATTCAACAGGCGCCGGTGAATTTCACGGATTCCAAAGACCAACAAACGAAATTTCTCACTTCCTATTAGGAGGAGGCCACATAGCCCTGCGCGACCTCACCATCGCCTACGCCCCCCTTGCCGCCGTCCCCGAGCCCGAAACCTACGCCCTGCTCCTCGCAGGCCTGGGCCTCGTCTCCACCGCCGCCCGCCGCCGCGCCAAACACCCCGCCCTGACGACCTGACCGGTTGACCATCGCGCCACCCGCCCCCTAGAATCCGCCCCGCTCCGGGGTGCATGACATCGACATGCCGAGACGGCGATTCCTTTCGCCGAACCCGCGAACTTGAACCGGTTAGTACCGGCGTAAGAAGAGCTGCAGTTCACCAGTCCCCCGGCCGTCATCCGTCCGGGGGCGCACTGGCCCCGAACGATTTGCGGAGCACCCACCGTCCACCGACAACCGGAGTGCTCCCATGAATGCCCCCACCGATTTCCCCCTGCTGCTCGCCCGAAGCCGCGAACCCTTTCCCGCCTCGAGCAAGGGCCGCATCACCGGCAGCCGGCCCGACCTGCAAGTGCCGGTGCGCGATGTGGCCCTGACCAACGGTGAAGTCGTCTCGCTCTACGACACCTCCGGCGCGTACTCCGACCCCATGGCCGACATCGACGTGCGGCGCGGCCTGCCCGACGTGCGCGGCGCCTGGATCGCCGAGCGCGGCGATACCGAAAGCTACGCCGGCCGCATCGCCCGCATGCTCGACGACGGCGGCAGCCATGAGGCGCGCGACGGCGCCGCCATCGCCCGGCTGCGCGCCGAAGCCGCCGGCCTGCAGCGCACCCCACGCCGTGCACGCGGCGGCGGCAATGTCACCCAGATGCACTACGCGCGGCGCGGCATCGTCACGCCCGAGATGGAATACGTGGCCCTGCGCGAGAACGGCCGCGCCGAATGGCGCGCCGCCTACGAAGCCGACACCGAGCGCGCCCGCCGCGTGGCCGGCCACCCGATGGGCGCGCAGCTGCCGCGCGTCATCACCCCAGAGTTCGTGCGCGACGAGGTGGCGCGCGGCCGGGCCATCATCCCGGCCAACATCAACCACCCGGAAGTCGAGCCGATGGCCATCGGCCGCAACTTCAAGGTGAAGATCAACGCCAACATCGGCAATTCGGCGGTCACCTCCAGCATCGAGGAGGAGGTGGAAAAACTGGTCTGGGCGATCCGCTGGGGCGCCGACAACGTGATGGACCTCTCCACCGGCCGCCAGATCCACACCACCCGCGACTGGATCGTGCGCAACAGCCCGGTGCCGATCGGCACGGTGCCGATCTACCAGGCGCTGGAGAAGGTGGGCGGCATCGCCGAGGACCTGACCTGGGAGCTCTACCGCGACACGCTGATCGAGCAGGCCGAGCAGGGCGTGGACTACTTCACCATCCACGCCGGCCTGCGCCTGCCCTTCATCCACCTCACCGCCAAGCGCATGACCGGCATCGTCTCGCGCGGCGGCTCGATCATGGCCAAGTGGTGCATCGCCCACCACCGCGAAAGCTTCCTCTACACCCGCTTCGAGGACATCTGCGACATCATGAAGCAGTACGACGTGAGCTTTTCGCTCGGCGACGGACTGCGCCCGGGCTCCGGCGCCGACGCCAACGACGAGGCCCAGTTCGCCGAGCTGCGCACCCTGGGCGAGCTCACGCAGATCGCCTGGAAGCACGACGTGCAGACCATGATCGAAGGCCCGGGCCATGTGCCGATGCACCTGATCCAGGCCAACATGGACGAGCAGCTGCGCCTGTGCCACGAGGCGCCCTTCTACACGCTCGGGCCGCTCACCATCGACATCGCGCCGGGCTACGACCACATCGCCTCGGCCATCGGCGCGGCCATGATCGGCTGGGCCGGCACCGCGATGCTCTGCTACGTCACGCCCAAGGAACACCTGGGCCTGCCCGACCGCGACGACGTGAAGCAGGGCATCGTCGCCTACCGCATCGCCGCGCACGCGGCCGACGTGGCCAAGGGCCATCCCGGCGCCCGGGCGCGCGACGACGCGCTGAGCCGGGCGCGCTTCGAATTCCGCTGGCAGGACCAGTTCAACCTCGGCCTGGACCCGGACACCGCCCGCGACTTCCACGACGAGACGCTGCCGAAAGACAGCAGCAAGACCGCCCATTTCTGCTCGATGTGCGGACCGAAGTTCTGCTCCATGAAGATCTCGCAGGAGGTGCGCGACTTCGCGGCCGAACGCGGGCTCGACGAACAGGCGGCGCTGGCCGAAGGCATGGCCGGCAAGTCGGCCGAGTTCCGCGCGGCCGGCGGCGAGGTCTACATCCCGATCCAGGCGGCCTGAGATGGCCCGCATCGCGATCGCCGGGGCCGGCCTGCTGGGCCGGTTGCTGGCCTGGCGGCTCGGCCACGCCGGCCACGAGGTGGAGGTCTTCGACCCCGCCGACGGCCCCCTGCCGCGCTACGACGGCCACGGCGCGGCCGCCTTCAGCGCAGCCGGCATGCTGAGCCCGACCGCCGAACTCGACCGGGCCGACGCGCACCTCGCCACGCTCGGCTGGCGTTCCATCGCGCTGTGGCGCGGCATCGTCGACGCGCTGGAGGAACCCACGCTGCTGACCGAGCGCGGCAGCCTGCTGCTGGCGCATCGCGGCGACCGGACCATGGCCGAACGCATGCTGCAACGCCTGTCGGCCAGCGCCCGGCCGCCCCGCGCGCTGGACGCCGATGCGCTGACCTCGCTGGAACCCGCCCTGGCGGGCGCAGCCCACGCCTGGCTGCTGCCGGGCGAGGCGCAGATCGATCCGCCCGCCACGCTGGCGCGCCTGCACGACGGCGCCTCGGCCTCGGTGCGCTGGCATTGGCGATCGCCGGTCGACCGGCTCGACGCCCACACCGTCGATGCCGCATCGGCCGCCGGCCGCTACGACCGCGTGTTCGACGTGCGCGGCCTCGGCGCCCGCGAAAAGCACGGACCGATGCGCGAGCTGCGCGGCGTGCGCGGCGAGACCGTCTGGCTCCATCTGCCCGGTCACGGGCTGACCCGGCCGGTGCGGCTGCTGCATCCGCGCCATGCGGTGTATCTGCTGCCACGCGGCCAGCACCGGTTGTTCGTCGGCGCCAGCGAGATCGAATCGGAAGACCGCTCGCCGGTCTCGCTGCGCAGCGCAGTCGAGCTGATGGCCGCAGCCCACAGCGTGATGCCGGCGCTGGCCGAAGCCCGCATCGAACGGCTCGACCGCCAGCTCCGGCCCGCCCTGCCCGACCACCGGCCCTGCATCGACACCTCGGCAGGCACCGTGCGCATCAACGGCCTGTTCCGACACGGCTGGCTGGTGGCGCCCGCGCTGGTCGACGACGCCCTGGCCGCCACCGGACTGCGGCAGGAGAGCGCCCATGCCTGACATCGAGATCCGGCTTGGCGACCAGCCGCACAACGTGCCCGAAGGCAGCAATCTGGCCGAGCTGATCGCGGCCCTGAACCATGCGCCGACATCGGTCGCCAGCGCGGTCAACGGCGACTTCGTGCGGCGCGAACGGCGCGCCGCCACCGGCCTGCAGCCCGGCGACCGGGTGCTGCTGGTGCGTCCCATCGTAGGAGGCTGACACCCATGGAACCGATCACGCATCCAGCCGATGCGGGCGCCGACGACTGGCAGGTCGCCGGCACCGTGCTGCGCGGCCGATTCCTGCTGGGCACCGCCGGCTATCCCTCGCCCGGCACGCTCTCGCGCGCCATCGCCACGGCCGCCCCTGCAGCCGTCACCGTTGGGCTGCGCCGCGCGCTAGCCGCGGGCGCGGACAACGGCTTCGTCGCCACCGTCGCGCGCGCCGCCGAGGCCGTCGGCGCACGGCTGCTGCCCAACACCGCCGGCTGCCGTAGCGCGCGCGAGGCGGTGCTGCTGGCGCAGATGGCGCGCGAGCTCTACGGCACCGCCTGGATCAAGCTGGAGGTCGTGGGCGACGAGCACACCCTGCAGCCCGACCCGTTGGAGCTGGTGGCCGCCGCGCGCGAACTGGTGCGCGACGGCTTCGTCGTCTGGCCCTACTGCACCGACGACCTGGTCACCGGCCGCCGCCTGCTCGACGTCGGCTGCCCGGTGCTGATGCCCTGGGGCGCGCCGATCGGCTCCGGCCAGGGGCTGATCAACCCGTTCGCGCTGCGTACGCTGCGCGAACGACTGCCGGACGCGGTGCTCATCGTCGACGCCGGCATCGGTGCGCCGTCGCATGCGGCCCAGGCGCTGGAGATGGGATTCGACGCGGTACTGCTGAACACCGCCGTGGCCCAGGCACGCGAGCCGGTCGCCATGGCCCGGGCCTTTCGCCTGGCCATCGAAGCCGGCCGCACCGCCTGCCGCGCCGGCGTGATCGCGCGGCAGGACTTCGCCGTGGCCAGCACCCCGGTGGCGGGCGATGCCTTCCTGATCGGCCCCGCATGACGGCGCCGCCCATCGTGTGGACGGTCGCCGGCACCGACAGCGGCGGCGGCGCCGGCATCGCCGCCGACCAGCGCGCGGCCGATGCCTGCGGCGTGCACCTGTGCACCCTGGTGACCGCCGTCACCGCGCAGAACTCCCGGGGCGTGCAACGCATCGACCTGCTGCCGACCGCCACGCTCGAAGCCCAGTTCGCCGCGCTCCAGGACGACATGCCGCCGGCCGCCATCAAGACCGGCCTGCTCGGTGGCCCGCAGCAGGTCGCCTGCGTGGCGCATTGGGTGGACCGCTTGCGCGCCCGCGCCCCGGTGGCGCTGGTGGTCGACCCGGTGCTCTCGGCCAGCACCGGCGCCGCGTTCGCCGACGACGCCACCCTGGCTGCCTGCCGCGCACTGCTGCTGCCGCGCGCCAGCCTGGTCACGCCCAACCGACGCGAGGCCGCACGACTGGCCGGCCTGCCCGACGACACGCCGTCGCCCACGCTGGCGGCGGCCCTGCGCGCACGCGGCGCGGCCAGCGTCTGCGTGACCGGCGGCGATGAGCCCGCCACCGACGGCCTGGCGCTGGACTGGGTCGCCTCGCCGCAGGCCGACGGCTGGCTGGCCCTGCCGCGTATCGACACGCCGCACCACCACGGCACCGGCTGCACCTTCGCCACCGCCGCGGCCTCGGCCCTGGCGCGCGGTTTCGTGGCGGCCGATGCGCTGGTACTGGCCAAGATGGCGACCGCGTCGGCCCTGCGGCACGGCGCGGCGGCCGGGCACGGCGCGGGACCGGTGCGTGCCCGGGCAGGTTTCGTGTCGGACGCTTCGCTGATGCCGCAGATGAGCTGGTGCGCCGCGCCGCGCTTTGCACCGTTCATCGCGCCGGGCTTCGCGGCAACGCCACCGCCGGCCCTGGGCCTCTACGCCATCGTCGACCGTGCCGAGCGGGTGGCGCAGGTGGTCGAGGCCGGCGTGCGCACGGTGCAGCTGCGCATCAAGTCACCGTCGCGGCCCGCCGCCGGATGGATGAACCCGCTGCGCGACGAGATCGCCGCTGCCACGGCCTGCTGCCGAGCGGCCGGCGCGATGCTCTTTGTCAACGACCACCACGCGCTGGCGGTGGCCGCCGGCGCGCCCGGCGTACACCTGGGCCAGGAAGACATCGCCCTGCTCGACGACGCCGGGCGCGCAGCCCTGGTGGCCCCGGGCGCGCCGGCACTCGGCGTCAGCGCGCACAGCCTGTGGGAGCTGGCCCGCGCCCGCTCGCTGGCGCCGCGCTACATCGCCTGCGGCCCGGTCTGGCCCACGCTCACCAAGCGGATGCCGTGGCGGCCGCAGGGCCTGCACAACCTCGCCTGGTGGACGGCCATGGCGGGCGCGCCGGTGGTGGCCATCGGCGGCATCCTCACCGCGGACCGGGCGCGGCAGGCGGCCGGCACCGGCGCCGACGGCATCTGCGTGGTGCGCGGCCTGGGCGAGCGGCCGGCGCAGACCGTGCCGGGCCTGCAGGCCGCCCTCGCCCAGGCGCGCGCCGAGGCGCACCGCAAGGCGCCGGACGGGCGGGACCGGCCGGACTGGCCGGACTGGCCGACACCCAGCCTGTGAGCGCGCTCAGGTGCGGGTGGCGTCCAGCTTGCGCTCGTAACGATCCACCTCGGCGCGGGCCGCGAGATGCACCGCGCCGGGCACCTGGCAGAGCTCGTCTTCGATGCGCTCGCGCCGATAGTCGACCCCCTCGCACGGGCCGGCCAGGCCCCGCCGCAGGCATTCGAGGCCGATGGTGCGCAGCTTCGGGCCCAGGCACCGGATCACCGGCATCGCGGCCTCGAAGGCCGGCCCGTGATCGCCCGCATACATCTGGCGAATGCCGAGCAGCAGCGGTATCAACACCCGAATGGCACGCTCCTGGGGCCATTCGGCGGCCTGGTCGAGCAGGCGCCTGAACTTCGCGAACACACGGGGATCGCGTTGCGCGAACGACCCCTGGTAGCCCAGGTCGCCCCGCCAGAGCCATTCGGCCAGCACGCGGGCGACCCGGTCCTGTGCATGCGGCGGCATATGGGCGGTGGCGTCGATCAGCGTATCGAACGCGCCATGGACCGCATCCGGGCCGAACGGCCGCACGCTCAAATCGCTCACCGCCTGGAGCGTGCGCTCCAGGCGGGCCTGGGTATGCGGCGGGAAACCCATCGTCGCCGCATCCACCGACAGCCGCTCCAGCCAGCCGTGCCGATGCTCGGACCGCAGGCCCAGCAGCGCGACGGCGGCCGCATGGATCACCGGCTCGGCATGCCGCACCGGATGCAGCGACTCCATCTCGTACAGGGCCTCGGCCAGCACGTTGGGCAGCCGGTCAGACCGCAGCATGCGGTCGGCCAGCCGCGCGGCCGCCAGCGGCACGACCGACGGCCACCGGTGCACGCTGCGGTGCAGCGTGCGGCTGGTCGCCGCCAGCGCGGCCGTATCGCGGGGCGGCAGGTAGGAAAAGATCATCTGGCGCATCTCCTCGGGCAATCTTTCCAGCGGGCTCAAGGCATGCAGCCCCGGCGCCTGTACCGGGCTGGCCGGGTCGGTGGGCGAGGCGTGGCCGGTCGTGGAAGTCAGCCGCGTGATCGGTGGGTTCGCGCAATGAATGGGCGGGGGAAAGGACATGGCGTCTTCCGAAAAGTGTGACGGAGCCGCCATTGGGTCGACGCGGCAGCGCGCGCGCCGCGCATCTGCCGAAGACAGCGACAGCGCCCGGAAGCGCCGCGGCGGGGCAGTGCGAAACGATCCCGCGCCGCCGCAGGCGTGCGCGGGCAAGGTCAGGCCGGCCAGTCGAGCTGCCAGCCCAGCTGCTCGAACCCCTGCACGATGTCATCCTCGCCGAAGATGCTGGACGCCAGCGCGCGGCCGATCGTGTAGCGCAGTGCCGGCGGTGCGCCCGGCGCCGCCAGCGCCGTGATCTTGCGGAACTTGCTGTGGTGGCCCAGCAGGCGCTCCAGTCCCCGTCCCCGGTGCAGACCCCGGCCCGCATGCTCGATGGCGAATGCGCACGCCAGCGGCACCGGCGCGAAACGCAGCCCGGCGGCCTCCAGTGCAGCGCGCACCACCGTACACAACCACACGTCCTCCAGAACGATGTCGTGTGCCCACTGCAGGCGCGGGGGCCCTGCCGCCGGGTCGCAGGGCATGGGCGGCGGCACCTGGAACGCCAGGCCGAGTTCTCGCGGCATGCGCATCAGGCGCTGGCTGCGCAGCGAGAATCCGCCGTTGAGCACCGGCACCGCCGTGCTGCCAGATGCCGGTGGCTCGTCGTGGCACCAGGCAAAGCCGCGCTGATAGTGCGCCGGTGCCCGGCCGTCGTCCACCAGCGCCAGGTGCGTGGGCGCGCCGATGTAGTCGTAGTCGAAGAACGCGCTCTGCCAGTTGCGGCCGGACAGCACCCAGCCATCGTCCTGCACGACCAGGGCGAAGGCGGTGTCGATGAACTGGTGCAGCGCATACAGCATGAAGAGGCTGTATTCCATGTAGCCGAACGGTGCCACCGCCACGTGCCGCACCCAGCCCGGCAGATGCGGCGGCCGCTGCGGACTGATCAACAAGGCGGCGCTGCCGGGAAGCTCGCGCGCGCTGTGCTGCACCGCCAGCGCCGCGCCGGCTGCGGCCGGCTGCCAGCCGGTGACGCTGACCACCGTGAGGTCGCAGAAGCCCGGCATCGCCGTTCAGGCCCGGGCCGGCGCCAGCAACGCCAGCTTTTCGGCGAAGAAACGCTCGTACTCGCGCACCACGGCCATGTTCTCGAAGAGCACGCCGATGCGCGCTGCGATCTTCTCGCGCATGGCCCGCGCAAAATCCGCATCGTGGGCCAGGCGCAGCACCAGACGCACGTAGTCGTCGGCGTCGCGGGCGATCAGGTCGTGCATGTCCATGAAGCGGTACATGCCGGCGGTGTGCATGCCGCGCTGGAAGGCCCCCGGCAACGTCACCACCGGCGCATGGGCCGCCCAGGCTTCGAGCGTGGTGTTGTAGCCGTTGAAATGCAGCGTATCGAGTACCGCATCGCACACCGATTCCAGGTTCATCAGGTCGGGCATCGCCATGCCGGGCAGGCAGGTGATGCGATCGACCAGCGCCCCGATACGCGCCTGCAGCCGGCGCCGCACCACCGTGCTCCAGTGAGCCACCGGCGAACGCGTCAGCAGGAGGCGGGCACGCGGGTCGGCGCGCAGGATCTTTTCCACGATCGCGTCGAAGTCCGGGTGCAGCTTGAACACGTACTGCGGGCAGATGAAGAGATGCTCGTCGTCGGCGAACCCATAGTCCGCGCGCGTTTTCAGGCGTGCCGGCATCGGCGGGCGATAGTAATAGCTGAACTGCGGCACCTCGCGCAGCAGGTGCAGTTGTTCGCTGTAATGGTCGGCGGCGTCGGGCGGCTCGAGCGTGTCCACCGAAATCCACCAGTCCATCGTGGGGATGCCGTTGGTTTCCGGATGGCCGAAGTGGGTGCACTGCAGCGGCGCCAGGCGGGCATGGGCCAGCATCGCCTGGTAGGGGTTCATGCCGATGTCCACGTAGAACAGCGCGTCCAGCCGCGCGGCGGCCAGGGTTTCGCGGTCGCGGTGCAGGTCGCCGTCCAGGTCGATGACGCGGTCGGCCGCCGAGCGCATGGCTCGCGCCATGTCGTCGTCGCGTCGCGGCGGCAGGCAGACCAGCACCACCTCGAAACGGGCGCGGTCGAGCTTCTCCACGATGCCGCGGGTGGTGCGGCCGATGCTGTGGTTGAAGAACAGCGAGGACGCGATGCCCACCCGCATGCGGGGGCCGGGTCCGGCGTACTGCGCCACCCAGGGCGCCTCGTACACCAGTTGCGGCATCGACTTGCGTGCCAGCAACGCACCCTTGCGTTGCAGGTCGCGGTCGTTGCGACCGTGGTAGGCCAGGTAGAAAAAGCCGGGCGACAACAGCGCGGGCAGAGGCTCGTCGCTTGCCAGATAACGGTCGAGTCCGGCCTCCAGACGGGTGCGGATCGCATCGATGTGCGCCTGCGACTGCGGCAGGCAGGGAATGGCCAGATCGATCCGTGCACGCAGTTCGACCGATGGGGCCTCGCCGTGCAGCGTCTCCAGCAAGGCGATGCCCTGGTCGAATTCGCCCATCTCGCACAGCGCGTCGGCCAGGCGCTCCCGCGCCAGCCGGTGGCCAGGCGACAGGCGCAACAGCCGTTCGTAGACCTCGCAGGCGGCCTCCAGGCATTTGTGGTTCTGGTGCAGCGCGCCCAGGCGCAGCAGCAGTTCGACATCGTCCGGCGCCAGCGCCTCGGCGCGCGCATAGGCATGGGCCGCCGGTTCATGGCGCTGGTGCCGCTCGTAGACCGTCGCCAGGCCCAACCAGGACTTCGCCGTCGCCGCGCTGTTGTCCAGCACGCCGCGCAGCGCATCGGCCTGGGGAGACAGCACCGGCATGACCGCCAGCAGCGTCAGCGCGTTGTCCAGCGCCTGCGGGTGCACCGGGTCCAGCGCGAGCGCGCGCAGGTAGGCGGCGCAGGCTTCGTCCCAGTACTCGCGGCCCTGGGCCTGCAAAGTCAGCCCGAAGTGGTTGTGGTAGTTGGGCACCCGTGGATCGAGCGCGATCGCCATGGCCACCTGCTGCATGCCCTCGCGCGGATGGCCCATCTGGTGCAGCGCATAGCCCAGCAGGTTGTAGGCATCGCCCGATGGCGAAGGCCGCTGCACCAGGTGACGGTACATGCGCTCGGCCGTTGCCAGCTGACCTGCCCGATGCAGTTCGGCGGCCACGGCCAGGATGGTGGGCGGGTCGGGCGCCACCACCGCAGCGGATGTCGATCCGCAAGCGTGGCGATAGACGTCGGCGGCGATGTCCGGACTGCCTTCTCGCTGGAAGAACGCGGCGACCTGAAGGAACTGCGGAAGGGGGCTGGATGGATTCGGGCTCATCGCGTGGATAGGGTGAATTCAGGATTATCGAAAGATTACCCAGCCGCGCGCCATCGAATACGCGCAGCCGCCGGCGCCATTCGAACTATTGACTTTTCAATCGATTGAAAGGTCGCAATGCCGACGCCGAAATAACTAATTTCGGATCTGACGGAATCTGGGGCCAGCAAAAAGAAAGCATAAGTGCTCGCTCATCATCCAGGCGTTGCTCTGCCTCGATTTCCACCCGGGAACCTTTGGCCGGTTACTGCTTTTCAGATTTTCATTCGCGTCAGGATTTTCAGTGGGCCGAATCGAAAACAGCTGTGACTGCACCGCCTGCCGAGAAAGAGCGATTTAACTGCCAGCCCCGTCCGAGTCACACACACCCTCATCGAAATCAGCACCATGAACCAGAAACGTTACCGCCTCATCTTCAGCAAACGTTCCGGCATGCTGGTGCCGGTGGCCGAGGACCGCGCCGCCCAAATGGTGATTCGATCGCAGGAGGCAATATTCTCCTGACCGCTGCCGGAAACTTGAATATTACGGCATCCAACCTGGTCGCAGTCCAAAATGGCAGCGTTTCAATTTCAGCCAAAAATATAAACGTCAATACAACCCGAACCACCCGCCCGGCCGGTCTTCTGATAGGCGGCAATAATACCGGCGTGGTACTGGGCGACAAGGCAAGCGGCCCGTTCAGTCCAGGTAATGCCGTGATTTCGGACGGATTTTTGGAGGCGGCCGGTCGATCGGCCGGCAATGTCGTCATAACCACTGCCGTCGCCACCGCGATGAACGTCGGGGCAAGCGGCAATGCCACAACGGTCGGCAATCTTTCAGTGACCGCAAGCAAGGACATCGCGCTGGACCGAGCGGTCACCGGAAACAGCATCACCTTGAAGACCACCGGAAACATCACCGGCAACGCCGCAGTCACCGGCACACGCGACGTTCACCTCTCAGGCGCCGGCAACGTCCATACCGGCGCCGTCACCGGCAACGGCGCTGTCTCCCTATCGGGCAACGGCCTGCTGACCGTCGGCAACATCGCCAATGCGGGCACGGGCAACACCGCCGTGACCAACCTCGGCACAGGCAACACGGCGACCGGCGATCTGCGCGGCAGCGGGAACGTGAGAGTCGCAGGCAACGGTGCCGTCTCCACCGGCACCATCGTGGGCAACGGCACGGTGCAGGTCACAGGCGTCGGCAACGTCATCACCCGGGGCAATCTCGTCAACAACGGCGCCGGCAATATCGTTGCCGGCGTGGTTGCAGGCGGTGGCGACACGGTGGTTTCCGGCAAGGGCAACGTCCTCCTGGCGGGCCTTCAAGGCAATGGCACGGTCTCGGTGACCGGCAACGGCACGGTCGCCGGCGGCAATCTGGTCAACACGGGGAACGGCAACACCAGCGTGACCAACACCGGCAACGGCAACACCTCGGCCGGCAACATCCAGGCCCTGAGCAATGTGGCGGTGACTGGCAACAGCAACGTCGCCACCGGCAATATCGCCGGCAACGGCACGGTTGCGATCCGGGGCAACGGCGTCGTCACCAGCGGCAATGTGGTCAACACGGGCAACGGCAATACCGCCGTGGCCAACACCGGCACCGGCAACACCACCGCCGGCAACGTCGTCGGCAACGGCAACACCAGCGTGACCGGCGGCGGCAACGTCCATGCGGGCAACGTCAACGGCAAGGGCGGCGTGGTGGTCAACGGCAACGGCGACATCAGCGCCGGCACCGTCACCGGCACCGGCAACATGGCTGTCACGGGCAAGGGCAACGTCCTTCTGGCGGGCCTTCAAGGCAATGGCACGGTCTCGGTGACCGGCAACGGCACGGTGGCCGGCGGCAACCTGCTCAACACCGGGCCAGGCAACACCAGTGTGACGAATACCGGCAACGGCAACACCTCGGCCGGCAACATCCAGGCTCTGGGCAATGTGGCGGTGACTGGCAACAGCAACGTCGCCACCGGCAATATCGCCGGCAACGGCACGGTTGCGATCCGGGGCAACGGCACGGTGGCTGCGGGCAACGTGGTCAACGTGGGCAATGGCAATACCGCGGTAATCAACACCGGCAAGGGCAACACCCTGGCGGGTAATCTGTCGGGCAACGGGAACGCCACCATCACCGGCGGCGGCAACGTCTCCACCGGCGCCGTCGCGGGCAACGGTTCGGTCATCGTCGCGGGCAACGGCAGCGTGGTCAGCCATGGCAACGTGATCAACACCGGCAACGGCAATACGGTGGCCGGCGATGTGATCACCACCGGCAACACCCTCGTCTCGGGCCTGGGTAACGTGACGGCGGGCAATGTCAGTGGCAATGGCAACGTGGCGGTGACGGGCAATGGCGTCGTCACCAGCGGCAATGTGGTCAACACGGGCAACGGCAATACCGCCGTGACCAACACCGGCAACGGCAACACCTCGGCCGGCACCATCCAGGCCCTGGGCAATGTGGCGGTGACTGGCAACAGCAACGTCGCCACCGGCAATATCACCGGCAACGGCACGGTCGCGATCCGGGGCAACGGCACGGTGGCTGCGGGCAACGTGGTCAACGTGGGCAACGGCAACACCGCCGTGGCCAACACCGGCACCGGCAACACCACCGCCGGCAACGTCGTCGGCAACGGCAACACCAGCGTGACTGGCGGCGGCAACGTCCATGCGGGCAACGTCAACGGCAAGGGCGGCGTGGCGGTCAACGGCAACGGCGACATCACCGCCGGCACCGTCACCGGTACCGGCAACATGGCCGTCTCCGGCAAGGGCAACGTCATCCTGGCGGGCCTTCAAGGCAACGGCACGGTCTCGGTGACCGGCAACGGCACGGTGGCCGGCGGCAACCTGGTCAACACGGGGCCAGGCAATACCAGCGTGACCAACACCGGCAACGGCAACACCTCGGCCGGCAACATCCAGGCCCTGGGCAATGTGGCGGTGACTGGCAACAGCAACGTCGCCACCGGCAATATCGCCGGCAACGGCACGGTTGCGATCCGGGGCAACGGCGTCGTCACCAGCGGCAATGTGGTCAACACGGGCAACGGCAATACCGCCGTGGCCAACACCGGCACCGGCAACACCACCGCCGGCAACGTCGTCGGCAACGGCAACACCAGCGTGACCGGCGGCGGCAACGTCCATGCGGGCAACGTCAACGGCAAGGGCGGCGTGGTGGTCAACGGCAACGGCGACATCAGCGCCGGCACCGTCACCGGCACCGGCAACATGGCTGTCTCCGGCAAGGGCAACGTCCTCCTGGATGGATTGCAGGGCAACGGCACGGTCTCCGTCACCGGCAACGGCACAGT
The DNA here is from genome assembly GCF_033546935.1 of Xylophilus sp. GOD-11R. Lineage (GTDB taxonomy): Bacteria > Pseudomonadota > Gammaproteobacteria > Burkholderiales > Burkholderiaceae_C > Xylophilus. The sequence continues at coordinate 1,058,265 of NZ_CP137854.1, read as the reverse complement.
GGCCGGCGGCAACCTGGTCAACACGGGGAACGGCAACACCAGCGTGACCAACACCGGCAACGGCAACACCTCGGCCGGCAACATCCAGGCCCTGGGCAATGTGGCGGTGACTGGCAACAGCAACGTCGCCACCGGCAATATCGCCGGCAACGGCACGGTCGCGATCCGGGGCAACGGCGTCGTCACCAGCGGCAATGTGGTCAACGCGGGCAGTGGCAATACCGCGGTAATCAACACCGGCAAGGGCAACACCCTGGCGGGTAATCTGTCGGGCAACGGGAACGCCACCATCACCGGCGGCGGCAACGTCTCCACCGGCGCCGTCGCGGGCAACGGTTCGGTCATCGTCGCGGGCAACGGCAGCGTGGTCAGCCATGGCAACGTGATCAACACCGGCAACGGCAATACGGTGGCCGGCGATGTGATCACCACCGGCAACACCCTCGTCTCGGGCCTGGGTAACGTGACGGCGGGCAATGTCAGTGGCAATGGCAACGTGGCGGTGACGGGCAACGGCGTCGTCACCAGCGGCAACCTGGTCAACACGGGCAACGGCAATACCGCCGTGGCCAACACCGGCACCGGCAACACCACCGCCGGCAACGTCGTCGGCAACGGCAACACCAGCGTGACCGGCGGCGGCAACGTCCATGCGGGCAACGTCAACGGCAAGGGCGGCGTGGCGGTCAACGGCAACGGCGACATCACCGCCGGCACCGTCACCGGCACCGGCAACATGGCCGTCTCCGGCAAGGGCAACGTCATCCTGGCGGGTCTTCAAGGCAATGGCACGGTCGCGGTGACCGGCAACGGCACGGTGGCCGGCGGCAACCTGGTCAACACGGGGCCAGGCAATACCAGCGTGACCAACACCGGCAACGGCAACACCTCGGCCGGCAACATCCAGGCCCTGGGCAATGTGGCGGTGACTGGCAACAGCAACGTCGCCACCGGCAATATCGCCGGCAACGGCACGGTCGCGATCCGGGGCAACGGCGTCGTCACCAGCGGCAATGTGGTCAACGCGGGCAACGGCAATACCGCAGTGGCCAACACCGGCACCGGCAACACCACCACCGGCAACGTCGTCGGCAACGGCAACACCAGCGTGACCGGCGGCGGCAACGTCCATGCGGGCAACGTCAACGGCAAGGGCGGCGTGGTGGTCAACGGCAACGGCGACATCACCGCCGGCACCGTCACCGGCACCGGCAACATGGCTGTCTCCGGCAAGGGCAACGTCCTTCTGGATGGATTGCAGGGCAACGGCACGGTCTCCGTCACCGGCAACGGCACAGTGGCCGGCGGCAACCTGGTCAACACGGGGAACGGCAACACCAGCGTGACCAACACCGGCAACGGCAACACCTCGGCCGGCAACATCCAGGCTCTGGGCAATGTGACGGTGACTGGCAACAGCAACGTCGCCACCGGCAATATCGCCGGCAACGGCACGGTCGCGATCCGGGGCAACGGAGTCGTCACCAGCGGCAATGTGGTCAACGCGGGTAACGGCAATACCGCGGTAATCAACACCGGCAAGGGCAACACCCTGGCGGGTAATCTGTCGGGCAACGGGAACGCCACCATCACCGGCGGCGGCAACGTCTCCACCGGCGCCGTCGCGGGCAACGGTTCGGTCATCGTCGCGGGCAACGGCAGCGTGGTCAGCCATGGCAACGTGATCAACACCGGCAACGGCAATACGGTGGCCGGCGATGTGATCACCACCGGCAACACCCTCGTCTCGGGCCTGGGTAATGTGACGGCGGGCAATGTCAGTGGCAATGGCAGCGTGGCGGTGACGGGCAACGGCGTCGTCAGCAGCGGCAACGTGGTCAACACGGGCAACGGCAATACCGCCGTGACCAACACCGGCAACGGCAACACCTCGGCCGGCACCATCCAGGCCCTGGGCAATGTGGCGGTGACTGGCAACAGCAACGTCGCCACCGGCAATATCACCGGCAACGGCGCGGTCGCGATCCGGGGCAACGGCACGGTGGCTGCGGGCAACGTGGTCAACGTGGGCAACGGCAACACCGCCGTGGCCAACACCGGCACCGGCAACACCACCGCCGGCAACGTCGTCGGCAACGGCAACACCAGCGTGACAGGCGGCGGCAATGTCCATGCGGGCAACGTCAACGGCAAGGGCGGCGTGGTGGTCAACGGCAACGGCGACATCACCGCCGGCACCGTCACCGGCACCGGCAACATGGCTGTCACGGGCAAGGGCAACGTCCTTCTGGCGGGCCTTCAAGGCAATGGCACGGTCGCGGTGACCGGCAACGGCACGGTCGCCGGCGGCAACCTGCTCAACACCGGGCCAGGCAATACCAGTGTGACGAATACCGGCAACGGCAACACCTCGGCCGGCAACATCCAGGCCCTGGGCAATGTGGCGGTGACTGGCAACAGCAACGTCGCCACCGGCAATATCGCCGGCAACGGCACGGTCGCGATCCGGGGCAACGGCGTCGTCACCAGCGGCAACGTGGTCAACACGGGCAACGGCAATACCGCCGTGGCCAACACCGGCACCGGCAACACCACCACCGGCAACGTCGTCGGCAACGGCAACACCAGCGTGACTGGCGGCGGCAACGTCCATGCGGGCAACGTCAACGGCAAGGGCGGCGTGGTGGTCAACGGCAACGGCGACATCACCGCCGGCACCGTCACCGGCACCGGCAACATGGCTGTCTCCGGCAAGGGCAACGTCCTTCTGGCGGGCCTTCAAGGCAATGGCACGGTCGCGGTGACCGGCAACGGCACGGTCGCCGGCGGCAACCTGGTCAACACGGGGAACGGCAACACCAGCGTGACCAACACCGGCAACGGCAACACCTCGGCCGGCAACATCCAGGCGCTGGGCAATGTGGCGGTGACTGGCAACAGCAACGTCGCCACCGGCAATATCGCCGGCAACGGCACGGTTGCGATCCGGGGCAACGGCACGGTGGCTGCGGGCAATGTGGCCAACACAGGCAATGGCAATACCGCGGTAATCAACACCGGCAAGGGCAACACCCTGGCGGGTAATCTGTCGGGCAACGGGAACGCCACCATCACCGGCGGCGGCAACGTCTCCACCGGCGCCGTCGCGGGCAACGGTTCGGTCATCGTCGCGGGCAACGGCAGCGTGGTCAGCCATGGCAACGTGATCAACACCGGCAACGGCAATACGATGGCCGGCGATGTGATCACCACCGGCAACACCCTCGTCTCGGGCCTGGGTAACGTGACGGCGGGCAATGTCAGTGGCAATGGCAACGTGGCGGTGACGGGCAACGGCATCGTCACCAGCGGCAATGTGGTCAACGCCGGCAATGGCAACACCAGCGTGGTCAACCGAGGTAACGGCAACACCACCGCCGGCAACGTTGTCGGCAACGGCAATGCGGCTGTCACCGGCGGCGGTAACGTCAGCACCGGCAATCTCTCGGGCAACGGGAACGTCGCGGTGACCGGCAATGGCGTCGTCTCCGGAGGGAATGTGACCAACGCCGGAAACGGCAACACCGCCGTCGCCAACAACGGCAAAGGCAACACTTCGACAGGCAATGTCTCCGGAAACCGCAACACGGCTGTCACCGGGGGTGGCAACGTCAGCACCGGCAATGTTTCGGGCAACGGCAATGTGTCGGTGACCGGCAACGGCGTTGTGACCGGCGGCAACTTCATCAACGCAGGCAACGGCAACACCGGGGTCGTCAACAACGGCAACGGCAACACGTCCACGGGCAACATCGTCGGCAACGGCAATGCGGTCGTCACCGGCGGCGGCAACGTCAGCACCGGCAATCTCTCGGGCAACGGGAACGTCGCGGTGACCGGCAACGGCGTTGTCACCGGCGGCAACTTCATCAACGCAGGCAACGGCAACACCGGGGTCGTCAACAACGGCAACGGCAACACGTCCACGGGCAACATCGTCGGCAACGGCAATGCGGTCGTCACCGGCGGCGGCAACGTCAGTACCGGCAATCTCTCGGGCAACGGGAACGTCGCGGTGACCGGCAACGGCGTTGTCACCGGCGGCAACTTCATCAACGCAGGCAACGGCAACACCGGGGTCGTCAACAACGGCAACGGCAACACGTCCACGGGCAACATCGTCGGCAACGGCAATGCGGTCGTCACCGGCGGTGGCAACGTCAGCACCGGCAATCTCTCGGGCAACGGGAACGTCGCGGTGACCGGCAACGGCGTTGTCACCGGCGGCAACTTCATCAACGCAGGCAACGGCAACACCGGGGTCGTCAACAACGGCAACGGCAACACGTCCACGGGCAACATCGTCGGCAACGGCAATGCGGTCGTCACCGGGGGCGGCAACGTCAATACCGGCAATCTCTCGGGCAACGGCAACGTGTCGGTCATCGGCAACGGCGACGTCAGCGTGGGCGGCGGCAACGGTTCGGTGATCAACACCGGCAAGGGCGACACCACCGTCTCGGGCAACGGCAACGTGTTCGGCGGCACCGTGATCGGCGGTGGCAACGTGTTCGTGGTCAACAACGGCAACGGCCAGACCGATGCCCGCGCCAGCAGCACCGGCGGCGGCGAGGTCTACGTCACCCCCACGAGCAGCTTCGACCGCACCGTGCAGGGCCTGCTATCGCTCACGCCCGAGGAGGTCGCCCGGCTCGACCCCACCCACATCGCCGAGCTCGCCCGCTCCGGCATCCTCGAGGGGGCCATGCAGACGCTGTCGGGCACCGCCGCTGCGGCGTCCGCCCTGCGCACCGCAGCCCGCCTGGGCATCGACGACCTGCGCCGCCTGCAGGCCCGCGCCGCCGGTGATTTGCCGCCACAGACCTTCGTCGTTCAGCCGGGTGTGCCGCAGGGCGAAGTCAAGCTGCATTGAAACGTCGGCGGTTCAGGCCGCCGGCCGCGAGACGCCGGGCCTGAAAGATCGAATCAGCGGCTTTTCACCAAGCCGCCCTCCGCCGATCCTGCCAGCCCCCCCCCCCGGGCCACGGCCCGGCCTCCCGACCTCACCGGTGGCTGCATCCGCACAAGCAAAAAGCGAAAACCGCGGCCAGAGCACCTCGCGCGGCCCGATATCCCCGCCTGAATCACGGCCGGATCGATCGGGCAATGGCCCGGACGGCCAAATATTCGCGCAGCGAAGAAATGACCAACCAATCCGGCGCCGGCTCAGATTTACCGCCCGCAGGCAGCGCCGAAGTCCTGCGGTTATTTCGCCACTGCAACCCATCGCACCATTGACAAGCGCACAGCAATATCACGCGACGACCGAATGGATCCGGAATAACCAATTCGTGATCTGACACAAGCTCGCAAGGCCTCATTCATAAACCGAACAGATAACCATCATTCAAGCGGACCCGTAAATCGAACCTCATTATCCGGACCCGCCCAAAATGTCATCTCAATCCACTCTCGTCGTGCCGCCCGTTCGCCGGCCATCGTTTTCCCCGACCCGCCTGGGCTCGCTGCTGTGCAGCGCCGGCCTGATGCTGCTCGCACCCGGCACGGCGCCGGCCCAGGAAACCGACCGGGCGACTGCGCCAGCCCGCGTCTTCGAAATCCGCGGCTTCGACATCGTCGACGATGCCGGCCTGCTCGACGAGGGCCTGCGCCAGCAGATCCAGGCCGAATTCGACGCCGCCCGTGGCCATGACCGCGACGTGGCCGGCATCACCGCCGCGCGTCTGGCCGCCCAGGCCGCGGCCGACCGTGCCCGACCAGGGCGGCTGGTGGTGAACGTGCCCGAACAAACCCTCCAGGGTGGCCGTGTCCGCGTGGTGGTCGCCGCCACGCCGGGCGTGCGAGTCGGTCGCGTGGAGGCCTTGGGCGACAACGGTTTCGACGCGGCCAATGTCCGCACCTCCGTGCCGGCGCTCACCGAAGGTGTCGACCTCGACGCCGACGCCCTCGACCGCCAGCTTCGCCTGGGCGAACTCCACCCGTTCAAGCGCACCAACGTCACCTTCGGCCTGCAGCCCGACGGCACGCCGGTGGCCCTGGTCAAGGCCCAGGCCGAGCGCAGCCGCGTGGCCTACGCCACGCTCGACAACTACGGCCCGCGCGGCTCGCGCGAACGCGTAGGCGCAGGCTTCGTCGACGGCAACCTGACCAGCCGGGACGACGTGCTCTCGCTCAGCGCCACCATGGCCGACCCGCGCCGCTTCAAGGCCGTGGCCGCCAGCTACACCCTGCCCTTCTACCGCTACGGGCAGATGCTCGAACTGGCCGCCGCACGCTCGGAATCGGATTCGGCCAACACCGTCGACCTGTTCCACATCAACGGCACCGGCACCGCCGCATCGGCCCGCTGGCTCTACCTGCTGCCCCGCTGGAGCGACACCAACCTGCGCCTGACCGCCGGCTACCTCTACCACCGCGTGAAGAACAACGTCACCTTCCAGGCGTTGCCGCACACCGGCTCGCTGCTGCCCTCGGGCGCCACCGCGCCGCTGTCGCTCGGCGTAGAAGGCGACTGGCGCCCCGCCGGCCTGCCGGCGCTGGTCAAGGGTGCGCTCGGCGTATCGCGCAACTTCGCCGGCCAGTTGGGAAGCTCCAGTCGGCAGCAGCTCGACACCATCCGCCGTGGCGCGGGCAGCTTCACCCTCCTGGGCAGTCGCTTGCAGCTCGACAGCGAATTCACCCACGGCTGGCAGCTGCGCGCCGCCGCCCAGGGCCAGTACACCCGCGACGCCCTCACCGCGGCCGACCAGATGAACGTGTCCGGTCCTTACGCCGTGCGCGGGCTGCGGGACACCGGCCTGCTGGGCGACCGGGCGCTGGTGTTGAACCTCGAGGCGACCACGCCCCCCCTGGCGCAGTTTCACCAGGATGGCGCCACCGTACCCACCACCCTGCGTGGCTGGGGATTCGTCGACTGGGGCACCGCCCGGCGCAACCAGGCGTTGGTCGGCGAACTGGCCAAGGCCGATATCGCGTCCACCGGCGCGGGCTTGAAGATCGCCGGCAGCCGCGGAAATATCGATATCTATCTGGCGCGCCGAATTTCCGGGCTGCCGCACGACACGTCGAAATCACGGCATTCGCTCTGGTTCACCGCGCTGATGCGATTCTGAAATTCGCCGAAGGATATTCAGAGAATCAGCGTGATGCGATCTGATTTTCCAGTCGCACCACCGTTTTTCTCCAGCCTCGCAACCTGATTAACAGGCCCCATCGGCCCGGGCAGCGCGCTGCCCGGGTCATCAAGCCTCTTTTCAACCGCCACCGGAGAAATCACCACCATGAACCAGAAACGTTTCCGCCTCATCTTCAGCAAACGTTTGGGCATGCTGGTGCCGGTAGCCGAGGACCGCGCCGCCCAGGGCAAGGCCGCAGGCGACGGCGCGCAGAGCGGCGCGGCCTGTCCCCAGGCGCCGCCGCCGCACTCCCTGGTCTTCGCACCCCGCAACGGCCTGGCCCTGCGCCAGTTCGTCGTCGGCCTGCTCTCGCTCTGGCAGCTCGCCCTCACCCTGGCCATGCCGCTGCGCGCCTATGCCGGGCCCACCGGCGCGAGCGTGGCAGCCGGCAGCGCCACCATCACCCGCGAGGGCCTGCTCACCACCATCACCAACAGCCCCAACGCCATCATCGACTGGGCTTCCTTCTCCGCCGCCCAGCAGGAGGTCATCCGCTTCATCCAGCAGAACGCGGCCAGCTCGGTGCTCAACCGCGTGACCGGCCAGGATCCTTCCCAGATCCTCGGCCAGCTGCTCTCCAACGGCCGCGTCTTCCTCATCAACCCCAACGGCATCACTTTCGGCGCCGGCAGCCGGGTCGACACCGCCGGGCTCGTCGCCTCCACCCTCGGCATCTCCAACGCCGACTTCCTGGCCGGCCGGCTGCAGTTCGACAAGACCGGCGCAGGCGCCTCGGTGCAGGCCGCCGGCCTGATCACCGTGAGCCCCGGCGGCAGCGTCGCCCTGCTCGGCGATACGGTCAAGAACGCCGGCCTGATCCGTGCCGACGACGGCGCCGTGCTGCTGGCCGCCGGCCGCAGCGTCACCCTCACCGACGTCTCCAACCCCGCCATCGCCGTGGTGGTCAGCGCGCCCGAGAACGAGGTGCTCAACGTCGGCGACATCCTCGCGGCCAGCGGGCAGGCCGCGCTCATCGGTGCGGCCATCGGCCAGCAGGGGCGCATCAGCGTCGACAGCGCGGGCCTCGGCAACGCCGGCGACATCGTGCTCAAGGCCACCAACCGCATCGAGGTGTCTGCAGCCGCCCGGCTCAGCGCCGACGGCCAGGGCGCCACCAGCGGCGGCACCATCCTGGTGGGCGACCGCGCCACCGGCGCCACCTCCGTCGCCGGATCGCTCAGCGCCCGCGGCGGCGACAGCGGCGGCCACGGCGGCTTCATCGAAACCTCCGGGCGCGCCATCGATCTGGGCGGCATCACGGTGGATGCGGGCTCCGCCACCGGCCAGGGCGGCAAATGGCTGATCGACCCGGTCGACATCCAGATCGTCCACGGCCCGGCAGGCAACAGCGACTACGCGCCCACCGGCAACAGCGCGATCACCGACGGCACCATCGCGCAGAGCCTGAACACCGGCACCAGCGTCGCCATCACCACCTCGGCCGGCAACGCCGCCGGCGCCCTGGGCAACATCACATCGGTCGGCAACATCGAGATCATCAAGTCCCAGGGCGGATCGGCATCGTTTTCGCTGGATGCCGACCACGACATCATCCTCAACGGTGGCCAGTTCATCCTGGCCTCGCAGGGCGCGGGCAACACCCTCGACGTGAACCTTGGCGCAGGCCACAGCGTGTACGTCAGTGCCGCCGGCACCCACCTGCCGGTGGAAATTGCCACCCTGGGCGGCAATGTGTTCATCGGCGGTCGCCACGGCGGCGAAACCGGAAAGATCTATGTCGTCGGCGACCTGTTCGGCACCGAGCCGGTCGCCACACCGATCACGATCGACACCCGGGTCGACCGCTCGTCCACCACCTCGGCCGCCGGCTCGGTGCAGATCAAGGCCCGCAGCCAGGCCCCCCTGGAGCGGGTCGAAAGCGTGTTCTGGATGCGCAACACCGACATCTACGCCGACGGCATCGACATCCAGATCGTCGGCAACAGCCCGGCGATCGGCGTCAGCACCCGCGCCCTGCACCTGAGCCAGTCCCGACTGCACAACACCGGCGACCGCGACGTGGTGCTGATGGGCAACTATGTCTACCAGGGCAATGGGACGAACGCCGGGTTCTACGGCGCGCTGGTTTCGGAATCGCTCGTGGAGCAATTCGGCAACGGCCAGATTTCGGTGACCGGCACCGTGACCGGCATGCCCGGCTTCGTGCTGGCAGCCGACGCCTACGCGGTTTCGCTCACCCAGTCGTCGCTGGTGCACCACGGCCAGGGCGACGTGTCGGTCAGCGCGATCGTGCCGTGGGATTCCAAACCCGGCGTCGAAACCCGCCCGCCGCTCTACGCGACCAACAGCTCCGTAGCGGTCAGCCATGGCAACTTGCATCTGCTGGGCGTGGCCACCGCGACAGGCTCGACCATGCTCGACCAGGTGGTGCTCGGCAACACCGCCGTTTCCGCCTCGGGCGACATCAACGTCACCACCCGCCTGATCGACACCGCGGGCCAGGATGTCGCCGCCGGCGGTTTCCTGCTCGGCACCCGCTTCGGGTCGGAGGTGCTCGCCGGCAACGTGACGATCCAGGCGGGCGGCAATCTCAACATCGCGGCATCCGAAATGCTGGCCGCCAACAGCGGCAACGTGGACATCCATGCCGGCAACGTCAACATCCGGATCGACAGCACGACCAGCCCCCACGGCGTGACCGTCGGCGGCAACAACATCAGCAAGGGCAACTACGTGGTCGGGCCGACCTCCCTCGGCAATGCGGTCATCTCCGACGCCTTCCTGCAGGCGGCGGGCAACATCGCCGGCAACGTCGTGGTGAACTCCGCCGTCCCGGTCACGATGAACGTCGGCGCCAGCGGCAACGCCACGACGGTCGGCAACGTGCAGATCAGGAGCCTGGGCGATATCGCTGTCGCGCGCCCGGTCGTCGGCAACGGCATCACGCTCGCCAGCGGCGGCAACCTCACGGGCAACGGCGCCGTGACGGCCACCGGCGATGTCGTGCTGACCGGCCGGGGCAATGTGGCCCTGACCGGCGACATCAGCGGCGGCGGCAATGTGTCGGTCACCGGCGCAGGCCCTGTCGAAACCGCGGGCGTCACCGGCCACGGCAACGTCACGGTCACGGGCAACGGCAACGTGGTGAGCCGCGGCAACATCGTCAATACCGGCCTCGGCGACACGCTGGCGGGCATGGTGGTCGGCAACGGCGACCTGGTGGTGTCGGGCCTGGGCAATCTCCGCGTCGGCGACGTCATCGGCAACGGCCACGTCGGCATCACCGGCAACGGCACGGTGACCACGGGCCATGTGCTGAACAACGGTGCAGGCGACCTGGACATCGCCAACGAGGGCACCGGCGATACCGTCACCGGCGACGTCACCGGCGACGTCACCGGCCACGGCAACGTCACGATCCGGGGCCGCGGCAACCTCGCCACCGGCCGGGTGACCGGCGACGGGCGTGTCACCGTCTCCGGCCAGGGCGCGCTCAGCGGCGGCAACATCCTGGGCAACGGCGACGTCGAGGTGCGAAACGCCGGCCACGGCCGCACCGAGGTGGGCGACGTGCTCGGCAACGGCACGGTGACCATCGCCGGCAACGGCGACGTGCGCATAGGCGGCGGCAACGGCTCGGTGATCAACACCGGCACGGGTGACACCACGCTGTCGGGCAACGGCAACGTGTCTGCCGGAACCGTGACGGGCGGCGGCAACGTGTTCGTCCTCAATGCCGGCGGCGGCGACACCCAGGCCGATGCCCACAGCACCGGCGGCGCGGAGGTATACGTCACCCCGGGCAGCGGCTTCGACCGCTCGGTGGCAGGCCTGCTGGCGCTGACGCATGAACAGATCGCCCGGCTCGACCCCGCCCGCGTCGCCGAACTGGCCCGCTCGGGCATCCTGGAAGGCGCCCTGCAGACGCTGTCGGGCACGTCGGCCGCGGCATCTGCCTTGCGCGCCAACGCGCGCGTGTCGCTCGACGAACTGCGCCGCCTGCAGGTCCGCGCCACGGGCCTGCCCGTGGCGCAGGCCATTGCCCTGGCCAGGCCCGGCCTGACGCAAGGCGAGGTGAAGCTGCACTGCCGCGTGGACGATCCGGCTTGCAAACCCTGAGCGGGCGGGCTTCGCGCACACCGGTGCGCCGATCCGGCGGGGCAGGCGCCCCGCCCGGCCGCACCCGCCTCAATGCCCGGCAGACGCCTGCCGCCACCGTCCCGGCGGCAGCCCCGACCACGCCGTGAAGGCCCGCGCGAAACTCTTCTCGTTGCGAAAGCCCGCCGCCCGCGCTACCTGGGCGATGGAGCGCGCGGTCTGGCGCAGCAGGCCCTGTGCCAGCGCGAACCGTGCCTCGTCCTTGAGCGACTGCAGGCTGCTGCCCTCCTCGCGCAGTTGCCGGTGCAGCGTGCGCGCCGACAGGTTCAGGGCGGCGGCGACCGTCTCGGCCGTGGCCACCGGCCGCTGTCGCAGGTGTTCGCGTACCTGCTGGGCCAGCAGCCGGTCGCGCCGGTATTGCCGCACGGTGAGCGCCAGCGCCTGCTGCAGCATCGCGCGGGTGGCGGCCTCGTCGCGCACCAGTGGCAGCGCCAGGTAGCGCGCGTCGAAGCGCATGGCGGTGACCGGCGCGTCGAACGCCAGCGGGCAGCCGAAAAGCAGCGCGTACACCTCGGCGTGACGTGGCTCGGGCAAGGCGAACGACGCCCCCCGCAGCGCGATGCGCGAATCGATGGCCCAGCAGGCGAAGCCGTGCACATAGCGCAGCAAGGTCACCAGGCAGAGCTCGCGCACAGCCGGCGCGATGGGCCGGGTTTCCTCGAGCCGCAGCGTGGCGGCATCGCCATCGATGTGCAGATGCAGCAGCACGTCGTCGGCCAGCAGGCGGTGGTGGCGGCTCCAGCGCCGCAAGGCAACGCCCAGGTCGGGCGCGGTGACCGACGCGCGGATCAGCAGGCCATAACTGCCCCAGGGCAGCCGCCGCGAGAACCAGGCCAGGGCTTCGTCGTCGAGCTCCTGCATCGCATGCGCGCACAGGGCCTCGAACTGCGATGCGGTGATGCGGCCGTCGTGCAGCCGCAGTTCGCGCGGCGCGATCCGTGCCTGGCGCAGGGCCGCCGACGGATCGACCGCATGGCGCTCGTAGGCCGCCACCACCGCCCGGACGAAAGCCATGGGCGTGGCCGCCGGCGCACCGGCACGGGCGGGCGGCGTCAGGGTCGAATGGGATGGCGCTCGGGGCATGTCGGCTGGCACGATTTGCACCCATTGTGTCGCCATATGCGCCGCCGCGCGGCGTAGGCTGGCGTCGGATCAACGGAGACAAGAACATGCAGCTTCCAGGACTCGATTTCGGGCTCGGCGACACCGTCGACGCCCTGCGCGACGCGGTCGCCGACTTCGCCGCCGCCGAGATCGCACCACGCGCGGCCGAGGTCGATCGCGACAACCTCTTTCCCGCCGACCTGTGGCGCAAGCTCGGCGCCATGGGCCTGCACGGCATGACCGTGTCCGAGGAATACGGCGGCACGCAGATGGGCTATCTGGCGCATCTGGTGGCGCTGGAGGAGGTATCGCGTGCCTCCGCCTCGGTCGGCCTGTCGTATGGCGCGCACAGCAACCTGTGCGTCAACCAGATCCACCGCAACGGCAATGCCGAACAGAAGGCCCGCTACCTGCCGGGCCTGGTCAGCGGCGAACAGGTCGGCGCCCTGGCCATGAGCGAGCCCGGCGCTGGCTCCGACGTGGTCAGCATGCAGCTGCGCGCCGAGCGCCGGGGCGACCGCTACGTACTCAACGGCGGCAAGATGTGGATCACCAACGGCGGCGATGCCGACACCCTCGTCATCTACGCCAAGACCGACCCGGCCGCTGGCGCCAAGGGCATGACCGCCTTCATCGTCGAGAAAGGCTTCAAAGGCTTTTCGGCCGGTGCCAAGCTCGACAAGCTCGGCATGCGCGGCAGCAACACCTATCCGCTCTTCTTCGACGACTGCGAGGTGCCGGCCGAAAACCTGCTCGGCGGCGAAGGCAACGGCGCGCGGGTGCTGATGAGCGGCCTCGACTACGAACGCGCCGTGCTCTCGGGCGGACCGCTCGGCATCATGGCCGCCTGCATGGACGCGGTGCTGCCCTATGTGCACGAGCGCCGCCAGTTCGGCCAGCCGATCGGCGAGTTCCAGCTGATGCAGGGCAAGGTCGCCGACCTCTACACCACCTGGCAGGCCACCCGCGCCTATGTGTACGCCTTGGGCAAGGCCTGCGACCGGGGAGACCACGCCCGCACCCTGCGCAAGGACGCGGCCGGCGCGATCCTCTACAGCGCCGAGAAGGCGACCTGGATGGCGGGCGAGGCGATCCAGGCGCTGGGCGGCGTCGGCTACACCAAGGACTTCCCGGTGGAGCGGCTGTGGCGCGACGCCAAGCTCTACGAGATCGGTGCGGGCACCAGCGAGATCCGCCGCATGCTGATCGGCCGCGAACTCTTCGCCGAAACGGCCTGACGCCATGAGCCAGCTCGACAGCCAACTCAACCCGCGTTCCGCTGGTTTCCAGGCCAACGCGCAGGCCATGCGGCAACTGGTCGACGATCTGCGCGCGCAGCTCGCCCGCATCGCCGAGGGCGGCGGCGAAAGCGCCCGCGCCAAGCATGTGGCGCGCGGCAAGCTGCTGCCGCGCGAACGGGTGGAACGCCTGCTCGACCCAGGCACGCCATTCCTCGAAATCGCCCCGCTGGCCGCGCACGGCATGTACGACGGCGCCGCGCCCGGCGCCGGGCTCATTGCCGGTATCGGCCGGGTGTCCGGCCGCGACTGCGTCATCGTTTGCAACGACGCCACCGTCAAGGGCGGCACCTACTTCCCCGTCACCGTCAAGAAGCACCTGCGCGCCCAGGAAATCGCCGAGCAGAACCGCCTGCCCTGCATCTATCTGGTGGACTCCGGCGGTGCCAACCTGCCCAACCAGGACGAGGTGTTTCCCGACCGCGACCATTTCGGCCGCATCTTCTACAACCAGGCGCAGATGAGCGCCCAGGGCATCGCGCAGATCGCCGTGGTGATGGGCAGCTGCACGGCCGGCGGCGCGTATGTGCCGGCGATGAGCGACGAATCGATCATCGTGCAGGACCAGGGCACCATCTTCCTCGGCGGCCCGCCGCTGGTGAAGGCCGCGACCGGCGAGGTGGTGAGCGCCGAAGACCTGGGCGGCGGCGACGTGCACACCCGGCTCTCGGGCGTGGCCGACCACCTGGCGCGCGACGACCTGCACGCCCTCGCGCTGGCCCGGTCGGCCGTGGCGCACACCGCGCCGCAGGCGGACTTCGTGGCCGCCGCGCCGCCGCGCCCGCCACGCTTCGAGGCCGACGAGCTCTACGGCGTGATCCCCACCGACACCCGCAAGCCCTTCGACGTGCGCGAAATCATCGCCCGCATCGTCGACGGAAGCGAGTTCCACGAGTTCAAGGCCCGGTTCGGCGCCACCCTCGTCTGCGGCTTCGCGCACATCGAGGGCCAGGCGGTGGGCATCGTGGCCAACAACGGCATCCTGTTCTCGGAATCGGCGCAGAAGGGCGCGCACTTCATCGAGCTCTGCTGCCAGCGGGGCACGCCGCTGGTCTTTTTACAGAACATCACCGGCTTCATGGTCGGCCGCAAGTACGAGAACGAGGGCATCGCCCGGCACGGCGCCAAGATGGTGACGGCCGTGGCCACCGCCAACGTGCCGAAGTTCACCGTGATCATCGGTGGCAGCTTCGGCGCCGGCAATTACGGCATGTGCGGGCGTGCGTTCAGCCCGCGCTTTCTGTGGATGTGGCCGAACGCCCGCATCGCCGTCATGGGCGGCGAACAGGCCGCCAGCGTGCTGGCCACCGTGCGGCGCGACGGCATCGAGGGGCGCGGCGGCCAGTGGTCGGCCGACGAGGAAGAAGCTTTCAAGGCGCCGATCCGCCAGCAGTACGAGGTGCAGGGCCATCCGTACTACGCCAGTGCGCGGCTGTGGGACGACGGGGTGATCGACCCGGCCGATACGCGGCGGGTGCTGGCGCTGGGGTTGGCGGCTTCGCGGCACCAGGTGGTGGCGCCGCCGAAATTCGGTGTGTTCCGGATGTAGGCGATGTGTATGATTTTCCATTTACATACACACAGGCAAACCGATGAGAACCAACATCGTGATCGACGACGCCCTGATGGCGGCGGCCATGACGGCCGGCGGATTTCGCACCAAGCGCGACGCGGTCGAGGAAGGCTTGCGGCTGGTGGCGCGACGCGCGGCCTATCAGGGGATTCGTGCCTTGCGGGGCAAGCTCGCTTGGGACGACGGAACCGGTGGGCGGGATGTTTCGGCGGCTGCGCACACGGTGCAGGAGGCGGAGCGTCCTTACCGATCGCCGGCACCGGGGAAGAAACCCTCACGTCAGGGTGGCAAGGCGTGATGTTGACGGTCGATTCGAGTGTGTGGATCGCCTATTTCAACGGTTGCGATACGCCGCAGACGCGCTTGCTCGACGAGGCGCTGGAGGACAGTGCGCAGGAGATCGTGGTGCTCGATCTGGTGTTGATGGAGGTACTGCGCGGGTTTCGGGTGCAGAAGGATTTTCTGGCTGCGCGACGGGCTTTTTCGGCCTTGCCGATGGCGGTGGCGGGGGGTCAAGCGGTGGCGCTTCGGGCGGCTTCGATCTACCGGGATCTGCGCGCGCTCGGCGTGACGGTTCGCAGTGCCATCGATTTGATGGTCGGGGCCTGGTGTGTGGAGAACGATTGCCCGCTGCTGCATGGGGATCGGGATTTTGCTGCTATTGAGCGGTTGAGGGGCTGGGGATCTTGATGGGGTGGGGTGGCTCACTGGCTGGATTCGGGTTCCTGCAGAGGGGTGTGCCGCTGCGTGGGCTGTGTCTCCGGCGGAGGGCTGTGCCACTGCTTGGGCCGCTGTCCTCTGCCGGTTGCGTGCCACTGCGTGGGCTGTGTCTCCTGCGGAGGGCTGAGGCCGGGATTTCGCCCCGGCGGGCGAGTCACTTTCTTTGCTTCGCCAAAGAAAGTAACCAAAGAAAGGCGACCCCGGTGGGCGAGGTCCTTCGGACACGCTGCGGTACTCGGTTTTGCGGGGTCTGGCGGAACTCGCTTCGCTCAGACAGCCGCCAGCCCTTATCCGCAAAACCTCCGTTCCTCGCTCTCGACCACAGGGGACCCCAAACACTACACGGGCCATCGCTGCGCTCGGCCTTCGACGGTCTTCGCTGCGCTCGACAGGTGAAAGGGGCGACACGTCCATGGGGCGGTGCAGATGGGTACACGGCTGCCGCATCGGTCGGTACGGCAAACAGCGCGCAGACCATGGAGCGTCCGTCACAGAGCATGGCGATGGAAAGCATGCGGCCCCCTCACCGTGCTCAGTGCGGTCGCCTGTCCTTACCCTCTCAGCCCCGACCCTGCGAAGCAGGGGCCAAGGCACTCGATCGACCCTTGTCCAAACTGTTGCCGCTAGAGCGTTCGAAGGCACATTCCCCAGGCCGAGCGAAGCAATGGCCCGACCGAGCCTCGAGCTCGTCTTCAAGGGTTTTTCTTTGGTGACTTTCTTTTGTCCCAACAAAAGAAAGTTACCGCGGGTCTGGGGGCGCGCAAGCCCCCAGCTCCACCCTACGACCAGTAGAAGAAAAAAAGAAAGAAGCAGGCTCAGCAAGAGCAACGACCACACCCCAAGTTCGGTAGAAGAAAAGAAGAAGAGACCCCCTACCCCGGCCAGCGGAGACCCCCAAAAAATGTTCAAAAAAATCCTCATAGCCAACCGCGGCGAAATCGCCTGCCGCGTCGCCTCGACGGCCAAGAAGATGGCCATCCGCACCGTAGCCCTCCACTCCACCCCCGACCAAACCGCCAAACACGTAGCCGCCTGCGACGAGTCCATCGCACTCCCGGGAGAAACGCCAAGAGAAACCTACCTCCAGTGGCAAAAAATCCTGCAGGCAGCAAAACAAACAGGCGCAGAAGCCATCCACCCCGGCTACGGCTTCCTCAGCGAAAACGCAGACTTCGCCACCGCTTGCGCCACCGAGGGCCTGGTTTTCATAGGCCCCCCGCCAGCAGCGATAAAAGCGATGGGCCTCAAAGCCGAATCCAAGCGCCTGATGGCAGCAGCCGGCGTCCCCCTGGTCCCCGGCTACCACGGTGAAGACCAGAACCCGGAAAGACTCCAGACAGAAGCCGACCACATCGGCTACCCCGTCCTCATCAAGGCCAGCGCCGGTGGTGGCGGCAAGGGCATGCGTGTCGTCACCCGCAGCGAAGACTTCATCGAAGCCCTCGCCTCCTGCCGACGCGAAGCAGCAGCCAGCTTCGCCAACGACGCCGTGCTGATCGAGAAGTACGTCCAACGCCCCCGCCACATCGAAATCCAGGTCTTCGGCGACCAGCAAGGCCACTACGTCTACCTCTTCGAACGCGACTGCTCGGTGCAGCGCCGCCACCAGAAGGTGCTGGAAGAAGCCCCCGCCCCCGGCATGACCGAGTCCCTGCGCCGCCGCATGGGCGAGGCCGCCGTGGCCGCCGCGCGGGCCGTGGGCTACGTGGGCGCGGGCACGGTCGAATTCATCGCCGAACAGCGCGGCGGACAAGGCGAAGAAGAACCCACCATGGAGTTTTTCTTCATGGAAATGAACACCCGCCTGCAGGTGGAGCACCCGGTGACCGAAGCCATCACCGGCCTCGACCTGGTCGAGTGGCAGTTGCGCGTCGCCGCGGGCGAGCCGCTGCCGCTGCGCCAGGACGAGCTGCGCATGCAGGGCCACGCGATCGAAGCCCGCATCTGCGCGGAAAACCCCGACAACCAGTTCCTGCCGAGCACTGGCACGCTGGCCGTCTACCGCACGCCCGAGGCCGAGAATTTCGAACGCGGCGCAGTGCGCATCGACGACGGAGTGCGCGAGGGCGACACGATCACGCCCTTCTACGACTCGATGATCGCCAAGCTGATCGTGCACGGCGACGACCGCCAACAGGCGCTGGCCCGGCTCGATGCCGCGCTGGCGCGCATGCGCATCGTGGGACTGCCGACCAACGTGCAGTTCCTGCGCCGCGTGCTGGCAAGCGATTCGTTCGCCCACGCCAGGCTCGACACCGCCCTCATCGAACGCGAACGTGCAGTGCTGTTCGACCAGGACACGCTCGGCCGTGCGCCGGCCATCGCGGCGGCGGTCGTGCGGCAGCTGGCCGACGAAGAGAAGACAGCAGCGCCGAGCGGCGACCCCTTCGCCCGCCGCGATGGCTGGCGCTCGCACGGCGCGATGACCCGGCCCTTCGACTTCGAGCATCGCGGCGATGCGGTGCGCGCGGTGCTGGCCCGCGAGCGCGATGGCAGCATGGCACTGACGGTCGATGGCGCCACGCAGCCGCTGTCGTGGTCGCCCGCGGCCGACGACGCACTCGATCTGCGGCTGGGCGCAGACCGCCTCACCGCCTTCGTGCACCGGCACGGCGACATGGCCAACGTGTTCACCGATCGCGGCGCGTCCGTGGTCCGCATCGTCGACCCGCTCGCCCACGCCGGTCACACGCAGTCCGACGCAGGTCGGCTGACGGCGCCCATGCCGGGCAAGGTGGTGTCGTTCACGGTCGCTGTCGGTGAACGGGTCACACGGGGCCAGCCGCTGGCGGTGATGGAAGCCATGAAGATGGAGCACACCATCGCCGCGCCGGTCGACGGCGTTGTCGAGGAACTGCTCTACGCGCCGGGCGACCAGGTCGGCGAAGGCGCGCCGCTGCTGGTGTTGCGCGCCTGAACACCATGGCGCGGCCCGCCTGGTGAACCCTGTCAGGCCTCGTGATTCGGCATCGTGCCGTAGAGCGATTTCCAGGCACCCCGCTCCTCTTGGAGGCCCTTCTCGAACGCGGTGAACAGTTGGCGAATCTCGGCCGGTGCGCCGTGGGTGGCGTTCTCGAAATAGCGGAGAAGGCCGGTGCGCTCTTCCAGCGGCAGTCGTGCGCAGCAACGCAGCAGTTGCTGCACCGTGGCCAACGAAGCGCCGCGCGCGTGGTAGTCGCCGCCATAAGCCAGCAACGCCTCCCGCAGGGCAGGAAACAGCTCCTGCTGCGGCAAGCCGTCCAGCAGGTGCAAGAGCGCGGCCCGGATCGGGCCCGTGCGCGGCCCCTCGGAAAGCCGTACCCGGTCTCGCCATTCCTCGTGGCACAAGACACCGGCCAGCATCCGGATGCCCTCGCGTGCCGGCATGTCCGCGCGGTCCTGCATCGCGGCTTCGCAGCTTTGCTGAACCCACTGTTGCCAGACGCCTGCGCGTTCCGGTCGCCAGACCGGATCCAGGTAGTGGGCGGGCACGAACTCCCGCATCACCGGCAGGCGATGCACGAGCGGCAGGCGGGGCAGCTCGGCCATGAGCATCGCGTCGAGTTCGGCCCGGTGATGGGAACCATGCAACGTGGGCATGTTGCGGGCCAGCTCCAGTGTCGCCTCCGCATGCTCGGCCGGTAGCGCACGCGCACGCTGCAGCGCGTCGGCGCACTGCGTTGGCAGGCATTGCAGGTCGGTGAGGAAGGTCAGCATTTGACTGGTCAGCAAGCGCATCGCGGCCAACGGCCGCAAATGGCCCAGATGGTGTTGCAGCACGCCGAGCAGTTCCGGCTGCGGCTCGTGTGCTCGCGGCAGCAAGGACAGCGCTTCTTCGCGATAGCGGGGCTTTTCAGCCGCCGCCAGCAGCGATGCCTGAATGACCGACAGGCCGGGTTCCATGTCGAATGTGCCCGAGCGCTCCCAGCTGCTGATCAATGCGCGGTAGAGAATGGTGACCGAGGGCCCCGGCTCGAGCGCTTCGATTCGCCGCACGATCGGGTAGAGGTCGTTCAGGTCGGAAATCGACCATGGAAGCTCCAGCTGCCGAATGTCGCGCATCAGCTCAAATTCGACACGTCGGGCCGGCGACAGGCGTGCCGCCGAGGCGGACCTCGCCGACTCGTTGTTCCAGTGCGCGGGCCCCTTGGCCATCAGCTCCAGCAGCTGGCGCCACAGCGCCTCCGGGATGCGGGGCTCGGCGGTGCAGGCGACGATCAGGCGATCGAACAGTCCCAGGAAAATTTCCGGCCGCTTCAGCAGGCGGTCGGTCAACTGCTGCAACACCCGCAGGCGGATCGCCGGGTTGTCCGGCATGCGCTGCACCACCTGTGCGACCAGGCAGGAAACCGTCGATGGATCGTGACCCTCGATCTGCCGCAGCATGGCCGGCACGACCGAATCCCAGCAAGCGCTGCACTCGCTCGGTGGTACCTGCTGGAGGCCATCTACGGCCGCGACGAATTCTTTGGGATCTTCGGCCATCCACAAGCGCCGTGCGAGTCTGGTGGCCTCCGCCGGCATCTGGAAGACGGTGTTGAGGCGGTGGTTGAGCAAACCGATTTCGGGCAAGCGGTTGAACGATGGCGTCACGGCGTTGTCCCGCAGCACGAACTGACCGATGTCCAGCAGAAGCTCGGGCGGCAGGTGTTCCAGGCGGCTGGGTTCGGCGTGCGGTGGCGTGGTGGTGACGGCAGCCGCTGGCCGGGTGGCGATGGGTACCGTCGCACCGCGGGGTAGCGAGGCAGGCGATGAATTGAGCATGGGAATCTCCAGGGTCGAAGCGCAAGAGCGAACAGCTTGGTGTCCACCGCTTTCGGGCCTGCGCAGGCGCACGAACCGCTTGCCCTGACGCCGAATCGCCCGGCCATCCTTCGCCCCCAGGCTGTGGCGTCAGCTCGCAAGGGCAGCCTTCCGGGCGGCTTCGGCCACCGCCTGCGCCCTCCACGCCTGCTGCTCCTCCTGCGTGGCGCCCACCAGGGAGTTCACGATTCGCCAATCGTCCTGCTCCGCCCGCTCGGTGGCGGTCTGGAGCGCTTGCAGCGGTTTGGCACGCAACTCGAACGGCAGGCCCGAGCAGCAGTGCACCAGCAGGCGCAAGGTCGCGCTCGAAGGACCGGGCAGATGGCCTTCGTCACCGTAGACCTGCACGATGTCGCAGATCGCTTCGGCCAACCGATGCAGTGGCAGCGACTGCAAGGCGGTGGCCAGCGCACCCAGCAGCGGGCCGGCGTCCGCGCCGAAATCGGGCGCGTGATCGCAGTCGCGGGGTTGCGGCACCCGGCCCTCCCTCTCCTCGCGCGGCAGGGCCGCAGCCAGCGCGCGGATGCCTTCGCGCACCGGCACGGCCTCGCTGTGGTGTTGCACGGCGTGGCACGTGGCCCGAAGCGACCGGTCCCAGAGCTGCAGCCAGTCAGACGACGGTGAGTCGCCCGGTTCAGGTGCCACGCACGGGTCGAGGGCCGCCAGCACGGGCAGGCGATCGGCCAGCGGCAGTACAGGCACCTCGGCCAGCAGCAGGCGACCCAGGTCCTGTCGTTTGGCATGGCTTTGCACGTCCGGCATCGCGCGAGCGAGGATGCGGATCAGGGCCGCATGTTCGGCGGGCCGCCCGCGCGCGCTTTGCAGCCGTTCGGCGCACTGCGGCGGCATGCGCTGGGGATCGGTGGCAAAGGTGGGAAGCTGCCGCACCAGGAACTTCATCGCGGCCTCGGGCGGCAGTTGTTCGAGATGGCGCAACAACACCGCGCGGTGTTGCGGCGTCGGACGCAGGACCACGGGCAACAAGGCCAGCGCGTCCTCCCGGCAGCCCGGCGCTTCGGCAGCGGCCAGCAAGGCCCGGTAGAGCGCCGAGACACCGACGGGAAAGTCTGTCGCGCGGGAGCGTTCGAGGCGGACGAAGAGTTGGTGGTAGAGGATCATGCCGACCGGGCCGGGCCGCAGCGCACCGATGCGCTGTGCCAGGGCCTCGACGACCGCGCCGTTGCGCGTGAGCAGGGGCAGCCGAAGGATGTCCATCATCAGCTCGAGTTCGGCGCGGCGCGCCGGCGCCAGCGCGGCGCCTGCCGCCTCCATCATGGGCCGGTCGAACAGGTGCGGCGGCCATCCGACCATCGACCGCAGCAGGCGGCGCCACAGCTGGTCGGGCAGCTGCGGCTCGGCGGCGCAGGCAGCGAACACCGCGCCCTGCATCCCCTCGAACCGGTCCGGCAGCCGCTGCACCACATCGACCGTCTGGTGCAGCAGGCGCAGGCGCAAGGCCGGGTCGGCCGGCAGATGCGCGAGCACGGCCGACAGCGCCGAGCCGGCGTCTTGCGGCGCCCGGCTGGACAACAGACCCGACAGGGCCGGCACGACGGAGTCCCAGCACCACGCACGCTGGCTGAAGGGCGCCCGCGCCAGCCCTTTCAGGGCGCGGATGAATTCCTCCGGCGTTTCCGCCGTCCACAACGGGCGAGTGAGATCGGTCGCTTCCACCTGCTCTCGATGAACCGCCGCGAGCTCGCTCTTGAGCGATGCGAAGACCGGCACCGTGTTGGCAGCCGGCGTCTCGCGGTTCAAGGCCATGACGTCGTCGCCGACCAGCAGCTGGATCTCCCGCGGCAGCTGCTCGTAGACGATCTGCCCGGACGACACTTGCTCGACGCTGCCGGCCGTCGGTGGGCCGCTGGCCGCGGGCGTCGCCGGCCGGTCGGATGGGTGGATGGGTGGGCTTGAAAACATGGGCGATGTAGCTCCGGGCTGGTGAGGCCGGCAGCATCGCCACCCGCGCCGGCCCGGACCGGCGCAGGGGCGAAGCGTGGGCCTTCACGCCGAAATCGCAACGCCCTCGTCGGCCCGGGATTTGCAGCGGGCGTGGTCCGGGCACGCCGCAGCACCTCGGCGCAGTGCGGCGCCAGCCGATGCCAGTCAGGAGGCAGGCAAGCAGGGATGGCCAGAATGGTGGGACGGCGGCTCAGTTGGCGTTCGAAGCGGCGCAGGCTTGCGCTTGCCACTGCCGATGCTCTTGCCGGGTCCGCTGTTTCATCCGATCCAAGGCCTGCTGGTTTCGGGCGCTCGTCGTCACGCTGTGGATGTCTCTCAGCGGCCTGTCGCGCAGCTCGAACGGCAGCTCGGCGCAACATCGCAAAAGCAGACGGTGCACCGCGCTCGAAGGCGCGTCGACGAAACCGTCGCGCTTGTAGGCGCGCACGATATCGCGCACCGCATCGGGCACGTCTTGCGGTGCGAGCGAACGCAGGGAGAGCGCGAATGCAGCCAGCAAGGGGCCGCAATGCCCATCGGGCAGCGGCTCGACGCCGTCGTCGTCGTCGGGCTGCGGCACGCGGCCTGACGCCTCTTCGTGCGGCAACGCCGCGGCCAGCGCGCCGATGGCGTCTCGCGGCGGCATGGAGCCGTCGCGGCTCAGGACGGCCCGGCACGTGGTGTCGAGCGCCTCACGCCAGGCGCTCGCCCATTCGAACTGCCAGACCGGGGCAGGCCCGACGCATGGCGCGATGGCCGCCAGCACCGGCAGGCGATGGGCCAGCGGCAGGTGCGGACACTCGGCCAGCATCAGCCGCGCCAGGTCGGCGCGTTGCTCTGGCGTGGTCAGGCTCGGCATCTTGCTGGCCAGCACCAGGGCGGCGGCGGCGTGATCGGCCGGATAGGACCGAGCGCGCAGCAGCACGTCGGCACATGGCCAGGGCATGCGGTCGGCGTCGGTGGTGAAGGCGGGCAGCTGTGTGGTCAGCAGGCGCATCGCGGCTTCCGGCCGGAGCGTGCCCAGGTGACGCGACAAGGTCTCACGAAACTCCGGCGGCGGCTCATGGTCGACCGGCAAGAGAGCGAGCAAGGCTTCGCGTTGCTCCGGTTGCTCGGCCGCCGCCAGCAGCGCCTGGCAGAAAGCCGGCGCGCCCTGGTCGTCCTGCTCCGGGTTGCAATCGACCCAGCTGGCGATCAGCGTGGCGTAGAACAGGGTGGAGATCGGTCCGGGGGAAAGCGCCGCGATGCGCTGGAGCAGCGCCGGAACCGTCTGGGTGTCTTCCAGGTCGAGGATGTCCATCAACAGTTCGAATTCGGCGCGGCGGTTCGGCGGCAGGCTCGCGACTGCGTTCCAGACCGGCTGCGCATGGCGCTGGGGCCTGCCCATCCTGACCGTCAGCTGCATCAGCTGTTTCCACCAGACATCGGGCATGGGTGGCTCCACGGCACCGGCCGGGATCAGGCGTTCCAGGACCCCGACATACGCGTGGGGCTGTCGGACCAGGCAATCGGTGATCTGCTGGATCAGGCGCCGGCGCATCGGGGGTTCGGGCGGCAGGCCGGCGATCAGGGGATCGAGCAATCTGCGAGGCGATGTCGGGTCTCCCTCGGCGAGTTGGCGACTCAGTGCCGCGATCATGGAGTTCCAGCACCAGCGCTGCTGGCTCGCCGGCGCCTGCGCCAGCCGATTCATCTGCGCGACGAATGCCGACGCACTGGTCGCCGCCCACATCGGCCGCGTGGACCGGGTCGCCGTAGCCGGCTCCCGAAAGACCGACGCGAAATGGCTGTTGAGCGATGCCATGTCTTCCACCGGATTGGTCGACGGCGTCGTCAGGTTCGAGCGCATCACTTCCTCTCCGATTTCCATCAGGATCTCGATCGGCAGGTGTTCCAGGCGCATCTGCTCGCCAGGCGGTTCGGCGACCGCGCCAGCGCGGACGGTCATCGATGGCGAGGCCTGGCCGGGCGTCGTGGCACTGGCGGACGGTGATGATCGGTCGAGGGAGAACATGGCGCCCCTGGGCAAAATGGAGATCCCATCAGCATCGGCGGCCGGCCCGATGGGCATGGCACCCGGGCCGCATCGCCCGACGCCTCCGCGAAAGCCTTGGCGCCGGGCGGCCGCTCGGGCTCGTGCCAGCGCGCGCGACTGTGAACGCCAGTCCCACGCCTCGGCCCGGGGTATCGCCAATCAGGTTCGGCAGCCGTTCCTGCCCGATGTCCGGCTGCCGGGGGGTCGCGATCTCGATCGCCCGCTCTGGACGAACCCGCGACTCGAACGGCAGGCGCGCCCAAAAGCGCAGCAGCACCGGTAGCAGCTAGACGACCGACACCGAAGGCTTTTCGAGTCCATGGCGGGCGGGAAGCGTCGGCTGAATCGCCACGAACGCGCCGGCCCGTTCATTCAGTGGCAGCCCACGCAACACCCGGGACAGCGCGCGCAGGCGCGGGCCGGGGTGCAGGGAGAAAAGGAAAGCACGGCGGCTCCGATCAGCGTGCCGCGTCGGCGATGCGCTGCGCCCGCCACTGCTCCCGCTGCGCCTGCGCGCCGTGCATCAGCGAACGCAGCATCTGGCGGGTATCGTGCGAGACCTCTTCGTCACGCGACCGCAGGTCGTGCAGCGGCCTCGAGCGCAAGTCGCAGGGCAGCCCGGCACAGACGCGCAGCAGCATGCGCATGGTCGCGTCGGACGGGCCTTCCTGGCGGCCCTGGTCGCGATAGGCCTGCACGATGTCGCGCACCGCGCCGGGAACCTGGTGCGGGGGCAAGCAACGCAGCAAACGGGAGAGCGCGTGCACCAACGAACCGGACGCTTCGTCGGACAGGGGCTGCGGACGCGGTTGCTGCGACTGCGGCACGCGGCCCGTCCATTCCTCAAAGGGCAGCGCTGCGGCCAGGGCGCGGATGGTGTCGCGCAATGGCCATTCGATATCGCTCTGTGTGGCCGCCTGGCAGCAGGCCTGCAGCGCGTCCTGCCATGCGCTGGACCAGGCGTCGCGCCATCCGTCCCGCTTGAAGTAAAGCGAGTCGCAGGCGGCGAGCACCGGCAGGCGGTCGACCAGCGGCAGTCGGGGCAGCTCGTCCATCAGCAGTCGGGCCAGGTCGGCGCGTTGTCCGGCATTGCTCACGCTGCGCACTTTGCGGGCCAAGGCCAGGGTCGCCTCGCGGTGTTCGGCGGGCGTGGCCCGCGCGCGCCGCAGCACGTCGGCACATTCAGTGGGAGCGCGAGCCGCGTTGGTGGTGAAGGTGGGCCACTGCCGGGCCAGCAAAGCCATCGCGGCGGCCGGGCGCAACAGGTCGAGCTGGCGCAGCAGCGTCGGCCGAAGATCCGGTGTCGGCGACTGCACGACGGGCAGCAGCGACATCGCGTCCTCGCGCCAGCCCGGTGATTCGGCGGCGTCGAGCAACGCATGGAAGATCGCGGTGGCGCCCTGCATTCGCCAGACAGAACCTGCGCCGGCCCAGTGGCGCAGCAGGGTCTGGTAGAGCATGGTGACGACCGGCCCGGGAGGCAGCGCGGTGATGCGCTGGAGATGGCTCAGCACCGCCGGCAGCGGCATCATCCACGCGGGCGCCGCGACCAGGTCGAGCATCAGCGTGAGTTCGGTGTGCCGTGCTGATGGCAGTGCCTCTGCGGCGGCTTCGATTGCGCGTCGCTCGATTGGCTGCGGCGGATTCCGGAGCAGCATCTGCATCCACTGCAGCAACATCGCCCGCGGCACGCGCGGCAGCCCGGCGCAGGCGGCGATCAGCGGTGGAACCACGCCGGAAAAGCCGGCTGCCTGCCGCAGCAGGGCGTTGCTCGCCTGCTGCACCACCCGCAGGCGCAGGTCGGGGTCGGCCGGCAGCCGCGCGAGGACTGCCGCAAGCACGACGTCGCGATCCTCTGAACGGTAATCGGAGACGAACTGCACCATGGCGGCCACCACCGAGTCCCAGCACCACTGCCGGTGGCTCGGCGGCGTGCGCTCCAGGCCGTCCACGGCGAGCAGGAATTCGCCCAGCGTGCGGGCGGTCGACAGGGGCCGGGTGATGTCGACCGCCAGCACGGGCTCCCGAAAGACCGACGCGAGCCGACCGTTGAGCGATGCGATGCCCGGCAGGGAGTTTTGCGCCGGCAGCGCGACGGTCAATTCCCACAGGTATTCGGCCGTCAGCAGCAACAGTTCATCGGGCAAGTGCTCGTAGGTGCTGCGCTCCGACGGCTTGCCGTCGGCCAGAACCGGATCGGGCTGCGGGGAAGGGTCGCGTGCCGCAGGAGCTGTCGTCGGGCTGGCTGAAAAATGGGGGAGCATAGGGCGCATCGGTAGGCGAACAAAGGCCTCCTCCAATGTGGGCGCGTTTTCAGCGGGCGCGGTGGCGCCGGACGAAGCACCGACCCGCTCCACGAAATCAATGCCGGGCGGTCGTCCGGGCCTGCACGAGCGCACGCGAGCGAGTCGTCCAGGCCGCGGCCTCGGCCCGGGTATGGGAGATCAGTTTCCCGATCGCCTCCTTGGCGCCGCCCCGTTGGCGGCGGGTGGCGATCTCGAGCGCGTCCAGCGGTGCGGCGCGCAGTTCGAACGGCAGGCTTTCGCAGCAGCGCAGGAGCAGCTGCACGACCGCCGGCGAAGGACCGGCGCTTGCGTGGTGGCTCGGCAGCATCGGCTGGATCTCCAGCAACGCGGC
The DNA here is from genome assembly GCF_033546935.1 of Xylophilus sp. GOD-11R. Lineage (GTDB taxonomy): Bacteria > Pseudomonadota > Gammaproteobacteria > Burkholderiales > Burkholderiaceae_C > Xylophilus. The sequence continues at coordinate 1,030,920 of NZ_CP137854.1, read as the reverse complement.
GGCCAGTTCATGCTGCGGCAGATCGCGCAGCAGCACTGACAGCGCCTGCAAGAGCGGGCCGGATTCGGATTCGGGCAACGCTGCCTTGCCCTCGCGCGGCTGCGGTATGCGGCCTCGTCGTTGCTCGTGCGGCAGGGCCGCCGCCAGGGCACGAATGGCATCGCGCCGGGTGATATCCAGACCGCCGCGCAGCACGCCCTGGCAGATGGCGTGGAGCGACTCCTGCCAGACGCGGTTCCAGCCCTCCTGCCAGTTGTCACTGCCGTAATCGCGAGGCTCGATGGCAGCCATCACCTGCAATCGATGGGCCAGCGGCAGCCTGGGCACCTCGGCCAGGACCAGGCGCGCCAGATCGGCGCGCTGTTCGGGCGTCTGCAAGGGGTTGATTTCCCCGTCTGCCCCGATCGGGTCCGGCGTGGCTATCCCGTGCAAGCGAGCCAGGGAAGGGTCCACGGAGGACATGCCGTGTACCCGGGCCAGGGTCAGGGTGCTTGCCAGGTGTTCGCTCGGCGCGGCACGTGCGCGCTGCAGGATCTCGGCGCACTGGCGAGGCAGGCGGCAGGGGTCGTCGGTGGAAAAGGATTTCATCTGGCGCGTGACCAGCTGCATAGCCGCCGCGGGCCGCATTTTCTCGGCGTGCGCTGCCAGCACGGCGCGGACCTCTGGCGGAGCATCGACGAAGGCTGGCAGCCGAGCCAGTGCGTCCTCGCGGTATCCGGGCTGGTCGGCGGCTGCCAGCATCGCGTGGCGGATGGCCTCCAGGCCGCGTCGGGAGTCGCGCGAGCCAGAGGCCCGCCAATGGCGAAACAATTCATCGTAGAAGACAGAGGCGAGCGGTCCGGGCGGGAAGGCGCCGATGCGCTGCAACAGGCCTTCGAGTTGTGCAACGGTGCCGCCGAAGCAGGCCATCTGCGCGATGTCCGCGGCCAGCCCGAATTCGGCGCGGCGGGCAGGTGAGGAAATGGCGCTGAAAGCGGTGTGCATCGCGGGGGTTTGAAGCAGGTGCCGCGGCTCCTTGGCGACCATGCGCATCAGCTGCTGCCACACGACATCGGGCAGATGCGGCTCTGCCGCGCAAGTGGCGAGCAGCGGCGCCAACGCGCCGCCCCAACCGCGCGGATGTCGCAGCAGGCCATCGACGGCCTGCCGCAACAGGCGCAGGCGGATGGCCGGGTCGGCTGGGAGATTCTTCACGAGGGCGGTCACCATCGTTTCGACGTGGTGCGCATTGCGGGTTCCGGCAGCGGTGATGGCCGGCATGACGGAGTCCCAGCACCAGCCACGTTGGCGCGGCGGCGCACCGGCCAGGCTGCGCAGGGCGACGGTGAATTCGCGCCCGGGCTCGGCCGTCCAGAGAGCCAAGGTGAGGTCTGCGGCCGCCATCGGTTCCCGGAACGCCGCCCTGAATCGGCTGTTCTGCAAGCCGACGACGCCGACGGGGTTCGCCGCTGGCGTCAGGGTGTTTTCTTCATTGAAGGTATCGGCGAGGTCGCTCAGGAACTCGAAGGGGAAATGCTCCAGCAGTGTCGCGCCGGGGAGCGGCCGGCCCGGCGTATTGGTGGACGTTGGCGGTCGGGTGTTTCGCGTAGTGAGCGCGGCGGACAAGCGTGTCTGCAGAAAATGGAGCATGGCGGCGGGTGGCATGCGAGCGCAAAAGCCCGGCAGCTTGGCCTGTGGCCGGCCAGGCGCGGGTCGCCGGACGAACCGGCAACCACGCCTGCGAAAATTGCACCGTTGCTGCCGGGCCTCCTGCAAGAATGTCGGATCTCACCCGTTTGCCCACCTGCCGGAGCCCGCCCCATGCCCCACACCGAGCGTGTCTCGACCCGCGCCCTCCCATCCCTCCCCACCCTCCCCGCCCGCACCACGACCTTCCGGCCGGAGGCCTGAGCCCATGTGCGGCAGTGAGCTCACCCCCTTGCCCGACGGCGTGCGCCGCGTTGCGGCCTTCCTGCAGGACGCCGGCCATGCCGAGCTGCCCCGCATGCTCGACGGCGCCGCGCGCACCGCGCAGCAGGCGGCCGACGCGCTGGGCGTGCAGCTCGGCCAGATCGCCAAGAGCATCGTGTTCCGACGGCGCGCCGACGACCGCGCGGTGCTGGTCATCGCCGCCGGCGACCGTCGTGTCGACGAGGCCCGCGTGGCCGCGCTGGTCGGCCCCATCGGCCGGGCCGACGCGGCCTTCGTCAAGGCGACGACCGGCTTCGCCATCGGCGGCGTGTCGCCGGTGGCGCACCTGCAGCCGCCGGTGGTGCTGTGCGACCGCAGCCTGGAGCGCTTCCACGAGGTTTGGGCCGCCGCCGGGCATCCGCATGCGGTGTTCCGGGCCACGCCGCAGGCCATCGCCGCGCTGGCCGGCGCGCCGGTCGAAGATGTGGCGCTGGAGCCCTCCGAATGACCGCCACGGAGCTTCCGGCCCGCCCGGTCGCGTGGTCGCCCGAGGCATTGGCGCTGCTGGCCGGGCGCTCGCGATCGGCCTTCGACGAGAGCGTGACGCCGGTGCCTTCGCCCTGCATCTCCATCTGCCGCATGAACGACGACCGCAGCCTGTGCCAGGGCTGCATGCGCTCGCTCGACGAGATCCGCGCCTGGTCCACCGCCGACGCCGCCGCGCGCCGCGCCATCTGGCGCCTGCTGCTCGCACGCGCCGGCATCGCCTCCACCTGAGCCACGCCATGCAAACCTTCGGCTTCCACCTCGACTTCGTCTCGCCCTACGCCTTCCTGGCCTTCGAGCAATTGCCGAAGGCGCTCGAAGGCTGCAGCTACGCGACCGACTACCGCCCGGTGCTGCTGGGCGCGATCTTCAAGCAGCACGGTCACCAGGGGCCGCACGGCATTGCGCCCAAGTACGACTGGGTGCTGCGCCAGACACGCTGGCTGGCGCACGCCCATGGCATCGCGATGCAGATGCCGGCGGCGCATCCCTTCGATCCGCTGCCGCTGCTGCGCCTGGCGCTGGCCTGCTCGGACGACGGCAGCATCTCGCGCCGGGTGGCCGCCGCCGTGTTCCGCCATGTTTGGCAAGGCAACGGCGCCGATGCCAACGACCCGGCGCGGCTGGCGGCACTGGCCGACGCACTGTCGCCGCAGCACGATCCCGCGTCGCCCGAAGTCAAGACCATGCTGCGCGCCAACACCCAGGCTGCGCTGGAGGCGGGCGTGTTCGGTGTACCCGGCTTCACCGTCGGCCGCGACGTGTTGTGGGGCTTCGACGCCCTGCCCATGCTGCGCGCCCGGTTGCTGCGCGACCCCTGGTTCGGCCCGTTTTCCGAATCCTGAAACGCGGCTTGCGGGTTTCCCCGCGAGTTGTCAGTGAAGGGTCAGTTTCGCGTCAGAGACCGGTCAGTGCGATTCCCAAGAATGGCGGCAGCGACGAATCGGCGACACGCCGGCGTCGCGCCACCATACCTACAGGAGACGAGCACATGTCCAGCATCTACGCCCCCGGGCGTCCGCAACCGACGCCCACGCCCGCGCCGCGGCCCATGACCGGTGAGGAGAAGAAGGTCATCTTCGCCTCGTCCCTGGGCACGGTGTTCGAGTGGTACGACTTCTATCTCTACGGTTCGCTGGCGGCGATCATCGCCAAGCAGTTCTTCAGCGGACTCGACGCGGGCGCCGCCTTCATCTTCGCGCTGCTGGCGTTCGCGGCCGGCTTCCTGGTGAGGCCCTTCGGCGCCATCGTGTTCGGCCGGCTCGGCGACATGATCGGGCGCAAGTACACCTTCCTGGTGACCATCCTGATCATGGGCCTGTCGACCTTCATCGTCGGCATCCTGCCCAACTACGCCGCGATCGGCGTGGCCGCGCCGATCATCCTGATCGCCCTGCGCATGCTGCAGGGTCTGGCCCTCGGCGGCGAGTACGGCGGTGCCGCCACCTACGTGGCCGAGCACGCACCGCACGGCAAGCGCGGCGCCTATACCTCGTGGATCCAGACCACCGCCACGCTGGGCCTGTTCCTGTCGCTGGTGGTGATCCTTGGTGTGCGCACCGCCACCGGCGAAACCGCCTTCGCCGACTGGGGCTGGCGCATTCCGTTCATGGTGTCCATCCTGCTGCTGGCCGTGTCGGTGTGGATCCGCATGACGCTGTCGGAATCGCCGGCGTTCCAGCGCATGAAGGCCGAAGGCAAGACTTCCAAGGCGCCGCTGAAGGAATCGTTCGGTGAATGGAAGAACCTGAAGATCGTGATCCTGGCGCTGGTGGGCCTGACCGCCGGCCAGGCCGTGGTCTGGTACACCGGGCAGTTCTATTCGCTGTTCTTCCTGACGCAGCAGCTCAAGGTGGACGCGATCACCGCCAACCTGATGATCGCGGTGGCGTTGCTCATCGGCACGCCCTTCTTCGTCATCTTCGGCAGCCTGTCCGACCGCATCGGCCGCAAGCCGATCATCATGGCCGGCTGCCTGCTGGCCGCGATCACCTACTTCCCAGTCTTCAAGGGCCTGACCGTCGCGGCCAACCCGGACCTCGCCGCCGCCCAGGCCAGCGCCCAGGTCACCGTTTCCGCCGACCCGGCCACCTGCTCCTTCCAGGGCAATCCGGTGGCCCGCGAGATCGACTTCCGCAGCTCCTGCGACATCGCCAAACGCTACCTGGTGCAGAACTCGGTGTCCTACGAGAACGTCACCGGCCCGGCGGGCTCGGCCGCTGTGGTGAAGATCGGCGAGAAGGTCGTCACCGCGCCCACCGGCAACGTGGTGGACCTGAAGTTCGACGCCGCATCGGTCGCCGCCATCGCGGCCTTCAAGAAGGAAGTGGGAGACGACTTCAAGGCCGCCGGCTACCCGGCCAAGGCCGATCCGGAGAAGATGAACAAGCCGGTGATGATCGCCCTGCTGGCCTGGCTGGTGATTCTGGTCACCATGGTCTACGGCCCCATCGCCGCGATGCTGGTCGAAATGTTCCCGACCCGCATCCGCTACACCTCGATGAGCCTGCCCTATCACATCGGCAACGGCTGGTTCGGCGGCCTGCTGCCGACCACCTCATTCGCCATCGTGGCGAGCAGCGGCAATATGTACAACGGCCTCTGGTATCCGATCATCATTGCCTGCGTGACGCTGGTGATCGGCACGCTGTTCATCCGTGAAACCAAGGACGTCGACATCTACGCGAACGACTGATCCGACCGGCAATACAGATTTCCCTCCTCGGGAATCGGGCTTGCGCAGCGATGCGCAAGCCTTTTTTTTTGGGCGGCATCTTGTGACAGGCGCTCACCGCGACGCCCGCATGATGAAAGCCTCCTCGACCTGACCGCCGAGCCGCCATGTCCCGTCTCATTCCGCGACTGCTTTCGTTCCTGCTGCTGGCCTGTGCGCTGGCCGGCACCGCGCGCGCGCAGCAGCCCGCCTGGGCCGATCGTTTCACCGCCGGCCTGGCCGAGATCGACGGCCGCGAAGGCCCGGAGATCGGCGTCTACGTGCGCGACCTCGGCACCGGCGAATCCGCGGGTTTTCGCACCGACGAGAACTGGTACTTCGCCTCGACCGTGAAGGTGCCGATCGCCATCGCCGTGTTGCGGGCGGTGGAGCGCGGCCGTCTCACGCTCGACACGCCCGTGCTGCTGCGCGCCACCGACTACGTCGACGGCGCCGGCAGCACCAACCGCCGGCCGCCCGGCGCGCATATCGCGGTGCGCAAGCTGCTCGAGCAGATGATCATCTACAGCGACAACACCGCCAGCGACCTGCTGATCGGCCTGGTCGGCATCGACGAGGTGAACGCCGTGGTGCGCTCGCTGGTGCCGCGCGGTTTCGGGCGCATCACGCGGCTGGCCGACGTGCGGCGCGCCATCTACGGCGGGCTCGATCCGGCCGCCGAGCGCCTGGCCGGCCGCGACCTGCTGGCACTGCATGCGCAGCCCACCGATGCGGCGCGGCTCACGCTGTTCTCGCAGCTGGTGGACGTGCCTGCCGCCGCTTTCCGCCAACCCAGCCTGGACGCGGCTTTCGACCGTTACTACGCCAGCGGCCTGAACGCCGGCCAGCTGCCGGCCTACGGCGATCTGCTGGCCGCCCTGGCCGAGGGTCGCGCGCTCGGGCCGGCGCAGACGCGGTACCTGTTGGGACTGATGCAGAAGCTGGCCACCGGCCGCCACCGTGTCGGCGCCGGACTGCCGCCTTCGGTGGTCTTCGCGCACAAGACCGGCACCCAGCGACGGCGAATCTGCGACTCCGGAATCGTCACCGTCGAGCGTGACGGCGCGCCGCCCCAGCGACTGGTGCTGGTGGCCTGCGCCCGCCAGGAACCATCGCTGCCGCGCGCCGAGCGTGCGCTGCAGCAGGTAGGCACGGCGCTGTGCCGATCCGGTCTGATCACCAAGGGAGTCCCCGATGCACCGACCTGCGACGCCACCGCGGGCCCGAGCCGCCGTTCTGCTGCTTCTCAGCGCTCTGGTCGCTAGCGCCACCCTGCCCGCCCGGGCCGACGAGTGGCCGCAGGCCCTGAAGACCCGCATCGAGGCGATCGACAAGGCATCGCCCGGATCGCTCGGCGTGTACGTGAAGCGGCTCGACAGCGGCGAGAGCTTCGGCTATGGCGCCGACCAGCGCTGGTACCTCGCCTCCACCGTCAAGGTCGCCGTCGCCATCGCGCTGCTGCGCCAGGTGGACGACGGCAAGCTGCGGCTACAGCAGCAGTTGACACTGGAGGAGAGCGACAAGGTCGACGGCTCCGGCCAGGTCGTATGGACCGCTACCGGCACCCGCTTCACCCTCGATTCGCTGCTCGACCGCATGCTCGGCGTGAGCGACAACACGGCCGCCAACATGCTGATCCGCGCGGTGGGCGAGGACAAGCTCAACGACATCGCCGTCGAGGCCATGGGCAAGGGCAACGTGGGCCGCATCACCAACTTCACCGCGATTCGCCGGCAGGTGTATGCCGAACTCGACGAGGAAGGCGCCAAAAAACTGAGCAACCGGCAGCTGGTGGAGATCGCCGGCGCCACCATGGGACCACCGAGGGTCGAGGCCGCGCGACGCGCGATGTCGCTGGAGCGCGCCGACCTGGAGGCCGACACCATCGACGAGGCCTACGACCGCTACTACGCCAACGGCGCCAACAGCGCCACCATGGAAGCCTACGGCGCCATGCTGGAGAAGCTGGTGCGCGGAAAGCTGCTGTCGCCGCAGAGCACGCAGCGGCTGTTCGCCGGCATGAAGTTCGGCAAGCCGGGCGACTACCGGCTCGAAGCGGGCCTGCCGAGGTCGGTCAAGCGCATCCACAAGACCGGCACGCAGTACCGGCGCGCCTGCCACATGGCGGTGGTCGACCCGCAGGACGGCGGCGCCCATGCCGTCGTGATCGCTGCCTGCGCGGCCGATCTCGACGACCGCACCGAGGCTGGCGGGGTCTTTCAGCAGGTCGGCAAGGCCGTCAGCGCGACCGCTTTGGCCGATACCCGGAAGTGAGCGAGGCCTCCGATAAGCGTCGTCTAGCTGTAACCGGTCGATGCAATATCAAAAAATTTGCAAGCGCCGCGTGAGCGAAACAGCCGGCTGCGCGGCTAGCATGACAAGGCCTCACGGCCAGCCCCGGCCGGAGCAAACCTACCGACTGATCGAGGAGCGTTGCGCATGTACCTTTCCCCCCGTTTCCGCCGCTGGGTCGCCAGCACCGCCGTGGTCGCGCTGTCGGCCGTCTCCGGCCTGGCCTCGGCCCAGACAGCCAAGCCCAACGTGGTGATTTTGGCCACCGGCGGCACCATCGCCGGCGCCGGCGCTTCCACCGTCAACAGCGCCAGCTATTCGGCTGCCAAGGTCGCGGTCGAGAAACTCATCATCGGCCTGCCCGAGCTGCAGAACGTGGCCAACGTGCGAGGCGAGCAGACCTTCCAGATCGCCTCGGAGTCGTTCACCAACGACAACCTGCTGGTGCTGGCCCGACGCGTGTCGGCCCTGGCCAAGGATCCTTCGGTCAACGGCATCGTGGTGACCCACGGCACCGACACGCTGGAAGAAACCGCCTACTTCCTGAACCTGGTCGTGCACACCGACAAGCCGATCGTGGTGGTCGGCTCGATGCGCCCGGGTACCGCGCTGTCGGCCGACGGCGCACTGAACCTGTACGACGCGGTCGCCGTCGCGGCCTCCAAGGACGCCGGCGGCAAGGGCGTGCTGGTCACCATGAACGACGAGATCAACAGCGGCCGCGACGTGGCCAAGCTGATCAACATCAAGACCGAAGCCTTCAAGAGCCAGTGGGGTCCGCTGGGCATGATCGTCGAGGGCAAGAACTACTGGTTCCGTGCGCCGGTGAAGACGCACACCATGGCCAGCGAGTTCGACATCGACAACATCCAGTCGCTGCCGGTGGTGGAGATCGTCTACGGTTACGGCAACGTGCCGCGTTCGGCGGTCGATGCGATCGGCGCCACGCCGGGCCTGCAGGCCATCATCCATGCCGGCACCGGCAACGGCTCGGTCGCCGACCGCGTCGTTCCTGCCCTGCAGGACCTGCGTGCCAAGGGCATCAACGTGATCCGTTCCAGCCGCGTGCCGGCCGGCTTCGTGCTGCGCAATGCCGAGCAGCCGGACGACAAGTACGACTGGGTGGTGGCGCATGACCTGAATCCGCAGAAGGCGCGCATTCTGGCGATGGTGGCGATGACCAAGACGCGCGACCCAAAGGAGTTGCAGCGCATCTTCTGGAATTACTGATTAAGCCCCTCGGCTTTTTCACTTCGCTTCGCTGCGTGTAAACGCCATCCCCCAAGGGGAAGGCTTCGCCTAGTCCAGGGAGACCCTGGCCTGGCTCTACCGGGATATGAGCGCTACCTGCGGGTGGCGCTTTTTTTTGGGCGATGGGATTGGCCTTGCGCTATCGAGGGGTGGCGCCTTGGGCTTGCTGCGGGGACGCCTGGCGCTATTTCAGGTTTACGCGCGCCTTCTTCGCAAATGGGCGGCGCTGAGGATGCAGACCGTGGTCCAGGCGGCGCCGGAGCACAGGCCGGCGAGGACGTCGCTGGCGTAGTGGACCTGCAGGAAGACGCGGCTGCTGGCCGTGGTCAACACGATGGCGGTGGCGGCCATGGCAATGGGGGGGCGCCAGCGGGTGCGCTGCAGGTGCCAGGCCAGCCAGACGAGCATGGCGTAGGCCACCATCGAGGCCGAGGCGTGGCCGCTGGGGAAACTGAAGCCGTCCACCGGGCCGGGCATACCGTCTATCAAGGGGCGGGTTCGGGCGAAGATTTCCTTCAGGACGCGGTTGAGGATGGCGTTGCCCAGCAAGGCCACGGCCCAGACGGCGGCCAGGCCGCGGTGTCGCTTGATCGACAAGATCACGGCGATGACGATGCCGCCTCCCCACAGCAGCAACGGGTCGCCGAGATGGGTGAGATGGCCGAACACGGCCTTCACGCCGGAGGGGGTGTATTGGCCGATGGCATGGCTCAGGAATTCGTCGCAACGCTGCAGTTGCCGGCCGTCGCCGAGCTGGCTGGCGATGGTGGCGAAGCCTGTGGCCAGCAATACGATCAGCAGGAAGCCGGCGATCAGGCGGCGGCCGACTTGCGGAGCCTGGTCTGCATCGGGTTCGGTGTCGGGTGCGGCGCGAGACGCTCGCCATCCGACGACACCGGCCGTCGATACGGCGACGAGTAGCACGAGCATGAAGCCGGGCCAGGCGTACTCGCCGATGCGAGCGGCCCACGACAGCGCGATGGCTTCGTTCATGGCGCCTCGGCCAGCAGCAGCCGCTCTTCGTGCGCCAGGGTAAATTGCGCCGATGCGGCGTCGTAGTCCCAGCGTTCGACACGGCAGGCGCGCTGGCCATCGCCTTGGGTATCGGGGCGCAGCAGGTTGACCGAGTTGGCGATGCCGCCGCGGATGCGGGAGGAGACCGCCGTGCCGGCCTGCACTACCCACAGGCGACCGCCCTTGTTGCCGCGTGCCTGCAGGGGCAGCACGCAGGGCAGATGGATGTGGCCGCCGAGCACCAGGTCGGCGCCGGCCTCGGACCACGCGGCGGCGGCCGCCCGGGCGCCGTGGATCAGGTTCTTGGCATCGGTGGCGTCGGGCACCGACATCGGCTGGTGCACCACCACCACGCGCAGCTGGTCGGGGCGCGCCCGGGCGGCGGCGCGCAGGCGGACGGCGGTGCGGGCAATCTGGCCGGCATCGAGTTCGCCGTTTTCATGGCGCCAGCGGCGCGTGGTCTTGTGGCCGATCACCAGCCAGTCGTCGGTGTCGAGCTCGGGCGCGAGCTCGGGGCCGAAGGCGGCGCGGTAACGGCGGTAGGGGTCGACCGCCCGCAGAACGAGCTGGAACAACGGAATGTCGTGGTTGCCCGGAATGATCACCCAGTGCGCGATACCGAGCCGGTCGACGAAGGCCCGGGCCGCGTCGAACTGCGGCCGCGTGGCCCGCTGGGTGATGTCGCCCGAGAGCACCGCGATGCGCGGCGAATGCTCGCGCACCAGCCGTTCCAGCGCAGCCACCACCGGCGCCTGTTCGGTGCCGAAGTGGGTATCGGAGAGATGCAGCAGCAGCGGCGCTCTCACGATGCTTCTGCCGGCTTGATGAGCCACAGCGGCTCGTCGGACACCGCGAAGCGCAGCGGCAGGGTCATGCGTTCGATCTCGCCGTCGGCCGCGACCTTCACGCTGCGGCGGCGCGCGCCCCGCGCCGGCTGCACCTCGAGCGAGCGGAAGGACAGCGTCTGCACGTCGTCGTCGCGCCCCAGCTGGCGCAGAAATCCGTTGAGCACCAGGCCGAGCTGCGACAGCACGCCGCGCGGCCGGATCAGCACCGCCGCCAGCTCGCCCTGCTCGACCGCCCGACCGTCTTCCACGCCGATATGCTGAAACTGCAGGGCGTTGTTGCCGACGAAGAGCGACGAGGTCTGCACCTCGGTCTGCACGCCTTGCCACGACAGCCGCAGGTTCCATGGCCGGTGCCGGCGCGTCAGGGTGGCGAGCGCGGCGAACAGCGCCATCCAGCGGCTGCGGCCGTAGCGCGATTTGTAGTGCTCGCGCTCTTCCAGCAGGGTTGCGTAGAGCCCCATGCTGGCGTTGACCAGGAACACCCGATCGTTCACCAGCCCGACCTGCACCGGCCGTGGCGGCTGGCTCAACAGCAGGTCGACCGCCGGCTGGGTCTCGGTGGGAATGCCGTGATTGCGGCCGAAATAGTTGAAGGTGCCCTGCGGCAGCACGCCGAAGGCGCAACCGCTGCCCAGCACCGCCTGGGCCACCGCGTTGATGGTGCCGTCGCCGCCGGCCACGACCGCGATGCCGCCGACGCGCTGTGCCATGGCCACGGCCGCACGTGCCTGTTCACGCGGCGGCTTGTCGCGGCTGATCGGAAAGGCGTGCAGCGCGCGACCACCGGCTTGGCAGCCCAGCTGTACGGCGGTGAGGGCATCGCCGGCCTGGCCCTTGCCGGATCGGGCGTTGTAGACAAGGCAGATCGGCGCGTCGGCGGCGGGGGACGGTGGTGTCGGCACGGCGTGTCGGGGAAGTCGGGGGAGAAGCCGTGAGTGTCGCCCGGCGCGGCGGGTGTGCACGCCGCGCCAGGGCGCTTTCGGCTGTGGGAGAACTCCGTACGAAACACCGCCGGAAACCCCGTTGGAATCACCGCGGATCGGCGCCGCGCCGCGCCATCGGGCGACCGCCTAAAATCACCGGTTCCGCCGCGCGGGCCCGTGCCCGCCCGAGCGCAACCCATTTCGTTGCGGCGCCGCGCCGCAGCAGAACTCGCATGCTCACCTTCCAGCAGATCATCCTGAAACTCCAGTCGTACTGGGCCGAACACGGCTGCGCCTTGCTGCAGCCCTACGACATGGAAGTCGGTGCCGGCACCTCGCACACCGCCACCTTCCTGCGCGCCATCGGGCCCGAGCCCTGGAAGGCCGCCTACGTGCAGCCCAGCCGCCGCCCCAAGGACGGCCGCTACGGCGAGAACCCCAACCGCCTGCAGCACTACTACCAGTTCCAGGTGGTGCTCAAGCCGGCGCCGGCCAACATCCTGGAGCTCTACCTCGGCTCGCTCGAAGCGCTGGGTTTCGACCTGAAGAAGAACGACATCCGCTTCGTCGAGGACGATTGGGAAAACCCCACGCTCGGCGCCTGGGGCCTGGGCTGGGAGGTCTGGTTGAACGGCATGGAAGTGACCCAGTTCACCTACTTCCAGCAGGTCGGCGGCATCGACTGCAAGCCCGCTACCGGCGAGATCACCTACGGCCTGGAACGCCTGGCGATGTACCTGCAAGGCGTGGACAACGTCTACGACCTCATCTGGACCGACGGCCTCAGCTATGGCGATGTCTACAAGCAGAACGAGGTGGAGCAGTCCACCTACAACTTCGAGCACAGCGACGCCGACTTCCTGTTCACCGCCTTCGCCGCGCACGAGAAACAGGCCAGGCACCTGATGGAATCCCAGCTCGCGCTGCCCGCTTACGAGCAGGTGCTCAAGGCTGCGCACAGTTTCAATCTGCTCGACGCTCGCGGCGCCATCAGCGTGACCGAACGCGCCGCCTACATCGGCCGCATCCGCAACCTGGCGCGCTCGGTCGCCCAGAGCTACTACGAAAGCCGCGAACGCCTCGGCTTCCCGATGGCACCGCGCGAGTGGGTCGCGCAGATCCCGAAGAAGGCCGCCTGACGCCATGACGATGAACACCCAGAACCTGCTTGTCGAACTCTTCGTCGAGGAACTGCCACCCAAGGCGCTGCGCAAGCTCGGCGACGCCTTCGCCTCCGTGCTGGCCGACCAGCTCCGCGCCCAGGGCCTGGCCACGGCCGACGCCGTCGTCACGGCCTTCGCCTCGCCGCGCCGCCTGGCCGCGCACGTCACCGGCGTGGCCGCGCAGGCCGCCGACCGTGCGCAGTCGCAGAAGCTGATGCCCGTGGCCGTGGGGCTGGACGCCGCCGGCAACGCCACGCCGGCGCTGCTCAAGAAGCTCGCCGCGCTGGGCGCCGACGCCTCGGCCGTACCCGGCTTGAAGCGCGTGATGGACGGCAAGGCCGAAGCGCTGTTTCTCGACAGCACCGCAGCCGGCGCCACGCTCGCCGCCGGCCTCCAGAAGGCGATCGCCGAGGCCATCGCCAAGCTGCCGATTCCCAAGGTGATGAGCTACCAGCTGGAATCCGGCTGCGAGCTGCCCGGCTGGACCAGCGTGAGCTTCGTGCGTCCGGCGCACGGCCTGGTCGCGCTGCATGGCGCCGATGTCGTGGCCGTCGAGGCGCTTGGTCTGCATTCCGGCCGCGACACCCACGGCCACCGCTTCGAAGCCCGGGTCGATCCGGTCGTACTGCGCGATGCCGACAGCTACGCCGCGCAGCTGCGCGACGAGGGTGCGGTCATCGCCTCCTTCGCCGAACGCCGTGCCGACATCCAGCGCCAGCTGCAGGCCGCGGCCGCGCAGGTCGGCGGCGGTGCCCGCGCCATCGACGACGACGCGCTGCTCGACGAAGTCACCGCCCTGGTCGAGCGGCCCAACGTGTTGGTCTGCCGTTTCGAGGACGAGTTCCTGGCGGTGCCGCAGGAATGCCTCATCCTGACGATGAAAGCCAACCAGAAGTACTTTCCGCTGCTCGACGCGGCCGGTGCACTGACCAGCCGTTTCCTGGTGGTGAGCAACATCGCGCCGGCCGACGCCAGCGCGGTCACCGGCGGCAACGAGCGCGTGGTACGCCCGCGCTTGGCCGACGCGAAGTTCTTCTTCGACCAGGACCGCAAGAAGACGCTGGCCTCGCGCGTAGACTCGCTGGCCAAGGTGGTCTATCACAACAAGCTCGGCACCCAGGGCGAGCGGGTGGAGCGGGTACGGGCCATCGCCCGCGCGCTGGCCGCGCAGCTCGGTGACCCGGCGCTCGCCGCCCAGGCCGACCGCGCCGCGCTGCTGGCCAAGGCCGACCTGGTGACCGACATGGTCGGCGAGTTCCCCGAGCTGCAGGGCACCATGGGCCGCTACTACGCGCTGCACGACGGCGAGGACCCGGCGGTGGCCGACGCGGTGGAAGACCACTACAAGCCCCGCTTCGCCGGCGACACCCTGCCGCGCAACCCGGCCGGCGTGATCGTCGCCCTGGCCGACAAGCTCGAAACCCTGGTCGGCATGTTCGGCATCGGCAATCTGCCGACCGGCGACCGCGACCCCTTCGCGCTGCGCCGCCACGCGCTCGGCGTGATCCGCATGCTGGCCGAAAAGCAGTTGCCGCTGGACCTCGACGCGGTCATCGCAGCCGCGCTGCCGGCCTTCGGCGCGCTCATCACCGACCCGCGCCAGCCGCTGGCCGATTTCATCTACGACCGCCTCGCCGGCAGCCTGCGCGAACAGGGCTTCAGCCCCCAGGAAGTCGACGCCGTGGTGTCGCAGCGCCCGCAACGCCTGGGCGAACTCACCCGCCGGCTGGAGGCCGTGCGCGCCTTCGCAGTGTTGCCCGAAGCCGCCGCGCTGGCAGCTGCCAACAAGCGCATCGGCAACATCCTGAAGAAGGCCGCCGCCACCGGCGTCGATGCGCACGTGAGCGAACTGCTGCTGCACGAGCCGGCCGAAAAAGCCCTGCACGCCGCCATGCGCACCACCCTGCCGCAAGCCGAGGCGCAGTTCGACGCCGGCGACTACACCGGCTCGCTGCAGACCCTCGCCGTGCTGCGCGCACCGGTCGACGCCTTCTTCGACGGTGTCATGGTCAACGCCGAGGACGACGACCTGCGCCTGAACCGCCAGGGCCTGCTGGCCGAACTGCACCGCGCGATGAACCGCGTGGCCGACCTGTCGCGGCTGGCCTGACCGACGGATCCTCCGCATGAAACTCGTCATCCTCGACCGCGACGGCACCATCAACGAGGGGCGCACCGATTTCGTCTCCAGCCCGGAAGAATGGCTGCCCCTGCCCGGCGCGCTGGAAGCCATCGCGCGCCTCAACCACGCCGGCTTCCACGTGGTGGTGGTGTCCAACCAGCCGGGACTCGGCCGCGGGCTGTTCGACGTGTCCACGCTCAACGCGATGCACGCCAAGATGCACAAGGCGCTGGCCGCCGTCGGCGGGCGGGTCGATGTCGTCTTCTATTGCCCGCACGGCCCTGAGGAGCAGTGCAACTGCCGCATGCCGGCGCCGGGGCTCTTCGAGCAGATCGCCGACCGCTATGGCATGTCGCTGGCCGGAGTGCCGGTTGTGGGCGACCGGCTGCGCGACCTGCAGGCTGGCTTTTCGGTCGGCTGCGAGCCGCACCTGGTGCTGACCGGTGCCTACGCCTCGGGCGTGTCCGATCCGCTGCCGCCGGACTTTCCCGCCGGCACGCGGGTGCACGCCGACCTCGCCGCCTGCGCCAGTTTTCTGGTGGAGCGCGACGCGATCGCCAAGCCGCTGGCGGCACCTCGGGCAGGGAGCTGAACGAAATGGCCTTTTTGCGTTCGGTCCTGCATGCCCTGTGGATGCTGGTCACCGTGATCCCCTATGCGCTGGCCATCCTGGTCGCGTCCCCTTTCGCCAAACCCGACACGCTCTACTGGATGGCCGCGCAATGGCTGCGGCTGGCCGCCGGCCCGATCGGCCGCGCCATCCTCGGCATCCGGCTGGAAGTGCTCGGCTTCGACCGGCTGCCGCAGGGCAGCCGAAGCGCCGCCGTGCTGCTGGTAAAGCACCAGTCCACGCTGGAGACTTTTCTCATGCCGGCACTCATGCCCCATCCGCTGGCCTATGTCTTCAAGAAGGAGCTGCTGAGCGTGCCTTTCTTCGGCTGGGCGATGGGTCGGCTCGACATGATCCACATCGACCGCGGCCAGCGTGCCCGCGCCTTCGCCAAGGTGGTGCAGCAGGGCCGGCGGCTGCTGGCCCGCGGTGTGTGGGTGATCATGTTTCCCGAGGGCACGCGCATTCCGCGCGGCCAGCGCGGCAGCTACAAGAGCGGTGGCACGCGCCTGGCGATCGAGACCGGCGCGCCGGTGGTGCCGGTGGCGGTGACCTCGGCACAGGTCTGGCCGCGCAAGGCCTTCATCAAGCGGCCGGGCACCGTGGTGGTGTCCATCGGCGAGCCGATTCCGAGCGAAGGCCGCAAGCCCGAGGAGCTGATGCGCGAGGTCGAGGAATGGATCGAAACCGAGATGCAGCGCCTCGACCCACAGGCGTACCGCTGAAAGCCTGAGCCCATGGCCGGCCTGATCCAGCTCGCCCTCGACTTCCTCGGCCTGTCGCCGGCCGAGGCCGCATCCTCGGTCTTGCCGGACCGGGGTGCGATGCCGCCGTCTTCCCGCCGCAAGCCCGGCGCCACGCCGCCCGGCGTGGTGCCGACCGGCGGCGCGGGCAAGGTGCGCGCGGTGGCGCCGGAAGCGCCGGAAATCCCCGACGATGTGATCGACGCCGGCGCGCTGCCGGCCCATCCTCAGGCCAATCGCGAGGCCTGCCTGCTCGGCCGCCGCGTGGCCTACCGGCTGGAGCGCGGACGTCGCCGCACGGTCGGCTTCACCGTCGGTGCGCAAGGGCTGTCGGTGCGGGCGCCGGGCTGGTTGCCGCTGCCGCAGATCGACGCCGCGCTGACCGAAAAAGCCCGCTGGATCATCGACAAGCTGGTCGACGCCGAAAGCCGGCGCGATCGCCAGGACGCCGCCCGCATCGACTGGCGCGACGGCGCACGGTTTCCGCTGCTCGGCCGCGACACGGTGGTCCGCCTCGGCGCACGGCGGGGCACCGAGGGCCTGCGCGAGGAAGCCGGCGTCGCCGATGCGGCCCTGTGGCTGGCATTGTCGGCAGATGCCGAACCCGCTCGCATCGGGGAGGCGGTGCGCGGCTGGATCCAGCGCCAGGCGCGCCGCGATTTCGCCGAGCGGCTCGACCGCTACGCGGCCACCCTGGATGTGCGCTGGAACCGCCTGTCGCTCACCAATGCACGCACCCGCTGGGGCAGCGCCAGCAGCAGCGGCGCGATCCGGCTGCACTGGCGGCTGATGCATTTCCGGCCCCAGGTGATCGACTACGTCGTAGTGCACGAACTCGCCCACCTGCGCCACATGGACCACAGCCCGCGCTTCTGGGCCGTGGTGGGATCGGTGCTGCCGGACTACCAGTCCCTGCGCGCCGAGCTGCGGGCCGACAGCACGCCGCGCTGGTAGTGGCGGCGCGGGCTCAGCCCGGCATCGGATCGAAGGCGGCCGGCGTCGGCGCGGGACCGTCGCCGAAGCGCCAGCTCGAGGCGGTGACGCCGCCGAACACATGCGCATCGTGGTAGACCAGCGCCGACGGGTCGTCGCCCGCGGCGCCCACCGCCATCATGAGCGGCACCAGATGGTCTTCGTGCGGATGCGCCAGCCGGGCGGCCGGCGCCTGCTCCCACTGCCGCAGGGCGGCTTCGCGCGACCTCGCCGACGACGGCGCCATCGCCTGGCGCAGCCAGGCGTCGAACGCGGCCGAGGGCGCAGCTGCCGCCGGGCCGAAATTGCGCAGGTTGTGGTAGCTCAGGCCGCTGGCCACGATCAGCACGTCGCGGTCGCGCAGCGGCGCCAGCGCGCGACCGGCTGCCAGGTGCATGTCGACGTCGTAGCCGGTCTGCAGGGACAGTTGCAGCACCGGCACATCGGCCTGCGGATACATGATTTCCAGGGGCGCGAAAGTGCCGTGGTCGAAGCCTTGGCCACCATCGATCTGCACCGGCAGGCCCGCACCGGCCAGCAGGGCGCGCACCTCTTCGGCCACGTCCGGCGCGCCAGGCGCGTCGTAGTGGATCTGGTAGGTGTGCGCCGGAAAACCGTAGTAGTCGTAGACCATGCCCGGCCGTGCCGCGCCCATCACCTGAAAGCGGTCGGCCTCCCAATGGCCCGAGATCATCAACACCGCACGCGGCGTGCGGCCGATCTGGCGCGGGATGTCGGCGAGCGAGGCCTCGAGCGTGGCCAGGCGCGAGCGCATTTCGGGAATCCAGGGCCACGGACCACCGCCGTGGGAGATGAAGTAGACGGGCAGGCGGGTGGTGGCGTCGGAGTTCATCGCACGATGCTAGCGATGCCCGCGCGGGCTTGCCAGCCTTGGCCGCGATGGCCCCGGGCCGCTGGCAGAATGTTCGGCCATGAGCGCCGACCACACCCCATCCCCCGCACCGTCCTCCACCAACGCCGCCCCGCTGGGCTACGCCGGCGACCTCACGCCCCAGCAGGCCTGGGCCTGGGTGAGCGCCGGCCAGGCCGTGATGGTGGACGTGCGCACCGACGCCGAGCGCGAATGGGTCGGCTTCGTGCCCGAGGCCGTGCCACTCGCCTGGAAGCAGTGGCCGGGCATGGCGATGAACCCCGGCTTCGACGACGGCGTGCGGGCCGCCGCAGAAGGCGGCAAGAAGCTCGTCATGCTGTGCCGCAGCGGCGTGCGCTCCATCGCCGCGGCCAAGCGCGCCACCGAGCTGGGCGCCGAGGCTTACAACATCCTCGAAGGTTTCGAGGGCGATGCGGATGCCGACAAGCACCGCGGCCGCATCGGCGGATGGAAGCTGCGCGGCCTGCCCTGGAAGCAGAACTGACAGCCCGCCGCGCCTAGTCGAGCGGCGCCAACAGCCCCTCGATTTCTTCCACGCCGAACTTGGGCGCGCCGTCGAAGTCGGCGCCCAGCATGCCCGCCGCAAGCGCGGCCTTGCGCGCCTGCAGCTCACGCATCCGCTCCTCGATGCTGCCTTCGGCGATCAGCCGGTAGACGAAAACGGTACGGGTCTGCCCGATGCGGTGGGCGCGGGCCGTGGCCTGTTCTTCCACCGCCGGGTTCCACCAGGGATCGAGGTGGATCACCGTGTCGGCCGCCGTCAGGTTGAGCCCCGTGCCGCCGGCCTTCAGGCTGGCCAGCAGGATCGGTACCTCGCCGGCCTGGAAACGCGACACGATCTCGCCGCGCTCCTGCGGCGGCGTATCGCCGGTGAGCGACAGCCAGGGCAAGCCCAGCGCCGAAAGCGCCTCCTGCGCCAGCCGCAGCAGCGCCGTGAACTGCGAGAACACGATCACCTGCCGGCCCGCCTCCAGCAGCGGCGGCAGCATCTCGCACAGGCGATCGAGCTTGGCGGCCTCCATGCCGGGCGGCGTGGCTTCGGCACGCAGCAGTCGCGGATCGCAGCAGACCTGGCGCAGCTTGAGCAGCGCGTCCAGCACCGCGATCTGCGCGCCGCCGAAACCGGTGCGCTGCAGCACGCGCCGCACCTGCTTGTCGGCCGCCGTGCGCACGCTCTCATACAGGACCCGCTGCTGGCCGACCAGCGGCACCCGCTCAATGGTCTCGATGCGCGGCGGCAGTTCCGGCGCCACTTCCTGTTTGCGCCGCCGCAGCACGAAGGGCCGGATGCGCCGCGCCAGCAGTTCCGCCCGCGCCGTCTCGCCGCCGACCTCGATCGGCTTTTTCCAGCGCCGCTGAAACGTAGCGGCATCGCCCAGAAAGCCCGGCATCAGAAAGTCGAACTGCGACCACAGCTCGCCCAGGTGGTTTTCCAGCGGCGTGCCGGTGATGCACAAGCGATGCCGCGCGTCGAGCCGGCGCATCGCCCGCGCAGCGCGACCGGTGGCGTCCTTGGCGACCTGCGCCTCGTCGAGCAGCAGCAGGTGCCAGGGCTGCGGCCGCAGCCGGTCGAGGTCGCGCCAGGCCAGCGGATAGGTCGTCACGACCAGGTCGTGCCGCGCCATCACCACGAAGTCGGCATGCCGCTGAGGCCCCTGCAGGGCCAGTACGCGCAGCGCCGGTGCCACCCGTGCGGCCTCGGCCAGCCAGTTGAAGACCAGCGAGGTCGGCACCACCGCCAGCGAAGGCCGGTCGGCGCGGCCCTGCTGTTTTTCGATCAGCAAATGGGCCAGCACCTGCGCCGTCTTGCCCAGGCCCATGTCGTCGGCCAGGATGCCCGCCAGCCCCTGCGCGCGCAGATGCTGCAGCCAGGCCACGCCTTCGAGCTGGTAGCCGCGCAGGGTCAGGCCCAGGCCGGGCGGTGCCTGCACCGGCTCGGGGCGGCCGGCCGAGCGCAGCCGCTCGCCCAGCATCCGCAGCCCGTCGTCGCCCTGCAGCGCCCAGGCGCCCGCCGGTCCGGCACGCCGCGGCTGGCTGGCCGCCAGCGCCAGCCGCAGGGCCTCGACACGCCCGGCGTCCCAAGTCGACAGCCGCAGCGGCCCGGCCGAGCGGCGCGGATCGGTCAGCAGCTCCAGCATGCCGCCGACGATCGCCTTGAGCGGCGCGGCCGGCGCCTCGATATGCCGGCCGCCGGGCATGCGCAGTCGGACCGGTTCCTCGTCATCGATCTCCGCCAGCGCCCGGCTATCGCGCCAGCGGGCATCGCGTTTGAGCAGGCCGGCCAGCAGCGGCGCCAGATCCAGTGATTCGCCGTCCACCTCCACGCCCAGCGACAGCAGCCAGGAACCTTCCCGGCGATTGAGCGCCAGGCCGCCCGCAGCCACCGCCGGTGCATCGTCGGCGTCCTCGCCCGCCAGCAAGAGCCGCCAGGCATCGACGCGGGTCGGCGCATGCGCGAAACCCGGATGCACCGTGGTCTCCCAGCCCCGGTCGCGCAGATGCGGCAGCCGCTCGGCGAAAAAATCGCCGAAGTCCTCCTCGCGCGGCAGGGTCCACAGCGTGGCGCGTCGCTCGCCCAGGGTGTCGGTCTCCACCTCCGCGCCGCGCCACTGCAGGCGGTCGGCCGGAATCTGCGCGAAGCCCAGTGCGCCCAGATCGGCGTCATCGCCCTCGACCCAGGCCACGGTGACCGGCTGCCCGCGCGCCGCCAGCCCGGTCGAGGGCGCCATGCCCAACAGACCGTCGCCCCGCGACAGGGTGCGCAGATGGAGATGGCGTGGATGGATTCGGTCGACGGGTTCCTGGCGGGGCATCCGGGGATTGTCCCGGGTTCTAAAATCGCCCGGCCATGTCCCATACCGAACCCAGCTCCCGGCCCGTCCGCTCCCAATACGAGGATTTCGTCCGCCACGTGCTCGCCCACGGCGTTCGCAAGGCCGACCGCACCGGCACCGGCACCACCAGCGTGTTCGGCTACCAGATGCGCTTCGATCTGGCCGAGGGCTTTCCGCTGATCACCACCAAGAAGGTGCACCTGCGCTCCATCATCCAGGAGCTGCTCTGGTTCCTCACCGGCTCGTCCAGCAACAACTGGCTGCGCGAACGCAACGTGACCATCTGGGACGAATGGGCGCGCGAGGACGGCGAGCTCGGTCCCATCTACGGCGTGCAGTGGCGCAGCTGGCCGACGCCCGACGGCGGCCACATCGACCAGATCGCCCAGGTGATCGACACGCTCAAAAAGAATCCCGATTCGCGCCGCATCATCGTCAGCGCCTGGAACGTGGCCGAGCTCGACAAGATGGCGCTCATGCCCTGCCATGCCTTCTTTCAGTTCTACGTGGCACCGCCGCAGGAGCCGGGCGGCCGCGGCAAGTTGAGCTGCCAGCTCTACCAGCGCAGCGCCGACATCTTCCTGGGCGTGCCCTTCAACATCGCCAGCTACGCCCTGCTCACCCACATGGTGGCCCAGCAATGCGACCTGGACGTGGGCGACTTCGTCTGGACCGGCGGCGACTGCCACATCTACGCCAATCACCAGGAGCAGGTCGCCGAGCAGCTCTCGCGGGCGCCCTACCCCTATCCGGTGCTCAAGATCGCGCGCCGGCCGGCGTCCATCCTCGACTACCAGTTCGAGGATTTCGCGGTCGAGGACTACCGCAGCCATCCGGCCATCAAGGCGCCGGTCGCCGTCTGACGTGGCGCCGCGTGTCCATCTCATCTTCGCGCGCGCGGCCAACGGCGTGATCGGCCGCGACAACGCCTTGCCCTGGCATCTGCCGGAAGACATGGCGCATTTCCGCGCACTCACCCGCGGCTGCCCGGTCGTCATGGGCCGCAAGACCTGGGACTCGCTGCCCGAACGATTTCGGCCGCTGCCGGGGCGGCGTAACATCGTCGTCACCCGGCAGGCCGGCTGGGCCGCGACCGGCGCCGAAGCCGCCGGCGGCCTGCGCGCGGCGCTGGCACTCTGCGACGGCGCCGCCGACGTCTGGGTGATCGGCGGCGCCCAGATCTACGCCGAGGCCCTGCCCTTCGCCGACGGGGTCGAGGTCACCGAGATCCACCGCGATTTCGACGGCGACGCCTTCGCGCCGCTGCTGCCGCCGCAGGATTGGTGCGAGGTTTCGCGAGAAGACGGCCGCTCCGCCGACGGCCTGGCGTTCAGCTTCGTGCGGCACGAGCGCGTCCAGGGCTGATCCGTTCCCCGCGCCAGTCGCGGGCTTCGCTTTTCGGACTTTTTCACTTCGCATTTCTTCGATCACGCTTCGTTTTACGTTAGTGATCGTTCGCTTACCGCAGGCCTACTCGTGCTCGGCTCTCGCATTCCGCGATGGCGTCAACGAGGATTGCGATGCAGCAGCGCAACCGGCCGCGAAGGCCCAAGAGGATGACAAGCCTGGCCCTCACGGCGGCCCTGGCGCTGGCGATGGTGGCCGCCGGCGGACCTGCACAGGCGATGCCGGTGAAGTTCCGGAGCAGCAATTTCAAGTACGTGGTCGACGGCAAGCCGGTGCGCGATGTTCTGCGCGATTTCGGCGCGAGTCAGGGCATGGTGGTGGCCGTGGCGCCGGACGTCGAAGGCTCGGTCGTCGGCAAGTTCGATCTCACCCCGCGCCAGTTCCTCGACCTGCTGGCGCTTTCCTACGGCTTCGTCTACTACTACAACGGCGCCGTGCTGCACGTATCCGCCTCGCAAGGCATGCACAGCACGCTGATCCGGCTCAACTTCGCGCGCATCCAGCAGTTGCGTGAAACGCTGGAGCGGATGAACGTGGCCGAGCCGCGATTTCCCATCGTCTACGACGAAACCGCCAACACCGCGCTCGTCGCCGGTCCGCAGGAATACGTGGACGTGATCCGCGAGATCGCGGTGCAGCTCGAAAAGCGCACCCGCGTCGGTGGTCGTGCGGTCTCGCGGGTGTTTCCGCTGCGTTTCATCCATGCCGGCGACCGCACGACCGGCGAAGAAACCCACGCCGGACTGGCCTCGCTTCTGCAGGAACTCTATGCCGGCGAAGGCCAGCGCGCCGGCACGCCGGCTGCCGCCACCAGCGGACTCAAATCGGAACGGAGCCTGGCCCAGAACGTCGCGCCCGCACTGGGCGCCGCGCAGCCGGAGAAACCGATCGATAGCGGATCCATCACCCTGCGCCGCGCGTTCAACCTCGACGCCAAGCCGGGCAGCAGCGCGCCCGCCACCAGTTCCACCAGCTTCTCGCCGACGGCCCTGCCCACCCGCGATCCGCTGTCGGACGAGGAATCGGCGGAAAACGAGTCCCTGCCGGTCATCGTCCCGGACGTGGCCAGCAACAGCATCGTGATCCGCGACCTGCCCGAGCGCATGCCGGCCTACGAAGCGCTCATCGCCAGCCTCGACCGCCAGCCGCGCATGGTGGAGATCGCGGTGCAGATCATCGACATCGCCGAAGACGCCTTGAGCGAATTCGGCGTGGACTGGAACCTGAGCACCCGCCGCGTCGCCGCCCGCAGCGGCGACGGCGGCTCGACCTCCGCCTACGACGCCGGCGGCGGCATCCTCACCGCGGTCATCGGCAATTCGGCCCACGCCTTGCTCGCCCGCATCGCCGCACTGGAGCGCCAGGGCCAGGCCCGCATCAGTTCGCGACCCAAGGTGGCCACGCTCAACAACGTGCAGGCGGTCATGACCAGTGAGAAGACCTTCTACGTGAAGGTGCCCGGCTACCAGACGACCTCGCTCTACAACGTGTCGGCCGGCCTCGACATGCGCGTCACGCCCATGGCCACGATGGAGACCGACGGCTGGCGTATCCGGCTGGATGTGCAGGTCAACGACGGGCAAATCTCCGCCACCGAAAGGGTCGACAGCCTGCCGGTGGTGACCCGCAGCCAGATTGGCACCCAAGCCTTCGTCAGCCAGAACGAAAGCCTGCTGCTGGCCGGCCACACCGTGGAGCAGACCGAGGAATCGACCACCGGCGTGCCGCTGCTGTCGAAGCTGCCGGTGGTGGGCGCGGCGTTTCGCCAGACCTCCACCAACCGCACGCGCACCGAACGTCTCTTCCTGGTCACGCCCCGCGTGCTCGACTGACGGTTCCGGGCGCACGCGTGAAAAGCGAAGTGCTTCCGAAACCGCGACAACACTTCGCTCCGGATGCCGCCCGAAAGCGAAACGAAGACGAAATTAGCAATGGGCCGGCTTTTTCCGACCCACCTACCCGCCCCGGACATCGGGGCATTGCACCAACGAGGCCCTCATGATCCAGGTCAACAATTTCTATCCCACCAACGGCATGTTCGCCAAGCCGCTGCTGATGGACCACGTTCCATACGAGCACATCAGCCGGTCGGCCCGGGATTGCGGCTGCCACCAGCATCGCCAGTTCTTCAACGACAACCGCGATCAGATCGAGCAGCGCTGCCGCGACCGCAGTCCGCACGCCTACCGCACCGACCCGAGCGGCTGCCGCTGGGAAAACGGCCGCGTCGCCCAGACCCAGATCACCCAGCAGAGCGATACGGCCACCACGCTCAACGTCGGCAACAACAAGGTGTCGATCGACAAGAACAACTCCCTCATGCATATCCAGAATGCAGACGGAACAGCGCAGACGGTGGACTTGAAGATGTGGGGCGATCCACATCTCACCAGCCAGGGCCAGGAACTTGGCACCGTGAAGAACGACATCATGTTCACGCTCAAGGACGGCAGCCAGATCAAGACGCTGATGGGCGACGGCAATGGCGGCCCACCGGTTCCGGGGCAACCAAGCTACCTCAACACCGTCGTCGCGCGTGCCCCCGACGGCACCGGCGCCATCGTCACCAACATCAGCGGGCCGGGCACGCTCGGCGTCACGCCCCTGGATTCGAGCTACTCCAGCGAATTCATGGAGAACCGGACGCTCGGCAAGTTCGGCACCTACGAACCGAGCCGGGTAGCGGTGGACCGCAACGGCAACATCATCGACCAGAGCAACGGCCAGATCGTGCACGATCAGTACGCCCTGGACCGACTCGACCGCGAGCAGGAGGCCAACGAATCCGCCCGCAACCTGGTGGGTCGGGGCTACGTGCCGCAGCGCCTGGCCGACCAATACGACTGCGACTTCGACCAGTACGACGACGCCATGCGCAACGAGTGCGAAAGCGAGATGTCCGGCATGCTCGGCATGCTGAGTCGCCTCCAGTCGATGCTCGGCGACGTCGGCCGGGCCGAGCTGCCCCTGGCCCGTTTCATGCTGAGGTCGCTCGCCGGCATGCAGGGCATGAGCCTCTACGCATAACAGGCGGCTGCCGGCACCATGTCCGAAGAAAAAACCAAGCCGCCGACGCCCAAGAAGCTTCAGGACGCACACGAAGAAGGCGAGTCGATACGCAGTGTCGACGCCACTTCTGCCGGCGTGCTGGCCGTGGCAGCGGGCGCGCTGTGGTTATCCGCCGGGTTCCTGATGGATCGATTCACCCGGCTCTTCGACATGGTGTGGGAGCACCTTCCGCGCGAGCACGAGTCCGTCGTGCCACTGTTGTCGGCCATGGCCGGCGAACTCTGGTTGCTCACCGTGCCCTTCGCCATCGTCACGATGGCCGGCGCCGCCATCGCGCTGATGCTGCAGGGCTCCATGACGATGTCGGCCAAGCCGGTGATGCTCAAGCTGGAGTCGGTCAATCCGGTGGCCGGGCTCAAGCGGATCTTCGGCATGAAGGCGATCATCGAAGCCGGCACCACCCTGCTGAAGGGCGGCGCCCTGCTCGCGCTGCTGTACTTCAGCCTGGAGCAGCTGCTGCCGCTGCTGGTCGGCGCGACCGCCCGGTCGCCCGAATTCCTCGGCGTGCTGATGTGGCAGGTGCTGATGCGTCTGGTGTTCATCTCGCTGGCCCTGTTCATCGTCTTCGGCGCCATCGACTACGGTATCCAGCGCGCCATGTTCATCCGCGACCACCGCATGAGCGAAGACGAGGTCAAGCGCGAAAACAAGGAACAGAACGGCAACCCGGAGGTCAAGCAGACCCGCAAGGAGCTGGCGCAGGAACTGCTGCTCGGCGACGCGCCCGCGGCCGCCGTGAAGTCCGCCAACATGGTCGTGGCCAACCCGATCCACTTCGCGGTGGCCATCCACTACCAGCGCGGCGGCGTGCCGCAGGTGGTGGCCAAGGGTCGCGACGACGTGGCCCTGCAGATTCGCGCCCTGGCCGAACTCCACCACGTGCCGGTCATCGTCAATCCGCCGCTGGCGCGCACGCTCTACAAGGTGCCGCTGGGCTCGGGCATACCGCGCGAATGCTTCCAGATGGTCGGGCTCATGCTGCATTGGGTCGACCAGCTGGGCGCCACCCGCGACGCGCCGGCCACGGAGCCGGGCGCATGAAAGCCAAACGCCCTTTCGGCGGAGAACTGGCCACGGCGGGCCTGGTCATCGCGATCATCGGATTGATGATCCTGCCGCTGCCGCCGCCCATCATCGACGCGCTGCTGGCAGTCAACATCACGCTCAGCGTGCTGCTGCTGATGTCGGCGCTCTACGCACCCACCGCCGTCTCGCTGTCGTCCTTTCCCTCGCTGCTGCTGTTCACCACGCTGCTGCGCCTGTCGCTCAACATCGCGGCGACCAAGGCGATCCTGCTGCACGGCGACGCGGGCCACATCATCGAGAGCTTCGGCAACCTGGTGGTGGGCGGCAACCTGCTGGTGGGCCTGACCGTCTTCGTGATCATCGCTGCGGTGCAGTTCATCGTGATCGCCAAGGGCTCGGAGCGCGCCTCGGAAGTCAGCGCACGGTTCGCGCTCGACGGCCTGCCGGGCCAGCAGATGAGCATCGACGCCGAGCTGCGCGCCGGCTCCATGACCGCCGAGGAGGCCCGCAAGAAGCGGGCGATGCTGGCCATGGAGAGCAAGCTGCACGGCAGCATGGACGGCGCGATGAAGTTCGTGAAGGGCGACGCCATCGCCGCCCTGGTGATCACCATCATCAACATCTGCGCGGGCATCACCATCGGCGTGAGCTACCACGACATGAGCATGGGCCTGGCGGCGCAGAAGTATTCGGTGCTGTCCATCGGCGACGCGATGGTGTCGCAGATCCCGTCGCTGCTCATCTCTGTGGCCGCCGGCGTGCTGACCACCCGGGTGCTCGACACCCGCACCACCAAACGCGATTCGCTCGGCCAGGAAGTCGTGCGCCAGCTCGGCGGCAATGCGCCGGCGATGTACATGTCGAGCCTGCTGCTGCTGGGCTTCGCCGCCGTTCCCGGCTTTCCGTATCCGCTGTTCCTGATCGCCTCCGGTGGACTGGCCTTCGCGGCACGCCGCCTGCAGCGCCAGAGCGCCGCAGGCGGCCCGTCGACCGGCGAAGAAGGCGGCGGCGAAGCGAGCGAAGGCGGCCGCATGCCATCGTTACGCGGCTACGGCGCCAAGGGCGACGCACCGAGCATCACCGAGAACGCGCCCGCTTTCGCCAGCCCGCTGGGGCTGCGGCTGTCGAGTGCGATGGTGCCGCGTATCGAGCCGGCCGCACTCGACGAAGCCTTCAAGCGCGAACGCGCCGCCCTGGAAGAGGAGTACGGCGTGCCCTTTCCCGGCATGGCGGTCTGGTCCAGCCCGTCCATGACCGCCAGCGGCTACGACGTACTGGTGCAGGACGTGCCGATGCAAAGCCGCCCCTTGCCGCCGCCCGACGCCAAGGGCCTGGAGGGCGCGCTGGCCGCCGACGCGGTGGCCGTGCTGGCGCGCAACGCGCATCTGTTCGTCGGTATCCAGGAAACGCAGTGGATGTTCGACAAGCTCAACGCCGACTATCCGGGCCTGATCACCGAGGTGCAGAAAGTGCTGCCGCTGCAGCGGGTCGCCGACGTGCTGCGACGACTGCTGGAGGAACAGATCCCGATCCGCAACCTGCGCTCCATCCTGGAAAGCCTGGTGTATTGGGGACCGAAGGAAAAGGACGTGCTGGTGCTCACCGAGTACGTGCGCGCGGACCTCGGCCGCATGATCGCCTGGCGCGCCGGGCGCGGCGGCCGCCAGCTGCGCGCGGTGTTCCTGCAGGTCGACCTGGAACAGCTGATCCGGCAGGGCATCAAGCCGACGCCCACCGGCAACTTCCTGACCCTGCCGCCCGAGCAGGTGACGGCCGCCATCGAAGCCATCGAGCGCATCGCCGGCACGACCCCCTGCGACGACCTGGCCGTAGTTACCGCCATGGACGTGCGCCGCTATGTGCGCCGCATGATCCAGCAACGGCTGCCCTGGCTGGCGGTGTACTCGTTCCACGAGCTGGCCGATCACCTGGAGCTGGTGTCGGCCGGCGAAGCCCGCACGGGCTGATGCGGGCCGGGCCGCGGGCGCGGCGGGTGCTCAGAAGTGGGTCACCCGATTCTCCTCGTCCTCGTCGCCCATCGCTTCGTAGACCTGCTCCACGAGCGTGCCCATGCTCCCCCGGATGGTCGCCAACAGGCCGGACTGGTCCGGCGTCCGATCTTCCGGTGGAATCTGCTCCACCAGCCCCGCGGCGACCACCATGGCACGTACATCTTCGGCCCTTCGCACGTAGGCATCGCGCATGCGTCGGTCCGCGCCGGGTTCGAGGTTGCCGTTGCGGTCTTCGGCGATCGCCGCATCGAAATCGGCGATGACGGCCCGGTTCATCGCGTCGTAGATCAAACCGATCTGCCCGACCGTCCATTCACCGGTGCGGCCTCGGGTGAGGCGGCCGACCTCCTGCGGATGGTCGCGCACGAAGTTTTCCATGGCCTGACCGAAGGCCCGTGCGAGTCGCTCTTTCTGCTGCCGCTCGAGGTTGCCACGCACCTTCTTGCCGACGAAGTTGAGCGATGTGGCCACCGCCGTATACGACAGCGCATAGGCGATAACGGTGGCGGCACCCGCCAATACCAGGAATGCCGCTTCGTTGGAGTGTGTGGTGTTCGCGAGCAGCTGACCCAGCGGCATCAGCGTGTCGATAGTCGTGGTCGCCAGGTAAACGGCCAAGGCCGTTCCGGTCACCCCGAACGTGAGCTTGCGAGCCACGCTCACGCCATTCAGGTACTGCGTCGCCGCCGTATGGAAGGTGTTGCCCAAAGCCTCGCCGAGCGGCGGCCTGCGCTCTTCGCGGATGGCGCGTAGGTCTTCGCGGTTGGCGAACAGCGGCAAATTCACCATGCGGGGCTCGCCACCCGGGCTCTGGTGGCGGATCTCGACCCGCTCGCCCATGCGGTCGAGATTGCCGGCCGCCACGTGCCCGGCGCTCGCTACGCCGGAAGCCGCAGCGGACAGCGCCGCGCCACTCAGCGGCGCCAGGTTCAATCCATGGCTCCGTTGCAAAATCGAGAGGTAGATCTGCCGGGCTGTGTGACAGGTCGCGAACAGCGGCGTGCCGTATTTCAGGTTGAAGAAGCTGGCGATCCGCAGCATCTCGGCCTGCCGGGCCGCGACCTCGGCCCGTCGCAACGTATTGATCTCCATCTCGGCGGCATAGTCCACGCCTTCCTTGAGCGTTCCGTCCGGTTTCATCGGCGAAGGCAATGGATGGATCAGGGCGGGATCTACCGCCACGATCGACATGTCCTGGCCGCCACTCAGCAGCACCGCGATGGCATCCACCAGCGGCCGCACGAGCGTCGCCGAGATTCCGGTCATCACGCCGTAGGTAGCCGCACCCGGAACAGCACCCAGCAGGTTGAAGAGCACTTGGCGACCCGCGGCGCTCGCGGTAAATTCGCCCGCCGGCACGGTGCCGAAACCGGTGTGCGCATGGTTCATCGCGGCATTGACCTCCGCCACCATCAAGGCGAATGCGCCGAAGTTGAGCGCCCCGGTGAGCCCGGCGCCGATGGCCGAAGCGATGAGCGCGCTGGCCGTTCGACACCGCGCCAGCGAGGCACCGCCACCATCCACGAACCGGACGAACCTTGCGTGCGCCGTCTGCTCGACCCGCGACCGCTCCAGCCGATCGTCGAGCCATTCCATACCCAGCTCTTCCAGCACCGCCTGCAAGGCGGGCTGGGCGAAGTCGGCATCTTGCGTGTCGTAGTACACGTCGGCTCCGTGGAGCTCTGCGCCGCGCTCACCGAGCATCTTGACCACGAAGCCGTCGGCTCCGTTCTGGACGCTCATCGGCTGCAGGTCTTGCTCGCTAGTCGCCATGGTCGTTTGGCTGTCGTTTAACCGCTGGGGAAAGGTCGGCCGCGACGAGCTGATAGGTTGGAGACGAAATGACATGGAGTCTTCTTCTTTTTCGATGGAGCCACCATGATTTCGCCAAGCGATCCGCCCTCGCACCGGCCGGCCACGAAGGGCCGCCCACCCAGACGAACGGACGCCTGGAGGCTCAGAGACTCACGCTGATGGAAAAGCCTGCCGGCAGCTCGGCCGCCACCAAGCGCTCCAGCGCGAGCGCATGGGCGTGGAGCAAAGCCCGGGCGTCCCAGTCGGTGGTCTCGAATCGCAAGGCCAGCAGGCCGGGCGAGTAAGCCAGGTGCAGCACGGTGGCCGGCAACAGGTCCGGGTCGAGCGGAATCCGGGCGCTCCAGACGCACTGCGCCTGCTCGAAGCGGCAGACCATGCCGATCGTTTCGCCGACATAACGAACGCGCGGGTCGACATCCGGCTGTTCGATGTCTGCCGCATCGCCCGGCAAGGCACTGGCGGCATCGTTGCCGTCCTGGCCGTCTCCTTCTCCACTGCCCTGCCCGCCCTGTTGCCCTGACTCGGGTGCTGCCAGGACAAGCGATGCCCTCAGGCCGTCGCGCTGCGAAGCCGATGCGCTTTCTGCGGCGGTGGCTGCGTTGCGCCACGGAATCGGTGGTCTGGGCAGCGGCGCCGGCGCCATGGGCGCCTGGTAGCGCGGAGGCGTTGGCGGCGGCGCAGGAGGCGGCGCCACGCGGATAGGCGACGGGAGGAAGTCCGAACCGCTCATCGCATGCTGTGCCACTTGGCCACCATCGCGGGCAGGTCGGCCAGCGAGAGGTATTGGCGGATGTCGGCGAGAAACACGCTGCTGAAGAGCACCATCGACAGCATGGCGATGGCGCTCTTCAGGGGCGTGCCCAGCGGCGAGGTGTCGACGTTCTTGGCCGCGCGCGACACCATGCCCAGGCCCACGTCGACGAATGCCAGCAGGAACAGGATGGGCATGGCGAGCGACACCGTCGTGCGTGCCAGATGGCTCAGCTGGATCTCGGCGAAGGCCTCGGGAAACCGCGGCCATTGCGGCGTGGCGTCGAGCACCGGCCACCAGAGGTAGGTCTGTCCCATCACGCCCAGCAGCACCAGCATGCCGCCGGAAGCCCAGAACACCGCGATGAACATCTGCAGCAGGGTGTCCGACACCGGCGTGCTCTGCTCCGAGCTCGACGGGTTGATGAGCTGCACGTTGTTGAAGCCCGCCAGGTTGTCGACCAGCGCGCCCACCGATTGGGCGATCCAGAAACCCTGGCCTGCGGCGAAGCCGATGGTGAAGCCGATCAGCGCTTCCCGCAGCGCCATGGTGATGAGGCCCTGCGGCGTCGCCGCCGTTATGAAGTCGGCAGGCGACGCGCCGGCGGCCACATGGATCGCGAAGACGACCCCCAGCAGATGGCGGATGGTCGCGGTCATGGCGGGTTCGTCGGTGGCCGGCAGCACCATGAAGCACACCGCCGGACGGATCGCGAAAAGCAGCACCATCGCGCCCCACACCTGGATGTGGACGAGCAGGTCGTAGAGCGAGTCGCCGATCACCCCAGCGCCTCCAGCGCATCGAGGGTTTCGTAGAAATCCACGATCTCGGTGACCGGCTGCGCCAGAAAGCGCTGGATCTCGTCGTGCCGTTCGATCGCTTCGTCCACCTCGCGGTCGCTTCCGGCCTTGTATTCACCGATACGCACCAGCGTCTCGACTTCGCGGTAGCGCGCGAGCAGACGCCGGACACGGCCGGCCGATTCCATCTGGTGCGGATCGACCACCTCGGACATCACACGGCTGAGGCTGGCCGGCACGTCGATTGCGGGATAGTGGTTGCGCGCGGCGATTTCTCGCGACAGCACCATGTGGCCGTCCAGGATGCCGCGCACTTCCTCGGCGATCGGGTCGGAGCCGCTGTCGTCCTCGGCCAGGATGGTGTAGAGCGCGGTGATGGATCCGCGCGGCGACAGGCCCGGTCGCTCGAGCAGCCGGGGCAGCTCGGCAAAGATGGAGGGCGGAAAACCGCGCCGCGTCGGTGGCTCGCCGGCGGCCAGGCCGATCTCGCGCTGCGCCCGGGCGAAGCGGGTCACCGAATCCATCATCAGCAGCACCTTCAAGCCCTGGTCGCGGAAATACTCCGCGACCGCAGTGCCCACGTGCGCGGCCTTGGCCCGTTCCACCGAGGATCGGTCCGAGGTGGCGCATACCACCACGCTGCGCCGCATGCCTTCGGGGCCTAGCACCCGTTCCACGAATTCACGCACTTCCCGACCGCGTTCGCCGATGAGCGCGATCACGTTCACGTCGCAGCGCGCACCGCGCGCGAACATCGACAGCAAGGTGCTCTTGCCGGTACCCGCTGGCGCGAAGATGCCCATGCGCTGGCCTTCGCCGAGCGTCAGCAGGCCGTCGACGCACCGCACGCCGGTGTGCAGCGGCCGGGAGATCATCGGCCGGTCCATCGGCGCCGGCGGCGCGCACATCATCGAGCGCTCCTCGGTCGTCACCACCGGCCCGCGGCCGTCGATAGGCTCGCCCAGCACATCCACCACGCGTCCCAGCAGACCCTGGCCGACCTTCACCTGCAAGGGCCGGCCGGTGCCGATCACCAACGTGGAACGCGAAAGCCCGGTGGCGCCACCCATGGGCATGAGCAAGGCATGGTCGGCTGAGAAACCGACCACCTCGGCGTACTGCAGCAGCTTGCCGGAGCGGTCGCGCAGTTCACCGCAGACCGCGTCGAGTCCGCTCGCGCGCACCAGCGTGCCGATGACCTCGACGATCTTGCCGGCGGTCGTGACGGCCGGCTTCCAGCGCAACGCCGGCGCCTGCACCGCCGCGTTCACCAGTTGCCTCCTGCCTGGCCGCGCGCCAGGCGGCCCAGCCCGGCCACGCGCTCGGCCCGATCCGGATCGCCGGGTTCATCGTGCCCGTCGGGCTCGTCGTCGAAGTCGTCCAGATCGTCGTACTCGTCATCGAAGGCGGGCAGCCCCGGAAACGCGGAGCCTCCCGGATAAGGCGCGATGCCGGCGCGCCTGAGGTCGAAACCAGGCGGCGGCTCCACCATCGAACGCGGCGTGGGCATGGGCATGAGTGGCGGCGCAACCGTGGCGGCCGCGACGGAGCCCGGCTCGGCGACGTCGTCCAGGTCGTCCGGCAAACGCAGTCCGTCGAGAGCGCCGAGCGCTGCCTGGCGCAAGGTGGCCAGTTGTACCGACAGGCTGGCGTCGACATAACCCTGTGCCGACTCGCAGATGCAATGACCGCGCTCGGCCTGGTCGGACAAGACGAGCTTCACCACCGTGCCCTCACGCCAGAGTGGCTTCATCCTGTCGATCGCCTCCTGGGCCACTGCCTGGTCGTCGGGGTGGATCGCGACGGTGAGCGCGAGGTCGCGCTCGGCCAGCGCATCGAGCGCCTGTAGCGCTGCCGACATATAGGTGGACGACTCGTTCTGCACCAGGCTGGCGGTGGCCTGGCTCACCATGTCGGCCAGGGTCTCGCGAGTCGAACCGAAGCGCCCGGCCGCCCGCTCGCGCTGACGTCGTGCGTCGGCATGCCATTGGCGAACGGCGTCGCGACGACCCTGCGCATAGCCCAGTCGCCGACTCGCGGCGGCGTCCTCGCGGGCCTTGTCGATCAAGGCCGTCGCCTCGGTCTGCGCCCTGGCCACAATGTCGGCGGCCTCCGCCTGGGCGGTGGCCTTCATGGCGGCGAGCAGGTCGGCGGCCGCGGCCTCGAGACCCTCGATGCTCGCCAGCGATTCCATCGCTTCGTGGGGAATGATGTCGTCCTCGAAGGCGACATCGACGCGCCCGCATTTCAGCCACACAGCCATGGCGCCTCCGGTACCAGCCGATCCAGGCGTTGCACGACCCACGCGCTACCGTCGCGCGCACCTGGAAAATCATCGAGATCCGACGGGCGGCCCAGGTTCTTCGCAAAACCGAGCCGCAGCCATTGCAGCAGGCCGCGCTCGGACCAGACGCCGTCGCGTTCGAACAGACAGAAGCCCTCCCAGGCCAGGCTGTCGGGCACCGCCTCGGCTCCCGGCAAAGGCAGGCCGTCGGCGTCGCGCTCCATGCCATCGGAAGACTCGCGCAGGATCGTTTCGAACACGGTCGGATGCACCCATTCGGCCAAACGCCCGCGCACGGACTGGTCGAGGCAGCGCCGCAAGGCGGGGCGGTGCCTGAGCAGGCCTCGCGTACGCAGCACGCGGCACACCAGCCGGGACGGCAGCGCCGCGATGCGATGGGCAGCGTGGTCGAAAGCCTCGGCGTCCGGCGTTTCCACGCCGAGCGCCACCGCCAGACGGGCCGCGCCGGCGGGCGTCGTGGTGGCCGCCAGGCCGATGCCGAAGCTGTCGCGCCAGCTCGGATGCACCCACGACGGCAGTTGGCGCAAGGCCTCGGCGTACGAGCGAAAGCGCTGCATCGTCGTGTCGTGCGACGTGCCGGCACGCAGGACGATGGTCATGCCACCACCTCGGCGCGAGCGGGCGTCTGCCGTACCAGGCCCAACCGGCGCAAGGTCCGCAGGATGACCGGCATCGGCCAGATCCCGCGCGCCGCCCGCTCGGGGCGTTTCCACGCCCAGCCGGTCAGCAGGCCCAGGCACGCCAGCAGGGAGCCGAGCAGCGCCAGGGCGACCGCCAGCGTCGTACCGGATTCGGACGGGTCGGGCAGGCTCGGGGCCGCCGGATCGCCCGGCACGAAGGTCACACTGACCTGTTCGTAGCTCAAACCCTCGACGCTGTGGGCCACCAGGTTCTTCACCGGCGACATCAGGCTGGAGACCGCCAGGTCCGGCCGGTACTTGATGAACACCGAAGCGCTCGAGGGCTTGACTTCGGTGGCCAGCGGATCGTTGTTGGGCAGCACGATGTGGACCCGTGCCACGATCACACCGTCCATGCGCGACAGCGTTTCGGACAGTTCCTGGGAGATGCCGTGGACGAAGCGCACCCGCTCCTCGACCGGCGTGGAGATGAGTCCGTCTTTCTTGAACAGCTCGCCCAGGCTGGAGAAGTGGCTGCGCGGCAGGCCGCGTTCACGCAGCAGTTCCAGGGCGCGCACGATGCGGTCTTCGGGCACCCGGAGGTTCCAGGTCTTGCCGTTGTCGGGGCTGGCCTTGTCGGCGGCGATGCCGGCCGACAGCAGCACGGCCAAGGCCTCGTTGCAATCGGGCTCGCTCATGGCGGTGAACAGATCCGACCGGCAGGCGCAGAGCGTGACCACCAGCAGGCAGAGGGCGACACGCCGCAGGCGCAGGAGGGTCGTGCTCATTTGTTGTTCAGCACGGTCTCAACGGTCTTGCGGGTCAGCTTGGCGGCTGAAATCACCAGACTGTTGAGCGTCTTCATGTTGTTCAGGTCGACGCTTTTCTGCGCGGCGTCCCTGATCGTCTGCACCAACGACATGTTCGGCGGAGGCGGTGCCGTCACCGAAGCCATGACTTGGTTGCTCATGTCGGACGGCATGCGGACCATGCTGCCGAGCAAGGACGGCGGCCGAGGTGGCGCCGTGGCGGTCAGACCGTCCATCCATTGGTCGAATTCACCCGATGCCAGCTGGGCTGCAGAACGGGCATCGGGAAGAATGCCGGCTGTTGCGGAAGGCACAGTACCGGCGTCAGCTGCGATTGGATTCATGGTCAAGCCCTCAGCGAAAAGTTGAAAGATGTGGCCCGGTGATCGGGCGCGGGCAAGCGCACCTCAGGCTGATCCGGGGTTGTCCTCATGGCCTGGGCGGCGTCCTGGACCTCGCGCCCCATTCCGAGTGCGGGGCCGATGATTTCGCGAACAGCCTGGTCACCGTTTTCATAGAGCTCCCGTGCGGCGCCCCACCAGCTCGGCTCGCCGAGCGACTGCTGACACAGCACCGCCAATGCCTGACAGCTCGGATCATCCAAACCGCTCCAGATCTGCATGGCTTCTACATATTCACCGAGCCCGAAATGGACGAGGGCCTGAAGTTCTCGTCGGTCGCTTTGGGGCGCCAGAATGGCAATGCACCGCAGCAGCAGCTGAGCGCCATGCGGCGTTGAACTTTGCATCATCGGAATGACGGCACGGACCATCGTGCGCGCCATTCGAGAACGGGCAGCAGCGTCGGCGGGTATCGGCGTATTCAGGCGCGCATCCATTGGTATTTTCCTGACGAGATTCCATTAAACATTTCGTCGATGCAGTCCAAGATATTCTTTCGCCAATAGATCGCATGCTCGGCAAAATGTGCAAGGGTATCGGCCAGCCATCGACCCGTGGCGCCAGGCCCGAACGTTCCACGCACCGAAAGCACAACCCCACCTGTATCAGGGTCCATGCCGATGACGGCGTCGTCCTTGGCATAAACGAGAATATTGGCCTCCAGCATCAAGCGGAAAACCTTCAGGGTGCGTCCAGCGGCGATAGCGCCGAACTGATAGGAAAAGAAAAAATGCTCGGCTCCTGCGGCAGGGCGAGTGAAATTCACTTCCATCCCTTTGACTTGCACCTGTTTCCTCCTGAGTATTTCCGGCGGATACAGACCGACCGTATCGCAGAATTCACGAAGGAGATCTGTCAACTTGTCTTCTTCTGCCATAGGTTATTGATTAAGAGAGCGCCGAATGCGTGGTTAGCGAGTTCGGCGGTTGAGAGAGCTTTAGCGCACCAGTTACACGGTTTGCAATATATTCTCGGCTACTTTTTGTCGATAAGCCGGACCGGTGCGCTTCAAAGCCGCAGCGGATTCCTCATTTTTAATGGTGTTGGCGTCTTCAGCCGCCTCATCTATCTCCTTAGATGCAATTTTGGTCTGAATTTTTCCAGCCGCGATATTCCCTAATGCACTTTTAAGATTGCTCAATGTGTTGCCGATTTGCAATGCCATTTCAAATACTCCAAAAATCCCGAACCGCGGGAGACGGCTTCATTCAAAAAGAATGAATCAGTAATTCATTCGATCGACTTTTCGCAATCGGTCGTCAGAAAATCAGAGAGTTGGCTTAATCCGTCATACAACGTCTGCCATTCAAGACGAGCGGCGGAACCGCGCTGCTGCTCCAACGCACGTACGACGTCGCGACGGCAGGCATGCAATGCCGAAATCGCCGCGGCCAACCCTGTCGCGTCGTCGCTCGCCACTCCTTGCGTCAGGCGGGCAATGGCGTCCTCGTGTTCCTGGGTGAAAACTTCGAACATGGCTACCTCGCTATGGCGGTGTTGTCCTGGAACACCTTGGCGCCGTCGGGTCGCTCCGAATAGCGCAGGGCGTCGGCCACGATGGCCGAACTGAAAGGTGCGGCCGCCCGGTGGCGGCGCTCCAGGGAAAAATTGATGCCCTTCACATTCGCCCCCAGATCCTTGGTCAGCGGTCCAGCGCTCTCGCGAACCGCGGCGGGATCGGCCACGATGCCTTCGATCTCGAAGCGCCCGGCGCCCACGTATCGGGCGTGAACGCCGGGGAGGCGCAAGGCCGCTTCGATCGTGGAAGCGATGTCGTCGGCGACTTCCCATTGCATCACGACCGGTACGCCGGATGTCCGCTCCACCTCCAGCGTCGCGCTGCGCACGGAGCGACCGGCGTTGGCGTCGGGCACGAGCCCGGCGAGGATCACGGCGTCGCGCTCCTCGCGTACCTGCAGTTCCTTGAAGCCTCGGCTTTCCAGGCTCTGCTTGAGCAACTGCGCCGCCTGTTCGGGGCGCGCCGGCGGCGTCTGGTGCGTCGGGGCGTCGGATCGGCCGTAAAGCGCGCTGACAGCCGCCAGCAATCCGGCGCCGATGAATCCGGCGCGCATGCCCCACGAGGCGCGGCGCGTCGCCGGCGCGCTCGATTCACCGACAACCGGCTTGTTCAGCAGCGCCACCAGTTGGGCGTCGTCGGGCCACGGCTGGTCCGAAGCACCGACGCACAGCACCACGTCGCCGAACCGGCGCGGAACCAGGTCTGCCCAAGCATCGCCAGCCGCTGCCTGTGAGGCTTGCCCGGTTGCCTCGTCCCCTGACGGCAATACGATCACGCGCCCGGCCGCATCTACTGCGATCGACAGCATTGGCTCGGTCCAGTCCAGCAGTTCGATGGGCGTGGCGTCCGGCGTCGACAGGGCATCGCTTATGGCGGAGCTGCCGACGCGGTAAAGCCCTGGCGCCAATGCCAGTCGCGCCCCCGCATGCAGGCCGGCCAGAACACGCAAGGTCTTCACGCGGCGCTCCCCACGGGCTGCTCAAACGCCTCGATCTGAAGCGGGCGGGGCATTCCGGCCATGACCAGTACAGGCAACAAGGGGCGGACACTGTCGGTGAGCAAGGTCGCCACGCGTGGCGTTGAATGCTCGAATCGATCCGCTTCCTGCGCCAGAAGGTCCTGGGCGGCGCACAGCACATCGCGGGCGTCGGACACCAGATAAGGCCCGTTCGCGTAACGCGCATACAGCGGTCGCATCAGGTCCAGAAACTCCTGGCAGGCAAGCCGTATGGGGCCGAGCGCATCGAAGCCCTTGCCGGCACGATCGGTCTTGACGGTCTCGGCGATCTGTTCGACCAGGTCGCGCATGAAGCTCGGCAGCAGGCCGACCATCACGGTGCGCAGAAATGCGTTCATGGACTCCTGGCCGTGGGTGGCGTGATGGACCCCGCAACGCTCCGCCAGGCCGGCGGCGTACGCCGTCATGTTGGCAAAGGGTGGCGATGCGGACTTGGTCGTCGCGTCGAGAAATCCGTCCTCCAGCCTGGGTAGCGGTCGCATGCCCGCCGATCGATCGCCTTGCTGTTCGCCGTTCTGCTCCGAGGACTGGCCGGAGCCACCGCCGTAATGGAAACGTGCTCCACCGAGCGCCCCATTCAACAGGCCTTCTTCCTCGGGCGACGAGTCTTCACCTCGCTCCTTGCGCCCGCCGTCGGCCGCGCGGTTGCCGCGCTGCGCGGCCCGCGGCCTTGTCGGCAGCGCCAGCAGCGCATGGACCTCGGGCGAGATCTGCTGGTCGGGCGTCGCCGGAGCGGCGACGCCCGGTGCCGTCGGCAGTGCCTGGCCGCTACCGGTGCCGGGCGCGTTCTGCCGGTAGGTCGGACTCACCGGCACCAGGCTGATGGGAGGCAGGAAATTGCTCATGGACGGAACGCCGCCTGCAACAGGGTCTGCGAGAAATGGACGATCCGCGCAGCCGACCACGAAGCGGTGACCGCGATGACGGCCGACACGATCAGGAGCTTGATGCCGTGCGAAATGCTGGCGTCCTGCAAGGACGTGACGGCCTGGATGAAGGCCACCAGCAATCCGATGACGGCCGAGGCCACGATGGCCGGCAACGAAGCCAGCAGGCAGACCAGCATGGCCTGCGATGTGAAGCGGACGATGTCGTCGGGATTCATGCGAATGGCCTCAACGATAGGTTTGCACGAGGCCGTGCAACAGGGCCGACCAGCCGTCGAGCACGACGAACAGCAACAGCTTCAGGGGAATGGCGATGTTGGTGGGCGAGGCCTGCGTCAGCCCGATGGCCACCAGCACGTTGGCGACGACCAAGTCGACCACGATGAACGCCAGGTACAGCAGGAAGCCGATACGGAAACCCTCCGCCAGCTCGCTGACGACGAAAGCCGGCGCCACCACCATCAGGTCGTCGGGGCGCAGGTCTTCGGCATCCTTCTTCGGCCACAGGTCGGCCGCCGACTTCAGGAAATAGCGCTTCTCGCGTTCGTGCGCATGCTTGGAAAGAAAGCTGCGAAATGGCTCTCTGGCAGCCTCGATCAGGTCGACCGCACGCTGCGAAATGCTGGCCTCGGGCTTGTTCTTGACCGCATCCATCGTCTCGCGGGCGACCGGCATGAGGATGTAGGCGGTCAGCACCAGCGCCAGGCCGTTGATCACCATGGTCGGCGGCACTTGCTGCACGCCGAGCGCGTTGCGCACGAGGTTCAGCACCACCACGATCTTGACGAACGAAGTCAACGACATCACCAAGAACGGCAGCAAGCCCGCCAGGATGGCGAGGGTTGCCAGCGTGACGACATCGCCCGTCTGGAAGTTCATGAACCTGCCCCCGGCATTTCGCTGGCGAGGTCCATGCGCAGGATCCGCACGCCGAGCCGATTGCCCACCGCGACGAGTTCGCCCAGGCCGACGCACTGCCCGGCGACGACCATGCGAACCCGCGATTGCTCGACCGCCATCGGCAGCTCGAGCACGTCGTCGGCGACCAGGCTGGCGATATCGGCGAGCTGCAGCGACGGGCCGGCCATTTCGAACTGCACGGGAAGCTCCATACGGGCGAGCGCATCCGAAATTCCGGCATCGCCGGCGTGGCCGTGATGCGAGTTCGTCGAAGGAACGGGCGCCATGTCCGGCATGGCCAGATCGAGTGGAGAGGTAAGGGTCATCTTGGTGTCCTGAAGAAGAACCGGCACGCGCAGCGCACCTCGCGAGCCGGGGCCCCAGGCCAGGCATGCGTTGACCATGGGCATGCCGGCCGCACCGGCACCGGGTCGCGCCGGAACGTCGGGAAGCAGCAGAACGTCCCGCTGCCGCAGCCTTTGCAAGACCTGGTTCGAAAGGCCGCGCGATGCGAGCACGACACGGCTCGGCAGACGCATGCGGAGTGCGCCCTGCGCCAGGCGCGGCGGCGTTTTGTCGAGCGAACGCTCGAGGGAGCGGAAGAGGGCTTCGTCCATTCGAAGAAGCTGCGCCCTGCTGTCACCTCGGCTCAGCTCGACACCGATGCTTCGGCTGCCTGGCGGCGCGGTGGTGCGCAGGTCGACCGAAAGCAACT
The DNA here is from genome assembly GCF_033546935.1 of Xylophilus sp. GOD-11R. Lineage (GTDB taxonomy): Bacteria > Pseudomonadota > Gammaproteobacteria > Burkholderiales > Burkholderiaceae_C > Xylophilus. Next base: position 990,053 of record NZ_CP137854.1, on the reverse strand, counting down.
CGGCTGCCGAAGCGCCGATGCATTCCGACAGCAACAACATGGCAACCGCGCTACGCCGGCCGGCGTCGGGCAACCCGGCGGCCAAGGCGAGGTCAGGCCATTGGCGAGGCTCCAGGGCAAGGTCGAATTCGCCGACGGAAGTACACACGATCGCCAGTAGCGCATCCGGCGCGATGGGCGCCGAAGGGGTCAAATCGGTCCGAAATGCGAAGAAATTCGGCTGCGCGCCACGCGAGACCGTCCGACCCGCCCAGCGCCGAAGACGCACGGCTGCACCGTCGGCCGAAGGCAAGGCGCGTGACAGGTTGACGAATGCGGCGTTCACGGCGAAGGGATGGATTGCTGGACGAAGCGGGATGGCATTGGATTTGAAGCGAGCGTAGGGACTCGCTTACTTTTGAGACCACCCCACCCGAAGCTGCGTCCCGTTTTGCGAACCGTTCATCGTGTTGAGGCTGGATGGGCCTTCGCGAGATGTCGGAAAGACGAACAAATGCAGGCCGCCCCTCGCCAATCGGCACCCGGGCCATCACAACTTCGCCTGCCGCCGCAGGGCTTCGCCCACTCGGCAGCCCGCCTGCGAGACCCAGGCCTACGCTTTGATCCATCGAACCGACAACAAGGAATCGCCGACATGTACTTCCCGACCCCACACGTGTCCGCAGCTCAGCAGAGCTCGGTCTCACCGCTTGCTGCCCGAACGAAGGACGCGAATGCAGCCGGCGCGAAATCAGCCGAAGTGCCCCGGGAGGACGAACGCTTCTCGGATCTGCTCGGCGCGCCTCCTGCGGCCGCAGGAGGCCATTTCAGTGTTCAGGAGTCCACGGCGGTCGATGCCATTTCGATGCCGGCCTCGAGGGTCGAGGAAATCGCGCGTGATGCTCTGGAAAGCATGCTCAAACAGATCGACGACCAGGCCGGCCAATACCTGGCGCTGCGCGACCACGTGCTGGCCAATGGCTCGCCGGAGCAGTTGGCAGCGCTGGAAACCACCATCGCCAACTTTCTGCGGGCCTCGGAAAACGCGATGGTGAAACTGGTCGCCAACGTCAGCACCAGCTTGATCCCGCCCAGCTCCCCTGCCATGGAAAAGCTCCTGAAGTTCGTTGGCACAGACATCTGGGACGGCATTCGCGAGCTTGAGCGCGAGATGCAGGATGCGCTTGACGAAGAAATCAAAATGGGCATTGTCGGGGACGTCGATGGCACCCGCTACGCCGAAACCTGCCGATACCTCGCCAGGCAACTCGGCGATCGTCTGAATGAGCAGGCTCGGCAAATCGGGGTTGGTCAAGTCCAGCACTTCACCTTCAATCCGCGCCAACTGACCGAAGTCATCGCCATGAACGCCCAACTCAAACGCGCGAAGGAGTTGGCTCTTGCTCCGGCACCGATGAAAGCGCCCACCGATATGGCGGCAAATCAGGCTGCGAAGCCCGTGCTGGCTCAGCGCCCGCTCGACGGGAACCAGATCGACGACTAAGCCGTCCCGAGGGCGATAGCCAGTATGGGCATGAGCGTCTCGTCGCCTTTCGGTTTGCTCGACACAACTTCGTCTGAGCTGCAAAAACCCGAAGAGCCCGAATGGATCATGGGTCGCTGCAGATCTTTGATGAACCAGACAAGCGAGACATGACCACCACCAGCCCGCCGCGAAAACCACGGACTTGAACCGACTCCGCCGGGTAGGGCGTCGTTGCTGAAAGTCCAGCGACACACGCGGTACCCGCACCATCCGCTTCGCTTTAGGAATCGTCCTAGACAGATGCAAGCGGAATGCAAGTGCCGCAGCCATCGAGGCTCGACACACTGAAGGAATCCCGCCCTCTATCGGTTGACCCCGGTTCCAAGATGATTGCCTACCACTACTTGCTCATCAGTTCCACGATCGACTGCGGCGCCATCGCGCCACCCGCGTCGCTCTGCATGGCCGAGGGCCGCCTGTCAGAGGCCATGACAGCCGTGCTCAGCGCCAGCGAGACCAACACCGAACCGCTCCAGCTTGCGAGATTGCGACAGGTTTGCGGTGATATCCACCTGCTGCGTGGCGCGTTCGAGGAAGCAGAGGACGTCTACCGCCAGTCGCTGAAGGCCCTGGAACCGTCGGTCGACGCGGAAGCGCTCTCATGCCGGTCGGCAGGTCTGCTCGCCCTCTTCCAGCGACGCTTCGAAACGGCTGCGAGCTGTTTCCAGAAAGTCCACCGAAGCACCTGCACGGCTGCATTGCGTTTGGAGGCCCACGCGCTCCTGGCGGGTGTCTTCTTCGAATCCGGCCTGCGTGCCCGAGCACGTGAATTGCTGACCACCGGCGCAGAAGAAGCGGCGGGCCTGGGTGCTTTCGGCTGGCAGCAACTGATGCTGCTCATGGCCTTTGACTTCAACGTACGCAACGCGGTGCAGCAATCCCAAGGATTGCGGGACGACATCTACTGGCAGTCGCTGGGCGCGGGCAGCGCTGTGGTGGAACCACCGGTCATGCAGCAGGCGTCCGGCCCTTGCGATGGCGCCTCCAGCCGACTGGTTCGGCAGCGTGCCGATCAGTTGGCCCGCTTGCTGGCCCTCGCACGCGGTCAGTCGTGCGACACCCTCACCGTGCAGAACTGCCTGAGCCACACGCGCCAGCTGTCGCCGCAATGCCACCAGACCGTGGTGCTGGAAATGACACAGGCGGCACTGGCCGGCAAGCTGGTCCACATCGCCGAGATCCTGATCGTCGGCGGCGGCTCCACTACCCTGCAGCGCAGCCTGGCCAACGCCGATGGAACCGACCCCCAGCAGCGGCAGCTGGTGTATTGCTACGCGAAGCTGCGCTTGCTGCAAGGCCTGTCCGACGAAGGGCTGACGATGTATGCCAACTACGCCTTGCTGGCCATGCAGGCCATGCGACACGTCTACCCGATCTCCCAGCGCTACGACGAAAAGCCGTCGAGTCACTACGCAGTGGTCAAGGACGACATCAGTGCCCGACTTCCCGCTCGCTATCGTCGCGCCTATCAATACATGGTGGCCCACGCACACATGCCCAGCCTGTCCATCAACGACATCGCCAATGTCATCGGCGTTTCCGAACGTGCATTGCAATTGGCGTTCAAGGAGCACATCGGTCTGTCGCCGCGCGAAGTGCTTCGCCGGCATCGCATGCAGAAAATCAGGGAAGACCTGCAGGAAGCAACCGGTGCGGGCGTGATGGAGGTGGCCATGAAACACGGCATCAAGAATCGGACCGCGCTGACGGCTGGCTATCGTCGTTACTACAACGAGACGCCCAGCCAGACCAGCATGGGCTGATACGCCAGGCCGGTCGAATCCGTGGCCGAGCCGCGCGACATCCGCGACTACACGACGCTGGCGGAAATCAATCGCCGGCGCGGCAAGGCGCTCCAATTGCAGCGTCGCCAGGCCCAGGAAGTGCTCGACCGCCTTCGTGAGCGCGAGACGATCTGCCGCGATGCGCTGGCCGCCCGACAGGAGGAGGACCGAACTTACGCGCAGACGCTCATCGCGCGCACAGCCGCTGGGGCGGCGGTGCGGATCGCCGATCTGCAGGGTGGCCGCGACCATCTCGACACATTGCGCCAACGCACCGATGGCGCCGCCCAGGAACTCACGAACGCCGTGGCCGCAAGCCAAGAGGCTGCCGCGTCCTGCGACGAACTGTCGCGGCAAATCGCCGCGAATGGTGTGTTGGTCGACCTTCTGGAGAGCCAGGCTCGGCAATGGCGTCAGGTGTTGGTGCTGGCGGCCGAAGACCGTGAAGAAGATGAACGATCCGAAAGCCATGGCACCACCCGGCCGGAGCGCGTTTGACTCAGCCCGATCGCCGTTCGGCTTTACGGCGTCCGGGGTCGCCACGCACGGTGAGGGAATGCCATTCCGCCATCACCCGGGTATCTGCAAATCCATGGCGTTCGATCGCCTCGCAAAGGCGCAGCGCCTTCTCTGCCTCCGGAGTGCCACGAAGCAATTGACACAAGCGTAACGTCGCATGTCGCCATGCGATGCCGACGGATCGAATCCGCGACGCCATGTCGGGCGTATCGGGCGGCGCATTGAGCACCGGGTTTTCTTCGTCGAAGAGCAGTAACCATCGGTTGGCCAGGCGGGAAGCCTCTTCCGAATTACCCGCACCGTTCGAGCCGCGGAAAAAAACATCGAGAGGCTGAAAGTCGTCCAGATCGACCCTGCAATACGTAGGCACGAGCGAGAGACGGCCGGCACTCACTCGAATGGCAGCCGCATTACCCAGCGTACCGCGCAGCCGCCTGACAGTGCTGGCAAAATTGCTGCTTGCCGCCGCCCCCTCCGCCTCTGGCCACATGGCGTCGATAACGGCCGCAACGCCCAAAGGTGAGCCCCAACGTGCCAGCACCAGCCAACGCAGCAATTGCAGTTGCCGGCCACGGAGGGATCCAACCGGACGCCCGTCCGCACCGATGACCTGCAAACCTCCGAATGTGCGAATTCGGAGGTGTTCGCCTGCATCCGAGCCCAGAAGCGGCAGGGGCTGCATGGAAAACCCCTCGTCAACGTTGGCATCCCCGAATGCCAGACTCAATTCCGCTTCACGATGGCTTGCGCCCTCGTCGATAGCTTGGTGGTCGCGGGGCGCGAGCATGTCATCCACGTTAAGACGTCTGGCCGCAATCGAAGACCGCCTTTCCCATTTCTGGCCGGACTCGCCTTGCATCAGCGCTGCCCCTCATGAACGGCGATGCGTTCGTTGCCGTACTGTCTCAGGAATTCGTGGTCGGTGTGTACGCCTAGTTTCCGGAAACCGGCACGTTTTTGAGAACTTACCGTCTTCACACTTCGCTGAAATTTCAAGGCGATGCTGGTCACGCTCATACCCTGAAGAAAGCAGCGCAACACCTCGTTTTCGCGCGGCGAAAGCGCAGCGGCCGCCCCACCGAGACCTGCCCATTTGTCGGCTGAGTGGGATGGTTTAGCAAAAAGTGTTTCGCCCATGGCGAGGGCACGTATCGCGTGCAGCAAAGGCTCCAGTCCTGCGCTTTTTGCCAGAAAGCCATGGGCTCCTGCCTTTCGTACAACGTCGGCAACCTGTTTGCTTTCGTGACTGGTGTAGACAAGGATGCGCACGTGCGGGAAATACGATCTGATGCGCCGAACAAGGCTCCAGCCATCGATCTCACGTGAGGAGAGCTGGTAATCGAGTACCAGGACGTGACAGGGCCGGCTTGCCAATAGGCCCAGCAGTTCCGCAGCGGTAGCGGCCGCCCCCGTCCAGGCGAACCCAATACCGTTTTTGGTCAGGAGTTCAATCCCGTACCGCACCACGGCGTGGTCATCCAGTACCGCTACGTGGATAGCTTTCGAGACACCGGCACCTGCGGATGGCGCCTCGAGCGCAGTCGTCCCAACCGTCATGATCGACAGCCGAATTTTTTCCCGAACCACGCACTGACGACCTTCGCACCCACGGTAGCCCGCTCGTGCCGGATGCACCATGACCGCCAAGTGCGGGGGTTTACCGACGCTTCCCACGAGACGGCATGGTCAACATCTGGTTCAGCCGAATTTCCGATCTTCATTCGAGGGCTCCCACCTGGATGGACGCGAGCTCGCGGCCACTTTCCCGGTCGACATAAAAATGTCAACGAATCAGCACGGACACTTCGATGGCCGCGTCGGTGTGGCGTACAGGGCTGCAACTCCACCGCTGCGAGCCGGATGACATCGCCGTGCACAGCTGCGCAAATTCCGAGTCAATGAAAGCTGAGCAGGATGCGAGACCATCGGCGGATTTCCTGATGCTCATCAGCACCACCAGCTGGTCGGGCGAGGGTTCGCTCAACACCAGCCAGATCGGGTAGGTTCCTGCCGGCAAGCGCAGCTGCGCGTGCAAAAGCGTTTGGAAGATGAGACAGATCGAATGGGCCGTGATATGCCGTGCTCTCACGTTCGCAGGGGCCGTGATGCATATGGGAAGCTGCCAGCCCCGGGCGCCAGCAATCAAGGCGACGTAGTGCTCTACCAAGGAGAGCTCGGCGGACACACTGATGGACTTGGGCTCGGCATAGGAAAGGCATTGCCGCAAGTAGTCGGCCAAATCGCAGATCTGGTCGAGCCTTCCTTCAGGCAAAGCTCCGGATTCGGCGGCCAAGCGATTGAGAAAGTTCATGACAAGGTGAACATCTCCAGCGCTGTCCTGAACCGCCCGGCCGCGCCGGTATCTGGCGCGCTGCGGTTCAGCCAGCCGGTACTGGCGGATGACAGAACCGCCGCGTGCCGAAACGCAATAGCAGCCCAGCACCGCCAGAGCAATGACACCTACCGCCGCGTAACCAGCCGTCCATTCGACTATGCCCATGAATCATGCGTTGCCCGTTGTCGAGGCACATCTGTTCAAAAAAGGCACATTATGTGCCACGCAAGTGTGCGCACACATCTACTTTTGGACGCGCGAATCCGCTCGGACTATGACCTGCTCGACCTCGGTGAATCAGTATGCCCGGTGGTCTTTGAATACCAGGCGAACGGTCTGCAGAATGATGCTCAAATCCAATCGTAACGACCAGTTACGCAAGTAATCTAAGTCGAACTCTATTCGAGATTGCATCTTGTCCAGCGTTTCTGTTTCGCCTCGAAATCCGTTGACTTGTGCCCATCCCGTGATTCCGGGCTTGACCTTGTGCCGGACCATGTACCCCTTGATCAATTTGCGATACAACTCGTTGTGAGACACCGCGTGTGGCCGAGGACCTACGATACTCATCCGCCACTGAAGCACGTTGATGAACTGAGGAAGTTCATCAAGTGACGTCTTACGCATGAAAGCCCCCAGGGGGGTGATTCGACTGTCGTTTCGCTTGGCTTGGCGGACTGCCTCATCGTCTTCCCCGACATGCATCGACCGAAACTTGTAGACTGTGATTTGCTTTCCGTCTAGGCCATACCGACGTTGACGAAAAATAATCGGGCCGGGCGACGTGAGCTTTATCGCGATGCTAAGGCCGATCATCAGCGGCGCGATCAAGCACAGAATGAAGAGAGCGAGAACCATGTCACTGCTGCGCTTTATTACGCCCATCATTCCATGAAATGGCGTTTCGCAGACCGCGATGACCGGAATACCTTCCACGTTTGATGCCCGCGCTTGAATAAGGTCAGTCACAAACATATCTGGAACGAAGTAAATCGAAGCAGTCGTATCCTTGAGGGCATCGAGAATCTCAAGCACGCGCGGTTCGGCGGCCATGGGCAGCGAGAGAAATATCACCGCAACATCGTTTTCTCTCACATAAGCGGGTAAATCATCCACGATCCCCAACCGAAACTGAGAAGCTTCTGCCGGAAGGCGAACGAAATCCCGGTCGTCGAAAAAACCTGAAAACGACAGCCGTGACAACGACGCATGATTGATGCGCTCGGCAAGTGCCAAACCTTGTGCATTTACGCCAACGATCACGACCTTTTGCGGGGCCCCTTGCAACGCCGTGATCCATGGCGCAAGCTTTTTAAGGAGCAGGAGCGCGAGGATAAGTGCAGAAGGCGCTACCCAGAGCCAATTGGCGAGCACTCCAGTGTCGAACAATGGCAGCGCTCGCGTTGCATATCCCCCCATCAATAACAATGCGGCGATCCAAACCCAGGAAACCATGACCCGCGCGGCAAGTTGCCAGATTGGAAGTTGTGAACGCGAAAGGCCGGGAAAAGTTAGCGCAAAAATTATCAACGACAGCACCATATAGGGCGCCGTTACCTCACCCAAAGCGTGCGCGGCAAGAATCCAAAGCGAGCCGATCAAGACACACGGCTCCAGGATCGACTCGATCACGCCCACCAACCCCTCGCGAGGCCCGGGAGCCGCTACTTGACGTCTGGCTCGGGCGGTCGAGCCCTGACTATTCATTGGCCCGTGCCGCCTTGAATGCAGAAACAGCTTGCATGCGGTTGGATACATCCAACTTTTTGAATATCCGCTGCATGTGGTTTTTCACGGTGAACGAGCTGATATTGAGGATGCTGCCGATCTCGAAATTCGTCTTCCCCATTTCAACCCAATGCATGATCTCCACCTCACGCGGACTCAGGTTCCAAAGATCTGCAGGCGAGGCTTCCGTGGACGTGACGACTGGCTTTTCGACGTCTCCGTTGTTCTGTTGATGCGGAAGGTGCGCAACCTGCCGGAGCGCCGTATCGATGTAAGGCAACAAAACTTCCATGGCGCTGCAGACCGCGTCGCCGTAGATGGTCTTTGTGCTCAGGATGATATAGATGCAATCGTGTTGACCACGCTCATCGCTGATTCCATGCACCAGCATGGAGCGGGCACGTTGCAACCCGTCCCCCAATTCTCGCTGAAGGTCGACATCATCCGTGAACCAACCCGCTTCGTTGGCGGTAATCACGAACGGCCGCTTCTGGTACTTGAGCCAATGTTGAAAAAGTGATTTTAGAAATGGCGTAAGCGCCTTTGAATCGATATTTTCAGAGCGAACGCCGTGCAGGTCGGACACCACATCGTGATACAACGTCCCGCGCTCGAAATTACCCCATCCTGCAACCAGAATGTCGTGTGGAATGTGCGCCTGCACATCTCCCTGAAGCCAGACAAGCAAATCGAAATGCCGCTTGACGCTGACGGCCTGCGTAATGATCCGGAAGTAACGACTGATGTCATCGGACGAAAGCGATGAAAAGAATGTCATGACGTCAAACCGATCTAGGCGGCATCCACCCGTAGCCGCCGACTGCCCCGGACCCCAGCATCACCAGCCTTGCTCACCAGCCTGTCAATAATCCACATGTGTGTGTTCACTCACTTCCGTCTATTTCATGATTCATGTTGATACAGCTTGACACAAGAAGAATAGCGCAATTCTTCACCGCATCCCATACCAACGACAGTCGCATAAGGTAATTGATGCGAGAGAAATGCGCTAGTTCAACGAGTTACGCGAGACATTGCAAGCTAGTCTCATCGGTCTATTGAGAGTTGTGATGGTGACATGCGACATTGAAGACGTCCCCTCCGTCCCTTGTCCTCTACTTTTATGGAAATCACCATGCGCAAACTATTTACCGCTGCAGCGGTCGCTGCCGTCCTTGCCTGCAGTTTTCAGGCACCGGCCCAAGCGGCCCCGACCGACCTCGGCGCTATCACCGGAACCAAAGTCATTTCATCCGTCACGAAAACCGGGACATTCGCTGACCTTTGGCATTTCTCCACCCCGCTCGATAGCGCTGCAGGCTTCGCAACCACCTCCATCAAGTTCTCTACCGGCTACGGTATCGAAGTACAGAGCATGCAAGTGTTCTTGGGAGCGTTCGCCGATGAAGCTTCGTTGAACGGCCTGACACCAGTGTCTCTTCCCGCGATCAAAAATCTGGTGCCGACGGGCGCCAATCCTGTTGCGAACGACACGAGGTTTTCGACGTATGCGTCATTGTTGGAAAGCCAGGTTTACACCCTCGCCGTCACGGGTAAGAGCAACGGAGTAAGCACATACACTGGATTGATCGCGATCTCGCCGTTGAACATCGCTCCACCCGTGCCTGAGCCCGAAACTTATGCGATGCTTGCTGCCGGCCTAGGCATGATGGGCTTCATCGCACGCCGACGCCAAAAGAATCGGTAATTTGCCACACTTCGCTTCTGCGGAGAAAAAATAATGGAGTACCGCGAGGTACTCCATTGTTTTTGGCTGTAAGATAAAACTGGTGAAAACTCGCCCTGAGTCGGAGCCAGAAAAAATCAAGCCCGCAATTTGATCAAAAATAACATAGCGAGTTGAGATTGGATGAGTAAGCCATTTTGAACAATGAGTCGAAATCGATCCATGGTTCAAACAAGACACCGCACTGCATGGGAGAAAGGCATTCGTGAGAACCGACAAGCGAATTTTTCAAGAAATCGTCACCAGCGCGCACTCAATTCTGAAAATAATGTGCATTTTTCCCGCCTGCAACGGCGCCCCGATGGCACTTTAGCCATAGCTTCCAAAACAATACTGCCCTGCTCGTCATAAAATGAAAAAGATTTCAGGCTGGATCTTTTCCGCACATTGCATTCCAATTTTTCTCGTTGCAACGGGTGCACGCGCGAATCCGAACGATGCGCTCCAGTTGTCGGCGAGCTATAGCATCAGTCACACAGACAACCTATTTCTACTTTCCAAAAGTCGAGATGCGCAGGCACTCATTGGCAGGAGTTCTGCCGCCGAAACCATCCACGCGACGACGGCAGGATTGAATTTTGATAAGGATTACGGACTACAGAACGTCAAGCTAAATGTCAACGCGGTCAACTATGATTATAAAAATTTCGGCTACCTCGGATTTACCGCGTTAAACTACACCGGCACCTTTGGCTGGAGCCTCACTCCTAGGTTTCGCGGAAGTGTCTTTGCCGACAGGCAAGAAAATTTGAGCGGATTTAACGACTTCCGAAATTACACTGTCCGAAACAAACGGATCGCCACCACGACGCGCGCACAAGGTTTATATGAGCTCGACGGTACTTGGCAAGTGATCGGCTCTGTTTATCGGCAAGAGGTTAAAAACAGTGCCACGATTATTGAACAAAGAGCCTTCAGCACAGATTCCGTCGACGCTGGATTGAAGAAAGTTTTCCCTTCGGGATCAGAAATTGTTTACACAATACGGAGAGGCAGCGGCGACTATTCCGACGCTTCATTTGCAACCCAGCTTTTTCTACCATCTTCGTATACTGAAACCGAGAATCAACTCAACGTTCGCTGGTTTTTAAGCGCAAAAACGCTGCTAAATGCCCGAGTGTCGTACCTGCAGAAAAATTTCGGCAATTACGACTTTCGAGACTACAGCGGCCTCAATGCAAGCTCCACTTTGTTTTGGTCGGTGAGCCCTCGCGTGGATTTGGCGATAACATTGAGCCGACAGATTGCCGATTATCAGACGGTCTATTCGAGCTACGTGGAATCCGACCGTATCGCCTTTGCGCCGTCATGGCAAATCAAAGAAAAACTAAAACTGATCTTCAACCAAGAATTTTCACACCGAAACTTCAAGGGGGCAACTCCGGTTGGCGCCACAAACGTTCAGCGTTCGGACCATCTGAATCTGACGCGTTTGAGCATCGAGTGGGAACCTCGTGAAAAAATGCAGTTGAGCGCTTGGTTCCAGCGTAACAACAGAAGTACCAATTTTACCGGGTTCGATTTTAATGCTCGAACCATTGGCCTTTTGGCTCAAATATCCTTTTAATATTCTTGACCCGGCAAAGGACACACCAGTGCAACCGCACCCAGCGCCCAATTCATTTCGCCCGATAATGACGCGTTGCGCCGCCGTCGCGTTTTTGTTTGTGATTTCGGCTTGTTCAGGAAAAAACGCGCCTGAAAGCCAAACGCAGGTAGCCGCGAAGGTCGACAATACTGAAATTTCACTTCACCAGATCAACTATCTGCTGACCCGCGCTAACGCCAACCCCGGATCGCCTGAAGCCGCAGCATCCTTGAAGCGGCAAGTACTCGAAAAGTTGATTGATCAGCAACTGCTGGTGCAAAAATCAATTGAGGACAAGCTGGACAGGTCGCCCGATGTTCAGATGGCGCTCGAAAACGCCCGGAAGGATGTACTCGCAGAAGCTTATCTAAAAGCGGCCGCCGCGAGCAACACGAAGCCATCCGATAAGGAAGTGAATGATTACTACATCAACCATCCGGAGCTTTTCGCCAAACGTCGCGTCTTCCAGTTCACCGAATTCAATGTGCCACGGACTGCCGACAAGGAGGCGGTAGCCGCCGCGATCGAAGGGGTCGAAGCCGGACGGACCAGCGAAGACGTTGCAAAAATCCTGCAAGGTCGCGGTGTGAATTTTGCTAGCACCGAATCTGCACGGTCTTCGGAACAAATTTCGCTGGACATCCTTCCAAAGCTCTACCGGATTCGACAAGGGCAAGGTATCGTGTCAGGCAATGAACAGATGGTTACGATGGTCTTTGTCAAGAATTTCCAGGAAGCGCCGGTTGCGGAAAATGTCGCCGGTCCTCGAATCGCACAGTTTCTGGCCAATCAAAGCGTTAGCCAAAATGTATCTGCTCTAGTCAAGAGCCTGAGATCGAAGTCGCAAATCAGCTACCTCGGTGAATTTTCAGAACCAGTTCCAACACCTGCCAAGTGATGCATCAGCCTACGGAGATCCAGTGAATGTTCAAAATATTTAGAAGCCGACTTTTGACTGCTCTGCTGGTGTTATCAGCGTCTTTACCGAGCATGGCGCAAAACGTCTCCGATTATCGACTTGGCGCAGGCGATGATATTCGCATCCAAGTCTTTCAAAACCCTGATCTCGCCGTCGAAACACGGGTTCCGGATACGGGCGTTATCAGTTATCCGCTCATCGGCAAAGTCAACATCGGTGGCTTGAGCGTCACCGCTGCTCAAAAGGCCATTGCGGACGCTCTTCAGCAAGGGAAGTTCGTCAAGAACCCTCAGGTCACCATCACGCTCGGCCAAATCAGAGGGTCGCAAGTGTCTGTGCTTGGTCAGGTCAACCGACCTGGGCGCTTTCCGCTCGAAAATTACAGCGCTCGCCCAAGCGACATGCTGGCAGCGGCCGGGGGAGTAACGCCTACCGGTGATGACGTTGCCATCGTCATTGGAGTACGCAATGGAAAAGAGTTTAGAGAAACCATTGATATTCCAGGCCTTTTTATAACGATGGACCCCACCAAGCAGATCACTTTGCAGGACGGCGACACCATCTACGTGAATCGGGCGCCCGTTTTCTACATTTATGGTGAAGCGCAACGACCAGGGCCCTACCGTATCGAACGTGGCATGACGATCATGCAGGCCTTGGCGCAAGGAGGCGGTCCGACGCCACGTGGAAGCGAAACGCGACTTCGACTCACGCGGAAGAATGCCAAGGGAGTGGTGGAAGACATTACTCCCAAACTTACCGACCCCATACAGTCCGACGACGTTATTTACGTCCGAGAGAGCCTTTTCTAGCCAGATGAATTGCACGATAGGGCGAATTCCATGACGATTCACCAATTCCTTTTAATATTGCGTGCCCGTTATAAGGCCGCCCTTCTGACACTTTTCTGCACGATTGCCATTGCAGCGATAGTGACGGCTTTAATGCCTCGACGCTACACCGCGACAGCCGCGGTGATGGTCGACGTCAAGTCTCCAGACCCCGTTGCCGGCGTGCTCCTGCCGGGCCTTGTCGCTCCTGGATACATGGCGACGCAGGTTGACATCATCAACAGCGACCGGGTGGCACAACGGGTCGTAACGCTGCTGGGCCTCGACAAGAATCCGGAGGTGCGGAGCCAGTGGGTCGAAGCGACCGATAGCAAAGGAACGTTGGTCAGTTGGCTGGCTAGCAATTTGCAGCGCAACTTGGACGTTCGCCCGGCGCGCGACAGCAACGTCATCACGATCGACTATAAAACTTCCGATCCCGATTTTGCCGCGGCAGCTGCCAATGCCTTCGCGAAAGCCTATGTCGACATCAATCTTGATCTGAAAGTAGAACCAGCCAAACTATATGCGGCCTGGTTTGAGGAACAGACCAAGGTATCACGCGACAAACTGGACGGAGCACAAAAGGCCCTTTACGCCTATCAGCAGAAAGTCGGGATCGTTGCATCGGATGACCGCCTCGATTTCGAGTCTGCGCGCCTGAATGAAGCTGCTACTCAATTAGCAACCATCCAGACCATGACGACCGATAGCCAAAGCAAACGTGGTGCTGGCAGCACGGTCGCCGAGGTGATGCAGAGCCCCCTGGTGAATAGCCTAAAAACCGACATTGCGCGGGTCGAATCCAAGCTTCAGGAAAGTAGCGGCAACTTGGGGTCCAACCATCCGCAGACTTTGCGGACCGAAGCGGAACTGAACAGTCTCAAAGGGCAACTCAATTCCGAGATCTCGCGCATTACCGCTTCGATCAATACGTCTTATCAAGTTGGCAAACAACGCGAACGCGAGCTGCAAAAAGTCGTGGCCGATCAAAAAGCTCGCGTGATCGAAATGAACAACTATCGCAATGAACTCAATGTGCTTCGCGGCGACGTCGCCGCAGCGCAACGCGAGTTTGAAGCAGTTAGTCAACGCGCGGCACAGAGTCGACTTGAGAGCCTCTCGAACCAGACCAATATCGCCACGCTTTCCATCGCAACGCCCCCGTTGGCATCGTCCAGCCCTCGCGTTCTTCTCAACATGTTGGCATCCGTGTTTGTCGGCACGCTTCTAGGGATTGCTGTTGCATTGGCCGTCGAACTCATGAACAGGCGGGTGCGGTCGACTGAAGACCTCGCCTATTTTCTTGAGCTTCCGGTCTTGGCATCCATTTCTTCGAGCAGCCGCCTCTCAGGAAAGGCTCGAAAGCTATCTTCAAACCCCTCGTTGCCTGCACTGGGCCAACGGAGCGCGACATGAACCACTCTCCGATTGAAGTACTTGACCCCAACGGCTCAAATCTCCGCACAAGAGCAGCTGGTGCCGGCCGTTCCATCGGCGCCATTTTGGTCGACCGTGGACGCCTGACACCAGAGAATGCCGAACGCATCCTGAGGCTCCAAAAGGACGAAGGCCTGCGGTTCGGTGAGGCGGCGATCCGACTCGGACTGCTGTCCGAGGACGACATTCGGCACGCACTGTCGCATCAATTCGACTACCCATATCTGCCAGTCGAAGATAACTCGCTGAGCAAGGAGCTTGTCGCGGCGTATCAGCCGTTCAGTCCGTCGGTCGAGCAGTTGCGCGCCCTTCGCAGCCAGTTGATGCTGCGGTGGTTTGACAGTGATGCAAATCGCAAAGCATTGGCTGTTGTCAGTGCCGAAGCAAATGACGGCCGGAGCTATCTTGCCGCCAACCTGGCGATCGTGTTTTCGCAACTAGGCGAGCGAACGCTCTTGATCGACGCCGACCTGCGCAATCCGTCGCAACACAAATTATTCAAGCTCGGCGACGGCCACGGGTTGTCGAGTCTGTTGTCCGACCGTGCGGGAATGGACGCCATCAAGCCCATTACTTCGCTGCTTGGATTGTCGGTTTTGCCGGCGGGCCCCACTCCGCCCAACCCCCAGGAACTGCTTGGTCGATCCTCTTTCACCGGTCTGCTGCAGACGTTGGGGCACGATTTTGACGTCATTATTCTGGACACCCCGGCCGGAACGCGCTACGCGGATGCGGAAACCGTCGCAGTGCGAGCTGGGGCGGCCCTGATGGTGGCGCGACGTGATCGGACATCGTTGCCGAAATCGAACCAGTTGCTGCGCAATCTTCAGCAATTTGGCGCGACGGTGGTGGGATCGGTCCTGAACGATTCCTGAGGCTGGCCATGTACCCTTCAGCTTCATTACCTGTTTCGACACGAGTCGTCGCCTTACGCGAGCACGCGCCGGTCTGGGGTCCGGTGCTTGCCGGTCTGGCCGCACTCTATCTACCGACTTTCGTTGGACTCGCGACAGGGCTTTGGACTGAGGGAGAGCAAGGCCACGGGCCCATGATTCTGGCAATTTGCTGTTGGCTTTTTTACAGAAGATGGGATGAGATGTGGGTCAAAAGCTCTTATGACTCACCATCGGCCTGGGGCTGGCCTGCTGCCTTTATAGGATTGGCACTTTATTTCGTTGGGAGATCGCAGGGAATATTATTGTTTGAAGTGGGTTCGCTCGTCTGGATCCTGTCGGCAATACTGCTACTCACACGTGGGACGATCGCACTGAAAGCGCAGTGGTTCGGCCTTTTCTTCATGCTTTTCATGGTGCCATTACCATCACAGGTAGTGGATCTGGTCACCATGCCCATGAAGATTGCCGTGTCGTATGTCTCGGAGCATGTGCTGTATTGGTTAGGCTATCCCATTTCGCGCACCGGCGTGATCTTGCAAATAGGCCAATACAAGCTGTTGGTGGCCGACGCCTGTGCAGGTCTCCATACCTTGCTGACACTGGAAGCGCTCGGGCTGCTTTACCTAAATATCATTCGTCGCGACTCGACATTTCGTAATACTTGCCTAGCGATTCTCATTATTCCAATCTCGTTTACGGCGAACGTGATTCGCGTCACTAGTTTGGTATTGATAACCTACCATTTCGGCGATGCAGCAGGCCAAGGATTTCTTCACGGCTTTGCAGGAATGGTACTTTTTCTCAGTGCACTTGCGTTGATCATAGGTCTGGATAGTTTGCTCACAACACTTTCCAGACTGAAGACACAAGGCGTCAAATTCCAAAAAACCACTAACGTTGCGCCATGAAACGCTCTCTGCGAAGCCTCATGCTGATGGGCGCCATGCTTGCCACTGCCGCAGTGACTTGGGCAATTACGCCTCGGATGCATATTGCATCCACAAAAGAACCAATAAATTTAAAAAAAGAAATTCCGACGTCATTTGGTGATTGGACTGAGGTTGCGTCAGCTCCATCATTGATTGTCGATCCTGGCAGGCAGAAGGTAATTGACAGAATTTACAGCGAGTCACTTTCAAGGGTTTACGTCAATTCAAAACAATACGCGGTAATGCTGTCAGTAGCCTATGGCAAAGATCAACGCGACGGCTTTGAACTTCACCAACCAGAGGTCTGCTACCCGGCGCAAGGTTTCTCGGTCATCGATCGAACGCCGCTTTTGCTTGAAATCGCCGGAAAACCCGTCAGAGCCGTCCAGATGCTGACGCAGGGCCCGCGCCCTGAACCGCTGACCTATTGGACCGTGGTGGGTGAACGTAATTATCAAGGCGGCATCAGTAAAAAACTTGCAGAGATGAGTTATGGGTTCAAAGGACAAATTCCGGACGGCATGTTGGTGCGGGTTTCGTCGGTCGACGGAAATACAGCAACAGCGTACGCAGCGCAGCTCGACTTCGCAAATGCGCTCGTTTCCAGTTTGCCGGGCGGCTTCCGAAATCGCTTTATCGGATCTTCGCAGTAGCACTCGAACTCAACGATCAATGGGTTCTTGACGAATCAGCGACCTGTTTTTCGAAAAAATCGAAAAAACCGCCTGGGGCGCCGTCGTGCGCAGCCGCAATAGTCTTTATACCAGACAACTTTTTCGACGTCCTCGGTAAGTGGCGTAACCGGTTTAAAATCGGTCCATTTCTTAAGTTTTGACGGGTCCGCCGATGTTGCGACTACGTCACTTGCCTGCATCGGAAAAATATTCTTGATGGCTGTACGCCCTAGCGCTCGCTCCAACTAGCGGATAAAAAACGGCACTTTGGCATTTCCGCCAGACACGCTTGAGGAGCTTGCGTAAATCAGATGCTGTACCTGAATGTCACGACAGCGCTTTAGAATACTAAGGAAAGCAACCAGACTATCCTTCGCATACGCATGAGGATGCGTAATGGAATATCGTACGCTAGGTTGCGCGGCGAGATGAACGTTTCTTAACAACGGTGAATGCTGACAGGAAATACTGAACTGGCTTCGACAAACGAAATCCAGACGTCGGGTTGGCCGCCGTGTTCGAATACTTCAGCTCCAGAAATTCGGACGCGGCGTCTCGGGGCCGAGAAATCCGAGCCCGAAAACGGCTTCGCGCGAATGATGACGCACTGCAAGCAAGAAAATGGATGGCCCCACCATCCGGCAGATAGCCGCGCCAGCGCAGCAGACGCTCCGCCTCATAGATCGCATGGCCCCCCTTTGGCATAAATCACCTTCTCGGGCATTGCTTGCAATCAAAGATGGGCTAGCGATCCAAGCTTGAAAAGCTGGCTTCCGCTACCAATGACAAACCCGCTCCGATTCTTCGTCATTATTACTGGATGACTTGACTGGAGACATTTGGGCTACTTTGTCTGGGCGAAAAAGCAAGGCCTCTCAGCGTACCGAGGGTACTCATCAACATTGAAACATAGGCATAGCCTCCAGCGTTGAGGCTTTTTTTCTTGAAGGCTAAAACTGCAAAAGGCAGTGCAAAACCCAAAACTGCCAAAGCAGAGAAGAACGAACTGAAATTAAAAATCACTTGATAGGTCAAGACACCCACCATAAAAAGATTCCATGCAGCGAATGCTGCGTAAAGCCAAGCTTCACGCAAGGACCGAAGCAGAAGTGATTGCCATGGCTTTCCGAACGAATACCTGATTATTTCGCCTGCGCCGTTGATGTATTTTGTTTTCCAACGGTTTTTTAACAAGGCATACGGGTTTTTGTCGTGCCCGAAATGATCGGCGGATACCTCTGCAATTCTGTGAATGGTCCAGCCCATGACTCTCAGACGAACGGCGAGGTCTAGCTCCTCATAACTGTGGAGGAGTTTGTTGGACAGGTATCCGGCCGCCTCCACGGCGGTTCTCCTGTACAGCCCACCCATATCGAGACGATCAACCTCGCCGGCCGCCATATGGGCGGAATTTCGCTTGACCCGCGCAATGTATTCCAGGCTTTCGATATTGCGCTCGTTGATCATTCCGCCGACTGCGGCAACGTCAGGATGCGAATCAAGAAACGTTACAGCCGCGTCGATGAAGCGACGGTGCAGGATCATGTCTGCATCCAACACGTAGACGTACTCACCCGTCGAGTGCTGGTAGCCAAGTTGCGGCCCAGCCCCACAGGATCGATCGGCGGTCGAAACCAGCTGCACGATCCTGATCGGATATTTACTGGCCAATTCGATTGTTCGGTCGGTCGACAATGCGTCGGCCAGGATCACCTCACCTTGTACCGAAGCGAGGGACTCCAGGGCGGATTCGATTGCCTGCTCTATCCGAGCTTCTTCGTTCAGACATTTTATGATGATCGAAACTTTGTGTGGTCCAGCCATGAAATTTCGGGTCGTTGTCAGGAGGCAGATTTAGTAACAGGCGGCGATTTCTCGATGATTTTTGCCGGCACGCCGACTGCCAAGCAATTGGCCGGCACATCTTTTGTAACCACGGCATTGGCTCCTATATCGACATCGTCGCCGATGACGACGCGCCCGAGAATCTTGGCACCAGCCCCCACATTCACCCGATTTCCCAACACAGGTGCGCCGAAAGGATCGTCGAGCCTTTTATTCCCGATGGTTACGCCCTGTCTGATGATGCAGTCATCGCCGATGACTGCATTACCATGAATCACGATGGCTCCCGAGTGCTCTATGGTCAGTCTTCGTCCGATTCGGGCGGACACACCAATGGTCACGCCACACACTATCTCGGCCATCTTGGCCAGGATAAGATGTATGGCTCCCAACACCATGCGGATCGGCTTCGACTTGAATTTGAATCGAAGGCGACCGAATCGATAAACAGCAAGCGCCCAGAACCCTAGCGTCAGCAACCCTTCGCGGGCAACATGAAAATCGTCGGCAATGATAGATCTGTTTTTCACGGGCGAAACTTTATTTGATGATCATGCGGCGTCGCTTGCGCCAATGCGGCCAGCCGTAAACCGGTCCCCGTGGAATCAGGCACGCCATGACCGCCGTAACGCACCATCGGCGATGCAAGCCACAAGTGCGGGCCTTGCCCAGCGGTGCGAGCGCCTGTGCCCGGTTCCCGTCTGAAATTGCGACACGGGCCAAAGAAACCCAATGGTACCGATCATCTTTCGTCAACGATTGGCGCTGGGCCGAAGTCAGGCTCGGGGATTGGCGGTCGACTCGCGCAATCATTCTTGTAATGAAATCCGGACTGGAACAGTCCCTTGACCTCGCCGCGAAAAATGGAAGGTTACTTTTAGTCCATACACGCGTGACAAGCGGGACATGACCGAGAGGCACAGGATTTTGCTCGGCAAGCCGACACCAGACATCCGCATCTTCGCCACGGTATTCACCGACCGGAATTTGAGCGCCCAACGCACGCAATGCCGATACTCGAACGGCAAGAGAACTCGTGTAAAAGCTCGCACCGTGAATCCAACGCGCCGGCAATGTATTCACGATTTCGATGGCGTGATCGCGCGGACTCTCCTCGCAGTTATCCGAATCAATATTTCCGACTTCAGCACTGATATACGTGGTCGCCAGCATGTGCAATGCCAAATGCGCGCCCACCAGGCGGGAGATTTCGGTCAAAAAACTCCAGTGAAGGATATCGTCAGAATCGAGAGAGACGAACCATTCTTTCCGAACTTCTGCAAGACCGTAGTTACGCGCGCCTGACACGACACCGCTTTCCTGTGTGATCAAGCTGGCTCCGGTTAGGCTGAGAGCATGAATGATCGCCGAGTTGCCACCAGTGGATCCGTCGTCGTCAACAATTCCCCCCACAGGATTGCATTCCTGCTCCGCAGCCGACCTTATTGGCATCCCGGTACAATCTCTTTTGTTATACAAAGGAGCGACGATTGTTATCGACCCAATCATTAGCAGCCTATTTTTCAGTACACCGAATATGACAGCGCGTTAGCGCTGCGTTGCACAAGGGTGACAATGAATTAATGCAGAATAAAACATACCAATAACTTAAAAGACTGGACCACTTGCTGCCGCCGGTTGGGTCGACGTGGAAAAGAAGGGCCCTCGCGGACCGCCGCTCGAGGATGGAGCGGATGTTTGGTTCATGTTAACCGATCGAGCCGGTCAGGCCTGCGATTTGATACTTCATCCGATCCTCGCGTCGCCAATCTGGCGGCGGTGGTTTACGCTATCCTCATCGAGCGGTGCAAGCGTAAAAATTGAATTTTCGCAAGCGCGACAGGTGGATTACCTTTAATGAAAAAATGATTCGAATCTACTTTTTTTGCTTGCACGATTGGTGCTAGCAAGAGTCGGTCCGGCTTCTTCCAACACTATCAAACCACAAAATCGAAAGCCAGCGCTTGCATACATTTACTCTGGCGCACTGAACCGCGCTTCAGCGGCGGCGAGCAGGCCAAAGACGAGATCGGAGCCACATTGACCTCTCTCGCCGATCGCTTGCATGGAATGAAGACTGGTCATCGGTCGCAATCGCCGGTCCTATACGATGCTGAGATCGGACATCGAAGCGGGCCGAGTGCAGCCGGCCTCTTCGAACCTGGCCGCGTCGACTGCCATGGTATTAACAGCCAACTTTAGGGAGGTATTCAAATTGAAAATTACCGTCATCGGTAGCGGATATGTCGGGCTCGTGACTGGCGCTTGTCTGGCTGAAATGGGTAACCACGTCCTTTGCCTGGACGTCGACCCGCGCAAGATCGACATGCTCAACGCCGGCGGCATTCCAATATACGAGCCGGGACTGCAGGAGATCGTGCGCGCCAATGCGCATGCCGGACGACTGGAATTCACCACCGATGTCGAAGCAGCCGTCGTCCACGGAACGCTTCAGTTCATCGCGGTCGGTACTCCTCCAGACGAAGATGGATCTGCCGACCTGCAATACGTGCTCGCAGCGGCGCGAAGCATCGGCAGAACCATGACCGATTACAAGGTCGTCATCGACAAGAGCACGGTACCGGTGGGTACGGCGGACAAGGTCAAGGCTGCCATCCAGGCAGAGCTCGACAAACGCGGGGTGAAGGTCGAGTTTGCCGTTGCCTCGAACCCCGAATTCCTCAAGGAAGGCGCAGCCGTCGCCGACTTCATGCGACCGGATCGCGTGGTCGTGGGCGCCGAGGACGAACGGGCGATCCTGCTGCTGCGTTCCCTCTACCAACCCTTCGTTCGCAATCGTGACCGCATGCTGGTGATGGACGTTCGCAGCGCCGAGTTCACCAAGTACGCCGCCAACGCGATGCTCGCGACCCGCATCAGCTTCATGAACGAGTTGTCTCGGCTGGCGGAGCGTCTCGGCGCCGATATCGAACTGGTACGCGTGGGCATCGGCAGCGATCCGCGCATAGGCACGCAGTTCCTCTACCCGGGCGCCGGTTATGGCGGCTCCTGCTTTCCCAAGGATGTCAAGGCGCTGATCCGCATCGCGGCCGAGGCCGGCGAGCCCTCCCTCATGCTCGATGCGGTAGAGGCGGTGAACGACGCGCAGAAGCAGGTGCTGGTGAATAAGATCACCGCACGTTACGGCGTGGATCTGAAGGGCAAGACCTTTGCCATGTGGGGCCTGGCTTTCAAGCCCAATACGGATGACATGCGCGAGGCGCCAAGCCGCGTGGTGATCGAGGCCTTGCTGGGCATGGGCGCCCATGTTCGCGCCTACGATCCGGTCGCGGCAGAAGAAGCGGCTCGCGTACTGCGTGCTGCCGATGACACCCCGCACAAAGGACTGGTTTTCGCCAAGTCGGCCAGCGACGCGCTGGAGGGTGCGGACGCGCTGGTCATCATCACCGAGTGGAAGGAGTTCCGCACGCCGGACTTCGAAGCGATGCGTGACGCACTCAAGGACCGCGTCGTGTTTGACGGGCGCAATCTCTACGACCCGGAACTGATCCGCGCTTCGGGCATCGACTACCTCTCCATCGGTCGACGGTGAATTAGCGTGCAACGCGGCGGCTTAGTCTGGCCTGACTATTGCCCGCCGCCGTGCCCGCATCTCAGAATGGGTCTTTGATGCCTCGCGTATTTCGGAGGCTTCCCCAGTGTTGATGCGGAGCGACCCGAAATGAAATACCTGGTGCCGATTCTCTTGATGACGCTGAGTGCTTCGGCGGTTTCGGCGGCCTCGGTCTTCCTCAGCAGCGGGGCCGCGCAGACGCTCTCGGACGACGGCACCTGGTCGACCCCGGCGCTCGTCGTGGCCGGTCTGGGCATGCTGCTGACGATTGTGCTGCGTTGCCGGGCTGCCCAGCTGAACCGCTGAAACCATGTCGCCGTCAAGCCGGCGGCATCAGCAGCCAGTCGCGGGCACGCGGACGAAGCCTTCCATCAACACCCGGGCACTGCGGCTCATCAAGGCCTTGGTGACCACCCATTGGCCATCAACCACGGTGGCTTCGGCGCCCACACGCAAGGTGCCCGAGGGATGGCCGAAACGCACGCTGTTGCGTTCGCCGCCGCCCGCGGCCAGGTTGACCAGTGTTCCCGGAATGGCGGCCGCCGTGCCGATGGCCACCGCCGCCGTGCCCATCATCGCGTGGTGCAGCTTGCCCATCGACATGGCACGCACGAGCAGATCCACATCGCCGGCCGCGACGGCCTTCCCGCTCGATGCCGCATAGCCCGCCGGTCGCGCCACGAACGCGACCTTGGGCGTGTGTTGACGCCGGGCGGCTTCGTCGACGTGGCCGATCAGGCCCATGCGCACCGCGCCGTGCGCGCGGATGGTTTCGAACTTCGCCAGCGCTGTCGGGTCGCCGTTGATCACGTCCTGCAGTTCGGTGCCGGTGTAGCCGATGGCGTCGGCGTTCAGAAAGATCGTCGGGATGCCGGCGTTGATGAGCGTAGCCTGCAGCGTGCCGACGCCCGGCACGTCGAGTTCGTCGATCAGTTTGCCGGTGGGGAACATCGCACCGCCCCCGTCGCCATCGCCTTCGTCGGCCGGGTCGATGAATTCGAGCGCGACTTCGGCGGCCGGAAAGGTCACGCCGTCCAGTTCGAAGTCGCCGGTTTCCTGGACCTGGCCGTCGGTGATGGGAACGTGGGCGACGATGGTCTTGCCGATGTTGGCCTGCCAGATGCGCACGACCGCCGTGCCGTCGCGCGGGACGCGGGCCGCATCGACCAGGCCATTGCTGATGGCGAAGGGCCCGACGGCGGCCGAGAGGTTGCCGCAGTTGCCGCTCCAGTCGACGAAAGGCTGGTCGATGGAGACCTGGCCGAAGAGGTAGTCGACGTCGTGGTCGGGCCGCTCGCTCTTCGACAGGATCACCGTCTTGCTGGTGCTCGACGTGGCCGCGCCCATGCCGTCGATCTGCTTGCCGTAGGGGTCGGGACTGCCGATCACGCGCAGCAGCAGTTCGTCGCGCGCGCGGCCGGGCTGCTGCGCAGCCTCGGGCAGGTCCTGCAGGCGAAAGAACACGCCCTTGCTGGTGCCGCCGCGCATGTAGGTCGCGGGGATGCGGATTTGTGGTGCGTGGGCCATGTCAGGCTGCCTGAGGAGACGTGGAAGACGTTGAAGCCGTCGAAGAAGCCAGGAAGTCCTGCGCGAAGCGCTGCAGCACGCCGCCGGCTTCGTAGATGGAGACCTCTTCGGCGGTGTCGAGCCGGCAGGTCACGGGGACTTCGAGGCGCTCGCCGTCGCGGCGATGCACGACCAGCGTCAGGTCGGCACGCGGACGCCGCTCGCCGACTACGTCGTAGGTTTCGGTGCCGTCGAGCTCGAGCGTCAGGCGGTTCACGCCCGGCTTGAATTCCAGCGGCAGCACGCCCATGCCGATGAGATTGGTGCGATGGATGCGTTCGAAGCCTTCGGCCGCGATCGCCTCGACACCCGCCAGCCGCACGCCCTTGGCGGCCCAGTCGCGCGAGCTGCCCTGGCCGTAGTCGGCACCGGCGACGATGATCAGCGGCTGCTTGCGGGTCATGTAGGCCTCGATGCCTTCCCACATGCGCACCACGGTGCCCTCGGGCTCCAGCCGGGTCAGCGAGCCTTTCTTGACCTTGCCGTCGACGATCGCCATCTCGTTGACGAGCTGCGGGTTGGCGAAGGTGGCGCGCTGCGCGGTGAGGTGGTCGCCGCGATGGGTGGCGTAGGAATTGAAGTCCTCTTCCGGCACGCCCATCATGTGCAGGTATTCGCCGGCGGCACTGTCGCGCAGGATGGCGTTGGACGGCGACAGGTGGTCGGTGGTGATGTTGTCCGGCAGCAGGGCGAGCGGGCGCAGGCCGGTCAGGGTGCGCTCGCCGGCCAGGGCGCCTTCCCAGTACGGCGGGCGGCGGATGTAGGTGCTCTGCGGCCGCCATTCGTAGAGCGGGCTGATGCGCTCGTCGTTGGCCACGTCGATGCGGAACATCGGGTCGTACACCCGGCGGAAGTGCTCGGGCTTGACGCTGGCCGCGACCACCGCGTCGATCTCCTCGTCACTCGGCCAGAGGTCCTTGAGCGTCACCGGCACGCCGGCGGCGTCGGTGCCGAGCACGTCCTTCTCGATGTCGAAACGCACCGTGCCGGCGATGGCGTAGGCCACCACCAGCGGCGGCGAGGCCAAAAAGGCCTGCTTGGCATACGGGTGGATGCGGCCGTCGAAATTGCGGTTGCCCGACAGCACCGCGGTAGCGTAGAGGTCGCGCTCGATCACCTCCTGCTGGATCGCCGGGTCGAGCGCGCCACTCATGCCGTTGCAGGTGGTGCAGGCGAAAGCGACGATGCCGAAGCCGAGCTTTTCGAGCTCCGGCAGCAGCCCGGCCTCTTCCAGGTACAGCTGCACCGCCTTGGAGCCGGGCGCCAGCGAAGACTTGACCCAGGGCTTGCGCACCAGTCCGCGCGCATTGGCATTGCGCGCCAGCAACCCGGCCGCGATCACGTTGCGCGGATTGCTGGTGTTCGTGCAACTGGTGATGGCCGCGATGATGACCGCACCGTCGGGCATCAGGCCCGGCTGTTCGGTCCACTCGCCTGCGATGCCGCGCGCGGCGAGGTCGCTAGTGGGCAGGCGCTTGTGCGGGTTGGAGGGGCCCGCCATATTGCGCACGACAGTCGAAAGGTCGAAGCGCAGCACGCGTTCGTATTCGGCGGTGGCGAGCGAGTCGGACCACAGGCCGGTCTGTTTGGCGTACAGCTCGACCAGCCTGACCTGCTCGTCCTCGCGGCCGGTGAGCCGCAGGTAGTCGATGGTCATCCGGTCGATCGAGAACATCGCCGCCGTCGCGCCGAATTCGGGCGTCATGTTGGAGATGGTGGCGCGGTCGCCCAGCGTGAGCGCGGCGGCGCCCTCGCCGAAGAACTCCAGGTACGCGCCGACCACCTTCTGCTGGCGCAGGAATTCGGTCAGGGCCAGCACCACGTCGGTCGCGGTGATGCCCGGCGCCGGCCGGCCCGACAGCTCCACCCCGACGATGTCGGGCAGGCGCATCCACGACGCACGGCCGAGCATCACGCTCTCGGCTTCGAGCCCGCCGACACCGATGGCGATGACGCCCAGTGCATCGACGTGCGGCGTGTGGCTGTCAGTGCCGACCAGGGTGTCGGGGAAGGCCACGCCATCCTTGGCATGCACCACCGGGCTCATTCGCTCCAGGTTGATCTGATGCATGATCCCGTTCCCCGGCGGGATCACCTCGACGTTCTCGAAGGCCTTCTTGGTCCACTCGATGAAGTGAAAGCGATCCTCGTTGCGGCGGTCTTCCACCGCGCGGTTCTTGGCGAAGGCGTCCGGGTCGAAGCCGGCGAATTCCACCGCCAGCGAATGGTCGACGATGAGCTGGGTCTGCACCACCGGGTTCACCTTGGCCGGGTCGCCGCCCATGTCGGCGATGGCGTCGCGCAGGCCGGCCAGGTCGACCAGCGCGGTCTGGCCCAGGATGTCGTGGCATACGACACGCGCCGGAAACCACGGAAAGTCGTGATCGCTGCGGCGCTCGACGAGCTGGCGCAGCGACTGCTCCAGGATCGCCGGGTCGCATCGGCGCACCAGGTTCTCGGCATGCACGCGCGAGGTGTAGGGCAGGCGGTCGTAGGCGCCGGGCTGGAAGGCGTCTACCGCCTCGCGCGCATCGAAATAGTCGAGCGTGGTGCCCGGCAGGGGTTTGCGGTATTGGGTGTTCATGGTGGGTGCCTCGCCTGCCGTTTGCCAGCAGGCTTTCTGTTCTGCCTGCGTGAGCCTAGACGCGCTCGGCGATCGGCACGTACTTCAGGTCTTCCGGACCGGTGTAGTTGGCGCTCGGCCGGATGATCTTGTTGTCCACACGCTGTTCCATCACGTGCGCCGACCAGCCGGCCGTTCGGGCGATGACGAACAGCGGCGTGAACATCGCCGTCGGCACGCCCATCATGTGATAGCTCACCGCGCTGAACCAGTCGAGGTTGGGGAACATCTTCTTGGCGTCCCACATGACGGTTTCCAGCCGCTCGGCGATGTCGAACATCTTGCGCGAGCCGGCTTCGTCCGAGAGCTGCCTCGCCACGTCCTTGATGACCACGTTGCGCGGGTCGCTCACGGTGTAGACCGGATGGCCGAAACCGATCACGACTTCCTTGGCCTCGACCCGGCGGCGCACGTCGGCCTCGGCCTCGTCGGGCGTGTCGTAGCGCTTCTGCACCTCGAAGGCGACCTCGTTGGCACCGCCGTGCTTGGGGCCTCGCAGCGCGCCGATACCGGCGGTGATGGCCGAGTACAGGTCCGAGCCGGTGCCCGCCACCACGCGGCAGGCGAAGGTCGATGCGTTGAATTCGTGCTCGGCATAGAGGTTGAGCGACACGTGCATGGCCCGCTCCCAACTGGTGGGCGCCGGGCGGCCGTGCAGCAGGTGCAGAAAGTGCGCGCCGATGGAGTGGTCGTCGGTCTCGACCTGAATGCGCACGCCGTTGTGCGACCAGTGGTACCAGTACAGCAGCATCGAGCCGAGCGAGGCCATGAGCTTGTCGGCGATGTCGCGCGCACCCGGCGCGTTGTGGTCGTCCTTTTCGGGCTGCAGGCAGCCGATGGCCGAGACCGCCGTGCGCATCACGTCCATGGGGTGGGTGCTCGGCGGCAGTTGCTCCAGCACCGCGCGCACGCCGGCCGGAATGCCGCGCAGCGATTTCAGCTTGGCCTTGTAGCCGCGCAGTTCGGCTTCGGTGGGCAGCTTGCCGTGCACCAGCAGGTAGGCGATTTCCTCGAATTCGCAGCGGGTGGCGATGTCCAGGATGTCGTAGCCGCGGTAGTGCAGGTCGTTGCCGGTGCGGCCTACGGTACACAAGGCGGTGTTGCCGGCGGTCACGCCGGAGAGCGCAACGGATTTCTTGGGTTTGAA
Organism: Xylophilus sp. GOD-11R; assembly: GCF_033546935.1. Lineage (GTDB taxonomy): Bacteria > Pseudomonadota > Gammaproteobacteria > Burkholderiales > Burkholderiaceae_C > Xylophilus. The sequence goes on along the minus strand of NZ_CP137854.1, from coordinate 962,384 downwards.
CGCGGGCGCGGCGGCGGTGTCGTTGCTCATGCAGTCTCCTTTTTTATGGTTGGTTGATTCACAATCTACGCAAAATCGTCGTCAGAAGAAAGAACTAACGACGCGAAAACTTGCGAATGCGCGCTCGAAAGATGCAAATTCTGTGAATCGACCAAGCCTCCCATGAGAAAGAACTTCATCGGAATACGCCTGCGCACGCTACGTGCCGAGCGGGGCATGTCGCAAGTGGCGCTGTCGCAGGCGGCCGGGCTTTCGGCCAGCTACGTCAACCAGATCGAGCAAAACCAGCGGCCGTTGACGGTCGCGGCCATGCTCAAGATCAGCCGCGTACTCGATGTCGATCTGCGCGCTTTTTCGGAAGACGAAGAATCCCGACTGGTCGCCGACATGCGCGACGCCCTGGCCGACAACCCGGGTGGCGAGCCGGTGGCACTGACCGAACTCCATGAAATCGCTTCGCAGATGCCCGCCGTCGGGCGCGCCCTGCTCGCCCTGCACCAGCGCAACATCGAATGGATGGCGCGGCTGGAGACCATGTCGGAAGAACTCGGCGACGGGCGAGGCGGTGTGCTGCCTGCGCGGCCCATGCCCTTCGAGGTGGTGCGTGACTTCTTTTTCGCTCACCAGAACTATTTCGATGCGCTCGACACCGCCGCCGAAGCCACGGCCGCCCAGTTCGCCGTACAGGGCGCCACGCTCGGCGAATGGCTGGTGAAACGCTTGGCCGACCAGCACGGTGTGCGTGTGCTGCCGGCCGACAACGTCAGCGCCGACAGCCAGCGCCGCTACGATCCGCTGCGCCGTGTGCTTACCGTGTCGTCCGAACTGGCGACCGGGCAGCAAGCTTTCCAGCTCGCAACCCAACTCGCACTGCTGGAACACGACGAACCGATTCGCCAGCTCACTGAAGTGCCCGAACTCGCCGACACCGCCTCGCGCACCCTTGCCCGCATCGGCCTGGCCAACTACTTCGCGGGCGCCCTGCTGCTGCCCTACGGGGAGTTTTTGCGCGCCGCCGAAACGCTGCGCTACGACATCGACCTGCTGGCGCGACGCTTCGGCGTGGGTTTCGAGACCATCTGCCACCGGCTCAGCACCCTGCAGCGCTCAGGCTCGCCAGGTGTGCCCTTTTTCTTCATCCGCGTCGATCGGGCGGGCAACATCTCCAAGCGGCAGTCGGCCACGCATTTCCATTTTTCCAAGACCGGCGGCACCTGCCCGCTGTGGAACGTCTACGAGGCGTTCGCACAGCCGGGCAAGGTGTTGACCCAGCTGGCGCGCATGCCGGACGGGCGGGCTTACCTGTGGGTGGCACGCACCGTGTCGCAAGGGTTGATGGGTTATGGCTCGCCGCGCAAGACCTTCGCCGTGGCCATGGGCTGCGACATCCGCCATGCGCCGCGACTGGTGTATTCCAAGGGTCTGGACCTGCACGATGCGGAAGTGCCCACGCCGATCGGCATGGGCTGCAAGGTCTGCGAGCGCGAAGCCTGCCCGCAACGGGCGTTTCCGTTTGCGGGCCGGCCGCTCGATGTGGACGAGAACGACCGGCGATTCACGCCCTACCCGGTCGCCTGACGCGGCGAGCCGGGCCCGACACCAATCAGATGAACAAGCTGTTCATGCGCAGGCTGCGTTGACGACCGCTGGGAAGAAGCCGCCCTGGCTGACCGGGAACGGCTTGAGATAGACGATGTTCACCACATCGTCCGGTGTGGGGCTGGACGCGATGCCGTTGGCGTCCGGCGGCAAGATGTTGAAAGCACGGTTCGCCGTCGGCGCAATGCGAGGCGAGTGGAATGATCTTTTCTCATGGATGAATGAGATAAAGCCACTTTACTTGATCGATCGTCTTTCATAGCATCCGCTCACATTGATTGCCTGGTCGACGCCTGAAATTCGGCGCGCGCGAGAAATCAGGTCGACGACATGCCTCGAACTCAAATCACCAGTCGGTACTTTCAGAGAATCCGGCCGTTATATCGCCATGAACGAAGAATTTAATTTCAAGCTCAAAACCATCCGTTTTGATGAAAATTATCAGCCGGCAGCTGGTACCCGCCTGACAACCAATTTCGCCAATCTGGCCCGAGGGCCAAGTCAGCGGAAAAACCTGCGCAACACCTTGAACATGATTGACAATCGCTTCAACAATCTTGCGCACTGGGATAATCCGTCGGGAGATCGATATTCGGTAGAACTGAATATTATTTCCGTGGAGATGGTGCTAGGCGCGGACAACACCGACGATGCGTTTCCGTTGATCGAAATATTGCAGACGAACATTCTTGACAAGAAAACAAACAGTCGCATCGAGGGTATCGCCGGGAACAATTTCTCCTCCTATGTGCGCGACTACGACTTCAGCGTGCTGCTCCCGGACTACAACGCGCACCGAGCCGAATTCGGTACCCCGGCAGATTTCGGTGACCTGCATGGCAAGCTGTTCAAGCAATTCGCCCAATCAAGTGCTTACCGTGAGCGCTTCAGCAAGCCACCCGTCATCTGCATCAGCGCCTCGACCAGCAAGACCTACGAGCGGACGGGCGACCGGCATCCCGTACTCGGTTTCGAATATCGGCAAAATGAAATGTCCTCGACCGACCGATACTTCGCAAAAATGGGGATGCAGGTGCGCTTCTTCATGCCGCCGGACGGCGTCGCGCCACTGGCCTTCTATTTTCATGACGATCTGCTGGGCAACTACACCAATCTCGAGTTGATCGGCACCATCAGCACGATGGAAACCTTTCAGAAAATATACCGCCCTGAGCTCTACAACGCCAATTCGGCAGCCGGAAAAATCTACAAACCGAGCCTGAATAACCAGGATTACTCGGTGACCCAAATTTTTTATGACCGGCAAGAGCGTAGCCAATTGGCCGTGACGCAGGGGAAATTCGCGGAAGAAAACTTCATCAAGCCCTACAAAAGCGTTCTCGATAAATGGGCGTCCGATTGCGTGCTCTGACCGGTCAGATTCCACCCTCGGACAACACGTCCGCCACACCCGAATTGTCCAAAAGGAATCTTCGAATGTTTGAAACCTCCATCGCCGGCAGCCTGCCGAAACCAGCCTGGCTGGCCGAAACCAACAAACTCTGGCCGCAATGGCAGGCTGAGGGCGACGCGCTTGCCCAAGCCAAGGCCGACGCGACCCTGCTTTGGATCAAGGCCCAGGAAGACGCCGGCCTGGACATCGTCTGCGACGGCGAGCAATCGCGCCAGCATTTCGTGCATGGCTTTCTCGAGCAGGTCGAAGGCATCGACTTCGAGCACAAGGTGAAGATGGGCATCCGCGACAACCGCTACGACGCCATGGTGCCGCAGGTCGTGTCGGCACTGCGCCTCAAAGGCCGCGTGCACGCCGTCGAGGCACAGCTGGCGCGTGCGCATACGCAGAAGAAGCTGAAGTTCACCCTCCCCGGCCCGATGACCATCGTCGACACCGTGGCGGACCGCTTCTATGGCGACAAGGTCGCGATGGCCTTCGCGTTCGCAGAATTGCTCAACCAGGAGGCGCTCGCGCTGCAAGCCGATGGCGTGGACATCATCCAGTTCGACGAGCCCGCCTTCAATGTCTACCTGCAGGATGCCGCCGACTGGGGCGTGAAGGCGCTCGAACGAGCGGCGCAAGGCCTGACCTGTACCACGGCCGTGCACATCTGCTACGGGTATGGCATCAAGGCCAATACCGACTGGAAGAGCACCCTGGGTCGCGAATGGCGCCAGTACGAAGCGGTGTTCCCCGCGCTTGCCCGCAGCAGCATCGATCAGGTGAGCCTGGAGTGCATCCATTCCCATGTGCCGCCCGACCTGATGCGGCTGCTGGCCGGAAAAGACGTGCTGGTCGGCGTGATCGATGTGGCGAGCGACGTGGTCGAGACTCCCGAGGAGGTGGCGGACACCATCGGCCGGGCGCTGGAGTTCGTGCCGAAGGAGCGGCTGTTTCCTTGCACGAACTGCGGCCTAGCGCCGATGGGGCGAAATGTGGCCTGGCGCAAGTTGCAGGCACTGGCAGCAGGCACGAAGCTCGCCAAGGAACGACTCGGCTTGGCGTGACCGGAACACGGTGCTGGGCGGCGGTATGCCATGCAGATTCGAACGCCAGACGGTGTTCCGGCGCCTGATATCCTGCCGGCACCATCGGCGCTCGATTGCCCTGCTTCCGTCAGCCCTTTCGGGCCGGACCAACCGTTTTTCGATACGACGCAGGACATAAGCAAGTCGAGCCCGAACCAATCTTCCATGAATCACCTATGAAACGGGGCAACCCTTGCGTATAGCCACCTGGAACGTCAACTCCCTGGCCGTGCGCCTGCCGCAGGTGCTCGACTGGCTCATCGCCAATCCGGTCGACGTGCTTTGCCTGCAGGAGCTCAAGCTCACCGACGACAAGTTTCCGCTCGACGTCCTGCGCGAGGCCGGCTACCAGGCGGCCACCTTCGGCCAGAAGACCTACAACGGCGTCGCCATCCTGAGCCTGCGGCCGCTGGCCGACGTGGTGCGCAACATCGGCGGTTTCGAGGACGAGCAGAGCCGCGTCATCAGCGCGACGATAGAGACGGCCGACGGCCCGGTGCGGGTGGTCAACGGCTACTTCGTCAACGGCCAGGAGCCCGGCAGCGAAAAGTTTGCCTACAAGATGCGCTGGCTGGACGCGTTGCGCGCCCAGGTCGCCAAGGAACTGGACACGCACGAACGGCTGGTGCTGCTGGGCGACTTCAACATCACCCCGGAAGACCGCGACAGTTTCGACCCGGTGGGCCTGCGCGAAACCATCCACCACACCACCGAAGAGCGCCAGCATTTCCAGGCCCTGCTGGACCTCGGCCTGACCGACGCCTTCCGCCTGTTCGACCAGCCGGAGAAAAGCTTTTCGTGGTGGGACTACCGCATGCTTGGGTTCCAGAAAAACCGCGGACTGCGCATCGACCACATTCTGGTGAGCGCGGCGCTCAAGCCGAAGGTGACGGCTTGCACCGTCGACCGCGCGCCGCGCAAGAACAAGCAGCCCAGCGACCACGCACCGGTGGTAGTGACACTGGGCGGCTGAGCGCCTGGGCGATCAGTGAAGGGTCTCTATTCGAGACCCAGCTCCTGGATCTTGCGGGTGATGGTGTTGCGGCCGATGCCCAGGCGCTGGGCGGCCTCGATGCGGCGCCCGCGGGTGCTGGCGAGCGCGGTCAGGATGAGTCGCGACTCGAAGCGGCGCGACAGCTGGTCCCACACATCGTTGCGGCCGTCGGCCAGCAAGCCCAGGGCCTCGGCTTCCAGGCCCTGCTCCCAGGCATCGCCGCCCGCGGCAGTCGGGACGTCGGCGATGACCGGCGGGACGATTCTCGGACTGCCATCCAAGCCGGCGGGCAGCGGCGCCGCGACCGCGTAGGTCGGTGCAGCCAGCGAAGACGCAGCCGGAACCTGGGGCACCACCAGAGCCGGCGCCGCGGCGTTGGCCGAAGGCAGCGGCTCCACGCCGGAGACCTCCGGCGGCAGATCCTTGGGCTCGATCACCTGCGCCGGCGCCATCACCGTCAGCCAGTGGCAGATGTTCTCGAGCTGCCGCACGTTGCCGGGAAAGCCGAACGTGGCCAGCCGCGCCAGCGCGCCGTCGGAGATGCGTTTGGGTTCCACGCCGAGCTGCTTGGCGCTCTGCTGCAGGAAATGGCGGGTGAGCGTGGGCACGTCCTCGCGCCGTTCGCGCAGTGCGGGCAGGCGCAGCCGGATGACGTTGAGGCGGTGGAACAGGTCTTCGCGGAACACGCCGTCCTTGACGCGCAGTTCCAGGTCCTGGTGAGTGGCGGCGATCACGCGGACATTGGCCTTGACCGCGTTGTGGCCGCCGACCCGGTAGAAATGGCCGTCCGACAGCACGCGCAGCAAACGGGTCTGCAGGTCGAAGGGCATATCGCCGATTTCGTCGAGGAACAGCGTGCCGCCCTCGGCCTGCTCGAAGCGGCCGCGACGCATGGTCTGCGCGCCGGTGAAGGCGCCGCGCTCATGGCCGAAGAGCTCGCTTTCCAGAAGGTCCTTGGGGATGGCTGCGGTATTGATCGCGACGAACGGCCCGTTGGCGCGCGGCGAGTGCTTGTGCAGCGCACGCGCCACCAGTTCCTTGCCGGAACCGGACTCGCCGGTGATCATTACCGTGACGTTGCTTTGCGACAGCCGACCGATGGCACGAAAGACATCCTGCATCGCCGGCGCCTGCCCGAGCATCTCGGGCGTGGCGGCCATGCGTTCTTCGGCGATCTCCTCGCGCTGGCTTTCCTCGACCGCACGGCGGATGAGTTCGACCGCCTTCGGCAGGTCGAAAGGCTTGGGCAGGTATTCGAAGGCGCCGCCCTGGAAGGCCGAGACGGCGCTGTCGAGGTCGGAGAAGGCGGTCATGATGATGACCGGCAGGCCCGGATGCTTGGCCTTGACCTTCTCGAGCAGGTCCAGTCCGGAGCCACCCGGCATGCGGATGTCGCTGACCAGGATCTGCGGCCCCTGGTTGTCGGGATCGTCTTCACCGGCGTCCTCGAGGGCGGCCAGCACTTCGCGCGGATTGGTGAAGCTGCGGGTGGGGAGGTCTTCCCGCAGCAGGGCTTTTTCCAGCACGAAGCGGATGGATTGGTCGTCGTCTACTATCCAGATCGGCTTCATGTCTTGCTTATCGCCCAGTCGGTTTTCGTTGTCAGTCGGTCAGATTCACGGCAACGGGATCAGCAGCTTGAAGTCTGTCTTTCCCGGGACGCTTTCGCACTCGATCAGTCCATGGTGCTGCTGCACGAAGGTCTGCGCCAGGGTCAGGCCGAGGCCGGAACCACCTTCCCTGCCCGACACCAGCGGGTAGAAAATGCGATCCTTGATCGAGGCCGGCACGCCCGGTCCGTTGTCGATGACATGCAATTCCAGTGCCAGTCGGTAGCGCTGCTTGCCGAAGGTGACCTGCCGCGCGATGCGGGTCTTGAGCACGATGCGGCCCTCGCCGTCGGCGATGCGTTCGGCCAGCGCCTGCGCCGCGTTGTGGGTGATGTTGAGCACCGCCTGGATCAGCTGCTCCCGGTCGCCGCGAAATTCCGGGATGGAGGTGTCGTAGTCGCGCACCACCCGCAAACCGCGCGGAAACTCCGCCACGATCAGCGAGCGCACCCGCTCGCACACCTCGTGGATGTTCACGTCGCCCACCAGGTGCGGCCGGCGATGCGGCGCCAGCAGCCGGTCGACCAGCGCCTGCAGCCGGTCGGCCTCGTGGATGATGACCTGGGTGTATTCGATCAGGTCGCGCGACTCGATCTCCATCTGCAGCAGCTGCGCCGCGCCGCGGATGCCGCCGAGCGGGTTCTTGATCTCGTGCGCGAGGTTGCGAATGAGCTCCTTGTTGGCTTGCGTCTGGTCGATCAGGCGCTCTTCGCGATCCTGCTTGGCCTGCTGCTCCATCGGCAGCAGTTCGATGACGACTTCGCCCTTGCGGTCGGTCGGCGCGACGATGACATGGACCGGGAAGGTCTCGTGGTTGGCACGCCGGATCGCATCGTCGTAGCGCAGGGCCGCGAATTCGTTGTCGACCGCGCCGTTGAGCGCGTTGCGCAGCAACTCGGGTTCGATGAAGAAATCCCCGATCGGAGTACCTTCGATCGTCCGGCGCGAGGTGCCGATGGCGTCCTCGAGCGCCGCATTGGCAAAAAGCACGGCGCCGTCGGAGCGGACCACCGCCACCAGGGTGGCGAGCAGGTCGAAGGATTGATAACGCTCGGCAGCCGGTGGCGGCGGCCGTTTGCCGACGCCGGGGATTCGCAGACTCATCGGGATTGCAGGCGGGCCAGCTCGCGCCGGATGCCCTCCATGTCGCTGTCGTTGCGGGCGATGCTGGCCTTGAGCTCGGCCACGCGATCGAGGTATTTCTGGTAATTGCGGGTTTCGGAGCCCATGCGTTCGGGCTCGCCGTTGTTGTATTCCTTCTGCAGCTCGGCCTGACGGAGCTGGGCACGGCGGAGTTCGTTTTCCAGGATGGCACGGGCATCGGCGTCGCGTGCGCGCTGCTGGTCGTTGTCGATCCGCGCCGCCGACGGCGGCGCCGTGACGACCGGCGTTGCGTTACCGCCGCCTCCCCCGCCGGCCCGTGTGCCCTGCACGATCGTGACGTTGCCGCCCTCCATGAGCTTGCAGTCGCGCTGCTTGGCCACGGCGGGATTGTTGGTGTATTCGTTGCCGCACCGGTAGATGCGCGCGTCCTGGGCCGTGGCCGCTGCGCAGCAGCCGAGCAGCAGTGCGAAGGCCATGCAGGCGGGAATCGGAAACCGGAAAACCTGGATCATCGAAAAATTGCTCCGCGGACGAACCGGGCAGTATCGCGCCAATCACGCACGCCGGGCTCGACCAGCCCTACTAACGCCGGGGCACCCGGCGTCGATGACGGCACACGCCGCGGCACCACGGAAAAGGGCGGCCGAAGCCGCCCTTGGTCGAAACCTGCCGAAGCAGGCCCGCAGGATTACAGCGAGTAGTACATGTCGAACTCGACCGGATGGGTCGCCATGCGGAAGCGGGTGACTTCCTGCATCTTCAGGTCGATGTAGGCATCGATGTAGGAGTCGGTGAATACGCCACCCTTGGTCAGGAAGGCGCGGTCTTTGTCCAGATGCTCCAGCGCCTGGTCGAGGCTGTGGCAAACGGTCGGGATCAGCGCGTCTTCTTCCGGCGGGAGGTGGTACAGGTCCTTGGTGGCGGCTTCGCCCGGGTGGATCTTGTTCTCGACGCCGTCGAGGCCAGCCATCAGGAGCGCGGCGAAGCCCAGATACGGGTTCATCAGCGGATCCGGGAAACGCGCTTCGACGCGACGGCCCTTCGGGTTGGCGACGAACGGAATGCGGATGGAAGCCGAGCGGTTCTTGGCCGAGTAGGCCAGCTTCACCGGTGCTTCGAAGCCGGGGACCAGACGCTTGTAGCTGTTGGTGCCGGGGTTGGTGATCGCGTTCAGGGCACGGGCGTGCTTGATGATGCCGCCGATGTAGTACAGCGCGAAGTCCGACAGGCCGGCGTAGCCGTCACCGGCGAACAGGTTCTTGCCGTCCTTCCAGACCGACTGGTGCACGTGCATGCCAGAGCCGTTGTCGCCGACGATCGGCTTGGGCATGAAGGTCGCGGTCTTGCCGTAGGCGTGGGCGACGTTCTGGATGACGTACTTCTGCAGCTGGACCCAGTCGGCACGCTGGATCAGCGTGCTGAACTTGGTGCCGAGTTCCATCTGGCCGGCGTTGGCCACTTCGTGGTGATGCACTTCGACCGGAATGCCCAGGCCTTCGAGCACCAGGCACATTTCCGAGCGCATGTCCTGGAAGCTGTCGACCGGGGGAACCGGGAAGTAGCCACCCTTGACGGCCGGACGATGGCCGGTGTTGCCGTGTTCGTATTCCTTGTCGGTGTTCCAGGAAGCTTCTTCCGAGTCGATCTTGACGAAGCAGCCGGACATGTCGTTCTTCCAGCGAACGCTATCGAAGACGAAGAATTCGGGTTCCGGTCCGAAGTAAGCGGTATCGCCCAGGCCGGAGGCCTTCATGTAGGCTTCGGCGCGCTTGGCGAGGGAGCGGGGGTCGCGTTCGTAGGCCTTGCCGTCGACCGGGTCGATCACGTCACAGGTCAGGATCATCGTCGGCTCTTCGAAGAACGGATCGATGTTGGCGGTGTTCGGGTCGGGCATGAGCTGCATGTCCGAGGCTTCGATGCCCTTCCAGCCAGCGATGGACGAGCCGTCGAATGCGTGGCCGGAGGTGAACTTGTCTTCGTCGAAGTGCGAAACCGGCACGGTGACGTGTTGTTCTTTGCCGCGGGTATCGGTGAAACGGAAGTCAACGAACTTGACCTCGTTTTCTTTCACCATCTTCATCACGTCTGCGACGGTCTTGGCCATCAGGATCTCCAGAAAGTTGAATGCGCGTTGGAAAAGCTAGCAGCAGAAGCCGATGCAGTTTCTGTGCCAAACGTGGTGCACATGCCCATGCGCCCGACGCGAGATTGTGCCGACGACCTGTAACCTCCTCGGGTCGGAGTACCTAAAAGTTTGTAAAAAACCGCCCTGGAAATGCACCATCACGGCGCATGCCCAATGCACCAAGACCATGCAAGTTCAGCGCACCAATTCGGGGCCTAGCTTCGCACCAAAGACATGAAGGCCGGCGAGCAATGCCGGGTACGCCGCGCGGGCTTCGGCTGCCTCACCCTTGACGCCGAGCTCGATATGGCGGCCATGCACCGGATGGTCCACGCTCGGCAAACTGAACACCTTCACCCCTGGATGCACGGCCTCAATCTGCACCATGAGGGGTGTCAGGGCCGACTCCATCGCACCGTAGACGATCACCGATCGCTCTTCGAAAACCCGCCGATGGAACAGGTGCGGATAGCGGTCTTCGAGCACCCACTCGATCATCGGCCAGGCCATCACCGGGAACCCGGGCACGCAGTGCACCTCGCCGCCGCCCACTCCCTTGCAACTGAAGCCGGGGATCTTGTTGTAGGGGTTGGGAATGATGCGGGCCGCGGCCGGAAACACGCCCATGTTGAGTCGGTGGAGGTTGTCGGCACGGTCCGGCTCATAGGGTTGGCCGGCCTCGCGGGCCACGTCCTGCATTCGCTCGCGGATCAGGGCTTCGGCCTCGGGATGAAGCTGCAGCGGCTGTCCGAGGGCCTCGGCGGCAGACTGGCGCGTGTGGTCGTCCGGCGTCGCGCCGATGCCGCCGCAGCTGAAGACCACGTCGTTGCCCGCGAATGCCCGGGCCAGGGTGGCGGTGAGGCGCTCGGGCGAATCGCCCACGTAGTCGGCCCAGGCGAGCTGGAGGCCGCGCGCCGCGAGCAGTTCGATCACCTTGGGCATGTGTTTGTCGGCCCGCTTGCCCGACAGGATTTCGTCGCCGACGATGATCAGCCCGAAGGCCGGTGCGGTGTCGGCCGGGGATGAAGGCTGCAGTGTGGTCATCCGGCCATCCTAGCCGTTGGCCATGACGCTTGCCAGCGCACGGCGAGCGGCGCGGGTGTGTCAGCCGCGCCCGAACAGGCGCTTGACGCCCAGCCATTGCTGCGACCAGAAGCCCTCGCCGTAGTCCCGCACGCGTCCGTGGACATCGGGCTCGACCTGGTCGCGTATGCCGGTCGGGTCGAAGCGCACCGTGAAGTCTGCGGTGCGGAACAGCATGTCCCACCAAGGCAGCAGCACGCCGAAATTGCAGCCACCGAGCGCCGTGCCGACCGGCGGGATGCCGTCGCCCTGGTGACCGCCGCCCGGCGTATTCCGCGCGGCAGCATCGTCGACGGCGAGCGGCCATTCGTGGCCGACGCCGATGTTGTGGTGGCGACGATGGAATCGCGGGCTCACCCACAGGCGCTCGCCGATGCGGCCGAACCAGATCCGCAGGTTGGCGTGCTGCAGGCTTTCGCTCAATTGGCTGAGCACCACCACCGCGATGAACTGGCTCGGCTGCACACCAATGATTTGCGCGACCACCACCACGATGGCGTCGTGCAGCACCGCGTCGAGCAGGTGATTGCGGTTGTCGCTCCACATGGTCATCTGCCGCTGCGAGTGGTGCAGCGCATGCAGCTTCCACCACCATTCGAGCTGGTGCTGGCCGCGGTGGATCCAGTACTCCAGGAAGTCGAAAACCACGACGTAGAGCAGCAAGCTGACCCAGGCGATGTCGGTTACGCCCGGCCAGATATCGTCGAGCTGGAAGGTGTGCAGGCCGTTCACGCGCAGCCAGCCGAAGACATCGTCGAACAGCGGCTGCACTGCCAGGAACAAAGCCACCCGGAAGAGGCCGACGCGGTAGATGACGGTGTAGAGGATGTCGATGCGAATCGCCCGCCGGTCACGCACCGGCTCGGCCGGACGCCAGCGCTGGAGCGGTCCGACGACGGCCATCAGGATGGCGATCTCGATCAGCCCGATCAGCAGCCAGCCGGTGCCGTCGTAGGCGTCTTCGATCATGCCGGACATGCCCAGCATGAACATGCCGGGCTGCACCACGGTTTCGAAGAGCCACTGCTGGGCGATGGAGAAGGCGTTGGCGAAGAAATCCATGTGCGGTGGAGTCGGGGCCGGGGCCGTCGGTTCAAACCGAAAGGTATCAGGGATGTTGCGCGATCCAGGCCCGGTAGTCGGGATGCTCGCGCAAGGTGGCGAAGCACATGCCGCGTTCCTTGAGACCCACGATCAGCGGCTCCAGATCGGCCGGCGCCCAGGGATCCTTGCGCGACCAGATGCCGAGGTGTGCCAGCAGGATATCGCCCGGACGGATGGTGCGCAGCGCCTTGTCGAGCAAGGCCTTGTTGGTGAAGGTCTCGCTCGGCAACTCGTCGCCGAGGAAGCCCGCCGGAGACCAGCCGACGTGCGCATAGCCGCATTGGCGTGCAGCCGCGATCAGGGCCGGCGAAGTCTTGCCGCCGGGCGCACGGAACAGCGGCAGCGGCTTGCGCCCGGTGATCTGCTGCAGCCGGTCGGCCGACCGGCGCACCTCGGCGCAATAGGCCGCCGCTTCGACGATCGACTCCTTGCCGGTCTGCGGTCCGGCCGATGGACGCAGCTTGAATCGCACCGCGCCGGAGCCTTTGACGTCGCCACGCCAGTAGGCATGGTCGAAGGTGTGCGATGCGAACTCGTGGCCTTCCGCAGCGCGTGCCTTCCACCAGGGCGCCCAGTGATCGCCCAGGCTGCCGTCGCCTTCCTTGGTCGGCTCGTTGGCGGCGAAGAAGGTGACCGGCACCTGCTGCCGCCGCAATACGTCGGCGACCAAAGGCGCGATGCCCATGTGGCCGGTATCGAGCGTGAGGTAGACAGGCTTGTCGCAGGTGGCGGCCAGCGCCGACACCGTGGCGCCGGCGGCCACGATGCCCATCAGGAAACGGCTAGCGCTGGCGCGCATGGTCCAGCGTCCAGACGCCGTGCGGAGAACGTCCCACCGGCACCTGCAGCACGACCTTGGAGGTCACCGTATCGACGATGGTGAATTTCTTGGCCCAACGCGAGGTGACGAGAATGAAGCGGCCGTCCGCCGACAGGTCCATGCAGTCCGGGCCTCCCGGTGCGGGATAGCTGGCCAGCACCGTCTGCGTCTGCATGTCGATCTTGCTGATGGTGTTGGCGACCCGGTTACTGACGAACAGGTGCCGCCCGTCGCCGGCGCCGCGGAAGGCGTGGGCACCACGGCCGGTCGCGATCTTGCGCAGAAGCTTGGGCTGCGCGCCGCCGACGTCATAGACCTCGACGCCGTCGCCGCCGGTCAGGCCGAGGAACAGCGTGCGGTCGTCGGGCGCCACGAACACGTCGGCCGGCATGGCGCCGGTCTTGATGCGCCAGCGGATGGTCTGCGTGGCCATGTCGATGGAGACCAGCTCGTCGCTGTCCTGCATGGACGAATACAGCGTGGTGCTCTTGCTGTCGATGAAGAGGTGGCTCGGGGTCTTGCCGGTTGCCACCCGTTTGACCAGGGTCAGGTCCTGGCCGTCCCAGCGATAGATGTCGACATGGTTCAGGCGGTTGGCAGCCGTCACGAACCACTTCATGTCGGGCGAGAACTGCAACTGGTACGGATCGACGATGCCGCGTACCGTGCGCTGAACCTGGGCGGTGCGCGGGTCGAGGAAAGTCAGCGAATCCGACAGCGCGTTGGCGACGATCAACGATTTCTCGTCGGGCGTCAGGTAGAGATGATGCGGCTCCTTGCCGGTCGGAATGCGCTCCTTTTCCGTCCAGGTGACGGGGTCGATCACGCTGACGCTCGCATCGAGCGAATTCAGCACGAAGACCGGAGTGCGGATCGCCGGCGCCGCCGGCTGGGCGTTCGCCACGGAAATCGCGAACGTGGCAAGCGCGAATACTGCGCTACGGGCAAGAGAACGAACGTTCGACATCGAGTGACGCAGTGGCAAGCAACCGGAGAGTGTAAGGGGCTCGGCGGACCCGGAGGTTCCCGCGAAGAGGTAACGAACGGTCCAATCGGGATTCGACCTCGTGAATCACGCCTTCAGCAGACTTAGATCTTCGGGCTGCAGCCAACGCCACTGGCCCGGCGCGAGATCGGCCGGCAGTTCCAGTGCGCCGATGCGCGAGCGGTGCAGCCCCTCGACCCGGTTTCCCACGGCGGCCAGCATGCGTTTGACCTGGTGGTACTTGCCCTGCGTCAGCGTCAGGCGAAGATGGCAGGACACACCCGCCTCGCCGACGATTTCGCAGGCTGCGGCGGCTACCGGCCGGGGGTCGTCGTCCAGCACCACGCCGGCCAGCAGACGGCTCACCTGCTGGTCTTCCAGCGCATGCTTGGTCGTGACCTCGTACACCTTGGGCAGGTGGTGCTTGGGCGAGGCCATGCGGTGGATGAACTGGCCGTCGTCGGACAGCAGGAGCAGGCCGGTCGTGTCCTGGTCGAGCCGGCCAATCGCCTGCACGCCCTGCACCGCGCTCTTGGACGGACGCTGGCGCAGTGGTGCCGGCAAAAGGGTGTAGATGCTGGGATAGGTCGACGGCTTCTGCGAACACTCGGTGCCCGCCGGCTTGTGCAACATCAGGTAGGCCTTGGCATGCACTTGCCAGTCGCGCCCCTGAACCCGCAGGTGCAGGCCTTCGGGGTTCGCGTCGTGGGTGCCGTCGGTAAGCACGATGGCATCGCTGCCCTGCCCTATCGCCACAAGGCCTTGTTGGATCAGCCCTGCGCAGACACGTCGGGTGCCGAACCCCTGGCTGAAAAGAATGTCCTGAAGCTGCATGCCGCCTGATCTGAAGAAGAAGAAAGGCCGCCCCGGCAAGAGGCGGCCCAGTGCGTTCGGGGAGACCGGGAAATGACGTCGGTACCGAAGAAGGAAGCGACTCGTGGCCCTGCGATCCCAGACGAGCATTTTAGTCAGTGCCGGGCAGAGTGGCGGTGCGGCCAACGGCGCGGAAGTCCGATAGCCACGTCGCGACCGGGCAGGACGTCAGTCAGGTTCCGGTAGGCACCTGCCGTGCATAAACCGTTTCTCACTACTCGACCGACCCATGCATCTCCACAACCTCCGCATCGGGGCCAAGCTTTCGACCGCCTTCGGCATCGTGACCCTGATCACCATCCTGCTCGGTGTGCTCGCCTGGGGGCAACTGGCCACCCTTCATACGGCCTCCGAAGACATTTCCACCAATTGGCTGCCGAGCGTGGACGCGCTCAGCAACATGCGCGTGGCCGCCAACCGGCTGCGGCGCACCGAGAGCGAGACGTTTCTCCCGCCCTCGGCCGAGGTGGGCGACAAGTACAAGGCCGAATTGGGCCGCCGCAATCAGGCCCTCGCCGCGGCGGAAGCGGTCTATGCCCCGCTGGTCACCGCCGGGGAGGAAAGCCGCCTCTACGACGTCTACAAGAGCAGACGCGACGCCTATTATTCGCAGCAGCAAAAGCTGCTCGCGCTACCCTCGTCGGACCGGGCGGCGGCGTCGGACCTGTTTCTGGGCACTTCGGAACAAGCGTTCGATGCCATGACCGATACGCTGGGCGAACTCGCCGCGGTCAACCGGGAGGGCAGCACTCGGGCGCAACAGACGGGGCGCGCCGTGTACGCCAGCGCGCAGTGGATCCTGCTGGCTCTGACCGGCGCGGCGGCGGTCATCGCGATCTGCATGTCGGTCTGGATCACGCGGCTCATCACCGGTCCGATCGGGCGCGCGGTGCAGATCGCCCAGGGGGTGGCCGGTGGCGACCTCACCATGGACATCGAAGTCGCCGGCCGAGACGAGCCGGCCCAGTTGATGCAGGCGCTGTCGCAGATGCGTATCTCGCTGGCAGCGGTGGTGGGCAACGTGCGCGGAAACGCCGAAGGCGTGGCGACCGCCAGCGCCGAAATCGCGCAGGGCAACCAGGACCTTTCCGGCCGGACCGAGCAGCAGGCCTCTGCCCTGGAGCAAACCGCCGCTTCCATGGAAGAACTGGGCTCGACCGTTCGCCACAATGCCGACAACGCCCGCCAAGCCGCCGAACTCGCCGCCAATGCATCGAGCGTGGCGCAGCGCAGCGGGGAGGATGTCGGCGCCATGGTCGCCACCATGCGCACCATCGATCAGGCCTCCCGCAGCATCGGAGAGATCACCGGCGTGATCGACTCGATCGCTTTCCAGACGAACATCCTCGCGCTCAACGCCGCCGTCGAAGCAGCGCGGGCAGGCGAGCAGGGTCGCGGCTTCGCGGTGGTCGCCACCGAGGTCCGCAGCCTGGCCAAGCGCAGCGCCGATGCCGCCAAGGAAATCAAGTCCCTGATCGACACCAGCGGAGCCCGCGTCAGAGAGGGCAGCGAGCAGGCCGACCGCGCGGGCGCGTCGATGCGCCAGGTGCAGGAATCGATCCGGCAGGTGGCCTCGATCGTGGCGGAAATCAGCACGGCCACGCGCGAGCAAAGCGACGGCATCTCGCAGGTCGGCGAAGCGGTGACGCAGATGGATCAGGTCACCCAGCAGAATGCGGCGCTGGTCGAGGAAAGTGCTGCGGCCGCGTCGGCGCTCAAGCAGCAGGCCGAGCAACTCGTAATGGCCGTCTCGGTGTTCCGGATCGGCGCGATGGAGCCGCTGGCGGGCCACCGCGCCCATCCGGCTGCAAATCAGCATTCCGCGCCGAGGGCACCCGACACCACGGCGGGGCTCCTGGGGCGGCAGGGCCGGCTCGGCGCGATTCCCGCCGAACAGGACTGGTCCGCTGCCTAGTCGAAAGCAGCCTGCGGACAAAGAAAAACGCCAATGGTCTCCCATTGGCGTTGATCGTCTTAGGTGGTGGAGCTGGGGGGATTTGAACCCCCGTCCGCAAGCCTTTACCGTGCAGTTCTACATGTTTAGCGAGCTGATTTGAGTCTCATGGCGGATGTCGCGCAGTCGCACGCTGCACCCGTCACCAGCACCCTTGGATCTCGGCCCATCCCCAAGGTGCACGGGGTGGGCCCAGCCTTCGTGAATTACCCCGCTGCAAAGCTGGCGGATTGCTCCGTCAACCGTGCCCAGCCCGTAGACAAACTGGTGCGAGACCGTCGCCGAGGCGACGGAAGGTTCTTAGTGTTTAAGCAGCGAGAGCGTATGCACGCTCGTCGTTTGCGGAAACAGTGGAGAACCCGGTGCTTTTTGCGTTGGCAATTAGCTTGTTTCGGTCTGATTTACGAGCACACCGAGCTCGACATGCACCACAGCGATTCCGTACCTACGTCGAAACCAATGCAGCCCCTAAGTCTGATATTTTAGGCGTTATCGAGCAGTTTCAAGAGCTCGACAGGAGATTTGGCGATGGCGTGTGCACCCCACGCCTCGATGGCCGTCGCGCTGCCCAGATAACCCCAGGCCGCAGCGACGGTTCCCATGCCGGCGGCGAGGCCGGCCACGATGTCGCGTTCGTCGTCGCCGACGTAGACGCAGCGCGCCGGGTCCACCGCCATGCGGCGGCAGGCTTCCAGCAGCGGCGCCGGGTGGGGCTTGGCATGCGGCGTGGTGTCGCCGCTGATCGCGGTGGCCGCGCCGGCGAGTTCATCCACCGACGCCAGCAAGGGGCCGGTGAAGCGCTGCGACTTGTTAGTGACGATGCCCCAGGCCAGGCCGCGTTGCTCCAGCGCATCGATCATGTCGGTCACGCCGTCGAACACCTGCGTGTTGAGCGTCATGCGCTGTTCGTAGCGCTGGAAGAATTCTTCACGCATGGCCGGATAGTCGGGATGCTCCGGCGCCATGCCGAAGGCCACCGCGAGCATGCCGCGAGCGCCCGCGCCGCACATGGGGCGATAACGTTCGATCGGCAGGCAGGGCATGGCTCGCGCCACCCGCATGTCGTCGGCGGCACCGCCCAGGTCGGGCGCGCTGTCGATCAGGGTTCCGTCCAGGTCGAACAGGACGGCATCGATGGAGCCGAACATGTCAGGCCCCCTGCTCGCCGCCTGCACGGCGGGTGGCGATCATGTAGTTGACGCTGGTGTCGGACGTCAGGCTGTAGCGGCGATTCAAGGGGTTGTAGTGGAGACCTCGAGAAGCCTGCAGATCGAGCCCCGCCGCCCGCCCGAAGGCGGCCAATTCGCTCGGCTGGATGAGCCGTGCGTACTCATGGGTGCCGCGCGGCAGCATGCGCAACAGGTATTCGGCACCGACGATGGCCGTAAGGAAGGCCTTGGCGTTACGGTTGATGGTGGAGAAGAAGACCCATCCACCAGGTTTGACCATCGTTGCGCAGGCGCGTACGACGGACGCCGGGTCGGGCACGTGCTCCAGCATTTCCATGCAGGTCACCACGTCGAAAGCGGCGGGCTGTTCGGCAGCCAGATCCTCGGCACTCACCCGCCGATACTGAACCCCGGCGGTGCCGGCTTCCAACGCGTGCAAGCGGGCGACCTTGAGGGATCGATCGGCCAGGTCGACACCCAGGACCTCCGCACCTCTGCGCGCCATGGCGTCCGACAGGATGCCCCCGCCGCAGCCCACGTCGACCACCTTGCGGCCCGCCAAAGGGGCCAGCGACTCGATCCAGCCCAGGCGCAAGGGATTGATCTGGTGCAAGGGCTTGAATTCACTTTCCATGTCCCACCACCGATGGGCCAATTCGGAAAACTTGGCCAGCTCGGCGGGGTCCACATTCAGAGTTTCTTGCATCGCGCTATTTTCCCACGGCATAAAAAAAAGGCCCGCAGGACAAACCTGCAGGCCTTTGATCGTTAATCCGGATAAGGGATTTACTTGGCGGCGCGGGTACCGACCACTTCGATTTCCACGCGGCGGTTCTTGGCGCGGCCAGCAGCGGTCTTGTTGTCCGCCACAGGTTGCTTCTCGCCCTTGCCTTCGGTGTACACGCGGTTCTTCTCGATGCCCTTGGACACGAGGTAAGCCTTGACGGCTTCGGCGCGACGGACCGACAGCTTCTGGTTGTATGCATCGGAGCCCACGGAGTCGGTGTGACCCACGGCGATGATGACTTCCAGGTTGATGTCCTTGGTCTTGGTGACCAGCTCGTCGAGCTTGGCCTTGCCTTCAGGCTTCAGCACCGACTTGTCGAAGTCGAAGAATGCGTCGGCGGCGAAGGTGACCTTGCTGGCGGTGACGGCAGGAGCCACAGCGACCGGAGCCGGTGCCGGAGCAGGACGGGCAGCAGGAGGAGCAACAGGAGCGGCTGCAGGAACCAGTGCGCCGTCGCAGCCCTTGGCAGCGGTAGCGGGGGTCCAGTTGGCATCGCGCCAGCAGAGTTCGTTGGTGCCGTTCTTCCAGACGAGTTCGCCGGTGCCGTTCTTCCAGTTATCGACAGCGTTGCCGCCGTTGGCAGCCGTCACACCAGTAGTCTGCGCGCCGGCGGCGGAGGCGACTGCAGCGACTGCAAACAACATCGCCACTTTGTTGAGTTTCTTCATGGTTCTCCTCTTGGGGAAAAAGCCGCAGCCGCGCTGCGATCCTGTACGTTCTCAGTGACCATCACCAAAAACGCTGAAAAAGATTGTGCCATAGCGGTTTCGGGAGTCGTTGCCAAAACGGTACGGATACCGTAGGACTGAAGCGCATTTCCCCCGCGCTGTTGCAAGTTCGCGACAAGCGGGCTTGACCGTAAAATCGAAGGTTTTCCGCTCGCCTGTAGGTACTGCTCATATATGACATCCTTCGCCAAGGAAACGCTGCCGATCAGCCTCGAAGAGGAAATGCGCCGGAGTTATCTCGATTACGCCATGAGCGTGATCGTCGGCCGCGCACTCCCCGATGCACGTGATGGACTGAAGCCGGTCCATCGCCGCGTGCTGTTCGCCATGCACGAGCTCAACAACGATTGGAACCGCCCGTACAAGAAGTCCGCGCGTATCGTGGGCGACGTCATCGGCAAGTACCACCCGCACGGCGACAGCGCGGTCTACGACACCATCGTGCGCATGGCCCAGGACTTCTCCCTGCGTCACATGCTCGTCGATGGCCAGGGCAACTTCGGCTCGGTCGACGGCGACAACGCCGCGGCCATGCGCTACACCGAAATCCGCCTCTCCAAGATCGCCCACGAGATGCTGGGCGACATCGACAAGGAGACGGTCGACTTCGTACCCAACTACGACGGCAGCGAGCAGGAGCCCTCGGTCCTGCCGAGCAAGCTGCCCAATCTGCTGGTCAACGGCTCGGCCGGCATCGCGGTGGGCATGGCCACCAACATTCCGCCGCACAACCTCAACGAGGTGGTCGACGCCTGCCTGCATCTGCTCAAGCACCCGCAGGCTACGGTGGATGAACTCATGGAGATCATCCCGGCACCCGACTTCCCCACCGCCGGCATCATCTACGGCATCGAGGGCGTGCGCGAGGGTTACCGCACCGGGCGCGGCAAGGTCGTGATGCGGGCCAAGTGCCACTTCGAGGACATCGACCGCGGCCAGCGCCAGGCGATCATCGTGGACGAGCTGCCCTACCAGGTGAACAAGAAGACCCTGCAGGAACGCATGGCCGAGCTGGTCCACGAAAAGAAGATCGAGGGCATCAGCCACATCCAGGACGAATCCGACAAGTCCGGCATGCGCCTGGTGATCGAGTTGAAGCGCGGCGAAGTGCCGGAGGTGGTGCTGAACAACCTGTACAAGCAGACCCAGCTGCAGGACACCTTCGGCATCAATATGGTGGCGCTGGTCAACGGCCAGCCGCGCCTGTGCAACCTGCGCGAACTCATCGCGGTGTTCCTGCAGCATCGCCGCGAGGTCGTCACCCGCCGCACGGTGTTCGAACTGCGCAAGGCCCGCGAGCGCGGCCATGTGCTCGAAGGCCTGGCGGTGGCGCTGGCCAACATCGACGAGTTCATCCGCATCATCCGCGAGTCGCCCACGCCGCCGGTCGCCAAGGCCGAGCTGATGACCCGCTCCTGGGACAGCAAGCTGGTGCGCGAGATGCTCACGCGCACGCGTGCCGACGGCGGTGTGATCAATGCGGACGACTACCGCCCCGAAACGCTCGAAGCCGGCCTGGGCATGGGCGCCGACGGCCTCTACCGTCTCTCCGACGTCCAGGCCCAGGAAATCCTGCAGATGCGTCTGCAGCGCCTCACCGGCCTGGAGCAGGACAAGATCGTCGCCGAGTACAAGGAGGTGATGTCGCACATCGAGGACCTGCTGGACATCCTGGCCCGGCCCGAGCGCGTCTCCACCATCATCGGCGAGGAACTCGGCCACATCCGTTCCGAGTTCGGCCAGACCAAGCTGGGCGCGCGCCGCAGCCTGGTGGAGCACAGCTCCTTCGACCTCTCCACCGAAGACCTGATCACCCCGACCGACATGGTCGTGACGCTCAGTCACGGCGGCTACATCAAGAGCCAGCCGCTGGGCGAATACCGCGCGCAGAAGCGCGGCGGCCGCGGCAAGCAGGCTACCGCCACCAAGGAAGACGACTGGATCGACCAGCTCTTCATTGCCAACACACACGACTACATCCTGTGCTTCTCCAACCGTGGCCGGCTGTACTGGCTGAAGGTGTGGGAAGTGCCCTCGGGTTCGCGCGGTTCTCGCGGCCGGCCCATCGTCAACATGTTCCCGCTGCAGGAAGGCGAGAAGATCAACGTCGTGCTGCCGCTGACCGGCAAGTTCCGCAGCTTCCCGGCCGACAACTATGTCTTCATGGGCACGCGCATGGGCACGGTCAAGAAGACCGCTCTCGACGAATTCAGCAACCCGCGCAAGGCCGGCATCATCGCCATCAACCTCGACGAGGGCGACTACCTCGTGGGCGCCGCACTCACCGACGGCACCCACGACGTGATGCTGTTCTCCGACGGCGGCAAGGCGGTTCGATTCGACGAGAACGATGTCCGCGCGCTCGGCCGCAACACCCGCGGCGTGCGCGGCATGGACCTGCCCGAAGGCCAGTCGGTCATCGCGATGCTGGTGGCCGAGGACGAGCAGCAGAGCGTGCTCACCGCCACCGAGAACGGCTACGGCAAGCGCACCTCGATCACCGAGTACACCCGCCACGGCCGGGGCACCAAGGGCATGATCGCCATCCAGCAGAGCGAGCGCAACGGCAAGGTCGTCGCCGCCACGCTGGTGCATGCCGACGACGAGATCATGCTGATCACCGACCGCGGCGTGCTGGTGCGCACCCGCGTCGCCGAGATCCGTGAACTCGGCCGCGCCACGCAGGGCGTGACCCTGATCGGCCTCGACGAAGGCTCGCGCCTGTCGGGCCTGCAACGCATCGTCGAAAACGATGCGGCGACGCCGACGGGCGATGCGGCCGAAGGCGACGAAGACGCGCCCGGCGCGGACGACACCGCAGCGCCGGACGGCACCACCAGCCCCGACGCATCCGACGCCCCGGACACCCCCGACACGCCGGCCGAATGACCCGCGCCGGCACCCATCGCGGTGCCGGCGATCCGCAGCCATCCCGGCGTCGCCCAGGCCAGACCTGACGACGCCACTTTCGTTTTCGCATCCGATGAATCGTCCCTACAACTTTTCCGCCGGCCCGGCCGCCATTCCCGAAGAAGTGCTGAAGACGGCCGCTGCCGAAATGCTCGACTGGCACGGCAGCGGCATGGGCGTCATGGAGATGAGCCACCGGGGCAAGGAATTCATCTCGATCTACGAAAAGGCCGAGGCGGACTTCCGCGCCCTGCTGTCGGTGCCGCCGCAGTTCAAGATCCTGTTCATGCAGGGCGGCGGCCTGGCCGAGAACGCCATCGTGCCGCTCAACCTGTCGCGCGCCGCGACGGTCGATGTGGTCGTCACCGGCAGCTGGAGCCAGAAGTCGCAGAAGGAAGCGCGCAAGTACGCCAGCACCGTCAACGTGATCGCCAGCAACGAAGCCGACGGTCATCGCAGCATTCCGGACCCGGCCTCCTGGAAGCTCAGCCGCGGCGCGAGCTATGTGCACGTCTGCACCAACGAGACGATCCACGGCGTCGAATTCCAGCAACTGCCCGACCTGGCAGCGCTCGGCAGCGACGCGCCGCTGGTCATCGACTTTTCCTCGCACGTGGCGTCGCGGCCGGTCGACTGGAGCCGCGTCGGCGTCGCCTTCGCCGGTGCGCAGAAGAACCTCGGGCCGGCCGGCGTCACCGTGGTCGTCGTGCGCGAAGACCTGCTGGGTCACGCCCTGCCGATCTGCCCCAGCGCCTTCGACTACAAGATCGTGGCCGAGCACGACTCCATGTACAACACGCCGCCGACCTGGGGCATCTATGTCGCCGGCCTCACCTTCGACTGGCTGCTGCGCCAGACCGAGGGTGATCTTTCGGGCGTCGCCGCGATAGAGGCCCGCAACATCGCCAAGGCTCGCACGCTCTACGACTACATCGACGGATCGCAGCTCTACGTGAACCCGATCGATCCAGCCGCACGCTCGCGCATGAACGTGCCCTTCCTGCTGCGCGACGAAAGCCGCAACGACGCCTTCCTGGCCGGCGCCAAGGCGCGCGGGCTGCTTCAGCTCAAGGGCCACAAGTCGGTCGGCGGCATGCGCGCCAGCATCTACAACGCGATGCCGATCGAAGGCATCCACGCGCTGGTCGACTACCTGCGCGAATTCGAGAAAAGCCACGCATGAGCCACGCACCGCTGCCCCCCGATCTCACGCTGGCCGAACTGCGCGACCGCATCGACGCGCTCGACAGCCAGCTGCTGCGCCTGCTCAACGACCGCGCCCTGGTGGCCGAGGCCGTGGGCGAACTCAAGAAGCGCGAAGGCACGCCCTACTTCCGGCCCGACCGTGTCGCGCAGGTCATCGGCAAAATCCAGACGGCCAACCCCGGCCCACTGAAGAGCAACCATGTGGCGGCCGTATGGCGCGAGATCATGTCGGCGTGCCTGGCACTCGAATCGCCGCAACGGGTGGCCGTACTTGGTCCCGAGGGCACCTTCACCGAACAGGCGGCCATCGAGTTCTTCGGCGGCGCGGCCGACATGATGTATTGCGCCAACTTCGACGAGGTGTTCCACGCCACGGCCGCCGGCAGCGCGCAGTACGGCGTGGTCGGCGTCGAGAACTCGGTCGAAGGCGTGGTCACCCGCTCGCTCGACCTGTTCCTGCACACGCCCTGCCACATCGTCGGCGAGGTCAGCCTGCTGATCCGCCACAACCTGATGCGCACCGAGAATTCGCTGGCCGGCATCGAGGCCGTGCTGGCCCACCCGCAGGCGCTGGCGCAATGCCAGGGCTGGCTGTCCAAGCACCTGCCGCACGTGGAGCGCCGGCCGGTCTCCAGCAATGCCGAAGGCGCGCGGCTGGCCGCCACCAACCCGGCCTGGGCCGGTATCGCCAGTGAGCGCGCGGCCACGCAGTTCGGCCTGCACATCGTTTCGCACGCGATTCAGGACGACGCCTACAACCGCACCCGCTTCGCCGTCATCGCCCTGCCCCAGACGCTGGCCATGCCGGCGGCCACCGGCCACGACTGCACCAGCCTGGTCGTGTCGGTGCCCAACCAGCCCGGCGCGGTGCACGACCTGCTCATGCCGCTCAAGACCCACGGCGTCTCCATGACCCGCTTCGAATCGCGTCCGGCCAAGACCGGCCAGTGGGAGTACTACTTCTACATCGACCTCGACGGCCATCCCAGCCAGCCCCACGTAGCCGCCGCCCTGCAGGAGCTGCGCGCGCTCTGCGCCTTCTACAAGGTGCTGGGCGCCTACGCGGTCGGCAAATGACCGAGGTCGTCAAACCCATGTTCGAGCAGCTCGGCCTGATCGGCTGCGGCCTGATGGGCAGCTCCTTCGCGCTCGCCCTGCGCCAGGCGGGCCTGGTCAAGCGCGTGGTGGGCTACAGCAAGTCGCCCTCCACCACCGAGCAGGCACGCCAGCTGGGCATCATCGACGTCGACGCGCCCTCCGCGCTGCTCGCCGCCTCGGGCGCCGACATCGTGCTGCTGGCGGTGCCGGTCGCCGCCATCGGCCCCACACTCAAGTCGATCCGCGAGCTCGTCACGCCCGCCATGCTGGTCATGGACGTCGGCTCCACCAAGGCCGACGTGGTGGATGCCGCGCGTGAAGCCTTGCGCGACCGCATCGGCTCCTTCGTGCCGGCCCACCCCATCGCCGGCGCCGAAACCTCCGGCCCGTCCAAGGCACGCGCCGACCTCTATCGCGACCGGCAGGTCGTGCTGACACCGATCGAACGCACGCTCACCGCCCAGTTGCAGAAGGCCCAGGCCGTCTGGACCGCGCTCGGCTGCTCGGTGCGGCAGATGGCGCCCGACGTGCACGACGCCGCTCTCGCCGCGGTCAGCCACCTGCCGCACCTGGTGGCCTTCGCCGCGGTCAACGCGGTACAGGCGCAACCGCAGGGCGACGAGTTCCTGGGCCTGGCCGGCCCCGGCTTTCGCGACTACAGCCGCATCGCCGCCGCCAACCCCGACATGTGGCGCGACATCCTGCTGGCCAACCGCGACGAGCTGCGCCGCCAGGCCGACGCCTTCCGCATCGCCCTGGCCGCCCTCGAAGACGCCATGGACCGCAACGACGGCGAGGCCCTGCATTCCCTCATCGCGCGCGCCAGCCAGACCCGTGGCGCCTGGCGCATGCGTGCGGCGGGCACGACGCCCACCTGACCCGACTCCCACCCCATGTACGCCACCGAATTCCTGGATCTTCCGCCGCTCGAGACCGCTGCCGGCGAGGTGACCCTGCCCGGCTCCAAGAGCATTTCCAACCGCGTACTGCTGCTGGCCGCGCTCAGCGAAGGC
Organism: Xylophilus sp. GOD-11R; assembly: GCF_033546935.1. Taxonomy (GTDB): domain Bacteria; phylum Pseudomonadota; class Gammaproteobacteria; order Burkholderiales; family Burkholderiaceae_C; genus Xylophilus. The sequence goes on along the minus strand of NZ_CP137854.1, from coordinate 936,738 downwards.
ACCACCGCCGTCCACGACCTGCTCGATTCGGACGACACCCGCGTCATGCTCGATGCGCTGGTGCAACTGGGCTGCGGCGTACGGCGCGGCGGGCCGGGCCAGGTCGAGATCGACGGACTCGGCGGCCAGCCGCCCGCCGTGTCGGCACGGCTGTTCCTGGGCAACGCCGGTACCGCCATGCGCCCGCTCACCGCGGCGCTGGCCGTGCTCGGCGGCGATTTCGTGCTCGAAGGCGTGCCGCGCATGCACGAACGCCCCATCGGCGACCTGGTCGATGCCCTGCGGGCCTTGGGCTGCAGCATTGGCTACCTGGGCAACCAGGGCTATCCGCCGCTGTCCATCGGCCGCCCCACGCTCAAGCTCGGCGCGCCGATTCCAGTGCGCGGCGACGTCTCCAGCCAGTTCCTCACCGCGCTGCTCATGGCTCTGCCACTGGTCGCCGTCGAGCGCGCGATCGTCATCGAGGTGCAAGGCGAACTCATCTCGCGGCCCTACATCGAGATCACGCTCAACCTGCTGCGCCGCTTCGGCATCACGGTCGAGCGCGAGGGCTGGTCGCGCTTCACGATTCCCGCCGGCAGCCGCTACCGCTCGCCGGGCAAGCTGCACGTGGAAGCCGACGCGTCCTCGGCCAGCTACTTCATCGCCCTCGGCGCCATGGCTGCCACCGATCGACCGCTGGTCATCCGCGGCCTCGGCGAAGACTCGATCCAGGGCGACATCCGCTTCGTCGACGCCGCGCGGCAGATGGGCGCGCTGGTCGAAGGCGGCGCCAACCGCATGACGATCCGCCGCGGCGCCTGGCCGCTCAAGGCGATCGACATCGACTGCAACCACATCCCCGACGCCGCGATGACGCTGGCCACCATGGCGTTGTTCGCCGACGGCCCGAGCACGCTGCGCAACATCGCCAGTTGGCGCGTGAAGGAAACCGACCGCATCGCCGCCATGGCCATCGAGTCGCGCAAGCTCGGCGCCACGGTGGAGGAAGGCCCGGACTGGCTGCGCATTCATCCGCTGCCGGCCGGCCAGTGGCGCGCCGCCCGCATCCACACCTACGACGACCACCGCGTGGCGATGTGCTTCTCGCTGGCCGCCTTCAATCCGGACGGCCTGCCGGTGCGCATCGAAGACCCGAAGTGCGTCGCCAAGACCTTTCCGGACTACTTCGAGACCCTGTTCTCGGTCGCCGGCACGCCCGCCGCCAGCATCCCGGTGCTTTGCATCGACGGGCCGACCGCCTCGGGCAAGGGCACCGTCGCGGCCGCGGTGGCGGCCCGGCTGGGCTATCACTTCCTCGATTCGGGCGCCATGTACCGCGTCACCGCGCTGGCGGCCACGCGCGCCGGGCTGGCCATCGCAGCGGAACAGGAGCCCGCCATCGCCGCACTGGCCCGCACGCTGCCCGTGCGTTTCGCCGACGGCCGGGTCTTCATCGGTCACGACGACGTGACCGACGCGATCCGCACCGAGGAAGCCGGCATGAACGCCTCCCGCGTGTCGGCGCTGCCGTCGGTGCGCGACGCACTGGTCGCGCTGCAACTGGGTTTTCGCCGGCTGCCCGGGTTGGTCGCCGACGGGCGCGACATGGGCACGGTCATCTTCCCGCAGGCGCCGCTCAAGATCTTTCTCACCGCCAGCGCGCAAACCCGTGCCGAGCGCAGGTACAAGCAATTGATCGCCAAGGGAATCGAGGCTAGAATCGTCGACCTTCGCGCGGGCCTGGAGGCGCGCGACCTGCGGGATTCTTCCCGGCCGGTCGCCCCCTTGAAGCCCGCGCCAGATGCCCTGCTGCTGGACAACTCCACCGCCACCATCGAGCAATCGGTGGCCGAGGTGATCGGCTGGTGGCAGGCAAGACAGCCTTTTCCAGCCTGAATTCGCAGGCCGGCCTGGGCCGATTCGATCCCGCCGATTCCCTCCGCGCCCACTGGCGCACCGATCGGCGGGTTTGTTCAACCAACCGCGGCTCCCACCGCAAACCATCACCGCACACAGCCCCCGGATCGCAGGCGATTGGCGCCAGCGCAAGACCTGCCGTGCGGAAGGAAACTCCATGTCTGAATCTTTTGCCGCCTTGTTCGAGGAATCGCTGCAGCGCTCTGAAATGCGCGCTGGCGAGGTCATCACCGCCGAAGTGGTGCGTATCGAGCACAACTTCGTCGTCGTGAACGCCGGTCTCAAGTCCGAGTCCTACGTTCCCCTCGAAGAGTTCAAGAACGACAAGGGCGAAGTCGAAGTCGAAGTCGGCGACTTCGTCTCGGTGGCCATCGACGCCATCGAAAACGGCTACGGCGACACCATCCTGTCGCGCGACAAGGCCAAGCGCCTGGCTTCCTGGCTGGCCCTCGAGAAGGCGCTGGAATCCGGCGAATTCGTCACCGGCACCACCACCGGCAAGGTCAAGGGCGGCCTGACTGTCCTGGTCAACGGCATCCGCGCATTCCTGCCGGGCTCGCTGATCGACACGCGTCCGGTCAAGGACCTGACCCCCTACGAGAACAAGACCCTCGAATTCAAGGTCATCAAGCTCGACCGCAAGCGCAACAACGTCGTGCTGTCGCGCCGTGCCGTGGTCGAAGCCAGCATGGGCGAAGAACGCGCCAAGCTGATGGAAACCCTGAAGGAAGGCGCCATCGTCAACGGCGTGGTCAAGAACATCACCGAATACGGTGCGTTCATCGACCTCGGCGGCATCGACGGCCTGCTGCACATCACCGACATGGCATGGCGCCGTGTTCGCCACCCGAGCGAAGTGGTTCAGCCGGGTCAGGAAATCACCGCCAAGATCCTCAAGTTCGACACCGAGAAGAACCGTGTCTCGCTGGGTCTCAAGCAAATGGGTGACGACCCGTGGATGGGCGTTTCGCGCCGCTACCCGCAAAGCACCCGCCTGTTCGGCAAGGTCACCAACATCGCCGACTACGGCGCGTTCGTCGAACTCGAACCCGGCATCGAAGGCCTGGTGCACGTCTCCGAAATGGACTGGACCAACAAGAACATCGCTCCCAGCAAGCTCGTCTCGCTGGGCGACGAAGTCGAAGTCATGGTTCTGGAAATCGACGAAGACAAGCGCCGTATCAGCCTGGGCATGAAGCAGACCCGCGCCAACCCGTGGCAGGAGTTCGCCCAGAACACCAAGCGCGGCGACCGCGTCAAGGGCCCGATCAAGTCGATCACCGACTTCGGCGTCTTCGTCGGCCTGGCTGCCGGCATCGACGGCCTGGTGCACCTGTCCGACCTCTCGTGGAACGAGCCTGGCGAAGCCGCCGTGCGCAACTACAAGAAGGGCCAGGAAGTCGAAGCCATCGTGCTGGCCGTGGACGTGGACCGTGAACGCATCTCGCTGGGCATCAAGCAGCTCGACAGCGATGAGTTCACCACCTTCACCACCGTCAACGACAAGGGCCAGATCGTCACCGGCAAGGTCAAGACCGTCGACGCCCGCGGCGCCGAGATCGAACTCGCCGACGGCATCATGGGTTACCTGCGTGCTTCGGAAATCGGTCGCGACCGTGTCGAAGATGCCCGCAACGTGCTCAAGGAAGGTGACGAAGTCACCGCCGTGGTGGTCAACGTGGATCGCAAGACCCGCAACATCCAGCTGTCGATCAAGGCCAAGGACATGGCCGACGAACAAGGCGCGATGGCCAACCTGAGCCAGCAGTCGTCGCGCGAAAGCGCCGGCACCACCAGCCTGGGCGCCCTGCTGCGTGCCAAGCTGGACAACTCGAACAACGGCTAAATCGCTGTCGAGCAACCCGGGCGACAACGGCTGATCCGTTGTCGAGAAACCCGGGCGACAACGGCTAAGTCGTTGTCGAGAAACCCAAGTGACAACGGCTAAGCCGTTGTCGGATAAGGCGGTGTGCGGCATGATGCCGCCGCCGCCTTTTTTTTGGCCGCCCCAGATTCACTCCGTTCGCTAAAACGCCACTTTCCGATCCGCATGACCCGCTCCGATCTCGTCGAGGAACTCGCCGCCCGCTTCGCCCAGCTCACCCACCGGGATGCGGAAACCGCCGTCAAGACGGTGCTCGACGCGGTCGCCGACGCGCTGGTGCGCGGCCATCGCATCGAGATCCGCGGCTTCGGCAGCTTCACCGTCAACCACCGCCCGCCCCGCATGGGCCGCAATCCGCGCAGCGGCGAAAGCGTGGCCATCCCCGAAAAGCGGGTGCCGCATTTCAAGCCCGGCAAGGCCTTGCGCGAAGCGGTCGACGAGCGCACCGCCGCGATGAAGTCCACGCCCTCGGCAGACGCCTAGAATCGCCAGTCGCCACCCGGGGACAGGATCATGAAATACCTCGCATGGCTGCTCAAGGCAGCCATTTTTTTTACCCTTTTCGCTTTCGCGCTGAACAACCAGCAGGACGCCACGGTGCACTTCTTCTTCGGCACCCGCTGGCAGGCGCCGCTGGTGCTGGTGGTGCTGAGCGCCTTCGCGTTGGGCATCGCCACCGGCGTGCTGGGCATGGTTCCGCGCTGGTGGAAGGACCGTAACGCGCTGCGCCGCGCACAAGCTGCCGCGCCGGCTCCCGCCGCCGCCAGCCCGGCGGCCGAACCGGTGCAGCCGCCACTGCCGATCGAACAGCTGCCGCATGGACTCTGACGTCGTCGCCGGCCTCGGCTGGATCCTGCTGGGTCTGCCGGTCGCCTTCGTGCTGGGCTGGTTCGCCTCCCGTTTCGACCTGCGCCAGGGCCGCCTGGAAAACCGCCAGGCGCCCAAGGCCTACTTCCGCGGCCTGAACTTCCTGCTCAACGAGCAGCAGGACCAGGCCATCGACGCCTTCATCGAAGCGGTGCAGAACGACCCGGACACCTCCGAGCTGCACTTCGCCCTGGGCAACCTTTTCCGCCGGCGCGGCGAATACGAACGCGCGGTGCGGGTGCACCAGCATCTGCTGAGCCGCGGCGACCTCGGCCACAGCGACCGCGAACGCGCCCAGCACGCCCTGGCGCTCGACTACCTCAAGGCCGGCCTGCTCGACCGCGCCGAAGAAGCGCTGCGGCGGCTCGAAAGCACCCCTTACGAGGAACAGGCGCGCCTGGCGCTGCTGGCCATCTACGAACGCTCGCGCGACTGGGAACAGGCCGCCACCATCACCGAGCGCCTCACCGCCTCGGGCCAGGGCGACTTCACCGTCCGCCGCGCGCACTACCTGTGCGAACAGGCCGTGGCACGCAGTGCTGCGGGTGACCCGGATGGCGCATCCGGCCTGCTGCAGCAGGCCGTGGCATCCGCCCCCGGCGCGCCCCGGCCCCGCATCGAACTCGCCCTGCTCGAACGCCGCCGTGGCCGCGATGCCGAAGCCTTCGACGCCTTGCTCCAGCTCGACGCGCTCGCCCCCGCCGCGCTGCCGCTGGTGGCGCGTGTGCTGGCCGACAGTGCCATCGCCACCGGCCGCACGACCGAAGCCAGCGCCCTGCTCACCGCGCGGTATGAGGCTTCGCCCTCGCTCGACCTGCTCGACGCCATCGTGCTGCTCGAGCGTGGCGACCCAGGCAGCGACGACGAAGCCCGGCACTGGTACCTGCGCCATCTGGAACGCGAGCCATCGCTCGTGGCCGCGGCCAAGTGGCTTGCCGGCGAGACACTGGCGCACGAAGACCTGCACCCGCCGATCCAGAAGGCGCTCGACCAGGCCGCCAAGCCGCTGCTGCGCTACCGCTGCGCGGCCTGCGGTTTCGAGGCCCAGCAGCATTTCTGGCAATGCCCCGGCTGCCAGACCTGGGACAGTTACCCAACCAAACGCGTCGAAGAGCTGTAACCCGCCGGCTCGCGAAGGAAAAAGCGAGCTTTCACTCTCATTCCAGGCTTTTCCTGGCCTGAATCTGTCAACGCCTCGCAGACCAGCCGCGTTGTCCCTGGGCCTTTGCCGGCAGGCTGCCGCCGGCCTATCCCCGTGTTCCAGTGTTCCAGGAGAAAAAACCATGCTCAAAAAACTCGTCGCCATGTTCGCCATGCTCATCGCCGCTTCCGCCTTCGCGGCGGTCGACGTCAACAAGGCCAGCACGGCCGAACTCGATGGCGTCAAAGGCGTCGGCCCGGTCACCTCGCGACTCATCCTCGCGGAACGCGAAAAGGGTGCCTTCAAGAACTGGGAAGATTTCGTCTCCCGCGTCAAAGGTGTCGGCGAGAGCCGCGCCAGCAAGCTGTCGGCCAACGGCCTGACGGTCGACGGCGCTGCCTTCACCGCGCCGGTCAAGTCCGGCAAGCCGGCCACCGAAAAGGTCAAGGACGGCGCCCGCGCAGCCGCCGACAAGACCAAGGAAGTCGCCAAGGAAGCCAAGGACAAGGTCGCCGGCAAATAAGCCGGAGCGTTCCCATCCAAGCCGCCAGCTCTGGCGGCTTTTCTTTTGGGCGATGCCGTTTTGGAAAAACCGGCCGGCAAACGACACGTGGCTCATCGTGGTCCGGGTTTTTTGTTGCACGCCACCGGTGCGCTGCGGCGATCATCCAGGGCCATGCCCGCACCCGCCCCCCACCTTCCCCACGCCCGGCCGGCATGCTGCTGACCACGCTGCTGGCCCTTCCCTTCATCGGCAGCCTTTTCGCGGCCGTCCTGCCCACGCGTGCACGCAATGCCGGGGCATTGCTCGCCGGCGCCATCGCCGTGACCTGCACCGGGCTCACCATCAGCGCGCTGTCGGGCCTGGTCCACGCCCAGGGCGTAGGCGTGCTGCGCGAGCAGGTCGACTGGATTCCCGCCGTCGGCCTGAGCCTGGGCCTGCGCATGGACGGCCTGAGCTGGCTGTTCTGCCTGCTCATCTACGGCATCGGAGCGCTGGTGGCGCTCTATGCGCGCTACTACCTGTCGCCGCGCGATCCGGTGCCGCGCTTCTACGCCTTCATGCTGGCCTTCATGGGCTCGATGGCCGGCGTGGTCATGGCCGGCAATCTGGTGGTGCTGGCCTTCTTCTGGGAGCTCACCAGCCTGTTTTCCTTTCTGCTGATCGGCTACTGGTACCACCGCAAGGACGCCCGTTGCGGCGCGCGCAATGCCCTGCTGGTGACCGGCACCGGCGGCCTGTGTCTGCTGGCCGGACTGCTGCTGATGGGCCACATCGTCGGCAGTTACGACATGGACGCGGTGCTGGCCGCCGGGGACAAGCTGCGCGCCCATCCGCTGTACCTGACGATGCTGGTGCTGGTGCTGCTGGGCGCGCTCACCAAGAGCGCGCAGTTCCCGTTCCACTTCTGGCTGCCGCAGGCGATGGCGGCGCCTACGCCGGTGTCGGCCTACCTGCATTCGGCCACGCTGGTGAAGGCCGGGGTGTTCCTGCTGGCGCGCTTCTGGCCGGTGCTCTCGGGCACCGACGCCTGGTTCTGGATCGTCGGCGGCGCGGGCCTGGCCACGCTGCTGGTCGGCGCCTGGGCCGCGCTGTTCCAGAACGACCTGAAGGGCCTGCTCGCCTATTCGACGATTTCGCACCTGGGCCTGATCACGCTGCTGTTCGGGCTCAACAGCAACACCGCCGCGCTGGCCGCGGTGTTCCACATCCTCAACCACGCCACCTTCAAGGCCTCGCTGTTCATGGCCGCCGGCATCGTCGACCACGAAAGCGGCACACGCGACATCCGGCGGCTCTCCGGCCTCTGGCGGCTGATGCCGATCACCGCCTCGCTCGCCATCGTCGCCAGTGCCGCCATGGCTGGAGTGCCGCTGCTCAACGGTTTCCTGTCCAAGGAGATGTTCTTCGCCGAGACCACCTTCGTCACCACCACGCCCTGGCTCCAGTGGCTGCTGCCGGCCGCCGCCACCTTCGCCGGCGCGCTCAGCGTGGCCTATGCGCTGCGCTTCGTGTTCGACGTGTTCTTCGGCCCGGCCAAGGCGCTCGACGCGCCTAGGCCGCCGCACGAGCCGGTGCGCTGGATGCGCCTGCCGATCGAGCTGCTGGTGCTGGCCTGCCTGGTGGTGGGCGTGGCGCCCCAGAGCTCCATCGGCCGCATCCTCGACGTGGCCGCCCAGCCGGTGCTCGGCGGCGAAGTGCCGGACTACAGCCTGGCGATCTGGCACGGTTTCAACCTGCCGCTGGCGATGAGCCTGGCCGCCTTCATCGGCGGCACCGTCATCTACCTGATGCGGCCCTGGCTGGCGCGCGGCGGGCCCGACCACGTGCCCCTGTTCGGCCGCCTCAGCGGCCAAAATGCGCTGCACTGGCTGCTGGTGGCACTGGCCCACGCCGCGCGCAACACCCGGCTGCTGCTCGACACCCACCGGCTGCAGCCACAGCTGCGCTGGCTGCTCGGCGCCGCCCTCATCGGCGGCACCATCGCCATGGCCACCTACCTGCCGGCCGACACCGCGCGGGCCACATTGCCGGTCGACCCGGCCTTCGCCACGCTCTGGATCATCGGCGGCGTCTGCGCCATCGGCACCGCCTGGGCGGCGCGGCGTCGGCGTCTGGCCTCGCTCACGCTCTCCGGCGGCACCGGCCTGTGCTGCTGCCTGACCTTCGTCTGGTGCTCCGCGCCCGACCTCGCCCTGACCCAGCTCACCGTCGAAATCGCCACCACCGTGCTGCTGCTGCTGGCGCTGCGCTGGCTGCCGCGCCCGCCGGCCCGCCCGATCGACATGAACGCCGGCCGGCAACTGCGCCGCCTGCGCGACCTGGTGCTGGCGCTGGGTTTCGGCGCCGGACTGTCGGCGCTCGCCTGGTGGACCATGACCCGGCCGCTCGAACACAGCGTCTCCGACTTCTATCTCAAGAACAGCAAGGACGAGGCCGGCGGCGCCAACGTGGTCAACGTGATGCTGGTGGACTTCCGCGGATTCGACACCTTCGGCGAGGCCGTGGTGCTGGCCATCGTGGCGCTCACCGTCTACGCGCTGCTGCGGCGATTCCGGCCGGCACGCGCCGCCCTGGCGCTGCCCGCGCAGCAGCGGCGCGAGCCGCACGCCATGACCGACCTGGTCAACCCGCGCCACGTACACGACACCGCCGTCGGCTACCTCACCATCCCGGCGGTGCTGGTACGCCTGCTGCTGCCGCTGGCCGCGACCGTCTCGGCCTGGCTGTTCCTGCGCGGCCACAACGCGCCCGGCGGCGGCTTCGTCGCCGCGCTGGTGCTGGCCATCGCACTGCTGCTGCAGTACCTGGTGTCCGGCACGCAGTGGGTCGACGCCCGCGTGGGCCTGCGGCCGCGTCGCTGGATGGCCGTCGGCATGCTTCTGCTGCTGGCCACCGGTGCCGGCGCCTGGGTGTGGGGCCATCCCTTCCTCACCAGCCACACGGTGCACCTGCCCTGGCCGGGCGCCGACGGCACGCACCTGCCCAGCGCCTTCTTCTTCGACCTCGGCGTGTTTGCGGTCGTTGTCGGCACCACGCTGCTCATGCTCACCTCGGTAGCCCACCAGTCGGTGCGCGCCCACCGCGCGGCCGCCCGCACCGGCGACGAAGAAAAACCCCTGGCCCGCGCCCGAGCCACCGAAGACGCGGCCGACGCCGCCGGAGCCCGTTGATGGAAGCCATCCTCGCCATCGCCATCGGCGTCGTCGCTTCCACCGGCGTGTGGCTGCTGTTGCGCGGCCGCAGCTTCCAGGTGGTGATGGGCCTGGCGCTGCTGTCGTATGCGGTCAACCTGTTCATCTTCGCCACCGGCCGCCTGAGCGTGGACCGCGAACCGGTGCTGATCGGCCCGCTCGGCGCCACGCTGCAGCACTACGACGACCCCCTGCCGCAGGCCCTGGTGCTGACCGCCATCGTCATCGGCTTCGCCATGACCGCGCTGCTGCTGGTGGTCACCATGGCCCTGCGCGGCCTCTCCGGCAACGACCATGTCGACGGCATCCACGCCCCGCCCGGCCCGCGCGACGCCAAGGAGCCCGAAACCGCGCCGGCCGCCAACAGCGTCAACGACAGCGCCGGCGACGCCGAAGACGTCGACCAGGCCCGCGGCGCCACCATCGCCGCGCCCATCGGCGACGCCTCCAGCTCCGACGAAGACCCGCCCGGGAGGCCGTCGCGATGAACCCGCTGGCCTGGTTCCCGCTCACGCCCGACCACCTGGTGGTCGCGCCCATCCTGCTGCCCATGCTGGCCGCCGCCGTCATGCTGCTGCTCGGCCCCGACCGCTACCGGGCGCAGGCGACCATCGGCGCCGCCGCCACCGGCCTGGGGCTGCTGGTGTCGGTCATGCTGCTGCTGCAGGTCGACCGGGGCGGCGCCGACGGCGTGCCGGCGGTCTACCTGGCCGGCAACTGGCGCGCGCCCTTCGGCATCGTGCTGGCGGCCGACCGGTTGTCGGCCGTCATGCTGGTGCTGGCGCACCTGGTGGCGCTCGGCGCGCTGGTGTTCTCCACTGCTCGCTGGCAGCGGGTAGGCGTGAACTTCCATCCGCTGTTCCAGCTGCAGGTGATGGGCCTGGCTGGCGCGTTTCTCACCGGCGACCTGTTCAACCTCTTCGTGTTCTTCGAGATATTGCTGGCCGCCTCCTACGGCCTGCTGCTGCACGGCTCGGGCGGCGCGCGGGTGCAGTCGGGCATGCACTACGTGGCGCTCAACCTGGCCGCGTCTTCGCTGTTCCTGATCGGCGCGGCACTGGTCTACGGCAGCACCGGCACGCTCAACATGGCCGACCTCGCCCGCCGCATGCCGCACCTGCTGCCGGGCGATGCCGCCCTGGCGCGCACCGGCGCTGCTCTGCTGGCGGTCACCTTCCTCACCAAGGCCGCCGCCTGGCCGCTCAACTTCTGGCTGGTGCGGGCCTACGCCGCGGCCACGCCGCCGGCAGCGGCCATCTTCGCGGTGATGAGCAAGGTCGGCCTCTATGCGCTGCTGCGCCTGGGCACGCTCTGCTTTCCGGGCGCCGACGGCAACCTGGTGCTGATGCTCATGGGCCTGGCCACGATGGGCTTCGGCGTGGTGGGGTTGATCGCCTCGCAGCGGCTGTCGTACCTGGCGGGCTATGCGCTGCTGGTGTCGTCCGGCACGGTACTCGCGGCCATCGGCCTGGAGAAAGTGGCCCTGACCGCCGCCGCGCTGTACTACCTGTCCAGCTCCACGCTGGCGGCCAGCGCCTTCCTGCTGCTGACCGACCTGATCGAGCGCTGGCGCAACGGCGGCGCGGTGTTCGCGCCGCATCAGCAGGCGCGCGAGGCGCCCTTTCTCGGCCGCGATCTCAAGCCTCTCTCCAACCTTGATCTCGACGAGGAACAGGAACAGCCCACCGGCCGCACCCTGCCCGCCAACACCGCGCTGCTGGGCCTGGCGTTCATGGTGTGCGCGCTGGTGCTCGCCGGGCTGCCACCGCTGTCGGGCTTCACCGCCAAGATCGCGTTGCTGACCGGCCTGTTCAACCCGCTTGGCCTGGGTCAGGGCGTGACCGACGTGGCGGGCGTTGCCGGGCAGTCCAATACGCCGGGCGTCACCGGATGGGTGTTCGCCGTCCTGCTGCTGGCCACGGGCCTGGCCGGGCTGCTGGGCTTCAGCCGCGCCGCCATGCGCAACTTCTGGGCGGCGCGCGACCGTGGCGTGCCGCGCCTGCGCCTGGCCGAATGCACCCCCATCGCGGTGCTGCTGGCCGGCTGCGTGATGCTCACCATCTTCGGCGGACCGGCGCTGGGCTACCTGGAGCGCACCGCCGGCGCCCTGCAGCGGCCGCAGGTCTACATCGACGCCGTGCTCGGCACACCCGCGGTGACCGCGCCATGAACCGCCTGCTGCCCGCTCCCCTGCTGTCGGTCGCGCTCGCCCTGCTGTGGCTGGTGCTCTGGGACGACCACGGCCTCACGGTCTGGGCCGGCGCGGTGGCCGTGGGCCTGGCCGTGCCGGTGCTCACCGCGCGGCTGCGGCCCACGCATCCGCGGGTGCGGCGCCCCTGGCTGGTGGCCCGGCTTTTCGTGCAGGTCACGCTCGACGCCACCGCGTCCTGCCTGCAGGTCGCGCGCCTGTTGCTGACCCGGCGCGGCGAGCGCATTCCCTCGGGCTTCGTGCGCGTGCCGCTGGTGCTGCGCGACAGCCATGCGCTGGGCACGCTGGCGGTCATCGTCTCGGCCGTGCCCGGCACGGCGCTGGCCGAACTGGCGGCCGACCGCAGCGCGCTGCTGCTGCACGTGTTCGACACGCACAACGCCGACGAACTGCTGGAACACATCCACCGCCGCTACGAGCGGCCATTGCAGGAGATCTTCGAGGCATGAACCCGATCCTGGTCTGCGCCCTCTGGCTGGCGCCCCTGCTGCTGCTCGCCACCATGGCCTGCGCCCTGCTGCGCCTGCTGCGCGGCCCGTCGGCCGAGGACCGCATCCTCGCGCTCGACGCCCTCTATATCGCCGCCTCGCTGCTGGTGCTGGTGCTGGGCCTGCGGGCCAACGGCGGCGGCGCGTATTTCGAGGTGGCCCTGCTGATCGCGCTGCTCGGCTTCGCGTCGTCGAGCGCCATGGCCAAGTTCGTGCTGCGCGGCGAGGTGGTCGAATGAGCGGCGCCGGCAACGTGCCTTCGTGGGTGCAGGGCATCGCCGGTGCGCTGGTGCTGCTGGGTGCGGTCATGGCGCTGATCGGCGCGACCGGCGTTCTGCGCTTGCCCACCTTCTTCCAGCGGGTGCACGCTACCACCCTGGCCTCCACGCTCGGCGCCTGGTCCATCGGCATCGCGGCGGCGCTGTACTTCTCGTTCTTCGAGCACCGGCTGGCGCTCCATCCGCTGCTGGTGCCGGCGCTGCTGGCGCTGACGGTGCCGGTCAGCACCTTCTTCCTGATGCGCGCGGCGGTCTTCCGTCACCGCCTCGCCGGCACGCCCGGCGTGCCCGGACCGGTGTCGTCCCCCGCCGAGCCGGCAACGGATGCAGGCCGCGACGCCCGGCCTGACGGAAAATAGCGGACCGCCACCGTCGGCCTGCGAGACAAGGTCCTCTTGCTCCCCCACACCCTGCTGCCCTTCCTGCCGTCGCTGTCCCAGCACCTGCTGATCGCGGTGCTGGCGGTGTTGGTCTACGTGGTCACCACCCGGGCGCGGCAAGACCAGCGGGCACCGTCGAGCGCCATCGCCTGGGTGATGGGCCTGGCACTGTTGCCCTACCTGGTGCTGCCGATGTACCTGGCCTTCGGCCGGCGCAAGCTCCGGCCGGCCCATTCCACGCGGCTGCCGCGCGGCGAGGCCTATTCGCACTGGGCCGCCGAACTCGCCGAGAGCTTCGGCCTGGCCCCGCCGGGCATCACCCGCACCCGTTTGCATGCCGACGGCGCCGCCGCCCGCGACGCTCTCTGGGCCACCATCGCCGCGGCCACCGAGCGGCTCGACGTCTGCACCTTCATCATCGGCCAGGACGCCCTGGGCCGCGCCGTCATGCAGCGCCTGGTCGGCCAGGCGCGTTCCGGCGTGCGTGTGCGGCTGCTGCTCGACGGCTTCGGCGCACTGCTGCTGCCACGCCGTTATTTCGACGAGTTGCGTGCGGCCGGGGGCGAGGTCGCGGTGTTCCGTCCGCTGCTCGGACTGCGCCGCGCCGGCCCGCGCAACCTGCGCAACCACCGAAAGTTCGTCATTGCCGACGACCGCCTGCTCTGGTCGGGCGGCCGCAACCTGGCGGCCGAATACTTCACCGGCGACACCTCGGCCGGCATCCCGCCCTGGGCCGATCTGTCCTTCGAACTCGAAGGCCCCACCGCCGCCGCCGCCGCCCGCCAGTTCGAGCAGGACTGGGCCAGCGTGCAGCTCAAGCGGCCGCGCCACATTCCGCCCGGCGTCGCGCCGGCACCGAGTCAAGGCACGATCACGCAGTTTCTGCCGAGCGGCCCGGACCAGACCGAGGACACCGCCCAGGCCGTGCTGGTGGCCGCCTGCTTCCGGGCCCGCCGCCGCATCCTGGCCGTGACCCCCTACTTCGTGCCCAACGACGCCCTGCGCGACGCGCTGCGGCTGGCCGCACGGCGGGGGGTGCAGGTCGACATCGCGATTCCCGCTCATTCCAATCACCGCCTGGCCGACATGGCCCGCAGCCGTGCCATGCGCGACCTGGCCAGCGCCGGCGCGCGCTTTCACCTGCTGCCGGCCATGGCGCATGCCAAGGCGGTGGTGGTGGACGACACCCTGGCCATGTGCGGCTCGATCAACCTCGACCTGCGCAGCCTGCTGCTCAACCACGAGGCCAACGTGCTGTTCTACGACACCGCCGACATCGCCTGGCTGGCCGGCTGGATCGAGGCGCTCGCCGCCGACGCCACGGCCTTCGACGCCACGCCGCCGCACTTCTTTCGCGACATCGGCGAAGGCCTGCTGCTCACGGTGGCCTTCCAGCTGTAGCCGCTTTTCTCTCCGATGTTCCATATCCATACCGCCCACCTGCTCGCCGACTACGGCTACTACGCAGTGTTCTTCGCCGGCCTGCTCGAGGGCGAAACCATCCTGCTGCTCGGCGCCTACGCGGTGCACCAGGGCTACCTGCACATGCTGCCGCTCATCGCCTGCGGCGCGGCGGCCGCCTTCTGCAGCGACCAGTTCTACTTCCAGCTCGGCCGGCGCAAGGGCGCGCAGGTGCTGCAGCGCCATCCCAAGCTGCAGAAGCGTTTCGCCAAGGCCACCGCCTTCGTCGACCGCCACCCCATCGCCACCGTCATGCTGATGCGTTTCGCCTGGGGCTTGCGCATCGTGTTTCCGGTCACGCTCGGCATGACGCGCATGCGCACCGCGCTCTATGTGCCGCTGTCCGCACTCGCCTCGGTGATCTGGGCGGCCACCGTCGCCTACCTGGGCGTGTGGGTGACCGGCGTGCTCAAGACCGTCATCGGCAACCTGCACCACTACGAGCTGACCATCATCGGCATGGCGGCATTGATCGGGCTGGTGGTGGCATTCCGCCATGTGCGGATGTCGTGACGGGCGGGGTCCGATGAAGCTGGTAAGGGCCATGCGACACGCGGCGTGCCTGGCCCTGCTGGCGCTGTTGAGCCTGCAGGCCGGCGCCGCCGAGCCGCTGCGCATCGGCTCCAAGCGCTTCACCGAAAGCTATGTGCTGGCCGAAGTGCTGGCGCGCCAGGCACGCGAGGGCGGCACGCCGGTCACCGTGTCCGCCGGCCTCGGCAACACCGCCATCGTGGCGGCGGCGCTGGCGGCCGGCACGATCGACGTCTACCCCGAATACACCGGCACCATCGCCCGCGAACTGCTGCAGCGGCCGGACATCGCCACCCTGCCCGAACTGCAGGCCGCCCTCGCGCCGCGCGGCCTGGGCGCGGCGGTGCCGCTGGGTTTCGCCAACGGCTACGCGCTGGCGCTGCGCGCCGATGTGGCCGACCGGCTGCAGCTGCGCTCGCTCGCCGACCTGGCACGCCATCCCGAGCTGCGCCTGGGCCTGTCCAACGAATTCCTGGGCCGCGCCGACGGCTGGCCCGGCCTGGCCGCCCACTACCGCCTGCCGCAGCGGCCGCAGGCGCTCGACCACGGCCTGGCCTACCAGTCACTGGAAGCCGGCCAGGTCGACGTGGTCGACGCCTACACCACCGACGCCCAGGTGGCGCGGCGCGGCTTGCGCCTGCTGGTCGACACCGACCACTGGTTCCCCGGCTACGACGCCGTATTGCTCTACCGACTCGACCTGCCGCAGCGCTTTCCCGCCGCCTGGACCGCGCTGCAGGCGCTGCAGGGCCGCATCGACGCCGGCCGCATGGCCGCGCTCAATGCCCGGGCGGAGATCGACGGCGCGTCCTTCGACACGGTCGCCGCCGAAGCGCTGGGCAGTGCCGCGCCGCCCGCTGCCGGCGCCCGCACCGAGCCGCCCGGCTGGCGCGCGCGCCTGTTCGGCCCCGACCTCGGCCGGCTGACCCGCCAGCACCTGACGCTGGTGGCCATCTCGGTAGCGCTGGCAGTGGCCGTCGGCGTGCCGCTGGCCCTGCTCTGCGCCCGCCGGCCGCGCTGGCGCGGCGTGCTGCTGGCCGCAGCCGGCCTGCTGCAGACCGTGCCCTCGCTGGCCCTGCTGGCCGCGCTCATCTCGTGGATGGGCACCATCGGCACCCCGCCCGCGCTCGTCGCCTTGGCGCTCTACGCCCTGCTGCCGGTGATGCGCAACACCGTCGCCGGCCTCGACGGCGTATCGCCCGGCATGCGCCAGGCGGCCACCGCGCTGGGCATGACCGCCGCGCAGCGCCTGCGCCTGGTCGAGTTGCCGCTCGCCCTGCCCGTGCTGCTGGCGGGCGTGCGCACCTCCACCACCATCGCCATCGGCACCGCGACGCTGGCCGCCTTCATCGGCGCGGGCGGCTACGGCGAGCGCATCGTCACCGGCCTGGCGCTCAACGACCACGGCCTGCTGCTCGCCGGCGCCCTGCCCGCTGCCGCGCTCGCGCTGGCCAGCGAAGCCGTCTTCGGCCTCGTCGGCCGCTGGATTCCCCGCGCACGAGCACCCTGAATGCGGCACGTTCTATGCTCATGGTTTTCCCCGCAGCTCTGCCAGATCGTCAGGATTCCGACTCGATGCTTTCGCGCCGCGCACTTCTCGCCTCCACCTCCGCCGCCTCGACCGCTTGCCTGCTCCTCGGCGCGCCCGCCACCTGGGCCCAGTCGCGCGGCAAGACCGCGGTGGTCGTCGGCATCGCCCTCGAGCCCACCGGCCTCGACCCCACCGCCGCGGCCGCGTCGTCCATCGCCGAAGTCACCCTCTACAACCTCTACGAGACCCTGACCCGGGTCAATACCGACGGCAGCGTCACCCCGCTGCTGGCCGAGGGCTGGGAGCTCTCGCCGGACCTCAAGACCCTGACCTTCCGCCTCAAGCGCGGCATCACCTTCCACAACGGCAAGCCTTTCGACGCCGCCGCGGTCAAGTTCAGCTTCGAGCGGGCTGCCTCCGACAAGAGTACCAACAAGGACCGGCGCACCTTCCAGAACCTCACCGTGCGGGTGGTCGACGACCACACCGTGGTGCTGCTCAACCGCGAGATCGACCCCGACCTGCCCTTTCTGCTCGGCCAGGCCACGGCCATCATCGTGGAGCCGACCAGCGCCGACACCAACGCCACGCAGCCCGTAGGCACCGGCCCTTACAAGCTGGAGCGTTTCGCCAGGGGTTCGTCGCTCGTGCTGACCGCCTGGGACGGCTACCGCGCGCCGGCCGCCGCCCGCATCCGCCGCGCCACCTTCCGTTTCATCTCCGACCCGGCCGCGCAAGCGGCCGCGCTGCTGGCCGGTGACGTCGACCTGTTCCCGCGCCTGGCGCCGCGCGCGGCCGAGCAGTTTCGCCACAACCCGCGATTCGACCTGCTGGTGGGCGGCTCGCGTGCCAAGACCATCGTCGCCATCAACCATCGGCGCAAGCCGCTCGACGACGTGCGGGTGCGCCGCGCGCTCTACGCGGCCATCGACCGGCAGGAGCTGATCACCGGCGCCGCCGATGGCTACGGCGTGCCCATCGGCAGCTTCTACGTGCCGGGCGCGCCAGGCTATGTCGACACCACCGCCGTCAATCCGCACGCGAGCGACACCGCCCGCCGCCTGCTGGCGGAGGCCGGCATCAAGACGCCGCTGGAGCTCACCGTCACCCTGCCGCCCGTGCCCTATGCGCGCCAGGGCGGCGAAGTGCTCGCCGCGCAGCTCGCCAAGGTCGGCGTCGTGTGCAGGCTGCAGAACGTGGAATGGGCGCAGTGGCTGGCCAACACCTACGGCGGCGCACACGCCTATGACCTCTCCATCATTTCGCACGTCGAACCCTTCGACCTGGGCAACGCCGCCCGCCCCGACTACTACTGGGGCTACGACTCCAAGGAATTCCAGGCACTCTACGACCGCATCAAGACCGCGCCCACCACCGCCACCCGCAACGGCCTGCTCGGCGACGCGCAACGCCTGCTGGCGCGCGACGCGGTGTCGCTCTATCTCTACCAACCCCAGTGGGTGACGGTGGCGCGGCGCGGCCTCGGCGGCGTCTGGAAAGATCTACCGATATTCGTCAACCACCTCGCCGGACTGGGCTGGACATGAAACTCGACCTACCGATGGGCGGCGCCACGCGCGCGCTGCACGACATGGACGCCACCTCGATGGCGGCCGCCTTCCGCAACGGGGCGCTGTCGCCGGTGGAGGTAACCCGCGCGGTGCTCGACCGCATCGGCCACTGGGAGCCGCAGCTGCTGGCCACCTACCTGCTGCGCCCCGAAGTGGCCCTGGCCCAGGCGCGCGCGTCGGAAGAACGCTGGCGCGCCGGCAAGCCGATGTCGGACCTCGACGGCGTGCCGGTCACCATCAAGGAAAACATCTCCACCGCCGGCGACCCGGTGCCGCTGGGCACCGCCGCGACCACCCTGGTGCCCGCCGCGCAGGACGCCCCGCCCGCCGCCCGGTTGCGCGAGGCCGGCTGCGTGATCATCGCCAAGACCACCATGCCCGACTACGGCATGTTGTCGTCGGGACTGTCGAGCTTCCATCCGCTCACCCGCAACCCGTGGGACGTGGCCCTCGGGCCCGGCGGCTCCAGCTCCGGCGCCGCCGCCGCCTGCGCGGGCGGCTACGGCCCGCTGCACCTGGGCACCGACATCGGCGGCTCGCTGCGCCTGCCGGCCGGCTGGTGCGGCGTGTTCAGCCTCAAGCCCAGCCTGGGCCGCGTGCCGATCGATCCGCCGGCGCAAGGCCGCGTCGCCGGCCCCATCACCCGCAGCGTGCTCGATGCCGCGCTCATGATGCGGCCGCTCTGCGGGCCGGACAGCCGCGACACCATGAGCCTGCCGCCTGCCGTCATCGACTGGGCCTCCGTCGCCGAGGTGCGGCCGGAACTGCTCAAGGGCCTGCGCCTGGGCCTGCTGATGGACGCCGGCTGCGGCCTGCCGGTGGAAACCTCGGTGCGCGAAGCGGTCGAAGCTGCCGCCGCGCTGCTCGAGAAGGCCGGCGCCATCGTCGAGCCCATGGCCCCGTTCATGACCCAGGCCATGCTCGACGGCATGGACCACACCTGGCGCATGCGCTCGCACCTCGACATGGCCGGCCTGCCGGCCGAACGCCGGGCCAAGGTGCTGCCCTACCTGCGCACCTGGGCCGACAGTGTGGCCGACATCTCGGGCGCCTCGCTCTACCACGCACAGCGGCAGTTCTATGCCACTCGCGTGGCCACGCTGCGGGCCTGCGCCGCCTTCGACTACGTCATCTCGCCGGTCGCGCCCATGCCGGCCTTCGACGCCGAACTGCCCTCGCCCACCGACGACCCGCTGCATCCGCTCGAACACATCGGCTTCACCGTGCCGTTCAACATGTCCGAGCAGCCGGCAGCCTCGGTGCCCTGCGGTTTCACGCCGCAAGGACTGCCGGTGGGCCTGCAGATCGCCGGGCCGCGTTTCGACGACCTGGGCGTGCTCAAGGTCGCCCGCGCCTTCGAGCTGATCCGCCAGCCGATGCGCGCCTGGCCCGAACCGGAACGGGCCTGAGCGGCCACTTCGAGCCCGCCTGGCGTCCACGTCCCGACCGGCCCGCCAGGCCCGGTCGCGCGGCCTCGCTTTCATCTTGTTCCTTTTGACCCGCGGGCCACGGCTAGGATCGACACCCCCGAGTTTTCCCGGATGACACTGCCCATGCCCTTCTCGCAAGCCAAGCCCGATCGCCGCTCCTTCCTGGCCGCCGGCAGCGCCACCCTCGCACTCGCCGCCCTCGGCCACACCGGCGCCGCACGGGCCCAGGCCGCGGGTGCCACGCCGTTGCGTTTGGCCGAACCCCGCCCGTTTTCCTTCGACGCGCTGACGGAGCAGGCCCGTCGCATCGCCGCATCGCCTTTCAACCCCGGCACGCCGCTGCCGCCGGAAGTGCTCGACAAGATCGACTACGACGCCCACGGCAAGATCAAGTACAAGCCCGAAGCCGCGCTGTTCGCCGACGGCCCGGGCAACTTCCCGGTCACCTTCTTCCACCTCGGCCGCTTCTTCCAGACCCCCGTGCACATGTTCGTGCTCGAGTCCAACGGCGGCAACTACTTCGCCCGCGAGGTGGTGTACGACGACAAGTACTTCGACATGCCTGCCGACAGCCCCGCGCACCAGCTGCCCGACGGCGCGGGTTTCGCCGGCTTCCGCTTCCAGGAAAGCCGCGCCGGCGACCAGAAGAAGAAGCCCTGGCAGCAGAACGACTGGGTGGCCTTTCTCGGAGCCTCGTATTTCCGCGCCATCGGCGAGCTCTACCAGTACGGCCTGTCGGCCCGTGGCGTTGCCGTGGACGTGGCCGAGCCCGGCAAGAACGAGGAATTCCCGTCCTTCACCCAGTTCTTCTTCGACCCGCCGGCCAACGGCGGCGACACCGTGGTGGTCCACGCGCTGCTCGAAGGCCCGAGCATCACCGGCGCCTACAAATTCATCATGCAGCGCGGCAAGTCGGTGGTGATGGACATCGAGAAGCGCCTGTTCCTGCGGCAGGACATCGCCCGCCTGGGCCTGGCGCCGCTCACCTCGATGTACTGGTTCTCCGAGACCAACAAGCCGCGCGACGCCGACTGGCGCCCCGAGGTGCACGACTCCGACGGCCTGGCGCTGTGGAACGGTGCGGGCGAGCGTATCTGGCGCCCGCTCAACAACCCCACCACCATCGTCACCTCGGCCTTCGGCGACAACGGCATCAAGGGCTTCGGCCTGCTGCAGCGCGACCGCCTGTTCGACCATTACCAGGACGGCGTCATGTACGACCTGCGGCCCAGCCTCTGGGTGGAACCGCTGGACAACTGGGGCGCCGGCGCGGTGCAGTTGGTCGAATTGCCGACCGACGACGAGATTCACGACAACGCCGTCGCCATGTGGGTGCCCGCCGCCCCCGCCAAGGCTGGCAGCGCCATCAGCCTGCGCTACAAGCTGCACTGGACCGACAGGGAGCCCTACCCGTCGCCTCTGGCGATCTGCGTGGCCACCCGCACCGGGCGCGGCGGCGTGCCCGGCCAGCCTCGTCCGCAGGGCGTGGTGAAGTTCATGGTCGAATTTCTGGGCGGCAATCTCAGCAAGCTGCCCTTCGGCGTGACGCCCGAGGCGGTGCTCTCCGCCCCGACCGGCAAGTTCAGCTACGTCTTCACCGAAGCCGTGCCCGACGGCGTAGCCGGCCACTGGCGCGCCCAGTTCGACTACACGCCCGAAGGCAACGCGCCCGTCGACATTCGCCTGTACCTGCGCCAGGGGCAAGAGACGCTGTCGGAGACCTGGCTGTTCCAGTTCCGGCCCGCCTGAGGCTGGGGCCGCCGGCGGGCGGCCGAACGATGCGAGCACGGAGAGCGGGGCGGTCTTAAGATCGGCCCCGCTTTTTTTCGCCTGCCACTGCCATGCAAAACCAAGAATCAGAGACGACCCCCGACACCCGCCCGGCCCTGGCCGCGATCTTCACCGCCTTCGCAAAGATCGGCCTCACCAGCTTCGGTGGCGGCCTGAGCGGCTGGATGATGCGGGAGTTCGTCTTGCGACGTGCCTGGATCACCGAAGAGGAATTTCTCAGCGGGCTGGCGCTGGCCCAGTCGTTTCCCGGCGTGAACGTGGTCAACCTGGCGATCTGGATCGGCTTTCGTTTGCGCGGCGGCGCCGGTGCGGCCATGGGCGCGCTCGGCATCGTGGTGCCGCCGATGGTCGTGGCGATCGGACTGGCGGCGCTGTTTTCCCAGGTGCGTGATTCCCATGCCTTGCACGTGGTGCTGGCGGGGGTGGCGGCGGCGGCGGTCGGGCTGTCGCTGCAGACCGGCATCCGGGCGGCCCGGCGGGCGGCGCGGCAGGCGGTACCGCTGGTCGTGATGACCATCACCTTTGTCGCGCTGTTTCTGCTGCGCCTGCCCTTGCTGTGGGTGGTGGGCGCGATGGCGCCGCTGTCGATCGGCATCGCCTGGCTGCGCTTGCGACGTACGGAGGCTTCGGCATGAATCTGAAGAACCTGGGCGATCTGCTCGCGGTGTTCGCGCCGCTGTCGTTCCTGACCGTCGGCGGTGGGCAGAGCATCGTGTCGGACATCCATCGGCAGTCGGTGGCGGTGCATGCGTGGATGAGCGACGGCGAATTTCTGGATCTCTTCGCGCTGTCCCGCATCACGCCGGGGCCGGGTTCGCTGCTGGTCACTCTCGTGGGGTGGCAGGTGGCCGGGCTGGCGGGTGCGGTGGTGGCATCCGCTGCGATCTTCCTGCCCTGCTCGGTGCTCGTATATGGGCTGGCGCATTTGTGGTCACGGTACAAGCACACCGCCTGGATCCGCGCCGTGGAAGCCGGCCTGGTGCCCGTGGCGGCGGGGATGATCCTGGCTGCTTCGGGGACTGTTCTGCGGGCGGCCGAGGGTGGGGCGTGGGCATGGAGCGTCGCGGCGGTATCCACGCTCGCCTTGATGTTCACCCGCATGAATCCGTTCCTCATGCTGGCGCTCGGCGGCGCCTTCTTCTGGCTGGTGCTGGCCTGACATCCTGCCGATCCGGCCGAAAGCGCTGCCCTGCGCTCGGCACGATCCCGCCGCTGGCGCCGCGCCGCACACTGCCGGGCCTTGCGCCCCGAACATGCTCGGCCCCGATACCTCGTCGCACCGATTGCCGTCGGCCACGCTGCAACCCGCGGCCGAACCGATCCGCAAGAGCCTGCACCGATCGGGCGCCTGCCGCTGGAATTCGTGGAACCGGTGGACCTTGGCCGAACCGGCGGATTTCGTGAACCGGCTGATCCGGTCGAGGCAACCGGCCTTGCGGGACCTGCTCATCCGGCGCGACCCGCCAGCCCTACCGCATCGGCCGGGCCAACCGTCTAGTGCGTCGCTGGCGCCTTGGCCACCCGCTGCGCCAGGTGCGCCAATGCTTCCTCGACCTGATCGACCAGCACCAGGCACAGATCGCCTGGTGCCAGGCGCTCCAGCGCCGTATCGATTGCCACGAACTCCCCGCGGATCTCTTCTACGTGGGTAGTGCGAGAGGCCCCCTTCAGGCCCTCGCGCAGCAGCGCCATCACCTCACCGTCGGCACGGCCGCGCTGCGCGGCGTCCTGGTAGAGCAGCACATCGTCGAACACCGCACCGAGAATCTGCGTCTGCTCGCGGATGTCCTCGTCGCGCCGATCCCCCGCCCCGCTGATCACCACCGAGCGCCGCCGGCCCGGCATGGCCTGCACCGCCTGGGTCAACGCGCGCATCGCGTCCGGGTTGTGGCCGTAGTCGGCAATGACCGTCGCCCCCCGGTAATCCATGATGTTGAAGCGCCCCGGCACGGTCGCCGCATCGCTGGCGAAGCTTGCCAGCCCGCTGCGGATCACGTCCCACGAGGTGCCCAGCGCCCAGGCCGCCGCGACCGATGCCATGGCGTTCTCGACCTGGAACCCGATGGCGCCGCCCCGGGTGATGGGGATGTCGCGCAGCGGCACGCTCTCGCGCCAGGAGCCTTCGGAGGCGACCAGCGCCTCGCCGTCGATATAGACCGTGCGCTTGCCCTGCGCCCGGTGCTTGGACATGACCGGGTTGCTGCGGTCGGCCGCAAAAAACACCACGTCGCCCGGGCAATTGGCGGCCATGGCGGCGACGATGGGGTCGGCGGCATTCAGCACCGCGCAGCCGGTGGCGGCCACGTTCTGCACGATGACGCGCTTGAGCACCGCCAGGTCTTCCACCGTGGTGATGTAGTTCAGCCCCAGGTGGTCGCCCGCGCCGATGTTGGTCACCACCGCGACCGCGCAGCGGTCGAAGCCCAGGCCCTCGCGCAGCACGCCGCCGCGCGCCACCTCGAACACCGCCGCTTCCACCTCGGGATGCAGCAGCACGTTGCGCGCGCTCTTGGGGCCGCTGCAGTCGCCGCTGTCGGTCTGCCGGCCGTCGACGTAGACGCCGTCGGTGTTGGTCATGCCCACCGCCAGGCCGCTGCTGGCCAATATGTGGGCGATGAGCCGGGTGGTCGTCGTCTTGCCGTTGGTGCCGGTGACGGCCACCACCGGAATACGCCCGTCGTCACCGGTGGCGAACATCTCGGCGATCACCGCCTCGCCGACCGGGCGCGGCTTGCCGTACGAGGGCGACAGGTGCATGCGCAGTCCCGGCGCGGCATTGACTTCCACGATGCCCCCGCTTTGCTCCTCGAGTGGGCGCAGCACCGTCTCGCAGACCACGTCGACGCCGCAGATGTGCAGCCCGACCATCTGCGCCGCCGCCACCGCACGCGCGGCGACATCCGGATGCACGTCGTCGGTCACGTCGGTCGCGGTGCCGCCGGTCGACAGGTTGGCGTTGTTGCGCAGGATCACGCGCCGGCCCTTGTCGGGCACCGACTCCGGCACCAGCCCCTGGGTGGACAGCCGCAGCACGGCGATGTCGTCGAAGCGGATCCGCGTGAGCGCGGTGGCGTGGCCGTCGCCACGGCGCGGGTCGCGGTTGACCTCGTCGACCAGCTCGCGCACCGTGTGCACGCCGTCACCGATGACCTGCGGCGGATCGCGCCGCGAGGCGGCCACCAGCCGGTTGCCGACCACCAGCAGGCGGTAGTCGTAGCCCGGCAGGAAGCGCTCGACGATCACGTCGCCGTATTCGGCCGCCGCCTTGAAGGCGATGTCCATGTGTTCACGGTCGACCAGGTTGACGGTCACGCCCTTGCCCTGGTTGCCGTCCTGCGGCTTGACCACCACCGGCAGGCCGATCTCGCAGGCCACCGTCCAGCCTTCTTCGGCCGAACGCACCGGCCGGCCCAGCGGCACCGGCACGCCGGCGGCGTGCAGGAGTTTCTTGGTCAGGTCCTTGTCCTGCGCGATGGCTTCGGAGACCGCGCTCGTGCTGTCGATCTCGGCGGCCTGGATACGGCGCTGGCGCACGCCCCAGCCGAACTGCACCAGGCTGCCCGAGGTGAGCCGGCGGAACGGAATGCCGCGCGCCACCGCCGCATCGACGATGCAGCCCGTGCTGGGGCCCAGGCGCTCGGACTCGTCGAGCTCGCGCAGTTCCAGCACGGCGGCAGCGGCGTCGAAGGGCTGGTCGGTGATGGTCGCCTCGATCAGTTGCAGGGCCAGCGCGAGTGCGCGGCGGCCGACCGCCTCCTCGCTGTACTGCACCACCACCTGGTGCACGCCCGCTTCGGGCGTGGTGGCGGTACGGCAGAAGGTGACCGGGCAGCCGGCCTGCGCCTGCAGCGCCAGCGCCGCCAGGCCGAGCACGCCGGCCAGCGCCACCGGTTCGTCCTGGCCGGCGTGGCGCAGGGCGCCGATGTCGGGGAAGCGCGCACGCAGACGCGGCTCGAAGCCCTCGACCTGGTTCACGCCGCACTGCCCGGCCGGGCAGGTCACGATGGCTTCGATCGAGGTGTTGCGGCTCCAGAGATTGGGGCCGCGCAGGGCACGGATGCGGGAGATTTCCATGGATGTGTTCCGTCAAACGCCGTGGACGCCGGACTCGCTGGGAGCCCGGCGCGGACGTTCAGATTAGCAGCGGCGGACCGGCCTCAGGCGGTGGTGGCTTCGACGGCCTCTTCGACGACGCTGGCCAGCAGCGGCACCCCGGCTTCGCACTCGAAGGCCTCGAGCCCGGCGCCGATCAGGCGCGGATGCACGCCCAGCGCCCAGCCGGCGGCCACGGCGGCGAGCAGCGCCTCGTCGGGCAGCGCGCCGTAGCGGGCGCGCCAGTGGTCGAGCGGCGCCAGGCCCGACAGCGGGACGTCCTGGCTGTTGACCACCATCGCGATGCGGCCGTTGCGCATGGTCACCGCCCGGCCACCGGCCGCGCAGTGCGCCACCATGGCGGGCGTGGCCGGGTCGGCCGCATAGAAGATGACTTCGCCATCGCACAGCGGCGCGAGTTCGGCCACGTGAGGATCGGCCGCGTTGAGCACCGCGCAGCCGTCGGCCAGCACCACGTCGACCTGGGTGCGCAGCACCTTGCGCATGTGTTCGGGCGTGTGCACGTCGAAATCGGCGAGCGCCTCGATGCCTTCGAAGTCGGTGACGATGCCGACCTGGCAGCGGTCGTAGGCCAGGCCGTCGCGCAGGATGGATGCCGCGCCGTTCTCGATGATCGCCACTTCCACGTTGCGGTTGATCAGCAGGCGTTCGCCGGCCTGCCAGTGCGCGCTGTCGGCGGCGTCGTGGCAACGGCGGTCGAGGAACAGGCCGTCCTTGCAGGCGACGCCGGTGGACTTGCCGTCGAGGTGCGAGATCCAGCCGACCATGCGGGCGATGGCCGCGGTGTAGCGGCTGCCGGTCACGCCGACCAGCGGGATGCGGCCGGAATCGTCGGCGGCGAAAAGATGGTCGCAGACCGCGCGGCCCACCGGGCGCGGCTGGCCGTGGATCGGCTTGAGGTGCATCAGCAGGCCGGGGCCGGCGTTGACTTCCACGATCGCGCCGCGGGTGACGGCCAGCGGCCGGCTCACGTCGCGGGTCACCATGTCGATGCCGGCGATGTCCAGGCCCACCGCGCGCGCGGCGAGGGCGGCGGCATGGGCGACGTCCGGATGCACGTCGTCGGTGCAGTCGATCGCCATGTTGCCGGTGCGCTGGATCAGCACCCGCTGGCCCTCGGCCGGCACGCTGGCCGCCGTCAGGCGCTGGCGGCGCAGTTCGAGCTGCACGCCGCCTTCCTTGTGCACATTGATGGTGGTCAGCGGGAACTGGTGCTCCACGCCCCGGCGCGGGTCGCTGTTCATCTGGGTGTCGATCAACTGCTCCACGCTGGAGACGCCATCGCCCACGATCCACACCGGTTCGCCGCGGGTGGCCGCGACCACCTTGCCGCCCACCACCAGCAGGCGGTGCTCGGTGCCCTCGATGAAGCGCTCGACGATCACGCCGCTGCCTTCGGCGTCGGCCAGCGCGAAGGCGGCCTCGATGTCGGCCTGCTCTCGCAGGTCGAGCGTGACGCCGCGCGCGTGGTTGCCGTCCGAAGGCTTGACTACCACCGGCAGGCCGATGTCCTGCGCGGCCTCCCAGGCTTCGGCGGCGTTGTGCACCACCTGGCCTTCGGGCACCGCCACGCCGCAGGCGGTGAGCAGGGCCTTGGTGAGGTCCTTGTCCTGAGCGATGCCCTCGGCGATGGCGCCGGTGTGGTCGCTCTCGGCCGTCCAGATGCGGCGCTGGCGCTTGCCATAGCCGAGCTGCACCAGGTTGCCGGCGTTCAGGCGGATGTGCGGAATCTTGCGTTCGGCCGCCGCGGTGACGATGGAGTCGGTGCTCGGGCCCAGGAAAGAGCGGTCGATCTGGGTGCGGATGGCGGCGACGGCGGCCGGCACCTCGAAGGGCTTGTCGTTGATCGCCGCCATCAGCAGCGCGTGGCCCTGGGCCAGCGCCACGCGCGAAACCGCTTCGTCCGGCGCGCGGAACACCATCTTGTAGACACCGCTGATCGTGGTTTCGCGGGTCTGGCCGAAGGTGGTGGGCATGCCGGCGAGGTTGAGCAGTTCGATGATCACGTGCTCCAGCACATGCCCCATCCAGGTGCCGCCCTCCAGACGCTGCAGAAAGCCGCCGCGCTCGCCGACGCCGCAGGTGTGCTCGATGAGCGCCGGCAGCCAAGTAGTGAGCCGCTGGTTCAGGCCCGGCAGGGTGTTGGACGGGTATTGCTCCAGCTCACCGAGGTCGAGGCGCACTTCCAGCACTTCGCGGTAAGTCCAGATGTTCGAGCCATGCAGGTAGCGGACGTCGAGGATGCGGATGTCGTTCTTGGGTGCCATGGAAGTCATGTTCGGCCGCCTTGCAAAATCGCTGTCTCTGCGCGGCCGGCAAGCCGCGAGGTGTCGGTGCATACGGAAACAGGGCGTTGTCGGGGGGTGGCGCACGATTCGTTCACAATCGCCCGCTTTGTCCGCGCGGACGCTACTCCGTCACCACGCGTCACCCTTCGAAAATGCAGCATCCTGTTCCTGTAATCGTCACTGTCGGATGGACGGAACGTCTGGTTTCGGCCCAGGCTCCACCGCTCGCAAACGACGAAAACGTGCTGGCGCTGGTTTCGGTTGACCTGGATGTAACTTTACGTTTCACATCCAGCATTTTGGTACTCACCAATCGACGGCTGATGTCGTCCGGCACCGACGGTTCGGCCTGGAGCGAGTGGCCACTGCACCCGGGCATGCGACTGTGCCTGTCGGACCATGGTGGCGTGGGCCATCTGGAGCTTTGCGACGTCTCGGCCCGACTGTCGGTCTGGCGCTACACGCTGGCGGTGCAGCCCCAGGTGCTGGCGATGCAGGCACGGTTCGAGGAATTGTTGGCCGGCACGGTCAGGCCGCACGACATAGCGCCGGACGTCGACGACCTGACGCCCCCCGGCGAGGTGCCGTCGACCTGGGTGCTGCTGCGTCTTTGGCGCTTCGCCCGCCCGTATCGCTGGCAACTGCTGGCCGGCCTGCTGCTCACGCTCGGCTCCACCGCCGCGACGCTGGTGCCGCCCTACCTTACGATTCCGCTGATGGACGAGATCCTGATCCCGTTCCAGAACGGCCAGGAGATCGCGCCGGCCAAGGTCGGTCTTTACCTGGGCGGATTGTTCGCCGCCGCACTGCTGGCCTGGGCGCTGGGCTGGGCGCGAACCTATCTGCTGGCGCTGGTGTCCGAGCGCATCGGCGCCGACCTGCGCACCGCCACCTTCAACCACCTGCTGCAGCTCTCGCTCGAATATTTCGGCAGCAAGCGCACCGGCGACCTGATGGCCCGGCTCGGCGCCGAGACAGACCGCATCAACGTGTTCCTGTCGCTGCATGCGCTCGACTTCGCGACCGACGTGCTGATGATGCTGATGACCGCCGGCATTCTCTTCTCGATCAACCCCTGGCTGGCGCTGGCCACGCTGGTGCCGCTGCCGCTGATCGCCTGGATGATCCACGTGGTGCGCGACCGGCTGCGCACCGGCTTCGAGAAGGTCGACCGCGCTTTCTCCGAGGTCACCAACGTGCTGGCCGACACCATTCCCGGCATTCGCGTGGTGAAGGCCTTCGCCCAGGAAAGGCGCGAGGGCGAACGTTTCCATGCGGCCAACGCCCGCAACCTGGCGGTGAACGACCGCATCAACCGCACCTGGTCGCTGTTCACGCCCACGGTCACGCTGCTGACCGAGATCGGCCTGCTCATCGTCTGGGGTTTCGGCATCTGGCTGGTGGCGCACCAGCGCATCACCGTCGGCGTGCTGACCGCCTTCCTGGCCTACATCGGGCGCTTCTACATCCGGCTCGACTCCATGAGCCGCATCGTGTCGATCACCCAGAAGGCCGCGGCCGGCGCCAAGCGCATCTTCGACATCCTCGACCACGTCTCCAACGTGCCCGAGCCGATCAACCCCATCGCCTACCCCACGCCGCGCGGCGCGATCAGCCTGCGCGGGGTGAGCTTTCGCTACGGCAGCCGCTCGGTGGTGCGCAACCTCGACCTGGACATCAAGCCCGGCGAGATGATCGGCCTGGTCGGCCACAGCGGCTCGGGCAAGAGCACGCTGGTCAACCTGATCAGCCGCTTCTACGACGTGACCGAAGGCTCGATTTCCGCCGACGGCCACGACATCCGCCGCTACAAGGTGGCCGACTACCGCCAGCACATCGGCCTGGTGCTGCAGGAGCCGTTCCTGTTCTTCGGCACCATCGCCGAGAACATCGCCTACGGCCGACCGAACGCCACCCGCACCGAGATCGTGGCGGCCGCGCGCGCCGCCCATGCGCACGACTTCATCCTGCGCCTGCCGCACGGCTACGACTCGCTGGTGGGCGAACGCGGCCAGGGCCTGTCGGGCGGCGAGCGCCAGCGCATCTCCATCGCCCGCGCGCTGCTGATCGACCCGCGCATCCTGATCCTCGACGAGGCCACCTCGGCGGTCGACACCGAGACCGAGAAGGAAATCCAGCGCGCGCTCGACAACCTGGTGCAGGGCCGCACCACCATCGCCATCGCCCACCGGCTGTCCACGCTGCGCAAGGCCGACCGGCTGGTGGTGATGGACCGCGGCCAGGTGGTCGAGGTCGGTCCGCACGACGAGCTCATGGCGCGCGGCGGCGCGTATTTCCGTCTCTACCAGGCGCAGGTGCGCCGGGTCGACACAGAAAACCTGGAAGACCTCAAGAACGCGCCGTCCATCGCCACGGCCGTCGGCACCCATTCCGCCCATCCGTCCGGAGATTCCTGATGGCGCCCATGCACCTCAAGCTTTCGCGCGACACCTTCGGCCGCCTGCTGCTGGCCGACATCCGCGCCACCGAAGAGCCGGTCGTGCCGGTGCGCGCCTTCCCGCTGGCCGCGCCCGACGAAGGCGTGTCGCTGGTCGGCACCGACGGCCACGAGCGCCGCTGGATCCCGCGCCTGGACGAACTCGACGAGGCTTCGCGCGCCATGATCCAGGCCGATCTCGATGCCCGCGAAGTCATTCCCGAGATCGAACGCATCGTGGAGGTGTCGACCTTCGCCACGCCCAGCATCTGGCAGGTGCGCACCGACCGCGGCGACACCGCCCTGACGCTGCGCGCCGAAGACGACCTGCGCCGCCTGCCGAACAACGGCCTGCTGGTGGCCAGCGCCTCGGGCCTGCATTTCCGCATCCGCGACCGCAACGCGCTCGACCGCGCCTCGCGCAAGCTGCTCGACCGTTTTCTGTAAATCGGGCCGCCACGCGGCCACCCTCATCGACATGCACAAGACCGCCCTCGTCCTGTTTTCCGGCGGCCAGGACTCCACCACCTGCCTGGCCTCGGCGCTGACCCGTTTCGAGCGGGTCGAGACCGTCGGCTTCGACTACGGCCAGCGCCACCGCATCGAACTCGACGCCCGCATCGAGGTGCTGGCGCGCATTCGTGCCGAGTTTCCGCAATGGGCGCACAAGCTCGGCGAAGACCACCTGCTCGACCTGGCAGTGCTCGGCCAGGTCAGCGACACCTCGCTCACGCGCGACACCGCTTTCGCCATGGAGCAGAGCGGCCTGCCCAACACCTTCGTGCCGGGGCGCAATCTGCTGTTCATGACACTGGCCGCCGCCCTCGCCTACCGACGCGGCCTGGAGGTGCTGGTCACCGGCGTCTGCGAGACCGATTTTTCCGGCTATCCGGACTGCCGCGACGACACCATGAAGGCGATGCAACTCGCCCTGTCGCTCGGCATGGAGCGGCGCTTTCTGGTCGATACGCCGCTGATGTGGATCGACAAGGCCGACACCTGGGCGCTGGCCGAATCGCTCGGCGATGGCAGCGGGCGCGCAGGCGGCGGCCAAGCGCTGGTCGACCTGATCGTGGAGCACACCCACACCTGCTACCTCGGCGACCGCCTCCACCGACACGACTGGGGTTATGGCTGCGGCGAATGCCCGGCCTGCGCCTTGCGCAAGCGCGGTTACGAAAACTGGCGCGAGAGCCAAAAAGCCACATGAGCGTTTTTGCGGCAATGCAACATGGACCCGAGTCCATTTTGTCGACGTTGCGCTGGATTGACGAAATCACCGCCTAAATCGGTCTGAGCGCAGGGTTTCCCAAGTCAATCGCATCTGCGTTTCGTTAGCGTGCGTATGCTTATGAAACAGGCGGTTTCACGCCCGAAGCCGCGCAACTCCCGATGCTTTCTTACCTGCACTTCCTGCCTTCCTCGCAGGTCGCGCCCACGGCTTTGCTCCTGGGCAGCTACGACCCGTCCTTCGTCGCCCTGTCGGTGGCAATGGCGGTGCTCGCGGCGATCGCGGCCTTGCAGATGACCGGGCTCACGCAGCAAGGTGCCGGGCGCATGTCGCGCGCGTTCGCCATCACGGCGGCGACCTTCATGCTCGGCGCCGGAATCTGGTCGATGCACTTCATCGGCATGCTGGCCTTCCAGCTCTGCACCCAGGTGGGCTACCAGCGCAACGCCACGCTGCTGTCGATGGTGCCGGGCCTGGCCGCCGCTTTCGTCGCAGTGCTCGTCATCACCCGACCGGCGCCCACCCGGGCGCAACGCACGCTTAGCGGCGTACTGATCGGCGCGGGCATTGCCGCCATGCACTACAGCGGCATGGCGGCGATGGTGATCGGCCCGCAACTGCACTACGACCCCGCCTGGTTCCTGCTGTCGCTGGCCGCGGGCGTGGGCCTGTCGGTGCTGGCGCTGCAGATTCACGGCGGCCTGAAACGACTGCGCTGGCTGTCCACCATGCGCGCCAGCATCGCCGGCGGCGTGGTGCTGGGCCTGGCGATCACCTGCACCCATTACATCGGCATGCATGCGGCGCTGTTCGTGGGCCAGCCCGACCCGGCCTTCGCCAACGCGCGGCCGCCCGTGGCGCTGGCGCTGGGCGTGGCGCTGGTCTCGCTGATGGTCATCGGCCTGGTCGGCGGCATCTGGGGACTGCTGCACTACCGCACGCTCGCCAGGCGGCTGCAGGTCAACGAGAACCGGCTGCAGCTGGTGATCGACGGCACCGCCGAAGGCATCGCCGTGCTCGATGCACGCGGCCGGGTGTACCGCTTCAACCTGTCGGCCGAGCGGGTCACCGGCTACAGTGCCGCCCAGATGATGGGCCGCCGGCTCGACACCATGCTGTCGCAGCGCGACGAGGTGCTCGACGCCTACCTCGCCGGCCTGCCGCTGCCCGACGGCACCGCGCCCATCGCCGGCATCGTGCGCGAGCTCACCGTGGCGCAGCCAGACGGCAAGCGGGTGGAGATCCGCCTGTCGGTCGGGCGGGTGAACGTGCCGGACGAGCAGATCTTCGTGGCCTTCGTCAGCGACATCGGCGAGCAGAAGCAGATCGAGCGCGCGCTGCGCGAGCGCGAGGCGCAGTACGGCGCGCTGATCCGCAACATTCCCGGCACCTTCTTCCGCATCGAGCTCAATCCGGCGCGCACCGCCCTGTTCGTCAGCGAGCAGATCCAGTCCATCGTCGGCTGGCCGGCCGCCGACTTCCTGTCGGGCCGGCGCCTGCTGCGCGACATCGTCCATCCGGACGACCTGCCCGCGCTCGAAGCCCGCACCGACGCCATCGCAGCCTCTGCCGATACCCGCGACTTCAGCTTCGAATGCCGCTTGCTGCACGCCAACGGCAGCCACCGCTGGATATCGGCCAATTGCGAGATCGAGAAACCGACCGACATCGGCTTTGCGCGCATCGACGGCGTGATGATCGACATCACCGAGGCGAAGCTGCGCGCGTCCGAATTCGAAGGCACGGTGCGCGCCATCGGACACGCACTGGCGGTGATCGAGTTCGACGTCGCCGGCCGGGTGATCGACGCCAACCAGAACTTCCTGGACCTGACCGGCTACACGCTCGACCAGATCCGCGGCATGCGCCACGCTGTCTTCTGCGATCCGGCCTATGTGGCGAGCCCGGCCTACGTCGACTTCTGGAACACGCTGCGGCGCGGCGAACACCACGTCGGCGAATACGAGCGCTTCGGTCGCGATCGCCGCCCGGTGTGGCTGCACGCCTCCTACAACCCGGTGATGGGCGCGGACGGCCGGCTGTTGAAGATCGTGAAGTTCGCCAGCGACGTGACCAACCGGCACGCGGTGCAGGAAGCCCTGCGGGAAGCCAAGGAGAAAGCCGAGCAGGCCGCCGCCGCCCGCACCGCCTTCCTGGCCAACATGAGCCACGAGATCCGCACGCCGATGAACGCGGTGATCGGTTTCACCGAACTGCTGATGGACACGCCTATCACCCCGGTGCAACGCCAGCACCTGGGCACGGTGCGCCAGTCCGCCGCTGCGCTGCTGGATCTGCTCAACAGCGTCCTCGACACCGCCAAGCTCGAAAAAGGCGCGATGGAGCTGGAAGCGGCCGACTTTTCCCTGCGCGAGCTCGCCGGCCATGTCGTCGATTCGCTGCGCATCGGCAAGCAGGCGCGCCGGATCGCGCTGGAACTCGATTACCAGGACGGCCTGGGCGAGCACTTCCGGGGCGACCCGATGCGCCTGCGCCAGGTGCTGGTGAACCTGGTGAGCAATGCCGTCAAGTTCACCGAAGCCGGTTCGGTACGCCTGGTGGTGCGCCAGGATCCGGCCGTGGCCGTCGTGCCGACGGGCGCCGTCGCGCTGCACCTCGCCGTGCACGACACCGGCATCGGCATTCCGGCCGACCGGCTCCACGCCATCTTCCAGCCCTTCACCCAGGCCGACGCCTCGATGAGCCGGCGCTTCGGCGGCACCGGCCTGGGCATCACCATCGCGCAACAACTGGTCGAGCTGATGGCCGGCGAGATTTCGGTGGAAAGCCGCGTCGGCGTGGGCAGCGTCTTCCATGTGCGCCTGGTCCTGCCGACCGCCGAGGCGCCGGCCGCCGAGGACGCGCGGCTGGCGGTGCTGGTCGTCGACGACATGCTGCGGGACGCCGAGCCGCCGCAGCCACCGACCGACACTTCGGCCGCCGAGTCGCTGCCGCCGGCATCGGTTGCGGCCGAGCACGCACTCGCGGCCCTGCTGCGCGGCGAACTCGACAACGACGCGCTGGCCGCCGTCGACACCGCCCTGCGCCGCCACGGCGACGCCGCCCTGGCCGACCTCATCGCCGACACCATCGGCCAATTCGACTTCGAGCGCGCCGCCACCCTATTGCGCCCGCTGGTCCACGTCCCGGAAAGAATCCCCGCATGAACCCCGCGCGCGCGCCCGGCCACCAGGCCACCCTGCTGCTGGTCGACGACGAACCGCTCAACCTGCAGGTGCTGCGCCACGTGCTGCAGGACGACTACCGCCTGCTGTTCGCCCGCGACGGTGCCCGCGCCCTGGAGCTGGCGGCCAGCGAGCAGCCCGACATGGTGCTGCTCGACGTAATGATGCCGGGCATGACCGGCCACGAGGTCTGCCGCGCCCTGCGCGCCACGCCGGGCGTCTCGCACATTCCGGTGATCTTCGTCACCGCCCTGGCCGACAGCCGCTCCGAGGCGGCCGGTTTCGAGGTCGGCGCGGTCGACTACATCACCAAGCCGATCAGCCCGCCGATCGTGCGCGCGCGGGTGCGCAACCACCTGTCGCTGGTGCGTGTGGAAGAGCTGCTGCACACCCGGCTGCAGATCGTGCAGCGCCTGGGGCTGGCGGCCGAATACAAGGACAACGAGACCGGCATGCACGTGCTGCGCATGAGCCACTACGCGCAGATCCTGGCGCTCGCCGCCGGCTTTTCCGAGCGCGAGGCCGAAGACCTGCTGCACGCCGCGCCCATGCACGACATCGGAAAGATCGGCATTCCCGACGCGATCCTGCGCAAGAACGGCAAGCTCGAGCCCGACGAATGGGCGGTCATGCGCAGCCACGTGGAGATCGGCGCGCGCATCATCGGCGAGCATGCGCAGGGCGTGCTGCACACCGCCTACCAGGTGGCCCTGACCCACCACGAGAAGTGGGACGGCAGCGGTTATCCGCGCGGCCTGGCGGGCGAGGCGATACCGCTGGTCGGCCGCATCGTCGCCATCGCCGACGTGTTCGACGCCCTCACCAGCGAGCGCCCCTACAAGCACGCCTGGCCGATCGAGAAAGCCGTCGAACTGCTGCGCGAGCAGGCGGGCAAGCACTTCGATCCGCGTCTGGTGCAGATCTTTCTCGAGCATCTGCCGGCTTTCCTGGAAGTTCGCGACCGCTTCCCCGAGGACAGCGTGACGCTTCCGGAACTCGAACTCGTCGCAGGTTGAGTACTAACCTGGGGCGCCGCCGGATAAAGCCGGAAAAGAACCGAAAAAAAGCCCTAAATTTTTTCGTACCGGTGCCGTAAACATGTTGAGGCCGACCTTTTCGCACCGCGACGAGGGGCAGCGATGATGCTGCGTCGGCACCCAACCGTGCGGAGATCGCCATGCAGATATCACCCGTAGACAGAAGCGTTGCCATCGTGGCCAAAGCCGATGGCACGGGTGCGAACGCATCCGCCACAGGCCAGAACCAGACCGGCAAGGCAGCTGCCGCCGGCACGACCGAACCGCTGCGCGCCGGCGTCACCCAGGACGCCAGAAAGAGCGGCGACTACCTCAGCGCCCCGCAGGGCGCCAAGGGGCCGGACTCACCTTCCGCCGACGCCAGCAACCAGGACTGGGCGATCACCGCCAAGGCCCTGGCCGAGAAGCAGGAAAAGGAAAAGGAAGAGATCAAGCCGCCGCTGTTCGAACTGCTGATCGAGCAGTTCAACAGTCTCTGGCGCGCCAGCGCCAAGGCGATCGACGCCACCACCCAGGCCCAGGCCCTGACCGAAGCCACCCGCCAGTCGCAGCAGGACGTGACAAACAAGAGCTCGCCGCTGGTCTATACCGACCCGAGCAAGGTGCGCAAGACCTCGTCGGCCGAGGGCGCCTGAGCGCCTGAGCGCATCACCACTCCTTGGGCGGCACCACCCGGGCCTTGCGCACCGGCTCCGCCGCCGCCGGCGCCTGATCGGCCGGCACGACCGCCCCCGGCCGTGGCGCCGCAGCCGCCGCCTTCTCCGCCTGCCGCTTCTCGGCGAACGCGCGGATCTCGTCCAGGCTCACCCGGTTGTCCTTGTCGGTATCGGCCTGGTCGAAGGCATTGCGCAGTCGCGCAAAAGTGGCCACCTCCTCACGGCTGAGGAAGCCGTCGTGATCGGTATCGAGCCAGCCGAACTGCTTGGCGGCCAGAGCCTCGCCTCGGCTGCGGCCGGAAACGGCGCCGATCTCGGCGGCCGACGGCGCCGAGGCCGTGCCGGGAATCGTCTCCAGCGGAATGAAATTTTTTGTCGACTGCGACTGAGCAGATACGGCCGTGCAGAGGGAAAGCAGCAGTGCAGCACCCAGTGCCGGACGAAGGAATCGGGTCATGGAAATCGGCTTTCGGTAGACGGCAGGGGCGGAGCGCCCGCGCCTTCTCGGGGCACCGCCGACGGCTCGGCCGGTGCGGGGGTGACGTGACCGGCCGGCACATGCTGTGCTGCCGAGCGGACGTGGCCGGTCTGGTCGTCGAAGAAAAAGTCGGGCTCGAATTCGCGCAGAAACACCCCTTTCTCGAGCCCGCCGAGGAACATCGCCTCGTCAACCGCGATGTTCCACTGCATCAGTGTGCGGATCGCCCGTTCGTGCGCGGGCGCGCTGCGCGCCGTCACCAGCGCGGTGCGAATGCGCATGCCGCCGGCGGTGGATTGCTGCAGCCGGTGCAGCGCGACCAGCAGCGGCTTGAAGGGCCCGTCGGGCAGCGGCATCGCCGCCTTGCCGCGTTCGTGCGCCTGAAAAGCGTCGAGCCCGCTCGCCTGGAACACCCGTTCGGCCTCGTCGGAAAACAGCACCGCGTCGCCGTCGAAGGCGATGCGCACTTCGTCCGGATAGTTGTCTCCTGCCAGCCGCGACTCGGTCAGCACCCGGGCCGCCGGATGCCCTAGCGCCAGCGCCTGGCGCACGTCGTCCTCGTTGGCTGACAGGAACAGCTTGGCCCCCAGCGGCCGCAGATAGCGATAGGGGTCGCGCCCTTGCGTGAACACCCCTCGCTCCAGCGGCACCTTGGCCGCCTGCGCCGATCGGAAGATGCGCATGCCGCTTACCGGATCGTTGCGCGACAGCACCACCACTTCCACCCGACGCGCGTCCGGTGTATTGAAGGCCAGCAGCTTCTTCACCAGCGAAAACGCCACCCCCGACCGCGCCGGCACATCGAGCCGGTCGAGCTGCAGCTGCATATAGGGCGCGGGATCGTCCTTGTCGAAGATGCGGTTCTCTTCTTCGAAGTCGAACAGCGCCCGCGACGAAATCGCGACCACCAACTTATCGTCCAGCGTCACACCCATAACGACCTTTTCATTTCAGCGACCCCAACCCCGAGGCCAAAGCGAAGCGAGGCCGAGTGCCCGAGAGGCGTGGCAGCGAGGCTCTGCCGAGCCAGCCCGCCGCCCCCGGCAGGGGGTAGGCGAAGCACACGAAGTGAGCGCAGCCTGGGGGCGAGCCAATCTCCCGAGGCCAAAGCGAAGCGAGGCCGACTGCCCGAGAGGCGTGGCAGCGAGGCTCTGCCGAGCCAGCCCGCCGCCCCCGGCAGGGGGTAGGCGAAGCACACGAAGTGAGCGCAGCCTGGGGGCGAGCCAAGCTCCCGAGGCCAAAGCGAAGCAAGGCCGAGTGCCCAAGAGGCGTGGCAGCGAGGCTCTGCCGAGCCAGCCCGCCGCCCCCGGTAGGGGGTAGGCGAAGCACACGAAGTGAGCGCAGCCTGGGGGCGAGCCAATCTCCCGAGGCCAAAGCGAAGCGAGGCCGACTGCCCGAGAGGCGTGGCAGCGAGGCTCTGCCGAGCCAGCCGCCGCCCCCGGCAGGGGGTAGGCGAAGCACACGAAGTGAGCGCAGCCTGGGGGCGAGCCAATCTCCCGAGGCCAAAGCGAAGCGAGGCCGACTGCCCGAGAGGCGTGGCAGCGAGGCTCTGCCGAGCCCGCCCGCCGCCCCCGGCAGGGGGTAGGCGAAGCACACGAAGTGAGCGCAGCCTGGGGCGAGCCAATCTCCCGAGGCCAAAGCGAAGCGAGGCCGAGTGCCCGAGAGGCGTGGCAGCGAGGCTCTGCCGAGCCAGCCCGCCGCCCCCGGCAGGGGGTAGGCGAAGCACACGAAGTGAGCGCAGCCTGGGGGCGAGCCAAGCTCTCGAGGCCAAAGCGAAGCGAGGCCGACTGCCCGAGAGGCGTGGCAGCGAGGCTCTGCCGAGCCAGCCCGCCGCCCCCGGTAGGGGGTAGGCGAAGCACACGAAGTGAGCGCAGCCTGGGGGCGAGCCAATCTCTCGAGGCCAAAGCGAAGCGAGGCCGACTGCCCGAGAGGCGTGGCAGCGAGGCTCTGCCGAGCCAGCCCGCCGCCCCCGGCAGGGGGTAGGCGAAGCACACGAAGTGAGCGCAGCCTGGGGGCGAGCCAATCTCTCGAGGCCGAGTGCCCTGGGGGCGAGACGGTGAGGCTACGCCGAGCCAGGCCGCCGCCCCCGGTAGGGGGTAGGCGTCCACACGAAGTGGGAAAGCCTGGGGGCGAGCCACTACTTAACGAATTGGTTGAGCTGGATGATCGGCAGGAGGACTGCCAGCACGATCATCATCACCACCAGGCCCATCACCACGATGAGCAGCGGCTCCAGGATGGTCGCCAGCGCCATGGCCCGCCGCTGCACCTCGGTCGACAGCTGCGCGGCCGCGCGCTGCAGCATCAGCGGCAACTGGCCGGTCTGCTCGCCCAGCCGCGCGAACATGCCCAGCAGCCCTGGAAACCGCTTCTTCTGCGCCAGCGCCGACGCCAGCGGCGCGCCTTCGCGCACCAGCACCAGCGCGTCCATCGCGTCCTCGCGCATGGCCCGGTTGTGCAGGGTTTCGGCAGCGGCCTGCAGCGCCCGCAGGATCGGCACGCCGGCCGACGCCAGCAGCGCCAGCGTGCTGGCGAAACGCGCGCTGTTGTAACCCCGCGCCAGCCGTCCGACGATCGGCAGGCGCAGCCAGGCCGCATCGATCTGCATGCGCAGCGCCGGCCGCGCATAGGCCGCCCGTACCGCGAAGGCCACGACCACCAGCACCCCCAGAATCGCCCACCCGTAATGGCGCACCGCGTCGCTGATCGCGAGCATCGCCACCGTCAGGAAAGGCAGCGCCCGTTTGGTGCCCACGAAGACCGACGCCACCTGCGGCACCACATAACTCACCAGGAACAGCACGATGACGATGGCCACCACCGTCACGATGGCCGGATAGAGCGAGGCCCCGACCAGCTTGCCCTTGAGCGCCTGGCGCTCCTCCAGGTCATCGGCCAGGCGTTCGAGCACCAGGCCGAGGTTGCCGGTCTGCTCGCCGGCCGCGATCACCGCGCCGTACACCGGCGTGAAATCGCGCGGATGCTGCGACAGGGCCCGGGCGAAGGTGGAACCGGCGTTCACCTCGGCGCGCAGGGTGGCCAGCAGCGCATGCTGACGTTCGTCTTCGGATTCGTCGGCGAGTGCGGCCAGCGCGCGCTCCAGCGGCAGCCCGGCGCTGACCAGCCCGGCCAGCTGGCGCGTCCAGATCGACAGACCCGCCGCGCCGAAGACCTTGCGGGCGAAGAGCCGTGAGCCACCTGCCGCGCCGCCACCCGACGAGGTCACCGGCTCCACCGCCAGCGGCACCAGGGCCTGCGCCCGCAGCAGGCCGCGTGCGGCACGGGCGCTGTCGGCCTCGAGCATTCCCTTGCGGGACCGTCCCTGGGCATCGAGGGCTTCGAACGAAAAGGCTGGCATGCGGCGCTATCGAAAAAAACCGGTCCGGCGGACCGAGGCCGCTATTGTCGGTCCGCAGCCCGGCAGGGCAATGACGATCTCAGGCCGCGACCGGCAGCGAACGGACCGCCTGGGCGGCGATCGTGAGCGAGCGCAGCCGCAGCGCCTGGTCGTACACGTCGCTCACGAAGATCAGCTCGTCGGCCCCTGTCTGCGACACGATGGACTGCAGGCCTTCGCGCACCGTTTCCGGCCCGCCCACCACCGCCAACGCCAGAAAGTCGGCGATGCCGGCGCGCTCCTGGGGCGACAGTCCCTGCACGAAGCCCGGCACCGGCGGCCCGAGCTTGCCGCGCTGCCCGGTCAGGATGCCCAGCACCCGGCGGTAGGTGCTGGTGGCCAGCAGTTCGGCTTCGTCGTCGGTGGGCGCAGCGATAAGCGGCACGCCGATGGCGACATAGGGCTCGGCGAGCGTGGCCGAGGGCTTGAAGCGCGCCCGATAGAGCTCGATGGCCTGCAGCAAAAAGCGCGG
Organism: Xylophilus sp. GOD-11R; assembly: GCF_033546935.1. Taxonomy (GTDB): domain Bacteria; phylum Pseudomonadota; class Gammaproteobacteria; order Burkholderiales; family Burkholderiaceae_C; genus Xylophilus. The sequence goes on along the minus strand of NZ_CP137854.1, from coordinate 896,286 downwards.
CGCGAAGTGCGAGGCGAAGGCATACGGCAGGCCGCGATCGGCGGCCAGTTGCGCCGAGAACAGGCTCGAGCCCAGCAGCCAGATCGGCACCTCGGTGCCGGCGCCCGGCGTGGCGATCAGCCGCTGGCCGGGCTGGGCCGGTGCGAACAGACGCTGCAGCTCACCCACGTCGGCGGGAAAGTCGTCGACCGTCTCGGTGCGGTTGCGGCGCAGGGCGCGCATGGTCGTCGGGTCGGTTCCGGGCGCACGGCCCAGGCCGAGGTCGATGCGGCCGGGATACAGCTCGGCCAGCGTGCCGAAGGCTTCGGCCACCACCAGCGGCGCATGGTTGGGCAGCATCACGCCGCCCGAGCCCACGCGGATGGTGGAGGTGCCGCCGGCCACGTGGCCGATCATCACCGCCGTCGCCGAGCTGGCGATGCCTTCCATGTTGTGGTGCTCGGCCATCCAGTAGCGGGTGAAGCCCAGCGACTCGACATGGCGCGCGGTTTCCAGCGCGTTCTTCAGCGCCTGGGAGACGGTGCCGCCTTCGCGCACCGGCACCAGATCGAGCATGGAGAGCCGGATGTCCCTCAGGACGTCGGCGGATTCATCGAAAGCGGAATCGGGTGTGGTTTCCATATTCAGCCAGTTGTGCGCCGAGAGGGCGATTTACAAGCCTGCGAGTCGGTCTTCGGTCGACAGTTCCAGCCGGCAGCGGTCGCCGCCGGCCTGGCGCCAGACCTCGACCGCGTGCACCGGGAAATCCGTCTCGTGGAGCTTGCGGGCGATAAACAGGCAGAGGTTTTCCATCGTCGGCGCGCCCAGGCCGGGTACTTCGTCGAGCAGGTGGTGGTCGAGCTGCTCGCGCACCGCCTGAAGGCATTGGCGCAGCTGGCCCAGGTCCACCACCATGCCGGTCGCCGGATCCGGGCTGCCGAAGACGACCGCGCGTGCATGGTAGGTATGGCCATGCACACGCCGGCTCCCGACGGCCTCGATCTTGCGCTCCAGCGTGTGGGCGGCATCGAAATAAAACTCCTGACTGACTTCAAAGCGCATGTTCAACGAATACCGGTGACCTTGTGGGTCTGGAGGGAAAGGCGCCAGGCCGGGCGTTCCATGCACAGGGCGATGCAGGCCTGGGTGTTGTCGGCGTTGTGCGGGCCGCCGACGAGGCCGAGCCGGGCGGTGTCGTCCATCGGCTGCAGAAAGCGGTGGGTGAAGTCGGCGGCCTCCAGCGTGGCCAGATCGAGCCCGGGCTGCGGCCACACTACTTTGAGTTCATGCCCCTGGCGCTGCACCCAGGGCGCGCCGGCCTTGGGACTGACGCACAGCCAGTCGATGCCGGCCGGTGCCGCCACGCTGCCGTTGGTCTCGACCGCGATGGAGAAGCGCTCGGCATGCAGCGCGGCGATGAGCGCGTCGTCAACCTGAAGCAAGGGCTCACCGCCGGTGAGCACCACCAGGCGATGGTCGCGGTCGTGTGCCGGCCAGAGCGCGGCGATCTGCGCGGCCAGCGCGGCCGGGTCGCGGAATTTGCCGCCCCGCGTGCCGTCGGTGCCAACGAAGTCGGTGTCGCAGAAGCGGCAGACCGCCTCGGCGCGCCCGTCTTCCCGGCCGTTCCAAAGATTGCAGCCGGCGAAGCGGCAGAACACCGCCGGGCGTCCGGCGTTCGCGCCTTCGCCCTGCAGCGTGTAGAAGATTTCCTTGACCGTGTACACCATAAGAGGGCGCAATTGTCGCCGGTCGCGGACGGCCGCCCACCGCCTGCGGTCATTGGACCGGTCGGCGGGTCCTGACCACCGCACCAGCCGGGCGCATTTTTTTGCATGCAGATAGGCATGCTTTCTGCATACGCAGCGCTTCATGAGCGATGTCCAACCCCGTGCGCCTTCTGCCATCGAACTGGTCGCCCTGACCAAACGCTACGCCTCGGGCGCGGCGGCGGTGGACGACATCGACCTGCGCATCGCGCCCGGCAGCTACTGCTGCCTGCTGGGGCCTTCGGGTTGCGGCAAGAGCACCACGCTGCGCATGATCGCCGGCCACGAGATCGCCTCGGCCGGCGACATCCTGCTGGACGGTCGCAACATTACGGTGCTGCCCGCCGCCGATCGTGGCACCGCCATGATGTTCCAGAGCTTCGCGCTGTTCCCGCACCTGAGCGCACTCGACAACGTCGCCTTCAGCCTGCGCATGCGCGGCGTCGGCAAGGACGAACGCATCATGCGTGCCCAGGAACTGCTCGAACGTGTGGCGATGGGCGCGCTGGCCCAGCGCAAACCCTCGGAACTCTCCGGTGGCCAACAACAGCGCGTGGCCCTGGCCCGGGCGCTGGCCACCCAGCCGCGCGTGCTGCTGCTCGACGAGCCGCTCTCCGCCCTCGACCCCTTCCTGCGGATCCAGATGCGCGCCGAGCTGCGCCGCTGGCAGAAGGACCTGGGCCTGACCTTCATCCACGTCACCCATTCGCAAGAAGAAGCCATGGCGCTGGCCGACACCATGGTGGTGATGAACCGGGGCCGCATCGAACAGGTGGGCGCGCCGCGCGATGTCTACAACGCGCCGGCCACCGAATTCGTCGCCCGCTTCATGGGCGGCCACAACGTGATCGAGACCAGCGCCGGCAAGATCGCCGTGCGCACCGACCAGCTGCAGGTGTCGCCCTCGGGCTCGGCCCTCGCGGGTCTGATGGGCACGGTCACCGACGTCGAATACCAGGGCACCTACGTGCTGCTCGGCCTGCACGCACCGGCCGCGGGTGGCGACGGCGCGGTGTCGGCGATGTTGTCCGAAGCCGCCTTCGCCCAGCGCCCCTACGCCACCGGCGAGACGGTGCAACTGTCGTGGGCGCCGCCGCAGGCCCACGCCCTGTCGGCCTGAATCCGCCGGCTACGCGAGCGTCCCATTTTTCCGTTCGTTTCCTGTCGTCATTCCGTCATTCCAACCAAGGAGCTTCCATGTCCGACACCCTCGAACCCCAGAACGTCGCGCTGCAGCGCCGCACGCTGCTCACCGGCATGGCCGGCATCCTGGCCAGCGGCCTGGCACCCGCGGTGCACGCCCAGGAAAAGATCACCCTGCGCTACCTGGGCACCGCGGTGAACCAGGACAAGGCCATCGCCGAGAAGTTCAAGGCCGACACCGGCATCACCATCCAGTACGTGGCCGTCACCACCGACGACGTCACCAAGCGCGCGGTGACCGCGCCCAACAGCTTCGACCTGATCGACACCGAATATTTCTCGCTCAAGAAGATCGTGCCCACGGGCAACCTCAAGGGCATCGACACGAAGAAGATCAAGAACGCCGACAAGATCACCTCGCTGTTCACCACCGGCACCGTGGCCGGCAAGGCGGTGGGCGACCAGGGCACCGCGCCCAAGAAGGTGATCTTTCTGGAAGGCGAGAAGAGCAAGGTTTTCGCCAAGTCGCCGACGCAGTTCATGTCGCTGATCCCGACGGTCTACAACGCCGACACGCTGGGCATTCGCCCCGACCTGATCAAGCGCCCCATCACCAGCTGGGCCGAGCTGCTCAACCCCGAGTTCAAGGGCAAGGCGGCCATCCTCAACATTCCGTCGATCGGCATCATGGACGCGGCCATGGTGGTGGAGGCCACCGGCAAGTACAAATATCCCGACAAGGGCAACATGACCAAGGCCGAGATCGACATGACGATCAAGGCCTTGATCGAAGCCAAGAAGGCCGGCCAGTTCCGCGCGCTGTGGAAGGACTTCAACGAGTCGGTGAACCTGATGGCGTCCGGCGAAGTGGTGATCCAGTCGATGTGGAGCCCGGCCGTGACCGCCGTGCGCACCAAGGGCATCGACTGCGTGTTCCAGCCGCTGAAAGAGGGCTATCGCGCCTGGGCCGCCGGCTTCGGCCTGCCCTCGACCCTGTCGGGCCGCAAGCTCGACGGCGCCTACGAATTCATCAACTGGTTCCTCGACGGCTGGGCCGGTGCCTACCTCAACCGCCAGGGCTACTACAGCGCCGTGCTGGAGACCGCCAAGGCCAAGATGGAAGCCTACGAATGGGCCTACTGGATGGAAGGCAAGCCCGCCAGCCAGGACATCAAGAGCCCTAACGGCGACCTGCTGGCCAAGGCCGGCGCGGTGCGCGACGGTGGCAGCTACGAGCAGCGCATGGGTGGCATCGCCTGCTGGAACGCGGTGATGGACGAGAACGAATACATGGTGAGGAAGTGGAACGAATTCGTCGCGGCCTAACGGCACGCGTCGAATTCGACCCCCAGGCTTCGCTTCGCTCTCGCCTTCCCCCTGTGAGGGGGCAACGCCAGCCGTCCGGCAAAGCCGGCCCGGCGGCGTTCTCCAACGGGCTTCGCTTCGCTTGCCGAGTGGGGCATCGCTCCTTTTTTGAACAGCATGAACACATCTGACATCCCTGCCGCTGCGCCAGCGTTGAACGTCAAGCCGTGGTGGCAGGCGGGGCCGTTCGCGGCGGTGTTCCTGCTGTTCTTCATCGTGCCGCTGGCGCTGGTCGTGATGGTCAGCTTCTGGGACTTCAACGAGTACGAGCTGCTGCCGGGCTTCACGCTCAAGAGTTACCTGTCGGTGTTCGAAGGCTGCTCGCGGCTGAACGAGGACGGCAGTCTGTGCGTGACGCTCTCCACCTACCTCTCTACGCTCAAGTTCTGCGTGCTGGTCTGGGGCATCACGCTGGTGCTGGGCTTCACCGTGGCGTACTTTCTGGCCTTTCACGTGCACTCGCCTGGGCTGCAGACCGCCCTGTTCATCCTCTGCACGATTCCGTTCTGGACCTCCAACGTCATCCGCATGATCTCGTGGGTGCCCATGCTGGGCCGCAACGGGCTGGTCAACGGCGTGCTGACCGGGCTCGGCATCGTCGACCAGCCGGTGGAGTGGCTGCTGTTCTCCGGCTTCTCGGTGACGCTTGCCTTCGTGCACCTCTACACCATGTTCATGATCGTGCCGATCTTCAACAGCATGATGCGCATCGACCGCAGCCTGCTCGAAGCTGCCGCCGACGCCGGCGCCTCCGGCTGGCAGACGCTCTGGAGCGTGATCGTGCCCCTGTGCAAGAGCGGCATCCTGATCGGCTCGATCTTCGTGGTCACCATCGTCATGGGCGACTTCGTCACCATCGGCACCATGGGCGGCCAGCAGATCGCCTCGGTCGGCAAGATCATCCAGGTGCAGACCTCCTATCTGCAGTTCCCGCTGGCCGCGGCCAACGCGGTGGTGCTGCTGGTGACCGTGCTCATGATCATCTGGGGCCTGACCCGCGTGGTCGACATCAGGAAGGAGCTATGAAAACCCCCAGGCTCGCCCACTTCGTGTGGCCGCCCACCCCCTTGCAGGGGGCAACGCTGGCCGTCCGGCAAAGCCGGCCCGGCCGCGTTCCCGCACGGGCTTCGCTGCGCTGGCCGGTTGAAGCGGCGCGCGCTTGCAGCCTTTGGAGACCTTGCTGATGCATGCACCCCATTCAACCGGCCGCGCGCCCGGCTTCTGGCCGCTGGCCATCGTCTTCGGCCTGTTCGTGGCTTTCATGTACGGGCCGATGTTCGTCATCTTCCTGCTGAGCTTCCAGGGGCCCGAAGGCGGGCTGACCTTTCCGATGCGTGGCGTGTCGCTGCACTGGTTCCGATCGCTCGCTGCAGGCCTGGGCACGGTCGACATCGGCGCGGCCTTCACCCGCTCGCTGGTGCTAGGCCTGGTCGTGATGGCGCTGACGGTGCTGCTGTCGGTGCCGGCGGGCCTTGCCTTTCGCAAGAAGCTGCGCGGCGGCAACGCGCTGTTCTACGTCACCGTGGCCAGTCTGGTGATGCCTTCCATCGTGGTCTCGCTCGGCATCGGCCTGCAGTTTCGGCTGCTCGACACCGGCGTGAAATGGCTGCTCGAGGCTGTCGGCGCGCAGGACACGCTCGATAACTACGGCACCGCCCTGGGCCTGTTCAGCTCGGCACTGGGCGCGCATCTCACCTGGACCCTGCCCTTCGGCCTGCTGACCATGTTCGCGGTCTTCAACCGCTTCAACCCGGCTTACGAAGAGGCCGCGCGCGACCTCGGCGCCACGCCCTGGCAGACCTTCCGCCACGTCGTACTGCCGCTGATCGCGCCGCCCGTGATCGGCGTGGGCATGTTCGGCTTCACCCTGAGCTGGGACGAGATCGCCCGCACCTCACAGGCCATCGGCGACGTCAACACCCTGCCGCTGGAGCTGCAGGGCCTGACCTCCACCGTCACCACCCCGGCCATCTACGCACTCGGCACCGTCACCACGGTAGTGTCATTTTTGGTGATCGGCCTGGCCTTCGGGCTCGGCCTGCTGCTGCGCCGGCGCGGCCGCACCGTTTCTGCATGACGACGTCCGCATGACGATTTCGCGATGAATTCCGCCACCGCCTCGGCCGCCGTCGAGGAGCCCCATCTCTCCGACGAAACCATCTACGAGCGGCTGGTCGCCGCCATCCTCGACCAGCGCCTGCCGCCTGGCACCAAGCTGGTGTCCGACCGGCTGGCGCAGGCCTTCGGTGTGTCGCGCACCCGCATCCATCCGGTGCTGGTGCGCCTGGCCAACGAACGCATCGTCACCTTCACGCCCCGGCGCGGCGCCTCGGTGGCGCAGCCCAGCGTGGAAGAGGCCCGCGAGGTTTTCGAAGTGCGCCGCATGATCGAGCCGCGCCTGGTCGCGCTGTTTATCGCCAATGCGTCTGGTGCCGCAGTGCAGGGCCTGGCCGACTGCATCGCCCAGGAAGAAGCGGCACACGCCGCCGGCGACACCGTGCGTGCGGTGCGGCTGACCGGCGAATTCCACCTGCTGATCGCCGAGGGCTCCGGCCACCAGACGCTGGGCCGCGTGCTGCGCGAACTGGTGTTCCGCACCTCGCTGATCATCATGCGCTACGGCACCGGCGGCGCCCTGCAGGCCGGCAGCCCGGCCTGCGCCTGCCTGGACCACCGCCGGCTGCTCGACGCGATCCGCCTGGGCGACGCCAACGAGGCGGCACGCTTCATGCGCGAGCACCTGGAGCAGATCGAATCGCAATTGCATTTCACCCAGCGCCCCGCCGGGCCGCCCGATCTCGCGAGCCTGTTCGGCCGCGTCACCACGACCAGTTGAGGAGACAAAAACCATGCGCCGCCTGCTCGTCATCAACCCCAACACCTCGGCGCATGTCAGTTCGCTGCTGCAGACCCATGTCGCGGCCATCGCGGGGCCAGGGGTGCAGGTGTCGACCGTCACGGCCCGCCTGGGCGCGCCCTACATCGCCAACGAGGCGAGCTACGCGGTCGCGGCCCACGCCACGCTCGATGCCTGGGCCTCCGCGCTCGTGCCACCGGCCGAAGCGCCCGACGCGGTGCTGATCGGCTGCTTCGGCGACCCCGGCCTGTTCGCCCTGCGCGAAAGCAGCCCGGTGCCGATCACCGGCCTGGCCGAGGCCGCCTTCATGCAGGCCTCGCGCGCTGGCCGGTTCGCGGTGGTGACCGGCGGCGCGACCTGGGACCCGATGCTGCGCCGCCTGGCCTGGGGCCTTGGCCATGGCGAGGCACTGGCCGGCGTGGTCACCGTCGCCCCCAGCGGCGCGCAATTGGCCGAAGACCCGGAAGGCGCCAAAGCCCTGCTGGTCGAGGCCTGCCGACAGGCGGCGGCCCTTGCCGGCGTGCAGTCGGTGATCGTCGGCGGCGCGGGCCTGGCCGGCATGGCCGAGGTGCTGCAGGGCGAGGTCGGCGTGCGGCTGATCGACAGCGTGGCCGCCGGCGCGCAGGAAGCCTTGCGGGCCATGGAGTCGCCCGGCGCGCCAGGTGCGCATTGCGTGGCCGGCTGCGATGTGACGTGGAGCGGGGTGTCTGCGGAACTGCGCGCGTTCGGGCGAGCCTGAGCGCGGCTCAGTCGAGCCGGCCGATGGCGTTGTCGAGCGACTGCGCTACTGCCTCGTAGCCGTCCCACGGCGTGTTGCCGATGTCCAGCCGCTCCTCCACCGTCTTCACCGTCCAGTGATCGCCGCCGTTGACCGTCGGCAGTTCGTCCCAGCCAACCGGAACCGACACGCCCAGCCCCGGCCGGGCGCGCACCGACCAGGCCGATACCGTCGTCGCGCCGTAGCCGTTGCGCAGGTAGTCGATGTAGATCTTGCCGACGCGGTTGCGCGGACCGCTCTTGGCAACGAAGCGCGCCGGAATCACCGCCGCCATGTGTTGCGCGACTTTCTGGCCGAACCCCTTCACCGTGTCCCAATCCGCCTTGGGCTTCAGCGGCAGCACCACGTGCAGGCCTTTGCCGCCGGAGGTTTTGAGGAACGAGACCAGGCCGAGCTCGTCCAGGAAGCCGTGCAGCAGTTGCGCTGCCTCGCGCATCTGCGGCCAGCCGACGCCGTCGCCCGGGTCGAGGTCGAAGGTGAGGCGATCGGGCAGCGCGATTTTGGCCGGTTTCGCGCGTTGGCCGACGACGGCGTTCCAGGTGTGGAACTCGATCGCATTCATCTGCACCGCCGACAGCAGCGCCAGTGCGTCGTCTGCCACCAGCAGCGCGCCGTGGCCGGGGTCGAAGGCGGGGTCCAGGCGACGCATGCCGGCGATATCGCGGGCCTCGGCGTGCTTCTGGAAGAAGGCCTCGCCGCCGACGCCCTCGGGTGATCGCAGCATGGCCAGCGGACGGTCGGCCAAGTGCGGCAGCATCAGTGGCGCGGCACTCGCGTAGTAGCGCAGCAGGTCCATCTTGGTGATGCCGCTCTTGTCGTCGATCACCCGTTCGCCGTGGGTGACGCGCAGGCCCTCGAGCGGGTTGGCGGCCGTGGCGCTGGTCCTGGCGGCCTTGGACTTGGAAGGGGCGGCGGTCTTGCGGGATGTCTGCATCGGTTCCTGCGCCTGTTCGCGCCCGATCGTCCGGGCCGGTTTGTCGACTCGCAGTCCGTGGAACACCGGGTGGCGCAGATGGCCGTCGCGTGTCCACTCACCGAAGGCGATTTCGGCGACGAGCCGGGGCTCGACGAAGTGCGCGCCGCGCGGCACGCCGGTACCGTCGGCGAAGGCGCTGCGGTCCGTCGCGATGGCATCGAGACGGCCGCGCAGGTCGTCGAGCGTGGCCTGATCGAATCCAGTGCCGACGCTGCCGGCGAAGCGCAGGGCGCCGTCGTCGTAATACCCCAACAGCAGCGCCCCCAGACCGCTGCGGCTGCCGCGCGGATCGGTGAAGCCGCCGATGACGAACTCCTGCCGTCGACCGCACTTGAGCTTGATCCAGCCAGGCGAGCGGCGCGAGACGTAGCGGCCGTCGCGCCGCTTGCCGATCAGGCCCTCGAAACCGAATGCGCAGGCCTGCTGCAGCAGCTCGGCCGGGTCGCCCTGCAGGGTCTGGCAGAAACGGACCATGCCGGTGGTGGCGGTGCCGATCAACCCGGCCAGGCGCTCGCGGCGTTCGTCCAGCGGCGATGCGCGCAGGTCGGCGCGGTCGCAGTACGGCAGGTCGAAGGCGTAGTAGACGAGGTGTGCGGTGTCCTGGCCGTCGAAGGCGCGCTGCAGGGCCTGGAAGTCGGGCGTGCCTTTGGGGCCGGCGGCGACGACCTCGCCGTCGATCCACGCGTCCGGCAGGCTCAGTCGGGCCAGGGCGTCGGCGAGTGGACGCATCTTCGAAGTCCAGTCATGGCCGTTGCGGGTGAACAGCCGGATCGTGCCGGCCTCGCTACGCACCAGCAAGCGGTAGCCGTCGAGCTTGGCTTCGAAGGCCCAGGCGTCGCGATCCGGCGGCAGGGCGTCGGCCAGGGTGGCGAGTTGGGGCGCGAGGGTTTCGGGCAGGGCGACCGGCTTGGCCTTGGCCTTGGTCTTGGTCTTTATCTTTGTTTTTGCCGTAGCGCTCGTTTTCGCGGACCTGGCCTTCGCGCCGCCCAGCACGCTGCCGGGCCGCTCCTTCAGCAGATCGAAATCCTGTTCCGGCCGGGCCTCGGCATCGTCTTCCTTGATCAGCAGCCACGACGGGCTGCGCTCGCCCTCGCGCGGCTTCATCCGCACCAGGTTCCAGTGGCCGCGCAGCTTCTGGCCGGCCAGCGAAAATTTGAGCCGCCCTTTGGTGTAGGCAGCGCTGGCATCACCATCGATTTGCCAGGTGCCGGCGTCCCAGACGATCACCGTGCCGGCGCCATAGTGCTTTTCGGGAATCGTGCCTTCGAAGCCCGCATACGACAGCGGATGGTCCTCAACCTGCACCGCCATGCGCTTGACGTGCGGATCAAGGCTCGGCCCCTTGGGCACCGCCCAACTCTTGAGCGTGCCGTCGAGCTCGAGCCGGAAGTCGTAATGCAGATGGCTGGCGTGGTGCTCCTGCACGACGAAGATGCGTTCGTCGCCGTCGCTCGCCCGTTGTCCGCGCGGCTCCGGCGTGGCGCTGAAGTCGCGCTTGGCGCGGTAGCGTTCCAGCGTGTCGGCGGCTCGCGTTCGGTCACGCGCCATGCTCAGGCTCCCGGTTTCGGCGGCGCTGCCGAAGTCCTGCGGATCGAACGGCGGCATCGAGCGATGGTGCTGGCATTGTGCTTTGGTGACCTTGTCAGCGCGGGTTAAATCGGCAAAAGCTAGTGCGCTGCGACACGTGTCCACGTAGGACGAAACGACCTGCCGTCGTCGGCTTGTGGCCGCAGCCAGAAACGCGTTGCACTGCAATAATTTCAGCTCTCTCGCGTGCTCGATCGCCCACCGATCCGAACCGCAAAAACACCCCCATGCCCGTCCGCAGCCCTTGACCGCCGCCCCATCCACCACGCAGTTCGCCTTTCTTCCCCACGCGAGCGGCGACATGGCCGAACGCGTGCGCGCGCACGACTGGGCGAGTACGGCGCTGGGCTTGCCCGAGCAGTGGCCGGACGCACTGCTCACGCTGGTCGAGGTGATCCTGGCGGCGCACGAACCGCGCTTCCTGGCCTGGGGGCCGGAGCGCGTGATGATCTACAACGACCACTATGCGCCGCTGTGTGGCAGCAAGCACCCGACGGCGCTCGGCCGGCCGTTCGCGGAGGTGTGGGCCGACATCATCGACGACGTCGGCCCGATCATGGAGCGCACCTACGGCGGCGAGGCGGTGCACATGGAAGACATCGCCTTCACCATGCGCGACCGGCACGGCTATCCCGAAGAGACGCATTTCTCCTTTTCCTACCTGCCCGTGCACAGCCGCGATGGCGCGGTCGACGGCATGATCTGCACCTGCCGCGAGACCACCGACGCGGTGCTCACCCAGCGCCTGCTCGGTTTCCAGCTGCGCCTGGGTGACCTGCTCCGGCCGATTTCCGACGCGACCGAGGTCAAGCATCTGGCTGTACAGCTGCTGGCCGACGAGCTCGACGCCGGCCTGGTCGGCTACGGCGAGATCCTGCCGAGCGGCCATGCCGTCACCCAGACCAGCCACGGCGACGGTACCCTGCCCACCGCGCGCGGCACCCCGCGTTCGCCGGGCGCCATGCCGACCACGCTGGCCGCGCTCGGCTCGGGCTCGCGCGTCGTGCTGCACGACCTGGCGCAAGACACCGGCGCCATCGCCCGCGAGATCGGCGCGATGTTCGGCCACACCGGCGCGCGCTCGGTGGCGGCGATTCCGCTGGTCAAGCATCGCAGCCTGGTGGCCTACCTGTTCCTGGCGCACGCCACGCCCCGGCGCTGGTCCGACCGCGAACTCGAACTGGCCGCCGACGTGGCCGAACGCACCTGGGCCGCCGTGGAGCGCGCCACCACCGACACTGCCCTGCGCCGTACCCGCGAGCGCCTGGCCGCCACGCTCGACGCCGCCGACATCTCCACCTGGGACTACGACGTGGCCGCCGACCTGCTGCTGCCCGACGACAACCTGGCGCGGCTCTTCGCCGTCGCCGGCCCGCAAGCCCGCATCGGCGGATCGCTCGATACCTTCGTGAACTGCGCCCATCCGGAAGACCGCGACGCGCTGCGCCAGCTGCTGCGCCGCTCGCTCACCCGGGGCGCCGACTGGCGCTCCGACCACCGGGTGCTGCAGCCCGACGGATCGCACCGCTGGGTGGTGGCGCACGGCCGGGTGGAGCGCGATGCCAACGGCAACGCCCAGCGCATGCCCGGCGTGCTGGTCGACATCACCGACCGCAAGCGCGCCGAGGAAGCCCTGCAGGACGCCGACCGCCGCAAGGACGAGTTCCTCGCCACGCTGGCGCACGAGCTGCGCAACCCGCTGGCGCCGATCCGCAGCGCGGCGCGCATCTCCAGCGAACCGAGTGCCACGCTGCAGCAACTGCGATGGAGCCATGAAGTGATAGAGCGCCAGGTGCGCAACATGGCCCTGCTGCTCGACGATCTGCTGGACGTGTCGCGCATCACCCGCGGCATCCTGGAAGTGCGCAAGACGCCGACCTCCGCCGCCTCGGTGGTGGAAGCAGCACTGGAAACCGCGCGGCCGGTCATCGCCGCCCGCAAGCATCGCCTCGAAGTCGACCTGGCGGCCGAGGCCATGCTGATCGACGCCGATCCGCTGCGCCTGGCGCAGGCGTTGTCGAACCTGCTCACCAACGCGGCCAAGTACACCGACCCGGGCGGCACGATTCGCCTGGCGGCCCGCCACGACGGCGACGTGCTGGAGCTGCGGGTGAGCGACACCGGCATCGGCATCGCGCCGGCTTCGCTCGACCGCATCTTCGCGATGTTCTCGCAGGTGGAACCGGCGCTGGAGCGCTCCGAAGGCGGGCTCGGCATCGGGCTGGCGCTGGTCAAGGGCATCGTCGAGCTGCACGGCGGCACCGTGCAGGCCAGCAGTGCCGGGCTAGGTCGCGGCAGCGAATTCGTGCTGCGCATTCCCGGCCTGCATGCCGGTACGCCGCCGGTCGCCCAAGAGGCTCCGTCGGCTGCCGCCGGCCACGCACCGCTGCGGGTGGCGCTGGCCGACGACAACGTCGACGGCGCCGAAACCCTGCAGGCGCTGCTGGAGCTCGACGGCTACGAAGTGCGCATCGCCCACGACGGCCTGGCCGCGCTGGAACTGGTGCTCGAATACCGGCCCGATGTCGTGTTTCTCGACATCGGCATGCCGGGCCTCAACGGCTACGAGGTCGCCCAACAGCTGCGCGGCGAGCAGATGCCCGGTGAGACACCGCCGGTGCTGGTCGCCCTCACCGGCTGGGGCGGTGCCGACGACAAGCGCCGAGCGCTCAACGCCGGCTTCGACCGCCATCTCACCAAGCCGGTCGACCCCGACGCGCTGGTGCGCATCCTGGTCGAGACCGCTGCGGCACGGAAGACCGAAACGGCCTGAGCGGCGTGCGTCAGGCCGCGTCGAATGCGGCCTGGAGCCACTCCAGCCGCTCGCCCTCGAGCGTGACCACGTCGAAGCGACATGGCGGCAACACCCGCAGCCGCGACAGGTAATGCCGCGCCGCGAACACGATGCGCCGCTGCTTCACCCCGCTCACGCTGGCCGCCGCGCCACCATGGGCACGACCGGCACGTTGCCGCACCTCCACGAAGACGACGGTGCCATCTCGATCTCGCATGACCAGATCGATCTCGCCGCCACCCCGGCCGGGCGTTCGATAATTGCGCTCCAGCAGGCGCAAGCCCGCCGCCGCCAAATGGGCCAGTGCCCGCTGTTCGCCGGCATCGCCACGCTGCTTGGTCGTCGACGCCGCCGGCGCCGCATCCACCTGGGCGGGCTCCGGTGACGGCGCCCGCAGCTTTCGCAGAAAGAATTCCATTGAGTGCCTCATTCGCCCCTGCCCTGTCGGCCGCCCATGATGCCGCAGGCGCGCAGCACTACCCGGCCGGCGCGCTCTACATGGTGGCCACACCCATCGGCAACCTGGCAGACATCACGCTGCGCGCGCTGCACCTGCTGCAGACCGTCGACGCCGTGGCCTGCGAAGACACCCGGCACACCGGCGCACTGCTGCGCAGCTACGGCATCGACCGCGCCGGCGTGGCGCTGGTCGCGGTGCATCGCCACAATGAATCCGAAGCGGCGCAGGCGGTGATCGCTCGGCTGGCCGCCGGCGAACGCGTGGCCTACGCCAGCGATGCCGGCACGCCCGCGGTGAGCGACCCCGGCGCGCGCCTGGCCGCCGCCGTGCGCGCCGCCGGCCATGCCGTCGTGCCGCTGCCGGGTGCCAGCAGCATCACCGCCGCGCTCAGCGCCGCCGGCATCGTGGCGCCAGGCCACGACGACGGCAGCTTCGTCTTCGCCGGCTTCCTGCCGTCGAAGGCGGGCGAACGGGCCACGGTTCTGAAGGCGCTCGGCGCGCAGGCCAGGCCGGTCATTCTGCTGGAGGCGCCGCACCGCATCGCCGAGCTGGCTGCCGCGCTGGCGCCGCTGGGCGACCGGCCGGTGACGATGGCACGCGAGCTCACCAAGCAGTTCGAGGAGATCGCCACCGTGCCGGCACAGGGCGCGGCCGCCTGGGTGGCGGCCAGCAGCCAGCGCAGTCGGGGCGAATACGTGGTGCTGCTGCACGCCGCACCCGTCGCCGCCGACGCGGTGGCCGAGGAAGGCCGACGCGTGCTCGCACTGCTGCTGGCCGAGAAACTGCCGCTCAAGAGTGCCGCGCGACTGGCGGCCGACATCACCGGTGCCAGCCGCAACGCGCTGTACGAAGCGGGGCTCGCCGCGCGCCAGAGCGAACAGGACTGAGCCGCCGGCCCGATCGGCGCGACGCTTTCGCGCGTCTTTACATCCACTTCGCACGCCGCTGGAAAAAGCGTTGCACCGTCACCCGACACTTGCCGACACCATGCCCCTGCGCCTCGCTTCCTGGCGGAAACGCCCCGTTCGTCTCGTTCTCATCCTCGCCGTGCTCGCCGCCATCGGCTGGCTCGCCCGGCATAAATTCTTTCCCGCACCCCAGCCGCCCCAGTACGTCACCGCGCCGGTCTCGCGCGGCGACCTCGAAGACGCGGTGCTTGCCACCGGCACGCTGCAGGCCTTCAAGCAGGTGAGCGTCGGCGCCCAGGTGTCCGGGCAGATCAAGACATTGGCCGTCAAGCTCGGCGACTCGGTCAAGAAGGGCGACCTCATCGCCGAAATCGACTCCCTGACCCAGCAGAACGCGCTGCGCAACGCCGAAGCGGCGCTGGCCAACGTGCGCGCCCAGCTCGCCGCCCAGCGCGCCACGCTGCTGCAGGCCGAGCTCAACTTCCGCCGCCAGCAGCAACTGCTGGCGGGCGAGGCCGGTTCGAGGATCGATCTGGAAACCGCCCAGGCCACCTACGACAGCGCCAAGGCCACCGCCGCCTCGCTGCAGGCGCAGATCACACAGGCCAGCGTGACCGCCGACACCGCCAAGGTGAACCTCGGCTACACCCGCATCGTCTCGCCGATCGACGGCAAGGTGGTGGCCATCGTCGCGCAGCAGGGCCAGACGGTGAACGCCAACCAGACGACCCCGACCATCGTCAAGGTCGCGCAGCTCGACACCGTCACCGTCAAGTCGCAGATCTCCGAAGCCGACGTGGTGAAGGTGCAGCCCGGCCAGAAGGTCTACTTCACCATCCTCGGCGAACCCGACAACCGCTACTACGCCACGCTGCGCACGGTGGAACCGGCGCCGGACTCCATCCTCACCGACACCACCACGAGCAGCAGCTCCACCTCCACCACCAGCACTACCGCCGTGTACTACAACGGCCTGTTCGACGTGGCCAACCCGCAAGGCAAGCTGCGCATTTCCATGACCGCGCAGGTGTCCATCGTGCGCGGCGAGGCGAAGAACGCCCTGACCATCCCCACTTCCGCGCTCGGCCGCCGTGGCCGCGACGGCGGCTACACGGTGCGGGTGGTCGGCGCCGACGGCACGGCGGAGCAGCGCCGCATCAAGGTCGGCATCAACAACAACGTCAGCGCGGAAGTGACCGAGGGCCTGGCCGAAGGCGACCGCGTGGTGCTGGGCGACGCGTCGGCCCGCGACACCTCGCAGCCGGCGCGACGCGGCCCGCCGATGCGCATGTGAGGCCGGCGTTGAACACCCACGCCACCTCCTCACCGATAGCCGCCGCCGGCCGACCCGCCCTGCTGGAACTGCGCGACCTGCGCCGCGAGTTTCCGGCCGGCGAAGGCACCATCGCCGTACTGAAGGACATCAACCTCGAGATCGCCGCCGGCGAAATGGTCGCCATCGTCGGCCAGTCCGGCTCGGGCAAGTCGACACTGATGAACATCCTGGGCTGCCTCGACAAGCCCACTGCCGGCAGCTACCGCGTCGACGGCCGCGCCACCGGCGCGCTCGAGCCCGACGCGCTGGCCGCGCTGCGGCGCGAGCATTTCGGCTTCATCTTCCAGCGCTACCACCTGCTCGGCGACCTCACCGCGCGCGGCAACGTCGAGGTGCCCGCCGTCTATGCCAACACGCCGGCCGAAGAGCGCCATGAACGCGCCCGCGCCCTGCTGGAGCGGCTCGGCCTGGCCGAGCGCACGCTGCATCGTCCGGGGCAGCTCTCCGGCGGTCAGCAGCAGCGGGTGTCCATCGCCCGCGCGCTGATGAATGGCGGCACGGTGATCCTGGCCGACGAGCCCACCGGCGCGCTCGACTCGGCCAGCGGCGAGGAGGTGATGAAGATCCTGCAGGAGCTCAACGCCGAGGGTCACACGGTCATCATCGTCACGCACGACATGCAGGTCGCAGCGCACGCCGGCCGCATCATCGAGATCCGCGACGGCGTCATCATCGACGACCGCGCCACGCCCCGGGCCCGCACCACGCCGGCCGCCGAACTGGCACCGCGCCCGCAGGCCAAGGGCGGCATCCGCGCCGTCGCCGACCGTTTTTCGGAAGCCTTCGGCATGGCCCTGCTGGCGATGAACGCGCAGCGGCTGCGCACCTTTCTCACCATGCTGGGCATCGTGATCGGCATCGCCTCGGTGGTGGCGGTGGTGGCGCTCGGCGAAGGCTCGCGCCAGCAGGTGTTGAAGAACATCTCGGCGATCGGCACCAACACCATCGAGATCTTTTCCGGTGCCGGATTCGGCGACACCCGCTCGGCCGCCGTGCGCACCCTGGTGCCGTCCGACGCCGAAGCGCTGGCGCGTCAGCCCTATGTCGACAGCGTGACGCCCACCATCACTAGCTCGCTCACCCTGCGCTGGCGCAACGTGGAAGCGACGGCCACCGTCAACGGCGTGGGCGAGCAGTACTTCCGGGTGCGCGACGTGACGCTCGCCCAGGGCTCGGCCTTCGGCAACGACAGCGTGCGCCTGCGCGAGCAGGTGGCGGTGATCGACGACAACACCCGCAAGAAGCTGTTCCCGCAGACGCCCGACCCGATCGGCCAGGTGATCCTGCTCGGCAGCGTGCCGGTGCGCGTGATCGGCGTGGCCGCCAAGAAGGACAGCGCCTTCGGCAACAGCGAGGCACTCAACGTCTTCGTGCCCTACACCACCGCCATGGGCCGCATCGTCAACCAGTCCTATCTGCGCAGCATCACCGTGCGCGTGGCCGACGACGCCTCCATGGAAGCCGCCGAGCAAGGCATCGGCGCGCTGATGGAGCAGCGCCACGGCCGCAAGGATTTCTATGTGCTCAACACCGACAGCATCCGCCAGACCATCACCGCCACCACCGCCACGCTGACACTGCTGGTCGCCTCCATCGCGGTGATCTCGCTGATCGTCGGCGGCATCGGCGTGATGAACATCATGCTGGTGTCGGTCACCGAGCGCACCCGCGAGATCGGCGTGCGCATGGCGGTCGGTGCGCGGCAGGGGGACATCCAGCAGCAGTTCCTCATCGAAGCCGTGCTGGTCTGCCTGATCGGCGGCGTGCTCGGCATCCTGCTCGCGCTGGCGCTGGGCGTGGCGGTGGATTCGGCCGGCATCGACTTCAAGCTCATCTACTCCACCACATCCATGGTGGCCGCCTTCGCCTGTTCCACCCTGATCGGCGTGGCCTTCGGCTTTCTGCCCGCACGCAATGCGGCCCGCCTCGACCCGGTCGAGGCGCTGGCCCGGGAATGACGTTTCTCATGAGAACCAAGCAACTCAGGCTGGCCGCGATCCCGGCAATACCGTTGGTCGCCGCCCTCGTGCTCGCCGGCTGCGCGACCGGCTCGAAGGAGCCTTACCAGTCGGCCGCCATCAACGTGCCCGCCACCTGGGCCCACGGTTCAGTGGCCAAGCCGTCGGTCGATCCGACGACCGGCGTGGTCACCGCGCCGCGCGACATCCAGGCCCTCACCGGCCGCTGGTGGACCGCCTTCGGCGACCCGACGCTCGACCAGCTGGTCGACGCCGCGATCGCCCGCAACAACGACCTGGCCGCCGCCGGTTTCCGGGTGCGCGCCGCGCAGCTGCAGGCCGGCATCGCGCAGGCCAACCTGCGGCCCACGCTCAGCGGCGGGCTCAACACCGGCGTGTCGCGCGCGCTCGACGGCGGGCCGTCCAGCCGCACCAATACCCTGAGCCTGGGCGCCAGCTACGAGGTCGATTTGTGGAACCGGCTCGGCTCGCTGCGCGACATCGCCCAATGGGAAGCGCAGGCCACCGAGCAAGACCGCGAATCCAGCGCGCAGGCCCTGGCCGGCACCACCGCCACGCTTTATTGGCAGCTGCGTTATCTCGGCCAGCGGGTGGCCGTGGCCCAATCGAGCACCGCCTACGCAGAACGCACGTTGGCCCTGGTGCAGACGCAATTCACCGCTGGCTCGGTATCTCCCCTGGAAGTGGCCGAGGCCAGGCAGACGGTGTCGTCGCAACGCGCCGCACTCGCCCTGCTCGAGCAGCAGCGGGTCGAGGCGGGCAACGCCCTGGCGCTGCTGTTCGACGGCACCCTGCCACCCGTCTTCGGCGAGATCGCGCAGGCACTGCCGACCGGCGCCCTGCCCGCCATTCCCGAAGGCGTACCGGCCGACGTGCTGGCCCGCCGCCCCGACCTGCGCGCAGCCGAATTGCGCCTGCGCGGCAGCCTCACCACCATCGCTGCCACCCGCGCCAGCTACTACCCGGCGCTCACGCTCACCGGCGCGCTCGGCGGCTCCAGCACCAGCCTGGCCAACGTGCTGCAGAACCCGATCGCCACGCTCGGCGCCGGGCTCAGCATGCCGTTCCTGCAATACCGCCAGATGGACCTGAACATCCGCATTTCGCAGGCGCAGTACGAAGAAGCCGTGGTGAGCTACCGACAGACGCTCTATCAGGCGCTGGCCGACGTCGACAACGCCCTGTCGGCACGCAGCCGATATGCCGAGCAAGGCGAGCAACTGCAGGCCCAGCTCGACGACGCCCGCACCGCCGAGCGCCTGTACGAAACCCGTTATCGGCTGGGTGCGGTGGCCCTGCGGATCTGGCTCGATGCGCAGGAGAGCCGACGCGCGGCCGAGACCGCCCTGGCACTCAATCGCTACAACCGGCTGGTCAACCACGCCACGCTGTTGCGGGTGCTCGGCGGCGAGGTCTGAAACGACCCATTCCCGTCGTCACCGGCCTCGCGCATACTGCTGTCTTTCAGCGGTTGGGAGGCTTCTCATGCAGACTGAGTCGGTGTTCCGTCACGGCGACTACCAGCTGGCGTGCAGCGCGCGACGGCTGGCCAATGGCCGCTACCTGCCGAGCCTGGTGGTGACCAAGAACGTCTGGCCGACGCGTGCCCGCACCATCGCCATCGAGGCTCGCGATTTCGAGGTGGAGACCGCCGCCATCGAGGAAGCGCGCATTCGCGGACTGGAGTGGATCGCTCACTACGGATAGGGATCTTCAAGACCGGGCCCGGGCCGAATCGGCCAGGGCCCATGCCGATTTCAAGCCGAGGCGGCGGCCTGCTCGCCCGGCATCCAGGCGCGGGACATCGCCGCGGCCAGCTCTTCTTCCTGCACGCCGAACGATGGTCGCGCGACCATGCCTCCAGTCTCGCCCGACAAAGCTTTAACCCGATACAACGCCACCGTGCCCAGCAACAGCCCGGACGACGGCAGCGGCACCGCCGTGAGGATCAGATGGAGACTGAGTGAGCCGGCCGACCGCGCCAGGTATTCGCACTGCACCGGCTCCTTCTTGGCCAGCGCCTCGCGCAAGGCGCTGTCGATCCAGCCGGCCGCGGCCTGGGTCGCCGGAAGATCGTGCCAGCCCGCGACGAGCACGTCGTCACCCGCGCGCAGCGACTCCGCCGCCACGCCATGCCATTGCGCGGCACGCGCATCGAGCACCAGAGCATGGGCTGCCGGTCGATAGGAAAAGCGGGCGTGTTCCAGCCGGCTGTCCACCCGTGACTGAAGCTCCTGCCAGGCCGATCGGCGCTCCTGCAGGTTCCGCAGGCGCCGCTGCCGGCGACGCAGCCCCACGCCGATCGTGATCAAGGCGATGCCGATGACCGCAAGCCAGGCCGAGCGATTCGGCGACAGTGAGATCGGAGAACGGGGCAAGGTTCAAGAAGCGCTCCTGCAGAACGGGAAATGAAGGGGAAAAGTTCATGCTAGGCAGCGCTGCAGCAGCCACCGGACCCATCCGACGAAGGCGCGCTATCGACGACGGATCGCCCATACGCGCGACGAAGCGCCGACCGCGGCCGCTCGCCCACGCCGCTACGATGGGCGCCCCGCGGCCGTCCGGAACTTCGCCGACCGCCGCCCCTCACACCCACGCCCCATGTATCGCATCGCCGCGCAAGCCCGCCGTTTCCTGTTCGCCGTCCTCACCCTGGTCGCTGGCGGCAGCGCCTGCGCGCAGCTGCTGTCCACGACACGTGCTCCGGTCGCCCCCGCCTCGCTGGAGACACCGCACGTGCGCGCCGAACTCGTCGTCGCCGCGCCGGAAGGCGTCGTGCCCGGCGGCAGGTTCCAGGCCGCACTGCGCATCGTCCATCAGCCGCACTGGCACACCTACTGGCTCAATCCGGGCGACTCGGGCCTGCCGACCCAGCTGAACTGGACGCTGCCCACGGGCCTGTCGGCCAGCGCGGTGCACTGGCCGCTGCCACGCCGCATCCCCATCGGGCCGCTGGCGAACTACGGCTACGAAGACACCGTGCTGCTGCCGGTGACGATCGAGGTCGCGCCGGACTTCCGCCCGCCGATCGGTCGAGACAGCGTGCTGCTGTCGCTGCAGGCGCAATGGCTGGTCTGCCGCCAGGAATGCATTCCGGAGCAGGGCGAGCTGGCGCTGGAGCTGCCCGTGCGCAGCAGCACCGCGATGCAGTCGGCCGAATTTGCCGCCGCCGCCGCCGCGCGGCCACAGGACTTGCCGTCCGCGCTGACGGCACGGGTCGACGCCGACGGCCTCGTGCTCACCACCTCCGCCCTGCCCGCACCGTTGCGCGGCAAGACGATCGAGGTGTTCCCCGAAACCCCGGGCATCACCGAGCCCTCCGCCGACCCGGTGCAGTCCTGGCAGGACGCCGCCTGGACCGCCCGCATCGCTCTCGCCGCGCACCGCAGCGAATCTCCCGCCACGCTGGCCGTGCTGCTGGTGGCGACCGGCCCGGACGGCCGGCGCGAAGGCTGGCGCGGCAAAGCGGCGGTCGCCGGCAGCTGGCCGCCGGCCGCCGCGGTCGCCACCGTGCCTGCAGCGCTCCAGTCGGCCCTCGACGACAACGGGGCCGCATCCGACGTCGCGCCGCTGCCCGCCCAGGCCGCGCCCCTGCCGACCTGGCTCGCCGCTCTTGGTGCGGCGCTCGTCGGTGGCTTGCTGCTCAACCTGATGCCGTGCGTGTTTCCGGTACTCGCGGTCAAGCTCGTCGGCTTCGCACGGCACGGCACGGCACCGCGCACCGGCCGCATCGCTGGCTTGGCCTATACCGCCGGCGTGGTGCTGTCTTTCGTCGCGCTGGGCGCACTGGTGCTCGCCCTGCGACTGGCCGGCGTCCAGCTGGGCTGGGGTTTCCAGCTGCAATCACCGGCGGTGGTCGCGGGCATGGCGGCGCTGTTCACCTTGCTCGGACTCAATCTGGCCGGCGTCTTCGAATTCGGCATGTGGGTGCCGCGCGGTCTGGCGGGCCGGGCGATCCACCATCCGGTGGCCGACGCATTCTTCTCCGGTGCGCTGGCGGTGGCGATCGCATCGCCCTGCACCGCGCCTTTCATGGGCGCCTCGCTCGGGCTGGCGCTCGGCCTGCCGGCGGCGCAGGCCTTGCCGGTCTTCGCCGTGATGGGCCTGGGCATGGCTTTGCCGTATCTCCTCGCATCGTGGATCCCGGCGCTGGCGGGTGCACTGCCCAAACCGGGCGCCTGGATGGAGACCTTCCGCCGCCTGATGGCGTTTCCCATGTTCGCCACCGTCGCGTGGCTGGTGTGGGTGCTGGGGCAGCAAGCGGGCATCGACGGCGCCGGTGCCCTGCTGCTGCTGCTGGTGGCGGGCGCCGCGGTGATCTGGGCACTGGGCCTTCACGGCGGCGGCCGAGCATGGCTCGGCTCGGGGCTGGCGGTCGTCTTCATCGCGCTGGCCGTCACGCTCGGCCCCCGCGCGGTGCAGGCCTTGCCACCGGGCCCGGTCGGCGTCAGCGCAGACGCCAACGCCCGCTGGCAACCCTGGAGCGAGGAGCGCACCCGCACGCTGCTGGCCGAAGGCCGCCCGGTCTTCGTCGATTTCACCGCCAGCTGGTGCGTCACCTGCCAGGTCAACGAGCGCACCACGCTGGCCGACGCCGGCGTGGTCGCCGCCTTCGAGCAAAAGCGCGTCGCCACGCTGCGGGCCGACTGGACACGCCAGGACCCGGCCATCACCCGGGCACTGCGTTCGCTCGGTCGCAGCGGCGTGCCGGTATATGTGCTGCACGCACCCGGCCGGCCTCCGCAGGTGCTGACCGAGCTGCTCGGGCGCGACGAGGTGAAGGCCGCGCTGGCGGCACTGCCGGACCGCTGACAAGGCGCCACGGGTCGCCTGCGACAATCCCGCATGGCTTCCATCCCCACCTCTTGCGCCCCTTCATCCGCCACGTCGTCCGCAAACCCGTCCGCTTTCGCGCCACTGCAGAACGACACCTTCCTGCGCGCATGCCGCCGCCAGGCCACCGACTACACCCCTGTCTGGCTGATGCGCCAGGCCGGCCGCTATCTGCCGGAGTACCGCGCCACCCGGGCCCGCGCCGGCAGCTTCATGGGCCTGGCGACCAACCCCGACTACGCGACCGAGGTCACGCTGCAGCCGCTGGAGCGCTTTCCGCTCGACGCCGCGATCCTGTTCTCCGACATCCTCACCGTGCCCGACGCCATGGGCCTGGGCCTGTCTTTCGCCGAAGGCGAGGGTCCGCGTTTCGCCCGACCGTTGCGCGACGACGCCGCCGTCGCCGCGCTGGAAGTGCCCGACATGGAGCGTCTGCGCTACGTCTTCGACGCGGTCAGCTCCATCCGCCGCGCGCTGCAGGGCCGCGTTCCGCTGATCGGCTTCTCCGGCAGCCCGTGGACCCTGGCCTGCTACATGGTCGAGGGCGCGGGCTCGTCCGACTACCAGCGGATCAAGACCATGCTCTATGCGCGTCCCGACCTGCTGCACCGCATCCTGGAGATCAATGCCCGCTCGGTCACCGCCTACCTCAACGCGCAGATCGACGCCGGCGCCCAGGCGGTGATGGTGTTCGACAGCTGGGGCGGCGTGCTGGCCGACGGCGCGTTCCAGGCCTTCAGCATGGCCTACACCGCCCAGGTGCTCGCCGGACTCAAGCGCCACGGTGCGGACGGACAGGACGTGCCCCGCATCGTCTTCACCAAGGGCGGCGGCCTGTGGCTGGCCGAGATGGGCGCGCTCGACTGCGAAGTGCTGGGCCTGGACTGGACCGTCAACCTCGGCGCCGCCCGTGCGGCCGTGGGCGGTGCCAAGGCGCTGCAGGGCAACATCGATCCCAACGTGCTGTTCGCGCCGCCGCCGCAAATCGAGGCCGAGGTCCGTCGCGTGCTCGACAGCTTCGGCGCGCCGCATACCGCTGCGAGCTCGACCGGCCCGACGCATATCTTCAATCTCGGCCACGGCATCAGCCAGCACACGCCGCCCGACCACGTCGCCAGTTTGGTGCGGGCGGTTCACGATCACTCGCGCGCCCAGCGGCGCCGCTGACAGATCTGCCGGGCACGAAGTTCGGCAAAAAAATGCATGCTGCAGCGCAGCAAGACCGAAGGATCCAATGTCGGGCATGTAACTGTCGCTGAACGAGCGTAAGCCCTTGATTTTCAATACAGCACCTCCGCTGCCTTTTTGCCGGGCATCCTGTCGAAACCCTTGCCGGGCGGGCCTTTGCGGACATGGGCACATGGCTTTCAACATGGTTGTCCACAGAAACGGTGGGTGAAGCCACAGCCCCAGTGAAATCAAGGACTTGCAGAAGTCGACGGCTAAGGCGCCGCGGCGGCGCACCGTCCGGCCGGCGGGTTTGCCCAAAGCCCGATTCGGAATTTTTCTGAGGAACTTTTTGGCATTTCCTCGACCATGAGCAACTGTCACTTCGGCGCGAGACCGCATGGGTACTGGCTTTGCGCACGACCGGCTTTTCGGCCGATCACGGCGAATCGAGGAAGCGGCCCTGTCAAGGGGAAAATTTGGTCCGTCAGCCTTGCTTATGCACAAAATTCGTGATCCACGGTTTTTGCCGCGGCTTCAAGGCGATCTGAGAACAAATATCGGGTGTACCGCGCTAAGTCGTTGATTCATAACGACAAGAACGGTTGCCTTTTTTAACGGCAATCCGTTGAAAGCCTTGCCCGACGCGGGTTTAGCGCGGTTCGCAACGGGGTATCAACAAAGTTATCCACAAAAACCGTGAAAACCCGTAATGCGCTGACGAGGCACCCCTTCGGTGCGGCAAAAGATGACGCAAACTAAGTGAATGCCCCCCGACCTCGCGTCAGTTGTGCACAGATCCTGTGCAAGTGCACCTAGCGATCTTTTTTCTGGTCACTTGCCAGAAAGATCCCCCAAGCTGTTGATTTGAAATAATATTTTTAACAACAATGGGCATGCTTGTGGAGCTGCGGGCGTTTCCACTTGAAAAACCGACGATACTTCAAGGCGTCTGTCAACAAAGTTATCCACAGATCGGTCATCGCCTCACGTACGGTGCAACCGGTCTCGCCGGACAGCCCGTCGCGGCGCGTGTCCGTGCTTCCTCCCGGCCCTTTTCGCCCCTGCGGTTTTCGTGACTTTCCTGATCCCCGTCCTGGTCCAAACCCCCGCCCACAGCACCGTGGCGAGCGCCCTGAGCTACCGCTTCGATCGACGCCTCGCACCCGGCACGCTGGTGCGGGTGCCGCTCGGCTCGCGGGAGTTGCTGGGCATCGTCTGGGAAGGCGACGCGCGGGTGCCCGACGAATCGGTCGATCTGAAATCGATCGCGGCGGTGCTCGACGGCCTGGCCCCACTCGCCGCTCCATGGCGCGCCCTGGTGGCCTTCGCCGCGCGTTACTACCAGCGGGCGGCGGGCGAAGTCGCCCTGGCCGCGCTGCCGCCACAACTGCGCGGCCTCGACACCCGTCAGCTGGAGCGCCGCTTGAGCCGCAAACCGGCCGCGGCAGAGGCGCCGACGTCCACAACAGCCGCGCCCGAACCCACACCCGAGCAAGCGCAGGCCCTGCGGGACCTGGCGGCGGCCGACGGCACGTTTCTGCTGTTCGGCTCCACCGGCAGCGGCAAGACTGAGGTCTACCTGCGCGCCGTCGCCGCCTTGCTCGAGGCTAGGCCGGGCGCGCAGGCGCTGGTGATGGTGCCGGAGATCAATCTCACGCCACAGCTCGAAGCGCGCTTTCGCGCCCGCTTCGGGGAGTCGGCCGTGGTCTCGCTGCACAGCGGCATGACCAACCCGCAGCGGCTCAAGAGCTGGCTCGCGGCGCATTCCGGCCAGGCGCGCATCGTGCTCGGCACCCGCATGGCGGTATTCGCCTCGATGCCGGGGCTGGGCCTGATCGTCGTCGACGAGGAACACGACCCCAGCTACAAGCAGCAGGAAGGCGCGCGCTATTCAGCGCGGGACCTCGCCGTCTGGCGCGGACGCAACGAGGGCGTGCGCGTGATCCTGGGCTCGGCCACGCCCTCGCTGGAGAGCTGGCATCTCGCCCGGCCCGCCACCGCCGACGACCCCGGCGGGCGCTATCTGCGGCTCGACATGCCGAACCGCGTCGGCGCCGGCAGCCTGCCCCGGGTGCGGCTGGTGAACATGGAGCAGCAGCAGCGCGGCACCGTTTTCGCGCCGGCCCTGCTCGAAGCCATGCGCGAACGCATCGCGCGCGGCGAGCAGTCGCTGGTGCTGCTCAACCGGCGCGGCTATGCGCCGGTGCTGGCCTGCGGCGACTGCGACTGGAAAAGCGAATGTCCGCACTGCAGCGCCTTCCGCGTCTTCCACAAGGTCGACCGCACGCTGCGCTGCCACCACTGCGGATTCACCGAGCGCGTGCCGCGCGCCTGCCCGTCGTGCGGCAACCTCGACATCGCACCGGTCGGCCGTGGCACCGAACGGCTCGAAGAGCTGCTCGCCGAGCGCCTGGCCGACACCCTGCGGCCCGACGGCACGCCCGTGCGCATCGCCCGCATCGACGCCGACACCACGCGGCTGCGCGGCGCACTCGAATCGCAGCTGGCGCAGGTGCACGCCGGCGATGTCGACGTGCTCGTCGGCACCCAGATGGTGGCCAAGGGACACGACTTCCGCCGCATGACGCTAGTGGCGGCCATCAACCCGGACGGTGCGCTTTTTTCGTCCGACTTCCGCGCGCCGGAGCGGCTTTTCGCCCTGCTGATGCAAGCCGGCGGCCGCGCCGGGCGCGACGCCGCTCATGGCGAAGCCAGCGAGATGTGGGTGCAGACCTTCCACCCCACGCACCCACTATTCGCCAACCTGCGCAAGCACGACTACCCCGGCTTTGCCGCCACCCAGATCGAGGAACGCCGCAGCGCCGGCCTGCCGCCCTGCGCCGCGCAGGCGCTGGTGCGCGCCGAAGCCCGCAGCCAGGACATCGCCCAGCAGTTCCTGCGCGCCGCCCGGCAGGCCGCCGTGGAGGCCGGGCTGGAGGCCGACGGCGCGGTGGTCGCCTTCGACGCGGTGCCGATGTCCCTGCAGCGCGTGGCCGACGTGGAGCGGGCGCAGATGCTGCTCGAAAGCCAGGGCCGCCCCGCGCTGCAGCGTTACCTGGCCGCCTGGCAGCCGCTGCTGCACGCGGTGCGCGCCCGGCCGGAGCACAAGGGCCTGATCCGCTGGGCGATCGACGTCGATCCGCTGTCGATCTGACCAGGCCGCGCCAAGACACCCGGTAACGCGCGCCACGGCGCTTCGTCGGACACTCGCCGCATCATGTCCATCGCCCGTCTGCTAGTACCCACAGCCCTGCTGCTGGCCGCGGGCACCGCAGTCTTTGCGGTCTACCGGGGCGATCTCGCAGTGCCGTCGCGCTGGAACCCCTGGGCGCCCCTCGACGTCACCGAAGCACCCGGCCCGTTCACCCGCTGGAAGCTCAGCCGAATGGCCGAGGCGCCGCCCGCTGTCTGCTACGCCTGGCTCGACGGCGCCGGCGTGCGCCATGCACCGGTCTACGACCGCGCCGAGACCGACGACTGCGGCTGGCAGGGCGCGACACGGCTGATCTCGGTCGGCTCGGTGCGGCTGTCCACACCCACGCCGCTCACCTGCCCGGTGGTCGCGGCGCTGGCCATCTGGGAGCGCCACGCGTTGCAGCCCTCGGCCTATGTGCACCTGGGCAGCCGGGTCACGCAGATCGACCATCTCGGCAGCTACGCCTGCCGCAACATCTACGGTGGCTCGGCAGACCGGCGCAGCGAACATGCACGCGCCAATGCGCTGGATATCGCCGGCTTCCGGCTGGCCAACGGCCGGCGCATCTCGGTGCGGCAGGACTGGAGCGACGCCACGGTCGTGCCGCAGCCGCTGCCGGGACAGTTCCTGCGCGAGGCGGAAAAAGGCGCCTGCCCCCTGTTCTCGGCCGTGCTCAGTCCGGCCTACAACGACGCGCACCGCGATCATTTCCATTTCGACCGCGGCCCGTTCCGGGTCTGCAGCTGAGCCGTCCCTGCAGCTACTGCGCCGACAACACGATCCGGGCTTCCAGCCCCTGCCCGCCATCGGGCGGCGGTGACATCAGCTCCAGCCGGCCCTGCTGCCGCTCGACGATGGTGCTCACGATCGACAAGCCCAGCCCATAGCCGACCGGCCGGGCCGCGTCGCGCACATGGCGGGTGCGCATCGTGCTCAAGCGTTCGGGCGACACGCCGGCGCCGTGGTCGCGAACCACGAGTGTGGCGGGCGACTCCACCCGCACCTCCACCCGCCCATCGCTGTAGCGCAAGGCGTTCTCCACCAGATTGCGCAGGGCGATGGCCAGGCCGTCCACGTCGCCGCGCGCCGACACCGCCTCGTCGTCATCCGACACATCGAGCAGCAGCCGCTGCCGCACCGCCGCCGTGCCCCAGAACTCCTCGGCGACCGTGGCGGCGAGCAAGCGCAGCTCGACCCGCTGCATCGACAGCCCGGCCGCCGACTCCGCGCGCGAGAGCTGCAGCAGCTTTTCGGTGCGCTGCGACAACAGATCGAGCGAGGCCAGTGCCGCCTGCACGTCGGCGCGCTCCAACCGGCCTTCCAGCGCGGTCTGCAGGCGCAGCCGTGCGGCGGCCAGCGGCGTACGCAACTCGTGCGCCGCGTTGGCCGACAGGGTGCGCTCCACGTCCAGCGCATCCGACAGCCGTCCGAGCAGCCGGTTGACGTGTTCGCCGACCGACTGCAGCTCGGCTGGCATGCCCTGCACCTTCAGCGGCCGCAGATCGTCGCCGCCGCGGCGGGCGATCTCGGATTCGAGCCGCCGCAGTACCGCCAGCTCGCGCCGTGCCCCCGCGCCCAGCAGCACGACCAGGATCGACAGCATCGCCGCCATCGGCACCGTGAGGCCGATGATCACCCGTCGCACCGCATGGCGCCGCTCGGAGCGTGGATCGGCCAGTTGCATGAACAGGTCGCGCTGCGGATGACGGGTGGTGAAGACACGCCAGCCCTCGGCGTTGAAGAAGCCCGGGCGCAGCGGCACCTTGTCGAAGAAGGTTTCCGGTTTGGCTTCGCGCGGCACCAGCAGCACCCGGCCCGAGCCGTCGACCAAACGGAAGATCAAGGTATCGCCGCTGGCCTGGGGCGGCGGCTCCACCACCGGACCGGCACCGGGCGCCGGCATGCCGCCCACGTCCAGGTCGTGTGCGGACACATCGAGCAGGCGCAACGCGCTTTCTTCGAGCTCGTTGTCGAAATTGCGGTTGATTTCGTAGTTGACGAAGATCACCACGCCCACCAGGCAGAGCGCCCACACCACCGCCACGCAGAGCAGCAGGGTGCGGGTCAGCCGCCGAGCCAGGGTGTCGGGCCGCCGCCGCAATCTCATCCGCCACTCCCCTCGGGCACCCACGACAGCCGGTAGCCCAGGCCGCGCAAGGTCTGGATGTGGTCGCGCCCGAGTTTGCGGCGCAGCCGGCTGATGAAGACTTCGAGCGTGTTGCTGTCGGTCTCGCTGTCGAAGCCGTAGAGCGCGTCCTGCAGCACTTCGCGGGTGTGGATGCGGTCCGGCCGGCTTGCCATCACCCGCAGCAGGGCCCATTCCTTGGCGGTGAGGGTCACCGGCACGCCGTCGCGCCGCACCAGGTCGCGCGCCAGGTCGATCTCCAGCGGCCCGAGCTGCAGCACCGGCGCGTCGGAGGCCGCGCCTCGCCGGCGTTCGATGGCGCGCAGCCGCGCCAGCAGCTCGCCCGGGTCGTAGGGCTTGACCAGGTAATCGTCGGCACCGGCGTCGAGTCCGCGGATGCGGTCGCTCACCTGGTCGCGCGCGGTGAGCACGATCACCGCCGGCATCTCCGGCAGCGCCCGCAGCGAAGGCAGCAGCGCCAGGCCGTCGCCGTCTTCCAGGTGCAGGTCGAGCAGCACCGCGGCGTAGCGCGCGCCCGCCAGCGCCGCCCGCGCGGCGTGCAGGCTGGGAGCCGCATCGACCACGAAGGCCTTGGCGCGCAGATAGCCGCAGACGGCATCGGACAGCGGGAGGTCGTCCTCGACGAGCAGGATTCGCATGGAGCTTGGGCGGCGACCGCGATGGACAGGACAGCGCTGGAGTCTAGGCCCGAACAGCCTGAATGCTGAACGAATGGTGAACCGGCGATTCAGGTCGATTTCACCCTTGGTCGGTAGCTTCGCCGGACCATGTCCCAAGCTCAACTCGCTTCTGCCTCCACACCCACCGATCTGGCTGCCGTACCCCCCGCCGGCCGGCTGCTCGGCCGCCTCCGCCAGGGGCCGCTCACGCCCCGTGTCGCCGCTCTGGTCATCGCACTGTGGGTGGCGTTCACCGGCAACCTGTCGCTCTGGAACAGTCTGCGTCAGCTCGCGGGCGTCGGCGAAATGGGCCACCGGCCGCTGCTGTTGGGCCTGAGCATTCTGTTGGCTGTCTTTTGCGCCACCGCCACCCTGCTGACCTGCTTCGCCGGCCGGCGGATCTTCAAGCCGGCGATGGCCGTGCTGCTGGTGCTGGCCGGCGTGGTGCAGCACTTCATGCTGGCCTACGGCATCGTGATCGACCCCGGCATGGTGGCCAACGCGCTGCAGACCAATTTCACCGAGGCGCGCGACCTGTTCGGCTTCGACCTGCTGGCCCAGTGCCTGCTCGTGGCCGGCCCGCCGATGGTCTGGCTGTGGCGCCTGCGCCTGTCACCACAGCGCGGCTGGGCCGCCGTGTGGCGCAACCTGGCGATCACCGTGACGCTGTTGGCGGCCACCATCGGCGTCACGCTGAGCATCTACCGCGAGCTCGCCCCGTTGCTGCGCAACCACCTCGAACTGCGCTTCGCCGCCAACCCGGTCGCGCCGCTGGCCTCCACGATCTCGGCGGTGACCAAGCCGCTGCGCAAGCACCGCAACGGGCCGCTGGTGGTGATGACCGCCGGCGCCGCCCTCGGCCCCAGCTACGCGGCCGCCGGCACGGCCAGCCACCCGCCGCTTTTCCTGCTGGTGGTGGGCGAAACCGCCCGTGCCGATCACTTCGGCCTCAACGGCTATGCGCGTGACACCACGCCCGGCCTGGCGCAGCGCGACGTGGTGAGCTTCACCCAGGTGCGCTCCTGCGGCACCAACACCCTGCATTCGGTGCCCTGCATGTTCTCGCCGCTGGGCAAAGCCGGCTGGGAAGGCCGCAAGGCCGACACCGAGAACCTGCTCGACGTGATTCAGGCCGCCGGCCTGGCGGTGCTGTGGGTCGACAACCAGGCCGGCTGCAAGAGCGTCTGCGACCGGGTGCCGAACGCCTCGACCGGCACCGCCTTCGCGCCCGCCGCCGACGCCGCACGCGCCCTGTGCGCCGATGGCGAATGCCTGGACCGCGTCATGCTCGCCGGCCTCGACGAGCGCATCGCCGCCCTGCCCGCCGAACGCCGCGCCCGCGGCGTCGTGCTGGTGATGCACATGATGGGCAGCCACGGCCCGGCCTACTGGCGCCGCTCGGCGCCCGACACCAAACGCTTCCAGCCCGAATGCGCCACCCAGGCGTTGGCGCAGTGCGACCAGGCCTCGCTGATCAACGTCTACGACAACTCGATCGCCGAAACCGACCGTTTCCTGAGCGCCGCCATCGACTGGCTGCAGGCCCGCCACGACCGCTTTGCGCCCGCCATGCTTTACCTGTCGGACCATGGCGAATCGCTGGGCGAATACGGCATGTTCCTGCACGGCGTGCCTTACGCCTTCGCGCCGGAAGTGCAAAAGCACGTGCCGATGGTGCTGTGGATCGATCCCGCCTTCGCATCGCGCGGCGGCACCGACCGCGCCTGCCTGAATGCCCACCGCGACGTGGCGCTGAGCCACGACAACCTCTATCCGTCGGTGCTGGGGCTGATGGACGTCACCACGCCCACTTACAAGCCCGCGCTCGACGCTTTCGCATCGTGCCGCGCCCGGGCGACCGCCTTCATCAAGGGCGGCCCGGCGCCCAAGGCCTGAAAGCCCTCAGCGCACGGGGATCGGCGCGCCTACCGGCACCGCCGTCACGCTGTTCTGCGGCGAGCCTTCGATCACCCGATCGGAATAGGTCAGGTAGACCAGCGTGCTGCGCTGGCGGTCGACCATGCGCACCACCCGCAGCTTTTTGAAGACCAGCGAGATGCGCTCGCTGAACATCTCCTCCTGCACCGGCAGCGGCTTGCCTGGCGCGAAGCTGATCGGCCCGGTCTGGCGGCAGGCGATGGCCGCCTCGGCCTTGTCCTCCGCCAGCCCCACCGCGCCCTTGATGCCGCCGGTCTTGGCGCGCGACACATAGCAGGTCACGCCCTGCACCTTGGGGTCGTCGTAGGCGTCGACCACGATCTTGTGGTCCGGGCCGATCAGCTTGAAGACGGTGTCGACCTCGCCGATGGTCTCCGCGATAGCCGGAGGGCCAGCGAAGGAAGATGCGACAGCCCAGACGCAAGCCAGCGAGAGAGGCCGAAGGCTGAAGCGGCGGACCGCCATGAAAGAATTCATCGAAAGACTCCCGACATTTCCACGACACACCGATCGAGCAGCCCGTCACCCGATTGAACGTTGCCACGCACCTTCAACGGCGCCACCCGATCGCGAGGCTGCCATGCAACCAGATCAGGCATCGGCATATCCATGCCGCGAGCATTTCGGCCGCGCGCCGGATAGCCATCATGGCGGGCCGTACCAACGGCTCGAGAAGCAACTGTGCCACCACCATGGCGCAGGCGATGCCGACCGCAACTGCCCAGGCGCTGTCGCCGAATTTTCGAGTCACCACCGGATGCACGAAACGCCACACCACGCCGTTGATGACGACGAGATCCAGCGTGCGACGCCCCACCGCGGCCAGCATGACCTTGAAGCCACCAGGCATCCGGGCGAGAACATCGGAAAACCACAGCACCGAGAAGCAGCCGAGCAGCGCCGTCGGCACGAAGAGCCACGGCGATCCGTACTGGCCAGCGGCGAACAGCACGCCGAAACCGAACCGTCGGTTCGGGCATTCGGCCCAGAGGTCCCAGGTGCATCCCCCGTTCAACGGTGCAAGCGCCACGGCGGCGGCCAACGCGAGCACCGGAACGATCCAATGGCGATAGATCTCGCGCCGCCAGGCCTGCGTTCGAGCCATCCAATGGCCCAGGGCGAAAAATGCAAGACCGGGCAACAGCGTCGAGAACTGGAAAAAAATCGTCTGCCGATGCTGCGCCCACAGGAACGCTGCCAGCACCGCCGCCAGCAGCGCGTAACGCCCGTAGCCACTCCATCGCAACAGCAGAAAGAAGACCAATTGAACCACCGCCAGCGAAGCGAGGAACCACAGCACGACCGACTGAAAACCGGCCAGCAGCAGCATGGGACGCAACAATGCGCCCGCATGCACCGGCCCATCGCTCAGCAGCGCAGCGGCCAGCCACATGCCTGCATGCACCAGGTACGCCACGAAGAGCAGGGCGAGCGAATTCAACAGCACATGCCGGAGGCCCCGATCACGAAACACCAGGCCGGAGATGGCGAAAAACAGGGGCATGTGAAAGCTGTAGATCGCACGCCACTGGTCGAAGGTCGCAAGCGCTGCAGGAGCCTGGGGGCCCTGGAACACCTCGATCGAATGTGCGTACATCACCAGCAACATGGCGATGCCCCTGGCGATATCGATCACCACATTGCGGCCCTGCGGTGTCGTCATCATGTGCCCTCCCCAAAAAAGTAATCGACTACCTCTCCTGGATATTAGGGGTACCTGGGTAAAACACGCCGAACATCTTCAAAATTGCAGGTGGCACGACGATCGAGCAGTACGCACAATGCCGGGATGGTTCGTCCCCATCAGATCCTTCATCCACCGTTCGCGAACGTGCCGCCCCGGCCGGCCGCCACCCTGCTGGTCCTTCGCGATGCCTCCGACGGCATCGAAGTCCTGCTGACGCGTCGTTCGGCCACCGCCCGCTTCGCGCCCGACATGCACGTGTTTCCCGGTGGCGCCATCGACGCCGACGACCGCCTGGACCACGGCCGTGTCGACCGCCGCGCCACCCAGGACGAAGCCGCGCTCACCCAGGCCATCGCCGCCCTGCGTGAAACGTACGAGGAACTCGGGATCCTGCTCGCGCGTCGCGCCGACGGCAGCCCGGCCATCGCGAGCGACGTGGCGGCGCTGGACCGTCATCGCCCCCTGTTGGCACAGTGCGCTACCCACGGCCTGCGTCTGGCCTGTGACCAGGCCTGGCCGCTGGCGAACTGGATCACCAGCCTGGGCATGCCCCGACGCTTCGACACCGCTTTCCTCGTCGCCCGCATGCCCGAGGGCCAGACGCCGGAAGCCGACGGCACCGAGCAGTTCGAACCCGTCTGGCTGACGCCGGCCGACGCGCTCGCGCGACAGCAAGCCGGCAGCCTCACGATGATGTTCCCGACCCTCCGCACGCTCGCCCACTTGCAGCGCTACGCGAACGTCGACGCCGTGCTGCAGGCCTGTGCCGCGCGCGACGGCCGCGAGGCGCCCCTGTGGAACTACAGCCCGCGCGGCGCGCTGCTCCACGGCCGCGAAAGCCGCGTGGTCGACGACGAACCTGCCTACGGCGAACTCGCCCTCGTCTGCCCCGATGGCCAGCTGTTGCACGAACTGCGCTGGCAATCCGACGCGGCCGTGCCCCTGCTGCGCAACCTGTCGCGACTCACCGCGCCCAACGGCGGCGTCATGACCGGCCCCGGCACCAACAGCTACCTCGTCGGCAGCACCGCCACCGGCTTCGTCGCGATCGATCCGGGGCCGAACGACCCGGCGCACCTCGCCCGCCTGCACGATGCGGCCGGCGGCGACATCCGGATGATCGTCTGCACCCATTCGCACCCCGACCATTCGCCCGGCGCCGCGCCGCTGCAGGCGCTGTGCGCCGGCCTGCCACCGATCCTGGGCCTGCCCTCCGCACCCACCGCACGGCCTGACAGCCATTTCGTACCCGACCGCGCCCTGGCCGACGGCGAGCGCCTGCGCCTGATCAGCGCCGACGGCGAAGAAACCCACACCCTGCGCGTTGTCCACACCCCGGGCCACGCCGCCAACCACCTGTGCCTGCTGCTGGAGGAAGACGCCCTGCTGTTCAGCGGCGACCACATCCTCAACGGCAGCACCACCATCGTCAGCCCGCCCGACGGCCACATGGGCGACTACCTCGCATCGCTCGACCGCCTGGCCGACGCCTGCCGCCAGGAACAGGTCGAATTCATCCTGCCCGCCCACGGCCATGTGATCGGCGACGCGCCCGGTGCCATCTCCCGGCTCAAGGCCCACCGCCTGGCGCGCGAAGCCCGTGTCGCCGCCGCCATGGCCGCCCTGCCCGACGGCGACATCGACGACTGGGTGCGCCATGCCTACGACGACGTGCCGCGTTCGCTGTGGCCGATCGCCGCGCGCTCGCTGTCGGCACACGTGGAGCATCTGCGGCAGACGGCGGGCGCCTGACTACACTGCCGCTTTGCCCGCGCCCTTCCCGATGCCTGTCGACTCCGCCAAAGAACCCGTCCGCCTCTCCAGAATCGTCGCGCAACGCGCCGGATGCTCGCGGCGCGAGGCCGAACTGCTGATCGAGGGCGGCTGGGTTCGGGTAGACGGCCGCATCGTCGACGTGCCCGGCGCCAAGGTCGGCGAAGAAACGGTCACCATCGACGAAGGCGCGCGGCCCGAGCCCGTGGTGCCGGTCACCATCCTGCTGCACAAACCTGCCGGCTTCGAGACCTGGCCCGACGCCCGCCGCCCGGTGCTGCAGCTGTTGAATGCCGAAACCCGATCGGCAGACGACCGCAGCGGCCTGCGTCCCGCGCGCCAGCATTTCGTGCAGGAGTGCCTGACCCCGCTCGAGCCTGCCGCCACCGGCCTGGTCATCTTCAGCCAGGACTTCCGCGTGCGTCGCAAGCTCATCGAGGACGCCGGGCTGATCGAGCACGAAGTCATCGTCGACGTGAAGGGCGAAGTGACCGAAGAGCGCCTGGTCCACCTCAACCGCAGCCCGGTCATCGACGGCCGCGCCATGCTCCCCGCCAAGGTCAGCATCAGCCGCCAGCAGGAAGGTCAGACCGGCCTGCGTTTCGCCAGCAAGGGCCACCGCCCCGGCCGCATCGCCCAGATGGTGGAAAGCGAAGACCTGCAGATCACCGCCATGAAGCGCATCCGCATCGGCCGCCTGAACCTGGCCGGCCTGGAGCCCGGCCAGTGGCGATACCTGAACGCGAACGAGCGGGTTTAGCTGGCTCGCCCTCAGGCTTGCCCACTTCGTGTGGCCGCCTACCCCCTCACCGTGGGCGGCGGGCTGGCTCGGCGTAGCCTCGCTGCCACGCCCCTGAGGCGGTCGGCCTCGTTTCGCTTGGCCCCCATGCCGGGGGGGCGTTCCCGCCGTAAGGCAATGCGCAGCGAGCCGCTTATTCCAGGGCCGCCGCGCCGGGCCGCCCCAAGCGGCCGGCCGCCCACGGTGAGGGGGTAGGCGGCCACACGAAGTGGGCAAGCCTGGGGGCGAGTAAAAAGTGAAGCGCGCCTGTAAGCCGGATTCTGTGCACCGTCGAAGCCTTGCGACCCCGTCGGCGTGACCGCCATTAATCTGGGCCGGGAGTCACCCCACCGGCTCGTTGCTACCTACCCGTGAACTCAGCGGGCCGCCTCAACGTTCACCTACTTGGTATTGCTGCGCGCAGAGATTGCCCGTTTCACCCTGATCGCCTCCGGAGACCCAGTTGACCATGAAACTCCCGGCTTTCACCGGCGCCTCATGGAACACCTCGACTACCTTGCTGGACGACCAGACTCGTCTCTGTTGCTCTGATCCTCACCTCACGGTGGAGAGCCGTTAGCTCCTGCGCTGCCCTGTGCAGTCCGGACGTTCCTCCAGTGCGATGTTTCCACCTGGCAACGACAAGTCGTTCCCATCCCTTTCGGGCCAGCACCAGCGGCGGTCCAGCGCGCTTCACAACGCGCATTATCGCAGGCCGCCGGTATCATCTCGGACCGGCTCCGACACGGGAGCGCCGTACTGCCTGATCGACACAGGCCCCCACGACGATGATCCGCATTTCAGAAATCAAGCTCGCGCTCGACCACGACGAGGCCGCGCTGCACAACGCCGCCGCTGCCGCGCTCGGCGTGCCTCCCCAGGCCATCGACCGGCTGCACATCCACAAGCGCAGTTTCGACGCGCGCAAGCAGGCGCTGCTGGCGGTCTACATCGTCGACGTCACGCTCGCCGACGCCGCCGCCGAACCGCGCCTGTTGCAGGCGAACGAGAAGAACCCCCACATCCAGCCGTCGCCCGACATGGCCTGGCATCCGCCCGCAGGCGCCCCCTTCGCGTCGCCGGTGCGCCCGGTGGTCATCGGTTTCGGACCCTGCGGCATCTTCGCGGCGCTGGTGCTGGCGCAACTCGGCCTGAAACCCATCGTGCTGGAGCGCGGCCGCAGCGTGCGCCAGCGCACGCAGGACACTTGGGGCCTGTGGCGGCGCAAGGAGTTGCAGCCCGAGTCCAACGTGCAGTTCGGCGAGGGTGGCGCCGGCACTTTTTCCGACGGCAAGCTCTACAGTCAGATCAAGGACCCGCGCCACCTCGGCCGCAAGGTCATGCAGGAGTTCGTCGCGGCCGGTGCGCCACCGGAGATCCTGGTCGACGCGCGCCCGCACATCGGCACCTTCAAGCTGGTGAAGGTGGTCGAAAACATCCGCGCGCAGATCGTCGCCCTGGGCGGCGAGATTCGTTTCGAGCAGAAAGTGATCGATCTCCAGATCGAGGACGACGGCCCGCAGGGCCGCCGCCTGCGCGGCCTGACCGTGCTCGACCAGGCCAGCGGCCAGCAACACGAACTGCGCGCCGACCACGTCGTTTTGGCGCTCGGCCACAGCGCGCGCGACACCTTCGAGATGCTCTGGAAGCGCGGCGTGCACATCGAGGCCAAGCCGTTCTCGATCGGCTTCCGGGTGGAGCATCCGCAAGGGCTGATCGACCGCGCCCGCTGGGGCCGCCACGCCGGCCATCCGAAGCTAGGCGCGGCCGATTACCGCCTGGTGCACCATGCCGCGAACGGCCGCGCGGTCTACAGCTTCTGCATGTGCCCCGGCGGCACCGTGGTGGCGGCCACCAGCGAGCCGGGCCGCGTGGTCACCAACGGCATGAGCCAGTATTCGCGCAACGAGCGCAATGCCAACGCAGGCATCGTGGTGGGCATCGATCCCTCGGACTTCCCGACCGACTACCGCCACATCGACATCCCGCCGGAGCTTCAAGGCCAACCGCATCCATTGGCCGGCATCGAGCTGCAACGCCGCCTCGAATCCAACGCCTTCGTGCTCGGCGGCAGCAACTACCACGCTCCCGGCCAGCTGGTCGGCGACTTCGTGGCCGGCACGCCCTCCAGCGCGTTCGGCGAGGTCGAGCCCAGCTACCAACCCGGCGTGCGCCTGGGCGATCTGCACGCCGCCCTGCCCGGCTACGCCATCGAGGCAATGCGCGAAGCCTTCCCGGCCTTCGGTCGCAAGATCCCCGGCTTCGACCGGCACGACGCTGTGCTGACCGGTGTCGAGACACGCACCTCGTCGCCGGTGAAGATCGCCCGCGGCGACGATTTCCAGAGCCTGAACCTGCGCGGACTGTTTCCGGCCGGCGAAGGCGCAAGCTATGCCGGCGGCATCCTGTCGGCGGGCGTGGACGGCATCAAGGTGGCCGAGGCATTGGCCATCGACATCGGCGCTCGCGTCTTCACCATCTGAATCAAGGAGCAACACCGCGATGGCCCAGGACGACAGCCACTTCTACGAACCCTCCGCCGGCCACGGCCTGCCGCACGATCCGTTCAACGCCATTGTCGGGCCGCGCCCGATCGGCTGGGTGTCCACGCATGACGGCAAGGGCCGGCGCAACCTGGCGCCCTACAGCTTCTTCAACGGCTTCAACTACACGCCGCCGATCATCGGCTTCTCCAGCAACGGCTGGAAGGACAGCGTGCAGAACATCGTCGAGACGCGCGAGTTCGTGTGGAACCTGGCGACCCGGCCGCTGGCCGAGCAGATGAACACGAGCTGCGCCGCCGTGCCGCCCGAGGTGGACGAATTCGAGCTGGCCGGCCTGACGCCGGTGCCGTCGCGCCTCGTAGGTGTCGCGCGCGTCCTGGAGAGCCCGGTTAACTTCGAATGCCGGCTGACACAGATCGTGCCGCTGCTCAACACCGCCGGCCAGGAAGTCGGCTCCTGGATGGTGTTCGGCGAGGTGGTCGGTGTCCACATCGAACGGCGGCTGCTCCAGGATGGCATCTACGACACCGCCGCCGGGCAACCCATTCTGCGCGGCGGCGGTCCGGCCGACTATTTCGAGATCACGTCGGCGCAGCGGTTCAAGATGTACCGGCCGAAGTAGCCGCCCGTCGCGTCAGCGCCCGCCATGCCCGCCAATGGCTTCGCGGGCGTCCTGGCCGTAACGGTCCTGTCGCTCGGCGAGATAGCCGGCCCACAGGTTGGCCAGTTCCGCTCCGAGGGCCGGAACATTCGGCGCGCCGGTCGGCCGCCAGGTCAGGCCCTGGTCGAGGCTGTAGCTGTGCCGGGGCGGCTCGCCGGCCGTCGCCACCATCACCGTGACACGGTCGGCCGCATTGTCCGGATTGCGCGCCCAGGACACTTCGTGGATGGTGCGGCGCCATCCGCGCGCGGGGTAGCGCACGTCGAAGGTCGGCCCCCGCGGCACGATGAAGTAACCCAAAGCCAGCGGCCGCTCGGTGAGGGTGCCCGGCGGAACGTGCCGCAACAAGGCGCGTAATTGGTCCTCGTCGCGCGCGCGGATCACCACGTGGCCGTCCACCAGGTCGCGCACGTCGTGGGCGATGGTCGGCGTTCTGCCACCCACCAGCACGCGCGGCGCCTGCCGCGCGAAAAACCGCCTGGCGTCCGCGACGCCGGTGGCGAGCGCCGTCGCGGCGTTTCGCTCGTGGGCCATGAGCGCGAGTTCGCGCGCCTCGGGCACCAGCTCGCCGAGCGGACGTTCGCGAGCGGCATCGAGCCCCACGTCGTCCGGGTCGGGCGGCAGCGGCATGGCGCGGATCAGCGCCACCGCCCGGTCCAGATTCCGGAATGCGACCGCGCGGATGTCATCGCGCAGGTTCGGCTCGCGTTCCAGCGCCACGTCGATCGCAAACTGAAGGTCATGGATGTGGCGATCCATGAGGTGGTACTGGAAGCGCAGCAGCCGACGCTCCGCCGGCCGGTCCGCGAAGTCCAGCGCGTGCAGCATGCGGTTCATCAAGTCTCTCGACGGCGGCTCGGTGGACGGCTCCTCCGTGCTCGCCGCAGCGACGAAGCGATCGAACAGATGGTCGACCGGTTCAGCGAGGAAGGCGCGGTCTTCCGGCGGGATGTTGTGGTCGAAGGCGGTATCGCGGCGGCCCCGCAGGGCCCCGGCCGGAGGGCTGATCTCGATGGTGGGAGTGCTCAGGCCGAGCAAAGCCTGGAGGTCCTGGCCGACATCGAAAAACACACCGCCATCGCGTTCGACGAACGGGAACCGGACTTCGCCCTGCGCAGGCGGAGGCCGGGTGTCGGCCGGGAGGATGGCTCGGGGGGGTTCGCCGCGGGACGGATTCGGCTGCCATGGCTGCATGGGTGCTCCTCGGTGGCATCGCGATGGTGCGATGCCCGGAGCATCCGCCAGGCCCAGGACCGGCCGCCATCTCGACCGCGAAGGCGTGCGGCCCGATCCCGATGGATCCTGGTCCTGACGAAACGGCTCAGCGGCCTGCGGCGGACTGCAGGGCGGCGATGCGCTCTTCGAGCGGCGGGTGGGTGGCAAACAGCTTGCCGATGCTGCCGGTGATGCCCATGGCCTCGACATTCTTGGGCAGCTCGCCGGGCGTCATGCCGCCCAGGCGCTGCAGCGCGGCGACCATCGGCTGACGGCGGCCCATGAGCTGGGCCGAGCCGGCATCGGCGCGGAATTCGCGGTGGCGCGAGAACCAGGCGACGATCATCGCGGCGGCGAAACCCAGCACGATGTCGAGCACGATGGTGGTGGCGTAGTAGCCGATGCCGGGGCCGGAGCGGTCGTCGTTCTTGCGCAGAGCGCTGTCGACAAAGTAGCCGATGACGCGCGACAGGAACACGACGAAGGTGTTCATCACGCCCTGGATCAGCGTCATGGTGACCATATCGCCGTTGGCGATGTGCGCGACCTCGTGGCCCAGCACCGCTTCGACCTCCTCGCGGGTCATGCCTTGCAGCAGGCCGGTGGACACCGCTACCAGGGCCGAGTTCTTGAAGGCACCGGTGGCGAAGGCATTGGGCTCGCCTTCGAACACGCCGACTTCGGGCATGCCGATGCCGGCCTTGGTGGCGAGGTTCTGCACCGTCTGCAGCAGCCAGGCTTCGTCGGGCGAACGCGGCTGGGTGATGACCTGCACGCCCGAGCTCCACTTGGCCATGGGCTTGCTGATCAGCAGCGAGATGAAGGCGCCGCCGAAACCCATGATGAGCGCGAAGCCCAGCAGTGCAGTGAGGTTCAGGCCGTTGGCGGTGAGATAGCGGTTGACGCCGAGCACGCTGGCGACGATGCCCAATACCACCACGATGGCGAGGTTGGTGAGGACGAAGAGAACGATACGTTTCATGGGGGCTCCGTAGGGAAATCGAAAAAACCCTGCGCGTGAGAGATGCGGCCAACGCGGCCGGCTTCAAGTCGCGCCAAGTCGCAGATTCGCTGGAGTCGTCTAGTTATGTGCTGCCTTGCGAGGGCTGGGGTGAGATCGATGATAGGGGCAAAAGTTCTGGCTTCCGGGCGGCGCGGAACACCCTTTCGTCCTCATAGAAGCGCGCGTCCTGGGACGGCGCCCAGCCGGGCACGCCAAGCACCGGCAGGGGCGAGAACGGCTTGCGAGCGAGCGAAGGCTCATCGAGCGTTTCGGCCAGCCAGGCATCCACCATGGGCGGCGTCGTCAGGCCGGGCGGTGCGCACAACACGTGGGCCGTGATGTCCTTGCGCGGTGCCACCATTTTTTCGACCAGCGCATGGCCGAACAGCCATAACCGGGCGTCGTGCCAGTCTTCTCGGTGACGGATGAACAGCGCCTTCCAGTCACGCGTGCGCAAGGCCTGCAGCAGCGTGTCGGGCGCACTCAATAATGCGCCGTTCTCGTCGAGGAGCGTGATCGCGTCGCGCAAGGGGCCGCGCCGGGCGCCGATGCCGTCGCGCGCGATGGCCTGCGCCTGCCAGTGGTTGAGCCGGCGCTTGGTCTGTGGATAGAGGCACCAGGCCAGGCCATTGAAGAGGTCGTGCAGGTTGTCGCGGCTCGGCACCTGGCCGCTGTCGTGCACAAACGTCTCGTAGGGCGTTTCGGGCGGCAATGCCTCGCTGGCGACGAAGCGAGGCAGGTGGTCGCGTCCGGCGCGTGTGGCCTGAAGCGCTTGGGCGACCGAATGTCCGGCCGACATGGCGCGCAACGCCGGTTCGCCGACCGCCTGCCACGGCGCGAACCAGGGCTCGCGCCAGTCGATGGACGACCATGCCGAGGTCGGGAGCAGGCTCAATCGCGGACGATTTTCCAGGCCAGGGTTTCGCCGGCGCACAGGGGCTTGAGCTGCGCCTCGCCCAGCGGGTAGCTTTCGGGCACCGTCCAGTTTTCGCGGCGCAGCGTGATGCGTTCGGTATTGGCTGGCAGGCCGTAGAACGCCGGGCCGGCGAGGCTGGCGAAGCCTTCGAGCCGGTCGAGCGCGCCGACGCGATCGAAAGCTTCGGCATAGAGCTCGATGGCCGCATGCGCCACGTAGCAGCCGGCGCAGCCGACCGCGTGCTCCTTGAGGTGCGCCGCGTGGGGTGCGCTGTCGGTGCCGAGGAAGAATCGGCCACTGCCGCTGGTCGCGGCCTCGACCAGCGCGAGACGGTGCACTTCGCGCTTGAGCACCGGCAGACAGTAGTAATGCGGCCGGATGCCGCCGATGAACAGCGCGTTGCGGTTGTAGAGCAGGTGATGCGGCGTGATGGTGGCCGCGGTGAACTTGCCGGCGTCGCGCACGTAATGGGCGCCTTCGCGTGTGGTGACGTGCTCCATCACGATCTTCAGTTCGGGGAAGTCGCGGCGCAGCGGAATCAGCTTCTGGTCGATGAACAGCGCTTCGCGGTCGAACAGGTCGGTATCGGGGTCGGTGATTTCGCCGTGCACCAGCAGCGGCATGCCGGCCTTCTGCATGGCCTCGAGCGTGGGATAGGCCTTGCGGATGTCGGTCACGCCGGCGTCACTGTTGGTGGTGGCGCCGGCCGGGTAGAGCTTGAGCGCCTTCACGCCGGCGGCGTGGGCGCGCACGATCTCTTCGGGCGGCAGGCGGTCGGTGAGATAGAGCGTCATCAGCGGCTCGAAGGCCGCACCGGCGGGCAGCGCCCGCATGATGCGATCACGGTACTCGACGGCCTGCTGCGCGGTGGTGACCGGCGGCCGCAGGTTGGGCATGACGATGGCCCGGGCGAACTGCGCGGCGGCGTGCGGCGCCGTGGTTCTCAGGGCCGCGCCGTCGCGCAGATGCAGGTGCCAGTCGTCGGGACGGACCAGGGTCAGGGAGGAAGGGGTGGCGGTGGGGGCGGTGGCAGCGTCGGTCATGGCTTGGAATTCTCGCATCCGCGCCAGACGCGTCGAACCCGGGCGCCCCAGGTAAGCCCCGATGCGCCGGCCGCGGTCACGCCATAGCATCGCTGGCCCCTCGAACGCCCTGCCTCGCCTTTCATGTCATTGCCTCCCGAGTCCGTGCCGCTGCCGGACGACGCCAGCCCCGCCTCCGACGAACCCACCCGCGTACCGCTGGCCATCGAGGACTGGGCCACCGTCATCGTCATGGCGCTGCTGGCGTTGATCACCTTCGCCAACGTGCTGGTGCGTTATTTCACCAACAGCTCCTTCGCCTGGACCGAGGAGTTCTCCGTCTTTTTGATGATTGTGCTGGCCCTCGTCGGCGGATCGGCGGCGGTGGCGCGCGACCGGCACATCCGCATCGAATATTTCGCCGAGGCCGGCTCGATGGCGCGGCGCCGCACGCTGGCGCGCTTCGGTGCGCTGATGGTGGCGGCGCTGTTTCTGCTGCTCACCGTGACCAGCGTTCGCATGGTGTGGGACGACTTCCGTTTCGGCGAGACCTCGCCGGGCATCGGCGTGCCGCAATGGTGGTATTCGATCTGGCTGCCGGTGGTAGCGCTGGGCATCGCCTTGCGTGCCCTGGGCTTGTTCGTGCGGCGCGGCCGTGCAGCAGCGGACACGGCGCCATGATCGCGACCCTGCTGTTCACCGCCTTCATTCTGATGATGCTGGCGGGCGTGCCGATCGGCGCGGCGCTCGGGCTCGCAGGCGCGGCAGCCATCGCCCTGGCCAATGCCGGCACTCAGTGGTTCGGCCTGCTGGCGGTGCCGCAGAACTTCTACGCCGGACTCGGCAAATATCCGCTGCTGGCGATTCCGATGTTCGTGCTGGTCGGCTCCATCTTCGACCGATCCGGCGTAGCCCTCCGACTGGTGAACTTCGCCATCGCCATCGTCGGGCGCGGCCCCGGCATGCTGCCGCTGGTGGCGATCGTGGTGGCGATGTTTCTCGGCGGCATCTCGGGGTCGGGGCCGGCCAACGCGGCGGCCGTGGGCGGCGTGATGATCGCGGCGATGTCGCGCGCCGGTTATCCCCGGGCGTTCTCGGCCAGCGTGGTCGGTGCCGCGGCGGCGACCGACATCCTCATCCCGCCCTCGATCGCCTTCGTCGTTTATTCGGTGCTGGTGCCGGGCGCCTCGGTGCCGGCGCTGTTCGCCGCCGGCATGGTTCCGGGCCTGCTGGCGGGCGTGGCGCTGATCGTGCCCGCCGTC
Source organism: Xylophilus sp. GOD-11R (assembly GCF_033546935.1). Taxonomy (GTDB): domain Bacteria; phylum Pseudomonadota; class Gammaproteobacteria; order Burkholderiales; family Burkholderiaceae_C; genus Xylophilus. The sequence continues at coordinate 851,595 of NZ_CP137854.1, read as the reverse complement.
TGGATGGCGCGCGCCCACCGCATGGGCGCGCTCGAATCGACCCTGCCGCGCCCGCCGTTCTGGAAGAGCCTGCGCGAGGCCGTCTGGGGCCTGGCCGCGCCGGTGCTGATCCTCGGCGGCATGCGCGCGGGCTGGTTCACGCCGACCGAGGCCGCCGTGGTGGCAGTGTTCTACGGGCTCTTCGTGGGCATGTTCATCCACCGGACCATCGCGGTGCGCGATCTCTTCGGCATCCTGCGCGAATCGGGCGAGCTGTCGGCGGTGATCCTGCTGGTGGTGTCGCTGGCGGGCATCTTCGCGTACTCGCTATCGACGCTCGGCGTGATCGACCCGATCACCGATGCCATCGTGCATTCGGGCCTGGGCGAATACGGCGTGCTGGCACTGCTCATCCTGATGTTGATCACCGTCGGCATGTTTCTCGACGGGGTGTCGATCTTTCTGATCTTCGTGCCGCTGCTCTGGCCCATCGTGCAGTACTACCACTGGGATCCCGTGTGGTTCGGCGTGATCCTCACCCTGAAGGTGGCGCTCGGCCAGTTCACGCCGCCGCTGGCCGTCAACCTGATGGTGTCGTGCCGCATCGCCAACGTGCGCATGGAAGAAACCGTGCGCTGGGTCGGCTGGATGCTGTTCGCGATGTTCCTGGTGATGGTGGCGGTGATCGCGTTTCCCCCGCTGGCGCTGTGGCTGCCGGCCCGCCTCGGCTACTAGATCCTGCCTTCGCCCGACGTTCGATCATTTCAAGAGGAGACAACCCATGACCTTCCGCCGTTCCATCCTGGCCCTCGCCGTGGCCGCCGCTTCCTTCGGCCCCACCCTGCCCGCCTCGGCGCAGGTGCCGGCCAACTACAAGCCCGAGTACCGGATGTCGCTGGTGCTGAGCCCCGCCTACCCCTGGGGCAAGGGTGGCGAGATCTGGGCCAATCTGGTGAAGGAGCGCACGCAGGGCCGCATCAACATCAAGCTGTACCCGGGCACCTCGCTCGTGCAGGGCGACCAGACACGTGAATTCACCGCGCTGCGCCAGGGCGTCATCGACCTGGCGGTGGGCTCCACCATCAACTGGTCGCCGCAGGTCAAGCAGTTGAACCTGTTCGCCCTGCCCTTCCTCATGCCGGACTTCGCCGCCGTCGACGCGCTGACACAGGGCGAGGTGGGCAAGGAGATCTTCGCGGCGGTCGACCGCGCCGGCGCTTTGCCGCTTGCCTGGGGCGAAAACGGATTCCGCGAGATCAGCAACAGCAAGCGTGCCATCCAGTCGCCGGAAGACCTGAAGGGCCTGAAGATCCGAGTGGTCGGCTCGCCGCTGTTCCTGGAGACCATGACCGCGCTCGGCGCCAACCCCACGCAGATGAGCTGGGCCGACGCGCAGCCCGCGCTGGCCAGCGGCGCCGTCGACGGCCAGGAGAACCCGATGGCCGTCTACATGGCCGCCAAGCTGCACACCGTGGGGCAGAAGTACCTGACGCTCTGGGGCTACGTGGCCGATCCGCTGATCTTCGTGGTCAACAAGGACGTGTGGGCCAGCTGGACGCCGGCCGACCAGGCCATCGTGCGCCAGGCCGCCGTCGATGCCGGCAAGGAAGAAATCGGCATCGCCCGCAAGGGACTGGTCGAGGCCGACAAGCCGCTCGTGAAGGAGCTGACCGGCCTGGGCGTGACGGTGACGCAGCTCACGCCGACGCAGCACGAAGCGTTTACCAAGGCGACTCGGCCGGTGTATGACAAGTGGAAGGCGACGGTGGGGGCGGATCTGGTGAGCAAGGCGGAGAAAGCGGTGGCGGCCCGGGCGCGGTGAATGCGCCACGAGTGCCAATCAGATCCAAATGCGATTCGCTTTAAAACGAATATCAAATCTCAAACCGGTTTTGATTTGAAATCACGTTAGCCACTGTCGACCGATAGACAATTTTCTCTGCACGGAGAAAATATGCCAAATAGGTCTACAACGCTGACCATCAAACTCTTAACTCCGGGAGGATCTCATTTGGTGGAAGCTCACCGTTCCCCGGTCACTCGATCCTTCTAGCGGGAATCACCAATTATCAGGCGGCTCGAATTGTTCGTTGTCTAGCTGCTGGAAATCTTCGCGACGTCACTTCGCACAGTGACGCCATCGACCGACTTTTAGCTGCCGAACAGGTATACCGCCTGTTATCGACTTTTAAAACCTTCTGGGCTTACTGGAGTGGGAAAGACCCGTTGACCCGAGACAAATATTTCAAAGTAATCTACGCCTACGGAGGAAGCGAAATCTGGCCAATAGTCAGTCCTACCTGGACAACTGTGACCTGGGGCCAACCCATCGGCGGGACGCTTGAAAAAGGTGACGGAAAGATTCACCGCCACACCGTTTGCGGGTAGAGCATGCGCACACACATTAAAGCCATTTTGATCGTGGGCATCAGCTCGCTGGCATTTACTGCATTCAAAACAATAGACGGCAACACCGAAAAAATCCAAAAGGTTGTTGTTAATGCAGGCGCTCCGGAGCGGGCGGCAACAGCAGCGCAAGTGGAAACTCCGCGCCCGCCGGATGTGGTTAGAAAAGAAACGACGGAGTTTCCGCCCGATCCTCAGGACAACACCATTGCGCGCTCATATGAATCCGCGCGGGATTGGCGAGTTCTGCTGGAAAATCTTCTGCAGACTAAAGCCCCTGGCGCCGCCATATACGCCACTCTGATGCTGCTCGGGAAGGGGCGGTCAGCGGCACTCGCCGCCGAACTCCAGCTTGTCGCACCTTCAAGCCGACGTCGACTGCGGCATCGCCACCGGCGCATCGTTGGCCTGCAGATACTGCCGCCAGCACTCGAGCAAGCCGGGCGCGGCACCGCCCATCAGCGCCTGGAGCGTTGCCATCTGCTCCTGCACTTTCTGTTTGGTGGCCTCGCCGGTCACCGTGAGGGCCAGCAGTACGTCGCTATCGCCCCGAGCCCCGGTGATCTGGCGCCAAAGCTCGGCCTGGCTGCCCAACATCAGCGCCTGGGTCTGGTTCCACCAGTCCGACGTGCCGCTGCTGACGCGCTGGGTGGTCTCGCCGGCCTGCTGGAAGTACTGAATGAGCGACGCCATCTGGGCCAAGCGATAGAAGTCCTGCAACATTTCCTGCTTGCGAATCTGCTGGATCTCCTGCAGTCGCTGGCTTTGGTTGAAGAGCTCCAGCATGCCGCTCTTGAATGTGCCGACCGGCGAGGGCAGGCTCTTCGACATCCACGCGCCGGGCGAGCCTGGGCCGCGCGAGATCTGGTCGATCATGCGCAGCCAGATGTCGAAGGAACTCCCGCTGGCGCCCGGCTGAATGGTTTCGGTACCGGTTTTCTTTTTGGTGGTGCTCATGGTGCGGATCTCGGCAGTGGGTATCAGGGATTGGCATTGACGCGGCGCAGCATGGCGTCGATGGCGCGCATCTGCGGCCCTGCCTTGGTGTAGTAGTCCGGGCGCACCGGATCCTTGCTGCTGTAGCCCCAGAAATCCCAGCAGCCTTGCGGGTTGCGAGGACCGGTAAGCGTCTGCGGGTAGATCACGACGATGCCGTTGCTGTCCGCCATTTCGTTGTATCCGGTGGTGCGGTAGAAGCGATCGCCCAGCGTCTTTTCGTTCTGGAGGCAGCCGTGAAAGACGATATGCGTCTTGCACTTTGCGTTCTTCGCGCTGCAGGAAGCCGGGATGTACACCTGCCCGGTGTCGGCGAGTCCGATATAGCGATCGGGGTCCTTGGCATCCTTCATGGCTGCCCGGATGAATTCGGTCTGGTCGAAGCTGACGAGCTTGCCGCCCAGGTTCTTTGACGGACTCTTCAATCCGTCGCCGTAGAGCCAGCGCAGGATGTCCTGCGATTGCACGAAGCCGCAGTTGTTGAGGTTGGGTGACTGATTGGCGTTGCAGCCGAGGTCGGCGGTGTTGGACGTCACCAGCGAATGTCCCGCGTCGGGATGGGTCACGTATTTCAGCTGCGAGTCCTTCAAGCCAGCTGCGGCATAAAAGCCCTTTACCTCCGCGACCACGCGTGAATTGACGATCTTGTCCTTCGCGCCGGTAAAGATATAGATGCGCTGGCGGTGGATGTGGTCGAGGCTGTCGATCGCCTTTTCTTCGGACAGGATCTGCGCCTGGCGCCAGGCTTCCGCGCCGGAGGGTGCGGGGCCGACCGGATTCAGGCATGAGCCGGTAGCGTTGGCGATGAAACGCTCTGCGCCACTGCCGCCGATGCCGCTGCAGAAAAACGGCCCCCCGGCCACGATGCCGGCACCCGCTATTTCGGCGGAATACGCGACGCTGAACTGGGCCGCCATGAAAGCGCCGGAGGACAGACCGGAAACGGTATTGCTGCCGGGGTCCGTACCTAGGCGCGGCAGGGGGTCGGCCGCGGCCAAGGCCAGGCGGGAGGTGCCGGCCAACACAAACAACCACAAACTTGTGGTGCAGATTTTTCGTTGAAATTTCGACAGATGCATGCGCGCTCGCTTCGGGGTGGATGAGGCGCACCAAGTTAATGCATACATGTGTGCAATCACTATCTCTCAGTTGATCCTTTCTTCCCCAAAAAAAAAGGCCGACGCTGGCGTCGGCCTCGACAGACTGGCGGCGCCGCCGATCAGTGCTGGAGGATTTTGTTCAGAAAATCCTTGGTCCGCGGCTGGCGCGCATCGATGTTGCCGAAGAACTCGTCCTTGGAGCAATCCTCCAAGATACGGCCGCCGACGTCGATGAAGATCACCCGGTTGGCCACCTTGCGGGCAAAGCCCATTTCGTGGGTCACGACCATCATGGTCATGCCTTCCTTGGCCAGGCCCACCATCACGTCGAGCACCTCGCCGACCATTTCGGGGTCGAGCGCGGAGGTGGGTTCGTCGAACAGCATCACGTTCGGGTCCATCGACAGCGCACGGGCGATCGCCACGCGCTGCTGCTGGCCGCCGGAGAGCTGGCCAGGGAACTTGTCCTTGTGCGCCATCAGGCCGACGCGGTCGAGCATCTTCAGCCCGCGGGTCTTGGCCTCGTCGGCGTTGCGGCCGAGCACCTTGATCTGCGCGATGGTGAGGTTCTCGGTCACCGACAGGTGGGGGAACAGCTCGAAATGCTGAAACACCATGCCGACCTTGCTGCGCAGCTTGGGCAGATTGGTCTTGGGGTCGCTCACCTTGATGCCGTTGACGGTGATCTCGCCCTTCTGGATCGGCTCCAGCGCGTTGACCGTCTTGATCAGCGTGGACTTGCCCGAACCCGACGGGCCGCAGACCACCACCACGTCGCCCTTGTTGATGTTCACCGAGCAGTCGTTGAGCACCTGCACCGGGCCGTACCACTTGGAGACGTTCTTGATTTCGATCATTTTCTCGGACATGTTCTAGCTCCTGTTCAATTACAGAATTTCGCGCCGCACCCGCATTTCCCAGGACTGCCGCGGGACCGGTTTCGCCGGACCGCTGGCATTGCCCCCTTGCAAGGGGGTAGGCGAAAGCGACACGAAGTGCACGAAGCCTGGGGGTGTGCCTATCGAATAATGGCGATCTTCTTGTGCAACTGCTTGACGCTGAACGACAGCGCGAAGCAGATGATGAAATAGATCAGCGCCGCCAGCAGATAAGCCTCGATCGGGCGGCCGTAGTTCTTGCCGGCGGTCTCGAAGCCCTTGAGCATGTCGTAGGCACCAATGGCATAGACCAGCGAGGTGTCCTGGAACAGCACGATGGTCTGCGTGAGCAGCACCGGCAGCATGTTGCGAAAGGCCTGCGGCAGCACGATCAGGCGCATGTTCTGACCATAGGTCATGCCCACCGCCATGCCGGCGTTCACCTGGCCACGCGAGATCGACTGAATGCCGGCGCGCATGATTTCGCTGAAGTAGGCCGCCTCGAAGGCGATGAAGGTGACGTAAGCCGACACCTCCGCGCCGATGGGCCGGCCGATCATGAAGGGCACCAGCAGGAAGAACCACAGGATCACCATGACCAGCGGAATGCTGCGCATGCCGTTGACGTAGAAGGTCGCCGGGGCGATGAGCACTTTCTTGCCCGACAGGCGCATCAGCGCCAGCAGGGTTCCGAAGAACACACCGCCGATGGTGGCGACGATGGTCAGCGTGATGCTGAAGCCGATGCCCTTCAGGATGAAGTTGCTGATGACGTCCCAGTTGTAGAACGAAAAGTCGAGATTCAACATCAGTGACCCCCTCCGCTGGCAGCGACCAGACCCGGGATGCGGGTGCGCTTTTCGATGACGGCCATGATGCGGTTGATGGCGAAAGCGGAGATGACGTAGAGCGCGGTGACGCCGAAGTAGATCTCGATCGGACGCGAGGTTTCCTCACCCACCTGGATCGCGAACCAGGTCAGTTCGGTCACCGAGACGGCGAAGGCCACCGACGAATTCTTGAAGATGTTCATCGCCTCGCTGGTGAGCGGCGGGATGATGATGCGAAAGGCCATCGGCAGCAGCACGTAGCGGTAGTACTGCGGGGTGGTGAAGCCCATCGCCATGCCGGCGTAACGTTGGCCGCGCGGCAGCGTCTGGATGCCGGAGCGCACTTGTTCGGCAATACGGGCCGACGTGAAGAAGCCCAAAGCCAGCACCACCAGCACGAAGCTCGAAAAGCTCTTCATCGCAGGGAAGATGGCGGGCACCACGTGGTACCACAGGAAGATCTGCACCAGCAGCGGCACATTGCGGAACGCCTCGACCCAGATGGTGCCGAGCCGCACGAGCATGGGCCGGTCCTGCAGCGTGCGCAGGATGCCGATGCCGGTGCCGACGACGAGCGCCAGGATCAGCGCCAGCAGCGACACCGAAACGGTCCAACCCCAGCACGAAAGCATCCATTGCCAATAGGTCGGGTCTGCCCCGCCCGGGTCCCGTAGAAAGACCTCCCAGTCCCAACTCGATCCCATCGAGCGCTCCTTATTCTTGGTTGACAAAGGCGGCGCGCCAGGCGCCGTTCAGATTAGCGGGCAAACAAAAAGCGCCCGCTTGTAGGGGGCGGGCGCTTGCACGATCAGGCGTTTGCCGCGCTTATTGCTGCGGGTATTCTTCCTTCGGCTTGTCGTTCAGGTTAGCCCAGGCAGCCTTGGTGGCCGGCGACAGCGGCAGGCCGACGGCGGTGTTGGTCGGCGGGATCGGCTTCAGGAACCACTTGTCGTAGAGCTTGGCGATCTCGCCGCTCTTGACCTGTGCAGCAATGCTGTCATCCACCGCCTTTTTGAAGGCCGGGTCGTCCTTGCGGATCATGATGCCGATCGGCTCCACGGAGAGCACGTCGTCCAGGATCTTGAAGTCCTTCGGCGCCTTGGACTTGCTGATGTTGCCGGCCAGGATCTGGCCATCCATCACGAAGGCGTCGGCGCGGCCGGATTCGAGCAGCAGGAAGCTGTCGGCGTGATCCTTGCCGGTGACTTCTTTGAAGTCCAGGTTCTTGCCGCGCTTGTTCTGGCGGATCAGCTGGACCGAGGTGGTGCCGGTGGTGGTGGCCACGGTCTTGCCATTGAGGTCGGCAATCGACTTGATCGGGGAGTTGGCCTTGACCGCGATGCGCACTTCTTCCACGTACAGCGTGTTGGCGAAGGCAACTTCCTTCTGGCGCGACGCGTCGTTGGTGGTAGAGCCGCATTCGAGGTCGACCGTGCCGTTCTTGACGAGCGGGATGCGGTTGGCGGAAGTGACCGGCTGGTACTTGATTTCCAGGGTGCTCAGGCCGAGCTGGCGGCGCAGGTCCTTGATGATGTTCGCGCAGACTTCGTAGTGAAAGCCGGTGTAGACGCCGTTGCCCAGGGTATAGGCCAGGGCACCGGAGGATTCACGCACGCCCTGGGTGATGGAACCCGAGGACTTGATCTTGGCCAGCGTGTCGTTGCTCTGGGCCATCGCGCCGGTCGAAACGGCCAGAATGGCTGCGAGCGTCAACAGATGCTTCTTCATGCGTACTCCTAAAACTGGAACAAAAAACGTGGGATACCGATTAAGCGACACGCCCACAACTGGTGCATCGGGGCGAACGAGCATCGTACCTTGATAGAAAGCAGTCTTCGTGCCTGACACATATTTACATTCGCAACATGTGTCCACGGTCTGCTGGCGGGGGAATGTAGGTCCAGTGAAGGCCCACAAGCCAATGCCGTTTGCCTCACAGTTTATGCAAAATCGTCATGACCTTGCGCCGGATTTTGCGAGGCGAGATAGCTCCACAAGGCGTCGGAGATACGTTTGGTTGCCGCTTTTCCAATCCGGCTCCCCGTTCGGGTGCGTGCACCGGTTTCGCGCGTCAAGGCGGGGCGTTCGCGATATGCGCGGATATCGAGTTTGACCGTCAGGTCTTCCCGATTGGGCGGTGCGGCGCTGACGAGCCGGCGACTGCGCAACTCGCGCTTGACCGCGCTTGCCGGCAGAAATGCCACGCCGTGGCCTTCGAGCGCCATCGCCTTCAGGCCTTCGGCCATATCGGTTTCGTAGACCCGATCCAGATGAATCGGCGTGGCGGCCTGCTTGACCAGGCCCTCCACCACCCGACCGAGGTACGCCCCTGGTGCATAGCCAAGATAGGGCAATGGTTGCACGCTGCGCCCGGGCAGCAGGTACATCGGCTGGCCTGACGCATCGGGTCGCACGAAGGGCGCGACCGTTTCTTCGCCCAGGCTCACCATTTCATAGCGGTCCGGATCGAGCCGGAACGGCTGGTCGGGGTGGTGATAGGCGATGAGCAGGTCGCAGCTGCCTTCGATGAGCCGCAGCACGGCGTCGTGCACGTTGAGTGCGATGAGCCGGCTCTTGATCGGCCCGAAGCCGGTCCGCAGCGAGGTGAGCCAGGTCGGAAAGAAGGTGAAGGCGAGCGTATGCGGCACCGCGAACTCGATCACGTCCTTGCCGGCCGCCGTATGGCCACGCAGCATGGCTCGGGTGGCCTGCAACGCCTGCAGCACTTCGAGCGACTGCGCATGCAGGGTCTCGCCGGCCGGCGTCAGCCGCGTCGGGTACGAGCTGCGGTCGACCAAGTCGGTGCCGGCCCATGCTTCCAGGGCCTGGATGCGCCGGGAAAACGCCGGCTGGGTGACATGCCGCAGTTGCGCCGACCGGCTGAAACTGTGGGTCTCGGCCAGGCTGACGAAATCTTCGAGCCACTTGGTTTCCATCGGCGGATTATGGAAGCGCCCGGCTCAGATCGGTGAGACGACGCCCTTGCCGGAAAAATGACCGTCGGCGTTCGCCAGAAAACGGTCGAGGGTGTTCTGCACCGCCTGCGGCGAGCGGCCACCGACGTGCGGGCTGAGGACCACGTTGTCGAGATCCACCAGCGGCAGCGGCGGCGCCGGCTCGCTTTCGTGGACGTCGAGCCCGGCGCCGGCGATGACGCCGTTGCGCAGCGCGGCGGCCAGTGCATCGGTATCCACGACACTGCCGCGCGAGATGTTGACGAGGTAACCGTTTGCACCGACGGCCGCGAGGATATCGGCATCGACCGCATGCTTCGTCGCAGCGCCGCCCGGCGCGGCGACGACGAGCACCTCGCACCATTGCGCCAGCTCGGCGAGGGTGGCGAAGTACCGATGCGGTGAATCCGCGCGCTGCGTGCGGCTGTAATAGCCGACTTCCATGTCGAAGCCGATCGCCCGTTGCGCGATCTTGGCGCCGATGGCGCCCAGTCCCATGATGCCCATGCGCTTGCGGGCGACCTGGGGAAGCATCGGCATGTGGTCACGGTCGGCGCCGCCACGCGCGGCCCGGTCGTTGGCGGGAATCTGGCGCACCACGGCTAGCAGCAGCGCGAAGGCCTGGTCGGCTACCACGTCGGCGTTGGTGCCGGCGCCATTGGCCAGGGCGATGCCGCGGGCACGGGCGTAGGTGGTGTCGACCTGTTCGTAGCCGACGCCCAGCGTGCAGGCCAGCGTGAGCCGGGGCATCGCGTCGATCTCGGCAGCCGTCAGCCCCACGGTGCCGATAGTCAGCACGGCCTGCACGTCAGCGCCGTGGGCGGCGATCTGCTCGGCGCGTGCTTGCGGCGTCGGTGCGTAGATCACTTGGTAGTGTTGCTCGATCTGGGAGCGTTGTGCGTCCGCCAGGACATTCAGGATCAGGACGACAGGTTTCATGGCGCGAAGGGTCGGATGGATCGGTCGGTGGGATGGAGGATGTCGGCGGCCTCGCCGCTCTGCTGCTGCAGCATCCACATGCGGGCGTAGACACCGCCGGACGCCAACAGTTGCGCATGGGTGCCGCGCTCGACGATGCGGCCGGCATCCATCACCAATATCTGGTGCGCATCGGCGATGGTGGAGAGCCGGTGGGCGATGACCAAGGCGGTCTTGCCGGCGGCAGCCGTATGGAGTTCGGACTGGATGGCGCGTTCGTTGGCCGAGTCGAGCGCCGAGGTGGCCTCGTCGAAGATCAGCACCGGCGGGTTCTTGAGCAGCGTACGGGCGATGGCGACCCGCTGCTTCTCCCCGCCGGAGAGCTTGAGGCCGCGCTCGCCCACCGGCGTTTCGTAGCCCTGCGGCAGCGCCCGGATGAAATCGTGGATGCGGGCCGCGCGCGCGGCCTCCTCGATCTCCGCCTGGCTCGCCTCGGGCCGGCCGTAACCAATGTTGTAGCCGATGGTGTCGTTGAACAGCACGGTGTCCTGCGGCACGATGCCGATCGCCTGGCGCACGCTGGTCTGCGTCACCTCCCGGATGTCCTGCCCGGCGATGCGGATGCGGCCGGTGCCGACGTCGTAGAAGCGATAGAGCAAGCGTGCCAGCGTGGACTTGCCCGAACCCGACGGCCCGACCACCGCCACGGTGCGCCCGGGCGGAATCTCGAAACTCACGCCGTGCAGGATGGGCCGCGATGGGTGGTAGGCGAAGTCGACGTCTTCGAATCGCACCGAGGCACCCTCGGCCGGCACCGCGAGCGGGCGCGCGCCTGGCGCGTCGGCAACTTCGCGCTGGGTCTCCAACAGGCCGAACATGCGGTCGAGGTCGGTGAGGCTCTGCTTGACCTCTCGGTAGATCACGCCGAGGAAGCCGAGCGGCAGATACAGCTGAATCATGAAGGCATTGACCATGACCAGGTCGCCCAGCGTCATGCGGCCGGCCGCCACACCCGCGGTGGCGCGCCACAGCATCGCGACCAACGCCACGGCGATGATGAACTGCTGCCCGCCGTTGAGCAGCGACAGGGTGCGCTGGCTCTTCACCGCCGCCTGCCGGTAACGGTCGAGGTTCTCGTCGTAGCGGCGCGCTTCGAAGTCTTCGTTGCCGAAGTACTTCACCGTCTCGTAGTTGAGCAGCGAATCGATCGCGCGGCTGTGCGCCGACGAATCGAGCTCGTTCATGCGGCGCCGGAAGTGGGTGCGGTATTCGGTGAGGCTGACCGTGAAGCCGATGTAGACCACCAGCGCCGCACCGGTGATCACGGCGAACCAGGCGTCGAACTTGATCGCCAGCAGACCGAGCACCAGCGCCACCTCGATCAGCGTCGGCACGATGCTGTAGAGCGAATACGAGACCAGCGACTGCACGCCGCGGGTGCCGCGTTCGATGTCGCGGGTCATCCCACCGGTCTGCCGCTCCAGGTGGAAGCGCAGCGACAGGGCGTGCAGGTGCCGAAAGACCTCCAGCGAAATGCTGCGTGAGGCGCCCTCGGTGGCCTTGGAGAAGATCAGTTCGCGCAGTTCGGTGAACAGCGAGGTCGAGAGCCGCAGCAGCCCGTAGCCGAGCAGCAGCGCCACCGGCACGACGATCACCGACTCCGCGCCAAAGCGCCCGTCGGCGCTGTGCGGCGTCATGCGGTCGACCAGGTTCTTGAGCAACAGCGGCACGCCGACATTGGCCAGCTTGGCGCCCACCATGAAGGCGAGCGCGATCACCACGCGCCACTTGTAACGCCAAAGATAGGGCAGCAGGCGCTGCAAGGTGGCGAGATCCGACCGGCGCGCGCGTTCGCCGGCGGGTGGGGTTGCATGCGCCGATGCGGGGGATTGCGACGGCCTCGATGCCGCCTCGCCGTAACTTCTCATCGTGTGGCCGGACAATGGCGTCCGTCTGACTTTCCGTTATTTCGTTGTTTTGGTTTTCAGCAGGAGATTGTGCCCATGACCGACTCGCGCATGCCCCACGGCACCGCATTGCCCACTGACAAGGAACTGGTGCTCAAGCTCACCCCGCGCCCGTCGGACTGCAATCTCAACGGCGACATCTTCGGCGGCTGGGTGATGGCGCAGGTCGACATTGCCGGCTCCATCATTCCCGCGCGCTATACCCGCGGCCGGATGGCGACCGTGGCCGTGAAGGAGTTCGTCTTCAAGCAACCGGTGTGGGTCGGCGACATCCTGTCCTTCTTCGGCAAGGTGGTGCGCGTGGGCACGACCTCGGTCACGGTCGAGATCGAGGTCTTCGCCGAGCGCTATGTCGACCAGGGCCGTTATGTGAAGGTGACCGAGGCCACCCTGACCTATGTCGCGATCGACGACACCGGACGCCCGCGCCCGCTGCCCAGCCTGGACGGCCAACTGCCGTCGGCCGACTGACAGGACCGGTTTACAGGCCGGTGAAATCGGGCCGGCGCTTTTCGGCGAAGGCCGCGAAGGCCTCGCGCGCGGCCGGCGCCTGCACCAGTCGCGCAAAGGCCTCGCCCTCCTCCACCAGGCGTTGCGGCAGGGCCTGGGCAAATTCCAGCTTCATGAGGCGCTTGGTTTCCACCATTGCCGACAGCGGCTTCTGCGCCAGCTTGCGGGCCTGCATCGCGGCCACGGTCGAGGCTTCGCTCGGCGGCACGACGCGGTTGACGAGGCCGACCTCGAGTGCCGCTTCCGCCATGAAGGGCTCGCCGAGCAAGAGCGCCTCGGCTGCGCGGTGGTGGCCGAACATGCGCGTGGCCAGCAGGCTGGAGCCGGCCTCGGGGCAGAGGCCCAGGTTGACGAAGGGCATCGAGAAGGCCGCGTTGTCGCCGGCGTAGACCAGATCGCAATGCAACAGCATGGTCGCGCCGATGCCCACTGCCGGCCCGCAGACCGCCGCGATCAAGGGCTTGGGAAATGCAGCGAGGCAGCGCATGAAGCGAAACACCGGCGCTTCCTGGTCGAGAGGCGGCGACTCGATGAACTCGCCGATGTCGTTGCCGGCCGAGAACACGGTTTCGCTGCCTTGCACCACCAGCACCCGGATGGCGGGATCGGACGCAGCGCCCTCGAGCAGGTCGGCGAGCACGGTGTACATCGCGGCATTGATCGAGTTCTTGCGGTCGGGCCGGTGCAGGGTCAGCGTGAGGACGCCGGATTCGGTGTGGCTGAGGATGTCGCTCATGGTCGTTCGGGCGTGGTCTGGCGGGTCGGGCCGCCGAGTCTATGCGTTGGCGCAAAGGGCTCGTCGAGGCTCAGTCGCGGTAATAGACGAGCTGGTGCGTGGTCGTCATCACCGTGCCGTCGGCGCTCCACAACTGGGCGCGCTGGTCGAAGAAGCCGTGGCGGAATTCCTGTCCGCGCGCTTCACCAAGCAGAGGCCCGCTGCCGGCCGCATCCAGGGCAGGCTGGTCCGCATGGAAATAAACGGTGATCGACACGGTGCCCGCCGGCGTGCGATGCGCACGGCGTCGCCATACGCGCGGATAGAAAAGATCGCTCATCGCGGTGAGCGATAGAAAATCCAGCGGCCTCGGCGGCTGATCGCGTATCCACAGGCGGGTAACGCTGTCCGGCGCCTCGCCGCCGTCCCAGGCTTCGGGCAGGTCGCCGTCGAGCATTCGGAGGTCGTAATGGCGTGTCCAGTCGAACCCCGCTGCCAGCGTTCGGGTGCGAACCCGGTCGAACGGCTGCACCGGCGGCAACGGCAGTTCGCTGCCCGACCAAGTGTCGCGACGCAAGGCGGTGACCGCGGTGCCCGAGGCCACCGTGACGGTCGCGCCCTGCGCATCCGTCTGCGTCATCGACAGGAACCAGTGCTGCGAGGACCGGTTGGTCCGCAGGGGTCGCGCTTCAAGGAGAAATGGAGCGTCGGCCAGCGGCGCCGCGTAATTGACGGTGAGGGCCGCCGGCTCGCCGATGCGTTCGGGATGCAGGAGCACGCCATGCAGCAGGGTCGCCGCGGTGGTGCCGCCGAACGGACCGACCATGTTCCAGTAGAGCTTGCCCGGCTGGCCGCGCCAGTGGTGCGGACCGGAAGATTGCAGTGCGGTGGTCTGGTCGAGCGGATGAAGGGATTCGGTGGGTGGATCGCAAGGCATCGGGCGATTACACACAGAAAGCGCGCGCCAGGCGGCGCGCGTGACTCAAAGCATGGCGCCGAGACTGGCTTCCAGATTTTCCGACGGCATCCGACGGAAGCCCGAGCGCGCGAAGCGCTGCAGGCGCCCCACCGCGAACGCGCACAGCACCGATGCACGGATGGCGGCATCGCTGTCGTCCGTGGCTTCGTCACCGCCCTGCAGCGCCTGGCGCAAGGCAGCTTCGAACTTGTCGAAGAAGAGGTTCATGCGTTGCTGGAGTCGTTCGTTCTCGAACACCAGCGCGTCGCCGACCATCACCCGCGTCATGCCGGGGTTCTTTTCGGCGAACTGGAGCAGCATCGTGACGAGCTGCGCAGCCTGCGGCTGCGAACCGTCACCACGATCGGCGATCTGGCCGACCAGGGTGAAAGCCGATTGCTCGATGAATTCGATCAGCCCCTCCAGCATCTGCGCCTTGCTGGCGAAATGTCGGTAGAGGGCGGCCTCGCTGACGTCAAGACGTGCGGCCAGGGCCGCCGTCGTGACGCGTTCGGCGCCTGGCTTCTCGAGCATCTCGGCCAGCGCACGCAAAATCTGAACCCGCCGTTCACCCGGCTTGGGTCGTTTGCGCGTACTGGACGCCGGTGCATCCGCGGATTGCGGCTCCTCAGTCGAATTCAATGCTGCCTCGGACATAGCTGTAACCGTGCGTAATCTTTGTCCATTCTCGCACAGTGGCTGCGTTGGCAGGAACAGAAAATGGGTCTTATTGCATCAATGTGATCGAATCATTGTTCCGAACGCTTGATCGGTGAGGATTTCTAACAAAAGTGCATGGGGTACGCGGCCGTCGATGATGTGTACCGAGTTCACCCCGCTACGCGCAGCGTCGAGTGCGCCCTCGATCTTGGGCAGCATGCCCCCGGAGATCGTGCCGTCGGCAAAGAGCTCGTCGATTTCGCGAGCGCTCAGGTCGGTCAGCAAGGTGCCCGACTTGTCGAGCACGCCGGGCGTGTTGGTCAGCAACAACAATTTTTCCGCTTGCAGCACCGTCGCGAGCTTGCCGGCCACCACGTCGGCATTGATGTTGTAGCTCTCGTTCTCTTCGCCGAAGCCCAGCGGGCTGATGACGGGGATGAACTGGTCGTCCTGCAGGGCTTTGACGACTGAAGGGTCGATCTGCACGATGTCGCCGACCTGGCCGACGTCGTGGAACTTGTTGGGGTCGTCACGATCGGGCAGGCGCAGCTTCTTGGCGCGAATCAGGCCGCCGTCGCGGCCGGTCAGGCCCACGGCCTTGCCGCCCGCCTGGTTGATCAGCCCGACGATGTCCTGCTGCACCTCGCCGGCCAGAACCCATTCGACGACTTCCATCGTCTCCGAGTCAGTCACCCGCATGCCCTGGATGAATTCGCCTTTCTTGCCCAGTCGCTTGAGCGCGGTCTCGATCTGCGGACCGCCGCCATGCACCACCACCGGGTTGATGCCCACCAGCTTGAGCAGCACCACGTCTTCAGCGAAGTCGGCCTGCAGCGCCGGATCGGTCATGGCATTGCCGCCATATTTGATCACCATGGTCTTGCCATGGAAGCGGCGAATGTAGGGCAGCGCCTGGGCCAGGATTTCGGCCTTGTCGCGGGGGGCGAGGGATTCGAGGTTGTCCATGAAATCTTGAGGATGGAAATGGTGCGAATAGCCGAAGTCTAGAACCGCAGCCAGCCAGGGACCTTGAAGCGCACGATCATCAGGTAGGCGGCGACATAGGCGAGGACGAACAGCAAACTGAAGATCGCCAGCGCGACCGTGTTGCGCCAGAGCAGCACCGCCGGAACGATCGAGCTCGCGGAAAACATCCAGAGGTAGGGCGCGGTCTTGTTGTTGCGCATGAGCAATTGGCGGTCCTCGTCATCGAGAAACACCGGCCTGACCAGGCGTCGAAAGATCAACTGGTGGAAATGCAACCTGTCGGCCGCGCCCGGCGATTGACCACGCGCCATCTTCCGGTAGATGGAAAACATGGTCTCGCATACCGGATAGACCAGCAGCAGCACCGGAAACCATGGAGATACCGCGCCATGTCGCTGCACCAGCGTCACGCAGGCCACCGCGATCACCATGCCCCAGACATATGCCCCACCATCGCCTGCGAAGATCTTGCCGCGCGGGTAGTTGAAAACCAGAAACCCGGCGGTCGCGCCTGCGAGGCACAGCACGCTCGCGGCGAGCTGGCGGTCACCAAGTTGCAATGCCACGTGGGAGATGGCCAGGCAGGTCAACATCGACACGGTACCGGCCAAGCCGTTATAGCCGTCGATCAAGTTGAACGCATGGGGTAGACCTCCGATGGCGAACGCGGCGAAGATCGCCGCGAGCCAGGCCGATGAAGCCAGCCTTGCGTCGATCGCGGGGATCCCTACGCGATCGATGCCGAGACCAAGTAGCCAGCAGAACATCGCCGCCGAGCACAGCGTGATCACCAGCCTCAGGCGTGCCGGAACACGCTGCGTGATGTCCTCCAGAATGCCCCCGACCACCGCCGGCAGCAGGCAAACCACGGCAAGGGCTGCAGCACCGGCACTCCACCCCACATGAAAAGGATCACCGGGCTGGAGGCCGGCCATGAGCCAGCCCGCGATAGTCCCCACCAGAATGCCGGCGCCGCCCAGGCGCGGTACATCGCCTGCATGAAAGCGCTGAGGCATGTCGGCCCCATAAAGCCGGGCGTGTTGCTTGGCTCGACGCAGCAACACGAACACGGCAACGCTGGCGACGAGAAAGCTAAAAACAATAAGTGTGATCATCTGGGGGCGGACTTTAGAATCCGCCGGCCAAATTAGACCATGACAATATTGCCTATCCCGCGCGCGCCCGTGACGGTCTCCATCGTGAGCCATGGCCAGATCGAGTTGATAAAGCCTTTGCTGGAACAACTGGCGCGACTCTGCAGCGCAGAAGTAGAGCGGGTCGTGCTGACCATCAACCGGACGGAGATCATCGGAGAACTTCCCGCCGCGTCGTATGCGCTGCACCTGATACACAACAATCATCCGAAGGGCTTCGGCGCCAACCACAACGCGGCCTTCGCGGCGCATGGCGGCAGCCCGTGGTTTCTCGTGCTCAATCCCGATATCCGGCTGTCGTCCAACGTACTTGCGCCATTGCTCGCCCACGCGCGGCCGGACGCAGGCCTGCTCGCACCGCGCGTTTTTGAACCCGGCAAGACTACGCCCGAGGCGCATCGCGGTTTGTTGACGCCGCTGGAAATCCTGAATCGCCGCAAACCGGGCTACCCTACCCCGACCAATCCAGCCTGGCTCCCTGGATTGTTCATGCTGTTTCGCAGCACGGCGTATCGCGAGGTCGGCGGCTTCGATGACCGCTATTTCATGTACGGCGAAGACTTCGACATCAGTGCACGTCTGCGCCTCGCCGGCAAGCGCATCCAGATCTGCGAGCAACTGCAGGTTGAGCACGACGCCCGCCGTGCAAGCCACGCCGACCATAGCCATCTGCGCTGGCACATGACCAGCCTGGTGCGTCTCTGGACCTCAAGCGCGTTCTGGCGCTACCGGGCGCTGCTGCGCGCCGGTGGATAGCGCCGACCTTAGCGGCCAGTGGTCTGGCCAGGATCCGGTGAGGTCGCCGTTACGCGCTCGGGCCAATTGAGCCGCTCGCGCTCGACCACCAGAGGACGCTTCATCACGTGCGTCAGGATGGCGCCCACGTACTCTCCCAGCAGACCGATAAAGAAAAGCTGAACCGAAGCAAAGAAGAACATGCCGATCAACATGGGTGCTGCACCCGCGGAAAAGTTGTTCCAGAAAATAAGTTTGACCAGCAGGTAGAAGATCGACAGCAGCAGACTCAGTCCCGACAACAGGAATCCGCAAATGGTCGCCACGCGCAAAGGCACCCGCGAATGCGAGGTGATGCCGAGCATTGCAATGTCGTAGAGCGTGTAGAAATTGTTCTTGGAAATTCCGCGCTTGCGTCGTGGCTGGTTGTAGGGAACTTGAACCGCATCGAACCCGACTTCGGACACGAGACCGCGCAGATAGGGATAGGGGTCGTCTATTCGCCGGAGTTCGTCCAGAACCTGGCGGTCGTAAAGACCGAATCCGGTGAAATTCTGGATCAATCGAACATCTGCGATTTTCGTGACGGTCCGGTAATAGAGACGTCGAATGGCGAACATGGCGCCGGATTCGTCCGCAGTCGGTTTGACGCCCACAACGAGCTTTGCGCCCTCGCGCCAACGGGCGATGAATTCTTTGATCAGTTCCGGCGGATCCTGAAGGTCGGCTACCAACAAAATCGCCGCGTCACCGGGTGCCTGCATGAGCCCGTGGTAAGGCGAACGGATATGACCGAAGTTGCGGGCGTTGAAGATCACTTTCACGGCAGGATCGGCGGCCGCCAGCTTGCGAAGCAATTCCGGGGTGCGGTCCAGCGAGCAGTTGTCGATGAACAGATGCTCATAGCGGATATCGGGAATCTGCGCCATGACATCGCGCGCCTGACGGTAGAGCTCTTCGACGTTCGCCTCTTCGTTGTAGCAGGGCGTGACGATGGTGATGTGTTTCATACGGAATGTGAAAAGACGAACCGGCGCTGGAGCATGAAAGAAAGCAAGGCGAGCGGCAGCACGCACAGTCCATTCGCCAAAAAGACCGACAGGCCGAAATAGGTCAGCAGCGCGACGGCTGCCACATTGGTCAGGTAGATAAACGCGTACGCAAGCAAAAACCGAAGAAGTCGCGACCTGTCGGCGCCTCCAAAAACCAGTCGGCCCGTGCTTTGAAAGTTGAACGCGACGCCCAGGAGCGTCGCCAGCGCAATGGCCAATGGATAAGCCATACCCATCCAGGTGAATCCAGCGAACAAGCCGTAGCCAACCGCTGTGTTGAGCACGCCGACCATGAGAAATCGGAGCATCTGGCTTTTCGTTCTCGATACGGCGGGAAGACCGTGCACGGCAATACCCTCAACAGCTGAATTTTGCGGCACGGAATCCATGGATGCGCTCATTGAAAGAGTTCAGGTCCGCCGCGCGGATGCATCGATGTCGAGAGCCAGTACGGAAGACATCGCCTCTCGCGAAAAACGCGCCCTGGTGAATTGTCGCCCTGCAGCACTGACATGCGACCAGTGCGCGTCATCGCGCATGAGTTGCACCACGCCGGCAGCAAGACTGGCTGGATCCTCGGCAACCGGTATCAACTGATCCAGTCCTTCCAGACCCTGCGTTCCAACGGATGTCGTCACCAGCGGCAGTCCGTGATGCAATGCCTCCAACACCTTCCCCTTGACTCCCGCACCGAATCGCAGCGGTACCACGGCCACGCCGGACGTCCGGTAATAAGTCAAAAGATCGGCGTCACTGACATGACCCGTGACGGTGACGGACGGCCCTGCCAGTGCCATGACGGCCTCACTAGGATTGGATCCGACGAGTATCAGGTGGGCATCCGGGATTTCAGCCAGAACGCGGGGAAATATCTCTCTGACCAACCAAAGCGCCGCATCCACGTTGGGCGGATGCCCGAAGCCGGCAACAAACAGGAGTTGATGCCGCTTACGCTCCGCCAGTGGCGCCACCACGGCGCCGTTTTCGAAATAGAACAGCGGCAGCGTGCGAGCAACCACATTGGGCACCACCGCCTGCACTGTCGCGGTTTCGGTGTGCGATGGGTAGTACACGACGTCGACGTCTCGCCAAACCGACTCCTCGGAAATACGTTTTTCTTCTGCCTCGCGTGCCAGGCGAGCGTCCCCCGTCTTTTCGGATTCGCTCATCAGTCGGGCGTGGTGAAGGTCGTGTCCGTAAAACAGAATCTTCGCGCTCGAATGCTTGCGCAAAGGGCCAATATGCTCGAGGGCAACATCGGGCCGGCTTAGCAGTACATAGTCGAGGTCTGCGCCATGTTCCTCTACCCAGGCCCCATATCGCCCGACATATTCATTGCCGTACATCACCTCTATTCCTGCCTGCTGCAGCAGCGTTGCGTAGTGAACGTCATGCCACAAGTTTGCCGGCCAAAATTTGACATTCATCCCCATAGCAACGAGTTGCTGCAACACACACCACATGCTGCGCGAGCCAGCATCTCGGTCTGGTTGAGGAATGTAGTGATCGACGACCAGAATGGTCTTTCGGACAACGGAGCGATCGCGTGCGAGAAACGGATTCACACCATTGATCAGATGTGACTCTTCAAGAACTTCCGCCCATCGCTGACGGAACTTACCTAGGTTAGTTGACTGGTGAAGCTTGACGCCACTGCCGGTATCGGTGCCGTGCGAAATACCTTCGTAATGAATAACAACCGATGCCGGCTGATAAAGAACTTTTTTTCCAATCGACCGAATTCGAAAAGCCAGGTCAGTATCTTCGTAATAGGCAGGCAAATAATGCTCGTCGAAACCGCCGAGCTGGTCCCACACTTCTCGGCGGATAAGAAGCGACGCACCGGAACAATAATCCGATTCCTTGACATAGTTGTAGATGCTCCGCGTCGGGTCGTCCAGGCGCCCAAAGTTCCAGGCGGAAGCATCCTTCCAGACAATTCCCCCGGCTTCCTGCAGACGTCCATCAGGATAGACAAGTTTGGAACCCACCATACCGCAGGACGGGTCGTTGTCGAACAATGCAACCATGCTGTCCAGCCAACCGCTGGTGACCTCGGTATCGTTGTTTAATAAATAGACGTATCGGCCTCGAGACTTCTTGACCGCCGCATTGCACGATCGGAGAAAACCTAAATTTTTTGAATGGGCGACGTAGCGCAAGCCCGGTATTGCTTTCAATTTATCAATGTCGGGATCGCCAGAAGCATCCTCCGCCACCAGCACTTCGATCGAAATCTTCGGTTTATGCCGCGCAATGGACGCAACACATGCCAAGGTGTAAGGCAGGTTACCGTATGTCGGAATGACAATTGATACGTCTGGGGCAGCGACGACATCGAACCGAATCGATCGCAGCAGCTCGGCAAAGCGATTCGCTTCGACCGGTCCATCACCGACTGGACGACTTGAATGAGCAGCCTCACGTTGCCGTTGCCAGACCTCGTAATGCACCATGCCTTTGAAAAGCGGCCCCGCAGTACGATAGACGGCAGCTACAAGGCGCATCTTCATTCGAGGTGAGAGAGGAAGCGCAAGATAAGCCGCTCGCCCCCACCGCATGCAGAAGGGCCTGACAATGTTCCGAATCACAGCCCATTCGCCCCGCATGATGCGGCCCGCCATCCGAATCGGGGCCGATAACTTCCATGACCACGATTGATGGTATTGACGATAACGCGCACTAACCTCGGCAAGCTCGGTCCGCAACGCTTTTATGGTCGCATCGTCGTCCGGCGATTCATCGACAACGACGGGCTCATGACAACTCAGCGCAGCATTTTTTTTCTGATCGTCGAGCTCTTTGCGCGCAAGAGCCAACTCGGCTTCCAGCGACTCCCTGTCGACGTCGAGTTGAAGTGCCCACGCCGAACGATCGTCGAATTCGGCCTGCAATTTGGTGAGACGCTTGGCAGTGGCCGCGGCCTCCTTATCCAGTCGCGACGCCCATTGAAGGTTTCGTCGGTCTTGCTGATAGAGATCTTGACCATCCTCCATGTAAAGGCTCGGCGGCAAATTCGGCAGCAAATCCGCCGTTGCCGCACATATCGCGATGAAATACATGGCGGATTCGCCAAGAGCAGTCTGTTCTACGATGGCGCCTTCTGCCGCGACCAAGGCCTGATACCCTCCGGCACGGCGCACCATGGGAAGCATTGCCGAGGCCGTTATGAAGCGTTGCCCCCAATAAATAACTTCCGGGAACTGGCCACGAATCAGCGTATTTAGTTCGTCGAAATACAACTCTTTGACGTGGAATTCATTCTTATAATCTCGATCATCAGAATAAACTTTCTTATTTGGCGACGAAATGACGAGAAAACCGTCTGAGCGCAATATACGACGCAGCTCGGACACCATTTCAGCCTGATCGGACAGATGTTCAATGGTTTCGAATGAAACCACTACATCGCAAGAAGCATCTGGCAGTGGAATAGCCGTTGCACTGCCGATTTCGAAACGAAGATTTTTATGCGCGCCGTATGTTTCTTTAGCATGTAAAACCGAAGCCTCTGAAATATCGACACCGACCACTTGCTTTGCAAATGGCGCCAACGTGGCCGAGCCATAACCCTCTCCGCACGCAACGTCCACGACATCCTTACCAGAGCATATGGAGCGGATCCATGAATAGCGATGCATGTGTTCGTGGTGGATTTCGCCACCTTCTGTCGGGAGGAAACGTTCGCCGGTAAATTCAATCATGAGGAACAGAAGTTACTGTGATATCCAGCATCGGCAGACCAACCAGACCGTGACGCATGGAAGTATCGGACGCGCGTAGCTGCAGTCCGTCGTGAAGCCAGTGTTGTTGGGTGTGATCGACCTGGGTCCCCGATGCCACCGCCAAGTCGACCGAGTAGGCTCCCGAAGGGAGCACCGGCATTCTGAACTTGAATCGGGCCCTTATTTTTTCACCGGGCACGGCAGAGACCGGTTTTTCCAGATAGGTCTGGAAAGTGTTGTCCCCGAAAAGCCGTTGTCCCAGTCGGTCCTTGAAATAAAAACCGAAGATCATGTTCTCAAGCGGCTCTGAAACAGCGACCGTCATCACCAGTTCGACAATCTCCCCGCCATGGCTGACAGCGAGCGGGCCCCCGTCAGCATCCAGGAAGCAGGCATCGGTGATGAGAGCTCCTCCTGCACCGTAAATGTCCTTCGACTCCTGCGGATCAAAATCAAAATAGGCCACTTGCCCCAAGGCTCCTTGGCTGCGCAGTTTTGCCCATCGTCGGTCATCAATTGCTGTTTCGGGTGCTGCAGCTCTGGAAGGACCAAGCCGATCGTCCTTCACTGCAACTACATGCCCCTGTTCTTTTCGATCCAGCGCATGCTGGTGAGCAAGATAGGCCTCCACCGTCTCCTTGGCCGAACCATCCATGCGGAGTCGCCCCTTGTCCAACCAAATCGCACGCGAACACAACCCGACCACTGCCGCGGTGTCGTGGCTGACGAAAAGCAATGTGCCCCTTTTTTGAAAATCACGCAAAAATCGCATGCATTTTTGCGTGAACCGGACGTCACCTACTGACAGGGCTTCGTCGACCACGAGAACGTCGGCGTCAACGTGCGCTGCAATGGCGAAGGCCAATCGCACATACATTCCGCTCGAATATGTCTTGACCGGCTGATCAATAAATTCACCGATTTCGGCGAAGTCGACGATGGCTTCGTAACGTTCCCGAAGACGTTCGGCACTCATGCCATACAATAAGCCGCTCAGGTACACATTTTCCCGACCGGAAAACTCCGGGTTGAATCCAGCGCCTAACTCAAGCAAAGCGGCAATACGCCCATTGACCGCAATTTCGCCAGAGGTAGGCGTTAGTGTGCGACATATAAGCTGTAAAAGGGTCGATTTGCCCGACCCATTTTGACCAATGATCGCCAGTGTTTCACCGGAATTTACTGAAACGCTAACATCCCGCAGCGCCCAAAACTCTTTGAAATATTTTATCGGCTCCCGACCAGTCCAGCGCCTCACACGGGAGAAAATCATCTGACGCAACCTATCTCGGGGTTGCGTATAAACCTCGTATCTCTTGCTGAGATTCGTGATTTCAATAATTGAAAATTCAGAGGACATCAGCGAAACCAGAGCGAAGTCGCTGAAATACCGTCAGCCCGCACGCAGCAACCAAGAATGAAACCGCGGTGTAAACGCACCATCCCACCCAATCCACAGGCTGGCCCCAAATTGCAACGGCGCGAACCTGCTCGACCACGAAGGTCAATGGATTTAAATAAAGAATCGCACGGAACCGGTCCGGAACCGATTGAAGAGGATAGAAAATCGGGGCTAAAAACATTAACACAGACGACATTAATCCCATGAGCTGCCCTATGTCGCGCAAGTACACACCCAAGGCCGCCACAACCCAGACAACGCCTGCGACCATGAGCGCGAAAGGCGCAATTAGCACGGGCATCCACAAAATTCCTATCGACAATGATCCCTGCATGAATGCGACCGCAACCAAAAAAATAAAAATCGAAATCAATGTGTGAAAAAGCGCACTACCAACTGTGACCCAAGCAAGGCAGTGAAGTGGAAAAATTACTTTTTTAACAAAATTTGTCTGCCCCACAATCAAGGTAGGGGCCTTGTTAATACATTCTGCTATCAACGTGTGAAGCATTACACCGGCAAATATCACGACCGAAAACTCGATTGGACTTGCAGCATCAGAGCGCCAACGCGACTTGAAGACGTAACCGAAAATAAAGGTGTAAATCGCGAGCATCAAAAGTGGATTTACAAATGTCCACAGCACTCCAAGAAAAGAGCCGCGATATCGGCCAGATATTTCCCGCCTCACCAATTGCACGATCAAATGGCGATTTACCAGCAACGACCGCAATACGTCAGTCGGCCTCATGAAACGCATTCATTGTGTACAACATGTAATAACTCCCTGCAATTTGCTCGATGGAAAGAGCGCCGTCATTCATATTTTTTTGAAATTATGACATGCAGACATGATGATGACGCTAGACGCTAACGTGCTCGCCTTGTAGAGGCAATTGTCAAAAGGCCGTCGAATATCAATGTATCCACCAACTCAACAGCACACAGCATGTGCGGAGCCATCTTCCAGCCTGCGCCGCCACTCATAATGCAAAGCGGTTCCGTGCATGGAGATTGCAGTCGAAGATGCTTCAGCATTCGTTGAACTGCACCTGCAATGGCATAGGTTCCGCCACTCGTAAGCGCGTCGCTGGTATTTGTGGGAAAGGTACGGACTTCCCCCGTCGGAACATGCAGTCCCGCAGTTCCGCTCTCCAGTGCCCGCAACATGATGCCGTGGCCAGGAAGGATCAGCCCACCTAGAAAACGACCATTGGCGTCCAGCGCATCGACAGTTACAGCTGTTCCGACCATCACGACAATCAAGGGGCTTGTTCGTCCGCTCGCCAACATGCGTTGACGCGCACCGATCATGGCAACCCAGCGATCGGGGCCAAGACGGGAAGGATGCTCGTAGCCATTACTGACGCCTGCCTCCGACGCCGTGGCGACAACCCAGCGAGGTGTCGTGTCCCATATCTCCATCTGCTCTTCAACAAGCCGACGGACAGCGTCACCCGCCACGATGCATCCAAGAATTTCGTGTGGAATCGGCAGTATCGACCAAGCCCCCTCGGCCAAGCGATCGATATGCTCCAAAAATTCGACGCCGTGAGCAATGGGCGCTCTTCCTGGTTCCCCGTCGGCATAGCAAGCCCATTTGAGCCTAGTATTTCCAACATCTACCGCAAGAAAAGTCATGGTCGACCTCGTCAGCGTCAAAACCCAGCCATGAGAGAAAGCCGGTACTCTTTGCGCTGGTGTATAGACAAAAGCCCCTCAACCAAAACGATTGAGGGGCTATTGCGGGCTGTAATAGCCTGACGATGACCTACTTTCACACGGGAACCCGCACTATCATCGGCGCGGAGTCGTTTCACTGTCCTGTTCGGGATGGGAAGGAGTGGTACCAACTCGCTATGGTCATCAGGCATAAAGGGTTGCCGTCCTGGTTTTTATGTCAGGACGGCGAATTCATAGAGTTTGGAATCAGCTTGAGGTATTTTGATTACGTCTTGGCATAACACCTTGAATCTAATTTTGGTCAGATCAAAGTTATAGGGTCAAGCCGCACGAGCAATTAGTATCAGTTAGCTTAACGCATTACTGCGCTTCCACACCTGACCTATCAACGTCCTGGTCTAGAACGACTCTTCAGGGGGCTCAAGGCCCCGGCAGATCTCATCTTGAAACGAGTTTCCCGCTTAGATGCTTTCAGCGGTTATCTCTTCCGCACTTAGCTACTCGGCAATGCCACTGGCGTGACAACCGATACACCAGAGGTGCGTCCACTCCGGTCCTCTCGTACTAGGAGCAGGCTTCCTCAAATCTGCAGCGCCCACGGAAGATAGGGACCAAACTGTCTCACGACGTTTTAAACCCAGCTCACGTACCTCTTTAAATGGCGAACAGCCATACCCTTGGGACCGGCTACAGCCCCAGGATGAGATGAGCCGACATCGAGGTGCCAAACACCGCCGTCGATATGAACTCTTGGGCGGTATCAGCCTGTTATCCCCAGAGTACCTTTTATCCGTTGAGCGATGGCCCTTCCATACAGAACCACCGGATCACTATGTCCTGCTTTCGCATCTGCTCGACTTGTCAGTCTCGCAGTTAAGCACGCTTATGCCATTGCACTATCGTCACGATGTCCGACCGTAACTAGCGTACCTTCGAACTCCTCCGTTACGCTTTGGGAGGAGACCGCCCCAGTCAAACTGCCTACCATGCACTGTCCCCGATCCAGATAATGGACCTAGGTTAGAACCTCAAACGCACCAGGGTGGTATTTCAACGTTGGCTCCACAAGATCTAGCGACCCTGCTTCAAAGCCTCCCACCTATCCTACACAGATCCGTTCAAAGTCCAATACAAAGCTACAGTAAAGGTTCATGGGGTCTTTCCGTCTTTCCGCGGGGAGATTGCATCATCACAAACATTTCAACTTCGCTGAGTCTCGGGAGGAGACAGTGTGGCCATCGTTACGCCATTCGTGCAGGTCGGAACTTACCCGACAAGGAATTTCGCTACCTTAGGACCGTTATAGTTACGGCCGCCGTTTACTGGGACTTCAATCAAGAGCTTGCACCCCATCATTTAATCTTCCAGCACCGGGCAGGCGTCACACCCTATACGTCCACTTTCGTGTTTGCAGAGTGCTGTGTTTTTAATAAACAGTCGCAGCCACCGATTTTTTGCAACCTCATTGGGCTCCAGGAGTAAATCCCTTCACCTACTAAAGGCACACCTTCTTCCGAAGTTACGGTGTCAATTTGCCGAGTTCCTTCTCCCGAGTTCTCTCAAGCGCCTTAGAATACTCATCTCGCGCACCAGTGTCGGTTTGCGGTACGGTCGTCAATAGCTGAAGCTTAGTGGCTTTTCCTGGAAGCAGGGTATCACTCACTTCGTCTGCAAGCAGACTCGTTATCACCCCTCATCTAAGCCCGGCGGATTTGCCTACCAGGCACGACTACAGGCTTGAACCAACATGTCCAACAGTTGGCTGAGCTAACCTTCTCCGTCCCCACATCGCACTATTGATCGGTACAGGAATATTGACCTGTTTCCCATCAGCTACGCATCTCTGCCTCGCCTTAGGGGCCGACTCACTCTACGCCGATGAACGTTGCGTAGAAAACCTTGCGCTTACGGCGAGGGGGCTTTTCACCCCCTTTAACGCTACTCATGTCAGCATTCGCACTTCTGATACCTCCAGCATCCTTTACAAGACACCTTCACAGGCCTACAGAACGCTCTCCTACCACGTGCAATAAATTGCACATCCGCAGCTTCGGTAACTGGCTTAGCCCCGTTACATCTTCCGCGCAGGACGACTCGATCAGTGAGCTATTACGCTTTCTTTAAATGATGGCTGCTTCTAAGCCAACATCCTGACTGTTTTAGCCTTCCCACTTCGTTTCCCACTTAGCCAATTTTAGGGACCTTAGCTGGCGGTCTGGGTTGTTTCCCTCTTGAGTCCGGACGTTAGCACCCGGTGCTCTGTCTCCCGCGCTGTACTCTTCGGTATTCGGAGTTTGCCTTGGTTTGGTAAGTCGCCATGACCCCCTAGCCAAAACAGTGCTCTACCCCCGAAGGTAATACGCGAGGCACTACCTAAATAGTTTTCGGAGAGAACCAGCTATTTCCAAGTTTGTTTAGCCTTTCACCCCTATCCACAGCTCATCCGCTAGTTTTGCAACACTAGTCGGTTCGGACCTCCAGTACCTGTTACGGCACCTTCATCCTGGCCATGGATAGATCACTTGGTTTCGGGTCTACACCCAGCGACTGGACGCCCTATTCGGACTCGATTTCTCTACGGCTTCCCTATTCGGTTAACCTTGCCACTGAATGTAAGTCGCTGACCCATTATACAAAAGGTACGCAGTCACCCTTGCGGGCTCCTACTTTTTGTAAGCATGCGGTTTCAGGATCTATTTCACTCCCCTCCCGGGGTTCTTTTCGCCTTTCCCTCACGGTACTAGTTCACTATCGGTCGATGATGAGTATTTAGCCTTGGAGGATGGTCCCCCCATATTCAGACAGGATTACACGTGTCCCGCCCTACTTGTCGCTGGCCTAGTACCACACGTCTCTTTTCGCATACAGGGCTATCACCTGCTATGGCCGACCTTTCCAGATCGTTTTGCTAAGAATCGTGCTATCACCAGCAGGCTCTTCCGATTTCGCTCGCCACTACTTTCGGAATCTCGGTTGATGTCTTTTCCTCGAGCTACTGAGATGTTTCAGTTCACCCGGTTCGCCTCGCATGACTATGTATTCATCATGCGATACCCCTGAGGGTGGGTTTCCCCATTCGGAAATCTCCGGATCAAAGCTAATTTGCCAGCTCCCCGAAGCTTATCGCAGGCTATCACGTCCTTCGTCGCCTATCATCGCCAAGGCATCCACCACATGCTCTTATTCACTTGACCCTATAACTTTGACGTCTCTTGTCGAAACTCCAAAATCATTCTTCAAGGAATTGCCAGGTCTTTCACCTGGCGCGTTATGCCGTATGAAGCCTTGCGGCCTCGATACTTCGAATTTTTCAGACTTGCTGAATATTCGTTTTGACGCAATCAAAAATTCATGTTGCCGACGGCACGGTTGAGGCCTTGACCTCATTTCCGCCGACAACGCTGATTCGACTCTATGAATTTTTAAAGAACAGCCGATTGATCGCACTATCGCGATCAACAACAAAGCAGCCTCTTGCAAAGCTACTTTGGTGTTGAACCAATCTTCGATAACCCGACAACGCCTGCTTCTCGCAGACCTCGCCGACATGGTGTTTGGTGGAGGATGACGGGATCGAACCGACGACCCCCTGCTTGCAAAGCAGGTGCTCTCCCAGCTGAGCTAATCCCCCCAGGTCTGCCGACATGCACTCATTCGCGCACACACAGATATATCCCATCCAGCAGAAAGACTTGGTGGGTCTAGTTGGGCTCGAACCAACGACCCCCGCCTTATCAAGACGGTGCTCTAACCAGCTGAGCTACAGACCCATCGTCGATCTACTCGACTCTTCCAACAACCGATAAGTGTGGGCGTTCAATAACGCTAGAACTTGCTAGTTTTTCCAGAAAGGAGGTGATCCAGCCGCACCTTCCGATACGGCTACCTTGTTACGACTTCACCCCAGTCACGAACCCTGCCGTGGTAATCGCCCTCCTTACGGTTAGGCTAACTACTTCTGGCAGAACCCGCTCCCATGGTGTGACGGGCGGTGTGTACAAGACCCGGGAACGTATTCACCGCGACATTCTGATCCGCGATTACTAGCGATTCCGACTTCACGCAGTCGAGTTGCAGACTGCGATCCGGACTACGACTGGCTTTATGGGATTAGCTCCCCCTCGCGGGTTGGCAACCCTCTGTACCAGCCATTGTATGACGTGTGTAGCCCCACCTATAAGGGCCATGAGGACTTGACGTCATCCCCACCTTCCTCCGGTTTATCACCGGCAGTCTCATTAGAGTGCCCTTTCGTAGCAACTAATGACAAGGGTTGCGCTCGTTGCGGGACTTAACCCAACATCTCACGACACGAGCTGACGACAGCCATGCAGCACCTGTGTTACGGTTCTCTTTCGAGCACTGAACCATCTCTGGTAAATTCCGTACATGTCAAAGGTGGGTAAGGTTTTTCGCGTTGCATCGAATTAAACCACATCATCCACCGCTTGTGCGGGTCCCCGTCAATTCCTTTGAGTTTCAACCTTGCGGCCGTACTCCCCAGGCGGTCAACTTCACGCGTTAGCTTCGTTACTGAGTCAATGAAGACCCAACAACCAGTTGACATCGTTTAGGGCGTGGACTACCAGGGTATCTAATCCTGTTTGCTCCCCACGCTTTCGTGCATGAGCGTCAGTGCAGGCCCAGGGGATTGCCTTCGCCATCGGTGTTCCTCCGCATATCTACGCATTTCACTGCTACACGCGGAATTCCATCCCCCTCTGCCGCACTCCAGCAATGCAGTCACAAATGCAGTTCCCAGGTTGAGCCCGGGGATTTCACATCTGTCTTACATTACCGCCTGCGCACGCTTTACGCCCAGTAATTCCGATTAACGCTTGCACCCTACGTATTACCGCGGCTGCTGGCACGTAGTTAGCCGGTGCTTATTCTTACGGTACCGTCATGGGCCCTCTGTATTAAAGAAGACCTTTTCGTTCCGTACAAAAGCAGTTTACAACCCGAAGGCCTTCATCCTGCACGCGGCATGGCTGGATCAGGCTTGCGCCCATTGTCCAAAATTCCCCACTGCTGCCTCCCGTAGGAGTCTGGGCCGTGTCTCAGTCCCAGTGTGGCTGGTCGTCCTCTCAGACCAGCTACAGATCGCAGGCTTGGTGAGCCTTTACCCCACCAACTACCTAATCTGCCATCGGCCGCTCCGTCCGCGCGAGGTCTTGCGATCCCCCGCTTTCATCCGTAGATCGTATGCGGTATTAGCACAGCTTTCGCTGCGTTATCCCCCACGATCGGGCACGTTCCGATGTATTACTCACCCGTTCGCCACTCGTCAGCATCCGAAGACCTGTTACCGTTCGACTTGCATGTGTAAGGCATGCCGCCAGCGTTCAATCTGAGCCAGGATCAAACTCTACAGTTCGATCTTGATTGTTTACTCATAAAAACGGAATTGAAGTGACTTCACTTCTATTCTCATGAGCGTTTGATGAGAGTCAATGAAGACTCTCTGGTTCTGTGAACCTTGGCAAGTCCGCCTCTCAAACGCCCACGCTTATCGGCTGTAGATTTTTAAAGATTCCTGCCGAACAAACCAGCTCAATACTGCTTCATTCAACTTGCTTAGCTGCGATCAGCGAAGCCTTAGATTCTAACACGTTTTTTAAAAGAGTGTCAAACTTTTTTGACTTTCGTCGCCTGCCGGAAATCTTGATTCGCCTCTCAGATCGACCAGCCAGATTACCTGACCAACCCACCTGATTAACTCTCCAGCACTTCCAGCTGAGCCTCGAATTCTATACCGAATTTTTCGATCCGGTCAATCAAGTCGCAGAATTTTTTTCAAACCCCGCACAACCCAACCAACCACCGAAATCTCCAGCCACAAAAGCCTCGACCCGACTGCTCAGCACAATCGCTGCATCCACTTGAAGAACGCCGCTCATCTGCTGAGCCTGTGACTATAGCATGACTTTTGACAGCTTCCAGCAGATTGTGTCGTTGGACAGATCGACACCCGGGATAATCCCCCCATGGCCCTCCTCACACTGCTCGACGCACAACTCGCCTTCGGGCACGTTCCCTTACTAGATCATGCGGACTTCGCCCTGGAGACAACCGAACGTGTCGGACTGATCGGCCGCAACGGCGCCGGCAAGTCCTCCATGCTCAAGATCCTCGGCGGCCTGGAGAAAGCTGACGATGGTAGCTATCAGGTACAGCGCGGCATCCGCATCGCCTATGTAATGCAGGAGCCGGTGCTCGAGGCATCGGCGACGATCTTCGAAGCGGTCTCGCAAGGCATCGCCCCGGCCATTGCCGCGCGGGAGCGCTATCTGTCCGGCGACCCGGACGCCGATCTCGACCTGCTCCAACAAGAGATCGAGGCGTACGACGCCTGGAACTGGGAACAACGCGTCGACGAAACACTCGATCGCCTGCATCTGGCGGCCGATGCCGTCGTTTCGACGCTATCCGGCGGCATGCGCAAGCGAGTGGCGCTCGCCCAGGCTCTGGTGGCACGACCCGATGTACTCCTGCTCGACGAGCCGACCAACCATCTGGATCTCGATGCGATCGAGTGGCTGGAAACCCTGCTCATCGACTTCAAGGGCAGCATCGTCACCATCACCCATGACCGCTCCTTCCTCGACCGTGTCGCCACCCGCATCGTCGAACTTGACCGCGGCAAGCTCCGCTCCTACCCGGGCAACTTCGCCGCTTACCTGACACAAAAGGACGAACAGCTCGCCCAGGAAGCCGTCATCAACGCCAAGGCCGACAAGCTGCTCGCCCAGGAAGAGATCTGGATCCGCAAGGGCGTGGAAGCGCGGCGCACCCGCAGCCAGAGCCGTATCGAGCGCCTCAAAGTCTTGCGCGGACAACGCAGTGCCCGCCGCGACTCTCAAGGTCGCGTCAACATGGATGTCGCCGCCGGCCAGCAGTCCGGAAAGATCGTGGCGGAGCTGACCGACGTCGGCAAGCGCTACGGCGACCGCGACATCGTCAAGGGTTTCACCGGCACCATTCTGCGGGGCGACAAGATCGGCCTCGTCGGCTCCAACGGCGCCGGCAAGACGACCTTGCTCAAGATGATTCTGGGCCAGCTCGCCCCCGACACCGGCAAGGTGCGCCAGGGCGCCAACCTGGAGATCGCCTATTTCGACCAGATGCGCGACGGCCTGAACCTCGACGCCACGCTCGAGGACTTCATCAGCCCCGGCAGCGAGTGGATCGAGATCGGCAACCAGCGCAAGCACGTCAAGAGCTACCTGTCCGACTTCCTCTTCTCCCCTGCCCGCGCCGCCTCGCCGGTGCGCTCGCTGTCCGGTGGCGAACGCAACCGCCTGCTGCTTGCACGGCTCTTCGCGCGGCCGGTCAATGTGCTGGTGCTCGACGAACCCACCAACGATCTGGATATCGACACGTTGGAGCTACTCGAAGACCTCCTCCAGAACTACGACGGCACCGTGTTCCTGGTCAGCCATGACCGGACCTTCCTCGACAACGTCGTCACCAGCCTGCTGGTGGCCGAAGGTGACGGCCTTTGGCGCGAGTACGAAGGCGGCGTGCAGGATTGGCTGACGCAATC
The DNA here is from genome assembly GCF_033546935.1 of Xylophilus sp. GOD-11R. GTDB lineage: Bacteria > Pseudomonadota > Gammaproteobacteria > Burkholderiales > Burkholderiaceae_C > Xylophilus. The sequence continues at coordinate 818,440 of NZ_CP137854.1, read as the reverse complement.
CCGCCGCGCCAGGGAGATTGCCCAGAAACAATCGGCCGCATCTCCCACGCCTCCGACCGCCACCAAGGCCGTACCGGCCGCAGCGCCGGCGCCAACAGCGCCCGACGCCAAACGCAAGCTCAGCTACAAAGAACAGCGCGAGCTCGACGAATTGCCGCAAAAAGTCGCGGCACTCGAAGCGGAGCAAAAGGAAATCGCCGCATCGCTGGACGATGGCTCGCTTTACGCCACCGACGCCAAACGCGCAGCAGCGCTGGCCGAACGCACGGCGCAGATCGACGACATGCTGCTGCAGGCGCTCGACCGCTGGAGTGCGCTGTCGGCTTGAGGCCTGTGGCGGCTGGCGCGCCGTCCGACAGACGCGGCGGTGGTGGCCGCCTAAATTCGATCCACCGTTTTTGGGTTGCACTCCGCTGTATCAATGCCTGTCGCGTCCGCCCAGCCCTCCCGCATGCGCAGGGCCGGCTCCTTTCTCTGCCACGGTCTAGCCGTGATGGTTCTCTCAGCGCTGCTACCCGGGTGCGCCGGCCTGCCGGCCAACAACGGGCGAACGCCTTCCCAGGCGCTCGCCGACCCATCCGGTACCACGCTTTCCAGACACGCGCAATCGGGCGCGCCCGCCGACACCGCCGCGCGTCACCGCGCAGGCTTCCGGCTGCTGGGCAATGCCGAGGACGCCTACGCGAGCCGCCTGGCACTCATCGACGCCGCCGAGAAGACGCTCGACCTGCAGTACTACAGCATCCACTACGACAGCTCCACCGACGAGTTGCTGCACCGCCTTCGCCAGGCAGCACTGCGCGGTGTGCGCGTGCGCATCCTGATCGACGACTTCAACGCCGCCGGCGACAACGCCGAAGTGCTGCGCATGGACGAAGTCCCCAACATCGAAGTGCGGCTGTTCAATCCGGTCATGGGGCCACGGAGCTGGCAGGCCGGCCGATTGATCGGCGCGATGTTCGACTTCCAGCGCATCCAGCAGCGCATGCATAACAAGGCTTTCATCGCCGACAACGCGCTGGCCGTCACCGGCGGGCGCAACCTGGGTGACGACTATTTCGGCCATGGCAGCACCAGCAATTTTCTCGACCTCGACATCCTGGTGGCCGGCGACATCGTGCGGCAGATCTCCGGCACCTTCGACGCGTATTGGAACGACCCAGTTGCCTATCCTGCAGCCGCCCTGCTGACGCCCCGCGAGCGAGCGCGCATCGACGAACAGCGCGCCGATCGCACGGCCGACTCCGCGCCGCCTCCGCAGTCGGAGCAATCGGCACCGGCAGCGCCCGGCGGGCTGCCCCCCAAAGTACCGCCGCCATCGGTGCCCGCCGCCGCCGGCGTGGCCAGCGAGATCGAGCAGGGCACGCTGCAACTGGTGTGGGCGCCGGCGACCTACGTGGCCGACCAGCCCACCAAGATCAGCGGCGACGAGCCTGACGACGAAGAAGAGACCGTGGTCGACGGACTGGTCAACCTCATCCAGCGCGCGCAGGCCGATCTGCTCATCGTGTCGCCCTACTTCGTTCCCGGCGCGGACATGATGAAAGCGTTCGAAGGCATTCGCCAACGCGGCGTGCGGGTGCGCGTGCTGACCAATTCGCTCGCCTCGAACGACGCGCCGCTCGCCCATGTCGGCTATGCGCGCTATCGCAAGGCCTTGCTCGCCATCGGCGTGGAACTCTACGAGCTACGCGCCAGCGGCGACACCGACCGCCGTCTGCTCGGCTCCACACCCCAGGGCCGATCGAGCCTGCACGCCAAGACCCTGGTGATGGACGACCGGCTGCTGGTCGTCGGCACCATGAACCTCGACATGCGCTCGGCGCTGCAAAACACCGAAGCCGGTATCGTGATCCGCAACCGAGCGATGTCGGCCGAGCTCACCGCCGGCATCGAAAAGACGCTGCTCCGCAGCTACCACGTCGAACTGCAGGACGGTGTGCTGGTCTGGCATCCACCAGCCGACGACACCGCGCGCGCCGGTCAGCTCCTGCGCTCGGAGCCCGATGCGAGCACCGGTCTCAAGCTGCTGGTGAACATCGCCGGGCCATTCGCGCCGGACGAAATGCTCTGAATCAGATCCGGTGGCGGACCTCGCCGCCGGACTTCAGGCGCAGCAGCAAGGCACCCGCGATCTGGTCGAGCGGCAACACCTCGTGGGCCGCCCCGTGCGCGATGGCTTCGCGCGGCATGCCGAAGACGATGCAGCTGGCCTCGTCCTGCACGTAGTTGTAGCTGCCGGCGTCCTTCATCTCGCGCATCGCCTTGGCGCCGTCGGCACCCATGCCGGTCAGCATGATGGCGTAGGCATTGCGGCCGGCGTGTCGCGCCGCCGACTGGAACAGCACCTCCACCGAGGGCCGATGGCGGTTTACCGGCTCGGCGTCTTCCACCACCGCCACGTAGTTGGCCCCGCTGCGACCGATGCTGAACTGCTTGCCGCCTGGCGCGATGTACGCATGCCCCGGCAGGATGCGCTCGCCATTCACCGCCTCCTTCACCGAGATCGCGCACAGCCCATCGAGCCGCGCCGCGAAGCTGGCGGTAAAACCCGGCGGCATGTGCTGGGTGATCGCGATGGCCGGGCAGTCCGCCGGAAGATCCACCAGGATCTGGCGAATGGCTTCGGTGCCACCGGTCGAGGCACCGATGAAGATAAGTTTCTCGGTCGACACCCGGCCGAGCAAGGCACTGCTGCTCGGCGGCGCGACGGGCGCAGCAGCGTTGGCAGGATGCGCAGCGGGTGCGGGTGCTGCCAAGGCCGGCGCGCGCCGCACCTTGGCCTTGGACGCGATGCGGATCTTCTCCACGATCTGCTCGGCCAGATCCTTCAATCCGCTCGCCACCCCCACGCGCGGCTTGGCCACGAAATCGACCGCGCCCAGCTCCAGCGCCCGCATGGTCACCTCGGCACCGCGATCGGTCAGCGTGGAGATCATCACCACCGGCATCGGTCGCAGCCGCATCAGCCGGCCCAGGAAGTCGATGCCGTCCATGCGGGGCATTTCCACGTCGAGCGTAATGACGTCCGGGTTGCGCTCGCGGATCATCTCGCGCGCGATCAAGGGGTCGTTGGCCGTGCCGATACAGGCCATGTCGGGCTGGCGGTTGATGATCTCGGCCAGCAGGCTGCGCACCAGGGCCGAGTCGTCGACGACGATCACGCTGATCTTGTTCATGCTCAACGAATGCGGATTCGAAATGCGGAGGATCAGAACAGGTCGACCGACCCGCCCGAGGTGGTCTGCGCCACCGTGGCCGCGTTGCCGCGCCGTTCCTGGCTGAGCAGCGATTCGGGATGCGCGTGCGCCAGCCGCTTGACCATCGCCTTGCCGGTCGTCGGAAAGAAACAGACCTTGCGCGGATGGATGTCCAGCACGTCTTCGGCCAGCAGCGGAATGCGCTCGGTGCGCAGGTATTCCTGCACGAAGCTGGTATTGCGCTCGCCCACGTTCATGGTGGTGAAACCGGCCATCACCTGCGCGCCGCCGAAGATCTTGGCCTGCAGGTTCTCGCGACGGGCGCCGGCCTTCATCATCTCGTTGATCAGCAGTTCCATCGCGTAGGAGCCATAACGGCCGGAGACATCGGCCGCATCGCTCTCGGGCAGCATGAAATGGTTCATGCCGCCGATGCCTGCGCGGCTGTCCCACAGACACGCGGCAATGCAGGAGCCGAGCACCGTCATGATGACCAGCTGCTCGTTGGAGACGAAGTATTCGCCCGGCAGCACTTTCACCGCATTGAACTGGAAGTGGTGGTCGAAGTAGAAGAACGAAGCCTCGCCCGGCTTGCGCCGCGCCGCCTTCAGCAGTTCCAGCGACGAGCCCCCGCCCCGCACCGCGGGCGCGCTGCGCGCCAGTGCGTCAGCGGCGTTCATAGACCGTCTTTCCGCGCAGCGTGAACAGGTCGCGCGAGTCGCTGAAATTCTCGGCATGGCCGACGAACAGCATGCCGCCCGGCTTGAGCACGCGGTGGATGCGTTCGAGCACGCGGCGCTGGGTGGGTGCGTCGAAATAGATCATCACGTTCCGGCAGAACACCGCATCGAAAGGCTCGCGAAACGGCCAGTCGTCGCGGATCAGGTTGACACTCAAAAAGTCGATGGCCGCGCGCAGCTCCGGGCGTATGCGCACCATGCCGGCATTGCCGTTCTTGCCCCGCAGAAAGAAACGCTGCAGCCGCGCCTGCGATATGCCCTTGAGCCCGTCGGCGCGGTACACACCGTTGGCCGCCTGCGCCAGCACCTTCGAATCGATGTCGCTGGCCGTCAGCCGAAACGACGCCGGGTTGCCGAGCGACTCGAAGGCCGTCATCACGATGGAGTAAGGCTCCTCGCCGGTCGACGCCGCGTTGCACCACACGCTCCACGGCCCGTTCGGCCGGGCGGCCAACAGGCTGGCGAAGATCTCGAAGTGATGCTGCTCGCGGAAGAACGAGGTGAGGTTGGTGGTGAGCGCGTTGACGAACTCCTGCCACTCGCCTTCGCCGTCGCGGGTTTCGAGCCAGCCGAGGTAGTCGCTGAAGCTCGAATGGCCGGTCTCGCGCAGCCGGCGCGAAAGCCGGCTGTAGACCATCGCATGCTTGCCCGCGTGCAGGTCGATGCCGGCACGCTCGTAGATCAGCGAACGGACGCGGTCGAAGTCGCGGTCGGTCCAGACGAACTCCCGGTTCGGGGCCGGCACGCCGCCGGGGGCCGGCGGGGGAGCAGTGCGTTCGCGCAGGGCGGGCATGGGCGCGGTCGTTCGCGTGGGGCGTCAGGCGTCGGCGGCCACCAGGCCCATGTCCACGCTGGACATGAGCTTCTCGATGTCGAGCAGGATCAGCATGCGTTCACCGACCGAGCCCAGGCCCAGGATGCAGCCGTTGTCGATCACGCTTTCGATGTCCGGCGCGGCCTTGATCTGGTCCGGGCTCAGCTCCAGCACGTCGCTGACCGAGTCCACCACGATGCCGACCACGCGGTTGCGCAGGTTCAGGATGATCACTACCGTGAAGCTGTTGTAGTCGGCGTTCTCGCAGTTGAACTTGAGGCGCATGTCCACGATCGGCACGATGGTGCCGCGCAGGTTGACCACGCCCTTGATGAAGGCCGGCGCGTTGGCGATGCGGGTCGGCGGCTCGTAGCCGCGGATCTCCTGCACCTTCAGGATGTCGATGCCGTACTCTTCCTTGTCGAGCCGGAAGGTCAGGTATTCCCTGGTGCCCTTGGCCGCGCTCTCGTCCATTTTTCCCATCATTCCCATCACGATTCCTTCCGTGGGCCCGCAGGCCTCAATTCGTCAGTGGCGCGCTCGCCGCACCAGGCCGCCGGTGTCCAGGATCAGCGCGACCTTGCCGTCGCCCAGGATGGTCGCCCCGGAGATGTTGGGCACGCGCCGGTAGTTCGATTCGAGGTTCTTCACCACCACCTGGTGCTGGCCGAGCAGTTCGTCGACCTGCAGCGCCACGCGGCTGCCGTCGGCCTCCACCACCACCATGATGTTGCCCTCGCGCGCATCGCCGGTGCGTGGCACCTGGAACGTCTTGTCCAGCGCCACCACCGGCATGTAGTCGGCGCGCACCTTCACCAGCTGCGAGCCCTGCGCGATCGTGCTGACCGAATCGGCCTCGACCTGGAAGGACTCGATCACCGAGGACAGCGGCAGGATGTAGACCTCTTCGGCCACCCGCACCGACATGCCGTCCATGATGGCCAGCGTGAGCGGCAGGCGCACCGACACTTTCATGCCGTAACCCTCCACCGAATCGATATCGACCGATCCGCCGAGGGATTGAATGTTCTTCTTCACCACGTCCATGCCCACGCCGCGGCCGGACACGTCGGTGACCTGCTCGGCGGTGGAGAAACCCGGCGCGAAGATCAGGCCCCAGACATCGCTGTCGGACATCTGGTCCGACACCTCGATGCCGCGCTCGGCCGCCTTCTTCAGGATCTTGTCGCGCGACAGCCCGCGGCCGTCGTCGCGCACTTCGATGACGATGGAGCCGCCCTGGTGCGAGGCCGACAGCGTGATCGTGCCGGTCTCGGGCTTGCCGTTGGCCAGCCGCACCTCCGGTAACTCGATGCCGTGGTCGCAGCTGTTGCGCACCAGGTGCGTCAGCGGGTCGGTGATCTTCTCGACCAGGCTCTTGTCGAGCTCGGTCGCCTCGCCCTGCGTCACCAGGTCGACCTTCTTGCCCAGCCGATTGGCCAGGTCGCGCAGCATGCGCGGGAAGCGGCTGAACACGGTCGACATCGGAATCATGCGGATCGACATGACCGATTCCTGCAAGTCGCGCGTGTTGCGGTCGAGGTCGGCCAGGCCGCTCATCAGCTGCTGGTAAAGCGCTGCGTCCAGGCCCTGGCTGTTCTGCGCCAGCATGGCCTGGGTGATGACGAGTTCGCCCACCAGGTTGATCAGCTGGTCGACCTTGCTGACCGATACGCGGATGCTGCTGGCCTCCAGCGGCGTCTGGCCGGTCTTGGCGGCACCGCCGGCACGGGGCGCGGCTGCCGGCGAAGCGGGCTCGGCCGATACCGCCGTCGTCGTTTCACCTTCGGGCACGCCGGGCGCGCCCTCGAAAAGACCGAAGGATGCAATCGGCGAGCCGGGCGCGTCGTGGAAGAAGCCGAACGGCCGCTGCGCGGCAGCGCGTGCCTCGACCTCGTCCGGATCTTCCTGGGCGGGCGCAGGCACCGGCACCGACGCCTGGCGCGGCGTGATGCGCACCTGCTCCTTGGCCACATGGAAGATGAACAGGTCGAGCAGGTCCTCGTCACTCGACGCGGTCTCCACGGCGAACACGCGGGTGTCGGCCTGCGGCGAAGGCAGCGATTCGATGGTGCCCAGGTCGGGGATGTCGCGGAACAGCTCGCGCAAGGCATCGGCCTGCTCCGGCCGCTCCAGCGGGCCGACATGGATTTCGAGCGAGCGCAGGCCGGACTTGCTTTCGGACGCAGCGGGCGTCGGCGCTTGCGGCTCCGGCTCCGCGGGCGGTTCGTCGAATGTCTCGAAGTCCGGCTCGGCGACAGGCGCCACCGGCGCCGGCGCCGGCGCGCTGGCCACGGGCACTTCGCCCGCCGCCAGCGCGGCGATGCGCCGCACCAGCGCGGACGTATCCGCCGCCTCGCCGGTATCGCCCGACTGGTGCCGCGCCAACAGGTTGCGCGACGCGTCGGCCGATTCCAGCAGCACATCCACCATGGCGGGCGCGGGCTGCAGCTCGTGGCGGCGCAGCTTGTCCAGCAGCGACTCCATGTGGTGCGTCAGCTCGGCCACGTCGGAAAAGCCGAAGGTCGCCGCGCCGCCCTTGATCGAATGGGCGCAGCGGAAGATGCCGTTGAGTTCCTCGTCGTCCGCGCTCGCCAGGTCCAGGCTGAGCAGCATCTGCTCCATCTGGTCCAGGTTCTCGCCGGCCTCCTCGAAGAAGATCTCGTAGAACTGGCTGAGATCGAAATCCGCCCCGCCGCCCGTGCCTTGCACCTCAGCCATGGGAGCCTTCTTCTCGTTGTTTCATGCTGCTTGTCTCTGTCTCGCGAGCGACGGAGCCGCTCAGCGGATCACTTTCTGGATCACCTCGATCAACCGGTTCGGATCGAAGGGCTTGACCAGCCAGCCGGTGGCGCCGGCCGCCCGGCCGGCCTGCTTCATCTGGTCGCTCGACTCGGTGGTCAGGATCAGGATGGGCGTGGTCTTGAACTTGGGGTTCTCGCGCAGCATGCGCGTCAGGCCGATGCCGTCGAGGCGCGGCATGTTCTGGTCGGCCAGCACCAGATCGATCTTCTCGGTCTGCGCCTTCTCGAAGGCGTCCTGCCCGTCCACCGCTTCCACCACGTGGTAGCCGGCGCCCGTCAAAGTGAAAGAAACCATTTTTCGCATGGATGGAGAGTCATCAACAGCGAGGATCGAAAACATGTCTTGGGCTCCAGCAAACGTTTGCAGCTATGCGTTTTATTCGGGGGAAAAGGTGTGACTCAGAACAGCTCGACTGAACCGGCGTCCATCTCGCTCTGTGTCACCGGGTTGGGGCGCTCGGGCTGGATCGCGGTCACCTGCGTGGCCTCCTCGCCTTCTTCCCGACCCATCGATTCGGCCGCCAGGCGGAAGGCGCAGCCTTGCAGCACGCGTGTGATGTGCACGATCAGCTGCGAGGACATGTCCTGGAATTGAAGTTCGGTCACCGCCGCGCGCAGCGACCCGAGCGCCTCGGCGACCGGCCCGCCGATCGTCGTGGCGGGGCCTTCGAGGCGGGCATTGGCCTCGCCGAAGCGATCCATGAGGTTGTCGCAGGCGTGGCTCAGCAGACCTTCCAGCCGCTGCAGGTCGTGCATGACGACGAGCAGCGAATCCTGAACCTCGGCCACCACCATCAGCGGCATTTGCACCGCAGGGCCGCCATCCTCGACGAACGGTGTTTGCATCGAATCTCCATCCTGGCGGAATGCCGTTGCGCCGCATCCAAACGCTTCGGCGCAGTTGTCCGTGGTGATCTGGTTCCCGAGGCAGACCGGTTCCGGAATTGACCTCTATCTTACGCATACATATCGGCACAATTCAGGCAGACTGAACGCATTTTTATATTGTTTGTTGTAATCGCCCACTATCAACCCATCGCCATGAACCGAGTCCGTCGACGCCGGATTCGTGGCGACCGATCGCATTGCATGGCAGATGAACCGCTCGCCCCGCTGCGCATCCTGCACCTCGAGGATTCGCCGACCGACCATGCCCTGGTGCGCATGACCCTGCAGCGTGCCGGCCGGCCTTTCAGCCTGCGGCACGTGGAGACGCTCGACGGCCTGCTGAGTGCCCTGCGCACCGAGGTTTTCGACGTGGTCATCGTCGACTACAACCTGCCCGGCTTCACCGCCATCGATGCCTGGAACGCCCTGGGTACCGACCAGCGCGCGGCACCGCCATTCGTGGTGCTTTCCGGCGCCATCGGCGAAGCGGCGGCGGTGCATGCGATACGACGCGGCATCAGCGACTACCTGCTCAAGGACGACGTCGCCAAGCTGCCGCACGTGATCGCCCGGGCCATCGAATTCCGCACCGCCCAACGCGAGCGCGAGCGCGCCGACCGCGAACTCGCGCTCTCCGAACGCCGCCTGGCCGAGCTCACCGAGCACCTGCAGCAAAGCATCGAACAGGAGCGCGCCGCCATCGCCCGCGAGATCCACGACGACATCGGCGGCTCGCTCGCAGCGGTCAAGTTCGACCTGGCGTGGATCGTCCGCCATGCCGACGGCCAGGAGATGCAGCGCCACGCGCAGGCCGGCGTCGACATGCTGCGCCACGCCATGGACGCCAGCCAGCGCATCATGATGAACCTGCGCCCGCCCGTGCTGGAGCAGGGCATCGGTGCCGCCATCCAGTGGCTGGCCGACAACTTCACCCGTCGCACCGGCACCCCGGTGCGCATCCAGGCCCCGGCCGAGCGCATCGCGCTGGCGCCGACGATCGAACTCGCGGCCTACCGCACGGCTCAGGAAGCTTTGACCAACATCACCAAACATGCGCCGGAAAGCACCGAAGTCCACATCGAGCTGACCGATGGGGAAGGCGTGCTCACGCTGGAAATCGCCGACAACGGAAGCGGCATTCCGCCGGAGATGCGCGACAAGCCGCGGGCCTTCGGGCTGCGCGGGCTGCAGGAGCGCGCCAAGACCGCGGGCGGCTGGCTGGACATCAGCGGTCGTCCGGGCGGCGGCACCTCGATCATTCTTTCGGTCCCCCTGACAGACCAGGCGGACGCCAGTCCGGGAGACCCGCCATGATCCATGTGATGCTCTGCGACGACCACGCGCTCGTGCGGCGCGGGATTCGCGACACCTTGAGCGATGCGGTCGACATCACCGTCACGGCGGACGTCGGCAGTTATGCCGAACTGCGTGAGGCCCTGCGTAGCAAGACTTGCGATGTGCTGCTGCTAGATTTGTCCATGCCTGGGCGCGGGGGGCTGGAGGTTCTGGCCACGCTCAAGGAAACGGACGAGCTCGTCCGCGTGTTGATCGTCTCGATGTATCCCGAGGATCAGTACGCCATTCGGTGTTTGCGGGCGGGGGCTTTCGGGTATGTCAACAAGGCGGGGGATCCGGCTGAGTTGGTTCAGGCGGTGCGGACGGTGGCGCAGGGGCGGAAATACCTCACGCCTGAGGTGGCGCAGATGCTGGCCGAGAGTGTGGCCAAGCCGGTGGCGGAGTCGCCGCATTCGACTTTGTCTGAGCGGGAGTTGCAGACTCTGCTGAAGATCGCTTCCGGGAGGAGGCTATCTGATATTGCTGAGGAGTTGATGCTCTCTCCCAAGACCGTGAGTGTCTACCGGACGCGGGTAATGGAGAAACTGGGGCTTTCCAATAATGCCGAGTTGACGGTTTATGCTATTCGGAATGGGTTGGTTTGAGGGGGTTTTTTCTCTCTCTTTGGCTAAAAACTCTTTGTTGAGGCGGCCTTTTTGTGTTTCTTTTCTTCTCTTTTCAGAGGGTGGAGCTGGGGGCTTGCGCGCCCCCAGACCCGCGGTAACTTTCTTTTGTTGGGACAAAAGAAAGTCACCAAAGAAAAACCCTTGAAGACGAGCTCGAAGCTCGGTCGGGCCATTGCTTCGCTCGGCCTGGGGAATGTGCCTTCGAACGCTCTAGCGGCAACAGTTTGGACAAGGGTCGATCCAGGGCCTTGGCCCCGCTTCGCGGGTCGGGGCTGAGAGGGTAAGGACAGTTGACTGCACTGAGCACGGTGAGGGGGCCGCACTGATTCGATCGCCACGCGCGCTGCGCACCGTGGTCCGGGTCACGTCGTGATGGCCGCCCCGTTCATGCCCTGTTTCGGGTCGATGTTTGAGTACCACGCCTAGCATTCCGCCAGGGCACTTCGCACCGCGCCTGCGCGCTCCGCCAGTGCGGTCGCCTGTTCTTATCCTCTCAGCCCCGACCCTGCGAAGCAGGGGCCAAGGCACTCGATCGACCCTTGTCCAAACTGTTGCCGTTAGAGCGTTCGAAGGCACATTCCCCAGGCCGAGCGAAGCAATGGCCCGACCGAGCTTCGAGCTCGTCTTCAAGGGTTTTTCTTTGGTGACTTTCTTTTGTCCCAACAAAAGAAAGTTACCGCGGGTCTGGGGGCGCGCAAGCCCCCAGCTCCACCCTCTGACAAGAAAAGAAACAAAAAAAATCACCCCACTCTAAAAAACACCTCACCTGCAGAGCAAAACCTCAACGAACAAACAAATCCACAACTTTATTCATCAACGCCATCAAAGGCGCATCCAACATAGGCAAGGTAGCCGCGATCCCCACCATCCCCACACTCAACGTAATAGGAAACCCAATAGCATAAATATTCATCTGCGGCGCCACCCGAGAAATAATCCCCAATGCCAAATTAACAAAAACCAGCAAGGCAATCATCGGCATCGCCACCCAAAGCGCACTGGCAAACAGCTCAGTCCCCAACCGATAAAGCTGAACCGTAGACAAGACTTCCAAAACATTCCCGTCCGCAGGAAATGTCTGAAAGCTGCGAACAACAGCCATCACCAGCGTCAGATGCCCATTGACCACAATAAAGAGCAGCAACGAAATCTGCCCCAAAAATCCAGAAACCGCACTGGCCTGCCCCCCAGAAGCCGGATTGAAGAACGAAGCGAAGTTCAACCCCATCTGCAGCCCGATCAGCTCCCCGGCCAGCTCGACCGAAGCGAACACCAGCCGCACCGCGAACCCGATGGCCATCCCCACCCCCACCTGCTGCGCCACCGCACCGAGCGCGCCGGGCGAGTCGACACCGATGATCGGCTGCCCCGTCAGACTGGGCTGCGCAGCAATGGAGATGAGCAGCGCAAGCCCCACCTTGGCCCGCACCGGAATCGACCGCATCGAGAAGATCGGCGCCACCGAGAACATGCCCAGCACCCGCAGAAAAGGCCACAGCACCGGCGACAGCCAGGCCGCGATCTGGGCTTCGGAAAACGAGATCACGTCACATCACGCCACGTAGCTTGGAATCGCCTCGATCATCCGCCGCAGGTAATCGACCAGCGTGGTCAGCATCCACGGCCCGGCCACGGCGAACACCACGATCGCGGCGATCAGCTTGGGCACGAAAGAAAGCGTGGCTTCGCTGATCTGCGTGATCGCCTGGAAGATGCTCACGATCAGCCCCACCACCATGATCACCCCGAGCAAGGGCATGGACACCATCAGCAGCAGCGTCAGCGCCTCCTGCCCCGTGGTCAGCACGACTTGCGGATTCATGGGCAGAGTCTCCGATCAGATGCGGCCATCATTGGGCAAAGCTCGCGGCCAAGGAGCCGATCAAGAGATTCCACCCATCGGCCAGCACGAACAGCATCAGCTTGAAGGGCAAGGCCACCAGCACCGGCGACAACATCATCATCCCCAGTGACATCAGCACGCTCGCCACGACGAGGTCGATCACCAGGAACGGAATGAAGATCATGAAGCCGATCTGGAACGCCGATTTGAGCTCGCTGGTGACGAACGACGGCACCAGCACCCGGAACGGCGCGTTCTCGATGGTCACGCCCGGCTCCAGCCGCGCCAGGCGGGCGAACAGCGCGTAGTCGGACTGGCGCGTCTGCTTGGTCATGAACTGGCGCATCGGTGCTTCGCCCCGGTCCAGCGCCTGCTCGAAACTGATCTGCTGCGCGTTGTAGGGCGCGTAGGCCTCGCGATAGACGCGGTCGAAGGTGGGGCCCATGACGAAGAAGGTGAGAAACAGCGACAGGCCGATCACAATCTGGTTGGGTGGCGCCGACTGCGTGCCCATCGCCTGACGCAGCAGCGACAGCACGATCACGATGCGGGTGAACGAGGTCATCATCAGCAGCACCGCCGGCAGAAACGACAGCGCCGTGAAGAACAACAAGGTCTGGATCGGCACCGAGAAACTCGTGCCGCCGGAGCCGGTGCCCATCAGCAAGGGCAGTTGCCCGTTCGGTGCACTCGCCTGCGCCCACGACAGCGCCGGGAGCAACAGCAGCAAAAGGGCCGCACCGAGGGCGCGGCAAGAAGTTCTAGACATGTCCCGGTCCCCGGTAATCGTGTGCGGCCGGAGAAGCCGATGCTTCCACGAGGCGAGCGGCCTGCGCGAAGCCCGGCGCCGGCATGGTGTGCAGCGGGGTGACGTTCTGCGCGGTCACACCCAGCACCAGCCAGACCCGTGCCTCGGGCGGACCGACCTCCACCGTCACCACCCGCTGCGTCGGGCCCACGCCCAGCGCCGACACCACGCGCGAACCGCTACCCGGCACCGCGCCCGGCAGGCCGCCGGTGCGCTGCTTCAGCCAGCGCAGGCCCCAGGGAACCATGGCCAGCACGGCGATGAAGACGACAACGGACAGCAGCGATTGGGACATGGGGCTCATCGGCGGATCATGCTGCAAATTTCTGGCGATCAAGCCTCGGAACTACGCGAAAACCGCAGGCCGACCAGACCGCATGAGCGGTCGAACCGCCGGGCCGCCCTGAGGCGAACGCGCCTCCTCCCCGGGAGGTGGCGCACTACACGGCGCGCAGCGCCGCGAGAAGCCGGAAGGCTCAAAGTCACCCTTTGCTGACCCGACGCAGGCGCTCCGAAGGCGTCACCACGTCGGTCAGACGAATACCGAACTTGTCGTTCACCACCACCACCTCGCCCTGGGCGATGAGGTAGCCGTTGACCAGCACGTCCATCGGCTCGCCGGCCAGCGCGTCGAGCTCGACGACGGAGCCCTGCGCCAGCTGCAGGATGTACTTGATGGGCACCTTCACCCGGCCGAGCTCCACCGAAAGCTGGACCGGGATGTCGAGCACCCGGTTGATGTCGCCGAGCGCTGCGTCGGCGGTGGCGCCAGCCGAGGTGACCGGCTCGCCGCCGAAGAGCGGACCACCGTTCTGCGAGCCATCCGGACGCGGCGGCGCGGACTTGGCTTCTTCCAGCGCCTCGGCCCAGGCCGACATGTCGTCGTCGCTGTTGTTGGTCGGGTCTTCAGCCATTCTTTTCTCCAATCCAGTTCGTTTCGGTGCCGCGCAGGTTGTCCTCGATGCGGATCGCGTACTTGGCGTTGTGTGTGCCGTAGGTGCAACTGAACATCGGCACTCCGCCGATCGTCGCCTCGATGCGCGGCGCCCGGTCGAGTTCGATGAAGTCACCGACCTTCATCGCCAGCAGTTGCTCGACGGTGGCCTGCGCCTGCGCGAGCTCGGCCACCATGGTGACCTCGGCTGCCTGGATCTCGCGCGACAGCAGCTTGACCCAGCGGCGGTCGACCTCGATCGAGTCGCCCTGCGTGGAAGAGAACAGCACGTCGCGGATCGGCTCCAGCGTGGCGTAGGGCATGCAGATGTGGATCATGCCGACGATGTCGCCGATCTCCAGCTGGAAAGCGCTGGCCACGCAGATCTCGCTGGGCGTGGCGATGTTGGCGAATTGCGGCTGCATTTCCGAGCGCTGGTATTCCAGCTCGATCGGGTAAATGCCCGACCAGGCCTTCTTGTATTCGGCGCAGATCACATCGACCAGGCGGTTGATCACCCGCTGTTCGGTCGGCGAGAAATCGCGGCCTTCGATGCGCGTCTGGAACTTGCCGATGCCGCCATAGAGCGTGTCGATCACACCGAACAGCAGGGCCGGCTCGCACACGATCAGCCCGCTGCCACGCAGCGGCCGGATCGCCACGATGTTGAAGTTGGTCGGCACCGCCAGTTCACGCAGGAACGCGCTGTAGCGCTGCACCGTCACCGTGCCGACCGAGATCTCGGGATTGCGGCGGGTGAAGTTGAACAAGCCCACGCGCAGATTGCGGGCGAAGCGCTCGTTGACGATCTCCATCGTCGGCATGCGTCCGCGGACGATGCGCTCCTGGCTGGAGATGTCGTAGTTGCGGATGCCGCCGGTTTCGGTCGCCTCCTCGGCCATCTTCTGGCTTTCGCCCGTGACGCCTTCGAGGAGGGCATCGACTTCTTCCTGGGAAAGAAACGCTTCACTCATGCGAAATCTCCATCAATGCCCGAACAACGAACGCCCGCCCCGCATTTTTCAGCGCGCCGCCGGGCCGGCTTCGCCGAACGGCCAGCGCCGCCCCCCGAAAGGGGATCAGCGTCTACACGAAGTGAGAGAGCTTGGGGGTGAATCATCTACTGCACGATGAAACTGGAAAAGAGCACACCCTGGACGGGGCTTTCTGGCTGAGCCTTGCGCTTCTTTTTCTTTTTCTTCGGTGCATCCTCATCCTCGTCCTCCTCGTCTTCCGGTTCGATACCAAAAGTACGAGACGCTTCGTCGGAAATAGCCTTGGCCAGCTTGAGCTTGCCGTCGCGCGACAACAGCTCTTCGGAGCTGCGTTGCGAGGTCAGCATCAGGATCGCGCTGCGCACGCGCGGCATGTTGGTCTTGAGCGAATCGGCGCTGTGGCTGTCGGCCATCTGGAAGGTGATGCCGATCTGCGCGAAACGCTCGCCCCCGGGATCGGCCAGGTTCACCACCAGGTTGTCGATCGGCAGGAAGGTCGGCGGATTCTTGTCGTCGTGCTTGGCGTGGGCCGCAGGCGCGGCGGCCTCCTCGCCGTCTTCATCGGTCGCGGCGTTCTTCTTCATGAGGAACATCGCAGCGCCACCGGCGACCGCCAGGACCACGACGAGTCCGATGACGATGACCATCAGCTTCTTCTTCGACTTCGGCTTGGGAGCGGCATCGGCCACGGTGGTGTTCCTCGAACGGCAATGGTGGGAGCCGGCACGTGACCAGCGGACACGCCATTATTGAGGAGGCCGCACGCGGCGGTCGGCCGAATAAGCGGCGAAAACGCCCGTTATCGATGGCAAGCGCAAAGCGATGGCTGGGCGGCACCGGCGTCCGCCGGGGCCGGTCAGGCAAAAACGTCGAGCGCGCCGCGTCCGGTCGTCGGGCGGCTGCGGGCGACCGGCTCGGCCACCGTCTCCACCTGGCCGGCGTCGGCACGGGCCGCACGACGTGTGTCGCCCCGGCTGCCGCCGCCATCGGCCGTCGCCTGGAAACCGCCCTGCTGCTGCTGGGCGCCCGAGCCACCGACGGTGACGCCCGACAGCACAAGACCTTCCTGCTGGAGCAGGTTCTGCAGTTCGGACACCGCGCCGCCGAGCGCGGCACGGGTGTCGGCCTGGTCGGTCTGGAAGCTCACCTCGGCGTCGGCGCCCGACAGCGAGATGCGCACGTCGACCGGCGCGCCGAAGGCATCGACCGTGAGTTCGGCGGTCTGCAAGCCCTGGGATTCGAGCGACGGCGTGGTCGCGGCCAGCCATTCGTCCTGCGTGAGCACGTTGGCGGTGCCGGCCATCGGCATGTCGGCGCCCGGTGTCGGGGCCGATGCCGCGGAGAATGCGCCGCCGTCGGTGCCGGCAGCGGTCTGGCCGAAACCGGCGGCGGTCGTGCCGAGGCCCTCGCCGCCGCGGGCCTGCGCATCGGCGCCGTGGTGTTGCGATTGCGCACCGTTCTCGCCGAAGCCGCCGGTGGCGGATTCGGCCGGCGCACGAACGATGTCCGACAGCATGCTGGACCAGCGGCCCTGCCCGCCGTCGCCCAGCGACAGCGTGGAAGCCGTGCCGCGCGCGGAGCGGCCGTCGGGGTCGGTGACAGCGGCTGTACCGCCGACCGAGATCGAATTGACCTGTGCCGACAGAGCGTCTGCCGTCGCGGCCGCATGGGCGCGGCTGGCCGCGGCCACCGCCGACAGGCTGCCAACACGCAGCGCCTGGGCGCCGGCCGGCGGGGCGGCGGGCCGTGCGGCGTCGGCCGCGATCGGCGCCTTGCCGGCAGCGGCCGGGTTGGCGGACGTCGATTGCGCGACCTCGGTAGCAACCGTGCTGGCCGTGGTGGCGACCGGGCTGGCCGAATCGGCCTTGAAGCCATCGGCGGCCAGCGAACGCAGGCCGGCCGGCTTGCCGGTGGTGTCGGCGAGTGTGGTGGAAACGCCCGGCGCGGCACCGGTGGCCGGCGTGGTCGGCGTGGTCGGGGGCACGACGACCGGCATCTGCAGCCAGCCACTCCAGGCGGCGAGCGTGCTGGCGTCGTCGGTGCCGTCTTCGGCTGCGTCCCGGGCGAGCGTCTGGCCGCTCAGCGCGGTGCCGTCGTCCACCGCGCCGTCGAGCGTCAGCGCGGCCGGGTCCAGCAGGTCGCTGCCGTCGGACACGGCGCCCAGCAGCGACAGGAAACCGGCAGCCGGCGCGTCGTTGGCGCCTGCGGCGGTTGCGGCACCGCGGTTGGCGGCAGCATGGCCCGCATGGGCGGCGCGGGTCGGGTGGCGCACTGCGCCGGCGTTTTCGACGGTCATCGGGACGATCCTTCTTCCAGTACGGCGGCGGCTGTCCGGCGGAACAGGTTCGCGGCCATCTCATCGGTCTGTTTCTGTTCGCGGCGCGCCAACACTTTCTCGGCGTCGAGCCGCTGGCGGTCGATCACCATCTGCAGGCTCTTCAGGCGCAGTTCGGCTTCGCGCACCCGGCCGGTCAGCAGTTCGATCTGCCGGGCGTGCTGCTGCAGCACGTCGCGCTGCAGGCCGATGGCGTGGTGCAGCCGCGTCATGAACTGGTAGTGGTGCGTCATGAGCTCCGGCGTGGCCAGGACGCGCGCCTGCTCGGTCCAGCGCGACTCGGTGTCGCGGGCGTAGTTGGTCAGCTGCTCGAACTGGTGGTGCGCGGCGCGCTCGGCGGCACGGCCCCGATTGAGGTCGGCGGCGGCGGCGTCGCGCTTGCGGCGGGCCATGTCGGCGGCGATCTGCATGCCGCGTCCCTTGCCGGCGCTCATCGAAAGCCCCCGGGCGGCTGTTGTTGCTGTTGCTGCGGCGCCAGGATGCCGGCCATTTCGTGCACGCACTCATCCAGATTGGCGGCGTCGAACATGCCCTGTTGCAGAAAGGCCACCATGCCCGGCTGCAGCGTGATCGCCTCGTCGAGTTGCGGATCGGCGCCGGGCGCATAGGCGCCGACCTGCACCAGGTCCTTGGCCTGCTGGTAGCGGGAATAGGTCGCGCGGAACTTGCGCGCGATGTCCAGGTGTTCGCGCGACACCACGTTGTGCATCACCCGCGAGGCCGACTGCTCGATGTCGATCGCCGGGTAGTGGGCCGACTCGGCCAGCGTGCGCGACAGCACGATGTGGCCGTCCAGGATGGCGCGCGCCGCGTCGGCGATCGGGTCCTGCTGATCGTCGCCTTCGGACAACACGGTATAGAAGGCGGTGATCGAGCCCACGCCGTGCAGGCCGTTGCCGCTGCGCTCCACCAGCGCCGGCAGCTTGGCGAAGCAGCTCGGCGGATAGCCCTTGGTGGCGGGCGGCTCGCCGATGGCCAGCGCGATCTCGCGCTGCGCCATGGCGTAGCGGGTGAGCGAATCCATCAGCAGCAGCACGTGCTGGCCCTTGTCGCGAAAGTATTCGGCCACCGCCGTCGCATAGGCCGCGCCCTGCATGCGCAGCAGCGGCGGCGCGTCGGCCGGTGCGGCGACGACCACCGAGCGCTCGCGCCCGTCGTCGCCCAGGATGTCTTCGATGAATTCCTTGACTTCGCGACCCCGCTCGCCGATCAGGCCGACCACGATCACGTCGGCCTGGGTGTAGCGGGCCATCATGCCCAGCAGCACGCTTTTGCCCACGCCGGAGCCGGCGAACAGGCCCAGGCGCTGGCCACGGCCCACGGTGAGCAGGCTGTTGATGGCACGCACGCCGGTGTCGAGCGGCTCGCGCACCGGGTCGCGGTCCATGGCGTTGAGCGGCGAACGGTCCAGCGGCTGCGGCGTCACGTTGTCGAGCGGGCCCTGGCGGTCCAGCGGCTCGCCGCACGAATCGACCACCCGGCCGAGCAGCCCGTCGCCGAGCGGCAGGCGCAGCACGCTGGCGCCGGCACCGGTACGCGGCGCGGGCGGGTTCTCACGGCCCCAGCGCAGCGCGGGTGGCTCGGCGGAGGTGGGCACCACGCTGGCGCCGCTGGAGAGGCCGTAGATGTCGCCGGCCGGCATCAGAAATGCCCGCTCGCCCGCGAAACCCACCACCTCTGCCAGCACCTGCGGCTGGCCGGCCTGGCGGATGAAACATTGCGCGCCCACCGGCACCCGCAGGCCGGAAGCTTCCAGGACCAGTCCGGTGAGCTTGGTCAGCGTGCCGTGCGAGGCCAGCGCGACCGGCTCGGCGGTGCGGCCGACAGCGGCGGTCATGAAGCGGTCCCAGGCGCCGACCTGGGCCTGCGTTGCGACTTGGGCGGACAGGGCGTCGGCCATCAGGCGGCTCCGTCTTCGGGGGAGTCTTCGGCTGGCGCGTCTTGCGGCAGATCGAGCGACATCTCCACGCCCAGCGCGGCGATGGCGCGCTGCCAGCGGCTCTGCAGCCGGCCGTCGATCACGGAGCCGGCCGATTCGACCTGGCAGCCGCCGGCGGGCATGGCCGCGTCGGCCACCCAGGCCACCGGCACGCCGGCGAATTCTTCCTGCAGCGAAGCACGCAGGTGGTCCAGGTCGGCGGGGTTCATCCGCACCGTGGCCGGACGGCCGTCGGCCACCAGCTGGCCCATGGCTTCGCGCACCACCGGCAGCAGCGCCTGGCGGTCGGACGCGAGCTCTCGGCGCAGCACCTGGCGCGCCATCGAGCAGGCCATCTCCAGCACCTGTACGGCGATGCGGTCCTGTGCCTGGCCCAGGCTGTCGCCCATGGAGCCGGCCAGGCCCGCCAGTCGTTCGGCGATCGCGCGGCCTTCGCCGGCGACGTAGGCGTCGAGCCGTTGCGCGCCTTCGAGCGTGGCTTCGGCGTGGCCGTCCTCGAAACCCTGCTGACGACCGGCCTCGTAGGCGTCCTGCAGCTTCTTCAGGTAGCTGGGCTGGTTCTCCGCGGCCTGCTGCGCATGTGCGCGCGCGGCGGCTTCCTCGGCGACGCGCACGCGCTCGTCGACCGCCACGAAGCGCCAGGGCGCCGACCCGGCGATTTCCTCGTCGGGAATGAAACGGCTGTAGCGATGACCGCCGGAATCAGACAAAACTGTCCTCCGAGCCGCCACCCAGGACGATCTGGCCTTCGTCGGCCAGGCGACGCACGACCTTCAGGATTTCCTTCTGCTGCGCCTCGACTTCCGACAGGCGCATCGGCCCGCGCGATTCGAGGTCTTCGCGCATCGCATCGGCGGCGCGCGAGGACATGTTGGCCAGGAACTTGTCGCGCAGCTCCGGTGCGGCGCCCTTGAGCGCGACCACGAGGGTTTCGGAAGCGACTTCCTTGAGCAGCAGCTGGATGGACTTGTCGTCGATCTTGCCGACGTCGTCGAAGACGAACATCTTGTCCATGATCTTCTGCGCCAGGTCGGCGTCGTAGCCGCGGATCGCGTCGAGCAGCGGCGCCTCGACGGCCGCGCCCATCAGGTTGACGATCTCGGCGGCGGTCTTCACGCCGCCCAGCGAGGTCTTGCGCACCTTGTCGCCGCCGGCCAGCACCTTGAACAGCACCTCGTTGAGGTCCTTCAGGGCGGTCGGCTGGATGCCTTCGAGCGTGGCGATACGCACCATCACCTCGCCACGCTGGCGCTCGGAGAGGTTGCGCAGCACGCCGGCGGCCTGTTCGTAGTCGAGGTGTACCAGGATCGCCGCGACGATCTGCGGATGCTCGTTGCGCAGCAGCTCGGCCACCGACAGCGGGTCCATCCACTTCAGGCTTTCGATGCCGGAGACGTCGCCGCCCTGCAGGATGCGGTCGATCAGCAGCGAGGCCTTGTCGTCGCCGAGCGCGCGCTTGAGCACGGCCCGCACGTAGTCGCTGGTGTCGTTGACCAGCAGGCTCTGCGAGGCGGCGGCGTCGATGAATTTGCCGACGACCTCGTCGACCCGGTCGCGCGACACCACGCGCATGCGGGCGATCGTCTCGCCCAGGCGCTGCACTTCCTTCGGCGAGAGATGCTTGAAAACCTCGGCGGCTTCTTCCTCGCCGAGCGACATCAGCAGGATCGCGGCGTCGTTGAGTCCTTGATCGTCCATGGTGCTAGATGGTGCTCGCAAATGTTTCGGATGAAAAGCGCAGTAGAAGGCTTAAGCCGGTGCTTCTCCGTTGACCCACTCCTTGACGATGTTGGCGACGGCGATCGGATTCTTGCGGGCCAGCATGCGGGCCTCGTCCAGGCGAACCTGTTGCGGCGAGGCCGGCAGCAGCGCGGTTTCGTCCGGGCCGCCAAGTGCGGGGCGCGGGTTGTCGTCGCTCACCGCCAGGTTGAGCTGGCCGCCGATGGAGCCCGCGCCCCCGGCGCTGCCGTCGAGCGCGATGAAGCCCGGGTCACCCGGCGACAGCACCTTGACCGGCGGCTGGCGCATCGCCTTGAGCGCCGGGCGGATGAAGCCCATCAGCACCAGGGCGCCGAACAGGAAGGTGCCGACCGGCCAGGCCATGCTGCGGGCCAGGTCCAGGATTTCCGGCTGCTTCCACAGCGGCACGGCGTTGGTGTCGGCGGCCGCCACCATGAAAGGCGCGTTCATCAGGTTGACCGAATCGCCACGATCCTTGCTGAAACCGATGCTTTCGCGCACCAGGGCGGTCATCTGCTCGATCTGCTGGGCCGACAGTGCGGTCGGGCCGGCCTTGGCATCGGTCGCCGGTGCGTAGTTGACCACCACCGCCGCGCTCAGGCGTCGCACCGTGGGCGTGCCGCCCCGGGTCACGCGCACCGTCTTGTCGACTTCGTAATTGGTGACCGATTCGCGCTTGCTGGTGGTGGCGACCGCGGCCGCGCCGCCGCCGGTGTTGCCGGTGCCGGCCGTGATCGGTTGCGCCTGGCCGTTGATCGGCGCGGCGGGCTGGGCCGGCGGCTGGTTGGAGGTGGCGCCGGGCACGCCGGTGGGAGGGGTATTGCCGTTGGGGTTGGAGCCGCTGCTCTCGATCACCTGCTGGCTGCGCACCGCGCCGGTTTCGGCCGACTGGTTGGGCTTGTGCTGCTCGGAGGTCTGCTCGCTCAGCGAGAAGTCGACATCCGCCGTCACCGTGGCCTTGACGTTGCCGCGGCCGACGATGGGTTCCAGCATTTCCAGCACGCGGCGGGCGTAGTTCTGTTCGAGCTGCTGGGTGTATTGCATTTGCGTGGCGTCGCCACCGCCGGCGCCGTTGCCGGCCGCGTCGGGCGCCTGCGACAGCAGCTTGCCGCTGTCGTCGAGCACGCTGACGGCCGAGGGCACCATTTCCGGCACGCTCGAGGCGACCAGGTGCACGATGCCGGCGATCTGCGCGCGGTTGAGTTCGGCGCCGGGCTGCAGCGTCACCAGCACCGAGGCCGAGGGTTTCTGCTGCTCGCGGAAAAAGCCGTTCTGGTTGGGCAGCGCCAGGTGCACCCGGGCGTTCTGCACCGACGCCAGCGACTGGATCGAACGGGTGAGTTCGCCTTCGAGGCCGCGCTGGAAGGTCAGGCGTTCCTGGAACTGGGTCATGCCGAAACGGTTGCCTTCCATCAGCTCGAAACCGGCCACCGAACCCTTGGGCAGGCCTTGCGATGCCAGGCGCAGGCGGATGTCGTGCACCCGGTCGGAGGGCACCAGGATCGCGCCGCCGCCTTCGGAGTACTTGTAGGGAATGTTCATCGTCGACAGCTGGGCGACGATCGCGCCGCCGTCCTTGTCGCCCAGGTTGCTGAACAGCACCCGGTATTCGGCCTGGCGGCCCATCACGATGCCGGCGATACCCGCCACCACGAGCACCGCGACGCCCAGGCCGAGCTTGAGGCGCTGGGCACGGTCGAGGCTCGAGAGGCGCTGCGTCCAGGCGGGAGCGGCGACTGCGGGGGCGAGGGAAGCGGCAGGAAGTTCGGCGACGGCGGACATCGGGTAGATCCAAGGCTGTAGGGCGGCATTGCCCCGAGACCGAATTATTCGGATAACGCCCGGCGCCGTTGACCGGATAAGGCGCTCTTTCCCCCGCTTATTCCCCCTCGGCACTTCGGCCGGAAACTTTAGGATTGCGCCATCGAAATCCTCGGACGAGGAAACACCCCATGGACGCCATCTCCCGCCTTTCCCTGCCTCTCGACACCCAGGCCCTGACCGGTGCCCGCGCCTCCAAGGCGCTCGGCGCGCAGTCGGGCGTGGCCGGCACCCAGGGCGGCAGCTTCGGCACCGCGCTGCAGAGCGCGCTGAAATCGGTCAGCAATGCCCAGAACGAGTCGTCGGCCATGCAGCGCGAAGTGCAGCTGGACAACCCCTCGGTCAGCCTGGAGCAGACCATGGTCGCCATGCAGAAGGCCCAGATCGGCTTCCAGGCCACGGTGCACGTGCGCAACCGCATGGTGCAGGCCTATACCGACATCATGAATATGCAGGTCTGACTCGCCCCCAGGCTTCGCACTTCGTGTCTTCGCCTACCCCCTACCGGGGGCGACACTGGCAGTCCGGCGAAGCCGGCCCTGCGGTGTCCTCGAAAAGAGAAAGCGCCGAGTCTTGGTTCGTGGTCTGACTCGCCCCCAGGCTTGCCCACTGCGTGTGCCCGCCTACCCCCTACCGAGGGCGCCACTGGCAGTCTGGCGAAGCCGGCCCTGCGGTGTCCTCGAAAAGAGAAAGCGCCGAGTCTTGGTTCGTGCTCAGGCTTGCCCACTGCGGGTGGCCGCCTGCCCCCCCTGCCGGGCGCGACACCGGCGGTCCGGCAGAGCCGGCCCTGCGGTGTCCTCCAACGAAAAGCGCCGGCTTTGCGGCGCTTTTTTGGGGGCGGCGTGGGGGGCGATGGGGGTTTTGAGTCGGTGGGTGCCTGTGTTTTGGGCGATTCATAGCAAAATCGTGGGGCCGATCCACCACGCGAAAGAACCATGCGCCGTTCTCCCCGTCTCAGCGAAGCGTCCATGCTGGCCGCTGAAGCCCGCATTCCCGCGCTGGCGGCGAAGGCCGGTCGGGCGGCGCATCGCCGGGCCCTGCAGGAAACCGGGGCGGTGGTCATGAAATCGGCCGAAGGCGATCTGGTCGAGATGAAGGAAGACGGCACGGTGCGCATCCTCAAGCCGCTGCCGGCCGGCACGCCGGTACGGGTGGGCCAGGTGCTTCGACGGGTGAAGGCACCCAAGCTCGTTTCCATGCAGTGATCGCGGCGCTCGCGCAGCCGCGGCTCCGGGTTTTCGCCGGACCCAACGGGTCCGGAAAAAGCACCATCCAGCACCTGCTGCGGCCCCGGTGGATCGGGGCCTATGTCAATGCGGACGACATCGAAAGGTCGCTCGGCAGCGTCGACGGTCTTCGGCTCGCGGATTTCGGCCTGTCCACCGAGCCGGCGGTGCTTCGCCGGCGGCTGGCGGACCACCTGCACGGCTCCGGCTTTCTGCGCAAGCACGGCCTCGAAGGCGTGGCCGGCCACCTGACGCTGGCATCGGACGCGGCGCTTCGACTGCCGAGGGGCGCGATCAATTCGTATGTCGCGGCCGTGCTGGCAGACGCCATCCGGCGCGAGCTGCTCGCCCAGGGCAGCACCTTCACCTTCGAGACGGTCATGTCCTCGCCCGACAAGATCGCCTTCATGCGCGATGCCCAGGAACAGGGTTACCGGACCTACCTGTATTTCGTGGCGACCGACGATCCGGCGATCAACATCCAGCGGGTGAAACTGCGGGTGCAGCAAGGCGGCCACGACGTGCCGGAGGACAAGATCCGGTCACGGTACCGGCGCTCCATCGATTTGCTCGACGCTGCCTGCACCGCCGCCAATCGCGCCTACATCTTCGACAACTCCGGCAAGGCCCACCAGTGGATCGCCGAAGTCACCGACGGCGACGAGCTCCAGCTGCACGCCCGGGAAATGCCGGCCTGGTTCGTCCGCACCGCGCTCTGGCAGTCGTTCGAGCCGCACCCGTGACCCGTCCTGAATAGAGTTGACACCCCCGGACGTTTAAAAATGCCGGTTCAGCCGGCCAGCGACGCCCGGTGCACTGCATCGGGCGTTTGCATTTTCAGCGACGTATGCAGTCGCTCGTGGTTGTAGATCTGCACCGACTGCTCGACCACGCGGCGCGCCTGGCGCAGATCGGCCGGGCGGTTCAGTAAAAACTCCATTTTGAGAATGCCGTTGACGCGCTCGGCCAGAGCATTCTGGTAGCAGTCGTAGCCATCGGTCATCGAGCAGGTGACGCCATGGCGTCGGTGCAGCTCCTGGTAATAGGTCGAGCAGTACTGGATGCCTCGATCACTGTGGTGGACCAGGGCCTGTCGTGTCTGGCGCGACCGCAAGGCGATCTTCATCGCCTGGGCCACCTCCTCTGTCTGCAGGCTTGCATGCACGTGCCAGCCGACGATCTTGCGGGAGTACATGTCGGTGATCAGGCTCAGGTAGACGAACTTGCCAGCGGTCGGTAAATAGGTGATGTCGGCCACCCATACCTGCTCGCTGCCGGTGGCATGGATTTGCTGCGGCCCCGCCTTGAGCAGGTTCGGATGCCGCCGGAAGCGATGATGGCTGTCGGTGGTCTTGTGGTACGCCCGCCTGGGCGTCACAAGCAAGCCAGCATTACGCAGCACATCGAAGAGCGCGTCACGGCCCAGGCGGATGCCCTGGTCCTGCAGCGGCTGGCGCAACATGCAGTGGAGCTTGCGCGTGCCTACGCGTGGCTGGCGCATGCGCTGGTCGCGCACGAGTTGCACGACAACGTGTGCCTGCTCGGTACGCCGCGCCTGGCGGCTGCTGGCTTGGTAGAAGGCCTGTCGGCTCATGCCCATGTGTTGGCAAGCCCTGCTCACGCTCAGTCCTTGGACGAGCTTTTGCGCGAGGACTTGCCCAAAGGCTTTTTTACGATGCGCACCCCGTAGTCCTTCTTGAGCACGTCGACCACGGCTTCAAAGAGCTGCGCCTTCTCCTGAGCCAGCCGGAGCTGGACCTGCAAGGCTTTGATCTGCTGCTCGGGTGTGAGCGATGAGGCGGTCTTGTTTAACGGCATGGCTGCCGATGATGCCGCCACGCCCCAACTCTGGCGACCATGCTTGCGCAACCACACCAGCACCGTGCTGCGGCCCTGAATGCCGTACCGCATCTGAGCCTGCTTGTATGTCAACTCGCCTTTTTCTACCTGCGCGACAACTGCCAGCTTAAAAGCCAGCGTGTAGTCACGCTGCGTGCGCTTGATCCCTGATTCCATGACACATGCCCTTTCTGCAAGGTCGAGGTGTCAACGCTGGGCAGGACGGGTCAGCCCCATAAAAAAAGCCACCTGCGCAGGTGGCTTTTTCGCTGGAGGACATCGCAGGTCCGGCTTTGCCGGCCAGTGCCGCCCCCCCGATGGGGCCGGCAGCGGCCGAGCTCGGGGGTCAGTGCATCGTCTGGGGTTGACCCTGCATCAGCTGATCGAACTGCGCCAGCCAGGGTTCGGCCAGGCAGCGGATCTCGGCGTCGTTGCGCAGGATGCGCTGCATGATCTTGATCTTCTCGGTGCGGTGCTCCGGAGGGAGATCCTCGGTCTGCGCACGGAAGTGAAGCTGTTCGATCAGGACCGCGCAGGCGCCTTCGTAGCGCACCACTTCTTCCCAATCCTTGGCCTTGGCGGCGTCCAGCATCTTGCGGCTGCTGTCCTCGATGGCCTTGTAGTAGTCGATGAGCAATCCGGACATGTCAGGCTCCCACGGGGGCAAAGGGGAAAGATGCCGCCGGGCGGACCTGCTGGGCCTCGCCGGCGATGCCGCGCCAGCCACCGGCGATCTCTTCGACCAGGTGCAGGACTTCGGCGATGGGTTCGTCGTCGCTGCGCAGGTTGGCCAGCGTCAGGCGGCGCACGCAGTAATCGTAGAGACCGCTGAGCCGATTGGCCAGCTCGTCGCTGCGGTCCGGGTTCAGGCCCAGCTTCAGGCCTTCCTCGATGTAGCGCACGGCCATGCCGATGTGCTGGCACTTGGCGGTGGTGTCGCCCTGTTCGAGGCTGATGCGGGCTGCACGCAGCGATTGCAGGGTGCGTTCGAACAGGATGTTGATCAGCTGGTAGGGGCTGGCGCCATCGATGCTGGCTTTACGGTAACTGGAGGCGGCGCGGGCGCTGGCGGGGGAAAACATGGTTGCTTCCTCGATCTGTTGCTCTTGTAATCTTTATCGGATCCGTACCGGCAAAATGAAGTGCCGTTACGCAGGAATAAAAAAATACCTTACGCACCCTCAAGTTAGCTGGAGCTCTTGTTCCAGTTGGTGACCTGCTGGCTGACGTAGGCGCTCAGCGAATTGAGGCTGGCCATGCGGGTGTCGAGTGCGCTGTATTGGGCGTTGAGGCGCGCTTCCAGGGCGGTGGCACGGGCGGTCACCTTGTCCTGCTCGGACAGGTTGCGCTTGTCCTCGGCATTGAGCGCGTCGGTCTTGGCGTTGAGCGTGCCGTCGAACGACAGCATGGCGCTGGTCAGCGCCTTGAACTTCACCGCGATGCCGTTCGAGGCCTCGCCCGCGTCCTTGGTGGCGAACAGCTTCTTCACGTCGGCCGCGCTGTCGCGGGTCGACAGCGCCTTGCTCAGCTTGGTGTCGTCCACGCTCAGGTTGCCGCCGCGCAAGACCGAAATGCCGATGTCCGACAGCCGGTTGTAGGCGCCGCCGCTGGCGGTGACCGAGCCGATCATCGAGCGCAGCGTGTTCTGGATGCCCACCGCGGTGGAGTCGCCCTGCAGGTCGCCGGCGGTCTTGTTGTCGCTGTCGTACTTGGTCTGGGTGCTCAGCAGGTCGTTGATGGCGTTGTACGCGTCGACGAAGGCCTGGATGTTTTTCTTGGTGGTGGCGGTGTCGGCGGTGACGGTGACATCGGCCGCGGTGGTCGTGACCTGCGAGGCGGTGAAGGTGAGCCCCGGCACCGCCTGGCTGAAGGTGCGGTCCGACGAGGTGACGTCCACACCGTTGATCTGCGCGAGCGTGTCCTGGGCGGCCTGCTTGGTGGTGAACGCCAGCGAGCCGAGCGGACCGGAGCCGCTGGTGCTGACGGTGAACGCGTTGGCAGCGCCCGTGGAATTGGAGCGCATCACCAGGCGCTGGCCGCTGGAATCGGTCACCACGGAGGCGGTGACACCGGCGCCGGCGTCGTTGATCTTGGCGGCGATGCCGCTGAGCGAGGTGTCGTCGCCGTCGACGATGTTCACCGTGACGGCCGCCGCGCTGCCGACCTGCAGGGTGATGCTGCCCAGCCCCATCGTGGTGCCGGCGGCGACCACGCCCGAAGCGCTGGTCTGCGACTGGGCGAGCTGCGAGACGCTGAAGGCGTAGTTGCCCGGCGTGGCGACGCCGCTGACGGTGGCGTTCACCGCCGAGGCGTTGCTGGAGGCCACGGTCATGGAATTGAAGCCGCTGTCGAGCGTGAGCTTGGACGCGGCGTCGGCGAAGGTGGAAACCAGGCCCTTGATCTGCGCGAAGCTGCTGATCTTGGTCTGGATCGATGCTTCCTTGGTCTGCAGCGCGGTGATCGGCTGTTTTTCCAGGGCGACGAGCTGGCTGACGATGGACTTGACGTCCAGGCCGCTGCCCAGACCGACCGACGAGATGCTGGCCATGAGGAACCTCTCAATCTCAGTGAATCATGCCGCGGGCGGCAAGCAGAAAAGGCGACGAGGGTCGAAAGACCTTCGTCGCCGTGGAGGCCGGGCGGCGCATCGCCGCCCCGCGCCCCGACCGATCAGCGCAGCAGGGAGAGAACACCCTGCGGCAGCTGGTTGGCCTGCGCCACCATGGCGGTACCGGCCTGCTGCAGGATCTGCGAGCGCGACAGGTTGGCGGTTTCCGTGGCGAAGTCGGCGTCGACGATACGGCCACGGGCGGCGGAGATGTTCTCCGACTGGATCGCGATGTTGGAAACCGCGTTCTCGAAGCGGGTTTGCAGGGCGCCGAGGTCTGCACGCGAGCTGTTGACCGAGTCGATGGCGGCGTCGATCTTCTTCAGGGCGGTCCAGGCGCCGGCCTGGGTGCCGATGTCGATGCTTTCCACACCCTTGGTGTCGTCGTCCGAGCTGGCGGCCGTCAGGGTCGTCATGGTCACGCCGGAGTTGGCGGCGGTGAAGCCGCCGAGGGTCACGGTGGTGGCCGTCGGGGTGGCGGCCGAGGTGTCCATGGCGTCGGAACGCATTTCCAGGCTGAAAGTGCCGTCGTCCTTCTTGGTCACGAAGGCGGTCACACCGGTGTCGGCGGTCTTCGCGTTGATCGCGGCGGCGACCTGGCCGAGGCGCTCGGAGCCCGACGAAGCGGCGGCGATCTTGTCCAGGCTGACGGTGGTGGAGCCGACGTCGATGGTCAGCGTGCCGGCGGCGATCTCGGTGTTGTAGCCGGTGATCGTGGTGGCATCGATGCTGGCCTGGCTATTCTGGGCGAAGGCCACGGTGCCGAGATCGGCGCCCTTGGCGTTGGCCAGCGCGCCGACGGTGATGTTGTCGCCGCTGTTGGCACCGACCTGGAACACCGCACCGGCGAAGGAGCCGTCGAGGATCTTGGCGCCGTTGAAGGTGGTGGTCTTGGCGACACGGTCGATTTCCGAGGACAGCTGGCTCACTTCGGCCTGCAGGGCCTTGCGGTCGCTGGCGCTGTTGGTGGCGTTGCCCGACTGGACGGCCAGTTCACGCATACGCTGCAGCATGTCGCCGACCTTGCCCAGCGCGCCTTCAGCGGTCTGCGCCAGCGAGATGCCGTCGTTGGAGTTGCGCGATGCCACCGTCAGGCCCTTGACCTGGGTGTTCATGCGTTCGGAAATCGCCAGACCGGCAGCGTCGTCCTTGGCGCTGTTCACGCGCAGGCCGGAAGACAGGCGCTGCATCGCGGTGGACAGCGACGACTGGGAAGTTGCGAGGTTCCGCTGAGCGGTCAGCGAAGCGACGTTGGTGTTGATGGTAGAGGCCATTTAGAAGCTCCTGACTGAAAAAATCATCCGGCAAAAGCGCCGATCTCAACGCTCCCCGACTGTGGGGAGCACCCAGACCGGCTTGCCCCGGTCAACGAACCCCTAAGCGGATCCATTGCTCTTGTTTTCGTACCCCTGGCGGAAAACTTGAGGGGTACTCCAAGAAAAATTTGCGTTTTCTCTCGGAGAGTGGCTCCTGCAGCGCCGCAATCTTCGGGGTTTCCTATCTGTTGCAGCGCGGGAACTGGGCAGATTTCCCGCCGCTTTTCCCCCTCTTGTATCGGCAACGTTTCAGCAGAATTCAATCCGCACCAGCGATAAGCCAGCCGAGTAAAGGCGGCTTACCACTCCGGCGGTAAGCCGGTCTTTCTTCATCAGGAACTACCGTCATGGCATCCACCATCAATACGAACATCGCTTCGATGACCGCTCAGCGGAATCTGGCGAGCTCCCAAACCACCCTGTCCACCGCGATGCAGCGCCTGTCCTCGGGCCTGCGTGTCAACAGCGCCAAGGACGACGCAGCGGGCCTGGCCATCGCCGAACGCATGAACACCCAGGTCAAGGGCCTGACGGTGGCATCGCGCAACGCCAACGACGGCATTTCGCTGGCTCAAACGGCCGAAGGCGCGCTGAGCAAGGTCGGCGACATGCTGCAGCGCATGCGTGAACTGGCCGTTCAGGCCGGCAACGCCACCAACAGCGCCAGCGACCGCAAGGCCCTGCAGGCCGAAGTGAGCCAGCTGTCCTCGGAAATCGACCGTGTCGCCAAGACCACCACATTCAACGGCACCAAGATCCTCGACGGCTCCTTCGCTGGCGCCGTGTTCCAGGTCGGCGCCAACGCCGGCGACAACATCTCCATCGGCGCACTGGCCGACGCCCGCGGCTCCAGCCTGGGCTCCATCGCCTTCGCCGAGTCGAGCGTCACCAACATCGACACCGCTGCCGTCACCACCGGCTACGCCTCGCCGATCGCCGCCGGCGACATCTCGATCAGCGTCAACGGCACCACGATCAGCCTCGACGCCATCGGTTCGGCCTCCTCCGGCTCCGAACGCCTGGGCCAGGTCGCCGCCGCGATCAACGCCAGGACCGCCGACACCGGCGTGACCGCCTTCGTGACCAAGCAGGACAACGGCAGCTTCAATATCGAGTTCCGTTCGGACAAGCAGGACATCAGCACCAACACGCCGACCGCCGCGATCCCGACCATCGCCTTCTCGGGCACCGCCGCGCAGTCGACCGTAGGCTTCGCCGCCCCGACCTTCGCAGCCGCCGCCACCACCGCCGAAACCCAGGGCATCGACAGCATCGACATCGGCACCCAGGCCGGTGCCTGGACCGCGCTCAAGAAGATCGACGCGGCGATCGACGCGGCCAACTCCTCGCGCGCCGACCTCGGCGCCCTGCAGAGCCGCTTCGAGAACGCCATCTCCACCATCGCGGTGCAGAACGAGAACATCTCCGCATCGCGCGGCCGCATCGTGGATGCCGACTTCGCAGTGGAAACCGCCAACCTGTCGCGTGCCCAGATCCTGCAGCAGGCCGGCACCGCCATGGTGGCGCAGGCCAACCAGCTCCCGCAGAGCGTGCTGCAACTGCTGAAGTAAGTCGCTCACACGCCCGCGTGATAGGGCAGCTTTTCACCACTAAACTGCCCGATTGCGTTTGAAAACCATCGAGGCGTGCAGCGTGCGAGCGGCACGGTGCACGCCTCTTTTCTCTTTTTGCGGAATCACCCATGGCCACCGTCACGATCGACCAATTCATCGAAAACTTCGTCAGCGCCGTCGACTTCCAGGACGCGGTGGAGATCACGCCGGAGACCGAGCTGCGCAGCCTGCCCGAATGGGATTCGTTGGCCGCCCTCGGCGTGATCGTCATGTTCGACGTCGAGTACGGCAAGACCGTGGTGGGCGACGACCTCAAGCGCTCGGTCACCGTCGCCGACCTCTACCAGCTGCTCGGCTGAAAGGAGCGGCGGCCATGGCCTACGCCCTGCTCGAAAAGGTCCGCTTCGCCGGCCTTGCCAGCGCCGTGCCCCGGCACAGTGTCTCCAACCTCGACTGCCCGCCCGAGCAGCGCTCCGAGCGCGAGCGCCTGGTGCGCAACATCGGCATCGCGCACCGGCGCCAGTCGGCGGCCGAGGTGTGTTTTTCGGATCTGGCGCAGGCCGCCGCGGAAAACCTGATCGCCGAGCTCGGCTGGCAGAAGGACGAGATCGACGCCCTGCTGGTGGTCACCCAGTCGCCCGACTATCCCTATCCCGGCACCGGCATCCTGCTGCAGGACCGCCTGGGCCTGCCGCACAGCTGCCTGGCTTTCGACATCAACCTGGGCTGCTCCGGCTATCCCTACGGCCTGTTCGTGGCGGGCAGCATGCTGTCGGCCGGCCGCCTGAAGAAGGTGCTGGTGCTGGTGGGCGACAAGTCGACCAATCCCAATTCCAAGGACCAGGGTTTCGCGGTGCTGTTCAGCGACGCGGCCACGGCCACCGCGCTGGAATACGACGAGAGCGCGCCGCCGATGCATTTCGACATGTTCAGCGACGGCGCCGGATACCAGGCCATCTACTGCCCGGCCGGCGGCAACCGCAACCCGATCAAGCCGGAGCACCTGCAGGAAACCACCAACGCCGAAGGCATCACCCGGCGCGCGGTCGACATCGTGCTGGACGGCCCGGCCATCCTCAATTTCTCCATCACCCGCATTCCGCCGGCGGTGCAGGCGCTGCTCGGCAAGGCCGGTGCCGAGGCGGAGCAGATCGACTATTTCTTCTTTCACCAGGCCAACCGGATGATCAACGAGACCATCCGCAAGAAGCTGCGCCTGCCGGAGGAAAAAGTGCCGACCACGCTCTACGACTACGGCAACACCAGCTCGGCCTCGATCCCGCTGACGATGACGGTGCATGCCCGCGAAGCACTGCAGCATGGCGGTGGCCGCAAGGTGCTGATGAGCGGTTTCGGCGTCGGCCTGTCGTGGGCCAGCGCCATCCTCGACATCGCCGGCGCGAAGATGCTGCCGCTGGTGGAGATCTGAAGCGATGGCCATCGCCAACCCGTTCACCCTCGAAGGCAAACGCGTGCTGGTGACCGGTGCCAGCTCCGGCATCGGCCAGGCCATCGCGCTGGGCGTGGCGTCCATGGGCGCTGAAGTGCTGGCCCTGGGCCGCGACGCCGCCCGGCTCGACGAAACCCTGGAGCGCCTGCGCGCCGCCTCGCCCGCCGCGCACGCCGTGTGCCAGGCCGACCTGACCCAGCCCGAAGGCGTGACCGCCGCCGCCGCCGCCGTCACCGCGCCGCTCGACGGCGTGGTGCACGCAGCCGGCATCTCGCGCCTTTCGCCGTTTCGCCAGATGACCCTGGCGCACCTGCGCGAAGTGCAGTCGATCAACGTCGAAGGCCCGCTGCTGCTGACCCAGGCCATCCTGCGCCGCAACCTGGTGGCCGCCGGCGGCTCGATCCTGTTCATTTCCTCCATCGCCGCGCACATCGGCGTGCCGGGCGTCGGCGCCTATTCGGCCAGCAAGGCCGCGCTGATCGCCGCCACCCGCTGCCTGGCGATGGAAGTCGCCAAACGCAAGATTCGCGCGAACTGCCTGTCGCCCTCGCTGGTCGTCACGCCGCTGTTCGAGCTCGCCATGCAGACCGCCGGCGAAGACTCCATGGCGCGCCAGGAGGCCAACCATCCGCTGGGCTTCGGCCGGCCGGAAGACGTGGCCAACGCTGCGGTGTTCTTTCTGTCCGACGCCAGCCGCTGGATCACCGGCACCACGCTCGTGATGGACGGCGGCCTCACCGTGACCTGAGCCCCGCCGCGATGCGCAACCTGCTGATCGTGGGCGCCGGCGGCTTCGGCCGCGAAGTCCTCACCTATATCGAGGACGACAACCCGCTGTTTCGCCCCAAGGGCTTTCTCGACTCGCGTACCGGCGCGCTCGACGCCACGCCGCGCTCCATCGGCATCGTCGGCGACCCGCTGAGCTATGTGCCGGTGGAAGGCGACGTGTTCATGGCCGCCCTGGGCGACCCGCGTGCACGTTTCGACTACACCCGGCCGCTGCGCGAAATCCACCAGGTCGACTTCGCCACCGTCGTGCATCCGCAGGCGCACGTCACCCGCCATGCGCGCATCGGCCGTGGCTGCATCGTCGCGCCGCGTGCCGGCATTTCGGTGGACGTGCAGATCGGCGACTTCAGCTGCATCCAGGAATACGCGGTGATCGGCCACGACGCGCGCATCGGCGATTTCTGCCAGATCAACAGCCACTGCACCATTGCCGGCGGCGCCCGCATCGGCGACTTCGTCACGGTGCATCCCAACTCGGTCATCACCTCGGGCGCGGTCGTCGGCGACGGCGCCACCGTGGGCGCCGGCAGCGTGGTCGTCGGCCGCGTGCCGCCGGGCGTCACCGTGCTGGGCAACCCGGCGCGGCGATTCGAATTCCGTTAGACCCAGAAGACTCACCAGGACCACCGGACCATGACCGAAACCTCCCTGCGACCCCGGCTGCTGGAGGCCTTCGCCTCCCCCGCCCCCACCACGCAGGACGTGCTGAAAGACAGCGACATCGTCGCCTTCGGCCCGGAATCCTTTCTGGCCTCATTCCACCTCAGCCTGATGATCGCCGCCGGCGCGCGCGTGGTGCTGTGCGTGGACGATTTCACCGCCAAAACCGAGATCCAGGGCGTGCCGGTGGTCAGGACCGCCGATTTCATCGCCCGGGCCGGCGGCCTGCGCCGGCCGGCCATCGTCGACTTCACCTCGTACCCGCTGCCACAGGCCATGTGTCGCCGCGCGGGCGAGGCCGCCGGCGTGCCGGTTTTCACGCTCACCCACCTGCAGGCCGCGTACGACGGCCCGGCCGTCTACCAGACGGTGCGCACCATGCGCGAGCTCACCTTGCGCCGGGCCGACGACTGGCTCGCCCTGGCCAATCGCCTGGCCGACGACTTCAGCCGTGAAACGCTCTACGCGGCCCTGTTGCTGCGCCTGCAGTTCGACCGCAACGTGCTGCGCCCGGTCAACCTCTGGGGCCGCGACGAATACTTCGGCGTCGGCGCGCAGAGCGAGACCTTCGTGCCCGGCAACGCCGAACATTTCGTGGACTGCGGCGCCCATCGCGGCACCGTCATCCAGAAGCTGCTCGGCGCCACCGGCGGCCGCTACGCCAGCCTGCACGCCTTCGAGCCGGACGAAGCCAACCATGCGGCGCTGGCGCAACTCACGCCCGTGGCCCTGCCCGATTTCCACCCGCACAAGTTCGCGGTGTCCGACCGCCGCGAAACCCTGCGTTTCTCCGAAACCGGCACCATGGCCAGCCATGTATCGGCCGAGGGCAACGTGAGCATCGAAGCGGTCCGCATCGACGACTTCGTCGAGCACGCCACGTTCGTGAAGATGGATGTGGAGGGCTACGAGCCGCGTGCGCTGCGCGGCGCCGAAAGGCTCATCGCCAACAGCAGGCCGCGCCTGGCGATCGCCTCCTACCACTATGCCGACGACCTGCTCGACGTGGTCTCCACCATCGACGACATCGCCGAGGGCTACACCATCCGCATGCGGCAGCACTACAACTACTTCTACGACTCGATCATCTACGCCTCGCCCCGCGCCGACTGGCTGCCGGTCGATGCGGCGCGCTGATCGCAGGAAGACCCATGGCTGACATCACCCTCGAAACCCTTCTGCACCGCACCGGCGAGATCGACCTCGACCTGCGCGCCACCACGCTCGCCGCCCTCGACGCCTACACGGCGGACCCGCTGTTCTGCATTCCGGCGCAGGCCCGCGAGATCGTCGCCCGCCACGGCGCGGCCACCCGTATCGTGGTGCTGGGCGCCTCGTCCTTCACCGCCATCCTGCTGGACGAACTCGCCGGCCGGGCGTGCATCGATGCGGTGGTGGACGACTTCCGCGCCGCCCGCGGCGAGGCCTATGCCGGCCTGCCGACGATCACCTCCGCCGAACTGGTCGAGCGCGCACGCGACGAAGACATCCTGGCGGTCAGCGCCTGCCGCTACGACTACTCGCGCCGCTACTTCAAGACCCTGACCCGCCACCACGGCATCGCGCACCTCAACTTTGAACAGGCGATGCGCCTGCTGCGGCCCGAGGCATCCAACGACCACCGCATCGAGGACTGGGGCCGGACCATCGCCGCGCGCGCGGACGAGTTCCTGGCGCTGGGCGACGTGCTGGTCGACGACTACTCGCGCTTCACCTTGCACAGCGTGCTGCTGACGCAGCTCACCTGCAATCCGGAATGGACGCTGCACGCCGCGCGTCCCTACTGCACGCTTTATTTCCGCACCGGCCTGTGGTCGCCTGGCACGCAAGAGCGTTTTGTCGACTGTGGCGCATCGCTGGCCGAATCCACCTCGGCCCTGATCGACGTGACCGATGGCCGCTTCGACCGCATCTGGATGGTCGAGCCCGACCGCTTCAATCTCGAGACGCTGCAGAAATACAAGGACAAGTTCGCCGGCCGGCCCGAGCACGACCGGCTGCACCTGCTGCCCTACGCGGTGAGCGACGCGCCGGGCACCATGGCCTTCTCGCACCAGGGCGGCCACGCCGGCATGCTCGCGCGCGACAACGGCGCGGGCACGGCCGAAGTGCGGCGGCTCGACGACGTCATCGACGGCGAACCCACGCTCATCAAGATGGACATCGAAGGCGCGGAACTCGCCGCGCTGCGGGGCGCGCAGGGCCTCATCGCGGCGTCCAGGCCCAAGCTGGCGATATCGGCCTATCACCGCGCCGGTGACCTGGTCGACATCGCCCGCTTCGCCCGCGAGGTGCGCCCCGACTACCGTGTCGGCCTGCGCCACCACACCGAAGAGCGGTGGGACACCTGCCTGTACTTCTACTGAACATCGCCTTCGACGAGCCGCCGATGATCGACCTCGACAGCTACCGCGACCCCGCCCGGCACCTGGACGAACAGCGGGGCCTGTTCGCCCGCTGCTGGCATTTCGCCGGCATGCTCTACGAACTCGATGGCACCGCGCACATCGGCGTGCCGGTGGCGGGCGTGGAGCTGCTGCTGCAGCGCGACCGCGAAGGCCGGCCGCGAGCCTTTCGCAACGTGTGCTCGCACCGGCATTCGCAGCTCTGCGGCCACGGCGTGCACCGCCGCCCGGTGCGCTGCCCCTACCACGGCTGGGTGTACGACCGCGAAGGCGTGCCGGTCGGCATTCCGCAGCCGCAGGCCTTCCCCGCCGTGGTCGCCGACCCCACTGCCCACCGGCTGCACGAATACGCCTGCGAGGCCGTCGGCCAGTTCGTCTTCGTACGCATCGCCGCCGAGGGCCCGTCGCTCGCCGACTACCTGGGCAGCGAACATGCCTTCCTGCTGCGGGCCTCCTCCGGCATGACCGCGACCCTCTCCGAGTTCTCCGAGGACGTCCCCGCCAACTGGAAGGTGCTGATCGAGAACTCGCTCGAGGGCTACCACGTGCCTGCCGTGCACAACCAGACCTTCATGCAGGTCGACGGCATGCAGAGCGGCATCGAGGCGGCGAGCAACCATTTCGTCGAGCCGCTGCATTCGTACATGGAGCATGCCGCCGAGCCCGGCTGGCTGCGCCGCTTCGCCCGCAGCATGGAGCCGCGCATCGGCCGCTGGGCCTGGCGCTTCGAGCACTACACGCACCACCACATCTTTCCCAACCTCACCGTCACCTCCTTCATGGGCTACAGCTTTCATGTGCAGGTGTTCCAGCCGGTGGACGTGACCACCACCCGGGTGCATTCACGCACCGTCGGCGTCGGCTTCGAGGGGCAGGACGCGTACGGCGAAAAGATCATCGCGAAGATCTACGAGGACAACCACGGCTTCACCAAACAGGTGTTCGACGAGGACGGCGCCATCTGCACGCGGGTACAGGCCGGGCTGGCGCAGGCCGAGCGGCTGGCGCTGTTCGGCGAGGGCATCGAAGACCGGGTGCGGTATTTCCACACCGCCTGGCTGCACGCGGCCGGCAGCACGGCGGGCCGTTGAGATGCTGCAGGCCTCGCGCATTCCGCCGCACTGCTTTCACGACCCCGCCATCCATGCGGCCGAGCAGGCGCGCATCTTCCGCCGCACCTGGCAGTTCTTCTGCCTGCGCTCGGACCTGATGGAGCCCGACGATTTCGTGGCGCAGGACGTCGGCGGCGTGCCGGTGGTGGTGCAGAACATGAAGGGCGAGTTGCGCGCCTTCCACAACGTCTGCTCGCACCGCAAGGTGCCGCTGCAAAGCGAGCCCCGGGGCAACCGCGCGCTGTTCTGCCAGTACCACGGCTGGGTCTACGGCCGCGAGGGCGAGTTGATCGGCATACCGCACAACGCGGCCTTCTATCCGATCGCGCCGGCCGAACGACGCGAGCTCGGCCTCAAGCAATTCGCGCTGGCGGCCTGCGGCAACCTGGTGTTCGTGGCGATCGAGCCCACCGGCAGTTTCGAGTCGCAGATGGGCGACTGGCTGCCGATGCTGCAGGACATCGGCCGGGCCATGGACGACGTGCATTTCGAATGCGCGCTGCCCAGCGCCTCCAACTGGAAATGGATCGTCCACAACGCCTTCGACGACATCCACGCGCAGTTCGTGCATCCGAAGTCCTCGCTCGACACCACCGGCTATGTGAGCAACCGGTGGACGTTCCACCCGTTCGATGCCGACACCGAGGGCGATGCGTTCCCGGCCGACTATTCGCGCCGCCACGCCCACCTGGAAGTGACCATGGATGCGGCCTCCGTGGCGCGCAACGAAGCCCTGTGGGCCGAGCACTTCCCGAGCCGCGCCCACGCCTTCGACCACTACCTGCACCTGTTCCTCTACCCCAATGTGATCATCACGTCGGTGCAGGGCTATTGGTACAACATCGTGCGCTACAGCCCGGTCGACAGCGGCCACTGCGTGTCGCACTACCGGATGGTGCCGGCGCGCGGCGCGGGCGGTGCTTCGAGCGCCGTGCAGCCCGAACTGCTCTACCGGCTGGCACTGGGCTCCATGCTGATCTTCCAGGAAGACCTGGCGGCGGTGGAGGTGGCGCAGGGGGTGATCCGCTCGGTCGCCACGCCCTCCTTCTTTGGCCAGCGCGAGGACAAGATCCTGTCCTTCGAAAAAGCCTACATGCACGCGATGCAGGCACCGGAGTCCGCCCATGGATAGGCCGCTGGTGGTGTTCGGCAACAGCGAGTTCGCGGTGTGGATGGCGCGTTATTTCGCCGAAGACGCCGGCCGGCCACCGGTGGCCTTCACCGTGCACCGCCGCTTCCTCGCGGCCGAGCGCATCGGCGCGGTGCCGGTGCGGGCCTTCGAAGACATCGCCACGTCGCTCGACCCGGCATCGCACGACATCTACGTCGCGCTGGAACACGGCCGCAACAACCTCGCACGCGCGCAGGTCTGCGATGCGGCCACCGCGCTGGGTTTTTCGCTCGCCTCCTTCGTGAGCCCGAAGGCGCACGTCGCCGCCAGCGCGCGGATCGGGCCGCACACCCTGGTGCTCGAAGGCGCCACCCTGCAGCACGGCTGCAGCATCGGTGCCGACACCATCCTGCGGGCCGGCACCTTCATCGGCTACGACTGCCGCATCGGCGAGCACAACTATTTCGGCGCGCAATGCTTCGTCGACCAGCACACCCGCATCGGCGACTTCAATACCTTCGGCTCCGGCGTGCGCATCGCCGCGTCACGGCAGATCGGCGACTGGAACCAGATCCGGGCTTTCCAGACCCTAGAGTCCGACCTCAGGACACCAACGCTGACCCATGCCGGACTTCGGGCCGAGGGGCGTGTCTACGATCGACGAGCGCCGCGGACAGCAATGCCGCCACCCGGTCCTGATCGGCAGGGCTGAGGCCCAGGAAGAAGGGCACGCCGACCAGGTCCTGCGCGATCGCCTGCGCCTGCGGGCAATCCATGGCCTCGCACAGCGGCTGCAGCGCGGTCATCTGGGTCAGCAGCGGCTGGTACCAGCGCCGGGTGCCCACGCCGTCGTCGTGGCAGAGCTTCTCGAAGCGCGACCGCGCGGTGGCACCGGGCAGGCGCAGGCACATGCCCACCGGTGCGGCCACCGGCTCACCGCCGGCCAGCCGCTGCCAGCGCAAGCGGCCGGGCGCGGCCGCCTCCAGCACGCCGGCGTAACGCGCGAAAGTGTCGCGGCGCAGCGCGGCGCGCTCGTCCCACCTCTCCAGCGAGGCCAGGCCGACCGCCGCGTGGAATTCGCTCATCTTGGCATTGGTGCCCGCCTCGGCCAGCGCGCCCACCGGCACCTTGCGGCGCGCCTGCAGGTTGATGCCGAAGTTCGACAACTGCCGCACGCGCGCCACCAGCGCGTCGTCGTGCGACACCACCAGCCCGCCCTCGCCGGCCGGCAGCGACTTGGTCGTGTGCAGGCTGAACACCAGGGTCAGCGCCGTGTCGTGCAGCCACTGGCCGCCAAAGGCCGCCGCCGCGTCGATCACGACCGGCAACCCGGTCGCGCGGCTGAAGGCATCCCAGGCGCGGGCGTCGTGCGGCGCACCGAAGGCCGCCACCGGCATCACCGCCCGCACCTCGACATCGGCGCAGGCGCGTCGGGCGATCTCGGGCGTGAGCAGCCAGCTGTCGGCATCGACATCGCACAGCACCGGCACGTGGCCGGCGCGCAGCACCGCCGTGGCGGTGGCCACGAAGGTCAGTGCCGGCACCAGCACCCGCGAGCCCGGCGGCAGGTCGAGCGCCTGCAGCACCAGCTCCAGCCCCGTCGTGGCGCTGGACACCGTCGTCACCGCCGGCCGGCCGCGTCCGTGGCCGACGAAACGCGCGGCCAGGCGCTTTTCCAGCTCGCAGACCAGGGGCCCGAAATTCGAATAGTGGCGCGCCTCGTGCATGCGCTGCAGCCAGGGCATCAGCGCCTTGGGCGAGGGCATGTCGGGCACCAGCAGGGCGATGCCGGGCCGGCCGTCCTCCGGGGAGGGGGTTTTCAGCTCTGCTCGCATGCCAGGCCCTCGACCTCGCGCATCGCCTGCTCCAGGTCGACGGTCACGTCCCGCCAGCGTTTTTCGCCGGCGAGGTAGTTCAGCCACATCAGGCGATAGGCCCGTTCCAGCTCGGCGGTGCGGGTGGCGTAGTCCATCAGCACGCTGACGCGGAAC
Organism: Xylophilus sp. GOD-11R; assembly: GCF_033546935.1. Taxonomy (GTDB): domain Bacteria; phylum Pseudomonadota; class Gammaproteobacteria; order Burkholderiales; family Burkholderiaceae_C; genus Xylophilus. The sequence goes on along the minus strand of NZ_CP137854.1, from coordinate 777,537 downwards.
TTGTCGCGGGCGGTGCGGCGGTATTCCGCCAGACCCTCCACGTCGTCCATCAGGGCCAGCGCTTTTTCCACGTAGTCGTCCGGATCGGCGCCGATCACCCCGCCGAAGCCCAGTCCCTGGATGGTGCGCGCGGTCGACGAATCGGTGGCGCGTTCGGCGTCCATGCAGACCACCGGCAGGCCCATCCAGATCGCATGCAGCGTGGTCGTGCCGCCGGAGATCGGCGAAGTGTCCAGCGCCACGTCGGCGATATGGCCCAGCTCCATGAAACGCTCCAGCGGCTGCTGGTGCATCACGAAGACGCGGTCGATCGGCATGCCGGCGGCTTCCACCCGGTGCTGCATCGCGTCCTGCGCGTCTTCGGGCGTGTGCTCCTTGACCATGATCACCAGCCGCGCGTCCGTCCGGCGCTCCAGGATGCGCCGCCACAGCCGCAGCATCTCGTCGGTGAGCTTGGCCGAGTTGTTGAGCGAGATCAGCGTGGGATGACCGTTGTGCAGCATCGGCGGCGTTTCCAACAGCGGCGAATCCGGCGGCGGCGAATAGCTCGCCATCACGTTCAGGCGAAACAGCGTCTCGCTGTAATGGCCATCGGTGCCGGCCGGGCTGGTGCCGAAGTCGGTCAGCCGCCAGTCCATGGCCCGCATGCCCAGGGTGTTCATGAAACCCAGCCAGGTCACCTGCACCGGCGCGGCGCGCCGGGCGAAAGTGAGCAGGCGCTCGCCCAGCGTGTGGCCCGACAGATCCACCAGCACGTCGATGCGCTGGGCGCGGATGTATTCGCACAGCGGCTCGTAGTCGAGCTCGGTCACGTTGTGCCAGGCCTGCACCAACTTCTGCATCTGCAAGGTGATGTCGTCGATGCCGCCGCTGGAGAACACATGCACCTCCACCTCGTCGGGATCGTGGTGCTGCAGCACCGGCAGCATGAAGAAGGCGATCGAATGGCGGCGGAAATCGGCCGTCACGTAGCCCACCCGCAGCTTGCGGCGCGGCGACCGGTCGGCCACCACCAGCGGCGCGGCCCGGTCGGTGAGCGGGTCGGCCACCCGGCTACCCCATTCGCGGTAGACCTTCAGGGTGTTGACCGGGTCCTTGTCGATGTTGCTGTGGATGAACGCACGCAGCACCCAGGTGGGCGATTCGTTGCTCAGGCGGGCGGCGCGGTCGATGTGGCGACGGGCTTCTTCCAGGCGGCCCAGGTTGAATTCGGCGAACGCCAGAAAGCGCAGGGCATCGGGCGAATCGGGCTCCAGCTGGAGCACCGTCTCGAGCGCTTCCATGCCGCGCTGCCAGTGCAGGCCGACCAGGAAGATGTAAGCAACCCGCAACCATGCATGTACCAGTTTCGGCTCGAAAGACAGGGCCTGCATGTACTGCACCAGCGCTTCCTTGAGCATCTGGCGCCGCTCGAATGCTGCGCCGCGCTCCAGCGCTTCGCGTGCCTCGGGGGCGATCGGACGGGTCGCCGGCTGTTGTTTTACGGGGCGCGCCGGGGCGTACGTAGGCCGTTTCTTCATCTGCGCCATTGTGGAGTGAGTTGGGCAAATGAAGTTTCAATCAGCGCGACATTCCCATGGCTTTTCACCGAGCTAACTAAACTACGCTTAGTTAGCATCCCGATACATCCTGAGGTGCGCCCGGAAACGCTTGCGAAACCCTGGCACCTCCCACCGAAAGCACACCGCTTCTTATCCAGGGCTTCCCAGCACCATGCTCGTCATCATCGGCTACGTCGTCTGCCTCGGTTGCATCTTCGGGGTGTACATCGCGCACGGCGGCAACATCAGCGTCATCCTGCATGCGCTGCCGTTCGAGATCATCACCATCATGGGTGGTGCCATCGGCGCGTTCGTGGTGAACAACCAGGGCAAGGTGCTCAAGGCCACGCTCAAGACGCTGCCGACCGTCATGAAGGGCTCCAAGTACACCAAGGCGCGCTACATGGAGCTGATGTCGCTGCTCTACGACATCCTGCAGAAGGCCCGCAAGGACGGCCTGATGGCGATCGAGAAGGACGTCGAGACGCCGCACGAGTCCGAGATCTTCAAGAAATACCCGCAGGTCGGCCATGACCACCACGTGGTGGAGTTCATGACCGACTACCTGCGCATGATGGTCTCGGGCAACCTCAATTCGCACGAGATCGAATCCCTGATGGACAGCGAGATCGAAACCCACCACCAGGAAGCCCATGCCCCCATCGCCGCCCTGGCGCGACTGGCCGGCGCCCTGCCCGCCTTCGGCATCGTGGCCGCCGTGCTGGGCGTGGTGAACACCATGGGCTCGGTGGGTCAGCCGCCCTCAGTGCTCGGCGGCATGATCGGCTCGGCGCTGGTCGGCACCTTTTTGGGCATTCTGCTGGCCTACGGCGTGGTGGAGCCGCTGGCCGGTCTGCTGGAACAGAAGTCCGAGGATGCGGCCAAGGAATTCCAGTGCATCAAGACCACCCTGCTGGCCAGCATGCAGGGCTACAACCCCTCGACGGCCATCGAATTCGGCCGCAAGGTGCTGTTCTCGACCGAACGACCCACCTTCGCGGAGCTGGAATCGCACGTGAAGGGCAAGAAGTAGGCGGCCCACCATGGCAGAGAAAAAGCTCCAGCCGATCATCGTCAAGAAGATCAAGAAAGGCGGTCACGCCCCGCACGGCGGCGCGTGGAAGATCGCCTATGCCGACTTCGTGACGGCCATGATGGCGTTCTTCCTGCTGATGTGGCTGCTGGGCTCCACCGCCAAGGGCGAGCTGCAGGGCATCGCCGCCTATTTCAGCAATCCGATGCAGGTGGCGCTGGGCGGCGGCGACGGCTCGGGCAACAGCTCCAGCATCCTGCCCGGTGGCGGCAACGACCTCACCAAGGTGCACGGCCAGGTGCGGCGCAGCGAATCCGACGCCGACCGCAAGACCAAGATGGCCGCCAAGATGGAAAAGCGCCGCCAGGCCCAACAGGACGCCCAGCGCATGGCCGAGCTGCAGAACAAGATCGAGTCGCTGATCACGGTGAACCCGCGGCTCAATGAATACAAGTCGCAGATCAAGATCGACATCACGCCCGACGGGCTGCAGATCCAGATCGTCGACGACCAGAACCGCCCCATGTTCGACAGCGGCAGCGCGCTGGTCAAACCCTACATGCGCGACATCCTGCGCGAGATCGGCTCGGCGCTCGGCAACGTCGAAAACAAGATCAGCATCGCCGGCCACACCGACGCCACGCCCTACGGCAACGGCGACCGGGGCTACAGCAACTGGGAGCTGTCCTCCGACCGCGCCAACGCCACCCGGCGCGAACTCGTCGGCGCCGGCATGCCCGACGCGCAACTCGTGCGCATCGTCGGCCTGGCCGCGAGCGACCTGCTCGACAAGACCACGCCCAAGGCGCCGACCAACCGCCGCATCACCGTCACCGTCATGACCCGCGAGGCCGAAGAGCGCCTGCTCAGCCACGCGGTGCCGGCCGTGCCGCCCGACGAACTCGAGGAAGCCGTCGAGGAAATGGACGCCAACGGCGGCAAGCCCGCCGCTGGCGCCGCATCGGCGGCGAGCGCCAACCCGGCAGCCGGCAATCCGGCCTCCGCGCAGACGGCGCCGGCCGTACCCCGCAAGCAATTCATCGATCTACCCGCCCGCCCCCCGCGCAACCAGGCCGAAGCGCCGGCCGCCCGGGCCGAGCGCTGAGCGCGGCGACCACCCTCGTCCGCGCACTTCCCCCACCCCATCCAGCCCCTTCGAAAGAGTCCTCCGTGGCCACAGCACTACGCTTTTTGATCGTCGACGACTTCTCCACCATGCGCCGAATCGTGCGCAACCTGCTCAAGGAATCGGGCTTTGCCGATGCCGACGAAGCCGAAGACGGCACCGCCGCCCTGCAGAAACTGCGCAACGGCCGGTTCGACTTCGTCGTCACCGACATCAACATGCCCAACATGAACGGATTCGAGCTGCTCACCAGCATCAAGGGCGACGACAAGCTCAAGCACCTGCCGGTGCTGATGGTGACCGCAGAGGCGCGCAAGGAAGACATCGTCGCGGCGGCCCAGGGCGGCGCAGCCGGCTACATCGTCAAGCCCTTCACCAAGGCAACGCTGGAGGAAAAGGTCAACAACATCCTGAAGAAGACGGGGTTGGTGGCATGAACGGCAAGCTCATTCCCCCTGCCCCCGCCCCTGGAGCCGCGAGCGCCTTGCCGCCGGTGGCCTCGGAAATCATCCATGTCCGCATCGGCCAGCTCACGCGCCAGTTGCACGACTCGCTCAACGCCCTGGGCTTTGCCGACCGGCTGCGCGAGAGCGTGGGCGAGATGCCGGATGCCAAGAGCCGGCTGTCCTATATCGCGCGGCTGACCAGCGATGCGGCCGAGAAGGTGCTCAACCGGGTCGAGATGGCCAAGGCCAACCACGACCACATCCTGAACGGGGCACGGCAGATGGTCGCCAGCGTGAAAAAGGATCCGGTGCAGGCGGTGGCCAGCGGCAAGCTCATGAACTTTTTGGAGGACATGGAACGCACCACGCGGGAGGCTGATGGGCATCTGACCGAAATCATGATGGCGCAGGATTTTCATGACCTGACGGGGCAGGTCATTGCCCGGGTGGTGAGCCTGACCGCTTCCATCGAGGACCAGCTGATTCAGTTGCTGATTCAGACGGCGCCTCCCGGGAGTGCAGCGCCGGAGGCGGCTGCCGCGGCAACGGCTGCTTCGGCGGCTGCGGTTACTGCGGCAGCGGATGCCGAGGTGGCGGTGGAAGGGCTGCCGGAGCCTTCGCATCCTCGGTTGAATGGGCCGGTGGTGGATTCGGAGAAGGCTTCTGGGGAAGTGGTGACCAGTCAGACAGAGGTCGATGATTTGTTGGCTAGTTTGGGGTTTTAGGCTTGTGTCTCAATTAATATTTTCTTGGTCGCCTTCCTTTGATTTGACGGCGGAGCGGGGGACTTGTTCGCCCCAGACCCAGCGGTAATTTTCTTTTGCTGGGACAAAAGGAAGTCACCAAAGAAAACCCTTGAATGCGGAGAATCATATTCGGGCCTTCGCTTCACTTGGCCTGGGGAATGTGTTATCGGGACGCCCTTGAGGCAACAGTTTGGGCAGAGGTTGATCGAGTGCCATGGTCCCTGCTTCGCAGGGTCGGGATTAAGAAGGGCCCGGACCGCGCGCGAATCTGTGCACAGAAGAAATAAGACGCGATTGCGCGCTCCGGCGGCGCAAATGTTAGTCTGTCTGCGCGAAAAATCACACTGGCGAACAAATTAGGCAATTTTTCTCCGGCTGCGCGCGTTGAAATTACCTAATCTGACATGGGCGCCCGTGAGGGTAACGGGATAAAAGTAAATCCAAGTGCTTCTAGACGGAAATGCCGCCAGCGATACTCCCTGGTTGCGGAGGCTCAACCAAAATGGTGTCAGACGAAATCAGTGGCGGCGCCGTGAAAATCCCGCCTAATTAAAATAATGCCACCATCAATCACACAGCGGCGTATATTGAACATTTACCCTCTTTACATCCTTATCCCGACCCAGGCCCCACAACCCGTCAGGCTCCCCATAAACATCCAACGATAGATAATACTCAGATGCGGTAACACCGAGTTGGTTTAGTGCAAGCCTGACCGCAATTTCCCGACGGCGGCCAAGACTCTTGTAGTCCGTTTCGGCGCGATCCGCATGAACATCAAATTCGAGCATTCTCCCGCCGGCGAAATTTTCTTTTACCAATTCTGCCCACTCGGTCAAGAAATTCATTTCAGAACTGGAGATTTCGGCAGAATTTTTTTCGAATACAACGCTTACTCCCTGCATGCGTTGGCAAGCACTCGCGGAAAAAGCGGCGACCAATAACAGCGACCCCCATAATTTAGATACCATAAAAAGTTTCCCACATGACATAGCCGGTCACGCTGTCAGCGTTCTTCATCGGTCTCCCGCTGTCGGTTTTAGCCATTTCCGCGGATTGACGGTAGTGATAAACATAGTCGTTCGCGGAGAAGACATCGTCAAAATGCGTGACCTCGTGGATGATAGTGCCAACTTGTGAATCGACAGAGCCGCTATCTGATGGGATTGAGCAAAATCCTCTTGCGATTCCGATTATCCGATTCCTGGTGTCCGACTTGCATACGCCTGCGACGGCCTCAGGACTAGGATCTACCCGGCAGTATATTCGTCGCGCAAATTCGTCGCTGTATCGAACGAAGTTCTTTGGGGTCAATTCATGAAGGGCGGCCACCGTTCTGCTTAAGCCCTCTATCAAGTAGCGCCTAATCTCCACATCCTCCCGTCCAAACCAGTATTTGACATCTCGCCGAGCAACTTCGTCCCAGACCTGCAATTGCTCTATTTTTCTATTTACGAGATAAATTGCTCTTTCGCAATTGGCCATCATGTCTTCATAAAATTTTTCATTAGTCTGCGCCGGACAAATTCGGTCATTTTGCAAGGCCTCCGGCGGATGTCTGACTAACCCATCCACCACCTTTTTGCTGTTTGTCAGGGCAACGGAATCTTCGCCGTACCAAATACTCGCCACGGTCGCCGCAGGCAAGGCATTGCCAACGGTTTCTTCCCGGTCGTCCACACTGTGAAACCGCTGCCTGCTCGCCACCAACGCCGGCGGCACCGGGCAGTCGCACACGACCACATCCCCCTCCAGCGCCATCTCGGCGCCGTGCAAGGTGCTTCGGTAAGGGCCACCCGCCTTGGCGATGACGCCGACGCCGTTGCAAGCCGCGCAATAGGCGCGCCCGCCGATCAGGGCGACGGCCGCGCCATCGATGGTGAAGCCGTGGTCGATTTCATACGGCAGGACCTCGCCACCTCGCGCGGGCTGGTCGCCCACCAGAACCTGGTATCGCTGCATTCCATCCTCTCCAATTCTGAAAAAATGGAATGTTAGCGTTCGCTTACTAAATTTCTACGCGGATCTGAATGCCGCGAATCGCCGCCAAAAGCCAGCTTTCATCGACCTTTAGAAATCACGTCCGCTTCCGACAATGGCGCAACCCCAACCCGAGCCGCCATGTCCGCAGACGCCGACCGCCAACTACCCGCCACCGAGCAAAAGCTCCAGAAAGCCCGCGACGACGGCCAGGCGCCGCGTTCGCGCGACCTGGCCAATCTGGCGGTGCTAGGCGCCGGCGCTTTCGCCGTGGTGCTGCTCACCCCAACCGCCTTCGAGCGCCTGAAGCTGGCGCTGATCCAGCAGTTGCGCTTCGACGCCAGCACCCTCGCCCAGACCGACACCATGATGAACCGCGCCCAGGACATGGGCTCGCTCGGCCTGATGATGGCGCTGCTTTTCGCGGTGCTGGTGGGCGCCGCCGCCGTGGTGAGCACCATCGGCTCCGGCGGCTGGATCACCAGCCTGAAACCCATCACTCCGGACTTCAGCCGCCTCAACCCGATCTCGGGGCTGGGCAATCTGGTGAGCAAGCAACAACTTTTCAATATCGCCAAGCTGTCGGTGCTGACCGCCATCCTGTTCTTCGTCACCTGGATCTTCCTGCGCGACAGCATGCAGCGCGTCACCTCGCTGGTGATGCAGCCCTCGGCGATGGCGCTGCGCGATCTCGGCGATTGGCTGATCTCCGGAGTCAGCTCGATGATGCTGGTGGTGTTCGCCGCCGCCGTGGTCGACGTGCCGCTGCAGACCTTCTTCCACAAGTCGCGCCTCAAGATGTCGCACGAGGAAGTCAAGCAGGAGCACAAGAACGCCGAAGGCAATCCGCACATCAAGAGCAAGATCCGCCAGCGCGCCCGCGAAATCGCCAACCGCGCCAGCGTTTCCAAGGTGCCCGAGGCCGACTTCATCCTGATGAACCCGACCCACTACGCCGTGGCGCTGCGCTACGACGAGATCAACATGAACGCGCCGCACGTGATCTCCAAGGGCTCGGACATGCTGGCGATGCGCATCCGCGACATCGCCCGCGAACACGACATCCCGGTGCTGCAATCTCCGGTGCTGGCACGTGCCCTCTACGCCCACGCCGACCTCGACCAGGCGATTCCCTCGACGCTGTTCAACGCGGTGGCGCAGGTGCTGGCCTATGTCTACCGCCTCAAGGCGGCGATGCGTGGCGAGGCCGCCATGCCCGGCACCCTGCCAGAGCTGGACGTGCCGCCGGAACTCGATCCGCACAACCCGGCCGCTGCGGCCGCCCGGGCCAGGAAGGTCGCCGACGCGGCCGACTGACGACAAACCGCCCCCGGCGTGCGGCCCGGGTGCGTCGATACAGCGGCGCAAAACCGCTCTTTATCGGCCTTTAGTTTTGTCGGAGCTTTCCGACAATGGGCGCACACCGGACACCCGCCCCATGAACCTCCGTTCACCCCGCCCCCACCGCCCGATTCCCGCCTCAGGAGCCCGCGCATGAAAGCTCGAGTGATGACTGCCCGCAGCTGGATGGGCGCCAACGGCGCCGCCATCAAGGGCATCGCCGCACCGCTGTTCGTGGTGATGATTTTGGCGATGATGGTGCTGCCGATGCCGGCGTGGCTGCTGGACGTGTTCTTCACCCTCAACATCGCCATCGCGCTGATGGTGATGATGGTGGCGGCCTACATGGTCAAGCCGCTCGATTTCGCGGCCTTCCCGCTGGTGCTGCTGCTGACCACCCTGATGCGCCTGTCGCTCAACGTGGCCTCCACCCGGGTGGTGCTGCTCGAAGGCCACACCGGCGCGGGCGCGGCCGGCGCGGTGATCGAGGCCTTCGGCCACTTCCTCATCGGCGGCAATTTCGCGGTGGGCCTGATCGTGTTCGCTATCGTGGTGGTGATCAACTTCGTGGTGGTGACCAAGGGCTCCGAGCGCATCGCCGAAGTGTCCGCCCGCTTTACCCTCGACGCCATGCCCGGCAAGCAGATGGCCGTGGACGCCGACCTCAACGCCGGCGTGATCGACGAGAAGGAAGCCCGCAAGCGCCGCGCCGAAGTGGGCGAAGAGGCCAACTTCTTTGGCTCGATGGACGGTGCCAGCAAGTTCGTGCGCGGCGACGCCATGGCCGGCATCATCATCCTGTTGATCAACATCATCGGCGGCTTCGCCATCGGCGTGCTGCAGCACGACCTGACCGCCGGCAAGGCGGCCGACACCTACATCCTGCTGGCGGTCGGCGACGCGCTGGTGGCGCAGATTCCGGGCCTGCTGATCTCGGTGGCCGCGGCCATGGTGATCTCGCGCGTCGGCAAGGAAAAAGACGTCGGCGGCCAGGTGATCGGCCAGTTGTTCAATTCGCCCCGGGTGCTCGGCATCACCGGCGGCATCCTGCTCACGCTGGGCTTGATCCCGGGCATGCCGCACCTGGTGTTCCTGGGCATCGGCGGCGCGGTGGCCTACGGGGCCTGGAAGCTCTCCAAGCGGCCGCCGCCGCCGGACCCGAAGCAAGTCGAGGCCGCCGAAGCCGCCGCCGCCGCGCAGCAGGCCGCCGCCTCCAACGACGGTGAAGCCAGCTGGGACGACCTGCAACCGGTCGACCTGCTCGGCCTGGAGCTGGGCTACCGCCTGATCATCCTGGTCGACAAGAACCGCCAGGGCGACCTGCTGACCCGCATCAAGGGCGTGCGCCGCAAATTCGCCCAGGAAGTCGGCTTCCTGCCGCCGGCCGTGCACGTGCGCGACAACCTGGAACTCAAGCCCAGCGGCTACCGCATCACCCTGCGCGGCGTGGTGGTGGGCGAAGGCGAGGCCTTCCCTGGCATGTTCCTGGCGATCAATCCCGGCGGCATCTCCACGCCCCTCATCGGCACCCCCACCACAGACCCGGCCTTCGGCCTGCCGGCGCACTGGATCGACGAACGGCAGAAGGAAGCGGCGCAAATGGCCGGTTTTACCGTCGTTGATTCAGAAACCGTCATGGCCACGCATTTGTCACACTTGATGCAAGTTCAGGCGGCCAAGTTGCTCAGCCGGACCGAAACCCAGCAACTGGTCGAACACGTCGCCAAGCTGGCCCCGAAACTGATCGAGGAAGTGGTTCCGAAAATGGTGTCCATCGCCGTGTTCCAGAAAGTGCTCCAGCTGCTGCTGGACGAGTCGGTGCACATCCGCGACATCCGCACCATCATCGAAACCCTGGCCGAACACGCCGGCTCCGTCCAGGATCCGGCCGAATTGGCCCGCCGGGTGCGCGTCGCGCTCTCGCCTTCCATCGTCCAGCAAATCTACGGCCAGGCCCGCGAACTCAGCGTGATCGCCATCGAACCGCAGCTGGAGCGCCTGCTGGTGCAGGCCCTGGGCAGCAACAACGGCCCTTCGCTCGATCCGGGCGTGGCCGACATGCTGACCCGCTCGGCTGCCGAGGTCGCGCTCAAGCAGGAAGAAATCGGGCTGCCCGCCTGCCTGCTCGTGCCCGACCAGATCCGTAGCGCCATGGCCCGCCTGGTGCGGCGCGTGGCACCCCGTCTGCAGGTGCTCGCCCACAGCGAGATTCCTGAAACCCATTCCATCCGCATCGGCCCGATCCTGCGAGGAGCCACAGCATGAACATCCGTCGTTTCACCGCCGCCACCGCCCGCGAAGCCCTCGCCAAGGCCCGCGCCGCTTTCGGTGAAGGCACGCTGATCCTGTCGAACCGCCCGGTCGCCAACGGCGTCGAAGTGGTCGCCACCGCGGAAGAATCGCTGTCGGACCTGCAAGACGGCGCGCCCGCCGCTGCCGCCGCCCCCGTCGCCAAGCCCGCTCCCGCCGGCCAGTTGCAGGCACGCGCCGCCGCCCAGGTCGAGCGCCCGGCCCTCGGCGCCGCCCGGCAGGCCGCCGCCCGCAACGCCCAGCCGGCGCCGGCGCCGAGCCGCACCGCCGTGCAGGAAGACACCGAACAGCTCGCCATGAGCACCCTGTCGTTTCAGGAATACGTGCGTGAACGCATGCTGCGCCGCCGCCACGAAGCCCTGAGCGGCCAAGCCCAGGGCCTGGCCGCCGACGAGGCACTGCCCGATCCGGCACCGCTGACCATGGGGGTCTCCGAGCGTGTCGAACGCATGGAGCGCTCGGTCGCCCCGGCCCTCTCCGGCCAGGCACCGGCCCGCGCCAACCACGCACTGCCGGCCGCCGTCGCCGCCGCCCGCGCACCGGCCGCCGCTCCCGCGCAACGCCGCGCCGCCGCACCGGTCGCCGCCGCGCCTGGCAAGGGCGTGGTCGACGAACTGCAGTCGATGCGCGAACTGATCGAAGACCGCTTCAACACCCTGGCCTGGCTCGGCCAGGCCAAGCAGGACCCGATCCAGTCCAACCTGATGCTCAAGCTGATCCGCGGCGGCTATTCGCCCGCCCTGGCGCGTGCCCTGCTGGAGCGCCTGCCGCAGGACGCCTCCGCCGGTGAATCGGTGCGCTGGCTGATCGACGTGCTGGAGCGCAACCTGCGCACCGCGCCGGACGCGATGCCGCTGGCCGAAGAAGGCGGCGTCTTCGCCCTGGTCGGCTCCACCGGCGTCGGCAAGACCACCACCGCCGCCAAGCTGGCCGCCCAGTGCGCCCGCCAGTACGGCCCGCAGAGCGTCGGCCTGATCACGCTCGACACCTACCGTGTCGCCGCCCACGAGCAGCTGCGCGCCTACGGCCGCATGCTCGGCGTCGTCGCCCACCTGGCCCACGACCGCGCTGCCCTGCAGGATCTGCTCGGCCTGCTGGCCAACAAGAAGATGGTGCTGATCGACACCACCGGCGTCGCACCGCGCGACCCGCGCAAGCGCGACATGCTCGACGTGCTCGACCTGCCCGGCGTGCAGCGCCTGCTGGTGCTCAACGCCGGCAGCCACGGCGACACGATCGACGAAGTCATCACCTCGTTCAAGGCCAGCGGCGCCAAGCAGGCGATCCTGTCCAAGGTCGACGAAGCCGTGAAGCTCGGCCCGGCGGTCGACGCGCTCATCCGCCACCAGATGGTGGTGCGGGGCGTGACCAACGGCCAGCGCGTGCCCGAAGACTGGGAAGAAGCCGACGCCGGCCGCCTGGTCCGCGCCTCGATGCGCTCGCCCGCCAAGTCGGCCTTCGATCCCAAGGCCGCCGATCTGAGCTTCTTCTTCTCGTCCGACGCCTCGGGCGCACAGGCCGCCTTCGCCGCCGGCCGCGGGAGCATGCTCGATGCTTGAGTCCTGCCTCGACCAGGGCGCCGGGCTGCGGCTGCAGATGCCGCAGACCGGCCCGCGCCTGGCCGCCCTCGTCGGCCATGGCGATACCGACACCGAACTGCCGCTGCTGTGGCAGTTGTGCGACGCGCTCGGCGCGCTGGGTTACCGCGTCGCGGTGCTCGACGCCTCGCGCGGCGAAACCCTCGAGCTGCCCGGCCTGCACGGACTGCTCGACGGCAGCCTGTCGGCCGACGACGATTTCGATCTGCTGGGCCAAGTGCCGGCCGCCGAACTCTCGGTGTTTCCCGCACGCCACGGCCTCGCGGGCCTCGCCAAGCCCGACGGCGCGCTGCGCGCCGACGCCGGCGCCCGCCTGGGTCGTGCCCTGCATGCCTACGACATCGCCATCCTGTTCGGCTCCGCCGACCGCCTGGCCGACTGGGCCCGCCACTGGGCGATCTCGCCGGTGCTGCCCGCCGCGCCGCAGAAGGACAGCATGCTGGCCGCCTGGCGCTCGCTCAAGACCATGGTCGCGGTCGGTGTTTTCCCGACACTGGCCTCGGTCGTCACCCGGCCGGGTATGGCCACCGCCGGCATGGCGCAGGCCGCCCGCGACAACCTCGCGCGCTGCGCCTCGCACTGGCTGGGCCGTGATGTCGACGTGCTGCGCGTACGCGCCGCGCCCGAAGGTGAACCCGCATCCGCGGAAGTCCACCGCCTTGCCTTGCGGCTGATCGAAGGCGCGGCTACGCTCGCCACGGTGGCCACCCCGTTGGCCCCGTCGCCCGACGCCGCCGCTTTTGTCCGATTCGACCGTTCCATCCGGAGCCACTGATGTACACCGCCAAAGGCCAGCTCGACCGCGAAGCGATGCTCAAGCAATACGTACCGCTGGTGCGTCGGCTGGCGCATCACATGATCGCCAAGCTGCCACCCAATGTGGAGATCGACGACTTGATCCAGGTCGGGATGATGGGCCTGGCCGAAGCGCTCACCCGCTACCAAGCCACCCAGGGGGTGCAGTTCGAAACGTTCGCGACCCAGCGTATTCGTGGGGCGATGATCGATGAACTGCGCGAGGGCGACTGGATGAGCCGGGGCTCGCGCAAGAGCCAGAAGGACATCGAGCATGCGCTGCACCGGCTCGAACAGAAGCTCGGGCGCGCGCCCCTGGAGTCGGAAATCGCGGCCGAGATGGGTATGCCGCTGGAGGACTACCAGAGCATGCTGGCCAAGGTGCGCGGCACGCAGCTGGTCTATATCGAGGACATGTCCGGCGGCGACGACGATGACGGTTTCCTCGACCGGCTGCCCGACGACGCCGACGTCGACCCGATGCAGCAGTTGCGCGACCAGCGCCTGCGGTCTTCGCTGGTCGAAGCCATCAAGGGCCTGCCCGAGCGCGAGCAATACATCATGAGCATGTATTACGAAAACGACATGAACCTCAAGGAAATCGCGGCGGTACTCGGTATTACCGAATCGCGCGTGTGCCAGCTGCACAGCCAGTCCATTGCCCGCTTGCGTACCAAAATGCGCCACCACTGAGCGGCAGATTCGGGGAGCGGCGAAGCCGGAGCGCCGCGCGCCGATTTTCGTCTTGCGTAGTCCGATCGCACTCAGCAGGAAGCTTTAGATTCGTCGGACCGCGCGATCGGCCTCCATAACAATGCCCTTCCCTAACCTGGAAGGACATTCGTGAAGATCGCTCGACTCATTATCTCCGGCCTTATCGTGGCCAGTGCTGGCGCAAGCGCTGTGGCAGGTCCAGCAGTTGGCGACTGGCAGACATTCAAGTTCGATTGGGACGGCGAAGCCTATGGCAACACGGCTCATATTACTGCGTTAATAGAATTGGACCTCAACCAATTCCCCATAGTGGCGACTGACCACAACGGATACTTATCGCTTTCCAGCTCAGCAATTGGTGATTTCAGCCTTACTGTTAGCGGAGCGACGGCTGCTGGAAATTATACGAAAGCCGATTTTCTCAATCTGTATTTCATCAGCCCGGGCCCTCTTGATCAGACAAAAAATTTCGTTGGCCAGCCATTACCGAACAATACTTTGTTCGGCAGCGGGGCACGGGAGTCCGGCAACGCTGGCATCGTTGGGGCTGATGGTGTCGCCGTGGGCTACGCCGGAGATGTCACGATGATGCTGGCCCCGACCGGTCAAACAATTCAATATCTCGCGCTGCAATCCATTTACAACGTATCAGCGCTTGCTGCCGTGCCGGAACCCGAGACATACGCCATGCTCCTGGCCGGCATGGGCCTGATGGCCGGCATGGTTCGCAGGAAACAGAAAGTACTCGCAGCGCGCTGAAGAACCACACCTGAAAGCCGCCGCGGCGGTCGCCACAGCCACAGGCCGGCGCCATGAAAAAAGGCTCCCCGGAGCCTTTTTTCATGGCGCCGGCAATCCGGCATTCAAAAAAACCGTGACCCGAACTTCCGCCCGACCGACGCCCCCGCGGCGGTCTTGCTGTAGGTCGCATGGTCTGCGCCCGCTGCCGGAATCAGCGAAGCCACCGCCCGGTCCACCCCCGCCGACCGGCGCGCCAGGTTTTCCCGGCAGGATGCGAAACGCTTGCCGGCCGAAGCCAGCCGTCGCTGCAGTTCCGCCCCGCCCTGCCGCACCGCGGCGGTCGGCACCGGCAGCAGCCGGGCCGCTTCGGCCGCCGCATCGCGCAACGAAGTCGCCGCCCGCAGCAGCGCGTCGCCGTCACCCGCGACCAGCGCAGCCGACGCGGCGTCGAGCTGACGCTCGAGCTGGCCCAAGCGGGATTGGATGTCGGCGAGCGTGGCGGTTCCGGGCTGCATGGCGGCGCGATCGAATTAGGGTTGATGGACTTCAGGACGCCGCTCAGCCGGGCTGACCGCCGCGCAGCACCTGCTGGGCGTTCGACAGCAGCTTGTCGGCGATCGCCTCGGCGTCGACCTTGAACGTACCGTTCGCGATCGCCGCCTTCATCTTGGCGACCTTCTCGGCGTCGAACGATCCGCTCGCGCCGGAGGTTTCCAGCGAGCGGGTCAGCGACGAAACAGTGACCGACACACCTGCCTGCTTGGCGGCCGCCGGATCGGGGGTCGCCGTGGCGGCTGCCTTGGTGGCCGTGGCTGCTGCCGAAGACGCGCCCGCGTTCGTCTTCGCCACGGGGGTGGCGATTTCGGGGATATCGGGGGATTGACCAATCTTCATCACACTCTCCAGGACCCCAATCGTGAGGCCTCGTAGGAAGGTCTTCGGCGTTTTCTCGGCAGACTTTAATCCGTTTCGTTTTTTTATCGGGGTTTCGAGTGCTTTTCCGGGCTACCGACCGCGGCGTTCACGCCACAAGTCGGCCAGCCATGGCGATTTGACGTAAGTAAGCGCTTAGATGGCGACACGAACCGTGCGCGCATCCACCACGGTGCCGGTCATGAAACGCCCGCCGTCCATGCGCACGCGCACGCTCTGGCCGACGATGCCGGCGCCCACGGCCTGGCCGTCGGAGGTGACGGCGAAGCCCGGGCCCTCGGCCACCACCCGCACGTTGCTGCCGGCCTCGAACACCTGCGCGGCGCGCACCATCGATTGGCGCAGCGCCTGGCCGGCGTTGAGGTTGCGGGTGACCGTGGTGCCGACCCACTGCGCCGGATCGCCCAGCACCGACGCCGGCTCCTCGGCCCAGTCGACCTCGGCCTGCATCGCATCCGACATCGCCAGCGTGGCGCCGGCCACCGCCGGGCCGCGCAGCACCCAGGCCGGACCGAAAGCCTTCACCTGCACCGGCATGAACACGTTCCAGCGCACCGGGCCGTCCACGCAGCGCAGGCCCACGCGGGTCTTGCCCCACAGGCGCATATTGGCGGGAATGTAGGGCTCGACCTTGTTGCAGGCCGCCAGGTGCAGGCGGCTGTCGAGTGGGCCCACGCTCACTTCCATGCGCAAGGGCATGCCGGCGGTCTGGCCACTGCGGGCCATTTCGCCGTCGAGCCACTGGCGGCTGGAGTTCTCCAGCGAGGCGGGAGACGCCTCCTGCATGCCGCCGGCCAATTGGGCGAACGCCGGCAGCGCCGCGACGGACAGGGCCAGCGCCGCGACGACGCCCGGCAGGCGCAAGGATGTACTACTGATAAGAGAGGTCATGCGGACGGCTCCTGGACGAAAAGGGGTTCGGCCCCCGGCACGCGGCCGGTCGGCAAGCAGGGGCGAACGACCAAAAAGCGCCATGGCCCCGAGGACGCACTGTAGGCACAGCCCCCTGCCTGCAAGACAGGAAGAGAGGCGGCTTTCCCCGCTTCATCCTCCTTTCGTCCGGCGGGCCGACTTCCACAATCGCTCCACCGAAGAAAACCGACTTCCGCACTTCTCGCCCACCAACCGAAACGGTCTGCCGCCATGCTCGAATCGCTCTCCAACCAGCTGGACTTCCAATCGAAGGCCCTGGTCCTGCGCGCCGAACGCCAGCGCGTGATCGCCAGCAACATCGCCAACGCCGACACCCCCGGCTACGCCGCCCGGGACATGGACTTCGCCTCGGCCCTGCGCAACGCCACCGGCTCGCGCGGCGCCGCCGGCAGCCTGTCGCTGCCGATGGCCGCGTCGCAGGGCAGCGCGATCGGCTCGGTGGCCGGCCCGCAGAACATTTCCACCGTTTCCACCACCGACCTCGGCCGCGCCGGCTTCATGCCCGTCTCCACGGTCGGCGGCCTGCCCGGCGGCAGCGGCTCCGGCCAGCTCGGCTACTCGGTGCAGACCCAGCCTTCGATGGACGGCAACAGCGTCGACCTCGACCGCGAGCGCGCCGCCTTCGCCGACAACGCGGTGCACTACGAAGCCGCGCTGCGTTTCATCAACGGATCGGCCAAGACCATGCTCACGGCCATCCAGGGCCAGTGACGGCGCACGACACAAGGACCTGAACCATGTCGATGTTCTCCATCTTCAACGTCTCCGGCAGCGCGGTCAGCGCGCAGTCGCAGCGGCTCAACGCGGTGGCCTCCAACCTGGCCAACGTCGAGGCCGTGGCCGGTCCCGACGGCAAGGCCTACAAGGCGCGCCAGGTGGTGTTCCAGACCGTGCCCATGGGCGACGAAGGCACCGCCGGCGTGAAGGTCGTGCAGGTCAAGGAAAACCAGGCCGAAGGCCGCAAGGTGATGGACCCGTCCAATCCGGCCGCCGACGCCGAGGGCTACGTCACCCATTCCAACGTCAACGCGGTCGAGGAGATGGTCAACATGATTTCCGCCTCCCGCGCCTACCAGAACAACGTCGAGATGATGAACACCGCCAAGTCGCTGTTGCTCAAGACGCTGCAGATGGGCCAGTAAGCCCCGCCGCCCCTCATCACCCCACCGGAACGACACGCCATGGCCTCCACCGCCGCGACCGACGCCCTCACCTCGACGACCAGCTACCAGCCCACCTCGTCGCTGACCAAGACCTCGACCTCCTCCTCGGGCACCACCGGCACCACCAGTGCCGACGACCAGCAGGACCGGTTCCTCAAGCTGCTCGTCGCGCAGCTGAACAACCAGGATCCGATGAACCCGATGGACAACGCCCAGATGACGACCCAGATCGCGCAGATCAACACCGTCTCCGGCATCGAGAAGCTCAACACCACCGTGACCGACCTGGCCACGCAGATGGCCGCGATGCAGGGCATCCAGGCCAGCGCACTCATCGGCCACGACGTGCTCGCCGCCGGCAGCACCGTCTCGGTCGACGCGGCCAGCAAGAAGGGCAGCGGCGTGTTCAACCTCGACGGCGCGGCCAGCAACGTCACGGTGAAGGTCAGCACCGCCGGCGGCGTCACCGTCGGCAACATCAACCTCGGCGCGATGGAAGCCGGCCAGCACGACTTCAGCTTCGACTCCACCGGCTACAGCGCCACCGACGGCCTGAAGTTCACCGTCACCGCCGCCAACGGCACCGCCAGCGTGGGCTCGACCGCGCTGGTCAAGGGCACGGTCGCCTCCATCGGTTCGGACACCTCCGGTGCCCTGACCCTGAAGTTCAAGGACGGCAATTCCGCCGCCTACACCTCCGTCAAGTCGATCCTCTGATCGGCCCGATCCACCGTTTTCGCCACACCCTCTCCCCGCGCTAAGGAGCATCCAACATGGCATTCCAGCAAGGTCTCTCCGGTCTCAACGCCGCCAGCCGCAACCTCGACGTCATCGGCAACAACATCGCCAACGTCAACACCACCGGCATGAAGGCGTCGCGTGCCGAGTTCTCCGATCTCTACGCCTCCAACCTGGGCAGCGGCGGCAGCGCCAACACCCCGGGCATCGGCGTGATGACCGCCGCCATCTCGCAGCAGTTCAGCCAGGGCAACCTGACCACCACCGGCAACGATCTGGACCTGGCCATCAACGGCAACGGCTTCTACCAGGTGCAGATGCCCAGCGGCGAAACCGCCTACACCCGCAACGGCACCTTCAAGCTCAATGCCGACGGCGAGATCGTCACCAACGGCGGCGCCAAGCTGCAGGGCAACATCTTCGACCCCCTGACCGGCTCGGTCACCAAGGGCACGCTGTCGCTGCCCACGGGCAAGGGCGTGGCCGGCCATCAGACCTCCAGCATCACCGCCACCGCCAACCTCGACACCACCGCCGTCGTCTACAACTCGGTCACGCCCAACACCGCGCTGAGCACCTACGGCACGTCCATCACCGCCTACGATTCGCAAGGCGCGGCGGTTCCGGTGGGTATCTATTTCCAGAAGACGGCATCCAACGCCTGGAACGTCTATGCCGACTATCCACAGGGCAACTCGACCGGCACCACCACCGGCACCCCGGTCGGCTCCGTCACCTTCGATGCCAACGGCAACATCGCCTCGGGCAGCCCGCTGACGCTCAACGGCATCCAGGTCGCAGGCGCCGCGACTCCGGCCTTCAACGTGACGGTCAACCTCAACGGCCTCACGCAGAACGCTTCGTCCTTCTACGTGTCGAGCCTCAAGCAGGACGGCTACGCGCCCGGCGAGCTGACCGGCATGTCCTTCGCCGAGGACGGCACGCTGACCGCGCGCTATTCCAACGGCCAGACCCAGTCCACCGGCCAGATCGTGCTGGCGAACTTCCGCAACGTGCAGGGCCTGGAGCCCTCCAGCGGCGACTACTGGAAGGAAACCGTGGCCTCCGGCGCGCCGATCAAGAACTCGCCGGGCTCGGGCAACTTCGGAAAGATCAACTCCGGCACGCTGGAAGACTCCAACGTCGACCTCACCGCCGAGCTGGTCAACATGATGACCGCCCAGCGCGCCTACCAGGCCAACGCACAGACCATCAAGACGCAGGACCAGGTCATGTCCACCTTGGTGAACCTCCGCTGATGCATATGGCTCGCCCCCAGGCTGCGCACTTCGTGTCTTCGCCAACCCCCTGCCGGGGGCGGCGCGGCCGCTTGGGGCGGCCCGGCGCGGCGCGCCCCGCGCATATGGCTCGCCCCCAGGCTGCGCACTTCGTGTCTTCGCCACCCCCCTGCCGGGGGCGGCGCGGCCGCTTGGGGCGGCCCGGCGCGGCGCGCCCCGCGAAAGAAAGTACGCCTCGCAGGTCGGTGGCGGCAATGGTTTCCTTCTCAAAGGATTGAGTCATGGATCGTCTGATTTACACATCGATGACGGGTGCAGCGGCTGCCGCCGACCGGCAGGCGGTGCTGGCCAACAACCTGGCCAACGTCTCCACCAACGGTTTCCGCCAGGAGCTGCAGGCCTACCGCGCCGTGCCGATCAACGGCGACGGCTCCAGCACGCGTGTCTTCGCGCTGGAAACCGCCAGCACCCACGACAACACCCCCGGCACCATCACCTTCACCGACCGCAACCTCGACGCGATGCCGCAGGGCAATGCGTTCTTCGCGGTGCAGGGCCTGGACGGCACCGAGGCCTACAGCCGCAACGGCGGCTTCCAGGTCAATGCCAACGGCACGCTGGTCAACAGCGTCGGCCTGCAGGTGCTGTCGGCCGACGGTGCACCCATCGACGTGCCGCAGAACGCCCAGGTGTCGCTGGGCGTGGACGGCACCATCACCGCCAAGGTCGACGGCCAGCCGATCAACACCATCGGCCGCCTGAAGCTGGTGACCGCGACCGCCGACGAGCCGCTGCGCCGCAGCGCCGACGGCCTGTTCCGCACCACCACCGGCGACCCGGCCCAGAACGACGCCAACGCCCGGGTGCAGACCGGCGCGCTGGAAGGCTCCAACGTGAACGCGGTCAGCACCATGGTTTCCATGATCGAAGCGGCCCGCCAGTTCGAGCAGAACACCCGCCTCCTGCAGACGGCCGAGACGGACGACAAGTCCGCCAGCCAGCTCTTGTCGATGAACTGAACAACCGAGTAACGCCATGATCAATTCGCTCTGGATCTCCAAGACCGGCATGGAAGCCCAGCAAACCCAGCTGGACGTCATCTCCCACAACCTGGCCAACGTCTCCACCAACGGCTTCAAGCGCGCCAACGCCGTCTTCGAAGACCTGATGTACCAGAACATGCGCCAGGTCGGCTCCAACACCACCGAGCAGAACCAGCTGCCGACCGGCCTGCAGATCGGCCTGGGCGTGCGCACCGTCGCCACCTCGCGCTCCTTCGCGCAGGGCAGCCTGCAGCAGTCGGGCAATACGCTCGACGTGGCCGTCAAGGGCAACGGCTTCTTCCAGGTCACCCAGCCCGACGGCACCCTGGCCTACACCCGCGACGGCTCGTTCCAGGTCAATTCCAACGGCCAGCTCGTCACCAACAACGGCCTGCCGGTCGGCAACGGCGTGACCGTGCCGCCGAACGCGCAGAGCATCACCATCGGCGCCGACGGCGCGGTCAGCGTGGTGCTGCCCACCAGCTCGACGCCGCAGCAGATCGGCACGATCGCGCTGGTCAACTTCATCAATCCGGCCGGCCTGGAGCCACGCGGCCAGAACCTGTTCACCGAAACCGCCGCCTCCGGCACGCCGCAGGCCGGCACCCCCGGCACCAACGGCCTGGGCACGGTCATGCAGGGTTTCGTCGAAACCTCCAACGTCAACGTGGTGCAGGAGCTGATCGGCATGATCCAGACCCAGCGCGCCTACGAAATGAACAGCAAGGCCGTGCAGACCTCCGACCAGATGCTGCAAAAGCTGGGTCAACTCTGAGAAAACGCCGCACGGAGACATTCGCCATGCCACGCTCTTCTTCTTTCCGCACCGTTTCCCGCGCGTCATCCACCTCGCGCATCGCCCTGCTCGCGCTGCTGCCCCTGGTCTCGCTGCTCACCGCCTGCGAAACCATGCAGCCCAAGATCGACATGCCGGTCACCTCGGCGCCGCAACTGGTCTACCCGATGCGCGAACCGGTCGCCGCCACCGGCGGGCTGTTCAGCACCGCCACCTACCGCCAGGCCTTCGAAGACCGGCGCGCGCGCCTGGTGGGCGACACGGTCACGATCAACATCGTCGAGAACGTCAGCGCCAGCCAGAGCTCCACCTCCACGGTGGACAAGAACGGCACCGTCAAGGCCGGCATCACCGCCCTGCCCTTCTTCGGCGCGGCCTCGCTCGCGGCCAAGACCAACATCGCCGCCAGCGACGCCAACACCTTCTCCGGCAAGGGCGGCACGCAGAGCGCCAACACCTTCTCCGGCGCCATCACCGCCACCGTGGTGCAGGTGCTGCCCAACGGCCACCTGGTGGTCACCGGCGAAAAGCAGATCGGCGTGAACGAAAACGTCGACGTGCTGCGTTTCTCCGGCACCGTCGATCCGCGCGCGATCCAGGCCGGCAGCCTGGTCGCCTCGACCCAGGTCGCCAACGTGCGCATCGAGTCGCGTGGCAGAGGCCAGGCCGGCGAAGCCCAGCAAATGGGGTGGCTTTCCCGGGTCTTTTTGAACGTTCTGCCTTTCTAAGGCGCGGGAGAATCTCTCCCATGCCCTCCCTCCGCACTCCCTCCTTCGCCCGCCTCGCCGTCCTGTTCGGCGCCGCTCTCGGTCTGCTGCTGGCCCAGATGCCGGCGCAGGCCATGCGCATCAAGGAAGTCGCCGCGGTGCAAGGAGTGCGCACCAACCAGCTGACCGGCTACGGCCTGGTCATCGGCCTCGACGGCACCGGCGACCAGACCACGCAGATGCCGCTGACCACGCAGAGCCTGACCAACTACATGCAGCAGCTGGGCATCACCCTGCCGGCGGCCACCGCCTCGCAGCTGCAATTGAAGAACGTCGCCGCGGTCATCGTCACCGCCCAGCTGCCGGCCTTCGCCCAGCCCGGCCAGATGATCGACGTCAACGTCTCCTCCATCGGCAACTCCAAGTCGCTCAAGGGCGGCACCCTCATCACCACCCCGCTGCGCGGCGTCGACGGCGAGATCTATGCCCTGGCGCAGGGCAACGTGGCCGTGGGTGGCGCGGGTGCCGCCGCCGGCGGCAGCAAGGTGCAGATCAACCATTTGAGCGCCGGCCGCGTGCCGCAGGGCGGCCAGGTTGAGCGCGCCATTCCCACGCCGCTGCAGGAAGGCGACTCGATCAAGCTCGATTTGAATTCCTTCGACTTCCAGACCGCCCGCCGCGTCGCCGAAGCCATCAACCGCCGCCTCGGCAGCGGCCTGGCCCGCGCGCTCGACGGCCGCACGGTGCAGGTTCAGGCGCCCA
The DNA here is from genome assembly GCF_033546935.1 of Xylophilus sp. GOD-11R. Taxonomy (GTDB): domain Bacteria; phylum Pseudomonadota; class Gammaproteobacteria; order Burkholderiales; family Burkholderiaceae_C; genus Xylophilus. The sequence continues at coordinate 754,853 of NZ_CP137854.1, read as the reverse complement.
TGGACGCCAATGCCCGGGTGAGCTTCCTGGCCGACCTGGAAGAGATTCCGCTGGAGATCAGCGCGCCGGCCGCCAAGGTGGTCATCAATGCCCGCACCGGCTCCATCGTGCTGAACCAGTCGGTCACGCTCGGCCCCTGCGCCATCGCCCACGGCAACCTGTCGATCACCATCAACAGCACGCCCATCATCAGCCAGCCCGGCGCCTTCAGCGGCGGCCAGACGGCCATCGCGCAGAAGAGCGACATCACCATCAAGCAGGAACCCGGCATCCTGATGCAGGTCCCCGCCTCGCCCCAGCTGGCCGACGTGGTCCGTGCGCTCAACGCGCTCGGCGCCACGCCCCAGGATCTGCTGGCCATCCTGCAGGCGATCAAGGCCGCCGGCGCGCTCAACGCCGAGCTCGAAGTGATCTGACGACGACAGGCGGGACAACACCATGGCCATCTCCTCCACCTCCTTCGGCATGGGCTCCGGCGCGCCATCGGCGAGCGAAGCCCTGGCCGCCGACGGCAAGTCGCTCAATGCGCTGAAGTTCCAGGCGGGCAAGAACGACCCCAAGGCCATCAAGGAATCGGCCAAGCAGTTCGAGTCGATGTTCATGCGCGAGCTCATGAAAAGCATGCGCGAGGCGACGATGAAGTCCGGCATGAACGACAGCGAGGGCGAGAAGCTCGGCATGGACATGCTCGACCAGCAGTTCGCGGTGCAGATGTCCGGCCAGCCCGGCGGCCTGTCGGCCATGATCGAAAAGCAGCTCATGGCGCAGTCGGGCCTGAAGCCGGGCACGCTGCCGCCGTCCACGCTGTCGCTCGGTGCTGTCAACGGCGCCAAGCCCGCCAACGCCACCTCGGCCACCGCGCCGGTCAAGACCGGCAGCGCCCAGGGCGACTTCGTGGCCAGGCTCGGCGATGCCGCCGCCACCGTCAGCGAGGAAAGCGGCATTCCCGCCAACTTCATGCTCGGCCAGGCCGGCCACGAGACCGGCTGGGGCAAGCACCTCATCCGCAACAAGGACGGCAGCAGCGCCAACAACCTGTTCGGCGTGAAGGCCGGCGGCGACTGGAAGGGCAAGGTCGCCGAGGTGACCACCACCGAATACATCAATGGCCAGCCGCGCAAGGTGGTGGCCAAGTTCCGCGCCTACGAATCCGCCGAGGACTCCTTCCGCGACTACGCCAAGCTGATCAACGAAAGCCCGCGTTACGCCAACGCGCGCCAGAAGACCGACTCGGCGCACGCCTACGCCACCGAACTCAAGCGCGCCGGCTACGCCACCGACCCGGCCTACGCCAGCAAGCTCAGCCGCGCCATCGCCAGCGCCGCCCACTGGCAGCAACGCAGCGTGGTCGCGTCAGCCGGACAGCACTCATGAGCCTGCTCAACGTCAGCGCTCGCGCGCTCACGGCCAACCAGACTGCGCTGCAGACCATTGGCCACAACATCTCCAACGTCAACACCGCCGGCTATTCCAAGCAGACGGTGCAGCTGGAGTCGGCCGGCGGGCAATACACCGGCGCGGGCTACATCGGCCGTGGCGTCAGCGTGGCCACCATCACCCGCGCGCACGACCAGTTCCTGACCAAGCAGGCCACACTCGCCACCTCGGTGGCCGCATCCGATTCCGCCCGCTCGGCGAGCCTGTTGCAGCTCGAAGACGTGTTCCCCGGCGGCGCCACGGGCCTGGGCGCTTCGGTGACCGACATGCTCAACGCCTTCACCGACGTGTCGGCCGCGCCTTCCGACCTCACCGCCCGCTCGGTGGTGCTGACCCGCGCCAGCGAGATGACCGGCCGTTTCAACACCGCGTCCTCGCAACTCGACGAACTGCAGACCACCACCCAGCAGAAGCTCAAGGACGACGTCACCGCCGTCAACGGCCTGGTCACCCGCATCGCGGCGGTCAACCAGCAGATCGCCGTGGCCTTCGGCAGCGCGCAGCAGCCCAACGACCTGCTCGACCAGCGCGACTCGCTCGTCAAGGACCTCAACAAATACGTGCAGACCACCCAGGTCGCCGCCGACGACGGCACCACCAACGTCTTCCTGGGCAGCCAGGCGCTGGTCCTGGGCACCACCACCGCCACCGTCTCGATGGTGTCCGACCCCAACGGCGACCCCTCGGTGATGAAGCTCTCCATCGGCCGGCCCGGCACGCTGGGCACCACGTTGGACGAAAACCAGCTCGGCGGCGGCGAGGTCGCCGGCCTGCTGCGCTTCAACAACACCGACCTCGCCGAAGGCCGCAACCTGCTCGGCCGCATCGCCGTCGCCACCACGACCACCATCAACGACCAGCACAAGCTCGGCCTGGACCTCGACGGCAACACCGGCGGCAACCTGCTCAACCCGATCTCCATGCCCGCCGGCTACCCGGCCGCCGCCAACACCGGCAGCGCCAGCGTGGGCGTGTCGGTGACCGACGTGAGCAAGCTCGCCGCGTCCGACTACCGCGTCACCATGAACTCCGGCACCGTCGGCTCGGTCACCCGGCTGTCCGACGGCCAGGTCACCAATTTCGACCTCGCCTCCGGCCAGCCCACGGTCGACGGCCTGACCTTCGCCGTCGGCGCGGGCGCGGCCAGCGGCGACACCTTCACCGTCAAGCCCTTCGCCAGCGCCGCCTCGCAGATGGCCACCGTGTTCTCGTCCGCGCGCCAGCTCGCCGTGACCAGCCCGGTGGTCGCCACCGCCGCGGCCGACAACACCGGCTCGGTCACGGTGCAGGGCCTGCTCGCGGTGTCGCAGAACCCGGCGCTGACCAGCGACGCGGTGATCAACTTCACCTCGCCGACCAGCTACACCGTCACCGTGCCGCCGGCCGCCGCCGGTCCCGCGCAGACCTACACCAGCGGCCAGAAGCTGTCGTTCAACGGCTGGGAACTCAGCCTCAAGGGCGTTCCCGCCGCCGGCGACGTGGTCATGGTGCAGGCCAACGACTCGAGCATCGGCACGCCGATGCGCGCCGCCGGCACCTGGCCCAACACCTACAGCGCCACGCCCGCCACCACCGTCGGCGGCCCGGTCACCACCACCGCCGGCAATGCCGACGCCATGGCCGCGCTGCGTGACAAGACGGTCTACGACGGCTCGGCGCTGTCCGACGGCTACGCCGGCCTCATGTCGGAGATCGGCACCCGCGTGCAGGGCGCGCAGTTCACCGCCAGCGTCTCGGCCAACATTTCGGCCAGCCTCGACAGCAGCGCCTCGTCGGTCAGCGGCGTCAACCTCGACGAGGAAGCCGCCAAGCTGCTGCAGTACCAGCAGGCCTACCAGGCCTCCGCCAAGATGATCCAGGTGGCGCAGAGCCTTTTCGATTCGGTCATCGGCGCGATGCGCTGACGTCCGCGCCCGAGCACGACACAAGGAAGCAACCGACCATGAGCATCAACAGCCGCATCGGTACCGCCAACGCCTATTCGGCCGCCGTCAACAACCTGTCGGACCGCCAGCAGAGCCTGGTCACGCTCCAGCAGAACATGACCTCGGGCAAGCGCATCAACCGCACCAGTGACGACCCCACGTCCGCCGCCCAGGCCGAGCGCGCCAACACCCGCATCGCCCGCATCGCCGCCGACCAGCGCCTGCTGGCCTCGCAGCGCGACACGATCGCCACCGCCGAATCCACGCTCGGCAGCACCATCGACGCGATGCAGAGCTTCCGCGAGCTGGTGGTGAGCGCCGGCAGCGGCACGCTCACCCCCACCGACCGCGGCTACATCGCCCAGCAGCTCACCAGCCTGCGCGACGAAATCTTCGCCAACTCCAACAAGACCGACAGCAACGGCACCCCGCTGTTCAGCGGCCTGGGCAGCGCCGCCACGCCGTTCACCAACACCCAGCAGGTCACCTTCGAAGGCCTCTCCGGCCAGCGCGTGGGCGGCAGCACCACCGTCTCGCCCACGCTCGACGGCCAGGCCGCCTTCATGAACGTGCCCACCGGCAACGGCACCTTCACGGTAGCCACCGGCAGCGCCAACACCGGCAACGCCTCGGTCGACGCCGGCACCGTGAAGAGCCCGAGCGCGCTTACCGGCCACAACTACACCATCGCCTTCGCGGTGGACGCCACCTCCGGCGCCAAGACCTATACCGTCACCGACACCACCGCCGGCACCACCGCGGCCAGCGGCACCTACAAGGACGGCGGCGCCATCGCCTTCGACGGCATGAGCATGACGCTCAAGGGCGCGCCCGCGGCCGGCGACACCGTGGTCATCGCGCCGAGCACCCGCAGCGACCTGTTCAGCACGCTCGACAAGGCCATCGCCGACATCAAGAACGCCACCACCAGCAGCGGCGCCCTGCCCACGCAGATCGCCCAGGCACTCACCCAGATCGACTCCGGCATGACGCGCCTGCAGTCCGCGCGCAGCCTGGCCGGCGACATCCTGAACCAGGCCGACCGCATCAAGGACAGCCAGGGCACCCGCAGCGACCAGCTCACCGCCGAGAAATCCGCCGCCGAAGACCTCGATATGATCAAGGCGGTTTCCGATTTCACCAGCCAGCAGACCGGCTACCAGGCCGCCCTCAGCTCCTACGCGCAGATCCAGAAGCTGTCGCTGTTCACCTACATCAGCTGACGGCCGACAGCCGTCGCATGCGCCGGGCCGGCGGAAACCTCCAAGCAACCCCACCGGTGGCGCACACCGCATCTGGCGCATGACGGCTTCTGTCCTCGACTGCATTTCGCTCTCCTACCAGCCCCTCTGGGGCAAGGCGCGTTCGCTCACCGGCCTGGCGCTTTTCGTGCAGCCGCTGGCCGAGCCGCCGGTGCCCGGCCCCATCGACGCGCGTGCGCTGCTCGAAACCATCGGCGAGACCCTGCCGGCCGACGGCCCGCCGCTTTTCGTGGTGCCGCAGTCCAAAGCCTTGCTGCTCGACACCCTGGCCGCCGTGGAACCGCCGCCTGCGCCCGGCGCGCCCGGCCCGCGCTTCGCCACCCGGGGTGCGGCCACGCCCACCGTCGTCGTGCCCTCCTTCCTGCTGCAGGACGACTCCCTGGTCGCCACCGGCGTGCGCCTGGGCCGCGACCGCGGGCTCAAGCTCGTCTGGCAGGGCAGCGCCGACGCGCCGCCCGCCGACGACATCCGCGACGGTTTCCACCGCTACTGGCTCGACCTGCCGCCGCCCTGGGCCGCCGCCGCCCTGAAGGACGCCACCCGCAAGGCCGCAGTCGGCCAGCAGATCGGCCCCGGCCGCCTGCCGCCCGGCCACATCTACGGCGGCATCGAGAGCCGGGTGCTCATGGAATATTGCCTCGACCGCTGCAAGGCCCTGGCCCTGGCCGGCTGGCCCGGCGAGGACGTGGTCTACAGCCTGCGCCACCAGGCGATGCAGCCCTCGCACGCGGTCGTCATGGCCACGCTCAAGGCCGTGGAAAGCGACCGGTCGGCCGAGACGGTGGAGCGCATCCTCAGCGAAGACCCGCTGCTGGTGTATCGCTTCCTGGTCTATGCCAACTCGCCCGCGCTGGGCCTGCGCAACCCGATCGAATCGGTGCGCCACGGCATGATGATGCTGGGCATCGAGACCATCCGCACCTGGCTCGGCCAGCAGGTGCCCTACGCCAGCCGCGAGCCCGCGCTGCGCCCGGTCAACGCGCAGCTGGTGCTGCGCGCGCGCCTCATGGACCGCCTGCTCGACGCCGGCATCGAGGAAGCCCTGCGCCGCGAAGTCTCGCTTTGCGGCCTGTTCTCCGGCCTCGACCTGCTGCTCAACGAACCACTCGGCGTGCTGCTGCCGCGACTGCGCCTGTCGCGCCGCGTGCAGGACGCCACCATCATGCGCACCGGCCCCTACGGCCCGAGCCTGGAAGTGGCGCTGGCGCTGGAATCGTCCGACCCGTCCGGGGTGCAGGCGCTCTGCGCCGCGCACGAAATGGAACCCGGCCGCGTCAACCGGGCCTTGCTCGACGTGCTGAGCGAGGTCGATCCCGACGGACCGACCATCTGAGGCCGGTCGGCCTTGTTCGACCATCTACAACAGTGTTGGCCGATCTTGATGGATTATTCCAGGCCGATAAACCGATATCGTCCGTTCATCCGCCGAGTTTTCGGCATGAACCAGGAACCGACATGACCGCTGCCACCACCACATCCCCCACCGACACCCGCGTCGCCATCGTCACCGGCGCCTCACGCGGCATCGGTGCAGCCATCGCCACGCGCCTGGCCGCCGACGGCTTCGCGGTCGTCGTCAACTACGCCGGCAACGCCGACGCGGCCCGCGACGTGGTGCGGCAGATCGAATCGGCCGGCGGCCGGGCGCTGGCGGTGCGGGCCGATGTCGCCGACGCCGCCGCCGTCGCCGCCCTGTTCGCGGCAGCGACCGACGCCTTCGGCGGCGTCGACGTGCTGGTCAACAACGCCGGCGTGATGCAGCTCGCCACCCTGGCCGACACCGACGACGACGCCTTCGACCGCATGGTCGCGATCAACCTCAAGGGCAGCTTCAACACCTTGCGCCAGGCCGCGCGCTCCCTGCGCGACGGCGGCCGCATCGTCAACCTGTCGACCACCGTGCTCGCGCTGCTGCAACCCACCTACGGCGTCTACGCCGCCACCAAGGCCGGCGTCGAGGCGCTCACCAGCATCCTCGCCAAGGAAATGCGCGGCCGCCACATCACGGTCAACGCCGTCGCGCCCGGCCCCACCGCCACCGACCTGTTCCTGACCGGCAAGTCGCCCGAACTCGTCGAGCGCCTGTCGCAGGCCGCGCCGCTGCAGCGCCTGGGCCAGCCCGACGACATCGCCTCGGTGGTCTCCTTCCTGGCCGGCCCGGACGCCGCCTGGGTCAATGGCCAGACCTTGCGCGCCAATGGCGGCATTGCCTGAAGATCGACGCGCTTTCTCTGGCCCCATGCGCATCCACGAGCTCCAGCACCGACTGACCGAAGCAGGCGCCGGCCCCGGCCACGCCCGCCGGGTGCTGCGCGCCTGGACCCACGCCCTGCCGCGCGACGCCGGCCGGCGCAAGCCCGCCACCTACTTTCCGGCGTCGCTGATGGCCGCGTTGCCCGGCATCGAGGCCGAACTCGCCGGCCTGGCGCGCATCCACGCGGTGCACCCGGGCGCCGATGGCTCCGAGCGCCTGCTGGTCGCCCTGGCCGACGGCCAGACGATAGAGAGCGTGCTGTTGCCGCGCGGCGGCTTGTGCGTGTCTTCGCAGGTCGGCTGCGCGGTCGGCTGCCGTTTCTGCATGACCGGCCGCGACGGCCTGCTGCGCCAGGTCGGCAGCGCCGAAATCGTCGCCCAGGTCGCCTTGGCGCGGCAGCGGCGAGCGGTGCGCAAGGTGGTCTTCATGGGCATGGGCGAGCCCGCCCACAACCTCGACAACGTGATCGAGGCGATCGAACTGCTCGGCACCGTCGGCGACATCGGGCACAAGAGCCTGGTGTTTTCCACCGTCGGCGACCTGCGTGCCTTCGACCGGCTGGCGCACGCCGCCGTGAAGCCCGCGCTGGCCCTGTCGCTGCATACCACCCGCGCCGAGCTGCGCCGGCAATTGCTGCCGCGCGCGCCGGATCTGTCACCCGAGGCGCTGGTCGATGCGGCCGAACGGTATGCCCGGGCCAGCGGCTATCCGGTGCAGTACCAGTGGGCGCTGCTCGACGGCGTGAACGACGGCGACGACGAGATCGAGGGCCTGGTGCGGCTGCTCGCCGGCAAGTACGGCGTGCTCAATTTGATTCCCTTCAATCCGGTCGACGGCGCCGGCTACCGGCGGCCGCCGCGGGAGCGTTGCGAGCGCATGGCGCAGACGCTCAACGCGCGCGGCATCCTGACCAAGCTGCGTTGGTCGGCGGGGCAGGACGTGGACGGCGGCTGCGGGCAGCTGCGGGCGCGGGCGCTCGAGGACGGTGCGGTCATCGACTTCCGGCCGCGCGGAAGCTAGCGCTCGACCTGGCCCGGGTCAGCGCGGCAGCACCGGCATCTGCTGCGGCGTGTTGGGCGGCAACGGGGTCTGGGCCACGTTCATGATCGCCGCCAGGGTGGCGTAGTAGCCGTCGAGGCCGACGAGGTCGATCACGCCACGGTCGCCGAATTTCTGTTGCACCCGCTGGTAGGTGGCGTCGCTCACGCTGCGGTTGCGGTGCAGTTCGGTAATGAAGTCGTAGACGATTTCTTCGTCGACTTCCATGTTGGCGGGGCGGCGGCCTTCTGCCACGGCCTTGGCGGTTTCTGCTTTGAGGCCGGCTTTCAGGGCCAGGCGTTCGTGGGCGAACCATTCGTACTGGTTGCTCCAGTGGCGGGCGGTCATCAGGATGACGAACTCGCTCAGGCGCGGCTCCAGGGCGCTTTCGTAGCGCAGGTAGGCGCCGGCGCGCTGGATTCTGTTGAGGAGCTCCGGGCTTCGCAGGAGCGGGACCCAGGGGCCGGCTCCGACGGTTCTGGGCGCTGCGCCTGCGGGGGCGCCTTGGGAGAGGGCGGCTACTGCCGCTTTTTGGGCGGCGGTCATGTTGTCCGCCGGGATGGGGGGCATGCGGTCTTCTGCTGCTGTGGCTGCCGTGGCCGCTGCTGCCAGGGTCATGGCCAAGGCTATGGCTTGGGCGATCTTTTGCATGGGGGCTCCTGCGTGAGTCTTGGTCAAAGGGTAACGCAGGAGGGGGTGATTTATTCCTTGGGTTTGCCTTGGGATTTCGGGCTTTTTTGGGCGGTTTGTTGATTTCTTATTGGCGGGAGGTTATTTACTTCTTTACTTGCCAGGGGTCGAGCTTGGGGCTTTTTGCTAATTCTGAGTTGGTCTCTTGTTTTCGATTTCTTCTCTCTGCCGAGGGTGGAGCTGGGGGCTTGCGCGCCCCCAGACCCGCGGTAACTTTCTTTTCTGGCAAAAAAGAAAGTCACCAAAGAAAGTTGCCTTGAAGACGAGCTCGAGGCTCGGTCGGGCCATCGCTTCGCTCGGCCTGGGGAATGTGCCTTCGAACGCTCTAGCGGCAACAGTTTGGACAAGGGTTGATCCAGTGCCTGGGCCCCTGCTTCGCAGGGTCAAGGCTGAGAGGGTAAGAACAGTTGGCCGCACTGAGCACGGTGAGGGAGCCGCGCGCTGATTCGATCGCCGCGCGCGCTGCGCACCATGGTTCGGGTCACGTCGTAATGGCCGCCCGTTCATGCGCTGTTTCGGGTCGATGTTCGAGTGCCACGTTCAGCATTCCGCCAGGACACTTCGCATGGCGCTACACGCTCCGCCAGTGCGGTCGCCTGTCCTTACCCTCTCAGCCCCGACCCTGCGAAGCAGGGGCCATGGCGTTGGATCAACCCTTGTCCAAACTGTTGCCGCTAGAGCGTTCGAAGGCACATTCCCCAGGCCGAGCGAAGCAATGGCCCGACCGAGCTTCGAGCTCGTCTTCAAGGGTTTTTCTTTGGTGACTTTCTTTTGTCCCAACAAAAGAAAGTTACCGCGGGTCTGGGGGCGCGCAAGCCCCCAGCTCCACCCTCGGCAGAGAGAAGAAGTAAATCAGGAAACCCGAGCAATAACCTTGATCTCGAACTGAAACCCATAAAGCCAGGTAACCCCCACACAGGTAATGTTGGGAAACGGCGCCTCCCCCCAATACTCAGGCAGCACCTTCCAGATCCGCTCAAACTGAGCCTCCGGATCGACAATAAAAACCGTCACATCCACGACATCATCAAACCCAACTCCCGCAGCCCCCAAAACTCCATTCAAATTCTCAAAAGCCAACCGAACCTGGGCTTCGAGTTCAGGCTCAGGAGACCCATCCTCCCGACTCCCCACCTGCCCCGAGACAAATAAGAAACCCCAGACCGCACAGCCGGCGAATACCGATTCCGCTCATACAAAGCCTGCCGCCCCACAGGAAAAACAACGTCACGCTGGTTCATAAAAAAACTCCTTGATCAGTGCGCAGAAGCACGAGCCACCCACTCTAGGCAGCGGCAGCCGCCCGATAAACAGCCAACCCCCACCAGCACCATTCATAGAATCCAAACAATCACGAAGCCCCAAGACCAACCCCACGAATGGACCGTTTCGACGCCATGCAAGCCTTCGCCCGCGTCGCCGAGGCAGGCAGCTTCACCAAAGCAGCCGAGACGCTTCACATGAGCCGCGCCACGGTCACCCAGCTGATCCAGCAGCTCGAAGCCCGCCTGCGCGTACGCCTGCTCAACCGCACCACCCGCCGCGTCGCCCTACCGAAGACGGGGCCGCCTACTACGAGCGCGTGGTCCGCGTCCTGGCCGAGGTGGACGACGCCGAAACCGGCCTGTCCGTCGCCACCACCGCCCCCCGCGGCCGGCTCCGGGTTGACGTACCCGCCCCCCTGGCACGCATGATCCTGGTCCCCGCCCTGCCCGACTTTCAAACCCGCTACCCCGACATCCAGCTGGACCTCGGCGTCAGCGACCGCACGGTCGACCTCATCGGCGACAACGTCGACTGCGTGGTGCGCGGCGGCACCATCGCCGACCAGTCGCTCATCGCCCGCAAGGTCGCCGACCTGCACCTGGGCGTCATGGCGGCGCCCGCCTACCTGCAGCGCCACGGCACGCCCGACCATCCGGGCGAGCTGGAAAGCGCCCAGCACCGCATCGTCGGCTTCCGCTGGGGCCGCGCCGGCAAGCCCCTGGCCGTCGCGATGCGCCGGGCCGGCGAAAAACAGGAAGAACAGATCACGCTGCAGGGCCGCCCGGCGCTCACGGTCGACGACGGCAACGCCTTTCTCGCCGCCGGCCTCGCCGGCATGGGCGTGCTCTGGCTGCCCGACTACATGTCGGCGCCGCACGTGGCCAGCGGCGAACTGGTGCCGCTGTTCACCGACTGGCGACTCGACCCGATGCCGCTCTACATCGCCTACCCACCCAAACGCCACGTCGCGGTGAAGCTGCGGGTGTTCATCGACTGGATCGCCGAACTGCTGGCGCGCCAGACAGCAGCACCATGACGCCAGCACCCGACATCGCCCTGCCCTATCTCGCCGGCTACGCGCCCGAGCTGCTCGACCAGGTGCGCCGCCTCATCACCGAGGGCCGCCTGGCCCGCACCGTGGCAGCGCGCCATGCCGAGGCGCACGAGGTGCGCACCGAGCGCGCGCTGCACGACTACGTGCAGGACCTCAAGGCCCGCTACATGAAGAGCGCCCCACCGCTGGCCAAGGTCGTCTACGACCCGCGCCTGCACATCGTGCGCAACGCCCTGGGCACGCACACCACGGTGGCGCGGGTGCAGGGCGGCAAGCTCAAGTCCAAGCGCGAGATCCGCATCGCCGCCTTGTTCCGCGAGGCGCCGGCCGACTTCCTGCGGATGATCGTGGTGCACGAACTGGCGCACCTCAAGGAGCGCGAGCACGATCGCGCCTTCTACGCACTCTGCCGCCACATGGAGCCCGACTACCACCAGCTCGAATTCGACCTGCGGCTCTGGCTCACCGCGCGCGAACTGGCACCCGCCGACGAAGCCTGACGCCCGCAGCGTCAGTCGGGCGCGCGTTCCGGCGCGATGGGCACCACCGGCGTGATGACCGCGGCGGGCGCGACCGCCGCGGCAGGCTTCACGCGCTCGGCCGCCAGCGTGCGCTGCTCCTGCTCGAAGGCATGGAGGTAGCGAAACATCAGGCTGAAGAAACGGTCGTACATGCTCTCGGTGGGAATCGTGGCGCTCGCCACCTTCACCATCGAATCGCTGATCGAGCTGATCGGCATCGAGACCGAGCCCAGCGCGCTCAGGCCGAGGCTGGCGGAGTTGTTGGTCTTCTTCAGCGCGAAGGTGTCCTGCAGCGCGGTGGCGAAAGCGGTGCTGGTGCCGTCGCCATTGGGTGTGCAGACCACGTGGAATTCCACCTCCACGTGCTGCTCGGTGTTCTGCTGGAAGTTCTTGCGGGCGATGACATCGGTGCGGCTCGACGAACCGTTCACCACATAACCCTGGCTCAGCAACGCCCGCTGGGCCGCCGCGCAGGCCCGCTCGGCCGGCGCCGACACCTCGCGCGAGAAGGTGCCCACGTTGTCGAAACCCTCGTGTTCGTAAACGAAGGGCTTGGCCGGCCCGATGACCGAACAAGCGGCCAGGCCGATGAGGCAGCAGCTGCCGACGAGGACGCGGAGAGTGTTGGTCATGAGCGGCGTGATTCTAGGGAGCCGCACCCACGCGCTGTTTCTCCACTGCGCAAGGCGCTTGTAAAGCGGCGGGCAACGGCGCCGGCCGCCCCGGCGACTTGGCACGCGCTTTGCAAGGCATCTTGTACACATGTTCGTATTCCTCAAACTGGTGCCCGCCGCATGTCGACCGTCATGACCGCTTCGCAAAACCACCGAGACACCGCCACCGCCCAAGCCTCCGCTGCCTGGATCTCCCGCTTCGACGCGCCCTTGCCCGGGGCGGCGACCGGCGCGCTGGCCGGCCTGCGCTTCGCGGCCAAGGACAACATCGCCGTGGCCGGCGTGCCCACCACCGCCGCCTGCCCGGCCTTCGCCTTCACCCCGACGGTGCACGCCACCTCGGTGCAGCGGGCGCTCGACGCGGGCGCCACCCTGCTCGGCAAGACCAACCTCGACCAGTTCGCCTGCGGCCTCAACGGCACCCGCTCGCCCTACGGCGCGGTGCCCAACGCCTTCGACGCGCGCTACGTCAGCGGCGGCTCCAGCTCCGGCTCGGCCTACGTGGTGGCCACCGGCCAGGTCGACTTCTCTTTCGGCACCGACACCGCCGGCTCCGGCCGGGTGCCCGCCGGGCTCAACAACATCGTCGGCCTCAAGCCCTCCAAGGGCCTGATCGGCGCCGGCGGCGTGGTGCCGGCCGCGCAGAGCCAGGATTGCGTGTCGATCTTCGCCACCACCGTGGCCACCGCCGTGCGGGTGCTCGAAGCGGTGATGGCGCCGGACGCGAGCGACCCGTATTCGCGCCGCCTGGCCATGGCCCGTGAGCCGCTGCCGGCCACCTTCCGGTTCGGCGTGCCGTCGGTGCTCGAATTCCATGGCGACATCCAGGCCGAGGCCGCGTTCGCGGAAGCCACCGCGCGGTTGATGACGCTGGGCGGCACCGCCGTGCCGATCGACTACGCGCCATTGGCCGAGGCCGCCGGCCTGCTCTACGACAGCGCCCTGGTCGCCGAACGCTACGCCGCGGTGCGCGACTTCTTCGACGCTTCGCCCGACGAGGTGATCGAGCCGGTACGCGGCATCCTCGCGGCCGGCACGCGATATTCGGCGGCCGACGTGTTCCAGGCCCAGCACCGGCTGCAGGCCCTGGGCGCGCAGGCCGAGCGCATGTGGGAAGGCATCGACATCCTCTGCGTGCCGACCGCGCCCGGCCACTGCACCATCGAGGCGATGCGCGCCGATCCGGTGCAGCGCAACCGCGAGCTGGGGCACTACACCAACTTCGTCAACCTGCTCGACTACGCGGCGCTGTCGGTGCCCGCCAGCATCCGCCCCGACGGACTGCCCTTCGGCATCACCCTGATCGGCCGGGCCGGCGCCGACTGGCAGCTCGCCGACCTGGGCCAGCGCTTCCACCACGCCACCGGCCTGGCGCAGGGCGCCACCGGCCGGCCGCTGCCGCCGCCGGTGCCGATCGCCGCGCTGCAGCCCGGCCCGGCCACGCATCTCGCCCTGGCCGTCGTCGGCGCGCATCTTTCGGGCCTGCCGCTCAACGGCCAGCTCACCGAGCGCGGCGCACGCCTGGCAGAAGCCACGCAGACCGCGCCGCGCTATCGGCTCTACGCGCTGCCCAACACCGTGCCGCCCAAACCCGGCCTGGGTCGCGTGGCCGAGGGCGACACCCACGGCGTGGCGATCGCCGTCGAGGTCTGGCAGGTGCCGCTGGCGCAGGTCGGCAGCTTCCTCGCCCTGGTGCCCGCGCCCCTGGGCCTGGGCAGCGTCGAGCTGGCCGACGGCCGCTGGGTGCACGGCTTCATCTGCGAAGGCCATGCCTTGGGTGGCGCGGCCGATGTGTCCGAACACGGCGGCTGGCGCGCTTTCATCGCCTCCCGCCAGCCGGCTGCCGCGCGCTGAGCACGGTTTTTGCCCTCTCTCTTTCAGTTCCCTTGTCTCAGGAGCCTTTCATGCAGAAATCTTCCACCCAACGCCGCCGCGTGTTGCAGATCGGTGCCAGCGCGCTGGGCGCGCTCGCCGCCCCGGCCATCGTGCGGGCGCAGTCCGCGCCCAAGATCCGCATCGGCTTCTGGCCGGTCGCCGCCGGCCTGCCGTTCTTCGCCGCGGTGGACAAGGGCTACTTCAAGGAAGCCGGCCTGGACGTGGAACCGCTCAAGTTCGCCGGCGCCCAGCAGGTGATGGAAGCCATGCTCTCCGGCCGCTCCGACGGCAGCGCCAACGGCACCGGCTCGGCCAACCTGGCCATCGGCGAAATCGCGCAGCCCGGCTTGTTCAAGATCTTCTGCACCAACCCGAGCAACGCCAAATTCGTGCTCGACGAGTTCATCACCGCCAAGGACAGCCCGTTCAAGACGGTCGCCGACCTCAAGGGCAAGAAGGTCGCCTCCGGCCCCGGCATCCAGAACGTGACGCTGTGCAAGACCATGCTGGAGCGCGCCGGCGCCACCGGCGCCTCGGTGAGCGAGCTGCCCATCGGCCAGCATGTGGCCGCACTCGCCGCCGGCCAGGTGGACGCCTGCTACACGCTCGAGCCGACCGGCACCGTCGGCCGGCTCAACGGCACCACGCGCGTCATCGAGGCAGGCGTCGTCGCCAAGTACATCCTGGGCGACCCGATGGCGCCGTGGCATGGTGGCGCGGCCAGCCTCACCACCGAATTCATCAAGAAAAACCCCGAGGCCGCCAAGAAGTTCATCGCCGCCTATGCCAAGGGCGTGGAACTGGTGCGCAGCAAGCCCGAGGAAGCCCGCCAGTACATGAAGGGCTACACCGCCATCGAAGGCGCGCTCACCGGCGAGGTGCCGCTGGCTTCCTACATGCTCTACAACGAGTTCAAGCCGAGCGACCTGGCGTACTTCCAGAAGTTCTACGACCTGTTCACCGAGAAAGGCATCTTCGACAAGAAGGTGGTGGTGGACGGTCTCATCTACAAAGGCTGACCACCATGGCCGACGCCGCCACCACCAAGCCGGCCACCCCCTGGGCCCCGCCGGCCGCCAATGCCAACGCCACCGCCGTGCTGCCGCGCCGCCCCCTGTGGGACCGGCTGCTGCCCTTCATCGGCCCGGTCGTGCTGTTCATCCTCTGGGACCTGGTGGTGCGGCTCGGCTTCATCAAGCCGATCCTGCTGCCGGCGCCGGCCGACACCGTGGTCGCGCTGGTCACCGGCCTGGCCGGCGGGCCGCTGCTCACCGACTTCGCGGTGACCGTGTGGCGCACGGTGCAGGCCTTTCTCATCGCCGCGATCGTCGGCGTGCCGCTGGGCGTGCTGCTGGGCAGCAACGAGCGGGTGTATCGCAGCGTGGAGTTCCTGGTGGACTTCTTCCGCTCCACGCCTTCATCGGCGCTGATCCCGCTGTTCCTGCTGATCTTCGGTGTGTCGGACATCAACAAGATCGCCATCGCCGCCTTCGGCGCCTTCCTGATCGTGATCTTCAACAGCGCCTACGGCGTCATCAACGCCCGCAAGCAGCGGGTGATGGCGGCGCGGGTAATGGGCGCCACGCGCTGGCAGGTGTTCAAGGACGTGCTGATCTGGGAAAGCCTGCAGCCGAGCTTCGTCGGCCTGCGCTCGGCGGTGTCGATGGCGCTGGTGATCGTCATCGTGGCCGAGATGTTCATCGGCTCGGACGCCGGCCTGGGCCACCGCATCATCGACGCGCAGCAGGTGCTCAACGTGAAGAGCATGTACGCGGCGATCCTGTCGGCGGGGGCGCTGGGGTATGCGCTCAACATCCTGTTCCTGGTCGCCGAAAGAAAAATTGTCCACTGGAGCGGTAGGTGATGGCGCCCCCCCAGGCTTGCTCGCTTCGCGTAGCCGCCTACCCCCTCGCCGGGGGCACAGCCAGCGGCCCGGCAAAGCCGGCTCCGCGGCTGCCCCGGGCGGCGGCGGCCTGCGGCCTGCCTCTCCAGTTTCGTTATCTCTTGAGAAAGGGTTCGTCATGAGCACCGTCATCAACGGACCGGTCTACGCCGACGTCCCCAAACCACGCTTCAACCCCGGCCCGGGCGGCACCCACATCACCATCCGGGGGTTGACCAAATACTTCGCCGGCTGGCCGCTGTACGAGAACTTCGACCTCGACATTCCCAAGCACAAGATCGTGTCGGTGTTCGGCCCCAACGGCTGCGGCAAATCGACGTTGATCAACATGATCGCCGGGCTGATTCCCATCGACAGCGGCGAGATCCTGTTCGACGGCAAGTCGCTCAAGGACACCAAGATCGGCTACGTGTTCCAGAACTACCGCGAGGCGATGTTCCCGTGGATGCGCACCATCGACAACATCGCCTATCCGCTCAAGCTCGAGGGCCGCAGCAAGGCGGAAGTGGACCGGCGCATGGCCGAGCTGGTCGCCTCGTTCGACGTGA
This sequence comes from Xylophilus sp. GOD-11R, assembly GCF_033546935.1. Classification (GTDB taxonomy): domain Bacteria; phylum Pseudomonadota; class Gammaproteobacteria; order Burkholderiales; family Burkholderiaceae_C; genus Xylophilus. The sequence goes on along the minus strand of NZ_CP137854.1, from coordinate 738,406 downwards.
AGTTCGACCTCAACCGCTTTCCCTACGAGCTCTCCGGCGGCCAGCAGCAGACCGCCTCGATCATGCGGGCGCTGGCGCCCAACCCGGAGGTGCTGTTTCTCGACGAGCCCTTCTCCGCGCTCGACTTCGAGATGACGCTGTTCATCCGCGAGAAGCTGCAGGAGGTCTTCATGCAGACCGGCACCACCATGCTGCTGGTCTCGCACGACCTCGAAGAAGCCGTCTACCTGGCCGACGAGGTGCTGCTGCTGACCAAGCGCCCGACCCGCGTGGCCGATGTGCTGCGCTACGACGACCCGCGCCCGCGCACGGTCGACACGCTGAGCCAGCCGAGCTTCATCGCCACCAAGAAGCTGAGCCTGGAGATCTTCCAGCGCGAGGTGCGCCGATGAGCAAGCCCACCGCCGTTGCCATCGAACGCCATGTCGACGCCACCGCCGAACTGCTCGGCCTGCCGATCGCGCCCGCACACCGGCCCGGCGTGCTCGGCTTCTTCGCCCTCGCGGCTGCCATGGCCGAGATCGTCGAGGCCGTGCCGCTGACGCCGCACGACGAATCCCCCTTGCGCTTCGAACCGGTCTCGCCCCGGCTGTCACGCCTATGAACCACGCCGACGAACTCCTGCTCGGCGACGCCTCCGGCATGGCCGCGGCCGTGCGCGCCGGCCAATGCACCGCCACGGCCCTGGTCGAGGCCAGCCTGGCGCGCATCGCCGCCACCGACGACCGGGTGAACGCCTTCACCGCGCTGGTGCAGGACCGCGCCCTGGCCCGCGCCTGGACGATCGACCGCGCCGGCTCGCCCGCCAAGGGCCAGCCGCTGGCGGGCATGCCCTTCGCGGTCAAGAACCTGTTCGACATCGAGGGCGTGGTCACGCTGGCCGGCTCCAGGATCGAGCGCGGCGCCGAGCCGGCTTCGGCCGACGCCCTGCTGGTGGAGCGACTGGAAGCCGCCGGCGCAGTGCTGGTCGGCGCGCTCAACATGGACGAGTACGCCTACGGTTTCACGACCGAGAACAGCCACGAAGGCCCGTGCCGCAATCCGCACGACCTGGAGCGCATCGCCGGCGGATCCTCCGGTGGCTCGGCCGCCGCCGTCGCCGCCGGCCAGGTGCCGCTGACGCTCGGCTCGGACACCAACGGCTCGATCCGCGTGCCTTCGTCGCTGTGCGGCGTGTTCGGCCTCAAGCCCACCTTCGGCCGGCTGCCGCGCACCCGCACCTACCCCTTTGTCTCCAGCCTCGACCACCTCGGCCCCTTCGCCCGTTCGGCGCAGGACCTGGCCCTGGCCTACGACGCGATGCAGGGCTTCGACGCCGGCGACCCCGGCTGCGCCCGCCGCGCGCCGCAGCCGGTGGGCAGCCTGGCCAACGCGGGCATCGCGGGCTTGCGCATCGGCGTGCTCGGCGGCTGGTTCCATGAGAAGGCCGACACCGATGCCCGCACCGCCGTCGCCCGCGTGGCCTATGCGCTGGGTGCCGGCATGTCGATCGACCTGCCGATGGTGGAAGCCGGCCGCGCCGCCGCCTTCCTGGTGACCAATGCCGAAGGCGCCGCCCTGCACCTGGCCGACCTGCGCGCCCGCGCGCAGGATTTCGAGCCCCTCTCGCGTGACCGCTTCCTGGCCGGCGCGCTGCTGCCCGCCGCCTGGATCGCCCGCGCCCAGCGGGTGCGCCAGAAGTACGCCGAAGCGGTGGCCGAACTCTTCGAGCGCTACGACGTGCTGCTGGCGCCATCGACGCCCTGCGCCGCCACCACCATCGGCCAGGAGACCTTCGAGATCGGCGGCCAGACCCTGCCGGTGCGGCCCAACATGGGTCTGCTGACCCAGCCCATCTCGTGCATCGGACTGCCGGTGTGCGCGGTGCCGGTCTGGGGCGTGAACGCCCGCCTGCCGATCGGTGTGCAGGTCATCGCCGCGCCCTGGCGCGAGGACCTGGTGCTGCGCGTGGCCGCCCACCTGGAACAGGCCGGCGTGGTGCGCGCACCGGTCGCGCCGCTCGCCTGATCGCCCGCCGAAAAAGGAGCCCACCATGGAACACGCCATCAACCTGCCCGAGGTCGTCGCCGACGTCTCGGCCGCCTTCTACCGTTACGAAGACGCGCTGGTGAACAACAAGGTCGACGTGCTCGACGAGCTGTTCTGGGACAGCCTGCACACGCTGCGCTACGGCGCCACCGAAAACCTCTACGGCTACGAACAGATCCAGGCCTTCCGGGCCTCGCGGCCGTCGAAGGGACTGGCGCGCGAGCTGCTGCGGGTGGTCATCACCACCTACGGCCAGGACTTCGCCACCGCCAACTGCGAGTTCCAGCGCGTAGGCACCAGCGCCACCGGCCGCCAGAGCCAGACGTGGATGCGCACCGCACAAGGCTGGCGCGTGGTGTCGGCCCATGTGAGCCCGCTGGGCTGAAGCCACGCACCGGAGCGGGGATCAGCGCAGCGCGACCCGCCCCCGATCGAGGCGAAAACGCCCGCGGCCACTCCGTTCGGGCACGGCACGCGTCTTGCATCTCATCATGTATCCAAGTTTGCACACCTGAGTTTCTGCCTATATCCGTCTCGTCTTCGTCCATCACTTTTTCAAATCCGGAGAGCTTCCATGTCGACTTCCCTTGACCGCCGTGCTTCCCTCAAGACCCTGGCCGCGTTGGGCGCGGCCGGCACCCTCGGTGGATGGAGTTCGCTGGCGCAGGCGCAGAAGCCGCTGACCGTCGGCGTGATCTATGTCGGTCCGCGCGACGACTACGGCTACAACCAGTCGCACGCCATGGCCGCCGCCGAGCTCAAGAAGATGCCCGGCGTGAAGGTGGTGGAAGAGGAGAACGTGCCCGAGACCTCGGCCGTCCAGAAGACGATGACCGGCATGATCGCCCAGGACGGCGCCAGCCTGCTGTTCCCCACCTCCTACGGTTATTTCGACCCGCACGTGCTGGCCCTGGCACCCAAGCAGCCCGACGTGCGCTTCTCGCACTGCGGCGGCCTGTGGAGCGAAGGCAAGCCCAAGAACGTGGGCAGCTTCTTCGGCTACATCGACGAATGCCAGTACCTCAACGGCGTGGTGGCGGGCCACATGACCAAGAGCAAGAAGATCGCCTTCATCGCCGCCAAGCCGATCCCGCAGGTGCTGCGCAACATCAACGCCTTCACGCTCGGCGCGCGCTCGGTCGATCCGTCCATCACCTGCAGCGTGATCTTCACCGGTGACTGGTCGATGGCCGTCAAGGAAGCCGAGGCCACCAACAGCCTGGCCGACCAGGGCTGCGACGTGTTCACCATGCACGTCGACGGCCCCAAGGTGGTGGTGGAGACCGCCGTGAAGCGCGGCAAGATGGTCTGCGGCTACCACGCCAGCCAGGCCAAGCTGGCGCCCACCGCCTACCTCACCGGCGCCGAGTGGAACTGGATCACCGCCTACAAGACCATCCTGGATGCGGCGCAGACCGGCAAGCCGCATCCCAACTTCCTGCGCGGCGGGTTGAAGGAGGGCTACGTGAAGATGTCCGCCTACGGCCCTTCGGTGAGCGACGCGGCCAAGAAGAAGGCCGACGACACCAAGGCGAAGATGATCGCCGGCAGCTTCGACATCTTCAAAGGGCCGATCAAGGACAACAAGGGCAAGGAGGTGCTGGCCTCAGGCAAGGTCCAGAAGCAGACCGACCTGGAACTGGAAAAAATGAACTACCTCGTCGAAGGCGTTCAAGGCAGTTTCTGACCCTCCGGCCCTTCGCGGCCATCTTGCGATGCCGCTGTCCTGACAACCTGGAGCGCCCATGCACAACGCGGTCAAACAGATAGCCCTGCCGGTGCTCGCCATCCTGGCGGCGCTGCTGCTGTTCGGTGTGTTCGTCTGGTTCGCCGGGGTGAGTCCGGTCGACGTGTGGCTGATACTGTTCAAGGGCGCCTTCGGTGACTGGTTCTCCTGGCAGAACACGCTGCAGCGGGCAGCGCCGCTGATGCTCACCGCGCTGTGCGTGGCGATTCCCGCGCGCGCCGGGCTGGTGATCATCGGCGGCGAAGGCGCACTGGTGCTCGGCGGGCTGGCCTGCGCGGCGCTGCCGATGCTGTTGCCGCTGCCGGCCAACGTGGCCGGCACGGCGCTGGCGTGCCTGGCGGGCGCCGTCGTCGGCGGGCTGTGGATCATGCTGGCGGGCTGGCTGCGGCAGGCACGCGGCATCAACGAGACCATCGCCAGCCTGCTGCTGGCCTATGTGGCGATCGGCATCTTCAAGCACCTGGTCGAGGGCGCGCTGCGCGATCCGGGCAGTCTCAACAAACCCTCCACGCCGACGCTGGCCGACGGCCTGCTGATCGGCGGCATCGGCGGCTCCGACGTGCACTGGGGCCTGGTGCTCGGGGCGCTCGCCTGCGTGGCGCTGGGCGTGTGGCTGCGCTTTACCGCCTCGGGCTTCTCGGTGCGGGTGGTGGGCGGCAATCCGCGCACGGCGCAACTGGTCGGCCTGCCGGTGACGCGGCTGGTGCTGGCGGCCTGCGCGCTCGGCGGCGCCTGCGCGGGGCTGGCCGGCGCGGTCGAGGTGGCGGCGGTGCAGACCAGCGCCAACGCCTCGCTGATCTCGGGTTACGGCTATGCCGGCATCCTGGTGGCTTTCATCGCGCGGCAGAACCCGGTGGCCATCGTGCCGGTGGCCATTCTGTTCGGCGGCTTCGGCGCGGCGGGCAGCCTGCTGCAGCGCCGCCTGGGCCTGCCGGATGCCTCGGTGCTGGTGCTGCAGGGCATCGCCTTCGTGCTGATCCTGGCGAGCGAGGCCTTGCGCCACGTCGACTGGGCCACGCTCTTCGCGCGGATGCGCCGGGCATCCAGGACCGCCACCGCTGCCAATACCACCGCCGCCCCCATCGTGGAGAAGACCTCATGACAGCCGACCAGTGGATCGCCCTTTTCGCGGCCATCGTGGGCGGCGCCCTGCGGGTGGGCGCGCCCTTTCTCTTCGTCAGCCTCGGCGAATGCCTCACCGAGAAATCCGGCCGCATCAACCTCGGGCTCGAAGGCGTGCTGGTGCTCTCGGCCATGGCTTCGTTCGGCGGCGCCTACCTCACCGATTCGGTCTGGGCGGGCGTGGCGATCGGCGCTGCGGCCGGCGGCCTGCTGGCGCTGCTGCACGGCGTGCTGTGTTCGCTGCGCGGCGTGAACGACGTCGCCACCGGCATCGCGCTGATGCTGCTGGGCACCGGCCTGGCCTTCTACCTGGGCAAGCCGCTGATCCAGCCGCAGGCGCCGCAGCTGCCCGCGCTGCCGCTGGGCGACTGGAGCGACAACGCCGTGGTGCGCTCGGCCCTGCAGGTGAACGTGCTGGTGCCGATCGGCATGGCGCTGGCGGTACTCATGCACTGGGCCTTCGCGGCTACCCGCGCCGGGTTGCTGGTGCGGCTGGCCGGTGATTCGGCCAACGCAACACGCGCACTCGGCTATTCGGTGCCGGGCATCCGCATCGCCGCCACCGCCCTCGGCGGCTGCATCGCGGGGCTCGGCGGCGCCGGCCTCACGCTGTTCTATCCGGGCAGCTGGAATGAAGGCATCTCCAGCGGCCAGGGGCTGATCGCGGTGGCGCTGGTGATCTTCGCGCGATGGAGTCCGCTGCGCTGCGTGGGCGCGGCCTTGCTGTTCGGCGGCGCCGGGGCGATCGGGCCGGCGCTGCAGTCGATCGGCGTCGGCTGGGGCTATCACCTGTTCGGCACCGTCCCCTACGTGCTCACCCTGGTCATCCTCGTCATCACCTGCCGGCCCGGCAGCGTGACGCCGGGCACGCCCGGCGAGCTGTCTTCCACACGCTGAAGGATTTTGAACATGAGCGGTCTGGGTGGTCTCAACAAGTCGGCCCACGGGGTGGTGATCGGCCTGGCGCAACTGCAATTGCCCACGGTGCGCAACCGCGCCGAACTGGCGGCGCAGACGCAGCGCATCGTGGCCATGGTGGGCAAGGCGCGCCGCAACATGGCCACCATGGACCTGGTGGTGTTTCCCGAATACGCGCTGCACGGACTGTCGATGGACACCTCGCCCGAGATCATGTGTTCGCTCGACGGCCCCGAGGTGGCCGCGTTCAAGCAGGCCTGCGTGGACCACCGCATCTGGGGTTGCTTCTCCCTCATGGAAGCCAACCCCGGCGGCAACCCCTACAACAGCGGCATCGTCATCGACGACACCGGCGAGATCCGCCTCTACTACCGCAAGATGCATCCCTGGGTGCCGGTGGAGCCGTGGGAGCCGGGCAACCTGGGCGTGCCGGTCTGCGACGGCCCTAACGGCAGCCGGCTCGCGCTCATCATCTGCCACGACGGCATGCTGCCGGAGATGGCGCGCGAGGCCGCCTACAAGGGCGCGGAGATCATCCTGCGCACCGCCGGCTACACCGCGCCGATCCGCCACGCCTGGAAGATCACCAACCAGGCCAACGCCTTCTGCAACCTGGCCTATACCGCCAGCGTCTGCATGTGCGGCAGCGACGGCGACTTCGACTCCATGGGCGAAGGCATGTTCTGCAGCTTCGACGGCACGGTGCTGGTACAGGGCGGCGGCCGCGTCGACGAGATCATCACCTGCGAGCTGCGGCCCGACCTGGTGCGCGAGGCGCGCACCGGCTGGGGCGTGGAGAACAACATCTACCAGCTCTACCACCGCGGCTACGTGGCGGTGAAGGGCGGCGCCCAGGACTTCCCCTACACCTACATGCAGGACATGGCCGCCGGCACCTACCGCCTGCCCTGGAGCGATCAGGTGCAGGTGGTCGACGGCACTTCCTGCGGCTTCGCGGCGCCCACGCGCGACTACGGCGGCGCGGGCAGCCATCCCCTGGTCGAACCTTCGAAGAAGGAGCAGCAGCCATGACCGCGTCCATCACCGCCGCCGCCACGCGCCACGTCGCGGCCCACCCCTACGCCTGGCCCTACGACGGCGACCTGCGCCCGGACAACACCGCGCTGATCGTGATCGACATGCAGACCGACTTCTGCGGCAAGGGCGGCTATGTCGACGTGATGGGTTACGACCTCTCGCTGACCCAGGCGCCGATCCAGCCCATCGCCCGCACCCTGGCCGCGCTGCGCCCGCTGGGCTTTGCCATCCTGCACACGCGCGAAGGCCACCGCCCGGACCTGTCGGACCTGCCGGCCAACAAGCGCTGGCGTTCGCGGCAGATCGGCGCGGGCGGCGTGGGCATCGGCGACGACGGCCCCTGCGGCCGCATCCTGGTGCGCGGCGAGCCGGGCTGGGAGATCATTCCCGAGCTCGCGCCCCTGCCCGGCGAAACCGTTATCGACAAGCCCGGCAAGGGCAGCTTCTACGCCACCGACCTCGAACTCATCCTGCGCAGCCGGGGCATCCGCAACCTGATCCTGGCGGGCATCACCACCGACGTCTGCGTGCACACCACCATGCGCGACGCCAACGACCGTGGTTTCGAATGCCTGCTGCTGTCGGACTGCACCGCCGCCACCGATCCGGCCAACCACCAGGCCGCGCTGAACATGGTGACCATGCAGGGCGGCGTCTTCGGCGCGCACGCCACCTCCGAGGCGCTGATCGCCGCCGTGGGAGCCCCGGCATGATCGCCCCGCTCGACCCCGTGCCGCGCCCCACCGGCGCCCTCGCGCTCGACACCTATGAGCTGACCAAACGCTTCGGCGCCTTCACCGCCATGGACCGCGTCACCATGCGTGTCGAGCCCGGCACGGTGCACGCCCTGCTCGGCGAGAACGGCGCGGGCAAGAGCACGCTGGTGAAGTGCGTCGCCGGCTTCCAGCGCGCAGAAGAAGGCAGCATCCTCATCGACGGCCGCGAGCAGGACATCGCCAACCCGGTGGTGGCGCGCGCGCTCGGCATCGGCATGGTCTACCAGCACTTCACCCTGGCGCCCGGCATGACCGTGGCCGAGAACCTGCTGCTGGCCGGCGGCAAGACGCCGGCGCTGATCGACTGGAAAGCCCAGCGCGCCGAACTGGAAACCTTTCTCTCGACCACGCCCTTCGCGCTGGACCTCGACAAGAAGCCCTCCGAACTGGCCGCCGGTGAAAAACAGAAGCTCGAACTGCTCAAGCAGCTCTACCTGAAGCCGCGCCTGCTGATCCTCGACGAGCCGACCTCGGTGCTTACCCCGCAGGAGGCCGACGAGGTGCTCGGCCATGTGCGCGAGTTCGCCCGCAGCGGCCAGTGCACCGTGCTGATCATCACGCACAAGTTCCGCGAGGTGACCGCCTATGCCGACAACGTCACCGTGCTGCGGCGCGGCCGCGCGGTGCACCACTGCGCGGTCGCCGACACCGACCCCGCCCGCCTGGCCCGCGCCATGATGGGCGAGGGCTCCGCGCCGCCACCGCTCGAGGAAGAGCGCGGCGACGAACATGCGGCGCAGCGCAGGCCCGCCGACCCCGAAGCCCCCATCGCCCTGCAGGTACGCGGCCTGCAGGCGCTCGGCGACCGGGGCACGCTGGCCGTGCAGGACCTCGGCCTGCACGTGCGCACCGGCGAGATCCTCGGCGTGGCCGGCGTCTCGGGCAACGGGCAGCGCGAGCTGGTCGAAGCCCTGGTCGGCCAGCGGGCGCGGCTCGGCGGCGAAGTCACCGTGCTCGGCCGCGCCTACCGCGGCCAGCGCGCCGAGAACCGCCAGCTCAAGGTGCGCAGCCTGCCCGAAGAGCCGCTGCGCAACGCCTGCGTGGGTGAGCTGAGCGTGGCCGAGAACATGGCGCTGCGCGACTTCGACCGGCCACCGCTGTCCAAGGGCGGCTGGCTCGACGCCGGCGCCTGGCGCCAGCGCGCACGCGAATGGATCGCCGAATACGGCGTGAAGACCCGCGGCGAGAACGCGCCCATCGCCAGCCTCTCCGGCGGCAACGTGCAGCGCGCGGTGCTGGCCCGTGAACTGGCCGGCGACATCAACGTGCTGATCGCCGCCAACCCGGTCTTCGGGCTCGACTTCGCGGCCGTCGCCGAGATCCACTCGCGCCTCCTCGGGGTGCGCGAACGCGGTGGTGCGGTGCTGCTGATCAGCGAAGACCTGGACGAACTGCTGGAGCTCGCCGACCGCATCGTGGTGATGAGCGAAGGCCGCATCGTCTACGAGACCGCCGCTTCCGACGCCGAACGCGCGGTGCTCGGCGCCTACATGGGCGGCGACCACCACGCCCCCGCCACCCCCGAGGAGGTTTCCGCATGATGAGCGACCCCAACACCATCACCGTGGCGAACGCCCTGCCCTTCGCCTACCGCTTCGATATTCGGACGGCCGCGCTGGTCATCATCGACATGCAGCGCGACTTCATCGAGCCCGGCGGTTTCGGCGAAACGCTCGGCAACGACGTGTCGCTGCTCGAAGCCATCGTGCCCGCCTGCGCCTCGGTGCTGGCCGCCTGGCGCGCCGCATCCGGCCTGGTGGTGCATACCCGCGAGGCGCATGCGGCCGACCTGTCGGACTGCCCGCCCGCCAAGCGCAACCGGGGCGCGCCCAGCCTGCGCATCGGCGACCTCGGACCGATGGGCCGGATCCTCGTCGCCGGCGAGCCGGGCAACCAGATCATCGACGCGCTGTCGCCGGTGCCGGGTGAATGGGTCATCGACAAACCCGGCAAGGGCGCCTTCTACGCCACCGGCCTGCACGAGCGGCTGCAGGCGGCGGGCATCACGCACCTGCTGTTCATGGGCGTCACCACCGAGGTCTGCGTGCAGACCAGCATGCGCGAGGCCAACGACCGGGGTTACGACTGCCTGTTGCTGGAGGACTGCACCGAGAGCTATTTCCCGCAGTTCAAAGCCGCGGCGGTGGAGATGATGCAGGCGCAGGGCGCCATCGTCGGCTGGACCGCCCCCAGCTCCGCGCTGCTGGCGGTGCTCGCCACCGGGGCATCCGCATTGCCTGTGCTGGCAGGCGGGTGAAGGCGAGCCGCTAACATCCGACGGTGTCCTCCATTCCTGCGACCCTGCCCTCCAAGGCCGATCCGGCGGCGTTTCGTTCGCGCGCCGAAGACGCCTACACGCTGATCAAGCGCGACATCGCCGAATTTCGTTTGCTGCCGGGCGACCGGTTCACCGAGGGCGAGGTCAGCGAGCGCCTGGGCGTGTCGCGCACGCCGGTGCGGCAGGCGCTGTTTCGTTTGCAGCAGGAGGGGTTCGTCGAGGTGTTGTTCCGGGCGGGCTGGCGGGTGCTGCCGTTCGACTTCGACGAGTTCGAGCAGTTGTACGAGCTGCGGCTGGTGCTGGAGAGCACGGCGGTCACCCGACTGTGCGAGGACGCCCCCCGGGTCGACGCGGCCCGGCTGGAGGCCTTGAGCGCCATCTGGCTGGTGCCGCCTGCGCAGCGCAGTACCGACAACGCGCAGGTATCGGCCTGGGACGAGGAGTTTCATTGCGAGCTGGTCGCGGCATCGGGCAACGGGCCGATGACGCGGGTGCATCGGGACATCACGGATCGGATCCGGATCATCCGGCGACTGGACTTCACGCAGCAGCCGCGCATCACCGCCACCTACGACGAGCATGCGCAGATCCTGAATGCCATTCTGGCCAAGCGGGGGAAGCAGGCCAATCTGCTGTTGCGCACGCATATCGAGACGAGTCAGGCGGAGGTGCGCAAGATCACCTTGCATCAGGTTTTTTTGGCTCGGCAGAGTGGGGGTCGGACGTGATGTTTTCTTTGCGGTGGGTGCGAGTGGGGGCGCTGGTGTTGGCGGTTTGGGGGGTGGTCGGGTGTACGACCACCGGGTCTTCTGCTTCGCGTGATTCGTCTTCGACGGGGGGAGCGGGGCGGGTTGAGGTGTTTGGCGATATCGATTTGGGGGTTGGGCGGGTTTCTCGCTGAAGGCTTGGGGTGCTCTTGCTGAACGGGCTGGTCTGTTTTGGTTTTCTTCTACTGAACGTAGGGTGGAGCTGGGGACTTGCGCGCCCCCAGACCCGCGGTAACTTTCTTTCCGCGGAAAGAAAGTCACCAAAGAAACGCTAAGACGAGCTCGAGGCTCGGTCGGGCCATCGCTTCGCTCGGCCTGGGGAATGTGCCTTCGAACGCTCTAGCGGCAACAGTTTGGACAAGGGTCGATCCAGTGCCTCTGCCCCTGCTTCGCAGGGTCGGGGCTGAGAGGGTAAGGACAGGCGACCGCACTGAGCACGGTGAGGGGGCCGCGCTGATTCGATCGCCACGCGCACGGCGCATGTGGTCCAGGTCACGCCGTGATGGCCCGCCCGTTCGTGCTCTCCTGCGGGTCGATGTTCGAGTGCCACGCTCAGCATTCCAGCAGGGCACTTCGCATGCCACCTGCGCGCTCCACCAGTGCGGTCGCCTGTTCTTATCCTCTCAGCCTCGACCCTGCGAAGCAGGGGCCATGGCGCTGGATCGACCCTTGTCCAAACTGTTGCCGTTAGAGCGTTCGAAGGCACATTCCCCAGGCCGAGCGAAGCAATGGCCCGACCGAGCCTCGAGCTCGTCTTCAAGGGTTTTTCTTTGGTGACTTTCTTTTGTCCCAACAAAAGAAAGTTACCGCGGGTCTGGGGGCGCGCAAGCCCCCAGCTCCGCCCTCTGCCAAGAGAAGAAACAGGAAAAAAGCACCCTGCTCAAAAACAAAGAGCAAGCCCCTCGGCAGAGAGAAACATTCCAAAGAAGCCCATCAGTGCTTCATCCCACTCATCCCATGCTCATGCCCAGCGGCAGCGCCCCCTCCCCCAGGAGCCGAAGCCAAAACCGGCACCTTCACCACCACACTGCTCTTGCGCCCCTCCAGATCGACAAAGTCCAGAGTCAAGGCAACCTCCCGTCCCACAGGCAAAGCATCCTTGAGCTGCGTCAACATCAGGTGATACCCCCCCGGCTTGAGCTCCACCACCTGCCGGGCCGGCAACTCCAGCCCATTGGGCAGCGCCCTCATCCGCATCACATCCCCCTCCATCTTCATCTCGTGAACCTCGGCCACCCCGGCCTCCGCCGCCCTGAGCCCGACCAGCCGCCCGCCCGAAGGCGCCTGCAGCTTCATGAAACCACCCGTCCCGCTCTGACCTTTCACGGCCGTACGTATCCACGCATCCTTGACCTCGACCGGCGCCACCCCGGCCGCCAGCACCTCCAGCCGCGCCGCCGGAAAAACAGCCTTGTCCTGCGCCGACGAAGGCAGCTGCGCCCAGTCGGCGCTGCCCTTGTCACACCCCTGCAGCACCGGGAAGAACAGCGTCCCGGCCCGCGCCGGCAGATTTCCGCGCACGATGAACTCGGCCCGCTCACCCGTCGGCAGCGCGGTCTGCGCGGACTCGGCCTTCCACGACACGGTGCGGCCGGACGTGGTGAGCGTCCAGCCGGTGCGCGGCTGGGCCGAGACGAACTCGAAGCCTTCGGGCAACTGCACCGTGACGGCATTGGTCGCCATGGACCCCTGGCACGCATGGCCGACCCGGAAGGCAGCGTCGTAACGCGTGCCGGCCGTGGCGCCACCGGGCGGCAAGGTGATGTGGGCCTGTGCCGCTGCACCGGCGGCGAGCGAGGCGGTCAGAAAGGCGATGCGGGAGAGAAGAGGAAGTCGGTTCATGGATGTGCTCCGTGGGAGAGGAAGGCGAGAGATATCGGTCCTTGCAAACAAGCGAGGACAAAGCAGCTTCATAGGTCCCATTTCAGCTCCGCCGTATAGCTGCGCTGCGGATAGGGATGGAAGTTCCAGTACTGGTAGTTGTTCAGGTTGTCGATGCCGAACGCAGCCGTCCACTGCCGCGCGATGCGGTAGCGCACCCGCAGGTCGGTGGTGAAGAAGCGGCTGACACCCTGGTAGGTGAAGCCGTTGACGTCGCTGTTGTCGAGCGTGCGGTACTGCCTGCCGCTGTAGCGCGCGCCGAAGCTGGCCGACCAGCGTTCGTCGAAGCGGTAGCTGGCCAGCAGGGTTGCGCGCCAGGCCGGCACGTTGGGCTGGCGCTTGCCGATGGTGTCGCCCGGCACCGCGACGAAACCGTCGTTTTCCTTGATGACCGAATGCGCATAAGTGACGCTGCCGCTCAGGTCCAGGCCACGGGCCAGCACGTCGCTGCCGTTGATCGCGGCCTCCAGGCCCCGGGTGGCGACCCGGCCGACGTTCTGCACCCGGCTGACGTTGCGGTTGGCGGCGGGGTCGTAGAGGGTTTGCGAATACAGCGCGTCGCGGGTGTCCTCGGCGAAAAAGGTGAGCCGGGCGAGCGCGTTGCCCAGGTCCTGCTCGGCGCTGAGTTCGCCGGTCCATGAACGCTCGGGACGCAGGTTCGGATCGTTGATGTAGAGCGAGTTGGTGGTGGACGTGGCGCCGTAGAGCTCGGCCACGGTGGGAAAGCGCACCGCCCGGCCGACCGAGGCCTTGAGCACCGTCGCCGGCAGCCATTGCCACGACAGCGCGGCCTTGGGCGAGAAGTGGCTCTCCTGCCGGTCGGGATAGGCCAACGCGCTGGTCGACGAGAACGCAGTGCTGCCGTCCGCGGCCTGCCAGCGTTCGGCGCGGCCGCCCAGCACCGCCTTCCAGCGCGGCGCGATGCGCCAGGTGTCCTGCGCCCACAGGCTCTGCAGCCGGGTGTCGCCGCGCACCTGGCTGGCCAGCGGACCGCTGTCGTCGACCAGGTAGTTGCCGGCCAGCGTACTGGTGGTGTAGCGCAGCTTGTATTGCTCCTGCTGGAAGCCGAAATCGACGATGTGTGCACCGGCCGTGCCGCCGGGCCGCCAGGTGCCCTTGAGCGCCAGCGTGTTCCAGCCGGTGCCACTGCCGTCGGCCAGCGTCCCCGCGCCGCCGGTGAGCGCGGCGGGCAGCGGGTTGCTCGCGGCGTTCTGGCGCTTGTCGTCCTGCCGGTAGTCGTACAGGCTGGCGGCGACTTCCCAGTCGAACACGCCCTGCGTATGGCTCTTGACCGACAGCCCGTGCATGGCGTGCAGCAGGTTCTCGCGGGTGGTCGCGAAGTCGCCGCCGCCGAGCGCCTGCGCGCCGGTATAGGCGGCGCCGCCGATGTTGACCGGCCCGCTGTAGACGGCGTTACCGGCGCCGTCGCGCAGGTACGAGGTGGCGTTGCCGGCCGCGCGGTTTTGCCACAAGCCCAGCACGTAGCTGGCGCGGATGGTAGGCGTGATGTCGTAGGCGAGCTTGGCCTTGAGGTGGTCCTGCACCGTGTGGTACTGCGTGCCCGCGCCGAGCACATACCACGGCGCGCCGGCCGCATTGCTGCCCGGCACGGCGCCGGTGACCGGCGTACCGGCCGCCGAGGCGGTGCCGGCGGCGCGGGTGCGGCTGGCGAAGGTGAGCGGCTGGCCTTCGCTGTCGGTACGGTTGACGTTGAGCCACCACGACCAGTCGCCGTTCTTGTTGCCGAGCGAGGCGCTGGTCTGCCAGGCGCGGTAGGTCTGGCTGGTGCCGTACAGCTCGAAGGGCTGCGAGGTGTAGCCGACCTTGGCGTGGGCCTCGAACTGCGTCGGCATGCGAGTGACGTAATCGACCACCGCACCCACCGAATTGCCGGGATAGGCGGCCGAGAACGGGCCGTACATCACGTCGACGCGCTCGATCTCCTCGGGTGTCACCAGGCCCCAGCGCGGCGGAAACGACAGCCCGCCCACGCCGTTGCCGAGGAAGTTCGACAGCAGGATGCCGTCGGCATACACGGCCGAGCGCGCGCTGTTGCCGGTGCCCGAGGCGCGGCTCGACAGGATCGCGTGGTTGTAATCGCCGATGTAGCGCTTGCGCACCAGCAGGCTGGGAAAGTATTTGAGCGCGTCCTCGCTGTCGCTGGCGTTGACGGTGCGCTCGATCTGCTCGCGGGTGATGCCCTCCATGGTGGTGGGAATTTGCGTGGGCAGCGAGGTAGGCTGGCCGCCGGTGACGGTGACCACGCCCAGGGTCTTGACTGGCGCGGCGGCGGCGGCGTCCGGTACGGTTTCTTGCGCCCATGCGCACGGCACGGCGAAAGGGAAGGCCAGCGCGATCGCGCCGGCCAGGGATGTCTTGTTCATGGCTCGGGTTTTCCTGAGATCCGGCGCGAACGCCGGGGACCGGGCGCAGGCGATCTGCTTCGTGGCGGATCGGCTGTGCACGGAACTGCGGAGGTCAGGAAACCCGGGGTGGCCCTCGCGCCGGCAGCGGCGCGGCGGTGATCGCGGCGATGCGCGCCGCCGGAATGGAACGCAGCACATAGGCCAGGGGCTGCGGTGGCACCGGGGCGAGTGCCGGCACCGAGGGTGGCGGTGCGCCGCCGGGTGCGCAGAGCGGGCAGTCCATGCTGGCAGACGACACCTGGCCGTCGAGATCGCTCTTCTTGATGAGCTTGGCGGTGCCCGCGCCCGAGCAGACCAGCTCGAAGGACATGGTGGGATGCACCAGCGGCGAGGCCACCGCGGCGCCCAGGTACAGCGCGAACCACGCCAGCACGAAGCGGGCGATGAGTCGGGCGGTATGGCGGGCGGGCATCGGGCGATTATCGATGAGCGTTGTCGACGGCGCGCTTCACTCCTGCGATGGCAGGTCGTCTTCGCCGGTGACTTCGCGAATGGCTTCGGTGGTGTTCACCGCGTGCTGGGCGATGCCTTCGTGGTTGGTGGCGATCACCGGCAGGCTGTAGGTGCCCGAGCAGACGGCGCGGTACCAGATCTCGGCGGCGACCATGTCGGGCGACATGCCCTCGACCGCGCCGACCAGGCAGTCGGCTACCGAGCCGAGGCCGGCGTCGGCGTAGAGCTCTTCGGTGTCGTAGACGACGCGGTATTCGTAGAAGCCGGCGCGGCCTCCCTCGATTTCGATGCGCACGATCATGCGGTGGGGTCCTGTTGTTGGGGGCGGGCGGGCATTTTCGCCTGCCGGGGTGGGGGTGATGCTGCGTTGCACCACGTAACGCCGTGGCGGGGTTGTGCCGGTATCTTGATCACAACTCAATTTATCGGGAGACACGCGTTGTTGCCAGAGCTGATCGATGCCGTGCGGGGCCGCCGGGCCGTTTCCTTCATGTACCGGGGGGCGCGGCGGACTGTGGAGCCGCACGCCGTGGGGGTGGGGCACGATGGGGGGGCCTGGCTGAGTGCCTATCAGACGGCTGGGCACAGTGTGTTTCCGGGGCACGATTGGCTGTATTGCCAGGTCGACGCGGTCGAGGGGTTGCAGGTGGTGCCCAAGCGTTTTTTGCAGGCTCGGCCGGGGTATAGCCGGGAGGATTCTCGGTTTATGCGGTTTTATGCGGCGGTGTGATGACGGGCTGAGTTGGGTTTTTCTTTTTTTCTTTTCTTCTGCTCTTCGTAGGGTGGAGCTGGGGGCTTGCGCGCCCCCAGACCCGCGGTAACTTTCTTTTCTGGCAAAAAAGAAAGTCACCAAAGAAAGTTGCCTTGAAGACGAGCTCGAAGCTCGGTCGGGCCATTGCTTCGCTCGGCCTGGGGAATGTGCCTTCGAACGCTCTAGCGGCAACAGTTTGGACAAGGGTCGATCCAGTGCCATGGCCCCGCTGCGCGGGTCGAGGCTGAGAGGGTAAGGACAGTCGACCGCACTGAGCACGGTGAGGGGGCCGCGCTGGTCCGAGCGCCATGCGCGCTGGCAAGCGCTCAACTGTCTGCGCGCTTGCTGTCGCACCGACCGATGCGCTTGCCGTGTACCCATCTGCACCGCCCCATGGACGTGTCGCCCCATTCCCCCGTCGAGCGCAGCGAAGACCGTGGTGTGCCGAGCGCAGCGATGGCCCGTGTGGTGTTTGGGGTCCCCTGTGGTCGAGAGCGAGGAACGGAGGTTTTGCGGATAAGGGCTGGCGGCTGTCTGAGCGAAGCGAGTTCCGCCAGACCCCGCAAAACCGAGTACCGCAGCGTGTCCGAAGGACCTCGCCCACCGGGGTCGCCTTTCTTTGGTTACTTTCTTTGGCGAAGCAAAGAAAGTGACTCGCCCGCCGGGGCGAAATCCCGGCCTCTGCCCTCCGCAGGAGACACAGCCCACGCAGTGGCACGCAGCCGGCAGAGGACGGGCAGCCCACGCAGCGGCACCCCCTCCTCAGCGCACGGCCTCCTCCCAAACCCGCTTAGGCACATACCCCACCAGCCGCGAAATAACAACCTGCCCAACGACCCCATCCACCGAATGCCCCCCGCCGGGCAACAGATCCACGGTCGCATCCCCACCAAGGCCATTGAGCGCCGAAGCCCCCGCCTCGGCATACCCGCAGGCAATGACCGGATCGTCCTCCCCATGGACGAAGTGCACCGTTGTACTCCCCGCAGCCACCCGAACCCCGGCGGCAAACCGCCCGGCCAAGGCCACGACCCTCCCCGCCAGCGACTCCCCGTCGAGCTGGGTGGACTCCAGCGCCATGATCGCCCCCTGCGAGAACCCCACCAAGGCCGTCTGCGCAGACGAACACCCGGTCCGCGTCTGCCAGTCACGCACCACCCCGACGAACCGATCCATCGCCGCCGCGACCCGGCCGGGCCGGTTCTCCTCGGTCACGCCGCGCACAGAAAACCACTGCCGCCCGCCTCCCCGGTCCGACGCCTCGGGCGACGCCACGCAGACCACGGCCGCCGCAGGAAAGCGCGCGGCCAGCAGCTTGCCCAGGGGAAACAGACTCTCCGGAATGCTGCCCACGCCATGGAACAGCAGGAACAACTGTTGCGCCGGCGCCGAGTCGGCCGGCATCTGCACGACGATGTGCTCAGGCATGCGAGGTCTCCTACAAAAACGTCGATTCTCCGACGAAGCCGTCGCCCGCCGCGCCCGACACCTGCGCAACCCATCGCCAGCATGTACGCCGGGCGCGCAGCCGCCGGCGATCACCTCGCAGCTTTTTCGATCGTCCGCGTCAGTCCAGCGTCGCACCGGTCAGCTTGACCAGGCCGGCGTAGCGCGCAAGTTCCGACTGCCAGAAGGCCGCGAAGGCCGCCGCGTTGCCGGGTTGTACTTCGGCGCCGATGTCGTTCAGGCGGCGCGTCAGATCGCCCTGCTTGAACGACGCTTCCACCGCCTCGTTCAACCGCGCGACCACCGCGGGCGGCGTGCCGGCCGGCGCGGCCAGGCCGTACCAGGCGTTCATCGTCATGCCCTTGATGCCCAGCTCCTCGAAAGTCGGCACGTTGGGCAGCAGCGGGTGGCGCCGGGGCGAGGCCACGGCGATCGCGCGGATCTTGCCGCCGCCCTTGAGCTGGCCGTAGGCGCCGGTGTCGAGCATGTAGTCGAGCTGGCCGGCCATCACGTCGGTGAGCGCCGGCGCGCTGCCCTTGTACGGCACGTGGATCACGTCGATGCCGGTGACCGACTTGAACAGCTCACCGCCGAGATGCGCCGAATTACCCACGCCGCCGGAGCCGTAGGACATCTTGCCGGGGTTGGCCTTGGCCGCCTTCACGATGTCGGCCGGCGACTGCCAGGACGACTGGGCGCCGACGATCATCACGCTGGGAATCACACCCAGCGCGGCGACCGGCGTGAAGTCCTTCACCGGATCGAAGCCGAGCCTCTTGTACAGATAGGGATTGGCCGAATTGGTGGAGCTGGTGGCCAGCAGCAGCGTGTAGCCGTCGGCCGGCTGCCGCACGAACTGCTGGGTGCCGATGTTGCCGCCGGCACCGGCGATGTTGTCGACCACCACGCTCTGGCCGAGCTGAGTGCGCAAGGCTTCGGCCAGGGCACGGCCCACGGCATCGGTCGCGCCACCGGCAGGCCACGGCACGATCAGGCGGATGGACTTCTGCGGATAGGCGGCCTGGGCCAGCGCGCTGCCCGCGGCGGCGGCCAGTGCCAGGGCGGTGGCACTGGCGCGGAGGAGGTTCTTCAAGTTCATGGCTTTGTCTCTTTCTTTCTCTTTTTTCTGGTTTCGATCCGGTGCGGCGCGGGTGGTCAGTCCAGGCCCAGGCGGCGCAAGGTGTCGGTGAGGCCGAGCAGCTCGGCGGTCATCACGCCGCGTCCGATGGCCTCGCGCTGGCCGGCCTCCTTTTCCTCGCGCTGCACCGCGCTGGCGATGGCCGCGTCGACCTCGCCGGCCGGCACCACCGCCAGACCGTCGCGGTCGCCGACGACGATGTCGCCGGGGTGGATCTGCACGTCGCCGATGCACACCGGCACCTGCACGCGGCCGGGCTGGTTCTTGCCGGTGCCCTTGATCGACAGGCCCCGGCAGAACACCGGAAAGCCGAGTTCGATGATCAGGTTGGCGTCGCGCACGCAGCCGTTGATGACCAGGCCGGCGATGCCGACCTTCATCGCCTGGATGGTCAGCACGTCGCCCCACGGGCCGGCTTCCATGAAGGCCTTGGCGTCGACCACCAGCACGTCGCCAGGGCGGGCTTTCATCACCGCGTAGTGCAGCATCAGGTTGTCGGCCGGACGGCAATCGACGGTGAAGGCGGGGCCTGCCAGGCGCACCGTGGGGTCGATGGGTTTCATGCCGCTGTCGAGCGCGCCCTTGGCGCCCTGGGCTTCATACACCGTGGCGGCGCCGAGCTGGCGCAGCGTGGTGAGCTTTTCGCTCGATATGTCTTGTCTCATGGCGCCATCATCTGCCGCCTGAAACTGCATATATCGCCGTTTTTCGAAACTTAGTTCAGTTTGCCTGAATATCCCGCGCGGCTTGGTCGAGTGCCTGCAGCATCGAAGCCGTGAGCGGCCCCTGGTCGTCGGCCCGGGTCACGGTGAGCACGGTGGTGCGCGCATCCAGTCCTTGCAGCGGCACGAAGGCGACGTCGGCGGTGCCGCGCCGCGCTACCGATGCGCCCACCACCGCGTAGCCCAGGCCTGCGGCCACCAGCCCGAGCGCGGTGTGGATCTCGATGGCTTCGTGGCCGACACGCGGCCGGACGCCGGCGGCCTGCAGGATGGCCGTGATGTTCTGCGCGAAGGAGCTCTGCGGATCCTTGGGATAGCTGATCAACTCCATTTCCTGCAGCGCGGTCACCGACAGCACCGCCTGGGCGGCCAGCGGATGCTCGGCCGGCAGCGCGACCAGAAAGGGATCCTCGAACAGCACCGTGTGCCGCAGGTCGGCGGGCGGCTCCGGCAGGCGGGCGTAGCGCGACAAGCCGATCTGAATGCGCCCGCTGCGCAGGTGCTCGGCCTGGTGTTCCGACAGCATCTCGATCAGCTCCAGCCGCACACCCGGCCGCAGCGCCCGGAACCTGCGCACCGCCGCCGGCAGGAAGGAGTTCATGACCGAGCGCACGAAGCCGATGCCCAACCAGCCGGCGTTACCGACGGCGATGTCGCGGGCTTCCTTCTCGAGTTGCTCGCCGTGGTCGAGCAGCTGCAGCGCGCGCGGCAGGAAGAAGCGGCCGAGTGCCGTCAGCGCCATCGGCTTGACGGCGCGGTCGAACAGCTCGCCGCCCAGGCCCTGCTCCAGCTGGGCGATCTGCATGCTGATCGCGGTCGGCGCCACGCACAGCCGCTCGGCCGCGCGCGCCAGCGTGCCCTGGCGCGCGACCTCGCAGAAATAGCGAAGCTGGCGGTGGTTCACCGGCCGCCTGCGCCTGCCCGATCAGCCGGCGAGCGCGCGGCGCGCCCGCGCCAGCAGCACTTCGGAATCAAAGGGCTTGACGATGAGTTCCATGCCCGAGCCGATGAAGGTGTTCTTGTGCGCGGCCTCTTCGGCGTAGCCGGTCATCAGGATCACCTTGATGCCGGGAATCCGCTCGCGCGCCAAGTCGGCCACCTGCCGGCCGTTGGGGCCGGGCAGACCGACGTCGGTCAGCAGCAGATCGAAGCCGTGGTCGATCTCCAGCACGCTCATCGCCTCGTAGCCGGTGGTGGCCTCGCGGAGCTCGTAGCCCTCCTCGCGCAGCATCTCGACGGCGAAGCGGCGCACGATGTCGTCGTCTTCCACCACCAGAATGCGTTGCCGCGACGAGGGCCGCGGGCCGATGGCCACGGGAGTGGCAGGGAGCCGCGTGTCTTGCGCTGCCGCCCGGGGGAAATACAGCGAGATCCGCGTGCCCTGCCCCACGGTGCTGTCGATCACGGCCATGCCGCCGGATTGGCGTGCGTAGCCGTAGACCATCGACAGGCCGAGGCCCGTGCCCTGGCCGATCGGCTTGGTGGTGAAGAAGGGGTCGAAGGCGCGCTCGATCACGTCGGCCGCCATGCCGGTGCCGGTGTCGGCGACGGTGATGCAGACATGGTCGCCGGCCGGCAGCCCGGCCGGCACGTTGCGCGCCGTGTGGCCGGATTCAGCCGGCAGGTTGCGCGCGCTCACGGTGACCAGGCCGCCCGTGGGCATGGCGTCGCGTGCGTTGATGACCAGGTTGAGCACCGCGTTCTCGAACTGGTTCACGTCGGTCACCACCGGCCAGAGCGAGGACGACACGTCCATGGCCAGCACGATGTTCTCGCCGCAGCTGTTGCGCAGCATCGGCTCGAGTTCGCGCAGCGGCGCGGCGAGGTCGGCGGTGCGTGAATCGAGCGGCTGGCGGCGAGCGAAGGCGAGCAGGCGCTGGGTGAGCCCGGCCGCGCGCTTGGCCGCCGACATGCCGGCTTCGATATAGGTCAACAGGCCGGCGTGCTGCGGCTGGCCGAGGCGGCGCTGCAATATCTGCAGCGGCAGCACGATGCCCTGCAGCAGGTTGTTGAAGTCGTGCGCGATGCCGCCGGTGAGCTGGCCGAGCGACTCCATCTTCTGCGCCTGGCGAAGTTGCTCCTCGAGCTGGCGCCGGCCGGTGGTCTCGATGCCGACGCCGGTGCGACGCACCGGCTGGTTGGCGGCGTCGAAGTAGGTGTGGCCGCGCGACAGCACCCAGCGCACCGAGCCGTCCGGATGGCGGATGCGGTATTCCAGCTCCAGGTCGCCGCTGTGCTGCAGGCCGCCCGACATCGTCGCCCGCAGGCGCTCCATGTCGTCGGGATGCACGTTGGCGAGGAACTCGGCGCGCGACACGCCGGCCTGGCCGGCGTCGGGGTCTATGCCATAGAGATCGGAGATGGACGCATCGCAGAAGAAGCGGTCGGACTCCACCACGTAGGTCCACACGCCCACGCCGCCGCTGGCCGCCAGCGCCAGCCGGGCGAAGTCCTCGGAGTCGCGCAACGCCCGGGTTCGCTCCAGCACCTGTTGCTCCAGCGTGGCCGCGAGTTGCTGCAGGCGCTGTTCGGACTGGCTGCGTTCGATGGCGTGGCGCACTCGTTCGACGGCGTCGCGGGTGAAGCCGATCTCGGCGTCGGTCCAGTCGCGCGGCTGGTCGTCGTGCAGAAAGAAAACACCCGCGAGGCGGCCCGCGTCCATCACCGGCAGCACCAGCTGCGCGCGGATGCCGACGGCCTCCAGCGTCTCTGCGGTGGCTGCCGCCTCGGCGTCGCAGCGCACGTCGGCCATCACCACGCAGCGGCCCTGGCCGAGCACCCGCGCCAGGTAGGAATGGGCTTCGATACGGTGGATGCCGGCGAGGCTGGGCAAGTGCATCGCACCGCCGCGGACGCGGTCGTGCTCGACGAGGAAGGTGAGGCCGTCTTCCGACAACTCACCGTAGCCGACGCGGGCCACGCGCAGGGCGTGGATCAGCGTCTCGACACCGGTGCGTATCAGCTCGCCAGGCGGCATGTCCAGCCGCAGCTTCGCGGCGAAGGCGAGGAGCAGGTCGTCCCATCGGTGGCAATCGTGTTGGATGGAAGTGTTCGGTTGCACAGCAAATAAGGGGCATCGCCTGGATCGGCCCCGCCATTTTGCCGTGCGACCGGGCCTCAACGGGCGTCGGCGGCGCCCGGCCAGAGGCGTACAAGCAACGCTGCGCCCGCCGCCGCGGTGGCGAGCGCGGTCACGCCCATCCAGCCCCAGGCGGCCAGCACCACGCTGCCCAGGGCGGAGCCGGCCGCCATGCCGACGAAGACCCCCACGAACAGCACCGCGTTGAGACGGCTGCGGGCGGGCGGGTCGATGCTGAAGACGATGGTCTGGTGCGCGATCAGCGTGGCCTGGATGCCCAGGTCGAAGCCAATGGCGCTGCCCACGATCAGCCACAGCCGCGCATGCGGCGCCACCCAGGGCGACAGCGCCATGGCCGCGAAGGACAGCATGGCGATCGCCGCGCCGAGCCGGGTGACCAGTTCGGGGCCGCGCTTGTCCGCCAGCCGGCCGGCCAGCGGCGCGGCCAGCGCGCCCGCCGCACCCGCCAGCCCGAAGGCACCGGCGGCCGCCGCGCCCAGGTGGAAGGGCTCGCCGTGCAGCATCACCGCCAGGGTCGACCAGAACGCGCTGAAGGACACCGACAGCAGCCCCTGCGCCAGCGCCGCCCGGCGCAGACCGCCGTGGCGCACGAAGAGCGTACCGAGCGATGCCATCAGGTCGGCGTAGCCGAGCTGCGTGGTCGGCCGGAATTTCGGCAGCCCGCGCCAGGCGGCCACGCCGACCAGCGCGATGGCTGCAGCGGCCGACACGAACACCGTGCGCCAGCCGAAATGCTCGGCCACGAAGCCGCTCACCACCCGCGACAGCAGGATGCCCATCAGCAGGCCGGTCATCACCGTGCCGACCACCTTGCCGCGGCTGGCCTCCGGCGCCAGCGTGGCCGCCGCCGGCACGATGTCCTGCGCCAGCGTGGCCGACAGCCCGATCGCCAGGCTCGCAGCCAGCAGCAGTCCGATGGAAGGCGCGGCGCCCGCCGCGAGCAGCGCCGCGCAGAGCACCGCCGCCTTGATCACGATGATGCTGCGCCGGTCGAAGCGGTCGCCCAGCGGCGCCAGCAGCAGCAGGCCGAAGGCGTAGCCGAGCTGGGTGAGCGTGGGCACCATGCCGACGGCCTGGTCGCTCGCGCCGATGGAGACACCGAGCACGCCGAGCATCGGCTGGCTGTAGTAGAGCGAGGCCACCGACAGGCCCGCACTGGCAGCGAGCAAAAAGACGAGTGCGGGCGGCAAGGTTGGCGCGGTGCTGGCCGAAGCGCTTGGAATATGCGTAGATCGAATGGCGGACATGGTGGTTTCCCGTGTTTTTCTGAGACTGGTCCGGAGTTTCATCAAAAGCCTTCTGCGACGGTAGTGGCGTGCAACGCAAGCCGGATATACGCTCTACGCATGACAAAAAGCCTTCCACGCGCCGCCTCGACCGCATCCGGTGACCGGATCGAGTTGATGAGCACCTTCGTGCGCATCGTCGAGGCCGGCAGCATCTCGGCCGCCGCCGCCTCGATGGGCACCACCCAGCCCACCGTCAGCCGCCGGTTGCAGCTGCTCGAAAAACAGCTCGGCCTGCGCCTGCTCAAGCGCTCCACCCATGCGATGGCACTCACCGAAGACGGGCAGCGCTGCTTCGACGGCGCCCGCGAATTGCTGGCGGACTGGCATGCCTTCGAAGCCGACCTGCGCGGCGCTGGCGACGAGCCCGAAGGTGTGCTGCGGGTGGTGGCGCCGCATGCGTTCGGACAGGCGCAGCTGGTCGGCCCGGTGGCGGACTATCTCGCGCGTTACCCGCGCGTGTCCATCGAATGGTTGCTGCATGACCGTGCGCCGGACTTCGTGGCCCACAACGTCGACTGCGCCATCCAGGTCGGCGAGGTGAGCGACCCCAACGTGGTCGCCATCGCCCTGGCCGACGTGCCGCGCATCGTGGTCGCCGCGCCCGCACTGCTGCGCGACCGGCCCGTCGTCGACCATCCGGCGCAACTGGCCGAGCTGCCCTGGCTGTCGCTGCGCGCCTTCTATCGCACCGAGATGGCATTGAGCAACGCGGCCAGCGGCGAGCGGCACCGCGTCCATTTCCAGCCCCGGCTGGCCACCGACAGCCTGTACGCCCTGCGCAGCGCCGCCCTGCTCGGCGTGGGTGTGGCCGTCGGCTCGGCCTGGGTGCTCAACGAAGACATCGCCGCCGGCCGGCTGCAGCATCTGCTGCCCGACTGGCAGGCCGCGCCCCTGCCGATGTACCTCGTCTATCCGCATGCGCGCTACTACCCCGCGCGCCTGCGCCGTTTTCTGGAAACGATCCGCGAAGCCGCGCCGGCCGCGGTGCGCGGCGCGCTCTGGTCGAGCTGAGCGCCGGGCGGAGGTGCGATCTACAAACCCAGGTCCGACAAGCCCGCATGATCGTCCGGCCGCCGCCCCAGCGGCCAGAAGAACAGGCGATCTCCTTCGGCAATCGGCAGATCGTTGATGCTCGCGAACCGCCGCTGCATCAGCCCCTGTTCATTGAACTCCCAGTTCTCGTTTCCGTAACTGCGGAACCACTGCCCCGAGTCGTCGTGCCATTCGTAGGCGAAACGCACCGCGATGCGGTTGCCGGTGAAGGCCCACAACTCCTTGATCAGCCGGTAGTCCAGTTCGCGTTGCCATTTGCGCACCAGAAATCCGTGTACCTGCTCCCGGCCGACCGGAAACTCCGCCCGGTTGCGCCAGCGCGTGTCGTGCGTGTAGACCTGCACCACCCGATCCGCATCGCGCGAATTCCAGGCGTCTTCGGCCATGCGCACCTTCTGCGCGGCGGATTCGGCGGTAAAGGGCGGCAGCGGCGGCTTGGTTTCCATGGCGGATCGACTCCTCGAAAGAATGAAGGATGAAAGTGGACAGACTTGTCTACATGTCACGATACCCAAGGTAGACGAACCTGTCTACTAGAATGCGAACGATGACCCTCGAGACCTCTGCCGCCCGCGACCGGCTGCTGCGCACCGCACACGCCCTCTTCTACCGCGACGGCATCCGCGCCACCGGTATCGACCGGGTGATCGCCGAGGCGGCGGTGACCAAGGTCACCTTCTACCGACATTTCCCAAGCAAGGACGTCCTGGTGCGCGCCTTTCTCGACTATCGGCACGATCTCTGGATGGGCTGGTTCGTCGACGCCCTCGGCCGGCACGGCGGCGCCTCGCGCGGACTGTCGGCACTGGCCGATGCGATGCAGGAATGGTTCACGCAGCCGGGCTTTCGCGGCTGCGCCTTCATCAACGCCGTGGCCGAGACCGGCGGCGATCCGGCCGACACCCGCGCTGCGGCGGCGGCGCACAAACGCGAGATGGGCGAGGTGATACGCGCCCTGCTGCCGGCCGACGACACCAGCGCCGACCGCACCGCCGCCATGGCCGCGCTGGCCGTGGATGGCGCGATCGTGCAGGCGCAGATCGGCGCGCCCGACAACGCCGCCGCCGACCTGCGCGCGCTGCTCGCGGCACTGGAAAACTGAGCGCATCGCGGGCCGGCGGCCCGCATCGCATCAGGCCGCTCGTGCCGCCTCGGCCAGCTCCATCGCCAGCCGGTTGTGCCGCTCGATCAGCGGCTCCAGTTCCACCGTGGCGAGCCGGCCTTGCCGCACGACGACGCGTCCGTCGACCACCGTCCACGCCGCCGGCGCGCTGGCGCACAGCAGCAGCGACCCGACCGGGTCGTGTACCGCGCCGCCGGCGAAGGCGAGCGAGCCCAGGTCGAACAGCGCCAGGTCGGCGCAGTAGCCGACCGCGATCTGCCCGATGTCGTGCGCGCGGCCGAGCACCCGGGCGCCGCCGCGTGTGGCCAAGGCCAGCGCGTCGCGGGCGGTCATCTCGGCCGGACCGTGGTCGCAGCCGAAGGGTTCCAACGCACGGCCGACGCGGGCCAGCAGCAGCGCCTGGCGGGCCTCGCCCAGCAGGTCGGCGCCGTCGTTGCTGGCGCTGCCGTCAACGCCCAGGCCGACGGGCACGCCGGCATCCAACATGCGGCGTACCGGGGCGATGCCCGAGGCCAGCCGCATGTTGCTGCAGGGGCAGTGCGCCACGCCGGTGCCGCTGCGAGCAAAGAGGCCGATGCCGGGCCCGTCGAGCTTGACGCAGTGGGCATGCCAGACGTCCTGGCCGAGCCAGCCGAGCGACTCGGCGTATTCGGCCGGGCTGGCGCCGAACTTCTCGCGGCTGTAGGCGATGTCGTGGTCGTTCTCTGCCAGGTGGGTGTGCAGCCGCACGCCGTAGGCGCGCGCGAGTTCGGCGCTGTCGCGCATGAGCGCGCGGCTGACGCTGAACGGCGAACAGGGCGCCACCGCCACCTGCGTCATGGCGCCGTGGCTGGCGTCGTGGTGGGTTTCGATCAGCCGGCGGGTGTCGCGCAGGATGGCGTCTTCGCGCTCCACCACGGCGTCCGGCGGCAGCCCGCCCTGGCTCTGGCCGACGCTCATGCTGCCGCGCGAGGCGGTGAAGCGCATGCCGATCGCCGCGGCGGCTTCAATGCTGTCGTCGAGCCGCACGCCGTTGGGATAGATATAGAGGTGGTCGCTGCTGGTGGTGCAGCCCGACAGCAGCAGTTCGGCCATGGCGACCTGGGTGGACACCCGCACCATCTCCGGCGTGAGCCCGGCCCAGATCGGATAGAGGCCGCGCAGCCAGGAGAACAGTTCCGCATCCTGCACGCCGGGAATCGCCCGGGTGAGCGACTGGTACATGTGGTGGTGCGTGTTCACCAGCCCGGGCGTGACCAGGTGCCCGCGCGCGTCGATGACCTCGTCGGCCATGAGCGGCATGGCGTCGGCCGGGCCGATGGCCTCGATGACCTTGCCCCGTATCAGGATCGAGGCATCGCGCAGCTCGGTGCCGGCGTCGTCCTGGGTGGCGATGCAGCGGGCGTTGCGGATCAGCAGGGTGCGCGCGTCGCTCATGGCGCGACGCTGGCGCCGGCCTGGAACCAGCGGCCGATGAGGGCGCGCTCGGCGTCGGTGATGCCGGTGGCGTTGTTGAGCGGCATGATCTTGCTGACCACCGCCTGCTGGTAGATGGCGTCGGCATGCTGCTTCACCGATTCGGGCGAGTCCAGGCGCACGTTCTTCATCTGCATCGTGGCGCCGTGGCACAGGTAGCAGCGCTGCTCCAGCACCGGCTTGAGTTGGGCGTAACCGGCCGGCGAGGCGGCTGCGGCAGCGGCTGCGGCCGCCTGCTCGGGCGTCAAAGGCGCAGCGGGCGCCGGCCGCAGCCACCAGATGACGGCGGCGATCACCGCCACGCCGACGGCGGCATAGGCGAGGGGATGCCGGTTGCGGCCGAGCTTGTAGCCGTGGCGCAGCACGAAGAACTGCCTGATCGCCGCGCCGGCGAACATCATCAAAATGAGCACCGCCCAGTTCTGCGGATGGCTGTAGGTGAAGCTGTAGTGGTTGGACAGCATCGCGAAGATCACCGGCAGCGTGAAGTAGGTGTTGTGCACGCTGCGCTGCTTGCCGCGCTGGCCGTGGATCGGGTCCACCGGCCGGCCGGCCTTGATCGATTCCAGCACCTTCTTCTGGCCCGGGATGATCCAGAAGAACACGTTGGCGCTCATGGTGGTGGCGATCATCGCGCCCACCAGCAGAAAGGCCGCTCGCCCGGCGAACCAGTGGCAGGCCAGCCAGGAGGCGGCGCACACCAGCACCAGCAGGATGCCGCCGACGATGGCGTCGCCGTTCTTGCGCTTGCCGAAGGTCTGGCAGACGAAGTCGTAGAGCATCCAGAACACCACCAGGAACGACAGCGCCACGGCGATGGCCGCGCCCGGCTGCCAGTCCATGCGCGACTTGTCGATGAGATAGGTGCCGGCGTTCCACAGGTAGGACACCGTGAACAGCGAGAAGCCGGTGAGCCAGGTGGTGTAGCTCTCCCAGAAAAACCAGTGCAGGTGCGACGGCAGCTTGGGCGGCTGCACCTGGTACTTGACCGGGTGGTAGAAGCCGCCGCCGTGCACCGCCCAGAGTTCGCCGGTGGCGCCCTCGCCGCGCAGTTTTTCTTCTTCCGGCGTCGTCAGGCTGCTGTCGAGAAAGACGAAATAGAAGGAGGAGCCCACCCAGGCGATGGCGGTGATGACGTGGACCCAGCGCAGCAGCAGGTTGGCCCAGTCGAGAAGATAGCTTTCCATCGGTCGTGACCTTGCGGCGAGGGGCGTCGCCGTCTTTCTTTATGACCGCTGCTCACCACTGCGGGCGCTCTGAGCAGCATGGGCCGCGAACCGGGGTCATCTCCCTTCGAAAAGAAAGAAATCCCATGCTCCGCTGCGGCCTGTTTTTTTGTGCGCGAGAGTGTATACAAAAAGCCGCTTCACGCCTCGCGCGACGGAGCCAGTGTTTGCAATAACTGTGCCGCCACCGCCACGGCGATGACTTCGGGCTCCTTGCCGGTGATGCCCGGCACGCCGATCGGGCAGGTCACGGCGGCCAGTTCTTCATCGGAGAAACCGCGCGCGCGCAGGCGGCCGCGGAAGGTGGCCCATTTGGTGTGGCTGCCAATGAGGCCGATGAAGGGCAGATCGCCCCGGGTGCGGCGGCGCTGCAGGCAGGCGGCCACCACGTCCAGGTCTTCGGCATGGCTGAAACTCATGATCAGCACCCGCGAGCCGGGCGCCAGGCCGGGCACCGCCGCCTGTACCGGGTCGGAATGTTCGCAGGTGATGTCGGCATCGCCCTCGGCGAGCTCTGGTGGAAAGATCTCGTCGCGGCTGTCGATCCAGGTGAGCGAAAACGGCAGCGACGCCAGCACCCGCGCCAGGGCCGCGCCCACATGGCCGCCGCCGAACAGCGCCACCGGCACCTGCGCGCCGGCGAGCCTTTGCCGCAGGGCGGGAATATCGGCGGCGTCGACCGCCGTGTAGCGCAGCACGACCACGCCACCGCAACACTGGCCGAGCGATGGCCCCAGCGCGTAGCGGCGGCTGGCCAGCGCGGTCCGCGAGGGTTCGGCCAGCAGAGCGCGGGCGGCGGCGACGGCGTCGAATTCCAGCCGGCCGCCGCCGATGGTCGCCACGATGCGGTCGGCGAACACCGCCATCCAGGTGCCGGCCTCGCGCGGTGCCGAGCCCTGGGTGGATTCGACCTCGACCAGCACCGCGCGGGCGGCGGCCAGGCCTTGCAGCAGTCGGCGCAGCGGGTTCATCCGCAGCACCTCGGCCGCTCCGGGGCGGCCGACTGCGGCGACACTCGCAGGTTATGCCTGCTCCCCGATCGCTGTCCCGTCGCATCGCCGCGCTTTTCGGCGGTATCGCCGCCCTGCTCTGCTCCTGCCGCTCCGCACCGCCCGAACAGGTGCCCACCGGCGGGCCGCCCGCCACGGCCCCGGCGGTGATCGGCCCCGTGCCGGCACAGAAGGGCTCGGCCCGCGTCTCGGCCGCCACCACCGAACGTGCCTACCGGCAGGACGGCGCCACCCACCTCTACGGCCTGAACGCCGAACGCATCTACAAAGGCAAGCTGCCGCCGCTGCTCTACGCCATCGGCACCTTGCAGGTGCATCTGGACGCCACCGGCCGGGTCACCGGCATGAGCTGGATGCGCGCGCCGCGCCATGCGCCGGAAGTCATCAAGGAGATCGAAGCCACCATCCGGCGCGCCTCGCCCTTTCCGGCGCCGGCCCGCATCGGTCGCATGACCTATACCGACACCTGGCTGTGGGACAAGAGCGGCAAGTTCCAGCTCGACACCCTCACCGAAGGCCAGAACTGAGCAGCGGCGTCGCAAGGCTCAGGACCCGCGGTAGGTGGAGTAGCTCCACGGGCTGACCAGCAGCGGCACGTGATAGTGCTGACTGACGTCGGCCACGCCGAAGTCGAGCTGCACCCGGTTCAGAAAGCTCGGCTGCGGCAGGCTCACGCCGCGCTGCCCGAAGTAGCCGGCCACGTCGAACACCAGCCGGTAGGTACCGGCGCGCAGCGAAGCGGCGTCGAACAGCGGGGTGTCGGTGCGACCGTCGGCATTGAGGGTGTAGCGGCTCACCAGCGTGACCTGCTCGCCCTCGGTGCGAAAAAGCGCGATCTCCATGCCCGCCGCCGGGCAGCCGTGCATGGTGTCGAGAACATGGGTACTGAGGCCCATCGGAATGCTCCTTGCTTGGGTAAAGAATAATTCGCGCGCCGCCGGCTCCACTCGGGCCGAGGCGTCCACGGTCGACCAAAAGTGTATACACTTTTGCTTTCCGACAGGCCTCGCCTTCATCCGCCGTTCATGCAGACACCTTCCGCCGGTTCCTCGACCTCCGCCATCGTCGAATCCCTCACCCGGGCGATCGTCGAGCATCGGCTCCATCCCGGTGCCAAGCTGGCCGAACAGAAGCTGGCCGACCATTTCGGGGTGTCGCGCACCCTGGTGAGGCAAGCTTTGTTCCAGCTCGCGCAGAACCGGCTGGTGCGGCTGGAGCCGGCGCGCGGGGCTTTCGTCTCGGCGCCTTCGGCCGACGAGGCACGGCAGGTGTTCGCGGTGCGCCGCATGCTCGAATCCGGCATGGCGCGCGACTTCGTGCGCACCATGACGCCAGCGCGCATCAAGGCGCTCAAGAACCATGTCGCCCTGGAAAAGGCCGCCGTGGAGCGTGACGACATCACCGGCCGCACCGAGCTGCTCGGCGACTTCCACGTGCGCATGGCCGAGCTCATGGGCAACACCGTCCTGGCCCAGCTGCTCGACGACCTCATCTCGCGCTGCGCCCTCATCACGCTCATGTACCAATCGTCGGCCGCCGCCACGCATTCCTACGAGGAGCATGCAGAGATCGTGAAGGCCCTGGCCGCGCGCGACGCCGAACGGGCCGCCCGGCTGATGGACGAGCATCTGCAGCACGTCGAGGAAAACCTCGCCTTCGACCGCCGGCCGCCCAGCAACGACATCGCCAAGGCGCTCGCCGCCTGAGACCCCGATCCCGACCGACACCTCCATGGCCCAGATCTTCGACACCACCCTGCCCTATCCGCGCGACCTGGCCGGCTACGGCCGCAACCCGCCGCAGGCCAACTGGCCGGGCCGTGCCCGCATCGCGGTGCAGTTCGTCCTGAACTACGAGGAAGGCGCCGAAAACGCCACCCTGCACGGCGACCCTGGCTCGGAGCAGTTTCTCTCCGAGATGTTCAACCCAGCCGCCTACCCGGCCCGGCACATGAGCATGGAGAGCATCTACGAATATGGCTCGCGGGTCGGCGTGTGGCGCATCCTGAAGGAGTTCGACAAACGCGGCCTGCCGCTGACCGTCTTCGGCATCGGCATGGCGCTGCAACGCTATCCCGAACTCGCCTGCGCGCTCGCCGAGGCGGGCCACGAGATCGCCTGCCACGGCTGGCGCTGGATCCACTACCAGAACATGGACGAAGCCCAGGAACGCGAACACATGCGCCTGGGCCTGGACGCCATCGAGCGCCTCACCGGCACCCGGCCGCTGGGCTGGTACACCGGCCGCGACAGCCCCAACACCCGGCGCCTGCTGGCCGACGAGGGCGGCACGCTCTACGACAGCGACTACTACGGCGACGACCTGCCCTTCTGGATGAAGGTGGCGCGCTCCGACGGCCAGGTCGTGCCGCGCCTGGTCGTGCCCTACACGCTCGACACCAACGACATGCGCTTTGCCATGCCCCAGGGTTTCGTGCAGTCCGACGACTTCTTCACCTACCTGCGCGACAGCTTCGACGCGCTCTACGCCGAGGGCGCCGACACGCCGCGCATGCTGAGCATCGGCATGCACTGCCGCCTGCTCGGCCGGCCGGGCCGCATCGTGGCGCTGCAGAAGTTCCTCGACCACATCGCCCGCCACGACCGCGTGTGGGTCTGCCGCCGACTCGACATCGCCCGCCACTGGATCGCCGAACACCCTTACCCGGAGAGCGCCGCATGAGCGAAGCCACCGCTGCCCTGACGCTGGAGCAGATCAACACCGCCACGCCCGCCGAGGCCGCGATCCTGCTCGAGGGCCTGTACGAGCATTCGCCGTGGGTGGTGGAGCGCACCGTGGCGCGCGCCGCGCCCTTCGGCTCGCTGGCGCAGTTCAAGCATGCGCTGGCGCAGACGGTGTCGTCGGCCGCCGCGCAGGAGCAGCTCGACCTGATCCGCGCCCACCCCGAGCTCGCCGGCAAGGCGATGGTGTCGCGCACGCTCACCGCCGAATCCACCGGCGAACAATCGCGCGCCGGCCTCACCGACTGCAGCCCGCAGGAGTTCGACCGCATCCAGCAGCTCAACGCCGACTACAACGCAAAGTTCGGTTTTCCCTTCGTGCTGGCGGTGCGCGGCGCACGCGGCGGCGGCCTGCCACGCGGGCGCATCGTCGAAGCCTTCGCACGGCGGCTGCAACACCATCCGGAATTCGAGCGCGAGGAAGCCCTGCGCAACATCCACCGCATCGCCGAGATCCGCCTGGCCGACAAGTTCGGCGTGGAGCCCACGCTGGGCAACCAGGTCTGGGACTGGCAGGAGCGTCTGGCCGAAGAGAGCGACCCCGGCTTCAAGGAACTGGGCCAGCTCACCGTCACCTACCTCACCGACGCCCACCGGGCCTGCGCGCGCCGCATCGTGCAGGACATGCGCGACGCCGGCTGCGACAGCGTGGTCATCGACGCGGTCGGCAACGTGGTCGGCCGCTACGAAGGCACCCGGCGCGAAGCGCCGGCACTGCTCACCGGCTCCCACTACGACACGGTGCGCAACGGCGGCAAGTACGACGGCCGGCTCGGCATCTACGTGCCGCTGGCCTGCGTGGCCGAGCTGCACCGCGCCGGCCAGCGCCTGCCCTTCGGCATCGAGATCGTCGCCTTCGCCGAGGAAGAGGGCCAGCGATACAAGGCCACCTTCCTGGGATCGGGCGCGCTGGTCGGCGACTTCCAGCCCGCCTGGCTCGACCAGCGCGACGCCGACGGCATCAGCATGCGCGAGGCCATGGCCCACGCCGGCCTGCGCCTCGAAGACATCCCCGCGCTGCGCCGCGATCCGGCGCGCTACCTCGGCTTCGTCGAAGTCCACATCGAGCAGGGACCGGTGCTCAACGAGCTGAACCTGCCGCTGGGCATCGTCACCTCGATCAACGGCGGCGTGCGTTTTCTCGGCGAATTCACCGGCATGGCCAGCCACGCCGGCACCACGCCGATGAACCGCCGCCGCGATGCCGCCACCGCTGCCGCCGAGCTCGCCCTCTATCTGGAAAAACGTGCCGCGCAGGACGGCGATTCGGTCGCCACGATGGGCCAGCTGCAGGTGCCTTCGGGCTCGATCAACGTGGTGCCGGGCGCCTGCCGCTTCAGCCTCGACCTGCGCGCGCCCACCGATCCGCAACGCGACGCACTGGTCGCCGACGTGCTGGAAGAAGCCCGCGCCATCGCCGCGCGGCGCGGGGTGTCGCTCCAGCTCGACGAGGCCATGCGGGCGTCGGCCGCGCCCAGCGCGCCCGCCTGGCAGCAGCGCTGGGAAAACGCGGTGCAGGCGCTCGGCCTGCCGCTCTATCGCCTGCCCAGCGGCGCCGGCCACGACGCGATGAAACTGCACACGGTCATGCCGCAAGCCATGCTCTTCGTGCGCGGCGAAAACGCCGGCATCAGCCACAACCCGCTGGAAAGCACCACCGCCCACGACATGGACCTGGCCGTGCTGGCCTTCGGCCATCTTCTCTCCGACCTGGCGCACGACGCCGGCTGACCGCACCCTTCACCGACGACTGCTCCCGATGCCCGCCCCATCCCAAGACTACGCCCGCCTCGACGCCTGGATCGACGCCCACTTCGACGAGGAAGTGGCCTTTCTGCAGGCGCTGGTGCGCGTGCCCACCGACACCCCGCCCGGCAACAACGCGCCGCACGCCGAGCGCACCGCCGAACTGCTGGCGGGCTTCGGCTTCGCGGCCGAGCGCCATCCGGTGCCGGCCGCCGAGGTGCAGGCCGCGGGCATGGAATCGATCACCAACCTGATCGTGCGCCGCGCCTATGGCGAGGGCCCGACCATCGCCCTCAACGCCCACGGCGACGTCGTGCCGCCGGGCGATGGCTGGACACACGACCCCTACGGTGCCGAGATCGTCGACGGCTGCCTCTACGGCCGCGCGTCGGCGGTCAGCAAGAGCGACTTCGCCAGCTTCAGCTTCGCGGTGCGCGCGCTCGAATCGCTGGGTGCGGCGCTGCACGGCAAGGTCGAGCTGCACTTCACCTACGACGAGGAATTCGGCGGCGAACTCGGCCCCGGCTGGCTGCTGAAGAACGGGCTCACCCGGCCCGACCTGCTGATCGCCGCCGGCTTTGCCCACGAGGTGGTCACCGCCCACAACGGTTGCCTGCAGATGGAGGTGACGGTGCACGGCCGCATGGCCCACGCCGCCGTGCCGCACACCGGCATCGACGCGCTGCAGGGCGCGGTCGCGGTGCTCAACGCGCTCTATGCGCAAAACACGCTCTACCGGCAAGTGACGTCGGAGGTCGAGGGCATCGACCATCCCTACCTCAACGTCGGCCGCATCGAGGGCGGCACCAACACCAACGTGGTGCCCGGCAAGGTGGTGTTCAAGCTCGACCGCCGCATGATTCCGGAAGAAGACCCGGTGCAGGTCGAAGCCGACATCCGCCGGGTGATCGCCGAGGCCGCGGCTTCGGTGCCCGGCGTCACGGTCGACCTGCGCCGCCTGCTGTTGGCGCGTTCCATGCGCCCGCTGCCGGGCAACCGGCCGCTGGTCGACGCGATCCAGCGCCACGGCCAGGCGGTGCTCGGCGAACCCGTCGCCGCCATGGGCACACCGCTCTACACCGACGTGCGCCTGTATGCCGAAGCCGGCGTGCCCGGCGTGATCTACGGCGCCGGCCCCCGCACCGTGCTCGAGTCCAACGCCAAGCGCGCCGACGAGCACCTGCGCCTGGACGACCTGCGCGCGGCCACCAAGGTCGTCGCCCGTACCCTGCTCGATCTGCTGTCGGCCGACGCGGCCTGACCGATCCACGCCGCAGGCATCGGCCGATGAACGCGGTAGGGGCCGCGCAACACCGGCTTTCGGTCCATGGACGTCTGGCATGCCTTGTGCTGCAATGATTTCGTCACGGCTCACTGCTAGGGATGCTCGATGGAATCACGGCAACTCACCGCGCCAGGCACTGCGTTCACCCTGCCCATCGCCCAGGTGCGCAGCGTGTTCGATCCGGCCGACGTCGAACGCAAGCTCGAAAAGCTGCAGGGTCTTCATGGCGATCCGCGCGAGCACGAAAGCCTGCGCAGCACCTACGAGCGCATGCTCGAACGCGGGCCGCAGCGCTTCCAGGTCAAGCCGGCCGGCGTGCCGCACATGGCCGGCCTCTACGACGACCTGCCCAATTTCACCGAAGTGCTCGACGACGTGCGGCGCCACGTCGCGCTGGCCCAGGACAGCCGCGACGGCCTGGAGGTCACGCCGATGCTGCTGCTCGGACCGCCCGGCATCGGCAAGACGCATTTCGCCCGGGCGCTCGCCGACCTCATCGGTACCGGCATGAACCTGGTGCCCATGGGCTCGATGACCGCCGGCTGGCTGCTGTCGGGCTCGGCCTCGCAGTGGAAGGGCGCGCGGCCGGGCAAGGTGTTCGAGGCCCTGGTCGACGGCCAGTACGCCAACCCGGTCATCGTGGTCGACGAAATCGACAAGGCCAGCAGCGACGCGCAATACGACCCGCTCGGCGCGCTCTACGGCCTGCTGGAGCACGACACCGCAGGCGCCTTCGTCGACGAGTTCGCCGAAGTGCCGATCGACGCCAGCCAGGTCGTGTGGATCACTACCGCCAACGACGCACGCGGCATTCCCGACCCCATCCTCAACCGGATGAACGTCTTCGAGGTGCCGGCGCCCACACCCGAGCAGGCGCGACACATCGCCCTGCGTCTCTACCAGTCCATCCGCCGTTCGCACGACTGGGGCCACCGTTTCGACGACACGCCCGGCGACGCCTTGCTCGACCGCCTCGCCCCTCTCGCCCCGCGCGAGATGCGGCGCGCCCTGATGGTGGCCTTCGGCAATGCCCGGCTGGACGGTCGCAGCGCCCTGGGCAGCGCTGACCTGCCGCGTCCGGCCGGCGGCAGGAGTCGCATCGGTTTCATGAACTGAGGCCCGGACGGTGGCTTTGCCGGCGAGAATGCCGGCGTCCATGCCACTGTCCACCAGCCTCCTGCTCATCGCCCTGCTGATCGCCGCCAGCGCCTTCTTCTCGGTGGCGGAAATCTCGCTGGCCGCCTCCCGCCGCCTGCGGCTGCGGCAGCTCGCCGACGAGGGCGAGGCGCGCGCCGAGCGGGTGATGCGCATCCAGGAGCAGCCCGGACCGTACTTCACCGTGGTGCAGATCGGGCAGAACGCCATCGCCATCCTCGGGGGCATCGTCGGAGAAGGCGCGCTCAGCCCCGCGTTCACCCGGCTCTTCTCGCTGGCACTGGGCCTGGAGGCGTCGGAGACAGCCGGATTCCTGGCCTCCTTCCTGGTGGTCACCTCGCTCTTCATCCTGTTCGCCGACCTGTTCCCCAAGCGCCTGGGCATGACCGCGCCCGAACACCTTGCCGTGCGCGTCGCGCGGCCGATGCAACTGCTGATGACCGCGCTGGCGCCCCTGGCCTGGGTGTACGGCAAGGCGGCCGACGGCCTGTTCGCCCTGTTCGGCCTGCCGCAGCAGCGCGACGATCGGGTGACCTCCGAAGACATCCTGGCCATGACCGAGGCCGGCGCCCTGGCCGGCGTGCTGGCCGCCGGCGAGCAGCAGCTCATCGCCAACGTGTTCGAGCTCGACACCCGGCTGATCAACAGTGCCATGACCCCGCGCGACCGCATCGCCTTCTTCCGGCGCGACGACCCGGACTCGGTGATCCGCCTGCGCATCGCGGCCGAACCGTTCAGCACCTACCCGGTCTGCGACGGCGACATTGACCAGGTGCTGGGTTATGTCGATGCCAAGGACCTCTTCCAACGGGTACTCAACAACCAGCCGATCTCGCTCGCCGACGACGCGCTGGTGCGCAAGGTGCTGATCGTGCCGGACCGGCTGACGCTGGCCGAGGTGCTGGAGCAGTTCCGGCTGGTCGGCGATGACTTCGCGGTCATCGTCAACGAATACAGCCTGGTGGTGGGCGTGGTCACGCTCAACGACGTGATGAGCACGGTCATGGGCGACCTCATCTCGCCGCTCGACGAAGAGCAGATCGTGCGGCGCGACGAGAACTCCTGGCTGATTGACGGCGTGACGCCGATCCAGGACGTGCTGCACGCGCTGGGACTGGAGTCGCTGCCGCACGAAGGCGACTACGAAACCCTGGCGGGTTTCCTGATGGTGATGCTGCGCCGCGTACCCCGGCGGACCGACAGCGTCACCTGGGGCGGCTACAAGTTCGAGGTGCTGGACGTGGACAGCTTCCGCATCGACCAGGTCATGGTGGTGCGGCTGCCCGCCGGCTGATCTAGCGCCCGGCGCGGTGCCGCGCCTTGCCGCGCTTGTGGCGGGTGCGGCGGTGGGTCTTGGTGCGCGGTGGCTTCTTGGCGGTCTTTTCCGACTTGGCGAACGACTCGGCCGTCGGCGCGCCCTTGGCGCCGGGTTTGCGCATCTTTTCGCCGCTGCCTTTTTTGATGCGTTCCTGCTTGGCGTGGATGTTGGCGTACAGGCCGGGGCGTTTTTTGGTGGCGGGCACGGTATGAATCCTTATACACATCGAAAGACGATATTTTTTGGCGTCCGCCGCCGGAAGATGTCACCACTTGTCTTTTTTGATACGCGGACGATTAACTTGCAATCGGCATTACCCAATTATGCAAATGAGTCGTTCGCGTCAATCAGGTAATGGCATTTTACTTTGACTCACCACCAATCAAAGCATTCCCAACATCTTTCTGGATCGCCACGCCTTCTGCTCAACACACATGAGGCAACCGCGGGCTCCTAACGAATGTAAGCGAGTACTCCTGAGTGACGAGAATTGCATTCTTGATCACGTAAATATGCAGTTGTTCGAATTGATCAAAAGCACCTTTGCATCATTGTCGGTCACAGAACCAGACGAGACATTCAACTGCCGAGCCGGCTGAAACCGATTCGGCATAAACCCTCGTCTTGTCAATTCGAAAGAATTTAACGCACTCAAGGAAAATTCATGCGACGTATCCTTTGCCTCAGCCTTTTGTCCCTGGCAGCCGCCACAGCCGCACAAGCCAGCGTAGTCGACGTGGTCGGCGATAAAGTAAGCGTGGAGAGAGTGGTGGTCGACGGCGGCATCTACCAATCGACCCCGCTATCGAGCCAAATCATCGCCGCCGGCGGTTCCGTGTTCAATCACGATGCGACATTTGCTTTTAGCGGCGACACGCTCACGATCGGCTTCGCCTCTGCCTATCCTTATCTCAAGACCCTCTTCGATGGCTATAAATTGACCGATGAGACAAAATCATTTGCGGGCACGTTCAAGGGGGCATCGACCACGTTGGCAAACTTCTGCGAGTGCAGGGTCACCACCGCCGGCAAAAATCTTTTTGTCAACCTGGGGGGCCTGACCCCACTCACCACCGACACGGTCGTGCTGAAACTCGTACCGCTGCCAGCCGTACCCGAACCGGAAACCTACGCCATGATGCTGGCTGGCCTTGGCCTGGTCGCCGGGATCGCGCGTCGCAGGAGCAAGGCCGTCATCGCCTGATTCGACTGCCTGTTCGACGGCCGCCAGCGCGGCGGCCGTCAACCCGCCTTGTCGCTGAACACCCAGCGCTTTTGCGCCGCGTAGACCGCGTCCGGATAAGGTGCCCTGCCCCGGCTACCGTTGTAGCGGCCCAGCGCCATGAAGGTATCGCCCCGCTCACGATCCAGATAGAAGCGCAGGATCACGCAGCCGAAACGCAAATTGGTCTGCATATGAAAGAGCCGCTCCGGCTCCCCGTTGCCGATGGTGCGCATCCAGAACGGCATCACCTGCATGAAGCCCCGCGCGCCCACGCTCGACACCGCGAACTTGCGAAATGCGCTCTCCACCTGCACCAAGCCCAGCACCAGCGATTCGTCGAGCCCCGCGCGGTGCGACTCGTACCACAGAGTCTGCAGAAATTCGTGCCGGGTCGGGCCGTCGGCCATCTTGGGCCGCAGCCGCTCGGACATCGCGGACAGCCAACGCAGATAGGCCATGCGCCGTGCGGTGCTCGCGAATTCGGGGACCGGCGGCGCGGCATCGGCCACCGACGCGCTAAGCGCCGAGCGCACCGCGTCGGCCAAAGGTTCCTCCAGTTGCGCGCCGGCCCGGGCCACGCCCCAGGGCGCCAGCAGACTCGCGGCGCCGAGAGCGAGCCAGTGGCGCCGGTCGCTCATGCGGCGAGGCGGCCTTTCACATGGGCAAGGGCGTCGGCCAGCGCGACCTTGGTCGCCTCGGTGTCGCGGCGGTGCTGGTATTCGACCGTGCCTTCCTTCAGTCCCCGGTCGGACAGCACGATGCGGTGCGGCACGCCGATCAACTCCCAATCGGCGAACATCGCGCCCGGCCGCTCGCCGCGGTCGTCCAGCAGCACATCGAGGCCGGCGGCCAGCAGGTCGGCGTAGAGCTGTTCGGCAGCGAGGCGCACCGGCTCGCTGCGGTCCATGCCGATCGGGCAGATCACTGCCGTGAAGGGCGCGATCGCGTCCGGCCAGATGATGCCGCGTTCGTCGTGGTTCTGTTCGATGGCGGCCGCCGGCAGGCGCGTCACGCCGATGCCGTAGCAGCCCATTTCGAAATGGCGCGGCTTGCCGTCTTCTTCCAGGAAGGTCGCTCCCATGGCCACGCTGTACTTGGAACCCAGGTAGAACACATGGCCGACCTCGATGCCGCGCTCGATCGCCAGGCTGCCCTTGCCGTCCGGCGACGCGTCGCCGTCGACCACATTGCGGATGTCGGCGACGAGATCCGGCTCGGGCAGGTCGCGGCCCCAGTTGATGCCGGCGATGTGGAAGTCGGGCTCGTTGGCGCCGCTGATCCAGTCGGACATCAACGCGACCTCCCGGTCGGCCACGATCTTCAGCGGCTGCTTCAGGCCGATCGGGCCGAGATAGCCGGGCTTGCAGCCGAAGTGCGCGTCGATTTCGCCGAGGGTGGCGAAACGGAAACCACCTTCCATGCCGGCCAGCTTGCCGACCTTCACTTCGTTCATGTCGTGGTCGCCGCGCAGCAGCAGCAGCCACACTTCGCTGCCGACGATGGCGCCTGCCTCGTCGA
The DNA here is from genome assembly GCF_033546935.1 of Xylophilus sp. GOD-11R. Lineage (GTDB taxonomy): Bacteria > Pseudomonadota > Gammaproteobacteria > Burkholderiales > Burkholderiaceae_C > Xylophilus. The sequence continues at coordinate 697,671 of NZ_CP137854.1, read as the reverse complement.
GCTTGTCGGTAGCCAGCACCAGCGATTTGATGGTGCGGCGGATGTCCAGCCCCAGGAAAGCGGCCACGTCGGCGCAGCTGCTCTTGCCGGGCGTGGCGACCTTCGCCATGGGCTGAGCGGGCGCCGGGCGGGCATGGCTCGGCGCCAGCGCCTCGGCCTTTTCCATGTTGGCGGCGTAATCGCTCTGCGGGCAGTAGACGATGGCGTCCTCACCGGTGGCCGCGATCACCTGGAATTCTTCCGACAGGTCGCCACCGATGGCGCCGCTGTCGGCGGCCACGGCCCGGTAGCGCAGGCCGAAGCGGTCGAATATGCGCCGGTAGGCGGCCGCCATGTTCTGGTAGCTGGCTTGCGCTGCGGCCGGGCTGCGGTCGAAGCTGTAGGCGTCCTTCATGACGAACTCGCGGCCGCGCATCAGGCCGAAGCGCGGACGTCGCTCGTCGCGGAACTTGGTCTGGATCTGATAGAGGTTCTTGGGCAGCTGCTTGTAGCTGCGGAACTCCTGGCGGGCAATGTCGGTCACCACTTCCTCGCTGGTCGGCTGGATCACAAAGTCACGGCCGTGGCGGTCCTGAATGCGCAACAGCTCGGGCCCCATCTTCTCGAAGCGGCCGGTTTCCTGCCATAGCTCTGCCGGCTGCACCACCGGCATGGTGATCTCGATGGCGCCTGCCCGGTTCATCTCTTCGCGCACGATCGCCTCGACCTTGCGGATGACCCGCAGCCCCATCGGCATGTAGTTGTAGATGCCGGCACCGAGCTTCTTGATCATGCCGGCGCGCATCATGAGCCGATGGCTCGCGACTTCGGCGTCCGCAGGCGCCTCTTTGAGGGTGGAAACGAGGAAGGAGGAGGCTTTCATGAGCGACGTGCGAACGGTCTGGCGGGGGGTGGTGCGAACGGGCCGCGGGCCCGTCAATCACTGAGTGTTTGCCTGCTCATGCACCCGCATAACGCACGTGCATAATGGTCTCAGTTCAAAAATTGGGGTTTGATTATGCTTGACCGGGAAGGCTTCAGGCCCAACGTCGGCATCATCCTGCTCAACCAGCGCAACCAGGTTTTTTGGGGCAAACGCATACGCACGCATAGCTGGCAGTTTCCGCAAGGCGGCATCGATCGCGGCGAGACACCCGAGCAGGCCATGTTCCGTGAATTGCACGAAGAAGTCGGCCTGCGTCCCGAGCATGTGCGTGTGGTCGCCCGCACCCGCGACTGGTTGCGCTACGAGGTGCCGGATCGATTCATCCGCCGCGACGCACGCGGCCACTACAAGGGCCAGAAACAGATCTGGTACCTGCTGCAGCTCATGGGCCACGACTGGGACCTGAACCTGCGCGCCACCAACCATCCCGAGTTCGACGCCTGGCGCTGGAACGACTACTGGGTACCGCTCGACGTCGTGGTCGAGTTCAAACGGGGCGTCTACGAAATGGCGCTCACCGAACTCGCGCGTTTCCTGCCGCGGCAGGACCCACGTAACCGTTACCTGCGCAACAGCATGCGTCCGCTGCGCGACGGTGAGGCGCCGCAAGGCGGTCCTGCCGGCAGCTTCGAGCTGCCGCCCGGTGCCACCTTCGATCCCGACCCTTCCGGCCATGGCGGCGCTTCGGCCGCCAGCCTTGCCATGGAGCCTCCCCGTGCGTCGCGTTGACGAAATTCGAAATTCCCATCGCGCCCGCGTGAAGACCTTTTCCTGCCTCGCCGCGCTGCTGATGGCCGGTTCGGCTTCGGCCGGGCTGCTGTTCACGCCGGAGGGTGGCTACACCGAGCTGCCGATCAAGCCGGCGCCCCCGTTCAACCCGGACAAGACGATCCCGCTCGACAAGCGCGTGGGCACCACGCTCGAGATCGGCATCGACCCGACCACCATCACCTCCGACAGCGACGGCGTCGTGCGCTACGTGCTGGTCGCCCGCTCGTCGAGCGGCACCACCACGGCCATGTACGAAGGCATTCGCTGCGCGACGGCCGAGGTCAAGCAATACGCCCGGCATTTCACCGACGGCGGCTGGCGGCCGGTGACCGATCCCAAATGGGGTTCGCTCTACGACGGCGGCACCGCCCGGTATTCGTTGATCGCCGCGCAATCCGGCATCTGCCAGGACGCCTCGGCCGGCGGCACGGCGCAGAAGATCATCCAGAACCTGAGCAGCGACATCCTGCGTCGGGTGCCCTGAAACTGGCGAGCCCCGCGGGCCGCCGCCATGGTGCGGATCAGCCGGCCCGGCTGGTCAGCACTAGGTTGTCGCGGTGCACCATCTCCGGCTCGGCCGCATAACCGAGCAGACGCTCGATTTCCGCCGACGCCTTGCGGCACAACAGGCGTGCTTCGGCGCTCGCATAGTTGGCCAGGCCGCGCGCGATCTCGGCACCTTCGCCGTCCTGGATCGCAATCACCTCGCCGCGCGAAAAATCACCCTCCACCGCCACCATGCCGATCGGCAGCAGGCTGGCGGTGCCGGCGCGCAACCGGGTGGCCGCGCCGTCATCCACCGTGAGGGCTCCCCGCAACTGCAGGTGATCGGCGATCCACTGCTTGCGCGCCTGCTGCTTGGCGGTCTGCGCCAGCAGCACCGTGCCGATGGGCTCGCCGGACACCAGCCGCAGCAGGGCGTCGGGCTCGCGGCCCCAGGCGATGACGGTCGACGCGCCCGAGCCCGCCGCACGTCGCGCCGCCAGGATCTTGGTCAGCATGCCGCCGCGCCCGAGCGCACTGCCGGCGCCACCGGCCATGGCCTCCAGCGCCGGGTCACCCGCGCGGGCCTCGTGAACGAAGACCGCTGCCGGATCCTTGCGGGGGTCAGCGGTGAACAGGCCTTTCTGGTCGGTCAGGATCACCAGCAGATCGGCTTCGATCAGGTTGGCCACCAGAGCGCCCAACGTGTCGTTGTCGCCGAACTTGATCTCGTCGTTGACGACCGTGTCGTTCTCGTTGATGACCGGCACCACGCCGAACTTGAGCAGCGTCATCAGCGTGGACCGGGCATTGAGATAGCGCTCGCGGTCGGCCAGGTCGGCGTGGGTGAGCAGCACCTGCGCGCTGCCGATGCCGCTGGCGCGCAGCTGCGTCTCGTACATCTGCGCCAGTCCCATCTGCCCGACGGCCGCGGCGGCCTGGAGTTCATTGATCGCATGCGGCCGGCTGCTCCAGCCCAACCGCTTCATGCCTTCGGCGATGGCGCCACTGGACACCATCACCACTTCGCGCCTGCCGCCGTCGACCAGCCCGTTGACCAGGGCCGCGAGCTGCCGGCACCACTCACCGATCGCGGCGGCGTCCAGCCCGCGACCTTCGTTGGTCACCAGGCTGGAGCCTACCTTGACCACGATGCGGCGCGCGCCGCGGAGCATCTCGGCCGATGCGTTGCTTGTCGTCGTCATCACGCGGGGCGGTTCTTCAATCGTTGTGTTGCTGGTCGGGTTCGGCGAGAGGTGTCTCGCGGGCGTCGTCGAAGCGCGGATCGACATCGACCGGCGGCAGCGCGGCCTGCTGGTCGGCATGCACATGGCGGTAGATCGCCTGGATCAGCGGCTCGCAACCTTCGCGCGTCAGGGCGGAAATCTCGAAGACCGGGCCCTTCCACCGCAGGCGCTTCACGAAGTCCTTCACCAGCGCGGGCCGGTCGGCGTCGGCCACCATGTCGAGCTTGTTGAGCACCAGCCAGCGCGGCTTGTCGTAGAGCGCCTTGTCGTACTTCTTCAGCTCGCCGACGATGGCCTTGGCCTGCGCCACCGGATCGACGGCATCGTCGAACGGCGCCATGTCGATCACGTGCAGCAACAGGCGGGTGCGCTGCAGATGACGCAGGAACTGATGGCCCAGCCCGGCACCTTCGGAGGCGCCCTCGATCAGGCCGGGGATGTCGGCGATCACAAAACTCTGCTCCGGCCCGACCCGCACCACGCCCAGATTGGGGTGCAGCGTGGTGAAGGGATAGTCGGCGATCTTCGGGCGGGCGTTGGACACCGCCGAGATCAGCGTCGACTTGCCGGCGTTCGGCATGCCGAGCAGACCCACGTCGGCCAGCACCTTGAGCTCGAGCTTCAGGCTCTTGCGCTCGCCGGGATAGCCCATGGTCTTCTGGCGCGGCGCACGGTTGATCGCGCTCTTGAAGCGCATGTTGCCGAAGCCGCCATCGCCGCCGCGAGCCAGCGTGATCACTTCGCCGGGGACCAGCATCTCGTGCAGCACGTCGCCGGTTTCGGCGTCGCTGATGATGGTGCCCACCGGCAGTTTGAGGGTCACGTCCTCGCCGGCCGCGCCGAACATGTCGGAGCCCATGCCGTGCTGGCCGCGCTTGGCCTCGTGGCGGCGCGAGTAGCGAAAATCGACCAGGGTGTTGAGATTGACGTCGGCCACGATGAACACATGCCCGCCACGTCCGCCGTCACCACCGTTGGGTCCGCCGAATTCCTTGTATTTTTCGTGCCGGAACGACACGCAGCCGTTGCCGCCATCGCCCGCTGCGACATCGATGAAAGCTTCGTCGACGAATTTCATGGGTTTGTCCTGTCTACCAACAGCGAGCGGCGCTCATCACGAACTGGCTGCGGCCCGATCGTGGGCCAGAAAGCACGAAGCCCCGACCAGCGGGGCTTCGCAGGTTAGCGATGACCGAGCACTCAGGCTGCAGGCGTCACGATAACCGTCTGCCTGCTCGCTGCACCCTTGATGGCGAACGACACGTGGCCGTCGACCAGGGCGAACAGCGTGTGGTCCTTGCCCACGCCGACATTGGTGCCGGCATGGAACCGAGTACCGCGCTGGCGCACGATGATGGAACCAGCGGAGATCAGCTCACCACCGAATGCCTTCACGCCGAGCATCTTGGGCTTGGAATCGCGCCCGTTTCGCGTAGAGCCGCCGCCTTTTTTCTGTGCCATGACCCTGCTCCTTTAACCGGCGATCGCGCCGATTTGCAGTTCGGTGAACTGCTGGCGATGGCCTTGACGTTTCTGGTAGTGCTTACGACGCCGCATCTTGAAGATGTGGACCTTGTCGTGCTTGCCATGCGACACGACCACAGCCGTGACGGTAGCGCCGGACACCAGGGGCGAGCCGATCTTGATTTCTGCGCCGTTGCCGACTGCGAGAACCTGATCGATCACGATTTCCTGGCCTACGTCCGCAGCAATCTGTTCTACTTTGATTTTTTCGCCGGAAGCAACGCGATACTGCTTGCCACCGGTTTTTATGACCGCGTACATACAACCTCTTTTTGTGAAGGTATCTGCGGACGGATTTCCGCAGAGCCCTCGATTGTAGCGCGCCGGGCAAAAACTGCCAAGCAGCGCCCCAAACGTCGCTGCAGCGCCACCAGCGGCTCACTTCCTATAATGCAGCGCGCGAGACTTTTCCCGCTGCTCATCTCCCCCATTTCTTCTTGACCGCCATCGCCACTCCTCCGGCAGCCGCGAGCCCGGCCGCCAGCCTTTCCCTGATCGCCAACGACATGCGCGAGGTCGATGCCGTCATCGCCCAGCGCCTGGACTCCGGCGTGCCGCTGGTCGGCGAGGTGTCGCGTTACATCATCGCGGCCGGCGGAAAGCGCCTGCGCCCCGCCCTGCTGTTGCTGACCGCCGGCGCACTCGACTGCCACGACCCGCTGCGCTGCACGCTGGCCGCGGTGGTCGAGTTCATCCACACCGCCACGCTGCTGCACGACGACGTCGTCGACGAGTCGACGCTGCGGCGCGGTCGCTCCACCGCCAATGAGGTTTTCGGCAATCCGGCCAGCGTGCTTGTGGGCGATTTCCTGTATTCGCGATCGTTTCAAATGATGGTCGAGTCCGGCGACATGCGGGTGATGAGCATCCTGGCCGAAGCCACGAACGTCATCGCCGAGGGCGAGGTGCTGCAGCTGATGAACATGCATGACGCCAGCCTCGACGAGGCCGGCTACCTGCGCGTCATCCGCTCCAAAACCGCCAAACTGTTCGAAGCCAGCGCGCGCCTGGGCGCCATCGTCGCCAAGGCCAGCCCGGAGATCGAGGAAGCCTGCGCCACCTACGGCCAGGCGCTGGGCACCGCTTTCCAAGTCATCGACGACGTGCTCGACTACGACGGCGACGCCGACGAGATGGGCAAGAACCTCGGCGACGACCTGCGCGAAGGCAAGGCCACGCTGCCGCTCATCATCGCCATGCAGCGTGGCACGCCCGCGCAGGCGCAGCTGATCCGGTCGGCCATCGAAGGCGGGGAAGGCGACCTCAACGCCATCGTCGCCATCGTGCGCGAGACCGGCGCGCTGGAGGCGACTCGCGAAGCCGCCGCTGCCGAAGCACAACGCGCGATAGACGCAATTTTTCCGCTGCCGCAAAATTCGCATTCAAAAGCCCTGCTAGAATTAGCGGCTCAGCTTTTGACGCGGCGCTCCTGAAGTTTGCCGAAAACCGTCGAGGTGCGAGCGATAGTCCGGCCTGCGCAGGCCGGGCGTCATCGGGGTGTAGCTTAGCCTGGTAGAGCGCTACGTTCGGGACGTAGAGGCCGGAGGTTCGAATCCTCTCACCCCGACCAAAATGGTTGGCCCTCTTTTCAGAGGGAGACCCGGTTTCTCCAGGGAGACCAAGGACTTAGCTCCAGTCAAAGAGTCAATCACCTGTGTCAATTTGGCGTGATGATCCACCCTTGATGGAACAGAGCGAATTGAGCAGATTACCTACGGGCGTTAGCCTGCGCGGCGGCGTTTATCAGCTTCGTATCGGCGTGCCCGCCGACCTACGGCACCTCTACAAAGGCATTGATGCCTACCGGGGAAGCCTGAAGACCAGCGACCGAGCTGCGGCCATAACCAAGGCCCACGCGCTCATAGCGGAACACAGGGAGGCCTTTGACCGCCAGAGGACCTTGGAGTTGGTCAAACGGGCACCGCCCACGGTCCCACTGACCCCCGAGCTGGAGTCGTACTTGGTCGCATCAACCGAATGGTTGACGCTGTTGCTTGACGACGTGATCCGGTATACGCCCGGCCTCGCAGCAAAGCTGCCCTCCCCGCCTCGGTTTTTGACGTCTCCCGATGACCCGCCGCCGTCGCAGTTGAGCAGCGGTATTGAGCGGTGGGATGACCTGCAAAAGATTGCGCTTGATAGCGCCAAGGCAGACCTTGCAGCAGGGCGGCTGGACAACTTCAAGCGTGCGGCTAACGCGGCGCTGGATGGCCTTGGTATCCAGGTTGACTGGGGGAATCTTCAAGGCACCCTAGCCCTCGCCAGGATTGGACGGGCCCAGCTCCGAGCCGCATCAATGGCTGTAGAGAAAAGCGCAGGGGTTCCACATGACACCCCAGCGGAGCCCAAGACCCCTGAGGTCGCCGTGGACACCGGGGTAGCCGGGACGGTCTTGACGCTGCGCGATGTGATCCCAAAGTGGAGCGCGTTGACGCAGGCCCAGCCCAATGCGATACAGCGAACTGAGAAGGCCGTGAGGCTCTTTGAGGAAGCAGTTGGCGCCCAGCCCTTGACGGGCTTGGATAAGCGCGTGGGCGCTGTGTTCTTGGCCTTCCTGCTGGACAAGCCGAAACGCGGCTTCGGCGGCAGCACTGCATCCAACCACGCCTCCGCTATCAACGCGCTCATGAACATCGCCGCCAAGATCGATTGGATCGAGCGGAACCCTTTCGACCTCAGCTTTGAGATTAAGGATGCAAAGACCCGTGAAGCGTGGACGGCCGAGGAACTGGCGCTGATCTATGGGGCTGAAGAGTTCGCGGCTCCGGACCGCGCCACCCCCATGCGCGGGGTCAACCCAGACGATGCCGCAATGGTTCTTCGAAGCCTGCTGTTTACGGGGGCCCGCGTCGGTGAGATAGGCCAACTTGCCGTTAGCGACGTATCCGTCCGGGATGGCATTCCCACCATCCACATCCACCGGGAGAACGGCGGAGCCGTAAAGACTGATGACAGCGTGCGCCGTGTGCCAGTTGCGCGAGGTCTGGAGGCTGCGGGGTTTCTTGAGTTCGTGGAGATGCGCAAGGAGACCGGGGAGCAATGGTTGTTCCCATCGCTTCAAAAGGGAGCCGTGACGCCAACCGATGCTTTTGGCAGGTGGTTCCTATTATTCCGAAAAAGGGTCGGCCTACCTCTTGGAGGACTCAATGCGTCTCACAAGTACCGCCACCTTGTGCGCAGCACCCTAGCTGCGATGGGGGTCGGGATGGAAACTGCTGACGCTTTGACCGGCCACGCGGCCCAGGGAAGTGCCGGGCGAGTGATCTACACCCGCGTCCCGCTTCAGGCCGTGAAAGCGGCGGCTGATCGCCTGAGCTGGGACGTTCCGATTACCCGCTGGTTTCGGCGAAAACGTTAACCATTTGCTCACAGCGGCCGCAAGGCGGCAGATAGCTGGCAACATCATCTACGGCCTACCGCTCAGTTCCTACTTCGGCCGCTGATGCAAAAGAAAACGGCCCGCCAATTTTTAACTGGGTTCGGAGGTCATAGTAATCGACGTCCACCGCAAACGAACCAAGGGCAAACGCGGCGACTGAATATGGTGCAAAGAAAAACGTTATGCCCGCATTGTGCGCAGCAAAAGGAACAGAGTGCGCCAACTCCGAGGGATTACAACCGGCCGCAATCCATTCTGAAGCATCATTATCCGGCGCTTCACCAACCCGCAACCAATACTCTTTTTTTAATCTAGCGATGCATACCGAGCTAATAACCTCAAGCGCGTCTTTCTCGACTAAAAAGAATTCATGAAGGGCAGTTTTGAAAAGTAAGCCATTCTGAATGACGAAATTCGCAGTCTCAAAATGCTGATTAGAATGCGCCGCCCCAACGAAATAATGGCTCACAGTGAACGCCATGCTGAAATATGATTTACTGGCGTGGATTATTGAATAAGAACTCCAACGTCCATTTTTTGGAAACCTAAGCTCACCGGCTGGCTGACCATCCTCACTAATCGGCTGGTAGGGCGGGTAATTCTCAACGTCCTGATCCCAGGGCGTCGATCTTGCTTTCGATGCGGTTTCATAAGCCCAAGCGGCAAAAATTGCGGATAACTGCAATGCCAAGCCTGGATATTCTGCCGACACTACACGAGGGTAGTTTAGTGCAATGTCATGTCCGGGCATGCCGTCCCGGTCTTCCTCCAGCTCGGCAGAGAAAACTTGAAAAGGACCATGAGCATCTCCGGTGGAGACCAGAATCTTCTGCTGATCTGCGGCGATGCGCAGTGAGTTCATCACGGACAGCCAAGAATTTGGCATGTTCAGGTCAACGTACTGCAGAACATTAGCTATCTGAAATGGTATTTCACAAGGCTCCAAGACTGCTGGGATCACGTAAATGTCATCGGGCCGTTTCAGCCTCAGATTCTGAATAGCTTCGTTAGCCTCGCGCTGAACAAACCCGCGTTTATCAACGCTGCGCGGACTCAGAAACAACATTATTACGTTGGCTTCGCGAAATGCTTTTTCGATTGCCCCCTCCCATTGCTGACCCGGAAGTATTTTTTCAATATCCATCCATGGATCAAATCCCCGCTCAAGAAGGCGTGAAAAGTACGGGCGCACCCGTTCACGGTCTTCCGAAGCGTAGCTAAGAAAAATTTTCAGCATGAGATAAAGCGGTCAACGGTTTCGGCGGATTATCAATCGTAGCGCAGTAATTCGACCTCGGCGCTTCATCTAACTTTCTTTCCTTCGCACGGGCTCTGGAGAGCCTCGTGGACTCCTTGGTGGCCTGGGGGTTCGCTCGGTACAGGCGCTTGCGCTTCTCGATCATGCAAGCCTTGCACCTCGCGTACGGGCCTGAGACTGGGTGGAGGTAGTAGGAAGTCTCCGGGAGGCTGCGCATGCAGCTTGAGCATTGTTTGGTGGGGATGGTGGTCATAGGGTTCTTTGGGAGTCCCTGGGGGACTGGGTGGGTTGGGTGGGTGCCGGTTGTTTGTTCGGCAAGACAACAGAGGTGCGCAAGTACGTGACCCTCTTTCGAAGGACGGCTTGGCGCCTCTGTGGCGCGGGCTTGATGGCCCAGAAAAGCAAAAGCCGGCACTAGGCCGGCTGAGGGTGGTGAGTGGTGGTGGTCAGACTGTCGTGACACCATCGGCGCAATACCGCTTCACGGTCGCCGTAGATAGTCCGAAGTGTTCAGCGGTCGCCGCGATGCTGGCCCCATGCTGGAGACGCCATGCGGTGACCTCGGAAGCATTGCCGACCTTTGGACGACCCAAGCTCAACTTGCCCCTATGCGTGAGCCCAGTGGCCTCCAGGGACTTCCTAGCGGCCTCACGACCCGCTGAGGTCCGCTCTCGGATGCGCTCCCGCTCCATGTCTGCGACCTGGGCGAGAACCGCAAGGATGAGTTCGCCGACGCCCTTGGCGATCCTGCCGAGCCCATGGACTTCCACGGCTACCCCTTTGTTCAAGAGAGCCCTGACGGTCGCTTGGACGTCCAGGGCATCACGGCCCAAGCGGTCAACCGCGTAGACGAAGATAGTGTCGCCCTTGCGGACATAGCTCAAGAGCTTGGAGAACCCGGGGCGCTGAGCAGCCGGAATGCCTCCGCTCACGCCCTCATCTTGGAACTCCTCATCGAAGGAGCCCCCAAGGGCGTCACGTTGGGCGGCGATGGACTGGTCGGCGGTGCTGACGCGGTAGTAGGCGATGCGGCTCATGACGGCTGTGGATCAGAAGATATGGCTTCATTCTGATCTAACCAAAAGATACCGTCAACGCATTTTGATCTAAGGCGCCCGACCCGTCGCCTGGATGGCTCTTAACTTACAAGTTTTGATCTATGTACAGCTTGGCCCGGGAAGTCAAATCTCGACCGCTTGGCTGGACTATTTGGGCTGTTTCGGGCTCAGCTTGGAGAATCACCGCCCTCTTCTTCGCCTGAGCCCCAACCATGGCCCATCACCGTCCGGAACTGACTGCCCTTCAAAAGAGGATGACCACTGAGCTTGAACAAATGCTTAGCGAGGCTCTGCGAACTCCTGGGAGCCGCCATGAGGTACTTGCTGCATTCCTTACTGGCAGCGAGAAGCTGCTTAAAGAAGTCCCGACGACTGAAGAAGAGTTCGAAATCTGTCGGGCCATCCGAGGTCGCCGTGCAAACGCTCTGCGAGACCTGCTGGGCATTACCGCCAAGTACTGTTAATTACCGGCGCCCCGCAATACGCAACGCCCGCTAACACGTCGCTATGAAATAGCGGAAGCAGATGGCTAACTGGCGCATAATGAATCTCAAACAGTTGACCAACTTTGTGCCTTGGTCGATAGGGCTAACAGACGCACATTTTGAGTGCGTCATGCAAGACACCCCCATTTTCAATGCTTGGAGAGTCGCTGAATTAAACCTCCGCTTGGCCGAAGACAACTGGCACATGGTCGCAACAGCGCGGCCCCGCGCGACGGTCGAGCAACGGCTTAAGGCGGCAGCGAATATTAAGCACTGCCGACAAGTGGCATCGAACCTGTTTAGCCCTGCAATGGATGAACTGAGAGCTCTTGCTGAGGCCCAAGCCTGGACCGCGCTGAATACACGGCCAGCTAGTAACGACGAGCGTTGACCGCTGAATGGCAGCTGACATTGCGCCTTCGCGGCGCGATAGTCTCTTCTGCCTTGCTACATGTGCCAATTCAGATAGTTAGCCAGGTCGCCCCGTCGATACACGCAGCCCTGAGAGCCTCGTCCGCCGTCCTGTAGACCTCCTCGGTGAACTCCCTGCGCACCGGGGCTGACCCTTCATAGGCGTCGATCACTCCGACCCAATGCTCACCCTGGCGTTCCGCCTTGGCGAACAGGGTGCATCCGGCGATGTGGATGAATGAGGGCATAGCCCCTAGTGTCACCGAAGGACCCCCGGGGGCATGGGGGAATTTGGCCGATCACGCGGGCACAAGGTGGCGGAGAGGTCTCCAGGAATTTTTTAAGCCGCCTTCCTGGGGCGTCCCACAGGCCGCTTGGGACCCACAAAGTCTTGCGCTACCTTCTTCGGTTTCGTATGGACGTGCGGGCGCACCTTGGTCCCCAGCGCTCGCCATACCGGCCAACCGAGTGCAAGGCGCCCCATCAGCGCCGGTATGGTCATCCGATGCGAAGCAGCGAGGCGGTCGGTCCACTGCTCCACCGTAAGGCACTCGTTCTCGTACACCAGCACGTCATGCTGGGAGAGCGGTCGGGCGTGATGCGCGGCATCTTGCGCCTTCAACACGACGTCTTGCGAAAGTGCGCGTTCAAGCGGCCAATTCCGGCCGCGAATGCGTGAGGTAATGCTGGAGCTACCGGACAGGCCGAGGTACTCTGCCCACTGGCGCCGAGTCATTGACAGCCCGTTATGGGTCAAGACCTCCGGAGCAACGCCGTATCGCCCCACCTTGACCCGGGGAGGCTTGGGAATCTTTGGGGGCCTGAGTGCCGCTGCCGCCGCTCGCCTTGCCCGGTCACGTGCCCGAGCCCTCGCCTTGGCCTCCTCAGGACTCATTGGGGCTGGACGCGGTGTGCCGCCCCGTCGCGCCCGATCCCGTGAGGCTTCACAGGACTTGCACGACGTGCGCAGACGACCAGGACCGTTGCTATAGAACTGGTCTGGCCCTTTCTCGCAGCCGCAACGGCTGCACTTCATGGTTACTGTCATTGGTAGTCGCAATCAAGCGACCATCCCGACTGGCCCGAAGACCACCAGGGATGCCCGGGGCCTTCGCCCAACTTATTGAATGAAGCCAGCTAGGCGGCTAAGCTGCCCCCATGAACCGAGCCGAACTTGAGCGCATGCAGGACCAAGCAATCCGGTCGGTGATGGCTGAGTCTCTTCGGCTTGCGGCGCAGCTAGAGCGTGCTAGGGTCCATCCGCCACTGATCGACCGCCCATGGTTCCCGTGGGTCACGATGGCCTTTGGGGTCGCCCTGGGAACAGCTCTCGCACTCGCTCTGCCTCGCTAGTTAAGCCACGGGCATTGGGTGGCCCCGACGCCTGCAGCACCTGGGGCACCTGGGGCACCTGGGGCACCTAGTAGACCAAGATGCTCTCGGGCGTCAGGAATCTAGGGTCGCTCAAGCGCATGGTCTGCCCATCGCTGGCGCCCATCACGAGCGCAGCAACGCTGTAGCTGAAGTCATGCATTGCCGAGGCCTCAGCCCTGGACAGCGCACGGACCTCACCGTCCTCCATGAACCACCGCGTCCGGGTGAGCTGGGGACTGCCGGCACAGCGTCCCGTCAGCCTTTCATAGTCTTCCGTTCGGATCACGGCGGCAGTCGCCGGGTCGCCCTCCAAGGGAACCAGGGTGAGCCCTTGGGCGTGCGTGACTGCATAGGCTCGCTTGGCTTGCGGGGTCAGCATAGATGCCAGCAGACCTCGGGGGCGACCCGTGCGGGGAATGAGTACGTCCTTCATTCATTGCCTCCGATGGGGACGATCTTGAGGTTGCTGCGCGTGCAGTCGTAGGGGCGGCTGGGGTCAACGAAGACCACCTTGGACCCGCGCAGCGGGCGCAGCACCAGGGCAGGGAGTGCCGCGCGCTCATTGGGGTCCCGAGGAGCCCGGCCGGGTCGGTAGCGCAGCCGGGGAACGCCAAAGACGCCGTGGTATCGGCCGACTCGATAGGAGTCCAGGCACAGGTCTTCCCGGCGAACTAGCCTGCGGAAGTCATCAGCGTCGATCAGTGCTTCGGGTTGCTCAGGGTCGCGGCAGGGGATGCGGATGATGCCCTTGGGGTCACGCAGGAGCGCGGGAATGGTCGCGCTCATTGCAGCGCCCTCGGGGCTGGACGTGCTGGCGGGTCGCGCAGAATGAGCGGCGGTCGCGCGGGGCCCTTGGGGGCCTTCATGAGTTCGGCGAGTTCTGCCTGTGTGCGCTGAGGCGCGGGTGGGTTGGTATGTGGCATGGGTAGTGGGTGATGTGGAGTGGCGCCCAGGTGGGCGACCAGAAGCGAAGAAGCCCGGGCATTGCTGCTCGGGCTCCTGGGGTCACTTCCGGTAGTTCGGGTGGGCTATGGGCGTTCGCTGGTTCTGCACCGATCCCGTTACCGGGTCTGTTGCAGCTTTGATCTCGGCAATCTCAGCTTTGCGGGCGTATGCCTTGTCGGCAATGGCCTTGTCAAAGGCGTCTTCATCTCCGCGAAGTCGGTATCCATACGCAATGCGATAGGTGTCGCGCCCGTCTGGGTCAGGACGCCCAGGCACCGCGAAGAAGCCCTTGGGCAGATGGGTCCTAAAGAACGTATCTGCGTCGGCGAAAGACTTTGGAACCTCCAGGTCCTGGGAACCGATGCGGACCTTCATGCCCCCATAAAACGCAAGGGGGCGCATGCCGTTCGTGAATACCTGCATCAGTCCCGGCTTCTGGTCAGGCGGATTCAGATACAAATCCTCGGGCTCTCCCGGGTCCTGCCGGTTCCCCAGGAATCCCGGAAGGGCCTTGGCTAGTGCGGGCCGGTCGACCTCGGTGAACGTTCGCTGAGGGTCTTCCATCTCGCCCAGGCGGTTCAGCATCTTCATGCCGGCATACAAAGGTTGTCCCTGGTAGTAGGAAACCGGGCTATCCACCCGGCGACCCCGGCCGCCGTACGGGTCGGGGACGTACCGCAGGACCCCGCCCTGTGCCGCGATGGGAACGACCTTGTGCATGACCTGTTGGGTTGCCCAGGTCGCAGCCTTGGTGAGGTTCGGCTTGGCACCCATCGGGAGATTTGCACGCTGTTCTTCCAGGTGCTGCGCGGTCAGCCGCTCGATCTGAGCTTCAACGGCAGGCGCGAAGTTCATCCGGTCGGTGCGCTGAAACCAGCCACTGCGGTCCTGATCCTTCAGGATGAGTTCGCTGGCGATTCCGCGAATGGTTGCGCGGACATCGTCAACCTTCACGCTCGGATCAGCTAAGGTAGTCTTCCAGTCCACGGAAGTCCCAGAGGACTTCGAGGTCTCCGGGGCTTTCGTAGACCTTAATGCCACCATGGACCGCGCCGCATTCTCAAGGCCCCCAGAGTCCCGCGCCTGGGTCATGACCACATCCAAACGGGCCCGAGCAGACGAGTCCTTCAGGACGTTCTGGACGTAGTGATCGCCTCCGGGCATGGCCTGCAATGCCGCCAAGCCGGCCGTTGCGGTCATAACCTTGTTGGGGTCGTCGCTCATCAGGAAGTCTTCGAAGCGGGCCGACGTGTTGTCATCGACCCCGTGACCAAGCGCAACACCATGAGTCCCTAGCAGCCGCCCGAACTCCTTTGCGGTCTCGGGGTTCGCCAAGAAGTCATAGCCGCCCTGAGGGGTCAAGGTGGCAGCAGTGGCCGGGTACAACTTGGCGTTCTCGGTGATCCACTGGTTGACCGCTGGGATGAACAGCAAGCGCATGGCCTTCGAATATTCGATGTCGTCCTTGCCCTGCGACAGACGCAACCGAAGGTCCCCATTTGGCTTCCGCAGCTCCTCCAGCACGACATTCACGTCGGCTTGCTTTTGGAGCGCTTCGCGGGCGACCCGGTGACCTCCGGGACCTGAGCGGACCCAGGGGAACTGAGACATACCGACGCCGTGAAGGTTGTTCACATCGTTAGCTTCCTGCATGTGTTGCAGGTACTCCTGAACAGGCATGAAGGTGCCTGCCTCCTGATAGGCGAGCTGAGCCGCGTGATACTTGCCGTTGACCCGCTCGACTTCCTGACCGGCCGCAACAGACTTGATGCGGTTCGTTTGAGCCCACGCCTTGTCGGTGAGTTCAAGGTAGACATCCGGGTTGCGCTTGGCGAACTCCGACTCCCGCATTGCCGCCAGCACCGAGGCGGCTTGACCAGGGTTGTATATCGCCCGAGACAAGACCCCGGCAAAGAACTTGTCAGCCTTGCCTATGTCACCCTTCATGAGCCCCATGGCTTCGCTATACAGACCATCGACCTGCTCGACCGTGGCGCCTTGCTGCTCCTGAATCTTCAAGGTCAGGCTCTTGCCGATGGTCTCAGCGATGTTGGCTTCCGAGGTCTGGGCGATCTGCTCAGTCTTGCGGGCGATCATTTGCTCGGCCCGCTGCTGCACGACGTAGGCGACCCGCCCGTCGATAGCGGGATCGCCCGTGCCGCCCTTCATCTGTTCGGTGACAAAAGAGGTGGCAAATGCCTTGAGGTCGGTCCCTGGGGTATCGGGAAGATTCCGTATGGCAGCTTGGAGGTCGGTAGCGATGCCGCTGGCGGTCGTGTCAGCGACTGCCGTGTCGTAGGTGCCCTTGTAGTCTTGAAACTCGTTCAAGCCGGGATCGCGGGGCCGACCAGCCGCGTGGTCGGCTTGCGCCTGAACCGCACGCGCTGCGCGTTGGCGCTCGATGCCCGCCATGTCTTCGGAATGGCGAGTGGAACTGTATTGCTCGACCGCCTTTTCCATCCCTCCGAAGAAGTTGGACAGGCTGCTCCCGAGGGATGCAAAGGCAGAGCCTTGGCCCTGGACCTGGGCAGCAACGGCCTGGGACTGATTGGTACTGATCCGGGCTGCGGGATTCGCGTCGGGCGCGGTGTAGCTCGGGGTCGTGCGGAACTGCTGTGAACGTTCGCCGGACATCACAGCCCCTGGGAGTTGGCGGACTGACCTGGAAGGCGGGCGGACGGAGTTAGGGTCTTGAGTGGCATTGGTGCTGGGGAGTGGGTGCTGGGGAGTGGGTGTTGGGAAGTGGGTAAGCCGATGGGCTCGTGGAATCACCGGGCACGGCTGCGCCTAGCGGGCGAGCTGGACGGATGTTCCGGGGATGCCCCTGGGAGGGGCGCAAAGGGGTCTAGGAGGCGCTGTCAGGCCCGGGAGATACCAGGGCTGCTCAAGCGCAAATACGCTGATGTGGGCTCTAGCAAAAGCCTGCGCGTATGGGGTCTTCTACCTGTGTCGTTTTAGTTTTGATGGCAAAGCCAACTGCTTGGTGACCATGCAAGTCAGAAGTAAAACGACACAAGTAGAAGGAGAGGCCTATAGAGGAGAGAAAAGGGCGTAACGAAGTGGGACCTTAGGAATGCTCTATGACTCCGAAGGAGTCTCCTAGAGTCGTAGAGAGTCCCAGGGTTGGGTGGGAGTCTGTAGCTGGTCTTGGGTGATGGTCCCCCGGGATCAACAAAAACAGGACTCCTGAGGGACGGCGCATGTGAGGCATTGGGTCGCCTTCATGGGAAACACCTTGAGTGCTGGCATGGAGGACCCTGTGTTGCCAAGCACGGCCCCAGGTCTCTAATGGTCAAGCGTACGCAGCACTGGGCGGGTTGGCGTCGGGCCCAGGGCCTTCGTTGGCTTGGGCAGGCCTTCAAGCTCATATGGGTCTTCACCATAGAGCGCCTCGTACAAGGTCGGCTCAACAAAGTACAGCCAGAGCTTGGCAAGTGATTCGGGCTCAATCGATAGGGCGTCGGCCCATTCCGCTAGTTGACTGGCGGGTAAAGCCGACCTTCCGTTTTCGACCTGCGAAACCATACCCCCTCCAACATAATCAAGCGTCCGCGCCGCGCCAGCCTGAGTTAGCTTAATGTCTCTGCGGCGATCTTGGAGAATGGTACCGAATCGTTTTCGCATCTCATAAGCGGGGTCTTGAAGGGTCGATGGCACAAGCATCTCCAATACAGCCGTTGAGAAAAGCGATATTAGAGCACTGTAACTGTGGCAAAAATAATCCGATGGTCCAAGAAATCTGCAAATAGTGCAGAAGACTCCAAAACCGGTTAGCGATATCGGCCGACCCTCGCGCGGAATTCACGGACAGCAGCGAACCGAGCAATCTTTATAGCTTCCGAGAACTCTACCCCGCCCGATAGGTCCTCACCGTCCCAGGCCATGACGCCAGCGGGCCCAGGGACGCCATCGCCCGCCATGATGGACACTAAGGCGCCGCCTGAATTTCCGTTAGGAAGGTTCTCTGCGCTGAATGCGGCGTAGTACTGGCCGTTATCAGCACAATCAAAGATCGCCTCGATGGGGTGCATCACTCGGCGTGAGATATCGATCCGAAGCTTTTCGATGGCTTGAGCTTGGTCGTGACTGAAACTCGGGTACATGGGTGATTCTAGGGGGCATGGCAAATGCCAAGCAACAATTAGATACGACCCTCATCCATTTCGCCTCGCAATATTTGGAATACCCAAGGGCGCCGTGTGTCTACAGCATTTTCTGATATTCCAGTCGCTATAGCTGATCGGTTGATGGGAGGGCACGGACGATCTAGGCCAGCGTGTGTTTGTGCTGGGAGACCATGGACCCCACGGTTGCCAGGGGAGTCATGTGGGCGATCTGCGCCTGGGCGGCTTCGATCTGCTCGGCCCGCTCGGCAGCGAGCCTCAGCATTCCCGAGTAGGTCTTCGGGATCGCTGGGACGGCGACTGCTTCCAGCTCCTGCCAGCGGTCGATGATCTTGGCCCGCATGGTCACGGAGTAGCCCGAGACCAAGATCAGGGTCTCCCGCTTGGGGAGGCTCAGTTGCGGGAGCGAACGACCGGTGCTGTCCTGATAGCTCGATCCAAAACTGGATTCAGTAAGTCCCAGTTCACTAAGCGTTGTACGGGCATCGCGCAAAACATGCGCGTGTTGCTTGCCAGTCAGCTCCGCGATCTCGCGGCTGGTCATAGGTGACAGCAAAATTGCTGAGACCCTCTGAGTCGGTTCCTGCATTGCAGTAAACGCGACAAGCCCCCCTTTCTGCCATTGGCCCACGAGACGCGCCGTGAACTCCGGGGAAAGCTGGGCGACGACCACGTAGGAGTCGCGTTCGTTGACGTGGTGGACAACGGTGGGCCGGGCCCCTGGGCCGTTATGCGAGGTTTCCGTCATTGACGTGAAGCTCACAAGGCCGCGCTCAGCAAGGCGCTTCACGTTGTCATAGCGCTTCTCCGTCATTGGCGTAAAAGTCACTGCCCCCGGGTCCTGCGGATGGTCGGCAGGACTTCTTTGGTCACCCAGCGTTGGAAGGGTTTTGCTTCCGCTTTTCGAGAGCGCAAGATCAGGGCATACAGGCCGGCCTCGCTGACCATCAATGGGGGCTTCCCCTTCAAACCTATGTTGAACATAGATTTGTCTTCATCGTAGAGCGCCGCTGCAGCCTGCGATGTGTTGGCGGGCTACCGCGCAAGCCGAGCGAAATGCTCTGCTTGTCTTCCGCTGACACGTGTGTCCGGACAGCTATATCCCCAATCCTGATGATGACTAACGCCGCCTCCAACACCTAAGCTGACACAGCTGGATCGTCCGTCAACATCACAGGGTAATTGAAATGGACCATTGGATCACACGGGTCATTGTTGGTCCGACATTGTCCGCCGCTGGGTCCGCCGCAATCGTCTTTGGATTCGCAGCGCCCGCATACGCAATTATTGACCCTGTCAGCGGGTATCTCGACCAAGCGGAGCGAGGTGTCCGCGCCAGCATTCAAGAGGCGGGATCTCAAGGAAAAGGCGTTGTTATGGAAACAGGCCAAGCAACCTTGGCTGCAATTGCGCTGTTTCGCCAACAATACTCGGCGGCGTTGGACGAATCCGTGACGCAACTTAGCGGCGCACGCCACCAACTTTTTCAAGACATTCAAGCATCGGCCTCCACTCTTAGCGGCGCCGCAAATAAAGCCACTGGTGATATACAAAGAAGTGCAGATACTCTCGCGGCAACAGTGCAAAGTCTGCCGCTCACAAAAGACATTCCAAGAATTACAAAGATTTCCCCAATTTATAGTGTGCAGTCTGGCGCTCCGACCGAATTCTCAATTCAAGGCCTTGCCCTCGACAACCACCAACCTATTTTGACTTTCGCTGAAAAGCAGGCAAGGCCAAGCACCCAATCGTTCAATGAACTACGTTTCATGGTGCCAGAGCATGCAGCCGCAATTACTGCGCCGGTGTTCGTCCAGACTAACCTCCAGCTATACGAGCGAAAAACGAAATGGCTCTTTTTTGACGACTTTATAGCACGAGACTTTCCAATTCAATTGATCGTTTATCCAGAGACGATTGGTGTGGGACGTATCACGCCAATTGTTCAAGCCATGACCGTCGAAAAAACGCCCCGTCGAACACCGGATAAACGTTGTGAATCACAACACGGCGAAGGGACGCGGACAGAACCACTTTCGGCGACGGCGACGCCCGGCTGGGAGATTGACGTGAATACTATTAGTTTCAATACCGCCTATTCCAATAACGGCTCAATTACAACAAATAGCTCAGCAACAACCGGATTCACCGGTGTCTTAACCTGCACGGGCTTTGGTCGCATAGAAAAATGGGGAGTTGTGGTAGACCGGGGCCAGCAAGGCGTAATTTCAGGATATTACTCATATACAGAAACGCGTCAGGTTGCATCCACCGTTCGCGGTACTTCTGTTGAATTGCCGGTGAAGTGGGGCGCCTCCCGCATCGACAACTGGCCCGCAGATACTGTTACGGTCATCTTCGAGCTAACGCCGACATTTGCCGTCCCCCTAGATAGTATCGAAGGTTCCGGCGAAAGCTTATTCGCGGTCATGGCGTACAACCCCCAAGCAAAGACGACCCGCATAACCATCAAAAACGCCGAGCAGGTGCTGCGGGCTCCTTGACAAGACGGCGGGCGACTTGTCATTTCCGCGCCAAGCCAGCCCCTTGTAGACTTTTGGTAGCTCCAGATGCGGTAGACCAGCCAATTCATATAGGGCGCAGTTTTTCGACTCAGGGCCGCATAGTCGCCCCGTAGCGGGAGTCGTTTACGTCGCCCAAGGCCTGACCCTGAATCGGTTACAGGGGTAATCTCAAGCGCATTTCGCTAGCTTTTCCTCTGTGCTACGCTGAATGATAGTGTGTCAATTTCGACCAGCAACTGACCCTGACGCATCAGCCCTTCTTCCCTCTGAAGACCCCGGTTTTTGGTGAGGTTCGAATCCTCTCACCCCGACCAATTCATTTTTCGAGTCAGTTCGAGTCAGCCGGTTTTCGCGACCCTGCTCGATCCAACGGTGACGCTGCGTTCCTGCGCCCCATGAGAACGCGGGGCGCCATACTCACCGCGCCTCCTCCGAACTGTTTGGCCGATTCGAATTTTCGAAGCGCCTCGGAGATATCCTCGCCGCCCTGCTCAAGCCCTGCGCGACGGCTTGTAGACCTGCTCGACATAGCCGACGATTCGAAAGTGGACCGCAGTCACACTGGGTATCTCGCGCTAGGCACCGCGTCCGTCTTCGTCCATACGCAAACGAGCGGACAGCGCATGATCGCCGCCGCAACCTCGCCACTCCACACCACGCGGACTCGTCATCTCGACCAGGTACAGCCCGTCCGGCCCGATGGCCCGTCGGTCGAAATCCACCCGCAGCAGATCGACGACATCGACCGTCGGTGGATACAAGGAGTCGTACGCCGGCACGACCGCGCTGCCGCACAGCTTGCCGAAGCCGCCGGGCGAAACTTCACCGCTCATGCAGGGTCTTGCTTCAGTTCGCCATTACGGAACGCGACCAGTTCGGCGACCGGAATGCCGTAGCGCTCGGACAGCCTCTGCAGTTTCTCGTCTGGCGCCCGACACCCCAGGAAGAGGTAGGTCGGTCCGTCGCAAGCCTGTTCGTAACCGGCTGAACTTTCATCCCAGAACCTGGCGCATCGCGTGTCGTGGCCGCGCACCAGGATGACGCGACGATCGGAGAAATCACCCGCATGGATCGCGCCGGTCATGCGCACACCCCCGCAGCCCGCGCGCTCGCCATCGCCATCGCCATCGCCATCGCCATCGCCATCGCCTCGAAATTGATCATGGCCATCGGCAGGCGACTCATGAAATGGCAATCCAGCGCGCCCCTCTCGGTCATGTGAAAGTGCGTGCGGGCGGGCCGCGTGAAACCGTCGAGCAGCTGCGCCCGGGTAACGGACTTCCACAACACCAGATCGCCGGCCACACGAACCACCTCGAACGTGGGCGCCTCTGCGGCCATGAACCTTTCCATAAGTTCTTGGGGTGGGCGTTGACCAGATTCCATCCAAACCATATTGACTCCTGACAGGTTGAATTGCTCGACAAGCCGCGCGGTTCTACGGCGCGCTTCCGACCCCTGTCAGCGGGCGCGTTCGCTATCCGGCCGTCGCTTGCGGCAGACGGTTCACCTCGACCGAGATATGGACCAGCTCTTCGTGTATGCGCAGTCGTTCCTTGAAATAGTCGGGCTCCACCGCGCTCCGGGTGGCCAAAGAAAGCACGCAGGCGTATTGGCCCTTGCCGACGCGCCACACGTGCAGGTCGCAGATGCTCGCCTCGACCGGGCTCTCGGCGATCACCTCGCGGATCTCGGCGACGACCGGCGCGTCCATCTCGGCATCCAGCAGGACGCGGCCGGCGTCGCGCAGCAAGCCGACCGCCCAGACGGCTACCAGGCCCGCGCCGACGATGCCCATCACCGGATCCAGCCAGGCAGCACCCCACCACATACCACCGAAGAGCGCGACGATGGCGAGCACCGAAGTCGCCGCATCCGCCAACACATGCATGTAGGCCGAACGCAGGTTCAGGTCTTCATGTCCGTGGCCTTGCGTGTGACCATGATCGTGTGGATGCCCATGTCCATGCTCGTGCCCATGGTGATGCCCGTCGTGCAGCAGCCACGCGCACGCCAGGTTGACCACCAGGCCAATGGCCGCAATGCCGATGGCCTGCTCGTAGTGGATCGCGGCCGGCGAGATCAGGCGCTCCACCGACTGGAACAGCATGAGGCCCGCGACCATGAGCAACAGGATCGCGCTGCTGTATCCGCCCAGGATCTCGATCTTCCAGGTACCGAAAGCGAAACGGCTGTCGCCGGCGTACCGACGGGCCGCCGCATAGGCCGCCACCGACAGACCGAGCGCCAGCGCATGGGAGCTCATGTGCCAACCGTCGGCCAGCAAGGCCATGGAGTTGTAGAACCAGCCGCCGGCGATCTCGACGACCATCATGGCGGCGGTCAGCAGTACCGCCCAGCGGGTCTTGCGCTCGGCCAGGGGGTTGCCTTGATCGAACACGTGCGAGTGTTTCCAACCGGATCCGAGGGCTTGGCGGGTGTCTGGCAGGTTCATGCCTGATACTGTACCCCAGTACTCTATTTGAATCGAAATACGGAAGTTGTAGATGGCCCACACCGTTGCAGGAAAGAAGAAGTTGCTCGCGCGGGTTCGCCGCATCCAGGGGCAAACGGCGGCGCTGGAGCGAGCGCTCGACGAGGGCACGGATTGCATTGCGGTACTCCAGCAGATCGCCGCCGTGCGGGGCGCGATCAGTGGCCTGATGTCGGAAGTGCTCGAAGGCCATCTGCGGGAACACCTCGGCCCGTCGGCGACGGACGACGCCACGCGCAGCCAGGACGTGGAGGCGGTCGTCTCGGCCCTGCGTTCCTACCTGAAGTGAGCCCCGTCGGGAGCCGCGCCTGCGCACTGGCCACAATCGACTGGTTCCCACGTCCCTTTTCGTCATGCGCCGAGCCTCACTCGGCGTCTGGAGACAACATGGCCTTTTGCACAAACTCCCGTCGACCGGGCCACGCATGAGCTGCCCGCCTCTGCTGCGCGGCCTGCGCATTCCGGTCATCGCGGCGCCGCTGTTCATCGTCAGCGTGCCGCGACTCGTCATCGCCCAATGCAAGGCCGGCATCGTCGGTGCCCTGCCCGCGCTCAACGCCCGGCCGGCGGCCCTGCTCGACGACTGGCTCGCCGAGATCACCGAGACCCTGGCCGCGCACGACCGCGCGCATCCCGATGCACCGGCCGCGCCCTTCGCCATCAACCAGATCGTGCACCGCAGCAACGAGCGGCTCGACGCCGACCTCGCCGTCTGCGAGCGCTACCGGGTGCCGCTGGTCATCAGCTCGCTCGGCGCGCGACCGGAGGTCAACGAGGCGGTGCATGGGTGGGGCGGCCTGGTGATGCACGACGTCATCGACGACCGCTTCGCCCGCAAGGCCATCGAGAAAGGTGCCGACGGCCTGGTGGCGGTGGCTGCGGGCGCCGGCGGCCATGCCGGCACCCGCAGCCCCTTTGCGCTGGTGCAGGAAATCCGGCGCTGGTTCGACGGGCCGCTGGCCTTGTCCGGCGCCATCGCCACCGGCGACGCGATCCTGGCGGCGCAGGCCATGGGCGCGGATTTCGCCTATATCGGCTCGGCCTTCATCGCCACCGAAGAAGCAC
This sequence comes from Xylophilus sp. GOD-11R, assembly GCF_033546935.1. Classification (GTDB taxonomy): domain Bacteria; phylum Pseudomonadota; class Gammaproteobacteria; order Burkholderiales; family Burkholderiaceae_C; genus Xylophilus. The sequence continues at coordinate 673,603 of NZ_CP137854.1, read as the reverse complement.
GGGCCGACGAGCGCTACAAGCAGATGATCGTGGACTGCGGCAGCGACGACATCGTCTATTCCAATCTCTTCACCGGCGTGCACGGCAACTATCTCAAGCCGTCCATCCTGGCCGCCGGGCTGGATCCGCAGGCCTTGCCCTCCAGCGATCCGTCGACCATGAGTTTCGGCAGCGATCGCAAGGCGTGGAAAGACATCTGGGGCGCCGGACAGGGCATCGGCGCGGTCGGGCAGATCGAAGCCGTGGCACAACGCGTCGAGCGGCTGGCGCACCAGTACCGGGCGGCCCGGCAGCGGCTGGGATTGCCGGCCCGGCGCTGATCCGCTCGCCTGCTACGGCGCCCGGTCCGCGTGCCGGTAGGCCGCCAGATGGCGCACCAGGTCCATCGCCAGCCGGGTCAGCGGCGCATCCGCCCGATGCACGATGCGGGTCTCGCGCAACGCCCACCGATCGCTCAGCGGCACGATGCGCACCGGCATGCTGCGCGCATGGCGCAGCGCCGACGAGCGCGGAATGATGCCGATACCCACGCCGGCGGCCACCAGCAGGCAGATCGATTCGAAGCTCGCCACCTGCAACCGAAACTCCAGCCGGCGGCCGATGGCCCGCGCCAGCGGTGGCAGAAAACCGGCGAGCGCGCTGCCGGCGGCCAGCGAGACATGGTGGTCGTCGAGCGTCTGCGCGAACGACACCCGCTCGCACCCGGCCAGCGCATGCCCCTCGGGCACCACCACCACGAGCTCGTCGCCGACGAAGTCGTGCACTTCCAGGCCCCGCGTCTCGATATTGCCGGCGACGATGCCGATGTCCGCGTGGGCTTCGTGGATGGCGATCACGATCTCCTGGCTCAGCTTTTCGCGCAGGTCGATGTGCACGTCGGGCTGGCTCGCCAGGAAACTCGCCAGCGCCGCCGGCAAGGCGCCGCTGATGGAGGTGGTGTTGGCCAGGATGCGCACATGGCCCTTGCTGCCGCTGGCGTACTCGCGCAGGTCGGTCTTGAGGTGCTCGACCTGCTGCTGCACCAGGCGCGCGTGGTGCAGCAGCGCGTCGCCAGCCGGCGTGAGCTCCACGCCCTGCGGCTTGCGATAGAACAGCGGGCTGCCGACGTTCTCCTCCAGCGCCTTGATGCGCGCGCTGGCCGCGCCGAGCGACAGACAGGCCCGTTCGGCGCCCCGGCGCAGGTTGGATTCTTCCGCCACGAAGACGAAAAGCCGCAGGTCGAAGAGGTCGAAATGCATGCGGCCGATTGTGAGTCGAGCGAGAGGCGACCCGCGCGACAGAACGCCCCCTTCGGCAAATCCGCATGGCGGGCCGCGGCCGTCCAGTCCATGCTGCGACGGGCGACCGCCCCCGGCGGACGCGACTTCCATACGAACGAGGAGACCGACATCTTGACCACCACCACCGCCGACGCCCATCCGAGCCGCAGCCTCGCCGCCTTCGCCGCCCAACTGCGTTTCGACCAGATTCCCGCGCCGGTGTTGCGCCGCGCCGAAGACCTGTTCCTGGACTGGGTGGGCTCCGTATTGGCCGGCAAGGGCTCGCGGCCGGTGGAGACCATCGCCACGTTCGCCCGCACCATGGGCCCGGCCGACGGCGCCAGCGAGGTGCTGATTTCGCGCGGCCGCAGCACGCCGTGGTTCGCGGCAATGGTGAACGCCGCTGCCTCCCATGTCGCCGAACAGGACGATGTGCACAACGGATCGGTCTTTCACCCGGCGGCCGTGGTGTTTCCGCCGGCGCTGGCGGTGGCCCAGGCCATCGGCGCTTCCGGGCGCGAGCTGCTGGTGGCGGCGGTCGCCGGCTACGAGGTGGGCATCCGCGTCGGCGAATTCCTCGGCCGCTCGCATTACCGCATCTTCCACACCACCGGCACCGCCGGCACGGTGGCCGCGGCCGCCACCGTCGGCCGGCTGCTCGGCCTGGACGCGGACCGCATGCTGCACGCCTTCGGCTCGGCCGGCACCCAGGCCGCTGGCCTGTGGGAATTCCTGCGCGACGCGGCCGACTCCAAGCAGCTGCACACCGCCAAGGCCGCCGGCGACGGGCTGATGGCCGCCTATCTGGCCCGGGACGGCTTCACCGGCGCCCGCCGCATCCTCGAAGGGCCGCAAGGCATGGGCGCGGGCATGTCGAGCGACGCCGATCCGGCGCGGCTGGTCGACGGGCTCGGCAGCCGCTGGGCGCTGCCGGAAACGTCATTCAAGTTCCACGCCTCCTGCCGCCACACGCATCCGGCCGCAGATGCGCTGGCGCAGGTGGTGCGCGCCCACGGCCTGCGCCCGGACGACATCGCCGAGGTGATCTGCCGCGTGCATCAGGGCGCGATCGACGTGCTCGGCCCGGTGACCGACCCGCGCACGGTGCACCAGAGCAAGTTCTCGATGGGCACGGTGCTGGGGCTGATCTCGGTCTTCGGCAGCGCCGGGCTGGGCGAATTCGACGCGCACTTCCAGGAACCGCGTGTCGCCGCCCTGCGGCAGAAGGTGCGGATGGAGCTCGACGCCGAGGTCGATGGCGCCTACCCGCGCCGCTGGATCGGCAAGGTCGAGGTGCGCACCACCGACGGCCGTACATTGCACGGCCGGGTCGACGAACCCAAGGGCGACCCGGGCAACACCCTCGACCGCGCCGAGATCGAGGACAAGGCACGCCGGCTGGCCGCCTACGCGGGCGGCGCGAGCCCGTCCGAGATGGACGCCGTGGTGGCGCGCGCCTGGGGCCTCGCCGACTGGCCCCGGGCGACGAGCCTGCTGCCGGCCGCCGGGCAGTCGGCCCCGAAGGCGGCCGCGGCGGCACCGACCGCCGAAGCACTGGCGAACTGACCGGCGCCCAGGTCGCGCCGGTGCTCGACGCGCCGCCCGCGACCGCCGGTTGGTGATCGCTCGCCACACGCGCCGCCACACCGCTCGTGGATATGCCCGCGCCAGCGGCTTCCTGCGCGGGGAGCGATGGTAGGATGCATTTTTTGCCGTAACCATCTGCTTCCTGCGACCATGGCCGCGATTGACGCCCTCAGCAAAGACAGCGCCCCGATCGCGCTTCCCGGCCTGGGTCGGACACTGGTCGCCGCCGGGTTGCTGAGCCAGAAATCGGCCGAGGACCTGGTCCGCAAGTCACGCGCGGCGCGCACCAGCTTCATCGCCGAACTCACCGGCTCCGGCGCGGTGTCGCCGGCCAACCTGGCGCACGCGGTGTCTGCCGCCTTCGGCGCCCCGCTGCTCGACCTGTCGGCCATCGATCCGATGCGCCTGCCCAAGGACCTGCTCGACATCAAGATCTGCCAGAGCTACCGGGTGGTGGTGCTCAGCAAGCGCAGCAACCGGCTCATCGTCGCCACCGCCGACCCGTCCGACCAGGAAGCGGCCGAAAAGATCAAGTTCTCGACCCAGCTCGGCATCGACTGGGTGATCGCCGAATACGACAAGCTCTCGCGCCTGCTCGACCTCACCACCACCTCGGCGGCCGAACAGCTCGACTCCATGGTGGGCGGCGGCGACTTCGAGTTCGACGAGGAGCCCGAGGCGCTCGACCCCAATGCCGGCGACTCCGGCAACATGGCCGAGGTCGAGGACGCCCCGGTCGTCAAGTTCCTGCACAAGATGCTGATCGACGCGTTCAACATGCGCGCCTCCGACCTGCATTTCGAGCCCTACGAACACACCTACCGGGTGCGCTTCCGCGTCGACGGCGAGCTGCGCGAGATCGCCTCGCCGCCGATCGCGATCAAGGAGAAGCTCGCCTCGCGCATCAAGGTGATCTCGCGGCTCGACATCTCCGAAAAGCGGGTGCCGCAGGACGGCCGCATGAAGCTCAAGGTCGGCGCCGACCGGGTCATCGACTTCCGGGTCAGCACGCTGCCCACGCTCTTCGGCGAGAAGATCGTGATCCGTATCCTCGACCCGAGCAGCGCCAAGCTCGGCATCGAAGCCCTGGGCTACGAGCCCGAGGAAAAGGAGCGGCTGCTGCACGCCATCGGCCGGCCCTACGGCATGATCCTGGTCACCGGGCCGACCGGCTCCGGCAAGACGGTGTCGCTCTACACCTGCCTGAACATGCTCAACAAGCCGGGCGTGAACATCGCCACGGCCGAAGACCCGTCCGAAATCAACCTGCCGGGCGTCAACCAGGTCAACGTCAACGACCGCGCGGGCCTCACCTTCGCAGTCGCGCTCAAGTCGTTCCTGCGCCAGGATCCGGACATCATCATGGTCGGCGAAATCCGCGACCTGGAAACCGCCGACATCTCCATCAAGGCCGCCCAGACCGGCCACCTGGTGCTGTCGACGCTGCACACCAACGATGCGCCGACCACGCTCACGCGCATGCGCAACATGGGCATCGCGCCCTTCAACATCGCCTCCAGCGTGCTCCTGATCACCGCCCAGCGCCTGGCGCGGCGGCTCTGCCCGGTCTGCAAGGAAGAGCACGAGGTGCCGCGCTCGGCCCTGCTCGACGCCGGCTACACCGAAGAACAGCTCGACGGCAGCTGGAAACCATACCGCCCGGTAGGTTGCTCGGCCTGCAACGGCGGCTACAAGGGACGCGTCGGCATCTACCAGGTGATGCCGGTCAACGAGGCGATGCAGGAGATCATCCTGCGCGACGGCAGCGCCCTCGACATCGCCGCCCAGGCGCGCGCCGACGGCGTGCGTTCGCTGCGCGAGTCCGGCCTGCACAAGGTGCGCATGGGCATGACCTCGCTCGAGGAAGTGCTGGCCGTCACCAATGAGTAGTAACCGGCAGGCGCCTGCGCGCCGCCCGATCGGGAGCTGAGCACCATGGCAACAGCCGCATCGCGGGGCATCAAGGATTTCGTCTTCGAATGGGAAGGCCGGGACCGCCAGGGCAAGCCGGTGCGCGGAGAACTGCGCGCCAGCGGCGAGAACCAGGTCACCGCCACCCTGCGCCGCCAGGGCGTGGTGCCGCTGAAGATCAAGAAGCGCCGCATGAAGTCCGGCCGCAAGATCAAGCCCAAGGACATCGCCGTCTTCACCCGCCAGCTCGCCACCATGATGAAGGCCGGCGTGCCGCTGCTGCAGTCCTTCGACATCGTGGGGCGTGGCAATGCCAACCCCAGCGTCGCCAAGCTGCTCAACGACATCCGGCAGGACGTGGAGACCGGCACCTCGCTGTCGGGTGCGTTCCGCAAGCATCCGATGTACTTCAACAGCCTCTACGCCAACCTGGTGGAAGCCGGCGAGGCGGCCGGTATCCTGGAGTCGCTGCTCGACCGGCTGGCCACCTACATGGAGAAGACCGAGGCGATCAAGAGCAAGATCAAGTCGGCGCTCATGTACCCGATTTCGGTGGTGGTGGTGGCCGCCGTGGTGGTCGCGGTGATCATGATCTTCGTGGTGCCGGCCTTCAAGCAGGTGTTCTCGTCCTTCGGCGCCGACCTGCCGGCGCCCACGCTGATGGTCATCGCCATGAGCGAGTTCTTCGTCGACTACTGGTGGCTGATGCTCGGCTTCATCCTCGGCGGCTTCTATTTTCTGCGGCAGGCCTTCAAGCGCAGCGAGAAATTCCAGCTGGCCGTGGACCGCTTCATCCTCAAGGTACCGGTGTTCGGCCCGCTGATCGACAAGTCGTGCGTCGCCCGCTGGACCCGCACCCTGTCGACCATGTTCGCCGCCGGCGTGCCGCTGGTCGAGGCGCTCGACTCGGTGGGTGGTGCCTCGGGCAATTCCAAGTACCTCATCGCCACCGAGAAGATCCAGCAGCAGGTCGCCACCGGCACCAGCCTGACGGCGGCGATGAGCAATGCCAACGTGTTCCCGAACATGGTGCTGCAGATGTGCGCCATCGGGGAGGAATCCGGCGCGCTCGACCACATGCTCGGCAAGGCCGCCGACGTGTACGAGGCTGAAGTCGACGAGATGGTCGCCGGACTGTCCAGCCTGCTGGAGCCGATCATCATCGTGTTCCTGGGCACACTCATCGGCGGCATCGTGGTCGCCATGTACCTTCCGATCTTCAAGCTCGGGCAGGTCGTCTGACGATGGCGGAAATGTTGGCGGGCCTGCCGGCGGAGTTCGTCGTCGTCGCGGCCGTGGTGCTCGGCCTGCTGGTGGGCAGTTTTCTCAACGTGGTGATCTACCGGCTGCCGATCATGATGGAGCGGCAGTGGGCCGCCGAGATCGCCGTGGCGCAGGCCGACGCCCAAGGCGCGGCGGCCCAGCCGTCCAGCTACACGGTCGAGCCGGAGGCCGACACTTTCAACCTCGTCGTGCCGCGCTCGCGCTGTCCGCACTGTGGCCACCAGGTGCGCTGGTACGAGAACCTGCCGGTGCTGAGCTGGCTGGCCCTGCGCGGCCGCTGCTCGGCCTGCCAAGGCGGCATCAGCGTGCGCTACCCGCTGGTCGAGGCCGCCACCGGCCTGCTCTTCGGTTACTGCGCGTGGCGTTGGGGTGCGAGCTGGACGGCCATCGGCTGGTGCGGCTTCTCGGCCGCGGTCGTCGCGCTGGCCATGATCGACTGGGACACCACACTGCTGCCCGATAGCATCACCCTGCCCCTGCTCTGGGCCGGACTGGTCTTCTCGGCACTGCAATGGACCGAGCTGCCGCTGACCGACGCCGTCTGGGGCGCCGTCGGCGGCTATATGTCGCTCTGGCTGGTGTACTGGGGATTCAAGCTGCTGACCGGCAAGGAAGGCATGGGTTTCGGCGACTTCAAGCTCTTCGCCGCACTCGGCGCCTGGTTCGGCTGGCAGGCCCTCATTCCGCTGATCCTCATCGCCTCGATCACCGGCGCCATCGTCGGCCTGGCGATGAAGCTGCGCAGCGGCCTGCGCCCGGGCGGCTACGTGCCCTTCGGCCCGTTCCTCGGACTGGCCGGCCTGATCGGCATGGTGGCCAGCCCGCCGGCCTTGCTGCGGGCGGCGGGGCTTTGACGGCGGTCGCTCCCCATCCGATGCGCACGCTGGGCCTCACCGGCGGCATCGGCAGCGGCAAGAGCACCGTCGCCGTGATGCTCGCGGCGCGCGGCGCGGTGGTGATCGACGCCGACGCGCTGTCGCGCGCCACCACCGCGGCAGGCGGCTCGGCCATTTCCGCCATCGCCGGCACCTTCGGCACCGACTTCATCACCGCAGAAGGCGCCATGGACCGCGAACGCATGCGTGCGCTGGTCTTTCAGGATCCCGGTGCGCGCCAGCGGCTCGAAGCCATCGTGCATCCACTGGTGCGCGAGGCGACCCGCGCCGCTGCCGACGCAGCGCGAGCCCAGGGCGCGCGGCTGGCGGTCTTCGACGTGCCGCTGCTGGTGGAATCCGGCGATCGGGCCGGGCGTTTCGACCGGGTGGCGGTGGTCGACTGCGAGGCCGACACCCAGGTCGCCCGGGTGATGGCGCGCAGCACGCTCGACGAAGCCACCGTGCGCCGCATCGTCGCCTCGCAGGCAACGCGCGTCGAACGCCGCGCGGCAGCCGATTTCGTGATCCTCAACGAGGGCATCGGCATTGAGCAACTCGATGTTGCCGCGGCCTCGATCGCCCGCAGCATGGGACTATGATGGCCGCCGTGATTTTGTACGAATATCCCTTCAACGAGCGCATCCGGACCTACCTGAGGCTCGAACAACTCTTCCGCCGGCTGGGCGAGCTGGTCCCCCGCGATCACGCCCTCGACCACCACTTCGCCCTGGTTTCCATTTTCGAGATCATGGACGTCGCGGCCCGCGCCGACCTCAAGGCGGACGTGATGAAGGATCTCGAAAAACAGAAGCAGCAGCTCGACAGCTTCCGGGGCAATCCGGCCATTGCCGAGAGCGTGCTCGAAGGCGTGATCGCCCAGGTCGACCGTTGCCTGGATTCGCTGTCGCAGCTGGTGGGCCGTGCCGGCCAGCCGCTCACCGAGAACGACTTCCTCATGGCGATCCGCAGCCGCACCGGCATTCCCGGCGGCACCTGCGGCTTCGACCTGCCCGCCTATTACGCCTGGCAGCACCAGGGCGCCGTGGTGCGCCGCGACGACGTCTCGGCCTGGGCTTCCACCCTGGCGCCGCTGGCTGAATCGATCTACCTGCTGCTGAAGATGCTGCGCGACTCCGGTGTGCCGCAAAAGGTGATGAGCCAGGCCGGCAGCTTCCAGCAGACCCTGCCACAAGGCCGAAGCTTCCAGTTGCTGCGCCTGCGCATGGACCCGTCCTCGGGCCTGATCCCCGAGATCAGCGGCAATCGGCTGATGGTGTCGGTGCGGCTGATGAAGCAGGAAGGTGACGGCAAGCTTCAACCCGCTGGCGAAGATACGGGTTTCGAGCTCTCGCTTTGCGCCTGAGCGCCGACGGCGGCAGAATCGCGGGCTCATGACGAGCCCTGCTGACAACTCCCCCATCTCCCGACGCATCGTGCGCTGCCCCGGATGCGGCGGCGACAGCGTCTATGCCACCGACAACCCCTACCGCCCGTTCTGCAGCGCCCGCTGCCGCGGCGTCGACCTGGGCGCCTGGGCCAGCGAGAGCTTCCGGGTGCCGACCGAGGCGCCGCCGGAAGACGAGATCTATGGCGATCCGCGTCACAGCGCCAACTGATCCATCGTGCGCGGCTTTGGCCGTTCGAGCGGGTCGATGACGAGGCCCGGGAGATTTCGGGCCGAAACCCGCACCGACTGGTCCGAGCGGCTGATTGCAGCGGTGCTCGCGCCCATCTTCTTCAATGTTTCGCTGGTCGTCCTCTACGGCGTGTTCGCCAGACGACTGTTGTGGCCAGACTCTTTCATCGGATTTTCCGGCAGCCCGGGGCTGCTCGCGGTCTGTCTGGTACTGCCGGTGGTCTACGGCCTGGCGAGCGGCGTCCACGGCGTGGCGCGGGCCCTGGGCCATATGTTCCTGACCCACGACGAACACGAAAAAAGCGGCCTTTGCACGGTCGCCCACTGGGCGGCGTTCGGCTTGCTGGCGGCACTGGCCTTGCGCCTGCTACGTTGAGGCGATCGACGGCTTTCGCTAGCGGTGCGTGGGCCCGTCGAAGCCCTGCTCCTCGGCCATCCAGGCCAGCACCGGAAAGGCACCGGGCAGCACCGGCGTCACCGTCAGCGGCAGGGTCTGCCACTGCATCTTCTGGCCTTCGCGCATTTCGAAATCACCGGTCCATTCGCGCACGCGGCACCAGTGCAGGCGCACCAGGGCATGCGGATAGTCGTGCTCGGTCACCTTCCAGACTTCGGCCGGGCCGATGACGATGCCGAGCTCTTCCTCGAGCTCGCGTCGCAGGGCCTGCTCCACGCTTTCGCCGGCTTCGAGCTTGCCGCCCGGAAACTCCCAATAGCCCGCGTAGGGCTTGCCCACGGGCCGGCTGGTGAGCAGCATGTCGTGCTCCCCACGCAGCAGGATGCCAACCGCGACTTCGGTATGTCGGCGCGCCTCAGTCATCGCTGCGGCCGGCCCGGTCGCGGGCGAACTGGTAGGCCACCCGGCCGCTGCGCGAGCCGCGCTCCAGCGCCCATACCAGCGCGTCGGCCCGGGCGGCGGCGATCTGCTCGGGCGTCTGCCCGAAGGAAGACAGCCATTGGCCGCAGATGGTGAGGTATTCGTCCTGGGTGAAGGGGTAGAAGCTCACCCACAGCCCGAAACGTTCGGACAGCGAGATCTTCTCCTCGATCACCTCGCCCGGATGGATCTCGCCATCGGGCGTGTGCGAGTAGGTGAGGTTCTCAGCCATGTACTCCGGCAGCAGGTGGCGCCGGTTGCTGGTGGCATAGATCAGCACATTGGGCGTGGATGCCGCCACCGAGCCGTCGAGCGCCGACTTCAGCGCCTTGTAGCCCGACTCGCCGTCCTCGAAGCTGAGGTCGTCGCAGAACACGATGAACTTCTCGGGACGCTCCGCCACCATCTCGACGATGTCGGGCAGGTCGGCCAGATCGGACTTGTCGACCTCGATCAGCCGCAGCCCCTGCGGCGCGAAGGTCTTCAAGCAGGCCTTGATCAGCGAGGACTTGCCCGTACCCCGCGCCCCGGTCAGCAGCACGTTGTTGGCCGAGCGCCCTTCGACGAACTGCCGCGTGTTGCGCTCGATCTTTTCCTTTTGCGGCTCGATCTCCCGCAGCTCCGACAGCGCCATGCCCGACACATGCCGCACCGCCTCCAGCCGCCCCGCCCCGTTGGCCCGCCGCCGATAGCGCCAGGCGATGGCGCCATCCCAGTCCGGCGCCGACAGCGGCTGCGGCAGGATCGCCTCCAGCCGCCCCAGCACCGCCTCCGCGCGGGCAACGAGACGTTCAAAGCTGTCGTTCATGGGCAGGGTGTCAGGAAATAATGTATTTCAGAGAACGCAGCGGACCGGCTTTGCCGGTTCGCCAGCGTTGCCCCTGGAAGGGGTAGGCGAAGACACGAAGTGCGTAGCCTGGGGTTTTAGCCAAAGCCTTCCGGTGCGCCAGCGTTGCCCCTGCAAGGGGGTAGGCGAAGACACGAAGTGCGCAGCCCGGGGGTGAGCTCGATCAACTGCGGTAATCAGCATTGATGCTGACGTAGTCATGGCTGAAATCGCAGGTCCACACCGTGTCGCTGGCAGCGCCCCGACCCAGCCCCACGCGCACCGTGATTTCGCTCTGCTTCATCACGCGCTGGCCGTCTTCCTCGCGGTAGAGCGGATGGCGTCCGCCCAGCGTGGCCACATGCACGTCGTCCAAGTGCAGCTCGATGCCGCCCTGGTCCAGGTCGGCGATGCCGGCATAACCGACCGCCGCCAGGATGCGACCCAGGTTCGGGTCGCTGGCGTAGAAGGCGGTCTTGACCAGCGGCGAATGCGCGATGGCGTAGGCCACCTGGCGGCATTCGGCGGCGTCGCGGCCGCCCTCCACCGCCACGGTGATGAACTTGGTCGCCCCCTCGCCGTCACGCACGATGGCCTGGGCCAGCAGCCGCGACACACCGAGCAGCGCCTGGTAGAGCGCCTGGCCGTCGGCGCTGTCGAGCGAGTCGACCGCCGCATTGCCGGCACGGCCGGTGGCGATCACGACGAAGGAGTCGTTGGTGGAGGTGTCGCCGTCGATGGTGACCCGGTTGAACGAGCCTTCGGCCAGCTGCGCAGCCAGTTGCTTCAACACCGCCGGCGCCACGGCCGCATCGGTGGCCAGAAAGCCGAGCATGGTCGCCATGTTCGGCCGGATCATGCCGGCGCCCTTGCTGATGCCGGTGATGGAAACCGTCTTGCCGCCGACCTGCGCCTGGGCGCTGAAGGCCTTGGGCACGGTGTCGGTGGTCATGATGCCTTCGGCCGCGCGTGCCCAGTGGTCGGGCCTGGCGTCGGCGATGGCAGCGGGCAGGCCGGCCTCGATGCGGTCGACCGGCAGCGGTTCCATGATGACGCCGGTGGAGAACGGCAGCACCGCGTGCGCGGGCAGCGCGAGCTGTCGCGACAGCGCGTCGCAGGTGGCGCGGGCGCGGGCCAGACCGTCGGCACCGGTGCCGGCGTTGGCGTTGCCGGTGTTGATCACCAGGGCGCGCACCGCATGGCAGCCCGCCAGGTGCTCGCGGCAGACCTGCACGGGGGCGGCGCAGAAGCGGTTCTGGGTGAAGACGCCGGCGACGTGCGCGCCTTCGTCGAGCAGGAAGACGGTGAGGTCCTTGCGGTTGGCCTTGCGCACGCCGGCTTCGGCCACGCCGATGCGCACGCCGGCGATGGGGAGCAGCGACGCCGCGTCGGGCGCCGAAAGATTCACGGGCATCGGTTTCTCTCCGGGTGGCGCCGGCTCAGCTGAGCTGGCCGTGGCAGTTCTTGAATTTCTTGCCGCTGCCGCAGGGGCAGGGATCGTTGCGGCCGACACGCACGCCTTCGGGCAGCTGGCCGACCGGTGCGGCGGCCGACATCGGGTCGGCGGTGGTCTCGACGCCACCGGTTTCGGTAGGCGCCTGGTAGGTCAGGTTGCCGATGTGCTCGGCGCGGCTTTCCATGGCGTCGGCGGCGTCGCCGAGCTGCTCCTGCGACTGCACCTGCACCGTCATCAGCACCTTGGTGACTTCGGTCTTGACGCCGTCGAGCATCTGGCCGAAGAGTTCGAAGGCTTCGCGCTTGTATTCCTGCTTGGGCTGCTTCTGCGCATAGCCGCGCAGATGGATGCCCTGGCGCAGGTAGTCGAGCGAGGCCAGGTGTTCGCGCCAGGCCGAGTCCATGCTCTGCAGCAGCACCACGCGTTCGAACTGGGTGAACTGGGCGCCGCCGACCTGGGCGACCTTGGCCTGGAAGGCCTCATCGGCGGCGGAAACCACCTTCTCCAGCACGTCCTCGTCGCTGATCGCGCTGGCCGACTCGACCATGGTCTTGAGCGGCAGCGTCAGCTTCCAGTCGTCTTCGAGCACCTTTTGCAGGCCGGCGATGTCCCACTGCTCCTCGACCGATTCGGCCGGCACGTACTGGCGGGTGAGGTCGGTGAAGGTGCTTTCGCGCAGGCCGTCGATCTGCGGGCCGAGGTCGGTCGCGTCGAGGATCTCGTTGCGCTGGGTGTAGATGACCTTGCGCTGGTCGTTGGAGACGTCGTCGTACTCCAGCAGCTGCTTGCGCATGTCGAAGTTGCGCGCCTCCACCTTGCGCTGGGCGCTGGCGATGCTGCGGGTGACGATGCCGGCCTCGATGGCTTCGCCGTCGGGCATCTTCAGACGTTCCATGATGCTGCGCACCCGGTCGCCCGCGAAGATGCGCATGAGCGCGTCGTCGAGGCTGAGATAGAAGCGCGAAGAGCCCGGATCGCCCTGGCGGCCGGAGCGGCCGCGCAACTGGTTGTCGATGCGGCGCGACTCGTGGCGCTCGGTGGCGATGATGCGCAGGCCGCCCTGGGCCGACACGAGGTCGTGGTCCTTCTTCCACTGCTCGCGGGTCTGGGCGATGCGCTGCTCCTTCGTGGCCTCGTCGAGCGTGTCGTCGGCCTCGATGGCCGCGAGCATCTTCTCGAGCGATCCGCCCAGCACGATGTCGGTGCCACGACCGGCCATGTTGGTGGCGATGGTGATCATCTTGGGCCGGCCGGCCTGCGCCACGATGTCGGCCTCGCGGGCGTGCTGCTTGGCGTTGAGCACCTGGTGCGGCAGGTTCTCGCGCTGCAGCAGCTGGGAGATGATTTCGGAGTTCTCGATGGAGGTGGTGCCCACGAGCACCGGCTGGCCGCGCTCGTAGCACTCGCGGATGTCGAGGATCGCGGCCTCGTACTTCTCGCGGGTGGTCTTGTAGACGCGGTCGAGCTGGTCGTCTCGCTTGCTCGGCCGGTTCGGCGGGATCAGCACGGTTTCCAGGCCGTAGATTTCCTGGAACTCATAGGCCTCGGTGTCGGCGGTGCCGGTCATGCCGGCGAGCTTGCCGTAGAGGCGGAAGTAGTTCTGAAAGGTGATCGAGGCGAGTGTCTGGTTCTCGGCCTGGATCTCCACGCCTTCCTTGGCCTCGACGGCCTGGTGCAGGCCTTCGCTCCAGCGGCGGCCGGCCATGAGGCGGCCGGTGAATTCGTCGACGATGACGATCTCGCCGTTCTGCACCACGTAGTGCTGGTCGCGGTGGTACAGGCTGTTGGCCCGCAGCGCGGCGTACAGGTGGTGCATCAGCGAGATGTTGGCCGGGTCGTAGAGCGAGGCGCCCTCGGGCAGCAGGCCCTGCGCGACCAAGATGCGCTCGGCGCTCTCGTGGCCCTGCTCGGTCAGGAAGACCTGGCGGCTCTTCTCGTCGATGGTGAAGTCGCCGGGTTTCTCCACGCCTTCGCCGGTGCGCGGGTCGGCCTCGCCGATCTGCTGCACCAGCAGGGGCCAGACCTTGTTCATGGCGACGTAGGTGGCGGTGTGGTCCTCGGCTTGGCCGCTGATGATGAGCGGCGTGCGGGCCTCGTCGATCAGGATGGAATCGACCTCGTCGACGATGGCGAAGTTCAGCCCGCGCTGCACGCGGTCGCCGGACTCGTAGACCATGTTGTCGCGCAGGTAGTCGAAGCCGTATTCGTTGTTGGTGCCGTAGGTGATGGCGGCGCCGTAGGCCATCTGCTTGTCTTCGCGCGGCAGGCCCGGCAGGTTGATGCCGACCGACATGCCCAGGAAGTTGTAGAGCCGCCCCATCCATTCGGCGTCGCGCTGGGCCAGGTAGTCGTTGACCGTGACCACGTGCACGCCCTTGCCCGAGAGTGCATTGAGGTAGACGGGCAGCGTGCCGGTGAGCGTCTTGCCTTCGCCGGTGCGCATTTCGGCGATCTTGCCCTGGTGCAGGGCCATGCCGCCGATGAGCTGCACGTCGAAGTGCCGCATCTTCATGACGCGCTTGGAGGCTTCGCGCACCACGGCGAAGGCCTCGGGCAGCAGGGCGTCGAGGGTTTCGCCCTTTTCGAGCCGGGCACGGAACTCGTCGGTCTTCGCGCGCAGGGCGGCGTCGTCGAGCTTTTCGAGCGCCGGTTCCATCGCGTTGATGCGCGCGACCGTGCTTCGGAAGCCTTTGAGCAGCCGGTCGTTGCGGCTGCCGAAGATTTTGGTCAGAAAGTTGGTGGCCATGCGTGTGGAGCGGTCCGTCGCGCGAAGGCGACTGGCTCATCCATCCTCAAAGTGAAGGGGTATCCGGAAAAACTGCCCCAATCAGGGCGCGGGCTCATCGGCACGGTCCGGTCAAACGGCAAATTCTAGCCGTGCCGGGCCCGTGCGACAGGCGACTGCGGATAATGGGGATGGCAGGCCGAGCCTGCAAGTGTCCACTCCACCTAGTGCCTTCCTCACGCCTGCCTCCATGCATCGACGCCACTACGCCGTTTCCCTGCAGCAAGCCGCTGGCGAATCGCCGGGCCTGGCGCGCCTGACCGGGCTGGCGCGGGAGTCCGGCGACCGGCTCAAGCTCTGCGAATCGCTGATTCCCCCGATGCTGCGCGCGCGCATCCGGCCCGGGCCGGTGCAGGACGCCGACTGGTGCCTGCTGGTGGACAACAACGCCGTTGCCGCCAAGCTGCGCCAGTTGCTGCCCGCGCTCGCCGCCCACCTGCGCAGCCGGGGCCGCGATGTGCAGACGATCCGGGTGAAGGTGCTGCGGACCGGTTGAGTGCGCGGCTCTCCTTCCCTTGCGGAAGTGACGAACAACACGCAGCGAAGCGAGTGAGAAGCCGGGAGGCCCGATACGTCATTGGCTGTCGGTCAACCGGCGCCACGAGATGCGACGCGTCCCGGTCGCCGACCCCTTCTTCGGCACGCTCACCGTGTTGCCGCTGCCGTCCGAGCTGCGCAGAAACGCCACCAGCGTGCCGTTGGCCGATGCGCCCAGCGCGACGCCGCTGGAGAGCGCGCTCGACGAGATGACCGCGCCGATATTGGTCGCGCCGCTCACCGCCAGCCCGGTGGCGTAGTCGACGTAGTTGATGTAGCTCGAGCCGCCCACGCTGCAGGCGCCGCTGGTGCTCGGCAGGTTGGACACCCAGACCAGCGTGCCGAGCTGCAGTGTGGGGTCGGTGTCCATGCGCTCGCCGGCGTAGGGCATGTCGATGTACCAGCCGTTGGCCGTGCCCAGATTCCAGGCGTAGTTGACCGAACTGGCCACGGTGCGGCTGCCGTCGGCCGCCACGGCCAGGTTCTGGCGCACGAAGCAGGCGGTGGAGGCGACCGTGCCCGGACAGGTGTTGGCGCGCGGGTTGCCGTAGAAGCTGCCGCCGGTGCTGGTGAGCGGGTCCTTGATGGCGTACATGGTCTGGACCTGGGTGGTGCCGATGTCCGACACGCCCAGGTAGGCGCCGGTGCCCACGTAGACGATGTGGGCCGAGCTGCTCAGGCCGAGCTCGGGCCGCGAGGTGATCGGCTGCCGGTTGCCGGATGCGTCGGTGAGGCTGGCCATCAGCTGCACGGTGGCGGTGCCGCCGCTGCCGGTGAGCGCGCTGATGTCGAAGCGCCAGAGGTTGCCGAAGAGGTCGCCGCCGTAGACCTGGGTGGCGGTGTTGTTCTGCGCGGTGTCGACCCAGGCCGAGATGCGCGCCAGCCCGCTCGGGCACGGCGCCACCGCGCAGCCGGTGACCGTGCCGCCGCCGGTGGTGGTGCCGACGCCCGTGTCGAGCTTGCGGATGACCGCGCCGGTGCGGGCGTTGAGCACCCACAGGTAGCCGCGCCCGGTGCCCGGCGACACGTTGTTGTAGCCCGAGGTGACCAACACCACCCAGGTGCCGTCGGAGAGCTTGGTGACGACCGGGCGGCCGTAGGAGTAGCCGAGGTCCTGGTCGACGATGTAGGGCGAGCTCTTGGTGGTGTCGGAGGTGAATTCCCAGAGCATCGTGGGCGCCGAGGGCACGGTGACGTCGAGCGCGTAGAAGCTGCGCCCTCCTCCGCCCAGGCCGCCGACGAGGATGGTGCGCCAGGCGCCGCTGGTGTAGATGTCGGCCTGCACGACGGCGCCGTCGACGTAGAAGCGGTGGGCCGCGGCGTAGTTCTTGTCGGCCAGCTTGTAGAGCGAGGGCAGCAGGGCCGAGGGAATGTAGGCCCAGCTTTCGGCGCCGGTGTCGGCATTGAAGGCGTGGAGCATGCCGTCGTTGGCGCCGACGTAGACCATGCCCTGGCGGCCGGCCTGGCCGGCCTTGAAGGCGGCATAGCCGGTGTCGGCATAGCTGTTGGGCGGCGTCTGCACGTAGGTGGGCTGCGAGTTGGCGATGTCGCCCAGCACATGGGTGCGCGGGAAGTAGTAGCTGCTCGCGGTGGTGCCTTCGTTGCTGCGGTCGCCACGCAGGTAGTTCACCAGGTTGATGCCGCCGATGCCGGTGGTGGTGCCCGCCACGGCGCTGTTGACCTGGGCGGCGGCGGGCAGGCAGCCGGTGCCGGAGCTGCAGATCTGCGACAGGTCGGAGATGGCGGCGACCTGGAAGTACGCCTTGGTCGTGGTGGAGAGCGAAGCCCACTGGAACGGCAGCAAGGCAGCGCTGACGCTGGGGTCGTAGGTGTAGATGTTGCGTGCGGTGGAGGCGAGGTTGTCGAGCAGCGGCGTGGTGGTGAGCGCGCCGGTGGCGTCGGCGCAATCACCGCCGGCGCCCGACTGCGACCAGCTCGCGGTGTCGCTGACGGTGCCGGTGGTGCCGTCCACGCTGTAGCGGATCAGGTCACCAAACCATTTGGCCGAGCAGAAGCGGGTAGCGAAGACGTAGTTGTTGCCGCTGCTGGTGAGGTTGGCGGTGGAGAGCGTGGCCGAGGCCGAGGCGCCGGCCGTGGCGTCGACGGCGTTGAGGAAGCTGGTGAGCCCGCTCTTGAGCTCGGTGGAATTGCTGGCGCTGTAGTAGGTGCCCCGGCCGTTGACGGCGGCGTGCCAGAGGTCGTCGATGGTGGTCTGGCTGTTGTTGACCGGCACCGGCCAGTTGCAGGCGCCCGAACTCTGCCAGCTGCACACACCCGCGGCCAGCGTGGCGCTGCTGGTGGTGGTGCCGGCGGCGATGTCGAAGTAGTCGCCGCTGCCAGCGGTGGCGTAGCCGCTCTGGTACTGCAGGTAGCCCGACGCGCCCAGGCCGATGGTGTAGGTGTTCATGCGCTGCTGGCCGTTGGAGTAGGCGTTGCTCGCCACGTTGACGCCGGTGGCGTTGGTGGCGTTGCCCAGGGCGGTGGAGCGCAGGTCGGTGACGTAGTAGTACTCGGCCACGTCGGCCAGGGTGTTGGCGGTGTTGTTGCCGTCGAGGTAGGGGCGCTGCTCGCTGCCGTCCTGGTTGCCGACCGCCGTGCTGCCGTTGACCTGCGCCGGCGTGGTGGTTTCGTTCCAATAGCCGTCGGTCGACAGCATGGTGTAGTTGCGCTGGCAGGCGTACTGGATGGGGTCGGTCGCGCTCTGACCGTTGATGGTGCTCAACTTGCCGGCGTAGTAGCGACCGGCGTTGACCAGCGAGCGCTTGAGCGGCGTGGAGCCGCTGGGAATAGCGCGAAAGAGCTTGGCGTACCAGGCCTGTTTCTGGCCGCCGGAGCCGGTGGCGTTGTCGGCCACGTTCAGGAAGTCGCTGCCGGTGTTGTTGTTGATGGTCATGAAGCCCAGCCGGTAGTCGGCGTTGAGCGTGGCGAAGGCCTGGGAGATGGCCGTCTTGGTGGCCTGCATGCGGGTCTGGTAGTAGGCGCGCCAGTTGGCGAAATTGGTCATTTCCTCGGCATAGGTGCAGGTGGTGCCGGCGCAGTCGGTGCGGGTGGACGCCTTGGCCGAGGTGCCGGGATAGGGGTAGCTGTTCTGCAGCACGCTGATCGTCGTCAGCACCTGACTGCCGGGCACGCCCGAGCCACGTCCGGGAAAGCGCGGAAAGGTATAGGTGCTGCCGCCCGACGGCGCGGTTTCGATGCGGCTGGCCTGGCAGTTGGTGAGCGCGGAGGTGGAGCACCAGCGCAGGTAGGCCGGGTACGGGTAGGCGGTGCTGGGCGCGGTCTGCGCCACGCAGGTTCGCAGGTTGGTGCCGCTGCAGTACTCGCCGGGAATGAAGGTGTAGTAGTAGGACAGCGAGGTGAGTGCGTTGGTCAGCGAGGACTGCACACCGAAGCCGTCGAGCGGCACCGCCAGCCAGAGCAGCGTGTTGGCCGAGGTCATGGCGGGATAGCTGGTGCCGTCGTAGCGCAGCGGCGGGGTGTAGGTGACCGCCGGGTCGTAGTACTGGCCGTTGAAGCGGCTGTTGAAGAAGATGAAGGCGTTGGTGCCGCCGTAGTCGTTGGCCCAGTCCGGCAGGTAGTTAAAGTCCATGCTCCCGGAGTCGTCGAGCACGAAGAAGATGTTGGGCTTGACCTGGGTGGCCACCGAAGTCTCCAGCGGCGAGGTGGCCAGGTCGCTGACCGCCGCCGATGCCGGCCTGCCGGCCGCCAGCACAATGACGGCGGCGAAGGCCATGGCGATACGGCGCAGGAACGGAATGCTGGTTTTCATAGCGCCACCATGGCCTGGATGTAGCCGGTCGTGTTGCGGGGCCCGGTCACCTTGACGGTGATGCGGTAGTAGGTGGGACTGCTGCAGGAGATGTTGCCGGCGCCGGCGTTGCTGTCGGTGGCCTTGCTGCTGCCGCAGTAGGCCGACGAAGGCGCCGATGAACAGCCGATGGCCGAGCTGGCGTCGCCCACGCTGGTACACATGCGCTGGATCAGGTAGGCCGCGGTGTTGTCGGTTTTCGTGTCGGTGAGCGTGATCGGGGTGGCGCCGCCGCTGACCAGCGAATCCCAGAGCCCACCCCAGCTCTGGCTGGCGCCGGGGTCGGTGCGGGTGGCGATGTAGCCGCGCGCGAGCTGGTTGCAGGCGAGCACCGTGGCGCCGACCGACGCCGAGCAGGCGGTGGCCGAGCCGGAGCTCGCCAGGCCGGAGTTGTTCTCGAGCCAGACCACGGCCGCCTCCACGCCGATGTCGGCGGCGGTGACCGCGGCCTGCTCGAAGGCCAGGTTGCCGCTCACCAGCGTGGCGGTGGAGACGGTGCGCATGAGGCTCACCGCCGCCAGCGCCATGACGACGAGCGCGACCAGCGCCACGATCATCGAGAAGCCGTGTTGACGATGGCGCATCAGCATCCGCCGCTCCCGCCCTGGTAGGTGGGCTGCGCACCCTGCCAGATGGCATTGCGCAGCGGAATGCGTGTCTGCATGACGGTGTAGCGGTAGCGGTCCCAGTTGGTGCCGGTCAGCGTGATCGGCGCGCTGGCCGAGCCGGCCCAGGTGGGTGGCTGAAGGACGGTCTTGGTGGTGGTGAGCGTGGGATAGCCGGTGTAGGCCAGCGTCTGGTCGTACTGCTGGCTGCGCGCGACCACCGCGATCTGCACACCGACGATGCGCGCCCACTTGCAGTAGACGGGAATCGTGGCCGAGTCGGACGCGACGCCGGGCGTGAGCTGGTCGAAGGTGTCGACCACCCCGTCCATCGTAGATGTGGCGCCGGCGATGCCCGAGGTGTCGCGCGCGTACTGCGCCCGCATCGAGGCGATGTTGCCGGCCACCGGCACCCACACCGCTTCGCTCACCGGCGAGGCGTAGCTGGCGCGGCCGCAGTCGTAGGTCAGGTAGTCGCAGACGGTGAGGTCGCCGTTGCGCACCGCATAGGCGCGAATCGTGGGCGTGCTGCCGAGGTTGTAGGCGATGGAACCGCTGGCCAGGCCCGACACGCCGCCGGTGATCGCCAGGGTGAAGCCCGACAGGCCGGTGACCCGCGCCAGGCTCAGCGCGCAGGTGGCGCCGCGCGTGGCCGGCGCCGCGACGACGCGGTTGCCGGTGGCGAACGAGTCCGGCGTGGTCACCACGTAGGCGATGGTGTTGGTGGCGGCGGTGAGCACGTCGCCCTCGGACGGGCTGCCGGAGTTGCCGGCGATGACGATGAGCGTGTCGGTGTTGGTGTCGCCGGCGGGGACCTGCGCCGCATTGATGACCACCGGCGCCAGGGCCGCCAGCGTGACCGATGCGCCGTCGCCGGCGGTGTAGGCCAGGCTGCAGCCGGAGATGTTGAAGGACTGCAAGCCCAGCCCGGCCTGCTCCAGGTCGAGCTGCAGGGCGCGTATCGCCGCCACGCCGTTGAGTTGCGCATCGCCGCCGCCCACTGCAATGCGCCGGCTGGTCGCCGTGCCCGACAGCACCTGCAAGATCACCACCACGCTGAACATGCCGATGACGACGGCGATCATCAGCTCCAGCAGGCTGAAGCCTCGCTGGGTGCGGGGTGACGGATGGGAGCGGCTCATTTGATCTGCGCCGTCTCGACGTACTTGTGAATGGCGGTTTCGCCCGGTGTCTTCCACCAGATGGTCACCGTGGCCTGCACGCTCGCCACCGGCGTGGTGCCACCGCCCGGGATTGGCACCAGTTCCACCTTGGGCGGCATGGCCGCCACGCCCGGCAGGCTGGACGCAGTGACGGTCGAAAGCCACGCGGTGTAGCCACTGCCGGGCGGGGTATCAGCGAAGTTGGCAGCCAGCACACCGGGCGTCCGGTCGCTCAGCCACATGGTCGCCACCAGGTTCTTGGCCAGCATCGCGGCGGTGGTGCGGAAGGCCGCCGTGCTGGTCTGCTGCACCGCCACCGACTGCAGCCGGGCGATGCCCAGCACACCGGTGGCGAAGATCAGCAGGGCACAGATGGACTCAATCAAAGAGAAGCCGCGCTGGGCTCGCACGGGGCCGTGGACACGTGTCCTTAAGCGGGCGCGATCGGGGCGTGGGATGTTCATGGCCGGGCCTCAGCAGCGGGTGGGGTCGGTGGAGCCGGACTGCGCCGGGTCGCACAGGCGGATCTGCCCGGCAGTGCTGACCAGCACGTTGAGACAGCGCATATTGCCGCCCGACTGCGCGCAGGCACCGTTGGGCGAGGTCACCGCGATCGTCATCTTGCCGATGGACGTGGCCGGCGTGACCGTGGCCGCCTGGCGCCCCGCCGCGTCGAAGGTGACCACCGGCTGGTTGCTGGCGATGCTGACCTTGGTGGTCGCGGCAGTGACCGGCGATGCCTGCACCACGAAGGGCGACACCGTAGCGCTCACCGCCGTGGCGCAGGCGCCCGCCGGGGTGACCGAGGCGCCGACGTTGACGATCCAGTACGGGCCGGAACTCGACAGCGCGCAGCTGTTGTCGAGCTTGTCGACCAGCTGCAGCCGCACCCGGGCATTGCGCTTGACGGCCTCGGAGCGGGCCAGTTGCAGGCCTTCGCGCAGGCTCTCGGCGGCCACGCGGATCTGGTTGTTGCGGATCCATTCCGAGAAAGCCGGCAGGGCCATGGCCAGCAGGCCGGCGAGGATGGAGATGCTCACCAGCAACTCGATCAGGGTGACGGCGGACTGCCCGGTGCGTGAACCGTGCCGACCGCGGAGACGGCCGGCGCCCATCAGCAGGCTCCGCCCTTGCTGGTGACCCAGCAGTTGTTGGGCGTGGCGGCCGACCAGCCGGCCAGTCCGGTGACGGTGCTGGTCTTGGCGCCGTCCTGGTCGATGGTGAAGGTGAACGGCGCCATGGCGCCGGTGCCGGTGGCGGTGAGTACGTAGGCGGTGGTGCTGCTGGCCACGCAGGTGAAGCTGAAGAACTTGCCGGCAGACGGCGGCGCCACGCCGCAGGTGGTGCCGCTGGGCGTGGCCGGCTGGTAGGAGCGGGTGTCCTGGAACCATTGCTCCATGCGCACCTGGGTGGCTGCCAGGTTGGCGGTGGCCTCGGGAATGCGGCCGCGCCGCACATAGTCGGTGTAGGCCGGCAGGGCGATGGCGCTGAGGATGCCGATGATCGCCACCGTGATCATCAGCTCGATCAGGGTGAAGCCCTTCGCAGCCGGGCGGAGGCGGATGGCGCGACAGGGTGAAAAGCGGAACATGGAAGGTACCTTGGCCAACGTGGGCGTCAGTCTGCTGCCTGCGTTCGTGGGTTTCTTTTCACTGGGTAGCCTGCATGAAAAGGAATGTCTGCCGACATTCAATATTTCTACAAAGTACCCGCGCCAGACACCACGTAAACCCGGGTCGGCAGCGCGGATTTGTGCACTATTTCTTCTGCGACGGGTCGGTGGCGGCCGAGGCGCCCTCGCCCGAGCCGGGCGCCGGTGCCTGCGTCGTGGGATTGCTGTTCTGCCCCGGCGACGGCTGGCTGGGATGGTCGCCCGACGATGGCGCCGGCGAAGAAGCCGCCGGTGCGCTGGCCGGGGCGGGCGGGGTGCCGCCGCGGTCACCGCAGGCGGCGAGCAGCACGAGGGCGAAGGCGGTGCAGACGAGGCGGGGAGTGGATGTCATGGCGAATCCCGGGAGAGCGGCACGAGCGGTCAGTCTAGGCGCGCGCGCATCGCTTGTGCCGCTTCGGAATGTGCTTTGCGCCATTGGCTGACACGGTCGCGGGCGGAGGGCAGCCGGAGTCGAACCGACCAGGAAACGGCTGGCGTCCCCTACCGGGTTTGAAGCCCGGGCGCACCACCGGGTGCGTTTGCCTTCCACGGCGCTTCGATGAAGCGCGAAAAAACGATTCTAGGTGGCCGGTTTCAACCCTCGCCGACCGGCCCTTGCTCGGTCCACCGCAGGCCGGGACGTATCCAGCGCGTTTCGCCCACCCGGCGGGTGTAGCCGACGCGATCGAAGAATTCGAGGATCTGGATCGCGCGCTTGCGGCCAAGGCCTACCGCGTCGCGGAAGGCGCCGACCTCCACGGCGAACGGTCGGCTCTCGATCTCCGACCGCGCGGCAAGCCCGGCCACCACCGCCGCCAGCTCGGCGATGCGCGTGGCGGGATAGAACAGGTCCTTCACCACCTGGTAGAGCACGCCGGCGCGCGCCTGCTTGCGCAGCAGTTCGCGCACCGCCGACTCGCCGGCGCCGCTGGCCCGGGCCAGGTCGCGCACCCAGGGCGGATCGGCGCCGCCCTCCTCCATCAGCGGCAGCAGTCGGGCGGCGAGTGCCTGCTCCTTGTCGCTCAGCGCCGGCCGGTGGCCGGGGCGGTGCAGCCAGGGGCCGCTGCGCTCCAGGGCGCGGTCCGACGGCGCAACGTCTTCGGCGAGCAGGCGTTCGATCCACGCATGCCAGGCCTGCGCCGGCAGCTGCGCATCGCTGGACTGGGCGGCGAAGGCGATGCGCCGCAGCCGGGCTTCGTTGAGGCCGGGGTCGTCGGGCGCTGTGGCGTGGTGGCGATCGAGTGCGTCGACGATGCGCCGGCGCACCTCGGCCCACGCGGCCGGCGCGAGCCACAGCAGGTCGGCGTGTTCCGCGCCCAGCGCGAATACCGGGGTATCCGGCCCCGCCCAGTCGGTCGCCGGCCAGCGACCGGTGAGCCGCGCCAGCCCGCTGCGGCTGAGCCCGGCGGGCGCCAGGGCCAGCAGCGGCCCCGCATCGCCCCGGTCGACCAGATGCTCCAGCGCGGACAGCCAGGCCATGCGCGCCGCGCTGCGCCGGCGACGCTCGGGCGCCTGCGGGTCGAGCACCGCGCCGCCGCCTATCGTGCGGTCGCCCTGGGCGTTGCGCAGGATCAGCCGGTCGCCCGGCACCACGAAGACCGGTGCGTCCAGCACCAGCTGCAGCAGCGCCTCGGCGCCGGGCGCGAGCACATCGCCCTGCAGCGGCACTACCCGCGCCTGCCGGTGGGCGGCGCCCAGGTGCAGGTGCACCGGCGTCCAGGCGGCCAGCGGCGGTGCATCGGCCAGCAGGCGCGCGCGCACGTCGATGCGGCGGGTGGCTTGCAGCACACGGGCATCGGCGATCCAGTCGCCGCGCGACGCTTCCTGCCTGTCGAGCCCGACCAGGTTGAGCGCCACCCGCTCGCCGGCCACGCCCTCGGTCGCGGCGTGGTTCTGCGCGTGCAGGCCGCGCACCCGCAGGCTGCGGCCGGTGGCCGAATGCGTCACGCTGTCGCCCACCGCCACGCGGCCGCCGAAGACGGTGCCGGTGACCACCGTGCCGTGGCCGGCGAGCGTGAAGACGCGGTCGACGGCGAGACGGAACAGCCCGTGTTCGCGCTGGCGCCGCCACTGCCGCACCCGGGCGAAGAGGTGGTCGCGCAGAGCCTGCACGCCGATGTCGGACGTGGTGGTGATCGCCGTCTCGAACACCGGTGCGCCCCGCAGCGGCGAGGCGGCCAGCAGCGCCTCGATGTCGGAGCGCACGGCCGCGATGCGTGCGGCGTCGGCGCGGTCGGTCTTGGTCAGCACCACCGTGCCGTGGGCGATGCCGAACAGCTCGACGATGGCCAGGTGCTCGCGTGTCTGCGGCATCACGCCGTCGTCGGCCGCGACCACCAGCAGCACATGGTCGATGCCCGAAGCGCCGGCGGCCATGGTGTGGACGAACTTCTCGTGGCCGGGCACGTCGATGATGCCGAGCACGCCGACGCCCTGCCCGGCCGCTGCATCGTCGTGCGGCACGTCGGCATAGGCATAGCCGAGTTCGATCGAGATGCCGCGCGCCTTTTCTTCCTGCAGGCGGTCGGTGTCGACGCCGGTCAGGGCGCGCACCAGCGTGGTCTTGCCGTGGTCGATGTGGCCGGCGGTGCCGAAGATCACGAGGCAGCGTCCCCCGCGATGCTCAGGCCGCCGCCAGCCGCTCGCGCAGCACGGGCAGCTGGTCGGAAAACTCGGCTTCCTGCGGCGCCTCCAGGCAGCGCAGATCGAGCCACAAGGCCTGGTCGGAGATGCGGCCGATGACCGGGCGCGGCAATGCGCGCAGGGCGGCCTCCAGGCGTGCGAGCTGGCGGCCGGCACGCCGGGCATCGCGGCAGCGCAGCCGCAGGCCGGCGCTGGGCAGCGTTTCCACCGGCAGCGCGCCGCTGCCGATCTGGCTGGACATGGCGGCTATTTCCGCGTCGAAGCCGGCTTCCTGCACCGCCTGCTGCAGCGCCGGCAGCAGCCGCTGCGCCAGCGCGTGGATGAGCCCCTGCGGCCGCGTGAACAGGCGCAGCGTGGTGAGCCGATCGGCCAGGTGCTCGGGCGAGCGGTACAGCCCCAGCACCGGCTCCAGCGCGGCCAGCGTGAGCTTGCCCACGCGCAGCGCGCGCTTGAGCGGATGTTTCTTGATGCGGGCGATGAGGTCCTTGCGGCCGACGATGAGGCCGGCCTGCGGGCCGCCGAGCAGCTTGTCGCCGCTGAAGGTGACCACGTCGGCGCCGGCGCTCACCACGTCGCGCACGGTGGGCTCGTGCGGCAGTCCCCAGCGCGACATGTCGACCAGCGTGCCGGAGCCCAGGTCGACCGCCAGCGGCAGGTTCTGCGCATGGGCGATGGCGGCCACTTCGGCTTCGCTCACGCTCTTGGTGAAACCGGTGACCGCGTAGTTGCTGCAGTGCACCTTCATCAGCAGGCCGGTGCGCGGGCCGATGGCCTCGGCGTAGTCCTTGGCGTGGGTGCGGTTGGTGGTGCCTACCTCCACCAGCCGGGCGCCGGCGCGGGACATGATGTCCGGAATGCGGAAGGCGCCGCCGATCTCCACCAGTTCGCCGCGCGACACGATGACTTCCTTGCGCGGCGCCAGCGCACTCAGGGTGAGCAGCACGGCGGCCGCGTTGTTGTTGACCACCGTGGCCGCTTCGGCGCCGGTCAACTCACGCAGCACCTCGTCGACCAGGTCGTCGCGGTCGCCCCGTCCGCCGGTGGCCAGGTCGAACTCCAGGTTGGCCGGCGTGGTCAGCGCGCGCACCACCGACTGCACCGCGGCATCGGGCAGCAGCGCCCTTCCAAGATTGGTGTGCAGCACCGTGCCGGTAAGGTTGAACACCGCCCGCAGCCGTGGCGCGAAGCGCTCGGACAAGCGGCGCTCGCAGGCAGCCGCCAGTGCGGCGTCGGCGATGGCGTCGGGCGCCAGACCACCGGCCAGCGCGAGCGGGCGCAGCATGTCGAATTCGGCGCGCAAGGCATCGGCAACGGCGCCATGGCCGTAGCGCTCGGCCAGCGGCCGCAGGGCCTCGGCGGCCAGCACCCGGTCGACGGAGGGCAAGCGCAGGGCCGGCTCGTTGGGAAGGCTGCTCATCGCGGCTTCTCGCGCCTCAGACGGCCAGTGGCTTCTCGATGGCCAGCAGCGGGTTGCCGCTGGCACGCGCGAACTCGGTGTCGCCCATCAGCAGGTCGAGCGTGATCGCGGCGAGGTCGTCGGCGACCGGGTCGACGAAAGGGTCCTTTTCCTGGTTCACCAGCTTGCGGTAGGTGTGGCACTGGTCGCAGGTTTCGGCCAGCACCGGCTGGGCCGTGTCGCCCTTGCCGGCCTGCTCGGTGCCGGCGTCGCGCACGCCCTGGTAGCGCACGCCCCTGGTCGATTCGCAATGGCTGCATTTCACCCGCACCATGTGCCATTCGCTCGCGCAAACGGCGCAGTGCAGGTAGCGGTGGCCGCCGGCCTCGCCGCCGATGCGCAGCACGCTGGCCACCGGCGCGCTGCCGCAGACCGGGCAGACGGTGGCGGGCTCGGCGAAGGGCACGTCTTTTTCAGCCAGCGAGCCGGCGCGGATCGCGAAGCCGACCTGCAGCGCGGCCATCACCAGCGGTGCGGCGGCAAGGTCTTCTCGGCCGATGTTGTCGGCCAGCACCTGACGCGCGAGATCGTCGAGCGCGGCGTCGTCGAGCGCGGCCAGCGCAGCCGATACCGGCGCCAGACCGGCGGGCACGGCCGCGTCGCCTTGAAGGTCGGCAAGCAGTGCGCGCAAGCCGGCCTGCCAGCCATCGGGCAGATGCTCGGAGGCCGGCAGCAGCGGCATGCCGTGCTCGCTGGCGCGCCGGGCGATGTCGGCCGGCAAGGGCTGGGGCGCGGGCGCGGCGCTGGCCCGCCGGTGCTGCGCATCGACCAGCCGGGCGGCGAAACGCAGGTAGTCGGCGATGGGGTTGCCTTCGGCCAGCTGGCGCAGGCGCGCCGCGCGCTCCTGGAACAGGGTGGCGGGTTGCGGCAGGCGCACCCGCGGGAAGTGGATGCGGTCGAGGGTCTCGATTTCGCCGGGCTGGAGGATGCGTTGCACGGACATGCCCACAAAGGTTGAAAGCCAAAAACGAAGCGCCGGGCGGACCCGGCGCTGTGCGCAGTGAGTTCGGAGGACGAGTCTAGCCAGGGATGGCCGACCCGCCCTCGGGCAAAGGTATCAGACCACCGGGCCCTGGTCGGCCGTCTTGGGCGGCGCCTTCGCATCCCGCGCCAGGCCGCGTTCGCGCTCGACGATCTCCTCGTACCAGCCCGCATGGTGCTTGCGCGCCCAGGCGTAGGTCACCCAGCCCTGGGTCATGGCGCGGATCGAGCCCTTGACCCAGATGCCGGCGTAGATGTGCACGATGATCGAGCAGACGATGACGAAGCCGAAGAAGGCGTGCAGCAGCGAGGCGGCGCGGATCACGTCGATGGGGAACCAGTGGCTGAAGTACGAGCGCCACATCACGATGCCGGTGAGCAGCAGCCCGAGCATGCAGACCAGCAGCACCCAGAACAGGATCTTCTGGCCGGCGTTGTAGCGGCCGACCGGCGGCACGCGCTCCTCGCGATTGTTCAGCACGTCGCCGATCTGGCGCATCCACTTCGTGTCGTTGGGCTCCAGGAAGTTGTGGTGCCAGAAGCGGATCACCAGCACCATGAAAGACACGAACATCACCACCCCGATGAAGGGATGGAGGATGCGGGTCCACGGCCCGCCGCCGAACAGCGCGGTCAACCAGAACATCGCCGGATGGAACAGAGCCAGCCCGGACAGCGCCAGCAGCACGAAGCAGATGGCGGTGATCCAGTGGTTGCTGCGCTCGTTGGGCGTGTAGCGCTCGATCGACGGCAGCTCGTGGGCGCGGGCGAAATCGCGGCCGGTGGGACGCTCAGCCTTGCGGGTGCTGCTGCTCATGGCGCGCCTCCTGATAGTGGACCTGGGCCAGGGGGTCGGTCGCCACGCCGGCAGCGTCGCGGCGCTCGATGGCCTGGGCATCGGCGTCGTCTTCCTCGGCTTCGTTGGTCTCGTTGGGACCGACGCGGGTGTAGTGGAAGAAACCGGCCAGCGCGGTGAGCGCGATGCCCGCCAGCGCCAGCGGCTTGGTCACGCCCTTCCACAGGCTGACCATCGGGCTGATCTTGGGATTGTCCGGCAGGCCGTGGTAGAGCGAGGGCTTGTCGGCGTGGTGCAGCACGTACATCACGTGGGTGCCGCCGACACCCGCCGGGTCGTAGAGGCCGGCCTTCTCGAAACCGCGTTCCTTCAGGTCTTCGATACGCTCCTCGGCCTGGTCCTTCATGGCCTGCTTGGTGCCGAACATGATGGCGCCGGTGGGGCAGGTCTTGACGCAGGCCGGCTCCTGGCCCACCGCCACGCGGTCGGAGCACAGGGTGCACTTGTAGGCCTTCTTGTCCTTCTGGGAGATGCGCGGCACATTGAACGGGCAGCCGGTGACGCAGTAGCCGCAGCCAATGCAGGCCTCTTCGTGGAAGTCGACGATGCCGTTGGTGTACTGCACGATCGCGCCGGGCGAGGGGCAGGCCTTGAGGCAGCCGGGGTCTTCGCAGTGCATGCAGCCGTCCTTGCGGATCAGCCATTCGAGGTTGCCGCTTTCCTCGTTCTCGTACTCGGTGAACCGCATCACGGTCCAGGAGTTCTCGGTGAGGTCGGTCGGGTTGTCGTACACGCCGCTGGAGGTGCCGACCTCGTCGCGCAGGTCGTTCCATTCCATGCAGGCGGTCTGGCAGGCCTTGCAGCCGATGCACTTGGAGACGTCGATCAGCTTGGCCACGTCGCCGGAATGGGGCGAGCGCGCGACCGGCGACGGCAGGGTGGTGGCGGAGCGCCGCTGGATGTCGAGGGATTGCAATGTCATGGGAGCTCCTTCAGACCTTTTCAACCTTGACCAGGAAGGTCTTGAATTCCGGCGTGTTGGTATTGCCGTCGCCCACGAACGGGGTCAGCGTGTTGGCCAGGAAACCCGGCTTGGTCACGCCCTTGAAGCCCCAGTGGATGGGTATGCCCACGTGGTGCACCGTGCGCCCCTCGATCTGCATCGGCTTGATCCGCTTGGTGACCACCGCCACCGCCTTGATGTAGCCGCGCTTGGAGCTCACCTTCACCATCTGGCCGGCCACGATGCCCAGGCTTTGCGCCAGCGCCTCGCCGATCTCCACGATCTGCTCGGGCTGCGTGATCGCGTTGAGCAGCGCGTGCTTGGTCCAGTAGTGGAAATGCTCGGTCAGCCGGTAGGTGGTGCCGACATGCGGGAAGTCCGCCGCCTTGCCGAAGGTCTCCCAGACCGGCTTGAAGACCCGCGCCGCCGGCGAGCTGGTCGCCTTGGGGTTGTTCGGGTTCATCGGGTTGTAGCCGAGCGGGGTGTCGAAGGGCTCGTAATGCTCCGGGAACGGACCTTCGTTGAGCCCCTTGCGGGCGAAGAAACGCGCCACGCCCTCGGGATTCATGATGAAAGGCCCGGCCCCCGTCTCGGGTGCCAGGGTGGCGCCGAAGTCGGCCACGTCGGGGCCGGCCCAGGCGCTGCCGTTCCAGCGCACCAGCGTCTTCCTGGGGTTCCACGGCTGGCCGGCCGGATCGCACGACGCGCGGTTGTAGAGGATGCGCCGGTTCGCCGGCCAGGCCCAGGCCCAGTTGAGCGTGTTGCCGATGCCGCTCGGGTCGGAGTTGTCGCGCCGGCCCATCTGGTTGCCGGCCTGCGTCCAGCTGCCGGCGAAGATCCAGCAACCGCTCATGGTGCTGCCGTCGTCGCGCAGTTCGCCGAAGCCCGAGATCTGCTCGCCGGCCTTGCGCAGCACCTTGGTGGGGTCGGTCGGATCCTTCAGGTCGACCAGCGCGCGGCCGTTGTATTCCTTGGCCACTTCCGCAGGCGTCGGCTCGTCGGCATGCGCATAAGGCCACCAGAGGTTGACGATGGGGTCGGGATACTTGCCGCCGTCCTTCTGGTAGAGCGCCTTGATGCGCAAGAACAGCTCCGACATGATGCGGATGTCTGTCTCGGCCTGGCCCGGCGGCTCGGCCGCTTTCCAGTGCCATTGCAGCACCCGCGAGGAGCTGACGACCGAGCCTTCTTCCTCGGCGAAGCAGGTGGTGGGCAGGCGGAACACCTCGGTCTGGATCTTCGAGGAATCCACGTCGTTGTGCTCGCCGTAGTTCTTCCAGAACTCCGAGGTTTCGGTGGCCAGCGGATCCATGATCACCAGGAACTTCAGCTTCGCCAGCCCGTCGCGCACCCGGTCCTTGTTGGAGAGCGCGGCCAGCGGGTTGAAGCCCTGCGCCAGGTAGCCGTTGACCTTGCCCTCGTTCATCAGCTCGAAGGTCTGGAGCATGTCGTACTCCTTGTCGAGCTTGGGCAGCCAGTCGTAGGCCCAGTTGTTCTCGGCCGTGGCGGCGGGGCCGTACCAGGCCTTCATCAGGCTGACGTGGAACTTGGGATAGTTCTGCCAGTAGCTCATCTGGTTGGCCCGCAGGGGTTTCTGCGTGCGCGTGGTGATGTAGCCCTGGTATTCCTGCTCGGCCTCGCGCGGCATGGTGAGGTAGCCGGGCAGGCTGGCCGAGAGCAGGCCGAGGTCGGTCAGGCCCTGAATGTTGGAATGCCCGCGCAGCGCGTTCATGCCGCCGCCGGCTACGCCGATGTTGCCCAGCAGCAGCTGCACCATGGCGCCGGTGCGCAGGATCTGCGCGCCGATGGAATGCTGGGTCCAGCCCAGCGCGTACAGGATGGTCGCGGCCCGGCCGGTGGTGGCGGTGCTCGCGAGCTTCTCGCAGATGTGCAGGAACTTGGGCCTAGGCGTGCCGCAGACGCTTTCCACCTTCTCGGGCGTGTAGCGCTCGTAGTGCTGCTTCATCAGCTGGTAGACGCAGCGCGGATGCTGCAGCGTCGGGTCGGTCTTGACGAAGCCGTCCTCGCCGAGCTCGTAGTCCCAGGTGGTCTTGTCGTACTGGCGCTTTTCTTCGTTGTAGCCGGAGAAGTAGCCGTCGGCGAAGCTGAAGTCCTCGCGCACGATGAAGCTGAAGTCGGTGTACGCCTTCACGTAGTCGTGCTGGATGCGGTCGTTGGCCAGCAGCCAGCGGATCACCCCGCCCAGAAAGACGATGTCGCTGCCCGAGCGGATCGGCGCATAGAAGTCGGCGACCGATGCCGAGCGGTTGAAGCGCGGATCGACCACCATGAAGTACGCCTTGTTGTGCGCCTTCGCCTCGGTGACCCACTTAAAGCCGCACGGATGCGCTTCGGCGGCATTGCCGCCCATGACCAGGATGACGTCCGCATTCTTGATGTCGACCCAATGGTTCGTCATCGCTCCACGGCCAAACGTCGGGGCAAGACCTGCCACCGTCGGGCCGTGTCAGACACGGGCTTGGTTATCGAATGCGACGAGGCCCCAGGAGCGGGCGATCTTGTGGGTGATGTAGCCGGCTTCGCTGCTGGAGGCCGAGGCCGCGAGCATGCCGGTGGTGGTCCAGCGGTTGACGCGCTTGCCGTCGGCCGTGGTCTCGATGAAGTTGGCATCGCGGTCGGCCTTCATCAAGCCGGCGATGCGATTGAGCGCATCGTCCCAGGACATGCGCTTCCACTCGGTCGAGCCCGGCGCACGGTACTCGGGGTAGAGCAGGCGGTTGGGGCTGTTGACGATATCGAGCAGGCTCGCCCCCTTGGGGCAGAGCGTGCCGCGATTGACCGGGTGGTCGGGGTCGCCCTCGACATGGATCACCGAGGGCTTGGCATTCTTGGCGCCGTCGCCGAGCGAATACATCAGGATGCCGCAGCCGACCGAGCAGTAGGTGCAGGTCTGGCGAGTGACGGTGGTGGCGGCGAGCTTGTACTGACGGACTTCGGCCAGCGCGGTGGCTGGCGAGAAGCCCATGAGCGCGAGGCTCGAGCCCGCCAGGCTGGAGCCAGTCACTTTCATAAACTGGCGGCGGGAGAGTTGCATCGTGGGTGCCTCTTTTTTGAGCGGTTTCTGGGCCATTCTAGGCACGGTGGCGCGCCGCGCATCCGGGCTAATCCGCAGCGCGGCAGTAGGGCTTGCAGCCGGCGAAGATCGCGGGCCCGGTGCCATCCTTGCCCGACACACACCATGAACCATTTCATCGGAAAGAAAACTCCATGAGCGATGCCGTAACGCTCGGCCCCCTGGTGCTGCCGACCGGCTTCGTGCTGCTGGTCGTCGCGGTGGTGGCTGCCCTGCTCGGCAACGGGCTCGCCACCCGGCGTGGCGCGGCGGACGCGGAGCGGCAGATCATGGTCGGCCTGGTGCTGGGGCTGCTCTGCGCCCGGGTGGTGTTCGTCTGGCAATTTCGCGCCGAATACCAGGACTCGCCGCTGGGTGTGCTGGACATCCGCGATGGCGGCTGGAACCCGCAGGCCGGCTTCTTCGCCGCCTGGGCCTGGGGGCTGGCGCGGCAGCTGTCTCGGCCGCAATGGCGCCGGGGCATCTGGGCCGGGCTGGGCGCGGCCAGCGCCGTCTGGATCGCGGGGTCGTTCGCCCTGCTGGTGGCCGCCGGGCCGCCGCGCGAACTGCCGGCGTTCTCGCTGCAATCCACCGCCGGCGCCCCGGTGTCGCTGGAGGCGTTTCGCGGCAAGCCGGTCGTGGTCAACCTGTGGGCCACCTGGTGCCCGCCCTGCCAGGCCGAGATGCCGGTGCTGCAGGCCGCCCAGGCCCGGCGGCGCGACATCCACTTCGTCTTTCTGAACCAGGGCGAATCGTCGGGCACCGTGGCCGAATTCATGGCGCGCCGGCGACTGGTGCTGGACAACGTGCTGCTCGATTCGCGCAGCGAGGCCGGAAAGCGCTTCGACGGCGAAGCGCTGCCCACCACGCTGTTTTTCGACGCTTCCGGCCGGCTGGTCGACCGGCACCTGGGCCTGTTGTCGCAGGCGACGCTGGAGCGTTATCTGCAGAAGCTGCGTTGAGCATGGGCTCCGGTCTCCACGTCGAAGTCGGTGCGCTCGGGCGCGACCGGCCACGGGCCCGCCGCAGCGATGCGGGCCGGAAAAAAATGCGACGGCCACGGAATAAAGCGCGGCGCACGGGCGTCCATGTCGATGTCTTCACCGACGAACGACCACCGACGACCTCTCAACAGGACCTCCCATGAAATCCTTTCTGCTGCCCTCCTGCCTCGTTCTCGCCCTGAGCGCCCTGGCCTGCGGCACCGCCCTGGCCGCGGCGCCGGTCAAGACCTCCGGCGGCATGCTGGTCAACCAAGACGGCATGACCCTCTACACCTTCGACAACGACGCCGCCGGCAGCGGCAAGAGCGCCTGCAACGGCCCCTGCGCCACGCTGTGGCCGCCGGTCATGGCCGAGGCCGATGCCAAGCCCGAAGGCGACATGACAATCGTCACCCGCGACGACGGCGCCCGCCAGTGGGCCTACAAGGGCAAGCCCGTGTACCTGTACAAATCGGACATGAAGCCGGGCGATGCCACCGGCGACAACTTCCGCAACATCTGGCACGTGGTCAAGCCCTGAGCGATCGCCTTCCCGCACCGCACCGCCAACCTCCAGCGCCATGCGCCACCAGGACGAAGCCGCCATCCTCGCCTGCATTCCCCGGCTGCGCCGCTATGCGCGGGGGCTGGTCGCCGACGTCGCACTGGCCGACGACCTGGTGCAGGACACGCTGGAGCGGGCCTGGAGCCGCTTTTCGCTGTGGCAGCGACGCGGCGATATCCGGGCCTGGATGTTCGGAATCATGCACAACCACTTCATCGACAGCGTGCGCGCCAGCAAGCGCCGGCCGGAGGACAGCGGCGGCGACGACCTGCCCGACGTGCCGCAACGCGCCAGCCAGTGCGACGGCATCGAGCTGCGCGATCTCGATCGCGTCCTGCAGCGGCTGCCGGCCGAGCAGCGCGCGGTGCTGCTGCTCGTCGGCGTCGAGGAAATGAGCTACGCAGAGGCCGCCGCCACGCTAGGCGTGCCGGTCGGCACGGTGATGTCGCGGCTGGCGCGCGGCCGTGAAAAACTGCGCCTGGAACTGCAGGGCCGCGAGCCCTCGGCGCCGGCGGCCGCGCCGCTGCGCAGGATCAAGTGACATGGCCCCAACTCCACCTCCCTCCGTTCCCGCCGACGGCCGCAGGCCGGTCACCGAGGCCGATCTCCATGCTTACGCCGACCGGCTTCTGCCGCCGGCGCGTCTGGCCGAGATCGAGGCCTGGCTCGACGCGAACCCGGACGAACGCCGCCGCGCGGACGATTGGCGCGCGCAGAACCTCGCGCTGAAACAACTGCTCGACCCGGTGCTGGCAGAGCCGCTGCCCCTGCATCTGCCGCTCGCGCCCCCGGACGCCGGCGGTTGGCGGCACGGGCCCTGGCGCTCGCTGGCTGCCGGCGTGGCGATCGCGCTCGTGTGCACCGGCTCCGCCTGGTGGGGTCGTGGCGCATACGACGGCTACCGGCAGCGCGGCGCGGCGCTGGCCACCGCACCGTCCGGTCAGCTCGTCGGTTTCGCCCATCGCGCGGCCGTGGCCCACGTGGTCTACAGCCCGGACGTGCGCCGGCCGGTGGAGGTGGGCGCCGACCAGGAGCAGGCCCTCGTCACCTGGTTGACCCGGCGCATGGGCGCCGAAGTCCGGCCACCGGATCTGCGGGCACTGGGCTGGGCGCTCGTCGGCGGCCGCCTGCTGCCGGGCGACCGGGGCCCCGTCGCGCAGTTCATGTTCGACAACGCCGAGCGCGCACGTCTGACGCTCTACATC
Source organism: Xylophilus sp. GOD-11R (assembly GCF_033546935.1). Taxonomy (GTDB): domain Bacteria; phylum Pseudomonadota; class Gammaproteobacteria; order Burkholderiales; family Burkholderiaceae_C; genus Xylophilus. Next base: position 638,638 of record NZ_CP137854.1, on the reverse strand, counting down.
ACCCGCGAGGATGCCGGTCGCGAAACGGCTTTCCGCTTCGGCCAGGACGGCGCGGTGAACGTCTTCTACTGGGTCGACAAGGACTTTGGCTATGCCGTCTCGGCGGGCGGCAGCAGGCAGGACATGCTGCGCGTCGCCGAGGCGGTTTACGCACAGCTGGAAGCGCGGAAGTAGGGAGGAAATGGGCCGCGCCTCGATCGGCCTGGCGCACGCGGCAGGCCCGGCAACCGGCGTTTTGCAGAAGCCGCGCGTCAGGCCTGCACGTCGAAGTCGATGCGCAGCGCGGCCGCCAGGGCCGGCTCCTCGATGGGCAGTTCCCAGGTCAGAAAGTATTGCGCCCAGTCGCGGTCCGCCACGAAGTCGCGCTCGTCGAAACCGGCGCTGCCGCGGGGAAACACCGCGTGCGGCTGACAGGTGTCGAAGACGACGGCCGTGCCGCGCACCAGCGGCAGGCGTAGGCCGATCGCGGGGAAATGCAGGTCCAGTCCCCGGTCGTCGCTCACGAACAGATTGAAGAACGCGGCGCCGCCGTAGCGCACGCCGTCGTGGTGGCGATCGGCCCCGAGGCAGGCCATGAGCGCGATGTTGTCGGGTCCGATCGAGGCAGCCGGCAGGCCTTGCGACGCGAGCCAGTGGCCGGCCTCGGCCACGCACAGCCGGAAGTCGGGCCAGCGGGTACGCGCGCGGGCCAGCGGCAGGGGTTCGACATCGCCCACGTGCAGGTCGAACTCTTCTCGGATTTCACGCGCCCAGCCGGCCTGCAGGCGGGCCGGCAGCGGCGGCAGTTCGATGCGGCCGGCCAACACGACATCGCTCACGCAGCGGCTGCGCGGGGTGTCGCCGCTGCGGTAGTGGCAGCGGGTGTCGGTCACGGGCTCGGGAGCGTTCATCGGGGCGCAGTGTAGTGAGCCGGTCGCCGACCGCGACAATGGCGGATGCGCATACCTCCCAGACTCCAGCCTCTCGTCGAAGAAGGCCTCATCGACTCCGTGGTGCGCCAGCTGATGAGCGGCAAGGAGGCGATGGTCTTCGTGGTGCGGCTCGGCGAGGACACCTTGTGCGCCAAGGTCTACAAGGAGGCCACGCACCGCAGCTTCCGGCAGGCGGTCGACTACACCGAGAACCGCAAGGTGAAGAACTCGCGCCAGGCGCGCGCCATGGCCAAGGGCACGAAGTTCGGCAAGCAGGCCATGGAAGCCGCCTGGCAGAGCGCCGAGGTCGATGCGCTCTACCGCCTGGCCGCCGCCGGCGTGCGGGTGCCCACGCCCTACAACTTCGCCGAGGGCGTGCTGCTGATGGAGCTGGTGACCGATGCCGAAGGCGACGCCGCGCCGCGCCTGAACGACGTGGCCTTCGACGAAGCCGACGCCATCGCCCACCACGCCACGCTGCTGCGCGAGGTGGTGCGCATGCTCTGCGCGGGCGTGGTGCACGGCGACCTGTCGGAGTTCAACATCCTGCTGGCGGGCGACGGCCCGGTCATCATCGATCTGCCGCAGGCGGTGGATGCCGCCGGCAACAACCATGCGGCGCGCATGCTGCTGCGCGACGTGGCCAATCTGCGGGCCTTCTTCGGCCAGTTCGCGCCCGCGCTCAAAACGACCCGCTACGGCGAGGAGATCTGGCAGCTCTACCAGCACGGCGCACTGACGGTGGAGACACCGCTGACCGGCCTCTACCAGCCGCAGGAAGGCGCGGTCGATCTCCAGGCCGTGATGCGCGAGGTGGAAGACGCGCGCATGGAAGAAGCCGCGCGCGTCCTGCGCTTGCAACAGGCCGGCTGAGCCGGCTGCGGCCGGCCAGTGCGACCGGTTTACTGGTAGGCGAGGCTGATGAAGCCCGCCGGCATGGTCTTCAGGCCCACCACCTCCGGCGCCACCGCGTTGACCGCGTCGAGCGTGGCTTCCAGCCCCTTGCCCATGTCCGGGGCGAACTGCTTGAGCAGGTCGCGGCGCACCTGGTCCTTGAAGAACGCCAGCGATTCGGGCGAGAGCTTGAGGCGGGCGCCGTGCTCAAGCCACACGTCCTCGTCCTTCATCAGCACGTCTACCGCGTCCTGCCAGGCGGCGACGAACGCGCGGGCATTGCCGGGATGCTGCCGGGCATAGTCCTCGCGCATGCTGAACAGCAGGAAGGGCACGGTGGGCAGGCCCATCTGGCGGGTAAGGTCGCGGATGGTGACCAGGGTGCGGTAGCGGCCGCTGGCGAGCATCTCGGGCGTGAGCGAGTTCCACATCTGGGTGGCGTCGAGGTCGCCCTTCTCGATCAGGCCGCGCAGCAGCGGGATGGCGCCTTCGCGCACTTCCGCATCCTTGCCGATGTCCATGCGGTAGAGCTTCTGCGCGGCAGCCTGCATGACGATCCAGTCGAAGCCGGTCTTGTGGGCCACGCCGACGCGCTTGCCCTTGAGGTCGGCCAGCGTCTTGAGCGGCGAATCCTTGGGCACGACCACGCTGTTGACGTAGGTGAGGAAGGGCGCGATGCCGACCACCGGCGTGCCGGACGCGCGCAGCCGTGCGGCAGCCAGCCAGTCGAACACGACGAGTTCGGCCGAGCCGCTCTGGATGGCGGCGGTGGCGGTCTTCTGGTCCGAGTACGACACCACTTCGAGGTGGATGCCGTGCTTCTTGTCGAAGCCGTATTTTTTGATGACCGCCGGGCCGATGCCCATGGTGCCGGCCGGATTGATCATGATCCTGACGGTGCCGCCGTCGCCCGCCGGCTGGGCCTGCGCCAGGGCGGCGGTGCCGAAGGTGCTCAGGGTGGCGGCGGCGAGCGCGCCGGCGAGGACGCGGAGAACGTGGTTGCGTTTCATGGTTTTCAGGGGTGGGGCGATGGGAATGCGGGAGGGCCGGGCCGGCTCTGTCAGGCCCGGGCGGCCTTCTGGCGGGCTGCCTGGCGCTCCAGGTGGTGCACCACCTGGCGGCTGGCGTCGAATACGGCCGGGTCGTCGTAGGAGCGCGGCCGCGCGGTGCCGCGAAGGTCGAGTTCCTGGTGGATGCGGCCCTCGCCCATCACGAGGATGCGATCGGCCAGGAAGGCCGCCTCGAAGGCGTTGTGGCTGACGAAGACGATGGTGGTGCGAAAGCGCTGCCAGAGCTCCAGCAGGCTCTGGCGCAGCGCACGGGCGGTGAGCTCGTCGAGGGCGCTGAAGGGCTCGTCGAGCAGCAGGATGTCCGGGTCGATGCAAAAGGCGCGCGCGATGGAGGCGCGCTGCTGCATGCCGCCGGAGAGCTGCGCCGGATAGAAGTGGCGGAACTCGCCGAGCCTGACCGCCTGCAGAACGTCGTCGATGCGGCGCGCCCATTCGGCGCGTGCGAAGCCGCCGGCCTCCAGCACGAACTCCAGGTTCTGGGTGAGGGTGTACCAGGGCAGCAGGCGCGGCTCCTGGAACACGTAGGCCACCCGGAAGCCGGCGCCCAGCTGCTCGCCGATCGGCCGGCCCTGGATGGTGACGGCGCCCTCGTGTTCGCGGTCGAGGCCGGCCACGATGTTGAGCAGGGTCGACTTGCCGCAGCCCGAAGGCCCGACCAGGCCGAGCACCTCGCCGGTGGCCACCGAAAGGTCGATGTCGTCGAGCACCGAGCGCAGCCGGCCGGCCGACACGAAGGATTTGCGCAATCCGCGGATGTGGATCTGGTCCATGTTCTGGGTTCCTTCTCGGATCAGCCGCGGCGCCAGCGGAAGATGCGGCGTTCGAGCACGCCGAAGACGCCGACCTCGATGGCCAGCATCACGACCACGAAGCACAGCGCGTAGGCCAGCACGTTGGTCATGTCGAAGAGCTGGAAGTAGTACTCGATGCGAAAGCCCACGCCGTCGCTGCGGCCCAGCAACTCGACGAAGAGCACCATCTTCCAGACCAGCCCGAGCCCGAAGCGGGCCGAGGCCAGCAGCATCGGCGCGATCTGCGGCGCCACGATGCGACGCGCGATCTGCGAGCGGCTGGCGCGGAAGATCTGGCCCATCTTCAGCAAGCGGGTGTCGATGCTCTTGATGCCCTCGCGGATGTTGATCGCCAGGAAGGGCACCACGGTGAGCGCCGCGCCCAGGACGCCGCCGCGCTCGTTCATGCCCACCACCATGTAGACGGTGAGGATGGTGACGATGGCCGGCAGCGTGATGCCGCAGACGATCCACACCCGGAAGAAGGCGCCGGCGCGCCGCGACACCGCCATGGCGGTGCCCAGCGCCAGCGCGGCACCCATGCCCAGGGCGAAGGCCATCAGGATGCGGCCGAGCGTGGTGGCGGTGTCTGACCACAGCTCGCGGGTCTGCACCAGCGCGGCCATGGCCGCCAGCACGCGCAGCGGCGACGGGAACACGCTGGGCGGCAGTACCAGGGCGGCGATCGACCAGAGGCCGATCAGCGCCGCGACCGAGGCCAGCGTCCACCGCGTCTCCAGCGACGCCCGCCAGCGGCGCGCCGGGCTCGCCGGCGCCGTCCCGGTGGTCGTCGTGGCCGGCGCGGCCAGCGGTGCGTCGACGACCCCGCTCATGCCTGCACCTCCACCCGGCCGGCGACCACCCGCACCGGGAAGGTCCGCACCGCCACGGTCGCCGGCGCGCAGCGTGCCTCGCCGGTCCGGATGTCGAAGCTGCCCTGGTGCAGCGGGCACTCCACGCAGTCGTCTTCCACATAGCCTTCGGACAGCTTTGCCAGGCCATGGGTGCAGCGGTCGGCCAGCGCGTGCAGGCCTTCGCCGAGGCGGAACACCGCCACGTCCTGGCCCGCGATGCGCACCGGCCAGGAGGCGCCGTCGGGAAAATCGCCGGGTTCGCCGACGTCGTGCCATTGGGTCATGGTGGCTGCCTCAGATGGGGGTGGCGAGCAGTTCGAGCACGCCGTAGCTGTCGAGCACCACGGTGCGTTCGCGAAAGCGTGCCGTGTCGCCGCCGAGCTCGACCACGTCGAGGTACACGCCGGTGGCGAAGGGCTTGCTCACGCCCGACTGGTCGGACTGCATCACCAGGAACTGGGTGCGGGCGCGCACCGTGCCGTCGGCCTCGGGCGCTTCCACCAGCGGCGGCGACAGGAGATGCCGGTCGAAGTGGATGTTGTAGATGTTGGCCGTGCGCAGCGAGGCGACGCGGTCCTGCATCATGGCGACGCCCCGGCAGTCGATCAGGCAGGCGGGCAGGCCGCGCGCATGGTTCTCGCGCGGGATCACGCGGTAGCGGCCTTCGGCGGTGAAGAAGCCCGGCCACTGCTCCAGCGCGTCGTCGTCGATGGCGTGGGCGTATCGCAGTTGCAGCTCCTGGACTCGTTCGCGCGGGCTCATGCGGCGGCCTCCGGCGCGAAGCCCATGGTGCGGGCGTACTGCTGCCAGAGGCCGCGGGTGCAGACTTCGGTGACCACGTGGTCGGCATCGACGATGGGGCCGCGGCCGCCCATCTCGATGAAGGAGGTGGCGTCCCGCGACTCGCCGGTGATGGACTGCTGCACTAGGCGGATCGCCTCGCCGTCCTCCATCGAGATGTAGCCCGCCGGCCCCACCAGGTTGAGTTGCTGCAGCCGCGCGGCGGTGCGCTCGGCGGCATCGTCCTCGAAGCCGAAGTAGGTCCAGTAGAGCTCCATGGCGCCGGTGCCCAGCGGCCGCACCTGCCGCGTGGCGAACGTGTTGAGGATCTGGTGCACCACCATGTTGGGGAACACCGAGACGATCAGGTTGCCGATGCCGTCGTGGAAGTCCGGCGACCATTGCAGCAGGCCGGGCTCCTGGAGCGCGAAGTCGGTCTGGTACTTGTTGTCGGTGCCCTGGTAGGCCTCGACCACACTCTCGACGCTGTCGGTGTTGGTGACCGAATACACCACCGCGTGGCCTCCGCCCGGGCTCAGCAGGGTGTGGCCCTTCTGGGTGGAGCGGTACACGCCGAAGGTCGCCATGAAGGTGTGCAACAGGCCGGCGTGGTAGGGGTCCTTGATGTTCTCGAAGTAGAGCTTCCAGTTGGCCGAGATGCGCTGGCGGTGGTAGCCGAGCACCTTGAGCGGCTTGACGAAGATGCGGTCGAGGTGGGTGACGATGTTGGTGCCGAGGTACGCCAGCAGCTCCGGTGGCTCGTCGGCGAAGCTGCCGAACACCAGGCCCTTGTAGAGCGCCACCCGCAGCTTCTGCAGGCCGTGCTCGGCAGGCTTGAAGTCCTTGGGATAGCCGCCGCAGCCGTTGAGGCCGCGGCGGTAGGGCACGCCGCAGAGGTCGCCCGAGCTGTCGTAGTTCCACTGGTGATAGATGCAGGCGTGGCCCTCGGCCCGGCCGAACTCCTGGCGCACCACCGTCGCGCCACGATGCGCGCAGCGGTTGACGAAGGCGGTGACCTCGCCCTGCATATTGCGCGACACCACCACCGGCACGTTGCCGATCTGCACCGTCTTGTAGGAGCCTGGCTCGGGCACCTCGGCCTCCAGCGCGAGGTAGTTCCAGACCGGGCCACGGAAGATGCGCTCCATCTCGCGCTGGTAGATGGCCTCGTCGGTGAAGACGCGGTAGGGGGTGCGGGTGAAGTCGTCGGTGGGCCAGCGAAAACCGTCCAGCGGGTCGGCCGGCGCCGCGGCGTGCACGGGAATGTCGGCGAGCTTCATGCGGCCTCCACGGACGATCGGGCGAAATCGAACCAGCGCTGCACGAAGGCGTCGGGCTGTTCCACGTACGGCGCATGGCCCGTGTTCGGCATCACCGGCAACTCGCCCAGGCCGAGCAGCCGCGCCGCGTCGTGGCCGACCGACAGCGACACCATGCGGTCATGTTCGCCCCACAGCAGCCCCACCGGCAGGCGCGCCGACAGGTCTACCAGCGCCCGGTCCAGCAGCTCGCCGTTGAGCCGCTCGACGATGTAGTCGCCGAGTGCGCTCAGGGCCTCCACCGCGCCCTCGGAGCCGTTGATGCGCGACTCCTCCACGATCAGGTCTTCGGTGGCGAAAGCAGGGTCGACGAACACGTTGGCGAGCTTGGCCCGCACGCCTTCGACCGACACGTTGCGCACGCTGCGGCGTATGCCTTCGCCGGCCTCCGGCGCCACCGGCGCGAGGCCCAGCGGCGCGACCAGGTAGAGGCTGTCGCAGCGCTGCGGCGCGGCGATGGCCGCCAGGGCGGCGATGTGCCCGCCGAGAGAGGTGCCGACCAGGTGGGCGTGCGAGAGGGACAGCGCATTCATGACACCCAGCGTGTACTGCGCCAGGCTCGCCGAGCTGTAGTCGAAGTCAGCGGGCTTGCCGGCCAGGCCGTGGCCCGGCAGGTCGAAGGCGATGGCGCGATGGCCCCGGGCGGCCAGGCGCTCGAGCGCGGCCTTCCAGCGGTCGGCCCGGGTCGACAGGCCATGGATGAACAGCACGGCCGGGCCGCTGTGGCCGGCCTGCAGCACGCGGGTGGTGACACCCGCAACGGTGAGGGGAAATTGCATCATGGTGGAAGGCGCTCAGGCGACGGTCTGCGGCGCCAGGGCGGCGGCGGGTTGGAGGTGGGCGTTGACGTAGGCGCGGTCGTAGACCTTGCTCCACATGCCCTGGGAAAATTCGGAGAAATGCCGGGCATGCGTGGGCGCCGGGGTAAGGTCCACCGGCTGGCCGCCGAGCAGCACCGCGTGGATCGCCTCGCGCCGCTGCAGCACGGTGATGTCGGCCAGCGGGTCGCCGTCGACCACCACGATGTCGGCGAGCTTGCCAATCACCAGGCCGCCGAGCTTGTCGCGCTCGCGCAGCAGCCGGGTGCTGTCGACCGTGGCGCAGCGGATGGCTTCTGCCGGCGTGAAGCCCAGGTAGCGCACGTGCGCCTCGAGTTCTTTCGCACCCCATTCGCCATAGGGCGTGACCGCGAAGCCGGCCTCGGAGCCCGACATGAAACGCACGCCGGCCGCCCGCGCGCGGCGCAGGTTCTGCGAGGCGGCGACGAGTTCGCGGCGCTGGATGTCGGGCCACCACGGCGCCGACGCGTCGGTCGGTTCGTGGAACTCGATGTTGTTGACCAGCAGGGCGAGCGACGGGCACAGCCAGGTGCTGTTGTCGAGCGCCGCCTGGATGCCGTCGTCGCAGATGTTGGAGGCGTGGAAGACGATGTCCACGCCCGCGCGCGCCGCGTACAGCGCACCCTCCTTGCCGCGCGCGTGCACCACCGCGAGCTTGCCGAGCCGGTGGATCTCGTCGACCATGGTGTGGGTCTCGGCCTGGGTATAGGCAGCGATCAGGCCGCCGCCGTTGCGGCGCGCGTGGATGCCGTCCATGGTCAGCTTGATGGCGTCCACGCCGTCGCGCGCCTGCTGGCGGATGATGCGGATCGCCTCCTCCATCGAGCCGGTCATGATGCCGGTGGACGGCTCGGGCACGCCTACCCACGAGGGATACCAGTCGTAGAGGCCCTGCTGGGTGGTGAGCGCGCGGCCCGACGCGGTGATGCGCGGGCCCTGCACCAGGCCGACGTTGACCGCGTCGCGCACCGCTGGTGCGATCAGGCCGGAGCAGGCCGGATCCATGATCGAGGTGAAGCCCGACTTCAGGATCGCCTGCGCCGCGACCATCGAGCGCAGGGTGCGGAATTCCATCGTGGCGTAGAGGTCGATGTCTTCCTGCGCCAGCGCGTTGCCGTAGGAAATGTGGGCATGGCAGTCGACCATGCCGGGCATCACGAAGTGCGCCGAGTAGTCGAGCTCCCGGTCGCCCGGTTGCGGTGCGGGCGCCTGGGCCGTGGGGCCGGCCCAGTCGATCGTGTCGCCGTAGAGCACGAGGGTGCGATCGGTCTCGGCGAGGCCGGACAGGCCGTCGAAGAGCCGGCCGCAGCGAATGAATGTTCTCGATGTCATCGTGGTGCTTGTCTTGCTGTCTGAAAGGAAGGCGCGGCGGTGGCGGCGCTTCCGCGAATCGTCAAAACCGACTAGCATTCGGCAAAGCAACCCGCGTGCCACACGGCGGCACATCGATTCATGAAGACCGAAAACTGGCATTTCGAAAACGGCTCCTTCGCAGTGCATATCGAGGGCGAGGGCCCGCCGCTGCTGCTGATCCACGGCATCGGCCCGGGCACTTCCTTCCATGCGAACTTCGGTGCGGTGGTGCCTGCGCTGGCGGCGCACCGCACGCTTTACGGCATCGACCTGATCGGCTTTGGTGCATCGCCGCGCAAGACGGCACCGCCCTTGTTCGACTTTCCGCTGTGGGTCCGGCAGGCCGAGGCCGCCTTGCGGCGCATCGGCGGCGACCGCGTCGACGTGTGGGGACAGTCGATGGGCGCGGCGGTGGCCCTAAGCGCGGCCGCGGCATCGCCCGTGGTGCGCAAGGTCGTCGGCACCGGCGCCGGTGGCGGCATGCGCACCGTCAATCCGGTGCTGGAACGCTTCTGGACCACGCCGACCAGCGCCGAGGCGATGCGTGCGGCCATGACCGGCGCGGTCTACGATGCCGCGTCGCTCACCGACGCCCAGGTGTCCGCGCGCTTCGAGTTGCTGTCGCAGGAGGGGCGCGGCGCGTACTTCGCCGCGATGATGGCGGCCGGCCGCGAAGCCGCGTTGCAGTCCGGCTGGCTCGCGCCGCCGTTGCTGGGCCGGGTGGAGGCGGACGTCCTGCTGGTGCACGGCCGCGACGACCGGCCGGTGCCCTACCGCGACAGCGCGCTGCACCTTCTCGATCACCTGCCCCGGGCCCGGCTCATGCTGCTGGGCCGCTGTGGCCACAATCCCATGCTGGAGCGCACCGACGAAGTCACCGCGCTCGCGCTCGATCACCTGCTGAACTGATGTATTCCATGCAAACCCTCAATCCATCGGACCTGCCGCAGCCTGCAGGGCCCTATTCGCAGGCCGTGCTGGTGCACGGCGCCGGCGAGTGGCTGCATGTCTCCGGCCAGGTCGGCATCGATGCACAGGGCATCGCGCCCGCGGGCATCGAGGCGCAGGCCGAACTCGCCTGGGGCAACCTGCTGCGTGCGCTGCGCGGCGCGGGCATGGGCATGGAACACCTGGTCAAGACCACCACCTACCTGGTGAACCGTGCCGACAACGCCGCCATGCGGCCGATCCGCAGCCGCTGCCTCGGGCAGCACCGGCCGGCGTCGACGCTGGTGCTGGTGGCCGGGCTGCTCGACGAGGCCTGGCTGATCGAAGTGGAAGCGGTGGCCTTCCGGCCGGCGGACTGAAGCCCATGTCGCAGGTCAAGAAGGAAGAGATCCGCACCGCGATCCTGGCGTCGGCCTTCGAGCTGTTCACCGCGCGCGGCTACAGCGCCACCACGGTGCCGATGATCGCGCGCGGCGCGGGCATATCGCCGCCCAATGTGTATTCGTATTTCGCGTCGAAGCTGGAGGTGCTCTATGCCATCCACGACCCCTGGATGCGGGCGCGCTTCGCCGCGCTCGGCCTGGACCTGCGCAGCCGCCGCTCGAAGCCCCGGCGCCTGCGGCGCATCCTGGAGGTGCTGTGGCGGGAGCTGCCGGCATACGAGGAAGGCTTCGCGAACAACGTGGTGCAGGCCATCTCCACCGCTACGCCGGAGGACCGGTACCGCACCGGGCTCATCAGCTGGATGGAGCAGGAAATCGAGCGCATGTTGCTGGACTGCCTGCCGCCGGAGCGCCACTCCCTGGTGCAGGGCACCGAGATCGCGCACATGATCGTGATGGCGATGGACGGCTACATCATGTACCGCCACACCATGCCCGAGCACAAATGCACCGACGCCACGATCGACGCATTCTGCGCGATGCTGACGGGGCCGGCGCCGCTGTAACGCGAGGCGCCGGCGCTGCCCCAGGCTGCCATGACGCGGTCTTGCGTCTCGACCAGGCCGATGCGGCGAATGTCTTCGATGGGTTCGGCGAGGACGTCGGTGACGTCTTGCCGGCAGGCGCCAGCAGGCAGCGTTGGCCGCAGGTCCTCGAAGCGGAGTATGGACAGCTCGCCGTGCGCCAGTGAGGGGGGCCGTCGATCCTGCGCCGATGGTCCGTGAACGGAAAAGGACTACAGCGGCCAGCGTCGACGGTTATCGGATGGTGCCACCTGCCCCGGCCCGCCTACGGGGTAGGCTGGGTGCCAGGAATGGTGCCGCTTGTCGGAATCGAACTGACGACCTACCGCTTACAAGGCGGTTGCTCTACCAACTGAGCTAAAGCGGCGCAAGGGGCCAGATTCTAAGCGATGGCCGAAGGGCGCGGATCGCGCGTCAGTGGCGCAGGCCGGCGTGCCCCGCCCGGCGGCCGCGAAAGGCGGCCAGCGCGTTGCGGGTGGCGGCAGCGGCGCTGAAGAACAGGGAGCGCGACGCCTCGTCGTGGCCTTGGCTATGCCCGGCGCCATCGGCCGGGGATGCCTGGTCGGCGCATTCGCAGGCGGACAGTGACGCCTTGCGGTCTTCGAGCGTGAACCACGCTTCGGCCGTGGTGACGTTGCCGGCGTCGTCGGCGCACGCCATCGCGATCTTCTTGTGGCCGGCCTCGCCCAGGTGCAGGCAGCCGGAGCACGGAGCGGCCTCGGCGGTGTCGACCTGCCAGCGGCCCAGCATGTCGGTCCGGACCTCGTAGATGACGCCACCCACCCCGACGGTCATGGCACTGCCCGGTTCGGCGCGGCCGTGGAGCACGGGGCGTTGGCTATCGACGGAAATGGTCTCGAGCGTGGGCATGGGCGGCGGCGTGGTGTCCAGGGTGAAGGTGCCGGAGATGCCGCTGCTGTTGCCGGCACCGTCGATGCTGGTGACCAGCAGGTCCTTCACGCCGTCGGGGCCGAGGTCGAAACGACCGGACATGGGCCGGGTGGCGGCGGTGTCGAGCGACCAGCCGCCTTCGCCGTCGGCCGTCACGCAGAACACCGCACCGCCCACGCTCACCAGCACCAGGCAGCCGGCATCGGCGGTGCCACCGAGCAGCGGCGTATGGTCGTTGGTGGACTGGCCGAAGAAGCTCGGGGTGGAGGTGGAGGAAGGCCCCTCCAGCAGTCCGGCGGGCATCCAGCCGCCGCCTTCGAGCACCACGCCCGGCGAATCATGGAAACCGGCCAGCTCGACGATGGTCGGGCCGTCCACCTGCACCATCAGCACCGGATCCGCGCCGGCCGCCCCCACCGGCCGCACGGTGTCGGCCGCCCAGGCGATGCGCGTGCCCGGCGATGGCCGCACCCGTCCTGGCTCACCGCCCGCCAACACCATGGGCGCAGAAGACATTGCCGATTGACTGGCGCCGCCAGCCGTGACGATTTCGATATGCATGGTGTATCTCCGGGTCGATGGTGGAAGATATTTGGAAAAGAGCGATGTCGATATTGATAAGAGATGGCCGCATTCAGCGGTCGGCGCGCGAAGATCGATATTGCGCAGCCGTATTGCTCGACAGGATCGACTGCCGAATAATTCTTTCGCGATGCCGCGAAAGGCGTTTTCTTTCCAACCAATTCGCCATGAAACTCCGGTGACGAGCACGCACCATGCGGGTGAGGTTGATCATCAACGGCAAGGCGACGAACGCCACCATGACCAAGGCCAGCCAGGGGAGGATCGACAGGGTTCCTCCGGCAAAATCTCCGACGCTCGGCATGCAGATGGCCGCGGCCATATTTCGGCATCGAACATTTCGGTAATGCCGACCGGCCCGACGCAAACCGGCCATCTTGTTGATGCGCGATTCAAAAAAAATCGCCGGAAGATCGGTTTTCAGTTTGATGAGCGGTGGTGCGTCATTATCACGATGGAATGCCAGCTGACATGACGAGCGAAGCGGAAGTGGCTTGACTTTCATGGTTTTGTCGTTTGGTTGACGGTGCCAGAAAGATTAACGCACTACTTAACGCTCGTAGTGATTTTTCCCCCGTATTTCATTTGACGCAAAATCAATTGTTTTGTACGTTCTGTTTCAGAACTCCGGAAATCTCGCTCACTAATGGATGCAAGTGACCGCCCTCACGGAAATGCTTGCAACCATTGGATTTCCTGAACATCGCCAGGTGCAGCTTCAGGCGAGCAACCGTTGGAATCACGAGTTTCAGGCGAAGAAAACACGGTGCAAGCGATTTGCCCGTTACGTTCTCGGCGATTTGCCGCCATATCGCGCCAGACAAAAAAAATGGCCCGACCTTAGAGATCGAGCCATGGGCAGTGGTCGGGTAGAAAACCGGCCCGCTGCGGTTGCGGTCGTCTACTTCACGCGCTTGAGCGAAGGCCGGCCGCCACCGTTGCCGCCGGGCTTGGGCGGATCCTTGTCATCGCCTTGCTCCGGTGGCGTGGCGTCGCCGGAAGCCGGCGCGCCGGCGTCTTCGCCGGCCACCAACTGCACGATGCGGGAGCCGGAATCGTCCGCCGGCGCGGGAGCCGACGCCAGCGGCGCCGGGCCCGGATCGAGCAGCGGGAACGCCATGCCCTGGCCGTTCTCGCGGGCGTAGATGGCCATCACGCGGCCGATCGGCACCATGATGTCGCGCGGAATGCCGGCGAACCGGGCCTTGAATCCGATGAATTCATTGCCGATCTGCAGGCCGCTGGTGGCGTCGTAGCTGATGTTCAGCACGATCTCGTCGTCCTTGACGTACTCGCGTGGCACCTGGACGGTGTCGTCCACCGCCACGGCGACGTAGGGAGTGAAGCCGTTGTCCGTGCACCACTCGTAAAGCGCGCGCAGCAGATACGGCCGGGTGGAGGAAGATTCCAGGGCGTTCATGCCGACGCCCCGCTTACTTGCGCATCACCTTTTCGGAGGGCGTCAGCGCCTCGATGTAGGCCGGACGCGAGAAGATGCGCTCGGCGTACTTGAGCAGCGGCGCGGCGTTCTTGCTGAGGTCGATGCCGTAGTAGTCCAGGCGCCAGAGCAGCGGCGCGATAGCCACGTCGAGCATGGAGAAGTTCTCGCCAAGCATGTATTTGTTCTTGAGGAACACCGGCGCGAGCTGGGTAAGGCGGTCGCGGATGTGCGAGCGGGCCTTTTCCAGCGCCTTGTCGTTGCCCTTGCTGGCACGCGCTTCGAGGGCGCTGACATGCACGAAGAGTTCCTTCTCGAAGTTCAGCAGGAACAGGCGCACGCGGGCACGGTCGACCGGGTCGCCGGGCATGAGTTGCGGATGCGGGAAACGCTCGTCGATGTACTCGTTGATGATGTTCGACTCGTACAGGATCAGGTCACGCTCGACCAGGATCGGCACCTGCCCGTAAGGATTCATCACGTTGATGTCCTCGGGCTTGTTGTAGAGGTCGACGTCGCGGATCTCGAAGTCCATTCCCTTCTCGAACAGCACGAAGCGGCAGCGATGGGAGAAAGGGCAAGTCGTTCCGGAATAAAGCACCATCATGGCGGGAGGCTCCTGAAAATCGAAAGAGCGGGACATCCTGAAATGCCCGCTCCGGAGGGAAAAAGCCGCGCGGACACCGGTCCGCACGAAAGCGTTGGAAAGGTCAGCGCACGGCGCGCCAGTACGCGGCGTTGAGGCGCCAGGCGATGAGGGTGAAGATACCCAGAAATATCAGGACTCCCACGCCGACCCGGATCCGGGTGTTCGCCGCGGGCTCGCCCATCCACTGGAGATAGTTGACCAGATCGCCGACCGCCTGCTCGTACTGCAGGGGCGACATTGTGCCCGGAGTGAGCTGCTCCCATCCAGCGAGCACCTGAGTCTTGTGTCCATGTTGTTCGCGTTCTTCGTATATCGGGCGTCGCTGGCCTTGCAGTTGCCAAAGCGGATTGGGCATGCCGACGTTGGGAAACGCCAGGTTGTTCCAGCCGGTCGGACGGGCGTCGTCGCGGTAGAAAGTCCGCAGGAAAGTGTATAGGTAGTCGGGACCGGTGCCGCCGTGGCCCGAGCGCGAGCGGGCTATGACGGTGAGATCGGGCGGGTTGGCGCCGAACCAGTCCTTGGCCTGTTTGGGGTCGATGGCGGCCTTCATGGTCTCGCCGACCTTGTCGGTGGAAAACAGCAGGTTGGACTTGATCTGGGCTTCGCTCAGGCCAATGTCGCCCAGCCGGTTGTAGCGCATGAAGGCGGCCGAATGGCAGCCGATGCAGTAGTTGACGAAGAGCTTGGCACCGTTCTGCAGCGAGCGCAGGTCGTTGGTCTGGTTGGGCGCCTTGTCCCAGGCGTAGCCGGCTTCCTCGGCATGGCCGGCCTGGGCCAGTACCAGTCCGAGCGTCGCGATCATCGTGAGGATAGTTTTTTTCATGTTCGGCGGTCCGGCTCAGTGGGGCTTGAAGACCACCCGGTCCGGCGGCGTCTTGAAGGTTCCCTGGCGGCTCCACCAGGGCATGAGCAGGAAGAAGCCGAAATAGTAGAAGGTGCCGAGCTGCGACACCCGCCCGCCCAGGTCGGAAGGCGGCTGCACGCCCAGGTAGCCGAGCACCAGGAAATCAACGACGAATATGCCGTAGAGGTACTTGTGCCAGTTCGGCCGGTAGCGGATCGACCTGACCGGGCTGTGGTCGAGCCAGGGCAGGAAGAACAGGATGATGACCGCGCCGCCCATCACCACCACACCCCAGAACTTGGCGTCGATGCTGAGCATCATGGCCACCACGCCGAGCGCCACCAGCACCATCAGCGCCTTGAAGAACAGCGCGAGCCGGCTCTTGACGACCGTGAACGCGGTGGCCGCCACCACGGCGGCGATGAGCGCATACATCATCTCGCTGGTGATGGCGCGCAGCATCGAATAGAAGGGCGTGAAGTACCAGACCGGCGCGATGTGGTTGGGCGTCTTCAGGGCGTCGGCTGGAATGAAGTTGTTGTACTCCAGGAAGTAACCGCCGGCCTCGGGTGCGAAGAAGATCACCGCGCTGAAGACCATCAGGAACATGCACACCGCGAAGATGTCGTGCACCGTGTAGAACGGGTGAAATGGAATGCCGTCGAGCGGAATGCCGTTCTCGTCCTTGTGCTTCTTGATCTCCACGCCGTCGGGGTTGTTGGAGCCCACTTCATGCAGCGCCACGATGTGCGCGGCCACCAGGCCCAGCAGCACCAGCGGCACGGCGATCACGTGGAAGGCGAAGAAGCGATTGAGCGTGGCGTCGCTTACCACGTAGTCGCCCCGGATCAGCAGCGCCAGGTCCGGGCCGATGAAGGGAATGGCGGAGAACAGGTTCACGATGACCTGGGCGCCCCAGTACGACATCTGGCCCCAGGGCAGCAGATAACCCATGAAGGCCTCGGCCATCAGGCACAGGAAGATGGCGCAGCCGAACAGCCAGACCAGCTCGCGCGGCTTGCGGTAGCTGCCATACATCAGCCCGCGGAACATGTGCAGGTAGACCACCACGAAGAAGGCGGAGGCGCCGGTGGAATGCATGTAGCGGATCAGCCAGCCCCACGGCACGTCGCGCATGATGTATTCGACCGACGCGAAGGCCTGAGCGGCGTCGGGCTTGTAGTGCATCACCAGGAAGATGCCGGTGACGATCTGGATGACCAGCACCAGCAGCGAGAGCGATCCGAAGATGTACCAGATGTTGAAGTTCTTCGGAGCGTAGTACTCGCTCATGTGCTCCTTGTAGAGCTTGCTGGCCGGGAACCGGTTGTCCACCCAGTTCATCAGCTTGGCCCCGACGGGTGCGTTGGGCGAGATGTCCTTGAAATCAGCCATGGCGGTTCCCTCGGGTCAGGCGCTCTTCTTGTCTTCGCCGATGAGCAGGCGCGTGTCGCTCAGGTAGACGTGGGGCGGCACCGGCAGGTTGTCGGGCGCGGGCTTGTTCTTGAAGACCCGGCCGGCCAGGTCGAAGGTGGAGCCGTGGCAGGGGCAGAGCCAGCCGCCGGCCCAGTCGGCGGGCAGCGACGGTTGCGGGCCGGGCTGGAACTTGTCGGTGGGCGAGCAGCCGAGGTGGGTGCAGATGCCGATCACCACCAGCACCTCGGGCTTGATCGATCGGCCTTCGTTGCGCGCGTATTCGGGGGTGAATTCGTCGGGGTTGCGTTTGGACTGGGGATCTGCCAGCTGGCCGTCGAGCTTGGGGAGCGCAGCGATTTCGGCGGCCGAGCGCTTGACGATCCAGACCGGCTTGCCGCGCCATTCGACGGTGATCTTCTCGCCTTCCTTCAGGCCCGAGATGTCGACCTCGACCGGTGCGCCGGCGGCCTTGGCCTTCTCCGACGGCTGGAAGGTGCTGACGAAGGGCACGGCGGTCGCCACGCCGCCGACCACCCCCGCGCAACTCGATGCGATGAGCCAAACCCGTTTGCCGCTGTCGATCTGTTTGCTGTCGACTACTGATGCACTCATGGATTTCCTCGAATGTTCATCGCTGGGTGGAATCAGCCCAAGATTGTAGTGGCGCCGCCACGCTGGCGGACCGCGTGGTAGCCCTTAGACAGCCCCCGTGGCCGAGTGAAGAAACGGCCTCTTCAGCCGGCCAGGCGGCGCGCCATGCGCACCGCCGCCAGCAGGCTGGAGGCGTCGGCCCGACCGGTACCGGCGAGGTCGAAGGCGGTGCCGTGGTCGGGGCTGGTGCGCACCAGCGGCAGTCCGAGCGTGACGTTGACGCCGTCCTCGATGCCCAGGTACTTGACCGGGATCAGTCCTTGGTCGTGGTACATCGCGACCACCGCGTCGAAGCCGTCGGCACGGCCGGCGGAGGCCCGGGCGCGCATGAAGATGGTGTCGGGCGGGAACGGCCCGTGGGCATCGATGCCTTCGGCCCGCGCGGCGGCGATGGCGGGGGCGACGATGTCGATCTCCTCGCGGCCGAACAGCCCGCCCTCGCCCGCATGCGGATTCACGCCGGCCACCGCCAGCCGGGCCGGCCGGCCGAGCAGCCGCGACAAGGACGTGGCGCTGATGCGCAGCGTGGCCAGCACGTTGTCGAAGGTGACCGCGTCCAGCGCATCGCGCAACGACATATGGATGCTGACCAACACGGTGCGCAGTTCTTGGTTGGCCAGCATCATGCGCACCGGCATGCGGTCGATGGTTGTGCCGGCATGCGCGGCCGCCTCGGCCTGCAGCAGTTCGGTGTGGCCGGGAAAGTCGACACCGGCGGCCGACAGGGCTTCCTTGTGCAGCGGTGCGGTGACCACCGCCGCCACCGCGCCGCGCAGTGCGGCGCGGGACGCCCACACCACCGCCTCGGCCGCCTGGCGGCCGGCTTCGGCAGAGATCACGCCCCAGTCCACTGGCGCTCGCGCCTCGACGACCGGCAGCACCGGCAGGCAGTGCGGCGCCGCCGCCCACGCCTGCCCGGCCGAGGCCAGCACCGCCACCGGCAACGACGGCGTTCCGAGGCATTCCGCCGCGCGCCTCAGCACCGCCACGTCGCCCACCGCGAAGCAGCCGCGCATCTCGTCGGCATGGTCGCGGAACAGCCTCGCGACGATCTCCGGGCCGATGCCGGCCGGGTCACCGGCGGTGACGGCGATCGGCAAGGCCGAAGGCGTGGTCATGGTGTCGGTCGTGCTCATGCGGGGTTGTAGATGTCGATGAAGGTATGGCGCAGACCGAGCTCCGCCGCCACGTGGCCGGCGACCGCCGGCGCGCCATAGCGCTCGCTCGCATGGTGGCCACAGGCGATGAAGGCCACGCCGAGCTCCCGCGCGTAATGCGCCTGGGGCTCGGAAATCTCGCCGGTGACGAAAGCGTCGGCGCCGGCGGCTATAGCCG
Organism: Xylophilus sp. GOD-11R; assembly: GCF_033546935.1. GTDB lineage: Bacteria > Pseudomonadota > Gammaproteobacteria > Burkholderiales > Burkholderiaceae_C > Xylophilus. The sequence goes on along the minus strand of NZ_CP137854.1, from coordinate 620,106 downwards.
CTTCGAAAAAGCCCTGCGCGCCACCGGTGCACCAAGCCACGCGCCGGATCGGCCCGCGCGCCGGGTCGACCAGCGTCACCGGCCGCTCCACCACGCGTTCGACATGGCGCGCCAGGGCTTCGGCGTCCTCGAAAGCGGTGTCGCCGATGCAACCGAGGTCCTGCTCGCCAAAATGCGCATCGGCGACCCAGCCCAGACGGGCGCCGAGCTGGGCGTTGTTGCCGAAATCGGCATGGGCGTCCAGCGGCAGGTGGTAGGCGAACAGGCTGATGTCGTGCGCCAGCAGCAGGCCGAGCCGCTGCCGCAGCCAGCCGGTCACCCGGCCGTCGTGGCCGCGCCAGAACAGGCCGTGGTGCACGAAGATCGCGTCGGCCCGCGCCTCGATCGCGGCCTCGATCAGCGCGCGGCTGGCCGTCACACCCGAGACGATGTGACCAACTTGCGCGCGGCCCTCCACCTGCAGGCCGTTGGGGCCGTAATCCTTGAATCGGGCGGGCGAGAGCAGCGCGTCGAAGCGTCGCAGCAAGGCATCGCGGCCGACGGTGGTGCCGCCGCGGTTCGGGGTCTGGACTTCCATGCGGGCATTGTCTCCGAGGCCCGGCGCTGCGCCGTCTTTCGCGGACAATCCTCGTCAGCGTCGCCCGCCCTTCTTTCGCTCACTTTCTTCGCGTCGATCCACTTCATGAAACGTACCTGGCTGCTGTTCACGCAAACCGTCACCATCGCGCTGGCGGTCTACTTCGTGGTGAGCGTGTTCAAGCCGCAGTGGGTCGGCCGGCCGTCCTTCGGCGGTGGCGTGGTGTCGCTGCTCGAAGCGCCGCAGACGCCGCTGACCACGCCCGAGGCGGGCAGCCTGTCGGGCGCGGCCAAGAAGGCCGCGCCGGCGGTCGTCAGCATCACCACCAGCAAGACGGCGGTGCGCAATCCGCGCATGAACGATCCCTGGTTCCGTTTCTTCTTCGGCAACCAGGCGCCGTCGCAACCGCAGGCGGGCCTGGGCAGCGGCGTCATCGTCAGTCCCGAGGGCTACATCCTCACCAACAACCACGTGGTCGAAGGCGCCGACGAGATCGAGGTGATGCTGCCCGACAGCCGCCAGGCCCGCGCCCGGCTCATCGGCACCGATCCGGAAACCGACCTGGCCATCGTCAAGATCGACCTCGACAAGCTGCCGATCATCGTGCTGGGCGACTCCGACCGCATCGAGGTCGGAGACCGGGTGCTGGCTATCGGCAACCCCTTCGGCGTCGGCCAGACGGTCACCAGCGGCATCGTCAGCGCGCTCGGCCGCAACCAGCTCGGCATCAATACCTTCGAGAACTTCATTCAGACCGACGCCGCCATCAACCCCGGCAACTCGGGCGGCGCGCTGGTCGACGTGCGCGGCACGCTGTTGGGCATCAACACCGCCATCTTCTCGCGCTCGGGCGGCAGCATGGGCATCGGTTTCGCCATTCCCGTCTCCACCGCCAAGCGGGTGCTGGAGAGCATCGTGCGCGACGGCCGCGTCACCTACGGCTGGATCGGCGTGGAGCCGGGCGAGCTGTCGCCCGAACTCGCCGAGACCTTCGGCGTGAAAGCCTCGCGCGGCGTGATCATCACCGGCGTGCTGCAGGCGGGCCCGGCCGCCGCCGCCGGCATCCGGCCGGGCGACGTGATCGTGCAGGTCGGCGACAAGCCGATCGCCAACGTCGCCGAACTGCTGTCTTCGGTCGCCGCGCTGCAGCCCGGCTCGCCCGCCGCCTTCGGACTGATGCGTGGCGACAGCAAGATCGAAGTGCCGGTGACGCCGGCGGTCCGGCCGGCACGCGCCCGGCTGCAGCAGCAACAACAGCAGGAATAAGCGGGATTACCCGCATATTCGTTGCGTAAAAAACGACAAAACACGGCTTTTTCGCACCAATACCGTAGCTGGCCGCTGTGCATCGGGCACGCCCCCAGGGGACGGCGCAAGCCCGGCGGCTAGAATTCGCCCTCGCGTTTTTGACGCGACTCTCCCAAGGAAGACATCCCATGACCGCAATTTCGTTCCAGCGCCGTGCCGTTTTCGCGCTGATGGCCGCCGCCGGCCTCGCCTCTGCCGCCCAGGCTGCCGACATCAAGATCGGTGTCGCCGAAGCCCTGTCGGGCGGCGCCGCCCAATACGGCGTCGCGATCCGCAACGGCTTCCAGCTGGCGGCCGAAGAGCTCAATGCCGCAGGCGGCATCAACGGCAACAAGATTGCGCTGGTGATCGAGGACGAACGCGGCAACAAGGAAGAGGCGATCAACGTCTTCAAGAAGCTGATCTTCCAGGACCAGGTGCTGATGGTGTTCGGCCCCACGCTGTCCAATTCGGCCCAGGCCGCCGACCCGATCGCACAGGCCAGCAAGACCGTGGTGTTCGGCACCTCCAACACTGCCGACGGCATCACCTCCATCGGCAAATTCGTGTTCCGCAACTCGGTCACCGAAGCCGACGTGCTGCCCGAAACCCTCAAGGTGACCGCCGCCAAGACCGGCCTGAAGAAGGTCGCGGTGCTCTACGGCAACGACGACGTCTTCACCAAGAGCGGCTACGACAATTTCAAGAAGGCGCTCGAAGACCTGAAGATCCCGGTGACCACCACCGAAACCTTCGCCAAGGGCGACGTGGACTTCAAGGCGCAGCTGACCAAGATCAAGGCCAGCAACCCCGATGCCATCGTGCTGTCGGCCCTGCTCGCCGAAGGCGCGCCCATCATGGTGCAGGCCCGCCAGGTCGGCCTGAACGTGCCGATCATCGGCGGCAACGGCATGAACTCGGTCAAGATCTTCGACCTGGCCAAGGAAAAGGCCGAAGGCCTGTGGGTGGGAAGCCCCTGGTCCATCGAGAACCAGACCGAGCAGAACCGCAAGTTCATCGTCGCCTACACCGCCAAGTTCAAGACTGCGCCCGACCAGTTCGCCGCGCAGGCCTACGACGCCCTCTATATCGCAGCCCAAGGCCTCAAAAAGGTCAAGCTGACAGGCTCCGTGCCGGCCGACCGCGCCGCGCTCCGTGATGCCCTCCCCTCGGCCAAGTGGACGGGCGCTACCGGCGCCTTCGAGTTCGCCCAGGCCAAGGACCGTGCCGGCAAACCCGCCGGTTACGACGCCAAGCAGAACGCCATCGTCAGCGTGACGCGCGGCGGCAAGTTCAGTATCGAAAAATAAAGAGACTTCTCGCGGCGAACGGACGGCTCCTCACGGCGCCGTCCTTTTGCATTTCTGGCTCTTGCCCTATTCAGGCGCCGCACCGGCGGCGCTTCCGCAGGATTACCACCGTGCTGGAACAGCAGTTAATCAATGCCTTGTCGCTGGGGTGCGTCTACGCCCTCTTCGCACTCGGCTTCACCCTCATCTTCGGCGTCCTCGGCGTCATCAACCTGTCCCACGGCGCCGTCTTCATGGTCGGCGCCTATGCCGCGGTCCAGGCCATCGTCCACCTGAACCTGCCGCTGTGGGCAGCGCTCGTCTTCTCCTTCGTCGTCTGCGGCGTGCTGGGGCTGCTGATCGACTTCCTGGTGCTGCGCCCGCTGCGCCAGCGCAACGCGCCCCACCTGATTCCGATGATCGCCAGCATCGGCGTGGCGATCGTGCTGAACAACGGCGTGCAGGGCATTTTCGGTGCCGAAAACCTGCGCTTCCCCTCGGGCGTGGTGTCGAGCGACTCGATGAACCTCGGCGGCCTGCACCTCACCGCGCTGGAGCTGGGCATCATCCTGCTGTCCTTCGTGCTGATGGCGGTGCTGATGATCGCACTCAAGCGAACCCAGCTCGGCCGCGCACTGCGGGCCATCGCCGAGTCGCCCAAGGCGGCCTATCTGGTCGGCATCAACGTCGAAGGGCTGTTCTACCTGACCTCCTTCGCCGCCGCCGGCCTGGGCGGCGTGGCCGGCGTGCTGATCGGTCTGTACTCCAACGCGCTGTTCCCGCTGATGGGCCAGCCGATGCTGCACAAGGGCATCGCGGTGATCATTCTGGGCGGCATGGGCGACATCCGGGGCGCCATGCTGGGCGGCCTGTTCCTGGGCTTCGCCGAGGTGCTGTCGGTGGCCTACATCGGTTCCAACATGCGTGACGCGGTAGCCTTCGGGCTGCTGTTCCTGGTGCTGCTGGTGCGGCCCAAGGGACTGTTCGGCACGTTGCAGGAACGGAAGGTTTGACGATGGCTGCCTTCGACAATTTCTGGGCCGTCTATAGCAACCTGGTGCTCGGCCTGGGCGTCAACGCCCTGCTCGCCCTGTCCATCTACCTGACGCTGTCCTGCGGCATGCTGGCCATGGCCAACGCGGCCTTCATGGGCATCGGCGCGTACACCGCGTCGCTGCTCACCATGAACTACGACACGCCCTTCATCGTGTCGATCGCCGCCGGCATGGTGGCGCCCGCCATCGTGGCCTTCGTCATCGGCAAGCCGACCCTGCGGCTGTCGGGCGTGTACCTGGCGATGGCGACACTGGCCTTCGGCGAAGTGGTGCGCATCTTCGTGCTCAACACCGAATCGGTCACCGGCGGCGCGCTGGGGCTCAACGGCATTCCGCAGTCGACCCAGTGGTGGCACGTGGCTTTGGCGCTGGGGCTGGTGCTGCTGGTGCTCTGGCGCCTGCGGCATTCGCGTGTCGGCCGCGCTTTCGAGTCGATCAAGGAAGACGAGACCGCTGCCGGCCTGATGGGCATCGACGTCGGCGCGCACAAGATGCTGGCCTTCGTCATGGGCGCGGCCATCGCCGGCCTGGCGGGCACGCTCAACGCGCACCTCACCTTCTTCATCGGCCCCAACGAATACGGCTTCGACCGTGGCGTGGACATTCTCACCATGGCGATCCTCGGCGGCATCAATGGCCTGACCGGCCCGATCCTGGGCGGCACCATCCTCACACTGCTGCCCGAAGTGCTGCGCGGCTTCCAGGATTTCCGCCTGGTGGTCAACGGCCTCATCCTGGTGCTGATCGTGCTGTTCCTGCCCAAAGGCCTTTGGGATCCGGCGCGCATCCGCCAGTGGTTCGGACGCGGAGGCCAGCGAGCATGAGCGCGACTCTCGAACTCAAGGGCATCTCGCGCCATTTCGGCGGCCTGAAGGTGCTGCAGGACGTGAACCTGAAGATTCCGCAAGGCGGCATCTTCGGCCTGATCGGCCCCAACGGCGCCGGCAAGACCACCGTGTTCAACCTGATCACCGGTCTGCTGCCGCCCACCGCCGGCACCATCACCTTCGACGGCCAGGACCTGGCCGGCCAGAAGCCGCACCTCATCACCCGGCGCGGCATCGCGCGCACCTTCCAGAACATCCGCCTGTTCAAGGAGATGAGCCTGCTGGAAAACGTGATGGTCGGCATGCACGCGCAGCTGCGCTACGGCAACCTGGGGCTGCTGGCCACCTCCGGCCTGTTCCGCTCCGAGGAAAAACGGGCCCGCGAACGCGCGCGCGAGTTGCTGTCGTGGATGAAGCTCGAGCACAAAGCCGAGGACACTGCCGACAACCTCTCCTACGGCGAACAGCGCAAGCTCGAACTCGCGCGGGCGCTGGCCACCGAGCCGCGTCTGCTGCTGCTCGACGAGCCGGTCGCCGGCATGAACGCCAATGAGAAGACCGAGCTGATGCGCGAGATCGAGCAGATCAGCGCCCGCGGCTACACCATCTTCATGATCGAGCACGACATGCGCTTCGTGATGGGTCTGTGCCAGGAGATCGCGGTGCTGAACTTCGGCCGCATCATCGCGCAGGGCGGCCCGGAGCAGATCCGCAACGATCCGCAGGTGATCGAGGCCTACCTGGGCCGCGAGGACGACGAGCCCGAAGCCGCCGGCCCGCACGGCATCGTGACCGACGGCGCCCCCTCGGCCGTGGCCGCCGGCGTGGCGCCGACCTCCGTCCCGGCACCGGGAGCACAAGCATGAGTGACGCCGTGAACATTGCGAACAAGACCATTCTCTCGGTCGAGGGACTGAAGGTCGCCTACGGCCATATCGAAGCGGTAAAAGGCATCGATTTCGCACTGCAGGAGGGCAAGATCACCACCCTCGTCGGCGCCAACGGCGCGGGCAAGTCGACCACCCTGCTGGCGCTGTCGGGCCTGGTGAAGAAGGCGGCCGGCAAGATCGTCTTCGACGGCCGCGACATCGGCTCGCTGGCACCGCACCGCATCGTCGGCGGCGGGCTGGTGCAGGTCGCCGAGGGCCGCGCCACGCTCACCACTCTCACGGTGCACGAGAACCTGGAGCTCGGCGCCTACACCCGGCGCAACCGGGCGGAGCGCTTGCAGGATCTGGATTACGTCTACGGCCTGTTCCCCCGCCTGGCCGAACGCCGCGCGGGCCTGGCCGGCAACCTGTCGGGCGGCGAGCAGCAGATGTTGGCGATCGGCCGCGCGCTGATGGCACGCCCCCGGGTACTGCTGCTCGACGAGCCTTCGATGGGCCTGGCGCCGATCATCGTGCAGGACATCTTCCGCACCCTGAAGTCGATCAACCAGCGCGGCCTGAGCATCTTCCTGGTCGAACAGAACGTGCGCCAGGCGCTGAAGATCGCCGACCAGGGCTATGTCATCGAGACCGGCAAGATCGTGCTGGCCGACTCCGGCGCCGCACTGCTGGGCAATCCGAAGGTGCAGGACGCCTACCTGGGCGGCTGAGTCCGCGCCGCGTCAACAAAAAGGGCGGTCGCCATCTGGCGACCGCCCTTTTTTTCTTCGGATGACGGGTGGCTCAGGCCGCCGTGTCGGCGCGGCTTTGGTCGTCTTCGTCCGGCGCCTTGGTGGTCCGGATGAAAATCCGGGCGGCCCAGATGCCGACCTCGTAAAGAATGCACATCGGAATGGCCAGCGAGAGCTGCGACACCACGTCCGGCGGCGTGACCACCGCCGCCACGACGAAGGCACCGACCACGAAATAACCCCGGAAGGCTTTCAGCTTGTCGATGCTGACGAGCCCGAGCCGCGCCAGCACCACCACCACGATCGGCACCTCGAAGGCGATACCGAAGGCCAGGAACATCGTCAGCACGAAGCTCAGGTATTCCTCGATATCAGGCGCAGGCGTGATGCTCTTGGGCGCGAAGCTCTGGATGAAGGCGAACACCTTGCCGAAGACGAAGAAATAGCAGAACGCCATGCCGATGAAGAACAGCACGCTCGACGAGATGACCAGCGGCAGCACCAGGCGCTTTTCGTGCAGGTACAGCCCCGGCGCCACGAAAGCCCACACCTGGTAGAGCACCACCGGCAAGGCCACGGTGAAGGCCGCCATCATGAGGATCTTGAGCGGCACCATGAAGGGCGAGATCACCGAGGTGGCGATGAGCGTCGCGCCTTGCGGCAGGTGTGCGATCAGCGGCGCCGCCAGCAGGTCGTACAGGGCGCCCGGGCCGGGATAGAAGAACAACACGCCACCGGCGATGGCGACGGCGATCAGCGCCTTCACCAGCCGGTCGCGCAGCTCCATCAGATGCTCGACGAAGGGCTGTTCGGTGCCGGCGAGTTCGTCGTCGCGTGAGGGATCAGGCATGGGGAGAGCGGGCTCGCCGAAGGCGGCGCCGCCAGGGTTTTAGTTGGATTTCTGGGGACGATGGCGCGCCACGCGCGCCGCGCCGGATTGCGCCTTGGTGCGCACACCGGAGCGAGCCTTGTACCACTGCGGCGTGGCGCCCCGCTTGAGGCGCCAGTTCTTGCCCGGATGGCGGTACTGCGGCGGCTGCGGCTCCACGTAGGTGGTGGGCGGCGCGATGTTGTTCGCGCTGTCGTAGCCCGAGTAGGCGTTCTCGACGCCGCTCTGGAAATCGCTGGCCTGCGTCTGCACCGACTGGTGCACATCGCGGGCGGCGGACTCCACCGTTTCCTTCATCTTGCGCAGTTCGTCGAGCTCCATCGACCGGTTGACCTCGGCCTTGACGTCGTTGACGTAGCGCTGGGCCTTGCCGAGCAAGGTTCCCACGGTGCGCGCGACGCGCGGGAGCTTTTCGGGGCCGATGACGATCAGCGCCACCGCGCCGATGAGCGCCATCTTTGAGAGGCCGATGTCGATCACGGTGCGGTGCTGCTTTCAGTCGATGAGTAACGAAACGAGAGCGACAACGGCAGGTCTCAGGAACGGGTCTTGGTCTCGACGTCGATCGGAGCCTTGTCGGCCGCGTTCGACGAATGCGCGACATGCGCCGACGACGGCGGAACCGCCGGCTCGGCCGGATCGGTGGAACCGTCCTTCACGCCGTCCTTGAAACCCTTGACCGCGCCGCCCAGGTCGGAGCCCAGATTACGAAGCTTCTTGGTGCCGAACACCATCACCACGATGGCCAGCACGATCAACCAGTGCCAGATGGAAAACGAACCCATGGATATCTCCTAAAGATGTCTGCGATTTTAGGCGCCCGTACGGTCGTCGTCGGGAAAGGCCCACAAAAGAAGGTCAGCCCCTGGCCCAGGGACGTGGGCCGCCCATGACGTGGACGTGGAGATGGTGCACTTCCTGGCCGCCTTCGGCGCCGGTATTGACCACCACCCGGAAGCCTCCGTCGGGGTATGGCTTGCAGCCCTGTTCCAGCGCCAGCTTCGGCGCCAGCAACATGATGCGCCCAAGCAGGCCGGCATCCTCGGGCGTAGCCTGCGCGAGAGAAGGGATATGCGCCTTGGGCACGACCATGAAATGCACCGGCGCCGCCGGATGGATGTCGTGAAAAGCGAACACTTCTTCGTTTTCGAAGACTTTGCGCGACGGGATCTGGCCGCCGATGATCTTGCAGAAGATGCAGTCCGGGTCGTGGCGAAGCGGTGCGGTCATGGTGGTGCGGGAAATTAGCTGTCCATGGCCTGCCGGCGGTTCATGCGGACCATGCCGAGCAGGATGCGGTAGAGGAACCAGAGCGAAATGATCGTCCACGCGATCCAGCCCGGAATGAAGAAGATGAGCCAGAGCCAGGCGGTCAGCAGGTAGAGCGCGCCGGCCCAGAGCACCGAGCGCAGCCGCCAGCGGAAATGCGACTCCTGCCAGGTGCCATCGGCGTCCGATCGCTTGACCAGGTCGAGCACCAGCGCGATCAGCAGCAACGAGATCGACACCTGCGCGCCGGGCACCACGGCGGCGACCGCCACGATCAGGTGCAGGATGTAGCTGATCCAGCCGAAGGTGGCCAGGCTGTCGTCCGGCGTCTTGCCCGGGACGGTCGTGGGGGGACGGAAATCTTCCATGTGTCGAACTCCTGGCGCGTCGTCTTTCGACTCAGTCCGCGCGTTCTTCGGCTTCGCGGGCGCGCACCTTGCGCAGGGATTTCTCCTCGATGCCGCTCATGCCTTCGCGCCGGGTCAGTTCCCCCACCACGTCGGCCGGCGACAGCCCGTAATGCGACAAGGCCACCATGCAGTGGAACCACAGGTCGGCCACCTCGTTGACGATCTTCTGGCGATCGCCACCGTGGTCGGCATCTTTGGCGGCGAGCACGACTTCGGTGGCTTCTTCGCCGATTTTCTTCAGAAATGCATCGGGCCCCTTGTGCAGCAGGCGGGCGACGTAGCTTTCGTCCGGGTTGCCGCCGCGTGCCGGCTGGCGGCTGTCGATGACGGCGGCCAGCCGGGCGAGTGCGTCGGAGATGGGGGCGGCGGAATCGAGCGGGGTCATCGTCGTCGGGTTCGTCGTGCGGGTCGTGATCGTCATTTGTAGATGGATTCCGGGTCTTTCAACACCGGCTCGACCGGCGTCCAGACTTCATTCTTGAGGACGCTGAAAAAGCAACTGTGACGGCCGGTGTGACAGGCGATGCCGGGCTCGTGGCCGAGCTGGGTGATCTTGAGCAGCACCACGTCGTTGTCGCAGTCGAGGCGGATCTCGTGCACTGTCTGCACGTGGCCCGACTCCTCGCCCTTGAACCACAGACGCTGGCGCGAGCGGCTGAAATACACCGCGCGGCCGAGCTCCGCCGTTTTTTGCAGCGCCTCCCGGTTCATCCACGCGAACATCAGGACATCGTTGCTGCCCTGTTCCTGGGCGATGACAGGTACCAGGCCCTGCGCGTCCCACTTCACTTCGTCCAACCAATTCATGGGACCATTATCCCCCCCAGGCTTGCTCACTACGTGTAGCCGCCAACCCCCTGCCGGGGACGACGCTGAGAACCTGGCTCGCCCCCAGGCTTGCTCACTACGTGTAGCCGCCTACCCCCTGCCGGGGGCGACGCTGAGAACTTGGCTCGCCCCCAGGCTTGCTCACTACGTGTAGCCGCCAACCCCCTACCGGGGGCGACGCTGGTCGTCCGGCAAAGCCGGCCCAACGGCGTCCCGGAATCTTTGCTCGCCCCCAGGCTTGCTCACTACGTGTAGCCGCCTATCCCCTGCGGGGGGCGACGCTGGTCATCCGGCAAAGCCGGCCCGACGGCGTCCCGGAATCTTTGCTCGCCCCCAGGCTTGCTCACTACGTGTAGCCGCCTACCCCCTGCGGGGGGCGACGCTGGTCATCCGGCAAAGCCGGCCCGACGGCGTCCCGCGATGCTCGGCTCGCTGCGCATCGCCCTGGGTTGGCGCACGGCGGTTTGGGTGATCAGAGGCGGACGGGGATGCCGCGGGCGGCCATGGCGGATTTGGCTTCGCCTACGGTGTGCTGGCCGTAATGGAAGATGCTGGCGGCCAGGACGGCGTCGGCGCCGCCTTGCTGCACGCCGTCGGCCAGGTGCTCCAGGTTGCCGACGCCGCCGGAGGCGATGACGGGGACCGACACGGCGTCGCTGACGGCGCGGGTGAGCGCCAGGTCGAAGCCGCTCTTGGTGCCATCGCGGTCCATGCTGGTCAGCAGAATTTCGCCGGCGCCGCGGCGCGCCATTTCCACGGCCCAGGCGACCGCGTCCATGCCGGTGTTCTTGCGGCCGCCGTGGCTGTAGACGTCCCAGCCGGGGCCGCGGGCGTTCTCGTCCTCGCCGCTGCGGCGCTTGGCGTCGATGGCGACCACGATGCACTGCGCGCCGTAGCGCGCGGAGGCGTCCTCGATGACTTGCGGATTGGCGATGGCCGCCGAGTTGAAGCTGGTCTTGTCGGCACCGGCGTTGAGCAGGCGGCGCACGTCGTCGACGGTGCGCACGCCGCCACCGACGGTCAGCGGAATGAACACCTGCGAGGCGACGGCCTCGATGATCGGCAGGATCAGGTCACGCTCGTCGCTGGTGGCGGTGATGTCCAGGAAGGTCAGCTCGTCGGCGCCCTGGAGGTTGTAGCGGGCGGCGATCTCGACCGGGTCACCCGCGTCGCGCAGTTCCAGGAAATTGACGCCCTTGACGACCCGGCCGCCGGTGACGTCCAGGCAGGGAATGATGCGTTTGGCGAGCATGGGAAAGAAAAAAGAGGAACGGCTGGGGCCCAAAGGCCCGGGAGACGGATCAGGCGATGACGGAAAGCCGCTGCGCGCCGGACCAGACTTCGCCCGGTTTCACGCTGACCGGCGTGTCGACCACCGCGGCTTCGACGCAGAGCATCTGCCGATAACCGTCGGCGGGCATCTGCGCGAGCTTGGCGCACAGCGCCGCACCGGGGTTCCAGACGGTCGTCTGGCCATAGGTCGGATCCTGCTCGATGGCCAGGCGGCCGAGGCCGTCGACCAGGGTCAACGGCGCCGGCGCGGCTTCGTAGACACGGTCGGTTTCGCCGTCGATGGCCAGGGCCTCGCCCGCCGGCAGCGGCGCCGGGCGGGTATCGGTGACGGCATCCCAGTACGGCAGGCCGCCGAGGCCGTGCAGCCGCACCGCCGCGATGTCGTCGATGCGCAGGTAGGTGTGCAGCGCCATGGTGAACTCCAGCGCCTCCGGGCCGGTGTTCTCCACCACCAGGCCGATGGTCAGCGCGCCGGGCGCCAGGCCGATCTCGACACGGGCATTGAAGGCGTGCGGCCAGATGGCGCGCGTGGCTTCGCTGTCGCGCAGCGCCAACACGGCGGTGCCGTCGTCGCCGGCGTCGGGCACGAAGGCCCACGGCAGGTTGCGCACGAAGCCGTGCTTGGGCAGCGGCCCACGCTGGTTGAACTGCGGCCAGCACACGGGCACGCCACCGCGAATGGCGGCTTCGCCGTCGAAGAGCGCTTCGGGGCTGAGGTAGAGGCGTTCCGGGCCGCCGGCAGGCGTCCATGACAGCACTTGCGCGCCGTGCAGCACGATGACGGCGCGGTCACCCTCGGGAAGCAGGAGCTCGACGGCATCCTGGCCGTGGAAGGTGATCGGGGTGCAGGTCATGGAGAGGTGGTGGGTCAGACAGCCAGTTCGTCGGCCCGGGATTGGGCCGCCGCGAAGTCGAGGTCGCCGGAATAGATGGCCCGGCCGCAAATCACGCCTTCGACGCCCTCGGATTCGACCGCGCAGAGCTGCTCGATGTCGGCCATGTTGGAGAGTCCGCCCGAGGCGATTACCGGAATGGTGAGCGCCTGCGCGAGCTTGACGGTGGCGTCGATGTTGATGCCCGAGAGCATGCCGTCGCGGCCGATGTCGGTGTAGATGATGGATTCGACGCCCCAGTCCTCGAACTTCTTGGCGAGGTCGACGACTTCGTGGCCGGTGAGCTTGCTCCAGCCGTCGGTGGCGACCTTGCCGTCCTTGGCGTCGAGGCCGACGATGATGTGGCCGCCGAAGGCGCTGCAGGCGTCCTTGAGGAAGCCGGGGTTCTTGACCGCAGCGGTGCCGATGATCACGTAGCGCAGGCCGCCGTCGATGTATTTCTCGATGGTGTCGAGGTCGCGGATGCCGCCGCCGAGCTGCACCGGGATGTCGTCGCCGACGGCGCGCAGGATGGAGCGGATGGCGGTGGCGTTCTGCGGCTTGCCGGCGAAGGCGCCGTTGAGGTCGACCAGGTGCAGCCGCCGGGCGCCGGCCGCGACCCACTTCAGCGCCATCGCGGCGGGATCCTCGCCGAAGGTGGTGGATTGATCCATGTCGCCTTGCTTGAGGCGGACACAGTGACCGTCTTTGAGATCGATGGCAGGGATGAGAAGCATGGTGCCGGCAACAGCGTAGAGAGAAAGAAAAGAGGGAGGAAGGAGAAGGCGGACCGGACTACGGGTTCCAGGAGAGAAAGTTGCGATAAAGCGCCAGACCGTGGTCGGCGCTTTTCTCCGGATGGAACTGCGTGGCAAAAATGTTATCGCGTGCAACGGCGGCGGTAAAGCGCGCACCGTAGTCTGCCTCCCCGGCGCTGTGGCGCGGATCGACCGGGCGGGCGTAGAAGCTGTGCACGAAATAGAACCAGGCGCCGTCGGGCACACCGGCCCAGACCGGGTGCGGCGCGCGGCCTTCCACCGAGGTCTGGAACACCTGGTTCCAGCCCATCTGCGGCACCTTGAAGCGGCTGCCGTCGGGCTGCAGCCGGCCGGCGAGGTCGAAACGTGCGACCTGCCCCGCAATCAGGCCCAGGCCGTCGGTCGGGCCCTCCTCGCTGCGATCGAGCAGCATCTGCATGCCGACGCAGACGCCGAACATCGGTTTTTGCGCGGCGGATTCGAGCACCGAAGCGCGCAGGCCGGAATCGGCGAGTTCGCGCATGCAATCGGGCATGGCGCCCTGCCCCGGCAGCACGATACGGTCGGCGGCACGCACCGTTTCGGGCTCCGCCGTCACCACCACGTGCCAGCCGGTGCCGGCCGCGGCGGCCTGCACCGCCTGCGACACCGAACGCAGGTTTCCCATGCCGTAGTCGACGACGGCGACGGTCTTGGATGAAGTCATGTCACCTGGCCCCGGCAAGATACGCGCCAGCGGCCCTTTCCTTGGACAAAATCAGAGCGAACCCTTGGTGGACGGAATGACGCCCGCGATGCGCGGATCGCGCTCCAGCGCTGCGCGCAGCGCCCGGGCGAAGGCCTTGAACACGGTTTCGGCCTGGTGGTGGGCGTTGACGCCCTTCAGATTGTCGATGTGCAGCGTGACGCCGGCGTGATTGACGAAGCCCTGAAAGAACTCGAAGGTGAGCTGCGTGTCGAAGCCGCCGACCATGCCGGCGGTGAACGGCACTTCCATGTGCAGGCCCGGCCGGCCGGAGAAATCGACCACCACGCGCGACAGCGCTTCGTCGAGCGGCACGTAGGCATGGCCGTAGCGGCGGATACCCCGCTTATCGCCCACGGCCACGGCGAAGGCCTGGCCCAGGGTGATGCCGACGTCTTCCACGGTGTGGTGACCGTCGATGTGGAGGTCGCCCTCGCAGTGGATGTCCAAGTCGATCAGGCCGTGGCGGGCGATCTGGTCGAGCATGTGGTCGAAGAAGCCGATGCCGGTGGCGAGCTGGGCCTTGCCGCTGCCGTCGAGATTGATGCGCGCGGTGATGCGGGTCTCGGCGGTGTTGCGGGTGACCTCGGCGATGCGGTCGGCGGCGGCGGATACGGAAAGGGCGGTGGTCATGGGGTGGTGGGCAGGCTGGTCGCGAGGGCGGCGAGGAGCCGGGCGGTCTCGTCGGAAGTGCCGACGGTCAGGCGCAGGCAGCCGGCCAGCGACGCGTGCATTGTAGAAACGTTCTTCACCAGCACGCCGGATTCCCGCACGCGGCCGAAGACGCGGGCGGCGCCGGCGCTGTCGGACGCGACGCGCACCAGCACCATGTTGGCGTCGCTCGGCCAGGCTTTCACGCCCGGCATGGCGGCCAGCGCCGCCAGCAGGCGGGTGCGTTCGGCGACGACCTCGGCCGCCTGGGCGTCGAACACCGCGGCGTGCTCCAGGGCGAACAGCGCGCATTCGGCATTGAGCGTGCTGACGTTGTAGGGCGGGCGCAGCTTGTCGATCTCGGCGATCAGCTCGGCGGGGCCGGCCATGTAGCCGATGCGCACGCCGGCCAGGCCGAACTTGCTGAGCGTGCGCAGCAGCAGCACATGAGCGTGGTCCTGCGGCTGGGCACGGATCGTGTCGATCCAGCTGCGGCCGGCGAAGGGTTGGTAGGCCTCGTCGATGACGACGATGCCGACGGCTTCGGAGACAGCGGCGATGACCCGGCCCATCGCCTGGTCGTCCCACAGGCCGGCGGTGGGGTTGTTCGGCCAGGCCAGGTAGACGATGGCGGGGTTTTCGCGCCGGATCGCGTCGACCATGGCGTCGACATCGAGGCCGAAGTCGTCCGGCCGCAGCGGCACGCCGACGAAACGCAGGCCCTGCAGATGTGCGCTGAAGGCATACATGACGAAGCCGGGTTCGGGCGCCAACACCGCCGGGGGGCGGCCGTCGCCCGTTTCGCCGGCGGGCACGTCGCAGGCGAGCGTGACGAGCGAGATGAGCTCGTCCGAGCCGTTGCCCAGCATCAGCGACCAGCCGGCCGGCAGGTCGGCGTAGTCGGCCAGGGCACGTCGCAGGTCGGCCACCCGGTCGCCCGGGTAGCGATGCAGCGCGACCGCGCCCAGCCGCCGGCCGAGTTCGGCCTGCAGTGCCGGCGGCAGCGGATGCGGGTTCTCCATGGCGTCGAGCTTGACCAGCCCGGCGGAATCCTGCACCGCGTAGGCGTGCAGGCCCTGCACGTCGCGCCGGATGCGGGCCAGTGCAGGATGGCCGGCGGGGTTCATGGCGCGTCGGCCGGACGCAACCGCATCTCGGCCGCCCGGGCGTGCGCCTGCAATCCCTCGCCGTAGGCCAGGGTGGCGGCGATGCCGCCGAGCGACTGCGCGCCGGCCTCGCTCACCTCGATGATGCTGCTGCGCTTCTGGAAGTCGTAGACGCCGAGCGGGCTGGAGAAGCGCGCGGTGCCGCTGGTCGGCAGCACGTGGTTGGGACCGGCGCAGTAGTCGCCCAGGCTTTCGCTGGTGTAGGCACCAAGGAAGATCGCCCCGGCGTGGCGCAGCAGCGGCTCCCAGCGGTGCGGATCGTGGCTGGAGATTTCCAGGTGCTCTGGCGCGATTCGGTTGCTGATCGCGCAGGCTTCTTCCATGCTGCGGGTGAGGATGAGCGCGCCGCGGCCGTTGAGGCTCTTGGCGATGATCTCGGCGCGCGGCATGTCGGGCAGCAGGCGGTCGATGGCCTCTTGCACCGCGTCGATATAGGCGGCGTCCGGGCAGAGCAGGATGCTCTGGGCCAGTTCGTCGTGTTCGGCCTGGCTGAAGAGGTCCATCGCCACCCAGTCGGCCGGCGTGCTGCCGTCGGCCAGCACCAGGATTTCGCTGGGGCCGGCGATCATGTCGATGCCGACGGTGCCGAACACCCGGCGCTTGGCCGAAGCCACGTAGGCATTGCCCGGGCCGGTGATCTTGTCGACCGCCGGCACCGTCGCGGTGCCATAGGCCAGCGCCGCCACCGCCTGCGCACCGCCGATGGTGAACGCCCGGCTGACGCCCGCCACGTGGGCGGCGGCCAGCACCAACGGGTTGCGCTCGCCCTTGGGCGTGGGCACGACCATGATGATTTCGCCGACGCCCGCCACGTGGGCCGGCACCGCGTTCATCAGCACCGACGACGGATACGCTGCCTTGCCGCCGGGCACGTAGATGCCGACGCGGTCCAGCGGCGTGACCTTCTGGCCGAGCAGGGAGCCGTCTGCGTCGCGGTAGCTCCAGCTCTCGCCGGAGGCTTTTTTCTGTGCCTCGTGGTAGCTGCGCACCCGCGCAGCGGCGGTCTGCAGCGCGTGGCGCTGGGCGTCCGGCAGGGAGTCGAAGGCGGCCTTCAGTTCGGCCTGGGTGATTTCCAGATCGGCCATGCCGGCGACCTGCAGTCCGTCGAATCGCGCGGTGTACTCGAGCACCGCCGCGTCGCCGCGCGCCTGCACGTCGGCCAGGATCTCGGCCACGCGCTGCTCGATCGCGGCATCGGTATCGGCCGACCAATGCAGCCGCGCCTTGAATGCGCGCTCGAAATCGGCGTCGGCACAGGACAGGCGGGCAGGTCGGGCGAGGAGTTCCATGGTGTCAGTCGGGACGGATGGCGGAAGCGAATGAATCGATGATGGCGCGGATCGGCTCGCGCTTGAGCTTCAAGGCGGCGGGGTTCACCACCAGGCGGGAGCTGATGTCCATGATGCGCTCCACCTCCACCAGGTGGTTGGCCTTGAGCGTGTTGCCGGTGGAGACCAGGTCGACGATGGCGTCGGCCAGGCCGGTCAGCGGCGCGAGTTCCATGCTGCCGTAGAGCTTGATCAGGTCCACGTGCACGCCCTTGGCCGCGAAGAATTCGCGGGCGATGCCGACGTATTTGGTGGCGACCTTGAGCCGGCTTCCCTGGCGCACCGCATGGGCGTAGTCGAAGTCGCTGCGCACCGCCACGCTGACGCGGCATTTGGCGATGCGCAGGTCGAGCGGCTGCACCAGCGAGGCGCCGCCCGGGTGCTCCATATTGTGTTCGAGCAGGGTGTCGAGGCCGGTCACGCCGAGGTCGGCACCGCCGTATTCGACATAGGTCGGCACGTCGCTGGCGCGCACCAGCACCACCCGAACTTCCGGGCGGCTGGTCGGCAGGATCAGCTTGCGGGACTTTTCCGGGTCTTCCAGCACTTCGATGCCGGCAGCGGCCAGCAGTGGCAGCGTTTCCTCGAAGATGCGGCCTTTGGACAAAGCTAAGGTGATCACGGCACGAACCTTTCGATGTCCGCGCCGATGGCGCGCAGTTTTTCTTCCATGCGGTCGTAGCCGCGGTCCAGGTGGTAGATGCGGTCGATGACCGTCTCGCCCTCGGCCACCAGCCCGGCGATGACCAGGCTGGCCGAGGCCCGCAGGTCGGTGGCCATGACGGTGGCGCCGGAGAGCTGGCGAACGCCCTCGACCATCGCCACGCGGCCTTCGATGCGGATGTCAGCACCCAGGCGCACCAGTTCGTTCACGTGCATGAACCGGTTCTCGAAGATGGTCTCGGTCGCCAGCGAGGCACCCTGCGACACCGCGTTCAGCGCCATGAACTGGGCCTGCATGTCGGTGGGGAAGCCCGGGTATTCGGTGGTGCTGAAGCTCTGCGCGCACAGCCGGCCGAACGCCGGGCCCGCCGAGCGCACCCGCACGCCCGACGCCTCCGCGACCACATCCACGCCTGCGTCGCGCAGCTTGTCTATGACGGCTTCGAGGTGGTCGGGACGAGCGGCGCGCAGCAGCACGTCGCCGCCGGTGGCCGCGACCGCGCACAGAAAGGTGCCGGCCTCGATGCGGTCGGCCACCACCGTGTGTTCGCAACCGTGCAGCCGGTCGACGCCGACGATTCGGATGTGGCTGGTGCCGTGACCTTCGATGCGCGCACCCATCTTGATCAGCATCTCGGCCAGGTCGACGATCTCGGGCTCCTGGGCGGCGTTCTCCAGCACCGTCTCGCCTTCGGCCAGCGCGGCGGCCATCAGGAAGTTCTCGGTGCCGGTGACGGTGACCATGTCGGTGCTGATGCGGGCACCACGCAGCCGGGTCCGGCCCTCGGGCAGCTTGGCGATCATGTAGCCGTGGTCGACGGCGATCTCGGCGCCCATGGCCTGCAGGCCCTTGATGTGCTGGTCGACCGGGCGCGAGCCGATGGCGCAGCCGCCGGGCAGCGACACGGTGGCACGGCCGAAGCGCGCCAGCAGCGGCCCCAGCGCCAGCACCGAGGCGCGCATGGTCTTGACCAGGTCGTAGGGCGCCTCGGGCTTGTCGAGCGCGCCGGCGTCGAGGCGGACAGTGGAGCCGCCCTCCTCCCGCTCGGCCGACACGCCCATGTTGCGCACCAGCTTGAGCATGGTGGAGACGTCCTGCAGGCGCGGCACGTTGTGCAGCGTGACCGGGTCGGCGGTGAGCAGCGCGGCGCACAGCTCGGGCAGGGCCGCGTTCTTGGCACCGGAGACCAGCACTTCGCCCCGAAGCGGCCGGCCGCCGCGAATCTGCAGCTTGTCCATCATGCGTCTCCGCCTTGCGCAACCCATTCGGCCGGCGTGAAGGTTTTCATCGACAAGGCATGCACCTCGTTGGTCTGGATGCGCTCGCCCAGCGTGGCGTAGACCCGCTGGTGCCGCTTGATCGGCCGCATGCCGTCGAATTCCGGCGAGACGATGGTGGCGTACCAGTGGGCGCCGTCGCCTTCGACGGCGATGTGCTCGCAGGGCAGGCCCACGGAGATGATGGAGCGCAGTTCTTCGGCGGTCATGAAAAAGAGGATGGTCGTGGGCGCCTCGGGGGCAGAAATCGGGGCGACTCCGGCCGGGTCGAGCCTTGTCCCTCGGGAGAAGGCGTCGGCACGGCGGCGCGAAGCCGGCGGGCCAGGGTCTTCAGTGTCGGATCTTGTAGCCGGTGGTCAGCAGGCGCAGGGCGATGGCGCTGGTCGCCACCCAGGCGCCGCCGACGATCGCCAGGCTCAGCCAGGGCGAGACATCGCTTTGGCCGAAGAAGCCGTGGCGGAAGCCGTCGATCATGTAGAAGAACGGGTTGAAATGGCTCACTGCCTGCCAGAACGGCGGCAGCGAATGGATGGAATAGAAGACGCCGGCCAGAAAAGTCATGGGCATTACCAGAAAGTTCTGGAAGAGCGCCATCTGGTCGAACTTCTCGGACCACAGCCCGGCGATCAGGCCGAGCGTGCCCATGAGCGCTGCGGCCAGCACGCCGAACACCAGAATCCAGCCCGGCGCGGCAAAACCGACCCGCGCGAAGAAGACCCAGGTGACGACGAACACGCCGATGCCCACCGCGATGCCGCGTACCAGCGACGAGCCGACATAGGCGAGGAACATCGCCAGCGGGCTCAGCGGCGTGAGCAGCACGAAGACCAGGCTGCCCATCACCTTGCTCTGGATGAGCGACGAGGAGCTGTTGGCGAACGCGTTCTGCAGCACGCTCATCATGACCAGGCCCGGCACCAGGAAGGCGGCGTACGGTACCGAGCCGTAGACCGTGACGTGGTCGCCCAGCGCGTGGCCGAAGATCAGCAGGTAGAGGATGGCCGTGAGGATGGGCGCGCCCACCGTCTGGAAGCCGACCTTCCAGAATCGCAGCACTTCCTTGTAGAACAGGGTCTGCCAGCCGGTGATGTCGAGGTTCACGATGCTCGGGTCTCCGTGCTCATACCGGCACCTGCCAGCGGTTGCCGCCTGCGCCCTGCTCGGCCGACATGACCTGCAGGAACACGTCTTCCAGGTCGGCCTTGCGGATTTCGACGTCTTCCACGCGCAGGCCGGCGGTACGCACCGCCGCCAGGAACTGTTCGATCTGCAACGCGCCCGGTGCCGGCAGTTGCACGATGCGGCCGGTGATGCGCGCCTGGGCGGCCAGTTCGGCCGGCAGTTCGCCGTCGACCTTGAAGCGCAGCACGTTGCCCGAAGCCAGGCTCAGCAGCTCGCTGGTGCGGTTGAGCGCAACGAGCTTGCCCTTCTTGAGCATGGCGATGCGGCTGCAGAGCGCTTCGGCTTCTTCGAGGTAGTGGGTGGTGAGCAGCACCGCGTGGCCTTCGCGGTTGAGCCGCGCGATGAACTGCCAGAGCGTCTGCCGCAGCTCGACGTCGACACCGGCGGTCGGCTCGTCGAGCACGATGATCGGCGGGCGATGCACGAGCGCCTGGGCCACCAGCACCCGGCGCTTCATGCCACCGGAGAGCTGGCGCATGTTGGCCGTGGCCTTGTCGGCGAGACCCAGGTTCTCGAGCAGTTCGTCGATCCAGGCGTCGTTGTTCTTCACGCCGAAATAGCCGGACTGGATGCGCAGCGTTTCGCGCACGTTGAAGAAGGGATCGAACACGAGTTCCTGCGGCACGATACCGAGGCGGCGGCGGGCGATGGCATAGTCGGCCTGCACGTCGTGTCCGTCGACCAGCACCCGGCCGCCGGTGGCCTTGGCCAGGCCGGCGAGGATGCTGATGAGCGTGGTCTTGCCGGCGCCGTTGGGGCCGAGCAGGCCGAAGAATTCGCCCGGCTCGATGTCGAAGCTCACCTCGTCCAGCGCCTGGAGGGTGCCGCGCGCGGATTCGTAGCGCTTGGAGACGGACTGGAAAGAGATGGCTGCCATGGGGAACCGGCGATTCTAAGCCGTCGCCCGAGACCGGGCGGCCGGAGGGCTTAGGCAGCCGATGCCGTGCGGCCTAAGCCTGCCGGATCGGCATCAGGCCGAAGCTGCCGGCAGCAGCGCCGAGACGCCGTAGAGCGCCGCCAGTCCGGCGAGCCGGGCGTGCAGCCCGCGCACCTCGAAGCTGCGACCGAGCGACAGCACCTCGCGACGGCATGCCAGCAGCACGGCCAGTGCAGAAGAATCGAAACGCGTCAGCGCGGACGCATCGGCGATGACCGGCTCCTGGCCCCGGCCCAGCCCCTGGGTCAGCATGCGCAGGCAGGTCTGGGCCTGCGCATGGGTCAGCTCACCGGGCAACACCAGCACCTGGGCCGCGTCCCCGTAGGTCGAGGGCGACACGGAAGGCGGGTTCGCCGCGATGTCTTCGGACACGGTCAGCCCTTTTTGGCCGCCTGGTTGGCGGAGTTGCGGCTGGTGAGCGCCGCGATCAGGCCGTCGATGCCCTTGCTGTTGATTTCCTGCGCGAACTGGCTGCGGTAGGTTTCGACCAGCCACACACCCAGCACGTTCAGGTTGTAGATCTTCCAGCCTGCGCCGTCACCGGGCGACTGCGCAAGGCGGTAGTCGAGCTGGATCGGGTCGCCACGGCCGGTGACTTCGGTACGCACCACGACTTCCTTGTCGTCGGCCGCCGCCCGCAGCGGCTTGACGTTCACCGTCTGGTCGCTCACCTGCGACAGCGCGCCGGAATAGGTGCGCACCAGCAGGGTCTTGAATTCGGCCTGCAGCTTCTGCTGCTGTTCGGGCGAGGCCTGCCGCCACTGCGGGCCGACCGCCGCGGCGGTCATGCGGCGGAAGTCGACGTTGGGCATGATCTTGCTGTCGACCAGCGCCATGACCTTGGTGAGGTCGCCGCCGCGCAACGCAGGGTCGGCCTTGATGGCGGACAGCGTTTCGTCGGACAAGCGCTTGATCAGGGCATCGGGAGCTTCGTCGGCAGCGTGCACTGCCAGGGGGAGCGCCAGGCTGGCGGCAGCGGCGAAGCTGCAAGCCAGGCGGGTGAGGAAACGGCGCGTCATCTGCATGTGGGTGTTCTCCTTGAATCTCGAAAAATACGAAAGCGGGCCGTGCGGCTTGCCGGTTCGAGACAAGCATCGCACGCTCGTTCCGCATGCCGGGTTATGACATGCAACCGCATGCAACCCAGCCTGGCACCAGGCCCCGGCCTTCGTTATTGGGCGGCGGCGGCCGCTGCGGCCGGTGCGTTGGCGGTGCCGGCATCGGAGCTGTCGTCCAGGTCGCCGTCGCTCTCGGTGGTGTCCTTGCGCTGGTTGCGGCGCAGTTGCAGGAAAGCATCGCGGGTGAAGCTGTACTGGTCGAGCGCGGCGCCGTCGAGCACCGAACTCACGCGCAGCAGGTTTGCGCGCGTGTCGACGACCCGCAGCGCATACAGCGAATTTCGCACCGAGACATCGTCCACGTTGGACAGCAGGTTGCCCTTGAAGTCGACCGGCAGCGCCGCGGTGTCACGCACCGTCGAGGGGCCCAGCAGCGGCAAAATCAGGTACGGGCCGGTCGGCACGCCATAAAAAGCGAGCGTCTGGCCGAAGTCCTGGCGGTGACGGTCGATATTGGCTTCGCCCGCGATGTCGAGCAGGCCACCCAGGCCGAACACGGTGTTGACCGCGAACCGGATCACGGTTTCGCCGGCATCCTGGATACGGCCCTGCAGCACGTTGTTGACGAAGGACCAGGGCTCGGTCAGGTTGCGGAAGAAATTGCCCACGCCGGTGCGGATCGGCGCCGGGGTCACGTCGCGGTAGACGGTGGCGACCGGCTTGAGCACCGCACGGTCGACCGCGTCGTTGAACTTGTAGACGCCGCGGTTGAACGGTTCGAAGGGGTCACGCGGATTGCGCTCGGGACCGGTCGCGCAACCGGCCATGAACACGACGACCGCGATGGCGGCCATCAGCCGGGTCGGCAGGGCCGACGGGCGCGGGAGAGGTTGGAGTCGATCGTTCATTTTTTTGCACCTGCCGCCGGCGTCGGTCCGTCGGCAGCCTTGTTGTAGAGGAACTGGCTGATCAGGTTTTCGAGCACGACCGCCGATTGCGTGGTCGTGATGACGTCGCCCGCCACCAGGTTTTTCTCGTCAGCGCCGGCTTCCACGCCGATGTACTGCTCACCGAGCAGGCCGCTGGTGAGGATCTTGAGCGAGCTGTCCTTGGGGAAGACGTAACGGTCCTGCAGCGAAAGCACGACCGATGCCTGGTAATTCTTGTCGTCGAAATTGATCGACTCGACCCGGCCCACCACCACGCCGGCGCTCTTGACTGCCGACTGCGACTTGAGGCCGCCGATGTTGTCGAAGCGTGCGGTCACGCGATAGGTGGGCTGGAAGCTCAGCCGCAGCAGGTTGGCCGACTGCAGGGCCAGGAACAGCAGCGCCGCCGCGCCCAGCAGCACAAATATGCCGACCCACACATCGCTTTTCGATTTTTCCATTTCTCTGTCAACTCCCTTGCGGAAAACGGTTCGGACGAGGGCCGTGGCCCGCATCAAGGGGGGATGCATGCGAACGGTTCATATGCTGAACATCATCGCGGTGAGCAGGAAATCGAGGCCCAGCACCGCCAGCGAAGCCATCACCACGGTGCGCGTTGTGGCGCGCGAGACACCCTCGGGCGTCGGCTTGGCGGTGTAACCCTGCAGCAGCGCGACGAAGGTTACCGTCAGGCCGAAGACCACGCTCTTGATCACGCCGTTGCCGACGTCGCGCACGACGTCGACGCCGCCCTGCATCTGGCCCCAGAAGGAGCCCGAATCAACGCCGATCAGCACCACGCCGACGACCCAGCCGCCGATGATGCCGACCGCGCTGAACACCGCCGACAGCAGTGGCAGCGCGATGACGCCCGCCCAGAAACGCGGCGCGAGGATGCGGCGAACCGGGTCGATCGCCATCATTTCCATGGCGGTGATCTGCTCGCCGGCGCGCATCAGGCCGATTTCGGCGGTGAGCGAGGTGCCGGCGCGCCCGGCGAAGAGCAAGGCCGACACCACGGGGCCGAGTTCGCGCACCAGCGACAACGCCACCAGCAGGCCGAGCGCGCTCGACGCGCCGTAGCGTTGCAGCGTGTAGTAGCCCTGCAGGCCGAGCACGAAGCCGACGAAGAGGCCGGAGACCGCGATGATCGCCAGCGAATAGTTGCCGAGAAAGTGCAGCTGGTCGCCTACCAGGCGGAAACGCCGCATCGTCGGCCCGGCCAGCGAGAGCAGGCGCAGGAACAGGCGCGCCGCCCAGCCCAGGCCGGAAAGCCAGCCGCGCGTGGCCGCGCCGACGTCGGCCGGATGCCACCATCTCATGAGGCGCTCCTTCCGTGGGTGGGCGGGCCGAAGTCGGCGTCGGCGCTGGGGCCGGGGTAATGGAAGCGAACCGGGCCGTCAGGCTCGGCGTGCACGAACTGGTGGACCAGCGGATCGGTGCTGGTGCGGATCAGCTCGGGCGGGCCCTGCAGCGCGATGCGGCCGTTGGCCAGCACCACCACGTGGTCGGCGATGCCCAGGGTTTCGTCGACGTCGTGCGACACCACGATGCTGGTGAGGCCCATGGCGTCGTTGAGCTGGCGGATGAGCCGCGCGGAAATGCCGAGCGAGATGGGGTCGAGGCCGGCAAAGGGCTCGTCGTAGAGCACCAGCTCGGGGTCGAGCGCGATGGCGCGGGCCATGGCCACCCGGCGTGCCATGCCGCCGGAGATTTCGCTGGTGGCGAGGTCGCGGGCGCCGCGCAGGCCGACCGCGTCGAGCTTCATCAGCACGATGTCGCGGATCAGCGCGTCGGAAAGATCGGTGTGCTCGCGCAGCGGAAACGCCACGTTCTCGAACACGTCGAGATCGGTGAACAAGGCACCGAACTGGAACAGCATGCCCATGCGCCGACGCGCACCGAACAGGGCCTTGGGGTCCATGGCGCCGACGTCGTGGCCGTCGAAAAGCACTTCACCGGACTGGGCGCGGGCCTGGCCGCCGATGAGGCGCAGCACCGTCGTCTTGCCGCCGCCGGAGGCGCCCATGAGCGCCGTGACCTTGCCGCGCGGAACCGCGAGCGAAACACCGTCGAGCACCTTGCGCGCGCCGTAACCGAAGCTGACGTCGCGCAGCACGACGAGCGAGTCGTCGTGGGCGGCAGTGGGGGCAGGCGATTCGGGTGCGATGTGTTCCATGCAAAAGAAAAGCCGGACGAAGGCCCGGCTTGGGATCGGGGATGATAAGGGATTGGCGCAATCCCTGAATACCCCGTACGGCCGAGGCCGTGCTAGCGCGGCAGGTCGCTGAATCCCATCAGGAATTCATCGACCGCGCGGGCCGCCTGGCGACCTTCGCGGATCGCCCAGACCACCAGCGACTGGCCACGCCGCACGTCGCCGGCCGCGAAGACCTTGGGCACGTTGGTCGCGTAGCCGCCGTCGAAGTCGGTGGTCGCCTTGGCGTTGCCACGGGCGTCCTTCTCGATGCCGAAGGCTTCGAGCACCGGGGAGACCGGCGCAACGAAACCCATGGCCAGCAGCACCAGGTCGGCCTTGAGCAGTTGTTCGCTGCCCGGCACTTCGACCATCTTGCCGTCCTTCCACTCGACGCGGACGGTCTTCAAGCCGGTGACCTTGCCGCCTTCGCCGATGAATTCCTTGGTGGCGATGGCGAATTCGCGCTCGCAACCTTCCTCGTGGCTGGAGCTGGTGCGCAGCTTGTACGGCCAGTAGGGCCAGGTCATCGGCCGGTTTTCTTCTTCCGGCGGTTGGGGCATCAGCTCGAACTGGGTGACGCTGACTGCGCCGTGACGGTTGCTGGTGCCCACGCAGTCGCTGCCGGTGTCGCCGCCGCCGATCACGATGACGTTCTTGCCGTCGGCGCGCAGCTGGCTCTTGAGCTTGTCGCCGGCGTTGATCTTGTTTTGCTGCGGCAGGAATTCCATCGCGTAGTGGATGCCGTCGAGTTCGCGGCCGGGCACCGGCAGGTCGCGCGAGGTTTCCGAGCCCGCGGTGAGCAGCACGGCGTCGAATTCCTTCTGCAGTTGCTCGGGCGTGACGGTTTCCTTGGCCCAGTTGGTGACCTTGGAGCCCTTGCCCAGCGGATCCTTGGCGGCGCCGACGACGACGCCGGTGCGAAAGACCACGCCTTCTGCCTTCATCTGCTCGACGCGGCGGTCGATGTGGCTCTTCTCCATCTTGAAGTCGGGAATGCCGTAGCGCAGCAGTCCGCCGGCACGGTCGTTCTTCTCGAACAGCGTGACGTCGTGGCCGACGCGGGCGAGCTGCTGGGCGGCCGCCATGCCGGCCGGGCCGGAGCCGACGACAGCGACCTTCTTGCCGGTCTTGTGCTTGGACGGGCGTGCCGCGACCCAGCCTTCGGACCAGGCGCGGTCGATGATCGCATGCTCGATCGACTTGATGCCGACCGCGTCGTCATTCACGTTGAGCACGCAGGCGGCCTCGCAGGGAGCGGGGCAGATGCGGCCGGTGAATTCGGGGAAGTTGTTGGTCGAGTCGAGCGTGACCCAGGCGCTCTTCCAGTCGTTCTGGAAGACCAGGTCGTTGAAGTCCGGAATGATGTTGTTGACCGGGCAGCCGTTGTTGCAGAACGGCGTGCCGCAGTCCATGCAGCGCGCGCCCTGCACCTTGGCCTGTTCGGCGTCGAGGCCGACGACGAATTCCTTGTAGTGCTTCAAACGCTCGCCGACGGGCTTGTAGCCCTCCTCGAGACGCTCGAATTCCATGAAGCCGGTGACTTTTCCCATGATCGTGGTGTCCTGCTTTGCTTGTTTTTCTGTCGCGCGCCGGCTTACTTGGCCGGCACGGCTTCGCGCCGGGCGGGGGCGGGCGTCGGCGGGGTGGCCGGGTCGTCCTGGACCTTGCGTTCGTACATCTCGGCGAGCGCGCGCTTGTACTCGGTCGGGAAGACCTTGACGAACTTGGTGCGACTGACCGCCCAGTGGTCGAGCAGGTCGCGGGCGCGCTTGCTGCCGGTCCAGCGGTTGTGCTGCTCGAGCAGCTTGCGCAGGGTGGCCTCGTCGGTTTCGCCCTGGTGCCAGATGCTCGGGTGCACGTTGGCGGTCTGCTCGGCCGAGGTGACGACCTTCTCGAGCGTGACCATCGACAGGTTGCAGCGCGAGGCGAACTGCCCGTCTTCGTCGTAGACGTAGGCCACGCCGCCCGACATGCCGGCCGCGAAGTTGCGGCCGGTCAGGCCCAGCACCGCGACGGTGCCGCCGGTCATGTACTCGCAGCCGTGGTCGCCGGTGCCTTCGACCACCGTGGTGGCGCCCGACAGGCGCACCGCGAAGCGTTCGCCCGCCACGCCGGCGAAGTAGGACTCGCCCGCCGTGGCGCCGTACATCACCGTGTTGCCGACGATGATGTTCTTGGCCGCCTCGCCGCGGAAGTCGAGGCTGGGGCGCACCACCACGCGGCCGCCGGACAGGCCCTTGCCGGTGTAGTCGTTGGCCTCGCCGATCATGTAGAGCGTGATGCCGTTGGCGAGGAACGCGCCGAAGGATTGGCCGCCGGTGCCTTCGAGCTGGATGCGGATGGTGTCGTCGGGCAGGCCGGTCGGATGCACCTTGGTCACCGCGCCGGAGAGCATGGCGCCCACCGTGCGGTTGACGTTGCGCGCCGTTTCCATGAACTGCACCCGCTCGCCGCGGTCGATGGCCGGGCGCGACTTCTCGATCAGCTTGTTGTCGAGCGCCTTGTCGAGGCCGTGGTCCTGCTTCTCGACATGGAACTTGGGCACGTCGGCGGGCACCTGCGGCTCGGCGAACAGCCGGCCGAAATCGAGGCCGCGGGCCTTCCAGTGCGCGATGCCCTTGCGGGTGTCGAGCAGGTCGACGCGGCCGATCATGTCGTCGAACTTGCGGATGCCCAGCTGCGCCATGATCTGGCGCACTTCCTCGGCGATGAAGAAGAAGAAGTTGACGACATGCTCGGGCTTGCCGGAGAACTTCTTTCGCAGCACCGGATCCTGTGTGGCCACGCCCACCGGGCAGGTGTTGAGGTGGCACTTGCGCATCATGATGCAGCCCTCGACCACCAGCGGCGCGGTGGCGAAGCCGAACTCGTCGGCGCCGAGCAGTGCGCCGATGGCGACGTCGCGGCCGGTCTTCATCTGGCCGTCGGCCTGCACGCGGATGCGGCTGCGCAGCCGGTTGAGCACCAGGGTCTGCTGGGTTTCGGCCAGGCCGATTTCCCAGGGCGAGCCCGCATGCTTGATGGACGACCAGGGCGAAGCGCCGGTGCCGCCGTCGTGGCCGGCGATCACCACATGGTCGCTCTTGCACTTGGCCACGCCCGCGGCGATGGTGCCCACGCCCACTTCGGAGACCAGCTTGACGCTGATGTCGGCATGCGGCGCGACGTTCTTCAGGTCGTGGATCAGTTGGGCCAGATCCTCGATCGAGTAGATGTCGTGGTGCGGCGGCGGGCTGATGAGGCCCACGCCCGGCACCGAGTGGCGCAGCTTGCCGATGTAGTCGGACACCTTGCCGCCCGGCAGCTGGCCGCCCTCGCCCGGCTTGGCGCCCTGGGCCATCTTGATCTGGATCTGGTCGGCCGAGGACAGGTATTCGGCGGTGACACCGAACCGGCCCGAGGCCACCTGCTTGATGCGCGAACGCAGCGAGTCGCCGGCTTCCAGCGCCATGTCGACCTCGACGTTGGCCTCGCCGATGACGCTCTTGAGCGTGTCGCCGACCTTGACCGGGATGCCCTTGAGTTCGTTGCGATAACGGTTGGCGTCCTCGCCGCCTTCGCCGGTGTTGCTCTTGCCGCCGATGCGGTTCATGGCGACGGCCAGCGTGGCGTGGGCTTCGGTGGAGATGGAGCCCATCGACATCGCGCCGGTGGCGAAACGCTTGACGATTTCCTTCGCGGACTCGACTTCATCGACCGGAATCGCCTTGCTCGGATCGAGCTTGAACTCGAACAGGCCGCGAAGCGTCATGTGGCGACGGCTCTGGTCGTTGATGATCTGCGCGTATTCCTTGTAGGTGTTCCAGTTGTTCGCGCGGGTGCTGTGCTGCAGCTTGGCGATGGCGTCGGGCGACCACATGTGCTCTTCGCCACGGGCGCGCCAGGCGTATTCGCCGCCGGCGTCGAGCATGGTGGCGAGCACCGGGTCTTCGCTGAAGGCGGCCTTGTGCATGCGCAGGGCTTCCTCGGCGATCTCGAACACGCCGATGCCCTCGACACGGCTGGCGGTACCGGTGAAGTACTTGCCGATGGTGTCGGTGTTCAGGCCGATGGCTTCGAACAGCTGGGCGCCGCAGTAGCTCATGTAGGTCGACACGCCCATCTTGGACATGATCTTCGACAGGCCCTTGCCGATCGCCTTGACGTAGTTGTAGATGGCCTTGTCGGCGGACAGGTCCGAAGGCATGTCCTTGTGCATCTGCGCCAGGGTTTCCATGGCGAGGTAGGGATGGACCGCCTCGGCGCCGTAGCCGGCGAGCACGGCGAAGTGGTGCACTTCGCGGGCGGAGCCGGTTTCCACGACCAGGCCGACCGTGGTGCGGCGCCCTTCGCGCACCAGGTGCTGGTGAATGGCCGACAGGGCCAGCAGTGCCGGAATGGCGACCTGCTGCGGCCCGACCGCGCGGTCGCTGATGATCAGGATGTTGTTGCCACCCTTGATCGCGTCGACCGCCTCGGCGCAGAGCGACGCGAGCTTGGCCTCGACGCCTTCGCGGCCCCAGGCGAACGGGTAGGTGATGTCGAGCGTGGCGCTGCGGAACTTGCCCTGCGTGAACTTCTCGATCTCACGCAGCTTGGCCATGTCGTTGAAGTCGAGGATCGGCTGGCTGACCTCGAGCCGCATCGGCGGGTTGACCTGGTTGATGTCGAGCAGGTTGGGCTTGGGGCCGACGAAGCTGACCAGCGACATTACGATGGCCTCGCGGATCGGGTCGATCGGCGGGTTGGTCACTTGGGCGAACAGCTGCTTGAAGTAGCTGAACAGCGGCTTGTCCTTGGACGAGAGCACCGCCAGCGGGCTGTCGTTGCCCATGGAGCCGATGCCTTCCTCGCCGTTCTTGGCCATCGGCTGGATCAGGAACTTGATGTCTTCCTGGGTGAAGCCGAAGGCCTGCTGGCGGTCGAGCAGCGGCACTTCGCTGGCGGGCGCGTCGCCGCTGCCTTCCACGTCGTCGAGCTTGATGCGCAGGTTCTCGATCCACTGCTTGTAGGGCTTGCTCGAGGCGAGGTTGGCCTTGAGTTCCTCGTCGTCGATCATGCGACCCTGGTCGAGGTCGATCAGGAACATCTTGCCGGGCTGCAGGCGCCACTTGCGCACGATCTTGTTCTCGGGAATCGGCAACACGCCGGATTCGGAGCCGAGGATGACCAGGTCGTCGTCGGTGACGCAGTAGCGCGACGGGCGCAGGCCGTTGCGGTCGAGCGTGGCGCCGATCTGGCGGCCGTCGGTAAAGACGATGGAAGCCGGGCCGTCCCAGGGCTCCATCATGGCCGCGTGGTACTCGTAGAAGGCCTTGCGACGGCCGTCCATGGTGGTGTGCTGTTCCCAGGGCTCGGGAATCATCATCATCACCGCCTGGCTCAGCGGGTAGCCGGCCATGGTGAGCAGCTCGAGGCAGTTGTCGAAGGTGGCGGTGTCGGACTGGCCGGCGAAGCTGATCGGGTAAAGCTTCTTCAGGTCATCGCCGAGCACCGGCGAGGACATCACGCCTTCGCGCGCCTTCATCCAGTTGTAGTTGCCCTTGACCGTGTTGATCTCGCCGTTGTGGGCGACATAGCGGTAGGGGTGGGCCAGCGGCCACTCGGGGAAGGTGTTGGTGGAGAAGCGCTGGTGCACCAGGCCGAGCGCGGAGACGCAGCGTGGATCCTGCAGGTCGTAGAAATAGGTGCCGACCTGGTCGGCCAGCAGCAGGCCCTTGTAGACCACCGTGCGGCTGGACATGCTCGGAACGTAGTATTCCTTGCTGTGCTTGAGGTGCAAGGCCTGGATGTTGGCGCTGGCGGTCTTGCGGATGACGTAGAGCTTGCGTTCCAGTGCGTCCTGCACGATGACGTCGGCGCCGCGGCCGATGAACACCTGGCGGATCACCGGCTCCTTCTTGCGCACCTGGGGCGACATGGGCATGTCGCGGTTGACCGGCACGTCGCGCCAGCCGAGCAGCACTTGACCTTCGGCGCGGATGGCGCGGTCCATTTCCTGTTCGCAGGCCAGACGCGAGGCGTGTTCCTTGGGCAGGAAGATCATGCCAACGCCGTACTCGCCGGGCGGCGGCAGGGTCACGCCCTGCTTGGCCATCTCTTCGCGATAGAGCAGGTCGGGCAGCTGGATCAGGATGCCGGCACCGTCGCCCATGAGCTTGTCGGCACCGACGGCGCCACGGTGGTCGATGTTCTCGAGGATCTTGAGCGCCTGGGTCACGATGTCGTGACGCTTCTCGCCCTTGATATGCGCCACGAAGCCGACGCCGCAGGCATCGTGCTCGTCCGCCGGGGAATACAGACCGTGTTGTTGGAGATGCTGGATCTCGGCAGCCGTCGTCATGGGGCGTGCTCCTTGAATATGCGCGTGGGAAGGCGAGCATAAAAGAGAGCAACAAGGGTGCCAAGCGCTTTAAATTGGGGTCAGATTCCTAATAATGGTCGACAAACTCGCTTGGTCAATTAATTGGGGACACATTAAATTCAGCGGCAAACCCCTGTCAGGCAACGTGTTTTTCTAACGCTCGTCCGCGATGACGGTACGCACCGGGCGCCCCGCAACGCCCGGCTGCAGTCGGCGATCGGTCGATTTCTGCAGCACGGCCATGAATTCACTCCCCCCCAACGCCCATCCACCGAGCGTTGCGCCTTCGAGTTGCGCCAAAACCTCCGCAGGAACGCCGCCGTGCACCACTTCGGCGTAGGCGTGTTCGCGCGCGAACGGTGTATTGCCGAGCTCCCAATACAAGGCGTGCGGGGTCACGAGCCGATCGGAGGTCAGGCCGGTGTAGTGGCGGTGGCTCGACCAGTGCCAGTCTTCCGGGCGCGTGGCGAGCGCAGCGGCGACGGGTTTCAGGTCGAGCCAGGCCATGGCGTGCAACAGGTAGGCCTGCGCGTCGATCACCGTACTGCGGTAGCGGCCCTCCCACAGCGTGCCGCTGCGGCCGTGGCGGTCGTTGAAGTAGCGCACATAGCGCCGGCCGACCGCCTGCATGTAACGCGGTAGCTGGTCATCGGCCGGTGTCAGCAGCAGCTGCAGGTGGTTATGCATCAGCACATAGCCATGCACCGCGACGGCGAACTCCCGCCCGTGCTCCTGCAACAGCTGCAGCAGGTAGCGGCGATCGTCGTCGTCCCGGAAGACCGGCTGGCCGTCGTTGCCGCGCAAGATCAGCTGGTGAACCTGGCCGGGGACGGTCAGCCGTGGCAGTCGTGCCATGCGTGCGGGCCGCGGTGCGGCGTCAGGCCGCGGCTTCCTCTGCCTCGGCGGTGGGCTCGGGCATCGGCGCGCGCGAGAAGCGCTGGTCGGCCAGCGACTGCAGACCGAACTGCGACAGCAGCGCATGCAGGCGGATGGCCGCGCCGCGCTTCTTCTGCCCGGTGTAGCGCGCGATGATGAGTTCGTTTTTCATGCTGTGCTCCCAGCCGACCAGCTCGGTCACGGTCACCGAGTAGCCGCAGGCTTCCAGGTACAGGCAGCGCAGCACGTTGGTGAGCTGGCTGCCCATTTCACGGGTATGCAGCGGGTGGCGCCAAAGCTCGGCCAGCGGTGTGCGCGACAAGGCGAGCGCCTTCTGTCCGCGCAGCTGCGAGGCCACCTCGGCCTGGCAGCAAGGCACCAGCACCAGCGCCCTCGCCTGCTTTTCCAGGCCGAAGGCGATGGCGTCGTCGGTCGCGGTGTCGCAGGCGTGCAGGGCGGTCACGATGTCGATGCGGTCCGGCAGCGCTGCGTCGGTGGCGGCGTCAGCCGCGGACACGTTCAGGAAGGACATGCGGCCGAAGCCCAGGCGCGCGGCCAGCGCAGTGGAGCGTTCGACCAGCTCGGCGCGGGTTTCCACGCCGTAGATGTGGCCGCCGCCCAATGCCTTGAAGAACAGGTCGTAGACGATGAACCCCAGGTACGACTTACCCGCGCCGTGGTCGGCCAGCGTGGCACCGGCGCCGTCTTCGGGCAGGTCGCGCAGCAGCGGTTCGATGAAATTGAACAGGTGGTAGACCTGCTTGAGCTTGCGCCGCGAATCCTGGTTGAGCTTGCCCTCGCGGGTGAGGATGTGCAGCTCCTTGAGCAGCTCGATCGACTGGCCTTCGCGCACTTCCGGCGGCAGGGTGGCCGCAGCCGGCGGCGTGGACTTGGCGGGCTTCTTGGTCATGGCGTTTCCTCAGATGTTCCGGCGGCACTGCCGCGCCCGACGTCGAGTGCGGCCCAGCCGGTCGCGCCGATGCGTTCGAGCGTCTCGATGTTGCGGCCGAAGATGGCTTCGGCATCGGGAAACGCCTCCACCGCCCGGTCGATGCTGGCTTCGCGCAGCAGGTGCAGCGTGGGCCACGGCGACCGGTTGGTGGCGTTGGTGATGTCGTCAGCCGTGGTGCCGCCGAACTGAAAATGCGGATGAAAGGTGGCGAGCTGCAGCACGCCTTCCAGACCCTCGTCGGCCAGCCGGTCCTCGGCGTCGCCGGCGAAATCGTTGAAATCCAGAAAATCGCCCAACGCGCCGGTGGCGACCAGCAGCGTGGTGTCGCGCACCTCGGGCTCCAGGGCGAGCAGCGCTCGGGCTTCGTCGAGCAGGGTGTCGAGCAGCGCCTGCGGATCGTCGCTTTCGCAGACCGCGTAATGCACCTGGCCGCGCGCCTGTACCGCCTTGGCGAAGGGGCACAGGTTCAGGCCGATGACGGCACGTTCAAGCCAGCGCCGGGTGTCGGCGATGGCGTCTTGGGCAAGGGAGGAAGGATGGGGCACGGGGCGCCGATTTTACCGGCCACCCTCTCAGCGCCTCACTCGAAGATGCGATGCCCCGTGAGCCGGCGGTGTTCGCTGGCGGCAAAACGGTCGGTCATGCCGGCGATGTAGTCGGCCACGACGCGTTCGCGCGGTAACGCGGCATGCGCACTCAGCGCCCGCGCACCGTGGCCGCCGGGCATCTCGCCCGGCGCCGCGTTGTAGGCCGCGAACAGTTCCTGCACCACCTGTTTGCCGGCGGAGGCCATGGCGCTCACCTGCGGGTGGCGGTAGAGATTCCGGAACAGAAAACGCTTGAGCTCGATCGACTCGGCACGCATCGGTCGGCTGAACAGCACCAGCGGGCGATCCGCCGCGCGCGCTTCGTCGGCGCTCGCCGGCGCCGCTTCGGCCAGCGCGGCCGCCGTGGCCTCGATCACGTCGTAGACCTGGTCGCTGAGCATCAGGCGGATGGATTCGTACAGCAGACGACGCCGGCCGGCCGGCTCGCCGAGCGCCGGATGCCGCTCCAGTGCCTGGCGACGGTAGCGATCGAACAGCGCCACCTCCTGCATCTGCTCCAGCGTGACAAGGCCGGAACGCACGCCGTCGTCGATGTCGTGGGCGTTGTAGGCGATCTCGTCGGCCAGGTTGCACAACTGCGCCTCCAGCGAGGGCTGTGTGCCATCCAGGAACCGCCGCCCCACCCCGCCCGGCTCGGCCGCTTCCAGGGCTTCGGCCGCCGGCCGTGCGCAATGCTTGAGGATGCCTTCGCGCGTCTCGAAGCTGAGGTTGAGGCCATCGAACGACGGGTAGCGCTCCTCGAGCGCGTCGACCACCCGCAGGCTTTGCAGATTGTGCTCGAAACCGCCGTGCTGCTGCATGCAGGCGTGCAGCGCGTCCTGCCCGGCATGGCCGAAGGGCGTGTGACCCAGGTCGTGGGCCAGCGCGATGGCCTCTACCAGGTCTTCCTCCAGCCCCAGCGAACGTGCGATGGACCGGCCGAGTTGCGCCACTTCCAGCGAATGCGTCAGCCGGGTGCGAAACAGGTCGCCTTCGTGATTGATGAAGACCTGCGTCTTGTAGACCAGCCGGCGGAAGGCCGTGGAATGGACGATGCGGTCACGGTCGCGCTGAAAGTCGGAACGTGTCGGCGCCGGCGGCTCGGCAAACCGCCGGCCGCGGCTACGCGCCGCGTCGCAGGCATAGGCCGCCAGCACCATGCCGTGGCTCAGGCCGGGGCGCAGCAGGCGTCGATCACCTCACGCACCAGGGCGTCGGGTGCCGGACGGACGATGGCCCGGCCCGGACCGTCGATCAGCACGAAACGGATTTCGCCGCCTTCGGATTTTTTGTCGCCGCGCATCAGCTCCAGGTAACGCCCGGCGTTGTCGACTGCGTCGATGCGTGGCCCGATCACCGGCAGCCCGGCGCGCTCGATCAGCGAGCGCAGCCGCGCCACGAAGCCGGCGTCGACCAGCCCGAGCCGTTGCGACAGCGTGGCGGCCATGACCATGCCGCAGCCCAC
Organism: Xylophilus sp. GOD-11R; assembly: GCF_033546935.1. Classification (GTDB taxonomy): domain Bacteria; phylum Pseudomonadota; class Gammaproteobacteria; order Burkholderiales; family Burkholderiaceae_C; genus Xylophilus. Next base: position 584,771 of record NZ_CP137854.1, on the reverse strand, counting down.
GCCCTCGCCATGCAGCCAGACGCCGAAGCCCATGCCGGCCTCGATCGCGTGGCCGAAGGTGTGGCCAAAATTGAGGATGGCGCGCAATCCCGCTTCGCGTTCGTCGGCACCGACCACCTCGGCCTTGATCTCGCAGCTGCGGCGCACCGCATGCGCCAGCGCGGCGGTATCGCCGGCGCGCAGTTCGTCGAGATGGGCCTCGATCCAGTCGAGAAAGGCCATGTCGTGGATCGGGCCGTATTTGATGACTTCGGCCAGGCCGGCGCTCATCTCGCGGGGAGGCAGTGTGCGCAGCGTGGACAGGTCGCAGACCACCTGCAGCGGCTGGTAGAAGGCGCCGAGCAGGTTCTTGCCGCTGGGATGGTTCACTGCCGTCTTGCCGCCGACCGAGGAATCGACCTGGGCCAGCAGCGTGGTCGGCACCTGCACGAAGGGAATGCCGCGCATGAAGCAGGCGGCCGCGAAGCCGGTCATGTCGCCGATGACACCGCCGCCGAGCGCGAAGAGCACCGACTTGCGGTCGCAGCCGTAGGCGGCGAGGGAATCGAACACCGTGTTGAGGGTGTTCCAGTCCTTGTGGTCTTCGCCGTCAGGCAGCACCACGGTATGGATCTTGGGGAACCGGCCCGCCAGGCAGTCGCGCAGGCGCTGGCCGTAGAGCGGCTCGACAACGGTGTTGGTGACGATCACCGCGACCGCCGCGCGGGGCAGGCCGTCGAAGACCGCCGGATCGGCGAGCAGGCCGGCGCCGATGTCGATGTCGTAGCTGCGATCGCCGAGGTCGATGGAGACGCGGGTGGCGACGGCGTCGGCGGGAGTGTTGGAGGAAATGACGGAGGACATGGGTGCCAGCAGATCAGGTGGGGCGCGACGGCTTCGGCCGTCCGGCCGAGCCTGCGAAGTTTACGTGCGACGAAGGCAGGCGGAACTCGGGCGAAATTCGGGGCGCCCTGCCTGCCTGCGAGTCAGGACGCGGCGGCCGTGTCCGAGCCTGAAGTCGGGCCCGAGGAAAGCTCGAGCTGCATCACGACGGTGCCGACCATCATCGACACCGAGCGCCGGGCGCTGTCGATGGCGAAGGACGCCACGTCGCGGTAGAGCGGATCGCGCGCGGCGTAGAGCTCGCGCAGCCGCTGCAGCGGGTCGACGCCCTGTAGCAGCGGGCGCTGGGTGTCGTGGCGCAGGCGCCGCGCCAGCTCCTCGGGCGTGGAGCGCAGGTAGACCACGGTGCCGGCGGCACGCATGCGCGAGCGGTTGGCCTCCCGCAAGACGATGCCACCGCCGGTAGCCAGCACGCCGATATCCGACGCGCTGCAAAGTTCATCGAGGACCGACTGCTCGACGTCCCGGAAAGCGGCTTCGCCATGCTCGGCGAAGTAGTCACGAATGCTGCAGCCGAGGCGGCGCTCGATGACCGTGTCGGTATCGACGAAGGGCAACTCCAGCCGGCGGGCGAGCTGCCGGCCGACGGTGGATTTGCCGGAGCCCGGGAGGCCGACGAGGAGGATCAAGGCAAGGTGATATCGAAGGAGGTTTGGAGCCCGCTGACCGGCGCCGTGACATTGACTGTCACCACATTGCCGGACGCACAATTCGTAAGTGCGATACGCACGTTGGAACTGCGGTCCTCAGTGGGTCCTGCGTTGGTAGGCGAAATGTTAGGAACTGGCGACCCTGCCACCGAACTCACCGCACATGAACCCGTGGACGCCGCCGTCACGGTTGTCCCCTGAGGCATGGGTGCCAGTGGGTAATTCGCACTGGCCAATCGGAAAGTGATGGTCGAAGTGCTAGCTGCCAAATTCTTCAAGACAGGTTCCGAAGAGGAAAAGAACAGCACCGTTTGCTGACGCACCGTGGTCGCAAGACCAGTACCGCAATTCGTCGTGGAGGTGAAAGGCCAACCCGCCGCAGCGCAGGTGCCGCCACTGGCGCCGCGCAGAATCACAAACTCGCCAGTATTGAAGATGTTGTCTTCGTTGTCATCGCGATAGGCGTCGCCAATTCCACCGCCAGCGTTGGGGAGCAGGACATCGGTACCGGCATCGAAAACGTTGTTGGCGTTAATGTCGGTGTAGTCCTTGGTCCCTTCTGCATAGGCCAGCACCGACACCCGCCCGTCAGCTGGCCGCGGATTTTGGGTCTGGAAATTCACCGTGCATTGCGAAACGCCGTCAACGATGGCAGTTGCGCAATTGCTTGCAACCTGGCCGCCTTCAGCGGTGAAGTTGACGACCGTGCCATTGACAACCGGATTTCCTTGGCGATCAGCCAGTCGAACGGTCAGTGTTGTCGCCGCGCCATCGCGGGTAGCTCCCTCCAGATTGAAGGAACCCACGGACAAGCTCATGAAACGTTGAGAAGGAGGTCCGGAAGCGATCGTGAAGTTTTGCGTTTCTGCATAAACGCTGGTGTTCGATGTGAGCGCCGCACGGATCTTCACCGGTCCAGGAATGGTGCCTGCAAAAACAGTCACCCGCACATTCCCATCGGCGTCACTCGTTGCGTCGACCGGGGCCGTAGTGCCCTGCGCCCCGATGCCGACACCGCCAGGATTGGTCTCGAGACTGAATGTGACCGAAGTACCGGGCAATGCAGTACCAGAAGAAAGCACCTTGAAAATAACGATGGACTGCTCGGTAGCACCTGAGCCAGCAACGTAGATCTGGGCCGGGGTTGCAGAGGCGAAAGTGATCGCATTCGCGGCCGCAGCAGCAACCGTGATGTTCGAAGTCACCGCAGTGGCGCCGCTGCTGCTGGCCGTGATCGTGACCGGTCCGCTGCACAAACTACCATCAGCCGAAACGGCGGTATAGGTAGCCGATGCCACACCCAGCCCGTTGGTGGTCACGCTGGAGTTGAGCGCAGCACCGTTGATCTTTCCGCAAGACGTGGAAAAAACGACGTTCACCGGTACGCTCGTGGAAGCATTCCCACTGACAGAGGCTGTCACCGCCAGCGTCGTACCACCACCCGAGGCCAAGCTGGAGGAGCCGACCGATAGGGAAGAGAGACTGACAGAAGCCGCCGACACCGCGAAATCCACGCTTCCACTGACGGTGGAAGTTCCCACGGTGGCCGAAGCCGACACCGTCATGGCGCCAATGGAAACCACAGACACCGGCGCGATCGAAACCTGCGCAATACCTGCGCTGTCGCTCAATGCGGTTGTGGTGGTGAGGGTGGCAAGTGTTGAATCGTTGACGCTGAAGGTCACCAGTTTGTTCGCCACCACCGCGCCTGCGGTGTCGGTCACTTTGGCACGTGCGGTGTAGCCGCCACCGATGCCGATGCTGTTGACTATCGAACCAGCCGCGTTGTAAAGCGCGACCGAGACTGCAGCCGTCCCGGTGGTCGAGCCGCTGCCGCTCGATCCCCCAGTGCTGCCGCCACCGGTCCCGCTCAGCGGCGTTCCACCCCCGCCACCGCCACCGCAGGCCACCAGCGCGGCAACCAGCATCGCCGTCATCAGAATCCGCGCATGGCGCATCCAGCTTCCCATCCCGTCTTCCATCTCGTCTTCCTCGTCTTGTCTATTGGCCCGACGCTCAGCGCGCGGCATTCTGGTCGGTGATCATCTTGGGCGTGATGAACACCAGCATCTCGGTCTTGTTGTTCACGTCGGCGGTGTTGCGGAACAGCACGCCGAGGTAGGGGATGTCGCCGAGCAGCGGCACCTTGTTGATCGTGGTGGTCTGGGTCAGCTCGAAGATGCCGCCGATCACCACCGTGCCGCCGTTCTCCACCAGCACCTGCGTCTTGATGTGCTTGGTGTCGATGGCGATGCCGGCCGTGGTGGTCTCGCCGCGCGAGTCCTTGTTGATGTCCAGGTCCAGGATGATGTTGCCTTCGGGCGTGATCTGCGGCGTGACCTCGAGCTTGAGGTTGGCCTTGCGGAACGCGACCGAGGTGGCGCCGCTGGCGGTGGCCTGCTGGTAAGGGAACTCGGTGCCCTGCTCGATCAACGCCTTGGTCTGGTCGGCGGTGACGATGCGCGGGCTCGACACCAGCTTGCCCTTGCCGTCGGCCTCCAGGGCGGAGAGCTCCAGGTTCAGGAAGCGGTTGGCCGAGGCGTTGAAGATCGACAGCGCAAAGGTGGCCGCGCTGGTGCCGGTGGCGGTGGTCGCGGGCAGGTTGACGAAGTTCGAAGTGGTGTCGACCGTGCCGCCGGCGCCGGTGGTGGCGACGACGTTGTTGTAGTTGGTGCCCAGTGCCAGCCGGTTGCCGCCGCCCACGCCGTAGCCGGAGGTGCCGCCCTGCTGGGTGCGCAGGTCGGCGCTGCCCAGCTTCACGCCGAGCGAGCGGCTGAAGGTGTCTGAGGCTTCGACGATGCGGGCCTCGATCAGCACCTGGCGCACCGCCTTGTCGAGGCGGGCGATGAGCTCCTGCACCTGGCGCAGCTTCTCGGGGGTGTCGGTGACGAACAATTGGTTGGTACGCGGCTCGGCGATCACGCTGCCGCGTTGCGACAGGAAACGGGCGTTGTTGGTGCCGCCGGGAATCGCGGTGACGCTACCGCCGGTGCCAGCCAGCGGCACGCCGAGCAGTTGGCCGACCATGTCGGTGGCCTTGGCGTAGTTGAGTTGGTAGGCCTGGGTGCGCAGCGGCTCCAGATTCTGGATCGCCTGCTGGGCTTCGAGGTCCTTGCGGGTGCGGGAGTCGATCTCGTCCTTGGGCGCGATCCACAGCACGGTGCCGTTCTTGCGCATGCCCAGGCCCTTGGCGTCCATGATGATCTGCAGGGCCTGGTCCCAGGGCACGTCCTTCAGGCGCAGCGTGAGCGTGCCGACCACTGTGTCGGAGGTGACGATGTTGAAGTTGGTGAAGTCGGCGATGACCTGCAGCAGCGCCCGCACGTCGATGCTCTGGAAATTGAGCGACAGCCGCTCGCCCGAATAGCCGGGGCCCTGGGTGAGCTTGGTCACGTCGACCTTCTTGGGTCGCACTTCCACCACGAACTGCGTGTCGCTCTGGTAGGCGCTGTGTTCCCAGTCGCCGCGCGGCTCGATGGTCATGCGCACCCGGTCGCCGAGCTGCGAGGTGCTGACCGCCTGCACCGGTGTGCCGAAGTCGGCGACGTCCATGCGGCGGCGCAGGCCTTCGGGCAGCGACGACTTGAGGAATTCGACGACCAGGTTGCCGCCCTGCTGGCGCAGGTCGACGCCCACGCGGTTGTTGGGCAGCGTGACCACGATGCGGCCGGTGGCGTCGTCGGAGCGGCGGAAGTCGATGTCGCGCAGCGGCTCGACGTCGGAGGCGGTGTTCTCGGCGAAGGTCGGGCGCGGCGCGAGGGTGGCGGCGCCGGCGGCCGACGGTTCGAGCGACACCAGCAGCGCGTTGCCGTCGACGCGGGCGCTGTAGGCGGTAGGCCGGCGCAGGTTGAGCACCACGCGGGTGCGGTCGCCCGCCTCGACCACGGTGGCCGAGCGCAGGTTGCCCTGGTTGAGTTCGACCGATGGACGGCCCAGCCCGTTGGCGGTGCCGGGGAAGTCGAGCGCGATGCGCGCGGGCGACTGGATGGCGAAGCCGGTCGGCAGGCCTTGTGGCGGCGCCGAGAACTCGATGCGCAGCAACTCGCCGCCGCCCTGGTTGAAAGCGGTGAGCGACTGGATGCTGGATTGCGCCCAGGCCGTGGCGCACAGCATGGTGCCGAGCAAACCCGCCGCGGCGCAGCGCAGCAGGCTCCGCAAACGCCCGTAGCCTTGAATCATTTCGTTATCTCCTGGAGCTGCAGGCTCGCGTCGCGTTCTACCCAATCGCCGCCCGGGTCCTGGACGATTTCCTTGATGCGGGTCTCGGTTTCGGTGATGGCCACGATGCGGCCGTAGTTCTGTCCGAGGTGCTCGCCCACGCGGACCTGGTAGAGCATGGTGCCGAGCTTCAGGAGCGCGGCGGGCCGCCCGTCCTTCTGCAGGCTGCCGACCATCGACAGCGTGTCGAGCGGATAGGCCTCCAGCGGCTCCTTGCGGCGCGCGAGCTCGGGCGCCAGCAGCGTCGTGTTGGCCGTGGTCTGCGTGGTGTCGCGGCGCAGCGCCTGCGTCAGCTTCTCGGCGCTGAACGGGTCGACCGCCCCGGTCTGGGTGTAGTCGGCCGGCGTGAACTGCTTGGGCGCGCTCAGCGGCGGCACCTTGGGGCGTGTCTGGGCCTTCTGCTCGGCCATCCAGGTATTGAGGTCGTCGTCGACCGCCTCGCCGCAGGCCGAGAGCAGCGGCAGCAGGCACAGGGCCACGATCCACGCCTTCATTTCTTGGCTCCGGCGGCAGCCTTGCGCTGGGCCTCGATCTCTTCGGGATCGAGGTAGCGGAAGGTGCGGGCAGTGACGTCCATGGCGAGCTGGCCGTCCTTGGCCGGCGTGATGGAGAGGTTGTCGAGCGTCACGATGCGCGAGAGATGCGCGACGTCGGCGGTGAAATCGCCCATGTCGTGGTAGCGGCCGGTGACGCGCACCTGGATCGGCAGCTCGGCGTAGTAGTCGCGCACCTGCACGTTGCCCGGGCGGAACAGCTCGAACTGCAGGCTGCGGCCGAGGCCGGCCTGGTTGATGTCGGACAGCAGGGCGTCCATCTCGGCCTTGCTCGGCAGCTGCTTCTCGAGCTGGTTCACGAAGACGCGAATCTGCTCGCGCTGCGTCTTGAGCGCCTGCAGGTTGATCGCTTTGGTCAGCTTGGTCTGGTAGTCCTGGCGCAGCGTGATTTCCTGGGCCGCGGCGGTGTCGAGCTCGGCCTGGAAGTCGCTCAGCCACACATACCAGGCCGCGCCGATGACCACGAGCGCGACGAAGGCGTAGACCAGCACGCGCGGCAGCGCCGGCCATTGCGACGGGTCCTTGGGATCGAGGCCGTGGAACTGGCGCTGGAGCTTTTCCGAGAGTTCGGCGAGGTCCACGCTGGGCAGGGACGGTTTGGCCATGGCTTCTTCGTCCTTTTCTCAGCGCGCGGCGGCGGCGGCGGCCGGTGCGGCAACGGAGGCCGCGGCGCCAGCGGGGGCGGCAACGGCCGCGGCCTGCATTTCGCTGGAGCGCAGCAGTCGCACGGAAATCGTGAAATTGGCGACTCGCCGCTGGTCGCGCGGACCGAGCGTGACCGAGCCGGTCACGATCTCGATGAGTTGCGGCTTGGAAAAATACGGCGTGTTGTTGCCCAGGTTGCGCAGCAGCTCGGACACCCGCTCGTTGGACTGCGCCGAACCCTTGAGGGTGACGGTCTGGTCGACCTGCCGCATGTCGGTGAGGTAGACGCCGTCGGGCAGCTGGCGCACCAGTTCATTGAGCAGGTAGACCTGCAGATTGCGGTCGGACTGCAGATCTTCCACCGCCTTCTGGCGGGCGCGCAGTGCGGTGATCTCGGACTCGATGGTCGCGATTTCCTTGATCTGCCCTTCCAGCGTGCGGATGGCGCCCTGCAGCGTCTGGTTGCGCAGATTCTGGTCGTTGATGCGCGTCTGGAAATAAAGGTAGATCGCGCCCGCCAGCAGGGCGCCGACCAGCACCGATGCGCCGACGGCCGCGTTGAACGCCTCGCGGCGACGCTTGCGCGCCGCCTCGCGATGCGGCAGCAGGTTGATCAGGATCACGGCAGGAACCTCCGCATCGCCAGCCCGCATGCGGTGAGATAGGACGATGCGTCGCGCAGCGTGCGGGCCGAGGACCGAATGCCCGAGCCGACCTTCATGCCGTCGAACGGGTTGGCCACGGTGCAGGAAAAGCCCGATTGCGCCGCCACGGCCTCGGCCAGGCCCGGCAGGCAGGCCGAACCGCCCGACAGCAGGATGTGGTCGACCTGGTTGTAGGGCGAGCTCGTGAAGAAGAACTGCAGCGCGCGGCCGATTTCGGTGGAAATGCTGTCGACAAAAGGCGCCAGCACCGCGGTGGCGTAGTCGTCGGGCAGATCGGCGTTGCGCTTCTTGATCTCCGCCTCTTCGGCCGAGAAACCGTACTGGCGCACGATCAATTGGGTGAGCTGGCTGCCGCCAAAGGCCTGGTCGCGTTCGTAGACGACCTCTTCGTTGCGCATCACCTGCAGGCTGCTGGCCACACCGCCGATCTTGAGCAACGCGACGATGGGTTCGTGGCCGCTCTGCGGCAGCGTGCCGATCAGCCGGCCGGCGGCCAGGCGCGCGGCATGGGACTCGATATCCAGCACCTGCGGCCGCAGGCCGGCGGCTTCGGCGAGGCCCTGGCGGTCCTGCACCTTTTCCTTGCGGGACGCGGCGATCAGCACTTCGATGTCCTCCGCCGCGCCGGGGCTGGCGCCGATGACGCAGAAATCGAGGCTCACCTCGTCGAGCGAGAAGGGGATGTACTGGCTCGCCTCGGACTCGACCTGCACTTCCAGGTCCAGCTCGCTCAGACCGCCGGGCACCACGATCTTCTTGGTGATGACCGCCGACGACGGCAGGGCCATGGCCACGTTGCGGGTGCGGGTGCCGCTCTTCTTGACCAGCCGGCGCAGCGCCTCGGAAACGTCGTCGAAACGCTCCACGTTGCCGTCGACGATCCAGCCCTTGTCGAGCACTTCGATCGCACACCGCTCCAGCACGGGCGTGCCGTCCTTCTCACGACCGAGCTCGACCAGCTTGATGCTGGAAGTACTGATGTCGATGCCCAGGAGCGGCGCGGCCTGACGGCTGAATGGCAAAGCCAGGGAAATCAATGCGGTACCCTGCTGAACAGTTTTGTGAAACAAAAAGCTAACGGTAGTCTGATCGTATCAGTACCGTCTGACCGCGCGATCAAATGGCCAGTGCTCACCCCGCGATCCCGGTGCGCCAAAACAACATGCTGGTAGTGCCGTGGCGAAGGTAGTGGCCGCATTCGCTTTCACACTTGCTCACAAGGGATCTTCCCTCTCTATATCGGCACTCGGGTCGATTTCTATAATGCGCGGTTACCCCACGCGAGACGCCATGGCCACCGAACCCCGCGATCCCCGCGACAAGAACCCAGCGAACCCCTCTTCCCGACGCTCCGGCGGCCGCAAGGCCCCACCCGCTCCCCGCCCCTGGTGGAGCTGGGTGTTGCGCGTGGTACTGGGCCTGGTCGGCGTGGCGTTCGCCGCCCTCGTGGCCGCGGCCATGACCGTGGGTGTCGCCCTCGCGGTCGCCTACCCGAACCTGCCGGACATCTCCGACCTGGCCGACTACCGGCCCAAGCTGCCGCTGCGGGTGTTTTCCACCGAAGGCGCGCTGCTCGGCGAGTTCGGCGAGGAGCGCCGCAACCTCACGCCCATCGCCAACATTCCGCAAGTCATGAAGAACGCGGTGCTGGCCGCCGAAGACGCGCGCTTCTACAACCACGGCGGCGTCGATTACGTGGGCGTGCTGCGTGCCGGCCTGGCCAACGTCAACCGGGCCAAGAGCCAGGGCGCCTCCACCATCACGATGCAGGTGGCGCGCAACGTCTACCTGTCGTCCGAGAAGACCTTCACCCGCAAGATCTACGAGCTGCTGCTCACGCTCAAGCTCGAACACATGCTCTCGAAGGACCAGATCCTCGAGATCTACATGAACCAGATCTATCTGGGCAACCGCGCCTACGGTTTCGCTGCCGCCTCGGAAGCGTATTTCGGCAAGCCGCTGCAGAAGATCACCGTGGCCGAAGCGGCCATGCTCGCCGGCCTGCCCAAGGCGCCGACAGCCAACAATCCGATCAACAACCCGCGCCGCGCCCGCGCCCGCCAGCTCTACATCATCGACCGCATGGCCGAGAACGGCTTCATCGGCAAGGACGAAGCCGCCACCGCCAAGGAAGAAGAGCTGCACCTGCGCAACGCCAGCGACAACAACCGGGTGCACGCCGAATACATCGCCGAGATGGTGCGGCAGATGGTGTTCAACCAGTACGGCAGCGACGCCTACACCCGCGGGCTCAACGTCTACACCACGGTCAGCGCCGGCGACCAGGAAGCCGCCTACAAGGCGCTGCGCCGCGGCTTGATGGACTACGAGCGCCGCCAGATCTACCGGGGCCCGGAGCAGTTCATCAACCTGCCGTCCGACCCGAAGGAAGTCGACGAGGCGGTCGACGACGCGCTGGCCGAGCATCCCGACAACGGCGACGTGCTGTCGGCCGTGGTGCTCGACGCCAGCCCGCGCCGCATCGTGGCGGTTCGCGCCGACGGCGACCGGGTCGAGATCACCGGCGACGGTTTGAAGCCCGCGCAGTCGGGCCTGAGCGAGAAGGCGGGCCCCAACATCCGCATCCGGCGCGGCGCGGTGATTCGCGTGGTGCGCACCACCAAGGGCAGCTTCGAGATCACGCAGATCCCCGAGATCGAGGGCGCCTTCGTGGCGGTCGATCCGCGCAGCGGCGCGCTCAAGGCGCTGGTCGGCGGTTTCGATTTCGGCAAGAACAAGTTCAACCACGTCACGCAGGCCTGGCGCCAGCCGGGTTCAAGCTTCAAGCCGTTCATCTATTCGGCGGCACTGGAAAAAGGCTTCACGCCGGCCACCGTCATCAACGACGCGCCGCTGTATTTCGACGCCGGCACCACGGGCGGCCAGCCCTGGGAGCCCAAGAACTACGGCGGCGGTTTCGACGGGCCGATGTCCATGCGCCGCGCGCTGGAGAAATCCAAGAACCTGGTCTCGATCCGCATCCTGCAGTCCATCGGCACCAAATACGCACAAGACTGGGTGACCCGCTTCGGTTTCGACAAGGACAAGCATCCGGCCTATCTGCCGATGGCGCTCGGCGCCGGCTCGGTCACGCCGATGCAGATGGCCGCGGCTTACTCGGTGTTCGCCAATGGCGGGCATCGGCTCAACCCGTGGTTGATCGCCAAGGTGGTCGACCAGAAAGGCCGCGTGCTGCTCGAAACCACGCCGCCGGCGCTCGACCAGAGCAACCAGGCAATCGAGCCGCGCAACGCCTTCATCATGGACAGCCTGCTGCAGACGGTCGCCCGCTCCGGCACCGCCGCCCGCGCGCAGGCCATGCTCAAGCGGCCGGACATCTACGGCAAGACCGGCACCACCAACGATTCGATGGACGCCTGGTTCGCCGGCTTCCAGCCGACGCTCGTGGCGATCAGCTGGATCGGCTACGACACACCGCGCAACATGGGCGACCGCGAGACCGGTGGCGGGCTGAGCCTGCCGGTGTGGGTGAATTTCATGGACTACGCGCTGCAGGGCGTGCCGGTGCAGGAATACCAGCCGCCGGCCGGCGTGGTGAACAACGGCGGCGAGTGGTTCTACGAGGAATACGCGCGCAGTGGCGGCATTCCGAGCCTGGGTGGTGGCACGGGCGATGCGCCGAGTTCGGGCGGCGGCGATGCCGTCGCGCCGGCTGCGCCTCCGCCGAGCGACGAGCGGAGCAAGATCCTGGATCTTTTTAGGTGACCCCCCAGGCTACGCACTTCGTGTCTTCGCCTACCCCCCTGCCGGGGGCGGCGGGCTGGCTCGGCGTAGCCTCGCTGCCACGCCCCTGAGACAGTCGGCCGGCTTTGCGGCCTCCGTGGGGGATTTTTGTGCCCCCCCAAGTACCCACTTCGTGTCTTCGCCTTCCCCCCCCCCTGCCGGGGGCGGCGGGCTGGCTCGGCGTAGCCTCGCTGCCACGCCCCTGAGGGGGTCGGGCTGCTGCGCAGCGCCTCCGTTTTCGGGCGCCCCCCGGCTGCGCAATCCGTGTCTTCGCCCACCCCCTTCCGGGGGCGGCTCGCTGGCTCGGCGCAGCCTTGCTGCCTCGCCTTCGAAGGCGTCGGCCTCCCTGTACCTGGGCTCCTGATTGCGCGCCGTCGGCGGTCAGAAGCTCAAGGGCAGGCCGGACTGGGCGGTGGCTTCGCGGGAGAGGATGGCGAGGAGCTCGCCCTGGCCCTTGGTATCGATCCAGGCACCGTCCTTCCACTTGAAGTGGTAGCCGCCGGACTTGGCGGCGAGCCACAGCTCGTGCAGCGGCTTTTGCTGGTTCAGCACGATCTGGCTGCGGTTGGCGAATACCAAAGTGACCATGCCGCCGGCACGCTGGGCGTCGATGTCGGCGTCGGTGTCATCGTTGAAACGGTCGCAGCAGGCCTCGACATGCCCCAGCAGCTGTTCGGCGAGGGAAGAAAACTCGAGGTCGGTCATTACTACAATCCGATGATGTTGAAAGTCCCGCAAATTCTAGTCAGGGCGATAACCCTCGTCGGCGGGACGGCTCTGCTGGTCGCCTGCGGACAAAAGGGCGTGCTGTTCCTGCCGACCGAGACCGCCTCCCGCCAGCGAGCGCCGCTGGTCGAAACCCTCAAGCCGAACTGGGCACGAAGCCGTCCGGCCACCCCTGCCAACCCTGCACCGACGACGCCGGCTACCCCGCCCACGCTGACGAACACGCCGCCGACGACCGATTCGGAACTGGTGCCACAGACCGTGCTGTCCCCCTAGGGCTTCGCCCGCCGCCTCTTAGCCTCGATCTCGTTCCGCCATGATTCCCTCCCCCCTGCCGGGCGCGCCGCAGCTCGCCTACCGCGGCGACGCGCTCCATCTCGAAGACGTCTCGCTGTCCGACCTGGCCACCGTCCACGGCACGCCGCTCTACGTCTATTCCAAGGCCTCGATGCTGGCCGCGCTCGGCGCCTACCAGCGCGGCTTTGCCCGCCGCGATGTGCAGATCTGCTATGCGATGAAGGCCAACTCCACGCTCGGCGTGCTGCAGGTCTTCGCCCGCGCGGGCTGCGGTTTCGACATCGTGTCGGCCGGTGAACTGCGGCGCGTGCTGGCCGCCGGCGGCGATGCGTCCAAGGTGATCTTCTCCGGCGTTGGCAAGACCCGCGCCGAGATGCGCGAGGCGCTGGCCGCGGGCATCGGCTGCTTCAACGTCGAGAGCGAAGCCGAAATCGACGTGCTCGATGAAGTCGCCCGCGCCGTCGGCGGGACCGCGCCGGTGAGCATCCGGGTCAATCCGAACGTCGACCCCAAGACGCATCCTTATATTTCCACCGGCCTCAAGGACAACAAGTTCGGCATCGCGCACGAACGGGCGGTGGCGGTCTATCGCCACGCCGCGTCGCTGCCGGGACTGAAAGTGGTCGGCATCGACTGCCATATCGGTTCGCAGATCACCGACGAGACGCCCTACCTCGACGCCATGGACCGGGTGCTCGACCTGGTCGCGGCCATCGAGGCGGCCGGCATTCCCCTGCACCACATCGACTTCGGCGGCGGCCTGGGCATCGACTACCGGGGCGACAAACCTCCGTCGGCCGACGCCCTCTGGAAGCGCCTGCTGGCCAAGCTCGACGCCCGCGGTTATGGCGGGCGCAAGCTGCTGGTCGAACCCGGCCGCTCGTTGGTGGGCAATGCCGGCGTCTGCCTGACCGAGGTGCTCTACGACAAGCCGGGTGAGCACAAGAACTTCTGCATCGTCGATGCCGCCATGAACGACCTGCCCCGGCCCGCCATGTACGAGGCCTATCACGCCATCGTGCCGCTGGTGCTGCCGGCGGCCGACGCGCCCATCGTTACGGTCGACGTGGTGGGGCCGGTCTGCGAGAGCGGCGACTGGCTGGGCCGCGACCGGCAGCTGGCGGTGCGCCCCGGCGACCGGCTGGCGGTGCTGTCGGCCGGCGCCTATTGCATGAGCATGGCCAGCAACTACAACTCGCGCGGGCGGGGCGCCGAGGTGCTGGTCGACGGCGCGGCCTCGCACCTGATCCGCGCCCGCGAAAGCGCCGAAGACCAGATGCGCGGCGAGAAGCTGCCCGGCTGAACATTCGACGACGGACTTCGCTCCTGGCGCACCGCTTTCGGCGGATGACGTCGGCCGGTAAGTCAGCAGCGGCAGAGTCGGGGGCTTACCCTCTCCTCGTCGACCACACCATGCGCCCCGCATCCTTCTCTTGCGTCTCCGCTTCCGCCGTCGCCCCGAACAGCGCCACCTCCACGCAGCACCGTTCATCCACGGTCGTCACAAGCCTGGAGGACCTCGCCACCGCCACGGCCAGCTCTTTCCACGACTTCGCTCACGCCACGCTGACCCAGCTGAGCACTCTGCCTCGCACCGCAGCTTCGAATATGTTCGAGGTGGCCCATGCGTCGGTCGATGCCCTCCTGGCACGACGCGAGCGTATTGAACATCTGGCGGCCGCCGGCCTCGGCCCCTGCACCGTGGCCATCGCCATCACGGCCGCTACGTCCATCGGGCTGAGCATGATGACCACTCAGGCGCCCTGCTCCTGGGCATCGACCTGCCCCACCATACCCATCGACTGACGGGTTCGCCGGATCCCGCGTGCCAGGGGATCCAGGCTGCTGCCCGAGGAGCCAGATGACCCGCGCCGATTTCTGGCGGCCCCCATGCCCAGGTCCACGACGCTCGCGCGGCCGTGGCCGGCCTGATGCGTTGCTGAATCAGTCGCGCTGATTCAGGCGGCGGGCCGGCGTGCCGGCGCCCGCGCCGCCTGGGCCTGCTTGCGCTTCTTGCCCGCGAAGGCATACCAGACACGCCACAGCAGCAGCACCGCGATGATGGCCGCATAGACAAAGACCTCGGCGAAATTGTTCTTGCCCGCGCGCATCCAGAAGAAATGCAGCAGGCCAAGACCGGCGATCAGATAGACCAGCTTGTGCAGCGCCTGCCAGCGCCGGGCGCCCAGCGCCTTGATCGCGCGGTTGAACGACGTGGCGGCCAGCGGCGTCAGCAGCACGAAAGCCGCGAAACCCACCAGGATGAAGGGCCGCTTGGCGATGTCGCGCAACACCTCGCCGATGTCGAAGCCCATGTCGAACCAGGCGTAGCACAGCAGGTGCAGCACGACGTAGAAGTAGACGTACAGCCCCAGCATGCGGCGCAGGCGCGCCAGGCCGTTCCAGCCGGACATCACCCGCAGCGGCGTCACCGCCAGCACGATGCACAGGAACCGCAGCGTCCAGTCGCCGGTGCTGCGCACCAAGGCTTCGGCCGGATTGGCGCCGAGCGCATCGGCCAGCGCGCCATACGCCAGCCAGGCGAACGGCCCGAGGCACAGCAGGAAGATCAGCGGCTTGGTCGCCGGATGCAGGAGGATCTTGTTCATCGTGCTCGCGCCTGTCGGCCGTGTCGTGCTCAGTAGTTCTTCTTGAGGTCCATGCCGGCGTAGAGCTTGCCGACCTGCGCCTCGTAGCCGTTGAACATCTCGGTCTTGCGGCGCTTGGCGAACAGGCCGCCGCCGTCGCCGATGCGGCGCTCGGTGGCCTGGCTCCAGCGCGGGTGGTCCACGTTGGGGTTCACGTTGGAATAGAAGCCGTATTCGTTCGACGCCGCCTTGTTCCAGGCAGTGCCGGGCTGCTGCTCCACGAAGCGGATCTTGACGATGGACTTGGCACTCTTGAAGCCATATTTCCACGGCACCACCAGCCGCACCGGCGCGCCGTTCTGGTTGGGTAGCACCTCGCCGTACATGCCGAAGGTGAGCATGGTCAGCGGATGCATCGCCTCGTCCATGCGCAGGCCTTCGGCGTAGGGCCAGTCGAGCACGCGCGAGCCGACGAAGGGCATGG
Organism: Xylophilus sp. GOD-11R; assembly: GCF_033546935.1. GTDB lineage: Bacteria > Pseudomonadota > Gammaproteobacteria > Burkholderiales > Burkholderiaceae_C > Xylophilus. Next base: position 569,318 of record NZ_CP137854.1, on the reverse strand, counting down.
TCTTGGGATCGGCCAGCGTCAGGAACTCCACGTACTTGGCGTTGCCCAGCGGCTCCACCCGCTTGATGAGTTCGGCCAGCGAATAACCGACCCAGGGAATCACCATCGACCAGCCTTCGACGCAGCGCAGGCGATAGATGCGCTCTTCCTGCGGGCTGAGCTTGAGCAGGTCTTCGATGTCGAAGCGGCCGGGTTTCTTCACCAGCCCTTCGACCGCCACGCTCCACGGCCGCGTCTTCAGCGTGTGGGCGTTCTGCGCCGGATCGGCCTTGTCGGTGCCGAACTCGTAGTAGTTGTTGTAGGTGCTGGCGTCCTTGTAGTCGGTCGGCTTGTCCATGGCCTGTGCGCCATCGACCTTGGACGGCACGCTGGCCAGCGCCGCCAGCTTGCCCGGCTTCTCGGTGGCGGCGATCGCTTGCCGGCCCGCCCAGGTCGCAAGCACCGAACCGGCCGCGCCACCGGCCAGTTGCTTCATCAGGCGGCGGCGGTCCTCGTAGACGGCGCGCGGCGTGATCTCGCTCGAGTAGGGATGGTCAAATCCTGAATCGCGGGAACGGGTCGGCATGGAAAACCTTTCGATGGATGGCAGCGAACAGTAGTTCGTGCCAGGAGCTCATTGGGTTACGCGATGGCGGCCCTGCCGGTTTCAGAAAGTTCGCCGTGCGCTGCGCACAGACGCCGGTCAGAGCGTTCCGTAGCTGTGCAGGCCCGACAGAAACATGTTCACTCCCAAGAAGGCGAAGGTGGTCACGGCCAGCCCGCAGAGTGCCCACCAGGCCGACACCGTGCCGCGCAGGCCCTTCATCAGCCGCATGTGCAGCCAGGCGGCGTAGTTCAGCCAGACGATCAGCGCCCAGGTTTCCTTCGGATCCCAGCTCCAGTAGCCACCCCAGGCTTCGGCGGCCCACAGGGCGCCGAGCACGGTGGCGATGGTGAAAAAGGCAAAGCCGACGGCGATCGCCTTGTACATCATGTCGTCGAGCACGGTGAGCGGCGGCAGCTTGGCGGCGATGCGGCGCCGGCCGAACACGATGGCCGCGACGATCAGCGCCGACACGCCGAAATACACCATCCAGTAAGCGCTGCCGTTGTTGCCCGCCGTCTTGCGGAAGACGATGGGTTCGAAGCACAGCACGATGCCCAGCAGCCACAGCGGCGCGAGCTTCAGCAGCCGGGTCTCGCCCGCCTGCTGCTTGATGAGGTAGGCGAAGGCCACCATGGCCGACAGCGCAAAGGTGCCGTAGCCGATGAAATTGGCCGGCACGTGCAGCTTCATCCACCAGCTCTTGAGCGCCGGCACCAGCGGCTGGATCTCCTGCGCCTCGCGCGCCACCGTGTACCAGAGCAGGAAGCCGACCGCGCCGCTCACCACCAGCATCACGAAGCCGCCGAGCGCCCGGGTCTGGTAGTGGTCCTCGTAGTAGAGATAGAAGGTGGTGGTGAGCCAGCAGAACAGCACGAAGACTTCGTAGAGGTTGCTCACCGGAATGTGGCCGATGTCCGCGCCGATCAGATAGCTCTCGTACCAGCGCACCATGGTGCCGGTGAGCGCCATGGTCACCGCCACCCAGGCCAGCCGGGTGCCCACGCGCGACATGGCCACGCCCTCGCCGCGCGAGAGCGTGCCGATCCAATAGAAGACGGTGCTCATGCAGAAGAGCACGCTCATCCACAGAATCGCCGACTGGCTCGACAGGAAGTACTTGAGCCAGAACACGCTGTCGGCGCGCTCCAGCTGGCCCTGCCCGCCGTCCTGGTAGGAAGCCAGCGCCAGCAGCGACAGCACCGCCACCGCCAGCATCAGCTTGCGCAGCGGGCGCCAGAACCAGCCCAGCCAGGCGAAGAAGGGTATTGCGCCGAGCATGATCCCTTTCTCGTAGACGTCCATGAAGGCGCCGTAGCGGTGCAGGGTGAACAGCCCGCCGGCGGCGACGGCGAGCGCGAACACCCAGTCGAAGAGGCTGCGCCGGGCGAAAAAGCCCGATTGCAGCGTCAGGGTGCGCGGCGTGCCGGCGGGGGAAGCGGTGGTGGTATTCATGCTGAACTCCGGTGGTTCATGGGGACGGCTCGGCGGCGATGCCGTCAGAGCGCCGCGCCGAGCAGGCGCTCGCGCAGACGTTCGAATTCGCGCTCGCCATCGAGCGTCTTGCGATTGGAGGACAGGGCCATCGTCGCCTGCGATCCGCCGGACGCGTCGGGTGCCAGCCAGATCCACAGTCGGCGCTCACGGACGAAGAGCATCGAGAACACCCCCACGATCAGGAACACGCAACCGGTGTACACCACGATTCTGCCCGGGGCGCGCGCCACCTGGAACACGCTGGCCTGCACCTGCTCGAAATCGTCCAGTCGAAAAGCCAGCGGCACCGGGTAGACGGCCATGTCGCCGAGCGACAGCACCGATTGCGTCATGAAAGCGCGCGCGGTGGCGTCGCCCGCGTCCAGCGGCGCCAAGCCGGCGTCGCGGCGGGTCTGCTGCAGCAGTTCGAACAACGCGCCGTTGAGGATGCGCACCAGCACCTCACCGGCCCGGGCGCGCTCGCCTTCGGGCACGTTGGCCTCCATGAAAGCCGAGATCGCCTGCAGCCCGCCGTTGTGTTCCGGCGTTCCGGCCGGCGCCTGCGGATTGCCGGCAAAGAGCGCCAGCGCGCGCGATGCCGACGCCTGCAGCTGCTGCACCAATTCGGGCCGCGAGCCGTCGACCGAGGCCTGCGCGTAGCGCCGCACCGCCGCCTCGCGTCGACCGGGATCGGCCAGTGCCGCGTGCAGGCGCATGAAGCCGTCGACGCTGCCGTTCTCGTCGGCGGGCAGCCGCAGGTAGCGGAAGGCGTCGGCCGCGTCGGACCGCATGCCGAACAGGAACACCGGCACGCCGTCGCCCAGCTCGACCGGCAGCATGTAGTTCTGGAACTCCAGCGCCTGGCCGGCCGCGTCGCGCAGCCGGTAGGTGATGCTCGGGCCGACATTGCGCAGCGACCGGTCGGCGTTGGGCCGGTTGGGCGCGCCGATGCGCGATTCGAGCTCGTGGCGCAGATCCACCTTGCGCACGTCGACCGCGCCGTCGCCGCCCTTGCCGAAGTTCTCGACGTTGATGGTGCGCAGCGCGCCGTATTCCAGGGTGTAGGGGCCGCCGGCCCGCTGGTCGAGCGCCGTGCTGCTGCCGATCGTGCCTTCCACATCGAAGGCCGCCGCCGTGCCGTGCATCGGTAAGGCCTTGAGCTTCACCTTGGAGCCACCGTCGTCGAAGCTCGACTGGTAGATGTCCACGCCGCGCCAGCTCACCGGGTGGTTCACCTCCACCCGCGCGCTGTGCGCCTCGCCGGTGATGCGGTCGTGGATCACGATGTCGCTCGCGAACAGCTTGGGCATGCCGGTGGAATAGTGTTCCACCACGAACTTCTTGAGCTCGATGGAAAACGGGAGGTCCTGCACCAGGATGCCGTCGGCCTGGTTGAGGATGGCGCTGCCCGACTGCGATCCCTCGGGCACCATCAGATTGCCGCGAAAGGTCGGATTGGAGGGCGACAGGCGGTGCTGCGGCGCCACGTCGGCGATCATGCCGCCACCCCGATAGGCCGACTTGCCGTGCAGCAGCATCTGGGCGCGCACCACCAGGTCGCCGTCGAGCAGGCCGCCGATGCAGATCAGCACGATGGCGCCGTGCGCCGCGATGTAGCCGAGCTTGTTGGCCGCGCCCGCCTTGGCCGCGAGCATCCAGCCGTCGCCGGAGCGCTCCTGCAGCTTCACCTTCCAGCCGGCACCCACGAGCGCGCCGCCCAGGCGCCGGGCGGCGTCTTCCGGCGCATCGTCCAGGCCGGCCTCGGCCCGCTGGCCGAAGGCGCGCAGGCTCTGCACCCGCAGGTTTTCCTTGTAGGCCCGCAGGTCGGCCACGATCTTGGGCACGCTGCGCCAGATGCACAACGAGGTGCTGGTGACCAAAAACGCCAGGATCAACAGGAACCACCAGGCGCTGTAGACGCGGTAGAGCGAAGCGGTGTCGAAGACCTCGGCCCAGAACGGGCCGAACTGGTTGACGTAGTTGCCGTAGGGCTGCTGCTGTTGCAGCACGGTGCCGATGATGGAGGCGATGCAGATGACGCTGAGCAGCGAGATCGCGAATCGCATCGACGACATCAGTTCGATAGCGGCCCGCAAGAACGAGGAGCCGGAACGAACGCGGATGCCGTGGGTGGAGACGGACATGGGGACGGCAGGACGAAGACGAAAAAAGGAGCAGGCGAAACAAGGGGCGGCCACTCCGTCAGGAATGTGCCGCCCTCATGGCAGAGTGTGCCGCAGGTCGATTGGTTCAGTGCGGCGCTGCGGAATTGCGCCGGCCGCGAAAAATCAGCGCAGGCCGGCGATGTAGTCGCCCAGGGCCTTGATCTCGCGGTCGTTGAGGCGGGCCGACACGCCGGCCATCACCGCGTTGTTGGCACGCACACCGTCGCGGAAGGCCGTCAGCTGGGACGCGGTGTAGTCGGCATGCTGGCCACCCAGGCGCGGGTACTGGGCCGGCAGGCCGGCGCCGTTGGGGCTGTGGCAGCTGGCGCAGGCCGGCACCTGGCGCTCGGCGATGCCGCCGCGGTAGATCTTTTCGCCGACGGCGACGAGTTCCTTGTCCTTGGCGAAGCCGTTCTTGGGCGCCTTGCTCACCAGCCACCAGGAGATATTGCGCATGTCGTCTTCGGACAGCGCGGCCGCGAAGCCCTGCATGATGGGGTTCTTGCGCGTGCCCGCCTTGAACTCGCGCAACTGCTTGACCAGGTATTCGGGATGCTGGGAGGCCAGCTTGGGCTGGGCCGGCACGGCCGAGTTGCCGTCGGCGCCATGGCAGGCCGCACAGACTGCCGTGTAGCTGGCTTCGCCCTTGGCCAGGTCGGGCTTGGCGGCCTTCTGCGCTGCGACCGGCGCGGCTGCCGGAGCACCCTCTGCCGCGAAAGCCGGCGAAACGGAAATCAGCAGCGCACAGGCTCCCATCGCGGCTTGCAGCAAGACGGACAACTTCATATCGAGGGTCTCTTCTTATCAGCGCAAAACCGCATGATTCTACAATGGCACCCCCTGCCGCAAGCCCGGTTTTCCCTGGGACGGCACGCCTGCCGCCCCGACATCGCGGCCTTTCGCGCCCTTGCTACCTCCCGCCCGCATCCTCCCCGACATGACCACACCACGACCGACCGCGCGCCACGCCGGCTCCAGCCCAGCCGACCCCGCCGCCAAGGCCGCCATGGGCTGGATGCATACCGCGCGATTCCTCACGACCGCCGCCCAGCTGCACCACCTGCCGCGCCTCGACCTGCCCGAGATCGCCTTCGTCGGCCGCTCCAACGCCGGCAAATCGACCTGCATCAACACCCTGGCGCAGCAGAAGCAACTGGCCTTCGCCTCGAAAAAGCCCGGCCGCACCCAGCACATCAACCTGTTCTCGCTCGGCCGCCAGGGCCAGACCGACGCGGTGCTGGCCGACCTGCCCGGCTACGGCTACGCAGCCGTTCCGCAGCAGGACAAGATCCGCTGGCAGCGCGTGATGGGCCAGTACCTCGTCGCCCGTGAAAACCTCACCGGCGTGGTGCTGCTCTGCGATCCGCGCCTGGGCCTGACCGAACTCGACGAACTGCTGCTCGACCTGATCCGCCCACGCGTCGAAGAAGGCCTGAAGTTCCTGCTGCTGCTCACCAAGGCCGACAAACTCACCCGCGTGGAGGCCGACAAGGCCCTGCAGATCGCCAAGCTCAATGCCGGCGGCGGCGACGCGCAGCTCTTCTCCGCGCTCAAGCGCAAGGGCGTGGACGAAACCGCGCTGCGCCTGCGCCAGTGGGTGGATGAAGCCACGCCGGCTTTCGTCGAGCGGGCCGCCGCGCGGCAGGTGGAGGAAGGAGTCGACGCCGGCTTGGAGGAAGACCTCGGACAGGACCGAAGCGGCGAACCTTCGGCCTGACTTGCCTGGCGGGTTCGCCGAAGGGCTCGCTCGCCGCGCGAAGTCTGCAGCGCCTGCTTCGTGGATCGGAACTTCCGATCCGAACGCGTCTGCCAGCCAGCAGCACCGACCCTACGCTGGCGGGATGTCGTTGCCTCCCATCTCACACCCCTCGACGCTGCCGCCCGACAGCACCACCTCCTCCGCCGACGACGGCATGCGCCATCGTTTCAACCGACTCTGGTTGCCGCCTCGTGTCGATTTTTGGGAAGCGGCCGCCAGACTGCCATTGCCCGAGCCGCAGTGGGTGAGCTTCGCATCCACTTCACCCGCCCCTAAAGCAGCGCCTTTTCGGTCCCTGGCTGATTTCACCTACGCCCCTGTAGAGACTGAATGGCCCCAGGAAGTCGCGGCATTGGAAGCGCCGTCGGTCGATGCCGTGCTCGACGCCGACACTTGCGCCGCGCCGCAAAGCGACGGCGCGCTGCTGGCGCGCTGTGCACGCCACGGTTGGGGCGAAAAAGCCATCGAAGTGATCTCCCGCATGCTGAAACAAGGCAACGCCGCAGGCAGCCTGCCCACCGATCAGCAATTCGAACAGGCCCAGAGGGCATGTCTGAGTCAGCCCGCACTCGCCTTGAAACTTTTCTACTTCATGGTGGATAAGCTGGCCCCCTGCGGTCTGGTTATCACCACCTTCAATTTCAACAAGGCACTCGAGGCCTGCTGCCGCGCGCGACGGGATGCCGACGCCGATCGCCTGTTCCAGCTGCTGCAGAGCCGGGGCAACAAGCCGGACATGAAGACACTCCAGATCATGCTGTGCGTACGGCCGCCCGAGGCACATCCCCAGCTCCTGCAGATGGCCGTCGACCTGCACATGCTCTATCCCCACCTTGGCTACGACGGCAAACGCAATGTGCTCGACCTGCGCAGGCGCGCCACCCGTCCACGCTACTCGACGGGAGCCGGCTCCAAATCGCTGGTGCCCCCGATCGCCTGCGCCATCATCCGGACCCTGCACGGCCGAGGCCTGCTGGACCGGGGAACCCACTTCGAGCTGGGCGCGCGAAAAGTTCCCGAGTTGACACGCTATATCGACACCATCACGCCCTGGCTTCCCGAGCGTCGCGCCGACCGGCGTTGGCAGGCGGGCGCACCGGAGCACGCCCGCCACGCAGAAGAGCCGGCGGGCCAGCCGGCCGCTAGGCCGGTCGCAGACGGCGACCGGACCTGAGCCAGGTTGCGAGAGCGCAGCCCGCCTGCGTTACTCGCCCACCAGCGAAGCGGCGATCCCGAGGGCGATGATCGCCACTGACCCTAAACCGTGGTAGATCGCCCGGAGGTTGTCGGTGATGCCCCAGAAGGAAGCGTAGCGTCCCTGGTAGGTGCCGTGCTGCACGGTTGGCGCGTCGGGATGTCGCGTCGCCGGGGCGCCTCGCTGGGAATGGGGGCGGCGGGTACTGCGTCGGTTGTCCACTGTCAGAAGATGGCTGAGCCTGCCATCGTCGCCCAGTACCGGGTAGATCTGCTGGTGCGCCGTGCCGTGCATGGCCGGACCCAGTTTCAGTTGACTGAAATCGGGCCCCTGCATGCCCGCGGCGGCATACGGACCGGCCCCGAATGCGGCGGGAGCCCCGAACATCCCGGGCACGAAGGCCGGGGTCGGCAAGCCGTGCAGACCCGCCACGTGAGGATCGTGTGAATATCGGGAGGAAGACCCCTGACGAAGCGCCGCCGGGTCGCCTGCTGGCGTACGTGGGTGCCGCGAAAGCCCGTGTCGCACGGGCAGGTGGGATGGAGCAGGGAAAGAACTCAGGCCGGGATGGAACATGCTGGAGACTCGCGAGGTTCGGTGGGATGGACACCCCACGGCGGACGCCAAGGGGCGCTCGAGTCTCCAGATGAAGCCGGTCCGGATTCAGGCCGTCATCGCAACCCTGGCCGGCCAGGCGAATCCACCACCGCGGCCGAGTCTTCAAGGGCTTGTGTGCCGGGTCCACTTCTTCAACGTGGCGCCGCAGCAGCGCGGATCAGCCTGGCAGCAAGGCGATCATGGCCGCGACGTGCGACGTTCACACCTGCTGCAGGTCCGCCATGCCGTGATGGTGCGCATGCTGCGGATGAAGCGCCTGGCGATCACCATGGCCCCGCCGAACCCCGAAACTCAATAAACCGATGGTTCGCCCGGCGGCCGCGTCTTGAACCGCTTGTGCACCCAGTAGTACTGCTCGGGCATCGCCTCGATGAACCCCTCCAGCCTACGGTTCATCAGGGCGGTGTCGGCCACCGGATCTTCGCCGGGAAAGCCCTGCCAGGCCGGCAGCAGCTCCACGGTGTAGCCCTGCGGCGTGATGCGCGACAGCACGGTGACCACCTTGGCCCGACCCAGCCGCGCGAACCGCGCCACCGACGGCAGCGTGGCGGCCTGGATACCGAAGAACGGCACGAACACCGAATCGTCCGGGCCGAAGTCCATGTCCGGCAGCAGGTAGAACACGTCGCCGGCCCGCAGCGACGCCACGATTTCCTTGAGCCCGGTGGTGCGCGAGAACACGCGGCAGTCGCCGAAGCGCAGTCGGCCGGCCTTGATCCAGTCGTCGACCGCCGTGTCGGCCTGCTGCGCGTAGATGGAGGTGTAGCGACGCGGAACGCGGATCGCGATCGCCGTCGCCGCCGCATCCAGGCCGTAGAAGTGCGGCGCGAAAAGAATGGTGGGCGCGTCGCCCGCCAGCTCGTCGATCGCGCCGGTCAAGACCAGACGCCGCTCGACCACCGCCGGCGCTGCATGCCAGAGCCAGCCCCGGTCCATCCACGACTGGCCGAAGGCCACGAAGGTGCGCAGCGCCATGCGACGGCGTTCGTCGTCGCTCAGGTGCGCAAAGCAAAGCCGCAGATTGGTGTCGACCACATGCCGCCGCGAACGGACCAGCGCATACAGCAGCATGCCCAGCAGCCAGCCCAGCGCCCGCACTGCACGCAGGGGCAGCACCGCACTGCAGCGCATCAGCAGGATGGCGATGCGGCTCATCACGACACGGCCCTCGGCCGCTTGTAGCGGGCGTAGCCCCACAGGTACTGGTCGGGGCGGCGCCGGATCATCGATTCCACATCCAGGTTGAGTGCGGCCGTCGCCTGCACGAGATCGGCAGGCAGCGGCTCGGATCGGGCTCGCACGTGTACCGCGAAACCGCGCCCCCACGACAGGCGCTCGGTCCAGGCCAGCAGCACCGTCGCGCCCGACTGCTGGGCCAGGCGCGCCGCCAGGGTCATGGTGTAGGCCGGCTCGCCGAAGAAAGGCACCCACGCGCCCATGCCCTCGGGCGGCACCTGGTCGGGCAGCAGGCCCACCGCTTCGCCGCGACGCAGGGCGCGCAGCAGCTCGCGCACGCCGGCCAGTGTGGTGGGCACGGCCCTCAGGTGGGGACGCGTCCGGGCGGTCGACATGCGCCGGGCGAGCCAGGCCTGGCGGGCCGGCCGATAGAGCACGGTCATCGGGCCGTGCGCGGCGCCGTAGTCGGCTGCCAGCGCCTGGGGCGAGAGCTCGAAGCCGCCCAGGTGCGGCGTGAGAAAGAGAATGCCGCGCCCGGCAGCGTAGGCGTCGGCGATGCAGCCATCGTCGTCCCAGACCCAGCGCGGCGCCGGCCCCCACCACAGGCGCGGCAGCTCGGCCACCATGCGCCCGGCATGGGCGACCGCGCCCGCCACCTGCGCGAAGCCATAACCTGCCAGCGCCGCGTTCGCGACGAAGCGGCGGCGGTAGGTCGCCGACAGGCAGAACGCCATCCAGCCGAGAAACGCACCCGAGGCATGGAGCAGCCAGAGCGGCGCGTGGGAAAGAAGCCTCGTCACAAGATGGGATCGATCGAATGCGGAAAAACGGGCGACGCCCGGGGAAACGAGGAAGACCGCACGAAACGTGTCGGCGGGCGTGATGGCTAGAATGCCGCTGTCGCCGAGTTAATCTGAGCAACTTGCAGGGCGACGTTAAACCCAACTGCTAAAGCGTTCGCCACAACTCCACGGAGTCTCGGGCAACGCCCCAGAAACCTCGAAACCCTGGAGTTTATTCAATCAAATGGCGAACGACTTTCTCTTCACGTCCGAATCCGTCTCCGAAGGCCATCCCGACAAGGTGGCCGACCAGATTTCTGACGCCATCCTCGATGCGATCTTCGAACAAGACCCCCTGAGCCGCGTCGCGGCCGAGACGCTGACCAACACCGGACTGGTCGTGCTGGCGGGCGAGATCACCACCAACGCGCACGTCGACTACATCCAGGTCGCGCGCGACACCATCAAGCGCATCGGCTACGACAACACCGACTACGGCATCGACTACAAGGGCTGCGCCGTGATGGTGGCCTACGACAAGCAGTCCAACGACATCGCCCAGGGCGTGGACCATGCGTCCGACGACCACCTCAACACCGGCGCCGGCGACCAGGGCCTGATGTTCGGCTACGCCTGCGACGAGACGCCCGAGCTGATGCCCGCGCCCATCTACTACGCGCACCGCCTGGTCGAGCGCCAGGCCCAGTTGCGCAAGGACGGCCGCCTGCCCTTCCTGCGACCCGACGCCAAAAGCCAGGTCACGATGCGCTACGTGGACGGCAAGCCGCACAGCATCGACACCGTGGTGCTGTCCACCCAGCACAGCCCGGACCAGAGCGAGACGCCCAAAAAGATGAAGGCGAGCTTCGTCGAGGCGGTGATCGAGGAGATCATCAAGCCGGTGCTGCCCAAGGAGTGGCTGCAGGGCACCAAGTACCTGATCAACCCGACCGGCCGTTTCGTCATCGGCGGCCCGCAGGGCGACTGCGGCCTGACCGGTCGCAAGATCATCGTCGACACCTACGGCGGCGCCTGCCCGCACGGGGGTGGTGCCTTCAGCGGCAAGGATCCGAGCAAGGTCGACCGCTCGGCCGCCTATGCCGCCCGCTACGTGGCCAAGAACATCGTCGCCGCGGGCCTGGCGCGCCAGTGCCAGATTCAGGTCGCCTACGCGATCGGTGTGGCCAAGCCGATGAACATCACGGTCTACACCGAAGGCACCGGCGTGATCCCGGACGCGGACATCGCCAAGCTGGTGGAGGCGCATTTCGACCTACGTCCCAAGGGCATCATCCAGATGCTGGACCTGCTGCGCCCGATCTACCAGAAGACCGCCGCCTACGGCCATTTCGGCCGCGAGGAACCCGAGTTCACCTGGGAAAAGACGGACAAGGCGGCGCTGCTGAAAGCAGCAGCTGGGCTGTAAGCCCAGTCCCGGCGATAGCCGGGAGCCGACTTGCGCTACAAGGCGGCGCTGCTGAAGGCAGCAGCTGGGCTGTAAGCCCAGTCCCGGCGATAGCCGGGAGCCGACTTGCGCTACAAGGCGGCGCTGCTGAAGGCAGCAGTCCTTCTGTAAGCCCATTCGGCGCCCATCACCGGTTTTGTCCGACACCGTGATGGCGCCGCCCTCACGAAGGTGGATCCTGTTCGAGACATGACAGGAGTTCGCCATGAACGAAAAACCAGAACGCGCCTTTCCCGCCACCGGCAAGCCGACCGACGCCGTACCACCGACGGCCGACGCGGCACCGGATGCCATCGGCCCGTCCGACAGCGGCCAGCGGCCCGGCGGCCGGGTCGACGGCGGCTCCGGCAGCGACCAGGTCGCGATGAATTTCGACGACGACGAGATCTATTCCGGCACCGGCCACAACAGCCGGCGCGGCGGCACCACGCACGCAACCGGCGGCGACAGCGGCAAGGTCGACAAGCCGGGTGAACAACTCTCGCGCAGCAACGAGCCGCGGGAACGCAATTTCTGATCGACACCTTCCTTCAGCCACGGGAGCATCCCATGCAGAAAGACGATTCGAAGAACCCGCACGGCGCTTATATTTCGCGCGCCAATCCGAGGAAGTTCGAGCAAGAGGGCCTGGCCCGCGATGCCGGACAGGTGCAGAACGGCTCGGGCTTCAAGGGCAACGGCCACGGACCGCAGCAAAACTCCGACTGGTACGGTGAGCAGCGCGGCACGGCCTCCAGCCGACGGGCCAGCGCCCCCAAGACCGCCGACGAACTGGCGCTCGCCGCCGGTGTCAGGTCCAAGCCGGCGACCCGCCCCTGACAGGCCTTACTGCCAGCCGCCGCCCATCGTGCGGTACAGCGCCAGCCGGTTCGACTGCTCGGCCAGCTCCAGCGTGATCAGCGTCTGACCCGCCGCATACAGCGAGCGTTGTGTCACCAGCGTGTCGAGATAGCTATCGACGCCGGTGCGATAGCGCGCCTGCGACAGGCGATAAGCCTGCTCCGACGCGTTGCGCAGGGAGCGCTGGGCGTCGAGCTGCTCCTGCAGCGTGGCGCGTGCATCCAGTGCATCGGCCACCTCACGGAACGCCGTCTGAATCGTCTTGTCGTACTGCGCAACGTTGATGTCACGGGTGACCCGCGCCACGTCCAGGCTCGCCTGCAGCGCCCCGCCGCTGAAGATCGGAATCACGATCTGCGGCGCGAAGCTCCACGCACCATTGCCCGACTCGAACAGGTTTGACAGATCCCGACTCCCACTGCCCGCCGAACCGGTGAGTGTGATGCGTGGGAAGAACGCCGCACGCGCCGCGCCGATGTTGGCATTGGCCGCCTGCAGCGTGTGCTCGGCCGCCAGGACGTCGGGCCGGTTCTGCAGCAGCGTCGAGGGCAGGCCTTCGGGCACGTTCACCAGCGGGGTGACGGTCATCAGGCCCTCGTCGACCACCGGCAGCAACGCGTCCGGCACGCTGGAGCCGACCAGCAGGGCCAGCAGGTTGCGGTCCTGCGCGATGGCGCGGCTGTAGGCGGCGACGTCCGACCGCGCGCTATCGACCGTGGTGCGTGCCTGCGCCAGTGTCAGGCCCGACTCGTTGCCGATGTCGCGCGCTTTCACGGTCAGGTCGTAGGACGCCTGCTGGCTGCGCAGGGTTTCCTGCGCCAGCCGCAGGCGGCGCTGGTCGGCCGCCAGGGTGAGCCAGGTGGTCGCCACGTCCGACAGCAGGCTGATCTGCACGCTGCGCCGGGTTTCGTCGAGCGACAGATAGGCCTGGATGGCGGCTTCGTTGAGGTTGCCGATGCGGCCGAAGAGGTCGAGCTCGTAGCTCGCCACGCCCACGCTGGCGCCGTACTGGTTGAGCGTGGTCGAGCGGCCGGTGGCGGTCAGGTCTTCGGCGGTCCGGGTGCGGCTGGCACTGCCGGTGGCGTTGACGGTGGGCAGCAGAGCCGCCCGCTGAATCGCATACTGCGCCCGTGCCCGCTCGATGTTGAGGGCCGCCACGCGCAGGTCGCGGTTGTTGTCGAGCGCGGTCTTGATGACTTGCCGCAGCCGGTCGTCGATGAAGAATTCGCGCCAGGCGAGCGCCGGGGCCGGCGTGGCCACGGCGTCCACGACCGGCTGCGAGCCGGCCTTCCAGCCTTCGGGAATCGCGGGGCCGGGGCGCTGGTAATCGGGGGCGAGATTGACGCAGCCGCCGAGGGCCAGCGCCAGCGTCAGGGCGGTGAGGCGCACGGTCTTCATGCCGTCACCTCCGGAGCCGGCGCATCGCCGTGCCCGTCACGGCGGGAGCCTTCTTCGTCCTTCTTGCCCTGGCCCGACTTGAACAGGCCGCGTATCAGCACGAAGAACACCGGCACGAAGAAAATGCCGAGCACCGTGGCCGACACCATGCCGCCGAACACCGCCGTGCCGATGGCCTGCCGGCCGGCCGCGCCGGCGCCGGTGCCGATCACCAGCGGCAGCACGCCGAAGCCGAAGGCCAGCGAGGTCATCAGGATGGGCCGCAGCCGCAGCCGCACTGCCTCGTAGATGGCGTCGACCAGCGAGCGCCCCTGATCCTGCAACTGCACCGCGAACTCCACGATCAGGATCGCGTTCTTGCACGACAAGCCCACCGTGGTGAGCAGCCCCACCTGGAAATACACGTCGTTGGACATGCCGCGCAGCCCCGTGAAGGCGAGCGCGCCGATGATGCCGAGCGGCACCACCAGAATCACCGAGAACGGCACCGACCAGCTCTCGTACAGCGCCGCCAGACAAAGGAACACGAACAGGATCGACACCGCATAGAGCAGCGGCGCCTGTGCGCCGGAACGGCGTTCCTCGAAGGAGGCGCCGGTGAGCGCATAGCCGATGCCTTGCGGCATCTTGGTCATGATGTCCGACACCTTCTGCATCGCGGTGCCCGAACTCACGCCCTCGATCGCGCTGCCCAGGATCTCGTAGGCCGGCACACCGTTGAAGCGCTGCAGCTGCGGTGAGCCGAAGGTCCAGCGCTGGCTGGAGAAGGACGAGAACGGCACCATCTGCCCGGTGGCGTTGCGCACGGTCCACTTCTTCACGTCGTCGGGCAGCATGCGAAATGGCGCGTCGCCCTGGATGTAGACCCGCTTCACCCGGCCGCGGTCCAGGAAGTCGTTGACGTAAGTGCCGCCGAGCGCGGCCGACAGCGTGGTGTTGATGTCGGCGGTGGCCAGCCCGAGCGCGCCGGCGCGGCGGTCGTCGATGTCGATCGCGAACTGCGCGGTGTCGCTCAGGTTGTTGTTGCGCACGCCGGTGAGCTCGGGGTCCTTGCGGGACTCCTCCAGGAACTTGTCGGTGGCCTTGACCAGCGCGTCGTGGCCGAGCGCGGCGGTGTCCTGGATGAAGAAGTTGAAACCCGACGAAGCGCCGAGCCCGCGCACCGCCGGCGGCAGCAGCAGCAACACCCGCGCGTCGCGGATCTTGGCCAGCTCGGCATTGGCGCGCTTCACGATAGCCGCTGCGCTGTGCTCGGGGCCCGGCCGCTCTTCCCAGGGCTTGAGCTTGATGAAGGCCCGGCCCGAAGCCTGGTCGCCGTTCTGGCCGGTGCTGGTGTTGATGTTCACCACCTCCGGCTGCTTGCGGATGATCTCCTCGAACTGCCGCATCACCTGCTGGGTGCGGGCGTCGGTGGCACCGGCGGGCAGGCGGATGTCGGCCTGCAGCGTGCCCTGGTCTTCCACCGGCAGGAACGACGTGGGCAGCCGCCAGAACATGAAGGCCATGACGCCGGCGATGGCCAGGTAGACCACCATGCTGCGCTTGCCGCGCCGCACCACCTGGCGCACGCCGCCTTCGGTGACAGCGGCCGTCTTGTCGAAGCCGCGGTTGAACATCGCGAAGAAGCGGTCGACCCAGCCCAGCGGGCCGCGCCGGATCTTCTTGTGCCCTTCGGCGTCGTGCTCGTGGTGCTTGAGCATGGTGGCGCAGAGCGCCGGCGTGAGCGTCAACGCCACCAGCACCGACAGTGCCATGGCCGCCACGATGGTTACCGAGAACTGCCGGTAGATGATGCCGGTCGAGCCGCCGAAGAAGGCCATGGGAATGAACACCGCCGACAGCACCAGCGCGATGCCGATCAGCGCCGGCGTGATCTCGTCCATGGACTTGCGCGTGGCCTCCTTGGGTGACAGGTGCTCCTCGCTCATCACCCGCTCGACGTTTTCCACCACCACGATCGCGTCGTCCACCAGCAGGCCGATGGCCAGCACCATGCCGAACATGGTGAGTGTGTTGATGGAATAACCCAGCGCCGACAGCACGCCGAAGGTGCCCAGCAGCACCACCGGCACCGCGATCGTGGGGATCAGCGTGGCGCGGAAGTTCTGCAGGAACAGATACATGATCAGCACCACCAGCAGCATCGCCTCGATCAGCGCCTTGACCACCTCGTGTATCGAGGCCTGCACGAAGGGCGTGGTGTCGTAGCCGACCAGCGACTTCATCTGGTTCGGGAAGAAGGGCTCGAGCTCCTTGACCTTGGCCACCACCGCCTCGGACACCTTCAGCGCGTTGGCGCCGTTGGCCAGCACGATGCCCATGCCGGCGGCCGCGCGGCCGTTGAGCCGCGACTGCACCGTGAGGCTTTCGGCGCCGAGTTCCACCCGCGCCACGTCCTTCACCAGCACCAGCGAGCCATCGGTCGCGGTGCGCAGCAGCACGTTCTCGAACTGCTCGGGCGTCTGCAGCTTGCTGCGTGCGGTGACCGTGGCGCTGAGCTGCTGCTGCGAGAGCGCCGGCAGGCCGCCGAGCTGGCCGGCCGACACCTGGGCGTTCTGCGCGTTGAGCGCGGCGGTGACGTCGGAGGGAATCAACCCGTATTTCTCGAGCTTGGCCGCGTCGAGCCAGATGCGCATGGCGTAGCCCGAGCCGAGCACCTGCACCTCGGCCACGCCGTCGAGCCGGCTGACCGGATCGACCAGGTTGCTGTTGATGTAGTCGCCGATGTCGGTGCGGGTGAGCGCCGGGTTCTCGGAGTAGAGCGACACGATCATCAGGAAATCGTTGCCGGCCTTGGTCACCGTGACGCCCTGGCTCTGCACCGAGGTCGGCAGGCGCGGCATGGCCTGCTGCAGCTTGTTCTGCACCTGCATCTGCGCCACGTCGGGGTTGGTGCCGGCGTTGAAGGTGAGCGTGGTGCGCGACTGGCCCGACGAGGAACTCGTCGCGCCCATGTAGATGAGGTTGTCCAGCCCTTTGAGCTGCTGCTCGATCACCTGGGTGACCGAGTCTTCCACCGTCTTGGCCGACGCGCCGGTGTAGTTGGCGGTGATCGAGATCGACGGCGGCGCGATGTTGGGGTACTGCTCCAGCGGCAGCGTGCGGATGGAGATGGCGCCCGCCAGCATGATGACGATGGCGAGTACCCACGCGAAGATGGGCCGGTCGATGAAAAAGCGTGCCATGTGCGTTTCGCCCTGGCGTTCAGCGCACGGCGGCGCCGGCCGGCGCCGCTGCCGCGGCGTCGTCGGTGGCGCCGGTCGCAGCCGCCTTGCCCGCCGCCGCGGTGAGCGCGGCCAAGTCCATTTCGACGGCTTTCACCGTGTCGCCCGGCTTCACCCGCATCGAGCCCTCCACCACCAGCCGGTCGCCGGCGGCCAGGCCGTCGCGCACCAGCCAGCGGTTGCCGATGGCACGGCCCACGTTCACCGTCTTGCGCTGCACCTTGTTGTTCTGGTCGACGACCAGCGCCGAGGCCCGGCCGACCGCGTCGCGCAGCACGCCCTGCTGCGGCGCGAGCAGCGCGTCCTTGTCCGAGCCCTCCTCCACCACGGCGCGCACGTACATGCCCGGCAGCAGCAGGCCTTCGGGATTGGGTACGGTGGCGCGCAGCGTGACCGCGCCGGTCGTCTGGTTCACGCTGATGCCGGCGAACTGCAGCCGGCCATCGTGACCGTAGGGGCTGCCGTCTTCCAGCAGCAGCTTGATGCGGGCGGCGTCCGCGCCGCTGCGGGTCAGGCGGCCGGCGGCGAAGTCACGCTTGAGCCGCAGCACCTCGGCGCTGGACTGGGTAACGTCGACGTAGAGCGGATCGATCTGCTGCACCGTAGCGAGCGCCGTCGCCTGGTTGGCCGTGACCAGGGCGCCGGGCGTGACGGTGGACGTACCGATGCGCCCGGAGATCGGCGAGGTGAGCCGGGTGAAGGCGAGGTTGATGCGGGCGGTGTCCACCGAAGCCTGCGCGGTGGCGACGTCGGCCTTGGACTGCGCCAGCGCGGCCTGGCTCTGGTCGTTGACCTGCTTGCTCACCGCATCGATGCGCACCAGTTCGGCATTGCGACCGGCGGTGGCGTCGGCGGCGATCGAGGTCGCCTTGCTGCGCGCCAGGGCGGCTTCGGCGCTGGACAGCGCCGCCTTGTACGTGGACGGATCGATCTGGTAGAGCGGCTGGCCGGCGCGCACCGTGGCGCCCTCGGTGAACAGGCGCTGCTGCACGATGCCGCCGACCTGCGGCCGGATGTCGGCCGCCAGGAAGGCGCTGGTGCGCCCGGGCAATTCGGTGGTGAACACCGTGGTCTGTGGCTTCAGGGTGACGACACCCACCTCGGCCGGCCCGGCTGGCGGCGCGGCCGCCTTCTTGTCCGAACAGGCCACCAGGAAAAGGCTGAGCGCTGCCAGCGCGCCGAGCGCCGGCAGTCGTTGCGCTGCCGTACGCAGCGGGCGATTGGAAATCATGAGCGGTTTGGAGCGGTGGGCGCGGCGAAGGTTTCAGAAACTGCATGCATTTTGTTGCAATTTCCGAACCCGCATTTTGAGGGCTGGCCCGGGCGGGCCAATCCGCACTTTTACCGTACAAACCAGAACGCACCGCGAACGCGCCGGGCCTTTACCGGCGCTTTTCAATCACCGGCCCAAGCCTGCGAAATGATTCACACGACGGCGGCCATGCGGGTGCGCGAATCGTCTCGCCGGTCGAGTGCGCCGCTCCAGTGGGTCAGCCCCAGCGACACCAGCACCACCAGCGCGCCGATCCACGGGGTGTGCATCAGTCCGAGGTGGGTGACGATCAGGCCGCCCACCCAGGCGGCGCCGGCGATACCCAGGTTGAAGGCGGCGATGTTCAGGCCCGAGGCCACGTCCACCGCGCGGGGCGTGAAGCGCTCGGCCTGTTTGACCACATAGACCTGCAGCCCCGGCACGTTGCCGAAGGCGACCGCGCCCCAGAGCAGCACCGTCGCCAGCGCCAGCCACGGATGTGGCGCGGTGAATTGCAGCAGCAGCAGCACCGCCGCCAGCAGCGCGAAGATGATGCGCAGCGCCGGGATCGGTCCCAGCCGGTCGGCGAGTCGCCCGCCCCACAGGTTGCCCGCCGCCACCGAGACCCCGTAGACCAGCATCACCCAGCCCACCGCGCCAGCGCTGAAGCCGGACACCTCGGTGAGGATCGGCGCGAGGAAGGTGAACGGAATGAAGGAGCCGCCGTAGCCGATCGCCGTCTTGGCATAGACCAGCAGCAGGCGCGGCTCGGCGAGCACCCGGGCCTGCTGCACGAGCGAGGCCGGCGGCGCATGGCGAATGCCACGCGGCACGAACACCGCGCTGCCGACGAAGGCGACCACGCCCAGCGCCGCCACGGCGAGAAAGGTTTCGCGCCAGCCGAAATGCT
The DNA here is from genome assembly GCF_033546935.1 of Xylophilus sp. GOD-11R. Taxonomy (GTDB): domain Bacteria; phylum Pseudomonadota; class Gammaproteobacteria; order Burkholderiales; family Burkholderiaceae_C; genus Xylophilus. Next base: position 550,475 of record NZ_CP137854.1, on the reverse strand, counting down.
GGCCGATGAAGGTGCCCAGCGGCACGCCGGTCACCAGCGCGACGGTCAGGCCGGTGAACATCAGCGCGATGGCGCTCGCCGCCTTGTCGCGCGGCACCAGGCCGGTGGCGATGGTCGAGCCGATCGAGAAGAACACACCGTGCGCCAGACCGGTAAGGATGCGCGCCGCCACCAGCGACTCGTATCCGGGCGCCTGCCAGGCCAGCAGGTTGCCGACCGTGAACAGCGCCATCAGGCCGAGCAGCAAGGTCTTGCGCGGCAGTCGGCCGGTCAGCGCGGTCAGCACCGGTGCGCCGATGGCCACGCCGAGCGCGTAGAGGCTGACCAGCAGCCCGGCCGAGGGCAGATCGACACCGAGGTCGGCCGCCACCGTCGGCAGCAGGCCGACGATCACGAACTCGGTCGTGCCGATGGCGAATGCGCTGAGCGTCAGCGCGAACAGGGCAATGGGCATGGGAAAACTCCTGCAGCAAGCGGGTCGAGGCCCGGAGTGTGTTCGCTTCTTTCTTGCAGAAAAACCGGCATCTCCACAGAAGATATTTGCCCGCGAATCAATAATGGAGCCGATGAAAACCACCTTGGAAGAACTCCAGGCCTTCGCCGCCGTGGTCGACGCCGGCTCCATCACCGCCGCCGCCGACCAGCTGGGGCAGACGGTGTCGGGCATCAGCCGGGCACTGACGCGGCTGGAAAGGAAGCTCGACACCACCCTGCTCAGCCGCACCACCCGCCGGCTGCAGCTCACCGAGGAAGGCGAGGTCTTTCTCGGCCGCACCCGCGCCATCCTGGCCTCCCTCGACGATGCCGAGGAGCAGATGGCCGCCCGCCGGGCCCGACCGGCCGGGCGCCTGCGGGTGAACGCCGCCTCGCCCTTCATGCTGCACGCGGTGGTGCCGCTGGTCGGCGACTTCCTGGCGGCGTATCCGCAGATCCAGCTGGAACTCGACACCGACGACCTCAACATCGACCTGCTGGAGCGCCGCACCGACGTGGCGATCCGCATCGGCGCCCTGCGCGACTCCACTCTGCACGCACGCACCCTCGGCACCAGCCAGGTCCGCCTGCTGGCGAGCCCCGACTACCTCGCCCGTCGCGGCAAGCCGCGCCAGGTGGACGACCTGGCCGGCCACACCCTGCTGGGCTTCACCCAGCCGGAGTCGCTCAACCGCTGGCCGCTGCGCTGCGGCCAGGGCGACGGCTGGACCGCCGTGCCGCACATCGCGGCCTCGAGCGGCGAAACCCTGCGGCAGCTCGCCCTGGGCGGCGACGGCATCGCCTGCCTGTCGGACTTCATGAGCGCCGAAGACCGCCGCCAGGGCCGGCTGGTGCAGGTGCTGGCGCGCGACACGCTGGAGTCGCGCCAGCCGATCAATGCGGTGTACTACCGCAATACGCAGCTGGCCTCGCGCATCGGCTGCTTTCTCGACTTTCTCCAGGCGCGCCTGGGCGCCGGAGCTTTCGGCTAGCTGTTTTCCGCGCGTTGCTGCGCCAACCGGCGCAAGGCCTGCAGAAAGGTCTCCGGGGGCTGGCCGCCCTGGATCAGGTACTTCTCGTCGAGGATCACCGAGGGCACGGCCGTGATGCCGCTCTGCTGATAGAAGCGTTCGCGCTCGCGCACTTCGTCGGTGTAGTCGTCGCTCTCGATCACCGCCCGGGCGCGGTCGGCATCCAGCCCTGCCTCGACCGCGCTGGCCAGCAGCACCGCCGGATCACCCGGGTTGTGCGACTCGCCGTGGTAGGCCCGCAGCAGCGCGTTTTTCAGCTCCCGCTGCCGGCCTTCGAGCCCGGCCCAGTACAGCAGCCGATGCGCGTCGAAGGTGTTCCAGATACGACTGCGCCCGGCCGGGTTGAAGGTGAAGCCGAGCGAGGCGCCCCGCTCGCGGATCGCCGCGCGCGAGGCCTCCTGCTGCGCCGGCGTGGAGCCGTATTTGCGGGTCAGGTGCTCGGTGACGTCCTCGCCCTCGGCCGGCATCTGCGGGTTGAGTTCGAAGGGCTGGAAGCGGATCTCTACGGGCACCTCGGGGCCGAGCTCGCCGAGGGCACGCTCCAGGCCGGCCAGACCGATGGCACACCACGGGCAGGCCACGTCGGAGACGAAATCGATGCGAATGGGGCGGATGGGTTCTTGCATGCGGCCAGAATATCGGGGATGTCTTTTCCCCCGAGCGAGTCCGCCCATATGTCTTCCGCCCCGTCGAACCTGCTCGGAACCCACATCGGCCGCGCCGAGGCGCTGGAGAACGTGCTCGACGTCCTGCTGCCGCTGCTCACCGTCGACCAGAAGGAAGCGCTCGCCACGCAACTCACCGCCCTGTCGGTCGCCTTGCCCGAGGGCACGCCGCAGAACTGGCAGTACGACCCCGAATACAGCGCCGCGATCGAAGGCGTCTACCAGAGCCTGCTGGTCGAGCTCTGGCGCGACTGAGTCAACGCCGTTTCAGCGGGCCGGCTGGAACATGATGATCGCCATGCCGCACAGCGCGACCGCGGCGCCGCCCAGGTCCCACCAGGTCGGCCGTATCTGGTCCACCGCCCACAGCCAGGCCAGCGCCACCCCGATGTAGACGCCGCCGTACGCGGCATACACCCGACCGGCGGCGCTTTCGTGCAACGTCAAGAGCCAGGCGAAGAGCGCCAGGCTGAGCGCCGCAGGCACCAGTAGCAACACGCTGCGGCCCTGCTTCAGCCACAGCCAGGGCAGGTAGCAGCCGACGATTTCGGCCAGCGCGGTGGCGACGAGCAAAAGCAGAGTCTTCATCGATGCGATTTTGCGTCGGCGGCATCGGTCTAAACCCGGATAAGCGGGGTGAACCCGCGCCAGGAGCCGAATCCAGCCTGATTGCCATTGACGCAATTCGTGACTTCTCATTCAATGGACGCCGAAATGGTCGCGAGTCCATTCCTGTCTACACCCAACCGACCCGACCCGAATCCGCGGCCCCGCAAGGATCCACCATGTTGAAGAACCTGTCCGTCAAAGCCAAGCTTGCCCTGAACTTCGGCGCCCTGACCGCCCTGCTGTTGATCGTCGCGGCTGTCAGCCTGCTGGCCCTCTCCAATGCCAACCGGCAATTCAGCAATTACGTCAACGGGCTGAACGCTCGCGCGCTCATGGCGGAGCAGGTCCGCACCGCCGTCGACCGCCGCGCGATCGCGGCACGCAACCTCGCATTGGCGGTGAAAGAGCAGGACCGGACGGCCGAATACGAGAAGGTGGTGCAGGCGCATACGGATGTCGACCGCAACCTGGCCCGCCTGGGTGAAATGCTCAAAGCCGCCGACGAACAGAACGACACCGCCAATGGCCTCTACACCCGCATTCGCCAGGTGGAACAGCAATACGCGCCGATCGCTTTGAACATCGTGCAGCTCGCACGTGAGGGCAAGCGCGAAGAGGCCATCGCCCAGATCATGGAGCAGTGCAATCCCTTGCTGCAGCAGCTGGTGCAGGCGAGCCAGGAATTCGCCCAGTTCACCGAGGGCCGGGCCCACCAGCTCATCACCGACGCCACCGCGCAGTTCGAGCGTCAGCGGCTGGCGATCCTGGGCTTTTGCCTGGTCGCGGGCGCCATCGCCCTGACCATGGCCTGGCTGATCACCATGAGCATCGCCCGCGCCTTGCACCAGGCGGTGGCCGTCGCCGACCAGATCGCCGAGGGCAACCTCGACAACGAAATCGTCGTCGGCAGCGGCGACGAGACCGGCCAACTGCTGATCGCCCTGCGCAACATGCAGGACAAGCTGGTGGGCATCGTCGGCAGCGTGCGCAGCAACGCGGTGGCGGTGGCCTCGGCCAGCACCGAGATCGCCGAGGGCAATCACGACCTGAGCCGCCGCACCGAACAACAGGCGTCCGCTCTGCAGCAGACCGCCGCCTCGATGGAGCAGCTCGGCTCCACCGTGCAGAACAACGCGATGCATGCGCAGAGCGCCAACCAGCTGGCCTCGGAAGCGTCGTCGATCGCCCAGCGCGGCGGCAGCGTGGTCGACCAGGTGGTGGAGACCATGAAAGGTATCCAGGCCAGCTCCGGCAAAATCGGCGAGATCATCAACGTGATCGACGCGATCGCGTTCCAGACCAACATCCTCGCGCTCAACGCGGCCGTCGAGGCGGCCCGGGCCGGCGAACAGGGTCGTGGTTTCGCGGTGGTCGCCTCCGAGGTACGCAACCTGGCCGGCCGTAGTGCCGCCGCTGCCAAGGAGATCAAGGCCCTCATCACCGAAAGCGGCGAGCAGGTCTCGCGCGGCACCCGGCTGGTAGACACCGCCGGCAGCACCATGCAGGAAGTAGTCGGTGCGATCCACCGGGTGAGCAGCCTGATGAGTGAGATCAGCTCGGCCAGCCGCGAGCAGAGCGAAGGCGTGCGGCAGGTGGGCGAATCGGTGGTGCTGATGGACCAAGTGACGCAGCAGAATGCGGCACTCGTCGAGGAAAGCGCGGCCGCTGCCTCCGGACTGCGCGCCCAGGCCGAGCAATTGGTCAAGGCCATGGCGGTATTCCGCGGCGAGCATGGCCGCCACGATGGCGCCCTGATGCTGGCCTGAGTCGCGGCTTCGAACCCGGCGGCGACCCTTCGTTTGACCGATGCGCAAGAAGCGTCTGATCCTCGCCGGCTGGATCGCCGGCGTGCTCCTGCTGATCCTGCCGCCGCTGATCGGCCTGCACCTCGCGCACCGCTGGGGCGAGGCGCAGGCCATTGAGCAGCTGCAGAACCTCAACGCCGACCTGCTGCGGCGGGTGCGCGCCGGCCGCGAACAGTCGCATTCGGCGTTCGACGCGCTCAAGACCGATCCGGGCGACATCCCCTGCTCGGCCACCAACATGGCGCGCATGCGCACGCTGGCCGCGCGCGCGGGCTACCTGCAGGCCATCGGCTTCATCGAGAACAACGTGCTCAAGTGCTCCACCCTGGGCTTTGGCGAATCGATCGAACTCGGGCCCCCGACCCGCGTCGACCCCGACGGCGCGGCCTGGTGGAACACCGTCGTGTTTCCGCAGATCCCCAACAGCAAGTTCAACATCGCCGAGAAGTACGGCTGGGCGGCGATCGCGTCGCCGGAACTGGTCATCGACATTCTCAAGCCAGGCTCCTCGATCACGCTGGGCCAGATCGGCGCCCGCTACCGCGAGGTAGTGCGTTCGCGCGGCGAATTGCGGCCGTCCTGGATCGCCCGCTACGACGGCAAACCGACGGTCTTCCACGACGGCGACACCATCGTCGCGATGCAGCCCTCGTCCACCGGCAACAGCGCGGCCATCGCCGCCATGGACGGGGCCGACGTCAGCCGGCGCATCCTGCACTTCACCTGGCGGGCGGTGCCGCTCGGCCTGTTCGTGGGTGTGCTGCTTACGCTCGGCATGTTTCTCTGGCTGCGCCACCGGCTGTCATTCAAGTCCGAACTGCGCCACGCGCTGCAGCGCCGCGAGTTCTTCATGGTCTACCAGCCGGTGATCGAACTCGCCACCGGGCGCTGCGTCGGTGCCGAGGCGCTGATCCGCTGGAATCAGCGCGGCGGCGGCATGGTGAGCCCGCTGGTCTTCATTCCGGCCGCCGAAGAAAGCGGGCTGATCCGTCAGGTGACGATGCAGGTCATGGAAATGGTGGCGCGCGACGCCGCCGACCTGATCCGCGAGAACCCCGACACCCACATCGCGATCAACTTCTCGGCCGAGGACCTGCATTCGCCCGAAACCGAGAAGCACCTGCAGACGCTCCTGAAGGACGCTGGCGCCGCCTCGCGCAACATCATGATCGAGGCCACCGAGCGCGGACTGATGACGCCGGACAAGGCCAAGGACGTGCTGATCTCGGTGCGCTCCAGCGGCTTCAAGGTGGCCATCGACGACTTCGGCACCGGCAATTCCAGCCTGTCCTACCTGGCGACCTACGACCTCGACTATCTGAAGATCGACAAGATCTTCGTCGACGCGCTGGGCAGCCGGTCATCGAGCGCGCAGGTCGCGTTCCACATCATCGAGATCGCCCGCTCGCTCGGCCTGCAGATGATCGCCGAGGGCGTGGAGACCGAGGCGCAGCGCGAGATATTGCAGGACGCCGGCGTTCAGTACGCGCAGGGCTGGCTGTTCGGCAAGCCCATGCCGATGCGCGAACTGGTCGACTTCATCCGCGCGCGGAACCTGGCGGCTGCCGGGTGCGCTTCCGTGGCGCAGCTGCCTTAGCTGACTTAGCTGCTTTGGCGGTCTTGGCGGTCTTGGCGGTCTTGGCGACTTTGGCCTTGGCCTTCGGATGGGAGGCTCCGCGCACCGCGGCCTCCCAGGCCAGCCGCGCCCAGTCGACCGCCTCGGAGCGGTCTTCGAAGACTTCCGGTGGCGCCTCGCGATAGGAAAGCGTCACCGTCTTTCCCGCGCGCTGATATTCGAACGCGCCAAGCTCGCGCGCCTCGAATCGCGGCAGCGACTGCGCATCGGCCTTCAGGTAGAGCCGACCGTCGATGACCACGCCGAACATCAGGCCGTCGTGAAACACGCCATGCCCGCCGAACATGCGCCGCAGCGTGATGCGGCCGAAACGTTCGAAGACTTCCGGGAGATCGTCGGCCAGTGCGCTCATGCGGCCGATCATAAAAAGCCGGTAGCCGCAAGGCCAACGGTTTTTCACGCGTCCCGGTCGCATCCGCGGCCGGCGAAAATGCCGCATGACGACTGCCGCCAACTCCGCCGCACCCCGCATCTACCTTGCGGGCCCCGATGTGTTCGAGCTCCATCAGGCCGACATCTTCCGCAGCCTCATCGCCGAATGCAGCCTCCTCGGACTGGAAGGCGTGGCGCCTTTCGACGGCCAGATCGACACCCGCAGCGGCGAGACGCCCGATGCCTTCGCGCATCGCATCTACCAAGGCAACATCGACCGCATCCGCGCCTGCGACGGCGTCGTGGCCAACCTGCGGCCTTTCCGTGGCCTGGAGCCCGACCCCGGCACCGTCTTCGAAGTGGGGTTCGCCGTCGCGCTGGGCAAGCCGGTCGTCGGCTACCACGTGCCCGCCGGCAGCTACGCCGAGCGGGTGCAGCGCGAACGCTCATGCCGCACCGATGAAGATGGAACCGTGCGGGAAACCGCCGACGGCAGCCTGGTCGAAGGTCTGGGGCAGCCGATCAACCTCATGATCTCGCGCTCGGTGAGCCTGGTGCCCGACGCCCGCGCTGCGCTGGCGGTGCTCGCCGGGCGCTTGCGACATCGGGGCTGAAACCGCTCACCCGGACCGATCGGACAAACCCGCCCGGCCTTGAACCCCGCCGAAACGTCGCTATGATTAGCACTCGCCGGGGACGAGTGCCAACAACGCCAGATCTGGCTGTCGGCACCCCTTGCTGGCCGTGCGAGGCGCTTCTTTCGGAGCGTTGCCGCAGGTCTCCCAACAATCCTGTTTTGTTTCAGCTTCCTCCAAGGAGATGCCATGAAGAACCTTCGCCCTCTGCACGATCGCGTGATCGTCAAGCGCCTCGAACAAGAAACCAAGACCGCCTCGGGCATCGTCATTCCCGACAACGCGGCAGAGAAGCCCGACCAGGGCGAAGTCCTGGCCGTCGGCCCGGGCAAGAAGAACGACAAGGGCGAACTGTCGGCTCCCGGCGTCAAGGTCGGCGACCGCGTGCTGTTCGGCAAGTACTCGGGCCAGACCGTCAAGGTCAACGGCGACGAGCTGCTGGTCATGAAGGAAGAAGACCTGTTCGCGGTCGTCGAAGGCTGATCGGCCCTCGCTCCTTCTCATCCCTCTTATCCACAGAATTCCGGAGTAATTAATCATGGCAGCAAAAGACGTAGTCTTCGGCGGCGACGCCCGCGCACGCATGGTCGAAGGCGTGAACATCCTCGCCAACGCCGTCAAGGTCACCCTGGGCCCCAAGGGTCGCAACGTGGTGCTGGAGCGCTCGTTCGGCGCCCCCACCGTGACCAAGGACGGTGTGTCCGTGGCCAAGGAAATCGAACTCAAGGACAAGCTGCAGAACATGGGCGCCCAGCTCGTGAAGGAAGTGGCCTCCAAGACCTCCGACAACGCCGGTGACGGCACCACCACCGCGACCGTGCTGGCACAAGCCATCGTGCGCGAAGGCAGCAAGTACGTTGCCGCCGGCCTGAACCCGATGGACCTCAAGCGCGGCATCGACAAGGCGGTCACCGCCCTGGTCGCCCAGCTGAAGGCAGCCTCCAAGGCCACCACCACCTCCAAGGAAATCGCCCAGGTCGGCGCCATTTCCGCCAACTCCGACGAATCCATCGGCAAGATCATCGCTGACGCGATGGACAAGGTCGGCAAGGAAGGCGTCATCACCGTCGAAGACGGCAAGTCGCTCGACAACGAGCTCGACGTCGTCGAAGGCATGCAGTTCGACCGCGGCTACCTGTCGCCCTACTTCATCAATAACCCCGAAAAGCAAGCCGCACTGCTGGACAACCCCTTCGTCCTGCTGTTCGACAAGAAGATCAGCAACATCCGCGACCTGCTGCCCGTGCTGGAGCAGGTGGCCAAGGCTGGCCGTCCGCTGCTGATCATCGCTGAGGAAGTCGAAGGCGAGGCCCTGGCGACCCTGGTGGTCAACACCATCCGCGGCATCCTGAAGGTCGTGGCCGTCAAGGCTCCTGGCTTCGGCGACCGTCGCAAGGCCATGCTGGAAGACATCGCCATCCTGACGGGCGGCAAGGTGATCGCCGAAGAAGTCGGCCTGACCCTGGAAAAGGTCACCCTGGCAGACCTGGGCTCGGCCCAGCGCATCGAAGTGGGCAAGGAAAACACCACCATCATCGACGGTGCTGGTGTTGCCGGCGACATCGAAGCCCGCGTCAAGCAAATCCGCATCCAGATCGAAGAAGCGACCAGCGACTACGACCGTGAAAAGCTGCAAGAGCGCGTGGCCAAGTTGGCTGGCGGTGTTGCCGTGATCAAGGTCGGCGCTGCCACCGAAGTCGAAATGAAGGAAAAGAAGGCACGTGTCGAAGACGCCCTGCACGCTACCCGCGCTGCCGTGGAAGAAGGCATCGTGGCTGGCGGCGGCGTGGCACTGCTGCGCGCCAAGCAAGCTGCTGGCGAAATCAAGGGCGACAACGCCGACCAGGACGCCGGCATCAAGCTGATCCTGAAGGCCATCGAAGCACCTCTGCGCGAGATCGTCTACAACGCCGGCGGCGAGCCGAGCGTGGTGGTCAATGCCGTGCTGCAAGGCGCTGGCAACTACGGCTTCAACGCTGCCAACGACACCTACGGCGACATGATCGAAATGGGTATCCTGGATCCGACCAAGGTGACCCGCACCGCGCTGCAGAACGCAGCTTCCGTGGCTTCGCTGCTGCTGACGACCGAAGCCATGGTCGCCGAAGCACCGAAGGACGAAGCCGGTGCCGGCGGCATGCCTGGTGGCGGCATGGGCGGCATGGGTGGTATGGGCGACATGGGCATGTAATGGCCCGCCGGCTTCTCACCGCGCTTCGCTTCGTGTAATTCGCCACCCCCCTAGGTGGGTGGCTTCGCCTACGCCAAGGGAAACCCTGGCATGGCTCTACTTGGAACACGGCGCTGCGGAGGCCACGCCTTCTTGAAAAACCCCGACGGTCTTCCGACCGGTCGGGGTTTTTTTGCGCCGGGATCTGGAACGTTCGCTAGTTCTTTTCGGCCAAGCGCCTCATGACAGGAGTGATCACATACTTCATTGAGCCTGTACGCTTTTCGCTCCGGGCAGCAGGCCCCTCGACAGGCACGTAGCCGCTACATGATGGAAGAGTCATTCGCCCATGCCGACAACATACCGAGAGCAAATCCCTTGCTTTCTCTCGATCAAGAGAAACTCTCCGATATTCGGCCACGGATCGAGCGACGGCAGGATCTGTTTGTCAAGGATATTCCCCGTATCCAAACCCTGCTGAATAACCTGCCCCGGATTCCGCGGCCATATTCCCACACCATCACGGTATTCCTGCGCCCCGACGGCCCCGAGGAATGGAACCATGAAGCGGTTCTGAGGCTGCGGCTCTACGCGAATCTTCCCTCGGTCAATCATGAAACCCTTTCAAATCTGCTGCAGGGCGGGTTGAATGGAACCCTTCAGCAGAAGTTGCCCGATCTGCCGCTGATGGTCATCGGGAAGGCTCGGCTGCAACCCAATGCATGCGGAAAGCTGCAGTGCCTGGTCGGAGCCCAGCCTTATCTGGCGCATTCGATTCGGGTGGCAAAGCGACTGCATTACGCTTACGGCGACGAAATCGACGAGTCGCGTCGCCTGACGCTCGATCTGGAAAGAGCGCTTTTCAGCGTTCGTCCGCAAGGTCGACTGCAATTTCTGGGCGACATGGGCCCGCGCCTCGAAATCAAGGGGAATACGCCCCAGGACATCGAGTCCGCCGCCCTCGTCACCGGCCTACCGGCCCAGTCTTCCCAGCCGATCTGGCGCGGCCTCGAATTGGTATTCCAGGAACTTCTCAAATATCAACTGGTGCACGACACCGAGGGCTATCCGGAAATCGAGCGCAAATTCGAAGTGCCGGGAGCAATCGACCAACCGTTCATCGACGCCGTGCTGGCAGCCGCGCAACCCTGCCACCTGCTGCTTCCATTTCCACACTATATAAACCGGGTGCGCCGTTATCACACCTGTTGGTCCGAGACCGAAGGTGAACATACCGTGGTGGAGGTGCCCTCCGGCCGGTTGTCGCTCAAGATCAAACGGCAGGCGCGAAGCTTCGACGGGGTTCTGGTGCGCAACACGGTGGCGTCATTCACGACCGCGCGGGATGGCGCAACGGAAACCCTGGACACGTTTCTGGCGCGCCACCGGCTCAATCGGCTCAACAGCTTCGAAAAGCGCCAGACGAAGATTCCTATTTCGGTTCCCAGTGGCAACGCCTACATCCTGTCTTTCGACAAATGCCGCGATGCCGAGGGTTTGAGCCTTCATCAACTCGAACTCGAATATATCGGCGGCCTGAATGACGATTTACCGTCGGTCGAATCGGTCGTGCATGACTTGCAGAAACTATCGAACACCATCCTGGAAAAGATGGGCGGCGACCGCCTGCTGCCGACCCAGCGGACCAAACATCAGTTCTATTCAGACCGTGCCGCGCCCGGCGCCGGGCGACAGGGCCCTCGCTAGAAAGCGGCGCAACAGGTGGCCCTCCTGCGCCAGGCAATGGCCGGCCGCCATGGCCAGGCTGTTGATGCGAAGTCGCCTGCACAGGTCGTCATCCGACATCGCTCGCCTGACTGCGGCGACGTGGCCCTGCAGATCGAGCGCCGGCGGCTGCAGGCACGTGACACCGTCGATGCAATGCCCCCGTGTACCGCCGGCGTCTGCGCAAATCACCGTACAAGCGCTCGCCATCGCTTCCAGCGCTGGCAAGTAACAGCCCTCGCTGGCAGCAGGCAGGCCGACGAATATCTCCGCAGTCCGCATATGCTCGATCAATCGATCATGGTCGATCCAGTCGAGCCCAACGACGGTCGATTCGATACCCGTCTCGCAAAGGGATTCGGCCAATTTCTTCGCGAACGATGGCTGCTTGATTCCGAGGATCATTACCGAACCCTTAATCTTGGGAATCGGCGGCTCGTGGAGCGAATCATGAAGGCCGATCGGCAATATCTCCACCGGGCCATTGGCGAATGGCCGAATCTGGTCGGCGAGAAATGCGTTGGTGCAGACCCGGAAAGCAGGTCTGTCCAGGCATTTTCGAAGGAAGGGATCATCCAGGTACCCGGCATGCTGCACGAAGTGCAATACACGGGTCGAACCCAGCGCTTCCGGCAGGTATTTCCAATCCTTGCCGTTGACGCAGATCAGGTCGTGGGGGCGATCCGCCAGATTCTCCAGAACGCGGCCGAAGTCGCGAGCTGACCAGATCGAAGATTGCGCGTGTCGAGAACCGGGCGTGAACCAGATGCGGGAATCGAACGTCGGATCGCACGCAGCGTGCAGAAAATAATCTCGAAACTTGATATTGCCACCGGTGGGGCGGCGAAAATTTCGAATGAAGGTGACTCGGGCCCCGCGGGATGTAGGCGACATCTCATCGTTTCAGCTGCACGAATCCCATCCTAGTGTCAGCCTGAGGTCGCCAGACTCCTGAGAAACCGCCGCGCGCTAGGCCGTTGGAACTTCAACGGCCCGCGCGCTCATCGAGTGGAGACCTCAGCCCCGTTGACCGAGCCGCGAAAGCAGGCCGGCCGTCGACGGGTCCAGCCCGGTGGTGTCGCCACTTGACAGGCGCGGTTCGATGTCCTTGGCCAGCACCTTGCCGAGTTCCACGCCCCATTGGTCGAAACTGTTGATGCCCCAGAGCGCGCCACTCACGAACACGCGGTGTTCGTAGAGCGCGATCAGCGCGCCGAGCGCGGCCGGATCGAGCTTTTCCAGCACAAAGAAGGTGCTGGGGCGATTGCCGGGGAAATGCCGGTGGCCGCCGTCGTCGCTCTTGCCTTGCAGCAAGGCCGCCGCCTGCGCGAGGGCATTGGCCAGCAACTTGGGATGGTGGCCGTTGAGTTCGTGGGCGGCATCGCGCACCGCGATGAATTCGAGCGGGACCACGTCCGAGCCCTGATGCAGCATCTGGAAGAACGCGTGCTGACCGTTGGTGCCGGGCTCGCCCCACACCACCGGCGAAGTGGCGAAAGGCAGCGTGTCGCCATCGAGGTCCACGCGCTTGCCGTTGCTCTCCATTTCGAGCTGCTGCAGGTAGGCCGGCAAGCGGCGCAGGCCCTGGTGGTAGGGCGCCACGCAACGGCTGGTGAAGCCGTGGAAGTTGCGATACCAGATGTCGAGCAGGCCCAGGCGCACCGGCAGGTTGAGCGCCAGCGGCGCACTGCGGAAATGCTCGTCCATCGCATGCGCGCCAGCCAACAATTCGGTGAAGCCCTTGGCACCGATGGCGATCGCCAGGCTCAGGCCGATGGCCGACCACATGGAATAACGGCCGCCGACCCAGTCCCAGAAGCCGAAGGTGGTGGTGATGCCGAATTCGGCCGCCGCTTCGGCATTGGTGGTGAGCGCCGCGAAGTGGCGTGCGATGTCGCGCCCGCCCGCCGCCTCGAACCAGGCCTTGGCGCTCTGCGCATTGGTCATGGTCTCGATGGTGGTGAAGGTCTTGCTCGACACCAAAAACAGCGTGTTTTCCGGACGCAGACCGGCCAGCACGCCGGCGAGTTCGTGGCCGTCGACGTTCGAGACGAAATGCAGGCGCTTGCCGATGGCGCGAAATTCTTCCAGCGCCAGCACCGCCATCTGCGGGCCGAGATCGGAACCACCGATGCCGATATTGACGATGTCGGTGATACGCGTGTCGCCGCGGATCTGTTCGGCGTAGGCCAGCATGGCGTCGCGCACCGAGGCGACTTCGAGCTCGGCGACCGGCGAACGCAGCCGCACGTGGAGCACCGCCCGGTCCTCGGTGGTGTTGATGGCGTCGCCGGCGAACATCGCGTCGCGCCGTGCTTCCAGGTCGCATTCGCGCGCGAGGCCGAGCAACAGGGATTCGGTGGCGGCGTCGATGCGGTTCTTCGACAGGTCGGCGAAGAGGTGGGGAGCCTCCTGGCTCAGGGTGTCGAACCGTTGCGGATCGACGACGAAGGCGTGGCGGGCATCGAAATCGCGGCCAGTTTCATCGAAATGCTTCTGGAGGCGTTGCCAGGCGGAGGTTCGGTCGCAGCGCAGAAAACTCATCGGTCCCTCGGTTGAAACAGGCCTGGATCAGGCGGTGAGCAGAAGTTGGTCGAGCTTGGCGGCGTCGGCGGCGAAGGCGCGGATGCCTTCGGCGAGCTTTTCGGTGGCCATCGCGTCCTCGTTGTGGGCATAGCGGAAGGCGGGTTCGTCGTATTCGACCGCATCGAGACGCAACGACCTGGCGGCTTCGGGGTCGAGCGCACGTTGCAGCGGCTCGTCGCTGGCGGCAAGCAAGGCGAGCAGGTCGGGACTGATGGTGAGCAGGTCGCAGCCGGCCAGCGCGGTGATCTGGCCCACGTTGCGGAAGCTCGCGCCCATCACTTCGGTGCGGATGCCGAAATGCTTGTAGTGCTCGTAGATGCGGCGCACCGACTGCACGCCCGGATCGTTGGCGCCGGCGCGGGCCGCCTCGTCCCAGGCGCTGCCAGCGCTCTTCTTGTGCCAGTCGTAGATGCGGCCTACGAAGGGCGAGATCAGCTGCACGCCGGCCTGCCCACAGGCCACGGCCTGGGCGAAGGAAAACAGCAGCGTGAGATTGGTATGGATACCGCGCCGCTCCAGGCGCTCGGCGGCGCGGATGCCTTCCCAGGTGGCCGCCACCTTGATCAGCACCCGGTCGATGTGCACGCCCGCGCCCTGGTAGAGATCGATCAGGCGTTCGCCACGACTGTAGGTGGCGTCTTCGTCGAAGGACAGGCGGGCGTCGACTTCGGTCGACACGCGGCCCGGGATGATGGAGAGGATTTCGGTGCCGAAGCGCACCAGCAGCCGGTCGACCAGCTCTTCCAGCGGCTGGCCCTTGAAGCGGGCGACGGTTTCTTCGAGCAGCGGCCGGTATTCGGGCTTCTGCACCGCCTTGAGGATGAGCGACGGATTGGTGGTCGCGTCCTGCGGCTGGAAGGTGGCCAACTGGCGGAAATCGCCGGTGTCGGCGACGACGGTGGTGAGTCGCTTGAGGGAGTCGAGTTGGGTCATGACCGGACAGTCGAAATCGGAGGCGGTGACGAATGAAAAGCCCCCCAAAATGTAACCGGATTACGGGTCGACACCTGTCGGAGGATTGCCCGAACCGAGCGACGGCACAGGTCGGCAGGTCGCGCGCCGAGCCTGCGCGAAACTGGATTACAGTTCTTTGTCCTCCCCCACGGAGCCCTCTGCATGTCCTTCGACCTCGTACTTTTCGGCGGCACCGGCGACCTTGCCTGGCGCAAGCTGATGCCCGCGCTTTTTCAGGCCTTTCGCCACGGCAGCCTGCCAGCGAACGGCCGCATCATCGGTGTGGCGCGCGACGACCTCAGCGACCAGGCCTATCGCGACCTGATTCGCGCCCGCTTCGAGGAAGTGGAAGGTTCCAAGCGCCCCAACCCGGATGAGTTCGAGAAGTTCGCCAGCCTGCTGCATTTCGTGCGGCTCGATCTCTCCAAGCCCGAGGACTACGCCCGGCTCAAGGCCCGGCTCGATACCCGTTCGGCCGACACCGTGGTGATGTACCTGGCGACCTCGCCGGCGCTGTTCACCACCGCCTGCGAACAGATCGGCAAATCGGGCCTGGCCACGCCGCGCACCCGCATCGTGCTGGAAAAGCCCCTCGGCCACGACCTCGCCTCCAACCGCCAGATCAACGAGACGGTGCGGGCGGTGTTCGACGAACAGCAGATCTTCCGCATCGACCACTACCTGGGCAAACCGTCGGTGCAGAACCTGTTCGCGCTGCGCTTCGGCAACGCCTTGTTCGAGCCGCTGTGGAAGCGCGAGTACATCGCCAACATCCAGATCACCATCGCCGAAGACCTGGGCGTGGAAAAACGCGGTGCCTTCTACGAGACCACCGGCGCGCTGCGCGACATGGTGCAGAACCATGCCCTGCAGCTGTTGTGCGCGGTGGCGATGGAGCCGCCGATCAATTCAAGCGCCGACGCGATTCGTGACGAAAAGCTCAAGGTGCTGCGGTCGCTCAAGCCCTGGACGCAGGAATCGCTGGAGCGCCATACGGTGCGCGGGCAGTACGTGGCCGGCACCGCGTACGGCGAGCGGGTGCAGGGCTACCGCGAAGAGCCCGGCGTCGATCCGGAAAGCCGCACCGAGACCTTCGTCGCGCTGCGCACCGAGATCGAGAACTGGCGCTGGAGCGGCGTGCCTTTCTACATTCGCACCGGCAAGCGGCTGGGTTCGCGCGATGCACGCATCGAGGTCAATTTTCGGCCGACGCCGCATCCGATCTTTCCAACGCCGGCGGGCGCCTTCAACCAGCTGGCGATCAGCCTGCAGCCCAAGGACGGGCTGGAGCTGCATCTGCTGGCGCAAGGACAGGATTCGCGCGGCAAGGGCGCGCGCGCCGACGGCACGGCGCTGTCGCCGGTGCAGCTGGACCTGGATTTCGAAAAACGATTCGGCAGCGAGCGGGTGGGCGCCTACGAGCGGCTGCTGCTCGATGTGATCGCCGGCCGCCTGAATCTGTTCGTGCGCTCGGACGAACAGGAAGCGGCGTGGCGCTGGGTGGAGCCGATTCTCGATTTCTGGCAGACCGGCAAGCCGCGCAGCTATGCGGCCGGGACCTGGGGGCCGAGCGCGTCCAGCGCCATGATTGCGCGCGACGGACACTGCTGGTCAGAAGAAAATGGATGACCTCCAGGCTTTCCCACTTCGTGTGGACGCCTTCCCCCGTCCCGGGGGCAACGCTGGTCGTCCGGCGAAGCCGGCCCGACGGCGTTCTTGGGTTTTTCGGCTCGTGCTTCGCACCTTGCCGTGGAGGGCGCGGTGATGGTTGAGGCCAACGGCATGCTGGAGCGCATCCGGGCGTCGCTTCCTTCCTTGGCGCCGGCGGAGCAGCGGGTCGCCAGGCTGGTGCTGGAGGATGCGCGGACGTTCGCGACGCTGCCGGTGACCGAGCTTGCCGACCGGGCGCATGTGAGCAAGCCGACCGTGGTGCGCTTTTGCCGCAGCATCGGCTACGACGGACTGGCGGATTTCAAGCTCAAGCTCGCGGGCAGCGTGAGCGAAGGCGTGCCCTTCGTGCATCGCAGCGTCGATACCGACGACAAGACCGGCGACGTGATGGTGAAGGTGATCGACAACACGGTCGCCGCGTTTCTGCGCTATCGCAACGAGGCCAGCACCGCCATGCTCGAACGCGCGGCGGCGTCGCTGGCGGCCACCTACCAGACCGGGCGACGCATCGAGTTCTACGGTGCAGGCAACTCCGGCATCGTGGCGCAGGACGCGCAGCACAAGTTCTTCCGCCTGGGCATCACCTCCATCGCCTACAGCGATGGCCATATGCAGGTGATGGGCGCGACGTTGCTCGGGCCGGGTGACTGCGTGGTGATCATCTCCAACTCCGGCCGCACCCGCGACCTGATGGACGCGGCCGACATCGCCCGCCGCAACGGCGCAACCACCATCGTGATCACCGCCAGCGGCTCGCCACTGGCCGCCGCCGGGCATATCCACCTGGCGGCCGACCATCCGGAAGGCTACGACCGCTACAGCCCGATGGTGTCGCGGCTGCTGCACCTGATGGTGATCGACATCCTGGCGACCTGCGTGGCCCTGCGCATCGGCTCGCCGCTGCAACCCCGGCTGCAGCAGATGAAAGCCAACCTGCGCAGCAAGCGCTACGCCTGAAGCCGGGTCAGGCGAACACGCGGGTCGCGCGTTCGCCGCTGCGTCCGGCCGAAAGGCCCGGATAGGGCGCCATGGTCTCGATGGGCGGCAGTGGCCGCGCCATCCAGTCGACGGCACCAGAGCCACCCACCGAGGCCGGCGCTTCGTAGATGTAGCCCCGGCCACGCACGGTGCGGATCAGCGGGGTGGCGGCCGTGTCGTCTTCGAGCTTGCGCCGCAGCCGCGACACCAGCAGGTCGATGCCCCGGTCGGCGACACGCATCTCGCGGCCACGCGCGCTCGACATCAGATGCTCCCGGCTCAGCACCACGCGTGGCGCGGACAGAAACGCCATCAGCAGCCGGTATTCGGACGCGGACAGCGACACGTTGCCGCCGCCGCTCGCGGCCACCAGGCGCCGTTCGTCGCGCCGCAGTTCCCACCGGCCCACCGTGATGCCGCGCGGCGGCGACATCGGGCAGGCCGCGCGGTCGGGCACCCGCCGCAGGATCGCCCGCATGCGCGCCAGCAGTTCGCGCGGCTCGCAGGGCTTGCAGACGTAGTCGTCGGCGCCGAGTTCCAGGCCGATGATGCGGTCGGCCGGCTCGATGCGCCGGCTGAGCACCACGACCGGAATGTTGGTCTCTCGGCGGATCTGCTGCATGAGTGTCATGCCGTTGGCTTTGGACAGCACCAGATCCATCACCACCAGGTCCGGCCGATGGCTGCTGAGCAGCGCGTGGATTTCCTCGCTCTCGTTGGCCATGCGCACGTCGAAACCGAAATCCACCAGAAACCCGCGCAGCCGATCGACACCGTCGCGGTCATCGTCGACCAGCAACACGCTCGGCCGGATCATTGCGCGGCCCCCATCGGCTTGCCGCCGGCCGGGCGCGCCGCGAGCACCGCGCCGATCTGCTCGCAGACGCCGGTGACGGTCTCGCCCCGGTGTCCCTGGAAGCTCACCGTGGCGCCGGCCGCCTTGCCGTTGCAGGCCGCGACCGCTTTCGGCGGCGGGCCAGGCGGCGCACCATCGGGTCGGGTGCCCTGGGCACTGGCGGCAGACGCGGCCCAGGCGAGCGAAAGAGACATCAGAACCGGGAGACAGAACGGGGATTTCATGCGACATGCCTGACGAAAAGCGCCAGGTCCTTGGTGATTTGTACATTGACTGTATGGGATTTTTTCCCATACAGTCAATGCGATCCCGCCGACTTTTCACCCCAGAAACATGAAATCCGCCAGCTCCACGACTGCGACCCACGAAGCGCACGACCACGATCTAGGCCTGCGGCACGACCTGCGCGTGCTCGCCCGCCAGAGCCAGGAACGCCGACGCATGCTCGGCTTGCTGACCGGTGTCGGCGGCTCGCTGTGGCTGCCGGGCTGCGGTGGCGGCGGTGGTGACAGCGGCACGTCGGTGGCGGCTTCCAGTTCGTCCACGACGACGACCGGCACCACGACATCCACCGTCAACACCACCACCAGCGCTTCCGCCACCACCTGCATCGCCGACCCGACCGAAACCGCCGGCCCCTATCCCGCCGACGGCAGCAACCGGGCCAACGGCAGCGTCGTCAACGTGCTGGTCGCCAGCGGCATCGTGCGCAGCAACATCCGCTCGAGCTTCGGCACCAGCACCACGACCGCCGCCGGCGTGCCGCTGGAGCTGACGGTGAGCCTGGTCAACACCAACGCGGCCTGCGCCGCGCTGTCGGGATATGCGATCTACCTCTGGCACTGCAACGCCGCCGGCCAGTACTCGCTCTACGACCTGCCGGCCGAGAACTACCTGCGCGGCGTGCAGGTGAGCGACGACCTTGGCCAGGCGACCTTTCTCAGCATCTTTCCCGGCTGTTACTCGGGCCGCTATCCGCACATCCACTTCGAGGTCTACCGCAGCGGGTCGACCGCCACCCAGGGCAGCAACGCCCTGCTCACCTCGCAGATGGCCCTGCCGCGCGAGGCCTGCACCGCCGTCTACGCGGCCGACTCCACCACTTATTCCGGCAGCACGGCCAACCTGTCGCGGGTCACCACCGCCAACGACAACGTCTTCGGCGACAACACTGCCGCCCAGATCGCCGCGCAGACACCGACACTCGCCGGCGGCCGCACGACCGGCTACACCGGCACGATCGTCATCGGCCTGGCGCTCTGAAAAATCGGCGCGCGGCGACAATCGATCCTCGCCGCCCGCACCCGCATGTCCACCGAACCCGAACCCGCCGCCGCGCTGAAACAGCCGGCCCAGACCCTGGCCCATGTGCTGCGGGTGATGCGGCCGCTGGCGCGCTGGCTGGTGCGCGCGGGCATCGGCCACAAGGTGCTGGCCGACGCGCTCAAGCCCGTGTTCCTGGAAGCCGCCCGCGCCGAGCTGCAGCGGCACGGCCAGCGCGAGACCGACTCGGGCCTGAGCACCCTGTCGGGCCTGCACCGCAAGGACGTGCGTGCGCTGGGCGCCGAATCGGTCGGCGAGCTGCCGCCGGAGCGGCCCGCCCGCGCGACAGCCGCGCAGGTGCTGGTGAGTCGCTGGCTCGCCGAGGGCCTGCCGCAGCGGCTGCCGGTCGGCGGTGAAGGGCCCTCCTTCGACGCCCTGGCGCGCGCGGTTTCGGTCGACGTCCATCCCCGCACACTCATGCGCGAGTTGCTGCGGCTCGGCGTGGCGACCGAGGACGGCGACCACATCGAACTGCGGCGCGAGGCTTTCGTGCCCGACCGCCGCCATGCCGAAGCCGGCGGCCTGGTGGCCGACAGCGTCGCCGACCACCTCGCCGCCGGCGTGCACAACCTCACCGGCGACGGGCCGGTGCGCTTCCTGGAGCAGAGCGTGTTCGCCGACCAGCTCAGCGAAGCCTCGGTGCGCGAACTCGAGGCGCTGGGCAACAAGCTCTGGAAGCAGGTGCTCGGCCAGATGGTGAAGGCCGCCACCGTGCTCGAAGCCCGCGACGCCGCGGCCGGCGCCACGCCGCATCCCGCCCTGCCCCGCCCGGACCAGCGCATCCGCCTGGGCATGTATTGCTATTCGACCCGCATGGCGCCCCTGACCCCGCCTGCCGCCACCGCCGCCGAGCCGGAACACAAGAAAGACTCCCTTCCATGATGCGGCTCGCCGTCTCTTCCATTCGTCCGCCGGCCTGGCGGGTGCTGCTCGCCGGCTGGGCGATGGCCGCCTGCGCCCTGCTGGCTGGCTGCGGCGGTGGTGTGTTCGCCGGGGTCGGCAGTGGTGGCAGCGGCGTGGCCGAAGGCACGCTGAGCGGCTTCGGCAGCGTCATCGTCGACGGCGTCGAATACAGCGAACTCGCCCTGGCCGACGCCGACCGCAGTGGCCTGAAGCTCGGCCAGCGCCTGCGGCTGGTATTCGACGCGAACAACAACGCGCAGTCGGTGGAAGTGCGCCCGCAGCTGCGCGGACCGGTCACCGCCGCGCTCGACGCCGACGGCTGGTCGCGCATCGCTGGCCAGTGGGTGCGCGTGGTGATGGACAACGACGACATCTCGCGCAGCGGCATCACCCTGCTCGACGGCTTCGGTGGCACCGCCATCGCCGCCGGACAGGACGCCGTGGCCTACGGCTCCTGGGCCTGGGATCCGGTGAAGGCATCGCAGGTGCTGATCGCCACGCGCGTGGAGCGGCTGGCCACGCCGGCCGATCCGGTGCTGCTCGGCGGTGTGGCGATGGCGGTCGGCGACAGCGGTTTCCGACTCAACGCCACCAACGGCACCGCCGTCAGTGCCACACGCATGCCGGCCATCGGCGAAGGCACCATCGTGTCGCTGCAGGTCGCGCGCAGCGGGCTGGTGGCCGACGGTCAGGGTGCCGTGGCCATGCTCGCCGCACTCGACGTGCAGGACGCGAGCCTGGGCGCGGTCGACCTGAGCGGCTATCAGACCATCCGCCTCGGCGGCCTGGCCAACCGGGTCGACAGCACCGGCGGAACGGTCACCATCCAGGGAACGACGCTGCGGGTGGCGGGCGGGGCAACCGGCTTCTCCGACGGGCAGTTCGTACGGGCCACTGCGGAAGGTGGCACCGGCTCGCCGGGCCCGGCCGATGTTCGCCAGCGCGGCCGGTCGCCGGTCGGCATGCCGGGAGACGATGGCACCGGCCTGGTGACCGAACTCAAGGGCTTGTTGGCGGGCGTCGACTGGACTGCCGCGTCGGTCACTTTCGTGCTGCGTGGGGTGACCGTGCAGGCCGATGCCGCGCAGATCGCGCAGGCATGCCGGTCGGCCGGCAGCTCGCAGACGCTGTACGTGGTCGTGACCGGCTATTCGCCCTCACCCGTCGCGCCCTTGCGGGCCAATGCGGTGAGCTGCACCAGCGACCTGACCGCGGCCAGCGACGTCTGAAGGCCACCGTCGAGGTGGCCTCGAAAGTTCAGATCTTCGTCACGCCCCGGTTGCGCGAGGGCTGGGTCTTGCGCTCCTCGTTCAGCGCTTCGTTGCTGCCGGCCTTGGGCGGCGGCGAGCCGGATGACGATGCTCCGGCATCGTCATCAAGGCGCGAAGCGCTGGGACGAGCCGGTTCGGCTTGTGGCGCTGGCTTCTGGATATCGCTGGGCTTGGTCATGGCTTGTCCTTGGGGAAGATGTCGGGCCTCAGCCGCAGCGCACCGCCACGATCTGGCCCTGTTGGTCGGTCTCGAGGTCGAGACGCGAATCACGTTGCTCGTCGTCATGGACCACGCCGGGCCGCAGCACCCGTACCACCCGCGCGCCGGAGCGCACACGCGCGTCTTCGGCAAGGCGTTCGTCCACGGTCTTGCCCAGGACGAAACGGGCAGGAACCTCGCTGCAGGTGCCGCCGTCCTGGAGGGACGGGTCGGGTACGAAGGGCGGGACGGAAGTGATGCGCACGTAACCGCAGCCATGGAGAAGCGGCAGTACGAGCAGGGTGGCGAGCAGGCGTGGTCGGTTCATCGGGTCCCGTTGTTGATGTCGCGCAGGGGCGCGTTCTGGCGCTCCCGGTATGCGCCATCGAGGGCGATGGCGCGCTGGCCGCTATTTTGCGGCCCCAGCAGCGGATCGCTCACTGCCGGCAGGTCGCGTTGTGCGTTGGCCCGCGCACGCGGTCCATTCAAGGCGTTGTTGCCACCGTAACGGCCTTGCACATTGACGCCGGCGCCGGAATTCACGTTCGGGTTGATCGTCACGCCCGGCCCGACGCCGCCGAGACCCACACCACCGACGCCACCGTTGGCCGAACTGCTGGCGCCCGGCGCGCTGGCCGCCGCGGCAGCCCCCACCGACACCTGCGCGGTGGCCGACAGGCCATAAGCCGCTGCCGCCAGCACCGCACCTCGGGCGACCAGGCGGAACATGCCGCGCACCGTGGACGACACCGCGGCGGCATGAATGGATTCGGGATATGTGACGGAAGGCGTGTTCATCTCAGCAACTCCTCGCGCCCTTAGCGCGTGTGTTCGATGAAAGCGAGCCTAGGCAGGCACCGGGCGCACGGCCCTCGGCCTGACCAGCGTCGGCCTGTCAGCCGCAACCGATAAGCGACCCGGGAAGACCGCCGTCGGCGCGCTCGTACGTGCGCTCATCCCCTCGGCCGTCACACGGCGCGATGCCGGAAGTGCACATTGATCACCGTTGCGGACCAACCGGATCACAACGCTTACCGATTCAAGCACCGAACGAGGACAACACCATGAAATCACTCATCCTGTGGATCTGCGGCGTACCCATCAGCGTCATCATTCTGCTGAAGGTTTTCGGCGTCTTCTGAACAACACCCGTCATTGCGAGTGGGGCATAACCAGCCCCCCAATCCATGAGGCCACCTTGCGTGGCCTCTTTTTTTTGCGCCGGTCCGGGCCGGATCAGGGCGGCGTGGTGCTGCGGCGCAGGTTCTCCAGCAGATTGAGGTCGAGCTG
The DNA here is from genome assembly GCF_033546935.1 of Xylophilus sp. GOD-11R. Taxonomy (GTDB): domain Bacteria; phylum Pseudomonadota; class Gammaproteobacteria; order Burkholderiales; family Burkholderiaceae_C; genus Xylophilus. The sequence continues at coordinate 527,322 of NZ_CP137854.1, read as the reverse complement.
GCTGGACGCCGCCTTCACGTCGTCGAGCGTCATGCGCTGCCCGGTCAGCTCGGCGACCACGCCGTTGCGCAGCGTGGTGGTGAACTGCGCGAAGCTGCCGTCCTTGCGATAGTTCTCGTGGAGGATGCGGCCACCCTCCTGCCAGGTGCGCTCGGATTCGACCGCGTTCTCGCGTTCGCCCTGCACCACCGCGCCCGTGTCGGCCATAAGTCGGCGCATGTGGCCCAGATCGGTGAGTTCCACCCGCAGGCGCTGATCGCCGCTGGCGTAGTCGGCGCGCGCATTGCTGGCTTCGCGGTCGCCCACGCGGCCGCCCTGCATCTCGATCGAGCGGCGGCCGAACGGGCCCAGGGTTTCGGGCAAAGCCGCCTTGAGCGCAGCGGCGGGCACTACGCCCTTGTCCGAGTCGACCGCCGGCGCGACCTTGCCGGTCTGCACGCCCTGCTGCTTCTGCAGCGCGGCGTCCTGCTGATCGCTGGCCGAGGCCATGCGCTGGGCCGCATCGGCCATCTGCTGCGACGCGGTCGCCAGGCTCGTCGCATCCAGCCGCAGCAGGCCGCCGGGGGTATGCATGGCGACCTCGGCGCCGCCCAGGCCGGCGAACAGGAAATGCGTCATCGCCGAATTACCCAGCACGCCCACCACCGCACCGGCCAGCACCACCACGGCGGTGTAGGGAACGCTGCGCTTGGGCGCGCAACGCATGACGATCGGGATGCCGGTGAAAACGAGGTAGGCCGAATACAGCGCGGCCAGCAAGGCCAGCGGCGCCAGCGGCGGCACCAGCAGAAAGAAGCCACCGGCGAGCGCGGCGGCCGCGCCATGCACCACGAGCTTGAAGCTGCGCGTGGCCTCGGCCCGCCCGCCGAAGGTGGGCGCGACCATGGCGGTGACGATGGCCACCACGCTCAGCCCGATCACCGCCAGCAGGTAGAGCGACAGCGCCTGCAAGGCACCGACCGTCCACGGCAGGCGGACGGTGATGCCGCCGCCGCGAATGCCGACCAGGCAAAGCCCGAGCGCGCTGCACACGGCCGGAACAGCGGCCAGCGGCAACAGGGCGCGCACCATGGTCCGGCCGATGCCGGCGGGTTCCTCGTCGATGCGCCGCCATTCGGCACGCGGTTGCAGCAGGAGATTCTTGACGCGGGCGAACAGACTCATCGAAAAAAAGCAGGGTGGCAGTGCCGCATCGGGCCGCTGCGAGGTCGGGTTCGAAAATTCGGGAAGCTCGCCATCATGCGTGCAAGAGATGACCCGACGGCTCGGGCGCATCCCCGAGTTGTTTCAGGGCGTTGCGAAATCGCGCGGCCCTCGCAGCAGGGAATCGACCTCGTCGTGCAGCGCCTGCGCCCAGGCCCGGCGGTCGAGCGCGCCGGCAGCCAAGGGCGTGCCGAAGCGCACCACCGCGCAGAGCGGCTCGGCGCGCAGCGTGCGCCACAGCGAAGCCATCAGGGTGTCGTCGCCGACATACGTGGCCACGGACGAGGGCCGGCCGGTCGCCGCATCCACGTAATGGATGCCGACCGGCAAGGCCGGCGCGCCGACCGAGATCGCCGCCTGCAGCATGTTGGCGTGAAAGGGCAGCAGCTTCGTGCCGTCGCCGGTCGTGCCTTCCGGGAACACCGCCACGATGTCGCCGCTGGCCAGCGCTTCGGCCGTGCGGTGTACCGTGCGCAGGGCGTCGCGCCGCGAGGCCCGCTCGATGAACAGCGTGCCGGCAGCATCGGACACCACGCCGATCAGCGGCCAGCTACGGATCTCGGCCTTGGCGATGAAGCGTGACCGCCGCGCGGCCTGCACCGCCAGGATGTCGAGCCAGGAGGTGTGGTTGGCCACGATCAGCAGCGGCCCGCCGGCGGGCCGCTCGCCCTCCACCCGCAGGCCGATGTTGAGGATGCGCAGCATGCCCGCGGCCCACTGCTCGGTGCAGGCCTCGCGTTCGGCCTGGGTGAAACCCGGAAAACGCCGCCGGATCAGCCAGAGGCCCCAAAGCCCCTGGACGGCCGCGCGCGCGATGCGCAGCGCGGCTGTCGCGTCTCGAAGCAATCCCAAGATCGGCTTCTAGCGGCCGCCAGCCTCGTGCACCACCATGCCGCCGACCAGCGTGAAGCGCACCCGGCCCGGCAGTTCGTAGCCCGTGAACGGGGTGTACTTGCCCTGGCTGCGCAGGGCCGCGTCGGCCACGGTCCAGCGCTCGGCGGGGTCGAACACGCAGACGTCGGCCACGCCGCCGCTGGCCAGGCGCCCGCAGCTGGCCTGCAGAGTGCCGAGCGCGCCGCCCAGCACGCCGGCCGGCGCGCTGGTGAGCACCGCGATCGCGCGCGCCAAGGCGCCGGGCGTGCCGCGTTCCTCGGCCCACTTCACCGCCAGGCTCAACAGCAGCTCCAGCCCGGTGGCGCCCGGCTCGGCTTCGGCGAAGGGCAGCACCTTCATGTCTTCGTCCACCGGCGCGTGGTCGGACACCAGCGCGTCGATGGTGCCGTCGGCCAGCGCCGCGCGCAGCGCATCGCGGTCGCGCTGCTGGCGCAGCGGTGGATCGAGGCGCGCGCGGCTGTCGAAGAAGCCGATGTCGGCGTCGGTGAGATGCAGCGAATTCACGCTCACGTCGCAGGTGATGCGCAGGCCCTCGGCCTTGGCGCGCCGCACCAGCTCGACGCCTGCCGCGCTGGAGAGCCGGCACAGGTGCACATGCGCGCCGGTCGTCTTCTGCAGCTCGAAGATGGTGTGCAGCGCGATCGTCTCGGCGGCCACCGGCACGCCCGACAAGCCCAGCCGCGTGGCCAGCGCGCCGCTGGCCGCCACGCCCTTGCCGAGCTGGCCGTCCTGCGGCCGCAGCCACACCGTGTAGCCGTAGGTGGCGGCGTACTGCAGCGCGCGTTGCAGCACCTGCGGGTTCTTCAGGGCCACATCGGCCTGCCCGAATCCGACGCAGCCGGCCTCGGTCAGCTCGGCCATCTCGGTCAGCACCTCGCCCTGCAGGCTGCGCGTCAGCGCGCCCAGCGGGAACAGCCGGGCCTGGTGCAGCTTCTCGGCGCGGAACTTGAGCATCTCCACCAGCCCCGGCTCGTCGAGCACCGGATCGGTATCGGGCGGGCAGACCAGGCTGGTCACGCCCCCGGTCACCGCCGCCGCCATCTCGCTCTCGAGCATGCGTTCGTGTTCGTAGCCCGGCTCCCGCAGTCGTGCGGAGAGGTCGACCAGCCCCGGCGCGACGATGCAGCCGGACGCGTCGATCGTGCGCTCCGGCGCGAAGTCCGCCGGCGCCGAATCAGGCCCGATGCCCACGATGCGCCCGCTGGCGATGGCCACGTCGGCCACGCCGTCGAAGCCGGATGCCGGATCGATGACCCGGCCGTTGGTGATGAGAATCTTCATGGCATGTCCCGTGACAGTGCGTTAGGCATTAATGGTGCATTCGGCCGACCGCAGCCCGCAACGAGCGGCATGCCCCAGAACGCCGCCGGGCCGGCTCTGCCGGAAGGCCAGCGTTGCCCCCTGAAAGGGGGAAGGCGAAGCGACACGAAGTGCGCGAAGACTGGGGGTGGTCATGCACTCGCGACGATGGACATCACGGCCATTCGGACCGCGATGCCGAACGTCACCTGCGGCAGGATCACGCTCTGCGCCCCGTCCACCACCGCCGAGTCGATCTCCACTCCGCGGTTGATCGGCCCCGGGTGCATCACGATCGCGTCGGGCTTGGCCAGCCGCAGCTTCTCCGGCGTCAGGCCGAAATGCTTGAAGTACTCCTGCGACGACGGCAGCATCGCGCCGGTCATGCGCTCGTTCTGCAACCGCAGCATGATGATCACGTCGGCGCCGCGGATGCCGTCCTCGAGGTTGTGGAACACCTTCACGCCCATCTGCGACATGTCCGAGGGCACCAGCGTCTTGGGGCCAACCACCCGCACCTCGGGGCAGCCGAGCGTGGTCAGGCCGTGGATGTCGGAGCGCGCCACCCGCGAGTGCAGCACGTCGCCCACGATGGCCACCGTGAGCCCGGTGAAATCCTTCTTGTAGTGGCGGATCGTGAACATGTCCAGCATGCCCTGCGTGGGGTGCGCGTGGCGACCGTCGCCGGCATTGATCACATGCACGTGCGGCGCCACGTGCTGGGCGATGAGGTAGGGCGCGCCCGACTCGCTGTGCCGCACCACGAACAGGTCGGCCGCCATGGCCGAGAGGTTGGCGATGGTGTCGAGCAGCGACTCGCCCTTGCTCGCCGACGAGCGCGCGATGTCGAGGTTGATCACGTCGGCCGACAGCCGCTTGGCCGCGATCTCGAAGGTGGTGCGGGTGCGGGTGGAGTTTTCGAAGAACAGGTTGAATACGCTCTTGCCGCGCAGCAGCGGCACCTTCTTCACCTCGCGGTCGTTGACGCTGGTGAAGTTGGCGGCCGTATCCAGGATGTGGGTAAGGATGTCGCGCGGCAGTCCTTCGATGGACAGCAGATGGATCAGCTCGCCGTTCTTGTTGAGTTGGGGATTGCGTTTGGCGAGCATGTCAGGCGCTCTCGACTTGGAAGGTGAATCGGCCATCGGCGGCGTCGCGGCCCAGCGCCAGTTGCTGGCCGGCCGGCAGCGCCACCCGGGCGGCGGCGAAATCGGCCTGCACCGGCAGTTCACGCCCGCCCCGGTCGACCAGCACCGCGAGCTTCACGCTGGCCGGGCGGCCGTAGTCGAACAGCTCGTTGATCACCGCGCGGATGGTGCGGCCGGTGTAGAGCACGTCGTCGAGCAGCACCACGTCGGCGCCGTCCACATCGAAGGGCAGCGTGGTCTGCGCGCTGGCCGCCAGGCCGCGCTGGGCGAAGTCGTCGCGGTGCATGGCCGAGGAGATGACGCCCGGCGCGTCGGGCAGGCCGAGCTCGGGCTGCAGACGCTGGGCCAGCCAGACGCCGCCGGAGGCGATGCCGACCAGGCGGGTGCGTGGTGTGAGCAGGCCGCGCACACCGCGCGCGAGCTCGCCGTAGAGCGCCTCGGCGTCGAGGAACAGGGCGCCCGGTGCGCCGTTGGAGGAAGAACTCAATCGAGGCTCCTGAGGAATTGTTCGAGGATGATGCAGGCCGATGCCGCATCGGCGTCGCGGGCGCCGGCGGCCAGCGCCTCGGTGGTGCTGTAGCGCTCGTCCACCTCGTAGACCGGCAGGCCGAAACGGCCGTGCAGCTGGCGCGCGAAACGGCGCGCCTTGTGGGTGTTGTCGTGCTCGGCGCCGTCGGGGTGGAAGGGCACGCCGACGACCAGCGCGTCGGGCTGCCACTCCTTGATGCGGGCGGCGATGGGCACGAAGCGGGCGTTTCCCTCGGCCGCGACCGTGGCCTGCGGCGTGGCGGTGCGCAGCAGGCGGTTGCCGCTGGCCACGCCGGTGCGCTTCTGGCCGTAGTCGAACGCGAGGAAAGTCTGAAAACCGGCGGGAACGGGACGGGCGGCCATGCCGCTCATGCGCGACCCGCGCTGGGAGAGATCATCCAGGACTCCAGGCCGAGCAGCTTGAGCGCCACGTCGTAGCGCTTTTCGACCGGCGTGTCGAAGATCACGCTGGTGTCGGCGCCGACGGTGAGCCAGCTGTTTTCGGCGAGTTCGCTCTCGAGCTGGCCCTCGCCCCAGGACGAATACCCCAGCGTCACCAGCACCCGCTTGGGGCCGGCGCCGGTGGAGATGGCTTCGAGCACGTCCTTGGAGGTGGTCATTTCGAGCCCGCCGGGAATGGTCATGGTGGAGGCGTAGACCGATTCGTCGGCCGCCACGCCGATGGCGTCGACCGCGTCGTGCAGCACGAAGCCGCGCTCGGTCTGCACCGGGCCGCCGTTGAAGACCGGCGTTTCGCTGAGGTCGCTGCGGCTCAGCGAGAGATCGACCTTGGCGAAGAGCTTCTTGAGGTTGATGTCGCTGGGCTTGTTGATGATCAGGCCGAGCGCGCCCTTGGCGCTGTGTTCGCAGAGATAGATCACGCTGCGGTCGAACGGGGCATCTTCGAGCCCCGGCATGGCGATCAGGAAGTGATGCGTCAGGTTGATGGGGGCAGAATCGGCAGACATGGCCCGATTTTAGGCCCGCACGCGAACACCCCCATTCCATGGACAAGAAGTATTCCGCCGGCCTCGTCTGGTTTCGTCGCGACCTGCGCATCGACGACCACGCCGCCCTGCACCACGCCCTGCGCCAATGCGCCAAGGTGTATTGCGCCTTTGTCTTCGACACCGCCATCCTCGAGTCGCTGCCGCGCGCCGACCGGCGGGTGGAGTTCATCCACGACTCGGTGGTGGAGCTCGACCGCGCCCTGCGCCAGCTCGCCGGCCACGAGGCCGCCGGATTGATCACGGTGCACGGCAAGGCGCAGACGGTGCTGCCGCACATCGCACGCGACCTGGGCGTGCAGGCGGTGTTCGCCAGCCACGACGACGAGCCGTACGCCATCGAGCGCGACGCCCAGGTGCTGGGGGCGCTGGCCAACGCGGGCATCCTGCTGCTGCTCGGCAAGGACCACGTGATCTTCGAGCGCGACGAGGTCATGACGCAGGCCGGCACCGCCTTCAGCGTGTTCACGCCCTACAAGCGCGCCTGGCTGAAGAAGGTGGACTCCTTCTACCTGCGCGGTTATCCGGTCGAGAAACACGCCGCCGCACTGGTCGGCCGGCCGGAGCGCTTTCGCGAGGCGGTGCCACCGCTGTCGCGCCTGGGTTTCGAGCCGACCAACCTGAAGGAGCTGGGCATTCCCACCGGCATGAGCGGCGGCCAGGAGCTGTGGGAAGACTTCTTCGACCGCATCGACGATTACGACGCCACCCGCAACTACCCCGGCGTGAAGGGGCCGAGCTACCTGGGCATTCACCTGCGTTTCGGCACGGTGTCTATCCGCGGGCTGGCCCATGCCGCCTACCAGCGCATGCAGCACGGCAGCAAGGGCGCGGAGACCTGGCTGGGCGAGCTCATCTGGCGCGACTTCTTCACCCAGGTCATGTTCCACAAGCCGGAGGTGATCGGCCACGCCTACCGGCCGGAATTCGACGCACTGAAATTCGAGCACGGCAAGCAGGCCGATGCGCATTTCAAGGCCTGGTGCGAGGGCCGCACCGGCTATCCGCTGGTGGATGCGGCCATGGCGCAGATCAACCAGTCGGGCTACATGCACAACCGGCTGCGCATGGTGGCGGCGAGCTTTCTGATCAAGGACCTGGGCATCGACTGGCGGCGTGGCGAGGCCTACTTCGCCGAGCACCTGAACGATTTCGAGCTCTCCAGCAACAACGGCAACTGGCAGTGGGCCGCCTCCACCGGCTGCGATTCGCAGCCCTGGTTCCGCATTTTCAATCCGGTCACCCAGAGCAAGCGATTCGATCCGCAGGGCAAGTTCATCCGGCGCTACCTGCCGCAACTCGCGAAGCTGTCGGACGAGCAGATCCACGCGCCCTGGAAGGCCTCGCCGATCGAGCTGGAAGCCGCCGGCGTGGTGCTGGGCCGCGACTACCCCGAGCCGCTCGTCGACCACGAGACGGCCCGGCAACAGACGCTGGCGCGCTACGGGGCGGTCCGCTCCTGAGACAGGTCTCGGTCTGGCCGGGGCAGGGTCTTGATGTTCCACAGGACGCGCAGCAGGTCGGGGTCGCGCAGAGCATGCCGCATCGGATAGCCGCTCGGTCCGTGCAGGCTGTCGTAAAGGCTCAGGTCGCGCCATCGGGCAGGCGGGCGCGCGGAGGTGCGTGCGATGGCCGGCGGAGAGAAGTCGGTCGATACGGACGCCGTGTCCTCGTGGGCAGGCAAGTGGGCCAGCCCGGGCGAGCCGGACGATGCGGCATCGACGGTGATGTTGATATTGAGGTCGACGATGACGACCGGCGTGCCTGCCAGCGTGGGCACCGAGGCTTGGCCGGGTGGTGTCAGCGTCGCCGCCGGCAGTGACGACGCCGCGGCCAAGCCCGATGAAAAATCGATCATGGAAATCCTGTCTCTGTAGGTATGAAGGAACACCTACCTTAGCCAGCACCCCCCGCCCGCCAGCCACCAAGCCGTACCCGGCGCCACGCGCCCGAAACGCGGGTTCAGTCCGGCCTGTCGTCCGACGTTTGGTCCGACATTTCGGCGCTGGCATGGCGGCGCACCAGTGCCAGCAACTCGTCTTCCGGATAGGGCTTGCCGAGGTAGTGGCTGGCGCCGAGCGACATCGCATGGTCGCGGTGCTTGGCGGCGATGCGCGAGGTGATCATCACCACCGGCAGCGAGGCGGTGGCCGGCTCCGCGCGGATCTGCCGCAGCAGGTCGAAGCCGTCCATGCGCGGCATTTCGATGTCGGACAGCACCAGCGCCGGCCGCTCCTCGCGCAGGCGTTCGAGCGCCTGCATGCCGTCGACGGCCAGCGCCACCCGGTAACCCTCGCGGCGCAGCAGGCGCTGGGTGACGCGGCGCACGGTGATCGAGTCGTCGACCACCAGCACCAGCGGCTGGAGCGCCACGGCATCGACCGCCGGCACTGAAGCGTCAGCGCCGTTCGCATCGCCGGCCGCGATGCCCGCGCGGATGCGATCGCCATACACATTGAGCAGGGCGACCGGGTTGTAGACCGGCAGCACCGCGCCCGACGGCAGCACCGTCATCGCCGACAGACCGGGCAGGCCCGCGAGCTGCGGTCCGAGGTTCTTGATCACCACTTCCTGCTGACCCAGCACCTCGTCGACATGCAGCGCGAGCATCTGCTGGGCGCTGCGCACCACCACCACCGGGCGGGTGCGGCCGACCGGCTCGCGGCTGCCTTGCGAGGACTGCAGCAACGCGCCGCACCAGAAGAAGGGAATCGCCGCGCCGCCGTGCGGCAGGCTGCCGGCCGCATAGGCCGCGTCGAGCTCGGCCACCGTGGCGCGCCGCACCACCTCGACCACCGTGGCCGGCACGCCGATCGTCAACGTGCCCGCGCGCAGCGACAGCACCTGGGTGACCGCCGTGGTCAGCGGCAGCGTCAAGGTGAAACGCAGCCCCTGGCCGGCGAGCGAATGCACCGCCACCTGGCCACCGGCCGCCTGCACCTCGGAACGCACCACGTCGAGCCCCACGCCGCGGCCGGCCAGTTCGGTGAGTTCGGACGCGGTGGAAAAACCCGGTGCGAAGATCAGCTCGGCGAGCGCACTTTCGCTCGGCTGTGCATCGGCTGCCAGCAGGCCACGCGCCTGGGCCTTGTCGCGGATGCGGCGCAGGTCCAGGCCGGCGCCGTCGTCGGCGACGTCGATGGCGACGTCGTTGCCCTCCTGGCGCAGCGACAGCGCGATGCTGCCGATGGCCGCCTTGCCCAGCGACTGCCGCTCGGCCGGCGTCTCGATGCCGTGCACCACCGCGTTGCGCAGCAGGTGCTCGAAGGCCGGCATCAGCCGGTCGAGCAAACCACGGTCCATCTCGACCGACCCGCCGGTCACTTCCAGCGTGGCGGATTTGGCGGTGTCGCGCGAGGTCTGGCGCACGGTCGCGTGCAGCCGTTCGGTCACGCTGTCGAACTCCACCATGCGCGTGCGCAGCAGGTCGCGCTGCAGTTCGCGCGCCTGGCGGCCCTGGGCGACGAGTTCGTCTTCGGTACCCTGCAGGCCGCGCTGCAGGTTGCGCTGCACCGTGGCCACGTCGTCGACCGACTCGGCCATCATCCGCGTGAGTTCCTGCACCCGGGTGAAGCGGTCGAATTCGAGCGGATCGAAGCCGGCGGCGCTTTCCTTGCCCAGTGCCAGGCGCGACTGCATCTGCGACTCGGCCTGCAGCTCGACATCGCGCAACTGGCCGCGCAGCCGGTCGAGATTGCCGGTGAGTTCGGCCAGCGACTGCTGCATGCCCGCCAGCCGCGATTCGAGCCGCGACCGGCTGATGATGACTTCACCCGCTTCGTTGACCAGCCGGTCGAGCAGGCCGGCGCGCACCCGCACCGAGCCGCCGGCTGAGCGGCTCGGCGCGGTCAGCGGCGCACGCGCGGGCACCGGCACGCCGGTGCGCGGGGCGGATTCCGCGTCCGCTTCCGGTGCCGGAGGCAGGTCGATCGACGCGGGTGTTTCATTGGCAGACGGCGCCCTCGCCGGCTCGGCTTCCGCCAGGGCCTCGTGCCGGCGCGCGTCGTCGCTGCGCAAGGTGTCGAAGGCGGCGGTGATGGCGTCGAGATGGGCGAAGAGCGTGTGCCAGTCGTCGGCCGTGACCGTGTCACTCTGCCCGATCGCTTCCACATCGGTTTCGAAGGCGTGGGCGATATCGCCGAGCCGCACCGCGCCTGCCAGCCGCGCGCTGCCCTTCAAGGTGTGCAGCAGGCGCAGCGTTTCCTGCCGCCCGCTATCGTCGGCGGCGTCGTTCGACCAGCGGCGCAGGGCGCCCCCGAGTTTAGGCAGCAGGTCGAGCGCTTCTTCTTCGAAGATCGGGAAGAGGTCGGGGTCGATGCGGTCCGGCTCGGTCGCCGCATCGCTGTTTTCCGCGACCGGTGGCTCTGCCGTTTCTTCCGCGTCGAAGTTGGCATCGAACGCATCGTCGCGCTCGGCACTGCGCAGAAAACTCGCGGCCGAGGGCAGATCGTCCGCCGGCGCGGCCGCGTCGATCAGCGCCTGCAAGGCCCGCAGAAGGCGCGGCGTGGCCTGCTTCAGGAAACCGGCGGCGAACTGGTGCAGCAAGCGGCGGATGTCTTCGGCCGAATCGACGAACACGCCCGCCTGGTGCGGCGTGCCACCGGGTTGGCCATGCAGCAGGTCGAGCGCCTGTTCCAGCAGCCGGGCGATGCCGGCGAGCGACTCGAATCCCACGGTCGCCGAGCTGCCGGCCAGCGAATGCGCCAGGCCGCTCGCCGAGGCGGGCAGCGGGCGGTGCAGTTCCAGCGCCCATTCGCCGAGTTCGGCGAGCAGGCGGCGCGACCATTCGTCGGCCTCGTTGAGGTAGATGTTGTAGAGCGGGATCGGGATCCGCAGCGAGTCGATGACCTTGACCTCATCGGCCTCGGCGCCGAGCTGCAGGCCCAGGTCCAGGCCGGTTTCCTGGCGGTCGACCGGATCCGGTTCGCGCGTGACGGGCTCGGCTTGCGTCACGGGCTCGGGCGCCGCTTGCGCAATGGATTGCGTCTCGGACGCTGGTTCGGCAGAAGACTCGGGCGGAGACTCCGGCTCGGACCCGATGTCCGGCGGCGCGACGTCATCGGTCGATGGCGAGGCATCGCGTTCGCTGATCGTCTCGGCCTCGAGTTCAGGTGCGGGTTCGGGCCAGGACTCGGCAGCGGGCTCGGTCTGCACGATGTCGGGCACCGGCATTTCCTCGTCCTGCGGGGGCCGGGCCGGACGCATCGCCGCGTCGGCGTCGTCCCGCAACGCGTCGGCTGGCCCCGCGGAGTCCGCGAGCGCGTCGGTGAAAGCCGAAAAATCCAGCTCCTGGACTTCGATACGGCCGGTGTCCGGCGTTTGCACGGCGGCAGGCTCGGGTACCGCGTCCACCTCCACGGTGTCCGGCGCTTTCGCCATGGCAGCCTGGTCGATTTCATCCGGCAGCACGACGGCCTCGCCACCGAAACGCAGCGCGTCGGCGGCTTGGCGGATGGCGGCCGCATCGCGTGTGCCGTCCGTACCGGCAGCGATGTCGGCGACCCACCAGCCGAGTTGATCCAGCACCCGCCGCGCCAGGACGCGATGCGCCTGCGGAAACGCGTCCTGCTCGGCCAGCCAGCTGTTGAGCAGTTGCTCCATCGCCCAGGCGGCTTCGCCGAATCGGTCGAGCCCGACCATGCGGGCGCTGCCCTTGAGCGTGTGGAACGCGCGCCGCAGGGCCGTCTGTTCGCCGAGGTCTTCGGCCTGTGCGTCGAGCCGGTCGACCGATGCGAGGCCGGCAGCGATCACCTCGCGCGCCTCGTCCAGGAAGACGGTGCGCAGTTCGTCGTCGCCGTCGGTTTCTGCCGGACCGGCTGCATCGAGCTGAACTGGCTTGAGTCGATCCGGCTCGGGCACGGCCTCGGCGACCGGCTCGGCGGCAACTTGGGCCACGACTTCGGCGATAAGCGCCGCCGGCGGCGTTTCGGCCGATGCCGGCAAACGCGCCATGACCGAGCGCAGCACGCCGCGCGCCTCGTCGAACACGAAGAGCCGGCGCGCCAGCATCGGCTGGTAGGCCAGCATGTCGATCAGAAAACCCAGCGCGCCCAGGCTGGAGCCGAGCGCGTCGAAGACGGCGTCGCGTTCGTGCGCTGTGGCCGGCAGGCCGACCAGCAGGCGTTCGACCTGGTCGCGCATGCGCACCGACGCCTGCGCCGCCTGCTCCAGGCCCAGCACCGCCAGCACGCCGCGCATGCGGGTCAGCTGATTGGGCACCGGCAGCAGCGGCGCGGTTTCCTGCGGCGCGCGGAAGAACAGGTCGAGCGAATGTTCGGCTTCGTGCAGCGAGGCGCGCAGTTCCTCGACCACGCTGCCCATGGTCTGGCGCTCGCTGACGTGGCGGTAGAGTTCCTCCATCCACGCGTCCAAAGGCTCGGGCACCGCCGCGTCGCCCGCGCGATCGAGCCGGCCGGCGAGCACGGCGGCACGCGCGGCCACGTCTTCGTCGGCGGTGTCCAGCGTTTCGTAGGCGGCCTGCAGGTAAAGCAGCGAGGTGGCGACTTCCATGGCCAGCGCGGTGCCCGGCGGCCGGCCGGCGCGCAGCGTGGCCGCCATCGCCCGGCCGAGCGCATCGGCCAGCGGCGTGGCCGACGGATGCAGGCGCCGCAGCGAATCGGCGACCAGCTCGAACTGGTCGGCCGCCATCTGCAGCCGGCCCCGGTCGCCGCCGGTGAGCGCCGCCCACGATTCGGTGGCGTTGGCGATGCGCTTGCGTGCCTGCGACAGCAGCGCCGGATCGAAGCGGCCGAAGCGCGGCCGCTCGTAGTCGTGGGGCGCGTCGTCGGGCATCGCCCAGGCCTGGCGCACCGCGTCGAGCGCGGGCGCCTCGCCCGGCGCCGGGCGGCGGGCATGGGCGCAGAAGAAGAGCAGATCGCGCAGCAGGGCCGGCTGCACCGCGTCGCCCCGGACCAGGGCGGGGTACTGCATCAGCACCCGCGAGGCGATGCGCTTGGCGTGCAGGTCGTGCGGCAGCAGGTCGAGCGCCTGGGCTTCGAAGAAGGCGGCGCAGACCTGCCAGAAGCGATGGGCCTCGCCATGGCTCTCGTCGGCGGGCAGGCCGGCGGCCAGGCGCTGCGACAGCTCGGCCAGCATGCGCGCGGCCTGCGGATCGCCGGTCTTGACGACGGCGAGCACCTTCTGGTCGAACTGCGCCCGGGCGGCCGTGCCGTAGGCCAGGGGCGCGGCCGAGCCGACGGGCGCCACCCGGGTGTCACCGGCTTCGGTGTCCCAAAGCTCGGCCGGATGCACGTTCGCCACGCCGGCCAGCGCCTGCAGTTCGCGGTATTGGGGAAACAGCCCGACGGCCGAATGGTGCTTGCCGGCCAGTTGGGCGTCGAGAAATTCGCCTAGCGCGAACGCGCAACGCTCCAGCACCGACAGCGCAGCGGCGTCGCAGCGCTGGGGTTCGGCCGCGAACTGCTGGGCGGCCGCCTCCATGGCGCCGACCAGCCGCGCCAGGGGCCGCATGCCGACCATTTCCAGCGCGCCGGCGGCCTGGTGCAGATGGTGGCGCGCGGCGCGGGCCAGTGCGGTGTCGGGTGCGGCAGCATCGGGATCGCCGGCCACGGCCACGCCAAGCTGGAAGCGGCGCAGGCCCTTGAGCGCGGCGTCGATCTGGCGACGCAGTTCGGGCGCGATCCAGGCCAGCGGGCCGATGTCTTTGCCGGAGGATTCCGGCGCGGCGAGGTCGGGGGCGATGGCCATGGACTATGTGTTTTCGTCGCGACCTAGGCGATCTTGAAGCGCGCGACCGACTGGCGCAGCTCGTCGGCGACCAGCGAAAGCTCGCGCACCTGCTGGGCGGTGGAGCGCGTGCCTTCGCCGGTCTGTTCGGTGACCACGAAGATGTGCTGGATGTTGCCGGCCACGCCGTTGGCCAAGCTCGCCTCGCGCGAGGCGGCGGTGGAAATTTCCTCGATCAGCTCGGCCAGCCGGCGCGACACGCGATCGATTTCCGACAGCGCGGTGCCGGCCGAGTCGGACAAGCGCGCGCCTTCGACCACGCCCTGGGTCGATCGCTCCATGGCGGCGACGGCGTCCTGCGTGTCGGCCTGGATGGCGCGGACCAGCGCGGAGATCTGCCGCGTGGCGTCGGCCGAGCGTTCGGCCAGGCGCTGCACTTCTTCGGCCACCACCGAGAAGCCGCGCCCGGCCTCACCGGCCGACGCCGCCTGAATGGCCGCGTTGAGCGCCAGCACGTTGGTCTGCTCGGTGATGTCGGAGATCAGTTCGGTGATCTCGCCGATCTCCTGCGACGACTCGCCCAGGCGCTTGATGCGCTTGGACGTGTCCTGGATCTGGTCGCGGATCGTGTTCATGCCGCCGATCGCGTCTTGCACCGCGCGCAGGCCCGAGTCGGCCGCCTGCAGCGATTGGCGCGCGACGGCGGCCGATTCCTGCGCCTGGCCGGACACATCGTTGATGCGCTCGGCCATGTCGAGCACCGACTGGCCGGTTTCGCGGATCTCGCGCAGCTGCTCGGTGGAGGTTTCGAGCAGCTCGCTGGAGGTGCTGTCGACCTGCGCGGTGGTCTGCGCCACCCGCGCGGCCGTGCTCTGCACCGCGCCGACCAGCGCGCGCAGTTCTTCCACCGTGTAGTTGACCGAGTCGGCGATGGCGCCGGTGATGTCTTCGGTGACCGTGGCCTCGTGGGTCAGGTCGCCCTCGGCCACCGCCTGCAGCTCGTTCATCAGGCGCAGGATCGCGGCCTGGTTGGCGTCGTTCACGCGGCGCGCCTCCTGCTGCATGCGCTCGGCCTGGCGCTGCTGGTTCTCGGCCTCCAGGCGCTGGCGCTCGGCGGCCGTCTGGCGTTTGCGGCTGTCGAGCAGCAGCACCCGTGCCAGCCCGAAAGCCGCGGCCACCGCGACCAGCGCGGCCAGCAGCATGGCCAGCAGCACCGACACGCTCAACCCGGCGTCCTGCGAGAGATGCGACTGCACCTTTTCCAGTGCGCGGCGCAGCGGTTCGCTATCCGACACGATGGCGACCTGCGCCTCGCGCGCCGACACCAGTCCCTGCAGGCTGCCGAGGATGGCCGCCGCCTGCGCGCGGGTGAGCTGGTAGCGCGCCAGCAGCGCCTGCAATTGCTCGCGCGTCTGCGGGTCGCGGGCGGGCGCCAGCCGCAGGTCGGCACTGCCTTCGAGCAGGCCGCGGGCGATTTCACTGAAGGTGTTCAGGTCCTTGCCGAGCAGGAAGACCGCCTCGGGGCTGACGCCTTCGGCGGTCTGGAACTCGTTGGCCGACTTGCCGATGCGCTGGGTCAGCATCACCAGCTGGTTGGCCGCCGCGATCTCGCCGACCGCGCCGCCCTGCTGCAGCCGCAGCGCGGCCACGTTCTCGGCAATTTCCAGCAGCTCGGACGACTGCTGGTTGATGTTGCGCAGCGAGCTGCCGACCTGGGTCAGCGTCTTTTCCTGGTTCATCACCGCGCGGGCATTGCGGGCGGCACGGTCGATGAGCGGCTTGGCCTCCCGCACGTCGGCGCCGTGACCGGCGTCGACCGGCGCGATGCCGAGTTCGCGGTCGCCGTCCAGCAGCGCGGTGCCGATGCGGCTGAGCGTGGCGGCGCTGTCGGCCACGTCCGGGAACGCTGCCTGGCTGCCGATGATGGCCTGCGAGGCCGACTTGGCCAGTCGCTGCGACTGCATCAGGGCCTGGCCGGTGGCGGCCAGTTGCTGCGCATTGGTATTGGCCTGCTGCAGCGCGAAGCCGGCCAGTGCGACCAGCAGCAGCACCGAAACCACCAGCACCGCGTAGAGCACCCGCTGGTGGCGGTTGATGCTGGCGCGGCCGAGCAGCGGCAGGGCCACCAGTTCGGAGGCTTCGAAGCCGGCCGGGTCGACCAGCCGGCTGGCCTGGTAGTCGGCCTCGATCGCCGCGGCCTGGGCATCCTGGTGCCGCTGCAGCTTGTCGGTGGCACGGCGATTCATCGTCGCGCCCGCGCCCGCATCGGCCCCGGGGCTCGGGCTGGGATGGGCCAGCATCGCCGACGCCGTCGGCAGGCCCTCGCTCGCCGGGCCGGGCGCGCGCGGTGCGGGCGCGGGCACCGGTGCGGCGTGGGCTTGCGGCTGCTCGGGAAGGGCGAAGCCGCCGGCGCGGGCACGGGCGATATCGGCGGAATTCGCCGGTGCCGCCTTGCCCGGTGCTGCCATTGGCGCCTGCCCGGACTTGCGAGCGAAAAGTTTTCCCAGTTGATCGGCGACGGACATGGAACGAGCCTGGCAAGAAAGAGGGAACGCTGCCTCAGGCCGCAATGCCGAGGAAGGAGGGATGGGCGGCGAGGGCCTGCAGGTCGATTTCCTGCCAGCGCTGCCGCTGTGGGTCGATGTAGACGGCGCCAAACCAGGTCGGCGCATCTTCGCTGCGGGCGTCGACCGCCGAAAAGGCTTCGCCGCCCCGCAGACCCGCAAGGCGGTCGATCACCAGCACGCACTGCACGCCGAGCAGCGCGTTGAAGCTCAGCAGGCTGGCCTCGGCCGGCAGGTTGGCGGCGCGGCGCGGCGCGACCCGCGGATCGACCAGGCTGCGCAGGTCGGCCACGCCGGCCAGGTTGCCGCGCAGGTTGGCCACGCCCAGGAACCAGGACGCGGTGTAGGGCACCGGCTGGACCGGGGTCGAGGGAAAGATCTCGCCGGCCTGGCTCAGGGGAAAGAGATAGCGGCCCGACCCGGCCTCGGCCGCCAGCCAGGCCAGCGACGAACCATCGTTGCGCGCGGCCTGCAGGCGGCTCGCGAGCCGGTTCTGAAGATCGCGCAGCGCCTGGCGGTTGGCCATGTCGGTCGGCCTCAGCCGAGTTCGGCGATGCGGGCCTTGAGTTCGGCCGGATCGACCGGCTTGACCAGGTAGGCGCGCGCGCCCTGGCGCATGCCCCAGACGCGGTCGGTCTGCTGGTTCTTGCTGGTGCACATGATCACCGGCACGTCCGCGTAGGCGGGGTTGCGGGTGATGGTGCGAGTGAGCTGGAAACCGCTCTGGCCGGGCATGACCACGTCCATCAGGATCAGGTCGGGCTTTTCCTCGGCCAGCCGGTCCATCGCCTGCTCGGCGTTCTCGGCGGTACGCACCGCCATGCCGATTTTCTTCAGCAGGTCGGTGAGGAACATCAGTTCGGTCTTGGAGTCGTCGACGACGAGCACCTTCTGGATAGGCATCAGACGACTCCTGTCTGCGATGGAGCCAGCTGCTGCACCACATGGAGCAGCTGGTCCTTGGTGAAGGGTTTGGTCAGGTAGTCCTGGCAGCCGACCATGCGGCCGCGCGCCCGGTCGAACACGCCGTCCTTGGACGAGAGCATGACGACCGGCGTGGCGGCGAAGCGCGGGTTGCGCTTGACGATGGCACAGGTCTGGTAACCGTCGAGCCGGGGCATGAGGATGTCGCAGAAGATCAGCTCGGGCTCGAAGTCGTTGACCTTGGCGAGCGCGTCGAAGCCGTCCTCGGCCAGCAGCACCTCGTGGCCGCCCTGCTTGAGAAAGATCTCGGCGCTGCGCCGGATGGTGTTGCTGTCGTCCACCACCAGAACCCTGCAGCCTTTCGGGCTTGTGCTCACGGCTTCTCCCCGTCGTCGTTCGGACTCGCAAACAGCTGAAAGCCTGTCGCCATCTCGGAAGGTTCGAATGGATTCGGCGTGCCGTTTCCGTTCGGACCTTTTAGATCTGCACCATCTCGAAGTCTTCCTTGCGCGCACCGCATTCGGGGCAGGTCCAGTTCATTGGAACCTGGTCCCAGGGCGTACCGGGCGCAATGCCGTCTTCGGGAACGCCGGTGGATTCGTCATAAATCCATCCGCAAATCAAACACATCCACGTTTTGGGGTCAGTCACAGCTTATTGGGGCTTCGAATTCGAAGTCAACGATTGTATCGACTGGTGTTGCGCGTGCCGGCCCGCGCGGAGAGAACGTTGCACAATGCACGCTGGCCCCGGCCTGCAGGCCCGCCTCGCCCTTCGACCGCTTCGCCCTCCCCTTCTCCCCCATGTCCATTCCCCCCAAAGACCTCGTGTCCCTTGCCGACGACGTGCCGGAGGACGACGAAGACGAACGCCCGGCCTGCGTGCTCGCATTCAATGCCAACGACCCCAGCGGCGCCGGCGGCCTCGCGGGCGACATCCTGGCCGTGGCCTCGGTCGGCGGCCATGCGCTGGCGGTGGCCACCGGCACCTACGTGCGCGACAGCGCCAAGATCTTCGAGTTCTTCGCGCTCGACGAAGACGCGGTCGCCGAACAGGCCCGCGTGGTGCTCGAAGACGTGCCGGTCGACGCGATCAAGGTCGGCTTCGCCGGCACGCCGGCCAACCTCGGCGCCATCGCCGAGATCGCCGCCGACTACGACGACCTGCCGCTCATCGCCTACATGCCCGATCTGTCCTGGTGGTCCGAGGACGAGATCGACGCCTACCACGATGCCTTTCGCGAACTGCTGCTGCCGCAGACCACGGTGCTGGTCGGCAACCACGGCACGCTGTGGCGCTGGCTGCTGCCCGACTGGCAGAACCAGCGCAGCCCCACCGCCCGCGACATCGCCCGCGCGGCGGGTGAATCCGGCGTGCCCTACACCCTGGTGACCGGCATTCCGCTGCCCGAGCAGTTCGTGGAGAACTCGCTCTGCTCGCCGCAGGCCGTGCTGGCCACCGCCAAGTTCGAGCTGTTCGACGCGGTCTTCTCCGGCGCCGGCGATACCGTGACCGCATCGCTCACCGCCCTCATCGCCAACGGCAGCGACCTGGGCGAGGCCTGCGGCGAAGCCCTGCACTACCTCGACCGCAGCCTCGACGGTGGCTTTCGTCCCGGCATGGGCAACGTGCTGCCCGACCGCCTGTTCTGGGCCCAGCCCGAGGACGACGAGGAAGAGCAGGAAAAGGCCAGCGCCGACATCAACCAGGCGCTCGAACGCTTCGTGATGCCGCCGCCCGACACGCAGCACTGAACCCGCCTGCCCGCCATCGAATTTTCCGTCCCGCCAGAGCCATGACTTCAGACGACCGCAACCTTCCTCTCTTCGAACGCGCCCGCCAGGTGATCCCCGGCGGCGTCAACTCGCCGGTGCGCGCCTTTCGCGCCGTGGGCGGCACGCCGCGCTTCGTGCAGCGCGCGCAGGGCGCGTATTTCTGGGACGCCAACGACCAGCGTTTCATCGACTACATCGGCTCCTGGGGCCCGATGATCCTGGGCCACGGCCACCCGGCCGTGCTGGGGGCGGTGCAGAAGGCGGCGCTCGACGGCTTTTCCTATGGCGCGCCGACCGAACGCGAGATCGAGCTGGCCGAGAAGATCATCTCGATGGTGCCGTCGGTGGAGATGGTGCGGCTGGTGAGCTCCGGCACCGAGGCCGGCATGAGCGCGATCCGCCTGGCGCGCGGCGTGACCGGGCGCAAGACCATCATCAAGTTCGAAGGCTGCTACCACGGCCATGCCGACGCGCTGCTGGTGAAGGGTGGCTCGGGCATGGCGACCTTCGGCCACCCCACCTCCGCCGGCGTGCCGCCGGAGGTGGTGCAGCACACGCTGGTGCTCGAGTTCAACAACGTGGCGCAGCTGGAGCAGGCATTCGCCGAATACGGCGTCGACATCGCCTGCGTGATCCTGGAGCCGATCGCCGGCAACATGAATTTCGTGCGCGCCAGCGCGCCTTTCGCCCAAGCCGCGCGCGAGCTCTGCACCCGCCACGGCGCCATGCTGGTGTTCGACGAGGTGATGACCGGTTTCCGCGTGGGCCTGCACAGCGCGCAGGGCGTGATGGGCATCACGCCCGACATCACGGTGATGGGCAAGGTGATCGGCGGCGGCATGCCGCTGGCGGCCTTCGGCGCATCGCGCGCCATCATGGAACACCTCGCGCCGCTGGGCCCGGTTTATCAGGCGGGTACGCTCTCGGGCAATCCGGTGGCCACCGCCTGCGGGCTGGCCACGCTGCAGGAGATCAGCAAGCCGGGCTTCTTCGACACCCTGTCGGCGCGCACCACCCGGCTGGTCGACGGCCTCGCCGCTGCCGCCGCCAAGGCCGGCATTGCGTTCTGCAAGGACAGCCAGGGCGGCATGTTCGGTTTCTTTCTGCTCGACGAGCTGCCGCAGCACTATGCGCAGGTGTTGAAGTCGGACACCGCGAAGTTCGGCAAGCTGTTCCACGGCCTGCTCGACCGCGGCGTGTACATCGCGCCGGCGCTGTACGAGGCCGGCTTCGTGAGCGCCGCGCACACCGACGCCGACATCGACGAGACGATCGCCGCGGCCGCCGAGGTATTCGCTTCGCTCTGACCCGCCGCGGCGCCTATTCGAACTGGCCGCGCAGGCCGACCGTCAGCCGGCGGCCGGGCGCGGATTCGTAGAAGCGGCTGTTGCCGTCGTTGACGATCATCGAGCCGACGTAGGAGCGGTCGAACAGGTTGTCGAGCCGGCCCCAGGCGTACCAGCGCACGCCGCCCGCGCGGAATTCTCGACCGGCGCGCAGGGCCACCGTGCCGTAGCCGGCGGCCGACTGGGTATTGAGGTCGTCGGCGAAGGCCTTGGCTGACAGCGACACATCCGCGCCGACGCGCCAGCCGAAGCCGGGTTCGGCGTCGAGTACGAGCTGGGCGGTGTCTTTGGCGGTGCCGGGCAGCTGGTTGCCGCGCGCCACGGCGGCGCCGCCGGCGGTGGAATAGGCGCTGTCGAAGTAGGCGTCGAGCCGGGTGTAGGCCAAGCGAGGTGTCCAGCGCATCGAACCGAACGGCTTGCCGACGACGGCGAGTTCTGCGCCACGCCGCACCACCGAGTCGGCGTTCTGGTAGACGGTGCGGCCGTTGATGGTGGCGGCCGGTACGATCTCGTTGCGGCTGCGCGCTTCGAACAGCGCGGCCTCGAGGCGCAAACGCTCGGCCTGCCATTTGGCGCCCACCTCGAACTGGCGGCTGCGGGCCGCGCCGAGGCCGAAGTTGGGGCCGGTGCCGGCGACGCTATAGGCCATCTCGGCGAGTGTCGGCGTCTCGAATCCCTGGCCGGCGTTGGCGTAGAGGTTGAGGTTGTCCGCCACGCTCCAGACCACGCCCAGCGCCGGGCTGGTCTGCCGGTATTCCCGGTCGCCGCTGTCGTTCGGGTTGACGGCGGTGACGTAGCCATCGTCCACCGCCAGCCTGACCCGGCTGGCGCGCAGGCCGGCGATGAAGCGCCAGCGGTCGGTGGCCTGCCAGTCGATCTGGGCGAAGGCGTCGGTGTTGCCGGCGCGGTCGACTTCGTCGCGGCGCAGCGCGCCCGACACGCCGTTGTCGTTGACGAAACCCTGGCGCTGCTCGCGCTGGCGGTCGGCTGCCAGGCCGGCGGTCCAAGACAGCGGCAGGCCCGATGCGGTGGGAATGGTGTGTGTCCAGCTGAGCGCCGCACCACCGTAGCGCCGGCCGAGGTCGACCACGCCGCCGGCGCTGTTGGTGGCCGCGCCGCTGAAGGACAGGTACTGGGTCACGTCGCGTGTGCCGCCGTAGACCCGCGCTTCGACGCGATCCTGCGGGCCGAGGCGCTGCTCCAGCACCAGGCCGAGCTGGTTCTGCGCGATCGATTTGCGGGTGTTGAAAACATCCGACACCGCCACCGACTGGCGTGGATCGGTCCGGAACTGCGCCGCCGTGAGCCCGAGCGGATCCTGCGCGCGCGGCTGGTCGAAGAGGTTGATCAGCGCGGTGATCTTGGTGTCGGCGCTGGGGCGGGCCACCAGTTTGCCGTTGAGGTGGGTGCGCTCGGCCGCGCTGTGGTCGCGCCAGCCGTCGGTCTGCATGTGCGAGATGTCGAGCAGTCCGCCGAGCGTACGGTCGCCGAAATCGAAGGACGCGCCCGCCACCCGCAGTCCGTAGGCGCCGGCCGCCACCGAAGCGCTGGCGCCGCCACCGGGCCGGGGTTCGCGGGTGAAGACCTGCACCACGCCGCCGGCCGAGTTGCCGTAGAGCTGCGCCAGGGGGCCGCGCAGCAGGTCGATGCGTTCGGCCGACGGCAGTTGCGCGGTAGCGGCCTGCCCCTGGCCATCGGGCGCGGTCGCGGGAATGCCGTCGACCAGGATGCGCACGCCGCGCACGCCGAACGTGGAGCGCGAGCCGAAACCGCGCACCGAGATCTGCAGGTCCTGCGCGTAATTCTGGCGATCCTGCACCACCACGCCCGGCTGACCGACCAGGAGTTCCGACAGGTTCACCAGCGGCGCGGCGGTGCGGAATCCATCGACGGCCACGCTGCTCTGGCTGGCGGCCGAGTCGAAACGGCGCTGGGCCTCGGCGCTTCCCCGCACCGCGACCTCGGGCAGCACACCGGTCGAACTCTGCGCCCAAGTGGTCGATGTCACGCTAGCAGCGGCAAGCAGAACGGTGAGACGGGACAGCCGGCGCCGGTTCGACACGGGAAGTCGATGGATCGAGAGAAAAGGCATGCGCTTTCGATGAGGGGAGAGCAGGAGCGATGCCTCCGAGGCACCGACGATTGTTCGACTATGGCACTTCCAGGCGTGCCAAAACGGAACACCTGCAGCGCACACGCGACGAATCGGACGACCCCTGCCCGAATCGGCGCCAGGCTAATCGCCCGAAAAACGAGCTGGTACGCGTTTTGCCATAAGGGCACGTCGCACTCAAAAGATAAGCGTTCGCACACTTTCACTAATTCGGCTGCCTCTGCGCCGAAATATGCCCCGCCTTTTTATCGATGCCACTACCGATGCAGCCGCCGATCCGCACCACTGTCCGCCCGACCATGTCGGTTCGCATGCCCGCCATCGGCTGCCACCCGCCGCGCCTGGATGGTCCCCCGTCAGACGGCGACGAGCGTGTGTTCGCCACCGACGCCGCGCGCCGGCTCATCGCAACTTTGCAGATGGAGCACGGACCGCTGATGTTCCACCAAGCCGGCAGCGGCGGCCAGGCGGGCATGCCGCTGTGCTTTGCACAAGGCGACTTCCCGCTGGTGGAGATGGATGTGTTGCTCGGCGAGGTCGAGGGGTCCCCGTTCTACGTGAGCCATGGGCAGTTTCGCCGGCTGAATCAGTTGCGACTCGAGCTCGACGCGGTGCCCGGGCCCGCCGGTGTCTTCTCGCTCGAACGACCGACCGGCCTGCGTTTCGCCATCAGTTTCCGCGACACCTGCCCGGTCATCGCGCGCCGGGCGTCGGCCCTCCAGCATGCGGCCGCCTAGAAAGCCAGGCGGCAGAAGGCACCGACGTGAAAGGCGACCGCCAGCTTGCTAGCGCTGGCGCAGCCGGCGGTAGACGGTGTTGCGCGCCACGCCGAGCGCCCGTGCCGCCGCCGAGACGTTGCCGCCATGCGTGCGCATGGCCTGCTCGATGGCGGACGCCGTCACGGTCTGCAGCGAGAAAGCGTCGCGGCATCCGTGCGCCTCGGCCACGAACAATCCCTCGGAAGGGGTGGTGGGCCACGCAGCGGCGATGTCCAGGTCGTCGAGGAAGTCTTCGGGGAGCTGGCGAACGCCGAGGCGAGTGGCACCCCAGTTCAGGGCGACGGCGGTGTGCAGCAGACTGGCGAGCTGCCGCAGGTTGCCGGGCCACGGGTGGCGCGCGAACAGGTCCAGCACCTCGTCGTCCAGCCGGGGCGCAGGCGATCCGCTCATGGCCGACTCGGCCTGCAGCAGGCGTTGCGCGATCACCGGCAGGTCGCTGCGTTCGCGCAGGGCGGGGAGCCGCACCACCAATCCGTTGATGCGCCAGTAAAGGTCGTCGCGGAAGGTGCCGGCGGCGCGCAAGGCGCGGAGATCGCGGTGGGTGGCGCAGACGATCGCCACATCGACCGGCAGGGGCCGGCCGCCGCCCAAAGGCGTGACTTCCCGCTCCTGCAGCACCCGCAGCAGTCGCGCCTGCAGGGCGAGCGGCATGTCGCCGATTTCGTCGAGGAAGAGCGTTCCGCCATTGGCTTGCAGAATCCGGCCCGGGCTGCCCTTGCGGCGCGCGCCGGTGAAGGCGCCCTCCTCGTAGCCGAACAGCTCCGACTCGATCAGGTGCTCCGGCAGGGCGGCGCAGTTCACCGCCACCAGCGGGCCGGCCGCGCGCGGTGAATCGCGGTGGATGGCGCGCGCCAGCACCTCCTTGCCAGTACCGGTCTCGCCGAGGATCAGCACCGCGATGTCGCGACCGGCCAGGCGCTGCAGGCGGTCGATCAGCGCCGATACCGCCGCATCGCCCGTACGCAGCGCTTCCAGCCCGGTATGGGCCGGCGACGCGGTCGATCCGGTGCGCGCCACCGGCCGTGACCCAGCCGATGCCGGCGACGGCTGGTCGATCGTGCCGACGGGAAGCAGCGCGGCGGCGCGGCGCAGGCGGGCACGGCCGGCGACCTTCACGCCGCCCGGCATCCACAGGTCGACCGCTTCGTCGCATGCCCGGCGCGCACGGCCCATCAGGTCCGATATGGGCCGACCGAAAAGCGAGCTGAAGGTATGGGCCTGGAGTGCGCGCAAGGACATGCCGAGCTGGAACAGCGCACTGCGGTTGGCCGAGAGAAAGCGCCCGTCGGCGTCGAACGCCGCCATGCCCTCCAGCAGCGTGCCGAGGAACTCCGGCCGCGAATGAAAGTGCAGTTGCACGGCTTCGTCGAAATGCCGGCTGAACAGATGGTTTTCGATCATCTGGGCCGACATCCGCACCAGGGCCAGCGTGTGTTTGCTCTGGCCACGGTGGTCACCGCTGACGTCGATCGAGCCCATCGGCTCGCCCAGCGGATCGTGGATCGGCGCGCAAGAGCAACTGAGGAAATGGTGAACGCGCAGGAAATGCTGATCGGCATGCACCTGCATCGGCTCGCCCTCGACCAGGGAAGTGCCGATGGCGTTGGTGCCGCACGATTGCTCCGACCAGGCCACGCCGGGCTGTAGCGCCACGCGGTGCGCGCGCTCCAGAAAGTCGGCATCACCGAGCGACTGCAGGATGGTTCCGTGCCGATCGGTCAGCAGCACCATGCTGTGGGTGCCGGCGATCTGCGCGTAGAGGTTTTCCATCACCGGCCGCGCATGGGAGCCGAGCGACGAGTTGCGCTCGCGCAGCAGCCTCAGCTCGCCGGCGTCGAGGATCGCCAGTTCCGGTGGATGGTCCTGGCGCAGTCCGAAAGCGCCGGATCGTTCCCGCGATCGTGCCAGCACGGCCAGCGCGTCGATCGGGTAGTTTGTCGGACCGCCGTCGACAGGGCCGGCTTCGGGAATGAGGGGATGCATGGCCTTCGGTGCGAAAAAACGCCGAAGTTAGCATCCGCCAACGAAAGAAAAAAGAGGGTGTCGCGTGCCTCGACGAGAAAAGGCGCCGCACCCGCGGCGCCTCGGCGACTCAATGGCGGAAGTGTCGGACGCCCGAAAACACCATCGCGACACCGCGCTCGTCCGCAGCCGCAATGACTTCCGGGTCACGCATGCTGCCGCCGGGCTGTATGACGCAACTCGCACCCGCATCGACCACGACGTCGAGTCCATCTCGAAACGGGAAGAACGCATCGCTCGCCACGACGGTCCCGGCCAGGCTCAGGGACGCATGTTCGGCCTTGATGCTCGCGATGCGTGCGGAATCGAGCCGGCTCATCTGGCCCGCGCCAACACCCATGGTCATGCCGTCCTTGCAGAAGACGATGGCATTGCTCTTGACGTACTTGGCGACTTTCCAGGCGAACAGCAGATCCTGCAGTTGCTGGGGCGTGGGCTGGACCTTGGTGACGACCTTGAGCTCGGCCAGTGTCAGCTCGCGGTTGTCCGCCGTCTGCATCAGCAGGCCGGAACCGATGCGCTTGACGTCCATGGCGTTGCGGCCCTGCGACCAGGCGGTGTCGCCACCGGGCGGCAACGCGATCTCTAGCAGGCGCACATTGGCCTTGGACTTGAAGATTTCCAGCGCCTCGGGCGAGAAGCCAGGCGCCATCAGCACTTCGACGAACTGCTTGGAGACAGCCTGTGCGGCCGCCACGTCCACCGGTTGGTTGAAGGCGATGATGCCGCCGAAGGCCGAGGTGGGGTCGGTCTTGAAGGCCTTGGAATAGGCGTCGAGTGCATCGCGGCCCACGGCCACGCCGCAGGGGTTGGCGTGCTTCACGATGACGCAGGCGGCTTGCTCGAAGCTCTTGACGCATTCCCAGGCGGCGTCGGCATCGGCGATGTTGTTGTAGCTGAGCTCCTTGCCCTGCAACTGGCGCGCGGTGACCAGCGAGCCCGGCGCCGGGTACAGGTCGCGGTAGAACGCGGCCTGCTGGTGCGGGTTCTCGCCATAGCGCAGGTCCTGCAGCTTCACGAAGCGGCCGTTGGACTGGCCGGGGAACAAGGCGTGGGAATCGTCGTCCTGGATACGCGAGAGGTAGTCGCTGATCGCGCCGTCGTACTGCGAAATGCGGTTGAAGGCCGCCACCGACAGCGCGAAGCGGGTCTTGCGCGACAGCTCACCGGCCTGCAGTTCGGCCAGCACGTCGGCGTATTGCGAGGCGTCGGTGACCACGCCGACGTCCTTCCAGTTCTTGGCCGCGCTGCGCACCATGGCCGGGCCGCCGATGTCGATGTTCTCGATCGCGTCTTCGAGCGTGCAGCCGGGGCGCGCCACGGTGGCTTCGAAGGGGTAGAGGTTGACCACCAGCAGGTCGATCGTGCCGATGCCGTGCTCGGCCAGCGCCGACATGTGCTCGGGCAGGTCGCGGCGCGCCAGCAGGCCGCCGTGCACCATCGGGTGCAGGGTTTTGACCCGGCCGTCGAGCATTTCCGGGAATCCGGTGACCTCGGCCACCTCGGTCACCGGCAGGCCTTCCTTGGCCAGCAGGGCGGCGGTGCCGCCGGTGGAAAGCAGGCGAATGCCCAGGGCATGCAGGCCACGGGCGAATTCGACGATTCCGGTCTTGTCGGAAACAGAAAGCAGTGCGTTCATCAGGAAGGGAATTTGGGTACGACGGGAATGCGCGGCAGGACAGCGCCCGAAATCAGTCTTTTTTTATTTGATCAGTTTGTGCTCGACGAGCTTCTTGCGCAGCGTGTTGCGGTTGAGGCCCAGCCAATCGGCTGCGCGGGACTGGTTCTGCGCGGCTTCCGCCATCACCACTTCCAGCAGCGGGCGTTCCATCACCTGGATCAGCATGTCGTACATGCCGTGCGGCTGCTCGCCACCCAGATCGCGAAAGTAGCCCTGCAGGCTGTCGCGAATGCAGGTTTCTATCTGTTGTTTGCTCATGCTCTTCTCTCTCTTCTCTCTCTCGATCTCTTCTTTTTTCCGAAGCACGCCGCGTGCCGCGGCGCCGGCTGTCAGCCGCAGGCGTCTTCGTGCTGGCTATCCTGTTCGGGCTCGTCGTTCGCCAAGTCCTGCTGCGGCAGGCGGTCCGAATGCGACCCGAGGGTGTCGAAGTAGTCGGCGACAGCCTGCCACTGCGGCCGGCATTCGTCGATGCGGTTCATCCGATTGCGAAAATCCTCGCCGCCCGGCAGGCCCCGCACATACCAGCCGATGTGCTTGCGTGCGCTGCGAACGCCGGTGAGCTCGCCATACAGCTGGTAGTGCTCTTCGAGGTGGTCGAGCAGCAGACGGCGTACTTCGGCGATCAGGGGCGGGGCGAGGTGTTCGCCGGTCTCCAGAAAATGGCCGATCTCCCGGAAGATCCACGGACGGCCCTGCGCGGCGCGGCCGATCATCACCGCATCGCAGCCGGTGGCCGCGAAAACGTCGCGCGCCCGCTCCGGGCTGTCGATGTCGCCATTGGCCACTACCGGAATGCGCACGGCGCGTTTCACCTCGGCGATGGTTTCGTATTCGGCCTGGCCGCGGTAGCCCTGTTCACGCGTGCGTCCGTGCACGGTGAGCATCTGCACGCCGGCCGATTCGGCCGCGCGCGCGATCGAGACCGCGTTGCGATGCGCATCGCTCCAGCCGGTGCGCATCTTCAACGTGACCGGCACGCCACGCGGTGCCGCAGCCGCCACCACCGCCTCGACGATCGAAAGCGCGAGCGGCTCGTCCTGCATCAACGCCGACCCCGCCCACTTGTTGCACACCTTCTTGGCCGGGCAACCCATGTTGATGTCGATGATCTGCGCGCCACGGTCGATGTTGTAGGCAGCGGCCTCGGCCATCATGGCCGCGTCGGTGCCGGCGATCTGTACGGCGATCGGGTTGATTTCCCCGTCGTGATTGGCGCGGCGTGACGTCTTGAGGCTTGCCCATAAGTCACGGCGCGAGGTGACCATCTCGCTGACGGCGTATCCCGCGCCCAGCGTCTTGCACAACTGGCGGAACGGCCGATCGGTAACACCCGCCATGGGCGCGGCAAAGAGCCGATTCGCGAGTGCGATGGAGCCGATCTGCATGGCGGTGGTGGGAGGGATGGGGGCGAGGACAGCGGGCGAAGGGCGTGATTCTAGCTGCCTAAAACTTCAGCAGCGGCCCCTGCGGTTACAGCGCAACAGCCACGGCTGCGATACTTGCCCCACATGCAATCCTGGCTTGACACCTTCCTCCAGATGCTTGCCCTTCCGCAATACGGATTGAGCACGCTGTTCGTCGCATCCTTCATCTCGGCCACCCTGCTGCCGATCGGATCGGAGCCTTTTCTCTACGGCTTGCTCCACCTGAACCCGGAATTGTTCTGGTCCGCCATCCTGGTGGCGACCGCCGGCAACACGCTCGGCGGCGCGTTCGACTGGTGGATGGGATACGGCGCCCACAAGATCGCCGACCGGTACAGCCATTCCAAACACCACACCCGCGTCATCGAATGGCTGGAACGGCTCGGACCGAAGGCCTGCCTGCTGAGCTGGCTGCCCTTGGTCGGCGACCCGTTATGCGCCGTCGCCGGCTGGCTCAGGCTGCCGTTCTGGCCCTGCCTCTTCTACATGCTGATCGGCAAGTTCCTGCGCTATCTCGCCATGACCTCCGTGCTGGTGCATTTCTTCGCGAAATAAACCAGGCCGGTCACCGCGGCTCAGGGCGCCAGACTGATCTTTTGCGGCGAGGCCTTCTCGAACCGAAGCGGACCGTACCAGGCGGCCGCCTGGCTGCGTGTGTTGTCGCTGTCGGTCATCAAGGCCACACCGGTGAGTTTGCCGGGCGATTCGCCGAACGCCCGTTCGAAGTCGCGCTGCACATCGCGGTTGTACGTCGTCCACTGTCCGAGGCGTCCCGGCCCCGACTCCACCACGATCGCCCTGACCCGTGAACTGCGCGGATGCACGATCACCGTGCCCGGCGGACGCTGGTTGCACCAGACATACATCAGCGTGGCATAGGGCATTTCTTCACCAGTGATCGCGCGGGCCAACTCGGACATCGCCGACTCCTTGACGGTGAAACGGCCGCGATCGCCATCGAACGCCAGGACGATGCGAACCGGCGCGTCGTCGGACTCGCGCACACCGACATCGGCGCCATCGATCAGGGACGCGACCTTCCAGGAGAACTGGAATCGTCCCAGCGCCTCTGGTGCAATCGCCACCTGCGCCCGCAGCATGCTTGCCGACGCGTCCGAAGAAGCCGCGACCGCCACCCGGTCATCGGCCTGGACGAATTCGTACTTGGTTTCCTGTTTGCCCGGCAGCCGGTAGCGTTCCCAGGCCGGAAGAGCTTGCAAGTGACCGGCGACGTCGCCCAAAGATCGGGTCCACGAGCGCTCGAACGGGCTTGCTGCCACTGGAACTGGCTCATCCTGGGATGGAGCGTCGCCGCGAGATGCACACCCGCTCAGAACTCCAAGCAAAGCGAAGACCAGGGCCAGGCGGCCGACATTGAGTTTTGAGCACATGGCATGCGAGCTTACGTGTTCCGGGACACACCGCATAGCAAAAAAGCCCCCGGCGCGAACGCCGGGGGCTTTGATTTCTATTGGAGGCTGGCGAACCAGCCGGGCCATTAGAAGGAGTGCTTCACACCCACGGCAACAGCGGTGGTGTTGTCGCCGGCGGTCGGGCCAGCTTGGGTCAGGCCACCGACGCCGGTGAAGCCCAGGGTACCAGCGCCTTGGTTGTTGATGCGAGCAACGTCGGCGTACACAGCGGTGCGCTTGGACAGGTTGTACACATAACCCAGCGAGAACTTGTTGGCAGCGACGTTCGGGCCGTCCTTGACGTCGTAACGGTTGGCTTGTGCACGCAGGACACCAGCGCCCAGCGGAGCGGTAGCGCCGATGGAGTAGGTGTTCATCTTGAAGCCACCAACAGCAGCTTGGCCGTCGATGCGATCTTGCTGAACGAAGACCATTGGCTTGATGATACCGAAGTCGTACGAAGCGCCGAGGTTGCCGATCTTGTAGTCTTCAGCGTAGGAACCAGCGGCCACGGTACGAACCGCGTCACGGAACACGCCGTAGGAGCCACCCACGTCCAGCGGGCCATTGGCGTAACCGAGACGGCCGCCGATGAAGTCGCCGGTCTTGTCGGTGATCGCGGTACCAGCGGTAGCGCTCAGGCCGGTGATCGGGCTGACGACAGCGTTGGTACGGGAATTGCGTTCGCCGAATGCGTACTGCAGGTTACCGTAGAAGCCGCCCAGGTTGGAAGGCAGAACGTAAGCGATGGCGTTGCTGACGCGGGTGGTGCCGTTCAGGCCGCCAACGCCGGCCAGGGTAGCGCCGTACTGTTCGATCTGCTCGAAGCCACGCTGACCGGACACGTCGTAGGAGATCGACGGCAGGTAGGTAGCAGCGAAATCACGGCCCAGACGGATTTCACCGAACGCGCCGGACAGGCTGACGGTGGAACGACGTTGGAAGTCGAAACCGGTGGTTTGGGAAGCGCCGCCGCCGACGTCGTTGTTCAGAGCACCTTCGAGCCAGAAGCTGGCAGCCAGGCCGCCGCCGAGGTCTTCGGTACCACGGAAGCCCAGACGGCTGGTGGAGTTACCGCCGTTCAGCAGGCCGGTGGTGTGACCAGCGCCGTCGGACTTCACGTAGCCGACGCCAGCGTCAATGATACCGAACAGGGTCACCGACGATTGAGCCATCGCGGCGCCGGAAGCAGCCAGCACAGCCAGGGCGATCAGAGATTTTTTCATTGCGAGTTTCTCCAAGGTTAAACAGAGGGCGCCGGATCGAGGGAGGCACTCGTGCGCTGTGTCGCGCATCCATGTTCCCGCCGGTTCCCCGGGCCAACCTCCTCTTCGGAAGTTGGGCGTATTCGACCAGACCGCTTCGTACGGCGCAAAGGATTTGTGGGCGGAAAGGTTCACTATTCCGGGTTTCGTTGCATCACAGCAACGAATAATTCGAGCTATCGAATACCGCCGACATTGGCGTCGGCGCGGTCCTACAGCAGCAACGCCGCTCGGCGAACTTCGCAGTTGGTGGCGGGCCACAATCCCTGTCCGAACCACGCGGTCTTGTGGCGCACGGCGCGCGCACCGCTGGACTTGAGCCGAGGATCGACCAATGGAAAAACTCTTGCGCACGGCCGATGCGGCCCTTCGAACGCTTTTTGCCGAGCACCGGGCGTCACGCCCGACGCCGGTTGGCGGCTCCGTCGACCAGTTGCCGGCAGAACTGACGGTCGCCGAGAAAAAACAATCGGCCGCCTTCATGCGGGTAAACCATGTGGGCGAGGTCTGCGCGCAGGCGCTCTACACGGCGCAGGCGGCCGCCACCCGCAACCGGGAGCTTCGGGCGCAGCTGGAGGCTGCGGCACGAGAGGAAACCGACCACCTGGCGTGGACACGCCAGCGCCTCGACGCGCTGGGCTCGCGCCCTAGCCTGCTGAATCCGCTCTGGTATGCCGGCGCTTTCGCCCTGGGCCTGGTGGCCGGCCGCATCGGCGATGAGGTGAGCCTGGGTTTTGTCGCGGAGACGGAAGACCAGGTGAGCGAGCATCTCGATTCCCATCTCAAGCGACTGCCGGCGGGCGACACCGCGTCGCGAGCCATCGTCGCCCAGATGAAAGTCGACGAAGAGGAGCACGCCAGCGAAGCCAGGCACGCGGGTGCTGTCGAACTGCCCGGCCCGGTCAGGTCGATGATGCGCGGCGCCGCGCGAATCATGACGACGACGGCGCACTACATCTGAGTACGGCCGGCGTGGCCTCAGCTGGCTTCCACCACTGTGAAGCCGGTCGTGATCTTGGCCATCTGACCGAGCATGATGCTGGCCGAACAATATTTGTCGTGGCTCAGGGCGATGGCGCGCTCCACCGCCGTCGCCGGGATTTCTTTGCCGGTCACGGTGAACTGCATGTGGATCTTGGTGAAGATCTTGGGATCCGTGGTGGCGCGTTCGCTGCTCAGTTGCACGGAGCAGCCGCGCACGTCGTGCCGCCCGCGCTTGAGGATCAGCACCACGTCGTAGGCGGTGCAGCCGCCGGTGCCGGCCAGCAGCAATTCCATCGGGCGCGCCGCCAGATTTCGGCCGCCGTTCTCCGGTTTCGCATCGTCGGGGGCGCCGTCCATGGCCAACAGGTGACCACTGCCGGTTTCCGCCACAAAACCCATCGCCGACCGCGTTCCCGCCGCGCCGGTCCAACTTACGGTGCATTCCATTCTTCGCTTTCCTCTTCGGTGCTGGGGTGCGGATCGTAATGTCGCATTTCTCAAACAGACGAATGGTGGGGTTGTTGCGTCGCAGCAAGAGGTCGCTATACTTCAACCCATCGCGGCGATCATCGGGTTTTTCCCGAAACAGGTTTTTACCTAGCTCGCCGCACCGATTGTCTCCTCCACCTCCTCCTTTGGTGGATTTAGCCCCGAGTCGCAAGACTCGGGGCTTTTTTCTTTGGCGCCTATGATCGGCGCCCCGGCAGGCCTTCGCGCTACGCCAATCACCGTCAAGACAACCGTGAACCCGCAGCCGCTCTCCCCTGCCGACTACCTGACCCGCATCCTCAACGCCCGCGTCTATGACGTCGCGGTGGAAACCCCGCTGGAGCGCGCCCGCAACCTGAGTACTCGCCTGGGCAATACCGTGCTGCTCAAGCGCGAGGACCAACAGCCGGTGTTCAGCTTCAAGCTCCGTGGCGCCTACAACAAGATGGCGCACCTGTCGGCCGAACAGCTGGCGCGCGGCGTCATCTGCGCCTCGGCCGGCAACCATGCCCAAGGCGTGGCGATGAGCGCCCGCAAGCTCGGCACCCGGGCCGTGATCGTGATGCCCACGACGACGCCGCAGCTCAAGATCGACGCGGTCCGCGCACTCGGCGGCGAGGTGGTGCTGCACGGCGACAGCTACTCCGATGCCTACGTGCATTCGGTCGAGCTCGAAAAAGCACACGGCCTGACTTTCGTGCATCCCTTCGACGACCCGGACGTGATCGCGGGCCAGGGCACCATCGCGATGGAAATCCTCCGCCAGGTGCAGGGCATCGGCCAGGGTCCGGGCTCCGACCGGCTCGACGCCGTCTTCGTGGCCATCGGCGGCGGCGGCCTGGTGTCGGGCGTGGCCAACTACATCAAGGCGGTGCGCCCGGGCGTCAAGGTGATCGGCGTACAGATGAACGATTCCGACGCGATGATGCGTTCAGTGGCCGCCCAACAGCGCGTCACCCTGGCCGATGTCGGGCTCTTTTCGGACGGCACCGCCGTCAAGCTGGTCGGGGAGGAAACCTTCCGCATCGCCAGCGGCCTGGTGGACGAATTCATCACGGTCGACACCGACGCCGTCTGCGCCGCCATCAAGGACGTCTTCGTGGACACCCGCAGCATCGTCGAGCCGGCGGGCGCACTGGCCGTTGCGGCGATCAAGCAATACGCACAGCGCGAGGGCCGATCCGGCGAGACCTACGCCGCGATCCTGTGCGGCGCCAACATGAACTTCGACCGCCTGCGCTTCGTGGCCGAGCGCGCCGAAGTAGGCGAGGAGCGCGAGGCGCTGTTCGCGGTGACGGTTCCCGAGGAGCGCGGCAGTTTCCGCCGTTTCTGCGAATCCATCGGCCAACTACCCGGCGGTCCGCGCAGCGTGACGGAGTTCAACTACCGCATGCGCGACCGCGCCGATGCCCGCGAGGCACAGGTGTTCGTCGGCCTGACGACTTCGCGGCGCGGCGAGTCGACCAGCATCGCCGAGTTCTTCACCGGGCTGGGTTTTCCCACGCTGGACCTGACCCACGACGAGATCGCCAAGGAACATCTGCGGCACCTGGTCGGCGGTCGGCTCGGCGCGGGCAGCGGCGCGCCGGAGCGCCTGCTGCGCATCGTTTTTCCGGAACGCCCCGGCGCGCTGCTGAAGTTCTTGAGTCTGATGCAGCCGACCTGGAACATCAGCCTGTTTCACTACCGCAACCAGGGCGCCGATTACGGCCGCATCCTGGTCGGCATGCAGGTACCCGAAGGCGAAGACGCCGCCTTCGCGAACTTCCTCGATTCGCTCGGCTATCCGTGGATCGAGGAAACCGACAACCCGGCCTATCGGCTTTTCCTGCGCGACTAAGCTCCGCATGCTGGCCGAGGCCTTGCGCCACTTTCTGCTGGCGCTGCAGTTCTTCACCCGCATTCCCGTGACCGGCGTCGTCGAGGAATGGGCAGGCTACTCGCCGGCGCGCTTGCGTGCGGCGGCCGGCCACTTCCCGGGCGTCGGCTGGATCGTCGCCGGGAGCGCCTGTGTAGCCTATGGCGCCGCGAACTTGCTGCTGGGAACCGGCGTGCTGGTGCCGCTGGCCGCTGCTGCGGCCTGCACGGTCGTCACCGCCCTGTTGACCGGCGCCTTCCACGAAGACGGACTGGCCGACACCGCCGACGGTCTGGGCGGAAGTGCCGATGCCACCCGCGCGCTGGAAATCATGAAGGACTCCCGCATCGGCAGTTACGGCGCGCTCGCGCTGGTGCTGGCCATTGCCTGCAAGCTCACCCTGCTGGCGGTGCTGGGCGGTCACGGTGTCGGCGTCGCGATGTCCGCACTGCTCGCCGGGCATGTGCTTTCGCGCTTCCTGCCTTTGCTGCTGGTCCGTTTTCTACCGCACGTCGGCGACGCGGCGCACTCCAAGAGCAAGCCGCTGGCGGACCGCATCGACGGTCAGGCACTCGCCATCGCAGCCGCCTGGAGCCTGCCCGCCCTGCTGCTGGTCGCCGGCATGCAAGGCGCCGGTTTCGTGGTCTTCGGCATGCTGAGCGCCACAGGCGCCTTGTGGTGGGTCGGCCGGATGCTCCGTCACCGACTCGGCGGCTTCACCGGCGACTGCCTCGGCGCCGCGCAGCAGGTGTGCGAGATCGCGTTCTATGCCGGCGCGGCATGCGCGCTGCGTTAGGCAAGACGACCATGCCCACGACCTGGCTGGTACGCCACGCGCGTCCGATCGTGGACTGCGGCATCTGCTACGGGCACCTGGACGTCGCCGCCGATCCGGTCGCTACCGCGCTGGTGGCACAAGACCTGGCCGGCCGGGTTCCGGCAGGCTGGTCACTGGTGAGCTCGCCGCTTCGGCGCTGCCGGCAGCTGGCCGAAGCCATTGCGCGACTGCGACCGGCGTTGGCGCTGTCAGAAGACGCAGCCTTGGCCGAAATGAACTTCGGCACCTGGGAAGGGCGCAGCTGGCAGGACATCGGCGCCGCCGCGATCGACGCCTGGACCCGCGACTTCGCTCACCTGGCGCCCGGCGGCGGGGAATCGGTAACGACGTTCATGGCGCGCGTCGCAGCCGTGTTGCGATCCCCGGTGGCCGGCGATCGTGTCTGGATCACCCATGCCGGCGTGATGCGTGCGGCCGAATTGATCGCGCAGGGCACGTCGACGATCGAATCGGCGACCCAGTGGCCCTCGCAGCCCATCGGCTACGGCGAATGCCTGGTGCTGACGACGCCGCCGACGAACCGGTAGTTGGGGCTACTGACGAGAGGCCGGCATCTCGATGGTGAGCCCGCCGCCGGAATCTCCACCGGCCGGTGCGTTTTCCGCGCCCAGCACGATTCGCCGGGGCCCCACGGACTTCAACACGTAGCCCGGCACCACCTGGCTGCCGACACGAAACGGTTTGGCCGGCTGGCCATCGACCGCGATCAGCGCCGCGCCAGCGCTGGTGCGGCCGGCGAGGACACCGATCAGCGAGAAGCGGCCAGCCTCCGGCGGCGCGCCGGGGGCGTCCGGCTCGGGCAGCGCGCCGAGCAGTCGGGCCAGTGCGGCGGAATCCGGCGTCGCGGGCAGCGGCGCTGCCGGCGGCGCGTAGGGCGCTCCAGCCGGTGGCGCGGACAAACGCAGCCCCCAGAACGCCGCACTGGCGAACGCCAGGGCCCAGAGTGCCGATGTGGCCAACGGCCGGGTCAGACGAGAGGGGAAGAACTGTCGCATGACGGGATTATCATGGTGCGTCGGCCCTGCCGCCGTCATTTTTCATGCCTCGCCACCGGCCCTCCCGAGCACCCATGTCCCGCATTTCACGCCGACTTCCGCGCCGCCTGCAGGCTGGCTTCACCCTGATCGAACTGATGGTGGTGCTGGTCATCATCGGCGTGCTGGCCGCGCTGATCGTGCCCAACGTCCTCGACCGTGCCGACGACGCGCGGGTTACCGCCGCCCGCACCGACGTCAACAACCTGATGCAGGCGCTGAAGCTCTATCGCCTGGACAACCAGCGCTATCCGTCGGGCGAACAGGGCTTGCAGGCACTGGTGGCACGGCCGACCTCCGCGCCGGTGCCCGCCAACTGGAAACCCTATCTCGACAAGCTGCCCAACGACCCCTGGGGCCGCGCCTACCAGTACCTCAACCCCGGGGTGAAGGCAGAAGTGGACGTAATGTCCTTCGGTGCGGACGGGCAGTCCGGCGGCGAGGGCAAGAATGCCGATATCGGCAGCTGGCAGTAAACAGGAGCCCCCCGGCTCCCCACTGGCGTGTGGTTCGCCACCCCCCGAGGGGGAGGCGCGGTCCGCCTTGGGGCGGCCCGGCGGTCGGCCCTCATCGCCCCACGGCTCCCCACTGGCGTGTGGTTCGCCACCCCCCGAGGGGGAGGCGCGGTCCGCCTTGGGGCGGCCCGGCGGTCGGTCCGCATCGCGGCCCGGCCGCGCGCGATCGCTCGGGCGAGCGGCGGGGTTCACGCTGCTGGAAATTCTGGTCGTGCTGTCCATCATTGCCTTCGCCACGGCTGGGGTCAGCTTTGCGATGCGCGATCCGTCGGAGACCCAACTGGAGCGCGAAGCCAGCCGGCTGGCGGCCTTGTTGGAGGCGGCACGGGGACAGTCGCGTGCCAGCGGCATTCCGGTCGTGTGGCGCTCCACGCCTGGCGGCTTCGCCTTCGACGGACTGCCGACGGGCGCTCTGCCCACGCAATGGCTCGATGCCGGCACCGGCACGGTCAGCGCCAATCCGATCCTGCGGCTGGGACCGGACCCGCTGATCGGTCGACAGGAAGTCACCATCGCGGTTCTGGCCAAACCGGAACGCGTACTGCGGATCGGCACGGACGGCTTGCGGCCGTTCTCCGTGCAGCAGACCGGCACGCCATGAGCACCCCATCACGCATCCCGACTCGCACTCGGCGCCGGCCGATGTGGGGCTTCACCCTGGTCGAAGTGCTGGTTGCCGTGGCCATCGTCGCCATTGCGCTCATGGCCGGTATGCAGGCGACCAGCGCGCTCACCCGCAACGCCCAGCGCCAGTCCGACAGCGTGCTGGCCCAGCTCTGCGCGAGCAACGAACTCACCCGCGTGCGCCTGACACGGCAACTGCCGAGCGTGGCCGACAACGATGTGAGCTGCGAGCAGGCCGGTCAGGTGCTGCATGTGCGGGTGTCGATCCGGCCGACGCCCAATCCGAGTTTCCGGCGGGTCGACGCGGCGGTGGACGACGGGCGCTACCCGATCCTGAAGCTGTCCACCGTCGTCGGTCGCTACTGAGATGCACAACATGCGCCGACAACGCGGCTTCACCCTCATCGAATTGCTGGTCGCCATCACCATCATGGCGCTGCTGGCGGTGCTGAGCTGGCGCGGGCTCGACGGCATGTACCGAGCCCGCGAGCAGACGCGCATCCGAGGCGACGAGGTTTTGGCGCTGCAGGCCGGATTGGCGCAGTGGGGCGTCGACCTGGATTCGATCACCGAACGGCCCAACACCAACGCGCTCGACTGGGACGGCCGTGCGCTGCGCATGACCCGGCGCAGCAGCGGCGCGGCCACCGAAGGCCTGCGCGTGGCCGCCTGGACCCGCCGCGTCCAGCCCGATGGCAGCAGCTGGTGGCTGCGCTGGGAATCCGCGCCGCTGGTCACGCTGGCGCAGTGGACCGAGGCCTGGAACCAGGCATCGCTCTGGGCGCAGAACCCGGGGGATGCCGAACGCGTGCGCGAGGTGCCCGTGGCCCGCGCGGACGCGATGCAGATCTTCTTCTATCGCAACAACGCCTGGACCAATCCGCTGTCCTCCGGCGATGCGGCCAACAGCGCGGCCAGCGCTGCGGCGGTCGCGGCGTCCAACACGGCGATCGGCACCACCACGCTGCCCGACGGGGTGCGGCTGGTACTGCAGCTGTCGGCCGGCCAGGCGTTCAGCGGCAACATCACGCGCGACTGGGTTTCTCCACGCGTGGCGGGCGAGCAATGACGACGCACGCCCGGGCCCGGCCAAGCAATTCCCGCCATCGCGGCGCGGCCCTGCTGTCGGCCATGCTGACGGTGACCATGGTCGCCACGCTCGCCGCCTCGGCGCTGTGGCAACAGTGGCGCGACGTGGAGATCGAGACGTCCGAACGGGCGCGGGTGCAGGCCGCCTGGATGCTAGGCGGCGCGCTCGACTGGTCGCGGCTGATCCTGCGCGAATCGCGGCGCGCGGCCATTTCGTCGAACCAGACGCTTACCGACAACCTGTCGCAGCCTTGGGCGGTGCCGCTGCAGGAAGCCCGGCTGTCGAGCTTTCTGGCGGCCGACCAGAACAACACGGTCGACTCGGACGCCGACGATGTCTTTCTCTCCGGCTCGATCACCGATGCGCAGTCGCTCTTCAACCTGCGCAACCTGGTGACCGACCGGAACCTCATCGATGAAGGCTGGCTGCTCGCGCTGCAGCGCCTGTGCGCCCAGCTGAACCTGCCGGAGCAACAGGCCCAGCTCATCGCCGAGGGCATGCGCGCGTCGCTGGCCGGCGGGACCGACGCAACGCTGGTGCCCCAGCGGCTCGATGAAATCGCCTGGTTCGGCGTGTCGCTGCCGACCATCCAGACGCTGCAGCCTTATGCCAACATCCTGCCCAAACGCACCGCCGTCAACCTGAACACCGCACCGGTGCCGGTGTTGGCGGCCACGCTCGGCGTCAGCGCTTCGGTGGCGCAGCGGCTGGCTACCGCCCGCACCAACAAGCCGTTCAGCAGCCTCGCCGACGCGCAGGCCGAGGCCGGTGTCGACCTCATGCTCGACGATGATCATGAGGCCGTGGTGTCGAACTTTTTCGAAGTGCGCGGGCGCCTGCGACTGCAGCAGGCGGTGGTGGAAGAGCGGTCGCTGGTCGGCCGCGAAGGAACCACCGTACGCGTGCGCTGGCGCGAGCGGGGAGCGCTCACCCCGCCGCCAGCGGCCACCGTGTCCCGTTGACGCAACGCACCCGCCCGATCGTCACAGCCGCTCTCTACAATCGCGCGCACTTCCATGAGCACTCTTCTCGTTTCACTTCCCTTGCCGGCGGCCGATGGCAGCGCTTGGGCCGGTTCGGAATTCGCCTACGTGCTCACCTCCGACGGCGTATCGATCCAGCAGCAGTCCAGCGCGCCCGCCGCCTTGCTGCCGCAGCCGGGACGAGCGGGTGAAACCGTCGCCGTCGTGCCGATCCGCGCCATGTCGTGGCAGCGTGTCGCGCTACCGCCAGGGCTGCGCGCCAGTTCGCGCGGCAACACCGCGCCACGGCTGCGAGCGGTGCTCGACGGCCTGCTCGAAGAACGCCTGCTCGACGATCTCTCCGCCCTGCACTTCGCCCTGGCGCCCGATGCGGCCGCCGGCGAATCGGCCTGGGTCGCCGTCTGCAACCGGCAGTGGCTGCGCTCCTCGCTCACGGCACTCGAAGCCGCGGGCCGGCCGGTGGCGCGGGTAGTACCCGAATGGGCGCCGGGCGGCGCCGACTCTTCGCTGCAGGCCTTCGGCTCCCCGGACGAGCCCTGGCTGCTGGCTACCGGACTGCCACCGGGCGGAGGCCTGGCCCTGCTGCCCCTGGCGCCGAGTTCTTTTTCGTTGCTGCCGGTCGACGTGGCCGCCGCGCCTTTCCATGCCGAACCTGCTGTCGCGGTGTTGGCCGAAGCCGCCGCCGGCCGGCCGCCCGAAATTCAGACCTCGGCCGAGCGCTGGCTCGAATCCGCGCGCAGCCCCTGGGATCTGGCGCAGTTCGATCTGGCCAATAGCGGCCGTACGCGGGTCGCCAAGCGCGCCGGCGCCCTGATGGGCGAGTTGCTGCGCGCCCCGCAATGGCGCGCCGCGCGCTGGGGCGCGGGCCTGCTGGTCGCCGCCCAGGTCGTCGGCCTGAACGCCTGGGCCTGGAAGGAACAGCGCGCCGTCGACACCCAGGAAGCGCAGGTGCGCGCGGTGCTGACCGACACCTTCCCCACGGTGCGCGTCGTCATCGACGCACCCGTCCAGATGCAGCGTGAACTCACCCGCCTGCGCCAGTCCAGCGGCGTGGCTTCCAGCTCCGGCGTCGAGGCGATGCTCGCAGCCACCGGCTCGGTGCTGCCGCCCGGCCGCAGCGCCCAGGCCTTCGAGTTCTCGGGCAACGAACTGCGCCTGGTCGGACTGCAGTTGCAGGGCGATGAATCCGCCAACGCCATCGCGGCCTTGCGCGGCATGGGCATCGTGGCCCGGGCGGAAGGTGAAGCCCTGTTGATGCATGCGGAGGCCGCACCATGAAGCGCGCCGCCGCTCCCTCGGCCAGCGTCCGCGTCGCGGCCGCCATCGCGCCGCTGAAGGCTCGCTGGCAGGCGCTTTCACCGCGCGAACGCCACCTGAGCACGCTGGCCCTGTCGGCCGTGGGCATCCTGCTGGTCTGGGCAATTTTTCTGGCGCCGGCCTTGAGTTCGCTGCAGAAAGTGCAGGTCCGGCGCCTGGCGCTCGATGCGCAGACGCAGCAGATGCTGATGCTCAAGGCAGAGGCGCAGTTGCTCGCGTCCCAGCCGAAGATCGGACGCGATGCCGCGGTGCGCGCCTTGCAGGAATCGGTGACGGCCATGGGCGACCATGCCCAGATGCAGGTCAGCGGCGAGCGCGCGGTCGTCACATTGCGCGCCGCGCCGGTGGCCAGCGTGGCGGCATGGCTCGGCCAGGCGCGCACCAACGCGCGGGTCGCGCCGGTCGAGATGCGACTGGTGCGCACGCCGGTACGCGTGGCGCCCGCCACCCCCCGAGCGGCTGCGACGATTCCTGCGAACAGCGCCAATCCTGCCGCTGCCATTGCAGCGTCTGTCGCGGCGGCCGCGGCCGCTGCCGCCTCCGCTGCCGCGGGCAACCTGCCGCCCAGCAGCCAGGCCGTCGCACCGACGGCCGAATCGCGCCCGCTGACCAACGACGACATCCGCTGGGACGGCACCATGGTGCTGGTCCTGCCGGCGAGCTGAAGCCATGGCCCGCCGCCCCACCGCTTTCCGCGCGCCCGGCGCCCGCGCTGCTGCTCCCGGCCGCAACAGCGGTTTCGTCGCGGCCGCCGTCGGTGCGGCGCTCGGCCTGTTCGTGGCCCTGCTGCTGTTCGCGCCGGCCCGCTGGCTGACCGGCGGCATCGCCTCGGCCACCGGCGGCCATCTGTTGCTCACCTCGCCACGCGGCACCATCTGGAACGGTTCCGCGCAACTGGTTCTGGCCGGCGGCAGCGGCAGCACCGACGCCGTCGCCCTGCCCGACCGCATCGAATGGCAGCTTCGCCCGCAATGGACCGGCGCGCGCATCCAGTTGCTCGCGGCGTGCTGCACGCCGGCACCGCTGGTGGCGACTGCCGCGCTGGGCTGGGACGGCGTTCATATCCGCGTCGCCAACGGCAGCTCTTCCTGGCCCGCTGCCTTGCTGTCGGGCCTGGGCACACCGTTCAACACGCTGCAACCGGAAGGCACGCTGCTGCTGCGCACCACCCAGACCGCCGTGCACCTGGCCAACGGCCGTTTCACGCTGGCCGGCCGCGCCGACATCGACGTGCAAAACCTCGCCTCCAGCGTGTCCCAGCTGCGCCCCCTGGGCAGTTACCGACTCAGCCTGCTGGGCGGTGCGGTGCCGGCCCTGCAACTGACCACCGTCGACGGTCCGCTGCAGCTCTCGGGCGACGGACAGTGGGTCGGTAACCGCCTGCGCTTCACCGGGCTGGCACGGGCCTTGCCCGAGCGAGAAGCGGCGCTGTCCATTCTTCTGAATCTCCTGGGGCGGCGCAACGGCGCCACCTCCGTCATCACCTTGGGCTGAACGCCATGTCATTTCTTTCGTCTCCCGCGCTGCGTCCGGCACCTTTTGCCCGGCTGTCGGTGGTCGCCATGCTGGCCATCGTCCTGGGCGACGCCGGCGTCGCATTCGCGCAGACCGCGGTGGGCGCACTGCCCTCGGCCGTTGGTGCGCGCGAGCCGGTCACGCTCAATTTCACCAACGCCGAAATCGAGGCGGTGGCACGCACGCTGTCCACCATCACCGGACGCAACATGGTGGTCGACCCGCGGGTCAAGGGCACGATGTCGCTGATCACCGAGCGCCCGGTGCCGCCCAACATCGCGTTCGACCAGTTCCTGGCCGCCC
The DNA here is from genome assembly GCF_033546935.1 of Xylophilus sp. GOD-11R. Classification (GTDB taxonomy): domain Bacteria; phylum Pseudomonadota; class Gammaproteobacteria; order Burkholderiales; family Burkholderiaceae_C; genus Xylophilus. Next base: position 484,702 of record NZ_CP137854.1, on the reverse strand, counting down.
TGCGCCTGCAGGGCTTCACCGTGGTCGAGTCCGCCGGCCTGTACAAGGTCGTGCCCGAGGCCGACGCCAAGCTGCAGGGCGGTTCGGTCACCGTGGGCAACGGCCCGCGCACGCAGGGCAACCAGATCGTCACCCAGATTTTCCGGCTGAACTTCGAGAACGCCGCCAACCTGGTGCCGGTGCTGCGGCCGCTGATCAGCCCCAACAACACCATCAACGTCAACCCGGGCAACAACTCGCTGGTCATCACCGACTACGCCGACAACCTGCAGCGCATGGCGCGGATCATCGCCTCGATGGACGTGTCCAACGCCACCGACGTCGAGGTGATCCCGATCCGCTACGCCAACGCGGTCGACGTGGTTCCGCTGGTTTCCCGGCTGATCGAAGGCACCGGCACGGCCACACCCACCGCCGGCGCCCCGGCCGCGGGTGGCGCCACGGCGGGCCAGTCCGACACCGGGTTCCGCACCACCCTCATCGCCGAGCCCCGCAGCAACTCGCTGATCGTGCGCAGCGCCAACCCGGCGCGCCTGGCGCTGGTGCGATCGCTGGTCGCCCGGCTCGACCAACCCACCGCCCTGGGCCCGAACGGCGACGCCGGCAACATCTACGTCGTCTACCTGAAGAACGCCGAAGCGACCCGCATCGCCGTCGCCCTGCGCGCGGCGCTGGCCTCGCTCACCTCGGGCACCGGCCAGGGCGGCACCGGCGGCGCCTCGCAGGCCACATCCACGCCCACCTCCGGCACCACCGCCCTGCCGACCGCCCTCACCAACCTGAGCGGCGCCAGCGGCGCCAACAGCAGCACCGGTGGTTTGGGCAGCACCGCCTCAGGCAACTTCGCCAACAGCGCCATGCCCTCGACCGGCGGCAGCATCCAGGCCGATCCGGCGACCAACTCGCTCATCATCACCGCCACCGAGCCGCAATACCGCCAGCTGCGCGCCGTCATCGACAAGCTCGACGGCCGCCGCGCGCAGGTGCTGGTGGAGAGCCTGATCGTCGAGGTCAACGCCAACAAGGTCGCCGACTTCGGCATCCAGTGGCAGGGCGTGCTGGGCAACTCCGGCAGCACGATCGGCGTGCTCGGCACCAATTCGAGCGTCAACGGCACCAACATCATTTCGGCCGCAGTGGCTGCGGCCAGCGGCACGACCGGGCTGGCGACGGCGGCGGCCGGACTGGGTGCCGGCTTCAACGCGGCGCTGATCCCGCGCATCAATGGCAAGTACTACCTCGGCGCGCTGGCCAACTTCCTGCAGAGCACGGGAGACGCCAACATCCTGTCGACCCCGAACCTGCTCACACTCGACAACGAGGAAGCCAAGATCGTGATCGGGCAGAACGTTCCGTTCATCACCGGCTCCACCATCCTCACCTCGGGCGCCACCACCAGCCCCTACACCTCGGTGGAACGGCGCGACGTCGGCCTGACCCTGCGCGTCAAGCCGCAGATCAACTCGAACGGCACCGTGAAGATGGCGATCTTCCAGGAAGTGTCGAACGTCGTCGCCGGCACCTCCACCAACACCAACGGCCCCACCACCAACAAGCGCTCGATCGAATCCAACGTGCTGGTCGACGACGGCAGCATCGTGGTGCTCGGCGGCCTGCTGCAGGACGACTACCAGATGCAGCAGGACAAGGTGCCCGGCCTCGGCGACATCCCGCTGTTCGGCGCCCTGTTCCGCAGCGAGAACCGCACCCGCAACAAGAGCAACCTGATGGTGTTCCTGCGCCCGGTCGTGGTGCGCGACGCCACCGACAGCGACAGCCTCACGCAGGACCGCTACGACGCGATCCGCACGCTGCAGCAGAACACCCAGCCCACCGAGAGCGCGGTGATGAACGGCGTCAATTCGGCGCCCATCCTGCCCACCTTCCCACAGCCGGTGCGCCGCAACGAGGAGGGCACCGGCTTCCAGGGCACCACCCTCGTCCCGGCGCCGATGCCGCCGACCGTCACCGCGCCTGCCGGTCCGCCGCGCCGTGGCGTGCTGCCGCCGACGGCCGACCCGCTCAGCCGCCAGGAAGCCCAGTGACCCGCTATCCGCTGCCCTACGGTTTCGCCCGCGCCCATCAGCTGCTGCTCGAAGACACCGACGGCACGCTGACGCTCTGGCATGGCCCGGCGCCCGACACCGCTGCCTGCGGCGAGGTGTTGCGGCGCCACGCGGTACGCCTGATGCAGCGCATCGACGCTCCTGCGCTGGCCCAGCGCATCAGCGCCGCCTATGCGCAGGGCGAGTCGAGCGCGGCCACCGTGGTCAGCGAAGTCGAAAGCGACGCCGACCTCTCGCGCATGATGCAGGACCTGCCGGCCATCGAGGACTTGCTGGAAACCGCCGACGACGCGCCCATCATCCGCATGCTCAACGCGCTGCTGACCCAGGCCGCGCGCGACGGCGCCAGCGACATCCACATCGAGCCCTACGAGCGCCATTCCAGCGTGCGCTTCCGTGTCGACGGCGCCCTGCGAGAAGTGGTGCAGCCCAACCGCGCGCTGCACGCTGCCCTGATCTCGCGCCTGAAGATCATGGCCGACCTCGACATCTCTGAAAAACGCCTGCCGCAGGATGGTCGCATCTCGCTTCGCATCGGCACCCGCGCGGTCGACGTGCGGGTGTCCACCCTGCCCTCGGCCTACGGCGAACGCGCCGTGCTGCGCCTGCTCGACAAGAGCGAAAGCAAGATCAGCCTGGAATCCGTCGGCATGCAGGGCGAGGTGCTGGAGCGCTTCCAGAAGCTCATCGGCCAGCCGCACGGCATCGTGCTCGTCACCGGCCCCACCGGTTCGGGCAAGACGACCACGCTCTACGCGTCGCTCGCTCGCCTGGATGCCACGCAGAACAACATCATGACGGTCGAAGACCCGATCGAATACGAGCTGCCCGGCGTCGGCCAGACCCAGGTCAACAACAAGATCGACCTCGACTTCGCGCGCGCCCTGCGCGCCATCCTGCGGCAGGACCCGGACATCGTCATGATCGGCGAAATCCGCGATTTCGAGACCGCGCAGATCGCCATCCAGGCATCGCTCACCGGCCACCTGGTGCTGGCCACGCTGCACACCAACGACGCCGCCAGCGCCATCACCCGGCTGATCGACATGGGCGTCGAGCCCTTCCTCTTGTCGAGCTCCCTGCTCGGCGTGCTGGCTCAGCGGCTGGTGCGCCGACTCGACCCGACCGACGCCAGCGGCTATCGCGGCCGCACCGGCGTCTTCGAACTGCTGGTGGTCGATGACGCCATCCGCGAGCAGATCCACGGTCAGGCTGCCGAAGCGAAGATCCGCGCCACCGCGCTGGCGGCGGGTATGTCGCTGATGCGGCAGGACGGGGAGCGGCTCGTGGCACTGGGCATCACGTCGCCGGAAGAAGTGCTGCGCGTCACGCGCGATTGATCATCGACGGCGCGCTTCGCTGCCACCACCGGCGGAAGTGGCAGCCGACGTCGAGTCTTGAGCCAGGCCCTCAGGCATGTCCCGATGATGACGCGAGCCTGGAAAGAGAAAGGCCCGGCAGATGGATGAGATCTACCGGGCCTGAAGTGAGCGTAAGGTGTTGCGCCACAAAGGAAAATGCCCCCGCATCTTTCGACACGGAGGCATACCTTTTTTGGTGCGGCTGGCAGGAATCGAACCCACGACCCCTTGGTTCGTAGCCAAGTACTCTATCCAGCTGAGCTACAGCCGCCAAGCCTCGAATTATGCACCATTTTTTGGGGCCTGGCAAAAGCGGGCGAAGTTTTTGTCAAAAAAACCTGCCCGACGATGCCGGCAGCGCAAGATTCACGCAACGTCGAATCGATCCAGATTCATCACCTTGGTCCAGGCCGCGACGAAGTCGGCGACGAACTTCGGACCGGCGTCTGCCGCTGCATAGACTTCGGCGACCGCACGCAGCACCGCATTCGAGCCGAAGACGAGGTCAGCCCGGCTGGCGGTCCACTTCACGGCGCCGGACTGGCGGTCGCGGCCTTCGTAGTCGTAGCGCGAGGTAGCCTTCCACTCGGTATCCATGCCGAGCAGGTTCACGAAAAAGTCGTTGCTCAACTGGCCCGGCTTGTCGGTGAAAACGCCCTGCTTCGATCCGCCGACGTTGGCGCCCAGTACCCGCAGGCCGCCGACCAGCACGGTCAGCTCCGGCGCGGTCAGCGTGAGCAGCTGCGCCTTGTCGACCAGCAGCACCTCGGCCGGCACGCTGAACTTGCCCTTGGTGAAGTTGCGGAAACCATCGGCCGCCGGCTCCAGCGGCGCGAAGGACGCGACATCGGTCTGCTCCTGCGACGCATCGGTTCGGCCCGGCGTGAAGGGCACGACGACCGGGCTGCCCGCATCGCTCGCGGCCTTTTCCACGCCGACATTGCCGGCCAGCACGATCAGGTCGGCGAGCGACACTTTCTTGCCGCCGCTCTGCGCCGCGTTGAACGCCTGCTGCACGCCCTCCAGCGCGCCGAGCACCTTGGCGAGCTGCGTCGGCTGGTTGACGGCCCAGTCCTTCTGCGGCGCGAGCCGGATGCGCGCGCCATTGGCGCCACCGCGCATGTCCGAACCCCGGAAGGTGGAGGCCGAAGCCCAGGCGGTGGACACCAGTTCGGCCACGCTCAGCCCGGTCGCTGCGATGCTTTTCTTCAGGCCTTCGATGTCCTGCGCATCGACCAGGGCGTGGTCGACGGCCGGCACCGGGTCTTGCCAGATCAGCACTTCGGCCGGCACTTCCGGGCCGAGGTAGCGGGCGCGCGGGCCCATGTCGCGGTGGGTGAGCTTGAACCAGGCGCGGGCGAAGGCGTCGGCGAGCTGGTCGGGGTTTTCCAGGAAGCGGCGCGAGATCTTCTCGTAGGCCGGGTCCACGCGCAGCGCCAGGTCGCTGGTCAGCATGGTCGGCTTGAGCTTCTTCGACGGATCGTGGGCATGGGGAATGATGTCGGCCGCGCCCTTGGCGACCCACTGGTGCGCACCGGCGGGACTCTTGGTCAGCTCCCATTCGTGGCCGAACAGGATCTCGAAGTAGTCGTTGCTCCACTGCGTGGGCTTGGTGGTCCAGGTGACTTCGAGGCCGCTGGTGATGGTGTCGGCGCCCTTGCCGCTGCCGTAGGCGTTCTTCCAGCCCAGGCCCTGCTGCTCCATCTCGGCGCCTTCGGGCTCGGCCGCCACGTTGTCGGCCGGGCCGGCGCCATGGGTTTTGCCGAAGGTGTGGCCGCCGGCGATCAGTGCCACGGTTTCCTCGTCGTCCATGGCCATGCGGCCGAAGGTGTCGCGAATGTCACGGGCCGAGGCGAGCGGGTCGGGATTGCCGTCCGGGCCTTCCGGGTTGACGTAGATCAGGCCCATCTGCACGGCGGCCAGCGGATTCTCGAGGTCACGGCTGTGCGGCACTTCGCTGTCGTCGTCCTTGACCAGCACGCCATGGCTCTCGTCGACACCCGGCGAGCCCTGGCTGTAGCGCACGTCGCCGCCGAGCCATTTGTCTTCACGGCCCCAGTAGACGTCCTGATCGGGTTCCCAGGTGTCGACCCGGCCGCCGGCGAAACCGAAGGTCTTGAAGCCCATGGTTTCCAGCGCGACGTTGCCGGTGAGGATCAGCAAGTCGGCCCACGAGATCTTGCGACCGTACTTCTGTTTGATCGGCCACAGCAGCCGACGCGCCTTGTCCAGGCTGACGTTGTCGGGCCAGCTGTTGAGCGGCGCGAAACGTTGCTGGCCGCGTCCGGCGCCGCCCCGGCCGTCACCGATGCGGTAGGTGCCGGCACTGTGCCAGGCCATGCGGATGAACAGCGGGCCGTAGTGGCCGAAGTCGGCCGGCCACCAGTCCTGCGAATCGGTCATGAGCGTGGCGAGATCGGCCTTGAGGGCGGCCAGGTCCAGGCTCTTGAATTCGGCGGCGTAGTCGAAGTCCTGGCCCATCGGGTCGGACTTGGCGGAGTGCTGGTGCAGCAGGTCGATGCGCAGCGCCTTGGGCCACCAGTCCTGGTTGCTGGTGCCTTGGCTCGTGGCCTGGCTGAACGGGCACTTGGCTTCTTTCTTGTCGACTTCCATGGGAGTTCTCCTTCGTGGGGGCTTCTGAATTCGAATTGGGCAAGGAGCCAAATTCTGGCGGAGAACGCCGGCCAGCCGGATTGGCGGATTCAATACCGGCGATAGGGACGCTGGCATCGCGGCCCCCTCGAAAGAGAGTTGCGTCGCAGCGCCGGGCTCAGTCTGCCCGGCTGTCGACGCTCATCGCCTGGTGAATACGCACGATGCGCACGGCGTCCGGCTGCTCGACCACCACGCAGGCCTTGCCGGTGCGCCGGCAGTGGTCCTGCACCCGCCAATAGGCGCCGTGGCTCAGGCAGCCGGTCTGGCAGATGACCAGGTCGGCCGCGACCAGGCTGGCCTCGAGTTGGCCGATATCGTCGACAGGATCGACGGCATCCACGGGCATCTCGAGCTCGACCACGGCAGGCGCCGCCGCAATCGCGGCCGCACCGGGCCGCTGCGCGCGCAGGCGTTCGCGCAGCAACTCCTGCACGCGCTGCACCAGCCCGTCGACACGCGACGCCAGCGCGGCACGGCGCGGCAGGCCCGGAATGGACGCTTCGAGCGCTGCCCGGTCCTCGCGCTCCCAGGCCAGCGCGGTTTCGCGCACCACCAGGGAGGCACGTTCGCGCATCAGACGCACGCGCAGCCGATCGATTTCGGCGGCCTGCTGGCCGATGAGTTCGCTGCAACGGGCCTGCGCGGCCGCATGCTGGCGCAGCAACGCGCCGTGTTCGTGCAGCAGTTCGGCCGACGCCATCGCGTCGAGCCTCATGCCCGGGCCTCGTCTTGCGTGCCGAGCACGTACACCGCATAGATGGGCACGCCCCAGACCGCCTGGAAAGCAGGGCCGGCGAAGGCATAAGGAAAGCCGTAGCCGTCCATCACCGAGCGAACCGACAGCAGCGCCAGCCGATCGCTGGAACGCGTCAGCTCGGCCAGGTTGCGCGGCCCCCAGCGAAATTCCGCCGCCGTCAGCCGCACCGACGGATGCAGCCGGGCGCGCCCCTCGGCGAGCCAGCAGAGGGCGTCGAACGCCAGTACCGAACCGGCCGGCGCGCGCTCGCCGAAGCTGCGCAGCACCGCCTGCACCTGCTCCGGCTCGAAGTACATCGACACGCCTTCCCACAGTAGAAATAGGGGCTCGGCGTCGGGCGAGGCCGGCAGGTCCAGCGCGTCCCACCAGTCATCGGCGGTGAGGTCGAGGGTCGAGAAACGGTGGCGATCGCCTGCGGGCGCCAGCCACTGGCGGCGTAGCGCGAGCACCTCGGGCAGATCGGCGTCGGTCATGCGCGCCCGGCCGTTGTCGAGCCACTGGAAATAGTGCGAAAGACCGCAGCCGAGGTTGACCACGTGCCCCGCCGGATGCGCCTGCAGGAACCGGAGCGCCTGCTCGCGGAACACCCGGGTGCGGGCCAGCACGCCGAAGACGCTGGCCCGGTCCTTCAGCCACTGCCGACCGTCGTCGCCCATGGCGGCCAGCAGATCGGCCGCGTAGGCGTCGCCCACCGCGACATGGGGAAACAGGGCATCGCCGAAGGCACGGGCCGCCAGGGGAATGCGCAGGGTCGAGGGCACGGCAGATAGTTCAACCATGGCAAGGCCTGTCTCCAGATGTGAGGGGCTTGCGGCTGCAAGACCGAAATCATTCTAGATGAGAACTTCTCTCATCTTCGATTCGCCACTGTTTCACGCGGGCATTCGCCGCCTCGCTCAACCCGGATGCTGGAGCAGGGTGCGCGCGGCCTCCACGCGTAGTGCCAGCGGCGCGCTTTCGTCGTTCAAGACGCGTCGCAGAAAGCTGCGCGCATCGACTTCGCCCGTCCCCGGCGCGGCCGGCGGTGCGGCGCTGGCGGGCGGCATGGCCACCGCCGGCGCGGCAGGCGACAGCGCCCGGCAGGCGCGGTCGAAATCGCCCGGCTTCATCGGCTGCAACCCACGCAGCAGGCTGGCCTGTCCTTCGTCGCCGGGCGGTACGTCGAGCCAGGGCGTATCGGCGAAGACCGGTGCGAGGTCGGGCGCGACGAAGGCCGACCAGTTGCCATCCATGCCTCGCGGCGCGGGCACCGGCGGCGCGTGTTCTGCGCCGTGCGGCCACAGCCGCAGATGCCTGTCTTCGAGGTCCGGGACGAAGCGCCGGCAAAGGCCCTGCAGGAACGCCCGTGCGGTCTCGGCCGGCACCGACGCGGCCACCGAGAACCACAGCTGCATGCCATCGGTGCCCGACACCGCGATGGCCGGCGCCGGCAGGCCGAGCGTGGCCTGCACCTCCTGCCAGACACGCGACAGCACGCTCCAGCCGGGCGGCGACAGCACCTCCAGCACGATGGCCCGCACGCGGTCCGGTGCGTCGGCGGGACCGTGCGGTGCATAGAGGCGACGGAATTCGGTCTGCAGGGCGTTCATGGGCGACCGGCCGGGTCGGTGTTGCGGGAGGCGCGACTCTAGCGCAGCGCCCCGATCGCCCGGTCTGCGCTGTCTATAGTCGGCCGATGCGCCATGCCTTCCACCTCGCCGAGCCCGCTTCCGTCCAGGCCCGCGACCTCGCACGACTGCGCCGCCACGCCGCCCCGGCCGAGGCCGCCGGCGGCCTCACCCCGGCGCAGCAGGCGGTGCTGCATCGCCGCGGCTGGCTGCGCCTGCTCGCGCCGCGCGAAGCCGGTGGCGCCGAATGCCCCTTGCCGGCCATGGTGCGGCTGGAAGAAGCCGTAGCCGCCACCGACGGCAGTTGCGGCTGGGTGCTCACGCTCTGCGCGGGCGCGGGCTGGTTCGCCGGCTTCCTGCCGCCGGCCCTGGCGCGCACGGTCACCACCACCCGCCGTGTCTGCATCGCTGGCAGCGGCGCACCCACCGGCCATGCCGACCGCGAAGGCGCGGCCTGGCGCATCACGGGCCGGTGGCAGCACGCCAGCGGCGCGCCCATGGCCAGCCATTACACGCTGGTCGCGGTGCTGCGCGAGCATGGCGAGGTTCTGCTCGACGACGACGGCGCGCCACGCACCAGCGCCTTCATCCTGCCGGCGAACCAGGTCGATCTGGAACCCGGCTGGTTCGCGATCGGCATGCGCGCCAGCGGCTCGTGGGCCTACGCCGTGGACTCGGCGCTGGTGCCGGACAGCCACCGTTTCTCCATAGCCCCCGCCGCCGCCACCGCGAGGGGACCGCTCTACCGCTTCGACTTCCTGTCACTGGCCTGGGTCACGCTGGCCGCCAACCTCGCGGGCATGGCACGGCATTTCGTGGAACTGGCCGATCCGCTGGTGCGCCAGCGCCGACCGATGCGCGCCGCCGTCGCCCTGGGCGACGACCCGGCGATCCAGCGTCGACTCGACCTCGCGACATGTGGCCTGGGCGATACCTGGCAGCGCATGACCGGCGAACTCGACGTCGCGTGGACCGCAGTCGTCACCGGCCGCACGCTGGCCGCCGATCGGCGCGGTGCCTTGCGCGACAGCGCCGTCGCCCTGGTGCGATCGGCACGCGACGCGGTCGACAGCCTGTACCCCTGCTGCGGTCTGGAGGCAGCCGACACGCGCGCCGAGATCAATCGGGTCTGGCGCGACTTCCACACCGCGTCGCAACATGCCTTGCTGGTGCCGGGCAGCCCGCCGCCGGTCGAAGGCTGAACTCAGGCCGGCTTCTGCATCAGCTCGGAGATCTCGATCAGGTTCAGGTCCGGATCGCGCAGGTACACCGAGCGGATCGGCGAGGTCGCGCCGGTGCGCATCACCGGGCCTTCCACGATGGGAATGCCCTTGGCCGCGAGTTGTGCCATGACCTCGTCGAGCGGCAGGCTGGCGATGAAACACAGGTCGAGCGCCCCGGGCACCGGCGTGTGCGCCTTGGGCTCGAACTCGCGGCCCTTCACATGCAGGTTGATCTTCTGCTGGCCGAAGCGAAAGGCCTTCCGGCCGGCGCCGAAGGATTCGAGGCGCATGCCCAGGCCGTCGACGTAGAAGCGCACGCAGGCGGCCTCGTCGACGGTGGTCAGGACGAGATGGTCCAGGTGATCGATCATGGAAAAGATGCTCCTTGGTGGCGGTATGCGGATGCCGCGCTGCGCACTGTAGGCGCTCGGCAGGGTTGCGGCGCTACAGAAAGCCGATCCAGCGCCCGGCCACGACCACGCCGGTCCACAGCAGCAGCGAAGCCGCGGCCCGCAGGCGCACCGCCGCCGGCAGCACCGCGCCCGCCTCCAGCCGCGACCAGTGCGCGCTGCGGTGCTGCCAGGCGACATTGACGATCGCCAGCGACAGCAAACCCATCTTGACCACGAAGGCGGCGTTGCCCAGGTACTCCTGCGGCCGGACCGAGAACAGCCACAGGCCGGTCGTCACCGCCAGGGCCAGGCCGGCACCGGCGACGCGCGGCACCGATCGCGCCAGCCACGGAAGGTCGGCACCCACGCGGGCACGCAGCAGGCGCCCGTCGAGCAGCGCAATGGAGCCGAACAGCAGGCCGAGCCCCAGGATGTGCGCGGCATTGACCAGCAGGTAGGCCGTGCCCGAACGCTGCAGCCAGAGCGATCCGGGCCATGACTGCAGCGCCGTCAGCACAGGCGCCAGCCAGGGCGCGGCATCGTTCAATCCTTGATCCGCTCGGGGTACATGTCGAAGTTCTTGCCGCCGAGCGTGAGCCGTACTGCCTTCATGTGCAGCGACTTGTCGAGCGCCCGGTTGCCGAGGACCGTGACCGCGTCGCCCACCTTGGCCGTGCCGCCGGCGAAGCCCGAGCGCTCGGTCTGCGACGGGTTGCCCAGGTCGACCTGCCAGGAGCCGCCGTCCTGCGCCTTGACCTTGAGCGTGGGATGCGGGGGCGACATCGAGATCGACTCGATGGTGCCGCGCAATGTCATCTGTTCACCTTCGGCCCAGGACCAGCCGTGATGCGCCGAAACAGCGGTCGCGCCGGCACAAACTGCCACGCCGAGGGCGCAGCCTGAAAGAAAGACGGATCTCCGCATGGTCGCTCCTTGGAGTCGGCAAGTCGCTTCGGTCCACCGGTCGGGCCGGCGGCGAGGGTCGTACCGTACCGCGCGATGCGGGCCTTGCGGAGATTCCCCTTATGACGCGCTCAAGTAGCGCTTACATGCCGGTACCGAAGGCGGCCTTGAGGCGGTTGGCGGCGAAGGCCTGCGCGTCGCGGCCCTTCTGCACCACCGCGCCGGTACCGAAGAACTCGTGTGTCGCACCGTCGAACACCTTGCGCTCCACCGGCACGCCGGCCTTGCGCAGCGCGGCCTCGAGCATCGCGCCGTCATCGAGCAGCGGGTCGATCTGGGCGTTGACGATGGTCACCGGCGGCAGTCCCGCCAGGTTGGCGTCGACCAGTTGCAGGCGCGGATCCTTCAGGTCGGCCGGCGAGTTCGTCAGGTTCTCGACGAACCACTTCACCATCGGGCGGTTGAGCGGCTTGGCATCGGCGTAGGTGTTGTAGGAAGGCGTATCGGTGCTGGTCTGCGCCACCGGGTACACCGACAGGATGTGCACCGGCTTGATCAGGCCGGCGTCGCGCGCTGCCACGGCGGTGGCGACCGCCAGGTTGCCACCCGCACTCTCGCCGGCCAGGGCCAGGGTCGCAGGATCGCCCTTGTATTGGGCGGCGTTGGCGGCCGTCCACTTGTACGCGGCCAGCGCGTCGTCCCACTGTGCCGGGAACTTGGCTTCCGGCGCACGCCGGTAGTCCACCGACACCACCACCGCGTTGGCACCCTTGGCCAGCGCACGGGCGCCACCGTCGTAGACCGTCTTGTCGGCGATCACCCAGCCGCCGCCGTGGTAGTAGACGATGGTGGGGAACGGGCCGCGTCCGGCGGGTGTGTAGACCCGCGCCGGAATCGGGCCGGTCGCGCCGGCGATCGAGATGTCCTGGCTCTTGACGCCTGGCACCAGCACCTGCGGCTTGGTCGACTGGCTGGTGGTCTTGAGCACCTTGTTCACGCCGTCGGCCACGCTGGCCTGCTTGCGGGCCTCCACGGCCGACAGGGTCTCGATCGGCTTGGGTTTGAGGCTGGCCTGGGCGTCGAGCACCATCTGCATGTCGGCGTCGGGCTTGGCCGGCGCGGTCTGCGCCTGGGCCAGGCCCATGCCGAGCGTGCTGGCCAGCGCCGCGAAAGCCACGGCGGTGATGCCGTGATGGTGGAAGCCGCGGCGGGTGGTAGCGATTGCCATGAATGAGTCCTTTGGATGACGTTGTTGGATGAACGCCATGGGACGCGATTGCTTTCGTTGCCAAAGAAGGAAGGACCGACGAGCCGGCGTCGGCTGCGTGCCTGCGGGCTTGTGGTCATCTACGGCCGCCCGCTCGCGGGAAATTGGCGCACCCACTGCGTCCGCGCCGGCTGACATGGGCCGAAGGATCCTGGTCTAGCGTGAAGACAGGTCGGTGCGATGCGTTCGCACCGCAATCCGATCGACGTACTGGAGAGAACCGATGGAACTGTTGAATTGCCTCAAGCGCTGGAAAGCCGCCGACGACGCCCGCGAAAGCCTGCCCGGTGAGCACGCCATGGTGGCCGCGGCCGGCGGCGCGTTGATCGCCGCGGCGTTCTTCGCGCCCAGCGGATGCCGAGCCTCGCTGCGTGCCGGGCTCGGCGGTGCTTTGCTCGTGCGTGCGCTCAGCGGTCGCGACGGTATCGCCCGCCTGCTGCCGCCGATCGGCGCACCTTCGGGCAACGCCACGCAGCCCGCCGACCCCTGGCCATTCCCGAAGAGTCCGGCCGCGAACGCCGCCGAGCCCGAAGGCATCTGAACAGCGCTCAGCGTCGCGGCTCGGGCCTTCGCCACAGCCAGGCGAGCACCAACGCCATGCAGATGATGGACAGGGTCGCAGCCCAGCGGCGATGCACCGTGTAGCCGACCACCACGCCGCACAACGCCATGGTGGCGGTGGCGCTCCACTTGGCGCGCCGGCTCACCGTGCCGCCGTTCTGCCAGTTGAGGAGCATCGGGCCGAACACGCGATTGCGCATCAACCAGGCATGCAGCCTGGGCGAGCTGCGCGCCGCCGCCCAGGCGGCCATCAGGATGAAGACCGTGGTCGGCATGCCGGGCACGACCGCACCGATCAATCCCAGGACGAGGCAGAGCACGGCGAACGCGTGCAGCGCCCAGCGCGCGGGCCGGGGCAGCGGGCGCGGCGCAGGGGTGGACGGTTCGATGGACTCTTCGGCTTTCATGGGCCGGCATCTTCGCCCGAATGACGAACACGCGCCAAGGCACCGCCGGTTTTCGGTGCCCGGGCCGTGGTCGTCATCAGAAAGTGAAGTTCACCGTGACGCGGGCGGAACGGTCGAGGCCCGGCGTGTAGCGGTAGCCCGACTTGTTGATCGCCGCTACGTAGTTCTTGTCGAACAGGTTGAAGACGTTGAGCTGCACGTCCACGTTGCGGCTGACCTTGTAACTCGCCAGCGCGTCGATCACCCAGTAGTCGTTGACGAACGCCGGCGTGCCCACCGCGCCGTCGGTGCCGCGATGGAGCTTGCCGGCGTAGCGTGCGCCGCCGCCGACGGTCAGGCCGAAGGGCAGGCGGTAGGTGGTCCACATGGTGAAGGCGCTCTTGGGCGTGTAGGCCAGCACGTCCGTGCCATCGGCGGTCTTGGTGGTACCGCTGCGGATGGAGGTGTCCATCACGGTGTAGCCGGCGCTCAGCGCCCAGTTCGGCGTGATGTTGCCCACGGCGCTCAGCTCGACGCCCTGCACCCGCTTCTTGCCGGTCTGGATGTAGTTGGCCGGGTTGGTGGGATCGACCTCGATGTCGTTGCTGACGTCGGTCCGATACAGCGCGGCGGCCAGGCCGAGGCGGTTGTCGAGCAGGTCCCACTTGGTGCCGACCTCGTAGGTCCTGGCCTTCTGCGGATCGAACTTCGGATTGGCCGCGTTGTTGGCCGCTGCGCTCAGCTGGTTGTTGGCGCCGCCCGGCGGTTGCGCGGCGGTGGCCACCAGCGCATACACGCTGCCGTTGGATGCCGGCTTGTAGACCACGCCGAGCTTGCCGCTCCAGATGGTGTCGGAGACGCCCTGCGACGAGGGCACCAGCACGTTGTTGGTGAGCGTGGTGGCGTCGAAGTGGGTGTTGTAGCGGTCGACCCGCACGCCGCCGGTGATCTGCCACTGGTCGTTGATGCGGGCGGTGTCGAACAGGTAGAGGCCCAGCGTCTCGGTCGAGCCCTCGGAGCGGGCGCCACTGAGGTTGCGGTTGAAGCCGGTGACGTTCGGGTTGGGGTTGTACAGGTTGGCCGCCGGAAACGCACCCGCGCCGCCAGTGTTGATGGCGTAGTAGCCCAGGTTGTCCTGCTCCTCGCGCATCAGCTCCACGCCACCGCTGAGGTCGTGCTTCATGCCGCCGGCTTCCAGCCGGGCACTCAGGTTGGTCTGGTTGACGATGATCTTGTTGGTCTGGTTGACGTTGGTCGGCAGCCCGCGGGTGAAGCTCCAGCCGGCCGGGTCGGCCGCGCTCGGCGTGCTCAGGGTGGTGGCCGAGAGCATGTAGGAGGTCAGCTGGTAGTTGTTGTGCGTGCGGCCGATGCGGGTGATGTTGCGCAACTTCAGGTCGGCGGAGATGTCGTGCTCGACGCGAGCGGTGAACATGTCGACGTCCACGTTCTGGAAATCGGAGCTCGTCCCGTAGAAATTGCTCGAATCGACTCGCGCGGCGTTGGTAAGGAAGCCGCGCGTGGCGTCGGGCGTGCGGTAACCGGGCAATCCAATGGTGGGCACGCCGCCGTCGGGCGTGTTGTCCTGGTCCACGTGCAGGTAGCTCAGGATCACCCGCGTCGGCGTGTTCAGGCCGAAGGCAATGCTCGGCGCCAGGCCGATGCGCTTGCTCTTGACGTAGTCGCGGCCCGCCACGCCGGAGTCGTCGGCCAGCAGGTTGAGCCGGAAGGCACTGGTGTCCGACAGCGCACGGTTCCAGTCTATGGTGGCGCGCTTGAAGTCGGCGCTGCCGGCGCCGACGCTGCCGCTGAAGGCGTTTTCAAGCGAGGGCGTCTTGCTCACCAGGTTGATCGCACCGCTCGGCGCGGTGCGGCCGATGTCGGTGCTCGCCGGGCCCTTGATCACCTCCACCTGCTGGATGTTGAACATGTCGCGCGAGACCGCGCCGAGGTCGCGAACACCGTCCACGAAGATGCTGCCGGAGGTGTCGAAACCGCGCATGTAGACCGCATCGCCGGTGCTGGTGGAGCCGTTCTCGCCGAGGTAATAGGTGCTGGCGCCGGGCGTGTTGCGCAGCGCTTCGGTCAGTGTCGTGGCGCCCTGTTGCCGCATGATTTCTGACTTGATGATCGACACCGTCTGCGGTGTGTCGACCAGCGGCTGGGTGAACTTGGGCGACGACAGCGCGTCGGCTTTGTAGTCGCTCGGCGTGTTGCCGTGGACCTCCACCTCCTTCAGCACGGCCTGTGCGAAGGCCGGTTGTCCGACCGAGAAAAGCGTGGCGGCTGCGGCACTCGCCAGGTACGGCAAAGCGAGGTGATTCTGGTGCTTGCGGCTTTTGATGTGAGCCATGTTGGTGGTTCCCCTGAGTAGAAAAGGAGCACGCACGACATGGCTTTCCCCTCCCGGGGAACCGGCTTCTGGCAAGGAGGCCCGCTGGTTTTGGCTAGTTATAAGTGCGGCTACCAAATGATACTTGTTATCATTCTTTTTTGCAGGTGGCTTCCAAAGCGCCTCTTTCGCGACTGAAATGACATGCTTCTTCACGTTCCCCAGGTCCTGACCGCCGCTCAGGTCGCCGAATTTCGCCAGCAGCTCGCCGAGGCCGACTGGACCGACGGCCGGGCCACCGTCGGTGCCCAGGGCGCGGCCGTCAAGCGCAACCGGCAGCTGCCGGCCAGCAGCGCGGTGAGCCAGCGGCTGGCCGCCCTGGTGCTGACCGCGCTCGCCCGGCACGAACTCTACTTTTCAGCCGCGCTGCCCTTGCGCACGGTCGCGCCGCTGTTCAACCGCTACGAGGGCGGCGAACACTACGGCCTGCATGTGGACGGCGCGGTGCGCTCCGGCGGCGAGGGCCAGCCGGCGATCCGCACCGACCTGTCGGCCACCCTGTTCCTGAGCGAGCCCGACGAATACGACGGCGGCAACCTGGTGGTGGTCGACACCTACGGCAGCCACGAGGTGAAGCTGCCGGCGGGCGACCTGGTGCTCTATCCGGCCTCCAGCCTGCATGGCGTCGAGCCGGTGACGCGCGGCGCGCGAATCGGCTCGTTCTTCTGGATCCAGAGCCTGGTGCGCGACGACGCCCGGCGCGGCCAGCTGTTCGAGCTGGATCAGACCATCCAGCGGCTGCGCGCGAAGCTGGGCGAGACCGACGAGAGCCTGTCGCTCACCAACCACTACCACAACCTCCTGCGGATGTGGGCCGAGACCTGAGCCGGTGAGTCGCGTCTCCTAGAGCGGCGCCGGAAACGTCAAACCATGGCGTTCCAGCCAGGGCGCCAGTCCCTGCAGGATGGACGCGTCGAGCACCACGCCTGACTCGAGCGCCTGGCGGCGCGACACCATGGCCCGGTCGCCGGGCACGCGCACCCGGTCCACACCCGGGCGCGGCGGCGTGTTGCGGCAGACTTCGGCCAGGTGGGTGGTCTGGCGGGCGAATGCATCCTGGCCGCCGAAGGCCGACGGGTCGATCACCTGGATGAACAGCGAGACGCTGGTGCCGGTGGGCGCGTCGGCACGGCCGAAGCCCGACAGGCCCTGTGTGAGCGCCTCGACCAGCAGCGCCAGGCTGTAGCCCTTGTGGCCGTGGTCGAGCCCGCCGACGGGCAGCAGGCTGCCGCCGTGCTTGACCACCACGGCCGGGTCGGTGGAGGTGTTGCCGTCCTTGTCGAGCACCCAGGGCGCGGGGAACTGCTGGCCGTCGCGGGCGAGCTGGCGGGCGCGGTTGAGCGTGGTGATCGAGGCGCTGATGTCCAGCAGGATCGGGTCGCCCTCGGTCGGGATGCCGGCGGCGATCGGGTTGGGCGTGAAGGCGGCCTTGACGCCACCGAAGGGCGCCACGCCCGCCACCGACGGCGTGGAGCTGGCCATGAGCACCATCATCCCGCGCGAGGTGGCTTTCTCCATATAGGCGGCAAGTGCGCCGACGTGGCCGCATTCGCGGATGACGACGGTCACCGTGCCGTAGGTCGCGGCCCGCTCCACCGCCAGGTCGGTGGCCTTGGAGGCCAGCCAGGCGCCGGGCAGGCGGTGACCGTTCCAGGTGAGGCAGGCGCCACGATCGACCAGCACTTCGGGCTCGCCCTGCAGCCGCATCGCGCCGGAGGCAGCGGCATCGAGGTACCAGGGCACCAGCGCCAGGCCGTGGGTGGCATGGCCGATCAGGTCGGCCTCCACCAGCACGTCGGTCACCGAGGCGGCGGCTTCGTCGGCCAGGCCCGCCTTGCCGAACAGGGTGCGGATCGTTTGCCGGACCTGCGCCAGGTCGAATCGTTGCGCGGTGGATGTCGTCGTCTCTGTCATGTGCCGTTTTCTCGGGTGGTTACTCGGGCTTGATGCCTGCTGCGTCGATCACGCCTTTCCAGCGCCGTGTCTCGTTCGCGAGCAGGGTGGTGAATTCCGCCGGGCTGCTGGCGACGACCTGATAGCCGGCCTTCTCCAGGTACGCGGTGGTGGTCGGATCCTGCAGGGCGCCGACCAGGGCCGAGCGTAACTTGCCGAGCGCCTCGGCGGAGGTGCCGCGCGGCGCGCCGATGCCCTGCCACGAATACACCTCCAGGTCGGGCACACCGGCCTCGGCCATGGTCGGCACCTCGGGCAGTTCGGGCAAGCGCTTGGCCGACGTTACCGCCAGCGCCTTGAGCTTGCCCGAGCGGATCTGCTGCACCAGCAGGCCAGCGTTGGTGATGAGCACCTCGGCATGGCCGGCCATGGTGTCGGAGATGGCCGCGCCGCCGCCCTTGTAGGCCACGTGCACGCCGCTGGTGCCGGTCTTCTGCCAGAACAGCACCGAGGTGAGGTGGTCGGTGGAGCCGATGCCCGAAGACGCGAAGCCCAGCTTGTCCGGGTTCTTCTTGAGATGGGCGATCAGCTCGGCCACGTTGTTCACCGGCAGCGAGGGCGTTACCGTGAGGATGTTGGGCGTGCGCACCGCCACAGTCAGCGGCTCGAAGTCCTTCTGCGGATCGAAGTTGGGCAGCTTGAGCATGGTGGGCGTGATGGCCCAGGTGCCGACCGAGCCGATCAGGATGGTGTAGCCGTCGGCTGCGGCCCGGGCGGCCCATTGCGCGCCGACCGTGCCGTTGGCGCCGGGCTTGTTCTCCAGCACCACCGGCTGGCCGAGCAGTTTGGTCATGGGCGGGGCGAGTGCGCGCATCACGGTGTCCGACGATCCGCCGGGCGTGAACGGGACCACCACCGTCACCGGCTTGGCGGGAAAGGGGTCGGCCGCCAGGGCCGGGCCAAAGCGCAGCGCCGCCAGGGCGACGGTCGCGGCGATGCGGAAGTGCTTCTTCATGGCATGGTTCTCCGATGGGGGCTTGCGGTGATCAGGCACGGACCGGCTGGACGACCTTGCCCCACTTGGCGATCTCGGCCTTGAGGTGGGTTTCCAGTTCCTCGGACGTGCCGGTGCGCGCCAGCAGGCCCCAGCCGGCCAGCTTCTCGCGGCCTTCCGGCGAGCCGACCGCCTTGTTGATCGCCGTGTTGAGCCGCTGGATGACGGCGGCCGGTGTCCGTGCCGGTGCGAATACGCCACCCCAGCTCACCACTTCGTAGCCGGGCACGCCGGCTTCGGCCACCGTGGGCACGTCCGGCAGGGTCGGCAGGCGCTGGGCGGTAGTGACCGCCAGCGCGCGCAGGCTGCCCGACTTGACGTGCGGCATCACCGCCGCGAGCGGATCGATCATCAGCGTGAGCCGGCCCGAGAGCAGGTCGGGATGCGCCTGGGTGCTGCCCTTGTAGGGCACTTCCACCGGACCCTGCAGCGAGGCCTGCTGCATCAGCAGGCTCATCGCCAGCTGCTGCGGACTGCCCTGCCCGGTCGTGCCGTAGCTCGCGGCCGGGCCGTTCTTGCGCAGGTAGTCGAGCAGCTCGGGCAGGGTCTTCACCGGCAACGAGGCGGCGACCACCACCACCAGCGGCGTGACGTGGGTGAAGGCCACCGGCGCGAAGTCGCCCACGGTGTCGAAGGGCAGCTTGGCGATGCTCACCGCGTTGATCGCCATGTTGGAGGCGGCCTGCAGCAGCGTGTAGCCGTCGGCCGGCGCCTTGGCCACGAAATCGGTGCCCACCACGTGCGAGGCGCCGGGCTTGTTGTCGACCACGATCGACTGGCCGAAGTCGGCGTAGACCATGTCGGCCCACATGCGCCCGACCATGTCGCTCGGGCCGCCGGGCGTAATCGGCACCACTAGCCGGATCGGCTTGGCCGGCCACGGCTGGGCGAAGGAAAGCGAGGGCAACGCGGCACCGGCGGCGATGGCGCCGGCACGCAGGACGGCGCGGCGATCCGGCCGTGCCGGGACGCACCGGAAGGGGCGATGGTTCATGGGTTTGTCTCCGTCTCGTGGTTCGAACTGGCGCAGGAAAAGGGATCAGGTCCAGAGCGGGTCGAGCGGTGCGCCGCCGTCCAGCACCGCGGCCACGTTGTCGAGGGCGCGCAAGCCCATCTCGTCGCGCGTCTCGACGGTGGCCGTGCCCATGTGAGGTGTCATGAAGACGTTGGGCAGCGCAGTGAGCCGCAGGTCGATGACCGGCTCGTTGCGGAAGGTGTCCAGGCCGGCCGCCGCCAGCCGGCCGCTCTGGAGCGCGGCGATCAGCGCGTCTTCGTCCACGAGGCTGCCGCGTGCCGCATTGACCAGCACCGCGCCCGGCGGCAGCAGCGCCAGCCGGCGCTCGTCCATCAGCGGCTGCGCGCCGCCGGGCGCATGCAGGCTGAGGAATTGGCAGTGCGGCAGCATCTTGTCGAGATCGGCATGGAACACCGCGCCCGCCAGCGCCGGGTCGTCGACCGGCTGGAGGTCGTGGTAGTGGACCGGCATGTCGAAGCCGCTCGCCCGCCGCGCCATCGCCCGGCCGATGCGGCCCATGCCCACGATGCCCAAGGCCTTGCCGCTCACGCGGATACCCAGCAATTCGTCGAAACCCAGCTTGCGCCGCCAGCCCGCGCGTGCCAGGACCTCGTACTCGTGGGCGCGCCGCGCCGCGCAGAGCAGCAGCATGAAGGCCAGGTCCGCGGTGCAGGCCGTCACCGCCTGCGGCACGTAGGCCGCGGCGATGCCGCGTTCCTTCAGCGCCGCCACGTCGAGGTGATCGAAGCCCACGCTGGTGGTCGCCACGATGCGCACCGAATCCGGCAGCGCCGTCACCGCCGCGCGGTCCAGCCGCAGGTTGGTGCCCAGCACCAGCGCCCGCGCGCCGTGCGCGGTGATGGCGGCGACGGCCTCGTCGGCGCTCAGCACGTGGTCGGCGACCCAGGCATCGAAAGCGGCGCGGGCGTGCGCTTCCACCGCCCGCGGCATGGGACGGGCTATGACGATCTTGTGCATGTGATGTGGTTGGGAGAACGGTAAAACCAGGGAACGGGAAGCAGGTCTATGCCTGCCTTTCAACCCATGATTCCTATTTGCCAGGGAACGAATTCGTTGTCGCCCAGGCCCAGCAGCTCGCTCTTCGACGCCTCGCCCGAGGCCACCGCCAGCAGGTGCAGAAAGATGCGCTCGCCCATCTGCTCCATGGTCGCCGTGCCGTCGAGGATCTCGCCACAGTTGATGTCCATGTCCTCCTCCAGGCGCTCGAACATCGGCGTGTTGGTCGCCAGCTTCACCGAGGGCACCGGCTTGGCGCCGAACATCGAGCCGCGCCCGGTGGTGAAGGCGATGAGGTTGGCGCCGCCAGCGATCTGGCCGGTGGCCGAGGTCGGGTCGTAGCCCGGTGTGTCCATGAAGACCAGGCCCGGCGTGCGCACCGGCTCGGCATAGCGGTACACGTCCATCAGCGGCCCGGTGCCGCCCTTCATCGAGGAGCCGAGCGACTTCTCGAAGATGTTGGCCAGCCCGCCCTTGTGGTTGCCCGGGCTCACCGCGCCGTTGATCTGCACGTCGCGGCCTACCGCGTATTCCTCTTTCCACCAGCGGATGCGGTCGACCAGTTTCTGGCCGACTTCCGGGCTCACCGCGCGGCTGGTCAGCGTGTGTTCCACGCCGTAGATCTCGGGCGTCTCTGACAGGATGGCGGTGCCGCCGTGGCGCACCAGGATGTCCATGGCGTGGCCGAGCGCCGGGTTGGCGGTGATCGACGAGAAGCCGTCCGAGCCACCGCACTGCAGCCCTACCTTGAGATGCGACGCCGGCACCGCCTGGCGCCGCACCGCGTTGGCCTCGGGCAGCAGCTCGCGCACCGCGTCCACGCAGGCGGCGATGGTCTTGCGGGTGCCGCCGACCTCCTGCATGACGAAGGTACGCAGGCGCGGCCCCAGCGCCAGCTGCTCGGCCTCGGCCAGCGCGCCGATCTGGTTGCGCTCGCAGCCCAGTCCGACGATGAGCACCGCCGCGAAGTTGGGATGCCGCGCATAGCCAGCGAGCGTGCGGCGCAGCAGGTCCATCGGCTCGCCGGTCATCTCCATGCCGCAGCCGATGCCGTGGGCGAAGGCGACCACGCCGTCGACGTTGGGAAACTCCGCCATGCGCTCGGGCGTGAACCATTGCGCCGCGTGACGGATGACGGTGGCCGAGCAGTTCACCGTGGACAGCAGCGCGATGTAGTTGCGCGTGGCCACCTCGCCGTTGGCGCGCACGATGCCCTGGAAGGTGGCGCGGCGGTCGGCGGGCACCATCTCCACCGGCCGGTAGTCGCGCGAGAAGGCGTAGTCGCGATCAAACTCGCGGAAATCGACGTTATGCGAATGGACCATGGTGCCGACCGCGATGTCGGTGGCGGCGAAGCCGATGGTCACGTTGTACTTGCGGATGGCGTCGCCGGCACGGATGTCGGCGCTGGCGATCTTGTAGCCGGCCGGCACCTGGCTGCGCGAGCGGTAGCGGCCACCGTCCAGCGGCTCGCCCAGGGCGACCTCGCGGCGGGCGACGACCACGTTGTCCTGCGAATGCAGCCGGATGACCGCACCCACCACTTGTTTCTCGGCCACGATCTGCATGCGTCGTTCCATCGAAGTTTGATGGCACGGATGTTAACCTTAACCTAACCTGCGATCGCCGGGGTTTACCCGCGCCGTGCGGGCCGCGTGCGGCGGCTCAGGCGCTCTCGCGCTCGACGATGGAAAAGCCGGTGTCGCTTACTTTCGGGCCGCTCTCGTCGCCTGACAGGCGGCGCAGCAGTCCCTCGGCCGCGAGGCGGCCCATCGCGGCGCTTTCGATGCGCACCGTGGTCAGCGTGGGATAGGTGCTGGCGGCGGCGTCGACGTCGCCGAAGCCGATCACCGCGAGGTCCTGCGGAATGCGCAGGCCGCGCGACAGCACCCCCGCCAGCACGCCCTGGGCGAGTGCGTCGGAGCTGCAGGCGATGGCGTCGAGGCGGTGGCCGGCGTCGAGCAGCCGCGCCAGGCCTTCCCGGCCGGCACGCAGGGTGGAAGGCGCCGCACTGATCGCCTCGATGGCCGGCGGCGCGCCCGCCTCTGCCAGGGTGCGCTGCAGGTGGCGCAGCCGCATGCCGGCACGCGCGTCGTCGGCCCAGACCGCGCCGATGCGGCGGTGCCCTTTGGCCAGGAGGTGCCCGGCGATGGCCCGACCGCAGTCGGCGTGCGAAAAGCCCACCACCATGTCGAGCGGCGTGGGCGTGAGGTCCCAGCATTCGACGACCGGGATCTTCGCGGCCAGCAGGCGGCGCCGGGTTTCCTGCGAACGCTCGATGCCGGTGAGGTAGAGCGCGTCCGGGCGCCGCGCGAGGATCGCCGAGAGCAGGCTGTCTTCCTGCGAATGCGGATAGCCCGACAGGCCGAACAGCACCTGGTAGCCGGCGGCCGCCATCACGTCGCAGAAGGCCTGGATGGTCTTGGCGAACATGGTGTTGGCCATCTCCGGCACGATCGCCGCGATGAGCCGGGTGCGCTGCGACGACAGCGCGCCGGCCAGCATATTGGGCACGAAGCCGGTGCGCTCGATGGCCTCGCGCACCCGCGCCACGGTGGCCGGCGCCACCTTGTCGGGCGTGTTGAGCACCCGCGAGACGGTCATGGCCGAAACGCCCGCCATGGCGGCCACGTCGAGTGTGGTGATGGCCGCCGCCCGGTTGTGCGGACGCTTGCGGGTCTTGGGTGGGGGATCGCTGGACTGCATGGTGCTATGTTAAGGCTACCAAAACAAAAGGGAGGCACCGGTCGCCCGGTGCCTCCCTCGCGGCTCGGTTTAGCGGAAGGTTACTCGTCGTGCAGCGCCTTGCGGGCCTTGGCGACCTGGCTCGCGCTGACCGCGCCGGCCTTGTTCGACCAGCCGCTGCGCACGAAGGTGGCGAGGTCGGCCACTTCCTGGTCGCTCAGGCGTTCGGCGAAACCGGGCATCGGCAGCACCGCCGGGCCGCGCGCGGTCGAGGGTGTCTGCGCGCCGCCCAGGATCACCTGCACGAGCGCCGTCGGATTGTCGGCGTTGACGATGGAAGCACCGTCGACGCGCGGGAAGACCCGCGGCGCACCGCGGCCGTCCACGAAGTGGCAGGCGACGCAGTTGTCGATGTAGAGGCGCTGGCCTTCGCCCAGGCCGGTGGCGGCGGTGAGCTTGGCGGTGGTCGCCTGGTTGGCGGCCTCGTCGGGCTGCGCCGCCGGCTTCGCGGGCGTGAGCGATTGCAGGTAGACCGCGATCGCGTTCAGGTCGGCGTCGTTCAGGTGCGAGGTGCTGTTGGCGACGACCGAGGTCATCTCGCCGGCGACGGCTGCCTTGGCGTTGCGGCCGGTGGCGAGGTAGTCGACGATTTCTTCCCTGGTCCAGTGCGGCAGGCCGCGCAGGGCCGGCACGTGCCAGTCGTTGAGCTCGCCGCCGGCCAGGAAGCTGGCGCTGCCGTCGTCGAAGGCCTTCTGGTTCATGGCCACGCCGCGTGGGGTGTGGCAGCTGCCGCAGTGGCCGAGGCCCTGCACCAGGTAGGCGCCGCGCGCGAGTTCGCCGGTGGCGCCGGCCGGTGCCACGAAGGGCTCGTTCTCGGCGAAGGCCATGTTCCACACGCCCATGCCCCAGCGCATGCTGAACGGGAAACTCAGCGCGGTTTCCGGCGGACGCTCGGCGCTGGGCTTCACGCCCTTGGTGAAGTAGACGTAGAGGGCGTGCATGTCCTCGTCGGTCGTCTTCACGTAGTCCGGGTACGGCATGGCCGGATAGAGGTGCTGGCCGTCGGCGCGCACGCCCCGGCGCACCGCGTCGGCGAACTGCTGCTCGCTGTAGTGGCCGATGCCCGCGGTCTTGTCCGGCGTGATGTTGGTCGAGTAGATGGTGCCCACGCCCGACTTGATGGCCAGGCCGCCGGAGTACGGCGCCTTGCCGACGACGCTGTGGCAGGCCATGCAGTCGCCGGCGCGCGCCAGGTATTCGCCGCGCTCGACGAGAGCGGCCTCGTCGGCGGTGGCGACCGGTGCGGCCGTGGCGTCGGAGGCGGGCGCGGCGGGCGTCGCCGGGCCTTGCCGGTCGGAGCAGCCCGCCAGCAGCGCGAGAGCGCCGGCCAGCAGCAGTCCGAAGGTGCTCGTCTTGAAGGAAATCGTGGTGCTCATGCTGGTCGCCCCGTTCATGCCTGCACCAGCGGGCCGGGGTTCTTGAGGTAGTGATCCTTGATGGCGCGCGCGGACATGATCGAGATCGCGCCGATCATGGCCGTGGGGTTGGCCTGGAAGTTCTGCGGAAAGGCGTTGCCGCCCGGCACGAAGACGTTGTGTACGTCCCAGCTCTGCAGGTACTTGTTGAGCGCGCTGGTCTTGGGTGAATCGCCCATCACCGCGCCGCCCACGTTGTGGGTCGACACGTATTTGGTGATGTCCCAGTGCGAGTCCAGCGACAGGAAGTCCTCGGAGTAGCTGTCGGGGCCGAGCTCCCTGGTGATGTCGCCCACGATCTTGCGCAGGTGCTGCTGCAGCTTGAGCTCGTTCTGCTTCCAGTCGAAGGTGATGCGCAGCAGCGGCTGGCCCCAGGGATCCTTGTAGGTCGGGTCCAGGTCGACGTAGTGGTCGCGGTAGGACATGCAGCTGGTGGTGATGCTGACCTTCATCGAGTGGCCATACCAGTCCTGCATGCCGTCCTTCCAGCCCTGACCCCAACCTGGCGTGCCCTTGGGCAGCGAGGTGCCGATGGGCGTGCCGGTGGCCTGCGAACTGTGGATCTTGGCGCCGCCGATGAATCCCAGGCCGGGGCCGTCGAAGTTGCCGGGCGAGATGTCGTTGAACATCTGGCCGGTGGCACCGGCGGTGGCGAACGGGTTGAAGTTCTTGTCCTTGAAGAACAGGGTGGCGCCGCCGTTGCTCAGGAAGGCGTAGTTGCGACCGATGGTGCCCTCACCGGTCCGGGGGTCGTACTGCTTGCCGATGCCCGACAGCAGCATCAGCCGCACGTTGACGAACTGGAAGCCCGCCAGCACGACGATCCTGGCTGGCTGGAAGACTTCGTTGTTGTCGGCATCGGCATAGGTCACGCCGCGCGCGGTCTTGCCGTCGGGGTGGAGTTCCACCTTGAGCACGTTGGCGTTGACCCGGTAGGAGAAGTTGGGCATGCGCTTGAGCGCATCGAGCACCGTGGTCTGCGGCGAGGCCTTGGAGTAGTTGAGGCAGGGGTACTTGCTGCAGTAGCCGCAATAGTTGCAGGGCGCGATCTGGCAACCATACGGGTTGGTCCAGGCCTGCGACACGTTGGCCGACGGATTGGGGAACGGGTGGTAGCCGAGTTTGGTCGCCACTTCCGCGAACATCTTGTTGTTGAGCGTGTCCTTCAGCGCGGGCAGCGGAAAGGGCGAGGAGCGCGGACCTTCGAACGGGTCGCCGCCGGGCTGGATCTCGCCACGCAGGTTGCCGGTGTTGCCCGACAGGCCGCAGACCTTGTCGAAGAAGTCGAGATACGGCTCGATCTCGTCCCAGGTGAACGGAAAGTCCTGGATCTGCATGCCCGCTTCGAGCTGGCCCTTCTTGTAGGCCTGGTCGGCATACGTCTTGAGCTTGATGTCGGTCGGCGTCGGCCGGATCAGCACGCCGGTCCAGTGCAGGCCGGAGCCGCCCACGCCCGTGCCGGGCACGAAGGCGCCCCACTTGCGGGTGGGCAGTGCGGTGTCGGCTGCGGTGTGGCGCACGGTCAGGGCGCCGTCGCGCGGGGTGACCATGATCTTGTTGCGCACGGCGTAGGCGTACTGGTCGGCCGGCTTCGGATAGGCCGTCTCGGCATTGGTGCGATCGCCGCCACGTTCGAGCGCGCGGACCTTCAGGCCCGCCTGGGCCAGTTCGATGCTCATCAGCGAGCCGGCCCAGCCGAGCCCGACGACGACGACATCGACTTCGTCATTGGTGATTTTTGCCACGAGGAAATACCTAGATGTTGTGAGGAAGCCCGCGCCTTCAGGCGCGCAAGCCCTTCAGGCTGACGGGACCCAGTGGGTACTTCACGTTGTGCTGCGTGACCCACTCGTGAAAGCTGGCCCGGGCGCCCGGGAAGCCGATGGCGATCCAGGCCTTCATGCCCTTGTTGCCGCCGTAGATCGGATCGGAGAGGTAGCCGTTCTTACTGTCCGACAGCATTTCGCCAAAGAACTGGCTGGCTTTCATCGTGGTTTCGCCATGGGCGGCGAGGTCGGCCTGGTTCTTCTGCAGTGCGGTCAACACCGCGTCCTGGCCGGCCGCGTCCAGGTCCCAGAAATTCTTGCCGGCGTTCTGCGCGCGGCACCAGGCGTTGGTCGCCTCGATGCCCTTCTTGTAGATGTCCTGCGGCTTGTAGGGAATCTGGTAGCCGAGCTCCTTGGGCGCGTGGATGTCGAACGGGCCTTCGAGGTAGATGTCGTGGCCGAAGTCGCCGTGCATCTGCTGGTCGATGAAGATCGGCACGTTGGTCTCCAGGCCGCCGGGTCCGCGCCCGCCCGCCGGGATCAGCCGGTCGACGGCCGCCAAGACGAACTTCCATTCGTCGCCGGAAAAGAATTCTGGCTTGTAAGCCTGCAGATCGGGCGCGGCGAGGTCGGCTGCCTCAGCGGCGGTGAGAGAGTGCAGCGCGACACCCAGGGCGGGTAGCGCTATCAACGACGACAAAAGAAATTTTCGTCGGGTGGCGGGAACAGTCGGCGACATCGGCGGAACGGCTCGGTTGAAGAACGGGGCGGCGACCATCGAAGCGCGCCACATCGTTTTCGAACCGGCCGGCCGCGCGCCCGGCGAAAGGGCGATGCCCGGCGGGAGCGGGTCCTGGCTGGCGTCGCACCGGACAGCGCCATCCGATGAAGATGAGCGATGCCGAGCGTGGCTTGCTGGGATGACCACTGGTCTGATCGACGGGCGAACACGTCGACCGACTCGAATCGGCACCTCTGTCCTCGCCACGCCACACCGGCATCAGGGAAAACCTGGGTACCGGAACTACGGGATTCTACCAATAGAAATATTCATAACAGCTTGAGTCATGTACAGGACTGACCGGTCGGCCCTCGCCGACATGCAGGCGTTTCGCTTATCGAGCAGGTAAATACCTGCTGATAACTGCGATGCAGCCGGCGTCACTCATCAAATAATTTGCACAGTGGAGTCAATTACATTGAAACGCGGTGCATGGCCGGCTTCATAGACTGCGGGACCGCTTGCCCCACCTCCACGTCCACGCCATGACCCATTCCTCCCCCAGACGCACCCGGTACGGCGCCGTCGCCATCGGCCTGCACTGGCTGCTGGCCGCCGCGCTGATCGGCATCTTCTGCGTCGGGCTCTACATGGCCGGCCTGCCCTTCTCGCCGATGCGGCTGAAGCTCTACAACTGGCACAAGTGGGCCGGCGTCACGATCCTGGCGCTGTCGGTGGCGCGTCTGCTCTGGCGCCTGACGCACCGCCCGCCCGCCCTGCCCGTCGACATCGCGCAGGCCATGCCGCGCTGGCAGCACGTGGCGCACCACGGCACGCATCACCTGATGTATGCGCTCTTCTTCATCGTGCCGCTGGTCGGCTGGGCCTACAGCTCGGCGGCGGGTTTTCCCATCGTGCTGTTCGGCGTGCTGCCACTGCCGAGCTTCGTGCCGGTGAGCCCCGAGCTCGCCGAGGCGATCAAGCCCTGGCACCGGATCACCGCCTATGCGCTGGCGGGCCTCGTCGTGCTGCACGTGGCCGCCGTGGTGAAGCACCAGCTCATCGACCGCGACGGCCTGCTCTGGCGCATGCTGCCCGGCCGCGCCTGATTTCGCGCTTCCCCTCTCTTCACCCCTTTGCCTGACGGAGCGACTCCATGATTCTTTCGACGACCCTGACCCGCGCGGCGCTCGTCTCCGCGGCCGCCCTCCTGGCTGCCGCACCCGTGTTCGCGCAGCAGGCCCTGGTGCCGGCGCAGAGCCAGATCACCTTCGTGAGCAAGCAGATGGGCGTGCCGGTCGAAGGCCAGTTCCGCAAGTTCGACGCGCAGGTCTCCTTCGACCCGGCCCAGCTCGCGGCCAGCAAGATCGCCTTCACCGTGGACACCGGCAGCGCCACCGTCGGCGTGAAGGAGTCCGACGCCGAACTGCCCAAGGCCACCTGGTTCAACGTGCCCAAGTTCCCGCAGGCCACCTTCCAGTCGACCGCCATCAAGTCGCTCGGCGGCGGCAAGTACGAGGTGGCCGGCAAGCTGAGCATCAAGGGCAATGCGCAAGACCTCACCGTGCCGGTCGCCATGACTCAGAGCGGCGCCACCACCACCGCCACCGGCGCCTTCGCCATCAAGCGACTGGCCTTCAAGATCGGCGAGAACGAATGGGCCGACACCTCCATGGTGGCCGACGACGTGCAGGTCAAGTTCAAGCTCGCGCTGACCGGCATCGGCAAGATCTGACCGCCCCGCCGCCCCGCTCTCTTCTTCCGCTGTTTCCCTCCTGCTTTCTTCCAACCTCCCGATCGAAAACCATGCGCCACACCCTCTTCGCCCTCGCCGCTGCCGCCACCCTGGCCACCGGTGTCGCCCACGCCGAACCCGCCACCTACGCCGTCGACCCGAGCCACACCTACGCCACCTTCGAGATCAGCCACTTCGGCGCCAGCGTGAACCGCGGCCGTTTCGACAAGAAGGAAGGCAGCGTGCAGTTCGACAAGGCCGCCAAGACCGGCAAGGTCGAGCTGACCATCGACATGACCTCGATCAGCACCGGTTTCCCGGCCTTCGAGAAGCATCTGCAAGGCCCGGAGATCTTCGACGCGGCCCAGTTCCCCACCGCCAAATTCGTCGGCGACAAGTTCACCTTCGACGGCGACAAGCTGGTGTCGGTCGCCGGCACGATGACCATCAAGGGCAAGACCCAGCCGGTCACCTTCAAGGCCAACCAGTTCACCTGCTACCAGAGCCCGGTGGTCAAGCGTGAAGTCTGCGGCGGCGACTTCGAGACAACCATCGACCGCACCCTGTTCGGCGCCGACTACGGCGTGCAGTTCGGCATTCCGAAGAACGTGCGCATCGTGGCGCAGATCGAAGCGGTCAAGCAGTAAACACACCTGTCGTCCTCCCGCTTCTCGCGGGCCGAGACTGGCCGGCATCGGCGCGAAAGCGCCGATGCCGGCCTTTTTGCATGGCGCTGTGTGTCGCGTTATGGCGCCAGTTCGCTCGGAAAGCGCTGTCCCTGGGCACGTTTTCAGCCCCAGGTAGTTACGGCAGATTACAGTCGTATCCAATGGCATAAGTTGGAGCGGCATTTGCTCTCGCGCGCCTCCGACCATTCCGATATGCAAGCAAATCTGTTGAGGCGAGCGCTGCTGCTGTGCGCCGTTGGTCTGTCGATCTCCAGCGCTCACGCCGAAGTCGATGAACTGGTGCGAACCGCTCTTCGCCTCTACCAATCCGGCCAGCCCCGCGCCGCCTTCGACCTGTTGCAGACCCACGAGGTGGAGCGCGCCGGCGATCCGGATTTCGACACCGTGCTCGGCATGGCCGCCAACGACGCCGGCGACTATCCGCGCGCCATCATGGCCCTGGAGCGGGTAATGGCCGTCCAGCCCGGCCAGGCGCGCATCCAGGCCGAACTGGGCCGCGCGCTGTTCGCCGTGGGCGACAACGCCGCCGCCCGCACGCTGCTGCAGCAGGCTCGCGCCGGACAGGTGCCCGACGGCGCGGCGCTCACCATCGACCGCTTTCTCAACGCCATCGATCGGGTCGAGGACGCGAGCCGATCGTCGGTGCGTGGCTATGTCGAGGCCGGCTTCGGCTACGACAGCAACGTCAACAGCGGCCCCGCCGGCGCCAACGTCGCGGTACCGGCATTCGGCGGCCTGCTGCTCACCCTGGACCCGTCCGGCGTGCGGCAGAAGTCGAGCTTCGTCACCGGCGGCGCAGGCCTTGCCGGCCGCTGGGTGCTCGATCCTCGCTGGTCGGTCATCGCGGGCGCCAGTGCCTACGCGCGGCCCAACACCTCGGCGGTGGACGGCATGGACACGGGACAGGCCGACGGCAACGTCGGCGTTTCCTACCGGCACGAACGCCACGAGGTGATCCTGGCGACGCAGGTGTCGAGCTTTCGCTATGACGGCCGCTCGCTGCGCGAGACCGCCGGCGGCACCGCCGAATGGGTCTACCGACTCGACGGTTTCCGGCAGATCGACACCTACCTGCAGTACGCCCGGCTGCACTACCCCGGCCAGTCGGTCCGCGACACCGATCGCACCGTGCTCGGCACGTCCTACGCCCATCGCTTCGCCGGCGGCCAGCTCGCCTACGGCGGTGCGTACGTCGGCCGGGAGGCCACCCGGGCCGACGACGTCGACCAGCTCGGCCACCGGCTGATCGGCCTGCGCGCCGGCGGTCAGGCACCGCTGACGGCGACGCTGGCGGGCTTCGCCACCCTCGGCTGGGAGCGTCGCCGCTACGGCGGCGAAGACCCCTTCTTCCTGCTGCGCCGCACCGACCACCAGGCCACCGTCAACTTCGGCCTGCTGTGGGACCTCGCGCCCCGCTGGCGGGTGACGCCGCAGATCGCCCTCACCCGGGTCGATTCGAACTCTCCCATCGCCGACTTCCACAAGACGGTGTTCTCGGTCAT
Source organism: Xylophilus sp. GOD-11R (assembly GCF_033546935.1). GTDB lineage: Bacteria > Pseudomonadota > Gammaproteobacteria > Burkholderiales > Burkholderiaceae_C > Xylophilus. Next base: position 453,583 of record NZ_CP137854.1, on the reverse strand, counting down.
CGCCCGCCGCGAGTTCTGAATGACAACCGACACCCACTTCAGACTGTCCACGCTCGCCCTGGCGATCGTGGCTTGCCACCCCCTGGCCGGCCTGGCCCAGACGCCCGCCGGCACGGTGCAGTTCGCCCTGGGCGATGTCACGGTGCGCCGACAGCAGACCGAACTGCCGCTGCGCAAGGGCGCCGCGGTGGAGAGCGGCGACGTGCTCACCACCGGCGCCGACGGCCGGGTGCAGATCCGCTTCAGCGATGGCGGCCTGGTCGCGCTCCAGCCCGGCACCCGCTTCGCCATCACCGAATACGCCGACCGCAACGACGCGACGCAGGACCGATACGTCGTGAACCTGCTGCGCGGCGGCCTGCGCTCCATCACCGGACTGATCGGCAAGCGCAACCACGACAACTACAAGGTGGAGACGCCGACCGCGCTGATCGGCATCCGGGGTTCGGCCTTCACCGCCTTCTACGACGAGCAGAGCCGCAGCCTGCAGGTGGCCGGCGAGCAGGACGCGATCGAGGTCTGCACCGCCTCCGGTTGCGTGGGCCTGACGGTGGGCGAAAGCGCCCTCGTCCGGCCGGACCGGGCCGGGCAGTTGCCCAGCCGCACCAGCGAGCGGGCCAGCCTGCCGGTGGCCGCGCCCGTGCAGGCCGCGCAGACCGTGGCCAACCAGAGCGACGCCAACGGCCGCAGCCTGTTGGTGGCCGAGGCCGCCGCCAGCCAGCTCGGCACGGCGACCCCGCCTGCCCCGTCCCCCGCGCCCTCGCCTGCGGCACCCCCGCCCGCACCGCCGCCGGACCCCGACGCCGGCGCGACACCCGTGCCGCCACCGGGAACACCTGCGCCACCGGCACCGGTCCCGCCTGCGCCACCCGCGCCGACACCACCGGCTCCTGTTCCGCCCGCACCGCCTGCGCCCGTCAGCACCCAGGGCGGCCTGACGGTGGCCGGCGTCGCCACCACCACCGCCGGCACCGGCTACACGACGCAGCAGCGCCTGGCCACGTCTGCCACCGTCGGCTTCGACAGCGGCTCCGCGCCGCAGCAGTTCACCTCGACCGCCGGCAACGCGGTGCGTACCGGCACGCAGGACGCGGTCTCCTACCGGTTGGGCAACGCGCTGACAGGCGACCTGCTCGTGCTCGGCACCTGGGACGGTGCCACCTGGACCTCGGGCGCCACCACCTCCACCGACGCGCGCTTTTCCTATGTGCTCGGCACGCCGGGCATCGCCATCGCGGGCATCGCCGGTCAGCGCGCCACCTATGCCCTGCAGGCCGCGACACCCGTTTACACCGACCGCAACCTGGCCGGCTCCGTCACGTCCGGTTCGCTGGTCGTCGATTTGCTCGGCACCGGCAGCAGCCGGGGCAACCTGTCGGTCGGCCTGAATCTGCCGCGCGCCGACGGCCTCGGTTCGGCCGCCTACACGCTCGCCGGCAGCCTCGTCGGCACCGGCTCTTCGCTGGCCGGCCTGCTGTCGATCGGCGGCACCGCCTGCACCAGCGGCGCCGACGCCTGCGGCGCCGGCGCGGCCCAGGGCTTCTACGCCGGCCTGTTGGGCAACAAGGCGGGCATCGCTTTTTCCGGCGGCACCGGCAACGTAGGCAACTTCGGCGGCGCGCTGGCCTTCGAGCAATCGAATCTGCTGCCGGCCTTCACGCCCAGCTTCAGCGGCAGCGTCGCCACCGGCTACGCCGCCACCTTCGCCTACCTCGACAACACCGGCGCATCGGCCCAGCGCAACCTCACCGCCGACGGCGACCGGGTCTTCTTCTACGGCGCCGAGCTAACGAGCTTCACGCCGCGCGGCAGCCAGCCCAATCTGGACAAAACCGGCACGCTGACGTCGGCCAGCGCCAACGCCGGCGGGCTGGGCACCCCCGGCAGCGCCGACTTCATCGGCTGGGGCCGATGGGAGGTGGGCACGATCAGCGGCGTGTCGGGCCCGCCGACGATCACCGACGTGCACTACATCGTCGGCACGCCTACGCCCGACCTGTCGATGCCCACCACCGGCACGGCCAGCTACGCCATGGTCGGTGGCACCCCGCCGGTGTCGTCGACGCTGGGCGCGGGCACGGTCCAGTCGGCCGCGCTTGCGGTCAACTTCGGCAGCGGGACGCTGTCGACCCAGCTCGACCTCGGCTTCGGCGGCGCCAGCTACACCGTCGGCGGCAATGGCCAGTTCCGCCAGACCGGGCTGCCGGCCGCGACCATCGTGCCGGCGGCAGCCTCGGGCGTGGCGATACCGGCGGTCATCAACGGCATCTTCAGCGGCGCGGGCGCATTGCGGGCGGGGTTGACCTATTCGGTCACCGCCAATCCGGTGCTGGGCAACGTCAACGGCGCGGCGGTCTTCCAGCGGGCGGGCAACTAGGCCGTGGATGCCGGGCGGCCGGCATCGAGCGGCGCGAACAGCTCGGCCGCCCAGTCGGAAAACGCGCGAATCTTCGCGCTCAGGTCGCGCCCGCCCGGGTAGACCAGGCTGAAGGTCTGCGCCGGCCGACTCCAGTCGGCAAGCAGCTCGCGCAGGCTGCCGTCGGCGAGATGGCGCTCGGCGGCGAAGCGGAAAGTCTGGCCCAGGCCCAGCCCGCAAGCCAGGGCCTGGACATGCGCCGTGCTCTCGTTGCACAGCACGCCGGCGTCGGGTGGGACCAGGATGCTCTCGCCGCCTCGCTGGAACTCCAGCGGGAAAGCCCGGCCCGATAGCGACGAAAAGTAGCCCACCAGCGCATGGCCGCCCGGCCCGTCCGCCCTGGCGGCCAGCTCGTCGGGATGACGCGGCTCGCCGTGTCGGTGCAGGTAGTCGGCGCTGGCGCAGGTAACCCAGCCGAGCGAGGCGAGGCGCCGCGCCACCATGCGGTTGTCAGGCAACTCGCCACCCCGTATCGCGCAGTCGACGCCGTCGCCGACCAGGTCGATCGGCCGGTCGCTGACGCCGAGCTCCAGCCGCAGACCGGGGTGGCGCTCGCGAAAGCGCGCAAGGGCCGGCAGCAGGATGCGGTTGGCGACGACCGAGCCGACATCCACCCGCAGCCGCCCGCTCAGCTGGGTGCGCGATCCGCCGGCCTGCTGGTCCATCTCCTCGACCTCGGCGACGACGCGCCGGGCGCGTTCGTAGTAAGCCGACCCCTCGGCCGTCACCTGCACCCGCCGCGTGGTGCGCCGCAGCAGCCGGGTGCCGAGGTGCTGCTCCAGATCCTGGACCAGCTTGGTCACCGTGGGGCGCGGAATGTTCAGCTGGTCGGCCGCCTTGGAAAAACCGCCGGTCTCGGCGATGCGCACGAACACCCGCAGGGCGAGAAGCTGGTCCATGGGCCACTCCTATTATTCAAACGCCTGAATTATGTTCTTCATAAAGTCATCTTTATTCATTGGAACGGCCCAATTAACCTGACGGCTTCTGAAACCCGTTTGGAGAAAGACATGGCACAGCAACTCACCGGCAAGGTCGCCGTCGTCACCGGCGCCACCTCGGGCATCGGCCTGGCAGCCGCCAAGGCCTTCGCGGCGGAAGGCGCTTTCGTGTACCTCACCGGCCGTCGCCGGGCCGAGCTGGACGCGGCGGTGGCGGCCATCGGTCCCGATCAGGCCGCCGGCGTTCAGGCCGACTCCGCCAAGCTCGCCGATCTCGACCGACTGTTCGCCACCGTCGCCGCGCGGCACGGCCGCATCGACGTGCTCTACGCCAACGCCGGCGGCGGCACCATGCTGCCGCTGGGCGAAATCACCGAAGCGCATTTCGACGACACCTTCGAGCGCAACGTGAAGGGCGTGGTGTTCACGGTGCAGAAAGCGCTGCCGCTGCTGGAAAAGGCCCGCGCCGGCGCGTCGGTCATCCTGGCCGGCTCCACCACCAGCATCCTCGGCACGGCCAACTTCAGCATCTACAGCGCCACCAAGGCCGCCGTGCGTAACCTGGCGCGCAGCTGGGTGCTCGACCTCAAGGGCAAGGCGATCCGCGTCAACACGCTGTCGCCCGGCCCCATTCGCACGCCGGGCCTGGTCGAGCTCGCCGGCTCCGACCCGGCCCAGCAACAGGGCCTGCTCGACTACCTCGGCGGCCAGGTGCCGCTGGGCCGGGTCGGCGAGCCCGAAGAAATCGCCCGCGTGGCGGTCTTCCTGGCGTCGGAGGCTTCTTCCTTCGTCAACGGCGTGGAACTGTTCGCCGATGGCGGCCAGGCCCAGGTCTGAAACGCCAACCGCACAGGAGCGACACCATGCCCACCGCACCCGAACTGCTGCGCCGCTACCTCGCCAGCATCCGGTCGCCGGCGGCCGCCGCCGGGCTCTTCGCGCCGGACGGCGTGCTGGAACTGCCCTGGGTCCAGGCCCGGGCGCAGGGCCCACAGGCCATCGAAAGCCTGATCACCGGCCTGCTGACGAAGATCCCCGCCTTCGGTTTCCGCAACGTCCAGTTCTGGATCGAAACGCCGGAGCGCACCTTCGCCGAATACGAGGTCGAAGCGCCGATCCCCGCCACCGGCCGTATCTACCGCCAGACCTACGCCGGGCTGCTCATCGCGCAGGACGGCCGCATCCAACGGCTGCGCGAGGCGCTCGACACCCGCGCGGCGCAAGTGCTGATGCCGGCCTGAGTGCTCTGCCGGCTTTTCCTCGTTTCCCCATCGAAAAGTGGCCCATGCCAAACCCGCAGGATTCCGCCATCGCGGCGCAAGACGCCCAGACCAACGCCCAGCGCCACGATCAGCGCCAGGGCGATACCCATTGGTCGCAGGTCGGTGGTGAAAAACCGGCCGCGCCCAGGCAGCCGGACGAGTCGGCCAGCGGCCAGTTGGGAGAAGGTAGGCAGGCCGATGCGCCCAGCAGCCAGACCGACACCGATCGCGGCCCGGTCACCGACCAGGTCTACAACGAGTCGGTCGTCGAGGGCCACCGCGTGGGAGACGATGAAACCGTCGCGGGCGAACGCGACCCGAAAAAGTCGACCTCCTCACGCCACCGCTGAACCTTCGGCCAGGTCGGCTCCGCTCCAGTCGACGCCCGGCATCTGTTCCAGTGCCGGCTTGGCGAAGAGATAGCCCTGGAAGTACTCCACCCCGAGATCGGCCAGGGTGCGAAGCTCCTCGCGGGTTTCGACGCCCTCGCCGACCACGCGAATGCCGAGTTCGCGGCAGATCGCCATCATTCCGGACACGATCGCCCGTTTGGCCCGGTGCTCATGCACGCCGCGCACCAGGCCCATGTCGAGCTTGATGACGTCCGGCTGGAAAGCGGCCAGGAATTCAAACCCCGCATACCCTGCGCCGAAGTCGTCGATGGCGGTGATGAAGCCGCGCCGACGGTATTCGGTGAAGATCGATTCGAGGTGCGGCAGGTCGCGCGAACGCTCGTCCTCGGTCAGCTCGAAAATGATGTTCTGCACCGGAAACCCGTACTTCTCGGCCGTGGCCAGCGTGAGCTTGATGCAGGCCTCCGCGCGGTACACCGCGTTCGGCAGGAAGTTGATGCTCAGGCGCGAGCGCATGCCCAGCCGTGCCGCCAGCTCGATCGCCTTGACCCGGCACGCCTGATCGAAGGCGTAGCGGTTGTCCTGGCTCACCTGCGAAAGAATCGAATAAGCGCTCTCACCTGCCGGCCCGCGCACCAGTGCCTCGTGCGCATAGATGCTGCGGCTCGGCAGATGCACGACCGGCTGGAATGCCATGGTGAAGGGAAACAGTCCGCCGTCCTGACGGCAGCCTTCGCAGCCCGATGAAGACGTGGAAGGAGAAGAAATCGTGCCCATCCGCTGGTTTCCGATCGTTGTATCGGACCAGTGTGCCATCTCCAGGACACAGCATTGGTAAGCATGAGCACGGGTCCACCGGACCGCCGCCGGAAAGGGCCTCAGTGCGCGCCGTAGAGCCGCAGCGCGATCTTCTCGGCCCAGACCACCAATGCGTAGAGCACCAGCCCCATGGTGCAAAGCACCAGGATCGCGGCCAGGATCAGCGCGGTGTCGGCCTGCGACGAGGCGAAGACGATGAGGTAGCCCAGCCCTTCCTGCGCGCTGATGAACTCGGCCACGATCACGCCGATCATCGAGAAGGTCACCGCGATCTTCATGCCGCTGAAGATGTGCGGCACCGCATAGGGCAGGCGCACCGAGGTGAACACCTGCCAGGGCGTGGCGGTGAGCCCGCGGCACAGGCGCAGCATGTCGGGCGGGGTGTCGCGCAGGCCGGCCATGGTGGCCACCACTACCGGGAAGAAGGCGATGAACACCGCGAAGGCCAGCCGCGCCGGGCTGCCGATGCCCATCCAGACGATGAACAGCGGCGCCAGCGCCACCTTGGGGATAAGCTGGAAGAACACCACGCTCGGGTAGAGCGCCGAGTTCACCAGCCGCGAGTAGGTGAGCAGGATCGCCAGCATCACACCGGCGACGCTGGCCAGCGCGAAGCTCGCCACCGTCTCGATGGTGGTCGGCACGGTGTGCTGCAGCAGGGTCGGGAAGGTTTCCACCAGCCTCGCCCCGATGGCGCTGGGCGCCGGCAGCAGGCTGACCGGCACCTTGTACTGACGCACCAGGATCTCCCACACCCCCAGCAGCAGCGCCACGGTGAACAACGGCAGCGCGACCAGCTCCATCGGCCCGGCCGGGCGGCGCGCGGCCGGCTTGCGACGGGCGGCCCGGCGCGCGGCGAGTTCGGCCAGCGATGGTTCGGCGGGCGCTGGCGTCGCGGACGATTCGGTTCGGAGCGGTTCGGGCATCGTGGTCTTGGACTGGGTCGTGCCCCCCGCCTGCGGCGTGGTGCGCAGGCCGGTGGCGGCGTTCAGGGCGGCGGCCTTCATTCGACCGTCGCGGCGGTGGCGGCGGCCGCGCGCAGGGTGTTGCCCTGCTCGGCGGCATAGCCGGCTTCGATCTGGCTGCGCAGCTGGGCGCAGATGGCGGTGAACTCGGGCGTCTCCACGATCTCCGGCCGGCGCGGGCGCGGGAACGGAATCGTCAGGTCGCACACCACGGTGGAGGGCCGGCGCGTCATCACCAGCACCCGGTCGGACAGCAGCACTGCCTCTCGGATGCTGTGGGTGATGAACACGCCGGTCTTGGGATGGCGCTGCCAGATGTCGAGCAGCGCGAAGTTCATCTCGTCGCGGGTGATGGCGTCGAGCGCGCTGAAGGGCTCGTCCATCATCAGCAGCGGCGGGTCGAGCACCAGCGCCCGGCAGATCGAGGCCCGCTGGCGCATGCCGCCCGACAGCTGCGCCGGCCGGTGGTGGGCGAAGTCCGACAGGCCGGTCATCTTCAGCAGTTCCAGCGCGCGCGGCAGGTAGTCGGCGCGTGGCCGCTTGAGGATGCGCACCGGGAACAGCACGTTGTCGAGCACCGAGAGCCAGGGCAGCAGGGTGGCGTCCTGGAAGATCAGGCCGACGTCCGGGCGCGGCCCGGTCACCTCGCGGCCACGCTCGATGATCACGCCCTCGGTGATGTCCTCGAGGCCCGCCATCATCATCATCAGCGTCGACTTGCCGCAGCCGCTCGGCCCCAGGATGGAGACGAACTCGCCCTCGCGGATCGACAGGCTGACGTCGCTCACCGCCTCCACCGGCCCGGCCTTGCCCTGGTAGACCTTGGAGACCTTCCACAAATCGAGGTGCTTGTCGCTGCTGTTGCTCATCGGTGTTGCTCCTGCTTCTGCGCCTGCCCCGGTTTTTTCGGCATCAGCTCTTGAGCAGGCTGGGGAATTCCTTGAACTGGCCCTGCGCCTTCGTCCACTCCTGCGGGCTGAGCTTGACGGTGCCGGCGAACTGGTTGGTAAACAGCCTGGCGAGGTCGGGACGCTTGGCGGTGGACGGCGCGGCGTAGTCCATCACCAGGTCGGTCATGGTCTTGACCCGGTTCATGTCGCTCCAGCCCAGTCCGTGCTCCATCGATTCCGGACGCGGCACCGAAGACAGCATGAAACCCTGGCTCAAGCGCGCGTTCTCGCGGCCGCCTTTGGTCAGCGTGAGTTCGGGCACCTTCTTCAGGAAGATGTCCAGCGCCGCGTCGGGCTCCCGCACCGTGAAGGCCAGCGCCTCCAGCAGGGCTTCGGTCACGTCCCTGCACAGGCCGGGATCGCGCTCCAGCACTTCCTGGCGGGTCACGATGTTGTTGGAATAGAAAGGCAGGCCGTAGTCGGCCAGCAGGATCGCGCGGGTGTCGACATCCATGCCCTTGCACACCGCGTAGGAAGTGCTGGCCACGCAGAAATAGGCGTCGATCTGCTTGTCGACCAGGGTGCGCTCCACCACGCGCGGGTCGGCCTGCACGATGCTGACCTTGGTGTCGTCCACGCCGGCGCGCTTGGCGAAGGCCCGCCACAGCGGAAACTCCACCGAGGCCGGCACGCCGCCCATGCGCTTGCCTTCGAGGTCCTTGGGCGAGCGGATCGGCGAATCGGCACGCACCAGCAGCCCCAGAAAGGCTTCGTAGTTGGTCGTGGCCAGCGCCACCAGCGGCAGGCCGTTGGCCGCGCTCAGGATGGTCGAGCTGGCCGACACCAGGCCGAAGTCGAACTGACCGGCGCCGATGGCCTGCGCGGCCGCCAGCGAACCGAAGCCGCGGCTGATCTGCACGCTGATGCCGCGCTTCTTGAACAGGCCCTGTTCCTCGGCGATGTAGACGTAGTCCGTGGCGCCCTGGGCCAGCCACGGCAGGGTGAACTTGACGTTGCGCGTGGCGCCCTGCGCGAAGGCCGGAGCGGCCAGGCCGACGCTGGCGGCACCGGCCACGGCAGCGGTGGACTGGAGCACCTGGCGGCGGGAGACCACACGGGGCACGGCAACGTTGGGAAGCTGGGACATGGGTCGCTTTCTCGGGTTCGGAAGTCGTGGTGCCCTGCGGTACCGGGTGGTACGGGTGCTGCACAGGAGCGGGCTAGCGGCCATGTTAGGAAGCCGGGGCCGCCCGCCACAAACGATTAATCCGCCGTCGATGCATGAATCGAACTGATCCATCTGCCGGACGCGCAGGCCATGCATGCACATGCGTGATGCATGCGCGCTTCAAAAATCGTTTGTTCCACCGCCGCGCCCGCTTCTAGGATCGACCCATCGCGATACCAACGAACCGAAAGCGACGAAAGCACATGGACAAGCACAACGAGGTCAAGGCCACGCGGATCGGCATCGCCGGCCTGGGAACCATCGGCAAGACACTGGCCCGCGCCATCGACGCCGGCATTCCCGGCATGACCCTGGGTGCGGTAGCCGCACGCAATATCCAGGCCGCCCAGGACTGGATCGCCGCCGAATTGAAGCATCCGGTACCGGTGACCGGCCTGGAATCGCTGGTGGAGCACTGCGACCTGGTGATCGAATGCGCCCCGGCCGCGCTGATGCCGACCCTCGGCGCGCCGGTGCTCAAGGCCGGCAAGAAGCTGGTCGTGCTGAGCTCCGGCGCGCTGCTCGAGCATGCGCACCTGATCGAACTGGCGCGCGCGCACGGCGGCCAGATCCTGGTGCCGACCGGCGCGCTGCTCGGGTTGGACGCGGTCATCGCCGCCGCCGAGGGCGAGATCCGCTCGGTGCGCATGGTCTCGCGCAAGCCGGTCGAAGGCTTTCGCGGCGCGCCCTTCCTGGCGGCCAACAACATCGACATTGAAGGCATCACCGAGCCGCTGCGCATCTTCGCGGGCAAGGCGCGCGAGGCGGCGACCGGCTTCCCGGCCAACCTCAACGTGGCGATCTCGCTGTCGCTGGCGGGTATCGGGCCGGACCGCACCGAGCTCGAGATCTGGGCCGACCCCACCATCACCCGCAACACCCACTCGATCACCGTCGACTCGGATGCCGCCTCGTTCACGATGACGATCCAGAACATACCGAGCGAGAACCCCAAGACCGGCCGCATCACCGCGCAGAGCGTGATCGCGCTGCTGCGCAAACTCGGCGCCCCCCTCGCCGTAGGCACCTGAAGGTGTGAAGAAACCGTTGTCGAGCAGGCCCGAAGTCGTGCCGGGGACCGCAGCCGTACTTTCGTACGGCGAGGACCGCAGGCGCGAGATCGGGACGCGCAGAAGGTTTATTCACACCTTCAGCCATTTCATTTCCATCCGCAGAGGACCACCATGACCCGTTCACGACACGCCGAGATCGCCGGCGCCGGTTTCGCCGGCCTCGCCTCGGCCATCGCCCTGCGCCAGCGCGGCTGGACCGCCCGGGTGCACGAGAGCAATCCGGAACTGCGCGCCTTCGGCGCCGGCATCTTCATCTGGGACAACGGCCTGCACGTGCTCGACTCGCTGGGCGCCTATCGCGACGTGCTCGACGGCGCCTTCGCCTGCACCGGCTACGAAACCCGCACCGACGGCGTCACCCGCTCCTTCGAGCCGGTCAACAGCCCGGGCAGCCTGCGCCTGCTCACCATGACGCGCCAGCATCTCTACCAGGCGATGCTGTCGGCCGCGCGCCGCGTCGGCGTCGAACTGGTCACCAGTTCCGAGGCGATCGGCGCCACGCCCGAGGGCGAGCTGCTGCTGGCCGACGGTTCGCGGCTGAAGGCCGACCTGGTGATCGGCGCCGACGGCGTGAAGTCCAAGGTACGCGACTCGCTGCAACTGCCCATGGAACGCAAGGCCTATCAGGACGGCCTGATCCGCGTGCTCACCGACCGCGGCCCGCTCAAGGGCGGCGAATGGGACCGGGTCATCGACTTCTGGGCCACGCGCGAGCGCACCCTGCGCATCCTCTACACGCCCTGCGGCGAGAACACGCTCTACATGGCCATGATGGCGCCGCTCAACGACCCGGCCGCCAACGCGATCCCGGTCGACCCCGAAATCTGGTCGGCCGCGTTCCCCGCCCTGCGCCCGGTGCTCACGACTCTGGCCGACCGGGGCCGCTACGACCTCTACGAGAAGACGGTGCTCAAGACCTGGTCGAGCGGCAAGGTCGCGATCGTGGGCGACTCGGCCCACGCCATGCCGCCCACGCTGGCCCAGGGCGCGGGCTGCGCGATCATGAACGCCCTCGGCCTGGCCGTGGCGACTGAGGAGACCGACACCGTCGAGGAAGCGCTGGCCCTGTGGCAGCGCCGCGAACGCCCGCTGACCGACCACACCCAGTCGCGCGCCGCCGAGCTCGCCGCCTCGCGCAGCCTGGCCTCGGGCATGGCCTGGGACGACGTCGGCCTGCGTGCCGCGCGCCACCTGCCGACCGGTACCGTAGCCGAGTTCAGCGCGGCCTGATTTCCGTCGCTCCAAGACAAACGGCCCGCGTCCGCGGGCCGTTGGTCATGGAGCCGGAGAAGAGAGGATCAAAGCGCGATGCCGCGCCCCGCCAGCCAGCCCAGCACCGCGGCGTTGAAGGCGTCCGGCGTCTCGAAGTAGGCCGAATGGCCGGACGCCGGCAGGCAGACGAAGTCCGAGCCCGGCACCTGACGCTGCACCTCCTGCACCTCGGCCGGCGGAAACAGCACGTCCTCGTCCCCCACCAGGAACAGCACCGGCACGCCGGTCGCCGCCAGTTGCCCGGGCGGATGCAGCGCCTGCGTGCCGACCAGCGTGCGCACGTTGGCGCGGTTGAAGCTCGCCAGCGTGGTGTAGAGCGTGGCCATGGCCGGCTGCGCGGCCACGCAGGTCGGTCCCAGCACTCGCTGGATCTGCGTCAGGCCCGCGTTGCGCGCGGTGAGCGCGGCCATGCGATCACGCTGCTCACCCGATAGGGCGATACCGAACATCGTGTCGGCCAGCACCAGTGCGGCCACCCGCTCGGGATGGCGCAGCGTGTAGCTCAGCGCGGTGCCGCCGCCCATCGACTGGCCGATGAAGATCGCCCGGCCGACCTGCGCCGCGTCGAGCACCGCATGCAGGTCGTCGACGAAGCGGTCGCGGCCCAGGCGCTCGGCGTCGATCGAATTGCCGAAGCCACGCGCGTCGATCGCCAGCAGGCGGTAGCGCTCGCGCCAGGCCGTGACCTGGTGGAACCAGCTGCCGTGGTTGCCGCCGACACCGTGCATCAGCACCAGCGTGGGGCGTTCGGCGCCCGGTTGGGCGTCGTGGAGTTCGTAGTAGAGCTGGCTGGCGCCGGCCTGCAGGAGCGTCATGGCGCGTTGCCCGGTGTCAGCGCCAGGTGGCGAAGGCCATGCCGCAGCCGGTGCCCGCCGGGCTGCGGTAGCAGGGCACGTAGTCGATCAGCTCCATCTGCATGCCGCCGACCACGCCGGCCAGCGCCGACCAGCAGCGGAGTTCTGAATTGCCCGACTGCAGCTTCTCCAGCGGCAGCGCGGCATGCGCCGCGACATCGCCCGAGGCCATGGCGGCGAGGAATTCCTTGTCGAAGGCTTCGTCCAGCACGAAGTGGCTCAAACCGCCGGTGGCCACCACCGCCACCCGCAGCTCGGACGGCCACGACTCGATGGCCGCGCGGATCGCCTCGCCCAGCCGGAAGGCGCGCTCCGGCGTGATCTGGTTGGGCGGGTAGTAGGTGTTGATGCTCACCGGCACGATCGGGTAGGTCTTCTCGGCCATCATCTTGTAGTAGACGTAGCCGAAGGAATGGCTCATGCCCTGCCCGGGCCGGTAGTACTTCGAATGCGCCACGTCGAAGTCGCGCGCCATCAGGTCGGCGATCAGCTGCTTGGCTTGTACCGCCGCGATCGGGTATTCCTTTTCCTCCTGCGGATACCAGGACGCGGCCTGCAGGCTGGGGTCGTACTTCCACTTCATCATGCCCTGGGGCTTGTACGCAATGGTGTCGCCCCAGTAGACGGAGATGACCGGCATGTTGTCGTCCTGGAAGACCTCCTTGTGGTCGTCGCCGATGATGAGGACGAGGTCCGGGTCGGCCTCCACCAGCGCTTGGCGCACCTTGGCGACGGCCGCCTGATTGGCCTGGTGGCGGCGCTGCAGCACCGCCATGTCGATCTCGGCGTCCATGCCCGGCGGCGTGGCCGCCAGCAGTTCCTCGTAGCTGACGTGGCGGCCCTGGTGGTCGTAGAGCGCGTGGATCTTCACGTCGTCGTGTCCGGCGCGCGCCAGCCAGGCCTCGGGTTCCATGAGGAGGGTGGGACTGTGGGATGAACCGATCCCCAGGACGATCTGTGCCATGTGCTTGCTTTCCTTTTTCTGCTGCCGGCGGGCAGCGACGCGAAAAATGTGCCGGCCCTCCCGCGCGCCGCCGGAGCGCGCAGGAGTCGGCCCGGCCATCCTAGGAAGGAGCCCCCGCCGCCACAAACGATTTAGCGGGGCCGCATGCATGAGCGCCTATCATTCATGGATGTCCGCCCGCCTGCCGCCCCTGCTCGCCCTGCCCGCTTTCGCAGCCGCCGCGCGGCACCTGTCCTTCACCCACGCGGCCGAGGAACTGTTCGTCACCCAGGGCGCGATCAGCCGGCAGATCCGGGTGCTGGAAGAGCACCTGGGCCAGAAGCTGTTCGAGCGCTTCACCCGCCGGGTCGAGCTCACGCCCGCCGGGCTCGAATACCAGCGCTCGATCCAGCAGGCGCTGGACATGATCGACAGCGCCACCCAGCACGCGATGCGGGTCCAGGAACGTTCGGTCATCAACCTGAGCGTCATGCCCACGCTCGGCACGGGCTGGCTGATGCCCCGGCTGGCGACCTTCAGCGAAAGCCATCCGCAGATCGACGTACGGCTGGTCACCTCGATCGAGCCGGCCAATCTCCAGTCGGGCGAGGTCGATGCGGCGATCCGGGTCGGCTGCCTGCCCGGTGCGCCGATGCAGCCGGGTCAGCCGCGCATCGACCTGGAGATGGTGCGCAACTGGAAGGGCGTGAGCGCCGAGCTGCTGTTTCCCGACGTGCTGGTGCCGGTGGTGTCGCGCAAGTTGCTGGCGCAGGGCAAGCCGGTGGGGACGCCGCGTGATCTGCTGGCCCATCGGCTGATCCACACGGCGAGCCGCAAGTACGCCTGGCCCGATTGGCTGGCCGCCCATGGTGTGCGGCTGCCGGCGGCTACGGCCTCGATCCATTTCGGGCATTTCTTCATGGGGCTGCGGGCGGCGGAGCAGTGCAAGGGGGTGGCGATCGTGCCTTCCATCGTGCTGCAAGGATTGGCGCACGGCAGTGATCTGGTGTGCCCTTTGCCGGCTGATGTTCCTTCTGCGGGGAACTATTACCTGTTGACTCGGGAGGCTTCGCGGGGGGATCCGAATATCGAGGCGTTTCGGAACTGGTTGATGGGGGAGGCTTTGCAGGAGTTGTTGCCGCAGAGGTTGCCGGCGGCTTGAGGTTTTTTTGCTGGTCGCGACTGGGGGCTTGCTGGCTTGCTGGCTTGCTGGCTTGTTTTTCTTCTACTGGTCGTAGGGTGGAGCTGGGGGCTTGCGCGCCCCCAGACCCGCGGTAACTTTCTTTCCGCGGAAAGAAAGTCACCAAAGAAACGCTAAGACGAGCTCGAGGCTCGGTCGGGCCATTGCTTCGCTCGGCCTGGGGAATGTGCCTTCGAACGCTCTAGCGGCAACAGTTTGGACAAGGGTTGATCCAGAGCCATGGCCCCGCTGCGCGGGTCGAGGCTGAGAGGGTAAGGACAGGCGACCGCACTGAGCACGGTGAGGGGGCCGCGTACGTTCGATTGCCATGCGCGTTGCTCGCATGGGCTGAACCGCACTGGCAGGGGGCATGTGACGTGACCGCTAGCCGGCCGCGAAGTGGGCGCACGGACCACATCGACGAGCAGGGCGAATGCATGCGATTTGATTGCTCCGGCCGCACCACGGCGCGCATTGAGCGTGGCGATCGAAGCAGCACGGCCCCCTCAACGTGCTCAGTGCGGTCGCCTGTCCTTATCCTCTCAGCCTCGACCCGCGCAGCGGGGCCATGGCTCTGGATCAACCCTTGTCCAAACTGTTGCCGCTAGAGCGTTCGAAGGCACATTCCCCAGGCCGAGCGAAGCAATGGCCCGACCGAGCCTCGAGCTCGTCTTAGCGTTTCTTTGGTGACTTTCTTTCCGCGGAAAGAAAGTTACCGCGGGTCTGGGGGCGCGCAAGCCCCCAGCTCCACCCTCTGCAAAGAGAAGAAAAGAAAAAAGACAAGCTCAGCAAAGACCAAGCCCCAGCCGCAGCCGCAGCCGCAGCCGCAGAGTAAAAAACCTACTCCGGCTGAATCCCCGCATCCTTGGCCACCTTCCCCCACTTCACCATCTCGCCCTGAATGAACGACCCAAACTGCGCAGCAGTCCCACCCCCCGCCTCGATCCCGTTGTCCTGCAAGGTCTTGCGCACATCCGCCATCGCCAACACCCGATTCACCTCGGCATTGATCTTCTCGACCACCGCCCGAGGCGTCCCCGCAGGCGCCAGCAAGCCACCCCAGGTGCTCGTTTCGTACCCCGCGATCCCCGCTTCCTGCATCGTCGGCACATCCGGCAGGGAAGCCGACCGCTTCGCCGTGGTCACCGCATAGGCCCGGAGCTTGCCGGCCTTGATCTGCGCATTCGTGGCGGCCACCGTGTCGAACATCAGCGACACCCGCCCGCTCATCAGGTCGGGATGCGCCAGCGTGCTTCCCTTGTAGGGCACATGGGTCATCTGCAGTCCGGTCAGCGACTTGAACAGCTCACCCGAAAAGTGCGGCGCCCCACCGCTGCCGCTCGACGCGAAACTCAGTTCCCCCGGGTGCGCCTTGCCGTAGGCGACGATGTCCTGCACCGTCTTCGCCGGAAAGTCCGGCGCGGTCACCAGCACCAGCGGCACCACGTGCGTCAGCGCGATCGGCTCGAAGCCCTTCACCGTGTCGAAGGGCAGCTTCTTCACCATGCTCGGATTGATCGCGTGGCTGCTCGCCACCAGCACCAGGTTGTAGCCGTCCGGCGGGCTCTTGGCGACCAGGTCGGTGCCGATGATGCCGGTGGCGCCGGTGCGGTTGTCGATCACCACCGGCTGGCCCCAGTCGGTGGTCATCTTGTTGCCGATGAGCCGGGCCAGCAGGTCGATGGCACCGCCCGGCGAGGCGGGCACGACGATGGTGATCTGGCGTTGCGGCCAGGCGGCCTGCTGGGCCAGCGCTGGCGTGGCGATACCGGTGGCGGCGGCCAGGGCGGTGGCGATGAGGGCGTGACGGCGTTGCATGGTGTTCTGTCTCTTGGTTGTTCGTGCTCGTCTGCAAGGCCGGGCGGCGTGAGGGCCCGGTTCGGAATCGGTCAGACGCCTCGGGCCTTGCGCCAGTCGGCGAACTCGGCACGGGTGTCGGCATTGGGCGGATAGGTGCCGGCCAGGCGCGCACCGCCTTCGATCTTTTCGAGGATGAAGGCCTCCATCTTTTCCTGCTCGGTGGCGTCGCGGGCGATCTCTTCGGCCAGGTGCGACGGCACCACGACCACGCCCTCTTCGTCGCCGACCATGATGTCGCCCGGATAGACCGACACGCCGCCGCAGCCGATCGGCACGTTGAGGTCGATGGCGTGGTGGTGGATGAGGTTGAGCGGCGCGCTGCCGCCGGCGCAATAGACGGGGAAGTCCATCTGCGCGATGGTTCCGCTGTCGCGTACCGGACCGTCCGAGACCAGGCCTTCGGCACCGCGCACCCGCAGCCGCGTGGTGAGGATGCCGCCGCCCGAGGCCACACGTTTCTCGCCCCGGCAGTCGATCACCAACACATGGCCGGGCGGCACGCTCTCGATGCCTTTGCGCTGAGGATGGTTCGGGTCGTCGAAGGCGCTGATCTGGTCGAGGTCCTCACGCGCCGGAATGTTGCGCATGGTGAAGGCCGGCCCGACTAGGTTGCCCTTGCTCGGCGTGGTGAGCCGGCCCACGCCCTGCAGGAACACATTGCGAAAGCCACGCTTGAACAGCTGGGTGCACAGCGTGGCAACGCTGACTTTGCGCAGCAGTTCGCGAGTTTCGTCGGAGAGGGGAACGGGTGAGCTGGTGGTCATGTCGATGGAACGGAAATTGAAAAAAGAAGAAGAAATCAGAAGGGCGGAAGGCGACGGCGGGACGGGCGTCAGGCCGAGGCTCCGGATTTGCGAACAAGCTCCCCCCAGCGCGGAATTTCCTTTTGCATGAGCGCGGCCAGATCGGCGGGCGAACCGGCCACGACTTCCATGCCGAGCTGGTTGGTGAGCTTGTCGTGCACGTCGGGCAGCTTGAGTGCCTTGGTGATCTCCACGCAAAGGCGGTCGACGATGGGCCTGGGCGTGTTCTTGGGCGCATAGATCGCCTGCCACGACGCCATCTCGAAACCCGGCACGCCGCCCTCGGCGAGCGTCGGCAGCTGCGGTGCGATGGCAGCGCGTTGGCCGGTGGTCACGGCGAGCAGCTTCAGCTTGCCCGACTGCACCAGCGGCAAGGCCGCGGTGAACTGGTCGAACATGAACGTGACCTGGCCCGAGGACACGTCGAGCATGGCCGGCGGAGTGCCCTTGTACGGCACGTGGGTGAGCCGCACGCCGATCAGGTCGGCCAGCAACTCGCCGGCCAGATGGGTGGAAGTGCCGGCGCCGGACGAGGCGAAGGTGCGTCGGGAGGCGTCCTTTTTCAGCAGCGCCACCAGCTCGGCCACCGAGTTCACGCCGAGGCCCGGCGACACCATCAGCACGTTGGGCAGAAACGCCACGAGCGAGATCGGCTCGAAGTCCTTCACCGGGTCGTAGGGCAGGCTCTTGTAGAGGCTGGCGTTGATCGCGTGGGTGCTGATGGTGCCGCCGAAGAGCGTGTAGCCGTCGGGCCTGGCCTTGGCGACGTAGGCGGCGCCCACCGCGCCGGCGGCGCCCGGCCGGTTGTCGACGACCACTGGCTGGCCGAGGGCCTCGCCGAGCTTCTGCGACACCACGCGGCCGATGACGTCGGTGGAGCCGCCGGGCGTGAAGGGCACGACGTAGGTGATGGCACGGCTCGGCCAGACGTCCTGGGCCGAAGCCTCGCGGGCTGCGAGCAAACCGCCGGGCAGGGCGAAGGCGCTGGAGGCCTGCAGCAGCGTGCGGCGGCGCGGGGTGTAGCGGGCATTCACGGTGACTGTCCTGGGGAGGTCGTTCAGTCAGTCGATGCGGATGCCGCCGGCCTTGATGACTTTGCCGTAGCGTTCCTTGTCGGCCACGATGGTCTGCTGCAGCTCGGCGGGCGTGCCGCCGCGCGGCGTGGCGCCCTGGGCGATGAGCGCGGCCTTGACCTCGGCGGTGCCGACGATCTCGTGCACGTCGGCAGCGATCTTCTCGGCCAGCGCCGCCGGCGTGCCGGCCGGCCCCAGCAAGGCCACCCAGGAGCCTGATTCGGCATGGGGCACGCCCAGCTCGGCCAGCGTCGGCACCTCCGGCATGGCGGGCGAGCGCTGCGGGCTGGTTACCGCCAGCGCGCGCAGCTTGCCGGCCTTCACATAGCCGGCGGTTTCCAGAATGGAGGCGAAGAGCATGTCCACGTGGCCGGCCATCAGGTCGGCCATGGCGGGGCCGCCGCCCTTGTAGGGCACGTGGGTGAACTTGACGCCGGTGGCCTGCTGAAAGATCTCGGCCGTGAGGTGCGGCGAGCCGCCGGCGCCCGAGCTGGCGTAGGTGAGCTTGCCCGGATCGGCCTTGGCCAGCGCGATCAGCTCCTTGGGCGTCGTGGCCTTGATGCCCGGGTTCACGACGAAGGCGAAAGGCAGCTCGGCGAACAGGGAGATCGGGGTGAACGCCTTGTCGGGGTCGTAGGGCATCTTGTAGAGCGAGGGGTTGATCGACTGCGTGCCCACATTGCCCACCAGCAGCGTGTAACCGTCGGGCTTGGCCTTGGTGACCGCCTCGGCGCCGATCAGCCCGCCCGCGCCGGTGCGGTTTTCCACCACCACCGACTGGCCCCATTTCTGGCCGAGCTTCACGGCCAGCAGGCGGGCCGCGATGTCGGTGCCGCCGCCGGGCGCGAAGGGCACGATGACGGTGACCGCGCGGGTCGGGTAAGGCGCGGCAGCCTGCGCCAGAGCGGCCAGCGGCGATGCGGCCAGCAGGCCGGCGAGCAGGAGGCTCCCGCGTCGGGTGATGGTGTTCATGGGTCTTGTCTCCGTTGTCGGTTTTCTTGTCGCCGCCCTGTCGGTGGGCGGGTGTCAGTGGATCTCGGGCTCGCCTGCGGCGGTGGCGGACGCGGCGGCCGAGTCCGGGTCCACGTAGTCGGGCGCGAGAAAGTCGAAGTCGCAGCCGGTGTCGGCCTGCTGCACGTGCTTGAGGAACATCACGCCGTAGCCGCGTCCGAACTTGGGCGCCGGGGCTTTCCACGCGGCGCGGCGGCGGGCGATCTCCTCGTCGCTCACTTCCATGGCGATGCGTCGGGCATCGACGTCGAGCGTGACCAGGTCACCGGTGCGCACCAGCGCCAGCGGGCCGCCGACATGCGATTCGGGCGTGACGTGCAGCACGCAGGCGCCGTAGCTGGTGCCGCTCATGCGGGCGTCGCTGATGCGCACCATGTCGCGCACCCCTTCCTTCAGCAGCTTCTGCGGAATCGGCAACTGGCCCCATTCCGGCATGCCGGGCGCGCCCTGGGGGCCGGCGCTCTGCAGCACGATGACGCTGTCCTTGCTCACGTCGAGGTCCGGGTCGTCGATGCGCGCGGCCATGTCGTTGTAGTCCTTGAACACCACCGCCGGCCCGGTGTGCTTGCGCAGGTGCTGTTCCATCGCCGCCGGCTTGATGACCGCGCCGTCGGGCGCGAGGTTGCCGCGCAGCACGGCCAGGCCGCCGCTCTCGAGCTTGGGTGCGGCCAGCGGCAGGATCACCTCGGAGTTGTAGACCTGCGCATCGGCGATGTTCTCGCCCAGCGTGCGGCCGTTGACCGTCTTCTGGCTGCCGTCGATGTGCGCGCCCATCTCCTTGAGGAAGGCGCGCAAGCCGCCGGCGTAATAGAAGTCCTCCATCAGGTACTGGCCGCCGGGTCGCAGATTGGCGATGACCGGGGTGCGGCGGGCCAGTTCGTCGAAGCGGTTGAGGTCCAGCGGCACGCCGGCGCGGCGCGCCATGGCGATCAGGTGGACGATGGCGTTGGTGGAGCCGCCCAGGCCGAGCGCGGTGACCACGGCGTTGTCGAAGGATGCGGGCGTCAGGATGTCGAGCGGCTTGAGGTCTTCCCAGACCATGTCGACGATGCGCTTGCCGGTGTGGGTGGCCATCATCGAATGGCGCGAATCCGGCGCCGGGATCGAGCTGGCGCCGGGCAGCGTCAGGCCCATGGCTTCGGTGGCGCTGGTCATGGTGCTGGCGGTGCCCATGGTCATGCAGGTGCCGGGACTGCGGGCGATGCCGTCTTCTACCTCCTGCCAGTCCTGCTCGGTGATGTTGCCGGCGCGCAACTCGGCCCAGTACTTCCAGGTGTCCGAACCCGAGCCGAGGAACTTGCCCTTGTAGTCGCCGCGCAGCATGGGGCCGGCGGGCACGAAGATGGTCGGCAGGTTGTTGGCCAGCGCGCCCATCACCAGGCCGGGCGTGGTCTTGTCGCAGCCGCCCATGAGCACCACGCCGTCGCAGGGATAGGAGCGGATCAGCTCCTCGGCCTCCATCGCCAGCAGGTTGCGGTAGAGCATGGTGGTGGGCTTCTGGAAGGCCTCGCCCAGGCTGATCGCCGGGATCTCGACCGGAAAACCGCCGGCTTGCCACACACCGCGCTTGACCTCTTCCACGCGCTGCTTGAAGTGCGTGTGGCAGGAGTTCATGTCGCTCCAGGTGTTGAGGATGCCGATCACCGGCTTGCCCAGGTAGTCGTCGCGGCTGAAGCCCATCTGCGCGGTGCGCGAGCGGTGGCCGAAGCTGCGCATGTCTTTCACGCCGTACCAGCGGTGCGAGCGGAGGTCCTCGGGTTTCTTGCGGGTGAGGGAGACGTCGGCTGCGCCGGGAAGATCGGTTTTTTCGTGGGAAGGCATGGAGATCGAAAATGGATGTTAGCGCTGTCATGGCATGGTAAGGACCGGTCGTGGTTCTGGTCAACGGGCTGGAGGCAGGGATATCCCGGGGTCGCCGTGCGCTTTGCCTGCCCAATGCCATCGGCGCGCGGCGGCTTGGATCAGAAGGCGTCGCTCACGTGCCGGACCGAGCGCGCCCGGCGCCCATCACCGGGCGTACGCGCAGCCCGATTCCCATGCCGGGGTCATCTGTTGCAGCAGCGCGGGCGGCACGCGCGCGTCGCCCTTGGCCTCGTCCAGGGTGCGGCGCATGGCCTCTGCGATCCGGTCCAATACGGCAGCCGGCCGTGCGACGCCGCAGATGCGGCGGCCGAAGTCCAGCAGCTCTTCGGTCGTCGGATAGGTCTTGGTGCGGTGCCTGCCGGCGAACAGCTTGAGCGCGAGCGTGTGGTCTTCCAGCTCCGGCCCGCCGGCGTACTGCGTGTAGCGGTAGATGCTGGTCGTCACCACGTCGAACATGGGCGCCAGCCACGCCTCGGCGGCGGAGCGATAGAGCAGCCCGAAGTTCTTCAGGTGCGCGTCGCCGTTGCGCACCATCACCGAAAACGCGACCTGCTCGAAGAAGCGGTGCAGGCTGTCGCTGTGCAGTTGCAACTGGCGCAGCAGCTCGGCCACGCGCTGGTAGCTGCCCTGATACTTGCGGTCCGACAGGATGTCGCGCACACGCAGTCCGGCCAGCGCCGCGATGTCCTCGAAGCCGAGCCGCTCCACGCGGCCGTCGTCGTGCACCAACAGGTCGAAACGGTCGAGCACCAGCATCTGCCCGTCGTCGGAAAGCGCGAATGAGGGCACCTCGATGCCCGCGACGCGCGCCGCTGTCAGGCAGAGGAATTCGTTGGCCGCCAGCCCCGGATATGCCGCGCTGGCCGCTTTCACGATGAGCGAGGGGATCGGCACGGTGGGCCGGTCGGGCACCATGATCTTGGGCTGCATGCCGGCGATGCCCGCGCCGGTGCTGAGGTAGGCGGCCACCAGTTCGTCGAAGACCTCCGGCGTATAGGCGGTGCCCAGCAGGGCGGCCTTGCTCAGGCTGCGCGGCATGGCAGGTGCGGGCTGGCCCGGCAGGCTGAAGCCGAGGCGGCCGATGCCGTTGCGCCCGACCAGCGCCAGCATGTGCATCGGCGTCAGCGACTGCTTGGGAAACATCGCCCGGATCCGCATGAACAGGTCGCCCTCGGGCAGGTTCTGGTCCATGGCCGGAAACAGGTCGCCGTCCTGCCAGGTGAGTTGCTCGCCAGCCGGCATGAGCAGCGCGACGGCCGCCTGGTCGGCATCGGGCTGCCGGTAGCGAAATTCGTAGGTCGACGCGCGTATCAGCTGCCCGGCCTGCGGCGCGTCGCCGATGGAAACCTCCAGCAGCCGGACCTGCTCAGGCAGCATCGTCGTCTTCTTCGCGAAAGCGCGAGGCCACCTCGGCAGCCGTCGGCAGACCGGCGCGTTCGAGCCGCAGCGCCAGGCCGAGCGCACCGACCACCGCCAGCAGGGAAGACACGGTGGAGTCGTCGCCAGCTTCGAGCCGGTAGATGACTTCCCGGGTCTTGCCAGCTTTTTCAGCCAGCTCGGATTTGCTCATGCCCAACGCTTGACGGCGCTCGACCAATTGCTTGCCCAGCTGGTCGGCGAGCCTAATTTTGTCATTCATAGCTGACACTTTAGCCGTTGATCGGCTGCTTTGTCAGCTATGACTTGCAGCTACAACAGCTTGTCGAGCGTGATCGGCAGATCGCGCACCCGCCGGCCGGTGGCATTGAAGATGGCGTTGGCCACCGCCGCACCCACGCCGGTGATGCCGATCTCGCCGATGCCGTGGGCGCCCATCGGGCTGTGCGGATCGGGCTCGTCGGTCCACATCACATCGATCGCCGGCACGTCGAGGTGCACCGGCACGTGGTACTCCGCCAAGCTCGGATTCATGATGCGGCCGCTGCGCTCGTCGAAGAAGGTCTCCTCGGTCAGCGCCAGGCCCAGGCCCATGATGATGCCGCCCTTGAACTGGCTGGCCGCCGTCTTGGGGTTGAGGATGCGGCCGCAGTCGAAGGAGCCCAGAAAGCGCGACACCCGCGTCTCGCCGGTCACCGCGTTCACCCGCACCTCGCAGAACTGCGCACCGTAGGAATGCATGGAGTACTTCTGCGCCTCCAGCGGCGGCGGGGCCTTGGCTTCGGCCGACAGCTCGGCGATGCCGGCCCGCCGCAGGATGGCGGCGTAGCTTTCGCCCCGCTCGGGCTCGCCCACCTTCCACACGCCGCCGTCGCGGGTCTCCACCTCGTCGGCCGACAGGCCGTGCAGCGGCGACTCCTTGCCGGCCTTCTCGATCAGGCGCTTGACCAGCGCCTCGTGCACCGCGATCACCGTCGCGCCGATCGAGGCGGTCTGCGACGAGCCGCCGGCCAGCGTGCCGTCGGGCATTTTCGAATCGCCGTACTCGAACGCCACGTTCTCCAGCGGCAGGCCGAGCCGCGCCGCAAGGTGCTGCGCCTGCACGGTGGCGGTGCCCATGCCCATCTCGTGGCTGGCCATCTGCACCGTGGCGCGATGGTCGGCGGTGACGGTGATGCGGGCCGCGCCGCCGGGCATGCGGAAGTAGGGATAGGTGGCGGTCGCCACGCCCATGCCGACCAGCCATTCGCCCTCTCGGCGCGCGCCGGGCGTGGCCGAGCGGCGGTCCCAGCCGAAGCGGGCAGCGCCCTCGGCCAGCGCGCGCTGGTAGTGGCGCGACGAGAACGCGTGGCCCGAGGTCGGATCCTTCTCGGGTTCGATGCGGCGGCGCAGTTCCACCGGGCAGAGCTGCATCGCATGCGCCAGTTCGTCGAGCGCGCTCTCCAGCGCGAAGGTGCCGACCGACTCGCCCGGTGCGCGCATGAAGGTGTTGACCACCATGTTCATGTCGGCCACCTTCTGCTCCAGCAGCATCGTCTCGGTGGCGTAGAGGTGGCGCGCCGGAAAGGTGAACTGCTCGGGGCAGTTATTGTGTGGCGTCATCGCCACGCAGCCGGTGTGGATCAGCGCGGCCAGCGTGCCGTCGGCCTTGGCGCCCAGCGCCACGCGCTGCTCGGTGCGGGTACGGCCGCCGACCGTGCGGAACACGCCTTCGCGGGTGAGCACCAGCCGCACCGGCCGGCCGGCGATCTTCGATGCCGCGGCCGCCAGGATCTGGTGGTCCCACAGGCATTTGCCGCCGAAGCCGCCGCCCACGAAAGGCGAGCTGACATGCACGTCGGCCTCGTCGATGCCGAACATCTGCGCCAGCGTCCAGGCGGTGCCGTTGATCATCTGCGAGGCGTCGTGCACCACCAGCTTGCCGTCGTTCCAGGCGACGGTGGCGGCATGCAGTTCGATCGCGTTGTGGTTGTGGCGAGGCGTGGTGTAGATGGCGTCGACCTTCGTGGCCGCCGCCCGCAGCGCGGCTTCGGCGTCGCCGATCTCCACGCGGGGCGGCTCGCCCAGGATGCTGTCGGGCACCCGCGCCTTCGCCATGGCGTCGGCAAAACACGTGACCGCCGGTTCCAGGTCGTAGCGCACGCGAATCAGCGACTTCGCATGGTCGGCCTGCTCCTGCGTTTCGGCCAGCACCACCGCCACCGGCTGGCCGTTCCAGCGGATGACCTCGTCCTGCATCACCGGCAGGTCGTTGGCGCCGGCGGCCTTGGGCTTGGTCATCATGATCGCGGGCGGCGACATGCGCGGCGCGTTGCGCCAGGTCATGACCAGCGCCACGCCCGGCGCGGCTTCGGCGGCGGCCGTGTCGAGCGCGGCGATGCGGCCGGCCGCGATGGTGCTGAACTCGACGGCCGCATAGAGCATGCCATCCATCTCCACCTCGGCGGCGAAGCGCGCCTTGCCCTGGACCTTGAGCGGCCCGTCCACCCGCGACACCGCGCGGCCGAACTGCACCTGCTCGTGGCGCAGCGGGTCGGGCGAAGCGCCGGGCAGCCAGCGGTCGGGCACATGGGGAATCACGTTCAGCATCGCCTTCTGGACGACTTCCTGGACGATGCTCATGCTGCTTCTCCCTTCAGTTGACCGAGCACCGCCACGATGGTGCGGCGGGCCAGTTCGATCTTGAACGTGTTGTCGCGCAGGCCGGCCGCTTCGGCCAGCTCGGCCTGGGCGGCGGCCTGGAAAGCGGCCTCGGTGGCCGGCCCGCCGCGCAGGGCTTCTTCGGCGCGGAAGGCGCGCCAGGGCTTGGCGGCGACTCCGCCGATGGCGATGCGCACCTCGCGCACCGCGTCGCCTTCCAGGTCGAGCGCGGCAGCCACCGACACCAGTGCGAAGGCATAGCTGGAACGATCGCGCACCTTGCGATAGGTGGAGCACGCACCGAAGCTGAGCGCGGGCAGCTCCACCGCCACGATGAGTTCACCCGGCGCGAGCTGATGCTCCACCTGCGGTGCATCCCCCGGCAGCCGGTGCAGGTCGACCAGCGCGACGGTGCGTGCACCGGCCGGCCCCTGCACATGGACCGTGGCGCCAAGCGCGGCCAGCGCCACGCACATGTCCGACGGATGGGTAGCCACGCACGACGCCGACGCGCCCAGGATCGCGTGGATGCGGTTGAAGCCCTCGCGTGCATCGCATCCGGTGCCCGGCTCGCGCTTGTTGCAGCGCGAAGCCTGGTCGTAGAAATAGGCGCAGCGGGTGCGCTGGAGCAGGTTGCCGCCGACGGTCGCCATGTTGCGGATCTGGCCGCTGGCGCCCGCCAGGATCGCCCGCGCCAGCACCGGAAAACGCTGGCGTATCGCCGGGTGCGCCGCGACCGCGCTGTTGCTGGCGGCCGCGCCGATCAGCACGCTGCCGTCCTCGCGCGCCTCGATCGATTTCGACAGGCCCGACACATCGACCAGCGTGTCCGGCCGCTCGATGGTCTCGCGCATCAGGTCGACCAGGTTGGTGCCGCCGCCGAGAAAGCGCGCCGTCGCGGCCTGCGCGGCCAGGTCGACGGCCGCGCGTGCGCTGTCGGCCCGGTGGTAGGCGAAGGGGTTCATGCGGCCTCCTTCCAGGCAGCGGGCTGCCGGTCGGCGCCGGACTCGAAAGTCTCCGCGATGGCTTCGACGATGCCGTTGTAGGCACCGCAGCGGCACAGGTTGCCGCTCATGCGTTCGCGCAGCTCCTCGGAGCTGAGCACGGCCACCGGCGCTGCGAGGTCGGCCGTGACCACGCTCGGCATGCCGCGCCGCACCTCACCCATCATGCCCACGGCCGAGCACAGCTGGCCGGGAGTGCAGTAACCGCACTGAAAGCCGTCGTGCTCCACGAAAGCCTGCTGCAAGCGGTGCAGGCCCTCGGGGCCGCTCAAGCCTTCGACGGTGGTGATGTCGCGGCCCTGGTACTGCACCGCCAGCGCCAAGCACGCGTTGATGCGCTCGCCATCGACCAGCACGGTGCAGGCGCCGCACGCGCCCTGGTTGCAGCCTTTCTTGGAGCCGGTGAGGCCGAGGTGATCGCGCAGCAGGTCGAGCAGCGAGGTGCGCAGGTCGACCTCCGCCCGAACGGGGGTTCCGTTGACGGTGAATTCCATGGGAGTGCCTTCGTGGGGTTGTGCCCAAATCATGGGCACCCCGACGCCCCAGCCCTGCTACCAGCTGTGACCGACCGCCCTCAGCGCAGTGCCGGCACCCGCGCCACCAGGAATTTCGCCAAGCGCAGCGGTGCGGAGGTGATGCCGGCGAACAGCCATGCCACCAGCAACTGCCCGGCGACCAGGCCGAGGGCGCCGACCTCCGTCCACCACCGACCGGCGTCCTGCCAGGCCGGCTCGAGAACCGGGTGCAGAAAGAAGATCAGCAAGCCGTTGATGACCAGCAATTGCAAGCTGCGCCGCCCCACCCAGGCCAGCGCCGCCGCGCTCCAGGCATGGTGCAGCTCGATCAGCCGCGCCAAGCCCAGCACCAGCGCGCTGCCCGCCAGGGCCGCGGCCAGGAACAGCGGCAGAAAGCCGTACTGCCCCGCGATCATCAACACGATGAAGGCGCCGGGCAGGTTGTCGCAGGTGCCAGCCGCATCCCCGGCGCAGCCGCCGTTGAGCCCCGCCAGCCAGACAGTCGCCAACGCCAGCCCTGCTATGACCGCTCCATGCCGCCGGCCGACCCGCCACAGCACGCCCGCGTGCGCCAAGGCATGGCCGAGCCCGTAGAACACCAGGCCCGGCAACAGCGCCGACAGCTCGAACACGTTCGAGCGCCGGCCCTGGGCCCAGACGAACGCCGCGACCACCAGGCCGATGATCACGATCCGGCCCCAGCGCCCGGCGGTGATCGCCGCGAAATAGACCGTCTGGACCAGGGCCAGCGCCGCCAGAAACCAGACGATGACCGACCAGAATTGCCTCAGTTCGAGCAGCGGCCGGATCAGGCCGGCCCAGTTGACCGGCCCCTCGTGCATCGCCGCGCCGTACACCCAGCACAGCAGGTGCACGATGTAGGCGGTGAGCAGCAGCGACAACGCTCGGCGCAGGGTTTCGGCCCAGCGACGCGCCGTGAACACCATGCCCGACAGCATGAAGAACACCGGCATGTGGAAGGCGTAGATGATTTTTAGCTGTTCGAAGACGAATTCGCGGTTCGCACCGCCCACGAACACACCCAGGCCATGACCGTAGAGCACCAGCAACATCGCCAGGCCCTTGGCGATGTCCACCGCAGGATTTCTGTGCCGGAAGATTTCTGGCATGTATCGACCTCCCGACCGAATCGCCGCCGGTATGCCGACCCCACGTCATGCACGTGCGACGGTCAGTACGTCGCCGGATATTAGGCGGCAGGTAACAAAATGTCCATTTCTTGCTACGCTCGGGATTACCCTTTCGCCGGGCTTCCCTCCTCCACCACCGGATCGCCATGCCGCCACCCGTGCCGCCCGTTGCGCCAACGAATTCGTTGAAGGCTTTTGCATTCGTCCTGGCGGTGCCGGACCTGCAACGCAATGCGGCCTACTTCCGCGATGCACTCGGCTTCACCATCGACTGGCCGGCCGACTCCGGCTGGCACCTCGCCTGCCGGGGCAGCGTGCGGGTGATGCTGGGCTACTGCCCGGATGCGCCGCCGCCCTCTGCCACCGGCGACCACAGCTACTTCGCGTACCTGCATGTCGACGACGCCGACGCCCTGCACCGCGAGTTCACCCGGCGCGGCGCGATCATCCTGCAGGCCCCGGCCGACCGGCCGCACCGCATGCGCGAGTTCCTGGTCGCCACGCCGGACGGCCACCGGCTGATGGTCGGCCAGGCGCTGGGTTAGAGCACCAGCGGTAGCGCGCCGACTCCACCTCGATACCCCGCGAGCGGTCTCGCCGGTTTGAATGGAGAAGCCGGTATGGGCCGGGTCGGAGGTATGCACGTTGGTCTGGGTCAGCTCGTAGACCGCCACGGTGACTTCAGCGTTTACGCCCGGTGGAGCGTATTCACGCCCACCTCGTTCTGCTCGCCGCGCGTCGGAAATGAATTAAGAAACGACGCCCGCCATGGACGTCGCCGCATAGTTTCTCGGTAAAAATGACCGTGAATATCGGCTCTCCGAACTAGTCAACAGCACGACAGACTTGAAGCGCCGAGCGAGCAGACGCGCGCGACGAATATGCACGCCGCGCGTAGCGTTAATAGCAGCACGAACCGGACGTTTCTGCGGAGCATTTAGTGAAAGGCAACGCGGGCACCAAACATCCGCCACTGCGCAACGCCGATCAAATCGATTCGCTTGCGCCATCCATGCAAAAAATAGTGACGACTCAAGTAGGGCCGCCATGATTTCGCTCAATCGACAAAGATCGGCAGAAAATCCGTCCAAAATACGGAAATTGCTTAGGATGGCTGTGAAGCCATCAACAGGTCGATGGGTTTTTGTTAGCCCGCCGACGTCGAGCTAAGCCACCCGTCAGTCCCAGGCCGGCCAGCAGCATGGCGAAGGTTTCCGGCTCGGGCACGGTCGCCAAGGGCGTGATTGCGCCGGGACCGCTTATTTGCATGTCGAAGGGGCCATATCCATTACGATGGCCGCTGGAGATTGCCAAAGAATATTTCACGCCCGCGGTCAGGTCTTCGCTGAATGACTCATGACCCAAGGTTTCGTTATTATCCGCTACTGAGATAAGGTTCGCGGTGACATTGGTAGGATCGAAAGGGTACGAATAAAGCACCATGCCAATGTCGAAGCCTGTGGCTCCAGACCAGAAATCATAGCTCCCTGATGCGCCGACCTGGAAATTCAACAAATATGCTCTGAACCCATCCACTACGAGACCGTTGGTGGTGTCGCCTGTGTAGTTATAAAAATATGGGTCGGCACTTGCTGCAGTCGCGACCATGCTGACGGCCGCCACACAGAGCATTTTTTTGGCAAGAAATAATGTTCGAAGTCTCATTTACTAGTCCTCATGGTTAATTTTGACATTTGACGCATATATCATCGTCTACGTAGTAGTCGCTGCCGTTTCGAACCAATGTCCAGCCACAGATAATCAATTTTCATAAATTAACAAAGTACCCGTGGCCGCCGTTCATGGCGTCTACGGCATTTGGCGTGTTAACACTGAAAATTCGACCCTAAATTTTTGAATGCAAAACTCGATAAGTCAGGGGGGGGGCCGTCAGTGAACACGTACCCACGGGCGAATCTTTTACCAACGACCGTTTGCCCATGGGTGCCATGGCGAGTACTAACGGGCGCGTTTGAAATTCAAGGTCATGTTTTTATGCACGAACACCCGATGAACCGGAGGAGTCAGGCAATCGCATGGCCTGATTTCGGCGGTTGCCGGTCCTGCAGACCATAGCGCCCATTAGTCCCAATCCCGCCAGAAACAGGGCATAACTTTCCGGCTCGGGCACGGCTGCAAGCGGAGTAATGTTGCCGGGCCCGCTGATTATTGAGGTGAACGGTCCAACTCCATAAAGTTGAGTCTGGGTGGTATTGACAAATATATAGCTCACTCCGCGTGTTAAATTGGCGTTGAAATCCATATTTGGACCCAATGGACTGCCACTTCCCGCAACGTAGTTGTCCTGCGGGGAACTCGGCACAAAGGAATTCTCGTAAAGAAACGTGTAAATGAAGCGTTGGGGACCCGATGAGAATGTGTAGTTGCCCGTTTCATCAACAGAAAATTTAAACGCAAAATAGGGGACGATTTCCATATTTTGGCCCACCGAACCGGGCTCAATGCGAACATATGTCGGCTGGCCTGTCGTGTTGCCGGTATATTCATAATCCGCGGCATGAGCCGTCAAGCCGCCGGCCAACGATATCGCAGCCAAAACCGCCTGTATGCCCAATTTGGATATACGAGTCATTTCTATCCTTTAAATGATTTAGCCGCCAAGCATCGGCGGCTCGATCAATATCATTCGATGGAAGTTCAAGTGCAATGGTCCTTGCGGGGGATGTAGAAAGAAATTACAAAACTGCACCCTAAATGACAACGAAAGTAAATCCCAAGCCCCATTCGAGCGATCGAACTGTAGTTATTGGTCACTACCAAAAATTTAGAATAGGCGAATCGCATTCAAAGGTGCCGATTCATAAATCATGCAATCGATGCAAAAGACATTGCCCTGCGGGTCGAGCAGCATTGCCTGGTACCACTGGTAATTGCTTTCGCAGGACGCCTTCATCAGCGTGGCGCCGGCCGCGATAGCCACAGTGGTCGCCGCAGGTGACCGGCGCGTATGGGGACGACTCGCCCGGCGCCAGGCAGCTCGCAGGCATCCGACCCCGCGTCCCAGTTGGGCTGGTGGACGAACAGCAGCGACGGGCTGCGGGTGGTCGATGCGACCACTTCTTGAAGGGTTGTCGCTAGCGCAAACGATCAGTCATGCCGCTGCGCCCAAACCCGCAACAATTCCGCCGAATCCATCACCAACCCGAGGTGCAGCGACACCATGCTCAATGCCGCCCCCTCCAGATGCGGATCCGTCCCCCGCACCAGATCGCGCAGCACGATCACCCGGTAGTTGTAGTTGTTGGCATCGAATGCGGTGTTGAGCACGCAGCAATCGGTGAACCCGCCATCGAGCACCACGGTTTCGACCCGCTGGTTGCGCAGCAGAAAATCCAGGTCGCTCGGATAGAAGGCCGACAGCCGGCGCTTGGTGCTGACCTGCATGTCCCCCGGCTCCACCCGGGTGCACCACTCGGTCCATTTCGATCCCTCGATGGCGTGGCCGGCCGAGTTGGGGATTTCGCCCACGTGCAGCGGAAAGGTGCGGCGCCAGGCGGCGGGGATGCCGTTCAAATCGTCCTCGCCATGGGGCCGCACGGTGGCGCGCACATGCACCAGGCGCACGCCCGCTGCGCGCACCTGGTCGTGAAAGGCGTCCAGCGGCGCCACCAGGTCACGCGCCCGGGGTGCGGGGCAAGGGCAGTCGGGTGATTCGTCGAGATGGCCGCGGTGCATGTCGATCGAGACGACGGCGGTCTTGCGCGGGTCCAGGTAGTCGGCGAACTCGGTTTCGTCGATCTCGCGGGCTTTTTCGTAGACGTAGGCTTGCATGGGTGGATTCCAGGGCGCGGTCAGCGGCGCTCCTCGCGCAGGAAGGGTTCGCCGAGCGCCCCCGGGGTTTCATCGGCGCCGCGCTTGGCCAGCGCCACCCAGACCATCACGCCGAGGGTGACGAGGTAGGGTGTCATCAGCACGAAGTACTGCGGCATGGCGATGCCGGCGGCGGCGAGTTGCGGGATCAGCGTTTCGATGCCGCCGAACAGCAGCGCGCCGGCCAGCGCCCGCCACGGCGACCAGCGGGCGAAGATGACCAGGCCGACGGCGATCCAGCCGCGCCCGCCGGTCATGCCGGCGATCCACAGCTTGGTGCTGATGACCGCGATGTAGCCGCCCGCCAGCCCCACCAGCGCGGAGCCCGCGACGATGGCGAGAAACCGGGTGCGCAGCACCGGTATGCCGGCGGCGTCGGCGGCCTGCGGGTTCTCGCCCACCGCGCGCAGCCGCAGGCCGGCGACGCTGCGGCCCAGGTAGAACACCACACCCGCGAAGATGAAGGGCACCAGGTACACCACGGCGTTCTGGTGGAACAGCCGGCCGACCACCGGCAGCTGCACCAGCGGCCCGAGGGCGATGGCATCGAGGCCGGTGACGGGCTGGTTGGTCCAGCCCAGCAGGGTGCCGAGCAGGCCGGTGAGGCCCTGGCAGAAGAACACCAGCGCCAGCCCGGCGATGACCTGGTTGACCCGCAACCACACCACCATCACCGCGAACAGCACCGACACGGCCGCAGCCGCCGCCATGGAGCCGATGAGCGCGATGCCGGGTTCATGCACCGCCAGTTGCACGCCGATGCCCGCGAGCGCGCCGACCAGCATCAGCCCTTCGGCGCCGAGCGAGAGCACGCCGGCGCGCTCCGAAATGATCAGGCCCAGCGCGGCCAGCGCGAAGGGCACGGCGGCGTCGGGCAGGTTGCCGAGCCAGTTGGCCACGAGGTCCATCACGGTTGGCTCCCGACAGCGCGCAGCCGGTGGCGGATGAAGAAGTCCGACGAGGCCACGCACACCACCAGGATCGCCTGGATCAGCTGCACCATCGAGAACGGGATTTGGTAGAAGACCT
Organism: Xylophilus sp. GOD-11R; assembly: GCF_033546935.1. Lineage (GTDB taxonomy): Bacteria > Pseudomonadota > Gammaproteobacteria > Burkholderiales > Burkholderiaceae_C > Xylophilus. Next base: position 421,230 of record NZ_CP137854.1, on the reverse strand, counting down.
GCAGGCTGCGGCCGGCCACGAACAGCGTGGCGACGACCACCGCGACCACGCTGGCGGCCAGCGGGTTGTTGCGCGCCAGGAAGGCGATGAGGATGCCGCTGAAGCCGTAGCCGCTGTAGAAGGCCTGGGTGAGCCGCCCTTCCTGGCCGGCCGCCACCATGAAGCCGCCGAGCCCGGCGAGCGCACCGGAGATGAGCACCGAGGCCACCACTAGCCGGCGCACCGGCACACCCACCGCGTCGGCCACCCGCTGATTGGCGTGGATGAAGCGCAGGTAGAGCCCGGCGCGGCTGCGGTCGACGAACCACCACGCGGCCAGCGCCACCACGGCGGCCAGCACGATGGCGCTGCTGAAGCCGTCGAACACCTCGGGCAGGCGCTCGAAGGGCTGGAACTTGGGGCTGTAGGGAAAGGAATCCTTCGGGTCTTTCCAGGCGCCGTAGACCAGGTGCAGCAGGAAGTTGGCCGCGACGTAGTTGAGCATCAGGCTGGAGATGATCTCGGCGATACCCAGGCGCATCTTCAGCGCCAGCGGCAGCACCACCCAGGCCAGTCCGCCGAGCAGCGAAGCGCCGGCCATGAGCCAGAGGCGCGACTCGGGCGGGCCGATCTGGTGGAGGGAGACGAAGGTGGCGCCGATGGCGCCGAAGATCATCTGGCCTTCGAGCCCCAGGTTCCAGAAGCGCGCCCGGAAGGCCATGGCCGCTGCCAGCCCGACCATCACCATGGGCGCGGCCTGGAACAGCACGGCGCGCAAGTTCTGCGGATCGGTGAAGGTCTGCACGATGAACTCGTCGAGCAGATCGGACGGCGACACGCCCGCGGCCACCAGGATGGCGCCGCTGATGAACAGGCCGACGGCGATGGCCGCCGCGATGATCGCCACCTGCTGCGGCCAGCCGAGTTGCTGGCGCAGTTCCAGCGTGTAGCGGCGCTCCAGCAGGGGCACGAAGCGGCGCGGCGCCGGCGAATGGTCGGTCGGGGTCATGGAAGGCGCGGATCGAGGCAAGAGGTCTGCGTTCTGGGCGATTCAGGCATGGGCCACCATGGCCTGGCCGATGGCCTGGCGGTCGGCCGGCACGGGAAATTCGGCCACGATGCGGCCGCGCACGATGACGCCGATGCGGTCGGCCAGCGCCATGACCTCGTCGAGGTCTTCGCTGATCAACAGCACCGCCGCGCCGCCGTCGCGTGCGGCGCGCAGGCGTTCGTGCACCTGGGCGCCGGCACGCACGTCCAGGCCCCGGCTCGGGCTGTGGGCGAGCACCAGTCGCGGCCGACGGCTGAACTCGCGCGCCAGCACCAGCTTCTGCGCATTGCCGCCGGACAGCAGCGCGGCCTTCTGCCGCAGGGAGCGCACACCGAGCACGTCGAAGGCCTTCACCGCCTCGGCGGCGTCGGCTTCCATGCGGCGGCGGTCGAGCCGGGTGACGCGGCCGTACCGGTCGGCATGCACCTGGCCGATGCCGAAGTTCTCGGCCACCGACAGGCCGCCGGCCAGCGCCAGGCCGTAGCGGTCGGCCGGAATCGCGGCGATGCCGAGCGCGCGCCGCTGCACCGTGCCCGCCTTGCCGAGGTCGCCGAAGCCTTCGAGTTCGATGGTGCCGCGCCCGATCGGCAGCAGTCCCATGATGGCCTCGGCCAGCTCCGACTGGCCGTTGCCGCCAACGCCGGCGAGGCCGTAGATCTCGCCGGCGTGCACCGTCATCGACAGGCGGTCGAGCGTCTTGCCGCCGGTGAGTTCCTGCAGCACCAGCCGCGGCGCGCCGCGTGTAGTGGGCGCGCGCGGGGACGGTGGCGGCGCCTCGCCCACGGTCATGCGCACCAGTTCGGATTCGGGGGTTCGGCGTGGGTCCACCGTGGCCAGGGTGCGGCCGCCGCGCATCACGGTGACGCGGTCGGCGTACTGCTTCACATCGGCCATCTTGTGGGTGACCAGCACTACCGCCGCGCCGCTGCGGGCCAGGCGCTGCACGGTGCCGAGCAGGCGCGCGGCCTCCTGGTCGGTGAGCACCGCCGTGGGCTCGTCCATGATCAGGATGCGGGCGCCGGCCAGCAGCACCTTGAGGATCTCGACCCGCTGCTGCTCGGCCACCGACAGGCGGTCGACGCGGTGGTCGGGGTCGATCTCGAAGCCGAGCGCGCGGGCCTGGGTGAGGATCTCGGCGCGCACCCGGGCCAGGCGCGGGCGAAAGCCCTGCGGTTCGTCGTCCGGCGGGGTCGGCAGGCCGAGCAGGATGTTCTCGGCGACCGTGAAGGGCGACACCAGCTTGAAGTGCTGGTGCACCATGCCGATGCGCCAGCGGGCCGCGTCGCGCGGACCGGCCAGGCGCACCGCGTTGCCGTCGACCAGCAGCTCGCCTGCCTCCGGCGCGTACAGGCCGGCGGCGATGTTCATCAACGACGATTTGCCCGCGCCGTTCTCGCCGAGCAGCGCATGCACCTCGCCCCAGCGCGCGGCGAAGTGCGCGTCGGCCAGGGCGACGAAGCCGTCGAAGGACTTGTGGATGCCCGAGAGTTCGAGCGCGTTCGCGGAGGGCGGGGGCGACATGCGGTGCGGTGGCTTGCTCAGGCGTTCACTTCTGCGTGACCACGCCCTTGACGAACCAGTCCATCTTCCAGAGGTCGGCATCCGAGAGCGCGCCGCCGGCGGCCACGCGCTGCTTGCCGTCGCGGTCGGCGAGCGGGCCGGCGTAGACCTGCTTGCCCTTCAGGATCGCGTCGCGCTCGGCCAGGATGGCCGCGGCCTTGTCCTTGGGCACGGCCGGGCCGAAGCCGGCGATGTCGGTGCCGCCATCCTTCATCTCGATGAAGGCGCCGTAGGGGCTGGGCTTCCACCGGCCGGCGATGACCTTCTTGAGTTCGGGCACCAGGAACTTGTCCCACACCCACACCGACGAGCACAGCGTGGCCTTGGGCGCGAACTGGCGCAGGTCGCGGTGGTGGCCGGTACCGTAGACGCCGCGCTCCTGCGCCACCAGCTGCGGGGTCGGCGAATCGACGTGCTGGCCGATGACGTCGGCGCCCTGGTCGATGAGGGCCATGGCGGCGGCACGCTCCTTCACCGGGTCGTTCCAGGCGCCGGTGTAGATCACGGTGACGGTGGCCGCCGGGTTCATCTTCTGCGCGCCGAGGGCGAAGGCGTTGACGGTCCAGTTCACCACGCCGAAGGGGTTGGCGGCCACGAAGCCCAGCTTGCCGCTCTTCGACGCCGCGCCGGCGGCCATGCCGCAGAGGTACTGGCTCTCGTAGGTGCGGCCGTAGAAGGATTCGAGGTTGGCGCCGTTGGTGGTGCCCGAGCCGTTGAGAAAGGCCACGTCGGGGTACTTGGCGGCGAGTTCCTTGAACGCGTCGGAGTAGCCGAAGGCGGTGCCGATCACGATGTTGGCGCCGCGCTGGATGAACTTCTCGGCCGCCGGCTTGATGGCCGAGGCGTCTTCCGGAACGCTCTCCACGAACTGGATCTTCTGGCCGAGCGCGGCCTCCACCTTCACCCGCGCCTCGTCGAAGGCCTGGGTCCAGCCGCCGTCGTTCTTGGGGCCGAAATAAATCATGGCGATCTTCGGTTTGCCCTTGAGGGTGAAGCCGTCGGCGCTGGCCTGCGCCTGCGCGGGCAGCGAGACGGACATCGCGGCCATCAGGGCCAGCATGGCGAACACGCCGGGAATCGAACGCTTGACTGACATGGATTACCTCTTTGGGGGGAAAGCGACAGAGATCGAAAAACGCGGGCGTTCCGCAGGCCTCAGACGGCCTCGCGGTCCATCATGAAATTGATGCGGAAGACGTTGCCTTCCGGGTCGAGCAGCACCGCCTGGTACCAGTGGTAATAGGTTTCGTAGGGCGCCTTGATCAACGTGGCGCCGGCCGCCATCGCCACCGGCACCAGGGCGTCGACTTCGTCGAGCGAGTCGACGTCGATGTTGAGCAGGAACTTCACGCCGGTGGTCTCGGCATGCGCGTCGAGCTTGAGCAGGCCGTAGGCCTCGGCGGCGTTGAAGCCCAGGCTGCTGCGGCCGGTGTCGAGCCCGCGAAAGATCGGCGAGCGGATCGCCTCGATCTCGGCGAAGCCGAAGACCCGCTGGTAGAAGCCGCTGAGCGCGACGATGTCGCGGGCGAAGATGTTGACGTAGGAGAGGTGGGCCATCTCGTGCCGTGCTTCAGGCCGCGACCTTGCTGCCGCCGAAGGTGGTCTGCTTGACGAACTTCGAGGTGAGGTGGTCGCCCGAGGTGACCGGCGCGTACTTCGGCGACTCGCCGGGTGCCAGGCAGCTCGGCAGGCATTCGACCACCGCGTCGTAGTTGGGCTGGTGGAAGAACACCAGCGACTGGCGGCGGTTGGTCGACGCGGTCTCGAAGGGCGGGTTGTCGACGCGGTGCAGGGTCGACACCCATTGGTCGTTGGTCCACTGCATCATCAGGTCGGCGATGTTGACCACCAGGCTGCCCGGCACCAGCGGCACGTCCACCCACTCGCCGGCCTTGTTGAAGACCTGCAGGCCCCGGTCGTCGGGCAGCACGATGGTCAGGCTGCCGTAGTCGCTGTGTGCGCCGGCGCGCAGCTGGCCGGGCAGCGGCGCTTCGCGCTGGGGCGGATAGCTCAGCACCCGGAACATGCTGATGTGCTCGTCGATCTTGTCGTCGAAGAAGCGCTCGTCGAGCTGCAGGGCCAGCGCGAAGATGCGCATCAGCTCGCGGGCCAGCACGCTCATCGCGTCGAAGTATTCGGTGTACGCCTCGCGGAAGTCGGGCACCTCGGGCCAGCGGTTGGGCTCGAAATGGGCGCCGGCGGCGGGGCCTCGGTGGTAGTCGTCGTCGGGCACGTCGGACGGGCCGATGGAGAAGGACTCCTTGAGGTCGCCGGGGGCTTTTTCCTCGAGGCTGTACGACAGGCCTTCCTCGCCCACCGCGCTGAAGCCGCGCACCGCGTCTTCACGCGGCCGGTCGACCCGGCGCTTGGCTTCCAGCGGCAGCGCGAAGAAGGTGCGCGATGCGGCCGACACCCGCTCGATCAGCGACGGTGCGATGCCATGGTGCGTGATCACCAGGAAACCGATGCTGCGGCACGCCTCGTCCACCGCCCGCGCCACCGCGGCACGGCCTTCGGGCGTGCCGCCGAACCAGGGCGACAGGTCGATCACGGGAACGGACAGCAGAGTCATGGCTTTTGTCACTCGATGAACGGATGCGGGGCGGCCCCGCGACAGGGACGGGGATGCAAGGTCCGTGCCATTTGGACCAAATGGTCAAACAGGCTTGTTCGGTAGCGTCAGGCACGCGACACTTGCCGGATGCCCATCCCCAAAAGGCCCTCGGCGGCCCTGCAGAAAAAGCCCGTACGCAACCGTGTCGTGGCCAAGCGCGGGCCGGTCGCCCAGAGCCGGCGGCAACGGCAGATCGAGGACAAGCGCAGCGTCATCCTGCAAGCCGCGCTGGGGCTTTTCTCGCGTTACGGACTGCATGGCACCACGGTCGACCAGGTGGCGGTTCGGGCGGATGTCTCCAAGAGCAATCTGCTCTATTACTTCGCCAACAAGGAAGAGCTGTATGTACAGGTACTGCGGCAGCTGATCACCGTCTGGCTGGAGCCGCTGCGGGGTTTCAGCGAGGAACAGGATCCCCGGCAGGCGATCTCGGAATACATCCGGCGCAAGCTGGTGGTGTCGCGCGACAGCCCGGAAGCGTCCCGGCTGTTCTGTCTGGAAATGGTGCAGGGTCCACCGTTGCTGCGCGACGAGCTGGGGCGGGAGCTGCGGGAGCTGGTGGACCGCAAGTCCGAGGTGATCCGCGCCTGGATCGCCGATGGCCGGCTGGCGCCGGTGGAGCCGCACCACCTGATCTTCAGCTTGTGGGCGACCACGCAGCACTACGCCGACTTCGGGGTGCAGGTGCAGGCCCTGACGGGCAAGACGCTGGCCGATCCGGCGTTCTTCGAGGAGGCGGTGGCCAATGTGCAGGCGATCGTGCTGGATGGGGTCAGCGCAACGGCAAACGGCCCGTCGACCCCGTCGAATTCGTAACGTTCATCCGCCTGTACGCACCGCCGCCTGCAGCGCGTTCGTCAAACCTTCGATCCGGTCCAGCACCCGATAGCCACCGGCGCCGAAGATCTGCCGCGCGCAGGCATCCGCCGGGTCCAGGCTGATGCAGAACACACGGATGCCGAGCCGCGATGCCGCGACCACCGCACGGCGGGCGTCTTCGATCAGATAGCGGCGGTCGTGGATGTCGATGTCGTGCGGCTCGCCGTCGGTGACGAGCACCAGCAAGCGCGTCCGGCTCGCCTCCTGGGCCAGCAGCGCCGAAGCATGGCGGAGTGCCGCGCCCATTCGGGTGGAAAGACGGCTCGCGATGGCCGCCAGGCGCGCCAGCGCCAGCGCGTCCAGCGGCTCGCCGAAATCGAGCGCGCGCTGATAGCGCACTTCGTGCCGGCCGTTGGACGCGAAGGCGTGCACGGCGCACCGGTCGCCGACGGTGGTGCAGGCCGAGGCCGTGAGCAAGGCTGCCTCCACGGCTCGTTCCAGCACGCTGGGGCCCGCAGGCGTGCGATCGGCGGTCGACGCCGAGGCATCGAGCAGCAACAGCACCGCCGTCTCCTGCGAGCGACGGTCCAGGCGCTGGTAGATCCTCAGGCGCGGCGTGTGGCGCACGCGCCGCTCGATGGCCGACGCGACCGCCGCATCGATATCCAGCGCGTCCCCCTGCCACTGCGCACGCAGCAGCACCGGCCGAGCGCCGCGCGCCATGCGCCACGAACGCTCCAGTTGCCGCAGCAGGCCGGCATGCGCGGACAGCTTTGCCTGCAGCGCAGCGGGCTCGCCCGTCGGTGGCCGCGACTCCAGCACGGTGCACCAGTCATGGCGATGGCCTCGCACCAGCCGGTCCCATTCGGGGTATTTCAGTGCCGCGACGGGCCCGGTGTCGGGTGCGGGCGCGGCCCTGTCCGGGGCCTGCGATGCAGCATCCGGCGGCAGCGCCACCTCCTCGGCCGACCACTGCAGTTGCGCCCGGTCGGCCGCTTCCGGCCACCAGAGATGCGCGTTGTCGTCGCGGTAGATCGGCTCGACGACGTAGTCGCGGCTATTGAAGGGCAGGCGCATCTGCCCGATGTCGTGGCCCAGGCGTGAGGCGATGTCGCGCAGCACCTCGGGTGAGGTCGTGGCCGATTCGACGGCCGACTCGAAAAGCGCGCGGCCCTTGCCGACCCAGGGATGCGGATCGTGGTGGGACGGGTCGAGCAGGCAACGCGCGAGCCGCAACAGCAACACGACGAAGCTCGTGCCGTGCGCGGGCTCGACGCGGTGGTACGGCAGCCAGAGCGAGCGCAGGCCGGGCAGCTCCGCCATGGCCAGGCGCTCGACGCGCGCATCCTCCAGCACGCCCACCAGGGCCGTCTGTACCGGCTTCAGGCTGCCCCGGCCATAGCGCGCGGGATAGCGCAGATGCGCCACCGCATGCAGCGCCGCGGCCTCGTACCAGCGCTCGGCCGCGACGCCTTTGACGGCCCGGCCGACCTCCGGCAGGTGCAGCCCCCGGTTGGACAGAAATGGCCGCCTGGTGGCCAGGCCCCCCTCCATGGCCAACAAGGCCGGCGACAGCCCGAACAGGGCCCGCAGCAGGTAGGCCAGTCTCGCGCGCGACCCGGCCAGCCCTTCGCCCATGTCGCCGGCCTAGAAGGATGCCGCGACCGCTGCGCTCAAAGCCTGCGCCAGGTCGGGATCGTCGGTCAGCGGCAGCACCACGGCCATCCGGCAAGCCACCTGGGCGTCGATGCCACGCGCCATCAGCGAGGCGGCATGCACCAGCATGCGGGTGGAGGCGCCCTCCTCCAGCCCATGGCCCTTCAAGCGTCGGGTGCGCTCACCCAGGGCCACGACCGTCGACGCGTCCGATGAAGGCAGGCCCGATTCGTGGGCCACGATGCGCGTCTCCAGGTCGGCCTTCGGAAAGTCGAATTCGATGGCCGAGAAACGCTGGCGCGTCGAGGTTTTCAGGTCCTTGGCCGCCGCCTGGTAGCCGGGGTTGTACGACACCACCAGGTGGAAATCGGCATGAGCCGCCACCACCTCGTCGCGTTTCTCGATCGGCAGCATGCGGCGGGTATCGGTCAGCGGGTGGATGACGACCGTGGTGTCGGCCCGCGCCTCCACCACCTCGTCGAGGTAGCAGATGGCGCCATGGCGCGCGGCCTGGGTGAGCGGGCCGTCCTGCCAGCGTGTGCCGTCGGCGTCCAGCAGCCATCGGCCGACCAGGTCGCCGGCGGTCAGGTCTTCGTTACACGCCACGGTGATCAGCGGCTTGCCCAACCGCCAGGCCATGTACTGCACGAAGCGGCTCTTGCCGCAGCCGGTGGGGCCTTTGAGCATCAGCGGCAGGCGCATGGCGTAGGCCGCGTCGAACAGCCGTAACTCGTCGGCGACCGGCTGGTAGTAGGGCTCGGCGGCGATGCGGTAGCGGGCCAGCGGATCGGTCATCTCGTGCGGATGCTTCAGCGATGCATCGCGTCGGATTCGTTGGGAATACCCGGAATCGGGCACTCCTCGGTCCCTACGGTGGAGCGGGTGAAGGACTCCACCATCTCGCGCGTGCCTTGCGGATCGGCGATCCATTTGCCGTAAAACTCGTACGGGCAGTCGGCCACGCCCTGGTCGCCTTCGCGCGAGTTGATCAGCCCCGTATAGCCGCGATGCACCAGCTTGAACAGGTGGTTCTCCGACTGTCCGTTCTTGCGGAAATCGCGGATCAGCGACTTGCTCAGCGCCGCGTACTGCAAGCCCATTTCCTCTTCGCCGCATTCACCCAGCGTGCGCCCGTCGAAGCCGATCAGCGCCGAGTGCCCGAAGTACGAATACACCCCGTCGAACCCCGCCGCGTTGGCCACCGCCACATAGGTGTTGTTGGCGAAGGCCATGGCCTTGGACATGAGGATCTGCTGCTCCTTGGCCGGGTACATATAGCCCTGGCAGCGCACGATCAGCTCGGCGCCTTTCATCGCGCAGTCGCGCCAGATCTCGGGATAGTTGCCGTCGTCGCAGATGATGAGGCTCACCTTCAGCCCCTTGGGGCCTTCGCTGACGTAGGTGCAGTTGCCCGGATACCAGCCCTCGATCGGCACCCACGGCATGATCTTGCGGTACTTCTGCACAATCTCGCCCTGGTCGTTCATGAGGATCAGCGTGTTGTACGGCGCCTTGTGCGGATGCTCTTCATGCCGCTCCCCCGTCAACGAAAAAACGCCCCACACCTTGGCCGTGCGGCAAGCCTCCGCAAAGATCTCGGTCTCCTCCCCCGGCACCGCCGCCGCGGTGTCGTACATCTCTTGCGAGTCGTACATGATTCCGTGGGTGCTGTATTCCGGAAAGATCACCAGATCCATCCCCGGCAGCCCCACCTTCATGCCCTTGACCATCGCTGCGATGTTGCGCGCGTTGGCCAGCACCTCGGCCTTGCTGTGCAGCCGCGGCATCTTGTAGTTGACGACCGCGACCCCCACGGTGTCCTTGCTGCTCGATATGTCGCCGTGAATCATGAAAAGCACTCCAAAAAAATGAACAGCCCCAAAAGCAGAAGCGATGCGAAGCGAGCCCCAGAGGCCGAGCGAAGCAATGGCCTGTATCGGTGTTGGGTCCCCTGTGGTCGAGAGCGAGGAACGGAGGTTTTGCGGATAAGGGCTGGCGGCTGTCTGAGCGAAGCGAGTTCCGCCAGACCCCGCAAAACCGAGTACCGCAGCGTGTCCGAAGGACCTCGCCCACCGGGGTCGCCTTTCTTTGGTTACTTTCTTTGGCGAAGCAAAGAAAGTGACTCGCCCGCCGGGGCGAAATCCCGGCCTCAGCCCTCCGCAGGAGAACCAGCCCACGCAGTGGCACAGCCCCCCAGCAGAAGACAAACCCCAAAGACCAACCTCAGTGACTGATCATCCAGGGCCTCTTCGAAGGAAACGCCTTGGCCCCATTGGCCGCCGTCACCGTAGCCCCCCGCTTCCCGGAGGAAGAAGAGGAAGAAGAGGAAGAAGAGCAGCACCCACACCCCGACGGATGCCGCATGCGCCCATAGGACCCCTGATCCCCATCCCGGGACGACCGAGGCGCGTGCCTGGAACGCTCGTTGGTATCGAACGCCTTGCGCTGCTCAGCAGAAACACAAGCCAGCCGAGGCGCCGTAGCGAACACCCGCGCCGCCGCAACCGAACAGCCGGGACAGACAGCAGGCTCATTGCGATCGGCCACCCGCCGAATCGCATCGAACCCGCCGCAGGCAACACAGTCGTACTCGTAGGTAGGCATGGCGATAAAACCTACTTGTCCTGCGAGATCGGCATGTCGACGCTCCCATCGAGCATCTTCACCGGCCCGGCCATCGTCGGGTTGATGTCGAAATCGAAGATCTCGGTCGGCAACCACAAGGTCGCGCAGGCATTGGGCACATCCACCACCCCGCTGATATGCCCCTGCACCGGCGCAGTCCCGAGAATGGAATAGGCCTGCGCCCCCGAGTACCCGAACTTCTTCAGGTACTCGATCGCGTTCAGGCAGGCCTGCCGATAAGCGACCGTCACGTCGAGGTAGTGCTGCTTGCCCGCCTCGTCCACCGAGATGCCTTCGAAAATCAGATAGTCCTTGTAGTTCGGCACGATCGGGCTCGGCTTGAAGATCGGGTTCTTGATGCCGTACTTGGCCATGCCGCCCTTGATCAGCGACACCTTCATGTGCACCCAGCCGGCCATCTCGATCGCGCCGCAGAAGGTGATCTCGCCATCGCCCTGGCTGAAGTGCAGATCGCCCACCGACAGGCCGCCACCCTCCACATACACCGGAAAGTAGACCTTCGAGCCACGCGACAGATCCTTGATGTCGCAGTTGCCGCCGTGCTCGCGCGGCGGCACCGTGCGCGCACCTTCGGCCGCTGCCTTGGCCGCCGCCTCGCCGGTCAGCTGGCCCATGTGCGCGGTCGGCGCGTTGGGCGGATTGGCCAGGCCCGGCACCCGGTGCGGGTCGGTGGCGATCAGCTCGGCCTCGCGGGCGTTCCAGGCATCGAGCATCTTCTGGTCGGGCAGGCAGCCGATCAGGCCGGGGTGGATGAGGCCGGCGAAGTTCACGCCCGGGATGTGACGGCTGTTGGTGAACATGCCGTGGAAGTCCCAGATGGACTTCTGCGCCAGCGGATAGTGCTCGGTGAGAAAGCCGCCGCCGTTCTTCTTGGAGAAGAAGCCGTTGAAGCCCCACAGGCTGTCGTCGCGCGCGCCGATGTCGAGCAGGTCCACCACCAGCAGGTCGCCGGGCTCCGCGCCCTTCACGCCCACCGGGCCGGAGAGGAAGTGCACCGTCGACAGGTCCACGTCGCGCACGTCGTCGGCGCTGTCGTCGTTCTTGATCGCGCCGCCGGTCCAGTCGTAGGTCTCGAGCTTGAACTCGTCACCGGGGTTCACCCACACCGCCATCGGGATGTCCGGATGCCACCGGTTGTGGATCTTCTTGTTGTCGTAGGGGGACTGGTTCAGATCGACTTTGATCAGGGTATCGGCCACGAAACTACTCCTTTGGTTGATGAGAGAAACGGATCCATCAGGGAACGCCGCGGACCGGCTTCGCCGGTTCGCCAGCGTTGCCCCCTGCAAGAGGGTTGGCGAAGCACACGCAGTGAGCGAAGCCTGGGGGTTAGACCGAGAGATAGGACTTGATGCGCTGCTGGTCGGTGTTGGCGCGCGTGGTCTCGTGCACCAGCCGCCCGCCCTCGATCACGAACAGCCGGTCGGCCACGTCCATGGCGAAGGACAGCACCTGCTCGGAGACCACGATCGTGATCTTTCGCATCTTGCGGATCTCGTTCAAGGCCTTGGCGATGTCCTTGATGATCGACGGCTGGATGCCCTCGGTCGGCTCGTCGAGCAGCAGCACCTTGGGGTCGGTGACCAGCGCCCGGGCGATGGCCAGCTGCTGCTGCTGGCCGCCGGAGAGGTTGCCACCCTTGCGCCGACGCATGTCCCACAGCACCGGGAACAGCGCGAAGATCTCTTCCGGAATCGTCTTGACCTTGGCGTTCTCCAGCCCGGTCTGGATGTTCTCTTCCACCGTCAGCGTCGGGAAGATCATGCGGCCCTGCGGCACATAGGCGATGCCCTTGGCCACGCGGCGGAAGCTCTCGTCCTTCGACACCTCCTGGCCGGCCACGGTGATGCTGCCGCTCTTGCAGGGCAGCACGCCCATCAGGCTCTTGAACAGCGTGGTCTTGCCCATGCCGTTGCGGCCCATGATGGCCACGGTCTCGTTCTCGTGCCCGGCAAACGAGATGCCGTGCAGCGCCTCGCTCTGGCCGTAGGCGACGTGCAGGTCGTTGACTTCGAGGATGTTGGTCATGTCGGCAGCTCCGCGCGGACGGTTGTGCAATGGTCGGTCGATGAGGCGTGGCGCCATCCCGGAACACCGGGGAGCCGGCTTCGCCGGTCCGCCGGTGTTGTCCCCCGCGAGGGGGTAGGCGGCCACATGCGGTGGGCAAGCCTGGGAAAGTGCATCAATGTCCCAGGTAGACGTCGATGACCTTGGGATCGGCCTGCACCTGCTCCATCGGTCCCTCGGCCAGGATCTTTCCCTGGTGCATCACCGTCACCTTGTGCGCGATGCGCTTGACGAACTCCATGTCGTGTTCGATGACGATCACCGCACGGTTCTGGCAGATGCGCTGGAGCAGGTCGCCGGTGAGCTCGCGTTCGCGAGCGCTCATGCCGGCGATGGGCTCATCGAGCATCAGCAGCTCGGGCTCCTGCATCAGCAGCATGCCGATCTCCAGCCACTGCTTCTGGCCGTGCGAGAGCAGGCCGGCCTCGGTGCCGAGCTTGTCGAGCAGGCCGATGTCCTCGGCCACCACCCGGACCTTGTCGCGCACGTCGTCGGTGCACTGGAAGGCCAGCGCGCCGAAGACCGAGCGGCCGGACGGGTACGACACCTCCAGGTTCTGGAACACCGACAGGTTCTCGTAGATGGAGGGCGTCTGGAACTTTCGGCCGATGCCCAGGCGCACCCGCTTGTGCTCGGCCATGCGGGTGAGTTCGGTGTTCTTGAACTTGATGCTGCCGGCGCTGGCCTTGGTCTTGCCGCAGATCAGGTCGAGCAGCGTGGTCTTGCCCGCGCCGTTGGGGCCGATGATCACCCGCAGCTCGTTCCTGTCGATGTAGAGCGTGAGCGTGTCGATGGCCTTGAAGCCGTCGAAGGAGACGGTCAGGTCTTCCACGGCCAGCGCGAAGTCGGTGTTGCTCATGGCTGGGTTCCCTGCAGGTTGGACGGAAGGGCGGCGGAGCGCTCGGGCTCGGGCTGTGGCGGCACCGGCGTGGTGACATGCGCGGGCAGCGGCCTCGGGCTGGCGCGCTTCATGGCCGCGCGGCGGCTGCGCCACCAGGGCACGACATGCTCTTCCCAGACACCGGCCAGGCCCATCGGGAAGGCCATGGTCACGCCGATGAAGAGGCCGGCCATGAGGAACAGCCACAGGTCCGGAAAGCTCTCCGAGAAGTAGGTCTTGCCGGCGTTGACCAGCAGGGTGCCGTACACCGCGCCGACCAGGCTCATGCGGCCGCCGACGGCCGCGTAGATGACCATCTCGATCGAGGGCACGATGCCCACGAAGCTCGGCGACATGAAACCCACCTGCAGCGTGAACAGCGCGCCGCCGATGCCCGACAGGCCGGCGGCCAGGCAGAAGGTGAAGACCTTGAAATTCGACACGTCGTAGCCGGAGAAGCGCACCCGGTCTTCCTTGTCGCGCATGGCCAGCAGCAGGGTGCCGAGCTTGCTGGTCTGGATCCAGCGGCACAGCACCATCGCGGCCAGCAGCAGCCCGACGCAGACGAAGTAGAGGATGTACTTGGCGGTGTCGGTGCGGGTGTCCCAGCCCCACATGGTCTTGAGGTCGGTCATGCCGTTGACGCCGCCGGTGTAGCCCTGCTGGCCGATGATCAGCACTGTCACGATCAGCGCCACCGCCTGCGTGATGATGGCGAAGTACACCCCGCCCACGCGGCGCTTGAACATCGCGAAACTGACGATCCAGGCCAGCAGCGTGGGCACCACGATCACCGCCGCCAGCGAGAAGGGCAGGCTCTTGAACGGCACCCAGAACGCCGGCAGCTCGGTGATCTGGTTCCAGTCCATGAAGTCCGGAATGCCGGGGGTCGACTGGATCTTGGTGGTCTCGGGGTCGGAGGCCTCGAGCTTGAGGAACATCGCCATGGCGTAGCCGCCCAGGCCGAAGAACACGCCCTGCCCCAGGCTCAGCACGCCGCCGTAACCCCACACCATCACCAGCCCGATGGCCACGAAGGCATAGCTCAGGTACTTGCCCACCAGGTTGAGCCGGAAGATGTCCAGCGACAGCGGCAGCACCACCACCAGCAGCGCCGCGAGCAGCAGCATGCTGGCGAGCTGGTAGCGCACGATCCAGGCCTTGATCAGATTCATACAGAGCTCCGGCGCAATTCATTCAGGGAACACCGCGGAGCTGGCTTGGCCAGGCCGCTGGTGTTGCCCCCTCGAAGGGGGGTGGCGGCCACACGAAGTGGGCAAGCCTGGGGGTGAGCTTTGTTCATCGCCGCACCTTGCTGGCAAAGAGACCCTGCGGCCGCATCATCAGGATCAGCACGATCAGCGACAGCGTGATCACCTTGGCCATGGAGCCGGCCAGGAAGAACTCGGTGATCGACTGCGTCTGGGCGATGCCGAAGGCCGACACCACCGTGCCCAGCAGGCTGGCCGCGCCGCCGAAGGTGACGACCAGGAAGGAGTCGACGATGTAGAGCGACCCCGAGGTCGGCCCGGTCGAGCCGATGGTGGTGAAGGCCGCGCCCGCCACGCCGGCGATGCCGCAGCCGATGGCGAAGGTGAGCCGGTCGGTGCGCCGGGTGTCGATGCCGATGGCGTTGGCCATCACCCGGTTGCTCACCGTGGCCCGCACCCGCAGCCCCCAGCGACTCTTGTGCAGCGCGATCAACACGCCGCCGGTGACCAGCGCGGTCAGGGCCAGCACGAACATGCCGTTGATCGGGATGTCCAGGCCTTCCGACGGCGCCCACGAACCCAGCAGCCAGTCGGGCAGCGTCGGGCTGACTTCCTTGGGACCGATGAAGGAGCGGAAGCTCTGCTGCATCGCCAGGCTCACGCCCCAGGTGGCCAGCAAGGTGTCGAGCGGGCGCTTGTAGAGGTGGCGGATCAGCCCCCACTCCACCAGCCAGCCCGCCACGAAGGCGATGCCGAAGGCCGCCACGATGGCCACCGGAAAGTAATAGGGCAACAGCGCCGGCGCATGCGAGCCGACCAGCGTGGAGCCGAGGTAGATGGTGTAGGCGCCGATGGTCATGAACTCGCCATGCGCCATGTTGATCACGCCCATCTGGCCGAAGATGATGGCCAGCCCCAGACCCATCAGCAGCAGCACCGCGAACAGGCTCAGCCCCGCGAAGCCCTGCATCAGGCCGATATTCAGCATCTCTGAAAGCGTCATCAGCGGCTCCGGATTCCAATCAAGAACAGACGATCACAGGGCGCCGCTTCGGCAAGCGAAGCGAAGCCCCGTGTGGGACACCGCGGGACCGGCTTTGCCGGACCGCTGGTGTCGCCCCCGGCAGGGGGTGGGCGGCCACACGAAGTGGGCAAGCCTGGGGGCGAGCCAGGCCCCCGGACGGCCAGCGTGGCCCCCTTGAAGGGGGGTGGTGGCTACAGCGCGCAGCGCTGCGCAAGCCTGGGGGTGGTCACTGGTACCCCTTGGGAAACGGGTCAGGCTTGATGAGGTCCGGCGATTCGGACACCACCTTGAACGTCGCATCCGCCTGCCCCTGGGCGATGCGCGACTTGCTCCACAGGTGGTGGTTGGCGTCGAGCTTCACGTAGCCTTCGGGCGCCGTCTTGAGCTCGATGCCCGGCGAAGCGGCCACCACCTTGTCGACGTCGAAGCTCTTGGCTTTTTCCACCGCCGCCTTCCACAGCCAGGGGCCGAGGTAGCCGGCCTGGGTCACGTCGCCGATCACCGAGTTGGGGCCGTACTTGGCCTTGAAGGCCTCGACGAACTTCTTGTTGTTCTCGTTGTCGAGCGACTGGAAGTACTTCATGGACGAGTAGAAGCCCTTGAAGTTCTCGCCGCCCACGCCGGTCATCTCGTCCTCGGTCACCGCCAGGGTCACCAGCAGCTGCTTGTCGCCGGTGATGCCGGCGGCCTTCAACGCCTTGTAGAAGGCCACGTTGGAGCCGCCCACCACGGCCACGAACAGGCAGTCGGGCTTCTGCACCTTGATCTTGTTCATCAGCGAGCCGAAGTTGGTGCTGCCCAGCGGGTAGTACTCCTCGCCGACGACCTTGCCCTTCTGGAAGTTCTCGATGTGCTTGCGCGCGATCTTCATCGAGGTGCGCGGCCAGATGTAGTCCGAGCCGATGAGAAAGAAGCTCTTGGCCTTCTTTTCCTTCTGCGCCCAGTCGAGGCTGTAGAGGATCTGCTGGGTGGCTTCCTGGCCGGTGTAGATCACGTTCTTGGACTGCTCCAGGCCCTCGTAGAAGGTGGGGTAGTAGAGCAGGCCGTTTTCTTTCTCGAAGACTGGCAGCACCGCCTTGCGCGAGGCGCTGGTCCAGCAGCCGAACACAGCCGCGCAGTGGTCGCTGATGAGCAGCTTCTTGGCCTTTTCGGCGAAGGTCGGCCAGTCGGAGGCGCCGTCTTCCTTGATCACCTTGATCTTGCGGCCGAGCACGCCGCCCATGGCGTTGATCTGGTCGATGGCGAGTTGTTCGGCCTGGATCGACCCGGTCTCCGAGATCGCCATGGTGCCGGTGGCCGAATGCAGCTGGCCGACGGTGACCTCGGAGTCGGTGACCGCCAGCTTGGTGGTGTTCACCGCCGAGGTGGCCTGGGCGTGCGAGAAACTCGGGATGCCCGCCACGGAAGCGGCGCCGAGGGCCTGGAGCAGGCGGCGGCGGCTGGCGTCGGCCTGGGGGGCGCCGGATTCGGGAGCGTCGGAGGAGAACTTCATGGAGAGGGGTTCCTGCTGCGGTTGAGGGGGTGGACCGGCGGTTTCGAAAGCGTCGAAAGCCGGGCTGCAGCGAAGATTAGGGAGAACCCTTGACGGGGCACATACGTCGTTTAACGTAGGTGCTGTGCGCGGGGGGATGTCGGACATTTGCCGACAATGAGGGTTGATCGATTAGTGCCACTGGGTGGGCTTTGCACCGTGCTCGGCGGTGTGCCACCGCGTGGGCTGCTGTCTTCTGCTCGCTGCTTGCCACTGCGTGGGCTGTGTCTCCTGCGGAGGGCTGTGCCACTGCGTGGGCTGCTTCTCCTGCGGAGGGCAGAGGCCGGGATTTCGCCCCGGCGGGCGAGTCACTTTCTTTGCTTCGCCAAAGAAAGTAACCAAAGAAAGGCGACCCCGGTGGGCGAGGTCCTTCGGACACGCTGCGGTACTCGGTTTTGCGGGGTCTGGCGGAACTCGCTTCGCTCAGACAGCCGCCAGCCCTTATCCGCAAAACCTCCGTTCCTCGCTCTCGACCACAGGGGACCCCGAACACCACACAGGCCATTGCTTCGCTCGGCCTGGGACGGCCATCACTGCGCTCGGCGGGGGGTCTGCGCTGCGCTCGACGGAGCAGGGCAGCGAAACGGCACTGGTGCGCCGCAAAGGAGCGGTCGTCGCACCGGCAAGTGCGGCGACGAAAGCACTGCCAGGGAAGTGTCCGGCCGCGCGTGGCAATCAGGTCGCATGTCCATTCGCTATGCGAGAGCGCTCCGGACCAGCATTCACGGCGTCATGGCGATCAAGGCAGCGCGCCCCCCTCAACGCGCTCAGTGCGGCCACTTGTCCCTACCCTCTCAGCCTGACCCTGCAAGCAGGGGCCGAGGCCCCCGATCAACCCTTGTCCAAACTGTTGTCGAAAGAGCGATGGATGGCACATTCCCCGAAAACGAGCGAAGCAATAGCCCGACCGAGCCTCGAACTCGCTCTTAGCGCTTCTTTGGTGACTTGCGTATCCCGGCAGGTTAGATATTCGCTGTGAGCCCGATTGGTCGCGGAACAAGAACCGCCATCAGCGTTGACAGCTACCTCAGTCAACTGCTCCCTGACTTAGGCACCAGATAGCAGTCGCGTCAGAACATATGTTTTTCATACATTTCTATTTACCGTTGTGCATCCGCAAGAGAATATCTGACATTTTTCTTTCCGGGCTTCGACACGCCCATCTCTTCCAACGGCTCTTTATGGCGGCTTCGGTTGAACAACCAAAGTTTTTTTGAATGAGGCCGCTCGAATGCCACAAATCTCCGGTCTGCCCATCAATCCAGAAGTATGGAATGTCCCCTCGCAACAAGTCATGCAATTCGGCGTCTACTATTCTTTGTTTAACCACCTCGGAAATTTCGCGATTAATACCCTTTTTACTCAGCAGCTTTCGACGAGCGCATTCAATTCGCTCGCCCAATTCATGTGGAGGCAGCCAAAGTTGTATCTGTAGAATTTTGTAATAAGCCGTGCCTCGTATCCAACATCGAATCTTATGACTGCGTGACAAAATTTCCGCCGATGTTTTAAATACACATAAATTGCAATTCTTGAGGATCTTGTCAGCAGCCACGGCGCCCGCCGAAACAGATTTCACGTATTTCACGGCAGAAACCGGCTGATTGTCTGCACCCTTAATAATATGATGATTGGCATGCGTAGGACTTATGTGGGTGTACATAATTTCCGACCCTGACAAAGCATATCGCGGCAGGATGTTCGTGTGATTACTGACTTGACCAATGGGGGATGTACCAGGCTCAAACAAGCCCGAATTTTTGTGCGACCATTGACTTTTTTGATATTGGGAGTTTGATAAAATAAACTCGATGTCTATAATTTTTGCACCTTTATTTGTTGAAATAATATTCTCAAAGTGAAGATCTGTAATTTCTAGCCACGAAGCCACGCTAGAGATGACGCCGAATACATAAAAATAATGCTCGATCTCTGCAGCGCAGCGAGGCTTACTGACAGGAAAAAATTCCCGAACGTAAGAACCATGTGAGTGGGCAATGACGCCGTCGACAAAATTTTGAATGCCCAGCCGCTCGGAAAGATAAGAGGCCAACTCGCTTACTAGAATAGTTGGCGCCGGGTCAACAGCTTTGTGCAAAAAGTCAGTCGACTTCTGACCCCTCAATTGGAACTTGATTGGCTGAAACGCGCCGTTGTGCGGATCCCCAGCAAGCACCTCAACACATCTGATCTTTTGATCAAGCAATTTCTGGGCATCCAAAATTTGCGCAAGCAGAGCCGAGCATCGCGATAACATAAATGATTGCCACAAATCCTGGATTTGAAGGAAACCATGAGCAGATAATTTTCTAGAGGCGGCTTTAGTGTCCAGTTTTGCTGCATAAACCCACATCATCATTGGGCCAAACATTTCGCGCGCTTTTTCGACACCCTGTTCAGCAACTTGATTGGCTAGATCTTCTTGACAAATCTCATTGAGTTGAGCTTTGTCGGCGAAAGCCGCCCTGGCGAAGGTCCGCCCCATCACCCGAATACCGTCTTCAAAAGCTTGCAGGCGTTCAATATCAGCGTTCAAAAGTTGCTTTTCTTGCATATGCATGAAGTCTAGCCTTTGACTGAAAATTGAATTTTTTTAATGTTGGCACAATCAACTCATCCAGCGCTTCTGCGTAAATTGCGGTGTGCTTGAATTCATTTACGAAGACATTCATCAAAGCGGTGGCCACACCATTCCGATGAAATGATCTTTCGGTAAGAACTTCACTAAGGTGTGTAACGGTTACCCCATCTCCGAACGCCCTGAGGAGACCAACCGCCGTCCCGCCATTCAGCGCTAAAAAAAATTCGCAATTGCTGTACATCCGCCTCAACAACGGCCGTTGATAACTAGACCCCCATCCATTCGAAGAATATATATTTGCCAAGTCCTCCAAATAAGGATCGATCGAACTATGACGATTAATAATCAAGTATGAAGACATGAATGAAGGGGCTTTACGCCCCGCGTGTTTATTGAACTACCAGCATATAGATGCCCCGGGCATGAAATCGCATAAGACCTCCGGCCCGTAGCCTGCGCTATCGCAGGTGCCAGACGCGCAGCACTTGGTGCTAGACATGCTTGCGAGGATCATCTTTTCCGTGGTCTTTAACGCGACGAAATCTACTGGGACGTATGTGAGATCTTGTGAATTTAATGGCTGATCAGGCCGATTGATCAACAATTTATTTTTATCAAAATCCTCTGCCGAAGCTGCCCCTGCTGCGACGAATGCGGCAGCAAGCGTGACCAGACAAATCGCCGACGATTTAAGTTTTTTCATGTTTACCTTGATGACTTTGGATTGAGGCTGTCGCGCTGTTAACGCACTCGCAGAATAGGCCATTGAGAATCAGTTTTATCGCTCTTCGCCAGACAACATTGGAATGCCACTATCGGCAATTTCGAATCGACGGCATTAATCGAGCAAAGATCGCTTGACTAAGCACTAACGCCGCGATCTAGTCGCTCGCACGAGCGAGACGTGCATAGCGGGCATCAAAAAACGACCACGTTTCTTGCATGCACGCCGACCATGGCCTTTCCCGATCGCGCTGCACCCTCCCCCGGTACTCAAACCATCTTCCGCTTCCGCCGCGACTACAACTCCTGGGTCGCCGACGAAACCATGGAGGACTACGCCCTGCGCTACACCCCCAAGCGTTTCCGCCGCTGGAGCGAATTCCGCGTCGCCAACACCGCCTTCGGCTCCCTCTCCTTCCTCGCGCTGGAAGCGATAGGCGGCACGATCGCCCTGAACTACGGCTTCGCCAACGCCATGTGGGCGATCCTCTTCGTGGGCGTGGTGATCTTCCTCACCGGTCTGCCGATCGCCTACTACGCCGCCCGCTACGGCCTCGACATGGACCTGCTCACCCGCGGCGCCGGCTTCGGCTACCTGGGCTCGACGATCACCTCGCTGATCTACGCGGTGTTCACCTTCATCTTCTTCGCGCTGGAGGCCGCCATCATGGCGCTGGCCCTGCGCCTGGTGGTCGACTGGCCGCTGGTGTGGTGCTATATCGCCTGCTCCATCGTGGTGCTGCCGATCGCGATCCGTGGCATCACCTTCATCTCGCGGATGCAGGCCTGGACCCAGCCGCTGTGGCTGTTCCTGCTGTTCCTGCCCTTCGTCTGGATCTTCATCAGCCAGCCGCAGCTCTACCGCGACTTCGCCGGGCTGTCGGGCCTGCGCACCGGCAGCGCGGGTTTCGACGCGCTGATGTTCGGCGCGGCCACGGCGGTGATCTTCTCGCTGGTGGTGCAGATCGGCGAGCAGGTCGACTTTCTGCGCTTTCTGCCCGAACGCACCCTCGCCAACCGCTGGCGCTGGTGGACGGCGCTGATCGTGGCCGGCCCCGGCTGGGTGGTGATGGGCATGCTCAAGATGGCCGCGGGCGCCTTCCTGGCGTTCGCGGCGTTGCAGTTCCAGGTGGAGACGCACCGCGCGGCCGAGCCCACGCAGATGTTCCTGGCCGGCTTCTCGCAGGCGGTCGGCCTGCCCTGGCTGGCGGTAGCGCTCACCGTGGTGTTCGTGCTGGTGTCGCAGATCAAGATCAACGTCACCAATGCCTATGCCGGCTCGCTGGCGTGGTCGAACTTCTTCGCGCGGGTCACGCGCAGCCATCCGGGGCGGGTGGTGTGGCTGGTGTTCAACGTGGGCATCGCCACGCTGCTGATGACGCTCGACGTGTTCGGTGCGCTGGAAAAAGTGCTGGCCTTCTACAGCAACGTGGCGATCGCCTGGGTGGGCGCGCTGGTGGCCGACCTGGTCATCAACAAGCCGCTGGGGCTGTCGCCGCCGCACATCGAGTTTCGTCGCGCGCATCTGTACGACTTCAACCCCGTCGGCCTGGGCGCGATGGTGCTCGCCGCGGTGGTGTCGTGCTGCGCGCACGTGGGCTGGCTGGGCGAGGCGGCGGCCGCCTTTTCGCCGCTGATCGCGCTGCTGGTGTCGATGGCGACCGCGCCGGCGCTGGCCTGGGCGACGCGGGGCCGCTACTACCTGGCGCGCGACCCGGTCACCGGCTGGCAGCCGGGCGAACTGGTGCGCTGCACCGTGTGCGAGAAGCAGTTCGAGTCCGAGGACATGGCCCGTTGCCCGGCCTATGCGGCGGCGATCTGCTCGCTGTGCTGCTCGCTCGAATCGCGCTGCCACGACCGCTGCAAGACCGACGCGCGCGCCGCCGACCAGCTGCGCCTGGCAATCGCCTGGGCACTGCCGCGCAGCTGGGCGCTGCGGGTGAATTTCCGGCTCGGGCAGTACCTGATGATTCTGCTGTCGCTCACCGCGGTGATGGCCTTCCTGGTGGGCGTGGTGTATGTGCAGGAAAGCCTGGAGACGCCGGCGCAGTTTCTGCGATGGCCGTTTCTCAAGGTGTTCTCGCTGATGGCGCTGATGGCCGCCGTCTGCGCCTGGTGGGTGGTGCTGGCCAGCGACAGCCGGCGCATGGCGCAGGACGAATCCGAGCGCCAGACCCAGCTGCTGCTGCACGAGATCGACGCCCACCGGCGCACCGACGCGGCGCTGCAGTCGGCCAAGGACGTGGCCGAAGCCGCCAACCAGGCCAAGACCCGCTACGTGGCCGGCATGACGCATGAGCTGCGTTCACCGCTCAACAGCATCCTGGGCTACTCGCAGATCCTGCTGAAGAACCCGCAGGTCGACGGCTGGCTGCGCGAGACGCTGGCCACCATGCAGAACAGCGGCCAGCACATGCATGCGCTGATCGACGGCTCGCTCGACCTGGCCCGCATCGAGGCCGGCCGGCTGCGGCTGGACCCGGTGCCGGTGCCGCTGGCCGAGTTGCTGGACAACGTCGAACGCATGATGCGACCGCAGGCCGAGGCCAAGTCGCTCGGTTTCTCGGTGGTGGTCGAGGGCAACGCGCCGGCCTGGATACGGGCCGACGCCAAGCGGCTGCGGCAGATCCTGATCAACCTGCTGGCCAACGCGGTGCGCTTCACCGACCGGGGCGAGGTGACGCTGCGGCTCGACTTCCATCACCACGTGGCGCGCATCGAGGTGATCGACACCGGCATCGGCATCGCGCCGCAGGACCAGGAGCGCATCTTCCTGCCCTTCGAGCGCGGCAGCGCCGGCCGCCGCACCGCCGAGGCCGGCACCGGCCTGGGCCTGACCATCACCCACCTGCTGACCGAGCTCATGGGCGGCCAACTCACCGTGCGCAGCGAAGCCGGCCGGGGCAGCACCTTCACCGTGCGGCTGTACCTGCCGGGCGTGGCGATCGACGGGCCCGGCCAGCGGCCGCCCTCGGCCGTGCTGCGGCCGATCGTCGGTTACCTGGCGCCGCGCCGCACCCTGCTGGTGGTGGACGACCAGCCGCTGCAGCGGCAGTTGCTCGCCGGTCTGCTGGTGCCGCTGGGCTTTCATGTGCAGGAAGCCGCCAGCGGCAGCGAATGCCTGGAGATCGTGCGCCGCCATGCGCCCGATCTGGTGCTGCTCGACGTGGCCATGGACGACCTCGACGGCTGGCAGACCGCCGCGCGCCTGCGCGAGCTGCTGCCGGCCGAGCGGCTGCCGATCGTGTTCGTGTCGGCCAATCTGTTCGATCCGCAGTCCGACCAACTGGCCAGGCTGCAGTGCCAGGGTTTCGTCGGCAAGCCGGTGATCGAGTCGGAGTTGCTGTCGGCGCTGGAGCGTGCGCTGGGGCTCGAATGGCTGCGCGAATCGATGCCCGCGCCGGCGCCACTGCCGCCGGAGAACGAAGCCGCGCCGATGTCGGCCTTGCCCGAAGCGTTGCGCGAGGACTTTTCGCGGCTGGCGCGCCAGGGTCAGGCCGCGGTGCTGCGCGAGCGGCTGCGCCAGGCCCGCGCCCAGTATCCGCAGCATGCCGACGCGCTGCGCCTGCTGCAGGCCTGCGCCGACCGCTTCGACTTCCAGGCCCTGGCGCAACACCTGCGCGAATCAGAACCCGAACCCGAGACGGACCATGAACCCGATTGAACTGCTGGAAACCCCACCGGCCGAGGCCGCCGCCACGCGCCGGGTGATCCTGGTGGTGGACGACGCGCTCGACACCTTGCGCATGCTGTGCGATGCGCTGGCCGGCGAGGGCTACACCGTGCTGGTGGCGCGCGATGCCGACGAGGCGCTGCAGCGCTTCGAGATCACCGTGCCCGACGGCGTGCTGCTCGACGCGGTGATGCCCGGCACCGACGGCTTCGCGCTGTGCCGGCAATTGAAGAGCATGCCGGCCTGGTCGCACGTGCCGGTGCTGTTCATGACCGGCCTGTCGGAGACCGAGCAGATCCTCAAAGGCTTCGCCAGCGGCGGTGTGGACTACGTGGTCAAGCCCTTGCGCATACCCGAGGTGCTGGCGCGGCTGGCCACCCACGTACGCAACGCGCAGGCCGCGCGGCTGGCGCGCGAGGCGGTCGACGTGGCCGGCATGGGCACCGTGGTGCTCGACGCCCAGCGCCGCGTGGCCTGGCAGTCGCCGCAGGCCGCGCGCTGGCTGGACGAAACCTTCGCCGGCCGGCCGGCCGACGAACGCGCCGCCTGGCTGCAGTCGGTGCCGCCCAATGCCGATGCGGTGCGCGCCCTGCCCGGCGGCCGGCAGCTGGCCGCGCGCCACATGGGCGAGAGCGGTTTTTCGGAGGCGATGCTGCTGCTGCGCACCGAACGCGCCGACACGGTCTTCCCGCCGCGTCCGCCCGACGTGCCGCTGACGCCGCGCGAGACCGAGGTGTTGTCGTGGCTGGCCAAGGGCAAGACCAACCGCGACATCGCCGACATCCTGGGCATGAGCCCGCGCACGGTGAACAAGCACCTGGAGCACATCTTCGAGAAGCTGGGCGTGGAGACGCGCTCCGCCGCCACGGCCATGGCCGGACGGCTGCTCAGTTGAACATCAGTCCAGGACGATGTTCGCTTCCTTGACGATCTTTCCGTAGACCGCGTAGTCCTTCTGCATGAAGGCGCCGAACTCGGTCGGGGAGTCGCCCACGGGCATCAGGCTGATCTCGGCGAACTTGCCGCGCAGCTCGCCCTTCACCGCCTCGGCCACCACGGCGTTGAGCTTGTCGATGACGGCGGTCGGCGTGCCGGCCGGCGCGGTCATGCCGATCCAGCCGTAGTAGTCGTAGTTCTTCGCGCCGGCTTCGGCCAGGGTGGGCACGGCGGGCAGGGTGTCGACGCGCTTGGGCGTGGTCACGCCCAGGGCCAGCAGCTTGCCGGAGGTGACGAAGGGCACGGCCGTCGGCGAGGTCTCGAACATCATGTTGATCTGGCCGCCGACCAGGTCGGCCAGTGCCGGTGCGCCGCCCTTGTAGGGCACGTGCAGCATGCTGGTGCCGGTCTGGTTCATGAAGATCATGGCCGAGATGTGCTGGGTGCTGCCGGGGCCTGCCGAGCCGTAGGTGAGCACGCCCGGCTTCTGCTTGGCCAGGGCCACCAGTTCGGCCACGTTCTTCACGCCGAGCGAGGGGTTGACGATGAGCACGTTGGGCTGGTCGGCCACCTTCACGACCGGCGCGAAGGCCTTGATCGGGTCGTAGGTGAGCTTGGTGAACAGGTGGCCGTTGGCGGTCAGGCTGGCCGAGGCCATGAGCAGGGTGTAGCCGTCGGCGGGCGACTTGGCGACGTAGTCCATGCCGATGTTGCCGGAGGCGCCGGGGCGGTTGTCGACCAGCACCGGCTGGCCGAGCTTGCGCGACATGACTTCACCGATCATGCGGGCGCTCATGTCGATGCTGCCGCCTGCCGGGTAGGGCACGATGATGCGGATCGGCTTGTTGGGGAATGCCTGTGCGAAGGCGGCGCCGGTGGCGGCCAGCAGCATCGCGACCATGGTGGCGCGCTTGAAGAGGTTCATATAGCTCCCTGACTTTTTCGTGGTTGGTATGCGTGAAGAAAGCGCGGCGCGGCTCAGGCTTTGGCCATCGCTTTGCGGATGATTTCGCTGGTCCCCATGATGTCGGGGTACTTCTCGCCGGCGGTCAGGCGGGCCAGCGTGGTCTTCTCGTCCAGCGACATCTGGATGGCGCGCCTGGCCGATGCCTCGATGTCGGCGCGGGGGATCACCAGCACGCCGTTCTCGTCGGCCAGGATCGCGTCGCCGGGCGTCACCGCCACGCCGCCGCAGGTGACCGGCACGCAGAATTCGCCGCCCAGGCCGAGGCTCTTGACGGTGACCGCGGTGGCGCCCTTGGACCACACCGGCACGCCGTACTGGCGCAGCTCGCCGAGGTCGGTGACGACACCGTCGACGATGATCCCTGCCAGGCCGATGCACTTGGCCGCGTAGGCCAGCGCACCGCCGATGGCGGCGATGGCGGTGTCGCCGCAGCGGTCGAGCACCAGCACGTCGCCGGCACGGGCCTGGCCGATGGCGTAGTGGACAATCGATCCGTCCATGGCCGGCACCCGCGCGGTGATGGCGGTGCCGGAGATGCGCACATCCGGGAAGTGCGCGCGGATCTCGTTGGACATGAAACCGGCGTAGCGGAAATGGCCGATCACCGCCGGCTCGGCCTGGCGCAGCAGGGCCAGTTCGTCAGCGGGAATGGCGGGCGGCAGTGGATTCAAAGTGAACATGGACTCGGTCTTCAGGTAGGTTCAACGGGGGTGGGGTCATGCTCAAAGTCACATTCAGGCAACTCGAAGCGGTGTTCTGGACGGCCCGGCTGGGCACGGTGCATGCGGCGGCCAATCACCTCAACATCACGCAGCCGGCCGTCTCCACCCGCATCCGCGAGTTCGAGGGGCTGCTGGGCAGCCAGGTCTTCACCCGGGTGCACAGCCGGCTGGAGCTGACGGCCGCGGGCCGCAAGATGCTGGTGTTCGCCGAGAAGGCGCTGGCCGCCGGCCAGGACCTCGAGCGGCTGGCCAAGGGCGCGCCGCAGCTCTCGGGCCTGCTGCGCCTGGGGGTGGACGAGACGGCCGCGTCGGTCGGGCTCACCGCGATCCTGCGAGAGATCAAGCGGCTGCACCCGGACCTGCGGGTGGAGATCACGGTGGAGGTCGGCTCCCTGCTCTACGCCAAGGTGGAAAAACGCGAGCTCGACCTGGCGATCCACGCCGGCGGCGGCGAGTCGCCGAGCGTCTTCAAGAAGCACATGGGCGGCATTCCCTTCCACTGGGTGGCCGGCGCGCGAAGTCCGCTGGCCGCCGATGCCAGCGCGGCCGAGCTGGCGCAGTTCCCGATCGTGACGCACCAGCCGGGCACCACGCTGTACGCGCTGGTGCACGACTGGTTTCGCCAGAGCGGCTTCTCCCTGGCCGACCTGAGCCTGTGCAACTCGCTGGCCGTGATGCAGGACCTGGTGCTCGAAGGGCATGCCATCGCCATCCTGCCGGACGCGCTGACGCGGCGACACGTGGCTCATGGCGCGATGCGGCGGCTGGAGGCGGGCCACCCGATCCCGCCGGTGCCCGGCTTCGTGTCCTGGTCCGACGAGTTCGACGCGTACACGGTCGAGGCGCTGAGCAACATCGTCTCGGGCATTCTTCGAGAAGCCACGTACTACACGCTCTGAACGGCTTCGGCCGGACGCAGCGCGGGCCGGTGCGTGTGCCACGGCGTGGCGCGCTCCAGCGCCTGGCCGATGCGCAGCACGGTGGCTTCGTCATAGGGCAGGCCGACGACCTGGAACGAGGTCGGCAGGCCGTGGCCGTCGAAGCCGTTGGGCAGCGACAGCGCGCACAGGCCCAGGTAGTTGGCCACGCGGGTGAAACGGCTGGGCTGGTTGTCCGGATCGATCGCGTCGATGGCGATCGCGGTGCAGGCCGTGGTGGGCAGCAGCAGGCCCTGCGCGCCGGCATCGGCCATGGCCTGCAGGAAGCGGCGGCCGTGCTGTTCGCGCTGCGCCAGCGCCGCCAGGTAGCGGCTGGAGCTGACCTCCGAGCCGGCCATGATGCGGCTGCGCACCACCGGGTCGACCGGCACGTCGGCGTCAAGCGCCTCGGCGCCGAATTCATGGAAGGCTTCGGTCGACACGATGAGCGCGTTGTGCGCCACGTAGCTGGCGAAGGCATCGGGCAGGGCCACGTCGACGATGACGGCGCCCAGGCCCGCCAGCACCACCAGGCTCTGTTCGTAGGCGGCCATCACCGCGGCGTCCACGCCCTCGCATTCGCTGGCCGGGATGCGCGCCAGGCGCAGGCCGGCGACCCCGGCGTCGAGGCCGGAGAGCACGTCCGACGGCGCCCGGCCGAGGGTCGTCGCATCCAGCGGATCGGCGCCCTGCATCAGGCTGTAGAGCAGCGCCGCGTCGGCCACGGTGCGGGTGAGCGGGCCGATGGTGTCCATGGTGCGGCTGAGCGCCACCACACCGGCGGTGCTGATGCGGCCGACCGTCGGCTTGAAGCCCACGATGCCGCAGAAGCCCGCGGGCATGCGGATCGAGCCGCCGGTATCGGTGCCGATGGCCCAGGGCACCAGGCCGGCGGCCACGGCCACGGCCGAGCCGTTGCTCGAGCCGCCTGGCACACGGTGCACCTGCGAATCCCAGGGGTTGCGCGGGGTGCCCAGCGGCGGGTTGGTACCCCAGCCGCCGAGCGCGAATTCCACCGCGTGGGTCTTGCCGAGGCTCACCAGACCGCAGGCCTCGAGCCGGGTCACGATGGTGGCGGTGCGTCCGGCCACGCGGTCCTGGCGCGAGGCCGAGCCGGAGGTGGTCACCTCGCCCTCGATGTCGATCAGATCCTTCCAGGCGATCGGGATGCCGGCATAGGCCTGCCGGGGCTCGGCCGAGACGTCGATCGCATGGGCGCGCGCCAGGGCCTTGGAAAAGTAGACCTCGACGAAGCTGTGCAGGAACTTGTCGTGCTCGCGGATCTGTTCGAGGTAGCGGGCGACGAGGTCTTCGGCGGTGACGGTGCCGTCGCGCAGAGCCTGGGCGATGTCCAGGGCCGATGGGTATTGCATGGGAAGGGGCTTCTGTCTGGGTGGTTGCTCCTCCTCTCAGGCACGACGCGTGCCGGGCGCCGATCAATATTTTTTTCGAACTCGATAAATTGCTTTGGCCGATTCCTGCTCGTGGTGCGTGGTGCGGACCGGCCCGCACGGTTGGCAGCCGCCGTGCATCGTGGCGGTGCACGCCGCGGCGGCCGTGGCTTCAGTCCACGAGATCGGCGTACTGGGGGTGTCGTTCGATATAGGCGGCGATGAAGCGGCACGACGGCCGCACTTTCAGCCCTTGCGCCCGGGCGTCGTCGAGCGCCCGCTCCGCCAGCGCCGAGCCGACGCCACGCCCTTCGAACTCGGGCTGCACCACCGTGTGGGTGAAGACGATCCGGTCCGGCTCGCGGTCGTAGGCGCAGAAGCCGGCAAGCGATTCGCCGATGCGGGCCTCCCACCGTTGTTGGTCCTGCTGTTGATGGATGGTGATGTCGGAGGAAGAAGCCATGGATGATAGAGACCGGATGAAATGGACGAGCCTACGTCGTGTGACGCGATTTGCAATTTGTATTGCACGCAATTGAATTGCTCGATATCATTCGTTTCATGCCCCGCCGCCAGCCATCCGCAAGCACCGCCGCCACCGGCGCGGAGATGCTGCTGCTCGACCGCCAGATCTGCTTTGCGCTGTATTCCACCTCGCTCGCCATGACCAAGGTCTACCAGCCGTTGCTGGGCGCGGTCGGCCTCACCTATCCGCAATATTTGGTGATGCTGATCCTGTGGGAGACCGACCGGGTCACGGTGTCGGCCATCGGCGAGCGGCTTTTTCTGGATTCCGGCACCCTCACGCCGCTGCTCAAGCGGCTGCAGGCCGCCGGCCTCGTCACCCGCGAACGCGACACCGTCGACGAACGCCGGGTGCTCATCGGCCTCACCGACGCCGGCCGGGTCCTGCAGCGGCAGGCCGAAACGATCCCGCCCTGCATCCTGGAGAGCACCGGCTGCAGCGTCCCGGAGCTGGCCGAACTGGTCGGCCGGCTCGACCACCTGCGCCGCCGCCTGATGGCGCCGGGCGACACCGATTCCACCCCACCCACCAACCCCGCCTCGACCGAGGCAGCAATCACGAAGGAAGCACCATGACCATCAAACTCGACAAGGTTCTCTACACCGCCCACGCCACGTCCACCGGTGGCCGTGACGGCTCCTCGAAAAGCTCCGACGGCCTGCTCGACGTGAAGCTGGCACCGCCCAAGGAGCTCGGTGGCGCCGGCGGCGCGACCAACCCCGAGCAGCTGTTCGCCGCCGGTTACTCGGCCTGTTTCCTGGGCGCGCTCAAGCACGTTGCCGCAGCCGAGAAGGTGAAGATTCCGGCGGACGCGTCCATCGACGCCAGCGTCGGCATCGGCCCGATCCCGCAGGGCTTCGGCATCGAGGCCGCGCTCACCATCCACCTGCCGGGTCTGGAGAAGTCGGTCGCCGAAGCCCTGGTCGAGAAGGCTCACCAGGTCTGCCCGTACTCCAACGCGACGCGTGGCAACATCGAAGTGACGCTGACGGTGGCCTAAACAGCGCTCCCCGCGCCACGAGGGCGGATGCGCCGGTTTCGGACCGGCGCGTCCGCCCTTTTTTCATGGGCGGCATTCGTCCGCAAACCCCAGCCGTTCCGGCATCTCGTCCAACGGAAACACCGGCCGCGCCACGTGCACGAACGGGAACCGGCTGTAGTCCGAACTGGTAACCCCGGCGCTGTCGCACTCCACCAGCGCGGCTGACATCGGCACGAACACCGGGCGGCAGTACATGCGCGACTTCAGCAGCAGGAAGCGGCAGCCGCGCGGGTCCAGGCCCACGCATTCGAAGACGCCGACATCCCAGTGCTCGTGGGTGCGCTCGGTCACCACGATGCTGGCGGCTTCGGTCTCGAAGCGCGCGCTGCGGCCCATGTTGAAACGCTGGCCGGTGTAGGTCGGCCCGCTCACGGTGTAGCAGCCGTCGCCCAGTTGCCGCACAGTACCGGTGAGCCGCATCGGCGCTTCGTCGATGCCGATGTGCGCCAGCGAGCGTTTGTTGCCCAGGTCCACGGTCAGCGTCGCGCCCTCGCCGGCGTCGAACATCCGCGCGACCGCCTCGGGGTCGCAGATGGGTCCGACGCCGATGCCCGAGAGCCCCTGCGCCAACGCTTCCTGCAGCACGCCCATGGTGTCGCAGGTGCCGCCGGACATGCAGTTGTCGCCATGGTCGAGCAGCAGCACCGGCCGGCTCGCGCCCTGGCTCAGTTGCCTGGCTCGGGCAATGGACTGGGCCAGCGGCTCGCTGCGGTAGAAGAAGGCGTCGCGCTCGGCCCAGATGCGCTCGGCGATGCGGTCGGCCGTGGCCTGCGCGCGCTCCGGCGAGCCGTCGTCGACCACCACCACGCTCATGCACGGCGCGCTTATGTCGGCCAGCGAGAAGCCCGCGAAGATGCTGACGGCCAGGGCGCCGGCGCCCTCCTCCGCCCTGGCCGTGTCGATGGCGCGCTGCATCGCGCCCTCGAACGAGGCGCTGCGCAGGGTGTGCGACATCAGCGGCAGGCCGCGCCAGCGGGTCACCGGGCGGCGGCGGCCGGCGAGCAGATCGAACAACAGGCGGCCGGCGTGCTCGCCGGTTTCGTACATGTCGACATGCGGATAGGTCTTGAAGCCGACCATCACGTCGGCGTTGTCGACCATGGCGTCGGTGAGATTGCCGTGCAGGTCGAGCGCCACCGCGATCGGCACGCCGGGCGCGGCGGCACGCACGCGACGCAGCAGGTCGCCTTCGCCGTCGGCGCTGTTCTCGGCCACCATCGCGCCGTGCAGGTCGAGCAGGATCGCGTCGCAGCCCGGGGCGGCGGCGACGATGCGGTCGGTGAGTTGGGTGTAGGCGGCGGCGTCGACCGGGCCGCTCGGGTTGGCCGATGCCGATACGGGTGTGACCAGCGTGGCGCCGTGCCGCTCGGCCAGGTCGATGAAGGCCGACATCGCCGTGCGCATGCCCTGGTTGTCGCGGTAGGCGGCTTCGTCGAAGGTGGCGCCTTCGGGGCCGAAGTCGGCCAGCGTCGTGGGCACCGGCGAGAAGGTGTTGGTCTCGTGGTTGAGGCGCGCGATCAGGACTTTCATGGGCGAACGGGATCCGGGCGGAAGCAGGTCAAAAGAAGAAGCGTAGACGCCCGCAAGAATCAGGCCCCGCCGCCCGGCTGCGGGGGCGGACAATGCCGGGATGTCGCAGCCCCCTGTTTCGTCTCTTCCGCCCGCGTCCGGCGACGTGCTCCACCCTTACGCCACGCTCGGCCCGGAGACCGTGCTCGACGCGCTGGCCTCCATCGGCCTGTTCGGCGAGGGCCAGCTGATGGCCTTGTCGTCCTACGAGAATCGCGTCTACCAGGTGCGCCTGGAAGACGGCTCGCAGGTCATCGCCAAGTTCTACCGGCCCGGCCGCTGGAGCGATGCGCAGATCGCCGAGGAACACGCTTTTTCGGCCGAGCTCACCGCCGCCGAGGTGCCGGCCGTGGCGCCCATGACCATTGCCGGCAGCACGCTGCACCATCACGCGGGCTTCGCCTTCAGCGTGAGCCCGCGGCGCGGCGGCCGCTCGCCCGAACTCGACGACGACGAGGTGCTGGAGTGGACCGGCCGCTTCCTCGCGCGCCTGCACACGGTGGGCGCGGCGCGGCCCTTCATCACCCGGCCGGCGCTCGACATCCACACCTTCGGCCACGAGCCGCGCGACTGGCTGATGCGCCACCAGGGCCTGCCGCTGGATGTGCAGAGCGAATGGCTGTCGGCGTGCGACGCCGCGCTGGCCGCCGTGGCCGCGAGCGAGCTCGGCTCGGTCACGCCGCGCTCCACGGCCACCGACGATGACGATGACGAATACCGCGACGGCCCGCCCGACCAGCCGCTGCCGATGGCCGCGATCCGGCTGCACGGCGACTGCCATCCGGGCAACATCCTGTGGACGCCGGCCGAGTCGCCCGGCGGCGGCCCGCACTTCGTGGACCTGGACGACGCACGCACCGGCCCGGCCATCCAGGACCTGTGGATGCTGGCCTCGGGCGACCGCCGCCAGCGCACCGGTCAGCTCTCCGTGCTGATCGACGGCTACGAGCAGGTGCGGCGTTTCGACCGGCGCGAGCTGGCGCTCATCGAGCCGCTGCGCACCCTGCGGCTGCTGCACTACAGCGCTTGGCTGGCGCGGCGCTGGGACGACCCGGCGTTTCCCGCCGCCTTCCCGTGGTTCGGCAGCAGCGACTACTGGCGTGGTCAGGCGCGCATCCTTCGCGAGCAGGTCGATGCGATGGAGGAGCCGCCGCTGATGGTCTGAGCGCCGGTGCGGCGGCGGCTCAGTGCGCGTTGCGGATCGCGGCCTCGACCAGGTCGAGCTCATGCGTGAGCGTGCGCAGGGTCTCGTCGTTGATGCGATGGCGCAGTCGCAGGCGGGCCAGCTCGCGGCGCTCGACCTGCAGCAGTTCCAGGCGCAGCCGCAACTCCAGTGCGATCAGCTGGCGCGAGCGCAGGCGCCCGTCGGCGTCGGGGCCGTCCTGGCGCAAGCGGTGGCGGTAGCCGTGGTCGATGCGCTCGCAGATGCCCTGGTGCAGCTCGCGTTGATCGTCGTGCTCCGGCCGCTCGGCGGCGACGCCCAGGGCGCGCAGCGCGGCGCGGGCGCTGCAGCGGCGCGCCCATAGCAGTTCGCGGTCGCCATGGGCCTCGGCGCCGTCGTGGCCCACGCGGCGCAGCAAGGGCGGCAGCGCGATCGTGGCCAGCGCCATCGACAGCACGATGACCAGGCCGGACAAGAACACCATCAGCCCGCGCATCGCGAACGGCGAGCCGTCGGCCATGGTGAGCGGCACGCCGAGCACGGCCACCAGCGTGATCGCGCCGCGCACCCCGCCGATAGCGCCGACGGCGGCCATGGCCAGCGACATCGGCGCGCCCGAGCTGCGCCGCCGCAGCCAGGGCACATGGCGGCGCGCCAGGCCGGCGGCCACGAAACCGGCGAAACGCACCGCCAGCAGCAGCACCAGGATCGCCAGGCCGGTGCCCCACAGGCGCAGCGCCGAGGGACTGAAGGGCGAATCCAGCAGATTGAGCTGGTTCGGCAGCGCCCGCAGAATGCCCGAGAGCTGCAGGCCGAGCAGCAGGAAGACCAGGCCGTCGAACACATAACGCACCACCGCGCCGGTGGCCCGGGTGCGCACATGGCTGGCGTTGAAACCGCTGCGTCGCACCGCCAGCAGGCTGGCACCCACGCCGGCCGCCACGGCCGCCAGCACGCCCGACAGGTGCAGGTGCTCGGCCAGCAGGTAGGGCGCGAACGGCGTCAGCAGCAGGAGCAGCACCGTCGGCATTTCCATGCGGTGTTCGCGCCCGCGCAGCAGCACCGCCTGCAGCAGGTCGAAGACCACGCTGCAGAGCAGCCCCACCGCGATGCCGCCGGCAGCCATCACCACGAAGTCGGCCACCGCGCCCATCGGCGAGAAGGCCTGCGCCATGACCGCCGCCAGCGCGAACTTCACCGCGACCAGGGCCGAGGCGTCGTTCATCAACGACTCGCCTTCGAGGATGTTCTGCAGCCGCGCCGGCAGCCGCTGCCGCTGCGCCATGGCCGACACCGCCACCGCGTCGGTCGGCGACAGCACCGCCGCCAGCAAGAAAGCCATAGGAAGCGGTAACACCGGCACCAGCCAGGCGATGCCCCAGCCGCCGATCAGCACCGTGGCGAGCACCAGCCCGACCGACAGAGCCAGTACGGGAAGCGACTGCGCGCCGAGCTCGCGCTTGGAGATCAGCCAGCCGTCGGCGAACAGCATCGGCGGAATGAACAGCAGCATGAACACCTGCGGCTCCAGCGCCAGGTGAATGCCGCTTCGCGGCCAGCCGCAGATCGCGCCGAGCGCCAGTTGCAACAGCGGCAGCGGCACGCGCGGCCACCAGCGGGCGATGAACCCGGCGACCGCCACCAGGGTGAGCAGGGCCAGTACGGTGGTGAGCAAGGTCATGCACCGGCACTCTAGGCACGGCGCATTAGCGCTGGATGAAGCCGCGGTGAAGCGCGGCCCCAGCGTGGATGAAGCCTTGAACGCAGTCGTAAGCGGGATGTATCGGGCGACCGGCGCGGTCACCCGATGCGCGCCGACTCAGGCCGGCAGCGCGCGAGGTGCGGTCGTGGCGACCTGGGGCATGCCGCAGAAGTTGAAGTCCACTTCCGGACGGCGGCCCGACATGAGTTCGGCCAGCGCCCGGCCGGAGCCGCAGCCGTGTGTCCAGCCCAGCGTGCCGTGGCCGGTGTTGAGGAACAGGCCCTCGACCTTGCTGCGGCCGATGTAGGGCACGTTGCCGGGCGTGGCCGGGCGCAGGCCGGCCCAGAAGCTGGCGAGCTCGGGCCGGCTGACACCCGGGAACACCTCCAGCGTGCGCCGCACGATGGCTTCGCAGCGCACCGGGTTGAGCGCCAGGCCGTAGCCGTTGAGCTCGGCCGTGCCGGCGATGCGCAGCCGGTCGCCGAAGCGCGAGAAGACGAGCTTGTATTCGTCGTCGGTCAGGCTGACGCTCGGCGCCTTGCTGGCGTCGAGCACCGGCAGCGTGGCCGAGTAGCCCTTGGCCGGATACACGTCGAGCGACACGCCCACGCTCTTGGCCAGCAGCGGGCTGAAGCTGCCGGCGGCCAGCACGTAGGCGTCGGCCTTGAGCGTCTCGTACATGCCTTCTTCGTTGGCCAGCTCCACGCCGGTCATGCGGCCGCCCTCGGCGCGCAGCGCCTGGATGCGCACGCCGTAGCGGAATTGAACGCCGCGCTCGGCCGCGCGCTGCGCCAGGCCGGTGGTGAACTTGTGCACGTCGCCGGATTCGTCGGCGCCGGTATAGGTGGCGCCGGCCAGGCGCGGGCGGATGTGGGCCATGGCGGGCTCCAGTCGCACGACCTGGTCGGCATCGATCACCTCGCGTTCGCAGCCAAGTTCGCGCATGACCCGCGCCGGCTCCAGCGCCAGGTCGAATTCCTTCTGGCTGGTGTAGTAGTGCAGGATGCCTTTTTCGAGGTGGTCGTAGGCGATGCCGGTGTCGCGGCGCAGCTGCTGCAGGCTGTCGCGGCTGTAGGTGCCCAGGTTGAGCAACTGGATCATGTTGCGGGTGGACCGCGCCGCCGGACATTCCACGAGGAACTTCAAGCCCCAGCGCCACTGGGCCGGATCGGCGCGCAGGCGAAACAGCAGGGGAGCGTCTTCGCGGCCCAGCCACTTGAGCAGCTTGAGCGGCGCCGACGGATTGGCCCAGGGCTCGGCGTGGCTGACGGAGATCTGGCCGCCATTGCCGAAGCTGGTTTCACGCGCCGCGCCCGCGTTGCGCTCGAGGACGGTGACTTCGTGGCCGGCCTGTTGCAGGTACCAGGCGGTGGAGGTGCCGATCACGCCGGCGCCCATCACGATGACTTTCATGGATGCTTCTCCCAGACAAAGGAAAGGGCAGCAGGCGTGGCGCGTCTTTGAAAATGAAAGACGGCTGCGCCGCTGCCCCACTGTCCTTTTGCCTGAGAGATTCGCCGCGCTCGACGAGCACGGCTTGCACCTTCGGCGGCTGCATCGGCGGGCGCGGGGCCTGCCGGCAACACTCTCCAGTTATTGGAAAAATCCAGTCCTTTGACCTGAGCGTTTCGGGGATACGCCTTCGGTAGACACCATGACGGCGAACTTCTCCTGGAAGCCGCGATTATGCGGGCTTCGGTGCCGAAACCAAGCCCAAATCTGTCAGGCTCGCCACAAAATCGCGCTTCAGTCGAGATAACGCAAGCCGACCTTCTCCAGCGCCGGGCGCATGTCGTACATGTCGAGACCCAGCACGCCGGAGGCCAGCCGGGCGCGCTTGTCGGCCTCCAGCGACTCGCGCCGGCGGGCCTTGTCGAGCGTGGCGGCCGCCTGGTGACGCGGCACGCAGACCACACCGTCGTCGTCGGCTACCACCACGTCGCCGGGCTCGACCAGCATGCCGGCGCACACCACCGGCACGTTGACCGAACCGAGCGTGGCCTTGACGCAGCCCTTGGCGCTGATCGCCCGGCTCCACACCGCAAAGCCCATCTGCTGCAGCACCCGAACGTCGCGCACGCCGCCGTCGATCACCAGGCCCCGCGCGCCCCGCGCCTGGAAGCTGGTGGCGAGCAGGTCGCCGAAGAAGCCGTCGGTGCTGGGTGCCGTGAGCGCGGCCACGACGATGTCGCCGGGCCGGATCTGCTCGGCCGCCACGTGCAGCATCCAGTTGTCGCCCGGATGCAGCAGCACGGTGAGCGCCGTGCCCGCGACCTGCACGTCGGACTGGATCGGCCGCATGTAGGGCGCCAGCAGGCCGACGCGTCCCATGGCCTCGTGCACCGTGGCCGAGCCGAGCGCGGCGAGCCCCTGGGCCACGGCCGCGTCGGCGCGCTGGATGTTGCGATGGACCACGCCGAGTTCAAACATGGGCTCGCTCCTGCAGGCGGGCATCGAGACGCGGAAACACGCGCCGGGCGTTGCCCTGGTAGATCTGCTCGCGCTCGTCGGGCGTGAGCGACGCGGCTTCGATGTAGCGGCGGGTGTCGTCGTAGTGGTGGCCGGTCTGCGGGTCGATGCCGCGCACCGCGCCGATCATCTCGGAGGCGAACAAGATGTTTTTCACCGGAATCACCCGCGCCAGCAGGTCGATGCCGGGCTGGTGGTAGACGCAGGTGTCGAAGTAGAGGTTGCCGAGCAGGTGCTCGTCGAGCGGCGGTTTCTTCATTTCCTGCGCCAGGCCGCGAAAGCGCCCCCAGTGGTAGGGCGCCGCGCCGCCGCCGTGCGGAATGACGAAGCGCAGCGTGGGGAAGTCGGTGAACAGCGCACCCTGGATGCACTGCATGACCGCGGTGGTGTCGGCGTTGAGGTAGTGCGCGCCGGTGGTGTGGAAGCACGCGTTGCAGCTGGTGCTGACGTGGATCATGGCGGGGACGTCGTGCTCCACCATCTTCTCGTAGATCGGCCACCAGTAGCGGTCGGTCAGCGGCGGGCTGGTCCAGTGGCCGCCGGAGGGATCGGGATTGAGGTTGAGGCCGACCGCGCCGTAGTCGGCCACGCAGCGGTCGAGCTCGGCGATGCAGCTGGCCGTGTCATGGCCCGGCGACTGCGGCAGCATCGCGGCGGTGGCGAAGCGGTCCGGGTAGAGCGCGGCCACCCGGGCGCAGAGTTCGTTGCAGATCGCCGCCCAGGCCGACGACACCGCGAAGTCGCCGATGTGGTGCGCCATGAAGCTCGCGCGCGGGCTGAATACGGTCAAGTCGATGCCGCGCCGGTCCATCAGCGTGAGCTGGTTGGCTTCGATCGACTCGCGCAGCTCGTCGTCGCCGATGCGCAGCTCGCTGGCGCGCGGCGCGGTGGTGCCGTCCTGGAAGCTCTGCACCTGGCGACGGCGCCAGTCCTCGAGCGCCTTCGGGGCGGTGGTGTAGTGGCCGTGGCAGTCGATGATCATGGGTGGAATCTCTCCCGGCGCGCTCAGTCGCCCTTGATGTTGGCCGTGCGGATCACCTGCTCCCACTTGGCCGATTCGCTCTTGAGAAAAGCCGCCGTCTCCTGCGGGC
Organism: Xylophilus sp. GOD-11R; assembly: GCF_033546935.1. Taxonomy (GTDB): domain Bacteria; phylum Pseudomonadota; class Gammaproteobacteria; order Burkholderiales; family Burkholderiaceae_C; genus Xylophilus. The sequence continues at coordinate 382,721 of NZ_CP137854.1, read as the reverse complement.
TCGAAGGCGTGATGACCGCGCCCAGGCCGTTGAGTCGCTCGCGCACCGCCGGGTCGGCCAGCGCCTTGCGGGTTTCGGCATTCAGTCTGGCGACCACCTCGGCGGGCGTGCCCGCCGGCGCCAGCAGCGTCCACCAGACAGTGGCCTCGAAATTGGGCAGACCGGACTCCGCCATGGTCGGCACGTTGGGCAGCAGGGCCGCACGCTTGTCGCCGCTCACCGCCAGCGCCTTGAGCTTGCCCGACTGGATATGCGGCAACACCTCCAGCGGATTGAGCAACATGAAGGAGACGCGGCCGGCGATCAGGTCGATCAGCGCCGGCGATCCGCCCTTGTAGGCCACGTGCAGGGCGTCGAACTTGCCGACCGACGCCAGCAGCGCTCCGGCCAGATGGCCCGAGCTGCCGTTGCCGGCCGAGCCGTAGGTCATGTCGCCGGGCTTGGCGCGGGCCGCCGCGATCAGCTGCTGCACCGACTGGTACGGCGCCGATGCGGCCGTCACCAGCACCAGCGGCGCATAGCCCAGGCGCGACACCGGCGCGAAATCCTTCAGGCCGTTGAAGGACAGGTTCTGGTAGAGCGTGTTGTTGGTCACCACGCCATTGGCCGCCACGAGCAGGGTGTAGCCGTCGGCCGGCGCCTTGGCGACGTTGTCGGTGCCGATGTTGGCGTTGGCACCGGGCTTGTTGTCGACGATGACCGGCTGGCCCATCTGGGTGCCTAGCTTCTCGGCGACGCTGCGGCCGACGGTGTCGACCGCGCCGCCAGCGGCGAAGGGCACGACCAGCCGGATCAGCTTGTCGGGATAGCTGCCCTGCGCCAGCGCGGGCAGCGACAGCAGGGTGAGCAGCACGGGCGCCACGCGGCGGCGCAGCAGAACGAGAGTCGAGGTCATGTCCGTATCTCCTTTTTCGCGGAGCTTAGGAAGCAGCGTGCAGCGGCACAATGCCGTTTTGCCAGGCGGAACGATCGCCTGCGGGATAACCCTGGAGATTGTCGCGATGCCGCCTGCGCACCAACGATCGGACCCTGCCCCGGCCGAGGACACGGTGACCGCCGTGACCCGCGCGCTGGCCTTGCTCGACGCCTTCGACATGGCCGATTCGCAGCTGCCGCTGGCCGAGCTCGCGCGTCGCACGGCCCTGCCCAAACCCACCGCCCTGCGGCTGGCGCGCACCCTGGCGCGGTCGAGCTATCTGGTCGCGTTGGACGGTGGTGCCTGGCGGCTCGGGCCGGCCGCCGCCCGGCTGGGCGCGCGCTACCAGCGGGCCTTCGACATCCGCAACCTGATCGAGCCCGCGCTGCAGGCCATCGCCGCGCAGACTGGCCGCAGCGCCTCGTTCTTCGCGCTGGAAGAAGGCCAGCGGGTGCGGCTGCTGCGGGTGCGCGGCAACGACGGTTATGTCAGCCCGACCCGCGTCGGCGAACCCCTGCCGCTGGACCGGGGCGCCGCCGGCCAGGTGATCCTGGCGGCGTCCGGCGGGCGTGGCCGGACGATGGCGGCGATCCGCGAGCGCGGTTGGCAACTCACCGTGGGCGAGGCCGACGCGGGCTCGGCGAGCATCGCCGCTCCGGTCTTCGCGCCGGACCGTTCGGTGCTGGGTGCGATGAGCCTGGTGGCGCCGGCCGACGAGCGCGCGGTGCAGACGCTGGAGCGGCATGCGACGGCGCTGATGAAGGCCGCCGCGCGCCTGTCGGCGGCGCTGGTCGCCGAGAGCTTTCAGGCCCGCCAGGGCATGGCACTGCGCAGCACCTGGCACCCGGAATAGCGGTGCCGGCTTTCCTACTGCTGCGCTTGCGACGCGGCACGTGCGCGTGCCAGCTGCACCTTCTGGCCGGCAGTCTGCACCGGCGGCACGTCGATGCCCCACGGGTGACCGGCCTGCAGTTCGCCGCGCAGGCGGGCGGCTTCCATTTCGGCGACGACTTCGGCGCGCGTCTTGCCGGCCGGCTGCGCCTGGGCGGCCGGTGCGGTGACGGTGGAGACCTGGGCGATCGACGCGGTCGAGACCAGCGAAGCGGACGCGGCGACGACGGCGATGGCGAGAGCGGAAAAGCGGTTCATGACAGTCCTTTCGGGGGTGGAGCCGGCAGCCCGTCTGCTGGCATGAAAGAACTTTAGGTTTTGCAGAAGCGCGGGTAAATTCTCAAAAACCGCACATGCGATCCGCAAAATTGCATAACCAACCAACGCTCACCCCATGACCGACGCCACCCCCGGCAGCCGACACCCGCTCTCGTGGGACGACGTCCAGGTCTTCCTGGCCGTGGTGCAGGCCGGCTCCATCGCCGCATCGGCCAAGCGCATCGGGGTCAATCATTCGACCGTGCTGCGCCGCATCGGCAGCCTGGAAGACACGCTGTCGACCCGGCTCTTCGACCGCCTGCCCACCGGCTACACGCTCACCGCCGCCGGCCACGAATTCGCCGAGCGGCTAGGCGGCATCACCGACCAGATCGAGGAAGCGCATCGTCATTTGAGCCGGCGCGACGTGGAGATCCGCGGCCTGGTGCGAGTGGCTGCGCCCGAGTTGCTCGTGCGTACGGTGCTGATGCCGCTTTTCGCCCGCTTCTCGCTACGCTATCCCGCGGTGCAGCTGCAGCTGGTGCTGGGCACCCAGCGGCTCAACCTCACCAGGCGCGAGGCCGACGTGGCGGTGCGGGTGTCCAACGCGCCGCCGGAAAACCTGGTGGGCCGCCGCATCGGCCGGGTGCAGAGCGCCCTTTACGCGTCGCGCGACTACCTGGCCTCGCTGCCGCCGGGCGCCACCATCGCCGACTACCGCTGGGTCGCGCTCGACGATTCCCTGGCGCACCTGAACCAGGCCAAATGGATGCAGCGCCATGTCGATCCGGCACGGGTGGCGATCCAGGTCGACGCGGTCGACGGCATGGTCGAGGCGGTGGCCTGCGGCGCCGGTGCCGGACTGCTGCTGTGCCCGGTCGCCGACCTGCGGCCCGAGCTGGTGCGGCTGGCACCGCCCGACGAATCCATGGACTGGTCGATCTGGATCCTCACCCATCCCGACCTGCGGCAGGTGGCCCGCATCCGCGCGCTGACCGAATTTCTCTTCGACACGCTCGACCAGGAAGGCACGCTGCGGTAGCGGCGCCGCTCAGCCCTGCAGGGTGGACACCACGAGCCACACGTTGGCCGCCGAGATCACGCCGAACAGCGACCAGGCCGCCGCCTTCACCACCGGGCCACTGGCGAACGCGCCCATCACCTCGCGGTTGCCAGTAAAGCGGATCAGCGGCCACATCGCAAACGGCAGCTGAAAACTCAGCACCACCTGGCTCAGCACCAGCAGCCGGCCGACGCCACCTTCGCCCAGCCACCACACACCGATGAAAGCCGGGATCAACGCGAGGCCGCGCGTGATGAGGCGGCGTTGCCAGCAGGGAATCCTCATGTCGAGAAAACCCTCCATCACGATCTGCCCGGCGATGGTGCCGGTGAAGGTGGAGCTCTGCCCCGAGGCCAGCAGCGCGATGCCGAACAGCACCGCCGCCAGCCCGCTGCCGACCAGCGGTTCGATCAGCCGGTAGGCGTCGCCGATATCGTTGACTTCGCGGTGTCCGTTGGCATGGAAAGCGCTGGCCGCCAGCACCATGATGGCCGCGTTGATCAGCAGCGCGAGCGAGAGCGAGACGACCGCGTCGGCGGTGCAGAAGCGAATAGCCTCGCGGCGGCCGGCGTCGCTGTCTTCGGCCAGGCGCGTCTGCACGATGGACGAATGCAGGTAGAGGTTGTGTGGCATCACCGTGGCGCCGACCACGCCGATCGCCAGGTACAGCGCGCCGGGCTCGTGCAGCCGCTCCAGGCTGGGCACGAAGCCGATCGCCACCTGCGACCAGATCGGATGCGCGAAAGCCAGCTCCACGATGAAGCAGGCGCCGATGGTGCCGACGAGCCCCAGCACGATGGCCTCGACCCGCCGCACGCCGGAGCCTTGCAGGCCGAGCACCAGCAGGGTGTCGAAGGCGGTGATGGCGATGCCGACCGGAATCGACACGCCCAAGAGCAGGTGCAGCGCCAGCGCACTGCCGAGCACCTCGGCGAGGTCGCAGGCGACGATGGCGAGCTCGGCGCCGATCCACAGAAAGCGGTTCACGCCGGACGAATAACGCGCCCGGCAAAGCTGCGCCAGGTCCTGCTGCGCCACCAGGCCGAGGCGCACGCACAGCGTCTGCAGCAGCATGGCCGCGAGGCTGGCCAGCAGCACGATGAACAGCAGGCCGTAGCCGAAACGCGAGCCGGCCTCGATGTCGGTCGCCCAGTTGCCCGGGTCCATGTAGCCGACCGACACCAGCAGCCCGGGGCCGGCATAACGCAGCAGCTTCCTGTGCAGCGGCAGGCCCGGCGCGACGGCCACGCTGCCTTTGACTTCGGAGGGACAGAACGGGGCGGTGGCGGTGCGCGGCAGGCGAAAAAACATCCGGTCGATGATAAGGAGCGAGACGGTGCGCCGCAGGCGCTGCGGTTCTATGGCGGTGATAGAAGCCACACGCGTGCGGCGCGCCAGACAGGCGGCTTACCCGCGCACATGCCGCAGGCCGGCCGAGAGCAACGCGATCGGGCCCGATGACCAGGTTTGGAACGCAGGCCCGAAACGGCTCGAAAACGACAAAGCCCGCACGAAGCGGGCTTTGGGTGGTTGTTTGGTCGTGGGCTCTGACGCGGCCCACGTTACGGCATTTTCACTTGCAGGAACCACCTTGTTGTTTTTCTCGTCGTGGCGATTCTTGTCCGACGTGCCGTCATGAGCTCCGGCTTAGCCTGCGCAGGCTATTTCCCTGAAACCGCATGGCGGTCGGGAAGAGCGAATTATACACAGAAGCGAAACGACCCCGCCTTGCTCGCTATCCACAGTCCGTTTCGACGCCAGGACGCCACGCCGATCTGTTCTACTGGCAAGCCGCCGGGGCGCACCGCCCCGGCACCTGCCCAACACAAGGAACGACCATGGCCAAGGGTCAACAGCGCAGCAACAAGGAAGCGAAGAAACCCAAGACCGACACGTCGCCGCCCAAGCCGGTGACCCCGCTCGGCATCGTGCCGATCACCGTCGTGCCCGATCGCAGCAAGAAGAAGAAATAACGAATCGCTTCGCCCCGGAGCATCGCCCCGCGCGATGCTTTTCGACACCCCTGGCCGCCGCCGCGGCCGCACCATCGTCTCCATGAACCGAACCGCCATGCGCCGCGCCACCGCCGCCTCCGCTTCGATCGCCGGCGGCCTGCTGATCGCCGGCTGCAACACCGTGGTGTCGTCCACGCCGGGCGCCTCCAACGCCCTGGGCACACCCGCCACCGAATACATCACCATCGAGCACACCAGCCTGCGCAGCCGGATCTCGGTCTACGAGAGCGCGTTGCGGGCCTGCAAACAGCGCAGCTTCGACCAGGCCATCTTTCAGAAGCAGGCCAACGAAGACCCCAAGCGTGCGCCGGCCGAAGGCCCGCAGCTCAGTACTTTTCTCTGCCGCTGACGCGGCGCGAAGGCACCGCCATGCATCACCCGAAACACGACGTGGAAACGCCTGCCGAACACAAGGCGGACTTACCGGTGGAGCCCGAAATGCCGCGGGGCGACATCCCGGCCGAGCAGCCGGAAGATGTGGCGATCGGCACGCCGGCCTCGCCCGCCGCGCCGGCCTGAGCAGCTATACGGACGAGGCGCTCAGCCGCAGGTCACCGCGGTGATGCGGCCGGTGCCATCGGTCTGCAGATTGAGGCGTTGCGAGCTGAATTCCTGGGTGACGTACTCGCCGGGCCGAATCACCCGCAGGGTCTTGGCCAGCGTCTTGGTGATGAGCTCCGACTGCATCGCCGCCGTGGCGGGCCAGCCGATCGCGTAGGCACCCGCTGCTGCATCGCAACTGCCGCTCAGCACCACCGCCCCGGGCGGAACGCCGCCCTGGGACGTATTCGTCGGCGTGCCGGAAGCGCCGCCGTTATTGCGTCCCCACATGGCGTCGGCGCAGCCGGTCATCTGGAGTGCAGCCACGGTCGCGACCGTGGCGAGGAAGATTCGGCGGATTTCCATACTGACTCCATCCTGGAGATGCGTTGCACCCACGGTAGGCGCATCGGCATGGCAACCCGTGACAGGGGGTTACATGCGGCGCGTGGCACGGCGGGGTGTGACGCCCGGCTTTTCCCGCACTTCCTCGCAGTAGTCGTTGTTGGCGCCGAAGACCATAGAAGCCGCGTTAGGAAACCGGCTGTAGAGCGTGGCGCTGATCGGCTGCGACATGTCGACCGGCGCCTTGCGCGACTGGTGCAGCACGCGGCCGGCCTTGTCGAGCACGGTGAAGCACACGTCGGCTTGCGCAGCGGTGCCGTAGACGGCCAACGCCAGGCCGGCGGCCAGGAAGGGGAAACGCATGTCGAAATCCTCGTCGAAAGGCGAATGGCGGCTGGACGGCGAAGGTCCAGGGCACGGGTCCGCCATCTTACGAGCGGCATCCCCACGCCTGTAGTCCCGCTCCGGACACACGATGCGTTTTCGTCCTGCACGCCACAACCACCAGCGACGCTGCAATGAAGGTCATCATTCGAATGATGCGACGGAGAGCTCGTCTCCTCTTGGGCCCGCTTCGGCGGGTCTTTTTTTGTCCGCTTTCAGGATCCGGGACAATGCGCCCCCACTCCCAAAGCCCAGGAAACACTCGCATGGCCCTCCGATATTCCCGTGAACACCAGTGGATCGACGGCACCGACGCCAGCGCCGCCATCGTCGGCATCACCACCTTCGCGCAGGACACGCTGGGCGACATCGTCTTCGTGGAGCTTCCTGAGCCGGGCAAGACTTTCGCCCGTGGCGAGGTCGCGGCGGTGGTCGAATCGGTGAAGACGGCAGCCGACGTGTTCATGCCGGCCGCTGGCGAGATCGTGGAAGTGAACGAAGCGCTGCGCGCCGATCCGTCGCTGGCCAACACCGACCCGCAGGACGCGGGCTGGTTCTTCAAGGTCAGGCTGTCGGCACCGACCGAGCTCGACGAGTTGCTCGACGCGGCCGGCTACGAGGCCGTCACCGCCGAAGGCTGAACGTCGCCGGCGGCCGGCGTGGCGCCGGCCGATTCCGTGGTCAGACGTTGAACAGGAAGTTCATCACGTCGCCGTCCTTGACGACGTATTCCTTGCCTTCGCTGCGCATCTTTCCGGCGTCCTTGGCGCCCTGCTCGCCCTTGAAACCGATGAAGTCGTCGAAGGCGATGGTCTGGGCGCGGATGTAGCCGCGCTCGAAGTCGCCGTGGATCACGCCGGCGGCCTGCGGGCCGGTGTCGCCGATGCGGATCGTCCAGGCGCGCACTTCCTTCACGCCGGCGGTGAAGTAGGTCTGCAGGCCCAGCAGCTTGAAAGCGGCGCGGATCAAGCGGTCCAGGCCCGGCTCCTCCTGGCCGATTTCCGCCAGGAACATCTTCTTGTCCTCGTCGTCCATGTCGGCGAGTTCGGCTTCGATCTTGGCGCAGATGGCCACCACCGGCGCGTTCTGCTTCTCGGCGTACTCGCGCAGACGATCGAGGTAGGGGTTGTTCTCGAAACCGTCCTCGGCCACGTTGCCGACGAACATCGCCGGCTTGGCGGTGATCAGGCTGAAGGATTTCACCAGCGGCATCTCTTCCTTGGAGAACTCCAGCGCGCGCACCGGCGTGTTCTCGTTGAGCGCCGCCTGGCAACGCTCCAGCAGGCCGACGAGCTTCTGCGCGTCCTTGTCGCCCGAACGTGCCACCTTGGTGTGGCGGTGCAGCGCCTTCTCGACCGTCGCCAGGTCGGCCAGGCAGAGCTCGGTCTGGATCACCTCGATGTCGGAGATGGGGTCCACCTTGCCCGATACGTGCACGATGTTGTCGTCGTCGAAGCAGCGCACCACGTTCACCGTGGCGTCGGTTTCGCGGATGTGCGCGAGAAACTTGTTGCCCAGGCCTTCACCGGTGCTGGCACCGGCCACCAGGCCGGCGATGTCCACGAACTCCACGATGGCCGGCACGATGCGCTCGGGCTCGACGATGGCGGCGAGCTTCTTCAGGCGCGGATCCGGCACCTCGACGATGCCGACATTGGGCTCGATGGTGCAGAAGGGGTAGTTCTCGGCGGCGATGCCGGCCTTGGTGAGGGCGTTGAACAGGGTGGACTTGCCGACGTTGGGCAGGCCCACGATGCCGCATTGGAGGCTCATGGAAATTCCTATGTAAATCAGTCCCTTATGCACCATCGAGCCCAACGTTGGCATCGTCGAGGTGCCCGATCCGCGCGTCGGCGGGCGGGCCCCAAAGATCGGGGTGCGTTGGTGAGGAATGCAGGGCGTCCGGAGGCTTTTGTCCTCGTCGCGCCTGGGAAAACTGGTGGCGATTGTATGGGTCTGACCAACTGCGACTGGGGTCCATGGGGGTGAGCACGGAATGCCAGCACGCAAGACATGTCGCCGATTACAGAATTGCGAACCAATAGCAATACGGTAACATTTCGCTGCAATTCCACACGGGCAAGATGATTCCTAAGACTTTTTACGACACTTTGCAGGTGTCTCGCCATGCGTCGCCCTCGGTCATCCGAGCCGCTTACCGGGCACTTAGTCAGAAACACCATCCTGATAAGAACCCGGATGCTTTAGAAACCGCGCTCAAGTACATGAAGCGGTTGAACGAAGCGAACGACGTTTTGTCAGACCCCGCAAGAAGAGCTGCATATGACGAGCAAATCGAAGAGCTCATCGCAGAAACAATGCGGAAAGCTTCGAGTTCGACTGGTCCTTCACGTCCTCCCGATCCACCCCAGCAACCGTCGCCGCCGCCACAGCCGCGCCCGTCGCCTCCAACCCCAACGGCTGCGCCGGCAACACCACCTGCACAGGGCGTTGGCGGTCCGGGCTGGATGCTTATAGGCATCGTCATCGCCGCTCTTGCGGCTGCTCTGATCTCTAATGCTTCAAACTCAACAGGGAGCGTTAATCCCCGACCAAACCTCGCACCGCAATCTGCTCAAGCACTAGTGCCGGAGGCTGCTCCAACGCGGCCCGACTTGCCCGTTCTGGCTGTCGCCGCCGTAAGTGCCAACGTTAGAAAGGAGCCGACGGCAAAATCCAAAGCGATCGGACTGCTCGCGCGAGGCACACCCATTGAGCAGATCAGTACCACTAACGGGTTCGTCAACTTCAAGCTACCGGATGGCAGGGAAGGCTGGATCGCGCGCGATGTGGTCGTTCCGCGCGCTGACGCCATTCGCCTCAGCGGTTTGAGCGCAGCGGACTACGCCAACGCCCGAGTCCCGCTTCGCGGCATAGAGCAGCTTTTTGCTGCGCTGGAGCCATACCGTGAACAGCAAGTGCAAGCCCTTTTCCAAGTGGCTACTGAGTCGACGGAAGTCGATAGGACGCTCGCAGAACTCGCCAATAAGGCACCCATCCGCTCCAACATTGTCGACCTCGAGGCCGCCTCCTGGTACTCCCTCGAAGCGAGGTACTCAGCCGACAACGGAAACCCAATTGACGAATTTCAATCTGCTCGCGCGGCTGTCTTCGCGAACCCGGCCAGTGTGGACGCGCATGTGGCTCTTGCTTATGCAGCCATCAAGGCCGGAGAATTTGAAGTTGTAAAGGGTGTAGCAAGCGTGCTGCCGACTATGGCACCCAATTCGACTAATACCTGGGTGATAGTTGGTGTATCGGCCGCCAAAACTGACAACAGCGCCCTAGCGATCAACTCTGTAATGTTGGCTCTGAGAAAATCGAAGAATTTAAAAGTGACTGAACAAGTACTAACGGAAATCGCAAAACGCTCGTCCGAACCGAGCGTCTCGCAGGCCATAAATAGCGCACTGGAGCGCTGGAACAGCAAGTCCTAGTTAGGCAAATTCCTGATGCAGACTGGACTGCGGTACACCGGCACCCGGCGGCGAGAGACTGCCCCAATGGAGAGATTATGAACAAGGTGGTATGCGCGGGGTTGATCGGCGGTGCGCTATTTGCGGTCGCACTGACATTGAGGCTCGTTTTCCGAGGACGGTGGCAAATCGGCCACCAGCGGCTACTTGGCGCCACGACACTGGCATATGGCGCCTATTTGGCATTGCTCACCGGAACATTAACTCAATTTGTTGTGCCTGGAATTGGCGCAATCGGTGCGGGAGCAGTCACAGGGAGCCTTATCGGGCTTGCGACGTTTGCGGTGCTGGGTGTTATAGGTGTTGCAACCGGCGGAACTGCATTTGCTGTTGGCGCCGGCTTCATGGCTCTTGTCGGTGGCTCTGTCGGTGCGGCAGGCGGTGCAGCAGGCGGCTTTGGTTTTCGAACAGTAAGCGTACCGTTAGTTAGCCCATTCTTTTGGGTGCCGGTCTTGATTCTGGGCGCTTACTGGCTCATCGGCTTTAGGCGAAAGCGGTAACGTCCTTCACATCCTTTCATTGGCGTCTTAGGCTTTCGGCATGACAAAGAAAATTGCCATGCAGGCCCCATCCATAAACTGTAGGCGCCACATGAAGGCACACCGGCCCTGCAAGCCTCATCGCTCCCCCGGAGATATGCAGTGCCAGTAGTGCTCATCACAGAGTCGCTGATGCTGCGCAGCAGGGTCACCGATGGCCGAATCTTTCGAGACCGCATGCTCAGCGGTTTTGTGGTCAGGATGAACGCCCGGAAGCGCACCTTCCGGGTCATCACCAGCGTGGCCGGCAAGCACTTCCGCATGAATCTGGGGTACTGGCCGCTAATGAGCGTAGACGAGGCCCGGGCGGCAGCCATGGAGGTGCTCAGGCAGTGCCGTAAAGGCGCGCAGCCCGTTCGCCCGACCCGCCCTAAGGCGCTCCCAACGCTGCGCGAGGCGTGCGCCGCGTACTGCACTGCCAAGGCAATCAAGGACATCAGCCGGAAGCGGTACAACTCCCTGTTCCAGGTGCATTTCGGCGACTGGTTGGACCGTCCGGTCAAGGAGTTGGCACACCCGGAGTTCTTCGACCACTGTCAGGCGTTCGCTGCAAGCAAGGGCGCGTCAATCGTTGAGCTAGGCCGAGGCGTCCTGGGCGCGGTATTGAAGTATGTGAATGTGCTGCACGACATCGACCTCGTCTCACCATTCTCGAAGCTGGCAGTTGTAGGGCTGATGCCTGACCGTGCCACGCCCCGAACGCGCATGCTGCAGGACGCCGACCTGCCCGCTTGGAGAGCCGCCGTGGACACCCTCGATGAGTGCCGGCGTGACTTCCTGCTTTTCAGCCTCTACACGGGGTTGCGGCGCAACGAATGTAGGGAGCTTCGTCTGAATCAGATTGACGCGCCACAGGGCGTTCTGACGCTTCCTATGACCAAGAACGGCAAGCCCCACTCTCTGCCCATTACGCCCCTCATGCGCACGATCCTGGTGAGGAGGATGGCAGGGCTTTCCGGTGATGAAGAGTTGTTCCCCATCTCTGCCAGCCATCTCACAGACGTCGCAGCGCGCGCCGGGGCACCCAGTTTCCGACTTCATGATCTTCGGAAGCTGCTGGCCACGACCGGGGAACGGCTGGGCGTGGGAGACGCCTCTATTCGGCGAGTTCTGAACCATAGCCCACCCTGTGGAGACGTTCTCCACCGGCATTATGTCCAACTCACGGCTGAAGACGTGAGAAATCCGTTAGTCCGGATGCAGGAGGCACTTGAAATGCTGATGTGTCCGAAAGAATGCGCGAAACCCAGATAGTAGACACCTAACAAGCACTTAACAAGCACTTTGAAAAATTACTGAGGGAAACATTAATTTATAATCAAGACTATCAAATACTTGCGGGGCGACGCAGAACCGCACCCCTTAAGTCGCCAGCCAACCGCAATCTATATTCCCATCCCAGATGAACGGGCAACCGCCTGGACTTCAACTGCAGCAGTCTCGCTCCTGAGAAAATAAGGTTGTTAATGCCCAGTCGCCGAATTCGCTGTCGGCGGATCGTCACCGGTCCGGGGCTCCTGCTGCCCCGCAGCGCTGGTTGCGGAGCGAAGTCGCGCAAGAACCCCGCAGAACCGACAAATGCTCGTTTCCATAGCAGGGGTGCACCCACTCCTAAAAAACGCCTCTATGAGCCGTTTTAGGCCCTTCGCGGGCCTCCGGGTACGTGCCGCGCTGTCGAAACGGTCCGACGGTCGGGCCTTGCCAAAAGCGGCGACCGAGCGGCCAAGGAAGACAACGCTACCCCTGCCCACCCACGGCAAGGCGCGCGGTCATCGTGTCCCTGCAGTAACCAGATCTCCACACCGCAGATCTCAGGACTAGGCCGGGGGACGACGACTGAACCAGCTAAACCTCGCCATCTTCCGCCCCCCCCAAAGTAGCCAGCGTGTTCACATTTCGTAACCCTAGCCTAGCGTAACGAAATGCAACTGCTCGCGCGTTAAGTTGTAGTTGTTCTTTTGTATTCTTCTTCTTGAAAGTCTCTTTATATAGGGAAGCATCAAAAGTGCTAACGCTAGCCTCCGGGACGGTAAGTTGTTGATTAAATTGATAAAAACAACATTTCCATCAAAAACGAAGGCTCCCGGGACGAAAAGTGCTAACGCTGAAAAAAGTGCTAGCGGTGCCTGCCCGTAAGGAAGGCGCCAACCGTCCAACCTTGCTGTTGTTGCCCGTCCAGCCGTGTCCGTAGATGAACCACACGCGCTCTTGCGGCTTCCCGGATCGGGAACTTCGGCACGCAAAAGAAGGCCCGGAACGGTAGCTTTGTCTGCGCACCCACCGCCCTAGATGGTCGAAAAACGGGCAATCCCGAGTCCCTTAAAAATTACTTACTTGCCGCCTTTCTGCGTCTGCGGCCCCGCAGTGCCTCGACTTGCGAGTGTCGGCCCGTAGGATCTTCCCGCATCGCCAATCTCGTCGGGCGGAGCGAGGTGATTAAAAATGCAAACAAGTAATACTCGAACCTTTGGCCGGACAATCCAATTGAAACAATATTCCAACGGGGCAGAACCAACGCGGCGACCACCAACTTTTGCAGTTTCGCAGAGCATATGCATGCAGCTCTCACGGACCTGCGTAAGCAAGCATTTAGCAAGCAGCTCTAACGCATTTTCATTCGCGAGCCCAGCTTTTTGGGTTTGGGGATTTTGACGCAAGAACAAGTTTTTATTCGCACGATGGGCTTGGTCACTTGAGTATCCTTATACATAGATATAGGCGTATCCCTCCGCCAGGCCCTATAAGGATCGACCTCCAACTTTGGCAAAAACGGCATGAGGGGCTTCGACCTGATTTCAGCCGCAGCAGGGGTATCAAGGTCTCGCATGGGCAAGCTAGTCCTCGCCGAAACCACAGCACTCCTTCCCGGCGCAGCGCGGTCCCAGTAGGCTCTGGCTACATACAGGACGGTCGTCCTTTCGTGTAGCCACCGCCCGGACCTAACCTTCATGAGCCCACCCGCATTCGTTGCCTATTACCGAGTCAGCACCCAACGTCAAGGAGCTTCCGGCCTGGGCATCGAAGCCCAGCAGCAGGTCGTCCAGCGCTTCCTCGCAGAACGCAATAGAACGACCATAGACGAGTTTTTTGAGACCGAGACAGGCAAGGGTGCCAATGCGCTCGAAAAACGCCCCCAGCTGCGTCTGGCGCTTGAGCGATGCAAGAAGTCCGGGGCCACCCTGCTGATCGCGAAGCTCGACCGGTTGGCGCGCAATGTGCACTTCGTATCTGGCCTGATCGAAACCCGGGTGGATTTCGTTGCAGCAGACATGCCCCATGCCAACAAGGTCATGATCCAGATGCACGCGGTCATGAGCGAGTGGGAACGGGACCAAATCAGCGAACGCACCAAGGGCGCGTTGGCAGCCGCGAAGGCGCGGGGCGTGAGACTTGGGGCGACGGGGCCGACGAACCTTCGGCGCCACGTTGAGGATCGCCAGAGAACGACGGAAGCCTTCGCGCTCCGGCTGCAGGGTTTGGTCGCTGGACTCAAGGCGCGTGGCCTATCGCAGCGGGCGATGGTTGCCGAGCTGAACGAGATTGGGGTGAAAGCGCCGGCCGGTGGCACGTGGCAACTAAGTCAACTGCAACGACTGCTAGCAACCCTTCATGCGCTTGCGTCAACAACGCGCAGTCCAAAGGGCTGCTAGCGCATACGCTTGCAGTTGCACTGCAACTAGCTGAAGTGTCAAACTTCCGTGACCGTTCCGCTTCAAAGAAGGAACCAAGCCTCCGCCGAGACGTCTAGAAAGCGCGTCGACAGATGCGCTCGTTGCGACCACGCAAGCGTGGTCAGAAATGGCCTGTTGCCGCAGTACGCCTTGCTCGTTTGCGCTTTGCTAAGGCATACACTCGCGCAACCATTCGTAACCGGAGCTTTGGCTTGTCTGTTCCTTCACTGAACCAAAGTGTCCTGCCTGAAAACGAACCCATGCCACAGGGTCGTGGAACGTTCAATAGCCTTAGTTCATCCGAGTGGGTTTTCGCGGTCGTTGGGCCGGTCGGCTCTGGGACTTCTTTTGTCGCGCAGACACTTGCCGCGCTGACCGCCCAGAACCCGCGTTTCAAAGAAGCTGAAATATTCCAAATCAAAGCAAGTGATTTGATTCGCTCAGCCATGCCGCCAGATGAAGTTGCGGCACTTCATTCCCTGAAAAAACTCGATATTGCAAGAAAGTATCAAGACGCTGGAGACAATCTTCGGAAGGCCGACCTGACTGCCGTGGCGATGAAGATGATGCTTGCGATTAAAAGCGCACGCGAAGCCGCCGACGCAAAAGCAAAATCCAACACAGTTGTAGCATTGCCAGCGCAAAGCAAACAGAGCCCGACCCGAATCTATATAATCGACTCACTCAAAAACCCCTCCGAAGTGGAACTGCTTCGCGGAATTTATCGAGAAGCATTCTGTTTAATCGGCGTAGTTTGCGAGGCAAAGAAAAGGCAGGAGAGATTGCAACATGGAAAATGCCATGACTCTTCAGAACTCGAAATCCTCACCTTCATGAAGCGAGATGAAGACGACGGTGAAAAGTTTGGACAAAAAGTTGCCGACACGTTCCAGATGGCCGACTTCTTTGTGGACAACACACCAGACAGATATTTGGACCAGCAAAAAACCCAAGAAAATCGCGATTGGGTTATCGCAGATAAATTGGGGCGCCTTTTTGACATTCTCACAGGTTCGAAACTGGTGCGCCCAGACGCCGCCGAAACCGGAATGTTTTTCGCAAAGGGCGCACAATTGCGCAGTGCATGCCTATCTCGTCAGGTTGGAGCGGCGCTAACTGATTCAAATGGCAACATAATTGCAACCGGCACAAATGAAGTCCCCATGGCAGGCGGCGGAATATATGGAAACCTTTCATCAGACCATACCGCTTCAAATATTGAAGATCATAGATGCTCAGTGCATCGGCGCTATTGCAGCAACACTAGGGTTCAAGCTGAAATAGTCAACGAGGTCATTGACGCCATCCCACAATTGAAAGCCCTTCCAAAAGAAGAAAGAGATAAGACAGCAAAACTCTTGAAAAGCACTCCCGTTGGACGATTGTTAGAGTTTAGTCGGGCAGTCCACGCAGAAATGGACGCACTTTTGTCAGCAGCGAGGGTAGGCGCATCAACAGTTGGGGCAAAACTTTACGTAACCACATTCCCTTGTCATTACTGTGCGCGACATATTGTGACAGCGGGCATTGACGAAGTGCAGTACATTGAACCTTATCCGAAGAGCAGGGCTTTTGAGCTGCATGACGACGCGATCCAATCGTCTGCACTAAACTGGTCAATGCCGAGTCGATTTAAAATGGTTATTGCCATCAACAATGGCGAGAAACCCAAGGATACCAAAGCACCCAAAGTGTTGCTAAGAGCTTTTACAGGAGTGGCCCCGAGAATGTATCGCCGGGCATTTCTCAAGGACAATGACCTGAAGGACAAAGCGGACGGAAGAATGACAGTGGGTGACCCAGAGTGGGATCGCGGCTTGCTACACCTTAGTTATTTAGACGTCGAGAGGCACTTGGAGAAAATTCATGGCTGACAATGTTTTCTCATTTACTCGGGCACGCAAGCAACCAAACAGCCCCTTACCCTCAAATGCCCGCGAAGATCGGGTTAAAACTCCAAGCAGCCCGGAACAGCTATCATTTCAATTCACAGACACACACGAAATATTCATAGCGCACACACCTCTTTTCAACAAGCCAAATTTATTTATTGATTTCTTGATCGGCGCACAACCTCAACACGTCTTAGATATGCGCGTTGCACCGAGATTGGACTTTATAGATGAGAGCAGGCAGCGCGCCTTCGACATACTAAAGCGTGAAAACGTCAACTACACCGACATGTTAGGCCGGGCAGGGATTAATAGCTATCAAGAAAATAGCGAATCGCTTCAAGCATTGTGGCTCAAAGTAGTCCAATTTCTTGAAAACATCTCCACAGCCGGCCATCCGATCGTCGCGCTATTCGACAACTGGGATTTTGTCGCAAGGTTTTCTGCCATTTTCACACCTCTTGCCGGACTGCACATTGTTGACAAAGAGTATGTGAAAAATCTGGCCGAGCAGCACAACCAATTGCAAATGTAGATTGAACAAGGGCCAAGTCGACTAAAGCTTCGATGTTGGTCCATGTCAGCCAGTTTGCAGTATCACCTAGCTCCTCCCATCGCGCATATCCTTAAAGCACAACGGTGTCGGCCTGTTTGTAGATCTTCGAGGTCTTCAAAATTGCGGTCGCAGAGATGGCATCTCTTGCGCAGTGGGCGGCGCCAGAGCCATAGATGCAGAAGTTTGTTGCAGCAGGGAAGACCAAGAATGGCAGCAACGCATTTGAAGAAGACCGCCGAGCACTACGTGCTTGTATTCAACAGTGCTCTTGCTAGCCCGCCGCTTGTCGGTAGTGTTTGTGGATTCGTACAGCATGAAAGACCGGGGCTGGCTGCCTGGATCCGTGCCTATGAGGATCGCCGGGGGTCGATCACGTACAAAGTCGTTTAAGACAAACCGTTTAATACTTTCCCCGGACGGTTGCTCACGCCAGCTTTGTCCTGGCATCGGCAGGCCGCACGGCAAATGCACATTAAGTCTTTGTTTTATAAAGACTTTATCTGAAAATCAGGCGAAGGGATAGTTCTCGGCGGCGATGCCGGCCTTGGTGAGGGCATTGAACAGGGTGGACTTGCCGACGTTGGGCAGACCCACGATGCCGCATTGGAGGCTCATGGCGGTTCTCGGAAAAAGGGGAAGAAAGCGGTTGGAAGCGGCGCCCGCGGCAGGCCCGGCGAGCGCCGGGCGGCCCCGGGGGCGGCACTCGTGCAATCACCGATTTTAGGTGACCACCTCCCTACAATGCCACGATGCCGCAAAACCCCGATGTCTCGATCCGCGGAGCCGGCGTGGTCGGCAGCACGCTCGCCCTGCTGCTGGCCCGTGAACGCCTGCGGGTGGATCTGTTTTCCCCACCGCCCGGCCCGGCCGCCGAAGCGCCGCGCGGCGACAGCAGCGACGTGCGTGCCTACGCGCTCAACGCGGCCTCGCGCGAACTGCTCACCTCCCTGCGCGCCTGGCCCGATCCGGCCTTTGCCACCCCCGTCGCCGCCATGGAAATCCACGGCGACAACGATGGCGTGGTGCGTTTCAGCGCCGACGCCCAGGGCGTGGAAGCGCTGGCCTGGATCGTCGACCTGCCCGCGCTCGAACGCCAACTGGCCGACGCACTGCGCTTTCAGCCGCTGGTCGAACGCGTCGACACCATCCGCCCCGCCGCGCTCACCGCCGTCTGCGAAGGCCGCGCCAGCGCCACCCGGGCGGCGTTCGGCGTCGAATTCCAGACCACGCCCTACCCGCAACGCGCCATCGCCGCCCGCCTGCTATGTCAAAAGCCGCACGGTGGCGTCGCCCGCCAATGGTTTCTGGCCGACGGCGTGCTGGCGCTGCTGCCCCTGGGCGGCAGCGCGGGCGACACCGTCGCCATGGTGTGGTCCGCCGAAACCACCCGCGCCGCACAGCTGCTGGCGCTCGACGACGCCGGCTTCGCCGCCGAGGCGCTGGCCGCCACCGTCGGCGCCCTCGGCCCGCTCACCCTCACCAGCCCGCGCGCCGACTGGCCGCTGCAGTTCGCCCGCGCCGACCGCTGGTGCGGCCCCATGCCCGACAGCGCGCCGGCCAAGACCGCCAGCTGGGTACTGGCCGGCGACGCCGCGCACAACGTCCATCCGCTCGCCGGCCAGGGACTCAACCTCGGCCTGGCCGACGTGGCCGAGCTGGCCGGCGTACTGCACGACCGCGACTACTGGCGCAGCGTGGGCGACCTGCGCCTGCTGCGCCGCTACGAACGCGCCCGCAAGGCCGGCCTGCTGCCGATGGGCCTGGCCACCGACGGGCTGCAGCAGCTGTTCTCGCTGCCCGGCAAACCCTGGCAGACGCTGCGCAACTGGGGCCTGAGCGGTTTCGACGCCAGCGGCCCGGTCAAGTCCTTTCTGGCCCGTCAGGCCATGGGCGGGCGTTGAACCTTTGTGCCGCGCCGGCTCTCCCACCTTTTTCGCTCAACCGATCCTCGACATGACCACACGCCGCCTCATCACCGCCCTGCTGACCGGCGCCGCGCTGGCCGCCGCGAGCTTCAGTGCCCTGGCGCAGGACACCACCGCCATCCGCAAGACTCTGTCCGAACGCCTGAAGGTGCAGCAGATCGACGAGATCAGCCGCACGCCCATGGCGGGGCTCTTCGAGGTGCGCATCGGCACCGACGTGCTCTACACCGACGCCAAGGGCGACTTCGTCATCCAGGGCGAACTGATCGATACCCGCGCCGGCCGCAACCTCACCGGCGACCGCATCGCCAAACTCACCGCCATCGATTTCGCCAGCCTGCCCGCGCAGGACGCCTTCACCATCGTGCGGGGCAACGGCAAGCGCCAGCTCGCCGTCTTCGAAGACCCCAACTGCGGCTACTGCCGCCGCTTCGAAACCGACCTGAAGTCGATCGACAACGTGACGGTGCATGTCTACCTGTATCCGATCCTCGGCCCCGACTCGACCGAGAAGTCCAGGAACCTCTGGTGCGCCAAGGACAAGGGCCGCGCCTGGCAGGAATGGATGCTCGAAGGCAAGCCCGCCGCCGCCGCCAAGTGCGATACCGCCGCGATCGAGCGCAACGTCGCCCTGGGCCGCAAGCACAAGATCACTGGTACACCCACGCTGATCTTTGCCGACGGCACGCGCGTCCCCGGCGCCGTGCCCGCCGCCGAAATCGAGAAACAGCTCACCATCGCCACGCGCTGAGCTTTCGTCCGCTTCCACCCGAGCCCATTCATGCCCGCAGCCCAGCGCCGCCCGAAGCCGTCTCCCGCCACCCTCGCCTCCTCAGCCGCCGCCAAGGTCGACGCGGCCGTCCACTACCGCATCGAGGCGGCGGACGTGTCGGCGCATTTGTTCCGCGTCACGCTCACCATCGCCGAGCCGCAGGCCCAGCAGACGGTGTCGCTGCCGGTCTGGATCCCCGGCAGCTACCTGGTGCGTGAATTCGCCCGCCACCTGCAAGGCCTGCAGGCGCAGCAAGGCCGCCAGACACCCGAGCTGCGGCAGCTTGACAAATGCACCTGGCAGATCGAAGCCAGGCCTGGCAAGTCGCTGGTGCTGAGCTACCAGGTGTACGCCTTCGACAACTCAGTGCGCGCCTGCTGGCTCGATGCGCATCGCGGGTTTTTCAACGGCACCGGCCTGTGCCTGCGGGTGCATGGCCAGGAAGATGCACCGCACGCGCTGCAGTTGGTCAACCCCAGCGGCGCCCAGCAAGCCTGGAGCGCCGCCACCGCGCTGCACCCGGTCCAGGTCGATGCGAAAGGCTTCGGCCTCTACCGCGCCGACGACTACGACACCCTGGCTGACAGCCCCGTCGAGCTCGGCGACTTCTGGAGCGGCGAATTCACCGCCGGCGGCGTGCCGCACCGCTTCGTCGTCGCCGGCGCCGCGCGCGCCAGCTTCGACGGCGCCAAACTCATCGCCGACACGCAGCGCATCTGCGAGGCGCAAATGCGCTTCTGGCACCCCGACGGCGCCGCGCCGCCGCACGACCGCTACGTATTCATGCTCAACGCGGTCGACGACGGCTACGGCGGCCTGGAGCACCGGCACAGCACCGCGCTCATCTGCGCCCGGCGCGACCTGCCGCGCCAGGGCGAAACCCGCAGCCCCGAGGGCTACACCACCCTGCTCGGCCTCATCAGCCACGAGTACTTTCACACCTGGAACGTGAAGCGGCTGCGCCCGGCCGAACTGGCGCGCTACGACTACACGCAGGAGAACTACACCCGGCTGCTGTGGTTCTTCGAGGGCTTCACCAGCTACTACGACGACATCCTGCTGCGCCGCGCCGGCCTGCTCGACGACGCCGGCTACCTGCGCCTGCTCAACAAGACCATCAACCAGGTCGCGCAGGCCCCCGGCCAGCGGGTGCAGTCGGTCGCGCAATCGAGCTTCGACGCCTGGGTGAAGTACTACCGGCAGGACGAGAACACCGCCAACGCCACCATCAGCTACTACACCAAGGGCGCACTGGTGGCCCTGTGCTTCGACCTCACCCTGCGGCGGGAAGGCAAGGGCAGCCTGGACGACGCCATGCGCACGCTGTGGAAGCGCTGCGCGGCCGGGCCGATGACGGAGGAAGACTTCGCGATCGTGCTGGCGGAACAGGCCGGGCGGGCTTTCACCGCCGAGTTCGCCGCGTGGGTCCACGGAACCGCCGACCTGCCGCTGGCCGACCTGCTCGGTGCCCACGGCGTCGACATCGCCGCCGACCCGTCGCAGCCTGCGCAGCGGCTGGGCATGCGCGTGGCGGAAAACGGCGGATCGGTGCAAGTCAAGGTCGTGCTGCGCGGCGGCGCGGTCGAGCGGGCGGGCATGGCGGCGGGAGATGAATGGCTGGGGCTGGAGACGGCCGACGGCGAGGCCTGGCGCATCGGCAAGCTGGACGATCTGGCGATGTACCTCGGGGCGCAACGCCGGGCTACGGCCTTGGTCGCGCGTGATAAGCGGCTGATGAAGCTGGCGCTGGAATTGCCGGAGACGGATACGACCGCGAGGCTGGTGATCAAGGACGCCGGCAAGGTCACCGCCTGGTTGGCCGAGCCCGCCAAGCCGGTTGCGTCGAAGGCCAAACGCCACAAGTGAGGTGGACGCCCGAAGATTTCGGGCTATAATTCGAGGCTCGGCGCTTTAGCTCAGTCGGTTAGAGCGATGGAATCATAATCCACAGGTCCGCGGTTCGAGTCCGTGAAGCGCCACCAGTCTCAGAAAAGCCTTTGAAGTCAACGACTTCGAAGGCTTTTTGCATTTGCAGGGGTGCCACATGGGAGTGCCACTTCATGGGATTGTCCACAGCGCGTTTGTATCGTCGCGCCGAGTCAGGCGTCTACTTTATCCGGATACTTTTGTTGTATCCAGGCTCAGCTTCTTTCGACGGCGAGCACACCAAAACGGTGCGAAATAAGGCAGAGGTTAGGAGGTCGCTTCGGACGGCGAACCCGAAACTGGCCAGCAAAATTGCAGCAGTCCTCAACGCTGCACTCGCCCAGGTCCCCATGTCCGCCCGTCACCACGTCTTTGAAGACCTCTTTGCGAAGGTCATGGAACGCTTTGGCAGTTCCGACAACCAGTCGCTCCGGATCGATGACCGGGACGACATGCAGAACTTTCTCGGCTTCTTCTACGACCTGAACCAGGTGGGGCTCGAAGATTTCAAGGGTGCCTTCACCCAACGGATTGCGCAACGTGGCGTCTTCACACAGGCCCCGGCGTTCACCATCCGCGATCAGGAAGATCGTGCGGTAGCCGTCGACTTGATGAAGGAACTGGCAAGGCCAGAAATGGCCGACCTGAAAGAAGCGTTGTTGACCCGTCTGCGCGGTCGCCCCATCTCCATTGCTGGCATCGACCCAGCGCCCTCCAGTTCAGCGCCGCTGGCACCGCCCTCGCCCATCCACGCGACGCCACAGACCTCTCCCGCGATGTCTATGCGGGAGCCCCTGCTTGCGTCGACAGCGATCTCCCTGCCGAACGCAACAGCCGGACACCGCGTCCAGACATCGCCACAGAACGTACCTAATCCACTGCTGTGGGGCAATGCTCTGGTGCTGTTCAAGAAGGCGATGAAGGCCCGGCAGAAAGGCAACGCCAAGACGATCGCCGAGCGCGTGACTGTGCTCGGCCAACTCCATGATTTCATGCTGGAGCACCACGGATTCAAACGTGACTTCCAAGTACATGAAGTCCAAAGCTTCCAAGTGGCCAGCTTTCTTGACGACTCCGCCAACCGTCTGGCACGCGGCGTAACGAAGAAGCAGAAGGAAGAAGCCGGTGGCGGGGACACGCTGCCGACCGTTGCCGCCGCCACCTTGCTCAAGCGCATCACTGCTGTTGAAGTGTTCTTCAACTGGGCCTACAAAGAGGCGGGTGCCGCTTTTACCAATGCAGCGGCCGGCCAAGAAGACCGCCGAGAGGCCCTGAACAAGCTGAAGGCCGCACAGGGTGAGTCGTACGAACCGTTTACCGCGACGCACCTGCAAACGATCTTTGAACCCACGCGCTTTCTCGTGGAATGCCGCGATGCGGACCATTTCTGGGGGCCACTTCTTGGCTGTCACATGGGCGCGAGATTGGGAGAGTTCATCAACGCCGAACTCAGCCAGATCAAACAGCACGAACTCTCGGGTAACTGGTATCTCGATGTCAAAGACGAGGACGCTAAGAACGAAAATTCTGTGCGCCGCATCCCGATCACCAAACCGTTGCTCGACCTGGGTTTTCTTGACTATGTGAACAAGCTCAAACAGCTAGGTGCGACGCATCTATTCCCACACAGGGACATGAACACGCCGACTGCGCTGAAACAGCCGTCAAAAAACCTCAGTGAGAAATTCGCCCGATACCTGGATGTGTGCGGCATCAGCGACCCGGCATTGGTCTTCCACTCTTTCCGGCATACGCTAGTCAACACGTTAATGCACGTGGGAGTACCGCTGACGATCATTCAGCAGTTGGTGGGCCACATGGCACAGGACGTCGCCATTCGCCAGGGCTTAATCACCGAAGAGCAAGCTCGCAGCGTGACCTTGACCGTTTACACCCACCAGGACATCCCCGGCATGAACGCACCCGACCAGTTCGACGTGCTGAAGACCGCTCTCGAAACAAACTACAAGTTGCCGCTCGACTATCGCAAGTTGAAGATTGCAGCAGACATCGTGCTCAAACACGTGCGCAAGGATCGCAAGAGCAAGACAGGTTTCGATTGCGGTTGGCCACCGCAGAACAGGAAGTACACCGGGCTTATGAAAGATGAGTTGAATGCTCTCAGAAAGTAGAACGCCGACATAGATCAAAGCTAGCAAAGCGCCACCGCTGTAATCCAGCTCAGTGGCATGAAAGTCTGCAGTGCAGCGATAGCAGAAGTCGGGCGCACGCCAGCACACGCCCGGTTTTTTGTTTCCAGCAGACGAGGCGCTGCCCCGACTTCGGTGGCTTATCGCTCGGATTGTGACCGGATGATGCTCACCGGCCGAAGCATGTGAAAGCTGGCCGCAAATGGTGATTCATCCACAGCAGCAACCGCAAGAAGTCGAGGTATTCGCAGCGTCGCCTACGCTTATCATTTCTGACCGGCGTCTTCAAAAGCGGCGCTTGGGCGGCCGAAAAGCCCAGGCCGAAGCCCAAGAAATGGAGTAGCGAATGATTGAGTCCATCCACGTCGGCAGGACAGCCACCTACGGAGACAATCTTCAGTCGTTGTCCGGCTTGAAGACGTTCAACTACATCTACGGCTCGAACGGTTCGGGCAAGACTACGATCTCGCGCGTCTTGGCGGCGCCATGCGCTCCGGCGCACGCGAGCTGCCGTGTCGCGTGGAAAGGAGGTGCACCTCTAGAGACGTTGGTCTACAACCGCGATTTCGTGGCGGCCAACTTTGGTTTTGGTCCCATTAAGGGAGTATTCACTCTTGGCAAACAAAGCGTGGAAGACGCCGAAGCGCTGCGACTCGCTGCAATTGAAGTCGCAAAGCGGGCGACTGAAATCCTAGCATTGACAGGCACTTTGAAAGGGCCGGACGGCCTGGGCGGCAAAAAGGCCGACCTCGAAGCGCTCGACCAATGGCTGCAAGAAAAGTGCTGGGCCCAGAAAGTCAAACATAGCGCCAAACTCTCTGGAGCCTTCGAGGGCTACCGCAACGACAAGGCGAAGTTCAAGCGCAAGATTATCGAGGAGCATGCGCGGGCCGCGAGCGCCGGAGCTCGCCCGACCTTGGCCGACATGGAGTCAAGAGCCGAAACCGTGTTTGGGACGGCACCCACATCCGAGGCGCTCCTCGCCTTGCCATCGTTCACTAGCCTAATCGCGCGAGAGTCAGATCTCATCCTTGCGAAAGTCGTAGTCGGCAGCAAGGACGTCGACATCGCCGCGATGATCGAGAAGCTCGGGGCAAGCGATTGGGTTAAGCAGGGTCGCCCGTTCTTCCAAAAGAACAATGGCGACTGCCCCTTCTGCCAGCAGCCTGCACCGAGTTCTCTCGAAGCTGATCTCGCCGCTTACTTCGATGGCGCTTTTGTTGCCGACACCGATGCAATAGACGCGCTCGCGATCGCCTACGCGGCCGACGCGAAAACTTTCCTGGCCGCTGTGGACGCCATCTCGGCATCGACCTCAGCGCGGCTGGATAAGCCTGCGCTCGAAGCTCAGCGCGACGCCGCCGCTGCGAAGATTGCCGCAAACTCGCTGTTGATCAAGGCCAAGCGCAAGGAGCCGAGCCGGCCCATCACCCTCGACGGATTGGCGGAGTCCGCCGCGGCGATCGCCTCCATTGTTGCCAAGGCCAATGCCGCGATAAGTGCCCACAACGCAACTGTCGCGAACATCAAGACCGAAAAGGAGAAGCTGACCGCCCAAGTGTGGCGGCACTTGGTCGAGGCAGAGCTCGCGGCTGACCTCGCGGACTATGCAACACGCAAGGAAGGGCTTGACAAGGCTGTCACGAAGATCGAACGCGCGATCGAGGAAGCCACCAAGTCGAAGCTCGCAAAAGAATACGAAATCCGGGCGCTCGAAAAGTCATCGACAAGCGTGCAGCCCACGGTCGACGAGATCAATGGGCTTTTGCGCTCGTACGGCTTTCGGAGTTTCTCGCTAGCGCGCGTGGGGGAAGGACACACATACGCGCTGCGCCGCGCCGATGAGACCGACGCGCGTGAAACCCTCAGCGAGGGCGAAAAGAGCTTCGTCACGTTCCTTTATTTTTATCATCTGCTCCAGGGCAGCGCCAACGACAGCGGGACGATCGTGCCCCGCGTTGCGGTGTTTGACGATCCGGTGTCGAGTCTCGACAGCGACGTGTTGTTCATCGTGAGCAGCTTGATCCACCGATTGATGGATCAGGTCCGCAGCAAGACCCATGCGGTCAAGCAACTCTTCATCCTCACGCACAATGTTCACTTCCACAGAGAGGTGAGTTTCAACGGAGACCGACCTCAGGACTCGGCGATGCGCGAGGAGTCGTTCTGGGTAGTGCGCAAACCCGGCGGCTATTCTTTGGTGGAGCCAAGCCCGCGCAACCCTGTGTCGAGCTCTTACGAGATGCTCTGGGCGGAGATCAGGCGCAAGGACCTGTCGTTAGGCGCTGTGCAGAACACGCTTCGGCGAATCTTGGAGAGCTACTTCAAAATCCTCGGTGGAGTCGATCCGAAGAGTCTCGACCGCCACTTCGAGGGTACAGACAAGGTCGTTTGCAAGTCTTTGTTCTCTTGGATAAACGCTGGTTCGCATGGCTTCGACGACAACCTGCATTTCGCTGTTGACCCTGCCTCAGTAGAAAACCATCTGCGCGTTTTTAAGCAGATCTTCGAGCACTCGACACATGGCGCCCACTACCGAATGATGATGCGCGAGGCCTCTGCAGAAGAGCGTCCAAATGCGTAGACCTGGCAGCCGATGAACGCCCCCGTCTACGATCAGTCAATGCGTTCTACCAGTTGACTCCGCGAGACGAAGGCACGTCGATGCACCACCTCGTGGTGCAAGAGACCGCAATGCAGTGCCAGAAGCTGTTCGATGGTGAGCGTCCAGGCCGACCGTCTTGAAAGCCGGTTCGGAGTTTAGGAGTCTCGAGTCCACTTCAACTCTTGGTGGACTCGTGAACACTTTCCCCGATCAACACGCCAGTCTGCGCCAGCGTCGTAAGCGTCCGGCCAAGCCCTCTTGATTGAGGCCGGCCCACTGGTCAGGATGGTGTCCACCAACGACCGATAGGTGGACACCATAGAAGACGCCAAGCAACTCATCCGGCGGCGCCACAGCCCAGCCCTCAAGACCTAGGTTCTGGTCGAATGCTTCAAGCCAGAGGCGTCGGTAGCGCGTATCGCCATGGCCCGCGGCCTCATAGCAAAGCTGGTGCACAAGCAGAGGCGGCCTGCATCGGCACCGGTGTCTGAGCCATCCTTCATCGCACCCCCGCTCGGAACGCGTCCGGCCAGGTCTTCCTGATTGCGAGCCGCGAGGCGGCAAGGATCGTGTGCATCTAGTTTTAGGTGGGCACGATGACAAGGCGGACACGCGGCGGCTGTACCTGCGGCGTTGATCTTTAACGACTACCGGAACTCAAAGGACTATCTCAGCGGTCTCCGATCAACTCCGCGTTGCTAATGGCTTTGAGTACCCGCTCTCGTGAAGCTGTCCTCAAACGCCCCAAGCCGAGCTCATCCGCCATAGCCGCAATTGCGGCGTCTCCGGAAAAATCCTTCAACACGCTTCTAGCAAGTTGGACCAACTCCGGCATGCATATTTCATCAATAGGCCGAACATCATCCCCAGGAGACCGGTAGCCGGAATGAGCCTCCGCTCCAGCGGCCGCAGGCCAGAAATAGAACACGCCCTCCTCTTCCGTCACTTCAAATGACCGATTCGCCAGAGCCATCACACGGTCGTGGATCCGAGCACCGGTCCGCTGCCACCCATGGGCACGCGCGATTCGACGTGACAATACAGCGTCCTGAATTGGCCCTTCTGCCTTGACTATGTGCTCAATCATCTTATTGAGCGTCTCGTCATATCCGCGATCGAAGAAGTCATTGGCGCTCACGGAGGCAACAGCTTGGGTTGGATCAGCAACCGTGTACTGAGCTTTCACTTGAGGCTCTTGGACCTCGCCCGCTTGGTTTCGGGCATACAAAGCTGCAGGTATTGCAGGCTCATTCGCCAATTCCTCGGCACGTTGCGCCGCTGACTCCTGGCCAGAAACATCATCCGCCGGAACCGAAAGTGCCTCTGCCTGCGCTTTTTCAATCGCGTCCTTCGCTTCATTACGTGCGTCCTGCTGAGCCAATTCCTCCGCCCGCAGAGCCCGGCTATTGGCGAGCAACTCATTCAATTGCCGATCGACCCGGTCAAGCGTACCGACCTTATCGACCCACCAATCGGTCGACCAGATCCGCACAACCTCCCAACCCAAACCCCTCAGCACCTGTTCACGCAGCATGTCACGATCACGCGCAGTGGCCGACCGGTGATAGGTGGCACCGTCGCATTCGACGCCGCTCAGATACGTACCTCTGGCATCGGGATGAACCACGGCCAGATCAACGCGGAAAGACGATGCACCGATTTGTGTGTGCACCTCCCAGCCTTTGCTCGCGAGCGCAGATGCAACGGCCTCCTCAAATGGACTCTCAAAGCCGCCGAGGCTTCCCTTAGTCGCCTCAGCCAGGGCCTTAGTGCCTCGCTCGGCGAACTCCAGGAAATGCTTCAGGTCTTTCACCCCACGTGCCTGTGTGCGTGCCAGGTCCATTTTCTCGGCACGCAGGCTGGAAAACACGCGCAGCTCTTGCCGTGCGCGCGTGATCGCGACGTTCAATCGGCGTTCGCCACCGTCCCGGTTCATCGGACCGAAATTCATCGACACAGCGCCCGTCAGATCAGGACCGTAGGTGATGGAGAAATACATGATGTCGCGCTCGTCACCCTGAACGCTTTCCAGGTTTTTGACGAACAGCGGTTCCAGCGCCGATTCTGCGAAGTGGGGCTCGATCGAAGGATCCTTGCGTCGCGCTTCGTCCAGCAGATCTTCAATTAGGGACTGCTGTTCGGAATTGAATGTCACCACGCCGATCGTCAGACCCGAGGCCCGGAAACCCGGTTCCTTGAGCTTGCGCACGATATCGCCAACAACGGCCATGGCCTCAGGTTTGTTGGTCCGGGCACCGCCTTTTTCATAGGTGCCATCTACGTAGTGGAAGCTGACTGCCCGATCTTCCGTCACTGGCGAGGGAAAGGTCACTAGCGACCCACCGTAATAGCGATGGTTGGAAAACGCGATCAGGCTTTCGTGGCGGCTCCGGTAATGCCAGGACAAATTCATGGTCGGCAGGTTGGCCCCCATGCACTCGTCCAGAATGCTTTCCAGATCCCCTTCGAGTTCATCGTCCTCGTTGGTAGCCTCGGCGCGGTCGAAGAAACTGGTCGGCGGCAATTGCTTCGGATCACCCACCATCACGACCTGTTTGCCGCGGGCAATGGCGCCAATGGCATCCCAGACCGGGATCTGCGAAGCCTCATCGAACACCACCACGTCGAAGGCGTTGGCATCTGCACTCAGGTACTGCGCAATCGACAGCGGACTCATCAAGAGGCAGGGCGTGAGTTTGGTGAGCGCCGTGGGCAGGCTGGACATCAAGGTCCGCAGCGGAAGGTGCTTGGATTTCTTGGTCATCTCATGACGAAGCAAACCCCATTCGGAACTGCGCGTCACTTCGTCCTGCTGCGGCAGATCGGCACAGAGGGATGCCCTTATCCAGGCACGTGTCAGTTCGACATGCCGTGCATCAAGCGCCCTGAAATCACTGATGCGCTTCTCATGTTCGGCCGCAACGAAGGTCCGGATGACGGGTTCGTTATCGACCACAAGATTCAGCCACCAGCGGCTGTAGTTGGTCTCGAAAGCGTTGCGCAGTTGGCCAAGTGGTACGGCGGCGTTCTCGACACCGGCCACGACACCAGAAAGGCCCAGCTGGATCGCCTGATCCCTGACCTTGCGCCAGGCGCACCAGGCATTGAGCCGCGCTTCCGAACGGACGATGCCGTCGCAGTGCGCGATGAGTGCTGGTAGGGCGAGCGCGTTGATTCTGGTCTTGGACGCGTCGGGAAATGCAGCAACAGAACCCAGGTGGTCCACGGCCGGCTGCAGTTCCGCCTGGGCAGCGAGGTACTGCGCGGCATCCAGCGAGAGCGCGCCAGACGGATCCAGCAATGCGACGTTGTCTCCAAGCAGTTGCTCCAGGGCACTTGCCACAGCCTGCAATTCTTCCGGTTTCTCCGCAAGGCCTGTCATAGCCTTGGCGAGAGATGCCTGAAACGCTACCGCCTTCTCGATCTGGTCTATTGCGGTACCCAAATCAACCCAAAGCCCGTTGGTCAGCAGTGTCAGATCCGTTAGATAAACAAGGCCTTTTTCAACCTCGACGCGCCGGCGAATCCTTTGGACGTCTTCGTAAAATGCCAGACCACATTCGCCGGTCGAGACCCTCGGGTGATCTCCCGATAAGGGGCCCTTTGCGCGTACTAGGTCCAAAGCATCCACGAAGGAAAGCGCTGCTTCGAGCACATCCGGCCGGGTCGACCGACCTGCCCAAAGCTGGACAGTCGGGCTGGCCAGGTTCTCCAGTGAGTCAAGCTCTTCCTCGAGGGCTTTCAGCGCCCTCAGTGTTTTGAGCTCTCCCGCCAGGCGGTCGCCACAGCGGCCATTCGCCACGGGCTCGAGATCCTGGTCATCCCACGGAGTGCTGCTCTTTCCGCAGGCCAACGCGCGCTGCAGCCTGATCGCAGCCTCTGCGAACTCTGGCCGGGTTTTCAAACCGGACCAAATGCCTTCGACCGCCGCGCCGATCTCAACCGCCTCGACCTGAGCCCTCAGCTCCCTGATGCGGGTCCACAGCATCAGGTCGGCAGGCACATCGGGCTCGCCAACTCCGCTGACGCAGGCTTCCACCGCCTGTCTGATTTTCTTTTTGCCCAGGTGCGAGAGAGGCCAGACCGCCTTCTCAGCCTTGGCATATTCCCGCTGCAACAGTGACACGTTGAGTTGCTCTATGCTCTCGCCGTATTTCACTGAAAGCTGGGCGGTGGCAGCAGCGATTTCGGCCAGCAGGCCGAGTCCTGTTTCCAGCTCACCGATGATGTCGTCGCCCCAAGGATTGCCCAGCCCGCTTAGCAGGTCCCGACGCTGCTCCAGCAGCAGCAGCCCCCGCCGACATGACGCCATGATCGAAGCAGGCCAGGACGGCGACAAGGCCGCGGTGAGGCTCCGGTGTTGCTCCAGCAGGTCGACACCCCGTCGAAGTCGGGCCACGATGGCCGGGGCATCGGCTCTGGCAGCGAATCTCCAGTCGTGACCCGCTGCGTCAGGCAACAGTAACGCAAGGGAGCGCAAGGACTCGCGGCTGCGTTGTGCCGACGCCGTAGATGGCAAGCCGCATGCCGCCGCAAATTTATCGAACGTTGCCAACACACGCTCTGCAACCGGCGTGGCCGCCCGAGCGGCTTCCACCAAGCTTTGCTGAATACGGGGAGACCACTCCGTATGACCGACATCTGCGAGCGCACTTTTCAGCAAGTTGTCGTAGCCGAGCGCCTTGGCATTGACGTCCAGGCGTTCAACCACTTCACGCATGCGCGCCATGGTCGGCGCGTCATGGGCATGCGCCACATCCCATGAAAGCGCCAGATGCGGAACCAGGTCTCCATCGACCACACGTCCAATGGCTTCATAGATGGTCATGCCATTGGCGAAACGAAAATGAAGCCGCTCGACATAGACATTCAGTTCGTCGCGTAGTGCTTTCAGACGCTGCGCCTCTGCCCGCCATTGATCTTGGTCAATATGTCCCGTGGACTCCCACGAGGTCTTGAGCTGAGCTAGGACATCCAGTTTTCGCGCCTTGCTCGAGTGGAGTTCGAGGCAGAACTCACCCAGCTTCACCTCCCGCAAGCGGCGGAAAACAACGTCCAGAGCCGCGATCTTTTCGGAGACGAAGAGCACTCGCTTTCCCTCAGCCAGGCACTGCGCTATGAGGTTCGAAATAGTCTGGCTCTTGCCGGTGCCGGGCGGGCCGATGAGCACGAAGTCCTTGCCGCGCACAGCCGCCATGACGGCGGACAACTGGGAAGAATCTGCGGGCAGCGGGCAAAAGGTCTGCTCCGGCCCAAACTCGCGATCAAGGTTCTTGGAATGCGGAAACGGAATCCCGGCGGGATAGCTGTCCCTGGGCGAATCGATCAGATGCCGCACCACGGCGTTCTGGCGGAGCTGGTCCGTGCGTTCGGTCAGGTCCTTCCACATCAGATACTTGCCGAACGAGAACATCGCCAGCACGACCTCCTCGGACACTTCCCAGCCCTTGATGTCCTTGATTGCGTGCGAAACGGTCTTCCAAAGCGCCTGGATGTCGAGCCCTCGATCATCCTTGGGCAGCTCGCCTTCAGCGATCCCGAGGCTAAGATTGAAGTCCTGCCTGAGCATTTCGATCAGGGTGGGATTGAACCGCGGCTCATCGTCATGCAAGGAAAGGGTGAAGCCGGACCTCGCGTTCTTCCTGCCCAGGGTGACGGGCACAAGAATCAGCGGCGCGCGGTACTTCTGGCCCTCACGATCGTCCCTGGTCCAGGACAGGAAGCCAAGTGCGATGTAGAGGGTATTCGAGCCGCTCTCTTCCAAGGTCGTACGCGCTGTTCGGTAAAGCTCGACCAGGCGTGCCTCCAACTCGTCCTTGACCACGCCCACGAAGACTTCCTTGCGCTTCAAGCCATCAAGTGCATGGATTCGACGAACGTCTTCACGCTCCCTGCTTTCGTAGATGGCTTGGCTGCGCGGATCGGCTCCATCCATCAAGTCCGGTCGCGGGAGCACCTTGAGAATCTGGCCTTCCGACAACATGTCTTCGAGCAGGCTGGGGTCCGGTGCCTCCAGCTTCAAGGCCTTCTTGCTGCCCTTGAAATTCAGCAGGTTGTTGCGCAACGAAAGATCCAGCAGCTTCCGCTGCCACCTGGCAAGACGATCCTTGGGGTTGAGCGCTCCGGCATCGACCTCTGGGCTTGCGTCCTCCTCAGGGAGTTCCGGTGCTTCAGCGAAGGCAGGCTCGGCAATGATTGGCTGTTCGACCGCAGCACTTGGCGCAATCGCCTCGGCATTAGCCAGAGGCTTGATGCGTTGCATCCGGGCGCGGCGGACATCAACCAGCAACTCGAAGGTTTCTTCCAAAGGTTCGCCGATCTGCTCGACTCCCCTTTCGGTCGCGTAGGTGAAACTGGGGGCAGGACGGTGCGTGATGATGGTGGTCTCAAAGACCACCATCTCCTTCAATTTCACGCGCTTGCGGACCGCCGTCACGTCATCCACGACGACAGTGGTGAACTGTTCCGCCTTCAACCAAAGACCGGCAAAGGCATGGCCTTTGGTGAACACGAGCACCGGGTTGAGCCCAGCCTGCTCAAGGGCCGAGCAAAACATCAGCGCCAGATCCAGGCAGGTCGCCAAACCAGATTCCAGGATATGGCTGGTGCCCCGGACCTTTTGCCCTGCGTGTTCGAAGCTTGCCGGTGGAAGGGCATAGTCGAGACCTAGCGAAGCGATGGCACTCCAGATAGCCGATGCCAACTCCCATGCTCGTTTGTTGCCTCCCGCATAACCATCCAAGGCAGGGTTCTTGTTGTTGTTTCTCAGGACCTCGGCGGCTTGCTTGAGCAGCCGGTCCACTGCCGGATCATTCGGTTGTACGAATGCAGCCACGAGGTCGGGCAGATGGGAGAGGCCACCCCACTGATTGCGTGGCAACAACTCAACCTTACGGTCCGCCCGCGCAATTACCTGTGTCGAGTCTCCACGAGGCCGCAGCGTAAAAGTTACTGTCGCCTTTTCCGCCTCGGTAAGGCGTGTCAGGAACGGGCCATCCAGCTGGACGTCGAGGTCTGAAACGGAACAGGTCTCGCCGGCTGCGACCTCTTCAATACGCCATACCTTCGGCTTCAAGAACGCAGGGGTTGCGTCAACCCAAACGTCAAGCCCATGCAACGCGGCCTCAGTGTCATTCGCGATCTTTAAATCGCGCAACATCGGCACCGAATTCTGAAAGTCGGCCAGGTTCAGTTTTTCGACAACGGAGGATTCAAGTCTCACCACCAACGGCGGAGGTGCAACCTCTTCTATGCGCTCATTGTCGAATTCGGTCGCCTTGTTGTCTGTCATTTAACGCTTCCCGCCGCCTCGCCAGCCCAAGGATCCAAGTCCTGCCGAGATTAGTGAACGATCCATGAAGGGCCCGGCATCCAGCTATGAACCAGGCACTGTCGATTTATTCTTCCACAAACGAGTCAAATTGTTTCAGTTGAGGATCGTTTCTGGCTTGCCATTGCTGGATTGAGCTTCCATGCGACGTGACGATCGACGCCTTGCACCCCGGCGAGCGAGCACGGCGTTCGACGGTTAGCAGAGCACCGCCGCATCGCCATTGTGTTCGTAGCCCTACAGCAGGCGGTCTCGCGCTTCATCGGCCTCGCTCAAGGTCTCGATGCCACCTTCGAGCAATGCGACGTTGCGTCAGCCAGGAAGCGTCCAAATTCGACCTCGACGCCGATTTTCCCCCGGCAGACAGGCTGGTGCCGGTGAGGTCTATCACCAGCTCGTGGCAGGTCAGCACGGTGATGCCGCAGGCGAGGTCGAACACCCTTTCCTTGTGCATGGAGAGCAGCGCAGCTTCCAGCGCCAGCGGTGGCTCCATGAGTGCCGCCTTCAACACCATGTCGCCTTCGATTGCCTTAGACAAGTCTGGGGCCGGGCATTCGACAATGAATCAGGCGTCGCGCATGCCATCAAACGACTCTTGGATCAGCCGCTGCAACGCCGCCCGAGACACCGCTCGTCGCAGCTTATAGGACTGACGAATGCCGGCCCAAACCGCGCGCAGCGAAGTCGACGGCAAAGGTCAAGACGGATGAGGAGAAGGTTGCGCATTTATCGAACCCAAGCCAGCAGCTGCAACATCAATGATGCGTTGGAATAGGTCCGTGTCGACCTCCGACTTCAAAGCGTCGAGCAGCCGTGTATATCGCTCGCGTTCGCGTTGCTGCATCAAGCGGACCCGCTCGGCGACTTGGCCAAGGCCTGCAATTTCGATATCGAGCTTTCTTCGGATTTCCATAAGCCGGGCCTCCTCTTCAGCCAGTTCCTTCGCGCGTTTCGCATGCTTGGCCTCGGCCATTTCGGTCGCCTTCCGATAAGCCAGCTGCATGGCGGTCTCTGTCTCGGCATCGATGCTGGCCTGCCGCTGCACAAGAATCGCTGTGAGCCTCGTTGCTTCTGCTTGTAGAGCCTTTTCCTTTTTGATCAGTGCCTGCACGCGCTCCGCATACTCCGCTTCTGCCTGCTTGTTCGCTCTCGCTTGCTGGTAGCTGTGACGTTGCCTCGGCACATGCGCTATGCGCTCGAGCCCAGCAGGCCGGCCAACCAAGCTGAAGAAGTCGCTTTGGAATTCTTTCAACGCAGCCTTGTATGCGTCCTGCTGCTCCTTGGGTGTTCCCCCTTTTGCTTTCAGTCGATCAGATGCCCGGTGCCCCGGATGCAGGGCCCTGACCGGCGTGGCGTCCGCATGGGCGACCAAGGCATGAATGTGGCCGTGCGGCTCATCCGTATGTTCGATAACACTCAAAAGCTCGTCGCCATACACCCGTTTTAGTCGAGCGACGCACCGCTCGCGCCACAGCAAATAGTGGTCGTCGGTTTCATCGGGAGGCCCGGGGAACGAGGCGACCTCTGCCAGCAACGTGGGCCACCTGCGGTCTTGTCGTCGAACGTGCATCAGGCCGGTTTTCTCTACCACATAAGCAGCAGAGTTTTCTGCAGCGCGTGCTTTATGCTTTTCGTACCAATCTTGCAACTCCTGGACCTCGAGCCCAAAAAGAATACGCGGCGGCTCGGGCTTCAGTCCTTGATTCGTCAAATGGCGGTAGCCCTCCGGTGACGAACGCAGCGCTTCCTGGAGCACTTGTGAAATGCTGGCTTTGGGCTTCTGATTGGCTCCCGCTTTGGTTTTATGAGCCACACCCTGCACCGCGTAAGTCTCTACACGCACAAACTGCGGGCGTGTCGTGTCCGTTGGCTCCCGCGGAAACAGGGCAGTCAACACGGGTGCGCGTGGACGACCTTTAATCGTCGCCAGCCCCTTCGTTTTCGGAGATTGATTTGATGACGCCATGGCATGCCTCTGAAAAATGTCGATGCCATGACTTTGCCGCGAAGTTGTATCCAGAAACGCAATAGTGCCGAGTTAAGGGCCTGTTCATTGGGCGGCTTTGGTGCCGAACACCGTCTCGGGCGATGCCCCATCGAAACCAAAGACACCTTCGTTATCGGAACGCAACAAACACACTGGCAAAGAGGAAGTAAACCCACCGGCAACGTAACGTGCTTTCGAATTCGAAGACAACATCGGTACCGTCGTTCATCGATAGCGAAGTGACTTCGCTCCCGAAGCCTCATCGGTCTCGATGCAGTTCCAGGGGCTTTGCCCCTTCCCACCGTAACGCCGTTAACGGAAAATTCTTCGTTGACGAAAGGGTATCGTGCCCGAAGGGAGCCCTATCCCCATGCCTTCGTTCTCGGTGATCGCATCGATTTCGTAGATGGATTCGAAATCGAAGTCTCTGCGTATTTGTAAACGCTGCTTCGTCATCGGTCCGCACCATCGCTCGCGAGTTATTTGCTTCGTCAATGGGCTGACTTCGTGGCCGAGGCGGCCCCTACCGTGCACGAAGACCTGGCGCTCGTGCACCCTCGCCTCCCCTGCGCGACCAGGGAAAAAGTCGGCCGTAGTTAACAGACTAAGGCCCGAGCTCCGCAGTCCTATGAAAAGACACGCCCATTGCTGCGCCTGACCTCCCGCCCTACCCTTCTTGCACGGTGCAAGACGCACCTGCGGGCATTATTCAAACCCATGTTTCATGAAACGGCCATTGGCTCAACTGCGGTCAAAACAGTTTTCATCTTGTTTTTCATTTTCAACGCTTTCAGCACACCAGACTCCAGGTGTTTCAGAAGACTACCGACAGCAATCTCCTCCTCAGCGGCGCTCATGGATATCTGAAGTTCGATCTGGAAAACATTCTCTTTTGTTCTCTGATACTGCCCGACCTTGGCGCCAAAAAGCATGATGGCCTTCGGAGGCCGTGGCACGATCGCCACTTTGGTTGACGCTTGCTCTGTATTTTTCTGTGCGGCAACCGCTGCCGTCAGGCACCTGACCACTTCGGGCCCTTTCAGCCGTTCCTTCTTTTCTATCAAATCGGCTGCCTTCAGCAGCACGGCGTCGGCGTCTTCCTTTAGTGCCTTTTTAAGCGTCAGGCAGTCTTGATTCTGGATATCCGACGGCGAGGTAAAAACGGACACAACAACGGCAGGTAGTTGCGCCATCGAGACCGCCCTCGATACCTTGAACGCACTGAGACCGAGGCGCACAGCCAGTTCAGTTTGTGTGATGGGACGGAGCATTTCCAGCGCATGCACGAGACGCTGCCCCAGTTCGTACGTAGACAATGTGCTTTGCGCCATGTTGTCGCGAATGGACTCCAGGCAGTCATCGGCATCGGTGCCATCCGGCGCGATGACTGCACGGACTTTCACGGCCTCCAGGACGCACGCGCGCAAACGCAACTCACCCCGAATCACCTGAAATGGCAGCGACGCCGTCGGTGTGGCGCGTACCAAGATCGGGACCGCATTTCCGCCGTCATGTTTCACCAACGTGCAGAGCTCATGGAATGCCTCTGTATCAAAAGAGGAAGCATGGCGTCGCGGCCCTGCGGGCGGTGCGATCTGGTGGGGATCAAGGAGGATCGTCGATCCGGTAACGGGGGAGACCACATCCGGGATTCCGATGTCGATGTCAACCTGCGTCGAGCACGGCTGATCCAGGAACTCATCGTCAGCGTGGGCGTTTTCATAAGCAGCGTGGGGCATGGCAGATCCAGACTCCGGTAGGCAGAAAGTCAAGCAAAACAGCGCCAGGAACGTGCGGGCATGCAGCGGCTACTGGTGTGAACCATGAATGCCGCAATTCCAGCCATTACGGCGTGCGAGGTCTGGATCCTTGGCCGCACTTGCCTTCCACAACTGTGGTTCGCAAGTGCAGCGCCTTTGGCAACGCATGGATGGATGTTAGCCAGCTAAACATGAACTGTTGGCCGAAACGAGGCTGAAAGGGGTGGGAAATTTGAGTGCTTTCCGGAAGCCGCCCTGCCCAGGCCTGAACGAAAAAAGCGCTGTTGATGGTTTTATTGGTACTCCATAAACCATCGGACGAACCCAAACAGGAGTGACTGGGCCTGCGCAGGGGAGCTTCAATGCCGCGTCGATGGAATACGAAGTATTCAATACACCATTATTCGCCATCGCAGGCAGCGCGCTGCTTCCGCTCGAATTGCTGACCGAATTCAAAAAATGAAAAATTGCAGCCACTGTCAATCCGGCAGTGCACACTTAGGAACACTGCAATGGCTCAGCAACGAAGCATCTTCGAAACTCCCGACCGACTGAACATGGCTCTCGAAAAAATCCACCTGGATGACACGCTACTCAAAGCGGCCATCGACTTCGACAACCTGCAGGAGCGACGCGACCATCCACCGGCCAAACAAGACAATGGCGGGCGACGATATCTGACACAACGCGTCGAATGCTGCGAGGATATTCGTACGCCTACCCGGCTGTTTCCCTTTTCCCAGCTCCTCCATGGCCGCACTGCGATTCACGTTGCACATAAACACGGTATCGAGGACAGGACGGCAGATATCCGAAAATTACGCAAGTTGATTCACGAGTACGCGGAACTCCAGGCGAATCCCGCGCTTGTACTGAACATCAGTGCGGCCCACCAGGCACGACTGGCCATCGCGTCCTTGGAGGCGCCGGCAGCGAAGAAGCAATCGAAAAAGAAGACGGTCTCCTGCACTACCAGCATCGCGGACAAAGCCAGATGAAGGAAGTGCCGAGACCAGAGTCATGGCAGTTTCTACGTAGAAACTTTCCTGTCGTCGAACACCTCTGCCGCGGGAGGCCTGCGACACTTTCTACGTAGAAAATTTCCGCCAACCCGGTTCCGCTGAAGCATTTACATATTCGGCAACAGGCGGTCTTGGCTTCAACCTACCTATGGAGTTCGGAGTTTTTTGAGCGCACACATCGCAGTCTCGTACGTAGAGGCTTTGATCTCGCCATTGCGCATCAGCCGGAGGTGCAAAGCGGTATTCAAGACTACCGTTCTGCTCGAATCTTGGGCTGCCGCCAACGCGTCGCCTTTTGCGCTTGCCTTTTTCGCCGTGGATGACCGATCAGCAGATTTTTTTGTGGACATCAGGCTCATCTTTATCTCGGAGATTTACACAGCTAGGTTTCTACATCGCGGACGACCAGGACTTTCTACGTAGAAACTTCACACGCTCGCAGCCATGCACGGAGTCGCGTTAACGCTGCTCGAATGAAGATGGAGTTGGCCAAGCGTGCACATGCCTCCGTGCGATGGCTGCCCTTCGCTGACCATGCCATGCGCGCCAGCCCAGCCCAGCCCAGCCCAGCCCAGCCCAGCCCAGCCTTATGTTGATATCTCAGTCCACCAATTCCAGTTCGGCTTCGCGGGCAAGGGCCGTTGCATAGAGCGAAAGCCTAGGCGTGCGGATGCGATGCAGCGCTCTGCGCGCGATATCGCGGCAGATCGCCTCGGCATCGGCCGCGACAGGTGGACCACCATCGCGCGGCACGAACTGCGCCCCGAGGACATTGGCGATTTCGGCGACGGCAGCAAGCGTCTCGACGTCCAGGTCGACGAGCATGAGTTGCACGTAGGCAGTACCGTGGTCCTCCAGGGGCAACCACAGCAGATCTGCGCTCGGTCCTGAATACTGGATGCGCCCTGCTTCCATCAGCCGCGGGCGCAGCAGGAGTTCGGCCATCTTTCTTGCCAAAGGAAGTTGGCGAAGGCTAAGTGAGGTCTGGCCCTCCTCAGCGGAAACGGACAAGTCATAGATGCATCGGTCGATCATCACTGCAGCCCCATTTGCGATGGACATCCGCCTGATCTGCTTGCCGGGGTCAGGGCTTTCTGAATCTGGACAGGCGCAGATGGCACCGGCACCCAGTCCTGGGACACCAAGCTGACCAGCCCATATGCCGGCCCCAAACCCGCGAGGATGACAGCGGCGAGCAGGACGCGGCGGTTGTGGCGTTCATTCGCCATTTCTGCGTCGCTGCGCCGGATCATCTCGAGGATTTCTCTTTCCTGGGCATCCCATTCAGCTGCGGACTTAAGTGTGTTCACGGGGTTTCCTTCAGGTTCAAGGGCAGCGGCAGCACCGCACAGGAAGCCGCTTGCGTTTCGATTGCGATGCAGAAGTCCTGGGCCCATTCGACTAAATCTAGGTCGCTGTGCGAGGGATTGAGACTGCAGACATACAAGCGCGCAGCAGCGCTTCGCAGCAATACCGCAGCAAGCGCATGGCGATCCTGCAGGTAGATGGAGATGTCTGCGCGTGCGGCAGGATGGATGTCGGCATCGTCCAGCCGCGGGTCTCGAACCAATCGCTGGATGCGTTGCCGCTGCCCGTGATTGGCGCAGACGCAGATGATGCTTTCCAGGCTTCCTGCCTGCACGCTCACGGGGGTGCCCGTGGGCGAGCGACACCACAGGGAAGCCCAGGGGTGCGGTACTAGGTGTCCCTGGCAGTAGCGCTCCCAATCATGTTGGTCGATGCGGTCCCACAGTGTCCCGCCGCAACGGCGCGGATCGACGAGGGCGTCAGGGCTTGGCATCGCTCGGCCTCGGCTTTTCAACGTGAATGTCACCATCGCCGGTGGCCATCCAGGTCATGAAGCGCGGCCTACGTCGAGGTCGATGAACTGCGCTCTGCCGAAGGCTAGGAGCTTCACGCCATTCGTGAGTTTGGGCAGGCAGCCAGCCTCGGTGCCTCGCATGTGCCGGAAATCTTCGAAGTCGAAGGTTGGCATCTCAAGCCTTGCCGCTTGAGGTTGATGTAAGTTTTCGCACAGAGATTCAATCTGCCCGGCCGCAGGAGGCATCGCCCAACAGGATGACGAAACGAACAGGACAAGCGTTGCAACAACTGCAGCGCCACAAACGGATTTCAGACTCACCTTGTGCTACCTCACAACGACCCACTGGACTCGTACGCCTGGTGCAGTTGCTCACCGGGCCTGTTTGATGCAAGTTGCATCGCAATGCTCAAATGGTACTCATAGTCCGGGTACTTTTCAACCGTGTACTTTTAGGCCGCGTACTTATTTGCCGTGGTTTCTTGGTCCTCATACGACGAGCATGAACACATGCCTACGCCCCCGATCGCCAAAACGCAAAAGCCCCTTGTCCTGGTAGCGTTTGGAGAGGCGGTTAGGCATCACCGCAAGGCTCAAGGACTGTCACAAGAAGCCTTCGCCGATCAATGTGGAATTGATCGAAGCTACATGGGTGGAATCGAACGAGGCGAGCGCAACGTTGCACTTCTCAACGTTGCAAAAATTGTGACGTCGCTGGGACTTGAGTTCTCTGAACTATTCGGCGCACTAGACAACAAGTCGAGAAAGGCCTTTCACAAGCCCGGCTAGTCAACTTCATTCAGCAAAAATTCCTGCAAGCAAAGCTTCTCGGGGGAGGAGAGGTAGGGCAAGGCAGGACTGTCAAGGTGCTATCGCACCACGACCTGCTGATGGAAGAGCAGGCGAGCTCGTATTACCTCGATGCGGAATTCCGGGCTGATAGGCTCCTATCAGACGAAACGCCAGATCCCGATCTTGAGGAAAATTGTCCTATGCATGAACCCATCGAAGAGCGCGATGCGCTGTGGAGCGAGTTTCTTGCTCAGTGGCCAATCGAGCGCCTGCAGACCATGGCACCGGAGGAGTACAGCAAGGCCGGCGACAAGGACTGCCTGACCTACTGGCTGGAGAAACGCACCGAAGCACTTGGTTCGATCTGGGGTGGCTCGGCGTTCAAATTCGGTATCTACGGCCGCAAGGACCAGACGCCCAAGACCGGCACCGACGGTGTGCAGTACGGCACCGAGTACGCATGGGCCACAAAATACGGCGCGTCGGCGCAGCAGGCCTTTGAAACAGTGCGAGCCCTCGTCGTGGCCGTGGCACAGGCGGCCCGCTCGGGCGACCTCAAGATTGTCGAAGCCGCCGACATGGGTAACGTCACCAAGTGGAAGATCGCGTTTCTCTACCAAGACCGCCAGGCACCTCAGATCCTGAATATCTACAAGGCCGCGCACCTGCAGAAACTCGCCGACGCGGGGCAGGAAAAGCCGATGTCCGAGCTACATCAGCAACTTATTGCTCAGCGCGGAGATCAGCACCTGCTGGCCTACGGCGACGCCCTCTGGCACACCATAGAGGCAGCTGCCCAGGCGCAACTGACCTTCAAAGCTACGCAGGAGCAACTGCAAGCGGCATCGTTCATGCCGATCCAGGCGCCCGTCGAAAAAATCGCGGGCTACCGGTGTGGCTCGGGAGCCGAAATCGCAGTGGCGTTGAACAACACCCTGCCGGTGACGCTGTACTTGTCCGCCGGGGCCTGGCTGGCAACTGTCAGCGCGGTCCTGCGCAGCATCGACGAATTCGGGCCGGACAAGCCCCGTACCGGCGCCCTGGGAACCAATGCGCCGACGCTCGGCCCGGGCCACGCCATCGTGAAAGTCAGGGTGCCGACGGCAGCCGTGCTGGAGCAATTGCTCGAAGCCTACGACGCCCCCACCGGCGAGACCTTACTGCCGGCCACCCAAGCGGCCACCGTGGTGGCTCCTGCCCAGGCACCCTTGAACCAGATCTTCTACGGACCACCCGGCACCGGCAAGACGCATCGCACGGTCGATGAAGCGGTGCGCATCATCGACCCGGAATTCCACGCCGCCCACCTGCACGACAGGCCAATGCTCAAGCAGCGCTACGACAGCCTCGTCGAGCAGCAACGGGTGCGTTTCGTCACCTTCCACCAGAGCTTTGCGTACGAGGATTTTGTGGAAGGTCTGCGCCCGGTTCCCGGAGGCGACGGCGGCATGCCGCAATACGAGGTGGCCGACGGCATCTTCAAGTCGATCTGCCTCGACGCCGGGCCGCGGGTGACCGCCAGCGCGCCCGCACCGTCCGGCCTGGAGAGCCGCACCGTCTGGAAGATGTCGCTCGGCAACACCCAGAGCGATGAGGCCAACATCTTCGACGAGTGCATCGACCAGGGCTATGCCCTGCTGGGATACGGCAAGAACGTCGATTTCAGCGGCGTGCAGTCCCTTGGCGACATCAGCGCGGCCTACCGCGCGGCTGGCCACGACCCGGACCAGATGAACACCTATGCCGTGACGTCCGTGGCGCTCTTCGTGCTGAAGCTGCAGAGGGGCGACCTGCTCATCGTCACCGAAGGCAACGCGAAGTTCAGGGCCATCGGCGAGGTGACCGGCGACTACGAGTACGCACCACGGGACGAAGAAGACGGTTTCGACCAGGGTTTTGCCCAACGGCGCGCAGTGAAGTGGTTGCGGGTCTACAGCCCGGCATTGCCCTACGGCGAACTGATGAAGAAGCTGTTCGTCCAGCGCACCCTGTATCGCATCGGCCCGGACTCCCTCGACCGGGCCCGCCTGGAAGCCTTGCTGACGGACGATCCTCACCCGGCAGAAACATCGGCGGCAGAGATGCCAAGGGTACTGGTGATCGACGAGATCAACCGCGGCAACGTGTCGCGTGTCTTCGGCGAACTCATCACGCTGCTGGAACCGTCCAAGC
Source organism: Xylophilus sp. GOD-11R (assembly GCF_033546935.1). Classification (GTDB taxonomy): domain Bacteria; phylum Pseudomonadota; class Gammaproteobacteria; order Burkholderiales; family Burkholderiaceae_C; genus Xylophilus. The sequence goes on along the minus strand of NZ_CP137854.1, from coordinate 339,912 downwards.
GTACTGGCGGGCCGGAGGCGCTCCAGGTGACGCTGCCGTATTCGAAGCTGGATTTCGGCGTGCCCACCAATATCCATCTCATCGGCACCATGAACACCGCCGACCGTTCCCTGGCGACCCTGGACATCGCCTTGAGGCGCCGGTTTTCCTTTATCGAAGTGAGGCCCCGTCCGGAGTTGCTGGACAGTGTGGTCATCGAAGAAAAGATCGCGCTGGGCGATCTGCTGCGTGCCCTCAACGATCGGATCGAGCTGCTGCTGGACCGCGATCACTGCATCGGCCATGCGTATTTCCTCGGAATCAGGCATGGTGCGCAGCTGTCGGCGCTCGCAGACGTGTTTCGCTGGCAGATCCTGCCCTTGCTCCAGGAGTATTTCTTTGAGGACTGGAGCCGAATCCGCCTGGTCCTGAACGACCACCGCAAGCCCTCGTCGCAGCACCAGTTTCTGGTGCGGCCCGACAAGTCCATGGAGTCATTGCTCGGCGCGACGGAGGCCGGCATGCGCGAGGACAAACGCTGGGTTCTGAACGTCGGTGCATTCAACTTCGCCGACAGCTACGTCGGCACCATCGGCGCCTGAGGTGACCAGCGTCACCATCTGCGAGTTCGGCCTGCTGACCACCGAACCGGGCCATGCGGGCCTGGACCGGCACACCATTTCGGCCTCGGCCTTCGAGGCGCTCTGCCGGCTCTCGCAGCGCTGGTCGGCCCAGGGCCTGCCCCTGGTGCGACTGGAAGGCGGGAGCACCCTGCGCGTCGACAACTACGTGGGCGTTGTGGACACGCCGTGCGGGCTGCAGCTGGAGATACTGCCCAAGCATGTGGGCTGCGCCGCCGACGCGATGTCAGCCCGGCGGATGCTGATCAAGATGCTGTCCGTGCTGCTCGACATCAAGGCGCGCCAGGGCGGAGTCGCGGACATCGCCCTGCTGCAGCGCCCCCTCACCGAATGGGTCGCCCGCCAGTTCCTGGAGCAACTGGAGGCCGTGGTCAAACGCGGCGTGAAGTTCGATTACCGCGAGGTGCAGGAGGAGCTGACATTCGTGCGGGGCCGCATCGACCTGCCGGCGCAATGGCGACAGCCCCCGGAGCGCAGCCATCGTATTCCGGTCATCCACGACGTCTTCCAGGCCGACGGCCCCGAGAACCGGTTGCTGCGCTCCGCCCTGCGTCGCATCCTGGCGAGCACACGCGACGCCGGTAACTGGCAACTGGCACGGGAGCTGGGCCTGCGCACTGTAGAGATTAGCGAATCGACGGACACGGCCCGCGATTTCCGCGCGTGGCGCAGTGGCCGGCTCATGGCCCACTACGCTGCGATCCGGCCCTGGTGCGCACTGGTGCTGGGCGAAAAGATGCCGCTGGCGCAGTCCGGACCGCAACGCGGCATGAGCATGCTGTTCCCAATGGAGGTGCTTTTCGAGCGCTACGTGACGCACCATCTGCGCACCGGCCTGGCAGCAGGACTCGACATGGTCTGCCAGTCAACCCGCCACGCACTTTGCCAACACCAGGGCGAAGCCATGTTTGAACTGCGCCCCGACGTGGTGGTGCGCGGGCCGCAGGGGCGGTGGGTGGTGGACATGAAATGGAAGCTGCTCGACTCCGGCCGGCGCGGTGGCAACTACGGCATTTCCCAATCGGACATGTACCAGTTGTTCGCCTACGGACAGCATTACCTTGGGGGCAAGGGCGAGCTCTACCTGATCTATCCACGTACCGCGGCGTTCAATGCTCCGCTGCCGCGTTTCAGCTTTAGCGAAACGCTGCATCTGACAGCCATTCCATTCGACTGTGAGCGGGGACGCTTTGTGGGTGAGCCCCCCGCCTTCTTTTGTGAGCAGCCGGGTGCCGCACATTGACCTGTGGGCAACCAGGGTGTCGGCCGGCCTCATCAAGATTTGGTTGACCGGGCGCTTCTTGCTCACTCGCGAGAGGCACGACACCTGAAATGACTACGCGAGAGCCTCAGCTTCTTCTTGCACCAAGCGGAAGGCTGCCAAGAGCAAACGCCACTTCAATTCTGATTATTTGCCCTATCAGAAATTAGGGAGTTTTCGTCATTCCGCGACCAGCCGCATGAAAGCCAGTTGATTACTACCGTTGCACTGCCCAAACCTGGGGGCATCCAACGGGCAGAACCACTACCAAGACGTTTGTGTGGTGCTCAAGCCGACATCGTGGAAGCAGTACTAGGGTGGGAACTTGCCACAGCTGGTCGCGTTACCGCGGAACAACCTCTGTGTCGCCTGCATTCACGCACAAGGCGACCTCTACCTTCTACCCGAAGGGCTGCTGGAGAACTTTAAAACTCTCTAGGGCCGAGTAGCCCAAGACTTTGCCAGAAGCACGAGTGGCTCAACCGGCATTGTTGCAAAATGTCTTGGTACCTTTGCCACACATATTGGAGCATGGCCAGAAGACGAAAATCCAGCCCGGCTGAAGACCTGATCGATTTTGTCGCCATGATGCCGTGGTGGGTAGGAATTGTCATGGCCGGCATCGCCTACGTTGGCCTCCATGCGGTCGCCACCGAGCCCATGCCAGTGACACGGGGCGCTGCAACTGCTGGCCAGATGGCCTCGGCCGCCATTTGGCGGGGATTGGGCTCTATCGGGCAATACGCTGTGCCGGTGATTTGTCTAGTGGGCGCACTGGTTTCGGCTGTACGCAGGCACCGCAGAAACGCTTTGTTCGATGCGGCCAGCACGAGCAACGACGCCGCCGCGACTGTTCAGACCATGTCGTGGCTAGAGTTCGAGTTGCTGGTTGGCGAAGCCTTTCGCCGCCGCGGCTACGGCCTGCAGGAGACCGGCGGGGCCGGCCCGGATGGCGGAATCGACCTGGTCCTTACGCGCGGCACGGAGAAGTTCCTGGTTCAGTGTAAACAGTGGAAGGCATTCAAAGTGAGTGTCTCCACCGTGCGGGAGCTCTATGGCGTCATGGCTGCCGAAGGCGCAGCAGGTGGTTTTGTCGTGACTTCCGGCACCTTCACTCGCGACGCCGGGCGCTTTGCAATGGGTCGCAACATCGAGCTGATCGACGGCACCAGCCTGCAGCGGCTGATGCAGCAGGCCAAGACCGGCACCAAGTCTGCCGTCAAAGGTCCCGCTGCGCCGATGGTTGTGCCTGATGCGAAGCGCATCGAACCTGTGGGATGGTTGGAGCCCATGCAAAGCTTCAGCGCCGATCAGCCCGCGGCCATGAGTTGCCCCAGATGCGCCAAGCCGATGGTCTTACGCGTGGCCCGACGCGGCGCATCAGCAGGCCGGTCGTTCTGGGGTTGCTCAGCTTTCAGTGATGGCTGTCGCGGCATCCGTCCGGTCTGATGGCAGAGCTGTGTAGTCTACGCATGTGTACGGCTGTTAACGCGCCACAGGTTCACACACGATAGAGAAGGATGTGACATTTTACGGGTCCATGCGTGGGTTCAAGGGTTTTTTGCGGAGCTACAGTGCGAGCCAGCGGCTTCTGAGCGGGAGCGGCAATGAGACATCCGGTCGCGGGCGACCCAGGCAAGCCTGATTGAGCGTCATCAGCGCATGGCACTGGCGCACCTCAATCGGGAAAAACGGGCTGTGCAAAAAGAGGCCAAGGCCCAGTACCTGGCGGACCGGACCGGTGAAACCGACGATCTGAATGCGGAACTCCAGGACCGCATGCAGGAGCTTCGGGTAATCCTGGGGCATACGCTGTCCGCGGACGGCCGTATCAATTTCGACACATTGCAGCCGTCAACAAAGTTCGAGCTCTTCGAAACGCCCCCGCCGTTGGCACCTAGCCAGGCACCACGCGTGCCAAGCGTTCCTCCGCCACTGGCCAGTTGGCCCAAGCTGATCCCCGGTGCAACGACGCGGCGCCGTGCTCAAGAGCGGCCGCGCAGCCGTGCATCGAAAAAGTCAATCAGTAAGCGAACCTCAGCCCACGCTTTGAGAAGGTCGGCTGCAAATGGCGTGAGCCTATGGCCGAAGCCCAATGCTGCTGCAAAATTGCCACACTTGAAGAAGAGGGAGATTTGATGGCCGCATTGTCGAATTCTGATCGCGAGATCCTTGGTCTTGTCCTTGAGCCCCGGGTCAACCTTACGCATAAGGGTGGACCGGCGCTGCTGTCTCTTTCGCTGTTCTCATCGGAGCTGAAGAGCCTGGCCCACACGTATGGCTCGCTGAGCAAAATACATGGAGCACAACCGCTCCATGCCACTCCGGCGACAGCCGCCCGTTACTTCAATACGCTGAAAAATAACGGCTTGGCTGCAGGCAGTTCCGCTGCGCCTACATTGACCGTCGTTGGCGAACAATTCAGAGCCGTGGTTGCTGCAGCGGAGTCCGCAGGAACGGTGATTGATGCGGCGTTCTGGGCCACCAACGGAACTTCGCTAGAGCTCCCGGTTATTCGAGCATTGATGCAGAAGCTTCTAGATGGCCAGCAAGTGGCCAACATCATCCGAGAAACTTGGTTTAACGCTCAAACGTTTATTGATGGCGTTCCGAGCGCCGAGTTAGGCACGACGCTCGCGGACGAAGAAAAGCTTTTGCGGCTTTTCCAGATCAATTCAGTTGGATGGGAGGTGGCAAGGTATTTCCGGCTTGATGCCGCAGAGCGTGACCAATTCGACATTGCACACTCCAAAATTCTTAGGGCCGACGTCGAACTAGGGACCAACTCCATAGATGGTGTGGCTGCCCTTTATCAAAAGGCGGCTAACCAATATCAGCCGGATGTGCGCTTCCGAATCAAAAACTTCCTGGGGGCATTCGCAACTCTTCAGAACGAGCTCGATGCGGAATTTCCGCGACTTAGCCGAAATCTAGCGCTGAGTCGCAGCGTAAGCTCGTCAGTCGCGACTGTAGGAACAACGGCCGACGGCGGGGACGATGAGGCATCTAACGATACGGCTGCTCCAAACGCGGAGCCGTTGAGCTTCCCACACCAAGTGATCATCTCCGGCTGTCCCGGCTCGGGCAAGAGCTTTCGCTTGGAGGAGATGATCTCAGGCTCGGGCGCAATGGTCTTTCGCACACAGTTCCACCCGGAGACCTCGTACTACGATTTCGTAGGCGCCTACCGGCCACAGCCGGTGTATGAGGGCGCGGTGTCCATCGGGTTGGTCGAGTTGGACCTGACTGCGTTCGAACTTGGCAGGCCGATGATTGACTATCGATTTGTCGCCGGCCCGCTAACAAGAGCGTTGGTTCACGCTATTCGTCATCCGGACCAGAATGTTGTGGTCCAAATCGAAGAGCTGAACCGCGGGAATCCGGCGGCAATTTTTGGGGACATTCTTCAGTTGCTAGACCGAGACGAGTCAGGGCGAAGCCGCTATTCGGTCGCGCCAACGGTTGAACTACTCGCTCACCTCAGGGCTCAGACGGGGCTAGCAGTTGATGAGTTGAGGCTACCTTCAAATCTGTATTTGTGGGCAACAATGAATAGCGCCGACCAAGGCGTCTACCCAATTGATTCCGCGTTCCGGCGTCGTTGGTCATACAACTACATGGGCTACTCAATCGCATGTAAGTACGACGAAGTAGGACGAAGGATCATGTATGGCGGGAAGATCTACGACTGGGACAAATTCCGTGCAGCCGTGAACGCACGGCTGGTGGAACTAAATGTTCACGAGGACAAGCTCATCGGCCCATACTTCCTGACGTTGCCGCAACTCGCGAGCGCCAGTGACGTTCTTCAGAAACTGTTCCTCTACCTATGGGACGACGTTTTGCGGTTCCGACAGCATGAGCTCTTCTCTTCGAAGAGCTTTTCGGACGTAGCGATCCAGTGGAGCGAGGGCGCTGGCACGCCGCTCGACATCGCTAATCAACTTTTGGGACTAGCCATCGAGCCTGGCAACGTCTCGCCCGCCTCGGATGAAACTGTGCAGGCATGACTGTCATCTGTGTGCCGGAGGGCACTGCTCTGTCGGCCTCGGCCTGGTGCTCTCAGCTAGGCATAGGGCGCGACGACCTTGACCTGATGCTGACCGCGGGCTTGCTCCGTGCGCAACGCGGTGGTCTGCTTGCGATCGAGTTCGTTGGGATGGTCATATTCACCGACAGTTGCCTCCACGTGCGCCCCAAGTACAGCACTGCTGAGAATTTTGACCTCGCGGCCATGATCGCCATCTTGCGCGGGTATTTCTCGCGAAGTGAAAAGCGCGCCCCATTCGTAGATGAGCTCCGCTTTCCAGAGTTTTCCGACGCAGAAGTTCTTCGCGAGTTTGATGCACTGATCGCACTTCGCGAATGGTTTGCTGTGCATGGCTTCTACCGCCAGAAAGTGGAACGACGGTCGACCGGTGGGCGTCCTAATTGGGCTCTGACCATGGCGCGGCAATCACCCCTCGTGGTGGGTGGTTCCGTCCTGTATCCAACTATCGAGTCGGAGCGTCAGCACGATGCGTTCAACGATATAACAGCTCTTCAGATTGGGCTCATGTCAGCTCTGAGCAGACGATATGGACTGCCGATCTCTGACGAGCTCCGGACTGCCGCGCTTGCTGCCGGCCCTTCGATTGATGTATGGCCCCTCCCCACCGCAACGCAGCAGTACCTCCAGAAGCGAGTTCTCGCTGAGAAGCGGGTCCAGTTCAGATCGGACAATCTGCGATTACTGACGCTCCTTGAGCAGATTTTGGGTTCGCGGCTCGCGAGCCGGAATCGGAAAATTGAGGTTTACGGGACCACAGCCTTCTATTCCGTATGGGAGGATGGATGTCGCGTTCTTTTTGGTGGAATGGCCAAGCCTGCTGAAGCCATCGGCCATCCGACCTGGACCTACATCGGCGAGAACGGCGCGATCTTGGAGCAAGAAAGGCAGCTACCGGACATCGTTATCGCTAGTGGTGACAAACTTTTCATCTTGGACGCGAAGTACTACTTCCCCTTCGTTAAATCCAAACCAGGCGCACCGGACATCGTCAAGCAGCTGTACTACGCGGAAGCCGTCGTTGCGTCCACTTGGTCAGCTATCCGCTCACTATTCATTCTGCCGATGAACGATGCGTGGAGCCTGCAACGTCTGGGAGACGCAACCATCGAGGGAAGTGCTCGGAATTTTCCGATCGTTGAGGCGTGGGGAATCGAACCCAAAGTCGTATTCGCCTCATATCCCAATGCGCCAGAGGCCTCTGAGACGACCGGCAGGCGCCTCCTTGACGCAGTTGAGATCTCGCCGGCGGCTAGGACACGCATGTCCTAGCTGCGCATGCAGTATTTCTAGCCGACTGCCAACAAGCGGCGTGGCTCGGCCGGCCCGATGACAACGGGCCTAAAGATGTTAGAAAGCCCGAATCGATCGTTCGCCTGCAGTGAAAGAGCGCTGTCCGGTGGGCTGCGACGTCGCCGGACACGGCGGACGCCATGAAAGAGGTACTCATTAACGAGGGCCTTTTGCTCCCCACCCCTACTCTGATAATTTTTTCGGATATCGAGAGTTGGGACGATCTCTGATGAGCTGAACAGCGTCTGGTCTTCGAAGACAGAACTGATGATACGCAGACCTTCGTCCGTCGGCGTATCCACTCGAGACCAATGGTTCCAGTGGTTGCGTCCCCCGTAGTAACTCAACACCACGTGCTCGCAATCAGCGTTGTCAATGAGCCGCCGCAGCGCGCCTACGAACTTGTCTCGGTAACAAAAATCGCTCGCGAAGTCATCCTTCGGGTTCTGCCCCCTGACGTGAGTAATCTCGTCTAGATAGGCCTCAACGTTCGGCAAAAAAGGATACGCCGCAATGAAGTTCAGAAAGTGGTAATAAGCCGAGTATTGGCGAAAATTGTATGGCGGATCTAGATAGCACACGTCATACCTACCGAACGCCGCCGTCGCGCTCGTAGCGTCGGCATTAATGATTTCGGTTTTGGTATCAGTGCAAGAAATCAGAGGCACGCGTAAGAAGAACGATTGCTCAGCATTCGGCCAGATGCGATCACGATTAAAGTCATGAAATGTTCCGTTTACGTTTGCGGTAATGACTACCTCTTCCAAGACGCTTGTCAGTAACATGAACGTCTCAGAAGGGGAAATTAAGTCGTTGACGAACCATTCTCTAATAGTCTGCAGCACTCCATCAAGAAACAAAGAGTTGGCCTTGGAGAAGTAATTACGGTTGCCGACCGTACCCCTCAGACTCGCATAGCCTGACCTCTTACCCCATTGGCTGAAATAGTTGGTTATGGCTCCGGGCTTGCGGTTTAGTTCTCCAATAGATTGCAAACTGGCCAAGACCCTACTCAGCGACTCCAGCGATTGAAGCGCTTCAACTGGCTCTTGATCAGGAAGATAAAGAGATCCAACTTTGGCTACCGACCGCTCGAACTCTCGACGCAATATGGGAAGCCGGGCCTTGTCAAAGCTCGTTTTCCTCACGCCCAAGAACGAGGGTGCGTGATCCGTTCCTAGATAGCTGTGAGCCAAGACGTAGCTGAAGCGGTTGGCATCGCATGCAGCGGTGTTCCAGCCGCGCGTCCTAAAGTATCGGGACACGTTGGTGGTGCCAGCAAAAGGATCTGAAAGACTCTTTGCCTTTGGCGCGCGTGATTGTAGGAATGCGTCAATTAACGGCAGCAGCGATGACTTGTTTCCAAGATACTTTTCCATAGGCCCGTCTCAGTTCTGGAATAGAAAAAGCCGCTCGGCATCCAGACGAGTCTGCATATTGCTCAGGCGCGTGTTTAGTTTTCGGTGGCTATGCTCGGAAATCTCGATCGGAAAGCACGTCCTGTAGTGCTTTGCGCCCAATTGAAGCAGTTGCTCCATAGTGAGAACGCGCGCACGCGCACCAGAACCCTCGTCAAATGGTGAGTACGAAAGTATGAGCGGCACGCGTCTACGAGACGCAAGTGCAAACAGGTTTGCGAAGGCGTCCGGCGCTTCGGATGGGATGCAGAAGGAAGACTGGTAACGGCCAGCGCGGTAAACGCCACGCATCACAGTCCTCCGACCCAGCTTGTTCATCTCGTCAAGCGCGGGCGCGTCTCTTCGAACTAGCGTCTCCAGCACATGGTAGAAGCGTGAGTAGTGATCAATTGTGTAGGGGGGGTCAGCGTAGTAGGCCCCGCACGACTCATCTCGCTCAAGGAAGCTAAGCACGTCCGCGCATTCCACCCGATGGTCGTAGCTTGAGGCAAGGCATCGGGTTGACCACCGCGACACCCACGTGCGAAACGTTGCCTCAACGCTTCGCCTACGGTCGGCAATTGCACGCGAAAGCAACAACGGCTGCACAGACCCGTCGCTCTTGCGGAGCTTAATTGGCTGCGCAAACTGCTTACCAACGGTGTTCACGACTTCACTCGCAGTGCTCAGCAGCGCAGCCTCCGCACCGGTTGGATTTTTTAACCGAGCTCTAGCCACTGCGCCAATCGCGTCCAACTCCATCGCCTGCGAGTAGCTGAAGTAAGGACCGCCAAAGTAAGTGAGGGCCGTAATATCGGCTGGACTGAAGTCAGACGCCGCCAAAGCGTGGGCTGCTTTCTCCAAACACTTTGCAAGTTGCTCCGTACTTGTGTGGGCTGGTCGCTGTCGATGGGCTGCGATCGAACCGTGTTCGATCATTTCGATGAGCCGCTCAGGTCGACCATCAGCTGCCATTGTCAGGGCCTCTTGTTCGAAGGCCAAGAGTGCCTTCGCTGCCTTCTGCAACAGGGACACTTTCTCAGTGACTTCGGACCAGAAGGAGTCCGACAATGCTCCGTCAAAGTCTGCTGCAGAGCATGTGAGTACCGCCCGGGCGATAAGGCTGGAGTACGACTGAACGTCAACAGCAGTGACCGGTCGAGACTCCGCAAGAACGCTGCTGACTACACCAGTCCCTGCGAAGAGATCTCCGACTCTTGCACCTTCATCGACCGACTCTCCAATGACGTCGGCAATGGACCTAGCTAGACGTTGCTTGCTGCCCAGATACTGAATGGCGCGAAACGGTGTTTGCAGAGGGGTCGGGCCCTCCGCGGCGATGTCCAATTCCATTAACGCTTGCAGACGCTGGGCGTTGGGTTTAGACCTTCCAAGTTCCCAGTGGCTGATCGCAATGCCGCTCACCCCAAATCGCAAACCAAACTGCGCCTGGTTTTCGCCCAAAGATGTGCGAACCCGCTTTATCTGCATTTTATCCATACTAGATGTAGTTTAAAACACATCTGCTATTAAGGCAATGGGTAGTATCTTCCCTGCAAGGTTGGAGCACCCATCGCTCATCACGTGAGTCTGGTAGCGAAGGGCATGAGCGTCCGCCTGGCCCCCTGCGGTAGGCGGGCGTTGGCTTTAGGCGGGCTGCCAACGATGCGGCAATAAATCCTCGATGTGGCTGTTGAGCTGTGTCGGCAGCCCCCCCCCCCCCCCCCCCCCCCCCCGCCCTCTCGGGGCCACTGCGAGAGGTTCACGGATTCGAAGAGGTGTGCGGCGCGCGAAAGAGTTGCACTATCGTGGCTTCGATGCCCAGGCAGATCTTTCAGCCGTCGTGGAACAGGGTCGCAACACCCATGGGTTCATCGCATGACCGTGGCCGACTAAGTCGGACTGAAGCGAGCCGAGTCCTCTGAGGGCACTCCAGCAGACCGCGTCAGCTTATGCGGGACTTCCTCAAGCGACTTCTGCCCGCAGAGTGGAAGATGGATTGCATCCGGTTTGCTGCTGCTGCTTCAGGTCTTCCACCGTAGCCTCGATGTAGCCATGAGGTCGTTGGTCCTCACCATGTGTGCGATGTTGAGCTCACCGAGTACCGCTATCGATCCAATGCTTTTCCTTACCGTCGCGTAACCAAGCTGTCAGCCAGATTAGAAAAACCCAAGGTGGATCATTTGCCTTGTTAGGGTGCATCAAATGTTGACTACTTTTAGGCGCAAGACTCGATCTAAAACTTGGCGTTAGCAACAGTTGTCGGTCGATATGTCCACAGGTACACTTGGGTGATCCACCAAGTGGATCACCGGGAAAACCCTGTACCCGGCGAAAGATCTTTGATTTTGTTGATCTTTTCAGGATTCTTTGAGGTCCACGTGTCGCCTCCGTGAAGCGTCACTAAAATATCTAAAAGCCTCTCAGGTCAGCGACCTGAGAGGCTTTTTCTTTAATGGTAGTTTTCAGCCGGATCATTATTCCGACTGCGAGTTAATCCCCCTTCCCAGCCCCCAAACCCGCAACGCCATATGCACCTCCAACCCCCGAGTCGCATTCGTCAACGGCCCCAACACCTCCTCCACACTCGCCAGCCGCTGCCTGACCGTATTCACATGAATCCCCAGCGCTAAAGCCGTCTCCCTCGCGTTCTGCCCCTTCTCGAAATACCGCAGCAAGGTCCCCACCAGCTCCGACCCCTTCTTCCGATCCACCGCGATCAACGGCCCGATCGTCGCGTCCAGAAACCCATCCAGCCCCGCCCGGTCCTGCGTCTCGAACAGCGCCGAGTACAAGGCCATCTCGCTCTGCGGCACGATCCTCCCCTGCCCGCCGATCCGGCCAAGCACCTCCATCGCCCGCCGCAGCGCCGCATGGATCCCCGGCAACTCCCCCACCGCCCGCGCCGGCCGCGACTGAATCCCCCGAAACCGCCCGCCGAACGCCCGCAAGCCCAGCGCAGACAAGTCCCGCGCCACATCCGCCACCCGCGTCGTCGGACACAGCACCACGACCAGCCCATCGACCTCGTCGACCAGCGCCCCCGCCAGCGGCATCTCCGCCCGCAACCGCCGCGCCACATAACCCGCCTGCACCGCATCCCACTGCACCAGCACCAGCGATATCGGCTGATCGATCTGCAGATCGAAATGCGCCGCCCGGTCCCGCAGCACCCCCGGTGCATCCTGCCGCGACGACAGCAGGTTGCGCATCAACGCCGACGCATCCCGCGTGCGAGTCGCCTCCATCCGCTCCTGCGACAGCAGTACCACCCCGATCACGCTCGCGCTGCGCTCCAGCGTGCGGGCCGACAGCTCGTCCACCGCCTGCCACCGAAACAGCAGGATCGCCCCCAGCACGTCGTCCCCGCCGATCACCGCGACCACCCGGCACACCTCCTCGCCCACGCGGTAAGCCTCTACCGACCGCCCACTGATCCGGCTGGCGTGCAATGCCTGCCGGATCGCCTCGTTGTGCGCACCGTGCGGTTCGTAGCCCGCCGACGCCGATCCCGCATAGCCCGCCGCCGTCCCTCGCCCGATGACCTGCGAGGCCTCGTCGAGCACGAGCACGCTGCCGTTCAGCAATCCCGCTACCGAATCACACAGCGACGCCAGCGGCGCTCCCCGCGCCAGCAGCGTGGTCAGTTGCTCGTGCGCCTCGGCCGCCATCTGGATGCTGCGGGTGTGGCGCTCCAGCTCGGCGCGCGCGCTCTCGGCATGGCGCAGCGCGGCGGTGGCGTCGGCAAAAGCCCGTGCGTTGCGGATCGCCACCGCGCCGTGCGTGGCCAGGGTCTGCAGGATCGACACGCTCAGCGCGTCGTGGGTGCGGTGGTAGCGGTCGGCCACGAAGAGCAGGCCGATGACCTCGCCGTCCCACATCAGCGGCACGCCCACCAGGGCATTGATGCCCTCGGCACGGAAGGTGTCGTCCAGCGCCGGATCGTGGGTGAAGCGCGTGTCGTTCAAATAGTTCGGGGTGGTGAACGGCATGCGGTTGGACATCACCACGCCGGCCACGCCCAGGTCGCGCGGCGCGGTCATGCGCGGCGTGCCGCGCGCGATGGCGCCGTCGGTGGCGACCGCCCGAAACTCCGCGGTGTCGGTGTCGTAGATCGACAGCCAGGCCAGGTGCGCACCGAGCAGATTGCGCGCCCGCACCACGATCGCGTGGAGCAGGCCGTTGAGGTCGAGCCGGCTCGACAAATCCTGCGCCGACTCGCTCACCGCCAGCATGCCGCGCTCGCGCTGCTGCTGCATTTCGAGCCGGTTGCGCACCGCCATCGCCATGCGCACCCACTCGACCGCACTGGAGCGCCGGGCGGCATCGGGCAGCGCTTCGGCCCGGGCCAGGCGCCGTGAAAACTCCTCGGCCGGCGCGCCGTGGTTCAGCAGGCCGATCAGGTCTGCCAGCAGTTCTTCCACCAGCGGGGCGGCGGCACTCATGTGCGTCCTCGGTTGCATGCGACCGACCGAATGTAAGGCCGCTCCACGACCCCTTCCCGGCCCTTCGGCGGCCCCGCGCCTAGGGTTTACGCGGCGTGCGGAGCGCACACCGAAACCGGCGCGGCGATGTCGCCGCCGCACATAGCTTGGCGCGCCCGGCAAAAACATACTGGCGCCATCGACCGGTGCGGCAGCGTATCGGCCCTCCAACCAAGGACACCCCCCGATGGGAATTCTCGAAACTCTCCGCCCCACGCCCGGCCTGCGCGTGCTGGTGACGGCCGGCGCCAACGGCATCGGGGCGGCCATCGCCCGCGGCTTCCACGAAGCCGGTGCCCGGGTGCACGTCTGCGACATCGACCGGGCCGCGCTCGACCGCCTGAGCCTGGAAACCCCCGGCATCACCACCAGCACCGCCGACGCCTCCGACCCCCACGACGTGGACCAGGTGTTCGACGACCTGCGCGGCGCTCTCGGCGGGCTTGACGTGCTGGTCAACAACGCCGGCATCGCCGGGCCCACCGGCCCGATCGAGTCGCTGGACGCCGCCGGCTGGGAACGCACCATCGCGGTCAACCTCAACAGCCAGTTCTATTTCGCGCGCCGGGCGGTGCCGCTGCTGGCGCAGTCGGCCAGCCCGGCCATCGTGGCGATGAGTTCGGTCGCCGGCCGGCTCGGTTACGGCTATCGCACGCCGTACGCGTCCAGCAAGTGGGCCATCGTGGGCCTCACCAAGTCGCTGGCGATCGAGCTCGGGCCGCGCGGCATCCGGGTCAACGCGATCCTGCCGGGCACGGTGGAGGGCGAGCGCATGAGCGGCGTGATCGCCGCGCGCGCCGCGGTCGCCGGCCTCAGCCCCGAGGCGATGCGCAACGAGTACCTCGGCAAGATCTCGCTGCGCCGCATGGTGACGGCCGAGGACATCGCCGCGACCGCGCTGTTTCTCTGCGCCCCGGCCGCCCGCAACATCACGGGCCAGGCGATCAGCGTGGACGGGAACATGGAATACCTGTAGCCCGCGCCGCCCGACCCTTTTTTTTCCACGATCTCCGATCCATTCCAAACGCAAAAGAGACAAGACCATGAACAAGCCACCCTTCGCCGCCTGCGCCATCGGCCTTTCGCTCGGCCTGGCCGCCGGCGCCGCCTGTGCCGCGCCGATCAAGATCGCGGTGATCGAATCGCTCTCCGGCCCGCAGGCCGCCACCGGCCTCATCTACCGCAACGCGGCGCGCTACGGCGTGGAAAAGATCAACGCGGCCGGCGGCTGGAACGGCGAGCCGCTGCAGCTGGTGGAGTACGACAACCAGGGCGGCCCGACCGGCGCGGCCGACAAGCTCAAGGCGGCCATCGCCGACGGCGTGCAGATGGTGGTGCAGGGTGCTTCGTCGGCGATCGCCGGGCAAATCACCGACGACATCCGCAAGCACAACATGCGCAACCCGGGCAAGGAACTGGTGTTCTTCAACATGGGTGCCGAGGCGCAAGAACTCACCGGCGACAAGTGCCAGTTCTATCACTTCCGTTTCGCGGCCAATTCGCAGGTGCGCACCAAGACGCTGGTGCTGGCCATGAAGCAGGCCAACGTGCTGGGCACCCGCGTGTATTCCATCAACCAGAACTATTCCTGGGGCCAGGACATGGAAAAGGCCATCGTCGAGAACGCCGGCCTCGGCGGCTACACGGTGGTGGAGAAGACGCTGCACGACGTCAACAAGATCCAGGACTTCGCGCCCTACGTGGCCAAGATCAGCGCGGCCAAGGCCGACTCGGTGCTCACCGGCAACTGGTCCAACGACCTGCTGCTGCTGATGAAGGCCGCCAAGTCCGCCGGCCTCACCACCCGCTTCGGCACGGTCTACCTCGACCAGCCGGGCAACCTGGCCAACGCCGGCGACCTGGCCGTGGGCCACTACGTCGCGCAGACCTTCAATGCCGAAGCCGGTGGCGCCGCCGCCGATGAGTTCGTGGCCGACTACAAGGCCAAGACCGGCCATGTGCCAGTCTTCGTCGAGGCGCACACCGCCTTCGGCCTGGCCATGGTGGGCGATGCGTTGAAGCGGGTGAAACCGGAGAACGGCGCGCTCAACGTCAAGACCTTCGCGGCCGCGCTGGAGACCACGAAGATCAAGACCCCGATGGGCGAACTCAGCATGCGTGCGGCCGACCACCAGGCGCTGCTGCCGATCGTGGTGTCGTCGGTCACCAAGGACGCCAAGGCCAAGGTCGACGGCACCGACATGGGCTTCAAGCCGGCCAGGCTCTTCACTGCGGACGAGGCTGCCGCGCCCGCCCAGGCCTCGTGCCGCATGCAGCGCCCTTCCTGAGCCGGACCGCGCCACCGCCGTGAACCCATGCGATCCAGGCACGCAGGAGTGATATGGACCAGTTACTGATCTCGTTGTTGAACGGCGCCATCTACGGCCTGCTGCTGTTCATGGTGTCGGCCGGGCTCACGCTCATCTTCGGGATGATGGGCGTGCTCAATTTCGCGCACGCTTCCTTCTACATGCTGGGCGCGTACTTCGCGTACACGCTGCAGTCGGTGGTGGGCTTCTGGGCGGCGGTGGCGCTGTCGCCGGTGCTGGTGGGGCTGGTGGGTGTGGTGGTGGAGCGCTTCTTCCTGCGCCGGGTGCACCACCACGGCCATGCGCACGAACTGCTGCTGACCTTCGGGCTGTCCTTCATCATCGCGGAGCTGGTCAAGCTCTTCTACGGCAACTTCCCGGTCAACTACCGCATACCGGCGTCGCTCGACTTCTCGGCCTTCTCGCTCGGCGGCGCGCAGTACCCCGTCTACCGGGTGCTGATGGGCGGGGTGGCGATCGTGATGTTCATCGCGATCTGGCTGCTGCTCACCCGCACCCGGGTCGGCATCGTCGTGCGCTCGGCCATCTACCGGCCGCGCATGGCCGAAGCCCTGGGGCACAACGTGCCGCTGGTGTTCATGGGCGTGTTCGGCGTGGGCGCGGCCATGGCGGGGCTGGCCGGCGCGGTGGCCGGCGCGTTCTACACCACCAATCCCAACATGGCGCTGGAGCTCGGCGTGATGGTGTTCGTGGTGGTGGTGGTCGGCGGCCTGGGCTCGCTCGGCGGGGCCATGGCGGCATCGCTGCTGATCGGCGTCATCACGTCGCTGGCGGTGTCGGTGGACGCGAGCCTGGCCGACCTGCTGGCGCCCTTCGGCGGGCGCGCCTGGGCCGAAGGCGTGGGCGGGCTGCTCACGCTCAAGCTGTCGAGCCTGTCGGCCACCCTGCCCTTCGCCCTCATGTTGCTGATCCTGCTGGTGCGGCCGCGCGGCCTGCTGGGCGAGAAAGCCTGACGCCATGAAACGTAACTCCCTCTTTTTGCTCCTGGCCGGCGTCGCGCTGCTGGTGGCCGTGCCCTGGCTGCTGTCGCAGGGCCTGGTCAACGCGGCCATCCAGATGCTGATCGCCGCGCTCTTCGCCTGCGCCTACAACCTGCTTTGCGGCCAGGGCGGCATGCTGTCGTTCGGCCATGCGGCCTACTTCGGCGTGGGAGCCTTCGCCACGGTGCACGCGATGAACGCGCTCGGCGGCACCGGCCTGCTGCCCACACCGCTGCTGCCGCTGGCCGGCGCCGTGGGCGGCCTGTGCTTCGGCACGGTCGCGGGTTATTTCGCCACCAAGCGATCGGGCACCTACTTCGCGATGATCACTTTGGCCATCGCCGAGCTGGTGCATTCGCTGGCGCCGCATCTCAAGGACGTGTTCGGCGGCGAGGCGGGCGTGTCGTCCACCCGCATGCCGGCCTGGGGCCTGGGCTTCGGCTCGACCAACGAGGTCTACTACCTCACCCTCGCCTGGGTGCTGGTGTCGCTGGCGGCGCTGTTCCTGTTCACCCGCACGCCGCTCGGCCGGCTGGTGCTGGGCCTGCGCGAGAACGCCCATCGCCTGCGTTTCCTGGGCTACGACACGCACCGGCTCAGCGTCATCGTGTTCGCGGTGTCGGCCATGTTCTCAGGCCTGGCCGGCGGCCTGCAGGTGATGAACAACGAGTCGGCCAACTACGCGGTGTTCGATCCTTCCCTGTCGGCCGCCGTGGTGCTCAACACCTACATCGGCGGCGTGAAGGTGTTCCTGGGCCCGGCGCTGGGCGCGGCGCTCATGACCTTTTTCGGCTACGCGGTGTCGGACCTCACCCAGTCGTGGCTGCTCTACCAGGGCACGCTCTTCGTGCTGGTGATGATGTTCATGCCCACCGGCCTGGCCGGCCTGTTCGGCCTGTTCGGACAGCTGCGGCGCCGCTTCGGGCTGGCCGCGCTGATGCCGCTGGTGCTGCTGTCCCTGGGCGCGGCCCTGGCGCTGAGCATGGGCGGCGCCTTCGTCATCGAGACGCTGCAGCGCGTCTTCTCGCAGGACTACCGCGCACTGGCCGCTGCGCAGGGCTCGGCCGCCTGGCCGCCCATCACCCTGGTCGGCCGCGCCTGGTCGCCGACGGCGCCCGGCACCTGGCTGGTGCCGGCCGGCCTGCTGGCGGTGGGCGCCTGCCTGGCGTGGCTGGCCCGGTGGCGCCTGCGCACGCTCGAATCGCAGGAGCGAACGCCGGAGGCGACCGCGGCAACCGCCACCTCCCCCGACACCCAACGGAGTGCCGCATGAGCGACGACGCCATCCTCAGCCTGCGCGGACTGCGCAAATCCTTCGGGCCCACCGAGATCATCCGGGGCGTGGACCTGGACATCCGCCGCGACGAGCGCCACGCCGTCATCGGCCCCAACGGCGCCGGCAAGTCGACCCTGTTCCACCTGATCTCCGGCAACCTGCCGGCGACCGCCGGCGACATCGTCTTCGACGGCCGCTCCATCGCCGGCAAGACGCCGCAGGCCATCAACCACCTCGGCCTGTCGCGGTCGTTCCAGATCACCAACATCTTCCCCAGGCTGACGGTGTACGAGAACCTGCGCCTGGCGGTGATGCGGCCGCGCGGCCTGGCCTACACCTTCTGGAAGTTCATCGACCGCGACGCCGAGACACGTCGCCAGACCGAACGCCTGCTCGAACTCGTGCGCCTGGAAAAGCGCGCCTACACCGTCGCCGGGGAGATGGCCTATTCGGAGCAGCGCTCGCTCGAGATCGCCATGACGCTGGCCAGCGACCCGCGCCTCATCCTGCTCGACGAACCCATGGCCGGCATGAACCACGAAGAGACCGCCTACACCGCCCAGCTGATCCGCGAGGTCACCCAGGGCCGCGCGCTGCTGATCGTGGAGCACGACATGGAGGTCGTCTTCTCGTTGAGCGACCGGGTCACCGTGCTGGTCTACGGCCAGCCGATCGCCACCGGCACGCCGGCCGAGATCCGCGCCAACGCGGCGGTGAAGGAAGCCTATCTGGGCGAGGAGGCCGCCGCATGAACGCCACTCCCGCCTTGCTGCAGGTGCAGGACCTGCACGCCCACTACGGCAAGAGCCACATCCTCCACGGCGTGAGCTTCGAGGTCGGCAGCCGGGAGGTCATCAGCCTGCTCGGCCGCAACGGCTCGGGCCGCTCCACCACCATGAAAGCCATCATGGGCCTGGTGCCGCCCACCGCCGGCCAGGTGAGCCTGCGCCAGCGGCCGCTGGCCGGCGCCCGGCCCTTCACCATCTGCCGCGCCGGCATCGCCTACGTGCCGGAGGAGCGCGAGGTATTCGCCAATCTCACGGTCGACGAGAACCTGCGCATGGGCGAGCAGCCCGCGCTGGAGGGCGCGACGCAGTGGACGGTGGAGCACATGTTCGACTACTTCCCCCGGCTCAAGGAGCGTCGCAACACCAGCGCGGGCAGCCTCTCCGGCGGCGAGCAGCAGATGCTCACCATCTGCCGCTCGCTGCTCGGCAACCCGCTGTTGATGCTGATCGACGAACCCACCGAAGGCCTGGCGCCGAAGATCGTCGCCCAGGTCGGCGAATGCATCCGTGACATGCACACCAGGGGCGTGTCGGTGGTGCTGGTGGAGCAGAAGCTCGCCATCGCGCTGAAGGTGTCGAGCCGCGTGTGCGTCATGGGCCACGGCCGCATCGTCTTCGAAGGCTCGCCGCAGCAACTGATGGCCGACGAGCGCCTGCTGTCCGAGTGGCTCGCCGTTTGATCGGCCCGGCTTCATTCCAATCGCCCGCGAGGGCCATCATGAGAAAACACACCATGTCCCGCAAGCAAGACAAAGTCATCATTTCCTGCGCGGTGACCGGCTCGGTCCACACGCCGAGCATGTCGCCCTACCTGCCGATCACGCCCGAGCAGATCGCCGAGCAATCCATCGCCGCCGCCGAGGCCGGCGCCGCCATCCTGCACCTGCACGCGCGCAACCCGGCCGATGGCAGCCCCACCTACGACCCCGCCGTCTTCGACCAGTTCGTGCCCCGCATCCGCGAGGCGACCGACGCGGTCATCAACATCACCACCGGCGGCAGTACCCGCATGACGCTGGACCAGCGCCTGGCCTATCCGCTGCAACTGAAGCCCGAGATGTGCTCGCTCAACATGGGCTCGATGAACTTCTCGATCCACCCGGCCGCGCGCCGCATCAGCACGTGGCAGCACGCCTGGGAAAAGCCTTACATCGAGGGCATGGAGGACCTGATCTTTCGCAACACCTTCCAGGACATCAAGCACATCCTGCAGACCCTCGGCCAGGGCTGCGGCACCCGCTTCGAGTTCGAGTGTTACGACGTCGGCCATCTCTATACGCTGGCGCATTTCGTGGACGAAGGCCTGATCGAGGGGCCGCTGTTCATCCAGTCGATCTTCGGCATCCTGGGCGGGATGGGGCCTGACCCGGAGAACCTGGTGCACATGCGCACCACCGCCGACCGCCTCTTCGGCCGCGACCGCTACCGCTTCTCGGTACTCGGCGCCGGCCGGCACCAGATGCCGCTGCTGACCATGGCGGCGGTGATGGGTGGCAACGTGCGGGTCGGGCTGGAAGACAGCCTCTACCTCGGCAAGGGCGAACTCGCGCAGTCGTGCGCCGACCAAGTGCGCAAGATCCGCCGCATCCTCACCGAGCTGTCGCTGGAGATCGCCACGCCGGCCGAGGCGCGCGAGATGCTGGGGTTGAAGGGATCGGACGCGGTCGGCTCGCCGACGTGATGCGCTTCAAGGCGCCTCGCTGATCTCCGCCGCTTCGCGTTGTTCGGCGCTGAATTCGGCGAGCGCCGCGTCCCACTCGGACGCTGCCGCAGGCTTCTGGTCGGGCGGCAGCAGTGTCAGGTCCGCCTTCGCGCCGCCTCCAACGCCGCGCGGCAGCGGCTCGGTGGGCTGGCGTTCGTTGTCGAAGTAGCGCAGCTGGCCTGCGATGGACACCACGTATTTCACGGTCATCGTCATCTCCTGGTTGAGGAAGGACCGTACCGGCGGGCCGAAGGCGGACGGGTTCGGAGAATGCGCCGTCAGCGCGTCGGCGCGCGTCGAGTGCGCGCTGCCCCCTCAGGCAACGAGGACGAACAGAAAACAGGCGTTGAACCACGCGTGCGCCACCATGCAGGGCCAGACTTCACCGAAGACCTCCCGCACGCGCCCGAACACCAGCGAAGGCAGCACGATGGCCAGCGCGAACAGCAAGGGCTGGTGGATCGCATGGCAGGCACAGAAGACCAGGCTGGTGACCGCGTTGGCCGGTGACAGCAGCCGATCGCAGGCCAGGTCACCGCGTCGGAACACGCTCGCCAGCCAGCCCTGGAGAAGCTCGCGAAAGACATATTCCTCCACCACCGGCGCTGCCATCAACAGCATGAAGACCGCCGGCCACGCGCCATCGGCGCCCAGACGCAAAAGCCCGGCGCGCTCGCCCGCCTGCAAGGCCCAGGCCCCGAGCGGCCCGCCCAGCAGGACCAGCGGTAGCACCCGTCCGGCCCGGCCCGCCATGGTGCTCAAACCTTGCGCTGTCGGCGACGCCGCACCACGCCGATGGCGGCCAGCGCGGTCAAACCGATGAACAGCGGGTCGAAGCGCCCGTTACCCACGGTGCAGCCGCCGCCGCTGTCGGCAAACGCCACGTCGGTCCGCGCGGTCGCCGGCAGGTCGACGAACTGGGTGCTCGTCGCGCCCTCGAACTGCAGCTGCAGCCGGCCGCTGGGCAGGTTCGCGCCTTCGCACCGGGCGAGCCCCGTGGCGTCGGTCTGCGCGAAGCAGGCGGCGTCCTTGCCTTCGATCGAGAACTTGATCTGCTTGCCGGCCACGTCGTTCCAGCCGTTGCTCAGCCGGGCCGACACCGCGTTGGGCGTCGGCGTGCCCACCAGCTCGACCTGATGGATGCGCCAGCTCGGCAGCGTGCGGCTGCTGTCGAGCCGGGTCAGCCAGGCGGCGGAGCATTCGCGCGCCACGGCCAGCTGGCGCAACACGCCCTCGTTGCCGAAGACGAACTGGCTCGGCTTGCCGCGCCCCTGCGCGATGATCTCGTCGACCTTCTTCACCGTGCCGTCCCAGTAGATGTGCGGCGTCATCACGCCCTGCACGTTCAGGTCGCGCGCCAGGGTGTAGGTGCGCTCGATCGAGTCGAGGTACTGCGCCACCTGCGGGACCGAGCTGGTCATCGACTGGCCGCCGTTGATCAGCACCCGCACCGGCTGGCCGTTGTCGGTGACGCTGAGCACCGCCGAGGTCGAGCCCGGCGTGTGCCCCGGCGTGGCGAGCACGGTGAAGGCCTTGCCGCCTATCGAGATCTCCTGCGGCGCCAGGTTGGTGGAGTCGATCTGCCGGGGCGCATAGGTCTTGCCGGCGGCGTCGGCCGAGCCCAGCCAGGAGCGCGCGCCGAGGTTGTCGAGCAGCCATTGCGCGCCGCCGTCGTGGTCGCCATGGCCGTGGGTGAGAAAGACCTCCTTGAGCGGATAGGTCGGGCTCAGGCCGAGCGACTGCAGGGCCGGATAGTCGTAGGTCTGCACTTCGGCGGCGTTGTTGCCGGCGTCCACCATGACGAAGCCGTCGGCCGTCTTGATCAGGTACTGCGCCACGTAGCGCGAGCCGACGATCCACACGTCGTCGAAGATCTGCGTCAGCGGCACGCGGACGCTGTTGGTGGCACGCGCGGCGATGACGATGGCGTTGTTGTCTTCGGGCAGGTTGCAATAGAAGGCCCGCGCGTTGTCACGCAGGAAGGTATCGCTGCCGACGTTGCGGTTGGCCGCGTCCAGATGGACGGCGGTCTGCGTTTGCGCCGACACGATGGCGGCGAACGACACGGCCGCGACGGCGATGACGCCGCGCACGAACCCTGGTTGGAATCGCATGTCTGTCTCCTGTTGTGGTGAGGGCGATTGCAGCGGCGGCACGCCGGGCCGCCGCCGCGTCG
This sequence comes from Xylophilus sp. GOD-11R, assembly GCF_033546935.1. GTDB lineage: Bacteria > Pseudomonadota > Gammaproteobacteria > Burkholderiales > Burkholderiaceae_C > Xylophilus. The sequence goes on along the minus strand of NZ_CP137854.1, from coordinate 317,557 downwards.
CCGGGATCTGACCCGGTGCCCGCATGACGGGCTTCGCATTCTTCGAGCCGCCGCCCGGCCCGTACCGCGCTGCAAGTTAAAGCCGGATTAACCGGCGCTCAACAATGGGCCGCCGTCCGCTGCCGCCGCGCTGGTGACGAGCGCTCCCACTCTTCACCTGAAGTTAATTACGGTTTAACTTTCATCGCGATCACGATGCCACGGCGACGGCACCATGGGCCTCTCGTCAAAGAAGCGGAGATACGCGCATGAAGACATACAAGATCGCCACCATTCCCGGTGACGGCATCGGCAAGGAAGTGGTGCCTGCGGGCCGTGAGGTGCTCGAGGCGCTGGCCGCCGGCAGCAGCCGTTTTGCATTCGACTTCGAGGACTTCGCCTGGGGTGGCGACTGGTTCCGCGAGCACGGCGAAATGATGCCGGCCGACGGGCTGGACGCGCTGCGCGACAAGGACGCGATCCTCTTCGGCTCGGCCGGCGACCCGCACATTCCCGACCACATCACCCTCTGGGGCCTTCGCCTGAAGATCTGCCAGGGCTTCGACCAGTACGCCAACGTGCGGCCCACGCGCATCCTGCCGGGCATCGACGCGCCGCTCAAGCGCTGCGGGCCGGGCGATCTCAACTGGGTGATCGTGCGCGAGAACTCCGAGGGCGAATACGCCGGCGTCGGCGGCCGGGTGCACCAGGGCCATCCGATCGAAGCGGCGACCGACGTGTCGATGATGACCCGCTCGGGCGTCGAACGCATCATGCGCTTCGCCTTCAAGCTCGCCCAGTCCCGGCCGCGCAAGCTGCTCACCGTCATCACCAAGAGCAACGCGCAACGCCACGCCATGGTGATGTGGGACGAGATCGCGGTGCAGATCTCCAGGGAGTTCCCCGACGTGAAGTGGGACAAGGAACTGGTCGACGCGGCCACCGCGCGCATGGTCAACCGCCCGGCCACGCTCGACACCATCGTCGCCACCAATCTGCACGCCGACATCCTGAGCGACTTGGCCGCGGCGCTGGCCGGCAGCCTGGGCATCGCGCCCACCGGCAATATCGATCCCGAGCGCCGCTACCCCAGCATGTTCGAGCCGATCCACGGCTCGGCCTTCGACATCATGGGCAAGGGCCTGGCCAACCCGGTGGGCACCTTCTGGTCGGTGGTGATGCTGCTCGAACACCTCGGCGAACACGAGGCCGCCGCGCAGGTGATGGCCGCGGTCGAAGCGGTGACGGCCGACCGCTCGCTGCACACCGGCGACCTCGGCGGCAAGGCCACCACCGCGCAGGTCACCCGTGCGGTGTGCGACATCGTGTCGGCCGGCGCACGTCGCAAGGCCGCCTGAGTTCCGCATCCGAAAAAAGAAAAGAGACAAACCATGAAACCGATCAACAAGCGCCGGGCGATCGCCCTGGGCGCCCTGGCCCTGGGCGCGTTCTCGGTCGGCCTGCCGACGCTGGCGCAGGCGCAGGGCTACCCGACCAAGCCGGTCACGCTGGTGGTGCCTTTCCCGCCTGGCGGCAGCTCCGACGTGCTGGCCCGGGCCCTGACCGACAAGCTCTCGCAGTCGCTCGGCCAACCCGTCGTGGTGGAAAGCCGGCCCGGCGCCGGCGCCACCCTGGGCGCGGCCTATGTGGCCACGGCCAAGGCCGACGGCTACGTGCTGCTGATGGGTGCGGTGCACCACGCCATCGCCACCAGCGTCTACAAGAAGCTGCCCTACGACTTCGACAAGAGCTTCGCCCCCGTCACCACGGTGGCGCTGGTGCCCAACGTGCTGGTGGTCAGCGCCAAGTCGCCGGTGACCGACGTGAAGGGCCTGGTCGCCCAGGCCAAGGCGGCTGGCGAGAAGGAGAAGCTCTCCTTCGGCTCCAACGGCAACGGCACGCTGCAACACCTGATCGGCACGCAGTTCGCGTCGGCCACCGGCATCGAGCTGCTGCACGTGCCCTACAAGGGCAGCGCGCCGCTCACCACCGACCTGCTCGGCGGCCAGGTCGCCATGTCCTTCGACACCATCACGCCGGTCGTGCCCTTCATCAAGGGCGGCAAGCTGCGGGCGCTGGCGGTGACCACCGGCAAGCGTTCCAGCACCCTGCCCGAGGTGCCCACCCTGGAAGAAGCCGGCCTGAAGGGCTTCGACCTCGGCACCTGGTTCGGCATCCTGGCGCCGGCCGGCACACCGAAGGACGTGGTGGCCAAACTGAACGCGGAGATGGTGAAGATCATCCATTCGCCGGACTTCAAGAAGCGCATGGAAGACATCGGCGCCGAGCCGATCGGCGACACACCCGAGCAGATGGCCGCGCAGATCAAGGCCGACACCGCCCGCTACGCCCGGCTGGTGAAGGACGCCAACGTCGTCATCGACTGAAGCGCGAAGTTCCGTCCGGTCAGGCGAGGGCGGCCCGGGTGCGCCCCCTCGTCCTTGACGAACTCTCATCCCCTGTCGGTACGTGCCTGCCTATGGTCCGGGCTCCGCTTTTTCGGCGACGCCGACAGGAGACCCCATGCCATGTTCCCCACGCTTTTTCGCCCGGCTGCGTGCCTGCATCCGCAGCGCCGCCGTCGCGGCCATCCTGCTGGCCGGCTGCGGCGCACCGGCCCAGCCACCGGTCGTCGCCACACCGCCGGCCACGGTGCTCTACATCGGCAGCAGCTTCTTCTATTACAACAACGGCATCGACGGCATCGTCGCCCGGCTGGCGCGTTCGGCCGAGCCCCGGCAGAAGGTGGCGGGCACGCTGGTCACCATCGGCGGCGCGGGTTTCGACTGGCACGACGTGGAGTCGTATTTCCGGCCGAACGCGGTGGCCCGCTACACCATCGATTCGCGCAACGTGCTGCACTTCAACCAGCGCACGCCCCTGTTCGACGCGGCGGTCATGATGGACTGCAGCCAGTGCCCGCTGCATCCCCAGCTGCGCGACGACTTCTTCGCCTACGCCAAGAAGAACGCGGAGATCGTGCGCCGCCACGGCGCGCGGCCGGTGTTCTTCATGTCCTGGGCCTACGAGGACCAGCCCGACATGACCGAGCCGCTCGCCGAGGCCTATGGCCGCATCGGCCGCGACAACGCGGCGCAGGTCGTACCGGCCGGGCTGGCCTTCGCGCGCTCGCGGCAGGCGCATCCGGACATCGGCCTCTACGACGCCGACAAGCGCCATCCCAGCCCGGCCGGCAGCTACCTGGCGGCCGCCACTCTCTACGCCACGCTCTTCGGCCGCAGCCCGGTCGGCCTGACCGACACCGAAGGCCTGCCGCCGGCCACCGCGCTGGCGCTGCAGCAAGTGGCCTGGGACACGGTGCAGGCCTATGCGGCCAGCCCCTGAGGCCGCCGCGATGGTCAGGCCACCTGCGCGATCCGCAGCAGGTTGGTGGTGCCCGAGGCGCCGAAGGGCATGCCGGCGGAGATGACCACCGTCTGCCCCGCGAGCCCGAAACCTTCGGTGCGCGTGGTGCGGCAGGCCAGCTCGCTCATCTCGGCCACGCTCTCCACCTCGTGGCACAGCACCGCGTGCACGCCCCACACCAGCGCCAGGCGGCGTGCGGTCTGCAGCCTCGGCGTCATGCCCAGGATGGGCGCGGCGGGCCGCTCGCGCGCCATGCGCAGCGCCGAATAGCCCGAGCTCGTATAGGCCACGGTGGCCACCGCCTGCAGCAGCCCGGTGACGTGGCGCATGGCCAGGCCCACGGCATCGGCGGCCAGCGCCCGCGGTTCGCCGCGCGAGGCGTCGATGGCCGCGCGGTAGTGCGGATCGGCCTCGGTCTGCGCGACGATGCTGCTCATCATGCGCACCGCCTGCACCGGCCAGCGTCCGCTGGCCGATTCGGCCGACAGCATCACCGCGTCGGCTCCCTCGTAGATGGCGGTGGCCACGTCCGAGGCCTCGGCCCGCGTGGGCACCGGCGCGCTCACCATCGACTCCAGCATCTGCGTGGCCACGATCACCGGCTTGCCCGCGCGGCGGCAGGCGCCCACGATGCGTTTCTGGATGGACGGTACCTGCGCGGCCTGCATCTCCACGCCCAGGTCGCCACGCGCCACCATCACCGCGTCGGCCTCGGCCACGATGGCGTCCAGCGAGGCGATGGCCGCCGGCTTCTCCAGCTTGGCCACGATGGCCGCGCGCTCGCCCACGAGTGCGCGCACTTCCACGATGTCTTCGGGCCGCTGCACGAAGGACAGGGCGACCCAGTCCACCCCGAGCGACAGGCCGAAGGCCAGGTCGGCGCGGTCCTTGTCGGTGAGGGCCGACAGCGGCAGCACCACGCCCGGCACGTTGACGCCCTTGCGGTCCGACAGCGTGCCGCCGACCAGCACCACGGTCTCGGCGAAATCGCCGCCGAAGCGCTCCACCCGCAGGCGCAGCCGGCCGTCGTCGAGCAGCAGTTCGGTGCCGGTTTCCAGCGCCGCGAAGATCTCCGGATGCGGCAAGGCGACGCGGTCGATCGAGCCCGGCGCCGTCGCATCGAGGTCGAGCTTAAAGGGCTGCCCCTCGACGAGCGCGACCGCGCCGTCGGCGAAGCTGCCGATGCGCAGCTTGGGGCCCTGCAGATCGAGCAGCACGCCGATCGGCCGGCCGACCTCGGCCTCGATCCCGCGCACGATCTCCAGCCGGCGCCGGTGGTCCTCGTGGCGACCGTGCGAGAAATTGAGCCGGAACACGTCGGCCCCGGCGTCGAACAGCGCGCGGATGGTGGCGCGGTCGTCGCTGGCGGGGCCGAGCGTGGCCACGATCTTGGCGTGCTTGTCGCGCCTCATGCGGCCGGCCCACAGGTGCCGGGCGAACGGGCAATGGTGGAGGTCTTCATGGCGGATGTGTCTCGTCGTTCTGGGGTGGAAAGGCCATCGACTCTAGGGCTCGCCAAACGCATCGTCCGGCCCTAAAGTGAAAGCGCCATTAACCGCAATTCAACAATCGAGACGACCATGAGCGGCACCATCCAACCGGGCGACCTGCCCTTCTTCTCGGTGCTGGCGGGCGCCGGCAGCCTGAGCGCGGCGGCGCGCGAACTCGGCATCACCACGCCGGCGGTCAGCAAGCACCTGGCGGCCATGGAAGCCCGCGCCGGCGTGTCGCTGGTCAGCCGCACCACCCGCCGCATGAGCCTCACGCCCGAGGGCGAGGTCTACCTGGAGCACGCCCGCCGCATCCTCGGCGAGATCGACGAGATGGAAGAGCTGCTCGGCGTGGCCAAGGCGCAGCCGACCGGCCTGCTGCGGGTCAACGCCACGCTGGGTTTCGGCCGCAGCCACGTGGCGCCGCTCATCTCGACCTTCGTCGCCACCTATCCGGAGGTGGACGTGCAGCTGCAGCTGTCGGTCAGCCCGCCGCCGCTCACCGACGACAGCTTCGACATCTGCATCCGCTTCGGCGCACCGCCGGACACCCGGGTCGTCGCGCGCAAGCTGGCCGACAACCGGCGGCTGCTCTGCGCCTCGCCGGCCTATTTGCGCAAGTACGGCGTGCCCAAGGTGCCCGGTGACCTGGGCCGGCACAAGTGCATCGGCATCCGCCAGGGCGAGGAGGCCTACGGGCTTTGGCGGCTCACCGCCGCCAAGGGACGCCAGCCCGAGACCCAGGCGGTGAAGACGCGCGGCAACCTCACCACCAACGACGGCGAGATCGCGGTGAAGTGGGCGCTCGAAGGCCACGGCATCCTGATGCGCGCCGAATGGGACGTGCAGCGCTATCTCGCCAGCGGCCGGCTGGTGGAAGTGCTGCCGCAGTACAAGACACCCGACGCCGACATCTACGCGGTGTACCCGCCGCGCCACCAGTCGGCCGCGCGGGTGCGCAAGTTCGTCGACTTCATCGCCGCGTCCTTCGGCAGGCAGGCCGACGCCTCCGCCGGCGGCAAGGCCAGGCGCTAAGGCCTCAGGCCGCCGCCAGGTCCAGCGGTGGCGCCCGGTACACCAGTACCTTCAGCGAACGCTCCTCCGACACGTCGGCGAACACCGCCGGATTGGCCAGCCGCTCCACGAAGATCAGCTCCGGCGCCAGCGCCGCCATCTGCTCCTGCAGGAAGGCCGGCCCCAGTTCCGGCGCGTTGAGGCACAGCAGCACGTGGCCCTCGGGCTCCAGCAGGTCGGGCAGCCGGCGCATCAGCCGGGCGTAGTCCTTGGTGGCGACGAAGCTGCCTTTCTGGTAGCTCGGCGGGTCGACGACGATCAGGCCGTAGGGGCCGCCGCGGGTGATCTTTCCCCACGAGCTGAAGATGTCGTGCGGCAGAAAACCGGCTTGGCCCGTCAGGTCGTTGGCGCGGTGGTTCTGCTGGCCGATGGCCAGGGCCGCCTTGCTCATGTCGAGGTTGGTCACCTGCCGCGCGCCGGCCTGCAGCGCCACCACCGAGAAGGCGCAGGTATAGGCGAACAGGTTCAGCACCTTCACCCGCTCGCGCGCGGCCACATGGCGGCGCACCCAGCGCCGGCCCTCGGCCATGTCCAGGAACAGCCCGTGGTTCTGGCCTCGGCCCAGGTGAACCCGGTACTGCGCGCCGTCTTCCTGCACCCAGTGCGGCTCGGGTACCTCGCCGGCCATCACGCGGGTGTCGGCCTGGCTGTCGTGGCGGCACTGGAACACCCAGTGCAACGCCTGGCCCGGCGCGATCTCGTTCCAGCGCCGCTCCAGCGCCGCGCCGATCGCGGCCAGCTCCTCGTCGGTGGCCGGCTGGAAGCTGGTCAGCACCCAGACCGGCGCGAACCAGTCCAGCGACCACTGCGTGCAGCCGGGATACCGCCCGCCGCGCCCGTGGAAGACACGTTGCGCGTCGGTGGGCAGGGACAGGGTGGCGATGGCGTCGAGCAGGGGCTGCATGCGGGCGGATCCGGGGGCGAAGGAGTGGGGCCGCGATTCTGTCGCATCCCGCCCGCCCTGCCCTGCTCCGCCCCACCGCCCCTCAGATGCGCTCGAACACCGCCGCGATGCCCTGGCCGCCGCCGATGCACATGGTCACCAGCGCATAGCGCCCGCCGATGCGCTGCAGCTCGTGCAGGGCCTTCACCGTGATGATCGCGCCGGTCGCGCCGATCGGATGCCCCAGGCCGATGCCCGAGCCGTTGGGGTTGACCTTGGCCGGGTCCAGTCCCAGCTCCTGCGTCACCGCGCAGGCCTGTGCCGCGAAGGCCTCGTTGGCCTCGATCACGTCGAGGTCGGCCACCGTCAGCCCGGCCTTCTTCAGCACCGCCCGGGTGGCCGGCACCGGGCCGATGCCCATGTACTGCGGATCGACGCCGCTGTGCGCATAGGCCAGCAGCCGGGCCAGGGGCTTCACGCCGCGCGACGCGGCCACCGAGCGTTCCATCAGCACCAGCGCGGCGGCGCCGTCGTTGATGCCGGAGGCGTTGCCGGCGGTCACCACGCCGCCGTCCTTGCGGAAGGCCGGCCGCAGTTTCTGCAGGTCGGCCACGGTGATGTCGGCGCGGAAATGCTCGTCGCGGTCGAACACCACGTCGCCCTTGCGGCCCTTCTGCACGATGGGAACGATCTGGTCCTGGAAGCGCCCTTCGCTGGTCGCCGTGGCGGCGCGGCGGTGGCTCTCCAGCGCCAGCGCGTCCTGCGCCTCGCGGCCGATGGCGTAGCGCTCGGCCACGTTCTCGGCGGTGACCCCCATGTGGATGCGGTGGAAGGGGTCGTGCAGCGCGCCCAGCATCATGTCGACCATGCCGCTGTCGCCCATGCGCGCGCCAAAGCGCATCGCCTGCGTGCTGTAGGGCGCGCGGCTCATGCTCTCGGCGCCGCCGGCCACCGCCGTGTCGCAGTCGCCGAGCAGGATGGCCTGCGCCGCCGACACCACCGCCTGCAGGCCGGAGCCGCAGAGCCGGTTGACGTTGAAGGCCGGCGTCTCGTGCGGGCAGCCGCCGTCGAGCGCGGCCACGCGCGACAGGTACATGTCGCGCGGTTCGGTATTGATGACATGGCCGAAGCACACATGCCCGACCTGCGCGCCCTCCACCCCGGCGCGCGCCAGCGCGGCACGCAGCACCTCGGTGGCCAGGGTGGTGGGCGGCACGTCCTTCAGGCCGCCGCCGAAACTGCCGACGGCGGTGCGCACACCGCTCGCCACCACGACTTCACGTTGTTCCATGTCCAGTCCTCTCCTTGGTTTCAATCGAGCTTGAGTCCCGTGGTCTTGACCACGTCGCGCCACTTCTGCACATCGGCGGCGATCTGCCGCGCGAAGGCGTCGGGCGTGCTGCCGACCGGCGACGCGCCCAGGTCCAGCAGCTGCTGGCGCACCTCGGGCTGCTTCAGCGCATCGGCCACGGCCTGCTGCAGCGTGTCGACCACCGCCTTGGGCGTGCCGGCGGGCGCCAGCAGACCGAACCAGCCCGACACCTCGTAGCCGGGCAGACCACTCTCGGCCACGGTGGGGATGTCCGGCGCGCCCGGCCAGCGCTGCGGCGTGGTCACCGCGATGGCGCGCACCTTGCCGGCCTTCACGAAGCCGATGGTCGATGGCAGGTTGTCGAAGCCGATCTGCACCTGCCCGCCCATCAGGTCGGTGAGCATCGGCGCGGCGCCCTTGTAGGGCACGTGCACCATGTCGACGTTGGCCATCATCTTGAGCAGCTCGGCGCTCATGTGCGGCGAGCCGCCGAGGCTGGTCGAGCCGAAGTTGAGCTTGCCCGGCTGCGCCCGCGCCAGGGCGAGCAGCTCCTGCAGGTTCTTCGCGGGCACGCTGGGATGCACCGCGATGATGTTGGGCGTGGAGGCCACGTTGCTGACCGGCGAGAAGTCCTTCACCGCGTCGTAGGGCAGGTTGCGGTAGACAGCCGAGTTGATGCCGTGCGTGCTGGCCGTGGCCATCAGCAGGGTGTAGCCGTCGGCCGGCGCGCGCGCCACCTCCACCGCGCCGATGGCGCCGTTGGCCCCGGCACGGTTGTCCACGATCACCTGGGTCTTGAGCTTCTCACCGATCTGCTGGGCCGCGAGCCGGGCGACGATGTCGGTGGTGCCGCCCGGTGGGTAGGGGACGATGACGCGGATCGGCTTGCTTGGAAAGCTCTGCGCCAGGGCGCCGGCCGATGCGGCGATCGCGATGAGGCCTATCGCCACGCGGCGGTTGAAGGTGGGCATGTCGTGTCTCCTGTGTTGTCGTCGATGCGAACGGGCTCAGCGCGGCCCGCGCAGCTGCGAAGCCAGTTCGTCGGGCACGTCCATCTCGAAACCCAGCACCGCCGCCGACAGCGCCTTGCCGTAGTTGTCCAGGCTGAGCGAGCGCGACACGCCGCCGCCCAAAGCGCCGTGGCAGACGAAGTTGAGCGCCTCGATGTTGTCGACCTCGTGGCGGATCACCTCGCCCTGGATGGCACCGCGATAGAACGCCTTGAAGCGCTCGGCGGTGAGCTGTTCCTTGAGCAGCGGATAGAACGCGCTCGCATACGCGAAGACCGCGATGTTCGAGGTGTTGCCCTTGTCGCCCGAACGGGCGTGGGCGATGTGTTGCAGCAAGACTTTCATGGCCGTGGGCTTCCCGGTTCAGCTTTCGAAATACGACACGCGCGCGGGCACTTCCTCGCGCGCCACCAGCGAGGACCACACGCCGATCACCTCGCGGGTGCGGTCCTGGTGCGGCACGCGCTTGCCGGTATGGGCGATGCCCGACACGGCCATGCCGTCGATCTCTCGGCCCACCTTGGCGGCCTCCTCGCGGGTGCGGGTGCGTGCGGCCGCCCGCACCGCGATCTCGTAGGGCTCGGGCGCGTCGGCCGGCGTGGCCTCGCCGTGGATCGCGTTGAGCCCCAGGAAGTCGATGCGCAGGTCCTCGGCCTGCAGGCCGACGATCTTGAAGCGCTCTTCCAGCACCTTCTTCGCGAGCTGCGCGCGGCGCAGGGCGCCGGGGCCGGCGTAGAAGAACATGTCCTCGCCGATGAAGCCTTCGGTGCAGCCGATGGAGACCTTGAGCGTGGGCGTGCGCGGCGTGCCGGTGAGCCCGGTCACCCGCACCCGGTCGGGGCCGACCTGCTCCAGCCGGCAGCGGGTGAAGTCCACCACCACGTCGGGCGTGAGGTAGCGCGCGGGGTCGTGCACCTCGTAGAGCATCTGCTCCTTCACCGTCTGCAGCGTGACGGCGCCGCCGGTGCCTTCGACCTTGGTGATGACCACCGTGCCGTCGGGCTCCACCTCGGCGATGGGAAAGCCGAAGTTCCAGGGCTCGGGCACGTCCTTGAAACCAGGATCGGAAAAATAGCCGCCGGTGACCTGCGCGCCGCATTCCATCAGGTGGCCGATGGCGTTGCCCGCGCCCACCTTCTCGTGGTCCATCGGGTCCCAGCCGAACTCGAACATCATCGGCGCGAGGAACAGCGAGGGGTCGGCCACGCGGCCGGTCACCACGATCTGCGCACCGCCGCGCAGCGCCTCCACGATGGGCTCCGCGCCCAGGTAGGCCTCGGCCGAGATCAGGCTGTCGGCCAGGGTCGCGGTGGGCTGGCCGTTTTCCATGATGGTGTCGGTGAGCGCCAGTACGCGGTCGGTGATCAGCGAGCCGTTGACCGACGCCACCTTCACGCCGTGGATGCCGAGTTCCTGCAGCAGCTCGACGATGCGCCGGGCCGCCGCGTCCGGATTGAGCCAGCCCTGGTTGCTGACGATGCGCGTGCCCTGGCGCATGCAGGCCGGCAGCACCGCGCGCATGCGGTCGTCGAGGTAGGTGTCGTAGCCGGGAAAGCTCGGGTCGCGCCGCGCCCGCACCTGGGCGGCCGACACCGTGGCCTCGGCCATGGTCTCGAAGCACAGGTAGTCGAGCCGGCCGTGTTCGGCGTTGACGCCGGCCGGGCTCACCCGGTCGCCCCACCAGGCCGCGCCCGAGCCGATGCGCAATGTCGTGTCTCTCATGTCGTCATGTCTCCGTTTTCTTGGGTTTTTTTGTCAGGCGCGCTCGATCAGCGCATCGACCACCAGCGCGCCCTCGCCGGCCGCGCCCAGCATCACCGGGTTGGCGTCGAGCGAGGCGATGCGGCCGCCGGCGGCCACCATGGCCCGGCCGACCGTGATCGCCACGTCGGCCAGCGCGTCCACATCCAGCGCCGGGTCGCCGCGCACGCCTTGCAGGTACGGCGCCATGCGCAGACCGGCCAGCGCCTCGCGCACCGCCGCGCGGTCGAAGGGCGGCAGCAGCACCGCCACGTCCTGCACGGCCTCCACGTCGCGCCCGCCCGCGCCCACCACCACCACCGGGCCGAAGACCGGGTCGTGCCGGGCGCCGACCAGGCATTCGTGGCGGCCCCGGTGCATGGCCGCGACCACCACGCCTTCCTGCGCCACGCCCATGGCGGCGAGCTGCTGCCACTGGCGTTCGAACTCCTGCGCCGCCGCGTCGGCGCTGGTGATGCCGAGCGCCACCAGGCCGTGCTCGGACTTGTGCGGCACGTCGCGCGAGCAGGCCTTGACCACCACCCTGGCCACGCCCAGCGCGGCGAAAGCGGCACGCGCCTCATCGGCGCTGCGGCACAGCCGGAACGGCACCACCGGCACGCCCCAGCCGCCCAACGCGGCCAGGCTGTCGGCCTCGTTGAGAAAGCCCGGCGGGCCGTCGGGCAGCGCCACCACCGGCTCGCGCGACGAATGCTCCCAGGCCGCCGGCGGCCGCTGCAGCAACGCGGTGTGTCCGGCGAGTTGCGCCAGCACGCCGAGCGCATCGTTCTCGTTGACGAAGGTCGGCACGCCCAGGCGTTTGAAAGGCGCGGCCACGCTCTCCTGCCAGGCCGACACCGCCACCGGTTTGCCGGTACGCGCCGCGAAGGCCGCCGTGTCGCGGGCGAAGGCCTCCACGTCGTAGCCGGTGCCGGCCACCGGGATGTGGATGAAGAACAGGTCGGCCGCCGGGTCGTCGGCCACCGCCGGCAGCACGTCGCCGAACAGCCCGCTGTTGGACAGCAATGCGGCGGTGATGTCGATCGGATTGGTGGCGGTGGCGAAGCCCGGCAGGCGCGCGGCCACCGCAGCGCAGGTGGCCGGCGCCAGCTCGGCCAGCGGCAGGCCGTGGTCCTCGGACGCGTCGGCACCCATCACGCAGCTCGCACCCGAATTGCTGATGATGACCAGCCGCCGGCCTTCGGGCCGCCAGCCCGCCAGATAGGCCTCGGCGGCCAGCGCCTGCGCATGCACGTCGCGCACCCGCCAGATGCCGTGGTGGCGCAGGAAGGCGTCGACCGTGCGGTCCTCGTTGGCGAGCGAGCCGGTGTGCGAGCTGGCCGCCTTGGCGCCGCTGGCACTGCGCCCGGCCTTCACCGCCACGATCGGCAGGCCGCGCTCGCGGGCATAGGCCGCCGTGCGGGCCAGCAGGGCCGGGTCGGCGATGGTTTCCAGATAGAGCAGCAGCAGCTTCACGCCGGGGTCGTGCGCCACGGCCCAGGCCATGTCGGCGACCGTCACGTCGGCCTCGTTGCCGGTGGCGTGCACATGGCGCACGCCGATGCCGCGGCCACGCAGCAGGCCGTAGGCCATGGCGCTCATGCCGCCGCTCTGGCTGACCACCGCCACCGGCCCGTCGCCGGGCGGCACCTCGGTGAACATGGTCGAGAAGGAGGCGATGGCGCCGTTGCCGAAGTTGGCCAGGCCCTGGGTGTTGGGGCCGTACAGCCGCATGCCGGCCGCGCGTGCCGCATCGCGCATGCGGTCCTGCAGCGCGCGGCCCTCGGCGCCGGCCTCGCCGAAGCCCGAGGCGATGACGATCGCCGCCTTCACGCCGCGCCGGGCGCAGTCTTCCACGGTCTCCACGGCTTTCTCGCCGGAGACGATCACCAGCGCCAGCTCGGGCACTTCGGGCAGGGCATCGAGCGACGGATAACAGGCGAGGCCCTGCAGCTCGGTGCGAGTCGGGTTGACCGGATAGATGCGGCCGGCAAAGCCGTTCTGGCGCATGTAGTGGATCGGCCTTCCGCCGATCTTGTGGATGCTTTCCGAGGCGCCGATGACGGCCACGGTGCGGGGTGCGAGTGCGCTGGCGAGGAGTTCGTCTTCGTTCATGTCGGATGGGTCGGTGTCTTGTCGAGAAAGGCGGCGATGGCGCGGCCGGCGTGTTCGCCGTAGAGGTTGGCGACGAAGGCGTCGCGTTCGGCGTCGAGCTGGGCGCGGCGCTCGCGGTGGCGCGCGCCGTAGACCAGGCGCTTGATGTCGGCCTGCGCGCCCGCCGCGCCCCGGGCCAGCCGTTGCGCCCATTCCAGGGCGGTGGCCAGCGCCTGGCCGTGCGGCACCAGCCGGTTGATCAGGCCCCAGCCGTGCAGGCGCTGCGGCGTCACCTTGCCGCCGTCGAGTAGCAGCTCCAGCGCGGCCTGTGGCGGCAAGGCGCGCGCCAGGCTGTCGGAGCCGCCGCCGTCGGGCGACAGGCCGATGCGGGCATAGGACATGACGAAAACCGCGTCCTCGGCCGCCACCACCAGGTCGCAACCCAGGCACACCGAGAAGCCGCCCCCGGCCGCTGCGCCTTCGACCGCCGCGATCACCGGCTGCGGCGATTCCTGCAGCGCCATCACCCAGTCGTGCAGGGCGTCGAGATGGCCGTGCTGTTCGTGCGCGGGCAGTTCGCGCTGGCGGCGCAGGCGGTTCAAGTCGCCGCCGCCGCAGAAGTGCTCGCCCTCGCCGGTCAGCACGATGGCGCGCACCGCCGGGTCGGCGGCGGCCTCGCGCACCGCCTGGGCGCCGCCGCGGTACATGGCGGGATGCAGGGCGTTGCGCAGCGCGGGGTTGGCGATGGTCATCACCAGCACCGGGCCTTCGCGGCGCAGCAGCAGTTGTCCGGTGGTCGTGCCGCTCATGGGTTCAGTCCATCTTGATGTTGCCGGCCTTGACCACCGCCGCCCACTTCACGATCTCGCCGTGCAGCTGGCGCTGGAACTCGGCCGGCGTGTTGGGCCGGGCCTCGGCGCCGGCGTCGTAGAGGCGCTGGCGCACCGCCGGGTCGGCCATGGCGCGGCCCATGTCTGCGCTCATCTTCTGCACGATCTCCGGCGGCGTGCCCCGGGGCGCCACGAAGGCCGCCCACGAATACGCCTCGTAGTCGGGCAGGCCTTCCTCAGCCATGGTCGGCACCTCGGGCAGCAGCGCCGAGCGTTGCACGCTGCCGACGGCCAGCGCCTTGACCTTGCCGGCGCGCAGCTGCGGCAGCGCGGTGGGCGCGTCGCTGAACATCAGCTGCACCTGGTTGCCGAGCAGGTCGGTCATGGCCGGCGCGCTGCCCTTGTAGGGCACGTGCTGCAGCGTGGTGCCGGCCTTCATGTTGAACAGCTCGCCGGCCAGGTGCGTGCCGCCACCGTTGCCCGCCGAGCCGAAGCTCAGCTTACCCGGCGTGCGCTTGTCGAGCGCGATCAGCTCGGCCACGTTCTTCACCGGCAGCGACGGGTGCGCCACCAGCACGATCGGAAAGATGGCGCCGAAGGTGACCGGCGCGAAGTCACGCTCGATGTCGTAGGGCAACGGCGACTTGAGCGCCGGCAGCACCGAGTGGTGGATGCTGCAGACGAAGACGTTGTAGCCGTCGCCCGGCAGCTTGGCGGCGATGTCCGCGCCGACGATGCCGCCCGCGCCGGCGCGGTTGTCCACCACCACCGGCTGGCCCCACATCTCGCCGACCTTCTGGGCGACGGCGCGCCCGGTGGTGTCGACCGGCCCGCCGGCCGGGAACGGCACGACGAAGCGCAGCCCACGATTCGGCCACGGCGCGGGCTGGGCATGGGCCGGCAGGCTCCAGCCGGCGAGGCCGGCGCTGCCAAGCGCGAGGAGGCGGCGACGATCGATTTCCTGGTCATGGCGCATGGTGCTTGTCTCCGTCGAATGGTTCGTTCTTGTTCAGGTGTCGATGCGGGCGAGCCCGTGGTCGAGCACGGTGCGGTCGCGCTCCACCGCGCGCATGCGAAAACGCACCGCGCCGTCGCGCCGCCAGCTTTCCAGCCGCAGCGTCTCGCCTGGAATCACCGGCGCCGAAAAGCGCGCGTAGAGGCTGCGCATGCGGCGCGGATCGGCCTGGCCGTAATGCGCCAGCAGCGCGTGGCCGGCCATGCCCCAGGTGCACAGGCCGTGCAGGATGGGTTGCGGATAGCCGGCCTGCCAGGCCACCACCGGATCGGAATGCAGCGGATTGCGGTCGGCCAGCAGCCGGTAGAGCAGCGCCTGCTGCGGCAGGGTCGGCAGGTCGATGGTGGTCTCGGGCTCGCCCTCGGGCACCGGCGTGGGTGTGGGGCCGGGCGCATCGCCCGGCACGGCGGGCGTGGCGAAACCGCCGTCGGCACGCGCGAACGAGGTGTGCACCACGGTCGCGTAATGCTGGCCGCTGTCGGCGTCGATCAGGCGTTTTTCGTAGCGGATCAGCGCGCCCCGGCCGGGGCCCTTGTCGACCACCGACAGCACCCGGTGGCTCGACCGCACGCAGCCCTGCGGCGGCAGCACGGCGTGCCACTCCACGGCTTCCTCGCCGTGCACCGTCTGAGCGAAGTCGATGCCGGTGCCGGAGTCGGCCATCCACGAGCCGGGAAAGCCCAGCACCACGGCCATGGTGGGCAGGGCCTGCAGCCGGCCCTCGCCGCTGTCCTCGACGAAGCGCAGCTGGCGGCTGTCCACCGGATCGCGGCCGACACCCAGCGCCAGCGCGTAGAGCATGGTGTCTTCGGCCCGGTAGTGGTGCACCGTCTCGGTGAACTCCCAGGCCATCAGGCGGTGGTAGTCGATCATGCTCAGTCGACCGTGGCACCCGAGGACTTGACCACCTTGGCCCACTTCTCCACCTCGGCCTGCAGGAAGCCGCCGAACTCCGCCGGGCTGTTCCAGGACGCGGCGAAACCCTGCGCCTCGAACTTGCTCTTCACCTCGGGCAGGGCGAGCGTTTTCTTCAGCTCGGCGCTGAGCCGCTCGACCACGTCCGGCGGCGTGCCGGCCGGCGCCAGCAGGCCGTTCCAGGCGATGGCCTCGTAGCCCGGCAGGCCAGACTCGGCCACCGTCGGCAGCTCGGGCGCCACCGGCGAGCGCTGGGCGCTGGTCACCGCGATCGCCTTGAGCTGGCCGCCCTTGACCTGTGGCATGGCCGACAGCATGGTGTCGAACATCAGCTGCGTCTGCCCGGCGATGGTGTCGGCCAGGCCCGGCGCGCTGCCCTTGTAGGGAATGTGGGTCATCTTCACGCCGGCCATCGAGGCGAACAATTCGGCCGCCAGATGGGTCGACTGGCCGTTGCCCGACGACGCGAAATTGAGCCCGCCCGGCTTGCTCTTGGCCAAGGCGATCAGCTCGGCCACGGTGCCCGCCGGCAGCGCCTTGTTGGCGACGATCACCAGCGGCCCGCGCGTCAGCAGCGACACCGGCACGAAGTCGCTCATGAGCTTGTAGTTGAGGCTCTTGAACAGCGTGGGGTTGATGGCGTGGGCGGTCGTCGCCACCACCAGCGTGTAGCCGTCGGCCGGGCTGTGCGCCACGATCTCCGCGCCGAGGTTGCCGCCGGCGCCGCCCCGGTTGTCGATGATGAACTGCTGCCCCGTCTGCTCGGAGAGCTTCTGCGCCACGATGCGCGCCACGATGTCGGTCGGCCCGCCCGGCGGATAGGGCACCACCAGCCGCACCGGCTTGTTCGGATAGGCCTGCGCCAGGGCCGGCACGGCGGTGCCGAGCGCGGCGGCGCCCACGGCCAGCGCCAGCACGGCGCGGCGGAAGATCGATCGGGGTTGCATGCTGCTTGTCTCCTGCTCTTTTTTGGGGATGTCTCGAAAAAAGCGCTGCGCCGGCCGGCGACGGTGGCTAGGGCGGTGCGATCGGCATGAAGCGCACCAGCGTGCGTTCGTGGTGCTGGAAGAAGGTCGCAGCCACCCGCTGGCCGATGGCCACGCCCGGCGCCGCGTGCGCCATGAGGCGCGGCCCTTCGGCGAGCGTGACCAGCACCAGGGTGTAGGGCGCGAGCGCGCGAAACGCCTCCGACGGCGCCCGGGCGACCTCGGTCACCGCGTGCACGGCGCCGGTGCCGGCCGCGTCCTGCCAGGCCAGCCGGGCGCTGCCGCAGCGGGTGCAGGCATAGCGCGGCAGGGTCTGGGCGTGGCGGCAGTCCTGGCAACGCTGAAAGCGCAGCCGGCCTTCGGCCAGGCCATCGTTGAACGGTGCGGCGAGCGCGCTCATGGCGTGGCTCCTTCGGCCGACAGGATCAGGCTCACATGCGAGGACATCACCCCGCCGTCGGCATGCACGAAGGCGCTGGCCGGTGGCGCGATCTGGCGCGCACCGGCCGTCCCGGTCATCTGGCGAAAAGCCTCCACCGCATGCGCCATGCCGCCGGCCACGCCGCAGTGGCCGAAGGACAGCAAACCGCCGTGGGTGTTGAGCGGCAGCGGGCCGTGCGGCGCGAAGTCGCCGCGCCGCAGCCGCTCGGCTGCACCGCCGCGCGGGGCGAAGCCGATCTCTTCGAGCAGCATCGTCAGGGTGATGGTGAAGGAGTCGTAGATGCCGAGATAGCGGATGTCGGCGATGTCCAGGCGCGCATCGGCGAAGGCGCGGCCGGCGGCCTGCGCGGCACCGCAGGCCATCACGTCTTCCATGGCGCTCAGGTGCTGGTGGCGGTGCGCCTGGCCGGCGCCGGCGATGGCCACCGGCCGGTGCGGGCCGGGCTCGGCGGCCACCACCAGCGCGGTGGCACCGTCGGAGATGGGGCAGCAGTCGAGCAGCCGCAGCGGCGCGGCGATGGGCTTGGAGGCCCGCACCTCGTCGAGCCCGATCGGCGTGCGCAGGTGCGCCAGCGGATGCTCGGCCGCGCGCTCGCGCATCGCCACCGCGAAGGCGGCGAGGTCGTCGCCGCCGAGGCCTGTTTCGTGCAGGTAGCGCGAGGCCATCAGTGCGTAGTAGGCCGGCACCGAGGCGCCGTTGGGCACCTCCATGTCGGGGTCGCCGACCTGGGCCAGGGTCTGGATGGCACTGTCGCGGCTCTGGCCGCTGAGCCGGTTCTCGCCGGCCACCACCAGCACCCGCCGGCAGCGTCCGCTCTGCACCAGTTCGCGTGCGGCCATCAGCATGGCCGCGCCGGTGGCGCCGCCGAGCTGCATGCCGTGCGCATAGGTCGGCCGCAACGAGAAGCGCTCGGCGAACAGGGTCGACAGCATCAGGTGCGGCAGCGTGGTGGCGTAGCCGCAGAGCAGGCCGTCGATGTTGCCGTGGTCGAGCGCGGCGTCCTGCAGCGCGGCTTCGGCCGCCTCGGCCATGAGGTCGAGCGCGCCGCGTCCTTCGTGCCGGCCGAAGGCGGTGATGCCGGCGCCGGCGATGTAGGCCCGCGCGACCATCAGGTGGCCTGCCCGGCGACGAGCGCCACGTCGTACTGCGCCTCGGTGCAGGCGCGCAGCTCGGCTTGGCTCACGCCCGGCGCCAGCTCGGTCAGCACGAAGCCGCTGCGGCGGTCGGGCCGCACGAAGACGGCGCGGTCGGTGATCAGCATATCGACCACGTTGGCGCCGGTCAGCGGCAGCGAGCAGGCGCGGCGGAACTTGGACGAGCCGTCCCTGGCCGCATGCTCCATCAGCACGATGATGCGGCGCACGCCGGCCACCAGGTCCATGGCGCCGCCGGGGCCCTTGATCATCTTGCCGGGCACCATCCAGTTGGCGAGGTCGCCGGTCTCCGACACCTCCATGCCGCCGAGCACCGAGCAGTCGACGTGGCCGCCGCGAATCATCGCGAAGCTGTCGGCCGAGGACACATAGCTGGTGCGGTCCAGCTCGGAGATCGTCTGCTTGCCGGCATTGACGATGTCGGCGTCGACCGCGTCCTCGGTGGGGAACGGACCCAGGCCCAGCATGCCGTTCTCGGACTGCAGGGTCACGTCCACGCCGGGCGCGATGTGGTTGCCGACCAGGGTCGGAATGCCGATGCCCAGGTTCACGTAGAAGCCGTCCTGCAGCTCGCGCGCCGCGCGTGCCGCCATCTCGTCGCGGGTCCAGGGCATCAGGCGGTCTCCTTCCGGGCGTCGGCGGGGTGTGCCGGGGTCACGGTGCGTTTTTCGATGCGCTTCTCGTTGCGCGTGGCCACGATCAGCCGCTGCACGTAGATGCCGGAGGTGTGCACCTGGTCCGGGTCGATGCCGCCGACCGGCACGATCTCTTCCACCTCGGCCACGGTGACCCGGCCGCAGGCGGCGGCCATCGGATTGAAGTTGCGCGCCGACTTGCGATAGACCAGGTTGCCGTGGGCGTCGGCGCGCCAGGCCTTGACGATGGCCAGGTCGGCGCGCAGGCCGGTCTCCAGCACATAGGTCTCGCCGTCGAAATCGCGGTGATCCTTGCCTTCGGCCACCAGGGTGCCGACGCCGGTGCGGGTGAAGAAGCCGGCGATGCCCGCGCCGCCGGCACGCATGCGTTCGGCCAGCGTTCCCTGCGGATTGAATTCGAGCTGCAGCTCGCCGGCCAGGTACTGGCGTTCGAACTCCTTGTTCTCGCCGACGTAGGAACTGATCATGCGGCGCACCCGGCGCGCGGCCAGCAGCAGGCCCAGGCCGTAGTCGTCCACGCCGCAGTTGTTGGAGATGAAGGTGAGGTCCTTGACGCCCGAGGCCAGCAGGCCGTCGATCAGCGTCTCGGGAATGCCGCAGAGGCCGAAGCCGCCGGCGGCGATGGTCATGCCGTCGAACAGCAGGCCGTCGAGGGCGTCGGCCGCGTCGCGGCGGATCTTGGTCGCCATGTCGTGTGTCTCCTTCGGTGTTTCGGGGGCGGCTCTAGGCCGGCATCGCCTCGACCTGCCGCCATGCCAGGTCCGCCACCCGCGCATAGCGCTCGCCCATGGCCTGCGCCTCGGGGCTGGCCGCGGTGCCGCGCAGCGCGCGGCCGCGGATGCCGTGCAGGATCGCGGCGAAGCGGAACATGTTGAAGGCGATGTAGAAGTCCAGGCCCGGCACGCCGTCGCGGCCGGTGCGGCGGCAGTAGGCGTCGACGTAGGCGGCCTCGCCGGGCAGGCCGTGGGCGGCGAGATCGAGGCCGGCGATGCCGCCCAGGATGTCGGGCGGCATGCGGAACATCATGGCGTTGTAGGCGAAGTCGGCCAGCGGATGGCCAAGCGTGGACAGCTCCCAGTCGAGCACCGCCAGCACCCGCGGCTCGGTGGGATGGAACACCATGTTGTCGGCCCGGAAGTCGCCGTGGGTGATGGTGGTCTCATCCCCCGGCGGAAGGTTGTCGGGCAGCCAGCGCACCAGGCGGTCCATGGCCGGATGGCGACCGGCCTGCTCGTCGTCCAGATACTGCTGCGACCAGCGCGCCACCTGCCGCGCCACGTAGCCGCCGGGCCGGCCGAAGTCGGCCAGGCCCACCGCCATGTAGTCGACGCGGTGCAGCGCGGCGAGCGTGGCGTTCATCGCGTCGAGGTAGGCGGCGCGCTCCTCGCGAGGCACCTCGGCGAAGCTCGCGTCCCAGAAGATGCGGCCTTCCACCATGTCCATCACGAAGAAGCCGCTGCCGATGACGGTGTCGTCGGTGCACAGCCCCAGAATGCCCGGCACCGGAAAGCCCGTGCCGCCCAACGCGGCCATCACCCGCGCCTCGCGCTCCACCGCGTGCGCGCCCTTGAGCAACACGCCCGGCGGCTTGCGGCGCAGCACGTAGCTGCGCTTGGGCGTGCGCACCCGGTAGGTCGGGTTGGACTGCCCGCCGCTGAAACGCTCCAGCGTCAGCGGGCCGTGGAAGCCATCCACGTTCGCCGTCATCCAGGCCGCGAGCGCGGTGGTGTCGATCTCGCCGCTCACGGCCGCGCCCCGTGCAGCGCGTCGCGCTTGATCTTCTTGGCCAGCGACCATTTGTGCACTTCCGTCGGGCCGTCGTAGATGCGGAAAGCGCGGATCTCGCGGAACACCTGCTCGACGATGCTGTCGCGCGTGACGCCGCTGCCGCCCATCACCTGCACGCAGCGGTCGGCCACGCGGTAGAGCGCCTCGGACACCGCCACCTTGGCGATCGAGCTCTCCACCGTGCCGTGCGCGCCGCTGTCGAGCACGCCCGCGCACCAGTCGATGGTGAGCGCGCATTGCTGCAGGTCGATCAGGTTGTCGGCCAGCATGAAACCCACGCCCTCGTGGTCGATCAGCAGCTTGCCGAAGGCCTTGCGTGTGGTGGCGTAGGCGGTGGCGATCTCCTGCGCGCGGGCGCAGGCGCCGAGCCAGCGCATGCAGTGCGACAGGCGCGCGGGCGCCAGCCGGATCTGCGCGTACTTGAAGCCCTCGTCCACCGCGCCCAGCACGTCGTCGGCGGGCACCCGCAGCCCGTCGATGGCGACCAGCGCATGGCCACCGGGCATGGAACTGTCGATGGTGTCGAGCACCCGCTCGATGCGGATCGCCGGATGCGGCAGCTCGACCAGGAACATGGTGGCCTGGGCCTGTTCGCCGGTGCCGGTGCGCGCCATGACGATGCCGGTCTTCGCACCCTGCGCGCCGGTGATGTACATCTTGCGGCCGTCGATCACCCAGTCGTCGCCGTCGCGCACCGCCGTGGTCGTGAGCATCGACGGGTCGGAGCCGGCGCCGCCTTCTGCCGCCGGCTCGGTCATGAAGAAGGCCGAGCGCGCGCCCTGCACCAGCGGGTCGAGAAAACGCGCCTTCTGGCTCGGCGTGGCGATGCGGCCGAGCAGGAACATATTGCCCTCGTCCGGCGCCATGGTGTTGACCGCCACCGGCCCCAGCGGCGACAGCCCGGAACGCTTGAGCACGGCGGCGGTTTCCAGCTGGCTCAGGTGCGAGCCGTCCGGCAGGATGTGCGGCGTCAGCAGGCCGGCCTCGCGCGCCTTGCCGCGCAGCTCGGCCACCAGTTCCTCGCTGGGGCCGTGGGCGCCGCAACGCGGGTCGCGCTCGTAGGGCACGACCGTCTGGCGCACGAAGGCTTCGATGCGCTCGGCCAGCAGCCGGCTGCGTTCGGTGGGGCAAGGTGTGAACATCAACGTTCCGCCAAAAGAGAGGTTCAAAGGCTGCTGCACAGGTGACCGCCGTCGACGGCGATCACCGAGCCGCTCATGTAGCGCGAGGCGTCGGAGGCCAGCATCAGCAAGGGGCCGTCGAGGTCTTCCAGCCGCCCGAGGCGGCGCTGGGGAATGCGCTTGATGAGTGCCTGGCCGGCATCGCCCTGCCAGAAGTCGCGGTTGAGTTCGGTCTCGATGTATCCCGGCGCCAGCGCGTTGACCCGGATGCCGTGCCGCGCCCACTCCAGCGCCAGCGTCTTGGTGAGCTGGATCACGCCGGCCTTGGACACCGCGTACGACACCAGCCCGCCGGCCTGCCGCAGGCCCAGCACCGAGGCCACGTTGATCACGCTGCCGCCGCCCGCCGCGCGCATCGCCGGGGCCAGCGCCTGGGCCATGAAGAACATGCCCTTGAGGTTGGTGTCGATCACCGTGTCCCAGTCTTCCTCCGACTGCGACAGCGCCGCGCCCTCGCGCACCACGCCGGCGTTGTTGACCAGGATGTCGATGGCGCCGGCGCGCTCGACCAGCGCGGCGCGCGAGGCGGCGTCGGACACGTCGAGCGCCAGCGCGTTGGCCGTGCCGCCGGCCTCGCGCACCTGGGCGGCGACCGCCTCCAGGCTGCCGGTGCGCCGCGCGGTCAGCACCACCTCGGCGCCGTGCGCGGCCAGCACCGCCGCGAAATGCGCGCCGAGGCCGCTCGATGCGCCGGTGATCAAGGCCCGTTTGCCTGCCAGCGCCTGCCCGCTCGAAACCATGTCGTCTCCAGACTTCTTGTGGCTGTCCGGAAAAATTGTAGGATGATATTGATCTACAAAAGTATGGGGCTAACCATGACGGAGAATCCGAGCCTTTCCCGATCCACGCCCGCGTCCATGTCTCCGTCACCTTCCGAAACCCGGGCGCAGAGCGCCTCCGACGTGGTCTTCTTCGGCATCGTCAACGGCCTGGAAACCCAGGGCTTCGTGCCCGCGCAGCGGCTGGTGGAAACCGATCTCGCCGTGCAGTTCGGCGTGGGCCGCAACTCGGTGCGCGAGGCGCTGGCGCGGCTGGCCGCCGAGGGCATCGTGGAGCTGCAGCGCAACAAGGGCGCAGCGGTGCGCTCGTTCTCGCTGCAGGACACGCTGGACGTGCTCGACGTGGCCGAGCGCATGACCGGCCTGCTCGCCCGGGCCGCCGCCAGGCATGCCAAGGCCTCGGGTTTGATCGCCACGCTGCGTGGCGTATTGAAGGAGGTGGAAGCCGCCGACGCGGCAGGCAAGGACGACGACTTCGCCGTGGGCCGGCGGCGCTTCTACCGCACCCTGCTCGACATGGCCGGCAGCCGCGAGCTCAAGCGGCTCTTTCCGGCGATCCACATGTCGGTGGTGTATGCGCAGCACCGGCTGCCGGCGCTGCGCCGGCTGCGCACGCAGGACTACCGGCAGATCGCCCAGGCGGTGGTCGCCGGCGACGAAGCGCGAGCCGACGAGGCCGGCTGCCTGCACGTCGCGCATGTGCGCGACGAGATCCTGCGGCAAGGCGCCTGAGCAGGCGCCCTGGCGGGTGAATCAGCCCGCCGCCCTGGCCGCCCCGTGGCCGAGCGAGGCTTCGTAGGCCGCAATGGCTTCCACCTTCGGGATGGAGCGGCCGCCGTCGAAGCTCGACGCCAGGAAGGTGTCGACAATCGCCTTGGCCAGTTCCGGGCCGACCACGCGGGCACCCAGCGTGATGATCTGCGCGTCGTTGCTGCGCGCCGCGCGTTCGGCCGAATAGGTGTCGTGGGTCTGCGCGGCGCGGATGCCCGGCACCTTGTTGGCCGAGATCGCCATGCCGATGCCGGTGCCGCAGAGCAGGATGGCGCGGTCGATCTCGCCGGCGGCCACCCGCTCGGCCACGGCGATGGCCACGTCGGGGTAGAGCACCGGCTGGTCGTCGTGGGTGCCGAAGTCCTGCACCGCGATGCCGCGCGCGGCGAGGTGGGCCTTGATGGTTTCCTTGAGTGCGCAGGCGGCTTCGTCGCAGCCTATGGCCAGTGTCGTCATGGTTCGGTCTCCGGTGATTGTTCAGCGAAAAATGGCGTGGCTCCGCCGAGGCCGGCGCAGGGCCGGACCGGTCGTCGGGGCCGGGCGTTTCAGTGCGTCGCGGGCGGCGACACCAGCAGCCGCTGCAGCGAGCGGGCGAGCTGCTCGAGCAGCAGCAGGCAGGAGGTGGCACCGGCGTCGAGCACGCCGATGGAGCGGTCGCCCAGACGGGCGGAGCGGCCGATGCGGGCGCGCAGGTCGCGGGTGGATTGCTGGCCGGCACGGGCGGCCTCGACCAGGGCGTCGAGCGCGCTGGAGAAGTCGGCGCCGGCATCGAGCGCGGTGGCGAAGGCGTCGCGAGCGGGCACCAGCGTGTCCATCAGCGTCTTGTCGCCGACCTGGGCGCCGCCGATGTCGGCCACCGCCTGCACCGCCTCGTCGAGCGCTGCGCGAAAACGGGCGGCGTCCAGCGTGGCCTGGCCGTCGAGCCGGTCGGCCCAGGCCTGGAAGAAGCTGCCGTAGAGCGGGCCCATCGAGCCGCCGATGCCTTCCATCAGCGTCAGCGCCAGGGTGTCGAAGGCGGTGCCCAACGTCGGCGGCGGCTGCATGCCGCGCAGCCGCTCGCCGCACAGGCTGAAGCCCTTGCTCATGTTGATGCCGTGGTCGCCGTCGCCGATGGCGCCGTCGATCTCGCTGAGGTACTGGCGGTTGGCGTTGATCACCTCGACCAGGTCGAGCACGACGGCGCCGGCGGAGTCGAGCAAGACGGTCTGCGTGGAGGAAGTAGCGGTGGCGTTCATGCGGTGGCTCCGACGACGGTGAGGGCGGGCGATTCGCAGGGCGCGCGCAGGCAGCGCTCGAGCTCGTCGTCCAGGCGGATCAGGGTGAGCGTGACGCCCATCATTTCGAGCGAGGTGAAGTAGTTGCCGACCAGCGGCTGCACCGCCGTGATGCCCTCTGCTTCGAGCCGCGCGGCGACGGCGCCGTAGAGGATGTATTGCTCCATCAGCGGCGTGGCGCCCAGGCCCGAGAGCAGCACGCCGACGCGGTCGCCGCGCACGAACGGCAGGTCGGCCAGCACCGCGTCGCACAGGGTCGCGGCCATGGCGGCCGCCGGCGCGGTGGGCGCCACCTGCACGCCCGGCTCGCCGTGGTGGCCGATGCCGACTTCCATCTCGCCGTCGGCGATGTGGAAGTTGGCCTTGCCCACCGCCGGAATCGTGCAGGAGCTCAGGCCGATGCCGATGCTGCGCGTCGCGCCGATGGCTTTGTGCGCCACCGCGATCACCTCGTCGAGCGAGGCGCCCTCGGCGGCACGCGCGCCGGCGATCTTCCACATCAGGATCTCGCCGGCCACGCCGCGCCGGCGTGCCTCGTCGCCCTGGGCGGCGGAAGCCACGTCGTCGTTGGCGACCACGGTTTTGAGCGTGATGCCGGCGCGCTCGGCCAGCTTGGCGGCCATCTTCACGTTCATGTTGTCGCCGGCGTAGTTGCCGTAGAGGCAGGCCACGCCGGCGCCGCCGTCGGCAGCCTGCACCGCGTCGAAGAAGCTCTTGGCGGTGGGCGAGGAGAAGATCTCGCCGACGGCCACCGCGTCGAGCAGGCCGGGGCCGACGTAGCCGAGAAAGGCCGGCTCGTGGCCGGAGCCGCCACCGGTGACGATGCCGACGCGGCCCGGCACCGGCGCGCCGGTGCGCAGCAAGGCGCGCGGGTTGGCGGTGGCCGACACGCGGCCGGCATGGGCGGCCAGCCAGCCCTGCAGCATGTCTTCGACCATCAGGTCGGGGTCGTTGAAGATGCGGTTCATGCGTAACTCGTCTCGAAGAAGCCGCGGGCGTAGCGCAGCGAGGCGCCGAGCACCCGCTCGATGTCGGCCAGCGGCACGCGGTAGGGATCGCGGCCGGGTTTGGCGTCGCGGCCCCGGTGCAGCCGCATCGGAATCTCGATGGACAGGTGCAGGCCGGGCTGCGCGGCGATGGCGGTGAGGATGCGGTCCACACCCACTTCGCCCTCGCCGAGGGCGGTGAAGAACCAGCCGTCCTCGGTGCGGCGCACGTCCTTCACATGGGTGTGCACGCACAGCGGCATGGCGATCAGCGCGTCATCGGCCGCGGGCACGTCCGGGCGGTGCGACGCGGTGTTGCCCGCGTCGTAGTTCAGGCCTACGCAGCGCTCGCCGATGGCCCCGAGCAGCGCCGGGCCGTCGGCGGCGGTATCGAGCAGGTTGTCCGATCCGTCGCCCGGGTTCTCCAGGCCGATGGCGATGCCGATCGCCTCGGCATGGCGCGCCAGCTCGGCGATGTTGTCCAGGAAACGCCGCTCGTTGCCGCGCCCGGAGGCGTTGGTGTTGATGACCTCGGCGCCGAGCCGGCGCGCGAAGTCCATGCGGCCCTTGAAGACCTTCACCGCGTCGGCGCGGCCCAGGTCGATGTGCGAGGAGAAGGCGCGGCAGGCGATGCCCGCGTCGCGCATCCAGCCGGCATAGGCGGTGGCCTTGTCCGGCGTGAAGGCGCTTTCGTCGAAGGGCTCGGTGTAGCCCACGATCCACGCCGGCTCGACATGCGTGGCGCCGATGCGCGCCAGGCTTTCGAGCATGCGGGCGGCCTCGTAGCCGTCGTAGGGCGCGGCCGAGATGGAGATGCTGCGGTCGGTCGTCATGGTGCGTTCCCTCGCGTTCAGCGCAGCGTGAGCCACGGCAGGTAGGCGAAGCCCAGCAACAGGGCGATGGCCACGCAGTAGAAGGGAATCAGCTCCACCACCACGTCGCCGATGCGCACCTTGGCGATGGTGCTGGTGATGAACAGCGTGGTGCCGATCGGCGGGTGGTAGAGCCCGATCGACAGGTTGACGATCATCATGATGCCCAGCTGTACCGTGTCCATGCCCACGGCCGAGGCCAGCGGCACGAACATGGGCGTGAGCAGCAGCACCGCGGCCGGCAGGTCGATGAACATGCCGGTGGCCAGCATGATCAGGTTCATCGCCAGGATGATCAGCCAGGGCGACTGCAGCGTTTCCTTGGCGAAGCGGGTGAACTCGGCGGGCAGCTGCTCGTAGGTGACGATCCAGCCCACCACGCTGCTGGCCATGATGATCAGCAGCACCACGCCGGTGGAAATGCCGGCTTCCACCGCCGCGTGCTTGAGCTTGGCGATGGTGAGGTCGCGGTAGACCAGCGAGGACACGACCAGCGCGTAGAGCGTGGACATCACGCTCACCTCGGTGGGCGTGGCGATGCCGAAGCGCAGGAACACGATGATCAGCACCGGCATGGCCAGGGCCGGGCCGGCATGGGCCAGTTGCAGCCAGAAGGCGCGCCAGACGAAGGGCGTGGTGTCGCGCGGGAAGTTGCGCCTGCGGCCCTGCACGTAGCACACCGCCATGAAGCCAGCGCACATCAAGAGGCCCGGCAGGATGCCGGCCACGAACAGCGCGCCGATGGACGCGCCCGACACCAGCGCGTACACGATCATCGGGATCGAGGGCGGGATGAGGATGTCGATCGTGGCCGCCGCCGCCAGCGTGCCGGCGGCAAATGGCGCCGGGTAGCCGAGCTTCTTGAGCCAGGGAATCAGCATCGAGCCGATGGCAGACGCATCGGCCACGGCCGAGCCCGACACGCCGCCGAAGATGGTCGACGACAGCACGCCGACCTGTGCCGGGCCGCCGTGCACCCGGCCGATCATCATCGACAGCAGGCTCACCAGGCTCTGGCCGAGCCGGCCGCTGACCATGAGCGCGCCGGTGAGCATGAAGAAGGGAATCGCGATCAGCGGAAAGCTCTGCGTCTGGCCGAGCATCTGCTCGATGGCCAGGTGCACCGGCACGCGGTCGATGATGAGCAGGCCGCCCACCGACGCCGCCACCAGCGCATGCGCGATCGGGATCGACAGCAGCGCCGCGCCCATGAAGAGAAAGATGACGAGCATGCTCATGGATGGGCTCCGGCGGTGGTGACGGGCGCGGCCATGGCGTCCTCGTCGGGCTGGGGGGCATCGCCTGCCGGGCACGCCCAGATCTGCGGCAGCCGCAGCAGCGTGACCAGGGCGAGCAGCACGAAGCCGGTCATGAGACAGAACACGCCCACCGAGCCGGGCACCTGCAGGATGGGCGTGCGCTCGTCGGCCGCGATCTCGGCCAGCGGCCAGGCGGTGCAGGCCAGCGCGATGTACATGGCCGCCGTGCCGAGGGCACCGCCGGCCAGCACCCAGCGGCGCACCGAGGGTGGCATGCGCTGGGTGAGGATCACCACCGCGATGTGCGAGCCGTGCTGGGCGGCCAGCACCACGCCGGCCATGATCATCCAGGGGAAGAGCAGCTCGGGCAGCTCCGACGCGAACGCCAGGCTGGTGCCGGCGATGTAGCGCAGGCCGACGTTGGCGCTGAGGATGACGAAGACCAGCGTGAGCGTGAGGTAGAGCACGCCGCGGCAGGCCATGCCCACCGCGTTGTCGATGTGCCGGAACAGCGGGTTCATGACCGACTCCGGAACAGTCAGCGAACGGCCTGCACCACGCGGCGCACGAAGTCGCCCTGCGGGCTGGCGTACCACTTGTCGTAGACCGGCTTGGTGGCGGCCACGAAGGGCGCGCGGTCCACCGTCTCGACGTTGATTCCCTTGCCCTTGAGCTCGACCAGCAGCTTCTCGTCGGCTTCCCTGGAGAGCTTGCGCTGCAGCTGGGTCGCTTCCCTGGCGGCGTCCTTCACGATGGCCTGGTCGGCCGGGCTCAGCTTGTCCCAGGCGCGTTTGCCCATCAGGAAGGGCGTCACCTCGTACTTGTGGCCGGTCAGCGAGATGAATTTCTGCACCTCGTAGAGCTTGGCCGACACGATGTTGGTCAGCGGGTTCTCCTGGCCGTCGACCACGCCCTGCTGCAGTGCCACGTAGAGCTCGGAGAACTTGATCTGCTGCGCGTCGGCGCCGAGCGCCTGCATGATGTCGATGGTCACCGCGTCGGCCGGGGTGCGGATCTTCAGGCCCTTCAGGTCGGCCGGTGCCTTGATGGCGCGCTTGCTGTTGCTGAGGTGGCGGATGCCGTTGTCCCAGTAGCCGAGCACCACCAGGTTCTTGGCGGCGCTGCGGCTGGCGAGCTCCTCGCCGACCGGGCCGTCGAGCAGGGCCCAGGCCTTCTCCACGTCGGAGAACAAAAAGGGCATGCCCAGCGCCGCGTATTCGGGCACCACCGCCGAGAGCGTGCCCTGGCTGTTGGCCGAGATGTCGAGCGAGCCCGAGCGCAGCGCGGTCACCATGGCCGCGTCGTCGCCGAGCTGCGACGAATGCGCTACCTGCACCTCGATGCGGCCACCGGATTTCTCCTTCACGCGTTCGGCGAACAGCACCGACGCCTCGTGGCGCGGGTTGCCGGGCGCGGCCCCGTGGCCGAGCGTGAGACGGGTGGTGGGCTGGGCGACGGCGGCGAAAGCGGCCAGGCCCAGTGCGGCGGCCAGCGCCAGGGTTCTGCGTTGCATGGTCTTGTCTCCTGCGCCACTGCGGGCGCCTTTTTGTTGGTGGGTCGCGAAGAAGCAAAGAAGGCGCAGCCCCGCCGCGCCTTCGGGGGTCAATGGATCAACATGCCGCCGTTGATGTCCAGGGTGACGCCGGTGAGGTACTTGGAGAGGTCACTGGCCAGGAACACCACGGGGCCCGCCACGTCGTCCGGTCCGCCGATGCGGTTGAGCGGAATCTGCTCCAGGATGCCGGCCTTCTTGTCGTCCGGGATCAGGCCCTTGTTGATGTCGGTGGCGATCAGGCCCGGCGTCACGCAGTTGATGCGGATGTTGGCGCCGCCGAACTCGCGCGCCATGGCGCGCGCCAGGCCGAGCACGCCGGCCTTGGCCGCCGAATAGTGCGGGCCGCCCAGGATGCCGCCGCCGCGCTGGGCCGACACCGAGGAGATGCACACGATGGAGCCGCCGCCGCCCTGCTGCATGGCGGGAATGACGGCCTGCGACATCAGCAGCGTGCCGCGCAGGCTGACGTCGAGCACCGCTTCGTAGTCGGCCTCGCTGATGTCGAGCGTCTTGCGCGGCTGGGTGATGCCGGCGTTGTTGACCAGCACGTCGACCCGGCCGAGCTGCCGGACCGCATCGGCCACGGCCTGGAGGCACTGCGCCTTGTCGGTCACGTTGGCGACCAGGCCGACATGACCTTCGCCCAGGCGGGCCGCCGCCTCGGCGGGTCGGGCGTTTTCGAGGTCCACGATGACCACGCGGGCGCCGTGCTCGGCCATCATCTTCGCGGTGGCGAAACCCAGGCCGTTGGGGCCGGCACCGCCGGTGATGACGGCAACTTTGTCCTTGAGAAGCATGTCCTGGTCTCCGTTCGATAATCGCGGCCAAAAGTCGGCCGCTGTTTTGCAGCGGTCGCAGTGTCCGAGCGCGAAGACATGAGAACAAGAGACAAAACTTCAGCACCGCATGACGTTCCGTCATACGAGGGTCAACCCGCAGGAGCCGCGCATGCGTAGCGCCCTGCCGCCGCTGGCTTTGCTCATCGCCTTCGAGGCGGCCGCGCGCCGGCTCAACTTCTCACTGGCCGCCGCCGAGCTGCACCTCACGCCCTCGGCGGTGAGCCACCAGATCGCCAAGCTCGAGCAGTACATCGGGGTCAAGCTGTTCGAGCGCCGCAGTCCCGGCCTGGCGCTGACCGCTGCCGGTGCGCGTTACCTGCAGCGCATCGCGGGCGCGCTGCAGGCGCTGCGCTCGGCCACCGACGATGTGCGCCAGGGCATCCGCAGCACCCTGCACGTGCATGCCTCGCCGAGCTTCGCCAACCTGTGGCTGATGCCGCGGCTGAGCGCGTTCGCCCAGCGCCATCCCAACATCGCGCTGTCGCTGTCGGCATCGCCCTCGCATTCGGATTTCGCGGTGGGCGGTGTGGACCTCGACATCCGCTATGGCACGCCGCAGTGGCCGCAGTTGCAGGTGATGCCGATCGCCGACGAGACCATCCTGCCGCTGGCGCATCCGGACTTCATCGCCCGCCAGGGCATCGCCGGCCCGGCCGACCTGTTGCAGGTGCCGCTGATCCAGTCGACGGTGAGCGTGGTGCAGTGGAGCGACTGGTTCGCCAGCCGCCACGTGGCCGGCCGCCCCGAGCGCTACGCCTACCGTTTCGACCGCGCCTACCTGGCGCTGGACGCGGCCGAGCAGGGCCTGGGCGTGGCGCTGGAAAGCACCTTCATCGGCCAGCGCCACCTGGCCGGCGGCCGGCTGCAGCCGGTGTTCGACGACGGCGAAGGCCTGCCGGTGCGCGGGCATTTCCTGGTCTGCCCGCAATGGCATCTGCACAAGCAGGAAGTGGCGCGCTTCGTGGCCTGGGTGCAGGAAGAGGTGGCGGCGGGCAGCCATGCGCCGGCACCGGCTCCGGCGGTGCCGGCACCCGCCGACGATGCCGCCGCGACGACCGTCGCTGCGGGCTAACCCTCTCCCCGGCCGCTGTTCGGCGGATCACCATGGCCGCATGGCGCAGGGCTTTCGGCCACCGGCCGCAGCCCCGGCGCCATCCGCCAGCCGGATCGTTTCCGCGACCCGTCGACCGGCGGTTGTCGCGAAGGAGACACCATGAAAACCAGGAAAGCCGGCATCTTCGCCGCCACCGTATGCGCTCTCGCATTCGCGACCTGGACGATTCCCGTGGCCGACGCCAGCGCCGACCGCGTGGGCGCCCCGGCCGAGCGCAGCACCAGCCTGTCCTTCGGCCAGTTCCATCCGGGCAATGTGTCGATCGGCCAGGTGTTCCGGGGCTCGTGGCCCTGAGCCATGCGCCTGACGACTGTCATTGGGCTACCGTGAACGGAGACAGTACCGGGGCGACCTGACGCCCCGGTGAGGTGCATCGTTTCGCCGCGATGCCACGACGCGGTGCGCGAGGACACCTCGGTGACCGCTTTTCCCCAATCTGCCGACCGCCGAAGCCCTGGCACGCATTTCGCATGCGTCTTTTAAAATAATTGGTCCAACCACTTGGCCAGCAGGCTTCTCCGGCTCCGATGCAATCCCTTCAACCCGTCAGCGTCACCCGCCTCTACCGCATGATCGCCGCCCAGATCGGCGGAAAGATCCAGGCCGGGCATTTTCTGCCCGGCTCCCGGCTGCCCTCCGAGCGCGACCTGGCCGAGCAGCTCAAGGTCAGCCGCACCTCGGTGCGCGAGGCGCTCATCGCCCTGGAACTAGAAGGTCTGGTCGAGGTGCGCGTGGGCGCCGGGGTCTTCGTCTGCAGCCCGGCGGCGCCGTCGGCCCTGGAAAGCACCGAACCCACGGTGCGTGAATGGCTCAGGTCGCAGGGCGACATCGGCCCCTTCGACCTGATCAAGGTGCAGCTGCTGGTCGAGCCCGAATGCGCCGCCATGGCCGCCGCCAGCGCCTCCGACGAGGCCATCGCCCGCATCGTGGCGGCCGGCCGTGCCATGGAAGGCTCGGCCACGCCGCGCGAACACAACCGCGCCTTCCACATCGCCATCGCGGCTGCCACCAACAACGCGGCCATGGCGATGACGGTGACCAATCTCTGGAACCTGCACGACGAAAGCCCGATGTTCCAGAAGCTGGAGCAGCACTTCGTCAACAACCCGGAATCGTGGGCCAAGGCCGAGCACGAGCACGAGGAGCTGATGCAGGCGCTGGTACACCGTCGCCCCGACGACGCCCGGCTCGCCATGCAGGCGCATTTCATGGGTTCGCAGTTCCGCCTGTCCAAGGCCTTCCCGCTCGAAGGAGCAATACCCGCCCTTTGAAGTTTTCGCGACGGGCGAAGCCGGCGACGGCATCGCCCTTTTCATAAAAAAATTGGTCCAACCACTGGTCAGCCCATCCAACAGGCCGCTTTCTTTTTCGATCTCACCGTGTCTCTCCGTCTCATCAACAGGAATTCCATGAAACCCTCGATTTCCGCCTTCATTGGAAAAGCCACCCTGGCCGCTGTCGCCGCCGCGGCCGTGCTGGGCTCCGCCGCCGTCTGCGCCCAGACGCGCGGCGGCACACTCGACGCCATCGTGCAGCCCGAGCCGCCGATGCTGATCCTCGGCCTGAACCAGCAATCGCCTACGCAATACGTCGGCGGCAAGATCTACGAAGGCCTGCTGACCTACGGCGCCGACCTGACCCCGCAGCCATCGCTGGCCAAGAGCTGGACCGTGTCGCCCGACGGCCTCACCTACACCTTCGTGCTGCAGTCCGGCGTGAAGTGGCACGACGGCAAGCCCTTCACCGCCGACGACGTGGTGTTCAGCGCCGACAAGTTCCTGCGAGTGACCCATCCCCGCGTGCGTGTGGTGCTCAACAAGTACGTCGAGTCGATCACCGCCAAGGATCCGCAGACCGTCGTCTTCAAGCTCAAGGAACAGTTCACCCCGTTCCTGGCGCTTTTCGGCACCGACAACATGACGATGCTGCCCAAGCACATTTACGAGGGCACCGACTTCAAGACCAACCCGGCCAACCAGACCCCGATCGGCACCGGCCCGTTCAAGTTCAAGGAATGGAAGCGCGGCTCGGTCATCGTGCTGGAGCGCAACGCCGACTACTGGCAGAAGGGCCTGCCCTACCTCGACAAGATCGTCTTCCACGTGATTCCCGACGCCGCCTCGCGCGCGGTGGCTTTCGAAAAGGGCGACGTGCAGGCGATCCGCGGCAACGATATCGACGGCGTGGACAGCAAGCGCCTGCAGGCCCTGCCCGACGTCGACAGCACCACCAAGGGCACCGAGTTCTATTCGACCATGACCTCGATGGTGATGAACGAGCGCAAGCCGCCGTTCGACAACGTGAAGGTGCGCCAGGCGGTGATGCACGCGATGAACCGCAAGTTCATCGTCAACACCATCTTCTTCGGCCTGGGCAAGGTCGCCACCGGCCCGATCTCCTCGACCACCGCCTTCTACGATCCCAACGTCACGCCCTACGACTTCGATCTGAAGAAGGCCCGCGCGCTGATCAAGGAATCGGGCGTCGACCCCAAGGCCACGCCGATCAAGATCCTGGCCTACCCTTACGGCTCTACCTGGGACCGCCTGGGCGAATACACCAAGCAATCGCTCGAGGCACTCGGCTTCCCGGTCGAGATCGAGGCCACCGACGCCGGCGGCTGGGCACAGCGCGTGTCCAACTTCGACTTCGACCTGACCTTCCACTTCACCGACCAGTTCGGCGACCCGGCCATCGGCGTGGCGCGTTTGTTCCTGAGCTCCAACATCGTCAAGGGCTCGCCCTTCGTCAACAACGAGGGCTACAGCAACCCCAAGGTCGACGACCTGTTCAACCGGGCATCCTCAGAAGGCGACAAGGCCAAGCGCCAGGCGCTGTATTCGGAAGTCCAACGCATCCTGGTCGACGAAGTGGCCAACGCCTACCTGTTCGAGATCAAGGGCGTGACCATGTACCGCAAGAACGTGAAGAACCTGGTCACCAGCGGCACCGGCATGAACGACAGCTGGGCCAAGGCCTACATCGAGCCGCTCAAGAAGTAAGCCCGGGCGGGCACCCGCCCGCCTGTTCGCGCTTTCCTTTCTTTCCATCGGAGTCCGCAGCCGCTCCGGCGTCTTTCGCCGGGGCGTGACGCCCCACGTCCGCACGCCGTCTCCCCATCGGAAATCACCGTCTTGAAATTCCTCACCTTTCTCCTGTCCCGACTGGGCAAGGCGGCGTTCGTCGTGCTGGGCGTCGTCACCATGAACTTCCTGCTGATCCGGCTCGCGCCCGGTGATCCGGCCTCGATCATCGCGGGCGAGTCCGGCTCCAGCGACCCCGCCTTCGTGGCCCAGCTGCGCCAGCAGTTCGGGCTCGACCAGCCGCTCGTCGTGCAGCTCTGGACCTACCTCAAGGGCCTGCTGCACCTGGACTTCGGCTTCTCCTACCGCAACCAGCTGAGCGTGTTCGACCTCATCGTCGACCGACTGCCCGCCACCCTGCTGCTGATGGGCGCGGCCTTCGTCTTCTCCATCGTGCTGGGCATCGCGCTGGGCGTGGCGGCGTCGAAGACCCGCTATGTCAACCGCCACAGATGGCTCGACAGCGTGATCATGTCGCTGTCGCTGCTGCTCTACGCCACGCCGCTGTTCTGGCTGTCGCTGCTGGCCATCCTGCTGTTCTCCGTGCAGCTCGGCTGGCTGCCGGCCTTCGGCATGGAGACCGTCGGCGCCGACCTGCGCGGATGGGACCACGTGCGCGACGTGGCCCTGCACCTGGTGCTGCCCACCGTGTCGCTCGGCTGCTTCTACATGGCGATGTATGCGCGACTCATGCGCAGCTCCATGCTCGAGGTGATGGGCATGGACTTCGTCAAGACCGCCCGCGCCAAGGGCGTGCCGGCGGGCCTGGTCATACGCCGCCACGTGCGGCGCAACGCCGCGCTGCCCATCGTCACCTTCTCCGGCATCCAGCTCGGCCAGCTCGCCGGCGGCGCGGTGCTGACCGAAACCGTCTTCGGCTGGCCCGGCATCGGCCGGCTCATGTTCGACGCCCTGATGCAGCGCGACTACCTGCTGTTGCTCGGCGTGTTCCTGGTGACCTCCGTCATGGTGGTCGTGTTCAACCTGCTCACCGACCTGGTCTACCGCCTGGTCGATCCGCGCATCGAGTTCGGTGCCTGACATGAAGAAATTCCTTTCCCGCTTCTTCGGCAACCGGGGCGCCGCCCTGGGCAGCGCCATCTTGCTGGTGGTGCTGGCGATGGCGCTCAGCGCCTCGCTGTTCTTCGAGAACTCGCCCTGGGCCATGGTGGGCGACCCGCTGCTCACGCCCTTCCAGGACCGCGAGTTCTTCCTCGGCACCGACATGCTCGGCCGCGACGTGGCCGCAGGGCTGGCCTACGGCGCGCGGGTGTCGCTGCTGATCGGCGTGGTGTCCACGCTGGTGGCGGTGGTCGTCGGCGTGCTGGTGGGCTCCATCGCCGGCTACTACGGCCGGCATGTCGACGACGTGCTGATGCGGCTCACCGAGTTCTTCCAGACGGTGCCGCAGCTGGCCATGGCGATCGTGCTGGTCGCGATCTTCAAGCCCTCCATCTACTCCATCGTCGGCGCCATCTCGCTGGTGTCGTGGCCGCCCGTGGCGCGCCTGGTGCGCAGCGAGTTCATGACGCTCAAGCAGCGCGAGTTCGTGCAGGCGGCAGTCGTCATCGGCCAGCGGCCCTCGCGCATCATCTTCGAGCAGATCCTGCCCAACGCCATCTCGCCGATCATCATCACCGCCTCGCTCATGGTGGCCACGGCCATCCTCACCGAGTCGGCGCTGTCATTCCTGGGCCTGGGCGATCGCAACATGATGAGCTGGGGCCTGATGATCGGCGCGGCGCGCACCATGCTGCGCGAATCGCCCTGGCTCAGCGTGCTGCCGGGCCTGGCCATTCTGCTGACCGTGCTGGCCATCAACCTCATCGGCGAAGGCCTCAACGACGCGATGAACCCGCAACTGCATCGCCGCGGCAAGTGAACCCCATGAACACCAACCAACCCCTGCTGCGCATCGAGCGCCTCAGCGTGGCGCTGCCCCGGGGCGGCGACCGTCCCTATGCCGTGCGCGACGTTTCCTTCGATCTGAACGCCGGCGAGATCCTCTGCATCGTCGGCGAATCGGGCTCGGGCAAGTCGATCAGCGCCAACGCCATCATGGGCCTGCTGCCCGACTACCTGCGCCCGAGCGAAGGCCGCATCCTCATGCGCGGCCAGGACCTGCTGGCCAAGCCCGAGCCCGAGCTGCTGGCGCTGCGCGGCAAGGACATCGGCATGATCTTCCAGGAGCCGATGTCCGCGCTCAATCCGCTGATGCCGGTCGGCCGCCAGATCGCCGAGGTGATGGAAGTGCACGGCGCCTACCCCGGCGCCGCACGCCAGGCGCGGGTGCTGGAGATGCTCGACTTCGTCGGCCTGCCCGACGTGCAGACCCTGCAGCACGCCTATCCGTTCCGGCTCTCGGGCGGCCAGCGCCAGCGGGTGATGATCGCCATGGCGCTGGCGCTGGAGCCCTCGATCCTGATCGCCGACGAGCCCACCACCGCGCTCGACGTCACCACCCAGGGCCAGATCCTGGCGCTCATCAAGCGCATCCAGCGCAGCATGGGCATGGGCGTGATGTTCATCACCCACGACTTCGGCGTGGTCGCCGATATCGCCGACCGCATCGCGGTGATGGAAAAAGGCGTGCTGGTGGAACAGGGCGACGCGCGGCAGATCCTCGACGCGCCGCGCCACCCCTACACCCGCCGCCTGATCGGCGCGGTTCCCAGCGGCCGGGCCGCGCCGGCTGCCGCCGGCCAGCCGGTGGTGCTCGACGTGCAGGACCTGCGCAAGACCTACGTCACCGGCGGCGGCTTCCTGTCGGCCAAGCGCGTGGTGCGCGCGGTCGACGGCGTGAGCTTCACCGTGCGGCGCGGCGAGACGCTGGGGGTGGTGGGCGAATCGGGTTCGGGCAAGTCGACCATCGGCAAGTGCCTGCTCAAGCTGCAGGGCACCGACGGCGGCCGGATGCTGTTCAACGGCCAGGACATCGCGCCGATGAGCGAGGCCGAATTCCGGCCGCACCGCCGCCGCATCCAGATGATCTTCCAGGACCCGTTCGCCTCGCTCAACCCGCGCCACAGCGTCGGCAAGATCCTGTCGGACGGCCCGGTCGCCAGCGGCGTGCCGCGCGAGCAGGCCTTGCGGCGGGCGCGTGAACTGCTGCAGCTCGTCGAGCTCGACCCCTCGGCCATCTCGCGCTATCCCAACGAATTCTCCGGCGGCCAGCGCCAGCGCATCGGCATCGCCCGCGCGCTCGCCATGGAGCCCGACCTGCTGGTGGCCGACGAGTCGGTGTCGGCGCTCGACGTGTCGGTGCAGGCCCAGGTGCTGGAGCTGCTGCACCAGCTGCAGCAGAAGATGAACCTGGCCATGATCTTCATCACCCACGACCTGCGCGTGGCCGCCAAGATCTGCCACCGCCTGGCTGTCATGCACCGCGGCCAGCTCGTCGAATACGGCAGTCCGCAGCAGGTGCTCGACCATCCCGCGCACGACTACACCCGCCGGCTGATCGACGCCATGCCGGGCAAATCCTGGACGCCGCCGGTGCCCCTCGCCGCCTGAATCGACCCGCCATGCCTTCGCCCTCCTCCGCCTCTTCCGCCACCCCGACCGGCACCTTCGACTACGTCATCGTCGGCGCCGGCGCGGCCGGCTCGGTGCTCGCCAACCGCCTGAGCGCCGAGCCCGGCGTCACCGTCTGCCTACTCGAAGCCGGCGGCGATGCCCGCGCGCCCTGGCTGCGCCTGCCGGCCGGCTTCATCAAGGCCATCTTCAACCCGGCCTGGACCTGGCAATACGGCTCCGAGCCCACCGCCAACACGCTGGGCAGGCGCGTGCCCATACCGCAGGGCCGGGTGCTCGGCGGCACCAGCTCGATCAACGGGCTGATCTACAACCGCGGCCAGCACGGCGACTTCGACGGCTGGGCCGCGCGCGGCAACCCGGGCTGGAGCTATGCCGAGGTGCTGCCCTACTTCATGCGCTCCGAACGCCACGTCGGCCGGGGCGATCCGGCCTACCACGGCCGCGACGGCGAGCTCGTCACCTCCAGCCTCGACTGGCGCCATCCGATCTGCGACGCCTTCATGGACGCCGCCGTCGGCCTGGGCCTGCCGCGAAACGGCGACTACAACGGCGCCACGCAGGCCGGCGTCGGCTACTTCCAGCGCACCATCGACGGCCGCTGGCGCAGCGGCGCGGCCAGCGCTTTTCTCGACCCGGTGGCGTCGCGGCCCAACCTGGAGATCCGCACCCGCGCGCAGACCGTGGCGATCGAGCTCGAAGGCAAACGCGCGACCGGCGTGCGCTACCTGCAGGGCGAGGCGGGCGGGCCGATGAAGGCGGTGCGGGCGCGGCGCGAGGTCATCGTCTGCGCCGGCGCCATCAACACGCCGAAGCTGCTGCAGCTCTCGGGCATCGGCCCGGCCGAGCACCTGCGTGCGCACGGCATCACCGTCGCCCACGCGCTCGAAGGCGTCGGCGCCAACCTGCAGGACCACTACTCGGTGCGCGTCGTCGCCCGGGTGCGCAACAGCCGCACCGTCAACGAGATGGCGCAGGGCACCGGCCTCGTCGGCCAGGTGGCGCGCTGGCTCGCCGGCCGGCCCAACCTGCTGGCGGTCAGCCCCTCGCTGATGCACTGGTTCGCGAAGTCGCGCCCCGACCTGGCCCAGCCCGACCTGCAGGGTGTGTTCACCCCGGCCAGCTACAAGGAAGGTTATGTCGGCCGGCTCGACAATTTCCCCGGCATGACGGCCGGCGTGTGGGGTCACCAGCCATGGAGCGTCGGCTCGGTGCGCCTGCGTTCGTCGCAGGCACTGGACGAACCCCTGGTGCAGCCCAACTACCTGGAAGACGAGCGCGACCATCCGGTGCTGGTCAGCGGGATCCGGCAGGCACGCGCCCTGCTTGCATCGCCGGCGCTCGCGCACTTCTTCGAGTCCGAGACCATGCCCGGCGCCCAGGCGCAGAGCGACGACGAGGTGCTCGACTTCGCGCGGCGCTACGGCGTCTCGGCCTGCCACCTGGCGGGCACCGCGCGCATGGGCCGGGCCGACGACCCGATGGCGGTGGTGGATGCCACGCTCAAGGTGCACGGCCTGGACGGGCTGCGGGTGGTCGACGCCTCGGTCATGCCGAGCGTGCCGTCGGCCAACACCTGCGCAGGCTCGATGATGGTGGCCGAGAAGGCGGCCGACATGATCCTCGGCCACGCTCCGCTGCCCGCCGCGGGCTTCGTCCAACCCTGACCCGACCGCACCACCCGATGCCTTCCAGATCCCTGCCCACCATCACCGCCGCCGACGTCGCGGGCAACGCCGAACGCGCCGGCATCGTGCTGACCGCTGACCGCGCCGCCGCCATCGCCGCGACCGCCAACCGCCGTGTCGCCGCCTTCCGCCCGGCTCAGGCCACGCTGACCTTCGACGACGTACCGGCCCTGGCCTCGGCCCGCTTCGCCGCGCAGGCGCTGCCGGCGTCAGGCACGCCGCTGCCGGTGGTGGAGACGCCGACCGCCGACCACGCCGAACACGCGATGACGCTGGTGCAGGCGGTGGAGGCCTTGCGCAGCGGTGCCACCACCTCGGTGCAACTCACCCAGGCGGCGATCGCCCGCGCCGAGGCGCATCAAGAGACCTTCAATGCCTTCGTGCGCATCGATGCCGACGCCGCCCTGGCGCAGGCCGCGCGCTGCGACGAGGCCCGTGCGCGCGGCGAGGCGACCGGCCCGCTGCACGGCGTGCCGCTGGCGCACAAGGACATGTTCCATCGCGCCGGCCAGGTGTCGACCTGCGGCTCGAAGCTGCGCCGCGACTGGGTGGCGGGCACCACCGCCGGCGTGCTGCAGCGGCTCGACGCGGCCGGCGCGCTGCAGGTCGGAACGCTGCACATGACCGAGTTCGCCTACGGACCCACCGGCCAGAACGCCTGGCTGGGCGATGCGCGCAACCCGTGGAACCGGGAACACCTCACCGGTGGCTCGTCGTCCGGCAGCGCGGTGTCGGTGGCCTCGGGCATGGTGTTCGGCGCGCTCGGCTCCGACACCGGTGGTTCGGTGCGCATGCCCGCCGCGCTCTGCGGCGTGACCGGCATGAAGACCACGCCGGGCCTGGTCTCGCGCGCGGGTTGCATGCCGCTGTCGCACACGCTCGACACCATCGGCCCGCTGACCCGCACGGTGCAGGACAACGCGCTGATGCTGTCGGTGATCGCCGGCTTCGACGCGGCCGACCCGGCGAGCATCGACGCCACCCGGCTGCCGGGCGTGGACCTGGATTTCGTCGCCGCCGCCGAGCGTGGCCGCGTGCAGGGGCTGGAAGGCGTTCGCATCGGCCTGCCGCGCGGCTATTTCGATCGCGGCCTGAGCCCCGAGGTGGCCGGACTGGTCGATGCGGCGGCGCAGGTGCTGCGCGAGCGCGGCGCAACCCTCGTGCCGGTCGACATGCCCGACCTCGACGCGGTCAACGCGGCCGGCAACCTGATCACCTGGGCCGAGGCGGTCGCGCTGCATGCGCCATGGATGCGCGAGCGCGCCGGCGAGTACGGCGCGCAGACGCGCGGCCGCATCGAGTCGTCGCTGGCCGCCAGCTCGCAGGACTACCTGGACGCCAAACGCCACGCCGGCCGCGCGCTGGCGGCTTTCGTCGCCTCGGTGTTCGGCGCCTGCGACGTGCTGTTGGCACCGGCCCTCGCCTTCGCGGTGCCGAGGCTCGACCAGGTCGACGTCTCCGGCGGCGACGCGATGCTGCACATCCTCGACGAGATCACCCGGCTGACCCGGCCGGCCAACGTGCTGGGCCTGCCGGCGCTGGCGCTGCCCTGCGGCTTCACCGGCGGAGGCGCCAGCACCGCGCCCACCCTGCCCTGCGGCATGCAGCTGATCGGCCGGCCCTTCGCCGAAAGCCTGCTGCTGCAAGTCGGCGCCGGCTACCAGGCCGCGACCGACTGGCACCGGCGCCTGCCGGCCGGCGTCGCGGTCTGATCGACCCGGCATCGGCAAGGTGGCGACGAGCGTGAATTAACATGGCCTTCCCCCCAAAAACCATGAACGACGTTCATTCGACATGCTGGACCGCCATCACCTCGCCGTCATCCAGGAAGTGGAGAGACGCGGCTCGCTGACCGCCGCCGCCGAGGTGCTGCATCTCACCCAGTCGGCGCTCAGCCACAGCATGAAGAAGCTGGAGCAGCACTTGGGCGTGGCGATCTGGCTGCGCGAGGGCCGTGCCCTGCGGCTGACCCAGGCCGGCCAGTACCTGCTGTCGGTCGCCGGCCGGGTGCTGCCGCAGTTCGACCTGGCCGAGCAGCGGCTGCACCAGTTCTCGCAGGGCGAGCGCGGCACGCTGCGCATCGGCATGGAATGCCATCCCTGCTACCAGTGGCTGCTGAAGGTGGTGTCGCCCTATCTCGCGTCGTGGCCCGACGTGGATGTGGACGTGAAGCAGAAATTCCAGTTCGGCGGCATCGGCGCCCTCTTCGGCTTCGAGATCGACCTGCTGGTCACGCCCGATCCGCTGTTCAAGCCCGGCCTGGTATTCGAGCCGGTGTTCGACTACGAACAGGTGCTGGTCGTGGCGCGCTCCCACCGGCTGGCGTGCGAGGCCTTCGTCGAGCCGCGCCAGCTGGAGCCCGAAGTGCTGGTCACCTACCCGGTGCCGGCCGACCGGCTCGACGTGTACACGCAGTTCCTCATGCCGGCGGGCATCGCGCCGCGGCGGCACAAGACCATCGAGACGACCGACATCATGTTGCAGATGGTCGCCAGCGGCCGGGGCGTGGCCGCGTTGCCGCGCTGGCTGGTACTGGAGTACGCCGACGCCATGGACATCGTGCCGGTGCGGCTGGGCCGCCAGGGCATCGCCAAGCAGATCCATCTCGGCGCCCGCGAGTCCGACCTCGGCACCGACTACCTGCGCGCCTTCATCGAGCAGGCGCGGCAGCCGGTGGCGGTGGCGGGCTGATCGATCCGTCCGGCAGGTCCAGCGAATCCACCGTCGCGACGACGCACTCGCGGACCGCCGCCAGCACCCGCTTGTCGACATCGACGGGTCGGCTGACGAAGGCCGACTGGATGCGCGGCGCGTCCGGCAGCGGGATCACCCTGACCGGCAAACCGTGCGCCAGCGTGGGCTCGGCCAGCTGCACCACCGATACGCCCAACCCGCGTGCCACCAGCGCGAGGATGGCCCGGATCGCGTCGAGTTCCAGATTGCCGCGCCGTGCCCGGGTGTGGGCATGCACGTATCTGGCGGCTTGCCGGCCGACGATGGTGTTGGTGTCGTAGCGGATCCATTCGTAGCGCGCGAAGAGGCGCTGCATCGAGGTTTCGGTCTCGGCCGGCGGCACGATCAGCGACAGCGACTGTTGCATCAACGCATGCCAGTGCAAACGCGAACTGCCACCGTTCTCGGGCTGGCTGATGACGGCGGCGTCGAGCTCCCCGGCCTTTACCGCGTGCTGCAATTCGCTGCTCTTGCCGCGACGCATGTGCAACTGCACTGCCGGCCAGTCCTGGCGCAGCCGCGTCAGGATGCCGGGCAGCAGCAGCGGCTGCAGCGACTCCACCATGCCCAGGTGCACGGCGCCGGCCACCCGTATGGATTCAGGCCGCCTCACCGCATCGAGCTCGGCATGGGCGCGCAGCATGATGCGCGCGACCTGGTGCGCCAGCGGCAGCGCCTTCACCTGCAGCCCGGAGCGGTCGAACAGCGGTTGCCCCACGAACTGCTCCAGCCCCTTGATCTGCAAGCTGACCGCACTGGCGGTGAGGTTGCACTCCTGCGCGGCGGCAGCGAGCGTGCCATTGCGCAGCACCGCGTCGAGCACCCGGAATGACTGCAACTTCATGAGGAAAACTTCAATTTTGATGAAGGAAAACGCGATTTTCCCTCACCAACAAAAGTCCTAGAGTTGCCTTACCCCTCAAAAAATCGACGGAGACAGACATGAAGAACAGCAGTCGGGGCATACGCAGGCGCGAAGTGCTGGCCGCCTGTGCGGCCGCCGCCCTGCCGGCCGCCCATGCACAGCAACCCGCCCCGGCCCTGGCCTGGGACGGCCGGCCGGTGAAGCTGGTGGTGGGCTCCACGCCCGGCGGCACCACCGACACCGTAGCCCGCACCATCGGTCAGGAGATGGGCGTGGCGCTCGGCGTGCCGGTGGTGGTGGACAACCGGCCCGGCGCCGGCGGCAACATCGCCGCCGAGGCTGTTACCAACAGCCCGGCCGACGGCCACACCCTGCTGCTGAGCTATGGCAGCTTCACCATCAACACCGTCATCTTTCCGAAACTGCCCTTCGACCCGGTGCGCAACTTCACCCCGGTGTCGATGCTGGCCACGCAGACCGCCTACCTGGTGGTGCATCCCTCGCTGCCGGTGAACAACGTGGCCGAGCTGATCGCCTACGGCAAGGCCAACCCGGGCAAGCTGAGCTTCGGCATCGGCGGCCTCGGCGCCTCGCTGCACATGGCCACGATCCAGTTCAAACAGGAGACCGGCATCGACCTCAACAGCGTGCCCTACAAGGGCACGACGCCAGCCTTGAACGACCTGCTGGCCAATCAGGTCAACGCCATGTTCATCGGCCCGGGCAA
Source organism: Xylophilus sp. GOD-11R (assembly GCF_033546935.1). Classification (GTDB taxonomy): domain Bacteria; phylum Pseudomonadota; class Gammaproteobacteria; order Burkholderiales; family Burkholderiaceae_C; genus Xylophilus. Next base: position 273,563 of record NZ_CP137854.1, on the reverse strand, counting down.
CGCCCAGCCGCAGATCAAGGCCGGCAAGCTGCGCATGCTGGCGACCACCGCGCCCAAGCGTCTGCCGGACCTGCCCGACCTTCCCACCGTCGCCGAAACGCTGCCGGGCTTCGAGTCGCTGGCCTGGTTCGCCCTGTTCGGGCCGGCCGGCATTGCGCCCGAGGTGCTACGCACGCTCAATGCGGCGGCGGCCCACGCGCTGGAGCAGCCGGCCGTCAAGACACGTTTCGCCAACGATTCGCTGGAGCGTGTCGGCGGCCCGCCTGCGGTGCTGCGTGACTTCGTCGCCCGCGACATCGCCAAGTGGAAGCAGGTCAGCGTCGCCATCGGCGGCAAGTTCGACTGAGTCTTTCCTTTTCTCCCACCCTCCGCTCGCACTGGATCTTTCGATGACACCCCGTCAGCAACTCCGCGCCCTGCTCGCCCGTCCCACCCTGCTCGCCGTGCCCGGCGGCTACGACGCCATCTGTGCCCGCACTGTCGAGCAGGCGGGCTTCGAGGCCTGCTACATGTCGGGAAGCGCCGTGTCGGCGGCGCGCGGCTTCCCCGACTTCGGCCTGCTGACCCTCACCGAGATGGCGCAGGCCGCGGGCGTGATGTCGCAGTCGGTGCGGATCCCGGTGATCGCCGATGCCGACACCGGTTACGGCAACGAGCTCAACATGACCCGCACCATGCGCGAATACGAGCGCGCCGGCGTCTCCGGCATGCACATCGAGGACCAGGTCAGCCCCAAGCGTTGCGGCCATCTGGACGGCAAGGAATGCGTCTCGCGCGAGGACTTCGTCGCCAAGATCCGCGCGGCCGTGGCGGCGCGCCAGGACCCGGATTTCGTCATCATCGCCCGCTCCGATTCGCGTGCCTCGCTGGGACTCGACGAAGCCATCCTGCGGGTGAACCTGGCGCTCGACGCCGGAGCCGACGTGGCCTTCGTGGAGGCCGCCCAGAGCATGGAAGAACTGCGCCAGGTGCCGCGCCGGGTGCACGGCCCCTGCCTGCTCAACATCGTGCGGGCCGGCAAGACGCCCGACCTCACCCTGGCCGAGGGCCAGGACATGGGCTACCGCATCGCCCTGCTTCCCGGCCTGCTGCTCAACACCGCGCTGAGCGCTTTCGACACCACGCTGGGCCAGCTGCGCCAGACCGGCGTGCCGCCGTCGTCGTCCACCACCATGCCGATCGCCGACCGCTTCCGCCGCTTCGGCGCGGACGAATGGAACGCGCTGCGCACCCGCTTCCGACCCGAGCCCGAACCCGCCGGCGTAGGCGAAACCGCCGATGCGGCCTGAGCCGCGCGCGGGCAGACTGACCCGAACCGCATGAGAACGATGGAGACAAGCCGATGAGTTCCACCCCCCGGACCCTGCTCGACAAGATCTGGGCCGACCACGTGATCGAGGAACTCGGCGACGGCTGGGCCCTGCTGCACATCGACCGCCAGTTGCTGCACGACATGTCCGGCTCGCGCGGCCTGCAGGAGCTGGCCGCGCGAGGCCTCAAAGCAGCCTGCCCCGAGCTGACCTTCGCCACGCCCGACCACACCGTCTCCACCGCGCCCGGCCGCCGGGGCATCGACGCGCCGCTGTGGAGCGTGCTGCGCGAAGGCACCGCCGCGCAGGGCATCCGGCTGTTCGACCTGGGCGAGAGCGGCCAGGGCATCGTGCACGTGATGGGGCCGGAACTCGGCTTCGTGCTGCCCGGCACCACCGTCATCTGCGGCGACAGCCACACCTGCACCAACGGCGCGCTCGGCGCCATGGCCTTCGGCGTGGGCGCATCGGAGTTGATGCATGCCCTGGCCACGCAGACGCTGATGCAGCGCAAACCGAAAGCCATGCGCATCCGCTTCACCGGCCGGCTGGCCGAGCGCGTCACCGCCAAGGACCTGATCCTGCATGCCATCGGCCGACTGGGCACCGCCGCCGGCACCGGCTACGCGGTCGAATACGCCGGCGAGCCGATCGAGGCGATGACGGTGGAGCAGCGCATGACGCTGTGCAACCTGTCGATCGAGATGGGGGCCAAGATCGGCATGGTCGCGCCGGACGAGAAGGTCTATGCCTACCTGCGGGGTCGCCGCTTCGCGCCCACCGGCGACACCTGGGACCGCGCTGTCGATTACTGGCGCAGCCTGCCCGGCGATGCCAACGCCGTGTTCCACCGCGACGAAACCCTGGCCGTCGACGCGCTGGTGCCGCAGATCAGCTGGGGCACCAGCCCCGAGCAGGAATGCGGCATCGACGGCCATGTCCCCGCGCCGGAGGAAACCGCCGACCTTGCCCGCCGCGAGGCCTGGCAGCAGGCGCGCGACTACATGGGCCTGGCCGCCGGCGCGCGGCTGCTCGGCCAGAAGGTCGACCGGGTCTTCATCGGTTCCTGCACCAACTCCCGCATGACCGACCTGCGCGACGCCGCCTCGCTGCTGGCCGGGGGCCGGCGGGTGGCGCCGCATGTGCAGGCCTGGGTGGTGCCCGGTTCGGAAGACGTGAAGCGCGAGGCCGAGGCCGAGGGCCTCGACGCCATCTTCGAGGCCGCCGGTTTTCATTGGCGCGAGCCCGGCTGCAGCATGTGCGTGGCCGCCAACGGCGAGACCGCCGGCCCCGCCGAGCGGGTGGTGTCGACCAGCAACCGCAACTTCGTCGGCCGACAGGGGCCGGGTGCGCGCACCCACCTCGCCAGCCCGTTCACCGCCGTCGCCAGCGCGCTGGCCGGCGAGATCGCCGATCCCCGGGAGCTCTGAGCATGACGCCCTTTACCATCGTCCACGGCCCGGCCGTTCCGCTGCTGATCGACAACCTCGACACCGACGCGATCATCCGCATCGACCGGCTCGCCGCCTTCGGGCGGCAGGAGATCGGGCCGTTCGCGCTGGAGACGCTGCGGCAGGATCCGCGGTCGGTGTTGAACCGGCCGGAATTCGCTGCGGCTCCGATCCTTCTTGGCGGGCGCAACTTCGGTTGCGGTTCCTCGCGTGAAGGCGCGGTGTGGGCGCTGGCGGGTTATGGGTTTCGCAGCGTGGTGGCGGAGAGTTTTGGGGACATCTTTTTCAACAACTGTTTTCAAAACGGCGTGCTGCCGATTCGGCTCGAGCGGGCCAAGCTGGAGCGATTGGCTGCCTTGGCGGACGGTGGCGATGCGGTCACCGTCGACCTGGTGGCGCAACGGCTGACGTTTCCCGATGGGAGCAGCGAGCCGATCGTGGTGGATGCGATGAAGCGGGCCGCGCTGCTCGACGGGCTGGACGATGTGACGCGCACCTTGCGGAAGCAGGACGCCATTGCGGAATGGCAGGCGGGGGATCGGGGGAGGAGGCCCTGGGTTTGGGAGGGGTTGGGGGGTGGTGGGCGCACCGGCGGGGGGTGAGGGGGGGGGCCCGGCTGCGTGGGCTGGTCTTTTTTTCTGGGCTTGCTGCTTCTTTCTTCTTTTCTTCTACTGGTCGTAGGGTGGAGCTGGGGGCTTGCGCGCCCCCAGACCCGCGGTAACTTTCTTTTGTTGGGACAAAAGAAAGTCACCAAAGAAAAACCCTTGAAGACGAGCTCGAAGCTCGGTCGGGCCATTGCTTCGCTCGGCCTGGGGAATGTGCCTTCGAACGCTCTAGCGGCAACAGTTTGGACAAGGGTTGATCCAGAGCCATGGCCCCGCTGCGCGGGTCGAGGCTGAGAGGATAAGGACAGGCGACCGCACTGAGCACGTTGAGGGGGCCGCGCTGATTCGATCGCCACGCTCAATGCGCGCCGTGGTGCGACCGGAGCAATCAAATCGCATGCATTCGCCCCGCTCGTCGATGTGGGCCGTGCGCCCACTTCGCGGCCGGCTAGCGGTCCCGTTAAATCTCCCGTTCGACCCGCCAGTGCGGTCTCGGCCCATGCGAGCAACGCGCATGGCGATTGGACGTACGCGGCCCCCTCACTGTGCTCAGTGCGGTCAACTGTTCTTACCCTCTCAGCCTCGACCCGCGCAGCGGGGCCATGGCTCTAGATCAACCCTTGTCCAAACTGTTGCCGTTAGAGCGTTCGAAGGCACATTCCCCAGGCCGAGCGAAGCAATGGCCCGACCGAGCTTCGAGCTCGTCTTCAAGGGTTTTTCTTTGGTGACTTTCTTTTGTCCCAACAAAAGAAAGTTACCGCGGGTCTGGGGGCGCGCAAGCCCCCAGCTCCACCCTACGAACAGTAGAAGAAGAGAAGACAAGCCGACTCAGCATCGGCAAAGTCAAAACGTCAAAACGTCAAAACGTCAAAACGTCAAACCGCGACCTCGCCGCCCTCCTCCCCAGACCAGTAATGCGCCCTGGTCGCATGCACCTTGATCATCACGACCCCAGGCGTCTCGACCCCCTGCTCGAACCAGTCATCGAGCTCCGGCTTCCAGTACTGCTGAAACCGCCCCTTGTCCCGCACCAGCTCCGCCTGCCCCTCGATCGCCACCATGAACCGCTTGCCTCCCTGAAAGGCCAGCGAAACAGAAGGATTGGCCTCGATGTCGGCCACCATCCGCGAGTCTTCCCAGGTGAAGTAATAAGAGTCCCCGTTGTCGTCGACCTCCGAGTTGTTGCTCATCGGCCGGCTGGCGATATTCCCGCCCTCGGTGTGCGTAGACAGCATGGCGACATCGATCTCGGCCATCTGATGGGCCAGTTCGCTGAGCGACTTGAAAGACATGGCGTTTCTCCTGCAAATGGATGGAATGAGAACGCACCAGCCTGCTCGCCCGACTGCCGGCCAAAGGTCAGACAGCCCTCGCATCCGCTGTGGGACGCTACCATCGCGCCCCTATGGAGGAAGCGACCCGGCCCACCACCGACCACCCCTCGTCGCGCTACACCGTCGCGGTGCGCACCCTGTGCGACTTCACCGGCCGTGGCGGTGACCTCGACGCCCGCTTCTCCTCGCCTTCGCCGTCCGCCCTGGAAGGCATCGCCGGCCACACCGCCGTCACCGCGCGCCGGCCTGCGCACTACGAACGCGAAGTCGCCCTGAGCGGCCGCTACGACGCGCTGGCCGTGCGCGGCCGCGCCGACGGCTTCGATCCCGTCGCCGGCCGGCTCGAGGAGATCAAGACCCACCGCGGCGATCTGTCGCGCCAGCCCGCCCGCCAGCGCCTGCTGCACTGGGCGCAGGCTGAGGTCTACGGCTGGCTGCTGTGCGACGCACGGGGGCTCGTGGAGATCGAACTCGCGCTGGTCTATTACGACATCGGCACCGGCGCCGAAACCGTCGTCACCCGCCGGCACAGCGCCGAGTCCCTGCACGAAGCCTTCGAATCGCGCTGCCGACGCTTTCTGGCCTGGGCGCGCAGCGAGCTCGCCCACCGCGCCGCGCGCGATGCCGCGCTGGCAACGCTGCGCTTTCCCTTCGACGATTTCCGCGCCGGCCAACGACCGCTGGCCGAAGCGGTCTACCGCAGCCAGCGCGACGGCCTCTGCCTGATGGCGCAGGCGCCCACCGGCATCGGCAAGACCATCGCGACGCTGTTCCCCGCTCTGCGCGCCTGTCCGCCCGCCGTGCCGACGCAAGAAAGCCGGCCTGGGCTGGACCGAGTGTTCTTTCTCACCGCGCGCACCTCCGGCCGGCAACTGGCGCTGGACGCCCAGGCCGACCTGCGCGCCGCCAACCCGGGCCTGCCACTGCGGGTGCTGGAACTGGTCGCGCGCGACAAGGCCTGCGAATACCCCGACCGCGCCTGCAACGGCGATTCGTGCCCGCTGGCGCGCGGCTTCTACGACCGGCTGGCGGCCGCGCGCGCCCAGGCCGCCGCCAGCCCGGTCGCGCTCGACCGCGCCACCACCCGCGAGATCGCGCTGGCCCACGGCGTCTGCCCCTACTACCTCGCCCAGGAAATGGCCCGCTGGAGCGACCTGGTGGTGGGCGATGTCAACCACTGGTTCGACGGCAGCGCGCTGCTGTTCGCGCTGGCGATGGAGGCCGGCTGGCGCTGCGGCCTGCTGGTGGACGAGGCGCACAACCTGGTGGAGCGCGCGCGGGGCATGTATTCGGCGCGGCTCGACCCGGTGCTGCTGGCCGTCGTGCGCCAGAGCGCGCCCGCGACGCTCAAGCGCCCGCTGGAGCGGCTGCGGCGCGCCTGGAAAGCGCTTGCGCCCGACGATGCCGACGCGACCGGCCGCCGCGAGTTCGACATGATTCCCGCCGGCTTCCTGCGCGCGCTGCAGGACGGCGTGGCCGCCCTCGGCGACACCCTGGCCGAATCCCCCGGCGGCGCCGACACGGCCGACCTGCAGCGCCTGTGGTTCGACCTGCTGGCCTTCGCCCGGCGCGCCGAGGCCTTCGGCGCGCATTCGCTGTTCGACGCCACCCGGCTGCCGGGCCGCACCGGCGTGCAGCTCGACATCCGCAATCTGGTGCCGGCGCCCTTTGTCGCAGCGCGCTTCGCCGCCGCCCGCGCCGCCACCCTGTTCTCGGCCACCTTGCGGCCCGAGCGCTACCACCGCGACCTGCTCGGCCTGCCGGCGGATACCGCCAGCCTCGACGTGCCATCGCCCTACGCGGCCGAGCAGTTGCAGGTGCGCATCGCCCGCCACATCTCCACCCGCTGGCAGCACCGCGAACAATCGCTGCCGGCCGTGGCCGACCTGCTCGCCGCGCAGTTCGAGGCCGCGCCCGGCAACTACCTGGCCTTCTTCAGCAGCTTCGACTACCTGCAGCGCGCCCTCGACAGCCTGCAGACGCGCCACCCCACGATCCCTGTCTGGGCGCAGTCGCGCGGCATGGGCGAGCCCGAGCGCGATGCCTTCCTGCGGCGCTTCGCGGCGGGCGGGCAGGGCATCGGTTTCGCGGTGCTGGGCGGGGTGTTCGGCGAGGGCATCGACCTGCCGGGCGACCGGCTGGTCGGCGCCTTCATCGCCACGCTCGGGCTGCCGCAGGTCAATCCGGTCAACGAACGACGGAAGCAACGACTGCAGACGCAATTCGGCGCCGACCAGGGCTACGACTACGCCTACCTGCTGCCGGGCATGCAGAAGGTGGTGCAGGCGGCCGGGCGGGTGATCCGGTCGGCATCCGATCGTGGCGTGGTGTGGCTGATGGACGACCGCTTCGACCAGCCGCGCCACCGCCGGCTGCTGCCGCACTGGTGGCATGTCGAATCTGTCGCCGGCCCGGCGCTTCGGCCCTGCGCATCGCACGAGACACACGAATAGAAAGATCATGGCTTTCAAGATGCCCCCCGGCCTTTGCCGACCCCGAACCGCATCGGTGCTGGCGGCCGTTCTGCTGACTGCCTGCGCCGCACCGCAGCCGCCACTCGACCCGGCCGTGATCGGCGAGGTCTGGCCCGGCTACGGCATCCTCAAGGGTTACCTGCCGCCGGCGCAGCTGCCCGACAGCCTCGCCCTGCTGCCACGCCCACCCGCCGAGGGTTCGCCGGGTTTCGAAGACGACCGCGCGAGCTTCTTCGCCCTCACCGCGCTGCAGTCCACCCCGCGCGGACCGCTCGCGTTGCGCGACGCCGACCTGACCTCGCCGAACGCCGCCCAGGCCTTCTCGTGCGCGCTGGGCCTGCCGATCGACGCCCGGCAGACACCGCACCTGGCCATGCTGCTGCGCCGCACGCTGGGCGATGCCAGTCTGGCGCCCTACGCCGCCAAGAACGCCTGGCGCCGCGCCCGCCCCTTCACCGTGCTGCGCACGCCGAGCTGCGTGCCGGCCGAAGAAGCCGGGCTGGCGAGCGATGGCTCCTATCCGTCCGGCCACGCGTCGGCCGGCTGGGCCTGGGCGCTGGTGCTCGCGGAAATCGCTCCCGACCGTGCCGACGCACTGCTGCAACGTGGCCGCGCCTTCTCGCAAAGCCGCGCCATCTGCGGCGTGCACTGGAAAAGCGACATCGAGGCCGGCCGCCTGGTCGGCGCGGCCACCGTTGCGCGGCTGCATGCAGAGCCGGTGTTCCTCGCCCAGCTGGCTGCGGCGCGACAGGAGGTGGTCGTCGCCCGGCAGAACCCGCCCGCCCCGGTAGCCGACTGCACGGCCGAGGCCGCCGCGCTGGAAAGCACGCGCGAACTCGCGCCCTGAGCCCATAGCGCCAAGAGCCGACCGTTGCGGGATCGGCACGAAAGACCCGGCAAGCCGTCGAACATTGCACATTTTTTGTGCATTTCGTAGGATCATTCCTACAATTTCGACGACCGTCTTTCCTTATCCCGATCGCCGCCGGCCCCCATGAAGCAGACCCTTTTGCGTTTCCTCAAGACCCGGCGCGCCCTGGCCGCACTTGCCCTGCTGGTGGGCGTCGCCGTCGGCGGCGTCTGGCTCGCCTGGCCCGCCGCGCATTCCGACGCCGGACTGCTGCCGGCGGGGGCCGCGGGCCGCGAGATGGCGCTCGATGCGGCGCCGTGGCAGGAGCACCAGCGCGACGGCGCGGCGCTGCTCGCCGACCTCAAAGCCGGCCGCGTGGAGGCCGTCGGCATCACGCCGGACGCCCTGCTGGTGAGCACCGCCGCCGGCGAGCGCTATTTCGTGCTCGACGGCCGGGGCGCCTTCGCCAACCTGGCGATCGCCCAGGCGCGCGACGCGGCCTCGTCGCCTTTCGAGCTGGCGATGCTGCCGCAGGTCCACGTGGGGCCCGATGCCCGTGGCGGCTGGGACCGCGCCTTCGAAGTCATCCGCGTGCTGCTGAGCCTGCTGCTGCCGGTGGCGCTGATCGGCGTGGTGCTGCACGTGATGCGGCAGGACGTGTTTTCCATGGGCAAGCTGGTGCAGCGGCCGCGCGACATCCGCTTCGCCGACGTCATCGGCGCCAGCGAGGCCAAGGCCGCGCTGTCGGACGTGGTGCAGTTCCTGCAGCAGCCCGCGCGCTTTGCCGCGCTCGGCGCCCACGCACCGCGTGGCGTGCTGATGCTCGGCGGCCCCGGCGTCGGCAAAACCCTGCTGGCCAAGGCGCTGGCGGGCGAGGCCGGCGTGAACTTCATCGCCACCAACGGCAGCGAATTCACCTCCAAGTTCTTCGGCGTGGGCGTGGCCAAGGTCAAGCAGCTCTTCGCCACGGCGCGCAAGAACGCGCCCTGCATCCTGTTCATCGACGAGATCGACGGCCTGGCCAAGCGCAGCCAGGGCAACGGCGCGGCGGAGTCCGAGGGCAACCGCATCATCAACCAGGTGCTGGTGGAGATGGACGGCTTCGCCGAAAACGCCGGCGTGATCGTGATCGGCGCCACCAACCTGGCCGAGAACCTGGACGAAGCCCTGCTGCGCGAAGGCCGATTCGACCGCCGGGTGCATGTGAAGCTGCCCGACGTGCGCGACCGCGCCGACATCCTGCGCCTCTATGCGAAGAAGCTGCCCGCCGCACCTGCGCTCGACTTCGAACGGCTGGCCCGCGTCACCACCGGCCTGGCGCCGTCCGCGCTGGCCTACATCGTCAACCACGCGGCGCTGGTGGCGGCGCGCGAGGACGCGGCCGAGGTCAGCATGGCGCACCTGATGGAGTCGGTGGAAACCGCCCGCATCGGCGAGCGCAACGGCGCCCAGCGCGCCCTGTCGCCCGATGAACTGCACCGGGTGGCGGTGCACGAGGCCGGCCACGCGGTGGTGGCCAGCGCGCTGCACTCGGGCAAGGTCGAGAAGGTCACCATCCTGCCGCGCGGCGGCGCCCTGGGCGTCACCCTGGTCACCCAGGAAGAGGACAAGACGCTCTATCCCAAGAGCTTCATCGAAGCGCGCATCCAGATGCTGCTGGCCGGCCGGGGCGCCGAGCTGCTGCTGCTGGGCGAGGCCTCCAGCGGCGCGGCGCAGGACCTGCAGGAATGTTCGCGCCTGGCGCTGGACATGGTCGCGCGCTACGGCCTGTCGGAGCAGGCCGGGCTCTTCAGCCTGGCCGCCGTGCCGGCGCAGCACGCCGGCGGCCTCATGAGCGATGCGGTCAAGCAGGCCAACGCGCTGCTCAACGACCTGGAAGCCCGCTGCGCGGAGGTGCTGCAGACCCATCTGCACGCGCTGAAGAGCCTCACGGCCGAGCTGCTGGAGCAGGAGACGGTCGAGGGCGACCGGGTGGAAGAGCTGGTGCATCCGGCGCTGCGACGCGCGGCCTGACACCACCCGCCCCCGACCGCGATGGGCCGACCGGCCCATCCCACATTCGTGCAAGTGCCAAGCGCCGCGCCGTCCGCTTTCTGGCAGGATGGCCCGATGCCCCCATCCAAGCTCTCCAGCGGTGCCGGCCCGGGCCCGGCGCCCATCGTTCCCGACGTCCTCGTCTGGTACGGCGCCGCCGACGGATCGCTGCTGGTGCCGAATGCGCACTGGGAGACCTTCACCGGCCAGACCGGCGAGCAATACGGCGGCTGGGGCTGGCTGGCGGCGGTGCATGAATCCGACCGGGAAGACCTGCGCGACCTCTGGCGTGCCGGCATCGAGGCCGGCATCGCCTTCGCCCTCGACTACCGCCTGCGCCGCCACGACGGCACCTGGCGCCAAGTGCGCGCCCAGGCCGCGCCGGTGCACCACTGCGGCGTGCTGCGGCAGTGGGTGGGCTTCCTGATCGACCGCACCGACAGCCTGCAGGCCGCCCGCGCGCTGGAAGCCAGCGAGGCACGGCTGCGCATCCTCGACGACATCGGCCACGCCACCCGGCCGCTGCGCGACCCCGACGACATCATGGCCACGACCGCGCGGCTGCTCGGTCAGCACCTGGGCGCCACCCGCTGCGCCTATGCCGACGTTGAGCCCGACGGCGACCGCTTCACCATTCGCCACGACTGGGCGCAGGCCGGCGCGCCCAGCAGCGCCGGCGTCTATTCGCTGGACCTGTTCGGCCCCATGGCCAGTTCGCAGATGCGCTGCGGCGTACCGCTGGTGATCGAGGACGTCGACCGCGAGGTCGACGAGGAAAGCAGCCGCCGCATGTTCGCGGTGATCGACGTCAAGGCCATCATCTGCGCCGGCCTGGTGAAGGACGGCCGGCTGGTGGCGATGATGGCGGTGCACCAGGCCACGCCCCGCCGCTGGACGCCCGACGAGCTGCAGACCGTGTCGGACGTGGTCGAGCGCTGCTGGGCCCACATCGAACGCACCCGCGACGCCGCCCTGCTGCGCGAGCAGGACACCCGCAAGGACGAGTTCATCGCCACCCTGGCGCACGAGCTGCGCAACCCGCTGGCGCCGATCAAGTACGCGGTGATGCTGGCATCCAAGGGCGCGGTGGCACCGGGCCTGGAGCGGCGGCTGGGCATCATCGACCGGCAGGTCAGCGTGATGGCCCGGCTGATCGACGACCTGTTGGATGTGTCGCGCATCAACCGCGGCCTGATCGAGCTGCATCGCGAGGACACCGACCTGGCCACGCTGGTGGACAGCGCGGTCGAGGCAGCGGGGGCGCTGATCGAATCGCAGCAGCACCGCATCGAGGTCGACGTGCCGCGCGGCATCGTGGTCAACGTCGACCCGACACGGCTTGCGCAGATCATCGGCAACCTGCTCACCAACGCGGCCAAGTACACGCCGGTGGGCGGCCGCATCCAGGTCGAGGCCGAGGCCCGCGACGGCCAGGCGCGCCTGGTGGTGCGCGACAACGGGCTGGGCATCCAGGCGAGCGACCTGCCCCGGCTGTTCCAGATGTTCTCGCAGCTGCGCACCACCACCTCGCATGCGCAGGGCGGACTGGGGCTCGGCCTGGCGCTGGTGCGCAAGCTGGTCGAGCTGCACGGCGGCACGGTGTCGGCGGCAAGCCCCGGGCTGGACAAGGGCAGCAGCTTCACCGTGGAGCTGCCGCTGAGCACGCGGGCCGGGCCGGGCGCGCTGCTGCTGCCACCGGCCGCTTCATCGTCGACCACGCCGACCAAGCCGACCACCAGGCCGCGCCGCATCCTGGTCGTGGAAGACAACGACGACGGCCGCGAGACCCTGGTGGAACTGTTCCAGAGCCTGGGCCACGACGTGCACAGCTCGGCCGACGGCCAGTCGGGCCTGGCGCTGGCCCTGGAAACCGCGCCCGACCTGGTGCTGCTCGACCTCGGCCTGCCCGGCATGAACGGCGTGCAGGTCGCGACCGCCTTGCGCCGCCTGTTCCCGCCGCAGCGCATGGGGCTAATGGCGCTCACCGGCTGGGGCGCGGCCGCCGATGTGGCGCGCACCCGCGCGGCCGGTTTCGACCGCCATCTCACCAAGCCGGTCGAGGTCGACGTGCTGCTGCGGGCGGTCGAGGAAGTGCTGGTCGACGTGGCTTCGAGCGATTAGCGCGGCTCGCCCGACCCGGCCCGGTGCGCCGCCACCAGGCAATCATGGAACAGCTGCGCCGCGCGCGAGGGCGCCGGCGATCGCCGCAGCATGGCGACGAAGCGGCATTCGTAGCGAAAGCGCTTGGGCGCCACCGTCTGCATGCGCCCTTCGCGCTCGAAGGCCTGCGCATAGTGGTCCGGCAAAAAGCCCAGGTAACGGCCCGACAGCACCAGCAGCGCCACCGCTTCCTGGTCGAAAGCCGTCGCCTGGCGGGTGAGCTGCGCGCGGTGCGTCAGCTCCATGTTGGGCGAATGGAAACCGAGGCCGGCGAAGGCATGGTCGCGCAGCTTCGCCCAGGTCAGCCCGGTGTGCGAGGCGCCGTGCAACGGATGGCGCTCGCCGCAATACAGCAGCATGGTCTCGCCGAAGAGGTCGGCATAGGCCAGAGTACGCGAGGCGCGGTGCGCCGGAATCACGCCGACCTGGAAGGTGCCGTCGATCATGCCGCGCTCGATCGCGTTGATCGCGCCGATGTGCACGTTGAGCGTTACCTCCGGTGCCTGCGCCGAAAACCGCGCCATCGCCTCGGCCACCCGCGCCTGCGGATTGGTCGCTGTCTTCTCGAACACCGCCACGTCGAGCTTGCCCGCCATGCGGTGGTGGATGTCGTCGATGCTCCCCCGGAAGGCGTCCACCGAGGCCAGCAGCCGCAGGGTCTCGTCGTACACCCGCTGGCCTTCTGGCGTGAGCGCGAAGCCGGCCCGGCCGCGCCGGCACAGCACCAGCGACAGCCGGGTTTCCAGGTCCTTGATGTGCCGGCTCACGGTCGAAGTACCGATATTGAGCTCCAGCTCGGCCGCCGACATGCCGCCGCACTCCACCACCGCCTTGAACACCTTGAGCAGGCGGATGTCCATATCGCTCAACTGGCCCAGCAGCGCGCGCGATTTTTCTGAAGGCTTTACTTGCATGAACGCTCAAGTGAATTGCGATATCGCGGCATTTTCAGCCGATAAGGCCCGCCGCCACAATCACGAAGTCGCCCCACCCTTTCATCCTTGAACTGCCTTGCCGCAGCTATTCGCCATGAGCACCATCACCGCCCTGCAGAACCCGCTGCCCGCGCCCACCGACGCCGGCTGGATGGACGCCCACTGGATGCCCTTCACCGGCAACCGCAACTTCAAGGCCGACCCGCGCATGGTGGTGGAGGCCCGGGGCGCCTATTTCACCGACGACGCCGGCCGCAAGATCTTCGACGGCCTGTCGGGCCTCTGGTGCACCGGCCTCGGCCATTGCCACCCGGCCATCACCGAAGCCGTCGGCCGCCAGATCGGCAAGCTCGACTACGCACCGGCCTTCCAGTTCGGCCACCCGCTCTCGTTCGAACTGGCCAACCGCATCAAGGACCTGACGCCCGCCGGGCTGGACCACGTCTTCTTCACCGGCTCTGGCTCGGAAGCCGCCGACACCTCGCTCAAGATGGCCCGCGCCTACTGGCGCGCCAAGGGCCAGGGCACCAAGACCCGCCTGATCGGCCGCGAAAAGGGCTACCACGGCGTCAACTTCGGCGGCATCTCCGTCGGTGGCATCGGCGGCAACCGCAAGCTCTTCGGCCAGGCCGTGGATGCCGACCACCTGCCCCACACCCATCTGCCGGGCAGCGTTTTCAGCCGCGGCATGCCCACCCAGGGCGCCGAGCTCGCCGACCGCCTGCTCGACCTGATCGCACTGCACGACGCGTCGAACATCGCCGCCGTCATCGTCGAGCCCATGTCCGGCTCGGGCGGCGTCATCGTGCCGCCGGTGGGCTACCTGCAGCGGCTGCGCGATATCTGCACCGCCCACAACATCCTGCTGATCTTCGACGAGGTCATCACCGGCTTCGGCCGCGTCGGCGCCTTCACCGGCGCGGAGGCCTTCGGCGTCACGCCGGACATCATGAACATCGCCAAGCAGGTCACCAACGGCGCGCAGCCGCTGGGTGCCGTCGTCGCCAGCAAGGAGATCCACGACACCTTCATGGCCGCGGGCGGCCCGCAGTACATGGTGGAGTTTCCGCATGGCTACACCTACTCGGCCCACCCGGTCGCCTGCGCCGCCGGCATCGCCGCGCTCGACGTGCTGAAGTCCGAAGACATGATCGGCCGCGTGCGCGCCCTATCGCCGCATTTCGAGCAGGCGGTGCACGGCCTCAAGGGCAGCAAGCACGTCGCGGACATCCGCAACATCGGACTGGCCGCCGGCATCACCCTGGCCGCCTTGCCGGGCGAGCCGGCAAGGCGGCCTTACGAAGTCGCCATGGCGTGCTGGAAGAAGGGCTTCTACGTGCGCTACGGCGGCGACACGATTCAACTGGCGCCGCCGTTCATCTCGGAAAAGGGCGAGATCGACCGGCTGGTCAATGCGCTGGACGAAGCGCTGGCGGAGACGAACTGAGCGAAGGGCCTTCTTTCGCTTGCCAGCGCTGCGCGGTATGAGCAGTTTCCTCGTGTGGCGCTGAAGGCATCCGGCGCCCGCTGCGGATTTCAATCCGCAGCGCGGCCGAACCGGCATTTCGCTTCATCCAAGCGACGATGGCATCGATGCAGCCCATCGCGGAACGCTTGACATATTTCAAGCAAAACAGCGCACAGCGGCTGCACAACTATGTGTCTGACGACCGCTCACCTGACTCAAAGAACGACGGCGAAAATCTTATCCGGCCGCCATGGCACGCAGTGGCCCCCATACACCTCACGTTCGCAAAGTTACCAAACATCCGCAACGCTTAACGCGTATGCGACTTGATGAAAATAACTGACGTTAGATGTCAAATTGACAATCACCCCAATACTCAACAAAACGTATAAATATTTAGCGGGTATTCGCCGAAAACCAAAAAGCGCCACACCGAGAAGAATTGGGAGTGAGTGCGCTGAATACAAAAAAGTCTCTTCTCCATAAATTCCGTGAAGCAGCAGTTGAAATCCGAGCGTCAGAAAAAAATAAATTCTTAACCGCGGATCTTCTCCAATAAGTCGGAGCAGTCCACACCCGAGTAGAAATATCCAACAAGCGACACCAACCCATGAAAGACTCGTTCTATTGGCGAATGGTGAAGCTTGAACACTCAGCTTTGGCAATAACTCGGAACGACTCTCAACCATCGGTTCCGGCAAACTTACGCTGGAAACCAGCAGATTTAACACTCTGTCATGTAACGCGCCGGAATCCTTGTGATTCACGAATTCCGCTTCGCGTCCCAGTTTCGGCAAAAAAAACAAAGCCGATGACGGGACAATCACTTTCTGCACCACAGAAATAACCATCACCAGCAATAACGCATAAACAACGATACGGAGCGCTTGCTTTCGCGGAAAGCTAACCAGCGCCGCCATAATTCCCATGAAGAAGTTGGTAATCGTTATTGATAGTGTTGAACCAACCAAACCCACCCAAGATAGCCTTCCGAAGTGGCGCCCTGCCTGCGCACGAACCACCATGTAGACGGCACACAATATCGTTAGCGAACCAAGCGGGTAGGTTTCCGGCACCGAAAACCAAAATACAAACCCCGCCGCGGATGCTCCGTATGCGCAAAAAAGCACGGAGAAAATCCTATTCTTAGTTATCTCCAATGACAACAAGAACAAAACACTCAGCCATATCCCACCAACAATTGCATTAAAAATTAATGCGGACTTCAACACACCCACCCCAGCGATTGCCCTTATTAATGCCGTGCCAGGAAGCGTCAATATGGAGAAGATTGGATGAACTCTAGATCTATGGTGGCCCCAAACGTTTCCTGACATGTCTGTCATGTTGGAAAAGTTCCGGGCCAGATCACCTTGAAACCAAGAATTGTCTCCCCGATAAGTGTAAATGGATTTCGGCAACTCCGATGAAAGAGAAAACAACATCACAAATCCAACCAGCGCAATGGCAAGTGCCAAAAAGAGATTTATTCTGAAATCTTTTTTGTTGTACATGGTCGGTCGCCTCAGTGCAATTGGGCAATGAAAAAGCATACTGAAATCAGGATAACAACAGCCCAACTTTGCTTATCCGTAGCGGCGAAAACGACCGGGTCTTCATGAATTTCTCCGCGATGAGTCTTCATCCATACTCGAACAATCCAATAGAGCACGGCAAGTACCGCCAGCCACAACATCTGGGGATACTTGTAATTTATGTCGGCATCCGGATTGTTCACATACAGCGCCAGCACGACCACGGCCGAAAACCCACTACTCACGCCAAGTGTCAGCAAGATCGGTAAGTCGTCGACCGCGTACCCACGTCCAGCAGGTTGACGACGGTTTTCAAGTTGAGCATCTCGCAGTTCTGTATATCTTTTAACCACACCCAAGCTGAAGAAGATAAATATAGAGAACGCAAGAAGCCAAAATGACAAGTCAATCCCGGAAGCCGAACCACCAGCCACAATCCGTGTGGTGTAAAGCATGGCCAGGAGCATTATGTCAACAATGACTTGACGCTTCAGCCAAAGCGAATACAGGTTAGTCGCGATGAAATATACAACCAGGACCATGAAAAAGAGCGGCGGCAATTGCAGCGCAGCCGCCAATGAAGACGCCATTAATGCAGGCAGCAGCATCGCACCAACCGATATTGGAATATTTCCGCTCGCAAAATGTCTGCGCCGTTTCGATTTGTGCTGGCGGTCAGCCTCAAGATCCAGCAAATCGTTCAACACATACACTGCCGATGCGCAAAGTGAAAACGCCACAAAAGCCAGCAACGCCTGAACTGCTTCCGCCCATTGAATAGGTCCATGCTTCACCAGTACCGGGACAAACACCAGTGCATTTTTCAACCACTGGTGAACCCGGATGGCTTTCAAGATGTTTTTAAGACTTGGTCGTGCTCTTTCAATTTTTGTGACGTCGGAGCAAACGGCTTTGGCTCTCGAAAATAGACTTTCAGATGAGGAAACGACAATAGATTTCCGGCAAACGGCCCATACTGCCAAGTCGGCTCTTGAATTTCCGACATAGTCGAATTCAAACTTCCCAAATTTATCTACAAGCCGTTTCGCTTTCTGGCTGGACGCGAGATTAACTTCCGCCGTGGAAGCCTCAATCGTGTCGAAAAGCCCAAGATGGTTAGCGACTCCCAAGGCTTGACTTTCCTGGGAAGCAGTGGCGAGCACGACCATCCGTCCATCCAACTTGGCCGCATTGATGAGCGCTATGACATCGGAGTTATAGGGGAGCGTCGAATAGTTGAGGGACGTGCGCTGAGCGATTTGCCGCTTCAAAAACGCTTTGCCTTTTATCAGCCAAAATGGCAAATAAAATAAAAATAAAAAATTAATCTTGATCAACTGCAGTACGGATTCATGCAGCAGATCAGTCTTCGAAAGCGTGCCGTCCAAGTCAACGCACAAAGGTATACTTTTTTGCATGCCTAGCTCCCAGAGCGCGCCAGGGTGTAAACGCCGGCAATGATTAAAGATATACCCAATATCTTTTGCACCGTAACTCCCTCACCGAACAGAAAGAAGCCCGCGACAGCGGTAAACACGAAGCCGAGCCCCACCATCGGATAAGCCACGCTCACTTGCGTTTTGGTAAGCACTGCAATCCAGCACACCATGCTCAATACATAAAGTGCCAGTCCTGATATTACCCACGGGGAGACTAAAACGAATGACGCAAACTGCCCGTAGTTTTGATGCTGTAACGCGGCAATCACACGTTCTGTCGAGAGGCCACGCTTCAGGGCAATCTGCGCGGAGGCAGACATGAAAATACTGACCAGCGCAAGAAAAAAGATCCCGATATTCAAAATTGCACTCCCGTTGTCGCGGCAATAAAAAATTTTAGGAAGCCAAAAAGCTGAGCGCGCGTTACGCCAAGGCAACCGTATCGGCGGAGAATCATGGCCATCTCCGGCCAAAGTTCCCACCCATCATAACCAACATTTACTTACTTACCGTGTCCGGACGCAAGGTTTTTCATAACGAGTAGAGCGGCGACACTTGCGAACTGGACGTTGCGTTGGTGAGAAGAGTGAAGGGCTCATACCGACTATGAATTTTGATGCGGTCGCTTGTGCAGCGTCATCGCCAACTTCGAACTGGCGATCGCTTCGAAGTTTGCTTGCTGGAGGCAGTGGCGAAATCGACTTGCGGCCCAGGCAGCAATTGCGACCCATCCTTCTTGAGCAGCGCTGAAGACATCCACATGGGACAGCGCAAGAAACAGATCTTGAATGCCGGGAGGCTCAGCAAGCAGTCTCACTGCACGCTTTTGCGACGGGTGCCTCAAGATATGGCAATGCAGGGGTATCGACCGGCTTTATGCTCTTTTCAAATGGGGGCAAGCGCTGGATCAAGCCCCATGGAAAAATGCGCATGGCAGCGCTAAAGGGCGCGCGGAGCAAGTACCCCCCTTGTTTCAGCCTAGAAGTGTTTTGGTCAGCCTTCTAAGCAGCTTGACAATTTGAAGTTCGAGTTTTTATAGACGCAGGCAACCTCATATTTTGGTTGGTTGCCTAGCCTCGGAACATTTTAATATTCAGCTTCAGAGGTTGACTTTTGGCTTAAAGGCAGCGCAAACGACCACGACTCACCGTGCCAAATGCTCAAAGATTTAAAAATGCATGCAACCGAGTAAAAATTGACTCTCTGCCTTGCTTGACATTTCTCCATGGCGCAAAGCCCAGAACGCAAAAAGCCCCTGACCATTTCTGATCAGGGGCTTTGCAATTTTGGTGGCCTGGGACGGAATCGAACCATCGACACGCGGATTTTCAATCCGCTGCTCTACCAACTGAGCTACCGGGCCGGGAGCCTCGCAGTATAGCACGCGCGCGCGCCATCACAAGCTTCAGGCCAGGTTTCTTTTGGCTCGGCCGAGATCGACGCCGAGCTGCCGCAGTTTGCGATACAGATGCGTTCGCTCCAGCCCGGTCTTCTCCGCGACCCGGGTCATCGAACCGCCCTCTTGCACCAGGTGGAACTCGAAGTAAGCCTTCTCGAAACCATCACGCGCCTCGCGCAGGGGACGGTCGAGGTCGAAGGATTGGTGCTGGCGCGGGGTGTTGTCGACCACGGGCGCCGCCGCAGCCACCGGCGGCTGGATGGGTATCGCGGGCGCGGCGTATCCATCGGCCGATGCCTGGCGCTGCGCGGGCGCGATCGTCGGCGACGCGGCTGCCACGAATCGCGCAGGCGGTGGAGGTGGCGGTGGCAGGCTTCGCTGCAGCGCGTTCTCGACGCTCTTCAACAGCTTCTGCAGCGTGATCGGTTTTTCGAGGAAGGCATGGGCGCCGATGCGGGTGGCCTCGACCGCGGTGTCGATGGTGGCGTGCCCGCTCATCATGATGACCGGCATGCTGAGGCTGCCGGCGGCGGCCCATTCCTTGAGAAGCGACACGCCGTCGGTGTCGGGCATCCAGATATCGAGCAGCACGAGATCGAAGTTGCTGGCGGCACGTGCTTCACGCGCCTGTGCCGCGTTTTCAGCAAGTTCGACGCTATGGCCTTCGTCGTTGAGAATTTCCGAGAGCAGGTCCCGGATGCCCAGTTCGTCGTCGACCACCAGGATATTTGCCATTGCTTGGACTGCGTTGAGCCGTCAGAAAGACTGTGGAGGTGGTGCCTCTCGTGGATGCCGAAGTCTTGTGGATCAGGCGTCGGCCTCCCGGGGCGCTAGCGGCAATGATAGCGACACTTGTGCTCCCGGAGCGTGGCCGTCACCGGTACGGTTGCCGATGTCGATGCGCGCGCCGTGTTCATCGGCAATTTTTCGCACCACGGCCAAACCCAGTCCGGTGCCCTTGGACTTGGTGGTGACGTAGGGCTCGAAGGCACGCTGGAGGATGTTTTCGGGAAAGCCGATGCCGGAATCGATGACCGACAGCCGCACCCGTTTCGTCGATTCGTTGAAGCGCGTGCGGATGAGTACCGGTGGCACCGGGTCGTGCTGCGCGGCCTCGGTGGCGTCCTGTGCGTTCTGCACCAGGTTGTGCAGCACCTGGCGCAGTTGCTGGGCGTCGCCCAGTACCGGCGGGCAGGCGGGGTCGTATTCGGCGCGGACCGGCACGGACGTGTGATCGGCCTCGTAGAGCAGCAGCACATCGGCCACCAGCGCGTTCAGATCGAGCGGCGCGAGTTCGGCCGTGGGCAGGCGCGCGTAGTCGCGGAACTCGTTGACCAGGCGTTTCATCGCGTCGACCTGTTCGACGATGGTCCGGACCGACTTCGTCAGCACCGCCTGGCCGGCGGCGTCGACCTTGCCGTCGAGCTTGAAGGCCAGCCGCTCTGCCGACAGCTGGATGGGCGTGAGCGGGTTCTTGATTTCGTGGGCGAGGCGGCGGGCGACCTCGCCCCAGGCGCGCGCACGCTGAGCAGAGACGATCTCGGAGATATCGTCGAACACCAGCAGCCGGGTGGACGCGGGCAGTTCGGCGCCCCGCGCGACAACGCTGGTGGCGTCCTGTTGCGGGCCGGAGGGCGCGGCGTGCAACTCGTAGGACTGTTGCCAGTGGCCGATGTCGTGCTGGTCGCGTTCGCCGAGCAAGGCATCGAACTGCGCCTGCACGGCCCGGCCGAACTCTTCGAGTCCCGGAATCTGCTGCAGCGATTCGCCTCCCAGCGCGGCCAGCGGCGCCCGCAAAATGCGCGTGGCGCCGGGGTTGGAAGACAGGATGCGGCCTTGCGCGTCGAGCACGATGACGCCGGCGGTCAGGTTGTCGAGGATGGTCTGCAGGTTGGCGCGCGCGGCGTCGACCTGCTGGATGCTTTTTTCGACGGTCGCCCGGGCTTCGGAGAGCTGCTGCGTCATGTCCGCGAACGAACGTGTCAGCCCGCCGAGCTCGTCCTTGCCTTGCAACACCGACTTGGGACTCAGGTCCCCCGCCGCGACTTCGCGCACGCCTTCGGCCAGCACCAACAGGGGCCGCGCGAGCTGGTTGCCGAGCAGCACCGCCAGCAGCACCGCGGCGAAGACCGCGAGAAACAGCGCGAGCGTCAGCGTACCGATATACATGCGCCGCAATCCGCCGCGTGCCAGCGCGCGCTCCTGGTATTCGCGGTAGGCCTCCTGCACGGCGATGGCGTTGGCCACCAGCGTCGGCGGCAAGGCCTGCGTGACCTGCAGGTAGCGCGGTTCGGCGTTGAGGTCCATGCCGGTGGCCGTCACCAGCGCCAGCGCCTTGATGCGCGCCTGGGGCGCCGGTGGCTGCTCGGGCAGCGTGGGCTCGTCCAGACCCTCGACCTGGGCGATGGAACGCTGGGCGCGCACGTTGCGCAGGATCTGCGGGGTGGGCCGCTCCGGGTTGAGCTCGAAGCGCGACTGGCCCGCACTGGCCACCAGATGGCCGCTGGCGTTCCACAGCACCACGTCGGAGGCGCCGAGCTGGTCGCGCACCCGCTCCAGCGCCAGGCCCGCACCGACGTCGGAAAGATTGGCGAGCTGAGCGCCGGCCACGCGGGTCTTGCCGGCGAGGTCGTTGGCGAGCGCGTCGAGCGTGGAGCGTCCGAGGCTCAGGCCGGCGTCGAGCGCGCCTTCGACCTTGACGTCGAACCAGCTCTCGATCGAGCGGGCGACGAACTGGTAGGACACGGTGTAGATCAGCATGCCCGGCACGAAACCGAGCACCGCGAAGATGATGGCGAGCTTCATCAGCAGGCGGCTGCCGAAGCGCCCGCGCCGCAGCCGCACGAACAGGCGCAGCCCGATCCATCCGATGACGGCCAGCAACAGGGCGGCGACGACGACGTTGATGCCGAAGAGCCGAACGTAGTTCTGCTCGTACAGGGCGCGGTTGTCGGTCGCCTGGGTGAGCAGGAACAGCAGCACCAGCGCGATGGACACGACGATGGCCGCACCGACACCCACGGCCCAGCGCACCGCCCGCGAACTCAGCAGCGAATAGCGTTCCCGAAAGGAGCCCGGCGATGTCTTCATGAGCGGATCCGGCGTCTCGTGCGGCGTGGCGGAGGCGGCCTCAACGAACGAGCACGGCGGGGTCGATCGTCAGGACGCGCTCGGCCGACAGGCTCCAGTCGGCCCGTCCTGCCACGCCCATCTGCAGCGGACGGGGCAATTGCGAGGTGTCGAGCCGAAAACTGAATTCCACCTCGTAACGGCCGGCCGCGTCGAGCTGCGCGATCTCGGCGATGCGCCAGCGTGCGATGCGGCGCACCGCGTCCAGCGCCTCGGCGATGTCCTCGAAGGTCTGGCTGAGCGAGACGCCCAGCCCGGAACTGAAGGCCGATGGAGATACGTTGAGCCGGAAGCGCCGGGTGAGCGGCTGGTAGACCAGGCGCATGTGGCGTTCGGCGAAGGCGACTCTTTCGTCGGCCCAGTACCAGCGATCGCGCATGACGCCCACTTGCGCAACGAAAAACAGCGCGACGCCTTTCAACAAGGCGTCTTCGACGAGGGGCGGAAGGTCGAATCCGACGGTCGCCCAAAGGTACAGACCGTCTTCGTTGCGTTCGATCCGCAACTGCGGAACGTCGACCGCCTGGCCGTCGGCCCGGGCTTTCAGGGCGGATCCACCGAGCAAAAGCAGCGGCGCGGTGCGCAAAAGTGAGCGCCTGAGCGCGTCAGGGGCCACGTTTGTGGAGCAGGGCGTGGAAGAAGCCGTCGTGGTCACCCGGCAGATTGTCCCCGACACCCATCGTCATGGCGGCATCGCGCGGAAGCAAATGGCCGGGCGATGGCAGTAAAACCGCGTCGGTGTTGTGCGCAAGAAACGCTTCGATCTGGTGCTCGCCCTCGTCGCGAAACACCGAACAGGTGCAGTAGAGCAGTCGTCCGCCGGGGCGCAACAAGGGCCAGAGACGAGTCAGCAAACCGGCCTGGATGATGGCCAGCTGGGCGATATCGCTCTCGCGGCGCAGCCAGCGCACGTCCGGCTGGCGCCGCACGATGCCGGAGGCAGTGCAGGGTGCGTCGAGCAGGATGGCATCGAAAAGTTCGCGGTCACGGTGCTGCGGCCACCAGCGTGCGGGCTCCTGGGCGTCGGCGGCGAGCACCTGCACCCGGTCTTCGATACCCAGGCGCGCCAGGGTCTGGTGGATGCGCTCGCAGCGCTGGGGGTCGATGTCGAGCGCGGTGACCGACAACGGCGCATCCCGGCCGGCGAACTCGACCAGATGGGCGGTCTTGCCACCGGGGGCGGCGCAGGCGTCGAGCACCTGCAGCGGTTGCCGCAGATCCATGCCGTCGAGCAGCAGCGGCGCAGCAATCTGCGCGGCTGCATCCTGCACCGACACCTCGCCTTCGGCGAATCCGGGAATCTGGTCCACCGGCAGCGGATGCCCCAGCACGATGCCCCAGTCGCCCACGGGCTCGGCTCGCAGGTTGGACGCTTCGAACCGGCGCAACACCGCCTCGCGGGTGGTCTTGAGCCGGTTGACGCGCAGGGTCATGGGCGCGTGGGAGTTGTCGGCGCGCAGGATCTCCTGCCACTGCCGCGGGTGGTCACGCTTGAGCCGCTCGATCCACCAGCGCGGATGGTTCCACGCGGCCAGTGGTTCGGAGTCGGTGGCGGCGACCAGCGCTTCCTGCTCACGCAGGAAACGTCGCAGGCAGGCGTTGATGAAGCCGGACTGGGGTCGAATCGCGGGGTTGCGCTTGGCAGCCTCGACCGCCTGGTCGACCAGCGTGAAGGATTCGTAGGGCGCATCGGCCTGGCGCCAGATCAGGGCCAATGCGGCGCACAGCAAGGCGTCGGGCAGCGGCGGCGGCGTACGGGTGGCAAGCTTGCGACGCAAGGCTTCGGCCCGGCCCAGCACCCGCAGCACCTGGAACACCAGCGCGCGTACGCCGGGCCGCAGCGCCACCGGTACCGCTTCGAGCGCGACCGGCGCGGAGCGGCCCCCACGCACGGCCGCCAGCACTTCGGCCACCTGCTGCAGCTGTTGCCAGAGTTCGGGAGAAAGAGAAGAAGAAGAGGAAACGGGAGATGAAGGCACGGAAGAAGACGGGTTCATAGGGCTTGCGCATGGCGCAATCGCAGCAGCCACGTCAGGATCACCGCCGGGAACTGGTGCAAGGCGGCGTTGTATTGGCCGACCGCCAGGTTGTACTGGTCAGCCGCGAGCTGCACTTGCGTGTCCCGCTGCTCCCAGACGAGGTGGATGCTGCCGGGCTGGGCCTGGCCGCCGAAACGCGGCATGTCGACCAGCAGGCGCTGCCAGGCATCCCGAAGCACGTCGCGTGCCGCCGATAGCGCGGCGACGTCCGCGCGGCGTTGCCGACGTTGGCGTGTCACCGACAGGCAGGCGGCGAGCTGTACGGCGGCCGCTCGCAGGCCGGCCCATCCTGCCTCTTCGGCGACACCCGGCGTCGTTTCATCGGTGCGGACCGCGTCGGAGACCGGCGGGACCAGTTCGATCCACAAGGTCATGGCCGCATCCAGTTGCCCGAAGGCCTGCAACACGGACGCGCGCAAACGGGTCAGCCGGTTGTGCGCACCGACTGTCCAGAATGCCAGCACGGCCGGCAAGACCCACCACCACAAGCTCCAACGCATCGCGCGAGTATCTCCAAAAAGTCGAGAGCAAAAAAAACCCCGGCCCTGCCGAAGCAGGCCGGGGCTCGGCTCGGCGCCGGCGCCCGCCTTATTCGGCGGAAGCGCCTTCGCTGGTTTCGGCGATGTCGCCCAGGCCGTCACCGCTCATTTCAGCAGCTTCGGCTTCGGCGATGGCGGTCCGTTCGGCCTCGTCCATCTCGTCCTTCACCTTGCGGGCGTTGTGGTAGGCCATGCCGGTGCCTGCAGGGATCAGGCGGCCGACGATGACGTTTTCCTTCAGGCCGCGCAGCTCGTCGCGCTTGCCCATGATGGCCGCTTCGGTCAGCACGCGGGTGGTTTCCTGGAAGGAAGCCGCCGAGATGAACGAGTCGGTCGACAGGGACGCCTTGGTGATACCCAGCAGCAGGTTGGTGTAGGTCGCCGGCACCTTGCTCTCGCCACGGAGGCGATCGTTGGTGTTGAGCATCTCCGAACGCTCGACCTGTTCGCCGCCGATGTAGCCGGACTCACCCGGGTTCTCGACGACCACACGACGCAGCATCTGGCGAACGATCACCTCGATGTGCTTGTCGTTGATCTTCACGCCCTGGAGACGGTAGACGTCCTGCACTTCATCGACGATGTAGCGCGAGAGTTCCTCGATACCCAGCAGGCGCAGGATGTCCTGCGGATCGGCCGGACCGTCGACGACGGACTCGCCCTTGTTCACGACCTGGCCTTCGTGCACCAGGATGTTCTTTTCCTTGGGGATCAGTTCATCCCAGACCTTGCCTTCCGGATCGGTGATCTGCAGCCGGACCTTGCCCTTAGTTTCCTTGCCGAAGGACACGGTACCGGTCATCTCGGCCAGCATGCCCTTGTCCTTGGGCGAACGGGCTTCGAAGAGCTCGGCCACACGCGGCAGACCGCCGGTGATGTCGCGGGTCTTCTGGCCTTCGACCGGAATACGCGCCAGCACTTCGCCGGGGCCCACGTCCTGTCCGTCGCGCACCTGCACCAGCGAGCCGACCTGGAAGCCGATGGTCACCGAGTGATCGGTGCCCGGAATCTTGACTTCCTGGCCTTGCGCGTCGATCAGCTTGACCTGCGGACGCACGACCTTGGTGGAGCCACGACGCTTCGGATCGATCACGACCAGGGTCGACAGGCCGGTGACTTCGTCGACCTGCTTGGCGACCGTGAGGCCTTCCTCGACGTTCTCGAAACGCACCTGACCGGCGAATTCCGTGATGATCGGGCGGGTCAGCGGATCCCAGTTGGCGAGGATCGTGCCGGCCTTGATGGTCTGGTCGGCCTTCACCGTCAGCGTGGCGCCGTAAGGCACCTTGTGGCGCTCGCGCTCGCGGCCGTGTTCGTCGTGGATGACGATCTCGCCGGAACGGGCGATCACCACCAGGTCGCCCTTGGTGTTGCTCACGTAGCGCATCGTGGCGTTGAAGCCGATCACGCCGTTGGACTTGGCCTCCACGCTGGAGGCGACGGCCGCACGCGAAGCCGCGCCGCCGATGTGGAAGGTCCGCATGGTCAGCTGGGTGCCCGGCTCGCCGATGGACTGGGCGGCGATCACACCGACGGCTTCGCCGAGGTTGATCAGGCCGCCACGGCCCAGGTCGCGTCCGTAGCACTTGGCGCAGATGCCGAAGCGGGTTTCGCAGGTCAGCGCGGTGCGGACCTTGACCTCGTCGACGCCGGCGGCTTCGAGCTCTTCGATCAGGTCTTCTTCCAGCAGCGTGCCGGCCGCCGCGAGCACCGAACGGTTCTCGGGGTGCAGCACGTCTTCGGCCGCGGTACGGCCCAGGATACGGTCGCGCAGCGACTCGATCACTTCACCGCCTTCGACGATGGCGCGCATCAACGAACCGTTGTGCGTGCCGCAGTCTTCCTCGGTCACGACCAGATCCTGGGTCACGTCGACCAGGCGACGCGTCAGGTAGCCGGAGTTCGCGGTCTTCAGCGCCGTATCCGCCAGGCCCTTGCGGGCGCCGTGGGTGGAGATGAAGTACTGCAGAACGTTCAGGCCTTCGCGGAAGTTCGCGGTGATGGGCGTCTCGATGATCGAGCCATCGGGCTTGGCCATCAGGCCCCGCATGCCGGCGAGCTGGCGGATCTGCGCGGCGGAACCGCGGGCACCGGAGTCGGCCATCATGTAGATGGAGTTGAAGGACTCCTGATCGACGGTGTTGCCGTTGCGATCGGTCGTCTTTTCCTTGGCCAGCTGGGCCATCATGACCTTGGAGACTTCGTCGCCGGCCTTGCCCCAGATGTCCACCACCTTGTTGTAGCGCTCGCCCGCGGTCACCAGACCGGAGGAGTACTGCTGGGCGATTTCCTTCACCTCGGTCTCGGCGCGCTCGATGATGCCGACCTTCTCCGGCGGCACCAGCATGTCGTCCACCGCGATCGAGATGCCGGCCTTGGTCGCCAGGCGGAAACCGTTCTGCAGCAGCTTGTCGGCGAAGACGACCGTTTCCTTGAGCCCGCACTTGCGGAAGGACACGTTGATCAGCTTGGAGATCTCCTTCTTCTTCAGCGCCTTGTTCAGGTTGGAGAAGGGAAGGCCCTTGGGCAGGATCTCGGAGAGCAGCGCACGGCCGACCGTGGTGTAGGTCAGGGTGGTCGAAGGCGTGAATTCGCCGGTCGACTTGTCCTTGATCCACTCGGTCAGGCGCACGCTGATGCGCGCGGCCAGCTCGGCCTGGCCGGCGTCGAACGCACGCTGGACTTCACCGATGTCGGAGAAGACCAGGCCTTCGCCCTTGCCGTTGACCTTGTCGCGGGTGGCGTAGTAGAGGCCCAGCACCACGTCTTGCGACGGCACGATGGACGGCTCGCCGGAAGCGGGGAACAGGATGTTGTTGGAGGCCAGCATCAGCGTGCGGGCTTCCATCTGCGCCTCGACCGACAGCGGCACGTGAACGGCCATCTGGTCGCCGTCGAAGTCGGCGTTGAAAGCCGCGCAGACCAGCGGGTGCAGCTGGATCGCCTTGCCTTCGATCAGGATCGGCTCGAACGCCTGGATGCCCAGCCGGTGCAGCGTAGGCGCACGGTTGAGCATGATCGGGTGTTCCTTGATGACCTCTTCCAGGATGTCCCACACCACCGGCGTGCCGGATTCGACTTCCTTCTTGGCGGCCTTGATCGTCGTCGCGATGCCCATGGCTTCGAGGCGCGAGAAGATGAAAGGCTTGAAGAGTTCCAGGGCCATCAGCTTGGGCAGGCCGCACTGATGCAGCTTGAGCGTCGGGCCCACGGTGATCACCGAACGACCGGAGTAGTCGACGCGCTTGCCCAGCAGGTTCTGGCGGAAGCGACCGGACTTGCCCTTGATCATGTCGGCCAGGGACTTCAGCGCGCGCTTGTTGGCGCCCGTCATGGCCTTGCCACGGCGGCCGTTGTCCAGCAGCGAGTCGACGGCTTCCTGCAGCATGCGCTTCTCGTTGCGCGCGATGATTTCCGGAGCCTTCAGCTCCAGCAGGCGGCGCAGACGCGAGTTGCGGTTGATGACGCGGCGATACAGGTCGTTCAGGTCGGAGGTCGCGAAGCGGCCGCCGTCCAGGGGCACCAGCGGACGCAGGTCCGGCGGCAGCACCGGCAGCACGTCGAGCACCATCCAGCCCGGCTTGATGCCGGACTTCTTGAACGCTTCGAGCAACTTCAGGCGCTTGGCGTTCTTCTTGACTTTGACTTCGGAGCCGGTCAGGTCGCCACGCAGGCGTTCGATCTCGGTGTCGATGTCGATGGCTTCGAGCAGGTCCTTGATGCCTTCGGCGCCCATCTTGGCGATGAACTCGTCACCGTATTCCTTGCGCTTGGCGTCGTAGTCGTCCTCGGACATGATCCCGAACTTCTTCAGCGGGGTCATGCCGGGGTCGGTCACCACGTAGGCTTCGAAGTACAGCACGCGTTCGATGTCGCGCAGCGTCATGTCGAGCACCAGGCCCAGACGCGACGGCAGCGACTTCAGGAACCAGATGTGCGCGCAGGGAGCGGCCAGGTCGATATGACCCATGCGCTCGCGGCGAACCTTGGTCTGCGTCACTTCGACGCCGCACTTCTCGCAGATCACGCCACGGTGCTTCAGGCGCTTGTACTTGCCGCACAGGCACTCGTAGTCCTTGATCGGGCCGAAGATCTTGGCGCAGAACAGGCCGTCACGCTCGGGCTTGAACGTGCGGTAGTTGATGGTCTCGGGCTTCTTCACTTCGCCGAAAGACCACGAACGGATCTTTTCGGGCGAAGCCAGGCCGATGCGGATGGCATCGAAATGCTCGTCCGGAGTGAATTGCTTGAACAGGTCGAGTAGCGATTTCATGTGACTCTTTCCCTTTCCTGCTTAGGAACGTTCCAGTTCGATGTCCAGGCCCAGGGAACGGATTTCCTTGACCAGCACATTGAACGATTCGGGCATGCCGGCCTCGATGGCGTGTTCGCCCTTGACGATGGACTCGTACACCTTGGTACGGCCCTGCACGTCGTCGGACTTCACGGTGAGCATTTCCTGCAGCACGTAGGAAGCGCCGTAGGCTTCCAGCGCCCACACTTCCATTTCGCCGAAACGCTGGCCGCCGAACTGGGCCTTGCCGCCCAGGGGCTGCTGCGTGACCAGCGAGTACGGACCGGTGGAGCGGGCGTGCATTTTGTCGTCCACCAAGTGGTGGAGCTTCAGGAAGTGCATGTAGCCGACGGTGGTCGGGCGCTCGAACTGCTCGCCGGTGCGACCGTCGATCAGCCAGGCCTGGGTCCGGGTCTCGGTCAGGTTCTTGGCCTTGGCGATCTCATCCGGGAAGGCGAGCTTGAGCATCGCGCGGATGTCTTCTTCGGCAGCGCCGTCGAACACCGGGGTCGCGAAGGTCGCGCCGTTGGTCAGGTTTTCGGCCATGGCCAGGAGCTGTCCGTCGTCGAGCTTGGACAGGTCTTCGCTGCGGCCCGACGAGTTGTAGAGCTCGTCCATGAACTTGCGCAGCTCGGCCACCTTGGCTTCGCGCTGCAGCATGTCGCCGATGCGCTGGCCAATGCCCTTGCCGGCCCAGCCCAGGTGGACTTCCAGCACCTGGCCCACGTTCATGCGCGAAGGCACGCCCAGCGGGTTCAGGCAGATGTCGCACGGCGTGCCGTCGGCCATGTAGGGCATGTCTTCGACCGGAACGATCTTGGAAACCACACCCTTGTTGCCGTGGCGGCCGGCCATCTTGTCGCCCGGTTGCAGGCGGCGCTTGACGGCCAGGTAGACCTTGACCATCTTCAGCACGCCGGCCGGCAGCTCGTCGCCCTGCGTGAGCTTCTTGCGCTTCTCTTCGAAGGCCAGGTCGAAGCTGTGGCGAGTCTGTTCCAGCGAGTTCTTGATGGACTCCAGCTGCGTCGCGACTTCGTCGTCGGCCGGGCGGATGTCGAACCAGTGGAACTTCTCGACCGACGACAGGTAAGCCTTGTCGATCTTGGTGCCCTTGGCCAGCTTGTTCGGGCCGCCGTTGGCGTTCTTGCCGGTCAGCAGCTTCTCGATACGGTCGAACGCGTCGGCCTCGACGATGCGCAGCTGGTCGTTCAGGTCCAGGCGGAAGCGCTTGAGTTCGTCGTCGATGATCTGCTGGGCGCGCTTGTCGCGCTGGATGCCTTCGCGGGTGAACACCTGGACGTCGATCACGGTGCCTTGCGAGCCCTGATCCACACGCAGCGAGGTGTCCTTCACGTCGGAAGCCTTCTCGCCGAAGATGGCGCGCAGGAGCTTTTCTTCCGGCGTCAGCGTGGTCTCGCCCTTGGGCGTGACCTTGCCGACCAGCGTGTCGCCCGGCTGCACTTCGGCGCCGACGTAGATGATGCCGGACTCGTCCAGGCGGTTGAGCTGCTGCTCGGCCAGGTTCGGGATGTCGCGGGTGATTTCCTCGGCGCCCAGCTTGGTGTCGCGTGCCATGACCACCAGTTCCTCGATGTGGATCGAGGTGTAGCGGTCTTCGGCGACCACGCGTTCGGAGATCAGGATCGAATCTTCGAAGTTGTAGCCGTTCCAGGGCATGAAGGCGATGAGCATGTTCTGGCCCAGGGCGAGTTCGCCCAGGTCGGTCGATGCGCCGTCGGCGATCACGTCACCCTTGGCCAGCTTGTCGCCCTTCTGGACGATGGGACGCTGGTGGATGTTGGTGTTCTGGTTGGAACGCTGGTACTTGATGAGGTTGTAGATGTCCACGCCGACTTCGCCGGCCTGGGCTTCCTCGTCGTTCACCCGGATCACGATGCGGGTGGCATCGACGTAGTCGACGATGCCGCCGCGCGTGGCGGTGACCACGGTGCCGGAGTCGACCGCGGAGACGCGCTCGATACCGGTGCCGACCATCGGCTTCTCTGGACGCAGCACCGGCACGGCCTGGCGCTGCATGTTGGCGCCCATCAGTGCGCGGTTCGCGTCGTCGTGCTCCAGGAAGGGCACGAGCGAGGCGGCCACCGACACGATCTGCGCGGGCGACACGTCCATGTACTGGATGCGGTCGGCATCGACCAGGATCGATTCGCCGGCTTCACGCGCGGAGATCAGGTCGCCGGTCAGCTTGCCTTCCTTGTCCAGGACCGCATTGGCCTGGGCGATGACGTACTTGCCTTCCTCGATGGCCGACAGGTAGTCGATGTCGTTGGTGACCTTGCCGTCCACCACGCGACGGTACGGCGTCTCGATGAAACCGTATTCGTTGAGGCGGGCGTACAGCGCCAGCGAGTTGATCAGGCCGATGTTCGGGCCTTCCGGGGTTTCGATCGGGCAGACGCGGCCGTAATGGGTCACGTGCACGTCGCGCACCTCGAAGCCGGCGCGTTCGCGGGTCAGACCGCCCGGGCCGAGGGCCGAGACGCGGCGCTTGTGCGTGATCTCGGACAGCGGGTTGGTCTGGTCCATGAACTGCGACAGCTGCGACGCACCGAAGAACTCCTTGAGGGCCGCGGAAATCGGCTTGGAGTTGATCAGGTCGTGCGGCATCAGCGGCTCTTGCTCGGCCTGGCCCAGACGTTCCTTCACGGCCTTCTCGATACGGGCCAGGCCGGTGCGGTACTGGTTCTCGGCCAGTTCGCCGACGCAACGCACGCGGCGGTTGCCGAGGTGGTCGATGTCGTCGACTTCGCCGTTGCCGTTGCGCAGGTCGACCAGGATCTTCACGACCTGGAGGATGTCGTCGTTGGTCAGCACCATCGGGCCGGTGGACTCGTCACGACCGACCTTGGCGTTGAACTTCATCCGGCCGACGCGCGACAGGTCGTAGGTGTCCGGGTTGTAGAACAGGCGCTGGAAGAGGGCTTGCACCGCGTCCTCGGTCGGCGGCTCGCCGGGGCGCATCATGCGGTAGATGGCCACGCGGGCGGCGAACTCGTCGGCGGTTTCGTCGCTGCGCAGGGTCTGCGAGATGTACGCGCCCTTGTCGAGTTCGTTGGTGTAGATCACCTGCAGGTCGGCGATACCGGCCGAGCGCAGCTTCTTCAGCAGCACTTCGGTCAGTTCGTCGTTGGCCTTGGCGATGATTTCGCCGGTGTCCGGGTCGACGATGTTCTTGGTGACCACGCGGCCGATGAGATAGTCCTCGGGCACGCTGATGTGCGTGGTGCCGGACTGCTCGAGCTCGCGGGTGTGGCGCGCGGTGATGCGCTTGTCCTTGGCGACCACAACCTTGCCGGCCTTGTCGGTGATGTCGAAGCGCGCGACTTCGCCACGCAGGCGATCGGAGACGAACTCCATCTGCGCGCCGCTGTCCATCAGGCGGAAGTTGTCGTTGACGAAGAAGTTCGCCAGGATGGTTTCCGGCGTCAGGCCGATGGCCTTCAGCAGGATGGTGACCGGCATCTTGCGGCGACGGTCGACGCGGAAGTAGAGGATGTCCTTGGGGTCGAACTCGAAGTCGAGCCAGGAGCCGCGGTAGGGAATGATGCGCGCCGAGAACAGCAGCTTGCCCGAGCTGTGGGTCTTGCCCTTGTCGTGCTCGAAGAACACACCGGGCGAACGGTGCAGCTGCGACACGATGACGCGCTCGGTACCGTTGATGATGAAGGAGCCCTTCTCGGTCATCAGGGGCACTTCGCCCATGTAGACCTCTTGCTCCTTGACTTCCTTGACCACCTTGGACTGCGAGGTCGACGACTCGCGGTCATAGATGATCAGCTGGACCTTGGCGCGCACGGCCGAGGCGAAGGTCAGTCCGCGGGTCTGACACTCGCGGACGTCGAAGGCGGGTTTGGCGAGGTTGTACTCGACGAACTTCATCTCCACGAAACCGTTGTGGGAGACGATCGGGAAGGCCGCATCGAAAGCAGCCTGCAGGCCTTCGATGGTGCGCTTGCGTGGTGCGATGTCGGCCTGCAGGAAGGCGGTATAGGCGTCCTTCTGCATCTGAAGCAGATAAGGGACTTCCAGCACGCTGTCGCGGCTGCCGAAGCTTTTGCGGATGCGCTTGCGTTCGGTATAGGAATAGGCCATGAGTTCTCCGGGCAAAGACATGAGTCCTGATTCGACTTGACCTGCCGCGCGGGAGGCATTCACACGCGCGGCAAGCTTGGCGGTTGGCCACTACCAACCATGGCGGACGGCGATGCGTTGCACATCGCCCGGACCAAGGCGCCTTCTGTCGTCGGGGCTCAGAAGACACTACAAAAACGCGAGCATCTCGCGGCTTTGTGGTGTGTTCTTAACACTTTCCCTGAAACAGCAAAAGGCTGGGGGCCTTTCGGCACCCCAGCCTCCCGCTGCGGCGTGGCTTACTTCAGCTCGGCCTTGGCACCAGCGTCGACCAGCTTCTTCAGAGCGGCGTCGGCGTCGGCCTTGGGCATGGCTTCCTTGACGGTCTTGGGAGCGCCGTCGACCAGATCCTTGGCTTCCTTGAGGCCCAGGCCGGTAATTTCGCGCACGGCCTTGATGACGGAGACCTTCTGAGCGCCAGCGTCGGTCAGCACCAGGTTGAATTCGGTCTTTTCTTCAGCGGCCGGAGCAGCAGCGCCGCCACCAGCGGCCGGAGCCGACATTGCGGCGGCGGACACGCCGAACTTCTCTTCGATGGCCTTGACCAGGTCGTTGAGCTCGAGGACCGTCATGCTGTCGAGCGCGGTCAGGAATGCGTCTTTATCGAATGCCATTTTGAATACCTAAAAAACAATATTGGTTGATTTGCCGCGCATTCAAGCTGCGGCAGCTTCCGCGGCCTCGGCGGCCGGCGCTTCGGCGGCACCGCCACCCCGTTGCTCCGCGAGCGCCGCAAGAACGCGGGCGGTACGGGAGATGGGGGACTGCATCAGGCCCAGCAGTTGTGCCAGCAGCACTTCCTTGGACGGGATGTTGGCCAGTTGCTTCACGCCATTGACGTCCAGCGTCTTGCCCGAAAGCGCACCTGCACGAATGACCAGCTTGTCGTTGGTCTTCGCGAAGTCGGCCACCACCTTGGCGGCGGCCACTGCGTCTTCGGAGAAGCCGTAGATCAGCGGACCGGTCATCTGGTCGGCGACGATTTCGAAACTGCTGCCAGCGACAGCACGACGTGCCAGGGTGTTCTTCAGAACACTCAGGGAAACGCCCTTGCTGCGCGCTTCGTTGCGCAGTTTCGTCATGTCGGCGACCGTGATGCCGCGGTATTCCGCAATCACCAGCGATTGAGCTTTGGCGGCGAGGCTGGTCACTTCTGCAATGACCGCTTCTTTCTCACTGCGATTAAGACTCAAGGTCTACTCCTTCAATGTGCCTCGGACCGGTTGGCCCTTCGGCACGCTCTTGTTGCAGCGACCAACTGTTTTTCAGGTTCAGGCACGAGGCTTGTTCCTTTGGCAGCGGGATCGCCATCTGCGCTGGCCGCCTTACGGCGATTAGGTGCGGCTCGCGCCACACACCAGCGGTCTTGGATGGCCTGGAGCCCTGGCTGGCATTGCTGCCGGCACGGGCTCCAGCCCACCACCGAGTGGCCTTGCGACCACCCGAATTTTTTTGCGGCTATCAGGCCGCGTTGATGGTCTGCGTGTCGACGCGGACGCCCAGGCCCATCGTGGACGACACCGCGACCTTGCGCAGGTAGACGCCCTTGCTGGTCGCCGGCTTGGCCTTGGTCAGTGCATCGACGAGCGCGACCAGGTTGCCCTGGAGCTTTTCGCTGTCGAACGAACGACGGCCGATGGTGCCGTGGATGATGCCGGCCTTGTCGACGCGGAACTGGACCTGGCCAGCCTTGGCGTTCTTGACAGCGGTGGCCACATCGGCGGTGACGGTGCCGACCTTGGGGTTAGGCATCAGGCCGCGCGGGCCCAGAATCTGACCGAGGGTACCGACGACGCGCATGGCGTCCGGTGCGGCGATCACCACGTCGAAAGGCATGTCGCCAGCCTTGACCATGGCAGCCAGGTCGTCCATGCCGACGATGTCGGCGCCAGCGGCCTTGGCTTCCTCAGCCTTGGCGCCTTGGGCGAACACGGCCACGCGCTTGGTCTTGCCGGTGCCGTGAGGCATCACGACGGCGCCACGCACCACCTGGTCGGACTTCTTGGCATCGACGCCGAGCTGCACGGCCACGTCGATGGATTCATCGAACTTGGCGGTCGCGGCTTCCTTCACCATGGCCAGCGCTTCGGTCAGCGCGTACAGCTTGGTCGAATCGACCTTGCCTTCGAGGCTTTTTTGTTTCTTGGTCAGCTTGGCCATTTCACAGACCCTCCACGGTCACGCCCATCGAACGGGCAGAGCCGGCGAGCGTACGCACGGCGGCGTCGACGCTGGCGGCGTTCATGTCCTTCATCTTGGTCTTGGCGATCTCTTCGAGCTGTGCGCGCGTGATCTTGCCGACCTTCTGCTTGTTCGCCACCGGCGAACCCTTGTCGAGCTTGATCGCCTTCTTGATCAAGGTCGTCGCGGGCGGCGTCTTGATGATGAAGGTGAAGCTCTTGTCCGCGAACGCGGTGATGACCACCGGCAGCGGCAGACCGGGCTCGACACCCTGGGTCTGGGCGTTGAACGCCTTGCAGAACTCCATGATGTTCAGGCCGCGCTGGCCCAGAGCGGGACCGATCGGAGGCGAGGGATTCGCCTTGCCGGCCGGCACTTGCAGTTTTACGAAACCGACGATTTTCTTCGCCATGGTTTGTTCTCCTTGCGGGTCATGACGCTCGGCGGTCCATCAGGACGCCGGGCTCCCCGGGGGTTGAACGACTCTTCTTGCGACGTCGCAGGCACCGAGTCGAAAAATGCGCCTGCAACCAAAGATTAGGCCGAAGCCTTCAGGTCTTCTCGACCTGGCCGAACTCGAGCTCGACCGGCGTGGCACGACCGAAGATCGTGACCGAGACACGGACCTTGCTCTTCTCGTAGTTGACTTCCTCGACCGAACCGTTGAAGTCGGTGAAGGGGCCTTCCTTGACGCGCACCAGCTCGCCGACGATGAACTCCACCTTGTGGCGCGGCTTCTCGGTGCCTTCCTGCATCTGGCTGACGATCTTCTGAACTTCGTCCTCGGAGATGGGGGCCGGACGGTTCTTGGCGCCGCCCACGAAGCCGGTCACCTTGTTGGTGTGCTTGACCAGATGCCAGGACTCGTCGTCCATCACCATCTCGACGAAGACGTAACCCGGGAACAGGCGACGTTCGGTGGTGCGGCGCTGCCCGTTCTTGACTTCGACGACTTCCTCGGTCGGCACCAGGATGCGACCGAACTTGGTTTCCATGCCGGCGCGGGTGATGCGCTCGATGATGTTGCGCTCGACCGCCTTCTCCATGCCCGAGTAGGCATGAACGATGTACCAGCGCAGGTCCGGATTGGTCGGCGCGGCAGGAACCGCATTGGCGCCTTCGGGCACCAGTTCTTCGCCAGAGGTGTTTTCCACGGTGTCGACCATTATTTTCTCCAGCCCAGCAACAGGTCGTAGAAGACCCATTCCAGCGTTTTGTCGGTCACCCACAGGAACAGCGCCATGACCACGACGAAGCCGAACACATAGGCAGTGATCTGAATCGCTTCCTTGCGCGCCGGCCAGACGACCTTGCGAACTTCACGCCAGGAGTCCTGACCGAAGGCGATCAATTGCTTGCCGCTCTCGGCGGTGAAGAACAGCCCGGCGGCGACCGCCAGACCGACCAGCAACGCGGCCCACTGCACCAGCGCGCCCTGGCGCGAGAGGACATAGAACGCCGTCAGCGCAGCCAGCACCAAAAATACGGAAAGGCCGATCTTCGCCTTGTCCGCACCGGTGCTGACAGTTTCAACTTGGGAGGTCGCCATGTGGCTGAGGTTTCCTGCTATGCATCGAGAAGAGCAACCCCGAGATCACAAAGTGACCCTGGAGACGCCGAAGCCCGTCAGATCCTGACGGGCTTGGGTTACCACCTTTCGGTGGCAGGGGCAGTAGGAATCGAACCTACAACCTTCGGTTTTGGAGACCGACGCTCTGCCAATTGAGCTATACCCCTCCGTAACTACAAATCAGGCGATGATCTTGGCGACGACGCCGGCGCCGACGGTCTTGCCGCCTTCACGGATGGCGAAGCGCAGGCCTTCTTCCATGGCGATGGGGTTGATCAGCTTGACGGTGATCGACACGTTGTCGCCGGGCATGACCATTTCCTTGTCGGCCGGCAGCTCGATGGCGCCGGTCACGTCGGTCGTGCGGAAGTAGAACTGCGGACGGTAGTTGTTGAAGAACGGCGTGTGGCGGCCGCCCTCGTCCTTCGACAGCACGTACACCTCGGCGGTGAAGTGCGTGTGCGGCTTGATCGAGTTCGGCTTGGACAGCACCTGGCCACGCTCGACGTCTTCACGCTTGGTGCCGCGCAGCAGCAGGCCGACGTTGTCGCCTGCCTGACCCTGGTCGAGCAGCTTGCGGAACATTTCCACGCCGGTCACGGTGGTCTTCTGCAGGTCGCGGATACCGACGATCTCGATTTCCTCGCCGACCTTGATGATGCCGCGCTCGATACGGCCGGTCACCACGGTGCCGCGGCCAGAGATCGAGAACACGTCTTCCACGGGCATCAGGAATGCGCCGTCGACCGCACGCTCGGGCGTGGGGATGTAGGTGTCCAGGGCGTTGGCCAGGGCCATGATGGCTTCCTCACCCAGCTTGCCAGCGTCGCCTTCGAGAGCGAGCTTGGCCGAGCCGTGGATGATGGGGGTGTCGTCGCCGGGGAAATCGTACTTGTCGAGCAGTTCGCGCACTTCCATCTCGACGAGCTCGAGCAGTTCGGCGTCGTCGACCATGTCGCACTTGTTCAGGAAGACGATGATGTAGGGCACGCCCACCTGGCGGGCCAGCAGGATGTGCTCACGGGTCTGGGGCATCGGGCCGTCGGCGGCCGAGCACACCAGGATCGCGCCGTCCATCTGGGCGGCGCCGGTGATCATGTTCTTGACGTAGTCGGCGTGGCCGGGGCAGTCCACGTGGGCATAGTGGCGGTTGGCCGTCTCGTATTCGACGTGCGCGGTGTTGATGGTGATGCCGCGGGCCTTTTCTTCCGGAGCCGCGTCGATCTGGTCGTACGCCTTGGCTTCACCGCCGAACTTCTTCGACAGAACGGTCGCGATCGCAGCCGTCAGCGTGGTCTTGCCGTGGTCGACGTGGCCGATGGTGCCCACGTTGACGTGCGGCTTGGTCCGTTCGAATTTTCCTTTTGCCATTTTTCGACTCCGAAAAAAATCTCAAATCCAAAACAACAGGAATGGGCGCCACCCCGAAGGATGGCGCCATCAATTTGGTGCCCTTGGCGGGAATCGGACCCACGACCTCTCCCTTACCAAGGGAGTGCTCTACCACTGAGCCACAAGGGCAGCGATGCTCGCCTGAACGAACTTCACTGAAATCAACACATCGCCAGATCTAACGACACCTGCAAAACGAACGATGGAGCGGGAGACGGGAATCGAACCCGCGTCATCAGCTTGGAAGGCTGGGGTTCTACCATTGAACTACTCCCGCTTGCATCCGGGCTTTTCAACCCGGTTTCGGCGATCGATTCGTTCGCACCACTCAATTCGTTTCGCTGGTGGAGGAGGCTGGATTCGAACCAGCGTAGGCGTAAGCCAACAGATTTACAGTCTGCCCCCTTTAGCCACTCGGGCACCCCTCCGGCGAGCCTCAGAGTATAGCGAGCTTTTGCGACGGTTTTCAATACCCTGGGTGGATTTTTGCGCGGAGCTGTTCCGCAGCGCACAATGCTGCACTGCAACATGATCAGGGAGTGCGTCCATGACCACAGAAAAAACCATGGCCATCGACACCTTGGAGGCACCGGCCACCACGCTGCCGGAAGGTCCTCGAACGATCAGTCTCGCGCTGCAAGGCGGCGGCTCGCACGGCGCTTTCACCTGGGGCGTTCTCGATGCCCTGCTGGAAGACCACCGGCTCGATTTTTCCGGCATCAGTGGCGCCAGTGCCGGAGCGGTCAATGCGGTGGCGGTGGCCCATGGTTTCGCCAACGGCGGCCCGACCGCCGAAGGTCGCCGTCAGTTGGCACGCGACACGCTTGCGCGCGTCTGGCGCGGCGTCGCCGGGCTCGGCAGCCTGAGTTCGATGGCGCAAGGCATCGCGCGGCTGATGACCGGCGGCTGGAACACCGACGCGGGCAATGCCTTCAACGGTGTGCTCGGCCGATGGATGTCGCCCTACCAGTCGAATCCGCTGGGTTTCAATCCGCTGCGCAAACTGCTGCAGGACGAGATCGATTTCGAATCGATCGGCCGACTGCAGCTGCCCAAGGTCTTCGTGTCCGCCACGCAGATCCGCACCGGCCGCGCCCACATCTTCAAGGGTCGACGGCTGAGCCTGGACGCGCTGATGGCGTCGGCCTGCCTGCCGCAGATGTTCCAGGCGGTGGAGATCGACGGCGAGCATTACTGGGACGGCGGCTTTTCATCGAACCCGCCGCTCGGGCCGTTGATCGATACCTGCGATAGCCGCGACATCGTGCTGGTGCAGCTCAATCCGCTGTCGCGCGAACCGATTCCGCAGAACGCACAGGACATCCAGGAACGGGTGACGGAGCTCAATTTCAATTCGAGCCTGTTGGCACAGATGCGAAGCATCGACTTCATCAACCGGCTGATCGCCCGCGGCGCGCTGGTGGAAGCCTCGGGCTACAAACGCGTGCGGCTGCATCGCATCGACGGCGGCAAGGCGATGCAGGAGCTGTCGGCCTCCAGCAAGTTGTCGGCGGATGCAGCCATGATGGATCGGCTGTTCACCGAAGGCCGGTCTGCCGCCGCGCGGTGGATGAATCGCCACTTCGATGCCCTCGGCAGCGAGAGCACCATCGACATCCGGCGCGACTACGTCGGCAGCATGGCCTGATCGCCGGGCTTGCCGTAGCGCTCGCGCCAGGCGCGGGCCTGCGAGAAGTGGCCGTTGCCGATGAAAGGCACGGGTGGCCGCAGCGCCGACAGCGGCGAGGGATGGTTGGAGGTCAGCACCAGGTGCCGCTGGCTGTCGATCAGCACGCGCTTGCCTTGCGCATGCGAACCCCAAAGCATGAACACCGCCGGATGATCGCCCTGGGCGACCTGCCGGATCACGGCATCGGTCAGCAGTTCCCAGCCCTTGCCGGCGTGGCTGGCCGGCTGAGCCTCTTCCACCGTCAGGCAGGTGTTGAGCAGCAGCACGCCGTGGCGCGCCCATTTGACGAGGCTGCCGCCGGGCACGGGAAACGCGGGCGGAGGCAGGCCCATGTCGCGCTGCAGTTCCTTGAAGATATTGCGCAGCGAGGGCGGCAGCGCCACACCCGGCGCGACCGAGAACGCCAGCCCTTCGGCCTGGCCGCGCCCGTGGTACGGGTCCTGGCCGAGGATGACCACGCGCACCTGCTCGGGAGGCGTGAGTTCCAGCGCGCGCAGCGGCTGGGGCGGAAAGACGGTGGCGCCCGCCGCGAGCCGCGTCGTCAGAAAGGCCAGCAGCTTCTGCCCGGCCGCGCCGCCGAAGAAACCGTCGACCAGCGGCTTCCAGCCGTCGGCCACCGGCCAGTCGGCCGGATCGGCGCTGGCCAGTTGATCAGCCGCCAAGGCCGCGCTCACTCGGGAAAGAAAAGATCGGCCAGCGCTTGGCCCGGCTCCTCGGCGCGCATGAAAGCCTCGCCCACCAGGAACGCATGCACACCCGCCGCGCGCATGCGTTCGACATCCGCCGTGCCCAGAATGCCGGATTCGGTGACCAGCAGGCGGTCGGCGGGCACGTCTTCCATCAGCTGCAGCGTGGTGTCGAGCGTGACCTCGAAGGTGCGCAGATTGCGGTTGTTGATGCCGAGCAGCGGCGTGCGCAGCTTGAGCGCGCGGTGCAGTTCCTCGCGATCGTGCACTTCCACCAGCACGGCCATGTCGAGGCTCACCGCGATGGCCTCGAGCTCGGCCATGCGCGCGTCGTCCAGCGCGGCGGCGATCAGCAGGATGCAGTCGGCGCCCATCGCGCGGGATTCATAGATCTGATAGGGGTCGACCATGAAGTCCTTGCGCAGCACCGGCAGGCCGACGGAGGCGCGGGCCTGCTTCAGGTAGTCGACGCTGCCCTGGAAGAACTGCTTGTCCGTCAGCACCGACAGGCAGGCCGCGCCGCCCTCGGCGTAGCTCTGCGCGATGTCGGCCGGGATGAAGTCGGCGCGGATCACGCCTTTGGACGGGCTCGCCTTCTTCACTTCGGCGATGACCGCCGGGTCGCCCTGGGCGATGCGTTGGCGCAGCGCGCCGACGAAATCGCGCGTCAGCACGCGGCTTTCGGCGTCGGCGCGCATGGCGGCCAGCGGCAGCTTCTTCTGCGCAGTGGCGATTTCCGTGTGTTTGACTTCGATGATCTTCTGCAGGATGTCGCTCATGCGCTGGCTTTCGATGCGGCGCCCAGCGCCTGCGTGGTTTCGACGAATTGCTGGAGCCTGGCGCGGGCAGCGCCGGAGTCGATGGCGGAGCGGGCACGCGCCAGCCCCGCTTCGATGGAGGGGACGACATCGGCCGCGTAGAGCGCGGCGGCCGCATTGAGCAGGACGATGTCGCGCGCCGGGCCGGCGTCGCCGTCGAGCACGCCCCGCAGCAGCGCCATCGACTCTTCGGGTGTTGCAACCTTCAAGGCGCGGCTGCCGGCCATGGCCAGACCGAAGTCTTCCGGATGGATCTCGTATTCGGTGACGACGCCGTCCTTGAGTTCACCGACCAGGGTGCCGGCACCGAGGCTGACCTCGTCCATGCCGTCCTTGCCGTACACCACCAGCGCGTGCTTCGCGCCCAGCCGCTGCAACGCGCGCACCTGGATGCCGACCAGATCGGCGTGGAACACGCCCATCAGGATGTTGGGCGCGCCGGCCGGGTTGGTAAGCGGCCCGAGGATGTTGAAGATGGTCCGCACGCCGAGTTCCTTGCGCACCGGCGCCACGTTCTTCATCGCCGGATGGTGGTTGGGCGCGAACATGAAGCCGATGCCGACCTCGGCGATGCAGCGGGCGATGGCCTCAGGCGGCAGGTTGATGTCCACGCCCAGCGCGTCGAGCACGTCGGCGCTGCCGCTTTTGCTGCTCACGCTGCGGCCGCCGTGCTTGCTGACGCGCGCGCCGGCAGCTGCCGCCACGAACATGGTGCAGGTGGAAATGTTGAAGGTGTGCGAGCCATCGCCGCCGGTGCCGACAATGTCGACCAGATGCGTGGTGTCGGCCACCTCGACCTTGGTCGAGAACTCGCGCATCACCTGCGCCGCGGCGGTGATCTCGCCAATGGTTTCCTTCTTCACGCGCAAGCCGGTGACGATGGCGGCGGTCATGGCCGGCGACATCTCTCCGCCCATGATCAGCCGCATCAGGTGCAGCATTTCGTCGTGGAAGATCTCGCGGTGCTCGATGGTGCGCTGCAGCGCTTCCTGGGGCGTGATAGGCATGTCGGTGTCCGGGCTCACTTGCCGTCGAGGAAGTTCTTGAGCATGGCGTGGCCGTGCTCGGTCAGGATGGATTCGGGGTGGAACTGCACGCCCTCGATCGGCAGGGTCTTGTGGCGCACGCCCATGATCTCGCCGTCGTCGGTCCAGGCGGTGACGTCCAGCACCTGCGGCGGCGCGCTCTTTTCGATGGCCAGCGAGTGGTAGCGGTTGACGGTGAAGCGCTCCGGCAGGTCGGAGAACACGCCCTTTCGGGTGGTGGTGATCTCGCTGGTCTTGCCGTGCATCAGCTGCTGCGCCCGCACGATGCGGCCGCCGAAGGCCGCGCCGATCGCCTGGTGGCCCAGGCACACGCCCAGGATGGGCAGGCGGCCGGCGAAGGTCTGGATCGCGGCCACCGAAATGCCTGCTTCCGCTGGCGAACAGGGTCCGGGCGATACCACCAGCCGGTCGACGCCGGCGGCGATGCGCTCGGCCACGCCGTCGACGGTGATCTCGTCGTTGCGGAACACCTCCACCTCGGCGCCCAGTTCACCGAAGTACTGGACGATGTTGAAGGTGAAGCTGTCATAGTTGTCGATCATCAAGAGTTTCATGTCGCTCACTCCAGTCCTTCCTCGACCAGCTCCGCCGCGCGCAGCAGCGCACGGGCCTTGGCTTCGGTTTCCTTCCATTCCAGCTCGGGCACCGAGTCGGCGACCACGCCGGCGGCCGCCTGCACATAGAGCACCTGGTCCTTGATGAGCCCGGTGCGGATCGCGATGGCCACGTCCATGTCGCCGCCGTAGCTGATGTAGCCGACCGCGCCGCCGTACAGGCCGCGCTTGACCGGCTCGAGCTGGTCGATGAGTTCCATCGCATGCACCTTGGGCGCGCCGCTGAGCGTGCCGGCCGGGAAGGTGGCCTTGAGCACGTTCATCGCGGTCATGCCGTCCTGCAGCACACCTTCGACGTTGCTCACGATGTGCATCACGTGGCTGTAGCGCTCCACGGCGAAGGCTTCGGTCACCTTCACCGAACCCGGCTTGGCGATGCGGCCGATGTCGTTGCGCGCCAGGTCGATCAGCATGACGTGCTCGGCGCGCTCCTTGGGGTCGTTCACCAGTTCGATCTCGGCGGCGTGGTCGGCTTCCGGCGTGGTGCCGCGCGGCCGGGTGCCGGCGAGCGGCCGGATGGTGATCTTCTGGCCCTCGTCGGTACGCTCCTGGCGCACCAGGATCTCGGGCGACGCACCGACGACGTGGAAGTCGCCGCCCTCGCCGCCCGCACCCAGGTGATAGAAGTACATGTAGGGCGAGGGATTGAGCATGCGCAGCGCCCGGTAGAGCGACAGCGGCGATTCGGTGAAGCGCTTCTCGATGCGCTGGCCGACCTGCACCTGCATGAAGTCGCCGGCGGCGATCAGCTCCTTGGCGCGCTCCACCGCCGCGATGTAGTCGGCCTTGTCGAAGCCGCGTTGCGAGGGGTGGCTCTGCGACG
Source organism: Xylophilus sp. GOD-11R (assembly GCF_033546935.1). Taxonomy (GTDB): domain Bacteria; phylum Pseudomonadota; class Gammaproteobacteria; order Burkholderiales; family Burkholderiaceae_C; genus Xylophilus. The sequence continues at coordinate 229,596 of NZ_CP137854.1, read as the reverse complement.
GCCGGATCTCCGGCGCCGCCACCGGCTGGCGCAGCCGTTCACGCAACACCTCGAGCCGCGCCTTGGCCGCGTCGAACGCGCCGGGGCGTGCGGTGTCGGCGTAGACGATGAGGTGCAGCTTGCCCGACAGGTTGTCGATGACCGCCAGTTCCTCGCATTGCAGCAGCAGGATGTCCGGGCAGCCCAGGGTGTCGGGCGGGCAGGAGTTCTCGAGCTTCTTCTCGATGTAGCGGACCGCGTCGTAACCGAAATAGCCGGCCAGGCCGCCGCAGAAACGCGGCAGGCCCGAGCGCACCGCGGCCTTGAATCGGCCTTGGTAGGCGGCGATGAAATCGAGCGGATTGCCGCGCGCGGTCTCGACCACTTCGTCGTCGGTCACCACCTCGGTGAGCGCGTCGGCGCCGAAGCCGCTGGCGCGCACCAGCGTGCGGGCCGGCAGGCCGATGATGCTGTAGCGGCCGAACCGCTCGCCGCCGACGACCGACTCCAGCAGGAAGCTGTTGCGGCCGCCGTCCTGCACGTGGGCGAGCTTGAGATAGAGCGAGAGCGGGGTCTCGAGATCCGCGAAGGCCTCGGCCACCAGCGGGATGCGGTTGTAGCCCTGCTGCGCAAGGCCCTTGAATTCGACTTCGGTGATCACCAGGAATTTCTCCAGCATGGGTCCCGGCGTATTCGCGGCGCGCTGCGGGGGCGCGGCCGTCGGCCGGGGTTCGTCTTTTGAGGGGGCGGTGGAGGAACCGCATCGCGCGCCGGGCAGTGGGCTGCCGCTGCCGGCGTCAGCCGGCTGTCACGCGCAAACGGCGACGTACGGCCGGCGCCAGGGCCAGGCTCCCCGGTCCGCGAGACCTGTACGTAATGTGCGGTGGACGAACATGGCTTCGAGTGTAGCAGTGGGGTCAGGCCGTCGGGCTCGCCAGCAGCGGCGCCAGGTCGGCGAGCGAGTCGAGGTGGAAGTCGGCCGGTACGGCGCCGATCGGCTCGCCGTGGTTGTAGCCGTAGCCGACGAGCGCGACCGAGCAGCCGGCGCCCGCGGCCGCCTGCGCGTCGTTGCGTGAATCGCCGATGGCCAGGGTGCGTTCGGGTGTGCTGCCGAGCGCGCGACAGGTTTCGCGCATCGGCAGCGGATCGGGCTTTTTCGCGGCGAAGCTGTCACCGCCGAAGACGTGGTCGAAATGCACCAAAAGGCCATTGGATTCCAGCAGGCCGCGCGCGAAGGCCAGGGGTTTGTTGGTCAGGCAGGCCAGGCGCAGCCCGGCATCGCGCAAGGCCTGCAGACCTTCGCGCACCCCGGGAAACACGTTCGAGTACTGGCCGTTGACCGTGTCGTAGTGCCTGAAATACCGCGCCAATGCATCGGCCGGATCGGCGTCCGGCAGCCCCGCGAGCGGCAAGGCGGACCGCACCAGATGTTCGGAGCCCTTGCCGACCAGCAAGGCCACCGCCGAAAGCGGCAGGCGCTGTCCGCCGAGCTCCTCGAGCGTGGCGCCAAGCGCCTGCTCGAAGTCACCGAGCGTGTCGACCATGGTGCCGTCGAGGTCGACGATGGCCGCGTCGAAGCGGCGGGCAGGGGATGCGGGAACGTTCGTGGTCATGGCCCGGATGCTAATGGGGCCTTGCCTTCCGGCCCGGACCTTCCTACAGGGCGCGGCACTGCCGTCCTACCAAGGCCTGAATGGATGCCGCCCAGCATGTTTCGGTGGGACGCGCCGCGACACGCATTTCGGCCGCCCCTTCTCAACACCAAAGGAAAGGACATCCATCATGGCTGCACGTGAAGAATCCCTGAACCGCGACCCGATCAGCGACGAGCCGGGCGCACACCCCATCGGCACCGGCATCGGCGCCGGCGGCGGTGCGATCACCGGCGCGGCGCTGGGCCTGGCCGGCGGCCCGGTCGGCGTGGCGGTCGGTACCGTCATCGGCGCGGTGGTGGGCGGCCTGGCCGGCAAGGGCGCGGCCGAAGCCGTCAACCCGACCGCTGAAGACGCCTACTGGCGCGACGCATACGTCGGCGAGCCCTACTACACCGACGGCCTGGGCTACGACGACTACGCCCCCGCCTACCGCGCCGGCTACGAAGGCTGGGGTGCTGGTGACCGCAAACGTGACTTCGACGCCTACGACGCCGAATTGCGCGACACCTGGGACAGCCGCCGTGGCGAGTCCAAGCTGTCCTGGGACGAAGCACGCCCCGCCACCCGCGCCGCCTGGGAACGCGCTCAGCGCCAGTACCCGATGGACATCTGAGCAAGGTCGACCACCATGCAGACTCCATCGACCAACGAAAAAGAAAAAGGCGAGACCCGCTCGGCGCGTGAGCATTCCGACGACGGCCAGGTGCCGCGCACGCCCAACGAGCACGACACCTCTGCCGACAGCCAGACCGGGGGCCAGTCGACCAACGGCGTCAGCCGGGCGGCGGCAAAGGACGCGGCCTCCGGCAAGCAGGACACCGACAAGGGGCCGGTCATGGACCAGGTCTACGACAAGGTGCGCCAGGGCACCCCGGACCCCGACCGAAAACGCTGACCGATGACAAGTCGATCGGCACAATGAAGGCCCCGCATGCGGGGCCTTTTTTTGTGCAGCCGAGTTGCCGACTCAGGCGGGAACCGACTCGATGTCCGGCCGATCCCAGTGCCGATGTACCAGCATCGCCGCGATCAGTTCCTGCGCCGTCTGCGGCCCCGCTTCCGATCCGCTCTCGCCCAGCACCACGCCCGGATGATTGACTAGCCCGCCCTTGCCCGTCCCGGCCGAAATGCCGAGCAGCGACAGCAGTGCAACGCCCTCCCCGATCGCGCAAACTGGCTTGCAATGCTTGTAGGCTTCCAGCACGAAATGCACCGCGTCACCCATCTTGGCCAGCGCGTCCGCACTCTCGCGCCCGCCGGCGACGATGACCGCGTCAAACATGACCGAAGGCATCGCCTTGACGGTGGCGACGACCTCCAGGCGCCGCCCACCGGATGTGGCAACCGCCCCCAGGTGCGACGCGAGCACCATGCATTCGGCCCCGGCATCGGTCAGCGCCTGCTGCACCGGCCGCAGCGACACCACGTCAACGCCGTCTGCGGCCAGGATCGCCACCTTGCGTGTGTGGATGCCACCCTTGTCCGGGCGCGGCGCCATGCTGAGCGCGGCCGATTGCTCGATCGGCAACTCGAAGCGCACATTGCGAAAACCCGCCTGGCCGGTTGCCGCCTTGGCGTCCGGCGGCTCGATGCCGAGGTTCGCCGCGACGCGCTTGGCCAGTCGTGCGTCGACATGCGCGAGGTTGTTGACCATGCGCTGGCGCACCGCCACCGTCGCAACCTTGCCCAGCTCGAAACGGAAGGCGGCCACGATGTGCTCTTTTTCCGCGGGCGTCATGCTGTTCCAGAACAGCGTCGCCTGGCTGAAATGGTCGTCGAAGCTCGGGCTGCGACGGCGCACCTTGGGTGGCTCCACCGTGTCGTCGGGCTGGCTGTGAAAACCCTGCAGGCCACCATCCACCCGAAACTCGGCGCCGGCGGCCAGCGAGTTCGGCTCGTAGGACACCTGACCACGCCCGATGGTCTGGCGATGCATGCCGTCGCGCTGGAAGTTGTGCACCGGACAGACGCCGCGGTTGATCGGAATCTCGTGGAAGTTGGGCCCGCCCAGGCGCGACAGCTGGGTGTCGGTGTACGAGAACAGCCGCCCCTGCAGCAGCGGGTCGCTGGTGAAGTCGATACCCGGCACGAGGTGACCCGGGTGAAAGGCCACCTGCTCGGTTTCGGCGAAGTAGTTGTCCGGATTGCGGTCGAGCACGAGCTTGCCGACCGGGATCACCGGCACCATCTCTTCGGGAATCAGCTTGGTGGCGTCGAGCACGTCGAAGCCCAGCGACGATGCCTTGTCCTGAGACATGATCTGCAGGCCCAGCTCCCATTCCGGGAAGTGGCCCTTCTCGATCGACTCCCAGAGGTCGCGACGGTGGAAGTCCGGATCCTTGCCGGAGATCTTCTGCGCCTCGTCCCAGGCCAGACCGTGCACGCCGAGCTTGGGTTTCCAGTGGAACTTGACGAAGTGCGATTCGCCGCGTCCGTTGACCATGCGGAAGGTGTGTACGCCAAAGCCTTCCATCATGCGGTAGCTGCGCGGCAGGGCACGATCGCTCATCGCCCACATCAGCATGTGGGTGGTTTCGGGCATGAGCGAGGCGAAATCCCAGAAGGTGTCGTGCGCGCTGGCGGCTTGCGGGATCTCGTTGTGCGGCTCGGGCTTGACCGCGTGGATCAGGTCCGGAAATTTGATCGCGTCCTGGATGAAAAACACCGGCATGTTGTTGCCGACCAGGTCGTAGTTACCTTCCTGGGTATAGAACTTCACCGCGAAGCCGCGCACGTCGCGCGCGGTGTCGGCCGAGCCGCGCGAGCCGGCGACGGTGGAGAAACGCACGAACACCGGCGTACGTGCCTCGGTGTCGTTCAGGAACTGGGCGGTCGTGTATTCCGACAGCGCCTTGTAGACCTGAAAATGCCCGTGCGCCGCCGCGCCGCGCGCATGCACCACGCGTTCTGGAATGCGTTCGTGGTCGAAGTGGGTGATCTTCTCGCGGAGGATGAAATCCTCTAGCAAGGTCGGGCCGCGCAGGCCGGCTTTCAATGAGTTATGGTTGTCGGGAATCTGCAGGCCCTGGTTGGTGGTGAGCAGCTGGGCCGGCTCGTCCACGTAGGCCTGTAATTGCTGGACCTTGTCGGCAGCGCTCGCCACCGTCTTGGTCTTGCCGCGCGCGCTGTTCCTGGATTGCACCATGGTGTCTCGATTCCTTGGATGCGGCGCCGCATCGGGCGCCGCCTTCATGCGGGTGAGAGCCCGTGCGCGCGGACTTCGAGGGCCGCGCGCACGGGCCGCTCGATGTCAGTAGTCGAAGCAGTTCTCGAGAGCGTTGACGAAGGCGGTCAGGGCAATGACGCCCATCAAGCCCGCGACACTCCACAAAACCCAATCCATGGCTGGTTCCCCCGTATGCCGATCCGCTTCGTTACCGTCTTTTTTTGGCTGACCGTCAGACGCATCGAATGCATTCCGGCCAGCCGAAAAGAGGTTAACGACGGGTACAGCAGCACCCCGTAGCCTGAAACATCCGGGGGCTGTGGGGAATCGGGGGCGGGACCTGTCAGCGAGGTCCCACAGTCGCGCGCGCCGGCGTCGGCGCGGCTTTTCGCGGGTCTGGACTCAGGACCGGAGCGCGGCGCGCATCGAGTCGATCACCGCCTTGTAGTCGGGTTTGCCGAAGATCGCGCTGCCCGCCACGAAGGTGTCGGCGCCGGCGCCGGCGACACGGGCGATGTTGTCGGGCTTGATGCCGCCGTCGACTTCCAGGCGGATGTCCTTGCCACTGGCCTCGATGCGTTTGCGCACCGCTTCGATCTTGCGCAGCGCCGAGTCGATGAAGCTCTGGCCGCCGAAGCCCGGGTTGACGCTCATGATCAGGATCAGGTCGAGTTCCTCGATCGTCCAGTCGAGCACGTCGAGCGGCGTCGCGGGGTTGAACACCAGCCCGGCCTTCACGCCACGCGAGCGGATGGCCTGCACGCTGCGGTGCACGTGCTCGCTGGCCTCCGGGTGGAAGCTGATCAGGTCGGCACCGGCGTCGGCGAAAGCGGCCGCCAGCGCCTCCACCGGCTTGACCATCAAGTGCACGTCGATCGGCACCGGCACGCCGGCGGGCGTCTTGGCGTGCGGCTTGAGCGCCTGGCAGACCATCGGACCGAAGGTGAGGTTGGGCACGTAATGGTTGTCCATCACGTCGAAATGGATCCAGTCGGCGCCGGCGGCGACGACGTTGGAGACTTCCTCGCCCAGCCGGGCGAAGTCGGCGGACAGGATGGAGGGGGCGATGCGGTAGGGTCGGTCGGCGCTCATGGGTCGCGATTCTCGCAGGAGTCTCGCCGCACGTATCGGCCGGCGCAGGCGGCTGACTTCCGGAAGCACCGGCGCGCAAAAGCTCGGACTAATATCGCCGGATGCCGAACTACCAGTTCACCGTGGCCGTCGCGCCGCAGTATCTCCCCGACCGCTCCGCGCCCGAAGACCAGCTCTACGGGTTCGCCTACACCATCACCATCACCAACACCGGGGACATACCGGCGCAGCTCATCGCGCGCCACTGGATCATTCGCGACACCCAGGGCCGCTCCGAAGAGGTCAAGGGCCTCGGCGTGGTCGGCCAGCAGCCGCTGCTGCAGCCGGGCGAATCGTTCCGCTATACCAGCGGCTGCCAGCTGCGCGCCTCCAGCGGCACCATGCACGGCACGTATTTCTGCGTGGCCGAGGACGCCCATCGCTTCGAGGTGCCGATTCCGCTCTTCGTGCTCGAAGCCGACGCCCCCGCCGGCACCGACGGCCCCCGGGTGCTGCACTGATTCGACTATCGATGTCCAAGCGTGATCTTCAAAGCCTGCTCGACACCATCGATCCGCAGGCGCCCCTGGCCGACCGCCATCTCTGGCTGATCGGTCTTTTCGAATGGATTCGCGGCAAGAGCAGCAATCCTCAAGCCGCTGTCAGCCGGGTGCAGTTGCTGCTCGACGCCCTGGCCACCCAGCCGAGTGCACGGCTTCGGCTGGCGCTCTGGTGGCATGAACTGGTGGAATCGGTCGACGCCACTCCGCTGCTGGCCGATTTCGGCTTTGCTCCGCGCACCGCCTTCTTCAGCGAATTCGCCGACCGCATGCGCCGCAAGCTGCTGCCGGCAAGCCCCGAGACGGTCGATTCCGCCGAGCTGTTTCCGCTGGCGCTGCCGGAGGCTTTCGACGCGCAGTGGATCGCCGCGCTCGACCAGCACCAGCTCGCCCGCATCGCCGACCTGCTGTCGCCGCCCGATCTGGCGCGCCTCGACGGCGGCACGGCGGTGCCGGTCGTCGTGGCCTCGCCCTGGCAGCACACGCTGCTCGACGCCATCACCTACTGCGCCGGCCAGGTCGTCGCGACGGGCTTCTCGCCCGAACTGCGGCTGCGCATGGGCGACGCCGCGCGGCTGGCGCGGCCGTTCCAGGGCGTGATGATGGATGTCGAATGGCTGCGCATGGAGGTACTGCGCCGCCCCCGTGACGGCGAGGCCCTGGCCGCCGCGGTGCACCAGTTGCGCGAACGGCTCGACGCCTGCCGGCAAGCGGCCAACAGTGTCTACGCCCACCTCGAAGAAAACGGAATTTCGGTCGGGCTGGTGTTCCGCCTGCGGCAGTTGCGCGCACGGCTTCTGCGCATTCGCGAACTGCTCGATTGCGTGTTGTCAGAGAGCCCGCCGCAGGCCGCCGCGCGCCTGCTGGCGCGGCTGGTGCTGGTCGGGCAGGAGCGGCGCAGCGTGCGCGCGCTGGTCGCGGCCAACTCCTCGTTGCTGGCCGCCAAGGTGGCCGAACGCAGTGCCGAGACCGGCGAGCACTACATCACCCGCGACGCCGATTCCTACCGCCGCATGCTGCGTCAGGCCGCCGGCGGCGGTGTGCTGACCGCCGGCACCGTCATCGGCAAGTTTTGCCTCGTGCTGCTCGGGCTGTCGGCGTTCTGGGGCGGGGTATGGTCGAGCGTGCTGTATGCCGGCAGCTTCGTGCTGATCCAGTTGCTGCACTGCACCCTGGCCACCAAGCAGCCGGCGATGACCGCGCCGGCCATGGCGGCGCGTTTGCGGCAGATCGAGAACCAGGCCGGTGTCGAGCGCTTCGTCGATGAGGTCACGCACCTGGTGCGGTCGCAGGTGGCGGCGGTGCTGGGCAACGTGCTGACGGTTTTTCCGGTGATGCTGGTGCTGGCCTGGTCGATCCAGGCGGTGAGCGGACAGCCGCTGGTGCGGCCCGCCGAGGCCGCGCACACGCTGGCCTCGCTCAACGTGTTGGGGCCGACCATGTTCTTCGCCGCCTTCACCGGCGTGCTGCTGTTCGCCGCCAGCATCATCGCCGGATGGGCCGAGAACTGGTTCGTGCTGCACCACCTGGAATCGGCGATGCGCTTCAACCCGGCCATCATCCGGGTGCTGGGCCAGGCGCGCGCGGCGCGTTGGGCGCACTTCATGCGCGAGCACATCTCGGGCTTCGCCTCCAACATCTCGCTGGGCGTGATGCTGGGCATGGTGCCGCCGCTGCTGGCATTCGTCGGAGTTGGACTGGAAGCTCGCCACGTGACCCTGTCCACCGGCCAGATCGCCGGCGCGGCCGTCACCTACGGACTGGCCAGCGTGCACATGCCGGCGTTCTGGATGTGCATCGCCGCGATTCCGCTGATCGGCGCCCTCAACCTGACGGTGAGCTTCGCCCTCGCCTTCCAGCTGGCCCTGCGCGCGCAGAACGTGGGCAGCCCGGCGCGGGCACGGATCCGGGGCGCGATCTGGCGTCGGCTGCTGCGTCGGCCGCTCACCTTCTTCCTGCCGCTGGGGCGTGACAAGAGCAGTGCCGCACCGGTGCCGGCCGCCACGGAAACCCTGCCGCCGGCAGCACCGTCCGTGCCAGAGGCGGCCACCACGGAACCGCCCCCGGCCACCGAGCCCGCGCCGCCCCGCAAGACCGCGCCCGCCGAGCGCATCGACCCGCACTGATCCGGCACGACTTCAACCCCGGTCGCGGGCGCGTTTGCGCCGGTACATCGACGCATCGGCCGCCCGCAGCAGGCCCGACGCGTCGTCGGCCTCGTCGGGGAACACCGCCAGGCCGATGCTGAGCGAGGCCGCCACCATCCCGCCGCCGGCCAGCGCCACCGGCTCGGCCATGCCGGCCTCGATGGCCGAGGCGATGCGCACCGCGTCCTGCGCCCCGGTCAGCCGACGCAGCAGCACCGCGAACTCGTCGCCACCCAGCCGCGCCACCACGTCGCCGTCGCGCACCTGGCGGCGGATGCGGCCGGCGATCGCCACCAGCACCTGGTCGCCGGCCGCATGGCCCAGGCCGTCGTTGATCTGCTTGAAGCGGTCGGCGTCCAGGAACAGCACCGCCAGCCGCGCGCCGTCGGCGCCGGCCGCGGCAATCGCTTCGGCCAGCGCCTGCTCGAACACCGCGCGGTTGTGCAGGCCGGTCAGCGCGTCGGTGGTGGCGCGGTGCGCCAGATGGGCGTTTTCGCGCTGCAGGCCCTGGTGGCGCGATTGCAGCTCGGCCAGCAGCGCGTTCACGTCTTGCCCGAGCGCGTGGAATTCGGCGATGCGCGCCGGCGGCACCCGGCGGTCGAGGCTGCGCTCCACGCGGCCTGCGCGCGCCACCGCCGCGATCTCCCGCAGCGGCGCCAGGATGTTGCGCAGCACGCGGCGGATGGCCGAGGCCGACGCCAGCGCGCTCAGCAGCATCGACGCCGCCACCGCGACCAGGCCGCCGCCCACGAAAGCCAGCAGCCCGCCGCCGGCGCCACGCAGCACCACCCGGCCGATGGTCTCGCTGCCGTGTCGCACCGGCACATCGACCTGCGGCGGCAGGAGCAGGCGCGCCAGCCATGGCCGCAGTGCCGGCCAGCGCTCGCCGGCATCGCGGCTCCAGCGCACCAGCTCGCGGCCGCGCTGGTCGTACACCCAGGCTTGCGCCACGTCTTCGGCGCCGGCGATCATCTCCAGCGCCTCGGCGGCAGCGAGCTCGTCCTCGAACACCACCGCCGCCTCGAGCGAATAGCCGACCGAGCGCGCCACCAGCTGCAGCTCGGCCGCCGCCTGGCCGCGCAGCATCAAGCCGCCGAGCAGCGTCATCAGGCAACCGGCCAGCAGCACCGAGCGCAGCACCATGCCGAGCATGGCGCTGCGCAGCACGCTCTGCAGCGGCGGGCGCGGCGGCTCGACGGTGGCGGCGGCGAGTTCGGGCATCACCGCCGGGCCTCGCGTCGCCGGCCGAGCTGCAGCAGCGCCGGATGCACCCGCACGCCGCTGCGCGCCAGCGCCTCGGGGTCGACCCGAAAATCGACGCGCGCCAATTGGATGTCGAGGCAGAACACGCTGCCCTGCCCGCAACGCTCCAGGCGCTCGCCGATGGTCAGCTCCGGCCGTCCGGCGATGCGGCGCGACACCTGGCGCAGGTCGGCGTCCGGCAGCTCGCCGATGTAGAGCGCGTCGCAGTCGGAGGCCGCATCGACCGGTGCACGTTGCCGCACCGACACCCGACGGCCGCCCGAGCGCGCCGGATCGCGGGTTTCCAGCAGCACGGCGGCAAAGCGGGTGACGCCGATCACGCACAGCCGCACCTGCGGCGGGTCGCCCGGCCAGCGCGCGAAACTGACGATGCCGAAGGTGGTGCGCGCCACCGCGTGGGCAGTGGAGACGTCGACCGGCGCTGTTGTTGCGGGCTGGGCGACGCAGAACGCCGGCCAGATCGACCCGGCGAGCCAGAACACCACGCACGACGCCGCCAGCCGCCCCGGCCGGGGCCTGCTCCAGGAAATCGCGGCGATCCGTCGCTGCATCGAAAAAGCGAGCCTTTCGTCGATAGAAACCCCAAGCCCCCGTACCGCCCTGCGACAGGCGGCTCGCGTTAAAGTGCGGCGCCGCTCATCGTCGCCTTCGCAGCCCCGTTCTTTTCTCCTGTCCGTGGACCTTCCACGCGTGCCTTGCAACGTCTCGGCGCGTGTCGCACCGGGCGCCCGCTATCGGTTGTCGCCCGTCGTCTCCGTCTCCCTGCCTGCATGAACGACCTCGTCACCGTCTGGATCGATTGGCTGCGGCCTTCCACCGGCCTCGCCACCGTGCAATGGGCGCTGCTGCTGGCCGCGGCCTCGGGCCTCGGCTACCTGCTGCACCGCTTCACCGGCCTGCCCAAGGTGGTCGGCTACGCGCTCGCGGGCAGTTTCGCCGGCTTCGCGGGCTTTGGCGCGGCGGCGGCATGGCCCCTTCGGGGCAACGGACTGTTCCTGCTGGAGCTCGGCATCGCGGTGGTGCTGTTCGAGGCTGGCGGCCGGGTGCCGTTGCGCTGGTTCCGCCACAACCCCATGGTGCTGGTGCAGAGCGTGGCCGAATCGGCGCTCACCTTCATCGCGGTCGCCGCGGCGCTGCACTGGATCGGCGTGCGCCACGAGGTCTACGGCCCGCTGGCGATGGTGGCGGTGGCCGCCTCGCCCGCCGTGCTGGCCCGGGTCGCGGCCGACGCCGGCGCCAGCGGCCCGGTGACCGACCGCGCGATGGTGCTGGCCACGCTCAGCACGCTTTACGCCCTGGCCATCGGCACCGCCCAGGCCGAGCTGCTGGCGCGGCAGGAAATGCGCATGCTGGCCACGGTCGGCCCGGCGGCGATGGTGCTGGGGCTGTCGGTCGTGGTGGGCGCCGCGCTGGCGCTGGCCCTGCGCCTGGCGCTGAAGGTGATGAGCCCGGCCAGCGAGAACACCTCGATCCTGCTGCTGGCGCTGATCGCCGCTGCCGCCGGCATCGCCTCGCACCTGGGCGGATCGGCACCGCTGGCCGCGCTGCTGGGCGGCATGCTGCTCAAGCAGTTCGCGCCGCGCCCCTGGTCGTGGCCGCGCCAGCTCGGCACGGCGGCGGCGCTGCTCACCATGCTGATGTTCGTGCTGGTCTCGGTGGTCACCGCCCAGGCCGACTGGAGCTGGTCGGTCGCGCTGCTGGTGGTGGTGATCGTGGGCGCCCGGGCCGCCGCCAAGGTCGGCGGGCTGATGCTCGGCAAGATCGGCAGCGGCCTGGGCTGGCGACAGGCCTGGTGGGTCGGCTGCGCGCTGTCGCCGATGTCCTCGGTGGCGTTGCTGGTCGCCTCGCAGTACGCCCAGGTGCCCGGCCCCATCGCACGCCAGATGAGCGGCATCGCGCTGCCGGTGATCCTGGCGATGGAGCTGCTCGGCGCAGTGGTGGTCACCGTCGCCCTGCACCGGGCACGCGAGGCATCGCGACCCTGGCTGCCCAACCGCGACGGCCGCGGGCTCGCGGCGCCGGAGCCCGCCGTGCCCGCCGCCGATGCCGGGGACAGCCATGGCGCTTGAGGCCTTCCAGCCATCGCGAGCGCTGTCGCTGGGCGTGGAGCTGGAGCTCCAGCTGGTCAACACCCACGACTACGACCTCGCCCCCTATGCCGAGAACATGCTGCGCCTGATGAAGTCGCAGTCGCTGCCCGGCGCGGTGGTGCCGGAGATGACCTCCAGCATGATCGAGATCTCCACCGGCATCTGCGGCGACGCCGGCCAGGTGCTGGCCGAGCTGTCCACCATCCGCGACTCGCTGGTGCGCAGCGCCGACAAGCTCAACATCGCGGTGGCCGGCGGCGGCACGCATCCGTTTCAGGTCTGGCACGAGCAACGCATCTATGACCGGCCGCGATTCCGCGAGCTGTCGGCGCTGTACGGCTACCTCACCAAGCAGTTCACCATCTTCGGCCAGCATGTGCACCTCGGCTGCCCGGACGCCGACGCCGCGCTGCTCATGCTGCACCGCATGTCGCGCTATATCCCGCACTTCATCGCGCTGTCGGCCTCCAGCCCCTTCGTGCAGGGCCAGGACACCCAGTTCGACTCGGCACGGCTGAACTCGGTGGCCGCCTTTCCGCTGGCCGGCCGCGCGCCCTTCCACCTGGACTGGTCGGCGTTCGAGGCCTACTTCGCCAAGATGGCGCGCACCGGCGTGGTCAGCGACATGAAGGACTTCTACTGGGACATCCGGCCCAAACCTGCCTTCGGCACCATCGAGATCCGCGTCTTCGACACACCGCTCACCGTCGAACGCGCCGCCGCGCTCGCCGGCTACGTGCAGGCGCTCGGCGCCTGGTTCCTCGCCGAGCAGCCCTTCATGCCGGACGAAGACGACTACCTCGTCTACAGCACCAACCGCTTCCACGCCTGCCGCTTCGGGCTGGAGGGCAACTATGTCGACCCCGGCAGCGGCGACCACCTGCCGCTGCGCGACCACATTCTGCTAACCCTGCACCGCATCGAGCGCCATGCCCAGGGCGCTGGCGGCGCGGCGGCGCTCGCCCTGCTGCGCGAAGGCGTGGAAGCCGGCGTCAACGATGCCCACTGGCTGCGCGCCCGGCAGCGTCGCGAACGCCTGCTCGCCGAGACCACGCGGCAGGCGACGCTGCTGTTTCGCGGCGACGGCCGGCGCGCCTGACGAAGCCTCCGCAGGAAAACCCGCTCTCACCCGCGCCGCGCTCCTTCGCAAACTGTCACGCACGGCCGCCCGCATCCGCAGGAGCGGCCGGGGAGGAGACCGCGATGACACACCGAACCCCACGGACACGCCAGCCCGCAACCTGCGCCGGAACCGTGTCGTCATGATCGAGATCGACGACGACACCACCATCGGCCAAGCCTTCGAACGTGCCGCTGCCCGCCATGCCCACCGCCCGCTGCTGGCGGTGCCGATGAACCCCGATCGCGCCTACGACCCCGCCGGCCGCGAAATCACCTACGGCGAGGCTGCCCGCATCGTGCGCCAGCTCGGCGCGGCCTACACCTACGCCGGCTACGGCCTCGGCCACCGCGTCGGCATGCTGCTGGAGAACCGGCTGGAGCACCTGCTGCACAAGCTCGCGCTCAACACCATCGGCGCCTGTTGCGTGCCGATCAATCCCGACTACCGGCCGCGCGAGACCGCCGCGCTCATCGACCACGCCCGCTGCGACCTGCTGCTGGTGCTGCACAGCCGCCGCGACGACGTCGACGCCGCCCTGCGCGCGACCAACCACCGCCCGCCGGTGATGGAGCTCGAAGACTTCGGCGACATGCCCCTGCCGCGCGCGACCCAGCTCGCGCAGACCGGCCGGCCGCGCGCCGGCACGCCCGCCAGCATCCTCTACACCAGCGGCACGACCGGCCGCCCCAAGGGCTGCGTGCTGTCGCACCGCTACGAGCTCGCCTCGGGACTGGCCTACGCCACGCGAGGTGGCCTCGCCACCATCCGCGAAGGCGAGGACTGTGTCTACAACCCGCTGCCGCTGTTCCACGTCAACGCCTCCATCCTGTCCTTCTTCGGCGTGCTGCTCTCCGGCTGCTGCCAGGTGCAGACCGACCGCTTCCAGCCGCGCCGTTTCTGGGACGAGGTGCGCCAGAGCCGCGCCACCGTCGTGCATTACCTCGGCGTCATCGTGCAGATGCTGCTGGTGCAGCCGCCCGGCCCGCGCGAGCGCGACCACGCGGTGCGATTCGGTTTCGGCGGCGGGGTGGAGCCGCAGTCGCACGCCGCCGCCGAAGCGCGTTTCGGCTTTCCACTGATCGAGCTCTGGGGCATGACCGAGATGGTGCGGGTGCTGAGCGACTGCCATGCGCCGCGCCAGGTCGGCACCCGCGCGTTCGGCCGGCCGCTGCCCGAGGCCGGCGTCGAGGCGCAGGTGGTCGACGAGGCCGGCAACGAGCAGCCGCGCGGCGTGCCGGGCGAGCTCGTCATCCGCCATTCGGCCAGCACGCCACGCCGCGATTTCTTCAGCGGCTACCTCGACGACCCCGGCGCCACCGAGGCCGCCTGGCAGGGCGGCTGGTTCCACACCGGCGACATCGTCACCCAGGACGACAGCGGCATGCTGCATTTCGTGGACCGGCGCAAGAACATCATCCGGCGCTCGGGCGAGAACATCGCGGCGGCCGAGGTCGAGGCCGTGCTGCTCAGCCATCCATGGGTGGCGCAGGCCGCGGTGATGGCGGTGCCCGACGAACTGCGCGAAGAAGAAGTGCTGGCCTGCGTGGTGCTGCGCCGCGAGGTCGCCGCGCCCAGCGGGCCGGGCGCGGCCGACGCGCTGTTCCGGCATTGCGCCGCCACCATGGCCTATTACAAGCCGCCAGGGTGGATGTACTTCGCCGAGTCCATTCCCACCACCGGCACCCAGAAGATGCAGAAGCACCTGATCTTTCCGGCCGGCAGCGACCCGCGCGAGGCGCCCGGCATGCTCGACCTGCGGGGACGCAAGCGGCGCGCGCCTTGAGTGCTCACGCCGCGTGGCGCGGCATGTCCGGAAAGCGCTGGTAGAGCACCTGCAGCGCGCGGCGGATCGCATCGCGCGTGATGATCCCCGAACGCGCCGGACGGCCCCGGTAGCGGTCGACCGTGCGGCCGGCCCGGATGCCCAGCGGATCGGCCACCACCAGCGCGCCGGTGGCCGGGTCGAGCATCACCTGGAAATCGGTGATGCGGATGTCGTTCCTGTCCATGCCCGCCAGCATGCGCTGCAGGCTGCGCAGCGTCTCGCGGGTGACGACGGGCGAGGTCTGCAAGGCCTGCACGCCTTGCGGCATCTGCATCAGCATCGGCTTGTAGGCGCCGATCATTTCCGGCACCAGCATGGCGGCGTCGCGTCCGCGAAAACCCATCGACTTCACCGGCATCACCGGCAGGCCCATTTCCTCGAGCGTGGCCAGGTCGGCCACTTCCTGGCGCAGCCACCCGGCCATGGTCGGGCGCACCAGCAGCAGCACCTCGCCGGTGGGCTGGCCCGTGATGGGCGACAGCACCCGGTGGGCCGTCTTGGACGCGCCTTTGCCGATGGCCGGGCCCAGGTGCAGAC
This sequence comes from Xylophilus sp. GOD-11R, assembly GCF_033546935.1. Lineage (GTDB taxonomy): Bacteria > Pseudomonadota > Gammaproteobacteria > Burkholderiales > Burkholderiaceae_C > Xylophilus. The sequence goes on along the minus strand of NZ_CP137854.1, from coordinate 214,180 downwards.
GGCCGTAGTCGACATCCGCCGGAATGAAACGCAGGCGGCTGGTGCCGGGCGCCGGCGGTGCCGGGGTGAGCGGGCCGAACACCCAGGCCGCTGCACGGCGCATCAATCGAATCGGCGCGAAGACGTCGTCGAAGCCGCCATCGACCGGGGTCGGCATGGCCGTCGTGGCCGTGGAGCCGCCAGAAAAATAGCGGGGTGCGGTAGGCGCGTAGGTGGAGGCGGAAAAGCGTGCGGTGGAAATGTTGAACATGGTGGAGAGCGGGCGACTCGGACAGGAAGCACCGATCCTTGTGGCCCACGCACACCGACCCCCGCACGATCCCGAAGCGCGCCGCCGACCAGCCGAATGTCAGGCCGCCGGATCGGCCTCAGCGCAGGTCGAAGAACGACTCCGCCAGCCGCTCGCCGTTGACCATCACCTCCACCACATGCCGGCCCGGATGGTGGGTGCGGGTGCTGAAGTCGCGCACCATCTGCCGCTTTGACAGGGTGACGCCGTGGCCGGCAGCGAGGTCGAGCATCTTCCACTTGAACACTTTGGGCGAGGCGTGGCCCGCGGCCTTTACGTAATGGATGGCGTAGTCGACCATCAGGGTCTGCGCCGTGTCGGTGACCGACCGCAGCTCCAGCGTCAGCGACAGGTTCTCGCCCAGCGTCAGCAGGCCAGGCGCGACCTCGAAACGCAGCACGTCCACCCGCGGCGCGGCGCCCGCGCCGACGATGGTCAGCGCCCGCCGGTCGCCGCGCTTGATGAGCGTGCGCAGTGCGTGGCGGGCGATCCAGGCGCAGGCCGCATCGTGCAGCGGCCAGGCCTCGATGCGGGCCATCACCCAGTCCGGATGCACCTTGGCGATGTCGTTGAGATGGTTGGCGACCGACTTGCGCACATACGGGCTCGGGTCGGCGCGCAGGGCCTGCAGGATCGGCTCGGCCAGGCCCGGATCGGCCATCAGCACCGGCAGGTGCGACGCCCAGGGCAGCCGCGGCCGGCAGCCTTCGCTGGCGAGGCGGCGCACATGCTCGTCGGGGTCGGCCGCCCACCGCCGCATGGTTGCCAGCACCGCATGCGGGTCGCGTTGCAGGAACGCCCGGATCGCGAATTCGGACGACCCGAAGGGCGTGAGGAACTTCAGCGCCTCCAGCGAGAAGTCCACGTCGTCCTGGCCGTGCAGCGCCACGTAGTCGCCGAGCGCCAGCGTGGCGAAGGAGCTGTCGATGCGCGGCGCCAGGCGCTTGAGCACCTCGACATTGGCCCGGAAATCGCCCGGCAGGCTGGCGTGCAGGCTGGTCGACACCCGGCGCAGGCGCTGCATCAGCGAGAGATGGTCCAGCCCGTGGTGGCACAGCACGAGAAAGCGTTCGCGGTCGAAAGCCGGGCAGATGTCGCGCGCCTCGCGCGCGATGGCCGCCAGCCGTTGCCGGCCGAAGATGTGCTTGAGCGCTGTCGGGTCTTCGAGTTGGAGGTCGTCGGACATTTTTTATTTAGCGGTTTTTTTCGATCCAGGTGCATCCATTCGGACATCCGGCGGGTAGTGCCCAGTGTCGGCGCATCCCGCGCCCCGACACCATCCAATGGAGAACATGCCATGCGTATCACCTCGACCCGTATCGCCACCGCCGCCGCCCTCGGCACCGCCGCCCTGCTCACCGCCTGCGGCAGCATGGCGCCGATGAGCAGTTTCTCCCAAGCCTCGCTGCCGGCCACCATCCAGGTGCCGGCCGGCAACAAGGTCGCCATGGAGACCGTCGGCAAGGGCGACATCAACTACGAATGCCGTGACAAGAAGGACGCGCCCGGCCAGACCGAATGGTTCTTCGTCGGCCCGGTCGCCACGCTGTCGGACCGCATGGGCAAACAGGTCGGCAAGTATTACGGCCCGCCGGCCACCTGGGAATCGATGGACGGCTCCAAGGTCACCGCCACGCAACTGGCCGTGGCGCCCTCCGGTACCGGCAACCTGCCGTTCCAGCTGGTCAAGGCCAACCCCGCGATGGGCACCGGCTCGATGACCGGCGTGACCTACATCCAGCGCGTGGCGCTCACCGGCGGCGTGCCGCCAGCCATGGCCTGCACCGCCACCAACAAGGGCCAGAAGGCCACCGTGCCTTACCAGGCCGATTACATCTTCTGGAAAGCGGCCTGAAGGTAGCGCCATGCGGCGGCTACCATTGCCGCCGTGCAGGCACCACCCGAACCCACTTTCGATCATGACGCCGCCCTGAGCGCCTGCGCGCGGGGCGACCGGCATGCCTTGCAGCGCCTCTACCACCACGAGAGCCGCAAGCTGCTCGGCGTGGCCCTGCGCATCGTGCGCGACCGCGCACTGGCCGAGGACGTGCTGCACGATGCCTTCGTGCGGATCTGGCAACGCGCCGCCACCTACGACGGCGCGCGCGGCGCGGCCCGCGGCTGGATCTACAGCGTGGTGCGCCATGGCGCACTCAACCATGTGCGCGACACCGCCCGGGAAGTCGCGCTCGACGAGGAAGGCGCCCAAGCCGTGGACGATGCCGCCGCCCTGGCCGCCTACGAACAGGCGCCCGACCCACTCGAACGCCGCGCCGACCTCGGCCGCCTCGACGGCTGCCTGCAACGCCTGCCCGAGGCCCGCCGCGACTGCATCCTCTTCGCCTACCTCGACGGCTGCTCGCACAGCGAGATCGCCGAGCGGCTGCAGACGCCGCTGGGCACCGTCAAGGCCTGGATCACCCGCGGCCTCGCCGCGCTGCGGGAGTGCATGGCATGAGCGAGCTTCCAATGCCCGACAACGACGATTCCCTGCAAGCCCTGGCCGGCGAATACGTGCTGGGCACCCTGCCCGCCGCCGCCCGCCGCGAGGTCGAGGCGCGCCTCGCCGATGACGCCGCCCTGCGCCGGGCGGTCGACCAGTGGGAGCAGCGCCTGCTGCCGCTGACCGCCCTGGTCGAGCCGGCCGAGCCCACCGGCGCGCTGTGGGAGCGCATCACCCACAGCGTCGCCGATCTGGAACGCCCCGCACCATTGGCAGGCGCCGCGCCGCGCAGCGCCCGCGCCACCGGCTGGTGGCACAGCCTGGCGCTGTGGCGCGGCCTGGCCGCCGCCGGCTGCGCGGCCGCCGTGGTCATGGCCTCGCTGCTGGTGGCGGGCCTGCCCGGCCGTGGCACGCCGCAATACCTGGTGGTGCTGGTCGGGCCCCAGGACAAATCGCCCGGCTGGGTGGTGCAGGCCGGCGGCAGGAATGCGGTCGACCTGATCCCGCTGGGCACCACGCCGGTGCCGGCCGGCAGGTCGCTGCAGTTCTGGACCAAGGCCGACAGCTGGCGAGGCCCGGTCTCGCTCGGCCTGGTGCAACCCGGCCAGGTGGTGCACGTGCCGCTCGCCTCGCTGCCGCCGCTGCAGGCCAACCAGCTGTTCGAGCTCACGCTGGAGCCGGCGCAGGGCTCGCCCACCGACCGGCCCACCGGCCCGGTGCAGTTCATCGGCCGCGCGGTGAAAGTCCTCTGAGCATGGGCGAGTTCGACCTGATCCTGCGCTATTTCCAACGCCCTGCCCGCCGCTCGCCGCTGGGCGTGGGCGACGACTGCGCGCTGCTCGCGCCCGCGCCGGGGCAGCAGCTGGCGGTGTCGTCGGACATGCTGGTCGAAGGCCGGCATTTCCTGTCGACCGTCGCGCCGGAACGGCTCGGCCACAAGGCGCTGGCGGTCAATCTCAGCGACCTCGCCGCCTGCGGCGCGCGACCGCTGGCCTTCACCCTCGCCCTGTCGCTGCCTTCGGCCGACGAAGCCTGGCTCGCCGGCTTTTCCAAAGGGCTGTTCGCCCTGGCCGAAGCGCACGACTGCGAACTCGTCGGCGGCGACACCACCCGGGGGCCGCTCAACATCTGTATCACCGTCTTCGGCGAAGTGCCGGCCGGCCAGGCGCTGTTGCGCACCGGCGCGCGGGCCGGCGACGACCTGTGGGTGAGCGGCACGCTCGGCGACGCACGGCTGGCGCTGGAGGTGTTTCGCGGCACGCTGGCGTTGCCCGCCGATGTTTTTGCCGCCGCCCGCGACCGCATGGAAAAACCCGACCCGCGTGTCGCGCTCGGCCAGGCGCTGCGCGGCATCGCGACCAGCGCGGTCGACCTGAGCGACGGCCTCATCGGCGACCTCGGCCACGTACTGCGCGCCAGCGGCGTCGGCACGACCATCGAATCAGCTGCCGCCCTGCCCTTGCTGGCAGCCGGCGCCAAGGCCTGCGGCGACGAATGGGCGCTGACCTGCGTGCTGGCCGGCGGCGACGACTACGAACTGGCCTTCACCGCCCCACCCGCCCTACGCGCCCAGGTCGAAGCCGCCGGCCGCCAGAGCGACACCCGCGTGACCCGCATCGGCCGGATCGACGCCGAAGCCGGCCTGCGTGTCGTCACAGCCGACGGCTCCGCGCTGCACGGCCGCTTCGCCGCCTTCGATCATTTCGACTGACCGCTACTTTCCATCCCGCTCATGCAAGCCGATCCGGCCCCGCCCTCCGCCCCCGTCCGCGCCACCGCGCGTTTCATGCGCGCGCATCCGGCGCACTGGATCGCCCTGGGCTTCGGCTCCGGCCTGTCGCCGGTGGCGCCGGGCACCGCCGGCACGCTGTGGGCGTGGCTGGCCTGGGCGCTGCTGTCGCAGGGGGTGGACAGCACCGCGCTCGGCGTGGTGATCGCCGTGTCGACGCTGGTCGGCTGGTGGGCCTGCACCGTCACCGCGCGCCACCTCAACACCCTGGACCCGTCCAACATCGTGTGGGACGAGGTCGTCGCCTTCTGGCTGGTGCTGTGGATCATCGCGCCGGCCGGCTGGCTGGAGCAGACCGTCGCCTTCGCCCTGTTCCGCCTGTTCGACGCGGTCAAGCGCGGCCCGGTCGGCTGGGCCGACCGCACCTTCCACGGTTTCGGTCCGCGCGGCGGATTCGGCATCCTGGCGGACGACTTCGTCGCCGCGTTTCTCACGCTGCTGGTGATGGCGGCAGGAAAGGCCTTGCTGTGAGCACCACCCTGCCCGAAGACGCCGACCGCGCCGCCGCCGTCGCCTGGGAGCCGCTGGCCGCCCTGCTGCTGGCGCGCGGCTGGATGCTGGCCACGGCCGAAAGCTGCACCGGCGGCCTGATCGCCGGCGGCTGCACCGCGCTGGCCGGATCGAGCCGCTGGTTCGAGCGCGGTTTCGTCAGTTATTCCAACGAGGCCAAGGCCGAGCTGCTGGGCGTGGACCCGGCGCTGATCGCGGCGCACGGTGCGGTCAGCAGCGAGGTGGCGCAGGCGATGGCGCGCGGCGCGCTGCAACGCTCCAGGGCCCAGGTGTCGGTGGCGGTGACCGGCGTGGCCGGGCCGGGTGGCGGCACCGAGGCCAAGCCGGTCGGGCTGGTGTGGTTCGGGTTCGGGCTGCCGGATGGGCCGGTGGTGACCGAGTCGCGGCGCTTCGAGGGGGACCGGGCATCTGTGCGAGCCAGCACCGTCGCGCATGCGCGAAGCAGGCTGCTGGAGCATCTGACCGGACCAGCAACCGTTACCTGGCGACGCTGAGGTTTTTGCACTGGCAGGCAAATTGCGAGAACCTCGCGCTGCCGAGCGCATGAGGCAGTATTCCTTAGCACCACCAGATGGCCGCGACAATCGCCCGGTCGGTTGCGGCGTGAGCAGAGGCGAAGAACGACGCCAGCTATCAGTGCTCATGGCAAACGACATGTGCAGCAGTTTTTATCTATCAACGCCTGGAAACAGTTGATGACTCTTTCAAGAAAATTTCTTTCGCCCGCGCTTTTGATTCCAGCCATCGCCTATGCAGTGCTCGTGAGCATCTGTGTCGGCTTCATCACACACGCCTTCATCGATGTGTATTACCTCGATGGATTGATGATGGTGAAAGCCGTGGTACAGAAACACTATGAGGGCACGCTGACCTTCAGCGATGTATTCGTGCGATGGGAGCAGCACCGGCTACCCATATATGCCCTTTTTTCCATCCTGAACGCTGAGCTGTTCGGCCTCAATGCTGTTCTGGAACCGTACGCGTACCTGGCTTCCTATTGCCTGCTCGGCGTTTGCCTTTATCGGCCCTTTCTGCGATCCGTACGGGAACTCGTGCCCGAGCGTTCGGAAACCGAAATCGGTGTTTCCTATGCCTTGATCCTCAGCTGTGTTTTCAGCCTGACGCATCATCCATATCACATGATGACCACCCAGTTCGTCTGGGGAACCGTGACCTTTGCGCTTAGTGCCCTTGTGTTCGACCGCATATGCCACGGTCTTCGAGGTTGGTGGCACGTCATCGGGTTCGCGGCCATCTTTGGCTTGTACCTGCTGATGGGCGGCGCCTACATGGGCGGCGCCGTGCTCAGCATGATCGTCGGGTTCGCGCTGCTGTGCCTGCGCGGCAGGCCGAGCGCCGAATCCGTTGTGGCGTTCGCAGCCTCCATGGTTCTCTCGGCGATTTATATCTTCTCGAACCCTCAGTCGGGCACGCTCGACAAGATCATCGGCCTGATCGAAACACCCCTCGAAAGCACCCTCGCCGTGATGACGGGCCTGAGTACTGCCACCCTTGACCAACACACGCTGACCGACCGACTGCATCTTGACCATCGCGTTCTCGTCGCCAACGGAGCCTTTCTCCTGGGCCTGGGTTTGCTGGCCCTCTGGCGTTATGCCCGACTGCAAGCACATCGCACCGCTTTTGCGCCGGTCATGTTCATGGCCTATACCGTGGGCGTCATTCTGTCGATTCGCATCGGTCGACTGGAAGCAGGCTGGACCTGGCCGCTTCAGCAGTGGTATCACTTCCACATGATGCTGTATGTGATTGGCGTCATCTGGATCATGAGTATCGACATCATGGGATTGCGGCGAAAAAAATCCCCTTGGGCCACGCCGCTCGTGGCCATGCTCGTCGTCTTGATCGCCGTGCAAACCTATTCGAATGCTCACAACTGGAAACGCGCCTACTCCATCCACGGCTGGCTGCAGGAAAAGCAGAAAGTCATGCTTGACCCCACCGAGGACACCATCGACCTCCTCCTGTGGATGGGCGACCGAAAAGACGCCATGGAAACGGTGGAATTCCTGAAGCAGAACCGTTTGAGCGCCTTTCGGAACTTGCCGGATCCTCAGCCTGGTTCCCGGTAAGGCGCGACGTGACGCCTTGATCAGGCATTCACGCCCTCCCCCGCCGTCGCGTCAATCCATCGCGCAGCGGATGTCTTCGATTTTGGCGACGAGACGCCGCTGGTCGCCCTTCACCGACATCGGGCGTGACCGGATCGAACGGGACCCGTCCACCAAGGCGGCAGCGACGCCAGCGCCTGGCAGCTCGATGCGTGCCTCCCCGTTGATGACAGGCAAATCCTGTGTGGAGCTGCCGGCATGTACCTCCAGCACCGACGGAGTCCAGTCTTCGGGGCGCCACGACCGAAAGCGCACCGAGCGGCTTCCTGCGGGACACAGCACGCTCATGGGCGCATCGGCCAGCAGCCAGTCATCCGACGTGACGCCCGACACGGTCGGCTGAGCGGAACTGAAGATCCAGAGCTTGTGCGCATACAGGAAATCGATGCCTGGCTTGACGACAGAGTAGTCCCACAACATGGTCTGCCACGGATCGCGGCGATCTTTCAACGACTCCGGATAAGCCAGGATCGCGGTGGCTTGATCGGCGAAACGGAGCTTGTAGGCGGCGACGTACGGGGCCTTCCGCCAGTCCGCTGCATAACCGGCCAGGGCGCAGATCGAAAGCAGTACCAGCGCGGCGCCAGACAGCAGCCGCGTGGCTTTCTGTCGCGCGCCGAGCTTCTCCACCAGATAGAACCCAACGGCCACGCCCACGAAATGCGTGTGTGCGTTGTACCACTGGCCCAAGGCACCATCGAGACCATTCCGGTACCGGAAGAAAGCGACCGCCAGGATGGTGGTGGCCGAATAGACCAGTAATGCCAGCAAGAGCAGGCGGAGGTTATCCCGCCGGCGAACGTATTCGACGCACAGGCAGATCGAGGCCACGATCAGCACGCTGCCCAGCACGTAATACGGCAGCAGCGTGTGGCTGCCCTCATAGAACGCCTTGCCCATGACGCTCGCACCCGTCATGAGCACCGCGAACTGCAATATTTCGCCGATATGCAGCCCCAGCGACTCGGGTTTGTTGGCGGTGAGCGTGCCGTAACGGGTAACCAGGGCGATATAGATGGCCAGGGAAAGTCCTACGGTCGCGGCAACTTGCAGGTCCTTGCGACCTATCGCCCTGCACTGCCACACATGCACGAGGACAAGCACCGTACATGCGCCGATGCTGCCCACCGCATAGCCACCAAGGAAAAGGATGTTGCACGCTGGGAGCACAAGGTAGAGCCATGGACTGAGCGTTCGGTGGCCAGTGCCGAATGCAGCGCTGATTTGGATCGCACCCAAGGTGAACAGCAACACGCCGACCGTGGCCGCCAGCGCCATGCCCCACTGCGGATTGTTGGTGGTCGACAGCAGCAGCAGCGCCGCGAGCATGGTGCTGCCCAATTTGCGGCTGGCAGGCAGGTCGGACCGGCGCCATATGCACGCAACGACGAGCATGGCCGTGAGCACGATGGCGGCCCCATGCACCAGGCTGTCGAAGCCACCCCATACATGGAACAGCTGGTAGTTGGCAGCCAGAATCAGGTTGTAGCCAGGAAAAATGTGTTCACCGAACGCGGTGAAGAAGCCCTGGGCCGTGAGTCGGTGCTCGACCAACTGGCGAAGAAACTCGATGTGCAGGAATTGCGACTCGAAGAAGACGTCGGCGTTCTGCCGATGAACGTACGCGAGATACGCGATCGCCAGCAGGAGCAGCCCTGCGCATGCACCGACAGCATGGCGTGTGTTCGTCCCGGTGGAGGATGGAGCTTTCATGTGGCGAAGGGTTCAGGAGTTCGATGTGGCGAGGACGACGCGACTTCATTCGGCCGTGAGAACGACGCCGGGTTGCGGCGAGTAGCTGCCGAAGGCAGCCCGCTCGACCACTTCTTTTCGGTCGAGGTCGTAGACGACGATATTGAGCCCGAAAACCGTGCCGGTGAAGGTCTCTGCGCCGATCATCAGCGCCGGCTGGCTGGTGTTGCCGGGAATCAGGTCGACGCTGAAATCGACAGGCGATCGCCAACCGGCGTCGAGGCGAGTGGGCCCATGCTCCATCACCTGCTCCCGCACCTCACCATTGAGCATGACTGCGGCATAGGTGAGATCGACTTCGCTTTGCGACTGCGCGAGCAATCCGAAGCCGAGCTTTTCCAGCGCACGCCGCGTGGCGTCGTCCGGTGCGGCTGCCGGCTTGGACGCGCCTCCTCCCAGCAGGATGAGCCGCCCGCTTCGGCGTTTTTCCAGTTCGGTCAGGTAAGCGGCCAGCGTTTCGGTTCTGACGCGGACCGGACGTACTCCGGCCTGGCGGTCGGCGAGGCCAGGCCGCGCCACCACCACGAGGCCGTCGACGAGGTAGGCCTGGGAGTCGGAACCGAGCTTGACTCCGGCCAGATAGGGGACATGGTTGAACAGCAGGATGTCGTCGGGCTCGCGCCGACCGGCGACCAGCGCCGCCATTTTTTCCGTCACGGCGTCCGAAATGGCGTTCATGGGGTAACGGCCGAGCCAGTAGATGTTCGAGGTGACGCCCGCCTGAATCGCGCCCAGGTAGATCTGCGCGCGCACCGGCTCGCTCGTCAGCCCCCAGAAAGGCAGGAAGTAGAGGTTTTTTCCGGCGCGATCGAGGTGGGACCAGAACGGACTGGCGAGCGCCGGTGGCTGTCGAGATTCCTGGAATCGATGGACGATCCCCCATTGCGAACTTCCATCCCACGCCTGGAGCGCCACCACGGCAGACAGCATGAAGGCGCGAATCTGCAAGGGCAGGTTCAGGCTTGAAATTCCACCCGCGACTGCGAACACGATCAGGTACCAGACCGGCCAGGCGATCCGCGCGGAACTGCGAAAGGAATCAAAGGCGTGCTGAACCTCTTCCGACAGCGGATAGGTGAACCAGACATACGGCCCGAACCGCACGATATTGGTGGCTGCGAATGCGAGCAGTACGAACGAGCACACCACATAGGGCAGGACGCGGGTCCACGACGGGAATGCGACCGTTTGCGGCCAGAAAGCCCGCATGGCCAGCAGCAACACCGCGCCGGCCAGCACGCCGGTGCCCAGCCACATGTAGCTTTCGCCGGCGAACGGCTGCGTCGGGTTGACGGCGAAACCCGGAAAGATGCGGGAATAGCCTGAGGGATCGATGAAGCTTGCCAGGTTCCAGGGAATGGCACCGTAATTCAGCCCTCCGCTGACGTTGTCCGGCAGGGTTCCACCGCCCAGCCACAACAGGGCCAGCATGCCAGGAATGCCGATGAGCATGCTCAGCGCCAGCCGCGATACGGCCTTGCCGATGCCGGCCGTCTGTGCACGCAGCCAGTAGTGCAGCACCATCAGAACCATGACCATCGGCGCGAAATAGGCCATGACCGACACGGTCGACATGGCTGCGATCACCCATGAGACGACCTCCCATCGGGCGATGCGGGGCATGTCGCGATAGGCGATGAGTGCCAGCGGAAACAGAAGCACCCACTGCCCGCCCATCGATACATGGATGAACATGCGGCCATAGAAGAAGGGCGCGGCGATCACCAGCAACGCACCGATCAAGGCGAGCCCCAGGTGCCGGCTGTACCGATGCAGGATCGCCGTCGCGAAACCGCCTTGCAGCATGCAGCACAACAAGCCCCACAGTCCGAAGTACTGAAAGGTGGTACCGGTGAGGGTGGCCACCACCTTGGCCAGAAAGGCCAGCAGCGGGATGCTGTCGGCAAAAACCGTCGATGTCAGCGCAGGATAGACAAGGTTCTTGATGACACCGGGCGGAAAGGACCAGCTGTCATGCAGGTAGGCCAGCGCGGCGATGGAAGAAAAAGTGAAGTCGCCCGCGAATGGGTTGGTCATCCATTCGATGTTGCGGGGATCCAGCGGTGTGATACCCCAGACCAACAAGAAGATCAGGGCTCCGAGGCCGAGGCCGGCGAGGAGGGCGTTCGCCGGTGACCGGACGGCAGCGCGAGAGGACATCTGATACGGGATGGATGATGGAAACGGCGCCCATGCGGCCGTGTCGAAACAAAGGAGCCGGTGAGCAGGGGCGCGCCATTGTGGCATCGGCGCACCACCGCTCTTCGCCGCTGCCATGCCGCTGCTTCACCGCTCTCGAATTGGCGCCCTGCGGCGCCGGCTGTCCGTGGACCTTCGGGCCATCGAGCGCTCGCGCCTATCGAGCGCTCGCTGCTATCGCCCCCTCCACCGCCAGCGCCACCCCCGCCAGTGCCGCATCATCCCCACGCACCGACGACACCATCAGCCCCACCGGCAACTCCCCCGCCGCTTGGCAGGGCAGGCTGAACGAGCAGCCATCCAGGAAGTTCACCACCGAGGGGTTGCGCAGCATCAGCCCGTTGACGCGGAAAAACTCCGCGTCCGATGCCAGCAAAGCCTCGGTTGGCTGCGCCACCAACGGCACGGTCGGGCAGAGGAAGGCGTCGAAACCGGTGAGTTGCCGCTCCACCCGCGCAATCCATTGCTGGCGGGCGCGCAGCATCGCCAGGTAGGCGCTGGCCGCTACCGGCAGGCCGGTCTTCATGCGGGCCGCCACGCGCGGATCCATGCGGTCGGACTGGGTCGCCAGGCGCTCGGCGTGGATGGCCGCGCCTTCGATGGCCGACAGGCCTACGGGCGAGCCGATGGCCGCGATCTCGGCGAACTCGGCCAAGGGCAGGTCGACGATGGTGGCGCCCGCCTCGTTCAACGTGGCGATGGCGCGGTCGAACGCGGCCGCGACGGCCGGCTCCACGCCGTCGAACACCAGGGTGCGGGGCACGGCGAAACGCATGCCCCTGATGTCCCGCGGGCGCACGGCCAGCGGGCTGTCGGCGATGACCGCGTCGACGGCGATGCAGTCGGCCACGCCGTGGGCCATGGAACAGACGGTGTCGAGCGTGCCCGACAGCGGGAAGGTGCCGGCGAGCGTGGTGCGCGACTGGGTGCTCTTGAAGCCGACCAGGCCGCAGAGCGCGGCCGGGATGCGGATGGAACCGCCGGTGTCCGAACCCAGTCCGGCGACGGCCAGGCCGAGCGCCACCGACACCGCCGCGCCCGAGGACGATCCGCCCGGAATGCGCGCGACCGACGCGTCGCTCGGGTTGCGCGGCGTGCCGTGGTGCGGATTGATGCCGACGCCGGAGAAGGCGAACTCGGTCATGTTGGTCTTGCCGACGATGGCCGCGCCCGCGCGGCGCAGCCGCTCGACGACCGGCGCGTCGGCGGCGGCCGGCGCGTCGTTCGCGCAGATCACCGAGCCGGACGCGGTGGCCTCGCCGGCGACGTCGTACAGGTCCTTGATGCTCACCGGCAGGCCGGCGAGCGCGGCCAGCTGCACACCGGCGGCCGAGGCGGCGTCGGCGTGGCGTGCTGCGGCCAGGGCGGCATCCGGATAGAGCCGGGTGAAGACGCTGGCGGCGACCGGCGCAGCCGCGCCATCGAGCGAGGCCTGCACCACCGATTCGTGGGTGGCGGCGCCGCCGGCAATGTCTTGACGCAGCTTGGCGATGCTGTTGCGAACCAGGCCGCTCATGCCACCACCTCCAGGACGTCGACGCTGTAGCGGTGCACGATGCTGCGCCCCCGGCGCGGGTCGTGGAGCTCGATCTCCATCTCGGTGGCCGGGCGGATGCCTTCGCCGCGCGCGTTGGGCAGCGCGCCCAGGGTGCCGCAGGTCATGAAGCTGCCGTCGTGCTCCGGCACGGCGGCATAAATGCCGTCGCGCAGGCCGACCAGCGGGCGGATCGAGGCGAGGCTGCCGCGCTGGTAGTCGACCCAGGCGCCGTCTTCGAGGATGCGCGAGCTCAGGCGCAGCTCGTCCTGGTAGCCGGCGACGTCGGACCAGCGCCAGGCGGTGGCGGCGATCGGCTTGGCGCACATCTGCTTGGAGACGGCCACCGAGTAGGTTTCGACCTGACGGTCGGTGTGGTCGGACGCCACCGTCAGCCACCACTCGCCCTCGGCGAAGAACAGCGTGGGCTCGGCCTCGCCGGAGCTCTGCGGGCCGAGCGCCTCGACGCTGGCCTGCTGCGTCAGCAGCGCGGCGCCGACACGGTAGTACAGCGGCACGCTGGAGGGGCGCGGCACGCCCAGGGCTTCCAGCTCCTCGATGTGGTGCTCGATGGCGGCGGCGTCGCGGCCGGTCCAGCCGGCGATGATGAGGCGGCGCGGCGTGACGGCCAGCTCGCGGCGCGCGATGCCGCCGTCTTCCGCCACGGTCTCGCAGGTGAATTGCAGGGTCGGGGACATGGATCTCTTTTCGGGTTCACAGGCTGATGGCCTGACAAATCACATCAGGTAGCCGGGCAGCCACAGCGCGATGGCGGGGAACACCATCAGCACGATGATCGCCAGCATGTAGACGAACATGAAGGGCAGCACGCCGCTGAAGACGTCGGTGATCGGCCCGGGCTGGCGCCGCATGCCCTGCAGCACGTAGAGCACGGTGCCGTCGGGCGGGCTGATGACCGCGATCTCCACCAGCATGGTGATGACCACCCCGAACCATACCGGGTCGTAGCCCAGCGCGGTGACCACCGGAAACAGCAGCGGGATGGTGGTGATCACCATCGACATGCCCTCCATGAAGGTGCCCAGCGCCAGGTAGAAACCGATGATGACCAGCATGATCACCCAGCCCGGGAACGGCAGCCCGGTCAGGAACTTGGCCAGCATCTGCGGAATGCCGAGCGAGGACAGGATGTAGTTGAGGAAGTACGCGCCGAAGAGGATCAACGCGATCATCGACGTGGTGCGCGCGGTGGAGCGCATCGACTCCTGCAGCATCTTCCAGCTGAGCTTGCGGTCCACCAGCGCCAGCACCAGGCTGCCGGCCACGCCGAGCGCGGCCGATTCGGTGGGCGTGGCCCAGCCGGCGTAGATGGTGCCCAGCACCAGCGCGATCAGCAGCGCGGTCGGCACCAGGTCCGACAGGCTCGCCAGCCGGTGCTTCCAGGTGATGGCCTTCGAGGCCGCATCGCCGTGCAGCTTGAGCTTGTAGCTGTAGTAGAGGATGACCGCGGTGAACATCGCCACCACCAGGATGCTCGGGCCGACCGCCGCCAGGTACAGCGCGCCCACCGAGGTTTCGGTGATCAGGCCGTAGATGATGAAGGTGATGCCCGGCGGGATCAGGTTGCCGAGCGCACCGCCGGCGGCCAGCGAACCCAGCACCAGCCTGGGCGGATAGTGGCTCTTCTCGAAGTAGGGCAGCGCGACCGAGCCCATGGTGGCGGCCGTCGCCACGCTGGAGCCGGCCACGGCCGAGAACACGCCGCAGGCCACGATGTTGGTGTGCAGCAGGCCGCCGGGCAGCCGGCCCATCCAGACGTTGAGCGCGCGGTACAGCCGCTCGGACAGGCCCGCGCGCAACATCACCTCGCCCATCAGCAGGAAGAGCGGCACCGACACCAGCACGAAGTTGGTCGACGGGCCCCAGATCATCTCGCCGATGAAGTTCCAGAACGGGCGATCCGACAGGCCGAAGCCCGCCAGCAGCGACAGCATGGCGAGCGCGCCGCCCACGTAGATGCCGCCGGCGAAGAAGCCGATGAAGCAGACCAGCACCGCGACCAGGCCCCACCAGGGCACGGTCGACGAGGCGATGGCGGCGGCGTGTTCGTGCGCGCCGAACAGCGAGGCTCCGCCGACCAGCAGGCCGACGAAGACGATGAAGACGATGGCGATCATCGGGAGGCTCCGGATGCCGGGCTGGCGTGGGGTGGAAGCTGCATGCCCTGCTGGGCTTCGGCGACGGCTTCCAGGGTTTCGGCGGCTTCGTCGACGTAGGTGCGGGCCATCAGCATGCGGTCCATGGCGTCGGCGTCACCGCCGGCGAGCTGGCGCACCGCGCGCAGCGTCATCGCCACGACCGCCAGCAGCAGCAGCGCGAGGCCGGCGGCCCACAGGCCCTGCGGCAGCACCAGCGGCGTGTGCAGCGCCGACAGGTCGGTGGCGTTGAAGTCCATCGAGTCCTTGGCCAGCGAGAACGCGCCCCAGGCGAAGAACCCGGCGGTCACCAGCAGCGCCAGCAGCGAGGCCAGGTGCAGCCAGACCCGCACGTGCAGCGGCATCTTCTGCACCAGCACGTCGATGCGCACATGACCGCGCTCGAACAGGGTGCCGGCCAGGCCCCAGCTCATGCCGATGGCCATCAGGTAGCCGGTGACCTCGGCCGTGGCTTCGGTGGAGAAGCCCAGCAGGCGGCGCGCGAAGATGTCGAAGCAGATCAGCAGCGTGATCGCCAGGTAGCACCAGCCGGCGATGGTCATCGCCTTGGCGCTCACCCATTCGAGGATGCGGTACATGTTTACTTGGCGACGTACTGGATGCCGGTGATCGGGGCGATCACCTCGTTGTAGGTGGTGCCGCAGCGCTCGCCGCAACGCTTCACCCAGCCCGGCAGCACGGCGTCGGTGACGTCCTTGCGCATGGTGGCGATGTCGGCGGCCGAGGCGTCGGCCTGGATCATCGGGCGCTTGCTCACCAGGCTGTGCAGCTTGCAGCCGTCGGCCTTGCCGACGTTGCAGGCCACGCCGTCGACCGTGGCTTCCTGGCCCAGTTTCCACTGTGCTTCCTGGATCTCGGCGAAGGTCTTCTCGAGCTGGCCACGCACCGCCGGGTCGAGCTTGTTCCACCACGACAGGTTGACGAAATAGGCCGCCGTCGACCAGGACATCGGCAGGGTGAACAGGTGGGTGGTGACCTCCGGCCACTTCACGCCGTTGCCCGAACCCGAGCCGGTGAAGCCGCAGTCGACCGTGCCGCGCTCCAGCGCGGTGTAGACCTCGCCGAAGGCCAGCGACACCGGCTGGGCGCCGAAGCTCTTCATCAGGTCGGAGGCCGACGGGCCGTTGGTGCGGATCTTCAGGCCCTTGAGGTCGGCGATGCTGGCCACCGGCTTGCGGCAGAACAGCATGGCGCCGGAGAAGGGATAGGTGGCGACCAGCTTGATGCCCAGGCGCTCCAGCTCCTTGTTGGCCGTCGGCACCATGGCATCGGCGACCTTGCGGGCCTGGCGGATGTCGGAGTTCATGCCCGACAGGTCCATGCCGTCGAGCATGGGCACGTCGCCCGAGACGGTGGTGAGCGAGGCGGCGGCGATGTCGACCTGGCCGGAGCGCACCAGGCGCAGCACTTCGGGGCCATTGACGTTGCGTTCCGGATACGACGCCAGCACCACCTCGATGCGGCCGTTGCTGGCCTTGCCCAGGCCGTCGCGCAGGATCGGCTGGTCGACCTTGGTGTACTGCGGCATGTTGGGCGCGACCTGGGTGATGGCCTGCACCACCACCTTGGGGCCTGCCGGCACCTGGGCGGTGGCAGAGCCGGCGACGAAGGCCGATGCGGCGGCCAGGCAGACGAGCGAGCGGAAGAGTTTCATGGGGTTTCCGTGGTGTGGAGGAAGAATCGAAAGTCGCCGGACCGGGTCAGGCGTAGTACTGGATTTCGAACATCAGGCAGCCGCCTGGCGAGACGAACGGCCCGTGCAGCGCGCCCGGCGGGCGGCAGGCGAAGGTGTGCGCCACGAAGCGCTCGCCGCCCTCGCCTGCGGCGTCGCAACCGACGACCAGGTCACCCTCGAAGAGAAACACTTCCTCGTGGAAGTCGTGCACCACCGGCCGGTCGATGAGCGCGCCGGGCGACCAGCGGGCGACCCGCGTACGCGAGCCGGTGCCGGTGACCGGATCGAGGTTGTCGGACAGGATGATTTCCTCGATCGTTCCGGCGCTGCAGGCCACCGGCTGCCAGCGGGTGGCGGCGTCGTGCAGGCCCAGGGCGAAGAATTCGCGGTGCGGTTTGCTTGCAATCTGTGACATGGCGCGCAGTGTTCATCGCGCGGTCACACAGGGTCAAACGGGAAATTTCTGCGGTTTTGCGCAAGAAAAAGTTGTGCACGGGCTTGGCGCGCATTGGCGCCCCGCGATCGGGAACGCCGCCCCAAACCAGGGCCGCGCGGGCGGGCTCAGAAGGGCGCGACGATGTCGTCGCGCCCCTGGCGCACGAACTCGTCGCAGGCCGCGCGCGCCATGCGCACCAGCGCATCGGCCAGCGGCGTGTGGGGGTTCAGCCGGGTGCTGGCGATCAGCGGCAGCGACGCCGGCGGCTGCTCCACGTCGAGCAGCACCAGCCGGCCCTGCGCCAGATCCTGCTGGATGACGGCCACCGGCAGCACCGAGCTGCCGAAGCCGGATCGGGTGAGATCCACCATGGCGCCGAGCGAGGAAAAATAGCTCACCCGCAGCTGCGGCAGGCCGGCGGCGTTGATCGCGATGTTGCGGTACACGCCCGAGTCGCGGTGGAAGGAAATGATGGGGAACTCGGCCAGGTCGGCGAACGACAGGAAGGCCCGCGCCGGGAACTTCAGTGCCAGCGCGGGGCTCGCGACCCAGCGCATCGCGAAGTTGCTGATGCGGTGGTTCTCGATGAAGCCCGGCGTGATCTCCTCGGACAGGATGGCGCAGTCGAGCGCACCCTTGAGCAGGTCGTCGCGCAGGCGCGGTGTGATGTCGGAGCTGATCTCCAGCGTCGCCTTGGGGTACTGCAGCGAGAAGTTCTGCAGCAGGCTCGGCAGCCAGGTGTGAGCCACCGTCTCGATCACGCCGACCCGCAGCATGCCGGTGAAGGCCTCGGGGCGGCCGATGGCGGTGACCGCCTGGGCGTGCAGTTCGAGCATGCGCTCGGCATAGGCAATGAGCTCGGTGCCGTGCGAGGTCAGCACCACCGAGCGGTGGCCGCGGTCGAACAGGCGCACGCAGAAATGCTCTTCCAGACTGGCGATGCGGCTCGACAGCCCGGCCTGCGTGGTGTGCATCTTCTCGGCCGCCGCCTTGAAGCTGCCGAGCTTGGCGACCCAGAGAAAGGCTTCGAGATAACGCAGGTTCATGGCGGCCGCTTCGTCGTCAGAGCATGCGGGTGGGCGATCGGGTTTCGCGCTCGCGCAGGAAGCTCGCCACCGACTCGCGGGTAAAGCGCAAGTGGGCCACGATGGTCGCGCGCAGCCGTTCCACATCGCCGGCCTCGATGGCGTCGACCATCGCGTCGTGTTCGTCGTGTACGCCGTCGCCCTGGTGCAGCGAGACGATGAACAGGCGCGAATACGGCGCGGTGAGGTCGAGCAGCGAGCGGATCAGCCGCACCGTGTGATCGCGCCCGGCGGCCTCGTACATCGCCAGGTGGAAGCGGTAGTTCTGCTCCACCCATTGCGCGCTGGCGACGTCGATGTCGCGCAGCCGTGCCGCCAGCGCGCGCCATTCGCGGATGGCACGCGGGCTGGCGTTGTGGATCACGTGTTCGGCCAGCGACGGCTCCAGCACCAGGCGCAGGTCGTAGAGCTCCTCGACCTCGTGCGCCTCCAGCTGGCTCACCGCCAGCCCGCCGCCGGGCCGGTTGCGCACCAGGCCTTCGGCGGCCAGCGTGAGCAGTGCGTCGCGCACCGGAATGCGGCTGACGTTGAAACGCTTGGCCAGTTCTTCCTGCACCAGCGCCTGGCCGGGCTGCAGCAGGCCCTCGCGGATGCCCTGGCGCAGCGTGCTGGTGAGTTCGTCGACTTGCATGGGCTTCCCGGTACGGTGGCCGCGAGTATACGGTGGCCTTGCATTTACCGGATTCAATGTATACAGTGAATCCATTCGAGTTTTCCTGCCCATCGACCATGACCACGACGCACCCCTTCGGCCGCACCGTCGATACCCTCGCCCGCTTGCGCGAGATCCTGCCCGCGCCGGCGCCCGATGCGATCAGCATGATCAAGGTGCTCGACCACATGGACGTGCACGTGCGCCGCTTCATCGAGAACTCGCCCTATGCGCTAGTGGCCTCGGCCAGCCCGGAAGGCTTCTGCGACGCCTCGCCGCGAGGTGGCGACCCCGGCTTCATCCGGGTGCTGGACGACAGGCACCTGCTGATTCCCGAGGCCACCGGCAACCGCCGCGCCGACACGCTGGCCAACCTGGTCGCCAATCCGTATATCGGCATGCTGTTCCTGATTCCCGGCTACGAGGAGACGCTGCGGCTCAACGGCCGGGTGTTCATCACCGAGGATCCGGCCGTGCTGGCCGGCAGCGAGATGATCAACGGCAAGCCGCCGGCGCTGGGCATTGGCATCCGGGTGGAGGAATGCTTTCTGCATTGCGCCAAGGCGGCCATGCGCTCGAGCATTTGGAACCCGATGGGCTGGCCGGACCTGGACGTGATCCCCACCGCCGCCGAGATGTTCGTCGCCCACACCGGCAGCCGCATCGGCGACGGCAGCGTGAAGGACGTGCAGATGCTGCTCAACGACAGCTACACGAACCGCCTGTGAACGCGCCCCACATCGCCAACGCCACCGCCATCGCCCCGGCTGCGTCCAATGCGCCGCTCTACGTCCGCGTCGACGCGGTGCGGCAGGAGTCCGACACCGTACGCTCCTACACGCTCGTGGCGCTCGACGGCAGCGAGTTGCCCGCCTTCACCGCCGGCGCGCACATCGGCATCGTGATGCCCGGCCGCATCACCCGCTACTACTCCATCGCCAGCGCGCCGCAGCAGCGTTCGCACTGGCGCATCGGCGTGGCGCGCGAGGACGCCGGGCGGGGCGGATCGCTGCTGGTGCACCGCAAGCTGTCGGTCGGCAAGATGCTCAAGCTGCACCGGCCGCGCAACCTGTTCCCGCTGGCGCCGCAGGGCCGGCACCTGCTGGTGGCGGGCGGCATCGGCATCACGCCCATGCTGTCGATGGCCGCCGATCTGCTGCACCGCGGCCAGGCTTTCGAGCTGGTGGTGTGCGTGCGCGACGAGGCATCGCTGCCCTTCGCCGACGAGGTCGCCGCCCTCGCCCGCCGGGCACCGGTGCGCGTGCTGCACACCCGCGACAGTCGCCCCGACTTCGCCGCCCTGCTGGCCGAGCCGGGCGATGATCGCCATGTCTACATCTGCGGATCGGACCCGTTCATGCGGGCGGTGCAGCAGGCCGCCACGCACTGGCCGGCCGACCGGGTGCACCTGGAGTCGTTCACGCCGGTGACCGCGCTCGACGGCGACGCCGCCTTCGTCGTCGAGGCCCGCGCCAGTGGCAAGACCTTCAACGTGGCGCCCGACCAGACCATCCTGCAGGCGCTGCGCGAGAACGGCGTGGAGATCGATTCGGTCTGCGAGAACGGCACCTGCGGAACCTGCAAGGTGCGCTGGCTCGAAGGCAAGCCCGAGCACCGCGACCACGTGCTCGGCGCGTCCGACAGGCATACCCACCTCATGGCCTGCGTGTCGCGTTCGCGGGAGTTCCTGGCGCTCGATCTCTGAGCGGTAATCCGCCGGGTGTCGGCCTGGCTCGCGGCTGAAATACTCACAGCCTGCGCGCCTCGTGCG
Source organism: Xylophilus sp. GOD-11R (assembly GCF_033546935.1). Lineage (GTDB taxonomy): Bacteria > Pseudomonadota > Gammaproteobacteria > Burkholderiales > Burkholderiaceae_C > Xylophilus. The sequence goes on along the minus strand of NZ_CP137854.1, from coordinate 193,736 downwards.
TGGCAAACGTCGGCCTTAGTCCTGAATCCCATGCGCGGAGCAGGCACCTGCACCGAGAGTTTCTTCAGCCCCGCAGGCTCTATGACTTCGTGCTGGCCTTGCAACCGCCGCGGGTGATTCGCAAGATAAGAAACGACATATTGGCGCGTATACCTTCGATTGGGTAGTGAACATTAACTTTTGGATCTGAAATTCGAATTGGCTTCGAATCGCTTTCATATCGCGTCACCCCATCAAATTGTAAATTCGATCGTTTGATTCCTCGGAGCCATTGCGTTTGGATATTCATTGATTGATATTTATCAATGCCGTCGAAACTTGGCGGCCAAATCAAATCAAGGATGAAAATGGTTCATATTGCAAAATTCGGCCTACACGTGGTTTTAGCTGCGGCATTGGGGGCTTTTGGCTTGGCGGCCAATGCAGCAGATTATCAATTTAGCGGCGACACGACAGGAAAGCCGACATTCGTGCGCCCCTACCTTACAGGTGTAGCCGACCCTGTACCTACGGAAGTCGCGTATGCCACGTTTGAATTTTCCGTCAGTACTTCAGGCACTTACGCTTTTCTTTCGAAAGCCGACTACGATAATTACACTTTCTTATACCAAAATTCTTTTCGACCAGATTTGCCTCTAGTTAATTACATGGCAGGAAACGACGATTTGGACGGTAACAGCCGAGAATCTGGTTTTACCATCAGTTTGACACAAGGAGTTAACTATATTTTCGTCAACACGGGCAATCGCCCCTATAGCACCGGACCATTCACTACACAAATCAGCGGGCTTGGCACGGTGCAGGCGCTAGCCGCAGTCCCCGAGCCAGAAACATACGCCATGTTGCTAGCCGGTTTGGGCCTGGTGGGCGCAATGGCTCGACGCCGACAAATTCGTTCTCAAACAAGCCCGTGGTTAAGCCGCGGTATTTTTCGCGTGCCCGCAAGTAGCTGAACCATCCAATCCCGACCCGCTCGGACCAGCATTCCAACGGGTAGAAACGTTTATCGTCGCATGCTCATGCGGGCGAAAGTATCCTGCACGTAGATCCCATCGGACGGATGCGGCCAAAGCTGCGTCGATCAATTTGCCATCGTCCGCACCTGACGCGTCTGTTCGATAGGTTCGGGCACGACGCGCGCTACCGGCTCGTCAGCCGTGGCCTCGGAGTTTTCTTCAGGCCGGTCCCCTCCTCATTCGTGCGATTGCCATCAGGCACCGACGCGCACCCGGGAAAAGGTGGCTGCGGTTCGAACGGATTGACATAACGTACAGCCCACGGGAAAACCGGCAGGGCGCAAGCCCGCCTTCCGAACCATAAAACGGAACTATTAGAAAAAGCCGCCTCCCTGACGCTAGGTGTCGAGCGCCGCCCGCTTCGCGCGGTACATCGCGCCGTCGGCCCGCCGCATCAGCGTGGCGGCGTCGCCGGCATCGTCGGGGAACACCGCCACGCCGATGCTCAAGGTGATCCACAGCTGCAGCTCGCCGTCGGAGATCGGGTGCGACATCGCGTCGTGCACCCGCTGGGCGGTGAGCTGCCAGGTGCCGTCGCGCACCTGCGGCAGCAGCACGACGAATTCGTCGCCGCCGAGGCGCGCCACGGTGTCGCCGCCCCGCAAGGTGTTCTGCAGCCGCTCGGCCACGTTGCGCAGCACCGCATCGCCCACCGCGTGGCCGTGCGCGTCGTTGATGCGCTTGAAGTGATCGAGGTCGATGAACAGCAGCGCCACCCGCTCGTGCCGCTCGGCCGCGCGCTCCAGCGCCCGTTGCAACGTCTGCTCGAAGAAGCCGCGATTGGGCAGACCGGTGAGGTAGTCGTGCAGCGCGTCGTGCCGGCTGCGGCGTTCGCGCTGCGCCACGGTTTCGTAGTTGCGGCGAAAGCCCCGCGCCACCACCACCAGCAGCAGCGACAGCGCGATGCCGCCGGTGGCCACCGCCAGCGGCACCGCGCCGAGCCAGGGCAGGCCGGCGTCGCGCTCGAAGGTGAAACGCCAGGCGCGGCCGCCCACCAGCAGGTCACGCACCAGCGGCGGTGCGGTGCGCTCGTAGATTTCGCCCGGCGGGGCACTGTGGAACAACAGGTCGGATTCGCCGGGTTCGTCGGCACGGCCCACGTCCTCGATGCGTACCCGCCAGTGCTGCTCGCCGGGCTCCAGCAGGCCGGCCATCATGCTCGGCATGTCGAGCACCATGCCGAGCTGGCCCCGGTAGTTGCCGCGCCGCTCTTCGACCGTGCGGGCGCTGCTGCCCCGCTGGTAGACGGCATAACGCAGCAGCACCGCGCGGCCGCCCTGCACCAGCGCGGTCAGGCCCGAGAGCTCCGGCCGGCCGCTGTCGCGGGCACGCTCCTGCACCTCGCGCAGCGGCGGCGCGGAGCTGGCGTCGAAACCGAAAGCGCGCTGGTTGAGGCCGTCGGGTTCGTTGTAGAGGATGGGCATGAAGCTCGCCCGGTCGCCATCGGGATGGATCGCGAAGTTCGGATAGCCGCCCGCGACCATGCTGCGGTCGGCGCGCACCGAGGCCTCGAAACGCGCGCGGTCCTGCGCGGGCACCAGCGGGGCGTATTGCAGCGCCACCACCGCCGGAAAACGGGTGGCGATTTCCTGGGTTTCGTACTGATCGTGGAACTCGCGGCGCGACAGGCCCTCGCCCACCCGCAGCAGCCCGCCCAGGCCCATGGCCAGGTCGAAATGCCGCTGTACCCGTTCGTTGGCGGCCTCCACCGTGCGCTCGGCGAGCTTCTGCGCGTCACGCGCGGCCAGCGACTGCTCGTGCCAGCCGGCCGCCACCCACGCCGCTGCCGTCAGGCCGAGCATGACGATGGGCAGCACGTCGGCCAGACGCAGCACCCGCACGCGCGGCACCGGGCTGGCGCCCGGCGGGGCCGCCGGCTCACCGTCGCGCTGCTGCTGCGAGAACTTCAGGCGCCGTGGCACTTCTTGTATTTCTTGCCGCTGCCGCAGGGGCAGGGGTCATTGCGGCCGGGTTCGGCTTCCTTGCGCACCGAGGCGACGCGCGGGCCGTAGCTCTTCCAAAACTTGCGCAGGTCATACACCGCCCAGATCGCCTCGCCGTAGGCATCGAGCCGGTCGCGGCTGATGCTCGGTGGGCTGTCCTCGGCGAACATCGGGATCTCCAGCGGACCGGTGTCCGGCTCGGTCAGCTGGGAGATGCAGTCGAGCGTGTCTTCCAGGATGCCGGCGGCCTCCTTGTCGCGCGGCGGCACCCACTCGTCGGCCCACACTTCTACAGCGGCGATGAAGCCCATGGCCCATGCCTGGGCGATGGCGGGAACGTCGGCCGGGTCGATCTCGGCGCGTTCTTCTTCGGGCATCGCGGCGATGGCGCCGACCATGTCGAGCACCTCGGGCTGGAAGCTGGCCTCGTCCTCCAGGCTGTCGACCGGATGATCGAGCGCCCAGGCGATCTCGTCGGCGCGGCGCTGCCACAGCTCCATGAAGCGCTGCTGCTGGATCGGGCCGGAGAACACGCTGGCATCGCTGTCGGCCAGCGGTGCGCCCGGCGCCGGCGGCGCAGCGCCTTCGCCCAGGAGCTCGGTCAGCACTTCGTCGAGGCCCAGCGGCCGGCGGCAGCAGACCACCGCCGCCAGGAAGCCGTCGCAGACTTCCCAGCTCGGGGTGTCGGGCTGGCGCTCGCGAATGTCGTCGAGGATGTCGTCCAGCGCGTCGAAGTCGTCGGGGCTCATCGGTTCGGGCGCTTCGGCCGCGTGGGTGTCTTCGGACATGGGTGGCTACCTGGAAGAAAGAAGGACCGGACCGGGGTCGCGATGGACGCGGGCCCGAGAGGAGGGAGCTGCGGGGCGGCGGCGTCGCACGCTGGACAGGCCGCATCCTTATGATCCGCCCCGGGCCGTGTCGCGCGTCCGTCCCTGGCGGGACGCGATCGCGCGAAGAAGGTTAATTTTACCGGCGCCGACCAGGAGACCCCCGATGTCCACCGTTCCCCCCGCGCAGCCGCGCGCCACGCTCCACGGCGCCCGGCGCGGCCTCGGCCGGTATCCGCTGCGTTATGCCGCCTTCGGCGTGTGCGTGCTGGCCCTCGCCGTGCTGCTGGCCTTGCACTACCTCGAAAGCCCGTGGTGGTGGCTGGGCGTGGGGGTGACGGCCGCCCTGAGCGTGGTCGGGCTGCGTGACCTGGTGCAGACCCAGCACGCGATCCTGCGCAACTACCCGGTCATCGGCCACCTGCGTTTCGCGCTGGAATTCATCCGGCCGGAGATTCGGCAGTACTTCATCGAGAACGACACCGAGAGCTTGCCCTTCTCGCGGGCGCAGCGTTCGCTGGTCTACCAGCGCGCCAAGGGTGAGCCCGACAACCGGCCCTTCGGCACCCAGCTCGACACCGGCCACCAGGGCTACGAATGGATCAACCATTCGATGTCGCCGACCCGGCTCGACAGCCACGACTTCCGCGTCTGGATCGGCGGCAAGCCCGGCTCCACGCCGGCCTCGCTGGAGCCCTGCACCCAGCCCTACCAGGCCAGCGTGTTCAACATCTCGGCGATGAGCTTCGGCTCGCTGTCGGCCAACGCGATCCTGGCGCTCAACCGGGGCGCTTCACTCGGCGGTTTCGCCCATGACACCGGCGAGGGCTCGATCTCGCGCCACCACCGGGTGCACGGCGGCGACCTGATCTGGGAAGTGGCCTCGGGTTATTTCGGCTGCCGTGCCGACGACGGCAGCTTCAGCGAGGAGAAGTTCATCGCCAACGCCCGCGAGCCGCAGGTGAAGATGATCGAAATCAAGCTCAGCCAGGGCGCCAAGCCCGGCCACGGCGGCATCCTGCCGGGCACCAAGGTCACGCCCGAGATCGCCGAGGCGCGCGGCGTGCCGGTGGGGGTGGACTGCGTATCGCCGGCCTCGCACAGCGCCTTCCGCACCCCGATCGAGATGATGCATTTCATCGCCCGACTGCGGCGACTGTCGGGCGGCAAGCCGGTGGGCTTCAAGTTCTGCCTCGGCCATGTCTGGGAATGGTTCGCGCTGGTCAAGGCCATGCTCGAGACCGGCATCACGCCGGACTTCATCGTCGTCGACGGCGCCGAGGGCGGCACCGGCGCGGCGCCGGTGGAGTTCACCGACCACGTCGGCGCGCCGGTGGCCGAAGGCTTGCAGCTGGTGCACAACACGCTGATCGGCGTGGGCCTGCGCGGCCGCATCAGCCTGGGCTGCGCCGGCAAGGTGATCACCGCCTTCGACATCGCGCGCTACATGGCGCTGGGCGCCGACTGGTGCAACGCCGGGCGCGGCTTCATGCTGGCCTTGGGCTGCATCCAGGCGCAGACCTGCCACACCGGCAACTGCCCGACCGGTGTCACCACCCAGGACCCGCGCCGCCAGCAGGCGCTGGTGGTGCCCGACAAGGCCGACCGCGTGGCGCGCTTCCACCAGCACACGCTCGAGGCGCTGAAGGAACTGGTGCAGGCCGCCGGGCTGGAGCATCCGCAGCAGATCACCGCCCACCACATCGTGCGCCGCCTCACCGACACCGAGGTGCGCCTGCTGTCCAACCTCATCCTGCAGGTGGCGCCGGGCGCGTTGCTCGGCCCGCTCGACGAGCTGCCGAGCGTGTTCCGCCTGTACTGGCCGCTGGCCTCGGCCGAGAGTTTCCGCGCGCGGGAGCCAGTGCCCGGACACGCACCACAGCACGCCGGCGCTACGGTAGCGACGGCCGTGCTGGCACCGCGCATCGACCCCTGACGCCACGCCCGTTCGGACGGGCGCGAAGGCGTTCGCGAAGCGAATTCCACCAGCAGGCGGCGATCGAAATGATGGCCGCTTTGCCGTTCGGAGCGCCCTGTGAAGTGGTTCAGTCCTTCCTTTTTCGTCACCCAGGCCCTCCTGGCCCAGCAGGCTTTTTCGGGCTTGGCGGCACCCAGCGGCTGGAGGCCGCCGCCGAGCGCAAACAACACCATCGCGCCGGTTGCCGACCAGGCCTGGCAAGGTCCGCTGGCCGAACTGGTCGTGGAGCGTGCCGCCCATCGGTCGCATACCGATGACTTCGCACCGCCGCATGCGGCCAACGGCACCCAGCCCGCCGACGAGAACTTTCTGCTCTGCGCCTCGGTTGTCGAAGGCGTGCAGACCTATTTCGACATGATGTTGAGCGCCCTGCGCGCGCTGCAGGGCCCGCCCACCCAGGAGGGCCGTGAGCAGCGCGCCCGCGCCCGGGAATATCCCCACCGTTTTCGCATTGTCTACACCGAAGCCCAGCGCGCCCGTGCACGCGCCGCCGAGGCGCTGGCCGTGCCGACCAACGCCTCCGTGGAGCCGGCGGACGTCGCCTGGCACGACACCGCCGCCGGCCAGCGTACCGAGCAGGACCTGGGCGATTTCGATCGCCGGGTGGCGGCGGTCGGCCACTTCTTTCGGGTATTGCGCCAAGCCCGCGCCGACCTGCACAAACTGATCCCGGCCGATGCGCTTTACGACGAAAAGGCCGACGCCCGCACATTCATCCAGGCTGAACTCGAGAACGCCGCGACCGCCGCCCGTGGCCCGCTGTCCGAAGGAATGGCCATCGAACACTTCAAAAGCAGGTTGCCCGCCTTGCGCGAACGTGTCATGGATTTCATCGGCGACCGCCGCCTCGCCGGCATCGACGCCCGCCGCGCGAACGCGCTTTGGCTGTCGGCCGAGGAAATCATGAATTTCTACAAACCCGGCACGCAAAAGATCATGGGCCCGCGCCAGCCGAGCGAGTTTCCCAACACGGCCGAGCTGACGCATTTCTGCATCGACGGCGTCGTGACCTTCGTCGGCCCGAGGGCGCTGGAGAACGCGTTGAAGTACGCGCCGCGGGCGCACCAGCATGTCGACCCCTCCGTCTCGACCGCCTGGGAATACGCGTCGCAGGCCCAGGTCAACCGCAATGAAGACAAGCCGGAAGAAATCACCAAAATTCGCTATCAGGAAGCTTTCAGCCAAAACCGACCAGCGTACGGGCAATACCGAAAGCTTGAACTGCGCGGCATGATCTTCCGCATCGATGGAGGCGAATGGCAACACAATCCCATCGCGGAAATCGAGGAGCTGGAAGAAGTCAAGTATCAGACCATCACCCAGCGGATGCGCGAGGCGAAAATGCTGCGGCGCCGGGTATTCGACCGCGACGAGGCCCACGATCCGCGCGACAACACCGGCGACGGGTGGGCCTATGACTGGATTCGCTACTGGGCCAACTGGCCGGTGCAGCCGGCCAACATGACCAACATCTGGAACAGCTGAAAAAACCACGGACGCCACAGCCGGCGGCGGGGCCAATGCCGGCGGGGTCGGCGGGCATGGTTAGCATTGCCACGTGAACCTGCCATCCGACTACGAATTCGAGACCGGCGACGCCGTGGAAGCCAGCCTGCGCGAAGCCACGGACTTCCTGCGCCAGTGCCTGTCGACCCAGACAGAGGCGGTGCAGTGCCATGTGTGGCGCGGCGAGCAGGTGTGGGTCAAGCGCAGCGTCTCGGCGCGGCCGCGCTGGCATTTCTGGCTGCTCGGACTGCTGGCGCGCGCGGTGCAGCTGCCGGCGCTGTCGCCGGTGCCCAACCCCGGCGGCGAACAGGCGGTGCGTACCGAGGCTCGCCGCCTGCGCGAACTGGCCGCGCGCGGCCTGCGGGTGCCAGCGGTGCTGGCCGAATTGCCCGAGGGCTTTCTGATGGAGCACCTCGGACGGCCCGGGCAGCACACGCCATCGCTGGCCGAGGAGATGAACGCATACACCGCCGGCGATCCGCAGCGGGTGCTCGACCTCTTCTGCCAGGGCCTGCAGGCGACCGCCCGGGTGCACGCCGTCGGCACCTGCCTGAGCCAGGGTTTTGCGCGCAATCTGGTGCGCTGCCCGGACGGCGTCATCGGTTATGTCGACTTCGAGGACGACCCGCAGGCCAGCATGCCGCTGAGCCAATGCCAGCTGCGCGACATCCTCTGTTATGTCCATTCCAGCGCGGTCTACCTGCTCGAAGCCGGCCAGCTGGACGCCGCGCGCGCGCCCTGGCGCGAGTGGCTGGCCCGGCGGGCGCCGCACATGCGCGGTCTGGTGGCCGACAGCGCGCGCCGCATGCGCTGGTTGCGCCGCCTGCCGCAGGACCGGCGCTGGGGCCGCGACCTGCAACGCGCCCGCGCCGCCTGGGCCTTGCTGGAAGGCTGATCGCAGGCGGCGGCGCGCGCCGGTTTACCAACAGGATGCAAGCCGGCGACCGGAAGGTCGCGGGTCGCGGCACCATCTTTGCATGCGGGCTCGGTTCCGCGTTCGACGAAACCGCCCTTGACGACTCCTGCCCCTGCCATCGCGGCCTTCTTCACCGCATTCGATCGCCCCCGCCTCGGCCAGGCCGCCCGCATGGCGCTCGCCGCGATCCTCGCCTTCTCCGTCGCCGCACTGCTCGACGTGCGTAACGCCTATTGGGCGGCCATGCCGGTGTGGGTGGTGGCGCAGGCCTCACGCGGGCTGCTGATCGAACGCGGCGTCTATCGACTGCTCGGCACGCTGGCCGGCGCCGGCTTCGGCCTGGGCCTGCTGGCGGTGACGCGCGAGCCGGTGCTGCTGCTGGCGGCGCTCGGCCTGTGGGTCGCGGCGATGGCGGGACTCACCCATCTGCTTGTCGGCGTGAAGAGCTACGGCGCCATGCTCGCCGGCATGACGACCGCCGTCGTCGTGCTGCCCTGCCTGCATGCCGGGCAAGCGCTGCTGCTGCCGCTGGCGATCGCGCGCATCGAATGCACCCTGATCGGCGTGCTGGCCGTGACCCTGGTGACCGGCTGGTTCACGCCGGCGGCCCGTCGCCACGACTTCTACCTGCGGGTGCGTCGCATGGCCGCCGACGCCACCGCCTGCGCGGCGAATGCCGTGGCCGGACGCTGCACCGCCGAAGATCTCGACCTGGAGCGCCGCACGCTGTTCGAAATCGCCGACACCGAAGCCCTGGCGCGCACCATGGCTGCCGGCTCGCTCGAGGGTTACCGCCGGTTGCGGCACACCACTGCGCTGGCGGCGGCCAGCCTGGCTCTGATGGCCGCCGCCGTCGCCTTGCGCGCGCGGCTGCTGCGCGGCAATGCGGTCGATGGGGCGCTGTCGGCCCGCTTGCAGGCGCAATCGGAGGCGCTGCGCGACGGGCCGGCGGACCGATGGGGCGGGCATGACGCCGATTGGTCGACCAACAGCGCCGAAGGCCCCGAAGCCCGTCTGCGCGACGCCATGCGCCATATCGTCCAGGCCGAGAACGCCCTGTTCGACGACCGGCCCGCCGCCGTGTCGCAGCCGCAACTGGCCGAGCCGCGTGACTGGCAGCGCGCCCGGGCGCGCGGCGCGCTGGCGGGCCTGGCCACCTTCGTCGCGGCGTTGGTCGGACTGCTATCGGGCGGGCCGGCCGGCGAGTTGATGGCGCTCGGCGTCTGCATCTTCTCGATGGTGCTCGGCTCGCTGCCGACACCCCGGGTGGTGGCGCCGAAGCTGCTGGTCGGTGTGCTCGCGGGCGTTGTCGCCGCCACGCTCTACCGCTTCGTCATCCAGCCGCACGTGGGCGGGCCGATCGGGCTGATCGCCAGTGTGGTGCCCTTCATCGTGATCGGCGCTTTGGCACGGGTGCATCCGCGCACCGCCATGCCGGCACTCGACGCCAATATGTGTTTCATGCTGGGCAGCCAGGCAGGTGGATTACCGGCGCATTCGGCCAGCGAGATCCTGAGCGGCTCGGCCGCATTGGCGCTGGCCGCCGCGCTGGTGGCCGCCGGCCTGCTGCTGGTGCCCGAACGCGGCGGCGCGCGGCTGCAGGCCCTCGCGAGCGCCCTGCGCCGCGACATCGGGCGCCGCCAGACCGGCGCCTCGCGCCGCGCGCTGCAGTTGCTGGCCGAACTGCAGCGGTCCGGCCGCGACGGTGCCACGGCATCGGGCCTGCTGGCCGCGCTCGGTTTCGGCGCCTCGCTGGCGTGGCTGCGCGAAGGCCGACGCCTGCCGGATGCCGATTGGCGGATGCTGGAAGGTTTTGCCGCCGACCCCGCACGTGCGGCCGACGAGGCATTGAAGCTGGCGCGACAGGTGGGCGACGCTGCCGTCGCGCTGGCGCTGTGCGATGCGGCCGACGCGCTGCGCGCGGGTGCGGCGTGGCTGTCGTCCGACGCGGCGCCGCCATCGGCCTGAAACGAACGCGCCCTCAGCGCCGTGCGGGCAACAGCTTTTGCGGGTTCACCGCCGGATCGTCGAAGGTGGTACCAACGACCACGCCCAGTCCTGCCAGCCGCTTGCGCATGCACAGCACCGCGCGGTCCTTGCTGAGCAGTTGCGCGCAGTGGGCGGCGGCCAGGTCGATGAACGGCTGGTCGTCCGGATCCTTGCAGGAGAAACCGATGCGCGGCGCGACCTCCACCAGCCGCGCATGCCGGTCGAAGCAGTCCAGCACGTCGGACGCGGCCAGGCCGTAGAAGGCCAGGCGCGGCACGATCTGCGGATAGCCGAGCACCCGTTCGAGCTCGACGCGCATCGGCGACGTGGCGATCCAGTCGAGCCGGCCGACCACCAGGCCTTCGCGCACCGGCACGGCGGCCGGGTCGGCGAAGACAAAAACGTCCAGCACGATGTTGGTGTCGAGCACCAGCGGCGCGGCGGCCATGCTCAGTCGGCGGGCGGGCGGTTGCGCGCCGAGCCGGCGATCATGTCGAACTTGAACAGCCGGCATTCGATGGGACCGTTCCACATGGGCACGCGGCGCGATTCCTTCAGGCGCATGCGGCCGGGCAGCTTGGCGTCGGGTGTGAGCATCCAGGCGGTCCAGCCGGCGAAGTTGCGTTTCCAGTGGGTGGCAAGCGCGGGGAAGAAGTCGCCGCCGTCCTCGGTGAGCGCGGTTTCGCGCGACTGCCGCGCCACGTCGCCCGCGCGCTGGCCGGCCACGCCCGCCACCGCGATGCGCTCGCCGTAGGGCGGGTTGAGCAGCATCGTGCCGCGCTCGGCCGGCGGCATGCGCTGCAGGGCGTCGCCACCGCGAAACTCGACGGCGGCCGCCACGCTCGCGCGCTCGGCGTTGCGCTGGGCGAAGTCGACCATGCGGTGCGACACGTCGCTGCCGAACACGGGCACCGGGGGCTCGCAGACCGCCGCCTCGGCCTCGTCGCGCAGTGCGGTCCACACGTGCGCCTGGTAGGGCAGCAGCTTCTCGAAGGCGAAGCGGCGATGGGCGCCGGCCGGAATGCGGCAGGCGATCTGCGCGGCCTCGATGGCGATGGTGCCGCTGCCGCAGCAGGGGTCATACAGCGGCTGCGGGTCGGCACCGTGGGGATCCCAGCCGCTGGCTGCGATCATGGCGGCGGCCAGGGTTTCCTTGAGCGGGGCGTCGCCCTTGTCCTCGCGCCAGCCGCGCTTGAACAGCGGCTCGCCGGAGGTGTCGATGTAGAGCGTGGCGCGGTCGGTGGTCAGGTGTACGTGGATACGCACGTCGGGCCACTGGGTGTTCACGTCCGGCCGCACCCCGGTCTTGTCGCGAAAACGGTCGGCGACGGCGTCCTTGATCTTGAGGGCGGCGAAATTCAGGCTCTGCAACGGGCTGTGCTGGGCGGTGACTTCGATCTTGAAGCTCTGGCGGGTGGTGAACCAGATCTCCCAGGCCACGCCGGAAGCGGCTTCGTAGAGGTCGCGTTCGTTGCGGTAGAGCGTGTTGGAGAGCTGCACCAGCACCCGCTGGGCGAGCCGGCTGTGCAGGTTGAGCGCCATCGCGTCGCGCCAGGAGGCCCGCGCCAGCACGCCGCCGCGCAGGGTCTGCAGGTCCATGCCGGCAAGACCGGTGAGCCGATGGACCTCGTCGGCGAGATAGCCCTCCACGCCGGCGGCGCAGGGCAGAAAGAGTTGGAACTGGTTCATGGGAGCCCCCGAGGATACGCGGGCCGCCGGGGGCCCGGGCCGCGGGGGCGTTCACAATGGCCGGCCATCCACCGGGAGCACGCCATGCATCTGCGCCACACCCTCGCGGCCGCCGCCGCCGTTTTGTCGATCGCCACGATCAGCCTGCCGGCCGCCGCCCAGTCCGGCGGCTCGGCCATCAAGAGCATGCTCGGCCAGGCCTCCGACAACGCGCTCGACCAGCTCGCCAAGCCCGGGGCGTTCTCGGCGGACGACGCGATCCGCATCGGCCTGCCCGGCGCCAGCGGCAAGGGCATGGGCAAGCTGATGGACCTCGCCGGCAAGACCGGGCTGACCGGCGACATCAACGGCAGCCTCAACCGCGCTGCCGAGGAGGCGGCCTCGAAAGCCAAGCCGATTTTCCGCGCCGCCATCGACCGGGCCACGCTGAAGGACGCCGCCGGCATGCTGAAGGACAGCACCGGTGCCACCGAATACCTCAAGCAGAGCACCGGCCCGGAGATCGCGGCGCAGCTCAGGCCGCTGGTCAAGACCGCGTTGGCCAACAGCGGCGTGCTCCAGCAGACCTCGCAGCTCTCGGCCGTCGGCTTCACCGACGACAAGCTCACCGATTACGTCACCGGCAAGACGTCCGACGGCATCTTCACCTACGTCGGCCGCGAGGAAACGAAGATGCGCCAGAACCCGCAGGAGACCGGCAAGACCCTGCTGAAAGGCCTGGGCAAGTTCTGATCAGGCCGTGATAGCGCGGCGACGGCGCGCCACGAAGTCGCGCATGCCGGACGCCGGCGCTGCATCGGCGCACGCTGGCGGTGAGAAGTCGGGGGCATCGCCGGTAAGGCGCGCGCCAGCGGGCGTGCCCGCGAGCGCTGGCTCGGTTGACCACCGCTTGCGATGCGGGCTCGAGCTGGGCGGTGCACGATTCGAATTTCATCAAAAATTGCCAATCAAGCGGCTTGATCGTCAATTTTGACTCCCCTACCCGCCTGCGGCCGAGCTGGACGGCTTGCCGACGCCTCAAAGCGACTTGCGCAGATTGGCCGGTGCGATGCGCAGCGCGTCACGGTACTTGGCCACCGTGCGGCGCGCGCATTCGATGCCCTGCTCCTTGAGCATGTCGGAGATCTGGCTGTCCGACAGCGGCTTGCGCAGGTCTTCCGAGCTGACGAACTGCTTGATCAGCGCCCGCACCGCGGTGCTTGACGCGTTGCCGCCGGTTTCGGTGCCCAGAGCGGAGCCGAAGAAGTACTTGAGCTCGAAAGTGCCGAAGGGCGTCGACATGTACTTGGCCGTGGTCACCCGGCTGATGGTGGATTCGTGCAGGCCGAGTTCATCGGCGATCTCGCGCAGCACCAGCGGTCGCATGGCCAGTTCGCCGTGCACGAAGAAGTTCTTCTGCCGCTCGACGATGGCGTTGGACACCCGCAGGATGGTGTCGAAGCGCTGCTGGATGTTCTTGATGAACCAGCGCGCTTCCTGCAGCCGCTGCTGCAGGGCGGCGCTGCCTTCGCCCTTGTGCTGCTTGAGCGCGCTGGCGTAGATGTCGTGCACCTTCAGGCGCGGCATCACGTCGGGGTTGAGCTGTACGCGAAAGCGCGGTTGCGGTCCGCGGCCGATCTTTTGCACCAGCACGTCCGGTATGACGATGTTGCGTTCGACATCGACGAAACGCCGGCCGGGCTTGGGTTCGAGCCGGGCGATCAGGCCCATGGCCGCGCGCACGGTTTCCTCGTCGAGGTTGCAGGCGGCCGTCAGGCGCTTGACGTCGCGGCGGGCCAGCAATTCCATGGGATGCGCGCAGATCGCCAGTGCGGCGGCGACCAGCGCCGGCTGTCCGACGCCGGTTTCGCGCATAGCGCGCAATTGCAGCGTGAGACATTCGCGCAGATCGCGCGCGCCGACGCCGGCGGGCTCCAGGTGTTGCAGCAGGCGCAGGGCGACGGTAAAGCGCTGAACCAGGTCCTCGACCTCCTCCATCGCGTCGTCGCCGTGGCCGGCGAGGCCCAGGGCCAGCGACGGCAGCGAGTCCTCCAGGTAGCCGTCGTCGTTGAGCGATTCGATCAGGAATCGCAGCGCCGCGCTGTCTTCGGGCGACAGGCGCAGGGCCAGCGCCTGTCGGTGCAGGAAGGCGGTGAGCGACTCCTGGCTGCGCGCCAGTTCGGTGGCGTCGACCTCGCCGTCTTCGCCCAGGTTGTTCTGGCGGGCGGGCGCGTCGCCGCCCCATTCGCCGTCGTCGGCGACGACTTCGGTGCCGCCGTCGCCTTCCCAGCTGGGCTCGGATTCGACACCACCGTCACCGTCGCCGTCGCCCGAGGCTTCGCTAGTGGTGGCGGTGCTGGCGGTGTTCTCGGCGCCGGCGTAGAAGCCTTCCTCTTCCGCCGCCGTCGCAGGCGTGTCGGCCTGCGCCACGCCGAATTCCTCGCGCGCGGCTTCCTCGTGGGTGACTTCGAGGAAAGGGTTCTCGTCGAGCATCTGCTCGACCTCCTGGCTCAGCTCCAGCGTCGACAGCTGCAGCAGCCGGATCGACTGCTGCAGCTGCGGCGTGAGCGCCAGATGCTGCGAAACGCGAAGAGAAAGCCCTTGTTTCAACCGAAGACCCTTTGTGTGGCGCGCGATGCGCTGCCGAAAGCCGAGGTGGCCGCCACCGGTGGGCAGACTGGCGAAAACATGAAACGCGACGCCTGCCGGAAACCCATCACATGCGGAAGTGTTCGCCCAGGTAGACCCGACGCACGTCGGCGTTGTCGACGATCTGCTCCGGCGTTCCCTGTGCCAGCACGCGGCCGTCGCTGATGATGAAGGCGTGGTCGCAGATGCCCAGCGTCTCCCGCACGTTGTGGTCGGTGATCAGCACGCCGATGCCACGCTCCTTGAGGAATCCAATGATTCGCTGAATCTCGATCACGGCGATCGGGTCGATGCCGGCGAAGGGCTCGTCGAGCAGGATGAAACGCGGGTTAGTGGCCAGCGCCCGGGCGATCTCCACCCGGCGGCGCTCGCCACCGGACAGCGCCATGGCGGGCGAGTCGCGCAGGTGCTCCACACGCAGGTCGGCCAGCAGCGCGTTCAAGCGCTCTTCGGTCGCGGCCCGACCGAGCGGTTTGCCGTTCTCGTCCTCCTGCAGTTCCAGCACGGCACGCACGTTTTCCTGCACGCTGAGCTTGCGGAAGATGGACGCTTCCTGCGGCAGGTACGAGAGCCCGAGCCGCGAACGGCGGTGGATCGGCAGGTTGCTGACCGGCTGGCCGTCGATGGTGATGTCGCCGGCGTCGGAGCGCACCAGGCCGACGATCATGTAGAACGAGGTGGTCTTGCCGGCGCCGTTGGGGCCGAGCAGGCCGACGACCTCGCCCTTCTGCACCGACAGCGAAACGTCCTTGACCACCGTGCGGCTGCCATAGGCCTTGCGCAAATGGTTGGCTTCGAGCCGGCTGACGGCGGGGGCGCCGGCAGGGGCGGTGCGGGGGTCGCTCACGGTGTCGCTCAAGGCTTGGTTCCGCCCATGGAAGGAGTGGTGCGGAGCGCGGGCGCTGCGCCCGGAGCGGCCGCCGGCACGTCGGCCGGCTGGCCGCGTGGCGACAGCACCGCGCGGATCCGGCCGCCAGGCGCGCCCGTGGTGGCGCTGGCCGCCGCCGCACCGCCGGAGTTGGGGCTGCCATCGACCGTGTAGACGTCGGTCACGTTGTTGTAGACGATGACGTTGCCGTGCACTTCGTCCATCGTCGTGCTGCCCTGCAGGCGATGCATTTCGGCGCGGCGGGTGAATCGCACCCGGTCCTGCTTGCCGTCGTAGTCGATGACTTCGCCTTCGCCTTCGATGTATTCGTCGGGAGCGCCGGCCTGGGTGTCGCGCTTCTGCTTGAAGTACGCCCGCTTGCCGGGATCGGCGGTGACGACACCGAACTGGTAGCCGTCGGGATCCTGCCGAACCTCCAGCCGGGTGCCGCGGATGAGGATGGTGCCTTTGGTGAGCACCACGTTGCCGGTAAAGATGCTGGTCTGGGCCAGGTCGTCGTGGCGCAGGGCGTCGGCCTCGACGTTCATCGGCTTGGTGCGATCCGCTTTCTCCGCCTGCGCGGCTCCAGAGAAAAATACGGTGCAGAAAAGCAGCGGAAGTAAAACGGCGTTGATTTTTCTCATAGGGGCACGAATCTTGCAGGCATTGTACGGGCTAGTACGGGCTCCATCGCCGCAAGCCTTGTCCCAAATTGGGACAGCCATTGTCGCCCGCGCGATTCGGTGCCTGCTCGGCACGCCGCGCGGCCGGCGTCAAAACGGCGATGCCCGCCGGAGCGGGCATCGCCATCCGTGCATGCGGCGACTCAGGTGCCTTTGCGGGCCTGGGCGATGAGGAAGTTGGCGGTCTGCAGCGCGCGGTCCATATTGCCCGACATCTGGCCGTCGGTGTAATAGCGCCCGGCAATACCCAGGGCAGGCACGCCTTCGACCTTGTACTGGTCCTGCAACTGCGTGGCGCGACGGGCTTTGGCATTGACCGAGAACGAATTGAAGGTTTCGGTGAACCTGGCTTTGTCCACGCCCTGCTTGGCGACCCAGTCGATGATGGTGCCGTCGCGGTTGATCGGCAGGTGCTCGACGTGGATCGCGTTGAACACCTTCACGTGCAGTTCATCGACCTTGCCCATGGCTTCCAGCGCATAGTAGAGCTTCTGCTGGGGCAGGAAGTCGTCGCGGAAGGAAACCGGGACCCGGTGCACCACCACGTCGGCCGGCACCGCCTTGGCCCAGCGCTCGAAGGCGGGCTCGAAGGCGTTGCAGTGCGGGCAGCTGTACCAGAAGAACTCGACCACTTCGATCTTGCCGGCCGGTGCTTCGACCGAGGCCGGCTTGTTCAGCACCATGTAGTCCTTGCCGGCCTGCGGGGCGGCCGACTGGGCGAAGGCCGCCTGCGGCAACAGCGTGGGCAAGGCCGCGGCACCGATCAGGGCGGCGGTGGTGCCGACGAATTCGCGGCGATCAAGACGTGAGAAAAAATCCATGAAAAGGCGCTCCTTGGGCCCGTCAGAGAGCTTCTGACGTAAAAAAGTTCAGCGCTGTACGCGCACCAGGGTCGACTCCATCCCGGAACCGTCCAGCGTGTCCTTCAAGCGTTCGGCATCGTCGCGTCGCGTGAATGGGCCGATGCGCACGCGGTAGACGGTGCGGCCAGCCTGCTCGCGTTCGCTGACGCGGGCTTCCCATCCCATGATGGCCAGCCGGGCGCGTTGCGCGTCGGCATCGGCCTCGGTGCGGAAGGCGCCGGCCTGGATCAGGTATTCGAAGGCCTCTGCGTTGCCGGGCGCCGGTGTCGTGGCGGCCGTGCTGGCGCTCGAAGGTGCGGCGGCGGAACGCGCGCGGGCGAGATCGCCGAGCGGATCCGACGATGCCGGTGCAGCGGGCCGGCCGGCCGCCGTGGCCGGAGCAGTCGCTGTGGCGGGCGCAGCCGGGATCGTCGGGTCGGCCGCGGGAATCTGTGGCGTGGCCACACCGGCGGCGGCACCGGGTGGCGCGACGCTGCCGACGCCCACCGCCGGCTTGCCGCCAGCGGCGCGCTTGCCGAGCACCGAATTCGGATCCCAGTCGCGGTTCTTCTGCGCTTCCAGCGCGTCCTGCTCGGCACCGCGGGTCGAGTTGCGGTTCATGAAGGGGATCGGCACCTTGGTGACGTACACCGCCACCGCCAAGGCGGCGCCCAGGCCGAGCACCACGCCGATGACGATGCCGAGGAAGGTGCCGCCGAACTGGCGCCTGGATTGACGGACTGGAGACACGCGTATTCCCTGTGTTTTCATCACATCTTGGCCGGAGCCGACACGCCCAGCACCGCCAAACCATTCTGCAGCACCTGCGCCGTGGCGGCGACCAGCGCCAGTCGGGCGAGCCGGACGGGTTCGTCGTCCACCAGGATGCGCTCGGCGTCGTAGTAGCTGTGATAGGCGGCAGCGAGGTCGCGCAGGTAGAAGGTGACGTCGTGCGGCGCGAAGTCGCGGGCAGCGGCGGCCAGCATGTCCGGGTACTTGGCCAGCTGCAGCATCAGCGCCTGCGCGGCGGGGGTGTCGAGCGCCGCGAGGCTCGCCTGCGCCAGAGACTCGCGCGCGCCGCCCCAGGCAGCCAGCACCGAGCAGATCCGCGCATGGGCGTACTGCACGTAGTAGACCGGGTTGTCGTTGTTCTGGGCCACGGCCAGGTCGACGTCAAAGGTGTATTCGGTGTCGGGCTTGCGGCTCAGCAGGAAGAAGCGCACGGCGTCCTTGCTGGTCCACTCGATGAGGTCGCGCAGGGTGACGTAGCTGCCGGCGCGCTTGCTGATCTTGACCTCTTCGCCCCCCTTCACCACCCGCACCATGGTGTGCAGCACGTAGGCGGGATAGTCGGCCGGAATGCCCAGGCCGTCCACGCCCGACGCGGCCTGCAGGCCGGCGCGCACGCGGGCGATGGTGCCGTGGTGGTCGGTGCCCTGGATGTTCACCACGGTGTGGAAACCGCGCTCCCACTTGGCGAGGTGATAGGCGACGTCGGGCACGAAGTAGGTGTAGGTGCCGTCGCGCTTCTTCATGACGCGGTCCTTGTCGTCGCCGAAGTCGGTGGACTTCAGCCACAGCGCGTCGTCGAGTTCGTAGGTCTTGCCGGATTCGCGCATCTTGCCCACCGCCGCGTCGACCCGGCCGCTGGTGTAGAGGCTGGACTCGAGGTAGTACTGGTCGAAGCGCACCTGGAAGGCCTTCAGGTCCAGGTCCTGCTCGCGGCGCAGATAGGCCACGGCGAATTCGCGGATGGATTCGAGGTCGTCGACATCACCGCTGGCGGTGGTGCTGCGGTCGTCGGCGGCGACCGTCTTGCCGGCCAGGAAATCGCGGGCGATGTCGGCGATGTAGTCGCCGTTGTAGGCGGCCTCGGGCCAGCCTTCCATGCCCGGCTCGAGGCCCTTGGCGCGCAGCTGGGTGCTGTTGGCGAGCGTGCCGATCTGCACGCCGGCGTCGTTGTAATAGAACTCGCGCCACACCTCCTTGCCCTGGGTGGCGAGCAGATTGCAAATGGCGTCGCCGAGCGCGGCCTGGCGGCCGTGGCCGACGTGCAGCGGGCCGGTCGGGTTCGCCGAGACGAATTCCACCAGCACCTTCTCGCCGGTGCCCGGCTGGCCGCCGTACGACAGTCCGGCGGCGAGGATTTCACGCACCGTCTGCTGCTTGGCTTCGGGCTTGAGGCGGATGTTGAGAAAGCCGGGGCCGGCGATCTCGACCGCCGAGGTCCAGCGCTCGAAGGCCGGTGCGGCCAACAGCGCCTGGCGCAGCGTTTCGGCGAGCTGTCGCGGGTTCTGCCCGAGCGGCTTGGCCAACTGGAGCGCAGCGGTTACGGCGAGGTCGCCGTGCGATGCAACCTTGGGGAGTTCGAACGCGGCGCGATCGGCGGCGCCGGGCATGAGGGTTTCCAGCCCTGCGGCGAGCGCCGAGAGCAGGTCTTGTTTGACGGAAAGCATGGGCGGGGATTCTACGGGCCGGTCCGCTGCCCGCTGCGCCGAGCCGTCTGTCAGCCGCGTGCGCCGAAGCCCCGGGCCAGGAAAGTGGCCGCCAACGGGATCAGCGGCAGCAGGTGCGCCTGGACCATGATCAGCCGACGCGTGGCCTTCACCTCGGCCTCGGCGGGCAGCCCGGCGCCTGCCTTCTGGGCCTTGACCCAGCGCCGGATCACGATCGTCGGTTTGATCGAGATCAGCGCGATCACGATGAACAGCGCCACCTTGGCGTGCAGCAACCAGTTGCCGCCGTAATAGGCCGGACCCTTGACACCCCACACGATGCGCGCCACGCCGGTGGCCAGCACCACCACGGCGGCGATGCCGTAGACCATGTCGACCTTGCCGAGCCGCGCCACCACCTTGGCATTGAGCCATTCGCTGCGGCACAGCGCGGCCTCGCTGGCGAGGAAAACGACCATCGTCAGGATGGCCAGCAGGTGCAGGTAGGCGAGGAGCGATTCGAGGACCATGGCTGGTGCGTTGGCTGGTGGCGTCGAAGACGGATGCGCGATTGTCGGCTACGCCGGCGTCTGCCAGAAGGTGGCGCGGGCGTAGTGGAAGCGCAGGAAGTCGATCCACAGCCGCACCCGCAGCGGCAGGTGTTTGCGTTGCGGCACCACGGCGTAGATGCCGTTGGGCGGCGCAGCGAATTCCGCCAGCACTTCGGTCAGGCGGCCATCGGCGATGTCGTCCTGCACTTCCCAGATGCTGCGCCAGGCGATGCCGTGTCCGGCCAGGCACCAGTCGTGCAGCACCTGGCCGTCCGAACAGTCGAGCAAACCGGCGGGCCGCAGGAATTCCGCCGCCCGACCGCCGTCGGACGCCGGCACGGAGAACGCCCAACCACGGGTCTGCGACGCATCGCTGGACAGGGTCAGGCAGGCGAAGCGGGCGAGATCGTCGGGATGCGCCGGTGTGCCGTGGCGCGCCAGGAAATCCGGCGTGGCGACGCAAAGCCGCCGGTTGTCGGCCAGTCGCAGGCTGACCAGCGACGAGTCCGGCATATCACCCACGCGCACCGCACAGTCGAAACCCTCGGCCGTCAGGTCGACCACCCGGTCGGCCAGATTGAGCGAGCAGCGCAGGCCGGCATGCTCGGCCTGGAAGCGCGGCAGGAGCGGCGCGACATAACGACGGCCGAAGCCCGCGGGCGCCGTGATGCGGAGATGCCCGCTGGCGCGCAGGCCGCCCGCGCTGACGCCGGCTTCGGCATCGGCCAGGTCGGCCAGAACGCGCTGGCAGTCCTCCAGGAAACTCGATCCTTCGTGCGTCAGCGTCAGGCGCCGCGTGGTGCGCAGCAGCAGCTTCACGCCCAGGCGCTCTTCCAATGCGTCGAGCCGCCTGCCAATCACGGCCGAGGCCACGCCCTCGGCCCGCGCCGCGGCAGTCAGGCTGCCGCGCTGGGCGACCGAGACGAAGGTCTCGACCTGCTTGAATTTGTCCATGCGCGAATTATTAGGCGCATCCAGGTCATATAAAAAGGGGAATTTCCGTTGTTAATGCTGCCCAAGAGTTGGAATAAAGTAATGATCAACCGCCACTCCGCGGCCCCGCATTCCCGATTTTTTGACCATCCTCATCACGAGAGCCCGACATGACCGAACGCATCGCCCGCCACCGGCTTCAGGTGGCCACACCGCTGTTCCGATTCATCGAAGACCGCGTCCTGCCGGCCACCGGCGTGGACAGCGATGTCTTCTGGAAGGGCTTCGATGCCATCGTGCACGACCTCGCACCGAAGAACGCGGCCCTGCTGGCCGAGCGGGATCGTTTGCAGACCGCCCTCGATGGCTGGCACCAGGCGCACCCCGGCCCGATCACGGACATGCCGGCCTACCGTGCTTTCCTGGAACAAATCGGCTACCTGGTGCCGCAGCCGACCGGCGTGCGCGCCACGACGGCGAACGTCGATGCCGAACTCGCGCAGCAGGCCGGACCGCAACTGGTGGTGCCCATCCTCAACGCCCGCTATGCGCTGAACGCGGCGAACGCGCGCTGGGGTTCGCTGTACGACGCGCTCTACGGGACCGATGCCATTCCCGAAACCGATGGCGCCGACAAGGGCGCCGGCTATAACCCGGCGCGCGGCGCCAAGGTCATTGCTTTCGCCCGCAAGTTCCTGGACGAATCGGTGCCATTGGCACAGGGCTCGCATGCCGACGCCACCGGCTACACGGTAGTGGCCGGCAAGCTGGTCGTGCGCACATCCGCCGGCGAAACCGGCCTTCGTGAGCCATCGGCTTTCGTGGGTTTTCAGGGAGATGCGGCGTCACCGTCATCGATCCTGCTCAAGCACCACGGTATCCACATCGACATCCGCATCGATCGCAGCACCGCCATCGGCAAAAGCGACGCCGCCGGCGTGAGCGACATGGTGCTGGAAGCGGCGCTTTCCACCATCCTCGACCTGGAAGACTCGGTCGCGGTGGTGGATGCCGACGACAAGGTCGTGGCTTATGGCAACTGGCTGGGCATCCTCGACGGCACGCTGACCGAGTCGGTATCCAAGGGCGGCAAGACCTTCGTGCGCGGACTGAACCCGGACCGCGAATACACCGGCGCCGATGGGCAACCCGTCAAGCTGCACGGACGCTCGCTCGTGTTCCTGCGCAACGTCGGCCACCTGATGACCAACCCGGCGATCCTGTGGGATGGCCGCCGTGAGATTCCGGAAGGCATCCTCGATGCCGTCGTCACCACCACCATCGCGCTGGTCGACCTGAAGCGCCGCGGCAACTCGCGCACCGGCAGCGTCTATATCGTCAAGCCCAAAATGCACGGGCCGGCGGAAGTCGCTTTCGCCAACGAGCTCTTCGGCCGCGTCGAGCAGTTGCTCGGGTTGCCGGCCGAGACGGTCAAGCTCGGCATCATGGATGAAGAGCGCCGGACCAGCGTCAACCTGCAGGCCTGCATCGCCAACGCCGCCGGCCGGGTGGCGTTCATCAACACCGGCTTCCTCGACCGTACCGGCGACGAGATGCACACTGCCATGCAGGCCGGCGCCATGCTGCGCAAGGGCGACATGAAGTCCACGCCCTGGATCGCCGCCTACGAAAAGAACAACGTGCTGGTCGGGTTGGCCTGCGGCCTGCGCGGACGTGCGCAGATCGGCAAGGGCATGTGGGCCATGCCCGACCTGATGGCCGACATGCTCAAGGCCAAGATCGCGCACCCCAAGGCCGGCGCCAATACCGCCTGGGTGCCCTCGCCCACCGCCGCTACGCTGCACGCGCTGCACTACCACCAGGTAGACGTCGCCGCGATCCAGCAGGAAATGGAAAAGACCGATGTGGCCGCACAGCGCGACGCCATCCTGGCTGACCTGCTGCAGGTTCCGGTCGCGCCCAACACCAATTGGTCCGAGGCGGACAAGCGGCAGGAAATCGACAACAACGTGCAGGGCATCCTCGGCTACGTGGTGCGCTGGGTCGACCAGGGCGTCGGCTGCTCCAAGGTGCCGGACATCCACAACGTCGGCCTGATGGAAGACCGCGCCACGCTGCGCATCAGCAGCCAGCACATCGCGAACTGGCTGCTGCACGGCGTGGTGACGGCGGCGGAGGTCGACGCCAGTTTCCGTCGCATGGCAGCCGTCGTGGACGGGCAGAACGCCGGTGACACGCTCTATCAGCCGATGGCCGGGCGTTTCGAGGCGTCGTCGGCGTATCAAGCCGCCAAGGATCTCGTCTTCAAGGGCATCGAGCAGCCGAGCGGGTATACCGAGCCACTGCTGCACGCCTGGCGCCTGAAGGTCAAGGCGGCGGGCGCCTGACATCGCGTGGCGGCGGTGGATACACTCTCCGGATGCCTGAGTCGCCCCTAGCCGATGATGCCCCCCTGGGCGACAAGGCGGCGGTTTGTCCGTTGTGCGGACGACTCAATGGCTGCGCACAACCGGGTGCGAATCCGGCCGCATGCGCTTCGCGCCTCGACTGCTGGTGTCGCACCAGCAGAATCGCGCCGGCCGTTCTGGCGCGAATCCCGGCAGCTGAGCGCGGCCTTGCTTGCATCTGCAAAGCGTGTGCTGCCTCGGTGTCCTGAACTTCAGATTTCTTACCTATCCAATGCCCACTTATCACATCGAAATGATGGAAGGCCGCACGGTCGAACAGAAACGCAAACTGGTCGAAGAGATCACCCGTGTGACGGTCGAGGTGCTCGGCGGCAAGCCCGAGTCGGTCGACATCCTCATCACGGACGTGGCTCGCCACAACTGGGCCACGGGCGGCAAGCTGTGGTCCGAACCGCGCGAATAGACGGCGAGGAAGCCGACCAATGTGCCAATTGCTCGGCATGAATTGCAACAACCCGACGGATGCGACCTTCAGCTTCACCGGGTTCGCGCAACGCGGCGGGCGCACGGCCGACCATGTGGACGGCTGGGGCGTGGCCTTTTTCGAAGACCGGGGGCTGCGACATTTCGTCGACCACCTGCCGGCGGCGGAGTCCCCGATCGCGGAGTTGATCCGCAGATATCCCATCAAGAGCCGGAACGTCGTTGCGCACATCCGCAAGGCCACTCAGGGTGCCGTCAACCTGCAGAACTGTCATCCTTTCGTTCGCGAACTTTGGGGTCGGTACTGGGTTTTTGCGCACAACGGCAATCTGGACAGCTTCGCCCCTCAACTCCACGCCAACTTTCGTCCGGTGGGCACCACCGATAGCGAGCGTGCGTTCTGCTGGCTCATGCAGGAGTTGGCGAAATCACATGCATCAGTTCCGTCAGTCGGTGAACTCACGTTGACGCTTCAGGAACTGATGCCGCAGATCGCCAGATTCGGTACCTTCAATTGTTTGCTGTCCAATGGCGAAGCCCTGTGGGCGCATGCTTCGACGCAACTGTACTACCTGGAGCGCCGCTTCCCGTTCACGTTGGCGGAGTTGGCCGATGAGGACATGACGGTGGATTTTGCCGACCATGCTTCGGCCGACGACCAAGTCGCTGTGATCGTGACCGCACCACTGACCAAGAATGAGACCTGGACCGCTTTTCGTGCGGGAGAGTTGAAGGTGTTCGTTGGTGGACGGGCATTGTCGGTTTAGCTTGGTGCTGCTAACGGCCAGCGGTCGCCCCCGCGATGATCTTCTATGTGCCACCACGCTGCTTTCAGCGTTCGAGGTTCGGTTTTGCGGAGGGCACGTTGGAGCATTGAGGTTAACGCCCGATTTCCAGGCCGCAAAAGTCGGCTTCCTCTACTAACGTTGCAACTCGGATATTGCGCTGATTTTGATGTTGAGTTTGGTGGGCCCGCCAATAGGTGCCGCGCTACATCAAGCGCGTAGCCAGCCATTCATCGTCCTCGCTGGCCCTTGCTTGACTGATTTTTGAGCAAATCCATTGGACAAGGGGCAGAGCCATGCTTCGATCGATGGATGAATGCCGAGAAATGCTGCGCTGTCTTTTATGTATCGTGCTTGCTTACCCAATATGACGGCGTGGCACCTGCCTCT
Organism: Xylophilus sp. GOD-11R; assembly: GCF_033546935.1. Classification (GTDB taxonomy): domain Bacteria; phylum Pseudomonadota; class Gammaproteobacteria; order Burkholderiales; family Burkholderiaceae_C; genus Xylophilus. The sequence continues at coordinate 168,905 of NZ_CP137854.1, read as the reverse complement.
GTGCTGGCGAGGACCTTGCTCCCGCCACCATACCTTTGGTCCAATCAGACGATCCAAACGCCCAGCCACTCCCACCTTTTAGACGGCCATGAACCTACCCGTCCTGACCAACGCTCATTCGGCGGACCGTTTGATAGAGATAGTGTCGGCGCGATTGGCGCTGGCGGGCGTGGTGGACTTCAGGTCGCCGCCGGCGCATCCGACGGGTTGCTGCGGGCGGGGGTGCAACGGGTGCGTGTGGGAGGGGTATTTTTCCGCACTGGCGTACTGGCGCGATGAGGCGCTGCTGAGGCTTGGAGGTATCGATCCGGGCGGTGAGGTGATGGCGAATTGAGCCAAACAGGTCGCGTCGATTCGTCGGATCGGCTGCCCGAGAGACACCTCACGATCAACCCAGGTTCTCACGAAGTTAGATCAAATCTGAGCGGCCAGTTGTTTTGAGTGGTCGACGGTCATCCAGAGCGATCAGCTCAGCTCAGCGCACCCCAGCGCAGTCGCAGTCGCAGTCGCAGTCGCAGTCGCAGACAAGCATTCACCTCATGGGCGCCATCAATCGCCTAATTGAATGATTCGGCGCCTTGCGCCCGTAAAAAGACAAAACCCCCCAATCTTACGACTGGGGGGTATTGCGGGCTGTAATAGCCTGACGATGACCTACTTTCACACGGGAACCCGCACTATCATCGGCGCGGAGTCGTTTCACTGTCCTGTTCGGGATGGGAAGGAGTGGTACCAACTCGCTATGGTCATCAGGCATAAAGGGTTGCCGTCCTGGTTTTTATGTCAGGACAGCGAATTCATAGAGTTTGAAATCAGCTTGAGGTATTTTGATTACGTCTTGGCATAACACCTTGAATCTAATTTTGGTCAGATCAAAGTTATAGGGTCAAGCCGCACGAGCAATTAGTATCAGTTAGCTTAACGCATTACTGCGCTTCCACACCTGACCTATCAACGTCCTGGTCTAGAACGACTCTTCAGGGGGCTCAAGGCCCCGGCAGATCTCATCTTGAAACGAGTTTCCCGCTTAGATGCTTTCAGCGGTTATCTCTTCCGCACTTAGCTACTCGGCAATGCCACTGGCGTGACAACCGATACACCAGAGGTGCGTCCACTCCGGTCCTCTCGTACTAGGAGCAGGCTTCCTCAAATCTGCAGCGCCCACGGAAGATAGGGACCAAACTGTCTCACGACGTTTTAAACCCAGCTCACGTACCTCTTTAAATGGCGAACAGCCATACCCTTGGGACCGGCTACAGCCCCAGGATGAGATGAGCCGACATCGAGGTGCCAAACACCGCCGTCGATATGAACTCTTGGGCGGTATCAGCCTGTTATCCCCAGAGTACCTTTTATCCGTTGAGCGATGGCCCTTCCATACAGAACCACCGGATCACTATGTCCTGCTTTCGCATCTGCTCGACTTGTCAGTCTCGCAGTTAAGCACGCTTATGCCATTGCACTATCGTCACGATGTCCGACCGTAACTAGCGTACCTTCGAACTCCTCCGTTACGCTTTGGGAGGAGACCGCCCCAGTCAAACTGCCTACCATGCACTGTCCCCGATCCAGATAATGGACCTAGGTTAGAACCTCAAACGCACCAGGGTGGTATTTCAACGTTGGCTCCACAAGATCTAGCGACCCTGCTTCAAAGCCTCCCACCTATCCTACACAGATCCGTTCAAAGTCCAATACAAAGCTACAGTAAAGGTTCATGGGGTCTTTCCGTCTTTCCGCGGGGAGATTGCATCATCACAAACATTTCAACTTCGCTGAGTCTCGGGAGGAGACAGTGTGGCCATCGTTACGCCATTCGTGCAGGTCGGAACTTACCCGACAAGGAATTTCGCTACCTTAGGACCGTTATAGTTACGGCCGCCGTTTACTGGGACTTCAATCAAGAGCTTGCACCCCATCATTTAATCTTCCAGCACCGGGCAGGCGTCACACCCTATACGTCCACTTTCGTGTTTGCAGAGTGCTGTGTTTTTAATAAACAGTCGCAGCCACCGATTTTTTGCAACCTCATTGGGCTCCAGGAGTAAATCCCTTCACCTACTAAAGGCACACCTTCTTCCGAAGTTACGGTGTCAATTTGCCGAGTTCCTTCTCCCGAGTTCTCTCAAGCGCCTTAGAATACTCATCTCGCGCACCAGTGTCGGTTTGCGGTACGGTCGTCAATAGCTGAAGCTTAGTGGCTTTTCCTGGAAGCAGGGTATCACTCACTTCGTCTGCAAGCAGACTCGTTATCACCCCTCATCTAAGCCCGGCGGATTTGCCTACCAGGCACGACTACAGGCTTGAACCAACATGTCCAACAGTTGGCTGAGCTAACCTTCTCCGTCCCCACATCGCACTATTGATCGGTACAGGAATATTGACCTGTTTCCCATCAGCTACGCATCTCTGCCTCGCCTTAGGGGCCGACTCACTCTACGCCGATGAACGTTGCGTAGAAAACCTTGCGCTTACGGCGAGGGGGCTTTTCACCCCCTTTAACGCTACTCATGTCAGCATTCGCACTTCTGATACCTCCAGCATCCTTTACAAGACACCTTCACAGGCCTACAGAACGCTCTCCTACCACGTGCAATAAATTGCACATCCGCAGCTTCGGTAACTGGCTTAGCCCCGTTACATCTTCCGCGCAGGACGACTCGATCAGTGAGCTATTACGCTTTCTTTAAATGATGGCTGCTTCTAAGCCAACATCCTGACTGTTTTAGCCTTCCCACTTCGTTTCCCACTTAGCCAATTTTAGGGACCTTAGCTGGCGGTCTGGGTTGTTTCCCTCTTGAGTCCGGACGTTAGCACCCGGTGCTCTGTCTCCCGCGCTGTACTCTTCGGTATTCGGAGTTTGCCTTGGTTTGGTAAGTCGCCATGACCCCCTAGCCAAAACAGTGCTCTACCCCCGAAGGTAATACGCGAGGCACTACCTAAATAGTTTTCGGAGAGAACCAGCTATTTCCAAGTTTGTTTAGCCTTTCACCCCTATCCACAGCTCATCCGCTAGTTTTGCAACACTAGTCGGTTCGGACCTCCAGTACCTGTTACGGCACCTTCATCCTGGCCATGGATAGATCACTTGGTTTCGGGTCTACACCCAGCGACTGGACGCCCTATTCGGACTCGATTTCTCTACGGCTTCCCTATTCGGTTAACCTTGCCACTGAATGTAAGTCGCTGACCCATTATACAAAAGGTACGCAGTCACCCTTGCGGGCTCCTACTTTTTGTAAGCATGCGGTTTCAGGATCTATTTCACTCCCCTCCCGGGGTTCTTTTCGCCTTTCCCTCACGGTACTAGTTCACTATCGGTCGATGATGAGTATTTAGCCTTGGAGGATGGTCCCCCCATATTCAGACAGGATTACACGTGTCCCGCCCTACTTGTCGCTGGCCTAGTACCACACGTCTCTTTTCGCATACAGGGCTATCACCTGCTATGGCCGACCTTTCCAGATCGTTTTGCTAAGAATCGTGCTATCACCAGCAGGCTCTTCCGATTTCGCTCGCCACTACTTTCGGAATCTCGGTTGATGTCTTTTCCTCGAGCTACTGAGATGTTTCAGTTCACCCGGTTCGCCTCGCATGACTATGTATTCATCATGCGATACCCCTGAGGGTGGGTTTCCCCATTCGGAAATCTCCGGATCAAAGCTAATTTGCCAGCTCCCCGAAGCTTATCGCAGGCTATCACGTCCTTCGTCGCCTATCATCGCCAAGGCATCCACCACATGCTCTTATTCACTTGACCCTATAACTTTGACGTCTCTTGTCGAAACTCCAAAATCATTCTTCAAGGAATTGCCAGGTCTTTCACCTGGCGCGTTATGCCGTATGAAGCCTTGCGGCCTCGATACTTCGAATTTTTCAGACTTGCTGAATATTCGTTTTGACGCAATCAAAAATTCATGTTGCCGACGGCACGGTTGAGGCCTTGACCTCATTTCCGCCGACAACGCTGATTCGACTCTATGAATTTTTAAAGAACAGCCGATTGATCGCACTATCGCGATCAACAACAAAGCAGCCTCTTGCAAAGCTACTTTGGTGTTGAACCAATCTTCGATAACCCGACAACGCCTGCTTCTCGCAGACCTCGCCGACATGGTGTTTGGTGGAGGATGACGGGATCGAACCGACGACCCCCTGCTTGCAAAGCAGGTGCTCTCCCAGCTGAGCTAATCCCCCCAGGTCTGCCGACATGCACTCATTCGCGCACACACAGATATATCCCATCCAGCAGAAAGACTTGGTGGGTCTAGTTGGGCTCGAACCAACGACCCCCGCCTTATCAAGACGGTGCTCTAACCAGCTGAGCTACAGACCCATCGTCGATCTACTCGACTCTTCCAACAACCGATAAGTGTGGGCGTTCAATAACGCTAGAACTTGCTAGTTTTTCCAGAAAGGAGGTGATCCAGCCGCACCTTCCGATACGGCTACCTTGTTACGACTTCACCCCAGTCACGAACCCTGCCGTGGTAATCGCCCTCCTTACGGTTAGGCTAACTACTTCTGGCAGAACCCGCTCCCATGGTGTGACGGGCGGTGTGTACAAGACCCGGGAACGTATTCACCGCGACATTCTGATCCGCGATTACTAGCGATTCCGACTTCACGCAGTCGAGTTGCAGACTGCGATCCGGACTACGACTGGCTTTATGGGATTAGCTCCCCCTCGCGGGTTGGCAACCCTCTGTACCAGCCATTGTATGACGTGTGTAGCCCCACCTATAAGGGCCATGAGGACTTGACGTCATCCCCACCTTCCTCCGGTTTATCACCGGCAGTCTCATTAGAGTGCCCTTTCGTAGCAACTAATGACAAGGGTTGCGCTCGTTGCGGGACTTAACCCAACATCTCACGACACGAGCTGACGACAGCCATGCAGCACCTGTGTTACGGTTCTCTTTCGAGCACTGAACCATCTCTGGTAAATTCCGTACATGTCAAAGGTGGGTAAGGTTTTTCGCGTTGCATCGAATTAAACCACATCATCCACCGCTTGTGCGGGTCCCCGTCAATTCCTTTGAGTTTCAACCTTGCGGCCGTACTCCCCAGGCGGTCAACTTCACGCGTTAGCTTCGTTACTGAGTCAATGAAGACCCAACAACCAGTTGACATCGTTTAGGGCGTGGACTACCAGGGTATCTAATCCTGTTTGCTCCCCACGCTTTCGTGCATGAGCGTCAGTGCAGGCCCAGGGGATTGCCTTCGCCATCGGTGTTCCTCCGCATATCTACGCATTTCACTGCTACACGCGGAATTCCATCCCCCTCTGCCGCACTCCAGCAATGCAGTCACAAATGCAGTTCCCAGGTTGAGCCCGGGGATTTCACATCTGTCTTACATTACCGCCTGCGCACGCTTTACGCCCAGTAATTCCGATTAACGCTTGCACCCTACGTATTACCGCGGCTGCTGGCACGTAGTTAGCCGGTGCTTATTCTTACGGTACCGTCATGGGCCCTCTGTATTAAAGAAGACCTTTTCGTTCCGTACAAAAGCAGTTTACAACCCGAAGGCCTTCATCCTGCACGCGGCATGGCTGGATCAGGCTTGCGCCCATTGTCCAAAATTCCCCACTGCTGCCTCCCGTAGGAGTCTGGGCCGTGTCTCAGTCCCAGTGTGGCTGGTCGTCCTCTCAGACCAGCTACAGATCGCAGGCTTGGTGAGCCTTTACCCCACCAACTACCTAATCTGCCATCGGCCGCTCCGTCCGCGCGAGGTCTTGCGATCCCCCGCTTTCATCCGTAGATCGTATGCGGTATTAGCACAGCTTTCGCTGCGTTATCCCCCACGATCGGGCACGTTCCGATGTATTACTCACCCGTTCGCCACTCGTCAGCATCCGAAGACCTGTTACCGTTCGACTTGCATGTGTAAGGCATGCCGCCAGCGTTCAATCTGAGCCAGGATCAAACTCTACAGTTCGATCTTGATTGTTTACTCATAAAAACGGAATTGAAGTGACTTCACTTCTATTCTCATGAGCGTTTGATGAGAGTCAATGAAGACTCTCTGGTTCTGTGAACCTTGGCAAGTCCGCCTCTCAAACGCCCACGCTTATCGGCTGTAGATTTTTAAAGATTCCTGCCGAACAAACCAGCTCAATACTGCTTCATTCAACTTGCTTTGCTGCGATCAGCGAAGCCTTAGATTCTAACACATTTTTTAAAAGAGTGTCAAACTTTTTTGACTTTCGTCGTCTGCCGGAAATCCTGATTCGCCTCTCAGATCGACCAGCCAGATTACCTGATCAACCCACCCGATTAACTCTCCAGCACTTCCAGCTGAGCCTCGAATTCTATACCGAATTTTTCGATTCGGTCAATCAAGTCGCAGAATTTTTTCAAACCCCGCACAACCCAACCAACCACCGAAATCTCCAGCCACAAAAGCCTCGACCCGACTGCTCAGCACAATCGCTGCATCCACTTGAAGAACGCCGCTCATCTGCTGAGCCCTCGACTATAGCACAGGTTTTTCAGGGTGCAAAAGCGGCCTCTAACGCATCGACAAACATGGCCGGCACATCGAACCCGGTTTGATCGTGGATCTCCTGGAAACACGTCGGGCTGGTCACGTTGATCTCGGTGACGTTCTCTCCAATGACGTCGAGCCCGACCAGGAGCAACCCGCGCGCGTAAAGCACGGGCGCGATTGCTTCTGCGATCTCCCTGTCTCGCTGCGTCAGCGGCCGCGCAATTCCTTTTCCACCGGCAGCCAGGTTCCCGCGCACCTCCCCTCCCTGGGGAATCCGCGCCAGGCAGAACGGAGCCGGCTTTCCACCGATCAGCAGAATCCGCTTGTCTCCGTCCGCGATCGCCGGCAGGAACCTCTGAACCATCACCGTGTTCGCCCCCCCTTGGTTGAGCGTCTCGATGATCGAGCCGAGGTTCATACCATCGTCGCGGACACGGAAGATGCCCATGCCACCCATGCCGTCGAGTGGCTTGAGGATGATGTCGCGATGCTCGGCATGAAAAGCACGGATCGCTGCGTCGCTGCGCGTAACCAGCGTCGGGCCGATGAACTCGGGAAACTCCATGATGGCCAGCTTCTCCGGATGGTCCCGCAAGGCCCTGGGCTTATTGAACACTCGGGCGCCCTCCCGTTCGGCTTGTTCGAGCAGGTGCGTCGCGTAGAAGAACTCGGAATCGAACGGCGGGTCCTTGCGCATCAGTACGGCATCAAACGACCGAAGCGGCTGTGGCCCTTCGGCGGTGCTGACATCGAACCAGTGCAATGGATCCCCGGTCAGTCGAAGCGTGCGGACAACCGCGCTGACCTCTCCACCACGCTGCCAAGCGAGGTCTTGCGGCTCGCAGACAGCCAAGGTGTGCCCGCGGCGCTGCAGCTCGCGCATCATGGAGAACGTCGTGTCCTTGTAGATCTTGAAGGACTCGATCGGATCGGCGACAAAAAGAATATGCATCGAAAGCCTGAAGTTGGACGCGGGAGGCGCCGGGCCGCCTCAAGCCCGCGCGTGGAGACGGTATTTTTGTACGAATAAGGCAACCGTGCCGGCGACCACACCCCAGAACGCCGAGCCGACGCCCGCGATGCTCACTCCACTGAGGGTGACGACAAAAGTGATGACGGCTGCTTCGCGGTGTTCGGCGTCGTCGACCAGCGTCGCCAACCCGCTGCCGATGGTGCCGAGCAGCGCCAGCCCGGCAATGCAGCTCACCAACGCCGCCGGAAATGCCGCCAGCAGCGCGACCACCGTGGCCCCTGCAAGACCGAGCAGGCAGTAAAGCAGGCCGCAGACCACCGCCGAAACATACCGTCGCGCGGGATCCAGGTGCGACTCCGGCCCCATGCAGATCGCCGCCGTGATGGCGCTGAGGTTCAAGGCAAAGGCGCCGAAGGGGGCGAGCACCAAGGTGGCGAGCCCGGAGAGCGAGATGATCCGGGAGACGGGAAGCCGGTAGCCGGCAGCCCGAATTGCCACGACACCCGGAAGATTTTGAGATGCCATCGTCACCACGAACAAAGGCAGCGCCATGCCGACGACCGTCGCCCAACTGAACGCGGGCGGCACCCACACCGGCGTAGTCATGACCAGCGGTATCGATGCCTGCGGAGCGATCTCGCCACGGATCAGAACCAGCCCCACCCCGGCAGCCAGGCTGGCCAGCACGGCATAACGGGGAACCCACCGGCGGGCCAGGAGGTAGACGAGCAGCATCGTCGCCACCAGCACGACCGAGGTACCTGCCGCCGCGAACGCCTGCATGCCGAACTTGGCCAGCACCCCGGCCAACAAGGCCGCCGCGATGCCGACCGGTATCCGTGCCATGGCTTTTTCGAACCAGCCGGTGACGCCGAAGAGAACGATCAACGCAGCCGAGACCATGAACGCGCCGACGGCATCGCCCATGGAATGCCCATTGCCGGCAAGCGCCAGCACCGCGGCGCCCGGCGTGCTCCAGGCGACCATGACCGGCTTGCGCGTCCACAGCGAGGGCACGACGGTACACAGGCCGGCGCCCCATCCGATCGCCCAGACCCACGATGACACCATCGCGTCGTTTGCACCGAAAGCGCGTGCCGCCTGAAAGATGATCGCGGCGGAACTGGTGAAGCCGACCAGGGCGGCGACCAAACCGGCAGCGAGGGCCGACGGACTCATGTCCCTGAAAAACTGCATGCTGCTCCCGAGCGTAGCGGGGCGGCCGACGGGGCCGCCTCGCCATCAGATTTCGATCTTCGACCCCATTTCCACCACCGAATTGCTCGGCAGGTTCAGGAAGTCGGCCGCCGCACCCGCGTTGCGGTGCATCTGGGCGAACAACTTTTCGCGCCAGTCGGCCATGCCGCTGCCGATGGTCGGGATAACGGTATCGCGCGACAGGAAATAGCTGGTGGTCATCGGGTCGAGGCCGCAACCCTGACCTCGCAGGTTGGAAAGCGCCTGCGGAATATCCGGATCGTTCTTGAAGCCGTAGTGGATCACCACCTGCCAGCAGTCTCGCCCCAGGGCAACGACCTCGAGTCGCTTGTCCATGCCCAGCCAAGGCACCTCGTGGGATTTCACGGTCACGAACAGGTTCTGCTCATGCATCACCTTGTTGTGCTTGAGGTTGTGCAGCATGGCGTTGGGAACGGTGCCGGGCTCGCCGGTCAGAAACACCGCGGTGCCCTCGACGCGCGTCGGCGGGCTGGTGAACACGGCGTCCAGGAAGCTGGGCAGATCCAGCGCGTCGCTGCGCAGCTTTTCGTTGATCAGGTTGCGGCCGTCTTTCCACGTGATCATGAGCGTGAAGATCGCCCCGCCGATCATCAGCGGGAACCAGCCGCCGTCGACCAGCTTCAGCAGGTTGGATGTGAAAAAGGCGAGGTCGACGATGAAGAAGGCACCGGTGGCCGCAATGCAGAGCGCCAGTGGATAGTTCCAGCGGTACCGGATGACGAAGAAGGTGAGCACGGTAGTGATGAGCATGTCGAGCGTCACCGCGATGCCGTACGCGCCGGCGAGGTTGCTGGATGAGCGGAACATCACCACGGCCAGGACGATCGCCACGAACAGGCCCCAGTTCACGAACGGGATGTAGATCTGTCCGGCTTCGCGCACGCTGGTGTGCTGCACGTTCAGGCGCGGCAGGTAGCCGAGCTGCACCACCTGCTTGGTGATGCTGAAAGCACCCGAGATCAGGGCTTGGGACGCGATCACCGTGGCCATCGTTGCCAGCAACACCAGCGGCAACAGGGCCCACGGCGGCGCCATCATGAAGAAGGGGTTCTGCACCGCGCCCGGTTCGGCGAGCAGCAGCGCGCCCTGACCAAAGTAGTTGAGCGTGAGCGAGGGCATCACCACCAGGAACCAGGCCAGGCGGATCGGCTTTTTGCCGAAATGCCCCAGGTCGGCGTAGAGCGCCTCGGCGCCCGTCACGCATAGCACCATCGCGCCGAGGATGATGAAGGTCACCAGCGGATGCATGAAGATGAAGCGCACCGCGTAATACGGGTTGAGCGCCTTGAGGATCTCCGGATGGCCGCTGATGTGCATCACACCCAGCACCGCGATCGTCAGGAACCACACCAGCGTGATCGGCCCGAAGAACTTGCCGATGCCGCCAGTGCCGCGCTTCTGCACCGCGAAGAGGCAGAACAGCACGACAAGCGTGATCGGTATCACGTAGGTTCGGAACGCCGGCGAGATGACCTCCAGGCCCTCGACCGACGACAGGACCGAGATGGCCGGCGTGATGACGCCGTCGCCATAGAAGAGCGAGGTTCCGAAGATGCCGACCAGCAGCAGCACCTTGCGCAATTGCGGCTTGTCCTTCACGGCTTGCGAGGCCAGGGCCAGCATCGCCACCAATCCGCCTTCGCCGTTGTTGTCGGCCCGCAGCACCAGCACGACGTACTTGAGCGCGACGACGATCACCAGGGTCCAGAAGAACATCGAGAGCACGCCATAGACGTTCTCGGGCATGAAAGGCACGCGGCCGGTGTGGAACACCTCCTTCACGGCATAGAGCACGCTGGTGCCGATGTCGCCGTACACGACGCCGATGGCGCCGAGAGTGAGTGCGGGCAAGGAGGTTTTGTTGCTGTCGGACACTGCTTCGTGTCGTCGCCCTGGCGCGGGTCCTGCGGACCCCGGGCGCCGGGGTCGAGGACCGGGACGCCGGCGAACGGCCGTTGTCATGGGGTCGCTATTGTGCGCCGTAGGCCTTGCGTGGCAATCGCAAGAGGTAAAAGCCGCCCGTTCGCAGGGCGGCTAACGTTGCGGCGCAACAACCGACAGGGTCAGTCGTAGACCTCTGCCTCGGGGTTGGTAGCCTCGAGTTCATAGCTGGCCGACAGCATCGCCAGTCGGCCGATCACGCCATACATGTAGAAGCGGTTGGGTGCCTCGGCGGCGCCCTTGCCGCCTGGCTGGTTCAGGCGTGCGCTGTCGTCGAAATCGAGCGGAACCACGCCGGCGCCCGGGCCGCGCAGGTTCTCGTCGATGCCACGCTCGCCGTGCACCCGATAGAAGCCGCCGACTACATAACGATCCATCATGTAGACCACCGGTTCGGCGGTCGCTTCGCCCACGCTTTCATAGGTGGGCACGCCTTCCTGGACGATCACCTCGTGCGAGGCGCGGCCGTCTTTGGCGATGTTCATGCGTTCGCGGGCCCGAGCGCTGAGCGATTCGAGATCGCGTGCGTCGTGCACCGTCATGACGCCCATGCCGCCCGTTCCGTTGTCGGTCTTGACGACGGCGAAGGCCTTTTCGTTGATGCCGTATTCCTTGTACTTGCGCCGCACCCGCGCCAGGAGCGCATCGACGTTGTGCGCCAACTCTTCCATGCCCGCGCCATTGGCGAAATCGACTTCGCCACCATGACCGAACAAGGGATTCACCAGCCAGGGATCGATGCCCAGCATCTTGCCGAAGCGCTTGGACACCTCCTCGTAGCTCTGGAAGTGACGGCTCTTGCGGCGCACCGACCAACCCGCGTGCAGCGGCGGCAGCAGGTATTGCTCGTGCAGTTCCTCGAGGATGCCGGGAGCGCCTTGCGACAGGTCGTTGTTGAGCAGGATGGTGCAGGGATCGAAATGCCGGGTGGCGAGTCGACCCCCGTTGCGCACCACGGGTTCCAAGCGCAGTTGCTGGCCGTTCGCCAGCGTCAAGGTGGTGACGTCGCGAATCTCGGGATCGACCGACCCGACGCGCACATTGAGCCCGGCCGCATGAAAGATGTGCGCGAGCTGGGCGACGTTGTCGAGATAGTCGGCATCGCCGTGGTTCTCGGGAATCAGCAGCAGGTTGCGCGCTTCGGGGCAGATCTTCTCGATGGCCGCCATCGCCGCCTGCACCGCCAGTGGCAGCATCGGTCGGGTCAGATGATTCCAGCCGCCGGGAAACAGGTTGGTGTCGACCGGCGCCAGCTTGAAGCCCGCATTGCGCAGATCGACCGAGCTGTAGAACGGTGGCGTGTGCTCCATCCACTCCAGCCGGAACCAGCGCTCGATCGCCGGGGTGGAATCAAGGATGCGCTGTTCCAGTTCGTTGATCGGACCGTTCAGTGCCGTGATGAGATGCGGAACCATGCGGTCCTCTATGACTGGCTAGCGAAAAAACAAAAAGCTCCGTCAGCAAGAGACGGAGCGAACCGAAGGGATATAGGGTTCATCAGGATGGAGACAAGAGCGCGACGGCTGTCATTGCCGAATTTCGCCTTGCCCCAGCACCACCCACTTCAGGGAAGTGAGGCCCTCCAAACCGACCGGGCCGCGCGCATGGAACTTGTCCGTGCTGATGCCGATTTCCGCGCCCAGGCCGTATTCGAAACCATCGGCGAATCGCGTACTGGCGTTCACCATGACGCTGGCCGAATCGACCTCGCGCAGGAAACGCTGCGCATGCATGTGATCGCGCGTGAGGATGGCATCGGTGTGGTGTGACGAATAACGGTTGATGTGGTCGATCGCCTCATCGACGCCCTCGACCACCTTCACGCTGATCGTCGGGCCGAGGTATTCCTCCGACCAGTCCTGCTCGCTCGCGGGCTGGAGCGCTGCACCGGTCACACCACGCAATATTTCCAGGGCCTGGGCGTCGCAGCGCATCTCGACGCCCTTGTCCGCATAGATGCGGCCGATAAGCGGCAGGAACTCGGCCGCCACGCCGCGCGCCACCAGCAGGCCTTCGGTCGCATTGCAGGGGCTGTACTTCTGGGTCTTGGCGTTGTCCGCCACCTTGACGGCCATGGCGATGTCGCAAGGGTCGTCCACGTAAGTGTGGCAATTGCCGTCGAGGTGCTTGATGACCGGCACCCGTGCTTCACGGCTGATGCGCTCGATCAGGCTCTTGCCGCCGCGCGGGATGATCACGTCCACGTACTCGGGCATGGCGATGAGCCGGCCCACGGCGTCGCGATCGGTGGTGGCGACCAGTTGCACCGCGTCGACCGGCAGTCCAGCCTCGGCCAGCGCCTGGCCGACCAGCGCGGCCAGCGCCTTGTTGGATTCGATCGCCTCCGACCCGCCGCGCAGGATGCAGGCGTTTCCGCTCTTGATCGACAGGCTGGCCGCCTCGATCGTCACATTGGGACGGCTTTCGAAAATCATGCCGAACACGCCCAGCGGCACCCGCATGCGACCGACCCGGATGCCGCTGGGCTGCTGCTGCAGACCGACGACGTCGCCGATGAGCTCAGGCATGGCGGCGAGCTGGTCGCAGCCCTGCGCCACGGTTTCGATGACCTTGGGCGTAAGACGGAGGCGGTCGACCATCGGCGCTGCGAGTCCGGCCGCCTGGGCGCGAGCCAGGTCGCGGGCGTTGGCCTCCGCCAGCGACACCGGATCGGCTCGCAGCAAGCGGGCGAGCGCTCGTAATGCGGCGTTCTTGGTGGCGGCATCCGCACTGGCCATGCGCGCGGAGGCTGCGCGCGCCTGCATTCCGAGGGTGTTGACGTATTCGGCGACGTTCAGGGCGTTCATGGGTGCATTTTCCCATGCGCGACGCCTGCAGGCCTCACGATGGCCTCACGCGGCGCGGGTGGAAGGCGCTCCAGCGCAGACGCGGCACAGGCGGATGGCCAGGCGCATCAGCGCCTGCCAGCCGTCGCGCGGCCAGCCTTCCTGCGGCAAACCCTTGACGATGCCATCGACCTTGTGTGCGTCCTGCAACAGCGTGGCGAGCAGCGAGGCGTCCAGGCGGGGCAACACCCGCTCGAACAGCCGTTCGCGCGGCCCCCAGACCCGCTGCTCACGCAAGGCCATCGGCAGTGGTCGCCCCTGGTTCATGGCGTCCTTGACCCGCTTGAGCGCGCGGATGTCCTCGGCCAGGGTGTAGTGCACCAGCACCTCGGCCTCGCCCTCGGCGCGCAGACCGTCGAGCATGCGCTGCACCCGCGCCACCTGTCCGCCCAGGATGGACTCGGACAGCTTGAAGACGTCGTACCGAGCCACATTGAGCACCGCCGTCTCGACCTGCTCCCACGACAAGGTGCCCGCCGGGTACAGCAAGGCCAGTTTTTCGATCTCCTGGTGCGCCGCCAGCAGGTTGCCTTCGACCCGATCGGCAAAGAACTGCAAGGTACGCTGGCCCTCCTCGCCCGACGCCACCTGCTGGCCCTGGCGCTGCAGGCGTTGGGCGATCCACTGCGGCAGCGACCCGCGCTCGACCGGATCGACCTGGATGCTCACGCCATGCTGCTCCAGCGCGGTGAACCAGGCGCCGGTGCGGGTGGCCTTGTCCAGGCGCGGCAGCAGCACCAGGGTCAGGGTGTCGGATTGCGTGGCCGCCACCGCGGCGATCTGCTGCAGGGCCGCGCTTCCATCCTTGCCCGGCTTGCCCGAGGGGATGCGGATCTCGACGATGCGCTTTTCGGCGAACAGCGACAGCGCGCTGCCGTCGGCGAGCACCCCGCTCCAGTCGAAATGCGCCCCGGCCACGACATGCACCGTGCGCTCCGTCGCGCCCTGCGCGCGCGCGGCAGCGCGAATCGCATCGGCCGCCTCCTGCACCAGCAACGGCTCGTCGCCGTGCACCGCGTAGAGCGGGCGCAGCGACTTCTGCAGGTGGCTGGCGAGTTGCGCCGCGGTGAGCTGCATCGAAAAAAACTAGATCTGCCGGACCGCGGCCAGGCGCCGAAGAATCTGGCGCACCACGTCGGTCTGGAGATTGCGGAAGATCAGTTGCGCTTCCTGCTCCTTGGCCAGTGCCAGGGTTTCGTCGTAGCTCTGGTCCTGCTGCAGCAGGAGTTCGGTCGACGGCAGGATCTCGCGCTCGTCGGGCGTGCGCAGGGCGAAGCGCACCCGCACCCGCAGCTGGAACTCACGCACCTGGCCGACCGAGTTGTAGCTCAGGGCGACACGCTCGCGCTGGTCCTGCAGCACATCGAGGATGACGTCCTGGGTGTAACGCTGGGCCGGATCACGGCTCACCTGCAGACCGGTGCCGGCTTCGAGATTGCGCCGCAACTCGGCCGCCAGGGTCGAGGCCGGCGCGCCGTTGAGGTAGATGGTCTTGAATGCGAACGTCGGCGCCTGGCGCAGGTGAAAGCCGCATCCCGCGAGCGGCAGTGCCACCAGGCCGGAGAGGGAAAGGACAGCGCGACGGCGGAGCATGGAGCGGCCTTTCAAACCACGACGTTGATCAGGCGACCCGGCACCACGATCACCTTCTTGGGCGTGGCACCGGCGGCGAATTTCTGGAAATCCTCGCTCGCCAGCGCGGCCGCCTCGATCGCCGCCTTGTCGGCGCCGGCGGGCACCCGGACCGAGCCGCGCAGCTTGCCGTTGACCTGCAGCATCAGCTCGATCTCGTCCTGCACCAGCGCCGATTCGTCGACCTTGGGCCAGGGCGTGTCGAGCAGGTCGCCGAGTTCGGCGGCATAGCCGAGCTGCTTCCACAGCTGGTCGGCGATGTGCGGCGTGGCCGGGTAGAGCACCCGCAGCAGGATGGCGAAGCCTTCGATGGCTGCGACTTCCGCGCCCGGCACGCCTTCGGCCTTGAACGACTCGAGGGCGTTGATCATCTTCATCGCGCCCGACACCACCGTGTTGTATTGCATGCGCTGGTAGTCGTAGTCGACTTGGCGCAGCACGGTGTGCAGTTCGCGGCGCAGCTCCTTGGCAGCGGGGCCGAAAGTGACTTCCTGCAGGCGCCCCACGCCGGCGATGCTGGCGTTGGCCGCGGCCCTGTCCCCGGCCGTGAGCTTCACGCCGAAGTTCCAGACCCGACGCAGGAAGCGGTAGCTGCCCTCGACGGCCGCGTCGTTCCACTCCAGCGTGGCTTCCGGCGGCGCGGTGAACATGGTGTAGAGCCGTGCAGTGTCGGCGCCGTACTTGCCGATCAGGTCCTGCGGATCGACGCCATTGTTCTTGCTCTTGCTCATGGTGCCGACGCCGCCATAGTCCACGGCCGAACCGTCGGACTTGAGCTTGGCCGAAACCACCTTGCCGGCCGCGTCGTGCACATCCTCGACCTCGTGCGGCCAGAAGTACTCGATGCCGCCCTTGGGCGTCTTGCGCGAGTAGATGTGGTTGAGCACCATGCCCTGGGTGAGCAGCTTGGTGAAGGGCTCGTCGACCTTTACCAGGCCGAGGTCACGCATCACCTTGGTCCAGAACCGGGCATACAGCAGATGCAGGATGGCGTGCTCGATGCCACCGATGTACTGGTCCATCGGCATCCAGTACTCGGCGCCCGCGCCGACCATCTGCCGGTCGTTCTTCGGGTCGCAATAGCGCATGAAGTACCAGGACGAGTCCACGAAGGTGTCCATGGTGTCGGTCTCGCGCCGCGCCGCCTTGCCGCACACCGGGCAGACCACGCCGGCATGAAAGCCCTCGTGCCGCGCCAGCGGATTGCCGGAGCCGTCGGGAATGCAGTCCTGCGGCAGCACCACCGGCAGGTCCTGCTCGGGCACCGGCACCGCGCCATGTTCCTCGCAATGGATGATGGGGATCGGCGTGCCCCAGTAGCGCTGGCGGCTCACTCCCCAGTCGCGCAGGCGCCAGGTGGTCTTCTTCTCGCCCAGGCCGCGCTCCTGCAGCGCGCGCGCCACCGCGTCGACCGCCTCTTCGTAAGGCAGTCCGCTGAAGTAGTCGGAATTGATGGTGACACCGTTCTTCTTGTCGGCGTACCAGTCGTGCCAGTGGTGGTAGTCGTAGTGCTCGCCATCGACCTGCACCACCTGGCGGATCGGGATGTCGTACTTCAGCGCGAAGGCGAAATCGCGCTCGTCGTGCGCCGGCACGCCCATCACCGCACCGTCGCCGTAGCCCATCAGCACGTAGTTGCCGACCCAAACTTCGATCGGGTCTTCCATGAAAGGGTGCGTCACGAACAAGCCCGTGCGCATGCCCTTCTTTTCCTGCGTGGCAAGCTCGGCCTCGGTGGTGCCGCCGCTCTTGCATTCGGCGATGAAAGCGGCGAGGGCCGGATCCAGAGACGCCGCGTGCGCCGCGATCGGATGCTCAGGCGCCACCGCGCAGAAGGTGACCCCCATGATGGTGTCGGCGCGCGTCGTGAAGACGTACATGCGGCCGTCGCCAATCAGCTCGCCCGAGGCGTCGCGGATGTCGTGCGGGAACGCGAAACGCACGCCCTGGCTCTTGCCGATCCAGTTCTCCTGCATCAGGCGCACCCGTTCGGGCCAGCCCGGCAGCTTGTTCTGCACGTGGTCGAGCAGCTCTTCGGCGTAGTCGGTGATCTTCAGGTAGTAGCCGGGGATCTCACGTTTTTCCACCACCGCGCCGGTACGCCAGCCCTTGCCGTCGATCACCTGCTCGTTGGCCAGCACGGTCTGGTCGACCGGATCCCAGTTCACCGTCTGGGTCTTGCGGTAGGCGATGCCTTTTTCGAGCATCTTCAGGAACAGCCACTGATTCCATTTGTAGTACTCGGGCGAGCAGGTGGCGACCTCACGCGACCAGTCGATGGCCAGCCCCATCGCCTGCATCTGCTTCTTCATGTAGGCGATGTTGTCGTAGGTCCACTGCGCCGGCGGCACGCCGTTCTTCATGGCGGCGTTCTCGGCGGGCAGGCCGAAGGCGTCCCAGCCCATCGGCATCAACACATTGAAGCCGCGCATGCGCAGCTGCCGCGCCAGCATGTCGTTGATGGTGTAGTTGCGCACATGGCCCATGTGCAGCTTGCCGCTCGGATACGGCAGCATCGAGCAGGCGTAGAACTTGGGCCGGCTGGCGTCTTCCGTGACTCGGTAGACGTCGCGGGCGGTCCAGTCGGCCTGGGCGGCGCTTTCGACCTCTTGATGAGAATATTTGTCTTGCATGGGAAAGAGAGGAGCGCTCGTCGGTGGGCGCCGGACGGCCCGGGCGCGTCGGGGCAGAGCGCGATTCTAGGGTCGGTCGGGCGTGGCGGCCCGCTGGGCGGCGACGAAACCCACGTGGACGAGGCCTGCCTGCTGCGCCAGGTCGAGCAGCGCGACGACGCGGCCGTAGGGCACGGCCGTGTCGGCCCGCAGCTGGATCTCGGTATCCGGATCGTCGGCGGCGACCTGCGCCAGGCGCTCGGCCAAGGCTTTGTCCCCGAGCGGGCGGTCGTCGAGAAAGGCCTGACCGGCGGCATCGACCACCAGCTGAACGCCCTGCTTGCCCGAGGGCGCGGGCGCCGTGGCCGCCTGCGGCAGGTCGAGCCGGATGCTGGTGGCCAGCAGCGGTGCCGTCAGCAGGAACACCACCACCAGCACCAGCATCACGTCGACCAGCGGCGTCACGTTGATTTCACTCAGCGGTGCGGCGTCGGGGCCGCGGGAAAGTCGTCCGAACGCCATGGTCGCCGCGGGTCAGAGGTCGCGCAGGTCCTGCGCGAAGCCTTCGAGTTCGGCCTCGATACGCACGATGCGCCGTCCGAGCAGGTTGTAGGCCAGAACCGCCGGAATCGCTACCGCCAACCCGGCCGCGGTCATCACCAGCGCCTCGCCCACCGGCCCGGCGATGCGCTCGATGCTGATCTGGCCCGCGCCCGCGATGTCGACCAGGGCGCGGTGAATGCCCCAGACCGTGCCGAGCAAGCCGACGAAAGGTGCGATGGCGCCGATGCTGGCCAGCAACACCTGGCCGGACTGCAGTTGCGCCGAAGCCTGGTGCAGCGCATCACGCAGGACACGGGTGCGACGCTGGGCGCGGTCGCCGCCCGCCGCCAGGCCGATC
The DNA here is from genome assembly GCF_033546935.1 of Xylophilus sp. GOD-11R. Lineage (GTDB taxonomy): Bacteria > Pseudomonadota > Gammaproteobacteria > Burkholderiales > Burkholderiaceae_C > Xylophilus. The sequence continues at coordinate 150,266 of NZ_CP137854.1, read as the reverse complement.
GCCTCGTCGGCTGCCAGGGCGGCCACGAAAGGCGTCACCAGCCCTTGCGGATCGAATGCGGACAACCGTTGCCGCGCGTCGTCGAGGCTGGGCGACTGCCAGAAAGCAGCGATGGCGCGCACCGAATGCCGGCTGGCCGCGTTCAGCAGCCAGGATTTCCAGAGAATGACGATCCAGCTCGACACCGACATCACCAGCAGCACCACGGCCACCACGCGCGCGAGCGCATCGCCCGCCATGAAGAAACTCAGCGCATCCATGCGGCGCCAAGGCCTCAGGCCCGCAGGCCGAGCACGTCGAACATGTCGTACAGACCCTGTTTGCGCCCTTCCAGGAACCGGACGGCGCGCAGGCTGCCCTGGGCGTAGGTCGCACGGCTCGAGGACTTATGGGTGATCTCGATTCGCTCGCCAGTGCCGGCGAACAGCACGGTGTGGTCGCCGACGATGTCGCCGCCACGGATCGTGGCGAAGCCGATGGACGACGGATCGCGTGGGCCGGTCTCGCCTTCGCGGGTGTAGACGGCGCAGTCTTCGAGCGAGCGGCCCATGGCCTCGGCCAGCACTTCACCCATCTTGAGCGCGGTGCCCGAGGGCGCATCGACCTTGTGGCGATGGTGCGCCTCGATCACCTCGATGTCGTAGCCGGTGGACAGCGCCTTGGCGGCCATTTCCAGCAGCTTCAGCGTGACGTTGACGCCGACGCTCATGTTGGGCGCCATCACGATGGCGATCTCGCGTGACGCAGCCTCGATCTCGGCCTTCTGCGCCGCCGTGAAGCCTGTCGTGCCGATGACGAGGTTGACGCCGTGCTCGCGGCAGACTTCCAGGTGGCGCAGCGTGCCTTCGGGGCGGGTGAAGTCGATCAGCACCGACGCGGGCGCGATGGCCTTGGCCAAATCCGAGGTGATGGCCACACCGCTCGCAAAGCCGAGGAAGGCGGAAGCATCGGAGGCGATCGCCGGGCTGGATGCCTGGTCGAGCGCGCCGGCGAGCACACAGTCGTCGCAGGCGCGAATCGCCTCGATCAACATGCGGCCCATGCGGCCGGAAGCACCGGCAACCGCGATCTTGTGGGGGGTGCCGGTCGCCGGCGAGGAGGAGTTCGCTGTCATGCGGATCGGAAAGCTGCGAGGCGGAAGGGGCTGGAAGGGCCGGTCAGGAATGCCGGCTGCAGGATCAGCGGCTGCTGGGCGCGTTGAGCGGCGGATAGGCGGTGGACGGTGGAGCCTCCGCCGCGATCGCGCTCGTGGAAGGCTCTTGCTCGGATTTGGGCCGGCCGGGGAACTTCGCCAATTCGGCAGGCGTTGCTTCGAGGGGCGGGATCTTGCCGAGACGCGTGCGGGTATCGAGACGCGCCACGAATTCAGCTTCGGTTGGCATGTCGTCGCCTTCGAAACGCGCGAGCAGATCGTTCTCGAAGAAGACGCTCAGGCGGCGCGATTGCGGATCGACGCCGGGCCGCTTGATGGTGAAGACATAGTCCCAGCGATCGGCACGGAAGAGGTTGGTGATGAGGGGCGTACCCAGCACTTCCCGGACCTGGATCCTGCTCATGCCCTTTTCGAGCGCAGCCACCTGCTCCTTGGAGACGAAGTTGCCCTGGACGATCTCGATCTTGTAGGGCGTGATCGCGCTGACCAGCCGATTACTGGCGCTGTCGACCGTGCCGCAGCCCGCAAGCAGGGCTGCCGTGGCAGCCGCGGCGACGGTCAGGGAGCGGCGCAGAAAGTGATCGGACATGTGGAAGGGCGCAGGCGATATGATCCGACGATTGTAGCGGCAGGCTTCGCCATGAACGTCCGGCGGGCCCGTCGCCCGCCAGCCAGGAAAGCCTCATGCACAGCAACATCGACGATCTCAAGAACACCGGCCTCAAGGCCACGCTGCCCCGGCTGAAGATCCTCGAGATCTTCCAGACCGGCAAGCAACGCCACATGACCGCCGAAGATGTCTTTCGGGTGCTTCTCGAGGAGCGCTCCGACATCGGCCTGGCCACCGTCTACCGGGTGCTCACCCAGTTCGAGCAGGCCGCCATCCTGAGCCGGCGCCATTTCGAGAGCGGCAAGGCGGTCTACGAACTCAACGAAGGTTCGCACCACGACCACTTCGTCTGCACCAATTGCGGCAAGGTCGAGGAGTTCTACGACGCGGAAATCGAGCAGCGTCAGCAAGCTGTGGCCAAGGCCAAGGGCTGGCAGGTGCAAGACCATTCCATGGCGCTCTACGGCCTCTGCGAGGACTGCGGCAAGCTGCATCCCCGGCGCGGCTGAGCAGCGCCGCGCACGGTGAGCATCAGTGCTCGCCGCTCTCCATGGCGCGCTGGTGGCGCTCGACGAATTCCTGGTAAGTGTCGATGCCACGCAGCTGCAGGATGGTGTTGCGCACCGCCGCCTCCACCAGCACCGCGATGTTGCGCCCCGCCACCACCTGGATCACCGCCTTGCGCACCGGCACGCCGAGCACGTCTTGCGTCAGGGGCTCGTAGGGCAGTCGCTCGTATTCGCGCTCCATGGTTTCCTTGCGGACCAGGTGCACGATCAGCTTGAGACGCATCTTCCGGCGCACTGCCGTCTCGCCGAAGATGGCGCGGATGTCGAGCAGGCCGATGCCGCGCACTTCCAGCAAGTTTTGCAGCAGCTCGGGGCAACGCCCCTCGATGGAAGCTTGGTTGATGCGATAGAGGTCGACCGCATCGTCGGCGACCAGCCCGTTGCCACGCGAAATCAGCTCCAGCCCGAGCTCGCTTTTGCCGAGGCCGGACTCGCCGGTGATCATCACGCCGAGGCCCAGGATGTCCATGAACACACCGTGCATCGTGGTGCGGTCGGCGAAATGCTTGGACAGATAGGCCCGCAGCACGTCGATGACGAAGGCAGAGGACTCGTAGGTGGAAAACAGCGGAATCTGCGCGCGTTCGCACATCGACACCAGGCCCGGCGGCGCGGTCTGGCCATCCGCCAACACCAGCACCGGCGGCTCCAGTGTCACGATACGGGCGATGCGTCGGGCGCAGTCTTCCGGCGTAGCGTTGCTCAGGTAGGCGACTTCTCGCTCACCCAGGATCTGCACCCGGTAGGGGTGGATGTAGTTGAGATAGCCGACCAGATCGGCGCCGGAACGTGCGGCGCGGACCACGATTTCATCGAAGCGTCGCTCCGACGCCCCAAGGCCCGCAATCCACTCCCATCGTAGGGAGCTCCTGAATTCCTCGAAAAGCGCATCGGCGCTGACGACGGTCGGTTTCAAGAGGCTTATTCGGAGGGAACGACCGGCGACTTCAGGCCGGCTGGGTGGACTGCCACTGCGCGATGATCGCGTGCAGCTCCGAAGCCGAGCCGCCGGCCTTGATCTTCTCGCGTAATGGCGCGTCGCTCAACAGTTCAGCGATCTCTGAAAGAATTTCCAGATGCTTCTGGGTCGCCGCTTCGGGGACCAACAGGAAGATGAGCAGCACGACCGGCCGCTCATCCGGCGCATCGAACCCAATCGGCTGCGCCAATTGGAAGACCGCCGCCATCGGTGCCTTCAGCCCTTTGATGCGGCCATGCGGAATGGCCACGCCATGACCGAGACCGGTGGAGCCCAGCCGCTCGCGGGCGAACAGGCTGTCGGTCACCAGCGCGCGGCTGAGGCCGTGCAGGCTTTCGAACAGCAGCCCGGCTTCTTCGAACGCGCGCTTCTTGCTCGTGGCCTCGAGGCTGACGAGGACCTGTTCAACGGGCAGGATGGCGGCTAGGCGGTTCATGGCGGTGGAGGCGCATTATGCGCCGGCCCGCGCGTCAGCCACCACGCCGCGAGCCGCTTGGCGCGCCGACGCAACACACCCCGTCACATCATCCGTTTCGGCGCTTCGTGGTGATGGTTCTGCACACGGTCCTTGTGCCGCACAACCTGCCGATCGAGTTTGTCCATCAGTTCGTCCACCGCTGCATAAAGGTCGGCGTGGGCACTCTCGGCAAACATCTCGCTCCCCTTGACGAGGATGCTGCATTCAGCACGTTGGCGCAGCTGCTTTTCCTTTTGCTTTTCGACGCTCAGGATGACCTTGATGTCGACCATGTCGTCGTAATGGCGGGTAACGCGTTCGAGTTTGCTCGTGACGTATCCGCGCAGGGCGGGAGTGACATCGAGATGATGGCCGCTGATCGTCAGGTTCATGGGATTTCCTCCAACTTGGTAGCACCGGTTGAAAAACCGTTCGACATTGCATCGAACGGGAACGGACTCGATCTTGTTCTGCGCTTGAATTCACTATGCGCCCGCGACCAGCGGATTGCAATCGGACAGTCATCCGGCAATCGAAAACGAATGCAACGCGTCGATGACTTCTTGATGTAAGTCGCTGAATTACTGAGGATTTTTTTGACACATCGAAACGCCGGGATCTCCCCAAAATTGGGGAAACCGTGACGCCATCAGGGCCGTAACAAGTCGGTCAGCGAGGCGCCAGTGACGCTCCGTCCCAATGCCATAATCCGCTGTTCTTTCATTGGAGAAATCGCCGTGGAAACCTACCCGAGTCGGTAGCTTTCTGCTCCCGGGAGCGTGTCGGGGGGTGGAAAGCTTGCTCATCAACCCCCTTGTCCGATGTAACCCGCCCGGGAACGCGCCATGCTGAACATCTTTTCGCTCGCCAATGGCCGGCTCTTCCAGGAAGAGATCGAGTCGCTGGAAGAACTCGCCCGATTCACCCCGATCTGGGTCGACCTCGAATCCCCCACCGTCGAGGAAAAGCGGTGGATCAAGCAGCACTACGAAGTCTCGATTCCCGAGGACGCGACCGAAGACGACATCGAGGAGTCCGCTCGCTTCTATGAAGAAGACAACGGCGACCTGCATGTGCGCAGCGACTTCCTGATCGCCGATGAAGAAGAACCGCGCTCGGTGCGCGTTGCCTTCATCCTGAACCAGCGCGATTCGGACAAGAAGAGCCGGGGTGTGCTGTTCTCGATCCACGATGAGGATGTGCCGGTCTTCCGCCTGCTGCGCCTGCGGGCCCGGCGTGCGCCCGGGCTGATCGAGGACGCCAAGGACGTGCTGCTGAAGCTGTTCGACGTCGATGCCGAATACTCCGCCGACACCCTCGAAAACATCTACGACGAGCTCGAAAAGGCCAGCCGGCTGGTGCTGTCCGAGAACGTGACCGATGCGCTGGCCGGCGAAGTGTTGGGCGCCATCGCCCGCCAGGAAGACTTGAACGGTCGCATCCGGCGCAATGTGATGGACACGCGCCGCGCTGTCAGCTTCATGATGCGCAGCCGCATGCTCAACGCCGAGCAGTTCGAGGAGGCGCGGCAGATCCTGCGCGACATCGAATCGCTCGACAACCACACCGCGTTCCTGTTCGACAAGATCAACTTCCTGATGGACGCGACGGTCGGCTTCATCAACATCAACCAGAACAAGATCATCAAGATCTTCTCGGTGGCGAGCGTCGCGTTGCTGCCGCCGACGCTGATCGCCAGCATCTACGGCATGAACCTGCAGTTCCCGGAGCTCGCAGCATTGGGCAAGGCGGCGTATCCCTACGTGATCACGCTCATGGCGGCGAGCGCCGTGGTGCCGATGCTCTACTTCCGCCGCCGGGGCTGGCTCAAGTAGCGTCGTCGCGGAACAGCGCCGCCACGATGGCGCTGGCATAGCGGCTGGCGACGGTTTCGACGAAGGCGGGAAAGTCCACGTGCGCGCTGTCGTCGGCGCGATCGGAGATGGTGCGAACCGCCGCAAACCGCACACCGTAATCGCGGCATACCTGCGCCACCGCCGCGCTCTCCATATCGACCGCCATGGCCGCCGGAATTCCGGCGCGCAAGTCGGCTGCTTCCTTCAAGGCACTGACGAAACGGTCGCCGCTGACCAGCAGGCCGCGGTGCACGCGGACCTCGTCCGGCAGGAATCGCGCTCGATCTTCCGGCCCGCAAAGGGCGACCGGATCCGCCAAGGCGATGCGGGCGGCGGCGTCGAGTCGGTTCGACAGATCCGCGTCCGCGTCGAACAGGGCACGGCCGTACAGCGGGATCTCGTATCGCGGGAACAGCGGAGACGCATCCATGTCGTGCTGCATGAACCCGTCGGCCACGACCACGTCGCCGATGCGCGCCCCGGGCGACAAACCGCCCGCCACGCCGGTGAACACCAGGCGCTCCACGCCGAACCGTTCGACCAGCATCGCCGTCGTGGCGGCAGCCGCCACCTTGCCGATGCCGCAAAGCGCCAGCACCACCCGGTGCCCCGCCAGGCGGCCCTGAACGAATTGCCGCCCGGCATGCAACACGGGCGGCACCACGTCGTCGAGCAGGTCGACCAACCCGAGCTGCTCCTCGGGCAGAGCGCTCAGAAGCCCCCAGATCGGGCGATCCGCCGGCATCAGGCCTTGTCCCGCAATTCGCGCCGCAGCACCTTGCCGACCGTGGTCTTGGGCAACTGTTCGCGGAACTCGATGACACGGGGCCGCTTGTAGCCGGTCAGCTGCTCGCGGCAAAACTGCCGCACCTGCTCTTCGGTCAACGACGCCTCCTGGCGCACGATGACGAGCTTGACCGCCTCGCCGGTCTTGTCGTCCGGCACGCCGACAGCCGCACATTCCAGCACGCCCGCCAGTCCGGAGACGACGTTCTCGATTTCGTTCGGATAGACGTTGAAGCCACTGACCAGAATCATGTCCTTCTTGCGGTCGACGATGCGGAAGAAACCTCGCTCGTCCACCGTCGCGATGTCGCCGGTGCGCATGAAGCCGGCGGCGGTCATGACATGGGCGGTGTCTTCCGGCCGTTGCCAGTAGCCGGCCATCACCTGCGGACCGCGGATGGCGATTTCGCCCGGCGTGCCGAGGGCGACTTCCGCACCGTCGTCGTCGAGCAGCGCGAATTCGGTGGAGGGCAGCGGCAGGCCGATGGCGCCGCGCACCGTCTCGCCGGCTGTCGGATTGCAGGCGGCCGAGGGCGAGGTTTCGGAGAGACCGTAGCCTTCGCGGATGGGCGAGCCGGTCTTGCTCAGCCACAGGTCGGCGACCGCATTCGACACGGCCGCGCCGCCGGCCACCGTGAGCCGCAGACCGCTCCAGTCGACGGAGCCGAAGTCCGCGTGGTGCGCCAGTCCGGAGAAGAGCGTATTGACGGCCGGGAAGACGTGGAAGCGCTGCTTCGACAAGGTTTTCAAGGTGCCTTTGAGGTCACGCGGATTGGGCACCAGGATGGCTTTGCTGCCGGTGCGTAGCGCCAACATCATGATCACGGTGAAGGCGAAGATGTGATACAGCGGCAAGGCGCAGACGAAGGTGTGCTGCTCGCCGCCCGGCACCTTGCTCATGGCCGGCGCATGCCAGGCCTCGGACTGCAGCACGTTGGCCAGCACGTTGCGATGCAGCAGCACCGCGCCCTTGGCGACACCGGTCGTGCCGCCGGTGTACTGGAGCATGGCGATGTCGTCCGGCCCGATCTCCGGCGCACGAAACGGCAGGCGGGCGCCGCGTGCCAAGGCAGCGTTGAAGCGCACGGCCTGTGGGAGGTCGAAGGCCGGAACCATCTTCTTGACGCGCCGCACCACCAGATTGACCAGCGCGCCCTTGAGCCAACCCAACCGGTCGCCGGTGGCGCACAGCACGATGTGCTGCACCGATGTCTTCGGCAGGCATTGCTGCAAGGTGTGCGCGAAGTTTTCCAGGATGAAGATCGCCTTGGCGCCGGAATCGCGCAGCTGGTGCTCCAGTTCGCGAGCGGTGTAGAGCGGATTGACGTTGACCACCACGCAACCGGCCCGGATCACCGCCGCGACGGCCGCCGGATACTGCGGCAGGTTGGGCATCATGAGGGCCACGCGGTCACCCTTGGCCAGGCCCAGACCCTGAAGGTAGGCCGCGATACGACCGCAGTCGGCCTGCGTGTCGGCGAAACGGATGTCGGCGCCCATGAAGGTGTAGGCCACCTTGTCGGCATGCGCGCGAAAGCCTTCTTCGATCAGCTGTGCGAGCGAGCGATAGGCGCTCGCATCGATTTCGGCAGGCACTTCCGGCGGGTAGCTTCGCAGCCAGGTTTTTTCCATGATGTCTCCTAGGCGGGACTGTGTTTTTTTGGTCTATCGCGCAGCTTAACGTCACGTCGCGCCGGGATAATGCCGCCCATGACGCAGCAACCGCCACCTGTCCGTTGGAAGCCCAACGTTACCGTCGCGGCGGTGATGGAAAGGGACGGCCGGTTTCTCCTGGTCGAGGAAGAAACCGCCGACGGCCTCAAGTTGAACAACCCCGCCGGCCATCTGGACCCGGGTGAAACCCCCGCACAGGGATGTGCGCGCGAAGCGATGGAAGAGTCGGCGCACGAGTTCACGCCGACGGCCCTGGTGGGGATCTACATCTCGCGCTTTACCCGCAGCCGGGACAACGAGGACATCACCTATCTCCGTTTCGCCTTTTCCGGCGAAGTGGGCGCGGAGCACCCCGAACTTCCATTGGATGAAGGCATCGTCCGCGCGATCTGGATGACGGCCGACGAGATTCGCGCCTGTCCCGAGCGGCATCGCAGCCCCTTGCTGCTGCGATGCCTGGAGGACTATCTGGCCGGGCAGCGTTTTCCGCTCACCGCGGTCTATAGCGACCCGAGCGTGACGGAATGATGGCTCGCCCCCAGGCTGCGCACTTCTTGTCTTCGCCTACCCCCGGCCCGGGGGCGGCGGGCTGGCTCGGCGTAGGCTCGCTGCCGCGCCTCTCGGGCAATCGGCCCGCGCTTTGCGCGGCCTCCGGTGGCGACGGCGATCCCGGATCACGGCAAGACCGGCCAATGAAGCCTCGGCTGGGTCGCGGGTCACCTGCCAATCAGATCGGCACGCGCTCCCGCTCTTGCTGGAGCCGCGCCGCCGGTCGTGCCGGTCTGGTCGTCAGACCTGCGCGCCGTTGTTCGGGTCGTTGGCGTCGCCCTTGGCAGCCACCGGCTTGACCAGGTCTTCGCGCTTCACGCCGAGCCACATCGCGATGGCGGCAGCGACGAAGCACGAGGAGTAGATGCCGAACAGGATGCCGATGGTCAGCGCCAGCGAGAAGTAGTGCAGCGTCGCGCCGCCGAAGAAGAACATCGACAGCACCATCATCTGGGTAGAACCGTGGGTGATGATGGTCCGGCTGATGGTGGAGGTGATGGCGTGGTTGATGACCGCCTCGGTGTCCATCTTGCGTTGGCGCCGGAAGGTCTCGCGTACCCGGTCGAAGATCACGACCGACTCGTTGACCGAATAACCCAGCACCGCCAGCACCGCCGCCAGCACCGCCAGCGAGAACTCCCACTGGAAGAAGGCGAAGAAGCCCAGGATGATGACCACGTCGTGCAGGTTGGCCAGCACGGTGGCGACGGCGAACTTCCATTCGAAGCGGAAGGCCAGGTAGACCATGATGCCGAGAACCACCACGCCGAGCGCCTTCAGGCCGTCGGTGGCGAGCTCCTCGCCGACCTGCGGGCCGACGAACTCCACACGGCGCAGCGACACGCCGGCAGCCGGGTCGGTCTGCAGCGCCGTCAAGACACGCTCGCTCTGCTGCGCCGAGCTCACGCCCTTCTGCGCCGGCAGGCGGATCATGACGTCGCGCGCGGTGCCGAAGTTCTGCACCTGCACGTCCTGGAAACCCAGCCCGGCGACGGCCTTGCGCACGGCCTCCAGCTCGGGCGGCTGCGCGTAATTGACCTCCATCACCGTGCCGCCGGTAAATTCCACCGACAGGTGCAACCCGCGGTGGAGCAGAAAGAAGACGGCGGCGACGAAGGTGAGGATGGAGACCGCGTTCAGGACCAGCGCGTGGCGCATGAACGGGATGTCGCGGCGGATGCGGAAGAATTCCATGGCTTTTGCTCTGTCCTTACTTCACGACCGCGCCGGAGGCCGCATCTGCGCCCGGGCGCCACACGGTGCCGATGGCAACGCTCTTGAGTTTCTTGCGGCGGCCATACCAGAGGTTGACCAGGCCACGCGAGAAGAAAACGGCCGAGAACATGCTGGTCAGGATGCCGATGCAATGCACCACCGCGAAGCCGCGCACCGGCCCCGAACCGAAGGCCAGCAGGGCCAGACCGGCGATGAGCGTGGTGACGTTGGAGTCCAGGATGGTGGCCCAGGCCCGGTCGTAGCCAGTGGCGATGGCCGCCTGCGGCGTGGCGCCGTTGCGCAGTTCCTCGCGGATGCGTTCGTTGATCAGCACGTTGGAGTCGATCGCGACACCGAGTGCCAGCGCCATGGCGGCGATGCCGGGCAGGGTGAGCGTGGCCTGCAGCATCGACAGGATGGCCACCAGCAGCATCACGTTGACGATCAGCGCGATGCTGGAGATGACGCCGAACAGCGCGTAGTAGATGCACATGAAGACGGCGATCGCCGCCAGGCCCCAGGCCACGCTGTGGAAGCCGCGCGAGATGTTCTCGGCGCCCAGGCTCGGGCCGATGGTGCGTTCCTCGATGATTTCCATGGGTGCCGCCAGCGAGCCCGCGCGCAGCAGCAGCGCGGTGTCGTTGGCTTCCACGGTGGTCATGCTGCCGGAGATCTGCACCCGACCGCCCGAGATTTCGGAGCGGATCACCGGTGCGGTCACGACTTCGCCCTTGCCCTTCTCGAAGAGCACGATGGCCATGCGCTTGCCGATGTTGTCGCGGGTCACGTCGCGAAAGATGCGCGAACCCTTGGCGTCGAGCGTGAGGTTGACGGTGGGCTGCTGAGTCTGGTTGTCGAAGCCGGGTTGCGCGTCGGTCAGGTTCTCGCCGGTCAGCACGACCTGCTTCTTGACGACGATGGCCTGGCCGGCACGATCGCTGTATTTCTCGTCGCCGAAGGGCACGGCGCCGCTGTTGCGCTCCGCGGCGCGGGCTTCGCTGCTCTCGTCGACCATGCGCACTTCGAGCGTGGCGGTGCGGCCCAGGATGTCCTTGGCCTTGGCGGTGTCCTGCACGCCGGGCAGCTGCACCACGATGCGGTCGGCGCCCTGTTGCTGGATCACCGGCTCGGCCACGCCGAGTTCGTTGATGCGGTTGTGCAGCGTGGTGATGTTCTGCTTGAGCGCCTGGTCCTGCACCTTGCGCACCGCCTCGGGCTTGATGCGGGCGACCACGCGGGCGTTCTCGCCGTCGCCGGCATCGCTGGTGACCAGGTCGGGGAACTGGTCGGCGATGACGTTCTTGACCGCCGTCACCGTGGCCGCATCGCGAGTGCGCACTTCGACGGCCTGGCCGTCGCGCGAGATGCCGCCGTGGCGGATGTTCTTGTCGCGCAGCGCGCCGCGCAGGTCGCCGGCATAGGACTCGACCTTCTTGTCGAGCGCCGCATTCATGTCGACCTGCAGCATGAAATGCACGCCGCCGCGCAGGTCCAGGCCGAGGTACATCGGCACCGCGCCGAGCTTGGTGAGCCAGGCGGGCGACCGCGACAGCAGGTTGAGCGCGACCACGTAGGACGGGTCGTTGGCGTCGGTCACCAGCGCGCGCTGCACCGCGTCGCGCGCCTTGAGCTGCTCGTCCGTCGACTCGAAACGGGCGCGCACCGAGGTGCCGTCGAGCGTGACGCCGCCGGTGGGCAGGCTCGCCGCCTTGAGCGCCTGTTCGACGCGTTCGCGGGTGGATTCGTCCACACGCACCGCCGACTTGGCCGCCGACACCTGCACCGCAGGCGCCTCGCCGAAGAAATTGGGCAGGGTGTAGAGCACGCCCACCAGCAACACGATCAACAGGATCGTGTACTTCCAGACCGGATAACGGTTCATGATCGCGCTTCGTGCGGCAACGCCGCTGGGAGGGGACCGCGGCTCCAGCGGGGCGGTCCCGGGTGACACAACGCAGGGGGCCCGGCACGCACGCCGGTCGCCGGAGCCTGCTTTTCTGGCCTGTTGCTTACTTCAGGGTGCCCTTGGGCAGGACCTGCGCGATGGCCGAGCGCTGCAGCTGCACTTCGACGCCCGGAGAAACTTCCATGGAGACGGTGCCTTCGCCGAGCTTGGTGATGCGGCCGATGATGCCGCCGGCGGTGGCGATCTCGTCGCCCTTGGCGACCGCCTCGATCATCAGGCGGTGTTCCTTCTGCTTCTTCATCTGCGGGCGGATCATGATGAAGTACAGCACCACGAACATCAGCACCAGCGGCAGCATGCCGGTGAGCGAGGACATCATGCCGCCGCCTGCGGCGGTGGCGGCGGGAGCGGTCTGGGCGAATGCGGAAGAGATAAACACGGGTTCTGCTCCACGACCCTCGAAGGTCGTCGGTAAGGAATGAAGGGCGGATCGTCCTGCGCCCACGCCGGCAAAGGCGTCAGGCAGGCGAACCTCGGATTGTATGCGGGCACTACGCCCCGCCAAGGAGCGACCCCTGGGCGCACCGGACTTGGTTGTAGGAGTCGGCCGATGACGAACAAACGGCCGGTGCGTACGCTTGTCTTGCGATCCACGCGACATGCTTTGGTTCATTTCCATCGCTACGGAGTCAATCGTGTCGTTTGCCATCTACATGATCGGTTTCCTGATCTTCCTCGGCGGCCTGGTCTGGGCCGCTGTCACCATGGGCGTGCCGACCACCTACATCGCGATCGGCGCGATGATCATCCTGGGCATCGGCATCTTCAGCGCCGCCAGCCGGACGCGCAGCAAGGACCCCTCGTGAGGCAGGTCCTGCGCCGCTGATGCCGAGGTCGCCGCCAAGGCGGCGAAACGGGCCTTGCGGTTTTCCCGCTGCAGCGGCTCGCCGGTTTTACGGCACACTCGCCGCCTCGCGCGTCTGGCGTCGGGGCCGAAAGAGCTCCACGCGGGCGCCGCTGCCCGCTTTTCGGAGACCTCTTCCCATGATCCGCAGACAACTCGCGCTCGCCGCCGTCGGCCTGGCGCTTGCCGCTCCGGCCTTCGCCCAAACGTCCTACCCCACCAAACCGATCCGCCTGATCGTGCCCTTCCCTCCCGGCGGCGGCACCGACATCCTTTCGCGACTGGTGGCGCAAAAGCTGACCGAGGCCACCAAGTGGACAGTCGTGCCCGACAACCGCGCGGGCGCTGGCGGCACCATCGGCATCGCCGAAGCAGCCAAGGCCATGCCCACCGGCTACGACCTGGTGATGGGCCAGAAGGACAACATGGTCGTGGCGCCCTGGCTCTACAAGAACGTGGGTTACGACCCCACCAAGGATCTGGTGGCGGTGGCACATGTGGCTTTCACGCCGATCCTCATCGTCACGTCGGCGAGCAACCCGCGATTTCGCACGCTCGGCGACGTGGTGACCGCCGCCCGCGCGCAGCCCGACATCATCACGTACGGCTCGCCCGGCAACGGCACCACCATCCACCTGGCCGGCGAGATCTTCAAGAACGCCGCCGGTATCCAGATCCGCCACGTGCCCTACAAGGGATCCAACCCGGCCATGATGGACGTGCTGGCCGGCAACGTCGACCTGATGGTGTCGTCGGTGCCTTCGGCCATGGGGCAGATCAAGGCGGGCAAGCTGCGCCCGCTGGCCGTCACCTCGGCCAGGCGCAGCACCTCGCTGCCGGATGTGCCCACGCTCGCCGAGCTCGGCTACAAGGACGTCGACGTGAGCACCTGGTACGGCCTCTTCGCACCGGCCGGAACCCCGGCGCCGGTGGTCGCGCAACTCAACCGCGAAGTGAACAAGCTGATGGCGGCGCCGGAGATGCGCAACGCCATCCACGACCAGGGCGCCGAGCCGCTGTCGATGACAACCGATGCCTTCGGCGCACTGGTAAAAACCGATTATGTGAAGTGGAAAGACATCGTGAAGGCGTCGGGCGCGACCATCGAGTGAGCCTCGCGTCGGTTGGCCGATCGTGGTTGCGCCGCCAGGGGCGACAAGCACGCAGCCGCTGACGAGCATGCGAATGCCTGGGCTTGCCAGGCGCTTTTATCGAAAGATCCGCATGTTTCCCATCGCTCCGTCCGCCACGGGCGGCATACGCCTGCCTATATCCGGCGCCAACCAAATTCCCTCCACCGGAAACAACGCGCCCGTCACGGCAGATCCGCCCGTTCGCGACTATCTCCTTACCCGGCTCATGGCGGAAAAGGGCTTCGTCTACCCGCAAGATCAGGACTCACTGACCCCACTCTTTGGATCGAAGCAACGCCTGTTCACCAACCGCAACGCCGGCCTGGACTTGCGCCGCATGCACCGCATCGAGCCGCCCGCCAACAACCGCCGTCTCGGCGTGTTCCTGGATCCGGCTACCGGCACCACCTATTACGTCAAAAAAGTCAGCGAACCCGAGAAGGCGCACCACGAAGTGCTGTTCGGCAACCTGGCGCGCCGCTTTGGTTTGAACGTGCCGCAGACGCAGGTGCTGGAACACGACGGCCAAACCTACGTGGCCAGCGCCAGCATCGATCGCATCAAGCTGGCCAACGAGCTTTTTCCGAATTGCGCGTTCGATGCCAAGGTGCTGGCCTCCATCCCCCGTGCCTGCCCGGAAGTCGGGATGGCATTCGTCGCTGCGGCCGTGCTCAACAACCGGGACATCATCGGCCTCGGCTGCGACAACCTGGGCTTCGTCGAACTGCCCGAGGGCCGCCTGCTGCCTTTTTTCCTGGACTTCGGCGGATCGGGCGTCTACCGTGCCACGAGGGGGCGCAAGAGCTTCGGGCCGGAGGCGAATGAATTTTCGATGATGACTTTCCCGGACCTGCAGGCTCGCGAAGACGGCGGCGGGCCCAACGGCCTCATGTTCGGGCTGACGTCCGGTGCAATGCTGCGAGAAAGCATGGACCGAATCCTGGCGGTGCCCGACGAAGACATACGCGCCGAGATCGACCGCCACGTCCCCGACCAAGCGCTGCGCCAGCAGTTGTTCGACACCATCATCCAGCGCCGCGATGCCATTGAAGCCCGCATCGCAAAAGGCACGCCCAACCGGTTCCAGGAAAAAGTGGATGAGCTGATCGACCGCGCCATTTCTCTGGCCTATGACGGCGCCACCAATGAACCGGACATCACAGACGCCGTGCTGGCTGCGCTCGAGCCGCAAAAAGAGGCGTGGATACGCGAAAACATTCACCTGATGGCCGACAGCGCTGGCCAATTGGAGTTGTGCTACATAGTTGAGAAGACAGTCGAGCCGCTGCTCAACGATCTGCTGAAGTTCAAGTACCCGGACCGGCCTCGGGGAGAACCGCCCGCCAAGAAGAAGAAGATAAAAGATGCGCAGAAGCAACCCGCCGCATTGCCCGATGAGTCCCCAGCGACTGATCAGCCAGCCGCTCCTTTTTTACTTCGCCGTCGGCATGACGAATTCGGCGCCCTTGGCCGTGCTCTCTGGCCAGCGCTGCATCACGCTCTTCTGCTTGGTGTAGAAGCGCACGCCTTCCTCGCCGTAGGCATGCATGTCGCCGAACAGGCTGCGCTTCCAGCCGCCGAAACCGTGCCAGGCCATCGGCACCGGGATCGGCACGTTGATGCCGACCATGCCGACCTGGATGCGGCGGGCGAACTCGCGGGCGATGTGTCCGTCGCGGGTGTAGCAAGCCACGCCGTTGCCGAATTCGTGGGCGTTGACCAGGTCCACGGCTTCAGCGAAGTCCTTGGCGCGCACGCAGGACAGCACCGGGCCGAAGATCTCTTCCTTGTAGATGCGCATGTCCGGCGTGACCTTGTCGAACAGCGTGCCGCCGGTGAAGAAGCCCGCTTCGTGGCCCGGCACCTTGAAGCCACGCCCATCGACCACCAGCTCCGCGCCCTCCTCCACGCCGAGCGCGATGTAGCCCTCGATGCGCTCCAGCGCCTGCCGGGTCACGATGGGGCCCATTTCGGCGTCGAGCTCCATGCCGTTCTTCACGACCAGCGAGCGCGCACGTTCGGCCAGCTTGGGGATGATCTTGTCGGCCACGTCACCGACCAGCACCGCCACCGAGATCGCCATGCAGCGCTCGCCGGCCGAGCCATAACCGGCGCCGACCAGCGCGTCGACGGCCTGGTCCAGGTCGGCGTCGGGCATCACCACCATGTGGTTCTTGGCGCCGCCGAGCGCCTGCACCCGCTTGCCGTGGCGCGCGCCGGTCTCGTAGATGTAGTTGGCGATGGGCGTGGAGCCGACGAAGCTGATCGCCTTGACGTCCGGATGCTCCAGCAGCGTGTCCACCGCCAGCTTGTCGCCCTGCACCACATTGAAGACACCGTCGGGCAGGCCGGCTTCCTTCAACAGGCGGGCCATCAGCAGCGAGGCGGACGGGTCGCGCTCGCTGGGCTTGAGGATGAAACAGTTGCCGGCGGCCAGCGCCACCGGGAACATCCAGCACGGCACCATCACCGGAAAGTTGAAGGGCGTGATGCCGGCGACCACGCCGAGCGGCTGGCGCAGGGTCCAATTGTCGATACCGGTGGAGACCTGGTCGGTGAAGTCGCCCTTGAGCAGCTGCGGAATGCCGCAGGCGAACTCGATGATGTCGATGCCGCGCGAGACCTCGCCCTGGGCGTCGGTGAACACCTTGCCGTGCTCGGCGGTGATGATGGCGGCGAGCTCGTCCTTGTGCAGGTTGACCAGTTCGAGAAACTTCAGCATCACGCGCGCCCGGCGGATCGGCGGCGTGTCGGCCCACTTCGGAAAGGCTTTCTTCGCGCTGTCGATGGCGGCCTCGACATCGGACTTCTCGGCCAGTTTCACCCGGCGGGCTTCCTGGCCGAACGAAGGATTGAAGACCGCCTGGCTGCGGCTGCCCGCACCGGCGAAAAGCTGGCCGTCGATGAAGTGGACGATGTCGGCGGTGTCGGTAAAAGCTGCGGTCATGGCGGTCGGGCTCGGCGGAGTGAGGGCTGGAAAAGCCGCAGTCTAGGAATCGGCCGACCCCCTGCATAGCGCTGGCGACTGAATTGATTGTTCATTATGGTGAACAATCTCTGCATGAAATCGGAAAATATCGACGCCCTCTGGTCGCACCTCCACTGGCTCACGGTGCTGCGCCAGCAAGGCAGTTTCACCGCCGCCGCGGCGCGCCTGGGCGTGAGCAAGGCCGCCATGAGCCAGCGCATCGCCGAGCTGGAGCGCGCCGCCGGCGTGCCCCTGGTGCAGCGCACCACCCGGAGCGTGCGGCTGACCGAAGCCGGCGAACGCCTGGTCGACGGCACGCGCGGCGCGTTCGACCAGATCCGCGACAGCTTCGACGGCGTGCGCGACCTGGCGGCCGAGCCGCAGGGCCTGCTGCGGGTAACGGCGCCGGTCGCCTTCGCACGCCAGCAACTGGTGCCGCGTCTGCCGGCGTTCCTGCAGGCCCATCCGCAGGTGCGGCTCGAACTAGACATGTCCGACCGGCTGCGCTCGCTGGCGATGGAAGGCTTCGACCTGGCGGTACGGCACACGGCGGCGGCGCCCGAAACCCACGTCGCCTGGATGCTGGCCCCGACCCGCTCGGTGCTGGTGGCCAGCCGCGCCTACCTGCGCCGCCGCGGCACGCCGCGGGCGCCGACCGACCTTGCGGCGCACGACTGCCTGTTCTATCCCCGCCCCCAGGAAACGCCGGCCTGGGCCTTCATCAACGCGGCCGACGGCGAGCGGGTGACGATTCCGATTGCCGGCCCGTTCTCGGCGAACAACAGCGAGGTGCTGCGCGACGCGGCCATCGGCGGCGTGGGTATCGCGCTGCTGCCGGACTTCAGCGCGCAGTCGGCACTGCAGGGCAGCGAACTGGTGGAGGTGCTGCCGGGCTGGCGCAATGTGGACGCCTTCGGCGAGCAGCTTTTCGCGATCAGGCCGTATTCGCCGCAGGTGCCGCGCGGGGTGGCGGCTTTCGTGGCCTTTCTGCGCCAGGCGTTCGCGCAGGGCTTTTCGGCTTGAAGGGCGGCGAGGCGCGTCAGCCCGCCACCGGCTCGGGCTCCTCGCGCCGGCCCCGGCTGAAGGCGAAGGCCGGCAGGCCCTGCAGCAGGCGCTGGCCGTAGGCGGTGGTGACCAGTCGCCGGTCGTAGCAGTAGACCGCCGCCCGGTCTTCTTCGGTGCGGATCGCCCGGCCCACCCACTGCGCCAGCCGGATCGCGGTGGCCGGCACCACCAGTTCGGTGAACGGGTCGCGGCCACTGCCGCGCAGCCATTCGGCACGGGCTTCGCCCACCGGGTCGTCCGGCGGCGCGAAGGGCAGTTTGGTGATGAAGACCGACTCGCACAGGCGGCCCGGCAGGTCGAGCCCTTCGCCGAAGGACTGCATGCCGAAGATGATCGACGGCGCGCCATCGGCCACCCGCGCGCGATGGGCGGCCAGCAGCTGGCCGCGCGGCATGGCCGTCTGCACCAGCACCCGGGGCACCAGCACCGGTGGCAGCGCGGTCACCGCCTGGCGCAGCTGTTCGCGCGAGGTGAACAGCACCAGCGCGCCGCTGCGCACCGACTGCAGGTCGTGCACCAGCGCGCGGACCATCTCGGCCACGTATTCGGCCGCGTCGCGCGGATCGGCCCGGGTTTCCACGGCGATCAGCCGGCCCTGCCGCGCGTAGTCGAAGGGGCTGGGCACTTCGAGCGTGGATGCGGCCTCGTCGTCGTGCAGGCCCGCCTCGCGCAGGAAGAACTCGAACTTGCCCATGCTGGTGAGCGTGGCCGATGTCAGCACCGCGCCGCGCACCGCGCCCCACAGCCGGTTGCGCAGCGTGGCGCCCGGCAGCAGCGGGCTGGCGTGGGCCTGCAGCACGGGCTGCTGGTCGCCGTCCAGGTCGAGGGTGAACCATTTGGCGGTCGGCACCTGGCCGGGCTCGGTGTCGCGCAGCAGCAGTTGCGCGGTTTCGGCCACCGACTCCAGCCGGGGCGCCAGCGCGCCGAGCTGCGCGTACTGGGTGGACAGCCGACGCGCCTGCTCGGGCCGCTCGCGCATTTCGGCGCGCAGGGCCTTGGCGATACAGCGCATGGCAGTCAGAAAGCCCTCGGCGTGGTGCGCGACCTGGCCGAGCGGCTCGACCAGGGCTTCGTCGAGTGCGCCGCGCGGCAGCCGCGCCCGCGAGGCGCCCCGGCCGGCGCCCTGCAGTCCGGCGCGCAGGGTTTCGCCGTACAGATCGGTGGCCAGGCGTTCGACGTCCTGCAGCGCCTGGCGCATGAACTTGGCGTGCACCGGAATGTCGGCGACTTCGGTCACGCCCAGGAGCGAGCCGAAGCGCACCGCACGGCGGGCGAGTTTTTCGGCCCACCCGTGACGGCCCAGGTCCATGCGGCAGGCGAACTGCGCCAGCGCGGTGGCCGGCAGGTGATGGGCTTCGTCGAGTACCAGCAGGCTGTTGTCGAGCTCGGGCAACAGCCGGTTGCCGAGCGAGGACAGCAAGAGGTCGTGGTTGACCACGATGACCTGCGCGCCGACCAGCGTCTTGCGCCGTTCGTAATAGGCGCACTGGCCGAACGACGGGCAATGCTTGCCGGTACATGACGCGGCTTCGGCGGCCATCGGCAGCCAGACGTCGGCCGTCGGCGGTGTTTCGAGCGTGTCACGGTCGCCGTCCCAGGCACCGCTGGAAAGCGCCTGCGCCACGCCGGCATAGAACTTGAGCCGCGCCTCGACCTCGTGCGCCGGGCGCGTTTCACGCGCGCTGCGCATCGCCGGCAATTCGTCTGCGAAGAGATCGTCTTCCGGGTCTTCCTCGTCGATTTCCGGCTCGGCCAGACCGCCCAGCCGCTCCAGCTTGAGCCGGCAGACATAGCGGCCGCGCCCCTTGGCCAGGGCGAAGCGGAAAGGTTGCGGCATGGAGGCGGCCAGCGCCGGCAGGTCCTTGGCGACCAATTGCTCCTGCAGCGCGACGGTGGCAGTCGAGATCAGCACCCGCGTGTTGCGCGCCAGCGCCAGCGCGATGGCCGGTGCGCAATAGGCCAGCGACTTGCCCACGCCGGTGCCGGCCTGGATCACCGCGATGGCGCGCACGGGGTCCGTGTCTTCGTCGACCTTGCCGAGCGTGGCCGCCGCCAGCGTCTGGGCGACCTTCTCGGCCATGCCGCGCTGGCCGGCTCGGCTGCGAAAGCCGGTGCTGGCCGCCACCACCTGGTCGAAGGCGTGCAGGCCGGCGGCCGCGCCCTCGGCGGGGTCGTAGGGGGCGGTGGTGGGGGTGGGCGAGGAATCCGGAGACGACATGGACGAGAGTGTCTCAGGCCGGCGGGTCGCCATCGGCGGTGACGGTCTTCAAGGCCTTGATGAATTCACCCACCGCCTTGGGCGAGCGCACACCCTGCGGCAGCAAGGCGCGCACCTCCACTGCCACCTCGGGCAGCACGGTGCGCACGTGGAGATGGTCGCCGCGCGCAGCCATGGCGGTGAAGGAGTCGACGATGGCCGGGCCGAAGCCCTCCTCGGCCATCACCATGGCGATGTGGTGCGTCTGCACCGTGATGCCGCTCTGCGGCGCGCCACCCAGGCCACCCAGGCGCGACCACTGCTCGGCCAGCATGGTGCCGATAGGGTCGCGGTCGTCGATGCGGATGAACGGCCCGCGCAACACTTCGTCGAGGGTGACGGTGGTGCGTCGGTCGGCACGGGCGGAATCGGAGCGCGACACGCACACCAGCCGGCCGGTGGCGATCGGCTGCTCGTCCACCGCCGGATGTGCCTTGCTGCCGTAGACGATGCCGACATCGCCCTCCTGCAGCGCCACCGCCTGGGCGATCTCGCGCGAATGCTGTACCCGCACCGATACGTTCATCGCCGGATATTTGCGGCGGAACAGCCGCAGCGCTTCGGGCAGCGCCTTCACCGCGAGCGAGGGCACGATCAGGATGCGCAGGTCGCGCGATTCGGTATTGCCGAGCGCGCCCGCGATGCGCCGCACCGCCTCCAGTTGCGACATCAGCCGCTGCACCTCGGGGTACAGCGCCTGGGCCTCGGTGGTCGGCACCAGGCGCTGGCGCTGCCGGGTGAAGAGCGCATAGCCCAGTTGCAGCTCGGCGTGCTGCAGCGCCTGCGTGACGGCCGGCTGGGTCACGTGCAGCAGCCGCGCCGCGGCGCCGACGGTGCCGGTCAGCATGACGGCGTTGAAAACCTCGATGTGCTTGAGTCTCATGGCGCCGCCATGGGGTGCAGAAAGCGTGCCGCCAGCTGTGTCAAAGCGAGCGGTAAACCGCCAGCATGCCGCCGAAGATGCCCACCAGCAGTTGCGCCACGAAGAAGATCAGCGCGGCCTTGCGCACGGCGGAGCCCGGTTCGGCGCGAGCGCTCCATACGGCCAGCAGGATGTCGGTGGCGAAGACGAGGGTGAGGACGATTCCGAGCATGGTGATTCAACAGGTAAGCCCGCCATCTTGCCTGCTCGTTGATGCCGGGTGACGCGGACGGTCGGATCGACGCGGGCGCAGGCGGCGCGATCGTCGGCGAACCGGCCCTGCCCGCCTTACGCCTGTTCACGAATTTTCGAGACACGAAGGTATGATGGTCACGCGTCCATCGCATTCCGGTCCGTCCGGCCGCCACGACATGCATCAGGAATCCGCCATGAAGCGCCAGACACTTCGCATGCTTGCCGCCACGGCGCTTGCCGCCACCGGCCTGCCCTCGCGTGCCCAGCCACGCGGCGCTTATCCGGCCCAGCCGATCCGCTGGGTGGTGCCCTATGCACCCGACGGCACCACCGACCAGATCGCGCGCGCGCTGGCTGGCCACATGGCACGCAACCTTGGCCAGGCGGTGATGGTCGACAACAGGCCTGGCGCCGCCAGCATCGTCGGGGCCACTTACGTAGCGCGGTCGCCGGCCGACGGCTACACCATCGGCAGCGCGGATTCCGGCACGCTGGCCTTCAACCCGGTCATGTATTCCACGCTCAGCTACGACGCGAGCAAGGACTTCAGCTTCATCGGCGGACTCGGCCGCATGCCGCTGGTGCTGGTGGTGGCACCCAATTTCCCGGCGCGCAGCGTGCGCGAATACCTGGCCCTGGTGCGGCGCACGCCCGGCGTGGTCACCGCAGGTTCTTCCGGGCCCGGCGCGCCGCTGCATATCGCGCTGGAATTGTTCAAGCAGCAAAGCCGCACCGACATCCGCCATGTCGCCTACAAGGGTTCGGCGCCGGCCCTGGCCGATGTCGCGGGCGGCCAGCTCGATTCGATGTTCATCGACCTGCCGCCCAGCCTGGCCGCGATCCGCGCCGGCAAGGTGCGCGTGCTGGCGGCCGCCACGCCGCAGCGACTGTCGCTGCTGCCCGATGTTCCGACCATGGCCGAGGCCGGCGTGCCGGCTTTCGAAGCCTACGCCTGGCAAGGCCTGGTGGGTCCGGCGCGCTTGCCCGAAGGCGTGGTGCAGCGCCTGAGCCAGAACCTGGTCGCCGCACTGCGCACCAGCGAAATCCGCGCCCGCCTGGAAGAACGCGGCATCGAGCCGATGACCTCGTCGCCCGCCGAATTCGCCGCCTTCGTGCGCAGCGAGCAGAAGCGTTGGGCCGGCGTCATCCGGGCGGCGGACATCCGCCTGGAATCCTGAACCGGCCGCCGCCCTGTTCAGGACGGCACGCGAAACAGCGAGGCCGCAAGCGGCGGCGCCTCGCCCGACATGAGCGCCGCCAGCTGCGCGGCGCTGCCCGGCGCCAGCGTGAGGCCGAGCGCTCCGTGGCCGGCATTGATCCACAGATTGGAAACCCGGCTGCGCCCCAGCATCGGCCGGCCGCCGGGCGTGGCCGGGCGAAGGCCCGCCCAGGGCTGAGGATGCGAGAAATCGCACGCGCCGGGAAAGGTCTGCTCCACCGCGCGCAGCAGTGCCTCGATGCGGCGCGGGTCGATCGCCGGATGCGGCCCGCACAGCTCGGCGAAACCCGCCACCCGCAGCCGGTCGCCCAGCCGCGCGTGGACCAGCTTGCGGCCGTTGTCGGTG
The DNA here is from genome assembly GCF_033546935.1 of Xylophilus sp. GOD-11R. GTDB lineage: Bacteria > Pseudomonadota > Gammaproteobacteria > Burkholderiales > Burkholderiaceae_C > Xylophilus. The sequence continues at coordinate 127,503 of NZ_CP137854.1, read as the reverse complement.
ATGCTCACTCGCGGCGCGGCCCCCGCATCCACGATCGGCAGCGTGACGCTGTAGCCGCGGATCGCCTCGATCGGCAGACGCATGCCGAGCGGGCGCAGCAACTCGGGGGCCGCCGGGCCGCCGGCCAGCACGAAGTGATCGGCTTCGATCGGGCCATCGTCGCAGCGCAGGGCAGCCACGCGGCCTGCGCGCAGCTCGAAGCCCAGCGCACGCCGGCCCAGCAGCAGCGTCGCGCCACTCGCACGGGCCAGCCCTTCGGCCAGCCGGGCGGCGTCGGCGACTTCCTCGTCGCCGGTCCACACCCCGAAGGCGATGGCGCCACCGCCCGTCGCGCCCAGCGCGGGCTCCAGCGCGATGCATTCGTCCGGCTCCACGATGCGCTGGTCGCAGCCATGGTGGCGCTGCCAGCCGATCTGCCGCTCGGCCGACGCCCGCGCTTCTGCCTTGCGAAAGATCACCAGCTTGCCCGGGCGGGCGTGACGGGCCTGGTCGGCCAGCCCCGGGTTTTCGTCGAGCCAGCCGTGCAGCACCCGCCGGCCGAGGAAGGACAGTCCCAGCAGCGCGTCGGTGGTCGCGCGCACCCGGGGCCAGCGGCAGGCGGCGATGAACGCGGCGAGCCAGCGCAGATGCGCGATTTCGGCGCGCGGGCGCCAGCGCAGCGGGCTGTCGGACAGCACCAGCCAGCCCGGCAAGGCCCGCAAGGCCGAAGGCGTGGCCAGCGGCTCTACATAGCTGTAGCTGAGCTGGCCGCCATTGGCCTTGCTCGCGCCCTCGCCTGCGCGGCCGTGGGCATCGACCAGGCTCACCTCCCAGCCTGCGCGTGCCAACGCGTAGGCGGTGGCACAGCCGACGATGCCCGCCCCCAGCACGCACACACGTCTGCCCGTGGTCGTCATGCGGCGCTCGCCACCAGGGCGACCTGCTCCAGCGACCAGGCCACGCTGCGGCGCGCCAGGGCCGCCGTGGCATCGATCACCGGCACCGGCGACAACGCCATGTCGAGCACCAGCGGAATCTCGGTGCAGCCCAGCACGATGGTCTCCGCGCCCCGATCGGCCAGGGCCTGCGCGGCCTGCCGCAGCAGCGCGGTGGCGGCCGCCGTGTCGCCGGCCTTCACCGCCCAGATGCCCGGCGTGACCAGGCGCGCCATCTCGGTGTCGGTCGGCAGCAGCCAGCGCAGGCCGGGCCGGCCGCGACCGGTGTAGAGCCCCGACGCCAGCGTGGCCTCGGTGCCCAGCAGGCCGATGCGGGCACGGGTGCCCGCCAGCGCCCGGGCCTCGGCCAGCGCCGCATCGACCAGATGCAACATCGGCAGGCGCAAGGTGTCGGCCAGCGGTTCGAACCACAGGTGCGCGGTATTGCAGGGAATCACGATCAGTCCCGCCCCGGCGCGCACCAGCCGCTGGCCACTGGCGACCAGCGCTGGCAGCGGCGATTCACCCACGCCCCGGAAGGCCGCCGTGCGGTCCGGCACCTGCGGGATGGAGCTGGCCAGCACCGGCACGTGGTCCTGGTCTACCTGCGCCGGCGTGGCCACGATCACCTTGCGCAGAAAGTCCACCGTCGCCAACGGCCCCATGCCGCCAAGCACGCCGACGACCCCCGCGTCGCGCATGCGGTTCACAGCGCCGGCTTGTCCGACAGCGCGGTGAGGTTGGCCTTGAGCTCGTCGCTCATCGGCGCATTGAGATTCACGCCCTTGGGCGGAATCGGCGACTGGAACCACTTGCGATAGAGCTTCTCGAAATCGCCGCTCCGGACCAGTGTGGCGATGGTGCCGTCGACCAGTTGCTTGAAGCCCGGATCGTCGCGCCGCAACATGATCGCGTAGGGCTCCACCTGCAGCGCCTCGCCCACCACCGCCAGCGAATCCGGACGATTCGCGTTGGCCTTGATGCCGTAGAGCAGGATGTCGTCCATCGCGAATGCGTCGGCCCGGTCGGACTCCACCAGCAGAGCCGCCTCGGCATGGTCCTTGGCCGACAGGATGTCCAGGTCCAGCCCCTTGTCGCGCGAGACATTGCGCATCACCAGGATGTTGGTGGTGCCGGTGGTCGACACCACCTTGCGGCCCTTCAGGTCGGCCAGGGTTTTGATGGGCGAGCCGGCCTTCACCAGGAAGCGGGTGCCCGTGTAGAAGTAGTTGGTGGCGAACTGCACTTGCTTGCCGCGTTCGCTGTTGTTGGTGGTGGAACCGCATTCGATGTCGATCGTGCCGTTCTGCAGCAGCGGCACCCGGTTGGCCGAGCTGACCGACTGCGTCTTGACCTGCAGGTCGGCGCGCCCGGTGGCCTTCTTGACCTCGTCGACGATGCGGCCGCAGATTTCCCAGGCGAAGCCGGTCGGGTTCTGCCCGTCGGCCAGGTAGGAGAACGGAATCGACGAATCGCGGTAGGCCACGGTGATGAAACCCTGGGACTTCACCTTGTCGAGCGTGGGCGACGCCGCACTTTGCGCCTGGGCTGAGAGGGCCGTGGACGCCACGATGAACAAGGCGGCGATGGAAGGGCACGAAACCGGAAGCTTGGACATGGCACTTGGCTTTCGAATGAAGGACAAGAGCCATGCTAGGACCGGTAGTCATCGTCCGGTCATCGCATTTAACGGTTAGCCCATAAGCCTGGCTAATGGGCTGACCCGTCACTCACCAGCGATCAGGAGCGGCCCTGTTCGCCGATGAAGATCTCCACTCGGCGGTTCTGCGCGCGGCCGGCGGCAGTGTCGTTGGTGGCGATCGGCTGGCGCGAGCCGAGGCCTTCGACGGCGAAGCGGCGCGAGTCCACGCCACGCATCACGATGTAGTCGCGCGTGGCGGCAGCGCGGTCGACCGACAAGGGGTTGTTGACTGCGTCGCTGCCGGTGCTGTCGGTGTGGCCGACGATGCGCACCGTGGCCGCCGGATTGCCCTGCAGGCTGCTGGCGAAGCGGTCGAGCACCGGCGCGAAGTTGGACTTGATGTTGGCCTTGCCGGTGTCGAAGGACACGTCGCTCGGCACGTCGAGGCGCAGCAGGTTGTCCGGCGTCTGCGACACCGAGATGCCGGTGCCCTGGGTGGCCGCCTCCATTTCGCGCTTCTGCTTTTCCATGTTGGACGACCAGATGTAGGTGCCCAGCGCGCCGACACCGGCGCCGATCAGCGCGCCTTTGCCGGCGTTGCCGCCACCGACCAGCGCGCCGAGCACCGCGCCGCCTGCGGCTCCGGCACCGGCACCCACTGCCGTGCGGCGTTGGGTGTCGGACATGTTCATGTCGGCACAGCCGGTGACGAGCAACACGGCGGCGGCGGTTCCTGCAAGGATGAGTTTGCGCATGGCGAGAGTCCTTTAGTTATGTGGCGAAAACGAAAGTCCATTATTCGAAAGCCCCCCACCGCCCGGGGTTTCGCGGTGTAAACCGTCCGGGCTAGTCCGTCAGGATTCTCCAAGCGCCGCGCATGGGGCGAGCACGGCGCCGCAGATCGGCGGATGTGCGCTTCTTCCTCAAGCGGAATGAATGGGGCGCCGGCAGCGGGCACGTCCTCGATCCCTTTTCACTTTTTCCTCTTGCCGCTGCACGGCGCTCCAACCATTCGGTCTTTTTTTCGCTCATGACTTGAGTGACTCTGGCATTCGTCACAGCGCGAAAAACGGACCTGATAATGATGGAAAGCCTGATTACCCACCGCGTGCAATCAGGCTTTTTTCCTTGCCAAAAAATGATGGCTTTCGGTGCGCGATTCTTGATAAGCCGCCACCTGTCAATCGCAAGACTCCCGGTCGCGAGCGGCCGCTGCGCCATGGGATCGTTTGCGACGATGTGTCGAATTTCACACATTGGATCGGCAAGGCGAAGATAACAAGCGCCTGGTTTCGCACCGCGGGCCTGAATAGGCCAGGCAGACCGACTTAATCGTCGAATTCATTACTTTTGATAAACCCGCCCAATCGCCTGATGCGTTATGGAACGCAACGACGCTAGGAGCCGGGCTCGTCCTGGTCGCGCCCGGACTCCGGGGGCTCGCCCCGTCGACGGCCGGAAAACATGGTCCACCACACGATCAGCAACAACAGTCCGAGGGCGAGCAGGGCTTCGAGCAGAATCAGCAGCATGACAACAAGACTCCCGTGGCGCTGGATGGACCGGGCCATTCTAGGAACGGTGAGCGCCGTGACCGCGCTGCTGCTGGCGGCCTGCGCAACGCCTACCGTTCCGCCCGACGCGCTGCCCGGCGCAACGACCGGGGGCACGTCCGCCACGCCGGGCAGCCCTGGCGTCTTCCCGCCACCGCCTGCCGCGCCGGTGGCCGGACGCGGCCGCTGGGTGCCGGCCGACTGGTCGGAGCTGCCGGGCTTTGCCGACGACAACCTCTTCGAGGCCTGGAACGCCTGGACCAAGAGCTGCGAGAAACCCGGCCCCGCTTTCGCTGCCCTTTGCGGCGACGTGCGCCGCCTGAGCATCGCCACGCCCGACGAACAGCGCGCCTGGATGATGGCCAAGCTGCAGCCCTTCCGGGTCGAGTCGGCCGACGGCAACGCGGAAGGCCTGCTCACCGCCTACTACGAGCCGGTCATACCCGCGAGCCGGATGCCGCTGCCCGGCTTCGGCGTGCCGCTCTACGGCCCGCCCGCGACGCTGGGCCAGCGCAAGCCCTGGTACACGCGCCAGCAGATCGAGAGCCTGCCCGAAGCCCGCGCCGCCATGCCGGCGCGACCCCTGGCCTGGCTCTCCGACCCGGTCGAGGCGATGGTGCTGCACATACAGGGATCGGGCCGCCTGCGCATCACCGAGCCCGACGGCAGCGTGCGCCTGGTGCGCCTGGCCTATGCCGCCACCAACGACCAGCCCTACAAGAGCATCGGCACTTGGCTGCTGCAGACCGGCCAGGTGCGCGACGCCACCTGGCCCGGCATTCGCGCCTGGCTCGCGCAGAACCCGCAGCGGCTCAACGAGCTGATGTGGACCAATCCGCGCTACGTGTTCTTCCGCGAGGAACCGCTGGATACGCTCGATGCCTCCTTCGGCCCGCGCGGGGCGCAGGGCGTGGCGCTGACGCCGGGCCGCTCGATCGCGGTCGACCGCACCAGCATCCCTTACGGCACGCCGGTCTGGCTGGCCTCGCCGGGGCCGACGGCTTCGCTGCAACGTTTGGTCATGGCGCAGGACACGGGCAGTGCCATCGTCGGGGCTGTGCGGGCCGACTTTTTCGCCGGCTGGGGCGCCGATGCCGGCGAGACGGCCGGCCGCCTCAAGCAGAGCCTGCGCCTGTGGGCCCTCTGGCCGCGCGGAATACCGGGAGCGTTGCCATGATGACCATTCGATCCGAACCTTTTTCTTCCTCTTCACCTCGCCGGGCCGCGCTGGCCGGCCTGTGCGCCACGGCCGCCCTGCTCTCCGGTTGCGCCACCGGTCCGTTCGCCAATAACTTCGCCGGCACCGCCTACTCCTGCGACAACGGTGTGGCGATACGCGTGAAGGAAGACGACGGCAGCGCCATGCTGCAGACCGGCCGCGGCGCCGAAGCACTGCTGCGCGATGCCGGCGGCGTCGGGCCGGAGCAGGTGGTCTACAGCAATCCGCAGGTCCGCTTCGAGACTGGCCTGCCGCCCGATACGCGCGGCGCCTCGCTCGAAGGCGCGGTGCCCAATGGGCGGGCCCGCTGCTGGCGCGGTCGCACCATCAGCGACTGGTTCCGCTGAAAAGCCGGCCTCAGCTGGCCCGGCAGATCTTGAGCATGTTGGTGCCGCCCGGCGCGCCCATGGGCTCGCCGCAGGTGATGGCGTACACGTCGCCGCTCTTCATGATGGCGCGCTCCTTGAGGTAGCGCTCGGCCTCGCTCAGGGCCATGTCGCGTTCGGCGCTGGAGTCCATCAGCAGCGGCCGCACGTTGCGGTAGAGCGCCATGCGGCGTTGCGTGGCGATGCGGGGGGTGAGCGCGTAGATCGGGATGTTGCTGCGGTGACGGCTCATCCACAGCGCCGTGGATCCGCTGTCGGTCAGTGCCACGATGGCCTTGGCGCCCAGGTGATTGGCAGTGAAGAGTGCCCCCATGGCGATCGACTGGTCGATGCGGCGGAAGACCTGGCCGGTGAAATCGGAGTCGATCTCGAACTCCTCGGCCGCCTCGGCGGCCGAGCAGATGGCCGCCATTTCCTGTACCACTTCCAGCGGATAGCGGCCGGCGGCCGTCTCGCCCGACAGCATCACGGCGTCGGTGCCGTCGAGCACCGCGTTGGCCACGTCGCTCACCTCGGCGCGGGTGGGCACGGCGTTGGTGATCATGCTTTCCATCATCTGGGTGGCGGTGATCACCAGCTTGTCGGACTCGCGGGCCAGCTTGATCATGCGCTTCTGCAGCGCCGGCACCGCCGCATGGCCCACTTCCACCGCCAGGTCGCCGCGCGCCACCATGATGCCGTCGGACACCCGCAGGATCTCGTCGAGCTGCGGCAGCGCCTCGGCCCGCTCGATCTTGGCGATGAGACCGGGCTTGTGCTTGAACTCGGCACCGGCCACGTTGCAGAGCTGGCGCGCCATTTCCATGTCGGTGGCGTTCTTGGGAAAGCTCACCGCCACGTAGTCGGCCTGAAAGCTCATGGCGGTCTTGATGTCCTCCATGTCCTTGCCGGTGAGCGCTGGCGCGGTGAGGCCGCCGCCCTGCTTGTTGATGCCCTTGTTGTTGGACAGTTCTCCGCCGATGCGCACCACCGTGTGCACCTCGTCGCCGCGCACCGAGTCGACCTTGAGCACGATCAGTCCGTCGTTGAGCAGCAGGATGTCGCCGGGCGACACGTCGCGCGGCAGCTCCTTGTAGTCGAGGCCCACGCCGGCGGCATCGCCCGGCTCGGTGCGGGCGGCGTCGAGCACGAAACTCGCGCCCTGCTCCAGCATCACCTTGCCCTGGGCGAACTTGCCGACGCGGATCTTGGGGCCTTGCAGGTCGGCCATGATGGCCACTTCGCGGCCGGCCCGCTGCCCGGCCTCGCGCACCATGCGGGCACGGTCGACGTGGTCCTGCGCCGCCCCGTGGCTGAAGTTGAGCCGCACCACGTTGACGCCGGCGCGGATCATCGCCTCGAGCATCTCCGGCGTGTTGGAAGCCGGGCCCAGCGTGGCGACGATCTTGGTCGCGCGGCGCGGGCGGTTGGAGGCGGTCATCTGGGCGGCGGCAGGAATGGCAAAGGGCAAGATAGGTCTCCGTCAGGTTCGAAGCGGAGATTCTGCGCCTGCCGCGTATCGGCACCATGACCGACACGCCGCATGAAAAAGCCCCACGGCATCCGTCAGGACACCGCGGGGCTCGCCACGATGCGGCCGGCCGTGCCGGTCGCGCGCCGGAGGTCAGGGCGTGAAGGTATCGCCCAGCACCACGCCTTCACGGCGCGGATCGGTGCCGCCACTCCAGATCGGCGTGTTGTTGGCCGTGGTGCGGACGATGTTGCCCACGCCGCTGGTCTGCGCACCGTTGGAGATGGTGTGGCCCATCGTGGTGAGCTCGGACATGAGCGTGGCCAGCTGGCCGTTGACGAAATAGGGATGCTCGCCGCCGATGGTGGTGGTGGGGCTGTTGCTGGCGCCAAAGTCCACCAGGCTGGCCGACTGCTGTGCGTCCAGGCCCCAGTCGAGCGCGCCGACCAGGGTCTTGACTACGTACTGGATGATGGTGCCGCCGCCGGGCGAGCCGGTGGCCATCACGAAGTCGCCCTTGCCGCCGTCGGCCGCGATCTTGAACACCATCGTCGGCGCCATCGTGCTGCGCGGGCGCTTGCCGGGCGACACCCGGTTGGCGACCAGCAGGCCGGTAGTGGTGTCGATCGGATTGGCCGAGAAGTCGGTCAGCTGGTTGTTCAGGATGAAGCCGTTGGTCATGTGGAAGGAGCCCATGCTCGACTCCACGGTGGTCGTCATGGAGACCACGTTGCCCTGCTTGTCGACGATGGTGAAGTGGTTGGTGCCGTGCTCCACCGTGGTGTCCACGCCCTGCGGCACCGCGCCAAGCGCCCCGGCGGTGGCCGTGCGCATGCTGGTGCTGAAGTTGATCAGGCTGGCGCGGCTGCTCATGTAGCGCTTGTTGAGCATCGTGTCCCAGGTGCCGCCGGGCAGCGGCACGAAGTCGGTGTCGGCCACGTACATGTCGCGGTCGGCATAGGCCAGGCGCTCGGCCTCGGTCACCAGGTGCACGCCCTTGCTGGTCGGGATGCCGCCTTCGTCGGTGCCGGCGGGCTTGTAGAGCGACATGTTGAAGTTCTCCAGGATGCCCATGGCCGAGGCCACGCCGATGCCGCCGGAGGACGGTGGGGACATGCTGCAGACCCAATAGGCGCGGTAGGTGACGCAGACCGGCTCGCGGCGCTTGGCCTGGTAGGCCGCCATGTCGGCCATGGTGGTCAGGCCCGGGGTCATGGCGCTGCCGTTGGCCTGGGTGGTGGCGCCGATCTTGGCGACGATGTCCTGCGCGATCGGGCCGGTGTAGATGGCGTTGGCACCTTGTGCGGCGAGGGCGCTCAGGGTGGCGGCGTACTTCGGATTCTTCAGCACGGTGCCCAGTACCTTGGGCGTGCCGTCGGCGTTGAAGAAGTACTCGGTGGCCTCCGCATCGCGCTTGAGGTTCGTCGCGTTGGAGCTGATGGCCGCAGCCAGGCGCCCACCGATCGGAAAACCGTTCGTTGCAAGCGACGACGCGCTGCCGAACAGGTCTTTCCACGCCAGGACGCCGTGGTCCTGCTGCGCGAGTTCGAGCATGCGCACCACGCCGATGGTGCCGATGGAGCGGCCGCTGGCGCGGGTGCTGGGCACCGGTGTGGTGCGATCGGTGTCGCTCACATAGCGCAGGTAGTCGTTGGTGGCAGCCGCTGGTGCGGTTTCACGGCCGTCGTAGGCCTGCACCGTTTTCGCGGTGGCGTCGTAATAGAGCATGAAGGCACCGCCACCAAGGCCGGTGGCCTCGGGCACGGTCAGGCCCAGAACCGCCTGCACCGCGACCGCCGCATCGGCCGCGCTGCCACCGGCTTTCAGGATCTCGCAGCCGGCCTTGCTGGCCAGCGGGTTGGAAGACGAAACCATGAAGGTTTTCGAATAAACCGTCTTCAGGCCGGTGCGGTAGCCCGAAGCGGGCTCCGGCAGGGAGGGGTCGCCGGCGGCGCCGCTGCCCACCACGACGGAACTGCCGTCGGAGGCGGTGCTGTTGCAGCTCAGGTCGGCCACCACCGGCGGGGGTGCGGCGACGACGGGATCGTTGCTGCCGCCGCAGGAAGCGAGCAAGGCGGTCAAGGCGACGAGGGACCCGAGCATCGGCTTGCTGATACTTTTATTCATCACGGTTTTGGTACTAAGCAAGTTTGTAAGGAAAGTATCAACAAGCAAACAACATGCCCCTCTGCTCGCATCAACCCGCCGCGCGCTTCTCCAGGATCTCGAAAGCCGGCAGCGTCTTGCCTTCCAGAATTTCGAGGAAAGCGCCGCCGCCCGTGCTGATGTAGCCGACGTCCTTTTCGATGCCGTACTTGGCGATCGCCGCCAGGGTGTCGCCGCCGCCGGCGATGCTGAAGGCCTTCGACTTCGCGATGGCGCGGGCGATGGTCTCGGTGCCGTGGGCGAACGCGTCGAACTCGAACACGCCGACCGGGCCGTTCCACACGATGGTGCCGGCGGCTTCCAGCTGCGCGGCGAGCGCCTTGGCGGTCTCCGGGCCGATGTCCAGGATCAGGTCGTCGTCGGCCACGTCCTCGGCACGCTTGACCGTCGCTTCGGCGCTGGCCTTGAACTCCTTGGCCACGACCACGTCGGTGGGAATCGGCACCGCCGCGCCGCGCGCGCGCATGGCCTCGATCACCGCACGGGCCTGGTCGAGCAGGTCCGGCTCGGCCAGCGACTTGCCGATGGGCAGGCCGGCGGCCAGCATGAAGGTGTTGGCGATGCCGCCACCGACGATGAGCTGGTCGACCTTGTCGGCCAGCGCCTTGAGGATGGTGAGCTTGGTCGACACCTTGGAGCCGGCGACGATGGCCGCCAGCGGCCGCTTCGGATCGGCCAGCGCCTTGCCGATGGCGTCGATCTCGGCCGACAGCAGCGGGCCGGCGCAGGCCACCGGCGCGTACTGCGCGATGCCGTAGGTGGAGGCTTCGGCGCGGTGCGCGGTGCCGAAGGCGTCGTGCACGAAGATGTCGCAGAGCCTGGCCAGCTTCTGCGCCAGCGCCGGGTCGTTCTTCTTCTCACCCTTGTTGAGCCGGCAGTTCTCCAGCAGCACGACCTGGCCCGGCGCGACATCGACGCCGTCGACCCAGTTCGACACCAGCGGCACCTCGCGGCCCAGCAGCTCGGCCAGGCGATCGGCCACCGGCAGCAGGCTGTCGGCCGGCTTGAACTCGCCCTCGGTGGGTCGTCCCAGGTGCGAGGTGACCATGACGGCCGCACCGGCCTTCAACGCCATCTCGATGCAGGGCACCGATGCGCGCACCCGGGTGTCTTCGGTGATACGGCCCGCGTCGTCCTGCGGCACATTCAGGTCGGCACGGATGAAAACACGTTTGCCAGCGGCGTCGCCACGGGCGCAGAGGTCGGAAAAGCGCAGGATGTTCATTCGTTTCGGAGTTGAGCAGGAAGGCTGTTGAAGATGCGGTTCCGCGCCTCCCCGACGTCGGTAACCGCTTGGTAACCCGGTGGTGATTGTAGAAACGACGCGACAGGGAGCCGTTCGGATTCCCGGGAAACGGTGCAGTCCTACAGCCCGGCAGCACCTCTGCTGGCCTACTGGCCGACTCGCATTGCCGCCGCCGCCACTTTCTCGACATGCTTTCCGCCTTCCTCGTCGAAGACAATCCCCTGATTCGGGAAAACCTGAGTGCGGCCCTCGCAGAACTCGCACCGGTCACGATCATCGGCTGGGCCGCGGGAGAAGAAAGCGCACGGCGCTGGTTCGCCGCCCACAACGACTGGAATCTGGCCATCGTCGACCTGTTCCTGGAAGACGGAAACGGCCTTGGCGTGCTGCGCGCCCTGCAGGCGCGGGCCGCCGAACAGCGCGCGGTCGTGCTGACGAACTACGCCACGCAGGACATCCGGGTGCGCTGCACCGCCCTGGGCGCCGACGCGGTCTTCGACAAGTCTTCCGAAATCGAGGCCCTGGCCCAGTACTGCGACCGGCTCGCGACCGCGAACTGAGCACGCGCGGCCGGTCGGTGCCGCGCCCTACCAGCCCAGCCCGACGTGCAGCGGCAGGTACACCGCCATGCCGACCACGATGGTGCCGAGGATGCTGCGCTTCCACACATAGAACCCCACGCCCGCCACCGCCGCCGGCAGGCGCGCATCAGCCCAGGTGTCGAGCAGCTGGCCATCGCGCATGAAGAGCTCCGGCCCGACCACTGCCGCGAGTGCCGCCAGCGGCGCGTACCGCAGGCCCTGCTGCAACCACGACGGCAGCTTCCATTCCCGCTCGGGCAGCATGAAGAAGCTGCGGCTGACCAGCGTGATGACGCCCAGGCCGACCATGGTCAGCAGGCCCAGGCCGATGTCGATCCAGGTGTTGCCGTGCGTCATCGCGGGTCCTTTTGCGATGGCCCCACGTGGCCCCGCGCCACCACCCGCGTGGGCGCCGGAAACAGTCTTTCGGCCACCATTCCCAGGGCCACCGCCGCGGCGATGCCCACCAGGATGTTGAGCTTGAGCGGCAGCGCGAACGCGGCGACCGCGCCGGCTGCCGCGATGACCGCGGACACCGCCTCGATTCGCCCGGTGAGCATCGAGCAGGCCACGCCGAGCAGCGCGAGCACACCGGCGAAGCCCAGCCCCCACTCGATCGGAATCACGTCGGCCAGGAAGATGCCGGCCACACAGGTCACCTGCCAGGCCAGCCAGTTAACCATCGCCGCGCCCCAGAAATACGCCTCCTGGCCCGGCCCCGGTTGCTGTACCGGAAAACGCCGCAGGAACAGCACGAACACCACGTCGCCGCTGAAATAGCCGACGCCGTAGCGCCGGCGGCGGCGCAGCCCGCCGAAGTAGCTGCGCCACATCGAGCTGAAGATGACGAAGCGCAGGTTGACGCAGGTCGCCGTCAGCCAGATCACCCAGATCGGCGACGCCGCCGCCAGCAGCGGCACGACCGCGAGTTGTGCGCTGCCGGCGTAGGTCAGCAGCGCCATCACCACCGCCATGCCGACGCCGATGCCCGACTTGGCCATCGCCACGCCGGTCACCAGCGCCCAGGCGGCCACACCAAGCGAAGTGCCCATGATGTCGCGCGCGCCGCGCCAGAACTCGGGGTCGCCGGGCAGGTCGCGCCATCGGACGCCGTTGCGGTCCTCGGCCAGGGCGACCGTCATGCCAGCACGCTGCCGACCGCCACCGCGTGTCCGCGCAGAAAGCCTTCGGCGGACAGGCGCTTGCCGCCAGCGCGCTGCAGCACGGTGGCCCGCAGCACGCCCTGCCCGCAGCGCACCGTCACGCCGTGTGCATCGGCCGACAGCACCGTGCCGGGCGCCGCATCGGCCGCGTCATGGGCTTCGGCTACCGCCGCCCAGATCTTGAGCGCCGCGCCGCCCTGTGTGGTGGATGCGCCCGGAAACGGATCGAAGGCCCGCACCCGGCGCGCGATGACCGCGGCGTCTTGCGACCAGTCGATCGCCGCCTCGGCCTTGTCGATCTTGGCGGCATAGGTCACGCCTTCGGCCGGTTGTCGTTGCGGCCGCAGTTCACCGGCCTGCGCCTGCCGCAGCACCTGCGCCATGAGCGGCCCGCCACGCAAGGCGAGCTTGTCGTGCAGGCTGGCGGTGGTGTCGTCCGGCGCGATGGCGACGGGCTCGGCCAGCAGCATGTCGCCGGTGTCGAGGCCGGCGTCCATCTGCATGATGGTGTTGCCCGTCTCGGCATCGCCGGCTTCGACCGCGCGGTGGATCGGCGCCGCGCCGCGCCAGCGCGGCAGCAGGCTGGCGTGGATGTTGAAGCAGCCCAGGCGCGGTTGGTCGAGCACCCATTGCGGCAGGATCAGCCCATAGGCGGCGACCACCATCGCATCGGCCTGCAGCGCCGCGAGCTGCGCCTGCGCGGCGGCCGCATCGGCGGCGTACCGGCCGTCGAGCCGCAGGCCCTGCGGCTGGGCCACCGGCAGGCCGTGCGCCAGCGCGTATTGCTTCACGGCCGATGCTTGCAGCTGCAGGCCACGACCGGCGGGCCGATCGGGCTGAGTGAGCACCAGGGCAATTTCGAAGCCGTCGCGGTGCAGGTATTCGAGCGCCGACGCGGCGAACGCGGGCGTGCCCGCAAAGACGATCTTCATCGGTGGCGCCTTCAGCGCCCGCGATCGCGCGCGTTGAATTCGTCGGTGAACAGAATCCGCTGCACGATGCCTGCCGGGTCGATATGGACGTGTACCAGGCGCGGGTTGTTCATGTCGTTGAAACGGTAGGTCCAGACCTCGCCCTGGAAGCTGTAGACATACTCCAGGCGACCCGGCCGGCCCAGCAGCCGCAGCACGTCGTCGCGGGTCCACTGGCCCAGGACGATGCGATTGAAGTTGTTGTAGGTCAGGCCGTCGTCGACCGCGACGAGCCGGCCGGACGCGTCGAAGTCGGCGTTGTAGACGTGCTGGCCCGCCGGCGCCTGCGAGTACTGCAGGCGCTGGCCGCCGCCTGGCATCGCGTACTGCGCAGTGGGCTGGCCGAGCGCGGCCACGGTCGACGCCGGCGTGCTGCCCGCAGGCAGCCCCATCGGCGTGGCGCAGCCGGCCAGGAACACGGCGGCGGCGAGCCCGAGCGCGCCGAGGCAGCGCACCGCAGCCCGTCCGGCGGCCTGCCTTGTCTCGTTCTTGTGATTCATGCCTTCGCTTCTTTCTGCTGCTTGAGCAGCTTGGTACGGATGCGATTGCGCTTGAGCGGCGACAGGTATTCGACGAAGACCTTGCCCAGCAGGTGATCGAGTTCGTGCTGGATGCAGATGGCCAGCATGCCCTCGGCCTCGACCGAGTAGCTCGCGCCTTCGAGGTCCAGCGCCGTCATGCGGATCGCGGTGGCGCGCTCCACGCCGTCGTAGATGCCGGGCACCGAGAGGCAGCCTTCCTCGCCCACCACCCGCTCCGGTCCGTACCAGGTGATCTCGGGGTTGATCAGCACCATGGGCTGGTCGCGCTCTTCGGAGACGTCGATCACCACCACCCGCTCGTGCACATCGATCTGCGTGGCCGCCAAGCCGATGCCGTTGGCCTCGTACATGGTTTCGAGCATGTCGGCCACCAGCGTCCGGATGCGCTCGTCCACCGCCTGCACCGGGCGGGCGACGGTGTGGAGCCGGGCGTCCGGAAAACTGAGGATGGAAAGCAGGGCCATGGCGCGCAGGGAAAAGGATTCGGGGAAAGGGGGATGGCGTCCTCAAGGGACTGTCGCTATTTTCGCCAAATTCAAAACACCTCCTGAGCGGGCGCTTCGATAAACGTTGTCGGCAGAAGGCCAAAGCGTAGAGAATCGCCGAGAGTTTTTTGTCACCGAACCCCGCGGTCCGGCCCGGCCAGCGCAGGCGCCGGCGGCCCGCGACCCGAGGGAGCGTTTTTTGATGCCAGTGAGATTCCAGGGCCTGCGCCGGTGCGCCGTTCCCGCCTCGACCGCGCTCGCGGTCGTCGCCTGCGCGCTGGCGACGGCTCTGCCCGCCGCCGCCCAGAACTATCCGGTCACCCCCACGCAGCGCGCGGTGGCGCAGGCGACGGCCGAGTCCGGCGTCCCGGAATCCGAACTCACGCCCAACGCCCCGGACATCTACACCGTCAAGCGCGGCGACACCCTCTGGGCCGTGTCCGGCCTCTACCTGCGCAAGCCCTGGCGCTGGCCGGAACTCTGGGGCATGAACCTCGCGGAGATCCGCAACCCGCATCTCATCTACCCCGGCCAGCAGCTCTACCTGGAGCGCAGCGGTGGCCGCGCCCGGCTGCGCACCAGCCCGCCCGGCTACGGCGACGCCGGTACGGTGCGCATGGAGCCGCGCACCCGCATCGACCGTGTCGGCGAGAACCCGCTCCCGACGCTGCGGCCCTCGGCGATCGAGCCCTTCCTGGCCGAGCCGCTGGTGATCGACGCGCCCACGCTCGGCGGCGCGCCACGGCTGGTCGGCACGCAAGAGGACCGCGTCATGCTGGCCCGTGGTGACCGCGCCTATGCACGCGGGCCGTCCGGCCAGCCGATGGCGGTGGTGCCCGGGCAATCGCGCAACTGGCGGGTGTTCCGCGACGCGGTGCCGCTGCGCGACCCGTCCACCGGCGAGATCCTCGGTTTCGAGGCCCAGTACCTCGGCCGGGCCGAACTGGTGCGCGGCGAAACGGTGGAAAACAGCCTGCGCGACGGCAAGGAACTGCAGGAAGTGGTGCCGGCGACCGTCGACATCACCGCCACCAAGGAAGAAATGCGCGTTGGCGACCGCCTGCTGCCCGAGCCGCCGACGCCCACCACCGTGTATGTGCCGCGTGCCCCGACGGTTGCGCTGAATGGCGCGCGCGTGGCGTCGATCTACGGCAGCGCGGTGCTCGACGCGGCGCAGAACCAGGTCGTCACCATCAACCGCGGCACGCGCGACGGCATCGAGCCCGGCTTCGTGATGGCGATCCTCTCCGAAGGCGATCGCATCATCGACAAGACCGATCCGCAACGCGCCCGCATCAAGCTGCCCGACGAGCGCAACGGCCTGCTCATGGTGTTCCGCAGCTTCGACCGCGTTTCCTACGGTTTGATCCTGAGCATCCGCACCGGGGTGAAGGTAGGCGACCGGCTGGTGTCGCCCGAATAAGCTTCGCGCCACGGTTTCCCATGGATCGCGATGAACTCGCCGCCTGGTTGCGCCTGGACGGCACGCCGGGCGTCGGCAACCAGAACGCACGCCGGCTGCTGGCCGCCTTCGGCCTGCCGCAAGCGGTGTTCCAAGCCAGCCCGCAAGCCCTGGCCGAAGTGGCCGGACCCACCGTCGCCGCCGCGCTGGCCCAGGCGCCCGACGGCTTCGAGGCCCTGCTCGCCACCACCTGGAAATGGCTGAACCACGCCGATGCCGACAGCGCCCCCCGCGCCGTCGTCACGCTGGCGGATCCGCATTTTCCGGCGTCCCTGCTGGCGATCGAGGATCCGCCGCTCCTGCTCTACCTGCTCGGCCAGCCGCTGCCGGCGCCGGACGTGGCCTGCATCGCCATCGTCGGCACCCGTAATCCCACGCCGCAGGGCATGGACGACGCGCATTCGTTCGGGGCGCATTTCGCGGCCTCGGGCATCGTGGTGGTGTCAGGACTGGCGCAGGGCATCGACGGCGCGGCGCATACCGGCGCGCTCGACGGTGCCGGCGACGCCACCGGCCGCTGCACCACCGTCGCCTTCGTCGGCACCGGGCTGGACCGCGTCTACCCGTCCAGGCACCGCGCGCTGGCGCACCGCATCGCCGGCAGCGGCACTTTGGTCAGCGAATATCCGCTCGGCACGCCGCCGTTGCCGCACAACTTTCCGCGCCGCAACCGACTGATCGCCGGCCTGTCGCTGGGCACGCTGGTGGTGGAGGCCACGCAACCCTCGGGCTCGCTGATCACCGCCCGCGTGGCGGCCGAACAAGGCAAGGACGTGTTCGCGGTGCCGGGCTCCATTCACGCGCCGCAGTCGCGCGGCTGCCACGCGCTGATCCGCCAGGGCGCCAAGCTGGTGGAGTCGGCGCAAGACGTACTGGAGGAACTTCGGTTGCCGGTCGGCGCGTCTTCCGCCAGCACGCATGACGACGGTGCAGGAGCGGCGGACTCACATCCGCTGCTCGACGCCATGGGCCATGCGCCGGTCAGCGTGGACGCGCTCGTCGCCCGCACCGGCCTGGATGCCGCGCAGATCCAGGTGCAACTGCTCGAACTGGAACTCGACGGCCGCGTTGCACGCCTGACCGGCGGCCTGATGCAGCGGCTCGCCAGCGCCTGATCCGCCCGAAGCTTCAGCCCGCCGGCGGCCGCTGCCCGGCCACCATGAAATCGGCCAGCGTCTCGTAGAGCGGCCGGGTCATCAAGCGCGAGATCAGGCTGGCGAACATCGCCGCCGCCATCAGGCTCAGCACCATGGCGTGGCCGTCGACCATCTCCATCACGATGATGAAAGACGTCAGCGGCGCCTGCGTCACCGCCGCCAGGAAGGCCGCCATGCCCAGGGCGATGAGCGCGGGCGCCAGGTCGGAGCTGCCCGCGATCTGCGCCACGTCGTGGCCGATGCCAGCGCCGATCGACAGCGAGGGCGCGAAGATGCCGCCCGGCACGCCGCTCCAGGCGGTCAGCCAGGTGGCGATGAATTTCAGCGGCACGAAGAGCGGCGGCACGTCGGACTGGCCCGCCAGCATTTCCTTGACCGCGTCCGAGCCCGCGCCGAAGCTGCTGCCACCCGACAGCAGTCCGAGCACCGCCACGACCAGTCCGCAGCCGGCCGCGAACCGGATCGGAAACAAGGCTCGCAATGCACCGAGGCGCCCGCCGCCGCCGGTCAGCGACATGGCGAGCAGCTTGGCGAAAAGGCCGCCGGCCAGCCCCGCCACGAGGGTCGCCAACACGCCGGGCGCCAGGGCGTCCAGGCTGAGGTGGGGCACGTGGATCACGCCGAAATAGCTCAGGTTGCCGAAGGCCGAAACCGCCATCAACCCGGCCAGCACGATGGCCGCGATGATCAGCCCGCTGCTGCGCGACTCCAGCTTGCGCGACAATTCCTCGATGGCAAAGACGATGCCCGCGAGCGGCGCGTTGAACGCCGCCGCGATGCCCGCCGCGCCGCCGGCCACCAGCAAGGCATGCACCGGCACCCGGTCGCCGAGCCAGCGGCGGGCGTGTTCCATGATGCCGGCGGCCACCTGCACCGACGGCCCCTCGCGCCCCACCGACAGCCCGGCCAGCAGGCCGGCCGACGACAGCACGATCTTGGCAAGCGATATGCGCAGCGACACGAAGCGCGGCCGGCTTTGCGGCGGCATGTCAGGGTCCAGCGCGGCGATCACCTGCGGGATGCCCGAGCCGGCGGCGCCCGGCGCGAAACGGCGGGTCAGCCAGACGATGCCGGCGGTGCACAGCGGCGTCCAGACCAGCAGCGACCAGCGGTTGAAGTCGTGCCAGGCCTGGAAAAAGGCGAACGCACGCTCGGCCAGCAGGGTGAAGCCCACCACCGCCAGTCCGGCGGCGGCGGCGTAGGCCAGCACGATGGCGCGGTCGAGCCAGGTGCGCCCGTCGGCGAGCTCGCGCCGGAGGTTCTGCAGCAGATCGGGTTCGTTCGGGTGCGGTTCGCGTGACGGCATCTACGGACCATTCTCGCATCGCTTGCAGCGGCCTATTCGGGGGGCGGATGCGGCACAATCCACGGTCCCCCGCGCGGGGCGGCGCCGCCCGCGATTCGCCACCCCGTCCCCTGTATTTCTCACCTCGACAGAGGCACGCACACCATGGCATCCGTCAACAAAGTCATCATCGTCGGCAACCTGGGGCGCGACCCCGAAATGCGCTCTTTTCCGAGCGGTGACCAGGTGGCCAACGTGACCATCGCCACCACCGACCGCTGGCGCGACAAGACCAGCGGCGAGATGCGCGAAGCCACCGAATGGCACCGCGTCGTGTTCAACGGCAAGCTCGCCGAAATCGCCGGCCAGTACCTCCGCAAAGGCTCGCAGGTCTACGTGGAAGGTTCGCTGCGCACCCGCAAATGGACCGGCCAGGACGGCGTGGAGAAATACACGACCGAAATCCGTGCCGATCAGATGCAGATGCTGGGTAGCCGCCAGGGTAGCGGCGCGCCGCAAGGTGGCGGTGGAGGCGGCAACGAAGGCTACGACGACGGGGGTTACGACGCCGCTCCCGCACCGGCGCCCGCTCGCCGTGCCGCGCCGCCTGCAGCCGCTCGCCCAGCGCCTGCGCCCGCGCCCCGCCCTGCGGCACCGGCGCCAAGCCGCGCACCGTCGGGTTTTGACGACATGGATGACGATATTCCCTTCTAAGGGAGGGTCTGCAAAACCTCTCACAGGAATAGCCCGCTGCCGTCCGATGCGACAGGATCGGGCCATGGCCAGATTACCCTCGGGCTCGACCCGCAACCCAAGAAGGCGCGCAAGGAAGTCGTCTTCGAATAGATGAACCAGGTCGTGCCCTGGTCGATGTTGGTGGCGTTGATCCAGCCGCATGCGCGTGGAGCGCACCAACGCCTTGGAGGCCGCCCGCCGTGTGCGGTGGAGACCATGCGGCGCATCCACTGCCTGCAGCGGTGGTAGAGCCTGAGCGATCCGGCCATGGAAGAGGAATTGCACGAACGCCCTCTGTACCGGCGCTTCCTCGGGCTCGATGGCTCTGCGCGCATGCCCGATAAGACCACCATCTTGCGCTTTCGGCACCTGCTGAGAAGCAGCAGCTCGCGCCGAAGGTGTTGGCCGCCATGGCCGCCATCAACGCCACGCTGGCCCAGCAGGGCCTGATGCTCAAGACTGGCACGGTGGTCGACGCCACCATCATTGCCGCGCCGAGTTCGACCGAGAACGCCAAAGGCAAGCGTGACCCGGATGCATCAGGCCAAGAAGGGTAACCAATGGCACTTCGGGCCGAAAGCCCACATCGGTGTGGATGCCCACTCAGGGCTGGTGCATACCGTCATCGGCACGGCGGCCAACGTCGCCGATGTCACCCCGCCGGCGGCCTTGCTTCATGGCTAAGTGGCCACGCGGCCCGGCAAGCGGCGCCGGCTTGACCCCACGCGCGAGCTCGACAGGCTGCAGGAGTCGGCCGAGAAGCTCAAGGCGACCATCCGGGCCAAGGTCGAGCATCCGTTCCGGGTAGTCAAGCAGCAGTTCAGCGACGCCAAGGTTCGATACCGCGGGCTTGCCAAGAACACGGCGCGGCTGACGATGCTGTTTGCGCTGGGCAATCTGTGGATGGTGCGAGCGCGGCTGATGGCCACGCAAGGATAAGTGCATCTGCCGCAGTCCAAAAGGGCTTGCGGGCCAGTCCAAATAGCGCCATTCGATGGCCCAGGGACGCTAAAACTTGACCCCTGCCGGCTGATCTCGTCGGCCCGGCGGATCGGCCGTGGGGCCGAAGCGGGTTTTGCAGACCATCCCTATAAAACAGAACCCGCAGGGCGGCTAGGTGAAGCAGCCTTCATGGGTTGGATGCACTACGTCAAGTCGCCCCATCCATCACTGAAGCAAATCAAATTAAGCGCCGCCGTTGCATGTACGTCTTTGCAAAGTTATCTCCCAGTCTGGCCAAGATCTTGTTGCAATCATCGGTGATGGAGTTCCACAAGCCGTGCGCGCGATAGCTCTTGCACAGAGTCGATGCATTGCCCGGACAAATGCACCTTTGTGGGCGCGCCCGACTTGAAGAGTGCCCCACCAAATCTCAGACGCCAAACTCGGAGATCGAAAAATTTGCAGTGGCCTAGTGCAATCTAGTTAGCATGCAAACTCACAGAGTAAGTACACAAACTCTGTGTCTTCTAACACTTGCTGAGGCGCACCTCGATGAAAAAATTGATTGGCATTTCTTGCCTCCTGCTGACGGCACTTGCACTTCCAGCCGTCGCTCAGGACTATCCATCAAAAGCGGTTACGTTGGTCGTACCTTTCACTGCAGGCACAGGGATCGACAATCTCGCGCGCGCCTTTAGCGAACGGCAATCACGTAAAACAGGTCAGGCTTATGTAGTCGAAAACAAAGTTGGCGTCGCCGGCAACCTCGGGGCCGCTTATGTCGCCCATCAGCCGGGGGACGGATACACGCTGCTGGTGACCTCCAATAATCTCACCATCAATAATGCGCTTTATAAGAACATGAAGTTCGACGCGCGCACGGACCTCGTGCCATTGGCCATCGGCGCGTGGGGCTCTTCGACGCTCGTGATCAACCCCGCGCTGCCGATCCGGACGGTGGCGGAACTGGTGGCGTATGCGAAGGCCAATCCGGACAAACTCAGCTATGCCTCCGCAGGCGTGGGTTCGCCGATGCACATCCAGTTCGAGCAATTCGAAGCTGCGACCGGCACAAAATTCGTTCATGTTCCCTACAAGGGAACGGCGCCCGCGATCGCAGACCTGATCGGCGGACATGCGGATGTTGGATTCATCGCCACTCACAGCGTCGCCCAGACAGTCAAGGCGGGGCAGCTTCGCGCCCTGGCTGTCGGCGCAGCCGAACGCAGCAAGGTGCTCCCGGACGTCCGCACGTTCAAGGAAGAAGGATTTTCCGATTTCCGGACCGATATGTGGTACGGGTTCCTGGCCCCAAAAGGCACATCGCCGGCATTAGTCACGAAGATCAGCCAAGACATCGCCGATACCCTGGCGGTTCCGGAAATCAAGGCTTCGCTGGAAAAAACTGGTTTGGAAGTCCGTTATACGGCGCCGGACAAAATGGAAACGGTGCTTAATAAAGAATATACCGACTTCGCCAAAATCATCAGCACCAATAATATCCAGATCAACTAAATCCCGCCGTGCCGCCACCGATTGGCAACGACGTGAAACGTGGGTTATCCACCCACACAAAAACCCATGAAAAAAATCTCGATGATCATGGCTGCGGCTTTCGCGGCCCCCCTGGCCTTTGCCCAAACCAACGTCACCCTATTCGGCGTCGTGGATATGTCGGTGGCCCATGTGCAAGGTAGCGGCAACGGATCCAGGAGCGGTATTGCGACAGGCAGCAGTGCGCCGGGCCGGCTCGGTTTTCGTGGCACGGAAGACCTGGGCGGCGGACTCTCTGCCGGCTTCTGGCTGGAAGGCGCGCTGGACTCGGATGTCGGCAACGCGAACGGCTTCAATTTCCAACGGCGGGCGACCGTCAGCCTCCTGAGCAACTCGCTTGGCGAACTGCGGATGGGCCGCGATAACACGCCGCTGTTTCTCAACCTCATCGGCTTCGATCCATTTGCAGCACGCGGCGTCGGCGGACTGCTGACCAATACCTACTTCGGTTATTCCAGCACGGTCCGGCAGAGCAATACCGTCACTTACCTGCTGCCCAGCAAGTTGGGGGGCGTCTACGGTCTTGCGCAATACGCCTTCGGCGAGAAATCGTCCACCGCCCTGAACGACAAGCAGAATGACTTCGTCGGCGGACGGCTGGGCTACATGAGCGGGCCGGCCAACGTGGTGGCCGCGTACGGCCAATGGAAGCAGGCGATCGGTGCCTCGGATGTCGCGCCGTTTGCCGAAGGCCGCGATCTGAATGTCGGCAGCATCACCGGAACCTACAACTTCGGCTTCATCAAGCCCGTCTTGTTCTACGGATCCGAACGCGTCAAGGGCGCTCCGGCCGCCAACAGCCGGATCGACACCATGATGATCGGCGCCACGGCACCGATCGGGGCGAGTGAAATCAAGGTGTCGCTGGCCCACCATGACCTGAAGAACAGCGCCAATGACTTCAACAAGTTCGCGCTGGGCTACGGCTACTACCTCTCCAAGCGCACCTACCTCTACGGCACGGTCGCCCGACTGAACAACAAGGGAACGGCCACACGCTCCATCTCGGCAGACGGCCTGGCCGCGGCAGGGACTTCAGCCGGCGGGAACTCGAACGGTTTCGAGTTCGGTGTGCGGCATTCTTTCTGAGCGATCAAACTCCGAGGGCAAACTTGGGCCGGCTGAAGCCGGCCTTTTTTCTCCCGAACAGCCAAGGCCGATCACCGTGGCAACCGGCCTTTCCTCAAGCGGCGCTGGGCAGCGGACGGTTCTGGAAGAAGGCCTCTACGTTGTCGACGACACGGTTGGCCATGGCCTCTCGGGTTTCGACGGTATGACTGGCGATGTGGGGAAGCAGAACCACGTTCTTCAACGCGACCATGTCGGCAGGCACCTGCGGTTCCTGGGCAAAGACATCCAGGCCGGCCCCGGCGATCAGGCCTTGTTGCAGGTATCGGATCAGCACCGGCTCATCGACCACGCTACCGCGTGAGACGTTGATCAGGAAGCCCTGCGGCCCCAAAGCATCCAACACGGCAGCGGAGACAAGGTTCTTGCTGTCCGCCCCGCCGGCGCTGGCCACCACCAGAAAATCGGCCCACTCCGCCAACGCGACGGGCGACTCCGCATAAGCCAGCGCACTGCCAGGCACCGCGCGCCGGTTGTGGTAACGCACTTCCATGTCGAAGCCGGTTGCTCTGCGGGCGATCACCGAGCCGATGCGTCCCATGCCCAGAATCCCGAGCCGCTTGCCCGAGACCCGCGTGCCCATCGGAAAGGAGGCGGAGGGCCACGATCCCGATCGGACGAAGGTGTCTGCCTCCGTGATCTTGCGCGTCACCGCCATCAGCAATGCGAATGCGATGTCGGCCACGCAATCGTTCAGCACTTCGGGCGTGTAGCCCACCTGGATGCCACGCGCCTTCAAAGCCGGCAAATCGAAGGCATCGAGTCCCACGCCCAGGCTGGAGATCACCTTGAGGTCGGGCAAGGCCGCCACCAAAGATGGACTCGCACCGAACTTCGCGTTCGTCGCCATGGCGATGATGCCCTTGCCGTGAACGGCCAGCCACGCGTCACGTTCGGCCGGCTGGTTCGGCAAGAAACAAGCATCGAACTTCGCTTCGAGTCGGGCTTGCAAGGCGGGCGTCAGCGCACCCTGGGGGATGAGGATCTTGTGTGTCATTTGAGGATCAGGTGAGGTTCGATGGAATCTTCAAAACGGTAAGCGTGCAAACTCTCTGGATTGCAGTTAGCATACTACCTCACAAACTGCACGCAGCAGAACGCCTCCCCACTTCGCCCCTGATTGCCATGAAGCGACTGAAAGTCTTTGTCTCGCATACCGAATATGAGCTAGCCAGCTATTACAGCGAAGCCGGATTGGCCGGCCTGCGCGCCCACGCGGATGTCCGGCTCAACACCACCGGCCGGGTCCTACAGGGACTGGAGCTGGCGCAAGCCGCACAGGAATGCGAAATCATCCTGGCGCACCGCTCCAGCGCAGGCTCGGCGGAAACCTTCGACCATTGCCCCGACCTCGTGGCGTTCGTGCGCGCGGCGGTCGATATCAGCACGATCGACCTGGCTTCGGCCGGCACGCACGGCATCCTGGTGACACGCGCAAGCGCCGGCTTCGGGACGGCGGTGGCGGAGCTGGCGATCAGCATGATCTTCGATCTGGCCCGAGGAGTGTCCAAGGCCAGAACCGCCTACATGTTGGGAGCCGAGCCCGTGCTGCCCAAGGCGCTGCAGGTGAGCAGCTGCACCGTCGGCGTGGTCGGCTACGGCGTCATCGGCCGCCGCCTGGTGGCGCTGGCACGCGGCCTGGGCATGCAGGTTTTGGTCCATGACCCCTTTGCCGACCCGAAAGAACTGGAGTCCATGGCGGCGTCGTTCGACGCCTTGCTCACCCAGTCGGACTTCGTGGTCTGCCTGGCAGCCGCGACACCGAAGACCCGCAACCTGTTCGACGCGACCGCATTCCAGCGTATGAAGACCGGCGCGAGTTTCCTCAATCTCTCGCGCGGCGAACTCGTCGACGACGATGCGCTGGAAGCAGCCTTGAACAGCGGCCGCCTGCGGGGCGCCGGCCTCGATGTCGGCACGGCTCCCGATCAGAAGCCGGCCGCGCGGTTCCTGCAACGTGCCGATGTCGTCGCCATGCCGCATGTCGGCGGCATGACCGCCCAGGCACGCGAACACCAGACCATGGACACGGTACGGCAGGTGGCGGCACTGGCGGCGGGGCAAATGCCGCCGGGCGCGGTCAACGCGGGCTCTGCCAGTCGCCTCGCGCGAATCGGTTTCGCTTCGGCGGTGGTCGCATGAAGGCGCCCTGGTCGGCCGGAACGGCCCCTGCCACATTAGTGCTGCCGCCCGGCAGCGTGGACTGCCACCACCACATCTACGACCACCGTTTCCCGTACGCCCCCGACGTTTCCCTGCGACCGCCGCATGCCGACGTGGCGCAATACCGGCAGTTGCAGCAGCGGCTCGGCCTTCAGCGCAGCGTCGTCGTGCAACCCTCCAGCTACGGTACGGACAACCGCTGCCTGCTCGACGCCCTTGCACAGTTTGGCGGCCGCTCGCGCGGCATAGCCGTGATCGACCTGCAGACCACCGATACGGAACTGCGCCGGATGCATGAAGCCGGTGTGCGGGGGATCCGATTCAATCTCTCCCGACCCGCCGGGGCCGGAATGGATCTTCTGGCCGCACTGGCTGACCGGATCGCGCCCATGGGTTGGCATATCCAGTTCCACACACTCGGCGGCAGCTACCCCGCCATGGAGGAGGCCTTGTCCAGGCTGCCGACGACCTTGGTCATCGACCACCTCGGCCGGGTGCCGCAACCCGACAGTCTGCACCATCCGGCCACCGGCACCCTGCGGCGTCTCGTGGACCAGGGCAGGACCTGGATCAAGCTTTCGGGCGCCTACCACGACAGCGTCGATGGCGCGCCCGGGTATGCGGACGCCGGCGTGCTCAGCCGCTACTGGCTGCAGCGGGCGCCCGAACGCGTGGTGTGGGGCACCGATTGGCCGCATCCGGCCGCCATGGTGGGCGAGAAGCCGATGCCAGACGATGCCCAACTGCTCGACCTGCTGGGGCTCTGGTTGCCGCAGGAGAATCTGCTGGAGCAGGTCATGGTCGGCAATCCGGAACGGCTCTACGATTTCCAGCCCACCGGAGCGACTCCATGAGCGCACTCGTGCAAGTCGAGTCCCATGGCGAATGGGCGCAGATCCGCATCGCCCGACCGGAGAAGCGCAATGCGCTGAATCAACAGGCCCGCCAGGAGTTGCAGGCCGCCCTGCAGACGCTCGAAGGCCGGGCCCGGGTGTTGGTGCTGGCCGGCTCCGAGCAGTGGTTCTGCTGCGGCGCCGACACCCGGGAGCGTGCAGAACGCCTGGCAGCCGGCCAGCCCGACACGGCCGGAGCGGAAGGCATCGAGCTCGCCCTCGCAGTCAAGTCCTTCCCCGGCGTGGTGATCGGTGCCGTCAACGGCCTGGCCCTGGGTTTTGGCGTCAACCTCATCAACGCCTGTGACCTGGCGATCGCCGCATCAAGCGCGCGCCTGGGTCTGCCGGAGCTGCGGGCCAAGGCCTACGCCAGCATGTCGGCCGCCACCACCAGCTTGTCGGGCCTGGGCCGCAAGCGCCTGGCGTGGCTGGTCTTCGACACCGAGCCGATCGACGCCGCGACGGCGTGCTCCTGGGGCCTGCTCAACGAGGTGGTCGCCGACGATGCGCTGGTGGTGCGAACCCAGGCGCTGGCCCGAAAGATCGCGCAGCTGGACCCGATCGCGATAACGCAGACCAAGCTGGCCCTGGCGCAGACGCCGCTGGAGCCCCATGACTGGCGCAATGCCATGCAGCAGGGGCAGGACGTCAACCCACGGATCCAAAACCTCCTGGCCGCACGCATGCCGTGACGCCTTTCATCGAACCTCGAACCATGTCTCTTCCACTCCGCGCCTATCGTGTACTCGACCTGACCAATGTGCTGTCGGGTCCGTTCTGTTGCCACCAGCTCGCGCATCTGGGCGCCGACGTCGTCAAGGTCGAGAACCGCAAGGGCGGCGACCTGGCACGCCAACTTGGCGCTGATCCGGAACTGGTGAAGCGGTCCATGGGCATTTCCTACCTGGCGCAGAACGCGGGCAAACGGTCGATCACCATCGACTTCAAGCATCCGCAAGGCAAGGCACTCTTCCTGAAACTCGTCGCGACCGCCGACGCGCTGGTCGAGAACTTCCGCCCCGGCGTCATGCAGCGCCTGGGGATTGGCTACGAAGACCTGCTCCAGGTCAATCCACGCCTCGTCTACTGCGCAATTTCCGGCTTCGGCCAGGACGGGCCGCTGCGCGACCGTCCCGCCTATGACCAGATCATCCAGGGCATGTCCGGCGTCATGAGCATCACAGGCGCGCCCGACACCGCGCCCTACCGGGTCGGCTACCCCGTGGCCGATACCGTGGGGGGCCTGACCGCGGCCTTCGCGGTGGCCGCCGCACTCGCCGATACGCAGCGCACCGGCGGCATCTTCCTCGACGTGTCCATGCTCGAATCGACCATGGTCGCCATGGGTTGGGCCATGTCCAACCAGCTCATCGCCGGCAAGGAGCCGCAGCCGATGGGCAACGAGAACATCACCGCCAGTCCGTCGGGAACCTTCAAGACGGGATCGGGCCTGCTCAACATCTCGGCCAACAAGCAGGAACAGTTCGAAGCCCTGTGCAACGCGCTCGGCCTGCCCGAGATCTATCGCGATCCGCGCTTCTTCGAGCGCCACGCCCGGCTGCAGAACCGCTACCTGCTGCGCGATGCCCTGGAATGCGGGCTGGCCAGTCGGTCCGCCGACGAGTGGTGCGAGATCCTCAACGCGGTCGACGTGCCATCGGGGCCGGTCTACTCGGTCTCGCAGGCGCTGGCGCAACCGCAGATCGCCGAGCGCGGCATGGTCGGCACCTTCCGGAACGTTGCCGGCGTGGATCGCGACCTGCAGCTGGTGCGCACCGGCATCAAGGTCAACGGCGTGGCGCCGGCGGTTTCCATCCCGCCGCGAACCCTGGGCGCCGACAGCCGGCAGGTCCTGGAGGAGCTGGGCCTGGCCGAAAGCGAGATCGACGCGCTCTTCACGGCGCAGGCCATCTGACATTCCAGGGAACGACATGACATCCACCGCCAAGAGCTGGCCTGCAGGCTACCGGATCCATCCGCGCGAAACCGGCCTGCCCGCCGGACTCGTGAAGGCCTTCGCCGCGCTGCCCACCGCCGCCATCGGCGATGCCATGAGCCGCAACGTGGGCACCTACGGCCTGCGCCAGTACCACCGTCGCCTGGAGACCGTCCTGTGCGGCCCGGCGCTCACCGTGCGCGTGCGCCCGGGCGACAACCTGATGATCCACAAGGCACTGATGATGGTGCAACCCGGCGACGTGCTTGTCATCGACGGCGGCGGCGACCTCAGCCAGGCCCTGATGGGCGGTCTGATGCGCACCACCTGCCTGGCCAAGGGCGTTGCGGGCATCGTGCTCGATGGTGCGATTCGGGACCTGGTCGAGTGGGCCGAGGACGGCGTGCCGGTCTTCGCACGCGGTCACACCCATCGCGGTCCCTCCAAGGACGGCCCCGGCGAGATCAACGTTCCCATCGCGTGCGCCGGCATGGCGGTGATGCCGGGCGACCTGATCGTGGGCGACGCGGATGGCGTCGTCGCGGTACGGGCCTCGGACGCCGAGGAGGTCCTGGCCCGGACCCTCAGGCACCTGGAGCGCGAGGCGCAAATCCGGGAATCGAATCAAACCGGATCGGCCGACCCCGAACGCTTTGACGCGGTGCTGCGCGCCAAGGGACTGCCCGTCTGAAGGGACCATCAACATGAAAATCGCCTCCATCGAATGTTTCGCCGTGGATCCCGGCTTCAGGAGCCGGACCTGGATTTTTGTCAAGGTCCTTACCGACGACGGGCTCGTCGGCTGGGGAGAGGCCTACACCCTGCGGGGCCGCGACCGGGCCGTTGTTGCCCTCATCGGCGAGCTGGGTGACGCCTGCGTCGGCCGCAGCCCTTTCGACATCAAGCATTTCCTGCAGGTGGTCCAGGACGACTACGCCCAGCGTCGTAGTTCGTTCGAGTTGTATTGCGCGCAAAGCGCCATCGAGCAGGGCCTGTGGGACATCGTAGGCAAGGCCTGCGGCCAGCCGGTCTACAACCTGCTGGGAGGCAAATGCCGCGACAGCATGCGGGTGTATGCCAACGGCTGGAGCGACCACTGCCGCACGCCCGACGAATACGCCCGCGCGGCCATGGATGTGGTGGCACTGGGGTTCGACGCCATCAAGCTCTCGCCGCTGCCCGGTTCCTGGCGGACCCACGTGCCCCGGGAACACGAACACCACGTCGTCGACGTGATCGCCGCGGTGAGGGAGGCGGTTGGCCCGGATGTCGACATCCTCCTGGACATGCTGCGCAGGCTTTCGGCCGCCTCGGCCAGGCGCCTGGGCCACGAGCTCGAGCCCTTCGACCTGCATTGGTACGAGGAACCCTGCCTAGCCGAGAATTTGGAGGCGGTTGCCGAGGTCAGGCGCTCCGTGCGCATCCCGGTCGTGACCGGCGAGACCCTCTATGGCAAGGCGGCCTTCGTGCCGGTGCTCGAACGACGCGCCGCGGACATCCTGAACCCGGACATCTGCAATGTCGGCGGGATCCTGGAACTTCGCGAGATCGCCGCCATGGCCGAACCGCATTTCATCGCGATATCGCCCCACAATTTCAACTCGACGACCGTCGCGCTCAACGCCACCTTGCACGCCGGCGCTGGGATGCCCAACTTCACGCTCACCGAGTATTACCTGCCGTTCGCGCGCTTCGCCGCCAACATCTGTCCCGGGCAACTGATGCCCAGGAACGGACGGATCACCTTGCCGGGCGCCCCGGGGCTGGGCATCACGCTGGACGAGGTGGCGTTGCGCAGGCACGCCGGCTACGCCTCGCCAGCACCCGGCCTCGTGCCACCGTCCGTGGAACGCTGACGGGAGGCCTCAGCCCTGCCCTTCGCTAGGGATTACCAGGGGAGCCCGGGCTTCCGCATCGAGGCTCGTGGTGAGTATCTGCAGCAGCTTGATGAATTGCTTGCGCTGCGGTTCCGTGAAGGGCTCCATCAGCCGGGAGTACGCAGCCTCGGTTGGCTTCTGCACTTTCTCCAGGTATTTCACGCCTTCCTTGCTCAGCGAAAGCGCCATCACGCGCCGCTTGGTTTGCGACTCCTCACGCAGCACGATGCCGCGCTCGATGAGGCCGCGCAGCACGTACATGACGGTGACCTTGTCGTAGCCTACGGAACGCGCCAGGCTGGACTGGTCGATCATGGGTGTTGCCGCCAGCACCGAGATCACGGCGAACTGCGCGGGCGTCAACCCGGCCTCTCCGCACTCCGTCTCGAAAATCCCGGCCGATATCTGGTGCGCTCGGCGCAGCAGAAAACCCGGGCGTTCATACATTTTTGACAAGCGTCCGTTGGAATCTTTAGACATGGAAAATGCGTTCACGCACGCAGTGGCTCCACCTGGAGCCCTCCCCTTTCGGAAAGGACACGAGGCCCCTGCATGCGTCGTCGGAAGTGGTGTACTAACTCGATTTTCGCACACGACATCCTCGATCCGACGACGTACCGGCTCCGGCACCCCGGCCGCATATCGCATCTCCCATTGCGTCACGGCAGACCGGGCCGCGCGACCGGCGAGGCCCGGTCCGTAGCCCGCTACAGGATGAAGGTCAGGTTGCCCTGCCAGGTATCGCGATTGATGAGCAGCACCTTCTTCTCGGCGATGCGGATCTCATCGCCGACACGCCGCAGCAGATAGTCGACCCGGCAGACGATCGGCGTGATTTCGCCGATACCCTTCTGGGCGAAATCGCCCGTGCGCATCTCGTAGATGACCTGGCTGGAGCTGGCGGTGAAGTCCTCCCCTCGCGGCTCGACGATCACGTTGCTGACGACATGGACCAGTCGCGAGCGCGGTGACTGCGCAGGAAACGAGGTGTGCAGCAGGTGATAGACACGCTCCTCGCGGCGCAGGGTGTTGTCCAGGATGATGGCGCCCTGCGACGTGACCGGAGCATGCTCGTCGATGGGAACCCAATAGAGCGCATCGGGCGTGTAGAGCTTCAGCCAGTGGTCGAGCTTCCACTCGTCGAGCAGGCGGGCTTCGAGGAACAGCAGGTCTTCGACTTCGGATCGGGTCATGGCGGGGCGTTCGAGAAAAGGCGCGTTGGAATGGGTCATGGTCACCGGCCGGTCATGCCTTCGGGTTCATCAGGCGGTCCCATTCACGCCAGAGCGCGCGCTGGGGCGCCTCGCTGGTGGTCAGGCCCTTGTAGTTGCCGTCGGCGTCCTGGGTGTCGGTGTCGACTCCGCGCTCGAGGATCAGCCATTCCACCGCGCTACCGGCCAAGCCCTGCTGGTTGCGCGCGAAGATCTCCACGTCGTCCGCTTGGCCGTGGCCGGCCGGTCCGTAGAAGCGCTCCTGGCTGCGCAGCATGCCTTCGTTGTAGCCCGCCGGTGCGCCCTTGAGCTCGTAGGGATAGATGGTGACTTCGGTCATGTCCGGCGCGATGGGCCGCCAGACACGGACCTGGTTGTGGATCAGGCCCATGTTCGGAAAGATCGCCGCCGAGAGCTTTCCGGTCATGGAGGCCAGCATCTCGCCGCCGTGGGTATCGACGATGCCCTGGAAAAACTCCTTGTATTCGCCGCCCAGGTAGGAATCGATTTCTCCGGAGGGCGTCTCGACCAGGCCATGGCCATTCACGCAATCCCAGGTGACGCCCGCGAAGCGCACCTTGCGCATGGCCTTGACCGAGCCACCCTTGTGAACATCGAAATCACCGGTGGTCTGCCCGTACTTGGCCTGCAGTTGCACGAAGCCCTTGTGGGTGTGCATGAAGTGGTATTCGTCGACGATGTTCTCGGCCTGGAACTTCCAGTTGCCCTGGTAGCGGCCGACGTACGGACGCGAGACGAATTCGATCTGCCCGACCGGGGACATGTCGAGCTTGCGGTCGATCACTGTCTTCGCCCGACCGAGGTGCTCCAGCAGCGGTTTGACCTCTGGATCGAAGCAGGCGAAGACGAAACCGCGATAGACCTCCACGCGAGGCACCCGATGCAGACCCTTGGGCGCATCGAAATCGTCGGCGTATCCGCCAGCTTCGCGCCGTTCCGACATCGCCAGCAAGCTGCCGTCGAGGCCGTACACCCAGCCGTGGTAGGGACAGTTGAAGTCGGTCACGTTGCCGCGGTGCTCACGGCAGATCACGGCGCCACGATGCACGCAGCGGTTGACCATCACGTGCACCTCGCCCTCCAGGCCCCGGCTCACGATGATGGGCTGCTGACCCATGTAGCTGGTCTGGAAGTCGCCGGGATGGGGGATCTGGCTTTCGTGGGCGACGAACACCCAGGTCTTGTTGAAGATGCGGTCCATCTCGGCGTTGAACACGGCCGGATCGGTGTAGGCGCGGGTGTGGACGCGGAAAGTCTTGGGCGACTTCAGGACCAGTCCTTCGGTCGCCGCGGAGGGCTGTTCGGTCCGGGCGAACCAGACCTTTTCTTCTTGGCATTGATGCTGTGTCATGGCACTTCCTATTTCTTTGACGATTTCAGGCAACCGATTCAGTCCATGAACCGGCCGCCGGACAGATTCAGGGTCTCGCCGGTGACGTAGCCTGCGTTCCTCGACGAAAGGAAAAGCACCGCGTGGGCTGCCTCCTGCGACCGTCCCGGGCGGCCGACCGGAATGCCCTTGACGACCTCGGCTCCGTCGGGCATCGATGCGACCTGGACATCGAAAAGCGCCGTGGCCAGGGTGTTGACGGTGACACCGGTCGGCGCGAGTTCCGCCGCCAGCGTGCGAGAGAAGGTCACCAACCCGCCCTTGGCCGCCGCGAACGGCGCCACATGCTTGTGGACGCCGGTTTTTCCGGACATGGAGATGAAGGACATGATCCGGCCGAACCCGCGTGGCACCATGCGGCGCGCAGCCTCCTGCATGCACAGGATCGGGCCGATCAGCTCCTGCTCGACGGCCTTACGGTAATCCGCCGCCGCAAAATCCAGGGCATTGCCGGAGGCGATCGGGGGGGCGACGTTCACCACCACGGCCACGGGTCCGATCGCCGACTCGCAGGCATCGAAGAAGGTGCCGATCGAGCCGACATCGCTCGCATCCATCCCGAACTGCACCGTATCTGGCAGTGGCGCGGGCGCCGAGCCGTGCGAGGCCACGACGCCCACCGCGACGCGCGCGCCGCGCTCGACAAACGCTTGCGCCACAGCCGGGCCCGTTCCGGCATGGGCTCCGATCAGGACGACGGGCAGGTTCTGAAACTCTTCCATGTTTTCTTTCGTTCGAAGGGGGACGCAGGCAGTCAGGTCTCGACCAGCACGGTCTCGCCTTCGACCCGGCAGGGGTAGATGCGGATCGATCGCTGCACCGGGCCGGACATGGCCTTGCCTGTTGGGATATGGAATACGCCCGCATGCAGCGGACATTCGATGCAATCGCCGTCGATGTAGCCGTCCGACAGGTGTGCGTGAGCATGCGTACAGATGTCGTGCGTGGCGTAGAAGGTGCCGTCGAGGTTGTAGATGGCGATGGGGTCATCGCCAACCTTGACTTGCAGGGACTCGCCCGCATCGACTTCATCGGTCTTCGCTATCGGGTGCCAGGTCATTGCGTTCTTTCACTCGTGGATGGGGGTGACGGGCTCGCGCGCCATCGCGCTGAGCTCCTTGAGGCTCAGGCCGGTGTCGCCGAGCATCTCGGGCGGGCGCGACCATCCCTGTTGCAGCAGGCGCCTGGCGGGCACGCGTTCCCGGCCGCATGCGATCAGCTCGATCCCGCGCAGCACACCGGCCCGGAAATGGAAAGCCATTGACTCCCCTTCCTTTCGTCCAGGACGGGTGACGGTCCGGTCGGCATCGGTGACCTCCCCCAGGATCTGGAGGTTGAGGTCGTATTGATCTGTCCAGAACCAGGCCGGCAGGTCTGCTCCCGGCTCAAGCCTCGATTCCCGCGACCAGCTACGCGCCAGGCTGCCCCCGGCGATCGCGGCCTGCCACTCGGCGTTGTCCCATGACTCGATGCGCACCGGGGCGCCCCAGGAGTCGTGCCGCCGACAGGCGATGTCGCCCACCGCCCAAACGCGCTCGGCGTCGGTGCGGCAGTGGCGGTCGACCTCGACGCCGTTGCCGCAACGCAGGCCCGCCGCACGCGCGAGTTCGTCATTGGCTTGCGCCCCCACGCCGGCGACGATTAAATCAACGACGCACGTGCTGCCATCGCTCAGCACCACCTCGATCTCGTCATGGCCCTGGCGCGCCGAGACAACCTGGCATCCCCGCTTCACCACGACGCCATGCGCGCCATGAAGCCGCGACACCAGGGCCGATGTCGTGGCACTGACAGCGCGCTCGAGCAAGCGACCGCGCGCCTCGACCACGGTCACCTGGCAGCCCAGGCGGACTGCGCTAGCCGCCACTTCGAGCCCGATGAACCCACCTCCGAGTATCAACACCCGCCGTCCTGCCTCTAACGCTGCGCGCAGCCGCCGAGCGTCGGCCAGGCTTCGCAAGCCCAGCACCCGATCGTCGGACACACCGGGGATCGTCATCCGGCGCGCCCGGACGCCGGTGGCCAGCACGATGCGATCGGCCTGCAGCGAGGAGCCCATGGCGAGCGTGATGCGTCCCGACCCGGCATCGATGGCCTCGACCCGGGAGCCCAGGCGCAATTCCACCTGGCGTTCCTGATACCAGGCCGAATCGAACATGGGCGGCACCGACGCGGACGCGCCGGAGCAGAGCGCATCCTTCGACAGGGGCGGACGCTCGTAGGGCAGGTCGGGCTCTTCACCGATGAGGGTGGTCCGACCCTCGTAGCCGCCGTCACGCAGCGCTGCAATGGTGCGGGCGGCCGCCTGACCGCCGCCGATGATGGCGATGTGCCGATCCGGGCGCATGTCGCGTCAGCCTCAGGCCTTGGGCGCCGGAGCCAGCGATGCCGGCTGCGGGTGAACCAGCAGGGCGACCAGCGGTTCCACAGTTTGCAACTTCTCGAAGTTCCAGACCACTTCCAGGACCTTGCGGGAATGGTCGGCACCGAAGATCGGATTGACGTTTTCGAAGAACTTCTCCTCGAAATCGGCGTCAACCAGCGGTTGCAGCGGATGCCCCGGATGCGGCTTGGCATCACCTTTGTGCACCGTGCCGTCGGCACCGGTCACTTCCACACGGGTGACAAAACCGCCCGCTGCGCCGGTGCACAGAACCGGATCGATCTCGACTTTCACCTTGTCGTTAAGGAACGCCTGGCGGGCCGGATCCACCACACGCTCGACATCAAAACTCTCGAGCTTGATCTGCCCCTCGAGCAAAGCTGCCGTCACGATGTAAGGCAGCGAATGGTCTGCAGTTTCGCGAGAGAACGGATGCCATGGATCCGTACGCCGGCGCACCAGGTGGTCATAGACCATTTCGTCGGTATAGACCGTGACGCTCTTCACGGCCTGCATATCGGCGACCTTGCCCGCCAGGCTCAAGGCGGACTGGATGGCGCTCTGGCCGCGCGAACCTACAGGCCAGCGCTTGAAGCGTACTTCTGCGACACGTGCCAGCGGACGGGTGGGGTCGAGGCGATCGAACAGCTTCTGGATGTCAGCCTCGGGCGTCTTGATCTTCGCCAGCAGTCCGCTGCGACCCTCGAACGGGCGAACCACGCCTTCCACGCCGACCTCGGCGAGCAGGCAGGCATAAACCGCCTGGCGTATGGCATCGCTGCCGTTGAAGCGCTTCCACATAGTCAGGTCGCCGCGCTTGTTGAGTTCGTGTGACTCGGACTCATCGCTCACGTAGTTGGACACCACGGCGATGGCGATCGCCTCGCGTGTCTGCGGCTGCGTCAGACCCATCAAGCGTGCAAATGCGCAGGTGCCGGCGATGGTGACCAGCATGGGGTAATCCCAGCCGTTGGAATCGATGTCGAAGGTATCGAACAGGCTGATGCAGACGTCATAGCCGATGGCCAGGGCGGTCAGCACCTGCTCGCCGGTGTATCCCCGCCATTCGGCCAGGGCGATCAAGCCGGGAATGATGTCGCTGGGATGGCCGGCGGCCTTTCCAAAATAGAAGTCGTTGTAGTCGTAGCCGCGCAGTGGAACACCGTTGACGAGCGTAGCGGTTTCAGCCGTCACGGTTTCGCCGGTGCCCCAGACGGTGGCGCCCTTCTGCACCTGGGAATGCAGGGCGTATTTGCGTGAGAGCTGTGCTGGCGGATGCGGCAGTGCGCCCAGGCTCACGGCCAAGGCATCGACCAGCGCAGCCTTGGCGGCGTGTTGGGCCGTCGGGCTCAGCTCTGCCGAGACGCCGGTGGCGAAAGTCGCAAGCGCGGAGAGCAGCTCGTCATTCTTGGTGGTATTGCCGGACATCAGATGGACTCCAGGACTGTTGCAGCAAAGCAGATGGACATATCGGTTCGAGACGGTTTCATGGTGGTTCCTTGACAGCGCTACCGGTCACGAGGCGGTCAACTTCGAATCGCTCGCCTGACTATGAGGTAGTATGCTAACAGTGTAGCTGATAAATGTCGCATTCAATTACCCGATCAGGGTAGTATGCTAACTTTCATCGATCCGAAGCGAGTTGTTTGAACGTGCTTGGCTGCAAAGTCTGGTCGCGCATCTAGAACACGTGATGCAGTCCGACATCGATCCCGAGTGTTCCATACGCCGGCGTAGTCATCGCGGACTTCTGCAGCTCGACGAGATGTGGGGCCCCAAATGCGCTATCGGGCAGCAGTGCACGACCGGCAAGCAACGCCGCATCCGACGATGGGAACACGAAGATGTTCTGGACCGGGTGCAGCAGAGATTCGAGCGAAAGCTCGACGCCATGACGCTGCGAAGAAAGACGGTCGAATCCGTCTTCGGAACATTCGAGCACTGGATGGGCTCACCCACTTCCTGGCCCGGACGATGCCGCACGTCGGCACCGAAATGAGCCTCCATGTGCTGGCCTACAACCTCAAGCGAGTCGTGCGTGTGCGGGGTGCTGGCGGGTTGATGCAGGCCATGAGGATGGCGCCGGCCCGAGTGCCTTCCTGGCACTTCAAAAACGGTGGCGACACCGCCGCAAAAGGCTCCTGTCCTCGGGCAATACCAGCCGCTCGTCTAACGCGTGTTGGTTGACGACCTAAATACCTGTCAGCACTGATGGGTCCCCCGTCCGCCAGACGTTGTCCACAACGATGCACCGGATGAGCCAAACGGCGCCATGCCTGACAAGGTCCACCGAGTACCGGTTTTTCATGAGGTAGTAACGTGCGTGATCGTGTTCGGGCACGTGCTGCGCTTCCACCAGAGCATCCAGGTGCGCCTGGTCGCCTTGCAGGTGAACCCTCGGGTTGCTGACCGAGTGGGTTGTGTCGATAGGGGCCAAAGAGCCGGACAAGGCCGAGACGATGGTTTCCCGGCCTTCGAGCACCGGATATTCAAACCCGGCCTTGGCCGCCGCTGGCCGGATGTCCGACACTGCATCGTCGGTAAACGCCGATCTCAGCAGGTCGGCATCTTTTTGGTCGATACCTGCGGCGAATCTGTAGAGCGCGTCGACCACCGCCAGCCTGTCGGCAACATCGGCACGAGAAGACGGGGAAGTACGTGTTTGGGAATTCATGGTGTGTTCCGTGAAGCGTTGGAAGAAAAGAAGGTGATGCGGCTGCCGGCAATCGTCTCGGCAAACCCGGGGCCGAAGAGCCTTGCCGGTGTTTCGAAGCCTGGCCGGACGTCGCCGAACTGCAGCCGACGGGCGGCCTCGACGGCTGCCAGTGGTGTATAGGAATAGCCGTTGACGGTCTCGATGACGGCGCCGGTGACGTCGCCCTGTTCATCGATGATTTCGACCACGGCCCGGGCCGGCTGGGCATCGCGCTCTTCGGCCGTTGGCCCTTCCGGTAAAGCCGACAAGTCGCCACTTGGAAACGCATCGCCGGTCACGTTGACGAACATGGAGATGTTCGGGATGCTGGTCGAATGCCAGGCCGTGACCAGGTCTCCGAACGACAGAGGCGCACAAGCCACAGGGCCGTCGCCGAAGTCGAAAGTCTCGGCTCCCGCATCCGGCGACGCCGTCAACACACCGTTCACGCGTGTCAGGATGCCCGCACCGACGATCTCGCCGGCACTGACTGCCGAGCCGCGCGACATCGACCCGGCGACCTGCAGCGCAATCCGCAGGGTGACCGGCTTGCCGACCCGCTGTGACACCTGCAACGCCAGGCAGTCGGTCGGCACGACATCCCAGCCCACGCCTGGCATCAGCATCACTCCGGCTTGTGCGGCCAGGGCGCCGAGACGTTCCGCCAAGCGGTAGACATTGATTTCTGCGGTGATGTCCAGGTAGTGCGCGCCCGATGCGATGCAGGCCTGCATGAGGGGTTCGGCGGTATGCGCGAAGGGCCCGGCGCAGTTCAGCACGATGCCAACGCCGTTCAGCGCAGCGGGCAATGCGGTAATCACATCGAGCGCAAAGGCGCTGTACGGCACACCAAGCTCTGCAGCCAGGCGGCTCAGGCGCTCGGCATGCCGCCCGGCGATCACGAAGTCCAGCCCGGCCGCCTTGGCCTGCCGCGCCACCATGCGTCCGGTGTAGCCGGTCGCGCCGTAGATGAGCAATGTCTTCACGACTTCGCCCCGTGCTGCCAGCTCTTGTAGACGAACTCCAGGCTATAGCCGTCCGGGTCCAGCACGTTGCCCGCGTAGTAGCGCGGATCGTAGTAAAGCCTCGCGGATGGAGCGCCCTTGTCTGTGGCGCCGGCAGCCATCGCAGCGGCATGGGCGGCATCGACCTGCGAGCGGCTCTGCCCGACGAAGCCGATATGCACGGCCTGTCCTGCGGCCACGCCCTCCTGCAGCCAGAAGAAGACCCGGCCGTCGGCGCCGAAGCCTTTCAGGTCAGGGTGGCCCGGCGGGCCGTCCCTGCCGTCGTAGTCGTGCTGGTGCTTGATGCCGAGCGGTGCCAGCGCCGTCGCGTAGAAGGCCGTGGACCGCGCCATGTCGCTCACGGTCAAAAAGATATGGTCGAGCATGCAATTCCTCCTGATTCAGATGCTGTAGCCACCGGCCACTTCGATGTTCTGGGCGTTGACCCAGCCGCTGCCAGCCAGGAGCAAATCGGCGATAACCCGGCCGACGTCGTCCGGCGCGCCGATGCGGCCGAGCGCCGTCTGGCTGGCCAGCAGGGTTTCGAACTCCGGGCTCTGGTCGAAAGCCCCACTGGTCATGTCGGTTCGGATGGCACCCGGCGCAATCGAGTTGGCCCGAATGCCGCGCGCGCCGAATTCCTTGGCCATGTAGCGCGTCAACACCTCCAGACCGCCCTTGAAGGCCGCGTACGGCGCGCAACCGGGCGTTGCGACGCGGGTGGTGGCACTGGTCATATTGACGATCTGGCCGCCGTCGGCGAGCAGGGGCAGCAGCGCCTGCGTCAGGAAGAACGGACCCTTGAGGTGCACGTTGAACAACCCGTCGAATTCGGCTTCGGTCACCGTCTCGATGGGGTTGAAGGTTCCATAGCCAGCGTTATTGACCAGGGCGTCGAAGCTGCTCCGGCCCCAGGTGGTCTGCAGAACCTTCGTCAAGGTCTCGCGGAAGCCGGCGAAGGAGGCGACCTGACCGACATCCAGTGCCAGAGCAACTGCCTTGCCGCCTTTGGCCTGGATGTCGGCAACGACGGTCTCTGCGCCCGCTAGATGGCTGTTGTAGGTGACGACGACACCCATGCCGCGTTGGGCGGCGTGGGCGGCGATGCTGGCTCCGATGCCTCGACTGGCGCCGGTGATGAGGGCGATGTTCATGCGATCACTCCGAAGAAAAGTAGTGCATGAACGATAGGTCCCAGGAACGTCCCGGACCTGCCCGTTTCTGCCTCAAGCCTGCCTATTCCTGCTTTCACTGCTTGCGGCTCGCGCCACTTTCCGATTTGATGCCGTCGATGGAAGAACCACTAGATGAGCTTCGAAGGATGGCATCGCACGCCCGCAACCGGATGACGGAAACCGGCATTCCCCGTGTGGCGATGGTGCAGGGCAAGATTCCCGAGCACGAGCTCAACGCGGTGTACGACCCCATGGTCAACCTGATTCTTCGGGGCAGCAAGACGATGACCGTCGGCGACCAGACACTCCACTACAACCCGGCCAGCTATTTCGTCATGTCGGTCGACTTGCCGGCTATCGGCACGGTCAGGCCTTCGGCGTCGGGCGAGCCTTACTTGGCCGTGGCCTTGACGCTGCAGCCAGCCGTGATCTCAGCCTTGATGGCCGACTTGCCCGAATGCGCCGACAAGACCAGGACCAAGACCGAGGCGGGCTTCTCGGTGGCGTCCGTGACGGCCGACCTCATGGACGCCTGGGTCAGGATGCTGCGGCTGATGGAGCGCCCCGCGGACATCCCGGCGCTGGCGCCTGTCTATGAGCGCGAGATTCTGTACCGTGTGCTTCAGGGGCCGCAGGGCTCGATGCTGCGAGACATCGCCATACCCGACAGTGCCATTGCGCGCATCACCCTGGCGATTCAGCGCATCCGTCGCGACTTTGCGGAGCCCTTGACGGTCGAGGCACTGGCGCAGCTGGCGGCCATGAGCGTCTCGGCCTTTCACCGGCACTTCAAGTCGGTGACGGCGCTGAGCCCTCTGCAGTATCAGAAGCAGGTTCGCCTGCTGAAGGCTCGGACGCTACTGGTTGGTGGCGGCAAAAGCGTCACGTCGGCCGCCTTTGAGGTCGGATACGAAAGTCCGACACAGTTCAGTCGGGAGTACGCCAGGGCTTTCGGCCTGCCACCTGGTCGAGACTCAGAACAAATCCTGGCGAAGTATGCGGAGGGCGTCCGTTGACGCGGCGCATGAGTGAACGCCGGCGCAACTGACATCGGCCAGGAGCGCACGCTGGGATGCTTGCCTTTAGCTTGCTGAAAATGCCGTCAGAGCTCGTATCTCATCTGCGCCATCGCCGCTTCGAGGTAGGCGGCAAAGGCATGCGCGATGACAGGCAGGTTGCGGCCCGCCAGGCTCGCCAACACCAACTGTCCCTTCGGAAAGCCACGATCCTCAATTTCCCGGGCGACCAGCTCGCCGTGGTCACTGATGGCCCCGACCGCCACCTGGAAGGAAATGGCCTGCTCGTGATGGAGGCAGTTGCGCAAGAACTCGAAGCTGTTGCTTTCGATGAGCGGCTTGAGCTTGACCGAACTGCGCACCATGAAACGCTCCAGCAACTGGCGGCCTGCGGTGTTCCCATCCGGAAGGGCGACCGGATAGTCGGCACAGTCCCGAAGTCGCAGCCCTTCGTCGCGTGTTGCCAGCGGGTGTGTTCGGTGCATCAGAGCCAGCAGCTTCTGCTCGGACGCCGCAAGCCGAGTCACGTCCGGCTCGGGCGCCAGGTTAAAGACCAGTGCCAGGTCTGACTCGTAGGCCCGAAGCGTCGCCAGCGCGTGCACGTGGTCGCCGACGTGCACGTCGAACGCCACCTCCGGGTGGGTTTTACGAAAGCTCGCCACCGCCTCTGGCAGCAGCGTGGAAACCACCGCCTGGCTGACCACCAGCCGCACCTTGCCCCTGCGCAAACCCTTCAACTCCTCTATCTGGGACAGCACCTGGTCGAGCTCGGTGCTGCGCGAGCGGACGTAGCGGATAAAAAGCTCACCGGCAGCCGTCAGCCGCATGCCGCGCGGCAGGCGCTCGAAGAGCGGCGTGTCGAGCTCCTCCTCGATGTCCTGCAGACGCCGGTTCACCGCGGAGGCCGCCACATGCAGCCGCTCTGCCGCCTTGGCGATGGAGCCGCAGCGCGCAATTTCGTCGACGTACCTCAGAAAACGCAGGTGATTCATACCCACCATTATTTCCGTGCCGGTACCGCTGCGGACCGTCATCGGCGAGCGTCGCGCATGGCTTTCGCGGCCTCCGGCACCAGGGTAGGACCGCGGTAGACGAGGCCGGTGTAGACCTGCACCAGGTCGGCACCCGCCTCCAGCTTGGTCACGGCATCGGCCCCGCACATCACGCCGCCGACGCCGATGATGGGAAAGCCCTTGCCCAAGCGTGCGCGGAAAGCGGCGATCACCCGGTTGCTGGCCGAACGGACCGGCGTGCCGGAAAGCCCGCCGCCTTCCTCGCCGTGGGGAAGTCCCTGCACGGCAGATCGCGAGAGGGTGGTGTTGCTAGCGATCACGCCATCCATGCCATGGCGATGCATGACGTCGGCCACCACGGCGACCTGCTCATCGTCGAGGTCCGGTGCGATCTTCACGAACAGCGGCTTGCGTCGACCGTGCAGGTCGCAGAGCACTTCACGCCGTGCAGCCAGAATACCCAGCAGCGCGTCGAGCGCCTCGTCGGTCTGCAGTGTTCGGAGGTTTTTCGTGTTCGGTGAACTCACGTTGACCACGATGTAGTCGGCATGGGGATAGACACCCTCCAACGCGGCAATGTAGTCATCGCTTGCACGCTCGATGGGGGTGGTCGCGTTCTTGCCGATGTTGAGGCCGAGCACCATAGGCGCCTTGCGCCGCCGCAGCCTGGACTGCTCGACATTGCGTACAAAGGCATCCAGTCCCCGATTGTTGAAGCCCAGCCGGTTGATGATGGCCTCGGCCTCGGGCAGGCGAAACATGCGCGGTTTCTGCGAGCCGGACTGCGGCTGCGGGGTGACGGTGCCGACCTCGACGAAGCCGAAGCCGATGGCACCCAGGGCGTCGATGCAGCGGGCGTTCTTGTCCAGTCCTGCTGCGAGGCCGATGCGATTTGGAAATTGCAGACCGGCCACGGTCACCGGGTCGTCAACGAATGCCTGCTGCCACAAGTATTGCAGCGGCGTGTTCTGGCCACGCGTGAGCCAGTCAAGCGTCAGGTCGTGGGCGGTTTCCGGGTCGAGCCTGAAAAGCAGGCGGCGGGCGAGGGAATAGGGCAATGCGGACATGGCACCGATTCTGTCCGCCACCGCTGCTGTTCACGATCATTTTGCAATGCCAATACGGCACTGCAACACCCGTAATTCAGCACGCTTTGGCATGCCTTTTCGGCACGCCGCCTGCATACATACAGGCTATGAAGCGCAAAAACACTCCTGTCAAAGCCGTGCTGCAGCAAACCGGTGCGCGCATGGCAGATGCCGGTGCGTCGATCGACACCGGCGCACCGAGAAGCAGCAGCTTCGGCCCGGCAGTACACAACGCCTGGGCACTGGACGGGCAAGGCGTCAGCCTGGTGCGAAAGCCCTTGGCCCCGAAGGTCGTGCGATTCGGTGCGCAGCCTCAGCCCATCGAAATCGACATCGCCCGCAGCGCGGTGATCGTCATCGACATGCAAAACGACTTCTGTCACCCGGAAGGCTGGTTCGCGCAGAAGGGACTTGGCGTGAAAGCCACTCGCAAGCCGATACCTGTGCTGCAGCGCTTCCTGCCCACCTGGCGCGCCGCCGGTGGCGTCGTGGTTTGGCTCAACTGGGGCATCCGCGCAGACCGGCTCAATCTCAGCCCCACCATCCAGTTCAAGGGCAAGCGCTCGGCGGACGGCGTGGGTTATGCCGAGAGCTCGCCACTGGACCGTGGCCCCTCGCTGGTGCGCGACAGCTGGGGCGCCCAGGTCGTCGAAGAGTTGCCGGTGTCCCCTTCGGACATCACCGTGCTGAAGCACCGGCTCTCGGGCTTCTGGGACAACGAGCTCGACACCGTGCTGCGGCAGCAAGGCATCACCACCCTGCTGTTCACCGGCGTCAACACCGACCGCTGCGTTTTCTCGACGCTTCAGGACGCCGGCTTCCTGGGCTACGACTGCGTGCTGCTGTCGGACGCCTGCAGCACCGGCTCGCCAGCCTATGTCTCGCGCGCCATCCATTTCATCGTTCAGCAGCTCCACGGTTTTGTGGCCACGGTCGAGGCGCTGTTGACATCACTTGCCGAGGCCCCCCGGCCGAAGCGCTCTTCCCCTGCGAAAGCCGCCAAGGCTTCCCAAGCTTCCTGAGGAAATCGACATGAGCAACTCATCCCGCCGCTGGCTCGCAGCTGGCGCCCTGATCGTCGCCGGCCTGCTGGGCACCGTGCCCGTCACCGCGATGGCGCAGACCAAAATCAAGTTCGTCCTGAATTGGAAATACCAGGGTCCGCAGGCCTGGTTCTTCCTGGCTCAGGACAAGGGCTACTTCAAGACCGAGGGCCTGGACGTCGAATTTGACCAGGGTGAAGGCTCCGCAGCGCCCATCGCCAAGGTGGCCTCGGGCGCCTACACCGCCGGCTTCGGCGACATCAACGCACTGATCGGACTGGTTGCCAAGCGCCCCGGCGATGCGCCGGTGGCCGTGGACATGCTCTACAACACGCCGCCCTTCACCATCGTGGTGAAGCAGGACAGCCCCATCAAGACGCCGAAGGACCTGGAGGGCAAGACCATCGGCGGCCCGGCCAACGACGGCGCACTGAAGTTATTTCCCGCCTTCGCCAAGCTCGCCAAGGTGGATGCCAGCAAGGTCAACCTGACCAATATGGCGCCCAACCTGCGCGAGCAGATGCTGATGCGCGGCCAGGTCGATGCGGTGTTCGGCTACGTCAACACCATCCGCTTCAGCGCCAAGCTGGCCGGCATCGACCCGGACAAGCAGCTGCGCTTCATCAACTATGGCGATTACGGACTGGACCTGTACTCCAACGCCATCGTCTTCTCGCGCAGCTTCATCAAGGAGAACCCGGCGGCGGTCAAGGGCTTCCTCAAAGCCCTGAACCGCGCGGTCGGCGACGTCATCGCCAACCCCGAGGCCGCGATGGACTACGTGATGAAGCGCGAGCCGCTGCTCAACCGCGCCGTCGAAAAAGAACGCCTGCTGGCGACCGTGCAGGCCGAGATGAGCCACCCGGAAGTCGCCCGCATCGGCTTCGGCGACGTGGACGACGCCCGCCTGCAGCGCTCCATCGCACTGGTGGTCGAGTCCGATCAACTGCCCCGCACCCCCACGGTGGGCGAAGTTTTCGACCGCAGCTTCCTGCCGGTCCGCGCCGACCGCCTCTCCAAGCTCTGACACCCGATACCCGAACGAAGAAGATCACATGGA
Organism: Xylophilus sp. GOD-11R; assembly: GCF_033546935.1. GTDB lineage: Bacteria > Pseudomonadota > Gammaproteobacteria > Burkholderiales > Burkholderiaceae_C > Xylophilus. The sequence continues at coordinate 82,954 of NZ_CP137854.1, read as the reverse complement.
CCTGAACCTCAAGAACAAAGTCACCGTCATCACCGGCCCCGCCAAGGGCATGGGCCGCGCGGTGAGCCTGGCCTTCGCCCGCGAGGGTGCCACCTTGGTGCTGGCTGGCCGCGACACCGCCGCCATCGAGCCGGTGGCAGCCGAGGCCCGAGCCCTGGGCGTGCAAGCCCTCGTGGTGGCCTGTGACATGACCGATCCGGTCCAGGCCGACGCATTGGCAAAGGAAACGGTGGAGGCCTTCGGACGCATCGACGTGCTGGTGAACGTGGCCGGCGGCTCCGGTCCCATCGGCAAGACCGGCTGGGAGACCACGGCGGACGAGTTCAACGACATCGTGCAGCTCAACATGACCGGCTGCTTCAACACCGTGCGCGCCGTGATGCCCACCATGATCGGCCAGCGCTACGGCAAGGTAGTGAACGTGGGCGGCACCTTTGGCCTCAAGGGCCGCGCCGGCCGCCTCGCCTACTCGGCCTCGAAATGGGGCCTGCGTGGCATCACCAAGAGCTTCGCGCTGGAAGCCGGACCGCACAACATCAATGTGAACAACGTGGCGCCGGGCATGGTCGACGGCCCGCGTTTCCGGGAGAAAGTCTGCGCCAACCTGGTCGAGAAGCACGGCATCACCCTCGACGAGGCGATGACCAAACACGCGCAGGACTACGCGCTGCGGCGCGTCTCCACCGATGAAGACATCGCCAACGCCTGTCTGTTCATGGCCAGCGACGTGTCCCGCCAGATGACCGGCGTGGACCTGCCGGTGGATGGTGGCTGGGCCGCCCTCTGATCGTCCACCCAAACATCTTCAAGGAACATCACCATGTCCACGCACTACAAAGAAGTCGACCTGGTCATTCGCGGCGCCAAGGTCGTATCGCCCGACCAGATCATCGAGGCCTCGGTCGCGATTTCGGGCGAACGCATCGTCGCCGTCGGGCATGACGACACCATGCCGCCGGCCCGCGAGGAAATGCGCGCCGACGGCCTCTACCTGCTGCCCGGCGCCATCGACAGCCATGTGCACTTCCGCGATCCGGGCTATCCGGGCAAGGAAACCTGGCGCACCGGCTCGGCGGCAGCGGCCTGCGGCGGCGTGACTACCGTCTTCGAGATGCCCAACACCAACCCGCCAACCAGCACCATCGCGGCGCTGAACCTGAAGCTGAAGGCGGCTGAATCGTCCTACTGCGACTTCGGCATCCACGGCCTGCTGGGTGACGACACCGTCGACCACCTGGAAGAATTGCTGGACGGCGGCGTGACCAGCTTCAAGGCCTTCGTCGGCAACACTTTCGGCAACCTGCCATCGCCTACCGACGGAGCATTGCTCGAAGGCTTCGAAAAGCTGGCACCGCTGGGCATCCGCACCGTAGTGCACGCCGAAAACTCTTCCATCATGGCGCGCCGCCAGAAGCACATGGTGGAAGCCGGCCGCATGGACGCGCATGCCCACCTGGCGGCCCGTCCCTCGGTTTGCGAAATCGAGGCCATCGGCCGGGTGCTGACCCTGGCCGAATGGGCCGGCGCACGGGTGCACATCGCGCACCACAGCGCGGCCGATTCGCTGTTCGTGATCCGCGCGGCCAAGCTGCGCGGCGTGGACGTGACGGTGGAAACCTGCCCGCAGTACATGCTGCTGAGCACCGACGACTTCACCCGCTTCGGCGGCATCATGCGGGTGAACCCGCCCATCCGAGAAAAGCGCCACAACCAGCCGCTGTGGGACGCCCTGATGGACGGCACCATCGACATGATCGCCACCGACCATGCGCCGCACATGGACGAGGAGCAGACCCGCGCCGACATCTTCAAATGCGACTGCGGATTTCCCGGCGTCGAGACCCAGATGCCGCTGATGCTGACCGAGGTGAACCGCGGTCGCGCCAGCCTGATGGACTACGTCAAGTGGAGCTCGGTGGCACCGGCCAAAGCCTGGGGCATCTATGGCACCAAGGGCGTGATCGCACCCGGTGCCCACGCCGACATCGCCATCGTCGACATGGAGCGCAAGGGTGTGCTGGCCCAGGGCAAGCTCCAGAGCATCAGCAAGATGAATCCCTGGAACGGCAGGGCGGTGCAGGGCTACCCGCTGCACACCATCCTGCGCGGCCGCTTCGTGATGCGCAACGGAAAGCTGGTGACGGATGCGGTGGGCTGGGGCAAGTCGGTCAAGGGCATCCAGAAGATGCCCACGCCCAAGCCGCAGAACACCCATCTCTACAGCAGCGCCATCCTGAAGACACCCGCCGGTGCCGCGCTGGACGCACTGCCCGAAGGCTTCTCCCTGCCTGCGGCCAGCCAGACCGTGGAGGCTTGAATGGGCCAGCCCGCGATACAGCTTTCGGACGTCACCCTGCGCTACGGCGCCGGCACCGTCGCACTCGACCACACCGACCTGCAGATTGAACAGGGTGACTTCGTCGCGCTCGTCGGCCCCAGCGGCTGCGGCAAATCGACCATCCTGAAACTGGTCGCGGGCCTGCTGGAGCCCAGCTCCGGCGGCGTGGTGGTCGGCGGCAAGGAGATGGGGGTCATCGGCAAGGACCACGGCATCGCGCCGGCGCTGCGCATCGGCCTGGCCTTCCAGAACCCGACCATGCTTCCCTGGCTGACGATCCGCGAGAACGTGATGATTCCGCTGAAGATCGTCCAGCCCTTCCGGCAGGACTTTGCGCGCAAAAAGAAGGGCGAGTACGCCGAACGCGCGGACGCCCTGCTGGAAAAGGTCGGACTGAAGGGCTTTGGCAACAAGCGGCCCTGGCAACTGTCCGGCGGCATGCTGCAGCGCGCCTCGCTGTGCCGCGCCCTCATTCACGAACCCCAGTTGCTGCTGCTCGACGAGCCCTTCGGTGCTCTCGACCAGTTCACCCGCGAAGAGCTGTGGGACGTCATGCAGGAGCTGTGGATGGAGAAGCGGCCCACCGTGCTGCTGGTCACCCACGACCTGCGCGAATCTGCCTACCTGGCCACCCGCATCTGCGTGATGACCTCGCGCCCGGGTCGCATCCTGGAAGACCGCCAGGTGAACTTTGCCCGGCCCCGCACGCTGGAGATGAGCTACGCCCCCGAGTTCGCCACCCTGGTGCAACAGCTTCGCATGCGCATCGCCGAAGCCCGCACCGGAGCCGACACCACCGTTGTGCGGCTCCCCACCCCTGTCAAAGAAAAGGCCGCAGCATGAAATCGCTCTCCCCACGCGTCCGCCAGCGGCTACTGTCGGCCAGCGCCCTCATTGGTTTCTTCCTGCTTTGGGAGATCGGCTGCCTGGCCTTCGGTGTGTCGGACCTGATCCTGCCGCGCCCCAGCCAAATCGCGGTGGTGCTTTGGCAGAAGATGCCGCTGCTGTGGCCGCACACGGTCCAAACGCTCTACACCACCTTCGCCGGCTTCGTGATCGGGGTGGTGGCCGGTGTGCTGGTCGGCATGGTCATCGGCTCGTCGAAAACGGCGTACGACGTCGCCTATCCGCTGCTGGTCGGGTTCAGCAGCATCCCGAAGGTAGCGGTCGTGCCGATCTTCGTGGTGTGGTTTGGCGCGGGCACGGTGCCGGCCATCCTGACCTCGGCGGTCATTTGCGTCTTCCCCGTCGTGGTGAACGTGGCTACCGGCCTGGCCACCACCGAGCCCGAACTGGAAGATGTGCTCAAGGTGCTGGGCGCCAGCAAGCGCGACATCCTGATGGACGTCGGCCTGCCGCGCGCGCTGCCCTACCTGTTCGCCTCGCTGAAGATCGCCATCACCCTGTCCTTCGTCGGCACCGTGCTGTCGGAGACGGTGGCCGCCAACAAGGGCATCGGCAACGTGATGATGATCGCCAGCGGCAATTTCGACGTGCCCATGGTGTTCGCCGGCCTGTTCATCCTGGCGGTGCTGGGTGTGGCGCTGTACTCGGTGTCTTCGTACTTCGAATCGCGCATGACCGGCTGGACGCTGCGCAAGAACGACATGGCGATGGCCTGAACCCATGAGCAGGCCCATGAAGAGCATTGCCGTTTTCTCCGGCTCCAACGTTGGCCACTCGCCGGTTTACCGCGAGGCTGCCGCAACGCTTGGCTCGGAAATCGCCCGGCGCGGTATTACCCTGGTCTATGGCGGCACCCATATGGGCCTGATGGGAGTGCTGGCCGATGCCGCCCTGGGAGCCGGCGGAATGGTGGTCGGCATCATCACTGAGCGTCTGCATGCCCGCGGCCATCTGCATCCTGGGCTCAGCCGTCATGAGATCGTCGGCGACATGCGCGAGCGCAAGGCGCGCATGGCCGAACTATCGGATGCCTTTATGGCGCTCCCCGGTGGGCTGGGCACGCTGGAGGAGCTTTTCGAAGCCGCCACGCTGACTCAACTCGGAGACCACAAGAAAGCCTGTGGCGCGCTGAACGTTCGTGGCTTCTACGAACCGATGCGGGCAATGCTCGGCCACGCGGTGCAGGAAGGCTTCATGAAGGCCGAGCACCGAGACATGGTGGTCATCGACTCCGATCCCGCGTCCCTTCTGGAGGCATTGGCCGTCTGGCAGGCGCCAACAGTGGACAAGTGGATCGCCCCATCCTTTGCGCAAACACCGACGAAAGAAAACTGAAATGGCACGTATCCGCATGACCGTCGGCGACCTGATGTTCGTCGCCGAAGCGCACCCCCATGCACCTGACACGGTGGCAGCATTCCTGAAACTGCTCCCTTACCGCCAGCAACTCATCCACGTGAAGTGGAGTGGCGAAGGCGTTTGGGTACCGATGGGAGATTTCGAACTGGGCGTGAGTTTCGAGAACCACACCAGTCATCCGTCAGTGGGTGACATCCTGTTCTATCCCGGCGGCTACAGCGAGACAGAAATCATCCTGGCCTATGGGTCCTGCAGTTTTTCCAGCAAGATGGGGCAGCTCGCCGGGAATCATTTTTTGACCATCGTGGAGGGCAGAGAGCAACTCGCCGGCCTCGGTCGAAAAATTCTCTGGGAAGGTGCCCAAGCGGTGCTTTTCGAGGCGATCTGACCACCATGGGCGGGGGCACTCCCTGAATGACTGCGCCGGCCAACGCCCAGCGTCCGCATGGGGCGCGTTGCGGCCTTCTCTACCGTGAACGGCCAGAGCGCGACAGGCCCTCCCAGACGTCCATCTCGCGCCCAAACCTGAAGCTGCAGATCGAAGCTCCCGATCACCTCATAGACGTGAACGCGCTCGCACTTGACACGGTCACGCCGAGCGAGGCGGGCGGACTTCGCCTCGGCGCGCTGGTTCGCAACACCGAGCTTGCAGCCCATCCCAAGATCCGCCAGGACTACGCCGTGCTGTCCCGGGCGATCCTGGCTGGCGCTTCCGGTCGACTGCGAAACCGTGCGACCACCGCGGGCGCCTGCTGCAGCGCACGCGCTGCGTCTATTTCTACGACCCGAACCTGCCCTGCTTCCCAAGAGGCCAACTTGTGGGCAACCCAAAATCCTGCGTGCTCCAGCAACCGCGCTCACTCACGCAGTGAATTGTTTACAAAAAAGGTAGACATAACCCTTTCAATCACTTGGTCACGCGTTCATCCGCGTTACTACTTGTGACTTAATCCGGAAAAGCCCGGAACGCAAGTGTCTTTTCAAGCGTTAGAAAGACCTTGCTTGCGGTATCTTTTGCCATTAACGTGAGTCGAGCGACTCGCCCGTGGGTGCCTTGCACGGGGCGGCAAGGCGCCTGATTTGCGGCGGTTTTGGCATTTTTCGGATCCCGGTGGAGTCTCAGGTTGAAAACCGACATGTCACACACACGTCATCGCGGCCGCGTCGGCCGTCGCTCGGCGGCACTGGCCGCGGCCCTGGTGGCGCATGCTGCCCACGCGCAATTCGTACCACCAGAGCCGGATCGCACCGGCAGCGGCAAGCTGCTGCTCACCGGCGGTGTCTCGCAGGTGGAAGGCGCGGCCGGCGGTGGCCTGGTGCCCTGGGCCGTCATCAGTGGCTACGACACCGGCGGGCAGTGGGGCGGCAACGTCCACGCCACCCGCGTGCGCACCCAGAAGTTCGGCCTCGACACCTACGGCGTGGCCGTCGGCGTAAGCGACCGGCTCGAACTGACCCTGTCGCGCCAGATCTTCGACACCCGCGCTGCCGGCGCCACGCTCGGCCTGGGCGAGGACTTCAAGTTCAAGCAGAACATCGTCGGCGCCAAGGTGCGCATCCTCGGTGACGCGGTGCTCGACTCCGACACCTGGATGCCGCAGGTCGCCGTCGGCTTCCAGCACAAGATGAACGAGCAGGGCACCATCGTGCGTGCCGTCGGCGCGGCCCACTCGACCGGCACCGACTTCTACATCTCGGCCACCAAACTGTTCCTGGCGCAGAGCATCCTGGTCAACGGCACCGTGCGCATGACCAAGGCCAACCAGTTCGGCCTGCTCGGCTTCGGCGGACCCAACAGCGACTCCTACAAACCGCAGGCCGAGATTTCGGCCGCGTACCTGTTCCGGAAGGATCTCGCCGCCGGCGCGGAATTCCGCACCAAGCCGAACAACCTGGCCTTCGCCCGCGAGCAGAGCGCCAAGGACGTGTTCATCGCCTGGGCGCCCAACAAGAATTTCTCGCTGACCGCCGCCTACGTCGACCTCGGCGACATCGCCACCTTCCGCAACCAGCAGGGCTGGTACCTGTCCGGCCAGGCCGGCTTCTGACCACCGCGAAGCCCTGCCATGAAAACATCGTTCATCCGTATCGCCGCCGCCGGCATCGCCGCGGCCTGCCTCGCCATCGCGCAACCGGCCCTCGCCGACGAGGCCCTCTACCAGCAGTTCGGCGGCGAGGAAGGCATGCAACGCATTGCCGACGACATGATCACCGCGTCCTTCGCCAACCCCAAGACCGCGCCGTATTTCGCCAAGGCGTCGGTCAAGCGGCTGCGGGTGCAGCTCGCCTCGCATTTCTGCGAACAGGTCGGCGGCCCCTGCAAGTACACCGGCAGCTCGATGAAGAACGTGCATGCGCCGCTGCACATCGACCGCGCGGCCTTCAACGCGTTGGTCGAGAATCTGCAGTTCGCGATGGACAAGAACAACGTGCCGTTCCGCGCGCAGAACCAGCTGCTGGCCAAGCTCGCGCCCATGCACCGCGACATCGAGAACCCGCGCGATGCGCCGTCGGTCGTGCCGCTGCGCGAAGCCCTTCCCTCCCCGGACGATCCGGCAGACGCCGCGCCTGCTCCGCCCGCCGCCCCCTCCGCCGCCCCTTCCGCCGTCTCCCCATGAACACATCAGTCTCCGCACGAGCGGGCGTCCGCTGGACCGCCGCGCTCGCGACCGGGCTCCTCTTCGCCGGAGCCAGCCAGGCGGCCGGCATCGCGGTGCAAGCCGTCAACGCACGCGGCGCGGCGCTGGCCAACGCGGTGGTCTACGCCGTTCCGGTCAACGGCAAGGCGCCGGCGCTCGAGCCTGGCAAGAAGGCGATCATCGACCAGATCGACCGCGAGTTCGTGCCGATGGTCTCGGTGATCCAGACCGGCACCGCCGTCGTGTTTCCCAACAAGGACGACGTCGAGCACGCGGTCTACTCCTTCTCGCCGCCCAAGCGCTTTGAAATCAAGCTCTACTCGGGCACGCCGGCGCGGCCGGTGGTGTTCGACAAGCCGGGCATGGTGACCCTGGGCTGCAACATCCACGACTCGATGGTGGCCTACGTGCTCATCGTCGACACGCCCTACTTCGCCAAGACCGACAAGAGCGGCCGCGCCACCATCGACAACCTGCCCGCCGGCGCCTACCGCGTGGTGGCCTGGCATCCGCAGCAGCGCGACCCCAACGCGACGGCAACGCAAAATGCCGACGTGCCCGCCGGCGCCGCCACCGCGCCGCCACTCAAGTTCACGCTGGCAGCGGAAACGAACTGAGGCCCTCTTGCCCACCCTGCGCATCCGGAGCCTGCGCACCCGCATTGCGCTGACCTTCACCGCACTATTGCTGGTGGTCCAGTTGCTGGGCTATTTCGCCGCGCGCGAAACCATCACGCACGCGGCCCGGCTGAACACCGACACCGAACTCCAGCAGGCGGAGAAGGTGTTCAACCAGATCGTGCAGTCGCACCGCGACCAGCTCTCACAGGCCGCGGCGGTCGTGGCGGCCGACTTCGGCTTCCGCGAGGCGGTCGCCACGCGCAACCAGGGCACCATCGTCTCGGCGCTGCGCAACAGCGGCGACCGCATCAAGGCCGACCTGGTGATGCTGCTCGACCTCGATTCGCGCACCGTGGCCGACACCCGCATCAGCGAGGACAACGGCGAGCTGTTCCCCTATCCGGACATGATCTCGCAGGCGCGCCGCAACGGCAGCGCCTCCAACATCATCCAGCTCGACGGCCGCCTGTACGAGCTGGTGGTGGTGCCGGTGAAGGCGCCGGTCACCATCGGCTGGGTGGCGATGGGCTTCGAGATCGACTCGCGTTTCATCGGCCTGCTCACCTCCACGATGGCGCTCGACGTGTCCTTCCTCGGCCAGGCGGTCGGCGGCGGCTGGGCGGTGCTGGCCACCTCGCTGCCGTCCGGCGAGGCCGCCTCGCTGATCACCCCGGCGATGCAGGGCCACCTGGTTTATGGCCAGGCGATCCGACTGAGCATTGCGCAAGAGGAGTACGGCGCCCGTGCGGTGATGCTGCACACTGGCGAGAACGCCGTGCAGGCGGTGCTGCAGCGCTCCATCGCCGAAGCCGCGGCGCCCTTCCTGCGCATCCAGTCGGCGCTGCTGGTGCTCTCTTTGATCGGCCTGCTGGTCTCCATCGTGGTCAGCCTGCTGATCGCGCGCGGCGTGACCCGCCCCGTGGCCATGCTCACCGGCTTCGCGCGCAGCATCGGTGAAGGCAGCAATCCGCCGCCGCTGGCGTTGGCGCGCGAAGACGAGATCGGCGCGCTCGCCCACACCTTCAACGACATGCGCGAAGCGCTCGACGAGCGCGAACGCCGCATCAGCGGCTTGGCCTACCAGGACGGCCTGACCGGCCTGCCCAACCGAGCGCTGTTCCGCGACCGGCTCGACCAGGCGATCGCCGAGACCGTGCGCACCGGCGCCGTGCTGGCGGTGATGGTGATGGACCTGGACCGCTTCAAGTACGTCAACGACACCCTGGGTCACACCATCGGCGATCAGCTGCTGGTGGAGGTCGGCCAGCGCCTGCACGCCGCGCTCGGCCAGCAGTCGGCCACGGTCGCGCGCCTGGGTGGCGACGAGTTCGCGGTGCTGCTGATCGACGGCAGCGAGGAAGAAGCGCTCCACTGCGCCCGCAACCTGCTGCTGCTGCTGGAGCGGCCGATGCTGCTCGAAGGCCAGGTGGTCGACATCGGCGCGAGCATCGGCATCGTCTGCTGCCCGATGCACGGCGACGACGCCGACACCCTGATGCGGCGCGCCGACATCGCCATGTACGCGGCCAAGCGCTCCGGCGTCGGCTGCCTGCTCTACGACACCCGGCACGACACCCAGACGCCGGAGCGCCTGTCGCTCATGGGCGAGCTGCGCCATGCGGTCGAGCACGACGACCTCACCGTCTACTACCAACCCAAGATGGACCTGGCCACCGGCGAGGTTCACCACGTCGAGGCCCTGGTGCGCTGGGACCACGCCACCCGCGGCTTCGTCTCGCCCGACCGCTTCATCCCTTTCGCCGAACAGACCGGCTACATCAAGGCCATCACCCGCTGGGTGGCGCGCAGGGTGATCGCGCAGTCGGCCGAATGGCGCGAGCGGGGCATCGATCTGCAGGCGTCCATCAACGTCTCGGCGCGCGACCTGCTCGGCACCGAACTGCCCGAGTTCTTCGAAGCCGCGCTCCAGGAGTTCCGGGTCGACCCGTCGCGGATCTGGATCGAGATCACCGAAAGCGCGGTCATGGAAGACCCGGCCCATGCGCTCAGCACCCTGGAGCGGCTGCACGGCATGGGTCTGCGCCTGTCCATCGACGACTTCGGCACCGGCTATTCGTCGCTGGCCTACCTCAAGCGCATGCCGGTCGACGAGATCAAGATCGACCGCTCCTTCGTGATGGGCATGACCCAGGAGCGCGACGACGAAGTCATCGTGCGATCGACCATCGACCTGGGCCACAACATGGGCTTGAAAGTGGTGGCCGAAGGCGTGGAAAACGACGCCATTCTCAGCCGGCTGCGCGAATGCGGCTGTGACATGGCCCAGGGCTACCTGCTGTCGCGCCCGCTGCCGGCCGCCAAGCTCGAAGATTGGCTGCTGGCCTGGCGGGCCAAGGCCGCGGCCTAATCCAGGGACGACCTCGCGGGAAAATAGACCGAAGAAGAAGAAGACGAAGAAGAAGACGAGGAAGAGGAAAACGGCGGCGGCGGCCGCGAAACGGTGGACGGTGTGGGGACGGAAGTCGAAACACGCGTGTCGGCGACCGGAGTTTTCGTCGGCGCGACTGCCTGGTCGACCAGCTGCGCCCGATGCAAGCGAACGATCGCCGCACGCTCCTCGGCCGTCACACCGGACCGGTCCCGGCCCGCTTCGTCACGGAAGTCATCCAGTCGCTCCACGCATTCCCGCACATAGGCCCAGAAGTCTCGCGCGGCCAGCGCCAGACCGGCCTGATCCGGGACACTTCGCGCGCCGAGCCCGGCGTTCTGGCCGCTATGCCGGGCCAGCCGGCGGATCAACACCTTGAGGATGTCCGGCCCGCAGCCAAACACCTCGCGGATGGTCCAGGCCTCCGCCATGTGGAGGGATCTGCCCAGGTAACCGGCCATCGGCGGTCGCAGGATATGGAGCATGCACAGGTGCCGTTGCATGGCCAGCTCAGGGGTCGCCGCACGCCGATGAGGCTGCTGGAACCAGCGTCGCAGCCAAGTGTCGAGCGCATCGGCGGCCTCGTCGTAGGCCGGGTGGTTGGCGCGCTCCGGGTCCAGGGCCGGCGCGACGCAAAACTCCGTCTGCGCCGGTGTGCCGGATGCGAAATCCGCTGCCTCGAGCCTACATGCCAGCGGCCACGGTGGCGAAACGAACTCCGCCGGTGAAAACAGCGCTGGTTCGGAGGCGCAGCGGATGAGCCCGGGTTCGGCCGGCCGACGCGGCAGGCCGCCATGCGAGGCCGACCTGGAGATCGAACGAAAAGGTGGAAATGCCATGACGATCTCGAAAAAACCGCGATCGTCGGCACTCCTTCGCGCGCGTCACGCGCCAGCGGCGAAAAAAACGATTGCCTCGCGAAGCGCTTTACCGCCTTCCCAAGACCCGGCTTCAGGCGAACGCGCCGATCACCCCGCCACCCAGGCAAACGTCGCCGTCGTAGAGCACCGCCGACTGGCCCGGCGTCACCGCCCATTGCGGCTCGTCGAAATCCAGGGCGAAGCCTCCGGCCCCGTCGGCGGCGAGCACACAGGCGGTGTCGGCCTGGCGGTATCGGGTCTTGGCCGCATAGCGGCCGGGTGCGGGCGGGGCGCCGGCCGTCCAGCTGGTGTCGGCAGCCTCCAGGTGGCTCGAAAGCAGCCACGGATGGTCATGGCCCTGCACCACGCGCAGCAGGTTGCGGTCGAGCTCCTTGCGGGCCACGAACCAGGGTTCGTGCTCGCCCTGGCCGCGCTGCGCGCCTTTTTCCTTCACGCCGCCGATGCCCAGCCCCTGGCGCTGTCCGAGCGTGTAGAACGACAGGCCCTGGTGGCGGCCGAGATTGCGCCCCCGGTCGTCCTCGATGGGGCCGGGCGCATGCGATATGTAGCGGTTGAGAAACTCTCGAAACGGCCGCTCGCCGATGAAGCAGATGCCCGTCGAGTCCTTCTTCTTCGCGTTGGGCAGGCCGATCTCCTCGGCGATGCGCCGCACCTCGGTCTTGCGCAACTCGCCCACCGGAAACAGCGTGCGCGCCAGTTGCGCCTGGCTGAGCCGGTGCAGGAAATAGCTCTGGTCCTTGGCCGGGTCGAGCCCCTTGAGCAATTCGAAGCGACCGTCGCGCTCGCGCACCCGGGCATAGTGGCCGGTGGCGATTTTCTCGGCGCCCAGGCGCATGGCGTGGTCGAGGAAGGCCTTGAACTTGATCTCGGCGTTGCACAGCACGTCCGGGTTGGGCGTGCGGCCGGCCTGGTATTCACGCAGGAATTCGGCGAAGACGCGGTCCTTGTATTCGGCCGCGAAGTTCACATGCTCGATCTCGATGCCGAGCACGTCGGCCACCGCGGCGGCATCCACGAAGTCGACGTTCGACGAGCAGTATTCGCTGTCGTCGTCGTCCTCCCAGTTCTTCATGAAGATGCCGACCACCTCGTGGCCCTGCTGCTGGAGAAGATGGGCGGTAACCGCGGAATCGACCCCGCCGCTCAGCCCCACGATGACCCGTTTTGCACCCATAGGGCCGCGATTATCCTGGCCGGCCGCCAGCCTTTGCCGGCGGCGGGCTTTGCCGACCGGGCGCGAGCGACGAGCGCTACCGTACGAACGCGGCCATGGCACGCGCCAGCCGGTCGATCTCGTCGCGCATCTCCTGCGACGCGTCGGCCGAGGCGTGCGCGAGGTGGGCGGTCTCCTGCGTCATCGCCTCGATCTGCGCCACCGATTCATTGACATGCTCGATGCCGCGCTGCTGCTCGGAGGTGGCGGTGTCGACCTGCTCCATCAGCGAAGCCACCTGCTCCACCGAAGCCACGATGCGCCCCATGGCGTCACCCACGCCGGCCACCAGCTGCGCGCCGCTGCGGACCTGCGTGGTAGAGGCCTCGATCAGCGCCTTGATTTCACGGGCGGCCTGCGCGCTGCGCTGCGAAAGGCTGCGCACCTCGCCGGCCACCACCGCGAAACCCCGCCCCTGTTCACCGGCACGGGCCGCTTCCACCGCGGCGTTCAAGGCCAGTATGTTGGTCTGGAAAGCGATGCTGTCGATCATGCCGACGATGTCGCCAATGCGGGCCGACCCTTCGCTGATGACCTGCATGGTGCTCACCATCTGCTGCATGACCGCACCGCCGCGCCGGGCCTCGTCGGTGGCTTGCGCGGCGACCGCATTGGCCGAGTGCGCCGCTTCGCGAGACAGGCGGGATGTGGAGGCGATTTCTTCCAGGCTGGCGGCCGTTTCCTCCAGGCTTTCGGTAACGCGGGCGGTGCGCTGGCGCAGGCGTTCGCCGCCGTCGGCCACGCTGGTCGCGGTGTGCTCCATGTCGCCGGCCACCTGGCGCACTTCCTCGACCGCATGGCGGATGCGGCCCACCGTCTGCGCGAGCGCCCGCGGCTTGGGCATGTGGACCGCAATCGTGTCGATCTGCAGATCGATGCCCGCCGGGGAGTTGATCGCGCTGACCAGCCGGGTCAGCTCCTGCCCGGCGCGCACCATGCGCTGCATTCGCCGAACCAGCACCACCTCGATACCCGTCTGCACCACCACATAGACCGCATGCAGCAGCACCCGATCGAAATCGGCCTGGGTGGTGCAGTAGAACCCGTAGCCGGCCGCCTGCAGCCGGTCGAACAACGCGTGATGCAAGGCGAAGAGCGCCGCCGCAAAAACGACGACGCGCCAATCGCGGTAGACCATCAGCAGGGCCAGCGTCACGAAGACGCCGAAATGCAGCTCGATCGCGCCGTAAGCCAACTGGATGTGCAAGGCCACCAGCGCCACCTGAACCAGGGCGATGGTCAGGCGCGACGCCAGCGTGCCACCGAAGAGGAGGTAGGCCGCACCGGCCATCGCCGACAACAGCGCCGCCAGTCCCACGGCCGTCCCCATGGCCGGATGGCGCATGGCCAGCACCAGCGCCCCCATCAGGCTCACGCCGATGGCGAAAAGCATCACCCGGTCGGCCTGGCGCAGTGACTGGTGTTCATCCTGCGCCGCGAGCGCGCCGTCCACGGGCCGGGTAGCGCGGGGTGCGAGGGTTTCTTGGACGGCTGCCGTCAGGGACGTCATACGATGGGCTCCGGAGTCGAATGGAAATTGGCGCGGGACTGCGCCCGCTGCACATCTTCCGATTGCACCGCAGGGTCCACGACGGGAGTGCCCGAAAAAGAGGCGGATAACCGGCGCTTGCGCGCCCACCAACCTCACCGGGGGCACAGTTGGCGTGCGGACGCGCTAGTGGGGCCGACCGCCCGGCGGCGGCGGCTTCACGCCCCACGACACCGCCAACCAGGCGAGCGACAGCAGCAGCGTGATCGCAAACAGCCCGGTCGAGCCCAACGCCTTGACCGCCAGCCCGCCCAGCGCCCCGCCAGCGAACAACCCGAGCGACTGCAGCGTGTTGTAGACCCCTAGTGCCGAGCCGCGCAGCGACGCGGGCGCCAGCCGCGACACCAGGCTGGGCTGGCTCGCCTCCAGCGCGTTGAAGCCGCAAAAGAACACCAGCAGCAATGCCGCCAGCGGCGCCACGCCCCAGGCCGCCGCCTGCGCGCCGGACAGCGCGAGCGCCAGCAGGCCGGCCTGCGTCAGCGCGATCAGCCCCACCGCGCCGCGCAGCGCCGCGCGCAGATGGCCGGCACGCTCCATCGGAAACAGCACCGCCCCCATCACCACGAAAGACGCAACGACCGCCGGCAGGTAGACCCACCAGTGGCGCTCCTTGGGGAGGCCGGCCTGCACCAGCAAGGCCGGCACCGCCACCCACATCGCCAGCTGCACCGAATGCAGCGCGAACACGCCGAAGTTCAGCCGCAGCAGATCGGGCTCACGCCACAAGTCCGACCATCGGCCGCGCGCCGCACCTGGCGCGTGGCGCGGTTCGGCCGGCACCCACCACCGCGTGGCAGCCACGCCGATCAGGGCCAGCAAGCCGGTCAGCGCGAACAACCCCGCCAGTCCGATATGCGCCGACAACGCCGGCGCCGCCACCAGCGCCAGCGCGAACATGAGCCCGATGCTGCCGCCGACCAGTGCCATCGCCTTGGTGCGCACCGAGTCGCGGGTGAGGTCGGCCAGCAGCGCGGTGACCGCCGCCGACACCGCACCCGCGCCCTGCAGCGCCCGGCCGATCAGCAGCCCGGCCAGGCTGTCGGCCGAAGCCGCGATGAAGCTGCCGGCCGCGAACACGAGCAGCCCGATGACGATGACGCGCTTGCGGCCGAAGCGGTCCGAGGCGATGCCGAACGGGATCTGCAGCAGCGCCTGCGTGAGACCGTAGACGCCCATCGCCAGCCCGACCAGCGCCGGGTCGTCGCCGCCGGGATAACGCCGGGCTTCCAGCGCGAACACCGGCAGGACCAGGAACAGGCCGAGCAGGCGCAGGCCGAAGATCGAGGCGAGCGAGAAGCTCGCGCGGCGCTCGGTCGGCGTCATGCTGCGGGCGGGGCTGGCGGCGGCCAGCGGGTCGTGGGTGGAATCGGCGGACACGGGAACAATCGCGATGGAGGCGCGGCGGGGCGCGCAAAAGCGGATTGTCCGCCATCGCCCGCCGGCTCGCCCATGGTGCGTAAGACGGCGCCGCAAATCCGGCCCGGCGCCTTTCAAAAGCGGTGTCGGCGTGCTGTAATTTTCGAAATGCATGCCATGTCCTCCGACATCGAGGTGATCTGGACCGACCTGGCTCAAGCCTGGTCCGACCTGCGCGTCCAACCCGATGACGCCAGCCGGTGGGCCAGCCTCATGATGAGCTGCGACCAGCTCATCGCCGTAGCCGCCGAGCAAGGCCTCACCAGCACCGCCATCGCCGTGGCGCCGCTGCTGACCCGCCTCGAAACCATGACCAAGCCCGGCCCGGCCGACCTCGCCGCCATTGAGACATTGCTGCCGGCCATCGAGGCCGCGCTCGAGCATCCGCTGCAGGAACTCGCGGTGTCGCCCCGGCAGCCCGGCGCGCGCCAGGTGGGCGAGCCGCCGCTGGTGGTGCTCTACAGCGCCGACACCGAACTCGCGCCCGACATGGCGCCCCACCTGGAGCAGCACGGCCTGCGCCTGGAGCGCCACGCCGACGCGCTGTCGGCCCTGGCCGCCGCCACCGACGGCGCCGCCGCCGCCGTACTGGTCGATGTGGAACCGGGCTTCGGCGCGATGGTCGAGGCCATGGTCGCCGAGCTCGGCCGACGCGGCATCGCCTGGTGCGCGGTGGCCGCGCAGAGCGACTACGCGCTGCGGCTGCAGGCCCTGCGCCGCGGGGCGAGCTTCTTCTTCGTGGCGCCGCTCACCGTCGAGTCGCTGCTGCCAGTGATCGACCCGCTGGCGTTTCCCCTGGCCGAGCCGCCGTTCCGGGTGCTGATCCTCGACGACTCGCGCACCGTGCTGGCCGGCATCCGGCGGGCGATGTCGCCCTTCGCCGATATCCAGCTCGGCATCCTGAGCCAGCCGCACAAGGTGCTGGAGGTGCTGCAGTTCTTCGCGCCCGACGTGCTGTTGCTCGACATCCACATGCAGGGCTGCACCGGCCTGGAGGTGGCGCAGATCATTCGCCAGCACAAGGCCTTCGAGTCGATCCCCATCGTCTTCCTGACCGGCGAGACCGACCCCAAGGCGCAGAACGAGGCAATGCGCCTGGGCGCCGACGACCTGCTGCTCAAGCCGGTGGCCACCGACCTGCTCTACAACGTCGTCACCCAGAAGGCCAAGCGCTACCGCGGACTGCGCCGGCTGATGGAAGAAGACAGCATGACCGG
Source organism: Xylophilus sp. GOD-11R (assembly GCF_033546935.1). Taxonomy (GTDB): domain Bacteria; phylum Pseudomonadota; class Gammaproteobacteria; order Burkholderiales; family Burkholderiaceae_C; genus Xylophilus. The sequence continues at coordinate 66,427 of NZ_CP137854.1, read as the reverse complement.
GCTGTACAACCACGGCAAGACCAAGGCGCTGCTGCAACAATACCTGCAACAGGCCGCACGCCTGGCCGTGCCCATGGCCTACGCGCTACTCGACATCGACCACTTCAAGCGCATCAACGACACCTACGGCCACGGCATGGGCGACCAGGTGATCATGTCGCTGTCGCGCCATCTGCGGCAGCGGCTGCGCGGCACCGACGTGGTGGGCCGCTATGGCGGCGAAGAGTTCGCGCTGCTGCTGTTCGACTGCTCGCCCACCGAGGCGGTGGCCCTGGTCGACGAGCTGCGCGAGAGCTTCGCCCGCATGGTGCACGGCACGCGCGACAGCCGGTTCTCGGCCAGCTTCAGCGCCGGGGTTTCCTTCTATCCGACCTGCCGCAACCTGCCCACGCTGATGGCGCGCGCGGACGAGAGCCTGTACGAGGCCAAGCGGGCCGGTCGCAACCGCGTCGTGGCCAACACGCCATCTCCGGGCTAGCAGCCCCAGCGGCGCTGCCGGCTATCATGGCCGGTTACTTCCCGCACACCCGCGGCGCCTACCTTGAGCCAGCCCCGACGACCCGACGACGCCCCGACCGCGCCAGAGCCCCGCGTGCCCGCAGTGCCCGGCGCGACAGACGCTCCGGCCTACCTCGGCCGGGTGCTGCGCGAGCAACGCATCAGCATCCGCGGTGCCCGCACCCACAACCTGAAGAACATCGACCTCGATCTGCCGCGCAACGCGCTGGTCGTGATCACCGGCCTGTCGGGTTCGGGCAAGTCGAGCCTGGCCTTCGACACGCTGTACGCCGAAGGCCAGCGCCGCTACGTGGAAAGCCTGTCGGCCTATGCGCGGCAGTTCCTGCAGCTCATGGACAAGCCCGACGTCGACCTGATCGAGGGCCTGTCGCCCGCCATCAGCATCGAGCAGAAGGCCACCAGCCACAACCCGCGCTCCACCGTCGGCACCGTCACCGAGATCCACGACTACCTGCGCCTGCTCTACGCCCGCGCCGGCACGCCGCACTGCCCGCAGCACGGCGTGCCGCTCACCTCGCAGACCGTCAGCCAGATGGTCGATGCGGTGCTGGCCTTGCCGGCCGACACCCGGCTGATGATCCTGGCGCCCGTCGCGCGCGAGCGCAAGGGCGAGTTCACCGACGTGTTCGCCGAGATGCAGTCGCAGGGCTACGTGCGCTTTCGGGTCGACGGCGCGATCGTCGAACACGAGAACCTGCCCGCGCTCAAGAAGACCGAGAAGCACGACATCGACGTCGTGATCGACCGGCTCAAGGTGCGGCCCGACACCGATCCGCAGGCCCGCGCTGAATTCCGCCAGCGCCTGGCCGAGAGCTTCGAGGCCGCGCTGCGCGTGGGTGGCGTCGAAGGCGCCGGCCGCGTCATCGCGCTGGAGATGGACGGCGGCGCCGAGCACCTGTTCAACGCCCGCTTCGCCTGCCCGGTCTGCGGCTGGTCGATCAGCGAGCTGGAGCCCCGGCTCTTCTCCTTCAACTCGCCCGTCGGTGCCTGCCCCACCTGCGACGGCCTGGGCGTGCAGGAAGTCTTCGAGGAAGAACGCGTCGTCGCCTTTCCCAGCCTGAGCATGGCCGGCGGTGCGGTCAAAGGCTGGGACCGCCGCAACGCGTTCTACTTCACGATGGTCGAGAGCCTGGCGGTGCACTACGGCTTCGACGTGGAGACGCCTTTCGAGACCCTGTCGGCGCAGGTGCGCCAGGTGCTGCTGCACGGCTCCGGCGAGGAAGAGATCCGCTTCGGCTACGCCGCCGAAGGCAGCCGCAAGCTCAGTCGCAAGCACCCCTTCGAGGGCATCATTCCCAACATGCAGCGGCGCTGGCGCGAGACCGATTCGCCAGCCGTGCGCGAGGAACTGGCGCGCTTTCGCGGCACCCAGGCCTGCCCGTCGTGCGGCGGCGCGCGCTTGCGCATCGAGGCGCGCCACGTGCGCCTGGGCGAAGGCGACGGCGCCCTCGCCATCCAGGACGTCGGCCGCATGACGCTGCGCGACAGCCAGGCCTGGTCGAGCACGCTCAGGCTCAGCGGCGCCAAGGCCGAGATCGCCGGCAAGATCGTGCGCGAGATCGCGCTGCGGCTGCAGTTTCTCAACGACGTCGGCCTGAGCTATCTCAGCCTGGACCGCAGCGCCGAGACGCTCTCCGGCGGCGAGGCCCAGCGCATCCGCCTGGCATCGCAGATCGGCTCGGGCCTCACCGGCGTGATGTACGTGCTCGACGAGCCCAGCATCGGCCTGCACCAACGCGACAACGACCGCCTGATCGAAACCCTGCGCCACCTGCGCGACATCGGCAACAGCGTCATCGTGGTCGAGCACGACGAGGACATGATCCGCGCCGCCGACCACGTGGTCGACATGGGCCCGGGCGCCGGCGTGCACGGCGGCCAGGTCATGGCCCAAGGCACCTACGACGAGGTGTCGGCCAACCCGCGCTCACTCACCGGCGACTACCTCTCCGGCCGCCGTGCCATCGCCGTGCCCGCCCGCCGCACACCCTGGCTGCCGATCGGCACCGCCAGCGCCGCGCCGCGCGCCGACGACCCGCCAGCGCGCTTTCGCAAAGCCATGCCCACCACCGGCCGCGACGGCCTGCAATCCCTGCGCGTGGCGGGCGCGACCGGCCACAGCCTGAAGGGCGTGACGGTCGACTTCCCCGTCGGCCTGCTCACCTGCGTGACCGGGGTTTCGGGCTCCGGCAAGAGCACGCTGGTCAACGACACGCTCTACACCGCCGCCGCCCGGCAGATCCACCGCGCCCACGACGAGCCTGCCGAGCACGAGGCGATCGAAGGGTTGGAGTACTTCGACAAGGTCATCAACGTCGACCAGTCGCCCATCGGCCGCACGCCACGCAGCAATCCGGCCACCTACACGGGCCTGTTCACGCCGATCCGCGAGCTGATGGCCGAGACCAACACCGCCAAGGAACGCGGCTACGGCCCGGGCCGCTTCAGCTTCAACATCGCCGGCGGCCGCTGCGAGGCTTGCCAGGGCGACGGCATGGTGAAGGTCGAAATGCATTTTCTGCCCGACGTCTACGTGCCCTGCGACGTCTGCCGCGGCGCTCGCTACAACCGCGAGACGCTCGAGGTGCAATGGAAGGGCCGCAACATCGCCCAGGTGCTGGCCATGACCGTGGAAGAGGCGCACGGCTTCTTCGCCGCGGTGCCCACCATCGCGCGCAAGCTGCAGACCCTGCTGGACGTCGGCCTTTCGTACGTCACGCTCGGCCAGGCGGCGACCACACTGTCGGGCGGCGAGGCGCAGCGGGTCAAGCTGGCGCTGGAGCTGTCCAAGCGCGACACCGGGCGCACGCTCTACATCCTTGACGAGCCCACCACCGGCCTGCATTTCGCCGACATCGACCTGCTGCTCAAAGTGCTGCACCAGCTGCGCGACGCGGGCAACACCATCGTGGTGATCGAGCACAACCTCGACGTCATCAAGACGGCCGACTGGATCGTCGACATGGGCCCCGAGGGCGGCGCCGGCGGCGGCACCGTAGTGGCCCAGGGCACGCCGGAAGACGTGGCGGCCCACCCGGCCAGCCACACCGGCCGCTACCTCAAACGCTACCTGGCCGGCTGACCGGCCAGCGGCGCCGCGCCCTGGGCGCGCACCGCCAGCGCCACGCCCAGCACGCCGAGCGCCAGCACCGCGCCGAAGGCGGCCACCGCCGGCCACTGGCCCGCATGCCAGAGCGTGCCGCCGAGCGAGCCGATCACGCTGGAGCCGGCGTAGTAGCACAGCAGGTAGATCGACGAGGCATGGCCCTTGTGGCCCTGCGCCAGTCGGCCGACCGAGCCGCTGGCCACCGAATGCACCATGAAGAAACCCACGGTGACCACCGAGATGCCCGCGATGATGACCGGCAACGCCGACGCCAGCGTCAGCGCGAGGCCCGCCAGCGACACCAGCGCGCCCGCGCCGATCACCCGCGCGCGACCCAGCCGGTCCACCAGCGAGCCCGCGGCCGACGACGCGAAGATGCCGAACACGTACGACAGGAAGATCAGCCCCAGCGTGGTCTGCCCCAGCAGGAAGGGCGCCTCCACCAGCCGGTAGCCGATGTAGTTGTAGACCGCGATGAAGGTGCCCATGCACAGGAAACCCACCAGGAAGAAGGGGCGCAGACGCGTGTCGAGCAGGTGCTTCTTCCAGGCGGCGATATGAAAGGGCAGGTTCAACCCCGGCTGCCGCTGGAAGTGCCGCGACGGCGGCAGCAGCCAGATGAAGGCCAGCGCCGACAGCGCCGCGGCCACCGACAGCGTGCCCATGGCCGCGCGCCATGACAGGAACTCGGTCAGCCCGCCCATCGCCACCCGGCCCATCATGCCGCCGAACGCGGTGCCGCTCACATACAGACCCATGACCTTGCCGAGCCGCTTGTGCGGCACTTCTTCCGCCAGATAGGCCATGGCCACCGCCGGCACGCCGCCGAGCATCAGGCCTTCGAGCGCGCGCGCCACCAGCAGGGTGTTCCAGCCCGGCGCAAACGAGGCCAGCAGATTGAGCAGCGCGGCCGATCCCATCGACACGAACATTACGCCGCGACGGCCCAACGCCTCGGACACCATGCCGGCGCACACGATGGAAATGGCCAGCAAGGCGGTGGTGAGCGAAAGCGCGAGCGAACTGGTCGCAGGTGTCACGCCGAATTCCACCGAGAACTCGGGCAGCAAGGGCTGCACGCAGTAGATCAGCGAAAAAGTGGAGAAGCCGGCCAGAAAGAGGGCCAGGCTGATGCGGGGAACGTCGCGCCGCTCTTCGTCGGCCGCCGAAATACTAGGGTTAACCATTAGACAAGCGTAACGGCTGCTCACGCGTTTGTCTAATATATGGAAGTCTCGTTTACGGTTGTTTTTTTATCTGGATCTAAAACCATGGAACTGCGCCATCTTCGCTATTTCGTCACCGTCGCCGAAGAGCGCAATTTCACGCGCGCGGCCGAGCGCATCGGCATTGGCCAGCCGCCGTTAAGCCAGCAGATCCGCGACCTAGAAGCCGAGGTCGGCGCCGCGCTCTTCGTCCGCACCCGCCTCGGCGCGCAGCTCACCGTCGCCGGTCAAGCCTTCCTGCCGGGCGCCCTGCAATCCATCGACCACGCGGCCCGCGCTACCGAAGCCGCGCGGCAGGCCGCCGCCGGCAGCACCGGCACGCTGCGGCTCGGGTTCACCTCGTCGTCCACCTTCAACCCGGTGATCCACACGCTCATCCGCGAGTACCGGCGTCGCTATCCCGGCGTGTCCGTCTCGATCGGCGAAGACAGCTCGGTCCGGCTGGTGGAGCGGCTGCAATCGGGCGACCTGGATGCGGCCGCCATCCGACCCAGCCCGCTCGACCAGGGACTGGACGTGCTGCATCTCGCCCGGGAAGCACTCGTCGTCGCCTTGCCCGCCGGCCATCGCCTGGCCGACCGGCCTTCGGTGGCGCTGATCGACCTCGCGCACGATCCCTTCGTGCTGTTTTCCACCGCCGTCGGCCTGAGCTTTCTCGACACGGTGCTCAATGCCTGCCGCGCCGCCGGCTTCGAGCCGATCCGCGCGCAGGACGCCGGGCAAATCTCCTCCATCGTCAATCTGGTGGCCGCCGGCTTCGGCGTGGCGCTGGTGCCGGCATCCATCGAACAGGTGAAGGTGAGTGGCGTCGCCTACCGCCCCATCGAGGGCACGGCACCGACCGTGATGCTGGGCCTCGCCACGCGGCGGGGCGACGCCTCGCCCGCGCTGGCGAATCTGCTGAGTCTCCTGCCGAAACTGGGTGCCGATTAGCCCGATGGGCTGAGCACTGCGACGCACAGCCGCCCCATTCGACGTGAAATGCGCACGCTCACACCAACCGCTATCCAAGGAGTGCAGGGCATGGCTGAAGTTCGTCTGACTGGAAAACTTTGAACGATCTGCTGGCGCCCGGCGTGGAGATCAAATTTCACGCGGGGCGCGAAGGGAACCGTCAACTGGTTTGCTTCAACCGCGAAAACGGTCGCCTCGATGGCATGCTGACGGTTTGGGACATTTCGGCCGTCTCGTCGGCGTATTCCAGAGGCGAGATCAGTTCGTATTACCTGTCCTGCCCCGAGTTGGCCCACCCTGCAATGGACATCTCCGGCCACTGGGCCATCGTCAAGGACCTCTACTGCATCTCGTTCACCGAGGGCCTCGACGAGCTTTGGTTCCCCGAGGTATACGAGAACGATGGCAGTTACCGCTTCAACCCGGTGGCGCCGCCGGCGACAACCGGAAATCCCGGTTCGCGGTTAGAGCAGAACGAAGTCACGCGCTCCTGACCCCTCCAGCTGGCATCAGCTGGCGCGCCATCGACCCGATTCGTGACTGGTCATCACCTTCAGGCCAATGGCCTTTTCTTAAATTAGACATGGCTCACGTCGAACAAAGCGGCGATTGATGGTCGCCGCTTTTCTTTTTGGAATACGCCATGAATACCAACCCACTCCGTCATTTCACCTCTGGCTCGCTGACTGCCGGCGTGACCGCCATGGCGACACTGCTTGCGTCCGGTGCAGCCACCCGCGCCATGAAACGCATCCAGCTTCGCAAACGCGCTGCATCGACCGCGGCTACCGGCGTGATCGCCCTCGCCATGCTGCTGCCCACCACCATGGCTTTTGCCGGTCTCATCCGCCCACCCGGCGAAGGCACCATCGCCGCCAAGATGTACGAACAGTGCATGAAAGAGGCCAGGACGCCCTGGAAGCAGTTGCTCTGCCACCTGAAATACTGAGTAGGCGCCGCCCATGAAAAAACCCCACCTGGAAAAAGGCGGGCTTTTTTATGCACGTCAAAGCCCGATCAGGCGATGGCCGCGCTCCGGTCGGCCGCCAGCAGGGCGCCGAAGCGCGCGCCGTTGGCCACCACCCGCGTCGCCATGGGCCTGACCGCCGACTGAATGGCGCCGATGTGGTCCGGCGTGGTGCCGCAGCAACCGCCGACGATATTGACCAGCCCCTCGGCCGCGAACTCGTGCAGCAGCCGGGCGGTGACGTCCGGGGTTTCGTCGAAGCCGGTATCGCTCATCGGATTGGGCAGGCCGGCGTTGGGATAGCAGCAGATGAAGGTGTCGGGCGCGGCCTTGTTGAGCTCCTGGATGTAGGGCCGCATCAGCGTGGCGCCCAGCGCGCAGTTGAGACCGATGGCCAGCGGCTGCGCATGGCGCACGCTGTGCCAGAAGGCGGTGACGGTCTGGCCCGACAGGATGCGGCCGGAGGCGTCGGTCACCGTGCCGCTGATGATCACCGGCAGGCGCTCGCCGCTGGCCTCGAACCACTCCTCGATGGCGAAGAGCGCCGCCTTGGCATTGAGCGTGTCGAAGATGGTCTCGACCAGGAACAGGTCGCAACCACCTTCGGCCAGCGCCTCGGCCTGCTCGTAATAGGCCTGGCGCAGGGATTCGAAATCGACGTTGCGGGCGCCGGGGTCGTTCACGTCCGGGCTGATCGACGCGGTCTTGGGCGTGGGCCCGAAGGCGCCGGCGACGAAGCGGGGTTTGTCGGGCGTGCTGAACTTGTCGCAGGCCGCGCGCGCCAGCCGGGCGGAGGCGAGGTTCATCTCGCGCGCCAACGAGGCCATGTCGTAATCTTCCTGCGCGATGGTGGTCGCGCCGAAGGTGTTGGTTTCGATCATGTCGGCGCCGGCGGCCAGATAGCGTTCGTGGATGTCGCGGATCACGTCCGGCCGGGTGAGCGAGAGCAGCTCGTTGTTACCCTTCACGTCGCGGTGGAAGTCGGTGAAACGACCGCCTGCACCGTCCGCACCCTCGTAGCCGGCCCCGCGGTACTGCGCCTCGCCGAGCTGGAAGCGCTGGATCATCGTGCCCATGGCGCCATCGAGGATGGCGATGCGATCGGCCAGGATCGCCGGCAATGCGGCGGCGCGGGTGTAGTGGAGTGCGGACATCGCAACATTTTAGGGAGCCGGACGGTGGCCCGTCGGTTTCGCGGACAATCGCCGGTCGTGTCTTCCGTCCTCACCGCCCCCGATCCCACCACCGCCGATCCGTTGCAGATCCTGCACGACGTCTTCGGCTACGAGCGCTTCCGCGGCCGGCAGCAGGACATCGTCGAGCACGTCTGCAGCGGCGGCGACGCGCTGGTGCTCATGCCCACCGGCGGCGGCAAGTCGCTCTGCTACCAGATTCCGGCCATCTCCCGCCAGCGCGCCGGCCACGGCGTGAGCATCGTGGTGTCGCCGCTGATCGCGCTGATGCACGACCAGGTCGGTGCGCTGCACGAAGCCGGGGTCGACGCCGAATTCCTGAACTCCACGCTCGACTGGAACCAGACGCTCGACATCGAACGCCGCATGCAGCGCGGCGAGATCACGATGATCTACGTGGCGCCCGAGCGGCTGTCCACCCCGCGCTTTCTCGAACTGCTCGACGGCCTGCGCGATACCGACCGGCTGGCGCTCTTCGCCATCGACGAGGCGCATTGCGTCAGCCAGTGGGGCCATGATTTCCGTCCGGAATACCGCGGTCTGTCGATCCTGCACGAGCGCTATCCCGGCGTGCCGCGCATCGCGCTCACCGCCACCGCCGACGACCTGACCCGCGCCGACATCGTCGAGCGCCTCGAACTGCAGGACGCGCGCCAGTTCGTCAGCAGTTTCGACCGGCCGAACATCCGCTACGCCATCGTCGAGAAGAAAGACCCGACTCAGCAGCTGCTGCGCTTCATCGAGCGCGAGCATCCCGACGAGGCCGGCGTGGTCTATTGCCAGTCGCGCAAGCGGGTGGAGGAACTCGCCCAGTCGCTCTGCGACGCCGGACTGAACGCCCTGCCCTACCACGCGGGCCTGGACGCCGCCGTGCGCCAACGCCACCAGGACCGGTTTCTGCGCGAAGACGGCATCGTGATGTGCGCCACCATCGCCTTCGGCATGGGCATCGACAAACCCGACGTGCGCTTCGTCGCCCACGTCGACATGCCCAAGAACATCGAGGGCTACTACCAGGAAACCGGCCGTGCCGGCCGCGATGGCCAGGCCGCCGACGCCTGGATGGCCTACGGCCTGCAGGACGTCGTCAATCAGCGCCGCATGATCGACGAAAGCCCCGCCGGCGAAGAGTTCAAGCAGGTCATGCGCGGCAAGCTCGACGCCCTGCTGGCGCTGGCCGAAGCCACCGACTGCCGGCGGGTGCGACTGCTCGGCTACTTCGGCGAGCCGAGCCAGCCCTGCGGCAACTGCGACAACTGCCTGAATCCGCCCGACATCTGGGACGGCACCGACGCCGCCCGCAAGCTGCTGTCGACCATCTACTGGATCCGCAAGCAGCAGGGCATCGGCTTCGGCGCCGGCCAGGTCATGGACATCGTGCGCGGCAAGACCAGCGAGAAAGTGGTGCAGCACGGCCACGACAAGCTCTCCACCTTCGGCCTTTGCGCCGACATCTCCGAGGCGCAGCTGCGCGGCGTGCTGCGCCAGTTGATCGCCACCGGTGCCCTGCAGGTGGACGCCGCCGCCTACAACACCCTGGTGCTGACCGACGGGTCGCGCGCGGTGCTCAAGGGCGAGGTGCCGGTGCGCCTGCGACTGTCGCTCAACACCCCGACCGCCCGGGCGCCACGCCGCGAACGCGCGGGCAAGACCGCTCCGGCCGCCGCCGCACTCGACGCCGCCGGACAGACCCGGTTCGCCGCACTCAAATCGTGGCGCGCCGAGGTCGCCCGCGAGCACAACCTGCCGGCCTACGTGATCTTCCACGACGCCACCCTGGCGGCCATCGCCGAACGCGCTCCGAACTCGCTCGACGATTTACAGGGCATCACGGGCATCGGCGGCAAGAAGCTCGAGGCCTACGGCGCCGAAGTGCTGCGGGTGTCGCTGGCTGCCGGCTGACCCGTCCGCGCACGGCGGTGCGCGCAAACCCCGGGCGTCCGGCACGCAGCCCGCCCGTAGAATTCCCGACTGCCCACGCCACCGGACGGACCCGCCATGACCCTGCCTGTCGACGCCTCCACCAACGCACCTGCTCCTGACAACTCGCACGACCCCCGTGCGCACATCGCCGGATCGGCCGACGCGCGACCGCACGACCCGATCGAGGAAGTCGTCCATCTGATGCCGATCGTGCTGCCGATCGCAGGCGCCGTACTGATGTTCCTGCTTGCCTTCATCGCGATCTACATGGCCTGAACACAAACCGTTACGCCGCCGAGGCCTGCAGCCCCGCCGCTCTTGCGAGCGTTCGGGGCTTTTTATCGTCTGTTTTGTAAGCAAGCATTTCGCATAGTTCAATGCGTCTTTTGCATGAAACTCGGTCGAAACCGCGTGCGGGAAAAAGCGCGCGTTCATAGAATCGTCATCCTGGACGGCCGGCGCTGTCGTCCAAGTCGTCTTTCCGAAGCCTGAAATCCGCCCGTTTCGCCCAGAAAGCGAGGCGCTTTCCGCAGGTCGCGGGCTCCGGCAAGACGATTTTTCAACTCTGGAGATTCCCCAAATGAACGCACCCGTGATGCAAGGTATCGACCTGCAGGCCCCGGCCCATGTTCGCAACGCGAAGCTGATCGCCTGGGTGGCCGACATGGTCGCCCTGTGCAAGCCCAAGGACATCCACTGGTGCGACGGCAGCGACGAGGAATACGCCCGGCTCTGCCAGCAGCTGGTCGATGCCGGCACCTTCCAGAAGCTCAACCCTGCCAAGCGGCCCAACAGCTTCCTGGCCCTGTCCGACCCGAGCGACGTCGCCCGTGTCGAAGACCGCACCTACATCTGCTCACATGACAAGGCCGACGCCGGCGCCACCAACAATTGGATGGAACCGTCGGAAATGCGCGCTACGCTGCAGCCGCTTTTCGACGGCTGCATGGCCGGCCGCACCATGTACGTGGTGCCGTTCTCCATGGGTCCGCTCGGCTCGCCCATCGCCCACATCGGCGTCGAACTCTCCGACAGCCCCTACGTCGCCGTCAGCATGCGCACCATGACCCGCATGGGCAAGGGCGTGTACGACGTGCTGGGCGTCGAGGGCGACTTCGTGCCCTGCGTGCACACCGTCGGCGCACCGCTCGCCGAAGGCCAGGCCGACGTGAAGTGGCCCTGCAACAAGACCAAGTACATCGTCCATTACCCCGAGACCCGCGAGATCTGGTCGTACGGCTCCGGCTACGGCGGCAACGCGCTGCTGGGCAAGAAGTGCTTCGCCCTGCGCATCGCCTCCACCATGGGCCGCGACGAAGGCTGGCTGGCCGAACACATGCTGATCCTGGGCGTCACCTCGCCCGAAGGCAAGAAGTACCACGTCGCCGCCGCGTTCCCCTCGGCCTGCGGCAAGACCAACTTCTCGATGCTGGTCCCGCCCCAGGGCTTCGAAGGCTGGAAGGTCACCACCATCGGCGACGACATCGCCTGGATCAAGCCCGGTGCCGACGGCAAGCTCTACGCCATCAACCCGGAAGCCGGCTACTTTGGCGTGGCGCCCGGCACCAACATGCTGACCAACCCGAACTGCATGCGCAGCCTCGACCGTGACGTGGTGTTCACCAACGTCGCGCTCACCGACGACGGCGACGTCTGGTGGGAAGGCATGGAATACGACGCCCCGGGCAAGCAGCTGCCGGCCCACCTGATCGACTGGCAAGGCAAGGACTGGACCCCGGAAATCGCCAAGACCACCGGCGCCAAGGCCGCCCACCCGAATTCGCGCTTCACCGTGCCCGCCACCAACAACCCGGCCCTCGATGCAGCCTGGGACGACCCGGCCGGCGTGGCGATCGACGCCTTCATCTTCGGCGGCCGCCGCTCCACCACCGTGCCGCTGGTGACCGAAGCGCGCGACTGGCTCGAAGGCGTCTACATGGCCGCGACCATGGGCTCGGAAACCACCGCCGCGGCCTTCGGCCAACAAGGCGTGGTGCGACGCGACCCCTTCGCCATGCTGCCCTTCGCCGGCTACAACATGGGCGACTACTTCCAACACTGGATCGCACTCGGCAAGAAGCTCGAAGCCTCCGGCGCGCAAGTGCCCAAGATCTTCCAGACCAACTGGTTCCGCAAAGGTGCCGACGGCAAGTTCGTCTGGCCCGGCTACGGCGAGAACATGCGTGTGCTGGCCTGGATGATCGACCGCCTGGAAGGCCGAGCCGGTGACGGCGTCGACCACATCACCGGCACCAGCCCGGCCTACGAAGACCTGAACTGGACCGGCCTGGACTTCACCAGGGAACACTTCGAAACTGCCAGCCGTTGCGACGCCACCACGTGGAAGGAAGAGCTGGAATTGCACGAAGCCCTGTTCGACCAGATCGGCGAGCGCCTGCCGCAAGCCCTGCGCGACACCAAGGCATCGCTCGAGAAGCGCCTGGCCGAAGCCTGATCGTCCGCATAGCCCCATGAAAATGGCCGCCCACCCGGGCGGCCATTTTTTTGCTCTGCGCATCGGCGGAGCGCCGGAAACAAAAAAGCCGTGGCGGCAGGCCACGGCAATTGGAGAAGAACGCGGTTTCCCACGTCGTCGGGGCCGTCGCTTATCGCGGCCGCCCCGGGGGTAGATCAGTAAAAGGCGACCTTGTTGGGCGCACCTTGCTTCATCGCACGGCTGATGTCGGCCATCACGCGGGCGTCGGCCAGTGCCATTTCCCAGAGCTTGTGGTCTTCCGAAGCGCTGCGGCTTTCGGCGACGAAGGCGGCGATGCGTTGCGACAGCTTGCGCAGGGGCGCGGCGACAGCGGTCTTGACGGTACGGGCGACCTTGGCAGCGCGGTCGGCACCGTCGTGATCGAAGGAAAATTGGTTGTGAACGAATGCGGTCATGGTGAACTCTCCAGTGGTTACCGGACAACTCCGTCCGGCGGGATAGGTGAATACTAGGGGTTTACCCCGGTGCCTCTCAACTTTATTTAGGTGATTCTCGATATTCACCACAGTGATTTTGTTGCGCATAATCCACAGATGGCCCCGCTCAATTTCCGCAGTTTCGACCTCAATCTCCTCCGTGTATTCGACGAAGTGATGGCCGAGCGCAGCCTCACTCGCGCCGCCCACAACCTCAGCCTCACCCAACCCGCGGTCAGCAACGCCCTGCGGCGTTTACGCGACATCCTGGGCGACGAGCTGGTGCGCCGCCAGGGCCAGGGCATGGAGCCCACCCCCCGGGCACTGGCGATATGGCCGGATGTGCGCGAATCGCTGCGGCAACTGCAGCGATCGCTGGCGCCGCAGACCTTCTCACCCGCGACCGCCGAACTCTCCTTCACCCTCGCCATGGCCGACGCCACCGCCACCGTGCTCATGCCGGGGTTGGTCAACATCCTGGAGACCGAGGCACCGGGCATCCAGCTGCGCGCCCTGCCGCTGGCCACGCGCGACCCGCGCAAGCTGCTGGTCGACGAGGCCGCCGACCTGGCGGTGGGCTACTTTCCCGCCGTGCTGGCCGACCTCACCGCCCGCAGCCAGGCGGGCGAAGACCAGACCTTCGCTTACCAGCGGCTGTACCACGGCGAATACGTTTGCGTGATGCGGCACGGGCATCCGTTGTCGCAGCTCTCGGCCAAGGAGTTCACCACCGAGCGCTTCTGCGCGGCGCGCCACATGCTGGTGAGCTTTTCCGGCCGGCCCTACGGCTTCATCGACGAAGCACTGGCGCTGCTCAACCGGCAGCGCCGGGTGACGGTAACCGTCAACCAGTTCTACACCGCCGGCCGGGTGGTGGCGCAGTCGGACCTGCTGACCGTGCTGCCGCGCCACTTCGTCGGCGCCACCGGCCTGGCCGACCGCATCGTCTGGCGGCCGCTGCCTTTCACCGTGCCCACGGTGCACGTCGATGCGCTCTGGCACAAGCGCCAGCACAACTCCGCCGCGCACGAATGGTTGCGCCGGTCCGTGGCGCGCGCGGCCGAACTCGCGGGCCCCATGTGATGCGACTGCAGCTCTTCTCCGATCTGCACCTGGAAGTGCAACCCTGGATCCGCCTGGAACCGGCCCCTGGCGCCGACCTGCTGGTGCTGGCCGGCGACATCGGCTCCGACAAGCCCGGCACCCTGCTGCCGTCGCCGGATTTCGGCCTGACCCGCTTCTCGCCCCTGCCCCAGTACGGCGCCTGGCCGACACCGGTGGTCTTCGTGCCGGGCAACCACGAATACGACGGCCAGGATTTCGACGCCGCCCACGACCGCCTGCGCCGCCTTTGCGACCGGCTCGGCATCGCCTGGCTGGAGCGGCAGTCGCTGGAAATCGGCGGCACGCGCTTGCTCGGCAGCACGCTGTGGACCGATTTCGACGCCCTGGTGCCGGAACGTGCCACGCCGCAACAGGCCGAGCAGGCCCGCACCAAGGCGATGCGCGCCGCCGACTTCTACCTGAGCAAGACCGGCAGCACCCGCCAGGGCCAGCCCTGGCTGGCCGCCGGCCTGCGCGCGCAGGGCCTGGTCTGCCAGCAATGGCTGCGCAGCATGCTGGCGCGGCCCTTCGACGGGCCGACCGTGGTCGTCACGCATTTCGCGCCCAGCCTGGGCAGTGCCGACCCGCGCTACGGACTGGTGCCCGGCACGGCCGGCTTCTGCAACCGGCTCGATGGTCTGCTGGCCGGCGCCGACCTCTGGCTGCACGGCCATCTGCATGCGCCCAGCGACTATGTGGAGCACGGCTGCCGCGTCATCGCCAATCCGCTGGGCTATGCCCACAAGCACGAGCAGGACGCGTTCCGGCCCGACTGGCTGATCGACGTGCCCGTCGCGGGATAATGAAGATTCCGCCCCCAGACCTGCCGCTCCGCGCGGCGCCTCACGTGACTGCACCCGCAACGCCGGTGACCCAGGCCCGCACCCCCGATTTTTCGGCGCCCGAATTCCGCCAGGCGCTCGGCATGTTCGCCACCGGCGTCACCATCGTCACCGCCCGCGCGGCCGACGGCACGCTGGTCGGACTGACGGCCAATTCCTTCAACTCGGTGTCGCTGGCACCGCCGCTGGTGCTGTGGAGCCTGTCGCACGCCTCCAGTGCGATGGCTGCGTTTCTGCAAGGCACGCATTACGCCATTCATGTGCTGGCCGCCGAACAGAAGGCGCTGGCGATGCAGTTCGCCACCCGCGGCGTCGACCGCTGGGCCGGCGTCGAGTTCACCACCGGCGTCAGCGGCGCGCCGCTCATCGCCGGCGCGGCCGCCACCTTCGAATGCTTCAGCCGCAGCCGGCATGTGGAGGGCGACCACACCATCTTCGTCGGCGAGGTCGAGGCCTGCCACCACCGCGCCGACGCGCGCCCCTTGCTCTATCACGGTGGCCGGTTCTATACCGAGCTGCCGATCTGAATTCTCAAAAAGCCCACGGAGCGCCCGCATGTCCAGCATCACCCTGCGATTCCTCGCCGAGCCCAGCACCGTCAATTTCGGCGGCAAGGTGCACGGCGGCACCGTCATGAAATGGATCGACGAGGCGGGCTACGCCTGCGCGACCAGCTGGGCCAAGCGCTACTGCGTGACCGTGTTCCTCGGCAGCATCCGCTTCCATCGGCCGATCATGATCGGCGACCTGGTCGAGGTGGAAGCGCGCATGGCCTTCACCGGCCGCACCAGCATGAACATCTCGGTGGAAGTGCGCAGCGGCGACATGAAGAGCGGCCAGATGGAAAAGACCACCGAATGCCTGATCGTGTTCGTGTCGGTCGACTCCCATGGCCGGCCGATCCCCGCGCCGGCCTTCAACCCCGAGACCCCCGGCGACATCGCCCTGGCCCAGCGCGCCAAGGCCCACCTCGACGCCGCGCGCAGCACCTCCTGAGCCGAGCGCTCAGGCTTCGGCGCTGCGCAGCAGGTTGGCCAGCTCCACGGCCGAGCGCACGTCCATCTTGTCGAACACCCGGGCGCGGTGCACTTCCACCGTGCGCACGCTGATGTCGAGCTGGTCGGCGATGAGCTTGTTGGGCAGTCCCTCGACCACCAGGCGCATCACGTCGCGTTCGCGGTCGGTGAGCTCGGTGAGCTGTTTGTGCACCGCCTGCGCCTCGGCGCGGCGGGCCAGCACCTCGGCCGAATGCTGCAGAGCCCGCTCGATACGGTCGACCAGCGCGTTGTCGGAAAACGGCTTTTCGCAGAAGTCGTAGGCACCGCGCCGTACCGCGTCGACGGCGGTGGGCACGTCGCCGTGGCCGGTCAGAAAGATCACCGGCATGACCGTGTGCAGGCCGCGCGCCACCAGGGTGTCGAACAGCGCCAGCCCGCTCATGCCGGGCATGCGCACGTCGAGCAGCAGGCAGCACGGATGCGAGAGCGCCGAGATGGCCGCGCCGCCGTTGCCGCCGGATTGCGCCAGCATCTGGTCGAAGGCTTCGGCGCTATCGAAGGTGTCGCTCAGGAGGCGGCGCGAGCGCAGCAGCCAGGCCAGCGCATCGCGCACCCCGGCGTCATCGTCGACGATGAAAACAGTCGCATCCAATGCGGAAACCACGATTCGCTATCCTTTTTTGCCCGTCGGCAGGGTGAAGAAGAAGATGGTGCCGGCGCCCGGCTGCGGCCCGTGACCGAGCTGGCCGCCGTGCTGCTCGATGACCGTGCGGCACAGGCTCAGGCCCAGGCCCATGCCTTCGGTTTTGGTGGTGAAGAAGGGCGTGAAGAGCTGGGCCGCGACTTCCGGCGCGATGCCCGGCCCCCGGTCGCAGACGCGGAACTCGATCCATTGTCCGCGCGCGTCGGCCGACGCCAGCCGGGCGCCGATCTCCAGAATGCGCTGCGGTATCGCCACCTGCGCCATGGCCTGCATGCCGTTGCGCGCGAGGTTGAGCAGCACCTGCTCGACCATGGTGCGGTCGCACTGCGTGGGCGGCAGGCCGGCATCCACGCGGATGCGCACCTCCACGCTCAGCTTGCGCGCCTGCAGGCCGATCAGCGGCATGACCGCGTCGATCAGCGCCCGCGCCGCGATGGCCTCGCGCGACTGGTCACGGCGGCGCACGAAGTCGTTGACGCTGCGGATCACCCGCCCGGCGCGTTCGGCCTGCTCGCCGATGCGGTGCATCGCCATGGAGATGTCGCGCAGCGTGCCGGCATCGGGCGCCGGGCCGCGGCTGCCGTCGTGCGCCAGCAGGTTGAGCGAGCCGGTGGCGTAGCTGGAGATGGCCGCCAGCGGCTGGTTGAGTTCGTGGCTGAGCAGCGATGCCATTTCGCCGACCGTCGCCAGCCGCGCGGTGGCCTGCAGCCGCTCGGCGCTGGCGCGCGACAGCTCCTCGCTGCGACGCTGCTCGCTGAGGTCGAGAAACGCGCCCATCCAGCCGGTGTGCAGACCCTGCGCGTTGATCAGCGGTGCCTCGATGATCAGCACCGGGAAGCGCGTGCCGTCGCGCCGCATGAAGGTCGATTCCACGCCCTCCTGCGGCGGCGGCGGTGCGTCGCCGGCCAGCCGGTGGGCCTGGCGGCGGCGGTTCTCGTCGGCCCGCTCGGGCGGCCAGTAGGGCAGATCGCCGTCGTGGCCCAGCAGCTCGTCGGCGTCGAAGCCGACCATCTTGCAGAAGGCCGGATTCACGTAGGTGATGCGGCCCTGCAGGTCGCGGGCGCGCAGGCCGGTGACCAGCGAATCCTCCATCGCCTTGCGAAACGCCAGCGCCTCGGCCAGATCGTGCTCGGCCTGCAGCCGGCGCCGGTTGTCCTTGGACAGCAGCACCAGCACCGACACCAGCGCGATCGACATGAAGGTGACCAGCGCGGTGAGTACGTTGGGAAACACGCTGGGCGCGCCGTGCCAGCTGTCCATGCGCAACACCAACGCGGTGCCGGGCAGGTCGAGCAGCTGGTGCGCCGAGAACAACCGGGTGCCGCGCTTGGATGAGCCGTGGCGCGCGGCCAGCCGGGTGCCGTCGGGCTCGGTGAAAGACACGTCCTGGTGCCGGGTGATCTGCGGGCCGATCAGCTCCGAGAGCACTTCCTGCAGCGCGAAGGTCGCCACCAGGTAGCCGGTGGGCTGCAGCCCGCGCTGAACCGGCACGCAGAGTTCGACCACCTCGAAGCCCAGCCCGTCCTGGCGCCGCATGAAGTAGCTCGGCGAATACATGGGCGTGCCGGTGCGGCGGGCGGTGGCGCAGGTCAGCGACTCTTCGGCATTGCTCAGGCGTTCGTGGTCGCCGGGCATCGGTGGCGCGCGATAGGGCGAGTCGATGCTGGCGAGCAGGCGCAGCGAGCGGTCGCGCGATTCGATGCGCACCAGTTCGCGCCGCTCGCGCAGCAGCTGGCGGGCGGCGTCGTTCCAGGCCTGCGGCGGCGAGGCGATGCCCGGTGTCCACGACGCCGACTGCAGCGCCTGCAGGCTCTGCAGGTCGCGCGCCAGGCCGCTGCGGATGTCGGCGATGGCATCGCCCACGTCGCGCTCGATGCGGCTCTGCACCTGGCTGGCCTCGTAGCGCCCGGCCAGCCAGACCAGCGTGACCAGCATCACCGTGACCAGGCCGATCAGCAGTGGCCAGAGCGACCAGCGCCGCCAGGCGAAGGGCCGCGCCGCTGGAAAGAACACGCCGGGCTGCACCCGGGGCAGCGTGAAGGAGCTGAGCTTCATGGCCGGTCAGGCAAGGCGGTGGCCAGGACGTTCACAGCCGACGGTGCGCCAGGGCCGGCAGCCGCGCGCGGGCAGCCGACAGCTCGGCGATGTCGAGTGCGGCCAGCACCACACCGGCGCCGTCCTGCGCACGCTGCGCCAGCACGCCACCCCAGGGGCCGACCAGCATCGAGTGGCCCCAGGTACGCCGGCCGTTGACATGCTCGCCGCCCTGCGCGGCTGCCGCGACGAAGGCCAGGTTCTCGACCGCACGGGCGCGCAGCAGCAATTCCCAATGGGCCTGGCCGGTCACGTGCGTGAAGGCCGAGGGCACCAGCAGCAGGTCGCAGCCGGCGGCGGCGTAGGCGCGGTAGAGCTCCGGAAACCGCAGGTCGTAGCAGATGGACAGCCCCACGCGCCAGGTGTGGCCGTCGCGCGAAGGCAGATCGAACCAGGCCGGCTCGCCGCCCGGCTGCAGGGTGCGTGCCTCGTCGTAGGTCTTCTGGCCGTCGTCGAAACGGAACAGGTGCATCTTGTCGTAGCGCGCCCGGGCCAGGCCTTGGGGATCGAACACCGGCAGCGTGTTGAAGACATGGCCCTCGTCGCCCGGGATCGCCACCGGGAAGGTGCCGCCGGCGATCCACAGACCCAGCTCGCGTGCGGTGCGCGCGAGAAAGTCCTGGATCTCGCCGCCCTCGCCCCACGTCTCGCGGATCGCCAGCTTGTCGGTGTCGCGCTGAGCGAACAGACAGAAGTATTCGGGCAGCACCGCCAGTTCGGCGCCCGCGGCGGCGGCCTGCTCCAGCAAGGCGCGGGCATCGGCCAGGTTGGCGGACAGCTCGGGGCTGGAAACCATCTGCAGGGCAGCGACTTGCATGGCGAAAACCTCTTCGAAGGGGGGGCGGAATGACGCGCCGGCGCGCGTGCCGCATTGTCGCCGCGCGCGGCCAGGCGACGCGCCGCGCACCGCCGTGCCCCTACCGGGTCTCGGTGCGTTCCTTGCCGCTCAACTTCACGATCTTCGGATCGACCCACCGCCCGCTGATGTCGAACTCCTGCGTGGTCGCGTCGATCAGCGGTCCGCGCAGCAAGGCCTGGGCGAGGAAGGTGCCGAGCCCGATCACCGGATTGACGAAGGTGGCCAGCAGCGAGGCGGTGCCGGCGTTGATCTCGGGCACCACGACGACGCGCAGGTCCTGCGTCTCGCGGCGCAAGTCGGCGCTGCCGTCCATGCGCACGGTGGCGGCGACACCCTTCATTTCGAGCCGGTCGGTGCGGGCGATGCCGTCGTCGATGCGCACGTCGCCGCGCACGTGGTCGAAGGCGAATCCGTCGCTGAACACATCGCGAAAGTCCAGCGTCAGCCGGCGCGGCAGCGACTGCAGCGACAGCACGCCGAGCAGCTTGGCCAGGCCGGGATCGGCCTTGAGGAACTGGCCGCTCGCCACGTCCAGCCGCAGCGTGCCGTCCATGGACCGGTACTCGGGGCTGAAGGGCGAACCCTGCCAGTCGACCTTGCCCTGGAGCTGCCCGGCGCCGCGCGCCACCACGCCCGGCATGCCGAAGCGTGCGAGCAGCGCGCCGCTGTCGCGCAGGTCGAGGCGGAAATCCAGATCGGTGCGCCGCGCCGCACCCGCCGCGCGCCGGCCCCAGCGGCCGGTGGCGGCAAAGCTGGCCTCGGGCATGGTGAGCTGCAGCTTGTCGAGCCGCCATTCGGTGTCGCGGTTCACCGCCTGCACTTCGAGCCGGCCGAGGTGGCGTTCCTTGAGCTGGAAATCGTCGACCACGATGTCGAGCGCCGGCAAGGGCCCACCCGTGGGCGAGGTCGACTCCGGCCCGCTCTGGTCGGTGAGCGACTCCACGTCCTGGGCGGCGGTATCGGGCACCTCCAGCCGCGACAGCCGGGCGAAGAAGCGGGCCGGCTCGGTGCCGGCGGACTGCCGGTATTCGACGAAGCCGCCGACCTCGCGCGCGTCCACGTTGGCTTGCCAGAGATTGCCTTGGTGCGTGCCACCGATCACCACGTCGTGCAGGGTGCGGCCGGCGGCCGTGAGCTCGCCGGCACGCAGGGCCAGGGTGTCGGGCAGGTAGTCGGCCGCTTCCGATCGCTTCGGCGTCGTAGGCGCGGCCGCCGCGCTCCGGCCCTCCGGCCCTTCTTCCCCGACCTGCCGGAGCACCTCGCGCCAGGCGTCCACGTCGAGCACGGCCAGCCGCACGTTGGCGGCAACGCCTTCGTCGGGCAGCGGCCGCTGCGCCCCGGCGTCCGAGCCGACATCCATGCTGCCGGCCATCACGCGCGGCTGCTCGCCGTCGAGCGAGCGCATATACCGCACCGCGACGACGTCGCCGAGCCGCATGGTGAGCTCGTCCCGTGCGGCGGCCGCGTCGCCCGCCGGCAGCAGCCGGGTCTGGAAGCGCAAAGGCAGGCTGGCGTCGGCCGACTTGCCCATCGGCGCCGGCAGGTTCAGCGCCATGCCCTGCAGGCTGCTGGTGACGAGCACTTCCGGATGCCCACGCGATGTGTCGACCGTGGCGGTGTAGCTGGCTTCGCCCTGCGCGGCCTTCGCCAGCCGGGCGGTGGCGCCGAGCTCGGGTGTACCCCGCAGGCCGTCGGCGGTGAGGCTTCCTTCGGCGCGCAGGTCCAGCACATGCGCCATCGCGCCGCTGGCAGTGCTCGTGCCGGGCACCGGTTTGAGCCCGCCTTCCAGCCGCATTTCGCCGCCCAGCATGCGGGCCTGCGTGCCGACCAGGTTGAAGCCCGCCTCGGTGAAGGCCACCGCGCCGGTGGCCTGGGCCAACAGGGGCGTGGCGGGCCGGATGCGCAGATCGTTGCCGGCCAGGGCGAGCCGTCCTCGCACCCGGCTGTTGTGCATGTCGTGGATCGGCAGCGTGAGCCCGAGTTGCAGCTCGGCCGGGCCGGTGGCGCTCACCTCCGACAGCACATGGCCGGTGATGCCGGCCAGCGGCGCCGCATCGACGATGGCGAGCATCTCGGCCAGCGGCCCCCGGGCCCGCGCCTGCACCTCCACCACGGTGTTGGTCAGGTCGGCGATCTTCACGTCGGCGCGCAGCACCTGCACCTCGCCCGGCAACAGCGGCGGCGTGGCGGCGGTGCGCGGCGGCGGCGCGATCGGCCCGCGTGCGCCGGTGGCGCGCATGGAGTCGGGCGATTCGAGCCGGCCCGACGCGCGGCGGATCTCCATGGTGCGGCCCTCGAAGACCAGTTCGCCGTCGAGCTTGACGAGCGCCGGCCAGGGCAGCGCGCCCTCCTGCTCGATCTCCGGCGGCGCATAGGCGTAGGTCACGTCGCGCAGCTTGGCGGCGATATGGAAGCGGCCGAGTTTCGGATCGGCGAACGGCATGTGGCGCAGATCGCCGCGCACCTGGAAGTCCACCGCGGTGGCCACGCCGGCGCTCACTGCGTCGCGTACGTATTCGCGCACCTCGGGGCCGAGCGTGCGCGGCAGGTAGCGATGCACCCGCGTGCCGTCGGCGCGCGAAAGGCTGCCGGAGAGATCGAGCACGCCCGGCATGCGCAGGGCCGGGTCACCGTCGTCGGCGGTGTGCCAGGTGGCACGCAATTGCCCGGCGGCGTCGGCATTGGCGAAAGTCACCTGGGGCGCCTGCACCGCCATGCGGCCGTCGGCGCCGCGCTGCCAGCGCAGATCGGCCTGCAGCGAATCCATCAGTACGACCGTTTCGTCGAACACGCCGGGAAAGTCGAGCGCGCCCGCGTGGATGGCCACGCCGGCCTTGCCGCCGCGCTCGTCGAAGTCGAAATCGACATCCGCGCCGCGCACGCCGGGCAGGCCTATCGGCGGATGTTCATGCTGGTGGCCGTGCGGATCGCGTGCGCGCATCGCGGCTTCCACCGCCGCGGCGGCGGCGAGCCGGCTGCTGTCGGGCGGCCGCGAGGCCAGCGCCAGGCCGGCGACCTGGCCGCGCGCGCGGAAATGCGACGGCTCGCCGTCCTCGTCGGGCGTGTCCCAGGCGGCGTCGATCGAGCGCAGCAGGCCGCGCGGCGCTCGGTCGGCCAGCGTGCGTTGCGCGGCGGCGCCCAGCGGCAGACTGCGCGCCACGCCGGCCAGCGCCGCGAGGTCGAGCTGGTCGCCGGTAATCTCGGTGCGCGCGCTGCGGCCCGCGCCGGCGCGCACATGGCGCAGCGCCACGTTGCCGCCCGGCCAGCGGTAGCCGTCTTCGCGCGAGAAGGCCAGTCCGCGCGTGGCGAGGTCGAAGCCGGCGTCGCTGCGATGGCCGGTCAGCCGGCCCGACAGGCGCTGCAATGCCAGTGCTTCCGGGGCGTCGGCGAATCGCAGGGCGAGGTCGTCCACCGCGACATCGGCCGCCGCGCCGACGATGCCGCCGCCGGCCAGGTCGGCCCACAGCCGCAGCGACCCACGGCCGGCGGCGTCCGCCACGCCGAACAAGGGGCCGGGCGGCGCATCGCCATCGCCGGCGGGCACCGGTTGCCGCAGCAGGTCGCCGGCCTGCCGGTAGAGCCTGGCGACGTCGGCGCCGGGCATGTCGAGATAGAGCGGACCGGACCAGTCGCGCCAGGCGCCCGGTCGCAGCGACAGCAAAGGCTGACCGAAGCGCCCGACCAGGGTGAAGCGGCCGCCGCTGTCGGCCGGCGGCGTGGCTTCGACGCGCAGGTCGTGGCGCCAGGGGCCGTTGCGCAGCACCACCTCGACGGCGCCCAGCGTGAGCGGTGGCACGGCGGTGCGCTCGTCGGTCCAGTGCAGCGTGCCGCCCTTCACCACCACCTCGGCCTGCGAGAAGAGCCAGTCGGCGCCCCGGCTCCCGGGCGATTGGGACGGCTTGAGCGCGATGCCCGCGACGACGAGGCGGCCGTCGGCGTCGCGGCGCAGGTCGAGTTCGGGGTCTTCCAGATAGAGCTGCTCGAACCCCAGGTGCAGCAGCGAGCGCGGCGACAGCGCGGCGACCACCAGCGGCAGCCGCAGCGCGGTGCGGCCGGCGGTGTCGGTCACGGTCACGTCGGCCACGGCGAAGGTCGGCACCAGCCAGCCCGATCGCGCGGTGAGCGAGCCGATGCGAACGGGCGCCCCCAGGATGCGCGTGGCTTCCGCCTCGAGCCGGGGACGGAAATCGGCGATTCGCGGCACAATCCAAAAGTGGACCGCGCACCAGGCGGCTCCCACACACAACCAGGCGGCCAATAACGACCAGAAGATCCCGCTTGCCACGGCAGCAGCTGCCTTCCAGGCCCGCACAGGGTTCTTCTTATCTATCGGTTCGGTCATGTAGGGGGCTAAATGCTCGGCATGTCTGAACCGGTTCCCGGACACTAAGTCAGTCGTTGTCAAAAAGTGCATGGCATGTCCTCAGGAATTATGACCGCCACACGGGGTAACGGCCCCCTGGCCGTACACGATGTTGCGCCTGCTCCCCCATCGGAGATAGACGGTGGCGCCGCCCATGCGCGCTTCGTGCAGCGCCTGCGCCGCCGCTATGCGCAGGAGCTCTCGCTGCTGGCCGTCGGCGCCCCCACACGCGCCGCCATGGCCGACACCTTCGCCGCCCTGCGCGCCCAGGGCCACGACTGCAGTGCCGCGCTGCGGGTGCTGCGCCAGCTGGTCATGGAACGCCTGGCCACCCTCGACTGCGAGGAGCAGGCGCCCCTGGCGGTGGTGGTGCGCGGCGTCACCGAGCTCGCCGAATTCGCGCTCGACATCGCCTGCGCCGAGGCCTTCGCCACGCTCGATGCGCGCCACGGCGTGCCCACCAACGCCGATGGCAGCCGTTGCGAGTTCTGGGTGGTCGGCATGGGCAAGCTCGGCGGGCGCGAGCTCAACGTCTCCAGCGACATCGACCTGGTCTACGTCTACGAGGCCGAGGGCGAAACGCCGGGCAATGCCGACGGCCGTGGCCGCATCTCGCACCACGAGTACTTCGCCCAGGTGGTGCGAACCATCACCCAGCTGGTGGGCGACACCACCGAGCACGGCTTTGTGTTCCGAGTCGACCTGATGCTGCGGCCCAACGGACATTCGGGGCCTGCGGCCGTGTCGCTCGCCGCGCTGGAGGAATACTTCGTGGTGCAGGGCCGCGAATGGGAACGCTTCGCCTGGCTCAAGAGCCGGGTCGTCGCGCCGCGCGCCTGCCTCGGCGGCACCGCCGTGCTGGGGCTGCGCCAGGTGGTGCTGCCTTTCGTGTTCCGCCGCTATCTCGACTACAGCGTCTTCGACGGCCTGCGTGACCTGCACCGGCAGATCCGCGAACACGCCACCCGCCGCAGCGCCGGCAAGCCCGAGCGCGCCAACGACGTGAAGCTTTCGCGCGGCGGCATTCGCGAGATCGAGTTCACCGTGCAGCTGCTGCAGGTGGTGCGCGGCGGCCAGTTCCCCGAGCTGCGCCATCGCGCCACGCTGCAGGCGCTGCGCTGCCTCACCGACGCCGGCCTGATGGCCGAGGACACCGCCGCCGCGTTGGCCGAGGCCTACACCTTTCTGCGCCGCGTCGAGCACCGCATCCAATACCTCGACGACCAGCAGACCCACGCCCTGCCCACCGCCGACGCCGACCTGGAATGGATCGCGCGCACCATGGGCTATACGCAGCTCTGCCCCTTCCTGCACGACCTCGACGGCCACCGCGAACGCGTCGCCCAGGAGTTCGACACCCTGCTCGGCGGCAACGCCCAGGCCGCCTGCAACGGCAAGGGCGTTTGCGGCCGCGCGGCCGGTGCACCGCCGGACTTCGACGCGCTGCTCGAACGCCTGCCTGAGCGGGTGCGTGAGCGCATGCGCGAATGGCGCGGGCATCCGCGCATCAACGCGCTGCGCGATGTCGACCGCACCCGGCTGCTCAAGCTGCTGCAGCGCACCGCCCTGTGGCTGGCCGACGGTTCCGCCACCGAGGAATCCGCCGTGCAGATGGCCGACTGGATCGAGCCGCTGCTGCGCCGCCAGAACTACCTGGCGCTGCTGCTCGAGCGCCCCGCCGTGCACCGCCGGCTGCTGCATCTGCTGGGTGCGGCCAAATGGCCGGCGCGCTACCTGCGCCAGCACCCGGGCGTCATCGACGAACTCGCCGGGCCGTTCCTGCTGGCCGAACGCTTCAACGCCGCCGAATACGAAGACGAACTCGAACGCCGCCTGGCCTCGGTCACCAACACCGCCGAAGACGACGACGAAACCCTGCTCAACCTGCTGCGCCGCGCGCACCACGCCGAGGTGTTCCGCACCCTGGCGCGCGACGTGGAGGGCGTGATCGGCGTGGAGCAGGTGGCCGACGACCTCAGCGCGCTGGCCGACGCCACGCTGCGCATCACCGCGCGCTGGTGCTGGAGCCGTCTCAAGCAGCGCCACCGCGAGGAAGCCGAGCCGCCATTCGCGGTCATCGGCTACGGCAAGCTCGGCGGCAAGGAACTCGGCTACGGCAGCGACCTCGACATCGTCTTCGTCTACCACGACGAAGACGACCGTGCCTCGGAGGTCTATTCGGCCTTCGTGCGCAAGCTGATCAACTGGCTGACCGTGAAAACCGCCGACGGCGACATCTACGAGATCGACACCGCGCTGCGGCCCAACGGCAACTCCGGCATGCTGGTCACCAGTTTCGAGGCCTATGCCAAATACCAGGAACGGCGCGGCAGCAATACCGCCTGGACCTGGGAGCACCAGGCCATGACCCGCGCTCGATGCGTACTGGCGCCGCCCACGCAGGCCGACGGCTTCGACTGGCGCGCGCGCTTCGATGCGGTGCGCGAGGCCGTCATCACCGCCCCGCGCGACGCCGCCGCGCTGGCCCAGGAGATCGTCGCCATGCGCGAGAAGGTGCGCGCAGCGCATCCGGTCAAGGCCGGCCGGTTCGATGTGAAGCACAGCCGCGGCGGCATGGTCGACGCCGAATTCGCGGTGCAGTATCTGGTGCTGTCGGCCTCGGGCGAACACGCGGGCCTGCGCGAGAACGTCGGCAACATCGCGCTGCTGCAGCGCGCCGAAGCCGCGCAACTGCTGCCACCGGGTGTGGGCCAACGCGCGGCCGACGCCTACCGCGTCCTGCGCCGGGAACAGCACCGCGCGCGGCTGAACGAAGAGCCGACGCAGCTCGTCGCCGACGCCATGGCGGTCGAGCGCGATGCGATCCAGGCGTTGTGGAGCGCCGTCTTTGGCTAGGTGGCTCGCGGCATCGGCGGCCCTGACGGCCGCCGTGCTGCTGGCCGGTTGCGCCAGCGGCCCCGGTGGCCGCAGCGGCCCCCGCGCCGGCCGCGACGGCCCGGACGCCAACCCGCCGGCCCACCTGGCGCAAGTGCCCGATGCCGAGCCGCGCCGTGAAACCATCCGTGCCGGCGGCCCCAACAAGCCCTACGTGGTGCTCGGCCGCACCTACAGCCCGATGGCGCCCGATGCCACCTACCGCGAGAGCGGCCTGGCCTCCTGGTACGGCCGCAAGTTCCACGGCGCGTCCACCTCCAGTGGCGAGCCCTACGACATGTATGCGATGACCGCGGCGCATCCGACGCTGCCGATCCCCAGCTACGCTTGGGTGCGCAACCCTGCCAACGGCCGCGAGGTCATCGTGCGGGTGAACGATCGTGGCCCGTTCCACGAGGGCCGCATCATCGACCTGAGCTACACCGCGGCGTTCAAGCTCGACCTGTTGCGCGGCGTGGCACCGGTGGAAGTGGAGCGGATCACGCCGGTGCAGATCGCCGCGAGCACCTGGCGGCGTGGCGATGCTTCGCCGGCTGTGTTGGCCCAAGCCCCGGCGTCGGTCCAGGTGCCGGCATCGGCC
Source organism: Xylophilus sp. GOD-11R (assembly GCF_033546935.1). Taxonomy (GTDB): domain Bacteria; phylum Pseudomonadota; class Gammaproteobacteria; order Burkholderiales; family Burkholderiaceae_C; genus Xylophilus. Next base: position 39,188 of record NZ_CP137854.1, on the reverse strand, counting down.
GTGGCGACCGTGGCCTATGCGCCGGTCGACGCGGCGCCGCCCGAGCCGACGAGCGACACGCCGGTCGGCATCACCGCCGTGGCCTTGGCCGCCGAGAGCCGCAGCGCCGACCAGGATGAGCCCGTGGCGCCGCGAGCGCTGGTCGCTGACGCCCAGCCCGCGCTGCCGCCCGTCGTGCCGACGCCCGCCGCGCCAGCGCCGGTGGCAGCCGGATCGGCCGGCGGCAGCTTCTGGGTGCAGCTCGGCGCGTTCTCCCGGCCGGAGGGTGCCGACGCGGTGTCGCGCCGCGCCGCCGCACCCGCATCGGCCGCCGGTGCGGCCATTGCCGTCGTGCAGGACGGCGCCCTGCGCCGCGTCCAGGCCGGTCCTTTCGCCAGCCGCGAGGCCGCGCGGGACGCCGCCGTGCGCATCGGCGAGGCGCTGCAGATGGCGCCGGTGGTGGTCGAGCGGCGCTGACCCTGCCGCAGCCGAGGCCATATGCATATGGCTGAATGCGATTCGGTCACGGGCTAACATCGGCGGTTTCGCCGCGAGCTTGCGGCATCCTCCCTTCCAGTTGTCCACCCCGACCCCCCGCAGAGCCGACCGACATGAGCGCTTTCAACGAGGAACGTGTCCTCTCCGTCCACCACTGGACCGATCGTCTTTTCACCTTCACGACCACGCGCGACCCGTCGCTGCGTTTCTCCAACGGCCACTTCACCATGATCGGCCTGAAGGTCAATGAAAAACCGCTGCTGCGCGCCTACAGCATCGCCAGCGCCAACTACGAGGAACACCTCGAGTTCCTGAGCATCAAGGTCGACGACGGCCCGCTCACCTCGCGCCTGCAGCACATTCAGGTCGGCGACCCGATCATCGTCGGCCGCAAGCCCACCGGCACCCTGTTGTGCGACTACCTGCTGCCGGGCAAGCGCCTGTATCTGCTGGGCACCGGCACCGGCCTGGCGCCGTTCCTGTCGATCATCCGCGACCCGGAAACGTACGAGCGTTTCGAGCAGGTGATCCTGGTGCACGGCGTGCGCCAGATCGACGAGCTGGCCTACCACGACATGGTCACCGAGCATCTGCCGCAGCACGAGTTCCTGGGCGAGATGGTGAAGAAGCAGCTGCTTTACTACCCCACCGTCACCCGCGAGAGCTATCGCAACATGGGCCGCATCACCGAGCTGATGGAAAACGGCAAGATTTTCTCGGACCTCGGCGTGCCGGCGCTCAGTTCGGCCGACGATCGCGTGATGCTCTGCGGCAGCCCGGCCATGCTGGCCGATCTGAAGCACCTGCTGGAAGCGCGCGGGTTCAAGGAAGGCAATACCTCCACGCCGGGCGACTTCGTCATCGAACGTGCGTTCGCTGAAAAATAAGGCCCCTCGGCTCTTCAGCCCGCTTCGCGGGCTGTAATTCGCCATCCCCCGAGGGGAAGGCTTCGCCTGCGCCAGGGAAACCCTGGCGCGCCTCTGTCGGGATATGAGCGCTATCGGGGGGTGGCGCCTGGTGCTGGTTGTCGATCGGGCCCCTCGGCTCTTCAGCCCGCTTCGCGGGCTGTAATTCGCCATCCCCCGAGGGGAAGGCTTCGCCTGCGCCAGGGAAACCCTGGCGCGCCTCTGTCGGGATATGAGCGCTATCGGGGGGTGGCGCCTGGTGCTGGTTGTCGATCGGGCCCCTCGGCTCTTCAGCCCGCTTCGCGGGCTGTAATTCGCCATCCCCCGAGGGGAAGGCTTCGCCTGCGCCAGGGAAACCCTGGCGCGCCTCTGTCGGGATATGAGCGCTATCGGGGGGTGGCGCCTGGTGCTGGTTGTCGATCGGGGCCCCTCGGCTCTTCAGCCCGCTTCGCGGGCTGTAATTCGTCATCCCCGGGGGGAAGGCTTCGCCGAGTCCAGGGAGACCCTGGCCTGGCTCTGCATGGATATGAGCTATCAGGGGTGGCTCCCGATTCTGGCTGTCGGGAGCTTGTGCGGAAGCCCTGAACCTGTTTCAGGCGTGGTGGACGCTTGTGTTCGTGTTGGAGTTGGCATGGACGAGCTTTGCTTCTTCTGCCAGTGCCTGCGCGCAGCCGGCGGAGAAGAGCAGGACGGCTGACGAAAAATAGATCCACACCAGCACCACGACCAGCGAGCCAGCGGCGCCGTAGGCGGAGACGACGGCGGTGTTGGAGAGGTAGAACGCCAGCACGTGTTTGCCGACGGCGAACAGCAGCGCGCCGAGGCAGGCGCCGGTGACGAGGTATCGGAGCGGCGGCTTGGGGCCGCTGGACATGCGCATCAGGCCGCTGAACAGCAGCACGGTGAAGAGGAACGACAAGCTCTCATTGCCCAGGCGCAGCAGCGGCGCCAGCAGGTGCCAGCGCGCAATCTGCATCTCGATCATGTGGAAGGCGGTGGTGACGACCAGCGACACCAGCAGCAGGAAACCGATCGCCAGCACATAGGCCACGCCGCGCAGGCGCAAGGACGCGGTGTGCCACCAGGGCGTCTCCGGCGGCTTGCGGCCCTGCAGCCACATGCGCTCCATGGCCGATTCCAGCTCGGCGAAGACACCGGTCGCACCGACCACCAGGAGCAGCGTGGCGATGATCGACGCTCGCAAGCCCTCGGCCGGGCGTTGCGCGCTTTCCATGGCCTGGCGCACCACCTCCGCGCCGCGGTCGCCGACAACCGCCTGGATCTGGGTGACGAGACTGGTTTCGAGCAGGTTGCGGTCGACCCACCAGCCGAAGATGGCCACGATGAGCACCAGCAGCGGCGCCAGGCTGAGGATGCCGTAGAACGACATCGCCGCGCTCATGCGCAGTCCTTCGGCCTCGGTCCAGAGCACGGCTGCCTTCCACAGCGGCGACACCACCGTGCGCACCGGCCACCACAACACCTTGGCCAGCAGCCACAGTCGCCCTTGCAGACTGGCCGGTGGGCGGGTGGAAGGGTGGGCGAACATGCGCCCGAGTGTGCCCGCATGCCGCGGATCGCGTGCGGCAGACGATCGCCGCTGCGCCGGTAGGCCGTCGCCGACGGGCTACCTTGGCGTGGCCGGCAGTTGCGTGACCGGCCTCGCGGCGTGCCAAAGCGCTCAGTAGCGACTGGTGGAGTAGGTGCCCCGCGGCTCGTTGACCGTCTGGTAATAGGGGTTCTGCGCCGCGTGGGTCGAATAGGTCTGGCCCTGGCCGAGCCGGAAACCGTTGCCCTCCACCGTCACGCGCTGGCCCACCGGCACCGGTGCGTTGTGCTCGTAGGTGCGCACGCTGCCGTCGTCCATGCGCACGCGAATCTGGTAGGTGGTCGTGGTGCGGGTGCGTTTTTCGACCGTGTTGCCCAGGTAAGCGCCACCGCCCGCGCCCAGGATGGTGGCCGCCGTGCGGCCGCTGCCGCCGCCGACCTGGTTGCCCAGCACGGCGCCGAGCACACCACCCGCGACAGCGCCCAGGCCCGTGGCCGGCGCGGCCTGCTGGATCGGCGTGACCGACTCGATGCGACCGCAATCCGCGCAGACCGGGGCCCGGCTGCTCGCCACAGCCTGCGGGGCGTAGCTGCCGGTGTAGCCGCTGCCGCCGGAGCGCGGCGCAGTCACCACGGGCTTGCTGACGGCGGGCTTTGGCGCCGGCGCGGCGACGACCGGTGCAGGCGCAGGGGCCGGCACTGGAGTGGCGTTCGTCCGTTCAGACAGCACGTCTTCACGGCTCAGCGTCTGCTGTTGCGCCGTGCCGGCGGCCGAGGCGACCGACTGCGGCGTGGGGTCGTCACCGTGCACGTTCTGCCATAGCAGCGTACCGCCGAGCGCGGCCACGGCCACGCCGAGCACGCCGACCGCCGCCCACAGCGGCTTGTTGGCCGTGCCGGAAGTCGGCGCCGGCAACGGTGCCGACGGATGGTGCGGGCCAGCGGATGTGTCGAGAACGGGGTCCATATGTCTTGCCTTTCGAAGCGGCTCGGGATTGCGACGAGCGCACGAAGCCGATCGGCACAAGTTAGCGACAAGGCGTGAAGGCCATGACCACAATTTGTAAAGACGGGTAAGCCGAGTTTCAGTTGCGGCCGTCTGCTTACGGGTTAGAACACGCGCGCAGACCATCGTTGCCCTACAGCCACATTACGCCGTGAGTGCCACGCCGCCCGCCAGGCGCTCCGCCACGCAGCGTTGCACGGCGTCAGGGGCGTCTTTCAAGACGGCCGGCCATTGCGCCCGCGCCTGTCGCACCAGCGCCTTGGCCAGTCGGATGTGATTGGGCACCCGCGTCAGTCCGGCCGCCGACAGGAGTGCTTCCAGTTCGTTCCAGCCGAACGCGCGCAGCGTGCGATCGATGGCGCGGTTCACCCCGTAATCGCCCGGCGCTACCGCCTCGAACAGCGCGGTCACGCAGACCGGGTCGTACAGCGGCGACAGCACCGGCTGCCGTCCATCGGGATAGATCAGCGCCCAGTTCTTCAGGTGCGCGTCGGTGTTGCCGAGCAGCACGAAGGCGACGAAGCGGCCGATGAATTCGCGCACATCTGCCACGCGCCGGGCCGAGAGCGCTTCGATCAGCCGCAGCATGCGGGCGTAGTCGCCGACCAGTTCGCGGCCGTACTTCTGGCGGGGCTCGTACTGCAGCACCTGCGCAAATTCCTCCATGTGTACCCGCAGGCCGTCGGGCCCACGGTCGAAGCGCGACACCGCCAGAATTTCGTCGTGGGGCAAGGTTTGCGGCAGTGCCGCTTCGACCTGCGCGATGACCCGCGCATCAGCACAATCGAGCCCGAGCGCCTCGCAGAGGCGGTATCCAGTGAACTCGTTGGCCACCAGATCGGGGTGCCGGCTCGTGGGCAGCTTGAGGATGGTGGAGCCGGCCGCGCCATGCTTCTTGACCACGTAGCGGCGCCCGTCGTAAATGGCGGAAAACTTGGTTACCACCCCCGGCAGCGAAGCGGCGTCCTCCACCGGATATTCGACGAAGCCCGGCTCCAGCACGTCCAGGCCGAGCGCCGTGTGCCAGTGGCGCACCGTGTCGGGAATACCCTCGCGCGCCGGCACGGGCTCCACCTCGAGCGCACCCATGAGGTCGTGGCCAGCGGCGGCCAGCAGCTCAAATTCGTCGTCCGGACTGCAGTGGCGCTCGCCCGCCAGCCGCTCGCGGTTGTGGCCCTCGGGCAGCAGGTTGGCGAAATACGCCGGCCACCGGCCATTGCTGCGCACCAAGCGCTCGTCGCGGGTGGACTGCAGAATGGCGCGCGTGTCGGCCTCGTTGGCGCCTTGGTAGGCCAGCGACAGCGTGGGACGCGCGGGGTCGTCGATGTAATCGCGGTCGAAGGAGGCACGCAGGATGTCGCCATACTGCGAGAGATAGCCGATCGCCCGCCGGCTGCGGTCGGGCAGGTGCAGGTACAGACGCAGATACTTGATGGAAGTGCTCACGCAGGCCGGCCCAGGCTGTCGACGATAGAGGGCGGAGCGCCGGCGCCGACCGGCTGGCCCAGCACCCGGCCGCCGGAGCGCAGGAAGGCCTCGACCTCGGGCTGCAAGACGCTTGGAACCAAGATGAGCTCCATGCCCAGAGCGCGCGCCATTTCGATCACGCTGGAAAGCCGGGGATCGCCTGCGCCGGATTCGGTCTTGTTGACCGTCATTCGGGTCAGGCCAGCAGCGTCGGCTAGTTGCTGCTGCGTGAGATGTGCGGCTTTGCGTGCGCGCAGGAGATTTTGCTCGATGCTCATCATCGCTATCTTTTAATAGAGATTGATTACTGAAATTAGCAAAGCTTCATCAGCAACGCAATGCGTTCATGATCATTTCAGTGATCTAATTCATCAAAAAGATTGCTTTAATGATCTTATTGGCTAGAAAGCTTGGCCCTCCCATCCGAGCCGCCATGAAACGGATCGGATGGCGAACGCCGCGACCATGGATCACGGAATGCGGCTTTGACCGCTAGAAGCAGACAGGACGCCAATCCCGGCCGCGCCTCGTCGACGCGACGGGGCAAATGTCGTGCATCGGATCGCGCCAAGCGGGCCGGCCGGGGCACACGAATCGCTCGGCTCTGTAAGCGCCGGTCAGCATGGAAAGCACGCTTGCAATGGTGCCGGGCTGCGGTGATCGACATTGAGAATCACGCCCGTTCCACCAGATCGCGGAAAACCAGGAGGACTCGTTGCCGCCTACCGACAACCGCCAAGCCCCGTCGTTGCGCACCCACGCGCTGCTGCCCTATCTGCTGATCGGCCTGGGGCTGGCGCTGTGGTGCTTGCATGAACCGACCTCCGCCGCGCCATAGGCCGTGTGGCGGGCGGCGATGACCCATCTTGCGCTGGCGCTGGCGCTGGCGCTGGCCTGGTACATGAGCGACGACGCGCCGACAGCCGGCCGCGCGCGCTGGTGCGGCGCACTCGCCCTGGGCGCGCTCTTCGCGCTGCTCGGCGCCTACGCCGGGGCGGGCAGCGCGCGCTTTCCGTTTGCCGGCATGGACTGGATTCTCGCCTTCGCCGTGCTGGGCTTCGTGCTCGCCACGCTCGCGGCCAGCCGCGAGTCCAGCCGCTCGCGGCTGACGCACCACCGGCTGTTCGCCTTCGCCTGGCGCAACGCGCTGGCCGTGCTGCTGGCCGCCGCGCTCACCGCCGTGTTCTGGACCTTGCTTTGGGCGGCCGCCTGGCTCATGGAAAGCATCGGCCTGACCGGCGTGCGACGGCTCATCACCACGCAGCCCTTCCTGTTCACCGTGACGGCATCGGCCTTTGGCGTGGGCATGGGGGCGGTGCTGGGTCGCGCCGATACATTCGCTGCCGTGCGCCGCTTCTGGTGGGCGCTCAACCCCGTTCGTGCCGCCCGCGCTGGCCTTCGCAGTGGTCTGGCTGGTGGCGCTGGCCTTCTTCTGCGTGCAGCCGCTGTCCGCCACGCGCAGTGCCGCGTCCTACCCGTTCTGGTTCTGCGCGCTGTGCGTACTGTTCGCCAACACGGCGTTCCAGGACGGTGAGCTCGCCGACCTCGACGACGAGTCATCGACGAAGCCATCCTGCTGCAAGGACCGGCGGGCGCAACGCCGGCTGCCCCACCGCTTTTCTACCGCCAGACGGCAGGTACCTGGAAACGATTGGGCCGAGGCCGGATCGAGGGCGGTCATTTGACGATGGACGCCTGTCGCAACGCCGTCGAGAGCGGAGCGATCCGCCAGGTGCCCCCGCGCTTGCCGGATTGGTTGATCGGCCCTCTTGGCTTGAGCCCGCCTTGGAATGGCTCGGTCTGGCGCATGGTTGATATCCGCATTCAGCCATGTCGACCCGCGTCAACACCGCCAAGGCCATTCATCGATCGGCCCGCATTCAACCAGCAACTCGAACCAGTGCCTGAAAAACTGTTTTGTTAGTAAAACGCATACCAAAAAACATTATAGCAAACAATCAGAAAATAGCGGCCATCCATTCGTCGTAGCTTCTTTGCCAGTTATATTTCTGACGTCAGTCAACCAAATGCCTGCGCAATCCGTCCGCTTCAATACGGCCACGGCCATTTGCTCGAGCCTTTGTCCTTGCCACTCTTTACAACACATAAGTCATAATTGTCTAACCTACCAGTATCCGAGATGCCAAACCGATGCCAGCAATAGTCTGCAAACTCTTCAAATTCGGGCGAAGTCATTAGCCAGTTTCCATAATCGTCTTGTCTTTTGCGCCACTCTACTTCTGCGCCATATGCATCGGACCGATACGAATCCCGAAACTTGAATTGAAAGAGCGTCGGCTTTTCCTTGATGAAAAATATCATATACCCTTCGTCCTCAAAATGGTCCACGGTCACGACGCCGCAGAATGTCCACACGAGCGAAACAATAACCATCGCAATGGATTTTTTTGGATAAACGAAAAAATAATCTTTTATTTGGTAACAGTAATTCTTAAGACGTGCACAAACCGTCGATTGAATTTCCGCAATCATCACGCTTTTTTATATCGATAGCCCGTTTGAGAATCGGGCGAAATTTTTTACGTCACTCAAGGCCCTGGGAGTTTGGCCCACGCCCGAAGTTCATCAACCAACACCAAGCCATGTCTTCCCGGGCATAGCTTGGCTTCAGCAGACTTTTGATGGGGAAACTCACAGTGACCGCCAAGCTGCTTAATGGCGAAAAATTGTCTGAGAACTTCGATAACATTTTTTAGAGATTTGATTTGCGCAGCGGAAATTTCCGGGGGCTTTATCAAGCCAATTTTCTTCGCAAATCTAAGGCCATATGAAATCTTATCGTTAGCATCTTCCGGCTCAGAAAGATTTTGAAGCATCACAATTCCTATCGCACCTGAATTGTAATTTTCAAGATGAGTTCCTTTCAGACGAATGTCTTCGGCCTCGAAAATTTCGCCCTCGCATCCAATCGCGTAGTGATAGCCAATGTCGGGCCAGTGTCGCCTATTTTGATGAAAATGTTGGATATTATGTATGTGCTCCATTGGACTTGAGCAACTTGCCGCTCGCCCCGCATGATGAATGGCGATCATCGAGTAATGCCAATCTTCCAAAGCGGTTGCCAGCTTGGTCTTGTGCGCCCCCCATGACGATCTTTCAAAAACCTGGCCATTTTTTAAGCGCAATGAAGCAATAATCGCCTCCCTCGTCGCAGCCCGATCATTCACGGTCACCAAATGGGGCGCATACTTGGCGTAATCCTCCCGCGCCACGGCTGCAGTCCAGTGTTTGGGGTAGTGAGCCGCTCCGTTCATTGCTCGCCTCCGTTACCCGGCAAATCTGTCCAGGGATTTGCGGTCACTTCACCTTGAGGTGAATTGAAAACAAGATGAATTTTGAATTCCTCGCCCGGCTTCGTATGAACCACCGCGATGCCTTTTTCATCGGTCTTTCCCTCATGGATCGAACCATAGGATTCGACCAGGAATTTTCGATGGGCCAACGGCAAACCGGTTTCACTACCGACGAAGGCGAAGGACGCACCGCTGCCGCTGTTCTGCGGTACTGAATCACTCAAGCGAAAATACCCAGCCAACCCCGCGTATTCAACCCAACCGGCCGCAGCCGTGAGTTCAGCACGGATTTCGGCCTCGCTGAAAGTGGTGTCCACATTCTGGTGGCGTGCTTTCAGCCGCGCTGGCGTCGGGCATCGGCAGAGGCACAGATCGCCATCCAACAATTGCTGCCGACCATCGGGCGCGGTAAACGGGCGAAACGGCTGAACGCATTTCGTCGCCCCATGGCTTTGACAACTCGGGCACCACACCGGATCGCCCTCGAATGCCGCATTTACACCATCCAGTTGAAAAAATGGCTGCTGTGTTCGCGCATGGACGATTCCATCTCGATCGGTGGTATCACCATCTCTGATAACTGCTCTTCGAAACACCGTCTCTGCTCCCGTTGAATAACCGGAGCGAGAGATTACCCGCGCAGACACCCCATACCGCCCGCCAGGCGATCAATAAATTGCATCCAATCCGCAACAATAATTCGAGTTAATTCGAAATATATCGTTGCGTTAATGCAAAGGTCAGCTCAGGTTGGGCGCCAGCATCCGCGCCACATCCGCCTGGACCATGCCGCGCCGCTCGGCGATGTCATGCACCTGGTCCTCACCGATCTTGCCGACGTTGAAATACACGCTTTCTGGATGCGCCAGGTAGAAACCGCTGACGCTGGCCGCCGGCGTCATGGCGAGCGACTCGGTCAGGCCCATGCCGATCTCTTCGCAGCGCAGCACCTCGAACATCGCCTGCTTGACGCTGTGGTCCGGACAGGCCGGGTAACCCGGCGCCGGGCGGATGCCCCGGTACTCCTCCTTCACCAAGCCCTCCACCGACAGCGCCTCGTCGGCCGCGTAGCCCCACAGATCCTTGCGCACCCGCTCGTGCAGGTACTCGGCGAAGGCCTCGGCGAGCCGGTCGGCCAGGGCCTTGAGCATGATCGCGGAGTAGTCGTCGAGGTCGTCGATGAAGAACTTCTCCTTCTTCTCCACGCCCAGGCCGGCGGTCACCGCGAACATGCCGACGTAGTCTGGCCGACCCGAAGCCTTGGGCGCGACGAAGTCGGCGAGGCAGCGGCTCGGCCGCATCACGCCCTCGACCGCCTGCTTCTCGGTCTGCTGGCGCATGCCGTACCAGGTGAGCGCGACCTCGCTGCGGCTCTCGTCGGTGTAGAGCTCGATGTCGTCGTCGTTCACCATGGCGGCCGGCCAGAAACCCATCACCGCGCTGGCCTGCAGCCAGCGGCCTTCGATCAGGCGCTTGAGCATGCGCTGGCCGTCGGCATACACCCGCACCGCCTCGGTCCCGACGACCTCGTCCTTGAGGATCTGCGGAAACGGCCCGGCCAGGTCCCAGGTCTGGAAGAACGGGCCCCAGTCGATGTAGCGGGCGATCTCGTTCAGATCGAAATTGCGGAACACCCGGCGGCCGATGAACTTGGGCACCGGCGGCTGGTAGCCGGCCCAGTCGAGCGGCGTGCGGTTGGCGCGCGCCTTGGCCAGCGGCCACATCGGCGTCTGCTTGCGGTTGGCGTGCTGGTTGCGCACCTTGTCGTAGTCGGCGTTGATGTCGGCGATGTACTGCGCCGCCTGCTCCGACAGCAGGCTCTGCGCCACGCTCACGCTGCGCGAGGCGTCGGGCACGTAGACGACCGGGCCTTCGTAGTGCGGCGCGATCTTGACGGCCGTGTGCACCCGGCTGGTAGTGGCGCCGCCGATCAACAGCGGAATGCGCGCGCCGCGGAAATGCTCGTCCTTCTGCATCTCGCCGGCCACGTACTGCATCTCCTCGAGGCTGGGCGTGATCAAGCCGGACAGCCCGACGATGTCGGCGCCCTCGGCCTTGGCGCGTGCCAGGATCTCGTGGCAGGGCACCATCACGCCCATGTTCACGACCTCGAAGTTGTTGCACTGGAGCACGACGGTGACGATGTTCTTGCCGATGTCGTGCACGTCGCCCTTGACCGTGGCGATGACGATCTTGCCCTTGCTGCGCACGTCGCGGCCGGCGGCTTCGTCCAGGCGCTTTTCTTCCTCGATGTAGGGCAGCAGGTGGGCCACGGCGGACTTCATCACGCGAGCCGACTTGACCACCTGCGGCAGGAACATCTTGCCGGCGCCGAACAGGTCGCCGACGACGTTCATGCCGTCCATCAGCGGACCTTCGATCACGTGCAGCGGGCGCCCGCCCTTGGCCAGGATCGCGCGGTAGGCGACCTCGGTGTCCTCGACGATGAAGTCGGTGATGCCGTGCACCAGCGCGTGGGTGAGCCGCTGTTCGACCGTGGTGGGCTGCTCGGCGGTGCCGCGCCATTCGAGCTTCTTGCTCTCGTCCTTGGCGCCGCTCTTGGCCGTCTCTGCCACCTCCACCAGGCGCTCGCCGGCGTCGGGCCGGCGGTTGAGCACCACATCCTCGACCCGCTCGCGCAGCACCGGCTCCAGGTCGTCGTAGACGCCCACCATGCCGGCGTTGACGATGCCCATGTCCATGCCCGCCTGGATCGCGTGGTAGAGGAATACCGTGTGAATCGCCTCGCGCACCGGGTCGTTGCCGCGGAACGAAAAGCTCACGTTGCTGACCCCGCCGGAGACCTTGGCGCCGGGCAGGTGCTGCTTGATCCAGCGCACCGCCTCGATGAAGTCGACCGCGTAGTTGTTGTGCTCCTCGATGCCGGTGGCGACCGCGAAGATGTTGGGGTCGAAGATGATGTCTTCGGGCGGAAAACCGACCTCGTCGACCAGGATGCGGTAGGCGCGCTCGCAGATCTCGATCTTGCGCGCGAAGGTGTCGGCCTGGCCCTGCTCGTCGAAGGCCATCACCACCGCCGCCGCGCCGTAGCGGCGCACCAGCTTGGCCTGGTGGCGGAAAACCTCCTCGCCTTCCTTCATGCTGATCGAGTTGACGATGCCCTTGCCCTGCACGCAACGTAGGCCGGCCTCGATCACTTCCCACTTGGAGCTGTCGACCATGATCGGCACCCGCGCGATGTCGGGCTCGGACGCGATCAGGTTCAGAAAGCGCACCATCGCGGCCTTGCTGTCGAGCATGGCCTCGTCCATGTTGACGTCGATCACCTGCGCGCCGTTTTCCACCTGCTGCCGCGCCACCGCCAGGGCTTGCTCGAACTGGCCGTTGAGGATCATGCGGGCGAAGGCCTTGGAGCCGGTGACGTTGGTGCGCTCGCCGACGTTGACGAAGAGCGATCCCTCGCCGATCGCGACCGGCTCCAGGCCGGACAGCTTCATGGCGGGGACGGGAACGGTGGCGGAAGACGTCATGGAACTCACCTGATGGATCGCAGTGCAGGTGAGCGTCGTTGCGGGGCCGGTCACTGGGAACCGGATTTTTCCGAGCCTGACGAATGGCCGGGGCCACCGCTGCAACGCTCCTCGGAAAGGACGGGCATTTTAGCGGCGCGCCCACCGGGCGGACGCACTCCGGTTGAAATAGCGCTCCCGGCACCATAACTCTCGTCTTCCGAAGAAAGGCCCGCCCCGCCATGTCCGTCACCGATCCGTCCACGCTCGCCTCCACCGCCCATCCCGCATCCGCCGTGCTGGCGGTTCGGCCGCTGGGCGCGCCGCCCTGGGAAACGGCCGACCCGTTTCTCTTCTGCGTGCACCACGACGACGCCTATCCGCGCGCCAACGGACAGCTCGGGCCGGACGCCTCGCTGGCCGGCCGCGCCATCGGCCAGGACTTCGGCCGCAAGGATGGCTGGAGCATGTACCACGGCCAGCGGATTCCGGGCTTTCCGGCGCATCCGCACCGCGGATTCGAGACGGTGACCATCGTGCGCCGTGGCCTCATCGACCACGCCGACTCGCTCGGTGCGGCAGCGCGTTTCGGCCAGGGCGACGTGCAATGGCTCACCGCCGGCGACGGCGTGGTGCATTCCGAGATGTTCCCGCTGCTCGACGAGGCCGCGCCCAACCCGCTGGAGTTGTTCCAGATCTGGCTCAACCTGCCGGCGGCCAGCAAGCGCTCGCCGGCGCACTTCACCATGTTCTGGGGGCCGCAGATTCCGGAGGTGGTCGCGCGCGACGACGCCGGCCGCCAGACGCGGGTGTCGGTCATCGCCGGTCGGCTCGACGGCGCGGCCGCGCCGTTGGCGCCGCCACCGGATTCGTGGGCCGCGCAGTCCACGGCCGACGTCGCCATCTGGACGATTCGCCTCGATCCCGGCGCCTGCTGGACGCTGCCCGCGGCGCAGGCCGGCAGCAACCGCCGGCTGTATTTCTTCGCCGGCCGGGCGCTGCAGGTGGCCGGTCGCGCGCTCGATGGCGCCTCCGTGGCCGAGCTGCGGCCGGAATTGCCGGCCGAGCTGGTCAACACCGGCACCGACGTCGTCGAATGCCTGCTGCTGCAGGGCCGGCCGATCGGCGAGCCGGTGGTGCAGTACGGCCCCTTCGTGATGAACAGCCAGGCCGAGATCGCCCAGACGCTGGCCGACTACCGCCGCACCCAGTTCGGTGGCTGGCCCTGGGGCGACGATTCGCCCACCCACGGCCGCGACCCGGCGCGTTTCGCCCGCCATGTCGATGGACGGCGCGAATTGCCGCCGGCCGATTGATCGCACCCGGTTCGCGGGAGAATCCGGGGTTCCATCCAAGAAAACTGCAGCAGCCAACATGAAAATCACCAAGGATTCGGTCGTCACCCTCCGCTTCACCGTCGCCGACGCCACCGGCAAGCAGCTGGACAAGTCCAGCGAACCCATGGCTTACCTACACGGTGGCTACGGCAACACCTTCCCCAAGATCGAGGAAGCCCTCGAAGGCCAGGAAGCCGGCTTCGCGACCACGCTGGCGCTGTCGGCAGCCGACGCCTTCGGCGAGCGTGACGAATCGCTGGTGCGCACCATTCCCAAGAGTGAATTCCCGCCGGGCGTGAAGGTGGGCGGCCAGCTGCGCGGCACCAACGACGACGGCGGCGAGCAGGTCTACCGCGTGGTCAAGATCAAGGGCCCGGAAGTGCTGCTCGACGGCAACCACGCCCTCGCCGGCCAGGCCCTGCGTTTCGCGCTCAAGGTGGAAAGCGTGCGCCCGGCCAGCGCCGAGGAACTGGCGCACGGCCACGTGCACGGCGAGCACGGCCACCACCACTGATAGGCCGATGGCGCTCGTCTATTCGACCGAGACCGGCCGCACCTGCCCCGAATGCCGGCAGGCGCTCGCGGCCTGCACTTGCCGCCAGCAGGCGCAGGCTGCGGCGCTCAAGGGCAGCGGCGCGGTGCGGCTGTCCTACGAGACCAAGGGCCGGGGCGGCAAGGGCGTGACGGTGCTGCGCGGCCTGGCGCTCGACGCCGACGAGCTGGCGAAGTTCGGCAAGACGCTGCGCACCGCCTGCGGCGCCGGCGGCGCGGTGAAGGAAGGCGGCACGCTGGAAGTCCAGGGCGATCACCGCGAAACCGCTGCGCGCCTGCTGGAGCAGCGCGGCATCGCGTTCAAGCGCTCCGGCGGCTGAAGAAAGGCTCGCTCGCCATGGCGCCGGAAGACATCGAGAAGCTGCTGACCCGCACCATGCCGTTCGGCAAACACCAGGGCACGACCATCGCCGCGTTGCCGGCCAACTACCTGCACTGGTTTGCGCGCGAGGGGTTTCCGCCGGGCGAGATCGGGCGCCTGCTGCAGCTGATGTTCGAGATCGACCACAACGGACTGCGCGGCTTGCTCGCCCCCCTGCGCCGCTGACACTCTCCGGCCTGGAAGCGCGACCGCGGTACGCCGGGCAACCCGATCCGGATTCAAAACGTTGCGTGGCCGCCGCGAGGCCGAGACCGGCGTCATGGAATTCGTGTCTTTTTGTACGAACCCCGCTACCGTAGCGGCTGACGCTCCTCTCGGCGCGTCCCAACCCCCTCCATCACCGCCATGAAAAAGAATTCCGGCCCGTCACGCGGCGTGCTGCGCACGCTCCTGGGTGCCGTTTCCACACGCCGCCAGCTCGACGCGCTCTACCGCAACCAGGCGGTGATCGAGTTCAGCCCCGACGGCGTGATCCTGGCGGCCAACGAGCATTTTTCCGAAACCATGGGCTATACGCTCGCCGAGCTCACCGGTCGCCACCATCGCATGCTGGTCGATCCGGAAGAGGCGGCGTCGCACGACTACGCCCGGTTCTGGCAGCGGCTGCAGGCCGGCGAAGCCTTCGTCGGACGCTGCCGCCGACTGCGCGCCAATGGCGAGGACATCTGGCTGCAGGCCAACTACAGCCCGGTGCGGCGGGCCGACGGCCGGGTGATGCGGGTGGTGAAGTACGCGATGGACATCACCGCCCAGGTGCTGCGCGACGCCGAGGCGCAGAGCCAGCTGGCGGCGGTGAGCCGGGCGCAGGCGGTGATCGAATTCGCGCTCGACGGCACCATCCTGCGAGCCAATCGAAATTTTCTGGAAACCATGGGCTTCGCCGACGAGCGCGACATCGTCGGCCAGCACCACCGCATCTTCGTGCTGCCCGAAGAGCGCAATTCGCCCGCCTACGCGGCCTTCTGGCGCGAACTCGGTGCCGGGCGCTTTCACCAGGGCCAGTTCTGCCGGCAGGCCCGCGGCGGCCGCCAGGTGTGGATCGAGGCCAGCTACAACCCGGTCATGGACGAGGCCGGACGCCCGTTCAAGGTGGTGAAGTACGCCACCGACATCACCGCCCGCTTCGAGGCCACCCGCACCTTGCAGGGCGCGTTCGAGCAGCTCAACGCGCTGGTGATGCACAGCGCCAGCCAGGCCGCCGAAGCCCATCGGCAGACCGAGCAGGTGCTGTCGGTGGCGGTGGACGGCACCGCCGCCACCGGCCGGGCGGTGCAGGCGATGAGCGAGATCCGCCAGGACTCGCAGCGCATCTCCGAGATCGTCGGCCTGATCGACGGCATCGCCTTTCAGACCAATCTGCTGGCGCTCAACGCCGCGGTGGAAGCCGCGCGCGCCGGCGAGCAGGGCCGGGGCTTCGCGGTGGTGGCGGGCGAGGTGCGCACGCTGTCGCAGCGCAGCGCCGGGGCGGCGCAGGAGATCAAGTCGCTGATCGCCGCTTCGGCCCAGCGGGTACGCGAAGGCGACGGCCATGTGCAGGAGACCGGCAAGGTGATGCAAGGCATCCGGACGTCGGCCACGCAGGTGTCCGAGATCATGGGCGGCATCGCCGAGGCGGCGCGGTCGCAAAGTGCGCGCATGGGCGCGGTGCACGAGGCGATGGGGCTGCTGGAGGCCGCGGTCGTCCGCAGCTGACGGCGTGGCCCGCCGAGGGCTTCAGTACGGCACAGCCCAACGCTGGCTCTGGCTGCGCAGCACCACCTGGCGCTCGGCGATCGACTCGAGCACCACGCCCGGCGCCGCCGCATCGCCTTCGTGCAGCACCTGGCCATTGACGATCACCATGCGATAGGCCGGATTGGCCGAATAACTCGCACCCGATACCGAGAGCTGCGGCAGTTGCTGGCGCGTCGCCGCCGGCAGGTCCTGCAGCAGCGGCACGCGCGTGGCGGGAGCCGCTGCAGGAATCGTGGAGGGCGCGACAGCAGGCGCGGGTGACGCTGCCGGCGGCCGCTGCTGCGCGGCGGGCGCAGCCACGGGCGGGGCGATGAAATCGACCGGCTCGGCTTGCCTGGGCGGCGGCCCGGCGGCGACGGCCGGCGCGGGCGGCGGCGGGCGCAGCGGCGACAGTGACCGCGAAAGCGACAGCGACGCCTCTGCAGCCGGCGCAGCCGACACCGGGGATGCAGGCTCCGAGGCGGGCGTCGGCGCAGGCGTCGGCACTACGGCGGCGGCCGGGGCCGGCGGTGGCACGGGCGCGTCGTCGGCACGGCCCCACCACCACCAACCACCGGCGCCGATCGCCACCACCGCCACCAGCAGCGCGGCCACGGCCGGCGTGGTCGAACGGTCCGGTGCCGCGTCGGGCGCCGGCACTGCCTGCGGTGTGAGCACGCCGGGCACGGCGCCCCGCGCACGTTCTGCATCGGCTCTTCGCAGGGCATCGAGGATCAGGGACATGTCGCGGGCTCAGTGGCGTTGCAGGCGCGGCTCGTCGACGCCGGTGGCGCGATTGAGCCGCATGGCGGTCAGCGGTCCGGCCACGCCGTCGGGCGGCAGCCCCTGGGCGAGCTGGAAACGGGAGATGCGTTCGGCGCGCGACAGGCGGGCCGGCAGATCGGGCATGGCCGTGGCGAGGCGGGCGTCGAGGCCGGCCGTGCCGGTATCGGGCGTGCGCCAGAGCGTCACCGCATCGCCGTGCCACCAGCGCGACAGCTCGGCGGTGGCCACGCGGTGCGTCTGGCCTTCGAAGTCGAGTTCGACACGGTCGGCGTCGAGCCCACGCACCAGCACGAAGACCTGCCGCCGCACGCCGTCGACGCTGATGTCGAGCGGCAGCAAGGCCGGGCGATCCATCTGGCGGATCAGGTCCAGGCCGGCGCGCGGCGCGCGGAAGCAGCGAAGTTCGGTGCGCGCCAGGGCCGTGCAGGCCTTGCCGGTGGCCGGTACTGTCGTGCCCCATTCGGCGGCGAGCCGGCGCAGGGCCGCGTCTTCGGAATCGGACAGCCTGGGCAGGGCTTCGGCGAGGTCGAAAGGCGCTTCGGCGGGATCGATCTGCGCCGCAGGCTCGGGCGCAGGCGCAGGCGTGGGCGCTTCGGCCACGGGTGGCGACGGAGCTTGGGCCGGCGCCGCAGCGGGAGCCGCCGCCGGATGCGGTACGGCGGGCGTGACCGGTGCGATGACGGCGCGCGCGGCCGCCGGCCGGTTCGTCCACACCGCGAACGCGGCGGCCGAGACGAGCGCACCGCCGATCACGATGCCGGCGGCCACGCCGGCCAGCGGTGTGCGTCGACGGCCACGTGCGGCGTCGGCGCCGGTGGTCGCCGTTCGATGGAACACCTCGCGCGCCGCCCGCTCCAGCATGCGCCGATCGACCGTGCGCGCTCCGGCCGCGTAGGCACCGAGCAGTGCCCGGTCGCACAGCAGGTTGATGCGGCGCGGCACGCCGCCGGTGATCTGGTGCACGCGGCGCAACAGGCGGCGATCGAAGGGCGGCGGCCCGGTCCAGCCGGCGATCGCCAGCCGATGCGCCATGTAGGCCTCGACTTCCGGCGGCGAGAGCGCGTCGAGGTGAAACCGTGCCACCACCCGCTGCGCCAGCTGTTCGAGCTCGGGGCGCGCGAGCATGTCGCGCAGCTCGGGCTGGCCGATGAGCACGATCTGCAGCAGCTTGCGTTCGGAGGTCTCGAGGTTGGTGAGCAGGCGCAGCTGTTCGAGCACGTCCACCGACAGGTTCTGCGCCTCGTCCACCACCAGCACCGCGTTGCGGCCGGCGGCGTGCGACTGGAGCAGGAACGCGTTGAGGGGGTCGATGCAGTCCTTCACCGTCTCGCCCACGCCGGGTTCGGCCGGCGCGTGCTTCACGCCGAACTCGTCGTTGATGGTGCGCAGCAGCTCCATCGCGCTCTGCTTGGGGTTGAACACATAGGCCACGTCGCAGTTGTCGGGCAGCTGCTCCAGGAAGCAACGGCAGACGGTGGTCTTGCCGGTGCCGATCTCGCCGGTCAGCAGCACGAAGCCGCCGCCCGCACCGAGGCCGAAGAGCAGATGGGCGAGCGCCTCGCGGTGCCGCTCGCTCATGAAGAGATAACGGGGGTCGGGCGCGATGGAAAACGGCGCCTGCTGCAGGCCGAAAGCGGATGCGTACATGGATGCCCCGAGTATCGCCAAAGCCGCTATCGCCACGCGTGCCCTATAGCGTTTTTTACGATCGAGCGGGCCGAATCGTGCGCATTCGTCAGTAGTCACATACGACCCGTGCCTTGCAGGCTGCAGACATGGTCCGCGGCCTAAAACCCTGGGATGCGTTCAACCCATGTCTGCGCCCTCGCCTTTATCCTGTTCCTGAGCCTGCGCTGCGCCATCGCTGCGACCGTGGCGACCTGCGACTGGCACAACCCCGGGCACGACCCCTTCATGGGCGATGTGCCGGCCGCTGTCGATCACTACCGGGACATTCCGGCCGCCACGCGCGCCCGGCTGAAGGACCGGATGCGGCGTTTCGACTACGACGATGTCGTCGCCATCCGCAAGCACAGCATTGCCGGCAGGTCCGCCTACGAACCGGCCATCCGCGCGATGCATTTCGGCACCGGCCGGATTTGCGCCGAAGTCACCCGCGATCGCTGGTCCGCCGGACACGAGGAGCGCGCGCTCGTCTACTGCGAGGACGGCTTCTGCATCCTGGTGCCGTCGGTCTGCCGCAATGTCAGCCGCATCGAGCGCCGTGCGGTCACCGCCCCGGTGGCCTCCGCCCCGCCAGCGGCTGCGGCGCCGGAAGCGCCGGCCAGCCCGCCGATGTCGATGGTTCTGCTCGACGCCCCGGCCACCGCGACCGACATGCCGCCGCCAGCAGCCGGCTGGCGGCCGTGGTCACCGGTCTGGCACGCGCCGCCGCCCTGGTTGATCGGCGGAGATTTCCCTGGTGGCAGCTTGCCGCCGACCGGGCCATCCGGCCCGATGCCGAACCCTCCGCCTTCCGTGACCCCACCGACCTGGCCTGCGGTCACGCCGCCCCTCCCCTCGACCCCGCCCGATATCGCTCCCCCGACCGGACCTGAACTGCCACCGGTCGCATCCGTGCCCGAGCCGCCTATCTGGTCGTTGTTCGGCGCCGGTCTGCTGCTGGTGATGGCGACACGCCGCCGGCCGGCGTCGACCGGCTGAGATTTCAGCGAACCGGCCGTCCCGCGCTGTCGACCAGCAACGCGAAGATGCGCTTCAGGCCCCACAAGAACAGCAGTGGCAGCACCAGCGTCTGCACCAGGAACACCGCCAGCAGGCGCAGCAGGTGGTCGACCGCATGGGCGGCGATGTCGCGCGCACGGCTGGCGATTTCCGGCACGCGGGCGGTCCACGCGCCCACGCTCGCCGGCAGCTCGCGCACCGTGTCAAACCAGCTCTTCTGGCCGGTCGCCGGGGTGTCGGGCACCGTCACCAGATCCGCCGACCCGGCCGCGCCGCCGATGGCCGATTGCGCCGCGGCGTAGTCGTCGGCCAGAAAGGCGCGCCAGGCGAGCTCGTTGCCGGCGGCCATCAACGGCACGCCGAAACGCAGCAGCATCAGGCCGACCAGCAGCGGCGCCAGCCGACGCGCCTGCGGTCGACCGAAGCCCTGCAGCAGCACCCAGGCCAGCGCTGCCACGCTGACCGCCGCCGACATCGCCCAGTGCGCGGTGATCGGCAGCAGCAAGAGCTCCACGCCGAAAGCCACGCACGCGGCCAGCATCAAGGTAGAGAACTGCTCGACCAGTTCGGTCACCGGCTGCAGCGCCTGGCCGGGCGCGAGCGTCACGCCGACACCGGCCGGCTGAACCGCCACCTCGGTGCCCTGGGCCACCGACAGCACCGCATGCAGCGCGCGGGCGGTGGCAAAGGTGGCGACGGCGCGCTGCAGGCCGGCCTCGGCATCGCGTCGCGCCGCCTGGTCGGGCGGAAACACCCAGGCCGACAGCAGCACGGCGACGAGCAGCAGCACGAGGAACACGGGGCGGAGCGGGCGTAGGCGTTGCATCCGGCCGAGGATACGGCCGCGCCGTGACAGGCGGCCGGCGCCTTATCCGACGACGCTGGCGGGCCGTCGCGGCGAGAGTCGTCGCATGAAACTCCAGGCCCGTTGCGCCATGACCCTACGGGTCGCGGCCGATACCCCCGTCGTCGCCATCCTCCGCCCACGCAGCGGTCTCGCCCAGTGGCTCGCCGCCGAGCGCTACACGCTCGAGCCCTGGGTGCCCACCACCGAATTCGTCGACCCCTACGGCAATCTCTGCCAGCGCTTCACCGTGCCGGCCGGCGACATGTGCGTGGCCGTCGACATGACGGTAATGACCGCCGACGAGATTGCCGTGGCCCCCGATGCGCCGCACACGCCGGTGGAAGCCTTGCCCGACGACGTGCTGCACTACTTGCTGCCCAGCCGCTATTGCCCGAGCGACACCATGGCCGCCGACGCCCTGCGCATCGTGGGCGACGCGGCGCCCGGCTATGCGCAGGCCGAGGCGATCCGCGCCTGGATCCACGCGAACATCAAATACCGCTACGGCGAGAGCGACGCCAGCACCGACGGGGCCGACACCCTGGCGCACGGTGCCGGCGTTTGCCGCGACTTTTCGCATCTCGGCGTGTCGCTCTGCCGCGCGCTGCAAATTCCGGCGCGCCTCGTGGTGGGCTACCTGTGGCAGCTCGACCCGATGGACATGCACGCCTGGTTCGAGGCCTTCGTCGGCGGCCGCTGGTACACCTTCGACGCCACGCAGGCCGCACCGCGCGGTGGGCGCATCGTGCTGGCCTACGGGCGCGACGCCGCCGACGTGGCCTTCATCTCCGACTACGGGCCGCGCCCGCTGGAGATCGCGGAGATGAAGGTGTCGGTCGAGCGGCTCGACGAGCCCGCCGCCGATCCCAGGCCCTTAGGCCAGCCTTAAACCCATCGCGCGAGAGGTCCGAACGGCCCCGGACATGCGCCGCAAGCGTTATCTTCACCACCGGTCTTTCCATTCAAGGAGCCCCGACATGACGCCCCAAGAACACACCCTGCTGGACGAATTCCTCGGCCGGCTGCAGGCCGCCGGCACGGTCCACAAGGACGCCGAAGCCGACGCGCTCATCCGCAGCAGGCTCGACGGCCATGCCGACTCCACCTACCTGCTGGTGCAGCGCTGCCTGCTGGTCGAGCGTGCACTGGCCGAAGCCAACCGCCAGATCGACATGCTGCGCCAGCAAGCCCAGCCGCAGGGCGGCGGCAGCTTCCTCGGCGGTGCGCCCGAAGGCTTCGGTCGTGCACCGTCGCAGGCTTTTTCGCCCGACCCGCGCTACGAAGCCAGCGCCACGCCCCAGAACCAGGGCAGCCATCCCCAGGCCCAACCGCAGGGCTGGCGCAACCGCTGGTTCGGCGGCGGCGCGCAGCCCGCGGCCCCGCAAGCGGCAGCACCCCAAGCGTCCGGCGGCTCCAGCTTTCTCGGCCAGGCGGCCACCACTGCTGCCGGCGTGGCGGGCGGCATGTTCCTCTTCAACGGCATCGAGCATTTGATCAACGGTGGCGGCCACAACGCGGCCAACGCCAGCGGCCTGATGGGCTCGGGCGATGCCGGCTCGCTCGGCGCTCCGATGACGGAAAACATCACCGAGAACGTCTTCGTCGACGACGGCCGGGCGGGCGGCGACCAACAGCAGCAGGGCTTTCTCGACGGCGCCTTCGACGACGGCGCGAGCTGGGCCGACAACGACGCCGCCGACTATGGGGACGACGGCGACAACTTCGTCTGACGGGTTCGGCCCCGCCCAAGAAAAACGCGCTCCGGGGAGCGCGTTTTTTGCTGAGGCAGTGCCGACCGCTTACTTGGCGGCGACCACGCGGACCATCTCGAGGCACTTGTTCGAGTAGCCCCACTCGTTGTCGTACCAGGACACCAGCTTGACGAAGGTGCCGTCGAGCGCGATGGAAGCGTCGGCATCGAAGATCGAGGTGCGGGTGTCACCGCGGAAATCGGTGGCGACGACCTTGTCTTCGGTGTAGCCCAGGATGCCCTTGAGCGCGCCTTCGGACTGGGCCTTGATCTCGGCCTTGATCTCGTCGAGCGTGGCCGCCGTGTTGAGTTCGGCGGTCAGGTCGACCACCGACACGTCGGAGGTCGGCACGCGGAAGGACATGCCGGTCAGCTTCTTGTTCAACTCGGGAATCACCACGCCCACGGCCTTGGCGGCACCGGTCGACGACGGAATGATGTTCTCGAGGATGCCGCGGCCGCCGCGCCAGTCCTTGTTGCTCGGGCCGTCCACCGTCTTCTGGGTGGCGGTGGTGGCGTGCACCGTGGTCATCAGGCCGCGCTTGATGCCCCATTTGTCATGGATCACCTTGGCCAGCGGGGCCAGGCAGTTGGTGGTGCACGAAGCGTTGGAGATGATGTCCTGGCCGGCGTAGGTCTTGCAGTTCACGCCGAAGACGAACATGGGGGTGTCGTCCTTCGACGGCGCCGAGATGATCACCTTCTTGGCGCCCGCTGCGAGGTGCTTGCCGGCACCGGCCTTGTCGAGGAACAGGCCGGTGGATTCGATGACGATGTCGGCACCGACCTCGTTCCACTTCAGGGCGGCGGGGTCGCGTTCCTGGGTCAGGCGGATCTTCTTGCCGTTGACGATGAGCGTGCTGCCCTCGACCGAGATCTCGCCCTTGAAGCGACCGTGCACGCTGTCGTATTGCAGCATGTAGGCCAGATAGTCGGGCTCGAGCAGGTCGTTGATGCCGACGATCTCGATGTCGGAGAAGTTCTGCACGGCGGAACGCAGCACGTTGCGGCCGATGCGGCCAAAGCCATTGATACCGATCTTGATGGTCATGTCTACAAGTCCTTAAGGATGATGGGAAACCAGTGCGGCCGAATCGAAATCCGGCCGGATCAATGACAGAAGCAGCACGTCGTGCGGCTGGTTCTTCCAGACCAGGGCCTGCCGCAGCGTGCCCTCGACCTCGAAGCCCAGGCCGCGCGCCAGCCGCAGCGATGGGGTGTTGGTGGGATGGATTTCCGCGCCGACGCGGTTGATCTGCATCGGGCCCATGAGCCATTCGAGCAGCGCCGACATCGCCTCGCGCATGTAACCCAGCCCCCACGCGAAACTGGCCAGCGCATAACCGACGGAGCAGCGGCGCCAGCCCTGGACCCAGTCGTACATGCCGCAGGTGCCGATGAAGGCGCCGTCGGACTGCCGCTCGATGCCCCAGCGGATGCAGGGCGCCGGCGCGAGCCGCTCGGCGGCGAAACGACCGATCCAGGCATGCGATTCTTCCAGGTCCCGCATCGGCTCGCAGAACATGTAGTGCATGGCCGTGCTGTCGCCGTGGATGCCCAGCAGCGCCGGCGCGTCGGCATGCACGATCTCGCGCAGCACCAGACGCTCCGTGCGCAGCACGGGGAAGTCACTCACCCGAACTTCATCGACGTTCATCGACGCTCGGCCGACGCGTTCAGCGGCGCTTGGTGGTCAACACCTTGCGGACCGTGGCGGCCACGTTGTCGGCGGTGAAGCCGAACAGCGGGAACAGCACGTTGGCCGGCGCCGATTCGCCGTAGCGATCCAGGCCGATGACCGCGTCGCAGCCGTATTTCCACCAGCCGTCGGTGACACCGGCCTCGACCGCCACGCGCGGCATGCCGGCCGGCAGCACGGACTTCTTGTAGGCCACGTCCTGGCGGTCGAAGGCGGTGGTGCTGGGCACCGACACCACGCGTACCGCGACCTTGGCGCGCGCCAGGATCTCCTGCGCCTTCAGAGCCAGCTGCACTTCGGAACCGGTGGCCAGGATGACGGCGACGGGCTTGCGGTTGAGTCCCACGTCCTTGGGTTCGGACAGCACGTAGGCGCCGCGGCTGATATCGCCGAGGTCGCGCTTGGGCGCGTAGGGCAGGTTCTGGCGCGACAGCAGCAGCGCGGTCGGGCGCGTGGCGTTTTCCAGGGCGACCGCCCAGGCGACCGCCGTCTCGGCGGTGTCGCCCGGACGCCAGACGTCCAGGTTGGGTATCAGGCGCAGGCTGGCCGCATGCTCCACCGACTGGTGGGTGGGGCCGTCTTCGCCCAGGCCGATGGAGTCGTGGGTGAACACGTGCACCACGCGCAGCTTCATCAGCGCGGCCATGCGGATGGCGTTGCGGCTGTAGTCGCTGAAGGTGAGGAAGGTGCCGCCGTAAGGGATGTAGCCGCCGTGCAGGGCCACGCCGTTCATGATGGCGGCCATGCCGAACTCGCGCACGCCGTAGTTGATGTGGCGGCCGATCACCGGCAGGCCGGCGGCCGTCGCGCCCAGCACCACGGTGCCGGTTTCGTCGATGCGCAGCGGCGCGGTGCTGGAGGTGTTGGTGAGGTTGGAGCCGGTCAGGTCGGCGCTGCCGCCAAGCATTTCGGGCAACGCGGCGGTGAAGGCTTCCAGGGCGATCTGGCTGGCCTTGCGGCTGGCGACCGTCTCGGCCTTGGTGTGGGCGGCCACGGCGGCGTCGACCGCGGTCTGCGCGAAGTTCTTCGGCAGCTCGCCCTTCATGCGTCGGGTGAACTCGGCGGCCAGCGCCGGGTGCGCGGCGGCGTAGGCGTCGAAGCGCTTCTGCCAGGCGGCTTCTGCCTTGGCACCGGCATCGCGGGCGTCCCAGGCGGACTGGATCTCGGCCGGAATCTCGAAGGGCACCGAGGTCCATTCGAGGGCCGCGCGGGTGAGTTCGATCTCGGCGGCGCCGAGCGGCTCGCCGTGCGCCTTGGCCGTGCCGGCGCGGTTGGGCGAACCCTTGCCGATGGCGGTCTTGCAGACGATGAGCGTCGGCGCGGTGGCCGAGGTCTTGGCGCTGCCGATGGCCGCGGCGATGGCTTCGCCGTCATGGCCGTCGACCGGGCCGATGACGTTCCAGCCGTAGGCGCGGAAACGCGCCGGGGTATCGTCGACGAACCAGGGCGAGACCGGGCCGTCGATGGAGATGCCGTTGTCGTCGTAGAGCGCGACGAGCTTGTTGAGCTTCCAGGCACCGGCCAGGGCTGCGGCCTCGTGGCTGATGCCTTCCATCAGGCAGCCGTCGCCCAGGAAGGCGTAGGTGTGATGGTCGACGATGGCATGGCCTTCGCGATTGAACTCGGCAGCCAGCAGCTTCTCGGCGAGGGCGAAGCCCACCGCGTTGGTGATGCCCTGGCCCAGCGGGCCGGTGGTGGTCTCGACGCCGGCGGTGTAGCCGAATTCCGGATGACCGGGGGTCTTGCTGTGCAACTGGCGGAAGTTGCGCAGCTCGCTCACCGGCAGGTCGTAGCCGCTGAGGTGCAGCACCGCGTAGAGCAGCATCGAGGCGTGGCCGTTGGACAGCACGAAGCGGTCGCGGTCGAACCACTGCGGGTTGGCCGGGTTGTGCTTGAGGTGCTGGGTCCAGAGCGCGGTGGCCATGTCGGCCATGCCCATCGGCGCGCCCGGATGGCCGGAATTGGCCTGTTGTACTGCGTCCATTGCCAGCGCACGGATTGCGTTGGCCAGTTGCGGGGAGGAGACCATTTGGGAGGATCCGGCTGGTGGATAGTCGTCGAAAGGCGGCGATTTTACCGTTGCCTCTCGCGGCCCCCCGCATGAATCAATGCGAACGCCAGCCGTCGTCGAGCGTTTTCAGGAAGGCCACGACGTCGCGGATATCGGCTTCGCTCCATACCGGACGCTGTCCCGGCTCCCGGTCGAAGGGCGCGTCGGCGTTGAGGTTGCCGTGGTATTTGGCCGGCAGATCGTCGTATCGCGCCACGCTGCCGTCGGGCTTGCGCGGGTAGAAGCGCTCGGGTCGCACATCGCGCTGCACGTAGAAGCGCAGCACCTCGTCGAGCGAGTGGAAGACACCGTTGTGCATGAAGACGTGGCGGGTCGACACATTGCGCAGCGAAGGCGTGCGGAACAGGCCGCAGAACTCGGGCCGGTCCTGCAGATCGGTGCGCAGCGGGCCACACAGGCCGAGGTCGAAATACGCCGGATCGGCATTGGCCGGAATCGCCGGATTGCGTGGCACGCCGATGGCGATCAGCCCGAAATCGGAGAACAGCGGAAAGCCGCCGTCGGAGGTGAACGCGCTGATGTGGCAGGAAGCGCAGTTGCCTTTTTTCTCGTCGTTGAACAGCGCCTGGCCGCGCGCTTCCTGCGCGGTGAATTTGGCCTGCTTGCGCAGCACCGCGTCGAACTTGCTGTCGAAGGGATAGAACTCCTCCGGCGTTTCCTGGAACACCTCCAGCGCCATCGAGGCCCAGCGGAAGGCCTTGGTGTCGTCGTCGAAGATGTCCTGGCCGAAGGTCGCGCGGAACTGGTCCGCATACGGCGCGCGGCGCAGCCTGGCGACGACCTCGGCGGGCGAGGCATTGGCCATCTCGTAGGTCGACAGCAACGGCACCGCTGCCTGCGCGTGGGTGGAATCCGAACGGCCGTCCCAGGTGTGGCCGCCGGTGGGGCCCGCATCGACGCTGTCGTCGCCGTCGTTGTCGAAGTGGTGTTCGCTGAAGGCCGTGACCGTCTGCAGGTAGCGCAGCGAGGGCACGGCCCGCACGCCGGGCTGCTTGCCGTCGGGGCCGCCGTGCTGCACCGCCAGGTCGTCGGGCGGACCGTAGGCGTGCTGCGGGCTGTGGCAGCTGGCGCAGGACATCTGGCCCGAGGCCGACAGGCCCGGATCCGAGAACATCGCGCGCCCCACCACCGCCATCTCGGCCGCGCTCGGCTGGCGCGCCAGGGTCACCGCGTAGATGCCGTCGGCACCCGCCGGGCGCGGCTTTTCGGCCGTAGTGGTGGTGGGCGATGCGGCCGGCGGCGCGTTGGACTCGGTGGGCCGCTGGCAACCCGGCAGGACGAGAACCGCCAGCAGGGCGGCGAGGGACAGCAGGCGCGATGAGCTCATGGGCGCTGGAGGCTATGACCGGTTTATGGCAGTTGCGTGACACCTGTTGCAGGCAACCGAACCGATACAAAGCGCCACGGACTTGTCATGGCGGATGACCAGCATGCGCAGCGGCCCAACATTCAACATTCAACAGGTCCACCCCATGTCCTTGAACGTCCCTTCGCGCCTGCTGCCCATCGCGGCACTGGTCGCCGGCCTGTCGGCCTGCGGCGGCAGCAACTCTCCCGTCGTCACCACGACGACCTCCGGTGTCGTCACCGGCAGCTACTACCAGAGCGCCCTGGTCTGCATCGACACCAACCTCAACGCCCGCTGCGACACCGGCGAGACCAGCACCCGCACCGACGCCGCTGGCGCCTACAGCCTGTCGCAGGTCGGCTCGGGCGCGGTCGTGGCCGAGATCGGCACCGACGCCAAGCGCTACGACCCCGACACCAAAACCACCACCGCCGTCACCCAGGCACTGGTCTTTCGCGCGCCGGCCCAGGCCAACGGCGTGGTCAGCGCGCTGTCGACCGAGCTCGTGGCGCTGATGGACCGCGGCCAGAGCTTCGAAGCCGCCCGCGCCACCCTGGCCACCCGCCTCGGCGTATCGGCCGACACGGTGCTGGCCAACCACAACACCATGACCGATGCCGTCGCCAAGGGCACGATCAAGGGCGAAATCGCCCAGATGACCAGCCGCATCGCGAGCACCGTGGCCGCCGCCGGCACGGGTGACCGCGTGGCCGCCATGTCGAAGAGCCTGGCGCTCGACGACGACCTGGCCAACGTGCAGACCGTGGTCGTCATCTACGCCGAAAACCGCGGCTTCGACAACCTCTACGGCCTGTTCCCCGGCGCCAACGGCGTGCCGGGCGTGAACCCGAGCTCCGACGGCGTCATCACCGCGCAGAAAGATTTCGACGGCTCCACCCTGGCCACCCTGCCGCCCACCTGGGGTGGCCTCACCGCCGCCGGCCAGACCCCGGTCATCACCCAGGCCGAAACCGTCGGCTGGGCCAACAAGCCCTTCCAGATCGATGCTGCCGCCGGCGTGCAGAACACCGGCAAGGTCGTGCCGCAATCGGTCATCACGCGTGACCTGGTGCACCGCTTCTACAACAACCAGATGCAGATCAACGGCGGCGCCAACGACCGCTTCACCGCCTACTCCGACGCCGGCAGTCTCTCCATGGGCTACTACGACGGCAGCAGCATGGCGCTGTGGAAGATCGCGCAGCAATACACGCTGGCCGACAACTTCTTCATGGGCGCGTTCGGTGGTTCCTTTCTGAACCACCAATACCTCATCTGCGCCTGCGCACCGGAATACCCCAACGCCGACACCGCCACGGCGCACCCCAGCATCTCGGCCGTCGATCCCGACAGCGCCGGCCAATTCGTGCGCCTGACGCCCTCGAGCAGCAACCCATCCAGCGTGCTCAACGGCGCCCCGGTCTACCAGGCCGACGGCACCATCACGCCGAAGGACGCCGCCGGCAAGTTCTACGCGGTCAACACCATGCAGCCGCCCTACCAGCCGAGCAGCAACGCGCCGGCGTCGAGCGACAGCACCCGCCTGTTCGCCACCACCACCAGCGCCACCACCCTGCCGCCGCAGACTGCCACCAACATCGGCGATCTGCTCAGCGCCAAGGGCGTCAACTGGGCCTGGTACGCCGGCGCCTGGAACAGCACGCTGGCCAACGCCACCTCGGCCACCCGCACCACCTTCGCGAGCCCGCCGAACTTCCAGTTCCATCACCAGCCGTTCAACTACTTCGCCGACCTGGATCCGACCACGCACGCGGCCGACCGCAGCGCCCACCTGCGTGACTTCGACACCCAGTTCCTGGCCGATGCCGCCGCCGGCACCCTGCCCGCGGTCACGTTCTACAAGCCGCAAGGCAACCTGAACCAGCACGCCGGTTACGCCGACGTCGCCTCGGGCGATGCGCACATCGCCTCGGTCATCGAAAAGCTGAAACAAAGCCCGCAGTGGAAGAACATGGTCGTGGTCGTCACCTACGACGAAAACGGCGGTTTCTACGACCACGCCAAGGTGCCCAAGGCCGACCGCTGGGGTCCGGGCACGCGTATCCCGGCAATCATCGTGTCGCCGTATGCACGCAAGGGTTACGTCGACAAGACGCAATACGACACGGCGTCGATCCTGCGTTTGATTACGCGTCGTTTCGGGCTGCCGAAACTGGCCGGGATTACCCAGCGGGACCAAGGCTTGATCGCCAATGGCTATGTGCCGATGGGCGATCTGACCGGAGCCCTGGACTTCGCGCAATAAACGCCTGAGCGAGCTGAACCAGGCCGGAACCGCCGATGCGCGGTTCCGGCCTTTTTTATGGGTAAGCGGCATGGGACGGGCCCATGCAAGCGGCGCAGCGGATCCGAAAAGGCCACACGATGGCCGGCATTTCATCGAACCCAATCGACAATTCGATTTAGATTCATTGCACTTCTCACAACAGACATACGTGCCATGAACCTTGAATCGTTTGCCACCGTCCGTGCCGCCGTGGTACTGGCCCTTGCCTGTGCTGCCACGCCGGCATTTTCGTCGGCCAACCTCATCCAGAATGGTGATTTCTCGACAGACAATTTATCGAACTGGCATATCGAATTTCACAACTCTACCGTAGTAAATGGCGCCATCCTCTGGAATACGCCATTCAAATATGGTTTCTCGCAGATGTTCGAGACGACGATCGGTACCCATTACAAAATCGAGTTCCAACTCGAGAGCACCAACAACGAGCAGGGTTATCACCAAATACTTTGGAATAACCGATCGTTGATCTGGTCTGCCAGCTCGCCATTCGCGGTCACCGATTTCAGTTTTACTCAAACGGCAGATACCGAGCTTTCGACGCTCACGTTCGATATAAATCCCGGCAACGGTGCTTACACACTGGACAACGTGTCCGTCGTAGCGCTTTCTCCCGTCCCCGAGCTGGAGACGGCGCCCATGCTGGTTTTTGGCATGGCCCTGCTAGCTGCGATGGCCCGTCGCCGCCAAACCAAAGCCATCGAAGCAAGCAATTCCCATTCGACCTGAAATGCCCTGCCTGGCGGCTTTCTCACTCCGCCCGTCGCCTTTATGGAACTCGTCTCCAATGGCCGCTTTTGCAATGACCAACCCATCGGTTGGGAATTGTTCAACGCAGATGTCATTCCGTCCAGCCGCGGTGGCGGCCGCATCACCCCGGCCCATCCGGCGGGCGGCGTCTTCCAGCGGCTCCATACAGCACCACGGCGCGATTACAAAATATCCTTTGTGCTGGGCTACGAGGCATCCATCCGAAAAGGTAGCCTCGAAGTTTTTTGGAACGGCGCGAGCATCTTGAAAGGTGTTGATTTTCCGGGTTTTGCGCGAACTCCCTTTTCCGGCAGAGTCACGGCCATCAGCAACACGAGCGAATTGCGATTTTTATTTGTCGACACCGGGGGCTGGTTCACCCTCGACGGGGTTTCGGTACGGCCATGAAGCGCCCCGAATGGAAGCGCCGATAATCCACCGCGTGCATCGCTCGTCTTCGCCTTCCCCCTATCCCGCCATCGTCCTGGCCGCCGGCCGCGGCTCCCGCATGCGGCCCCTCACCGACACCTGCCCCAAGCCGCTGCTGCCGCTGGCCGGCAAGCCGCTGATGCAGTGGACGCTCGAAGCCATGGCCCGTGACGGCATCGGCGATGTCGTCGTCAACACCGGCTGGCTCTGGCAGCAGATACCGGACCGCCTCGGTGACGGCAGCGCCCTCGGCCTGCGCATCGCCTATTCCCATGAAGCTCACGACTTCGGCGATGCGCTCGAAACCGCCGGCGGCATCGTCCGCGCCCTGCCCTTGCTGGCCAACGAGGTGTTCTGGGTCGCAGCCGGCGACGTGTTCGCACCCGATTTCGTCTTCGATCCTGCCGCTGCAGCCCGCTTCGCCGCCGGCGACGCCCTCGCCCATCTGTGGCTGGTACCCAATCCGCCGCAGCACCCCCAAGGCGACTTCCACCTGCGCGACGACGGCATCGCCACCGCGCCGCCTGCAGACGACCCGGCGCCGCGCCTGACCTATTCCACCATCGGCCTCTACCGCGCCGAGCTGTTCGGCGCGCCCTGGTGCGACATCCCGCCCGGCAACCCCGCAGGCATCGCCGCCCCGCTCGCGCCCCTGCTGCGCGCGGCCATGGCGCAAGGCCGGGTCACCGCCGAACGCCACGACGGCCGCTGGGCCGATGTCGGCACGCCCGAGCGGCTGGAACAATGGCAGGCGATCATGCTGACGACGCCACAGCAGCAGCCCCCGCAGGACCTCAACCCATGAACGACACCTCGATCTACGCCGCACGCCGTGCCCGCCTCGCAGCCCAGCTGGGACCGGACGGCATCGCCATCGTGCCGACCGCGCTGGAGCGCCCGCGCAACCGCGACAGCGACTTCCTCTTTCGCCACGACAGCTACTTCTACTACCTCACCGGCTTCACCGAACCCAACGCCTGGCTGGTGCTCGCCGGCGACGGCCGCGCCACGCTGTTCTGCCAGCCCAAGGACGTGGAACGCGAAATCTGGGACGGCCTGCGCCTGGGCCCCGAGGCGGCGCCGGAGGCCTTGAAGGTCGACGAGGCCATCTCCGTCGCCGAGCTCGACACCCGCCTGCCGCGCCTGCTGGAGAACCGCGAGACGGTGTGGTTTCCCTTCGCCACCCACACCGGCCTGGAGACCCGCATCGACGGTTGGCTCTCCAAGGTGCGCTCGCGCGTGCGCATGGGCGCCCTGGTGCCGGAACAGCAGCGCGACCTGTGCGGCCCGCTCGACGAGATGCGGCTGGTGAAGGACGCCCACGAGATCGACGTGATGCGCCGCGCCGCGCAGATCAGCGCCGACGCGCACATCCGCGCGATGCAGGCCAGCGCTCGCCTGCTGCGCCAGGGCGTGGACCTGCGCGAATACCACCTCGACGCCGAGCTGCTGCACGCCTTTCGCATGGGCGGCTCGCAGTACCCGGCCTACAGCTCCATCGTGGCGGCCGGCGGCAATGCCTGCGTGCTGCATTACCGCGCCGACGCCGCGCCGGTGCGCGACGGCGAGCTGGTGCTGATCGACGCCGGCTGCGAGCTCGACGGCTACGCCAGCGACATCACCCGCACCTTCCCGGCCAACGGCCGGTTCACCGGGCCGCAGCGTGCCCTGTACGACCTGGTGCTGCAGAGCCAGTACGCGGCCGTGGAGGCGACCCGGCCGGGCGCGCGTTTCAACGATCCGCACGAAGCCACGGTGAAGGTGCTGTCGCAAGGGCTGCTCGACCTGAAGCTGCTCGACGCCGACAAGGTGGGCGGCGTGCAGGACGTGATCGAGAAGCGCGCCTATTTCCGCTACTACATGCACCGCACCGGCCACTGGCTGGGCATGGACGTGCACGACTGCGGCAGCTACGTGGAGCCGAGCGAGGCGCAGACACTCATCGAGCGGCGCGACCCGCTGTCCGGCGAGATCGTGAAGAGCCGGCCGAGCCGCATCCTGCGCCCGGGCATGGTCACCACCATCGAGCCGGGGCTCTACGTGCGCCCGGGCGACGACGTGCCCGAGGCGTTCTGGAACATCGGCATCCGTATCGAGGACGACGCGGTGCTGACGGAAACCGGCTGCGAGCTGATCACGCGCGGTGTGCCGGTGGAAGGTGATGCGATCGAAGCGTTGATGAAATAAGCCCCCCGGCGTCGGCGGCGACCGCCCTTCATCGCTCAGCGCTGCGGCTCGTCGCCCAGCCCGGCGTTGCGGTGCTGCCGCCCCCAGCCACCACGGCCGGTGACGAACATCACCCAGCCGAGTGCCGCGCCGGTGTGGCGCAGCAGCTGGAAGGTGAAGGGCTCGGCCAGGGCAGCGAGCAGGCCCTGCACGAAATCGATGCGCTGGCCGCCGCCGGTCCAGCGCCGGTAGAGGTGGATCGACCACAGGTGGAACGCCAGATCGATCGCCAGCTTGATGCCGATCACCGCGCCGGCCGCTGCCAGCAGGCTGATGCGCCCGCTCGCCACGTCCCAAACGAGCAGGCCGAAGGCCGTCAGCCCGAACAGCGGCTGCAGGGTGTCGATGGCCTTGACCGGCAGCATCAGCGTGCCCATCCAGCCGTAGCGCCGGTCGCCGACCATCTCGCGGTAGCGGAACTGCGTCTGCAGAAAGCCACCGAACCAGCGCCGGCGTTGGCGCAGGAAAGCGCCCAGGCTGGCCGGCGCGTCGGTGCGGGCGCGCGCGTCGCCGAGCACGCCCACATGCCAGTGCAGGCCGTGCAACACGGCGTGGCGGCGCATGCGGTGGGTCAGTTCGTAGTCTTCGACCAGGCTGGCGGCGTCGAAGCCGCCGACGGCCATCAGCTCCGCGCGTCGATAGGCGGCGAAGGCGCCGGAGACCAGCAGCAGGCTGTCCATGCGCATCCAGGCGAAGCGCGACAAGAAATTGCGCAGGTATTCATAGGTCTGGAACCACTGGAAGATGCGCCCCTGCCAGGTCGGCCGGCACACCGGGGTGATCACGCCGGTGGCGATCATCAGCGCCGGGTCGGCCGCGAAGGCCCGGCGGATCGCGGCGATGGCGCCGGGCTCCAGCAGCGTGTCACCGTCGACGGTGAGCACGATGTCGCAGTCGACCAGCGGCAGCGCGGCGTTCAGCGCCACCGCCTTGCCGCCGTGCGGCAGCCGCAGCCAGCGCAGTCCGGGGTGCAGCGTGCCGGCTTCGCTGCAGGCGCCGGCGTCGGTGGCGGGCACGCCGTAGCGCCCGGTGAGCAGCGCGCCGGTGCCGTCGGTGGAGCCGTCGTCGACCACCACGATG
Organism: Xylophilus sp. GOD-11R; assembly: GCF_033546935.1. GTDB lineage: Bacteria > Pseudomonadota > Gammaproteobacteria > Burkholderiales > Burkholderiaceae_C > Xylophilus. The sequence goes on along the minus strand of NZ_CP137854.1, from coordinate 5,038 downwards.
CGCTCGGGCGGATCGTCCTGCGCCAGCAACGCGGCCAGCGTCACCGGCAGCACCGCCGCCTCGTTGTGCGCGGCCACCAGCACCGCCAGGGTGGCCCGTGGCGACGCGACGTCTGCCGGCCGCCCCGGCCGTGTGACGGCATCACCGCGCAAGGCCCAGGTGCGCGTGCCCACGAACACCAGCAGCAGGGTGTCGTAACTCACATAGGCCACGCCGACCGACCAGGCCAGCACGCCGCCCGACGAGAACGCCATGGCGAACAGCGCCGCCCAGGCCGCGAGCACCGCGCCGTGAATGGCCACGCTGCGCCAGGGTGTCGGGCCGAAGCCGGCGGGCGGCTGGGTACGGTCGCGCGCGAGTCGAAGGGAGTCGTGGGACATGCTGGAGGGCCGCGGCCCGGGAAGAGGGAGAAAACGACGCGCGACGGCCGGTGCCGCCGCCACGGTCAGACACCTTACGCGCAGATTCGTTCGCCGGATGCCGAAACGACCGGCACCGCGCGGCTTTCCGCCACTAAAGTGCGGCCCATGCCCCATACGCCAGAAACCAACTCCGCCCCGGAAGCCTCGCACTACTCCCATCCGGCGATCGTGCTGCACTGGCTGGTCGCCGTCGCCATGGTCGCCAACGTGGCGCTGATCCTGTCGGTGGAGCACATTCCCGAGGACTGGATCCGTCCCGCGATCGACACCCACAAGTCGCTCGGCATCACCGTGCTGGGCCTGGCACTGCTGCGCCTGCTCTGGCGCATCGGGCACCGTCCGCCGCCGCTGCCCTCGGCCTATCCGCGCTGGGAGACGGTGTCGGCCCATGCGGTGCACGGGCTGCTCTACGTGGTGATCTTCTGGATGCCGCTGTCGGGCTGGCTGCACGACTCGGCCTGGAGCGAGGCGGCGACCCATCCGATGCAGCTCTTCGGCACCATCGGCTGGCCGCGCATCGGCCTCATCGAAAACCTGCCGCCCTCGACCAAGGAGCCGCTGCACGACCTCTTCGGCGCCCTGCACCGCTGGGGCGGCTATGTGCTGTACGGGCTGGTCTTCCTGCACATCGCGGGCGCGCTCAAGCACCAGTTCTTCGACCGCGAGGCGGTGCTGCGCCGCATGTGGTTCAGCCGGCGCTGACCGGCCGCGCCTCCGACACCGCCCAGCGCAGCAGCGCGATCGCGCAGGCCGCGCCGCCGACGACGCAGACGCCCGTCCAGGCGCCGTGCGCATAGGCCCAGGCACCCAGCGCCGAACCCACCGCGCCGCCGGTGAAATACGACGACATGTAGCAGGTGGTCAGGCGGCTGCGCGCCGCCGGGTCCAGCGCGTAGATGGTGCTCTGGTTGGAGATGTGCGTGCCCTGCACGCCCAGGTCGAGCAGCAGGATGCCGACCACCAGCGCTGCCTGTGAATGGCCGCCCAGGTACATGAAGCCCCAGCCCAGCACACCCAGCAGGATGAAACCGCCGGTCGCCTGCCGGTTGTAGCCCGCATCCGACAGCCGCCCCGCCACCTGCGCGCACAGGGCGCCGGCCGCACCGATCAGGCCGAACAATCCGATCGCCGCCTCGCCGTAACCCCAGCGGTCCTTCAGCAGGAAGGCCAGCGTGGTCCACAGCGCGGCGAACGAGGCGAAGTTCAGTCCACCGATCAGCGCCCGGCGCCGCAGCACCGGCTGCTGGCCGAACAACCGCGCGGCCGAGGCCAGTAGCGCGCCGTAGCTGCCGGTGGAGGTCGGTGCGATCGAGGGCAGCAGCCGCCAGCAGAGCACCGCGAAGACCGCCATCAGCGCCGAGGCCGACAGGAACACGGTGCGCCAGCCGGAGACGTCGGCGATGACGCCGGCGAAGGTGCGCGCCAGCAAGATGCCCAGCAGCAGGCCGCTCATCACCACGCTGACGGTGCGTCCGCGCCGCTCGGGCGTGGCCAGGTGCGCGGCCAGCGGCACCAGGATCTGCGCGGTGACGCTGGTGAAGCCCACGCAGACCGAGGCCACCAGCAGCAGCGAGAAGTCCGGCGCCAGCCCCATCGCCAGCAGCCCGGCCGAGGTGAGCGCGGCGGTCGCGGTGAGCAGCTTGCGCCGCTCCAGCCGGTCGCCCAGCGGCACCAGAAAGACGAGGCCGCAGATGTAGCCGATCTGCGAGCAGGTCACCAGCACGCCGGCGTGCCCGATGCTGATGCGAAACACCTGCACGAAGAGCGCCAGCAGCGGCTGCGCGTAGTAGTTGCTGGCGACAGACAAACCGCTGCCGATGGCCATGAGGGCGGTCAGCGCGGGGGTCATGCGGGGAGCGGCGTGGGCGGTCATGGCGACGGACCATAACGTGGCGCGACGAATGGTGTTTTCAAGCCGATCAATACCCGAGGACGCCTGCACCCGCGCGGCATAATTTCGCGCCCATTGCGCTTCCTGCTTCCCCTCCCCCGCTCACTCCTGCAAAGAGATTCGAATGAAACTGCTGCGTGTTCTCGCCCTGGCCGCATTGGCGCTCGCTTCCTGGAACGCTGTCGCGCGAAGCGTCGTTCCCATCGTCAACTACGAGAACGTGCCCACCCGCAGCGCCGGCGTGACCGAAGCGCAGGTTCGCCAGGCCATCGAGACCGCCGCACGGTCGCAGCAGTGGGACATCCGCGAGGTCGCACCGGGCCGCATGGTCGCCACGCTGTCGGTGCGCAACAAGCACACGGTCGTCACCGACATCGAATACTCGGCCACCACGTATTCGGTGAAGTACCGCGACAGCGTCAACATGAAGTACGAGCCGGCCGACAACGCGCCCGGGCTGATCCACCCGTTCTACAACCGCTGGGTCGGCGACCTCAAATCCGCCATCGGCATCGCCATCGACAAGTCCTGATGCGCACCGGCCTGTCCGCCGCTGCACACGTGCCGGAGACGCGCTTCGGCAAGTGGTTCCTGAAGAGCGAGACCTGGAGCGTGCATGTGCTCGATCGCGCCATGGCCGATCTCTGCCGCCTCATCCCCGCCCGGCGCGAGCGCTACCCGGTGGTGGTCGACGTGGGCTGCGGTTCCGGCCGTTCGCTGCCCAAGCTGGCGCAATGTTTCGGGCCGACCCGCCTGGTCGGCGTCGACATCGATCCGGACATGCTTGCCGTGTCCAGCGAATGGGCGATGCGCCACGGCGTCCAGGCCGAGCTGCTGCAAGGCTCGAGCTCGCAGCTGTCGCTGGCCGACGCGTCGGCCGACCTGCTCTTCTGCCACCAGACCTTTCATCACCTGGTCGAGCAGGAGGCCGCGCTGGCCGAGTTCTGGCGGGTGCTCAAACCGGGCGGCATCCTGCTGTTCGCGGAGTCCACGCGGCGCTACATCGAGTCCCTGCCGATCCGGCTGCTGTTCCGCCATCCGATGGAGGTGCAGCGCACCGCCGCCGAGTACCTGCAGATGATTCGGTCGGCGGGCTTCCAGGTGCCGTCGTGCGCGGTTTCCTATCCGTATCTCTGGTGGAGCCGGCCCGACCTCGGCATCGCCGAAAAGGCCTTCGGCTGGAAGCCCGCCCGGAATCGCGAAGAAACGCTGCTGAACCTCGTCGCCGTCAAGCCGGGTTCATGACGCGGCGGCGGCATCGACCTCGACGATGCGCCAGCGACTGGCCGCCGGCCAGGCGTCGCCTGCCAGCGTGATGCGGGCGCCCGGCGCGCACAGGGCCAGCGAGAGCGCCGCGCTCTGCCACAGCCAGGCATCGCCCGCATCCGACGGTGCCTGCCGCGTGTCGAGGCGCGCCATGCGGCCCGGTGTCATCGGCTCGCCGAGCCGCTTGAGCCACGACTCCTTGAGCGTCCACATCGCCAGGAACGCGGCGGCGCGATTCGCTTCGTGAAGCGCTTGGAAGGTGCGCCATTCGCGGGTGCTGCAAACCGCTTGCGCCATGGCGAGCCAGTTGCGGTCGCGCACCGCCGTCGCCTCGACGTCGATGCCGACGGGCACATCGCCCATGGCGCAGGCCAGCCAGTCGGCGCTGTGGCTCAGGCTGCAGAAAAGCCCGGTCGCGCCTTCGGGGCCGACGAGCCGTGGCGGGCCGTCCGTCAGTGCGGTCAGTGTCCAGCGCGATGCATCCGTACCGCACCACGACCGCAACAGGGCCCGCGCCTGCCAGCGACCGGCGATGTACTGCGAACGGCGCGTGGCCTGCGTCCACGCCGCCAGTCGATCAAGCTCCGCATCGCTCATCCACCGGCCGGGTTCTCCAGCCTCGGCGCAACTTTGGGCCACCGACGCGAGCACCACGCGAACGGTGCCGCCGCGACTCACCCCCGCCACCGGCCGAAGATCAGCGAGGTGTTGATGCCGCCGAAGGCGAAGTTGTTGCTCATGACCACATCCGTCTGCCGCGAGAGCCCCTCGCCCCGGATGTAGCCCAGCGGCGCACAGCGCGGGTCGACCGTCTCGAGGTTGATGGTCGGCGCGAACCAGCCCTCGCGCATCATCTCGATGGTCATCCAGGCCTCGAGCGCGCCGCAGGCACCCAGCGTGTGGCCCATGTAGCTCTTGAGCGAACTGATCGGTACCTCGCCCCCCAGCACCTGGCGCGTGGCGATGGTTTCGGCCAGGTCGCCGTGCTCGGTCGCGGTGCCGTGGCCGTTGACATAACCGACATCGGCCGCGTCGAGCCGTGCATCCTGCAGCGCCAGCCGCATCGCCTGCGCCATGGTGCCGGGCTGCGGCTGGGTCACATGGGTGCCGTCGCTGTTGGTGCCGTAACCCAGCACCTCGGCCAGGATGGTCGCGCCCCGCGCGCGGGCGTGGTCGAGCTCTTCGAGCACCAGCGTGCAGGCGCCCTCGCCCAGGACCAGGCCGTCGCGTCCGGCGTCGTAGGGTCGGGGGGTGAGCGCGGGGCTGTCGTTGCGCACGCTGGTGGCGAACAGGGTGTCGAAAACCGCCGCCTCGGTGGCGTCGAGCTCCTCGGCGCCACCGGCCAGCATCGCGGTCTGGCGGCCCGACTGGATGGCCTCGAAGGCGTAGCCGATGCCCTGGCTGCCGGAGGCGCAGGCGCTGGACGTCGTCACGATGCGGCCGGTCACGCCGAGGAACA